>OY969796.1:0-4153430 GCA_963703155.1 uncultured Chloroflexia bacterium | reverse complement strand
GTGCGGGCGGATCGCTGCGGGCCGTCTGCAAGGCGCCGTGCGAAACGGCGGCAGCTCCTTCGAAGGGTCGCGACAGCCCACGCCCCTATACTCGAACCTTCGCAGCAGGGGTTGCCGTGGACGTCAATGAGTTGATCGCCCGGGTGAAGCCGCGGTTCTGGCTGATCGTGGCGCTTGCCGTGCTGGGCGCCGCCGCCGGTCTGGCCGCCACCCGGTTATCCCCGGCCGCCTATCACGCCGAGGCGCGGGTGATGGTGGGACAGACGGCAGTCTCACGGCAGGTGGACTACACCGACCTGCTCGCCTCGCAGCTGCTCGCCCAGACCTACACCGACCTCGCCACCAGCGGTCCCGTGCTCCAGACGGCAGGCGAGTCGCTCAAGCCCTCCGCAACGGCCGCGCAGCTCGACGCGGTCGTGAGCGCCCGCGCGCCCGTGAACAGCATCTACGTGATCATCGGCGCGGACGCCAGCGACCCCGCGCGAGCCGCAGACATCGCGAATGCCGTCGCGCAGGCGCTGGTGGCCGAGGCCCCGGCCGAGGACCAGACCTCGAAGGACCTCCAGTCGTCGCTCCAGAGCGATCTCGTGGCGGTGGACGGGCAGGTCAGCTCCGCGCTCGCCCAGATCGGCACACTGACGGCGAAGGCGAGCCTCAGCGCCGACGAGCAGAAGCAGCTCGCGGACCTCCAGGCGCAGCTCGAGAGCCTGCGCTCCCAGCGGGCCACCCTGGCGGCAGATATCACGGCCCCAGGATCCAACGTGCTCACGCTGGTCGACCCGGCGTCCCCGCCGGTGGACGCGTCGTCGCCGCGGACCATCGTCAACCTCGGCGTGGGGCTGTTGCTGGGCCTCCTGGTCGGGACCGCCTTCGCCCTGTTGGCATCGCGGCGTCGCGTGGCCCGGGTCGCCACCGCCTGAAACGCGGCGCGCCGCGGTCCCGGCGGCGCCCCGGTCCGGCCCCGGTCAGGCGCGCGCGTCCTCGAGGATCGTCGACAGGCCCTCGACGACGCGGTCGACGTCCGCAAGGGTCATGCCCGGCCACAGCGGCAGCGAGATCACGCGCGGGTACTCGCGCTCGGCGACCGGGAACTGCTCCGGCGCCCACCCGCCCATGCGTCGGTGGTACGGGTGCTTGTGGAGCGGGATGAAGTGCACGCTGGTGCCGATCCCCCTGGCGCTCAACGCGTCGATCACCGCCGCCCGGTCCACGCGCAGGCGCTCCAGCGCAAGACGGACCACGAAGAGGTGCCAGGCGTGCGAGGCATCGGCTGCATCCCCGGGCAGGTCGAGCAGGTCGCCGACGCCCGCGGCGCCGAACCCCGCCCGGTACGCCGCGACCAGCGCACGGCGCGCCTCGAGCAGCTCGTCGGCACGCGAGAGCTGCACCAGCCCCAGAGCCGCCGCGAGGTCGGTCATGTTGTCCTTGAACCCGGCGTCCTCGATCTCGTAGTACCAGGAGCCGCCAGCGGCATAGCGCTTCCAGGCGTCCCGACTGATCCCGTGGAGCGACATCTGGCGGGCCCGCGCGGCCAGTCGCGTCGTCGGCGGTGACCAGCATCCCGCCCTCGCCGGTCGTGATCGTCTTGGTGGCGTAGAAGGAGTACGCGCCAGCGCGCCCGATCGTCCCGGCGAGCCGCCCGCCGAGGCGCCCGATCCGGCTCGGCAGCGCGTGCGCGGCGTCCTCGACCACGGGGATGCCCAGCGGCTCGAGCGCGGCAACCAGGCGGTCGACCTCGTGCTCGCGGCCCGCGAAGTGGACGGCGACCACCGCCCTCGTCCGCGGCGTGACGGCCGCCAGGGCGCCCTCCGTGGTGATCGAGAGCGTGACGGGGTCCACGTCGACGAGGACGGACGCGTCCCCGCAGGTAGGTCACGACCTCCGCGCTGGCGGCGAACGTCCAGGTGGGCACGATGACCTCGTCGCCCTCGCCCACGCCGAGCGCCTCGAGCGCCAGGTGGAGCGCCGCCGTGGCGGAGTTGAGCGCCACGGCATGCGGGGCGCCCACGAACTCGGCGAACGCAGCCTCGAACGCCTTCGTCCTCGGGCCCGTCGTGAGCCACCCCGAGTCGAGCACCTCGAGCACCGCGGCCTTCTCGCGGTCGGTGATGGAGGGCCGGGCGAAGGGGAGGAACGCCTGCTGGACGACGCTCACAGGCCAGGTGCCGTGGGGACGGCCTTGCGGCCGCCCTGCGCGACGGCCGGCGGGATGCGGCCGACCACGCCGGCGGGCTCGCTCGGGGAGGTGCTCTGGTCGTCCGGGACGAACCGCGGGCCCGCGAGCGACTCGACCACGCTGAAGAGCCTGTCGCGCAGGGCGCCGTCGTGGCTCCCCGTCGCCAGGGCGAGGATCGACTGGGCGTCTTCGTTGACGCCGAGCGGGTGCGCCTCGACACTCGTGCGCAGGAGCTTGGGCACCGCGGTGGGCGTGGCGTGCTCGCTGTCGTAGAACAGGCGCTCGTGGAGCTTCTCGCCCGGGCGCAGGCCGGTGATCTGGATCGGCACCGAGCCGGGCGGACGGCCGGACAGCCGGACCAGGTCCTCCGCGAGGTCCATGATCCGAACCGGCTTGCCCATGTCGAGCACGAACAGGTCGCCGGGGCCGCCCACGGCGGCGGCGTCGAGGATCAGCCACGACGCCTCGGCGATGGTCATGAAGAAGCGGGTCATCTCCGGGTGCGTCACGGTGAGCGCCTGCCCGTGCTCCAGCTGGTCCATGAAGATCGGCAGCACGGACCCCGCAGAGCCGAGGACGTTGCCGAAGCGGACCGCGAGGTACCGGTGGCCAGTCTCGGCCGCCGTCGCGGTGACCAGCGCCTCGGCCACGCGCTTGGTGGCACCCATCACACTCGACGGCTCGACCGCCTTGTCCGTGGACACCAGGACGAAGTGGCGGACGCCGGCGCCACGCGCCGCGTCGAGCATCGCCATCGTCCCGCCGATGTTCACGTGGACTCCCTCGGACGGGTAGGCCTCCATCATCGGAACGTGCTTGTAGGCCGCGGCATGGAGGATCACGTCCGGCTTGGTGTCTCGGACCAGCTTGGCCATGGCGGCTCGGCTGGCCACGTTGCCCAGGTGGGCGATGACCTCGCCGTGGCCCCGGGCGTGGAACCCGCGGATCTCCAGCTCGCGCTGGATGGTGTAGAGGGGGCTCTCGGCCCGGTCGACGAGGATGATCCGGGCGGGGTTCAGCGCGTAGACCTGGCGGGCCAGCTCGGAGCCGATGGACCCGCCCGCGCCGGTGACCATGACCGTGGCGCCACTGATGAGCGCGGCCACACCCGGGGCGTGCTCATCGGAGACGGGGCGGCTGAGCAGGTCCTCGACCCGCACACGGCGGAGCCGGTAGGCGTCGATCGAGCCGTCCAGCAGCTCATGGAGCGGCGGCACCGTCCGGACCTCGAGGCGGAGCGCCTCGGCTGCGTCGACGATCTCGCGGACGCGCTCACCCGGGGCGCTGGGCATCGTGATCAGGATCGCCCGCGCACCGGTGCGCTCGACCGCCGCCTTGAGCTGGTCGAGGCCACCGAACACCCGCAGGCCGGCCGTGTTCTGGCCGCGCAACAGGGGGCTGTCGTCCAAGAAGCCCACCGGGCGGACGCCGGCGTTCGGCTCCCGCAGTGCGGACCTCGCCATCTGATCGCCGATCCGACCCGCCCCGTACAGGAGGGCCGGGGTCACGTGGCCCGCGCCCGTGGCGGTGGCCGGTCGGCTGGGCAGGGTGTCCGACACGATCCGGACGAGGAACCGGCCGCCGCCCTGGAGCGCCAGCGCGAGGAGCAGCTCGATGGCCCAGAAGGACCGCGGGAACCCGTCGCTGCCGGGCACGTGCAGCGGCAGGAGCAGGCCGTAGAAGACGACCATCGCGAGCAGCGTCGCGGCGAGGCACGCCTGGAGCACGCGGACCATGTCCCTGGCGCTGGCGTACCGCCACAGTCGGCGGTACAGCCCGAGCTGCCAGTTGACCAGCGGGCGCGTGGCGAGCGGCAGAAGAATGCCCGGCATAAGGCTAACCAGCAGCTCCACCCCGGGCCGGCCGTCGAAGCGAAGGGTGACCGCGGTGTAGATGCCGATGACGGTGGCGACAAGGTCGAGCGCCAGCAGGTGCCGCGCTCCGATCTTGAAGGTGGCGCGACGGATGCCTTCACGGGCGATGAACCCGAATGTCTCGGCGGCCATCAACGCCATCCGCCCAGCGTCAGTTCACGAAGGGGGACGCACATGATCTGGAGTTGCCTCGTGGGTCCCGAGCTGTCTCTCCCCGCTCGGGACCCGCATGATGCAACGGTTTGCGTTACTGCGCCAGATGGCCCGGATAGCGGAATGCATCCGAATTCGTTAATTCGGGCAGGCACCGTTGCGCGCGCGCACCACGCCAGGGCGCGCGCCCAGCCGGCCAGCCCCCAAGACGGTCGTCCCGCGCCGTTCGTGCAGGCTCCGCAGCGGGTCAGCGATGCGTGATCGATCCGAGCATCCCGCCCAGGGTCTCGCGGATGATCCGCAGGTCCGCGGCCAGCGAGCGATGCCGCAAGTACGCAAGCTCGAGCTCCAGCTTGGGCCTCATGATCTGCTCGAGATAGACGGCGTTGGCATCCTCCGCCACGTCGAGGAGGGGCTCCCACCGCGTCGCGTACTCAACCTGACCGGGGCCGGTGAGGCCGGGGCGGACCCGCAGGACCTCGCGTTGGGCCGACGTGTAGTGCGCGACGAATTCGGGGATCTCGGGACGCGGCCCGATCAGCGTCATCTCGCCACGCACGATGTTGACCAGTTGCGGCAGCTCGTCGAGGTGCGTCCTGCGCAGCAGCGCGCCAACGCGGGTCGCGCGTGGGTCGAGGCGGCCGCCCATCACGGTTGCGGACCCGTCTCGGTCGGCGCGCATCGAGCGCAGCTTGAGGATCGTGAACTCCATCCCGTCGCGGCCGACGCGGGTCTGCCGGAAGACCGCCGCGCCGGGCGATTCGAGGCGGATCGCGATCGACAGGGCCCCGATCAGCGGCGCAAGGACCACCAGGGCGGGGCCGGCGAGCAATAGGTCAACGAGACGCCTCACTGCGGTGCCGTCGCCCGGATCGCGCGGTCGACCACATCGCGGTAGAGCTCCACGAGGCGCGCCGCGTTGCGGTCGATGTCGTAGTCGTCATCGACACGCCGTCGCAGGATCTGGGCGCGGGAGAGAGCCGAGGTCGGGGTCCGCGGCGACGGCGCGCACGGCGGTGACGATCGCCAGTGGCTCCTTGGGCGGGATGAGCGTGCCGGCGTCGCCTGCGAGCAGTTCGGGCGTTCCGTCAACTGCGGTGGCGATCACCGGCAGACCGAGGCTGCCAGCCTCGACGAGCACGGTGGGCAGGCCCTCCTGGTACGAGGGCAGCACGAGCATGTCCGCGGCGCACATGTGGCGGACGACGCCTGCCCGGTCTTGCGGGCCGTGGTAGCGCAGGCGGTCGTGTTCGCGACCCTCGTCCGCACGGAGCCCGGCGAGGGCGCCGTCGCCGATGACGACCGCAAGGAACCCGTCGCCCAGGGCCAAGACGGCCTCGACGAACTCCGCGAGCCCCTTGTGTGCGACATTCCGGGCGGCGAACAGCACGATGGTGCGGTCCGCCGGCAGTCCGAGCTCGCCGCGGGCCTGCGCCTTGGGCACGGCCAGTGCTCGGAGGGAGGCGTGGTCGACGCCGAGGGCGAGCTTGGTGGCCGGCACCCCTGTGAGGTCGGTCACGCGCTGCGCGATCGCCCCGCTGACCGCGATGACCGCGGCCGCGTCCCGCAGGGTCGCCCGGTACTCATCCAGGTGGCCCGCGTGGGCGGCGGGCCACGACGTCGCGTCGTAGCCGTGGACGGTCACGATGTACGGGCGATGGAGGTCGGCGGCAAGGCGACGGGCCGCCATGCCCGTTGGGGCGATGAAGTGGCCGTGGAGCAGTCCGGGCGTGGACGAACGGCGCAGGACCCCCCGGGCCGCACGAGCGACGGCCCACGAGGGGCGCGCCCAATCCGGCTCACCGGGGACCGCGAGGTAGGGCGGCCGGTCGACGTCCACGGTGCCGTCGATCTCCGAGCGCGGCATCGCAGCGTAGCGCGCCCAGCGGGCGGACAGGCGGGGCAGGGGAGGCGGAGCAGCCGGTCGCGGGGCGATCACGCGAACGTCCACGCCCTGCCGCGCCACGGCTTGGGCCTGCGATCTGTGGAACACACCCGAGATGGGGTCGCCGGCCCACGGGTACCAGGGCGTCAGCCAGGCGACGCTGAGCCGGTCAGCCATGCGAGGGTCCCCTGGGCGCGCCGGGCGCGTCCGGCGGGTCCGCCGGGCCGGCGACCGGCCCCTCCGGCCCGTAGGCCACCGCGTGCTCCCGGAGCACCTGGACCACCTGCACCGACTCCACCGCCCGGGCAGACCGCTTCCGCGCCTCGTTCGCCACGGTGAGCCCGCCCGCCAGCGCAATGAACAGCCACAGCTGCTTGCGCCCCAGCACGTCGAGGAACAGCGCCTGGACGATCATCGTCACCACCGCCAGCCGCGCGATCTCGGCCAGGCCCCAGTCGTCGCGACGTGGCCGGGCGACGTTCCACAGGAAGACCGCCACGCACGCCAAGCCCACGACGCCGAGCTCGACCAGGGTCCCCACGATGATGCTGTGCGACCCGATGGGTGGGGTGAGGAACCCTGTGTCGGGCATCGGGAGGGTCGTCGCGCGCACGGCTTCGAGTGTCATCACCGCCGGGAACGCCCCGTATCCCACGCCAACCAGCGGGTGCTGCGGCCAGAGCCGCAGGCCGATGAGCCAGATGTCAATTCGGCCCGACCCGCCCGAGGACAGCGCGTCCGCCAGGCGGCCGTAGGAGTCCTTGTAGAGCGGTGGCACGAGCAGGGCGACGACCGCCACGACGCCCACCGCCGCCGCGATGCCAACTCGCTGCCGCCACGAGATTCTGCGGCAGGAAGCCCACGGCCACGGCGATCCCGATCGCCAGCCACGCGCTTCGCGTCCCCGAGGCGAGGATCGCGACGATGGTGATCGCCGCCCCGACGATGGGCAGGACCCGCGGCCGCCGCAGGGCCTCCCACACAAGCACGAGGAGCGCCGGGATGAGGATCGAGGTGAACTGCGCGCTGTCCTGGCTGGCGAATGCCGTCGCCCGACCCGCCTTGAGCGAACCGGGGTCGGTCACCCAGATCCAGATGCCGATGCACGCGGTCGCGACGGCCGAGACCGAGTAGGCGAGGGCGACCAATCGGCCGGCTCCCTCCTGCTCCATGACGAAGTCCGCCACCAGCAGCGCCAGCACGAACAGCTGGACGAGCGTCAGCAGCTCCGGCAGCGACGCGCCCCGGTCGACCGACCAGAGGTAGCTGGCACAGGCCACGCCGACGAACAGCCATCCGGCGACCGGGATCGTGTCGAGCCGGAGACTGCCCCGACGCCGGACGACGTACCCGGCCGCGAACGCGATCCCCGCGAACCGCGAGAGGTTGGTGACCCCGCCGAGCGCGGTCGAACCCTCGAATGGGATCAGTGCGACGTACGCGATCAGGAACAGCCGCGGATCGACGATCGCCGCGGCCAGTGCGATGCAGCCGGCAATCACCAGCGCGACGCCCGGCAGCCATCCCGCCCACGCCCCGACGATGACGGAGACGAGCAGCAGGGCGCCCGCGAGGAACTCGGGTGGGCCGGTGCGCGCTTCGCGCCACGCCCTGCGCGGGTCGGGGATCGTGGCCAGGCCGGTCATGGCGCGCTCGAGACCAGCTCGTCGAGGAGGGCCCCGAGCCGGGTGGCGATCCGGGCCCGGTCATAGCGGCCCTCGGGATCGGCGCGGCGCGAAGGCGCCGGCTCGTCCAGGAGACGCGCCAGCGCGGATGCCACCGAGCCTGGCTCGGGATCCGCGATGATCCCCCAGTCCAGCTCGGCCAAGACGTCGCGGGCGTCGCCCTCGGGCACCATCGCGAGCACCTGCCGGTCGAGCGCGAGGTAGTCATACAGCTTGGCGCCGACGAACACCTCCATCCCGGGGCCACCGCCGAGCAGCGTCAGGGCGGCGTCCGCTTCGGCGACCGCGGCGACCGCCTCGGCTCGCGGGACGAAACCGCGCAGCCGGACGACAGGCGCGACGCGAGGATCGGCGAGCCAGCGATCGGCGACGGCGCGCGTCTCGGCGGTGGTGGCGCCGATGAACGTGATCTCGAGGCGGCCCGCGGCGTCCGGACGCTCGTCGGCGAGGCGCGCGACACCGGCGAGGAACGTGTCGAGCTCGGGCGGGCGATAGAGCGATCCCGCATAGACCAGGCGGATCGGCCGTTCGGTGCCGTCGCGCGCGTCGACCGTCCGGCCCGTGCTGCGCCCGGTCGCCGGCCGCTCGTAGCCGTTGGGCAGCACCTCGAAGCGCCCGGCGAGGCGCGGATACCGGCGCGCGTAGGCGTCTCGAAGGCCGCGCGTCGCGAAGGTGCAGCGCGCCGCGGAGCGGACGACGGCGCGCTCCAAGGTCGCTCGGCGCCAGCGCGCGAAGCCGGACATCGGCTCGAGCGGGTTGTCCAGCCACGGGTCGCGGAAGTCTGCCACCCAAGGCACGCCGATCAGTCGGCTGGCGATCCACGCCGCCACGTGCGCCGTCATTGGCGAAGCGCTCGACACCACGGCGTCCACCGGACTCTGCCGATGCGCGGACACCAGCGCGCCGACCGCGAACGGAAGCCAGCCCGCCTGGTCGTCCGGAAACCAGATGAGCCGTCGAACGCGACCTGGCCAGGCACCGAGGCCGAGTCCCGATGAAGCTGGCCGGGAGGAGGAAGGCGAGATCGACGACGCCTCGGGCGATGCCGACGGAGTGGGCGACGCTGCCGAAGCCGACACCTGGCTCCGAATGCTCGCCATCACCCGTCGAGCAAGGCTGCCGATGTGCCCAGGCTCCGGGCTCGGGGCGCGGTGGACCTCGACGGCCTGGCGCTCGTCCGCCATCGCCCGCTCGTCGCGCAGCGGGTAGGTGCTCCCGGAGGGCGCAACAACCACGGGTTCCCACCCGGCGGCAGGCAGATGCCGAACGAAGCCCAGCGTCCGCGCGACCGCCACGCCGCCCAGGGGCGGGTAGAAATACGCCACCAGCCCCACCCGACGAGTCCGCACGCCAGCGAGCGGCTCGGCGACGCCCGTCATGGCCGCCTTCCGCCGCGCTGCCCGGACGTCAGCGCGCGCAGTGCACGCGCGACCTTGCGGACGGCACGCCCGGCGAGCGACCCGTGGAGCTCGCGGTCGGTCGGGGCGTGGTACACGGTGGCGCGGCTGTGGTCCTGCGGCGTCGCGGGCGGCAGCCGGTCATTGCTGACCAGCGTCGCCAGAAGCGAGTCGAGCATGGGCGCCACCTGCTCCGCCACCCGCCGGTAGAGCGACGCGAACGTGTCTGCGGGCTGGGTGGCCACCTTGGCCTGCGCGATCACCGACCCGGTGTCGATCCCGTCGTCGAGCACGTAGAGGGTAAGGCCCACCTCGGCCTCGTGGTTCCGCAGAGCCCACCACAGCGGATGCGAGCCGCGGTATCTCGGCAGGAGCGATGGATGCAGCCCAACTGCGCCAAACCGCGCCACCTGCAGCTCGGGCTCGCGGATCAGGAACGGGTGCGCCGCGGAGATCAGGAGGTCGGGTGCTGCGGCGCGGAGCCGGGCCGGGTCCATCCGGCCGAAATCGATCCCGACGAGATCCGCCGCCGGGTTCCGGGCAAGCGCCTCGAGTGTCGCAACCGTCAGCGGTGCGTCGTTGGCGCCGGCAACGTAGATCCGCAGGCGGCGGGCGGGCGCGGGTTGCTTCACGGATGACCCTCCGCTGACAACCCATCCGCGCGAAGGCGGTCCCACATCACCCGGATGCGGCTCTGGATCAGTCGACCGTCCGCGAGGGTGGGTACGAGGAACTCGCGCGCCGGCCGCCCGGTCAGGTGGGAGCAGAAGAGCGTCTGCAGGACGGTCCCCAGGGAGTACGAGAACAGAGAGGCTGTGGCCGCCCCGACGATCCCGAGCGCCGGGATGAGGACGAGGTTCGCAGCGATGTTCGCGACCAGAGCCGTCAACGCGGTCACCGAGACAATTCCCCCGCGCCCGATGCCATTGATGTACGCGGACAGGGTCTTCGACGCCGACAGCATGACGACGCCGGGAAGCAGGACGAACAGCGCCGGGAGGCTCCCGATGTACGCGGGAAGCAGGACGTTCACCGCGATGACTGCCGCGATCGCCAACGGCACCGCCATCAGGCCGGTCGCCGCAATGGTGACACGAGTCACGACGCCCGCCTGGTCGTCCGCCTCCGCGCGCGTGCTGCCGGCGACGTGGGGGAAGAACACGGTGACCACGGAGTCGGGGAGGAAGAACAGCAGCTCGGCCAGGCCCACCGCGATGCTGTACAGGCCGAGTTCCGCGGCAGGCATCGCCAGAAACGCGAGGATGTACACGTCAACGCGGTAGCTGAAGTAGCCGGACATGCTGGCCGGGTACAGCCGCAAGCCGTACCCGAACAGGCTGGAGATCGGCGTCGGCGTGGGATCGGCGCCCTCGTCCGGCGTGGACAGCGTCGCGATCGCGACGGCCAGAGCCGCAACGGCCGAGTACACGAGGTAGGCGAGGATGGCGCCGTTCGTCCCCATGCCCAGCACGCCGATCAGCACGAGGAACAGCACGAGTGCCAGGACAACCTGCCCAAGGGCAATGCCCCCGTAGACCACCACGCGCTGCCGGCCCGTCAGGATCGCATTGCCGAATGTGAAGACGTAGGTGAACGGGACGATGGCGATCGCCACCAGGACGGTCGGGGTGGCCTCGCGCCCGAAGACCGTGTGCATCAGGACGGGCAGTGCGAGAAGGCACAGAAGCACGGCGACCGCGGCTAGGAGAAGGGCTAGCACCATCGAGCGTCTCGCGAGGCCGGTCATCTGGCCTCGGCCCGCGAAGTAGGCGATCGCGGACGGCAAGCCGATCTGGCCGAGGACGAGCAGTGTCGTTGGGACGAGTTGCACGAGATAGAAGTCGCCCTTTCCAGTCGGCCCAAGAAGCCGGGCGAGGACGAAGGCATTCACGACCCCAACGACGGCGGCGCCGACTCGAACCACGAGCACCGTGGCGATCCGGCCCGAGACAGCGGCTGCTGAGCGGTCGGGGCTTCTCATGCCGGCTGAGGCGGTTGCCCGGCGGCGATGCGGTAGTAGTCGGCCTCGACCCGACGCATGTTCGTGTCGTGGTCGGCACGCTCCGCGACGAGCGCGCGGCCGGCCGTGGCGAGTCGCCCCGCCTCGGCCTGTGGGAGCTCCAGCGAGCGGCGGAGCGCCGCTGCCGTTGCGGCCACATCCCCAACCGGCACCAGCGCGGGCGGGTCGAGCGGGCCAAGCCATTCGCGGACGCTCGGCACGTCGCTTGCCACCACCCGCGTCCCGACGGCGAGGGCCTCGAGGATCGTGACCGGTGTCCCGTCCGTCTCGGGCACCGACACCAACGAATCGGCCAGGCGCAGCACGCCCGGCATGTCCTCATGCGCGACCGTGGGCACAATCCGAACCCGGTTCGCCACGCCGAGCTGGGCGGCGAGCGACTCCAGGGCTGCGCGCACGCTTTGGTCCTCGTGGCGGGCGCTGAGCAGCAGCTGCACATCGTCGGGGAGGAGGGCGAGCGCCCGGACGACGACATCGTGGCGATAGAAGCCCAGCAGCGTCCGGGCCGAGAAGAGCACGCGCCCGGGCCGCAGGCCGAGCCGCGCGCGCAGGTCGGGTTCTGGCTCGCCGGGGCCGAATCGCTCCATGTCCACCCCGAACTGCACCTCGCGCGTCCGATCGCGGCGGGCGCCCGCCGCGATTGCCGCCTCGGCCAGGTCCGTCGAGTCGGCGGTCACCAAGGCCGCCGCATGCAGCGCCAGACGCCCGAGCCAGCGGGCCTTTCTTGAGGAAGGGATCGTTCGGAACACGTCCGAGCCCCAGACGGTGACGGCGTAGGGCCGAATGCCCGACTCCCACGCGAGCCAGCCGTAGCCGGTGAGGTAGTGCACGTGGAGGACGTCGGGGCGCAGGGGCAGGACCAGCTTCCTCACCGCGTCGCGGCCCTCGCGATACCCCAGCACCTTGACGCGGCGGTGTCCGAAGGCCGGGAGACGAAGCACCCGCACCTCGGGCTGGAGCGGCGTCTCGATCGGCATGTCGGTGGGTATGACCAGCGACACTCGGTGGCCGTGGTCGGCGAACCAGCCGATCCACCGGCGGGTATGCGTCTCGTTGGGATCACCGAGGTAGACCAATCGGAGAGGCAGGCGGTCAACCACAGGGCGCTACGATAGTGCATCGGGGCGGGGGCTCCCGGACGAGGGTCGGTGAGGACGGATGGACTGGATTGCAACGTGGGTCGAGGACGGCGACCCCGTCCGTTCTTGGGCGCTGGCGACGCTGCTCGAATCGGCTGGCGCTCCCGCCCGACCCGTGGCCAGCCCGGAGACGCCACGACCAGGGCTCCTGCTGGTCAACGGCAGCATGCCGGCCGCCGAAGGCGTGCTGGTCATTCCCATCGACGATGAGGCGCCCCTCTCGTGGCCGGCGGCGATCGCGGGCGGTGCTGAGCTCGAGGCGGCGATCGCCGCGCCCTGGCTCCCGTCCGACATCGTCCGGCAGGCCGCTCGGCTGCTGCGGGACGAGCCGCATCTCCACCTTGGACCCGACGCCCTCGACTGCCACGAGCGGCTGCGGCGCGATGCCTCCGCTCCCGAGCTGGCGGGTCTCGGCGACGTGCCCATCGTCGACCACCTGGCCGAGGCGCTGGGCTGCTGGCTGGACCGCCACGGGGGACCGGCCCGGCGGAGCCGGTGGCCCGGGAACGCGCGCATGGCGGTGGGCCTCTCCCACGACATTGACCATCCCGACCGATACGGCATCCTCCATGCTGCGCAGCGCAACCCATCCCGGCTGCTTCGGGCGCCCCGCACCCTCACCACCAAGGCCCTTCACGAGATGCGGGCCAGCCGCGGCGATCCGGATCGCGACGCCTCCTGGGCTTTCGACGCGCTGATGGACAGCGAGGGCCGGCGCGGCTTCACGTCGTCCTACTTCTTCGCTGCCACACCGTTTTGGGGTGCCTGGGGCACCACGTTCGACGTGGCGTACGACGTGACCGAGCCCCGATTCCGGCCCGTCTTCGAGCGCTTGCGCGCCACAGGCAACACGATCGGTCTGCACACGGGGTATGCGGCTCAGGCGGGGCCTGGGCGGATCGCCCTGGAACGTCGCCGACTCGAGAAGGCGGTGGGCGGTCCGGTGACCGGCAATCGCCACCACTACTGGCGCCTGGGGCCATCGCCTGCGGCGACGCTGCGCGAGCACGAGGCGGCGGGCTTCGCCTGGGACGCATCGCTGGCCTTCAACGAGGCGATAGGCTTCCGCCGCTCCACATCGCTGCCCTTCTATCCTTGGGACGACGCCCTCGCCCGCCCGCTGCGGATGCTGGAGCTGCCCACCGCATGCATGGACGGCAATCTCTTCTATCGGAGTTCGGACGTGGATGCGGCCGTGGCGGCGATCGATGGCCTGCTGGGCCGCGTGATGGACGTCGGCGGCGCCCTGGTCATGGACTGGCACCTGCAGGCCTCCGTCCCCAGCAATCCTGATTACCGCGCGTGGGCCGACGGCTACCAGCAGGTTCTGGACCTGCTCGCGGCACGCTCTGATGTTTGGGTGGCCGACCTCGAGGCGATTGCTCGCTGGTGGCGCGTGCGCATGGCCGGCACAGCCGAGCATGTCGCCGCCGACGACCAGGCGTCCGGCTGACGAGCGCGAAATTCGTTGCATCGGGCGATCAACCGACACGATCGCGCAGCGCGAGGAGCCAACCGCGAGGCGTGGACGCGCCGAGGCGGCTCAGCCGGCGCGCCGACGCTCCTCGAGCAGGGCGTCGATGGTGAACTTCGCGGCCCAGTTCGGGAACACGAACCGCAGGTAGGCTCCCCAAGGGGGGTCCGAGCCGGGGATGCCGCCGCGGATGCCGAGGTCGCCGGAGCCCAGGTCCTGCGCCTCCAGCACGCGGTCGAGGACGGTCCGGGCGGCCTCTTCGTCGCCGGCGGGGTGGCCGATCTCAGCGAGACGGAACCAGATGAGCGCCATCTGGCTGTTGCCGGTCAGGCATGCCCAACGCGTCGTCCCGGCCCAGTCGGCGCTCAGCATCCCGGGCAGCCGATCGCATTCGTGCACGATGCCGGCGACACGCGTCGCAGCGGCCGCAGCCGCTTCGACTGCATCGTCCCGCCCGAGGAGCAGTCCCAGCATGAGCACGCCCCAGATCGTGTAGGCGAGCGTGTGCGTGACCGCGCGGTGGGCCGCGTGATCCTCCTGGGTGAAGCCCGTCAGGTCGAACCAGCCGGTCTCGGGGTTGAACTGGCGCAGCACCCAGTCGAGGTGGCGCTCGGCGGAGGTGCGCGCGACCGCGTCCCCGGTCAGCTCGGCGTGCTCGGCCAGCCAGCACGTGCCATGGGCGAGGTATGTCACCGGGAAGCCGTTGTAGGCGTGGCGGCGCCAAGCACCGTCGTCGTCCTGCGTCGCCACCAGCCAGGCCGCCGCGGCGTCGGCCATCGCGCCGGCGGCTCCGTCGCCCATCGTCCGCCTCCAGACGGTAAGCCCGTGGAGGATCTGCGCGGTGTTGAAGACCGATGGCCGCGTCCGGTTCTCGTCGATGCGGGCGCCGGGGAACGAGCCGTCGGCGAGTCGGACCTTGGCGAGGAACGCGATGGCGCGTGCGGCCCGCTCGCGATCCGAGCCGTCCGGCGCACGGAACTCGGGTGATGCGTCGAGGGCCAAGTACGTCGGGACGATGTAGCCGGTCGTCTCCGGGTACGACGCAGCCCACCCGCCGCGGAGCTGGTAGCCCCACGACACTCCGCCGTCGGTCGTGGCGTCCTGCGCCCGGCGCAGCCAGTCGGCAGCCGCGGCGATCCGCGTGTCACGGGTCCCCGGATGCCGGCTCGTGGTGGCGCGGAGCAGCGTCCGGGCCGCCTGCGGGCGCCAGGGCGCAGCGGAGGCGAGGACCGAGACGAGGTGTCGGGGATCGGTCACGTGGGCTCCAGGCAGGGCGTAATAGCGGGGGCGTCCGCCGCGGCCGCAATGGTGGCACGGCGCGGGATCATACCGGGCACCGAGCGAAGAGAGGTCAGCCCGGGAAGAACCGGTGCAGGAACCGGTCGAGGGCCACCATCGAGAAGACGGCGTCGTCCCAGGCCGGCTCACCGCGGTGCGCCTTCGACGTCGTCGCGAACGCGCGCAGCCCCGCCGAGTCGGCGAATGAGGACCACAGCCGGTGCGGCGACTCGGCCCAGGCGCGGACCGGCTCGCGGAGCGCGTCGTCGAGCCACGCCGCCTGCGGCACGCCGAACCAGCGCTTGCCGCGCCGCCACGCCGGGACCGCGCCGCCGACATCGGCCAGCGCCCGCCGCAGCGGCCACTTCGTCCAGCCGTCGCGGACCAGCACGTCATCGGGCATGGCCAGGGACAGTGCCACGAGCGCGGGGGCGAGGAACGGCAGGCGCATCTCGACGCCGTGCGCCATGGCGTTGCGGTCCGCGAAGGTCAGCAGGTTCGGCAGGCTCCAGCGCTCGATATCGGCAATCCGCATCCGCCGGCCGCCGGCGCGCACCGACGGAGCGCTCGCAGTCGGCAGCGGGACCGTCAGCATCGGCTCGACATCCGGTCCCCGACCCGCGCGGCCGAGGTACCGGTAGCCGTCGCGCCAGACCGCCCGCAGCCCTCCGACGTGGCGCAGGAACCGGGCACCCTCGACCGGCGCCGCCCACGGCCGCTCGGTCACCGTCCGGAGCACGTGGCCGGCGAAGAACTTGTGGTAGCCGCCCAGGACCTCGTCCGCGCCCTGCCCGTCGAGCATCACGATCACGCCCGCCATCCGCGCCGCCTGCTGCACGCACCACTGCCCGTAAAGGCTGGTGCTCGCGACAGGTGCCTCTTGGTGCCAAGTCAGGTTGTCCCAGGTTTGCGCGAAACCCGCTGGGTCGGCCACGACCTCGTGCCAGACCGAGCGCATCTCGGCCGCGAACGCCGCGCGCCTCGTCCCGCTCGTCGATCCTCGGGTCGTGCGATCCCAGCGTGAACGAGTGGTACCCGACGTGGCCCAGCGAGGTCGCCTCGGCCATGACCGCGGAACTGTCCACGCCGGCCGACAGCGAGGTCCCGACCGGCACGTCGCTGCGCAGTCGCAGCCGCACCGAGTCCGCGAGCGCCGAGGCAAAGCGGGCAGCCCATTCGTCGGCCGACGATGCCGGCTCCACGCGCGCGATGTCGGCTCGCGAGGCTGTGGTAGTCGGCCGTCGTGGTCCCGTCTGCGTCGATCCAGAGCCAGGACCCCGGCTCCAATTGGTGGATGCCCTCGAACCACGAGGAGGCGCCGTCGAACGGCCGGCCGCTGGCGAGGAAGGCGGCGGCACGAGCTGGGTCCAGGCGGAGCTCCACGCCCGGCATCGCGGCGAGCTGCTTCACCTCCGAGGCGAACGCGATCCCGTCGCCGTGCCGCGTCCAGAACAGGGGCTTCTCGCCGAAGCGGTCCCGCGCCAGGAGCAGGCCGCCGCGCTCCGCGATCCCAGAGCGCGATGGCGAACATGCCCTCGAAGCGGGCGAGCGCGTCGAGGCCCCACGCGTCCCAGGCGTGGAGGATCACCTCCGTGTCGCCGGTGGAGTGTGACGGCGTAGCCCAGCGCCGCCAGCTCCGCGCGGAGCTCGACGTAGTTGTAGATCTCGCCGTTGAACACCAGCGCCAGGCGATCACCCGAGAGCATCGGCTGATTGCCGGCAGGGGAGAGGTCCAGGATCGCGAGCCGGAGGAACCCGAGCGCAACCTCGGCCGATTTGGGCGGCGGCTGGTGGGCCATCGCGGCGAGGGGTGCTGCCGCGGTCATGCCGGGCACCCACCAGCCATCGGCATCCGGCCCGCGGTGGCGCGCCTCTTCGACGGCATCGGCAAACCACGGGCCCAGCGTCACCCGACTCCCGGGAGCGCACAGCCCGGCGATTCCGCACATGAGAAGAGACCTCTCCCGCTCCCCGACCCGGTCCCCGTGCCGCGTCAGGCGCCCATGTTGCCGCATGCGAACCCCGCAGGTCGAACCGACCGAGGCGCGAGGGCCTTGCGCTGACGTGTCGGGCGCGGTGAGGCGCCCATCGATGCGAGTACGGGCAAGCTCCTTTGACCCCCCGGTCGAGTGGGGCAAAGCTGAAGGCGGCTGGCGAGGGGCGCCCCGCGGCCGCCCGAGCGTCATCGGGCTACCATGACGCCCCGTCGCCAGCACCGAGGTCTCCCGCCATCACCCGCCACACGCTCGCCAGGCTCCTCGGCGTCGTGGTCATCACGGCCGTCGCCGCAGCCGGCCTTGCTGCCGCGCTCCTGGCGCCCCCGATGCCGCCCGCTGCGGCGATTCCATCGACCACCCTCGCCACCCCGGCGCCGAGCACCCCGTTCCTCCCGGCCTCGAGCCCCGTCACGGCTCCGAATGCCGCTGACCGGTATCTCGCCCCCGATGGCTCCGACACCGCGGCAGGCACCATCGAAGCCCCGTGGGCCACGCTGGCCGGGGCCATGACGCGCCTCCATCCGGGGCAGCGCCTGTGGGTCCGAGGGGGCCGCTACCGCGCCGGCGAGACCGACTGGAGCAGCTCAGGTGCGGCCGGCTCGCCCATCACCATCCGCGGCTACCCGGGCGAGCAGCCCGTCTTTGACGGCAACGGCTTCGAGGACAAGTTCCTGTGGCTGCATGAGGGCGCGTCCTGGCTCGTCATTGCTGACCTTCACATCACCGGCTACAAGACGGCCAAGACCGGCGTGATCTCGATCAGCGATGGCGCCCACGACATCACGATCTCCAACATTGAGATCGATGGCAACCGGGGGGGGACGCCGCAGGACCACCTCATCTACCTTTCGGCCCCGGGCGTGCACGACATCACGATTCAGGGCTGTCTGTTGACTGGAGCGGCCGGCGCGGCGATCCACGTCTACCACGAGCCCGCCGCCCACACCATCCGGATCGTCGGCAACCAGATCCAGGACTCGCATTGGGGCGTGCTCCTCTACAGCGGCACCAACGACGTGACCGTCAGCGTCAATCAGTTCATCAACGTGGACGTCGCGATCAAGCTGGAGCGGGCGACGCAGGTCTCGCTGCTCGACAACACGGCTACCGGTGGGTTCGGCATTGAGATCGTCGGGCCGCCGTTCGGAGCGCAGTACGTGGACGAGGGGAACAGCTGGCCCGCGCCGGTCCAGACTGTCGCCCCGTAGCGGGTCTGGCCCGACCCGCGCAGCGAGCCGGCGACGCGCCCAGTTTCTCAATGGAACGAAAGACGAGCCCGCTCCAGACCCTTCCGAGGGCGGGGCGAGCCGGAATCCGGCCCGTGGCCGTCCAGAAGTGGCTCTTGGTGAAGGGCGATCGGACCGCCACGGGCCGTGGGAGGCAGGAGCGGGAGGGCGGCCGCGCCTTGCGCGATCGGAGACCGACACCGGCGCGGTCGCATGTTCGAAAGGCTTGAAAAGTGTCCCCGGTGCGCCTCCGAGGGCGAGGCTGTCGATCCCCTCCGGTCGCACCTTCGCCCCACAGGCGAGTCAGCCCTGCTGTGATCGCCAGCCGCTCCGGAATCGCACGAGGCCAGCGAGGCCACCCAGGCCGTACGCGAGGTGGATGGTCGGGTAGACAACCAGCAGGCGGACCAGTCGGGCGAGACGCCTACCGCCCTCCGAAGCCGAAGCCTGCGCATCCCGCGCACCCGCCATGCGAGACGCCGACCCGGTCGCCGAGAACGCGACATCGGCGGCCGCGTACGATGTCACGACAGCCGCCAGGCCGAGGCGCCCCAGCCGCGAGAACGACGCCAGCGCCGCCGTCCCGGCCAGCGCCACCACGAACGCTGCCGGCACAAGGTGGCGAACCCGCGCCTGCCGGGGATGCTGCTGGAACACGCGGATCTTCCACGCGCCGTATGCGAACTGCTGGCGCCACAACCCGCCAAGGGAGGAGCGGTTGCGGTAGGTGCTCCGAATGGCGGGGTCGCACACGATGCGGCCGCCCTCGTCGAGGATGCGGTAGCTGAGCTCGTCGTCCTGATTGCGCACCATCGTCTCGTCGAAGCGCAGCCGTGCGTAGTCCTCGCGCCGGGCCACGCCCATGAACACGGTGTCCACCTCTGCGCGTTCGGTGAGGTAGTGGTGGCGCGCTCCGCCCACGCCGAACGGCGTGCTGGTGGCGATCGCCACGGCCTCGCCCACGGGGCCATCGGCCTCCGCCGTCACCGGGCCGCCGACCATCGTCGCGCCCGTCTCCTCGATCACGCGCACGACACTCGCCACATAGTCGGGCGCCAGCTCGGCGTGCCCGCTGACGATGCCCACGTAGTCGCCCGTGGCGAGGTCGATGCCGAGGTTCCAGCCGGCCGCCTGGACGATGCCAGGGTTGTCGACCACGCGCGAGCCGGGCCGGTCGACGAGGAGGCGCTCAGCGGCTTCGCGGCTGCCGTCGGTGGACCCGCCGTCCATCACCAGGATCTGGAGACGGATCGCGGGCCAGTCCTGGGCGAGCAGGCTCGCGAGGCAGGACTCGATCGAGGCAGCCTCGTTGCGCATGGCGACGATGAGCGTGACGGACGGTTGCACGGCCCGGCAGCGTAGCATCTCAACCCATGGTCGCTCCCCGCTCGCCCCAACCCGCAGCTCCGTTCGCCAGCGCAGCCAACGCCGCAGGCACCGCTTCGTCCGCGCCCGTGCTCAGCATCGCCATGGCCGTGTACGGCGACCTCTCGTACGACAGCCGGGTCCAGCGCGAGGCTACGAGCCTCGCTGCGGCCGGGTACCGCGTCGCCGTCGCCTGTCTCGCCTGCTCGCCCGAGGCTGCTGCGGCGCTCGCCCCCGTCGAGGTGCTGGTGGTCCGGCCCACCCGCGACGGCGTGCTGCCGACGGGCGACGGGCCATTCCTGGCCGAGACGCCTGCCGCCCCGGGCGCGGCTGGTGGGCGGGGCCGCGCCCAAGGCCGACTCTCGAGGCTCCCGGCGACCGTCCGCAAGGCCATCGCCCGTGTTCGCTGGCTCCTCGGGTACCGAGCCACGCTGCTCGACTGGGGCCGGGCCGTCGTCGTCGCGGCCGGTCCGGTCGATCGCTGGCACCTGCATGACCTGACCGGCCTGCTCGCGGTGGACGCGGCCATTCCGCGCGACCGGCCCCGCGTCTACGATGCCCACGAGCTGTTCATCGACACGGGTTCCGCGGCGCGCATGCCCGCCACCGCCCGGCGGCTCATCGTCCTTCTCGAGCGGCGGCTCGCCAGCCGCTGCGCCGCGGTCATCACCGTCAACACCAGCCTCGCTGCGGTGCTTCGCCGCAGGCTCCACCGCGCCGACATCACGGTCGTCCGCAACTGCCTCCCGCGGACAGCGCCGAGGGGAGGCAGTCATGCCCGCCTGTTGCACGAGCGACTTGGGCTGCCCGCCACCACCCAAGTGATCCTCTTCCACGGCAACCTGGGCGAGGCGCGCGGGATCGAGCCCATCGTGGCCCTGCTGGAGGCTGGACGCCTGGGCGACGCCCATTTCGCCTGCCTCGGCAACGGCCCGCTGTCAGGCTGGCTGCGCGAGCGCTCGGACACTGGCCCGGCCGCCCACCGGCTCCACGTGTTGCCTGCTGTGCCGCCAACGGAGCTGCCGGCGCTCGTCGAATTGGCCGACGTCGGCGCCATCGTCCTCATGCCAACCGAACTCAACCTTCGCCTGTCAACGCCGAACAAGCTCTGGGAGTGCCTCGCGGTCGGAACACCCGTGGTGGCGTCGGACTTCCCGGAGATCCGCCGGGTCGTCGCCGGCTGGCCGGACGGGCCGCTGGGCGCGCTCTGCGACCCGGAGGACGACGACGCGATCGCCGCCGCCTTGACGGGTCTGCTGGCCGACCCACTTGCACTGGCAGCCACGAGCGAGCGCTGCCGCCGGGCAGCCGCAGAACGCTGGAATTGGGAGTCCGAGGGCGCGACGCTGGTCGCGCTGCATCGGGGCCTGGACGGGGTGTGAGCCTCGGCCTCGGGCCGGGCTGAACGGCGCCGCGGGCGGCCGCCGAGCGGACCTGATCGGGGTCAGCCGGAGCGGGGTCAACGCGAACGGGGATTGGCCGACGGTGCCTCCGCGCCACACCCCGGTGCGGCATGTACCGGTGGTACTCCACCCAATCCCTTAAGGCCCCCGATCGGGCCATCGCGGGATAGGTCCCCGGACCCCCCTGGACAGCACCAATCCCCCCGCATCTGTTGATGGACGAATAGGCCATGGCGACCGGAGGCGCGCCCATCGACGATCCCCATGACGGTCAGGACTGGCTGCGCACGAAACGGCACACCCGTCGCGAGACGGGGCCGCAAAGCCACGGGACTCCCCGAGTCAGCCGGGCTACCGAATGGAGTACGTATCGATGTACAGGGTCGGAACCCCCTCGACCCGCCGCCCCCTCCCCGCCTTCCTCACGACGCGGCGCCGTGCTGGCATCGCTGCGGCCATGCTCGTGGCGCTCGTCCTCGCCGGCCCCGCGAGTGCGGCCAGCTGGGGCTCTTGGCAGCCCCTCCCGGGCCAGTCCACCGCCACCCCGACGCTGGCCGTCAGTACCAGCGCGGTGCATCCCGGCCAAGGCGATGGGGTCACCGGCAGCGGCTTCCCGGGCGGCGTAGCCGTTCAGATCACCTGGGACGGCTCGGTGACCGGCATGCCCAGGACCCAGAGCACGTGGAGCGGGTCCATCTCGGTCTCGATGACCATCCCGGTCACCGCCACCAGCGGCGCGCACAAGATCGGCGCCGTGACAGGCGGCAGGCGGAACTCGAAGACCAGCGTCAACGTGACGGTCAGCGTCGCGGCAACGTCGACCACGATCAGCCCGACGCCGACGCCGACGCCCACGCCGACGCCCGCCCCCACCGCGTCGCCCACGCCGACGCCCAGCCCGACGCCGACGCCCACGCCGACGCCCGCCCCCACCGCGACGCCCACGCCGACGCCCACGCCGACGCCCGCCCCCACGCGCCCACGCCGACGCCCAGCCCGACGCCCGCTCCCACCGCGTCGCCCACGCCGACGCCCGCCCCCACCGCGACGCCCACGCCCACGCCAAGCCCCGCCGCCAACGTGCACTACCTCGCGCCGACTGGCAGCGACACCAACGCCGGAACCATCGGCGCTCCTTGGCGGTCGCTCTACGCCTCGCTGCCCAAGCTGCGCCCCGGCGACACGCTGTACGTCCGAGGCGGCAACTACAGCTTCGGCGGCGTCAACTACACGACGGTCGCCGGCACGTCCAGCGCGCCCATCCTGATCACCAACTACCCGGGTGAAACGCCCGTCTTCTCGGGCACCACCACCCCCGCCGACTTCCTGTACTTCTCGGGCACGAGCGCCTGGGTGACCATCCAGGGCCTGACGGTCCAGGGCGGCGGCGTGACCACCGACTCGAACGGCTCATCGCTGCTCGGCTTCATCGACAGCGCCAACCACATCACCGTCCACGGGATGCACCTCATCGGGTCGTCCGGCTGGGGCAGCGAACAGCACCTCGCGTACGTCGCCGCGAGCGCCGTGAACAACATCACCTTCACCGGCAACACGTTCGACGGCGGCGGGTGCCTGTGTGCCGGCCTGCTGCAGTTCTACCACGACCCCAACGCGATCTCGGTGACCGTGACCGGCAACACCTTCACAAATGCCGACCAGGGGCTCCTGATCTGGGCGTCGGTGAGCGGCCTCCAGATCTCGAACAACACCTTCAGCAACCTCCGGATCGCCATCCGCTACCACAACAGCGGCGGGACCTCCATCACGTCCAACAAGGGCGCCGGGGGCATCCAGACCGGGATCTACACGGACTCCACCCTGAACCTCACGCAGTCCGGTAACACCTGGTAGCCCGCGGCGGCGGCGTCGCGATGCCCACCACCTGACGCTGCGCGCACCGCACGACGCCCGCCGCGACCCGAACGCGGCGGGCGTTCGATCCCAGGTCGCCACCCGCCTTGTCCGCAGACGCGACGACACGTGCACGCCTGTGCTCTGTGCGAGGTCAATGGCGCGAGAGCCACCGGTCCGCCGCCAGCGCGGCATGGTGACCGCTCATGCCGTGGACGCCGCCCCCCGGCGGGGTCGACGAGGAGCCGAGGAACAGGCCTGCCGCCGGGGTTGAATACGGGTCCCAGCGGGCAGACGGCCGAAAGAGCAGCTGCCGCCAGTCCGCAAGGCCCCCGTTGATGTCGCCTCCCACGTAGTTCGCGTCCCACGCCTCCATGGCCGGCGCGTTCTTCACGGCGCGGGCGAGGACGAGGTCTCGGAAGCCCGGGGCGAACCGCTCCACCTGCGCCTCGATCGCCGAGGTCATGTCCGTCGTCGAGCCGTTCGGCACGTGGCAGTACGCCCAGGCGATGTGCTTGCCCGCTGGGGCCCGCGTCGGGTCGGCCAGCGTGGGCTGCACCAGCAGGACGAAGGGGCGGTCCGCAAGCCTGCCAGCGGCGACGGCGGACTCAGCCCGCACCACGTCGCCCATCGTGCCTCCGAGGTGGACGGTGGCGGCCTTGGCGGTGACAGGGTCCCGCCACGGGATGGGTCCATCGAGGGCCCAGTCCGCCTTGAACACGCCGGGGCCGTACCGGAACCGCTCGAGGGCCCGCCGGTAGCGGGCCGGCAGCCGGTCGCCGGCCAGCGCCAGCACCTGCCGCGGCGTGACGTCGAGCACGATGGCGCGGGCGGGCGGCAGGTCAGCCAGCGCCGCCACGCGGTGCCCGGTGACGATCTCGACGCCCAGGGAACGCGCCTCGGCCTCGAGCGCCGCGGCGATGGACCCGCTGCCGCCCCTCGCCAGCGGCCAGCCCACCGCGTGGGCGAGCGTCCCGAGCACCATGGCGAACGAGCCCGACAGCGGCGCCGAGAGTGGCAGCATCGAGTGGGCGGCCAGACCGGCGAGGACCGCGCGACCGGGCTGATCGCGGAACGCGAGGCGGGCGAGCGCCGTGGCGGGCAGGGCTGCGGGGAGCGCGAAGCGGGCCATCAGGAGCGGGTGGCGCGGCAGGCGGAGCACCGGCCCGAGGACTGCGGGGAACAGCCGCTCCGATTCCCGCGCCAGGCGCCCGAAGAGCCGTCGCCAGGACGCGGCGTCGCGCGCGCCGAGCGCCTCGTCGAGGGCCGGATCCTCAAGCGACCTCGGGAGGACGACGCTGCGGCCCGGGGCCAGCGCGTGGGCCAGGGGCGCCTCGGGCTGGACCCACGACAGCCCGTGCCGTGCCAGGTCGAGGGACCGGAGGAACGGCGACGCGAGGCTCAGGGGGTGGACCGAGGCGCACGGGTCGTGGACGAAGCCGGGCAGCGTGAGCTCGGCGGACCGGGTGCCGCCCCCGACGGTCGGCGCCGCCTCGTACAGGCGGACGGAGCGCCCACGCCTCGCCAGCTCGATCGCCGCGGCCAAACCGTTGGGGCCGGCCCCAACGACGATCGCGTCGAGTCCGGGCCCCGCCGCTGCGCTCATCTTCGCATCGGGCACGGCGCCTGCCTCAGCTCGGGGCCTTCGTGCGCCGCACGAGCCGCACGGGCAGCAGGACTGTCGATTGGGCCATGTGGAGGGCCGGCGAGAATTCCGGGGTCTTGAATATGAGCGATTTGCGGTCAGCGTCGATCACCATGATCCCCTCGGGCAGCCGGGCTACGCCTCGCGGAGCACCCGGATGCCGCGCTGCTCGGCCATGGCCTGGACCCAGCCGGCGGCATTCATGCCGGGATCGCTCTCGCGGTACGGCGCGTCGTCGCCGTCGTCGGCCCGGCCAGTCCCGCCCACCAGCGTCAGCGTCCCGCCGTCGGCCGCGAGGTTGTCGAGCAGCCGCTCGAGGTCATCCCCGTCCACGGCCACAAACCGCGAGCCCACGTCAACTGACACGGAGCCGTCATCGCCGGCCAACACCGTGAGGTCGCCGCTTCGCTTCTCGCCGATCCCCACGCCACGTCCTCCGTCCCGGGCCGAACCAGGCCCGTCAGGAAGGCTACTCGGAGCGCGTCGCGCCCGTGAAGCTGAACGACGACAGGCGGACGGCCGGCACGACGCTCCCGCCGAGCATCCCGCGCAGGCACCGCCGGTCGCGCCCCACGGCCTCAACGCCAGCGAGCGCGTCGAGGTAGGACATCGTGAACCGCAGGTTCCGCACCGGGCCCACGATCTTGCCGCCCTCCACCAGGAACGTGCCGTCCCGGGTCATGCCCGTGATCACCACGCGCTTGGGGTGCACCGGGTTGGTGTAGTGGAAGCGCGTGACGAGCAGGCCGCGGTCGAGCCCGCCGATGAGCTCGTCCGTCGTGGCGTCGCCCGGCGCCATCGACATGTTGATCGGGAACGGGCCATACGTGTTGGGCGCGGGCAGGCCGTGGCCGGTCGAGCGGCGGCCGGCACGGGCGGCGGTCTGCGCGTCGAATGCGAGGTCGCGGCACACGCCTCGGTCCAGCAGTGCCAGGCGCTGCTTGGCCACACCCTCGGCGTCGAATCCCATCGGCAGGCCCGCTGGGTCGCGCCCGTCGTCGGTGATGGTCACGAGCGGCGAGGCGACCTGTTTGCCCGCCTCGAAGAACGAGCGGTCCTCGGCGACGGCCAGCGCCGAGAACCCGAGGTACCCGAGCATGTCGAGCAGGTCCACGACCGCATACTGGTTGAGGACGACCGGATAGTCGCCAGGCTCGATGTCGACTGGGTTTGCCGAGACGCGCGCGCGCTCCGCCGCCTCGCGCCCCAGCGACGCGGCATCGATCGCGGTGGCGTCGACCGAGCAGTCCTCCGCGTAGCCAGTCCCGTTGTCGGGGCCCATCGTCACGGTTAGGAGTTGGCTCGTGGTCCGGCGCTCGGCGGCGCGGATGCCCTTCGAGTTGGCGACGGCGAACGCCTCGGCGTCCGTCGAGAACGAGCCGAACGCGGTGACGCCCTCGGCATCGGCGGCGGCGATCACCGCGCGGGCCCCCTCGGCCCGGAGCTCCGGCGTGGCGCTGCCCGTGCCATCGGACCAGGCCGCGGCGACAGGCTCAGGGCCGCGCGCGTCCGGCTCGGGCAGCCCCGCCCAGTCGTCGAGCTCCTCCACGTTCGCGGCGATCGCGGCGGCTCGCTCGACGAGAGCCCGCAGGCCCTCGGCGTCGGTGCGGCCCGATGACGCGACGCCAACCCGCCGCCCGTTGGCCACCCGCAGGTTCACGAACGCCTCGCTCGAGGCCACGTTCTGGTGGATCTCCGAGTTGGCGAATCGCGTCAGCGCCGACTCGCCCGACACCACCAGCGCCTCTGCCTCGGTGACGCCGGCACGCTTCGCCAGGCGGACGACCTCCTCGGCGATGCGGAGCGCGGCATCCGGATCGGCGGCGGCGCCTTGGGTTCGCGGCAAGCCGCTCACGACATCACCCCCACCCGCACGTTGCGGAACCGGGCCCCGGAGACCCCATGGCCGACATGGCCCGTCTGGGTCGGCTCGCCCTTGCCGCAGTTCGGCGTCCCCCACATGTGCCACGAGCTCGCGTCGCCCACGGCGTCCATCGAGCGCCACAGCTCATAGGTGATGCCGGTATAGGTGCCGTTGCGGAACAGCCGGCCGAGCTTGCCGTGCTTGACCTCGCGGACCACCTCGGTGCCGAACTGGAAGTTGAGCCGGCGGTCGTCGATGGACCAGGACCGGTTGGTCTCGAACAGGAGGCCGTCGTCGGTGTCGGCCACGATGTCGTCGAAGCTCATGCCCGGCTTGGGCAGCAGGTTGACATTGGTCATGCGGATGAGCGGGATGCGGTTCCAGCCGTCCGCCCGCATGGCGCCACCGGACTGCCGCCCGATTCGCGGCGCCGTCTCGCGCGACGAGAGGTACCCGACGAACATGCCCTCCTTGATGAGCGGCACCTGCTGCGCCGCCACACCCTCGTCGTCCCAGCCGAACGTGCCGAGGCCGCCAGGGACCGTGGCGTCGGCGACGATGTCGCACAGGTCCGAGCCGTACCGGAAGCCGTCGAGCATGTCCGGGACCAGGAAGCTGGTCCCGGCGTAGCTGGCCTCGGTGCCGAAGGCGCGGTCGAGCTCGCTCGGGTGGCCGCAGCTCTCGTGGACCTGCATGTAGAGCTGGCTCGGGTGGAGCAGGATCGTGCGCATGCCCGAGGGGAGGGGCGGGGCGCTCAACAGCTCCACCGCCTCGTGCGCCACCCGTTCCGCGTTGCCAGCGAGGTCCATCGCGCGGATGAACTCGTAGCCCGCCGAGGCCCACAGGCCGCCGTTGTCGGGGTAGCTGCGGCGCTGGTGCTCGTCGCCGTCGATGGCGTTCGCCTCCAGGCCGCTGCCGATGTGCGTGATGCGCTGCTCGGTGTAGCTGCCGTCGGAGGCGGCGAAGGTCTTCTCCTCGCGCTGCGCCGAGTACATCGACTCGGTCCAGGCGATGCCCTTGACGGCGTTCATCGCGCGGTCGGCGTCCAGCAGGGCCCCGATCTTGCGGTCCAGCGGGATGGCGAAGGGGTCCTCCACGACGGGTGTCTCATATCGGCCCTGGGCCGGCGGCCGGTCGTCGAGAACCACCCGGTTGCGGATGGTGGTCGCGCTCGCCCTCGCGATCCTCACGGCCTCCGCCGCGACCCTGTCGGCCTCGGCGCCGGTGAGTTCGTGGCTCGCGGCGAAGCCCCATGCCCCGTCCACCAGGACGCGGACGCCGAAGCCCTCGGTCTCCCCGGCGGACACGCCCTCGACTTTGGTGGACTTGACGGTGATGGACTCCTCGAGGCGTCGGACCACGCGCACATCAGCGTAGGTGGCCCCGCGCGCGGTAGCCGTGTCGAGGGCGCGGCTCGTCAGGTCTCGCATTGCTCGCGAGAGTAGCAAGGGCGCTCCGCGCGGTCGCTAGGTCGAACCGCCTAATGGCCGATCCGCCCGGTGCGAGGTGCCCGGGCCCGCCGACAGGCACCAGTTCGAGCAGATGTTGAAACGAGGTTGCAATCTTCGCCCGGATAGTCCAGACTCCCCGGCATGACCGGTCTTACCAGTCCTACCACGGTAAGTCGAGACACCATCGCCTCCTACCTCGCGGAGGAGCTCCTGTCCGGTCGTCTGCCTGCCGGCACCCGCCTGCCCTCGGAGCGGCAACTCGCAACTCGTCTGGGCGTGAGCCGGCCCGTCGTTCGGGAAGTGCTGCGGACGCTCGTTGAGCGGGGCCTGCTGGAGGTGTCGCCGGGTCGCGGCACGTTTGCCCGGGCGATGGAGCCCAACGACATCGCGGGACCGATGACCTCGGTGTACCGCCGGCGCAATGCGACGCCGCGGGACCTGGTCCAGGCCCGGACGATGCTCGAGTGCGAGGCAGCAGCCCTCGCGGCCAGGCGAGCGACCAGCGAGGAGGTCGCCGAGCTCGACACGCTCGTCAGCCGAATCGACGAAGCGGACGACATCATCGCCAAGGCGCGCGCCGACGTGGCGTTCCACGCCCGGATCGCCCAGATCTCCGGCAACCCTGTCATCGAGACGATGTTCGTCTCGATCACGGGCCTCGCGTTCGAGCACATGCTTCGCAGCAGCGCCGACCCGACGATTCCCAACGAGGCGAACCCGTACCACCAGGCGGTCGTGGACGGGATCCGCGCCCACGATCCCCTCGCGGCACGCCAGGCGATGCATGCGCATCTCGAAGTGGCGACCCGGCGCTACGGCGAGGACCTCGACTACTCGATCGAGCACCTCGCCCGCCGCGAGCTCGATCGCATCCAGGTGCCCGAATCGCTGCGCGGCTCGCTGCTCGGCCCCGAGATCCCCGGGGTACCCGTCGGAGAGCGTGAGCGATGACCCGGCGGCGGATCCCCTCCGTCGCGGGGATCTGGGTCGTCACGGCGGCCCTGTTCGTCGTCGGCTGGGTCCTCCAGCCCAACTCGTTCACGGCGAACCAGTTCCTGAATGTCCTCCAGGTGGCCTCCTTCGTCGGCATCGTCGCCATCGGCCAGACGGTGGTGATCCTCACGGGTGGGATCGACCTCTCCGTCAGCGGCGTGGTGACGCTGGTCAATGTCGTGGCGGCGCTGGTGATGAAGGGTGACCCCGATCGGATCGTCCCGACGGTCATCCTGTGCCTCGGGATCGGGACCGGCGTGGGCGTGATCAACGGCCTGCTCGTCACCAAGGCCCGGATCGTGCCGCTGATCGTGACGCTCGCCATGCAGGCGGTGCTGTTCGGGACGGCCCTGCTGCTGACCGGTGGGATCCCCTCGGGCGGCGTGCCCAAGGACTTCCTGTTCCTCGGCCAGGGCCGGGTGTTCAGCTTCCCGGTGGCCGCGATCGTCTGGATCGCACTGACCGCCGCCTTCGCCTTCCTGACTCGGCGCATGACGTTCGGGCGGCGCCTGTACGCGGTCGGCTCGAACGCACGTGCCGCGCACATGGCAGGCGTCCCGGTTGACCCGACGCTGATCGCCGCCTATGCAAGCAGCGGGTTCACCGCTGCCGTCGCCGGGCTCGTCCTCACGGCCTACATCGGCCTCCCCGCCCTCCAGAGCGGCGACAAGTACCAGCTCCTGTCCATCGCGGCGGTTGCCGTCGGCGGCACGGCGCTCTCCGGCGGCATCGGCGGCGTCGTGCTGTCGGCCGGCGGCGCCCTGTTCGTCACCGAGCTGGGGAGCATCACGAACGTCCTCCAGGTTGGCACCGGCGCCCAGTTCTTCATCCAGGGTGCCGCGATCGTCCTCGGCACTGCCCTCTACTCCCTTGCCCAGCGGCGGCGGGCTGCGTCCCCCATGCCCGCGCCGACCGGCCCAGGGATTGCCCCACGCCTTTCGGAAGGAGGTGTGCCCCGGCCCGACGGCAACGCAGCCCGATAGCCGCACGCGGCCGGGCACGGCGCGCAGGGATCGGTCGTCACACCGGCCGTGCGCACCGGACGACCTCCCCTCAAGGGGACGAAGGAGGAGATCTCACCAGTGCATCGCAGGACGAACCTGCTCGCCGCGTTGGCCATCGCCGCCATCGTGGGGAGCGCCTGTTCGAGTGCCGCGTCGACGGCAGCCCCGTCGAGCGCGGCGGCAACAGCGACAGAGGCTCCGAGCACGGCAGCGACACCGGCAGCCAGCCAGGCAGCTACGGCCAGCGCCGCCACCGCGCTCGAGGCGTTCCAGTTGGACCTTCCGCCGGGCAAGGGCGACGTCCTCGTGGACACCGCCAAGTATTCCAAGCCCGGGCCCTATCGTGTGTGCTTCAGCAACGGCTTTTCCGGGAACTCCTGGCGGGCCATGATGCTGCAATCGCTGAAGAACTACGCGGACAAGCACAAGGACCTGATCAGCGACCTGATCATCGTTGACGGCCAGGGCGACGTGAACAAGCAGGTCTCGGACATCGAGAGCTGCATCGCCCAGAAGGTCGACGCGATCATGCTGATCGCGAACTCGGGCACGGCGGTTGCGCCCGTCATGAAGAAGGCCATGGACGCCGGCATCGTCGTCGTCCCCTTCAACCTCATGGTCGAGGGCAAGGACTACACCGCCTACAACGGCACCGACGACTGCCAGCGCGGCACGCTCGCCGGCAAGTGGCTGGTCGAGAAGCTCGGCCCCGCCGGGGGCGGGATCATCGCCCTGGGCGGCATCCCCGGCAACTCCTCCACGGCGGCCGCCTGGGAGTGCACCCAGAAGGAGTTCGTCGGCACCGCGGTCAAGGTCCTCGCCTACAAGGACGCGAACTGGCAGGAGGACAACGCCAAGGTCGTCTGCACGGACCTCCTGACCGCTCAGCCGCAGATCGATGCTGTCTGGTCCGACGGCGGCCAGGACACCACGGGATGCCTCAAGGCCTTCGTCGCGGCGAACCGGCCGCTCGTCCCGTCCACGGGCGACGACTACAACGGCCTGTTCAAGCTCTACCTCGCGAACAAGGACGCAAACCCCAAGTTCGACATCTTCACGCTCTCGCAGCCGACGTACGAGAGCAAGCTCGCGCTCAACCAGATCCTCGCCATCCTCACCGGCAACAAAGAGGTCTACAAGACCTGGCTGTTCGCCGGCGGCGAGATCACCGGCGCGAACGCCGCCGAGAAGGTCAAGGCGGACCTGCCCGATTCCGTGTTCGTCGACAACGACCTCACGGACGCGCAGCTCAAGCAGATCTTCGCCGGCCAGTAGGCCGCCACCACCCGCCCGGGAGGGACGCCTCCGTCCCTCCCGGGCCCCCGGAGCACGATCCCATGGAGCCCACGCCGCCCGCGCCCGTCCTGGAGCTGATCGACGTCTGGAAGGCGTTCCCCGGCGTCCAGGCGCTGCGAGGCGCCAGCTTCCGCGGCGAGTCGGGTCGCATCCACGGCCTCGTCGGCGAGAATGGCGCCGGCAAGTCGACGCTCATGCGCATCGCCGCCGGGATCCACCGGCCGGACCGCGGGCAGATCCTGCTCGAGGGACGGGCCGTCAGCCATCTCGGTCCCTATGACGCCCACCGCGTCGGGATCAGCATGGTGTACCAGGACACCCGGCTGGCCCCGGACCTCGACGCCGCCCACAACGTCTGGCTGGGCCATGAGCCGGCCGGCCCGCTCGGGATCGTCCAGCCCCGCCAGCTCCAGGACGAGGCCGCCCGACTGCTCGAGGCGTTCCACCTGCCGATCGACCTGGGCATGCCCGTTCGTGGCCTCACCGCGGCACAGCGCCAGGCGGTCGAGATCGCCAGGGCCCTGTCGCACCGGGCGAAGGTCCTGATCCTCGACGAGCCCACGGCCGCGCTCAACGTGCGCGAGGTCGAGGTGCTGTTCGGCGTCCTGCGCGACCTCCGGGCCCGCGGGGTCTGCATCGTCTTCGTCTCCCACCGCCTGCCCGAAGTCCTGGAGATCACCGACTCCGTGACGGTGATGAAGGACGGCGAGCTGGTCGGGTCGCTCCCCACCGCAGAGGCCACCCAGAACGAGCTCGTCCGCATGATGGTGGGCCGGCCGGTCGACGTGGTGTTCCCGACCCGGACCGCCGAGCCTGGGGGGCCCGTCCTGGAGGTTCGCGGCCTGACGAGCCCCGGCGCCTTCGAGGACATCTCATTCGACATCCGGCGCGGCGAGATCGTGGGCCTGGGCGGGATCGAGGGCCATGGCCAGCGCGAGCTTGCCCGCGCGATCTTCGGCGTGGGCACCGTGGACGCCGGCAGCGTGACCCTGCTCGGCCAGCCGATCCGGGTCCGCTCGCCGCGGGGCGCCGTCGCGACCGGCATCGCCTACATCAGCAACGATCGCAGGGCCGAGAGCCTGATGCTGCCACTCTCCGTGTCGGAGAACACGGCCCTCCCGACGATCGAGGCGCGGGCGACGCGCGGCGTGATCCGCCACGACCAGGAGCGCGCCGCCGTCGACACGGTCATCGATGAGTACGGGATCCGGACCGCGTCGGTGGCCTCGTCAGTGGAAGGGCTGAGCGGCGGCAACCAGCAGAAGGTGGCGGTGGGCCGCTGGACGCTGGCCGACCTGCGCGTCGTGGTGCTCGACGAGCCCACCCAGGGCGTGGACGTCGGCAGCAAGCTCGAGCTCTACGACAGGATCCGGCGGCTCGCCGCCTCCGGTGTGGCCGTGATCCTGCTGTCCTCCGACTTGATCGAGCTCATCGGCCTGAGCGACCGGATCCTGGTGATGTCGAACGGCCGGATCGTGCGCGAGGTGGCCGCGGACGAGGCGACCGAGGAGATGATCGTGGGCGCCGCCGTCACCGCGACGCGCACGGAGCGCGCGAACGAGGCGGCCGCCGTCGAGCGGCAGCACCACAGGCCGAGGGTCGCGGCCACATGGCGCACCCCACTGCTGCTGCTGATCGGCATCCTCGCCGCCGGCCTGTTCGCGTCGCTCCAGTCGCCGTACTTCTTCACGTCCGCGAACCTGGGCAACCTCGCCATCGCCACTGCACCGCTCGCGATGGTGGCCATCGGCCAGACCCTGGTCCTCTTGCTCGGTGGCATCGACCTCTCGATCGGCGCCACCATGAGCCTGACCGTGACCGTCGCCTCGCACCTGATCGGGGCACAGGCGGACCCCGTCACGGTGGTCGTGGGCGTTGCGGTGTGCCTCCTGGTCGGCACCGCCGTGGGCACGGCCAACGGCCTCATGATCCGCTACCTGCGGCTGCCCGACCTCGTCGTGACGCTGTCGTCGCTGTTCATGGTCACCGGTCTCGCGCTCATCGTCCGGCCATACCCCCAGGGCCAGGTCAACCACGGCTTCGCCGAGTTCATGACGGCCCAGCTCGGCCCCGTGCCGCTGGTGGCGCTGGCGACGTGCGTCGCCTTCGTCGTCGGTGAGCTCCTCCTCCGGCGCACGCGGGCGGGCATCGCCCTGTACGCGACGGGCTCGTCGCGCGAGGCGGCCTTCATCGCGGGGATCGCGGTGGACCGGATGCGGATCGCGGCATACGCGGTGTCCGGCCTCATGGCCGCCTGTGGAGGGCTTCTGCTCGCCGCTCGGCTGGGCTCGGGCGATCCCAACGCAGGGGCGTCGTTCACGCTGGCCTCGGTCACAGCCGTCGTCATCGGCGGCGTCAGCGTGTTCGGGGGACGCGGCACGCTCATCGGGGTCCTGATGGGCGCCGTCGTCGTGATGGGGATCCAGAACGTCCTCAACCTCCTCCACGTGTCGGCGTACTACCAGTACGTCTGGATCGGCCTCCTCACCCTCGTGGGCGTTGCGGCCTACTCGGTCGAGTGGAGCCGGCTGGCGAGCAGGCTCCGACCGTCCTCGCGGGCCCGAAAGGCAGGTGTCGCATGATCCGGCTCCTCTCGCATCCCCTTGCTCCTGACACGCCCACATATCCGGGCACGCCCGGGGTCTCGATTGAGCCGGCGTCGCGGATCGACCGCGGCGACGTGGCCAACTGGTTCGTGATCACGACGCAGAACCACGCCGCGACGCACGTGGACGGGCCGTGGCACTTCAACCCGTTTGGCCGCAGGATCACCGAGATCGACCCGGCCGAGTTCCTGTTCCGTCGCCCCGTCGTCGTGGACGTGTCCAAGGGCGACGACGAGCTGGTGACGGGCGCGGACCTCGCGGCGCACGACGCCGAGATCGCCGGCGCCGACCTGCTGCTGGTGCGGACGGGGTACGGCGCGCGCTGGCGGTCGGCCGATCCCGCGCGCTACAGCCACCACGGGCCGGGCTTCGACACGTCGGCGGGCCGCTACCTCGTGGACCGCCGGCCCAGCGTCCGGGCGGTGGCGATGGACTTCATCTCCAGCGCCTGCCTGGCGTACGAGCAGGAGGGCCAGGAATTCCACCGGATCTGCCTCGGGCGGCATGCCGAGGACCGCTATGTCTTCCTCGTCGAGGACGCGCGGATCGATGCCGACCTCTCGGCTGGCGATCTTGGGCTGGTCGTCATGGCCCCGTTGCTGGTGGAGGGGCAGGACGGGGGCCCGGTGACCATGCTCGCCATCCCGCCCGGCTGGCCACCGGCCTGAATCGCTGCCACCCACCGACCCGCAAGCAGGAGCACCGCATGATCACCCAGGCTGGAACGGCCCCCGGGGGCCAGTCGACGGCGCCGGTCTCGGACCTCCGGCGCATGGCGGCCGAGGTCCGGCTCCAGATCGTCCGCGCCATGGGGCCGGGCAAGTTCCACCACTTCGGCGGCTCTCTCTCCGAGGCGGACGTCGTCACCGCGCTCTACCACTACAAGCTGCGACTGCGCGCGGACGACCCGGCGTGGCCGGAGCGCGACCGGTTCATCCTCAGCAAGGGCCACTCCGTGCCCGCGCAGTACGTCTGCCTCGCCCGGCGCGGCTTCTTCCCCCTTGCAGACCTCGCGACGCTCAAGCAGTTCGGCAGCCACCTCCAGGGCCACCCGGACATGCGCAAGACGCCGGGTCTCGAGGCGAACACGGGCTCGCTGGGCATGGGCCTCTCGGCAGCCAACGGGCTTGCCCTGGCCGCCCGGGCGCGGGGCCTCGCCTACCGGGTGTTCGTCCTCCTCGGCGACGGCGAGTGCGAGGAGGGCCAGGTCTGGGAGTCCGCGATGACGACGGCCCAGTACCGCCTCGACCACGTGACCGCAATCGTGGACCGCAATGGCCTGCAGGCGATGGGCCAGACCGAGGACCGGATGGGGATCGAGCCGCTGGACGAGAAATGGCGGGCCTTCGGCTGGAACGTGCTCGAGATCGACGGCCACGACATGGCTGCGATCTGCGAGGCGCTCGACACGGCGACCGCGACCGCCGGCCGCCCGACGGTGATCCTTGCCAGGACGGTCAAAGGCAAGGGGGTGCCATTCCTCGAGAACCAGGTGTCGAGCCACAACGCGATGATCTCGGCGGACCAGTTCGCCGAGGCCGTCCGGGTGCTCGAGGCCAACCTCGCGTCCCTGGAGGGCAACTGATGACCGGCCTGCGCGGCACTCGGGACGGGTACGGCGACGCGCTCGTCGAGCTTGGAGCCGAGAACGACCGGATCGCGGTCCTCGACGCCGACCTCTGCAAGTCAACGCGGACCTTCGGCTTCGCCGACCGGTTCCCGGACCGGTTCTTCGAGATCGGTATCGCCGAGCAGGACATGGTCAGCACCGCGGCGGGCCTGGCCCTGGGCGGCATGATCCCGTTCGCCAACTCGTTCGCCGTGTTCCTCGCGGGCCGAGCGTTCGACCAGACGCGCCAGCAGATTGCGCTCGCGAACCTGAACGTGAAGCTGGCGGGCTCGAGCGCGGGCCTCACCCAGGGGGCAGACGGCGCGACGCACCAGTCGGTGCTCGACGTGGCGCTGATGCGGAGCCTGCCGAACATGACCGTCATCGTTCCGTCGGACGCCGAGGAGGCGCGCCTGGCGACGCACGCCGCTGCCGCCCACAATGGACCGGTCTACCTGCGCCTGAGCCGGTATGACACGCCCGTGTGGCGCAACCCGGATCGCCCGTTCCGGATCGGCGAGGTGGAGGTGCGCCGCGCGGGGCGCGACATCACGATCGCGTCGACCGGCGTCCTCCTCGGCCAGGCTCTCGCCGCGGCGGAGGAGCTGGCTGCTGCGGGGATCGAGGCCGAGGTCCTCAATGTCCACACCGTCAAGCCGCTCGACCGCGCCGCGATCCTCTCGTCGGCCCGGCGGACGCGGGCGCTCCTGACCTTCGAGGAGCACAGCGTGATCGGCGGCCTCGGATCCGCCGTCGCCGAGGTCCTCGCGGAGGACGGCGGCGGCGTCCGCTTCCGGCGCCTCGGCGTGTCCGACACGTTTGGCGAATCGGGCTCGGCCGAGGAGCTCCTCGAGCGCCGGGGCCTCACGGTTGCGAACATCGTCGCCACGGCACGGGAGCTCGTGGCCAGCCGCACCTGACCTCAGCGCCCCGCCAGCCGGGGCCCCTCAACTCGCGCGTTCCTCCTCCACCGATCGCCCGCCCGGCTCCGCCGGCGGGCGATCGGCCCGTTCTGGGAAGCCGCGACGTCCCCGGGGGCGACCGCGTCCTCTGCAGGGAGGGCGCCCGACGTCACCCGCGGTCGTCCAGGACGCGCCGCGTTCAGGGCTCGAGGACGACCTTGATCAGCCCTTCGTTGCCGGACCGGATGCGCTCGAACCACTCGGCGCCCTCGGCCAGGGGCCTGACGGCACCCACGAGCGCCATCGCGTCCACCCTGCCGCTCGCGATCATGTCCAGGCACTCCGGGTACTCGCCGCAGGACGTGGCGGAGCCCAGCACGCTCAGCTGCCGCGTGACGACGACTTGGAGCGGGAGCTGGACCGTGGGCGCGACGTTGCCCACGAGCACGACCGTCCCCCCCTTGCGGACCGATTCGGCGGCCAGGACGACCGTGGGCGTGATGCCCACCGCCTCGAACGCCACGTCCGCGCCGTCGCGTGTCGTGGCCGCTCGGATGTCCTCTGCCACCGTGGGTGCGTCGGCCCGGATCGTGCTCGTCGCACCCAGCTTGGCCGCGAGCGCGAGGCGCCGCTCGTCGAGGTCCACCGCGACGATGGTCCGGCACCCGCGCGCGTGCAGCACCTGGACGATCATGAGCCCGATGACCCCGGTCCCCACCACCAGGGCTCGGCTGTCGGGCGTGACTGGCGCCCGGGACACCGCGTGCACCGCGATCGACAGCGGCTCCACCGCCGCGCCCTCCACGTACGTCACGGCATCGGGCAGTCGGTAGACGATGTGCTCCGGGACCGCGATGTACTCGGCGAACGCCCCATGCGCGCGGTACTCGGGGATCGAGACGCCGATGACCCGTCGCGACTCGCAGAGGTTCGTGAGCCCGGCTCGGCACGGGTCGCAGACGTTGCAGTAGATCGTGGAATCGAAGGTGACGCGATCTCCGGCGTGCCACCCCGTGACCTCGGACCCGACGCCGGCGATCTCGCCCGCCGCCTCGTGGCCCATGATCAGCGGCGGGAGGCGCCGGCCGCTGCTGCCATCGAGGCCGTGGACGTCGCTTCCGCAGATCCCGCACGCACGGACGCGGATCAGCACGTCGTGCGGGCCGACTTCCGGCTCCACGACGTCGAGGAGCTCGAGTTGGTCGTAAGCGGTCAACATCAGGGCCTTCATCGGATCGTGCTCCCCACTCCCCCGGCTCGCGGAGCCGGCAGGCGCCCGTCGAAGTCGTCCCCGGCCTCGGCCACGAGGGGGAAGCGCACCGGACGCCCGTCGCGTTGGCTGCGGTAGATGGCCGTGAACAGCTCGACGACGGCGCGGCCGGCATCTCCGTCGACCGCGTGCGGCCCGCCGTCCACGATCGCGGCCAGGAAGTCCTCCACCTGCCGCTCGTGGTACCAGGTGAGCGGGTCCTCCGCCTGCGCGGCGCGGCGGTCCTCCTCCTGCCAGCCCGCGAGCAGGCCGGCCTCGCCCGGGATCGTCCAGAGGTCGTTGATGGGCGGGTCAACCTCGGTGGTCATTCCCGAGATGAACATCGAGCCGCCCTCGGTCTGCACGCCGACGGTGGCGCCGTTGGACCCGTGGACGTGGATCCGGCCGTAGAGCCCCGGGTTCTGGGCGTTGCTCAGCATGAGCGTGGCGAGGGCGCCAGACCGGAACCGGACGATGGCGACAGCGGTGTCCTCGACCTCGATGTACGGGTGGTTGAAGTTGTCCCACTGCCCGTAGACCTCGGCGACCGGGCCCATCAGCCACAGCAGGAGGTCGAGCTGGTGTGGCGTCTGGTTCACGAGGACGCCGCCGCCCTCGGATGACCACCGGCCGCGCCACGGGTCGGACGCGTAGTACGCCTCGTCGCGCCAGCCCAGGACGGTGACATTGGCGAGGATGGGCGTGCCGATCCGGCCGTCGTCGATGGCGCGTCGGACGCGGACCACGGGTCGATACCACCGGCGCTGGCTCATGACCCCTAGGCGGACGTCCGCCTCGCGGGCCGCGCGGATCGCACGATCGCACGAGGCGAGGTCGGCGGCGAGCGGCTTCTCGACCAGGACGCTCGCGCCCCCGACGGCGGCCGCGACGACAGCATCGGCGTGGAGCGGGTGCGGTGTGCAGACCGAGACCATGCCCAGGCCCTCGGCGGCGACCATCTCCGCCGCGTCGCGGTAGGCGTGGACGCCGAACCGGTCGGCGAACGCCTGGGCGCGGGCAGGGTCCGCGTCGCAGACCGCCCTGAAGCTCGACTGGGGCAGGGCCGCGAGTGCCAGCGCGTGCGTCAGCCCCACCTTGCCGCAGCCCACCAGGCCCGTCCGTACCGCCGTCATGCGCGTCCCCTTCTCGATCCTGTCGGGCCGGCCGATCCCCCCGCCGAACGTGCCTGCCCCTTACCGGGCCGGAGCTGCGATGCGAGGACCGTCCCGAGGTCGTCCGCGGCCCGCCGGATCAGGTCCTCGCTCGCGGTCGCTGCGCGCTCGGCGTCACGGTCGCCGATCGCCTCAACGACGGCCCGGTGCTCGTCGATCGCGTGTTCACGGCCGCCCGGCGCCAGGGCGCTGATGCGCTGGCACGCGTTCCACACCAGGCGGATCGTCCCCGCGAGGCGGGCGAGGATCTCGTTGTGGGCCGCGTCGAGGATCACCGCGTGCAGCTCGAGGTCCGCCGCGACGAAGGCGTCCACGTCATCCACCGCAGCGCCCATGCGGCCGAGCAGCTCGCGGAGCTGCGCGACCTCGGCATCGGAGCGTCGGACGGCAGCGAGACCAGCGACGCGCGGCTCGATGATCGAGCGGACCTCGTAGATCTCGCCGTACCGGACCGCCGACTGGTCCGACTCGAGGGACCACGCCAGGACGTCCGGGTCGAGCAGGTTCCAGAACTCGCGCGGCAGGACGCGCGTCCCGACCTTCGGGCGGGGGTCCACGAGGCCCTTGGCGGCCAGGACCTTCATCGCCTCGCGCGCCACGGTGCGCGAGACCGGGGTGCCCACGCTCAGACTCGCGGCGTCGCCGAGCGCAGCGCCCGGGGCCAGCTCCCCCGTGACGATCCTCCGGCCGAGGCCGTCCACGACGTCCCGATGGAGGCCCGTCCGTCGAGATCGGGGTGCGCCGGGAACCGGGGTTGTCGGGGTCACGATGGCACTATATAGTCATACGATAAGCCTAGTCAATCCGGATGCAGCCGCCGTCCACGACTGCCGTCGGCCCGCACGCAGGGAGCTTGGACGTGACCACCTCGCCGGCATCCATCGGGTTCGTGGGGCTCGGGATCATGGGCCGACCGATGGCCCGCAACCTCCTCGCCGCCGGGCTACCGTGTCGTGGTCTACGACGTGGTCGAGGCCGCGGTCGACGAGCTCGTCGCGCGGGCGCGGAGCGCGCGGCAACCGCCCGTGATGCCGCGGCGACGACTGACGTGCTCATCACGATGCTCCCGGACTCGCCGGAGGTCGAGGCCGTCTACCTCGGGCCTGATGGCGCGTTCGAGGCCCTGCGGCCCGGCTGGCTGGCGATCGACATGAGCTCGATCGCGCCCCGGACGTCGCGAGATGCTCGCGGCCAGGGCCGCGGAAGCCGGCGCCGACATGCTCGACGCGCCCGTCAGCGGGGGCGACAAGGGGGCGATCGCGGGCACCCTGTCGATCATGGTCGGCGGGACCGCCGAAGCGTTCGATCGCGCGCGCCCGATCCTCGAGGCGATGGGGAAGACGATCGTCCACGTCGGCGATGCCGGCGCAGGGCAGGTCGTGAAGGCGTGCAACCAGGTCGTCGTCGCGCTCGTGATCGAGGCCGTGGCAGAGGGCCTGCTCCTCGGCGCGAAGGCGGGCGTCGACCCGGAGCGCATCGTCGAGGTGCTCCAGGGCGGCCTCGCGTCAACGCGCGTGCTCGAGATGCGCCAGCGCGAACATGCTCAGCGGGACCTTCGACCCGGGCTTCCGGATCGCGGCTGCACTCAAGGACCTGCGAACGCGCTCGACCTCGCGCGCGAGAGCGGCGTCGTCCTGCCGGCGACCGCCCAGGTCGAGCAGCTGATGCAGGCGATGCGGGTTGCCGGTCGGGCCGACTACGACCACTCCGGCCTGATCACGGTCCTCGAGGACCTGGCTGGGTTCCGCGTCGCGGAGGCGGCGGCCCGAACGGACCAGGACGCTCCCCGGCCGTGGCCAATTCCGTAACACGCCCCACCAGAGTGCTCTGAGGGTCCCGGGTCCGTACCACCCCCCGCAGGCGTGTCCAGGCACCCAGGGTTCCAGATCACCACCCCGGGGCGTGTCCCGGAATGGGAGCCCGCGTAGCACGCTCCAGGGGAGTAATCCGGAATGGCAGGAACACCGAACCGGCGCCCGCGACAGATCCGCACGAGGCAGATCCGCGCGAGGCAGATCGGCAACCGCCGCGAATTCTCGGTAGCCACGATATCGCTGCGGTCCGTTCGGCCCGTCTACGGGCACCAAGCGGCCCTGTGGCGAAGGGGCTTTCCTCCCGACTCTTTCCCAATCCGACGACCGTGGTCGCTGACGATTGGCTCTGATCGCCGACAACCGGGTCGCCGGGCGGGTGTCAAGCGCAGGACGGGCATGCCGAGCGCCCGCCCAACGCCAACGAGGGCCTGGAGGAGTTGAGATGGGCGATGCCGGCGGGCTCATGACGAGCCCCGATCTGCTCTCGGTTGCGGGGTCCGCCCCGCCCGAGCCCGCCACGCCGGACCACTGGCTGCAGGTCGCGCTGGCCCACAAGGGCATCAGCCGGCGGCGGTTCCTCGGGTTCGCGTCGGCGATGACCGCGCTCCTCGCGCTGCCGGCGGCGATGACCCCGCAGATCGTCAACGCGCTCGAGACGAAGCGCAAGCCCGTTGTCGTCTGGCTCGAGTTCCAGGACTGCGCCGGCAACACGGAGTCGATGCTCCGCAGTTCCAACCCGCCCATCGCCGACATCGTCCTCGAGGCGCTCTCGCTCGAGTACCACGAGACCATCATGGCCGGCGCCGGGGCCGCGGCCGAGAAGGTCCTCAGCGACCACGTCGCCGCGGGCGACATCGACATCCTCATCGTGGAGGGCTCGATCCCGACGGCCGACGGCGGCGTCTACTGCACGATCGCCGGCAAGACCGCGCTCCAGCACCTGCAGGAGACCGCTGCCGCCTCGAAGCTCGTCATCGCCGTTGGCGCGTGCGCCTGGGACGGCGGCTTCCCGCGGCTCGGCCCGACGGGCGCCGTGGGCGTCGGCGACGTCATCGGCAACAAGCCGCTCATCAATCTTGGCGGCTGCCCGCACAACGTGGCCAACACCACAGCGACGATCGTCCACTACCTGACGTTCAACTCCGCGCCCGCGCTCGACCAGTACAACCGCCCGCTGTTCGCCTATGGCCACTTGATCCACGACCAGTGCGAGCGCCGCGCCAACTTCGACGCAGGCCGCTTCGTGGAGGCGTGGGGCGATGAGGGCCACCGCAACGGCTGGTGCCTGTACAAGATGGGCTGCAAGGGGCCGCAGGCCACCTACAACTGCCCGATCGTGCGCTGGAACGGCGGCACGAGCTGGCCGATCGGCGCCGGCCACGGCTGCATCGCCTGCGCCTCGCCGCGGTTCTGGGAGCGGATGACCCCCTTCTACGACCGGCTGCCCGACGTGCAGATGTTCGGCGTCGACGCGAATGCCCAGACGATCGGCCTGGGCGCGATCGGCGTCGTGTCGGTCGCGACCGCCGTGCACGCTGGCTCGGTCATCGCCCGCAAGGCGAGGGGCCGCCGAAAGGCAGCGGTTGCGCCCGACGGCACCGTCGGCCCCGGCCCCGCGCCATCCCCTGAGCCCATCCCCGCCGCGCCGTCCGACGGCACCGGCACCAGCGCGTAGGAGCGGACGATGGCGAACGTTGTCATCGATCCTGTCACCAGGATCGAGGGTCACCTCCGCATCGAGGCCCAGGTGGACGGGGGCAAGGTCTCGAAGGCCTGGTCGTCGGGGACCATGTTCCGGGGCATGGAGCTGATCCTCCAGGGCCGGGATCCCCGCGAGGCGTGGATCTGGGCCCAGCGCATCTGCGGCGTCTGCACGACGGTGCACGCGCACACCTCGGTGTACGCCGTGGAGAACGCGCTGGGGATCGAGATCCCGCCCAACGCGCGGCTGATCCGGAACCTGATCGCCGGCGCGCAGCACATCCAGGACCACGTCATCCACTTCTACCACCTGCACGCGCTCGACTGGGTGGACGTGACCGGCGCGCTCAAGGCCGACCCGGCCGCCACCGCCAAGCTCGCGCAGCAGATCTCCACCTACGACCGCAGCTCCGAGAGCCAGTTCGCCGCCGTCAAGGCGCGCGTCCAGAAGCTCGTCGACTCGGGCCAGCTGAGCCTCATGGCCAGTGGCTACTGGGGCCACCCGGCCTACCTGCTGCCGCCCGAGGTGGACCTGCTGGCCGTCTCGCACTACCTCGACGCGCTCGAGTGGCAGCGCGAGGTCATCAAGATCCACTCGGTCCTGGGCGGCAAGAACCCGCACCTGCAGACGTACCTCGTGGGCGGCATGGCGTCGGCCATCGACCCCAACTCGCCCAACGTCATCAACTGGGAGCGGCTGACGTTCATCCAGGAGCGCATCAAGATGATGCGTGCCTTCGTGACGGACGTGTACAAGCCGGACGTCCTCGCGATCGCACCGCTGTACAAGGACTGGTTCGGCATCGGCGCCGGGCACAAGAACTACCTCTCGTACGGCGCCCTCCAGGACGGGCTCCAGAACGATCAGGCGAAGTTCGGGTTCCAGCGCGGCATCATCGCCAACGGCGACCTGACCAAGGTGCTCCCGTTCGACCAGCAGAAGGTCACCGAGGCGATCGCCCACTCCTACTACACCTACACGGGCAGCGACACGGCCCTCCACCCGTACGACGGCCAGACCAACCCCAAATACACCGGCCCGACGCCGCCGTACGAGAGCCTCAACCTCGGCGACAGCGACCAGTACAGCTGGCTCAAGGCGCCGCGCTACGACGGCCAGCCCATGGAGGTGGGCCCCCTGGCCCGGATGCTCGTCGCCTACGGCTCCGGCAACACCGCGGTCAAGGGGCTGGTCGACGGCGCGCTCACCGCACTCGGCGGTGCGCCCGCAAGCGCCCTCTTCTCGACCCTTGGCAGGGTCGCCGCGCGCATGCTCGAGACGGTCTACCTGCTCGACCTCATGGACGGCTGGCTCGCGCAGCTGATGACGAACATGGAGAACGGCGACCTGAGGATCCACGACGGGTCGAAGTGGGATCCCTCCACGTGGCCGGCCGAGGCCGAGGGCTGGGGCTTCCACGAGGCGCCGCGCGGCGCGCTGGGCCACTGGGTCAAGATCAAGGACCGCAAGATCGTCAACTACCAGGCGGTCGTCCCGTCCACGTGGAACGCCGGGCCCCGCGACGAGAAGGGCCAGACGGGCCCGTACGAGGCGTCCCTCGAGGGCACGCCCGTCGCCGATCCCACCAGGCCGCTCGAGCTGCTGCGGACGATCCACTCGTTCGACCCGTGCCTTGCGTGCGCGGTCCACGTGGTGGACGCCAAGGGGCAAGAGCGGGTGCGCGTGGAGGTGCGGTGATGGCCGTCCTCCAGACTGGCGCTCGGGTCACCGGAGACGACGAGACGATCGGCTCTGAGCCGATCTACGTCTGGGAGGTGCCGGTCCGCGTCACGCACTGGCTCATCGTCATCTCGATCATGGTGCTCGCCGCCACCGGGCTCTACATGCACGGGCCGTACCTGGTGCCGTCGAGCCCGGTGGAGGCGTCCTCGCGGATGGCGGACGTCCGGTTCTGGCACGAGATCTTCGCGATCGTGTTCAGCCTCTCGGTGGCCGTCCGGTTCTACTGGGGCTTCGTGGGCAACAGCTTCTCGAGCTGGCGCCAGATCATCCCCCACCGCCGCGAGCAGTTCTACTTCATGAAGGAGATGGCGCGGTACTACGCCGGCCGTCGGAAGCACCCGGTCCCGTACGCGGGGCACAACCACCTGGCCGGCCTCGCCTACACGATCGTGTCGGTGGGCCTGTTCGCCCAGGTGCTGACGGGCCTGCTGCTGTTCGGCTGGATCATGCAGAGCGGCCCGTTCCACATCTTGTTCGGCTGGAGCGGCATCGTCCCGGGCGGCATCCAGGCGGTCCGGCTGCTCCACAACATCCTGACCTTCCTGTTCCTCGCGTTCATGGTCCACCACGTGTACTCGGCGATCCTCATCGACATCGAGGAGCGCAACGGCGTCCTCTCGTCGATGTTCTCCGGCTACAAGAACATCCGGATGGGGCGGACGGTCGAGGCGCTGGGCCTCGTCGGGCGCTCGCCGGAGGAGCAGGCTCGCGAGGAGGACGAGACCGCCGATGCATGAGGCCGGGCTCCTCGCCGCCGCCATCGCCGATGCACTGGCGGCGCCCGGGCCCGACGAGGCTGGGAGCCCCGGTTCGCCCGGGGCCCGTCGGCCGGTCGCGGTCGCGATCCGGGTCCTCGACCCGATCCACATCGGCGTCGAATCCGCCCTGATGCACGCCGAGCTCGCGATGCGGGCGCGGGGGCTGGGGGCGTGCCGATCGAGGTCACCGCGGATCCCGTCGTGTGCCCGATGTGTGACGTGGCGAACGAGGTGCACGCCGACCACCCGTTCTGCGAGGCCTGCGGCTGGCCGCTCCCCGACAGGGGCGGCCACCAGGTCGAGGCGGTCGTCCGCTGGTCCGCGGCGTGAGTCGCCTCGGACTTCGTGCGCCCGGCGTGCCTGCGGTCTCAGGGGCGTCGGCGTGAGCGGTCGCTACGCGGTGCTCGGGCTGGGCAACCGGCTCGAGTCAGACGAGGCGCTCGGCGGCCTTGTCGTCGAACGGCTGGGCGCCGACGCGTCCATCCTTGCCGGCTTGCCCGACGTTGACGCCGTGGAGCTGATCGACGGCGGCACGGTGGGCCTCGGGCTCATCCCGTACCTCACCGGGCTCGACGGACTGGTCGTCGTGGACGTGATCAGCGCTGGCGAGGCGCCGGGCACGCTGCTCGACCTCGATGGCGAGTCGCTCATCCGCAAGGACATCGTCATGAGCGTCCACGACCTCGGCGCTGGCGAGCTGCTCGGCGCGCTCCACGTGATGGAGGCCTGGCCGCGGCGGGTCCGCGTGGTGGGGCTGGAGCCGCTGGCGATCGAATTGGGGCTGGACCTCACGGCACCGGTCGCCGCTGGCGTGCCCGGGCTGCTGGACCGGATCGTCGAGCACCTCGCGGCCTGGCAGCGCGAGGACGCCTGCCCGAGCTGACCGCCGAGCGTCTACTGGAGGCACGGCCACGCCCAGTGGGCGACGGCCATCCGGATCGGAACTCAACGGTCGCATCTTGGGCCGCGCCACCCGAATTGGACGCGACTTGTTGCACCTGCGGCCCCTGCACGAAACAGATGCGCCTCGGATCGGGTGCGGCGTCGCGTGACGGAACCGTTGAGTGCCGATCCAAGTGGGCGGCGGGCGGGCGACGGTCAGCCCGCCCGGAGCTGTCGATTCCGGCCGGCCGCCTTGCGATAGCCGTCGACGATGTCGATCGCCTGCGAGATCACCATCATCACCGCGAGCACGATCCCGCCCGGCGCGAGCGTCGGCCCGAAGCCCTGCGCGTTGACCGCGGCCGTCAGCCCGGGATCGAAGAGCGTTCCATCCTGGAGCACCTTGGTCGCCGGGATGACGAAGGCGAGTCCGGTCACAAGGTTCACGGTGGCCAGCAGCCAGGTGTAGCCGCCGGCTCGCCACAGGACGACCGCGAGGATCCCGTCGACCACGAGGAGCCCCGCGAACCACGGCAGCCAGAAGGACCACAGGTCAGGGTTGAAGAGCGGATAACCCGTGCCGTCCACCACGATCGGTCGCGCGAGCTGCTGCCACGCTAGGAGGACGAGGCCGATCCCGATGGACACCACGACCACCACGGTCTCCGCGAGCCCGGGGCGCGTCGGTGCGGGAATCTCGGGAAGTCGGTCCGGCGTCCACGGGTCGACATCGACGGCGTGCGTACCCGCGCGCTCCATGATCGCGAAGACCAGGGTGATCCAGAACGCCAGCTGGAGCGCGACGTTGAAGGCTGTCGTCACGCCGGTGCCCACGAGCTGCGTCGGCCCCTGGCCGCCAATCGCCGCTGCGACGACCGTGGCCGCCGTTGCGATCGGGACGACGATCGGGAGCAGCAGCGCCAGCAGGCGCCGCCACTCCGGATACAGGCGGGGGCCGATGAGGGCCATCGGGCGGTCCGTGTAGCGAGACGCCAGTATCTCGGGATCGCCCAGCTCGACCAGGGCGGCGCGCTCGGCATCCGTCGAAGGCACGCCCGCTCCCTCGCGGGCCTCGATGGCGTCCGCGACGAGCGCCCGGATCTCGGGCCCCAGCTCGTCGCGCTGGCGCGCGGGGACGGCGCGCAGGACGCCCCACACATAGCGGTCAGTCAGCGTTGTCATCGGTTCGGCCTCCTTGGCCAAGGCGGCGGACCGAAGCGTCGATCCGCTCCCAGTCAGCGAGCAGCTCGGTCGCGAGGCGCTCGCCGTCCGGGCTGATCCGGTAGAACTTCCGGGGCCGCGCTTCCTGGGTGTTCCACTCGCTCACCAGCATTCCCTGTCCCTCCAGACGGCGCAGGAGCGGGTACAGGGTGTTCGCATCGACCGAGAAGCCCAGCCCGCGCAGCTCCTCCATGAGGGCATAGCCATAGCCCGGCTCATGCAGCAGGAGCAGGCACGCCAGGACGACGGTGCCGCGCCGCAGCTCCTGCTGGCTGCCGCTGAGGATCTCGTCGAAGCGCATGTCATGCACATTACTGTGTGACACACACTATGTCAACCGCTACAACACTGGATTGCGCGAAGTAGGCGGGCAAGACGAGGAATGCGAGTCCGCGATCCCAGACCGGCGCGCTGTCAGGGCCGGTCAGGACTGGCCGGTTGCCCAGTCCCAGACGCTGCCCCGCCACGGCGGGGTCTGGTTGATGACCGCGGACACGAGCACGGCACGCCGAACGCCCTTCGGGTCGACCGCCGTAATGAAGCTCGCGTACCAGGCCCGGACACGCGGGCTCGGCGTGACGTAGTCCGCGCGCAGCTCCGACCCGAGTTGCGTGAAGGGCGCGTCGAGCAGCTGCGCCGCTGCGCTCCACGTGCCGTCCGACTGCTGCTGGAGCTGCCACGACTGGAGCCGGAACTTGGTCCAGCCGTTGGTCTTCACGCCGGTGAGGTCAGCCGTTGTCGTTCCACCGCTCGACAGCGTCTCGGCCTGCGGAGGGTCGCACTCCGGCTGCACGACGCCGTCCGGCACGGGCGCCATCAGGGATGCGAGCACCGGGTCGGCGCTGGGATCCCAGTAGGCCAGGCTCGCGATCGGCCCGCCGGTCCCGGGCGCCGGCCAGATGAACGTGGGCAGGAGGAGCGCAACGATGGCGACGACGATGACGAGCGGCGTCGGCTGCAGTTCGCGGCTGCGACGAGCGTTGAGCGCAGCAACGGCAGCGAGGACAGGGATCGCGAGGCTGATGACCGCGATGGGGAGGTCGACCTGACGCTCCGGGAGCCACAGGGCAATGGGGAATCCGAGAGCCACGATGACGGCAGCGACCCAGCGCCCGGCCGCCAGGAACGACCGCGCGCCACGCCGCGCCATCACCGCCGGCACGGCGCCGCATGCCCATACGAGCCCCACGCCGAGCGCAGCCGTCATTGCATAGCCGTCGGGCGACGCCGTGGTGACCGCGCCCATCTGGTAGCCCAGCAAGGCTGCGGCGACCTTCACGATCCAGACGGGAACGACGAGCAGGGCGAACCCCATCACGGTCCCCGCCACCGTATAGCCGCTCATCGCGAGCATGCCGCCACCGGCGACGGCGAGGCGGCTTCGGCGGGCAACTCTCGCCCGCGCGAGCTCGCGGCCCAGCGCGACAGGATCGCCCAGCCGGTCCATGGCCCGCTGCTCAGCTACGCGCTTGCTGCTCCCGTGTGCCACCTCGTCGGCAGTGCGGTCGTCGAGGTGTGAAGCCAACTCGTCGAGCGTCCCCGCCTCCACGTCCGGCAGTGCGTCCAAGCCCCGGGCGACCCGTCGCAGCCAGGCGTGGCGGTCCAAGGGGCCACCCGGCCCGTCGGATGCGTCGATCTCCTCCCAGCGGAACTCAGCCATGGGACGGGTCCGCGGCCAGGCGCGACACGGCGCCCGAGAACTCGGCCCAGGCCGCGCGCTGGCTGGCGAGCTGCCTGGCGCCCGTCTCGGTGATCTGGTAGTAGCGTCGCTTGGGGCCCTTGTCGCTGGTGCGCCAGGCGGCGGTCACCGCGCCCTCGGCCAGCAGCCGATACAGCGTGGGGTAGAGCGATCCCTCCGACGGCGCCACGACGCCGCTGCTCTGCGCCTCAAGGCGCTGGGCGATCTGGTAGCCGTAGAGCTCGCCGCTCTCAAGCGCGCCGAGGACGAGCAGCGGCAGCGTGCCCTTGAGCAGCTGGCTGCGCGGGTCGAGATCCGGCATGGCCTGACTCCTCCAGCTACCTCGATAATCGAGATACCTAAACGATGGCACCGGCCCGAGACGACGTCAAGGTCTGTCGGCGCTCCGCGGCCCGAACGCGTGGCCGCGCGAGGACGGGCAGGCGTTCGGTACACTCGGCCCGTGTCCACGCCCACCGCTCCGCGCGGCGTCTTCATCACCCTGGAGGGCCCGGACGGATCCGGGAAGTCGAGCCTGATGCCGCGCCTCGCAGATGCGCTGCGCGCCGCCGGTTGTGAGGTCGTCGCCACCCGCGAGCCCGGCTCCACGCCGCTGGGCGAGCAGATCCGGCGACTGGTCCTGGACACGGAGCCCCGGATCGACCGCACCGGTCTCGCGGACGCCCTGCTGTTCGCCGCGTCCCGGGCGCAGCACGTGGCCGAGGTGATCGAGCCGGCGCTCCGCCGCGGCGCCGTGGTCGTGTGCGACCGGTTCGCGGACTCGTCGCTCGCCTATCAGGGTGCCGGTTCCGGCGTCCCCATGGACGAGCTGCGCGCGGTGCAGCGGTTCGCGACCGGTGGGCTTGTGCCGGACCTCACGATCCTGCTCGATCTTCCGGTCGAGGCGGGACTCGGGCGCAAGTCGGCCGAGGTGACCCGGTTCGAGGCGTTCCAGGACGTGGCCTACCACCAGCGCGCTCGGGACGCATTCCTCGGGTTCGCTGCGGAGGATCCGATGCGCTATGCGGTCGTGGACGCGACCGGTGACGAGGCCTCGGTCCTCGCGGATGCGGTCGCGGCCCTCGGTCGCATCGCCGACCGCCTGCCGTGTCTGGCGGACGTGGCGGGACTCCGAGCAGGGCTGTCCGGCCGCTGAGGGCACCCCGCCGGGCCCGGGTCACCGTCCGGCTCGCGGCGTCATCGCCGGGAATTGCGAGGCCCTCTCCGGGAAGGGGAGGGCCTCGTTCGCCAGTTGAGCTGCTATCGCGTCAGCGGACGTTGTAGCGCTCGAGCGGGCTCCAGAAGCTGTTCGCGTTGTACGTGGTTGGATTCGCCCGGGCCCGGACGTACCAGCTCCCGGAGCTCGAGAACCGCAGCGTCGTCTTGGCGATCCCGGCGGCGTCCACCGTGACGAGGCGCGATCCGACGAGTGTCCACCTGCCCCCGACGAAGCGGTAGAACACGAAGCTGACCGTGGCCGGCGCCAGCTCGGGACGTGCCGGGCGGTCCGTGACGGTGAAGGTGATGGTCGTGTTGCGGGCGATGGTCTTCACCATGCCGAAGTTCGTGGGCCGCAGCAGCGCGATCTGCCGCACCACGGTCCGCACGGTGTTGCTGTTGCCGGCCAACAAGTCGGCCGCCCCAGCGAAGACCGCGCGATAGAAGTTGTTCGTCGCCGGCCGATAGGTGAAGGCCACTCGCCCGGCGGCATCGGTCTTGAGCGTCGCGATCGTGCCCCAGGTCACGCCATCGCGGGCCGCCTGGAGCTGGAATGTCCGGTTGCCTCCGTTCGCCCCGAACTGCGTCGTGAGGATGATCCCGGAACCCCAGGTGATCACCGAGGCCGAGGTCGTCAACGTCATCGCCGTTGGAGCCGACGACCAGGTCACCGTGTTGTCGGTGCTGGTGGACGCGAGGTTCGGAAGGAGGCTCGGCGTCAGGGCGACGTCCTTGGGCACGGTCGCGGTGATCGTCCCTGCGGTCGTCATGCCGCTCACGGCCACGTTGTACGTCGTGCCGCTGCCGGTCACCGTCGCCGACCAGTCGTCCCGCCGGCCGTGCCGCCGAGCGTCACGTCGCCCGTGGCGAAGTCGGTCACCGCCTCGCTGAAGACCACCGTGAAGTTGATCGGCGAAGCGCTGGTCGGGTCGGCCTGGCCCGACGGCCTGGTTGATCGTCACCGTCGGTCGCCGGTGACGTCGTAGGTCACCGTGTTGTCGGTGCTGGTGGAGGCCGTGTTGGCGTTGCCCGCCGCGTCGTGGGCCACTGCCGGCGGCGATGCTGGCGATCACCGTCCCGCTGCCCGTCATGCCGCTCACGGCCACGTTGTACGTCGTGCCGCTGCCGGTCACCGTGCCCGACCGTCGTCCCGCCGGCCGTGCCGCCGAACGTCACGTCGCCGGTGGCGAAGTCGGTCACCGCCTCGCTGAAGACCACCGTGAAGTTGATCGGCGAGGCGTTGGTCGGGTCCGCCTGGCCCGCCGCCTGGTTGATCGTCACCGTCGGCGACCGGTGCTGTCGTAGGTGACGGTGTTGTCGGTGCTGGTGGAGGCCGGTTGGGGTTGCCCGCCGCGTCGTGGGCGCGTCCCCGGCGGCCAGGCTGGCGATCACCGTGCCGCTGCCGGTCATGCCGCTGACCGCCACGTTGTAGGTCGTGCCGCTGCCGGTCACCGTCGCCGTCGTGCGCCCCGGCCGTGCCGCTGAGAGGTCACGTCGCCCGTGGCGAAGTCGCTCACCGCCTCGCTGAAGACCACCGTGAAGTTGATCGGCGGACGTGTGCGTCGGGTCGGCCTGGCCCGACGCCTGGTTGATCGTCACCGTCGGCGCCGGTGCGTCGTAGGTCACGCGTGTTGTCCGTGCTCGTGGAGGCCGTGTTGGCGTTGCCCGCCGCGTCGTGGGCCACTGCCCGCGGCGATGCTGGCGATCACCGTCCCGCTGCCGGTCATGCCGCTGACGGCCACGTTGTAGGTCGTGCCGCTGCCGGTCACCGTGCCGATCAGCGTCCCCGGCGCCGTGCCGCCGAGCGTCACGTCGCCGGTGGCGAAGTCGCTCACCGCCTCGCTGAAGACCACCGTGAAGTTGATCGGCGAGACGTCTCGGTCGGGTCGGCCTGGCCCGCCGGCCTGGTTGATCGTCACGGAGAGCGCCGGTGTAGATCGTCACCGACAGGCTCGACGACGCCGCACTGGACCCGTAGAGGCCGACCGACTTTGCGGTGAACACATACGTGCCGGCCGTCATGGGGCTGCTCGTGGTGATCGACCAGTTTCCGTTGATGTCCGAGGTCGCCGAGCCAACGACGTTCGCCCCGGCATAGAGGTCGACCCGTGTGCTCACTGGAGCCGTCCCGCCGAACGTCGGTGTCGTGTCCGAGGTGATGTTGTCCGTGCTCGACGTGCCGGTGTCGCTGCCGGCCAGGAGGTCCGGCGCCGAGGGGGCGGCCGGGACGGTGGTGTCGATGGTGACCGGCACGTCAGAAGACGCCGCTGAGGGACCGTTCCCGGCTGCGTCCCACTGAACGACGTGGAACAAGTAGGGCCCCACTCCCAGCGGGTTGCTTGTAATGGTCCAGGCGCCCGTCGCAGCGTTGGCGACGGTCGTCGCTCCGTCGGGGATGGCGCCGGCGAACAGCTGGACGATTGCGCCGTGGTCCGCCGTGCCCGTGAACGTCGGGGTGGTATCGGCGGTCAGCCCGTCCGATGACGAGAACCCGGTGTCACTGGCGGGGTCGAGAACGGGGGCGGAAGGCGCGCCCGGCGCGAGGGTGTCGGTGGTCACGGTGAGGCCAGGCGATGGGAGGCTTACCTCATTCGACGCGTTGGTCGCGGTTGCCGTGATCAGGCTCGACGTGTTGGCGGTCAGGGCAACGTTCGTCGTGACCGTGTACGCACCACTCACGGTAGCGGTGTCCGTTCCGATGAGCGTCCCCGCGCCGTAGATCTTGACCGTGGACGACGGCTCTGCCGTGCCGGTGAAGACAAGACCGGTGAGGAGATTCGTGAGGTTGTCGGAGTTGCTGCTCCCGGTGTCGCTGCCGGCCTGGAGATCGGGCACGGACGGAGCCGCAGGCGCGGCCGCGAGGACCGTGCTGGGCAAGAGGCCCGCCATCAGAAAGGCCGTAAGCAGGATGGCTCCGAAGCGACGGTGGCGCACGATGCGCAGGACCATGGGTGTCAAGGTTCAACCCCCTCCATGTGGTTCGACTCTGCCGACGCTGCGGCGAATTGCCCGGCGGACGGACCGACCGTGCGCCCGGGACGGCGTGCGTGTCGAGGTCCGACATGCACAACACGTGACCGTCGAACCGACCGGTTCACTCTCGGGCGACGGGTCCCCTGCGCGCCTGAGGCAAAGGTCCCGAAACCGTCCTGTGATCGCAGGTCCGCGTCGGCGACGACATCCGCCCGCGCGTGGTCGCTTGACGGCGGCCGGGACTGCTTAGTTCCCGAGCGAGACGTCGTCCCAGCCGGTGTACGTGGGGTCGCCGGCGAAGTTGTCGTCGTGGCTGGTGAGGGTCAGGGTCACGCTGTGCCCGGCCTGGGCGGCGACGCCGGCGCTGACCTGGGCCCAGGCCCCGGTGTTCGTGCAGGTGCGGGGAGCAGGGTCGTGGTGGTCGCCGTGGCGTTGTCGCGCAGGGTGGCCGTGGCCCAGTCGTACATGACGCTGTCGGGGCAGCTGACCCGGTACCAGAACGACAGGGTGCCGCCGCCGGCGGGCACGGTGAACGTCTGGCTGATGCTGCTGTCCCCGCTGGTCGCGGCCGTCGAGCCGCCGCGCCCGGCCCAGGCGCCCGAGCGGGCCGGGGTCGCCACGACCGACGTGGTGCCGGCCCGCGCCCAGCCGGTGAAGTCGCCGGTCTCGAAGCCGCCGTTGACGACGACGTTCCCGCCCGGCGTCGGCGCGGGGGTGGCCGTGGGCGTCGGGGTGGGCGTCGGCGTGGGCGCGGGGGTGGGCGTGGGCGTCGGGCCGGGGGTGGGCGTCGGCGGCGGCGTGGGCGTGGGGCCCGGGCCGCCGCCGAGCGAGACGTCGTCCCAGCCGGTGTACGTGGGGTCGCCGGCGAAGTTGTCGTCGTGGCTGGTGAGGGTCAGGGTCACGCTGTGCCCGGCCTGGGCGGCGACGCTGGCGCTGACCTGGGCCCAGGCGCCGGTGTTGTGCAGGTCCGGGGCAGGCAGGATCGCGGTGGTCGCCGTGGCGTTGTCGCGCAGGGTGGCCGTGGCCCAGTCGTACATGACGCTGTCGGGGCAGCTGACCCGGTACCAGAACGACAGGGTGCCGCCGCCGGCGGGCACGGTGAACGTCTGGCTGATGCTGCTGTCCCCGCTGGTCGCGGCCGTCGAGCCGCCGCGCCCGGCCCAGGCGCCCGAGCGGGCCGGGGTCGCCACGACCGACGTGGTGCCGGCCCGCGCCCAGCCGGTGAAGTCGCCGGTCTCGAAGCCGCCGTTGACGACGACGTTCCCGCCCGGCGTCGGCGCGGGGGTGGCCGTGGGCGTCGGGGTGGGCGTCGGCGTGGGCGCGGGGGTGGGCGTGGGCGTCGGGCCGGGGGTGGGCGTCGGCGGCGGCGTGGGCGTGGGGCCCGGGCCGCCGCCGAGCGAGACGTCGTCCCAGCCGGTGTACGTGGGGTCGCCGGCGAAGTTGTCGTCGTGGCTGGTGAGGGTCAGGGTCACGCTGTGCCCGGCCTGGGCGCCGAGGCCGGCGCTGACCTGGGCCCAGGCCCCGGTGTTCGTGCAGGTGCGGGCGAGCAGGGTCGTGGTGGTCGCCGTGGCGTTGTCGCGCAGGGTGGCCGTGGCCCAGTCGTACATGACGCTGTCGGGGCAGCTGACCCGGTACCAGAACGACAGGGTGCCGCCGCCGGCGGGCACGGTGAACGTCTGGCTGATGCTGCTGTCCCCGCTCGTCGCGGCCGTCGAGCCGCCGCGCCCGGCCCAGGCGCCCGAGCGGGCCGGGGTCGCCACGACCGACGTGGTGCCGGCCCGCGCCCAGCCGGTGAAGTCGCCGGTCTCGAAGCCGCCGTTGACGACGACGTTGGGCACCGCGGCGCTCACGGTGAGCGAGACGCTCGTGCTGTGCGTGGCCGACGCGGCGGTGCCGGTGACCGTGATCGGGTAGGTGCCGGTGGCGGCGCTGCTGCTCGCGGTCAGCGTGAGGGTCGAGCTCCCGCCGGCGGTGACCGCGGCCGGGCTGAAGACGGCCGTCACGCCTGACGGCAAGCCGCCTGCGGACAGGGCGACTGACTCAGCCGAACCTGACACCAGCGCTGTGCTGACCGTGGTCGCGCCCGACGAGCCCTGGGTCACCGGGACGCTTGACGGGCTGGCGCTGATGCTGAAGTCGTTGGTCGCGGCGGCGCATCCCGGGAAGGTGAACGAGTTGATCCGCGTGTGCCACTGGACCGCAGACGACGACGGGTAGTACTCGTTGGCGTACCAGAACGTGCAGCCATTGGTGGGGTCCACGCTCATCGACGTGTAGTCGCCCCAGCGGTTGTAGGTGCCGTTCTGGGAGCCGCCGCCGGCCGTGACGATCGCTTCGGCTTGACCGAGCGTATTGAGTGGGTCTCCCGCGAGGCGCCCAGCCCAGCTGATCGACGGGTAGGTCGTCGAGCTCGAGATGCTGTAGCCAACAGCCATGTTGCCAGCGATGTCCTGGGCGATGCTCGGCATCCAGCGATAGTCGCCCGTTGGGGCATACGTCCCCTGCTGGTAGAGGGCGAGTGAGGTGCCCGTCATGCGCAGCTCGTACCAGCGGATCTGCGTGGCTGCACCCGCGACACCGGAGGCAGCAACCGTCTGCGCAACCGCCAGCGACCCGTACCCGCCGAAGTTCCGATACGCGAGCCGGTACATCAGCCGGTCCCCCAGCGTGGCCAGGACCGTGCTGGTGCCGGGCTGTGGCACGCAGTTCGCCCCGCTGCCACCGCACGGGAGGGCGTACGGCGCGACGGTGATGGCGGTGGGTCCGGTCAACGTCGAGTTGGCGGCATTGCCGAAGTCCACGTGGAACTGCCACGACGCGAGCGAGGTGTTGGTTGCGCCCAGAGCGAGGATCACGTTCGGAGCGCCCGACGGCGGTGCGGTGCTCCCGTCGAGATCCGAGGGGAGGAGCCCTCCGTACCCCGTCCCGGCGTTGAAGCACTGCTGCGTGGCGGCGGCACCGGTCAGCATGCTGGTGCGGTCGTACGCACAGACCATGCCGCCGGTGAAGGTCGAGCTGTCGGTTCCGAACAGGTTGAACGTCGTGTAGTACGCGTCCGGCCAGATGCCCAGCTTCGGGTAGTCGGGAAACGCCGCCATGGAGAAGGCGTAGCGATTCCAGCTTCCCGTGGCATCCGCGGTCTGGCTCACGGCCACGCACTGGAAGTACGGCGGGGAGAACGCGGACCCCACCTTCGTGAGCGCGAACTGGCTGATCACCCAGCGGTTTGCAAGGGCGTCCCAGCGCACCGTGGGGTCCCCGTCGTTGTTGCTCTCGCACAGCCCGCCGAACCCCGACCACAGGGTGTTGATGGCGACGGGACCGAGCAGGGGTGTGCCGGACTTGCTGAACACCGCCAGGCTGTTGTTGACGGTCTCGACGTACTGCGTCGTCCCCACGTCACCATTCGTGTCGGGCGGGATCGCCGTCACGCTGAACGTGCCGCTCGGGCCGACGAACCCTGCACCCAGCCCCTCGAAGCCTGTCGTCGCCGCCGGCATCGAGCTGCCTCCCACCGTCGACTGGAGGGCAGTGTCGGCCTGCGCCGTGACGTCCACCACAGTGCGAGGGTGCGGGATGGGGTGCTCGACCTCCGGAGGCTCATCGAGCTGGTCGGGAGCGGCGGCCGCGAAGGTGGCCAGATCCCGCAGCGGCGCCGACGAGTCATGCGCCACCGCCGCGCTGCTCATCCCCCCGCGCTGGCCGGATGGGACCGATGGGGTCCCGGCAGCGGACCACACAAGGAGGACGACGAGGGCTGTCAGACCCAGGACGAGGCCAATCGCGGGGATCGTCTGGCGGAGACGGGGCATCGATACTCTCGGCTTCGGTGGCTTAGCGGGGTAGTTCAGATCGACGTCGGGTGGGGGTGACGCTGGCGCAGGCCATCGGCATGCGCGACGGGGCCGGCGCTAGATCGATCACCCTCCAGTCATCGCACGAGCCAGGCGTAGGCCGGCGAGATGCCGTTGGCGTAGAGCGGCGTGGGCGGCGTGGTCACGCGGATCACGTAGCGGCCCGCGAGCGTCGGCGTCCACGCCAGGTAGGCGTAGCCGTGGACGGTGGTCCGCGGGACGGTGGACTGGAGCACCAGCCGTCCAGTCCGCGTGTCCGTCCGGTAGATCCGGAATGACACCACGATATCCGGGCCGGACGGTGTCAGGACGGCCTTCATCGAGACGCGATGCGCGCGGGCAACGATCAGCGTCGAGCCGGCGGTCCTGCTCGCCAGAGCAACCCCGCGCCTGACGAGGACGCGCACCGTGGGACTGGTGGCCCCGCCAACCGTGTCGCTTCCCGCGTACACCGCACGGAACGAGGTGTTCTGGAGGATGGTCTCGATGGTTCTGAACGCGCCCCCCGTGGCGGTGAGGAGGGGCACCTCGGCCGCGAAAGGCCCGCCACCGATCGCGCGCTCCAGCGTCACAGCCGCCCCCGCGATCGAGCCGACCCTGCCGTCAAGGGTGACCGCCCCACCGCGAGCGACGAGGCCAGGTGACGCTGTCAAGGTCACGTCTGTCGAAGCAAGCGCAGTGTTCGCCCACGCCGGAACGGCGGGCAGTGGGTTCCCGGCCAGATCTGTCACATCGCCGAGGGCCACCGTGTACGCCTGACCCGGCACCAGGGGCATGCCCGGGACGAAGCTTCCAGTGCTGGTCGCCTTGTCATAGCTGTAGGAGCCGAAGATCCGCGTCCCGTACGGATCCGACACACGGAGCGCACCGGCCAGCCAGGTCGATTCGCGGATCGGCTCCGAGAACCGGATCGAGAAGGTTGGCTGCAGGCCGTTGGTGGGCGCCCCGGCCGGCGGCGACACGCCAAGGATGGACGGAGCCACCGTGTCAAGCTCGATCTGGCCCTTGGCCACGCTCGACACGTTCCCGGCCCTGTCGCGGACCCGTGCGTAGAAGCTCTTCGTTCCGTCCCCCGATGGGAACGTCCACAGGACGATGACCGAGTAGGGCGACCAGTCAGTCCACCTGACGCCGTCCTCGCTCAGCTGCATGGCGTCCACGCCGGACAGATCGTCTTCCGCCACGACGGTCACCGTGACCACGGGGTCGTTGGTGGCTGGCGCGCCACCGTCGAGGACGAGGCCCACCTTCGGCGCCGTCGTGTCCGCCGCCACGCGCACGGTCAGCTGGTACTGGCCAAGCGTGCGGCCGAACCCCGCGAGGTCGATGTAGTAGGTGCCGCCGGAGACGCTCTGGATCGAGACGCTCTCGGTGCTGGTGGGCCCGGTGGACTTCCCGATCAGCCCCACCGGCGGATTGGCATAGATGTCAACCGCCGTGGCGTCGAACACGTACAGGTCGAAGTCGGTTCCGGCCGTACCGGTCATCGACGCGAGCAGGACGTTGCCCGCGGGCACCACAACGCGGTACACGACGTCGTAGATCGCCCCGCCGAGGCTCCCGGTGACGGTTGATCCGGGCAGCGGGATCCCGGGGATGTTCGAGGAGCTGTCCGCGCGGACCACGCCGGCGTGCAGCGCTGGAGCGAGCAACGCGCCTGCGAGCGCCCAGGCCAGCACCTGATGACGTCGACGCCGGGGGAGCGACCGCGTGGTCATGCCGTGATACTACCGAAACATCGAAGGGCCGGTCGCTTGCGCGACCGGCCCTTCTGATCTCTACCGCGCCCGGAGGGCGCAGTCATCTGCTCGTGTTACCTCCAGCGCGCCTGGCGCGACGGAGAAGAGGCGCCGTTGTACCGCGCCTGGACGGAGATCCACTTCGCAGTGGAGGACCGCCAGTAGAAGTACACGTTGCCGGCGCTGTCAGCGGTGCGGCCGGTGAGATGAACGGGCGCACCCCAGACGCCGTTGGCGCCCTTGGTCTGGACCCAGATCGCGACGTTCTGGCTGGCGAGGCCAGAGCCGCCGCTGAACTTCCAGGTCACGTACTTGTTGAGCGCGGCAACCTTGGTCGAGACCGAGAACGGCCCGGTGTGGGTCACACCAAGCGCCGTCCCGAGCACAGGCCAACCGCGTTCGAGACGATGGCGTTCGACACGGTCTGGTCGATGTACGAGCCCAGGGACGACTGCACCGGGCCGCCCTGGGTGACGTTCGTGTCGAAGACGCGCACGAACACCGGGCCGAGGACCGCGTCCGAAACGACGTCGTACTTGAGGTTGCTGATCGTGATCACGCCCAGCGTGCTCAGCGATTGGGAGTCAATCCTGATGTAGAGGCAGCCGGTGCCCGAATTCCAGGCGTAGTAGTGGGCAACGAGGCTGGACGCAGTGTTGTTCGTCGTCACCACAGGGGCGTTGGCGCCCTGCGGGTTCGACCACGTCACCTGCGTGTTGTAGTTGTGGGCCTGGTCCTGGATGCAGAGCGCCAGGTACATGCCCGCCTGGAAGGCGCCCGGGGCACCCTCAGTGATCTGGATCGAACCGGCCGCCTGGCCGATCCCACCCGGGACCACGATCGGCTGGGTCAGGGCCACCGCGGACGGCGAGCCGCTGAACACCGCCATCGCGATGATGACGTTCTGGGCGACCGCGTTGGGGTACGGCGAGTACACGTTCGCGACGATCGGGCCGGGAGCGTCATCCGTCCAGACGTTGATCTTGGGCCCGCCGGCGGCCGGAGCCGTGGTCGAGCCGGTGTGGATCTCGATCGTCGAGGCGACGGTCGACGCCGTGTAGTCCAGGATCAGCAAGGCAGGTCGGGGTTCCGTCAAAGGCCAGGAGCCCCTGCGTGGCGGGAAGACCGGCCACGTTGAGCTTGAGGTCACCGCTGGTCACGACGGCCCAGAACTGGTGCCGGCAGACCACGAGGCGCCCGCGGTCGGGCTGTTGAGGCAGACCTCGATGTCCGCGCTATCGGTGAACGACCCTGCGGCCGACTCGGTCAGCTTGATGACGCCGGCCGACTGGTTGGTCGTGGCGATGGTCACGTTCGGAACGCTCACCACGCCGACGACGATGTTGCCGATGTAGGCGATCGTGACCGGGTTGCCGACGACGGCAACGCTGGTGGAGTTGCTGACGTTGATGTTCACGGCGGTGCCGGCCGGCGTGCCGGCGGCGACGTCGTACTGCGGGTCCGGGTAGATCCAGTCACCGGCAAGGGTCGCAATCGCCAGGGTGAACGTGAGCGACTTCAGATCGGGGCTGAGCGTCGGCAGCGCGGTCACGAGACCGGCCGTCGACATCAGCCGGGAGCGCGATGGTCGTGATGTTGGTCGAATAGGTGACGCCCGGCGTGGCGATCGTGAAGGTCACGGTCGTGCCGGCGGCGAACAGGGCGCTGAAGAGCCCAGGTCGGCCTAACGCAAGGCCGCCCTCTGGCGGGAGACGCCGGCATTCCAGGTCGCGGTGGTGTCACCGGTATGGAGCGAGACCTTCATGGCGTCGCCGACCGTCACGAAGGACGGGAACTGGCCGGCGCAGAGTCATCTGCGTCACGACGGTGCCGACCGGATGGGCGGCGGTGAAGCCGGCGCCGCTGTTGGTGTAGACGATGGAGTGCCGCTCGTGACGGCCTCGGCCACGACGGACTCGGCAGGCGAAGCCATTGAGCGGCGAAGTTGACGTTGCCGCTGGTCCCGCTGCCGCAGGCCGCGCCGGTCTTCGTGAAGGCCGGTGAGCCCGCGTCGAGCGTGACGACCGCGGTCGTCATCGCCGACGGTGACGGCCGTGCTGACGGTGCCGGATCGCCGGGACGAGGCCGGCGGCGAGCCCGAGGGGATCCCGGCGCTGTCGGTCGACACGGTGTCAGCCGTGATAACCAAGGCACGGGGCCCTTCGGGGCGCCGGCTGCGGCCGCGATCTTGAGCCCGCTGACCGTGAAGGCATCGAGCTTCGTGGTGTCAGTGCCCGTGATCGTCACGACCAGCAGGCCGCCCACGACGCTCGCGGTGCCCGAGCCAACACCGTGAACGGTCGTCACGACCGGAACGGAGCTCGCGGCGAAGCTGACCGTGAGGGTGCTGCCGAGGGAGTCCTTGGCGGTGACGGTGAACGAGCCGTCCTTGAAGCCGTCGTACGGCTGGGCCGTGTTGTTCTCGCCGAACGAGATCGAGCCGGCAGCCGAAGTGCTGCCGGGGATGACGGTCCCGCCGCCGGTCGATGTGTTGGCCGCGAGGACGGTCGAAGCCGCACTCACGGTGAAGAGCGAGGCGAGCAGCGCGGCCGTGACGGCTACGCCGAACGCCTTCTTGAATTTGTCCAAAGCAGAAACCTCTCTCATGCGTTTGTCTGGTCAGTGTCGGCCAGGGGTGCTTCTGGCTCGGATCGGCCCGTCTGCTCCTTTCGTTGCCCGATCCGGCTATCCCTCCCGTTGTTGCCATCCGGAAACCCGGAACGGCAAGGCGCGCCCTGCGCGCCCTGCAGCTACGGCGATATGGTTTGCCCAGGCGACGGGGGCGGCGTCAGATGCGGCTTGTCCGTCGGGGTTGGAGTTGGTGAAGGCGAGGGCGTGGGCTCGGCCGTCGCGCTCGGCGACGGAACCGGGGTAGCGGTGGGCGCCGGGGTAGCGGTGGGCGAGGGCGTGGGCGTGGGCGCCGCGGATTCGGTGGGCGAAGCGGTGGGCGCCGGGGTCGCGGTGGGCGATGGCGTGGGCGCCGGGGTTGCGATGGGTGCCGTGGTGACCCTTGGGGTCGCCGTCACCGGCGCAGCAGTAGACGGCCGAGTCGTTGCGGACGCGGCATCCTGCGTGGCAGGGGCAGATAAGGTCGGCGTTGCCACTGGGCTGAGGGTAGCACCCAGACCTGCCGTCACGGGCAGCTTGTTGATCAATTCCGACGCTGCCAGAACGAGTGCGCCGCCCAGGAGGGTGACGACCAGGATCGTCGCGACCAAGGTCCCGGTGGTTCGGACCGCGCCGCGCAGGATCTGCGTCCGCAGGTCCGCGAGCCAGGAGTGGTGGTCGAGACGCCGGGCCCGCGCCTCGATGGCGGCTGCCAGGATCCGCTCGTCGAGGTCACGCGACGGCGGCGGCGTGGCGGGCAGACTCGCCAGCAGCGAGCGGATGCGGGCGGCGGCGGCCAGCTCCGCGCGGCAGGCGGCGCACCCGCTGACGTGTGCGCTCAACCACGCCAAATCCGCAGGGCGCAGCTCGTCAAGCGTGAACGAATCGGTCAGCTGCCGCGCGCGCTCACACGCTGGGCTGCGGCCGAAGGTCGTGTTGGTCACACTCCTTACATGACATGACCCCCCGGAAAAGTTGCATCGCTGGCGGCCGAAGTGCGAGGCGGCCCGATGCGAGCTGCGGCTCCGTCGGCCGGCGGGGAAGGTCAGTCGGACGTGACGCCCACCCCACCACGCTTGGTGGAGGCTCCCGATGCGCCCGCCCGTTCGGGCGCGTTGTCGGCCGGACCGGGAGGGGGGACCTCCTCCAGGACGAGCGGCGTCGCGAGTTGATCGGCCAGGGCATCTCGGAGCATCCGGACACCGCGAAGGAGGTGGCTCTTGAGCGTGTTGAGCGGGATCCCGAGCTGCGTTGCCGCCTCCACGTACTCGAACCCCATGACGTAGCGAAGGACGACGGCGGCGCGGTACTTGTAGGGAAGCGCAGCGATGGCGGCGGAAAGCGCTCGCCCAAGCTCGGCCGTCTCGGCAGCCGCGTGCGGATCAGCGGCGCTTGTTGAGTCGACCAGCCACCCGGCCATCGCGGCATCCTGCTCGAACGGCACGGATGCGTCGTCGAGGGCGGTCTGGTCCAGGCTGCTGGCTCGGTGCAGACGCTGGCGGAGTGCCGCTCGCCCCGCGATGCGCAGCAGGATCGTGTTCAGCCACGGGCTGAGGGACGGGCGGGGCTCCACCTTCTCGATCGAGCGGAAGGCCGCGAGGAAGGTCTCCTGGACAACGTCCTCCGCCGTCTGGCGATCACCTGTCAGGCGGTACGCGAGCAGGTAGAGACGCGGACGATGGCTGAGCACAAGCTCGGCATAGGCCGCCTCCGAGCCCGCCCTGCACCGTCGTGCAAGGTCGCGCTCGTCGTGAACGTCTCTCACCATCCCTCCGAACGGTCCGCGGAAGCGCGGCGAGTCCCCAGTCTGACACACGAACCTGCCTCAGATGCCGGGCTGACCGGGCTCGCCAGTGCCGAACAAGCCACCGGCCGAGGCCCAGGTCCACCTTGGCAGCCGTGCATGTGCAGCCGTCCCTCCCTGCTCCGGCACGCGAGTCTCGACTCGGCACCCTGTCGGTGTGGACCCTGGCCGGATGCCAGCCGATCGTCGTGGGCCGCACAGTCCGATTGCTCGGTTCCATGGCGGAATCGAGCCGGAGGCTTGCGCGCCCGGGTTTGGCCAGTGTGGCAGACCCCGGCATCGGCCTCAAGGACGGCAATTGTCTCGGGTCATGGCGTCCATTGGCGCGGGGGCGCCGCCAAGCGGCGCCTGAGCCGAGGCGTTCGAGGCGCGACGAGTGGAGAGGCTGACGCGACGGGCTCCGGCGATGCCCCTGAGCCGCCGTTCGCGTCAGGCCTCGGCAGTCGCCGAGATCGACGAGGGGCCGGTGCCACCCGCCAGGGCGGTGCGTGCCGCCGAGAGCAGCGTATCGGCGTCGGTGCCGTCGGCGGGGAATCGTGCGACGCCCGCGCTGACCGACACCGCATGGCCCTCGACCGGGTCGAGCTTGGTGATGCCGTCGATCATCACGCCGCGCCACCGTGACGCCGGCCGAGCCCGGCGCGACGAGCACGAACTCGTCGGCGCCCACGCGCCCGATCGTGTCCACGAGGCGCACGCTCTCGGCCAGGATCGAGGCCACCTGGCGCAAGACAAGATCGCCCGCGCGCGAGCCTGCATCGGCGTTGAGGCGCTTGAAGTCGTCGACATCGAACACGGCGACCGACACGTCCGTGCCCTGGCGCTGCGCCCGCGCAACCTCCAGCTCGAGCACGCGGTGCACCGTGCGGGCGTTGGCGAGGCCGGTCAGCGCGTCGGTATGGGAGACCCGCTCGTACCACTCGGCGCGCTCGGTGACGAGCGAGGAGAGCCGGAACATCGCCAGAGCCGTGGCGGTCAGGTCCGCGATCCCGACGAGCAGGGTCTCCTCGACGGTGCTCACGACATGCTCGCCGGGCCAGCCCAGCGTCAGGACGCCGACGCAGTCCTCGACGCCGCCGCCCGACGCCACGACGAGCGGCAGGTCCACGCCGGTCCATGCCTCGCCGTCCGCGCCGGTGGCGGTGCGGCCCAGCGTGCCGGAGCGATCGAGCGCCGCCAGCTTGATCGGGTGCCGGGGGTCGGCGGCCACGTCGGCCGCGAATGCCACGATCCGGTCTTCCGCCATCCCCAGCGTCATCAGGAGCTCGACGCCCTCGCGCTCGGGGTCCTGCCCGAAGACCGCAGCGACGGGGGCGCCGGTTGCGGAGGCGCCAGCCTCGACGATCACGGCCAGCGCGGTGTCCAGGTCCGCTGCTCGGGCGAGCGCGGCGGCTCCAGCCGAGAGGACGCTGAGCGAGCCGGTGGCGACGCCGGGAGTGTCGGACACGAGACCCCTCCGTGTGTGCTCGGGTAGCGGGCCGCTGCCCCGCCGGGCGTCTGCTCGCGCGCGCCCGTGCGACCCCGCAACGGAGCGCCATCCTACACCCGCCCCCGACCCGCCCCGCGTCCCCGGTTCGTGCACGTGGCGAGGCGCGTGGTCGGCTAGACTCCGCCCGTGAAGCTCGTGGTTGCCATCGTGCACAACGAAGACGCCGGCGCGCTCGTGGACGCGCTCCTCGCCCGGGAGTACCGCGCCACGCGCCTCCACTCGTCGGGCGGGTTCCTCAAGCAGTCCAACACCACGGTGATGGTCGGCGTCGAGGACGACCAGGTGGACCTCGTGCTGGGCCTCGTCAACGAGACGTGCCATCCGCGCACCCAGATCGTCAACCCGATGCCGCCGATCATGGAGCCGGGCGAGTTCTTCATGCCCTACCCGCTCGAGGTCGAGGTGGGCGGGGCCACGGTGTTCGTCCTCCCCGTGGAGCGCTTCGAACGCCTGTGAACGGGCTGCTGCGCAAGGCCATCCTCTGGTGCGCCCGCAACGACTGGATGCGCGAGCGCCTGCCGAACCTGCCGTTCATGAAGCGGGCCGTCCACCGGTTCATGCCGGGCGACGCCATTGATGACGCCCTCGGCGCGGCCGTCACGCTCCAGGTGCTCGACATCGCGACGATCTACACCAAGCTCGGCGAGGCGCTGACCGAGCTGTCGCAGGCGCAGGAGGTGGCCGACCACTACCTCGAGCTGCTGAGCCGGATCAAGAGCTCCGAGATCGACGGCGAGATCAGCGTCAAGCCGACGCAGCTGGGCCTCGACCTTGACGAGGACGCCTGCTTCGCGCACCTGCGAACGCTGGCCGCGGCCGCCGATGCGCAGGGCTCCTACCTGTGGATCGACATGGAGGACAGCGCCTACGTCGACCGGACCCTGGACCTGTATCAGCGGCTCCGAGCCACGTACCCCCGGACCGGCGTGTGCCTGCAGGCCTACCTGCGCCGGACGGCCAAGGACGTGGAGCGGCTGCTGCCGATCAACCCGGCCATCCGCCTGGTCAAGGGCGCCTACGACGAGCCCAAGGCCATCGCGTTCCAGGGCAGGCGCGAGGTGGACGCCAACTATCTCGGGATCGCGGTGACGCTGCTGCGCGAGTCGCGGACGCGCCCGCTGCGCATCGGCCTGGGCACGCATGACGTCGATCTCGTCCAGCAGATCACAACCCACGCGGGCGCGGCCGGCATCGCCAAGCAGGCGTTCGAGGTCCAGATGCTGTACGGGATCCGGGCGAAGGAGCAGCGGGCCCTGGCGCGCGCCGGGTTCCGGGTCCATGTGCTGATCGCGTACGGCCCGGCCTGGTACCGCTGGTACATGCGGCGCCTGGCAGAGCGGCCCGCGAACGTCCTGTTCGCCCTGCGGCAGCTGCTGCCGTAGGGCACCAGCGGTCGGGCCCGCCCCTGCCCCGGTGACCGCCGACGGCGCGCCTGCCGGATCGCCCATCGCCCCCGTTCGCGGGTCAGGGCGCGGCCCGTCGCCCGGGGTCGTGCTCCTTCTGGTCCTCGCGGCGCTGGTCGCAGCGATGGTCGTGGCCGTCGTGAGCGCGCCACAGCCCATCCTGCCCCGGCCCTCGGCGGTGGCGGTCGTCTCGCCATCGCCTTCTGCGGCGACCACGCCCGTCGCCTCGCCATCGACCGCCGCCTCCCGCGGGCCTGCTCGTCGCTGACACCCGGACCGTCGTCGTCCTGCGCGGCGTCACCGACCCGGGGACGGCGCTGGGCACGCTCGCGGGCTGCACGCCGCTCCTCCGCGTCACGGGGCAGGCCACTCCTGCGATCAAGGGATCGGACGTGGACGCCACCGCGGTTGCCGCCGGTCGCGAGACCGGCTGGATCTTCGTCCCGCCCGGGATCCAGGCGGTGACGCGGGTCTGGCTGGGCGACGACGTTGTCGAGCTGGCGCGCGCCGCCGGCCGGCCCGTGGTGGCGGTGGGGACGAACGGCGATGTCTGGCTGGGCGGGCCCGCGGGCGCCGCACGCTGGCGGCCGATCTCGACCCCGGCGGGCCGCACGGCATGGGTGCTCACCGCGGACGAGGTCACGAGCCGAGGGCAGTGCGGCCCGTGGCCGGTCCCCGAAACCATCGCGGGCCAGCGCTCCCTCACGTGCGCCGGGCTGGGCGTGCCGGCGTGCCTGCAGCTGGTGACGCAGGTGGAGTTGGACCAGCCTGCCATCCCGTCCCCGCGCGGCGACATGGCGGTGGCGCTCCCTGACTGCGGCGTGCAGGCGCTCGCATGCGGGATCGGGCAGGTGACGGTCGCGGCGGTGCCCGACGGCTGGACGGGGGACGTTGGCAGCGTGCTGGCTGCCACGCGGGCGTCCGCGGACGGGGCGTTCATACTCCTGGCGGGCGGCGCCGAGCCGGACTACGCGCTCGATGCCATCTCGCGCCCGACGCTGCCGCTCCCCACCGGCTCCAGGGCGCCGACGGCGAGCGCCTGCACTGCAACGCTCATGGGCGATCTGCGGGCCGCCGCCTGGGATCCCAGGGTGGTGTGGGTGGGCGAGATCGGCGTCGTGTGGCCGCCCGGCACGAGTGCCCGATTCGCGGATGCGGCGTCGCTCACGGTCCCGAGGCCAAACGGCTCGTATCGATTCGTCGCGGGCGCACCCGTCCAGGTGCAGGGCTCGCTGGATCCGCGATTGCACGCGTTCGTCGCGTGCACCGTCAGGCCAGGGTCCCCGTCCGCGGGCGAGTGACGGGACGAGCATCGGTCGGGTGGCGGGGTGCAAGGCGGGCACCGCCGCTTGCGTCAGGGGCCGGGCCGCGGGCGCAGCATAGGTGGCCAGCGTTCCGCGAGGGCGCACTTCCGCGGCGGGTCATCTGCTCCCACTACCCTTGCTGGCGTGAGATCACGGTTCGAGCTCCTCGTCGACACCGCCCCGGACGTCATCGGGGCGTGGAGCGGCATCGCGGCTGGCCGCTTCATCGAGGTTCGGCGCGAGGTCCGGCGACGGGCCGGAGCGGGCTCGGCGGCCGGCGTGGCTGAGCAGCTGGGGGCCGTTGCGGGGGCGCTCGCATCGGTCATCGCGTCACTGCCCGATGCGGCGTTCACGATGCCGGGCGGTGAGGCTGACTGGAACGTGGCGCAGGCGCTGGGCCACACGGCCGACGCCCGGGCGCAGCTGGCCCTCGCCGCCTCGTTGGCCGCCGCGGGGCGCTGGCCCGTCGATGCGCCGGTGGTCGTGCCTGGCGTTCCCGGCGACGGCGCGGCAGGACGCGACGCGCTCCTGCACCGGATCGCCGTGAGTCAGCGGATCATCGAGCGGTCGGTCCGGACGATCGCCGGCCACGAGACCGACGCCTGTCCGCTCGTCCACCCGCTCGTCGGGCGGCTGCGCTGCGGCGAGTGGCTCCTGTTCGCCGGCGTCCACGACCTGATGCACCTCGACCAGCTCGAGTCCCTGGAGGCACGCCTGCAATGAGCCTGCGCCCCGACCTCGTGGAGTGCTGGGTGTTCCGCGTCACCCCGTCCGCGGGCGTCGAGATCCTGCTGATCCGCCGCGCCGCCCATCGCATCTTCCCGGGCCTGTGGCAGTGCGTGACCGGCGGCATCGAGCCCGGTGAGCGCGTCCCTGCGGCGGCCCTGCGCGAGGTGCGCGAGGAGACGGGCCTCGGTGACGCGGACATCGAGGCGTTCTACGACCTCGACCAGGTGGCGCCCTTCTACGACGAGGGCACCGACGCGGTGGTGGTGTCGGCCATCTTCGCGGTCCGCGTGCGCCCCGACGCCGAAGCTGCCATCTCCTGGGAGCATGACGCCATGCGCTGGGTTGCCGCCGCTGAGGTGCCCGCTGCGGTCGTCTGGCCGTCCTACGCCGAATCCGTGCGCCGGGTGGTGGAGGTGCTCACCGACGCGGAGCGCGAGGGCTGGTTCCGCCTTGACGCCGACGGGCGGCGGCTGGCGCGACGGCCGAGGGCGTAGGCCCGCCTGCGGGCAACCTCCCGGTTCCCGGTTCTTCGGCCAGCTCCCGGTTCTTGCGGCCAGCGGTTCTAAGGTGCGTCGTCCGCTCGCTCTGTGCGCCAGCCGCACGGGCGATGCGCTGACAGGCCTGTCTGGGCCGCGTCGATGCACACAGCGTGCAGCCGGCGGCTGGTGTGTGCATCGAGCGCACCATGGAGCCGCTGGCCGCAGCGCGTCGGGTGGCGTGGCGCCCCGTGGCGCGGCGGCCCGTGGCGCGGCGGCCCGTGGCGTGGCGGCCGCTCGGCGGCTCGCGGCGTGGCGGCCCGTGCCGCCCTTGGGCGACGCTCAGTAGACCTCGGGCACGAACGTCTGCTCGTCCATCGGCGGGCGGACGTAGCCGCGGTCAGGCTCCCTCGGCGGCAGGACGATCGGCTCGGGCGTGAGGTCCTCGTACGGGATCAGCGAGAGCAGGTGGTGGATCACGTTGAGGCGGGCGCGCTTCTTGTCGTCGCCGCTGACCACATACCACGGCGCCTGCTTGATGTCCGTGTGCCGGAACATCTGGTCCTTCGCGATCGAGTACTCCACCCAGCGGCTGCGCGACTGGAGGTCCATCGGCGAGAGCTTCCAGCGCTTGGTGGGGTCCGCGAGGCGCGCCTGGAACCGGCGCTCCTGCTCGGCATCGCTGACGCTGAACCAGTACTTGACCAGGATGATCCCGGACCGCACGAGCATCCGCTCGAACTCCGGGCACGAGCGGTAGAACTCCTCCACCTCGTCCATCGTGGCGAAGCCCATCACCCGCTCGACGCCCGCCCGGTTGTACCAGGAGCGGTCGAACAGGACGATCTCGCCGGCCGCGGGCAGGTGGGAGGCGTAGCGCTGGAAGTACCACTGGGTCTTCTCGCGCTCGGTGGGGGCGGGCAGCGCGGCGATCCGCGCCACGCGCGGGTTGAGGCCCAGCGTGATGGTCTTGATCGCGCCGCCCTTCCCGGCCGCGTCACGGCCCTCGAAGATCACGACGACTTTGAGGCCTCGAGCCTTCACCCACTCCTGGAGCTTCGACAGCTCGAGCTGGAGCTTCGGCAGCTCCTCGTAGTACTGCTTCTTCGACATCGGCCTCCGGGCGCTCGAGCTCCGCCTCGTCAGGCTCGATCGCGACCAGGCCCTCGTCGGGCGACGGCTTGTCGGCCTTGTCCTTGCGCTTGGGCATCGCGCCACCTCTGAGTCCGTGTGAAGACACCGAGCATGCCTCCCAGTATGGCGTCGGCCGCGTGCCGGGTAGACTGTCGGGAATCGACGGAGGACCTACAGATATTGCGCGTGAGGGCGAGGCGATGACCGAGACGCTGGCGAACCGGCGCGTCTTCCGATCGAAGGTGGACGCCATCCGGCCGACCTACGGGTTCGAGGACGTGTCGCTGGCCCCGGGCACCGACACGGTTGACCCCGCCGACGTGGTCCTCGCCCAGACGTTCTGCGGCATCGAGCTCGGGATCCCCGTGGTCGCGGCCGCCATGGACGCCGTTGCCGACGTGCGGCTGTCGGGCGAGCTGGCCCGGCTCGGCGGGCTCTCCGTGCTCAATCTCGAGGGCGTCCAGTTCCGCTACGACGACCCGAGTGAGATCCTCGACCGGATCATCGCCGCCCCGGACGACCGGATCCAGGACGTGCTGGCCGACGCGTACCTCGCCCCGATCCGCGAGGCGCTGATCGCCCGCCGCATCGAGGAGCTCCATGCCGCGGGCTCCAAGGCCGCCTTCTCGGCCACGCCCGGCGTCGCGCTCCGGTTCGGCCAGATCTGCGCCGAGGCCGGGGCCGACCTGTTCCTCGTCCAGAGCCAGGTGTCGTCCGCGCGCCACGTCGCGTCGGGCTACAGCCCGCTCTCGCTCGACGAGTTCACGCGCCGCATGCCCATCCCGGTTGCGGTGGGCAACACGACCAACGCCGAGGCCGCGTTCGCGCTGATGGAGCAGGGCGCCGCCGCGATCTTCGTGGGCGTGGGCCCGGGCGCGGCGTGCACGACGCGCGAGGTGCTGGGCATCGGCATCCCGCAGGTCACCGCGGTCTGCGACGTGGCGGCCGCCCGGGACGCCTACCTCGCCGAGACCGGACGGTACGTGCCGGTGGTCGCCGACGGCGGCATGAAGCGCGGCGGCGACATCGCCAAGGCGATCGCCTCAGGCGCGGACGTCGTCATGCTGGGCTCGCCGCTCGCGCGCGCCGCCGAGGCGCCCGGCCGCGGCACCAACTGGGGCATGGCCGCCCCGTCGCCGGTCCTGCCGCGCGGCACGCGGATCAAGGTGGGGACCGCCGGGCCGCTCGACCAGATCCTCAACGGGCCCTCGCACGTCACCGACGGAACGCAGAACCTGATGGGCGCCCTCCGCCAGTCGATGGCGGCGCTCGGGGCCCGCACGCTGGCGGACATGCACGGGGTCGAGATCGTCTACGCCCCCTCGGTCGTCACCGAGGGCAAGTCCTGGCAGCTGCGCGGGAAGTAGCGCGCCGCGGGGGAGGGGAACGATGGGTCTTCGCGAGACTCCGCGGCCCAAGGAACGGACGGCCCCCGCGGACCCGAACCGTCCGCACGCGTACAGGGCGCCCAGCGACGACTGGCTCGGCCGTGGCGTGCCGCCGTCCTCGATGGCCTTCAACAGTCCGGCGGCCGCCATCGGCACCGGTCTCCAGTTCGCTGACCGCCACTGCGCCGTCTGCCGCCGCGACGCGTCCGATCCGATCCACTACCCCGCGGACTGACCGCCGCTGCCGCGCAGGCTGGGGATGCCAGCCGATCCTCACGGGACCGCTCAGCGGGCTCTGCGGCGCCTGACGCGACGGCCTGCCCGCCTGGCGGCCCGAATCGCGGCTCCTGCTGTTTCCCAGCCGTCGCTCCGCCCGACAGCGGGGCAGACCGTGGCGGCGTCCGTCGCAGCGCCCGTTCAGCGGGCGGCAGGCAAGGCGCGAGCCGAGGGGATCCAGGGTCCAACCGTCTCCACCTCGATCCGCAACCATCGGGGCCGGTAGACTTGCGCGACACGATCGCAGCGCACCGCGGGAGGGGTCATTGACCGAGTTGGGCGAGGACCAGCAGTCGGAGCCGGGGGCCGCGGTCGCCGCGGCCGAAGCCATCGCGCACGGGGCGGATGGCGCCTCCGGCGCCAAGCCCGGCGCCGGAACCGATGGGACCAGGACAGAGCCGGACCGAGGCAAGACGGTCCACGGCGACGCCGCCAATGCGGGTCACCGCGTCCTCGCACCCGATGACGCTGAAGTGGAGGCCTACCTCGAGGTCGCGCTCGATGCTCCTGCGCCGGACCGCGCTCCCACCGACCCGCCGCTCGCCGCGCTGGAGCCCGAGCCCGGCGTGGTGGCCGTCCTCGACTTCGGGAGCCAGTTCGCCCAGCTCATCGCGCGCCGCGTCCGCGAGCTCAACGTCTACTCCGAGCTCCTCCCGCACGACACGTCCCTGGCCGAGCTGGAGCGCCGCGGCGTCCGCGCGATCATCCTGTCCGGCGGCCCCAACTCGGTCTACGACGAGGGCGCCCCGAAGGCCGACGCATCGATCTGGAGCGGCCGCATCCCGGTGCTGGGGATCTGCTACGGCGCCCAGTTGATGGCGCTGGAGCTCGGCGGCGACGTGATGCCGGCCTCGCGCCGGGAGTACGGCCCGGCCAGCGTCCAGATCACCCTCGATGACGCCCTGTTCGACGGCCTGGACCGCGAGCAGCCGGTCTGGATGAGCCACGGCGACTCGATCACGCGCCTGCCGGAGGGGTTCATCTCCACCGCGCAGACGGATTCGACCCCCTTCGCCGGTCTGGCCGCGCCCGGCCGAAACCTGTATGGCATCCAGTTCCATCCCGAGGTCGCCCACACGCCCCGCGGCAAGCAGGTGCTGCGCAACTTCGTCACCGGCATCGCCAAGGTCCTGCCCGCCTGGACGCCCGCCAACTTCATCGACACCACGGTCAACGGGATCCGCGAGCGCGTCGACAAGCACGCCCGCGAGACCGGATCCGACGGCAAGGTGATCTGCGCGCTGTCGGGCGGCGTGGACTCGGCCGTGGCGGCCGCCCTCGTTCACCGCGCAGTGGGCGACCGGCTGACCTGCATCTACGTGGACCACGGCCTGATGCGCAAGAAGGAGTCGGAGCTCCTGCGCGTCACCTTCGAGGCCAACCTCGGCATGCGCCTGGTCATGGTCGACGCCCGCGAGCGGTTCCTGGCCCGCCTTTCCGGCGTCACGGACCCGGAGCAGAAGCGGCGCATCATCGGCGACGAGTTCATCCGCGTGTTCGAGGAGGAGGCGGCCAAGCTCGGCCAGATCGACTTCCTCACTCAGGGCACGCTGTACCCCGACGTGATCGAGTCCGCGACGTCCGAGACCAAGACCGCCCAGAAGATCAAGACGCACCACAACGTGGGCGGGCTGCCGGCCGATCTCCGCTTCCAGCTGATCGAGCCGCTGCGCTACCTGTTCAAGGACGAGGTCCGCCTGGTGGGCGCCGAGCTCGGCCTGCCCGAGGCGATGGTCCAGCGCCAGCCCTTCCCGGGCCCGGGCCTGGCCATCCGGATCATCGGCGAGGTCACGGCCGAGCGGCTCGACACCCTGCGCGACGCGGACTGGATCGTGATCGACGAGATCAAGGCGGCGGGCCTCTACCGCAGCGTCTGGCAGTCGTTCGCCATCCTGACGCCGGTCCGGAGCGTGGGCGTGATGGGCGACGGGCGGACGTACGCGAACGTCGTGGCGATCCGCGCGGTGACGTCGGAAGACGGCATGACCGCCGACTGGGCGAAGCTGCCTTACGACGTCCTGGGCAAGATCAGCTCGCGGATCGTCAACGAGGTGCCCGGCGTCAACCGCGTGGTGTACGACATCAGCAGCAAGCCGCCGGCCACGATCGAATGGGAGTGACGTACCAGCCAAGTCAGGGGTGAAATCCATCTCGCGGGGGTACACAATGCGCGCATGTCCGAGCCGATGAGCACGTCCGAGATCCACTGTCCCTGGTGCTCTGCCGTCCTGCCTGACGCGGAGGCGGAGAAGTGCCCGTCGTGCGGGGCCCAGCTGACCCGCGCGTCCGGGTCGGACGCCAACCTGCCGGGCGTCACCGCCCTCGATCCCGAGGCGATCCTGCGCGCCCGCTCCGAAGCCGGGCGTTCGCGGGGCGGGCTGCTCGGGTTCCTGACCGGCAGAGACCTGCCGGAGAGCAGCGGCACCGAGTCGGCCGCCTCGTTGGCCCCGCCGGATGGCAACGTCCGCCGCGAGATGCTGCGCCTCCAGCTCGAGGCCGAGCAGGCCGACCTGTCGCGGAGAGCGTGGCCCTGCGCTCAGACGTGCTGGCGGAGCGTGGCATCCACCTCGACCAGCTCAACGAGCTCGAGGAGCAGGCCGAGGCGGTCTACGAATCCGAGGTGGAGGGCCGCACCGTCGACCCCGACGATCCGCTCTCGCCGGACGCGCCCACCGAAGCGCCTGCTCGCCCTGACACAGGGCCGTCGAAGGCCTGACCGGCTGAAGCCTGCGGGCACGCTTCGTCGCGCTCGACGCGCTGAGCCGTCGCCGGCGCGCCTTCCGCGCTGGGCCGTCTCCGGCGCGGTCTGCTCGCTGAGTCATCACCGACGAATTTGAGGCGCCGCCGTGCGAGGGCCAAGGCGTTGGTCGCAGCTGGGGAGTGGGCTCACATAGACTGGGGCAGATGCTGCGGTCCACGTTCGGCCCCACGCTCGGCCCGCTGCGCGAGGGGTCGTACCTCCGCTACTTCATCGCGGTCACCGTCTCGTCCGCGGGCAGCTATGCCAGCAGCATCGCCCTCGCGTTCGGCGTCCTCGATGTCGCCGGCCCCGCGCAGCTGGCACTGATCTTCCTCGCCCGCGAGATCCCGATCGTCGCGCTGGTCTTGGCCGGGGGCGTGTTCCGTGGACGGGGCGCGACGGTATCCTGCCGTCCGTGCCTGAACGCCTGCCCCTCCCCGGCGCCTCCTACATTCGCGAGCACGAGGTCCGCATCGGCGACCGGCGCCTGATCGCGGGCATGAACCGCCCGGTGGACGGCCCGGACGACTGGTGGCTGGCGGTGATGTGGGTCACCGACGACGAGGGCGTCGTCAGCTTCCGCGAGGTGGCGCCCGACGCCGGCCCGCCGCCCGAGCCGCCGCTCGCGCATCTCGGACCCGCGCTCGCGGGCAACCTGTCGGGGCTGATCCGCGAGGTGGACGGGCGCTGGTCCATCCGCCTCGCGCCGCTCTACTCGCCCGAGGACGACGCGCGCCCCTGGCGCTGCCCGCTGGTCATCCGGGCCGCCTTCCAGTTCGAGCCGGCGCTCGCCGCGACGCTGGGCGCCAATCAGCTCGCGGACCGGGTGCTCGCCGCCTTCCGGCGCGCCGTGGAGTCGCTGCACGGCCACTGAACGGCTGCCTTGCGGTGGTGCGCCGCAGCTGGCGGCTGCGGTACTTCGGAGTTTCGATCGTCCACTCCGACCTGTCGGGGCTAGACTCGCTCCCATGGGCGATCTCTTCGACGAGTTCAAGCGCGAGCTGGAGCGACGCCGCGCGGCGGCCGAGGGCCGCGGCGCGGTCAACGAGCACGGACAACCCGACGACGAGGACGCCCCCGACACGGGCGCCGACGACGCGGACGATCTCGAGAATGCCGACGGCGACGAAGGTCGCCGACGCCGATGATTCGCCGCGGGCCAACGCGCACGATCACGATCCCGTCCCGCTCCGGCGACGTCGTCCGGCAGCGGCGGGAGCTGGTGGTGGCGCTGGCCGACCCCGGCCTCCCGTCGGCGGCCCGAACGACGGCTCCGAGCCGCCGTCGCTGCGCACGCTGATCCGCCGCGCCGGCCTCGTCATCGTTGTCGCCGCGATCCTCGCGGTCCTGTTCCTGGCGGGCAGCGTCGTCAACCTCTGGACTGACGTCGCCTGGTTCAAGAGCGTCGGCTTCGATTCGGTCTTCTGGACGCGTCTCGGATCGCAGGCCGGGCTGTTCGCCCTGGGCCTCGTGGTTACGCTCGCCTTCCTGCTTGGCAACCTGTGGCTCGCCGGGCGCCTCCTCCCGCCGCTGGACCCCAGCAAGCCCGGCCGTATCCGCGAGATGGCCGACCGCTTCACCGAGGCGCAGCGCCGCGCCGAGCACAACGCACGCCTCCGGGGCGAGAGCCCCGTCGGCGGCGGCCCCTTCGGCGTGGGCAGCCCGTTCGGAGCCGGGATCCGCGTCTCCTCGGGCTTCGAGCCCGGCGAGATGCCCGACATCACACCGCTCGCGCGGTGGGCCATCGTCGGCGTCGCGCTCCTCGTGGCGCTGGGCGTCGGCGGGTCGATGGCGAGCGCCTGGGACACGATCTCGCTCTGGGTCCACCGCGTCCCGTTCTCCCCGACGGGCTCTGTGGTTGACCCGATCTTCCACCGGGACATCAGCTTCTTCCTGTTCGAGCTGCCGTTCTGGCGCCTGCTGCAGTCGGCGCTCGTCGGCGTGCTGATCGCGGCGCTGCTCGTGGCGGCCGCGCGGTACCTGGTCACGGCGCTCCAGGGCGGCGAGGTGTTCGTCACCCGCGTCCGCGTCCACCTCGCGCTCCTCGGCGGGCTGCTCCTGCTCACGATCGCCTTCGGCTACCAGCTCGACAAGTACGAGCTGGTCTACAGCCAGACGGGCGTCGCCACGGGCGTGGGGTTCACTGACGCGAATGCGCGGTTCATGGCCTACGACGTGCTGACGTTCCTCTCCGGCATCGCCGGGGCGCTGCTCGTCGCCGGCGCGTTCACGCGCTGGATGTGGCCGCTCGGCCTGGTGGTGGGCGTGTGGTTCGTGGCCTCGCTCGTGCTCGGCCGCGCCTACCCCGAGGTGATCCAGCGGTTCACCGTTGATCCCAACACGTACGCCCAGGAGCAGCAGTACATCGCGAACAACATCGCGATGACGCGGCTCGCGTTCGGGCTGGACAAATGGCAGTCCCAGCCGTACAGCGGGACCGGCCAGCTGACCGCCGCGGACGTCGCCAACGAGGCGGACACGTTCACCAATGCGCGGCTGTGGGACTACCGGCCGCTCCAGCTGACGCTGGACCAGCTCCAGACGATCAAGCAGTACTACACGTTCACCGATGTCGACACCGACCGGTACCAGATCAACGGCAGCATCCGCCAGGTCATGCTCTCGGGCCGCGAGCTGACGGTGGACCAGAACACAACGGCCACGGGCTGGGTCAACCAGCGGATCGTCTACACGCACGGCGACGGCATCGCGATGGTGCCCGTGAACCAGGTGACGCCCGAGGGCCAGCCCGACCTGTGGATCAAGAACCTGCCGCCGGTCTCGTCCAACGGGGCGCCCCAGGTGACGCAGCCGCGCATCTACTTCGGCGAGACGGACAACCAGTACGTGGTCGTGGGCGCCCGCCAGGACGAGTTCGACCTCCCGGGCAGCGGGGGCACCTCCGCGGACACGTACACGCGCTGGACGGCCAAGACGGGCGTGCCGCTCGATTCGCTCCTCAGCAGGATCATGTTCGCGGCCCGGTTCAAGGACCTCGACCTGCTCATCTCCGACCAGATCACCGCGGACTCCCAGCTGCTCTTCCACAGGACGCTGGCCGATCGGCTGGGCATGATCGCGCCGTTCCTGGCCCTGGACAAGGATCCCTACCTCGTGGTCCAGGACGGGCGCCTGGTGTACGTGCAGGACGCCTACACGATCAGCGACCGCTTCCCGCACGCGAACGGCTTCAACGGCAGCGACCTCGGCGACACGTCGGGTCTGGCGGCCGACTCGTTCAACTACATCCGCAACAGCGTCAAGATCACGATGGACGCCTACGACGGCACGCTCCACTTCTACGTGAGCGACCCGACCGATCCCCTCATCCGCGCCTGGCAGGGCATCTTCCCCTCGCTGTTCGAGCCGCTCTCGGCCATGCCGCAGAGCCTGCAGTCGCACCTGCGCGTCCCGGAGGAGCTGTTCAACGTCCAGACGCGGATGTACGGCCAGTACCACGTCACCGACACGCAGACCTACTTCAACAACACCGACCGCTGGACCGTCCCCGCCAACTCGACCAATCAGCAGAACCTCCCCAGCGAGGCCTACTACACGGTGATGCGGATGCCGGGCGAGTCATCCGCGGAGTTCCTGCTGCTCCAGCCGATGATCGCGGCCAGCCGGCCGAACATGATCGCGTGGGTCGCCGCCCGCAACGACGCCCCGAACTACGGGGCCGTGCGCGTCTACCAGTTCCCATCGGACACGACGGTGTTCGGCCCAGCGCAGATCGAGGCGCGAATCGACCAGGATCCGGTCATCAGCGGGCAGATCACGCTCTGGAACCAGAGCGGCAGCACGGTGGTGCGCGGGAACCTGATCGTGATCCCCGTGGGCAACTCGCTGGTCTACCTCCAGCCGGTCTATCTGCAGTCCACCTCGTCCAAGTTCCCCGAGTTCCAGCGGATCGTGGTGGCCAGCCCCACAACCGTGGTCTGGTCGAACACGCTCGCCGACGCGCTCAACAAGCTGCTGGCGGCGCAGGGTGGCGGCACCACCCCGTCTCCGTCTCCGTCGGGCGGCCCCACCGCGTCGCCGGGACCCGGCGCCACCGCCACACCCGCCCCGACCACGACGCCCAGTGGGCTGCCCACCGACGTCCAGGGGCTGGTCAACTACGCGAATGCGCACTTCGACCTCGCCCAGCAGGCGCTGCACAACGGCGACTTCGCCACGTACGGCGCCGAGATGGACAAGGTGCAGGCGGCGCTCCAGCGCCTGGGCGAGCTGACCGGAGCTCCTTCGGCCGGACCGTCGGCTGCCCCGGCTAGCCCCTCGGCCGCTCCATCACCGGCGGCGTCCGCGGCGCCCTGAGGCCGTGTCGGCGGGAACTGCGGCGCCCTCGCCGTCCCCGAGGCCGATGACCCGGCGCATCGGGTGGCGCACGGCGCTGGTGGCCGCCCTGGTGGTGACGCTCGGGCGGCCCGCGACGTGGGTGGTGGCGCTTGCGGGGTTCCTCGCCGGCGGCGGCGTGATCGCGCTCGGCTGGCCCGTCGTCGTCCTGCCCACGCCGTCGGGGCTCCAGAACATCCTCGGCGCGCCGGTGGCCACGCTCGCGTTCGGCAGCCCGTCGGGCGAGTTCATCAGTCTGCTCGCCGTGACTGCCGCTGACGGCGACGGTCGTGTTCGCGGGTGGGCTCCTCGCGGGGGCCTGGGCAGAGCGGCGGGGGATCGCGATGGTGCTGGTCGCGGCGGAGGAGGAGGGCTACACGGCCCAGGTGCCCCGCCTCGCGACGCTGCCCGCGGTCCTGCGGGTCGCCCTCCTCCGGCTGGCCGCGCTGATCCCGCCGCTCATCGTCTTCATCCTCGCCTGGCCGACCCTCTACGCTGTCACGTACCACGAGCTCATCCTCCCCGACGACCTCGTCACGCCGCTGCCCGTGCGGGTGGTGGCGCAGCTGCCGGTCCAGCTGACCGCGCTCCTGCTGGTGTGGGGTGCGTCTGACCTCGCCGCAGCGCTCGCGGTCCGGCGGCTGGTCGTCGAGCGCCGGCGCCTCGCCACCGCCTGGCTGCTCGGCTGGCTCGACCTCGTCGGCCGGCCGCACCGTGTGGTACCCGCGGCGCTGATCGGCGACCTGGTCGTGGTCGTTGCGGCCGGGCCCGCGCTGGTCGCGTCCGCGCTCGCGTGGGGCCAGGCTCGCGACGCGCTCGAGCTCGCGCCGGATTCGCCGCTCGGCATCGCGGTCGCCGTCCTGTGGGTCGCCCTGTGGCTGGGCTGTCTCGTGCTGGCGGGGTTCGGCAATGCGTTCCGGGCCGCGCTGCTCACGCTCGAGGGGGCGCGAAGGGCGTGACTTTCTAGGCGCAATCGTCACCGGTGAGGGCGTTCGCGCGTCGGGGAGGGGTCGCCGTTTTCCGGCAAGATCTCCTGTTACACTCCGCCACGCCGCGACGGGGCTCGTCGCGCTCTGGAGGCCACCGGCGCCGAATGGATATCTTCACCCAGATTCAGGATGCGATCGGGGGCTTCCTCGGCAGCCCAATCGTGCATCTGGCGCTCCAGTCCCTCGCCATCTACTACGTCATCCTGTGGCTCGCCGCGTCCTACTGGGCCTTCCGCGACATGCAGCTGCGGAGCGACAACCCGATCCTGCCGTACCTCGCGGCAGCGCTGATCGTGCTGTTCAACGTCTTCTTCCCGTTCGGGGTTGTGGTCTACCGGATCATCCGACCGCAGGAGAAGATCGGCGAGGTCTACGAGCGCAACCTGGCCGAGGAGGCACTGCTGGCCGAGGTCGAGGCGGTGCGGTCCTGCCCGGTCTGCCGACGACGCGTCAATGACGAGTGGATCGTCTGTCCCACCTGCCGAACCCGCCTCAACAAGGTGTGCGCGAGCTGCGGGCGGCTCGTCGGCCTGGATTGGGAGCTGTGCGCGTGGTGCGGGCGCGACTTCGACCGCGTCGACCGCAGCTCCCTGGAGTCGCTTCCCAGCCAGCCGGACCGGATTCGCCTCGATTCGCCCTTCCCGCCGCCGGCGGCGCCGACCCAGGCGCCCAGACGTTCGGCGAAGAGCGGGACCAGCCGATCCGGCGCCCCGGGCACGCTGCCGGAGCCTTGACCGAGCCCCACCTCCCGGGGTTGGGGGCGCCTGCGGCGGTGCCGCCTGTCGACCATTCGTCCGCGACCGGCGGGCCATCGAACGGCGTTCCCGGAGCGGACGGCCCCGCGGTCACCCGCGCACCGGACGATGCCCCGTCGCCCGCCCTGCTCGATGCCGACGGGCTGCCGCAGCTGACGCTGTTCGGCCTGTCCGGGCGCGCCGTGCCGGCCGTCTACCTCGTCGGGTGGATCGCCTCGGTCCTGGGCGCGGGCACGCTTGCCGTGTCGTTCATGGGCTCGGCCAACCCGTTCGCCGGCTGGCTGTCCGTCGCGGGGCTGATCATCCTCGCCGTTGGGCTCCTCGCCTCGGCCGGTTCGCAGGGGATCGAGCGGAGCCGCCGGCGATCGGCACCATTCCGGGGTCCGTCGCCGGTGCTGGCGTTCGGCGTCGTCGTGACGTTCTCCCTGCTCGCGCTCCTCGTCGTCGTGGCGCCGCTGTCCGCGCTCGGGCTCGACCCGGGCGGGCCGCTCGGGACCGCCGTCTCGCTGGTGGTCACGACCCTGGTGTTCGTGCTGGTCGTGCGCACGCTGGTGGTGGCGACGGGGGCGTTGAGCTGGGCCGAGATCGGCTTCTCGCGACCGCTCGGCGGTGCTTTGGCCGACTTGGCGCTCGGCGCCGGGCTAGCGGTGCCGGTGCTCGTCGTGACGCTGTTGCTCTCGGCGCTCCTGGCCGCGTTCCTGCCGTCCCCCACGAGCCCGCTGCCCGCGGCCACGTCCGTCGGCGCGCTGCTGCTCAACCTGCTGTCGGCATCACTCCTGGCGCCGCTCGGCGAGGAGGTCTTCTTCCGCGGCTACACCACGACGGCATGGGCGCGCGCGGCAGGCGCCAGGACGGCGATCCTACGGGGCGCGCTGTTCTTCTCGCTCGCCCACGTTGCCACGCTGTTCTCGCCGTCGTTCGGCAGCGGGGCGGGGGCGGCGCTGACGGAGTTCGTGGCGCTGCTGCCGGCGGGGATCGCGCTGGGCTGGGTGTTCCTGGCCCGACGGTCGATCTGGGCGTCGCTCGGGCTCCACGCGACGTTCAACGCGCTCCAGCTGCTGCTGCTGTTCGCGGTGACGACCCGGGGGTAGGCCGCTCCCCCGGACGGGAGCGCACGGCGAAAGCCGCCGCCAACCGACGCGTGAGCCCCAGCTAAGGATCGATCCGTAGGCTTCGTCGTGTTCCCGGATCCGGACGGCGGGAGGAATCGGCGGGCTTTCGTCGTTCGGGTCCGGGACACCAGACCGCCGCCGATCCTCACGACATCGGCCCCGCCAGGAGGCCCGGCGCATGTCCATCGACCACCCCGTCCCGAGCGCACCGGAGCACCGGCAGGCCGCACACTCCATTCGGGACATGCCTGCCGCCGAGCGCCCCCGCGAACGGCTCGCCCTGCGCGGCCCCGGCGGACTCTCGGCGGCGGAGCTGATCGCCGTCGTGCTCGGGACCGGTGGCGGCGGCAGGAGCGCGGTGGACGTGGCGCAGGACGCGCTCGCCCGCCACGCCAGCGTGGGCGCGATGGCTCGGGCGAGCGACGTGGAGCTGGCGGTGATCCCGGGCGTCGGCGTCGCCAAGGCCGCCCGACTCGCCGCCGCCTTCGAGCTCGGCCGTCGATCCGTCGCCGACTGGCCCGCCGGGACCTGGACGATCCGCTCGCCGCGCGACGTGGCCGAGCGCCTGCTCGTCGAGATGGGCCGGCTCGAGCGCGAGGAGCTGCGGGTGCTGAGCCTCAACGCGAAGAACGTGGTCCAGCGCGTGTCCACTTCGTACGTCGGCAACGTCTCGGCGTCACTCGTCCGCGTGGGCGAGCTGTTCCGCGACGCCGTCCGGCTCGACGCGAGCGGCGTGATCCTCGTCCACAACCACCCGTCCGGGGACCCCACGCCCTCGCCCGACGACCTGCACCTCACCGCCGAGGCGATCGCCGCCGGCCGCCTGCTCGACATCGACGTGCTCGACCACGTCGTCGTCGGCCACGACGCCTGGGTCTCGCTCCGCGACCGCGGCGTGTCGTTCGACCGGCCGGTGCGGGCGCGGGCGGCGTGACGTGTCCCTCGCGCCGGATCAGGACGGCAACCCGCTCGAGGCCCTGGACGCGCCCGAACGGCGCTGCTCGTGCGACAGGACGCTGACCGTCCGGCGACTTCCGCGATACTTGCCGCGCAGGAGGAGCGAGCGCGCATGGCCGACACCGCCGACGTCATCGTTATCGGGGCTGGGGTCCAGGGGGCCAGCCTGGCGTTCCATCTCGCCTCGCGCGGGGCGCGCGTCGTGGTCGTTGAGCGCTCGGTCGTGGCGGCCGGGGCGACCGGTCGCTCCTCAGGTCTCGTTCGCGTCCACTACGAGCTCCTCGCCGAGGCGAAGCTGGCGTGGGCGGCGCAGGCGTGGTTCCGCGAATGGGGCGAGCGGGTGGGGGGCGAGTCCGGCTTCACCGTGACTGGCTTCCTCTGGCTGGAGCCCACCGCGAACCGGGAGCGCCTGGCGGCGAACGCGGCGGCGCACCGGGCGCTGGGCGTGGACGCGTCGATCGTCGGGGCGGACGAGATCCGGCGGATCGCCCCGGGGCTGGACGTGGGCGACGAGGTGGCCGCCTACGAACCCGACAGCGGGTACGCCGACCCGTCGATGACGGCGTCGAGCCTGGTGGCGGCGGCGAAGGCCCGAGGTGCGCGGTTGGTGCAGGGCGCGGAGGTGACGGCGATCCACGAGGCCGCGGGTCGTGTCACTGGGGTCGCCACCACGAAGGGCGCCTTCGACGCACCGGTGGTCGTCAACGCGGCCGGCGGCTGGGCGAAGCGGGTGGGCGAGCTGGCGGGGATGGACCTGCCGATCCGGGTCTGGCGCCACGACACGGGCTATCTGGGCGTGCCGGCGTCGGTCCTGCGCCCGATCCCGGTGGTCATCGACAACCCCAACGGCATGTACTTCCGGCCCGAGGGCTCCGACATGGTGCTCGTGGGCCTCGAGGATGACAACCAGATCGGCGGCTCGCCGGACCGCGACACCGGCGACGCGCGACCGGACTTCGAGCTCCGAGCCGCGGAGCGGATGGTCCGCCGCCTGCCCGCACTGATCGACGGCGACTTCCGGACCTCGCACAGCGGGCAGGACGGGCTCACGCCGGATCAGCGCCCGTTCCTGGGCGGTGTGGGGTCGGCCGGGCCGGAGGGCTTCTACCTCGACTGCGGGCACTCCGGCACCGGGTTCAAGACGGCCCCCGCCGTGGGTCTCGGGATGGCGGAGCTGATCCTCGACGGTCGCGGCGACCTCGGTCGACATCGCGCCGTTCGCGTACCAGCGGTACGTCGACGGGCGGCCGCTCGTGGGCGAGCACGGCGAGGAGGTGCTCTGGCGGTAGCGCGCGGGCACGAAACCGCCAGATCGTCTCCCGGCGGCGCTTCGGCTCGCAGATCCGCGGTTTCAGACGCCTCGGTGGACGATTCCGCAACCTTCGGGCCCGGATCCTCTCCGGGAGGCGCAGCGGTGGCAGCCCGAGCCGATCAGCCTGCCGACGCGCCTCCACGAGGGGATTTGGGGGTTCGGCCGGTCACGGGGAAGCCGGACAGGGGGACGGAGAGCGGCCACGGGTATACTGCACCCCGCCCGCGCGCCGGACCCGCGCTCGGGCTCCCGAACGAACGACACCGCGACTCGCGGCCGCCGCAGCGGCGCCCGCCTCCGAACGTCGCAGCAAGGAACCGCGCGCAGCATGCTCGACCGCCTCTTCGGCCTCTTCTCCCGCGACATCGGGATCGACCTTGGCACGGCGAACACGCTTGTCCACGTCCGCGACCGGGGCATCGTGATCTCTGAGCCGTCCGTCGTCGCAATTGACGCCAAGACCAAGCGTGTCCTCGCCATCGGCGCGGAGGCGAAGCGGATGGTCGGCCGGACACCGGCATCGATCATCGCGGTCCGCCCGCTTCGGGACGGTGTGATCAGCGACTTCGACGTCACCGAGCAGATGATCAAGTACTTCGTGCACAAGGTGCACGACCGGGTCGGGATGATCTCCCGGCCCCGGATGCTGCTCGGCATCCCGTCGGGCGTGACCGAGGTGGAGAAGCGGGCGGTCCGCGACGCGGCCCTCAACTCCGGTGCCCGGTGGGCCCGTCTGATCGAGGAGCCCATGGCCGCTGCCATCGGCGCTGGCCTGCCGGTGTCCGAGCCCTCCGGCTCGCTGATCGTGGACATCGGCGGCGGCACCACCGAGGTGGCGGTGCTGAGCCTCGGGGGCATCGTCGTCGCGCGCTCCATCCGGATCGGCGGCGACGAGATGGACCAGGACATCGTTGCCTACGCCCGCCGCGAGTACAACCTGTTCCTCGGCGAGCGCACGGCCGAGGACATCAAGATCGCCATCGGCTCCGCGTACCCCGGCGAGTGGGACAGCCAGCGCGTCACGCTCCGCGGGCGCGACCTGCTCACGGGCCTTCCGCGGGCCATCGAGGTGGGCGCGGACCAGATCCGCGACGCCATCGAGATCTCCGTGGCGCAGATCGTGGACACCATCAAGGACACGATCGAGGAGACGCCGCCCGAGCTGGTGGCGGACATCATGGACCAGGGGATCGTGCTCGCCGGTGGCGGTGCGCTCCTCGCCGGCCTCGACCGCCGTGTCGCCGAGGCCACCCAGATGCCGGTCCACGTGGCCGACGACCCGCTGACCTGCGTCGCGCGCGGCACCGGCGTGGTCCTCCAGGAGCTCGCCAGCCCCGCGATGGAGCGCGTGCTCGTGGCGGAGACCTACAGCCGTCCGCCGCGCTGAGCGCGCTGATCTCGGCCGGGTGACCGGGGCCCGCTGGAGCGCCACGTCATGACCACCCTGCTCGCCAACCGCCGGTTCCGCCGCCGGGGCATCGTGTTCACGGTCCTGGTGGTGATCACCCTGCTCATGATGGCGTTCTCCGCCAATCCCGCCGTGCTCGAGTTCAAGCGCGGGCTCCAGTTCGCGCTCCGGCCGATCCAGGGCGCCGTCGCGGGCTTCACGTCCGACGTGGCGAGCGTCGTGGGCTCCATCGGCGAGATCAACCAGCTGCGCATCGACAACGCTGCCCTCCGCGAGGAGAACCAGCGGCTCGCCAACGACAACACGCGGCTGCAGCAGCTCAAGTCCGAGAACGACCAGCTCACCGCGCTCCTCCAGCTCCAGAGCGGGTTCGACCACAAGACCGTTGCGGTGCAGGTCATCGGGCGCGAGCTGCTGCCGACGAGCCGGGTCGTGACCATCGACAAGGGGACGTCCGACGGGTTGGCGATGGGCGAGGTGGTCATCGTCCAGGGCGGTGCGGTCGTGGGCAGGATCAGTGACATCGGCTCCGACTTCGCCAAGGTGACGCTCATCAGCGACCCGTCGTCCACCGTCATCGGCGAGCTCCAGAAGTCGGGCGCCACGGGCGAAGTGGGCGGCGAGGCGGGCGGCGTGCTGACGATGAAGAACGTGGACTCGTCGGTGACCGTGGGGCTCGACGAGGAGGTGTTCACCGCGGGTCTCGAGCTTGCTGGGGGCGTCCGGTCGCCCTATCCGAAGGGGTTGATCCTGGGCTCCGTGGTGGACGTCCAGCGCGACGCGAACGACGTGGTCCAGACCGCGTTCGTTCAGCCGGCCGCTCCCCTGGACACCTTCCAGCTGGCGCTGGTCATCACCGACTACACGGGTGGGCTGCCACCTGCCGACCAGCAGCCGGTGCCGTGCGGAACCTCCGGGCCGGTGCCTGCGAACGAGGTTCCCTGCTACACGGCGACGCCGGCGCCCACGAAGAGCACGAAGCCGTAGAGCGTCGCTCTGCCGCGCCCACGACCGCTGGGTCGCCCGACGTCGCCCGGCGCGACCCGACGTCGCCCGTCGTCGCCCGTCGTCGCCCGACGTCGCCCGGCCGACCCCGACGTGGCCCGACGTGGCCCGTTTGCACGCAGCGGCTGCAAGATGCGCTGAGTGCACGATCTCGCCGCCGGCTGCACGGCTCGGGCGCCACCGGGCGTCGCAAGGGCCTGGGAGTGCACGACCGATGCAGCAATCGGTCGAGGCGTGCGGCCAGCGCACCATAGGACCGCTGGCTGCAAGAACGCAGCCGACCCTGAGGCACGCCTGCCGGGACCGGATTGCGGCAGGCCGTTCGGCTCATGGAACGCGCTGCGTGCCTGCCGCACGCTGCGGGCGATGGATCCGGTCGTTGCCCTCGTCCTCGCCTACCGCATCGCTGGCTCGCTGCCCGTCCTGCGCTGGCCGTTCTGGGGCGCCCTCATCGCGATCCTGTGCGACCTCTTCGACCTGCTCCTGTTCAACCTGTTCACCGTTTACGCCGGCTGGCCGGGCTTCGACGGCTACCAGACGTTCGACAAGTGGGCCGACCAGGTCTACCTCGGCGCGTTCCTGATCGTCGCTCTGCGGGAATTCCCTCGAGTTGCCAAGATCGTGAGCGCCGCCCTGTACGGGATCCGTCTGGTTGGCTTCATCGGCTTCGAAACGGGCCTCCTGCCTCGCGAGGCGCTGTTCCTCTTCCCGAACTTGTTCGAGTTCTGGTTCCTGGCCGTCGCGTTCACGATGCGGTTCCGACCGGCGTTTGCCTGGACACTCGGTCGCTCCGTTGTCGCCCTGGGGCTGCTGGGAGCGGTCAAGGAGACACAGGAGTGGGCCCTCCACGTCGGCCGCCTCTTCGACGGCGTCACGTTCCTCCAGGCACTCGACGCAGTCCGCCGGGCGGTGGTCGGTCCGTTCGGCGGCGGGTAGCCCGGATCACAGCATGAGGATCCCGCTCGCCGCGGGCACCTCGCCGCGGCGCAGGCAGGCGAGGATGCCTGCGCCCTCGAGCGGGAACTGGCCTCGTAGGGCTTCACGGTGCTCGCGCAGCACATGCCTGTTGTGGGCGCTTCGCGCGACGAGGAGGATCACTCGATCAACGGTCGGGTCGTCACGCAACTTGAGGGCGATGCGCCGCGACACGTCCTGAAGGTCCTTCAGGTGAACCTCTGCCTCCACAGCGCATCGGCGGCCTCCTCCGTCGATCCTCCCGTCCCACGCCCGCTGGTCGCCTTGGATTGGCAGGCCCGCCTCCCGTCTCAGGATGAGGCGCCCGGCCAGCCGCTGCTCGAGACGGCTCAGAAGCGCAAGCTGCCCGCCGTCCCGCACGGCTGATCCTTCCGGGTACAGCTTCAGGGACAGCTTCTGGCCGAGCACGGCGCCGAGGCGCGAGAGCTGGTCGATCTGCGGCTTGGCGATCTGGCCCCGCTCAAGACGACTGACCTGCGACCCCGAGAGACCCGCGGCCCGCCCGGCATCGGACTGCGAGAGTCCAGCCGCAATCCGCGCTCCCCGGAGCTCGTTGGCAATCGCGATGGTGGCGAGCCTGGCCCTTTCGGCTCCCTGGTCGGCGCGGGAGAGCTTGATCGACATGGTCGCAGCATGGGCTGGCGTGCTCACGCACGGCTTATCCCTGGTCAACCCGGTGCTCGCCCTCGTACGACTCCGAAGGCTCCGAGGCTCGGGTTGGGCGCTGCATCCCCGTGCCGCTGGCGGTTCTATGGTGCACTCGCTGCTCGATCCGCCCGGCAGCAGCACGGACCGTGCATTGCGGAGAGCCGGGGGGACGATCGACTGCACGAGTGTTGCGCCGATCGGCCGAGGCGTGCGGCGCGTGCACCATGGAACCGCTGGCCGCAAGCGGTGGTGGCCGGCGCGCGCCGATCGGCCGAGGCGTGCGGCGCGTGCACCATGGAACCGCTGGCCGCAAGCGGTGGTGGCCGGCGCGCGCCGATCGGCCGAGGCGTGCGGCCAGTACCGTGGGACCGCTGGCCGCAAGCGGTGGCGCCCGGGGCGAAGGGGAAGCGGTGACTGACGACCGGGCTCCGGAGCGGCTCGCCACGGGGCCCTATGACGCCGGGGGCCCCGCGTGCGGTACGCTCCCCGACGATGAAGGGCCTCGTCCTCGCCGGCGGCACTGCCACGCGGCTGTTCCCGCTGACCATCGTGACCAACAAGCACCTGCTGCCGATCTACGACAGGCCGATGATCTACTACCCGCTGGAGACGCTCGCGGGCATGGGGATCCGCGAGGTCATGGTGATCCTCGGCGGGAAGAGCGTCGGAGACATCGTCGAGCTGCTGGGCGACGGGCGGCACTTCGGGCTGGAGCTCACGTACCGGTACCAGCGCGGCGCCCTGGGCATCGCCCATGCCATCGGCCTCGCCCGCGACTTCATCGGCGACGACGCGTTCTGCGTGGTCCTGGGCGACAACATCCTGCGCGGCGACCCCCTGGCGCCCGTCGCCCGCCAGTTCGAGGAGGGCGGGTGGGGCGGCGGCACGCTGCTGTACCGGGTCCCGGACCCGGAGCGGTTCGGCGTGGCGGAGCTTGACGAGGCCGGGAACGTGATCGGGTTCGAGGAGAAGCCGAAGCACCCGAAGAGCGATCTCATCCCGATCGGGGTGTACTTCCTCCGCCCCGACGCCTTCGACGTGATCGAGCACCTCGCGCCCTCGGGACGCGGCGAGTTCGAGATCACCGACGTGCTCAACCACTACATCCCGGGCAAGCGGCTGTTCGCGCCGGTGTACGAGGGGCAGTGGGCGGACGCGGGCACGGTCCCGTCGCTGATCAAGGCGGCCGAGATGTCGCAGGCCGATGACCTGGCAGGCCGACTGGCGAGCCCCGTCGAGCGGCCGGGAGACCCGGCGTGACCGACGCCCTCCGGGCCGGCGCCAGCCTCCTCGTCACCGGCGGCGCGGGGTTCATCGGCTCCGACTTGGTTCGCCAGCTGCTGGCCCGGCGCGACGGCACCCGGGTCACGGTCCTCGACAAGCTGACCTACGCGGGCAATCGCGCCAATCTCGCCGCGGTGGAGGCCGACCCCGAGCAGGCCGCGCGCTTCACGTTCGTGCACGGGGACATCGCCGACCCCTCGATCGTCGCGCCGCTGGCCGCCGAGGCCGACGCCATCGTCAACGTCGCCGCCGAGACCCACGTCGACCGCAGCATCCTCGACCCGGAGGCATTCCTCAGAACGGGCGTCATCGGGGTGCACGTGCTGCTCGAGGCCGTGCGCGTCGAGACTGAGCGGGCCGCCCGCGGCGAGCGCGCACACGCGCCGCGGTTCCTCCAGGTCAGCACCGACGAGGTCTACGGCGAGGTGGCCGAGGGCCGCAGCACCGAGGACGACGCGCTCGCGCCGCGCAGCCCGTACGCCGCGGCGAAGGCGTCCGGCGAGCTGCTGGCCCGCGCGTACGCCATCACCTTCGGGCTCGACGTCGTCATCACCCGGGGCTCCAACACGTACGGCCCGCACCAGCACCCCGAGAAGCTCATTCCCCTGTTCACGACCAACGCGCTTGCGGGCCACCCCCTCCCGATGTACGGCGACGGCATGCAGGTCCGCGACTGGCTCCACGTCTCGGACCACGCGGCCGGGATCGACTTCGTCCTGCGGCATGGCGTCACGGGCGAGGCGTACAACGTGGCTGGCGGGACGGAGCTGCCGAACCGCGAGGTGATCAGCCGGCTGCTCGCGGCCACGGGCCGCGATTGGTCACTGGTCCGCACCGTGCCCGATCGACCCGGCCACGACCGGCGATACGCGATGGACGGCGCGAAGCTCGCGGAGCTGGGCTGGCGGCCGCTGGTCGGTTTCGGCGAGGGCCTGCCGGCGACCGTGGCCTGGTATCGCGACAACCCTGACTGGATCGCCAGCGCGAAGTCCGGCGACTGGGACGACTACTACGCCCGCCAGTACGGCGACCGGCTTGCGGCGGGTCGCGCGGTGGACAGGGTCGTCTGACCGTGCGCGTCGCGGTCGTGGGGGTGGTCGGCCGGCTCGGGCGCGCGCTCGTGGCGGCGCTGGAGGAGGCGCCATTCGCGGGCATGCGCCCGCCGATCGGCTGGGACCAGCCCGAGATCGAGCTCGACACCGTCACAGCAGCATCCTTCGGCGTGCTGCTGGACCGCGAGCGGCCGGAGGTCGTGGTCCACACCGCCGCCTGGACCGACGTGGACGGCAACGCGCGGGAGCCCGACCTCGCGATGCGGCGCAACGGGACGGCCGTGGGGGAGATCGCCCAGGCCTGCGCGGCGCGCGGGACCGACCTGCTCATCATCTCGACGAACGAGGTGTTCGACGGGAGGCGCACCGACGGCCGCGGATACGGACCGGGCGACGAGCCCCGCCCGATCAACCCGTACGGCGAGGCCAAGGCGACGGCCGAACGACTGGCGAGCGACGCGTTCGCGGGCTCCCCTGGACGGCTCTCGATCGTCCGGAGTGCGTGGCTGTTCGGGCCGCCGGGCGGCGACTTCCCGGCCAAGATCGCAGCCGCAGCCGTTCGCGCGAAGGCGGCGGGCGATCCGCTCCGCGTGACCGGGGACGAGATCGGGACGCCGACGTACACGCCTGACCTGGCGGAGGCGATCGTCGAGCTCGTCGGGACCGACACGCCCGCGCCTCCGGGCTCGGTGACGATCCACCACCTCGTGAACGGCGGGCGGGCTTCACGGGCCGACTGGGCGCGCGAAGTGCTTCGGGTGCTGGCGATCGACGTCGAGGTCGTGGACGTCCCGGCATCGAGCTGGCAGCGCGCCTCGACGCCGCCGCTGTGGGCAGTGCTCGAGCCGACACCGCTGCCCTCGGGCGTCCCGATGCGCGACTGGCGCGAGGCGTTCGCCGACGCGCTGCCGGCCCTGCGCCGCGAGCTCGGTCGGGGCTGACGCCGCCCGCCCGCCTCCGCCCGTCGAGCGTCCCCCGCCTCGTCCGCGGCGCCGTCGGCAGGCTCCGCGGCGCCGCCAGCAGGCTACCCGCGCCCTGCCCTCGGCGGCGGCGACCCACCAAGACCGCACCAGACCGCACCGCACCCCACCGTACCCCACCCGTGGGGGCACCAATGGCCCACAGGCGACGGGACTATCCCGCGATTGGCTCCCCGGGCCCGGACGACGACCCTGAACGAGACCACCACGCCCATGGAGCCTCGGCCTTGCGGAAGCTCGTCATCGCCCTCGCCGCCTTCCTCGTCGGGAGCCTTGGCGTGCTCGTTCCCGCCGGCGCCGCACCGGCCAGCGCCGCCGCCGCCAACCCCAAGGTCGTCATCATCGTCGGCGCAACCGGCAGCGTCACGCCCACCTACCGCACCTACGCCGACCAGCTCTACGCCGAGGCGATCAAGTACACGACCAACGTGGTGAAGGTCTACAGCCCCAACGCGACCTGGTCCCGGGTCAAGGCGGCCGTCAACGGCGCCTCGATCATCGTGTACCTGGGCCACGGCAACGGCTGGCCCGCGCCCTACCCCAACGACGCCACCTACAGCCAGAAGGACGGCTTCGGGCTCAACTACGACAACAACGGCGACGGCAAGTTGACCGACAGCGAGCTGCGCTACTACGGCGAGCCCTCGATCCGGACCCTCACCCCGGCCCCCAATGCGGTCGTCCTGCTGTTCCACCTCTGCTACGCCTCGGGCAACAGCGAGCCGGGCCTGGCAGACCCCACGCTGTCGGTCGCCCAGCAGCGCGCCGACAACTACGCGGCCGCATTCCAGGCCATGGGCGCGCGGGCGGTCATCGCCATCGGCCACAGCCACGACCCGTACTACATCCGGGCGCTGTTCACGATGCGCGAGTCGATCCGCGACTACTGGATGCAGGCGCCGGACTTCCACAACAACGTGCTCCAGTTCGCGTCGACGAGGACGCCCGGACGGACCGAGCTGCTCGATCCGGACTCCGCGACGCCGGCCGGCTTCTGGCGCTCGCTGACGGGCGACATGACCCTCAACACGGCCGACGTGACCGGCGGCTCCTATGGGAGCACCGGGGGCGACCCGAGCTCGATGGCCGTGCCCGGCAACGCCACGCCGACGGCCGACGGCGCGCCGCTGTACGGCACGCTTGCCGACGCAGCGGCGGGCACGAACCCGGTGACGACGCTCGCCGCAGCGACGATCGTTCGCGTCGACGCCGCGGAGGCCGCCACGTCATCGGCCGACGGCTCGCCGGTCTATGCGGTCCACCTCGACGACGGCACCCGGGGCTGGATGACGGGCTCGACCCTCACGCCTCGCGACAGCCTGCAGCCACGGCTGTGGTCCGTCGACGACGGGTCCGGCACGCTCCCGACCGACGCGAGCGGTGCCGGCAACGCGCTGCAGGTCTCGTTCCGGCTGTCGGAGGTCGCCATCTGGACGGTCGGCATCGTGAACGACGCCGGGCAGCAACTCGCGACGAACTCGGGGCAGGCTGACACGGCCTCCATCACGTGGGCGCCCGCCGCGGGCTCGGTTCCCGACGGCACGTATCACTGGCAGCTCACAGCCACGGACGCCTACGGGAACGGGCCGCTCAGCGCGACGGGCACCATCACCGTGGACGCGACGCCGCCGGCGCTCACCGTGGCCGGCTCCGTGACGCCACAGGTCTTCAGCCCCAACCACGACGCGGTCCAGGAGACCATCCGGTTCAGCGTCGCGTCCACGAAGGCCGGGACAGCCGATGCGTTGATCCGCGATGCGGTCGGCAGTACGGTCGCGTCGCTCCAGGTCCCGCTCACCAACCTCCGAGCCACGGTGACCTGGGACGGCACCACATCGGCCGGGACCGCGGCGCCGAACGGCGAGTACACCGTTCGCCTGACCGTTCGCGACCTCGTGGGCAAGACGAGCGGCTTCCAGGATCGGCCAGTCATCGTGGACCGGAACCTCGGCTTCGCCACGGCGTCGCCCGCCGTGTTCTTCCCGCAGGACGCCGACAACCTCGCGCCGAGCACCAAGCTCGGCTTCAAGCTCAGCGGTCCGGCAACGGTCGACTGGGCCATCGTGGATGCGAAGGGCGTCGTGGTCCGCACGATCAAGACCCACGAGGCGCTCGTCGCCGGCAGCTACAGCTACACCTGGGATGGGCGCAATGACGCGGGGAGCTACGTCGCACGCGGCACGTATCGCTCGCAGGTGGTCTCGACAGACGCCACGACAACCCAGATGCTGCAGTTGGCGGTGGTGGCGGACGCATTCGGGATGGCCGTGTCCGACACGACGCCGGCCCGCGGCCAGACGATCACGTTCACGGCCACGTCCGCCGAAGGGCTGGCGGCGGCGCCACGGGTGGCCGTCATCCAGCCGGGGGCCACAATCTGGAGCACCTCGATGACCCGCGTCTCGACAGGCGTCTACAGGGTCTCGATCAGGCTTCGGTCGTCGCAGACTGGCACCCTGCGGCTCAAGGTCTACGGCAAGGATGCTGGCGGCCGGGCCCAGTACAGCAACCTGTACCTGCCGCTGCACTAGGATCGGGCGGGGTCGTTGCGGATCCAGGCGGTCTTCGTTCCGCCTGCGGGCTGCACCTGATCCGGCCCGCCGCCCCGTCGTCCGGTCCGACGGCGAATGGCAGCGTTGGGCAGGCGCCGGTCACGGCATGAACCACCCTTAACCGCACCGCAATCCCCCGTACTGGTACCAACCGGGACCTTCGTGGGGTTCCCACGCGGCGCCATGACGCGTACGGTGGGCGTCCACGCTGGACGGGCGTCGGCTCCCGCGACCGGGACCGCGCTCAGCGCGTGCCCGCGGTCAGGCGGGTGTGCGTCTCCCGACCGGCGCCGAGGTCTCCGTGAATCGACCGATGCCCGTTCGCCGCCTCCGCCGCTCGCTCCCGGGAGCACTGCTCGTGGCGGTCATGGCAGCAGGCGTGCTTCCCGGACCCGGTCTCGCCGGCGACGGGGGCCCGGGATCGCCGTCCGGCACGCGCGATGCGACCTCAATGGCGCCGACCGACGGTGCCGAGGCCGTGGCAAACCCGACCGTTTCGCGGGTCACAGCTGTGACGGCAGGGTCGGTCCCGACCGGGACCAGCAGCGTGACGGCGGCTGATGCGGTCGATGCACCCGGGAGCGGCGCGGCCCCCGGCGCGCAGCAGCCGTCCGAGGCCTACCTCGAGTGGCTGGCGCACGAGAACGACCACGTGGCGTTCACGCCCGGCGGGCGTGTGACCGTGGGCTTCACACCGCGCTCGACCGACACCTGGGCCGTCGGCGGACAGGCACCGGCAGCGCTGCCGCCCGGCCGGGCGACGGGTCGGGCGATGGCCGCCTCCCGCCAGGGCAGCGACGCAGCCGGGCCGTTCGCTCCCGACCCCTCAGCGGCCGGGGCCACGACCGGCACGGCAACCGGGGCCACAGCGGGCACGACGGGGTCCACGAGGACGACCACGGCGGCAGTGACCGCGGCGAGCGACGCCACGGCCACCGCGTCGACGGCCCTCGCGACCGCGACGAGTGACGCCACCGCCATCACGGTGAGCGCCACCACCGCGACCGCGACGAGCGCCACGGCCGCCGCGGCCTCCGGCCTCCGCCGCCAGGTCTTCGGCTTCCTCCCGTACTGGGAGCTCTCCGGCGCCTCGACCAGCCTCAACTACGGCGTGCTGACGACGATCGCCTACTTCTCGGTTGGCGCCAACTCCACGGGCAACCTGCTCAAGCGCAACAGCGACGGCTCGTTGACCACCGGCTGGGCCGGCTGGACCAGCTCCTCGCTGACGAAGGTGATCAACGCGGCCCACGCGCACGGGACGAGGGTCGTCCTGACCGCCAGCGTGTTCGCGTGGTCCAGCGGCGGCGCGGCCACCCAGAAGGCGCTCCTCGGCAGCCCGGCCGCCCGCCTCAACCTCGCGCGGCAGCTCGCGGGCGCCGTCCGGGACCGGGGCGCCGATGGCGTCAACGTCGACTTCGAGCCGCTCGTCTCGGGGCAGGAGGACAACTTCGTCGCCTTCCTGCGGACGCTTCGCTCGCAGCTCAACGCCATCCGCAGTGGCTATCAGATCACCTTCGACACCACCGGGTACATCGGCAACTACCCGCTCGAGGCGTCCGTGGGACCGGCCGCCGCGGACGCAGTGTTCATCATGGGCTACGACTACCGGACCGCCAGCTCGTCCACGTCGGGCTCGGTCGACCCGCTGTCCGGCCCGACCTACGACCTCGCCGACACGGTGCGCCAGTACACGGCGCGCATCAGCCCGTCGCGGGTGATCCTGGGCCTGCCCTGGTACGGTCGAGCCTGGTCGACGACGACGAGCTCGCCGCGCGCCACGAACCAGAGCGGCGCCAAGTTCGGCTACAGCGCCGCGGTCAACTACGAGAACATCCCGGCGCTGGTCACCAAGTACGGCCGGCAGTGGGACACCGTGGAGCAGAGCCCCTACATCGTCTACAGGCGTCAGAACTGCACCGCCACCTATGGCTGCGTGACCAGCTGGCGCCAGGTCTGGTACGACGACGCCACCTCCATCGCGCGCCGCTACCAGCTGGTCAACGACTACGGCCTGCGAGGGGCCGGCATGTGGGCGCTGGGCTACGACGGCGCCTTCCAGAACATGGTCCGCGCCCTGTCCGACGCGTTCCTCGTGGACCATGCCGCACCCCAGGCGGGCATCCGGCTGCTGTCCGCCAAGAGCCCCGACGAGGGGATCGTGGTGACGTGGTCGGCCAGCGACGTCAGTGCCGTGCGCTCGTACGACGTGCAGGCGTCCGTGGACGGCGGAGACTGGGCCCCGTGGCTGACAGCCACCGGCGAAACCAGCGACGTCTGGCTGGGCGCCGACGGCCACGCGTACGCCTTCCGCGTCCGGGCCACCGATTCCAAGGGCAACGTCGGCGCGTGGAACGTGTCCACGGCCGCGGCCGCGGCGCCGACGAGCCTCGCGGTGGGCGGCTTCGGGGCGGTGACGCTCGACGGCCTCGCGTATCGCGCCGGTCCCGACACGTCGGCGATCCGACTGGGCTCGCTCCCCGCTGGGACGATCGTCGCGCTCACGTCCGGGCCTGTCTCGGCGGACGGCTACAGCTGGTACGAGGTCACCCAGCCGATCCGTGAGTGGAACCCCGTGTCGTTCGTGGAGCGGGGCGTCTGGATCGCGGCCAAGTCGTCGACCGCCACCAACGTCGTGCCCTTCCACGCACCCAACACCACGGTGGTGGACGCGGGGATCAGCGGATTCGACTTCGGCAGCGGCGGCCTGACGGGGAGGACGCCGACGGCCCTGGCCGGCCGCACCTTCTCGCCCAACGGCGACAGTTCGCGCGATGGCCTCCGTGTGGACTGGCGGACGACGGTGCGCCTCGACGCGCTGACCCTCAACGTCCTGCACACGGACGGCTCGCTGGTTGGGTCGGTGAAGGTGCCCACCCTGACGACTGGCCAGCACGACTTCACCTGGGACGGCACGGTGGCAGGGACGCGGGTGCCGGACGGCGCCTACCTCCTGCAGCTCGTGGGCACGGCAGGAGCGACGACGTACAGCGCGCCTTCCGCGAAGCCCGCGACCGCCGCGCAGATCGCCGCCTTCGTGGTCACCGTCGACACCGTGGCCCCCGTCGTCGTGTCGGCGTCCGCGTCATCGGCCCTGATCTCGCCCAACGGCGACGGGATCCGGGACACCGTCGCCTACAAGCTGCGGGCGACCGGCGCGACGAGCTGGGCGCTGAAGATCGCTCCCGTCGCGCCAGCGGGGGCCGATCCCCTGCGCACGATCGCCGGTTCGGGCGCGACGATCGCCGTGACCTGGAACGGTCGAAGCGACGCGGGCAGCGTTGTGCCCGACGGCACCTACACGGCCACGCTGGCGGCGTGCGACGTCGCGGGCAACTGCGGCGTTCGGGTCTATCCCGTGCGCGTGGACACGACGCCGCCGGCCTTGGCCCTGACGACGTCGCCGGAGCCCTTCTCGCCCAACGGCGACGGCGCCGGGGACAGGACGTCCCTGGGCTGGACGGCGTCCGAGATCAGCAGCGGGACGGCGTCCGTCTGGCACGGCGCGACGCTGGTGCGGCGCTGGACTGCGGCCTCCTCCCTGACCGGGCGCGTGACGTGGGACGGGCGCAACGCGGCCGGGTCCACGGTCGCAGACGGCCGATACACGTTCACCGTGGATGTTCGCGACAGCGCGGGCAACCGGGCGGTGGCGCGCGCCGTGGTCACGGTGGACGGCACCGCGGGTTTGCTCCGCTGGTCGCGCAACTTCTCCCCCCAGGACGGCGATGCGCTTGCGCCGACGTCGAACCTCACCTGGCGGCTGACTCGCACCGCCACCACAACGCTTGCGCTGTTCGATCAGAGCGGGAAGCTCGTGCGCACGGTCTGGTCCGGCAGGCCACAGGCGGCCGGCGCCCGGTCGTGGGCATGGAACGGGAGGCTCGCGGACGGAACCCTTGCACCGCAGGGCCTCTACACGGCGCGCCTGACGGTCGTGTCGCCGTACGGCACGCAAACCCTGGCGCGAGGTGTGTGGGCGAGCGCCTTCCCCGCATCCCTCTCGTCCACCAGCGTCAAGCCGGGGCAGGTCCTGACCGTCACCTTCTCGAGCACAGAGACGCTCCGGAACACGCCCCGGGTCACCCTCGCGCAGCCGGGGCTCGCGGCCGTCACCATCACTGCCACCAAGCTCACCAACGGCACCTACCGCGCCAAGTTCACGGTGGGGGCGGGATCCGCGGGGGCAGCCAGCGTGAGCATCGCCGCCACCGACACCGGCGGTCACCCGAACGCCACGATCTACAGCCTTTCGGTCGGCTCGTGATCACCGCCGGACCCGTACACTGCGCCGCGTGAGCATCCTGCCCGAGCAAGAACGTCCCCCGGAAGCCGAAGCCCGCGAAGCCGCGCCCGCCACGCCATCCGCATCGGGCGGCTATGCGGGCATCTGGGTGGTCCTCCCCACGTACAACGAGGCTGCCAACCTCGAGGCCATCTCCACGGCGATCCTGGCCGCCCTCCCGGGCTGCACGCTCCTCGTCGTCGACGACGGGTCGCCCGACGGCACGGGCGACATGGCGGACCGGCTCGCCAGCGCCGATGAACTGGTCCGGGTCCGGCACCGCGCGGCGAAGCAGGGCCTCGGGCGGGCGTACCTCGACGGGTTCGGCGTGGCGCTCGCGGGCGGCGCACAAGTCGTGGTCCAGATGGACGCAGACTGGTCCCACGACCCTGGAGCGCTGCCGTCCCTCGTGGGGCCGGTGCTGGACGGCCGGGCCGACTTGGTGATCGGCTCGCGGTACACCGCCGGTGGCGGCACCGAGAACTGGGGCCTGGTGCGCCGGATCATCTCGCGCTCGGGGTCGCTGTTCGCGCGGACCGTGCTGCGGCTGGCGCCCAACGACCTGACCGGCGGTTTCAAGGCGTGGCGCTCCGCGACGCTCGCCTCGGTCCCTGCCGAGGGCATTCGCGCGGGCGGCTACGTGTTCCAGATCGAGATGACCTATCGCGCCAGCCGGCTCGGCGCGCGGGTGGTCGAGGTGCCGATCCTGTTCAGGGACCGGCTGCTGGGGCAGTCGAAGATGAGCCGCCGGATCATCTTCGAGGCGTTCTTCGTGGTGCTGATCCTGCGCTGGGACGAGTTTCGCGGTCGCGGGCCGAAGCGCCCGGGCAGGTCGTGATCCGGGGAGGCGACTCGCGTGGGCCGCGGCGCGTCCGGGCCGTGGCGCCCGTCAACCGGGAACACCCCATGAGCGACGCGTGACCGGGCCTGCTGCGCGCGGGGGCTGGCGCCCGGGCTCGGGCGACGACGATCGACCCGCTGAGGTGCCGCCGGGCGTCCGCGTCGTCATGGACCTGCGGCCGCTCCAGGCGCCCGACCGCGCCCCGCTCACCGCCGCCTACCTCGAGCAGCTCCTGAGCGCGCTGGACGCGGACCCGCATGACGGTGAGTCGTTCGCGTTCCTGCTCGCCATCGACCTTGACGACCCCACGCAGCGCTGGACGAACCTCTCGGTCATCGGCCGCCGCCTGCTCCCGCCGACGCGACTGCTCCGGTCCGGGGCGCTCACCGTGGACCCGTTCCTGCTCCGCGGCGCGTCGATCGGCTCGGGCTGGCACGCGGAGCGTGGCGGCGCCGCCGGCTCCGTCTACCACGCTGCCGCAGGCGCCCTGCCCATCGCCTCGGGGATCCCGGTCGTCGCCTCCCTGCTCGACCTCGCCCCATGGCAGCTGCCCGACGCCTGGCAGAAGGGCCGGGCCGCCAAGTTCGGCCAACGGCTCCGGGCGCGGCTGCTCAAGGACGCGGCGGCCGTGATCGTGCCCAGCCGTTCCGCCGGCGTCGACGCGCGCCGGCTGTTGCACGTCCGCCAGGCGGCGCTGCGCGTCGTGGCGCTGGCGCCGCGCCCGGCGTTCCGGCCCGAGGCCGCGGCAGGAGCGCCCGCGGAGCGCGATCGGCTGGGCCTGGCCGAGCGCTACGCCGTGTACGAGGGCCGGTTCGACGCCCGCCACGATCTCGACACGCTGCTCGACGCCCTGGCCGCGCTCACCGCCGAGCCGCCGCCGCCCGGCGTGCCAGCCGGCGCTTGGCCCCCGCGCATCGCCGTCGTGGGCGCGTCACCCGATGACCGTGCCGAGATCTCGAGGTCCGCCTCGCGAGCGGGCGTCGGCGAGGCCCTCGTCTATGCGCAGGGGCTCGACGACGATCGGCTCGCGGCTCTGGTGGCCGGCGCGCGGTTCCTCGTCCAGGCTGTCCGCTCCGACGCCGCGGGGACGTCGGCCATGGAGGCGCTGGCAGCCGGTGTGCCGGTGGTGGCAACGAACGTTGGCGCCCTGCCCGAGATCATCGGCCCGGCCGGGATCGTCGTCGAGCCGGGCGACCCGCGCCGTCTGGCCGTGGCCCTGCGCGCCGCCTGGTCCGATGACGGGCTGCTGGCCGGTCTGCGCGCGGCCGCCAGCGAGCGCCCCGCGGCCCTGCGCACTTGGGCTGACGTGGCCCGCGAGACGCGCGCGATCTGGTCTGAGGCGGCCCGCCCCGCGCCGATGCTCTGAGGCTTCCCGCCCCGCTCCGATGCTCTGAGGCTTCCCGCCCCGCGCCGATGCTCTGAGCGACGAAGCCGACCGCATGGCCGTCGCTCGACGGCTTCGTGCGGATGCCGGCATCGCCGAGCTGGACTCCGCGGTGCCGGCCGCGCCGTTTCCGTCCGCCTCGCCGGCCCGGTGCACCGAGCGGCCCTGTTGGCGCTCCCGCCGCCGCGCCGTCCGTCCGGTGCCGCCTGCCATTGGGCGGCACCACCGTCGAGCGCCCCGAGCGGCCCGCCTGACGCCTTCGCCCGCCGGCAGAGCCGGTGCACGCACGGCCGGCGAGACGACGCCGGTGTCTGGCGAGCGCGAGCACCGTGCGGGCCGGCCGGCGCTTCCCCGGGCGCGATGCGCCCAGGCGGGCTAGAGGACCAGCCGCCAGTCCCCGACCATGCCCACCGGCGAGGGGCTGGGCGACGGCTGGCCGCCCGGCGAGGCGCTCGGGGAGGGCGGCGGCACGGTCCCCAGCTTGTACGTCACCGCGGTCCCGATCTGGATCACCTGCACGAACGTCTGGCCCACGGTGAGCGTGACCGGCTTCCCGTCGGGGCCGAGCAGCAGCGTCGGCGCGGTCAGCGACGTCTTCTTCCAGGTGCCCTTGACCAGCGTGCCGTTGGTGAACACCCACGCCTTGCCCGTGCCGGTGAACTGCGCCTCCAGGCGCCCGTGCTTCGAGCCGTCGTTGAGGGGCGCGAAGCTCATGAAGATCACCACGACGTTCTTGGGCGCGATCCGCTGGTTCGTCCCCGCGTCTACCTGCTTGCCCTCGGCGGTGACCGAGCGAAGGTAGGTGTTCGTCGAGGGATCGTAGGCGTAGGTGATCAGGTTGGCGGCGTACGGCACCCGGATCGACCCGCTGGTGGGGCGCTGCTCCGGGGGCGCATCCGGCGCGAACTGCCAGTGCGCCTTGTAGTCGACGCTGACGGGCGCCTGCACCGCCTTGACCAGGAGCCGCATGGACTTGGCGTCCGAGTACACGTTGTGGGGGGCGAACCGCGTCTTGATCCGCCACATGTAGGTGTTGCCCAGGCGGATCTGGTCGGCGTTCCAGACCGCCTTGCCCGCCCCCTGCGAGGTCTGGAGCAGGGCCAGGGCCTGCGGCGATCCGCCGACGTGCATGTAGACGGCATTCCATTCGGCTGCCCACGCGATGAAGTAGAGGCGCGAGCTGCGGATGGGGCCGACGGCGGGCGGGTCGCCCTCGGAGAACAGCGCCACGTACCGCGGGATCCCGCCTTCGGCCGGCGCCTGCCAGACCTGGCTCGCGGCCGACAGGCCGGACTGGGGCCGCGCGTCCTGCTGGTCGTCGATCATCACCGCGATCACGTGGCGCTTGGCCACGGCGGGGGCCACCAGGACGCCGTCGAGCGGGTCGGGGACGAGGACAGGTGTGGGAGCGGGTGTTGCGGTGGGCTGCGGCGAGGACGAGGCCGCGCCCGACGATCCGGACCCCGAATCCGAGGGCGAGCCCCCCAGTCCGGACTGCGAGCCGCTGGCCCCGGCCAAGGAGCTGCCGGCGGCCGGGCTGGTGGGCTGGGCGGCTGGACCGAAGACAATGCGACCGGCGAACATGCCGACACCGATGCCCGCAGCAAGGGCGATGACCACGAGGATGGCGGCGGGCGCGCGCCTCACCGCGCCGCCCCTCTGGCGGCCCGCACCTGATCAGACAACTCGGATCTCCCCATCGGCGGCGTTCGGGCGTGCGTCCGAACCCGCGGCGGACTATAGCCGTTAATGACCGCGACTTCACCGCTGGCATCGATGCGGCGCGCCGGAACGCGACGCTCGGCCGTTGGCCGGATCAGGACGGCGTCGTACGCTGTGCCTCGAACGAACGTAGCGAGGCCCCCGATGACCGAGCCCAGCAGCCCCGAACCCAAGCATCCGCGCCGGCACGCTGCACACGCGGAGCCCCCGACGCCACCGCCCGCCGAGATCGCGCTGGCCGAAGCCGAGGCGGCCGCCGAGGCCGAGGCCAGGGCCGAAGCCGTGGCGGCGGAGCCCGAGGCGACGGCGCCGAGCACGATCGCCCAGCCCGTCCAGCCGTCCATCCTGGCGGCTCCCGTGCCCACGGTGCCGCCCGATGTCCGGACCGGCGAAACGCTCGAGCGAGTCGCGGTGACCAACCTCCGCCTCGAGCGCGGCGGCATCGGCGAGGCGACCGCGTCCAACGTCGAGGTGCGCATCGGGGGGATCGGGCGGCTTGACGCCGATGACGTCTTCGTCCAGTTCGGCGGCGTCGGCACCGGGCGCGCCGACGTGCTCAACGTGGAGTGGGGCAGCGTGGGCGCCGCGGCGGCTGGCGAGCTGCGCGTGACCCAGGGCATCGTGAGCAACGTGATCGCCCGCGAGGCCACCATCGACCAGGGGCTTGTCCGGACGCTGATCGCCGGCAGGGTGACCGTGACTCGTCCGAGCGCCGCGCTCATCATCCTGGCGGCCAAGGTGGACGGCGAGGTCCGCGCGCTGCTCGACTGGCGGGGCGCGCTCGCCCTCGGGCTGGGCATCGGGATCGTGTCCGCGGTCGCAAAGGCCGTGCGCCGCCGCTGAGCCCGACCGCGGGCGGAACCCGACGGTGCGCGGCGCCCGGGCCGACAGGACGGTGCGCTGACCGCCCGTCGCCGCCGCCGTCAGGCATGCGGGCCCGACGCCCGCAACGCTGCCGCCACGCCGGTTCGCCTCCTGCGAGGGTCGGCCGGGACCCGGCCGGTATACTGGCCAGCGTCGCGAGACCGGCCCACTGGTCCGTCGCGCCCGTCGCCGCGCCAGCTTCGGCAACACGACGCCAAGTCACGCACGGAGCACGCCCGCCTTGATCGACCCGACCGCCCGGATCCACCCGACCGCCGACCTCGAGGCGGACGTCTCGGTGGGGCCCCGGAGCAGCATCTGGCACCACGCGCAGGTGCGGATCGGGGCCACGATCGGCGCCGAGTGCATCATCGGCCGCGACGCGTTCATCGACGAGGGGGTCACCCTCGGCGACCGCGTCAAGATCCAGAACCTCGCGCTCGTCTACCACGGCGTCACCGTCGAGGACGGCGTGTTCATCGGGCCCAACGCCATCCTCACCAACGACCGCTACCCGCGGGCGATCACCGCGAACGGCGAGCTTGCCCGCGCGGACGACTGGGAGGTCTCCCCGATCACGCTGCGCACCGGCTGCTCCATCGGCGCCGGCGCGGTGGTCGTGGCCGGTGTCGACGTGGGCCGGTTCGCCACCGTGGGCGCCGGGTCGGTGGTGACGCGCACGGTCCCGGACCATGCGCTCGTGGCGGGCAGTCCCGCTCGCCGGATCGGCTGGGTGTGCGGGTGCGGCCAGCGACTGGTGGACGCCGGAGGCGCCATGGTCCGTGGCGATCACGAAGGGGCAGCACGGTGTCCCCGCTGCCCGTCCACCTACACGATCACGGGCGACGCCTGCGTCGCCGGCTGAAGGGGAGCCCGACTCGATGATCCCGATCTCCAAGCCCGACATCGGTCCCGCCGAGGAGGCGGCCGTCCTCGAGGTGCTCCGCTCGGGCATGCTCGCGATGGGCCCCAAGACCAAGGCGTTCGAGGAGGCGTGGGCCGACTACTGCGGCGTCAAGCACGCGATCCTGATGTCGAACGGGACCGTCGCGCAGGAGGCCGTCCTCCAGGGGCTGGGAATCGGTGAGGGCGACGAGGTCATCACGGTCTCGTTCTCGTTCAACGCGACGGTGTCGGTCATCCTCCGCGCCGGCGCCCGTCCCGTCTTCGTGGACATCTGCGCCGACGACTTCTGCATGGACCCGGCCCAGGTCGAGGCGGCGATCACGCCCCGGACCAAGGCGATCATGCCGGTCCACCTCTACGGGCTGATGGCCGACATGGCCCCGCTCGAGGACATCGCCAGGCGCCACAACCTCGTGATCATCGAGGACGCGGCCCAGGCCCACGGCGCGGCGTACCGCGGCCGCAAGGCCGGCCAGTTCGGCCCCGCGATGTTCAGCCTCTACGCCACGAAGAACCTGATGACCGGCGAGGGCGGCTTCGCCACGACCGACGACGACGATCTCGCCGACCGGATCCGGCTGTTCCGCAACCACGGCATGCGGGTCCGCTACTACCACGAGAGCCTGGGCACCAACTACAAGCCCGGCGACATCGCGGCGGCGATCGGCCTCGCGCAGCTGGCCGGTCTCGACGCCCGGACCGAGCAGCGCCGCCGCAACGCGGCGCACCTCAGCGACGAGCTCTCCGGCGACTACCTCACGCCCAGCGTGCCCGAGGGTCGCGACCACGTCTGGCACCAGTACGTGATGCGCTTTCCCGGTGAGCGGCAGCGGGTCATCGAGGGCCTGACAGAACGTGGCGTGGGCACCCTGATCTACTACCCCGTTCCCATCCACAAGCAGGCGTACCTCCAGGCCTTCGTCCCGGGGGCGGCCGACCTCCACCTGCCGGTCACCGACCAGCTCTCCGACGAGGTGCTCGCGATCCCGGTCCACCCCAAGCTCTCGCAGGACGACCTCGCCACGATCGTGCGGTCGGTCCGCGAGGTCGCCACCCCGGTCGCCCGATGAGCGACACGCCGCGCCTGCGGGTGGGGCTCGTCGGCCTGGGGATGATGGGCCGCAACCACCTGCGGGTCATCTCGACGCACCCCGAGGCGACGCTCGCCGCCGTCTCGGACCTCGATCCCGCCGCGCTGGCGGCCGCCACGGCCCAGACCGGCGCCGAGGGCTACGCCGACCCGCAGACGATGATCCGCGAGGCCAACATCGAGGCTGTCGTGATCGCCGCGCCCACCACGGCGCACGTCCCGCTGGCGCTGGCCGCCATCGAGCGGGGGCTGCCGGTCCTGGTCGAGAAGCCGCTCGCCGCCACGCATGACGAGGCCCTGCGCATCGTCGCGGCCGGGCGCGCCGCCGGCGTCCCCGTCCAGGTGGGCCACGTGGAGCGCTACAACCCGGCGGTCCTCAAGCTGGGCGAGCTCTTGCGCGCGGGCTGGGTGACCAAGATCTACGCCATCGTCTCGCGGCGGGCGGGCCCGTTCCCGGCGCGCATCCGCGACGTGGGCGTGACCGTGGACCTCGCCACGCACGATGCCGACATGCTCAGCTGGGTCGCCGGCGAGCGGCCGGTCCGCGCCTACGCTGAGCTCGCGCAGCGCAAGCACGCCACCCACGAGGACCTCCTGTTCGGCCTGCTCCACTTCCCGTCGGGCGCCACCGGCATGCTCGACGTGAACTGGCTCACCCCCGCCAAGCGCCGCCAGCTGGTGGTCATCGGCGAGGAGGGCATGTTCGAGCTCGACTACCTGACCCAGAAGCTGACGTTCACCAAGTCGGACCTCGCCCACGGCGAGCTCATCGCCGGGTACGCGACCACCTTCACGGGCGACGTGCTCGACATCGACGTCGCGACCCACGAGCCGCTCAAGGCGCAGCTCGACGCGTTCGTCCGCGCCGCGCGCACCGGGGAGCGGCCGTACGTGGACGGCGAGGACGGCGCGTGGGCCGTCCGGATCGCCACCGCGCTGCTGGAGGCGGCCGAGACCGTCCGTCCCGTGGACCTGACCGTGGAGGCCGCGCCCGCATGACCCGCATCGTCACCCGCCCGTCCGTCGGGGCCTCCATGCTCGGCGGCTCGATCACCCTGCCGCCGCAGCCCTGCACGCACGGCCCGGCTCGCTCCGTCTCGCCCTGGACGGGCGAGGAGGGGACCGCCGGCACGGTCGCGGTGGTGGGTGCCGGCAAGATGGGCCTGCCGCTCGCGGCGCAGTTCGCGACCCACGGCTGGAAGGTCATCGCCGTGGACGTGAACCCCGCAGTGGTCGAGGCCATCAATGCCGGCCAGAGCCACGTCGGCGAGGAGCCCGGGTTGGCCGACATGGTGGGCCGCGTGCACGCGGAGGGCCGCCTGCGGGCGACGCTCGACGCGGCGCAAGCGGCGCGCGAGGCCGACGTCGTCGTGCTGATCGTGCCGGTCATGCTCGACGAGCAGCACCAGCCCGACTACCGGTACATGGACCCGGCGGTCGACTCCATCGCGCCAGGCGTCCACGCCGGCTCGACCGTCATCTTCGAGACCACCCTGCCGATCGGCGACACCCGCGGCCGGTTCGCGCCCCGCCTCGAGAACGCGTCGGGCCTGGTGGCCGGGCAGGACTTCCATGTCGCGTTCTCGCCGGAGCGCCTGTTCAGCGGCGCTGTGCTGGCGAACCTCGCGGCGTATCCCAAGCTCGTCGGCGGGATCACGCCCGCCTCGACGGACCGGGCGGCCGCGTTCTACGCCTCGGTGCTGGACGCCGAAGTCGTGGCGATGTCCTCGGCCGAGGCGGCGGAGTTCAGCAAGCTCGCCGACACGACCTACCGTGACGTCAACATCGGCCTCGCCAACGAGTTCGCGCGGGTCGCCGACCTCCACGGCATCGACGTGACCGAGGTCATCGCGGGGGCCAACAGCCAGCCGTACAGCCACATCCACATGCCCGGGATCGGCGTGGGCGGCCACTGCATTCCCGTCTACCCCCACCTGCTCCTCGCCCGTGCGCCCGGCCTGCGGATCGTGGAGACGGCGCGCGAGGTCAACGACGGCCAGACGGACCGGGCGCTCGACGCCGTCGGGGCGCTGCTGGGCGGTCTCGCCGGGGCGCCGGTGCTGGTGCTCGGCCTCACGTACCGGGAGGGCGTCAAGGAGTTGGCCTACAGCCGCGCGATCCCGCTGATCCGCGACCTGCTTGCCGCGGGCGCTGACGTCTCGGCGTACGACCCGCTGATGCCGGCCGCCGAGATCGAGGCGCTGGGCGCCAGGGCCTGGGCCTGGGGCGAGCCCGGCCCGTTCCGCGCCATCGTCACCCAGACCGCCGACAAGCAGTTCGGGACGCTCAACCCGGCGTGGTTCCCCGACCTCGCCGTCGTGTACGACGGGCGCAACAGCCTGCGGACGCTGGCCCTGCCGAGCGCCGTGACGTACCTCGGCGTGGGCGTCCAGGCGGGGACCCGCGTCCGCGCGGGCGCCTGACCTCCGGACCGCCGGACCGAAGCCGAGGTCGAGCCGCCCCGTGCGCATCGTCAGCGTCGTCGGCACCCGCCCGCAGCTCATCAAGGCGGCCGCGCTCGTGCCCGCCCTCCGCGCCCGCCACGACGAGGTGTTCGTGGACACGGGGCAGCACTACGACGAGGCGATGGCCGGCAGCTTCTTCGCCGAGCTCTCGCTGCCGCGGCCCGACCACTCGCTGGGCGTCGGCGGTGGCAGCCACGCGGAGCAGACGGCGCGGATGCTGCTCGCACTGGAGCCGATCCTGCTCGCCGAGCGCCCCGACGCCGTCCTCGTCTATGGCGACACCAACTCCACGCTGGTCGGCGCGCTGGCGGCGGCGAAGCTCGAGATCCCGGTGGCGCACGTCGAGGCGGGGCTGCGGTCCTTCGACCGCCGGATGCCCGAGGAGCTCAACCGTGTCGTGGCCGACCACCTCTCCCGCTGGCTGTTCGCGCCGACGCCCGCCGCCGTGGCGAACCTGGCCGCCGAAGGGATCACGACCGGCGTCCTCCAGGTGGGCGACCTGATGCAGGACTTGGCGGCGCGGGTTGGCGGCGAGGTCCGCAACCCCGCGGCCCTCGCGGCCGTGGCATCGAGCCTGGACCTGCCCCTGACACCCGGCGGCTACGCCTTCGCCACCGTGCACCGCGCGGAGAACCGCGAACCGTCGGCGATGCGGGCCTGGGCGGCGATCCTCGCCGACGCCGCGGCGGCCCGGCCGGTGGTCCTGGCGCTCCACCCGGGGACGCGCGCCGCCCTTGATGGCGTCGGCGTTGCCCTCGACCCTCGCGTCCGCGTGATCGCCCCGCAGGGCTACCGCACAACGCTGACCCTCCAGCTCCACGCCGCAGCCGTGCTGACGGACTCGGGCGGCGTCCAGCGCGAGGCAGCCTGGCTCCGCACCCCCTGCCTGATCCTGCGCGACCGCACCGAGTGGGTGGAGGCCGTCGCCGGATCCGGCGGGCGGATGGTGGTGGTGGGCGTGGACCGGGAGCGCGCCGCCGTCGAGCTTGCGCGACTCGCGCCGGGCGACGACGCCCCTCGCCTCGCCGCTGAGCGCGCCGCCGGGTTCGACCTGGCGCCGGCCGGCGCCGGCGAGGCGATCGCCGCCGCGCTCGAGGCAGGGGTGTGACGACCTCCGGGGCCGGCTGATGGCCCGCGTCGTCATGTTCGTCTACAACGACGTCCGAACGGATGCCCGCGTCCTCCGGGAGGCGGCGGCCCTCGCCGACGCCGGCCATGACGTGACCATCGTCGGCCGGCCAACTAACCCGACGTCAAGGATCGGGGACGCCGAGGAACGCGGCCGGGTCAGGATCGTGCGCGTGCCGATCCCGGGCGGGTGGCGGATCCTGCTGGCGTTCATCCGGCACCCGTGGCGGCTGGCGCGCTGGGTCGCGCTCCGGATCCTGGGCGGTCTGAAGTCCCTGCCTGGCGGGATCGGCGAGCTCCTCCTCGGGCTCGGCGTGGGGATCGCGGCCATCCCGTGGTCGATCATCCGGCTGCCGTTCTTCCTCCTCGGCCGCGCGCTCGGGCGGCGCACCCCGCCCGGCGGGTCGCTGCTCGACTGGCTGATCCGCTGGCGCTGGGCCACCCTGGGCTGGGCGCGCGGCGCCGCCGCGGCAGCTGGCCCGGCGGACGTGTACCACGGCCACGACCTCACCGGGCTGCCGGCCGCGGTGGGCGCCCAGCGGCTCCACGGCGGCCTCGTCGTGTACGACAGCCACGAGATCTTCCTCGAGTCCGGCACAAACGCGGGGCGGCCGAACTGGATCAAGCGGTTCTTCGCCCGCCTCGAGCGGCGCTGGGCCGCGGGCGCCGCGGCGATCGTGACCGTCAACGACGCGCTCGCCGGGGAGCTCCGGACGCGTCTGGGCGCGGCCGACGTCACGGTGGTCCACAACTGCCCGCCCCGCTGGACGCCGCCCGCGGACTTGGTGGACCACCTGCGGCCTGCGGCCGGGATCCCCGCCGGCGCCCGGCTCGCGCTCTACCACGGCGGCTTCTCCGCCCACCGCGGCCTCGAGCAGCTGGCGGAGGCCATCCTCGTTCCCGGGATGGAGGACGTTCACGCCGCGTACCTCGGGTACGGGGGCATGAAGGCGGACCTGGGCCGGATGGCAGCGGAGGCGCGATTCGGCGGACGGCTCCACGTGGTCGAGGCCGTGCCGCCTGACGAACTCGTCGCGTGGGTGGCGGGCGCCGACGTGGACGTCATGGCCCTCCAGCCCAGCACGCTCAACCACTACCTGTCCACCCCCAACAAGCTGTTCGAGTCGCTGGCCGCGGGCGTGCCCGTGGTGGCGTCCGACTTCCCCGACCTCCACCGCGTGGTGATCGACAACCCGGGCGGCCCGCTGGGCGAGGTCTGCGACCCCGGGGATCCGGTTTCCATCGCCGCGGCGATCCGACGGGTGCTCGACGTTCCGGAGGACGAGCGGCTTCGCCTGCGCGCCCGATGCCTTGCCGCCGCCCACGACCGCTGGAACTGGGAGAGCGAGTCGGCCAAGCTCGTCGCCCTGTACGCGCGCCTCACGGGCGGGACTCGCGCGCCATGACGCGGCCGCCGGCCGTCCCGCAGCGGGCGACGATCGTCCTCCCCTCCACGGGCGAGTTCGACTCGCGCACGTATCGGATCGCCAGCGCCCTCGCGGCGCGCGGCCACGCCGTCACGGTCCTGGCCCGCCTCGGCCCCGGCACCCCCGCCGAGGAGACCCACCCTGCCGGGTACCGGATCCGGCGGGTCGAGACCGGGGCCGTGGACGGGCTGCCGCTGCCGTCGGGGATCCGGCGGCTCGCGCGCCGGCGTCGAGGAGCCGGCGCCGCCGCTGCCGCGGCGCGGGACCCGGGGACGGGCGGCGCGGGCGACGATGGGACCGGTCGACCCGCGTCCACCGCGCAGCCCCGATCGGTCCTGCGCACCGCGAGGCGATTGGGCGGGGCGCTGCGGCGCATCGCCGCGATGGCGCTCGTCGTCCGCTCCCAGTCCAGGGCGAGCCGGGCCGTTGATGAGGGCGCGGACCTCTACCACGGCATGGCGTACATGGGCGTGCCGGTCGCCCTCGGCCTCGCCCGTCGCCATCCCGGCGCGCGGGTCGTGTACGACGCCCGCGACATCTATGTCGACGCCGGCAACCTCGCCCGGCTGCCAGGCCCGGTCCGCCGCGCGGTCGGCGCCGCCGAGCGGCGCTGGGCCCGACGGGTCGACCGTGTCGTGACCGTCAACCTGCCCTACGCAGAGGTCATGGCCCGCCGCTGGGGCCTGCCGCAGCCGGTGATCGTGCTCAACTGCTCGTACCGATACACCCCCTCCCTGCCCAAGCAGCATCGCTTCCACGAGCGGCTGGGCCTGCCGGCGGACCGCCGCGTCGTGCTCTACCAGGGCGGCTTCTCGCGGGACCGCGGCATCGAGCAGCTCATCGAGGCCATGCCCCACGTGCCCAACGCCACGCTCGTGCTCCTCGGCTACGGCTCGCTGCGGGCGACGATCGATGCGGCGGCCGCGATGCCGGGCATGGCCGAGCGGGTGCGCGTGCTCGACGCCGTGCCGCCGACAGAGCTGCTCGACTGGGTCGCGGCGGCCGACGTCGTGGCGATGCCGATCCAGCCCACCACGCTCAACCACCGCCTCACCACCCCCAACAAGCTGCTCGAGGCGATGGCGGCCGGCGTGCCCGTTGTCGCGTCGGACCTGCCGGGGATGGCCGACATCGTGCGCGCGGTGGGCTGCGGGGTCCTCTGCGACCCGACCGACCCGGCATCGGTGGCGGCGGCGATCTGCGAGGTGCTCGATGCCCCCGACGGCGGCGCGGCGATGGGGGCGCGCGGGCTGGCCGCCGCGCACGTGGAGTACAACTGGGAAACGCAGATGGACAGGCTGCTCGAGCTCTACATGCAGCTGACCGGCAAGCCGTGGTAGCGAGCGGCGCGGCGCGGCGGCGCGCGGTGCTGCTCGTCGCGAATGCGGCCAGCCCGTACTCGCGCGGGCTGCGGGTGGCGCGCAGCCTCGAGGCCACGGGCTGGGACGTCGAGATCGCCGCGGTCGACGACGGCCGCCACCCGACCGCGGAGGACGACGCCGGCGTCCGCGTCCGGCGCTACCGGCCACAGGGCCTCTGGGGACGCTTCCGGACCGACGCGCCCAAGACGGCGCGCCGCGGCCCCCTCGGGCGGATGGCGCGCTGGGCCGACGCCGCGGTGAAGCTGCTCGCCTGGCCCGTCCACGTGCGCGCCTGGTGGGCTGCGCTCGAGGCTGAGCTGCCGCCCGCCGACCTGTACCACGCCTTCGGCATCCTCACGATCCCGGTTGCGATCCGGCTCGCCGCCCGCGCCCGCCGGCAGGGGTTCGCGGGCCGCGTCGTCTACGACGTGATCGACGTGATCCTCGAATCGAACAACGTCGCGGGCGTCCCGCGTCCCGTGCTGGCGGTCTGGAAGTGGCGCGAGCGGCGCTGGGTGCGCCGTGTCGACGTGGTGGTGACGGTGAACGACGCGATCGCCGAGCACCTCGAGCACGAGTGGCGCCTGGCGCAGCGCCCCGTCGTGCTGCTCAACTGCCAGCCGCGCTGGTCAGCCCCGACCCCGCGGCCAGACCTCATCCGCGCGGCGACCGGCATCCCGCCCGAGCGCCGGATCGTGCTGTTCCTCGGCCGGCTGGGTCGCGAGCGGGGGCTCGATGCAGCAGCGGAGGCGGTGCTGCGCCTCCATGACGCCGCGCTGGTGCTGCTGGGCTTCGGTGCGTGGGAGGACCGCCTGCGCAGCCGGGACGCGGATCCGCGGTTCGCCGGGCGCCACTTCACGCTCCCGCCCGTCCACCCCGACGCGGTGCCGGCCTGGACGTCGTCCGCCGACGCGTCGGTGATCGCGGTGCCGGCCAACTCGCTCAACCAGCGGCTCTCCACCCCCAACAAGTTCTGGGAGTCCATCACCGCCGGGACGCCGGTCGTGGTGGGGCAAGACCTTGCGGTCATGCGCGAGATCACCGAGCGCGAGGGGCTGGGCGCGGTGGCTGACCCCGCGAGCGTTGACGACCTTGCGGCAGCGCTGCGGCTGCTCCTCGAGACCCCCGACGAGGCGCGCGCCGCGGTGCGCGAGCGGTGCCTCGAGGTGTCCCGCACCAAGTACTGCTGGGAGGTGGCGGTGGAGCCGTACCTGACGGCGCTCGGGCGACTGGAGGCCTAGCGTGCCCTCGCTCCGGGTGCTGACGGTCGCGCGCTGGTATCCGTCCCACGACGCGCCGTTCCGGGGCGCCTTCGTCGCCGATCTCGTCCGTGCCATCAGCGGCACCGGCGTTGAGGTGGTCGTCGCCTCCTGGGATGCTGCCCTCATCCGCGGACGCCGGCCTGCGGAGCCGGAGCTCGACGCGGCCGTGGCGGCGTGGCGCGGAGCGGTCGGCGGGCCCGAGTCGCTCAACCGCCCCGCGTCGTGGGGGGCGGGAGCGCCGGTGGCGCGCCTGCCCGAGGTGGATGACGCCGAGCACGGCGGGTGGCGCGAGCGGCAGGAGGCGCACGCCGCGCTCCTGGGGCCGTTCGTGGAGGCCCTGGCCGGGCGCTGGCCCATCGAGCTGGTCCACGCCCACACGGGCGCGCCCGATGGTCTCGTGGCCGCGGCGATCGCCGACCAGCTCGGGGTGCCGCTGGTGGTCACCGAGCACGCGTCCGACGCCGCCCGCTCCATCGCCGGGGATCCCGAGCTGGCGGCTGCCTACCGGCGACTCCTCGAGGGCAACCGTCGGCTCGTGGCCGTGAGCCAGGCCTCGGCCGTCAGGCTCGCATCGGCCCTCGGCGTTGACCCGGGTTCGATCCGCGTCATCGGCAACGTCGTGGACACGGCGGCGTTCACGCCGGTCGACGCCTCGGCGCGGGACGCCGACGAGCTGCTCTTCGTGGGCGAGCGGAGCGAGAAGAAGGGCACCGACGTGCTGCTCGCCGCGATGGCCCGGCTCGCAAGCGACCACCCGAGCCTCCGTCTGCGCCTGATCGGCCGCTCGCCGACGCCCGAGATCGAGGCGCGCTGGACGGGCCTGGCGGCCGAGCTGGCGATCGCCGACCGCCTGGTGTTCGAAGGGCCGGCGGATCGGGCGGGGGTGGCCGCCGCGATGGCCCGCGCTGCCGTGTTCGTCCACCCCAGTCCCTCCGAGACGTTCGGCGTGGTGGCCGCGGAGGCCGCCGCATCGGGGCTGCCGGTCGCGGCGACGCCGTCGGGTGGCGTCGAGGACGTCATCGGGCGCGACGGAGCCCTCGGGACGATCGCCGCGAGTCACGACCCTGCGGACCTCGCCCGGGCAGTGGAGCAGGTCCTCGCGCGTCGCGCCGCCTTTGACCCGGCCGCGATGCGCCGCTCGGTCGACGAGCGCTTCAGCCCGGGCCGCGTGGCCGGCGAGTACCAGCGGCTGTACGAGGAGCTCCTCGCGGAGCGTGGGCCCGAGCGAGGCTCGCCCGGACGCGCGCTCCCCGTTGGCGCCAGGGGCTCCAGTCGCGCCGCCCCTCCTCCTGGAGCGGAGTCCCTCCTGATCGTCGGAACGCAGCGGGCCCTCCTCGACCGCCGCCTCGCCCAGCTCCGGTGGCCGGAGCGCGACGAGGTGACCGCGCTGACGCTTGGCGCACCGACTGCCACACGGGGCGCCGACGCGACGACGGTGCAGCTGATCGTGGTGGACCCGGACGCACCGTACAACCTGGAGATGGCGAGGCTCGCGGGGCCACGTCTGGCGCGCCTCCCGCACACGGTCGCCCGGTTCCTTCGGCTGGTGCTCCGGCCGGATGCGGCGCTCGCTCGGCGGCGGCTGCGGGCGCGCCACGACGAGCTCCGCAAGCGAGGAGCTCGAGCGGCTGGTCCTCGAGGCCTGGAAGCGGCGATCGGCGCAGGCCGTGGGAGCCTGGCTCGTCGCCCTCGACCCCGTTGACGTCCTCGCGTCGCGGGCGGCGCTCGAGGCCGGCGCGCGGCTGGCGCCCGGCGGCATGCGCTGGCTGGCGGATCGCGTCGATGCCCGCGACGGGCTTTCGGGGTCGGGAGCGGCCTGAGGGGTCGGCCGTGTGGGCCGCGCCGACGGCCGACTGGCGCTGACGCGAGCCTAGCGGGCGGCGCTCTTGGCGCGAACGGCGGCGGCCGCCTTGGCGGCGATCGCCTTGAGCTCCGCCTCGCGCTCCACCTTGGAGCGTGCGGAGTGCTCCACGTGCTCCGCGACAACCTCTGCCGGGGCGCCCTCCATCACGACTCGCCCCTTCTCGAGGAGCATCGCGCGGTTGCAGAACTCGGTGACCCAGTGCATGTCGTGGGTCACGAGGACGATGGCTTTGGCGTTGGCGGCGATCTCGAGCACGCGCTGCCTGGACTTCTCGCGGAACACCTGGTCGCCGGTGGCGAGCACCTCGTCGAGCAGGAGGACGTCCGGGTCCACGGACGTGGCGATTGCGAAGCCAAGCCGGGCGCGCATGCCCGAGGAATACGTCTTGATGGGGGCGTCGATGAAGTCGCCGATGTCCGCGAAGTCGATGATCGACTGCTGCTTGTCGAGCATGAGCCGGTGGTCGATGCCGATGAACGCACCCGCGAGCATGATGTTGTCGCGCCCGGTGAGCTCCTGGTCGAAGCCCGCGCCCAGCTGCAGCAGGCTCGAGATCTGGCCGCGGACGTCGATCACGCCCTCGGACGGGTAGATGATCCCGGCCAGCACCTGGAGCAGCGTGCTCTTGCCCGCGCCGTTGGGGCCGATGACGGCGAGCGACTCGCCGTGGACCAGTCGAAAGCTCACGTCGCGGAGGGCCCAGAACTTCGTGTCCCCGCCCTCGCGCTTGAGGATGTTCTGGAAGGTGGTGCGCAGCGTGTTCTTCCTGGTCAACCGCAGGTTGTACTGGACGCCCAGGCCCTGGACGTCGATGGCGTAGTTGACCGGGGTGAGCACGTTGGTCGAGGGCATCAGAGGACCTTGGCGAACGAGGTCTCGGCGCGCTTGAAGAGCAGGGTGGTCACGGTGAGGAACACCAGCGATGCGCCGAGCAGGATGAGGAGCGGGACGAAGTTGGGCACGAAGGGTCCCGAGGTGTCGCCGCCGTAGATGACTGCGCGGTACGACTCGAACAGCGTGAAGAACGGGTTCAGCTCCATCAGCTTCATGATGGTCGGGTGCGTCTTCGCGATCGTGTCCAGCGACGAGGCGGCGTAGAGGCCGGGGGACAGGTAGAACCACATCCGGAGCGCGTGGCGACTGACGTTGGCCACGTCCCGATAGAACACGTTGGTCGCCGCGACCAGGTACCCGAACGCCATGGTGAACACGAGCTGCACGAGGCCGATCGGGATGACCAGCAGGATCAGGATGGACATCCGGTCCCGGTAGAACAGGATCAAGAGGGCCAGCAGCGGGATGAAGCCGAATGCGAAGTTGGCGATCCCGGCGAGCGTCGACGCGGTGGGCAGGATGATCGTGGGGAACTTGATCTGCTTGATCAGCTTGTCCTGGCCCGAGACGGCCGTGATGGCGTCGCCGACCGAGCTGGTGAACCACTTCCACGGCAGGATCGCCGAGAAGATGAACAGCGGGTAGTCGGGCTGCGGCCGCGCGAGGATGACGCTCACGAGGACGACGTAGACCATCATCTGGAGCAGCGGGTCCACGACCCACCAGATGTTGCCCAGCAGGCTGTCAGCGCCCTTCTTCTTGAGATCGGCCTGCACCAGGTACTTGATCAGCTGGCGGCGCTGGGAGATCTCGGAGCCCGCCTCCCGGAGCAGCGTGATCGGGCCGCGCCGCCGGCCGCGCGCACGCGACGGGACGACGGCTGTCGTCTGGGTTTGCATCACGCGGGAGGGTAGCACGGGTGCCCTGCCTGCCCGGGAGGGCGCCGGGGCGCGCCGCGACGGCGGCACCGGGTCTCGCCGCCAGCATGCGAGGAACGCGCAATAATGGCGCCGAGGGTTGGCCTGAGGGACCGTCACCAGGCACATCTGGAGCCCCGCGATGTCCACATCGGACGGGTCGGAACCTGCCGACCCTTCACCTGGCCCCGCGCCCGCCAACACGGGCGCCGATCCCTCGCCCGAGCCACGAGCCGACGGTTGCACAACCCGAGGCGGTGACCGTCTCGCGACGCCGCGTCCTCGTTGGAGGCGCCGCGCTGCTCGTCGCGGGCGTCGGCGCTGGCGCGGCATTGGTCAACCTCATCGAGCACGGAGCACCTGCCGCGCCGTCGTCCCCCGTCGGCTCTGCCTCGCCCGGCTCGCCCGCGCCGAGCGGGAAGGCGTTGCCGTCGGAGCCGGGCAGCCTGCTCTCGCCGGGCCCCTCCCCAGAGGACGAGCCCATCGAATCTGGCCCGCCGGCCGGTCCCGTGCGGGTCGCCCGCGAGAACCAGCTCGCGGGCTCGCGCCGCTGGGAGCTGTCGCTGACGGGCAGGGGTGACGTCGAGGGGTACTTCGGCGACGCGTCCTGCGTCCCGGGCGACCAGCTCACCCTCCACCTCAAGTCCCTGACGCCCACCGTGACCGTCACCGTGTACCGCCTCGGGTTCTATGGCGGCAGCGGCGCCCGGCCCGTCGGCCGGTGGAAGGACGTCGCCGTGGGGCCGCAGCCGCCGACGACGATCGACGCCTCCACGGGCCTCATCCGCGCCGGCTGGTCCGCCGCGGCCACGATCACGGTGCCCCAGACGTGGGTGAGCGGCCTCTACGTCGCCGTCCTGGAGCCCGCCGGCGGCCAGCCCCAGTACGCCACCTTCGTCCTGCGCGAGGCCTCCCCGGAGGCGCCCATCCTCATCCTGTCCGCCACCTCCACGCACCAGGCGTACAACGTCTGGGGCGGCAAGTCGCTCTACCCGGGAGCGAGCACCGGCAGCCCGACGCTCCGCGGCGACGCGGGAGCGGTGGCCGCCAGCTGGGACCGCCCGTACGAGACCCACCGGGGCGCCGGCCTCGTCATGCGCTGGGAATACCCGTTCGTCCGGTGGGTGGAGGAGCACGGCTACGACGTCGCGTACGCCGCGGACATGGACCTGGAGCGCTATCCGGCGATCGCGCAGGACCGGAAGCTGCTCGTCTTCGTGGGCCACCCGGAGTACTGGAGCGTGGCCATGCGCAAGACGCTCGAGGGCGCGATCGCCGCCGGGACCAACGTCAGCTGGTTCTCCGGCAACGAGATGCTGTGGCGCACCCGGTTCGAGAGCCTCGAGGGCGGCCAGTACCGCTCGGTCACGTGCTACCGGAATGCGGCCCTCGACCCTCTCGCCGCGTCGCAGCCCACACAGGCCACGACGAAGTGGCGCGAGCTGCCCAGCCCCGAGCCGGAGGCGGCGGTCATCGGCCAGATGGCCGGCCACATCGTGCTCGCCCCGGGGGACTTCGTCTGCTCCGTGCCGGACCACTGGCTGTTCGCTCGGACCGGGATGAAGGCGGGTGACTCGATCAAGCGCCTGGTGGGCCAGGAGTACGACGGCTTCTGGGCGCAGTACGCGCCTCCCAACACGCAGATCCTGTCAACCTCGCCGGTCCGCTCGAACGTGGTGCAGAGCGTGAGCGTGTATGGCCCCCTGCCGAGCGCCGACCCCACCGTGGACGCAGCGAACGCGACGATCTACACGGCCCCGTCTGGGGCGACGGTGTTCGCCGCCGGCACCATCCAGTGGAGCTGGGGGCTCGACGACTGGGGCAGCCCGGAGTACCAGGGCTACCACACGCCGCCCGATCCCCGCGTGGGCATCATGACCGAGAACGTGCTCAACAAGCTGGGCGCCTGACGGTGAGGCTGCGCCCGGAACCGGTCGTGCGGGCTTCGGAACGGGCTACCAGATGAGCGTGGTGGTCGTCTGCGACGCCGCGAGGGTGACCGCCGCCTCCAGCCGGCGCCACAGGGCCGCGGCAAACGTGGCGGTCATGTGGCCGGGGTCGCGCAGCACGAGCAGGTTCCCGATGACTGCCGGGCATGGGCTCGTCGGGCAGATCCAGCGCTCGGGATCGATGTAGCCCGTGCCCATGAGGCGCGCGACGGTGAACTCGGTGTTGATCCAGTCGTAGTTGATCGCCTGGTCCACCGGTGTGGCGCACGCGAGCGCATCGTTGAGGTGCTTGGACAGGCAGACCGGCGGGGTGGAGGTCGAGATCGGGAGGTCGCCGATCATGATCACGCGGCCCGCTGCCGGGACCAGCTGGGCCAGCGTCCGCTTCATTCCCTGGACCCAGAATCGAGCCCGGTTGTCGCCCGTCACCAGATTGCCTGACGCGTCCACGTTCTCGAAGCCGCGCGTCCCGGTGATCAGCAGGATGTCGGGGTGGACGCGCACCAGCTCCGCAACGGACTGGTCGCGCCACAGTCCGCAGTTGGGCATCGTGCGGTTCCAGGCCGGGTTCCACTCGTTGATGTCGGCCGGCGAGCACGCGGACATCGTCAGGCTGAGGAGCCGCCAGCCCTTGTCCATGGCGAGCCGGTAGACGGCCGGGAACCAGCTCAGCGCATGACTGTCGCCGAAGAGCGCGATGGTGTGGCTGGACGAGAGGTTCCCGTAGAGGCACGAGGACGTCGACGGCGGCAGGTCCATCCCGGTGTGGCAGCCGTCCTGGTAGGAGAGCGGGAGGTCGCCCGCGGCACCTGCCAGCGACGGCTGGAGGTTCGATGGGACCGCCGAATTGGCCGTCTGGGCCCGGTTGGGCGCGGTGATGACCGACGGCGTCGGCGCTGCGGTGGGGGCCTGCGTCGGCGCCGTGCTCGCAGCGCTCGGGGTTGCGCCCGATGTCGGGCTGCCTGGCGCGGATGCCGTCGGGGCTGCGGCGCTGCCGCCCGCGGACGCGCTCGGGCTCGCCTCGGAGTCGAGGATCTTGTCGAGGCTCTGGGCGTTCTGGTTGGCATCGTCCGAGGCCGCCGGGGTCGTGCTGCCCAGTTCCGCCGCGACCGACGCGCTGACCGAGGTGGCCGTCAGCACCACTGCCACGGCGAGGGCACCGGCCATCGCGAGGTTCCAGCGCGGCTGCGTCCCGATGAACCGACCGCGTCGCAGCGGGTCCTCGACAAGCCGCGCGGTCCCGGCCGCGAGCGGAAACGCCGCGAGGGCAAGCAGCACGCGCGCGAACAGGGGCAGCGGTGCGCCGATTGCGAGGGCCGGCAGCACCAGCAGCGGCCAGTGCCAGAGGTACACCGAGTAGCTGATGCCGCCGACGAATCGCGGCAGGCGGGCGCCCAGCAGCCGCGCCGGGCCCCACGGGGCGGAGGCCATGCCGCCGGCGATCAGCAGGACCGCGCCCGTCGTCGGCAGCAGCGCCGCCACGCCCGGGAACGCCGACGCACCCGTGAGGAGGAACCCGGCTGCGGCCACCAGCCCGAGCCCGAGCCATGCCGCGCCTGCGGCGACGTGTCCGGGGATGCGGCGAAGCTCGGGCTCGGCGACGGCGAGCATCCCGCCAAGCGCGAGCTCCCACGCCCGGCTCGGCAGGAGGAAGAACGCCCAGGGCAGCGACACGCCGGCCAGCCACGACGCGAACACCAGCGACACGACCGCGATCAGCGCGACCGCGAACCCGATGCGCCGGACCGGGTTCCGCGCACCGCGGGTGATGAGCAGGATGATCGCCGGCCACAGCAGATAGAACTGCTCCTCCACGCCAAGCGACCAGAAGTGGAGCACCGGCGAGGGCGCGGACCCGGCGGCGAAGTAGTCCGTCGCCTGCGCGGCGAACGAGACGTTGGAGACATAGAGCGCCGCCGCCGTCACGTCGTGGGCGATCTGGGGGACGAGGAGCGGCGGGGCCACGAGTGCCGCTGCCGCCAGCGTCACCACCAGGACCAGCGCAGACGCGGGGAGCAGGCGGCGCGCCCGACGAGCGTAGAAGTTCCGCAGGGAGATGCTGCCGGTCGACCGCCGCTCGCGGATCAGCAGGCCCGTGATGAGGAACCCGGAGATCACGAAGAAGACGTCAACGCCGACGAAGCCCCCCGTTACGCCCAGGAGATCGGCGTGGAACAGCACGACGAGCACGACTGCGAGGGCACGCAGACCCTCGATGTCGTCGCGGCGTTCATGTCCGAGGGCTGCCCGGCCCTGATTCGCTTTCGCCAAATGTCATCCCTGCGCTCGGGCCGGGGCCGCGCGGCTGCCCCGGCATGGTGTCTGCCGCAGGGCTGACGGCAGGGTGTCGGACTCGACGGTCCGTCGGGCCCGCGGATCGTACACCGATCCCGCGGCGGGTGCCCCCGCTGCCCGGGCGGATGCGCGCGGCATCGCGGCAGGTGCGGCGTGTCTGCTCCCGCTCGCGGTGCCGGGCTGTCGGTCCAGTCCCTGCCCGCCCGTGGCGCGCAGGGACTCGGGTCAGGGCGCCCGCCCGTGCTGCGCAGGCCCATCCCCTAGACTGCACCGGTGGCCAGCCCTCTCTCGGACGTGCAGTCCAGCCGCGACCAACCGGTGACGGACGGATTGGCGCCGATCCCGGCTGCGTTCGGCGAGGCGCCGATCGTGGTCGTGGCCCTCCGACGGGCCGCGGCACAGCAGATCGCCTCGCTGCCTCCGGACCTCGTGCGCGGGCTCCTCGTGGTCACCACGGTCGCCGGCAACCCCGAGGAGCCGGCCCTCCCGGACGGACCGCTGTGGGTGCAGGTCGATCCCCAGCGTGGCTTCCGAGAGGCGCGAGCGCGCCTCGGCGGATCCCTGCCCTCAACCTCGGTCCCGCGCCGCCTCCTGCGCGCCTTGCGGCATCCGGTTCGAATGCTGCGGCGGCGCTCCCTCTACGGGCGGCGTGATGCCGTGCGCAGGGAGACACTCGACGACGCGATCGGCACGGCCATCGCGGCTGCCGGCCGAGGCGGGGCGGTCCTGGTCTGGCCGCTCGAGCCCTCCGACGCCGATCTGGTGCGGCCGCTCGCCGGGCAGGCGGTTCAGCTTGTCAACTGGGCCCCTGGCGCCCTCGCCGCTGCATGGCAGGCCGCAGGCCGCCCCCGGCTCGAGGCTCCCCGCCAGGCCATCGCCCGCGGCGCGTACGACCCCGCGGCGTACTGGGGCGGCCTGCACCAGCGCCACGACCTCTCGGCGGTGGGACAGTCGGGCCTGCCGCCCGAGATCAACGCCTGGCTGTATCGCTCGCTCGCGCGAACCCTGCGCGGGTTCCTGCGCCGCAACGGCGTGGCGACCCCGGCTTCGGCGTTCGACGTCGGCATCGGCACGGGCTACTGGGTCCGGTTCTGGCGCTCGCTGGGCGTCGCGGTCGTGGACGGCTGCGATCTCGTCCCGGAGGCCGTGGAGGCCGTCGGTCGCGAGGCCCGGGCGGCAGGGGCGACGGGCACCTTCTCCACGGCCGACATCGGGGTGGAGGGCAGCCTCCCCAAGGCGACCTACCCCGTCGTCAGCTGCATGAACGTCCTGCTCCACCTCACCGACGACGCCGCGTTCGACCGGGCGCTGGCCGGGATCGCGGGCCTGGTGGCGCCCGGCGGCGTGCTGGTCCTCGCCGAGCCGATGCTCCTCGACGCCGCGTGGGAGCGCCCGTATGACCCGGGCCTCCACTCGCGGGCGCGACCCGCGACGCGCTACCGCGAGCGGCTCGAGGCGGCTGGCCTCGTTCTGGAGGACCTGCGCGCCGGGACGGTCCTCGCCAACAATCCCATCGAGGCGGGCTCGCGGCGCGCCTACGGCCGGTTCGCGCGCTGGTGGCGCTGGGTGGCGTCCGAGTCCAAGGCGAACGCGGGCAGCGCCCGATGGCTCGGCCCCCTCGTGATGGCGCTCGACCGCGTCGCGCTGGCGACGGGCGCATCGCCCTCCACCAAGCTCGCGCTCTTCCGGCGCCCGGCCGCCGTGGAGCCGCGCAGGTGAACCGCCGCCGCCCCGTGGCGATGGTCGTCCACAGCTACTACGAGGAGGATCCGCGCGTCCGCCGTGAGGCCGAGGCCGTGCGCGCGACCGGCCGCAGCGTTGACCTCTTCTCGCTGCGGCGCGAGGGCGACCCGCCCGAGGGGGAGCTCAACGGGGTGCGCATCCACCGGCTCAACGTCCGGCGGCACCAGGGCGCGGGCATCGGCACGTACCTGCGGGAGTACGCCGACTTCATGGTGCGCGCCGGCATCGCCCTCACCCGCGCCCACATGCGCAGGCGGTATGCCCTCGTCCAGGTCCACACGATCCCCGACGCCCTGGTGTTCGCCGCGCTGCCGCTCCGCCTGCTTGGCGTGCCGGTGATCCTGGACATGCACGAGGCCATGCCCGAGTTCTTCCGGATGCGCTTCCCGGGAGCCTCGCGACCTGCCGTGCACCGGGCGCTCGTGGCGCAGGAGCGAGCGTCGATCGCCGTCGCCAACGCGGCGATCACGGTCAATGACGCGCTCGCGAGCCGACTGGTGGAGATGGGCGTCCCCGCAGCCAAGGTCCACGTCGTGCTCAACGCGCCGGTGCTCGCGCGGTTCGACCCCGGGGCCTACCCGGCCCGCCCCTTCATGGCCGACGGGACCCTGCGCCTCGTCTACGCCGGGGCGCTGTCCATGGTCTACGAGGTGGACGTGGCGCTCGAGGCGCTCGCCCGGATCCGCGCCCAGCGTCCGGACCTGCGGGTCACGCTCGACCTCTACGGCCGCGACTTCGCGGAAGTGCCCCTGCGCGACCGCGCCGCCGCGCTGGGCCTGGCGGATGTCGTCGCGTTCCACGGCCGTGTCCCGATCGAGGCGGTGCCCGGAGCGCTCGCCGCGGCAGACATCGGCCTCGCGCCCACCCGCCAGACGGAGTTCACCGACTTCAGCCTGAGCACGAAGATCTTCGAGTACGCGGCGATGGGCAAGCCGGTGGTGGCCTCGCGCCTGCCCATGGTGGAGCGGATGTTCCCGCCGGGGACGGTGGCCACCTACCCCGCCGGAGATGCCGCGGCGATGGCCGTGGCGCTCATGGCCCTCGTGGACGACGCGCCGGCTCGCGAGGCGGCAGTGGCGCGGACGTCCGCGCTCGTGGACCAGCTCTCATGGGAGCGCGTGTCCGAGCGATACCTCGCCCTCGTCGAGTCGCTGGCACGCGACGGACGGTGACCGGGGCGCTGCGAGGCGGCGACCTTGCCGCGCGCCAACTCGCCGCCGCGTCGGATGGCGGGTCGATGAGCGTGCGGCGCGCGGGAAACGGGGGTCTGACGCGTGGAGTACGCTCGATGGGCCGCGTTCCAACCCCCGGCAGCGTCGGTGGCGTCGGCCACGCCGAATCTCCGCGCCCCGAGGTGGATGCCGGCGCCGCCGCACGATCACGCGCGCACGCGGTACCATCGCGCGGCGTCCGCGCCGTGTGGCGCGAGGGGCGGAACCCGTCGCGCCAGGACCACCATTGACCACGAGGAACACCCACCCACCATGACCTCCCGCCCTCGGCAGGGTTCCAGCCGCAGCCGCATCTGGGACGACCCGACTCGCCGCAACATGCTCATGAACCTGGGCTTCGGCCTGGCCGTCGTCGCGGCGCTCCTGACCCTGGTCATCGCCCTGGCCGTCGGCTGGTACGGCGACCACCTCGCACCGGCGATCAAGGTCAACGGTGTGACGCTCAACATGGACGATGTCGCCAAGCAGTCGAAGGTCAACGCGTTCCTGATCGACTACCAGACCAAGCAGACCCGCACGCTGCTCTCGTCCGGGAAGATGTGGGCGACGGACGCGGACGGGCGCATCCAGACGCTCACCTCCGAGGTCTCGCAGCTGACCTCGCTGTCGGTCAACCAGCTGACCGACGGGTCCGTGATGCTCGACCTCGCAGCCCAGAACGGGCAGGCGGTGACGCCGGCCGACATCGCGGCCAAGGAGCAGCAGACCGCCACCCAGTCCGAGCTGCGCCACGTCTGGCAGATCGTGGTGGCACCCGCGATGACGACCGCGCAGACGACGCCGACGGACGCCGAGAAGGCGGCCGCCAAGGCGAAGGCCAACCTGGCGCTCAGCGCCCTCAAGGGCGGCGGGGACTGGGCGACGATCGCCAAGTCGTTCTCGACCGACACCGACACCGCGCCCCAGGGCGGCGACGTCGGGTTCATCGACAAGAACTCCTCGCTCGACCCCGCCTTCGTGGCCGCGCTCATGGCGGCGCCCCTCAACACGCCCACGGCGGTGATCGAGGGCGCTGACGGCACCTACCGGATCGGCAAGGTCACCGAGACGATCGCGCCCCAGACCGACCCGACGTTCGCCCAGCAGGCGCACGACGCGGGCATCTCGCAGGCCGACCTCGACTGGTCGTTCCAGTACGCCGCGGCAAACACCAAGCTCAACAACTGGGTCGTCGCGCAGGCCATGGCCAGCGCGCCCCAGCGCCACGTCTACAGCATCTACATGCAGGCCAGCACGTCGGAGTCGGACCCGACGGCGGTCCGGGTGCGGCACATCCTGTTCTCGCCCAACCACGACGCCCAGAACGCCGCCCAGGTGCCGGCCAGCGACCCGGCATGGAACGCCGCCAAGGCGCTCGCCGACGCCGCATACGCGAAGCTCCAGGCGGACCCCTCGCAGTTCGATGCGATCGCGAGGGCGGAAAGCGACGACACCGGGAGCAAGGCGTCAGGCGGCAAGCTCGGCTACGTGACGCAGGCCAGCGGCCTTACCAAGGCGTTCGCCGACGCGGTCTTCGCCAAGGGCCTCCAGCCGGGTCAGCTGCTGCCCCCGGTCAAGACCGAGTTCGGCTACCACATCATCCAGATCATGCACTACCCCACGGATCTGGCCTGGGCGGGCAAGCTCGTCACGCAGGCCACCAGCCTCGATGCCTTCAAGGTCCTCGTCCGGGACAACTCGGACGGCTCAGACGCCAGCAAGGGCGATGCGGCCAATGGCGGCGACATGGGCTGGGTGGGCCAGCACACGTACCAGGTCAGCGACCAGATCGCCTCCGCCATCTTCGCGGCGCCGGTGGGCAAGGTCAGCAGCGTCCTCAATGTCGACGGTGATGGCGTCTACCTGTTCTGGGTGGCCGAGGAGCAGACCAAGGTGCCCGATGGCGCGCAGGCGGACAGCATCAAGTCGAACGCGTTCAGCTCGTGGTACACGCCGGAGCGGGCGAAGTACACGATCTGGCAGGACCCGTCGCTGTCCAGCAGCGCCACCAGCTGACGCGGGCGGGGCGCCCCATCGATGCTGGACGCGCTGCTGGCCGAGGCCAGGCTTCGCTGGGGTCTCGACCCTGCGGGCGGTCTCGCCGTGGTGGCTGCCGAGCGCCTCGTCGGGGTCCCGCTCGAGCCGTCGACACCGCTGGTGATCCTGCCGGCGGCACGGCTGCGCGCGGGCGGGCCTGGGGCGGGGGACGCGCTCGACCCCACGCCAGCGCCGCTTCCGGGCCGCCACGGGCCGCGCGGGGCGGATCCGCTTGACGTCCTGCGGCGCCTGTACCCGGCCGACCACGCCGTGGGCCGGTTCGGGCGTCCCGATGGCACGAGCGTGGGCCAGCTGACGCGCGAGGACCTCGAGGCCGCGCTCTACCTCGGTCCGGTGGCGCCCGTCGCCGATACCGCCTCGCCGTGGGGCATGCCGTGGATCTCGGACCGGCTGCGCGCCCCGGACGGCTGCCCGTGGGACCGCGAGCAGACGCACGAGAGCCTGCGCAACCACTTGCTCGAGGAGGCCTACGAGGTCTACGACGCGCTGGCGGGCGGCGCCACGCAGGAGCTGGCGGGCGAGCTCGGCGACCTCCTGCTCCAGATCGTGCTCCACGCCCAGCTCGCGGCTGAGGAGGGCGTCTTCGACCTGACCGACGTCTGGCAGGCGCTGGCCACCAAGATCGTCCGCCGCCACCCCCACGTGTTCGGCGAGGCGGAGGCCCGGACCGCGTCCGACGTGAACCGCCAGTGGGAGAAGATCAAGCAGGGCGAGCGCGCGGCAGCGGCCGCGGCCGACGAGACCGGCCAGGCCCAGCCCAAGAGCGCGCTCGACGGCATCAGCCGGTCGCTGCCGGCCCTGGCGGCGAGCCAGGAGATGCAGGAGCGCGCCGCCAACCTCGGCTACGACTGGCCGTCCATCGACGGGGTCCTGGACAAGGTCCGCGAGGAGGTGGGCGAGCTGGTCGAGGCCGAGGACCACGACCACCGCGCCGAGGAGCTGGGCGACCTGCTGTTCGTCCTGGTGAACGTCGGGCGCAAGACCGGCATCGAGGTGGAGGCGGCGCTTCGCAGCGCCAACGACAAGTTCCGGCGGCGGTTCCGCCACGTGGAGCAGGCGGCGGCGGCGCAAGGCACCGCGCTCCGCGACATGACGTTCGAGCAACTGGACGAGCTCTGGGACGCCGCGAAGGCGGACGAGCGACGGGAGGCATCGGCATGAGCATCGGCAACCGGCCGCCGGCGGCAGGCACACTTCGAAGCGGCTCGCGCGCGGACGGCCGCGAGCCCGGCGACCTGCGCTCGATCGAGCTCACCCTGGGCGTGCAGAAGTGGGCGGAGGGCTCGTGCCTGGTCCGCTTCGGCGACACGCAGGTCCTGTGCGCGGCGACCATCGAGGACCGCGTCCCGCCGCATCTCCGCGGCAAGGGCACCGGCTGGGTGACCGGCACCTACGAGATGCTCCCGCGCGCCACGGCCGAGCGGTCCGAGCGCGAGAGCGCCAAGGGCAAGGTCGGGGGGCGGACGCACGAGATCCAGCGCCTCGTGGGGCGGTCACTGCGCGGCGTCGTGGACCTCGCCCACCTCGGCGAGCGGACGGTCACGGTTGACTGCGACGTGATCGTGGCCGACGGCGGGACGCGCACCGCGTCGATCACCGGCGGCTACGTCGCCCTGGCGGCGGCACTGATCACGTACGGCATGGAGCGCCACCTCACGGGGCGCGTCGCCGCGGTGAGCGTCGGGATCATCGACGGGGTGCGCATGCTCGACCTCGACTACTCCGAGGATTCGCGCGCGGAGGTGGACTTCAACGTCGTGGGCACCGACGCCGGCCACTACGTCGAGCTCCAGGGCACCGCCGAGGGCAAGCCCTTCGACCGCGCCGGCCTCGACGCCTTGCTCGACCTCGCCGGGACTGGGCTCGCCCGCCTGTTCGACGCGCAGGCGGCGGCCCTCACCAAGGTGCGCCGATAGTGGCTCCCGCGCCCCAGGCTGCCGGCGCACCGCGCCGCCTGCTGATCGCGACGCGCTCGCGCCACAAGCTGCGGGAGCTGGGGGAGCTGCTGAAGCTCGAGCCGGGCGTGGAGCTGCTCTCCCCCGATGACGTGGGCATCGAGGACGAGCCCGAGGAGACCGGCGAGACGTTCGAGACGAACGCGCGGATCAAGGCGCGCTTCTACGCGCGCCGGTCGGGCCTCCCCACGCTGGCCGACGACTCGGGCCTCGAGGTGGATGCGCTCGGCGGTGCCCCCGGCGTGCGGACGCGGCGCTTCGCGGGCCCCGACGCCACCGACGAGCGGAACAACATGAAGCTGCTGAACGACCTCGCGGGGCTGCCGCCCGAGCGCCGCGGGGCGCGGTACGTGTGCGTGCTGGCGCTCGCGCTGCCTGGTGGGGCGGGGCTCGGGGGGGCGGACCACGAGGCCGGCCCCGGGGCGGTGACTGCCGGGGTGGCGCAGCGCCCCGGCCCGCTGCCGATCGTCGTCCGGCGTGGAACCTGCCGGGGCCGGATCGCCGGGGACCCGCGGGGCGACGGCGGCTTCGGCTACGACCCCATCTTCGAGCCGGCGCAGGAGCCGCCTGGCGGCCGAACGCTGGGCCAGTGGACCGCCGCCGAGAAGCACGCCATCTCGCACCGCTCGCGGGCGGCCGCTCGGATGCGTCCGCTGCTCCGGGAGCTCGGCCTGGGGCGATGAGCGAGAAGTCCACGTTCCGCCCTGACCTCGAGGGCCTTCGCGCGGTCGCTGTGGCCCTCGTCCTGCTGTACCACGCGCGAGTGCCGCTCGTGACCGGCGGCTACGTGGGCGTGGACGTGTTCTTCGTCCTGTCCGGGTTCCTCATCACGGGCCTCCTGGTCCGGGAACTGTCGGGGACTGGCCGGGTCGACTTCCCCGCGTTCTACGCCCGCCGCGCCCGACGACTCCTGCCGGCGTCCGCGCTGACACTGATCGTGACCATCGCCCTCGCGGCGATCCTGCTGCCGCCAGTCCACATGCCCGATGTCGCGGGCGACACGGTCGCCGCCGGCCTCTACGTCTCGAACATGCGCTTCGCAATTCAGGCGACGGACTACCTGGGCTCGACACTCGCGCCGTCGCCGGTGCTCCACTTCTGGTCGCTGGGCGTGGAGGAGCAGTTCTACCTCTTCTGGCCCGCGCTGCTCGCCCTCACCGCGGGCGTCGCCTTCCGCGCCGGACGCCGCGAGGACGGGCTCCGCCGCGTTGGGATCGCCCTTGGCGTCGTGTTCTCCGCGTCCCTGCTGTTCGAGGTCTGGCTGACCGGTGCCGACCAGCCGTGGGCGTTCTTCTCGCTCCCGGCGCGCGCCTGGGAGTTGGCGCTCGGCGGCCTCCTGTCGCTGCCCGTGGCTGCCCGCCTCGTGCCCAGACGGTTGGCGCCGCAGCTGGGCTGGCTCGGCCTGGCGCTGATCGTCGCGTCCGGGTTCGTGCTCAACGACACCACGGTCTTCCCGGGCCTGGCCGTCCTGCTGCCGACCATGGGCTCGGCGCTCGTGATCGCCGCTGGCCTCCCGCGGCCGGCGAGTTCCGCAGCGCCATCCTGGGCGCCGTCGCCGCCTGCGCCGTCGGGTGTGCGCTCGCCCGGCTGGGGCGCGCGCGGACGGCTGCATGAAGCCGCGACAGAGGCGCCGGCAGCCGCTCGCCGGCGCCCGACCAACGGGGTCCCCCTCCCGGCCGCGGTCCTGTCGCTGGGGCCGATGCGGTACGTCGGACGCATCTCGTACTCGCTGTACCTCTGGCACTGGCCCATCCTGATCCTGCCTGCCGCGTACCTGGGCGTCGAGCTGGACCTCCCGTGGCGACTGCTGCTCGCCGCGGTCGCGGTGGGCGTGGCGGCGCTCAGCCAGCGCTTCGTGGAGGAGCCGATCCGGCACGGGCGGTTTGTCGGCCTTGCCTCGCGCCGGTCCCTGGCCATGGCTGGGGCGCTGTCGCTGACGGTCGCCCTGACGTCGGTGACGGCCAGCGGGTTCGCCGCGACGCGGCTTGTCTCGGGCGGTCCAGTGATCGGGGGCTCCACCACGGACGTGCCGCTTCCCAGCGCGGCGATGCTGCCGGCGACCGGCAAGCCGTCTTCGTCCGCCAGGCCGGGATCCACCCCCACCTCCGGCCCAGGGTCCTCCGCGCAGCCCAGCGGGTCGGGTCCGGTCGTCAGCGCCTCGGGATCCCCGGCGAGCGTCACCCCGTCCCCGACGCTGCCACCCCCGCCCGGCGGGCCCGTGCCGGCCGACCTCGCCCCGAGCCTCGCCCATGCCGCCGATGACCTGCCCGTCATCTACTCGGACGGCTGCCATCTTGACGTGCCCACGACGGCGCTGCCCACCTGCGTCTTCGGCGACCCCAGCAGTCCCGTCGAGGTTGTGCTGTTCGGCGACTCCCACGCCGCGCAGTGGTTCCCCGCGCTTGCGCGCCTCGCGACGCAGAAGCACTGGCGGCTGGAGCCGATGACGAAGTCGGCCTGCACGCCGGCCACGCTCACCGTCTTCAACAGCATCGTCAACCGCGCCTACAGCGAGTGTGACCAGTGGCGTCGCGAGGTCCTCGCCCGCATCGCCGCCGAGAAGCCCGCGCTGGTGGTGGTCTCGACCTCGGTCGCCTACCAGCTGATGTCAGGCGGCCAGTCGATCAGCTCATTGACCCGGCCCGACCTGTGGTCGAAGGGCCTCATCATCACGATGCGCGCCCTCGCCGCCAGTGCCGCCAACGTGGTCCTCATCGGTGACACGCCGCGGTCGGTTGCGGACCCACTGGCGTGCCTCTCGCAGCACCTCGGCGACAGCACGGCCTGCGCCGTTCCGTACGACCAGGCCGTCGACGTGGGGCAGATCACGCTCGAGGCTAGCGTGGCCGCCTCCACCTCCGCCACGTTCGTCGACCCGACGGCGTTCGTGTGCCGAACGGACCCCTGCCCGGCGATCTATGGGCGGTTCCTGATGTACCGCGACCAGGGCCACCTCACCAAGACCTACGCCGCGGCGCTCGCGACCGAGCTGTTCGCCCAGCTGCCGGCGATCGGCCCGTAGCGGAGAGCGGCCCAGCGCTTCGCCTAGGGTTGTCCCAGGGCGATGTCGTGCCGCCGGGCGCCACGAAGGCCGGGCACCAGACCCGGCCCGCGCACGCGCTCGACGGTGACCGGGTCAGGCGGGCACGGCGACCCGGTCGACGCGCAGGTCGGCGTGCTGCCCTCGCCCTGTGCCTCAGCGTCGCGGCCCCATGCGGCGATGCCCGCGACGAGGCCCCGACCCGGCGAGCCGGTCAGCGCCTCCCAGGCTCCGCACAGCAGGCGGTCGATGATGGCGAACAGGCTGAGGATGGCGAGCAGGAAGGCGATCGCCCCCGTTGCGCCCAGCAGGTCTGGTCCCATGGTGCTGGCCTCTCGATGTCGTGGCATCGTGGCCGATATGGCGGCCACCGGCAAGGGGCGGAAGTCGCGAAGACGCGGCGCCGACGGGCGAGGTGGCGGCGCACCGGCGTGGCCAGCGCCGAGCACCGGCGACGGCCCGCGTTGCAGCGGCGCGCACGGGCGGCGAACGGGTTGTCGGCTGTGCTCAGGAACCCGGGCAGGACACCCGGAAGGCGCGCATGCCGGAGGCTGCCGCAGGGAGGTCCAGCGGCGTCAGGCAGGGAGTGGTCGAGGCCGCGGCCGGCCAGGGGCCGTCTACGCCGTCCACGACAACCACCGAGGCGTGGAACGCCGACGCCAGCGACAACACGCTCGCGGCGTCCTCATCGGGCAGCACGACCGCCGGGTAGCCGGTCTCGCGCCAGACCCACGCCGGGTGGGTGGCGATGACGACCGTGTGGGGCGTGACGGACGCGTCGAGGGCCTCGCCCAGCGCGGCGTACCGCGCGGGCACGTCGTTGGCCCAGGCCGCGTACTCCGCGGTCCCGAAGGAGGTGCCGAGGAGGCACCACACCACCGTGACGCCGCCCGCCAGCGCGGCCAGCTCCGCGCCGCGGGGCTGGCGCATCGCCCACCGCGCCGCGCCCACCGCGAGGTCCGCGGTGCCGATCGCCAGCAGCGCGAGGACCGGCGCGGAGCCGTGAAGGAACGTCCCGTAGAGCGTCGCGACGGGGAAGAGCAGCGTGTCGGCGAGGAGGATGAGCGCAGCCGTCGCGAGCAGGAGGCGGAGCGGCCGGGCCCGCCACACCAGGGCCACGCCCGCCAGGCCAACCACAGACCAAGGCAGGGCCGGCATCACCAGCACATCCACCAGGTTGTTGCGCAGCGCGTCCAGTCGCTGGCCGATCAGGACAGCGGGCCCGGCGGCGAGATACGTCGCGAGGCTGGGCGGGGGCGCCGCCCAGCCGAAGATGTCGTTGGGGCTGATCGAGAAGGCGTTGGCCAGCGTCTGGCCGGGGAGGGCCGTTCCGAAGGCCAGCCACTGGCGAAGGGCCCATGGCGCATAGCACGCGGCGGCGACCGCCACGAGGAGCGTGGCCCGCGCGAGCCGGTCGCGCCCCGTCCCCGGTGAGGCGACCGCGGCCACGACGGCAACGGCGGCCACCAGGTAGAGCGTCTCGTTCCGCGTGAGCATTCCCGCACCCAGCACGAGCCCGGCCAGCACGAGGTCCCGCGGCCGGCCCGTGCGCAGCGCCCACTCACACGCCAGCACCCCGCCGAGCACCGTGACGCCGAACAGCGCTTGCGAGTCCGAGCTGATGGAGCCCGTCACCAGCGGCTGCGTGATCGCCACGAGCGTCGCGGCAATCACCGCCACCACATCCGCGTCGTGATCGCCGCGGCCCGTCGAGCGTGCCGTCCGGCGCGCCAGCATCGCCACCAGCGGCACCAGCGCCGCCCCGGCCAGCGCGCCCGCCAGTCGCGCCGCCAGCATCCCGCCGAACGGCCAGACCAGCGGCACCGACACCAGCGACGCCGCGGGCAGCCAGACGTCGAAGGCGGGGCGCGGCAGGCCAAGCCCGTTCGCGACGGCCGGCGTGAGGTAGCTCCAGACGTAGGGGACGGTCAGGCCGTGGCCGGCCGCCACCTGCTCGGCCACCGTTGCGTAGTAGGCGGCGTACTCCGGCACGATGGCGTGCTGTGCGAGGCCAGCGCCCAGCCGGAACAGGAATGCCAGCAGCGTCAGCCCGGCGACGGCGGCGCCGTACCGGGGCAGGCGCGTGGCGGCGGTCATGCCGCCACGATACGACGAGGCGCGGTCAGGGAAGCGTCACGAACCCCCATTCCCCTGCGAGCGATCGGCGTCCATCCTCTGCCCGCCCGCCAAAGGTCCGGTGAACGGCAGCACCACCACCAGCCAACCGTCACCCGCGAGGGTGCGCTGCGATCCGGCGCAGCAGCGCGTCCGCCACGGACCCCGCGATGTCCACGCCCGTGACGCGCTCAGTTGTGGCGAGGAACGGGTTGCCGTTGATCTCGATGACGCGGGGCCCGCGGCGCGTGCGCATGAGGTCGATGCCGGCGAGGTCCAGCCCGATCGCCCGGGCGGCCGCAGTCGAGAGCGCCGCCTCCTCCTCGGTGATCTCGCCGATCGTCGCCACGTAGCCCGGCATCGCGGCGCGGAACTCGTCGTCGCGCCCGGACCAGCGTTCCTTGACGGCGATCACCCCGCCCTCCAGGACGATCACCCGGAAGTCGCGGGCTCCGGCCTCCGGAAAGAACTCCTGGAGCAGGACGCCATCGTCGATGTGGACCCGGAGCCCTTCGACGATGCGCTCCAGTTCGTCTTCGTCGCGCGCCAGCTCGACCTCGGCCCCGAGCGTCCCGAGTCGACCCTTGACCACGAGGGGGAAGCCCAGCTCCGCGGCGACGCGCTGCCGCGCCCGTCGAGCGAGCGCGGAGCCCCCGACGAAGAACGTGAGCGGGTGGGGGATCCCGGCCCTCGCCAGCGCCTCTGCGGTCGCCCACTTGTCGCGGGCCAGGAAGCGCGCCTCGGCTGGGTTCAGTGTGGGGATGCCGAGCGCCTCGAGTTGGCGGATGGCCGCGAGCATGACCACCGAGGCCGAGCCGGCAACCGGGGCGAAGAAGCCGTCGAGCCAGTCGAGGTCGACGACCGGGAGGAACGCCGAGAGCCGCGTGCCGCCCACACGCGCGACCAGGTCCATCGGGTCGATCTGGACCACCTCGGCGCCGCGGTGCGCAAAGCTCTCCGCGTAGCGCGGGAACGTGACGAGTTCCGGCGTGCCGATCAGGCCGACCCGCGGTTGACGCGCGTCTGCCCGGCTCGCCTTCTCGTCCGCACCCTCCGTCACGCGGCGATTGTAGGTGGGCAACCCGGACGGAGCGCCCGAGCAGCGTCTTCACCGACGCGCCGCGGCGCTGGCATACGCTTGCCCGATGCACTCGCGCCCGTCGACCCGACACTCGATGCTCGTCGCCTTCCCGCGCCACGCATACGCCATCCGGCGGTTCAGCGAGGCGTTCGCGCGACGCGGCGCGCCGCTCCAGGTCGTGTCGCCAGGTTCGCTCATCCCGATCCTCGCAGACGGCCGCGTCTCCGCGGTTGGCATCAACCAGCCGGACGCAGTCATTCACACTTGGTGGGGAGCTCGAGGACCATCGTCGCTCGTGCTGACGGCCTGGGAGGCGGCTGGGACCGTTGTCGCGAACGGCGTCGCAGCGACCCAGTTGACGGGCGACAAGTTCCTCGCCTCGCAGCGGCTGGCGGCCGTCGGGCTGCCGCAGCTCCGATGCGCGGTGACCACCGAGGCGGCAGCGGACCGCAAGGCGGCCGAGCATCTCGGCTACCCGTGCGTGGCGAAGCCGCTCGGCGGCTCGTCTGGCGAGCACACATACCTCCTGCGCTCGCCGGCGGATCTGGCGCTGGTCCTGGCGGCCCGCTCCTCCGACGGCGTGCCCTTCCTGCTCCAGCCGTTCGTCGCCGAGGCGGGCGGGGTCGATCGCCGTCTGTTCGTGCTCGACGGGCGAGTCCTCGGGGCCATCGAGCGCCATGCTCCGGCCGGCGACTTCCGCTCCAACGTGGCCCAGGGCGGTCGGGCGGTCGGGGTCGAGGCGAGCCGCGAGGAGGCGGCGCTGGCGGTCCAGGCGGTGCACGCGCTCGGCCTCGACTACGCCGGCGTCGACATCATCTCGACGCACTCGGGACCCGTCGTCCTCGAGGTGAACGGGGAGCCGCAGTTCGAGGCGGTCGAGACGCACGCGGGCGTGGACGTGGCGGGTGCGATCGCCGACTGGCTCCTCGCCCGCTGATCGCTCGGATCTCGAGGACCAGCAGGACGGCCCGCCCCGAAGAGCGGGCCGCCGTGCCATGGGTCGCGGTTCGAGGGTTGACTCAGATCCCGTCCGTCGTGCCGAACGAGTTCCCGGACCACGTGTTGTCGGTGCAGGTTGGCGCCTGAGCGGCATCGAGCGCGGCGTTCAAGTGGGCCGAGTTGCCGGTGAAGGTGCTGTGGTTGACGGTGTCAACCACGATGAACCCGAAGCTCGTGTTCCTGTCTGCGACGTTCTGGGTCACGGAGATCTCCGTGGCATCGCCCCAGAGCAGGAACCCCTGGTTGTTGCCGTTCGCGGTGTTCCCATCGAGCAGGTTCGACGCCGCGCCGTCCCCGATCGAGAAGCCGTTCCCGCCCACATTCCCGTTGGCGGTGTTGCCGCGGAGCGTGTTGTCGCTCGAGCCGAGGACGTCGAACCCGGTGCTGCAGCCGGTCGCGACGTTGCCGGTGAGCGTGGCGTCATGGGTGCCGTTGTAGAGACCGTAGCAGGCCCACGGGCTCCCGGAGGCGGTGTTGTTCGTGACCTGAAGGTCGCTCGACTCCAAGAACACGAAGGCGTTGCCGCCGTTGGCCCCGTTGTCCCTCGCGACATTGCCCACGAGGCGGACGCCCGACGACCTCCAGATGGTGAAGCCGTCCGCGCCGTTCGTGGCCGCGGTGTTGCGCTCGTAGACCAGGCCCGTCGCGTTGTTGGCCGCGAATCCCCCGAAGCTGTTGCCCTTGGCCGTGTTCCCGACGAGGGTGTCGTTCGTGGAGTCTCCGAGCGAGAACCCGTTCGCGCCGTTTCCCGAGGCGACGTTGTCGCGCAGCGTGTTCGAGCTTGTCCCGCAGCAGAGGTCGAAGCCGTTGTTCCCGTTCTTGCTGGCCGTGTTGCCCGAGAGCGTGTTGCCGGCCACGGCGTTCAGCGCGAACCCGAGGATGGCGTTCGCGTGGGCCGTGTTGCCCTCGAGCAGGTTGCCGCTGGTGGTGCCGGGGCCCTGGGTCAGGATGAACCCCCAGGTGGCGTTGCCGTTGGCGGTGTTCGCCCGCAGGACGTTGTCCGACGAGTCCTCGATTCGGAACCCCTCGGCGCCCGACCCCGGCGCGCCGTTGAGGCTGGCCGCGTTTCGTTCCAGGACGTTGGCGTTGGAGCCGGACGAGATCAGGAACCCGCTGCCCCAGTCGCCGGCGTTGCGCGTCGCGGAGTTGGAGACGAGACGGTTCTGTGACGACGCGTAGAGGTTGAAGCCGATCTGGCCGTTCCTGTCGCTCGTGTTCCCCGTGAAGGCGCCGTTGTCGGAGCGCGAGATCAGGAAGCCGTCCCCATGGTTGGCGCGCGCGGTGTTGCCCAGGAACTGGTTCCCCGGCGAGCTGTCCATGTCGAAGCCCCGATCGCTGCCCGAGGAGACGTTGCCCCGCAGAGTGTTCGCGGTGCTGGAGCAGCACAGGGTGAACCCGCCGAGCCCATCGTTGGTCGCGGTGTTGCCCGAGAGCGTGTTGCCAACCGCTGCATTGAGCGCGAAGCCGTACACGGCGTTGTCGTTGGCGGTGTTGCCCTCGAGGACGTTGCCCGTGGCAGTCCCGTCGTAGGCGGCCACGATGAAGCCCCAGGTCGCGTTGCCGTTGCCGGTGTTGCCCCGGAGGACGTTGTCGGACGACATCGCGACGCGGAACCCGTCGGTGTCCGTGCCAGGAGCGCCATTGCGGTTCGCGGTGTTGCCCTGGAGGACGTTCGAGTTGGCGCCGTTGACGACGAGGAACCCGTCTCCCCCGGCCCCGCCGTTGGCCGTCGCCTTGTTGCCGATCAGGCGATTCTGCGACGAGCCGTCCAGCAGGAAGCCGGTTTGGCCGTTGCCCGCGGAGACGTTGTCGCGCAAGACGTTGGTCTTGCTCGCGGAACACAGGTAGAACCCGATGAGGCCGTTGTTGCTCCCTGTGTTGCCGGCGAGCTCGTTCGCCGTCGTGGCCTCGAGGCGGAAGCCGACAGCGCTGTTGCCGCTCGCCGTGTTCCCCTGGACCACGTTGCTGCTCGAGCCCTCGCGGATCCAGATGCCCACCCCGGCCGCCGTGGTCAGGGTGTTCGCGGATGCCGTGTTGGCGGTCACCCGGTTGTCCGACGACCCGGCGAGCACGATGCCCTCGCCGTTGCCACTGGTCGTGTTCGAGACGATGACGCTCTTCGTCGTGCCGCTGATCAGAATGCCGGTGATCGCGTTGCCCCGGGCCCGGTTGTTCTCGATGCGATTGGCGGTTGCGTTGAGCACGACGATCCCGTTGGCGCCCGAGTCCCGGACGATGTTCCCGGTGAGCAGCCCGCCGGCGATGCCCTCGAGCCACAATCCAGCGTCGTGGTTGCCCGCCACGGTGTTCTTCTCCAGGCGCAGCCCTGCGCTGTCGATGGCGTAGATGCCGTTGACGTCGAACCCGGAGACGACGCAGTTCCTGATCGTTACGTGGTTCGCTGAGGCGACCACGATGCCGCCGCTGTTGCCGTTTGCATCGGGGCCCAAGACCGTGTGGCCGGCACAGTCGAGCACGACGTTGTCGGTCTGGATCACGATGCTGCCGGTGTGGTCCTGGGTCAGCGTGGTGGACGCCGTGAGGACCAACACGCCCGAAGAGGCGGCGACTGGGCTTCCTGTCGCCGTTGCGAGGAGGAGAAGGAGCGCCGTGACGACCGCCGCCGGCGCCCTCGGCCGGATGACCGTTCCCATTGCCGTGTCCTTTCGGGACGCCATGCGCCGGCCGGTCTCGCGAGTGGAGGAAGGATGGCGGCCAGCGGTTCTTGACGCTCGCGGACGCCTGGCGTTGCGGCGGGTGCCCGGGTGCGGCTGTCCGCCGCCAGTCAGACGGGCGTCATCTCGGTCGCGCCCTCTCGCGCGCCCCTCCGTCGCGGGTCGGTCTCGCCAGTGGCTCAGCGCAGTCCCGGCGGCATGGGTTCGGGCCGCGCGTCATCGCTCCCCGCGAATGGTCGCAGCCTGAACCGCGCGAGCCCGGGGAGCCAGTGGCATGCGGCCCCAATGCCGCGCTCGCCCGCCTCGCCGCGTGGTGAGCGCTCTCGCCCTCAGCCGCCCGCTTCCGGCCGTGGGGTGTACGTGCTCTGGGCGATCGTCCCGCCGGACGCCGCCTTGGCAGCGGCCCCGTAGGCTGCGCCGCCCGCCTGCAGCACGCTGTCGGGGATCGTGGGGTACACGGACGTGGGGAAGTACTGGGCGCCGGCGCCGACGATTCCGCCAAGGAGCTGCCCAAGCTGGAACTGCCCATACGTGCCCGAGGACCCCGTCGAGAGCGCCGGGCCGGGATTGTCCGCCTGCGCGAAGACCGATCCGGCCGGCGCCGCGCTGGGGTTCTGGGTCGCGTAATACCACTGCTCGGCGAGCGTGTAGGTGTCGGTGGCGGGCTTCGAGAGGTCAATCGGCGCGCCCCACGGGGTGCTCGACGGCGCGGACGTCGAGGGGTCGGTCGGGGTCTGCGGGTCGCTCGGCGCGTCGGTTGTTGAAGCGGACGCCGCCGTGAGTGAGGCCACCACCTGCTGATAGTGGGTGAGCTCGGCCTTGACGGTCTGGCCCGCGCTCGTGATCGTGACGCCGCGCTTCTTCGCCGCCGTCAGGTTGGCCACGTAGTGCTGCGCCCGCTCGAGCGGGCTGAGATTCGAGAGCGGATTGATGGACATGGCTGGAGACCTCATCGCGGACAGGGGCACATGGGCGGTGAGCCGTGGCCTGTCGAGGCCCGCGGACGCAATGGTCGCGGCGTGCGCAATTGGTATCGGTCACCGGAGGTCGCAGCGCTATCGGGGAACTCCCAGACGCTGAGGTGTCCGTACCCCCACGTCCGGGGTAGCCGTGGTCGTGCTACCGGCGCGCGCCGAACACGCGAGGCTCCGTCCGCGCCCGGAACGGCTCGTTGAGCACGAAGCGGTCTCGGCCGGCATCCTTCGCCGCCAGCAGCGCCTGGTCCGCCCGCACGAACAGCGTCTCGACTGGTTCGCCCGCATGGGCAAGTGCGCCACCGATCGAGACGTGGATCGGGAACCGCCCGGCACCGACGGGCACATGCGCCAGGCGGACCATCCGCAGCAGGCGATCGGCGAGGCGATGGATTGCGTCGGCGTCGACCTGCGCGGCCACGATGGCGAACTCCTCGCCGCCCCAGCGCACGATGGTGTCGCCCGTCCGGCAGGCCCCCTTGAGCGTGGCGGCCACGACCTTGAGGGCCTGGTCGCCGACATCGTGGCCGAAGGTGTCGTTGAACTGCTTGAAGTGGTCGATGTCAACCATCAGGAACCCGAAGGGGGCGCCGCGCCGGTCGAGGTCCTCCTGCCGCGAGGCGAGCACGACGTCGAGCAGCCGGCGGTTCGGCAGGCGGGTGAGCGGATCGGTCAGCGCGTCCCGACGCGCCTCGTCCATTGCGTCCCGGGCCTCGACGAGCCCGGTCGCGTCCGAGAAGATCTCCACGCCGCCGACGATCAGCCCCGTCTCGCTCGATCGGATGGCCGCCGTCCGCGTCTCGACCGGGACCCGATGGCCATCGGCATGGCGCAGCCACACGAGGTGCTGGCGCTCGCGCCCGTCTTGGATCGTCTGCATCAGCGGGCAGGCGCTGTGGCACAGGTTGTGACCCTCGGCGTCAACGTGGACCAGCAGGTTGTCGTAGCAGTGCCGCCCGATGACATCCTGCGCCGCGTACCCGGTGAGCCGCTCAGCGCCGTGGTTCCAGTAGCTGATCGCCCGCATCCGGTCGACGTAGTACACGCCGTCCGAGAGGTTGTCGACGATGGCCTGGTGCAGCGGCGAGGACGCGACGAGGTCCTGTCCAGACGGCGCGGGGGCCTCGGCGCGCTCTCGCGCCAGCAGCTCCTGGCGCATCCGCTCGTCGTGGATGTCCACCATGACGCCCACGAGCCTCAGGCGCCCGTCCTCGCCCGGGACGACCTGGATGGAATCCTGGAACCAGCGGTAGGCGCCCTGGGCCACGCGGAACCGGTACTCGATGCGCGTGGAGACCCCCGTCTCGACGGCCGCGTCCAGCGACGCCGTTGCGGCGGGAAGGTCGTCGGGGTGGACGTGGTCCTCCCAGAAGCCCGGCTCCGAGACCCACGCGTCGGGGTCGAAGCCGACGATCGACCACGCCCGCGACGACACGTACAGCATCGACTGGGATTCGGCGTCCGCCTCCCAGACGACAGCCGGCAGCGCGTCCATGAGGTCGAAGGTGGAGGCACGGGACGCAGCGGCCGGCGGCAGGCCCTCGGTGATCGCCATCGATCGATCGTCGGGCGTCGGCTCTGCGCCGGCAATCCCACAGAAGGGGTGGCATGACGACAGGACCCAGTGACGCGGGCAGCGCCGCGCCGTGGCGTGGGGCTACGCGTCGTCCCCGAGGAATCCGGGAGCGCGTCCTGCGCCGACTCGCTCGCGGTCGATGGCGTACCGGATGCTGCCATAGGCGACGAGGTCGATCGCCAGCCCGCCGAGCCCGCCGAGCTGGGAGCTGTAGAACACGAACACCTGGGTGATGAGGATCCACACGAGCAGGCCGCGCAGGAACCAGCGGTACGCCTCGAACCTCGAACTCGGCAGGGCGAGGATCCCGCGTCCGATCAGCACGGCCCCGACGAGGGACGAGCCGACCTGCGCGATCGTCGCGGCCGCGGCAGCGTCCGAGGACCCGCTCGCCGGCCCCAGTGCGACGACGACGACGACCCCGACGATCGCGAGGACCGCGTAGGCCAGCATGCCGCCCACGAGAATGGTGTCGGCGGCCGGGATGGCCATGACGCGCTCGTACGCGGCGTTCAGCCGACCGCGGACGGCCTCCACCGCGCTGTCGTGCTCCGGGACGCTGGGCATCGCCGCGAGGTACTGGCTCGCGAGGGCGGTGCGCGGATCGGCGGGGTCCGCATGCCCGAGGAGCTCCGCGACCCGTGACCGGTCGTCGGGCTGGATCCCGCGCGACGGCGTACCGGCCATGTACGCGAGGGCGTTGCGGAGCGCCTCGTCCGGGGTCAGGCGGCGTCGGCCAACCAGCACCTTGGCGAGCAAGAAGGCCACGACGAACACGCCATAGATCAGCGCGATCGCGGGCCGGAAGAAGTAGTTGTTGTCGGCCGTGACGAACTTGCCGATCTCGTCGATGAAGATCCCGAAGCCGAGGCCCGCGATCACGGCCGCCGAGTGGCCCACGGATCGATCGAGGAACGCCAGCAGGAGCAGGATGGCGAGGACCATCAGCGCACCGCCCCAGAGCATGTGGGCGATGTGGATCCCGCTGGAGCCGATCCGCGGGTAGCCCGTCGCCGCCAGGAACCAGCGGATCCCCAGGAACGACGCCACGGCCGCGATGAAGAAGCTCTCGAAGAGCATCGGACCTTCCGCGGCGCGGGTGAGGCCGCGCAAACCGTGAAAACGCATATCGGCAGCATAGAGCGAGGGTTCGCTGAACCGGGCCGTCAATACTGACTACGCTACCGGCACATCACGTTGCGACGCTGCCCGACCACGCCAACGGCACGCGGCCGATCATTTGAGGGAGACGCCAATGGACGCGAACCCGGTCATCGAGATGCTCGGCCGCCCGCTCCGCCTGGCGGTGATCGGCGGCGGGCCGGGCAGCTTCATCGGCGCCATGCACCGCACGGCCGCCCGGCTCGACGGCCGCTACGCGCTCGTGGCGGGGGTGGTCTCGTCGGATCCCGAGCGGTCCCGGGTCGCCGCCGTCGGCATGGGGATCGACCCGTCCCGCGCCTACCCCGACGCGGTCGCGATGCTCGACGCCGAGCGCGGCCGCCCGGACGGCGCCGAGGTGGTCGCGATCATGACCCCCAACGACAGCCACCACCGCTACGCCCTGGCCGCCCTTGACCGCGGGTTCGACGTCATCTGCGACAAGCCCATGACGAACACCCTGGACGAGGCCCTCGACATCGTCGCCCGGGTCGCGGCCACCGGGCTGGTGTTCTGCCTCACGCACAACTACACCGGCTATCCGATGGTGCGCCAGGCCCGCGCGCTGGTCGAGGACGGGCAGGTGGGCGAGATCAGGCTGGTCCAGGTCGAGTACGTCCAGGGGGGCAAGGCCGACGAGTCCGACCCGGACCCGGCCGGCCGCCTGCCGTGGCGCTACGACCCCGTGCGGGGCGGCCCGTCGCTCGTGATGGGCGACATCGGCACCCACGCCCACAACCTGGTCCGGTTCGTGACCGGCCTCGAGGTCGCCGAGGTCGCCGCGGAGATCGGCCACGTGATCCCGGCGCGGCCCGTCGACGACTACGGGGCCGCCATGCTCCGCTTCGAGGGCGGGGCGCGCGGGACCTTCTGGGTCACCCAGACCGCCGCCGGGGTGGAGAACAGTCTCGGGATCCGAGTGTCGGGCACGAAGGGCACCCTCGAGTGGCACCAGGAGCGGCCGACGCGACTCACCCTCAAGCCGCTCCGGGGACCCGCCCGCGTGTACACGCCGAACGGGCCTGGGTCCCTGCCGGCGGCCGTTCGGGCGTGCCGGATCGTCGCCGGGCACCCGGAGGGCTTCCATGAGGCCTTCGCCAACATCTACGCGGACGCCGCCGAGGCGATCGCGGCGCGACGGTCGGGCCGCGAGCCCGATCCGCTCGCGCTCCAGTTCCCCAACGAGCGCGACGGCGCCGCCGGGGTCAGGTTCGTCGAGGCCGCCGTCGCCTCGAGCCGCGCCAACGGCGTCTGGACTGACGCCAGGCTGACGCTGTAAGCCGGGCTCGGGCTACCGCTCCGGCAGCTCGGGCGTCCGGGCAGCCCGCCTGGCGACGCTTGCCCGCTGCGGCCGACCGAGCCCGACAGCGCTGCGACCTCCACGCCCGGGTGCGTGACACCGACTTCGGCCGGGTCCGGAGCGGCGCCGACGCGGACTACGTCAGGACGCTCGAGAACGGTACCGACACGCACTTCGCGGACGTCGTCGAGGCGGAGGTGCTCGCGAAGGGCCCGGCGCGCCCTGCTGATCGCAGGGGGCGGGCACCTGCGCCGTGGGCTGCACGCCGACCAGCGGCCCCGGACCGACGCGCCCGGGCAGCCCCCCAACGCCGGCACGGCGATCTCGCTGCGCTATCCGGGCCGCCTCCACGTGATCGACACGCTGATCGTCGGCGACCTCGACCGCGCCATCCGGGCTCGCGTAGGGGACGACGTCCACGATTGGCGGCAGCCCGCCGTCGCGCCGCTCGTTGCGACGTGGCTGGGCGACCAGGAGGGTCCGTCGATCTCGTATCGGGCCCTCACGCTCGCAGACGCTCGATACGGGGCGCAGGCGGACGCGGTCATCTACCTCGGACCCGACGCCTCGCTGACCCGATCGCTCCCCGATCCGGCCATCTACGACGACCCGGAGTACCGGGCGTTCCTCGCGCGCCTGGGGCCGATCATGTCGGCGGTCTACGGCGACACCGAGGACTGGCTGGGCGACGCGGTCGCGGCTGCGCGCGGCAGCTCACGGTTCCTCCCGTGATGCGCCAGCCAGCGCGGCGAGGGCGCTCGGCCGAAGTGCCGCTGCGAATCGGGCGAGGGCCGGGACCGGTCGCGCTCACGACGCCGGTGGCCGGGCGCCCGCGGGCGCAGGGCGGGCGAGCACGCTGCGATCGCCCTCGACGGTCAGGCCCTCGGCCCGCGCGTCATCGGGGCCGATCCGGCCGGCGAGCAGGCGGACGATCGCGCGGTGCGGTCCCGCGATGACCAGGTCGGCGTGCGCGGCCGGTCCCGGCCGGGCGCGCGCCTCGCCGTCGAGCCGCTCGACCGTCACCGGCTCCCCGTCGTCGGGGCGGAGCTCGACCGTGGCCGCGGGCCCGCCCGCCAGCCGGTCGGCGAGCAGCTCCTCGGCCGGCAGCGCGAGCCAGTGCCCGAGGAAGGCGTCGTCGTCGGGCGCCCCGGCCAGGAGTGGGCCGCCCCAGCGGCCGAGCTCCCTGAGCACCGGCCGCAGCGCCCGGCCCCGGTCGGTGAGGTGGTAGAGGGTCGTCGCGATCGGCGGCGGCGCCTCCTCGCGCTCGACGACTCCGGCCTGCTCGAGATCGCGCAGGCGCTCGGCGAGCAGGTTGGTTGCGATCCCCGGCACGCCGTGGAGGAGGTCGGTGTAGCGCAGGCCGTCGCGGAGCAGGAGCTCGCGGACAATGAGCAGCGTCCAGCGGTCGCCCACCACGTCGAGCGCCTTGGCCGCGGCGCAGTACTGCCGGTAGCCTCGCATGCGCCGACTGTAGCGCCTGTACTGGAGAGTGTCCAGTGTTGACTGGAGATCTGCGTTGTACTGCTTGACAATCTCAATCAAGTGTGCGTACGCTCGGGGTCGTTCGCCACGGTCGGCGGGCGGGGAAAGCGTCCGGCAAGAGAGGTGGGCATCGTGGCCAAGGCCGTCGTGACAGGGACTCCGGGCTTCATCTCGATCGCGGTCAGCGACGCGCAGCGCTCGGCGGCGTTCTATGAGCGCTATCTGGGCGCGGTGCGCGACCCGCTCGACTTCGGCCCCGACGCGGTCGCCTTCGTGGGCTGGCCCGCGTTCGCCCTGTCGTCGGCTCGGCGCCCGGGGCAGCCCGGGCCGTCGCCGGAGACGACGAGCATCGCCCTGTGGTGGCGCGCGAGCCACGCACAGGACCTCTACGAACAGGTCTTTGCCGACGGGGTGCGGATCCTGGCCGAGCCGTTCGACGGCCCGTTCGGGCGGACCTTCGCCATGGCCGACCCAGACGGGTACCGGATCACCGTGTACGAGAGGGACCAGCCCCTGTTCTGGCCGCCGAAGGCAGGCTGACCAGCGCGGCCAGCCTGGCGAGTTAGCGAGGAGGACGGTCCATGGACGATCGTGGGCGGGGCATCGTCGGGCTCGGCGCGCGCGTGCACATGTTCGTGCGGCCGGAGGCGCGCGAGGCGTTCTCCGGGCTGTTCCGGGATGTGCTCGGGTGCACCGTGGTCGAGCGCGACTTCGGGCTCGCGCACCCGATCCTCCTCGTCCCGTTCCCGGACGGGAGCGCGTTCAGCGCGGAGTTCACCGAGCTCGCCCCGAGCGACGTCGCCGGCCCCATCGACGACGCGCGGGCGTTCCGCGGTCCGTGGCTCGAGTTCCGGACGGGCGAGGTCGACCGGCTGCAGGCGGCGCTGCGGGCGGCGGGGATCCCGGAGTTCCGCCACCACGGCAGCAGCCACGCCTACTTCGTCGCGCCGGGCGGCCAGGTGTTCCGGCTCCTCGACGTCGCCTACACGGGGCCGTAGATCCAATCTCGCTGACGGCCCTCAGCGAGGGGATAGGTGGCGGCACCGTGAGACAACCCCTGTCAGTCGAGCCGGACCCCACGATCCATGGTCCGAGCCGGACGTCCGCTACCGCTTACCAGACCGGTGCGCCCAACCCCCTTATGAGTCTCGCAGCGAGGCCTGGCCGAGTTTGGCATGATCGCGCTCGACTGTGTCTGGCCGGTGGCCGAGCTCGAGTGCGAGCCGGTGGCGAACGTCCGCGATTTCGCGGTCCACGGCCGCAGCACGGTTGCGCCAGTAGAGCAGGAAGCGCACGACCGCCAAGACCAGGAGTGACGACATGCTGCGTGGACGAACCGTCGGGCTCCGGGCACGCCTCGACGCCGACGTTCCGATCCTGCACGCCCAGCTCTACGACGATGTGGTAACCCGATCGCGGGCCGACTCGCGACCGTGGCGGCCGATCCCTCCCGGCTCGGCCGCGTCCCCGTACGCGGTGACTGACCCCACCGACGACGCGGCCCGCTTCTCCGTCGTGGAGTTGCCGGACGGTGCGCTTGCAGGCGAGGCGCTGCTGTGGGGGATCGACGCGCACAACAGGACCGCGCACCTAGGGATCTCGCTGCTGCCGAGCTGCCGACACCGCGGCCTGGGCACCGACGTCGTTCGAGTCCTCTGCCGCTACTGCTTCGACGTGCTGGGCCTGCATCGGCTGCAAGTCGAGGCCGTCGCCGACAACATCGCCATGATCAAGGCCGCCCGGGCGGCCGGGTTCGTCCTCGAGGGCACCCTGCGAGGCGCGTCGTGGGTCGACGGGAAGTTCGTCGACGAGGTCGTCCTCGGATTGCTCGCCGACGACTCGAGCGCGACAAGTGGCTGAGGCCTACCGGTCGATCATCGACCACTGGTTCTTGCCGAATTGGCGTAGACCCGCGCTGGACTGCGACGTGACCGCCACCGCGGCAGCCACGTGCAGCGCGGTGACGCGGCGTTGACCTACTCTTCGTGGCCCTCGACTGTCCCGGGGGCAGCTGGGAGTGCGGCGCCCCGTCCGACCCGCGGCCTGTCGCGTCCGTCGTGTACGCCTCATCCTGCGACGTACACACGTCGTGTTGACGCGCCGGTGCGTGAATGGCGGCCTGCGGACAGGTCGTGACGGTCGCGAACCCGACGCCGCGTAATGCCGGGTGACGGCCTCCCGGCATATGCTGGAGCCGGTCATCACCGGGCCGAGCGACGAAGCACATGCGCTTCGCGAGCACGAAAACTGTCGGGGCGTGGCGCAACGGTGGCGCACGTGCTTTGGGAGCACGAGGTTGTGGGTCCGAATCCCACCGCCCCGACCAATTCCCCCCAGCAGCTGGCGGGGCAGACGGGCGAAGCCACAGCAGCAGGGCGGCCGCCGCTGGCCAGAGCGGCGCAGAGGCGCGGATGACGACCCGTCATGACGGCGGGGACGCGGTGCTGGAGCCTCCACCTCGTCTCTCGCGCCCGGGCGGGACCTCCTCGGCGGGCGCGGCGGGCCAAGCGCTCCTGGGCTGGCCGCTCTGGGTCGGGATTTGCCCTCGTCCCGGCGCGACCAGCCCGCCTGCCCTTCCGCCGCCGATCTCGCGCTTGCCCGGCCCTGGGGCCCGCGGCGCTGCGCTCGACGGGCGGCGCGAGTGGGCGACGGTCGTGCCTCAGACTGGCAAAGAGGACGGCGATGGGGCGCTGCACGTGCGGCTCCTGACGGCGGGCTGGCAGCCACCTCGATCGTCGCTACTCGCTGCCGTGGTGAGTGCCGTCCGGGCGCTGCCCGCTGTCCCTGCGGGCTTGCGCTTCGTTGCCGAGGACCCCTGCCGCCAGCGACTCCCCCAGCCACGCCTCGTAGGCGTCGGGCGTCCAGCCCTGGACCGCGACGAGCTCCTCGTACACCGCGTAGAGCGTGAGCGCGTTCACGATGCCGATCGACCGCTCGATGTTGATCCCGGCCCCGAGGTCGGTCTCGATGCCCCGCACGAAGGCCGCAATTCCAGCGTGCCGGCGCGCTTCGGCGGCGGCGAGCCCGGGACGCAGCGACGGGTCCACCCGCACGGCGTCCTGATGGACCCTGACGATGTCGCCCGCGAGCTCCCAGCGGATGCGAACCGAGCGCGCGAATCGCGTCAGGCGGAGCTGGGGCGTTGGCTCGGCCATTGCCGCACGCCATTCCGCATCGGCCTCGGGGAGGTTGACCGCCAGGGCTCGGAGCTCGGCCAGGATCGCGGCCTTTGACCCGAACACCGCGTAGACCGTCTGCACCGCCACGCCGGCCTCGGCCGCGACGGCCCTGAGGGTCGTCGCGGCATACCCGTCCTCGAAGAGGCGGCGACGGGCGGCATCGAGGATGCGCCGCCGCGTCACCGCCGCCCGCTCCTCGCGCAGCGTCGGGCGTGCCGCCGAGGGTTCGTGGTTGACACCAGGCATGCGGATAGAGTATCACTCTAATTCAATAGAGTTACACTCTATCAAAAGGAGCGTCCCATGGCAGCCATCGATATCGCCGACCGCTTTCGCCACATCGTGGAAGACGGGATGGGCCGAGGGGACGAGCGCGTCCTCGAGGCCTACATCGCGCCCGACGTCATCGAGCATCAGCGCGGCAACCAGGCAGGACTCGAGGGGGCGAAGGGCGTCGCCCGGACGCTCCACCGCTGGATGTCCGACTTCTCCCTGACGGTCGAGGACATCGCGGTCTCCGGCGACGTCGTGTGGACCCGGAACCGCGCCAGGGGCGTCAACAACGGGAGCGTGATGGGCTTCGGGCCCACCGGCGGCCCGGTGGAGGTGGACGTCATCGACATCGGCCGGTTCAAGGACGGAAAGCTCGTGGAGCACTGGGGCATCGCCGACCAGATGGGGCTCCTGCTCCAGGTCGGGTTCGACCCGCGGGCCGCCGCATCATCGGGGGGCCCCTCGACCCTGACATCGAGATCGATGCCGTCGAAGCCCATGGGGGAGCCCGCGCTCCCCCACGGCCCTGGCGGCGCGACGTCTGGGCGTCCGTCGCGGCTCGACGCGATGTCCCGCCGCCGCTGACGCGGCCTCCACGGCGCGACGCGTCGGGCCTACCATGCGTCCATGGATCCCACCCCCACGCTCGTCATGTCGTTCGCCAGCCTCGACGAGGCGGAATCCGCGCTCGACTGGATCGGGCTGGACTTCGGGGAGGCCGAGGGCGCATTCGAGGGTCTCCTCACTGCCGACGACCGCGCGCTGCTCGACGAGGTCGATGCCGATCCCGAGGCCCCGGCACCGGTCCGTGAGCTCGGCGGCACCTTGAGCCGCTTGCTCGACGCGGCCGGTCCCGATGCGCAGGTCGCCTGGCGCGTCACCTTCGCGGCCTGACGCCCCCCGCTCGGGGGGCTGGTCGTGGCCGGGTCGCCGGGTGGACCATGGGCCCAGCGCCATCATCGGCGTCCCGGAATGATGCCGCGCCCATCCTGACCCAACCGCCCGCGAAGGCGGTTGCACGAGAGCCCTGCCCCACGGAATGACGGACGTTCCCACGCCGGTCGGACCCAGCCGCCGCATCTTCCACGCCGCCGGCCTGCCCATGCTCCTCGTGGACCCGGGGAGCGGGCTGATCGAGGACGTCAACGAGGCGCTCTGCCGGTTCTACGGACGCGCCCGCGAAGACCTGGTCGGCCACACGCTGACCGCGATCAGCCGCTCGACCCCGGATCGGCTGCGCGACGCCCTGTCCGTGGCGGCTGGCAGCGGCGCCTCCTTCGCCGTGAACCACGTCACGGCCTCGGGGCGGGAGGTCCCGGTGACCGTCACCGCCTCGCCGGTGGAGATCGACGGGCGGCGTCTCCTGGTCGAGGTGGTCACCGAGCGCGGCCCCGGCCAGGATGCGCGCTCGGCGCTCGCGCTGCTCAACGAGGCCATCTCGGACATCCACCGCGCCGTGGTCCGCGCACGCTCGGAGCCCGAGCTGTGGTTCGAGGCGTCGCGCATCATCGTGGAGGTGGGCGGCTTCCGCCTCGCCTGGTTTGCCATCGTTGACGAGGCGACGGGGATCGCAGAAGTGGTCGGGTCCGCAGGGGCCGCGGAGTTCCTCGAGGGCCGCGTCGACGACATGCATGCTGAGCGCCCGACGCTGACGGCCCGATCCATCGCCCAGGACCGGACCATCGTCCACGACGACATCGCCGCTGACCCCCGGGGGCCCTACGAGGAGCGAGCGCTCCGGCTCGGCCTTCGGTCCGGAGCCGCCGTCCCCCTGCGCGACGGCGACGGCAAGCCATTCGGCGCGCTGGTGGTGCTCGACGGCCGACCTGCCGCGCTTGACGGGCAGCGCGTCGCCCTGCTCGAGCGCCTCGCCGGGGACCTCGCTGTCGCCCGAGCGCTCATCCGAACCACCGCGCGCCTCCGCGCATCCGAGGAGCGCTACCGCTCGATCGTGGAGCAGGCGTCCGCCGGGATCATGGTGTTCGACACTGCCGGCGTGGTCCTCGACGCGAACGCCGCGGCCTGCGCCATGCTCGGCTACTCGCTCGAGCAGCTCCGCGCGGTCGGCCCCAGCCTGGTCCTGCACGACCTCGGCGCCGCCGAGGAGGCCGGGATGCGCGACCTCCTGAAGTCCGGCGCATCGCTGTGGGCCGACCGGCGCTTCCGGCGCGCCAATGGTGAGGTCATCACGGTTGCGTTCCAGGGCCGCTTCCGGGAGGACGGGACTGTGGAGGCGGTCGTGCAGGATGTGACGGCCGAGCGCCGGGCGCAGGACGCCCTTCGCGCCAGCGAGGCCCGGTATCGCGACCTGGTGAGCATCCTCCAGGAGGGGATCATCACGTACGACGCGGACGGCCGGGTGACCGAGATGAATGAGGCGGCCCGGGCCCTGCACAGCGCGGCCGGGTCTGAGCTGACGGGCCGCGACGCGCGGTCGCTGGCGACGTTGTTCATCCGCGAGGACGGCTCGCCGTACCCGCCCGAGGAGCTCCCGACACAGGTCGCCATGCGCACGGGCAGGCCCACCGATCGACGGATCCTGGGCATCCCGCAGGACGACGGCAGCCTGCGCTGGGTCTCGTCCAACGCCGTTCCGACGGGCCTCGACGAAGCGGGCAGGCCGTCCGGGATCGTGGTGTCCTTCGCCGACGTGACCGAGCTCCGCGAGGCGGTGGCACGCGCGGAGGCGGGCGAGGACCGGGTGCCGGACGCTGCTCGACGAGGCGTTCGACTCGATCATGGTCTTCGACGCCGAGGGCGTTGTCTCGTATGCGAACCCGGCGACCGATCGCCTCCTCCAGGTGCCGCGCGGCGCGCTCATCGGTCGGTCCGTGTTCGAGATCGTGCCCGCTGCCGAGCATGGTCGCCTAGCCGAGGACGTCGCCCTGGTGGTCACGGGCAAGCCCGTCGCCCGGGAGTACTCAGCGCTGCGCTCGGACGGCGTGGAGGTGGCCGTCGAGGTCTCCGCTGCGCGTCTGGCGGATGGGCGGATCGAGATCTTCGTGCGCGACGTCACGGGCCGCAAGGAGCTCGAGGCCGAGCGGAATCGCCTGGCACAGGCCGCCGAGCAGGCCTCGGACGCGATCGTGATCACCGATGCCGCCGGGACGATCCTCTACGTCAATCGCGCGTACGAGCGGATGAACGGCTACCTCCGGGAGGACGTCGTGGGCCGGGGGATGGACGTGCACCTCGCGCCCGGCCAGGCCGGCCTGGAGGAGCAGATCGAATCGGCGCTCGCGACGCAAGGCGTCTGGGCCGGCGAGATCAGCCACCGCGGGAAGGACGGCGCGCGGTTCCGGGTCTCCTCGCGGATCGTTGCGCTGCGGGATTCGGCGGCCCGCGTGACAGGGCGGGTGATGATCGCACGCGACATCAGCCTCGAGCGCGAGCAGGACGCCCGGCTGGCGCAGGAGGCGCGTCTCGACGCCATCGCCCAGCTCGCGGGCGGCGTGGCCCACGACCTCAACAACGTGCTCACGATGATCGTCGGGCATGCCGCGCTGCTGGACCCGCTGACCGCCACCCCTGCCGACATCGCCGCGGGTGTTGGGGCGATCACCGAGGCCGCGGGCCAGGCCGAGACGCTCACGACGCGGCTGCTCGCGTTCGGCCGGCGCGCGTTCCTCCAGCCGCGCCAGGCCGACCTGCGCGACCTGCTGAGCGACACGCAGCCGATCCTCGCCCGGGCGATCGGCCCGCGCATCGCGCTCATCGTGTCGCCCGGCCCTGATCCGATGCCCGTCAGCCTCGACCCGAACCTGTTCGAGGAGGCGCTGCTGGCGCTGGCGGTCCGGGCCCGCGAGGCCATGCCGGATGGCGGCACGCTCCGGGTTGGCGTCGAGTGGCCGCACCCGGGCGAGTCGCTGCCAGGGGTGGACGCGGCGGTGCTCGTGCTTGCTGACACTGGACCCGGCCTGCCACCCGACAAGCTCGCCCGCCTCTTCGAGCCGTTCGCACCGGTCGCCGGCGACAGCCTCGGCCAAGGCCCCGGCCTCGGACTCGCGATGGTCCATGGGTTCGTCGAGCAGTCGGGCGGTCGAGTGGACGTGAGCTCGGGCCCGGGCCGCGGCACGATGTTCCGGATCCTGCTCCCGCTGATCCCGGTGGCGGCGGCGCCTGTCAGGCTCGCGACCGCCGCGCAGCCGGCGCGGACTGGTCCCGCCACGATCCTGGTCGTCGACGACGAGGCGGTCCTGCGGCAGGTGGCCCTCCGGACGCTCACGTCTCGCGGCTACATCGTGCTCCTGGCGCCATGCGGCGAGGAGGCCCTCGCGGTGGCAACCGCGCACGAGGGCAGGATCGACCTGCTGTTCTCGGACGTGGTGATGCCCGGTCTCCGCGGTCCGGGGCTGGCCGCCGCGCTCCAGCGGAGCCGGCCCGACATGCGCGTGCTGCTGACCTCGGGCTACGCCGAGGACGTCGTCGGTCAGCGGACCATCGCGTCGGCCCCCGGCCAGTTCCTCGCCAAGCCCTACACGCCGTCGATGCTCGCGGCTGCGGTCGCGCGGCTGCTGGAGGAGGACGGGGGTTAGGAGGGCGAGCCGGGGCGGATCGCGACGCTGGCTCTGAAGTCAAGCGCCGCGGAATCGCGACGCCGGCACGGCGCGAAGCCGAGCCGGCGTCCTCCTGTCGCGATGGCTGGCGCGCCAGCGCGCCGCCGCAGTGTTCGTGCCTAGACGGCCAGCGTTGCCACCAGTTCGCCGTTGCGGTCGTCGAAGGTGAAGCCCTCGTCGGCGAGGAGCTCGCGCATGCCCGCGTTGTCGGGCGCAAGCTCCGAGATGACGTGGTCGACAGCCTCGCCCTGCGCAACCCGGACGGCGCTCCGGACCAGGTGCGCCCCGACGCCCTGCCGCTGCCACGCATCGGCGACCGTGAGGGTCAGCAGGCGGTCGTTGGTCGCATGGATCCGGGACAGCCGGGCGACGCCCGCGATCTCGGTGGTCCCGCCCAGGACCGGCGCCTCGGCCACCAGGCCGAACTGGCGGTCATAGTCCACGAAGCAGATCCGGGCGAGGCGCTCGTGCGCGGTTCGCTCGGACAGCGGGCGGTCCTTGCCGTACCGGGCGCGGACCGTGCGCTGCGACAGCCTGGCGTGGAACGTGGCCATCGCGGGCTCGTCCTCGGGACGGATGGGCCGGATCGTGATCGCGCCGCCATCCTCGGTGGTCACTTGGCGCTCGTACTCGTGCGGGTACGGGCGGATCGCGAGGCGCGGCAGCTCGGCGCTCGAGAGCGAGGCCGGGTGGAGGACGACACGGGCGTCGAGCGCGATCACCCGCTCGGGCGAGGCGAGCAGCGGGTTGATGTCGATCTCGGCGATCCGCGGCTGCTCGGCCACGAGCTCGCTGAACCGCACCAGCAGCGCGGCCAGGACCTCCTTGTCGATCGGCTTGCGGCCGCGGACGCCCTTGAGCGCCTGGCTGATCAGGGTCTCGTCGATCAGGTGCTTCGCCAGCGTCGTGTTGAGCGGCGGCAGCGCGAGCGCCCGGTCCTTGAACACCTCGACCAGCTGGCCGCCCATGCCGAACAGCAGCACGGGCCCGAACTGCGGGTCGGGCGAGGACCCGACGATCAGCTCGTAGCCGGTCCAGTTGATCATCGGCTGGATCGTCACGCCCTCGAAATGCTCGGCGCCGACCTTCTCGGTCACGGACGTCTTGATCCGGTCGAACGCCTCGCGGACGGCGTCGGAGTTGCGCAGGTTGAGGGCGACGCCGCCGACGTCGGTCTTGTGGGTGACCGTCCGCGACAGCAGCTTGGCCACCACCGGGTAGCCGATCTGCGCTGCGGCCTTGACGGCCGCCTCGGGCGTCACGGCGATCTCGGTGTCGGTGATCGGGATGCCGTACGCGGCGAGGACCTTCTTGCTCTCGTACTCGGTGAGCAGCGTCCGGCCCTCGGCGGACACGTCGGCGATGATCCGGTCCGCCTCCTCGCGGAACTCGCCGCGCTCAGGCGCAACGGGCAGGCGGGGGGTCTCGTAGAGGCGGTGCAGGTTCTCGGCGTACCGCCACAGGTGGTTGAACAGCTGGCAGGCGGTGTCCGGGTAGGCGAACGTGGGGATGCCCGCCTCGCGCAGGATCTTCGCGCCCTCCTCCACCTCGTCGCCGCCCATCCACGAGGCGAGCACTGGCTTGCCCTCGATGTGGGCGTGCTTGACGAGCGCCTTCGCGGTGGCGGTCGGGTCGGTCATCGCCTGGGGCGTGAGGACGACGAGCAGGCCATCGGTCTCCGGGTCGGCCGCGGCGATCTCGAGGGCCTTCGCGTATCGCTCCGGCGGAGCGTCGCCGATGATGTCGATGGGGTTGTTGTGGCTCCACACCGCGGGCAGCACCGCATTGAGCGAGTCCATCGTCGCGTCGGTGATGTTGGAGAGCTCGCCGCCGCCGCCGATGAGCGCATCGGTCGCGAGGACGCCGGGTCCGCCCGCGTTGGTCACGATCGACAGGCGCCGGCCCTTCGGCCGCGGCTGCTTCGCGAGGATCTCGCTGATCTGGAACAGCTCGCTGATCTTCTCGACGCGCAGCACGCCGGCGCGCCGGAAGGCGGCGTCGAGGACGTCGTCCGAGCCGGTGAGCGAACCCGTGTGCGAGGCGGCGGCCTTCGCTGCCTGCGCGGTCCGGCCCGGCTTGATGACGATGATCGGCTTGGTCAGGGCCACCTCGCGGGCAGCGGACAGGAAGGCCCGCGCGTCGCCGATGGTCTCCATGTAGATGACGATCGAATCGGTGTTGGGGTCGTTGCCCAGATAGTCGATCGCGTCGCCCCAGCCCACGTCGAGCATCGAGCCCAGCGAGATGATGGAGCTGAAGCCGACGTCCTCGTGGGCTGCCCAGTCGAGGATGGCGGTGAGGAGGGCACCGGACTGGCTGATGAAGCCGACGCGGCCCGGGTTGGCGATGCCGGCGGCGAACGTGGCGTTCATCCGCCCGATCGGGTTCATGATGCCGAGGCAGTTGGGCCCGATGACGCGGATGCCGTGCTTGCGGGCGATCTCGAGCACCTGGCGCTCGAGCTCCACGCCCTCGGGGCCGACCTCCTTGAACCCGGCGCTGATGATGATGACGCCCTTGATCCCCGCCTGTCCGCACTCCTCGACGAGGCCCGGGGCCGTCTTGGACGGGGTCACGATGACCGCGAGGTCGACCGCCTCGCCGATGGCGCTGATGCTCGGGTACGCCTTGACACCGAGGATCGCCGGCCGGGTGGGGTTGACCGGGTAGACGGTGCCGCCGAACGGCGACGAGAGCAGGTTCCAGAGGATGGTCCGACCGACCGAGCCCTCCTTCTCCGTGGCGCCCACCACTGCGATGGAGCGGGGATGGAAGATCGCGTCAAGCGGGTGACGTTCCTGGAGGGACCCGGCCGCGGAGGCCGGCGTGCTGAGCGTGGCGGTCATCGGTGCCTCGGTGTGCTGGGGCGTGTCGGGACGCGAAGCGGCGGATCTTGCCGTCCGATGGTCGTAGGTTGCACCCCCGGGGTTGTTGGTGACAGGGGCCACGTGGCGCACCCGCTGGGCGGAGGAGGCGTTTTGGAGGGGACCCTTGGCCCCGCGGCCCCGTGCCGGTCGGCGCGCTCGGCGACACACCCCGGAGGCTCTAGACTCTCTGGGCACTCGCCTCGTCAAGAACCGCCACAGGTCCGCAGACACATGTCCAGCTTCGCCGCCCGCGCCAGCCGCATCCACCCGGGCTGGGCCTTCGCCGCCCTCGACCTCGTGGGCCTCGTGATGGCCGTCTGGCTGTTCTCGGTCGACGCCCAGGACAAGATCCCCGTCCCCCAGGTGGGGATCGCCCTCGCGTTGCTGCTGGCGGTCGTCGCCGCGGCGTGGGCGCTCAGCAACCGCGACGTGCTCGCCGACGTGCACTACGCGGGCGCGCTCGCCGGCGTCGTGTTCGGCGTCGTGTTCCAGGCGTACTCGCAGACCGCAGACACGCTCATCCCGGTCATCGTGTGGTGCCTCGCCCTGATGGTCGTGCTGATCCAGACGCATCGGCTCAAGCGGATCCATCCCGGGCTCATCCTCGCGTCGCTCGACGTGGTGGGGCTGCTCATCGCGAGCTACCTCTCGTACGTGGAGCTGGGCGGTGGCGTGCCGTCGTGCGGGGTGCTCCACGGCTGCGAGGCCGTGGCCCTGTCGCAGTACGCGAAGATCGGCGGCATTCCCGTGGCGGTGTTCGGGGTCGTCCTGTCGCTCGTCCTGTTCTCGTTGGCGGTTGCGTGGATCCGGAGCGACAACCCCAGCCTGCTCGACCTGCACTACGGGCTGTCGCTGGTGGGCGTGATCTTCGAGATCTACTTCATCAGCGTGCAGGCGTTCATCCTCCACGCGGTCTGCATCTGGTGCGCCTCCTATGGGCTCTCGCTCATCGCCAGGTTCCTGGTGGCGCTGGTCATCTGGGTACGGGCCGGCCGATTCCAGGCGCACTTCGGCCGACGCGCGCTCGAGTAGGTGCGGCGGTGGTCGCACGCCGCGTTCCGCTGTCCCCGCCAGACAGCGGGAGCAGCGAGGGGCGCCGAGGGGCGCGGTGCCAGGCGTTGACCGCTAGTGGCGGGGCGGGCCGGCGCTGATCCGGGCGCGAAGCGTGTCGAGGTCCGCGTGCTCCCAGTCGGCCTCGATCCACCACGTCGCCCCGGCCTCGGCCACGGCTCGCGTGATCGACGCCGCACCGGCGGGGTCGTCGGCTGGGGTCACGCCGTCCACGATGACCTCGTACTGCCGGTCCACGGCGGGAATCGGGGAGGCGCCCGCCTCGGCCACCAGCCGCTTCGCCCCGATCCAGGCCGTCACCTCTCGCAGCACGGCGGGGTTGGCGGCGGGGCCCTCCGGCGCCTGCACCACCACGCCGTCCCACGCCAGCGCGCGGTGCATCGACTTCGCGTGCGGCCAGGCGCCGACGGGCCACACGGGGATCCGCGGCTGCTGCACGCGCGGGGGCCGCAGCGTCATCGCGCCGAATTGGTAGTGCTCGCCGGCGAAGGCGAACGGCTCGCCGCCCGAGAGCCCCTCGACAATGTGCAGGGTCTCGTCGAGCAGTGCGGCCCGCTCCCGCGCCGTCACAGGCTCGCCCACATTGCCGAACGCCGCGTCGTCGAGCGTGCCCAGGCCCACCGGCAGGACCAGCCGGCCACCCGACAGGCGGTCGATCGTCACCGCCGCCTTCGCGAACAGCCAGGGCCGACGCCGGGACGGCGCGAAGACCATCGCCCCGAGCGTGACCCGCTCGGTCCGAAGCGCCATCGCCGCGAGCACGATCCACGGATCGTCGAGCTCGACAGCGCCGATCGCGACCGCGTCGAACGTGAAGACGCCGTCCCAGCCCGCCTCCTCGGCCGCAGCGGCGAGGTCGCCCGCCACCCGCGCGCCGCCGACGCTGAGCACGATCCCGTAACGCATGGCGGCATGGTCGCACGAAGCCCGAGAAGGCATCGGCGGCCACCGGGGAGACCGCGGGGCGGCGCGGACGCCCAAGGGATTGGGGCCACGCTCCGTGCCGTCCGGCCCGAGAACTTCGGGACCGCCGGGCGGAGGGGATCGGCCCCCCTTCGTGCGAGACTGCCCGCGACTCGCCGAGGAGGGCGCGGCGCGAATGGAACGCCGCGCCTGCCGTCGTCGAGTGGCCTGTGCGTCCCCCGGCACGGCGTCTCCGCCCGGAGACCACGGCGGGACCGTGCAGCACGTCCGGAGGCAGAACGCATGACCCGTGCGATCGCGCCGCTCGCCGGCCTCGGCGCCGTCGTCGCCGTGGTCGCGGGCATGTCCGGCCGTTGCCGGAGTGCCCGTGCGGTCGCTGGCACCCACTGCCGCCGTGCGGGCGAACTGACGCGTGGCCCCGACCGGCACTCCCGCCCCGACCGGCACTCCCGGCCCGCTCGACCCGTTCCGCCCGCCGGCGGCGATCGAGGCAGGCGCGACCACGATCGGGGTTGTCGACGACCTCCCGGCGACGCCCAGCCGTCCCGTCCGCATCGTCGTCAGCCTGGCGCTCCTGGCCGTGGCGGTCGTGCTCCTCACCCTGGTGGGCCTGGCCGCCACCGCGCCGAAGCCGCTGGCCATGGCCCCCGCCCTCCAGGCGGCCCAGCCCGCGCCGCCCCTCCAGCTCACGGACCAGGACGGCCGCCCGTTCAGCCTGACCGACCTCCGAGGCCGCCCGGTCCTCGTGTTCTTCGGCTACACCCACTGCCCGGACGTCTGCCCCGCGACCATCGGCACCATCAACCAGGCGCTCACGAGCGTGGGCCCCGGCGTGCGGGTCGTGTTCGTGTCGATCGACCCCGAGCGCGACAGCGTGGCGGCCATGAAGGCGTACCTCAAGTACCTGCCCACCGCCTACACGGGTCTCACCGGAACGCCGTCGGAGGTGCGCGCGAACGCTGACGCCTGGCACGTCCAGTACGCCAAGCAGCTGAACACCACGGGCGCCTATGCCATGGCCCACACCGCGGACCTCTACCTCGTGGACGCGCAGGGCCGCATCCGGACCACATTCCCCTTCGGGACGGAGGCAGCGCCCATCGCCGAGGCACTCAACGGCCTGCTGGCCGAGACCCCGCCCCCGAGCGACGCCCCTGCGACGCCACCGGCCGCGGTCGTCTCGACCCCGGCGCCGGCCGATCTTGCCTCGCCCCCGGCCGCCGTGCCGAGCGCCGCCGCCGCGACGGCCCAGCCCGCCGCAGGCGACGCCCTCGTGCCCCTCGTCGTGTCGTCCGAGATCTGGGCCGGCGGGCCGGACCCGGTCATCCTCAGCATCACCGACACGCGCGGCGTGCCCATCGACGGCACGACGCCCGTGGACGTCACCGTGACCGGCGCCGGGAACGCAGCGGCCGGCCCGCCGGTGCGCGCGGTCGCCGTGCAGCCGTGGGGCGAGAAGACGGTGTACTTCGTCGCGACGGTCAGCATCCCCTCGCCGGGCGGCTGGCGGCTCGCCCTGTCGACGCCGTCGGGGGCCACCGGCTGGGCTGACGTGACCGCGCTCGACCAGGGCTCCACCACGCCGCTGGGGGCGCAGGCGCCGAACATCCACACGCCCACGCTCGCCGACGTGGGCGGCGTGGTCCGGGCCGTGACCACCCAGCCGAACCCCGACCTGCGGCTGTCGCAGACGTCCACCTCGGACGCGCGGGCGCAGGGCAAGCCGTACGTGATCATCATCGACTCGACCCGGTTCCGGGTGTCGCCGCTCTGCGGCCGGGCGATCGTGATGGTCCGCTACCTGCTGGACCGCTGGCAGGACCAGGTGGCGTTCATCCACCTGGAGCCGTTCGTGTACACGATCGTCACCGAGGAGCCCGTGCTGTCGGGCGACATCGCGAACCCGCCGCTCAACCAGTGGGCGTCCGCATGGGGGCTGGGCCCGCAGCCATGGCTCGCGAACACGGTTCCGTGGGCCTTCGTCGTGGATGGCCAGGGCGTGGTGCGGGCGAAGTACACCGGGATCATCGGCAGCTCGGACATCGACGTGATCATCTCGATGATCCAGAACAATGGGGTCCTCGCGGGAAGCTGAGCCTGCGCCCGCCTAGCGGGCCCGCGCTCGTCGTCCCTCGTATCTCCTCCCGGAGACAGTTGTGCGACGGTTGCAACCGGCTCGTGCTTGGCGAGTCGCCCTGAGTTCGCTCCAGTCTTCAGTGGGAGGAGATACGAGCGAAGTCGGGCGGATAACCTCCTCGCGGGGGAGATAGGAGCGAGGCGCTGTCTCGCGGCCTGCGCCTCCCGGTCGCGACGGCATGCGCTACCGTCCGGGGATGATCCCCCGACAACCCGGCCGGCCCCTCGGGGTTGGCGTCCAGCTCCCCGAGGTGGAGCGCGAGGTCCGCTGGCCGGAGCTCCGCGCCATCGCCCGCACCGCCGAGCAGGCCGGCTTCGACTCGGTCTGGGTTGGCGACCACCTGCTCTACCGCTACCTCGACGGCTCCACGCGCGGGCCATGGGAGGCGTGGACGACGCTGGCGGGGCTGGCCGAGGCAACGGATCGCGTGACGATCGGCCCGCTCGTCGCGTCGACCGCGTTCCACGAGCCGTTCATGCTCGCCAAGCTGGCCGCCACCGTGGACGAGATCTCCGGCGGGCGGCTGGTGCTGGGGCTGGGCGCCGGGTGGAACGACGTCGAGTTCGCGGCCCTCGGCGCCCGGTTCGACCACCGCATCTCGCGGTTCGAGGAGGCGTTCACGATCGTCCGGACGCTGCTGGCCCACGGCGCGATCGACTTCACGGGCGAGTTCTACACCGCGCGCGACGCCGAGCTCCTGCCCCGTCCCGCGCGGCCCGGCGGCCCGCCGCTGCTGGTGGGCTCCATCGGCCCCCGGATGCTCGCGGCCACGCTGCCGCACGTCGCCGCGTGGAACGCGTGGTACGCCGACACGCGCAACGCGCCCGCGGGCGTGCCGCGCCTTCGCGCCCTGGTGGACGAGGCCTGCGGCGCGGTGGGGCGAAACCCGGCCGAGGTGGAGCGCACCGTCGCCGTCCAGGTTCGGATGCCCGGGGGAACCGGCCGGATCATGGGCGACACGGACCCCAAGATGGCCGTCACCCCGCTCGCCGGCTCACCGGAGGAGATCGCGGCCGGCCTGCGCGCCTACGCGGCCGAGGGGATCGGCCACGTCCAGCTGGTGGTCGACCCGATCACCGAGGCGTCCGTCGCCGCGCTCGCGCCCGTTCTGGAGCTGCTGGACGCGGGATAGGCGCGGCTCTCCGGCTGGCTCCCCGGCCCACATCGCCGGCTCCCAGGCTCCCGGGCGCAGGGGCGACGGGGCGCGCGGGCGCAGGCGCGGCTCCAGGGAGTCGCCACGAGGTCGTCGCGACCCGCCCTGTGGGACCTTCGGGCCGGGGGGATTGCCCGTGCTAGCATCCGCCGCCACCGTACGCATGCGGGGCCCTTCGATGCGGGAGAGGCATCGACCCGCGGGAATGGGCGAAGGAGCCTGCATGACTGAAGGGCGAAGCCGCACCGCCCGCGCGCACGAGGTCTCCGGCCTCGACAAGCGCATCATCGAGCAGCTCCAGGAGGACGGCCGGCGGCCGTTCACGCAGATCGCCACGGACCTCGGCGTCTCCGAGGCGGCGGTCCGCGCGCGAACCGGCAGGATGATCGGGCAGGGCATCCTCCAGGTCGTGGGCGTCACCGACCCGCTCAAGCTCGGCTTCCAGCAGATGGCGATGATCGGGGTCAAGGTCCAGGCGGACCGCCTGATCGAGGTGGCCGAGGAGATCGCGGCCTTCCCCGAGACCGACTACGTGGTGGTCACTGCCGGGACCTACGACATCCTCGTCGAGTGCGTGTCCGAGGACAACGACGCGCTGCTCGTGTTCCTCTCGAGCAAGCTGCGCAAGATCCAGGGCGTCCGCGAGACCGAGACGTTCGTCTACCTGCGGCTCCTCAAGCAGAGCTACCAGTGGGGGACCCGGTAGGCGGCGCTCGTGCCGCGCCCCGACCCCGCAACAGGGCCGTGACGCCCCATCGGTGTAGCATCGGCCGGTGAGCGACCAGCGCCCGTCCCCGCGCCAGCCAGCCGGCCCCATCGGCCCAATCGGCCCCTCCACGCGCGCCATCCGCGCCGCCTCGCGCGTTCCGCTGGTTCGCCAGACGCCCACCAGCGTGCCGATCTACCAGACCGCCACGTTCTCCTCCGTCGACGCCGAGGAGCTCGCCGCGGTGCTGTCCGGCGAGGAGCCCGGCTACGCGTACAGCCGCATCGACAACCCCACGAGCGACGCGCTGGGCGACGCCGTCGCCGACCTCCACGGCGCGGAGGCGGGCATCGCCCTCGCCACCGGGATGGCGGCGATCCACGCGGCGCTGCTGTCGGTGCTCCACGAGGGCGACCGGATCCTGATCGGCAGGGTGGGCTACGGCACCACCCGAACGCAGGTCCGCAGCGCGTTCGAGCGCCTGGGCATTCGCGTGGACGAAGTGGACACGACCGACACCCTCGCGGTGGAACGCGCGCTCGCCGGCGCGCCGACCCGCGTCCTCCACGTCGAGACCATCGCCAACCCGACCTGCGTGGTCGCGGACCTCCCGGCCCTCGCCGATGCCGCCCATCGCGCGGGCGCCCTCCTCACCGTGGACAACACGTTCGCGTCGCCGGCCATCTGCCGGCCCCTCGAGCACGGCGCCGACCTGGTGATGGAGTCGGCCACGAAATACCTGTCCGGCCACTCGGACGTGATGGCGGGCGCCGTGGTGGGCAGCCGGGAGCGGATCCGCGCCGTCCGCGCCGCCCAGATCGAGACCGGCGCCACGCTCGCGCCGTTCTCCGCCTTCCTCGTGCTGCGCGGGATCGCCACGCTGCCGCTCCGGATGGAGCGCCAGGCGCGGACGGCCCTCGCGCTGGCCGCGTTCTTCGAGGCCAGCCCCGGCGTTGCCAGGGTCATCTACCCGGGCCTGCCGTCCCATCCGCAGGCGGGGGTGGCGAGCCGCATCCTCGACGCCGGCGGCGCGATGCTGGCGGTGGAGCTCTCGGGCGGGCGCGAAGCCGGGCGCATCGTCTTCGACACGCTCCAGATCCCCGAGCGGACGGCGAGCCTCGGCAGCGTCCACACGATGGTCGTCCACCCGCCGACGTCGTCACACCGCGCGCTCTCCGCCGAACAGCTGGCGACGGCGGGGATCACCGAGGGCCTGCTGCGGATCTCGGTTGGCCTGGAGGACGAGGCCGACCTCCTCGCCGACTTCGGCGCAGCACTGGACGCAGCGAACACCGCCACCGCCGCGGCCGCCACCGCCGCCCAGGTCCGGTAGGAGCCCCGCTCATCGCCACGCTGGCCGCTCGCCGTCCCGCCCCCCGATCCATCGCCGGGCTTCCCTCCCGCCTGGGGAACGCGGTCTGGGGCCTGCTCACCTCGGTTGACTTCGCGGTCCTCCAGATCATCGTGCTCGCCCTGTTCGCGGTGGTGGGCATGACGCTCAAGCAGCTGCCGAGCTTCGCCTTCCGCTCGGCCACCGACTACGCCAACGAGATGGGCAAGCTCCACACGCAGTACGACCCGGTGCTGGGCGTGGGCGTGGTCAGCCTGCTCGAGCGCCTCCAGCTGTTCCACGTGTTCACCTCGACCTGGTTCAGCGTGGGCCTGGTGGTGCTGATCCTCTCGATCGTGGCCTGCACCATCGACCGGACGCCGCGACTGTGGCGCGCCGGGGCCGACATCCGGGTCGTCCAGCCCGAGCCGTTCTTCGACCCGCGGCTGCCTGACCGCGCGGCGCTCGGGGGCGTGGACGCGGGAGCCGTGGCGCGGACCCTGCGCGGACACCGGTACTCCGTCCGCCAGGCGGAGGTCGACGGCGTCACCTACCTCTACGGCGACCGGAACCGCTGGACGAAGATGGCGACGCTGCTCACGCACACCGGCCTGGTGCTGTTCCTCCTCGCTGCGGCGGCAACCAGCGCGCTCGGCGATGAGCAGCCGATGGTGGTCGCCAACGGCGATTCGCTCACGGTCCAGCCCATCGGCACGCCCGGCCTGCTGCTGGTCAAGAACCTTGGCTTCTCGGCGCCCGGGCTCGACACCGGGCACGCCACCGACTACACCACGCACCTCGCGGTGTTCCAGAACGGCACGCAGATCGCCGACAAGGTGATCCGCGTGAACGACCCGCTCACGGTGGCGGGCTACACGTTCCACCAGAACGGCTTCGGTCCCGCGCCCACCATCGTCGTCCGCGACGCGTCGGGCAAGCCGCTGTGGACCGGCGCCGTGCCCATGACCGACCAGGCGGCGGGGCTGCCTTTCGCCCAGTTCGCCGTCCCGGGCCGGGACGTCGCGCTCCAGATGGTCCTGCAGAAGGACAGCAGCGGCGCCGGCATCCTGCTGGTGCTGCCGATCCGGGGCGTCGTCAACAACGACGGCAGCACGTCAACGGTGGGTCTGGGCGCGCTGGCGCTGGCGCAGGGGGAGTCCGGCGTTGCGGCCGGCACCGACTTCTCGGTCGAGTTCGCGGGCGTCTCGCAGTACACGCTGCTGATCGCGAAGAAGGACCCCGGCGCCGACCTGGCGTGGGCGGCCTTCGGGTTCCTGATCGTGGGGCTGCTGATCACCTTCTGGATGCCGCGGCGGCGGATCTGGGGTCGGCTGGGGCCCGACGGGCGTCTGGCGCTGACCGTGAAGGCGGACCGCTACGTCGATGTGGGGAGCGAGTTCGGTCGGTTCCTCGACGACCTGGTGGCGACGCGGGAGCCCACGGGCCAGCCGGACTGAGGTCGCGCGTCGCCGCCCTCGGCGTTCGCGGACTCGTCACCCGGCCATCTCCAATCCGCAACCACTCCCACGCGTCCCGCGACCGGGGAGCGGTCTAGACTCCCAAGAAACGCGCGCCCGGCGCGGGCCCGCTGGTTGCGGGGATCCCATTGGCCATGGAGGCTCCTCAGGTGACGGACGGGATGGACGGCAGCGACCCCAGGGCGCAGATCGAGGCGGCGCAGGCCCGCGGCATCCGCTTCGTGCAGCTCCAGTTCAGCGACATCCTGGGCCTGGTCAAGGCGGTGACGATCCCGATCGGCCGGCTTGAGGATTCGGTGCTCCACGGCACGTGGTTCGACGGCAGCTCGGTCGAGGGCTTCACGCGGATCGCCGAGTCGGACCAGTACCTCGCGCCCGACATGAGCACGTTCAACGAGATCCCCTGGCAGCCGGGCTCCGGGCCACGGGGCACTGCCCGCGTCATCTGCGACGTGTACACGCCCCGCGGCGAGCCGTTTGCTGGCGACCCGCGCTACGTCTTGCGCCGCCAGGTGGAGCGGGCGCGCGGGATGGGCTACATCGTCAACACGGGGCCGGAGCTCGAGTTCTTCCTCCTCCGCCGTGGCGAGGACGGCTCGATCCAGCCCCTGCCCCACGACCAGGCCGGCTACTTCGACTACTCCACCGACCTCGCGCAGGAGGTCCGCCAGGACATGGTCGACGCACTGGAGGCCTTCGGCATCCGAGTCGAGGCCGCCCACCACGAGGTCGCGGCCGGCCAGCACGAGATCGACTTCGAGTACGCCGACGCGCTCAAGACCGCCGACAACGCGGTGACCTTCAAGTTCGCGCTCAAGGCGATCGCCCAGCAGCACGGCCTGTATGCCACGTTCATGCCCAAGCCCATCCACGGGATCAACGGCTCGGGCATGCACACGCACCAGAGCCTGTACTCCATCGAGGAGGGCCGCAACGCCTTCGCCGACCCCTCCGCGCCGTACGGCCTGTCGGACCTCGCGAAGTCGTACATGGCCGGCATCCTCGCCCACGCGCGCGGCATGTCGGCGATCCTCGCGCCGCTCGTCAACTCGTACAAGCGGCTGGTCCCCGGCTACGAGGCGCCGACGTACATCACCTGGGGCCGGACCAACCGCTCAGCCCTCATCCGGGTGCCGATGATCTCGCCCGGCAAGTCCATCGAGGGCACCCGCGCCGAGGTCCGTTGCCCGGACCCGTCGTCGAACACGTACCTCGCGTTTGCCGCGATGATCGCGGCCGGGCTCGACGGCGTGGAGCGGGGGCTCGAGATCGCCGAGCCCATCGAGGAGTCGCTGTTCGAGATGGACGCCTCGCGGATTGCGGAGAAGGGGATCCGCGAGCTGCCCGGCACGCTGGGCGAGGCGATCGACGAGCTGGAGAGCGACCCGGTGATCGGCGAGGCGCTGGGCGACCACGTGCTGACCCACTACGTGTCCGCGAAGCGCGCCGAGTGGGACGAGTACCGGACGCAGGTCACGGACTGGGAGGTCGATCGCTACCTCGAGGCGTACTAGCCGCCGGCGAGGCGGCCCCTCCGGCCCGCACGCGGGTACCGCAAAAGTGTCCTCGTGCATGCGACATTCGTCCGTGTTCGAACCGTCGGGGTCGGGGTAGTCTGACGGCACCCGTCGGGGGGCCGGGAGATGATCGTGAAGCGCCGGGGGGTTGGCGCCCACTCCATCGGGGAGAAGCAGTCGAGCCTACCGTCACCCACGGTGGGCTCGAATGCTGTCCGGGGCCAGGCGCCAACACTTCTCGGCCGGCGTCCGAGCACGTGCGCCACGACTGGCACGCCATGCCATGGATTCCGGCCCCGGGCGTCAATCCGCGGCATGGCACGCCAAGATTCGGCCGGATTCGGCCGTCTTGACCTCCCAACCGCGTCGGTTCTTGGCATCCCATGCCAACTCTCGACCGCGTTGCCCGGGTCAATGGCCTCCTATGCCAACCCCGGTCCGTGATTCGGCCGGCCGTCCCGCATGCGATATCATTCCCCGGCCCTACAGGGGCATTTCGGTCGGGGCGTGGCGCAGCTTGGTAGCGCGCATCGTTCGGGACGATGAGGTCGGAGGTTCAAATCCTCTCGCCCCGACCAGTCTTACGCTCTTTCCCTGCAACGTCGCCGCGTCCCGCCATGCCGACAGCCGGGCGCCTGGTCCCTGGCGGTCGCGTCCACGGTGGCCCGGGGCCCTTGACCTCCTCCTCGCGCATCTCGAGCAACAGCTCGCGCTGGGTGAGGCCGACCGAGTCGACCGTCTCGCCGCTCAACGGCGCGCCCTGAAGGGGTTGCCGCCGAGGCGCTCGGCGGCCGGGGCGGGCAGGACATGCACTGGTGGCCTGCCAGTCGGTGGTCGCCGTCGTCCATCGCCCGCTATCGTCCGGCGGGCCGAGCCTGAGCGGGATCGGTCAGTTGACCGGGGGCTGGACGGCCCGCTCGGGACTCGCGCGCTCCGGGGCGGGAGTGCTCAGCCGCCCAGGGAACTGGTCATCCGGACGAGGCCCCCTCGTCGGTCGCGGTACTCAAGCCTGAACCAGGCGGCGAAGTAATGACCGTCGTCCAGCGTGAGCCGCAGAACGAAGCAGCCCGCCTGCGTCGTCTTCCAGTTGAAGACGTACTCGTGTGACTCAGCGTCGTAGCGCAGTCGGGAGGATCCCGCTGGCGTCGCGAATGTCGATGGGCCCTGCAACACCGAGAATGTCGTGCAGTCGGTCGGCGTGATCCAGAGCCCCGTCACGGCGCTGAGTGAGGTCACCAACCGGCCGGTCGCGTCACGCAGCCGCCAGCGGATCGGATACGTCGTGCCGGCCGTGCCGCTGTTCACCGCGGGCGGGCTGCTCACCGGCCGGAGGAAGCCGCCGAATGCATAGCCGACGTGGTATGTCGCGGTAGCGGAACTCGTGTTGCCTGCGTTGTCCGTTGCCGTGCACGTGACGGTCTTGGTGCCGACGCTCGTTGCGTCGGGCTGGGTGCAACCTGCCACCGCGAGGCCCGAGCCGGCATCGGAGGCGTTTGCCGAGGCGGCCGCCGTACCGTCGAGGACGACGTCCGCCGGGGTGATGGCCGGCTGCAACAGCGGCGGCGTGCTATCGATCTTGAACGCCACCGAGCTCACGGGCTCCTTGTTGCCGGCGACGTCCTCACTCGCCATGTACAGCGTGTGCGCCCCATCGATGCCGACCGTGCCGGTGACCATATACGGGCAGCCCGCGGGGAGCGCGTCGAAGGTCAGCGGCACCGTGGTCGGATCGAGCGCGCACCGCGTCTGGGCGACGCCCGACCCGGCGTCCCGGGCGCTGACGGTCACCAGCACCGGGCGCGTGTACCAGCCGTTGGTGCCGTCGGGATTGGGCAGGTTGAGCGACGCTGTCGTGATGGGTGGGGAACCGTCACCGAACGTGGGCAGGACGGGGCCCGAGAAGTTCGCCGCGAGGCCCGCGAGCGCCGTCGGGTCCGCGAAGGCGGGGTCATACGACTCGACGGCGGGCGCTGGGGGCGGAGCCGAAACCACGTTCAGGCTGGCGTTGTACGCGGATGGGTCCTCACCAAACTGCCCCACGACGAACTGGAGCTTCCCCTGGTCGGCACCGGGCGAGGAGGGGCCCTTCCCCCAAGCCCAGTCGAGGTTCTCGCCGTTCTGCCCCTCCGAGTAGTCGAGCCTGTCGAAGAAGCCGATGCCCGTGAAGCTGTACGAGTAGCTCATGACGCTGAGGTAGTTCGGGTCGTCGGGGGGGGCGGCGGGGGCGGGGTCGCTGGCGCCATCGTGCCACAGCCCGAGCAGGTGGCCGAGCTCGTGCATGAGATTCGACCGCCTGAGCGTGGTAGACGACCGCGGGCCACGACAGTAGGTGTCTTGCGCACAGCGCCTTGGCGACAATCGGCGTCGTCGCACCCAGCGCGGCGAAGTTGCCCCTGTGGTCCGTGGGCCTGTCTGCCAAGCCGCCCGTGAACGTGCCGCCCAAGCAACTGACGGTCGAGGGGAGTGCCGGCATGTTCACCATCAGCTTGTAGAGTTGAGGCACCCCGCGTCCGCCCGCTCGCCCGGAAGCGGTGAACTGTCCCTGCGTGAACAGGCTGGCCGCTGCCTTCAGTTGCGCTTCCGTAAACGGCAGAACCGGCTGGGCCTGGGAGAGCGGGATCGTCCGTCCGGGGCCAATGTGGAGATGGATGCCACCGTCGAGCGGAGCCGAGGCGAACGCGTTCTGGACCTGGTCGTAGACACTGGCATCCTCGGTGTAGCCTTCGACGCTGTCGACCTCCACGAAGAGGTCGTTCTGACCTGGCGCCGCGCCCAGGGCCGGCAGCGGCAGCAGGACGCTGGTTGTGCTCCACGCCCCGTTCATTCGTGGGGCGACCCAGACTCCACCAGGTGGACCGTTGAGGCCCTGCCCGACTTTCGGGTACTTCCACCAGAGGGGAATACCATCATGACCGTGGGGCCAGTCCCACCAGTTGGAGTCGATCCGCTGGCCGACGGGCACGTTCCTGGGGTCGTTCGGAGCCTCCCCGACGACGAACTTCCCAACCACTGCGGGCCCGGCCTTCCAGAAGGTCGCCCCGACCCAGCCGCCTTGCTCTGTCGCCTCTACTAAGCACGTACCGGTCCCGGTCTTGAACGTCAGCTGGGCGAGATTCCCTGTCGTCTGGTCCACCAAGCAGATATCCGTCGACAGCGGCGTGAACGTCACCGGCAACCCAGAATCCGTTGTCGCCTTCACATGGAACGGCTTTGAGCCGAGCATATCTGGGGTGATCTGTCCGAATGTGATGACATCCTGGACGCCCGTCGTAGCGGGCGGCAACACCACCAGGCGCCAGATGATCTGCGAGGCATTGCCGCTGCTGTCGCTGACATAACAGTCGAACTGCCACGTCCCCCCCGCGACCAACGGATTCCCTGTCGTCAAGACCTGAGCTTGGCCGGACGGATCGCGTGATGAATCGCAGGTGACCGTCCGAGTCCCATCAACGGCGTCCAAGTACGGTGGTCATAGGAAACCGGAAGCCGTGCTCGGTACCGGCCATACCCATAGAGGCCCGCCGAGAACTTGCTTGTAGAGCTGCGAGGCAACGACGACGATGTCCGGGATCGGGCTGAGCGTGGGTGGCGTCGTGTCTTGGACCGTGACCGCGAATGAGACGGGGGCGCTCGTGTTGCCCGCGCTGTCGGTGGCGGTGCAGGTCACAGTTGTGGTGCCGAGCGGGAATGTCGAGCCCGAGGCCGGATTGCACGTCGGGGTGACGTAGCCGTCGACCGCGTCGTAGGCCACTGGATCGAACGTCACGGCTGCGCCATCCGGTCCGGTGGCCTCGGCGGTGACATCCGGAACCCCGTAGGTGGTCGGAGGTGTCGTGTCCACAACCTGGATCGGGGTGTTGATCGTGCTTTGGTTGCCACTTGCGTCTGTCGCCGTGCACGTGATGGTCGCCTGGCCCAAGGGAACCCTGACTGCGCCAAGGTGCACCGAGATGGTCACACCCTCGTACCCGCTATTCCCTTGCCTGAAGGAGCCGACCTGGTCGCACGTAACCGTCCACAGGCCTGAGTCGTCCGACACGTTGACAACGATGGGCACCGTCGCACCAACAGAGGAGTCCGCCCCGAAGGTCGTGCTCCCCGACCAGTCCAACACTGGCGGAGTCGTGTCCGGCGGATTTCCGCCACCCGACCCGCCGGTGGGCGTGGGCGTGGGCGTGGGCGTGGGCGTCGGCGTCGCGCGGCGGCGTCTGCGTGGGCGTGGGCGTGGCGGGCGTGGGCGGCGGCGTCTGCGTGGGCGGCGGCGTCTGCGTGGGCGGCGGCGTTTGGGCGGCACCGACAGCGAAGATCTGCTGCACTTCGGGGGCCGCGCTGTAGGTGCCGTTGCCGAGCTGGTTGGCGTCGATCACGCAGCTACCGGCCGAGGTAGACGACACGGCGCCGCTGCCGTCGATCGCGCAGACCGCGCTGGCCGTGCTGTCGATGGTGAGGGTCACAGGGAGCCCCGAGGTGGCGGCGGCGGCGGGGGTGTACGTCGATCCGCCCACCGTGGCCCCGGTCGGGGCACTAGACGTGAAGCTGATGGTCTGGGTCTGTGAGCCGAAGAACCCGCTCACTCCCACCGGCGTCGAGCTGTCCGTGGTCGTCCCGTTCCCCAGCTGGCCGTTGTTGTTCCAGCCCCAGCACGCCACGCCGCCGCCCGCAAGGATGGCGCAGGTCTGCCCGTCGCCCGCGGCGATCGCGGTGGCATCGACCCCGCTGACCGTGACCGGGGTGGAACGCTGCGTCGTGGTCCCATCGCCGAGCTGGCCGAATTCGTTGGCGCCCCAGCACGAGGCGCCGCCGCCGGCGAGGAGGGCACAGGCGTGGTCCCCGCCGGCCGAGATCGCGGTGGCGGTCGTGATCCCGCTGACCGCGACCGGGCTGAGCCTGGTCGTCGTCGTTCCGTCGCCGACCTGGCCGGCGGCGTTCAAGCCCCAGCAGTCGACCCCACCACCGGCAAGAAGGGCGCAGGCGCCGTCGTCACCGCTCACCGAGTCGCCCACGGATATCGCGGTCGCGGTCGTGATCCCGCTCACCGCCACCGGGATCAAGCTGTACAAGGACGTCACGCCGTTGCCCAGCTCGCCGGACTGGTTGTCGCCCCAGCACTTCAGGCTGCCGCCCGCCAGGAGGGCACAGGTGTAGTTGTCGCCCGCGGCGATCGCGGTGGCGGTCGTGATCCCGCTGACCGCGACGGGGGTTGAGCTACTCGTCGTTGTCCCGTTGCCGAGCATGCCAGCCCAGTTGTCGCCCCAGCACTCGATGCTGCCGCCAGCGAGAAGGGCACAGGTGTGGTCGTAACCGGCCGCGATCGCAGTGGCGGTCGTGATGCCGCTCACTGCCACCGGCGTCGAGCTACCCGTGGTCGTCCCATTGCCGAGCCCGCCGAAGTTGTTGCTGCCCCAACACTCGACGCCGCCACCGGCAAGCAGGGCGCACGTGTGGAAGGCGCCAACGGATACGGCCGTGGCAGTGGTGATCCCGCTAACCGCGACCGGGGCGGAGCGATTGGTCGTCGTCCCGTCGCCGAGCTCGCCGGCGCTGTTGTCGCCCCAGCACTCGATGCCACCACCGGAAAGGAGGGCGCAGGTGTGATACGGGCCGCCCGCGGCGATCGCGGCCGCGGAGGCGGACGCTGCCGCCACGAGGCTTGAGGCCGGCAGCAGGGCAGCGAGGAGGGCGAGGCCCATGGCCGCCGCCGTCAACCCGCGCGGCAGGACCCGACTTCTGCCCATAGGGCGCCGATCGGGCTGGAGGGGCTCAGTGGCGGTGTGCCAGATCCACTGCCACGGGATCCAGTTCCTACGACTGTTCAACGAAGCCCGCCAGCCTTCCCCCGGAGAGCTCGTCGCGGGGCGGCCTGCCTGGCCGCCTGCTCGACCTGCCAGCGGTCCACTGGTGGGCTCCCCATCGCGCCAGAAGCCGGGGCGGGGACGGCTGCCCAGTCACTGCGGTTGAAGCGCGTCGCCGCAGCGTAGGACGTGGCGTGGTGGCGTGGAAGGATCCAAGTCCATTGCAGTTTTCTGGAGGCCCACGCAGGGCTCAAGTGCGCCGGGCGCCTCGCGCTCGAGTACGGGAGGCCGAGGCAGCGGGCTGCCACCATCGACGCGTCACGCGCTCCGGAGCCACTCGCAGGGCTCCGGAGGCTCGGCCAGCCGCATCGTGGCCGGAAGGTCGTTGGTCGCGGGCAATCCCTCTCGCCCCGACCAGTCTTACGCTCCTTCCCTGCAACGTCGCCGCGTCCCGCCATGCCGACAGCCGGGCGCTTGGCCGTGCTTGCCTTTCCGTCCACCAAGAAACCAATGTGAACTTCTACCCCAGGAGTCTCACACCGGCGACCGAGGACGCTCAGCGCGTGGAGGAGACCGCCCGTAAGGAGGGCTTCGCCCAAGCCCTGGCCCTCGTCGAACGCGGCGACGTGGCCGCGGAAAGCGCAAGAGCCGACCAAGAGGCCACCCTGCCCTTGGAGCGGGCTCGCACCGAAGGCATGATCATCCGGCTCTGGGCCGACCTCGAAGCCAGGATCGGCGATCGGCCGCCGGCTGTCGAGCACCCTCGATGACTGGCTCAGTGGTCGCGTGAGGGCATTCACCAGGTAGTTGCTGGGTGCCGGGGTTGGGGCCAAGCACTAGGAGGATCGCGGTCCTCGACACGCCTCAGCGCACACCATGAGCAGATCGTGCGCTTCGGTTGACGGTCGCGCCGCATCGAATTGGCCTCGGGACGAGCTCGCTGGACGGCCTACCCGTCGATACCCACCCCGCGCGGGGCCTCGCCCGCGGCAATGCGGGTGCCGGCTTCCGGCACCGCGCCGTCGGGACGCATGCCGGCAGCGACGCCCTCCCAGAACCCCACCGCGGCCCGCTCGTAGAGGAGGCCCATCGGCAGAGTCACGCCTCGCCAGCGCTCGACGGTGCGCACGGCTGAGCCCGCGCCGTTGACCCCGTGCTCGTCGCGACGGTCGTCCTCGTAGCGGGCGAGGACAGCACGATGGATCGCGAGCTGCGCCGCCGCAAGAGCCCGCCGGTCATCGGCCGATCCGAGATCCGCGAAGAACAGCTGCAGCAGGCCGGCATCGCGCAGCTCAGTCGGTTCCTGGGCGGGCGTGGCGAGCCACGCCCGGATCTCGGCGCGGCCCTGATCGGTGATCGTGAACAGCCGGCGCCGCCGTCCATCGCTCTCGCGCTCCTCGGTCAACAGGCCGAGCGCGACGAGGCGCGCCGGTTCCGTGTACAGCAGGGCATGGGGGAACGACCAGAAGTGGCCGATCGTGGCTGCGACATGGCGCTTGAGCTCGTAGGGCGTCGAGGGACCTTCCCGTTCGATCAGGCCCAGGACGAGGTACGACGTCGAAGTCAGGTGGACAGCCAAGGCGACGGGCGGTTCGATTGACATATCGTCCGGACCATACCATACTGACCGCACGGTTCGGAAGAGACGATCATCCGATGCAGAGCTCTCTGCGCTGAACGTGTCGCGCGCCGCCGGAGTCCGGCCCGCTCGCAGGCCGGGCGCCAGATCCGCAGACGTCCCCGCAAGGAGGAAGCATCCCGTGTCCGCCGCCAAGGCCAAACCCGGTCGCGCGCCGAAGTCGGCCACGCCCGCCGTCGAAACGTCGATCACAAAGCGGCTTCGCCCGTTGGGGGACCGCATCGTCGTGCTCCCGTCTCCTCGCGAGGAGATGACGAAGAGCGGCATCGTGATCCCGGACACGGTCAAGGAGAAGCCCCAGGAGGGAACGATCCTCGCCGTCGGCCCGGGTCGGGTGCTCGACACCGGCAAACGGGAACGGATGGAGCTCAGGTCCGGCGACAAGGTCCTCTACGCGAAGTACTCGGGCACCGAATTCAAGCTTGACGGCCAGGACCTGCTGATCACCAGCGCCAGGGACATCCTCGCCGTGGTCGAGAGCTGACCGACGGTCGGGTCCGACCCGCGCTCGCTCGGCCACGGCCGACGGGCCTCCCAACATCCCGAAAGGACAGCACACGCCATGGCCAAGCAGCTCCTGTTTGATGAGATGGCCCGGCGGAGCCTCAAGCACGGGGTCGACCATCTGGCCGACGCCGTCCGCGTCACCCTCGGGCCTAAGGGCCGCAACGCCGTCCTCGACAAGAAGTACGGGGCGCCGACGATCACCAACGACGGGGTCACGATCGCTCGCGACATCGAGCTCGAGGACCCGTTCGAGAACATGGGCGCCCAGCTCGTCAAGGAGGTCGCGACCAAGACCGACGACGTCGCCGGCGACGGCACGACGACGGCCATCGTGCTCGCCCAGGCGATCGTGGCCGAGGGCCTCCAGAACGTCAGCGCGGGGGCCAACCCGATGGGGGTCAAGCGCGGCATCGAGAAGGGCGTCGAGGCGATCGTCGCCGAGTTGAAGCGCCAGTCGCGCCCGGTCGACAACCGCGCGCAGATCAAGGCCGTTGCCTCGATCAGCGCGGCGGATCAGGAGATCGGCGAGATCATCGCCGAGGTGATGGACAAGGTCGGCAAGGACGGGGTCATCACGGTCGAGGAGGGCCAGACCATGGGCCTCGAGACCGAGTACACCGAGGGCATGCAGTTCGACCGGGGCTATCTCTCGGCGTACTTCGTGACCAACGCCGACCGCATGGAGGCGGTCCTCGAGAACCCGGTGATCCTGATCACGGACCGGAAGATCTCGAGCGTCAACGACATGCTGCCGGCGCTCGAGAAGGCCGTCGGAGCGAGCAAGCCCCTGCTGATCATCGCCGAGGACGTGGACGGCGAGGCCCTGGCCACGCTCGTCGTGAACAAGCTCCGCGGCACCGTCGCGGTCCTCGCGGCGAAGGCGCCGGGCTTCGGCGACCGCCGCAAGGAGATGCTCCGCGACATCGCGACCCTCACCGGCGGCACCGTGATCTCCGAGGAGATCGGGCGCAAGCTCGACTCGGTGACGGTCGAGGACTTCGGTCACGCGCGCCGCGTGGTGGCCACCAAGGACGACACGACGATCATCGATGGCGCGGGGTCGCCGGAGGCGATCAAGGCCCGCATGACGCAGATCAAGGCGCAGATCGAGGACACCACCTCGGACTACGACAAGGAGAAGCTCCAAGAGCGCCTCGCCAAGCTCGCCGGCGGCGTCGCCGTCATCAAGGTCGGCGCGGCCACCGAGGTCGAGCTCAAGGAGAAGAAGCACCGGATCGAGGACGCGCTCAGCACCACCCGTGCGGCCGTCGAGGAGGGCCTCGTGGCCGGCGGTGGCGTGGCGCTCCTCCAGGCCATCCCGGCGCTCGACCTCGTCGAACTCGTGGGCGACGAGGCCGTCGGCCTGCGCATCCTGCGCCGCGCGCTCGAAGCGCCCATCCGCCAGATCGCCGATAACGCCGGCGCGCACGGCGAGGTCGTGGTCGAGAAGGTCAAGGGCCTCAAGCGGGGTCATGGCTACGACGCCCTCAGGGGCGAGTACGGCGACATGTTCAAGAAGGGCATCGTCGACGCGGCCAAGGTCACCCGCTCGGCGCTCCAGAACGCCGCGTCCATTGCGGCCATGGTCCTCACGACGGAGGCGCTCATCACCGACCTGCCGGAGAAGAAGCAGGCCATGCCCGCAGGCGGCGGCGGGTACGGCGGGGACATGGACTACTAGAGCGACACCATCCGCTGATAGTGTCGCAATCAGCACTGTCGGCGCGTCAGAAGTCGCTAGGTCGAGCTGCCCGCCGACCTCTGCGGCGGGCTGTCCCAGCCGCTGGATCGAACAGCCACCTTAGCTCGCCGCCTGAGCGCAGGTAAGTGTTCCTGCCGCGCGCGCGTCGTGTTGGCCAGGAGGAGCCCGGGAGACTGGTGGGTTACGGAGGCGCTATTCCTCTCGCCCCGAGCAAATTCACCTCATCGCCCGAGACCATCCGCAGATCCAGCGGGTTGTCAATGCCGGGCGGACTGCCCTCCCGCGCGAACGATGAGGGCTCGTCCGACAGCCAGCACAGAAACGCCAGCGACTCGCCGCACGCCCACGGTTGTGCCGGCGGCGAGCGGCTGAGAGGTATCGGTCCAGATCAGCGCGACAACCGGATCGATCAGGCCTCGCTTGCGGGTTCTCTGCATTCGACGCCGTGCCCGGGCGTCACGGAGCCGGCCTCGCGGGCGGCTGGGCATGGTGGCTCCCGCGCTGGCTCGACCGCCTGATCCCCAACGTCGACGTCGAGGGCGCCTCGCTCGAGCGGCGGCACCCGCACGTCGCGGCGGACCAGCTCGGGCCGGCGTGACGGGGGTCGCGTCCTGCGCGCACCAGCAGTCGGCAGCGCGCGCTGACGGACTTCGTGCGTCCGGAGCTTGCCTCGCACCTGTCCAACCCGATGAGGTCGGTTCCGCGGGGTCAACTCCTCGCGCCCCGACCATTCCCACATGCTCCTCTTGCCGGAGCGCTGCTAGCCCGAGAAGCCACGCGTTCTCGTTCGGCTGCGGGTGCACCGCGAGCAGCCGGGACCCCTGGACGTCGACCTCCTCGAAGCTCCGCGAGCGCCACGCACCGGCCTTCGTCGGATGGGAAGCCGACGCGCTCTTGTTCCGGCGGATGTCGGATTCCGTCGTGCGGGCTCTGCGAGCTGACCCTGGCGGAAGGGAGCCACCGCCCCTGCCGAAGCGCTGGCAGGCAGTGACCGCAATGCGGCCAGAACTCCTGATCTGGCCCAGCACGTCGTCAGCGGGAGAACGGGGTGGCCGTCGAGTCCAGCCGTCCCGGCGCTGGCCATCGCCGCTAGCCCGACGTGACGGTCCGTCATGGCTCGGCCCGAGGCTCGATCTACCGTGCGATGGACGTGCCCTACCGGAGCGAAGCAGCAGCTGTCCTCTTGATGTGGAATGACATCGAGCGAGTGTTGACCTCTGTCCCCCCCGAGTCAGATGAGGCTGTCGAGCTCCTGGACGAGTGGGCGCGACTGCGGATCGAGTACGACCGCCTAAGCGGCCTTGCCCGCAAGCAACACCGACCCTTGCCTGAGCCGTGGCCGGGGCCGTAGCGGCTACCGCGATCCTTCAGCTGACCCTGATCAGCGCCGCCGTCATCCATCCTGGGAGCGCGATCCGCGGCGTGGGAAGGGCAGGTTCAAATCCTCTCGCCCGACCAGTCTTACGCACTTTCCCTGCAATGTTGCCGCGTCCCGCCATGCCGACAGCCCAGCGCCTGGTCCCTGGCGATCGCGTCGACCGTGGCCTTGAGGCCCTTGATGTCCTCGCGCATCTCCATCAGTCGCTAGATCGCTCCCCGGCAGCTCCCGCCGAGGCCTACTGCTGGTAGCGCTCGACCACGTCGGCGGGGCGGGCGGCGGCCGAGTCCGGGTCCAGGCCGGCCGAGCGACGAGCCTCCCGCTGGTGCAAGAGGTCGTAGCACTGGTCCAGCTCGACCTTGATCGCATCCAGACGCTGCTGGTCGGCGAGCGCGAGCCCGCCGCCGTCAGAGGCGCGCTCCCAGAGCTGCTCCTCCTCGGAGGCGAGGTCGTTGATCCTCGAGAAGATCGGCTGGTCCGTCATCGCCGGGACTCCGATGCGGGTGGTTCGGGCCGGAGCCTACCCCGTCGGCGGCGACGGCGCTGGCGAGGCCCGGCTCGAGCGCGACGGAGATCCTGACGGGAATCCTACGAGGGGTTAGGATCGCCAACGGTCCGGCGGAGCACGGATAACGGACCCAGGAGCCGGCCATGGGCCGCGGGCTGATCAGACCAGCCGCTGACCGCCAGCCGAGTGAGGTCGTAGCGCCATGGACGAGAAGATGGCGATCACTGCCGAGCAAGGCCCGCGACCGACGACGCGGCTCGGACGCGTCGTCCGGGCGACTGCGGGAGGGTCCGTCAGCGGCGCGCCGCAGTCCGAGGCACATCGTCCGGCGAACTGGCTGCGAGACGTGATCCTCGGCGGGCAGGACGGCCTCGTCAACATCCTGGGCATCATCCTCGGGGTGATCGCGGCCGGCGGCTCCGAGTCCGTCCTGATCATCGCCGGCTTCGCGGCGGCCATCACCGAGTCCATCTCGATGGGCGCGGTCGGCTACACGTCCTCGATCTCCGAGCGGGACTACTACCGCGCCGAGCGCGGCCGCGAGGCGGCCGAGATCGCAGCGACCCCAGAGGCCGAGCGCCAGGAGATCCGCGACATCTACGCCGCCAAGGGCTTCGCGGGCCCGCTGCTCGAGGACGTCGTCACCACCATCACGGCCAACCGCGAGACCTGGCTGGCCACGATGATGGACGAGGAGCTGCACCTCCAGCCGGTCGACAACCGGGCCATCCTGCGCACGGCCTTCGTCATCGGGATCGCCACGCTCATCGGGCACCTCATCCCGCTCGTGCCGTTCCTGCTCCTGGACCGGAACGCGGCCCTGGTCGTCGCCATCGCCCTGAGCGCCCTCGCCCTGTTCGCGGTCGGCGTCTACTCCGCTGTCACGCTAGTCGGCGACTGGCGGGTGAGCGGCTTGCGCATGGTCGTCATCGGCCTCGGCGCAGCGGCCATCGGCTTCGCCGTCGGGCGCCTGTTCAACGTTGGGGGATGAGCCACGGCTGATCTCGCGGTGCGGAGTGGCGCAAGTTCCAGCGCACACGGCGCGTGGCAGCCGTTGCGCATTCCTGTCTTCCCGGCGCTCTGGATCGCGGTCCTGTTCAGCAACATCGGGAACTGGATGGAAACGGTCGTGGCCCAGTGGCTCCTGGTGTCGCAGCCGAACAACTCGCTCCTCGTGGCCGTGGTCCAGACGGCAGACACGCACCCCGTGGTGCTGGTCGCCCTGCCGGCGGGCGTCCTCGCCGACGACTTCGACCGACGGCTGCTCCGGCGCGCAACCTCCTGCCGACAGACCAGGCGCCGCCCCGTGGGCTCTGGACGCGGACCGGGCCCACGCGGCGCTCGCCGCTGAAGTCGCCCTCGACAACGACACGGACCGAGTCGAGCGATATCCCGCGCACGCTGGCCTCGCGGAAGGGGTCGTTCGAGACGCACCCGGCGATCGTGAAGAAGAGGAGCTGGCCGCCGTTGAACCCGAGCCCGCCGCCGCCGGCGCCAGTCGGCCGGTCGACGACGAGCGTGGGCGGCCCGGCGCTCCCGACGGCGGTGACCCGACCAGAGACGCTCCGGGTCTCAACCGTCAGCATCGTGTCCTCCGCAGGTTGTGGCGACAACCGACAGTAACGCTCGCCTACGCTCGTCTGGTGGCGCGGGCCGCCTCAGCACGGCACGCCGGCCCTGCGAAGGGTCCGCCGAGGACGAGGCTGAAGTAGCAGACGTCGAACGCGCCGGCCGAGATGGCGAGCGACCCCCAGGCGAGCGAGGCCACGCCGAGCACGATCGCGCCAGCCTGCGCGAGGAGCACGCCGAGAGCGACGAAGGCCGCTCCGCCGGCGAGGCGGAACACCCGGCCGGCCCGTGAGTTGAGGAATCGGCCGACGGCCGACCGATTGAAGCGCGACGCGATTGCCACCAGATGCCTCCATCTCCGCCCGACGGTCACGCGAAGGCGATCGTCCTCGCGCCCGCGACGATCTCCTCGACCACCTTCGCGGCGCCTACGATCCGCGCCCCCTGGGCGACGCTCTCCTCGTCGATCCCGCGTGGCTTCGTGCAGGCGCCGCACAGCCAGACCTGGCCGCCGTTCGCCACGAACTCGCGGTAGAGGTCGGCGAGCACGGGCAGGCCCGGGGATCCGATCCCATCGGTGCCGCCCTCGGTCCCGAGCCAGACGGCGTCGATCGTGCACAGGACGACCGAGTCCTGGCCGGCCGTCGCCGCGATGTTGGCCGCGACGAAGGGAAGCGTGGCCCGCTCCGGGTCGTCCTTGCCGTGCGTGCAGTTGAAGATCAGCTTGTCGCTCATCGTCCTCGCTCCACAGTGATCACGAGGCGTCCGTCGCCGGCTGCCTCGACCGAACGGACCGTGTGGCCCATCAGCCGGGCCAGCGGGGGGAGGTCCTCCTTCGCCGCGGGGTCCCGCGCCGTCACGGCGAGGGTGTCGCCCACCGGGATCGCCCCGATCCGCCGCCGGAACTCGGAGGCAAAGCCGTCGGCACAGCTCATCGTTCCGGCGTCGAACTCGTGGACCCCCGCCGACCTCGCTCCCCCGGCGCCCGCGGCCGGCCGGAAGCCCGAGCACAGGAGATCGATCGCGGTGATCTGGCCCTCCGGGTCCACGTCGAGGTACGCCTGCTGCTCGACGACCTCTGGGTGGCGGCCCTCGCGGAGCAGGAACCGGTAGCGGACCGACGTCCGGTCGGAGATCCGCTCGATCAGGGCCTCCTGCATGTCGAGCTCGACCACGTCGCCGAACCACTCGAAGAACTTGGCGGCCACATCGGCCGCGCCGGCGACCAGCCCGGGACCGGACGGGATCAGGTATCGGAGGCGGGCGTCGCGGGCCAGAACACCGAACAGGCGCGCGTAGTCCCGCGCGGCGATAGCGCCGACCAGCCGATCCGCCGCGTTGCGGGCCGAGTCTCGGACGTCGGGGTCTCCGATCGGCCGGATGGTTGGCGACCCGGCGGCTTGAGTCGTCACGGGCATTCCTCCTGCGTGCGTGGACAGGAGGACCCTACCGATCTAGGTGCCGGGTGTCGTCCGGTGATCGCCCTACGAATTGAGCGGTTCGAGGGATTCCAGCAGGCCCTGCTGCATCGCGAACAGCGTGGCCGTGGAGCGGGTCGAGGCGCCGATCTTCGAGTAGATGCGCTCGATATGGGTGCCTGCGGTCTTCGGGGCGATCCCGAGCACGCGGGCGACCTGCTTGGTCGACGCGCCGCGCGCGACCAGGACGAGCACCTCGACCTCGCGCGCGGTCAGGCCGGCCGGGCCGGTCGTGCGTTTGCCGCGACGCTGCCCAGCCGCAGCGAGCACGGCATCGACGGCGTCGGCAGCCAGCCGTCCGGCGCGGACCTCGCTGCGGAGCTCGTCACTGGCAGCTCGGTCCGACAGGGCCGGCCGATATGGGCGGGGCTCTCGCATCGCCTGGAAGGCGTCAGCCGCCGCGAGGATCCGTCCGGCGGCGGGGATCGACGCGCCCGACAGGCCGCGGTGGTAGCCGGAGCCATCGAGACGCTCCGTCGCTAGCGCGGCGATCGCTCCGATCTTGCCCAGCGCCTGTGGCCGGGCGAGCATCCGATTCGTGTAGTACGCGTGCATGCGCATCCGCTCGGACTCGGTCGGGGTGAGCGGGCCGGGCTTTTCCAGGATCGTGGCCGGAAGGCCGTTCATGCCGAGGTCGTGGACGAGAGCGGCCCGCCGGAGGGTCGTCACGTCGCCAGGCGGCAGGCCGGACAGCTCGGCCGCTCGTTCGGAGAGACCGGCGACCGCGCGCGAGTGGCCACCGCGGGACACCGAGCGCAGGTCGGTGAAGTCGGCCATCGCCTCGACGGCCGAGTCGAGCTCCGCGTCCGTCAGCCGTGCCTGCAACCGCGGCTCGTGGACGATCGAGGTATCCCAGTCGGCGACGTCATCAAGGCCCTTGAGCACCTCGCCGGCGGCCCCGGAGAAGGCATCCACGACGTCCGGGGCGAACTGCGTGCCACGCCAGGCCCGTGCCAGGTCGACCGCTGCACCCAGGCCGCGTGTCCGATAGATCACCTCGACGCTGTCGGCGACGTGGAACAGTCTCACGGTCGGCGCGATCTGCTCACCGCCGATCCCTTCGGGCACCCCCTTGCCGTCCCAGCGGGTGAACACCTGCGTCAACTGCTCGGCGACGGCGTCACCGAGCCCCAGGCGCTGGGCCATCTGCGCGGTCGAGATGCAGTGCGACATGAAGCCCTGCGCGATTGCCGCACCGCCTGTCGCGACCATCGTGGCTCCCAGGCGAAGGCGATTGAAGAGCGGGGCACCCACGCCGACGCGGCGCAGCGAGTAGGCCATCAGCGGCAGGCCGGCCCGGTTGACGCCGAAGCTGTCCCGTCGGAAGGCGATGTCATCCCCGAACCAGCGCGCCACCACTGGAGTGTCCGCGACACAGCCGACCCATGCGAGCGTGACGACGTAGAAGAGGTCCTGCCGAGTCTCGGCTTCGAGGCCCATTCGCGCCCCTAACCGTGAGGCGATGAGCCAGGATCGGAGCGCGTGCTCCATCGGTTGGCCGAGGCCAAGGTCTGTCGCGAGCGAGAAGGCGGCGACAAGATCGGCCAGCCTGATTCCCGTGTCGGGTCGGCTCGGCGCGGCCGCCGTTGCGATCGTCGAAGCGTGGGGGCGCACGGCCACAGTATCCACGGTGACGCCCCGAGGCGGCGGTGGCGTCCCTTCTCGGGCAGACGCTACCCGTCCGTCCCGGACGTACCCTCGGGCTCGGGCAGCCGTGGGCCAAGATCAACACGAGCTGCGCCGTCGTCTCCGCGCCCACCTTGGACCGTGCGTTCGCCAGGTGGTGCTCGGCGGCGCGACAGGCCGAGCCGGTGGGATGCCGCCTTCTCGATCGGCGGGTCGGCTACGTGTGTGGCCAACGCCAGTCGGGTTGTGGGCGGGCTGGTTCGCACCGCCCTGCTAAGGTCGCCTCCGTGACGCCCGACCGATCCCCTGCCACCGTCGGCGCCGCGTCGCGCCTCCCGGCGCGTGGGACCGCCAGCTCGACCCGGATCCTGCTCGTCGCCGTCGGAGCGGGGCTCGCGATCGGGCTCGCCACCTCCGTGGGGCAGGGGTCGCTGCCAGAGGGGCTGACGCCCCTGAGCAACTCGTCGGGCTCGTGGTGCCTGTGCGCCTTCACCCTCGCGCTGCTCGAGCGCGATCCGCGGCGGGCCGCCCTGGTCGGGTTCGCCTCGCTCGCCGCCATGCTCGCCGGCTACGCGCTGGCGACGGAGCTCCGCGGGTACCCGGTCGGGACCTCGATGTTCGTCCGCTGGGGCGCCGCGGCTGTCATCGCCGGGCCCGCCGTCGGTGTAGGTGCTGCGTGGCTGAGGGGCCCGAACCCGCTCCGCGTCGCTGCCGGGGTCGCCCCGATCGCCGGCATCCTGCTGGGCGAAGGACTGTACGGGCTCACCGTGGTGGCGGCGACGACATCTGTCGGCTACTGGATCGGCGAGCTGGCCGTCGGCCTCGTGCTCGTGGTCCTCGCGGCGATCCGCATTCGAACCTGGCGCGGGATCGCGCTGATGCTGGCGCTCTCGGCCATCGCGACCGTCGTCTTCTACCTCGTGTACACGCTCGCGCTCGGCGCACTGTTCTGATCCTCCGGCGCGTCTGGGCTCGGGACCGTCTGTCCTCGGGCAGACGCTACCCGTCCGTCCCGGACGTGCCCTCGGGCTCGGGCAGCCGCGGCGCCAGGATCCACACCAGCTGCGCCGTCGACTCCTCCCCGACCTTCGACCGGGCGTTCGCGAGGTGCGAGCAGGTCCTCGGCCACCTGGATGCCGTGGTCTTCGACGCTGAGCAGGCTCGCGCGGATCGCGAGACTGCCCGCAATTCCACCGAGGACGCCTGCTCGCGAGGTCGCACCCCGTTCGTGGGTTGGCAGGGGATGAAGCTCTTTGCAGGGCGGTCCGTGACGATGCAGGGCCGACTTCCGGGTGGCGTACGCCCACGATCCAGCCGGCATGGGCATCGTTGGCGGCCTTCGGCGACCCGTCACGCCCTTCCCGGCGCCGTCAGGCGGTCAGCCGGTCCGGCTCGGTGGATCCGGGCTCAGGACGTCGGAACCTTCTCGAAGCCGGAGTCTGCGAGCTGCCGCGGAAGGTTCTCCATATGGTGGACGTACATCGCTGTGTAGCCGCAGCTTGTACAGAGGTACGGGACGAAGGTGAGCCCGACCCAGTACTTGACAACGTCGGGCCCCGCGCGGAAGCAGTCTTTGGTGCTGGCGTAGACATCCTCGGCGCCGCACATCGGGCAACGTCCGTTCTTCATGGTTCCTTCCCATCTCCTGCAGCGGGTTCCAGGCCTACCCCAACTCGCCCGGATGACTCCAGCACTCCTCCTACCTTACGCTCGCGGTCCGGCCTCTTTGTTGACCAGCCGCCGCCTTCCACCTATCCTTGACTCATGGCCGCACGAGTAAAGAAACGCAGGCGCGGCTACACCCGCGTCAGCGCGAAGCACCAGGTGACGATCCCGGTCGCCACGCTGCGCGATGCAGGCATCCGGACCGGGGACACGCTGCGTGCCGAGGTCCGCGGGCCAGGCGAGGTCGTGCTCATCCGCGACGAGGACCCGCTCGACCGGTTCGGTGGCGCCCTCACCGGCGTCTATGAGCGCGGCGAGCTGGACGGGCTGCGCGACGAATGGGGCTGACCGTCCTTGACGCCGGGATCGTGATCGCCGCCCTCGACTCGTCTGACGCCCACCACGCGGCCTCGGTCGACGCGCTGCGAACGTCCCGCGCGTCGGGTGACGCCCTGATCGTCCCGGCCTCCGCATACGCCGAAGCCCTCGTCGGGCCGAGCCGTCGAGGCGCCGAAGCGGTCGCCACGGTCGATGCGTTCCTGGACGCCCTGCCTGCCGCTGTCGAGCCGGCTACGCGGGAGGTGGCCCGCGAGGCGGCGGCGCTCCGCGCTAGGCATGGTCGGGCGCTCCGTCTCCCCGATGCGCTCGTCCTCGCCACGGCCTCCATCGTCGGCGCCGACCAAGTCCTCACGACCGACGCAGGATGGCCGGACACTGGAGCGCCGGTGAGGGTCGCCGGTGCCGCCGGTCGATGAGGTGGGTTCCGCGGGGCAATCCCTCTCGCCCCGACCAAACCCAGCGCATCGTCGAGCTCCTCAGCGAGGTCGACCTGATCGTGGACACGGTCGGGGGGGACGTCCTCGAGCGCTCCTGGCCCGTCCTCGCCCCGGACGGGCGGCTCGTCTCGGTCGCGCTCTCGTCCCGGTGCTCGCGCGCGGCGACCCCCGCGGCCGCTTCTTCGTCGTGACCCCGGACCGCGGCGAGCTGGGGCAGCTCGCGGCGCTCGTGGAGCGCGGCGGGCTGCGGGTCGTCGTGGAGCGGACGCTCGCGCTGGGCCGGGCCCGGGAGGCCTACGAGTTCGCCCTGCGCGAGCGCCCGCGCGGCAAGGTCGTGCTGCGGGTCCGCGATTAGCGCCCTCGCCACGCACCCCGCAGCCCTCGCGCCACCGGCCGACGGTATCCCAGTGCGCGCCGCGTGACGCCGGTCCCGTGTGACCCGCCTCGCCGGTCAGCGCGGCACTCCCACCTACTTCTGCCCGGAGGGGCTCGCGGGCCAGTGATCGGGCGCCCAGTCCCCGTCCGGGTCCGTGGTCTGCCCCACCTCGATCAGGTGGCCGTCGGGATCGCGGAGGTAGCAGCGGATCTCGTACTGGTGCTGTTTCGGCGGGGTCAGGAATCGAGCGCCCCTGGCGCTCCACTCGCGGTACACGGCCTCGATGTCCCTGACGCGGATGTTGAGGAAGCTGCTGACCCGGTCCGGATCGCGCGGCGCCTCGAGGGTGACTGCGGGCTTGTCGTCGGTCGGGCCCCCGCCGACGTTGATGATCACCCACGTGTTGGAGAGCGCGACGTACGTCAGCCCCCCGGGGCCCGAGAAGGCCACCCTGCCGCCGAGCACCTCGGTGTAGAAGCGCCGCGAGCGCTCGACGTCGTCCGAGACGATGAAGTGGGCCAGCACGATCCCCTCTGGGGGCGGCGGGAGCTCGGCCATCTGACACCTCCAACGGTTGCGATCCGAAGAGTCTCGTGCTCGGCCGCGACCCGGCGGCCCTCGGTGACGTCATGGGCGATGGCGGCCAGCCCGACCACCCGGCCGTCGGCGCCGCGCTGGATCACGCTCGTCCAGAGCAGGCGGCGCTCCTCCCCCGAGCGCGTGACGATGCCGTCCTCGCGCTGGCCGGCCCCGGCGCCGGAGGCGACCGCCGCCGCGAAGGCCTCGCGCAGGGCGGCGCGCTCGCCCTCGGGGACGGCGACGCCAATCCAGTCCCGCCCCAGGAGCTCGTCGCGGCTCCGGCCCAGGAGGCGCAGGAGGAAGTCGTTGACGAACTCGACCCGGCCCGAGGGGTCGAGGACGAGGGCGCCCAGGTCGATGCCCGACAGCAGGCCGCGGAGGCGGGCATCGGAAGCACGCACCTGCTCCTCGCCCGTGACCCGCGCGGTCACGTCCCGGGCGACGCCCTCGAGCGCGACCAGCGTGCCGTCCGCGGCGAAGACCGGGGCGCTCCGGTGCTCGGTCCAGCGGACCGACCCGTCGCGGCGGACCCACCGCACGACGAGGGGGGCCGCGAGCTCGTCCGCCGTCGCCGCGGCGAGGGACGCGCCGCCGGGGATCAGGGCCCGGTCGTCGGGGTGGACGAGCCCCCGCCACAGCGTCGGGTCGCCCAGGAGCTCGGCGGGGCTGTACCCCGTGACGGCCTCGGCGGCCGGGCTCGCGTACTCGAGCACGGGCTCAGGCGTCAGCCGGATGCGGTAGAAGACGTCCGGGCTGCCCTCGACCAGCAGCCGGAAGCGCGGCCCGCGGTCGATCGGGCCACCCTCGGGCGGCGCCTTGGCGGCGGGGCGCTGGTGGTCGATGCCCAAGGGAAACGCCAGAAGTACGGGCTGGGACGCTGCGGTGCCGGGCGCCACGGCCGCTTACCGCCGCCGCCGGTATACCACCGAATACCGCGCCGAGCCCCAGCAGAGGACGATCTGCGCTGCATCACTCATGTCGGTTTGTCCGCCCGACCCGCCCGGGTATCGGTCACTTGACCGGGGGGCCGGGCCGGTGGGAAGAGGTCAAGCCCGAGATCCGGTGGGTGGGACGCCCTCGCGTGTCGGCGGCTGGGCGCGTCTCGCCGTGGCGAAGCTCGCTGCCATCCAAGTGCCGCGGTTCGCAACGCGCTCCGGACCGCGGCCCGCGACTCCATTGCTGGTCGTTTCTGACCCTCCACGGGCGGTGGACCCGGTCGAGTCGCGCCCGCTCGCGCTTCGCCACTGGTCGTCGGCTCCGCGCCCGTGAGCCACCCCATGGGTCTCTCGTGCCGCTCGATGCGGTGAGCGCGCCATACTGGGGCTCCTGACCGGGCCGGCACCAGCCGCGACTCGCCCTCAGGCGTCCCAGAGGAGAGCCGTCGTGGCGAAGATCGTGCTCACGCATGCGGTCGAGGACATCGAGCGCTGGCTGGGGTTCAAGGCCGAGCGTGCCCAAAGCATCGGGGCGATGGGCGGTTCGAACGTCGTCGACCACGTCGCGGCCGACGGCAGCAAGAACGTGGCCGTGACGGCGGACGTCGCCGATCCGGGGGCGTTCCAGTCGGCACTCGTCTCGCCCCCGCCGGAGCTCGCTTCGGCGATGCAGCGGCACGGGGTCGTCCCGCCCGTGGCAGCCCACATCGAGAAGTAGGTCCCTGTCGTCGCGAGCCGAAGGAGCCGCGGTGTCGTTCGCGCACGGTACGTAGCTCGAGGAGCCTCGGCTCGGATGCGCCGAGGCTCCTCGCTTTCTCCGCTGGTCCCGCGCGTGAGCCCCACGGTGCCAATGCCCGCTTCGGAAGCGACCGGCCAGCCTGCCTGCGCAGCCGAGTGCGGCGGGGAGCGGAGTCGCGGAAGGCGCGCGGCGCGCTCGAGCGGATGGTCGATCCGCATATCGCCCCGCGCCTCCGGAACCCCCTGCGGGGCAACCCGCGTCGTCGGCCGTGGTCCGGGAGCGCCGGCGCCCGTCCCCGACCCGTCGCCCTCCTGCCGGGCGACCGCCTCGTCCACGCCTGCCGGACCCCCGCCAGGCGCATGGTGCCCACTCAGGGCGGCACCGTGGTCGAGGCCGTCGCCCCCCGGCGCCGGACTGGGTCAAGCAGTACGGCGCACCGCGTTCCGCAACATCCTGGCCCACGGCCATGCGGGGGTCGACGCATGTTCGTGTGGGACATGGTCGGCACCGGGCTCGCCACTCTTCGCGGCGGGGTGGAGGAGCCCCCCGCGGCGGGCTGACGCCGCCCTCGATGCGGCAGGTTCCGCGGGGCCAAGCCCTCTCGCCCCGACCAGTCTCACGCTCCAAGAGGTCTAGCTCAGTCGGCGAGCGGCACCGGCTGCGGCGAGAACCGGATCGTGAGCGTCTCGGGCATCGAGACGAGCAGCGGGAGCCGGATGCCGAGGTCGATCGCGACGAACGCGAGGAACACGTACTCGGGCCCGAGGCGGTCCCAGATGGCTCCCGCGACCAGCACGAGCGACGCGCTTACGAGCATCTTCACCACCCTGGAGATCCCTATCCACCGGCCCATGTGCGCGGCCGGCACGAGCTCGCGCTCCATCGCCGCCGCGATCGGGCCGCCGATGTAGTAGAACGACTGGAGCGCACCGGCGAGCACGATGGCGAGTGGCCCCGGCGCCCAGACGAGCACGATGCACGAGAGCGAGAACAGCGGGACCGTCGCGTACAGGACCCGCTTCCGCCCGATTCGGTCGGCGAGCCTGCCCAGCGGGACGGCTAGGGCGATGGAGCCCACCGCGGCGGCGGTCGCCATGGCGCCCAGCACGACGGCATCGGCGCCCTTGACCTCGTGGGCGTACACCGATGAGAACGCGAACACCATGCCGACCGGAAGCTGCCCGATCGCCGCGATCGCGAGCCAGCGCTTGAGGTGCCGGCCCTCCCGCAGCACGACGCCGAGATCGGCGAACACGGCTCGACCCGACCCGCGCGCGCCCCACCGCTGCCCGGAGAGCTGGGTGAGGATGAACACGAAGGACGCCACCGTGATGGCGAACGCGATGAAGAAGAGCGGCCGGATGGCGCCGGCGTCGACGTGACCGGACGAGACGACGATCACCGTCCCGACGATCGGTCCGACGATGCCGAGCAACCCCGCCGCGACGGTCTCGCAGATCGTCATGCCGGTCGCGCGGTCCTGGTTCGCGAGGCAGTTGCCGCAGATCGTCGCGCAACTGTGGCTGCTGACCGAGTAGCCGAGCCAGTACGCCGTCATGGCCAGGACCGTGACGCCCCAGTCCTGGGCCAGTGCATAGGTCAGGTAAGCGACCGCCAGCAGCGCGATGCCGGCCAGGTAGAAGGTTCTGGGCCCGTGGCGGTCGATGAGCCATCCGGTGAACGGACCGGCCAGACCCGCGACCAGCATCCCGAGGCTGTTCACCAGGCCGAGCTGGGTCGCCGTGGCGCCCAGCGCGATGATGTAGATCGAGAGGTAGGGGAAGACCATCTGGTAGGCGAGCCGGTCGAGCGAGGTCCGCACGACGGTCACCATCCAGTCGCGCTGCTGGCGGCGCATGAAGGCCAGCCCAGCCGCGCCCACCCTGGGTCGAGGGGGAGTGCCCTCCGTCACGTCCACTGGCCCGCGGCTCGCGAGCCGCGATCGCGCCCGTCGAACAGAACGCTTGAAGTGTGCGTCTCTCGTGGGCGGGGCACCATGGGACTACCCTATCGCTTCGATCCGTCGACGCCGGGGGCCGCTCGGACTGCGTTCGACACGAAACGAACGGGCCGACATGCCCCGCCGCTCTTCATCGACATCGGCCGACATTCCCCGACGGATCACGGTGCCAGTGCGTCTCCTGTATCGATCCGCAGGCGAATCTCGTCACTGGGTTACGGGGCGCAACGACGGCGCCCGCGACGAGGAGAACCGTGAAGGTGCGACCCGTGAACAGGACAACCGTGAACGGGCCAAGCTCCGCCTCCACGCATCGGCCCAAGCTCACCTCCGGCGCCATCCGTCGCTGGGTTCCGCCGCTGGTGAGAGAGTCGCCGTGGCTCCTGTCCGCCTTCCTGGTCCCGGGCCGGCTGCCGCCGCGGCTCCGAGAGGCCGCGATGCTCGGCGTGACTTCGATCAACCGGTGCGCCGCGTGCGAGGCGGTGCACAGTCGCTGGGCGGACCGGATCGGTCTTCGCGTCGACGACTTCCGGCCCGATGAGGCGGCTGCGCACGACTTCGGGCAGCAGCTGGCCGTGTCCGGAGGCCGACCCTTGACGGCGCCCACCGGCCTCTCGCGTCGGCACGCTCGCGAGATGCTCGCATCCGCCATCCTCATGGAGCTGGCGAACCTGACGGGGAACCGCTTCCTCGACCCGGGCCCGACCAATGCAGGCCTCCAGGTTGGCGATGTCCGCACGGCACGGTTGCTCGACCTGGTCATGCGGGCTGCCGACCGCGCCGGGGTGCGTCGTGCGCGTCGGCGGATCGCGGGCGCAGCCCGCGGCGATGTGCTCGAGATCGGGATCGGGACGGGCTCCAATCTCGAGGTGTATGCGGACGCCGTGGTCCTGCACGGCCTCGACCCGAGCGCGCCCGCACTCTCGATCGCCAGGGGTCGCGCACGACGCAGCGAACGCACGGTTGCGCTCGTGGAGGGAGACGCCGGCGCGCTCCCGTACCCGGATGCGTCGTTCGACGCCGTCGTTGCGACGTTCGTCCTCTGCTCGGTCGGCGATGTCGGCCGCAGCCTCGCCGAGGCCCGGCGGGTGCTCCGACCGGGTGGCACGATCCGACTTCTCGAGCACGCGCGCTCACGGCACGGTGTCGTGGCCGCGATCCAGGCCCGCTCCGCCCCAGCTTGGGCGCGGGCGAGCGGCGGCTGCCGGCTCGACCACGACGTCGTCGGCGCGGTCAGGGCGGCCGGGCTCTCGGTCCTCGAGGAGCGGCACCACGCGGGAGGATTGCTCGTGGAGGTCGTCGCCGCCTGAGCTGGCCGGGCTTGGGGCTCAAGTCCTCTCGCCCCGACCAGTCTTACGCTCTTCCACCCGAAACTCGCCGCTCATCGCGGCTGTCCAACCGAGCTGTTGCGGTCCGCCCGGCCCGCCAGTCGAGCGCGAACATCACGAAGCCGACGGTCGCGACCGCCGCAGCGACCGCCAGCCCGGGCCGCACGCCGATCGTGACCGCCAGCAGCCCGCCTCCGCTCGGCGCGATGATCAGGCCAAGATTCTGGAGCGTCTGGTCCACGGAGCTGAACGTGACGCCGTGCTCGCGTGGGACCCGCTTCATCAGCTCGTTGAACAGGCCGAGCTGGGTGCCCGCCGTGGCGAGGCCCCCCAGCAGCGCCAACGCCGCCACCGTGGGCAGGTCGTGGAGCAGCGCCATGCCGGCGGGGACCAGGGCGGCCGCGAGCATCGAGGGCAGCAGCACAGTGGCGCCGCCGCGCCGTCGCGAGGCCCGGCGCGCGACCAGGTAGCCGGCGACCCCGCCGACGCTCTGGGCCGCGCCGATGATGCCGATCCACGAGTTCGGCGCCGCGATCTCGTTCACGTAGAGCAGCGGCAGGAGCGGCGTCGCGATCCCGAGGCCCGCGGTGAACACGAAGGCCCGTAGCTCGTAGTCGAGGAACGTGGCGCGGCCGCGGATCAGGCGGACAAACCCCCCGATCCGGGCGCCCATCGCGACCCGCGGCCCGTCCCGGGCCATCGGCTGGTCCGGGATCACGATCCGGCGCGAGACGCTGAAGCTGGCCACGCCCGCGAGGGCGCAGCCGGCCAGCAGCAGCCCGAAGTTGGCGGGGAAGGGGAGGAGGCCCAGCGCCTGGCCGGCCCCGACCACCCCGAGCGTCGTGGCCACCCCGGCGATCGCCCAGCGGCGCCCCAGAAGGTCGAAGCGCCCGCGGGGCCCCGCGGCGCCGTCCATCACGATCGGGAAGGCCACGAGCGCCGCCGTCGAGGGCAGCGAGGCCGCCGCCCAGACGACGAGGACTGCCGGCACCGCTGCCGACGCCGGGAGGAGCATCGCCGCGAGCGCCATCACCCCGTACCCGAGCCAGGCGACCAGCCGGAGCCGGCTGTACCAGGGGACGATGTTCCGCCGGCGCTGGAGCCACCGCCCGGCAGGGATCGCGAGCAGGAACGCCGTGAGCGCAGGCAGCGACGTCAGGAGCCCGACCTCGGTTCCCGAGGCGCCCAGGCGCACGAGGAGCACCGGCAGGAACGTCCCGGCCACCGTGACCAGCCCGACGAACGCGGAGTCGACCTGCACGAGGGTGTAGTTGCGCGCCCGCTCCTCGTCGAGCTCAATCCGCGGGCGCTCCATGGAGCCGAGTCTATGGTGACCGCGCGTCACCCGCTCGGGCCCCCCTGCCACGAGGAGGCGGGGTTGCCTCCAGTCGCACACCGGGATCGAGTCCCGGCTCCCGCCCGACCACTGTCTTGACTCGGTCCCGGCCAGAACGACCCAACCAGAACGTCGTCGGCCGGACGGTCTCGGCGAGGCGCTCGAACCCCGAGCGCACCAGCCTCAGCTCCTCCTCTCGCCGGAGCTGTGTGAGCGGAGGGTTCGCTCGGGTTCGGTCCGGTGCTGTTGCTGGTTTGTCGGGTCAACTCCTCTCGCCCCGACCAGACTCCACCAGACTGCACCCTGCTCCACCCTTCTGGGTTGGGATGCACCCCAAACGCCGGGAGAGCCACCCCTTCGACAAGGTGGCTCTCGCGCTTTCTGCGGCCGAATCGGGCGGCGAACGATAGGCAAACGGGCGCGCGGACGCTCGTCGAACCCGGGAGGGATCTTCGTCGGGAGGCCGTTCAGGCTCGATTCGCGATCCAGAAGTCCGGCGTGCCCACGACGCCTGCCTGCTCCATTGCCGTGTGGAGATCCGGGCTGGCGACCCACGCGCGGGCTTCGTCGAGGCTGGCGAAATCGTGCGAGACGGTAAGAACGTTGGGGTCTTCCGGCGACTGATAGACCGCGTCTGCCAGGACTCCGGCGGACCGCTGCAACGGCTTCACGCCGTCGTAAGCGCGACGCCATGTCGCGTAGTCCTGGACGGTGTGCCGGACGAACAACGTTGCCATGACTGAAGCCTCCACAGCTGGAGCACCTCCCGGCGCGACGGCCGACGTTCGTGCTCCGTCATTCACTGTAGTACAACTATCTGTCTTGTCAACTACTGATCTACCAGTATTTGCGCTGTCAGATTCTGCGGTCTACACTGCCCACATGGCACGCGATCCGGATCAATCCAGACCCGAGAACTCCTGGGCCGACGCCTGGCGAGGGATTCTGTTCGCCAACGCCCGGGTCCTGCAGGTCGCTGAGCCGGACCTCATCGCGAAGGTTGGCTACCCGCTCACCTGGCTCGACGTGCTCGCCCAGCTCTACGATTTGCCCGACCGCGGACTACGCATCCAGGAGATCCAGGAGCGATCGGTGTTCACCCGCAGCGGCATCACCCGGCTCATCGATCGCATGGAGGCGGCCGGGTACGTGCGTCGCGAGCCGGTTAGGGGTGATCGGCGCGGCGTACGCGTGGAACTGACGCCGGAGGGACTCCAGGCTCACGAACGAGGATTCGCAGCCCACCTCCCGGTGATCGAGCGGGAGTTCGGCCGACGTCTGACGCCCGATCAGCAGCGGGCTGTCGCGGAGGCTCTCGCGCCGTTCTGGCACGAGCCGAGCGCGCAGCGGAGCGACTGAGGGTTGCCCGCCGGTTGCAGGTCGAGCTTCAGCCCGGGCGAGCGAGCATTCGGGCTCGGAACCGTGTGTGGTGTGCCCCGGTCCTGAGCAGTCCGGCAAGGTCTCTGGTTTGGAGGGGGGAGACCTTTGGGCCCGACGAAATCTACGCGGCACCACGGAGCGCGTTCGCGATCGACTCGGGAAGCACGATCCGAGGCGTGGGAACGGCAAGTCCAAGCCCTCTCGCCCCGACCAGTCTTGCGCACTTTCCACCCCGGGCCCGTCCCTCATTCCGGCCGCCCCGCGACCGTCGGCGGCTCCCGACTGGCGATCGCAGCTCGACCCAAAGCGCCTGGTCGCGCGCGATCGAGTCGAACGTGGCCCCCAGTCCCCTAGGTCCTCCCGCATCTCCATCAGCAGCTCGCGCTGTGTGAGGCCCGTCGCCTCGTCGTTCACGGCCGCCACGTCAGGCGCTGCCATCGCATCGCGAGGCGAGGGAGCGGGAGCAGCCCCGATGTCGGACGGGGCGGGCCGGGTCGGCACAGGGGAGGGTGCGGCCGACCAATAGGCGAGGCCCCCGCGGCGGGGCGGCTGGGAGCATGTCGGCGGGTCATGCCCTGATGGTCGGCGCGGCGCCCTCGCGGCGGTATCGGTCAGTTGACCGGGGGTCGGCGCCGCCCGCCGCCATCAGTGCTTGAGGACCGTCACCTCGCCGCTGACGGCGTCGACCTGAACGGCGCCGCCGAGCGCCCAGACGATGCCGTAGCTCGGGTCGGGCTGTGGGACGCCGGCGCCCACGATCCAGGTGAGGCTCTCCCCGGTGGGCGCGAGGCCGCCCATGAACTGCGCCGACGTCAGCTGGTCGTCGGCGCCGCCGTCGAGGGCCTGCATCTTGGCGACGGCCATCGCGATCGCGGCGTCGCGCGAGAAGCGGGGCAGGGCGAGCGCCATGGGCGCGCCCGCCACCTGGTAGCCGACGACGCGGCCGTCGGGCGCCACGCGGAGGTCGAGCTCGCGGCCGTCGGCGCCCTGCAGCGTGACGAGCCAGGCCCGCGCCAGGGGGTCGCCGCCGTCGAGCACCGCCCGGCCGGCCCCCGGCGCGAGCTGGTCCGCCCGCTGCCCGAGCCAGGCCCGGGCGGCGGCGACGGCCGAACTGGCGGTCTGGACGGACGGGGCGGACGACGGGGCTGGCGACCACCGGGGCGGCGCGCCGTCCGGACTGCCGATGTCCGGGGCGTGGGCGAATGCCTGCAGGACGCGGCCCGTGATGCCGTCGACGACGGCGGCGGCGTCGGGGCCGGTCACGAGGAGCGCGGGCGCCTCGGCGAGGTCCTTCGTGTACACGCTGAGGCCCTTCGTGCCCAGGAACCGCTCGGCGGCGGCGACGGCCGCCTCGTCCGACACGGGGTAGGGGGTCGGCGGCGTCATCGGGCCGCTCGAGCACGCGGGCGACGGGGCGGCCTGGCCGGCCGGGACCGAAATCACCTCGCCGCCGCAGCCGGTCACGGTCCGGGCCCCGGCGCCGCCGGTGGGCCCGAGCGCGCCGGCCAGCGTGCAGCCGCCGACGAGCCCCGCGAGGGCAAGCGCCGCGAGCGCCCGGATCGGCCAGATCGGCATCCTCGTCTCCGTGCCTACGAGCCGGGCGACGGCGAGGGCGCGGGCCCGAGGGTGCATGCCTTGTTGGCTGGGAAGTCCGCGTTCAGCCTGACGTCGTCGAGCGCGCGGAGGGTGACCTTGGTGGAGCACTCGTCCTCTAGGCGCGCCCGCGACGCCGCCGCTGTACGGGGCCAGCCATGCGGCAACCGAGTAGCGACCGGCCGGCAGGTCGAGCGGGGTGGACATGTAGCCGCCGCCGAAGACCGTCGCGTCCTGGCTCCCCGACCCAGACGCGTCGCCGCGGACCATGCCCTCGTAGACGGCGGTGCCGTCGGAGGCCGTGACCCGGTAGAACGCGAGCGTGTCGCCCGCGCAGCAGTCGAGCCCGTGGACGGTTGCCATCTGCCACAGGCCGCGCCGGCTTGTAGTCCGCGGCCAGCTGTAGGGGGTGGCTGTCGATCGACCCTCCCGGTGGCGTCGTCTACGAGCCAGACCGTCTCCGGGCGGGACGGCCCCGGCCCGGCGGCCGGCCCGAGCGACCGCGCGATCCACACGATGCCGTCACCCGCGAGGTTCCAGCGAGGGTCGACCGTGGCGACGTCGCGTCGCGGGAGCGCGGCCGCGGTCGAGCAGGTCCCCGCCGACGCCCGGCGGCCGCCCCGACCTCGGCGAGGGTCATCCGCGGCGTGATGGCCTTCCCCGCCTGGAGGTCGCCGGGCTGCGGCGCGGTCGGCGGGACCTCGTGGCCCTCCGCCCACGCGATCCGGCCCACCACGAGGGCGGCCGCGCACTTGGCCTGGGTCGCGGCGGTGCACTGCCACTGCCGAGCGTCGCCAGCGTGGCCGATGAGCACAAGGGCGGCGGGCTGGCCCGTCGGTCCGGCGGTGAGGTAGGACCACGGGTTTCCGCTCGTCTCAGTCATGAACCACGGCGAGAGGTTGGTCCCGGACGGCTGGCCGCAGCTCATGCCGTTCCCGCCGCCCACGCAGAGCTGCGCGCCGGCGCGGCTGTCGGTGAAGGCGACCATCCGGCACCAGTCCTCGAGCGGGCCGACGTACCGCCCCGGGTAGGGGCAGGGCAGGGACATCGCGTTGTAGTAGCCGGCCACCGCCACGGCCTGGCCGTCGAGCGCGCCCTACCTGCAGGAGCCGCGCCGTCTCCGTCGACGCTCATCACCGGCAACCCGGCACCCTGGACGGGAACGCCGCGTCGGGCTGAGTGCCCGTGGTTCCTGCCGCCTGCGCACTTGGAGTTCGCCTGTTGCGGCCGTCGTCGCCCGGGGTGGCCGTGGGGAGCTCGGTGGCGCCGGGCGTCGCCGCTGCCGCGGAGCAGGCGGACACGACGACGGCGACGGCCGCCGCGGCCAACCACAGCCTCCGTAGCACTCCGCTTGCCCCCTAGCTGACGGCCGGGACTTCGCGAGAACGCTCTCCGCGCACCCCTCAAGACGTCAAGTGCGCTCCCGCGGTTATATCCGAGGGGCGCTTTTCGCCGAGTCCTTGCGCGAAAGACTCCTCATACTTTTTTTTTTTATAATATAGCCAGAGCCGCGCGTCGCAACGCTCCAATATAGCTGCCCTGACGTATCCGCGTATACGCCGAACGCTCTTACGCCCCCTGAAGCTTCACCATGGAGTGCACTAGCTCATCTTGAGCGCCCACTTCCGCGAGCGCGCCGAGCCTGCCGAACACTAACTCATCGCCGGTGCCTACGGCCCCGTCTGGGCCTCGGCGAACCAGAGCGGGAACTGCGTCGTCCCGTTCTGGCCGGTGAGCCCGAGCCCGTCCGCGAACAGGAACTCGGCGTCCGCGGTCCCCACCCCGGGCCCCGTCCAGACCGGCATCTGGTCGGCCGCCCCGGCGGCCCCGAGCGCCTGCCACGTCACGCCGTCGGCGAGACCCAGAAGGCCTCCTGGTCCCCGGCGGCGTAGGAGTCGCCGACGATCCGGGTGCCGTCCGACGCCCGCGGGACCACGGGGTAGCCGGCCGGCTTCGCCGCGGCGCTCCAGCGCAGCCCGTCGGGCGACGCCCAGCCGTGCGAGGAATCGCGGCCGCCCCACGCCACGAGGCCGGCGCTCCCGACGTAGTCGGGCCCGATCTGGTCGCCGACGGCGGCCGACGCGCCCTCGACCACGGCCGGCCTCCACGTCGCGCCGTCCGCGGACGCCCAGGCCGCAGGGGTGGTGTCGCTCTTGCCGGTCGCGCAGCACTTGGGCTGCACGCCGCCCGTCGACCCCGTCATGACGAACCCGGACCCGACCGCGGCGGCGCCGGCGAAGTGGGCGTCCTTGAATGCGGCCGGGAGCGCCTCGCGCTGCCAGGTCGCCCCGTCGGTCGTGGTCCAGACCGCGGGCCGATCCCAGCCCGTGTCGCCGGCCAGGACCAGGAGGCTCCCGTTGGACGCCGACGGCGTCGACCGTCAGGCCCGCCATGCCTGCCGGCGGGGCCGCAGCCGTCCAGTGCTGCCCGTCGGACGTGGTCCAGAAGGCGACCGGCGTGGGCTTGCACACCGCGCCCTCGCCCTGGGGCGGCACGCAGACGGTCTCCCCGGAGACCCCGACACCCACCAGGCGCCCGCCGACCGGGAGGACGTTCCGGAGGCTCGACCAGCCCGTCGCGGGGACGTCGAGCATCGTCCGAATCCAGGTCCGCCAGTCGGGCGACCACCACGTGGCGGCCTGGATGCGACCGCTGGAGTTCTGGAACTGACCCACCGCCACGTACCCGCCGGCCGCCTGGACGACGTCGGAGAGGCTCTCGTACGGGGCCGCGAGCGCTGGCGCCGCCCAGCGGCAGCGCGGTCCACTCGGCCGCTGGCGCTGGCGCTGGCCGAGGGGGTCGCCGACGTGGTGGCCGCCGGCGACGCGCCGGCCTGCCGTGACGACGCGAGGCGGCTGCGGTCGAAGGTGTCGGGGAGCTCGGCGCGGCACAGCGGCGGCGACGAGGACGGCGACGAAGGTGGCGGCGAGGCGGCGCAATCATCACCCTTGGCTAGGGAGCCGGACTGCACCAAGACGAACCCCGAGCCTCATCTAGTTGCGCTCGATGTCTGCTCCCCCTGCGGATCGCCCTCCGGCTGGGGCAACCGCTCCGCCAGGATCCAAACTAACTGCGCGGTCGTCTCCACGCCCACCTTCGTCCGCGCGTTCGCGAGGTGGTGCTTGACAGTCGAGTGCGACAGGCCGAGCCGGTGGGCGGCGGCCTTCTCCGGCCCGGCAACCAGGACCGAGGCGACCACCCCTCGCGCAGGCTCCACAATCAGGTTCGGCAACGTCATCCGCGCCAGGAGCGATGAGAATGGGCGACGATCATCCGAACGCACTTGCCGTACCGCCAGACCGCTGAAGCATTCCGCCATACTGACCTCGACGCCGTCGCCTCCCTGATCGCCGAGGACGTGGTGTGGCACGTCCCGGGCAACCACCCGCTGGCCGGCGACTCGGAGGGCCGAGACCGCGTGCTCCAACTGCTCGCGAGCCTCCGCCCGCTCGGGTTCACACTGCGCGAGCACGACGTCTTCGGCGACGACGACCACGTCTGCGCGCTGAGCTACATGGGCGCGCGCCGGGACAGCCTGGAGGTCGAGACCCGCGTCGTGAGCATCTTCCACTTCCGCGACGGGCGGCAGACCGAGCGGTGGTTCTACCCGGACGACGCGATGGCCTCGAACAGCATCTTCGGGGGTTAGCCGCGGGACTCGAGGCCGTCGCGAGCAGAGGGCCACGCGTCCGCCCGCGCCTCGTCATCCGGCTCCGGCAGCCGCGCGGACAGGATTCACACGAGCTGCGCCGTGGTCGCCGCCCCCACCTTGGACCGCGCGTTCGCCAGGTGGTGCTTCACCGCCGAGTGCGACAGACCCAGGGAGGCCGACGAGGATGACAACGTCGTACCGGACCCACAAGGCATTGCGTGCATGGCGCATCCTCACTTCCCGTTCGGGGTGTGGAGGCACAGCCTTCGGACATGTCGGAGATCGAATCGGGCGTGTTCTGCCTCGGACCGTGGGGCGCACGCAGACGAACGTGTACCTCGTCCGATCCGCTGGTGGCTCCGCTCTGGTTGATGCGGGATCGGCGGGGGACGCTGACCGGATCCGCTCCGCGGTACGGCGACATCTCGGTGTCGCCACGCCCGCCGCGATCGTGCTGACCCACGTGCACCCAGAACACGCGGGGGCTGCCCGCGTGCTCGCCGACGACTGGCGATGCCCGATCGTCGCCCATCCTCTCGAGGTCCCCATCGCCGACGGCGACTTCGAGGCGATGGCGCGGTTTGCCGGTCCGCTCGACCGGTGGTTGATCCTCCCGCTGATGCGGGCGCTCGGCGAGCGCCGGCGCGCCGCGATCCTGGCGCGCAACAACCTGGGCGGGCGACTCCGCGCCCTCACGCCGGACGGGACGATCGAGGGACTCGACGGGTGGAGCTGGCTGGCTAGCCCTGGGCACACGCCGGGGCACGTCTCACTCATCCGCAACCACGACCGCGTGGCGCTGACCGGCGACGCGCTGCTGACGCTGCGGGTGAATGCGCTCGACGGCCTCCTTCGCGGTCGACGAGGATTGTCGGCGCCGCCGTGGTACACGACCTGGGATGCTCGCTCGGCCGGATCCTCCATCACGGCGCTCGCCGATCTCCGGCTTCGGGTCGTCGGACCCGGCCATGGCCGACCAATGACGGGGACCGACACGGCCGACGCAATCGAGGCCTTCGCTGGGGGCGGCAAGGGCCTGCTGAGGTAGCAGCCACTATTCGTCCCCCGGCGCCTCTCCCTCGGGTTCCGGCAGCCGAGGCGCGATGATCCACACCAGCTGTGCCGTAGTCGCGGCACCCACCCTGGACCGCGCGCTCGCCAATGGGTGCTTGACCGTCGAGTGCGACAGGCCGAGCCGGTGGACGGCCGCCTTGTCCCGGCGCCGTCGGCCCGCTCGAGCGCTAGGATGGGAACCGCGGCGGCTGGTCGGCCGTCCTCGCGATGGGCGCGGTTCTGCACGCCCGACGGCCAGTGTTGGGGGACGCAGATGGGACCCCGGGGAGCGGTGCTGCTCATGCTTGGCGTCGCGGTCGTGGCAGGGTGCGCGGCGCAGCCGGGCCCAACGGCCGCCGCGACCAGCCGCGGCCCCGTCCGCCAGCGCGGCCCCGTCGGCCGGGACGCTGCAGCCGGGCGAGGCGGTCAGACCGCCTCGCCAGGCCGGACGTCGCCGGCGTGCCGGGACCTGCTGGTCGCCGACATGGGCGCCGCGAAACAAATCCGGGCCGAGCTCCACGTCGAGGGCATCCCAGCGGCCGACGCCGCCGTATCGGCCACGGCGGCCGACCCGAGCGCCGACACCCAGCACTCGGCATCCCGCTCACCGGGAGCGAGCTGGCGGCCCTGCGCGCGAGCGGCATGGCGCTCGATCCTTCGACGCCGATCCTCTTCTGGGTCCAGGTGGGGGAGCCGGGTCGGTTCGGCGGCGTCTCGATCGACCCGCCGGGGAGCAGGCGCCTCGTCGTCGCCATCCTTCGACACCGACCCCGCGGCTGCGACGCTGGCCCGGTGCCTCGAGCCTCGGCAAGACGTGGCCTACGTGGCCGCGACGAGGTCGCTCGCGGACACCAACGCGCTCAACGCGCGGATCTCCGCCGACATCGGAGAGCTGCGGTCGGGCGGCGTGCAGATCCAGAGCACAGGGATCGGCGTGCGCGGCTCGACCATGGTGTGGTCGTCGGCGTGACCGGCCTCACTCACGCGATCCGCGCCGAGCTGGTCGGCCGTACGGCGACACCGCCCGTGCGTTCCGAGGACCCTGGCGATGACTACCTCGTCGCCCTCGCCGCGGCCGAGCGTGCGGTCCTGGTTTCGGGTGACGTGCACCTCACGTCGCTGGCGAGCCGCATGCCGGTTCGGACCCCCGCGGAGTACATCTCGGAGTTGGGTGGGGGATAGTCGCGGATCCGGTTTCTCGGGGCAAGCCCTCTCGCCCCGACCAACCGGTGAGCCTCTCGCCCCACTTCAGTCGCGGAGTGGGGCTTCTTCTTGCATAGCGCCCCCACTCTGAACTCGCACTCGCGCCGCTTACGGGGCCAAGGGCGCGTTCTCAAGCTCCGGAACTCGCGTCGATGACCCAGTGACCCTGGACTCTGCGATCCGTCCTGCCGGCGCGTCGCCTCGTCGAGCCGACACCGGACCAACTCGGCTCGGGCTGTGGCGGATGGCCGTCCTGCCCGGAGCCCGACCAACCATTGAACTTCCAGCCCCACCCGGCCGTCGAGGTGGGCTTCTTGCCGTCTCGGCGCCCCACTTCATGCCCGAATGCAGCCGGGCGAGCGCCGTGAGTTCCGGCGGCCAGTCGGGCCTGCCCGCCTCCACTTGTGAAGGACCGCTTGCACATGCCGTTCCGGTGCTAGATACTGCACCAGATGGTTCACTTTTCGATCGGCCTGCTCGATGCCTCCTTCGCCGCGCTCTCGGACGCCACGCGACGCGGCGTCCTGGAGCAACTGGGACGTGCCGACGCTTCGATCACGGACCTGGCCCAGACAGTTCCACATGACCCTGACGGGCATGAAGAAGCACGTCGGCGTCCTGGAGCAGGCGGGGCTCGTGACCACGGAGAAGGTCGGGCGCGTGCGGACGTGCCGGCTCGGTCCGCGCCGACTCGACGAAGAGACGGCCTGGATCGAGTGGTATCGCCGAGCTCTGGGACGCGCGCTTCGACGAGCTGGACCCGTTGTCGGGGAACTGAAGCGGAAGGAGATGGTCGATGGACGCCACAAGAGCGACTGAGCCCACCGGCACGGGGAACGACGCGGCCGTGGAACGGACGTCCGAGCGCGAGGTCGTCGTCAGGCGAACCGTCAACGGCCCCGCGCGCCTGGTGTTCGAGGCGTGGACCAAGGCCGAGCTGTTCCAGCGGTGGTGGACGCCGAAGTCGTTCCCCATCTCGCTGCTCTCCTGCGAGATGGATGTGCGCGCGGGCGGCGGATACCGCCTGGTGTTCGGAGACGAGGGCTCGACGATGGAGTTCTTCGGCCGGTACCTCGAGGTGACCCCGCACTCGCGCCTGGTCTGGACCAATGACGAGGGCGGCGGTGGGCCGTCACCACGGTGACGTTCGCGGAGTCGGACGGCAGGACGCGGCTGGTCGTGCACGACCGCTATCCGTCGAAGGAAGCGCTCGACGATGCGATCGCGTCCGGTTCGACGTCCGGGATGCCCGAGTCGCTCGCGCAGCTGGACGAGCTCCTCGTCACGCTGGGCGCGAGCGAGGGACGTTCATGACGTCGCTTGACCGCGGGGTCGGTCGATGGCGCGTCTGCAGCAGCGCCGGTGAGGGTCATCGGCATCACCGAGTCATGAGATAGGTTCCGCGTCGGGCCAACGATCAGGGCACCCGGTAGGCCAGCAGCACGCTGCCGCTCGGCGTTGGCGTCGCGCTCAGGAGTTCGAGCCGACGGATCTGGCCGACGTTGGCGAACAGGCGCCGTCCGGTGAAGCCAAACGCCGGGCCGACCACCAGCCGCAGCTCGTCGACGAGACCCGCCTCGAGCAGCGACTGCGCCAGCGTGATGCTGCCGTGAATGCCGATGTCGCCCCCGGGTCGAGCCCTGAGATCACGCACCACGTCCTCCAGCGGCCCGTGGACCGCCTCCGCGTTGTGCCATTCGGTCGAGAGCGGCGTCGAGGTCACCACGTACTTCTTGACGCTGTTGATGAAGTCGGCGAACGGATCGTCCGTGACGGTCGGCCAGTACCGTGACCACTCGTCGTACATGTGGCGGCCCAGCAGCACGGCGTCCTGCGTGGCGGTGACCTGCGCCTCGTTGGCGACCATCGCGCTGTCGAATGTCGGCGGTTGACCAGGCTCCGGGCTCGAGCTGAAGTACCCGGCGGGGTCGTCGACGTCAGCCTCGAGGGACATCAGGGCGTAGAGCACGATCTTGCGCACGGGGGCCTCCTGGACCGTCTTCTTGATGCTGGGGTGGCTCCACACGCTCAGTATTCAGCACGCTCCGCGCTGCCGCCCATGGGGCCCCAGTGGTGGACTTCACGAGCTTCTCGGGCTCGACCTCAAGGGCGGTGGCTTTATCCACGGAAGCGACGCTGCATCGAACGTGGTTCGCTTTCATGACCGCCTGTCATGACCGGGCTCGCCCGGCTGGTGCACTCTGGACGCGGGCCGCGGCCCGGGCTACCATGCCCGATCCATCGGTGGACCGCTGCGTTGCTGCGGCCCCGTCGTGACGGCAAGCGTCGGACGGCTCCCTCACCCGACCCGATCAAGGAGAACAACCTGGTGGACTACAAGCTCGAGCTCGTCGTCGTGCCCGTGTCGGACGTCGACCGCGCCAAGGCGTTCTACCTGGACCAGTGCGGCTTCGACCTCATCGTCGACCACACGGCCGGCGACTTCCGGATCGTCCAGCTGAACCCGCGCGGGTCTTCGTGCGCGATCGCGATGATGAAGACGTCCCCGATGGAGCCGGGATCGCTCCACGGCCTCCACCTGGTGGTCAACGACCTCGGCGCGGCGCATGCCGAGCTGGTCGGGCGCGGCGTTGCGGTCAGCGGGCCGTATCACTACGACGTGGCCGGCCAGAGCACGCCCGGTGCCGATCCGAGCCACGCGGACTACTCGACCTTCATGGACTTGAGGGACCCCGACGGCAACACCTGGCTGATCCAGGAAGTCGGGTACGTCGCCGCCGAAGGCTGATCAGCGTCATGGCGTCCGCGGTGCCCGACCAGCCGCGCGAGGAGGTCGCACGCGCCTATGCGACGGCGACATGGCCGCCGGGACCCCAGACAGTGACGATCGTGGGGGTTCACCGGTTGGGCTTCCCGGACCTCGCGACGGGCGGGCTTCTCGACGGGCCAGCCAGGTCGGCGAAGCTGCCGTACCAGCCGTGGACCCCGCATTCGTCGCCGCGCCCTGGGTTCGGCCACCCGCGCATCCAGAGCGCCCGCGTGCTGACCCCAACCTGTGCCGCTTGAAGGCCGGGCATCATGATGCGATGATGCTGCTATGACGAAGGTGCGCACGACCCTGACGATCGACCCCGAGGTGCTCCGCGCGGTGAGGGTCCGCGCCGCCCGCCTGGGCAAGGGCGACAGCGAAGTGATCGAGGAGGCCCTGCGCCGCGACCTGGGCCTCGACCTGCTCGAGCGCCTCTGGGCCGCCAACGACCTCGAGGAGGGCGCGGCGCTCGCGCTCGCCGTCGAGGCCCAGCACCGGACGCGCGGCTGACCCGCCACCCGGTGCGGGCCGTCCTCGACGCCAACGTCCTGATCTCCGCGGTGCTCTCCCTGCGGGGCACCCCGGCCCGCCTGCTCCTCGCCTGGCAGGCCGGGGCCTTCGAGCTCGTGGTCTCGCCCCAGCTGCTGGCCGAGCTCCGCCGCGCCCTCGCCTACCCGAAGCTCGCGAGGCTCGTGCCGCCGCCCGACGCCGACGCGTTCGCCGCCTGGCTGGGCCGCGCCGCGCAGCTCGCCGCCGACCCGCCGGGCCCGCCCCCGGTCCGGTCCGAGGATCCGGCCGACGACTATCTCGTCGCCCTCGCCGCGGCGGAGAGGGCGGTCCTGGTCTCCGGGGACGGGCACCTCACGGCCCTGGCTGGTCGGATCCCCGTGCGCACGCCGACCGAGTTCCTGGCCGAGCTCGACTCCGGCCAGGCCCCGGGGCCCGGATAGGCTCGGCGCGCGAGCTCGACAGCGCCACTGCAACGCGACACCGGAGCAAATCCTCCTCCCCGCCGGGCCGCTCGGCGCGCAGCTCGGGAACAGCGGGTGTACCTCATTGTGAGGTATCCTCTGCACATGGAGATCCCCGAGACACCGGCACCCGTCTGCCCCGCCAACACCGAGGTCGAGACCTCGCTCGAGATCGCCGACCTCCTCGGCCAGGTCGTCCGCCGCCTCCATCGCGGGACGAGCGAGGCGCTCGCCCCGCTCGGCATCTCCCGGGCGCAGTCGCGGGTCGTCCGCCTGCTCGCCGACGGGGCGCTTCGGATGACCGACATCGCCGAGCGGCTCGCGGTCGTGCCGCGAACGGTCACGGACCTCGTCGACGGGGTCGAGGCGGCGAGCCTCGTCGCCCGCCAGCCCGATCCCGAGGACCGCCGCTCGACGCTCGTCGCGCTGACCGACGGCGGTCGGCTCCTCCTCGACCGGCTGGAGGTCGCCCGGAGGGAGAGCGCCGAGAACGCGTTCGGGCGCCTCGAGCCCGCTGACCGGGCGGCCCTCCTCCACCTCCTCCGCGACCTTGCCGACGAGGCCGGCAGTCAGGACGGCCGCGCGCAGGGGGCCGCGAACAGCCCGGGCAGGGCCGGGAGCGGTCCGGCACCGCTCGGGCGAGGTCGTCGACGATGAGCATGGCGGGCGGCGGCCTCGGAGGCGGGCAGCTCATGCGCTCCTTCCGACGCGACGACTCCGTGCGCTCGCAGCGCCTCTCGCCCGGCCTGGTCGGGCGGATCGCGCGCTTCGCCGCGCCCTACCGGCGGCTGCTGTCCGTGTTCCTGGTGCTGATCGTCATCGACGCCGCCGTCGGCGCGGCGAACCCGCTCGTGTACGCCGCGATCATCGACCACGGCATCCTGCTCGGAAACTCGGACCTGGTCGTCGAGCTCGCGCTGCTGCTCGTCGTGCTCGCGGTCTTCGACGCGGCCCTCTCGCTCGGTGAGCGCTGGATCTCGGCGCGGGTGGGCGAGGGGCTCATCTTCGACATGCGCACCCAGGTGTTCGCCCACTTCCAGCGGATGCCGGTCGCGTTCTTCACGCGGACCCAGACCGGTGCGCTGGTGAGCCGCCTCAACAGCGACGTCCTCGACGCCCAGAGCGCGTTCACGAACACCCTCTCCTCGGTTGTGGGCAACGCCGTCACGGTCGTCGTGACGCTGGTGGCGATGCTCTTCCTGAGCTGGCAGATCACGCTGCTCGCGCTCGTCCTCTTCCCGGTGTTCCTGCTGCCGGCGCGCTGGGTGGGCCAGCGGATCCAGGCCATCACGCGCGAGAGCTACAACCTCAACGCGGCCATGACCTCGACGATGACCGAGCGGTTCAACGTCGCCGGCGCGCTGCTCGTCCGACTGTTCGGCCAGCCGCTCCGGGAGATCCACAGCTTCGAGGCGAAGGCCGGGCGCGTGCGCGACATCGGCGTGACGCGGGCCATGTTCACGGCGGTCTTCATGACGTCGCTGCTGCTGACGGCATCGATCGCGACTGCGGTCGTCTACGGCGTGGGCGGCATGCTGGCGGTCCGGGGCGACCTGCAGGTGGGCACGGTCGTGGCGCTCGCCGCGTACCTCAACCGACTGTACGGGCCGCTGATGGCGCTCTCGAACGTGCAGGTCAGCGTCATGACCGCGCTCGTGTCGTTCGACCGCATCTTCGAGGTGCTCGACCTGAAGCCCCTGGTGGCGGAGAGGCCGGACGCGGTCGACATCCCGCGAGGGCTCGCGAGCGTCGAGTTCGATCACGTCGACTTCAGCTACCCGACCGCGTCCGAGGTGTCGCTGGCGTCCCTCGAGTCGGTCGCGGTCCTCGACCAGGCGCCGTCGAGCGAGGTCCTCCACGACGTCACGTTCACCGCTCGGCCCGGCGAGCTCGTGGCCCTCGTGGGGCCGTCGGGCGCCGGCAAGACGACCATCAGCCAGCTCGTCCCCCGGCTGTACGACGTCCGCGCGGGGGCCGTCCGGATCAACGGGCTCGACACGCGCGACGCCACGTTCGACTCCCTGCGCGCCATGATCGGCGTCGTGACCCAGGACGCGCACCTGTTCCACGACACGATCCGCGCGAACCTCGTCTACGCGCGGCCCGGGGCGACCGACGCGGAGCTCAGCGACGCCCTCGCGGCGGCCCAGATCCTGCCGTTCGTCCGCACGCTGCCGGACGGCCTCGACACCGTCGTCGGCGACCGCGGATACCGGCTCTCGGGAGGGGAGAAGCAGCGCATCGCGATCGCCCGCCTGCTGCTCAAGGCACCCGACATCGTCGTCCTCGACGAGGCCACCGCCCACCTCGACTCGGAATCCGAGGCCGCCGTCCAGGAGGCGCTCCGGACCGCGCTCGCCGGGCGGACGTCGATCGTGATCGCCCACCGTCTCTCGACCATCCGCCAGGCCGACCAGATCCTCGTGGTCGCCGAGGGCCGGATCGTCGAGCGCGGCAACCACGCATCGCTGCTCGCCGCCGGCGGGCTCTACGACGAGCTCTACCGGACGCAGTTCGCGGTCCAGTCGACCGGCCAGGCGTCGGCCGACGACGCCGCCTAGGTGCCACTTCGCTGCGCTGCGGCTGCCATTCGACCTCACCCCGAAGAGCCGGTCTGCGTGGGCGCCCGTCGGGGATGCGGGACGATCCCAGATACTCGAGCCGGGCTTCTCGAGCGCGCCTTCGGCGGCAGCTCGCCAGCGTGAGCCAGCGCCGCACAGGTCGACCGTCGATGGACGACCTGACCGTGGACCTATCCCGAGTCTCTCGTCCTTCGGTGCGTGGCGAGCGGGAGGAACACGGTGTCGACGATGTCGACGATCGTCTCGTCGGGGACGCGGCTGAGGGTCATCATGACCTCATGGCGGAGCAGGTCGCTGGGCAGGGACACGACCCTGGGCGGTAGGGCGGCCGTGACCTCGCCGCGTTCGATGGCGTGCTGGACGACCTGCCCCATGGCGACGCTGCCCTCGCCGAGGAGCCGGGCGCGCAGCTGCGCGGGGGTGGTCTCGGTCTCGTTGAAGTAGGCGCCGAGGATCGTGCTGAACAGGCCGGCGGCGCTGTCGCCGACCCGGTTGGCCGACCGCAGCAGCGTGAGCACGTCCTCGCGCAGCGAGCCCGTGTCGGGGACCTCGACCGGGACGCCGAAGCCCCGGCTGGCGAGGACGGCGAGCAGCAGGTCTTCCTTGTCCGGCCAGCGCCGGTACAGCACGGCCTTGCCCGTCTTCGCGCGCTCGGCGATGGCCTCGAAGGCGAACCCGTCGTATCCCACGGCCAGCAGCTGCTCCCAGCCGGCGGCGAGGATCGCCTCCTCGAGCTTCGTGCCCCGTCGTCGGGTTGCCGTCATGCGCCCACCTCATTGGTACCGCTTGCGTTCCTTATCTTACGCCACTAGCATAGGGAACACGAACGTTCCCTATGGAGATGAGAATGGCAAGCACTCAGGCGTCGCCGTCGCCGTCGTCACAGGCGACCAACAAGCTGCTGGCGGCGCTCATCGTGGGCGGGATCACGGCGATCCTGGACACGACGATCGTGGCCCTCGGGCTGCACACGCTCACGGTGCAGCTCAACGCCCCCATCTCGACGATCCAGTGGGTGAGCACCGGCTACCTGCTCGCCCTCGCCGTCGCGATCCCCTTCGTGGGCTGGGCGCAGGCGCGGGTCGGCGGCAAGCGGCTCTGGCTGTTCGCGCTCAGCGTGTTCCTGCTCGGGTCCGTCCTCTCGGCATGCGCGTGGAGCGCCGAGTCGCTGATCGCCTTCCGCATCGTCCAGGGCCTCGGCGCGGGCGTGATGACCCCGCTGATCGCGACCCTCGCCATGCAGAACGTCGACCCGAGGTCGAGGACAAGGGCGATGGCGAACATCAGCCTGCCGGCCGCCCTGGGTCCGATCCTCGGCCCCGTGCTCGGCGGGCTCGTGCTGACCTGGCTGTCGTGGCGATGGCTGTTCCTGATCAATGTCCCGATCGGCGTCGTCGGCTTGATCCTCGCCGCCCTGTGGATCAACGATGACCGCCCCAGCCGAGAGGCCCCTCGCCAGCGGCTCGACGTCGTCGGCGCCGTGCTGCTCATGCCGGCGCTGGCCGGCCTGCTTTACGGCCTGTCCAACACGCACGCCGACGGCGGGTTCAGCCGGGCTGACGTGCTCATCCCCCTGGTCGGCGGCGCGGTCCTTCTGGCGGGCTTCGTGGTCTGGGCCGCCGGGCGTGCCGGCCTGGCCCTCGTCGAGGTACGCCTGCTCGCCGTGCGCTCTGTGCGCGTCTCGTCGATCGCGCTCACCCTCGTCGGCGCCTCCCTGTTCGGGGGCAGCTTCCTGGTGCCGCTGTACCTCCAGACCCTCCTCGGCTACAGCGCCCTGGACGCCGCACTGCTGCTCATCCCTCAGGGCGTTGGCGCCCTGGTCGCCCGCTTCGTCGTCGGCCGGCTGGTCGACAGGTTCGGTTCCCGGCTCGTCGCGGTCGTCGCCTGCCTCGTCATCGCCGCCGCGACGGTGCCGTTCGCGCTCGGCGCCACGGGCACGAACCTCTGGCTGCTCGGCGCGGTCCTGTTCGTTCGCGGCCTCGGGCTGGGCATCGTCTTCATCCCCGTCGTGACCGTCGCCTATGTCAGCCTCCGCAAGGACCAGATGCCCCAGGCCTCCGCGATCACCCGCATCGTCCAGCAGCTCGGCGGGGCCTTCGGGGTCGCGCTCGTCGCCGTCATCCTCACCGCGGCAGCGACGCAGGCCAATCCCCGGGCCGGCTTCGAGGCAGCCTTCTGGGCCACGATCGCCATGACCGTCGCCGCAGCGGCCACCGCCCTGCTCCTGCCCGCACGCGGAGACGGCACGGCGCGCGTCACCGAGGTGACCGCCGCAGAGGGCGGTCCCGTCAGGGCGGGAGAAGAGGCGGCTTGAGAGCCCCACCGAAGCGAGGGTCCTCAGCAAGCGCTTCGGCCAGCCCGGCACCAGTTCGCGGCCCGTGTCAGCATCCTGCCTTGCGAGATTCCTGTTACCGTCACGCCGCGCGATCCGCTCGACGGCAAGGCGGAAATCGTGACGGTGGCGAAATCGTGGCAGTGGGGGGGCCTGCCCGCCCGAGAGGACCGACGACGAGGCGGCCGGGCCGAACAACCCGAGGGGGTCTCGCGATCGGAGATCAGGGCGGGCGCGACGGCAAGCCCGAGGCGTCACGGCGGTGGGAGGGAGCATGGTGAGCCGGTCCTCTCTTTGCGTCGTGCTGGCGGCGGCCCTCGTCGGCGGGTGCGCGGCACCGTCGCTCCTGAGCCCGTCGCCCGGCTCGTCGCCGACTCCGCCGGCCGGCCAGCCCGCCGCGCCCGGCACTGCCGCGCCCGGCACTGCCGCGCCGTCCACCGCGCCGCCGCCCGGGCTGGCGGCGTCCGTGACGACGAGCGGCACGACCTTCGTCCCGGCGGACCTGGCCGTCGCGGTCGGGACGACGGTGACCTGGACCAGCGACGTCTTCACCGGCCACAACGTGAAGGCCGCCGATGGCTCGTTCGGCGGGTCCCTCAGCGAGGGCCAGACCGTCTCGCACACCTTCACGGCGCCGGGCGTCTACCGCTACGTGTGCAGCTTCCACGCGGGCATGGCGGGCTCGATCACCGTGCGCTGACCGGCGCGGGGCTTGCGTCGCGTCTGGTACCGGTCGGCCGAGGGGTCCTTGGCGGTCGAGGCACTTCTTCGACGAGATCGAGACCCGCAGGTCGAGCGACGTATCGGCACGCAGTCCATCAGCTCGAGCTGTGGCCAGCGCTCATATGATCGCGGTGTGACCAGCTTCTCTCGCGTCAGCTGCCGAGCATCAGGTTGTCGAGGGCTGGATGCCGATGCACGTCCACAGGGAGCCCGTCCTGTGGAAGACGTAGCCCATCCACACCGAGAGCGCGCGACCCACAAACACCCTAGAACCGAGATGTCAGTGCCCCTGGCGAGCCAGAGAGGCACGTGATACAGGACGAAGAGGGCAGCCGTCGCAAGGTCTCCTGCGGACGTGCCGGCGACGTCGGCCAGGCGTCGCAGCAGCACAGCACGGAAGGCGGCCTCCTCTACGATCAGCGAGACGACGCCAGGCCGGGACGAGGAAGAGGCCCGAGATCGGAGGCAGGTACGGTCGCCCGCCGTGGATGGCCGGGAATACCCAGCGATGAAGGGCGCAGCGCCGAACAGCCATCGAAGGTGCCGTGCCTTGTCGAAGCCGAGATAGGCCACGGGATTGGCGCGCTCCCGGCGCGGATATGCCAGGGCGGGTGATCCCCGAGATCGATCTGAGGACGACCGCCAGAGTGGCCGGTACGGAAGCCCCAGGAGCAGCAGGCTCCACAGCCCGAGGGGGATCGCGACCATGGCTGTGGTGCCGGCCAGGGCGGTGCCAGCCCAACGTCGGTGCTCAGGACGCGCTATCAAGGCGAGATGAGAACCGGTGGGGACTGGAGATCGGAAGGATCTCGAGCACCCGCCGACTCCTCCGCGCACGAGCCTGTCGAATTAACCCGGACTGCACCCGCGGGGCCAGACGGAGCGTTCGGGCATGGCACGAAGGATAGCGAGCAGATCGCGGTCGAGCCTGCTCGATCTGCTTGGCCGCCGCCGGCTTCAGCCCTCATCGCCGTGATCTCACACTCGATCCCGTTGGCCTGTCCAGCTCGCTGCAGTCGCGTCCTCGGGGGCCGAAGCCGGCCGCTCCGCACGCCGGCCAGAAGTGGGGTAGTCACCCGATGCCGCGCCCGGCGCCGACGCGGATGCTCCTTGTGTCGGTCACAACACCTCGAGGAGGATGCCATCGAGCTCTTCGGATGCCGGCGCGCAGCGAGTCGCTCGGATGCACCACGCCCGACTCAACGGGCGACCTCGTCGTGGCACGGCGCTCGCGGCGTCGATGCTCGCGATCACCTTTGCCGCAGCCGGGACCCCCAACGTGATCGCCTCGAGACGACATCAGAGTGGCGCCGTCGGCGCGGTCTACGTGGCGACCAACGACTGGAGTCGAGGCAACCACGTTCTGACGTTCCCGCGGTATGCGGACGGCTCGCTGGGGCCGGTCTCGGCGACCACGGCGACCGGCGGGCGCGGCAGCGGCCCCGGTCATCGCCCCGATCGTCACGATCCCCTCGACCCCCCGTGCTCGTTGATCGCAGACCCGACCGGCAAGCTGCTCTTCGCGGTGAACGCCGGCAGCGGCAGCGTCTCGTCCTTCGATGTCGGGCGCGGAGGCCTCACCCTCGTTGACACCGAGCCTCGGTCCCGTCGGCGTCTCGGCTCGGCGCAATCCATTCCCGGTGAGCCTCGCTATGTCGCGGGCAGGCTCTACGTGCTCAACGCGATCAGCGACTCGGTCACGGATTCGCGGTCGGCCAGAATCGGCGTCTCGCGAGCTTCCAGAGCTGCGCACTGCCGGGCCTGCCGGTGGGCAATCCCCTCGACCAGTACCCCGCGACCGCGCTGTCAAGCCGGCAGGCGGTGGACACAGAGCTGCCTGGCCAGATCGGCGTCAGCCCCGACGGGAAGTGGCTCGTGGTCATCTCGAAGGAGGGCCCAGTCAGCACGACGAACCCTCCCGGCGGAACAGGCGACCAGTTCCCGTTCGGTCCGACGTCCGGGCCTGGCCATATCTACGCCTACGCCCTGGACTCGCGCGGCAGGGTGACATGCGACGCGCCGCGCACAACCACGATGCCGGTGTTCGCCGACGGCCACGGCACCTTCCCGTTCTCTTTCACCTGGAGCGCCCAGGGCCGCCTGCTCGTGACCGAGGTGTTCGGCCAGTCGGACCAGCCCTCGACGCTCCCCGCTGGGCTCAGCGCCGTGAGCTCGTACACCCTCAACACCGACGGGACCTTCACGCTGCAGCGGATGACCCCAGAGCCCCTCCCGGTGCCCTGCTGGATCGTGCGCGGCGGTGACAACGTCTTCGTTGCGAACTTCCTCGGCCCCGACTTCGGGCTCGGCGCCATCTCCACGTACAAGGTGGCCCCCGACGGCGGGCTCGTCGACCCGACGCCATCGTCGGCGCACACGGCCAGCCTCGGTGGTCGATCCGATCCCATCGACGTGGCGATCACGAACGACGGCAGGTTCCTGTGCCAGCTGCCCCTCGGCCGAACGTCGAGCACGACCGGCCCGACGTTCCAGGTCTATCCGTTCGCGGCCGCCTCGGACGGATCGCTGACGGCCCTCACGCCGGTCAACGACGGCGTTGGCGGTGCCAGTGCCCTGACCCACGCGAACGCCGGGGAGTTCGGCATCGCCACCGTCACCTACTGACATCCCCAGCGGGCCGGAGGGTTCCGGCGTCGCTCACCGACACGTCGGCCCAGCCTCCCCAAGCGGAGGCCGGGCCGTTCGTCGTCGGGCGCGGGTCGCGAGCCATGTGGCGGCCCGATCGCCGGCCCAGCGCTCAGGGCGCGGCGGGCAGCAGGCCGTTCTGGACCGCCCAGAGCGCCGCGGCGGCCCGCGTCGACACGCCGATCTTGGCGTAGATGTGCTGGATGTGGTGGTCGGCGGTCTTGGGCGGAGATGAAGAGCCGATCGGCGATCTGCCGCGTCGTGAGCCCGAGCGCGGCGAGGCTGCAGCACCTCGACCTCGCGGCGGGACAGCCCGCCCGGGTTCTGCTGCGCTTGCCGCGCGGGCGCTCGCGGCTCGCCGTGCCCGGCGGCAACGAGCACGGCGCGGCTCGCGCGCGGCTCGATCACGCCCTCCGACTCGAGCCGGCGAAGCTCGGCGGCCGCGTCCTCGGGCGAGAAGGCGGGACGGTCGGCCCGCTCCGTGGTCATCCCGACGTAGATCTCCGTCGCGGCCAGCACGCACGCGCCGAGGTCGCCGGTGTCCGCGCGCATGCGCTTGTGGTAGCCCGGACCCGTCGCACTTCTCGTGGTGCGCGCGACGCGACCGGGTTGAGCGCGGCGAGCGCCGGGGAGCGGCGCAGCATCTGCTCGGTCAGCATCGGGTGGAGCTCGACGCGGTCGAACTCCGTCCGCGTCAGCGAGCCCGGCTTGTCCCAGATCGAGTTCGAGACCGCCGTGGTGCCGAAGTCGTGCACGAGCGCCGCCCGGCCGAGCGCCGGTGATCGCGTCGTCGGCGAGCCCGAGCACGCGGGCGGCGTCGGCGGCGAGGTCGCGCGCAGCGACGGCTGTGCCCGACCATGTACGGCGACTTGAGGTCGATGAAGTCGGCGGCGACCGCGAGCGCGTCGTCGATGGTCGTCGCCGTCGAGCAGGCGGCGCGGCTCGGGCTCGAGCGCCAGGACCGCATCCCACGGGCTCGGTCGTGCGGAGCCGCTCGAACCACTCGGCCCGTGCTCGACGAACAGGTCGGCGAGCGCCGGGTCGTAGGTGCGGTCGCGGCGGTCGCGGGCGGCGTCGACGCGCGCGCTCCGGCGAGAAGATGCGGCCGATCGCCTCCATGTCGTGGCTCAGGTGCACGACGCGCATCGCGAGCGGGATCGCCTCGCCGCCGACGTGGTTGGGGAAGCCCTTGCCGTTCCAGCGCTCGAACGTGAACGCCAGCGCCTCGCGGACGCCCGGGCCGAAGTCGAGCCGCCGGACGAGCATGTCGGCCACCTCGCACCCGGACGTGAAGTTGTGGACGGCCCACTCGTGCGCCGTCTCCTGCAGCATCCGGACGATCTCGTCGCGCTCCTCGTCGGGAGCGGCCGGCCGTCGCGAACGCGAACACGTCGCGCATCACCTCGGCGGGGTCGCCGCCGTCGTGGACGAGCGTCTGGGCCCGGATCGCGATCTCGTCGCCGAACAGCGTCGCGACCTCGTGGGCGTGCCCGGTGCAGCCGACGTACCGCAGCAGCGCGACCCAGTACGCGTTCTCGCGCACCTCGGTCGTCGAACCCCGCGGCCTCGCACATCCACGCCGCCAGCAGGCACGAGCGCAGCTGCGACTCGAGCGGCTGGCCGAAGGCGTTGTCCTGCGCGAGCGCAAGGGTCGCCACGAACTCACCCAGGCGGAGAGGAGCGGGCGGTGCGATGGGATCCTCCCCGTGGCATGCGGTCGGGGCAGCAGAGCGCGATCTTCGCACAGGGGCGCGTCCGTCGCCCCTCCCCCATGCGCGCCGGGTCAGGCTTCGCCGAGTGCCGCCTTCAGCGCGGGGATGACGGCCGACCCGTAGGCCTCAAGCTGCGCCTCCTCGTCCCCGCTCATGAGGTAGAGGTTGAACTGGTCGACGCCGGCCGCGCTGAGCTCCATGAGCCGTCGGACGTGCTCCTCGGGCGGCCGACGATGGCGAAGCGGTCAACGACATCGTCCGTGACGAACGCCGCGTTCGCGGCGCCGAACACATCGCGGTTGCGATCCCCGTCACCCTCCCGGTCCCAGATGTAGCCGGTCAACGAATTGGGCAGCTGGTCGCTCGGTACCGGTTCACCAGGTCGGCGACGTGGCCGCTGACGGCCGCGGGGAACCAGCGCACGCGCTCGCGGCACTCCTCGATGGGGCCGACGTGCGCCGGCGCCGCGGCCTGCACCTGGATCGAGGCAGGATCTCGGCCGGCCTGCTCGGCCGACGCGTGCATGAGGCCGACCATCCAGCGGACGAGGTCCGATCCGCCAGCTCCAGGATCGTCGCGCAGCCGGTTGCCACCCGTTCGAGCGCGCGGCCGGATCCACGGCGATCTCGCGCGCGCCCGATCGACGAGCGCCGCCGCGCGACTTCGCTCCGAGTGGACGTCGAGGTAGGTGCCGGCCATCATCGAGACCGCCCCGGCGACGGCGCCCGTCGCGCCGGCGAGCAGCACGATCTGGCTGTCGCTGGTGCTGGCCGCCACCCCGAACACGAGGCCGGCGACCGAGACGCGCCGTCCTCCATCCCGAAGGCGACGTCCCCGATCGACATCACAAGGGAGTCGCGCACGCGCCGAGCGACGTCGAGGCGGAGGGCACGGTCGGGCTGGGCTCCCTGCGCGAGGGCCAAGTCTACTGGCGGAATCCCGCAGCACATGCCCGTCAACCTCGTCCCGGTGCTGCCGCTCGTCTCGTATCTCGTGGGTCCCGACGGCTGGTTCCTGAGCGGGCCGAACCTGGTAGCGAACCTCGTGCTCTACGCCCCGATCGGGTTCGGCCTTCGCTGGCGGTTCGGCCTCCGCATGCGGTGGGTCCTGCTGATCGCCGCGTTCGCGAGCACGGCCGTGGAGGTCTCCCAGGCGCTCTCGGACCAGATGCGGACCCCCGACGTCAACGACGTGCTCCGGAACACGTTCAGCGCGGCCGTGGGCGCGCTGGCGTTTCACGGGCTCGGGCGGCTCGGCGAGCCGCATCGTGACTGCCGCCCTCTGCGTCGAGCTAACGTCGCCTCATGGGCGCCCCGCCGACCCGGCGCGGACGACTCGCTGGCCAGCCGCGCGAACGATGCCCACTCGTCACGATGCAACGACGGGTACAGTGCGCTGGCCATCACCCCGCACGTGGGAGCGTCTCCTGATGCCCGACCCGCACGACCTGCCGGTCATCGCCCTCGCGTCGAAGCAGCTGTTCGAGACGTGGCTGGAAGAGCAAGGCCCGGCCTCATCCGGCCTCTGGCTCAAGATCGCCAGGAAGGACTCAGGGCTGGCCTCCATCACCTACGACGAGGCCCTCGACACCGCGCTGTGCTTCGGCTGGATCGACGGTCAGAAGGGCTCCTTCGACGACCGGTGCTGGCTGCAGCGGTTCACTCCGCGCACGGCCCGAAGCAGGTGGTCGCAGGTCAACCGCAGGCGCGCCACCGAGCTCATCGAGCTCGGGCAGATGCGACCCGGTGGGCTGGCCGAGGTGGAGCGGGCCATGGCCGATGGCCGATGGGACGCCGCATACGAGGGATCGAGTGCCGCCACGGTCCCCGACGACCTCCAGGCGGCGCTCGATGCGGATGCGGAGGCGGCTGCGTTCTTCGCCACCCTCGACAGCCGCAACCGGTACGCGATCCTCTACCGGATCGGCGACGCGAAGAGGCCCGAGACCCGGCGCGCACGGATCGAGAAGTACGTCGCCATGTGCCGCGAGCACCGGCTCATCTATCCCTGAGAAGGGTCGGGCGGGGTCAGCGAACCCGATCCTCCCGCACGACGAGGACGGCCCGTGGCGTCGACCAAACTGGTGGCCCCGGCCACGAAGCGATGGCGAATCGCGCCCTCGGTCGTGTCGAGCTTCATCCGGGCGAGGTTGACCGCAGGAGCGAAGCCGCCGAACAACCGGCTCATGAATAGGCACGGGCTGATCCGGCACGAGCCCGATTCCGGGCCACCGTCCAGTCGCGGTTGCTCCCATCACTGTCGCCGCCAGGCGGATCACGCCCTTGACGTCGCTCGAGGATGCCGTAACGTGGTCTGACCATCCGTCCAGCAGACCACAAGGACGGCCCGTGAGCAGCGAGGAAACCGTTTTGCCCGACAAGGCTGCAGCGGAGCGAAGCGCGGAGTCAGGGTCGACTGGTCGCAGCTCGCCGTGCAGACGGCCCGCCTGCCGGACGCCCTGTCGTCCATGCTCGAGCGGGTGCTGCAGCAGGGCCAGCTCCCAGCCGGCGCCCGGTTGCCGAGCGAGCGCGAGCTCGCCGCGCAGCTCGGGGTGTCCAGGGCATCGATCCGGGAGGCGATCCACGAGCTCACGCTCAAGGGCCGCTTGGAGCGCCGACCCGACGGGGGACCGTTGTGGTCGGCGCGGACGGCGGCGGCCTGGGCGACAGCCTTCTGGGCGTGATGGCTCCGGAATCGCGCGAGATCAGAAGCATCCTCGACTTCCGCGAGGCCATCGAGCCGCCGATCACCGTCGCGCGCCGCGCTCCGGGCGACGCCCGCGGACCTCCGCGTCTGACGGCAGCCGTCGGTGAGATGGAGAGGGCAGGATCGCTGGCGGACTACGCCACGCTCGACCGCCGTTTCCACGGTCTTGTCGCCCGCGCGACGCACAACCCACTGCTCTGGCGGATCGTCGAGGTCACGGCGGACTGGATGGCCTCGATCCGGCAGGACACGCTCCAGAGCCCGGAGCGCCAGGCCGCGTCGCTGGCGGGGCACCGGGCGATCCTCGACGCGATCGTCCATCACGACCCCGCCGCAGCCGCGGCCGCGACCGTCGAGCACGTCAAGTCGATCGGGTCGATCGTGGCGGCCGTCAGCCCGCCGGGGACCCCGACCCACCCGCCCGGGGACCCTCTGGCGCCCTCCAGCCCAAGGCGCGTCGCCGCGCCGTCGCGTCAGGAGGTGAGGCGGGGGATCACTCGGTCCTGACGGGTCGCGCAAGGCTCCCGTGTTGAGGCGTCCCACACAACGACAGGTGCCTTCCGAAGGAGGAAGCGATGCGTCGTCGTTATGAGCAACACAGGTTCCCGGGTCAGCGCAGAGTGGCCCTGCTGGCGATCCTCGCAGGCGTCGTGGTTCGGCGCCTGCTCGGGCGCGACCACCACGCCGACTCCAGCCGCGACGCCGGCTGCGGTGACATCAGCTCCGGCATCCTCGGGTGCGGCTGCGTCGACGGCGGCTTCCCAGGCGCCCACGACCGCGCCGTCCGTCGCGGCCACGCCGGCAGTCGCGCCGCCGGCGATCCAGACCGCGGGCAAGATCGTCTTCTGCTCGGACATCAGCTCGCCGCCCATCGAGTTCATGGACGCGAACAGCCAGCCGACCGGATCGGACATCGCGCTCGGCAACGCGATCGCGGCCCAGCTCGGCCTGCAGGCGACCTGGTCGAACATCCCGTTCAGCGGGCTCATCCCGGCGCTTCAGGCGGGCAACTGCGACGCGATCATGTCCCAGCTGTTCGACAAGCCGGCCCGCCGCGAGGTGATCAACCTCGTGGACTACATGAACTCGAGCCAGTCCATCCTCGTGGCCAGCGGAAACCCGAAGCACGTCCAGACGCTCGATGACCTGTCGGGGCTGAAGGTCGCGGTCGAGGACGGGACGACCATCCAGACCATCCTCACGACCCAGAACGACACCTTCAAGAAGGCCAACAAGCCGCTGATCGACATCGTCGTGTTCCCGAAGGACACCGACGCGCTGCAGCAGCTGCAGATCGGGCAGGTGGACGCCTACGGCACGACGCTCGAGACCGCCGCCTACTACATCGGGAAGACGCCGAACACCTTCGAGGTCGCCGGCAAGCCGTTCGGCCAGATCCTCACGGGCATCGGGGTCGTGAAGACGAACACCGCGCTGACAGACGCGATCCAGACGGCATTCAACGCGGTCAAGGCCAACGGGACGTACCTCCAGATCCTCACCCAATTCGGGATCCAGGGGGACGCGCTTCCTTGAGCCCGCGCTCCCTGTCGCTCTCCCCCGACGGCAGTCGGCGAACGTTCGATCGCGGCATGGCCACCATCGCCGCGATCAACTTCGACTCGTCGTTCTTCTGGCACTACCTCCTGCAGCCGAGCGCGGGCTACCTCCAGGGGCTCGCCCTGACGTTCGGCCTCGCCGTGGCGGGCCAGACGCTCGGGGTCGTCATCGGGATGCTCACCGCGTTCGCGCGCCTCTCGCGCGCCCAGGCAGCTCCGGTCCATCGCGCGCCTCTACACGTGGGTCATCCGCGGCACGCCGCTCCTCGTCCAGATCGTGTTCGTCTACACGGCCCTCGCGGCGGCCGGGATCTTCCGGTTCCACGACATCCAGCTCGGGCCCGTGACCTTCGCCGGCAACATCCAGGCGGCGATCGTTGCCCTGAGCCTCAACGAGGGCGCCTACATGGCGGAGATCATCCGTGCGGGGATCCTGTCGGTCGACCCCGGCAGTCGGAGGCGGCAAAGTCGCTCGGGATGACATACGCGAAGTCGATGCGCCTTGTCGTGCTGCCCCAGGCGGCCCGGTTCGTGATCCCCCCGCTGGGGAACGAGTTCAACTCCATGCTCAAGAACACGTCGCTTGTGAGCGTGATCGGGGTGCAGGAGCTGCTGCTGAGCACGAACACCCTGGTCTCGGCCACGTTTCGCGTGTTCGAGCTGCTCCTCGTCGTGGCCATCTACTACCTCCTGCTGACAACGGCCTGGGGCGTCGTCCAGTCGCGCATCGAGCGGTACTTCGGCAAGTCGACGTCCGCAGCCGAGGGCCCGTCCTTCCTCGAGCGGCTGACCGGCTTCCGTCCCCCGGAGGACGCCGACGACGCGTTGGGGGCCGCTGATGGGCGCTGAGGCACCGCACGACCTCCTCGCGGCCATCGGCGGCGCGCCTTGCCCTTGCGGCGGATGCCGTCGTTCGAGGCCACCGGCGTCCACAAGTGGTTCGGCAAGCTGCACGTCCTCAAGGGCGTGTCGATGACGGTCAAGCGCCAAGAGGTCGTCGTCGTCATCGGCGCATCCGGCTCAGGCAAGACGACCTTCATCCGCTGCGTCAACCACCTCGAGAAGATCCAGCAGGGCCGGATCGCCGTCAACGGCCACCTCATCGGGTACCGCGAGGTGGACGGGAAGCTCGTCGAGGACAAGGAGGCGAACATCGCCCGCCAGCGCCAGGAGATCGGCATGGTCTTCCAGCGCTTCAATCTGTTCCCGCACATGACCGCGCTCGAGAACGTCACCCTGGCGCCCGTCCGCGTGAGGGGGATGGCCAAGGCCGACGCGGTCGACGATGGGCCGTGCCCTGCTCGACCGCGTCGGGCTGGGGTCCAAGGCGGACGCCTATCCCGGCCAGCTCTCCGGCGGCCAGCAGCAGCGCGTCGCGATCGCCCGGGCCCTGGCGATGAAGCCGGCGCTGATGCTGTTCGACGAGCCCACCTCCGCGCTCGACCCCGAGATGATCGGCGAGGTGCTCGAGGTCATGAAGGAGCTGGCGCGCGAGGGGATGACGATGATCGTCGTGACCCACGAGATGGGCTTCGCGCGCGAGGTGGCGGACCGGGTCGTGATGATGGACGACGGCCGGATCATCGAGGAGGGGACGCCCCTTCACTTTTTCGAGAGCCCGACCCACGAGAGGACGAAGGCGTTCCTCTCCAAGATCCTCTAGACCCGCATGGCAGCGGGCGGCTCTCACCAGGAAGCGCCAATGGGCGGGACCGTCCCGGCCGGGATCGATGCCCGCGGAACCCGGGGCGCCCTCGCGACCCCCCACCGGCTCGCCACCGAGGCCGGCCTGGGTGCCATCCGTGCGGGCGGCAACGCGATCGACGCCGCCCTCGCGGCCGCGGCGATGCTCGCGGTCGTCTATCCCCACCAGTGCTCGATCGGCGGCGATGCCTTCGCCCTCGTCGGCGAGCCGTCTGGTCGAGTCGTGGCCATCAACGGGAGCGGCCGGGCGCCGCGCGGGCTCGACGCGACGACGGTTCGGGCTGGCCACGACCGGATGCCCGTCACCGGGCCGCTGTCGGTCACGGTGCCGGGCGTGCTCGCCGCGTGGGAAACGATCCATGGCCTCGGCGCCCGGCTCGGCCTGGCGGACGCACTCCTCCCGGCCATCGCTCGCGCCCGTGAGGGGACACCGGTCTCCCGGTCGCTGGAGCTCGCCTTGGAGCTCGACCGGGGCGAGCTGGCGGATGCGCCCGGCATCGCGGACATCTTCTTCGCCGACGGCACGCCGCTGCCCGAGGGCGCGACGTTCCGCCAGCCCGCCCTCGCCCGCACGCTCGAGGCCCTGGCCGAGGGCGGGGTCGGTGCCTTCTACCGGGGCGAGGTCGGCGAGCGCTTCGCCAGGGGCCTTCGAGCCGTCGGGTCGCCGCTGCAGGCGTCCGACCTCGCAGCGCACAAGACGGTGACCGGGGAGCCGCTGGCGGGCGGCTACCGCGGCTGGGAGGTCCTCACGACGCCGCCCAACTCCCAGGGCTTCGTCCTCCTCGAGATCCTCGCGGCGCTTGAGGGCGCCGAACGCGGGTTCGATCCGGCCGGTCCGCAGGCTCCGCGGGTCGCCCGGCTGTTCGGCCTCGCGAACGCGGACCGGGACCGCTACCTGGCCGACGGCGACGTGCCGGTCGGGGAGCTGCTCGCCCCCGTTCATGTCGGGCGCCTGCGGGCTGGAATGGACGTCCCGGCGCCCGGCCGCTTCCCGTCCCGGATCGAGCCCATCGGCAGCGACACCGTTGCCATCTGCGCTGCCGACGATGCGGGTCGAGGGGTCGTCCTCATCCAGAGCGTGTTCCACTCGTTCGGCGCGCGGATCCTGGAGCCGGAGACCGGCATCGTCGCCCAGAACCGGGGCGCCGCGTTCTCCCTGTCGCCGGGCGCACCGCACGTCCTCGCTCCCGACCGCCGGCCGCCCCACACGCTGATGCCGGTGATGGTGCGGCGAGATGGCCGGGTCGCGTACCTGAGCGGGACGATGGGCGGCAAGGCCCAACCCCAGATCCAGGCTGAGCTCCTGGGCAGGATGCTCGATCTCGGCCACGGGCCGGCGGAGGCCGTGAGCGCCGCGCGCTGGGTGCTCGGCGGGCTTGAGGTCGGCTCGACCGAGGGGTCGATCCGCCTGGAGCGCCGCATCGACTCCTTGCGCCCCGGGTTCGAGCGGGCCGGATTCGAGACGGAATCGCTTGCCGACTTCGACGAGGAGGTTGGCCAGGCGCAGGTCGTCGCGGTCCAAGCGGACGGGTTCGCGAGCGCCTCCGATCCGCGGTCGGACGGAGCGGCGGCGGCATGGTGACCGCACCCCGCGCTCCCCAGGCGACGACGATCCGGTGACGCCGCTCCACGCCCTGATCATCATCGGCGCCGGCCTTGCGGCAGGCGCGATCAACACGATCGTCGGGTCGGGCTCGCTCATCACGTTCCCGACCCTGCTCGCCCTCGGCTACCCGCCCGTCGTGGCCAACGTCGCCAACACGATCGGGCTGGTCCCGGGGGCTGCGAGCGGGGCAGTCGCGTACCGCAGCGAGCTGGTCGGCCAGCGGGGCCGTGCGATCCGGCTGGGCATTGCCGCCGGTCTCGGCGGGCTCACCGGCGGGATCCTGCTGCTCGTCCTGCCGGCGTCGGCGTTCGGGCGCATCGTGCCGGTCCTCATCCTCCTCGCGTGCGTGCTCGTCGCGGTCCAGCCTCGCCTGTCGCGCGCGCTCGCGGCCCGCCACGGCACCGACCTGGAGGGCTCGAGGGTCCTCCCGCTGCTCGTCTACGCCACGGCGATCTACGGCGGGTACTTCGGCGCCGCACAGAGCGTCATCCTGATCGCGATCCTCGCAGTGTTCATCCCGGAGGGCCTCCAGCGGCTCAACGGGCTCAAGAACGTCCTGGCCTTCACGGTCAACGGCGTGGCGGCGATCCTGTTCATCGCCGTTGCCCAGGTCGCGTGGGAGCCCGCCGTGCTCATCGCCGTCGGCTCGATCATGGGGGGCCAGGTCGGGGCGTTCGTCGGGCGGCGACTGCCGCCGTCGCTGCTCCGCGCGCTGATCATCGTGGTCGGCACGGTCGTTGCCGTCCGGCTGCTCCTCGGCTGACTGCCGTGGCCGCCGGGCCCGTCGCTACGAGGGGACGCCGACCTTCGACCTGACGAACGTCCCGATCTCGCGATTGGCCCGGCGGGCCTCGGGGAGGAGCGGGGCGAGGTTCTGGAAGACATGCATCATCCCGGGCCAGACGACGGTGCGCGCGTCGACGCCCGCGATGCGGGCCCGCTCCCCTAAACGGACGGCGTCGTCGAGGAGCACCTCGTGGTCGCCCACGTGGATGAGCATCGGCGGCAGGCCGCGGAGGTCGGCGAAGAGAGGCGACAGGTACGGCTCGCCGAGATCGCGCGTCCCCGCGTAGGACGCGATGACCGCGCTGAGGTCGGCCTTGGCGAAGTACGGGTCGAGTGCCTTGCGCGTCGTGTGGGAGGCGCCTGCAAGCCCGAGGTCCGTGGCGGGGGACAGGAGGACCGCGCCGGCGGGCAGCGGCGCCCCCGCGTCGCGGAGCCGGAGCAGCAGCGCGAGCGCGAGGTTCCCGCCAGCCGAGTCCCCCGCGACGACGATCCGCCCCGGCTCGATCCCGCTGGCGAGGAGCCAGCTGTATGCCCCCACGCAGTCGTCAAGCGCCGCCGGGAACGGGTTCTCCGGCGCGAGCCGGTAGTCGAGCGAGAGCGCCCGGACGCGTGCCCCGCCCGCCAGGCTGGCGACGAGCGCCCGGTGGGTCCGGGGCGAGCCCATGATCCACCCGCCTCCGTGGAGGTAGAGGAGCACGCGCCCCGCGTCGGCCGTCTTCGGGATCACCCACTCGCCCGGGACGCCGCCGGCCCCGACCGAGGTGACGCGCACGCCAGACCACGGGAGCACCCGCGGGGCCGCCCGCTCCACCCTCCTGCGGAGTGTGGAGATGTCGGCGCCGTCCTCGCCGAAGAGGTGGAGGCGCCGGATGTAGCGGTCGAGGAGACCGGCCTGGAGGCTCGCCATCAGGGCATGATCATATCGCTGGGCAGCGGCGCCTCTGCGGCTCCAGCGCCAGTCACGCGGGACGCCACGTCCACACGACGGTCCTGATTGCCCGCTCGTGCCCCGCCACCCGCTCGCCGTCGCGGGCAGCTGGCGGTCAGGGCGTCGTGGGGACGAGGATCTGGCCCGAGGCGATCCTGGCGGCGAAGGCGTCGAGCTGCGCCCTGATCGGGTCGACGAAGCCGCCGGAGGTCGAGTAGCCCACACCGTCCCGGTCGAGGCCGAACACGTTGTTGCCGTCCTTGGGGACGCCGTTCGCGACCTCCATCGCGATCGTGTACGTGGCGACGTCGGCTCGCATGAGCATCGACGTCAGGATCGCGCCGCGCACGGACGGGTCCGCAGTGAGGTACTGGTCGCTGTTGGCGCCGATCGCCCAGAGCCCTCGATCGCGGGCAGCCTGGATGACCCCGCTGCCCGAGTCGCCAGCCGCCCCGAAGATCACGTCGGCGCCCGCGTCGAACATGCGCAGTGCGGCCTTCCGCGCCTTGGCGGGCTCGGTGAAGCCGGCGTCGTCAGGCGGCAGCGAAAGGTACGCGACCTGCACCTTGACGCGCGGATTGGCGGCCCGGGCGCCCGCCGTGAAGCCCGCCTCGTACGTCTGGAGCAGCGGGATCTGGACGGCGCCGACGAAGCCGACCTTCCCCGTCTTCGACGTGAGCGCGGCGGCCGCGCCGACGAGGTAGGAGCCCTGCTCCTCGTGGAACAGGATTCCGATCACGTTCTTCGCGTCCACGGTGCCGTCGTTGAGAACGCCGAACCAGATGCTGGGGTACTTCGGGGCCACCTTGCCGACGGCGCTGGCGTAGGTGGAGCCGATGACGAAAATCGGGTCGTAGCGCGCGTCGGCCAGCTCCTTGAGGCGCTCCTCGCGGTCGGCGGCGGTGTCGCCCGGCTTGGCGGTCACCTCCTTGAGCTCGGCGCCGAACACGTCGGCTGCGCGCTTCGCGCCCTCCCACGCCAGCTCGTTGAAGCCCGCGCTTCCACGCCCGCCAAGGTCGTAGACGATGGCGATGCGCGGGGTCGGGTCCGAGAAGCTGGTTGCCGGGAACGCCGCGGCCGACGGCGCCATGGAGGCCGACGGCTGCGCCAACGAGGGCCGGCCGGTGGACGGTGTGCCCATCGTCGCGTTGATGGCGACCAGCGCGAGCAACGAGCAGGCGATGAGCGCGAGCGGGAGCCGGCGCTGCCAGGAAGTCACGGGTCCGGGCTCCTCCGTCGTGGGTTGGCTGGCGTGCCGCAACACCATGATGACGCCGGTGCGCGACCGGCGCACACGACGCCGGACTGCCGGAGCTCACCCATCAGGTCCGTAGCGTCGTGACCGGGCTTGCCCGGGGACTGGCTACCGGCGTGCCGGCTCGCTCCTTTCTCGGCCGGCCGAGCCCCACCCGATCCTGAGCTGGGGCCCGCGCCCCTGTGTCAGTGGCACAGCGGGCGGAGGACGTCCCGGGCGATGAGGAACCCCTGCTTCACCTTCGCGTCGGTGCCCTCGAACCGGCGGTCCTCGTGCTCGATGATGCAGTCGCCCTCGTAGCCGGCCCGGTACAGCTCGCCGTGGACGACCCCCCAGTCCACCTCGCCGAGGCCCGGGATCCGCGGGACCTGCCAGCCCATGCCCATGCTGAACACGCCGCGCTCGTAGAGCCCGTCGCGGTCGATCATGAGGTCCTTGGCCTGGTAGTGGAGGACGTGCTTCCCGAACTCGCGCAGGAAGCGCTGCGTGTCGATCATCTGGAGGATCAGGTGGCTCGGGTCGAAGTTGAGCCCGACCGCGCCCTCCCACCGCTCGAGGATCCGCCGCCACATGCGCGGGGTGGTGGCGATGTTGTGCCCGCCCGGCCACTCGTCGTCGCTGAACAGCATCGGGCAGTTCTCGAGCGTGATCCGCCGGCCGTGGTCCTGCGCGTAGGCGACGATGTCCGGCCAGACGCGGAGGGCCTCCTCCCAGTTCTGGTCCTGGTTCCTGGCGCCGTCGCCGCCCATGAAGGTGTTCACGAGCGGGACGTCCATCTTCTCCGCCGCGTCGATCACCCGCTTCAGGTGCGCGATCACGGTGGCCCGGTGCTCGGGGTCGGGGTGCAGCGGGTTCGGGTAGAAGCCGAGGCCCGAGATCGAGAGCCCCTTGGCCTCGACCTCCGCGCGGATGTCGCGCGCCTGTGACGGCGAGAGGTCCGCCACGTCGATGTGGCTGGTGCCCGCGTAGCGGCGCGCCTCGCCGCCCGAGCGGGGCCAGCAGGCGATCTCGAGGACCTCGAACCCCTCGGACGCGGCCCAGTCGGCCACCCCCATGAGCGGGGTCTCCGGGAACGGGGCGGTAAGGAAGCCGAGCTTCATGGCTGCTGCTCCTCCGAGTCAGTCGTGACAGGGCCGGAAATCGGGTTGGTGCCCGTGAAGCGACCGCAGCGGGAGCGGGCGGATCCACCTGGAAGGCTGCCCCGTTGGGCGAAGATGCCCCCGGTGGTCATCGGGCGACCTCCGCCCAGGTGCGCGAGCGCGCACTCTCGGCGATCGCGTCGTTGACGAGCATCTCGTCGTGGCCGTCGGCGAACGTGGCGTAGGCAGGCGACGCGGACGGACCCCCCGCGGCCACGTCGGCGTAGATCGCCGCGAACGCGGCCTTGAACGTGTCGGCGAAGCCCTCGGCATGCCCGCCCGGGAGGTACGCGGCGGCCGCGCCGGCGCGATTCATCAGGCCCGGGTTGCGGAGGAGGAGTTCGTTCGGGCCATCCCGGTGGCCCAGCCAGAGTTCGTCGGGCCGCTCGGAGTCCCAGGCCGCCGCTGCGACCGAGCCGTCGATCTCGTACCTCAGGCTGTTCTTTCGCCCCGGGCTCACTTGGCTGATCGCGACCACGCCGCGGGCGCCGCTCGCGAACCGCAGGAGGATCGAGGCGGCATCCTCAGACCGGATCTCGCGGTCGACCGTGGTGCCGATCTGTGCGCCAGCGAACGTCTGCGCAGATCCAGTCGGCTGCCGTCGGATCGGGACGAACGTCGCGAGGTCGGCCAGGACATGGCTGATCGGGTCCCCAGTCAGGAAGGCCGCGAGGTCGAGCCAGTGACTGCCGATGTCGGCGACGGCGCGAAGCTCGCCGCCGACCTCGGGGTCGAGGCGCCAGTTCCAGTCCGTGTCGAACAGCAGCCAATCCTGCAGGTAGTGTCCCGAGATGAAACGTGGAGCTCCGATGCCACCTTCGGCGACCAACTGGCGGACGTGCTGGTTGAGCGGGTAGAAGCGCAGGTTGAAGTTGACCGCGGCGACGACGCCGGCCTTCCGGGCCTCGGCGACGAGCGCGGACGATTCCGCCGAAGTCGTCGCCAGCGGCTTCTCGCACACCACGTGCCGGCCCGCCCGGAGGATCTGGCGGACCTGCGGGTAGTGCAGGGCGTTGGGCGAGGCGACGTGGACGACCTCGACGGCTGGGTCAGCGAGCAACTCGTCGAGCGAGCCGTACGCGCGGGCAAGGCCCATCTCCGCGGCGCGCCGCGACCCGATGTCAGGGGTGAGCTCCAGCAGCCCGCGCACCGTCACGTTCAGGCGCCGCAGTGCCTCGACATGCGCGGAACCGATGAAGCCGCCGCCGATGACAGCGGCCCCGATATCCCCGTTCGCTCTCATGGCCATCCCGTCTTTGGTCCGCGTCGCCTGAACCCGCTCCAGACCAACGATAGACGGAGTGGACGCCCCGGGTCAGCCCAGAGCCGGTCAGTTCTCCGTCGCGGACGAGCCGAGCCCGTCGTCCCCCTGATGCAGTCCTGCTGAACCTGACTTCACTTCCATCCACCTCGCCGGGCGCCCGGGCTCCAACCGGCGCCCGGCGATCACCGCAGCGCCGGTCCCATCGCTCTCGGCGCGGCGCGCCTACCCGGTCGGCCCGAAGAAGGCGAGGTACGGGCTGCCGTCGAGCATCCGCTGGGCCAGCAGGGCCGCCTCGACGAGGTGGTAGTCGCCCCACATGACGGCCTCGCCGCGCGGGACGCCGTCAGGGTCCGGCGCGAAGTCCCACCCGCGCGGCCGGTGGTAGACGCTGTGCAGGAGAAGGCCCTGGTGGTCCTCGTTGGTGGCCAGGTAGGGCTCCGAGAGCACGGTTCGGAGGGTCGTCAGCCCGGCGGCCGTGTAGCGCGCGCCGTCAGCGTCGCCGCGAGCGGTCAGCCACCGCCCCAGGCGGAGGAGGCCCTGCGCCCCGATGGCCGCCGCTGAGCTGTCGACCGGCTCGTGGTGGTTGAACGGGTCCGACGGCCGGTCACGCCACCCGGACAGGTTCGCGAGGCCGGGCGCCCCCGTGTCCCAGTAGGGGACGCCGTCTGCGGCGGTGTTGGCGATGTAGAAGTCGCAGGACGCTCGCGCTGCCCGCAGGAGCATCTGGGTGACTGCGGCGCGGCCCCCGAACGGGTCGAGCTCGCCGTCCTCCACCGTGTCGAGGTACTCCAACTGCTCCGGATAGCCCGCCATGATCCAGGCGAGTCCGCGGGTCCACGTGGAGAACGCGGAGTAGCCCTGTTGCGTCGACGGCGTCCGGTACCGGCCGTCGTTGACGTTGAACACGCTCTCATGGGCGACGCGGCCCCACTCGTCGTAGGCGTCGCGTCCCTCGCCGTAGAAGACGTTCCAGCGGGCGGTCGTCTCCGCGTGCTCGATTCCGCGGCCGAGCAGCGAGATCCGTTCGTCGTTCTCGCCCATCAGGACATGGCCCAGCTGGTGGGCGAGGAAGAGAATGCGCACGGACCGGATCGTGTCCGCGAACAGCGAATGCGGACCGTTGAATGAGTAGATGTAGCCCGACCCGTCGTGCGTGGGGCGCCAGCGGGCCGCCTGCACTGCGCCCGACGCCTTGAGGGCGAGCTCGTAGAACGCGAGTTCCCAGGGGTCGCGGGGGATGCGGCCCTCGCGCATCAGGCGCCAGAGGTTCCCGTAGGTGGAGACGTTGTTGAACCCGTGGTCGTGGACGCCGACGTGGGAGACGTGCGGCGCCATGTGCTCGACGGTGCCCCGCCGCCCGAGATGGAGGAAGTGCTCGTCCCCCGTGGCGTCGTACTGCAGGATCGCCCAGCCGTACTGGAAGCCCTGCGTCCACTCGGTCCAGCCCTGGCTCGTGTATCGGCCGCGGACGGTGAACACCGGCGAGCCCTTCGCCGGGTCCCACGACTCGCACAGGCGGGCGACCTTCACACCCGAGACTGGCCAGAAGGCGGCGAGCGGCTTCCGCAGGTCCTCGAGCGTCACGGACGAGTCGATGATCACGTGGATCTCCAGTGGCGTAGGACGGCCGGAGTCGCTGTGGCCCCCGTGTGATCGGGGACCTGATCGCGCGCATGGTAGCGGCACCGCACGAGCGGCCGTTCTCGAAGGGCGGAAACCGCGTGCGAGGCAGAGCGGGGTGAGGGTCCGGTGGTCAGCGGTGGATCGGGCCCTAGAGGATCGCCCACAGCTTCGACCAGACCTGCTCGGACACGCCCACGCTCGGGGCCTCATCGCCGAGGGCGCCGGGGATCATCGGCGGCGGCTCTGACCTGCGGAAGCGCATGAGGCCCTCGACATAGGCGCGGCTCAGGGCTTCCGGCGCCACTTCGGCGACCTCCGGTGCCCAGCCGCCAAGGGTGACGAGGTCAACGTCGAGGCCGTTCACGAGTCCCGCGATGCCTCGCCCAAGGCTGGCCGCGATGGCCGTGACGGCGTCATGCGCCCGAGTGTCGCCCCGGCGCGCTCGCTCGAGGATCCGGCGCGCATAGCCCACCGCATCCCCGGGGATCGGTTCGCCAAGCGTCGACGCCAGCGGGACCGCGCCGACTGCCGTTGTCCAGCAGCCCGTCGCCCCGCACGGGCAACGGGCGGCGGGGTCGCCGAACGGCATGTGCCCGAACTCGCCGCCCAGCCCCAGCGCGCCCGGAACGACGGCGCCGCGGTGGGTGAGGGCTCCGCCGAGACCGGCATCCAAGTACAGGTGGAGGTGCAGCTCCGCGCTCCTCGCCGCCCCTCGGACGGCTTCGCCGAGCGCGGCAAACGATGCGTCGTTGCCCACCACGATGATTCGGTCCGACGCGGACGCCGTCGGCGAGCCCGACTGAGGCGCAATGGACCCCACATCGAGGGAGCGCCACTCGAGCAGCGGCGCGTCGAGCAGCACGTTGCCGCGCACAACGCCGGGGAACGCCAAACCGGTGCCCCGGATGCGGCCCGGGAACCGCTCAGCAAGCCCAGCCGCCACCCTGCTGAGCTCCTGGACCATCTGCGCACCATCCATGCCGTCGTGCTGCCCGCTCTCGACGGCGACGATCGTCCCGCTCAGCTGGACCACGCTGAGTCGCCAGGACTCGTGCGACACGATGCCAACGATCACCAGTGGCCCCTCAGAATGAGGCACCAACCTGCGTGTCGGCCGTCCCCGAGCCCCGGACGGGGCCGCTGGCTGCTCGTCCAGTAACCGAGCCTCGTTGAGCGATCGAACCAGTCCGGTGACGGTGCCGCTGCTGGCAGAGAGGGTCGCCGCCACCTGTGCTCGGGTGATCCCGGGCCGCGCATGGACGAGCTGGAGGACCTCCAGTTCGCGCGCCGTCAGACTCCCCATCGGTGCCTCTTGCATTTTACTTGGAACGAGAGCATATTGCTCCGCAGGCCCGCTGTCGACCTTCTCCTCACGCAACAGAACCCCGTGGCGCGGGCCGCGCGGCTGAGGCCGTACTCGGTGCAGTCACTGGCTGGGAGTCAACATGGCAACGCGACGTGTTCTGTTGGTCGGCGAGACGTGGAGTGTCACGAGGATCCACACCAAGGGCTTCGACGTAGTCGAGTTGGGTGGCTACGAGGACTTCTCGACCTTCTTTCGCGACGCCATGAGCGGCTTTGCCGAGGTCGAGGTCACGCACATCCCAAACCACCTGGTCATGAGTTCGTTTCCCACCACGGTGGAGGCACTGCAGCAGTACGACGTCGTCGTCATCAGCGACTGCGGTCGCAACACCCTGACGATGTACCCCAACATGTTCAAGGTACCGATGGGTCCCGACCGGGTCCGCGTCGTCGCCGACTACGTGCGCCAGGGCGGCGCCCTGATCATGGCGGGCGGCTACCTCAGCTTCCAGGGCTACCAGGCCAAGGCGAACTACCACGGTAGCGCCATCGAGGAGGTCCTGCCGGTCGAGATCTCCGCCACCGACGACCGCGTCGAGACCACCGAGGGGGCCGAGGTGCAGGTGCTCCTGGGCGAGCACGCCGTGCTGGCCGGGATCCCAGGCGAATGGCCGAAGTTCCTGGGTTACCAGCGGGCGGTCGCGAAGCCGGGCGCCGAGGTTCTGGCGACGGTCGGTGACGGCGACCCCTTCATCGCGGTCTGGAGGGTGGGCACGGGTCGTGCGATGGCCTTCATGAGCGATCTCGCGCCCCACTGGGGCACCGACTTCGTGACCTGGGACCACTACGGGACCTTCTGGAACCAGGCGATCGCCTGGCTTGCGCAGGCTGAGGAGCGAGTGGAGTAGCGCCGGATCGGTTGCTGCGGCTTCACTTCTGTCCACCTTCTGGCGACGCCCATAGGTATGCCGGGTCCGCTCAGCCGCGTACCTTCCATTGCGAAGGTTGCGGTTCGGCGTCACGGTCGGAGGAGGCCCGGCGACATCCGCGCTCTTCAGCTGGCCGAACGTGGGCTGGTTCCGCGTTGATCGCCGTTCCGCAGCTTCCTCCTCCTCCTGTCTGCCGGGCATCGCACCGCCTGGGGTGCCCGGCAGACACATCAGCAACAACGAGGACAAGACTGCGTGGTCAACGCGGCAGCCCCGAGCGTCGTGACCTTCGGTGAGGTGATGCTGCGTCTCGCCGCGCCCGACGGCACGCGCCTCGCGAGCGCCGGAACGCTGGAGGCGACCTTCGGCGGGGGCGAGGCGAACGTCGCCGCCTCGCTCGCGGGCTTCGGGGTCCCGGCCCGGTTCGTGACCCGAGTCCCCGCGAACGACCTGGGCGAGGGCGCCATCCGCTTCCTCCGCGGTCTCGGCGTGGACACGTCGGGCATCACAGCCGAGGCCGGGCGCCTTGGCGTCTACTTCCTGGAGCCGGGCGCCTCCCAGCGTGCCAGCCGGGTTGTCTACGACCGCGCCGATTCGTGCATCGCCAAGGCAGGCGCCGGCGCCTATGCCTGGGTGTCGCTCTTGGACGGTGCTCGTTGGTTCCACACCACGGGCATCACCCCTGCGCTGTCTGCCTCCGCCGCCGAGGCGACCCTGGCCGCCGTGCGGGCCGCTCGCGCCGCCAGCGCCACGGTCTCCGTCGACCTCAACTATCGCGCCAAGCTCTGGAACTGGGGCGCTGCGGCTGGGGACGTCATGGATGGAATCGTTGCCGAGGCCGACATCCTCATCGGCAACGAGGAGGACGCCGAGAAGGTGTTCGGCATCCGCGCGCCCGGGAGCTCCGTGGCGGAGGGCCGCGTCGACGCTGCCGGTTATGCCTCGGTCGCGTCCCAGCTCGCCGGCAGGTTTCCTCGGCTCCGCACCATCGCCTTCACCCAGCGCGGGTCGATCTCCGCGTCCGAGAACACCTGGTCGGGCGTGATCTGGACGGCGGACGCCTTCCACGTCGCGAGGTCCTATCGCATCGCCCCGATCGTCGATCGCGTCGGCGCGGGAGACGCCTTCGCCGCCGGGCTCATCTACGCCCTGCTCGACGGGCGCACCACCCAGGCCGCGCTCGAGTTCGCCGTCGCGGCCTCATGCCTCAAGCATTCGATCCGCGGCGACGTGAACCAGGTATCGGTGGCCGAGGTGGACGCGCTGGCGGGCGGCTCCGGCTCCGGGAGGGTGGAGCGGTGATGCTCTCGCGCCGCCTCGAGGTGCTGGTCGCCGCCGTTGACGCGGGCGTGCTGCCCCTGTTCTCCACACCGGATCCTGACCGCGCCCTCCGGATCACGGCAGCGCTTCGCGAGGGCGGAGCGCGGGTGATCGAGTTCACGGACCGCGGTCCGGGAGCGTGGGGCACTTTCACGGTCCTGGCGCAGCAGGCCGCCCGGCATGATCCGCAGGCCATCCTCGGCGCGGGCTCGATCCGCGACCCCGAGGCTGCCGACCGGTTCATCGCATCCGGGGCCCGCTTCATCGTGGGTCCGAGCTTCTCGCCCGAAGTCGCTCGCCTGTGCAACCGCCGGCGCATCCCGTACCTGCCCGGCTGCGCCACGCCGACCGAGATCGTGGCCGCCGAGGAGTCGGGGGTCGAGCTCGTCAAGGTCTTCCCGGGCGACAGCCTCGGGCCCGGCTTCCTCAAGGCGATCCGCGGCCCGCTCCCGGAGACGCAGGTCGTGGTGACGGGCGGCGTCCAGGCAACCGAGGACAGCGTTCGCGAATGGATCGAGGCCGGAGCCGCCTGCTTGGGGGTCGGCTCGGCCCTCATCCCCAAGGTCTTCACGGACCCGAGCTCGGATGCTGACCCCTCCGCCCTGACGCCTGCCGTCGCACACCTCATCGCCCTCGTCGCCGCCGCCCGCGGCGCCGGCACCCAGCGTCCCGCTTGACCCGGAAGGAGCACCCGTCGTGACCTCGGCGATCACCGCGCGTGAATACCAGAACCTCATCGACGGCAACTGGGTGGCCGCTGTCGCTGGTGAAACCTTCGAGCGCATCAGCCCGGCACACGACGTCGCGGTGGGCCGATACCCGAGGGCCGGAGTGGAGGACCTCGAGCGGGCGGTCGCGGCGGCGCGCCGCGCATTCGACGAGGGCCCGTGGCCCACGATGCCCGGCGTCGAGCGCGCCCGGATCCTCAACCGCGTCGCCGAGGCGATCCGCTCCAACGCCGACGATCTCGCCTACGTCGAGGCGCTCGAGAGCGGCAAGCCCGTCACCCAGGCGCGCGACGAGGTCATGTCGTCCGCCGACCTCTGGGAGTACGCCTCCACGCTGTGCCGCCACACGTACGGCGACACCTACAACACGCTGGGCTCCTCGATGTTCGGCATGGTCCTGCGGGAGCCGCTCGGCGTCGTGGGGATGATCACCCCGTGGAACTTCCCGCTGCTGATCATCAGCCAGAAGCTGCCCTTCGCCCTCGCCGTCGGCTGCACGGCCGTCGTCAAGCCGGCAGAGATCACGCCCGGGACCACCCTGCGCCTCGCCCAGATGGCACAGGAGGCCGGGCTCCCGGACGGCGTGCTCAACGTCGTCACCGGCTCCGGTCGGGTGATCGGCACGCCGCTGGCGGCGCACCCGGACGTCGACATGATCAGCTTCACCGGATCGACCAATGTCGGCCGGCAGGTGATCGACGCCTCCAAGGGCAACCTCAAGAAGGTCGAGCTCGAGCTCGGCGGCAAGAACCCCCAGCTCGTCTTCGCCGACGCGGACCTCGATGCCGCCCTGGACGCGGTGGTCTACGGCGTCTACTTCAACATGGGCGAGTGCTGCAACAGCGGCAGCCGCCTGCTCGTGCAGCGCTCGATCGCCGACGAGTTCATCGCCCGAGTCGTCGAGCGATCCAAGACCGTCCCGGTCGGCGACCCGCTCGACCCGAAGACGAAGGTCGGGGCGATCGCGACCGACGAGCAGTTCGACAAGATCGCCGAGCTGGTCGACTCTGGCCGGGCCGAGGGCGCTGACCTGCTCCTGGGCGGCGGTCGCCTGGACACCGCCTGCGGCCGCTTCATGGCGCCGACCGTGTTCTCGGGCGTGGAGCCGACCATGAGGATCGCGCGCGAGGAGATCTTCGGCCCGGTCCTGTCGGTGCTGACGTTCGACACGCCCGAGGAGGCGGCGCGGATCGCCAACGCCACTCCGTACGGGCTGTCCGCCGGCGTCTGGACGCGCGACCTCGACACGGCCATCGGCATGAGCCGCGCCATCCGCGCCGGCACGATCTGGGTCAACACGTTCCTGGACGGCTACCCGGAGCTCCCCTTCGGCGGCTACAAGGAGAGTGGGATCGGGCGCGAGTTCGGGCGGTTCAGCGTCGACGCCTTCACGGAGCTGAAGTCGGTGCAGATGCACCTCGGCCCGCGCACGTCGTGGTGGATGCCTCGCTCGGGGGCCGCCTCGCGGTGAGCCGCCTCGTGCCGGTCCTGTCGGCGGCCGAGGCCGTCGGGCGCATCCCGACGGGGGCGACCGTGTCGGTCAGCTCGTCGAGCGGGCTCGGCTGCCCCGATGCGGTCCTGCGCGCCCTCGGCGAGCGGTATTCGGCGACCGGCGAGGGCGGCGACCTGACGCTCCTGCACCCGATCGCCGCCGGTGACATGTACGGCATTGACGGGGTGGACCACCTCACGGCGCCGGGGCAGATTCGACGCATCATCGCGGGCTCCTACCCGAGCGGCCCGTCATCGGCTGCACCGCCGAAGATCGTCGCCGCGATCGAGGCGAACGAGATCGAGGCCTACAACATCCCGTCGGGGATCCTGTTCCAGCTCCACCGGGCCGCGGCGGTCGGCCAGCCCGGCGTCCTGACCGAGGTCGGGATGGACACGTTCATGGACCCGCGCCGCCACGGCGGCCGCATGAACGACAAGACGACCGAGGACATCGTGTCGGTGGTCGAGTTCGACGGGCGCGAGTGGCTCTACCTGCGGTCCATCCCCGTTGACGTGGCGATCATCCGGGCCACGACCGCCGACGAGTACGGGAACCTCACGAGCGAGGACGAGGGCGCCCCCCTCGGCGTGCTCGACCAGGCGCTCGCCGCCCACAACAACGGCGGCTTCGTGATCGCCCAGGTCAAGCGCCTCGCCAAGGGCCGGACGCTGCCTGCGCAGGCTGTCCGGGTGCCGGGCATCGTGGTGGACGCGATCGTCCTCGCCCCCGACCAGCTCCAGACCACGCAGACCGAGCTCCTTCCGGAGGCTGCCGGCCACTACCGCGCGCCGAGCTCGGCGTTGGAGCTCGCCGAGTGGGGCCCCGAGAAGGTCATCGCCCGGCGCGCCGCGGCTGAGCTCCGCGACGGCGAGGCCGTCAACCTCGGGTTCGGCATCTCCGCGCTCGTGCCCCGGATCCTCGTTGAGGAGGGCCTCGACGGCGCCGTGACGTGGGTCATCGAGCAGGGCGCCGTCGGCGGCGTGCCGTTCCTCGGCTTCGCCTTCGGCTGCGCGCAGAACCCGGACGCCCTCATGGCCTCGCCCGACCAGTTCCAGTACCTCCAGGGCGGCGGCTTCGACCGGGCGATGCTCTCGTTCCTCGAGGTTGACGCGCACGGCAACGTCAACGTCTCCAGGCTCGCGGCGCGCCCCCACGTGACCGCGGGGGTCGGCGGCTTCGTGGACATCACCGCCCGCGCGAAGCGGATCGTGTTCTCGGGCTACTTCACGGCAGGCGCCCAGATCACGATCGAGGACGGCCACGTCATGATCGTCCGGGAGGGCAGGCACCAGCGGTTCGTGCAGCAGGTGCAGCACGTGACGTTCAGCGGCCGCCGCGCGCGCGAGCTCGGCCAGGAGGTCGTGTTCGTCACCGAGCGGTGCGTGATCCGGCTGCTCCCTGAGGGCCTGACCGTCACGGAGATCGCGCCCGGCATCTCGGTCGCGCGTGACATCGTCGGCCAGACCTCGCTCGATCTTCGGATCAGCCCCGACCTTCACCAGATGGACGCCCGCCTCTTCCACCCCGAGCCGATCGGCCTTCAGCTGACGAGGCGCGGCGCATGAGCGAAACCAATGTGGCCGGCCTGCGCCTGCGGGTTGACGGTCCGATCGCCACGATCACCCTGGATCGGCCCGAGAAGCTCAACGCCGTCACGCCCGAGATGCTCGCGGGCCTCGATGCCGCGCTGTCCGCGATCGAGGCCGACGAGGCCGTGCGGGTGGTGGTACTGACGGGCGCGGGCGATCGCGCGTTCTGTGCCGGCGCTGACATCAACGCCTGGGCGTCCCTCGCCCCGATCGACATGTGGCGCACGTGGGTGCGGTCAGGCCACCGAGTGATGGATCGGCTCGAAGAGCTGCGCCAGCCGACGATCGCCGCCCTGAACGGGATCGCCTACGGCGGCGGCCTCGAACTCGCGCTCGCGTGCGATCTCAGGATCGCGGCCGACACCGTGAAGGTGGCCGCGCCCGAGGTCGGGATCGGCACCATTCCCGGCTGGGGCATGACGACGCGCCTTGCCGTCGTTGCGGGGCCCGCGCGCGCGAAGCAGATGATCCTGAGTGGGCAGCCCGTTGATGCCCTCCGCGCCGAGGCGTGGGGGGTACTCTCTGAGGTGGTGGCTGCTGCGGACCTGCCCGAGGCCACACGTCAGCTGGCCGATCGCATCGCCGCCCAGGCGCCCGTCGCCGTCCAGGTCGCCAAGCAGCTCATCGACGGACTCCGTCCCCGGGTCCCCGCGTCACTCGAGTCGCTGGGCAGCGGCCTGACGGCCTTCACCGACGACGCGCACGAAGGCCTCGCAGGCTTTCGCGAGCGCCGCCCTGCCAAGTTCGAGGGGTCGTGATGCCTAGGTGCACCCCGGACCCCACCACGCGCTCGCTCGGCATGGCCGACGGGCGAACCGACCGCAGCGTGGACGAGAACGCGCTGCGCTGTGCCTGCATTCGTATCGAGGCGCCGGAGCGCGCCCTCGAATTGGCAACCGGCCGATCCGGTACCGACACGAACCTCCCTTCGCCTAATACGCCAGGAGGTGCGATGGGGCGATAGACGAGATCGTGATTTCCGCCGGCGCCTCCTGCGAGGAGCGCCGTGCGAATCGCCAATGGAACCTTGAGGAGCGAGAGTAGATGAATCGCAGTCGAGTCACGATTGCCGCCCTCTCCGTGGCAGCAGTCCTGGTGAGTGCTTGCGGCAGTAGCGCAAGCCCCAGCCCTGCCGCCTCTGGAGCAGCGCCCAGCCAGGCCGCTTCCGCGGCCGGAAACCTGCCCACCCTGGCGTTCATCGCCCAGATGCAGAACCCGTCCCAGGCCTACTCCTGGAAGATGTACCAGAAGAACGCGGCCAAGTACGGCTTCACCGTCATCAACCTCGACAACGGGGGCGACGTCCAGAAGCAGACGGCGGCAATCAACAGCGCCGTGGCCCAGAAGGTCGCCGCGATCGCGATCAACCCGGTCGACGAGGCGGGCTACGTCCCCGCGACCACTGCCGCGATGGCTGGCGGCGTGGTCGTGTGCCTGAGCATGGTGCCGCCCGCCGCGGCCGCGATCAACGCCTCCACCTGCTCGGTGAGCGTTGACGACATCGCGGCCGGCAAGCTCGCCGCGGCCACGATCATGAAGGCATTCCCGAACGGCGCCACCGGCGTCGAGATCGGCGGCCAGGCCGGCCACGTCGCGGCGAACAACCGCCACGCCGGCTTCGCCGCGGGCATCCAGGGCACGAACATCCAGGTCCTCGACTACAAGAACCCGACGGCGTGGGACACGGCGCAGGCGCAGGCCATCGCCGCCGACATGATCACCAAGTACGGCGACAAGATCCAGTTCATCTTCTGCCACTGGGACAACGGCGCGACCGGCGTCATCCAGGCGCTGAAGGCCGTCAACCAGGACTGGGCCAACAAGGTCATGATCATCGCCGTCGACGGCAACAAGACCGCTTTCGCCCAGGTCCAGAGCTGGCCGAACTACACGTCGATCGCCCAGAACGCCGAGACGATCACCTCGAAGGTCATGGAAGAGTCCATGCTCTGGATCAAGAAGGATCCCTCGGCCGTCAAGGCGAACATCATCCCGTTCGACGTCATCAACAAGGACACGATCGGCAACTTCACCGCTCCCGATTGGTAAAGGGAATCTGAGTTGACAGAGACCTCACTTCCGGCCCCCGGACGTGAGGTCTCTCGATTTCCCCCACCCCGCCTTCGACTAGACTCGGCGGGGCGGGATGGCAGATCATCCTCCGGTGGGCACCGGATACTGAGGAGACACTGATGGTCGTGGCGAGCGCCCCCCAAGCCATGCTCAGCATCCGGGATGTGAGCAAGGCCTTCCCGGGCGTCAAGGCGCTTGATCGGGTCTCGATGGAGGTGTCCGGTGGCGTCGTCCACGGCATCGTCGGCGAGAACGGGGCGGGCAAGTCCACGCTCATGAAGATCTTGTCCGGTGTCTACGAGAAGGACAGCGGAGAGATCACTTTCGGCGGCCGGGTCATCGAAAAGACCACGCCCGTCGAGTCGATGAACATGGGTCTCGCGATCATCTACCAGGAGCTCAACCTGGTGAACACGATGTCGGTCGGCGAGAACGTCTTCCTCGGCCGGTTTGCCGAGTCGGGCGGCCGAGGCGGCGTGCACGCCAAGGCGCGCAAGCTGCTCGACAGCATCGGCTGCAAGGTGGACACCCATCGGCAGGTCTCCGAGCTCAGCGTCTCGGACAAGCAGATGGTGGAGATCGCCAAGGCGCTCTCGTTCGACTCCAAGCTCATCATCATGGACGAGCCGAGCAGCAGCCTCACGAGTGACGAGATGGACAAGCTCGTCAAGATCATCGCGGACCTCAAGGCCAAGGGCATCGCGATCATCTACATCTCGCACAAGCTCGACGAGATCTTCGGCTTCTGCGACGTGGTGACGGTGATGCGCGACGGCCGCGTCATCGACACGAAGCCCGTGGGCGAGCTGTCGCGCAACCAGATGATCACGATGATGGTTGGCCGGACTATCGAGAACGAGTACCCGCCGCGACCCGACTGCGCGGGCGAGACGATCCTCGAGATCAAGGACGTCCACACGCGCAAGCTCAAGGACGTTCACCTCACCCTCCGCAAGGGCGAGATCCTGGGCCTCGTGGGTCTGGTCGGCTCCGGCCGGACGGAGCTGGTGCGGGCGCTCTTCGGCGCGGACAAGGTCGCCAAGAAGACGATCCTCCTCGACGGCAAGCAGGTCGAGATCCACAGCCCCAAGGACGCCATCCGACTGGGCCTCGCGATGGTGCCCGAGGACCGCAAGCTCCAGGGCTTGCTGCTCGGGTTCTCCGTGGAACAGAACATCTCGCTCGCGGTGCTCGCGCGGCTGACCGAGCACGGCCTCATCAACCGCAAAGCGGAGGCTGGGGTCGGCGAGCGCCAGATCAAGGCGCTCAACGTCAGGACGCCCTCGGGGAAGACCAAGATCCGGTCGCTCTCGGGCGGCAACCAGCAGAAGGCGATCCTCGGGCGCTGGCTGGAGATGAGCCCGAGGGTGCTCGTGCTCGACGAGCCCACCAGGGGCGTCGACGTCGGCGCCAAGTACGAGATCTACCTGCTGATGAAGAAGATCGTCGAGGATGGCGGTTCGGTCATCCTGATCTCGTCCGAGCTGCCGGAGGTCCTCCATATGAGCAACCGGGTCAACACGATCTGCGACGGCCGGATCAACGGGGAGTTCGACCCGGCTGTCGCGTCGGCTGACGAGATCATGGCCAAGGCCTTCGAGTTCGCATGAGCGCCGCGATGGAGCCCGCCGCGGCTCGGTTCACGCCGCAGTCCGTCCTGGACGTTATCAAGAACAACCCCATCTTCGTCGCGATTGCACTGCTGGTGGTCGTCACGTCCGTGCAGGAACCCAGGTTCCTGACGCCCGACAACATCCAGAACATCGTCCTCCAGTTCGGCAACCTGATCTTCGCGGCCCTGGGCATGACCTTCGTGATCATGGCCGGGTTCCTTGACCTGTCCATCGGCGGCATCATCTCGCTCGTCGCCGTGGTCACGGTGACGATGATCGACAAGGTCGGGCAAGGCCCGGCGATCCTGATCGGCCTCTCGGTGGGTGTGGGGTGCGGGCTCATCAACAGCGCGCTCATCCTCACCGCGGGTGCCCTGACGCAGGCCGAGTCCCTGTTCATCACCTACGGCATGAGCCTCGTGTTCGGCGCCGTGGCCCTGATGTACACGCAGGGCGTCACGCAGTTCCTGACCTACTCGCAGAGTGACACCTCGATCTTCACGGCGATCAACTCGGGCGGCATCGGTCCCGTCTCCGTGGTCTTCGTGATGTTCCTGGTCGGCCTGGCCGTCCTGTACCTGATCGAGCGGCGCACGTACATGGGCCGCGCCGTCGTGCTCACCGGCGGCAACAAGGTGGCCGCTCGCCTCGCCGGCATCCCGATCAGCAAGTCGATCGTGATGATCTACGCGATCTCGGGGCTCATGTCCGCAATCGGCGCCGTCGTGCTGGTCTCCCGCGTGACCCTGGCCGACCCGACCATGGGCACGCCCTGGATGACCCAGGCGATCCTCGCGGTCGTCGTGGGCGGGACGGCCCTGATCGGTGGCCGGGGAAGCGTGGTGTGGACGGTGTTCGGCACGCTGCTGCTGGTCCTGCTGAACAACTGTCTCAACCTGCTGGGTGTGTCGTCGTACGTGCAGTTCATGTTCCGAGGCGTGATCCTGATCCTGGCAATCTGGCTGGACATGGCGAAGCAGAACGCGGTGAGGAAGTAGCCATGGCAGCCATCAAGCGGGCCGCGAAGTCGGTCTTCGGCCTCCAGAAGGCGTTCCTGGCGATCATCCTGGTCCTCATCGCCATGTTCGTGTTCAACCAGTTCGAGGCGACCAAGTCGGAGTTCTTCTCCCAGGCGAACATCATCGACCTGACCAAGTCCAGCTCGATCTTCCTCATCCTCGCAATGGGCGAGACGTTCTGCCTGGTCGCGGGCGGCGTCGACCTCTCGATCGGCGGCATGATGGCCCTCTCCGGCGTGGTCGTCCTGCAGCTGATCAACGGGGGCGTTCCCATCCCGGTGGCCATCGCGCTCGTGCTGCTGCTGGGCCTCGTGGTGGGCATCATCAACGCCTACATCTCGGTCTACCAGAAGGCGGAGCCGTTCATCATCACGCTCGGCATGGGCATCGTCCTGACCGGCATCGGCCAGCAGTTGACGGACGCTCACCCGGTCACGAGCACCAACCCCGACTTCGCGAACCTCGCGAACCTGCAGGTCATCGGCCCGGTGCCGATCCTGGTCTTCGTGATGCTCGCTGTCGTGGCCATCGCGTACTGGGTCCTGCGGACAACGTCCTTCGGCCGCAACGTGTACGCCGTCGGAGGCGACTACGAGGTCGCCAGTTACTCGGGCATCAACGTCCTTCGGACCAAGGCGGCGACCTATCTGATCTCCGCGTGCACTGCGACCCTTGCCGGGATCATGCTGGCGGCGTATCTCAACTCGGCGAGCTCCATCTCCGGCGACGCCGTGCCGCTCTACGTGGTCTGCGCCGTCGTGGTCGGCGGCACGTCGGTGGCCGGCGGCATCGGCGGGGCGCTCAAGTCGGCGATTGGCCTGGTGCTCCTCGGCATTCTGACCAACGCGTTCCAGATGCTGCGGATCGACTCGCTGGTGTCGTACCTGCCCGTGGCGCTCCAAGGCATGATCATCGTGTCGATCCTGTGGCTTGACAGCTATTCGCGGAAGCGACGTCGAGAAGCCGTGTAGCGGGCCTGGGTCGCGATGATCGCGATCCGGACCTGCAGGTTCCCCGTCCCACTCGGGGACTGATCACCGCGAGCTCGAACCCTCGTCGACGCCTTGATGGCGGAGGCGGGGGTTCCTCGTTTTCGGGTCGGTTGCGGGAAGGTAGCGCAGTCGCCACTTTTGTCCACCCTTCTGCCAGCGGGGACGGTAGGCACGCGGGACCGCCGCCAGTACGGTGAGCACGACGTCGCAAACTCGCCCGGGGCACGCTGCGACGTGGGTCCAGTCTCGCGCCCATCGACAGGGCACCAGCACCACGTTCCAGCCAGTCACCGTCGCCCTGGCGACTCGTCAGGCGCTCCGCGCCCAAGGGTCACCGTGATGGCCGGCCTCCAGGTCGCGGAAGCCCCCGCGGCCACGTCCATCTGACCCTCGGCCGATACCCAGTCCTGCGGACTGACCACTGGCTCGGCGAAAGGCTAGCAAGCAATGACATCGCACTCAGACGGGCCCACGATCACCGCCGACATCGTCATCATCGGCAGCGGCATGGGCGGCGGGACCCTCGCGTACGCGCTCCGCAATCGCGGCGCCAAGATCCTGATCGTCGAGCGGGGCGGGTACCTGCCGCGCGAGCCTGAGAACTGGAGCCCGACCGCCGTCTTCGCCGACAAGCGGTACCGCACCACCGAGCAGTTCCTCGATGAGCACGGGAAGCCGTTCCGCGCCTCCATCTTCTACGGGGTCGGCGGCAACACCAAGGTGTACGGAGCGGCGCTGCCCCGCCTGCGGAAGGAGGACTTCGGCGTCCTCGAGACCGAGGACGGCGTGTCGCCCGCGTGGCCGATTGCCTACGATGAGCTCGAGCCCTACTACGCTCAGGCAGAGATGCTGTTCCGCGTTCACGGGACGATGGGGGCCGACCCGATCGAGCCGCCGCGCTCGACGCCCTACCCGTTCCCCGCTGTGCCTCACGAGCCTGTCATCGCGGAGCTGTCAGACAGCTTCACGCATCAGGGTCTGAAGCCCTATCCGCTCCAGCTGGGCGTGGACCTCCGCGAGGGCGGCACCTGCATCCGGTGCAAGACGTGCGACGGATTCCCCTGCCAGGTGCTCGCCAAGAGCGACGCCGAGACGTGCGTGACCACTCCGGCGCTCGAGTCGCCGAACGTCTCGATCCTCACCCATGCCCGTGCCGTCAGGCTGGACACCGATCCCACGGGCCGGCGCATCGTCGGGCTCGAGATCGACCACGACGGCGAGCGCAAGACCGTGATCGCGAAGACCTACGTCCTCGCGACGAGCGCCATCAACTCGGCCGCGATGCTCCTGCGCTCAGCGTCGGACAAGCACCCGAACGGCCTCGCGAACTCGTCGGGACTCGTCGGGCGCGGGTTCATGATGCACGTGAACTCAGCGCTGATGGCCGTCCGCCCCAAGACGAACCCGACGGTCTTCCAGAAGACGCTGGCGGTGAACGACTGGTACTTCGGCGACTCGAAGTCCCGGCTCCCGATGGGCAACGCCCAGCTGCTCGGCAAGCTTCAGCCCGGCATGCTGGCCGCGTCCGTCCCGCTCATGCCCGGGCGGATGCTGGCCGAGGTGGCCGGGCGGAGCGTCGACTGGTACCTCATGACCGAGGACCTGCCCGACCCCGACAACCGGATCTCGCTCGACTCGACGGGTCGCATCGTCATGCGCTGGCGGGCGAATAACGTCGGCGCCCACAAGCGCCTCGCCCGGGCGATGAGCTCGGCGATGCGCCGTGCGGGCTACCCGATCGTCCAGGTTCGCCGCCTCGGGATCGACGCGGTCGCCCACCAGTGCGGCACCGTGCGGTTCGGGGAGGACCCCGCCTCCTCTGTCCTGGACCCGCTGTGCCGAACCCACGACGTGGACAACCTGCTCGTCGTGGACGCGTCGTTCCTCCCGTCGTCGGGCGCGCAGAACCCGGCGCTGACCGTTGCCGCGCAGGCGCTTCGAGTGGCCGAGAAGGCCGACTTCACCTGATCCAGCACGGGCGTGCGGCTCGATTGAGCCATCGTGCCCCACGCCCAAAGCCCCTTCGTTCGATCATCCTGCACCGCGTTCCCGGAGGCCATCGGATGAGCCAGCGCTACACCTACATCGTCGTCGGAGCCGGCGCGGCCGGCTGCGCCGTCGCCGCCCGCCTGAGCGAGGACCCCGGCAATCGGGTCCTGCTCCTCGAGGCCGGCGGGCCCGACCGCAATCCGCTCATCCACATGCCGGCCGGTTTCACCAAGCTCACGAGCCCGGACGTCAACTGGGGCTTCTCGACCGTCGAGCAGCCCGAGCTCAACAACCGGCGGATGCACTACCCGCAGGGCCGCACCCTCGGCGGGAGCACCTCGATCAACGCGATGATCTACATCCGGGGGCACCGCCTCGACTACGACGAGTGGCGCGACCTCGGCAACGAGGGGTGGGGCTACGACGGCGTCCTGCCGTACTTCACCAAGTCAGAGAACAACGAGCGGCTCGCCAACGCGTTCCACGGGACCGGGGGCCCGCTCAACGTCACCGAGCAGGTCTCGCACAACCCAATCTCGAAGGGGTTCGTGCGCTCCGTGCAGTCGCTGGGCATCCCGTACACCCACGACTTCAACGGCGCCGAGCAGGACGGCGTGGGCTACTACGACGTCACGCAGCGCAACGTCCGCCGCGAGAGCTCGGCGACCGCGTTCCTTCGTCCCGCCAGGGGCCGCAAGAACCTCGGCGTCGAGACCCACGCAACGGCCACCAGGGTGCTCGTCGAGGGCGGGAGGGCCGTCGGCGTGGAGTACCTCCATGACGGCAAGCCCACGGAGGCCCGGATCGAGCCCGGCGGCGAGGTGGTCCTCTCGGGCGGTGCCGTCAACTCACCACGCCTGCTGCTCCTGTCGGGCATCGGCCCGGCGGACGAGCTGCGCGCGCTCGGCATCGACGTGGTGCACGACCTGCCAGGGGTCGGCAAGAATTTCCAGGACCACATGGACGTGTACCTGACGGCCGAGACGGCGCCGGTGAGCTACAACGGCGAGGACCGGTGGGACAAGGCGGCCCGCCACGGGATCCAGTACCTGCTCTACAAGACCGGGCCCGTCACCGCGTGCGTCGCCGAAGCCGGCGCGTTCCTGCGCTCGAGCAGCGACGTCCGCTCTCCGGACATCCAGATCCACTGTCTGCCCGCCTACGTGGTCGACCACGGCCGGATGCGCATCAAGGGTCACGGCGTCACGATCAACACCTGCAACCTGCGGCCCAAGAGCATCGGGTCCGTGACGCTCCGGTCGTCGGACCCGACCGTGGAGCCCGCGATCGACCCCGCATTCCTCAAGGACCCGTACGACTGGAAGATCTCGATGGAGGGATTCGAGCGCGGGCGCGAGATTCTCAATGCACCGATGTTCAAGGACCTGATCCGCAGGGAGCGCCTGCCCGGCAAGGACGTGAAGTCGGAGAAGGGCGTCCGCGAGTACATCAAGCAGTGGTCGAAGACCGACTACCACCCGGTCGGCTCCTGCAAGATGGGCAGCGACCCGGCTGCCGTCGTGGACACGCAGCTGCGCGTCCACGGAATGGCGGGCCTGCGCGTGATCGACGCCTCGATCATGCCGACGCTCATCTCCGGGAACACCCAGGCGCCCTCGATCATGATCGGCGAGAGGGGTGCCGCGATCATGCGCGCAGGCCGGCTCGTCTGACCGTCCCGGGCCAGCCACCGACTCGCGACGACCGCTCACCGACCGCACCTTGAGGAGGAACACCATGCCCGCGCTCCGTTGGGGGCTGATCGGCGCCAGCGATGTCGCCGCCACGCGGATGATCCCGGCGATGCGCCGGCTCGGCCACGAGGTGGTGGGGGTCGGGGACCCGACGCCCGACTGGGCGGCCACGTACGCGGAGCGCAACGGCATTCCGTTCTCCGGGACGGTCGAGGAGCTGGCGGCGCGCCACGACGTCGACGCGGTCTACATCAGCACCAGGAACGAGTTCCACCGCGACCACACCCTGCTGGCGGCCGCAGCCGGCAAGCACGTCCTGTGCGAGAAGCCGCTCGCGCTCGCCGTCGAGGACGGGCGGCAGATGCTCGAGGCGTGCGAGGCTGCCGGGGTCATCCTCGGCACGAACCACCACCTCCCCGGCGCAGGCACGCACCGCACCGTCCGGGAACTGGTTGCCAGCGGAGCAGTAGGGCGCGTCCTGGCCGTCCGCGTCTTCCATGCGGTCATGCTCCCGGAGCGACTGCAGGGTTGGCGTCTCGGCAGCAGGGCGGGCGGCGGCGTCGCCCTCGACGTCACATGCCACGACGCGTCGGTGATCAACCCGCTCCTGGGCGCGCTCCCGGTCGACCTCGTGGCGCTCGCCACGCACCAGGGTCCCTGGGAGGCGGCCGCCGAGGATGCCCTCATGTCGACGATGCGGTACGCCGACGGGACGCTGGTCCAGACGCACGACGCCTTCACGGTGCAGTACGCCCCGACCGGCCTGCACGTCATCGGGTCGGACGGCGCGATCTTCGCGACTGCGGTGATGACCCAGGACCCGATCGGGACGGTGGTGCTCCGCGACGCGTCCGGCGAGCGGGAGGTCGAGGTCTCGGACCGGCGCGACCTGTACGAGATCAGCGTCGGCGGGTTTGCCGCGGCCGTGGCCGGCGAGGCTGACCGGCCCGTCGTCACCGGGCTCGACGGGCTCCAGGCCGCCCAGCTGGCACTCGCCGTCCGACAGGCCGCGGAGACCGGCGAGCGCGTCGTCCTCTAGTGTCCCGATTCGCTGACCCCGCGCGGGTTGAGTCGCGTCAGGGTCAGCAGGCCCCCCCTCGCGCACGGGCCACCCCGCGAACCCACGGTCTGGGGCGGCGGCCCCGCACGCCGCCGCGATCCTTGACCCCTGCGCGACTCAGGCGCCCGGGGCGAGGGTCCAGGACGTCAACCAGCGAGCGACTTCAGCAACGGGACGCCAGGTGAAGGCGACCCTGGTCCGGGCAGGGGAGCGTGGTACGTTGAGGCTCCCTAAACCCGCCCGGAGCACGGTCGAGCCGTTGGAACGAGAGGCGGTCTGCCGCTTCCTCGCGGCGACCAACACCGAGCACGCAACCCTGCAGTTCTGCGAGCGATTCGACGGGAAGAGCCGGATCTGGAACTTCAGCAAGCACTCCCACCCGTTCTTCGAGCTGATCTTCTTCCTCGAGGGGAAGGCGAACATCGACGCCGGGGCGGAAAGCGTCGACGTGCTCGGGTTCGACGTCATCGTCTATCCGCCCGGCCTCGAGCACGCCGAGCACCTCGACCTCCGGCATCGGCAGGAGATCATCTGCCTCTGGGCGGACACCGGGCCAACCCCGACCTTCGAGCACGCCATCAAGCTGATGGACGAGCGGGGCACCCTGCGCTCGCTGTTCGAGATGGTGTACGCGGAGTTCACGGCGAACCGCCCCTGGTCGGCCGAGCTCATCTCGTGCTACCTCAAGACGATCTTCCTCCAGGTTCGGCAGAGCTTCTCCGAGCTGCCGCGGGAGACGACGTCGCTCGTGGAGCGCACCCTGGGCTACATCCACGAGCACTACGCGCGCGACTTCGACATCGAGGAGCTCGCGGGACAGGTGGCCGTCTCGCCGAGCTACCTCTTCCGCCTGTTCAAGAAGAAGATGCAGGTCACTCCGATGCACTATCGGAACATGGTCCGCATCGACAAGGCGAAGCTGCTGCTGGCCGACCAGCAGCTGACCGTGGATGACGTCGCGGAGCGCGTCGGGTTCGACGACCCGAAGTACTTCGCGCGGGTGTTCCGCGACTTGACAGGCACCACGCCGAGCGCCTACCGACGGGCCAGACTGGCGGACTGACTCGTCCGGGGGCAGCCCGGGACGGCCCTCAGTTCGTCGGGGCCCCAAGGCCCAGGATCCGCGCCGTGGATCGGTCAGTTCCATCCACCTCTCCGCGAGGTGCATGGGTTCTCGGCATTCCGTCCGATGGCTACCGTGATCCTGCACGAGGAGCGAGTCGACATGGCGCTGCTGCAGGATCCGGCGACGAGCGGGCCTACCGAACGAATCAGGGAACTCAAGGTTCGCATGCTCGACGAGCCGCGCTACCTGTCGATCGAGCAGGCGCTGATCATCACCGACGTCTACCAGGCCCACGAGGGCGACAGCGCAGCGCGCAAGCGCGCCCTGTCCCTCGCCGAGGCGATGCGCCGGCTCGACATCCACATCGACCCGGACGAGCTCGTCGTCGGCAACCGCACCACCGGTCCTCGCGCTGGCGTCGTCTTCCCGGAGGCCGGCATCAGCTGGATCGACCGCGAGCTCGACACGCTGGCGACGCGGCCGCAGGACAAGTTCAACGTCCACCCTGAGGACGCCGCCACCTTCCGCGAGCGGATCCTCCCGTATTGGCAGGGCAAGACCCTCGAGGACACCCTCCGGGCCGAGGACGGCCCCCTTCTCGACGCGATCGCCCGCGTCGTGAAGATCAACCAGAAGGACCACGCGCAGGGTCACATCTGCCCCGACACCGCGAAGTGGCTCCGCCTGGGCCCGTCGGGCATCCGCGCCGAGGCGGCCGCGCGTGCCGCGTCGGCGACGCCCGACCAACGCGAGTTCTACGATTCGGTGCTCGTCGTCCTCGACGCGTCGATGGACTTCATGCGCCGGTATGCCGAGCTCGCTGCGTCGAGATGGCCGCCAACGGCCGAGACCTCCGAGCGCGCCGCCAGCCTCCGCGAGGTCGCCCGGATCTGCAACAAGCTGAGCGTCGGCGGCGCCGAGACCTTCCACGAGGCGGTGCAGTCCCTCTGGTTCCTCTTCACCCTGCTCCATCTGGAGAGCAACGCCTCGTCGTTCTCCCCGGGCCGCGCAGACCAGTACCTCTACCCCTACTACCGCGCCGACCTCGACGCGGGCCGCCTGGACCGGGCAGGCGCCCTCGAGCTCATCGAGGCGCTCTGGCTCAAGTTCAACCAGATCGTCTACCTGCGGAACTCGCACTCCGCGTCGTTCTTCGCGGGCTTCCCGATTGGCTTCAACGTCGCGTTCGGCGGCCGAGACGAAGCGGGCCGGGACGAGTCGAACGACCTCTCGCACCTGTTCCTCGAGGCGCAGGCCCACGTCCTGCTGCCGCAGCCCAACCTGTCCGCCCGCCTGCACGAGAACACGCCGGACGCGCTCCTGGACGAGTGCACGCGCGTGGTTGGCCTCGGCTCGGGCATGCCGCAGGTCTTCAACGACGAGTCGATCATCCCGGCCCTCGAGGCCCAGGGCATCGCGCCTGCCGACGCCGCCAACTACGCGATCGTCGGCTGCGTGGAGCTCACCACCCACGGCAACAACCTCGGGTGGTCGGACGCCGCGATGTTCAACCTGGTCAAGGCCCTCGAGCTGGCGATGAACGACGGCAAGTGCCTCCTCACGGGGGCGCAGCTCGGGCCGCAGACCGGGTACCTCACCGACTTCGCGACCTACGACGACCTCGAGCGGGCCTTCGCGGTACAGATCGACGACTTCTTCGAGAAGATGATCGAGGCCTGCGAGAAGGTCGAGGAGATCCACCAGCGGCTGCTGCCTTCGGCCCTCCTGTCCTCGGTCATCGACGACTGCCTCGACCGCGGCCTCGACGTCACCCGCGGGGGCGCCCACTACAACCTCTCCGGCATCCAGGTGATCCAGGTCGCGAACGTCGCCGACAGCCTGGCTGCGGTCAAGAAGCTCGTCTTCGACGAGAGGATCGTGGACAGGGCGCGGCTCGTCGCGGCGCTCCAGACCAACTACGAGCACGACGAGGAGCTCCGGCAGGTCCTCCTCAACAAGGCGCCCAAGTACGGCAACGACGTCACGTGGGTCGACGAGATCGGCAACAAGTGGGTCCACTACTTCGCCGGCAAGTTCGAGGGCCGCACGAACTACCGCGGCGGTCGGTACCACACGGGCCTCTACACGGTCAGCGCGCACGTCCCGATGGGCGCGAACGTCGGCGCGACGCCGGACGGCCGGCAGGCGCAGGCGCCGCTCGCCGACGGCGGCATGTCCGCGGTCTACGGCCGCGACCGGCACGGCCCGACGGCGCTGCTCTCATCCGTCGCCCGGGTGGACTCGCACCTCGGCAGCAACGGCACGCTGCTCAACATGAAGTTCCTGCCGCGGCTCTTCAAGTCCGAGGAGGGCGCGAAGGCGTTCTCGTCGATGCTGCGCGGCTTCGTGCGGCTGCGGATCAACCACGTGCAGTTCAACGTGGTGACGCGCGAGGACCTCATCGCCGCGCAGAAGGACCCCGACAAGTACCGCAACCTGACGATCCGCGTGGCCGGGTACACGGCCTACTTCACCGAGCTTGCCGAGGATCTCCAGAACGAGATCATTGCCCGGACCAGCTATGAAGACTCGTGACCACCGGCCGGGTCTTCGATCTCCAGCGGTTCTCCGTCCATGACGGGCCCGGGATCCGCACCACTGTCTTCCTGAAGGGTTGCCCCCTTCGCTGCCGTTGGTGCCAGAACCCCGAGGGGCTCGAGCGCGCTGTCTCGCTGTGGCACTTCGAGAACCTCTGCGGCCGATCCGGCCACTGTCAGGAGGTGTGCCCGACTCGCGCCATCACCCTCGGACCGGCCGGCGTCGAGATCAACCACGCGGCCTGCACGCTCTGCGGGGACTGCGTCGAGGTGTGCCCCCGCAACGCCCTGGCGTTCGACGGCCGGGACATCACCACCGACGAGGTCGTGGCCGAGGTGTCCCGTGACGCCATCTTCCATGAGGTGTCAGGCGGTGGGGTGACCTTCTCGGGCGGCGAGCCGCTGGCGCAGGCCGCCTTCGTTCGCGACACGGCGACCGAGTTGAAGGCCCGGGGCCTGCCGACGACGCTCGAGTCGTCCTTCCACGCGCCGTGGTCGTCGATCGAGCCGCTCCTGCCCGTGATCGACCTGTTCATCGTGGACGTCAAGGTCGCGGACCCCGAGGGGCACCGCATCGCCACGGGCGTGTCGAACGAGCTGATCCTCGACAACCTCGGCCGGCTCGCCAGGGCCCTCCGGGGCACGGGGCGCATCCTCGTCCGCGTGCCGCTGATTCCGCGCTACACGGCCACGCCCGAGAACCTGCGGGCCATCGCGGGACTGCTTGTGGGCATCGACCCTGCGCTGCCGGTCGAGCTCATGAACTTCAACCCGCTTGCCAGCGCGAAGTACCGCCGGATGGGGATTGCCCACGAGTTCGCCGACGTCACCAAGGCGTACTCGCCGGCCGAGATGGTCGAGTTCCAATCGCTGTTCGCCGAGCGGGGCCTCGCCGTGCGGTGAGGTCCCGACGGCCGATGTTCGGAGCCCAACGATGAGCACCGCCGTCCGCGATCTGGTCGACGCCGCGAAGGGCGGCCGGCCGGTCTACATCAGCACCGTCCGCGAGCGCTTTGACCGGCTTGAGCCGGCCGGCTCGTTCCAGCTGACCGCCACCGTCCGCGGCTTCGACGCGGGCGACCGCGTCTACTCGTTCACCCTGCCGACGTTCGCGTCGCTCGCTGCCGACGAGCGGGCCATGGTCATCGAGTACGTGCTCGCGGGGCTCTACAACATCATCTCGACGGTCGGCGGCCGCGGGCTCACGCTCGAGGCGCCGGGCGGCGATGGCGAGGGTGACGAGCTCGCAGCGATCTTCGAGCACGAGTTCGGCATCGGGCTGGACCGGCTTGGCCGGCCCGGCTACGGCAGGGCCGTGAACGTGTCCGAGCGCATGGACGAGGCCATCTCCCCCGAGGGCACGCCATCCCGTGGGCAGTTCCGGCTGTCGACGCGCCAGCACGTCGACAGGGCAGCCGCCCGCCCGACGTCGCGCCCCGGCACCGGTCGCGGCATTGCGGCGCTCTGCGACCTCTCGCGGAGCGATCTGGGAGGCGCCGCGATCTGCGGCATGGACATCGGGGGCACGGACATCAAGCTCTGCCTGGCCGTCGACGGCAAGGTGGCGAGCTTCCTCGAATTCGACTGGTTCCCCGCCGGTTTCACGGTCGTCGACCAGATCATCGACCCGATCCTGCTCCTGGTCCGACTCCTGCGGCTCGACGGCGCCCGCGCCCGGGGATTGCCGGCTGCCGATGCCATCGCGGAGGTCATCAGGCCATCCTTCGGCCGGGGCGCGTCGATCGGCGAGATCGAGGCCGCGGTCCGCGCCGGGGAGGCGCTCCTCGCCGAGCCCTTCCAGCTCGACGCCATCGGCGTCTGCTTCCCGGACGTGGTGGTGCGCGACAAGATCGTCGGCGGCGAGGTCTACAAGACGCGCGGGATGCGCGACCACCTTGGCCCTGCCTACGAGGCTGCGTTCCGTCGTCTCTCGGGGCTGGACGAGAGGCTCCGGGCATTCGTGAAACCCGGGGGTGTCGTGGGGATCGTGAACGACGGGCCGATGGCCGCCTTCACGGCAGCGGTCGAGCTCGGGGCCGTGGACCCGGCCTCGATCAAGGACGGCGTCTTCGCGCACACGCTCGGGACCGAGCTCGGCTCGGGCTGGGTGACCGAGGACGGCGAGATCCCGGACATCCCCCTCGAGATCTACAACTGCATCATCGACCTGGGCAGCTACCCGGAGCGCGCGTTCGCCCCCGACGACGTGCGCAGCGTCAACAACTTCAACACGCGGCTGGCCGGAACGCTCCAGAAGTACACGAGCCAGAGCGGGGTCTTCCGGCTCGCGGCCAAGTACCTGCCGGAGGAAGACCCGGCGCTGTTCGGGGAGCTGCTCGACCGCGGGCTGCTTGCGGCCTCGTCGTCGGGGCTATTCGTCCCGACCGAGCCCAAGGACATGCGCAAGCCGCTCCTCGAGTACCTCATGGCGGCCGCGGAGGCCGGCGGGCACCCGGCCGTGGACCGGATCTTCCGTGAGATCGGCGAGTTCACGGCCGTCGCGTGGCTGGAGTCGAAGTGGCTGCTCAACCCGGCCGTCGGGCCGCGAATCCTGTTCGGCCGGCTGGTCAAGCGCCGGGCGTGCTTCGACCTGATGGTCGAGGGTGCCCGAGCGGTCGCCCCGGCCCTGGAGCTCGTGGTCGCCGACGACGAGATGGCGAACACCGACCTCATGCGCCAGCTCCGCGACAGCGATCGGTACACCGTGGCCCAGTTCGCGCAGGCGATCGGAGCCGTCCACTACGCGAACTACCGACGGCACGTCGCGTCGGTCGCCGCACCGGTGGTGGGCGCGGCATCGTGACGATGGCACCCGCGCATCAGGGCCGGCTCCGAGTCGGCGTGCTGGGCGCCGGCATGATTGCCACCGTCGGCTACGGCTACCTGCCGCACCTGGGGAAGATCGGTGACCGGGTCGAGGTGGTCGCCATTGCGAACCGGGGGATCGAGAAGGCCCGCGCTGTGGCCGACGCCTACGGGATCGCCCGCGCCGTCGCCTCTCTCGAGGAGCTTCTGGAGCTGGACCTCGACGCGGTGGTCAACCTGCTGCCTGGACCGGACCACTTCGCGGCGTCGACGCGGGTCCTCGAGTCCGGACGCCACCTCGTCACGGAGAAGCCGATCGCCAGCACGCTCGAGGAGGCCGACCGCCTCCTCGACCTCGCGGATCGTCGGGGGCTGCTCGTGGTCGCCGCCCCTGCGGACATGCTCGCGAACGAGTGGATCCAAGCGCGGGACCTCGTCGCCCGGAACGCGATCGGGAAGGTGGCGTTTGCCCGGGTCCAGTCCTCGCACGCCGGCGCCGCCAGCCTTGCGTGGCCGGTCAACCCGTCCCAGTTCTACCAGCGCGGGGTGGGAGCGCTGCTGGATCTGGCGGTGTATGGCCTCACGCAGGTGACGGGCGTGCTGGGGCCGGTCGTGAGGGTGTCTGCACTGTCGGGGATCACGGTGCCCGTGCGCCGGGCGCGCGGGGGCCCGTTCGACGGACTCGAGATCCCGGTGACCGCTCCCGACAACAACCTGATCCTCCTCGATTTCGGCGAGGCGACCTTCGCCGTGGTCGACGGCACGTACAACGTCGTCGCCTCGCGGGCGCCCCGCATGGAGGTCTACGGCCTCGAGGGGACGCTGCTCGTCAACCGTCCCGACGAGGCCGTGCCGCCGGTCGAGGTCTACCGCCTCGATGCCGCCCCCGGTGTCGCCGGATGGGTGACCCCCCGGACCTACGAGATCTTCCCGGTGGGCTCCGACCGATTCGCCGAGCTCCAGCGCGGTGCGCTGATCGAGCACTTGGCGGACTGCCTGCGGGACGGCCGGCAACCCGTCGCGAGCGGGCGCCACGCCCGGCACGTCCTCGAGGTCATGCTCGCGGCGGAACGATCAGCCACGGAGGGGCGCGTCGTCGATGTGGCCTCGACGTTCTGAGGCCGTGCCGCGCTGACCGAGTGGCTGGGCTGTCCGCGTTCCCAGAATGCCCCGGCCCCAGGACTCGACGAGCATCGAAGTGAGGAGCCTCATGGGGATCCTGTTCGACACGGCCAACCTTCGGCACCACCCAACCGCCTTGGCCATGCCAACGTGGCGCTGGCGTGTCGCGGGACGACGAAGATGGCATCGCTCTCGGCCCTCTCGATCCTGATGAGGTGTAGGCCTTCTCCGCCTTGTCGCCACCCCGGAACTCGAACTCGAACGACTCGGTCGCGGTCTTCACGACGAGCTCGCTCCTCGCGCCGAACACCCCTCGCCCCTCCTCGACCGGACGAGACCGCCGCGATCTTGCTGAAGAGCACGACCACCCGCACGCGCCCGCGGCCTGACTCTCGGGCCGGGGCGCGTGCCTGGATCCGCTCCGTCGGTCGCGAGCTTCCGCTGTCGACGGGAGGCACCTACTTCTTGATGTACACCACCATCGTCGACGGGATCATCCCGGCTCGCTGCGCCAGCGCTGCCAGGTCGCCGGAGAAGGAGCTCTGGACTGCCTGGAAGGCCTCCATGTCGGGGACATCCCAGGTGCTGGCCACCCGGTTGCTCCCGTCGCTGGCGACGTAGCTTGACCCGTCTGACGCGACCGCCGCCATCGCGGGCACCATCTCCGCCTTGAACTTCAACCACTCCTCGACGTCGTTGACCGCTGCGGTGACGATGATCTGGGGCATGTCGTTTCTCCATCTGGGGTGCTGGGGGACGGCTCGTGGCCAGCTGCTGGCCGGCCCATCGCGCCGCGAGCGTCTACCTGCCGGACGAAAGCCAGGCGCGGAGGCTGCCGGATACCGAGGAGCTGGGCGAGTCAGGCCTTCGGCGGCGCGAGCAGGGGCCCAAGCGTCTGCATCAGGTCCGGCGTGGTGATCGGGTCGTCTTCGGTGATCCTGCCGTTCGCGAGCCCGTAGTAGGTGAGACCCCGGCCCGAGATCTTCTCCCCGCTGGCGAGTGTGTACGCCCACGTGAAGCGTGCGACGACGGCATCCCCTTCTGCGACCAGATCGGTGATCTTGAACTCACGACCGGGTATGGCCCTAGCCATCGCAGCCAGCGTCCCTTTGAAGCCCGCGACGTCCATGCCGCCCATCGCATGGTTCGTGTAGTTCGGGGCAAACAGCTCGTCGATCACATCGACGTTGCCGCCGTCGAGCGTCTCCGTGATGAAGCGGCGGACGACGGCCTTGTTCTGATCCGTGGACGCCACGGTGATCCCTTCTGGGCGCAGGCCGCGCCCGATCCGAACGGAGTCGGTCTCGCCATTGGCCCTGCGCGACGGTCGAGGCGACCGTATGGGGACGCCGCGCTGGTGGGGACCCGAGGGCTCCCGTGCCTAATCCGGCCGGTCGGCGCAGCATATACGTGCCCGGTTCGGGCGGGCAGGGGGACCCGTCAGGCGGGCCGCCTCGACCAATCACGCCATGTGGGGCGACGGCCGGTCGTCGCCATCGCATCGCCGCACCCGCCACCTCAGGAGGATTCATGGCCAGGAAGAAGAGCAAGCAGGCGCAGAAGGACAAGAAGGCCGAGAAGGACAAGGCCCAGGAGGCCAAGAAGCCCAAGAAGGCGGAGTCCGCTCACGCCACCTCGCCGGCCGCCGCCGCGACCGCGACCACACCAGCGAGCCGGGGACCCGAGATGACGAGCTAGTTCAGCCGTCGTTGCGGTCGGGCCTAGGACTCTGAGACGATCGCGGGCCGCACGTCCTGACGCCCGAGGGGCGGCGACGACACGACGTGGCGTTCGCCGAGCACTTGCGCGTCATCGAGCGCGAGTTCGGCGGCCGGCTGACGCCGGCCCAGCAGCGGGCCGTGGCCGACGGAACGCGGATGGCGTCCGAGGCGCTCAGGTTCCAGGATCCCGGGCCGGCCGGCGCTTCGCGACCCGTGCGATCCTTGGACGCGTGACTGATCCCGGCGCTTCCGACGAGACGCGCATCGACCGCTGGCTGTGCGCGGTGCGCCTCGTGAAGACCCGCCCGCTGGCCACGCGGCTGTGCGAGGGCGGGCACGTCCTCGTGAACGGACTGGCAGCGAAGCCGTCGACGAGGGTCCGCTCGGGCGATCGGGTGGAGGCCCGCATCGCGGACCGGGAGCGCGTCGTCGAGGTCGTGCGCCCGATCGAGTCGCGCGTCGGGGCCCCCGCCGCCGCGGCCTGCTACGTGGACCACAGCCCGCCGGTGGTGCCGGAGCCCGGGCCGGGGATCACGGTCGTGCACGGGGAGGGCCGGCCCGGCAAGCGTCGCCGACGCGAGCTCGAGCGCCTGCGGCGCGGTGCCGACGCCTGAGCCCGAAATCGGGACAGTGCCGAGGCAGGGCGCGTGACGCGGCGCCGTCGCCTCCTGTGGCCCGGCGCCTTTGACCTTCGTGCACCAGCCCCGACCGCGGCGCCTGCGGACTCCGTGTGCTCGGCTACAGGCGCGATCGACGGTACCGACGCATCCGTCGGCGCTGTGGGGTCCCGTCATCCGCGGGCACGATGCTGATCGACCCATCCTCCTCGAGTGTGGCCAGCTTCATCTGCCCGACGCGCTCGAGGCCGTGCTGCCGGAGGGCGGCGTCGGCGTCGCCGACGTCGATGCCCTGGCGGGCGAACTCGGCGGTGAGCCACTGTCCGTCGCGGCCGATCGTCGTCGCCTTGAACTCGAGGATCCGCCGGACGAAGGGGATCGCGGACGCGGGCCACGGCGACGAGGCGATTGAGCACGAAGATCGTGACCAGGATGATCGCCCCGCCGGGGACCGACTGGTCCGCCCCGGTCATGGCCGGCTGGAGCGCGTTCGCGACGAGCAGCACCATCGCAAGGTCGAACAGGGTGAACTGGCCGATCTCGCGCTTCCCGGACAGCCGCAGCGCGCCGAAGAACAGCACGTAGATGAGCGCGGTCCGCGCCACCAGCTCCAGCGGATTGACGCCAAGGTCCCACATCGGATCGCTCTCCAGGTCCTTCGCCATGCGGCAGGTGCGCCGGCCGCGGGTTCGGCGTTGCGCCGGTTCGATGCCCATGGCGGTTCCCGCCCTCGCGGTGCACGGGCTCGACGCCGTGTTGATGCGACGGCCCAGCATGCCAGCATGCGCGAAGACTCGAGTTCACTGTGCGGTGCCGGGCTGCTCGGGTCATGACGGGCGGTCATCCGGCGCTGACGAGCAGCCCACGGCGGATCCGGACACTCCAGCTGTGCATGAGACAGGCGCCTCGCCGTCAGCGCCGCCTGGGCTGAGCGTTCTGGCAATCGGCCAGCCGCGCATCGCGGGTCCCTGGCGAGCAGGCTCTCCGCCCCCGCCGCCGCCCGCCAGTCCGGCGCGTGACAGATCTGGAGCGAGCTGCCGGTCGCACGGGCGAAAGAGCAGGTCGCGGACGTGGCGACGCTCGTTTGGGTCCTGTTCTGGGGGTCCATCGTCTGGCGCCTGTTCGAGTTCCTGGCCGGCTTCAGCGGCGCCGGCCGGACCATCCGCGACGGCGGCCAGACCATGGTGCAGAGCGGTCAAGACCTCGGCGACTCGCTGGCCGGCCTGCCGCTCGTCGGCCCGCAGGTCCGCGACCTCGCCCGTGACGCCTTCGGAGGCGCCGGCCGACCGCTGTCCGACTTCGGCACGCAGCTGGAGCAGTTCATCTTCGTGGTCGCGATCGTGCTCGCCCTGCTGCTCGCGCTCGTGACGCTGGAGCCATGGCTCGTCCGCTACATCCCCTGGCGCCTGGAGCGGCTGCGGCATGTCAGGGCCGGCCACCGGGCCATCCGCATGGCGCCCCATGTCTCCGGCGCTGCCATCGAGACCGCGCTCGCGCAGCGTGCGGTCACCCGGCTCGATTACTCGACCCTCCTCGAGTACACCCCGGATCCGCTCGGCGACTGGGCCTGCGGCCGCCACGATCGGCTCGCCCGGGCGGAGCTCGCCAGCGTGGGGCTGCGACCGTGACCGCGAGCGGGACGCCGGGCGTGCTCTTCAGGAGCGGGGGCGCACGGCGCCTGAGCCAGGGCCTCATCGCGTACGGACTGGTCGCGCTCGGCGTGGCAATCATCGGATTCGGGGCGATGGTCTGGGTGAACGGTCGGATCAGCACCATCCGCGCGGACGCCGAGGCGAGCGTCGCCCAGGCAGCGACCACGATGGAGCTCGCCGCGACCGTGCTCCGCGGCGCGTCGACGACCGCGCAGTCCTTCAGCGGGACCGCCGAGCAGACCCGCCAGGCCGTGTCGGCTGCGGTCGCCACGGTCGCTGAGGCGCGATCAGACCTGTCAACCCTCGAGGCGCAGCTCCGGTCGGTGAGCGTCCTCGGGGCGACGCCGCTGGCGTCGTCAGCGGACGCGGTCGGGCGGATCGCCGCGAGCCTCGACGGCATCGAGTCGCAGATCCCCGTCGTCGCAGACAGCCTCCGGGGCAACCGCGATGCGCTAGCCGGCAACGCGGCCGCGCTCAGTGATCTCGCCGACGGCACGGCGGCGCTCGCCGCGCGACTTGAGCCTGGTGTCGGTCAAGACGCATTCGGCGACGTGCAGCAGGTCATCGCCGTCACGTTGCTCATGTTCGCGGCATGGTCGTGCGTGCCCGCGATCGGGGCGATCGGTTTGGGCGTGTGGCTTCGGGGCGAGCTCGCCGGATCGCGCTCGTCGTGATTGACCACGCAGCGGTTCATGACGGTCGGTCATCCGGCGGCGCACCGTGCTTGTACTCGCCCCGAGGCGGGGTGATACTGGAGCCCCTACACGCCGAGTCCGCGCACTGCCCGGGTGCCCAGAGGCGACCATGGCCCCGCCGCTCCCCTTCCTCGACCTGCCCGATCGCAGGCGGGCGCGGCCGAGTCCGAGCTCGAAGAGCCGATCCTGCGCGGAGCTCTTCAGCATCGAGCGGCTGGAGCAGCACGCCCAGTCGCTCGCCGTCGCCCAGCACGGTCACCGACACGCCCGGTCGCGGGCGGGCGATCCGGCCCCGCGTCGCCGAGAACGGCCGAGTGCTGCTCGAGTGCGTACCGCATCCTCGCCGCGCGCGATCAAGGACGAGCGGGCGATCACGCCGGCCGCGGAATGGCTGGTCGACAACTTCCACGATCGTCGACGAGCAGCTCCGCGAGATCCGCGACGACCTGCCGCCGCGACTACTACCGCGAGCTGCCCAAGCTCGCCGACGGCCACCTCGCGGGCTATCCGCGGGTCATGGGCATCGCCTGGGCCTACGTCGCGCACACCGACAGCCGGTTCGATCCGGAGACCCTGCGGCGGATGGTTCGGGCCTACCAGAGCGTCGAGCCGCTCACGATCGGCGAGCTGTGGGCGATCGCGATCACCCTGCGCATCCTCCTGGTCGAGAACCTCCGGCGCCTCGCCGAGCAGATCGTGCACGGCCGCGCCGCGCGGCAGAGCGCGGACGAGCTTGCCGACGACCTGCTCGGCCTCGGCCGCGACAGCCCGGACGCCGCGGCAGGCGCCCTGCGTCGGCTCTCGCCGACGGCGCTGCCGACGGCCGGTCGCGTCCAGCTCTTCCAGCGCCTGCGCGACCAGGACCCGGCCGCCACGCCCGCGCTCGGCTGGCTGGAGGAGCTGCCTCGCGGCCCAGGGCACGACGGCCGAGGAGACGTCCGCCGGGAGCACCAGCGCCAGGCCGCGATGAACGTGACCGTCCGCAACGTGATCACGAGCATGCGCCTGATCTCCGTCGTTCGACTGGGCGGCAGTTCGTCGAGAGCGTCGAGCCTGGTGGACGAGGTCCTGCGCGAGGGAGCGCCTTTGCGGACATGGACTTCGCGACGCGCGACCGCTACCGGCACGCCGTCGAGGAGCTCGCCCGCGGCTCCAGGCACTGACGGAGGTGGAGGTCGCGCGACGGGCCATGGCCGCGACGGCGTGCCGCACGGTCGCGCCGACGCACGGCGGGAGCCATCGCAGGCGGCGCCGCCAGGATCCCGGCTACTACCTGGTCTCCGAGCGGCCGCCCGGCTTCGAGCGCGAGCTCGGCATCCGCGTGCCCGCGGGCGGCCGGCTGCGCCGCGCGTTCGTGCGCGGCCGCGACCGCCGGTATCTCGGCACGCTCGCGCTGCGTCACCGTCCTGCTCGTCGCCCTGCCGCTCGCTGCTGTGCGCGCGGCGGCGGTCGCGGGCCGGCGCTGCTGGTCGTCGGCGCTCCTCGCGCTCGTCCCGGCGTCGGACCTCGCGATCGCGCTCGTCAACCGGCGTCGTGACGCACGGCTGGGCCCGGGCGCGCTGCCCCGGCTCGAGCTCGACGACGGCGTTCCCGCCGACCTGCGGACCCTGGTCGTCGTGCCGACGCTGCTCACGACCGTGCGCCGACGTCGAGGCGCAGGTCGAGCGGCCTCGAGGTCCACTACCTCGGCAACCGCGACGGCGACCTCCGGTTCGCGCTGCTGACCGACTGGCTCGACGCGCCGACCGAGCAGCGTCGCACGGCGACGACGAGCTCCTCGCGGCAGCCGCGGCGGCGATCGAGCGGCTCAACGAGCGCCACGGCGAGGCTCCGGGCGGCGGCGCCCGGTTCCTCCTCTTCCACCGGCGGCGACGCTGGAACGACGGCGAGGGCTGCTGGATGGGCTGGGAGCGCAAGCGGGGCAAGCTGCACGAGCTCAACGCGCTGCTGCGCGGCGCGCACGACGACCGACATTCCTGCGTCCGGACGGCCCGCGTCCACGCCGCCGGCCGGGCGTGCGCTACGTCGTCACGCTCGACGCCGACACGCGGCTGCCCGCGGGGCGCGTCGCGACGCCTCGTCGGGACGATCGCGCACCCGCTCAACCGGCCGGGCTTCGACCCCGGCGCCGGGCGCGTCGCGCAGGGCTACGGGGTGCTCCAGCCGCGGATCACGCTCCACGCTCGCCGGCCGAGCGCGAGGCTCGCTCTTCCAGCGCATCTTCGCGGGCTCGGCCGGGATCGACCCGTACGCCTCGGCGGTCTCGGACGTCTACCAGGACCTGTTCGGCGAGGGGAGCTACACCGGCAAGGGGATCTACGACGTCGACGCGTTCGAGGCGGCCATGGCGGACCGCGTGCCCGAGAACGCGCTGCTGAGCCACGACCTGTTCGAGGGCATCTTCGCCCGCGCCGGGCTCGTCACCGACATCGAGCTGTTCGACGAGTTCCCGTCGCACTACCTGGTCGCCGCCGCGCGCCAGCACCGCTGGGCGCGCGGCGACTGGCAGCTGCTGCCGTGGATCCTCGGCCGCGCCCGCGACGCGCACGGGCGCGGCGACCGCAGCCCCGTCCCCGGCATCGCCCGCTGGAAGATGGTCGACAACCTGCGCCGCACGCTGTCGGCGCCCGTCGACGGTGGCGACGCTCGTCGCCGGCTGGACCCTGCCGCGGTGCCGGCCGGTCGCGTGGACCGCGCTCGTCCTCGCGGCGGCTGATCATCCCGGCCGCGCTGCCCGTCGCTGGCCGGGCTGCTCCCGCAGCGCGCCGGGCATCTCGAAGCGCAGCCACCTGCGCGCGGTTGGCTCGGACGTCGCCCTGGCGTCGGCCCACATCGGCCTCGGCCTCACGTTCCTGGCCCACCAGGCGTGGCTGATGGCCGATGCGATCATGCGGACGCTGGTCCGCGCTCGTACGTGACCCGCCGGAACCTGCTCGAGTGGATGACGGCGGCGCAGGCCAAGGCGAGCCACGACCTGGCCTCGGTCGGCTTCTACCGGCAGATGGCGGCGGCGTCGCGCTCGCCGCGGTCGCCGCCGTGCTCGTCCTCGTCGCTGAAGCCCGGCGCGGCCTGGATCGCCGCTGCCGTTCGTCGCCGCTGTGGCTGCTGTCGCCGCTCGTCGCCCGCTGGGTCAGCCTGCCGCCGCCCGAGTCGGCCGCGGAGCCAGCTCTCGGCGGCCGACGCCGGCGCGCTCCGCCTCATCGCCCGCCGGACGTGGCGGTTCTTCGAGACGTTCGTCGGCCCGGAGGACCACGCGCTGCCGCCGGACAACTTCCAGGAGGATCCCGAGCCGGTCGTCGCCCACCGGACGTCGCCGACCAACATCGGCCTGTACCTGCTGGCGACCGTGACGCGCCCGGGACTTCGGCTGGATCGGCACGCTGGAGATGGTCGAGCGCCTCGAGGCGACGCTCGCGACGATCGGCGGCCTCGAGCGCTTCCGCGGGCACCTCTACAACTGGTACGACACGCGCGACCTGCACGCGCTCGAGCCCGCGTACGTGTCGTCCGTCGACAGCGGCAACCTCGCCGGGCACCTGCTCACGCTCGTCGCAGCGCCTGCCGCGAGATGATCGACCAGCCGCTCCCCGTCGACGGCCGCGCTTGCGGGGATCGGCGACGCCGTCGGCTGACCCGGGAGGCCGCCGACGACGATCGGCGACGACCGGCGGAGCGCAGACGCTCGACCGGCGCCACCTCGACGAGGCGCTGGACGCGCTCGCGGCGCCGAGGCGGTGCCGAGTCCCGGCGACGCCCGGACGCGCTGGGCAGACCGCCTCGCCGAGCTCGTCCGCGCCGGCCGCGACGCTCGCGGACGTCGCGGCCGCGCTCGACCGCCGAGCGGGGGGAGGGCTCGGACGGCGAGCTCGTGACCTGGGCCGACGCGGCCCGCCTTGCCGTCGAGAGCCACGACCGGGACCTCGGCGCTGCTCGCGCGCCGGCAGCCGACGGCCGGCGACCGCCCGCGACGATCGGCGAGCTGCGCCGACGCGCTCGGCCGAGCGCCGCGCGCCGGCGACGGCCGCGGCAGGCGCGCCGCGTGCGCTCGCCCGACGGCTCCAGGCGATCGCCGACCGGGCGCCGGCAGCTCTTCCGGCGAGATGGACTTCGGCTTCCTGTTCGACCCGACCCGCAAGCTGTTCTCGATCGGGTACCGCGTCCGCGGACGGCTCGCCTGGACCCGAGCTACTACGACCTGCTCGCCTCCGAGGCCCGCCTCACCAGCTTCATCGCGATCGCCAAGGGCGACGTCGCCGCCGACCACTGGTTCCAGCTCGGCCGCCCGCTCACGCCGGTCGGGCGCGGCTCGGCGCTGGTCTCGTGGTCCGGGTCGATGTTCGAGTACCTGATGCCGCGCTCGTCATGCGCGCGCCGGCGCGCAGCCTGCTCGACCAGACGTGCCGCCTGGTCGTCGCGCGGCAGATGAGCTACGGCGGCCGAGCGCGGCGTGCCGTGGGGCATCTCGGAGTCGGCGTTCAACGCCCGCGACCTCGAGCTGACCTACCAGTACTCGAGCTTCGGCGTCCCCGGGCTGGGCCTCAAGCGCGGCCTCAGCGAGGACCTGGTGGTCGCCCCCTACGCGACGGCCCTGGCGGCGATGGTCGGCCCCGAGGCCGCGGTGCGGAACTTCGCGCCGGCTGGCGACGGCCGGGGCGGGCGGGCCGTACGGCTTCTACGAGGCCCTCGACTACACGGCGCGACGGCTGCCCGAGGGCGCGTCGGTCGCGGTCGTGAAGCAGCTACATGGCGCACCACCAGGGGATGACCCTGGTCGCGCTCGGCAACGTCCTCAACGACGGCACATGTCGCGCGCTTCCACGCCGAGCCGATCGTCCAGGCGACCGAGCTCCTGCTGCAGGAGCGGATGCCGCGCGACGTGCTCGTCGCCGGCCGCGCGCCGAGGAGGTGAAGAGCGCCGCCGACGTGCGCGACCTCGTGCCGCCGGTCCTGCGCCGCTTCACGCTCGCCGCACGACCCGACGCCGCGCACCCACCTGCTCTCGAACGGCCAGTACGCGGTCATGGTCACGGCCGCCGGCTCGGGCTACAGCCGCTGGCGGCGACATCGCCGTGACCCGCTGGCGCGAGGACGTCACCCGCGACGCCTGGGGGAGCTACCTCTTCCTGCGCGACGCGCAGAGCGGCGCGGTCTGGTCGGCGGGCCACCAGCCGAGCGGCGCGGAGGCCGACAGCTACGAGGTCGATCTTCTCCGAGGACCGGGCCGAGTTCTCGCGCCGCGACGGCGCGATCGCCACGACGCTCGAGGATCGTCGTGTCGCCGGAGCACGACGCCGAGCTCCGCCGCGTGTCGCTGACCAACCTCGGCTCGCGCGACCCGCGAGATCGAGCTGACCTCCTATGCCGAGATCGTGCTGGCGCCGCAGGCGGCCGACGTCGCGCACCCGGCGTTCCAGAAGCTGTTCGTCGAGACGGAGTTCGTCCCCGAGCATCGGCGCCCTCCTCGCGACGCGCCGGCCGCGCTCCGCGCGACGAGCAGCCGATCTGGGCCGCGCACGTCGCGGCGGTCGAGGACGAGGCCGGCGGCGGCATCCAGTACGAGACCGACCGGGCCCGCTTCCTCGGCCGGGGCCGGGCGGTCCGCACGCCGGTCTCGGTCATCGACGGGCGGCCGCTGTCGAACACGGTCGGCGCGGTGCTCGACCCGATCTTCAGCCTGCGCTGCCGCGTCCGGCATCGCGCCGGGCGCGACCGCCCACGCGATCTTCTCGACGGTCGTCGCCGAGTCGCGCGAGGAGGTCCTCGACCTGGCCGACAAGTACCGCGACCCGGCGACCTTCGAGCGGGCCGCGACGCTGGCGTGGACGCAGGCGCAGGTCCAGCTCCACCACCTCGGGATCGAGACCGACGAGGCCCACCTCTTCCAGCGCCTGGCCAACCGGATCCTCTACTCGGACCCGACGCTGCGGCCCGTCGCGGCGGTCCTGGCGCGCAACGAGCGCGGCGCGCCCGGGCTCTGGGCGCACGGCATCTCGGGCGACCTGCCGATCGTCCTCGTGCGGATCGACGAGGCCGAGGACCTCGCGATCGTCCGCCAGCTGCTCCGCGCCCACGAGTACTGGCGGCTGAAGCTCCTCGCGTCGACCTCGTGATCCTCAACGAGCACGGCGCCAGCTACGTCAGGACCTGCAGCGATGCGCTCGAGACCGCTGGTGCGGACCAGCCAGTCGGCGCTCGGCCCGGAGCCATCGAGGCCGGCCGCGGCGGCGTGTTCATCCTGCGCGGCGACCAGATGCTCCGCCGAGGACCGCACGCTCCTCCAGGCGGCCGCGCGCGCCGTGCTGCTCGAGCCGCCGGGGCAGCTCGCCGACCAGGTCATGCGCCTGGAGCGCGCCCGAGCGGGTCGCCGCGGCCCGCGCGTCGACCGCCGCGTCGCCGGAGCGCGACCGGCGCGAGGCCGCCGTCGCCGCGCCCGGAGCTGGAGTTCTTCAACGGCCTCGGCGGCTTCGCCGACGACGGCCGCGAGTACGTGACCGTCCTCGGCCCGGGCCAGTCCACGCCGGCGCCCTGGATCAACGTCATCGCCAACCCGCGTTCGGCTTCCAGGTCTCCGAGTCGGGATCGGGCTACACCTGGGCCGGGAACAGCCGCGAGAACCAGCTGACGCCGTGGTCGAACGACCCGGTCAGCGACCCGCGGCGAGGCGATCTACCTCCGCGACGAGGACAGCGGGCGAGGTGTGGAGCCCGACGGCGCTGCCCGATCCGCGCGAGGGATCGACCTACGTCGCGCGCCACGGCCAGGGCTACAGCCGCTTCGAGCACGTGCACGACGGCATCGCGCTCGACCTCGTCCAGTTCGTGCCGCTCGACGACCCGGTCAAGATCTCGCGTGCTGACCGATCGAGAACCGGTCGCGGCGCGCGCGGCGGCTGTCGGTGACCGCCTACGCCGAGTGGGTCCTGGGCACCTCGCGCGGAGCCAGGCGCCCACGGATCGTCACCGAGCATTGGACGCGGAGACCGGGGCCGCTCCTCGCGCGCAACCCGTGGAACACCGATTCGGCGGCCGCGTCGCCTTCGCCGACCTCGGCGGGCGGCAGACGGCGTGGACCGGCCGACCGGACCGAGTTCCTCGGCCGCAACGGCGCGCCCGACCGGCCCGCCGGCGCTGGACCGCGGCGCACCGGCTCCGGGCCGCGTCGGCGCCGGCCTCGACCCCTGCGCCGCGCTCCAGACCAGCGTTCGAGCTCGCGCCGGGCGAGCGGACCGAGGTCGTCTTCCTGCTCGGCGAGGCGCGAGGCGCCGCGAGGCGCGCCGACCTGGTCCGGCGCGGCCGCGCGGCCGACCGCGACGACGGCCCTGCGCGCGGTGGCCGCGCTGCTGGGACGACGCCGCTCGGCGCGGTCCAGGTGCGGACGCCGGACCGGTCGATGGACCTCATGCTCAATCGCTGGCTGCTCTACCAGACGCTCGCCTGCCGGTCTGGGCGCGCTCGGCCTTCTACCAGGCGGGCGGCGCGTACGGCTTCCGCGACCAGCTCCAGGACGTGATGGCGCTCGCTCGCGGCGAGCCGCGAGCTGGCCCGGGAGCACCTCCTGCGGGCCGCGGCGCGCCAGTTCGTCGAGGGCGACGTGCAGCACTGGTGGCATCCGCCGTCGGGCCGCGGCGTGCGCACGCGCATCTCCGACGATCGCCTCTGGCTGCCCTACGTCGTCGCGCACTACCTCGCGGTCGACCGGCGACGCGGCGGTCCTCGACGAGCCGGTGCCGTTCCTCGAAGGGCCCGCCCTGCGCGCCGGACCAGGAGGACGCCTACTTCCAGCCGGACCGGTCGCCGCGAGCCGGCATCGCTGTTCGAGCACTGCGTCGCGGCCGATCGACCGCAGCCTCGCGGTCGGCGCGCACGGCCTGCCGCTGATGGGCACCGGCGACTGGAACGACGGCATGAACCGCGTCGGGCGCGAGGGCCGGGGCGAGAGCGTCTGGCTCGGCTGGTTCCTGCACACGGTGCTGGCGGCCTTCGCGCCGATCGCCGAGCGCCGCGGCGAGCGTCGCGCGCGCGGCCAGCGCTGGCGTGCCGCGCATGCGGCACGCTCCGAGCGCGCGCTCGAGCGCGACGGCTGGGACGGCGACTGGTACCGCCGCGCCTACTTCGACGACGGCACGCCGCTCGGCTCGGCCGGCGAACGCCGAGTGCCGGATCGACTCGATCGCCCAGTCGTGGGGCGTCATCTCCGGCGCCGCCGATCCCGACCGCGCGGAGCGCGGCGATGGCGGCCGTCGAGGAGCACCTCGTCCGGCGCGGCGACGGGCTCGTCCTGCTGTTCACGCCGCCGTTCGACCACGCCGACGCTCGACCCGGGCTACATCAAGGGCTACCTGCCGGGCATCCGCGAGAACGGCGGCCAGTACACCCACGCCGCCCTCTGGGCGGTCGCTCGCGTTCGCCGCGCTCGGCGACGGCGACAAGGCCGCCGAGCTGTTCTCCGATCCTCAACCCGATCAACCACGCCAGCACCCGCGCCGGGGTCCACCGCTACAAGGTCGAGCCGTACGTCGTGGCCGCCGACGTCTACGCCGAGCCGCCGCACGTCGGCCGCGGCGGCTGGACCTGGTACACCGGCTCGGCCGGCTGGATGTACCGGGCCGGCCTCGAGTGGATCCTCGGCTTCCGGCTGCGCGGCGCGACGCTCGCTGATCGACCCCTGCATCCCGCGGGCGTGGCCGGGCTTCGAGATCGACTTCCGCTATCACTCCGCGCGGTACGAGATCGTCGTGGAGAACCCGCACGGGGTCAGCCGCGGCGTGGCGTCGAGCGGAGCTCGACGGACGGACGCTCGCGGACGATGACGCCGGCTTCCCGCTGGCCGATGATGGCGCCAGCCACGGGTCAGAGTCGTCCTTGGGTGAATTGGACGCGCGCCGCGCTCGCCGGCCGCCACCTGCCGGCGAGCAGGCCGTCAACGTGACCGCTGGGGCAACTGCGTCGGCGGCTGCGCGTTGCCTCCGCCACCAGACGGCTACAGGACCCCGAGGCTTCGCGCTCTCGCCACCGCCTGTGTTCGGCTCCCGACCTCGAGCTTGGCGAAGATGTTCCGGACGTGGACCTTCACCGTGTGCGGCGAGAGGAAGAGGCGCCCGGCGATCTGGGCGTTCGTGAGGCCCTCCGCGATCAGCAGGAGCAGCTCGGCCTCGCGGCCGGTCAGCGGCTCCACGAGCCCGTCGAGGAGGCCCTCGGCCGCATCGGGCGACGCGCCGGTGAGACCGGACTGCGCATCTGCGCGGAACGCAGCCAGCAGGCGCCTGGCGTAGACGCGCTTCCGGTCGGCTCCAACCTCGCGCAGGAGCCCGGCCATCGGCAGACCCTCGTCGAGGAAGAGCCGGACGAACCCCTCTGGCTCGGCGATCGCGATCGCGGCATCGAGCGTGGCTGCGGCGAGGTCCGTTTCGCCAGCAGCGTGGTGCGCCAGGGCCTCGAGGACGAGCGCCCGCAGCCGGTCGTCGGCCCAGCCGCGCTCCTCGGCCCGGCGGCAGAACGGCGCCAGCACCGCCAGCGCCCCGGCGGCCTCCCCGCGCGCCAGGCGCACGCGCGCCTGAGCGAGCGGGACGTCGAGCCCGTCCACGGCGCGCCCGGCCGCGTCGATCTCGCCGCGCTCCAGCAGGAAGCGGACGCGGGCGGCGACCACGTTGGGCGCCTCCCGCGCGAAGCCGCCGTCGCGGACCTCGCGCTCGGCAGCGGCGAGGATTCGCTCTGCCTCATCGAGGTTCCCTGCGGCGAGTTCCACGCGCGCGAGCAGCACCTGGCTCGCCGCCGGCCGGTCCGTCTGCTGCAGCCGGCGCCCGAGCTCGAGGCTCTTGGCCCCGAGCTCGCGTGAACGCGCGAGGTCGTTCCACTCGTAGGTGATCCGAGCGAGGCCCAGGTACGCCTCTGAGATGACCGGGTACTGCAGCTCGGCTGCCTGCCGGAGCGCCTCCTCGTAGGTGGCGGCGGCCGCGCGCAGCTCGTTGCCGAGCTCCTGCATCGCGCCCAGCCCGGTGAGCGCCACCATCTCGCCGAACTCGTTGTGCACCGCCCGGCTCATCGGCAGCGCTTCAGCGTAGGCACGCCGCGCCTCCGACCGGTCGCCCATCACCTCGTACGCGTAGGCCAGGGTGCCCAGAATGGTGGAGCGGGCGACGAGGTCGCCCTCGGGAAGCAGCGCCATTGCCCGCTTCGATTCCGAGATCATCAAGTCCGCCCGGTGCTGGCTGAGCGCCAGGAGCGAGCGGGTGATCGCGACATTGGCGATCGCGCGGTCCGCGCCCAGCCCGCCGCGAGCCGTGATCCCCGCCTCGGCGCGGTCGAGCATCTCCGCGACGCCGTCTGTGTGGCCGCTCGCGAGCAGGACGGTCGCCATCGTTGAGCGGAGCGTGGGGCGCGCGTCGAGGACCTCGGCCGGCAGCGTCGAGAGCCACGCGAGGATGGGCGTGAGCGCCCCGCGCACGTAGAGCGGCAGGCCGCCACCCCCGATGAGCCGCTCGGCGCGGTCGAGGTCGTGGCCCGCGGCGGCCTGCTGGAATGCCTCGACGTCAAAGCCGTTCTCCTCGTACCAGTGGCTGGCTCGGAGGTGCAGGGCGTCGATCGCGGCGGGTGACTCGGTCTGACCGAGGCGCTGCGCCAGCAGGTCGCGGAACAGGTGGTGGTAGCGGAACCAGCGCCGGTCGGCGTCGAGCGGGACGACGAACAGGTTGGCGCGCTCGAGCTGCTCGATCGTCGCCTGCCCCGGGGTCTCGGGGTCCTGCGTGACCGCGTCGCAGAGGGGCCCGTTGAGGCGGTCGAGGATCGAGGTGCCGAGGAGGAACCGCGTCAGGGCCGCAGGCTGCCGGTTGAGCACCTCCTCGAGCAGGTAGTCGAGCACGAAGCGGTGGCTGCCGGAGAACGACTCGATGAACTGGCCCGGGTTCGGGTGGCCGTGGAGCGAGATGGCGGCGAGCTGGAGTCCGGCGATCCAGCCCTCGGTGGTCGCCTCCAGCCTGTCGACCTCGGCCTCGTCGAGGGCGAGGTCCATCACGTCGGCGAGGAAGGCCGCGCTCTCTTCGGTGGTGAACCGCAGGTCGGCAGCCCGCAGCTCCAGCAGGTCGCCGCGGGCGCGCAGCCGGGCCAGCGGGAGCGCGGGGTCCTCGCGGGTGACGATGATCAGGTGCAGTTGCGGGGGCAGGTGCTCGACGAGGAACGCAAGCGCCTCGTCCACCGGCCGCGAGTCCACGGCGTGCAGGTCGTCGAGCACCAGCACGACGTCACCGGGCGCCCGGGCGAGGTCGTTGACGAGCGCGGTCACGGTCGACTCGATCGGGGGCGGCTGTGGCGAGGCCAGCACCGGCAGGAGCGCCCCGCCCACTCCCGGCACCACGGTCCCCAGGGCGGCAACCAGGTAGGCGAAGAACCGCGACGGGTCCGCGTCGGCCTCGTCGAGCGAGAGCCAGGCGACCGGCCTGCCGCGCGTCTCGACCCAGTCGGCCACGAGCGACGTCTTGCCGAACCCAGCGGGCGCCGAGACCAGCGTCAGCGGGCGCCGGGACCCCTCGTCAAGCCCGTCGCAGAGACGAGGTCGCGGAACCGTCCGGGACCTGCGCCGCGGCACGAAGGTCTTGGTCGCCAGGAGCGCCATTGCCACGGACGGATCGTAGGCCGACCGGTGGGCCGTCACACGGCGTCGCCGCGCATGCCGCTGCTCCGCGGATGCCGGTCCGAATACCCCGCCGAATACCTCCCGGGAGGTACGACAGGCGCCCGCCGCGATCGGATGCTCAGGCAAGCATCACGGAGCGCTCGGAAGGCACGGATGCGCAAGGGAGAACGCCATGACCCACGAACGGCGCGACGCGGCCGGCCTCTCGGCCCGGTACGAGATCCGCGTTCGAGGGGAGCTGGGCACCGCCTGGTCGGACTGGTTCGCCAGTCCGGTCGTGACGGACCGGGACGGCGGCGACACGGTCATGACCGGCGACCTCGACCAGGCCGCCCTCCATGCGGTGCTGCGCCGGATCCGCGACCTGGGCCTGCCCCTGATCTCCATGCGCCAGATCGAGCCCGAACGGGCAGCGCCGACGGAACCCAACGAATCGCAGGAGGATGAATCGTGAACGGCACCCGACGCCTCGCAGTTGTTGCGGGGCTCTGCTTCCTCATCGCCGATGTCGTCGGCGTCCTGTTCTTCGTTTTCGCCGGCGGACTGGGCACGGGCCAGGCGTACCTCGACGCTGTCCCGGGCCACCAGACCGAGCTCGGGCTGGCCGCGCTGTGCGTATTCCTCATGGGCGCCGCCGGAATTGGGATCGTGGCTGCGTTCTACCCGGTCCTGCGAGTGCACAACGAGGCGCTGGCGATCGGGTCGGTGGTCTTCCGGGGCGTCGCCGAGGGCGTCACCTTCCTCGAGGCCGGCATCACGCTCGCGACCGTTTCCGTCGGCCTCGCGGCCGCCGGCGCGACCGCCTCGACCCAGCCGGCCCTACTGGCGACGGCGCTGCTCGACCTGCGGGACCAGCTCGCGCTCGTCGCGCTGACCGCCTTCGGGATCGCCGCGCTCCAGTACTGCTGGGTGCTCTTCTCGTCGGGGTTGCTGCCCCGCTGGCTCGCCGGGTGGGGCGTCCTGGGCGCTGTCATCTGGCTCGCGGGCACCGTCTGGGCGTTCGTGGTGCACGGCCCCGACGGCGGGCTGGCGATGGCGCCGCTCGCCCTCAACGAGATCGTCATGGCAGTGTGGCTCATCGCGCGGGGCTTCTCCTCGCCGGCTGCCGTCCGCCTGCCCGTCGCCGCACTCGCGGCTGCCTGAGGTCTCCGATGCGCGCCCATCGCCGCTCCGCGCTTGCCGCGGGCATCCTGCTCGTCTTCGCCACCACCCTGGGCCTCGCGGGGAACGCCGTCATGCGGCCGCTCATCGGAGAGCCGCTCGACTTCGCCCGCATCGCCAGCGACCCCAACGCGATCTTCGCCGGCTTCCTCATCAAGCTCGTCGGCTACGCCGCGTGCCCCGCCATCGCGCTCGCGATGTACCCGGTGCTGCGCGCCCACGGCCCGGCCCTGGCGCTCGGGTCGGTGGTCTTCCGGACGCTCGAGGTGGTCTTCTACACGGCGGCCGCCTCCTGTGCGCTGGTTCTCGTGTTCCTCGCCAGGGCGACCACCGGCGCCGCGACTGCTGACCCGGACTTCGCCCGCACGGCCGGCAGCCTGCTGCTCACCACCATGGACTGGGTCGGCTTCGGGGTCGCCGTGCCGTTCTTCGCTCTCGGGGCGCTGCTCTACTACATCCCGATGTACCGGGCGTCGCTCGTCCCGCGGTGGCTCTCGGGCTGGGGGATCCTGGCGGCCATCCTCGCGCTCGCCGCCAGTGCGCTCGTGCTGGTGCAGGCCCTCGCCCCGATGTCGCCGCTGCACCTGGTCCTCAACTTCGCGATCTTCATCCAGGAGATGGTGCTCGCAGTCTGGCTCATCGCCCGCGGGTTCGCGGCGGAGCCGGCTGCCGAGGCGCCGCGGCTGGGCGAGCCGATCCTCGCCGGGTCGGCGTCATGAGCGGCTCCGTGAGCTCCGGGAGAAGCACTGCCGAACCCGCTTCGGTCCCGCCCCGCTGGTTTGTCCGCATCGCCTGGCTGACGCACCGGACCTACTACCGGCTCACGGGCGGCCGCCGCGGACTCTGGCCGCCCAAGGCCGGCCGATGGGGCGCGATGCGCCTTCGGACCGTGGGCCGCCGGTCCGGCCGCGAGCGTGTGGCGATCCTGGCCTATCTCGTGGACGGCCCGAACCTCTTCACGATCGCCATGAACGGCTGGGCCGACCCGGAACCGGCGTGGTGGCGCAACTTGCAGGCCTGCCCCGACGCCGAGGTGGACCTGGCCGACGGGCCTCGCGCCGTTCGCGGCCGGGCTGCCACGGGCGAAGAGCGCGACCGGCTGTGGGCCCGCTTGTCGGAGCTCAACCCGAGCCTCGACCGGTACGCCGCCCGCCGCTCCCGACCCACCGAGGTCGTGGTCCTGGAGCCTCGCCCGGCCTCTCGCGTGGCGACGACCGTCGAAGAGATTGAACCCCGATGACGGCTGTGACCGGGCTCAGCGTGCGCCGCGCGCTGAGCCTCGACCACATCGCGAGCGTCGTTCCGCTGGCCGTCGCCGTCGTCGTGCTCTCGCTCGTCTTCTGGGGCCAGCCCGCCCTGCTGACCGTCCTCGAAGTCCTGCCGGTCATCGTCGTGCCGCTGCTGGCGTTGTACCTCCGGGGCGGCTGGCCGATCCGGACCGTGACGGCGTGCGTGTTCGTGATCGCCCCAGTTTGGTACCTCGCGTACGCGCCCATCCACGAGCTCAGCCACGCGCTCGGCGCGGTCGTGGCCGGCGGCCACGTCACGGAGATCAAGCTGATCCCAAACTTCTGGGAGGGCACCTTCGCGGTCGCGTGGGTGCACACCACGGGTCTGGACCAGCCGTGGCAGCAGCTGGCGATGACCGGCGGTCCATACCTGCTCGATGTCGCAACCCTGCTCGTCGGGTGGCTCGTGCTGACGGGGCATCCGTCCAGGCGGGCGCTGGTCACGGGTCTGCTCTTCATGCTGCTCGTGCTGCGGCCCGCGTTCGACCTTGTCTGCGAGACGGTGGGTTTCGCGACCGGGTACCGGGGCGACCTGTGGCACCTGCAGCTCCACCTCGGGACGGCGGGCCTGTGGTCGCTGCTCGGGATCTCGATCGTGCTGTGTGCGGTGGTCGTCGCGGTGGTCCTTCGGCAGTACGGCGACGGCGCCGGTCGGATTCTCACGACCGACGCCGGCTGGCCTGACGTCGGAGCACGAGTCGAGGTCGTCGGCCACCCGCGATGAGGTAGGTTCCGCGGGGCCGACTCGTCTTGATCCTCCGATCTCCGCCTCCGGCTTCTCATCCGCTGGTCACGTCGTGGGTCGCGCGGGATGCCCCGCGCCCCTGGCGCGCGCCACGGGTGCACGGCTCCCGGATCGCTGCAGCGAGGCGCGGCACTCCGGGCAGTGCCGCTGGGTCGGCGACCGGAGCTCCGCGACCCGGTGGCACAGGGCGCACTCGAGCAGCGCCCCCTCGAGCCATTTGCGGGAGCGACCGGGGCGGGGGAGCGGGATGCCGCTCGCAGACGCCCCCCGCAGATTCAGCACACGGCCGGCGCCGGCCCGCCGGAGCCAGCTATCTCTAGGTAGCACGTTTCCGCAGGCGAATCCCAGCGCGAATCGGCTGATTTCGGCGCGCCGTGACCCCCTCGGCGGGGTGTCAGGTCCGGTCCGCTTTCGAGACGCGCCGCGCCCGTCCGCGCCGGGACTTGAGCCTCGGGTTCGGCTTGAGGCGGGCGGTGGATGGCGTCTCGCTCGTAGGCCGGTTGGTGCCATCTTCGACTGGCGGATCCACGTCGTGGTGGCGACTGACCGGCACCTCGGCCGGCTGCTCGACCTCAGATGCCCAGGCTCCGGATCAGCACCACGCTGACGACCATCAGCAGGAGTAGCGACCCGGCCACGGTCATCATCACGGGCCGGCCAACCCGGGCGAGCGCCCGCACGTCCACGCCCAGCCCGAGCGCAGCCATCGCCGCGATCGTGAGCACGCTGCTCAGCCCGCGCAGCGGGTCGGCGATCGCCACCGGCAGGATCCCAACGCTGCGCGCGACGCCGAGCAGGATGAACCCGACGATGAACCACGGGACGAAGCGGCTGATCGACCATCCCGCGACACGCTCGTCCCGAGGCTGGCGGAGGCTGAAGAACAGCACCACCGGCCCGAGCATCAGGACCCGCACCAGCTTCACGAGCGTGGCGATGACGCCACTGATCGTGCTGACGGGGAACGTCGCGGCGAGCACTTGGGGCACCGCATAGACGGTCATGCCGGCGAGGATGCCGTACTGGTGGAAGCTGAACCCGAGCACCGGGATCAGCAGGGGCAGGGCCAGGACCACCGCCACGCCCAGCACGGCGGTCAACGCGATCGAGCTGGCAATGTCATCGGCCTCCGCGCGGATCACGGGTGCGACCGCGGCGATGGCCGAGTTGCCGCAGATGGAGTTGCCCACCGCCACCAGCACCGCGAGCTTCGGGTTGAGCCCGATCGCGCGGCCGATCGTGTAGCTGCCGGCGACGCCGATGATGACCGCCGTCACGATGGCGACGAGGAGCGCCGGGCCGCCGGCGAGGATGGCGGGGAGGTCGATGGACGCGCCGAGCAGGACGATCGCGACCTCCAAGACCTGCTTCGCCGTGAAGGCGATGCCGGCCTCGGTCCCCGCCGAGACGCCGCGCGCGGTCCGGTACAGCATCCCGAACACGATCGCGAGCACCAACGCCTCGAGCACCGCGTGCCCGAGCGCCGCCTCCTCAACCGTCTGGCCCACCCAGGCGGCGACGCCGATCGCCGCGGCGAGGGCCACGCCCGGGCCCAGCCGGAGCATGCGGGTTCGATCGATCGGGATGGAAGTGGCAGCCAACGATGTCATGCGCCCACGGTATGGACGTCAGGTCGATAATGCCAATGCATTGTTCTGATCACCATCATGCATGGGGGACATTCTTTGGCGCTCAACCTGCACTTGGTGCGCGTCTTCGCCGGGGTCGTGGCGGCCGGCAGCTTCAGCCGCGCTGCAGTTGACCTCAGCCTGAGCCAGCCGGCCGTCTCGCGGGCGGTCCAGGAGCTCGAGCGCCAGCTCGGCACCCCGCTGCTCGACCGGACTGGCCGGCGGATCGTCCTGACCAGCGCCGGTCAGGTGCTGAACGATCACGCCGTCGGGCTGTTCGCGATCGAGCGGCAGGCCGAGGTGGCGCTCGCGGAGCTCGACGGCCTGGACCGCGGGCAGCTCGCCATCGGCGCGAGCACAACCATCGGGATCTACCTGTTGCCGCCGCTGCTGGGCGCGTTCCATCGACGCCATCCGCGGGTGCGGCTCCTCCTCGATGTCGGCAACACGGCCCAGATCGCCGAGCGGCTGCGAACCACACCGCTGGACGTGGCATTCGTCGAGGGCCCCGTGACGGGCGCCGACCTCGAGGTCCGGCCGTGGCGCGACGACAAGCTCGCCGTCATCGCCGCCCCTGACGACCCCATCGTGGCGCGGCAGCCGGTGACGCTCGAGGATCTGGCCGCTGCGCCGTTCATCGTGCGCGAGCGCGGGTCCGGCACGCGCGAGGTCGTCGAGGCGGCACTGCGGGCCCGCGGGGTGGAAGCGTCGGTCGCCATGGAGCTCGGGAGCACGGAGGCGGTCAAGCAGGCGGTCGCGGTGGGGCTCGGCGTGAGCGTCGTTTCCTCGGCGGCGATCGTCCAGGAGCTCGCGCTGGGCCGACTCGTGGCGCTTGACATCCCCGACCTGCGGATCCAGCGACCCCTCAGCCGCCTGACCGTGGTGGGGCGTCCTCCGAGCCGCGCCACGCTGGAGTTCCTCGCGCTCGCCTGACCGGGGCCCTCGTCCTGGCGATCGGCCTCGGTCGGGCGGCTCCTTCGGCGTCAAGCCCCCCCTGTCGCGATCTCCACGACGCGGCGGCGGCCCAACCGTTTGCGATCAGTTTGCGATCCCGGCTCGCCATCGTGACAGCACGACCAGAACAGCCGGGAGGAACCGATGACCGACCACGACGCGCCCCATCCCATCCCTCGCTCCGTCGCCGGCGTCCTGCTGGCCCTTCTCCTGATACTGGCCGGGTGCTCCGGGGCGGCGACGGCAACCCAGGGCGCAGCGGGCGGCTCGGGGTCCCCGGGGGCTGAGCCCCTCGCCGCGAGCGCTGCCGCGACGGCGGGAGGCGCGTCGGCGACCTGCAATCAGCTCACCAAGGCCGACGTCCAACCGCTGCTTGTCGACCCGATTACTACGGTCAGCGTCACGGCCGCTGGAACGGGCGGCGAGGGGCAGCAGTGCGTGTTCGGCACCGCGTCCGATGGCGCGGTCGACGTCCTCGTCCTGCGCGGAGACGATGCGACCTCGGGCTACGCGCAGGAGACCCAGGGCATGACCAAGCCCGTCAGCCTTCCCGGCATCGGGGACAAGGCGGCTCGCGACACGGGGGATGACCAACCCGACTCGATCAAGGGCGATGAGTTTTGCTCCGTGAGCCTGGGCACCGATGAGGGGGTTCCGGGAGTGGCCCGGCTCCAGGCGGCCGCCGGTGGTACGTCAAATATCGGCGACCAGGCCGAAGGGATTGTCGCGGCCGCGCTCGGCACCCTCTGCAACCGCATCTACGGCAGCGGAAACACGACGCCGGACCTGAGCGGCCTCGCCAGCTTGTCGGCGTCCACGGTGCCGTAGGTCCCTGACCTTCCTCGGGGGGTTGTCGGGGGAGGTGCAGTCCACGACGACGGCGGTCCTCCAGGCGCCGTAGCCCGCCCTGCCGCGACCCAACGGGTGCCCCTCCCGTGCGCACTTGGGCAGGTGCGCCTAGAGTCCGCGCGTGCGGGTGTGCATCCTGGGACCGCTGCTCATCGAAGGACCCGACGGTGAGGTCCCGGCCGGGGGTCGGCTGCAGCGCCGGGTTCTGGCCCGACTCGCGATGGAGGCGGGCCGCCCCGTCGCGCGCGACGACCTCGAGGAGGCCGCGTGGGGCGACGACCCGCCGCGTGCGGGGCGGCACACGATCGCGACCAACGTGTTCCGGCTGCGACGACTGGGCCTCGAGATCGCGACGAGCCCGGACGGCTACGTCCTCGTGACGCCCACCGACACCGACGAGCTGGACCGCCTGGTCGCCCAGACCAGGACCGCCGAGGGGCACGACGACCACGCGGCGGCGGTTGCCGCGTCGCGCGCCGCCCTCGCGCTGTGGCGCGGCCAGCCCCTGAGCGATCTCGACGACCTGCCCGATGCGGCGACCGCTCGCACCCGCCTCCAGGACGCCGTCGAGGACCTGCGCGAGCGACTCCTGGCGCTGGAGCTCGAGGGTCGTCCGGCCGCGGAGCTGACGGCGTTCGCCCGAGAGCTGGTCAGCGGACAGCCGTATCGGGAGCGCCGCTGGGAGCTGCTCATGCTGGCGCTGTACCGAGCCGGCCGGCAGGCGGACGCCCTGGACGCGTTCGCCGAGTGTCGGCGTCGACTGGTGGACGACCTGGGCCTCGACCCGGGCCCTGCGCTCCGCCGCATGCAGCAGGCGATCCTCTCGCAGGACCCCTCGCTGGAGGCGTCCGAGCCGCCGGGATCGGCGGACACCGCAGCCTCGGCTCAAGGTGGATCGGCGTCGATCCCGTCCGCGCCACCCTCACCGCCGCGCATCCCCGGGGTCTCGACCCGGCTGATCGGACGAGCCGCGGAGCAGCGCGACCTGGCCGACGTGTGGTCGCGGGCCCGGTTGGCGACGCTCCTCGGGCCTCCCGGGGCCGGCAAGACGCGGCTGGCCCTTGAGGTCGCGCGAGATGACCCGGGACCGGTCTGGTTCGTCTCGCTCGAGCAGATGGCCGATTCGCAGTCCGTGGCCGGCACGATCCTCGACGTGGTCGCCCCGTCGTCGCGGGCGTCAGACGCCATGACCGGGGTGGTCGGCGCCCTGGGGGAGGCGAGTGGGCTGCTCGTGCTCGACGGCTGCGAGGCGCGAGCGGACGAGGCCGCGCGGACGATCGACGGCATCCTCGCCGCCTGCCGACAGCTCCGCGTCCTGGCCACGAGCCGCGAGCGTCTCGGCATCCTGACCGGCGCGGTGCTGCCGGTCGGCCCGCTGGTCGCGCGCGACGCCATCGACCTGCTTGTCGACCGGGCGCGGCTGGTGGATCCGAACTTCCGGCTCGACCCGGGCGAGGAGGTCCTCGCCGACCGTCTCTGTGCCCTCGTCGACCGCCTGCCGCTGGCACTCGAGCTGGTCGCGCGGCATCTCCGGCTGCTCCGGCTCCATGAGGTGATCGACCGCGTCCAGCTTGACCTCGGACGCTGGGCCGCAGGCCCGGCTGGCGGCCGGGCTGGGCTCTGGGCCGCCTTCGATTCCAGCGTGCAGCGGCTCGGCCCGCCGGAGCGCCAGGCCCTTCTCGCACTGGCCGTGATGGTCGCGGACGCGGATCTGGACCTCATTGCAGAGGTCGCCAGCCTCCCCGGCAGTGGCGACGACGCGTTCGACCTGGTGGCCGGTCTCGTCGATGCCAGCCTTGTCCAGGTGCGCAGCGCCGTGGGGCCGACTCGCTACGAGCTCCTGCGGACCCTCGCCGAGCGGATGCTCGTGACGGCGCCACGGGAGGACGCGACCGCGGCCCGGGATCGCTACGCGGATGCCGTTCTGGCGCGGGCCGAGGGCCTCGCCGCGAGCTTGGGCACTGCCGAGCGGAGCGAGACGCTGCGCCGGCTGGATCGCGAGATGCCGCACATCCGAGCCGTCCTGAGCGCCGCCACCGCCGAGGCGCCGGCGGATGGGAGCGTGGCGCCCCGGGCGCTGCATGTGGCCGTGGCCCTCACCGACTACTGGCTCGGCCGCCACCCCGCCGAAGGTCTCGAGCACATCGGCCGCCTCGTCGACGCGGTGGCCCCGGCGAAGCCGGAGCTCGCGGAGGCGCTGCTCTCGATGGGCCACCTGGCCTACTGGGTCACCGACTTCGAGCAGGGCGCCCAGATCCTGGAGCGGGCCCGCGACCTGTTCGCCGAGCTCGGGGATCCCCTGGGCGAGGGTCGTGCGCTCCGGCGGCAAGGGGCGATCGCCGCGGCCACCGACGATGTCCCGACGGCTCGCGCCTACCTCGAGGCCTCGCTCGAGCGGCTCGAGGCGGCCGGCCTGGAGCGGGAGACCGGGACGACCCTGCTGCACCTCGGATCGCTGCTCGCCGACGAAGGGATCGTCGACGCCGCCAGGGAGAAGCTCGAGCGAGCGCTGGCAATCGCCCTGACCTCGTCCGACCCGCTCGCGAAGGGCCACGTTCTCGGGGCCTTGAACCTCGCCCACTGGAAGGGCGGGGACCTGGACGCGGCGATGGCGACCGGCAACGAGGCACTGCTGATCTTCCACGAGCTGGGGCACCGACCAACCGAGGGCACCGTCGCCTGCCGGCTGGCCGCTGTGGCGCGGGGTCTCGGGCACCCGAAGGCGGCCCGCCGCTACGCCGAGCTGGCGATCGAGGCAGGCGAGCAGTCGACGACACGGACGACCGTGGCGCTCGGCCACATCAACCTCGCACGCCTCGACTTGGACAGCGGAAGCACCGAGACCGCGCGCGCCCACCTCGACGCAGCGCTCGCGCTTGTCGACCCCGTGGCGGACCGGTGGGTGCTCGTCGACGCGCTGGAGGCGACGGCCCGATTCCTGGCGACGACGCAGCGCCCGGGTGTCGGGCCGCTCCTGGCGACGGCCGCCGAGATCCGGGCGGCGATCCACCAGCCGCCGGCGCCCACCGAGGCGGGCGATCTCGAGTGGACGCGGTCGCGTGGCGTCGAGATCGACCTTGCCGTCCCAGCCGAAGGCCACCGCGCGGCCGTGCTCGACGGCCAGGCGGCCCACCGGGCAGCCCGCCGATCCCTCGCCGACGCCCTCCGCGTCGTCACCGCGCCCGATTCCCGGAGGCGCATGGACGCGTGACGGGGGGCGGGCAGCCGCCGCGCCCGGTGGATCGGACTGGTTGCCGGGTCAGCCCAGGGATGCGCCCGCGGCCCGGAGCTCGTCGAGGGCCGCCAGAAGGCACGGCGCAAGGCCGTCCCCGGCGTCGTCGCCGCCAGCGGACCACGCGGCGTGCCCCGCTTGAAGACGAGGACGCCGAGCTCTCGGTTCAGGGTGCCCATCGCGCTCGCGGACCAGTCGCCGGCCGCAGTCGCGCGGTCACGACGGTCCTGCAACTGGCCTCGCGCGGGGTCCGGACCGCGGCCATCCGCATGCCGCGGACGGTCCACAACCAGGGCAGGGGCGGGCCTTCGAGAAGTATCGCGGCCGCATCATCGTCTCAAACACCGCACCAGTGGGGGCGGAGGGCCAGACGGCGTGATGCATGGGCCACGCGCATCGGAACACGCCGAGCCCCGCAATGCCGCCGGCCAGCCCGCGTAGGCCCCCACCGGGCCTAGTAGCCCTTCCACGCCCTCCAGTAGGCGACCCAGTTGACCGCGATCTCGTACCGCGCCCGGGCGAGCGTCATCCTGCCCGCGCAGACCAGCGACTTCAGGTGCGTCTCGAAGCCGTCCTTCGCGTAGGAGCCGACGTCGCGGCCGCCGACCCTGACGTGGTGCGGCTCGGGCCACAGGTTCCTGGCCGATGTCGGGCTGCCGCCGAGCTCGAGGCTCACGAGGTGGTCCTCCTCGTAGTCGGCCAGCCTCCTGTCGGCGTACGCATAGGTGCCGATCTGCTTGACTTTGAGCGCGTTCGTGTAGGACGTCGGCGGGCGGACGGTCGCCGTCCACCCCGAGACGCAGATCGTCCTGTGGATCGTGGCCTGGGTGACCGCGGGGTTGTACGCGCCGGGCGTGAGCGTGCGGTTGGGCAGCCCGGTGTGCAGGACGCCGTAGGCCGGGGTGCTGGCGGCGGCCGGAGCCGCGAGCGCGAGCGCCGCCGCGAGGGCGAGGGCGAGGGCGGGGATCGCGAGCCTCTTCATCGGTGCCAGCGTTGGAGCGGTTCGTACTTCGGCGCACGCTTCATCGCGTGGCCCTCCTGAGCGGACGCATTGGCGAGCTCCAATCCTACCCGGCCCAGATCGACGCGGTCCCGTGCGGGACTTCATCGCCGTCTATAGCAAGGACAAGGCCGGCAGGTCTCGGATTAGCAGGTCCCGGTGCCGATGGGGTGAAGGGTGGATCAGACGGCACCAATCCACCCAGCGACGCTGTATCGATGTGGTAGCTGGTGGTGCGTTGAGGCACCGGATCCGCGAGCTCGTCCCCCAGGTGGGCGTCGTCTCGATAGCTCGAGTCCGGTCATCTCGCTCAGAGCCAGCCGTGCTCCTCGGCGCTCCGCAGGGCTTCGATCCGGTTCCGCGCCTGCGTCTTCTGAATTGCCGAGGAGAGGTAGTTCCGGACCGTGCCCTCGGACAGGAAGAGGGCGGCGGCGATGGCGGCGATCGTGGTGCCGTCCGCCGATGCCGCGAGGACCTCGCGCTCGCGGGGGGAGAGCGGATTGGGGCCGACCGAGAGTGCCATGGCCGCGAGCGCCGGGTCGATCACCTTCTCGCCGCGCACCGCCCGGCGGATCGCCGCCGCGAGCTCCTCGGCGGGGCCGTCCTTGACGAGGAACCCCGACGCCCCCGCCTCCATGGCGCGCCGCAGGTACCCCGGCCGGCCGAACGTCGTGAGGATGAGGATTGCGCAGGCCGGCAGCTCCCGGTGGAGCGCGACCGCGGCGTCGAGGCCGTCGAGACCGGGCATCTCGATGTCGAGCAGCGCGACGTCAGGCCGCAGCTCGCGGGCGGCCTCGAGGACGGCGTCACCCCGGCCGACCTGCCCGACGACGGTCATGTCGGGCTCGAGGGCGAGGAGCGTCGCAAGCGCCCCGCGAACCATGCCCTGGTCTTCCGCGATGAGGATCCGGGTCGCGCCGGCGCCGGTCACGTTGCACTCCGCCTCGGCAAGATCGCCGTCAGGCGATACCCGCCGCCCGACTCAGGTCCGGCCTCGAGGCTTCCCCCCGCTGCCGCCAGCCGCTCGCGCAGGCCCGTGAGCCCCGATCCGCCCCGCGATGGCGCGCCGCCCACCCCGTCGTCGGTCAGCTCGAGTCGGATCCGGCCATCGTCGGCCGCGAGGTCGATCCGGCACCGGCGCGCACGGCTGTGCCGCAGCACGTTCGTCACGCCTTCGCGAACGACCCACGCAAGAAGGTCGTCTGCCTCGCCCGACACTCTCGCGGCCATGTTCATCTCGGTCTCGATCCCTGCCGCCCGGAGCACTTCCTCGGCGCTCGTGAGCTCCTCGGACAGCGAGCGCTGCCGGTAGCCGCTGACCATCTCCCGGAGGGACCCGAGTGACTCGTGGGCCACGGCCTCGAGATCGCCCAGGGCGGCTTCGGCGGCGGGTGGGTCGACGGTCATCAGCCGCCGGGCCACCTGGCCTTTGAGGGCGATCACCGAGAGGCTGTGGCCGAGGCCGTCATGGAGGTCGCGCGCAAACCGGAGGCGCTCCTCGGCGACGGCGAGGCGCGCCAGCTCGGCGCGCGCCACACGCAGTTCGACGACGAGTCGGACCACCCGGCGGAAGGAGATCATCGTGAGCCCGAGCACGACGGCCATGAAGGCGCCGAACCAGACATCCGACAGCTGCCAGCGCCCCGCCACCGCGCCGGCGAAGTCGAGGACCACCAGGAGGGCCAGGATGGCGATCGCGGGCGTGATCTCGAGCGTGGCGCCGGTGGCGACCCCGAGGTAGATGAAGATCTCGGACCACGTTCCGCCGAGCGCGAACGCAACGGGGACGGTGATCACGAGCAGGGCGAGATACGGGAGGAGGACTTGCCCGCCCCGCGCGTCCGCGTCGACGCCGAAGGCGACCCAGCCAGTCGCGAGGTAGAGCGCCGCGAACACCAACAGCGAGATGCTCGCGAAGGCCGCAGCAGGGGCCGGTTCCCTGCCCGCCAGGATTGCCGCCACCGGGTTGACCAGGAAGACCAGCCAGACGCCCCACCAGAAGAGCCGGACCGGGCCACGCACGACGCCGGGACCGACGCGGTCGAAGGCCCGGTCGAGGAAGTCCTCGCGGCGCCCGAAGCGGGAGCCGGACGAGCCGGCGTGAGATCCCGACGCCCCTGCCGGCCAGTCCTGGCGGGGCGTGTGCGCCCGCATGCCGAGGCCGCGAAGCCGGGCGAGCGCGTTCATCGACCGCATCGTACTCGCGACCGTCGTCAGGCTCTGCTCACGAGCCGCCGCGAGAGCAGCGAGGCAACCGCCGCCGCACCGACGAACCAGACGCCGAGGACGCCAACGGCCAGGAGCGTGGGCGCCTGTCCGGCCGCGATCCGCCAGCCGAGCTCCGCGAGCCGCTCTGAGGGCAGCGCGTGGGCCACGGTCTGCAGTGGACCCGGCAGGATCGTGACGGGGACCCACAGCCCGCCGAGCGCCGCCATGACGAGATAGACCGCGGTCGTGAGCGCCTGTGCGGTCTCGCCCTCGGCCACGAGGCCGATGACGACGCCCAGGGCTGCGAAGGGCACGCAGCCGATCGACAGCACGGCGACGAGCGCGATCCACTCCCAGGCGTCGAGCGCAACGCCCCGCACGAGGGCCGCCACGGCGAACGTCAACACGATCGCCGGCAGCGTCAGGGCGATCGCTGCGACCAGACGGGCGGCGAGGATGCGTGCCGGCGCCAGCGGCGTCAGGCGCATCTGTCGCAGCCACCCGGACTGGCGGTCGAGGGCGAGCCGGGGTCCCGTGGCGATGAGCACGGCCCCGAAGGCGCCGAAGGTGGCCATGGCGACCATCAGGGCGGTGTTGACCGACAGCCCCTGCCCGCCGGGCTCCGAGCCGAAGACGGCCGAGAAGAGCAGGTAGGCGCCAACCGGCCAGGCGACGACGAGGGCGACGTACTGCCGGTCGCGCAGGGATCGACGAAGCTCAAGGGCGAGATACGAGACCATGGGACGCTCCTTCGGACGAGGGGAGGCGGAACGCCGATCAGGCGGCGTGCGCGGAGCGGGTGAGCGCGAGGAACGCCTCTTCGAGGCCGATGTCGCCGACGTCGATGTGGTGCGCATCGGGGCGCAGGGCGAGGAGGGCGCGAAGGGTCGCGTCGCTGTCGGTCGAGCGCAGCTCCACGCGCGACCCGGAGGTCGTCATGGTGATCACCCCGGGGAGCCCGAGCACCCCGTCCGTGCGATCCGCAGCGAAGCGGACGGCGCGCAAGCCCACCGAGGCCTTGATCGACGCTGGCGTCCCGTCGGCGACGAGTCGTCCTCCCGCCAGGACCACGATCCGCTCGGCATGCTCGTCGGCCTCCTCGAGATAGTGGGTTGAGAAGAGGATGGTCCGGCCCTCGCTGCGCTGCTCGTCCATCTGCTGCCAGAACGCGCGGCGCGCCGCCGGGTCCATGGCCGCGGTCGGCTCGTCGAGGACCAGGAGCTCAGGCGCCCCGATCAACGCGATCGCGAGACGGACTCGCTGCGCCTGGCCGCCCGAGAGGCGGTCCACGCGACGATCCACCACATCGCCAATCTGGGCGAGTTCGCAGACCTCGTGGAGCGGTGCGGGGTGGCGGTACTGGCGGGCAAGCATTGCGAGGAGTTCGTGAACGAGCACGCCCCGCATCAGGCCGCCGTCCTGGAGCATCGCGCCCACCCGTCCTGCCATGGTCGCCGCCGCTGGGGTGCTGCCGAAGACCTCGACATCGCCGGCGTCCGGGGTGGCGAGCCCAAGGATCAGCGAGATCGTCGTCGTCTTGCCGGCGCCGTTCGGGCCGAGGATCGCGACCCTCTCGCCCGGTCGGACCCGGAGGTCGAGTTCAACCAGGGCGCGGACACTCCCGAACGACTTGGTCGCCTTCCCGAGGCGGATGGCGTCGGGTCCAGGCGGGTCGAACTTCGTCGGCTCGACGGGGTGGGGCGGGACGGTCATGGGACGCTCCTTCATTGGCAGGCGTCCATGGTCTGGCCGACGTCATCGACGCCGTTAGTCATCCGTCTCCGGAAATTCCCGTGACGTTTGTCAGCTCAGAACGACCCGGTCACTCCCCGCCTGCACCAGGCGCCGTCCACGTGCCCGTCACGAACAGCCGGACGACAGCGAACAGCCAGACCGCCGCGATGATGGCCGCCAAGAGCAGGCCGAGGAGCCACGGCGCCGGCTGCCGCCATCCGACGAGCAGCGCCACGCCCGCCGCGGCGACCATCGCGAAGGCGAGCGGCCGGTAGATGACGGCGTGGCGGTGGTAGTCGGCGAGGGTGCGCGTCATGACGCCCAGGGCGACGAGCAGCAACGCAACCGAGCCGGCCAGCAGCCACGCTGTCGGCGCCGCGGTCCGCGCGTCATGCGCGTGCTCGAGCAGCCCGACCATCGCGGCACCGGCCCCGACGATCGCGATGGCCACGGGCAGGTGCAGTTCCATCCAGCCGTTCACCGCCAGCCCGTTGAGGCGGGGCAGGCGGCGCCCGCCGACGTCGAAGTAGATCCACCACAGGCCGAACCCCACCAGCAGCGCCGCGAGGCCGGTCCCCAGCGTGACGAGATCGCGCTCGGCTCCCGAGAGGCCATTCACCACGCCCGTCACGACCTCGCCCAGCACGATGATGATCAGCAGGTCGAAGCGCTCGACCATGGCGTCGGTGGGCACGATGCCCGTCACCGGCCCGCGCCGGGAGATCCATCCGAAGAGGAGCATCAACACGAGCCACCCGGCCGAGAAGGCCGCCCAGACGATGAGCCGCAGATCGTCCGGCAGGACAGCGCTGACGGCGAAGACGGCGATCGACGCCACCATCGCGGTGAGGTAGCGGGCGGTGCTGGCCATGTACTCGGGCCGATCCTGGCGGCGAACCGTGTACCAGAGCCAGGTCATGAGGACGAGGAACCCGATGTAGACCAGGGCGAACGCTGAGCCGGTCTCGCCAGACGCCTTGGCCGTGAACACGGCCAGCAAGGCAAGGATGGCCATCTGCATGAACACGTACGTCCGCGTCCGGCCATCCTCGCGCCCGTGGAGCTCGTGGTAGAGCGTCCCGTTTGCCCACGCGACCCAGATGACGCCGAAGACGACGAGGAACTCGAGATAGCCGCGCACCGACACCGAGCCGGCGAGCTCCCGTGCTGCCTGGGCGATGACCACGACGTAGACGAGGTCGCTGAACAGCTCGAGGAAGCTGACCCTGCGCTCAGCCTCGATGTCGCCGTGCGCCCTCGGCGGGCGCCAGAACCAGCGGCGGAAGCGGTCGAGGGCGCTCGCCTGGGCGGCGGCAACTCGAGGGCCGGCCTGCGCGTGGGGTTGGCTCATGCGGGCCGGGCGCAGCGGTCCATGGCTCTGTCGCTCCTGAGCTCTGGCGACGCGCCGCCTTCACCGGGGCCGCCGCCGCGACAGATCCTCCGCGATCCCGAGTCTCACGGCAAGGCCCTCTAACGGCGGCCGCGCGTCCGTCATGCTTCCCGCCGATGCGTTGCTCGGCGCCGACGGCGCCGGATCGGCCCGCCGGTCAGCCAGTCAGGGGTGGTCCGACGGTCCACGCCAGCATGGCGGACGCGGCGCCCGGGACAGTTGAGGCCGCCCAGCTCGAGGTCCTCGCGACCCGGTTGCGCGAGGAGTATCGCGAGGCGTTCGCCAGGGCATCGGGCTCAGGAGGGTAGCCAGCGCACTGGCCACACGGCCCGTCGGTCGTGTGGCCAGTGGTCGGTGAAGAACCGCATCTTGCGGATGAGATCCTCGACGCGGTTGCCGGGGGGCCGGAGCGCGAGAGGCGACGCTCCGCCCGCGATGCCCGGCTGCCCTAGGCGACACGCCTCCAGTCGTTGGCCGCTCGGTTCTGGACCACGGCGCGCCTGGCGGGGATCTCGTCTCTCTGCCGCGCCCTGCTCGTCTCGTTGGCAAGCGTGAACCGGGCGACCAGCTGATCGAGCTGGGCGGCCATGTCGGCGAGGGTCGAGGCGGACGCCACGACCTCCTCGGCCTGGGCGCTCATCTCCTCGGTCGCCGCGGACACCTCCTCGGCGGCCGCGCTGTTCTCCTGGGACACCGCGGCGATGGAGCCGATGCTGCGGGTGACCGATTCCGACGCGGCGGCCATCGTGGACGCTCCGCTCGCCGTCTGGGCGACGACGCGTGCGATGTCGTCCGAAGCTGACGTGACTTCCAACGCGGCCGCGGCGATGTCGTCGAGGGTCGTGTAGATGCGGCCGGCGCCGAGGTCGCGCATGTGCGTGGCCTCCTGGATCTCGGCGGCGCTCTCGGCTCCACGTCGCCCCACCGCGAGCCCCTGCTCCACCTCGGCGGAGCCCGCGCCCATCGCGGCGACCGCGTCGCTCGTGCCCTGCTGGACCTGCTGGATCAGGGTCGCGATCTCCTTGGTCGCCCGTCCCGACCGCTCGGCGAGCTTGCGCACCTCGTCCGCGACGACCGCGAACCCCTTGCCCATCTCGCCCGCCCTGGCGGCCTCGATGGCCGCGTTGAGCGCGAGCAGGTTCGTCTGCTCGGCGATGTCGTCGATCGTCTCCACGATCGCGCCGATCTGGTCGCCCTTCGCGCCCAGCTCGGCGACCTTCACCGCCGACTCGTCGACGGCGGTCTTGATCCGGGCCATGCCCGCCGCGTTGTCGTTGATCGCCGAGGAGACTTTGTCCAGGGCCGCGGCGGCGCGGTCGTTGATCGGACCAAGCTCCTCCCGGGCACGGTTGGACGCGGTCATCGCGGCCTGCATCCGCCCGATGGCGTCCAGGCTGCGGCCCACCGACCGGCTGGCCTCGTCAGCACCACGGCCGACCTCGCCGATGACCGCCGAGAGCTCCTCGACCGCCGCGTTCGTGTCAGCGGCTGCCCGGGCCTGCTCGGCCGTCCCGCCGGCCACCTGGCCGATGGTCTGGGCGACCTGCTGGGTGGCGGCCCCGGTCTGCGACGCGGCCTCGTTGAGCTGCCCGGAGGTGCGCGTGACCGACTCGGCGGCCTCCTGAACCTCGAGGACGGTCGCGGTGAGCCCCTCGCGAGCGCGGTTGTACGCGTCGATCGAGGCGACGATGCGTTCGCGCATCTTGTTGGTGTACTCAGCGGTGCGGCCGATCTCGTCCGTCCCGTACTTCGCGATCGGCGGCGTCACGGGCGCCACCTGGTACGTCAGGTCGTTCTGGGCGAACCGCGACAGGCCCTCCTCGAGCATCGTGGCGCACTTGTCGGTCAGCGACTCCAGGGTCGTCTGGACATCGACCACGCCGTTCACGACGCGTCGTGCGAGCACGAAGGCGATCGCGAAGCCCACGACCGCTGCCGCCAGGATCGCGATGATGCTGACGAGACGGCTCGTCTCGTACGTGGACCCGATCGCCGCGCTGAGGCGCTGCGCCTCGTCGGCGTTGATCTGGACCAGGGTATCGAGCTCGCCGATGACCCGCTTGCCGACGTCAGTCAGGGCGACCACCTTGGTCGTGGCCGTGGTCACGTCGTGGGCCGTGACTGAGGCGAGGACGTCGTCGATGCCCGTCTTGTAGGCCGCATAGTCGGTCTGGAAGGCGGCGAGGCTCGCCTTCTCCGAATCAAGGAGGTAGGTTGCCGCGTACGCGTCCACCTGCTCCTTGATCAGGGCCTCCGACGCGGCGATGTCGCTCTGCGCCGTGGCCACCTTGGCGGCGTCGTCGACGTAGGCGAGGGACGCCGTGACCGCCCGCCGGACGTTCATGAACTCGCGCGACGCCGTGCCCAGCTGCTCGAGCGGCAGCACACGGTCGGCGTACATCGAGGACGCCTGCTGGTCGACCGACCCCAGGTTGACGATCGACAGGGCGCCCACCACCACGGTGAATGCGATGAGGATTGCCGACAGCCCGAGGAGTTTGCCCCTCACGTTGACGCGCACGGTACGACCTTCCAGTCAGGGAGCACGTCAGGGGGCGGCGAGCTCGATTTGTAGGACCTGGCACCCTCCCCGAAGGGACAGACGCCGGGCGGGCAGATCCGCAGCATGCAAGGGCGACGTTGTCTTCTGCTATGGGGATTCACCCTGACTGCCAGCGAATCGCGGTGCCGTTCAGGGGGGCCGAAAGGGGGAGCCGCGCCGCTCGAGATCGGTCAGCCGCCGCCAGGCACGATCGCGCTGCCCGCCATGAACGTGAAGATCAGCACGTCCTGGACGAAGTGGATGAACCAGGCCCACGCCATGCCTCGCGTCTCCGCCATCGACCGCGCCAGGATCCAGCCCAGGAACCACGCGAGCGCGACACCGACGAGGCCGTACGGCACCCCGTAGAAGTGGGCGATCCCGAAATACGCCGCCACCATCCGCAGCGCGTCGCGCCGACCGAGGGGCCCCTCGAGGACCGACAGGAGCGAGGCCTTGTACGACACTTCTTCGTTGAACGCGTTGAGCGCCGCCGCGAACAGGATTGCGGGCAGCGCGGGGAGGGCCGCACCGACGAGCCCCGCCGTCGGGGTGCCGGAGAGGACCAGGAAGGCGAGCGTGCCGAGGCTGATCGCGAGGGTCAGGTTGCGGCCGAAGGCGGTCCAGCGATCACCGCGCCGCATCGGCAGCCACCACACATGCCCGGCGGGCGCCGCGAGGTCGCCGCGCGCCAGGAAGAACGAGTGCCGGTCCCGTCGGAGCACGGTCAGGACCGCCAGCACCGCGGCCGTCACGAGCAGGTTGAGCAGGACCTCGGCCGGCATGTAGACCGCGAACGCCTGGCTGCCCGTCCACGCCTGGATCTGCCCGGCGCGCGCGAGGACGCCGAAGACCAGCCACTGGCTGCCGACGAGGGCCAGGAGGATCCCGAGGAGCGGACGGATGGCGCGCAGCTGCCGGATCGCGAGGGTGACCATGAAGGCGGCGGCGACGATTCCTGCGGTCGCCACCGCCCGCGTGCCGAGGCTCACGGTCCCGCCCAGGAGCTCCTGCACAAGGACAGTTGGCAGCAGGGAGCAGGCGAGGACGACCACCCAGGCGGCGATGGCAATGGGGCTCGGCCATCGCAGGCCGGCGCGCCAGGCGTCGGCCCGCCGGGCCGACGACGCCGGTCGCGTTGACGCTGCTGGTGCCGGGTTGGCCGTGCCGTGCATGCGAGCCCTTCGTGCGAGTGGCGCGACCATGATCCGCGCACGCGAATGAGGCCGAAGGGTCCGTCCGCCGCGATCTCACGGGCGGAGCGGACCGTTTCGCGCCTGCTCGACGCGATGTCCCTCGTTCGGCACAGCGCGGGCCGCCCATCCCCCGGTCGGCCTAGGACGCCTGCCGCCCCGGCCCTGACCAACGAGTCATCCCGCAGCCGACGTCCGCGCCGCAATCTGGTGCCAGACGGCACCGCCGGTCGAGCGTCCCGGCACGCGGCCAGATTGCAGAGGTCGTCACCATGCGCCGCAGGCTCGCGCCCCTGCCGCCCCGGCCTCCCGCTCCCGACGTCGAGCGGTTGGCTTGACTCGCCGCAACCTCCGCCAGCCATCGACGCCAGACCTGTCGGCATCGGCGCGAGCCTGGCTGCGCGAGGTCGAGGCGGTCGCCAGGATCGGGTCGTATTCGAACGACCTCCTGAGCGGCGAGTGGGTCAGCTCGGAGGGCCTCGACGCCCTGTTCGGGATCGACGCCGACTTCCCGCGAACCGTCGAGGGGTGGCTGTCGCTGATCCACCCGGCTGACCGGGACGCGATGGGGGCCTACTTCGCCGAGCAAGTGGTGGGCGAGGGTCGTCCCTTCGACCGCCGCTACCGCATCGTGCGCCCCGCCACGGGCGATGTGTGCTGGGTGCACGGACGAGGCGCCCTGGACCGGGACGAATCGGGTCGGCCCGTGCGCATGTTCGGCACGATCGCGGACATCAGCGAGCAGGTCGCCGCCGAGCTCGAGCGCGAGCGGCTGGACGAGGCGCTCCGCCGCGGCGAGCGGAACCTGGCCGAGGCGCAGCGGATCGCCCACATCGGCAGCTGGGAGTGGGACATCGTCTCGGGCAACGCACTGCGCTCAGACGAGCTGCACCGCATCTACGGCGTCGAGCCGGGCACGATCCCCTCGACGCCAGAGGCGTTCCTCTCGTTTGTTCATCCCGATGACCGGGCCCTCGTGCAGGCCGCCGAGCAGGACGCCGTTCGCGGAAGCGACGGGTACGTCCTCGACTATCGCGGGATCCGACCGGACGGCAGCGTTCGGAAGATCCACGATGAGGGTCGGGTCGTCCGGGATGAGCAGGGGAGGCCGGTCCGAATCGTCGGGACGGTCCAGGACGTGACCGACCCGATCCGGGCGGCAGAGGAGCGGACCCGGCTTGCCGCAGCCGTCGAGCACACGACGGACGCCGTCGTCGTCTGTGCCCTCGACGGGACCATCGAGTATGTGAACCCGGCGTTCGAGCGCGTGTCCGGCCACCCGGCCGCGACCGTGGTCGGGCAGAACCCGCGAATCCTCAAGAGCGGACGCCAGTCGCATGCCTTCTACCGCTCGATGTGGCGGCGGTTGTCGCGCGGCTCGGGCTGGAGCGGCCGATTCTTCAATCGTCGGGCCGACGGCGGCATCTACGAGGTGGAGGCCACGATCGCCCCGATCCGCGGTGCTGACGGGGCGGTGACCGGGTACGTCGGGGTCGAGCGCGACATCACCGCCCTGCAGGCGGCGCGCTCCAGTCTCGCCAACGAGTTCCGCGAGCGCGCGCAGGTCGCTGCGGGACTGGCCCGCCTCCAGCCCGCCGCCAGCCCGGAGGAGACCGCGGCCGAGATCTGCGATGAGCTGGTCGGCGTGCCCGGCGTCGAGCTGGCGGCGATCATCGCGCTGCTCGCGCCGGGCCAGGCGGTGCCGCTGGCGGTGCGCGGGCCAGATGGCGTGCCGCTCTCCCCTGGGCGACCGCTCCCAGCGTCCCGCGCGGCCTATCTCCACGAGCGCGCGCGGCAGGGCCCCTGGGCGGAGGCGTGGCAGCCCCGGCCGGCCGACGGCGAGTACGGACGCGCCCTCCGGGACCTCGGGATCACCGCGATGGCGTATGCGCCGATCCGCAACGGCGAGGGCCTGCTCGGGCTGGTCAAGGCCGGGACGCGCGATCCGCAGTACGCGCGGCACATGATCGACCACCTGCCGGCGGTGGGCGAGTTTGCGGCGACCGCGTCAGCGCTCCTCAGTCAGCAGCTGGAGGGGAGCCGCCGCGTCTCGCAGCGCCGCGCCCGACTCGACGCCGTGATCGCCGCGCAGGCCTTCCACCCGGTGTTCCAGCCGATCGTCGAGCTGTCGAGCGGCGCGGTGGTGGCCTACGAGGCGCTGACCAGGTTCAGCGACGGCGTGCCGCCGGACCAGCGGTTCGCCGAGGCCTGGGCAGTGGATCGCGGCGTGGAGCTCGAGCTCGCGACGCTGGTGGCCGCGCTCGACGCCGCGAACAGGCTGCCGCCGGGTCGGTGGCTCGAGGTGAACCTCTCGCCCCGGGCGCTGTCCGAGACGGCACGCCTGCGGTCCGCATTGACGCACCTCGTGGACCGTCCAATCGTCATCGAGATCACCGAGCACGAGAGCGTGGCCGACTACGGAGCGCTGGGCGAGTCGATCGACGCCCTGGGCGACGCCGTCCAGACCGCCGTGGACGATGCCGGGGCGGGGATCGCCAACTTCGCCCACATCGTCGAGCTCCGACCGGACTTCGTGAAGCTCGACATCAGCCTCGTCCGCGGCGTCCAGGACGACATCGGCCGCCAGGCCCTCGTGCTTGCAATGCGTCACTTCGCGCAGACCACCGGCTGCCGGCTCATCGCGGAGGGCGTGGAGACCGAGGAGGAGGCGGCAGCGATCGAGGCGCTCGGCGTGGAGTTCGGGCAGGGCTTCTGGTACGGGAGGCCGGAGGTCGCCGCCCAGCCTGCGGCGGGGCGAACGGGATCACCGCAGCGCGGGGCCAGGCCTTCGGCGCCGCCCCAGCTGACGACGACGAGGTAGGGACGATCGTGACCCGCGGCATCACCCGCCTCGGCTCCGGGCATGCACGTTCCGTGATGGAACCCGCGACTGGCGTGCGATCGCGGCTCCTCGTCGCCCTCTCCGTGCGCCGGTCCACCGTCCGCCGCGCGCATCTCCTCCGCCTAGCTGCCGCGGCCTCTCTGCTCGCTCTGGGCTACTTCGCCGGTGCCAGGCTTGGCATGGCCTTCGCCCTCGTTGGTCATGACGCCTCGCCCGTCTGGCCTCCCGCTGGGATGGCCGTGGCCGCCCTCTACTTCGGAGGGCCGTTCCTCGCGATGGGCGTTGCCGCCGGTGCGCTCAGTTTCGGACTCGCCAACGGAGCTTCCGCGCTCACCGCCGTCCTCGCGGCGTCGGGCGCCGTGGCAGAGGCCTGGCTGGCCGTGGCGCTGCTCCGGAGGATGGCGTTTCGTCCCGCCATGGACAGGCTCGTGGACGTGCCCAAGCTGATCGTCGGGGCCGCCGTTGCTGCGTCCGTCGGGGCCATGGTTGGCGTCGCGGGCCTGTGGGCGGGTGGAGGTCTCGCGCCGGACGGAACCCCGCTTGCCTGGGTGGCGTGGTGGGTGGGCGACGCGCTCTCCATCCTTGTCGTCGGGGGTCTGCTCCTGACGTGGCTCGCGGCCAGGGAGGGCGTGAGCGCACCGGCGCGGCCCGTCGAGACGCTGGCCTCCTTCGCCGCCGTCGTCGCGGTCTCGGTCCTGCTGTTCTTCGATCTCCTCGATCTTCGGTCGTCAGGTGAGGCGGTCTCGTTTCCCGTCTTCCCGGTGGTCATCTGGATCGCGTTCCGGATCGGCCCGCGTGGGACGGCGCTCGCAGCGGTCGCGTTCTCCACTGTCGCGATCGCCGCCACGGAACGCGGCCTTGGGCCCTTTGTCGGCAGCACGCGGGAGGGCAGCCTGCTCTACGTCGCGCTGTTCATTGCGTTTGCCACCGCGAGCGGTGCCGCGGTCGCCGCCGTCGTTGCCGAGCGTGACGCGGACCGGCGACGCGTGGAGGCGGCGAGCCTGCAGCATGCCCGGGACCTGCGGGAGCTGCAGGCGGTCCACGCGATCGGGCAAACCCTCGCCGAGCACGGTCCTACGCCGGCCAGCCTCGACTCGGTGGTCGGCGCCCTCGCCGACGTCTTCGGCTATTCGCACCCGTCGATCTACACGGGCGATGAGCACACGGTCAGGCTGGGTGCGTCCCGCGGGTACGCGACCTTGTTTGAGGCGGTCGACAATGCCGAGGGCGTCATGGGCCGGGTGATGCGGACCAACGAGGCCCAATTCGTCCCAGATGTCGGCGCTGACCCAGACTTCGTCAGGGCCGATCCGCTCGTGGTGAGCGAGATCTCGTGTCCCCTGCGCTCGCAGGGCCAGTTCCTGGGCGTGCTCAACGTGGAGAGCCGCCGCCCGCTGGACCGACGAGACCTGGCGACCGTGTCCGTTGTCGCCGACCGCGTCGCCGCAGCCCTGGCGCTCGCTCTCGAACGCGAGAAGCTCTCCCATCTGGCGGTGCACGACGGCCTCACGGACCTGCACAACCGCCGGTACCTGGACGAGGCCCTGACCCAGCTGCGCGCCGGACGTGCTCGACTGCCCCGGGACGCCGCCGCGCCGCTCGCGGTGATCCTGTTCGACCTCGACCACTTCGGCGACTTCAACAAGCAGCACGGGCACCAGACCGGCGACGATGTCCTGCGCTCGTTCGCCGACGTCCTCCGCCGGCAGTTCCGGGGCTCGGACATCCTGGCGCGCTTTGGCGGCGAGGAGTTCGTCGCCGTCCTGCCCGGCGGCGGTGCGGACGATGCCGCACGGGCTGCGGAACGGGTCCGCTCGGCCTTCGCCCGGTGCCGGATCACGACGCCCGGCGGGGAGCCGCTCAGGGTCACGGTCTCCGCGGGGTGCGCTGGGTCGACCGACGTCGCCCTCTCCCCCGAGGCCCTGATCAGCCGGGCCGACGTCGGTCTCGCCATGGCGAAACGCGCGGGGCGGGATCGCGTCGTCGTGGCCTGAACCGCGGGATTGGCACCCTGAGCGCGCGGCGGGACGCGGGGGCTTGACGCGCAGAATGTGACGTTGGTCACATTTCGGCCGCGTGACTTTCGTCCCTTCATTTGGACCGTCCAGGAACCTGACCGTCCCCCGCATCGGACCGGCGTAGACCGCGACCGCGGACAGGTCCTGCGACTGCGGAGGCGCGCCATGGGCGAGTCGATCGTCCGTGCCGCGGCGCTGACCAAGTTCTACGGCCGGCACCGTGGCATCGTTGACCTTGATCTCGATGTTCAGCAGGGCGAGGTGTTCGGATTCCTCGGCCCGAACGGGGCGGGGAAGACGACAACGATCCGTCTGCTCCTCGACCTCATTCGACCGACGTCAGGTCGGGCGTTCGTCTTCGGCATCGAGACGCGCGCCGATCCCGTCGCGATCCATCGCCGCGTGGGCTACCTGCCCGGCGAGTTCACGCTGTTCGACCGCCTCAGCGGCGGCGAGACCCTCGCGTACTTCGCGAACCTCCGGCGCGGCGTGGACCGCGCCTACCAAGCCCAGCTCATCGAGCGGTTCGAGCTCGATCCCTCCCGTTCGTTCCGCGAGTACTCCAAGGGCAACAAGCAGAAGGTGGGGCTCATCGTCGCCCTGCAGCACAAGCCCGACCTGCTCGTCCTCGACGAGCCGACGGCCGGCCTCGACCCGCTCGTCCAGCAGACGTTCTTCGCTGTCCTCGGCGAGGCGAAGCGCGAGGGTCGAACGGTCTTCCTCTCGAGCCACATCCTGTCCGAGGTCGAGAAGACCTGCGATCGGGTCGCGATCGTGCGCGACGGGCGGCTGGCCCGCGTCGACCGAGTCGACGCCCTGCGCGACCTCGCCACCCACCTGGTCGAGCTCCGGTTCGAGCGCCCCGTCGACCCGGCGACGTTCACGTCCATCCCGGGCGTCAGCGATGTCACGGCCGAGAACGGAACCCTCCGGCTCCATGTCTCTGGGCGCCTGGCCCTGGTCGTCGAGGCCGCGGCACGGCTGCCCCTCGTGGACTTCACGAGCCGCGAGCCGAGCCTCGAGGAGTCCTTCCTCGCCGAGTACGGTCGGCAGGTCGTGGAGGTGAGCGGCGATGCGCGCTGACGCGACGGGGCTGGCGGCCCCGCTCCTGACCGCACGATCTGGCGTCGGCCTTCGAAGCCTGTATGTGAAGACGCTGCGCGACTCGCGACTGGCGTTCGGGGTTGTCACGGGTCTGGTCCTGCTGATCCTGATCGCCGGGGCACAGACGATGGCAACGACGTACGGCACACCACAGGCGCGCACCGAGATGTCGTCGTACGTGGCCCAGATCCCGGCCGCCCTCCGAGGCTTCTACGGCAACCCGCTCCACGTCGACACGCTTGGCGGCTTCCTGTCCTGGCACTACGGCGGGATGCTCACCCTTCTCGTTGGGCTCTGGCCGATCCTCGCGCTGTCGCGGACGCTCGCCGCGGACCTCCGGTCCGGCAGCCTCGAATTCGTCGCGGTCACGCCGTTGTCGCGTCGTCGGATCGCCCTGGAGAAGCTTGCCGGGCACCTGACCGCGTTCGTCCTCGCCATGTGCGCTGTCGCGCTCGCGGCCTGGGTGGCCGGCCAGCTGGCCGCGAAGCTTCCGGGCGACGAGATCCCGCCCGAGGCGGCCATCGGCTTCGCCGCCGGCATCGGCGCGAACGCGCTGCTCTTCGGCGCGCTCGCGTTCGCGCTGGCGCCGTTCGCCGGGAGCCGGACGGCGGCGGGGATCGCGGGCGGGTGGATGCTCGGCGGCTTCCTCGTGCACGGCTACCGCTCGGCCATCCCTGCCTTCGATGTCCCCGCGCCCCTCACCTCGTTCACGTGGCTCGAGGGGCACCTCCCGCTCGCGGGCGCTCAGGACTGGCGTGCCCTGCTGCTCGTTGGCGTATCGGCGGCCGGGCTGCTCGTCTTGGGCGTCGAGGCGTTCGCCCGGCGCGACATGCTCGCGGTGACAACGTCGCGCCTGCCCGGACTCCCGCGGGCGACGCACGGCCTGCGCAACCCGCTCACGCGATCGTTCGGCGACCAGCTCCCCACGGCCCTCGGCTGGGGGATCGGGATCGGCTTCCTCGGTTTCGTCATGGCCGCGGCCAGCAAGTCGTTCGCAGACGAGATCCACAAGGTCCCGGCCATCCTGCAGCTCGCCGAGCAGCTCTTCCCGAGCATCGACATCACCAGCCCGGGCGGCTTCCTCCAATTCGTCTTCGTCGAGTTCGGGCTGATCCTCGCGGGTCTCGCGGCCGCGATGCTCGTGGGCGTCTGGGCATCGGACGAGACATCGCGGCGGCAGGAGATGCTCCTCGCAACACCCGTCAGCCGCGCCCGCAGTGCGCTCGCCGGTGGGCTCGCCGGCTACCTGGCGATCGGCCTCGTCGCGGTCCTCGTCGCGACGGCGATCGGGGTCGGGGCCGGCGTCGCAGGCGGGGATGCGTTGACGCCCGGTCTCGGGACGCTCGCGATCGCGCTGTACGGCGCAGCGCTGGCGGGCGTCGGCCTCGCCGTCGGAGGGCTCTGGCGTGCGGCCTGGGCTGCCCCCGCGGTCGTGGTCGTCGCGATCGGGACGTTCCTCGTCGACTTCCTCGCCGAGCCGCTCCGCCTGCCCGACTGGCTGCACGAGCTCGCGCTCTCGACGCACCTCGGGCAGCCGATGGCCGGCTCGTGGGATGTCGTGGGCGTCGCGGCGTGCCTCGCCATCGCCGTGGGCGGGCTGGCGCTCGGCGCGGGCGGGATGCGCCTGCGAGACGTCGGCCGATAGCGGAGGAGACGGACCCGGGCCGACGGCCGCGGGTCCGTCTCCTCTCCCCGTGCGCGATTGGCGCCCCTCGCCTCGGCAGGAGCCTCGGCTTCGGCTGCGGCTGACAGCGGGCGAATCCTGCAATACTTCCCACCGTTGACATAGTCCATAATAGACGATACGCTATCGACGGTTCCTCAGCCACCGTATCCAGACTGGCGAGGTGGGCTCCGGGGACCGTCCGAAGGACTGCGCTCCATGGGAATCCTTGCCTGGATCGTGCTCGGCGCGATCGCCGGGTTCATCGCCAACCTGATCATGGGGTCCCGTGAAGGCCTCGTGATGATGGTCGTCCTCGGCATCGTTGGCGCGGTGGTCGGTGGCTTCATCGCCGGCACGCTGCTGCACGTGGCCGATGTGACGGGACTCAACCTCGAGAGCCTCGCCGTTGCCGTGCTCGGCGCCGTCCTGGTGATCTTCGTCAGCCAGCGACTGGGTGGTCGCAGTGGCCTGCGTCGTCGGGTGGTCTGACCCCACACAGGCAGAAGGCGGCTCGATCAGCCTCGCCGGCGACGCGGGCCGGCGGCGCGTCCGTCGCCGACGAGCTCACGGTCGAGATCGAACGAGCTCACGGTCGAGATCGGCATCGAGCTCGTCCAACCCGCCTTCAAGCCGGCCACTGGCACGCCGTTGTCCGCGTCCCCTGGCTGCCTGAGCCAAGACGTCACGCGCGTCCTCTCGGCGATCGGACTCTTCCGTCGGCGAACCGCGTGGTCGCGACGAGAAGCCAACAGCCCGGTCCCGACCGGACGCCACACAACGGCCCCGGCGGATCCCGGCGCCACACGGAGAGATGACATGAGGATCTTCAAAACCATCGGGGCGGCGACCGTCCTGACCGTGCTCCTGGCCGGCACCACCCTCGGCGCCGCCCAGGTCAACCTCGGCACCACCAGGAGCTTCGCCGTGCTGGCCGGCACGACCATCACGAACACCGGGGCGACCACGATCAGGGGCGACGTCGGGCTGCACCCGGGCAATGCCGTCACCGGCTTTGCCACGGTCACGCTCGACGGAGCCCAGCACGTCGCCGACGCCGTGGCCCTCCAAGCGAAGACCGACCTCGTCGCCGCTTACAACGACGCGGCCGGGGCGACACCTGTCAGCAAGGTCGCGACCGAGCTGGGGGGCACGACCCTCAAGCCGGGCGTCTACGGATCGGACACCCTTGGGCTCACCGGCACGCTGACGCTCGACGGGTCGGGCCTCTACATCTTCCAGTCCGCCTCCACGCTCATCACCGCGTCCAACAGCACCGTGGCGCTGATCAATGGCGCCTCGGCCTGCGACGTGTACTGGCAGGTCGGCAGCTCGGCGACCCTGGGCACGACAACGAGCTTCAAGGGCACGATCATGGCCCTGACCTCGATCGCGCTGCAGACAGGTGCCACCCTGCAGGGCCGCGCGCTCGCCGGCAACGGCGCTGTCACGCTGGACCACAACACCATCGACAGCTCGGCCTGCTCGGCACCGACGTCGAGTCCTCTGCCGAGTCCAACGGCCTCCACCTCGGCGAGTCCAACGGCCTCCACCTCGGCGAGTCCAGCGGCCTCCACGTCGGCGACCGCCCAACCCAGCGCCACGCTGCCCCCGACTGACCTCGTCGGCACGACTCCCGCCTCCGTGAGTGCGCCCGTTCCGGCGTACATCCTGGTGCTCCTCGTCGTCGCATCGATCGGCTGGGTCTGGTCGATCCGCTACGTCGCCATGCGATCCCGTCGGCGCGGATAGTCCGCGGCCCGACGACCCCCCGCGACGCCGGTTCGTCGCAGTCCGACCCGGCGTCGCGGTTCTCTGCCCGGGATCTGGTGCCGGGGCCCTCCTGCGCCCAGTTCGCGGAAAGGCCGCCCCCGGAGACCGGGAGCGGCCGCAATGTCGAAGGGATCGGACGGCGCGGACCGGGCGCCATCGTCGCCGGCATCCCGTCAGGCGGTGAGCGCCTCGTCGGCTTCGGCGTCGGCCACGACGCCCTCCCAGAACTCGATCGCCGCGCGCTCGTAGAGCAGGCCCATGTGAAGGGTCAGGCCCAGCCACTGTTCGATCGTTCGGCTGCCCGGGCTGCCGGCCGCCCCGCGTCCCGCCTTGCGCTCTCCGGCCTCGTAGCCAGCGAGCTGCGCCCGGTGCAGGGAGACCTGTTCACGGGCGATGGCGAGTCGAGCGCTGGTTGGCTCGAGGTCCGCGAAGAACAGCTGGAGCAAGGCGAGATCCCGGAGCTCGGTCGGCTGCGTGGCGGGGTGGTCCAGCCACTCGCGGAGGGCCTGTCGGCCGGCATCGGTGATCGTGAACAGGCGCCTCCGCCGTCCATCAAGCTCGCGTTGCTCTGTCAGCAGCCCGAACCCGACGAGGCGCGCCGGCTCCTTGTACAGGAGTGCGTGCGGGAACGACCAGAAGTGCCCGATCGTCGCGGCGACGTGGCCCTTCAGCTCGTAGGGCGTCGACGGCCCCTCCCTGGCCAGCAGGCCCAGGACGAGGAAGGAGGTCGGGGTGAGGGACCAGCCCACCGAGGCGATGTGTGCGGTCTTCATGATCTACAACATACCATACGCAGCGTATGGTTCCCAGTGTTCGCGACCCCCCCGCCGACGTCCGGGCGGCAATCGGCCTTGCGACCGTCAGGCCAGCCCGCGCCCCTTCTCGAGGACGATCTGAAGGTCCTGCGTCACGCCAGTGGCGAAGCCTGCCTCGCTGATGGACAGGTAGAAGTCCCACATCCGCGTGAACCGCTCGTCGAAGCGAAGGGCCAGGACCTCGCCGAGGTGGGCGAAGAAGGCAGCCCGCCAGGCGCGCAGGGTCAGCACGTAGGAGCTGGCGATGTCGTCAACGTGCCGGACCAGCAGGTGCGTGCCGTGGAGCGACCGCTCGATCACCGCCAGCGACGGGAGCAGGCCGCCTGGGAAGATGTACGTCTGGATCCAGTTCGCGCCCTGCCGCTGGTTTTCGTAGGCGGCGTCCGGGAACGTGATGACCTGGAGGCTCATCCGACCGCCGGGCCGGAGCGCCCTGTCGCAGGCCTCGAAGAACGTCGTGTAGAACTCGGAGCCGACGGCCTCGAGCATCTCGATCGACACGATCGCGTCGTACGTGCCCTCGATCTCGCGGTAGTCGCGCAGTTCGACGCTCACACGGTCGGAGAGCCCGGCCGCGCGTACGCGCTCGGTCGCGAGCCGCTGCTGCGCCGGCGACACGGTGACCGATGTGACCCGGCAGCCGAGCTCACCGGCGGCGTAGAGCGCGAAGCCGCCCCAGCCCGATCCGATCTCGAGGACGTGCTCGCCGCCCCGGAGCCCGGCGCCCTCCGCGACGACGCGGTACTTGTTCCGCTGGGCGTCCGCGAGGGACTGGTCCGGCCCCGTGAACACAGCGCTCGAGTACGTCAGCGTCTCGTCGAGGAACAGCCGGTAGAAGTCGTTGCCGAGGTCGTAGTGGGCCTGGATGTTGCGGCGGCTTCCGGCGAGCGTGTTCCGCCGCATCCGATGCGCGAGCGTCTTCTGGAGCCGCAGGGGCAGCCGCCACCACCCCCTCGGCAGTGCCAGCGCCTCGCGGTTGAGCGCCGCAACCGCGAGCAGTGCGGGCAGGTCGGGGCTCGACCAGAGGCCGTCCATGTACGCCTCGCCGGCGCCGATCTCCCCGCCCACCAGCATGCGCACCGCAGCCGATTCGTCGTGGACGCGGATCTCGCCGACGTGCGGCGATGCCGGGTCGCCGTAGACGTGGCGGCTGCCATCGGGCAGCAGGACGGTGAGCTGGCCCACCCGGATCTGGCGCGCCGCACGGAGCATGACCCGAAGCGCAGCCCCTTCGACGACCTTGGCGGGGAAGAGCGAGGTGCGGCGAACTGACGCTCTGCTGGTCATCGCATCGCCTCCGACGCGCGGGCCCATGCGCCATGGCGGAAGAACGGGGCTCCCCGCAGCCAGAGCCGCAGTGCATGCCAGTGGATGAGCCCGATCGTCTTCTGGGTAACCAGGGGATGTCGAAGCAGGAGCCGGAGCAGCATGCGGTCGGTGAGCGGCCGACGACGGAGCACCAGGCTCGTGCTGAGCACGGACCGGTCCTCCTGGCGCAGGTTGATCGCGAGCCGGAGTCCATCACGCTCGTCGCGGACGGTGACCGCGTACTGCCCGTCCACGCTGATGAACGGTGAGACGAAGAAGTCCTTGGCCATCGTGGCCACGAAGGCGTCTCCTTCCGACGCGCGCGCCGTCGGCCGGGGCCGGAGCGTGTACACGTGGCGCCCGCCGAACGTGTTGTGCACCTCGACAACCACGACGCGAAGTGTGCCCGCTTCGTCACGGCAGAGGAAGAAGCTCGCGGGGTTGAACACGTAGCCCATGACGCGCACATTCGTCACCAGCGTGATCCGCCAGCCGTCGGGCGCCTCGCCCTCGGAGCGGAGGAGCGCGCGGATCCCGGTGGCCACGTCGCGTGTCGGCTCCCGGAGGTGATCGGCGTCGCGGAACTCCACCACGCCCCGCCGGTTCCGTCGGAACAGCCGCAGCCGGCCGTCCAGCGCGTCGAGCTCGTCGAGATCGAGCGCGGCGTACCAGACGTCGTGCTCGAGGCCGTACGTGAACGGCTGCGCCCGCCGGTGCCGGACCTTGCCCTCGAGCAGGTGGGATCTCATGCCGCAGCCTCGAGCTCGGCGCCGCGGATCATGTCGGCCACCTCGAAGCCGGACCGGCACCCGTCCTCGTGGAACCCGTAGCCGAGATGCGCCCCCGCGAACCACGTCCGGCGGCGGCCCTGCAAGCCGCTGACGCCGTCCTGGGCCGCCAGCGTGGCGAAGGTGTACATCGGGTGGCTGAAGGCGCGGGAGAGGATCACCTGCTCGGGGGCGATCCGCTCGCCCGGGTTGAGCGAGACGCAGTACTCGATGGGGCCTGGGAGCGACTGCAGGCGGTTCATGTGATACGTCATGGTGAGCGCGTCGCCGGCCTGCCGGCAATCCGGCGTGTGGACGTTCCACGATGCCCACGCCCGCCGGTTGGCGGGCAGGATGCCGGCATCGGTGTGCAGGACGACCTCGTTGTCCGAGTAGTCGAAGCCGCCGAGGACGCGGCGCTCACGCGGGTCGGCGTCCGCGAGAAGGCCCAGCGCCTCGTCGGCGTGGGTCGCCAGCACCACGGCGTCGAACCGCTCCGCTGCGCGCCCCTCGGTGCGGATCATGACCCCGCGCGCATCTCGTCGCACCTCGACCACCGGGCGCCCGGTCCGGACGGCGCCCGCGGGAAGGGCGGCGATGAGCCTGGCCACGTAGGCCTGGGATCCGCCCTTGACCACGCGCCACTGGGGGGCGTTGCCGTAGCCGATGAGGCCGTGGTTGTCGAGGAAGTGGAGCAGGTAGTCCACCGGGAACTCGAGCACCCGGCCGGCCGCGGTGGACCACACGGCCGACGTGATCGGGACGATGAAGTGGTCCCGGAAGCCGGTGCCGTAGCCGTGCTCGTCGAGCCATTCGCCCAGGGTCGCGCGGCTGCGCTCGGGCGCGTCGATCGTCCGACGCGCGTCGCGGTAGAAACGCACGACATCGGCCAACAGCTGCCAGTGCGCCGGCCGCGCCAGCATCCGGGTGCTGGGGAAGAGGCCACGCGCGCCGCGCGAGCTGAAGGCGATGCCGCACGCGTCGCACGCGGACCCGAACGACATGTCGCTGGGCTGCGTCTCGACACCGAGCTCGGCGAGCAGCCCCACGAAACGGGGGTAGGTCCGCTCGTTGTAGACGATGAAGCCGGTGTCGATCTCGACGGCGCCGTCTGGCGTGTCGACGCTGACGGTGGCGACGTGGCCGCCGGGGACGGCCTCCCGCTCGAACAGGGTGACGGTGTGCTCCCCGCGCAGCGCGTAGGCGGCGGTGAGGCCGCTCACGCCCGACCCGATGATCGCGATGTCCATCGTCGTCGCTTCCTCAGGCCGTCGCGGCGCGCCGGTCGAGCGCCCGCTGCATGCCGTCGCGGGCGTCGCGCGCGATCCTGGCAAGTGCGCCGCCAGCGAACGGCGCAACCAAACGCATCACACCCCGCAGCCGGATGTCGGCCGTGTAGTCGATTCGGGTGCCGGTCGGCGTGGCCTCGAACACGATCTCGTCGAGGGCCTCCACGCCGGAGCCGGTCCCCGCCAGCACGACCCGGCGCAGCGGCTCGAACACGGTCACCACGTAGTCCATCGCGGCGACGCGACTGCCCATGCGGACGCCCAGTCGGTAGCGCGCCCCTACCCCGGGCGCGCCGGCGTCGATCCTCTCCGCAGACGCAACGCCGGGGTCCCACACCACGGCGTTGGCGAAGTCGGCGATGAACGCGAACGCGTCCTCGATGGGGAGCGGGGTCTCGATCCGTTCTCGGAGCACAGCCATGGTGTTGTCATTCCTGTCTAGACTTTGTGTAATGTTTGTGGCACCATACGCCTAGGACGGACCGAGCGTCAAGGCTCGGAAGAATGTTTGTCTAAACTTTGCGAGGGACAGATCGATGCAGGAAGCAAGCGTCGCCGGGGCATTCCCCTCGGCTGTGAACATCCCAGCGGCGCGGGCGAGGAGCCTCGCGCGCTGGAACGCCGTGCTCGCGGTGCTCCACGCGGTCCAGGGGGCCGCGATCCTGGCGATCTCGGTCGCGAAGGACCCGCTCGTGACGGCACCCGTCGTCAGCAGCTTCCTGCGCTTCGACACCGCGACCGCAACGCTGGTCCCCGCGCAGCGAACGCTGTTCGACCTGCCCATCGGGCCGGCCGTGGCACTGTTCTTCTTCCTGAGCGCGGCCGCGCACCTGAGCCTCGCGCTCCCGGCCCGCCGCTGGTACGAGCAGCACCTGGCTCGCGGTCAGAACCCGGCGCGCTGGATCGAGTACGCGCTCTCGTCGAGCGTGATGATCGTGGTGATCGCCGAGCTGTCCGGAATCCAGGAGGTCGGCACCCTGGTCGCGATCTTCGGCATCAACGCGGCCATGAACCTGTTCGGCTGGAGCATGGAGGCGGCCAACGAGGGCCGCGCACAGGTGCAGTGGCTGCACTACCTGTTCGGCTGCATCGCCGGCGCGGTGCCGTGGGTGGTCATCACGATCGCCCTCTGGACCTCGGCGACCGAACCCGGTGCCGCCCCCATCCCGGGCTTCGTGATCGCGATCTTCGTCTCGCTGTTCATCAGCTTCAACGTGTTCGCGATCAACATGGTCCTGCAGTACCGGAAGGTCGGGCGGTGGGCGGACTACCTGTACGGCGAGCGCGCCTACATGCTGTTCAGCCTGATCGCCAAGACGCTCCTGGCCTGGCAGGTCTTCGGCGGGACGTTGCGGCCGTGACCGATGGCGCGGGGCGCCGCCACGCCACGCGAGGGAGGGGAGGGCTGGACGTCAGGGCCGCCGTGGACGCGCTCCTCGAGCTGTCGGTCGTGGGGAGCTTCAGCCGCATCGGCCCGGCCACCCGCCGCCGCCTCTTCGCATGGGCTGACCCTCCGGGGGACGCCCTTGCCGGCCGGACCGTGCTGGTCACGGGCCCCACGTCGGGTCTCGGGCGGGCAGCCACCGAGGCGCTCGCTGCGGCCGGCGCGCGCGTCATCCTGGTCGGTCGAGACATGGAGCGTCTCGCTCGACTGCGCGACGATCTTGTGGCTCGCCACGCCGAGGACCGCTTCCCGCTCGTGGTCGCCGACATGGGCTCGCTCGCGTCGGTGCATGCGGCCGCCGAGCGGATCGTCGCCATCGAATTGCGCCTCGACGCCGTCGTCGACAACGCGGGCGCGATGCACCGGGAGCGATCGGAGAGCCCTGACGGGATCGAGGCGACGTTCGCCGTCCTCGTCGCCGGGCCGTTCGCGCTCGTCGCCGGCCTGTTGCCGCTGCTGCGCCGGACGCCTGGCGCCCGGATCATCTCGGTGACCTCTGGCGGGATGTACACGCAACGGCTCGACCTCGATGACCTGGAGTCGCGGCGAGGCGCGTTCTCGGGGCCACGGGCGTACGCCCGCGCGAAGCGGGCACAGACGGCGCTGATGCGCGAGTGGGCCCAGCGGATGCGACCGGCGGGGATCGCGTGCATGGCCATGCACCCGGGCTGGGCCGCGACCCCCGGGCTTGCCGAGGCGCTGCCCGGCTTCTACCGCCTGATGGGCCCGCTCCTCCGAACGCCGGCCGAGGGTGCCGACACGATCGTCTGGATGGCTGCCGCGCCTGATCCCCTTGCTCTGAGCGGCCACCTCTTCCTCGACCGGCGCCCGCGACCGTTCGACCGGGTGCCGGCGACCCGGCTGACCGCCGATGACCGGCGTCGTCTCTGGGGCGGCGTCGTCGCGCTCACCGGCGTCAACCCGACACCCGGGGATGATCCAGCGCTCGGGTGAGCGCTCAGCTGGGCCGGATGGCGAGGTCCACGACGATGGCCGCCTCGACGATCCGTTCCGGAAGAACGGTCACCCCGCCGGGAATCGAGTCGTCGGCGGCCGCAGCGCCGCCCACGGCGATGAGCGGGACCCCCTGCGTCCGCAACGCCGCGATGAGCTCGTGGGCCGCCGGCAGGTCGTCGGGTGTGACGATGCCGATGACTGCGGCGCGCGGGTGCGTACGCGAGACGGCGTCGACCCAGCCGTCCACCGTCACGTCCGCCCCGAGGTAGAGGACGCCCGCCCCGCGTCGTCGCAGCGCCGCGGCGAAGGCCAGCGCCCCGAGCTCGTGGCGGGCGCCGGGCGGCAGGCCGACCACAACGGAGACGCTTCCCGGGATCCCTGCCGCCTGGTAGATGGCCGCGAGCCGCCGGGCAACCGCGGCGCTCGCCGCGTGCTCGCCGGCGACGCTCAGCCGCGCGTTGGCCCACGCGTCGCCGAGCGACGCGACCGAGGGCATGAGCAGATCGTCGACAACGGCCTCGAAGGAGCCCGACGCGAGGATCTCGTCCAGGCTCGCCTCTGTTGCGGCCGGCGAGGCCAGAACCGCTGCGGCCAGGAACTCCTCGACTAACCGCGAGCGATGGGCGGAGGAATCCTGTCTGACCGCGGCCCGTTCGACCGCCGAGCGCGTCGCCCGCGCGGCGACCGCCGCCTCGTCCACGGAGACCTCGCCAGCGGCGATCGCCCGGGCTGCCTCGGATGCGGTCCACCCCGAGTCAACGAGCGAGCGCATCGCGCGGAGGACCTTCAGGCCCGCCTCGTCGTACAGCCGGTACCCCGACGCCGTCCGTGTCGGCGTGACGACGCCGTAGCGACGCTCCCACGCCCGGATGAGCGGGGCGCCGACACCGGTGCGAGTGGAGGCTTCCTTGATGGTGTACATGGTACGTAGAACGTTATCACGAAGGCACCGCGGATGGACAAGCACTGGACAAGCGGGGTCTTGAACGGCTGGTCGCCAATAGCACCATGATGTCGCCTCGACGCCCACCGCCGTTGTCGGACCGCGAGGCTACTCGTCTCCGGCGGAGGGGGCGTGCGCCAGCGTTGCGAGCGCATCCCTGGCTTCGGTGGTCGCCTGGCCCGTTGCGATGACGGCCTCCAGAGCGAGGCGATGGGCGAGGTCGCGAGCTTGCGTGCTGGCAACGTTGACGTCGGGCGCGACGCCCGTGCCCTCCCAGTTGCCGCCGGTCCAGGGATCAACCGATTCGGCGACTGAGATGGTCGCCTCGAGGTGGGGGTGGACGCGGAAGCCCTCGCGGGCGTGGGCGCCGCCGCCAGTGCGCTCCCCCACGATCGTGGCCCGGCCGAGGTGCTGGAGGTCGTAGCTGAGCTGCTCACCGCCGGAGAACGTGGCGGCGCTGGTCAGGACGTACGCGGGCTTGACCTTCCCGAACCGCCGGCCGGGAACATAGGGCATGGTCCATGCCTGTTTGAGCAGGCCGCCCTCGCGGAGGCCCGTGAGTTGCACCGGCTCCTGATCCCACAGGTAGCTGGTGATGAGCGTGCTCATCGCCGGCTCGCCGCCAATGCAGGCTCGCAGGTCGATGATGAGTGCGTCGGTGTCGGCGAGCAGGCTGAGTGCGGCGCCCGCCATCTCCCCGCACATCGCGGCCGGGAACAGCACGGGCTCCAGGTCGAGATAGCCGATGTTTCCGGGAAGGCGCTGCACAGATGCCACCCCGCTGCAGGTTCGGGCTGCCCACCGAGCCAGTGCGTCGCGCTCCTCGGCGTCGTCGCCGGGCAATCGCTCCGCGAGGACCTCGGCGTGGTAGAGGAGCCGCAGATGCTTGTCGCCGTTGACGGACTGGAGGTCGGCGGTCAGCGCCGCGGCCAGGGCGCGTTCATCGGCGGGGTACCGCTCTTGTGCGAGCCCTTCGGCTAGCACCCGCGACACCGCCACGGCGACGTCAGGAAACACATAGGTGGCCTCCACCAGGGTACGCACCTGGCCGACGATGCTTTCGAGCTCTGCCTTGTCCATACCGTCAAGAAGAGCAGACGCGTGGCAGAGTGTCGACTTCTGGCTCGGACCGGGAATGGAAGACCAGGCAGCCGACGACAGGCTTGGGTTGAGGCGGGCCTGAAGGCAGCCGGCCGATGCCGAGGTCGTCGGCCCCGGGTTGCCGTACGTGCGCTGCGAGGCGTTCCCCGCCAGCACAGCCGTCGCGGCGGAGCTCAGATTGTCCCGGGGAGCCGCTACGATTGCCCCCTGCCACGGATCTCGACATCGCCCGCAGGTGAGAAGCCATGAGTCTCGAAGTTGTCGGCAAGCTCGCACGCGTCACGGCCGACATCACGCCGGGACACCTGGGCGAGGTGATGATCGAAGTCCGGCAGGGGACGGAGCGGTTCCTGGCCCGCGCGGCCGATAAGGACTCGACCATCCCGAAGTACACTCAGGTCCTCGTCGTTGGAAGCCTCGGCGGCCGGACCGTCGAGGTCTCCCCGACAGATTCAATGAGGCTCCCGAGATGACCCTGGATCCCGCGACCACGACGGTCGTCGTCGTCGCCGTCATCGTCCTCGTCGTCCTCATCGCCCTCGTCCTGCTGTTCCGGTCGAGCTGGCGCGTCGCCGAGCCCGATGAGGCGCTGATCATCTCGGGCCTGCGCGCGAGCGACCGGAAGACCGGGACCGGCGAGAGCATGGGGTTCAACATCGTCACCGGGCGTGGCGCGCTGATCCTGCCGGGGCTGACGAAGGTCCGCCGGCTGTCGCTCGAGGCGCACGAGAGCGAGATCACCGTCCCCTGCGTGAGCCAGCAGAAGATCCAGGTCGATCTGCGCGGCATCGTCGTGTACAAGGTGGGCGACGACTACCAGTCCATCGCCAACGCGGCCCGGCGCTTCCTGGATCGACCTGCGACGGAGCTCGAGACGAAGGTGCAGAACGTCTTCGTCGGCCATCTCCGGGCGATCGCGGGATCGATGACCGTCGAGGACATGATCAGCGACCAGGACAAGTTCACGCAGCAGGTCCGGGATCGTTGCACGCAGGAGATGGAATCGTTCGGCCTCGTGATCGACAGCTTCCAGATCCAGGCGATCACGAGCCCGAGCGCGTACATCGAGAACTTGGCGGTACCCCACCAGGCGGAAGTCGAGCAGAACGCCCGCATCGCGCGCGCGAACGCGGAGCGTGAGGCGGTCGCGCAGGAGCAGACGGCCGTCGCGCAGATCGCCGAATCCACCCGCAACACCGAGATCAAGAAGGCCGGCTATCAGGCGGAGATCGACCAGGCGACCAACCAGGCCAAGCAGCAGGGGCCGCTCGCCGAGGCCAAGGCCCGGCAGGCCGTGGTCGAGCAGGAGACCCGGGTCGCCGAGCTCCAGGCCCAGCAGAAGGAGCAGCAGCTCCAGGTCGACGTCCGCAAGCCCGCCGATGCCGAGGCCTACCGCCAGATCACGCTCGCCGCCGCCGCACGCGACGTGCGGATCCGGCAGGCCGAGGCGGCTGCCCAGGAGGTCCGCCTCGCCGCCGAGGCGTCCGCCGCCCAGACGAAGGTCCTCGCCCAGGCACAGGCCGCGGCCATCTCGGTCCAGGCCGAGGCGCAGGCCGGCGCGACCCGGCTGACCGGCGAGGCAGAGGGCGACGCCATCCGGGCCCGCGGCGTGGCCGAGGCTGATGCCGTGAAGGCGCGGATGCAGGCAGAGGCTGCCGGCATCGAGCTCCGGGCGGCCGCCCTGAGCCGGAACCAGGAGGCGGTCATCGCCCAGCAGATCGCGGCCAACCTCCCGGAGATCGTCCGCGCAGCGGCGTCATCGTTCGAGCATGTGGGAACCTTCACGGTCCTCAACGGGGCGAGCGGCGTCACCGAGACGCTCGCCGAGATGATCCAACAGGCCGGGGCGCTCGCGAACATCGCCCGCCAGACGATGATCCCGATGCTCGCCAACCAGGGCGGCGATGGATCGGTCCGCGCCGGCGACCCGTCGACATCGCCTGCGCAGTCCGTCGCGGCGCCGTCCGGCCCCGAGCATCGCCAGGACGGGGCCCGCCGGGGCGGGGAGTCGGGCGCAGGCGCGGACGCCAGCTCGACCGGCGCGGACGCCAGCTCGACCGGCGCGCCGCCGGAGCCGCCCGATGGGCGATAGCAGCAACCGCGGACCCGCGGCTCCCGGCGGTCCGGCTGGGCAGCCGGACGCGGTCACGGAGTCGTCGTCGCTGGACCTCTCGGCGCCGGCCGCCGTGCTCGTGGTGGCGCCGGACCAGGCCGAGCGGGTCATCTCGGTTGCCGACGAGGTGGCGAAGCGGATCGATGCTTTGGTCGAGGCCTTCATCGAGGCGGTGACCGCGCTGGACCCGCATGGCGAGGCGTACCAGCGCCGGATCTCCGAGGTGCATGCCATCGGCGAGCGCGAGGTCGTCGCCACCTCGGAGATGAGCAACCGCCTGCTCGATCGTCCCGTTCGCGCGGTGTCGGGCATCCTCGCGGGCAAGGCGCCGATCGCGAGGAACCTCGTCGACCTGCGGCACACCGTCGAGGACCTCAATCCCGCGCGCTACGACCTGGAGCAGATGACGCCCCGGAAGCTGCTGGGCGTCATCCCCCTCGGCGACCGGCTGCGGAGCTACTTCGACCGCTACACGAAGGCGCAGAGCCACATCCAGGCGATCATCCGGACGCTGATCGAGAGCCGCAACAACCTCCAGGCGGACAACGCGGCGATCGCGCAGGAAGAGCGCGCGCTGTGGACCGAGATGGAGACGCTGCGCCAGTACGCCTACATGGCAAGGACCCTGGACGAGGCGCTGGAACGGCGCATCGACGCCCTTGCTGACAGCGATCCTGAGCGCGGCCGCACGCTCCGCGAGGACGTCCTGTTCCCGGTTCGCCACCGACTCCAGGACATCCTGACCCAGCTCGCGGTCGCGGCCCAGGGCTACGCCGCGCTGCGCGTGGTGAAGCAGAACAACCAGGAGGTGATCCGGGCGATTCAGACGGCCACCACGACCACCACCGCGGCGCTGCGGACCGCCGTCATGGTCGCGCAGGCCCTGACCGATCAGCGCCTCGTCGTCGAGCAGCTGAAGGCCGTCAGTGATGTCACCAGCGGCATGATCGAGAGCACCTCGGAGCTCCTGAAGACGCAGACCGCCGACGTCGAGGCGCGCACCGCCGCTGCCGGCGTCGACCTGGCCTCGCTGCAGCGGGCGTGGGACAACGTCTTTGCGACCCTGGACCAGATCGACTCGTACAAGTCCGAGGCGCTCAAGACGATGAAGGTCACCGTCCGCGAGCTGACGGGGCAGGTCGAGCGGTCGCGTGCCTACATCGAGCACCTGGGACCCGCCGAGGAAGCCCAGGCGTCGCGGGCCGGCGTTCGCGCGGACACATCGATGTTGCGTCTCCCGTAGAGGCGCTCGGGCGAGGCCGCAACGCTCAGTACTCGCCCTTGATCACGAAGAACGAGCCTCGGATGGTCCCCGCAAGCTTCGACTTCTGGCGTGCGAACTTGAACCGCGACGCGAGCTCAGTCGGGACCTCCATCCCGTCGCTGAGCTTGAACCCCACCGCCCGCTTCTTGGCGTCGTCGATCGTGTACAGCACGTTGATCGACAGGCCGCTCTCGTAGAACACATACGCCCACCGGATGTTCTCGACCTGGAACGCGGTCGCCTCCAGTGGGCGGGACTCGATGACCAGGTCGCGCTCCTCCCGCAGGATCCTGTGCACCCAGTCCACGGTCTCCCTGGCGTCGTCCGCTGACTCCACCGTGAAGTCGTGGCTGTACTTGTTCTTGAAGTAGCGGGCCTCGTTCGCGCGCAGACCGGCCAGCGCGGGCGCCACCGGCGACGATTCCAGGCCCGCTGTCGACACGGTGGCGAAGTCCACGATCTGGGGCATGACCGGCTCCTTGTGCCTCAAGGGCACGCTTGAATGGGGGATCGCGCGGACGCCCGAAGGTCACGCGGTCTGCGGCTCCACCGGAAGCCGAAGGATCGAGCGCACTCGACCGTCGCGGGTCTGCGGGGGATCGACCAGCAGGAGCTCGTGGAGGTGGCCGCGCGGCTGCAGCCCGGCCTCGCGGACCATCCCCCACAGCTTGCGGACGGCCGCGGGCTCTTCGTCGAGCCTGCCCACGTGGAGGATCTGGGCGGCGCGGCCCTCGGTGATCTCGACGACGTGGATGAGCGGCGAGGCGCGCCCGGCACCCCGCCGCGTCTCGTCGATCGCGGCCGCCACCTCCTTGTCCGCGGCAGGGCCCGGGATCTCGATCATCTGCTGCCAGTGCCACGTCGACCGGTCCTCGAACGCGTCCGCGAACTCCGCGAACGACAGCTCGGGGTGGGTCCACCACGCGCACTCGATCACGGCCCTCGGCGTGTCGACCTTGCGCCTGCGGAGCGTCCGTCGAAGGGTCTCGGCCACGGTCCGCAAGGACGCGGCCGCATACCCGAAGCCCGCCGCCGAGGGCGTGCCGACGCCATCGATCGCGAACAGCCGACGCGGGGGGACCACGATGATCGCGGCGCGATCCGTCGCCGCGTGCCGCCGCTCGAACAGGCCGCTTGGCTCGATGCTCATGGGACGCTCCTGCTGGTGCGGCCCATTCTGACCCAAACCCGTGCGGGCCACCTTCTGGAGGGCCGCGGCACAGGGCGGCTCCGAGCGCTGCACGCCCGGACCGGCCCGTGATCGTGCGGGTCCCCGGGGCTGAGGATGGACTACGATCGACAATCGATGGAACCCACAAGCCCAGACCTCCAGGAGGCCGCGATCCGGACGGCCCGCCAGCTGTTCCTCGATGACCGCAACCTGTACGGCTGCGCGGAAACGACCCTCCTCGTGCTCAAAGGGGCGTTCGGGCTCGACGAGCCGGCGGATTCGTCGCCCGCGATGGCGCTCAACGGCGGCATCGCCTACAGCGGCGGGACGTGCGGTGCCCTCACCGGCGCGGCGCTTGCGCTGGGCTCGCTGTCCGGGCGCCGGATCTCGGATCATCGGCTCGCGAAGCTCGTTGCGCGCGAACTCACGGCAGAGCTGATGGACGCGTTCCGCACGCAGCACGGTGCGGTGGACTGCCGTGAACTCCTGGGTTTCGGCCTGCGAGAGCCAGGCGCCCACGACGCGTTCCTGGCGAGTGGCGCCTGGCGCGGGCGATGCCTGGCGCAGATCGAGTTCGCCGTTGCCCAGACGGCGGGGCTGGCCGACCCCGCAGCCTGGCTGGATGCCGTGGCTCGCGTCGAGGCAGCGCAGGCCCGATAGACTGTGAGCGACGGGCGACCGCCTCCGCGCCGTGTGGCGCCGAGTCCGGTCGGGCGCGGACGTCGCCCAGCAGGGAGCCACGATGCCCGGCGACGTCACGATTTCGCGGAGCGTCCTCGCGGACCAGGTGAAGGACCATCTGCTGCAGGCCATCTTCGCCGGGCGCTATCCGCCTGACTCGCGGATCGTCGAGACACGCATCGCGCGCGAACTCGGAACGAGCCAGGCACCGGTGAGAGAGGCCCTGCGCGGCCTCGAGGCGCTCGGCATCGTTGAGATCCTGCCCTTTCGCGGGGCGCGCGTCCGGCGGCCGAGCACCGAGGAGCTGCTCGAGGCGTACACCGTGCGCTCGGCGCTCGAGTCACTCGGCGCTCGCCTGGCGGTGCCGACGCTGACGGATGCAGACGTCGTGGAGCTCGCGGGCTTCTGCGACGAGATGCAGCGCGCGGCGGCCGCAGGCGACCGGCACTCCGTGGCGATCGCAGACGCCGGCTTCCACGGCAAGCTGATCGCCAGAGCGGGGAACGTGACGCTCGAGCGCGTGTGGCGGTCCCTGGAGCCGTTCTCGCGAACGTACATCACCCTCGTCGCACCGGGCGCCGACGCGACGTGGACGGCGAATCTCCATGCGCCGGTGCTTGATGCCGTCAGGAAGCGGGACCCAGAGCTCGTCGTCACCGCCCTGCAGGGTCACTTCGACGAGGTCCGCGAGCACTTCCGGCGGTCCTTGGAGGACACGGAGGTGCTCGTGACCAACGCACCCCCCGCGTCCGAGGGCTGACGCTCAGCACCAGCCGCCGCGACCGCCAGGACGGCGGGCGCGCCGTTCAGCGCCTGGCCAGGAGGTCGCGAACCTGCTCGCTCACGCGGGCGGCGGACAGCCCGTAGATGTCCAGCAGAGCCTCGTTCGGGCCTGACTGCACATAGGTGTCGCGGAGGCCGATCCGGTCCACGCGGGTGGGCCGGTGCTCTGACAGCGTCTCGGCAATGGCGCCGCCCAGCCCGCCGATGATGGTGTGCTCCTCGACCGTGATGACGCGACCCGTCCGCTCGGCGGCCGCGACAATCGCCCCGACGTCGAGCGGCTTGAGCGTGGGCACGTGGAGCACGTGCGCGTCGATGCCCTCGGCGGCGAGGAGGTCCGCGGCGTCAACGGTGCGCGGCGTCTGGGCCCCGGTGCTGATCAGCGTCACGTCGTGCCCCTCGCGGACCACGACGGCCTTGCCGAGCTCGAAGCGATAGGACTCGCCGAAAAGACGCTGGGTGGGATCCCGGACGAGGCGGACATACGCCGGCCCTTCGTAGGCGGCGCACCAGCGGAGCACCTCGGCGGCCTCCATGTCGTCCGCTGGCGAGACGGTGACCATCCCCGGCATCGCCCGCATGATCGAGATGTCGTCCACGATGACGTGGCTCATCCCGGTCGAGCCCGTGAACATCCCGGCGTAGCCCGGCGTGATCTTGACGTTGAGGCCGGGCTGTGCGATCAGGACCCGGATCTGGTCCAGCGGACGGATGACCGCGAACGAGACGAAGGTGCTGATGAACGGGATCAGGCCCATCGTCGCCAGGCCGGCTGCCACGCCCAGCATGTTCTGCTCGGCGATCCCCATCTGCAGATAGCGGTCCGGATGCGCCTTCTCGAAGATGTCGGCGCGGGTGGAGCTGCCGACGTCGCCGTCGAGCATCACGATCCGCGGATCCGTGTCGGCGAGCGCCGTCACCGTCTCGCCGAAGACCTCACGCATGGGACGGCCGATCGGGAGGGTCATCGGGACGCCTCCCCGGCCGGCACCGGCTCGCCGAGCTCCGCCATGGCGAGGGCATACTCGTCGGGCTTGGGGACCCGCGCGTGCCAGAAGTAGTGGCCTTCCATGAACGACACGCCCTTGCCCTTCACCGTGTAGGCGATGACCACCGTCGGCCGTCCATCGCCACGCGTCGCCGCGTCGAGTGCGGCGACGACCGCGCCCATGTCGTGGCCGTCAGCCTCGAGCACCCGCCATCCGAAGGCGGACCACTTCGAGACCAGCTCGCCGGGCACCTCGGGTGGCAGTCGGCCATCGGGGCCGTCGCCGCGCCAGCCGAACTGCTGGAGCCGGTTGTGGTCCACGATCGCGATCAGGTTGTCGAGCCTGTAGCGCGAGGCGGCCATGGCGGCCTCCCAGACCTCGCCCTCCTGGCACTCGCCATCGCCGAGCATCACCCACGCCCTGAGATCGCGGCCGGTGAGGCGGGCGCCCAGCGCCACGCCCATGGCGGCGGAGATTCCCATGCCCAGCGACCCCGTGGACATGTCCAGACCCGGCAGCCGGGTCATGTCGGGGTGACCCTGGAGTCGCGAATGGGCGCCGTCGAAGGTCAGCAGCTCCTCGACCGGGAAGTAGCCCCGGAGCGCCATCGCGGCGTAGAGCGCGATTGAGGAATGGCCCTTGGACAGGATGAAGCGATCCCTGTCCGGCCAGCCCGGCTCGTCCGGCCGGATGCGCAGCTGGTGGAAGTACAGCGCGGCAAGCAGGTCTGCCGCGGAGAGGGGACCGCCGAGGTGGCCCGCCTTTGCGTGGAACACGCTCCGCACGATCTCGACGCGGATCCTTCGAGCGATCTCCCGCAGGTCGTCGAGCTGGCCTCCGGCGAGGACTGCAGTCTCGGGCGCCGAGCTCACGACGGCACCTTCTCGTACGAGCCGGACACGACCGGCGGCGAGAACAGGCAGAGGAGCTCGAGCGGCTCTGGGCCGTCCGCCTCGGTCGCGTGGAAGGTGCCTGGGTCGACGTGGACGACGACCCCAGGCCAGACCTCGGCGACGCCGTCGGGGGTGACGATGCGACCCCGTCCGGCCGCACAGTAGATCGTCTCCTCTTCGGCGAGGTGGACGTGCCCCTCGGGTCGTGAGCCGGGCGGGTAGACCGAGACACCCAGCGACACGAGCCGGGACAGTCCGTCCTTCGGCCCGAAGTACGAGTGCCAGACGCGTCCCGGGAGCTGGACCTTCTCGGCATCCTCGCGGGCCACTCGCTGGAACATCGGAGCACCTCTGCGGCAGAAGACGGGACGTCGTCTGGATAATCGATTATCGAGGATACCCCGGCCCGATGCCGGAGGTCAAGGCCCGCGGAACAGACGACGGCCCCGGGGAAGTCCGGGGCCGTCGCGATCTGGGAACCGAGGCCCGGGGCAGGCGTTAGCGCTGCCCCGGCAGGAGCGTCGTCAGTACGTGCACTTGTTGGGCGGGTTCTCGGGGCTGCAGGTCGCCGTCGTCTTGACCTTGTCGAGGGTCTGCAGCGCCAGCTGCGGGTCGAGGAGCACCGGAGCCTTCATCTTCCCGTCCGTTCCAAACGCGGTGTACGTCGGGGTGACGGCGTTGACGCCGCCTGAGGTGTAGGTGCCCGGTCCGGTGACGCCGTCATAGTCGATGTCCTTGCCCTGGCGGATGAGCTTCAGGCAGTCGGCGTACGTGTAGCACTTGTCTCCGGGCGGATCGCCCACCTTGAACATCGCGGGCGCCCACGTGCTCGCCTTGTACGAGCCTGCCATCTCGACGGCCAGCGCCGTCTGGACGAGGACGTCGTAGGCCGAGAACGCGTAGGGGTTGTCCGCCCCGTAGTAGGCCGCGGCATCGACGCCGGACTTGGCGACCCACGCATCCCGCAGCGGCTGGTAGAAGGTCCAGGCCGGGGTCGTGGTGTTGGCCGAGAAGGCGGCGTAGCCGATGGCCTTCTGTGTTGAGACCGTCTTGGCCATCTTGTTCATGAACTCCGCCTGGCTCCACCCGGTCTCGCCGATCCAGTTGAGCGAGAGGCCGGCCTCGGCGGCCTGCGTGATCAGGGTGGCCGATTCCACGGAGCCTGCCTGGACGATGACGGCGTCCGGCTTCACCTGGGCAATCTTCTGGGCGACGGCTGCATAGGAGGGCAGCTCAGGCTGCTCGTTGATGCGCGCCAGCACCTCCATGCCCATGAGCGGGGCCGCCTTCTCGGCGGCGTTGGCCGCGATCTGGAAGCCTGCGACCTGCGTGGCGAAGATCACGATCTTCTTGGCGCCGATCGACTGGGCATATTCGGCGGCATACACGCCGAGGCCCTCGTCGAGGCCCTGCGCGCGGAAGATCGGTTCCGCGGACTTGCCACCGAGGTTGCCGGGAATGAGGCCACCGTGGATCGACGGCCCGAGGGGCGCGTCCTTCTCCTGCCAGTACTCCATCATGTAGTCGCGGTAGTTCCGGTACCCGTGAGCGATGCTCACGAGGATCTCGGCACCGTCCTTCTCGAGGCAGGTCTTCGCCGCCTGGGCCTCACCGACCGTCCCGAGGTCCTCCTTGTAGTTCACCCACGGCCGGCCCAGCGGCGGGTCGAGGTTGATGACCTCCTGGACCGGGAAGACCACGTCCGCCGAGAGTGCGGGGCCGTAAGGCGCGAACTCGCCTGTCACGTAGGCGAGCTCGCAGACCACCACCGGCTTGCCAGCTGTTTGGCTCGCGGCAACCGAGGGAGCGCTCGTGGCGCCCGGAGCGGCCGACCCTGCTGTCGTCGGAGCCGCTGATGCGGAGGGTGCCGCACTGGATGCGCTGCTGCTGCATCCAGTGGCTAGCAGGGCGAGCACCGTCAACCCCACCACGGTGCGCCGCGACTTGAATCGATCGACCGTCATCCCTTGCTCCTCCAATGTCGTGTCCCGACCGTTGGGATCGTCAGATCCGGTAGCCCTCCTTGAGTTGCTGCGTCGTCAGCTCAGTGGCGTCCTTCACGGCGTACGCCTCGCCGAGGCTCAGCACCATCACCCTGTCGGCGACCTGAAGGGCCTTCGTCGCGTTCTGCTCGGCGAGGACGATGGCCACGCCGCGGGTCTGGTGGATCTGCTTGATCTTGTCGAAGAACATGTCGACGTAGAGGGGCGAGAGACCGGCGGTCGGTTCGTCGAGCAGCAAGACTCGAGGGTCCTGCATCAGCGCTCGCCCGCACGCCACCATCCGCGACTCACCGCCGCTGAGGGTCCCCGCTTTCTGGCTTCTGAGGTCCCGGAGATCCGGGAACAGCTCGAGGACCTCGGCCATGCGCTCGTCCCGTGAGCGCTTGCCGATCATTCCCCCGACGTTGAGGTTCTCGGCCACGGTGAGGGCCGGGAAGGTGCCCTTCTCCTGGGGGACGTAGCCGATGCCGCGGCCCGCAGTCTCGTACGGGGGCAGCCCCGAGACGTCCTCGCCCTGGAACCGGATCGTCCCCGCCATGAGCGGGATGAGGCGCGCCAGGGTCGCCAGCAGGGTCGTCTTGCCCGCCCCGTTGGCCCCCAGCACCGCGAAGACCTCGTTGCCCACGGTGAAGTCGAGGCCCTTGAGGACGGTGACGCCGTGGTAACCGCTGCGGAGCCCCTGCACCTCGAGGCTGACGGATCCGACGGCCTCAGACATGGCCCTCTCCGAGGTACTTCTCGACGACGGTCCGGTTCTCGCGGATGGTCTGGGGATCGCCTCGCAGGATGACGCTGCCCTCGGCCATGAACAGGACCTCGTCGCAGTAGTTCCAGATGACATTGAGGTCGTGCTCCACGACGACCACGGAGGTGCCGGCCGCGGCGAGATCCCGCACGACCGCCATGACCTTCTCGACGAGGACCTCGGGAAGGCCGGCCGTCGGCTCGTCGAGCAGGAGGAACGCGGGCCGCAGGAGCAGGCAGCGCACGATGTCGAGCAGCTTCTTCTCGCCCGCCGACAGCGCGAAGCCCGTCGGGTCGCCGAAGCCGAAGTAGTCGAGGTAGTGGCGGATCTCGTCCTCGTGCTGCTTGAAGACGGTCCGCTCGCTGAAGACCCGGTGGAGCTGCTCGTACCTGCTCTCGGCCACGGCGAGCAGCAGCGAGTCCCAGATCGTGAGCTTGTCGAAGTCCATGATCACCTGGTTGGACTTCACCACCCCGTGGTGCGCCATCCGGTGCGCGGGCTGGCTCGACAGCACCACCTCGCCTCCCGCGCTAGGCAGAAGGGCGATCCGGCCCCGGTCGAGCGAGGTGGAGTGCATGATCATGCGCATCAGCGTGGTCTTGCCCGCGCCGTTCGGCCCGATCAGGCCCTGGATGGGCTGGTCGCCCAGGATGAGGTCCTGGACATCCACCACGACCCGGCCCGAGAAGCTCTTGGTCGCCCCCTGGATGTGGATCCGGGGACGCGCGAGCGCCGCGGGTGCCATGGGCTCGAGGACGTCAGCGACCATGGATCTTCCCCATCAGCCTGTCGCGCCGCATGTCGCCCAACACACCCAGGGGGCGGAACAGCAGCACGAGGATGATCGCGAGGCCGAACGCCACCTCGCGCAGCACCGGGATCGCCTCCGAGTACCAGTCCCGCGGCAGCGGGATGTAGACCTGAATGAGGATGTCGAACAGTCCCACGGTGAGGAGCACGCCGATCACGGCCCCCCAGGCGCGGGCCGTACCGCCCAGCACGAGGCCTGCCATGGCGGCCAGCGTGACGTCCACGCCGATGCTGGCCGGGTCGAGGAAGCGCGCCATCACCGCGTCCATCGCCCCCAGCAGGCCCATCCCAGCGGAGCAGACCGCGAACAGCCACAGCTTCGTGTGGAACGTCGGCTTGCCGAGGCTCCGGGCCAGGGGCTCGTTGCCACCGACCGCGATCAGCAGGCGCCCGTAGGGCGAGCGGTGGACCTGCCACACGAACGCGAGGATGGCCGCGACCACGAGCGTCGCGATCACAAGCCACAGAAACTCGTTGTCCTTGACGGTGCCGATGTCGTACGGGAAGCCGAGGCCGCCCATCCCCTCCGCACCGCCAGTGAGATCGGCCTCGGTCGTGGCCAGGATGGCGACAGCGGTGGCGAACCCGAGCGTGCCCACGAGCACCCCGTCGGTGTCGAGGTCGGCGATCAGCCACCCCACGACGAGACCGGCCAGGCCGGCCGCGAGAGCGGCGGCGGCGGCGCACACAAGGAACTGCAGGGGTTCGCCGAATGGCCACGGGACCCGGACGTAGAGCACGCCGAAGACGTACATCCCCAGGCCGAAGAACCCGACGACGCCGAAGTTGGCGATCCGGGCGAGCCCCAGCTCGAGGTGGAGCAACAGCGCCAAGCCCGTGATGATCACGACGCCGAAGAGTCCCGAGATCAGGAATGCGTCGAGCCAGCCGAGCATGCCGCTACACCTTTGCCGACTCGGTGAGCCGGCTGCGGCGCACCTTGAGGATGACCATGAAGGCGATGATCAGGACGAGCTGGGCGTACAGCCCTTGGCCGAAGAGCAGCGTCATGCCGGCGAGCGCCACGCCCGCGAGGATGCCGACACCGATCACGCCGCTCAGGCCCCACGACCCGCCCACGAGGACGACAAGCAGGATGAACAGGAATTGCCGCCAGCCGAGGAATGGCGCCACGGACGATCCGACGCCGAGGAATGCCCCAGCCAGTCCGCCGGCCAGGCCGGCGACGAACCAGATGAGCGTCGTCACGGCGAGGGGCCGGATGCCGCTCGCCTGCGCAAGATCCTCGTCGCTCGCGAGCGCCCGGATCTGGAGGCCAAAGCTGGTTCGCTGGATGAAGAGGAACAGCAACAGCGAGAGCACGACCGCGCTGGCAACCGCCAGCAGGCGGAACGTCCCCACGCCAACCCCGAGCACGTAGATGGTCTCGGGCGGAGGGACGTCGAAGAACCGCACCGGGTAGCCGAAGACGAACTGCAGGCCGTAGCGGAGCAGGATCGACAGCCCGAAGGAGATGATGATCATCTCGAGGGCGCCGACGTTGCGTTGCTTGGCCGGCCGGAAGATCAGGAAGTACGTGGCGACGCTGAGGACGCCGGCCATGAGCCCAGCCGGGAACAGGACGGCGTAGAAGTCAAGGCTGTACGTGGTGTTGAGCCACACGCCGAAATAGGCGCCCAGGGTGATGGTCTCCGAGTACGCGACGTTGATGAGGCCGGTCAGGCGGTACAGCAGGGCGAAGCCGATCGCGGCGAGGACCAGGGGTGCGAACTCGGTGAGACCCAGGACGAGGGACTGGGTGAGGAAGTCCATCAGTCGTCGGTCGCCCGGGCGGAGGCGCGGCCACTCGACGCGGCGTTGCAGAGCCGCTGTGATCCGTTGGCTTCCAACGATGCCCTTCTGACCATCGGTCGACCTCGCGCGGGAGCGGGTGCGCCCCACCGTTCCGTGATGTCCTGTTGTGTGTGCAGATGATCGATTATCGAGGATGATACGGCACACGGGGCGCAATGCAAGCGATAATCGATGATCCTGATCGGCAAGGACAGGACAAGGCAGAGCCGGAGGTCATATGGCAATCGTTGCGGGGGCGACGGGGGGCGGTCAGGCCACCGCGCTGCTCCGGGTGATGGCGGCAGCGGGTGCCATGGGCACGCTCGGGCCAGTCGCAGCCCTGGCCTACGGCGAAGGTCTGGCGCCCGCTGGCTTCAGTGCCCTCCGCGCCGGGATCGGTGCCTCGATCCTCGGCCTGCTCGTCATCTCTCGCCGTCAGCCGTCCGCCCGGATCGGGCGGCTCGATCGTCGGCAGAAGGCGATGCTGGCGCTCGCGGTGGGGGTCAACGGCCTGATGAACCTTCTGCTGTTCTTTGCCTTCGGTGCGATGGCGGTCGGGCTCGTGATGGTCTTCTTCTACAGCTACCCCGTCCTCGTGGCGCTTCTCTCGGCAGCCCTCGGTCGCGAGCGCCTGACCCCGACGCGTCTCCTCGCCATCGGCGTCGCGTGCGTGGGGCTGGCCCTCGTGCTCGGCGGCCAGCTCGGTCCGGGGGCGCACGCGACCGCGGCCGGCGTCGCCTTGGCCGTCGGCGCGGCCATCTGCCACGCCCTGTATCTCGTGGCCGTCCGGGGCGGGTTCGACGCCGTGCCATCCGTTCAGGCGACCTCCCTCGTCCTCCTGGGCGGCGTCGTGATCTCGGGGACGGCGGCGTTCTTGGTCGAGGGGACGGGATCCGTGGGGGAGTGGCTCGCGTCGCCGGTGGCGTGGGCAGCGATCCTGTGCGCGGGCACGCTGGGCGCGCTGCCCAAGGTCTGGGTGATCGGCGGTGTGCGACGGATCGGCAGTACCAGGGCCGCCGTTGCCCTGCTCATGGAGCCGGTCGTCGCGGTCGTCGTGGCGGCCCTTGTGCTCGGGCAGGGACTGACCTTCATCGAGCTGGTCGGCGGCGCCGCCATCCTCGGCGCCGTGGTTCTCGTGCAGATCCCCGCGCCGTCGCCAGCGGAGCGCGTTGCGCTCGAGCCCGGATGAACCGGCACGCGAGCGCCACAGGATGCAGCCGAGGCGGGGGCCGGAGCGTCGGGAATGCCTTGACTGGCGGCGGGCGGCAGCCTACTGTAGTCAAACAATCGATTATCGAACATCGATCCGATGGGCCGTGAAGGCAGGATCTGCCGCAGCGGGGAGGTCGTCTTGGAGAGGCTCGTGACCGGCCAGGCGATGGACCGTGTCGACGGACGCATGACCAGCGCGCGCCCGTCCGCTGCGGCCAGCCGCGCCGCGTCCCCGGCCCAGGGCTAGGCGCTCGGGCGGTGGCGACGGTCGTGCTCCTCGGCACCCTCGATACCAAGGGCGCCGAGTACGCGTTCCTCCGAGACCGGCTTCTGGAGCTGGGCTGCGATGTGGTCCTCGTTGACGGTGGCGTGCTGAATCCCTCGCCGCTCGCGGACGTCACGGCCGACGAGGTGGCCGCTGCAGCAGGGGTGAACCGCGCGGCGGTGGCCGCGGCTGGCGACCGGGGGGCGGCGATGGCGGCCATGACCCGTGGCGCCATCGAGATCGTCCGGCGCCTGCATGCCGCAGGACGGCTGGACGGGATCCTCGGGGTGGGTGGCTCCGGAGGGTCCTCGCTCGTCACTGCCGCGATGCAGGGGCTGCCGGTGGGCGTGCCGAAGCTGCTCGTGTCCACGATGGCATCTGGCGACACGCGGCCGTATGTCGGCACCAGCGACATCGCGATGCTCCATTCGGTGGTGGACATGGCGGGCATCAACTCCATCTCGGAGAGGATCCTGACGAACGCCGCAGCCGCCATGGCGGGCATGGCGCGCTCGTCGGCCGCGTTCGTCTCGAGCATCGAAACCCGGCCGATGATCGGGGCGACGATGTACGGGGTGACCACGCCGTGCGTCACCGCAGCGCGGGAGATCCTCGAGGCGCGGGGCTACCAGGTCCTTGTGTTCCACGCCACCGGCACCGGCGGGCGCTCGATGGAGGCGCTGGTGCGCGCCGGCGTCATCACCGGCGTGCTCGATGTCACGACGACCGAGCTCGTCGACGAGCTGGTCGGCGGCGTCCTCTCCGCCGGCCCCGACCGGCTCGATGCGGCCGCCGCCATGGGCATCCCGCAAGTCGTCTCGTTGGGAGCCATGGACATGGTCACCTTTGGGCCACTCGACACGGTCCCCGCGCAGTTCCGGAGTCGCAACCTCTACGGGCACAACGCGACCGTCACGCTGATGCGCACGACCGAGGCGGAGTGCGCGGAGCTGGGCCGCCTCGTCGCTCGGAAGCTCAACGCGGCGACCGGACCGCTGACGGTGTTCATCCCCGCCCGCGGGCTGTCGATGATCGACCTCCCCGGGGCGCCCTTCTACGACCCGTCAGCCGACGCGGCACTGGTCCGGGAGCTGAAGGCAGGACTGCGGTCCGGCATCGAGGTGGTCGAGATGGACACCGACGTCAACGATCGCGCGTTCGCGCGCGCGATGGCCGAGCGCCTCGATGAGCTGTACCGCTCGTGGGCCGCCGTGCCTGAGGTGTCGATTGCAGGGGGAGGTGCATGAGGGAGCAGGGGTGCCACGCGATCGGCGCCGGCGGCTCCCACGACGCGTCGCACGCGGACCTGCTGCCAACGGAGGTGGCGACAACCGAGCAATGAAGCGGAGATCACACCGCGGCACAGGCCGCGCGCCAGGACGAGCCGGTTCCTGTCGCCCAAGGCGACGTCAGCACAGTCAAGGAGGAGACAGCGGTGCCCCTGAAGGAAGAGGTCCTCGGTCAGTTCCTCGGTGACGAGAAGTTCCCGATCAACTGGACGTCCGAGACCGAGAAGCTCCTGTTCTGGGTCTACGACGACCTGCACTGCCCGCACCCGCTGAGCCCGATGTACGAGGACATCGGCGGCTGGTGGCTGTCCTGCGATCACATGTTCCGTCGGTTTGGCACGCCGTTCGCGACGGACTGGATCTACAAGAACATCAACGGCTACCTGTACACAGCGGCGGTTCCGGCCGAGGCCGGGCTGGCGGTTGAGACGCAGGAGTACAACTACCGGACGAGCCCGATCGTCCCCGAGGACCCCGACTACGCGGCCAAGATCGGCACGTACCTGGGCGCCGTCCTCCCGACCTACGGGCTCGAGTTCGTGAACTGGTGGCGCGACCGCCTCGTCCCCGAGATGGATCGCAACTTCGCGTACCTCGAGTCGATGCTGGACAAGCAGGATGCGCTCAGCCTGATGGAGCTGGCCTGCCTGCTCGAGGACGCGATCGACGTCCACGACCGCCACTGGAAGATCCACTGGATGCTGAACTTCGCGCAGCTCAGCGCGACGCTCAACCTCCGGGCCGTCATGGAGAAGACCCACGGCAAGATCGACGAGGTGCTCCTCGGCCGGCTCCAGAACTCGGCCAAGGACCGCAACTGGGACTCGATCCACGCCCTGTGGCGGATGAAGGAGGAGGCGAAGGCCGATCCGGAGCTCGCCTCGATCTTCAAGGCCGACACCGCCGGCGAGATCATCCTGAGCCTGAAGGCCAGCGAGCGCGGCAGGCGCTTCATCGCCGACCGCGTCGCGCCGTACCAGAAGGAATACGGCTGGCACGCGGTCTGGAGCCACGAGTTCATCTTCCCCAACGTGGTCGAGGTGATGGAGCCCGTCATCGAGCTCGTCCGCGGCTACATCGAGAACGACTACGACTATCCCAAGACCATCGGCGTGCTCGCCGCAGACATCGCCGCCGCCGCCAAGGAGATCCTCGCGGGTCTCGAGGGCGAGGCGCTCGAGGAGATGCGGGCAGCGAACGAGATCAACCTGCGGATGGCCCCGCTCACGCCGGACCACCACTTCTACATTGACCAGGGCGCGAACGCCCACGTCCGCCAGGTCCTCCTCGCGATCGGGCGCAAGCTCGTGGCCGCGGGCCACCTCGACGCCCCGGACGACGTCGTGTACTTCCGGTACAACGAGCTCCGGGTGTTCATGGGCAACCCGGCGGCCATGGACGGGCGGGCGATCGTCGCCACGGCCAAGGCTGCTCGGGAGAAGGCGTACACGTTCCGCCCCAAGGAGTGGGTCGGGACCGTGACCGCCACCCAGCTTGCCTTCCCGTACCTGAACCTGTGGGGCTTCCCCGACAAGTTCTACCGGAAGCAGTCGCTGGTCGCCGGGCAGATCGCCGGTCTCGGCGCCTCGCCGGGCGTCGTCGAGGGCATCGCCCGGGTGGTCCTCCGCGAGGACCAGTTCGACGATGTGCGCGCCGGGGACATCCTGGTCTGCCAGATGACGAACCCCGCGTGGGTCGTGCTGTTCACCAAGATCGTGGGGCTCGTGACGGACGCAGGCGGCACGGTGTCGCATCCGGCCGTCCTGTCCCGGGAGTTCGGGATCCCGGCCGTCGTCGGCACCTCCGTGGCGACCGAGCAGATCAAGAACGGCGACCGGATCCGCATCAACGGCACGACCGGCGAGGTCGAGATCCTCGCTGCGATGCCGACGCTCACGGCCGTCGGGATGAAGGACTGACCCGCGCCATGATTCCCCAGGCCGCGATCGCGCGCAGCGTCCTGAGCGCACAGGTCAAGGATCGCCTGCTCCAGGGGATCCTCGACGGTCGCTATCCGCCGGGCGCCCGGATCGTCGAGACCCGGGTTGCCCGGGAACTCGGCACGAGCCAGGCGCCCGTCCGGGAGGCGCTGCGCGACCTCGAGGGCCTGGGGGTCGTGGAGACAACCGCATTTCGGGGAGCTCGCGTCCGTCGCCCGTCGGCGGACGAGCTCCTCGAGGGATTTGCCGTCCGGTCCACGCTCGAGTCGCTCGCCGCGCAGCTCGCCATCCCGAGTCTCAGCGACGAGGACCTCGACGAGCTCGCCACCTATGTCGACCAGATGCGCGCGGCAGCCGAATCGGGTGACACCTATGCCGAGGCGACGGCAGATGCCGCGTTCCACGGACGCATCGTCGAGGCCGCCGGCAACGCGACGCTCGCGCGAGTCTGGCGCACCCTCGAGCCGTTCTCGCGCACGTACATCACCATCGTGGCGCCCGGCGCTGACCGCCGGTGGATCGCCGACCAGCACATTCCGATCCTCCGGGCGTTGCGGGCCCGGGACGCGGCCCAGGCCGTCGCCGTCATGCATTCGCACTTCGAGGATGCCGCCGCAGGGCTCGCCAGCCACTGGGCGGAGACTCGATCACCCGGCGCCCCAACCGATCTTGAAGAGGCCCTCCCGGCCAGCTGACGCGGCCTGGCCCATCCCCGCGAAAGGACGCGATGAACGACAAGCTGCAGCTGACCGAAGAGTTCTCGGCGGGCGCCGCGCGACTCCGCGTGGACGTGCTGGGTGGCGGACCGCGCGACCATGTCCTCGACGACCTCACCTTCCTCGAACTACCGCCTGGCCGACGTCCGCATCTCGCCCGAGGTCACCTTGCCCGAGCCCGACATCCTGGTCCTCCAGGAGGGCGCGAAGGAGGTCTCGTACGACGGCCGGACGGTGACGTTCCGCGGCGACTGGCCCGCTGGGCCCATCCAGAAGGTGATCGTCGCGGTGCTCGCCCTCCGCATGGAGGCCGTTGGCCTCCACCCGTCCCACAGTGCCGCCGTGCACTACCGCGGCAGGACGATGCTGTTCCTGGGCGGCGAGTCCAACCACGGCAAGAGCATGGGGCTGATCGAGGCCGGCGTCCGCGGCGCACTCCAGGTCGCTTCCGAGACCACGGTCATCGACGAGGAAGGCCGCGCGGCCATGGGCTCGGTCGACACGTTCCTGCGCAAGCGGACCGAGGGCACGGAGCGGTCCGACAAGGCAGCGCCCAACAAGGGCGTCGAGAAGTTCTGGGGCAGCATGCCGACCTGGGGCATGTTCAACGGCACCCCGAACATCGATCTCGTCATCGTCCCGGCAATCGATGGCAACTTCGACCCTGCGACGAACGAGTTGATCCCGTTCGAGCGCCAGTTCCAGTTCCTCCACTCACTGCAGAACTACTTCCTCACCAACGAGCTGCTCGCCCCGGGGCACGTCATGCCGTTGGTGGACAACGACGGCCTGCGCGCCAGGCGCGCCGACTTCGTCGCCCGCTTCTGCGAGCGGCCCTTCTACTTCATCCGTGCGGCGACTCCCCAGGTGCTCCTGGACGAGGTCGACCGGATCCTCTAGGGGCGGTTCCCGACCATGCGCACGTTCTCCTACGCCCGGCCGACGACGATCGCCGAGGCCGTCGCCATCCTGGCGGAACGCGGGCCTGACGCCCGCGTCCTCGCCGGTGGCACGGACCTCGTGATCCGGCTGCGTGACGGGTCAGCCACGCCGAGCGTCGTCGTCGACGTCAAGCGGATCGCAGCATTGGAGCCAGTGATCCGGGAGGCCGATGGCCGTCTCGTGATCCCCGCGACGGTGGTCATGACCGACGTCGCCGCCGACTCGCGGGTGCGCACGCACCTGACCGCGCTTGCCGAGGCAGCCGAGGTCGTCGGCTCGGTGCAGGTTCGGAACCGGGCGACGCTGGTGGGCAACATCTGCAATGCATCGCCGGCGGCCGACACCGCGCCCTCGCTCCTCGTGTACGGGGCCGAGGTGATCGCGGTGGGCCCCGACGGCGTGCGCCGGATCCCGATCGACCGCTTCTTCGTCCGGTCGGGCGTCACCACGCTCCGGCGGGGCGAACTCGTGACCGCCGTCGAGATCCCGCTGCGCGCCGGACCCCTCGGCGCAACCCACGTGCGCCGCACCCGCCGGCGGGGCCACGATCTGGCCTCGGTGACGCTCGCCTGCACGGTGGATCGGGCCGGCGTGACCCGCCTGGCCTATGGGAGCGTCGGCCCCCGGCCCGTGCTCGGCGTGGACGACAGCGGCGTCCTCGCGAACCCGGCAGCGCCGCGGGAGGCGATGGCTGCCGTCCTGGAGCGGATGTTCGCCGATGCCAGCCCGTCGCCGCGCTCCATGCGGGCGAGTCCCGAGTACCGGCTCGCGATGCTCCGGGTGCTGGGTGAGCGCGCGATCCGCACGGCGATTGGTCGCCTGGCGGCTGGGGAGTGACGTGATGCCGAACCTCGTGTCCATCACGATCACCGTCAACGGCCGACCGCGGTCGCTCCGGGTGGCGCCCCATCACACGTTGCTGGACGTGCTGCGCGACGATTTGGCCCTCACCGGCACCAAGGAGTGCTGCCTGGTCGGCGAGTGCGGTGCCTGCACCGTCAGCCTGGACGGGCGCATCGTGGATTCGTGCCTCGTGCTCGCCGTCGAGGCCGACGGCAGCAGCGTCACCACGGTGGAGGGACTTGCGGAGAATGGGCCGCTGACGCGCCTCCAGCAGGCATTCCTCGACCATGGCGCCGCGCAGTGCGGCTTCTGCATCCCCGGCCAGCTGATGGCGGCCCACGACCTGCTGGCCCGCACGCCGCACCCGACGCTCGCCGAGGTCCAGGAGGGCCTGGCCGGGAACCTGTGCCGCTGCGCCGGGTACGCGCAGATCAGCGAGGCCGTCCTCGCGACGGCCGAGGAGACCGGCCGATGACCGCGCGCGTGGGGGCATCTCCCAACCGGGTAGGCGGGATCGATCGCGTCACGGGCGCCCAGGAGTACGTCGCGGACGTCCACCTCGCGGGCGAGCTGCACGCGAAGCTGGTGACCATCGACTGCGCCCACGCCCGGATCGTCGCGATCGACACGAGCGAGGCGCTGCGCGTTCCTGGCGTCCGGCTGGTGCTGACAGCCGCGGACCTCCCGCAGCCCGTCCCCCGCTTCGGACCGCAGTACCGGGATCGCCCGGTGCTGGCCGTCGACGAGGTCAAGTACCACGGCGAGCCGGTGGCCATCGTGGCAGCCGAGACGAAGGACGCGGCGCAGGAGGCTGCGGCGCTCGTCCGCGTGACCTTCGAGGAGCTGCCCGCGGTCACGACGATCGCCGGTGCCCTCGCCCCCGCCGCACCGCTGGTCCAGGACCCGTCGCGGCGGCCGAAGGATCCCCTCTCGGGATCCAACATCCTGCGCGAGCACCGGGTGGGCTGGGGGGATGTCGACGCGACGCCCGCCGACCTGGTCGTGGACCACCGCTACACGTTCCCGATCATCACCCAGTTCGCCATCGAGCCGCACGCTTACATCGCCGCCCCCGACGGGGACGGCCTGGTGATGTGGAGCACGGTCCAGCACCCCAACTGGCTGCAGCGGATTCTGGCCGAGATCACCGGCCTGCCCCTCGCGAAGGTCCGCGTCGTCGCCCCGGACCCGGGCGGCGGTTTCGGTGGCAAGCAGCACGCGAAGTACGAGCCGCTGGTTGCGCTCATGGCGCTGCGGGCGGGGCGGCCGGTCCGCCTGGTGCTGACGCTCGAGGAGACGTTCCAGGCGGTCCGCCGCGCCGCGTCCGACGTGCACGTCCGGACCGGCCTCCGAGCCGACGGGACGATCTGCTTCCAGGACATCGAGGCGGACTATCTCATCGGCGCCTACGTCGACATCGCCGACCGGGTGGTGGGCAAGGGGAGCTACCTGGGCGCTGGCCCGTACCGGATGCCGGCTGCCCGGATCGTCGCCCGCCCGATCCTGTCCCATACCGTGCCGTCGACGGCGATGCGCGGCTTCGGCAACCCGCAGGTGAACTGGGCGGTGGAGTCCAACCTGGACGAGGCCGCGTTGATCCTGGGCCTGGACCGCCTGGAGATCCGGCTGCGGAACCTGGCCCGGCCGGGCGAGGCGTTCATCCCTTGGGACACGCCCGCCGACGGGGACTGGGCAGAGGTGGTTCGGCGGGCTGCCGCGCTCATCGGCTGGGACACGCCCAGGCCGCCCGGACACGGGCGCGGCATCGCCGTTGGGATCAAGTCGGGGCCGACGACCGGGCTGTCCTACTCGACCGTCCGGCTGCTCGCCGACGGCAGCGTTGTCGTCTACGCCGGCACGTCCGACATGGGCCAGGGAGCGCGGACCGTGCTGGCCCAGATCGCCGGTCAGGAGCTCGGGGCCCCGCTGGACTGGGTCACGGTGATCATGGGCGACACGGCCGTGGTGCCGTACGACCAGCAGACCTCGGCGAGCCGGTCCACCGTCCTGATGGGCAACTCCGTGTTGGCGGCGTGCCGCGAGATCCAAGGCAAGCTGCGGGCGATGGCGGCTCGCGTCCACGGCCTCGACGAGGCCTTGATCCGCGTGGACCGGGGCGTCGTCTCGCTGCCCGACCGCGACCTCTCGATCCGGGACCTGCTCGGACCCGGGCTGGGCCGGCTGGGCGGCGAGCTGGTTGGCAACGGCGAGATGCGCAAGGACGCGGATCCGGACCACCCGCTCGGCGGCGCACCCGCGTTCTTCGAGTTCAACTGCACCGCGATCGAGGCGGCGGTCGACGAGGGCACCGGCGACGTGACGGTGGTGCGCCACGTGACCGTGTCCGATGTGGGGAAGGCGATCAACCCGCTCCAGGTCCGGACGCAGGACGAGGGGGCCGCCATCCAGGGCCTCGGCCACACCCTGATGGAGCAGTACATCTTTGACGACGCCGGGCGAATCCGGAACCTCGGCGCCATCGACTACCGGATCCCCACCAGCATGGACCTGCCGCTCGAGTTGATCAGCGACATGGTGGAGAACGGCGACGGCCCGGGCCCCTACGGTGCCAAGGGCATGAGCGAGGGGGCGCTCCTGTGCGTGGCGCCGGCCGTCGCGGCCGCCGTCCGGGAGGCGACCGGCGTGGTCGTCCGAGACCTGCCGCTGACGCCAGAGCGCGTCTGGCGGGCGCTGCGCGACCGGCCAGCCAACGAGCGCGAGGAGCACGGGTCATGACCGCTTTCGACATCGGTCCGATTGCATCGCTGCCCCCGGAGCAGATCGTCCGCGCCGCGGGCCTGGTCCGCGAAGGCAGGACGATCTCGCTCGCGGCGGCGCGGTTCCCTGGGATGCCGCTGTTCCCGGGGCACCCGCCGTTCCAGGTGCTGAACTACCGCACGCCGCGGGGCATCCGGGTTGTCGGCGCCAAGCCCTGGGGTCCGGTCAACGACGTTGGCCTCGGCTACATGGCCGAGTACGTCATGGCCACCTCGCACTCCGGCGCCCACATCGACGCGCTGGCGCACATGACCATCGGCGAGGACATGCGCTGGCATGGCGGCGGGCGGGCCGACGACCACTTGAGCGATTTCGGCCCGACGCATCTCGATGCCTCCGCCCTGCCCCCGTTCTTCACGCGCGGCGTGCTGCTCGACGCGGCCGGCCACCGCGGGGTCGAGTGCCTGCCGCACGGCTCGCCGATCGATGCCGCGGAGATGGATGCCATCTGCGCAGCCCAGGCCGTCGAGGTGCGCCCCTGGGACGTGGTCGTGATCCGGACCGGGTACATGTCCCTGTGGCCCGACGCCGAGCGGATGGCGGCGCACAAGACGCCCGGGCCGGACATCTCGGCGGCCCGCTGGCTCCTCGATCGGGGAGTGGTCGCCACGGGAACCGACACCGAGACCTACGAGGTCCAGCCGGCTCCCGATCCCGGGCCGACCGGCAACCCTCAGCCCGTGCACACGCTGCTGTTGATCGACAACGGCATCTACCTCATGGAGAGCCTCGATCTGGAGGAGCTCGCCCGCCAGCGGGTGTACGAGTTCCTGTTCGTGGCCCTCCCAGTGAAGATCCGCGGCGCCACTGGATCGATGGTCGATCCCGTCGCCGTCATCTGACGCGTCCCAGGGAGTCCGCCCCGTGCCCGAGACCATGCAGGCGCTCGTCGTGGTCGAGCCCAACCGCCTCGAGGTCCGCGAGGTGCCCGTGCCCGTGCCCGGGCCCAACGAGGTCCTCGCCCGCGTGCGCGCGGTGTCCATCTGCGGCACCGACGCCCACCTCGTCCGGGGCGACTACCCGGGCTTCTGGCCGCCCTCGTTCCCGTTCACCCCGGGCCACGAGTGGGCGGGCGAGGTGGCCGCCCTGGGCCCCGGCGCCGAGCGCTTCGGCTGGCGGGTGGGGGACCGGGTCGCGGGCACCAGCCACGACGCCTGCGGCGTGTGCCAGAAGTGCGTCGAGGGCCGCTACAACCTGTGCGAGAACTACGGCCGGGCGGGGCTCCACCGGCAGTACGGCCACAGCGTCCAGGGCGCGGACGCCGAGTACGTCGTCCACGGGGTGAAGTCCGTGTTCCCGCTGCCCGACGCGCTCTCGTTCGACGACGGCGCGCTCGTCGACCCGGCCTCGATCGCGCTCCACGTCGCCAACCGCGGCGGCGTCGCCCCGGGCGACGCGGTGGCCGTCACCGGCGCCGGGGCCATCGGCCTGCTCGGCGGCGACGCCGCGCGGGTCCGGGGGGCGGCGCGCGTGATCGTCGTCGAGCGCAACCCGCTGCGGCTCGCCAAGGCCGCCGAGATGGGGTTTGAGACGGTTGACTCGAGCGTCGGAGATCCCGCCGCGACCGTGCGCGAGATGACCGGCGGCTTCGGCGTTGACGTCGTGCTCGAGTGCGCGGGGGTGCCGGTGACCGTGCAGTGGGCACTGGCCATGCTCCGGCGCGGCGGGCGCTGCGCGGCCGTGGGCATCCCCACCGTGGGCGTCGAGATCGCGATGCAGCGGCTCGTGCTCGACGAGATCGAGCTCGTCGGCTCGCGCGCCTCGGCGGGCGAGATGCGGCGCGTCATGCCCCTCGTGGAGCAGGGCCGGATGCGCGTGCGGGATGTCATGACCCACGAGTTCCCGCTGGCCGAGTACCAGCAGGCCCTCGACACCTTCAACGACCCCAAGAGCGGGGCCATCAAGATCATCGTCCGGCCGTGAGGCGTGGCCGCTGATGCTCGTCCGCAGGTTCGTGACCGCGCCTCGGATCCCTGGAGCCTGAACCCGTGACCTACGTCTTCGACTGCGACCACCCGTTCGACGGCCTGACATTCGAAGAGGTCAAGCGCCTGGTTGGTGGCAAGGCTGCGAACCTCACCGTGATGGCGGCTGAACTGAACCTCCCAGTTCCGCCAGCCTTCACCGTGTCCACGGAAGCCTGCAACGAGTACCTCGCCCACGGCTGGCCCGAGGGCCTCGATGCGGAGATGCGCGCCCACATGGGGCACATCGAGGAGGGAGTGGGGCAGCGGTTCGCCGATCCGGACAACCCGCTCCTCGTGAGCGTCCGGTCCGGGGCCCCCGTGTCCATGCCCGGCATGATGGACACGATCCTCAACCTCGGGCTCAACGACGCGACCATGGCGGGCCTCGCCGCCCGCACCTCGAGCCCCAAGTTCGCGGCCAACTGCAGGTCCCGCTTCGAGACGATGTACCGCGATATCGTCGGCTCGGAGGTCGTGCCGGCGGACCCGTGGCAGCAGCTGCGTGCCGCCACCGAGGCCGTGTTCCGGTCCTGGAACGGCGACCGGGCGCGGGCGTATCGCGAGCGGGAGGGGATCCCCGACGATCTGGGCACGGCCGTGACGGTTCAAGCGATGGTCTTCGGGAACCGAAGCGTGGATTCGGGGACGGGCGTGCTGTTCACGCGCAACCCGGCCACCGGCGAGCCGGTCCTCTACGGCGACGTGATGTTCAACGCCCAGGGCGAGGACGTGGTCGCCGGCACGCACCGGACGGAGCCCATCTCGGTGCTGGACGAGCGGATTCCCGAGGTGGGGCGGCAGTTGCGCGACTACGCCGCACGCCTGGAACACCATCACGCCGACCTCTGCGACATCGAGTTCACGATCGAGCATGGGCGCCTGTGGATGCTCCAGTGCCGCGTCGGCAAGCGCAGCCCCCACGCCGCCCTCCGGATCGCGCGCGACATGGCCGAGGATCCCGACTTCCCGGTGACCAGGGCCGAGGCCGTGCGGCGCGTCCAGTCGATCCTGGCCGATCCGCCGACGGAGGTCACCGAGCGCGGCGACGTCGGTCCCGCGATCGCGACCGGCCTGGCGGCGTCGCCCGGCGTGGCGTGCGGCGAGATCGTGACGTCCCCGGAGGCCGCGGTCGCGGCGGCGGAGGCCGGCCGGACGGTGATCCTGGTCCGTGCGGAGACGTCCCCGGATGACGTCCACGGCATGGCCCGTGCCGCCGGGGTCCTGACGTCCACGGGCGGGCTCGCAAGCCACGCGGCCGTGGTCGCCCGTGGGTGGGGCATCCCGGCGGTGGTCGGCGCCGCAAGCATCGTGGTTGGCGATGGATCGGTGGTGATTGGCGACCGTCTCTTGTCGGCAGGGGACACCATCACGATCGACGGCACCACGGGCGAGGTCTTCGCGGGAGCCGCGACCGGCACGGCCGCGGTGGTCCCGGAGGCGGCGACGCTTGCAGCCTGGGCAGCGGGGCTCGGGATCCCGATCGCCCCAGGACCGGAGACGGTCCCCTCGGCTGCATCTGGCGCCCCGGCCGCACCGGCGGTCCCGTTCGCTGCGGGCCCGTTCGCTGCGGGCCCGCGCGCCATCTCTGCCGACGACGGGCTCCGCGTCCTCGCGGTCAAGGGCTACGCCACCCCTGAAGGACTGGGGACAGCCCTCCTCGTGTCGTCCGAGGAGGCGAGCGCGGTGCTCGACGGGCTCGTCGCGAACGGGCTCGCGGAGATGGCCGCAGGATCCTTTCGGCTCACCGCGGACGGCAAGGCGATCGCGAAGGAGCGGATCGCCGAGGAGACGGAGCTGTGGGGGCTCGCCAACGCCGAGGGGGCGCTTGACGCGTTCCTCGCGCTGGACCACCGCATGAAGTCAACCGTCACGGCCTGGCAGATGCGGGAGGTCGAGGGCGCCCAGGCGTTCAACGACCACTCGGATGCCGCCTACGACACGGCGGTCCTGGCCGACCTCGCCGCGCTGCACCTCGACGCGCTGGCCTGGCTCGACGCGCTGGTGTCGGCCCCCGCGCGTCTCACCGCGTATCGGGAGCGCCTTGATCGGGCGAATGCTGCCGCCCAGGCGGGCGACCAGCGCTATGTCGCCTCGCCGCGCGTGGACAGCTACCACGGCATCTGGTTCGAGTTGCACGAGGACCTGATCCAGCTGGCCGGCCGCAGCCGTGCTGCGGAGACCGCTGCCGGGCGGGCGTGATGGGCGCACCCGGACCGGGGGGAAAGGTCGTGGCCGCCGACTTCGTCACACCCGCCGGCGCGCCGGCGCACTCGCTCGCCGGGCGCCGGGTCATCGTGACGGGTGCCTCGAGCGGCCTCGGGGCGCACATGGTGCGGCACCTGGCCGCGATGGGCGCGCATGTCGTCGCCGTCGCCCGCCGAGGCGACCGTCTCGATCGGCTCGCCAGCGAACTGGCGGACCTCCCCGGCCGCGTCGTCCCGGTCGTGGCCGACGTCACCGACGATGCCGGGGTGCGGGCGATGGCCGCCACCGCGGTCGATGCCCTCGGCGGGATCGACGTCCTCGTGAACAACGCGGGCAGCGAGGTCCAGGGACCGATCGAGCGGCTGTCGGAGGCCGATCTCGAGGGCATGTGGCGGGCCAACGTCCTCAGCGTGTTCCTGTGCACCCGCGCCGCCCTCGAGGAGCTCCGCCGGAACCGCGGCGTCGTCATCAACCTGGGTTCGACCGCGGTGACGCGGCCGCCGCGCGGTCGGTTCGGCTACGTGTCCGCGAAGGGCGCGGTGGAGGCGATGACCCGGGCGCTGGCGGTGGACCTTGGGCGCGATGGCATCCGCGTCAACGTGATCCGGCCGGGGATCATCCCGAGCGAGCTGCGTGGCCTGGCCGAGGGCGACGAGCGGGCGCGGTTCGAGACCGGGGCCAACTTCGGGCGGCAGGCGCTCTCGACGGTTGGCGACGGCCGCGACGTCGCGGAGGCGATCGCGTGGCTCTGCGGGCCGGGCGGCCGCTTCGTGACCGGGGCGGCGATCGATGTCGACGGCGGCTTCACCCTCGGCCTCGCGGACCTGACTGGCTAGGCACCGTCGCGGGCGAGCACGCCGCGGATGGGCGCGCGCGACTCTGCGCTACGGCTCGATGATGATCTTGATGGCCCCGCTCGAGCGGTCGTTGAACGTGGCGAGCGCCTCCGCATAGTCGGCGAGCGGGAACCGATGCGTGATCATCTCCCGCACGCGCATCCGGCCCTGCTCCACGAGGGGCATGACGCGCCGCATCTCGCCCGCCGAGGCGCGCGAGCCGACGAGCTCGATCTCGTCGAGCACGAGCCGCTGCATCGCGATCTCGACGCCCACGGTGGGGATGCCCACGGCCGCGCAGCGCCCGCCGCGCCGGAGCATCTCGAGCCCCCACTCAACGGTGGCGGGCACCCCCGCGCACTCGAGCACGACGTCCACGCCGAAGCCGCCGGTCATGGCCCGGACGGCCCCCACCGGGTCGCCGGCGGCGGTGTCCACCACCTCGAACCCGAGGGCCGCCGCCTTCGCCAGCCGGGATCCTCTCCCCACGACGATCACGCGCGCCGCCCCCCGGACCCGCGCGGCGTCGCCGCCGAGCAGGCCGATGGCCCCGGCGCCGGTGACGGCCACCGCGTCGCCCGGGGCGACGCCGCCGCGGTTGGCGACGTGGAGCGCGATCGAGGCCGGGTCGACGAGCGCGCCGTCGTCGAACGAGAGCGCGTCGGGCAGCGGGAACACGGACTTCACCCCGTGGACGACGTACTCGGCGTCCGCGCCCTGGACGCTGTGGCCGTACTGCCGGTGGAGCCCCGCCCGGCCGTAGTTCTCGCACAGGTTGTAGCGGCCCTCGACGCACTTCTGGCACACGCCGCAGGCGTCGTGGCTGGTGCCCGCGACCCGGTCCCCCACCCGCCAGCCGAAGCGCTCGGCGCCGGGGCCCAGGGCGGCCACCTCGCCCGCCCACTCGTGGCCCGGGGTGAACGGGAACGAGGGCGGCCAGAAGCCCGGGTAGTCGCCCCGGACGAGGTGGGCGTCGGTGCCGCAGATGGACACCGCGCGCACGCGGGCGAGGACCTCGTTGGGCCCGGGCACGGGCACGGGCACCTCGCGGACCTCGAGGCGGTTGGGCTCGACCACGACGAGCGCCTGCATGGTCTCGGGCACGGGGCGGACTCCTGACTGCGTTCGGCCTGACGAGACGTTCAGCGGGCGGCGACCGCCTGCGCCGCGGTGTCGTCAGGGGCCGTCAGCTGCGGCGTGCTCCCCGTCAGCTTGTCGTAGAGCGCTGCCGCGTTGCGGGACTGGATGTAGTCCAGCATGTACCCCTGGCCGATGTCGACGGGACCGAACACGCCCACGAAGTTGACGCGGGCGATCGTCTCCTCCCGTGACCAGCCCTTGGCGATCGCGTCCGCAACGGCCGCCTTCCAGTCCAGGAGGTGGGCGCGCTGGACATCGAGGTACGACTTGGACACGACCGGCCCGTGGCCCGGGCAGATCCAGTCCACGTCCAGGGTCCCGATGCGCTCCAGCGCAACGAGCCACTGGTCCACGTCGGAGGTCATGAGCCAGGTCTGGCAGCCCGAGAAGATCGTGTCGCCGGTGAACACCACCCGCTCCTCGGGGACATGGACGGCGAGCTGACCGGGGGTGTGGCCGGGCGTGTGGAGCAGGTTGAATGTGTGGTCGCCGACGTGCAGCGTCAGGTCGCCGGTGAACACGATCGTGCCCTTGTTCGGGTCGCAGTAGTACGCATCCCGGTCCGGCCACAGGGCAAGGGCCTCCGGGTCATCGAGGTCGGTGCCCTTGGGATTGGTCCCGGGCAGCGATTTATAGGCGTAGGCGAAGGGGTCGAGCTCCGGGAAGACCACCATGAACCGGTCGTACAGCTCCTGGTGGTTGACCACCGCGCCGGCGCCCCGGAAGTAGTAATTGCCAAAGATGTGGTCGACGTGGTGCTCGGTGTTGATCAGGTACCGAATTGGGCCGTGCGACTCGGCGAGCCTGCGCATGGCCACGGCCTTCGTCGGCAGCTGCGGCGTGTCGATGACGACGACGCCGTCCGAGGTCACCACGAAGCTGGGGTTGCAGCCGCGCAGCCTCGTGTGGGTGAACACGTTGGGCGTGACTGATTCCATCCTGAACGCGGTCGCCTGGTTCATCGCCTTCGCGTCTCCGATCCTGTCACTGGGTCGCGGTGAGGCCGCCGTCGATGCCGAGGATCTGGCCCGTCACGAACGATGCCGCGTCCGAGCAGAAGAACAGCACGGCCCCGGTGAGGTCATCGGTCCCGCCCACGCGGCCGATCGGGATCCTGTTCACGATGCTGGCCTTGAACGCGGGGTCGTCCAGCAGCATCGCGACCTGGGGGGTGTCCACGAACGTGGGCGCGATGGCGTTGACGGTGATGCCGTGTTTCGCCCACTCGGTCGCCCACTGGCGGGTCAGCGAGCTGATCGCGCCCTTCGCGGCGACATACGCCGAATACCCCGCATTGATGCCCAGCGCGGCGCGCACCGACGAGATGTTCACGACGCGGCCGCCGCGGCCGCCGGCGATCATCGCGCGCACGGCCGGCTGGGTCGCCACGAGGGTGCTGCGGACGTTCAACTCGTAGATCCAGTCCCAGGCGTCGCGCGGGTACACCTCGGCGTCGAACAGGACGCGGCCAGCGCCGCCGCCAACCGCGTTGACGACGATGTCCAGACGGCCGTGGGCGTCGAGCGTCTCCTGCACGATCCGCTCGGCGTCCGCCTCGATCGTCACGTCCGCGGTCACGCCCATGCACACGCCGCCGAGGGCACACGCGCGAGCGGCTGCTTCCTCGGCACGCTCGCTCGTCCGATCCACGACCACGACCGTGGCACCGACGCACGCAAGCGCCGCCCCGATCGCCGAACCGATGGCCCCGCCACCACCTGAGATGAGGGCGACGCGGCCGTCGAGCCTGAACCTGTCGAGCTCCGCCATCGTCGTCCTCCAGTAATCATCGATTATCGAGGATAGAGTATACAGAGCGGCGGAATTGGTCAACGGGGACGAGCGCCCTGGGTCGGCGCCGGCCAGCAGGGTCATGGGCATTGCCCGGTCGCGCGGTCGGGGCCATCGCGGCTGCCTCATCGCGCGGCCAAGATCACTCCGTGAAGGCGATGCGCAGGGCCTCCTGCGTGGCCCCATCGACATGCAGGCCATGGCTGAAGTAGCGCTCGATCGTCCCGTACCCGTGCCGTACCTCATCGAGCGCGGCCTCGAGGTAGTCAGGGCGGACGTCCATGATGGGAGCGAACAACTCGGGGTCGCCGCCCCGCGCGCTGATGGCGTTGAGCATCGACGCCACCAGGGGCCCGAGGTGCTGTCGGCTCTCGAGGAAATGGGCCATCACGGCGGCCTCAGGCACGTGCAGCAGGAGCTGCAGCGCGGCCGCGGCCCAGCCTGTGCGGTCCTTGCCGGTGGCGCAGTGCACGAGCGCCGGCCGATGCCCCCCGATCGCAAGGTCCCGGAACAACGCGCCATACCCGGCCTGGGCGCTCGGAAGTCGAACGAAGGCGCGGTACTGCTCAGTCCAGAGGGCCTCCGCACCCCCGTCGCCCAGGCCAGCGCGGGCGGCCGCCGCGTCCTCCATCCACACGAACAGCCGCCTCGGGCCACCTTCCATCCAGCCGGCCAGGACGTCCACGGGCAGGTGCCGCGTCCTTGGCGGGAGCCGATCGGGCGCCGATGCCTGCTCTTGGGCCATGCGCAGGTCGTACACCGTCCGGATGCCCAGCCCAGCGAGCGCGGCGATGTCTGAATCGTCGATGTCGGCGAGACCAGACGACCGGTAGAGGAGACCGGAGCGGACGCGCCGGTCGGAGCGGGTAGGGCACCCGCCGACATCGCGCAGGTTGGGGATCGATGGGATGGCGAGCGGCTCGCCGGTGATGGACGTCGCGGGCTCCTCCAGATGATGCGGACACGCAGTCCTGCTTGCGACAGTACGGATCCAAGCCGCCGCCGTGGAGGACCGTTCGGCCCGCCCGCGTCAGCACGCCCAGCCGGACTACGAGGCCTCTGTGCTCGCCCTTGAGGTCGGGCGCGATCGCGTGCGAGCGATCCTCAGGGAGCCCACGCCCCGGTGGCAACGGCCGCGACGAGGACGGCGTCGATCCCGGGGCCGAGCACGAGCTGCGGCTCGAAGAACAGGAGCAGCAGGATCGCGGATGCGACGGCCGAGAGCGCAACGCTCGCCTGCCACCAGCCGGCTGGCACCAGGATGCCGACCGTCGACAGGGCGGCAATCGCGAAGCCGCCGACGACCACGGCGATCAGGGCCACCCCGACGGCGCGGACGAAGGTGAGGTTCACGCCGACCCGGACGACCCGCGAGCGTGCCATGTCGAACGGCCAGGCGGGACCGTTCGCGGTCGCCGTCGGCGCAGGCACCGCGAACATGAGGTGCACCACGCCGTGACCGATGAGCACGGCGGCCAACAGCCACCGCCCCGCGGCCATGTCCATCGACAGCATCCACCAGATCGCGCCCCCCGCCGCCGCCAGGACGACGGCCCACGGGAGGATGCCCGCCATTGTCTTCACGACCACTCCTTGCTCGCACCGGCTCGATCCCCATCATGACGGCACGGAGTGTTCGTCGGGGCGTCAACCCGGGCCTCCGCCTGCGGGAGGTTCGGCCCTCGCCGCCCCCGGGGCGCTCGTCGCATCATCGCGGCGTGACCGACGACCGACAGGCGGTCGGGGCACTCGATGCCCTGCCGCGGCGCGGGCCATTCGTGGTCCGGGCACGGATCGTGACTCCTCTCGGGGAGGGAGGCACGCGCTTCCTCCCGGATGGCGTCATCGCTGTGGACGCGGCCGGACGGATCGCCGAGGTCACCGACCACGAGGCTTGGGAGGCGGCCCGCGAGCAGGGCCCGGAGCCGAGGCTGAGCGTGGTCGACATCCGGCCGCTCGCCCTGCTCCCCGGACTCATCGACCTGCACGCCCATCTGCCGCAGCTGCCCAACGCGGGCCTCGGGGCGGGCCTCCACCTGCTCGAGTGGCTCGGGCGGTACATCTATCCGCTCGAGCGCACCTTCGACGGGCCGGCGGCGGCGAGCCTCGCGCCGCTCGCCTTCCAGCGCATGGCCGCGCTCGGGACCACCACCGTCGTGCTCTACGGCGCGGCGTGGGCCCCGAGCCTGCACGAGACGTTCCGGGCGGCGGAGGCGCATGGCATCCGGCTCGTCGCGGGTCGGGTGATGATGGATCGGATCTCCTACCGTGACACACCCCCGGAACAGCGTCTCGAGGTGGAGCTCCGCGAGTCGGCCGAGCTGTGCGAGCGGTGGCACGGGCGTGACGACGGGCGGCTCTCGTACGCCTTCACGCCGCGCTTCGCGGTGAGCTGCACCGCCGAGCTGCTCCGGGAGTCTGCCGTGCTGGCCCGGGCGACGGGCGCCTACTGGCAGACGCACCTCTCCGAGGACCGGGACGAGCTCGCCGAGGTGGCGAGGCTGTTCCCCGCCGCGCGCGACTACGTTGACGTCTACGACCGGGCCGGTGGTCTCGGGGCGCGGACGATCATGGCCCACGCCATCCACCTCTCCGCGCGCGAGATCGGCAGGTTGGCCGAGACGGGGACGGTCATCGCGCACTGCCCGGAGTCGAACCTCTTCCTCGGGAGCGGGGCGATGCCGCTGTCGCGGTATCGGGCCGCGGGTCTGGTCGTCGGGCTCGGCTCGGACGTTGCGGGAGGCCCCACGCTCTCGCTCTTCTCGGTCATGCGCGCGGGTGCGTACACGCACGGGCTGCTGCGCGCGACGGCCGACGCCGACTCGACGACGGCCCTGGCGCCGATCTCGCGGATCTCGCCGATGTCACCGCTGGACTGGCTGGCGCTCGGGACGATCGAAGGCGCCCGGGCGCTCGGGATCGACGAACGGGTGGGCTCGCTGGAACCCGGCAAGGAGGCCGACATGGTCGCCGTTGACCCGCAGTTCACGATGCCCGTGCCCGGAGCCGAGGCCGACGAGCCCGAGGAGCTGATCGGCCGGCTGATCTTCCGGCAGCATCCGGACATGGTCCGCGCGGCGTGGGTCCGCGGGCGACGGCTGGAGGACGGCCGGCCGCACGGGCCATCGGCGGCAGAGGTCCCCGAGGCGATCGGACGGACGCTGGTGGGCGCGGCGGCGAGCCATGGCTGACTTGCTCGAGCGTGTCGCCCGCCCACCGCTTGAGTCGCCGAATGGCCAGCGTGACGTCCAGCGGTCCGACGGCCCGCAGAAGGTAACGGGGAAAGCCCTCTTCACCGACGACCTCGTCGTGCCCGGCGCCTGGTACGGCGCGACCGTGCGCTCGACCCATGCGCGCGCCCGCCTCCTGGCCGTTGAGCGTGACCCCGCGTTCGACTGGTCGTCCGTCGTGCTCGTGACCGCGGCGGACATCCCCGGCCAGAACGTCGTCAGCCTCATTTCCGACGATCAGCCCGCGCTCGCCGACGGCGAGATCCGCCACGTGGCGGAGCCTGTCGCGCTCGTTGCTGCCGCCGACCCGCAGACCGCGCGGGCCGCGCGCGACCACATCGTCCTGCGCACCGAGCCGCTCGAGGCCGTCATCGATGCGCTGGCATCGACGCGGGCGTTCGCGCGGTACGAGATCGTGAAGGGGGACGTGGAGGCGGCGTTCGCGGCGCTCCCCGCCGACGCCATCGTCCTCGAGGGCACCTACCGGACCGGCCACCAGGAGCAGCTCTACCTCGAGAACCAGGCGATCATCGCCGTACCCCGTGACGACGGCGGGGTCACCATCATTGGGTCCCTCCAGTGCCCCTACTACGTCCACGCCGCGGTCAAGCGGGCGATGGGGCTCGATGACGAACGGACGGTTGTCATCCAGGCCGAGACCGGCGGCGGGTTCGGGGGCAAGGAGGAGTACCCCTCGATGATCGCCATCCACGCGGCGCTGCTCGCCCGCGCGGCTGGCCGCCCCGTGCGCATGGCCTACGACCGCCACGAGGACCTGATCGCCACGACGAAGCGGCACCCCTCGATCGTCACCCACCGCACGGCGGTGTCGGCTGACGGGCGGCTGCTGGCCCAGGAGATCGACATCGTCCTGGATGCGGGCGCGTACGCAACGATCTCGCCGGTGGTCCTCTCCCGCGGGGCGATCCACGCCGCCGGGCCGTACGCCTGCCCGAACGTCCGGATCCGGGCTCGGGCCATGGCGACGAACACGCCGCCGAACGGGGCGTTCCGCGGCTTCGGCGCCCCGCAGGTCGAGTTCGCGGTGGAGACGCACGTCAATCGCATCGCCGAGCGGCTCGGCGTCTCGCCCGACACCCTGCGCTGGCGGTGGGCGTACATGGAGGGCGACACGACCGCGACCGGCCAGCGGCTCCGCGAGAGCGTCGGGGCGCTCGACGTGCTCAGCCGGGCGGTCGAGGCGTCTGAGTTCGAGCACAAGCGCAAGTGCACGGCCGACGCACGCCTGGCCCGCGCGGCAGGCGACCTCGACAGCCCCATCGCGTCCGGGGTCGGGCTCGCCACCGGATGGCACGGCGCCGGCTTCACCGGGAGCGGCGAGACCCGCCTCGCGAGCATCGCCGCGATCGAGCTGACAGCCGACGCGCAGGTTCGGATCCTCGCGTCCACCGCTGAGATCGGCCAGGGATCGCGCACCGTCCTGGCCCAGCTGGTCGCCGAGCGCCTGGGGATCCCGGCTGATGCGGTCACGGTCGCGAGCGTCAACACGTCCGTTGTGCCGAACAGCGGCCCCACGGTCGCCTCGCGCTCCACGATGGTGGTGGGCGGTCTCCTCGTCGGTGCCGCCGGCCGGCTGCGTGACGAGGTCGAGGCGCAGACGGGCCAGCCGTTCGCCGACGCGTACCGCCCGTGGGCCGCAGCGCACGGGCCCGTTCGGATCGACGAGCAGTTCGCCGGCTTCCCGGGGGTTGAGTGGGACGAGGCGGCGCACCATGGCGATGCCTACCCGGCCTACAGCTGGGCTGCGGCCGTGGCCGAGGTTGACGTGGACACCGACACCGGCGAAGTCGTCGTGCGGTCGGTGGTCCAGGTGGACGAGGTCGGCCGCGTGGTGAACCGCCGGCTCGCCACGGGCCAGGTCGAGGGGGGAACGCTCCAGGCGGTCGGCTACGCGACGCTCGAGGAGCTCAAGGTCGAGGAGGGCCGCTACCGGAACGACCGCCTGACGACTTACCTCATCCCGACCGCCGTCGATGCGCCGCGGATCACCGCGCTCTTCGTCGAGCGACCGTTCTCGGGTGTCCCGCACGGGGCGAAGGGCCTCGGCGAGCTGCCGATGGACGTGGGCGCGCCAGCCGTGATCGCCGCGATCCAGGACGCGGTGGGCGTGTGGATCACGGAGCTGCCGGCGACCCCGGAGCGCGTGCTCGCCGCGCTCGCGGCGGGTCCCGATGGCGTCGTCGGACCGGGGGTGGCGTGATGACGCTCGTCCGCCCGTCGTCGTCGACGGTCACCTTCACGATCAACGGCGAGGCCGTCGAGGTCCAGGCCCCGGGTGGGCGGCGCCTGCTCGATGTCCTCCGCCTTGACCTCGGCCTCACCGGGACGAAGGAGGGCTGCGGGGAGGGGGAGTGCGGGGCGTGCTCCGTCCTCGTCGATGGCGAGGTCGTCAACAGCTGCCTGCTGCCGGTCTGCCAGGTGGACGGCCGCGACGTGGTGACGGTCGAGGGACTCGCCGCGGAGGGCGGACCGCTCGACGCCGTGCAGGCGGCCTTCCTCGATGCGGGCGCGGTGCAGTGCGGGATGTGCGCACCCGGCATGCTCATCGGGGCTCATGCCCTCCTCGCATCGGATGCCGCGCCCACGGACGCGTCCATCCGCGAGGCGATTGCCGGGAACCTCTGCCGGTGCACGGGCTACACGAAGATCATCGAGGCGATCGCGGCGGCTGCATCGACCCCACGTGCGTTCCGAAGCAGTCCCGGATCCCGCGTGGCGGCCCGCCCGGTCTCGAGCCTGGGCGGCGGGCCCACCGTCATGCGCGCCAGCTCGCTCGATGAGGCCCTCGAGCTCGTCGCCGACGGCTGGCGTCCACTCGCCGGCGGCACCGACCTGATGGCCGGCCTGGCGGCGGGGTCGATCCCGCCCGACGCGCGATTCGTCGACCTCACCGCGATCGAGGGGCTGCGAGGCGTGCGCCGCGAGGGCGCCGAGCTCGTCATCGGCGCCTTGACGACGTACACCGACCTGCGCCGGTCCACGCAGATCGCCGGGGTGCTGCCCGTGTTCGCCGAGGTCGCTGCGTGCGTCGGCGCCCGGCAGATCCAGAACCGCGGGACGGTGGGCGGCAACGTCATGACCGCATCGCCCGCTGGGGACACGCTGCCGCTCCTCCTCGCAACCGATGCGCGGCTCGTGCTCCGCGGTCACGCGGGGGAACGCGCGGTGAATGCCGCCGACTTCTTCACCGGCTACCGTCGCACCGCCCGCCTCGACGACGAGCTGCTGACGGCGATCCGCATCCCGCTCGTCGCCGACCGCCAGGTCCGTTTCCGCAAGGTCGGGACGCGGCGGGCGCAGGCGGTCTCGAAGGTCGTGCTGGCGGTGTCGTGGCGCCGCCCGGACGGTCGCGCGGTGTGGTCCGACGTGCGCGTCGCCTTCGGGTCGGTCGCCGAGGTCCCGATTCGGGCTGAGCGCGCCGAGGACGTCCTCGAGGGCGCGATCCCCTCTCGCGAGGTCGCTGAGCGGGCCGCCCTCGCCGCGCAGGTCGACGTCCGGCCGATCGACGATGTGCGCTCCACCGCCGAGTACCGGCGGGCCGTCAGCGGCAGGATCCTGCGACGGGTGGTCCTCGCCGAGTCGCCTGGCTGAACCGGCGACGCTGCGCCGCTGATCTCCCGCGTCGCCAGCTGTGGGGCGGCGCGCTACGAGCGAGACCGCGACCGCACCGAAGCGCCGATCGCCACGGCCACCACGATGGCCCCGACCACGACGACGCCCCCGGTCCCCGCGACTGCATCGACGAGCCACAACGCGCCCATCAGGGCAGATGTGACCGCCGCCCAGCGGACGCCCGCGCGGTTGACGGGCGGGTTGTGCGGGCGGGCGCCGGGACCGCGAAGCCACAGGAGGATCCCCCCTGACAAGGCGAACAACGGGAGGGCGACGCCGACCGCGGTCCAGCCTTGCCCGGCGAACCAATGCTCAATCATCGGCCACTCCCGCTCGGCGATCGATCGCACCGGTGCGTCTCGGAGGATGCGCGCGGCTCGACGGGGACAATCCGTCGCTCGTGCCCTGCCGGCGGCCCGGCGCCGCGGGTGACGGCGAGATCCCGCGGGTCGAGGGGGAGGCCCCTCGGGGCGTCGAGGAGCCGCCCGAGCCGTTCCGCGTCGGCCTGGTCGATGCCGGGCGCGGGGACCACCAGCAGCCTGTCGCCCTCCCGCGCCAGGAGGAACCCCAGACGGTCGTTGGCGGCGAAACAGCCAGGGTCGAGGAACAGGGCCGGCTTGACGGCGGCGGGGTCGCCCTCCTCGGGGCAGAAGACCGCGCAGTTGCCGCAGCGGTTGCAGAGCTCGGCGAGGTAGACGTACTGGTGCGCTGACGACAGGGCGACGTCCGGTCCGGCTTCCACGCGGAAGAAGGCGTCATTCGGGCAGACGGTCACGCACTCGTTGCAGGCCACGCAGTCCCACCGCGCCAGCACCCGGTCGACGTGGCGGAGCGGGTGCCCCGTCGTCGATCTGGTGTAGGGCAGCGCGCCCTCCACGGTGTTCAGGTGCCCGGCGTATCCCGCGACGGCATCGGTCGCCCCAGCGCCGACCGCCTCTTCAGCCTGGTGCCCCCGCCAGGCGGCGATGTCGGGGCACCCCGCTGCCGCCATCCGCTCGCCGAGCGCCACCAGCATCGGCTTGAGCCGTCCGTAGCCCCCGGGTCGGAGGAGGTCCGAGCAGACCGAGATCGGCGCGACGCCAAGCCCCGCGACATCGGCGATGTTGTGCTTCGTGACCCCGGCCGAGAAGCTCACCTCCACGGAGCCGCTCCCCTCCCCGATGGCCAGCGTCCCGGGCAGGGCCTGGTGAAGCTCGTCGAGGAGCGTGACCGCGAGGACGTGCAGCGGCGGCCCGGAGAGGTACATCGGGTCGGCGGGCAGCACGCCACGATGGTTCGCGACCACCAGCGTGTTGGTCAGCTTGATGCCGAAGCGCCGCCCGTGCCCGCGCGCGAAGGCGTCGAGCTCCCCGATGAGGTCCACCGCCCCCTCGAGCGACAGGTCGGCGTCGAAGGCCTCCGGCCGCAGCTGGATCTCCTCGTACCCGAGTCGGTCGTGCAGGATGGCCGACACGCGCTCGCGCCCGAGGAGCGTCGGGTTGAGCTTGACGACGACATCGAGGCCGTGGCGTGTCATGAGGTGGCGGGCGATGGCCGCGATCTCGCCGGGCGGACAGCCGTGGAACGTCGAGACCGTGGCGGAGCCCGAGACGGCGCTCGCGAAGGGGTGATCGCGCCAGGCGGCGAACGGCTCGGGGATCTCGGCCCGGAGGCGGTCGATGGTCGGTCGCGCGTCGACCATCCCGTCGATGAACGCCGCGACCCGGGGCGATGCGATGCCGGCGAGGTCGTAGCCCACTGACAGGTCGAAGATGCGCGGGCCCGGGTCGGGGCCCAGGAACGGGCCCAGCTCGTCCCAGCCGCCGAGGATCTCGACGATCATCGCGGCCTTGACGTACTCCTCGAGCGACTGCTCGAGGCGGAGCTCCTGGCTCCACTCGACGTTGTAGCCCACGGTCTCCATGTCGATGCACGGCCGCGGGATCTCGAGCCGGTCGAGCGCCTGGACGGTCTTGAGCTCGACGATCCGCGCGCCGCCGAGCCAGCCGAGCACGATGTTCTGCGCGAGCTGCGTGTGCGGGCCGGCAGCAGGGCCGAGCGGGGTCGCGGCCGGGCGGCCGAGGAAGCGGACCGAGAGGTCCGGGCCGGCCGACGCGTTGAAGAAGTGGCCTGGCGCCAGGTCGAAGATGGCGTGTCTCGTCCGCCATTCGTGGGCGATGCGTCGGAGCAGGACGCTGAGGGGGAGCGGCGAGAATGCGGCGACTGGGCCACGATCGGCGGCGGGCCCCACCACCTCAGAGCCGCGCATGGAGTCGCGCGGCCTGCTCGCGGGCGTGCGCCCTGATCTCCGCGCGCGTCGACCCGGGTCGGCACGCCGTCGTCGAGGGCCAGCTCCCCGCCGATCTCCACGCGCAGCGGGCGGATCCCGGGCGTGAAGGCCACGTGCCATGGCTCGATCGGCTCGTACGACCACGTCACCCGGTCCTCGCGCACTGCGGGCACCAGGTCCCACCCCGCCTCGAGCCAGCGCCAGGCGGTGGTCGGCTCCGCGGTCACGTCGACCGACCGATGCAGCGCGTACGCGAGGCGGAACGTCTCGAGCATCTGCGCGCCGATGCCATCGGTCCCCAGCGCCACCGGCCCGCTGAAGCGCGCGGGGCGTGCGTACCCGACGGCGTTGTTCAGGTTGGAGAACGGGTTGTGCACGATCGTGCCAGCGAGCTGGTGGGGGGCCGGCAGATGGACCGCGTGGGCAAGCAGCCACCGATCGGTCGCCAGCGACGTGAGCCGTGCCGGCGCGTCCCAGTCCTCCCGCCCCTCGCACACGTGGACGTGGCACCCCACCCCGTGTTCGCGGGCAAGATCCGCCGCCGCCTCGAGCGTCGCATCCGAGCAGGTGAACGCGGCATGGATCCCGACGAGGCCACGGCCGCCCGCTGCCAGGAACCGGCGATTCTCCGCCAATCCACGTTTCGCGCCGTCCTCACCGTTCCGGTCCGAGACGCCGTAGGCGCAGACGACCCGGACGCCTACCTCGGCACAGGCGTCGGCGATGATCGAGAGGGACCCCTCAATCGCGTTCGGCGACTCGTGATGGTCCACAATCGCGGTGGTCCCGGATTCGAGGGCCTCGAGGGCTCCCAGCCGGGCCGACGCGGCGATCATCTCGAGGTCGAGCGCGCGGTCGAGGCGCCACCAGACCTGCTCGAGGATGCCGCGGAACGTTGTCGGCGTGGTCCGGGGCGCGGGCATCCCGCGGGCGAGGGCCGAGTAGAGGTGGTGGTGGGCGTCGACAAGACCCGGCGTGACGGCGGGGCCGAGCGGCGTCATGCCGGGGCGTCTTCGACGACGCGGGCAACCGTGACGGGCCGGGCGTCGGCATGGGGGTGAGCCTTCGCGGCCAGCCGCGGCAGCACCGCTCTCGCGGCGGCCGAATCGTGCATCGGGAGGCTCGTCCGGCGGATGCCGTCGAAGCTGTGGAGGGCGCCTGCGACAGCGGCCGCGGTCGGCACGAGGACGGCCTCGCCCATGCCCTTGGCGCCGTACGGACCCTCGGGCTGGGGCTCCTCGACGAAGATGCACTCGACCGGCGGCATGGCCGTGGCCGGGATGATCCCCAGTGACTTGAGCGTGTCCGTCCGCGGAACGCCACCCTCGACGACGAACTCCTCGGTCAGCGCCTGGCCGAGACCCATGTGCACCCCGCCCTCGACCTGCCCCGCGAGCAGCGTGGGGTTCAGGACGCGCCCGACGTCGTGCGCCGCGATGACCCGCTCGATGACGCCATCGTCATCGAGGATGACGACCTGGGTCGCCCAGCCGTAGGCGAAGTGGGTGACGGGCTCGCCCTCGGCCCCGAGCGGCGTCGTCCAGTCGATGACCACCTCGTCTGCGAACTCCTGGCCGGCCAGGGCGGCGATGGCTGCCGGATCGGGTGGGCGTCCTCCCAGGGCAGCGAGGAGGCGTCGCGCCGCCTCGACCACCGCCCGCCCGCCGAGCATCGTCGCCCGCGAGGCCGTCGTCTCGCCGGTGTCGAGCTCGTGGTCGGTGTCCACGACCACGCGGATCCGGCCGGGGTCGACGTCGAGCTCGGCGGCGGCGATCTGGCGGAACACGGTGTGGCAGCCCTGCCCCATCTCGGTCCAGGAGTGGTACAGCGTCAGCGTCCCGTCTGCCTCCGCGCGGATGACGGCGCGTCCGAACTCGCGCAGCCCGTTGCCGATCCCGGTGTTCTTCGCGGCGCAGGCGATGCCGGCGAAGCGGGCCGACCGGTAGGCGTCGCGGACGGCGAGGAGCGTCTTCTTCACGCCAACGCCCGGCCCGAGCAACTGACCCGTGCCGAACCGGTCGCCGACGTCGAGCGCGTTCCGCCAGCGCATCTCCCAGCCGTCGATCCCGACCCGCTCGGCCAAGAGCGTCGATCAGCGACTCGAGCGCGAAGTTCGCCTGGCTGGCGCCGAAGCCGCGCATCGCCCCCGACGGCGGGTTGTTCGTATAGACGGCGGTCGCCTCCACGTCGACGTTGGGCACGCGATACGCCCCGCAGGCATGACCGGCGGCACGCTCGAGGACCTTGCCGCCGACGCTCGCGTACGCGCCGTTGTCGCCGACCATCTGCGCGCGCACCGCCGTCAGCCGACCGTCCGCGTCGCAGGCGACGGTGTACGTCATCCAGAACGGGTGGCGCTTCACGTGGAACCGCAGGCTCTCGCGCCGGCTGAGGGCGATCAGCACCGGTCGTCCCGTGCGGATCGCGAGCAGCGCGGCCTGGCCCTGGACGTTGAGGTCCTCCTTGCCGCCGAACGCGCCGCCGGTGGCGACCTGTGTCACGCGCACCGCGCGCTCTGGGAGGCCGAGGAACGAGGCGATCTGGCGGCGGTCCTCCCAGGCGCCCTGCCCCTGCGAGAAGACGCGCACCGCCTCGGCGTCCGCGGGCGTCCCCGCCGCGGCCGATCCGCTGTCGGCGGCCCGACCCGGCACCGCGAGGCACGATTCCGGCTCGAGGAACGCGTGCTCGATCGCCTGGGTCCGGAACGAGTCGGTCACGACGTGTGCAGCTGCGCCGATCGCCGAGGCCGCGTCGCCCCGGCGGACGACGGACCGCGACACCACATTGCCGCCCGGGTGGAGGGCCGGGGCGCCGTCAGCGAGCGCGGCGAACGGGTCGGTGAGGGGCTCGAGGACGTCGTAGTCCACCTCGATCAGGGAGGCCGCCCGACGAGCGGCGGCCCGCGTCGTCGCGGCGACGGCGGCGAGCACGTCACCGACATAGCGCGTCGTCTCGCCCTCGGCCACGAGCAGCGGCCAGTCGTCCACGATCAGCCCCTGTTGGCGTTTGCCCGGCACGTCTCGAGCCGTGATGACGTCGACGACGCCGGGCTCGGCGAGCGCCCGCGAGATGTCGATGCGGCGGACGACCGCCCGGGGGTGGTCCGAGAAGCGGAGGGCACCGTGGAGCATCCCGGGCGCCCGCATGTCAGCGACGAAGGCCTGTTCCCCCAGGGCCAGTTCGCGTGCGTGGTACCGCTCCGCTGGCGTCCCGATCGGCCAGGAGCCATCGACGCCGGGCTGCGAGACGCCCTGCTGCTCCGGCGCCGGGCGTCGGTCGCTTCCCCGCGCCGGGCCTTCGCCACAGCGAGCACCGCCTCGACGATGCGCGCGTACCCGGTGCACCGGCAGAGGTTCCCGGCGAGGGCATGCGCGATGTCGCTGGCGGTCGCGTCGGGCTGGCGGCGCAGGAGCGCCTCGGCCTTCATCACGATGCCCGGCGAGCAGAACCCGCACTGTGAGGCCCCGGTGCGCGCGAAGGCGTCGGCCCACGAGGTGCGCGTCGCCTCGGACAGACCCTCGAGCGTCTCGACCGTCCGGCCGGCGACCCGGGTCGCGGGCTGCGCGCAGGAGACCACGGCGTGACCGTCCACGATCACGGTGCACGCCCCACAGGAACCTTCGGGCGCGCACCCGTCCTTCATGGACCGGAGACCCAGGCTGCCTCGCAGGAGATCGAGGAGGCTGTCATCCGGCGCGGCCTCGATCGAGACCGGTCGGCCGTTGAGGGTGAACTCCACGGACCGTCCTTCTCCGCCGCAGGCGCCATCCGGCCCTATCGGCGGCATGCTGCCATCCCCAATCGTACGGAGGTAGTCGCGAGCGAGACCCTGCTGTTCGTCCCGAGGACGGCGGCCCGTTCAGACCCGAAGGCGTCCGTGACGAGGCGGAGGCCCTGGAGGAGCAGATGCGGCGGCTGGGGCTGGAGCGAGAGTTGGCCGACGCCGGCGTCTACGAGCGGACGGTCGGCAGGTTCCGCGAGGCGGGGATCGTCCTCCCGACGTTCGCCCAGCTCGCCGACCCGACCACCATCCCGGCGTCGATCTCCGGGCGCCTGGCGACCATCGACCCGGACGCCGCACACCCGCTGAACCTGTTCCGCGTTCACTGGTTCAACGGGCCCGGACGCCGCGAGCGGGTTGAGGTCCCGGTCCACGTCGTGCTGCCGCCAGAGCTCACCGGCGTGGACTGCCGGATCGTCGTGGCCCTCGGCGACCGCTTCCCGATGATCGGCTCCCACAAGGTCATCGCCGCGTACGGCTGCCTCGCGCCGCGGATCGTGACCGGCCAGTTCGACCCCACCGCGCAGCGCGCCGTCTGGCCGTCCACCGGGAACTACTGCCGGGGCGGCGTGGCGATCTCGCGGATCATGGGCTGCCGGGGCGTGGCGGTCCTGCCGGCCGGGATGAGCCGCGAGCGGTTCGCGTGGCTTGAGCGCTGGGTCGCGGATCCGGGCGACATCATCCGCACGCCCGGCACCGAGAGCAACGTCAAGGAGATCTACGACCGCTGCGCGGAGCTCGATCGGGAGCCGGACGCGGTCATCTTCAACCAGTTCTCGGAGTTCGGGAACCACATCGCCCACTACGCGCTGACCGGTCGCGCGGTCGAGGCCATCGTGGAGTCGATGCAGGCCGAGGAGCCTGCGCTGCGCCTCCGCGCGTTCGTCTCGGCCACCGGCTCGGCGGGGACCATCGGGGCCGGAGACTACCTCAAGGAGCGCCACGGCTCGCGCACGGTGGCGGTCGAGGCGCTCGAGTGCCCGACGATGCTCCGCAACGGCTTCGGCGAGCACAACATTCAGGGGATCGGCGACAAGCACATCCCGCTCATCCACAACGTGATGGCGACGGACGTCGTCGTCGCGGTCTCGGAGGAGGCGACGGACCGCCTCGAAGTCATGTTCGCGTCCGACGCGGGCCGCGAGTACCTCGTCAACCGACGACACGTTCCGGCGGCGATCATCGATGCCCTCCCGTCGCTCGGGTTCTCGAGCCTGTGCAACATCGTGGCCGCCATCAAGATGGCCAAGTACGAGGGGTACGGCCCGGACGACATCGTGGCCACCGTCGCGACCGACGGGGCCGCCATGTACGGCACCGAGATCGAGCGGATCCTGGCGCGCGACTTCGGCGGCGCGTTCGACGCGGTCGATGCCGGCGAGACGTTCGGTCGGTTCGTGCTCGGTGCCGGGACCGATGACCTGCTCGAGCTGTCGCGGGTCGATCGCGATCGCATCTTCAACCTCGGGTACTTCACCTGGGTCGAGCAGCAGGGCGTGCCGCTCGACGAGTTCGAGGCGAGACGGCGGCCGGCGTTCTGGGCCGAGACGCGGGCCATGCTGCCGGTCTGGGACGGGCTGATCGACGAGTTCAACGCACGGGTCGGCGCGCCGGAGGCGTCGTGACGGCTCCGCGCGGGTCAGCCGCCAGGCGGCCGCTTCCGATCCGGCTCGCCTGCGCTGGGTGCGGGCACGTGGTGCCCGATGAGATCGCCTTCATCGCCCGCTGCCCGGCCGCGCGGGACGGGGATGACATCGACCACGTCCTCCGCCGCTCCATCGACCCGGCCCGCCTCGCGTTCCCCGACGCCGGACCGGACGCGGGGCTCGATGCCGGGACGTTCGCGCGCTACCGCACCCTCTCGCGCGCCTACCACATCGCCCGTGCCGAGGGGTGGTCGGACGAGCGCTACGTCGCCCTCGTCGGGCGCCTGGACGCGAGCGTCGCGGCGGTCGACGGGCACGGGTTCCGCGAGACGCCATTCGAGCCGGCCCCGGTGCTCGCCGCCCGGGCCGGGTTGGCAGCAGGACGCCTCCTCGTCAAGGACGAGACGACGAACGTCACGGGCTCGCACAAGGCGCGCCACCTGATGGGGGTCATGATCGACCTGTTGGTCGCCGACGAGCTCGCGCCCGGCATCGTGACGGGCCGCCTCGCGATCGCCAGCTGCGGGAACGCGGCGCTGGCGGCCGCCGTCGTCGCGCGCGCCGCAGCCCGGCCCCTCGACGTCTACGTCCCCACCTGGGCGGACCCGGTCGTGGTCGCGAGGCTGCGTGAGCTCGGTGCCGACGTCGTCGCCTGTCGGCGAGAGGCCGGCGAGACGGGCGACCCGACCTACCGCCGCCTGCGCGAAGCGATTGCCCATGGGGCCGTCCCGTTCACCTGCCAGGGCAACGAGAACGGCCTCGCCATCGAGGGCGGCCAGACCATCGGCTACGAGATGGTCGCGCAGTTGGTCCGCCAGGCGCGCGCCAGCCGCACGGAGGCTCGGGCGCGTCTGGATGCGGTCGTGATCCAGGTCGGTGGCGGCGCACTCGCCTCCGCAGTCGCGGCAGCCTTCGCCGAGGCGCACGTGCTCGGGACCATCGAGCGCGAGCCGAGGCTCTACGCCGTCCAGACCGAGGGGTGCGCGCCGCTCGTTCGCGCGTGGCAGCGGTTCCGAGAGCGTGTCGCCCTCACAGGCCCCGGACCGGCCCTCGCGCATGCCCGGACGCACCGCTCCGCGTACATGCGGCCCTGGGAAACCGAGCCATCGAGCGTCGCGCACGGCATCCTCGACGACGAGACGTACGACTGGGCAGCCGTCGTCGAGGCGATGGAGCGGACCGGCGGCGGCGCGGTCGCCGTTGACGAGGCCACCGTCCGTGCGGCGAACGAGCTCGGGCGCACGTCGACTGGGATCGATGTCGACCACACCGGTACGGCCGGCCTCGCCGGCCTCCTCTCACTGACACGGAGCGGCCTCGTCCGGGAGGGCGAGACCGTGGCCGTCCTGTTCACCGGCGTCCGGAGGGACGACGGGCGGGTGCCACCGCCCATCGTCGCGGCCGCCACCTCGCGTCCACAGGAGCAGATCGCACGATGAGAAGCTTCCTCGGCCGGGACATCCTGTCGCTCAAGGACTTCAGCCGCGACGAGTTCTTCCGCGTCTTCCAGGTCGCCGACGACCTGCGCCCGTTCGCCCGGGACCGCCGGAACACGGACCTGCTGAAGGACAAGACCCTGCTCACCGCGTTCTACCAGCCCAGCACGCGCACGCGGCTCTCCCATGAGGCCGCGATGCACCGCCTCGGAGGGCAGGTGCTCGGGTTCTCCGATTCGAAGATGACCCGCGCCGGCGACTTCTACCAGGAGTCGATCAAGGACACGTTCCACATGCTGGAGTACTACGCGGACGTCATCGCGATCCGCCACTTCCAGCAGGGCGCGCCGGCGGAGGCCGCGAAGTGGGCGTCGGTCCCCGTCATCAACTGCGGCGACGGATGGGGCGAGCATCCCACCCAGATCCTGACCGACCTCTACACGATCCTCCACGAGAAGGGCACCCTCGACGGGCTGACATACCTGCTCGTCGGCGACATGCGGATGCGGACGATGCACTCGATCCTGTACGCCCTGTCGCAGTTCGACGCCAAGGCGATCGTGGTCGGCCCGCCCGACATGAGCCTGCTGCCCGAGTTCAAGGCGGAGATCGACGCGCTCAACGTGGACTACCAGGAGGCCGGGGACGTCCGCGACGTCATCGGCGAGGCGGACATCATCTACATGGAGCCGGTCGTCCAGGCCGACTACACCGCGTCGCGCGTCGAGCGGGGCGACAAGGTGGGGCTTACCCCGCCGGAGTACGTCGTCACGCGGCAGCTGCTGCACGACAAGGCGAAGCGCTCCTCGATCATCCTCCACTCGCTGCCGCGCATGGACGAGCTGCCCGAAGACGTGGACGCCACGCGCCACCAGCGGTACTGGTCCGAGGCGTTCAACGGCGTCGCACTGAAGATGGGCATGCTCGCGCTCATCCTCGGCGCGGCCGAGTGACCGGGGGCCCACGATGCAGACCGGGCTCAAGGGCCGCGACCTGATCACGCTCCAGGAGTGGACCAAGGACGAGGTCGACACCGTCCTCGACGTGGCCATGCAGCTCAAGCGGGAGCGGGCCCTCGGGATCCCGCACCCGCTGCTCCGGGACCGCGTCCTCGCGATGCTGTTCTTCTTCTCGTCGACGCGGACCCGTGCCTCCTTCGAGGCCGGGATGGCGCAGCTGGGCGGCCACGCCCAGTTCATCGAGAGCCGGACCACGCAGATCGCCCACGGCGACACGCCCAAGGAGATCGGCGAGATCCTCGGCCGCTACAACGACGGGATCGCGATCCGGCACTGCGACTGGGGCGTCGGCAACGCGTACCTCCGGGAGGTGGCCGCGGCGTCGCGCGTCCCGGTGCTCAACATGCAGTGCGACCTGTTCCACCCCCACCAGTCGCTGGCCGACCTGCTGACGATCATCGAGCAGAAGGGCGATCCGCGCGGGCGGACGATCGACATCAGCTGGGCGTACGCCGCCAGCTACCAGAAGCCGATCAGCGTGCCCGTGGACCTCTCGCTCCTCACCACCCGCTACGGGATGCACGTCCGGCTGGTCCACCCGCCGGAGTTCCGGCTGCCACAGGAGTACGTGGACCAGGCGGCCGAGAACGCCCGCCGCAGCGGCGGCAGCTTCGAGCTGATGGACGACTTCGACGCGGGCATGCGCGGCGCCGACATCGTGTATGCGAAGAGCTGGGGCGCGCTGCTCACGGCCACCTCCGAGGAGGAGGGAGCCGCAACCGCGCGGCGGTACACGGACTGGATCACCGACGAGCGCCGGATCGGGCTGGCCCGAGAGGATGCGATCTACATGCATCCGCTCCCCGCGGACCGGAACGTCGAGGTGGCCGACGGGGTCATCGACGGCCCGCATTCGGTCGTCTACGACCAGGCCGAGAACCGGCTCCACGCCCAGAAGGCCGTCATGGCGCTGACGATGCGGTGATGCCGAGTCAGGGCAGGCGGTCATCGTCCCGGCCGCCTGGCCGGCTGGCGGCGAATCAGGAGGAGACGGCGTGACCAAGACCCTCGTCGTCGCGATCGGCGGCAACTCGCTCATCCGGGACCCGCAGCACATGACGGTCCCGGACCAGTACGCGGCGCTCGGCGAGACGAGCGGCCACATCGCCGCGATCATCAAGGAAGGGTGGCACGTCGCGATCGGCCACGGGAACGGCCCGCAGGTGGGGTTCATCCTGCGCCGATCCGAGCTCTCGGCGCACGAACTCCACGAAGTCCCGCTCGACGTGTGCGGCGCGGACTCTCAGGGCGCGATCGGGTACGAGCTGCAGCAGAACCTGGCGAACGACTTCCGCCAGATGGGGATGCGGCGTCAGGCTGTCACGGTCGTGACCCAGGTGGAGGTCGACGCCCACGATCCCGCGTTCGCGAACCCCAGCAAGCCGATCGGCTCGTTCATGGACGAGGCGACGGCGCTCCGGCGCCGCGATGTCGACGGCTGGTCGGTGCGGGAGGACGCCGGCCGCGGGTGGCGACGGGTGGTGCCATCGCCGAAGCCGATCCGGATCGTGGAGGAGCGGGCCGTCCGGGCGCTGCTCCACGACGGGTTCGTGGTCATCACCGTCGGCGGAGGCGGCATCCCCGTCGTGGCCGACGAGCACGGCCTGCTCCACGGGATCGCTGCCGTCATCGACAAGGACTATGCGTCAGCCTTGCTGGCGACCGTCATCAGTGCCGACCTGTTCGTCATCAGCACCTCGATTGAGCGGGTCGCGCTCGACTGGGGCAAGCCGACGCAGCGCTTCGTTGACCGCTTGACCCTCGATGAGGCGCGCGCCTATCTCGCCGACGGGACGCACTTTGCGCCCGGCAGCATGGCCCCGAAGATCGAGGCCTGCATCGGGTTCCTGGAGCGGGGCGGCGGCGAGGCGGTCATCTCCAGCCCCGGGAACCTCGAGCTGGCGCTCCACGGCCGAGCCGGGACGCACATCGTCGGTTCCTGACGGCGCTGATCAGCCGGCCGCCCAACGAAGGAACTGGAGGCGCAGGTCGGCCAGCGTGCCTGCCTCGATGAGCCCCTCTCTCGTCCAGCCTTCGACGGCCGGGTCGAGGATTGCGAAGTGGCTCAGCTCGATCATCGAGTCGCGCCGTTGCAGCGCGCGCGTGTCGGCTGCCGGCTGCACGGCGGCGGCGAGGACCCGCACGCGGTAGGGCCGGTCGGGTTCAGTGCCCGCGCTGTCATTGGGCTTGTTGCTCGGGACCAGCAGGCGCAGGCCTCCGACGGTCCCGAGCTCGACCCAGGGCCGCGCCCCGCGATACTCGACCCACGGGCCGGAGGCAACGTCCCCCAGAGCGTCACGCTCCGGTTGGCCGCCGACGCCTGTCGGGCTGAACCAGACCGTGGCCGGGCCCTCCGGCGGGCCCCCGAGCGATCGTTCCACCAGCGTCCAGAAGGCGTCGAACACCTGGGCCGCCGGGCGGGTGGTCGGGATGAGGGCGAGGCGACCGAAGTCCAGCGGCAGTGCCCAGAGGATTCGGCCGCCGTCGAACGCGGTCACATTCGCCGGGCTCGTCTCGCGGAATGCCGAGGCGGGGTTCACGGCCAGGCACAACCGCCGATCGGCCGATCGGGCGTGCGCCGCCATCAGCAAGTCGCGCTCGTCAAGGAAGCGGACGATGCGCCGTCGCGGGTCAATGGGCTCACTCATCATGTGCCATCCCCCGTGTCACTCCATGTCGTCGCTGGAGCCTCGCCGCCGAACTCGCGGCGTCGAACGGTCCTCCAGGACGGCGGGGTGGCTCAGTGGTCCAGGGCGTCGACCCGGCGGGCCGCCCGCCAAGTCGCCTCAGATGTCGAGCCCGGGCAATCCGTGGGTCCCGAGAACGGCTGAGATCGCGCCGCCGTGATGCGCCTCGTGCTCCATCAGGTGCCAGACCACCCATCCGCGCGTGGTGTGCCTGTCGCTTCCACGCTGGGGAATCTCAACCGTGATGTCGTCCGCCGTCCAGCGCTCGAGGCATTCCGCGACCATGCCCCAGGTCAGGTGGAATGCTGCGGCGATCTCGGCTGCCGTCCGAGGATGGCTCTCGTCATCCTCCCACCCCGCCTGTTCGATGGGCAGGCCCGGGACCGTCGTGCTCGCAACCCGGAACATGTCACGGATGGCTGGGTCGCCCTCGCCGAGCACATCGTGAAGCCAATACGCCCGAGCCCCGGCCATGTGGCTGGCGAGCTGCCAGATCGTCCATTCACCCGGGGCAGCCCGGAGCGCGAGCTGGTCCGGACCGAGATCGCCGATGGCGGCAAGAAGGAATTGCTGATGCGTCGCCCATCCCGCGTAGAAGGGCGCCAGGACTGCGCTGGCTGACATGGCGCCGATAGTACGGCGGGATTGCGTGGCTGGCAGCGCGGGCGGCCAATGTGACGATGCGCCGTCAGGCCTCCGAAACGCTAGACGCCAGAAGGGCCCGAGGTCTCCCTCGGGCCCTTCTGTGTGGCGAAGTGCTAGAACGAACGGCGCTGCGTCTTGAAGCAGTCGCTGCAGTAGACGGGCTTGCTGCCGTTCGGGCGGAACGGCACCTGGGCCTCGCGACCACAGCTTGAGCACGTGGCGCTGAACATCTCACGCTGGGGCCGGTCGTAGCCGCCGCTGGAGTAGCCGCCGCCCGAGTAGCCGCTCGTTGCGCCACCGCCCGAGTAGCCGCCGCCCGAGTACCCGCCGCCGTCGGAGGACCCGCGCGCCGCCTTCCGGCTGGCGCGACACGACGGGCATCGACGGGGCTCGCTGAACTGGCGGTCCGCGAAGAACTGCTGCTCGCTCGCGGTGAAGGTGAACTCCTGGCCGCAATCGGCGCAGGTCAGCGTCTTGTCCGCTGTCTGTGTGAACAAAGAAAAACTCCTTCTCGTGCGGACCCCAGCGAACCTGTCTCGCCGAAGAACCGATGAGAGGGAGTGATCGTGTGCCGCGTTCTGTGGCACCCATTCGGTGCCGCTGGACCAACGATACCGCGGTGCCCGCGATCTGTCGAACGCCCCGGCCGCCTCCAATGGGGCTTTCGGCACGGTCACCCGCTCCGCCGCCGCGCCATCAGGAGCGCGGTCGCGGCGCCCCTGTGCTGTCGCGGACCGTGAGCCTCGGCCGGACGAGGACCTGCTCGGGCGCGGTCTGGCCGCCCACGACCCTGCGCAGCAGGATCCGCGCGGCCACCTCGCCCATCTCATCAGCCGGGAAGTCGATCGTCGTCAGCGCCGGCGTCGCAATCTCGGCCATCGGCTCGCTGACCATGCCCACCACGGACAGCGCCTCCGGCACGCGCAGGCCCCGATCCTGCGCCGCCTTGAGCGCACCGATCACCGACTGCTCCTGCGGTGCCACCAGCGCCGTGATCTCGGGGTGCGCGTCGAGCAGTCTCCGGGCGGCGAACGACAGCTCGTCTGCGCTCGGCCCGCCGAGACCCGCGAGAACGGGCAGCGCACTCCGCTCGCAGGCGAGCTCGTAGGCCCGCAGCGCCCATGTCGCGAAGCCGTAGGTCTGCTGGTGGACCACCGGGTCCACCGAGAGGAAGGCGATCCGGCTGTGTCCCAGCCCCAGCAGGTGCTCGACCGCGAGGTCGATGCCCTGCGCAATGTCCACATCGACGAAGCTCAGGCCCGCGTTGTCGGCCCGACGCCCGATCATCACGAACGGATAGCCGTGCTCGCTCAGGAGCGCGGCTCGGCGGTCGTCTGTGAGGATCTCCAGGAGGATCGCCCCATCCGCCTGGCGGCCGCGGAAGATGCCCAGCAGCTCGGGGTCCGTGAGGGGCCGCGTGATGATGTTGATCGAGTAGCCCGCGTCCTCGACGCCCAGGGCTGCCGCCATGATCAGGCGGTGTGCGGGCGGGTTGAACTCCTGCGGGACGTGCATGGCGATCAGGCCCGTCCGCCCGGACCGGATCTGGCGCCACGCGCTCTGGGGCGCGAACCCGATCTCGTCCATGACGCGGAGCACCCGCTCACGCGTTTCCTCGGCAACGTCCGGCTTGTTGTTGAGGATCCGCGAAACCGTCGCGACCGAGACTCCGCTGGCCGCGGCGATGTCGACGATCGTCGTCGACGGCAACTTCGGCCGGGTAGCCACCGCGCGCTCCTTTCTCAGCCGCTGACCGCGACGCCGGGGGTGGCGTTCGCCGGGTCGCCCCAGCGCACGGCCACCCGCTCACCAGCGTAGCGAAGGCGCAGGGTGCGGGTGCGTCCTGCGGGCCGATCGTCGCCCGCCGCGTCGAGGGCGGCATGGAAGGTCACCACGAAGTCGCGCTCGAGCTGCATCCCCGGGAACGCGCCCCTGCGCTGTCCCAGCGTCAGGCATTCCCCGGTGTCATCCCAGGCGATGGCAATCAGCGAGAAGGCGCCGTCCTCGTACTCGTAGCCGTCGCCATCGTCCTCGTAGAGGGTGAACTCAGCGTCCCGGCCCGGGAAGACGTGCAGCTCGACCGGGTCGTCGGGGTGGTCGTCGACATGCAGGCGCACCGGCCCCATGGGCACGATCGAGCCTGCTCGGACGAAGACCGGGATCCGCTCGAGCGGCGCCTCGGCCTCCATGCGCTGCCCGCCCGCGAATCGTCGGTCGGACCAGAGGTCGAACCAGTCGCACCCGGCCGGCAGGTAGACGGAGCGCGTCTTGGGCTGGTCCTCGAGCGGCAGCGACTCTGGGCCATACGCCATCGGCGCGTGGACCGGGCAGACCAGGAACGCCGGGCCGCACATGAACTCGTCGGCCACGTCGAGGACCTCGGGGTCGTCCCGGAAGTCGAACAGCAGCGATCGGAGCATCGTGTAGGCGCACTGCGTCGTCCAGCCCGCCATCGAGTAGAAGTACGGCAGCAGGCGGTACCGGAGCTGCAGCGCGTTCACGAGCGCGTCGTGGACGGTGTCCCCCGGCTCGCCGAAGCGCCAGATCTCGCGGGGCGTGTCAGTGCCGTGCGAGCGCAGCATCGGGAGCCATGCCGCGTACTGGAACCAGCGCAGGTAGAGCTCGCGGTAGCCCAGGTCGTCCACGCCGTCGTCGAAGTCGCCAGCCCAGAACCACAGGTCCGGGCGTCGCGCCACGAAGTACGCACCCACGTCCGTCGTCCAGTACGGCATACCGGTCGCGCTGAAGTTGAGGCCGTCCGCGATCTGGCGCCGGAGCGTCTCCCAGGTTGCGCTGACGTCGCCCGACCACGTCACGGCGCCGTAGCGCTGCTGGCCCGGGAACGCGGAGCGGGTGAGGTTCAGGACGCGCTTCCCGCAGCCGTCGGTGCGCTGGCCCTCGTACAGTCCCTGCGCGTGGAAGAGCGAATAGGCGTTGATCAGCTCCGGGTCGATGTACCGCTTCGCCTCCTCGGTGTTGATCCTGAGGCGCTCCTCGGGCTCAGGCTTGACGGGGCCCGTCCAGTCCGCCTCGAAGGGCTCGGTGCAGTCCGACCACCAGGCGTCGATCCCATGCGAGAAGAGGCCGCGGTCCGCCTGGCTCCAGTACGTCTCCCTCGCTCCCGGGTCGAAGGCGTTGTAGGTGGCCTGGTTGCCCAGGAGCTCACCTCGCTCCTGGAGCTCGCGCCAGTCATCGCCGCCGGGCCGCATGGTGGGCCAGATCGAGACCATCATGTGCACGCCGAGCGCGTGCAGCTCGCGGGTCATGGCGACCGGATCCGGGAAGCGCGTCGGGTCGAGGGACTTCTGGCCCCACGCGGCGCCCGTCCACGACTTCCAGTCGAGGACGATGCAGTCCAGCGGCAGCCCCCGGCGCCGGTGCTCGTGCGCGACGGCGAGCAGCTCCGCCTGGCTCTCGTAGCGCTCCTTCGACTGGACGTACCCGAAGGCCCAGCGGGGAAGCATCGGCGCCGGCCCGGTCAGCGCGCGGAACTCGGCCACGATCTGGTCGAAGTCCGGGCCGAGCATGACGTAGTAGTCCAGCTCCTCGTCGACGTCGCCCCACAGGTACGACCCGGACGCGTCGTCGTGGAAGGTGACCAGCGACGCACAGTCCAGGAAGACGCCGTAGCCGAGGCTGGACACGATGACGGGCACCGCCACCTTGAGGTTCTGCTGGTAGAGGTACTGGTGCTGGCCGCGGAGGTTGAACATGCCCTCCTCATGCGATCCCAGCCCGTAGAGCGCCTCGCCGTCCGCCCAGGAGAACTCGAGCTTCGTGTGGAACGCCGTGCGATCCACCACCTGGCGGACCCCGTCCACATCGATCCGCACGCCGTCCACGTTCTCGCGGCTCTCGTGGGGCGTTGCCCCGTCGAACTCCGAGCGGAGGACCTGCACCGGCGTCAGGGTCTTGCCGCCGCGAGCGGGCTCCCGGGTCAGCAGGGCGCCGCCGGCCGTCCGGTAGGTCAGTGCCGCGGTGTCACGCGCCACCTCGATCGTGAGGGCGTCCGTCGCGACCACAATGCCATCCGGGCCATCGCTGACGGAGAACGCGACGGCTGGCGCGCCGGACGGGACGGCCAACACCGCCAGGCTTGGCTTCTGACTGAACGAATCCGCGAGCGTGTACCGGACGCGCACGGTCCGGCTGGTCCGCGGCGTGAGGGCGAGCAGCCCGCGGTCGGTGCGGATCGTCAGCCCGTCGGGACCCACCTCGTGCGACAGGATCCTCATCGTCGGCACGTCCCCGTCTCGGAACGGGGATTCTGGGCGGCGCGTGCAGCAGTCGTCACGCCGCTACCCCTTGACCGCGCCCGCGGAGACGCCGGACAGGATCCAGCGCTGCGCGACGATGTAGACCAGGATCACCGGCAGGATGGTCAGCACGATGTCCGCCGACACCAGGCTCCAGTCCGACGCGAACCGTCCGAAGAAGTTGTAGACCGCGAGGGTCATCGGCCAGCGGCTCGTGCTGTTCAGGAAGTACAGCGGCATCAGGAACTCGTTCCAGATGTTGAGCAGGCTGAGGATCCCGGTGGTCACCAGGACCGGGCGCAGGATGGGCAGCACCACCGCGAAGAAGGTCCGCACCGGCGAGCAGCCGTCGATGAACGCCGCCTCGTCCAGCTCCCTGGGCAGCGAATCGACGAACGCGTAGATGAGGAAGACGCTGAACGGGATCTGCGTCGCCGCGTACAGCAGGATCATCCCGATCTGGGAGTCGATCAGGTGGGTGACCTGCATGACCTTCATCAGGGTGACGAAGTTGGTGGGGATCGCGATCCCCATGATCAGCAGCAGGTAGATGACCTGGTGCCGTCGGCGCCGGTTCCGCGCAAGCACGTAGGCGGCGAACGCCGAGACGAGCACGGCGAGCACCGTCCCGCCGACCGAGTAGAGCGTGCTGTTGAAGAACGCCGTCACCAGCTTGCCCTGGTCGATGACGGTGCCGAAGTTGGCCCACTGCGGGATCGCCGGGAGGTCCACGCCCATGGAGCTGGCTTCCGGCTGCGTCTTGAGGGCGTTGACGAAGATGAGGTAGATGGGCGTGAGGGCCACGAGGCTGGCACCACCGGCGCCCAGGTTGAGGAGGCCGGTGCGCAGGATCCGAGTGGATTGCACCGTCAGGCCACCTCGCTGCGCGACATGACGCGAATGACGAAGTAGCTGAGCACGAGCATCACGACGAAGAACAGGCTGGACAGCGCGGTCGCCACGCCGTACAGGCCGCGCGAGAAGTTGTCGAAGACGATCGTGTAGACGGTCGAGGTCCCGTACTGGCCGTTGGTGAGGACGAACACCATGTCGAAGACCCGCAGGCCGTAGAGCAGGTTGAGCACGGTCGTCACCGCCAGGACCGGCATCAGCAGGGGCAGCGTGATGTGGCGGAACGCCTGGGGCCCCGAGGCGCCGTCGATCGAGGCCGCCTCGTAGTACTCGCGGGGGATCGCGAGGACGCCGGCGATGAGGATGACCATGATGTAGCCCACGCCGCGCCACGTGTCCACGCCGATCACGGCCCAGATGGTCAGCGCGACGTCCGTGAGCCAGTGCTGGGCGAGCGCGCCAAGGCCGACGGACTGCAGCGAGGTGTTCAGCAGGCCGGTGGTGGGGTCCAGGATGGACCGGAACACGATGCCCACCACGAGGACGGGCAGGACCGCCGGCAGGTAGATGAGGCCGCGATGCAGGTACGCGAGCCGCCGGATGCCCGACGTGAGCAGAATCGCCAGGCCGAGCGCGATGGCCGTCTTGAGGATGGTCGTCGCAACGGTGAACAGGGCCGTGTGCTCGATGGCGCCGATGTAGTCGTTGCTGGGGTCGAAGATGGTGGCGAAGTTGTCCACGCCCACCCAGTGGAGGTTCTTCGAGTAGGCGCTCCAGTCAGTGAAGGCGAACCCGAACCCGAGCACGCTCGGGAGCAGGACGAACACTCCTGTGAGCAGGAGCGCGAAACCGGTGAACCACGTGGGGTAGGCGTTCTTCACGGCAGGCCCAGCCCGAATGCCCGCACGGACGGGAGCCGGTTCTGGAGCCCGGTCGGCTGGCTGCAGGAGCGGGCAGCGCGGCGTTCGCGGCGGCCGTGCGCCAGGAGCTGGAAACGCCGGCCAGACACGTCAGACCCCATGGTGTGCATGATCCCAGTTGCTGGACGGTCGCTGAGGCGGATCGGGGGCGAGCAGCCAACTCGCCCCCGAGGACCGCTGTGCTGGGCTAGTTGGACCAGGCCGGGTCGCCGGCCGCCTTGGCCAGCGTCGTCCGTCCCGCATCGATGTTCTTCAGCATGTCCGCGGCCGTCTTCTGGCCGGTGAACATGTTGACCATCCACTTGCCCAGGTCCATCCACTGCGGATTGACGTAGTTGACCGCGTCCTGGAGGACGAGGGTCTTTGCCTGGGTGTAGGTGGTGAAGAAGTCGGACTGGCTGGCGTCCCACTTCGCGGTCACGCCCGTGAACGGGAGCGTCTCGAAGTCAGGCGTGTTGTTGATCAGCCACTGGAGGTTGTCCGGCTGCATCATGAAGTCGAGCCACTGCTTCGCCTCAGCGACATGCTGGCTCTTGCTCGAGACCATCCACGTCGGGCCGGCGGGGTGGGTGGGCTGCAGCTGGTTGTCCAGGATCGGGATGGGGAAGTAGCCGAAGCTGGTTGCCTGGAGGTTCGGGTAGGCAGCGGCGATCTGCGAGCCGCGCGACAGCTCGGACAGGGTCATCCCGAAGGTGCCGCTCGCCATCGCCTTGGACGTGTCGGCTTCCTTGGCGGACAGCGCGTCCTTGCCGAAGTAGCCCTTCTGGTAGAGGTCGTTGATCTGGGTGAGGGCCTTCTCCATCGTGGCGTCGCCGGCGAAGGTGGCCTGGTTCGCGTTGAGCTTGTCGTTCAGGCCGGGCTCCAGCGCCTCGACCTGCGCCCCGACCTCGGGGAACCAGAGCACGTGGTGCCAGCCGTCGGAGACGGGCTCGTAGATCGGCGTGATGCCGTTGGACTTGAGCGTCTCGGCCGCCGTCTCGAAGTCCGCGAAGGTCTTGGGGACGGCGATGTTGTACTTGGTGAAGAGGTCCTTGTTGTAGACCATGACCCAGTAGTTGGCCGCCACGACGTCCCAGACCTCGGCGCCGTAGAGCTTGCCGTCGAGCGTCGACTGGTCGGCAACGATCGGATCAAGCCGGCTGACCCACGACTCGTTGGTGAGGTCAACGGCGTTGTTGGCCGCGTCGTACTGGAGCTTCATGTCCGACTTCCCGGCCTGGCCGAGGAAGAGGTCGATGCCCTGCCCGGAGTTGAGCTTGGTCTTGAGGACGTCGAAGTACTGGGCGGACGGGATGATCTGGAAGTCGAGGTGGATGCCGGTCTGCTCCTCGAACCTGCCTGCGAGGACCTGCTCAGAGGACTTGATCCAGTCCTGGCTGGCCAGCACCTCGATGGTGACGTTCGACTTGCTCGGGGCGGCGCTCGGCGATGCCGAGGGAGCCGCCGTGGGAGCGACGGTCGCCGCCGCGGCCGAGGGGGGAGTGGAGGGCGCCGAGACTGATGCCGGCACGCTCGCCGCCGGAGAGGAGCATCCTGCGACGAGCGCGCCGACCATCAGCGTGGAGAGAGCTGACCTGTGCAATTTGCCCAATGAAACTGCCGCCTTTCGAACGAGGGTGAGGTGACCTGCAGGCGGGCCGGTCTGGCCGACCACAGACTCAGCTGCTCGATAGGTCCACCTCCTCGAATGCCCTCGGACCGCTATCTCGTCGTGGGCGAAATCATTGCCGGTATCATTACCGCTGCGCCAGTCTACCGCGTCGGTCAAGGGGTGGGCTGGGCCGTTTGGGATGAGTTTCCGTGGTGGCGCCGTCGCCCGGGTGTCCATCGTGCGGAGGGCGCCCGTGCCACGCGTCAGCCTCCGCTGGCAGCGGCACCCTCCCTCAGCAATCGGCCCGCTACGCCGCCCGCTCGCGCACCAGTCGGCTCAGGGGCATGGGGCCGGTCAGGCCCAGGGGGCGACGGTGAATCGCCCGCTCGCGTGCGCCTCGATGAACGCAATCACGTGAACGGCTCGAGTGCGCGCGCGATCGCGCGGAGCCCTGTCGCGAGATCGACGTGCGCCGCGTCGGGCAGGTCGGCGGCGATGTCGCGAAGTGCGGCACGACGGTTCGCCAGGATGGCGGTTCGGGCAGCAAGACCGCGGGCCGTGAGCGCGACGCGGGTCGCGCGCCGATCCTGTTCGTCCACCGTGAGGGAGAACAGGCCCCGGCGCTCAAGGCGGCGCACGAGACGGCTCGTGGTCGGCACGGTCACACCCAGGCGGGTGGCGACGGCGCTGATTCGCATCCCCGACGGATCCTCGCCAGTCACGAGCAGGGCGCGCCACTGGGGAAACGTGAGGTCGAGCTCGCGCGCCGCGAGCGTGAAGGCGCGGGTGGTCAGGCCGACGGCGCCAATCGCGATGCGCTCGAGGTCGTCGGCCAGCGCCTGGGCCACGGCGGAGTCCGCCCGAGGCTTGGGGACGGGGGCCAGCGTCCGCTTCATCGGGCAGGAACCTAGCACAATTACAAGCCTAAGGCAACTATTGTGATCCGAAGATGCCGTCGGTGACCCGGCGCCGGAGGCACCGTCCTGCTGAGGGTGGCCCGCGCGGGCTGTGCGATTGTCAGGCGCCCGCAATGGTCCTCGCCCGTCTTGCAACGGACCCGTTGGCACGAGGACGCCGGTCGAGGGCGGAGAATCCGCGGAATCCCGACACCCCTCCTGATGAGGAGCAACCGTGGCTGCAGGTCTGGTTCAGGTCTTCGAGGCATCCGTGCCCCTGGATCTCCTCCAGACCGCCGACCCGGACCTCCAGGCCTTCTACGAGGGCCCCTCCGTTGTGCGCGTGGAGGGGCTCTTCGCTCACTGGTTCGGCGTCTCAACCCAGGGCACGGTGGCGCGGATCGCCCTCGTGTCCGGATGGGAGTCAGACGACGCGATCGCCGAGTTCGCGCGCGCCAACCGCCTGCCTCGCCGGACGGGCCCCATCGCGGCAATCGTCGCGCTGGGGAGGACTGAGCGATGGGAGCTGGTCGACCAAGTCGTCAGCACGTTCGAGCCGGGTGACGCCACGGTCCTCCGGCTCCTGCGGACCCGAGTGTCCGTGGGCCGACTGGATGCGGTCATCGCCCAGCTCGGCGCAGCCCGGGAGTTTGTTCCGGCGCAGACGGACGTCGTCGTCTCGCAGGTTGCCAGTCGACGGGCCGGTGACGACGCGGAGCTGCTGGTCTTGACGGCCTGGCGCGACGCCACGGCGCTCGCCGGGAGGCTGGACCAGGTGACAGCCTGGTGGGACAGGCTCGCCGACGAGCACGAACTCCGGGGCGTCACGCACGAGACCTTCGCGCTTCGCCCGAGCGGCCTGCTCCGCCTCACCCCGAGGGGTCCCGCGGTGGTCATCACCGACGATCGCGGCGTGATCGTGGACGCGACGCCGGCCGCGGTGGGCGTGCTGGGCCGCTCCATCTGGGATCTCTTCCAGCTTCGCTTCGATGACCTGCCGCGGGACCTGCATGACGGAACCACCCTGATCGCAAGGCCCGAGGGTGGATCGGTGCGCGTTCACGTCGTCCGCGCCGCGAACATGCCGGCACCCGGCCGCCATGCGGCGCTCCTCGTTCCTGCCTTCGAGCCCAGGCCCGACGCCGCATCCGTCGAGGCGACGATCGCCGGCGCCTATCGCCGCGGACCGGTCGAGCAGCGAGGGGAGGCGCGGTCCCCTCTGGCCGAGGCCCAGACTGGCCCACTGCCCGCCCCGCTGCCGGCCCCGAGCGCCGGCTGACCACGCGTTCAGGACCCGGCTCGCCTGCCGCGGGCGCAGAAAGACCGGCGAGAGCGGGTGGGCCCCGACTCTCGCCGGCCGCGACCGACCGTGATCCGAGCCCTGAGGCCCGGGTGGTCAGGCGAGCTCGACGTGCGGCGCGTCGCGCCGAGCAGGATCGCCGGTTGCGGGGGCGACGCGCCGAGCGGAGCCCGGCACGCGGATGACGAGGGCCACGACGACCAGAGCCGCGACGATGAACCCGACCGCGACCGAGAACGCGCTCGACGCCCCGAGGCTGAACACGGCCACGCTTGAGGCGCCAGCCGAAGCGGCTCCTCGCGTGGCCGCCCCGAAGGCGCTCACGAGCACGCTGATCCCGAGGGACCCGCCAACCCACTGCATCGCCGAGGCGACGCTCGAGGCAGCGCCGGCGTCCTCGTTCGTGATCCCGGCCAGGATCGTGAGGTTGAGGGGCAGGACACTTGAGCCGATCCCGAGCCCGAGCAGCATCATCGGCACGACGAGGTCAGGCAGGTAGGTGCTGCTCGGGGAGAGGCGGCTGAACCCGACCATCGCAATCGCGGCCAGGGCGCCGCCCGCCAGCATCGGCACCCGCGTCCCGAACCGGGAGATGGCGCGCGGCACCAGCCGGACGGCGACGATCGCCGAGAAGGTCTGCGGCAGGAAGGCGAGGCCGGCCATGAACGGGCCGAACCCGCGCACGTCCTGCAGGTACTGGGTCAGGAGGAAGAAGGTGCCGAACATGGCGCCCGTGAGCAGCATCAGGTTGAGGTACGAGCCTGCCCGGTGCCGCTCAGCGAACAGCCGCAGCGGCACGATGGGCTGGCCCGCCCGCTGCTCGATGGCCGCGAAGGCCGTGAGCAGGACGCCGCCGAAGACGAGCATCGCCCAGACGCCCGACGTCCAGCCGTCCGCCCCGGCCGTGATCAGGCCGTAGACGAGGCTTGCCATGCCGAGCGTCGAGGTGAGGGCGCCCGGGAGGTCGAATCGCCCGGGACGACGCTGGGTCTCGGCCAGGACCCGCGGCACGATGAGCACGACGACAGCCCCGACGGGGACGACGACAAGCATCACCCAGCGCCACGACGCCCAGGTCGTGATCAGGCCGCCGAGGAAGAGGCCGATCGAGCCGCCCGTCAGCGCGACCGTGGCGTAGACGCTGAGCGCGCGGGTCCGCCTCGGGCCCTCCGGGAAATTGGCCGCCAGAAGGGCCAGCGTGTTGGGGGCGATCATCGCCGCCCCGACGCCCTGGACCACGCGGGTGGAGACCAGCCAGGCGGCAGATGTCGCCAGCCCGCCGAGCAGCGACGCCAGCGTGAACACTGCGACGCCGACCGTGAAGGCGCGTCGTCGGCCGTAGATGTCGCCGATCCGTCCGCCGAGCAGCAGCAGGCCGCCGAAGGCAAGCAGGTAGGCGTTGAAGACCCAGGCGAGGGTCGCCCGGTCGAAGTGGAGGTCCGTCTGGATGCTCGGCAGGGCGACATTCACGATCGTCGCGTCGAGCACGATCATCAGGTAGCCGAGGGCGATGGCAGCGAGGGTCATCGCCGGTCGGTCGCCGGGAGCGGGCGCGTCAGGGCGCTGCCGCTCAGGGGCGCGAGTGAACAGGGACACGGGGACGCAGGACTCCTTGCATTCTTGCGCGCGGTGGCTGCGTGGATCCCTGGCGGCCACCTGCTAGTATGGGCGTCGTAGTCGGAGAGCGACTCCGGTTACGTGGCGGGAACTATACGGAGACAGTCTCCGGTTGTCAAGGCAGGAGCAGTGATGGATTCCCTTGCGAGGGGGTCGGCGACACAAGAGCCTCGAGCCGCGGAGGGCACTGGCCCGCGGGCCAAGCGCGCTGACGCCGTCCGCAATGTCGCGCTCCTCGTGGCCGCCGCTCGAACCGCCTTTGCTGCCAAGGGACCGAGCGCATCGCTCGACGAGATCGCCCGCACCGCAGGCGTCGGCCCCGGCACCCTCTACCGGCACTTCCCAACGCGTCACGCGCTGCTCGAGGCCGTCTATCGCGAGGTCGTGGACGAGTTGTGCGCCGAGGGTGAGCGGCTGCTCGTGACCTTGCCGCCGGATGAGGCGTTCGCTGCATGGCTTCGGCGCTTCGTCAGCTATGTCGGGGAGAAGCGGGGTCTGGCGGGGGCGCTCTCGAGCGATGCGCCCGAGCAGCGGGCCGTCTTCGCCCAGTGTCGAGCCAATGTCTTCGTCACCGGCGGGAAGCTGCTCGACGCGGCAAAGGCCGCCGGCAGGATCGATCCCCAGCTTGAGCTCGACGACGTCTTCAAGCTCGCGACCGCGATCGCACGGTCGGGCGAGGGCTCACCGGAGGGCGCCGAGACCTCGGCACGCCTCCTCGACCTCGCGATCCGCGGGCTGTACGCCGAGGGTCGTCAACGCGTCGAGTGAGTCCGCCGCCGCGTTGCGGCTGGGTCCCGCCGAACGGCCTACCGCCGGGTCGCGCCGCGATCCGCCCCGGACGGGCCCGCTGCCCCGCCTCGTGGGCCGCGACGACGGGCGCTGGGGCCTCCGCCGACCGAAGCGTCCCACCAGGCTGGTCCGGCATGGGGCAATCCCCACCCTGAAGATGCCGGGAGGCGGGCTGGGCGGCGGATCGCGCGGGGCCTACCGTCGTGCTGTCGGGAATCACGCCGCGACCGCAGCACGTAGGAGTCAAGAGCGATGAACGCCGCAGTTGAAGCCCCCGTCCTCCCGGTGGATCGGCAGGCGCCGTGGAAGGCCACCCGGCCGCGACCGGACGGCTCAACAGGCGGGGGAGGGGGCGCCGTCTACGGGATCGGCATGATCGGCGCGCTCGTGTACTTCGTCACGTCGGCCCAGACCGGACGGGACAAGGCGCTGGCGGCACCCAAGGCGATCGTCTGGCCGGCCCTGCTGGTGTACAAAGTCTTCCAGCACCTGAACGGCTAGAGCGCTGTGCGTCCCAGGAAGGACGACTGACGATGCGAACCGCCCGGCGCGCAATCCGGCTGGCCGGGGCCGCCGTCGCATCCGTGATGGCGTTGATCTACTTCGGCATCGGCCTCGGAGTGCTGGACCTCGGCGGGTCGGGGTCGGACAGGACCTTCCTGCTCGCCTTCGGCGCGATGGCCGGCGGTGCGTTCCTGCTGGGCGCGATCCTGCTCGTCCGGTCCGACCGACGCTGGGTGTGGATCCTGGGCGTGGTCTTCCAGGTCTTCGTCTACTGGGCCTACATCGACGTGTCGAAGCAGCGCACGCCGCCGTTCGAGGTCTGGGGCGTCACCCTGCGGATCATCCAGGTCCCGCTGCTGGGCGCCCTCGTCTACCTCGCGGCGCGGGCACCGCAGCACGCGCCAGCCCGGCGCGGATCCGATGCGGTTCCTCGGCCCGCCTGACAGATCGCGAGCGCCGTTCCCCGCTAGTCCGGGGTTCCATCGCGGAGCGTGGACGCGCGGGCGGCGAGCTCGGGCATGAACACGACCTGCTGGGAGGTGGCCCAGCTCTCCGCATCAGCCTGCATCGCGCCCGCGAGCAGCTCCATCGCCCGGCGGCCCATCTGGTAGGCCGGCTGGCGGATCGAGGACAGCGGGACGCCGGCCAGCGCGGCGAACGCGATGTCGTCATAGCCGATCACGGCGACCTCGTCGGGCACCCGGATCCCGGCCAGCGTCAGCGCCTGGAGGATCGCGAGCGCGAGCAGGTCGTTCGCGGCGAAGACGCCGTCGGGCCGCTCGTGGCGCGGCATCGCCGCGATCTCGGACCCGATCCGCCGGCCCTCCTCGGCAGACATCCGCGTGGTGGCGAGGTGTGACAGCCCCACGCCAGCTGCCTCTGCCGCCCGCCCGGCCCCGGCGAGCCGGTTCCGGACCTGCTCGAGGGTGACCGGCCCGCCCACGAAGGCGATCCGCCGGCAGCCGACGTCGACGAGGTGCTGGCCGGCGAGGCGGCCGCCCTCGATGTCGTCGACAGCGACGGAGCTGAAGCCTAGCGTGGTGGTCAGGCGGTCGAGCAGGACGATGGGCGTGCCCCGGTCGCGGATCGCCTTGAGCTGCTTGACCGACCCGCCGACCGGCGTGACGAGCAGGCCGTCCACGCGGCTCTGTTCGAAGCGGTCCAGGTACAGGCGCTCGCGATCGGCCCGCTCGGCGCTCGTGGCGAGCAGGACGGCGAGGTCCATGCTGCCCGCGGCCTCCTCGACCCCTGCGGCGAGGTCGTTGAAGAACGGGTTCCGCGCGTCGAGGACCAGGAGGCCGACGGAGCCGCTCCGTCCCCGGCTGAGCTGTCGCGCCGCCGCGTTGGGGACGTAGCCAAGCTCGGCGATGACCGCCTGAACCCTGGCGAGCGTCTCGGGCGCGACCTTGGCCGGGTTGTGGAGGACGTTCGACACGGTGCCCGTGGCGACGCCTGCCCGCTGCGCGACATCGCGCAGGAGCGGTCCCCGCATCGGCCTGGCCTCGCTGGTCATGCCAGCCATCCCCTCCTGCTCCCGAGCCTGGCACCCACCTCGCCATTCTGGGGTGGATGGGCGTGAGCCTGCCGTGATCATACGCGCGAAGTGAACCGCTTCACATGCCCTGTCAAGGAAGTTCTCGAAGGCGCTGACCGGTCGATCCACGCCCGAGTGCGCTTCAATGGGACGGGGCACGACCGGTCGATGCCAGGTGCGCAAGCGTGGAATTGTCATTCAGGCGCGCCGAAGCGAGTCGCCCAGGCCGCATTGCGAGACAGTTTCAGAAGTTGCCTATTGACGTCGGATGCCGCAACCATTCATGATGGATTGAAGCGCTTCAACCTGCGCTCTGGGAGGTGGCTGACTTCGTGGACGTGGCTACTGGCGCCGTGAGCCGGGTCAGCGCGCGTCGCACGACGGTCGGGCAGATCGCCCCTGCCGAGAGCGGGCGATGACCGCGCGCCTCGAACTCACCGGCATCTCGAAGCGCTTCGCGGCGACCGCCGCCCTCACGGACGTGTCGCTGGAGCTGTTGCCGGGCGAGATCCACGCCCTCGTGGGAGAGAACGGCGCCGGCAAGAGCACGCTGGTCAAGACGATTGCCGGTGTCCACCAGCCTGACGCTGGCGTGATCCGGCTCGACGGCGAGCTCATCTCGATCCCCAGCCCGGCAGCCGCCCGAGCCATGCGGATCGCGGTGGTCCACCAGGAGCCGCGCCTCTTCCCCGACCTGTCGGTCGCCGAGAACATCTTCCTCATCGCACCCCCGACAGACCGCCTCCACACCATCGCTTGGAAGGAGATGCGCCGCCGGGCGGCCGACCTGTTCGAGCAGCTCGACGTCAAGATCGACGTGTCCGCGCCCGTGCGCGGCCTCTCGATGGCCGACCAGCAGTTGATCGAGATCGCCAAGGCCCTCTCGATCGACGCCCGCGTCCTGATCCTCGACGAGCCGACGGCGTCGCTCTCGACCCACGAGGTGGAGCGGCTGTTCTCGATCGTCCGGCGCACGAAGGAGCGCGGCGTCGCGGTCCTGTTCGTGAGCCACCGCCTCGACGAGGTCTTCGCGCTGTGCGACCGCGCCACGGTCTTCCGCGATGGGCGCCGCGTCGTCACCGCGCCCACGACGGAGCTCACCACCGCCTCGCTCGTGCGCTACATGGTGGGCCGTGAGGTGTCGCTGTTCCCCAAGGAGGCCAGCACGCCCGGCGAGCCGCTGCTCGAGGTGCGCCACCTCTCCGACGCGGCCGGGTTCTCGGACGTCTCGTTCACCGTGCGGGCTGGCGAGATCCTGGGGCTCGCGGGGCTGGTGGGCGCGGGCCGCACGGAGATCGCGCGGGTGCTGTTCGGCATCGAGCCGCGGACCTCGGGCGAGGTGCTCCTCGAGGGTCGGCCCGTCACGTTCCGGTCGCCCGCGGAGGCGCTCCGCGCCGGGATCGCCTACGTGCCTGAGGACCGCCACCAGGACGGCCTGATCCTCGACTTCTCGATCGCCAACAACATCACGCTCCCGATCCTGCCTCGACTCTTCCCGCGACTCTTCCTCCGGTCGCGGGAGGAGGACGAGGTCGCGACGCGCTTCTCGGAGCGGCTGCGCGTCCGGGCGACCGGGGTCGGCCAGGCGGTTTCGGCGCTCTCGGGCGGCAACCAGCAGAAGGTGGTCATCGCCAAGTGGCTGGCCACCCAGCCCCGGGTGCTGATCCTCGACGAGCCGACCCGAGGCGTGGACATTGGCGCCAAGGTCGAGGTGCACCGGATCGTGTCCGAGCTCGCCGCGACCGGCCTCGCGATCATCATGATCTCGTCCGATCTGCCCGAAGTGCTCGCGATGAGCGACCGGATCCTCGTCCTCCACGAGGGCCGCATCGCCGCCGAGATCGCCCGCGCCGACGCCTCCGAGGAGCGGGTCATGTTCGCCGCCACGGGGCAGGTCGAGGCAGCGGGCATGGGGGCCAGCGATGGCCGCTAGCGCAATGCCCGAGGCCCGCGGCGGCCGGAGCGTCATCGGCCGTGTCGTCGAGGCGCTGGGCCGCTCGCGCGAGTTGACCCTCGTGGCCCTGATGGTGGCGATGGCCGCGCTCGTGAGCACGGGCGCCCCGCAGTTCCTGTCCGCCTCGAACCTCGGCCAGGTCACCGCGCTGGCCGCGATCATCGCGATCGTCGCCGCGGGCGAGGCGATGGTCGTGATGACCAAGAACATCGACATGTCGCTCGAATCGACGATCGGCCTGGTCGCGTTCCTGGTGGGCGTGATGCTGCGCTCGGGCGAGGTCTCCGTGCCCGCCGCCTGGCTGCTGGGGATGGGCGTCGGCCTGCTGCTCGGCATGGCCAACGGCGCGGTGATCGCGCTGTTCCGGATCCCTGCGATCGTGGTGACGCTGGGCACGCTGAGCATCTTCCGCGGCTTCGTGTTCATCATCGCCGGCGGCAAGGAGGTCAACCTCGTCGACCTGCCGCCCGGCTACGCGAACCTGGCCACCGACACGGTTCTGGGGATCCCGGTCTTCGTGCTGATCGCCGTGGTCATCGTGGCGGCCGTGGGACTGATGCTCTGGAAGACCCGGTTCGGGCGCCAGATCTACGCCGTGGGCAGCAACGCCGAGGCCGCTGCCATCCTGGGCATCCGGTCACGCCTGGTCACCTTCTCCGTGTTCGCCCTGGCGGGCCTGCTCGGCGGCATCGCCGGGATCATGTGGGGCATCTACTTCGGCACCATCTACGCCACCTCGGCGAGCGGCGTCGTGCTCCAGATCGTGGCCGCCGTGGTGGTTGGCGGGGTCTCAATCGCGGGCGGCACCGGCACCGTGGTCGGGGCCGCGCTGGGTGCGCTGTTCCTCGCCCTGATCAACAACGCCTTGCTGGTGCTCCAGCTGCCGCAGGAGCTCCTCCAGGCGATCTACGGCGCGGTGATCCTGGTCGCCGTCAGCGCCGACGCGGTCCTGAGCCGCCGGCACCTCAGTCAGGCAGCCGCCCGGGAGGCAGCCCGATGACGGCTCCGGCCGCCGTCGCGCGGCGCCGCGTCAGCCTGGGCTCGTTCGCCCGCTGGGAGACGCTGCTCGTCATCCTGCTCGCGGGCCTCGTGTTCGCAGGCACCCAGCTCTCGAAGGTGTTCCTGACCGGGAACAACTTCGCGAACCTCAGCAGCTCCGTGATGGAGGTGGCGATCATCGCCCTGCCGATGACGCTGATCATCATCACGGGCGACATCGACCTTTCGGTCGAATCGATGGTGGGCCTCGCAGGCGCGATCCTCGGCACCCTGATGGTGGCCGGGCTCCCGCTCCCCCTGGCCATCGTGGTGGTCTTGGTGGTCGGGGCGCTCGGCGGCTGGGTGAACGGCGCGCTCGTGACCCGGGCCGGCCTGCCCGCCCTGGTGGTCACGCTCGGCACGCTGGCCCTGTTCCGCGGCCTGGCGAACGTGCTTCTGGGCCCCAAGGTCATCAGCGTGTGGCCGGACTGGTTCACCGAGTTCGGCTTCGGCACCATCCTCAAGTCGCCCATCCCCTACGCGCTCGTCGTGTTCGCGATCCTCGCGGTCGTGTTCTGGCTGGTCACCCACGGGACGTGGATCGGCCGCCAGGTCTTCGCGATCGGCAAGAGCAAGGACGCCGCGCGCTACTCGGGCGTCCCGGTGAGCGCGATGCGGACCCGCCTGTTCATTCTCAGCGGGCTTGTATCCGCCCTGGCCGGGATCATCCTGGCCGCCCGCTTCTCGTCGGCACGCAACGACAACGGCACGGGCATGACCCTGACCGTGGTCACCGTCGTGCTGCTGGGCGGTGTCGACATCAACGGCGGCAAGGGCTCGATCCCCGGGGTCGTGCTGGCCGTCTTCGTACTCGCGGTGCTGCAGAACGTCCTGCGGCTCGCCGGTGTCTCGAGCGAGTACCAGGGCATCGCCGTCGGGCTGCTCCTGGTCTTCTCGGTCATCGTCCCCCAACTCGCTCGCCAAGCCAAGGCAGTTGCCGATCGTGCTCGAAGGGGTCGGCGTCCGCCGGCCGGCTCGATCGCTGCCGGCGAGGTCAACCCCTAACCCGTGAGGAGGACACGTAGACACATGACCGGAACTTCGGTCCGAAGATTCGCGGTCGGGCTCACGACGGCAGCCATCGTGCTGTCGGCCTGCAGCTCGTCCACCCCCAGCTCCGCTCCCGCATCCCAGGCGGCCCCGGCCTCGCAGGCACCCGCGTCGGTCGCCCCGGCGTCGGTCGCCCCGGCGTCGGTCGCCCCGGCCTCGGCCCCGGCATCCCAGGCCGGATCCGCGGGTGTCACGGCAGTCGTGATCCCCAAGCAGATCAACAACCCGTACTTCGACGTCGCCTTCAAGGGCGCCCAGAAGGCCGCCGCCGACCTCGGCGGCACGGTCACCCAGGTTGGCCCCAGCGCCGCCGACGCCACCCAGCAGGTGCCGTTCATCCAGACGGCCACCACCCAGGGCGTGGGCGCGATCATCATCTCCGCTGACGACGCCACCGCCGTCGCCCCGGCCCTCAAGGCCGCCATGCAGGCGGGCATCAAGGTCGTCGGCTACGACTCCAGCCCGGCCGTCGGCGCCTACAACGTCTTCGTGAACCAGGCCGACACGGCCGGCATCGGCAAGGGCCTCGCCGACATGGCCTGCGACATCGCCCCGTCGTGCACCGGCGAGATCGCGGTCCTGTCGGCCGCGCAGTCGGCGACGAACCAGAACGCCTGGATCGACGCCATGAAGACGACCCTCAAGGACGCCAAGTACAGCAAGCTCGTGCTCGACGGCGTTGTCTACGGCAACGACGACCCGCAGGTCTCGACCCAGCAGGCGCAGGCGCTCCTCCAGGCGCACCCGAACCTGAAGGTCATCATCGCCCCGACCACCGTCGGCATCGTTGCCGCCGCCCAGGTCGTCCGCGCCGCCAAGAAGACGGGCTCCGTCTTCGTGACCGGCCTCGGCACCCCCAAGGGCATGGTCGACTACGTCAAGGGCGGCGAGTCGCCCGAGTTCGCGCTCTGGAACGTCACCGACCTCGGCTACCTCGCGTACGCCGTGGCCTCGCAGCTGGCTGCCGGGACGATCAAGGGCACCGAGGGCGAGACCTTCACGGTCCCGTCCCTCAACAACGGTCAGCCGTACACCATCGGCAAGGACAGCGTTGTCGTCCTCGGGCCGCCATTCGTGTTCAACAAGGACAACATCGACCAGTTCGTGACGTCCTTCGGCTTCTGATCCGAAGCTCCTCCAACGACCCCGGCGAGCTCTCCGAGCCCGCCGGGGTCACCCTTGATGGACCCTGCCGTGGAACGCGTCGCCTTCACCATGCGCCTGCTGCCGGGGGCCGAGGCCGAGTACCGCGAGCGCCACGCCCACGTGTGGCCCGAGATGCTCGGGGCCCTCAAGGATGCCGGCGTCAGCAACTACTCCATCTACCAGCTCGACGACCGCCTGATCGGCATCTTCGACGTCGAGGACTTCGCCCGCTTCCGCGCCAACATGGCCGCCCAGGAGGTCAACGACCGCTGGCAGGCCGACATGGCGCGCCTGATCGACCCGTGCACCGACCCCGCCACGGGCTTCCACCGCCGCCTCGACGAGGTGTTCCGCCTTGACTGACCGCAGCGGCCCCCGGCACGCGGCCGTGGACCTGGGCGCCGAGAGCGGCCGGGTCCTCGTCGGCACGCTCGACGGGGGACGGCTCGCGCTCGAGGAGATCCACCGCTTCGCCAACGCGCCCGTGCGCGTCCGCGGGACCCTCCACTGGGACGTGCTGCGCCTGTGGGCGGACGTCGAGGCGGGGCTCCGGCGTGCCGGTGCAGCGGGCGATGTCGCGTCCGTCGCGGTGGACACGTGGGGCGTGGACTTCGGGCTGCTTGACGAGCGCGGCCGGCTGCTGGCGAACCCGGTGCACTATCGCGACCGCCGGACCGATGGCGTCCCCGAGCGCGTGTTCGGCCTGGTCCCGCGCGCCGAGGTCTACGCCACGACCGGCATCCAGGTGATGCCGATCAACACGCTCTACCAGCTGGCGGCGATGGCGCTGGAGCGGGACCCCCTGCTCGCGCAGGCCCGTCGGCTGCTGCTCATGCCGGACTTGATGGCCAACTGGCTGTCGGGCGCCGAGGTTGCTGAGTACACGAACGCCACCACCACGCAGTGCCTCGACGCGCATTCGCGCGATTGGGCGACGTCGATGCTCGAGCGCATCGGCATTCCCGCCGGCCTGCTGCCCGAGGTCGCCGCCCCGGGGACCGACGTCGGTCCACTGCTGCCGGCACTCGCCGAGGCCGCCGGACTGGGGAGCAGCCGCGTGGTGCTCGCCGGCTCCCACGACACGGCATCGGCCGTCGCTGGGACGCCCCTCGCCTCGCCGCGCACGGCGTTCCTCTCGTCGGGCACCTGGTCGCTGCTGGGGCTCGAGGTGCCGGGGCCCGTCATCAACGAGGCATCGGCGGCGGCGAACCTGACCAACGAGGGGGGCGTCGGCGGGACGATCCGGCTCCTGCGGAACGTGGCGGGGCTGTGGCTGATCCAGCAGGCGCGCCGGTCCGTGTGGCCCGACGGCGACGCCCCGACGTACGCCGCGATCGCCGCGCTTGCCGATGCCGCGCCCCCGTTCACCGCCTTCATCGACCCCGACGACGAGCGGTTCCTCCACCCTGGCGACCTGCCCGCCAACGTGCGCGCCTTCTGCGCCGAGACCGGCCAGCCCGCGCCCGCCGATGAGGGGACGCTGTTCCGCGTCCTGCTCGAGAGCCTCGCCCTGCGCTATGCCGTCGTGCTCGACCAGCTCGCGGCGGCCTCGGGCGTCGTGCCCGACAGCGTCCACGTCGTGGGCGGCGGCGCGAACAACGGCCTCCTGAACCGCCTGACGGCCGGCGCGACGGGCCTCCCGGTCCGCGCAGGCCCGGTCGAGGCCACCGCCATCGGCAACCTGCTCGTCCAGGCGCTCGCCACCGGCCACATCGGATCGCTCGCCGAGGGCCGCGAGATCGTCGCCCGCTCCTTCCCCTTCACCACCGTCGATCCCGAGGGCGACTGGACCGGGGCCCGTGCCCGGTTCGCCGCCATCACCCGCTGCTGAGGAGTCACCGCCATGGCCGCCAACCCCGTCGTCGCCCTTCCCGCCTCGACCCCCGCGCTCGAGCGGGTGGCGTGGGCGGTGGACGGGCTCAACATCGAGATCCCCTCGTGGGGGTTCGTGAACACCGGGACCCGGTTCCGCGTGTTCCCCCAGCAGGGCGTGCCGCGGACGGTCTTCGAGAAGATCGACGACGCCGGGACCGTCAACCGGTTCACGGGGATCGCCCGGACGGTGTCACTCCACATCCCGTGGGACAGGGTGGACGACTGGGACGAGCTGGCGGCCCACACGAAGGCGAACGGGCTCACCTTCGGCGGCATCAACAGCAACACGTTCCAGGACCTCGACTACAGGCTGGGCTCCATCTGCCACCCGGACGCTCGAGTGCGGGCGAAGGCCGTCTCGGCGATCGTCGAGTGCTGCGAGATCTCGACGAAGCTCGACGCGCAGGCCGTCAAGGTGTGGCTGGGCGACGGCACGAACTACCCGGGCCAGGACGACCTGCGCGGTCGGCACCGGCGGCTGGTGGCGGGGCTCCAGGACGCGTACGCGCACCTGCCGGCCAACGCCCGCATGTACCTCGAGTACAAGCTCTACGAGCCGGCCCTCTACAGCACCGACGTCCAGGACTGGGGCCAGAGCCTCAACGTGGTCCGCCAGCTGGGCGACCGCGCCGGGGTCTGCGTGGACACCGGCCACCACGCGATGGGCGTGAACATCGAGCAGATCGTGGCACTGCTCCTGGCCGAGGGCAGGCTGTTCGCCTTCGACCTCAACGACAAGAAGTACGGCGATGACGACCTGATGGTCGGCTCGATCGACCCGTACCAGCTCTTCCGCATCACGCACGAGCTGGTGAACGCGATGCGGGACGGCGACGACCCGGTCGCCCAGGCGACCGCCAACGCAACCACGTACATGCTCGACCAGTGCCACAACATCGAGCCCAAGGTGCCGGCCATGATCCGGAGCGTCATGAACCTCCAGGAGACGGTCGCCAAGGCCCTGCTCGTGGACCGCGAGCGGCTGCAGGCGGCCCAGGCCGCAGGCGACGTGCTCGAGGCGAACGGCGCGCTGTGGGACGCCTTCCAGACCGACGTCCGGCCGCTGCTCGCCGAGCTGCGCGTGGCGCGCGGGCTGCCCGCGGACCCGTACCGCGCCTACCTCGCCTCGGGCGAGGAGGAGGCGAAGTACGCCGCGCGGGTCGGCGGGACCGCCGCGAGCTGGTGAGCCCCAGATGCCGCTGACCTCACCGCTCCCGGACCTCGACGAGATCCTCGCCTCGATGGGCGAGGGCGGCCGCCGGATCGCCCTTCTCGACGCGGGCGAGGGCGCGGCCGGCAACATCAGCGTGTGCCTCGGCTGGCAGGTCGAGGTCCGTCGGAGGTTCCCGAGGGGCGAGCCGATCGCCCTGCCGGTCCCGGCGCCGCACCTGGCCGGCCACACCGTGCTCGTCACCGGGTCGGGGCGCCGGCTGCGGGACATCGGGGCGAACCCGATCGCCAACATCGGCGCGGTGGTCGATCGATGACGACGGCGCCACGGCGACGCTGTGGTCCGCGCCCGCCCGCCTGTTCGAGCGGCTCACCTCCGAGTGGAACAGCCACCTGGCCGTCCACGACGACACGGTCGACCGCACTGGCACCAACTTCCACGCCGTGGTCCACGCCCAGCCGCCGCACATCACGTACCTCTCGCACGTGCCGGCCTACCAGGACGAGGCCTACTTCAATGCGCGGGTGATGCGCTGGGAGCCAGAGACGATCGTCCAGCTGCCGCAGGGTGTAGGGATCCTGCGGTTCATGATCCCGGGCTCGGAGGCGTTGATGGCCGCCAACGTCGAGAGCCTGCGGAGCCACCGGATCGACGTCTGGGGCAAGCACGGCGTCATGGCCCGCAGCGACATCTCGGTCACCCGCGCGGTGGACCGCATCGAGTACGCAGAGGCGGGCGCCCGGTACGAGTACATGGATCTCGTCGCCGGAGGACGCGGGGAGCGCCTCGGCGACGAGGAGCTGCGCTCGATCGTCACGGCATTCGGCGTCGAAACGGACCTCGTGTGAGCGCGCTCGTGCCGCCTCTCGCCCAGCCCCCCGAGATTGGCGAGCTGATCGGCCTGTCGAACCGCTTCGGCGCCGACCCGATGTTCGTCCGCGCCGGCGGCGGCAACTCGTCGGCCAAGGCCGACGGCGTGCTGTGGATCAAACCGTCCGGGGTGCCGCTGGCCACGCTCGCGGCTGATGACCTTGTCCCGCTCGACCGGGCGCGGCTGCTGGCGCTGCTCGAGCACGACCCGGCCGCCATCCCGGGCGAGGGCGACCCGGTGATGACGACCGCGGCCGCCGCGCGCCTGGCCGAGGCGCACGGTCGTCGGCCCAGCGTCGAGCTGCTGTTCCATGCCCTCCTCCCGGAGCAGTTCGTCCTGCACACGCACCCGGTCCTCGTCAACGCGGTCACGTGCAACAGCAACGGGCCCGCCCTCGCCGAGCGCCTCTTCGGCGATCGCGCGGTCTGGGTGCCGTACACGGACCCCGGCCTGCCGCTGGCACACGCCATCCTCGGCGCCCGGCGAGCCCACGAGGCGCGCACCGGGAGAGCAGCGCCGCGGGTGACGCTGCTCGGGAACCACGGGCTGATCGTCGGCGGCGAGACCGCGGAGGAGATCGGGGGCGAGACGGCGTGGCTGGTCTCGGCGATCGAGTCCGAGCTGCGCGCGTCCGCGGCTGCCGAGGGCAGCGGCGCACCGGCACCTGCGGCCCCGTCACCCGACCCGGCCGTCGTCAGTGCGATCGCCGCCGGTCTCGGGCGGCGCGCCGTCGTCTTCGACCCGCACCCGCTCGCCGCGGCGTTCGCCGGCACGCCGGATGGCCGCGCCTTCATGGACGGCCCCCTCATCCCCGACCAGATCGTCTACACGGGATCGTGGCCCCTGGTGCTCGACACCGAGCGAGTTCCTCCGGAGCGGCTGACCGAGCTGACCGCCGCGCGTGCGGCCGAGTTCGAGGCAGCGCACGGTGTGCCGCCCATCGTCACCGTGGTGCCCGGCCTCGGGCTGTTCGCGACGGCTGCCACGGCGCGCCAGGCTGAGACGGCGCGCGACGTCTACCTCGACATGCTGCGGACGGGCGAGACGGCGTTCCGGCTGGGAGGCGTGCGGCATCTCAGTGACGAGGAGCGCCTCTTCATCGAGAACTGGGAGGCGGAGGCGTACCGCAAGCAGGTGGCCGCCGCGGGCTGACAGCTTGAGCGCGCCACGGCGCAGCCCGTCACGACGATTGACGGCCTGACGACAATTGGGGCCACCCAGTGGTGTCGCGGCGCGCTCGGGCTCCGCGACGTTGGAGCAGAGGCGTCCCATGCAGCTCCGCATCCTGACCCCGACTTCCGCAGGCGTTGTCCGTGCGCCGTCCGCCGAGGCGAGCTGCACGTGCGAGCACGCGCTCGACTGCCGCTGCGCCTGCCACAGCCCGTCGTGCGACCCCGGCGCAGAGGTGTGCGACATCGCCTTCCTCGCCGACGACGGCGGCCTGACGCCCTGGGGCTGCACCCTGTGCACCCCCGGCGCCGGCGTTCCGCACCATCCCGGCTGCGAGGTCGTCGGCTGGCACGTCCCGATCCGGCCGACGCCAGGCACCGCGAGCGAGCGGGCAGCGGACCACGGCCGGTGAGAGCGCGCCCTTCGCATCAACTCTCTGCGGGACTTCGAATGCCCGGGGCGCCGCGCAGGTTCGCCACGGCGCTCGCGGCGCTCGTCCTGGTCGCTGCCTGCGGCGCGTCGGCCGCATCCCCCACGACGCCCGCCGACCAGGGAGGCGGCAGCGGCTTCAGCGCGGCCGACCTGTGCGCGCTGGTGACGCAGGCCGAGATGAGCGCGGCTGTGGGGAATGCGGTCGCGGCCGGCGTCCCGTCGGGCGTCAACGCGCCCTCATGCTCGTGGCAGGACAGCACGGACCCTGGCGCCAGCGCCACGATCGCCGCCACCAGCCCGGACTCGGTGGGGCAGCTGCCGTACGGCCTCCAGGGCATGCCCAGCCCGCGCGTGACCAGCGTGAGCGGCGTCGGCGATGCGGCCTTCTTCGCCTCGGCTGCAACTGGCGCAACCGCGGAGCTGGACATCCGCAAGGGTGGGCGCGCCATCACGATCACGGTCGGCAGCACCGATCCGAACTACACCCAGGCCCAGCAGGAGGCCGCCGAGCTGGCGGTTGGCACCGCGGCCGCGAAGCGGATGTAGGGCGCGGGCGCCCCGGGGCGGCTGCACCGACCCCGTGCGGCAACGCTTCGCCCGCGAGCGGCCGTCGGCCGACCGGAGACGCGGCCCCGGCAGGCCGGGAGGTGGGCGAGCTCAGGCGCCGGCGGCGAGAACCTCGTGCAGCTTGGCGGCGAAGGCGTCGGGCTTGCCGGCGTAGGGCCCGTCCCCGCCGACGAAGCCGCCATGGTGGCTCGGGAACGTCACGACGGACGTCCCGAGTTGCTCGGCAGCAGCGTGAGCCCCCCGGTTCGCCAGCTGGCCCGACAATTCCTCCCCGGCGCCAATGACGATCCGGGTGGTTGCGGACCGCAGGGCGTCGATGTCGGGCACGTACAAGGTGCAGGATTCGAGGTTCTGGTGGAGCAGGGGGTCGTTGCGGGTGCCGTCGTCCTCCGCGGGCAGGCCGAACATGGACGGGTCCGGACCGGGCTGCGCGGCATCCTCCGCCGTGAACGGCCCCTGGTGCCCGGTGACGGCGATGAACCTCGCCATCCCCGCGCCGAATCCGCGCCGCTGGTAGGCGTCCCCGATGGAGAGGACCGCGACCTGCGCCTGCTCCCGGTCGGGGAGGATCGAGGCCAGCGGCGGTTCGTGCGCCACGAGGGTCCGAACGTCCTCGGGGTGCGTCGCGACGAGCGCGAGGGCGTTGACCGCCCCGCCGCTGCTCGCGAACAGGTCGACCGGCCCGACGCCGAGCGCCGTGATGAGCCGGTGGATGTCGTCGGCGTGCTGCTCGGGAGTGCTCGTGCTGGCGGGGTCAGCCTTGACGCTGCGCTCGCAGCCCCGCGGGTCGTAGGTGACGACGGTCCGCTCGGGGAACCGGTCGGCGAGGGCCGCGAAGCCCGAGGCCGCCATCGGCGACCCCACGAACAGCAGCACCGGCTGGTCGACCGGCTCGCGGTCGGCCTCGGCCGGCCGCACGTCGTACGCGAGGGTTGCGCCGGGAGCGTCGAGGGTCTGGGTGGTGATGGTGCGGGTGTTCATGGCACGCCTCCTGGGGACGAAGAGGTTGGACGCGTGGAGCGGCGAAGCGCGGCGCGCTTGCCAGCGGAAGCCGTCAGGCGCGAGTCGGCGACGACATGACGGCGGCGATGATGGCATCAATCTGGCCGACCGCCTCGCGGATGCCCTGCTCCATGCCCATGGCGAGGAGCTGCTCCATGGCTGCCGTGTCAGGGAAGTGGCTCTCGATGGACATCCGCGTTCGGCCGTTGCCGAGGGCGCTGATCGTCACGTGCGCCTCGGTCATCGGCATGTCGGAGTTCGGCCGGCCGTCGGCGTTGGCGAAGCCGTCGCGGAACACGAGCCGATGCGGCGCTTCGGCCTCGACGATCTCCCAGTATCCGCGCGGCTGGTCTCCCTCGGGCCCCGTCATGTGGTACTCGACACGCCCGCCAGTGCGGAGGTCGTGGGCGGTCACGGTCGCCGGGTATGCGGGCGGGCCCCACCAGCGCTCCAGCTGCCGCGGGTCGGCCCAGAGCTGCCACACGCGCTCCGGCGCGGCGTCGAACTCCGCGTCAACGGTCATGGTCAGGGACTCGGGGTCCTTGCGGATCGCGGTCACGGTCATCGATCTGGCTCCTTGCTCTGGGACGGGTCGGCAATGAGCGCCGTCATGCGGTCCACTCGCCCTCGCCACAGCGCCTCGTACTGGTCGAGGAGGCGTCGGGCAACGCGGAGGGCCTCGGGGTTGGCGCGGACGACTTTGCGGCGCCCGATGCGGACCTTGGTGACCAGGCCAGCCCGCTCGAGGATCGCGACATGCTTCTGGACGGCCGCGAAGCTCATCGGGTAGTGCCCGGCCAGCTCGGCCACGCCCTCCTCGCCGTCGATCGCCCGGCGCACGATGTCGCGCCGGGTGGCGTCCGCGAGGGCGCCGAACATGCGGTCGAAGTCCGGAGGAGCGATCTGCACGATACAACCATACGGTTGTATATAGACCCTGTCAAGCCCGCCGAAGGACGCAATGGCCCGATGCCCTGGCCGCTGTCATTGCCAAAGCGCACCGATCGGGAGCTGACGTCGCGCCGCCACGGCCCCGCGCCGGAGCGCGGACTGGCACACTGGCGCCGAGCGTGGCGAGAGCGGCGCCGAACCGATGGCGGGCCAGGAGGCGCCGTGAGCCGCACCGCGATCGTGACCGACTCAACCGCGGACCTGTCGCCAGCCGCCGCCGCTGCGGCTGGGATCCGCGTGGTGCCGCTGTCGGTGCAGTTCGGTGAGGAATTGTTCCAGGTCGGGGTCAACCTGACCACGGAGCAGTTCTGGCAGCGTCTGCTCGCACCGGACGCACCCATGCCATCCACTGCGTCGCCGTCTCCGGGCGCGTTCAAGCAGGTGTTCGAGGCGTGTTTCGCCGAGGGCGCGGACGCCGTGGTCTGCCCGCTGATCGGGTCGCGGATCTCGTCCACGTACCAGAGCGCGAGTGTCGCGGTGCAGCTGCTGCCGGGGCGCGAGATCCACCTGATCGACACGGGGTCGACATCGATGGCGACCGGGTTCCCCGCCCTGATGGCGGCCGAGATGGCGATGACCGGGATCCCAGCGGCGGAGATCGCGGCGGCGGTCCGCGACCGACTGCCCGACGTCGACCTCTTCGTCGCCGTCGACACGCTCGAGTACCTGCGGCGGAACGGCCGTCTCTCGGCTGCGAGGGCGATGGTGGGGACGGTGCTCTCGGTCAAGCCCATCATCACCGTGCGCGGCGGCGACATCGTCGTGGCGGAGCAGCCGCGGACGCGCACGAAGGCGCGCCGGCGCGTGGTGGAGCTCATCGCCGAGCGGCCGCTTGAGCGAGTGGCCATCCTCCACACGCCGACGTCCACACCCGAAGAGGTGGCCGACTTCCGCGACGCGCTGCTGGCGCAGGTCCCGGGCGGCGTCGACCCCTCCCGCGTGTCCGTCGGGCTGCTGGGCGCTTCGACGGGTCCGCACCTCGGCCCGGACCTGATGGGCGCGGTCTTCGTCCGCAGCCGCTGACCGGGGGCCGGCGACGAGACCGCTGGCCAGGCGACATTCGGTCGACAGCACGGGATCGCCGCCCCGGGAGCCCGCTGGTCCGCGGCTCGGGGCGGCGATCCCCATCGATCGCCCGTGACGATCAGTCGATCGTCACGTGGAGCGTGTACTCCCACACGTCCTTCTCGCCGCCAGCCCAGGGCCGGCTGTAGGAGAGGCCCACCGTCGCGGTGCCGACGTGATCCGCCTTGAGGAGGAACGTGGTGGAGCTGGCGGCACCGACCACGCCGCTCGGTCCCTGCTCGATGCCGGTTGCTGCGTTGACGCCGCCATCAGTGCTCGCCGCACTCGGCGCAGCGCCAAGCGGCGGGGCCGTCACGCTGCCGGCGACCGCACCCGAGGCAGGCATCGCGGTGCCGGCGCCCCACACGCGCAGAGCGTCACCGGTGACGAGCGGCTCGCCCCAGGAGAAGCCGGTGCTCGCGTTCGTGCACAGGTTCAGGGCCATCACGTCGCCGGTCTTGAGGTGGACGCTGGCCGAGCCCTTCGGCTGGGACGCGAACCCGTCACAGGAGACGGTCAACTGCGAGGTTGTCGACGGCATGTCCGCGACCACAGGCACGACGCCTGATGACGCTGCGTCATTGCCGGTCGCGACCGGGGCATCGGTCGCACCCGCCGCCGTTCGCGCGGCCGCGGGGTCACTGCCCGCCGAGCTGGAGCAGCCGGCCAGGACGAGCAGGGACGCGAGCGAGGCGACGGCCACGATGCGCGCGCCGAAGACAGTGTGAGTTGACATAGGAGGGCTCCCCTGCTGGGTGACCCGGTGCCCAGGCGGTTTCGCCGTATCGGCGGGTCAGATGCCGCGATAACGCAGAAGGGGCGTCGGCGGTTCCCAGCGAGCCGCGTCCGCCGGTCCGCATGGTTGAGGGGTCCAACGGCTGGCGACGCACGGGTCCCGCCGGACAGGCGGCTCCCGGCTCCCCGTCAGTGCTTCGGCATCTCCGAGTCCAGGACCTCACGCAGCCGCCGCGCGAGCCGCTCCGGCGTGAACGGCTTCGGCATGAAGGGGACCCCGCTGACCTCAAGGTCGGGCAGCACGGACGCCTCCACGTGGCCGGACATCAGCAGGAGGCGCATCGACGGGAACTGCCTCCGCAGCCGCTCCGCCAGCTGTGGGCCGCTCAGGCCCGGCATGACGACGTCGCTGACCAGGGCATCGAGCGGAATCGACAGGCCGGCAACGAGGTCGAGCGCCTCGACGCCGCTGCGCGCCTCGAGGACCGTGTAGCCCCGGGCCTGCAGACTGAGGACCGCGAGCCGTCGGACGGCGGGCTCGTCCTCCACGACCAGGATCGTCTCCGTTCCGCTTGGGGTGGGGCTCGCGAGAACCACCTGGAGCGGAGGTGGGACGCCCTCGACCTGGGGCAGCATCACGTCGAACACCGACCCCTCGCCGGGCTCTGACGTGACGCGGATCTGGCCGCCCATCTGCTTGACGACCCCGTGGCAGATCGCGAGGCCGAGCCCCGTTCCCTTGCCGCGCTCCTTGGTGGTGTAGAAGGGCTCGAAGAGGCGGGCCTGCACCTCCTCGCTCATCCCCACGCCCGTGTCGCTCACGGTCAGGCGCACGTACCGCCACGGGCTGAGGCCGGGGCTCCTCGCGGCCTCCGCCTCGTCCACGGTCTCGTCGGCCGTCTCGATCGTGAGGCGGCCGCCATCGGGCATGGCGTCGCGTGCATTGACCGCGAGGTTGACCAGGAGCTGCTGGATCTGGCCGGGGTCGGCCTCGACCCACACGGGGAGCGGCTCGAGCCGGGTGACGATCTCGATGTCCTCGCCCAGCAGGCGACGCAGCATCTTGAGCGAGTCGGCGACGACGGCACTCACGTCGAGGCGGACTGGCTCGATGCGCTGTTTGCTCGCGAACGCGAGGAGCTGGCGGGTCAGCGACGCTGCGCGCTCGCCCGCCGCGAGGACCTCCTCGATGTCCTTGCGCACGGGGTGATCGGCGGGGAAGCCCTCGGGAAGGTCCTGGTCCGCCATCACGGCATTGCCGAGGACCGCGGTCAGCAGGTTGTTGAAGTCGTGGGCGACCCCTCCTGCCAGCCGGCCGATGCTCTCCATCTTCTGCGCCTGGAGGAGTTGCTCCTGGAGCACGCGGCGCTCGGTGATGTCCTGGATCAGGCCGTCGTAGGCGACGAGGGAGCCGTCGGGCCCTGCCTGCGGGACGAGCGTGTTCCGGACCCACCGCGTCGCGCCGTCCTTGCGCGCGATCCGGTGCTCGAGTGGCACCACGCGTCGACCAGCGAGCACCGCGTAGGACTCCTCGAGGACCGCCCAGCGGTCGTCCGGCACGACCATGGTGATCCAGAGATCCGGATCGCGGGCGAACTCCTCGGGCGCATAGCCGGTGACGGCGACACAGCCGGGCCCATGGGTGGTGGCGATGCTGCGTCCGTCCAGGACCGTCACCCGGAAGACGTAGTCGGTGACTGTCTCGGTGATGCGCCGATAGCGCTCCTCGCTCTCGCGCAGCGCCTCGTTCGCCATCATCAGCTCTCGTGTCCTGGCGTCGACCCTGCGCTCCAGCTCGTCGCGGGACGCCTCAAGCAGGTGCTTCTGGCTGCGGTTCTCGAGCGACAGGGCCAAGTAGCCGGCGAGGTTCTCGCAGAAGGGCCAGTAGGCGTCGAGGGCGCCGCTGTCATCGGGCCTGAACACGAAGAAGCCGAATGTGCGGTCGCTGGTGCCGATGCGGATCGAGCGCGAGCTCGAGGTCTCGGCGAGTGAACAGGAGGGGCCCGAGCCCGGTGGACCGGCCCAGTGTTCATCGCCGGGGCCCACGGCACAGCCCGCGCAGGCACCCGTGGCACGCTCGCGCGGTGCGACGTGGCCGCCAAGACAGACGGCGTGCCACTCGGCGCCCGGGACACCTCCGAGGGCCTCCGCGAAGAACGAGGCGATCCGCTCGTCGCCCTGGAGGATGAACAGCAGGTTCTGGGCGGCGAGGATTTGGCCCAGGACGCGCGCATCGACGATGTCGCCATCCCGATCCCGGGCGCCCGGGCTCAGTTCGGGCTCACCCCTCGCCGCGCCCGGGGAGACGGTCTCAGCGCACACCGTCCACCCGCCGCGACAGCGCGAGACGGGACTTGCCGTGGGTCACTTGGCCCGTCCCGTTGCCGCGAGGGCCGCCTCAGGCCCAACGAAGTAGGGGTTCCGGACGACTTGGTCGCCGGCGACGATGTACGGATGGACCCGTAGGACCTGGAACAGGGTTGCCCCGTCGAACTGGCGCGCGTCGTACTGGCACATGCCGAGGTGGGGGACTGCGCTCGAGATGGTGTTGAGCAGTGCCTCGTACTCCACGAGCCGGTCGGAGCCAGGGATCCCCCGCAACGCCCACGTCATCTCGCCCGAGGTTCGGACCCCGGTGAAGCCGGCCGCTCGAGCCCGGTCGTAGCCCATCGGCAGTCGGGCGACCACCTTCTGCGGCTCGAACCGGCCCTCGGGGCAGTAGGCGCGCTCCGCCTCGATGACCCGCAGCGGGCCATCCTCGGTGGCCTTCATCTCGACGCCGTCGTGGGTGGCCCAGGACTGCACCACCTCGACTGGGGTCACGTCGGTGTAGTAGCGGACGAGATGCCCCTCGCGCAGGCCGGCCCCGAGGTAGGCGCTCACGATCGCATCACGCTTGGGCGTGTCGTCGTAGATGAGACACGCATGGCAGTTGTCGGGCAGCTTGACCCACGCCGAATGGGGGTTGTGGTCGGTGGACATTGCCTGATCGCCTCGTCCCTGCGTCAGCCGCGAATTCACCAGCCCCCGTGGAACGGTCTGCTGGCTGCCAGCATCGGCTCGTCGCTTCAGCACGCTAGAGCCGTTGGGATCAAACGTAAAGACGCCAATCGGGTGGGGTCATGGTCCTGTGTCCGCGGGCGGTCCGGGAGCCGCCCGCGATCCGTGCGGGTGCAGCATCGACACCAGGTGCCACTCTGACTTGCGGAACCTGCGCCCCGCGGACTACCGTGCGACTGGAGGTGGCGATGACTGAATCGGAACGGCATCAGGCGGTGAGCCAGCACCCGCACGTCCACGGCGCCGGCTGCGGCCATGCCACCGTTGAGCATGGGGGCCACGTCGATTACCTCCACGATGGCCATGCTCACCACGTTCACGACGACCACGTGGACGACGAGCCCATGGCAGACGCCGAGGCCCACGTCGCCCACGCCGGCCACATGCACGTGCACCGCTCCGGGTGCGGTCACGAGGCGATCCCCCACCAGGACCACGTGGACTACATCCACGGCGCCCATCGCCATTCGGGGCACCAGGTCCACTACGACGAGCACTGACGGCCGGTCGCCCACGGGACGCTGACCCGAGCCGCGGGGCCAATCGCCGCGATCGCACACAGCGCCGTCGTCGCGGCGGCCCATGCGGCGCTGAGCGCGGGGCGACCCAGGCCGTCAGGCTCCGGGAACGCGTGGCCCGCTGGCTAGGGTGCCTGCTCCGGTCCGACGTCGATCACCTGGGGCTGGCCATGGGCCACCTCGGCGACGACGAAGCGCTGGGCGTGCTCCCTGTGCGGGTCGCGCAGGAGGATGCCGAACGTCTCGAGCAGCCGGTCTGCCGTGAGGACCTCGCGCCCCGGGCCCAGCGCGACTACCCGCCTCGCGAGGAGCAGCACCTGGTCGTACTCGACGGCCTCGGCGATGTCGTGGGTCGAGGTCACCAGCGCCGCGCCCCGCTCGAGCTCGCCCGCGAACGCCTGCAGGTAGCGCTCCCGGCCGCCCGCGTCCAGACCCGCGGTGGGCTCGTCGAGGATGATCAGGTCCGCCCGGCGCGCCAGCACCTGGGCCAGGAAGACGCGCTGCTGCTGGCCGCCCGAGAGCGACCGCAGGGGCTGCTTGGCGAACGCCTCGACGCCCATGGTCCGCATTCCCCAGGCGACCAGGTCGTGATCCTCGCTGGTGAACGGCCGCGCCAGCCCGCGGGCCGAGAAGCGCGCCATCCGGACTACGTCGATCGCCCGCAGCGGCAGGACGAATCCGGCGGCGTGGGCCTGGCTCAGGTAGGCGAGGCGCACCGCGGACGAACCGGGAGCCCGATCGAACACCTCGAGCCGGCCCGACACGGGTGGGATGAGCCCCATGATCGACTTGAGCAGCGTGGACTTGCCCGACCCATTCGTCCCCACGAGCGCGAGCGAGGTCTGCTCGCGGACGACCAGGTCGATTCCCGCGACAACCGGCCGGCTGTTGTAGCCAACCGCCAGCCCCTCCGCGCGGATCGGCTGATCGGCCGACGTTGTCGCCGCCGCGACGCTGACGGGAAGCGCGCTCGCGTTCATGCCGCCCGTTCCTCGGCCAGGGCCGTGCGCTCGGCCAGCCCGGCGCGCACGTTCACGAGGATCAGGACCCCGAAGAAGATCACCGTCGCGACGAGGACGATCGTGGCGCCCGCTGCCGTGTTGAACGAGTAGCTGATCAACAGGCCGGCGTACGTGGAAATCACGCCGATGAGGATCGCGATGCCCATCATGGTCCCGAGACGGCTTGCCATCAGGGCGCCGCTTGCGGCGGGGGCCAGCAGCATCCCGAACACCAGCAGCGTCCCGACGCTCTGGAACGACACCACGACCACCGTCGCCACGAGCAGGAGCATCAGCGCGTGGTAGCGGCGTGCCGAGAAGCCGGACACCTGCGCCTGCTCGGGGTCGAAGGACAGCAGCAGGAACGGGCGGGCGCAGATGAAGGCGACGACGGCGACAGCAGCGGTGACGACGACCTGCAGGGCGAGTCCCTCGGGGGAGACACCCAGGATCTGGCCGAACAGGATGGCGATGAGGTCGCCGGAGAACGAGCTCGAGCCCGACACCATGACCACGCCGAGCGCCAGCATGCCCACGAACAGCAGGCCGATCGCGCTGTCCGACGACAGCTTCGATCGCTGCGTGACCAGGCTGACCCCGCCGATCATGACGGCTGCACCGACGGCGGCCCCGAGAATGCCCGGCAGACCCAGCAGGAGCGCCGCGGCCACGCCCGGCAGGACGCCATGGGCGAGGGCGTCGCCGATGAACGCCAAGCCGCGGAGGACGACGAACGTGCCCACGATGGCGCAGCCGACCGAGACCAGGACCCCGGCCGCGAGGGCTCGCAACATGAACTCGTTGCCGAGGAACGGATCGATGAACGGACCCAGGGAGACCCCTCGCTTTCAGTGCTGACAGCTTGGCGGTCGCAGGCTCCCGCCCGGTGGCCCCGGAGGCTGCGCGACCAAGGCTACTTCAGGTTCTCGGCCACCAGACTGGCGATATTGGTCAGGAACGTGAAGTAGGAACCGTCCTGCGGGAGCGCGTGGGTCGTGAGCTCCACGACCTTGGCGCCGGTGTCCCTCCCAACGGCCTGGGCAACCGACGCGTCCGTGCCGAGCTCCGTGAACACGGCCTTGACACCGGCTGCCTTGACCTTGGCCTCGAGGGCGGCAAGGTTCGCCGCCGACGATTCGGCCTGGGTCGAGAGGCTGGGGATGATGGCGCCGATCAGCCTGTAGCCGTAGCGCTGGGCGAAGTAGCCGAGCGACTCATGCCCCGTGACCAGCGAGCGCTGCGAGGCGGGGACGGTGTTCAGGATCGCGGTGAGCTGGTCGTTGAGCGTCGTCAGGCGCGCCTCGAGGTCGGTCGCCCGGGCCGAGACGTCGATCCCGAGATCCGCCTTGAGCTCTGTGGCGAGGCCCGAGACCACGTCCCTCATGGTCAGCGGGTCCATCCAGAGGTGCGGGTCCGCCGCACCGGCCACTTGGTCGGCTGAGGCGTCGATCCCCTCGCCGGCGCCAACATGCCGGACCGTGATGTGGTCCGAGGCGAGGAAGCGCTTGACGCCATCCTTCTGGGCCTGGTTGAACGCGTCGCCCATGCCGCCCTCGAGGTTCAAGCCGTTCTCGACGAGCAGGTCGGCCTTCGTCATCGCCTCGATGTCCTTGGCGGACGGCGACCAGTCGTGCGGATCCGAGCCGTTGGGCATGAGGACCCTGACGGTTGCCGCATCGCCCACCAGGTCCTTCACGACCGCGCCGAGGATCGAGTACGTCACGACGATCGACTTGCCAGATGCTGCCGACGACGGCGATGCCGATCCGCTCGTGCACGCGGCAGCGAGGACGGCGATCCCGGCGATCGAGATCGCGCGCAACGCTCTGGTCCTCACGGTTGGGCGGTGCCGGTTCATCCTGTCCTCCGGGTCAGCGGTTGTGTGCGACTCAGTCTCATTGTTGATCATGTGGGGTCCCTGCCGCCGGGCGGCCGCAGGGGTCAGGCGACCGGCAAGGCCTTCGCCTGGCAATGGCGGCACAGCCCGAACAGCTCGAGCCGATGGCTGTCGATCTTGAAGCCGCTCCGCCGCGCGATCTCCGCCACGGCGTCGGCCATGCCGCAATCCTCCACTTCCGCCACGCGCCCGCAGCGCGAGCAGACGAGGTGGTGGTGGTGCGTCCGCCTGCACGGGACATAGGCGTGCTCGCCACTCGGCAGGTCCAGCCGCTCCACCACGTGCAGTTCCGTCAGCAGCTCGAGCGCTCGGAAGAGCGTCGCCCGGCTGACACCAAGCCCGCGCTCTCGTGCGGCCGTCTCCAGCTCGGCGGCCGTGAAGTGGCCGTCGTAGTCCGCGATCAGGTCAGCGACGGCACGGCGGGGGCCGGTCAGCCGGTACCCCGCGACATCCAGCGCCTCGACGATGGGATTGGAGCTCGTCATGCTGGGGAGCCTAGCAGGATCGACCGCGCGTGTCGAGAGTGAGTCTCAATAGTGAGCAAGCCCTGAGGCGCCGCCCGGCCGTGCGCCCAGCGGCCCGCTGGAGGGCGCAGCGCCGGTTGGGTCGCACGGTGCCTTCGGCCGGGGATCACCGTGCGGAGAGTGGTACGCAGCGGTCGGGCCCGCGATGGGAGGGCCGATAGGGCCCCTGGTGGCAAGGGCCGGAATGAGAGACATGGGACCGGCCGGGAACTCGGCACCACCGCCCGTCGGGCGGGCTGGACCTATCCTGTGCGCGCCCGCTTGGGACTCCTGGAGGCCCGCTCACCACATGCGCTTCGTCAACGACCTCGTGCCGCAGTACGACCTGACCTACTCCGACGTGTTCATGGTGCCCAGCCTGTCGGCGCTCGCGTCGCGGCTGGACGTGGACCTCTCCACGCCCGACGGCCTCGGCACGACCATCCCGGTCGTGGTGGCCAACATGACCGCGGTGGCCGGCCGGCGCATGGCCGAGACCGTGGCGCGCCGCGGCGGGCTCACGGTGCTGCCCCAGGACATCCCGCTCGACATCATCCGCGAGAACCTGCGCTACCAGAAGAGCCGCCACCCGGTCTTCGAGACCGCCATCACCCTCGGCCCGACCGAGACGGTGGGCGCGGCGCTCAACCTGATCCACAAGCGGGCGCACGGCGTGCTGGTTGTGGTTGATGACGAGCGGAGGCCCATCGGGATCTTCGCCGAGCGCGACGCCGCCGGCTTCGACCGCTTCACGCAGCTCCAGAACGTGATGACGCGCGATCTCGTGCTGGTCGACGCGACGACGGACCTGCCCGAGATCTTCGAGCTCCTCAACGAGCACCGGATCAGCGCGGCGCCCGTGGTGGACGCGGATGGGCGGCTCGTGGGCGTGGTCACGCGCCGGGGCGCCCTGCGCTCGACGATCTACCGGCCGGCCCTCAACGCGCGCGGCGAGCTGATGAGCGCTGTGGCCGTGGGGATCAGCGGCAATCCGGCCGAGCGGGCGAGGGCGCTGGCCGAGATGGGCGTGGACGTGGTGGTCGTGGACACCGCGCACGGGCACCAGGCGAAGATGCTGTCAGCGATCGAGGCCGTGCGCGGCGTCGTGGGCTCGCTGCCGATCGTGGCCGGCAATGTCGCCACCCGCGACGGGACACGCGACCTGATCAACGCGGGCGCCGACATCGTGAAGGTCGGCATCGGCCCGGGCGCCATGTGCACGACCCGCATGATGACCGGTGTCGGGCGGCCCCAGTTCACCGCGGTCATGGAGTCCGCGGCCGAGGCGGCGAAGCAGGGCAAGCACGTCTGGGCTGACGGCGGCGTCCGCTACCCGCGCGACGTCGCTCTCGGGCTGGCGGCCGGCGCGGCCTCGGTGATGTTCGGCTCGTGGCTCGCCGGCACGTACGAGAGCGCGGCGGACACGCTGCGCGACCTGGACGGTCGGCTGTACAAGGAGAGCTTCGGCATGGCCTCCAACCGGGCCGTTCGCAACCGGACGCGGACCGAGACGCCGTTCGAGCGCGCCCGCAAGGAGCTGTTCGAGGAGGGGATCAGCAGCTCGCGGATGTACCTCGACGCCGAGCGGCCGGGGGTCGAGGACATCCTCGACCAGGTGGTCGCGGGCGTGCGCTCGTCGTGCACGTACGCCGGCGCGCGGACGATCCCCGAGTTCCAGGAGCGCGCTGTCGTTGGCGTCCAGAGCGCTGCCGGCTATGAGGAGGGCCGGCCGCAGCCGACGTCCTGGTAGTGTCTGCGAGCTCGGCCGCTCGGATCCGGGACCACGGTCACGAGGCTGGGCCGCCGGTCCAGGGCTTCGAATCTCGACGGTCCTGACTGGACCAGCAGTCCAGACCTTCGACGCACGAGTCGCCTGGGCTGGACCGCCAGCCCAGACCCTCGACGTCGGAAGGCACCAGCTGGACCAGCAGTCCAGACCTTCGGAGCGCGAGTCGCCCGGGCTGGACCCGCAGTCCAGGCCTCGACGGGCGGGCGGCCCAGGCTGGACCAGCAGTCCAAGCCCTCGGAGCGCGAGTCGCCCGGGCTGGACCCGCAGTCCAGGCCTCGACGGGCGGGCGGCCCGGGCTGGACCCACAGTCCAGACCTTCGACGCACGAGTCGCCTGGGCTGGACCGCGAGTCTGGGTCCTCCGTTTAGGAGTTGCCCCGGATGGACCGCCGGTCCAGGGCGCGATCCGGGATCCAGCCGTCCAGTCCGGCCTGCGTGATACGTTCGGGCCATGCCCGCTCGACGGTTCGACGCTGTGGTCTTCGACCTTGACGGCACCCTGTGCGACTCAGAGCCGTTCATCGCGGCGGCCGCGGCAGAGGCGCTCCGCCGTCGGTACGGGATCGTGGTCGCGACCAGCGACTTCACGCCGTTCGTGGGCGCGGGCGACGACCGGTTCATCAGCGGCGCAGCCGCGGCGCACGGGGTGACCGCGGACCTTGCGATCGACAAGCCGCTCACGTACCAGGTCTACCTCGAGCTCATCCCTGGCGCCCTCCAGCCCATCGCGGGGGTTCACGCCTTTCTCGACCGCCTCCGGGCAGCCGGCCTCCGGCTGGCGCTCGCGACCGGATCAGACCGGCCGAAGCTGCTGGGGAACCTCGCGGCGCTCGGGCTGCCGGAAGGTGCGTTCGACGTGGTCGTGACCGCCGAGGACGTGACGCACAAGAAGCCCCATCCCGAGACGTTCCTCGTCGCGATCCACCGGCTGGGGCTCGATCCGGCGCGCTGCATGGTGGTCGAGGACGCGCGCAACGGCGTGTTGGCGGGACGGGCGGCGGGCTGTGAGGTGCTGGGGATCGCCTCGTCGCAGGCGCCCGGCGTGCTGCTCGAGGCGGGGGCGCGAGCGGTCGTGCTCGACTACACGGCGCTCCCCGAGGACGTGCGGGCGGACCTCGGCCTCGCCTGAGCGGCATCGAGGCCCCGCCGGACGCAGGAGGCCGGTTCGACGCTCAGGCCGCGACCACAACCGCGACCCGTTCGACCGGCACCCGATACCGGGCGGCTGTCGCCATCCGCACGCACACGGCGGAGAACCCGAGGATGGCCAGCGCGAAGAGGGCTGCCTGCCCGGCTGACATCGGCACCAGCAGCAGCGTTGAGCAGAGCTCGATCGAGATCAGCCCGTACAGCACCCACACGATCGCGTCACGCGACATCCGCGTGAGGAGCAGCGCCCCCATCGGCGCCCCGACCGCCACCACCGGGACGGCCGCCAGCCACATGTCGACCACGGGCCCGGTGAAATCGCCGATGACGAGGACATGGGTGGCAAAGCCGGCCCACGTCACGATGGTCAGCAGGACAACGGTGGTGGGCGTGACCACGCGTTCGCACACGCGGAAGCCGAGGACGAGGACGGCGAACATGATCGTGTTCTCGCCGACTCCGGCCAGGCCGGACAGCACGCCGCCGACGAGGCCCGCCCCCACGAGGATTGCCCGCTCCCGCGCACCGAGGTGCTCGAGCCAGTCACGCCGGCTGGGCGCGAACCGCCGGCTGATCCAGAGTGCGAGGCCCATGCTCGCGAGGATCGCCGTGAACAGCAGCCGAACCGTCGGCCCGGGAAGGAGCGGCGCGAGGACGATGGAGCTCACGATGACGCCGAGGGCTGCTGCTGGCGCTCCGTAGCGGATCGCCGTCCACTCCAGCGCGATGCGGTTGCGGACGATGGTGATGGTCGCCGTGCCCATGCCCACGCTCTGGATGGCGAAGGCGAACAGGCGGGCCTGGTCAGGCGGGACCGCGAGCACCTTCGTCAGCACCGGGAAGCCCACTGCGCCGCCTCCCTCCGACGTCCCGCCGCCGACGAGCGAGCCGAAGGCCATGGTCAGCGACACCTGCCAGTCGACGGCGACGGCGTGCAGGGCGCGCTCCCCGCCGAGCACGAGCCAGCCCGCGAACACCACGACCGCCAGGACGAGGTTGGTCCGCGCCATTCGCCACAGGCCCGGACGGCTCGCCGACACAGGCCCGCGATCCCGATGGTTCCCGGTTCGGCTGTTCGGCACGGGTGCTCGACCCTCGACCGCGGGGTGACGTCTGGACGACCGCCTCTGGCGTGACTTGAGCCAGCGGGCGCCCAGCCCTGCGGTGTCGACCATAGCGAATGACGGAGGCGCCTGCGCCTCGCCCGCGTGAACTCGCTGGCGAGAAATCCGCCCGGCTTCTCCGCCTGGTGCGCTGCAGGACCTCCCCGCCAACCGCGTGGCATGCTTCGGCCATGACGCGGTCGTTGTACGAGGCCGTCGGCGGCGACGCCGTGCTGGTGCGGCTTGCTGCCGCATGGCACGCCCGGGTCCTCGCCGACGACGTGGTCTCCCACGCGTTCAGCCACGGGTTCAAGCCCGACCACACCGAGCGGCTGGCCGCCTACTGGGCGGAGGCGCTCGGAGGGCCGCCGGACTACACGACGCGCTTCGGCGACGAGTCCTCGGTCGTGCGTCTCCACAGCGGCGAGGGTGAACACGACGAGATGGACCGCCGGGCGATCGCGTGCTTCGACGCCGCGCTGGTCGATGCCGGCCTGACGGAGCCGCCGTTGCGCGAGGCGCTGCACGACTACTTTGCCTGGGCCACGGCCTCCATGGCCCGGTACCCGGAGTCCCCTGCGGGCGTGCCGCCCAATCTGCCCGTTCCGCGCTGGACCCTTGAGGGTCTCGAGCGCCCGGGCTGACACCGCTCACGCGGACCGACGCGGCTCGGAACGACCCCCCGCTCGCTCTCGGCCAGGCGTGCCCCGACCTCAGGAGCGGACGACGAATCCGTCGATGGCCACGTACGGATGGCCCGGGCTCGCGAGCACCCTGATCGTGAGCGTGTGCCTCCCGACCGATCGGAACGTGGCGCGGTAGAGGGCGACCTGAGGGACGAAGCCTGAGCGCCACAGGTTGATCGTTGCCACGGCGTTCCCGTCGATCAGCACCAGCGCCCGGCCGCGGGTGGGGCCTACGGGACCGACCCAGGTGACCGAGTTGCCGGTGAACGCGAAGGTGGCGCTGTTGCCGGGAGTCGTCGAGAAGGTGGCGTTGCCACCGCTGTAGCCCGCGGATCCGGCGTCGCGCCAGCCGCCTCGGTACGTCACGGCGCTGCTGTGCTCCGAGGAGGACCACGTGCCGTGCTTCACCGGCGCTGTGGCCGGTTTCGTCGCCGGTTTCGTCGCCGGCGTTGGCGCGGACGGGGTCGCGGTCGGCACTGGCCTGGCAGTCGGCCTGGGCCTGGCAGTCGGCACTGGCCTGGGCGAGGGGGTCGCTCTGGGCGAGGGGGTCGGCACTGGCGCTGGGGTCGGCACTGGCGCTGGGGTCGGAGTGGCGGCCGGTGCCGGCGTGGCGGTTGGCACAGCGGATGCGGTGGTCGTCGGCGCGCCCGACTGCGGCAGGACCGGCCCGACGAAGGCGACGCCGGCCGGGTCAAGGGCGTCCAGCGGCACCGTGGCGCTCAGCTGGCCGGTGGCGAACCACGCGCCCACCGGAGCGTAGGCAGCGACCCAGGAGGGGCTGCCGGGCACAGTGAGGGCGACCGAGAGCCAATTGCCCACGCGACCGGTGGCGGCCTCGACGGCCGGCACGTCGAAGGAGAGCGCGTCGCCCGGCATGAGGTCCGCGCTGATCGGCGCGGAGAGGAGGAGCACCGGCGTCGGGTTGGCGGGGTCCGAGGTGGTCGCGGTGACCGTCAGTGTCGAGAACGCGCGACTCTCGAGATCGCTCGGGAGGGACGGGTCACGTGCGGGTTGCGCGGCGATCGGCTGGCTGCCCGTGTTCGTGAGCAGGACGACCGCACCCGTGCCGTCGGGACTCGCCGCGAGATCGATGCTGGCGGACTCGTCGGCCCAGACCCGGACGTCCACGCTCGGGATCGGCACGCGTTCGCCTGCGGGGAGGGGACCACCACCAGTGTCGCGGAGCTCGAGCGAGAGCCTGTAGTGGCCGGGCAGGAGCGGCGTGGCGATCGCAAGCGTGACTCGGTGGGCTACGGAGCTCGTCCGGGTCGTGTCCACGGTCACCGATGGTCGGTTGACTGACGCGGCCATTGCCGCGATGCCCGCGGCCGTGGCAGCGGCGGACGCGGGCGTTGCCGCGACGACCCCGCCGATCAGCGCATCCGGGACGAGCGATGGCGTCGCGGGCGAAATCGTGGGTGACGGCGAATCCCCCGGCGAGGGTGAACCCGTAGGGGTCGCGTCGGTGGGGCTGGGGTCGGCGGGGCCGGTGCTGGCCGAGGCGGCGGCGATGACATCGGCGTCGAGGGCCACGGGCGCCCACGTGGCAGCGAACTCGATCCCCGCGGGGAGGTCCCCGCCCTTCCAGGTCACTCGGACTACGGCGCGGTCGCCGCCGTGCAGCCGCGCCGCCACGACGGGCGGGGCGAACCCGATGTCCTTGCTGTTGAACGCGTCGAGGTGGATGGAGTTCGCGACACCGCTCACGCTGACGCCCCAGCGATGGGACGACGACCAGAATTGCTGCATGCTCCGCAGCGTCGGCTGGCCGCCCCACCATCGGCCGCTCGACGTCAGGTAGAAGTCCTTGATGAACTTCGCGGTGGCGTTGATGTTGGCGGCGTAGGTGGCGTACGCGGTGGCGTACCGGTATGGGTCGCGGTCGTAGGCGTTGTAGCCGAACAGGTTGTGCTTGTACCGCGCGATGTCGCTGGTTCCCCAGCCCGACTCGTGGAGCGCCGCCGCCAGCAGGAAGCGGGCATTGACGCCGTACGTCGCCTCCGCGGCCATGAACGCCTCGCCCAGTGGCGGCAGCGAGGTGGCGGACCGCAGGTACTGGTCGATCGCCCACGCCGAGGCGCCGCTGTCCGAGAGCAGGTTCGTGTCGAGCGTGACCGCGCCGCCAACGCGGTAGTGGGTCGCCCGTGGCATGTAGGCGTTGGTGGCGGGGACGGCCAGGGTCATGAGGAGCATCGCGCAGGCGGCGGCGAGCAGGAACCGGGTTCGGCGGAGGACGGTCATGGTTCACGAGGTGCGGCTGAGGGCGGCGTGCGCCACGTCGCGGGGTCAGCGTCGGAGTGCGCCCGACCGCGCCATGCGGCCGCAACGCGGGAGTCTGGTGGACACTTCCGAAGGTCCTCCGGCGCGACCCTTCGGTCAACGGGCCGATTCACCCACTGACACCCGTCGATCGGGCTATCCAGCGCCAACCGCAACCCGCCGCCCCAGGAACCGGCCATACCGCCCGGCCGCCTCGGCCAGTGCGTCCCGCTGGGGCTGCGACAGCGCCTCGAACGGCTCCAGTTCGATCGTGATGGCGCGCGCGCCGACTCGGCGGCCCCAGGTCCCCACGACCTCGCCGTCGGCCACGATCGTCGAGCGGAACATGCCGTTGCCTCCCGGGACGATCGCCTCGGCGTGCTCGGGGGCGAGCATGGCCGACCGGTCGCGGTAGCCGAGGAGGTACTCGTCGAAGCCTGGGAGCAGGAGCAGGCCTGCCGGCTCTCGCCGGCCATGGTCGGCATTGGCCGCGTCGGCGGCCTCGGCCCCGAGGTAGAACGGGCGGCCGCTGATCGCCCGCTCTGCGATGCCCCGGCCCGCGACCTCGATGCCGCGCCGCACGTCGCGGAGCGTCAGGCCGGACCAGCGGGCGAGGTCGTCGGCGCCCGCCGGCCCATGGCTCGCGAAGTACCGCGACGCCAGCTCCGCCAGCGCCTCGTCGCGCTCGAGCCGGCGCGGGTTCGCGACCCACGCGTCCAGCCGCGCGAACGTCTGCTGCGAACCGCTGGTGGGACCCAGCACGAGGGTGCCCGTCTGGGCGAGGTACCACAGCAGGTGGTAGCCGCGCTGGCCGCTGGTCGCGACGCCGCCACGCTCGATCGCGGCCAAGAGCGCGGTCCGTGACAGGGCGTCCCGTCCCGGCAGCGCGTCGACGGCGAGTTCCCGGGCCCGCTCGATGTCCGCCACCGTGATGCCGAGCGCTTCACGGCGCTTCGCGGCGGAGGCGATGGCCCGTGGCGTCGTCAGCTCGAGCATCCATCCGAGATCGTCCGCGGCCACCATGTGGAGCGTGCCGCGCAGCGGCCACGATCGGACGATCTCGCCGGCATCGCAGGCGGCCTCGACATCGGCCTCGGTGGCGCCGCCCGAATTGCCCGCGCCGCCCGTCCGCAGGCCGACGGACCACTTGACGCCGGGGTAGTCCTGCGCCTGGAGCGCGAGCATCCAGCGCACGGCCGCGAGCGGCGAGGCGGCCGGCTGACCGACGAGACGCTGGGCGGCGAGGCGTTGGCGGGCGAGCTCTCGCCGGGCGTCGGGCTTCACGGGGGACGCAGGCATCGCGCGGGCGTCAGTCCACGGTGAGCGTCTTGGACAGGTTGCGCGGGAAATCGGGGTCGAAGCCGCGCAGCACGCTCAGGTGGTACGAGAGCAGCTGGAGCGGGATGACCGAGAGCAGCGCGCTGACCTGCGGGTCCGACACTGGGATCGCGATCAGGTCGTCGCCGTTCGCGCGCAGCCGCGCGTCGTCCTGGGCGATGGTGATCGTCCGCGCTCCGCGGACCTTGACCTCGTTGATTCCGCTGATGATCAGCGGCGTGTCGGTGGGACCGGCCACGAACACGATGGGGTAGCCGTCGCTCACGGCCGACAGCGGCCCGTGCTTGAACTCGGTCGAGAGCATGCCCTCGCAATGGGCGTAGGTGATCTCCTTGAGCTTGAGCGCGCCCTCGAGCGCGATGGGGTAGGTGGCGCCATAGCCCAGGCAGTAGAGGTTGTCGCGATCGGCGAGCTCCCTTGCGATGGCCCGCACGGGCTCGTCCACGGCCTGGATCGTCGCCTCCATCAGCTCCGGGATCCGCGCCAGCTCGGCGGTGTCCCTGCCCGCGAGCCGGTACGCGAGGTACAGGAACGCGACCACCTGGTTGGTGAAGGTCTTGGTGGCCGGCACGCTGATCTCGAACCCGCAGCCCAGCGGCAGGCACAGCTGCGTCGCGCGCGTGAGCGCAGAGCCCACCACGTTGGCCAGGCCGAAGGAGACCATACCGCGGCGATCGGCCGCCTCGAGCGCGTTGAGCACGTCCTTGGTCTCGCCCGACTGGCTCACGAAGATCCCCACGTCATCGGGCCCCACCGCCGGTGCGTACTGGGCGATGAACTGCGGCGCCAGGATCGGGATCGCGACGCGGCCCGCCAGCTGGGCCAGGTACACCGAGCCCAGCAGCGCGGCGTGATAGCTGGTGCCGCAGCCCACGAGATACAGGTGTCGCGCCTCGCGCATCCGCTTCGCCAGCGGCGCCACATCCGCGCTCGCGTCGAGGAGGCGGAGGAGCTCGCCGGCCACCTGGGGCTGCTCGTGGATCTCCTTGGCCATGAAGTGCGGAAATCCGCCTTTGCGGGCCACGTCCATCGACTCGCTCACTCGCTCGACGGCGCGCTCGAGCACCTCACCGTCCTCGACCGACCGAACCTCCGCGCGGTCAGCCCACAGCGTCACGATCTCGCCGTCATTCAGCCGGAGCACGTCGCGCGTGAGGGGCAGGATCGAGGGCAGGTCCGACGACACGCAGGTGAACCCGTCGCCGATGCCGACGACGAGGCCCGAGCCCTTCTTGAAGGCGTACAGGCGGTCGTCGTCCGCGCGGCCGATGACGAACGAGTAGTCACCCTCGAGGTCGCGGTAGGCGAGCCGGATCGCGTCGATGAAGCCGGCGCCGCGCCGGAGGTGGCGCTCGACCGCGTGGACGCAGCTCTCGCCGTCGTTCTGGGAGCGGACCGTCATCCCCTCCGCGGCGAACTCCACGCGGAGCTCCGCGTTGTTGACCACGTTGCCGTTGTGGGCGCCGGCCATGGAGCCGTCCGAATCGAGGTGCGGCTGCGCGTTGACCTGCGAGGGCGCGCCGAACGTCGCCCATCGGAGCTGCGTGATGCCCCGGCTGCCGCGCATCTCGCGGAGGCCGTGGCGCTCGGCCACCGCGTCCACCCTGCCCACGTCCTTGCGCAGGTCGATCGTCCCATCGTGGAAGGTCGCCGCGCCGACAGAGTCGTAGCCGCGGTAGGTGAGCCGCTGCGCGGCCTCGACCAGGATGGGGCCGAGGGCCTCATCCCGGTTGGTCACGTAGCCAAAGACGCCGCACATGGCGAGGATTCTCCCGGTGGAGCGGTGGTGGCGGTGGACGGGGCGGCTTGGACGCTGCGCCATTGCTATCGTGCCCGGTCTGCCGCGGACGCGCGACCCGACCGAAACCCGACCTGCCGCCTCGTGACCTGCTGCGTGAACACGTCGCGGGGTGGCACCTCGCCGGCAGGAGGGCCGAGACTGGCGCAGGTGTTCGGCGGGCACCCGAGATCGGCGGGGCTCGAGTCGCTTCGGCCGATGTCCGCTTGACGTGATCGTGGACGTCGGGCACCGTGACTCCGTCGCATCGTCAGCCCGCCCCAGCTATCGGGAACGTCCCCCGTGGCCGACGCCCAGCCCCGCCCCGCCCCGCCGCGCGCTGAAAGCAGCGCCCATCTCGCGGTCCTCGACGCCTCCCCCAATCCCATCGTGGGCGTGGACGCGCGTGGCGCCGTCACCTACGCCAACCCGCAGGCCCTGCGCGCGTTCGGGTACGAGGCGGCCGAACTGCTCGGCAAGCCCGTCGAGCTGCTCCTGCCCGAGCAGTCGGCCGGCCGCCATGCGGCCCACCGCGCGGCCTTCAACGCCAATCCGCACGCGCGACCCATGGGCATCGGCCTGGACCTGTGGGCTCGCCGTCGGGACGGGCGCGAGATCCCGGTCGAGATCAGCCTCTCGCCGCTCACCGGCGACCCGGCGGGGACCGTGTTCGCCACGGTCGTCGACATCACGGCCCGCAAGGCCGCGGAGGCCCAGCTGCTCCAGGCGCAGAAGCTCGAGTCGATCGGGCGCCTCGCGGGCGGGATCGCCCACGACTTCGGCAACATGATGTTCGCGATCCGCGGCTTCGTGGAACTCCTCGAGGAGGATCTCGAGGGGGATCGGGAGCACTTCGACTTCGCGATGGCCCTCGGCAATGTCCATGGCATCGACGAGGCGGCCACGCGTGCGGCGGCGCTCACGACGCAGCTCCTCGCGTTCAGCCGCCAGCAGGCGGTCTCGCCGCAGGTGCTCGACCCGGCCGCGAGCATCCGCGCGCTCGAGCCCCTCCTGCACCGGCTGATCGGCGAGGCGGTGGAGCTGCGCCTCACGCTCGCCCATGACACCGGGCGGATCCGGGCCGACGCCGGGCAGCTGGACCAGATCCTCGTCAACCTCACCGTCAACGCCCGCGACGCGATGCCCGAGGGCGGCCGGATCATGATCGAGACCACGAATGTGACGTTCGACGAGGGGTACGCCGCCGACCACTTCAACGTCACGCCGGGCGAGTTCGTCCTGCTTGCCGTCAGCGACACCGGCATCGGGATGGACGCTGACACCCGGTCGCGCGTGTTCGAGCCCTTCTTCACGACCAAGGAGCTTGGCCGGGGGACGGGACTCGGCCTCGCGACCATCTACGGCATCGTCCAGCAGGCGGGCGGCCACATCTGGCTGTACTCGGAGCCCGGCCGCGGGTCCACGTTCAAGCTGTACTTCCCGCGCGTCGACGCGGGCGAGGCGCCGGCCGCCGTCCCGCACCAGCCCGGCGCGGCCCGGGGCACCGTGCTCCTCGCCGAGGACGAGGCCACGGTCCGCCAGATGGCCCGGCAGGTCCTGCGGCGCGCGGGCTGGAGCGTCATCGAGGCCAGCACCGGGGGCGAGGCGCTCCAGCTGCTCGAGACGATGCGCCACCCGATCGACGCCATCGTGTCCGACGTGGTCATGCCCGGCATCGGGGGGATCGAGCTCGCCGAGACCGTGCTCGACCGGTATCCGTCGGTCCGGGTCGTGCTCCTGTCGGGCTACACGGCGGAGACGCTCGGTCTGGAGCGCGTGGTCGCCCGCGGGGCTCGCTTCGTGTCGAAGCCCGCGTCGCGCCGTGAACTGCTGGCTGCGCTCGACGGGGACGGCGCCCCCGCAGCCGGTGCCGGGGAGGCGACGCGGTCCCACGACGATGCAGCCCCGTCTGGGGGCGAAGGGCCGGGCCCTGATGCCCCCGCCACGTCCTCCATCGCTGAAGGGCCAGCCTGAGGGTTCGCTCGGACTCGCGTCGGCCACGCGCCAGCCCATTCGACGTTCGAGCGCCCGCCTGAACTGGCAGGGGAGTGCAACAGCGGCAAGACCCGCCCATGGTCCCCCGATATGCCACACGCGCAGGATGGAGGCGTTCACCGTGTCGCGCCAAGTCGCCACGTGGCGGCCGCGGCCGGCAGCGGTCCGTGCGTCCTCCGCTGATCGCAGGCCTTGCCGGGGGTCCCGCCGATCATGCCCAACTTCCACCCCCAGCTCGTTGCGTCCGTCGCCCCGTTTCTCGAGCCTGGGGAGGAGGTGTGGGCGGTGTACCCCGCGAAGCGCAGGGCGCTCGTCGCGACCGGGACGCGGCTGTTCCTCGTCGGGCCGGACGGGACGATTGCGCACCCGCTCCGAGATTTCCTGCTCATGCGTCGCCCTCGTCCCTCGCTGGTGCTGCTGCAACGGCGGGCGGGGGGAGCAATGCGGATCGCCCTGGACCCGCGCGACGAGCACGGCATCCAGGCACTCACGGTCATCGGACTGCTCATTGCCAACATCGCACGACCCAACCCGCATGTCCCGGACCGGCCTGCGCCCGCGCGCGTCGCGCCCGCACCGCGACATCGGCTCGCGACGCACCGGTTCGTCCTGCGGTCGGGACGGTTGCCCGGCGTGACCGCGAACCGTGGTTGGACGAGCGGCTGGGCCGATGTGGGCACGCCGCCGATCGCGCACCTGACAGGTCCCGCCCGCCACAGCTATCGACTAGGACTGGGTCGGCTCCGAACCGCTGCTGAGCGAATCGAATAGCTCAAGGTAGTGGCGGCGAACGCAGTCGAGGTCTCGCGTGACGTTGGCCCGCCAGGGGTCCTCCGGGCCCATTTGATTTGTCGCGCAGGCGTCGGCGCCAGCGATGGGTTGACCATGGTCCCCGCCACGGACTCCTGCGCCTCCGGGGCTCGGCCTCACGCTCAACCGCCCAGCGCCAGCTCGACCGTCACCGTGTCGCCGAGGGACAGGCCCTCCGCTCGTCGGACGGCATCTTTGACGGGCACGAGATACCCGCCGTCCTTGGGGAACAGGGCCGTCGTGAAGCTGGTCCGCCCGATGCGCACGCGGGCCGGGATCGCTCCCCAGCCGTAGGTCAGGACGGGCGCCAGCGCGTGGATCTCGGCCGCTTCACCCGTCGGCACCGGGACGAAGTGGAACGGCGAGGGGCCGCGCCAGTACACAACCGATGCAGAGAAGACGGTGCGGAACTGGACGAACTCGGCCATGGCGGCAGTATCGGCGAATGGGCCTATTCGGGGTTCGAGGGGCCGGTCGGCGCGAGGCTCGGCTGGCGACGCAGGCCTGTCGCGGGACCGAAAGCCTCCGGCTGATCCGGATGGCGCGGCCGAAAGGCCCGGCTCCCCACCATCTCACCGTGCCGAGCCGGAAGGAGGTGCGACGTGGACATGATCGTCAGGCGATGCACCAGGTGTGGACGCGAAGATCTCCGCGAACGCTGGAGCTCTCTGGACGCCGCAGCGAAGGCCGGCGCGCAGAGCGTCGCTTGGGCATGCCCCTCATGCGCGTGGCCGGAGGCCGACTTGGTCGAGGCGTCCTCGGCGGACGCGGCGCCCGTAAGCGCCGTGCCGGGCGAGGCCCCGCCGGGCAGGGAGCCTGAGCAGTCGAAGCCCTCCGATGAGGCAAAGCGGGTACTCGGCAGCACCTACCCAACGCGCCGCCCCTAGGTCCGCAGGGTCGCGCCGATCTCCCCCGGCGCTCTCCGTCATCGGGCCGCTGCCGAGGCCGGTCGTCAAGGTGGCCGGCCTCGGCCCTCGAATTCTCCGGGAGCAAACGCACCGCCAGCGGCCGCCCACCCCCGTTCGACCCCTTTCGGTCAGTCGTCGAACCGCGGATACTCGCAGACGTGGACGAGCCCAGGCCGAGCGCCCCCGCCCTAGACCGCCTGGCGGCGCATCTCGACGCGCTTGAGTTCCAGCGCTCCTCGAACGTGCGCATCCGCCTCAATGCCGCCATCGAGCTGGAGCGGGATGCCGAGGCCAGAGGCGCAACCCTGCTCGCCATGCGCGCCCGCCTCGTTCGGGCAGACATGCTCCAGCGCGAGGGCCACCCGACCGCCGCCGCCAGCCTCGCGAACGAGGTCAGTCAGTGGGCGCGCGCTGAGGGGGAGCGGGCGCTCCTCGCCCGCAGCCACCTCGTCCTCTCGTCGATCCACGAGGGCATCGGCGACGCGGCGGCTACCCTGGACCACGCTCTGGCAGCCCTCGGGCTCGCGGACGAGACGACCCCGACACGGATGCACGGCAATCTCGTCCTACGGCTCGCGGACGCCTTGGCCGAGGACGGGTCGCTCGACCAGGCCCGCGATCGGTACCGCGAGGCGCAGCGGGTGTTCGCCTCGATCGGCGACGTGGAGCGCCAGATCTCAACGCTCAACAACCTCGCCTACTCCGAGTGCGTCGCGAGCGATGCGGAGCAGGCGTGGCGAACGGCGACCGAGATGCGGGACCTCGCCAGCCGGAACGGTATCGAGCTCGACCCCTCCTTCGCCGAGACGCTCGCCCGGGCGGCACTTGGCGTGGGTCGGCTCGACGAGGCCGAGGCTGTGCTCGGCAGCGCGCTTGCGCTGCTGGCGCGGAGTGGCGACATCCAGGCGAGGACGCCCGCCGAGATCCTCATCACCTTGGCCGAGGTCCAGCGGCGCCGCGGCGAGCTCGACGAGGCACAGGAATCGCTCAACCGGTGCGTTGCCGTGTGCGAGGAGCGCGATCTCGCGTCCGTGGCGGCAGACGCCCTCGCCGAGCAGGCGGAGCTCCACGCGGCGAACGGTCGCTTCGACCTGGCCTACGCAACGCACAAGCGGTACCACGCCCAGGCGGCGGGCCTGGCATCGGAGCGGCGGGAGGCGGCGGTCCGGACTCGACAGGTCCTGTTCGAAACCGATGAGGCGCGGCGTGCCGCGGCCCAGTACTGGCGCCAGGCCCGGACGGACCAGCTCAGCGGTCTGCCCAACCGTCGAATGCTGGACGAGGAGTTGGCGCGACGGCTGGGGGACGTGGTGGGCGGCGAGCCGTTGCTGGTGGCAATCGTCGACGCCGATCGCTTCAAGCGGATCAACGACACCTTTTCGCATGCCGCCGGCGATCGCGCCATCGCGGAGTTGGCACGCGTGCTGGAGGCGTCGCTCGCAGGGCCGGCCAGACCCGGTCGGATGGCGCCGCTGGTCGGGCGGCTCGGCGGGGAGGAGTTCCTCGTGCTGCTGCCGTCGCTGGACCAGGCATCCGGCGAGGATGCACTCGAGCGCCTGCGGGAGGCGGTCGCCGGTCACGACTGGCTGTGCGTGGTCGAAGGGCTGTCGCTAACGGTGTCGGTTGGCGGCACGATGGCGCGCCCCGAGGATTCTCCGGGGGATGTGCTCCGCCGGGCTGATGCGCAGCTCTACGCGGCGAAGCGAGCGGGCCGTGATCGCGTCGCCGTTGATCGATCCATCCGGGGCAGGCAGCCCGGGCGGTCCGCTCGCCACGGGCCCGGGCGCCGGGCACAGGACACGTCGTCTGCCGAGCGCTAGTCCTCGCGCGGCAGGCTGACCCGGGCCGAGAAGTGGCGGTCGGCCTCCGACCGCGGGCGCGCCCTGGCAAGACCGAATCGGGGTGCCGAGACCGGCTTCGCCGGCGCCCGTGCGGCGCTCTCGGTCCAGAGGCTCTCGGTATCCATCCCGGAGGCCGGGACGATGAGCCGAGCCGCGAGCAGCGCCTCGGCGAATCGCCGCTGGACCATTGAGGCGAAGAGGTCGTCGGGCTCGTTCGCCAGGCGCATCACGAGCCAGTCGGCCAGGCCAGCTGCGCCGTGGTCGCGGAGCAGTTCGAGCGCCTTGTTGGCCAAGCCGGCGGCGGCGTCCGACACGTCGTCCCGGATCACGCTGCGCCCGGCGCCCTGCTTCGGCACGCCCTCGACGGCGATCCGGCGCAGCGTGGCGGCGAGGTTCCCGGCCGACGTGTCGTCGCTGAACGTCGGCATGAATGCGGGCACGGCTCAGTCTCCCAACTCGGTCGCCCTATCGTGAGTGATCGGCCGCGTCCGCGATATAGGCCGAAGGGTAGCCCGATACGGGCGCCGGGTCGCTGGGCGGGGCGCCTGACCGCGCCGAAGCGCCTCGCTCGCGCCGCTCTCAGTCCGGTGCCCCCAAGCGCCCACGCCTCAGGTCTCGCCGGCAACCTTGCTGCGGACCTGCTCGAGCACCGAGAGGAAGACCTCAGCGGGCTGCGCGCCCGGGACCCCGTACTGGCGTTCGAACACGAAGAACGGGACGGCGTTGATGCCGAGTGTCGCCGCCTCCTCGAAGTCGAGCGCCACCGACTCCGCGAACGCCCCGGATGCCAGCGCCTCGGCCGCCTCGGTCTCGTCGACGCCGACTTCGCCCGCCAGCCGCGCCAGGGTGACCGGGTCCTCGAGCAGCTGCCCCTCCACGAGTTGCGCCCGCAGCAGCCGCTCGTGCGCCTCGTTGCCCAGGCCGTGCGACTTGGCGAGGTGCAGGATGCGGTGGGCGTCGATCGTGTTGACCACCTTGTAGGTCTCGAAGTGGTAGTCGAGGCCCTCGACAGCGGCCAGGCCCACCAGTTGAGCGTTCATCTCGCGCACCCGCTCCGGCGTCGCGCCCATCTTCCGCGCGAGGTGCGCGTCGTGGTCGTCCGCGACGCCGCGGGGCTGGTCGGGGTTCAGCTGGAAGCTCCGCCACTCGACCTCGACCTCGTCGCGCCCGTCGAAGGCGGCCAGTGCCCGCTCGAACCGCCGCTTGCCGATATAGCACCACGGGCAGACGACGTCGGACCAGACCTCGACCTTCATGACGGCTTCGCGCGGCTCCTGTGGACGGGTCCGCGAGCGTAGCACGGGCGTTCCGGGCAACAGCCAAGTGGTGAACGGCCAGCACGTGGCAACCTTGTCGCGATGACTTGGGTGTCGCTGCCCCCCGCCTTCTCGGTCCCCGCCTACCGCTGGTACTGGGCGAGCCAGCTGGTGTCGGGCGCCGGGACCTGGGCGCAGAGCGTCGCGCAGGCGTGGCTGGTCCTCACGCTCACCAACTCGGCGTTCGCCCTCGCCGTCATCACGACGCTCCAGTTCCTGCCGATGCTGGTGTTCCCACTGCTGGGCGGCGTGCTCGCGGACCGGCTGCCGCGACGGCGCGTGCTGGTCTTCACCCAGATCGGCGCGATGCTGCAGGCGCTGCTGCTGGGCCTGCTCGTCTGGTCTGGCCACGTCCAGTACTGGGAGGTCGGAGCCCTCGCGCTCGGCCTGGGGCTCACCAACGCGTTCGGCAACCCGGCGCAGGCGGCGCTCGTGCCGGAGATCGTGGGCCGCGACCTGGTGGGCAATGCCGTCGCGCTCAACAGCATCCAGTTCAACGTGGCCCGGCTGCTCGGCGGCGGGATTGGCGGGGCGATGGTGGCGGTCTTCGGCGTCTCCACGACGCTGTTCCTCAACGCCGCGAGCTTCGTGCCGTCGATTGCGGTCCTGGCGGTGCTCCCGCTCGCGTACGCCCGCCCGCCCCATGCGCGCGAGGGCGCCGATCCGAACGCGGTCCAGGCGCGCATCGTCACCGACATCGGCGCGGGCATCCGGTATGCGCTTGGCGACCGCGCGATCCGCCGTGTCCTCGCCCTGTTCGGCGTCGTGGGGCTGATGGGGTTCAACTGGTCCGTGGCGACGCCGCTGCTCGCCTACACGCTGGGCGCGGGCGCGACGGGCTTCGGCGTGATGCAGGCGGCGCTCGGCGCGGGCTCGCTCGTGGCGGGCATCGCACTGATGCGGACGCGGGTGGCCACCGAGCGGCGCTTCCTCGTGGGCGCGGTCGTGCTGGGCAGCATGCTGGTCCTGCTGGGGATCTCGCCCCTGTACGGCGTCAGCATCGGCCTGATGTTCGTCGGCGGGATCGGCGGCGTCACGGCATCGGTGACGTCGAACACGCGGCTCCAACTGCTGTCAGTTGACGCGTACCGAGGCCGCGTGATGAGCCTGTTCACGCTGCTGATGGGCGGCTCGTCGCCGATCGGTGCGCTGCTGATCGGCGGCATCGCCCAGGTCGCCGGGATCCAGGTGGGCATGATGGTCTTCGGCGCGGCCCTCATCGCAGGCCTCGCGCTCATCCTGGTCCTGGACCGATCCTCTGCCGAGGCGACCGCGCGGGAGGCCGCGGGCTAGGGCGAGGCTCTACGAGGCGGATTCGGCTCGGGTTGTCGCGCCTGCCCCGCCGTGTCCCAGACACTCGCCCGGCGAGTGCTCGACAGGAGCCGATGCGCAGACACTCGAGTGGCGAGTGTCTGGGACGGCTGGGTGCTCAGACACGCGCCCGGCGGGTGTCCGCGACGAACCCTCCGCCCTGCACTCGCCTAGCGAGTATCTGGGGCTCCCGGGCCACGAAACGGCGCAGGACCGGCCGAGGGAGCGCCATGCGGCGGACCTTGTCAGAGCCTAGGCCGTCGGCTCGGCTTCGCCCTTGCGCGGCTCCGCGGCGGCATCCGACTCCGCGGCGGCATCAACGTCCGGCGTCGCAGCTGGCAGCAGCGGGAGGCCGTCCTCGCGGTTCGTGCCCATCAGGCCCACCCGGTGGTAGACGACCAGCTTCTCGCGCGTGTCGGCGATGTCGAGATTGCGCATCGTCAGCTGCCCGACGCGATCCTGCGGCGTGAAGAACACCTCGTCGCCCTTCTCCATCGTCAGGCGCTCGGGGTGGTAGGTCAGGTTGGGGCTCGTGGTGTCGAGGATCGAGTAATCGCTGCCGCGGCGCAGCTCGATCGTGACCTCGCCCGTGATGGGCCGCGCCACCCATCGCTGCGCGGTCTCGCGGAGCATCAGCGCCTGCGGGTCGAACCAGCGGCCCTGGTAGAGCAGCCGGCCCAGCCGCCGCCCGTTGGACCGGTACTGGTCGATCGTGTCCTCGTTGTGGATGCCCGTCACCAGCCGCTCGTAGGCGATGTACAGCAGTGCCATCCCGGGCGCCTCGTAGACGCCGCGGCTCTTGGCCTCGATGATCCGGTTCTCGATCTGGTCGCTGACGCCCAGGCCATGGCGGCCGCCGATGACGTTGGCCTCCGTGAACAGCGCGAGCGGGGTGTCGAAGCTGGCGCCGTTGAGCGTGACGGGCTCGCCGTCGTCGAAGCCCACGCGAACCGTCTCGGCCGGGACGTCCACGTCAGCGCGCCAGGACGCGACGCCCATGATGGGATTGACGATCGACACGCCCTTGTCCAGGAACTCGAGGTCCTTCGCCTCGTGGGTGGCGCCCAGGATGTTGGAGTCCGTCGAGTACGCCTTGTCGGCGCTCATCTTGTACTCGAGGCCTGCGCCCTCGAGGTATGCCGACATCTCGGCCCGGCCGCCCAGCTCGTCGATGAACTGCTGGTCCAGCCAGGGCTTGTAGATCTGAAGGCCCGGGTTGACGAGCAGGCCGTAGCGGTAGAACCGCTCGATGTCGTTGCCCTTGTACGTGCTGCCGTCGCCCCAGATGTTGACGCCGTCCTCGCGCATCGCCGAGACGAGCATCGTCCCGGTGACGGCGCGGCCGATGGGGGTGGTGTTGAAGTACAGCTGGCCAGCGGTTGAGATGTGGAAGGCGCCGCACTGGAGCGCGGCGATCCCCTCGGCCACAAGCTGCGGGCGGCACTCGATCAGCCGCGCGTGCTCGGCGCCGTACTTGAGCGCCTTGACCGGGATCGCGTCGTAGTCCACCTCGTCGGGCTGTCCGAGGTGCGCCGTGTAGGCGTACGGGATGGCGCCGTGGGCCCGCATCCAGTGGATCGCGGCGCTGGTGTCCAGGCCGCCAGAGAACGCGATGCCGACACGCTCGCCAACCGGGAGGTGCTGCAGGATGTTGGGCACGGTGAGGGTCTCCTTCGAGCCCCAAGTATGCCCGGGGTGCGGGCGTTGGTCGGCTGAGCGCCGCGCGGCGGGGCGCGCCTCGGTTCCGCGCCTCGGCTCGACCCGGGCCAATGGCCGGCCTGATCGACCAAATCCGCCCATCCGCCTCGAGGGATGCCAGATCCGGAGACCCGATGGACGGATGTGGCCGACGCTATCGGCCATCCCCAACAGTCAGGCGCCCACATCGATGGAGCCCGCCGCCATGTGGCGCGATTTGGCCGATCTGATCGACACGGCGGGACGCGTCGGCCAAAGCGCAAGCAGGGTCCCTGCGCCGCACCCACCCAACCAGCTCCGAGCCGTCAGCCCCCGACGCGCCGTCCCAGGCCGAGCCGCTCCAGCCGACTGCCCGCCGCCGACGCTTTGTTCTCCCAGGAGAGCGCCACCATGGGGCAGTCGTTGATCGCCTTGCGCGCCTGGCCCATGAGCTCGCGCGGAATGCCGCCGTCGGGGAGGATCGGGTAGCCCCAGTCGTCGAGCACGATCAGCTCGGGCGCCGCCGCCTCGCAGACGCCGTAGCCGTTGCAGGCGATCCAGTCGATCTTGAGCTTGTGCTCGTCGCTCATCGCACGGCCCCCGTCAGGACGCCTGCCGCGAGACAGCGGCGGCGAGTGGCATGGCTCGCGAAGTCGTCGCCGAAGACCGCCAGAGCGCTGCTCATCTGCTGCGCGGCACCGTCGGGGTGGCGGCAAGCACCGCGGCCCGTGACCAGCGCCGTCCAGCGCTCGATGTCGTAGAGGTCGGTGGTCTTGGCGTCCATGCCGGCGATCCTGGCGCTCGCGCCGGCGAGATCAGCGAGGCCGTACTTGCACGGCCCGCACTGCATGGCCGACCCGGCGGCGAGGAAGTCCATGATCCGCGCGGCGTAGTCGACCCCACAAGTCCGCTCGTCCACGATTCGCACGAGGCCGCAGCCGAAGGTGAGGCCGGCCGCCTTGAGCGACTCGGGCTCGAGCGGCATGCCCCAGGCCGTCTCGATGGGCGCCCAGGTGCCGAAGTAGCCGCCGATCAGCACCGCCCTCGGGTTGCCGATGAGACCGCCGGCCATCTCGACCAGTTCGGCCAGCGGGGTCCCGAGCTCGATCTCGGCGACGCCCTCGTGGCGGACCGGGCCGGCGATCGTGACCAGGCCGGTCCCGCGGTTCTTGCCGCGACCAGCCTCGCGGAACCAGTCGGGGCCGTACCGGGCGATGAGCGCAACCTGGGCCAGGGACTCGACGTTCTGGACCAGCGTCGGGCGGTTGCGGACGCCGCGCTCGGACATCCGCGGCGGCGTCGTCATCGGCCGCGCGTCCTTGCTGTTGACGTAGTGGACCACGGCGGTGGACTCGCCGGCCACGTAGCCGATCGGCGCCTCGACGAGGTGCAGCAGCTTGCGGTCCCCCTTGGAACGCTCCTCGACGGCGGCCTTCACGGCCCTCACGGCCAGGGTGTGCTCGCGCCCGAGGTAGAGCTCCACGCGGTCCGCGCCGAGGGCGCGGGCCGCGAGCAGTGCGCCGTCGATGACCAGGTGGGGCCGGTGCGTCATCAGGACGCGGTCCTTCGCGCTCTCCGGCTCGCCCTCGGCGCCGTTGGCCACGATGACCGGCGTGCCGAGGTCGGGGTGGTCGAAGATGGCGCGCCACTTCTTGCCGACTGGGAATCCTGCACCGCCCCTGCCGAGGACTCCCGCCGCCTCGAGCGCGGCGATCATCTGGCCGGCGGGCACATGCGGGAGGGCGCCGAGACGCGTGTTGTGGGCGTGCAGCGCCTCGGCCCGGCCATCGAGCGGCGGGCCGGCGAGAAGGCGTTCGGTGGGTTGCGTCACAGGCTGGGTCGTCCCCTTGGTGGTGTCGCGTCGAGCGGCGGGCGACCGCACAACCGTATCGTGCCGGGACAGGTCTCGCCCACGACTATGAAGGGGATGAGACGGCTCTCATGCGTCCCGAGCCGTTCCCTCTCCGTGGCGCGCCCGCGCCCCTCGCCCTGCATGAGCGTTGGGAGCCATGCCGGGTTTCACCCGCGCACCCTCCGCGCACCCTCCCAAGTCCCCGGAATCCGGCGAGTAGTCGGAGTACGACTGCGGGCGGGTCGAGAATCGGCGGCGGGTCCGGCTGGCGACTGGGTGGCGGCGATCCGGACCCGATCCCGGTGTTGCGGCGCCCGATGAGCGGCGGGGGCGTCAATGCGCAGTCGTACTCCGACTATTCGCCAGAGGCGGGCGCGGCGAACAGCCCCAGCAGCTCCGCGAACCGGTCCACGTGGGCCACGCCGTCGTCACCCGGGTCCACCTCGGCCAGCTCCAGGCTCCAGGTGGAGGCATGGGTGACCAGAACCGCGCGGAGCCCCGCGGCCCGCGCGGGAAGGATGTCGGAGCGCGGCGAGTTGCCGATCATCACGGTCCGCCCCGGGTCCAGACCCCAGCGCGACACAAGCTCGCGATACGTCTCGGGCACCTTGCGCTCCACGACCGCGACGTGAGCGAAGTGGTCGCGCAACCCCGAAGCGTCGATCTTCGCCCACTGCTCAGCAGGGTCGCCCCGCGTCACCAGGCCCAGCGTGTGGCGCGAACCCAGCGCATCGAGCGTGGTCACAACGTCGGGCAAGGGCGTCGCGGCTCCGCGGGGCATGGCGGCGACAATCGCCTCGATCCGCTCGAGTGCCGACGGCAGCCGCTCCACTGGCACGATCGCCTGCGCCGCGAGCACCAAGTGGACCCCGAATGCCGACGTCGTGGTAGCCCCGGTTGAGAAGTCGGCCTCCTCAATGCGGTCGAGCTCGGCGCGAGCGGCCTCGGGCGCCCAGCCGAAGCCGCCGACGACGTCGAGCCACGCCTCGATGGCGCGCTCGAAGTGGACGTTGTTGTCCCACAACGTGTCATCGGCATCGAACAGGAGCGTCAGGCGCTCGACGGCAGCGGCGCGGGTGGGGGACGGCATACCGCGGAGTGTCCCGGGCCGAGGACGATCACGTCAAACGGCCGGGGACGCCAGCACCGCGCAGGGTTGGGCGCGACTGGCGTTGTGCGAGGGACGCACCGACGTTTCGAAGGCTCGCGGTGGGGTTCCTGCACCGTGTGTCGACACGAATGGTCAGATACCCTACAATTCGTAGGCGTATTGCTCAATACTCCTTCGAAACCGCGACCTGACATGACCTTCTCGAACCCCATCCGCAACCTTGCCGCACCGCTCCGCCCGTGGATCGGCTTCGCCGCGCGCCGCAACCGCCCGTACCAGGTCATCGCCGGGTCGCAGGCGGTCCTGGGCGCGTTCGCCACCGATGCGCTGTTCGTGCCGTTCCTGCTCGTGCTCGGCGCCAATCCCGCGTTCGTGACGTTCGTCGGGCTGCTCCCAGTGCTGGGCTCCGCTGCGCAGGCGCTGATGCCGAGGGCCCTCCGCCGGACCGACGGCAACCTGCGGGCGATCACCGTCGCGTTGACCGCCGCCACCGAGACCCGCGGCCTGTGGTACGCGCTCGTCGCACTTGGCGTGGCGCTCCACGCGCTCCCGGACGGGGCCGCCGTCGCGCTGGTCACGCTGATCGTGCTGGTCAGCGGCTCCGGGGCGCTGGTCGCCGAGGCCAACCTGTTCTCGTGGCTGGCGATCGTCCTGCCCGACGAGGAGCGCCGCAACCTCACGCCCAAGATGATGGGTGTCACAGCCGGAGCGTCAGCCGTGCTGCTGATCCCCGCCGGGATCCTGCTGGCGACCGTCGATCCTGTCGCAGCCACCTGGCTGTACGTCGCGTTCTTCGGGTTCGGGGCGCTCGCGTCGCTGCCGCTCGTCCGCACGGTGGCCCGCCTGCCGCGGCCGGGTCGCGTGACGATCCCCCGCGCTGACGCCACCCCGCCGCCGACGCCGGCCCTTCGCTCGTTCCTCCGCGCCTCCACGTGGAACGCCACCGCCGTCGGGCTCACGCCGTACTTCGGCGTGTTCGCCGTGTCGGTGCTGGGGATGTCGCCCGGTTTCGCCGTGGTGCTGTCGGGCACCTGGGCGCTCGCCTCGCTGCTGACCTCAGCGGTGCTGGGCGCGGTGCTGGCGCAGGTCTCGTCGGCACGCTTGTTGCGGGCGGCCTACCTGTCGCGCGGTCTGGGCATGCTGTTGTGCGTGGCCGCGTTCCCCGGCAACGTTGCGGCCGGCGCCATCCTGGTCGCCGCCGTCACGATCAACGCGGTCGGGTATGCGGTGACCGTGCTCGCGCAGACCGAGCGGCTGTTCCGCCTCAGCTCGGGGCCCGCGCTCGTCTCGGCCCAGGCGTCGATGACCGTCCGCAACGCCGCGGCGTTCACCGGCGGCGGCCTCGCGCTGTCGGCGGCGACCGTCCTGGCGGAGGGCATCGGGTTCCCGGCCTGGGCCGCCATGTTCGCGGCGTCCGCGCTGCCCCGGTTCGCGGCGGCGCACGGGACCGATGTGCCGCCGTCTTGGCACACGGTTTCGCAGCCCGTCCGGGTGGCGGCAGCCGCGTCGATTGCCGCCTGACGTCCCGTCCGGATCGGTGGTGCGCCGTCGAACCCCGCCTGGTTCGCCAACGTGGTCGCGAACCCGGACGTGGTCGTCGAAGCCGAGGGCGAGACCTTCACCGCTCGTGCCGTGGTGGCGCAGGGCGCGGAGCGGGATCGCCTCTGGGCGCAGCACGTCGCCCAGCACCCGGGCATTGCCGACGATGAGCGCAGGACGACGCGGGTGATCCCGGCGATCACGCTGGAGCGGATCGACGAGGCGTAGGCGCCCGTTCGGGCCCTGGCGTCAGCCGCGCTCGAGGAGCGGCTTCACCTGGCCGATGAACCGCTCGAGCGTCTCGGTGTCGTAGGGCGCCGGCTGCTCGCTGATGATCGTGCGGAAGCCCAGCCCGACATACGGGGCGATCCGCTCGGCCACCTGCTCCGGGGTCCCGTTGAGGAACGTCACGTCGTCGTCGACCCACTCCATCGGCGTCTTGTTGTGGGCCATCGCGGCGTGCCAGACGCGCTCGGCCTCGGCCTCGCTGTCACGGATCGTGAGCTTCACGCCCAGCGTGAACTCGATCTCCGCGATGTCGCGGCCCGCGTCCTCGCAGTGGCCGCGCAGCACGTCGACCTTGTGCGCCAGCACGTCCGGCTCGCCCATGGCGTTCCACATGTCGGCGTGGCGGGCGACGGTCCGCAGCGTCTTCTTCTCGCCCGAGCCGCCGATCATGATCGGCAGGTGCTGCTGGACCGGCAGCGGCACGACGCGGGCCTCGTCGAACTGGTAGTGCCCGCCCGGGTCGGAGGTCACAGCCTGACCCGCCAGCATCGACTGGACGGCCGCCACCGATTCCTCGAGCCAGTCGAGCCTCTGGCCGAACCCAGAACCGAAGTCGATGCCGTAGGCCTGGTGCTCCGGCTCCATCCACGCCCCACCGATGCCGAGGATCGCCCGGCCGCCCGAGATGTGGTCGAGCGTCGTTGCGGTCTTGGCCACGAGGCCCGGGTTGCGGAAGGTGTTGGCGCCGACGAGCAGTCCGAGACGGATGTGATCGGTGGCCATCGCCGAGGCCGACAGCGAGGACCAGCCCTCGAAGATGGGCTGGTGGGGGTCCCCGAAGATCGCGTACAGGTGGTCCCACGCCCAGAGGTGGTCGTAGCCGAGGGCATCGATGCGCCGCACGGCATCGAGGTAGGACGGCCAGTCGGTGGCCTGGTTCCAGAGCAGGATGCCGAGCTTGAGGTCGTTCATGGACGCATCCTCGCATGGGTTCCGCTCGGGTGCTTCCCGGGCCGAATTGAGAACAACTGGACCTTGGTGATGCTCATGGTCGGCAGTCTAGACGCCTGACGGATGGCCCCCTCGCGCCGCTCAGCCCTGCGGCCAGGCCGCCTCGACTTCCCGTGCGACGCGGTCCAGCTCGGCGTCGAGATGCGCCCGCCAGTCCCGGACCTCCCCGCGCCAGCCCAGAGCGGCGAGGAACGCCTGGCGGTAGGCGGAATTCGCAAACAGCCCGTGCACGTACATCCCGCGGACTGCCCCCTGCTCCCAGCCCAGACCGTCCGGCAGGTGCTCGCGCGCCGCAGGCCCGGCGACGGTCCGCCCGTGGTGGATCTCGTACCCGAGGAGCCGCGCGCCGGCCCACGCGACCTCGGTCACCCGGGTCGTCTTCGAAGCCTCGAGCGTGGTCTCGAGGTCCAGCAGCCCCAGGCCGTCCTGGTCCCCGCCCTCGAGCCCCGCCGGGTCGAGCACGCGCCGCCCGAGCAGCTGGAGCCCGCCGCACACGCCGACGACCGTCACCCCCGATGCCGAGGCATGCGCGATGTGCCCGTCGAGACCGGTCTCCCGCAGGTATCGCAGGCTCGCGGCCGTGTTCTTCGATCCCGGCAGCAGGACGGCCGCGAATCCGTCGAGCGGTCCGGGCTCGCGGATCGGCACCACGGTGACGCCCGGCTCGTGGAGCAGCGGGTCGAACTCGTCGAGGTTCGACGCGTACGGGTAGAGCACCAGTGCGATGTTGACCTCGCCGGCCGCTGGCGCCGCGGCGTGGCGGAAGGCGTCCTCCTCGGGCAGGTGGTGGCGGAGCATCGGGACGATGGCCACCGTGGGGACGCCGGTGCGCTCCTGCAGCCACTCCATCGCGTTGCCCAGCAGGGCGGGGTCGCCGCGGAACTTGTTGAGGACGAAGCCGCGGACCAGGGCCTGCTCGTCGGGCGCGAGGCACAGCCAGGTGCCAAGCAGGTGGGCGAAGGCGCCGCCGCGGTCGATGTCGGCGACGAGGTACACGTCGGCCTGGGCCTCGAGCGCCACGCGCATGTTGACGATGTCCGAGGCGCGCAGGTTGACCTCGGCCGGGCTGCCGGCGCCCTCGATGACGACGAGCTCGAATTCCTCGATCAGGGAGTGGAGCGCCTCGCGGACGACGGGCCACAGGAGCTCTGACCGCCCGAGCCAGGGGAGCGCCGTCATCGCGGGGTCGTAGCGGCCCATGACCACGACCTGGCTGAACGTGTCGGCGGACGGCTTGAGCAGGATCGGGTTGTGGCGGGCCTCGGGCGCGACGCGGGCGGCGAGGGCCTGGAGGTACTGCGCCCGCCCGATCTCGAGCCCGTCGAGCGTGACCGCCGCGTTGTTGCTCATGTTCTGCGCCTTGAACGGCGCGACCCGGACGCCGCGGTTGGCGTGGACCCGGCACAGGGCGGCCACGAGGAAGCTCTTGCCCGCGTCGCTGGTGCAGCCCATGACCATGATCGGGCGGCGGCTCATGTCGGAGTCCCGGCCTCGCCCGGGGCGGGCGCGACGGCCGTCGAGGAGGCGGCGCGGGGCCAGGCCCGCAGGCCCACGACCGCGCCCACGGGCGCCGCGAGCGCCGCGACCGCGAGCACGGCAGCCACCGACCCGGTCGCGGCGACGAGCGGCAGTCCCGCAAGCGCCACGAGCAGCGAGCCGCCGGCCTGCGTCGCGAAGTGGAGGGCCGCCGACGCCGCGTGCTCGTCGGGGGCAGCCGCCGCGGAGATGGCCGCCAGCGACGGCAGCACCACCCAGGCGTACCCGGCGCCGAACAGCAGGCGCGCGGCGATGAGCAGCTCCGGCGTGGGGGCGAGCGCGGACGTCAGGCCGGCCACACCAAGCAGGACCCCGCCGGTCACGAACATGCGCTGCCCCCCGAACGCCCGGAGCAGCCACGGCAGCGTGAGGAATGCTGGCAGCTCCACAAGGGTGCCGGCGGCAATCGCGAGGCCCACCTCCAGGCCGTTGCCGCCGACCTCGGCCACCCGCGGGCCGGTGAAGATCGTCGGGGCGTTCGAGCCGGCGAACACGAGCGCCAGCCCGACCAGGAACCACCGGTTCCGCCGGACCCCGGCGAGGATCCCGGTCACCAGCCCGGTCCCGCCGCGGACCGCCACGCCAGTCCCGGAGAGGAGCTCCCCGCGCAGGCGCCCGACGACGGCGGCAGTGGCGAGGAGGCACAGCCCGAAGCCCAGGATGCCCGGCGCTGCCCACCCGAGCGCGGTCCCCGACACGAGGCCGCCCAGCGCCACCACGACCACCATGTACATCGCCGACGCGCCCACCCTGACGCGGGCGAACCGGGCACGGTCGCCGCGGAGCCGGCCCAGGACAAGCGAGTCGGTCAGCGGGATGAACGCCGATGCCACGACGGCCCAGAGCACGTACGCCACGGCGATGACCGCGACGCGGCCCGTCGCGTGGGCGAGGGCGATCGGTGCCGCCACCAGCATCGCGAAGGCGAGCATGCGCCGCCGCCCGTGCCGGTCTCCGAGTCGGCCCCACGTCGGGGCGGCCAGCAGCGTCGCGATGGCGCCCAGCGCCGCCAGCGGCCCGAGCAGCGCCGGGGCGAGCCCAGCCTCGAGCAGGATCACCGTCCCGTACGGCGCCACCGTGCCGTTCACCGACCCACGTGCCAGCATCAGCGCGAGGGCGCGGAGGGTCACGAGCTCGTCGGAGGCCTCGTCGTCCTGCACGCGCACCACAATGCCGGATCTCGAGACGGGCCGCACCGGTCCGTTCCGGCCGGGCGACAATGGGCTCCTGTGGACCGGGGGCGGTGCCGCTTCAGGCACGTCACAGCCACGTCACAGCCACGTCCTGCTTCGCGGAGGCCATCCACCACGTGCGCCGCCTGATCTGGACCGCGTACGTCGTCATGGTGGCCGAGGGCTTCCTGGTCTACGCGGTGGGGTTCATCACGCCGTTCGTGCGGGACACGCTCCACGTGGAGCCGTGGCTGGCCGCGATGCCGAACTCGCTGATGGCGGTGGGCCTCGGGCTGGGCGGTGCTGCCGCCCGTCGGCTCAACACCCGCCTCGGCGCCCAGCGCGCGATCCGCGCCTGGCTCCTGCTCATGTCGGCCGCCGGCCTGCTGCTCGCGACGCCGGTGAGCATCGTGGTCACGATCGCCGGCGGGTTCCTGTTCGGCGTCGCCCTCGGGGGGTGGCTGGTCCACGTCAACAGCGCGCTCGGGCAGGGGCCCCGGGGCGGGCTGCTGCTGACGCGCGCGAACCTGTACTCCGTGGTGGGCGGGCTCATTGGGCCGCTCGTCCTGTCCGCCGCCGCCGCGACGATCGGCTGGTGGTACGGGACGCTCCTGCCGCTGCCGTTCCTCGTCGTGCTCGCGTTCGTGATCCCGGGATCGCCGGCCCATGATGCGCCCCTGGGTCGGGGCGCCTCCGAGCCCCCGCTGTCCCGCGCGTTCTGGCTGTCATGGGTCTTCCTCACGCTGTGCATCGGCGCCGAGTTCTCGTATGTCGTCTGGGGCTCGCAGATGGCGACGGCTCGCACCGGGATCACGACGGAGGCGGCCACCGGGCTGGCGTCGCTCTACGTCGTGGGGATGGTCGGCGGCCGATCCGCCGCATCGTTCGTCCGCGTCGGGCCGGAGCGCTCGCTGCTGGTCCTCCGGGCGGGGACCTCGCTGACAGCGCTCGGCGCACTGATCGTGTGGCTGGCGCCAAACGCCGCGCTGGCCGGCGTCGGCCTGCTGCTCTGTGGCCTGGGGATGGCGCCGATCTACCCGTTCGCCGCCAGCCTCGCGATCGCCCACGCGCCGGACGCGCCGGTCCGCGCCAGCGCGCGGCTGACCCTTGCATCGAGCTTCGCGATCTTCGCAGCGCCCCTGATGCTCGGCGTCGTCGTCAGCGCCACGGGGATCGTGGTCGCCTGGGGAATCGTGCTGGCGCTCCTCGCCATGGCGTTCGCCGTGGTGCTGCGGGTCAGCGTCCCGACTGTCGTCATCGAGCCCGCAGGGGTGCTCCCGGGTTGATCGGCGCCGCGCTGCGGCCGACCCGGTTACACGTCGTCTCGTTGCCTGGCAGATGACGAACGGCCGCCGCGACCGCGTCTTCGATACCTGCTGAATTGCGGGCGTGAGGCCGTTCAGCGGAGGTACGGGGCGCAACGCGCCCGGGCGCGAAGCGGCCCCGGATGCGGAACACCCGGGGCCTTTGTTCTCTCGGAGCGAGCCGTCTCTAGACGGTGCCCACTTCGTCGAGCAGCTCCCCGTCGGGCCCCTCGAGCTGGAGGACCACGGCAGCCTGCCCGAGCACGTGCGTGGAGCACGAGAGGCACGGGTCGTACGCGCGGACCAGGGCGGACACGCGGTTGAGCGCGCCCTCCTGGATCTGCCGGCCGTCCACGAAGCGCTTCGCCACCTGGAGCACCCCGCGCCCGATGGCGAGGTTGTTGTGCCCCGTCGCGACGATCAGGTTCGCCCAGGTCATCGCGCCGTTGTCGTTGACCTTGTAGTGGTGGATCAGCGTCCCGCGTGGCGCCTCGATGACCCCGACGCCCTCGAGGTTGTTCACGCCCGCGTGGGCGCGGACCTTGGTGCCGAGGATCGCCGGGTCGTCGAGCAGCTCGCCCATGCGCTCGAGGCCGTAGAGCGCCTCGATGAGCCGCGCGTAGTGGTAGTGGAACCCGCTCTGGACGATGCGCCCGTAGCGCTGGCGGTACTCGGCGAGCTCGGCGTCGGCGAGCGGCGTCCCGCACCGGTCGGCCACGTTGAGCCGTGCCAGCGGCCCGACGCGATACATGCCCTCGGCCCGGCCCACCGGACGGTAGTAGGGCGCCTTGAGGTACGAGTCGGGCAGCGTCGCCTCGGCGATGTGCTCCGCGTACGAATCGGGCGGCACCTGGTCCGCGACCATCGCCCCGTCGGGGCCGACGAAGCGCAGGTTGCCGTCATACAGGCGCAGTGAGCCGTCGGGCCCAACCAGGCCGCAGTACATCGTGGGGAAGTTGGAGAACGACTCGATCTCGTCCGGATACCCGTCGACGGTCTTCTTCCACAGGGCAAGCGTCCGCTGCACGATCGCCAGCGCCGCCGGCAGCTCGACGAGGGTCTTGTCGCGGACCGCCGGATCGATCGGCGTGTTGACGCCGCCCGGGACGGTCCACGACGGGTGGACGCGCTCCTTGCCCAGGCGCTCGATGACGGTCTGCCCGAACCTGCGCAGCGCGATCCCGTCGCGCAAGGCGTCGGGGTGCTCCTCGAGCAGGCCCGCCACGTTGCGCTTCGCCGGGTCGTAGTCCATGCCCAGCAGCAGGTCGGGCGCGGACAGGTGGAAGAACGAGAGCGCGTGGCTCTGGACGAACTGCGCCATGTGGACCAGCTCGCGGGCACGGGTTGCGGCGACCGGGATCCGGACCGCCATGATCGCGTCGCACGCCTTCGAGCTCGCCAGCAGGTGGCTGACCGGGCAGATGCCGCAGATCCGGGACGTGATCGAGGGCATCTCGTAGTACGGGCGCCCCTCGATGAACTTCTCGAAGCCGCGGACCTGCGTGACGTGGAACTGGGTGTCGCTGACCTGACCCTGCTCGTCGAGCCGGATCACGATCTTGGCGTGCCCCTCGATGCGGGACACGTGGTGGATGGTGAGCTTGCGCGGGGCCATGGGGGCCAGCTGGGTCGAGTCGGCGGCGGCCGAAGCGGTGCCCGAAGCCGAAGCGGGGGCAGCCGGCGCGGCGCCGGAAGCCGCAGCTGAAGCCGATGTGGCCTTGGTGGTCTTGTTCGTCATGGCGGCCCCCTACCCGAACCGGAGCTTGGACCCGAGGTCTGGCTCGCGGCCCTCGAGGAGCTCGGAGAGGACCATCAGGATGGCGTTCGGCCGCGGCGGGCAGCCCGGCACGTGGAGGTCAACCTTGACTGCCTGGCGGAGCGGCTCCGCCTGGCGGAGCAGGGCCGGCACGCCGTCGGTTGGCACGCCTGCCGATTCGTCAGCGCCCTCGATGTAGATGCGCTCGAGGAGCTTGCGGACCGGGATTCCGTTGCGCATCGAGGGCACGTTGCCGGTGACCGCGCAGTCGCCCAGCGCAATGAGGTAGCGGCTTCGCGCGCGGGCCGTCTGGACGAGCTTGAGGTCGTCCTGGCTGCTGACGGCACCCTCGATGATCGCGACGTCGACGCCCTCGGGCCACTCCTGGGCGTCCACGAGCGGGCCGAACACGATGTCGGCCTTGCGCAGCACCCCGACGATCGACTCGTCGATGTCGAGCAGCGACATGTGGCAGCCCGAGCAGCCGTCGAGCCAGCACGTGCCGATCTTGACCTTGTCCATCACGATCCCTCGCGCATCGAGGTCAGCCGGCTGACCACGGTCCGGTGCTTGGTCATCTCCTCGACGCCCCAGCCCTTCTCGGCCATCGCCCCGGTGGGGCACGCCTGGACGCACTTGCCGCAGCTGGTGCAGCTGGTGGCCTCGCCCCAGGGCCGCTGGAGCTCTGACACCAGGTGCGACGTGATGCCGCGACCGGCGACGTCCCACACATGGGCGCCCTCGATCTCGGCGCACGTCCGAACGCACCGCCCGCAGAGCACGCAGCGGTTGTGGTCGAGCACGTAGCGCGGGTGGGTGGTGTCCACCGGAAGCCGCGGGCAGCTGTACGGATAGCGGACGTGGGTCACGCCGTGCTCCTGGGCCAGCGCCTGGAGCTCGCAGTGCCCCGACGACACGCACACGGCGCAGACGTGGTTGCGCTCCGCGAACAGGAGCTCGAGGGCGATCTTGCGGTACGAATCGAGCTGCGGCGACGTGGTCGCGACAGCCTGGCCCTCCTGGACCGGCGTGGTGCATGCCGGGACCAGCTTGGCCACCCCGGACACTTCGACCATGCACAGCCGGCAGGCGCCGACCGACGTGAGGCCCTCCATGTAGCAGAGGGCGGGGATGTACTTGTTGTTGGCGCGCGCGACCTCGAGGATGGTCTGGCCTGCCGTGGCCGAGATCACCTCGCCGTCGATGCGGACCTTCACCTTCTCGGTCAAGGTGATCTCCTACCTCTCGGAGCTGCGGATGTCGCAGCGAAGGCAGCGGGTCGTCTCCTCGAGGGCGGCGACCGGGCTCAGCCCCAGCGACACCTCCTGGTACGACTGCACCCGCTGGGCCGCCGGCGCCTCGGGCGGCGCGTGGCGGCCAACCTCGGCCGGCGACTCGGACGGCTCCATCGAGTACACGAACTCCGGCAGCAGCTGCGAGAACCGCTTCTGCCCCATGAGCCGCTTGTCGATGTTGCGGGCCGCCTTCTTGCCATAGCCCATCGCGTTGGACACGTTCGACGCGCCCGTGATCAGGTCGCCGCCGGCATAGAACCGCTCGCGGCTGGTCTCGAGCGAGAACCGGTCCACCACGATGGTGCCGTCCTCGTTGAGCGTCAGGCCGGACGCCCGGCAGAAGTCGGGGTCAACCTTCTCGCCCACGGCGAGGATCACCGTGTCGCAGTCGATGCGGATGACCTCGTCGGTCGGGATCGGCTTGCGGCGGCCCGACGCGTCGAACTCGCCGGGCTTGGTCTTGACCGCCTCGAGGGCTCGGACCTGGCCGTTCTTGTCGCCCACGATGCGGTGCGGGGCCGCGAGGTACGCGACGCGGACGCCCTCGTGCTCGGCCGCCTCGATCTCCTCGGGGATGGCCGGCATGTCGCGACGCTCCCGGCGGTAGACCACCGTGACGTCGGCTCCAAGCCTTCGCGCGGTTCGAGCAGAGTCGATCGCGGCGTTGCCGCCACCGATCACCACGACCTTCGCGCCGACCGGCAGCTCGGCGCTGCGCGACACGGCCTCGAGGAACGGCAGGGCCGGGATCACGCCCGTGAGCTCGGTGCCCGGCAGGTAGACCCAGCCCTCCTTCCAGGTGCCGATCGCGAGGAACACCGCGTCGTACTGGTGGGCCAGGTCGTTGAGCGAGATGTCGTTGCCCACGTCCACGTTGAACTGGAAGCGGACGCCCATCCGCTCGATGAGCTCGATCTCCTTGTCGAGGACCGCCTTCGGCAGCCGGTACTCCGGCAGTGCGTAGCGGAGCATCCCGCCCGCGGCCGGGCGAGAGTCGTACACCACGACGCTGTGGCCGAACAGCGCGAGGTAGTAGGCGCAGGCGAGCCCGGTGGGCCCGGCACCGACGATCGCCACCTCCCGGCCGGTCGGCTCGAGCCGCCGCTCGCGGACGCGCTCGACCACCGCGTTGAAGCGGTCCGAGAGCAGGATCTCGTCGGCGATCAGCCGGTGGACGTCGCGCATGTTGACGGGCTCGTCGATGCCCGCCCTGCGGCAGCGGTTGTCGCACGGGTGCTGGCACACGCGCCCTGTCGAGGCCGGGAGCGGGTTGTCCATGACCACCGACAGGAACGCGTCCTCGAGCCGGCCCTCGTTGTAGAGCTGGAGGAACCGCGGGATGTTCATGTGCAGCGGGCAGGAGTTCTCGCACGGCGAGAGCGCCAGGTCCTGACACACGCCCGCCCGGCAGCGCTTGGCCACGATGTGGTCCTCGAACTCGTGGCGGAAGTGCCGCAGGCTCGTGAGGACCGGGTTCGGCGCGCTGCCGCCGAGGGCGCACAGCGAGGTGTCGCGCACCATCCGGCATAGCTCGTCCAGGAGCGGGATGTCGTCCTGGGTCGCCACGCCCTCGGTGAAGCGGTTGAGCATCCGGAGGGCCTTGTCGAGGCCGACCCGGCACGGGACGCACTTGCCGCAGCTCTCCGCGTGCGTGAACTCGACGAAGTAGCGGGCGACATCGACCATGCAGTTGTCGGTGTCCATCACCACCATGCCGCCCGAGCCCATGATCGAGCCCAGCTGGGCCAGGGTCTCGTAGTCGACCGGGGTGTCGAACATGTCGGCCGGGATGCAGCCGCCCGATGGGCCACCGGTCTGGACGGCCTTGATGTCGCGTCCGCTGGTGCCGCCCCCGCCGATGTCGTAGATGAACGTGGACAGGGGCGTCCCGAGCGGCATCTCGACGAGGCCGGTGTTCTGGACCTTGCCGACGAGGCTGAACACCTTGGTGCCCGCGCTCTTGGGGGAGCCGGTCTCGGTGAACCAGGCCGGTCCCTTGGACACGATCGGCGCCACGTTGTACCAGGTCTCGACGTTGTTGATGTTCGTGGGCTTGCCGAACAGGCCCTTCTGGGCCGGGAACGGCGGTCGGGTGCGCGGCCGGCCGGACTTCCCCTCGAGCGACTCGATCAGGGCAGTCTCCTCGCCGCAGACGAACGCGCCCGCGCCCTCGACGAGCTCGATGTCGAACGAGAAGCCGCGGCCGAGGACGTTGTCGCCCAGGATCCCGTACGCGCGGGCCTGGTCGATCGCCTGCTCGAGGCGCAGGACTGCGAGCGGGTACTCGGCCCGGACATAGACGATGCCCTTCTGGGCCCCGGTGACGTAGCCGGCGATCAGCATGCCCTCCAGCAGGGAATGCGGATCGGACTCGATCTCGTTGCGGTTCATGTAGGCGCCCGGGTCGCCCTCGTCTGCGTTGCAGATGAGGTACTTCTCGGGTCCCGGCGCTTTGGCCAGGAACTCCCACTTGTTGCCGGTGAGGAAGCCGGCACCGCCGCGGCCGCGCAGCTTGGACGCCTTCACCTGCTCGATCACCGCGGCGGGGTTCTGGTCGATCAGGACCTTGTACAGGGCCTGGTATCCGCCGACCGCGATGTACTCCTCGACGTCGTCGGGATTGATCAGCCCGCAGTTGCGCAGGACGATCTTGACCTGGCCGTGGAAGAACGGGACGTCGCTCCACAGCGGAACGTCGGGGTAGCCGGAGCCGTACTTGATGTGCCCGGTGAGGTGGTCCCACGCCTCGATCTTGCCCAGCAGCGTCTCGGCCGGCGGCAGGCCGCCGTGGCCCACGGCGTCGAGGATCGCGTCGGCGTGGTGGGGCTGCACGCGCCGGAGCATCAGGAGCGGGCGCCCGGGGGCCCACACGTTGACCAGGGGCTCCTCCGCGCAGAAGCCGAAGCACCCGACGGGTGCCAGCTGCACGTCCAGCCCGTGCCGGTCGATCGACGACTTGAACGCGTGGTAGACGGCCTCTGCGCCGTTGCCCGAGCCGCAGGTGCCCATGCCCACGGCGATCCGCGGGCGGGACGGCAGCAGCTTGGCGAGGCCAGCCTCCCGGACTGCGGCGAAGGCGGCGATGTCGGTGATCTTCATCGCCCGGCGTCCTTGCGCAGCTGCTCGACTTCGCGGATGAGCGCCTGCTCGCTGACGTGGCCGCGGATGGCGTGGTCCAGCTCCGCGACGGGCGCGAGGGCGCACTGGCCGAAGCACGCCACGGTGCGGATCGTGAATCGGCGGTCAGGCGTGGTGAGCGAGGTCTTGTCACCGGTGTCCGAGGCCCCGAGGCCCAGCTGGAGCTTCACGCGCTCGAGCAGGTCGCGCGAGCCGCGGGTGTGGCACGCGGTGCCGCGGCAGATCGCCACGGTGTGCGTGCCCTGCGGCTCGAGGTTGAACAGGGCGTAGAAGGAAGCCACCGCGAAGACCCGCGACTGCGGGATCCCCGTCCGGAGCGCCACGTACTCGAGCGTCTCCATGGGGAGATACTTGTGGCGGTTGGCATCCTGAAGCTTCTCGAGGATGCTGAGCAGCGCGCCCGGCCGACCGTCCTGCTCGCCGATGATCCGGTCGATCAGGTCCTGGTCGTCCACTCGGGGCAGCGCCATGGCCAGCGCGTTGGTCATCGGGCCCTCCAGAACGGAAGGCCGTGCTCCAGGGGATCGGCAGCCACAGCCCGACCCGGAGGACGCACGGCGACTGCGGACAGCGTGGCCCTCCTCAGCCAGGCGGAGTAGGGCCGTCCGGGCGCCGGACGGACCGGGGACGGCCCTGGCGGCATGGGCCGTCGGCCGGGCGCTACCTGCGGTTGGTCACTTATCGCCGACGGGCGCCGCGGGTGGAACGGCGGGCCCGGGCGCCCCGCGCCATCGGCCCTGCTACCCCGCGCCATCGGCCCTGCTACCCCGCGCCATCGGCCCTGCTACCCCGCGCCATCGAGCTCTACCCGCGCATCGGCCCTGCTACCCCGCGCCATCGGCCCCTGCTACCCCGCGCCTCTGCCCGCTACCCCTCTGCCCGCGGGCCCGCGCCTGCGGCCGACTGGCGGGCTCGCTCGGCTGCGACCGCCGGCGAGGCTGGTCCCCTCTGCCCTGGGGCACCATTCCTGACACCTAGCCAAAGGACGGCTCGTGAACGCCGCGCGAGGGTGGCCTCCCGGCTCGAGAACCGGCAAGCGTGACGCCTGGCGACTGCCTGGCAAGGAATCGAGGCGATTCGGGCGATTCTTGGGCGGCCTGCGCCGCACGGCCGCGACGAGTCGTCGTGCTTTGACTGGATGGCAGCAACGCCCGCTGGATCCGGCGTCCTGGCGATCACGGCGCCCCGCTCCATCCGGGTCGGACCGCCGGCGTCATCGCCCTAGGCGTTTCACATCCGGTCCGGACCGGGCGGCCCCTCTCCGCGCTGCCGTCGAACCAGAGGCGGGCGTCAGCTCACGCGACATTCATGTGCATGACGCCGAACACAGTCCCCTGCGGGTCCGACAGGATGGCGAACTGGCCGCCCGGCATCGGCGTCGGCGGCAGCATCCTGGTGAGAGGCCATCGCGCCCGCGCTACTTGTCCTTCTTGATCTCGGCGTGACCACCGAAGCCCCAGCGCATTGCGGAGAGCACCTTGTTGCCGAACGTCTCCTCGCCCCGCGAGGTGAATCGCGAGTACAGCGCCGTGGTGAGCACCGGCGCCGGCGTCGAGGTGTCGATGGCCGCGATGCTCGTCCAGCGGCCCTCGCCGGAGTCAGCCACCGTGCCGCCGAAGCCCTCGAGTCCGGGGTCGGAGACCATCGCCTCGGCGGTCAGGTCGAGCAGCCACGAGGCGACCACGCTGCCCCGGCGCCACACCTCGGCGATCTCCGGGAGGTTGAGCTCGTACTGGTAGAGCTCCGGATCCGACAGCGGGCTCGTCTCGGCGTTGATCTCGCGGTGACCGGCGATGCCCGCGTCGGCGTGGTGGAGGATGTTGAACCCCTCCGCGTACGCGGCCATCACGCCGTACTCGATGCCGTTGTGGACCATCTTCACGAAATGGCCAGCACCCACGGGACCGCAGTGGAGGTACCCCTCCTCGGCGGTCGACGGCGTGCCGTCGCGGCCGGGGGTTCGGGGCGCGGTGGCGACGCCGGGGGCGAGGGCGCGCAGGATCGGGTCGAGGGTGGTGACGGCCTCGTCCGGCCCGCCGACCATCAGGCAGTAGCCCCGCTCGAGGCCCCACGTGCCGCCGCTGGTCCCGCAGTCGACGTAGTGGACGCCGGCCGGCGCAAGCTCCTTGGCGCGGCGGATGTCGTCGCGGTACCAGGAGTTGCCGCCGTCGATGACGATGTCGCCGGCCGCGAGGTGGGGCACGAGCTCCGCGAGCGTCGCGTCCACCGACGCAGCCGGGACCATGAGCCACAGCGCGCGCGGCGTCGGCAGCTGGGCGACGAGGTCCTCCAGGGAGTGCGCGCCCGCGTCGAGGGCATCATTGACCAGCGCGTCGACGGTCGCCGCAGTGCGGGCGTAGCCGACCACCGTGTGGCCGTTCCGCCGCCAGCGGCGCGCCATGTTGGCGCCCATGCGCCCAAGTCCGACCAGTCCGACGTGCATCGCGTTCGAGCCTCCAACAGCGGGTCGCGTCCATGATGCCCCGCATCGCGTTCGGAGGCGCCGCGCGACCTCGGCCGGGGTCCGGCAGCGCGCCGCCGCGGGCGTTCGCCCAACGAGCGCACGGACGCCTCCCCCCAGCGTTCTGCCCGGTGGCCGGGCCGACTGGCGGATGCGTCGCTCCATCAGGCTGTCGAGTCGCCCGCCTGGCGGGCAGGCTGCAGCTTCGGGAGTCCCAGTGCCCGATACGCGCGCACCAGGCGCGCGGTGGCCCGGGAACGTCTGGTGGAACGCCAGCAGGCTCGGCCGGCCAGCGCCGTGGGCCTACTGCGCCAGGCGCGGGTACAGCCGCGAGGCGATCGCCACCAGCACGGTGACGGTCCCGGCCAGAACCGCGATGTCGAGCGCGATCGGGTAGGTGGACGGAGCACCGTCGATCATCAGCGCCCGGAGCGCGTCCACCTGGTAGGTGAGCGGGTTGAGGTGGGCGAACACCTGCAGCCAGCCCGGCATCAGTGAGATCGGGTAGATCGCCGAGCTCGCGAAGAACAGCGGCATCGTGAGCACCTGCCCGATGCCCATGAACCGCTCGCGGGTCCGGACCATGCAGGCGACGATCAGGCTGAATGTCGCGAAGCCCGCCGCGCCCAGCACCACCACCAGGGCCACGCCGATCAGTGACGGCAGCTCCCAGCGCAGGTGGATCCCGATCAGCACGGCGGCGAGATAGACGACGAACGCCTGGACGAGCGCCCGCAGTCCGCCAGCCAGCGCCTTGCCCGTGACCAGCGCCTCGCGCGACGCCGGGCTCACGAGGTACTTGTGGAGGACGCCGAGGTCGCGCTCCCAGATGACCGCGATGCCGAAGAAGATCGCCGAGAACAAGGCGCTCTGGGCCAGCACGCCCGGCGCGAGGAAGTCCATGTAGCCGACGTTGCCGGTCTCGATGACACGCGACTGGGCGATCACCTGTCCGAAGACGACCAGCCACAGAATGGGCTGGACGGCGCGCGTCGCGACCTCGGTGGGGTCGTGGGCGAGCTTGCGGAGCTCCGCGCTGGCGACCGTCCACGCGTCCAGCAGGAAGCGGACCGGCGCGACGGGCTCAGCCGAGGCGGCGTGCGGTGCGGCGCGTTCGAGCGACGTCACGGAACGATCCTCCTTCTTCGAGGCCTGAGCCGGTGAAATGGGTGAACACGTTGTCGAGCGTGGCGCCAGGGCCCACCTGGGCAGCCAGCTCGGCCGGGGTCCCGAGGGCGACGAGCTTGCCGAGGTGCATGATCCCCAGCCGCTCGCAGAGCTCAGCCGCCTCCTCCATGTAGTGCGTCGTGAGCATCACGGTGGTCCCGTCGCGCTCGCGCAGCCGCCGGACGTGCTCCCAGACGGCGCGCCGGGCGACCGGGTCAAGGCCCACCGTGGGCTCGTCGAGGAACAGGACTGCTGGGCGGTGGAGCATCGCCTGGGCGATCTCGAGGCGCCGGATCATCCCGCCCGAGAACGTGCGGACCAGCTTGTCGCCCACATCGGCGAGGCCCATGAACTCGAGCGCGTCGTCGATCCGCTGGCGGCGCTCGCCGCGCGGCACGTGGTACAGGCGCGTTGAGATGTCGAGGTTCTCGCGGGCGGTGAGCGTCCCGTCCGAGGACAGCAGCTGGGGCACATAGCCGATGGAGCGGCGGACCGCCCGCGCGTCGCGGACGATGTCGTGGCCGGCCACCTTGGCGCCGCCCGAAGTGGGGTCGAGCAGCGTGATCAGCATCTTGATGGTGGTGGTCTTGCCGGCGCCGTTGGGACCCAGCAGGCCGAACACCTCGCCGTCGACCACGTTGAGCGTCAGCGCATCGACCGCCGTGACCTCGTCGAACCGGCGGGTCAGGGCTGCGCATTCGATTGCCGGTGCCGTCACGCTGTCGCCTCCCGCCCGTCTCGCCGCGAATCTGTCACACTTCGGAACCCGAACAGTCTATCCTGTTGCGGTGAAGACGTCACCCGAGATCCCCGAACCCGCGCGGTCGACCGCCGAGGCCGTGCTCGAGTCGGTCCCGCCGGTCATGCGGGCGATCCGGGCGCGGATGCGCGAGGGCCGCGCTGAGGGCGTGTCGGTGCCGCAGTTCCGGACGCTCCTGTACGTCCGCCGGAATCCGGGCACGGACCTCTCGAGTGTGGCCGAGCACCTGGGCGCATCGATGCCGTCGGCGTCCGAGCTGGTGTCCCGGCTGGTCCGCGACGGGCTGATGGCGCGCACGGCGGACCCGGCCTCGCGCCGCCGCGTCCGGCTCTCGCTCAGCGCGGAGGGAGACCGGCTGCTCTCGGAGGCTCGTGGCCGGACGCTGGACTGGCTGACGCTGCGCCTGGCGACGGCGTCACCCGACCGGTTGGCACGCATGGAGGCGGCCCTGCGCGAGCTGCGTTCCGCGCTCGACGAGCCGCAGGAGACCTGACCCCGGTCCTCGTCCTATCGGACGATCGCGCGCCCGCTCCTGGCCCAGGCGTTGGTGCCGCCGTTGACCGACACCGCGCCGTCGAAGCCCTGCTCGAGCAGGTAGTTCGTCGCCTTCGCGCTCCGGCTGCCCGAGGCGCAGATGACTGCGTACGGCTTGTCACGGCGCAGCTTGGCGATGCGGTCGGGCAGGCGCTTGACCGGGACGTGGATGGCGCCCGGAACATGGCCCCGGCGGAACTCCGCGTCCTCGCGCACGTCGAGCACGCGGACCGAGTTCTGCCGGAGGAGGGCGTCGAGCTGGACGATGTCGATCGACGGGATGCTCGGGGACAGGCGGCGCAGGAACGAGAACACGGAGTGACTCCAAGCGGGGGACCGCGGTTGGCCAAGGGTAGCGGCGGGAAAGAATAGCGGTTGGTGCTCCTGAGCGGTTTTGTCGTGCCCCCGCTCGGCGCTCCACGTGCACCGAGCGGCCCTACGGGCGGGCCGAGCTCCGGCGCGTCCGCCCAGTGCCGCCATTCGACGCCTCAAGATGCAAATGGAAGAACGGAGCGGACAGCCCGTCGGCTCCCGCGCCGGCAGGGCCGCTGGGTGCACGCCACGACTCGCACGGCACGCCTTGGCGCTCTCTCCGGGAGGGGTTCTCTCCATGCATGGGGCGGTTGCGCGGTCGGACTGGCCGCCCGGGCTCTCGCGGGACCGCCGGCCTGACGGTCAAGACCGCGTCCTCCTTGCTGTCGCGCTCAGCTCTCGGCGAGCACCCACTCGGAGCCGGACGGCCCGTCGCGGACCTCGACACCCGCCGCGGCCAGACGGTCCCGGATCAGGTCGGCCGTGGGCCAGTCCTTCGACGCCCGCGCGCTGTCGCGAAGCTGGAGCAGCACGTCGACCAGCGGCGCCACGTCACCCCGCCGGTCGCGCGAGCCGCCAGCGGCATGCGCGCCCAGCCGGACGACGAGCGCCTGGAAGGTTGCCGACGCGTTGTCGAGGTCGGGGCTGTCCTCGCCGGCGCGCACGCGGGCGTTGATCGCCTCGTCGAGGGCGAGCAGCGCGCCGACGGCCTCGCGCACCTCGCCTCCGTCGAGCGCCGCGCTGAAGGTGCCCTCGAGCTCCTGCATCTCCTGCTGCATGGGCGCCGCGGGCCGAACGGGCCGCTCGGCGGAGTCCGATCCCGCGAGGGCTGCGTTGTGGACCGACTCGCCCGACTGGCCGGCGGCCAGCCCGCGTGCCGCCTCGCCCAGTGCCGCGATCGCGATCGACGCGCCGGTCTCGAACCGGGCGCTGCGCCCAGCGACCCGGACCGTCACGCCGCCGAGCCCGGCCACGGACGCTGCTCCGGCCTCGAGGTCCAGGACGAGCGCCGTATGGCTGTCGACCCCCAGGACGAAGACGTCGTGGGGCAGCAGGTCCTCGAGGACCCGCAGGCGCCGCTCGCCCATGTAGCAGAACCGGGTGTCGTGGTTGCCGCCCTCGGCGTTGTCGTAATGGGGGACAACCGCCGCCCGCAGCCCGGTGGCGCCGCCGAGCAGGTCCAGCCCCTCGAGCCAGTGCGGCCGCTCGCCCACCTTGTAGACCTCGTAGACGGGGATCGACACAACGCCCAGCGTGAGCGCAGCGGCGCTGGCCATCGTGAGGATCCCGCCCGATCGGAGCTTCTCCTCCAGCGCCAATGGGATCGGCCCCCCGGTCCACTGGCGGAGCGCGTACGACGGGCTGCCGGGCCCCGCCATGAGATAGCGGGCCGCGCGGATGCGGGCGAGGGCGGTCGCCGCTGTCACGGCGTCGACATCGGTCGAGCGGAACGACGCCACCTCGACCGGGTTGCCGACGCTCGTGGCGAAGAACTCCATCGTCCGCGCCGAGAGGTCGTCGGCGTTCTCCTGGAACCCGTAGGGCGTATCGAGGATGGCCGCCGGTACTTGGCGGCCGAAACGGTCGAAGAGGGCGCGGTGGACCTTGGCCATGGCGGGCGCGGTCTCGCCCGAGCCCATGATCGCGAGGATTCGCGGCCCGCCCGGAACGCCTGCCTGGCCGCTCATCCGAAGAACCCGTCGGCGACGGCGTCGGCCATCACGTCCGCGACGGCGACGGGGTGCTGGGCGTGCAGGTCGTGGTCGCCGGCGAACGGGCGGACCCGCGCCCTGGGCAGACCGGCGAGCGCCTCCGCGACCGCCGCCTGTCGGCTGTGGGCCCGCCCGTCGGCCTCGTCCGCGCCGGCAGGGAGCAGCAGCACCGGCGCCGTGACGAGGGCATACCGCTGCGACGGCTGGTGCTCCCACATCCCGCGGAGCACCGCGAGGTGCCGATCGAACGTCAGCCACGGTGCGATCGTCCCGTCCGGGAAGCGCTCGAAGTTGGCGAGCGTGCCGGCGATTCCCGTCTCGGGCCAGTCTGGGTGGGCGGCCCGGATGTAGCCCTCGATCTCCGCGAGGCGGCGGCCGGCCAGGCGGGGCGGGGCCAGCGCGTCGCGGCAGGCCTCCCATGAGGGGAACGTCCGCGATGGCTCGAACCAGCCGCCGTCGACACACACGATGCCGCGCGCGATGGCCGGATGCCGCGCCCCGAGCTCGATCGCCACATTGCCGCCCCAGGACTGCCCGGCGACGACGGGGCGCGTCAGGCCCATCACGGCGATCAGCGCCGCGATGTCATCGGCGACGGTGGGAACGTCATAGGGGCCGTCCGGCTTGGACGAGCGGCCGTGGCCACGGAGGTCAACCGTGAGGGCCGGAAACCCGCGCTCCACCAGTCGGGCTGCCACCCCGTCCCAGAGGCGGGCATTGGAGGCCAGCCCGTGCATCAGCACGAACGTGGGGGCGCCAGGGGCGGCGCCAGGAGCTGCCCAAGCGTCGGCCGCCAGCTCGACGCCATCGGCAACCGGGACGCGACGCGTGTCCATGGGCACCATCTTGCCCCGAAACGCGCCAGATGGCGATGGGGCGTCCGATCCCGACGGCGGTCCGCCGCGTGGCGCCCGTGCGCGCCGAGCGGCAGCCTGCCGACCAGGGAGGTCCGGCTGCCGCGCGGGGTATCGTGTCCCCGGCGTCGTCGGGACGGGCCGAGCCGCCGGCCTGCCGGCAGACGCAGCAAGGGGTGCATCTCGCGTGAGGAAGCGCGTCGTCGTCGGCGGCGTCGTGGTGATCGGCATCGCCGTCGTCGTCGGTCTTCGGCTGACCCACGTCCTGGGCGGCCAGACGCCCTCGACCACCTACCTCACCGCCACTGCCGCGGTGACCGACATCGTGGACACGGTCTCGGTCACCGGGTCCGTGCAGCCGGTCGAGACGTACGCGCTCGCCTTCGGCCAGGCGCCCACGCGCAACCCCGCGCCCAGCACCAAGACGTCGTCGACCGGCGGATCCGTGACCGCCGCGGGGCCGACGTGGACGGTCAAGACGGTGGACGTCAAGCCCGGCGAGACGGTGGCGGCGGGCGACGTCCTCGCGTCGGCCGACACCACCGATGCGGCGGCCGCCCTCGCGACCGCCCAGCTCAACCTGAGCGCGGCGAAGGCGAAGCTGGACGCCGAATTCGACCCCGGTCTCGAGCAGCGCCAAGGCGAAGGCGAAGCTCGCGATCACGCAGGCGAACAGGCAGCTCTCACAGGCGCGGACCGCCCAGTCGCAGACCGCGGCGGCCGGGCGGCTCGCGGTGTCGCAGGCGCAGAGCGCGCTCGCTGACGCCAACCAGAAGCTCACCGACGACAAGGGGGCCGCCCTCCCCGACACCGTCATCGCCTCCGACGAGGCAGCCGTCAAGCAGGCGTCGCGCGCCGTGGCCACAGCACAGCAGCAGGCCTCGACGGCGAACACGCAGGCCGCCGCTGCGGTCGACACGGCCCAGCTCAATGTGCAGTCGGCGCAGCTCGCCTACGAGACCACGACCACGGTGAACACCGATGCCGCGGTCGCGGCCGACAAGGCGACGGTCTCCCAGGCGGAGACCGCCGTGTCGAACGCGCAGACCACGCTCGATCGGCTGACGCTGACCTCGCCGATCGCCGGCACCGTCTCGTCAGTGACGATCCAGCCGGGCGACGTGGTGTCGGGCACGGTGATCACGCTCCGGAGCGCTGCCGTGGAGGTTGACGCGTCCGTGACCGAGACCGATCTGCCCGCGGTCAAGGTGGGCCAGCCTGCCGCGGTGACGATCGCCGCGCTGGGGGTGTCGACGAAGGGGACGGTCTCCGAAGTTGACCTGGCCGGTGCCACGAAGAGCGCGTCGGGGGTCGTCTCCTACGCCATCACGATCGCGCTGCCGAGCGCGCCGGCGGGCGTGGCGCCCAGCATGACCGCCGACGTGGACGTGACGACAGCGACGGCCGCCTCGGTGGTGGCCGTGCCGGCGTCGGCGATCGGCGGCACGCCCGGCGCCTACACCGTGGAGGTGTTCGATGGGCCCGGGGAGGTTCGAACGGTGCCGGTGGACGTGGGGCTGATGACCTCCACGCAGGCGGAGGTCAAGTCGGGGATCGCGGCAGGGACCCAGGTCGTGACGGGCGTCGCCAACGTGCAGGACCTCGTGACCACGTTCCCGGCGGGCCCCGGGGGCGGCGGGACGCGGACGCCTGCCCCGGCCGCGTCCGGGCAGTAGGCGTCGCGGTGCCCGACCGGCTGGCATTCGAGGCGTGACCTTCGCGGCGTTCGGCCAGTTCGCGGTGTTGTCAGGGGAGCCTGAGCCGTGATCCTCGAGCTCGTCCCGCTCGCGATCTCGCGGCTGGCGTCGGCGCGGCTCCGGGCGCTGCTCACGATGCTGGGCGTGATCATCGGCGTCGGCGCCATCGTGGCGCTGGTGTCGGTGGCCCAGGGCGCGACATCGGGCATCACCAACCTGATCGAGGGGCTTGGCGTGAACCTGCTCCAGGTCAGCCCGGGCGCCAGCACCAGCGGGTTCCTGCGCGGGGCAGCGGGCTCGGCCACAACGCTCACGATCGACGACGCGACAGCCATCGCCGGCATCGATGGGGTGGCAGAGGTCGCGCCGCAGGCCTCGACAGTCGCCGTGGTGGTCGCGGGCGGCCGCAACACGACGACGTCGATCACGGGCGTGACGCCAGAGTTCGCGAGTGTCCGCGCCTACGAGATCTGGCGGGGCGCCTTCCTCTCGCCGGCCGAGCTGGACCGAGGGGTGCGGGTTGCGGTGCTCGGCTCGGCCACGGCGGACGACCTCGGGCTCGGGGCCGATGCCGTTGGGTGGGAGATCACCATCGGCGGCGTGCCGTTCCGGGTCGTGGGCGTCCTCCAGCCGAAGGGCATCCTCGACGACCAGGTGCTTGTCCCGCTGCCTGCACTGCGCGACTACTTCGTGGCCGGCAAGTCGCTGAGCGCGATCTCCGTGTCCGTCGTCCACCCGGAGAACATCCCGCTCACGAAGTTCGCCATCCGGGAGCTGCTCCGCCAGCGCCACAGCCTCGCCCAGGGCGCCGCCGACGACTTCACGATCATCGACCAGGCGCAGCTCCTCTCGGCGTTCGGGACGATCACCGGCATCCTGTCGCTGCTGCTGGCCGGGATCGCCTCGATCAGCCTGCTCGTGGGCGGGATCGGGATCATGAACATCATGCTCGTCTCGGTCCGCGAGCGGACGCGCGAGATCGGGATCCGCAAGGCGGTCGGGGCGCGTGGGAGCGACATCATGATCCAGTTCCTGGTCGAGGCGCTGGTGCTCTCGCTGACCGGCGGTGTGATCGGCGTGGTGCTGGGCGTCGGCGCGTCGGCGGCGATCGGGGCGATCGCGGGCTGGGGGCTCAACGTGTCGCCCGGGACCGTGGTGCTCGCGGTGGGGTTCTCGCTCGGCGTGGGCGTGGTGTTCGGCGTGTGGCCGGCGCGCGCGGCGGCGAGGCTCGACCCCATCACGGCGCTGCGCTACGAGTAGCCCGCCGGCTCGTTGGCACACCCCTGAGCCGGAGGCGGGGCCGCCGTGCGGCAGGCGGGCCGAAACCTCCACCTCGCTGCGCTGGCCGCCCTCGCCGATCTCCTGATGGCACCAAGGAGTGGCACGGCAAACCGCTCCTGCGGGCGCCCGCAGGAGCAACGATCCCCGATACGATCGGTCGCGTGATTCCCGTCCTGCTGAAGAGCCGATCGACGGCGTTCGTCTTCGGCTGCTGGTCGTTCGTGCTGATCGGGTGGAGCGGCCTTCTGGTGCCGTCGCTGGCGCGCGAGGTCGAGGACGGCTTCGGTCAGACCGACGTCGGGCTCGGCTTCTTCTACTTCGTCACGGCTGCGGCGTATGCGGCCGGGTCGGTGCTGGGCGGCATGGCGACCGAGCGCGTGGGCCGGCGGGCGATCCTCTCGCTGGCGGTGGCGCTGCTCGGATTCGGCCTGATCGCGCAGGGCATCACGGGCGACTGGGGCATCTTCGTCCTCGCCGGCGTGGTGCGGTCGGCGGGGTCGGGCGCCATCGACGGTGGTGGCAACGGCCTCATCCTCGACCTGTTCCAGGGTGCTCGCGGCGGCCGGCTCAACCTGCTGCACCTGTTCTACTCGCTGGGTGCGCTCGGCGCCCCCTTCCTGCTCGCGGCACGGGATGTCGTCGGCCTCTCGTGGCAGGCGGTCATCATTGGCTCCGGCATCGTCGCGCTGCCGCTGGCTGTTGCGCTGGTCTTCACCGACCTTGCCGACGGCCGGGCTCAACCCCACCGGGGGCACGGCGGACAGCGATCGAGCCTCCTCTCGCTGCCGCTGGTCGTCCTCGCGGTGGCTATCGGCTGCTATGTCGCCTCGGAGATCGGCGTCTCGAACTGGCTCGTGCGGTTCCTCGCCGCGGCGCCGGCCGCCACCGCGACCTCCGCGCTCGGGCTGTTCTGGGCCGGGCTCACCGCCGGGAGGTTCGTCGCCAGCCGCGTTGCCGACCGGTTCGACCACGTCAACCTCGCGATCGCCGCCTCGCTCACCGCCGGGGTCGCGCTCATGGCCGCGGTCCTGGTGCCGTCGCTGGGGGCGTCGATCGTCCTGTTCGTCGTCGTGGGGTTCGCGTCCGGGCCGATCTTCCCGCTCATCGTGGCCATCGGCGGGGAGCGGTTCCCAGACCGCGCCGCGGCGGTCAGCGGCGTGATCGTGGCGGCCTCCGTGGTTGGGGCCGTCGTCTACCCGCCGCTGATGGGCGTCATGTCGGTCACCGTGGGCCTGCCGGTGGCGATGGTCGGCACCGCGGTCGTGTGCGTGGGGTGCGCCGTGGCCCTGGCGATCGTCGGGCGGATGCCGGCGGCCGGGGCGCCGCAGACGGTCGAAGGCGGCGCGTAGTCAGGCCGACCTGGCGACCTGCTGACGTCACGGGGCGTCAGCTTCGACTCCGGCAGGACGCTATCGGCGCCTTGCGTGGGGCTCAGTGCCCGCCCTTCTTCTTGCCCTTCGTCTTCGCCCGCCGCCGCTCGCTACTCGTCGGCGGGCTGGCCACGGCGTCGGCCGCGCCTTCTGCGGCTCCGCCGCCTGCAGCGCCCATCGTCGCGGTCCCACTCGCAGGCGCGGGCGCCTGCTCGGTCAGCTCCGCACGCGCCAAGGTGAGCTCGGCCCGCTGCTCGGGCGCCACCTTCGGGTATTGCGGGTTGAGCTCGATCAGCGCGTGGGCGATGGCGGCGGACGCGATCATCCGGGCGTACGGCTTGTCGTCGGCCGGGATCACGTACCAGGGCGCCCACTGGGTGCTCGTGTTCGAGAGCACGGCGCTGAACGCCTTCTGGTAGTCGCCCCAGAACGCCCGCTCCTTCACGTCGGCCGCGCTGAACTTCCAGTTCTTCTCGGGCTGGTCGATCCGGTCGAGGAACCGGCGCCGCTGCTCGTCCTCGGACAGGTGGAGGAAGAGCTTGACGATCTTGAAGCCCTGATCCGAGAGGTAGCGCTCCCAGTCGTTGATCTCTCTGAAGCGCCGGCGCCAGATGTCACCGCGCCGCGAGCGAACGGGCAGCTTCTCGAACTGAAGCAGCTCCGGGTGCACGCGGACGACGAGCACCTCCTCGTAGTACGAGCGGTTGAAGATGCCGATCGAGCCGCGGCCGGGGAGCTGGCGCGAGTAGCGCCACAGGTAGTCGTGGTCCTGGTCCTCGTCGGACGGGATCTTGAAGCTGTGGACCTCGACGCCCTGGGGATTGACCCCGCTCATCACATGGCGGATGGTCCCGTCCTTGCCGGCGGCGTCGATGGCCTGGATGATCACGAGCACGCCGTACGTGTCCTGCGCCGCGAGCCGATCCTGGTATTCGGTCAGCAGCCCGATCCCGCCCTCGAGGACGGCCTTCGCCTCGCGCGCGTCGCCCCGGCCGAACTTGCCCGGCGCGTCAGTGGCGAAGTCTCGCGGCAGGCGCACCCTGCGCCCGGGCTCCACCCGGTAGGGCGCGATGAGATCGGCGATCCGCCGAGGCCGAAGATCTGCCATGGCAGCGAGTCCTTTCCCGCGACACCCTCATCGTCGCGCCGTCGGGCGCATCATCGCGCCTCGCGGCCAGCCGACGCCACTCAGCGCCCGGGCGGCTTGCGGAGACGCGTCGCCGTGCCACGCTCGCCGCGGCTCCGGCGCAGCCTCGGACGGGCAGTCCGCCACTCCACGAGGCGCTTGCGCATCGGGACGCCGGTGTCGCGGCAGACGGTGGTGAACTCGACCGACCGGCCCACGGCCGAGTCCGCCTCGGACCGCTCCACCACCTCATAGCCGAGTCGCGGGAACCAGTCGATTGCCGTCTCGGTCAGCAGGAACAGCTCGCGGATCCCCGCCGCCTGCGCAGCGTCCTCCGCCGCCGCGACGAGCGAGCGTCCGAAGCCGGTGCCGCGGACGGCCGAATCGACGACGACCGAGCGCAGCAGCCCAGCGTCGCCGTATTGCTCAACCGCGGCAGCGCCGATCACGCGGCTCCCCTCGCGCCCGACCACGCCGAGCGCGAGCGCCTCGCGGGCGCCGTCGAGCGGCAGGCCGGCCGCCGAGAGCAGCTCCTCGACCGCCGGCACGTCCGCGGGCGCCGCCCGGCCGATCTCCATCAGCAGCAGCCTTCACCGCTGCAGCACGCGCCGTCGGATGTGGCGAGGGGCAGCAAGTCGAGCGTGATCCTCGGCTTGGCGTTCGGCGCCGTCCTGGGCTGCATGGACGCGCCATCCGGGCCCGGCTTGGTCGCCTTGATGATCGCGCCGGCCATGCCGTCGGTGACCAGGTGCGTGGGCGTGATCTCGACGTCGACCAGGCCAGCCGCGGCCAGCCCCGACTCGAACTCGGCGAATGAGAGCGCCCCCGCGATGCAGCCGGCGAACGAGCCGCGGGCCGCCCGCTCATCGGCGGTCAGCCGATCCTCGGCGACGATGTCGGACACGCCCATGCGGCCGCCCGGCCGGAGCACGCGCGCAATCTCCCGGAATACGGCCGGCTTGTCGGCAGCGAGGTTGATCACGCAGTTGCTGATGACGACGTCGATGCTGTTGGCGGGCAGCGGGATGGCCTCGATGTGGCCCTTGAGGAACTCGACGTTCGTGGCGCGAGCCTCGGCGGCGTTGGCCTGGGCCAGCGCGAGCATCTCGTCGGTCATGTCGAGCCCGAACGCGCGCCCGGTGGGGCCGACGCGCTTGGCCGAGAGGAGCACGTCGATGCCGCCACCGGAGCCAAGGTCGAGCACGCGCTCGCCCTCGTGGAGCTCAGCCACCGCGATCGGGTTGCCGCAGCCGAGGCTGGCCAGCACGGCCGCCTCGGGCAGCTCCGCGCGCTCGAGCGCCGAGTAGAGCTCGGGGCCGATCTCCTGGCTGGAGGAGCAGCACGCTCCCTCGCTGGCCTTGATCGCCGCCGCAGCGTAGTGGGCGCGGACTTCGTCGTGGATGGCTTCGGTGGTCATTGATCGCTCCTGGGGCTGTGATGGTACGGCGGTCAGTTGCCGTTCGCGGCGCGAATGGCGCGCATCAGGCGCTCCCCGTCGGAGGGGCAGCAGACGTCGCCTGCGGCGCGGATCGCGGCCGCGAGGCGCATGCGAAGCGTCGAGGGCGTGCAGCACTCGGCGATCCGACGCGCGAGGGTGGCGAAGCGGCTCTCGTCACCTTCGCGCTGGCGCTCGTCGATGGTCAGCTTCGCGAGTTCGAGGGAGAAGAGCATCTGGGTGCCTCCGGGACGCTGTATTGATGAATGTCGATGCGGTCATCTTGCCATCGGCATCGACATATGTCAATATCGGTGTCGTCATGAAGCAAATCACCGATCCCGACGCCCTCCTGCTCCAGGGGGCTGCCGACGCGACCCGGCTTGCCATCCTGCGCCAGTTGTCCCGCGAGGACGCCGAGGTCTGCGCCTGCGACTTCACGGCCTGCTGCGACGTGGCGCAGCCCACGGTCAGCCACCACCTCAAGGTGCTGCGCGAGGCCGGCTGGGTCGTCAGCGAGCGCCGCGGCTCCTGGGTGTACTACCGGCTCCGCGACGACGCGGTCGCGCGGTTCAGGGGGCTTGCCGGCGAGATCGGCGGCGATGGATCGGCTGAGGCGCGCACTCGCGGCCGCGTCCTGACGGTGATCCAGCCCAACGCGTAGGCGTGGTTCGTGCGGCGCCGACGGCGCCCGTGCACGCAGGGGCCCTGTCAGCGCTTCTTCCGTTGAGCGAGCCGGGCCGTGCCACGTGCCGGCCCGCCGAAGCCGCGATCGGACGCACCGAGCGGTCCGCCGGTCGCTTCCCGCTCCCGCAGGGCCGCCGGGTGCACGGGCAAAGGGCCGTGCGCTTCCCGATCCCGCAGGGCCCCCGGATGCACCGGGGCGGAGGGCCGCCCGCGTCCCCATCCCGCAGGGCTGCGGGATGCACGGGCGCTCCTTGCGGCGCAGACCCGGTCAGCCGCCGATCGGGATCCCCGCCGCGCGGCAGTCCTCCGCGAACGCCTCCTGCGCGTCCGTCGTGGGGTCCCAGCGGTTGGGGAAGCCCACCAGCCGATCCAGCCCGGCTGCGGCCATCTCGCCCAGGTAGTCCACGCGGGCTTGGCCAACCGGCTGCATCGCCTCGTCAAGGGCGTACAGCGAGAAGCGCAGCGAGCCCGGGTCGCGACCGGCCGCCTCGCACTTGGCGCGCACCTCGGGGATCCGCTGGCGGATCTCCGACGCCCTGAGGAACACGAAGTTGAGCTCGTCGGCGAAGCGGACCGCGAGGCCCGCGGTCTTGTCGCGCCCGTTGCCGCCCACGATCAGCGGGATGTGGCGCTGGATCCCCTTGGGCACGTTGATGGCGTCGCGGACCTGCGCGAACGGCCCCTCGTAGGTGGCGTGCCCCGGGCCGAGCATCCGCGAGATCACCTCGAGGTGGTCGGCGAACTGCGCGAGCCGCTCACCCGTGGACGGGAAGCCGTAGCCGTACGCGAGCCACTCGTCCTCCTTCCAGCCGGCGCCGATCCCGAGCTCGAACCGACCGCCGGAGATGACGTCGATCGTCGACGCCAGCTTCGCCGTGAGGCCGGGATTGCGGAAGCCGGTGCAGACCACCATGTGGCCGAGCCGGACGCGCCCGGTCGTCATCGCGAGGGCCGAGAGCATCGAGAACGACTCGAAGGTGATCTCGTCGGTGGGCTCGGGGACGGTGTGGAAGTGGTCGAAGACCCAGAGGCTCTCGAAGCCGATGCCCTCGGCGTGCTGTGCCAGCTCCACGCTGCGCGTCCACGCGGTCGCGGCATCCCAGCCGTCGTACTCGCCTTTCCAGCCCTGGGGCACCATCAGCCCGACCTGCATCGCGTCTCCTGGTCCATGGTGGCGGTCTGCCGCTCCGAGGATGGCACGGATCTCGGCAGGGAGCGCGCACGCCACCCGCCCCCCCACCATCTGGGGGGCTCCCGACGGGGCCCCGATGGTGCCATCATGGCCACCGGGAGTGTCGAGGCGCGCCCGCGAGGCCCCGCCGCCCGGCAGGTCTCTCACGGTGCACCCGGGACGGCATCGCGGCCTGGCCACGGGTGAGGGATGAGGCCGCGATCGAGGGACAGCTCGTCGGGATGAGCGCAACGGACCAGCGAGGATCCGCGGGCACCCTGGACGCGGTCGCGCACGACGGCGTCGCCGTCCCGATGGCCGGGGTTGGCGAGGTCCCGTTCCGGGCGATCGTCGAGGGGATGCTCGAGGGCGTCGCCCTCCTCGACCACGAGTGGCGCTTCCTGTACGTCAATGAGGCAGGCGCCCGAAACCTCGGTGGAGCCCGCGAGGAGCTCCTGGGCCAGAGCGTCTTCGACCACTACCCGGGCCTGCGCGGCTCGCCCGTCCACGACCGCTTCGCGCGCTGCCTCGAGGACCGCCAGCCGCAGCGCTTCGAGGCGTCCTTTCCGGGCGGGGATGGCAGCACGCACTGGTTCGAGTTCAGCGTTCAGCCGTCATCCGAGGGGGTGCTCGTCCTCTCGCTCGACGTGACCGATCGTCACGAGGCGGCCGACGCCGACGCTCGCCTGCGGGCGGCTCTCGAGTCCATTGACCTGGTCGCGGTCATCCTTGACCAAGCGGGGCGGCTTGCGTTCGCGAACGAGGCGCTGTTGCGGGCGACTGGCTGGTCGAAGGAGGAGGTCCTCGGCGGGGAATGGTTCGACCGCTTCGTCCCCGAGGACATCCGCACAAGCGAGCGCGAGGCGTTTGACGCGGCGGTCCGGACGGGCGAGGCGCCCGGGCACCATGAGCACGATTTGGTGACGCGTGGCGGCCAGCGCCGGACCATCGTGTGGAGTGTCAGCGTCCTGCACGACCGCTCCGGGGCCGTCACCGTGGTCGCGGAGGTTGGGGACGACGTCACGGATCGCCGCGCCCTCGAGCGGACGTTCCGCGAGACCAGCCGCTCGGTTTCGGCTGCGCTCAACGCGTCGGAGGACAGCATCGCGATCTACCGGCCGGTCCTCGACGCGGACGGAACGTTCAGCGATGCCGAGATCGTGTTCGCGAACCTGGCCACGGGCCGGTGGCTGCCGCAGGTCGACCTAGACGAGGCTCGAGGCCACCGACTGTTCGAGCTGGCCCCCGAGGCCCGTCCGCTCGTCAGCGAGCTGTATGCCACCGTGGTCGAGACCGGTCGGACCGTCCACGTGGTGCGCGAGTCGAAGATCCTCCCTGTGCCCTTGACCTTGGACATCACGGTGACGCCCTATGAGGACGGCTTCGTCCACGTGGCCCGCGACGTGACCGAGCTGCACCGGACCACGGCCGAGCTTCGCGACCGCGAAGAGGAGCTGCGGCGGACGCTCGGTGCCGTGGACGCCATCATCGCCTGGACGATCCGGGAGGACGCGGTCCTCATGGTCAGCCCCCAGGTGGAGCGGATCCTCGGCTGGCGGCCGGAGGAGCTGACGACCTTCCGCGCATGGAACGCGCTGGTCCACCCCGATGACCTCGCCGTCTGCCGGGCGGCATGGGACGCGTATGACGACGCGTGGCGTCTCCAGTACCGGATCCGGCGGGTGGACGGCACCTACGCCACTGTGGACGATCGGGGTCGCCGCTACATCAGCGTCGGCGGGGAGCAGAGCACCTTCGGCGTGATCGTGGACGTGTCCGGGCGGGTGGCCGCAGACGCCGCGCTCGCTGATAGCGAGGAGCGCCTGCGCCAGATCGTCGAGGGCGTCGAGGCGATCGTGGGCTTCCAGGCGTCGATGGGCGGGACGCTCGAGTTGAGCCCCCAGGTGGAGCGGATCCTGGGCTGGAGGCCGGACCAGGTCCCCGACTTCGCGGCGTGGCGCGCGCTCATCCATCCTGACGACCTGGCTGCGTGCGTCGAAGTCTGGGACCAGGACCCTCCGGCCTGGCAGCTCGAGTACCGGGCCAGGCGCGCCGACGGGACGTGGGCCTGGCTCGTGGACCGGGGCCGCAAGGAGACCCGGAAGGACGGCTCAGGCGCCTACATGTTCGGCGTCATGGTGGACGCGACCGAGCGCCACCGTGCCGACGAGGCCCTGCGCGAGAGTGAGGAGCGCCAGCGCCGCACCATCGAGAGTCTCGATGGGATCGTGGCAATCCAGGAGCACGCCGCGGCGCCCATGATCTGCAGCCCGCAGATGGGGCCGATCCTGGGCGTTGATCCGGCGACCGTGACCTCCCTCGCCGCATGGCGCAGCCTTGTGCACCCTGACGACCTCCCGCGCTGCCTCGCCCTGTGGGAGGAGCGCCCGGAGCAGTGGGAGATCGAGTACCGGATGCGGCGCCCGGACGGACGCGACGTCTGGGTGCTGGATCGCGGCCGGCGCATCCCGCGCGAGGACGGGCTGGGCGAGGGGACCTTCGGGATCATCGTCGACGTCACGGACCGCCACGCCGCCGCCGAGGCGCTCCGCGCGAGCGAGGAGCAGCTCCGGCGGATGGTCGAGGGTGTGGACGTCATGATCTCGTACCAGGAGGCGGAGGACGGGCCAGTCGTCATCAGCCCCCAGACGGAACGGATCCTGGGCCTCCCGCCCGAGCGCATGGCGAAGTTCGACGAGTGGCGGGCCGCGATCCACCCGGACGACCTGCCGGCGTGCGTGGCGGTGTGGGACTCGGGGTCGCCCGGCTGGGACATGGAATACCGGATGCGCCGCGCCGACGGGGCGTGGATCTGGGTCAACGACCGAGGGCGCAGGATCCCGCGGGCCGACCGCAAGCGCGGCCTGTTCGCCGTCATCACCGACATCACCGCCCAGCACGAGGCCGGCGTCCTGCTGCGGAGGTCAGAGGCGCGGTTCCGCGCGATGTTCGAGGAGAACCCGGAGGCGATCGGCGTGCTCCGGCCCCTGTTCGCGCCCGATGGCCACTTCCTCGACGCCGAGTTCCTCGCCGCCAACCGGACGACCCGAGAGCGCTGGCTCGGGGGTGTGCCGCTGGAGCTGGTGCCGGGCACGAGGGCGTCGGGCCTGTGGTTCACCGGCGGGGAGGAGGTCCGGTCGGCGGTCGCCCACGTCGCCGAGCAGGGCGGGCCATGGCGCGGCGAGGTGCGCACGAGGCGCGAGGGCGTCGAGTACTGGAGCGACCTCTCCGTGTTCCCGTTCGAGGCGGGCGTGGCGTTCGTGGGCCGCGACGTCACCGAGCAGAAGCGCTCCGAGCTCGCCGTCCGCGACTCCGAGGCTCGGTTCCGGGCGGTCACCGACTCAGCGGCTGACGCGATCGTCACGATCGATGGGGACGGGACGATCGTGGGGTGGAATCCGAGCGCAGAGCGGTTGTTCGGGCGTCCGGCCGGCAGCCTCGCGGGACAAGCGGTGACCGCGCTCATGCCCAACGCCTACGTCGAGAGCCACGTCAAGCGCTCGCTCGGGTTCGGCGAGGGTGGCCCGATCCGCGGCCACCTGAGCCAGATCGAGGGCCAGCGCGCCGACGGCACCACGTTCCCAATCGAGATCTCGCTCGCGGGCTGGACGGTCGAGGGCAAGCGCTACGCCACCGCCATCATCCGCGACGTCACCGAGCGGCGGACCGCCGAGGAGGCCGTGCGCGTCGCCACGGCGCGGCTGCGGCGGTTCCTCGACGCCGGGATCATCGGAACGCTCGTGGCCGACCCGTCGGGCCGCGTCCTCGACGCCAACGACTACTGGCTCACTCTGGTCGGGAGGACCCGAGAGCAGCTGGAGCGGGGCGACGTGGACTGGCGGGCCGTGACGGTCCCCGAGGACCTCGCCGCCGACGAGCGGGCGATCGACCAGGTGCGGGTGAGCGGCGCAAGCCTGCCGTACGAGAAGGCGTACCTGAGCGGTGACGGGCGACGGGTGCCGGTGCTCGTGACGCTGACGACCATGCCGGGGCCCGGGGAGCAGATCGGGATGCTGGTGCTTGACATGACCGAGCGCCACGAGGCGGCCGCCGGCCTTGCCCAGCTGGCAGCCTTCCAGCGCAGCGTGCTCGACGCGATGGCCGAGGGCATGGCCATCGTTGGGCCTGATGGCCGAGTCACCTCCGCCAACGCCCGGGCATCGGTCGTGCTCGGTCTGGATCCAGCCGACCTGACCGGCCAGCCCGTGACCCTCGGTGTCGGCGCCCAGCGCGCTGACGGCACCGCGCTCCCGCCCGAGGAGGCGCCGGAGATCCGCACGTTGCGCGATGGCGAGTCCTGCCGCGACGTTGAGCTCAACGTCGCGCGGCCCGATGGCAAGCGGGTCTGGCTGCGCGTCAACACCGAGCCCCTGCGGGACCGTGACGGCCAGGTGATCGCAGCTGTTGCCACCTTCGCCGACATCACCGCCGAGCGCGAGCTGGGCGAGCAGCTCCGCCGGTCCCAGCGCCTGGAGGCCGTCGGGCAGCTGGCCGGCGGCGTCGCCCACGACTTCAACAACCTGCTGGCGGCGATCCGCGGCTACAGCGAGCTCGCCATGGGCGGCCTGCCGCTGGGCTCGCCCTCGCGCGCCGACCTGGAGGAGGTGCTGCGGGCCGCCGACCGCGCTGCGGCGCTGACGCGCCAGCTGCTGCTGTTCAGCCGACGCCAGGTGCTGGCCCCCAAGCTGGTGGACCCCGCTGACGTGGTGGACGGCCTGTTCCCGATGCTCCGCCAGCTCGTGGGGGAGCACATCGAGCTCGTCGCCGTCACCGACCACGAGCGCGGCCTCGTGCTCGCGGACCGCGGCCAACTGGAGCAGGTGATCCTGAACCTCGTGGTCAATGCCCGCGACGCGATGCCAGGCGGTGGCCGGATCGAGGTGACCACCCGGCGGACGGACCCGGGAGCCTCGGCGCCGGGCGAGACGCGGCCCGCGTGGCCAGCCCTCAGGATCATGGTGGCCGACACCGGATCAGGGATCGACGCGGAGGTGCTGCCCCACATCTTCGAGCCGTTCTTCACGACCAAGGAGGCGGGTCGCGGCTCTGGGATGGGACTGGCCACGGTCTACGGGATCGTGGGCGCCTCCGGCGGCACCGTCTCCGTGGCGACGACGCCTGCGCAAGGCACGACGTTCACGATCGACCTGCCCTTGGTCGAGGTCGAGGTCGAGGATCGAGGTGGGCGAGGTGGATGTCGCAGGTCGGACCGCCGCCTCGGCGACGGCGGCGACTGGCCAGGCGGACGCGCCGCTCGGCAGCGTGCTCCTCGTCGAGGACGATCCGGCCGTGCGTGCGCTGCTCGCCCGGATGCTCGGCTCGATCGGCTGGCGGGTGGTCGAGCGGTCGTCGGGCAGCGCTGCGCTCGCCGCGGTCGAGGAGGGCGAGCTGGCGGAGCCCGACCTGCTGGTCACCGATGTCCGGATGCCCGGCATCCAGGGGCCCGACCTCGCTCGACGGCTCCGCACCACCTGGTCGCGACTGCCGGTGCTGTTCATCACGGGGCTCGCTGACGAGGTGGGCGCCGACCCTGACGAGCCGTGGATGCACGTCCTCACCAAGCCATTCGACGTCCACGACCTCGAGCGATCGATCGAGGCGAGCCTCGCGGACGCGGGCTGAGGCCGGTCTGCGCCCTGGCGCCGTGCGGCGTACGATCCGGGCGCTGATGCCTGACTCGCCCGCCGTCGCCACGCCCGCCGTCGCCACGCCCGGCACCGACCTCGAGGAGTCCCTGCGCGAGCGCCTCGTCCCGGCCCCCCGCTGGATCGTCATCGTCTGGAACGACCCCATCAACCTGATGTCGTACGTGACGTTCGTTTTCCAGAAGCTGTTCGGCTACACGCACCCGCACGCCCATCGGCTGATGCTCCGCGTCCACGAGGAGGGCCGAGCCGTGGTCGCGGGCGGTACCAAAGAGCGCTGTGAGCACGACGTGTCTCGGCTCCATGCGTGCGGCCTGTGGGCCACGATGACGCCCGAGTGAGGGCGGCGTGAGCTCGGAGTGAACGCCGCGTGAGCCTCGAGGAGGAGCCGCCGCGTCGGATCGCGCGGACCGGTGACGGCCGGATCGCAGTGCGGCTCGCCCCTCGGGAACGCCAGATCCTGGGCGCCCTCGCGGCCGACCTCGCCCGGGCGGCGTCGGGCGACCTCGCCCTTGCGCCCGATGGCGTCGACGACCCGGGTCTGGCCCGGCTCCGCCCTGACGCCGTGAAGGGCGACCCCGACGCCTCGGCCGCGTTCCGCGAGCTCACGTCGGCGGACCTCGAGGAGGCGCGCCAGGAGCGGCTGGCGACCCTCGCGTCGACGATTGCGGCAGCCTCGCTCGACGAGGTCGAGGCCGGTGCGTGGATGGGGGCCGTCAATGATCTGCGCCTGGTGCTGGGCACCCGTCTCGGCGTCACCGAGGACACCGGCGCCGAGCTTCCCGACGAACACGATCCGGCAGCCGGTGACACCCTCGTGTTCCTGTGGCTGGGCTGGGTGGAGGAGCAGCTCGTCGAGGCCCTGGCGGCTGGGCTGCCCGGCGCCGAGAGAAGTCGCTAGGTGTCCCGGTCCGCCGATCCCTCGCTCGTCGAGTCGCGCCAGGGTCAGGGGCGCCCCCCGCGCGCAGGGGTCCAGGGCGGCAGCCGGCGGGCGACTTCAGAGACGGGACACTAATTGTGCGGCGTCCACCGAGGGCTCGCGGGGCCGCCGCCGCCATCGGCGGTGGCCTTGGCATCGACGGGCTCGATCCGTTCCGCTCGGAGCGGCCGCTGGTCTGCGCCGTCCGGGTACGGGCCCTCGCTTGACAACCCATATCAGCCGAGAGGAGGCCATCGTGGCCGAGCGCTCCTACACCCCCGACTGGCGTGAGGTCGTGACCTATGCCAAGCCCGGGCCCACGCCGCACCTGCTCGTCGACGAGCCTGAGTTGCGCGTCCTGGTCGCAGGCCTCGAGCCCGGTGGCCGGATCCCGCCCCATGCCGCACCCCGAGCCGTCTACCACGCGCTCGAGGGTGACGGTGTGATCAACCTCGACGGGGTGCTCCTGCCCTTCAGCGAGGGTGCCATTGTCGTCGCGCCCGAGGGTGCGACCCGCGGGATCGAGGCGGTCTCCAGGCTCGCGTTCCTGGCCGTCCGGATCGGCGCCGAGCCCACCCACGGCGAATAGCGCCGGCCGGGCGTCGCGGTCCGCGCGGAGGCGTGCCGGGACGGAATGTGGAGAAGGGGATTGCGGAACGGTTACGACCGCAATCTTTCTCGGTGGAGTCGGTTCCGGCACTCTCGACATCGCCCGTCTGGTGCCGTACGTTCGGGGTCATCCCCCCGCACCAGCGCGAAGGCCGCGACAGCCGGCAGGAGCCCCATGACCGCTCGCCACAAGGCCATCGAGACGATCTCCAATCACCGGGTCGCCTCCACGCAGAACTACCTGGAGCACGCCGGCGAGGACATCTACGGCCAGTACGTGTTCCACGAGGGCGTCCAGCGCGAGTACCTGCCCAAGCCCATCTTCCGGCGCCTCCGCCGCGTCATCGACGGCCTCGAGCCGTTCGCCCCGGAGATCGCCGACGCGGTGGCCCACGGCATCAAGGAGTGGGCGATGGCGCACGGCGCCACCCACTACACCCACTGGTTCGTGCCGATGACCGGCTCCACGGCCGAGAAGCACGATTCGTTCCTGTCGCCGATCAGCGATGGCGCAACGGTTGCCGAGTTCAGCGGCAAGAACCTGATGCAGGGCGAGCCCGACGCGTCGTCCTTCCCGTCGGGCGGCATCCGGGCCACGTTCGAGGCCCGCGGCTACACCGCGTGGGACGTGACCTCGCCGATCTTCCTCCAGGTCGAGCCGAACGGCGTCACCCTCACGATCCCGACCGCCTACGTGTCGTTCACGGGAGAGGCGCTCGACCACAAGATCCCGATGCTCCGCTCGCAGGAGGCGCTGGGCAAGCAGGCCCTCCGGGTGCTGCGCTGGTTCGGCAACACGGCGGCCACGCGCGTGTTCACCAACATCGGCCCCGAGCAGGAGTACTTCCTGGTCGACCGCCGGCTCGCCGAACTGCGTCCCGACCTGCTGCTGACCGGCCGCACCCTGTTCGGTGCGCAGCCGCCCAAGGGCCAGGAGCTCGAGGACCAGTACTTCGGCCCCATCCGCGAGCGGATCCTCGCCTTCATGATGGACCTTGACCGCGAGCTGTGGCGCCTGGGCATCCCGTCCAAGACGCGCCACAACGAGGTGGCCCCGGGCCAGTTCGAGATGGCGCCGGTCTACGAGCCCACCTCGGTCGGCTCCGACCACAACATGGTCGTGATGCAGACCATGCGGCGGCTCGCCCCGCGGCACGGCCTGGCGTTCCTGATCCACGAGAAGCCGTTCGCGGGGATCAACGGCTCGGGCAAGCACAACAACTGGTCGATGTCGACGGACCTCGGCGAGAATCTGCTCGACCCGGGGACCGACCCGCACGCCAACGCGCAGTTCCTCGCGTTCCTGATCGCGGTCATCCGCGCCGTGGACGTCCACGCCGCGATCCTCCGCGCATCGATCGCCGACGCCGGGCAGGACCACCGCCTGGGTGCGAACGAGGCGCCGCCCGCGATCATGTCGATCTTCCTGGGCAGCCAGCTCGAGCACGTCATCGGCCAGATCGCGGAGGGCTCGGCGTCAGAGTCCAAGAAGGGCGGGGATGTCGCGCTGGGCGTGACGTCGCTGCCGGTGCTTCCGCGCGACGCCACGGACCGGAACCGGACGTCGCCGTTCGCCTTCACGGGCAACAAGTTCGAGTTCCGAGCAGTGGGCTCGTCGGCGCCGATCTACTGGCCGCAGACCGTGCTCAACACCGCCGTCGCCGACTCGCTCTCGTGCCTCGCGGACGAGCTCGACAGGCTCCAGCCGGGTGACTTCGACGGCCTGAGCGCCATCCTGTCCGGGATCGTGCGGGAGCACAGCCGCGTGCTGTTCGAGGGCAACGGCTACGCCGACGAGTGGCACCAGGAGGCGGCCCGACGCGGCCTGCCCAACAACCGAACCACGGTGGACGCGCTGCCGGCCCTCGCGACCGACGAGGCGAAGACCGTCTTCGCCAAGTTCGGCGTGCTGTCCGAGCGTGAGCTCGAGGCGCGCGTCGACATCTTCTGGGAGCGCTACACCAAGGTCCAGAACATCGAGGCGAATACGGCGCTGGACATCGCCAAGACGATGATCCTGCCCGCGACAGCGGTCTATCTGGGCCAGCTCGCCTCGGCCGGCTACTCGCGCGGCGTCAAGTCGGTCGCGGACAAGGTGGCCTCGCTCGCCGACAGCCTGGTCGACGCGATCCACACCCTGGAGCATGCGCAGCACGCCGCCCACCAGGCCGGCTCGGTCCAGGCCGAGGCGCGCGAGTTCGTGGATGTCGTGATCCCCGCGCAGAACGCGCTCCGTGCCGTGGCCGACGAGCTGGAGACGCTGGTCTCCGACGAGCTCTGGCCGATGCCCAAGTACCGCGAGCTGCTGTTCCAGTACTGAGCTCGCGCAGCCATCGGGTTTCGCGCGCGTGGCCGCCCGGCGGGCACTCTGACGCCTGCGGGCGCAGGCTGGCCGCCCGGCGGGCCGCCTGACGGCTGCGCCGGTGTCCCGGGCGTCAGGTGGCCCGGCAGGAGGACGAACCGTCACGCCGGGCGTCGCAGCGCCTGCTGGGCGGACAGCGGCCGATCGCGCGACCCGGCGCGTCTGATCCGTCACGACGGCCCGGGCGCGCACGGCGTCGGCGCCGGCACCGCGGGGATCACGCGACCCGGCGCGTCTGATCCGTCACGACGGCCCGGGCGCGCACGGCGTCGGCGCCGGCACCTGCGGGGGATCACGCGACTTGGCCGGCACGACCGCCTAGGGGACCCGAAGCCGCGGCGTGATCGTCGGGCCGCACGACCGGCTTGAAGCGCGCCGGTGCCGGCCGCGCTGAGCGGCAAGGACGGCCCGGGCGCAAGCGTCATGGACCTGCACGCGGACGTCATCACGGACCCCGCATCGATTCCCGGCCCGGAAGTCGGCGCTCTGTGCGGCCACCGGTCGTACCGTGCGCCGGGGACGCAAACCTTGCACGGGCTGCACCCATGGTGCGACGAAACGCCCAAATCGACCCTACCAGCGCACAAGGGCTGCAGCCAGCGGCCAGCGGGCGCGGTGAGCGCTCCGTAGAACCGCTGGCCGCAGGCGACGGCCGGCGGGAGGCCGACCGCGCAGCCCTCGCCGGCGAGAGGCCGACCGCGCAGCCGTCGCTCGGCCCCGCCACGGCTGGAGGCGCGCCCGGGCAGCCCTGCCCGTTGCGGCCGCTGACCGCGGCGACGGGCGGTAGTGGCGCAGGCCCGTGGGCCCGAACCCCTAGAATGCGGCCATGACCGGGGGGCTCGCCATCGAGACCATCGCACTCGCCAAGCGCTTCGGCGCGGTCGAGGCGGTGGCCGGGATCGACTTGGCAGTCCCCGTGGGGAGCGTGTTCGGCTTCCTGGGCCCCAACGGCGCCGGCAAGACCACGACGATCCGGATGCTGGCAGGCCTGATCCGGCCGACCAGCGGATCTGCGGCCCTGCTCGGCACTGCCGTGCGGCCGGGCAGCGTGGACCTCGCCAGCGTTGGCGCGGTCGTGGAGCGGCCCGCCTTCTACCCGTACCTCTCCGCGGAGGGCAACCTGCGGCTGTTCGCGGCGCTCCACGGCGTCGGCGGACCTGGCGCCGGGCGAATGATCGCCGACGCGCTCGAGCGCACCGGCCTCGGCCCGGCGGCGAACCGCAAGGTCGGCGGTTTCTCGACCGGCATGCGCCAGCGGCTCGCCCTCGCCCTCGCGATGCTCCACGCGCCCCGCCTGGTCATCCTCGACGAGCCCACCAACGGCCTCGACCCCGGGGGCGTCGTGGAGGTGCGCGCAACCATCACCGAGCTCGCCAGGGCCGGGACCACGGTCTTCCTGTCGAGCCACGTGCTCTCCGAGGTCGAGCAGCTGTGCGACCTCGTCGCCGTCCTCGCGCGAGGCCGGATCGTCGCCAGCGGCGCCCCGGCGGAGCTCCTCGACGGGCCGGGCTCGCTGCGGGTGGGGTTCGACACCGTGGCCGATGCGGAGGCGGCCCGGCGAATGCTGAGTGACGAGGGCATCCCGATCACTCTCACGGGCGCCGACGGGACGGTGCTCAGCGTCGGTGTCGGGGCCTCCGACGGCTCCCGCGTCGCCCGCCGCCTCGCGGCCGCTGGACTGTTCCCCGCGGAGCTCACCCCAGTCCGCCAGTCGCTCGAGGCGGTGTTCCTGGAGCTGACCCGCGACGATGCGCCCGCGCCGGGTGCCGCCGGGACCTCGGGCGCCGCACCCAACGGCGGCATCTCCCCATGACGAGCCACCTCCGGGCCGACGCCATCCGCCTCGCCGCACGCTGGGACGTCCGCGGCTTCGTCCTGCTGGTCCCGGTCGTGGCCGCCGTCGGCTTCGTCCTGTCGTACGCGACGATTCAGAGCCACTACGGGTGGGACCAGAGCCAGCCGATGCCGCCCGAGGTCGTGGCGGCGATCGCGGCCGACCGCGCGGCCTACGCCTTCCCGCACAGCGTCCTCACCGTCTTCGACAACGCGCCGTGGGTGCTGTTCGGGATGTTCTTCCTCGCCGCGGGGACCATGGGCCTCGAGTTCGGCTGGGGCACCATCCGGACCGCGCTGATCAGCTCGCCCGACCGGGTTCGCTTCGTCCTGTCGCGGGCCGTCGCCGTCGGGGCGATTGCGGCGACGGCGCTCGCGGTGCTCGTTGTCATCGGCCTCGTCATGCCCACCGTCATGGGTGTGGCCGGCATCGTGCTGCCGCCGTCGCCCGACACGGCTGCCCAGGTCATCGTGGGCACAGTGGGGGCAACCGTCGTCATGGCGCCGTTCTTCGTCGCCCTGGGCGTGTTCCTGGGCGTCCTCACCCGTGGCCCGGCCCTGCCGCTCCTGCTGCTCATCGTCGACTTCCTCGTCGAGGGCGTGGTGGCGGGCCTGCCGGCTGTTCGCGCGGCGGGTCTCGAGTGGCTCGCCCGCTCGCTCCCGCTCATGAGCGTCCTCAACCTTGGGCAGGCGGCTCGAGACCCGGCGTCGTACGGCCTCCCGCCGGTCGCGGGCAGCCCGCAGCTCGACGTGCCCCTCGGCGTCTCGTTGGTGGTCGTCATCGGCTGGACGTGCGCATTCCTCGCCCTTGGGGCCTGGCAGCTCCGGCGCACCGACATCCTCGAGTAGGGCCCAAGGCTGGGCCGACCGGCCCATGGAACACGGGGCCGAATCGGGCTGACCGCCCCGTCCCGAGCCTCGATGATGGTGCCAGCGTCCAGGCGGGGCGAGCCACGCCCCCCAACGCGGCGGTCGGTCGCCGCAGGACGACGCGCGCAAGGGGCGAACAGCGTCGTGAAGAAGGTCAGCCTCACCGTCAACGCGCGGCCCGTTCAGGTGGTCGCGCACGACAAGGACACCGTGCTGCTCGACCTCGTGCGCGAGGACCTCGGCCTCACCGGCACCAAGCAGTCGTGCGACCGCAAGGGCCAGTGCGGGACCTGCATGGTCCTCGTCGACGGCAAGGCGGTCCTGTCGTGCGTCACCAAGGTCGAGGGCCTCGAGGGCGCCGAGGTGACCACCATCGAGGGCCTCGGCACGCCCGAGCAGCCCAATCTGGTCCAGCAGGCGTTCGTGCTCGCGGGTGCCGTGCAGTGCGGGTTCTGCATCCCGGGGATGATCGTCACCGCGGAGGAGCTCCTCACCGCCAACCCGGACCCGACTCGCGACGAGGTCAAGCGCGCCCTCCGCCGGAACCTCTGCCGCTGCACCGGCTACGTGAAGATCATCGACGCCGTGCAGCTGGCCGGGTCGTTCCGCCGCGGCGTGGCCAGGCCCGCCGACTACCTGCCCGACCCTGAAGCGCCCATGATCGGCACGTCGTTCCCGCGCCCCTCCGCCATGGCCAAGGCGACGGGCACCGCCACGTTCGGCGCCGACATCCGGATGCCTGGCGCGCTCGAGATCGCGGTGGTCCGCAGCCCGCTGGCCCACGGGCTGATCCGGGGCGTCGACACGACCGCTGCCGAGGCCATGCCAGGGGTGGCCGGCGTCATGACCGCGAAGGACATCCGGGGCACGAACCGGCTCAAGTACCAGGTCGCCGACCGTCCGATCCTGTGCGACACCAAGGTCCGTCAACTGGGCGACGCCGTGGCGATCGTCGCGGCCGAGACGAAGGCGCAGGCGTTGGCCGCCGCCGAGGCCGTCAAGGTCGACTACGAGGCGTTGCCGGTCCTCGACACGCCGGCGAAGGCGATGGCCGACGGCGCCCCGCGCGTCCACGACGACACGCCCAATCTCTGCTACCGCCAGCCGATCACGAAGGGCGACGCTGCGGCCGCCTTCGCCACCGCTCACTGCGAGGTCAGCGCGTCGTTCAAGACCCAGCTGGTCCACCAGTCCCCCCTGGAGCCCGAGGTCAGCCTGGCCTGGATTGAGGGCGAGGGCGAGGATGCCGAGCTGGTGGTCCTCGGCCGGAGCATCAACATCCACCTCCACATGCAGACACTCGGGGAGGCGCTCGGCTGGGAGAACATCCGGTACGAGGAACCGTTCGCGGGCGGCCAGTTCGGCATCAAGGTGGAGATCATCACCGAGGGCATCGCCGGGGCCGCCGCGATCCACTTCAACCGCGCCGTGCGGTACGTGCCCACCATCGCCGAATCGATGCTGGCGACTTCGAAGCGCCACCCGTTCGAGGTCGAGACCCGCCTCGCCTGCGATGCCGACGGCCGGCTGACGGCGATGGCGATGGACATCGTCGTGGACAACGGCGCGTACATGAGCCTGGGGCGCGTCATCGTCAACCGGGCGCTCCACATGCTGACCAGCGCCTACCACGTGCCGAACCTGGCGGTGACGTCGCGCCTGGTCTACACGAACAACCCGTGGGGATCCGCCGCCCGCGGGGCCGGGCCGCCCCAGACGCACTACGCGCTCGAGTGCGCGGTTGACCTGCTGGCCGAGAAGATGGGCATGGACCGGCTCGAGTTCCGCAAGCGCAACTCGCTCCAGCCGGGCGTGGGGACCACCGCCACCGGCCACGTCGTGCGCGAGTGGCCGTTCCCAGGGCTGTGCGACGCGATCGAGGCCCCGTACGAGCGGGCACTCGCCGCGGCGCGCGCGGCCAACAACGGCGGGCCGGTGTACCGCGGCGTCGGGCTGGGAGCCGCGGCGTTCGGCATCGCCATGCCGGGCGACAAGTCGATCGGCTTCGTCGAGCTCGACCCCGACGACGGCGTCACGGTGTACATGGCCGCCGGCGACCCGGGCGAGGGCAACGATTCGATGATCAGCCAGCTCGTGGCGTCGGTGCTCGATCTGCCGCTCTCGAAGGTCCGGCTGCGAACCAGGAGCACCAGCGACACCGCGGCGTCCGGTCCCGTCTCGGGCTCCCGGGCGACCTACATGCTCGGCGGGGCGGCGGTCCATGCCGCGCAGCAGCTTCGGGCCGCCATGGACGAGCTGGGCTCGCGCTCCTACGCGGTCTTCATGGCCGCTGGCACGCCGGTGCGCTACCAGGGCAAGCGCACGACGATCGAGACCGCGCCGCTCGACCCGGAAACCGGCATCGGCCCGTCCTTCGAGGTCAACGTGTTCAGCGTCCAGATGGCCGAGGTGGAGGTCAACACCGACACCGGCGAGGTTCGCGTCATCAGGCTGACGTCGGCGGCCGACCCGGGCCGGATCATCCACCCGGGCAACGTCGAGGGCCAGCTCCACGGCGGCATGGACATGGGCGTCGGCTTCGCGCTGCGCGAGGAGTACGTTCCGGGCAAGTCGAAGGACTGGATCTCCTTCAAGTTCCCGAACATCCGGTACGCGGTGGACATGGACACGATCCTCGTGGAGACGCCGCGCGAGCTCGGCACGCTGGGCTCCGTGGGGATCGGCGAGATGGCGATGGTTGCGACGGCGCCGGCGGTGGTCAACGCGATCCGCGACGCGACCGGCGCCATGGTCTATGAGCTCCCGGCCACGCCGGAGCGCGTCAGGGCGGCGCTGGCAGCCCGGTAGGGCGTCGCGCGAGATGGCCGAGACCTCGACCCGCTCCCGCGTCGCGCGCGCCGTGGCAGGGCGCTCGGTGTACTTCGACGACGAGGGGTTCTTCTGGGACTCCGACGACTGGTCCGAGGCGGCCGCGCTCCAGCTCGCCCGGGAGCGCGGCATGCCCGGGCTGGACGACGTCCAGTGGCGCGTGATCCGGTTCATGCGCGGGTACTACGCCCACCACGGGCGGGCACCGATGAACAAGGACCTCAAGGCCGGCACGGGGCTCACGCTGCTCGATCTCGAGCGGCTGTTCCCCGACGGCATCAAGCTGGGCGCCCGGGTCCTCGCCGGGCTGCCGAACCCCAAGACATGCCTGGACTGACGTGATCTACCTCGACAACGCGGCGACGACGTTCCCGAAGGCGCCCGGCACGCTCGAGCGGGCCGTGGAGCTGTACCGCGAGCTGGGCGTCTCGCCGGGTCGCGGCAACCACGACCTCGCGATGCGGGCGAGCGACGCGGTGGACGGGGTGCGCGCCAAAGTGGCGGCGTTCTTCGGCGCTCCGGACCCCTCCCGCGTCGTCTTCGGCGCCAACGCCACCGACGCGCTCAACACCGCGATCCTGGGCCTCATCCGGCCGGGCGACCACGTGATCACGACGCGCCTGGACCACAACTCGGTCCTCCGGCCGCTACACCACCTCGCCCAGACGGGGGTCATCACCTGGGACGCCGCGCCGTTCGACGATGCCGGGGTCGTGACGGCCGACGCCGTCGAGGCGCTCCTGCGGCCGAGCACGCGCCTCGTCGTGATGACCCAGGCATCGAACGTGATCGGGACGGTGCAACCGGTGGCCGAGATCGCCCGGCGGTGCGCTGCCCGGGGGATCCCGGTGGTCGTGGACGCGGCGCAGTCAGCCGGCCAGCTCCCGATCGACATGGCGGGACTCGGGATTGGCGCGCTGGCGTTCACCGGGCACAAGTCGCTCTACGGGCCCTCGGGGATCGGCGGGCTCGTCGTGATGCCGTGGCTCGAGGTCGAGACGACCCGGTTCGGGGGCACGGGGATGGATTCGGCCAGCCTCGCCCACACGCCGACGTACCCGCTGCGCCTCGAGGCGGGCACGCTCAACCTGCTGGGCGTGCTGGGCCTCGACTTCGGGCTCGACTTCGTCCTCGGCCAGGGCGTCGAGGCGATCCACGCGCGCGAGGCCGCACTGCTGACGCGCCTGCGCGACGGCCTGGCGTCGATCGAGGGCGTGACCCTCTACCACGCCTCGGGCGACCTCTCGGACCGCGTTGCCGTCCTCGCCTGCACGGTGGCGGGCGTGCACCCGCAGGACGTCGGCGCCATCCTCGATGGCGACTTCGACATCGCCGTGCGCGTCGGTGTCCACTGCGCGCCGCTCGCCCACCGCGACCTCGGCACGATCGAGCGCGGCGCCGTCCGCTTCAGCCTCGGCGCCTTCACGACCGAGGCCGACATCGACGCGGCGATCGCCGCGATGCGCGCGATCGCGAGCTGACCGCCCTCACCTCGTCCCCCCGAGCCGGGACGGCCGACCGCTGGGTGGCTCATCTGACGCCCCACGCAGCAATCTGACCGCTCGACGGTTCGGTTGACGGCCAGGGCGGCGCCGGGAGCCGTCACCTGCACCGCTATGCGGTGATTCTGCGCAGGCGGGCGCCACAGTGACCGCCCAGCGGTCGCGGAGCCGCCGCCTCGGTGGCTCGCCCCGCGTTGCCTTGGGCTGGGGCCTGGGCAGAAGGGGCAGAGCCGCGCGCCCAGGGCGCCTCGGAGCGCCGAGCGGGGCACACTATCCCTGACGCCCGTCCCCGCCAGCGGAGGTCCCCATGCCCTATCAGCCCGCGCCCGACCGCTATGAGCGAATGACCTACGCCTTCTGTGGAAGGAGCGGCCTCCAGCTGCCCCGCATGTCGCTGGGGCTGTGGCACAACTTCGGCGACACCACGCCCGCAACGCTCCAGCGCGAGCTGGTCACCACCGCGTTCGACCTGGGCATCACCCACTTCGACCTCGCCAACAACTACGGGCCGCCCTATGGCTCGGCTGAGGTCAACTTCGGGCGCATCCTCCGCGAGGACCTGGCGGCGCACCGCGACGAGCTGGTCATCAGCAGCAAGGCCGGATGGGACATGTGGCCGGGGCCGTACGGCCAGGGAGGCGGGTCGCGCAAGACCATGCTGACCAGCCTCGACCAGAGCCTGCGCCGCGTCGGGGTCGACTACTTCGACATCTTCTACAGCCACCGCTTCGATCTCGAGACGCCGCTCGAGGAGACGATGGGCGCGCTGGCCCACGCGGTTCGGCAGGGCAAGGCGCTGTACGTGGGAATCTCGTCGTACTCGGCCGGCAAGACGCGCGAGGCGGCCGAGCTCCTGCGCGCCGAGGGCGTGCCGCTGCTGATCCACCAGCCCTCGTACAACATGTTCAACCGGTGGGTGGAGCCGGATCTGCTCGACGCGCTCGAGGAGGTGGGCGCGGGGATGATCGCGTTCACCGCGCTCGCGCAGGGGCTCCTGACCGACAAGTACCTCAACGGCATTCCCTCTAACGCCCGTGTGAACCGGCCCGGCGGCGACTCCTTCCGCCGCTCCACCCTGTCGGAGGAGAACCTCGCTCGCGTGCGCTCCCTCAACGACGTCGCCCAGCGGCGCGGCCAGTCGCTTGCCCAGATGGCGCTCGCCTGGGTGCTCCGGGACCCGCGCGTGACCACCACGCTGCTCGGGGCGAGCTCGCCCGACCAGATTCGCGAGAACGTGGGCGCGCTGGCGAACCTCTCCTTCAGTGCCGAGGAGCTGGCTGAGATTGACCGGTACGCCGTCGAGAGCGGCGTCAACCTGTGGGCGAAGCCGAGCACGGACCAGCGTCCGGACTGACCGACTGGCCCCACCTGCCAACTACAATCAGATCGCGTCCCGGACCCGTCACCGAAATCGTTCCTCGGGCATCCGCCCGACCACCCTGCGAGGCCTGACCATGACCGACGATCCCGAGCTGGCGCACTCGCTCGCGGACGGCCGCGACCACTACCCGGTCCGATTCCTGCAGAACCTCATCGACAACGGCGAGGGCTGGCAGTCCGAGAGCGATCTCGGCCGGGCCGTCGTGCGCTCGCTCGAGGACGGCACCTGCGTCCTGGGCCCGGTGGCGCACCGCGACTACCACGGCAGCGTCGTCCCGGCGCGCAGCGAGGTGGCGGCGGGCGCAAAGGGCAGCCTGCAGTACGCCAACCGGCTGCGGGCGGAGCGTGGTGCGCCGCTCCTGGTCGAGGCCGAGGACGGGACGGTCTCCGAGGCGGAGTAGCGCGCGGTCAGGCGGGGATCACGCGGGCCGGCCCGACGCTGCCCGCTCCATCCCCTGGGTTTGCGGCCAGCGGTCCTACGCTGCGGTCCCCGCACGCACCAGTCCCTGCCTGCAGCCGATTCGCGCGGTGACGGGCCGAACGGGGTCCGCGGCGCACGGCCCGTGCGGCCGGCGGCTGATACGTGTCGTCGGCGCTCCGTACATCCGCTGGCTGCAAGCGGGGGCCGGACGGGCCGGGCAGGCCGGGGGGCGGGCATGCCAGGAGGCGGCCCGGTCGGGGCGCGGCGGGCAGCCCGGGGAGCGGCGGGCCCGGGGCGCGGCGGGCAACCCGGGGCGCGGCGGGCAGGCAGGGCGGCCGCCCGGTCGAGGCGAGGCGAGCGATGGCGAGCGCGGCGGCGGGGTCGAGGCCCACGGCGGGTACCATCCTGCCGACACGCCGCGCCAACGAGGGAGCCCGCGCAATGACCCGCCCCAACGTGCTCACGCTGCGCCGATGGCGCGAGCTCGACCCTGCCGAGCAGGCGCGCATCATGGGCCGCGCGACGGCGGCGATCCTCGACCCGAAGCTCCTCGCGGCGATCGGCGAGATCTACGCTGACGTCGCGGCGCGCGGCGACCAGGCGGTGGCCGACGCGACGGCGAAGTGGGACAAGGCCACCGTCCGGGCCGACCAGCTCCTGGTCACCCAGGCGGCGATCGACGAGGCCCACGCCACCATCGACCCTGCGCTCCTTGACGCCATCCGGGTCGCCATCGCCCAGGTCCGTGCGTTCAACGAGGCGCAGCTCGCCGCCTCGCCTGACTGGCGCCACGAGACGCGCCCGGGCGTCGTGGTGGGGGAGCGCCACCACCCCATCCCGTCGGCCGGGCTGTTCGTGCCGTGCGGGAAGGGATCGTTTCCGAGCGTGCTGGTGATGATCGGCGTGCCGGCGCTCGTGGCTGGCGTCAAGGAGATCACCGTCATCGTCCCGCCGGTGCCCGGGACCGATCGCGTCGACCCCGGCGTGCTGGCCACGGCGAAGGAGCTGGGCATCACGCGCATCGTCCGCGCCAACGGCCCCGCCGGAATTGCCGCCGTGGTGCTGGGGACCAAGACGATCGACAAGGTCGCCAAAGTGGTCGGTCCGGGCTCGCCCGCCGTGACTGCGGCGCAGGTCCTCGCGCAGCTCCACGGCGTCGGGACGAACATGCTGTGCGGGCCGTCGGAGTCGCTGGTGCTCGCCGACGATTCGGCCGACATCGTGCGCCTCACCGCCGACCTGCTCAACGAGGCCGAGCACGGCGCTGATTCGGCCGCGCTCCTCGTCACCGATTCGCTCGCGGTGGTCGAGGCGGTCGACGCCGAGATGGCCAGGCAGATCGCGGCGCTGCCGGTCCAGCGGGCGGCATATGCCCGCTCGGCGCTCTCGGACCTCGGTGGCGCGTTCCTGTTCGACACGATCGACGAGGCGACCGCCTTCGCCGGCGACTACGCCCCCGAGCACATGCAGATCGCGACCCGCGACCCCGAGGCGACGCTGGCGAAGCTGACCTATGCGGGCGAGGTGCTGCTGGGCCAGAATTCGCCCGTGTCGGCAGCCAACTTCGTCATCGGCGTCCCGGCGACGCTCCCCACGGGCGGCTTCGCCCGGATCAACGGCGGGATCACGGCCCGGACGTTCATGACCACCGCGTCCGTGGCGAGCCTGACCGAGGACGGCCTCCGGTCGCTCGCCCCGGCGACGCTCGCCCTCGCCGACCACGAGGGGTTCCCGGCGCACGCCAACGCGCTCCGGATCCGGGGCATGGGATGAGCGCGACCAGCGGCGACTCGTCCGGCCGCCAGGAGGCTGCGGGCGCCCCCTCGAGCGGCCGCGGTGCCGCCACGGGCGGCGCGAGCTTCGACGCCTGGGAGCAGCCGGCCAGGGCGTCCGGCTCCGACCCGATCCGCCTCGCGGACTTCGAGGCACTCGCACTTGCGAAGATGCCGCCGAATCTCGGCGCCTACTACTCGGGCGCGGCCGACGACGAGGCCACCCTCGCCGACAACGTGGCGGCCTTCGGGCGCTGGCGGTTCCTGCCGCACATCGGCGTGGCCGTCGAGGGGCGCGACACCTCGGTGGAGGTGCTGGGCCGACGATGGCCGACGCCGTTCATGGTCGCTCCCATGTCCTTGCATCGCCTTGCCGACCCCGAGGGCGAGGTGGCGGTGGCGCGCGCGTGCGCCGCTCGCGGGCTGGTCTTCAGCCTCTCGACCGTCGGCAGCTCGACCTTCGACGCTGTCGCGGCCACCGGCGCGCCCCGCTGGTTCCAGCTGTACCTGCTCAAGGACCGCGGTCGGAATCTCGACCTGCTGGCTCAAGCGGAGGCGGCGGGGTACGAGGCGATCATCCTCACGATGGACGCGCCGATCCTCGGGCGGCGCGAGCGCGACATCCGGACCGGGTTCAGCCTGCCGCCCGGCGTCTCGTACGCCAACATCCGGCGCGGCGCCATCAAGCGCGACGACACCTACGGCGACGATTCGTTCAAGCCCGAGAACACCTGGGACGACCTGGCGTGGGTCGTTGGCGCCACTCGGCTCCCCGTGGTGGTCAAGGGCGTGCTGCGCGCCGACGACGCCGTCCATGCGCTGGACCTCGGCGCGGCGGCTGTGGACGTGTCGAACCACGGTGGACGGCAGCTGGACCGCTCGATCGCGTCGATCGACGCGCTTCCGGCGGTGGCCGATGCTGTGGCGGGCCGGGCGCCGATCCTGCTGGACTCGGGCATCCGCCGCGGCACCGACGTGCTCACCGCACTGGCCCTCGGGGCGCGGGCGGTGATGCTCGGCCGGCCGGTGCTGTGGTCGCTGGCGTGGGGCGGGGAGGCTGGCGTTGGGCTGGCGTTCGACCTGCTCGCGGCCGAGGTCAACCTGGCGCTGGGGATCGCCGGGCTGCGATCGCCGGCCGAGGCATCGCGCGACCTTGTCGTCGGGGGCTGACCCGAAGTCGTCGCTCAGCGCCACGTCCGTTCGGCACGGGTAGCTGGCCGGCGGTGCTGGCGACCCCGGCCTGCGCCGCTCGGTGCCGGACTTCCAGCCCCACCTCGCGTCCCACGCGTATGACCCGCCGGCCCGCTGGTTCCGCTGACCTCGATGTGCTGACACCCGACGTTCGCCCGACCTCCATGTGGTGGCACTCGACCACGCCAGACTCATTCGTGCCTGGCCTGTGCGTGGAGTGCGCCTCACAGCCCGATTCGGGAGTAGGCCCGCCGCTCCGGGGTGTTCGGAATCAGTCTGTCGTGACTCAAGCGGGCAGCGGGGCGGAGTCAGAGGGCGCGCAGTCGGCGGGACAGGAGATTCGCCCCATCCAGGGGTTTGGGTGGCGAAATCGAGCTGGGAGAGCGGATCAGCCCGTCCCTGTAACCTGTCGGCCATGAGCACTCCCGTCCGCGATGCCGCCGCGCTCCTCGCCGCGCGCGGCCTCTCGTGGACAGTCCGTCGCTTCGGTCGCGGCGCCACCTCGCTGCCCGGACTCGCGGCCGCCAGGCTCGCCCCCGGCATCGACGCCCGGCTCGCCGCCAGCCTCCGCGGCGCCGCGCTGGTGACCGGCACCAACGGCAAGACGTCGACGGCCAAGATGCTCGCCACCATCGTCGCCGGCACCGGGCACCCGGTGATCGCCAACGCGTCGGGCGCCAACCTCCGCCAGTCCGTCGGCACCGTCTTCATCAACGCGACAACCCTGCGAGGTCGGTTTCGCAAGCGCAACACGATCGCCGTGCTCGAGGTGGACGAGGCGGCGCTGCCCGCGGTCCGCCCGGCTGTGCCCGGCGCCATCCTCGTGATGACCAACCTGTTCCGCGACCAGCTCGACCGCTTCGGCGAGACCGACCACCTCGTCCGCCTGTGGACCGCGATGCTGAGCGAGGACCAGGCCGGCACCATCGTCGTCTTCTGCGCCGACGACCCCCGCGTCACGCGGCTGGCCCAGATCGCCGGCGACCACGGCGCGAGGCTCATCCCGTACGGCTTTGCGGGCGCGCCGGACCGAACCAGCGCCGCGGAGCTCACGCCGGAGCCCGTGACGTGCCCGTCGTGCGGCGCCGAGCTCGCGCGATCCTGGACGGCCATCGGCCACCTCGGCGACTACTCCTGCGCCGCGTGCGGCTTCGTTCGCCCCCAGCCCGCGGTCACCGTCGAGATCGTCGAGCGCCAGGGACTCACAGGCCAGCGCCTGTGCTTCGCCTGGCACAAGGCGGCTGGCCCGGCCACCGAGGAGGTGACGCTCCAGCTGCCCGGCCTCGGGAACGCCTACAACGCCGCCGGCGCGGTGGCCGCGGCCATCGGCCTCGGGCTCGACGCACGCGCCGCCGTCCAGGCGCTCGCCGCCGCCGTCCCGCCGTTCGCGCGCTTCGAGCACTTCACAGTCGCAGGCCGGACGGTCGTGCTCTCGCTGCTCAAGAACCCGGCGACCATGGCCGAGCTGACCAGCGTGGCGCAGGGGGCGCCCCTCGACCGCATGGTCGTCGCGCTCAACGATGCCTTCGCCGACGGGCGCGACGTCTCGTGGTACTGGGACTGCTCGCCGGCCGACCTCGTCGCCGGGCGCCCGTATCGGCTGACCGGTCGTCGCGCCGCGGACTTCGCGGTCCGCCTCAAGTACGCGCTGGCCGACGACCCCGCGCAGGACCCCGCGGGCTATCTCGGCCTCGTGGACAACCCGACCGAGGCCGTCGACCGGACGATCGCCGAGGCGCCGCGCGGCGGCACCGTGCTCGTCGTCGCCACGTACACCGCCCTGCTCGGCATCCGGGCGTCCTTTGCTGCCCGGGGCGCGATCCCGCCGATGCCGCGATGAGCGCGAACCCGGCCGCCGGCTCGAACAGCGCCGCGCCCGACCGCGTCGTGATCGCCCACCTGTTCCCCGACGCGCTCAACCTCTACGGGGATCGCGGCAACATCCTCTCGCTCGTCCGCCGGGCAGCGTGGCGCGGGATCGAGGCCGAGGTCCGCGGCATCGGCACCGGCGACGGCGCGGCGCTGGCCGGTGTGGACGTCATCTTCATCGGCGGCGGGGCGGACCAGCACCAGCGCGCCGTGGCCGACGCCCTGATCGAGCTGGCCGACCCGCTGCGACGCGCGATTGACGACGGCGCCGCGCTGCTGGCCGTGTGCGCCGGCTACCAGAACCTGGGCCATGCCTTCCGCAGCCCGCTCGTGGGAGAGATCCCGGGTCCGGGGCTGCTGGACGTCGAGACCGAGATGCCGGCCGGTGCGGAGCGGTTCGTGGGCGGGATCGCGTTCGAGCTGGATGCGGACTCGCCGATCGCCGCGGCCGACCCCGGCCGCCACCGGCGCGTCGTCGGGTTCGAGAACCACTCCGGTCGCACGACCCTCGGCCCCTCGATGCGCCCGCTGGGCCGCGTGGTGTTCGGGCGCGGGAACGACGGCTCGTCGGGCTTCGAGGGCGCGGTGGCGCTGCCCGGGGAGGGCGGCATGCGCGGCCTCCGGATCGGGACCTACCTCCACGGGCCGCTCCTGCCCCGGAACCCGCACCTGGCGGACTTCGTGCTCGCGAGCGGTCTGGGGCGTGGCTCCCCGATCGCCCTCCCGCCGCTGTCCGACGACCTCGAGTGGGACGCGCACAAGCGCTTCGCCGACGACTGGACGGCGATCCGCCCCGGCGTCTACCGCCGGTCGCCGATTGGACGGCTGCGCGACCGGATGGGCGCCCTCATCGGCTTCTAGCGACGCGGGGGTCGATTTCGCCCACCGGACATGCGAGAGCCATTCGGCGGGAGCGGCCGACGCCGGGCGGTACGATCGCGCTCCACCCGACGCACCGACCGCAGCCGGAGGACTCCCGCCGTGCCCACGCTCGCCGACTATCCGCGCACACCGCTCCTGTTCGGCCCGTCGCCGATCCAGCGGCTCGACCGGCTGACCGCCCACCTCGGCGGCGCCACCGTCTGGGCGAAGCGCGAGGACTGCAACTCGGGGCTGGCCTTCGGCGGCAACAAGGTGCGCAAGCTCGAGTACCTGCTGGCCGACGCGCTGGCCCAGGGGGCAGACACGCTCGTGTCGATCGGGGGCGTCCAGTCGAACCACACGCGGCAGGTCGCGGCGGTGGCGGCCCACGCGGGCCTGAAGTGCGTGCTCGTCCAGGAGCACTGGGTCGAGTGGCCGGACGTCACGTACGACCGCGTCGGCAACATCCTGATGAGCCGGCTCATGGGCGCAGACGTCCGGCTCAGCCCGGCGGGCTTCTCGATCGGCATCCGCGACAGCTGGAAGGACGCGCTCGCCTCGGTCGAGGCGGCGGGCGGCAAGCCCTACGCGATCCCGGCCGGCGCGTCGGACCACCCGCTGGGCGGGCACGGGTTCGCGGGCTGGGCGTTCGAGGTCGCCGAGCAGGAGCGGGCGCTCGGCGTGTTCTTCGACACGATCATCGTGTGCTCGGTCACCGGGTCCACGCAGGCCGGGATGATCGCGGGATTCGCGTCGCTGGCAGACGCGGGCGGTCGGCCGAGGCGGGTCATCGGGATCGACGGGTCCGCCACCGTGCCCGAGACGCGCGACCAGGTTGCGAGGATTGCCCGCCGCACCGCCCGCGCCATCGGTGTCGAGCGCGAGCTGCGCGAGGACGAGATCATCCTCGACGACCGCTACCACGAGGGCGTCTACGGCCGCCCCGGCCCCAGCACGCTCGAGGCCATCCGGCTGACCGCCAGGCTCGAGGGCATGATCACCGACCCCGTGTACGAGGGGAAGTCGATGGCGGGGCTCATTGACCTCGTCGCCCGGGGCGAGATCGACAGCTCGTCGAACGTCCTCTACGCGCACCTCGGCGGCCAGCCTGCGATCAACGCCTACGCCTCGCTGTTCGCCAACGGCTGACATCTGCCACGGCCCGCCCAGGCCGTCCCGTCGCCAGGCGGCCCGCCAGCCTGCCGCCGCCGCCGTTCACGCGCGCCAGCTCGTGCGCGATTGCCCGGGGTCGCATCCTCCTGGGAGGGTGGGGCCGGGATGCTTCCAATCTGCCGGAACGATCGATGTCGCCAGCCCCATGGGTCTGTGCGGGCGGCCGACTCTGCCGGGTCCGTTCTTCCGCATGCACCGAGCAGGTCGAGGGGCGGACCTTCCGACGCTCGGGCCAGTCCTCACTCTCCATGCCCCGCAGATGGTGTCGCATTGGGGCAGCCCGACACGATGCGTCTGCGAGATTGGAAGCATCTCGCACTCCTATCCCTGGCGGATGACGCCGCCCGTCGACCGAGCGTGGGGCCGGCGACAGACGCCGGCGAGGTGGTCGGCCCGGGTGCGCTGACTCAGACCGCGCAGGTCGCCCCGCTGGCGCGAAGCCGCAGCCGCCAGACGACGGTCGCAGTCAGCAGCGCGAGGGACACGGCGCCCAGCACCGGCTGGATCGGCGCCCAGATCGAGAGCGCGCCGCTCGTCCCCAGGAGCAGCAGCGCCAGCTTGTTGCAGACGGGACAGCCGATGGCGAGGAACGCCCCGAACGACGCGACGCCGCCGAGCCAGGTCGTGCGCTCGTCGTCCGGTTGGGCGGCCGCGGCGGTCCGGCCCGGCAGGCGGATCGGGACGCCGAGGCCCTCGCCGTCGAGCGGGGCTCGCGCCAGGGGGGCGGCCAGCCACGGCGCCGAGTACGACGCTCCCATCACCCCCATCAGCGGCGCCGACACCAGCCACACCGCGATGGCGAACGGCTCCGGCGGGATCTGCCTCGCGAAGACGGGGTTCGGGATGATCGCCGCCACCAGCCCGTAGGCGAGTGCGGACAGCGCGGTCCAGAGCAGGACGTGGACGCGGAACCGCGCGTCGACCCAGGCCGGGCAGGTCATCGGCTCAGGTCCGGTTCTTCTGGACGAGGCTCCGGCCGCTCGAGGTCCACGCGTTCATCCCGCCATCGAGGTTCTCGATGTTCGTGTAGCCCAGGTTGAGCAGCGTCTGCGAGGCGATCGCGCTCTCGGCCCCGGAGCGGCAGTAGACGACGATCTTGGCGGTCTTGTCGGTGGGCAGCTCCGAGGCGCGGGCGGCGAGCTGCGTGTACGGGATGTAGAGGTCGGTTCCGGCGATCTCGCCGATGTACGGGGTCTTCACGTTGAGCAGCGTGAAGTCGTGCGTCTTGAGCTCCGACGCGAGCCGGTCCGACGAGATGTTGGTCCACGAGCCGTTGCTGGCCTGGACGAGCGTGCCGGCCGTGGTGGCGCCGGTCGAACCCGACCCGCCACGGGTGGCGAGGAAGATGCCGCCGAGCGCGATGGCAGCGACGACGATGACCCCGACGATGATCGGCATCCTGCGCGACCCGCCCGACGATCGGGAGGATGCGGCACCCTTCGGCATCGCGGCGCCGCGCTTGTCGCTCGACGTCTTGGCGCCTGCAGGTTTTCCGCCACCAGTGGTGCCGGCGCGGTCGAAGCCCTTGCGGGACTGGTTCGCCATCGCTCTAGACCTCGGCCGGGGTCGTGATCGCGTTGCCGGGGCCCTCGACCAGGACGTCCGCCGATGTCTCGGCGCCGGTCTCGGCGTCGATGAGCCGATACCCGTGCCGGATCTCGACGATCCCGCTCGAGAGCGTGGCGCCCACGGAGCAGTACTTCGTCGCCGAGAGCTCGATCGCGCGAGACACGGCCGCCGGATCCACGCCCACCCCGGTCACGATGTGGGTGACGTCGATCTGGGTGAAGGCGTTCGGGTGGGCGTCCATCTGCACGCCAGCTGTCTCGACGCGGTAGCCGCGCACGTCCTGGCGCTTCTTGCGAAGGATGGAGATCACGTCCATCGCGGTGCAGCCGGCAAGGGCGAGCGGGATGAGCTCCGCGGGGCGGGGGCCCGTGTCGCCGTTCCCGTCGTCGAGGACGAGCGAGTGGCCGCTGCCGAGGCTGGCAGTGAAGCGCTGGCCCTCGCCATCGAGGGTGACGGATGCGGTCTTGACGGCCATCTGGGGCTCTCCGATCGCCGGGGCTGCCGGCTGCGTGCGAGGGTTGGGTCAGCCCGCGGGGACGGCGGGTGAGGAGCTGGCGGCGGGCGAGGAGCTGGCCGGTTGCGCGAGAGCGCGTCTCGCGAGCCGGCGCTCCACGATGCTGTCCACGATGTCACAGGCGTCGAGGATCGCCGGCTCGGCGATGCGGTAGCGGACAACGGGGCCCTCTCGGCGCCCGTCCACCAGGCCCGCCGCCCGCAGGATCGCCAGGTGCTGGCTCGCGTTGGGCAGTGACGCGCCGATCGACGCAGCCAGGTCGCCCACGGTCCGATCCCCGTCGCGCAGGGCGGCGAGGAGGAGCAGGCGCTTGGGGTCGGTGAGGACCTTGCAGATGTCCGCGTGGAGGCGGTAGCGGTCGAGGGGATCGCGATCGTCGGCCATGCCCTGACCGTACCATGCAGTTGCGCACTTGCGCAAGCACATGAGCGGGCGAATGGCGGCGAGGCGCTGCGGGAGCGAGCGCCGCCGAACCGATCCCCGGATCGCCAGGCCGCCCACCGCAAGGACTGGCCATGAGACCCGTGCCCCGGGCCGCGCGAGGTGGCACCATCCCCGCATGGACCCGACCGCGTTCCGCGACACCCTCGACGCCGGCGAGCCCATCGTGCTCGACGGCGGGTTCTCGACGCAGCTCGAAGCGCAGGGCGCCGACCTCTCCGATCGCCTGTGGTCCGCGCGCCTGCTCGCCGACGACCCCGACGCGATCGTCCGGGCGCACCTCGCGTTCTATCGCGCCGGCGCCCGCGTCGCGACCACGGCGAGCTACCAGGCAACGTTCGAGGGCTTCGCGAAGCGGGGCATCGACCACGCTGGCGCTGAGGCGCTGCTGCGCAGGAGCGTCGAGCTGGCGGCGGACGCCCGCGCGCAGGTGACCGCCGAGGACGAGGCGGCGGGGCGGGCGCCCGTCCGCAGGTTCATCGCCGCGTCAGTCGGCCCCTACGGCGCGATGCTCGCCGACGGCTCCGAGTACCGCGGCAACTACGGCCGCACCATCGCCCAGCTGGCGGACTTCCACCGCGACCGGCTGCGCGTGCTCGCCTCCACCGACGCCGACGTCCTCGCGGTCGAGACGATCCCCGAGGTGGAGGAGGGGGCGGCCGTGGCGGCGCTCCTGCGCGAGGTCCCCGGGGCCGCTGCCTGGGTCAGCTTCTCCTGCCGCGACGGCGCGCACCTCAACAGCGGTGCGCCCGTCGAGGAGGGCGTGGCCGCCGTCCGGGGAGCGCCCGGTGTCGTGGCCGTCGGCGTCAACTGCACGGCCCCAGAGCACCTCGACGAGCTGGTGGGTCGCATTCGCGGGGCCACCTCGCTGCCCATCGTCGTGTACCCCAACAGCGGCGAGGGCTGGGACGCGGTCGGTCGCCGCTGGGTTGGCCATGGCCGTGACCGCGTGGACGGCGATGCGGCGCGACGCTGGCGGGGGCTCGGCGCCGAGCTGATCGGCGGCTGCTGCCGGGTCTCGCCGGACCAGATTGCCGTGCTGGCCTCCGCACTCAGCGGGCCGGCATGAACGACGCCCAGCCCGCCTCCTCGGGCCGCCGCCGCCCCCGTCCCGCTGTGGTGGGGGCGCTGTTCGCGCTCGTCGGGATCGTCCTGTTGATCGTCCCGGAGGTGTTCGCGAAGTCGGTCGCGGGCGAACCGCCCCGTCTGGCCGACTTCGTCGGCGACCTCGCGTTCCTCGCCCTCGGCGCCGCCGCGGTCTGGTACCTCGCGAGCAGGATCGAGACCGCCTTCGGGAAGGAGACGGCAGCCCGCCAGGCCGTCGAGCAGCGCGAGCGCGTCCTGGCTGACGCGATCGACGTCGTGCCCGCGGCCGTGCTCCTGCTCGCGGACACCGACGCGCTGACCGTCGCGCACGCCAACCCGTCCGCCGGGCGCCTGCTCGACCTGCCGCCGGAGGGTGAGCGACCCACGCGCCTCGGGCAGATCCTGCCCCTGGAACACGGAACCCTTGACGCCATCGCCGCGGCACTTGCGTCGCGCTCCCCCTGGTCGGGCGAGGAGACCATCACAACGCACACCGGCCGGCGCCGGCTGCTGCTCCTGGCGGTGACGCCCATCAGGACGGCCGGCGGCGTGCGGGCGGTGCTGGTGGCGCAGGACCGCACGGAGCTCAGGTACGCGGAGCGCGAGAGCCAGCGGCTCGCGGTGGAGCTCGAGGGTTTCGTCCAGACCGCGCCTGTCGCCTTCGTCACAGTCGGCCCGGACGGGCTGGTGGCGGGGTGGAACCCGGCAGCTGAGCGCATCCTCGGCTGGACCGCGACCGAGATGGTGGGCTCGCGCCTGCCGTCCGAGCTCGGTGCCGTGATCGCCCAGTCTCTGGCGGCCGGGGCCGGCTCGCCTCCCGTGCCTCGTCCAGCCGCGTCGAACTCACCCGAGATACGGCTCACGCGATCCAATGGTCCGACAGTGACGGTCCGGCTGACAGCGACAACCGCCTACGGCCGGGGCCACGACTTCTTCGGCTTCACGGCGATGTTCGAGGACGTGACCGAGGCGCACCGCATCGCTGACGAGCGGGATGAAGCTGAGGCGCGGTTCCGTGCTGCGGTGGACGCCTCGCCCGTGCCGCTCGTCCTGCTCGACCCGGAGGGCAAGGTCCGTCTCTGGAGCGCCGCGGCGGAGCGCCTGTTCGGCTGGACCGCGGACGAGGCGCTGGGCGCCGTCTTCCCGCCCGTCCCGGACGACGGCCTGGCGGGCTTCTTTGCCCGGCTGCAGCAGGTCCTGGACGGCGAGTCCGCGGTCGCCGAGCGCCTGCTGTACGTTGGGAGGGACGGCCAGGTCATCCCGGCCCGCTTCTGGGGCGCGCCGGTCCGCGCGTCGGACGGATCGCTGGTGGGCGTGATGGGCGCGTGTCGCGAAGAGCCCGACGGGGAGGCCGTGCAGGCGACAATGGGCGCCGACACGCAGCTCGCCCACGCTCCCGGAGGTCCCCCAGCTTGAACCGCGGCCTCGCGTCTGCCGCTGTCGCCCTGCTCCTCGTCTCGGCCGTCGCAGGGTGCAGCTCCAGCCCCAGCAACACGGCAAGTGCCGGCCCCACGGCACCGCCCGCGCTCACCGCTGGCCAGCACACCAGCGCCGTGTTCCAGCCCGCGGTCACCTACATGGTCCCCGCGGGATGGACGAACCCGGTTGACGACCTCGCGTATTTCGAGCTCATGCCGAGCCAGGACCAGGTGAACGGCATCCACCTGTTCCACAACTGGCACGCGCTGTCCCAGGCCGCCGACTGCCCGTACAGCCCCGAGCCGGGAGTCGGAACCAGCGCATTGGACCTCGTGACCTGGATCCGATCCAGGAAGGGCCTCTCGGTCACGCCGCCGGCACTGGTGACCGTCGGCGGGCTGCCCGCCACGACGATCGATCTCAGCGTTGCCCCGAATTGGAAGCAGTCCTGCTCGTTCGCGAACGGACTCCCCGCGGTGCCGCTCTTCATCGACGAGACGCAGCAGCTGCACTGGGTCGTCGCGGGCAGCGAGACCCTCCGCCTGTACCTCCTGGACCTGCCTGGCGGCGGGACCCTGATCGTCAACCTCGACTCGTTTGACGGCGTCGGCTTCCCGAACCTGCTCAACGTCGGCTCGCCGATCGTCAAGAGCCTCGTGATCGCCACAAAGTGACCACGGCCGGCGCCCAGCCGCGAGTCCTTGCTGTCATCCCCGGCTACCAGGAGGGTCCGCGGATCGGCGACGTCGTGACGATGGCCCGGCGCCACCTGCCTGTGCTCGTGGTTGACGACGGGAGCACCGACGACACCGGGGAGCGGGCCGAGGCCGCGGGCGCGATCGTCCTGCCGCAGCGGCCGAACCAGGGCAAGGGCGCGGCCCTCCGGATGGGCTTCCGGCGCGCTCTCGCCGAGGGCTATGACGCTGTTGTGACCCTCGATGCCGATGGCCAGCACGATCCCGAGGAGATCCCGGCGTTCCTTGCCGCCTTCGGGGCTCTCGGCCTGGGCGAGGCGCCGGACCCGCTTGGCGCGGCGGGCGCGGTCCACGCCGCCCACCGCAGACCTGAGCTTGTCATCGGGCGGCGGGACTTCAGCCGCATGCCGCCGGTGCGCCGCCTATCGAACACGCTCGGCAGCACCGCGTTCTCGTGGGCGGTGGGCAAGTCCATCCCCGACAACCAGTCCGGCTACCGCCTGGTCGGGCGCCGGCTGATGGCGGCCATGGTCGAGAGTCGCGAGGCCGGGTTCGAGTTCGAGATCGAGATGATCGCGATCTGCCTCCGGCACGGCTGGCCCCTCGCCTGGGTGCCGATCTCGACGATTTACGCGGGGGCCCCGAGCCACGTCCAGCCGCTCCACCACCTGCGCCATTTCGTGCGGGCGACCCGTGCCGCCAGGCGCATCATGCGGGCGCCCTGAGGCGGGGCAGGGCCTGCCGCGCGCCCGCGCTTGCCCCGCGGACCCACGCTCCAGCGGATTGCCGCATGCTTGACGCAGCCGACCCTGTCGCGGCCCCTCTCCGGACCAACCCACGCCGATGACCGAACCCTCCGCCCAGCCGCCCGCCGAGGAGCCGATGGCGTCCCTCGCGCTGTCGGCGCAGCGTCCCGATGAAACCGCAGGCCAGCTCGAGGCCAGCGCGGCCCCCGCGCCGCCCGCAGCGCCCCCGACGAGCGGCTCGGGCGAGCCGCCCGCGCCTCCCGCCCCGCCAGTCGCGCCCGACGCCCCAGACTCGGCGAGCGCTGTCGACGACACCGCCCCGCCGCCCCCGCCCCGTCTCCAGCCGGCCGCCGGTGGAGGCGTCCCGAAGATCCTGGTCGCCGTCCTCGCGCCGATCCTGGCGATCGTCATGTTCGCGGGCGGCCTCGCGGTCGGGAACTCCGGCGCCCTGACGCTGGCTCCCGGCGGCCCCTCCACCGCGTCGTCGTCTGGCGGCCCGGGACCCTCCGCCTCGCTCACGCCTGACCAAGAGCTCGCGCTCGTCGACCAGGCCTGGCATGACATCCAGGACAACTACGTCGACGCGCAGGACCTCGACAACCAGAAGCTCGCCTACGCCGCCATCCAGGGGATCGTCACTGCGGTGGGCGACGTCGGGCACACGTCGTTCATGACCGCCGCTCAGTCACAGGCGATGGACCAGTCCCTTTCAGGGACGTTCGTCGGCATCGGCATCGAGGTTGCGCCCGACGACGGGAAGGGCGGTCTGGTGGTGGGCCAGGTCTTCGCCAACACCCCGGCCGAGACGGCGGGCGTGAAGCGTGGCGACCGGATCGTCGGCGTCGACGGCAAGGCCCTCACCGGCATGACGCAGGACCAGATCATCCAGGCGATCCGCGGGCCTGAGGGGACGCAGGTCAAGATCACCATCCAGCGCGCGGGCGTGGCCAACTTCGACCTGACCATCACGCGCCGCAAGTACGACCTGCCACTGGCCACCTGGACGATGATTCCGGGCCGCAAGATCGCCTTCATCCGGCTCGACTCGTTCGCGACCGGGGCCGGCAAGGCCATCCAGGCCGCGATCGAAGGCGCCAAGAGTGCTGGCGCCACGGCGATCGTGTTCGACCTGCGCAACAACGGCGGTGGCTACGTCAACGAGGCGGTCGCGGTCGCGAGCCAGTTTGTCGGCGACGGCACCGTGTACCAGTCTGTGGACCGGAGTGGCGTGGACAAGCCGGTCGCCGATCACCCCGGGTGGCCTGGCCACGACGATTCCGCTGGTCGTGCTGGCCAACGGCGACACGGCGAGCGCCGCTGAGATCGTCAGCGGGTGCATCCAGGACGCCGGCCGCGGGCAGGTGGTGGGCCAGAAGACCTTCGGGACCGGGACGGTGCTGGGCCGCTTCGACCTGGCGGACGGGTCGGTCCTGCGCATCGGGACCGAGCGGTGGCTCACGCGCAACGGCCGCCCGATCTGGCACGAGGGCCTGGACCCGAACGTGACCGTGGCACTGGCCCAGAGCGCCACGCCCGTCTACCCCAACGATGTCCAGGGCATGACCGCGGCCCAGCTGGCGTCCTCGGGCGACACGCAGCTGCTCAAGGCCCTGGACCTGCTCCAGGGTCAGGGCTGAGGGATCGAGGCAGTCAACCTGGTCGGCGGCGGCTGCCGTCGGCCCGGACTTCGACGCGGGGATGGGCGAAGCTGCCGCCGGCGGCCCAAGGCACGGACTCGCGACCCGGGGAATCAACGAGGCCGCCGGCGACTGCCGACGGCCTCGAGCGTGAGTGGCGGGGCGCCTGACGCGACCCGCCGCGGGCGTCAGGCCCGGCGCTGCTGGAAGCAGGAGCTGCAGTAGACGGGCTTGCCGGAGGTCGGGCGGAAGGGGACCTGGGTCTCCTGGCCGCACGCCGAGCAGGTGGCCGCGAACATCTCGCGCGGGCCGCGCGAGCCGCCGCCGCCGCCGTAGCCGCCGGACGAGCGGTCACTGTAGCCGCCGCCGCTGCTGTAGCCGCCGCCGCTGCTGTAGCCGCTGTCGGAACCGCGGGCTGCCTTCCGGCTGGCGCGGCAGGAGGGGCAGCGGCGCGGCTCGGTGAAGCCGCGCTCAGCGAAGAAGTCCTGCTCGCTGGCAGTGAAGGTGAACGACTGGTTGCAGTCCGCGCAAGTGAGGGTCTTGTCGAGAGCCATTGGGTGCGATCCACTCCTGTGGGTGATGCGTCGGAGTCCGCGATCTGCCTCGGCGGAGTCCGGGAGGGGTGGGATCGTGTGCGCCGCGCTGGGCTTGCCCAAGATGGGCGAGTTGTGACCATACGCGATTTCTGGAAACGTGCAAGTGCTGTTCTTGCACGACTTTCCCAGACGATGGCTCCACCGCGTCGAGAACATGTCGAAAGTGCCCTTGCGTCCCTAGACATCGATGCCCAGATTCCTGCCATGATCCTAGGGATGACAACTTCTTCACACGACGCCACGTACATTCGCGTGGGACAGGCCGCCGAGATGCTGGGTGTGTCGGTCGAGACGCTTCGGCGCTGGGAGGCGGACGGCCGCTTGGCCACCACGCGGTCCGAGGGCGGGCAGCGGCTCGTGGATCTCGCCCTCGTGGGCCGGCTGCTCGCCGAGCGCCGCCAGTCGGCCAGCGGGCGGCCCATCGTCGCGCAGTCGGCGCGCAACCGGTTCACGGGGATCGTGACCCGCGTCGAGCGCGACAACGTTGCGGCCGTGGTCGAGGTCCAGGCGGGTCCCCACCGGCTGGTGTCGCTGATGACGGCCGAGGCGGTGGACGACCTGGGCCTCGAGGTCGGCAAGGTGGCCGTGTGCGTGGTCAAGGCCACCAACGTCATCGTCGAGATCCCGTCGGCCTGAGGGACCCATCCGCGTGCGCCTTCGACAGCTCCTCCCGATCCTGCTCGTCGCTCTCTTCGCCACGGCCTGCTCTGGCGGCCCCGGCTCGCCGTCTGCGAGCTCGGCAGTCGTCGCCTCGACCGACCTCCAGGTCTACGGCGCCGCCTCGCTCAAGGCGGTGCTCGACCAGGTCAAGACCGCCTACGAGGCTGCGACCCCCGGCATCACCCTGACGATCTCGACCGATTCATCCACCGCCCTCGAGACGAAGATCGAGCAGGGCGCGCCCGCGGACGTCTTCCTCTCGGCCGACACCAAGAACCCCCAGGCGCTGGTCGACAAGGGCCTCGCCTCCGGGTCGGTGGTCAACTTCGCGGGCAACCTGCTGACGGTCATCGTCCCCAGCGCCAACCCGGCGGGGCTCAGTGCGCCGGTCGACCTCGCGAGGAGCGGCGTGAAGGTGATCGCCTCCGCCGACGGCGTGCCCATCCAGAAGTACACCGCGCAGTGGGTTGCCAAGGTGTCAGGGCTGCCGGCCTACGGTGCCGACTTCGCCGCCCGGTACAACGCCAACGTCGTCTCCCGCGAGGACAACGTGGGCGCCATCGTCACCAAGGTGGCCCTGGGCGAGGGCGACGCCGGGGTCGTCTACGTCACCGATGCCAAGGCGTCCGGCAAGGTGCTGACCATCGACATCCCGGTGGACCAGAACGTGCCGGCGACCTACGGCGGCGTGGCGGTCAAGGCGTCCGCCCACAGCGGGGCCGCCGCCGCATTCCTCGCCTGGCTGACGAGCGCGAAGGGCGAGGCGATCCTGGCCTCGTTCGGGTTCGCCCCGCCGTCGGGCTAGTGCGGGGATGAGCACGCCCACGCCGGCGGCTTCCCGAACCACGCGCCAGCGCTACGACGTCGGGTGGCCCATCACCGCCGTCGCCCTGGTGGTGGCGCTGGCCCTTGCCATGCCCGTCGTGGCGCTGGTGGCCCGGGCGCTGCTCGACGGATCGCTCGTGAGCGCCGCTGGCACGGCCGCGGTCGCGGACGCCCTGGTGCTGAGCCTCCTGACGACGACCGCGAGCCTCGTCCTGATGGTCCTGCTGGGGACCCCGCTCGCGCTCCTGCTCGCCCGACGGCGGTTCCGCGGCTCGGCGCTGCTCGAGAGCGTCATCGACCTGCCGATCGTGCTGCCGCCATCGGTGGCTGGCCTCGCGCTCCTCCTGCTGCTGGGCCGCAATGGCATGCTCGGGCCGCCGCTCGACGCGGTCGGAGTCCAGCTGCCGTTCACCACCGCGGCCGTCGTGGTCGCCCAGTGCTTCGTGGCTGCGCCGTTCTACGTGCGCTCCGCGCGCACCGGGTTCGCGTCCGTGGACCGCGATCTCGAGGACGCCGCACGTGTCGACGGCGCCGGCGAGCGGGCGCTGTTCCTGCGGATCACCGTGCCGCTGGCGTCGAGCGCGCTGGCCGCCGGCTTGGTGATGAGCTGGGCGCGGGCCCTGGGCGAGTTCGGCGCGACGATCATGTTCGCGGGCAACGTCGAGGGCCGGACCCAGACGCTGCCGCTGATGGTCTACGGCGAATTCCAGGCCGGCGGGCTCGACACGTCGGTGGCGGCCGCATCGATCCTGGTCCTGGCGGCCTTCGGGGTGCTGGTCGCCGTGCGGATCCTGCACTGGGGACGGGTGCTCGACATCCGGGGGTCCTCGACCGGCTGATCCGCTGTCGTTCGCGGGCTGTCGCGTGCACGGCGCGCGCCCGCACGAGCCCGCACCCGCGCCGTCGTGTCGCCCTGGCCGACGGCATCATCGGCACCGTGCTCAGCCGACGCGGCGTCGTCGTCCGGCAGGTTGGCGTCGGACGTGCAGGATCCGGATGGCGCGGCGCCAGCCGTCGTGGCGAGCGGGCGGCTCCAGGTCGAGCCTGTAGACCCACGCCGGAACCTTCTCCGGTCCCTCAGCCCCCGCATCCCCGTCTGCTGCCGCGGTCATCCGAACCACCGCGCCGCATCGGCATGCGCCACGCGCGGGCCGACGCCCTTGCGCACGATGACGGGCCACGCGGGGAGGGACAGGTTCCGGGACAGCTCCAGTCGGCGCACGGCCAGCGCGGCGGCCAGCGGCTCGCTCGCGAGCACGGCGACGGAGCCGCGGAACGTGCGATCGATGCCCGGCGCAGGGACGAGATCGAGGTCAGCCTCCGTCCGCACCCCCGCCAGGGCAAGGCGATGCTGCGCGACCGCATGGGCGAAGGGCTCCGCCTGCCAGCGGGCGGGCGGCGGCTCGTCGCGGTTGAGGACGTGGACCAGCGCCGACGCGAGCAGGCCTGTGGGCGACACACGGTGGGGCAGGGCCCCGAACGACGTCTCGGTGTGGAGATCGGGTGCTGTCATTGGGCGGGCGTGGAGGTGGGTCGGGCGATGGCGGTGGTGGGCTGGAGCTCGTGCGCGACGACGGGCCGAGCCGCCATGTGGCGGCGGCAGCGGCCGCAGACCATCACGACGTCGCCGGTGATTGAACGAGTGGGGACGACCTGGTCGGACGGTCGATGCCGGCCGCAGGACTCGCAGTCCATCGCTAGCGCTCCTTGTGTGCTCGCGAACTGGCGATCGTGTGCCTCCAGACGACCGGTGGTCGATCGGGACCCGGTCGTGCCCTCATCTGACCAGCCGAGACCGCCCGCCGCCACCTCCGTTTGGTGAACGTGCCGTCAACGCTGGAACCGAAGGAGCGCGGAGCGCCGGCGACGACCGCTGCACAGGGCCCCTCGGGTAGGCTTCGGCGATGACCGACGACGGCGACCGCCTCCGCGCCGACCTCGCGCGCTACTACGACCAGAACGCCGCGGAGCGGGCCGCCCGCACGCTGCCCGATGAGCGCATCGCACGCCGCGCGTGGTTCATCGGCCGACTCCGAGCCGAGGGGCGGCAGCGGCTTCTCGAGATCGGCACCGGCCCGGGGATCGACGGCGCGGCGTTCCTGGCTGCCGGCTTCGACGTTGCCGGTGTCGACCTGTCACCGGCCCACGTCGAGCTCGCCCGGGCCGCTGGGATCGACGCGCGCGTTGCGTCGGCGCAGGAGCTCCCGTTCGCGGGCGGGTCGTTCGACGCGCTGTGGAGCATGAGCGTCCTGATGCACCTGCCCGACCCCGACCTCCATGCGGCGCTCGCCGAGTTCGCCAGGGTCCTGCGGCCCGGCGGTCTCGCCGCCTTCGGCATGTGGGGCGGCGACGGGACCGCGGGGCCGCACCCGGAGGACACCATCGACCCGCCCCGCTACTTCAACTGGCGGACCGACGAGGCGATGTCCGCGGCGATCGCCCGGCACGCTCGACTGGAGACGTTCGACACGTGGCCGGCCCAGAGCGCCAACGGGCGGACCTTCCACTACCAGTGGGCTCTCGCGCGGTTCGCGGGCCAGTAGCGCTCGCCGCACCCGCTTCTGCGGGTCGCCACCGTCGACTCGGACGACAGCCTCGACGTCCCCGTGCCATAGTGCGCCCATGGCTGTCCGAACCGTCATCGAGCACGGGACGAAGAACAAGCGAGCGGTGGCGTTCAGCCTCGACTGGCCCGGCTGGAGCCGTGGCGCCAAGAGCGGTGAGCTCGCCTTGGAGGTGCTCGAGGCGTATCGCGAGCGCTACCGACCGATCGCCGGCCTCGCCGGGATGGCCCGCGAGTTCAGCGAGGCCGGCCCCCTCGAGGTGGTGGAGGACCGGGTCGGCACGGGGTCCACCGACTTCTGGGGCATCTCGTTCTCCCCGTCGTCGGCAGAGCAGGACCCAATGGATGAGGTAGCCCTGGAGCGCGCGATCACGCTCCTGCGGGCAGCCTGGGCGTTCTTCGACGACGTTGCCGCACGAGTGTCGCCGACGATGCGCAAGGGCGCGCGCGGCGGTGGGCGCGACCGCGACGAGATCATCGGGCACACGATCCGCAACGAGAGCGAGGACTTCGCCCGACGCGTTGGCCTCCGGGTCCCCGAAGGCGCGGCCCTCGCGCCTGGCGGACGGCAGGCGTACCGCGAGGCCTACATCGCCGCGATGCGCGCGTACAACGCCGGCGAGGTCGCCCGGCGGATGCGGACCTGGACGCTGCCGTTCCTCATCCGCCACTCGGCCTTCCACACGCTTGACCACGCGTGGGAAATGGAGGACAAGGACCTCTCGGCGGGCGACGGAGCCTGATCCTGCGCCCCCCAGGCCGTCACCACCGGACACGCGCGCCCCACGGAGGCCGTCGCCGCCAGACACCAGCGCATCCTCGTCAGGTCGAGCCCACGAGGCTGGCCGCGGCCTGTCAGCGCTTCGGCGGCAGCGAGCTCGCAAAGGCGATGGCCCGCGCGACCCACGGGTCGAGCGCCGCGTCGTCCGCCACCACGTCCGCGGGCAGCGACGCCCAGCCGGTCATCGACCGGCCCGGCATCGGCGAGAAGGCGGCGGCCCCGGGCAGCGTCAGCGCCGCCTCGAGGTCCGGCGGAGCCAGCCGGACGACCCATCGGTCCGCGAACAGCCCGCACGCGTAGTTGCCCCCGACGAACAGCGCGGGGTACCCGAACATCGGGCGGAGCGAGGCGGACGGGTGGCGCGCCCCGACCTCGGTGAAGCGGGCAACGAGCTCGGGCGGGGACTTCTCGAACTTCGGCATGGCGCCGAGTGTAATCGCGCGACGAGCCGGGGATGCTGCCGGTGGCCGGCAGATGCTGCGGGTCGCCCGGCACGGGGCGCCGCCCCCCGCCGGCCCTTGCCGCCGACGCCGCAGCGCGCTGCCATGACGCCGAGCGTCCACGAGGGGCGAGGAGGGTCTGGGGTGGCTGGAGCTGTGCCCGTGGTCGGTGCCGCGGGGACGAAAGGGCTGCGCACGGGCGCGCTCGGGTTCGTTTCCAACGTGGTGATCGGGGTGGCGTCAACCGCGCCGGCCTACAGCCTCGCGGTCTCGCTGGGCGTGGTCGCGGCGGCGGTCGGCCTGGCGAGCCCGGCCATCATGTGGCTCGCCTTCCTGCCGATGCTGGCGATCGCGATCTCGTACTACTACCTGAACCGGGCCAACCCAGACTGCGGCACCAGCTTCACCTGGGTGACTTCGGCCATGGGTCCGCACGTGGGCTGGATGACCGGATGGGCGATCATCGCGGCTGACGTCATCGTCATGGCAAGCCTCGCCGAAGTGGCGGCGACCTACACCTTCTCGATGCTCGGGATCGACATGACGAACCCGCTGATCCCGTTGACGGTGGGCTCCCAGACCATCGACCTTGCGGTGATGGGCCTGGGCATCGCCTTCGTCGCCGCGATGACCTGGATCTGCTACCGGGGCGTGGAGTTGTCGGCCAGGACGCAGGTCGTCCTGCTCACGCTCGAACTCGTCGCACTCGGCGTGTTCGCGGTCGTGGCGCTCGTGCGCGTGGCCGTGGCGCCCCCGGAGGGCGCCGCCGCCTTCTCGCTCAGCTGGCTCAACCCGCTCTCGATCGTTGACGCCGATGGCGCGTTCGACAGCTCAGCCCTCGCCGCTGGCATGCTGGTGGCGCTGTTCCTCTACTGGGGCTGGGACACGACGGCAACCGTCAACGAGGAGAGCGCGAACCCCACCGAGAGCCCGGGCCGGGCGACCATCGTGAGCACGGTGATCCTGGTCCTGACCTACGTCCTTGTCACGATCGCCGTCCAGGCCTGGGCCGGGGTCGCGCGCCTCGCGGCCGCGGGCGAGAGCGACGTGTTCTCGACCATCGCGAACGAGGTCCTGGGCTCACCGCTCGACAAGATCGTGATCCTGGCGGTCCTGACATCCACCGCCGCGTCTACGCAGACGACCATCCTGCCGACGGCTCGGACCGCGTTCTCGATGGGCGCCCGGGGCGCGCTGCCCAAGATGTGGGCGAATGTCCACCCGACCTTCCAGTCGCCGACCAACGCGACGGTCTGGATGGGCGTCTTGTCGGTCGTGTTCTACATCGCGATCAAGCTCGTCTCGTCGGACGTTTACGCGGACGCCCTCTGGGCCCTCGGCATGATGATCGCGTTCTACTACGGCCTGACCGGGTTCGCGTCGGCGATCTTCTACCGGCACGTGCTGCTGCGGAGTGTCAAGAACCTGCTGTTCATGGGCGTGGTGCCGGTCCTGGGCGGTGTGGTGCTGGCCTGGGCGTTCGTCCGCAGCGCGCTCGACATGGCGGACCCCGCCAACAGCTACTCGGGCGCCGACTGGTTCGGTGTCGGCATGCCGCTCGCCATCACGATCATCACGTTCGTGCTGGGTGTCGTCCTGATGGTCCTCTGGTGGATCCGGGCGCCCGCGTTCTTCCGGCTGCGACCGGTCGCGTTCCAGGAGCCGGCTGGCGTTCCGCCTGCCGTGCCGCCGCTCGCACCGGCGCCCCACCTCGGCCACGGGGGCTGAGATCATGAGGGGCGGGGCGAGCCCCCAACAACGATCGGAAGCGGGCCGGGCCGTCCCGTCGGCGCCGTCGCAGATGAGGTGCAAGTCATGCGAATCCTGGTGATCGGCGCGGGCGGCGTGGGCACCGCGGCCGTGGCCATCGCGGCCCGGCGGGACTTCTTCGAGCACATGGTGGTCGCCGACTACGATCCGGCCCGCGTCGAGCACGCCCTGGCGCAGGTCGCGGGCGACGCGCGCTTCTCGGGGGCGCACGTGGACGCCGGGAGCGTGACCTCGCTGGTTGCGCTCATTCGCGAGCACCGGATCACCCATGTCCTCAACGCGGTCGACCCGCGCTTCGTCATGCCCATCTTCGACGCCTGCTATGCGGCGGGCGTGGAGTACCTCGACATGGCGATGTCGCTGTCCAAGCCGCACGCCGAGCAGCCCCATGCGCTGCCCGGGCTCAAGCTGGGCGACGAGCAGTTCGCCAAGGCGCCCGCATGGGAGGCCGCGGGCAGGCTCGCGCTGGTGGGCGTGGGCGTGGAGCCCGGGCTGTCGGACGTGTTCGCGCGCTACGCCCAGGACGAGCTGTTCAGCGAGATCGACGAGGCGGGCGTGCGGGACGGCGCCAACCTGGTCGTCGACGGCTACGACTTCGCCCCGTCGTTCTCCATCTGGACGACGATCGAGGAGTGCCTGAACCCGCCCGCGATCTACGAGGAGGGCCGCGGCTGGTTCACCACGCCGCCGTTCTCGGAGCCCGAGGTGTTCGACTTTCCCGAGGGCATCGGCCCCGTGGAGTGCGTCAACGTGGAGCACGAGGAGGTGCTCCTCATCCCCCGCTGGGTGAAGGCCAAGCGCGTGACGTTCAAGTACGGCCTGGGCAACGAGTTCATCAACGTGCTCAAGGTGCTCCACACGCTGGGCCTCGACCGCACGGCGCCCGTGAGCGTCAAGGGCGCGAAGGTGTCGCCACGGGACGTGGTGGCGGCCTGCCTGCCCGACCCCGCAGGGCTGGGCGCCAAGATGCACGGCAAGACGTGCGCCGGGACGTACGTCACCGGGAGGGGCAAGGACGGCAATCCGAGGGCCGTCTACCTCTACCACGTGGTGGACAGCGACTGGTCGTGGGGCGAGTACCGGAGCCAGGCCGTGGTCTGGCAGACGGCGATCAACCCGATCATCGCGCTCGAGCTGCTGGCAGGAGGAACCTGGGCGGGCGTTGGCGTGCTCGGGCCCGAGGCGTTCGCGCCCAAGCCCTTCCTCGACATGCTCGTCGCGTACGGCTCCCCGTGGGGCATTCGCGAGGAGCCCCTCCCGGCGCAGGCGCGGCGCTGACCTCAGGGGTTTCCGGCAACGGTCGCCAGAGGTCCTAGGACCGCTGCGCCGGCGCACGCTCCGCGCACCACCCTCGCGGGAGGGGGCCGTTCGCGACCGTCCTGTGCGGAACTGGGAAGAAACCGGTCGAGTCTGCCGTCGGCCCACGGCTCCACCTCGGGCGCTCCTTCCTAGAGGCGCTCGATCCGGCGCGGCGCCATCCGGGGTCCATACCGTGGTGCCGTGATGCCTGAGGCCTCGAGCAGGCGGATGACTCGTCCCCGCTGGCCTCGGTAGGGCTCGAGCAGCTCGAGCATCCGCTCGTCGCTCGCGCGCGGTTCGCGCGCGAGCGCCCAGGCAACCACGTCGGGCAGGTGCGCGTCGCCCACGCTGACCGCGTCCGGGTCGCCGAACGCCCGGGCGCCGACCTCCGCCGCTGTCCAGGGGCCGATGCCGGGGAACGCCCGAAGCGCGCGATACGCGGGCTCGGGGTCGGCGTTCGGTCCGCCGGCCGCTTCCGCGAGGCGCTCCAGTCCCGGGGCATCCCGTGCCACGGCGCGGATCAGCTCGGCGCGGCGCCGCTCGAGTCCCACTGGGTGGAACACGTAATAGGGGAGCGATGCGAGGGTTGCGGCCGCGGGGGGCACGCGCAGACCGGTGGGTCCCGGCGCGTCCTCGCCCCAGCGGGCGATGATCCCGCGATAGGCGCGCGACGCCTCGCTGCCCGTCACCTTCTGCTCGAGGATCGCGGGCACCAGTGCCTCCATCACGTTGCCCGTGCGCCCGATCCGCAGGCCGGGCAGGCTGCGGACAGCGGCGGCGACCAGCGGGTGGCGAGGGACGAGCGCGCCCGGGTTGTCGTCGAGACCAAGGAGCGCGTCGAGCGCCTCGAGCGCGCGCGTCGCGCCCGGCCCCCACGCGCGGGCCCGCACGCGCCCGCCGCCGGCCTCCAGCTCGATGAACAGGGTCACGGGTCCGTCCGGGGTTCGCGTGGCGCGCCAGGCGGAGCCCGAGACCTCGAATCGGAGCGTCGGATCGAAGCGGCCTCGCCCGTGCAGGCCCAGCGTCAGCCGCAGGTCGAGCGGCCCTGACAGGTCGATCGATCGCTCGATGGGGGCAGGGCCGCCGGTCTTCGACGTCTCGTGGGGGGCCATGGGTGGAGAGTACGCAACGCAAGCGTTGTCGATCCTGACTTGGTTGGGAGGAGCCCGTTCTTGTGAAGTCGGGTATGGTGTGCGGGCATCGTGCGAACCAGGCTCATCGCCGCGTTCGCGGCGCTCATCGCCGCGGGCGCCCTGGTCGCCGGCCCCGGAGATGTGGGTGCTCGCCCCCCGAGCCCCCCTTCGTCGATCGACCCAGCACAATTTCGCGCTGTCACGATCGCACTGTCTCCCGGATCGCCGGCGACGACGATCTCGACACTCGACATCGCGAATCGCTCTGCTGGCTGGCTAGGGCCCGACACCCTGTTGGCCGAGTCCAGCGTCTCCGTGGCCGTGCCCGGGTCTCGCCCGGTCCAGGCCCAGCCCGCGGTTGCGGCGACACGGGTGGCCAAGAACCTGTGGCATCTCGACACGAACATCAGCTGGTACGGGCCCGGGATGTACGGCCAGCGGACAGCCTGCGGGGTCGCGCTCACCAAGGCGGCCATGGGCGTCGCCAGCCGCACGCTGCCGTGCGGCACCCGCGTGACCTTCCGCAATCCGGCGAACGGCCGCACCGTGACGGTCCGCGTCATTGACCGAGGACCGTATGTCTCCGGACGCACCTGGGACATGACCGGCGGGTTGTGCACCTACCTCGACCACTGCTACACGGGCTCCATGTACTGGAAAGTGGCGGGCTGAGGGAACCTCGGGCAAGAGGCGAGCGTTTGGGAGGGATCCCGCGGCTCGCCGCGCCCCAGCCTCGAGGTCGTCCCGCCCATGACTGCACGCGTCCGTCCGCCCGCCCGTTCCGCGTCCCTCGGCATCCTGTGCATCGCCGCTGCTGCCGCGCTCGCCGCCTGTGGCTCGGGCGGTCCAACGGCAGCTCCGTCCGCCACGGGACCGACTGCCCCGGCCTCTGGGGCGTCGACCGCGCCCGTCCCCTCGAGCAGCGGCGCATCGGCACCGCCCGTCGGCTCCATGCCCTCGCCCAGCGCGGGGCAGGGCGCAAGCCTCCTGCTCGAGATCTACCACGCGGGCGGCTTCATCAACCCCGCGGCGACGATCGGCGCGCCTTCCGACGTCGTGGTCGACGAAGACGGGCGCATCTACACGCCGCACCCGAGCGCCGACGGGTCGATGCCGATGGTCCCGATGATTGACCTGCGCGACACGGGTGCGGCCGGGGCGGCAGCGGTCCTGTCGGCCGCACGGCTATCCGGTCTCGAGACCGGCGGCAGCGTGGGCCTCGTCGGGGACGCGGGCAGCACCGTCTTCACACTGGAGATGCCCGATGGGTCGGAGGTGGTCACCCGGGTCGGCGCGATGGGCCCGGGCGGACCCGGAGCACCTGGTGGATCGAGCGGCTCCGCGGCTGCGCCCGGCGCCGCCGCCCTCGCGCTCCTCGCACGGCTCACCGATCCTGCCGCTCCGTGGCCGCCGAGCTCGACGCCCGCCCAGGCGTTCGAGCCGACCGCGTATCAGCTGTGGGTGGCGCCAGAAGCGGCGGCAGGCGTGGGCGCCGCGACCGTCGCCTGGCCGTTGGCGACCGACCCGAACCAGTTCGGTGCGCCCGTGGCGTCCTCTCTGGGCGTTGCCGGCCTGCGCTCGGGCGAGGTCACGGGCGAGCAGGCCACGGCGCTGGCGAAGGCGCTGGGTTCGATGACGGCAGGCTCCGACCTTGTGTCCCAAGGTCATGCCTATCGCGTCTGGGTGCGGCCGATGCTCCCCGATGAGCTGGGCAGCTGAGGATCCGCGGCGAGCGGCGAAGCGCCCGTGACGACGGCTCGGCGTACCCTGCCGCGGTGCAGCCAGAGCAAGCCAGCGCCCCGACGTCAGCCCCGCCCGCGCGTCTCGCGCGGCGCGAGGTGCTCCTCGGCCTTGCCTCGGGTCTCGCCGCCCTTGTCGCGGCCTGCGGACCGGCGCCCGCTCCGCCGCCGGCGTCGCCCGCGCCCACGCCGACTGGCTCCTCCCCAGCGCGCGGGACCGTCGCACCGGCGTCGCGCGGCCCGTCGGCCTCGGATTCGCCTGCATCCGCGTCCCCCTCCCTGCCCGCCACGCCGGCGCCGTCGACCGTGGACGAGCTCGCGCGCCGCGTGGCGGGGCTGCTGATCGTGGGCTTCCGCGGCATGCGCCTCGCCGACGCGCCGTGGGTCCGCACCGCGATCACCCGTGACGGGCTGGGCGGCGTGATCCTGTTCGACCGCGACCAGCTCACCGGCCACGCGCGCAACGTGACGTCGCCGGCGCAGGTGGCCGCGCTCACGTCGGACCTGCGGGCCGCGGCCGGGTCACGGGGTCTGCTCATTGGCGTGGACCAGGAGGGCGGGATCGTCACGCGGCTGGGTCCGAGCCACGGGTTCCCGGCCGTGGCGTCGGAGGCGACAATCGGGGCGGGGAGCGTGTCGGCTGCCCGCATCTGGGCCAGGACCATCGCCGCGACCCTGGCCGAAGCCGGCTGCAACTTCGATTTCGCGCCGGTCGTGGACCTCGACGTCAACCCGAGGAACCCGGCCATCGGCGCGCTCGACCGCGCGTTCTCGGCCGATCCGGATGTCGTGGTCCGCATGGCGGGCATCGAGCTCGACGCGCTGCGGCTCGCCGGCGTCCATGCCGCCGCCAAGCACTTCCCGGGAATTGGCAGCGCGACCGTCAACACGGACTTCGGCGTTGCCGACGTAACGAAGACCTGGACCCGCACCGAGCTCGAGCCGTACCGGCAGCTCAACGCAGCGGGAAAGCTCGACGCGGTCATGGTCGGCCACGTGGTGAACGGCCAGCTCGACGCGAAGCGCCCGGCCTCGCTCAGCCGGCCCTGCCTCGACCTGCTGCGCAACGACATCGGGTTCGACGGCCCCGCGGTCACCGACGACCTCCAGGCAGCCGCGATCACCCGGCGCTTTGGCGCCGACGAGGCGATCCTCCTCGCGCTGGAGGCGGGCAACGACTTCCTGCTGCTCGCGAACCAGCAGGCCTACGACCCGGGCATCGTCCGCCACGTCGTCGACGTGGTCCTGGCCGCCGTCGCCCAGGGCCGCCTCAGCGCCGAGCAGTTGGACCGTTCGTGGGTGCGACGCCAGGCGATGCTGGGCCTGCCCGGCTGACCGCTCCCCAGCCGCCCATCAGCTCGTCGCCGGCGGCCGCCGGGGTCAGCCGGTGCGTGGGCCGGCTCGAGCCGCCTACGAAAGGGGTTCGAACCGCGCCGTGAAGTGGCGCAGGGCCGCGGGCTCGCGGACGATGCGGTAGCCGCGAAGGCTCGCCGCCCGGGCGGCCACGTCGCGCGCCACCTCGATCACGTAGTCGATGTGGCTCTGGGTGTACGTCCGTCGGGGGATGGCCAGCCGCACCAGGTCCATCGAGGCAGGCGCCTCGGACCCGTCGGGATGCCGTCCGAACATCACGGTCCCGATCTCGCAGCCTCGGATCCCGCCGGCGCGGTACAGCTCGACGGCCAGCGCTTGACCCGGATACGCGAGCGGCGGGATGTGGGGCAGCAGGCCGCGCGCGTCGAGGTACACCGCGTGGCCGCCGAACGGCTGGACGCACGGGATGCCGGCCTCGACCAGCGCATCGCCGAGATACGCCGTGGATCGCACGCGGTAGCGCAGGTAGTCCTCGTCGACCACCTCGTGGAGGCCCTGCGCGATCGCCTCGAGGTCGCGGCCGGCCAGCCCGCCGTAGGTGGGGAAGCCCTCGGTCAGGATCAGCAGGTTGCGGCACTGCTCGGCCACCGCGTCGTCGTTGAGCGCAAGCCAGCCGCCGATGTTCGCCAGGCCGTCCTTCTTCGCGCTCATCGTCATGCCGTCGGCGAGGCCCGCCATCTCGCGGACGATGTCCTTGACGGTGCGCTGCGACTGCCCGGCCTCCCGAGTCTTGATGAACCATGCGTTCTCCGCGAACCGGCAGGCGTCGAGGAACAGCGGCTTCGCGAAGCGGTCGCAGACGGCGCGCACCGCCCGCAGGTTCTCGAGGCTGACCGGCTGGCCCCCGCCCGAGTTGTTGGTGATCGTGACCATCACCAGCGGCACGTCGTCGCCGCGCTCCTCGAGCAGCCGCTCGAGCGCCGCGACGTCCACGTTGCCCTTGAACGGGTGGATCGTTGCCGGCTCGCTCCCCTCGGCGATGAGGAGGTCCACGGCCTCGGCACGCGTGAACTCCACGTTGGCGCGCGTCGTGTCGAAGTGCGTGTTGCTCGGGATGACGCGCCCCGGCCCGCCGACGACCGAGAACAGGATCTTCTCGGCGGCGCGGCCCTGGTGCGTGGGGATGACGTGCCGGAACGGGAACAGCTCCTGCACGGCCTCGAGGAACACGTACCAGGAAGGGCTGCCCGCATAGCTCTCGTCGCCGTGCTGGATCGCCGCCCACTGGTCGCGGCTCATCGCGCCGGTGCCGGAATCGGTCAGCAGGTCGATCAGGACGTCCTCGGCGTGGATGTTGAACAGGTTCCAGCCGGCGTCGGCGAGGGCGCGCTCCCGCTCGCCTGCGGTGGTCAGCCGGATGGGCTCGACGGCGTGGATCCGGAACGGCTCGATGATCGTCTGCCACTGGTCCATGCCCGGAGCATACGCGCGGGAACGGCATGGTCGGGGCCTGCTGCGTGCGGACGCCGTCCCGAAACGCCTTTCGCCGGCGCTGTCACGCCAGATACCCTGTCCGGGACATGGAGCCCAGGGTGTGTGTCCGGGACGCTCGTGCGGCGAGGTGCACCTCGGCGACCTCGACGAGGCGTCCGTCCTTCGGCTCGGGCCGGCGTGGGACGATGACCGCCGCGCCGGAGCGCCGGGCGGCATGAGCGTCAGGCCCCCCGTGGCGCATGTGGCCGTGGTTGGCTTGATGGGCGCGGGCAAGACGACCGTCGGCTCACGCCTGGCGGCGCTCCTCCGGTGGCCCCTGCACGATTCGGACGTGGAGATCGAGGCGCTCCGGGGCCGGACCGTGCGGCAGCTGCGCGATGAGCTGGGCGTTGACGCGATGCACGAGCTCGAGGCGCGCCAGCTGCTTGATGCGCTCGCAGGACCCGGGCCATCGGTCGTCTGCCCGGCGGCGTCGGTGGTTGATGTGGACGCCTGCCTTGCGGCGCTCCGCAACGCGGCGGTGTTCGTCGTGTTCCTGACCGTCGCACCGGCGGTGGCCGCTGGGCGGTTCCTCGCCGGTGAGCACCGGCCCTGGTACGGCGACGACCCCGCGGTCTTCCTCGCGCAGCAGGCGGCGGTGCGCTACCCGCGCATTCGGGCCCTCGATCCGCTCGAGGTCGCCGCCGACGATCTCACTCCCGAGGAGATCGTGAGGCTGGTGGCCGCGTCGCTCGCGCAGCGCGGCGTCTCGGTGCCCGACCCGCAGGACTGACGTCGCGGCCCCGGGGCCGGAGGCGACGCGGTCACTCACGTCAGCTGCGTGGCGGTGCGTCACCGACCACGCCCACTCCCCGATCAGGGACTGTTGCGATCTCGGCGACGCGCCTACCCTCGATCCCGGTCCGCGCGACCCGGGGAAGCGCGGTCGGACTGGAGCCACGACCATGGCCATCGCGCGCCGGCGCCCGGATCGCCTCAGGCTTGCCATCGGGTTCTCGCTGATCCTGGCCGCGTGCTCGGCGCCGTCGGGGGCCACACCGCCGCCCTCCCCGTCGGCCGCCTCGGCGCCCCCGTCCATGGACGTCCTCGTCGAGGCCAGCGCGCGGATCGAGTCGCAGGGCGCCTCGGCCTCCCTGTGGTCGGGGCCCGTGAGCGGGCCCGTGCGGGCGCAAGGCACCGGCCTGATCGTGTTCGTCGCCGCCGACTTGAGCAACGGCGGCATCAAAGGCGTGGCCGATGGGGTGGAGCAGGCGGCTGAGGCCATGGGCTGGACCGTCGCCATCCGCGATGGCCACGGCCGTCCGGAGGATCGCGGCACCGCCCTTCAGGCTGCCGTCGCTGCCCGCCCCCTCGGGATCGTCATCGGCGGCTTCGACCCGTCCGAGCAGCTGGACCTCGTCCAGCAGGCGCGCGACATGGGCATCCCGCTGATCGGCTGGCACGCCGGGACGCAGCCGGGCCCCGACCCGGCCGGCCTCCTGTTCACGAACGTCTCGACGAGGCCCGCGGACGTGGCGCTCCTCGCCGCCGACTACGTGATCACCGACTCGCACGGAACGGCTGGCGTCGCGATCTTCACCGACAGCCAGTACCAGATCGCCCTCGACAAGGCCGACGCGATGAAGGCCGAGATCGAGCGATGCACCGGCTGCAAGGTTCTCGCATACCGCGACTCTCCCATCGCCGAGGTCACCTCCAGGATGCCGACCCTCGTGACCGACCTCCGGCGCGAGTTCGGCACGTCGCTCTCCTACCTGCTGGCCATCAACGGCAACTACTTCGCCGGCACGCGCCTCGGGCTGATGGCCGCGGGCGTGCGGGGCGGCGACGCCCCCTTCGCGGTGGCGGCCGGTGACGGCGACCAGAACGAGTTCGACCGCATCCGCAAGGGCGACTACCAGAAGGCCTCGGTCGCGGAGCCGCTCTACCTCCAGGGCTGGCAGATCGTGGACGAGCTCAACCGGGCACTGGCGGGCAAGGCGCCCTCGGCGTTCGTCGCGCCGCCAGGGCTCATCACCGCCCTGAGCGTCCCTGCGCCCGGGAGCGTCTGGGACCCGAGCTCCGCGTACAAGAGCACCTACCGCAGGATCTGGGGCGTCGGCTCCTAGGGGATCCCCGGGCCCGGGCCGCGGGCCCCCGACGGCCGCCTGACGCGTCGTCGGCTACGCTGAACCCATGTGCCGCAGCATCCGCCAGCTCCGCCGCGCAGACGACGACGGCCCCGCGACCACGGGCGAGGCCAGCGCCGCCGCGCTCCAGTACGTCCGCAAGGTGTCCGGCTTCCGGACGCCCTCAGCGCGCCACCGGGCCGCGTTCGACGCCGCCGTGGACGAGGTGGCTGCCGCGACCGCGCGCCTCCTGGCCGCCATCGGAACGGATGTCGCCGAGGGCCCGGACCCGTTCGCGGACCCGGTGCAGCGGCGGGCGATCCTCGACGCCAGGCCGCGCCGCGCCGCGCCCAGGACCGCCGCGGAGCGCCCTGCGTGAGCGCTCCCGTCCCGCTGGCACCGCCGGTCGTCCCCGCCGCCGCCCCCACCTGGTGGCGCCGGCCGGGTCTCGAGGTCGTCCGCGACCGGCTCGCCCTCAACGGCCACGACCTCGACGCACTCCTCCGGGAGCACGGCGCGCCGCTGTTCGTCTACGACCTCGCGCGTCCGGTCGAGAACGTCCGCGCGCTCCAGGCCGCGCTCGATCGCTCGGGCCTGCGCTACGTCACGCGGTTCGCGCTCAAGTCCTGTCCCGACCCGCGGATCCTCGCGGTGCTCCGCGGCCTGGGCGAGCCCGGGACGCCCGAGGGCATCGGGATCGACGCATGCTCGCCGGGCGAGGTGCTCCACGCGCTGGCCAATGGCTGGGCTCCTGACGCCATCAGCCACACGGGCACGAACGTGTCGGAGCGCGACCTCGACGTGCTGCTCGCCCACCCGATCCGGCTCAACCTCGACGGCGTGAGCCAGCTCGAGCGCGTTGGCCGGCGGGCTCCGGGCCGGACCGTCGGCATCCGCGTGAACCCGGGCGCCGGCGCCGGCTACACCGACCATCTGGCCTATGCGGGCGAGCGGCCCACGAAGTTCGGCGTGACGCCGGACCGGCTCGACGACGCGATCGCGGCGGCCCGCGGCCACGGACTCGTCGTGGACACCCTGCACTTCCACGCGGGCTCAGGCTGGCTGGGCGACCAGCTGGGCGAATTCGAGGCGGCACTGACGCGCGCGACGACAATGCTCGAGCGGCTGCTGGACGCGGGCTTCGCGATCCGGGAGGTCAACGTCGGGGGCGGCCTCGGACGGGTCGCGCGCGACCCCGAAGTCCCGGTGGACCTCGACGCCTACGCGCAGACCGTCGCCGCGCATCTCGCCCCGTACGACGTCACCGCGGCCTTCGAGCCCGGCGACTTCGTGATGAAGGACGCCGCCGTGCTCCTGGCCGAGGTGGTGAGCGTGGAGCGGCGGGGCGGCGTCACGTTCGTCGGCCTCGACGTGGGCTGGAACGTCAACTGCGCGTACTTCATCTACGGCTACGCGCAGGAGGTGGTCCCGCTGGCGGCGCCCCTCCGCGAGCGCACGCAGCTTGTCACGGTGGCCGGCCACATCAACGAGGCGGGCGACGTGTTCGCCGAGGGCTACCCGCTGCCCGACCTCGCCGAGGGCGAGGGGGTGGCCATCCTCAATGCGGGCGGCTATCTTCAGGCGATGTCGATGACCCACTGCCTGCGGCCCACCGGGACCGCCGTGTACCTGGATCGGCCTGCATGACTTCCGCGGACGGCGAGCAGTTCGTGGCCGTCCCCGGCGGGCGGCTGTGGGCGCAGGCCGAGGGCAGCGGATCGGGCGTCGTGCTCGCCCACGCGGGCATCGCGGACGCCCGGATGTGGGATCCGCAATGGGACGCGCTCGCGGCCCGCCACCGCGTCGTCCGGTACGACCTGCGCGGCTTCTTCCGCTCCGAGGTGGAGCACGTCCGCTTCTCGAACCGCGAGGACCTGGTGGCCGTGATGGACGCGGCGGGGCTGGATCGCGCGGTGCTCGTCGGGTGCTCCCGAGCCGGCACCATCTCGCTCGACACGGCCCTCGAGTTCCCCGACCGCGTGAGCGGCCTCGTATGGGTGTGCGGCGGCGTGTCCGGGGCGGACCTCGGCGACGCCGGCGACGAGGTTGCGGAGCTCGATCGGCAGGAGGAGGCGCTGGCCGACGCCAAGGACTGGGACGCCGTGACCGAGATCGACCTCCGGATCTGGGTGGACGGACCGCGCGAGCCCGCAGGCAGCGGTCCGGCTGCCGTCCGCGAGCTGGTCCGGACGATGTGCCTCGACACCCTGCGGCAGGACAAGGTGTACGGCGACGCCATCGACCTCGACCCGCCCGCCGCGGCCCGGCTCGGCGAGCTCCGGGTGCCCGTGCTCGCAATCGTCGGTGAGCGCGACCCGCTCGTGACCGCGCGCGCCGCGGACGTGCTCGTCGCCGGCGTCGCCGCGGCCCGCCGGATCGACCTGCCGGGCGTGGCGCACCTCCCCAACCTCGAGCGGCCCGAGTGGTTCACCGAGACGCTGCTCGCGTTCCTGGCCGAGGTCGACGCCGCGGCCGGCGGGGCCTAGCCTCGCAGCCCATGACCACGCGTCCCGACGAGCCCGTCCTGGAGCGCCGCGCCACGCGCGTCGCGGTGACAGCCGTGCGCGGCGGCGACGTCCAGCGGCGCGACGACCGCCTCGCGGGCGAGGAGCCCATGGCGATCCGCGTCGCGGGGCCGGGCCAGCCGCCCGTTGACGTCTCGATCACGATGCGCACGCCGGGCAACGAGGCGGAGCTCGCGGTGGGGTTCCTCCACGCCGAGGGGCTCCTCCACGACCGGGACGAGGTTCTCGGGGTGGAGCTGGGTGATCCCGGCGGGCTGTCGCGTCCCGACGACGAGGTTCTCGTCCGCCTCCGCCGCCGGTTCGATCCCGCGCTCCTGGGCGAGCGGCACTTCGCGGTCACCTCGGCGTGCGGCATCTGCGGCAAGGCGGCCGTCGACGACATCCACGTCCGGGTCGCGCCGATCCCCGACGGCCCGGTCGTCACGCCCGAGGTCCTGTGGTCCCTGCCGGGACGCCTGCGCGAGGCGCAGGCCGTGTTCGAGGCGACGGGCGGGCTCCACGCCGCAGGCCTGTTCGAGGCCGACGGCACGCTCCTCGCCGTCCGCGAGGACATCGGCCGCCACAACGCGCTCGACAAGCTGATCGGCAGCCGGCTCCTGGCCGGCGACCTCCCGCTCCACGGCCGGATCGTGCTGGTCAGCGGCCGGGCCGGCTTCGAGCTGGTGCAGAAGGCGGCCGTTGCGGGCGCGCCGATCCTGGCCGCGGTGTCCGCCCCGTCGGACCTCGCGGTCGATGCGGCCGAGCGCCTCGGGCTGACGCTCGTCGGGTTCCTGCGCGGGGAGGGCTTCAACGTCTACACCCGCCCGGACCGGATCGCGCTCGGGCGCGGGTAGGGCGCGCGTAGGGGCCCCAAGGCGGCGCTCGCGGCAGAAGGGCCTTGGCGGGCGCCGGTCACCGCCGGTCCGGCACCCGCGCCACGGCTACCCGAGCTCCCGGCCCAGCCCCCGCTTGAGCAGGACCAGGAACACGACGCACAGGGCGATCAGCGCGAGGACGACCGCCATCGCCTCGCGGCGGAAGTCGCTCTGCTGGATCTTCCCATCGGCCAGCGCCTGGGCCGCCTGCGCCTTCGCGGTGGCGTCATTCGAGAGCTGGGAGATCGTCGCCAGCTTCGTCGTGTGCACAGCCGCCTCTGCCTGGATGAGGCTCGTCTTGGCCCCTGCCAGGGCCACCTCGGCGTCCGAGGTGATCATCCCCAGCCGCGACGCCTGCTGGATCTGCGCGTCGGCAAGGTTGTAGGCGGTCTCTGCCCCATTGACGGCCTTGCTGATGCCCAGCGCCTGCGCGTAGATGTCCGAATCGGGGTGGTGGCACGTGTCGCATCGCCGGTCGGCGTCGTTCGCGAACCGGGCGACCTCCAGGCGCAGCTTGTGGGTCTGGAGGTCGTGGCAGGTGACCCACGCGTAGTTCGGGCGTCAGCGGGTGGAAGAACCGCTCCGAGGTCGGCTGCGTGACGTCGTGCCAGCCGTGGCACGTCCAGCACTGTGGCCCGGCAGCGGGGAGCTGCGCGTGGCGGCTCTCCTCGTACAGCTTCTGGGTGGCGGTGTGGCACTTGCCGCAGACCTCGACCACCGTGGCCGAGGTGGGCGGCTGGGCGTCGTGCGAGCCGTGGCAGCTGGCGCACGTCGGCGCGCGGGTGTCCTTGTTCTCGAGCAGCGCCACGCCGTGGACGCTCTTGGCGTACACCGCGTACTGGTCGGTGGGGATGCCATACGGCGCCATCCGGGCCGCGTCCGAGTGGCAGCTCGAGCACAGGGCCGGGACGTTGAGCGGGAACACCTTGGCCGTGGGGTCGGTGGTCTTCTTGATGTCGTGGACGCCGTGGCAGTCCACGCAGATCGCGACCCGAGTGTCGTTGTTCACGAGCAGCTGCTGGCCGTGGACGCTGGTCCAGTACTTGGCGTACTGGTCGGTCTCGAGGTTGTACGGCTTCATGCGGGCCGGGTCCGCGTGGCAGCTGCCGCACAGGCCCACCGTCTGCACCCGCGTCGGTGTGCCCACGAACCCCTCGGTTGGGGTCCATCGCGACGGTGATCTGGTCCGACGTCGGGTCGCCGCCATGGCAGTCGGCGCAGGTGACCCCGACCGACGCGTGGACGCTGCTCTTCCAGTCGGCGGCGATCGCCGCCTCCTTGTCGTTGACCGCGCTGTGGCAGTCGTAGCAGCTGTTCTGGTCGCCATTCGACGGGTGCGCAATGGGCGACGGGACGGGTGGGGCCGTGGCCGGGATGGGCGTGGGCGGAGGCATCGTGGGAATGAACAGCGGGCTCAGGGATTCCGACGCCGACGGGCTGAAGTTGGGCGTCCACGCCGGGGTGGGCGCTGCGGAGCCGGTCGGTGTTCCCACGTCGGTCGAGGGCGCGGGCGAGCCCGCCGCGTCCGGCGGGGCCATCGTGGGCCCGGCCGGGCTGTCGAGGGAGGGACCCGCCGAGGCCGATGGATCGGCGCTGCTGGCCGAGCCCGCGAGCGCGAACCAGGCGAGCCCGATCAGGCTGGTCGCGGCCGCGCCCCGCAGGGCGCGCCGCTGGGTCAGGCGGGTTCGCCAGGGAAGGTGCCTAGCTGACATAGCCCACCACCGTGAGCACGACGAGGGCGGCCAGGATGAGCGTGGCGCCGCCCACGGCAAGCTTCCGCCGTCTCGCGAGCACCTCTGGGTTCCGGTCCAGGAATGGCCACACGACCAGCGCACCGACACCGACGATCGGGATCAGGATGCCCACGATCCGGGGCACCAGCTTGAGCATCTGGTAGACGCCCAGGAAATACCACTCGGGCTTGACGTGCTGCGGCGTCTGCAGCGGGTTCGCCGGGTCCTCGAGGCCGGCCGGGAAGATCGATGCCAGGACGACCAGAATGGCCAGCAGGATGTACCAGGCCACCAGCTCGTCCACCAGGTAGTTGGGGAAGAACGGCCGGACCGGTTCGCCCGCGAGCGCGGCCTTCGCTTCCGGGGTGCGCGGCTCGGGGCGCTTGGGGTTCGCGAGGCCCATCTGGTGCACCAGGACCAGGTGCAGCCCCAGCAGCCCGGCGAGCGAGATGGGGAGCACCAGCACGTGGATGCCGAAGAAGCGGCTCATCGTGTCGCCAGTGACGTCGGCCCCGCCCCGGAGGAGCGTGAGGAGCGTCTCGCCGATGACCGGCACGCTGCCGGCGATCTCGGTGCCCACGACAGTCGCCCAGTAGGCACGCTGGTCCCACGGGAGCAGGTAACCGGTGAACCCGAAGCCCATGGTCACCATGAGCAGCAGCATGCCCACCAGCCAGATCACCTGGCGCGGGTACTTGTAGGCGGCCTGGAAGAAGATCCGCAGCAGGTGCAGGATCACGAACAGGATCATCAGGTCCGCGCCCCAGTGGTGGATGCTGCGGATCAGCCAGCCGAAGTTCACCTCGCTGGTGATGAACTGGACGCTCTTGTAGGCGGCCTCAGGGGTGCCCTTGAAGTAGAGCGCCAGCAGCGTGCCCGTGGTCGCCTGGATCATGAACAGGAACAGGGCGATGCCGCCGAAGTACATCGTGTTCGCGGCCCTCGGCACGCGGACGTGGAGGCTCGCGTTGACCACGGGCCCGAGGCCCGTGTGCTCGTTGAGCCAGGCCACCGCGCGGCTCGGGGGGACCTCGCTGCCGGTCTTGGGCGTCGCGGTCATCTCAGGACTCCGTGAGGAAGATCTGGTTGCCCTCGACCGACGCGTTGAGTGGCGGAAGCCCAGTCGGCGGCGGTCCCCCGATCACCGCACCGTTCGCCGGGTTGAAGATCCCGCCGTGGCACGGGCACACGATCTGCGATGAGAGGTCGTTCCACGCCACCACGCAGCCGAGGTGCGTGCAGATCGCCGAGTACGCCTTCACGCCGCTGTCGGTGTTGACCACGATGGCCGGCTTGCTGCCCATCGCGACGACCTTGCCGGCCCCGGGCGGGATGTCGTCGGTCGTCCCGACGAGGACCTTGCCGCCGCTCTCGTTGGCGCCCGAAGAGGTGGGGACGAGGAACGCCACGATCGGGGTCAGGACCATCGATGCCGTGGAGACGATCGTCAGACCGCCGAGCCAGCCCAGGAACGTGCGACGGCCGGATGTGCCCGCCGACGCCATCGGTTTCGGGCGGCGGCGGGGGCGCGCTCGCCTCTGCGGCGGCTCGCCGCGCCGGGTCATCGAACGCGGGTGCCACTGGTCCAGCCGTCGTTGACGCCTGGACGGTTGCCCCCGGCCCCGCGGCCTCCGATTCCATCCTGTCCTCCAACGCTTGGGCGGCGTGGATCCCCGTCGGATGGATTGTCCGTTGGTCCTGATCGAGGACCAACGTATGGACCGGTACAGAAAGGATATATACCCCCCTCTTTCCGGGCCAAAGGTCACCCAACGAGGGCACAGGGCCGGGAGGCTCCGCCCCATCTCGGCGCCGCCGGACAAGCCGGTCGCCCTCCCGGGACGGCCCGGCAGGGCGACGATCATTGTGCGAGCCGGGATGCCGCCTGGCGTGCCGTCCGAGGCGCCCGCCGCGGGCTAGGACGACCCGTGCGGGTTCAGGGGATGCCCACCGTTCGGATAGGGGATGCCCGCGGTGCCATCGTCCGGGCTGCCCACGGAGCCTTGGAGGAAGGGCGTCGTGACCGGCAGCACCTGGTTCTGGCCGTGGCACGTGGCGCAGAAGACGGGCTGGTGGCAGTAGGCGCAGGCCTGGTTGCCCTGCTTGCGGATCACCGCGGCGTGGTTGGTCGCCATCTCGTTGTGGTCGACGGTGACCGCCCCCGTGGAGTGGCAGTTCACGCAGAAGTCCCTGGCATGGCACTCCCCGCACGACTGGCCGCCGGGGTCGACCGAGGTGGCCACCGACTTGTGGTTGAACACCCAGAGGCTGTCGGTGTGCGTGTCGGGCGGCTGGCCCAGCGGCAGGCTGGCCACCTTGGGCCCGATCTGCGGGAAGGTGTGGCAGGTGTCGCAGGTGGAGGGGATGACTTGGTTGGTGATCTGCCCGGCGACCACCTTGTAGTGGGAGCCGTCGTGGCAGCGGAAGCAGCCGGGGAAGTCCAGATGCCCCAGGTTGTTCGGGTAGGTCTTGGCGCTCACCTTCATCTCGGGCGTCGCGGTGAGGCGGTAGAGCGTCTTGATCTCGCTCACGGCGCTCGCGATCTGGGTTGCCTTCGACTGGGCCACCGATGGGTAGTTGAGCGTGTAGAACTGGCTCAGCTTGTCGATGGCGGCATCCGCCGAGGCCACGTCCGGGTAGGTGTCGTAGAGGATCTGCATCGCCTCGCGCTTGACGTACGGGAGCGTCTTGTCGATGACGCCCGCCGTCAGCGCCTCGTCGATGCTGCTGCGCGGGTTCGCGATGTCGTGCCCGGCCCGGTTGTGGCAGTCGTAGCACGACATCGTGGTCGGGCTCTCCGTCGCCTTGATCGCCTCCACGTCAGGCGCCACGTCACCGTGGTCCTTGACCTTCGCCAGCGAGATGTACGTGGCCACGGAGCCATCGGGCTGGGTCGCCTCGACGTAGTCGATGGTCTGCGCGCGCGGGTCCGGGCTGTAGAAGGTGACCGTCCGGAGCACGTGCCAGTGGACGCTGCGGCTCACGTCGAAGGGGTCGCCGCCGCCGGGCCGGATCATCAGCCCCACGAACTGGGGCGTGTTGGCCTCGTCCTCGGTGTAGACGGTCTCGGTCTTCAGCGTGTTCACGGCTGTCCGGGTGACGCCGTGACAACCCTCGCACGTCTCGCTCGCGGGGGGCATGTCTGCGTGGTCGGGCGGCGGGATGGGCGTCGGGTAGGACCCCAGGACCACCTCGATCAGCTGCTTGGTGCCGTTGATCTTGGCCTTGATCCAGCCCATGATCCCGGGCTCCACGTGGCACTCGGCACAGGCCACGCTCTTGTGCGGGCCTGCCTCGTAGGCCTGGAGCTCGGGCGCCATGGTGTGGCAGCGGCCGCAGAAGTCGGCGGTCTCGGTCCAGTGGATCAGCGACACCGTCGAGAACACGGCGACGCCGCCGAGCCCCGAGAGGACCAGCAGCAGTGCGAACAGGCCCCGGCGGGAGCTGGGCAGCCGGGGCCGGCGCCCGCGCAGGTAGAACGGGTTGCGTCGCCTCGGGGCGGCGATCTCCTCGGCCTGGGCGGGCTCGGCACCTTGCGGTGTGTCCGACCCGCCGACGGCCATGGCGTCCAGCGCTGGATCAGGCTGGGATGCCACGGGCTCGTCGGGGTCGCTCATGCTTGCCTCGGTGGCTACTTGGCCAGGATGGCCTGGACTTCGGTGTCGATCGTCTTGGGGTCGAGGGCGCCGAGCTTGACGTCCTTGATGCGCCCATCGGCACCGATGAAGAAGTGGGTGGGGATCCCCATCGTCCGGAACTGGCTCGCGATCACCGTCTGCTGGTCCACCACGATCGGGAAGGTGAGCCCGGCGCGCGAGGCGTACGACCCGATGTCGGTCGAGGACTCGGAGATGAACACCGCGAGGATGTTCAGCCCCTGGGCCTGGTACTTCTGGTACGCGGCCTCGACGTCCGGCGCCTCCGAGCGGCAGTCCGGGCACCACGATGCGCCGAACGTGAGCCACACGGGCTTGCCCGCGAACTGGGCCAGGCTCACGGTCTTGCCGTCGTAGGTGGTCGCGGTGAAGCCGGGCGGGACTGCGCCCACGGTGGGCGCCGTGTCCGCGACATTGCCCGACAGCGTCACCTGGCTCACGCCCTCGGTCTGCCCGAAGCCGGAGCCGCCCATCAGCATTGCCGCCAGCGCGATCACAGCTGCGGTCACCACCAGGACGACGATGGTCTGCATGCGTCCGGCGCCCCGTCCCACCACGGGAGTGTGGGGCGCCGTGTCCGCTAGGTTCATGGTCAGCTCCCTTGGCGCACGCGGCCTACTTGAGGCCCGAGTAGCTGTGGAGGCCCGCGAAGAACAGGTTGCCGAAGTACGTGAACAGCGTGGCCTCGAAGCCCAGGATCAGCAGCCAGGCTGCCCGCTGGCCGCGCCAGCCGCGAACGACGCGAGCGTGGAGGTAGGCGCCGTAGACGAGCCAGGTCAGGAGGGACGCCGTCTCCTTGGGGTCCCAGCTCCAGTAGGTGCCCCACGCGGTGTTCGCCCAGACCGCGCCGAGGATGATGGTCAGGGTGAGGAACGGGTAGCCCACCACCACGGCGCGGTAGCCGATCTCGTCGAGCACCTGCGGCTTGGGCAGGCCCCATCGGGCCGGTTCGTCGGTCGAGTCCGCGCTGCCCCTGAAGATGAGGCCCCACAGGACTCCGGGGACGAGCGCGAGGCTCAGGCCCACGGTCGCACCGTAGAGCATGCCGCCCACGGGGCCGTCGGCGAGCACGCTGGCCACACCCAGGATCCCCCCGAACACCGCGCCGCCAATTCCGAGCGCGAGCGCGGCGACGATGATCGGCGCGTCGTTGGTCTGGATCAGGTAGAGGATCGCCGCCGCGAAGGCGATGGCGAAGGAGCCGTAGGCGACGATCGCGACGGCGACGTGGACCGTGAGCAGCAGGTTGTTCTGGAGGGCGGGGACGAGTGGCTCGATCGTCGGCGGGATGGTCGATGCGTAGGCCATCATCGCCAGGGCGATGGGCAGGGCGACGAGCGCCAGGATCCGCTGGTGGTAGCGGTGCTCGAACCACATGTAGGTGAGCATCACGCCGAACGCGAACGCGAGCGAGAACTCGTACATGTTCGCGAACGGTCCGTGGCCAGTGGCGATGGCGCGGAAGACGAGCCCTGCCAGCAGGGCTACGGTGGCCAGCCAGCCGAGCATCGAGGCGTAGCGGCCGATCGCGGCGGTCCTCGGGCCGGAGATGAAGCCCAGGATGCCGCTGCTGGTGGGCAGCCCCGCGGTCTGCATGCGCGCGGCACGCAGGCCCGATACGGCGTACAGCAGGTAGAACAGGGTCGCCAGCGCGGTACCGATCAGCGCCGCGACGAAGGCGTAGCCGGACATCTTTTCCATGGGGTGGGGACCTCCCTCAGGCCTGTGCCGGCGACTGGAGCGCCGTGCGGATATCGGTGACCAGAGCTTCGAAGTCGGTGCCGAGCGCGGCATCGCGCCGCCCGAGGCTGGCGATGTTGAGCACCGAGATTGAGCCTCGTGCCGAGATGCGGGCCCAGACTCTGCGCTGCGGGAGAAGGAAGATGAGCGTGAACCCGCCGAACAGCATCAGGGCGCCCAGCCAGATCAGGATCTGGCCGGGGTCACGGTTGATGGTCAGCAGCGTGTACTGCGACTCGCGGCTGAACGTGACCGAGTACGTGCCCAGCTGGCTCGTCTTGCCCTGGTCGATCGTGCCCTGGCCAACGGTCGAGTTGTTCACCGTGCTGACGAGCTCAGTCAGAACCTGGCCAGGCTGCACCTGGGTGTCCGAGGTGCCCGTGGTGCCGAGGACGTAGATCTCATCGCTCGACCCGGGGATCGAGATGATCCCGCCAGAGCGATTCTCGCTGCCGAAGCCGAGGTCCAGCGGCACCCCGCCGTCGAAGACCACCTTGCCCGAGGCGTCCTTGACCGTCATGACGGCCGCCGAGCCGTAGGAGCTCTGGTAGTACGTGGCGCCGTTGTAGCTGAGCGGCTCGTTGACGCGGATGGTCTGGGCCGCGACCTTGACGCCGTCCTTGTACAGCTCCACCTGGCTCGCGTAGTCCGACGGCGTGCTCTCGACGGTCGTGTACCAGGTGTCCGTGAAGTCGATCAGCTTGAGCGACAGCCCAGGCTCGGTGCCGGTCGGGAGCGTGGCGCCCTCGGCGAGCACGAACTCGGGGTTCCGGTAGCCGTAAGTCGTCCCGACGATTGCGCCCGCGAGGATCATGACGAGCGACACGTGTCCCGCCAGTGAGGCGAAGGCCATGAAGCGAAAACGATCGGCATACAGGTGGACGGTGCCGTCATCCGTGGTCAGGATCCGGTAGTGGTGCTTGCGCAGGACGCGCTGCACCGCGGCCGCCGTCTCGGCAGGCGTGCCGTGAGCGGCCACCTGCTCGCGCTGGGGAGCGTGCTCGAAGAAGCCGGGGCCAACGTCGATACGCGGCTTGGTGGCGGTGCGCCAGGCGCCGGGGATCCGGTGCACGGTGCAGGCGACCAGGCTGATCACCAGCGCGGCCACAAGGACGCGGAACAACAGCGAGTTGAAGACGCTGAGTAGGCCCGCCGCGTCGAGCACCGTGACCCAGCCACCGTACCGGGGGCGAACCATCTCCACGAACTGCGCGTGCTGTGCCGGGTCCGCGGCCTGGTCGGCGGTCATCTGGATCAGCAGCGTCCCGAACACGCACAGGACGGCCAGGATCATCATCAGGACCATGGCCACCCGCATCGACGTCAGCAGGTGCCACAGGCGCTCCAGGGCCATGTCCACGTAGTCAATCGCGCCGCGCCGCGCCGCCACCTGGCCGGCCGCAACCGAGGCCGGCGGGAGCGGCGGCGTGCGAACCTCTTGGGTCATCTCCGACGACCTCCTACAGACCGAGCGGCGAGGTGACCCTCGCCAGCTGGCCGAGCATGTTGGTGACCATCAGCACGCCGAGGACCACGAGGAGCGCCCCCGTGACCGTCGAGACGGCGGCGTGGTGGCGGCTGAACCAGGTCAGCCGCTGGGCGACCCACGAGGCGCCCATGGCCACGGCCAGGAACGGGACGGCGAGGCCCGCGGCGTAGGCGATGAGCAGCGTGGTGCCGATGGCGACCGACGAGCTCACCGTGGCGAGCCCGAGGATCCCGCCCAGGATCGGGCCGATGCACGGGCTCCAGCCCGCGGCGAAGAGCAGGCCGAAGACGAAGGAGCGGCCGTAGCCGGGCCGCTCGCCCGTGCTGACCGCGTTCGTCCCGCCCGTCCCGACGCCGTTGCCGGCCAGGACCAGCCCGCCCCGCGTCGTGGGCATGACTCGGGTGTCACTCCACAGCGCGCGGATGTTGATCAGGCCGGCCACCTGGAGTCCGAGGACCACCAGCAGGCCGCCGCCGACGACGTTGAGGATCCGCCGGTCGAGGAACACGCCCAGCGCGCCGAGCAGCGCCCACACTGAGACGAACACCAGCGAGAAGCCGAACACGAAGGCAAGGCCGTGCGTGGTGGCCGCCCGTCGGCCGGTCGTGCCGGCCCCCGTCGCGCCCACCATGTAGGTCATGTAGGCGGGGACGAGCGGGAGGCAGCATGGGGAGGCGAAGGAGACGACCCCGCCGGCGAAGGCGATGCCCACGCCGAGGGCGCCGCTGAGGTCGGTCACGGAACCGCGCTCGCCGAGGGCGCAGGCGTCGCCGACGGCTGGGCGCTCGGAGCAGGCGAGGAGGCCGGGCTGGCGCTCGCTGCGCCGCTCGGGGCCGCAGAGCCGGAGGCAGCGGGAGCGCCCGAGGCACCAGCCGAGCCGGACGGCGCCGGGATCATCGAGGCCGCCACGAGGGCGTCAAGGTGCTGCTGCGCGCTCTGGGCGAAGCTGGACGTGGGGTCGATCTGGATGACCGTCTGCCACTCGGACTGGACCGTCGCCCAGTCCGGCGACGCCTGGTTCATCGCGAGGAACCCGAGGTCCCAATGCGCCTCGGCGTTCTTGGGGTCGATCGCCACGATCTGGTCCCACGCCTTCTTGGCGTTCACCGCGTCGCCGGCGTTGTAGTAGACGGCGCCGCTCGCGATCAGGGCCTGGATGTTCTTGGGGTCGATGGCGAGGACCTTGTCGTAGAAGGTCCCAGCGTCGGTGTAGTCCTGCGCCCCGTAGTAGAGGTCGCCCAGCGCCTGGAGCGACGTGATGTCCTTGGGGTTGGCGGTGATCTTCTGCATCAGCGCCGTGACCTGGGCCTGGTCGATCGCGTCCGAGGGGGCCGCGGAGGCGACGACGCCCGCGGTTCCGGTGCCGGAGCCGAGGTTGTACACGAACGGCACCACGACGAACCCGAGGAGGGCGACCACCAGCCCGACGGACGCCACGATGGCGACCGCCTTCCAGGGATCGCGCCCGGCGCGTGCCGGGGCGGCGAGCGCCTGGGTCGGGGCGCCCGGGCGAGCGGCCTTGCGCTTCGCCGTGACGACTCGCGGGGCCGTCGGGCCGGCCGGGGCTGACTCCGGTCGTGATGCCGTCGCCTGCACGCCGGTGTCGCTCTTGCCGCCGCCGAGCATGTCGCGGTGGGCGCCCGGGGTCACCGAGGCGAACAGCGCGTCGAGGTCGTCCGTGTCGGTGTCATCAGCCGCCTCCCCGCCCATCTCGACGGCAGGGGCGGGAGCAGCCGTGGCCTGCAGCGCGGCAGCGGGAGCAGCCGCGACCGCCGGAACGGAGCCCCGGCGGGCCGGAGGTGTCGCCGGCCCGCCGGGTACGACCGTCGGCGGCCTCGTCGGGCTCCTGAGGGCTGAGCCCTCGAGACCGACCGGGTCGGTAAGTTGGAGGTACGCCTCGTCGAGCGCACTGGCCTGGACGCGAGCCCACGCCTTGAGGCCCGCTGGCGCGGCCGCGAGGAACTGGCTCACGGCGAGATGGGCGTGGTCAACGTCCTCGGGCGTGGCGCTGGGCGGAAGGCCGAGCTGGGCCAGCAGCTCGTTGTCCGCCGACGCACCGCGGCTGGACGGGGAAGAGGCGCTCATGCGCGGCCTCCGGGGACGCACGCGGGATCGATGCCGCGCGCAGGCATGGTGACCATGAACTGATTGCCCTCATCTGTTCCGTGGGGGACCACGGTTTGACACCTGAGGAGATTGTCCGGGCGGGAGGCCCGGCCGACTATCTGTCGGGCCGCACATTTCGGCCGGGACCCCGCAGGGCCAGAGGGGGGATGGCGGCGAGTGCCTCGTGTATCGCTCGATACAGGAGCTAGGGGGCCGGCGTGTCCGACGGCGACGGGCTCGGCGTGTCCGACGGCGACGGGCTCGGCGTAGTCCGACGGCGAGGGGCTCGGCGAAGCCGACGGCGAGGGGCTCGGCGTGTCCGACGGCGACGGGCTCGGCGCGGGGCTCGGCGCTGGGCTCGGCGTCACGGCGACGGACTCGGCGCGGGGCTCGGCGCGGGGCTCGGCGTGTCCGACGGCGCGGGGCTCGGCGACGGGCTCGGCGACGGGCTCGGCGTGTCCGACGGCGAGGGGCTCGGCGTGTCCGACGGCGAGGGGCTCGGCGAATCCGACGGAGCGCAGAAGGCCAGCTGGGACCAAGTCGTTGGTCCCGTCGTGCGCGACGCCGTGGCAGGTCAGCGTGCAGTTGCCGCTCGTCTGGTCGTACGTGATGGGCTGCCCGTTGTACGCCTCTACGTCAGGCGCGAACACCACGAGGCCGCGGCCGCTGGCGGCCGTGCCGTGCAGGTTGTAGTGGCACTCGGCGCACAGCGCGTTGCCCTGGCCGTCGCCGGCGACCGTGATGTCGGTGCGCCGGTGCCGGTGCCGATGCTGCCGATGCTCTGCAGGTGGAAGCCGTGGCTCGGGAAGTTGGTCCCGGGCGTCGCTCCCGTCGTGTCCTCGATCGCCGCCTCGCTGGCGCTGTGACACGCCCAGCAGAGCGCAAAGTCGGACGCCTGGTACGGCTCGCTCGTCGAGCGCAGCGGGTCCAGGCGATACGTCGTGGGCAGCAGGTTCGCGTTCGAGGCGTCGTGCGTCCGGTGGCAGACGGCACAGGTGTCGCTGCTCAGCGTCTCGGGGACGATGTGCGGAGAGTCGGGGTTCGCCAGCGCGTACGGCCCGTAGGCCTGCTGAGTGGGCCCGAGCGACGGCGTCGCGGACTCGGACGGCGCAGGGGAGCCTGACGGCAACGCGGAGTCTGAGGGGGACGGCGAGTCGGACGGGCCGGTGCTCACAGACGGGGCGGGCGTCGGAGAGTCGGGCGGCTGGGTCGGGTCGGGTGTGGGCGTGGCGCTGGCATCAGCCGACGGCGTGGCCACCGGATCGGGCGGGTTCATGGCGGCGACGCCCGGCACGGCGGGCGTGACCAGCCCAATGAGGGCGACCAGCACCAGGACCACCCCGAAGAGTGGACCGGAGCGGCGCCTGAGCCCTGAATGCATCGTCGTTGTCCTTGCCCTGTTGCAGAACGCTGGATCCTGGGAGTCCAACCCGGATCACGCTGGGGAGACGCCCGCGCCTGTCAGTGCGCTCGGCGGCTGCCCACCGGGATGCCGGTCGGGTTGCCCCGGCGGCCCGAGGATCTCGGGGCCGCCGGGGCGCTAGGTCAGGAGAGGTCAGTTGCCGGGGACCGGCAGCGGGCCGACGTACGTGCCAGCGGTCACGGTGCCCGTCGGGTCGTGGCACATCTGGCAGGTTCCGCGGTTGTCCACCTTGAGCAGGCGGCTGTCGCCGGAGGTTGGAACGGAGCCGTTGGGGCCGACGTTGCTGGGCTTCGGCGGGACCACGCCGTTCGGGTCCGTGTAGGTGAGCGAGTTCGTGCCCGTCATCAGGGCGTCAGAGCCGTGGGAGACGTGGCACTGCTCGCACCCGATGCGGGTCGTCCCGTGCTTGTACATGAAGGTGCTGTCCGCGCTGTTCGCGACGAGCGAGGACGCCTGATTGCCACCCGGCGTGTAGTTGCTGACGCCGTTCGTCACGGTCGTGCTGTAGCCGTTGTAGCGGGTGTGGCACTGGATGCACCACGCGGTCATGAGGCCGGTGTTGTTCGCCGGCGCCACGCCACCGTTGGCGGCGGCGTTGGTCGGGGTGACGCCGTTCCAGCCGGTGTTCATCGGGTCGGCCGCGGGGCCGCCCGAGGTCAGGTTCCAGGCCAGCGTGCCGGTCGGATCCCAGTGGTACCGCCAGTAGTCGCCCTGGTCAGCCGTCACGATGTTCGCGGCGGAACCGTTGGCATTCGTGCCGTCGGTGGCCGGCTTGATCGTGTAGTTGTGCGTGCCGGTCGTGGTGGTGTCCATGACCTGGACGCCGGCCGCGATCGCGACCGTGTAGGTCCCGCTCGTTGCGGTCAGGGCCGGGGCGGTCTGCAGGATGCGGTACTGCCCGTTGCCGTGCGGGTTGTGGCACGAGGCGCACTCGAGGGTCACGGAGGCGCCGGTGTTGCCAGCCGGTGCCGCTGTCGACGGGGCCGTTGCCCCAGACCGTGCCTGTGCCCCAGCCGGCGTTGTAGACGCCGCCCGTGCCGCCGTGGGTCGAAGTGACCTTCTCGGCGGTGGCCAGCGGCTGGACATGCCCGATGTTCCGGACGCTCGAGCCGCTCGGGTACGAGAGCCGGGCCGCGTTGGTCGAAATCGATCAGCGCGTACTGGAACCCGCCGCCGCGGAGGGCGCCGAGGACCGGCCCGGTCTTGGCCGTGGCGCTGTACTGGACGCCGTCGACGACGTCCGTGGTGGCCTTGCTCCCGTCGTGGCAGTTCAGGCACAGATCGGGCTGTTCGGTGTTGAGCAGACTCGCGGCGGTTGCCGTGTGGGCCCGATGACATCCCGCGCACGAATCGGCGGTCAGTCCGGCGGTCCCGTTGTTGGTGGCCATCGCGTGTGGGCCACCGTCGGCGAACGCAGGAATCGCGGCAACGAACAGCCAGAGGGCGCCAATCGCACAGAGAAGTGCGAGCTTCCTCACTGTCATTACCTCCTTGATCGGATGAATGGTCGATGCCTGACCTGCAGGCGTCTCCGTAGCTCCGTTCCCACCTCCGCTCCTCATGTCAGTAGCTCCATATCTCGAGCCGGTCGTTCCCCCAGTCGGCGACGTACGTCCGCCCCCTCCCGTCGGCTGCGAGTCCGTTCGGGAACGAGAAGGTCGCGTCGTCGCTGCCCTTCTCACCAAACGCATTGATAAAGCGAGGCCCGCGCGCTCCCGCGACGATCGGGGCGTACGCCTGGACCTTCGAGGCGCTCGAATCGGCGACGAGCAGGCGTCCCTGGTCGTCGAAGGCGATCCCAACCGGCAGGCCGAGATTGCCCTCCGAGTCGCCGCGCTCCACGATGCCGATCTGGCTGCCCGCGGCATCGAACACCAGCAGCCGGCCGTTGCCCGTGTCCGTCACGTAGACCGTGCCGTCACTGGCCACGGCGATCCCGTTCGGGTGGTCCATGGACGAGCCGCTGCCGAAGTCGCGGACGAACTTGCCGTCGGGGCTGAAGACCTCGATCACGGCCGCGGCGTTGCTGACGTCGGCGATGTAGGCGTTCCCCGCCCCATCGAACCCGATCCCCAGCGGCTGCCAGTTGGCACGGGCGGCGCCCTGGTCGAAGAGCTTCACGAACGCCCCGTCAGAGCCGTAGATGGCCACGGTCCCGTTGAACCGGTCCGTGGTCCAGAACTGGCTGGTGGCCGGGTCGACGGCCACGAAGAGCTGGTGGGCCTGGGCGACCAGGTTCGCCGGCGGCTTGAGCACCGCGAGCTTGGTCCCCTGCCGGTCCATCAGGACCGTGTCCAGGGACGTGCCCGTCTGCGTCACCGCGATCCGAGCGCCGTCGGAGGTCACCGCAACGTCCTGCGGCTTGCTCAGGTTGTAGATCGATGCCTGGAAGGTGGGCATCGGGTTGTCGACGAGCGGGTTCGGGAGCTCGGTGAGGGGCTTGCGCGTCACCACGTACCAGGCCGAGACGAGCGTCAGGAGCAGCAGGACGAACAGGAGCAGCAGCAGGAGGACCTTCTTGCGGGGTCCGGCGCCTTGCTCCTCTACGCTGGGAGTGGGCTCGGCGGGTCCAGCCTCAGTGGGCAGCGCCTCGGCAGCGATGTCGGTGACCATCTCAGTTGGATCCTTCGGGGGTGGGGGACGCGGCCGCGGAGGGCACGGCCGAGGGATTGCCGCCGATGCTCGCGAGCGCGATCGACGCCGACTGGCTCGACGGATCGATGGCCAGGACCTGCCGGAAATAGGCGGCGGCCCCGGCGTTGTCGCCCTGTTGCGCGGTCACGTAGCCCAGGCCCAGCAGCGCGTCGGCCTTCATCGGGCCGTTGACGAGGGGCTTGAGCGCCGTCAGCGCCTCGGTGACGCGGCCCTGGCAGAAGGCCACCATGCCGTTCGACCAGGCGACGCCATCGGGCTGCTTGAGGGCCGTGTAGGAGACCGAGAGCTCCTGGTACGGCTCGCACCAGCCGGTCGGCACGTAGGCGACGGCCAGTTTGAGGGCAGACGCGGCCTTGGTGGGGTCGCCCGTCTTGTTCAGCGCCTGGCCGACGGAGTAGAGGGCATCCGCGTCCCCGCCGTTGATGGCGAGCGCCTTGTCGAGCGTCGTGACGGCGCCCGCGGCGTCCCCCTTCTGGAGCTGGATGGCGCCGAGCTGGTAGTACGCCTGCTCGAGCTGCGGGTCCGACTGGGCGAACTCGCCGGTGCCGTTGCCGTCGATGAACTTCTGGAAGTCGGCCTGTGCGAGGTCGAGCTGCGCGGTCTTGAGGTAGGCGATGCCGCGCCCCAGCAGCGCCGCTCGGTCCGTGGCGCTGATCTTGAGGGCCTCGCCGAACTGGACGATGCCGTCCTGGGTCCGGTTGTCCGCGATGTAGGCGGCAGCGAGGTAGTCGCGCGCCTGCGCGTCGTTGGGGCTCTTCTGGACTGCGGCCTCGGCGGCGGCGACGGCCTGATCCGCGACGGTGCCCGCGGGGCTGACGTGGCGGTCATTCCAGTAGAACAGGGCGAAGGCCGGGATCCCGATCAGGATGATCAGCCCGACGATCATGATTACCCGGGTGATCGTGCGATCCGAGACGGTCGTGGGACGTGCGACTCTCATCATTGACGCTTTCCTTGATGTGCTGCGGAGACTCGCCGCACCTAGGGGCGCGCCCGAGCGCGACCCTTGTCCGGCTACGTACTGAATGCTCGCGTGCGCGAGCCTCCGTTCCCATCCGTCGGGGGATAGAAGTGCGATACATGGCGGCGCTCTGGCGCGCCGCCGGTCCTGTATCGGACGGCCCGGAGGGGGCGAAATGGCAGGAGCCGTTCGGCCCGGGTGTCCAGATGCGGGCGCGGGCCGCAGCCGCCAAACGTGTCTGCGGGCCCGACCGAGCCCGCCCTCAGGCCCCCAGGGACGTCCGCGGAGCCTGGAAGTCGCTGGGGACGTCCACCATGAGGGTGGTGCCGGCGACGCGGACGGGAAAGCGACCCAGCGGCCTCGGCGGCGGACCGGAAAGGACGTTCCCGTTGATGGCGAACAGGCCCGCGTGGCAGTTGCACTCGAACCGGGCCGCCTCGGGCGCCCAGTGATATCGGCAGAGGGCGTGCGTGCAGCGGGGGTCGAAGGCGACGAAGCTGCCGTCCTGCTGCTTCACGAGCCACGTGGAACCGGCGACGCTGCTGCCGCCCGAGGCCGTCAGCGTGAAGGGCACCTCGGTGGGAACGCCGGGCGCGAGACTGCTGGCGTCGACCGCCAGAGACACCGTCACCGTTGTGGCGCCCACGGCGCAGGCCTCGAGCATCGTGGCGAGGCCGCCGCCCGCAGCGAGGGCGCCGGCGCCCATCAGCAGGAGGACGCGACGCCGCGAGACGGGGTTGGCGGCGACGTCGAATGGGGCTGACGGCGGCCGACGCGCAGGATCCGGACGGTTCATCGCGCGACCCTAGCCGGGGACGACGACACCGGGCGCGGCGAGCTCGGACTCGTGCCCGCCTCCGCAGTCGATCACGCGGCCCACGGCGGACCGGAGCGAGGCGAGGAAGTCGTCGGGGCGTGTGGACAGCGCCTCGCGTCGCAGCGACCAGGCGCTGGTGGTGGTGATGTCCACGTCGAGCACCACCGAGCAGGTGGATCGCCGGACGATGTCGGCGGCGTCGACCGGCCCGCCCTCCTCGACGATGACCACGTCCGGCTGCAGCGCCAGCGCGGCCTCCACGGCATAGGGCTCCGCGACGTCGGCAGAGGTCAGCTCAATGCCGGGCTCGCCGGCCAGCATCCCTCCGAGCCCCTCGCCCATGAGCGGGTGGCTGTAGAGGACGAGGACGCGGACCACGACAGGCAACACCTGGACTCCCCACTCCCGCTGACGCAGGAATTCCCCTGCGCCGGTGTGGCGATGCTAGGGGACCGGTGTGCCATTGCCCATCCGTCACATTGCACACCGAATCGGTCCGTGTGTATATCCGTGGGGGGACCCTCGGCACCGGAGATTGTGTGCCGGACCAGGGCCGCCGCGCGCCCCGTCAGTCCCGGTGGCTGTCGGAGCTCGTGAGGCCTTGCCGCACCGCGTAGGCCGCCGCCTGGACCCGGTTGGTCAGGTGGAGCTTCTCGAGCGAGTTGTGGACGTGGTTCTTGACCGTCCCCTCGGTGATCGTCAGCTCGTTGGCGATCTCCTTGTTGCTCAGACCGTCCGCCACCAGCTGGAGGATCTCCGACTCGCGCCGGGTGAGCGCCATGTCCCCGGGCGCGACCGACGGGGGACCGCCGCGGGGCGGGATGCCACCCGTGCGCAGGGCCTCGAGGAGCTTCGAGGCGACGGCCGGCGCGATGGGCGCCTCGCCGCGCATCACGCCGCGCAGGTCCTCGAACAGCTGCTCGGGCCGTACGTTCTTGAGCAGATAGCCGTTGGCGCCCGCCTTGATCGACTCGAACAGGTCGTCGTCGTCCTCCGACACCGTGAGCATCACGATCGGGGTGGGGATGCCGGCGCCGCGGATCGCGTTTACGCCGTCGACGCCCGAGGCGATGGGCATGTTCACGTCCATCACCACGAGGTCGGGCCGGAGCGCGCGGACCTTCTCCAGGGCGTCACGGCCGTTCTCCGCCTCGCCCACGACCGACATGTCGAACTGGGCGCTGATCAGGGTCGCCAGCGCTCGCCGGAACAGCGGCTGGTCATCGACGAGCAGTACCCGGAGTCTGGGCGGAAGGTGTGCCACGCGTGTCCTCTGCGTCGAGCTCGACTCGGATGGTCGTGCCCTCGTTCGGCGCAGTATGCACATCGATCCTGCCGCCGATCTGCTCAACCCTCTCGCGCATCGAGGCGAGGCCGAAGCCGCCCTCCATGGACCGCGCGACGGTCGAGGGGTCGAAGCCTACCCCATCGTCCTCGATCGTGAGGGTCGCGACCTGCCCTGTGCAGTCCATCGTCACGTTCACGCGGCTGGCGTGGGAGTGCTTGCGGGTGTTGGTGAGCGCCTCCTGGACCACGCGCAGCAGCTGGACCTCAGCCCGGGGCGAGAGGACGCCGCGCGCCTCGCCCTCGCTGGCGAACGTTGCGGCGATCCCCGTCTGGCGGCTGTACTTGCGAAGGTATTCGCGGAGCGACCCCTCGAGCCCGCCGTCCTCGCGGACCGTCTCGCGCAGGCCCAGGATGGCCTCGCGGACGTCGCGATAGGCCTCGTCGGCGGTCTCGGCGATGTCGGACAGCTCAGCCGCCATCACGTGGCTCGCCTCGTCCTTCGCCCGAGTCTCGAGCGCTCGAAGCTGAAGGTGGATCACGCCCAGGACCTGCGCGAGGCTGTCGTGGAGCTCTCGGGCGATCCGGTCACGCTCGGCGTGGATGGTCCACTGCTCCTCCGCATCGTGGAGCCGCGCGGTGCGGACCGCGATGGACGCCATGTCGGCGAGGGCGCCGAGCAGCGTCTTCTCCTGGCCCGAGAACGGGCGGCCGACGCGCACGACGCAGAGCTCGCCGAGCAGCCCGTCGGGACCGCGCATCGGGCGCGCGGCCCATGCGCGCTGGTCGTTCGGCGGCACGAGGGGGCAGTCTCGGTTGCGCGCGTGCTGCGCCGGCGTCATCCCGTGCGCGATCAAGCAGGTGCCCCCGTCGTCCGCGATCGCCATGCGGTCGTGCCCCGTGACCACGGGAGTGTTCGCGTCCCGCACGTCCGCCAGGCACACGATGGCGCGCTCCGCGTCCAGGAGGTCGCGGGCGTGCGTGGTGATCGTGTCGAGCACCTCGCGCAGGTCGTTGCGGCCGGTGAGCTGGAGGGCCACGGCGTACAGCACAGCACGCTCTCGCTCACGCCGATGCAGGTCGGCGACGGTGAGGCCCAGCTGCGCGGCGCCAGCGATCTCGCCCGCGATGTCCGCGAACGCAGCGTCGCTGATGTCGGGCTCCACGGGCGGGTGGAACGCAAGCCGGAGGTGGCCGATGCGATCGGCGCCCCGAATGAGCGGGATGTCGAGGACGCCGGTGTCGACGTCTGGCCGCTGCGAGTAGCGCGCCGCGTCGATCGCCGGGTCCGCGGGCTCGTCGAGGATCGCACCGACCCAGGCGAGGCCCGGCGCGAGGGAGGCGGGCCGTCGGATGGTCAGCGGCGTCTCGGCCGCCGTGATCGTGACCTGCCCGGCGAGCGCCGCGGTCTGCGTGACGACTCGGTCAAGCGCCTGCTCGAGGAGCTCGGGAAGGCTGAGACCGCCGCGCACCGCGGAGCTCACCGCGTGCGTGACCGTCAGGTCCTTGTTCTGCGACACCAGCTGGCGCTGCGTCCGGTCGAGGTACACGCCCACCACGAACGCGAAGGCGAGGATGGCGCCGCCGATGATCATGAGCGCCGCCAGGTGGCTCTCGTCCGCGGTCATCGTCCGGTCGAGGACGGTCTCGCGGAAGACCTCGAGCAGAACGAAGAAGACGATGGGCAGGACGACAGTGGCCCACTTGAAGCTCGACAGGTCACCATCGGGACGCTGGTTGCTCACGTGGGCGACTGTATCGTTCGATACAGGCGTCACCGGAGGGCCGAGTGGCCCGGGAGAGACGGGGAAGGTGGCCCGCATGCGGCATGGTCGTGCGCGGTGGTCAGCGCGTGGTGCACGAGGGCACCGCGGCGCCTGCGACTCGGAGGGCGCGCCGCGCCGGCGGCTGCTGCCTCGCCTGGCTGCTGCCTCGCCGGGCCGCGGCCTCGCCCTCGCCCGCGGCTGCTGCCTCGCCGGGCTGCTGCCTCCCGGCGGCTGCGGCCTCGCCGGGCCGCGGCCTCAGCTGGACTTCCAGGTCACCGAGAAGCCGCCCGACGTCAGCGAGGACGGTACCGCCAGCGATTTGCCTGACCGGTTGATGCTCGTCCGCAGGTACGGGAACGGAACGGCCGTCAGCCGATACCGTCGGCCGCTGATGGTCACCGCCCCGTTGAGGCGGACGGTCGAGAACCGTGCGAGCGTCACGAACGTGCACGACGAGCCCGTGCACCTGGCCGCCGGCTCCTCCACCACCCATTCGGCCGTCAGCAGGGGCGCCTGATCGAGCGTCCATTCCTGCGTGGCGCCGATGAGCTCGGTGAGGTTGATGAGCGTGGCCACGAACTTGCCGCTGCCGAGCCAGCGCACCTGCGCCCAGATCTTGTCGCCGGCCTTGACCGGCACGGACATGGGCGTGATCTGCTGGAGGTCGGGCAGGAACTCGAACCAGGCGCCGTAGGAGGATCTGCCGTGGTCGCAGTTGCCGGTCGTGCCGGTCTGCGCCAGCGTCGCCGAGGCGTCCGGGAGGCCACCCACCGGGGACGAGCCGTCGATGCCCACCCAGATGGCGACCGACGTCTGGCCCGACGACGGGCACCGCACCGAGGGCTGGGTCCACGTCCCCTCGACGCACGTCACGTGGCCCTTGGTCGCACCCACGATGTAGCCGGCCCAGTTGCGGGACTGCCCTGACGTGACGGTCCCCCGCGGCGCGGACGTCGCCTTGCCGGGGCATGCCGTCTGGGTGGCGCCGACGATCGTCGGCTGGCTTGCGGTGGCCGAGGGCGAGGACGGGGGCGACGGGGTGGGCGAGGGCTTGGAGGTGGGTCCGGGCTTGGCTGACGCGCTGGCCCTCGCGGTGGCGGAGGTGGAAGCGGCGGACGGCCGCGTCGCGCCGAGGGAGGCCGGCGACCCCGATGGCGTGGGAACCTCGGAGCCGCACGCGGCAACGAATGCCAGGACGAGCGCCATGGCGACCATGACGCCGCGCGGCGCGAGCGCCGATCGAAGCCCGTGGATTGGCTGCATGGGCGTGGTCATGGAGGCGGGCGGCGGGGGGCCTAGGCCTCGCGGTCCGAGCCCTTGGGCCGAACCTGGACGAAGTCGAAGCCGAAGCGGCCCTTCACGCACAGGTTGCCGCTGGTGACCTGCGCGTCGAGCGGCGAGAGCACCTTGACGATCCGGTTGTCCTGGACGTGGAGCTCGAGAGTGCAGCCCACGCCGCAATACGGGCAGATCGTCCGCGTGACGCTCTGGTCATCCTCGCGCCACTCGCCGGCCTGGCGGAGCTCGTACTCGGAGCGGAACATCAGGGCGCCCGTGGGGCAGACATTGATGCAGTTGCCGCAGAACACGCAGGCCGAAATCGGTGAGCCCGACGTCGAACTCCGTGGACACCCGGGCGGCGAACCCCCGGCCCGCGACGGAGATCGCGAAGGTGTTCTGGGCGTCCGAGCCGCACGCCTCGACGCACTTGTAGCAGAGGATGCACTTGGCGTAGTCGCGGACGAAGAGGTCGTTGTCGACCTTGACCGGCTGGGCGACGCGCTCCGCCACGGAGCCGTCGGGCCTGGCGTGGTGCCCGGGCTCGGCGGCGTCGCGGGCACCGGCGGGTGCTGGCGCCGAGGGCGGGCCGAAGCGCGAGGGGTCCGCGCCGTACTCGGCCATGTAGCGCGCGATGGAGCTGTCGGGCAGCTCGGGCCCGGCGAGGTCCACGTCCACCGACGACGCCAGCAGCTCGAGCACCAGCTTGCGCGAGTGGCGGACCCGCTCGTTGTTGGTCTGCACCGTCATGTCCTGGCCCACCTTGGCGGAGCACGACGGTGTGAGCACCCGGCCCCCGGTGTCCACGACGCACATGCGGCAGACGCCCTCAGGCGTCAGCGTGGACAGCGTGCACAGGGTTGGGATGTCGATGCCCTGGGCGCGACACGCCTCGAGGATCGTGATGTCCTCGGGCACGGTGACGGGCAACCCGTCAATGGTCATCTCGACCGCCTTGGCTGCTCGGGCCGGGGGCGGGGCGGGGATCTGCGGCGAGCGCGCAGGCGACGAGGTGAAGATGAGCGGGTCGATGCCGGTGAACTCGCCGGGCTCGAGGTGGACGCCCTTGGGCAGCGGTTGCTCGCTCACGGGCGGACCCCTGCCAGGCGCAGGCCGCTGGCCACCGCCGCGTTGGCGGTCTGGCCGAGGCCGCAGATCGACGCGTCCCGCATCGCCTGCCCCAGCTCGTCGAGCAGCGCGAGCTCGTCCGCCACGGTGCCTCGCGGGCGATTGGCGATGAGCCGTGCGAGCAGCTCCTCCTGGCGCACTGTGCCAACGCGGCACGGCACGCATTGCCCGCATGACTCATCGCGGAAGAACTCGGCGATACGCCGGAGGATGTCGAGCACGTCGGTCGTCTCGTCGAACACGACCACCGCGCCAGCGCCGATCGTGACGCCTTCCGCCTTGGCGTGCTCGTAGGTGAGCGGCATGTGCAGCTTGTCGGGCCCGACGAACGAGCCGGCCGCGCCACCGACGTTCACGACCTTGACCCGGCGGCCACCAGGCACGCCACCGGCGAGCTCGATGAGATCGCGCAGCCGCGTGCCGAACGGGACCTCGTACACGCCGGGCCGCGTCACATGGCCGGACACGCTGAACAGCTTGGTGCCTCGCGAGCCGGTGGTGCCGAGGGCCGCGTACGCCGTCCAGCCGTCGAGCACGATGTGTCGCACGTTCACGATCGTCTCGACGTTGTTGATTACCGTGGGCTTGCCGAAGAGGCCGACCTCGACGGGGAACGGCGGCTTCAGACGGGGCTCGGGACGGTCACCCTCGATCGACTCGAACATGGCCGTCTCCTCGCCCGCGATGTAGGCGCCGGCTCCACGTCGGACCTCGATGTCGAAGTCGAAATCGGCATTGAGGATGTTCCGCCCGAGCAGGCCATGCTCGCGCGCCCTGTCGATGGCGTTCTGCATCCGGGCCTCGGCCAGCGGATACTCGCCGCGCAGGTAGATGAACCCGAGCTCCGCGCCGACGGCGAAGGCAGCGATCGTCATCGCCTCGACCAGAGCGAATGGGTCTTCCTCGAGGATCACCCGGTCCTTGAAGGTGCCGGGCTCGGCCTCGTCCGCGTTGCACACGATGTTCTTGGGCCACGACCGGGTGGCGCGTGCCGCGGCCCACTTCTTGCCGGCGGGGAATGCAGCGCCGCCACGGCCCAGGACCTCGGCGGCGATGACGTCGGCGATGACGCGCTCGGGACCGGCCGTGACGGCCGCGCCCAGCGCTCGATAGCCGCCGTTTGCGAGATAGTCGGTGAGGCTGGTCGGGTCGACGCGGCCGACGCGGGCCAGGAGGCGCAGGCCCGGCTGGCCGACCTGCGGTGCGAGGCGCCGGAGCTGTTCCATTCGCTCCGGCGTGACGGCGGTGCCGATCGGGCCCCCGAAGGCCTCGAGGCCGTCACGGCCGCGAAGGCCCTCGTCGAGCCGGGTCAGGATCGCGGGGGTGTCAAGCGGGCCGGTGGAGACACGGATGGCCGGATCTCCGGCGATCGTGAACAGCGCGGCTGGGGCCCGTTCGCACTGGCCCAGGCACGCGCTGCGGTGCCAGGTCCGCTGTTCGCCGGGCTTCGCGTGGCCGGCCGGGCCGAGCGCGGCCTCCAGCTGCTGACAGATCTCCTCGGCGCCGGCCAGGCGGCACGCCATGTCGTCGCAGACGTGGACCACCGCGGGCGGGCGCTCGGTCGTGGACAGGAGGGCGTAGAACGTAGCGACGCCGAAGATCTCGGCCGGGGGCACGGTCAGGCGACGCGCGATGTGGGCGACGGCTCCCGGCGAAATCCAGCCGATGCGATCCTGGACGGCGTGCAGCGTGGGGAGCAGAAGGTCCCGATGCGAGCGCGCCTCGTGCCCGCCGCGGGCGATGCGCCCGTCGAGCTCGATGTTGCGCTCGCCGCCGTCCCAGCCGCCACGGGCGGGGCCGATCCGAGGATCGAGGTAGGCGTCGATCGCCTCGCGCTCTGCGGGCGAGGCAGCGATGTCGGCGATGCGGAGGTCCATGCCCGAGGCAGTGTACGACGCGGTGGGAGCGGCCGCGGATGGGTGTCGGGTTCCGGAACGCGGGGGCCGGATGGGTGTCGGGTTCCGGAACGCGGGGGCCGGATGGGCTGCTCGGCGGGCGCCCCACCGCGGTGCCGGATCTTCGCGGCCTACGCCTTGACCGGCGAGCCGTACCACACGGACGCCGCGATGATCAGGTAGAGACCGATCAGCATGAGGCCCTCGAGCCAGGTGGCCTCTCCGTCGAACACGACGAGGGCGCCCAGGACCGCGGCCAGCGCCATCGCCACCAGCAGCGTCGGGGTCAGGATCAGCGTCAGCGCCACGGGCGACACGAGCAGGCTCGCGAGCACCAGCACCGGCGTGAGCGCGATCGCGACCTGCAGGCTCGAGTTCTGGATCAGGCTGATGCCCAGGTCGATGCGGCCCTTGAGCGCCGCCTGGATCCCCGCCACGTTCTCGACCGCGTTGCCCGCGATGGCCACAACGACAAGCCCGACGAACGCCTCCGACACGCCGAGCGTCGCCATGGCCGGGCGCAGCGCCTCGACGAACCAGTCGGACATGAACGCGGCGCCGGCACCAGCCCCGGCGAGGACCACGAACGACGTCCGCATCGGCCAGCGATCGGCGGCCTCAATGGTTGACTCGGGCACCGATGCCCCACGCCCGCCCCCGAGCGAGTACGGGATCGACGCCGCGAAGATCACCAGCAGGACGACCGAGACGAAGACGCTGATCTCCACGGCGTGGCCCTGGTCGGGGCCGCCGGGGGAGGTGGCGACGGTCGGGATCACCAGGGCTGCAACGGCCAGCACGAGCATCACGGCGATGGTCCGCACGGGCGCCGCGTCGAACGTCATCCGGCCGTGTCGCCGTCCGCCGGCCAGGAACGCCAGGCCCAGGACCAGCAGGCTGTTGGCAAGAATGGAGCCGACGAGCGCGGTCTGGACCAGGACGACCAGGCCCGCGCGCAGGGCGAACAGCGAGATGAAGAGCTCGGGCAGGTTGCCCAGGGCTGACTGGAGGACGCCGGTGCTCGCGGGGCCGAGCCGGCCGCCCAGCTCGTCGGTCGCCTCGCCGACGAGGCCCGCGAGGGCTGCGAGCGTGACCGCCGCCACGACGAAGATGGCGACGTCGTTGGCGCCGAACACCCGCAGGATCAGCGTGAGAACGGCGCCGACGATGCTGACGGCGACGAGGATCACGGCCGTCTGCCCGAGGGCGGTGAGTTTCTGCATGCCGAAACGGTACCGGCGGCTGACAACCCGTGACGACCGTCGCCGCACGACGCTCCGCATCGGAGCCGAGGAATCGAGGCGGAGGTGTCAGCCCGCCGGAACGGCCTCGAGCTTCTCGATCCGGATCGCGGCCGCCTTGAACTCGGCGGTTCCGGCCTTCGGGTCGGTGGCGTCGATCGTCAGCAGGTTCACGTCCACCTGGTCGGGGAAGTGGAACGTCATGAACGCGAGGCCCGGCCGCAGGGCGGGCTCTCGGCGGACGGGGGCCGTGACGGACCCGCGCCGGGTCACGATCCGCACCCGCTCGCCCTCGAGGAGGCCCAGGCGCGCCATGTCCTCCGGGCACAGGTCCAGCGTCTCGCCCTTGCGTCGAGGGGACCGGAGCCTGCCGGACTGGACGCCCGTGTTGTAGGAGTCGAGCCGCCGCCCGGTCGTCAGACGCATGGGGTACTCGTCGGACAGCGCCTCGACCGGCGGGTCGTAGTCCACGGGGCTGAAGATGGCCTTGAGGCCCGGCACGGGATCGGCCCACAGACGCGAGTGCAGGAACGGCTCGCCCGGGTGGGTCTCGTCCCAGCACGGCCACTGGAGGCCGCCCTCGGTCTCGAGCCGTGCGTAGGTCATGCCCCGGAACGCGCCCGCCAGCGAGCGGAACTCGTCCCACACCTTCTCCGGGTCAGGCTCGCCCCAGTCGTGGCCGAGCCGCTTGGCGATCTCGAAGATGATCCAGAGGTCGTCGCGAGCCTCGCCCGGCGGATCGATCGCCTTGTGCACGCGCTGGACCCGGCGCTCGGAGTTGGTGATGGTGCCCTCGGTCTCGGCCCAGGCTGCGGCGGCGGGCAGGACGACATCGGCCAGCTCGGCGGTGGCGGTCAGGACGATGTCCTGCACAACCATGAACTCGAGCTCGCCGAGCAGGCGCCTGGCGCGGCGTGCATCGGCTTCCGACTGGACCGGGTTCTCGCCGATGCAGTAGACCGCGGTCAGCTCGCCGCGCTCCATCGCGTCGTACATGCCGGTCAGGTTCAAGCCCCGCTTCGGCGGAACCGTCACGCCCCACGCGCTTGTCGAACGGCGCGCGGAGGGCGTCGTTCTCGACGAACTGGAAGCCCGGCAGCCGGTCCGGGAGCGCGCCGCTGTCGCCGCCGCCCTGGACGTTGTTCTGCCCGCGGAGCGGGTTCACGCCTGAGCCCCACTTGCCCACGTGCCCGGTCAGGAGCGAGAGGTTGATCAGTGCGAGCACGTTGTCGACCGCGTTGTGGTGCTCGGTGATCCCCAGCGTCCAGCAGATCATCGCCTTGTCGGCGGTCGCGTAGGCGTGGGCGGCCTCGCGGATGGCGGTGGCCGGGACGCCGGTCACGCGCTCCGCGTACTCGAGCGTATAGGGCTCGACGCACGCGCGGTAGGCCTCGAAGCCGGCCGTGGCGCGGCCGATGAACTCGTCATCGGCGAGGCCGGCCGCGATGATCTCGCGACCCATGGCATTGGCCATCGCGATGTCGGACCCGATGTCCAGGCCCAGCCAGAGGTCCGCCCACTCGGCCGACGAGGTGCGCCGCGGGTCGATTGCGATCAGCCGGGCGCCCCGGCGCACCCCCTTGAGGAGGTGGTGGAAGTAGATCGGGTGCGTCTCCCGGGCGTTGCTGCCCCACAGGAGGACGAGGTCCGTCTCCTCGGCTTCTCTATAGCTGCTGGTCGAGCCCCCGGCTCCGAACACGGTCGCCAGACCGGCGACAGAGGGAGCGTGTCAGGTTCGGTTGCAGCTGTCGATGTTGTTCGACCCCAGGACGGCGCGGGAGAGCTTCTGGGCTGCGAAGTTGACCTCGTTGGTCGAGCGGCTGCAGCTGAAGATCCCGAAGGTCGTGGGGCCGTGCGCCGCGCCAGCTGCCCGGAACCCGTCGGCGACCCGGTTCAGCGCCTCGTCCCAGGTCGCGGGACGCAGCGGTGAGCTTCGGTCGCCGTCGCGCACGAGCGGCGTGGTGAGGCGGACGTAGTCCCTGGGCACTGGCGCACCTCGGTTGTGGACGGCCCGATCCGCGCAGTGTAGCCGGGTGTCTCAGCGACGGCGCAACCAACGGACGCCGCAGATGCATGACAGACGGCCGCGGTTCACTGGGGGCGACGGTTCGGAACGGCGGCAGCGGCCCGGCGGGTCCGCGCGGTGGGACCGCTCGGCTGGGGGGACGGCGCTCTGCTGCCCGCAGCGTCAGACCGTCGACCGACCCGATGGCGCGGAGGCCGCGACACGACGCCAGCGACGCAGGGCCACGCCGGACCAGACGAGTTCCACGATCCCGAACGGCCACGCGCCTTGCAGGAAGCCGTAGAGCGAGGACGCCGCGCACCCGGCCGCGAACGCGAAGACGAACCAGGGCGAGCGGTCCTCCAGCGCGTAGCATGCCAGCATCGAACCGACGGCGAGGACGCCGTACAGGGTGAGCAGGTCCATAACGCCACGGTAGGTGGTCCAACCGCCGCCGTCGATGCCGCTTCGGCTACGCCAAGGGGTCGCCCGCGTCGCGACCGCGAGCTGGTGCCGGCCGCTCGACGCCTCGCGGGGCGGTCGCCGACCGCCAGAGAACCGCCCAGCGGGACCACACGGCTGTGTGGGGAGTCCGCGGTGCTAGCGTCGGCACGCGGCCGAGAGCGCCCGAGCGCCCCTCCCTGGAGCAACCCTGATGCCCACCGTCCTGCGCGTCCTCTCCGACGCCGAGATCGCCGAGATCCACGAGAAGAGCCTGGCGGTCCTCGCCCGGACGGGGATGCGGATCGACTCAGAGCGTGCCCGGCGGATTCTCGAGACCGCCGGTGCCCGGGTGGACCACGCCGATCGCCGCGTCCGCTTCCCGCGCTCGCTCGTCGAAGCGTCGCTCGCCGCCGCGCCCAGGAGGTTCTCCCTGGGCGGTCGCCGCGAGGGCTTCGCGCTGCCCATGAACGCCGGCGACTGCACGCTCATGCCAGACGGCGAGACCACCACGTTCTACGACCCGGCCATCGGCGAGCGGCGCCTCCCCACCCGGGACGACTGGTCGAACGCCGTGAAGCTCGTCGACACGATGGACGAGGTCGGCATGTACTGGCAGATGGTCACGGCCGGCGAGGAGGGGCCGGACCCTGCGAGGTCCGTCCGCCTCTGGACCGACGTCCACCGTCTGTTCAGCAAGCACATCCAGGACCAGATCACCAGCCAGCGCGAGACTGAGTGGCTGCTCCGGATCCTCGAGACCGTCTTCGGCAGCCGGCAGCGCGTTCGTGAGCTGCACCCGTTCAGCGTCCTGTTCTGCCCCGTCTCGCCGCTGGCGATGGAGGAGGCGCACACCGACGCCTACCTCGCGACCGCCGGCTGGGAGATCCCGGTGGCCGCGATGCCGATGCCGATGATGGGCACCTCTGCCCCGGCCGGGCTCACGTCGACCATCGTGTCCGGCAACGCCGAGGTGCTGGGCGCGCTGTGCCTCGTCCAGGCGATGGCGCCGGGCACGCCCTTCCTCTACGCCCCGGCGCTCGCAGTGATGGAGCCGCGAACCGGGCGCTGGGCGGGCGGCGGGCCGGAGCACGCGCTCCTCGGCGCGGCGACCACCGAGATGGGCCGCTTTTACGGCCTGCCGGTCACCGCGTCCAACGGCGGCACGGACCACTTCGTCGCCGGAATCCAGGCCACGTACGAGCGCACGATGAGCTGGCTGACGACGGTGCTGTCGGCGCCGGACGTCATCATCGGTCCGGGGTCGCTGGGCGGCGCGTCCACGCTGTGCCTCGAGGCGATGGTCATCGACGTCGAGGTGTACCGCGCGTGCCGACGCGTTGCCCAGGGGATCGGCGGCGGGATCGGCGAGGCGGACGTGGTCGAGGCACTCGACGAGGTGGGGCCGGTGGGCGACTTCCTCTCGCGCAGGGCGACCCGCGACGCCGTCCGGGGTGGCGAGTGGTTCATGCCGCGCCTGGGGTGGCACGGCCCGTGGGACCGCTTCGAGGCAGCCGGCCGCCCGGACATCCTCGACGAGGCGCGCGAGAAGGCCTTCGCCGCCATCAGCGGCCACCAGCCGCTTCCCTTCGACGACGGCGTGGACGCGGCGCTCGACCAGATCGTGCGCGAGGCCGAGGCGGCGACCGCCGCCGGCTGACACAACGGAGGAGCCCGGGGATCGCCATGCGACTGCAGACGAGCTCGCGCATCTCGCCCTGCGGCTGGCCGAGGGCGTGGACGCGCGCGAGGGCGCAGAGCTGCTCGACGACACGGTGGAGGTGGGCCCGGGCGGCCACTTCCTCGCGCAGCCCAGCAGCTGACGCGCGGCGCGCAGCGGCGAGTTCTACGAGCCCGCCCTGATCGGGCGCAACGCGCCCGACGCCTGGGCTGCCGCCGGCAAGCCGTCGATGTACCGGCGGGCACGTGAGCGGGTCGAGGCCATCCTCGCCGGGCCGGTCGTGGATCCCGTCCCGGACGCGGTGCTCGAGGAGGTCGACCGCATCCTGGCCGAAGCCGACCGCGCGCTGGACGACGACTAGCGGCTCAAGTTGCGTCCGCGCGTCGGTGGGCTTCGGCGGCGTGGTTCGCGACGCGAGGCCGACCCGCCCCAGGGACGCGAGCCTCTGGGTGACTGTCGGAATCGAGGACCAACGGGCGCCTCGTGCAACGCTTCGTCCGGATCCGGGGGCAAGGGTTACGCCGCGCGGTAGCGCACGAAACGAACCGCTCCCGGACCCGATGGCTCGGCGCAGCATGCGCCCGTTGAGCCTCGATTCCGACAGAAGCCTCGTCGCAGGTGCGTTCGCGCTCGCCAGACGGCCGCCTGTCGGCACGAGCCCACCGCGCGGCGCCCGCACCGAGGCGCGAGTACCCTTCCGCCGATGACTGCTGCCGAGGGCCACCTGCCCACCGATCCCGCCGACGATATGGGCGACGGGCGGCTGTTCTGCTACCGACACCCCGACCGCGAGACGTGGGTCCGCTGTGGCCGCTGTGATCGGCCCATCTGCACCAAGTGCGCCATGCAGGGGCCGGTCGGGTTCCGGTGCCGCGACTGCGGCCGGCCGGTGCGCGACCCCATGGGCTCCTTCACGCCCGCGCAGCTGCTTGGCGGCTTCGCGGTGTCGGGCGGCGGCGGCCTGCTGGCTGCGGCGATCTCGGCCCGCTTCGGCCTCTTCGCGCTGTTCATCGCGTTCTTCGCGGGCGGGATCATCGCCCAGGCGATCACGCGGGTCACCGGCTACAAGATCGGCCCGGCGATGGACGCTCTGGTGTACGGCGGCATCATCGCCGGCGCCGTCGTCGCGTTCGGGATCATGAACGGCGACCTGATCTCGCTGTTCCTGGCCCAGGGTGCCTCGGCTGGGGCTGGCAATGGCCAGCAGGGCGTCGGCGGCTACCTCGCAACGGAGGCGTTCTGGGCAGCGATCGGCGCCGCTGTCACCTGTGCCGGCGCCCGCACCCGGATGCGCTGACGCCGGAGCTCCTCCCGTCCGCGGCTAGCGAAGGGTGACGCCAGGCGCCTCGCCGACTGCAAGCCCCTCCACGACGCCCACCCGCCAAGCCTCGACGCCGGCGGCGGCCAGTTCGGCCTGGACTGCCCGGAGGTTCGCGCCAGGCACGGCGGCCAGAAGCCCGCCGGAGGTCTGCGGGTCCACGGCGAGCGCAACCTGCTCGGGCGCGACCAGCGGTCCAATGACCAGCGCAGGCGCCGTGAACCGCCGATTGTGCCCGGCGCCCCCGGTCTCCACCCCCGCCCGCGCCGCCTCCAGCGCGCCGGCAAGCGCCGGCAGCGAAGCCGCCTCGAACGCGAGCCGGGCGCCGGACGCCCGGGCCATCTCGAGCGCGTGCCCCAGGAGGCCGAACCCGGTGATGTCGGTCGCGCCCACGATCCTCTGGTGGGCGAAGACCTCCGAGGCGACCCGATTGAGGGCTCGCATCTGCGTGACGGCCGCCTCGAGGTCCTCGGCCGTGACCGCGCTCGATCTCCGTCCGCTCACCAGGAGGCCCGTGCCCAGGCGCTTGGTGAGCAGCAGCACGTCGCCGGGGTGGGCGCCGCCCTTGCGGAACAGCCGGTCGGGGTGCGCCGCGCCCACGACGGCCAGCCCGTACTTGGGCTCGGCGTCCTTGATTGTGTGGCCCCCTGCGAGCACCCCGCCAGCCTCGCGGACCTTGGCGGCCGCAGCCCGGAAGATGGCCGCCAGCACCTCGCCCGGCAGCTCCTCGGGGAACGCTGCGATCGAGAGGGCGAAGAGCACCCGGCCGCCCATCGCGAACACGTCCGAGAGCGCGTTGGCGGCCGCAATCTCGCCGAACGCCACGGGGTCGTCGACCAGGGGCGGGAAGAAGTCGAGCGTCCCCAGGATGGCGAGGTCGTCGGAGACTCGGTAGGCGGCCGCATCGTCGGGCGGCTCGAGGCCCGCGATCAGGCGCTCAGCCCTCGGCTTCGCGGCGTCGCCCAACGCGCCGGGGGCATCCTCGTCGATCGCGACGTCCCCGGGCATCCCCGCCACGCCGAGCCCAGCGAGCGCCTCGGCCAGCAGGTCGGCACCCAGCTTCGCGGCGCAGCCGCCGCAATCGGTGAAGTCGGTGAGACGGATCGTCGGGGGTTCGGGACGCGCGCTCATGCCGGGATCATAGGGCGCGGGCTCGCGTGGCCCGGGTTTCGATCCGCCCGGCAGCCCCCCACGAATGGCCCGCTTGTGGGACGGCGCCTAGGGGCCGACCCCTAAGGAGAATCCCCCCGAGCGACGGGGACCTCCGAACGGACTGGAGGATCAGCAGCACGGATGCGCATCACCGAAGGCAGCCTCGCCCTCAGCGCGAGCCACTCGATCCAGACGACGCTCGACGGCCACCACTCGATCACGGCCTGGGCCGGCAGCGACCGCGTCGAGGCGTCCAAGGACGTGCGGATCACCATGTCCGGCGCCGACGGCGCGACGCACCTCCAGGCGCTGTCGCACTCCGGCGCCGCTGCTGCAAGCGCCGCCGCATCGGCGGCCCACGTCCGGGCGATGGTTCGGCAGTCCGCCTCGCGCGCGACCCATGCGCCCGCGATTGCGCCCGGCCAGCTCACGGCGGGACTGGCCGCGCAGCCACCGGGAGTCTCGAGCGCTCCCGGCGACTCGGCGGGCACGTCCGCGCTCTCCGGCAAGGATGCGCTGTGGCTGATGCTGCTCCAGATCACGGGCAGCAAGGAGGCGGCAGCGGACCTGGCTGGTCGCCTCGCGCGGTTCGCCAAGCTGATGCAGCAGGGGTCTGGGATCGCGGAGGCACTGCGCGCGGTCGCGGACGCTCACCCGACAGTGCAGGCTGCGCAGACCGCCACGGCCGGGCAGCCGGCGCAGCCGACCCAGCCCGACTGGGGGTATCGCGAGGAGGCATCGATCTCCGTCACCGAGACGGAGCAGACCTCGTTCGCGGGAGCGGGCAGCGTCGCGACGGCGGACGGGCGGCAGATCACGATCGCGACCGCGTTCGATCTGGCGCGCTCCACGCAGATGAGCGAGGGCATCTCGATCCGCGCCGGCGCTGCGGTCCACGATCCGCTGGTCCTGAACACCGGCGTCGGCGCCCCGATGGTGGGGTCGGGGACGCAGGCCGTGGACATCAACAACGACGGCACCGCGGAGCAGGTCGCGGCGCTTGCGCCCGGTTCGGCCTACCTCGCGCGCGACCTTAACGGCAACGGTGTCGTCGACGGCGGCAGCGAGCTCTTCGGGCCGGCCACCAACAACGGCTTCGCCGAGCTGGCGGCGCTCGACGGCGACCACAACGGGTGGATCGACGAGGCCGATGCCGCCTGGTCGCAACTGGGTCTGTGGACCGGCGAGGCCGGGGGAGCGATCCAGGCACTCGGCGCGGGCGGCGTGGGCGCGATCGCGACGGGCTCGGCGACGACGCCGTTCTCGTTCGGCGCGGCCGGCCAGCTCTCGGCCGCGAGCGTCTACCTCCACGAGAACGGTCAGGCTGGCGTGGTCGGCGAGATCAACCTGTACGCCTGAGCCTTGACCCAGAGCGGGGCAACGCTCCACGGCGCCCACCCGTGCACGGAGCGGTTCTGTTGGCGGTCCGCCCGCTGGCCGGGCCGGCCCGTGCGCTCTGGCATAAGGCCGTGCCACGATTGGCGGCACGCGGCGGCTGACACGGCGGGTGCGGCGCCGTCAGGGCCGCTCCGTGCACGCGGCCTCTGGCCCTGACACCGTGGCCGGATCGTTGTCGGCCCGGCAGCAAGTCGGCGCCCGTATGATCGTCGCGGGGGAGCGGATGGGTCCCGGTGGGCCTCCTGGTCTTCAAAACCAGTGGCGCGGCGCCCGGCGTCGCGCGGTGGGTTCGACTCCCATGCGCTCCCGCCACCCACCGCCCTCCGGCGCCGCGCCGTCGTCAAGGTGAGCGGCGAGATCGTCGCCGCTATCGCTCCGCCGGCTCGCAGCCCGGGCAGTACCCCCCGATCATCACGTGCCCGAGCGCCACCCGAAAGCCGTTGCGGGCCTCCAGCCGCTCGACCAGCTCCCGTGCGTCCTCCCAGGTCAAGTCCCAGGCCGCCCCGCACCCCAGGCACCGGATGTGCGCGTGCTCGGCGAGGGGCAGGACGTGGTACTCCTCGCGGCCGTCGGCGCCGTGGCTGTGGCGGACGTAGCCCAGCTCCTCGAGGACGTCGAGCGTCCGGTACACGGTGGACCCGATGGTCGCAGTGTCCCGAGCTCGGCACCGCTCGACCAGCTCGGCACCGGTGATGTGGCCGCTCGTCTCGGCGAGCACCTCGAGGATGAGGCGGCGCTGCGGGGTCCAGCGGAGGCCCCGCTCGCGGAGCGCCTCGCGGGCGTCCGCCCAGGCTGTTTGGCGGGGGGAGCCGGGAGTCGTCGTGCTCACTCGGCCCCCTCGGCGGGATCGCCTCCTGCGCTGCCCGCAACCGCCTGCGGGCTGGCGTGACGCTCCGCGTCCGCGTGCCTTCGCTCAGCTGTGTCGGTCATCGGCTCGCCGTCGGTGCCGTCGATGTGGTGCTCCGCGTCGTGGGCGTGCGCGTGCCGCACCGCGCCGTGCTCGTGGAGGTGCTCGTGGATGAGGTTGGCGCGGATGAGCAGGTCGCGGTCCGCGAGGATCGCCTCGGTGGGGCCGTCAGCCAGGACCCGGCGGTCCTCCCCCAGCACCACCACGCGCTTGGCGATGATCGGCACGATGTCCAGCTCATGGGTGGCGGTGACCAGCGTCTTGCCGCCCTCGCCCAGCCGCCGGATCAGGTTGACGAGCACCCATTTCGTCCGCGGGTCGAGCGCAGCGGTGGGCTCGTCGAGGAGCAGCACGTCCGGCCCCAGCGAAAGCACCGACGCGATCGCCGCCCGCTTCTTCTCGCCGCCAGAGAGCTCGAACGGCGCGCGGTCGGCGAGGTGCGCGATCTCCATCTGGGCGAGCGCGGCGTCAACGGCCGCCCGCACCTCGTCGAGCGAGAGCCCCAGTTGGAGCGGGCCGAAGGCGACGTCGTCACGCACGGTGGCGCTGAAAAGCTGGATGTCGGGGTCCTGGAACACCAGGCCCACCTCGCGGTGGAAGCGAAAGGCGTCGTGCCCGGCCGCCACAGCCGTCACGTCGCGGCCCATCGCCCGCATCGTCCCGCCCGTCGGCCCCACGATCCCGTCGAGCAGCTTGAGCAGCGTGGACTTGCCCGAGCCGTTCGCGCCCAGCAGCGCCAGCTGCTCGCCGCGCTCGATCCGCAGGTCGATGCCGTCGAGCGCCACCTGACGCCGGCCGTAGACGAAGCGGATGCCGTGCAGGTCGAAGGCGGGCTCGGGCCGGGCGGCCCCCTCGTCGAGGCGGTGCGTGTCGATCAGCATGGTGCTTCTCCTCCCGCCCCCGTCACGGGAGCCCCCGCTGGGCGACGACCGCCGCCGCCGAGATCGCGACGGTGCCGGCGAGCGCCGCCCAGTCGTCGCGGGTCATGCGGTAGTCCGCGAAGGTCCGGATGGACCCGCCGAAGCCGCGCGCGACCATCGCCGCGTACACGTCGTTGCTCATCTTGACGCTCCGGTTGAGCAGGCCGCCCATCGAGGCCGTGATCCAGCGCCGCTGCTCGCCCCCGCTCGTCCGCGCCACGATCCGGCTCTTGCGGGCCTCGAACATGCCGTTGGCGAGGTGGAGGAACAGGAAGATGTAGCGGTACGCCATCGCGAGGACGAGGATGAACAGCTGCGGCACGTGGACCGCCTGCAGGCTCTTGAGGAGGTCAGCCCAGGGCGTCGTCATCACCAGCAGCACCGCGAGCGAGACGCTGACGCCGACCCGGCTGACGAACAGGATGGCGCCCGAGACGCCCGGCACGGTGGGGCCGATGGTCAGCGGCCCGAGCGCCAGGTCGAACAGGTGCGGCCCGGGAACCAGGAACACGGCCGGCAGGACCACGAGCCCGGCGAAGAAGGGGATACCCAGCCAGACGCGGCGGACGAAGAAGTCGAACGGGATGCGGCTGGCGCGCGCGGCGAGCAGCACCACGCCGTACAGCACCGCGAGGACGACCACCGAGCTCGACAGGCTCGCGGCGAGCACCGCGGCCAGGAACATCCCGAGCTTCGCGCGCGGGTCCACGCGCTGGAGCCAGCCGTCCTTGCGGGCGTGCTCCTCGGTGAAGATCGAGCGCTCGACCGACGCGGTGATGCCCGACACGGTGTGCTCGAGCCAGCCGGCGCCGTCCCCGTGGTCCTCGGCCTCGTGGTTGCCGCGCGCCAGAAGGCGCCCGAGCGCGTACGCGGTTCCGCCCAGGAGCAGGATCCCGAGCATCCCCGCCAGCTCGTAGCCGACCGCCTGCTGCCAGAGCGCGGGCTGGCTGCTCCCGAGGAATGGGAGGCGGAGCTCATACCCCGAGAGCGGCGCGGTGAAGAATGACGACAGCTGCTGGAGGCCCGACGGCACGTAGCCGAAAGCCTGCTGGACGTCCTGCGTGGAACCCTCGCCGTAGGCGAAACCGGGGGCGATCAGCCCAAGCGGGGCGAGGATCGCCGCGGCGGTGAAGGCGGTGCCGATGCCGCGCACGCGTTTGGGCAGCACGAGCCAGGCGAGCGGGATCAGCACCGCCGCCATGAGGCCAACCACGACCAGCATCGCCGCCACCCCGGGCCAGTCGACGACCGCCCAGTCAACGCCGAATGCGCGCGCAGGGTCGCCGCCGCCCGTGACGAGGCCGGCGGTCCCGACGATGGCGAGGCTGATGGCGATGAGGACGGCGCCCGTCTGCCACAGGGGCCGCGGGGTCACTGAGACTCCGGCTTCGTCGTCGGCTTCGGCGATGTCCGCGCTCACCGCGGCGTCCGACCCGCCGGCCAGGCCCTGCGTGAGGTACTCGGGGTGGCGGCTCTGGAGCCAGGCCACGCCCAGCGCGGTGATGAGCGCCTCGACGATCGAGGCGCCGAACATGTGGGCGATGAGCATGGCGGGGATCGCCGCGTCCAGCCCGTAGGGGCTGTAGAGCGCGTGGCCGTTCTGCGTGAACAGGATCGGCTCGATGCCCAGCTGGACGCCCACCGCCACAGCCGATGCGGTGATGCCCACGTAGGCGCCGATGCCCGCGGCCCAGACACGACGCTCGGAGAGCATCGACGAGCGCCCGGCCAGCACCCGGTACACGCCATACCCGACGAACGGCAGGATGAACGCCATGTTGAGGCAGTTGGCGAAGATCGCGAGGACGCCGCCGTCGCCGAAGAACAGCGCCTGGATGATCAGCGCCACCGACACCGCGATCGCCGCCGCCCATGGCCCCAGCACAATGGCGATCAGCGTCCCGCCGACGCCGTGGGCCGTGGTCCCGCCGGGCACGGGGATGTTGAACATCATCACGGTGAAGCTCATCGCGGAGAACACCGCGAGCAGCGGGATCGTCCGGTCCGAGAGCACCTTCTGGACGCGGTTCGTCGCCGCGGCCCAACCCGGCACGGTCACCGCGCCGAGGCCGACGGAGATGATGGGGGACAGATAGCCATCGGGGATGTGCATGGGGGAGGCCTCAGATCGCGACGCCGCGGTCGGGAGCGGGTCGCACCAGTTCGTGCCCGGGGGGACGCTGTGATGGTGATTGTCGTTGTTCTTGCGAGGCTTTGCAATAACAGCGGGATATCAACGAGCGCGCGGCGTCGGCGCATCAAGCGACGCACAATCGTCTCCTTGAGCCCAACCGTGCCCGCCGCTGGAGGTGCCAGTTCGTGACCGCCGCCCTCGGGCGATCCGCCGCAGTGCTCGCGCCCGGCGATGCGCGCCGCCCGACGATCGGCCGTGCCGTCCGCCGTGCGCTCGCGGCAGCGCTCCTGTTCACCGTGTTCACGGCATGCACGAAGGAAGTCCACGCGGTCTACGAGCACGTTCCCTGGGCAGAGGACCCATACGACACGTTCGTCTCGTTCGCCCTGTTCTTCGTCCCCATGACGATGGTGGTGGCTGCTGGGCGTCTGGTGCTGTGTCGCATCGGCGAGCCGCTGCCGGAGGCGCGGGCCGAGGGGCTCGTCCGGGCGGTGCGGCTCGCCCTCGGGATGTCGCTCGTCACGCTCGCGGCAGACTGGGCGGGCGTGCTGTTCACGTGGCCCGCGGGGGGGCCGGATGCGGTGACCGTCGCCGCGATTGGGGCCCTGGCGGTGACCAGCGCCGTCGTCGTCGCCGGGATGGCCGGCCTGGCGCGCGTGCACCTTCCTGCGATCAGGTCGCTGGAGCCAGACGGGCTGGCCGACGGGATCGCGCTCGTCCGCCTCATCGGACGTGCCGCTCCGGCGCTGCGGCGCCCGGCCGAGTGGGCCGCCAGGGTCGGCGAGCTGCGCCTCGCCCCGCTCGTCCGGCGGCGCCCCGTCTCGTCCGCCGCAGTGCTGTCGCTGGCGTTCGGGGCGGGGCTCGCCCTCACCATCGGGCTCACGGAGGGCGTGGCGCCGGTGCTGGGGCTGATCTTCGCGGTCGCCGCGTGCGCGATGTTCGCGTTCGCCGTTGTCGGGGGCTCCTGGCTGCGGATCGTGGCGGTGGAGCCATCGTCGGTGGTCCACCGGCGCCTGGTTGCAGCGGCGGCGGGCGCGGCAATCGCGGTGCCGGGATCGCTCGCATTCCGGGAAGCGGCCTGGGACCTGCTCGGCAGAGGCGGCGCGCGCGGGCTCGACGACCTGGCGGTCTTGGTGGCGATCGCGGCGGTGCTCACCTTCGCCGTGGCGCTTGCAGGGCTGACGGCAGCCCGTCGACCGGCCTGAGCCCGGCGTCAGGCAGCCTGGCACGAGCCCGGCGGCCCGCGATCCGGCCCGCTTGCCGGTGTCCGGGCCGGACCACCCTCAAAGCGTGGCTCAGGCGAACCGAGCCGGGTTCAGTTCGGCGGGAATGGCCGGGTCGCGGCCCAGGACGAGGTCGGCGATCAGGCGCCCAGATGCCGGTCCGGTGGACACGCCCCACGGGCCGTGGCCGGCGCAGACGAACGCGTTTCGGAGCCACGGCACCGCACCGATCAGCGGGCGCCCGTCCACGGACTGCGGGCGCGGGCAGCAGCGGACGCCGCGGATCGGCGCATCCCCCACGGACGGCACGAACCGCATGGCGCGTAGGAGGATCCGCTCGATCCACGCCTCGGGCCGCGGCTCGGTGGGCAGGAATGTTGAGCCCACCGATCCCGCTCCAGGGTGCGGGATGAAGCTGAACTCGATGCCGTCGTCGCCCGCAGGCCCGTTCGGGGCCGCGACACCGGCGTCGGTGGCCGGGCCCGCCTCGGCGCCGGCGTCGAGCACCGCCTCGATCCCCGCCTCCTCCAGCACGTGCTGCGGCGGAGCTGCCAGCTCGGCCTCCACCACGACACCCCAGAGGGGGGCGATCGGCGCCCAGCGCCCGGTCGGGTCCAGCAGCCCGGGCGTCCACGGGCCGGCCGCCGCGATCACGGCTCCCGCCGGCACGACGCGGCCGTCCACCCGCACGCCCACGACGGCATCGCCGGCCACCTCCAGCGTCGCCGCCCGCCCGACGCGAACGACCACGCCGCGCGCCTCGGCGAGCGTCGCGAAGGCGTACGTGCCCGAGCCCGGCGCGACCGGGTAGCCGATGGGCACGCGGCACGCCCACAGGCCCGGCGCAACCGCGGGCTCGGCGTCCAGCAGCGCCGCCCCGCCCAGCACCTCCGGGTGCAGCTCGGGGAACGGCCCCGCGATCATCGCGGCCTGGCGTCGTGCGGCCGCCTCGTCCGGTGATGCGTAGAGCATCCCGGCCGGCTCGTCGCCGATCGTGAACGCGTTGGTGGTCGCAGCAAGCTCGCGGTAGCGCACGAGCGACTCGCGGTAGAGGCGGGCCAGCACAGGATCGAATGGGTGCTGCACCACGCCCGAGTTGGCACCCGACGCGCCGGACGCGAGCGCCTCGCGTTCAACGAGCAGGACGCGTGCGCCGGCTCCGGCCAGGAACGCTGCGGCGGAGGTGCCCACGATCCCCCCGCCGACGATGATGACGTCGGGTGAGGCCGAGGACGAGGAGCGCGTCACCGCGTCAGTCAAGGTCAGCTCTCATCCCTGGTTCTCGCGGGCATGACGGGGGTGGCGGCAGAGCGGTCGCGCGGCGGGTGGTGCCCGGCAGTATGGGACTGAGCGCCAGCGCGTTGCGGCACGAGTCTGAGCGCTGCGCCCGCGACAGCACGGACCGTCCCGCGAGACGCGTCCCGTGCCGCGGGAGAGGCCGTCTGCGATGATCGCGAGGTGCGTGACGCCAGCTCCAGCCGACCCCGGCCGCCCAGCGTGGAGCGCGTGCTCGGTCCCGTCCGTGCGCGCCTGCCCAACGCTGACCCGTCCGCGCTCGCCGCCCTTGTCCGCGGTGTGGTCGATGCGGAGCGCGAGCGGCTGGCCGGCGGAGGCGACGCGCGGACCGCCGGGGCCCTGGCTGCCGAGGCCGTCACGCGCTTGCGCTCCTTCACGGACGCCGCCGCCGAGGGAGGCCCGGTGCCCCCCCGGGTGATCAACGCGACCGGCGTGGTCCTCCACACGAACCTCGGCCGAGCCCCCTGGCCCACCGCTGCGATCGAGGCCGCGACAGCGGCAGCCGCCTCGTACGGCTACCTCGAGCTCGACGAGGTGACGGGCCGGCGGGGCGCCCGCTTCCGGGCGGCCGAGGAGCACCTCGTCGCGCTCACGGGCGCCGAGGCGGCGCTCGTGGTGACGAATGCCGCGGCAGCGCTCCTCCTGGCAGTGGGCCTCGCCGGACGGCGCGGTTCGGTGGTGGTCTCGCGGGGCGAGCTGGTGGAGATCGGCGGCGGTGTCCGCATCCCGGAGGTCGTGGCGCGCGCCGGCGCCCGCCTGGTCGAGGTGGGGACAACGAACCGGACGCGGGCGGCCGACTTCGAGGAGCCGCTGGCGCAGGGGCGCGCGAAACTGGTCCTGCGGGTCCACCCCTCGAACTTCGCCGTGACCGGGTTCGCGGAGGCGGCGGACCTGACCGAGGTGGCCGCGATCGCCCATCGGCACGGCGCGCTGGTCGTGGACGACCTGGGCTCCGGCGCCCTGCTCGACACCGAGCGCTTCGGCCTCGCCCACGAGCCCACGCCCGCTGAGCGGCTGGCGGCGGGCGCCGATGTCGTGGTGTTCAGCGGCGACAAGCTCGTCGGCGGTCCGCAGGCGGGTCTGATCGTGGGGCGGGCGGACCTGATCGCCAGGCTCCGGCGAGACCCGCTGGCGCGGGCGATGCGCCCGGACAAGGCGATCCTCGCCGGTGTCGCCGCAACGCTCGGGCTCTACCGCGCGGGGCGCGCCGTGACGGATGTACCAGTCTGGCGGGCCATCTCGAGGTCGCCCGACGAGCTGCGTGGGCGTGCCATGTCGATCGCGGGGGCCGTTGGAGACCCCGTCGAAGTGGTCGCGCTCCAGAGCGCGGTCGGCGGCGGCTCGCTGCCGGGCCAGGTGCTGCCGTCCGCGGGCATTGCGCTGCGGGTGGCCTCGCCCGACCGTGCGGCGGCGGCCCTGCGACGTGGCCCGGACCGCGTCCTCGCACGGATCGAGGGTGACGCGCTCGTGTGCGACCTGCGGACCGTTGAGCCGGAAGACGATGCAACGCTGGCGCGGCGACTCATGGGCGTCGCGGGTTGAGGGAGCGGTGGTGAGGCGGGCAGGGGCGGCGTGAGCGTCGTCGTCGGCACCGCCGGTCACATCGACCACGGCAAGACCACGCTGCTCCGCGCCCTCACGGGCATCGACGCCGACCGGCTCCCGGAAGAGCGGCGCCGCGGCATGACGATCGATGTGGGCTACGCCCATCTCGCCCTGCCCGGGGGCGGCTCGCTGGACTTCGTCGATGTGCCCGGCCACGACCGGCTGGTCGGCAACATGCTCGTCGGCGCCGGCGAGATCGACGCCGCGCTGCTCGTGGTGGCCGCCGACGACGGGCCGTCGCCCCAGACGCTCGAGCACCTCGAGCTGCTGGACGCCCTCGCGATCCAAGACGGGCTGGTGGCGGTGACCAAGGCCGATGTTGCTGGCGAGGCGCGCGCGGCCGAGGTGGCCGACGAGGTGGCGGCCCTGGTCTCGCGGACGACCCTGGCTGGAGCGCCGGTCCACGTGGTGGCCGCGACGACGGGCGACGGGATCGACGGGCTGCGGACCGGGCTGGCGGCGATGGCAGAGCGGGTGGCGTCGCGGCTGGTGGTTGAGCGTCCCTCCTCTGGCGGCCCGCGGCTGGCGATCGACCGGGCCTTCCGGGTCCGCGGACGGGGCGTCGTCGTCACGGGGAGCCTGCGGGGCGGGCGCGTCGCGTCGGGCGACGTGCTCCGCCTGGTTCCCGGGGACCGCGAGGTCCGGGTGCGCGAGGTCCAGGCGCGCGGAGAGCCGGTCGATGCGTCTGAGGGCGGGCGGACGGCCCTCCTCCTGGCCGGAGTGGAGCTGGACGACGTGCCGCGAGGCGCCGTGCTGACCACTGATCCCAGGGTGGTGGCGACCTCGCGGGTCATGGTCGCCGTGCGCGCAGCGGCGGGGCTGGCGATGACGGCAGGCGCCCGACCCGCTTATCCCGCCATCCCGGCTGACCGCGACCGGCTGCGCCTCCACCTCGGCACCGCGCAGGCAGGCTCGCTGGTCGTTCGCGGGCCCCGCGAGGACATCGAACTCCCCGGCGGCTCGGTCCTGGCCATCCTCAGGCTTGACGTGCTGCTCGCCGTCGCCCCGGGCGACCGCTTCGCGCTCCGACGCCCATCACCGGGTGCTGCCGCTGGTGGCGGGGTCGTCCTGGATCCGCTGCCGCCGCGCGGCATCTCGCGTCGTCGCCTCACCGCCCAGCGCGCCGCGACCATCGCCGGGGACCCGCGAAGCCAGACCGCCCGCCTGGACCTCCACGGCAGCATCGTGGCTTCGGGTGGCAGGCTCCTCGCCCCCGACGTGGCCGATGCGCTGGACGAGACCGCCCTGCGGCTTATCGCCGAGCACCACGCCGTCCACCCAGCGTCGCCCGGCCTGCCGCTCGCCGCCCTTCGGCAGGAGCTGGCGCGTGGCGCCCGCCGCCTCGTGACCCTCGACCGGACCGCCGCCGACACCGTCGCGAGGGACCGCGTCGCACAGTTGGTTGCCACCGGAGGCGTTGCGCGGGACGGCGATGTCATCCGCGACGCGGCCCGCCTTGCCGGGCCGCCACCCCAGGTCCTGGCCGCGATGGCCCGCCTCGAGGCGGCGCTGGCCGTTCCCGCCCCGCCACCGCTCGCGGAGGCCGCCCGGGCGGCCGGCTGCCCGCCGGAGGGCGTGCGGGCGCTCGAGGCCGCCAACCGGATCGTGCGACTCGAGGCTGACTTGGCCTGGGCGGCACCCACATACCGCGACCTGAGCCGCGAGGCGATCACGCTGGCCAGCCGCGGACCGCTCTCGCCGGCCGCCTTCCGTGACGCCACCGGGACGAGCCGCAAGTACGTGCTGGTGATCCTCGAGGATCTCGACCGCCGCGGGCTCCTCCGGCGCACGGACGCGGGGCATGTGCTGGGCCCCAGGACGTTGGCTCGCCTGGCCGAGCGCGCGGCCAAGCAGGAGGGCCGCGAGGCGTGAGGGGACGGGCGGGGATCGCTGCGATCGTGCTGGCGGGCGGGGCGTCGTCCCGTTTCGGCGCGGACAAGCTGGCGGCGCTGCTCGACGGTCGCCCAATCCTCCACCATGCGCTCGCCGCTGCGGACGAGATCGCGGGGACGGTGGTCCTCGTCCTGGCGCCGGGCGCCGACGTGGTCGAGCTCCCGCCCGTCCGCGCGCGCATGCTGGTCACCCACGATCCAGAGACGCATCAAGGGCCAATGGCCGGGCTCACCGCAGGCCTCGCCGCCCTGGCCGCGACGGCACCCGACCTGGATCTGGTGATCGTCGTCGGCGGCGACATGCCGTGGATCGTGCCGGCGGTGATCGCGTCCCTGCTTGCCGCGCTCGACGCCGACCCCGCCCTCGGCGCCATGACGCTCGAGGCCGAGCCGCGGGCCATCCTGCCGATGGCGGTTCGCCCGTCGCTGGTCGCCCCGGCAGCCGCCGCCCTTCTCGCCGACGGTCGTCGGGCGCTTCGAGGCGTGCTGGCCGTGCTTCCCGCAGGCGTCGTGCCAGCAGAGGTGTGGCGCGCGCTCGATCCCGGCGCCCTCACGCTCCGCGACGTGGACCTCCCGGGCGACCTCAGGCCCGGTTGACGGTTACTCTCATAGGCCTATGATGGCGCTATGAGAATGATCAGCGCCCTCGAGGTCCGCGCCAAGTTCGGCCAGGTGCTCGACGAGGCCGCGGCCGGCGAGCGGTTCGTCGTCCAGCGCGGTGGTCACGCGGTGGCGGCGATCGTCCCCCTGGGCGACCTCGATGCCGTCGATGCGGACAAGGTGCGGTCGCAGCGCCGTGCCGCACTCGACGACCTTCGGCGCATGGGGAGCGTGTTCCGGGAGCGCTACGGCCCGATCGACGCCGCCGCCGAGATCCGCGCCGACCGCGAGTCAGGGCACCGTCGATGAGTCTCGTTGTCGCGCCTGTCCCGGTCGTCGTCGACGCGTCCGTCGTCATCGGCGCTGCGACTGATGAGCCACCGGCGATTGCAGCGCTCGACGCGGTGCAGGCGCGGGTTCTGCTGGCACCGCCGCTGATGTGGGTCGAGACCGCCAACGTGCTTGTCAGGCGCAAGCACTTCAGCGTCCCGGACGCCGTGTTCGTTCTCCGGTCGATGGAGCGGCTGGGCCTTGAGTCTGCAGACCGGGGGTTCGACGGGCTCGTGGAGGCCATGGCGCTTGCGGAGAAGCACGCGCTGTCTGTCTACGACGCGACCTACCTCTGGCTTGCGCTCGACATCGACGGCGAGCTCGCCACACTGGACCGCGATCTCGCGAACGCCGCCGTGGCCGAAGGGGTGTCGCTGGCGATCAAGATCGGCGACTGACCGAACAGCTCGGGCCTCGCCTGCGTCTGGAGTGTGGGAGGACACGACGACGGACCTCGTACGCAGGGCGCAGCGTGGCGAAATGGACGCGTTTGAACAACTGGTGACCGCCAACACTCCGGCCGTCTACCGGCTGGCGCGTGCCTACGTGGGCGACGCCGGGGCCGAGGACCTGGCGCAGGACGCGTTCCTCGCCGCATGGCGGGCGCTGCCGGCGCTTCGCGAGCCCGACCGCTTCGGCCCCTGGCTCCACCGGATCGCGCTCAACCGCTGCCGGTCGTCGGTCCGCGGCAACGGGCGGGTCCGCGAGATCCAGATGCCGCCAACGATCGACGAGCCGACGGCTTCCGGCGACTTCCGGACCGCCATCGAGGCTAGGGCCGTCGTGGGCACGGCCTTCGCCCGGCTGTCGGACGACGCGCGCGCCGTCATCGCCCTCCACTACGCCGCCGGGTGGTCTATCCGGGAGTGCGCCGAGGTGCTCGGCATCCCGGAGGGGACCGCCAAGTCAAGGCTGAACGCCGCGCTCGCCGCCCTGCGGGCCGAGATCGGGAGGGTCGAGCCGTGACCGACCGTGACGAGCGCCTGCTCGAGGCGTTCCTCGACGAACTGGGCTCGGCGCCGGTGCCGACCGGCTTGTCGCGGAGGGTGTCGCGCCGGATCGAGGACGAGCATCCGGCCCGGGCGAGCCGGGTCGGGGCGTGGTTCATGCCCTTCGGTGCCGCGCTGGCCCTCGTGGCCTTCGTTGGATTCGTCGTGATCACCGGAGGGCCCAAGCCCTCGCCGTCGGTGCTGCCCGTGCCGCCTTCGGCCTCCCCGTCGGCATCGGCTGCGTCGTCCCCGTCGGTTTCGGTCACGCTTGCGCCGATCGCGACACCGTCCGTGCCCCCGACTGGCCTGCCGAATCCCTCCGACACGCCGTCGCCCAGCGCTTCGGCCCCGGCCTTCCACGTCACGCTCGACCCGGGCGGGAACCCGCTGCCCGTGCTGGTCAGCGACGGTTCATCGACCGACCACGGCCGCGGCGGGCCCGACCACAACCTGAGCACGACCAATCCGGTCGAAGTGGTGCAAGGGCCCAGCGCCGAACAAGGTCGTCGTGGGCTGGGTCGGCGGCGGCTGCGACCAACTCTCGAGGTCACCGTCGACGCCCGGCGCACAGCACCGTCTCCGTCGGCACGCTGACGTCAGGCCCCTGCGACGCGATGGGCATCGAGCGGGCAGTCGAACTGACCTTCGCCGAGCCGGTGCTGCCCCATCGATGAAGGGCGGGCCTGGGCAAGGCGCCCGACGTGGCGACGGGCATGCAGCCGAAGGCCGTCTGGTTCGCGACGCAGACCACGGGTTTGTCGCCGGCAGGACAACGCCACGGGCATCTCGATCCTCGCCGAGACGTCGGATGCCGGGCGCTCATGGCCTACGACGCCGATCGGCTGGGGCGGCGTCACCGGCGTGGGCGCGGTCATCGGCCCGGACATCGTCGAGGCTGCCGGTGATCGCCATGCTGTGCGCGGAGGCCGGGAACGGCGGGACTACCGAGGAGGGCTGCCTCGCGGGTGTGTACCGGCACGAGGGGACGCGGTGGACGCGAGTGATCGGCCTCGCGGCGCTGGACCTCGCCACGCAAGGAGATCGCATCGTCGTGATGGCGCAGGGAAACGTCGCGGCTGGGTCGCCCTACGGGCAGGTCGATCTGCGGTTGAGCAGCGACGGCGGCCTCCACTGGGCCCCGGTGAACAATCCCTGCGACCTCCTCGCCCTGGGCACCTCGAGCGCGAGCTTCGATGCCGCCCAGCGGCTGGAGGTCCTGTGCGAGCTCGACGGGCCCAACCTCAGCGCGAAGAGGCAGCTCCAGCAGGCCGTGAACGACCCGCCCACGACATGGAAGACCAATCCGCCGCTGCCAGACCAGGGAACCAGCATGCATCTCGACCTCACCCTGGACGGGCACGGCATCGCGTGGGGCGACCGCTCGCCGCTGCTCACGACCTCCGACCGAGGTTCGTCCTGGACCGCGCACCTGGACGTCGCCGATGGCGTAGGGCGCTTCGTGGAGGACGCGAGCGCGTACACCGGCGGCGGCTGGGCGGCGATCGTGGGCGACCCGGCCCGGCAGGCGGATGTGCTGCTGCTCTCGACCGACGGCTCGAGTTGGCGCGAGGTCTCGGTCTACCCGGGCTGAGTCCGTGCGCGGCGCGCCGGCGCAACGAGGACGATCTCCGGCCGTCAGGGCGAATCGTCGAGGGGCAGGCGACGGGTGGACCGTGTTTGGGCGATGGACGGGCGCCGGAATGGGGTCGGGTCGTCGCCCCACAGCCGACGACGTGACCGCGAGCCGCCGATCCATCGTCCCGGGCGGCGACGAGCGCGATCCCCCCGGAGAGCGCGCATTCCCTCCAGGGGATAGGAATCTGCACGAGAGGGCCGCGTCGATCCCTGGCAGGGCATCGCGCGACACCACATCGACCGCCCAATGTCGCCGCTCACCCTGCGGGGGATTGCCGCGACTCGCGGGTGTCGAATCCTGTCCCTCCCAGGGAAGGCGCGGCAGCCGGGCACCGAATCCCGCGCGGGCATTGCCGGAGATGCAGCGCGAGCGCTAGTCGATCCCCGGGACCTCGTACACCGCAGCCCCATCGACGAACGTCGCGAGCACGCGGGCGTCGCCGATCGGGCCTTCGGCGCGGTCGAACAGGTCGCGGTCGAGGATGACGAAATCGGCCAGGCGGCCCTCGCCGAGCCAGCCCGCCTCGTCGAGGTGCTGCGCGTGGGCGGAGCCGGCCGTGAACGCGCGCAGGGCCGAGGCCAGCGTGATCCGCTCGTCGGGCAGGAACGGGGGCGTCACGCCGCGCGACTCGTCCGACACGCGGTTGACCGCCACCTCCATCTCGACCAGCGGGTCGGGCGTGGACACGCTCCAGTCGGAGCCCATGACGAGCGTGGCACCGTTCGCGAGCAGCGATCGGAACGGGTACTGCCGCGCCGACACGACCGGCCCGAGGATCGGCAGCGTGAGCTCGGTCATCTGGTCCTCCTCGACCGCCCAGTACGGCTGCGCGTTGGCGAGCGCGCCGAGGCGGCGGAAGCGCGAGAGGTCGTCGGGGTGGACCACCTGGATGTGCGCGAGGTGCGGGCGCGTGTCGGTCCAGCCGTTGGCCGCGCGGGCCGCCTCCACCGCATCGAGCGCCTGGCGGACCGCGCGGTCGCCCAGGGCGTGGAAGTGCGGCTGGAACCCGAGCGCGTCGATCCTGACCACGACCTGCTCGAGGAGCTCGGGGTCGATGAAGTCGAGGCCGCGGTTCGCGGTGACGTGGCCATCGATGTCGAGGTAGGGCTCGGTCATCGAGGCGGTCTGGTTCTCGACGATCCCGTCGATCATGAGCTTGACGCTGGTCGCGTTGAAGCGGCCGAGCCGGCCGTTCGCCCGCCGCTCCACCAGCTCGTCGACCTGCTCGATGCCCCGCTCGCGATCCCACCACAGCGCCCCGACGACGCGCGCGGTGAGCTCGCCGGACGCCGCCGCCGCGAGGTAGGCCGACTGCGTCTCGGGCGTCACCCAGGCGTCCTGCCAGTTGGTGATGCCCAGGCTGTGGAGGTAGCGCTGGCTCTCGAGGAGCGCGCGGCGGAGGTCCTCGGGCGTGGGCGGCGGGATCAGCCGCTCGACGAGGTCCATCGCGCCCTCGTGGAGCGTGCCCAGCGGGGTGCCGTCCGGGTCGCGGGCGATGCGGCCGTGGGCGGGGTCGGGCGTGTCCTTCGTGATCCCCGCGAGCTCGAGCGCCCAGGAGTTCACCCACGCGTCGTGGCCGTCTCGGTTGGGCAGGAACACCGGGCGGTCGGGGACGAGGTGGTCGAGGTCCTCGCGTCGGGGGAGGCCGCCGGGGAAGTCGGCGAGGGACCAGCCGCCACCCAGGATCCAGGCGGCATCCGGGTGCGCGGCGGCGTAGGCGCGCACGATCTTGAGGTACTCGTCCTTGCCGCGGGCGTCGTGGAGCTCGCAGCGGATCCTCGCGAGCCCGCCCATCGGCGGGTGGACGTGCAAATCGCCGAAGCCGGGGGTGACGGTGCGGCCTCCGAGGTCGATGACGCGCGTGTGCGGGCCGGCCAGCGCAAGCGCATCGGCGTCCGTGCCGACGTGGGCGATTCGGCTGCCCCGGACGGCGAGCGCGCGAGCCCACGACCCGGCGGCGTCGGCAGTGAAGATCCGGCCTCCGGTCAGGACGAGGTCGGCGTCGTGTTGGTTCGCTCGGTCAGCTCGGTCGGGGTTCGGCATGGCGCGCAGGATGCATCGGCATCGTCGTGGGCGCACGCCCGCGTTGCGCCCCGTGATGACCGACGGGGTCGGTTGGCCGCTGCTTCGCGTAGGCTGCGTGCGATTGGATCGGCAGCGTCGGCGGCCTCGACCGCCCGGACTGACAGGAGGGCCGGATGGCCAGCGTCCACTTGCTCCACGCCGGGTATGCCGACGAGGGAGTCGGCTCGTCGATCGTGCTCGTCCGCGACGGCGACGCCTCGATCATCGTTGACCCGGGCATGGTCAAGTCCCGCTCGCTGATCTTCGATCCGCTGACCGCGCTCGGCGTGGCGCCCGAGGCCGTCACCCACGTCTTCCTCAGCCACCACCACCCTGACCACACGATCAACATCGCCCTGTTCCCCAACGCCGAGGTCGTGGACTTCTGGGCCCGCTACATCGGCGACCAGTGGCTCGACCACGAGGGCGACGGGTACCGGATCTCGCCGCGCTCGCAGCTGTGGCTGACGCCGGGGCACACCAACGAGGACGCCTCGCTCATCGTCGAGGCGGACGATGCCGTCTACGCGATGACCCACGCCTGGTGGCACGCCGACCGCACGCCTGAGGTGGACCCGCTGGGCGACGACCAGGCGGCGCTCGAGGCGTCCCGCGCTCGGCTGCTTGCGCGCGCCGACATCGTGATTCCCGGGCACGGCGGGCCGTTCCGGGTTCGGTGAGGGCGTGTCGAGGACTCCGGGCCTGTCGTGGCCCGCCCTCTCGGATCTCTCAAACACTCGCCACCCGAGTGGTAGGCGCCCGCATCTGCCAGTCCACCCACGGCGCGGGTGTGTGGACACGCGGCGTGCCGAGACACTCGCCCGGTGAGTGGCTGGGATAACCCGGTCGCCCAGCACTCACCGGGAGAGTGCCTGGGACGTGACGACCCGGGCGATCGGGCCGACTAGCCCTCGCGCCACCGCCTCTGCGGGACCATGTGGACACCGGAAGGCAAGCCACCGATCGCGTCGCGGATGCGCCGCTCGGTGAAGTCGGAGGTGGGCGCCGGCAGGTCGTCACGGTGCCGCCAGTCGAGCGTGCCGATCTCGTCGGACGAGGGGGTCGGCCCGACCCCGGACGGCAGGCTCGCCGCGAAGACGAAGTGGAGCATCGGGCCGAAGTCGTGCCCGGGCTCGAAGTAGACGCGGATCGCATGGTGGTGGAGGACAGCCGGAGCCTGACGCGCCGCACTGGTCGCCGACCTCGACCCGCCTTATCGCCTCCGGGAGGCGATTGTCCAAGCCGCGCACTGGCCGTCGTGCTCAGCGTGTTTGGCGGGAGCCCTCGTATCGCCTCCCGGGGGGCGATACGAGCGACGTTGGCTGGGCAATCGCCTCCGGGAGGCGATACGAAGGCCGAACCTCTCGACCACGCGGGCCCGAGGCCGCGACGCCCGCAGCGGGGCCCCGGGCGTTCCTGCTCTATCCTGCGGCCATGCGTGGGCCCGTGGCGCTCGTCGGCGCCGGTGAGTTCTTGGACACGATGGCGGAGTTCGACCGCAGCCTGCTCGCCGCGACCGGGCGCAAGCGGCCGCGTGTCGTGATCCTGCCCACGGCCTCGGCCAATGACGGCGAAACGGTGTTCCGGTCCTGGGCGGACAAGGGCGTCGCGCACTTCACGGCGCTGGGAGCCGAGGTTGAGCCGATCCTGGTCCGCAATGCGGGCGAGGGCCAGGATCCCGGCGCGATCCAGGCGGTGGGCGAGGCGGACCTCGTCTACCTCTCTGGTGGCGATCCGCGCCTCCTGCTCAAAGTGCTCAACGGATCGGCCCTGGGTGCCGCCCTGACGGCCGCCAACGAGCGCGGCGCGGTGATCGCCGGCTGCTCGGGCGGGGCGATGGCCATCGTCGGGCGCATGATGGACTTCCGGATGGTGCCCAAGCTGCACATGATGGTGCCGCTCCCTTTTCGGTGGCGGCACGCCCTGGGCCTGGCAGACGGCGTCGCGGTCCTGCCCCACTACAACGCCTACCCCGAGCCCCTCTCCGCGTGCTTCGCTCTCCTGGCGCCCCGCGGTGGCGTGGTGTTCGGCATCGACGAGCACACCGCGGTCGTCGGGCACAGCGGTGCCTGGCAGGTGTTCGGCGCGGGGCGTGTCACGGTGTGGAGGGGACGACGGCGCGAGCGGTTCCGCCGCGGCGAGGCGTTCCGAGCCTGACGGTCCTCGGGGGAGGGACGGGGTCGCCCGTGCGGTTCGACCCGCCGGGTTGTCCGCCGTCCCGTGAACCCAAGCCGTCCGGCGCCGAGGCCCCGCCAGCGGCGGCGCTCAGTCCGGCTTGATCTGGCGGAAGCAGTCCGAGCAGTAGACGGGCTTGTCCATGCGCGGCTTGAAGGGCACCTGGGCCTGGTTGCCGCAGCTGGTGCAGATGGCGACGAAGTATTCCCGGGGCGACCGGTCCTCGGCTCGCTCGTACCCTCGCGGCGCGCCCGAGGCGCGGTCGTCACCGGAGCTGTCGCGCGTGGCCCGGCGGTAGGCCCGGCAGGAGGCACAGCGTTTCGGGTCCGAGATGAACCCCTTCTGCGCGTAGTACTCCTGGTCGGCGGCGGAATGGACGAACTCAACGCCGCAGTCGACGCAGGTCATCGTCCGATCAACGTAGGTCACGCGAGAGCTCCTCCCGGGCGCGGCGGGAATGCTGTGTGCGTCCGCCGAGGGGGGAGAACCCGAAGAAGCGGCATCCGGTGGGGAGTAAGCCGGACCCGTGTCCAACGGCTCCGAGCCATCTCCCTTGAGGGGCGCACCGGTATTGGTTGTCGGCCCACCCTACACCGCCGCCTTTGGAGGGGCGCATTAAGGGTTTGTTGCAACCCTCCGTGCGCTGAACGGCCGTGAAAGCGGGGTTGCCGCGCGTGGGATCACTCGTAGGCCCGTGACACGCGACCTGTCACAATGCCCCCGCACAGTCGGCGGTGCGACCGGGAGCAATGGGGGCGCCCGGTGCGCAGCCGGGTTCCGCTGGCGACCGTGCCGCTCCCAACGGCTGCCCTCCGCGACGCTGGTCGGGGAAGGTGGCGGTGGGCCAACGAGCGGCCGCACGCGGGACCCGGTTTGGCCCGCCGCGCACGACGGACCCGCACCGCCGACGCGGCGTCGGGAAGTGGAAGAGGGAGGCGGCGAGGCGCATGCTCCGGCTGCTGCACACGGCTGACGTCCATCTTGGCGCGTGGCACGAGGACCTTGGCGAGGCGGCGCCAGCCCTCCGGGAGCGCCAGCATGCCGCGCTCCGAGCTGCGGTGGACCTCGCGCTGGCGGAGCGGGTGGACTGCGTCCTGATCGCGGGTGACCTGTTCGACGCCAACACCACCTCGCGTCGGACCGTGGAGCGGGCTGCGGCGGAGCTCGCGCGCCTGGCCGCGGCTCGCATCCGCATTGTGCTGATCCCTGGCGGCCACGACGCCTACACCCGGTCCTCGGTGTACCGCGCGTACGACCTGCCGAGTCTCGTTGGCGGCGAGATGCTGACGGTCCTGACGCCGGACCGGCCGTCGGTCCACCTGGAGTCGCTCGACGCGGTGGTCGTGGGCCCGGCGGACACCACCCGGATCGGGGCCGGCAGCGCCACCGGGCTGTTCGCGGACCTCAGCGGGTCTCGGGTGCCGGCCACCACCTGGCGGATCGGCCTGCTGCACGCGGCCCTGCGGGACGCTGCGCAGGAGGAGGCCTCCGGCGAGCCCGCCGACGCGGGCGGCTCCGGGGTCACGGGCGAAGCCGGGGACGGAGTTCCCGAGCCCCGCGAGCTGCGCGAGGCCGACATCGCGGCGAGCGGCCTCGACTTCGTGGCGCTCGGCCACGGGCACGCCGCGGCCAGCGGCCGCGCCGGCTCGGTCACCTGGGCCGTGGCCGGGTCGCCGGAGCAGGTGACCGCGGATCGCCGCGAGCCTGGGACGGTCAACCTCGTCACCCTCGACGAGCGTGCGGGATCGAAGACCGTGCGAGTCGAGCCCCGGGTCGTCGGCTCCTCGTGGCACCGAGAGCTCGAGGTCGATGCCGCCCAGCTCGCCTCTGAGGCGGTCCTCGTCGAGCGGCTGCGGGCCGCGGCCGACCCGGAGCTCGTCCTCGACGTGCGGATCATCGGCGAGCGTCCGGACGAGCTGGTGCTCGACCCCGTGGCCGTCGAGGATGCGCTCGAGGGCGCCTACCTTTGCGTCCGCGTCGACGACCGCAGTCGCCCGCCGTTGACCACCGGGGCCCTGCCGCCGTCCGAGACCATCGCCGGGGCGTTCGTCCGCAATGTGGAAGCGCGCATCGCCGAGCTCGAGGCCGCCGACGGGGATGGCGGTGACGGCGACACCGGGGATGCCGGCGACGACGAGGCAACCGAGCTGCGCGAGGTCCTCCGCCTGGGACGCCGGCTCCTCGCCGGGGCGGAGGTGACGCGGTGAGGATCACGAGCCTCTCCCTGCGCAATCTGGGCCGCCACCGCGACGCCACCTGGGTGCTCAGCCCGGGGATGACCGTCGTGCGCGGCCCCAACGAGGCCGGCAAGTCCACGCTGCAGCGCGCCTTGGAGCTCGTCCTGACGCGCCCCGCCACCAGCACCGCCCCGGACCTGGACGCGCTGCGCACATGGGGCACGGCGCCCGGTGCCGCCCCGGCGGTCGCGATCACGTTCACCTGGGACGAGGAGGACGGCAGCGTCCACGAGGGACGACTGGCAAAGGTGTTCGCGGGCGTCAACGGCACCACGCGTCTGGAGCTCGACGGCCGGTCCGCCGACCCCGCGCGTGCCGAGGAGGTCTTCGCCGAGCTCTCGGGCGTGCCGACGGAGGGCTTCCTCCGCTCAACCGCATCGGTTCGCCAGACTGAGCTGGCGGGGCTCCAGCGTGATGAGACCGCCCTGCGCGACCGCCTCACGGCCACGATGAGCGGCGCCGACCGCAGCACCGCTCGGGCCCGGCGCCGCCTGGTGGCCGCGCTGGAAGACCTCGCCCCGCGGAACGGCGGGCCCGGCCGCCTCGGCACGGCCGTCGCGGCGGTGGCGGATGCCGATCGACGCCTGGCCAACGGCCAGGACGGGCTCGCTCGGCTCGAGCGCGACCGCGAGGCGCACGCGCTCGCGAAGGAGCGGCGGGCGGCGTCCGAGGCAGCCCTCACCGAGCGCCGATCGCAGCTCGAGAAGGCCCGTCAGGCCGAGCGCCTCCACGCCGAGCGGGACGAGGCGCAGGCCCGCCACGACCGCTACGCCGAGGCGATCGCGCTGCGTGATGAGCTGACGGAGCTCGACGCCACGCACCCCTCGCCCATGCCGTTGGCCCAGCTCCGGCCGGCCGTCGAACGGTTGCGCACGCTCGAGACGCGCGTTGCCACGCTCGAGGAGCTGCTCTCGAGCGAGGTGCGCGTCGACTTCGACCTCCCGCCCGAGCGCCACTGGCGACCGCGCACCCGGCTCGGGCTCGCGATCGCGCTCGTCGGTGTCGTCATCGGTGTCGTCGGCACCGGACTCGGCATCGCCGGCGTGCTCAACCTCGGCGCCGTCCCCGGGATCGCCGGGATCGTCGTCGCGGCGCTGGGCGGCCTGATTGCCGCTCAGGCCTATCGCGCCCACGCCGCCGACCGCGCCACGAGACAGATGAAGGACGAGGAGGTCACGCGCCGGCTCCGCGGCCGCTCCGACATGGAGGAGGAGCTCCGGCGCGCCAGGCTCGAGCGCGAGGAGGTGCTCGCCACGCTCGAGCTGCCCGGCGCGCCCGAGGCGGAGGAGCGACTCGCCGCCGAGACCGCGCACGTCGCGCGGATCGACCAGGGCCGCGCCCGCCTGTCGGGGCTGATCGGCGATGAGCATCCCGACACGCTGCCCTCGAAGCGCGATGCGGCGGCGGCCGAGATCGCCCGGACCATGGTGGCGCTCGAAGGGCTCGGGCCCATCGCGAGGGAGCCACGGGCGCGCGAGCGCCTCGAGGTGGAGGTGCGCGACGCCGAGGGCGTGGCCGACCGGATGCGCGACGACGAATCGGCCGCCCGCGCGCGGGTGGACCAGAACGACGTGGACGCCGACGACGTGGCCGCACTGGCCGAGCGCCTCGCGAGCTGGCGGGCCGATCTCGCCGAGCTCCGACGCCGCGAGCGCATTTTGTCGCGGACGCTGGCGGAGCTCGATGCCGCCGAGCAGGCCACGATGGCCCGCGCCACCCGTTTCCTCGAGCGGCAGATGGTGGCCGACGTGGCGCGCCTCACCGGCGGGCGCTACCGCGAGGTGCGCATGGACGACACCGCGCTCGGCCTCGAGGTGCGGTCCACCGAGCGCGGCGACTGGGTGTCGGTGAGCGACCTCTCCCGCGGCACGCTTGATGCCGTCTACCTCGCAGCGCGGCTGGGGCTGGTGCGCCTGGTGACGGGGGACCGGCGCCCGCCGCTCATCCTCGACGACCCGCTGGTCTCGCTCGATGATGACCGCGCGGCGCGCGCGCTCGCGGTCATCCGCGAGCTCACCGCGGACTTCCAGGTGATCTACCTCACGGCGTCAAAGCGCTTCGACGCGCTCGCCGACGCGGTGATCGAGCTGCCCGGGCCGGAGGCGGTGGCGAATTCCTGAGCTTGGCCCGGGCATCGCCGTCGTTGTCCTCGGGCTGACCTCGGCGATCACCTGGGGCGCCGGCGACTTCGGCGGCGGGATGATGGCCCGGCGCGTGCCGCTGTTCGGCGTGGTCGCCACGACGCAGGTCGTCGGGATGCTGGCTGCGCTCGTGATCGCGGTCCTGCGCGGCGAACCCGTGCCCGCCGGAGCGGACCTCGGGTGGTCGATCGGTGCGGGCCTCTGCGGGGTGGTCGGGATGAGCTCGCTGTACCGGGGGCTCGCAGCGGGCCGGATGGGCGTGGTGGCCCCGGTCACGGGCGTGGTCGGGGCGCTCGTCCCGGTCATGGTCGGCTTCGTCATCGAGGGGGTGCCCACCGCGGCGACCATCGCGGGGATCGTGACGGCGCTGCTGGCGGTGGTGCTGGTGACGCGGGCGCCGGGCCACCAGACGGATCGACCCTCGGGCGCCCAATGGGCGCTGCTCGCGGGGATCGCGATCGGCGGCTTCAACATCTGCATCGGCCAGCTGTCGAACGCGGGCCAGTTCGCCCCGCTCGTGGTCCTGCGGCTGGTGCAGGGCGTCGTCCTCGTGTCGCTCATCGTCCTGTGGCGGCAGCCCTGGCGGATGCGCCGCGGCGACGTGGCGCGGTTGTCCGTGGTGGGCGTGCTGGACATGGCGGGCAACGTGGCGTTCATCGGCGCTGCGCAGGTTGGCGCGCTGGCCGTCGCGACGATCCTCTCGTCGCTCTACCCGGTGACGACCGTCCTGCTCGCCCTCACGCTGCTGCGGGAGCGGGTGACGCGGAGCCACCTCGTGGGGATTGCGCTCACGGTCGTCGCGATCGTGCTGATCGCGGTCGGGACGACGTCGGGGTAGCCGAGCTCCTCACTTCGGCGCCACCACGCGGACGACCTGCACGGCGTCCACCTCGGCCGCGTCTCGCAGGACGAGCACCCGCGCGAAGCCCTCGTGGCCCAGGCCCGGTCCTCGGAGTGATCCCGCGAGACGGGCGAGGTGTCGGCGCACGGCTTCCTCGGGGACCGCCAGTCGGCCGCGGCTCCCGTTGCGCGCGAGCACGACCGCCTCCGGCAAGTCCAACACGATGGCCACCGCGGCCATGCCAGTCTCCGCCGACGCGCGGAGGAGCGGCCGCCGGTCCGCCGCGCTGACACTCGTCGCGTCGACCACGGTCAGCAGGCCGTGCGTGAGGCGCTGTCGCAGCGCGCCGTGGAGGGCCGCGAACGCCGGGCCCGTGGCCCGCTGGTCGGAGGGGTCGCCGGCGATCTGCGCCCGGAAGGCGTCCGACGACAGGACCTCGGCGGGCGCGAAGTGGCGCGCCGCGAACGTCGTCTTGCCCGAGCCCGCGGCGCCCACGAGCACGACGAGGCACGGGTCTGGAAGGCGGAGCTCGATCCGGTTCGGCACGCGGGGATCATCGCGCCGTCGGGCGGTCTCGGCTGGTCCTTACGGCGCCTGTGTCGCCTCGCCCGGTGCCGGCGGCGTCGCCTCGCCCGGCGGGGGCGGCGTCTCGACGGCGGGCGAGGGTTGCGCCGCGTCCGACGACGTGGCAGCGGGCGTCGGCGTCGGTGCCGCGGAGCTCGCGGTCGTGGGCTTGGGGGTCGGCTTGGGCGTGGGCGCGGGCGCTCGGCCGCAGTCGGACGCCGACGAGGCGTTCTTCGTCGCCCCGCTGCCGTTGCTGGGCATCGTGTCGAAGCCCGCCGGTCGCGTCCCCGTGGGCGTGAACAGCGTCGCGGCCATCGCGCGGATCGCCTCGACGTCCGGGATCTGGATGGACCCCCGCACGTCGTTGCCGGGCTTCACGAGCGGGTGCGCGATCACGATCCGGAACACGTCGTCGCGGCCCACCTGGGTGGCCACGTCGATCCAGTCCGCGATGAACGAGGGGCTGATGTTCGTCCTGACCGTCTGCCCGGCCGACTTGAGGAACTGGCCCGGGTTGTCGAGGAAGCCGCCGCGGACGATCCGGTCGCGGATGGCAGCGATCACCTCCTGCTGCCGGGCGGCCCGCGTGAAGTCGCTCTCGCCTGCCGCCTTGCGCACCCGCGCGTAGGCGAGCGCCTGGTCGCCGTTCATGTGCCACCAGCCGGGCGAGATCGCGAAGCCCTCGATCCCGTACTCCTTGTAGCGGTAGTCGCAGAACTGGCTCGTGACCTTGATGTTGATGCCCCCGACGGAGTCGACCAGGTAGGCGAAGCCGCCGAGGTTGACCTCGGCCCACAGGTCGATCTTGATGTTGAGCAAAGTGCCGATCGCCGACGCAAGCACAGACTCGCCGTCGGTCGCGCCGGGGAACTTTCCCTTGTTCCAGTTCGCGTACGAGACGAGGCTGTTGATCTTCTGCTTGAAGGTCCGGCCGTCCGGCAGCGGGACGTCCACCATGTCGCGCGGGATCGACGCCATCGAGACGGTCTTCGCGACCGGGTCGAGCGAGGCGACGATCATCGAGTCGGTGAGGAAGGTGGAGCGGCCCACGCCCGCGTCCACGCCGATGAGCAGCACGTTGACTCGCGGGATGGCCTGCGTTGGCGAGGGCGATGCCGACGGCGAGGCGGAGGCGCCGGTGGAGGGCGAGGGCGTCTCTGCGGCGAAGTCCGGGTCGTTGGACGCCACTGGTGGCGCTGTGGCGTCGGGGACCCAGGCGCCGCCCTCGTTGACGGGCGCGAACACCGTGGCGGCGGCATCGCGCGCGTCCACGGTCAGCGACGCCGCGACCAACTGCGGCGCCACGATGATCGCGATGGCCAGCGCAGCGGCGAGGATCGTCGTCGCACGGGCTCGGAGCGGCGTGAGCACGCGGACGGCGCCGACGGCGACGAGCCGCCACACGAGCAGCACGGCCTGGACCACGAGCAGGGCTTGGAGGATCGCGGGGTCCACCAGACGCGCCGCCATCGACGTGGCGCTGGTCGCAAGGGTGAGGATGACGAGCAGGAGCAGCGGCAGGAGGACCGGCAGCGCGAGCAGCGCCGCCCATCGCCGCTGGCCGCGGAGGAGGTGCGGCAGGCCGGGGAAGATGGCCGCCAGGATCAGGAGGCGAGCCGCCGACGGCTGACGCACGGTCCGAGGAGGTGGGGTCGCGCGCCCCGGGTCAGCCGCGTCGGCCGGGTCAACCGGAGGCGTCGCGTCCTCGTTGGAGGGGGTGGCGCCGGCGGGCGCGCCGGGATCGGGATGGCTGGCCAGGTCGGACATCTGGCGAAGCATAAGTGGGCGGGCCGGCTCCCGACGATGCCATCCGGTACGGTTGGCACCTTGGACCCGTCATCCCACGCTCCCATGACCGGCTGGCGGCGCATCGTCGCCGCGTACTGGCTCACCCAGCTCGTCGAGAGCGCGGGCATGAGCCAGGTCTTCGCGCTGCTCCCGGCTCACCTGCGCGAGCTCGGCGTCCCCGACTCGGAGCGGATCGCCTTCGTTGGCCTGTTCAGCTCGCTCGTGTTCGTGCTGGGCCTGCCGCTCGTGCCGCTGTGGGGCGTCTGGGCCGACAAGTACAGCCGCAAGGCAGTGATCGTGCGGAGCGCGATCGTCGAGGCGGTCGTGTTCACCCTGGTCGCAGCGGCGCAGCAGCCGTGGCAGGTGGCGGTGGCGCTGATGCTCGTCGGGCTGCAGCTGGGGAACACCGGCGTGATGCTGGCCGGGATCCGCGATGTGGCACCGCGGGCGCGGCTGGGGACCGTGATGGCGCTGTTCGGGGCCGCCAGCCCGGTGGGCATGGCGTTGGGGCCGATCGCCGCGGGGTTCCTGGTCGACGGCGTCGGGCTGTCGATCGCTGGCGTCTACGCCGTTGCGGCCGGCCTCTCGGTGGGGACCGCGCTGCTCATTGGCCTCGGCACGCGCGAGGTCCGGCCGGAGGTGGTGCCGAGCGGACCCGTGCTGCGGCTGGCGTTCGGGGCCGTGCGCGGGGTCCTCGGCGACCGCGACGTGCGGCGGCTGTTCGCGGCGTACGGCGTGGTGTTCCTCGCCAGCCAGATCTCGCGCTCGTACACGCCGCTCCTCGTGGAGCATCTCGTGGGCACGGGCACCGGGCTGGCCTCGTCGATCGCCGAAGTGATCGGCCTCGGCGCGATGATCGGGGCGCTGGCGGCGCCGATCGCCGGGTGGCTGGGCGACCGGGTGGGTTTTCGGCCGATGCTGCTGGTGTCGCTTGTGGCGGGGGCGGTGGCATCGGCGATCATGCCGTTCATGCCCCAGGTCCTCGCGCTGGCAGCGGCGTCGGTGCTCCTTGGCGCGGCCGTGGCGACCGTGGGCGCGATGGTGTTCTCTCTGCTCGCCACCGAGGTGCCGCCCGAGCGCCGGTCCGCGACCCTCAACCTGGTCTACCTGCCGCTCTACCTGGCAGGGGTGGTGGGGCCGGCGACGGGCTCCGTGATGGCGGCCACGATGGGGCTGCCGGGGCCGTACTTGGCAGGCGCCCTGGTGTTCGTCCTCGGGGCGGTCCTGATGGGGAGGCACCGGGTGGCGTCGCCGGGGCCCGCCACGCGCGTCCCGGCGTAGGGTGGCGGACGCCGCGCGAGCGGGCTACGCCATTTCGCGCGGGATGTCCTCGGCCATCCCCAGATGGTCGCACTGCGAGCGGTAGCGCACCGTCAATCGATCCGGAACCCGGCGCCAGCCCGCGCTCACGCACCTCGAGGGCGTCTGCTTCTCCCAGACGGTCGTGCAGCGGCCGTTATCCGGAGCATCGCTGGATAGCGGCCGCACGGCGGCCATCTGGCGGCGTTTCAGGCGATCTGGCCTCAGATGACCGCCCGGAGAGCATCTGGCGGGAACACCCGCGATAGCGGCCGCCCGGAGAGCATCTGCGAGAAACGCGCCTGGTCCCCGCGCAGAGCGCGGGCGGCGAACGCGACGAGGCACGCCATGCCGACCGTGCGAACGCGAGCGCGAACGCGAACGCGACGAGGCACGCCATGCCGGCCGCGCGCGCGACAACGCAGCCCAGACTCCGCGCTACGCCCCCGGCAGGTGCCGCTCGCCCGGCCCGATGTACCGGACGTCCGGGCGGATCAGCCGGTTCGACGCGCCCTGCTCGATCGCGTGGGCCGTCCAGCCGGCGTGCCGCGCCAGCGCGAACGTGGCAGGGAACAGGTCCGGCGTGAGGCCCACGCCCATCAGCACCGGCGCCGCGTAGTACTCGACGTTGGTCATCAGCGGTCGGTCCGGGTACTTCTCGGCGAGCACCCGCAGCGCCACGTCCTCGACGGCGATCGCGAGCGTGAGCCACTCGGGCTTGTACGTCATCGACTGGGCGACCTCGCGCAGGGCGGCGGCCCGCGGGTCGTAGGAGCGGTAGATGCGGTGGCCGAACCCCATCAGCCGGACCTTCTTGTCGAGCGCGTCGCGGACCCACGCCTCGGCGCGCTCGGGCGAGCCCACCTCGTGGATCTGCTCCACCACCTCGGACGGGGCGCCGCCATGGAGCGGACCCTTCAGCGCCCCGATCGCGCCGCCCACCGCTGATGCAATGTCCGCGCGCGTGGAGGTGATGACCCGGCAGACGAAGGTCGAGGCGTTGAAGCCGTGCTCGGCGCCGACCACGAAGTACGCGTCGAGCGCCCTGGCCGCCTCCTCGGCGGGCGCCTGCCCGGTGAGCTGGTAGAGGAAGCCCGGGACGAGATCGAGGTCCGGATCCGGCGCCACCGGGTCGAGGCCCTGGCGGATCCGCACGAACGCGGCCAGCGCCGAGGGCGACGAGGCGGTCAGAGCGCGCGCCTGCTCGGGCGTGGCGGGCCAGGACGGATCGTGCTCCGCACCCCACACGGCAACCGCGGTGCGAAGCGCGTCCATCGGCCGGGAGCTCTTCGGCAGCGCGCGGAGGGCCGTCACCACCGCCGGGGACGCGGGCTCGCAGGGAAGCTTCGCCGCCGGGTTCCAGTCGCCGGTCCAGAGCAGCTCTGCGACGGCCGCATAGGAGCCGTTCTTGACCAGTTCGCCGATCGGGTAGCCGCGGTACAGCAGCCGGCCCCGCTCGCCATCGATGAACGACAGCGCTGTCTCGCCGGCGATGATGCCCTCGAGGCCCGGGGAGTAGGGGCGGGTGTCGGCCTGGGCCGACGCGGGATCGCTCATCGCGCGATGGTAGACGGATCGCCGATCTGGGGCCGCCGGCGAGGGTCGGTCGCCGGAGCGCTGATCCGAGTCAGCGGCGCGAGGCCGCGACCATCACCAGCCGAACGACGGCGGAGCCGAGGATCGCGAGGACGACGGCGCTCGCGATGTCCCCCGGGGTCGAGATGCCGAGCATGGCGCTGACGCCCCCGCCGAGGAGCGCGCCGGCGACGCCCACGACGATCGAGGCGAGATACCCGGTGGCGGGCCCTCCGATGACCCCGCCCGTGACCAGCCCGGCGATGAACCCGATGATCAGCAGGGGCACCAATTCCACGGCCGCGAACCCCCCGAACGACGATCAGCTCCGCTCGAGCGTCTTGAGCACGACCCGGACCACGATGCCGCCGAGGGTCGCGACGACGATGGCGCCGACGAATCCCTCCGCCTGCCCGAGCCCCATCTGCTCGACAAGCCAGCCGCCGACGACGGCGCCGAGGATGCCGACCACGATGGTGGGCAGGCACCCCTGCACGCTCCGCACGCCGACGACCAGGCCGGAGAACCCGCCCGCAAGGAGCCCGATGATCAGCCAGCCGACGATGCTCACCATGCCGCAAGTCTGGCACATCGTCACGGCAGTTCGAGGGCGATGCGGTGCCGTCGCGTCCGCGGCGAGAACGAGCGCCGACGACCGGCGCCGAGCATCAGGCGCTGAGCATCAAGCGTCGAGAAACGCCTCCACCCGGGACGTGAACTCGGCTGGGTGGCTGTGGTGGGCGGCGTGACGCGCGCCATCGATCACCTCGAGGCGCCCGTCGGGCAACCGGGCCTGCAGCGCCCGTGCCCCATCGAGGAACCACTCCGGCGAGTCGGAGCCCACGAGCTGCAGCACCGGCACGCTGACGCCTGCCAGCGCGTTGACGCCGAGCACGGGCGCGGACTGGGCCGCCTCGAGCTCGCGAACGATCGTCGGTCCAGCGGCGGCGCGCAGGGGCCAGACCGGGCTCGCGCGGAAGGCATCGAGTTCAGCTGGCGGCATTCCCACGGCCTCGGTCATGAAGGCGGCGAGCAGCGCGTCGAGATCCCCGGCCCCGAGCAGCGATCGGAGCCGCGCCACGAGTGCCGGATCAACCTCGGCCCGCCCGGGCGCGCTCTCGTACGCCACGACGCGTCGGATGGACACGGTCGTCGCCGCCGCCGCCAGCGCCAGCCGTCCGCCCAGCGAGTGGCCGACGACGTCAACCGGGCCCCCCGCGCTCGCCGCCAGCGCCTCCGCGACCGCGGCCACGTCCTGGACCTCACGCTCGATCGACCACGCCGAGGCGTCGCCCGAGTCGCCCCGACCGCGCCGGTCCATCGCCGCCAGGCGCCGCCGCCGTCCGAGCATCGGCCCGACCACGCGCCAGGTCCGATGGTCGCCCGACGTCCCGTGGACCAGCAGCAGCGGCCGAGTCCCCGCTGCCTCGCCCGACAGGAACACCGCGATCGGCGTGCCGTCGGGCGATGGGACGAGCAGCGACGGGCGCTCGGCAGGCATCAGGGCTGGAGCAGTCTCGCTGCCGCCTCGTCCACCAGCCACGTCGCGTTTGCCGCGAGCGTGGTCCGGAGGGGCAGCTCTCGCGGGTCCCCGCCCGCCCAGGCGCGCGCGAGCACGTCCGCCTTCGAGGCCCCCGCCGTGACCACCAGAACCGAGCGGGCGGCCTGCACCAGCACTGGGTGCATGGTCACGCGCGGGACGTGCGGCTCCACGTGGGTGGGCGCCGGCACCGAAACGACCCAGCCCGGCTGGTCGAAGACGAATGACCCCGGAAAGACCGACAGGATGTGCCCGTCGGGCCCGACCCCCAGGATGACCAGGTCGAACGCGGGCACCCCGAGCAGTGGGTGGTCGCGCCGCGCCGCCGGTCGGAGCGCGCCCGCCACCGGGCCGGACGCCCGTAGCTCCGCCTCGTACGCCGCCGCTGCGCCGTCAGGCCCGCTGCCGCCCGCCATCGCCGCCGCGACGGGCACCGGATGGATGTTGGCGTCAGGGATGGCCAGTCCGACGCCCGGCTCGCGGAGCACGTCGTCAAACGGCGTCACGTTCGAGAGCGGGTCGCCCGCGGGCACGAACCGGTCGTCGCCCCACCAGGTGTGAACCCGCGACCAGTCGAGCGCGTCGCGCAGCGGGGCCGCCCGCAGCTCCCGGTAGATCCCAGGGGCCGACGATCCGCCCGTTGTGCACCAGTGCGCCACCCCGCGCTCCCGCAGCGCAGCAGCGAGCGTCTTGACGATGAACTGGCCCGCGGCTGCGGAGACGTCGGCAGCGGTCGGGACGATCGACAGGGCGGGCTGGGTCATGGGGTGCGGCCTCCATTTCGATCAGGCTTGGGGTTCTGCCGATCCCTCGACGTCAGACCGCCTCGAGAGGATGAGCGGGTCAGCCCGGGTGCACGGCGTGGCTTGCCGGGGCGCCAGCCAGTCTGGCGGCCATCCGGATCGTCTCCGTGGCCACGGGATCGCGGCCGCCGCCCTCGAGCGCCTCGGCGAGCAGGTCGATGTCGTTTCGGCGGGGCGCCTTGAAGGTGCGGTCGAGCGCCTGGACGCCATCGAGCCAGGCGTTGACGTGGACGTTCTCCGCCTCGGCCGTGACGTCCGCCCGCAGCTCCGAGCCGCGTCGCTCGGCGAGGATCTCCACGCGCAGGGTGGTGCCGGCGGGCGCAGGGGACGCGACCGGGCGGATCACGACCGCCACCTCGCTGGAGCGCGGGTCGCGCAGCTTCGCCGCCAGCCCGCGGTGGAGCGGCGGCCTCTCACCCGGCCGGAGTCGCGGGGCGGCTGCCTTCAACGCAACCGGCGTCAGCGGCGACACCACCGTCATCCCGAGCCGCGAGGCGAGCCACGCGACGTGGTACAGCGGCTTGACCACGTTCGTGCTGCCCGGAGCCCCGGATTCGTCGCGGGTGCCGTATGTCACCGACACGCGGCGGAGGAACGGCAGGTACGGCAGGAAGTCGGGCAGGTCGAACAGCGTCGCGATCGCCTCGCGCCAGCGTGACTGGCGAACCAGGGCGAAGTCGCGGACGGAGATCCGCGGGTAGCGGTCGTACAGCTCCGCGAGTTGGCGGAGACGCCCGAGGCCGTCGGACGTCCACACCGAGCCGTCGACCACCAGCCGGTCGGTGGAGTCGAGCAGCTCGCCCGCGGGCTCCGTCGCCAGCGGCGGCTCGCCGGGCCACCAGGTGGTGACTGGCAGGTCGTGGACGAGGAGCGGGGTCACCAGCGCGCCCAGGTGCCGCCCCGTCTCGCCCCCCGCCGTGAGGAAGATCATCTCGGTGCAGGATTCGGGGGCCTCGGCGCGCGGCAGCATGCAGTGGGCCTGGACGCGGCCGTCGAGCCAGGGCGGGCCGTCAGGATCCGCCAGCAGCACGATCAGCGTCCGGCTTGGGTGGCGCCCCGTGAGGTGGCTGATCGTCTCGGCTGAGCGCTGGCCCGTCTCGGCGTTGCCCGCCACGATGACCAGGTTCATCACGCTGGTCCGGGCAGCGGCTTGCCGCCCTCCACGCTCGCCGACGCGGTCCAACACCATCTGCGGCTGGGCCCAGATCCGGCTCAGCTCCTTCTCGATCTCGTCGATCGTCGTCGCGCGCGACTGCCAGCGGAGTTGCGGCTCCCCGGGGCGCGCCGGGCCAACGGACTCAATCCGCCCGCCGGTGGGCCGGGTGCCGACCGCCAGGATGGTGCCCGGGACGGGCTTCCCCGCGCCGCCCCCTGGCTTCCCCGCGCCGTTCAGATCCGCCGCCACCGCCGCCCCTCCCGGGCGAGGAGGTCGTCCGCCACCGCGGGTCCCCACGTCCCGGCCTCGTAGCTCGGGAAGTCGGGCGACCCCTCCTCGGACCACGCGGCGATGATCGGGTCCACGATCGACCACGCCTGCTCCACCTCGTCGGCACGGGTGAACAGCGAGGCGTCGCCGAGCAGCGCGTCGAGGATCAGCGTCTCGTAGGCGTCGGGCGAGTCAGTCTGGAACGCCGAGCCGTACGTGAAGTCCATGGTCACGTTGCGGACGTCCACGCCCAGACCAGGGACCTTGGCGCCGAAGCGCAGCATGATTCCCTCGTCGGGCTGGATCCGCATCGCCAGCAGGTTCGGCTCCGGATCGGACGCGGACTCGCGGAACAGCTGGTGCGGGACCTCCTTGAACTGGATGGCGATCTCGGTCGCGCGCTTCGGCAGGCGCTTGCCCATCCGCAGGTAGAACGGGATGCCCGACCAGCGCCAGTCGTCGATCATCAGCCGAGCGGCGATGAAGGTCTCGGTCTCGGACTCCGGGTCCACGTTGGGCTCCTGGCGGTACCCCACGACTGGCTTGCCCGACACCCAGCCGGGGCCGTACTGCCCGCGGACGACGTCACGGCGGACCTGCGCCGGGGTCATCTCGGCGATCGCGCGGATCACCTTGACCTTCTCGTCACGGAGGGCGTCCGCGTCGAACGTGGCCGGCGGCTCCATGGCCACGAGGCTGAGCAGCTGGAGCAGGTGGTTCTGGAGGAAGTCGCGGCTCGCGCCCGTTTCCTCGTAGAACGCGCCGCGCCCCTCGATCCCGATCGATTCGGCCACCGTGATCTGCACGTGGTCGATGTGCCGTCGATTCCAGATGGGCTCGAAGATGCCGTTGCCGAACCGGAAGACCAGCAGGTTGCGGACCGTCTCCTTGCCCAGGTAGTGGTCGATGCGGTAGACCTGCCGCTCCCGGAAGACCTTGCCGACCTCGCGGTTGAGCCGGATCGCCGACTCCAGGTCGCGCCCGAACGGCTTCTCGATGACCACGCGCCGCCAGCCGCCGTCGTGGCGCTCGTGGTCGAGGCCGGCATGGCCGAGCTGTCCGACGATCTCCGGGAAGGCCGACGGCTGCGTCGCGAGGTAGTAGAGGCGATTGCCGCGGGTGCCGCGCACGAGGTCGAAGGTGTCGAGCTGGTCGGCCAGCTCGGCATAGGTGGCGGGGCTGTTGAAGTCGCCGCGGTGGTAGCTGATCCGCGACGCCATGTCCTCCCACGTCTCGCGGTCGATCGGCTGGGAGCGCGAGAACTTGTCGAGCGAGGCCTTGAGCTCGGCGCGGAACGCCTCATCGGTGTACGGGCGCCGGCCGACGCAGACCAGCGTGAACTCGTGGGGCAGCAGGTGGGTGCGCCAGAGCTGGTACAGCGCCGGGACCACCTTGCGGTGGGCGAGGTCGCCGGTGGCGCCGAACAGGACGAACACGTGGGCGTCCGGCACGCGCTCGAGGCGGAGGCCCTCGCGGAGCGGGTTCTCGGCGCCCTTGGGCGCGCTCGCCCGGCGGCGGGCCTCGGTGGCCATCCGCAGCTCGCGCATCGTGCGCGGGGCGTCCCTCCTCGGCGTGGGTGCGGGTGCGGGGGCCAGGGGCTCGGTCGCCGGCAGCGGCGGCTCGGCGGCGGGCGCGAGCGGCTCTGTCGTCGGCGGGGTCTCGACGGCTCCGTCGGTCGGCGCTGCCATGGGCCCCGCGCTGCGCGCCGTGATCGCAGTCGGCTTCGTGCGCGCCATCGCTAAGCGGTCTCGACGTGGCGGCTTCGCATGGGCAACTCCAGTGGCGGCGATGACGGCCGCGATACGCCCTAGAGCATAGGCCGGGTCGTCGAAGGGCGGCGGCGCGAGGTTGGCCGGGCTCGCGGGCGAAACGGCCGCGACGTCCCGGCCGGTGCACGTGGGCCTCGCACGGCGACTTGTTCCCGATGACCGCCCGCAGCCGCGGCGACCGCCGGATCAGGTCGGAACACCGCCACGGGCGGTGCCCGACAACCTGCCAGCCGTGGTCGATCCCGTCGACGCTCGATACCGGCGCCGCTGGCGGCATCCCGGAGTTGCGTGGCGACCTGTCAGCGGCTCCCCATGGACTCGGCCTCGATCGCGAGCACCTTGCCGAGCCGGCGCAGGTGCCGCGGCTCGCCCGAGAACACGGCGCCCAGGAAGGCGAGCGAGCACTCCTTGGCCGGCTCGATCCCGATCACCCGCGAGCCGAGCGTCAGCACGTTCATGTCGTCGTGCTCCACCCCCTGGTGCGCCGAGTAGGTGTCGTGGCAGAGCCCGGCCCGGATGCCGCGCATCTTGTTGGCGGCGATCGAAGCGCCGACGCCGGAGCCGCAGATCAGGATCCCGCGGTCCGCGCGGCCCTCCTGGATCGCGAGACCGATGGCGCGCGAGAAGTCCGGGTAGTCGTCGAGCGGGTCGGAGCCGTCGCCGCCGAGGTCGATCAGCTCGTGGGCGTCGCCAACGGCGGCGCGCACCTTGCCGAGCAGCTCGTCCTTGAAGGCCGCCCCGGCGTGGTCGGCAGCGAACGCGACGCGCATCGTGGCACCTCAGTCGTGTCCGGGGTCGCTGGACGTGGTGCGATCCGTGCCGGGATCGCCCGCGCCGAGCGGCGGGTGGTGGCCGTGCGGGGACGAGCCGGCCGGAACGCGACCGTGGAACCCCTCGCGAACCACACGCCGCGCGACATCCGCGACCTTGTCGGTGGTGAACCCGAACTCCTTGAAGATGGTCCCGGCCGGAGCGCTGGCGCCGAAGTGGTCGAGCGCGATGATCGCGCCCTCGTCGCCCGCCCAGCGGTCCCAACCGAGCGAGACGCCGATCTCGACCGTGACGCGCTTGCGCACGGCCGGCGGCAGCACGCTGTCGCGATACGCCTGGTCCTGCGCCTCGAAGCGCTCCCAGCACGGCAGGCTCACGACCCGGGCCGCGATCCCGTCGGCCTCGAGCGCGTCCGCAGCAGCGGCGCACAGCTGGAGCTCGGACCCCGTGCCGATGAGGATCACGTCGGGCGTCCGACCGTCGGAGGGCTCGCGCAGAACGTAGCCGCCCCGCCGCACGCCCTCGCGCGCGTGCTCTTTCGTCCCCGGCAGCGTCGGCAGCTTCTGGCGCGTGAACGCGATGGCCACCGGCCCCGGCGCGCCGATCATCGGCCGCTCCACGGCCAGTGCCCAGGCCGCCGCCGCCTCATTGCCGTCACCGGGCCGGACGAACCACAGGTTCGGGATGGCGCGCAGCGCCGCGTAGTGCTCGACCGGCTGGTGGGTCGGCCCGTCCTCGCCCAGGCCGACGGAGTCGTGCGTCCAGACATAGGTCACGTGGAGGCCGGACAGGGCGGCGAGCCGGACCGCGCCGCGCATGTAGTCGCTGAACGTGAGGAACGTCGCCACGTAGGGGAGGAACCCGCCGTGGTAGGCGATCCCGTTGGCGATCGCGCCCATGGCGTGCTCGCGGACGCCGAAACGGAGGTTGCGCCCGGGGTTGTCGGCCTCGAAGAGGTCGGGACCGTTGGCCTTGACGTCAGTGAGATTCGACTCGGACAGGTCTGCCGATCCGCCGAACAGCTCGGGCAGCGTGGCCGCCAGGACCTGGATCGAATCCTGGCTCGCGTTGCGGGTGGCGACCTCGGAACCGGTCTCCCACGACGGCAGCGGCGCGTCCCAGCCCTTCGCCAGCCGGCCGCCCAAGCGGCGCTGGAGCTCCGCGGCCTCGGCGGGGTAGGCGGTCGCGTACGCCGCATACCGCGCGTGCCACTCCGACACGAGCTGCTCGCCCCGGGGGACGGCCTGCCGGAAGAGCTCGGCGGCCTCGTCGGGGACGAAGAACGTCTTGTCCGGGTCCCAGCCGTAGGCCTCCTTGGTGAGGCGGACCTCGTCCGGGCCGAGCGGCGCCCCGTGCGCCTTCTGCGAATCCTGCTTGTTCGGGCTGCCGAAGCCGATATGGGTCCGGACCGCGATCATCGAGGGTCGGGGGTCGGCGTTCGCGGCGTCGATGGCCGCAGAGATGGCGCCCACGTCGTTGCCGTCCGCGACGCGCTGGGTGTGCCAGCCGTAGGCCGCGTACCGGCCCAGCACGTCCTCGCTGAACGCCATGGCCGTGGGGCCGTCGAGCTGGATGTGGTTGTCGTCGTAGAGCACGACGAGCTTGCCGAGGCGCAGGTGGCCGGCGAGGCTGCTCGCCTCCGCGCTGACGCCCTCCTGCAGGTCGCCGTCGGAGCAGATCACGTAGGTGTGGTGGTCGATGAGCGCGTGGTCCGGCCGGTTGAACTCGGCCGCCAGCCGCCGCTCCGCGATCGCCATGCCCACGGCGTTGCTCAGGCCCTGTCCAAGCGGGCCGGTGGTCGCCTCGACGCCGGGCGTCATGCCGTACTCGGGGTGGCCGGGCGTGATGGAGCCCCACTGGCGGAACGACTTGAGGTCGTCGAGCGAGACGGCGTACCCGGTCAGGTGGAGCATTGAGTAGAGCAGCATCGACGCGTGGCCGGCCGACAGGACGAAGCGGTCTCGGTTGGGCCAGTCGGGCTGGGTGGGGGCGTGGCGGAGGTGGCGGGTCCAGATGGCGAAGGCCATCGGGGCCGCGCCCATGGGAGTGCCCGGGTGCCCGGAGTTCGCCTGCTGCACGCCGTCGATGGACAGCGTTCGGATCGTATCGACGGCGAGCCGCTCGAGGCGGGCGTCCGGCAGGGTCATGGCGGTCTCCGGTGGGCGACGTTGGGATGCCGGCGCGGCGAGTCGTGCCGGTGCGTTCATCGTACCCCGCGTGCGCGTGAAGCCGGACGTCGCCGGTCGCCGGCGCGCGCTGCCAACCCCGTGACACTTCCGCCTCTGGGCCCCAGCGACCACCGGATCGCCTCCCGGATGCGCTCCTGCACCAGCCGGGCCCCGGATCCTCCTCGTGGAGGCGTTTCGGTGCCCGAAGGTTGCGAAAGGCCGCCCCAGGGGCCGATGGCCGCGCCGAGGCGCCTCCGGGAGGCGATCTGGTGGCGGCGACGAGCGGGAGCGGTCGCTCGTGAGCGGCCACCTCGCGCGCCGTGCCCCTTGCGCGCCGTGCTCCGACGTATCCTCGGTCGATGCCGAGTCTGCCCCACCCCCGCAGCCTGCCGCGACGTCATGCCGCGGGTGCCGTCCGCCGCGGGCCGGGGGCGCCGCCCCGCATTCTGGTGGTTGGCGATCTGGTGCTCGATGTGGTGCTCGCCCCGGACCGCGAACTCGAGCGGGGCACGGACGTGACGGGTCGCGTGGTGATGCGCCAGGGCGGCTCCGCCTCCACCACTGCCCGCTGGCTCGGCCGCCTCGGGATGCACCCGACGCTGGTGTGCGCCGTGGGCCGCGACGCCTCGGGTCGGGCGCTCGTGGCCGCCGTCGCGCGCGATGGCGTGGAGGTGCGGGCCGTTCGCGTCGCCGGTGCGCCGACAGGGCGGATCGGCGTTCTCGTGGAGCCTGGCGGCGAGCGCTCGTTCGTGACCCAGCGCGGCGCTGCGCTGCGGCTGCGACCCGAGGACCTGCGTGAGGAGTGGTTCACGGGGGCCGCCGCCGTGCACCTGCCGGCGTACTCCCTGCTCGACCAGCCGCTGGGTCTTGCGGGCATGGCCGCCGCGAGGCTGGGCCACGAAGCAGGGGCGCTGGTGAGCGTGGACCTCTCGTCGTCGGCGCCGCTGCTCGCGCACGGCCGCCACGCCGCCCTGCGACTGATCGAGCAGGCCGCGCCGGACCTCGTGTTCGCCACGCGTGACGAGGCCCGCGCGCTGCTGGGACCAAGGCGCGAGGAGCGCCTCCTCGAGCTCGCGCCCGCGGCAGTCGTCAAGCGGGGGCGCAAGGGCGCCACGGTGCTGCTCCGCGCCGACGCGGACCACGTCCGCCTCGAGGTGGCCACCACCCCGGTCAAAGCCGAGGACACGACCGGAGCGGGGGACGCGTTTGATGCCGGGTTCCTCGCGGGCTGGCTCGATGCGCGCCGCAAAGGGCTCGCGGAGGCGGCTGCGCTCCAGCGGGGTGCGGTGCTCGGCAATCGCACGGCCCAGCGCCAGATCATGACGCGCCCAGCGGAGCTCTCGATCGGCTAGCGGGAGGCGAGACCCTCGCGCGCTACCGGCCCCCTGGCTCCGTCTCGCCGAGCTGCCGCTGCTGCTCGCGCTCGATCCAGGGTCGGGCCGCGGCGAGGACCTCCTGCGGGTCCGCGCCCATCAGCAGCCACGACTCCTGCGTGCCGATCCAGTCGTGCCTCAGGGCGACGCCGATGATCGTCCGCCGGGTGTTGACGAGGCGCCTGCGCCCGTCGGCGAGGTCCGGCCAGTCCATCCCGGCCGCCTGCGCCTCCACGATGACGACCTCGTCGGTCAGCAACGCCCCGAGGTTCAGCCAGAACTCGGAGGGCGTCCTGACGCTCGAGTACTCACCGACGACATCATCCATGGCGCGCATCATCGCACCGGCAGGCGACGGATCGACGTCAGGCCCGCAGGAAGCGGTCGAACCAGGCGAGCATGCGCTCCATGCGGTCCACCCGGCGGTCGATGCGGCCCGTGGCCTGCACCACGTGGTACTCCTCGGGGTAGAGCACGTACTCGACGGTCCGGCCCAGCTGCCGCAGGGCGACGAAGAACTGCTCGTTGTCCGACGCCGGGCACCGGCGGTCCGCCTCTGACTGGAGCAGCAGGAGTGGCGTGCGGACCTCGGCGACGTTGCGCAGCGGCGACTGGCGCCACAGGCGCTCGACGCCCTCGGGTGTCGTGGCGTCGCCCATGCGGGCGGCTCGGCAGTACTCCGGTCCGGTGTCGCTCGCCGCCCACGCGCTCACCTGGTTGGTCACGCCGTTCTCGGACACCGCGGCCCGGAATCGGTCCGTGGTCCCGACGAGCCAGTTCACCATGAACCCGCCGTACGAGAGGCCCAGCACGCCGAGGCGGCCGGGGTCGGCGAGGCCGAGGGAGATGACGTGGTCGAGCGCGGCGTGCACGTCGTCCGCGTCGGCGCCGCCCCAGTCGCCGAGCTGCGGCGCAATCCACTCGCGCCCATAGCTGGCCGAGCCGCGGATGTTGGGCAGGACGACCCGGAAGCCGCGGGCGCACAGGAGCGCGACCTCGAGGCTGGGCGCCGGCGACCACGCGCCGAGCGGCCCGCCGTGCACGTCCACGATGGTCGGCAGGGGACCTCGGGTCGCGCCCGCGGGTGACGCGATCCACGTCTCGATCGGCCCGCCGGGACCCGGCGCCTCCACCGCGCGCATCTCCGGCCAGGCGACGCCATCGAGCCAGTCGCCGCCCATCGTCGTCAGCGGTCGGAGCGTGCCGTCAGCGGCGGCGAGGCAGAGCTCGGGCGGGCGGGCGCCCAGGGTGGCGATGAGGGTGACGGTTCGCTCGGCGGTCGCGGCGACCATGTTGGCCATGGCGTCACCGCGGGCGACCCGCTCGGGATCGCCCAGCGGCCGCCCGTCCTCCGGGTCCACGCGGACGCGCCAGGGGTGGGTCCGGCCGCGATCGGTGACGAGCGCGAACACGTGGCCCGGCGACGTCCACACGGGTCCAGGGCGCTGGTCGACCATCCAGCCGGTGAGGTCCGAGTCAGCCCAGTTGCCCACGGGACGGTCGAGATCGGGCATGAGCGGCCATGGCCTCGCCGAGCCGTCGAGGGGCGCGGCGTGGAGGGTGGGCGAGAGATCGTCGAAGAAGTCCGGGTCGTCCACCCCGATACCGACGACGAAGCGGCCGTCCGGCGAGTAGGCGGGCGCTCGAACGGGGCCGGCGAGCGCGAGCACCTCGCGCGGCTGGCTCGGCGGCGCATCGGTCCCCTCGATCCCGATTTCGACCTCGAAGACCGACGTCCTGGGGCGGCGGTCGGCGTCGGGGCGCGGGTCGGCCGTGAACGCCAGGGCGCGGCTGTCGGGCCGCCACGCCGGGACCCCGAAGACACCGCCGGCGATCTCGGTGATCTGGCGGGGCGCCCCGCTGCCGTCGGCCGCCACGACGAACAGCTGCGGGCGCCGGTCGATGTAGCCCACCTCATCGGCCCGATAGTCGAGGGCCGCCACTACCCGCGCCCGCGGCTCGCCCTTGGCCGGCCGCCCGCCCACGATGAAGCGCTCATCGCCGGTCTCCGCGGCGAATGAGATCCAGCGGCCGTCGGGCGACCAGACGGGCTGACCCGGGTCGAGCGCGTCGAGACCCAGCTGGGCCTCCGGCGCCAGGCCGTCCACGCGCGCCACGACCAGGTAGGTCCGCTCCTCGCCGGGCACCTTGCGGGTGAACGCGACGCGCATCCCGTCCGGGCGCAGCGCGGGCCGCATGTCCCTGACCCGCCCATGGGTGAGCTGCCGCGGCTCTCCGCCGCCCGGGAGGGCCACCACCCAGAGGTGCGAGACGTAGTCGTCGCCGTCCACGACGCGACGGGTCACCACCGCGAACGACCCGTCCCGCGCGAGGTCGTGCTCCTCGAGGACCACCTGCTCCCGGAGGATCTCTGGGGTTGGCAGGCGGAGCGCGGGCGTGGTGTCGGGCGGCATGCGGGGAGCCTAGCGGGGCGGCGAGCCCGGCGCGGCGTGGTTGCGGCGGGTGCGCTCGCGTTTTGACCCCTGGCGCTCCGGTACCCTCGTCCTCATGCTGCAACCCGACCGTCTCACGATCGCCCCGGAGGTCGCCGACGCCCTCCGCGACGCCCGCCCCGTCGTCGCCCTCGAGTCCACGCTCATCAGCCACGGCCTGCCGTACCCGCAGAACGTCGAGGTCGCGACTGCCTCCGAGCAGGCCGTTCGTGCGTCGGGCGCGATCCCAGCCACGGTGGCAATGCGCGACGGCCGGCTCCTCGTGGGTCTCGGCCAAGACGAACTCGAGGCGCTGGCCACGGCGCCCGCAGGGTCCGTCCGCAAGGTCTCCCGCCACAGCCTGGCCGAGGGCGCCGCCGCTGGCGGATGGTCCGCCACCACCGTGTCGGCCACGATGATCGCGGCGCACGCGGCTGGGATCCGCGTCTTCAGCACCGGCGGCATCGGCGGCGTGCACCGCGGCGCGCTCGACGGGCCGAATCCCTCGTTCGACATCTCGGCCGACCTGGGCGAGCTCGCCCGGACCCCGGTCGCGGTCGTGTGCGCCGGCCCGAAGGCGATCCTCGACGTCCCGCGCACCCTCGAGTACCTCGAGACCGCCGGGGTTCCGGTGCTGGTGCTCGGCCAGGACGAGATGCCGTTCTTCTGGGCCCGCCGGAGTGGGATCCCAGCCCCGATGACGATCGCGGACGTGGTCTCGGCCGCCCGGGTGGTCGAGGCGCAGGCCGCCCTCGGGCTCGACGCGGGCGTCGTCCTGTGCAACCCCGTGCCTGCCGCGGACGCGCTGGAGGACGGGTACGTCCGGGAGGTCGTCGCGCGCGCCATCGCCGACGCCGAGGCGGCCGGGATCCACGGCCCGGCCACGACGCCCTGGCTGCTCGCGCGCGTCGCGGAGATCACCGGCGGCGCCAGCGTCAGGGCGAACATCGCGCTCATCGTCAACAACGCCCGCGTGGGCGCACTCCTCGCCGTGGCGCTGGCCGGCTAGCGCGGCGGCCGAGGGGCCGGAGATCTGCAGTCCGAGGACCTGCCGACGCCGCTGCTGGCGCCGACGCCTTGTTCGGGACCCGGCCGATGACTACACTCGTCAGGACCGTCCTGTTCAGCGCGAGCGAGCGGCGGGCGAGGTGACCGCGGCCTGCTCGAACCGGAGGACCGGCTCGTCAGGGCATCGCCGCTCGGACGGGCGCGACGCGCCGCAAGGAGGCTCGATGCGGATCTACGACGGAAGCCCGCGCCAGGACTTCGAGGAGGTCTTCCGCTCCATTGGCGCCTTCCTCGACCGGCGGAACATGCGCGACATCCTGCTTCTGGAGGTGCCCGACGGGTACGTCGTCCAGGGCCTCGTCACCACGCAGGGCGGCTCGAGCGCCTGGTCGGAGTCGGTGGGCACCATGGTCAAGGAGACCCTGACCTACCTCGACGAGGACATCGCCAAGTTCATGGAGGAGGCCATCAAGCGGCGCGGCACCGGCGATCCGCCCGGCACCGCGCAGGCGGGCTCCCACGAGCGCGCTCTCCGTGTGATCGGCCGCTGGATGGACGAGCAGAAGCCGCGCGACTCCTTCCTGTTCGAGCAGGACGGCGCGTACGTCGTCCGGCTGCTGGTATCGGGCCAGGGCGTCGTGCGCCACGTCCTCGCCGAGTTCACCGCGGATGACGTCGAGGGCCTGGTGGCCCGCGGCCCCGAGCTCCGCGCGAGGGCCGGGTCCACCACCCCCGTCGCTGGCGAATGACAGGTCGCCTGCCAGGCCGCACAATCTCGCCCACCACGCAGTAGCAGAGGAGGTCCCGTCGCATGAAGGCGTTGCGGACCGTTGCCGTCGCTCTTGGGGTCACCCTGGGCGCCATGATCGTCATCCCCCTCATCGTCCTGGCCGGGCTGTTCGTCTGGCTCAAGCTCACCGAGGAGGACGACGAGGAGGCGCTCGAGCTCGAGCAGGAAGGCGCCTGATCGACAGCTCATCACCGGCGGGAGCCGCCGGACCGCCGATTCAGCGCACGGCGCCCGCCAAACTGGCGGGCGTCGCCGTTTCCTCGCGCGAGCGTCGCATCGCCGAGGCCGGTGTCATCGTGACGGTGCTGATCTGGGCGGCCAACTTCGTCGTCGTCAAGTCGGCGATCACCGTGCTCGGGCCGCTCACGTTCACGGCATCGCGATTCGGGGTGGCTGCGCTCACCCTGTTCCTGCTGCTGCGCTGGCGCTACGGCCCCATCCGCTCACCCGGGCGGTACACGCTGCCGCTCCTGGCCCTGGGCATGCTCGGGTTCGGGGTGTACCAGGTGCTCTGGACGACGGGGCTCACGCAGATCACCGCCGGTGACAGCGCGCTGATCATCGCCGCGTCGCCCGTCGCCGTGGCGCTGTTGGCCGCGGCGGTTGGGCTGGACCGCCTCACCGCACCGAAGCTGGCAGGGGCGTTGACCGCCTTCGCCGGCGTCGCGATCGTCATCGGGGCCGGCTCCGGGCTGGGACTCGACCAGTCGCTCCTCGGCGACGGGCTGACCCTGACTGCGGCGCTGCTGTGGGCGGTGTACACGGTGCTGGGCACTCGGCTCCTCCGTCACGTCGACCCGCTGACCGCGACGGCGTGGACGGTGCTGGGCGGATTCCTCTTCCTCGTCCCGTTTGGCGTGTGGGATGCCGTCACGTCGCCCCCGGCATCGGTGCCGATCGCCGCGCTCGTCGGCATCCTCTACGCGGGCGTGCTCGCCGCCGGGGTCGCCAACGTGCTGGTGTTCAACGCCGTGCGACTAGTCGGCCCCACGCGGACGGCAGCGATGCAGCTGCTGGTCCCGGCGGGCGCGGTCCTGCTCGGCGCGGCGTTCCTCGCGGAGCCGGTCGGTCCGGCTCAGGCGCTGGGCGGCGGCATCATCGTGCTCGGGGTGGCGGTGACGCGGCGGGCGGCGATGGTGCCGGACTCGGTGCGCACCCGTCTGGGGATCGCCGGCTAGATGTAGCTCGGCCGCGGGCCCACGGAGCGCGTTGCCCGTGGCACTCCGCGGGCGTACGCTCCCTGCCGGAGGGTCCACCGCCGCATGAGCCGCCGCATCTGGCCCGCGATCCTCGCGATCGCCTTCGGCGTCGTCGGCTGCGGCTCGCCGACCCCGACGCCGTCGCCATCGCCATCGGCGCCGCAGTCCCCGTCGCCCAACCCGACCGGAACGCCGGAGCCGGTGTCCACGCCCTCCGCGTCGCTGACAGACGGAGCGCTCACCTGGCTCTCGCTGGGCGCGAACGAATCGACGACGGTCACTGTGCCGCTCGACTACGCCAGCCCGTCTGCCGGGTCGATCACGCTGTCGGTGGTCCGACGGAAGGCCCCCGACCCGGCCCGGCGGATCGGGACGCTGTTCCTCAACCCGGGCGGACCCGGAGCCTCCGGTGTGGACATGCTCGCGGGCGTGGACGGCCTGCTGCCGCCCGCGATTGCCAATCGCTTCGACCTCGTCAGCTGGGATCCTCGCGGCGTCGGGTTCAGCCGCGGCCTGACGTGCCCCGACCGGGCCACAATCGCGAGCGTGGAGGCGCTCGACCCGACGCCCACGACACCAGGGGCGCTCGCCGAGTACCGGACCGTCTTCGACCAGGTGGCCGCACAGTGCCAGTCCGCCAGCGGTGACCTCCTGCCCTACCTGTCAGAGGCCAACACCGCGCGGGACATGGACGCCATCCGGGCTGCGATGGGCGAGGCCACGATCAGCTACTGGGGCTGGTCCTACGGAACCTACCTCGGCTACCTCTACGCGACGATGTTCCCCACGCGGTTGCGAGCGGCGGTCCTCGACGGCCCAGTGGATCCCGCGCTTGACCTCCGGGGCCGCGACGATTCGCAGGCGCGCGGCTTCCAGGCCGTCTTCGACCACGAGATCGCGCTCTGCGCGGCGGCCAGGGCCTGTCCGTTCTACAACGGCGGCAACCCCGCCACGGCCTTCGCCGAGCTGATGGCGCGGCTGGACCGGAAGCCCATCGCCGCGGGCCCGGGCCAGCTTGGCCCCGGCGAGGCGACGACGGGCATCCTGACATACCTCTACACCCACGACCCCGAGCCGCTGATGCAGGCCCTGGCCGAGGCGCAGCGGGGCGACGGCTCAGCCCTGCTGGGGATGGCGAACAACTACTACGCGCAGGTGCAGCTGGGCTCCTACCTCGCCACGTCCTGTCTCGACGTTGCCCGCCTCCCCACGCCGAGCGCCATCGAGGCGGCGTTCGCCGCGTCTGAGGTCATGGCGCCCCAGTTCGCGGCGCAAGTGGTGCTGACCGACGCCTACGGCTGTCTCGACTGGCCCGTCGCCGCGGGCCAGATCGCGGTGGGCGCCCCGCCGGCGGGCCTCCCGCCGATCCTCGTCCTCGCCTCCACGGACGACCCGGCCACGCCGCTGTCCGGGGCCCAGCCGCTGGCCGACGCGCTGGGCACCGGCATCGTGCTCGTCCGGGACGGCCTCGGCCACACGACGGGGGACTCGATGGTGGAGAACGGGTGCCTGGGCGATGCCGCGAGCGCCTACCTCCTGGAGCTGCGCACGCCCGCGCGGGGCACGGTCTGCACAGACCCGCCGCCGTCGTTCGGGCCATAGCGCGCAATGGCAATGCCACGGCAGGGCGGCCCGTCGAACCCCAATCGCAACCCGGGCCACCTTGTCCCAGGGGCGCCGAAATCGGTAGCATGAGAAAAACCCCGGAGGACCTGTGCCCATGGCGAAGTATGTCTTTGTGACCGGAGGAGTGACCTCCTCACTCGGCAAGGGCATCACCGCCGCCTCCGTGGGGCGCCTGCTCAAGGCGCGGGGCCTCAAGGTCTCCATCCTCAAGCTCGACCCGTACATCAACGTGGACCCGGGGACGATGTCGCCGTACCAGCACGGCGAGGTGTTCGTCACCGACGACGGCGCCGAGACGGACCTCGACCTCGGCCACTACGAGCGGTTCATCGACGAGAACCTCTCGCAGGTCTCCAACGTCACGACCGGCCGCATCTACTCCGCGGTGATCGCGAAGGAGCGGCGCGGGGACTACCTGGGCGGCACCGTCCAGGTCATCCCGCACATCACCAACGAGATCAAGGAGCGCATCACGCGCGTCGCCCGGGACGGCGAGCCGGACGTCGTGATCGTCGAGGTTGGCGGCACCGTGGGCGACATCGAGAGCCTGCCGTTCCTCGAGGCCATCCGCCAGATGCGCAAGGACCAGGGGCGCCACAACGTCCTGTACGTCCACGTGACGCTGCTGCCGGCCCTTGCCGCCACGGGCGAGCTCAAGACGAAGCCCACGCAGCACTCGGTCAAGGAGCTGCGCGGCATCGGCATCCAGCCGGACGTGATCGTCCTCCGCTCGGACAGCGACGTCCCGGACGAGATCCGCGAGAAGATCGCCCTGTTCACCGATGTCGACGTCGACGCCGTGATCCCGGCTCCCACCGCGTCCACGATCTACGAGGTCCCGCTCCAGTTCGAGTCGTTCGGCTTCGGGCGGCTCGTCGTGCGTGAGCTGGGGCTGGGTGATCCCGACGCCGTGCCGAACCTCGACGGCTGGCGCGCGCTGGTCGAGCGGATCAAGGCCCCCAAGCCCACGCTCGAGATCGCGCTCGTGGGCAAGTACATCGAGCTGCCCGACGCCTATCTCTCGGTCACCGAGGCGCTGCGCCACGCGGCGTGGGCGAACGGCGTGGACGCGAAGGTCCGCTGGGTGGACAGCGAGCGCCTGGACAAGGACAACGTCGACGAGCGCCTCGCCGGCGCCGCCGCGGTGCTGGTTCCGGGAGGCTTCGGCCACCGCGGGATCGAGGGCAAGGTGCTCGCCGCACACTGGGCGCGCAAGCAGGGCAAGCCGTACCTTGGCCTGTGCCTGGGCCTCCAGTGCGCCGTGATCGAGTTCGCGCGCGAGGTCATGCAGACCACCGACGTCAACTCCACCGAGTTCGACATGTTCACCTCGAACCCGGTCATCGACTTCATGCCCGACCAGCGGGACGTCGAGGACAAGGGCGGCACGATGCGGCTGGGCCTCTATCCGGCCAAGCTCGCGCCCGGGTCGAAGGCCCGTGCGGTCTACGGCACCGAGGTCATCTACGAGCGGCACCGGCACCGCTTCGAGGTCAACAACCGGTATCGAGCTGTCCTCGAGGGCGCCGGGATGCTCCTCTCGGGCACCTCGCCCGACGGCCGCCTGGTGGAGATCGTCGAGCTGCGCGACCACCCGTGGTTTGTCGCAAGCCAGTTCCACCCCGAGTTCAAGTCGCGGCCGGAACGCCCGCACCCGCTGTTCCACGGCTTCGTCGCCACGGCGCTCGCCCTGCGCGATGGGACCCAGCCGGTCCTCACGGCCGTTGGCCAGCAGCCCGAGGACGATCGCGCCGCCGAGGCTGCCCCCGCGTCCTGACGCAGCCCCGGCGTCCTGCCGCGACCCGCCCGGATGCCGTGGCCACGGGAAGGCTGCCCGTGCCGCGGCGGACGCGACCGCGAAGAAGCCGACCGCCAGGACGGAGTCCCGCGCCATCTCCTCGCTGCGCGCACGTCCCCCGTCAGCCGGACGGATCGGGACCTGGGGAGCGCGGGCTCGCGCCCCTGTGAAGACGGTTGATGCTGCGCCGCACCCAGGCGACTTGGAGGGCGAGCTGCACAAGCCCGATGGCCACTGCCACCACAGCGCTGGGCCCCGGCCTGCAGACCCGCGACCGACACGGCCAGCACGCCAGCGAGAGCTCCGGCGACCACGCTGTCGCGCAGCGGGGAATCAATCTGCGCCCGCGAGGCGACCGAATCGTTGACGGCACGGCCCACGGTCCAATATGATCGGGGCACCCCCACCGGTCGCGCGCGACGTACGAGTGATTCCGCGCGAAGCACGGCCCGTGGCGCGCCCAATCCCGACCGGTTCAGACCCGAGTCGCACTCACCCCGAGGACAGCCCCCTCCATGCCGAATGGCCCCGACCAGCGCCCGAGCCGCAACCGCCGCTCGCGCCGCCGCTCCCAGACGAACCGCCTGCCGGTCACCGAGCAGGATGAAGTCGCAGAGCTCGAAGCCGCGCGCGGGCGGAACGACCTCGACATCCGCGACCTCAGCGAGATGTCGGTCAAGGAGCTGCGCGACGTCGGCAAGAGTCTGGAGATCGACACCGGGGCGGACCGCCGCGAGGACCTGGTTGACGCCATCCTGCAGGCGCAGACCGAGCGGGCCGGCCTGGACTTCGCCTTCGGCATCCTCGACGTCGTGGACGAGGGCTACGGCTTCATGCGCCGCCACGGCCTGCTGCCGAGCGCCGAGGACGTCTACGTCAGCTCCAGCCAGGTCCGCCGCTTCGGCCTGCGGGTGGGCGACCGCGTCGTCGGCGCTGTCCGAGCGCCGCGCGAGGGCGAGAAGTACTGGGGCCTGATCCGCGTCGACACCGTCAACGGTGTGGACACCGAGGCCGCCCGCCGCCGGCCGTTCTTCAACGACCTGACGCCGATCCACCCGATCGAGCTGATCAACCTCGAGTCGGACCCGAAGAACCTCTCCCAGCGGCTCGTGAACCTTGTCAACCCGCTGGGCAAGGGCCAGCGCGCGCTGATCGTGTCGCCGCCGAAGGCCGGCAAGACGATGCTGCTCAAGGCGATCGCGAACGGGATCACGGCCAACTACCCCGACATCCTCCTGATGGTCGCCCTCATCGGCGAGCGCCCGGAGGAGGTCACGGACATGCGCCGCTCGGTCCACGGCGAGGTCATCAGCTCCACCTTCGACGAGCCCACCGAGAACCACACGCACGTCGCCGAGATGGCGCTCGAGATCGCGAAGCGCCAGGTGGAGACCGGGCGCGACGTGGTGATCCTGCTCGACTCCATCACCCGCCTCGCGCGCGCGTACAACCTCGCGCTGCCCCCCTCCGGCCGAACCCTCTCCGGCGGCATCGACCCGATCGCGCTGTACCCGCCCAAGCGGTTCTTCGGCGCCGCCCGCAAGATCGAGGAGGGCGGCTCGCTGACGATCATCGGGACCTGCCTCGTCGACACGGGCTCGCGCATGGACGACGTGATCTACGAGGAGTTCAAGGGCACCGGCAACTCGGAGCTCATCCTCGACCGCAAGCTCGCCGAGAAGCGCATCTTCCCGGCGATCGACGTCCAGCGGTCCGGGACCCGCCGCGAGGAGCTGCTCCTCGAGGAGGGCACCCTCAAGATGGTCTGGACGATGCGCCGGATGCTGTCCGCGGTCGGCTCGAACGAGGGCATCGAGCTCCTCCTCAACCGGATCGCGAAGACCGAGAACAACGTCCAGTTCCTGGGTTCGCTCAACAAGCCGCTGGACTGACCCCGAGTCGGTCCGAGACGCCAGACTGGGCCGCGATGCCGGTCCGCGACGCGCAACACCCGCGACGCTGTGACGCCTTTCCAGGCTGCGAATTCGTTGCGTCTTCTCAATCTCGGTCAGCAATGCCCAGATTTGGGACTTCCAGACCGGGTAAAAGGGCCTCCCGACACCCCCAGATCTGGGATGCGTCGTTTGACCTACGGTTCCGCGGTCTGTTAGGGTCCTGAAATCGGAGCTGGCCGAGGGACGCAATTTCGGGCCACTCCACCGCACGACCAACACCCCGAGAGGGGATCGGCACAGGCGCCCGGGAGTGCTCCCGTCGCTCGATCCTCCCCCCAGGAGGCCGTATTGCAGAAGTCCACCGACGGCGTGGGTCGCCGGCCCAATCGCCTGCGCCCTGCCCGCCGCGTGTCACAGGCCAGCCGCGCCCGCCACGGATCCATCGCCCTCTTGCTGGCGTTCGGGTCATGGCTCCGCGGCCGCACCGCTCCAGCCGGCATGCTGAGCGGGACGCTCGCGTCGGCGGTTCGCCCGTTCACCACGGCCGAGCGTGCACTCCCGGTCGCCGTTGCGGCGATCGTCGCCATCGCCTCGATGCTCGCCCTGATGCCGAGCACGCCCGGTGGCGCGGCCGGCGCCGCCCAGGGCAGCAGCCCCAACCCTCGGCTTGCCGTCAATGGCGGGGTCCGCTACCTCGACAGCACGGACGGCCTCGGGCTCACCAGCCTCGACGCGCGGAAGTCGGACACGAGCTTCCAGCCGGTCACCGTCCCCGCAGACGTCACGACCCTCCCGTCGGCCGAGCAGCCCTCGCCGGACACGGGCAACGTGACCGCGGACGGCACGCTCATCACCGGCTACGCGCCCGAGACGACGGTTGAGGACGGCTCGTCGCTGATCCAGCTCTACAAGGTCAAGAAGGGCGACACGCTCTCGGGGATCTCGTCCACCTTCAAGATCTCCACGATGACGCTGTGGTGGGCGAACAAGGGCACGATGAAGTCCCTGACTGACCTCCACATCGGGCAGCTGCTGCGCGTCCCACCGGCCAATGGCCTCGTGATCACGGTCGGGGTGACCGACACGCTCGACGGCATCGCCGCGAAGTACAGCGTCAACAAGCAGGCGATCATCGACATCAACCAGTTGACCGACCCGACGCTCGTCGTGGGCCAGGTCCTGATCGTCCCCGGGGCGCTGGGGGCGCCCATCCCCACGCCGAAGCCGGTCAAGCCGCAGGCCGTTTCGCACCCGACAACCACCACGACCCATCGCACCAGCGGAGGGACCACCTCCGGGGTGGGCGGCAGCTACACGGGCGGCAGGCTCTCGTGGCCGGTCATCGGCGGCAACAACTACATCAGCCAGTACTACCACTACGGCCACTGGGCGATCGACATCGCCGCCGACTACGGCTCCACCGTTGTCGCGGCCGCCAGCGGCACGGTGATCTTCGCCGGCTGGAAGGGCAACGGCGGCGGGTGGCAAGTCTGGATCTCCCACGGCGGCGACATGTACACCACCTACAACCACATGTCAGCCCTCACCGTGGGCACCGGCGAGACCGTCAGCCGGGGACAGCAGGTCGGCCGGATCGGGCAGAGCGGCGACGCCACCGGGCCCCACCTCCACTTCGAGGTGTGGATTGGCCCCATCTGGAATGGCGGCCAGCGGATGAACCCCCTCAACTACCTCTAGCCACAGTCCGCCGCGGACAGCCGAACGCCCCCGGTTCGCCGGGGGCGTCAGCGTTTGGCCGAGGCTCCCGTGCGAGAATGCCCAGCATGTTCCTTGACGAGGTCCGCATCGTCGTGCGCGCCGGTGCCGGCGGCGACGGAGCGTCCACGATGCGCCGCGAAGCTCATGTGCCCCGGGGCGGCCCCGACGGCGGCGACGGCGGCCGCGGCGGTTCGGTGTACCTGCGCGTGGACGCCGGCCAGACCACGCTGCGCGACTTCCGGTACAAGCACAACTTCTCGGCCACGCCGGGCGGCTCGGGGGAGCGCCAGAAGCGCCACGGCAAGGCCGGCGACGACCTGTACCTCCCGGTCCCGCCCGGGACCGCGGTCATCGACGAGGTGACCGGCGGGCTGCTCGCGGACCTGGTCGCGGTGGGGCAGGAGGCGATGGTCGCCCGCGGCGGCCGCGGCGGCCTGGGCAACGTGCACTTCGCCACCTCCACCCACCAGGCGCCACGCCACGCGCAGCGCGGCGAGCCAGGCGAGGAGAAGGGCCTGCGCCTCGAGCTGCGGCTCATCGCCGATGTGGGCCTGGTTGGGCTCCCCAATGCGGGCAAGTCCACCCTGCTGGCCGCCCTCACGTCGGCCCGGCCGAAGATCGCCGCGTACCCGTTCACGACGCTCGAGCCCAACCTGGGCGTGCTCGAGCTGGGCGAGGAGGACGGGCGGCGCCCGACGATCGCGGACGTGCCAGGGCTGATCGAGGGCGCCTCGGCCGGCGCTGGCCTGGGGCACGCGTTCCTCCGCCACGTGGAACGGACGCGCGTCCTGCTGCACATGGTGGACGGCGCGGCGAAGGACCCGCAGTGGGACCACGACACGATCCGCGACGAGCTTGGGGCGCATGACCCCGCGCTGCTCGCCAAGCCGATGCTCGTGGTGTTCAACAAGCTCGACCTGCCCGACGCCCAGTCCGCATGGCCCGAGTTCGAGGCGACGCAGCGGGCGGCGGGCCGCGATGTCGTGGCCATCTCCGCGGACACCGGCGAGGGGCTCGACGCCCTGCGCGTCGCGGTGGGCGCGATGCTGCCGGACGCCGAAGCGATGGCCGAGCCGCCGGACCCCGCTGGCGTGGTGGTGCACCGCCTCGAGGCCGCCGGGGACGGCTTCACGATCGAGCGCCACGAGGAGGGCTACGTCGTCCACGGCAAGCGGATCGAGCGGCTGGCCGTCCAGACCAACTTCGACAACGAGGAGTCCGCCGAGCGGTTCCAGCGGGAGCTCCTGCGCCTGGGCATCGACGGGGCGCTCCGGAAGGCCGGCGTGCGCCCGGGCGACGACGTCCGCATCGGTGAGGTCGTGCTCGCCTGGGAGCCGCCCGAGGAGGGCGAGTGACCGAGGCTGCCCAGGGCGATCCCATCGAGCCTCCGGCGCCTGTGCAGCTCGGCTCCGTGGGGATCCTCGGCGGCACGTTCGACCCCATCCACAACGGCCACCTCGCGATCGCCGAGGAGGCGCGCGAGGCGCTGGGGCTGGAGCGCGTGGTGTTCATGCCCGCGTCCACGCCGCCGCACAAGCCTGGGCGTGACGTCACATCGCCCGAACACCGACTCGCGATGGTCCGGCTCGCCGTGGCGGGCAACCCGGCCTTCGAGGTGAGCGACCTCGAGGTCGCCCGCGGCGGGGCGTCGTACACGGTGGACACGCTCGAGGCCCTCCGTGCTGACGGGCTCGTGGACCCCTGGCTGATCCTCTCCACGGAGGCGCTGGCCGGGCTGCCGGCGTGGCGCGAGCCGGTCCGGATCCTGGGGCTCGCGCGGATCGCCGTCGTGCCGAGGGGCGGCTTCGACCCGCTCGGGCCGGCGTGGGTGGAAGCTCGCTTCCCGGGCGCCTCGAACAGGGTCGCCTTCCTCGCGGGACCCCTCTTGCCCATCTCAGGTAGCGTGGTGCGACGCAGGGCGGCCGCCGGGCGGTCGGTGCGGTACCTCGTCCCCGACGCCGTTGCCGCCTACATCGCCCAGCACCGCCTGTACGCCTGACCCCACCCGGAGGACCCCGACCATCGTGACTGAACCCACCGCGACCGCTCCCAGCCCGGACGGCCTCCCGCATCGCGACGGGGCGCCGCCCGCGTCCGACCGCGAACCGATCGACCTGGCCCGCCGGATCGTTGAGCTCGCGGAGGACAAGAAGGCCGCGGACATCGTGCTCCTGGACCTGGCTGATCTGACCACGCTCGCGGACGCGTTCGTGATCTGTTCCGGTGGGTCCGAGCGGCAGATCGCCGCGATCGCGGACGGGATCGTCGAGGCCCTGCGCGAGGAGGGCGTCCGCCCGATCGGCCGGGAGGGGACGCCGGCATCGCACTGGGTGCTGGTCGACTTCGGCTCCGTGGTCGTCCACGTCTTCACGCCCCCCGAGCGCGACTACTACGGGCTCGAGAAGTACTGGTCGGCGGCGCGCGTGGTCGTCCGGGTCCAGTAAGGCGGGGCCCACCCGTTTCGTGGGGGTACCGTTCTGGCCCGTACGGCTGGGTCATGTGCAGTCGGGTCCGGGGTGCCTAGCATCCGTTGCAGGTCGTCAGCCGATGGGGCTGGCGCCACCGGAGAAGCCCCGATGTCGGGCCTGCGAGATCGCTGCCCCAGCTGCAGCCGGCGCCTCATCATCACCCGCTTCGACACGACGTTCCGGCTGCCTGACCGGAACGAGCGGCTGTGCTTCGGCATTCCCGGCGGCCTCTGCGAGGACTGCCATCAGCTCTACATCGATCCCGAGCTGATCGAGCTGCTCGAACTGGGCGAGGGCCGCTGCGTCTTCGCGATCGAGAGCGACATCGTGCTCCAGGAGCAGGCCTGGTCGTCCGCTGACTGATCGCCTCCCGAGCGACGCCTCGGGCGCCTCTTTCGCCCTCCCTCTCGCTCGTCCGGGCTGCATCGGCTGTCCCGGCCCCACCTCCACGTCGTGTGCCGCCGCGTTGACGCGCGCCTGTCGCAGGACGGGCTCCTCCTAGCGGCGCAGCGGCGCCTGCTGCCCCTGCGCCCGGGGCGCCACCCGCTCGGCGACCCACGCCACCCATGCCATCCGGCGCTGTCCGTCGGTGCTGCCCTCGACGTCGGCGTGCTTGGCCATCCGATCGAGCTCGAGCAGCCCCTCGAGGGCCGCCTCGAGCTCCGCGACCGTCCAGGCCGAGGCCTGCTCCGCCCGCCGCTGGACCACGTAGGGGTTGCCGCCGATCAGCTTCACCAGCTCGGCCGGCTTGGCTCCCATCGCTCGGGCGTCGGCCGCAATCAGGAGCTCCCGCAGTCGGCGGTGGAGGAGGACGAGCAGGACCTGCTCGGGCTGCGATTCGAGGGCGTGGTCCAGGGCCGGGCCAGCGCGCTCCGCTCGGCGGAGGGCAACCGCGTCGGACAGGGACCACAGCGAGTCGGGGATCACCTCGCCGACGAGCGCCTTCACGTCCTCGACGCTGACCGCTGCCGTTCCGCGGTAGAGCGCGAGCTTCTGGAGCTCGCCGACGGCCATGGCGCCCATCTGGCGGCGGTCCACGTCGCCCTCGGTCGCGAACGCGCCGATCCGGCGGGCGATCTCCTTCGCTGCGTCCGGTCCCAGCTCGACGCCGAGCTCCTTGGCGCGGCCGCCGATCCATGAGGGCATCTCGCCAGCGCTGGGCGCGCGGCAGGGCCGGACACTGCCGCCGGCCCTGATCACCGCCGCCTCGAGGTCGGTCAGCGATTTCGGGCGTTTGCGGCCGTCGGAGGTGTCGAACTCGAGGAAGACGAGCGCGTTGCCGGGTGCGACCGACGCGATGACCCGGTCGAGCGCCTCACGCAGGGCCTTGGAGCGGACGAGCTGTGTCGGGTTGGCCACCACCGCCACCGTGCCACCGCCGAACATCGGGGCGATCGAGACCCGCTGCGCGATCGCGTCGGGGCTGGACTCCTGCCCCACGACCCGCCAGCGGTCCGGCGGGGCGCCCGTGTCGCGCGCCAGCTCGTCTGAGATCGACCCGACCACGCGTTCCATCGCCCACTCGTCGTCTCCCCAGAGGTACACGACCTGCGGGCGGTCCGCGGCGCTCACCGTCCTGCTCCTGCGACCCGGCGAGCAGCACCCGGCCGCGCGGGCGCCTCGTCCCCACCGTCCGTCGCGGCCCCGCGAAGCGCGCGCCTCGACCAGCGCAGCCGCCCGACGTCCTCGGGCGCGATGCCCAGCTCCACGCACACTGACCGCTCGAGCTCGCGCGCCCGCCCCACCACGACAGCCGCGACGTCGTCGCCCCAGCCGGCTCCCGTCGGTCCGCCGCTCCCGGGCCTCGCCTGCTCGCCCATCCCCGAGGGGTAGCGGCGACGCCAGGATCCGAAGCGCTCGTCCATTGACTCCAGTCTCTGGCCGGCGCGCTTGTCCGCGTACGCGACGAGGCGGGCCTCGAGCGGTGCTGCCGCCAGGCGCGCCGCCAACCCGTCATCGGAGAGGCACGTGACCGGGTGGTCGCGGACCAGTGGCGCCAGCTCGTCGAGCCCGCGCGCCGCGAGCCAGGCCGCCGACCCCTCGCCGTGGCGGAGTCGGCGGTCCGCGCCCGACAAAGGCAGCTTGTCCACGTCGTGCAGCAGGGCTGCCGCCTCCACGGCATGGCGATCCAACGGCACGCCGCGTTCGGCGGCCCGGGCGGCCAGCCACGCTGCGACGTCGGCCACGGCGCAGGCGTGGCGCAGGGCCCATGCGGGTGGATGGAGCGAGAACAGCAGGCGGGCGGCCTCGCGGCGCGCCGGGACGGTCATGCGACCGATCGTATCCGGTGTCGGGGGTTGCGGCGGTGCGCTTGGCGCCTGCCGCGTGGACCTCGACGCCGTCGGGTCGAAGCACCGCCTCGAGGCGGCCGTCGTTGTCGGTGCGCAGGACCCGCGCCCCCCCGGCGCGGAGCCTGGCGAGGGTTGACGGCGCGGGATGGCCGAAGTCGTTGTCGGCGCCGACCGAGATGAGCGCGTAGGCGGGGCGTGTGGCCTCGAGCAGGGCAGCGGTCGTGGCGGTGGCGCTGCCGTGGTGGGCGACCTTGAGGACGTCAAGGCGGGGGAGCCCCGCGACGACGAGTTCGGGGTCCACGCCCTGCTCCGCGTCGCCCGTGAGCAGGAAGTGGCGGCCCGACGCCGTGCCCAGCAGGACGATCGAGGTGTTGTTGATGCCCGTGCCCGTGGATGCGAGCGCCACCGGCACCGTTCCGGGCCGCGGCCAGAGGACCTCGAGCGAGATGTCGCCCAGGCTGAGCCGAGCCCCCGCGGCCAGGATCCCCCGCGGCGGGCCGTGCCCGAGCGCCTTGTCCCACGCCGCCCAGCCGGGCCCTGACCCGTGCATCCCCGGCTCGAACACGCGCCCCACCCGGTAGCGCTCGAGCACCCGCACCAGCCCCGCGACGTGATCCTCGTGGGGGTGCGTGAGCACGATGATGTCGAGGCGCCGATCCCAGGGCGGCAGCGTGGCGTCGAGCTCGGCGAGGACGCGGTCCGGGTCCGGCCCGCCGTCGACGAGCATCCGCGCGCCGTCGCGGCTCTCCACGAGGATCGCGTCGCCCTGGCCCACATCGAGCATGACGATCCGGTCCGCTCGCCCCACCACGTCGGCAGCGGCCAGGAGCGTCACCGCGACGACCAGAGCGGAGCCGGCCAGCACGAGGCGCTCGAGGCGAGTCGGCGGGCGGATGTGCGGGCGCGGGGCAGCCGGCGCGGGGCCCGCCCGTCGCCGCGTTGGCGTTCGCGCGGCGCGTCCTCGCGCGCGGGCTTGGCGGCGCCAGCGGACCGCCAGGAGCACGCCCGCGACGAGCGCAAGCGCCGCGATCGCGGCGGGGATCGTGAGGTCCGGCGGGAGGGCAATCGCGGCGAAGGGCAGCCCGGCCGCGGACCGAACCACGGCCACGATGACGCGAAGCAGCAGCCAGCCCGGCAGCCCGACGAGGATGCCGAGCGGTCCCGGCAGTCCAAGCTGGACCAGCCATCCACCGACGAGCGCCACGGCTCCGCCCGCCATCGCCGCGGGCACGATGGGCACGACGAGCAGGTTGACCGCCGGCGCGACGACCGACAGGCGGCCGAACGTCGCGAGCACATCGGGGAGCGTGGCGGCCTGGGCCGCGAGCGTGATCCCGAGCCCCTCGGCGAGCCAGCCCGGGACTCGGCCGCCCCAGAGCCCCCCGAGCCACGCGCCCAGCGGCGTCGCCCAGGCGAGCAGGCCTGCGGTCGCGAGCACGGACAAACGGAACCCGGCGTCACCGACCAGGCCCGGGTCCAGGAGGAGCAGCCCCGCCGCCGCGAGCGAGAGCGCCGCCGGCGCCCTGACGGCGCGGCCCGACCCCCGTGCGAGCAGCACGACGCCGGCCATCACGCCAGCGCGGACAACTGACGGTGAAGCGCCGGCAGCGATGACGTACCCCACGATCACGCCGCCTGTCACCAGGCCGGCCGTGCGACGCGACCGGCCACGGAGCATGGCGGCCACGAGCGCGGCGACGATGGCGATGTTCCAGCCGGAGATCGCCACGACGTGGCTGACGCCCGCGGTGGCGAAGTCGGCCGCCAGGGCGCGATCGACGCGCTCCCGGAGGCCGATCAGGATGCCGGCGGCAAGGCCAGCCTCGGGTTCTGGAAGGGACAGCTGAAGCGCGTCGCCGGCACCGTCGCGCAGGGCTTGCACGGACGGCCACGGCGGAGCGCGCACGACCCGCACGCTCGTCGCGCGGAGGCTGCCCGACGCGCCGGTCCGCCGGAGGTATTCGCCATACGGGTCGTCGTCGGGCGGGGGCTCCAGCCGACCGTCCACCGCAACGACGGCACCGGCCGCAACCGCCGGGAACGCGGGCAGCGTCGCCGCCACCACCACCGGCGCGCCGTCTGTGCGGATCGCGAGGCGGACCAGCTGGCTCCCGTCCTTCGGCGACCCGACGGAGACGACCTCGGCGGTCCACGGGGGACTGCCGAGGCCGTCCAGCTCGGGCACGGCGCTCCCGGGCGGACCGATCAGCAGGCGGAGGGCCACCAGCATCGCGCCGACGCTCGCCGGCGTGACCGCGCGCGGGACAATCCGGCGTCGGTCGCTGATCGGCAGGGCGCCGAGCGCCAGCCCGAGGAGCCCGGCGACGAGCGTGGGGGCAGGCCCGGCCCCGATCGACGCGGCCACCGCGCCGGCAGCCACCCCGACCGCGAGCCAGGCACTCCGGGGGATCCCCGCGCCGTGCATCAGCCTCCCACCGTGACGAGCGCGCGGATCTTCGCAGAGGGTCGCCGCCCCGACCACCTTGCGACTCGCGAGGTCATCGAGCGAGGCGTAGGGCCGACCGGCGATGATCTTCGCGGCGGTGGCTGGACCCACCCCCGGCAGTGCGTCGAGCTCGGCCTCGGTGGCGCGGTTCAGGTCGACGGGTCCGCCGACAGTTGCCTTGGGTCCCGACGATCCACCCCCGGCCGACGGCTCACCGGCCTCGTCACGATCGGGGACGTGGACCTTCTGGCCGTCCTCGAGTGGCGCGGCCAGGTTCAGCGCTCGGTCGGCCGCGCGCACGTCCACCCTCGGCCCGTAGCCGCCGGCAGCGTCGATCGCATCGGCCACCCGCGAGCCCGCCGGCAGCCGGAACACGCCCGGCCGCGCCACGGCGCCGCTCACCTCCACGACGAGGAGGCGGGACGAGGATGCCGGGGTCGCGGACGATGATCCCCCCTTGTCCGCGACCCCGGCCTCCGTGATCGCGATCCCCCCGCCGTCCCCGCTCGGCCCTGGCTTCGCGGCGACCAGCAGCGCCCCGACGGCGACCGCGACGGCGGCCAGAACGGCCGCGACGGCCAGCCAGGGCCGACCGCGACGCTCTTCGTCGGGCGGAGATGACGGCTCGATGCTGTCGATGGCGCGCCACGGCGCGCTGGAGGGCTCCACAGTGGGCGGCTCCCCGGCGGGGGTGGCGGGCGGCTCAACCGGACGATCGACGCATCGGGGGCACGTCCGAGGTGTCGACCGTCCTGAGGTGGATGCTAGGCGCCCCGACTTATCGCCGGCTTATGCGGCGCCGGATCGTTGGTGGGTGTGCAGCGATCGCCGCACCCACCAACGCGTGGGTTATGCGGTCTCTGCGGCCGTGCTCCAGACGGTCGGTACGTCGCGACGGGCGCGGATGCCCTTGTGCACATGCGGAGGCTGGCGCACCATGGCGCTCTGTCAGGATGACCCTGGGGGACACGAGATGCGCGGGCGGCGCGGCAGACTTCTCCGGGTTGCTGTGGTCTGGACGATCCTCATGCTCGCGATCGCCGTTCTCCTGGCGGCACAAGCCATGCTCAGGCTCTACGACGGCCAGCAGGCCTGTTTCTTCAACTATCCGGCGGTTCCGTGCCCGGCGAGTGATGACCCCGCAGTTGCTCGACTCACGTTCGCGTTCTTCGGCGTCCCGCTCATCTGGCTGGTCGGGATCGGTCTCGCGATCCTCGCCCGAGCATGGCGCCGGCGTGGCGCGGCAGCTCGCTAGGACGGCGAGCCGCAACCATTGGTGGGTCGGACGCCAATACGGCTTCGTGCGGATAGACGCCTGATAACGAGGTCGGGCGGGCCCCAGTAACGCCGGCTTATGTCCACGGGAGCGGGCGGCGAGCCACGAAGGCCGGTGGCCCAAGGGGGCACCGGCCAACGGAGTGTGGAAACGACCTGCTAGGGCGCCGTGCCCTCGATGCGCGCCGCGGCCGTGCAGGCGGCTTCGGACAGCGCGTGCGAGGCGCCGCTCAACGCGCGGACGGGGCGGGCGAGCGCGTGCCGCGCCCGGTTCGGCCATCGCGGCCCGCGCGGGTTGGCTGTCATCGCGACCTCGGCAGCCTCCCGAGCTTGTGCCAGACGCTCCAGTTCACGGGTGCGCTCGCGGGCGAGTTCGAAGGCGATGGGCAGGTACATCACGTGTGGTGCTCCCAACGGCGGTCGGAGGGATCGATGTGACGACTCTCGGCGACCGCGCCGAGGCCGACAAGCGCAAGCAGGACGAGGAGCGCGAGGGCGCTGAGAGGATCCAAGGCACTGGCTCCGCTGGTCCGTTGCGTAACCGGACTAATCGATCTGAACGGTTATGACTCTACCTGCTTGCGCGTAACCTGTCAACTGCGATAAGGTGGTTACGCAATGACCGCTGAGCACACGCATGGCGTCGGCATCGACGCGACGGCCGACTTCCTCAACACCCTCTCGATCGATGAGGGGGCCACGGTCGAGCGCCTCACGACGGCGGACGACGCCATCGCGTTCCTGGCCGGGCGCGGACTCGCCCACGAGCCCGCTCTCCGCGCACAGGCGGTGCGAGCCGGCGCGCAGCCGTGGCTCGAGCGCGTCCGCCTCGTCCGCGGCGCGCTCCGGGCGCTCTGGGACGCTGAGGTGGGACACCGTGAGCCTGACGCGGCGGCGATCGACGCCGTCAACGCGGTCCTCCGCGAGGCTCCGCGGATCGAGTTCGTGATGGGCGAGGGCCGCTGCGGCGTCGGCCACCGGCATACGGACAACGACGCCACGGGCGAGGCCCTGGCGCGCCTCGTCGAGCCGTTCTTGGCCGCGGTTGCAGCCGGGACGACCGAGCGCCTGCGGATCTGCGCGAACGACGACTGCCGGTGGGCGTTCGAGGACACGTCGCGCGCTGGCCGACGACGCTGGTGCGAGATGACCTCGTGCGGGAACGTCGCGAAGGCGCGCCGCTACCGGGCGCGGCACAGGGAGGCGGCGGGCGATGCCGAGCGCGCGGCCGAGGGGTCGAGCGGGCTCGGCGCGTGACTAGACCTGCTCGAGCAGCGGCCTGACCTCCGTGGCGAACCTCGTCATCGACTCCTCGTCGTAGTCGGCCGGGATCCCGGCGACAAGGTGGCGGTAGCCGAGCCGCACCTTGGGCGCCAGCTTCTCGACCACCTGCTCCACCGTGCCGACCGGCTGCTCGGTCCACAGCCGCGAGACGCGGTTGCGGGCGAAGGCGGCCTCGAACAGGCGCTGCGCCTCTGCCGGGTCGTCGCGGATGAAGACGGTCCCGATGCCGGTGGTGCGCTCGATGGTCGCCGGGTCGCGGCCGACGGTCTCGCAGTGGCGCAGCAGGATCTCCTCCTTGCGGGCCATCTCCTCGACCGTGCCGCCGAAGTTGCACATGTCGCCGTACTTCGCCACCAGCTTGAGCGTCACCTGCTCGCCCGCGCCGCCGATGCAGATCGGCAGGTGCGCCTGGACCGGCCCGGGCAGGTTCCGCACCTTCTTCGCGTGGTAGTGGTCGCCGGCGGCCGACGGCTGGGTCCCGTCGAGCATCCCGCGCATCACCGGGAGGGCCTCGCCCAGCCAGCGAAGCCGCTCGGGGAAGCCCGACCCGAACTCGAGCCCGAACGCCTCGTGCTCCTCCCCGAACCACGCCCCGCCGATGCCGAGGATCGCCCGCCCGTTGCTGATGTGGTCGAGCGTCGTTGCCATCTTGGCTGTCAGGGCCGGCTCTCGGAAGGTGTTCGCGCCGACCATGAGGCCCACTCGGACGCGTTTGGTGGCCTGCGCCCACGCGGTGATCGTCAGCCAGCCCTCGTAGTTGGGCCCATTCGAGTCGCCGACAATCGGGTAGAGGTGGTCCCACGTCCAAAGGGTGTCGTAGCCGAGTTCATCGGCCCGGATGCCGGCCTGGAGCAGCTTCGGCCACTCGGTGTACTGGTTCCAGCAGAGGGCGCCGATCTTGATGTCTGTCATGGACCCAGTCTATGGCCGTTCGAAGAACGACCCAGACACCCTATGGCACGCGCCGGTCGCGCCGCAGGATGTCGAGGTAGACGCCGGCACCGATGACGGCGGCGATCACCCAGACGAGGACGTTCCCGGATCCGAAGAGCACGCCCGCCACGAGCGACACCGCAAGCCACGCGATCACGAACGAGCCGAAGGCAATCCCGACCCTGCGAGCGACCTTGACCACGCGACGACCCCCACAACGTCCACGGAACTTCCACCGCAGCGTCGGCATGGGCGGCCAGTCCGTCAAGGGTTGATGGTCCTGTGCCCGATCGTCCTCGCGCTCCGCCACCGGCCCATGCGAGAATCGGGCGCGATCCGGAGTAGCTCGACGGGAGCGGCTGCCATGCCCACGACGAACCCCTATCTCGACTATTCGGGTCGGCCTGACCGGCTGAGCGGCGGGGCGACGATGATCCCCATCACGACGCCCAAGGGCACCTTCCGGGTGTGGACCAAGCGGGTCGGCAACAACCCGAGCGTGAAGCTGCTGCTGCTCCACGGCGGCCCGGGCGGAACGCACGAGGCGTTCGAGGCCTTCGACAGCTACCTGCCCGCCGCCGGCATCGAGTACTACTACTACGACCAGCTGGGCTCGGCGTACAGCGACCAGCCCGACGACCCCGACCTGTGGGAGCTCGACCGCTTCGTCGACGAGGTCGAGCAGGTCCGGATCGCCCTGGGCCTCGACCGCTCGAACTTCTTCCTGCTCGGCCACAGCTGGGGCGGCATCCTCGCCATGGAGTACGCCCTGCACCACGGGGACGCGCTCAGCGGACTCGTCATCTCGAACATGATGTCGAGCTGCCGCGCCTACAACGCGTACGCCGAGAGCGTGCTCATGCCGGCGATGGACCAGGCCGCGCTGGCGGAGATCAAGGGCCTCGAGGCGCGAGGGGACACCGCCAATCCCCGGTACATGCAGCTGCTCCTGGAGCACCACTACGTCGAGCACGTGCTGCGCATGCCGGTGGCCGAGTGGCCCGAACCCGTCGCCCGGATGTTCGCCAAGATCAACCAGGCCATCTACGTCTCGATGCAGGGACCCAGCGAGCTCGGGCTGAGCGGAAGCCTGCTCGACTGGGACCGCACTGCTGATCTCGGGCGCATCGGGGTGCCGACGCTCGTGATCGGCGCCCGCCACGACACGATGGATCCGGCGTTCATGGCCACCATGGCGGGCCGACTCCCGAGGGGCCGGTACCTGTACTGCCCGAACGGGAGCCACCTTGCGATGTACGACGACCAGGAGGTCTACTTCAGCGGGCTCGTCGACTTCCTGCAAAACTCCGGTATCGAGTTGTAGCCCTCACTCCTGCCGGACGATATCGACCGAGACCTCCACCGCCGGGATCGCTCCCCGGTTCTCCAGCCAGTGGTTCGTGTTCCGGTCCTCGGGCCAGCCCACGCCAGGCCCGTAGTCCGTGTCGATCCCGTCCCGGTGGTCGGTGATCGTCCCCTGCAGGATGTACACGGTCCCCGGCCTGCCCTTGTGGTCGTGGACCGGGCCGAAGACGCCGCCAGGCTCGATGGTCACCATGCGCATCCGAAGTTGCCGGCCTGCCATGCCCTCGATCTCGCCGGTGAGGTCGACCGTCGCAAGAAGCTCCACCGTGACGCCCCTGGTTTGCGGCGCCACCTGCTCATCGCCCATCGTGCCCTCCTCGCTGTCCGTCCTGCGTCCTGTCACCACAGCCTGTCGATGTCGCCCGGGTAGAGCTCGATCCGGGCCCCGACGAAGCCGGGGGCCGCCGCCACGGCGCGCTCCGTGAAGAACGAGGCCATCGTGACCTTGTCGAACTGGTCGCTCGCAAAGGGGGCCTCGGGGCTGCCGCCGACAAGGACCGATCCCGGCAGATGGCTCCAGCCCGCGGACTCGTAGAAGGGCTGCAGCCCGCGGTCGCAGGTGAAGATCCCGAGGTCCGCGCCGCAGTATCCCATGATGGGTGGCCGGGACAGTCGAGAGCGCCCCTCGCGTCCGCGGTCACGGTGGGATCATTGACGCGCAGCGGCCGGCTGGGGAACCGGCTCACAGGCATCTGAGACAGGTGGCGGGTTGTCCGATCTAGACAGGTGGCTGCTCGTCGTGGCCATTGGCGGCCTGGTCGCGCTCGCCTATGTCGCCGGGCTGGCCACCCGACCAGTCAGTCGCGTCGTGTCGGCTCGGGCCAAGCGGCTGGCCTCACGGCGGCGCGCCGACCAGCGGCAACTGCTCCAGGAGCTCCCACAGCTGCTCCCGGAGCTCCAGAAGGCCGCGGAATCGGCTGGCGACGCCATGGCCTATGAGCGCTACCTCGACCTCGACCACCGGGTGGCGGAAGCGCGAAACCGGATCGCCAGCCCGCAGGTCCGCGACCAGATCCGGCGGTACCAGAACCGCGTCGCCGATCTCGCCCAGTTCCACCGTGAAGATGCCGCGAGGCCCCCGCTCCTCGAGGAGAGCGGGGAGGTGGACGGTGCCCAGGCGATGGGACGCGTCCACGCCGCACTGACCGCGCGGAAGGACGCCTACGTCGGCCTGTCCCGGGCATTGTCCGGCATCAGCGAGGAGATCCGGCGGCTGTAGCGGGCCCATCTCCGGGGCAGCCCTCGCGGTCGGCGGCCCATCCGCAGGTCATGGAAGGGTCGTGGCTCGAGCCGCGACGGCAGCGATCCGGCCCGCGCGACGGCATTGGAGCAACATGCCACCATTTCCCGACCGGGCGTGTCGCCCGCGGCTGCGCAGACAGGAGCGTCCCCCTCATGGACAGCGCGATTGTTGACCAGATCCTGGCGGCCGCGGCGGCCGTGCTCGCCGGTGGCGCGATCTCTCACAACGGCCACGGCAACGTCAGCCTCCGCGTGCCGGGCGAAGACGAGATGTACTTCACGTCGGCACCGTCCCTGCGCGGGCTGACGCCGCAGGGGATCGCACGCGTGGGGCTCGACGGGACGCTCCGCGAGGGCAACCTGCCGCCAATCCAGGGCGCGGTGGTCGCGATGCACACCGCGATGTACGCGGACAACCGCGAGGTGGGCTGCGTGGCCCACACGCATGCGCCGTTCGCGACGGCGTTCGCGGTCGCAAACCAGCGCATCGACTGCTGGATCGAGGCGCTCGCGATGTTCGGCCTGCCCGACGGCGTGCCGATCGCCCAGTACGCCCCGCGCGGCTCAGAAGCGTCCGTGGCCAACATCCGGCAGGCGGTGCTGCCGGGAAATCCCGCTGTGCTGCTCGCGAACCACGGCGTGCTGGTCTTCCACCGGAGCATCGACTTGGTGGTGCTTGCGCTGGGGGTGGTCGAGGAGGCCGCGCAGGCGGCGATCAACGCGCGCGCCGTGGGCGGACCCGTGGCAATCCCCGAGTCGATGCGGGCGGCGGCGCTCCAGCGAGCCATGTCGTTCGAGGCGGCCGGCACGCGAACCGCCTGAGCCTGGCGGGCTCGCTCCGCGCCCCGTGCCCGGGTCCAGCCGCCGAGGCCGGCTCCGCTATCCCCGCAGGACGATGTTGACCAGCTTGCCGCCGCCAGCGTGGATGATCCGCCCGATCTGCGCGTCGCCGATGGCCGCGGTCACCTTGTCGCGCGACAGGACGATCTGCTCGAGCTCGAGCTGGCTGATCCCGGTCGCAACGGTGACCTTGTCGCGGAGCTTGCCGTTGACCTGGATGGGGACCTCGCGGGTCGCCTCGACCACGGCGGACTCGTCGACGGCGGGCCAGCGCTGCGCGTGGATGGAGGTCCACGCCTCCCCGCGAGCCTCGGCCTGGCGCGACCAGATCTCCTCGGTGATGTGCGGCGCGGCCGGCGCCAGCATCAGGAGCAGCAGCCGGACCGCCTCGTCCCACTCGGGCAGGCCCGCCACGGACGTGCCGCGGTACCGCCAGAGCACGTTGGACAGCTCCATCAGCTTGGCGACCATCGTGTTCCAGCGGAAGCCGTCGTAGTCCACCGTCACGTCGCGCAGGGTCCGGTGGGCCGCAGCCCGCATCCTGTCGCGCGCGTCGGACTCGCTCTCGCCCGCCGGCAGCGAGCCGGCCGATGGGTCGGAGGCCTCGCGCCCGTGGGGGTCGGTGGCGATGGCCCAGACGCGGCCCAGGAACTTCGACACCCCGCCGATTCCCGTGGGGCTCCAGGGCCCGCCCTGGTCCCAGGGGCCCATGAACATGAGGAACAGGCGGATGGTGTCGGCCCCATAGCGCGCGACCAGGTCGTCCGGGTCGACCACGTTGCCGCGCGACTTCGACATGCGCTCGCCGTCGGCGCCCAGGATCTGGCCCTGGTTGAAGAGCCGGCGGAACGGCTCGCTCTGGTCCACCAGGCCCAGGTCGCGCATCGCCTTGGTGAAGAACCGGCTGTACAGCAGGTGCATCACCGCGTGCTCGGCGCCGCCGGTGTACTGGACCACGGGCGTCCACTGCTCAACCAGCGTCGGGTCGACGGGGCCCTCCTCGTTGTGCGGCGAGAGGTAGCGGAACCAGTACCAGGAGCTGTCGATGAAGGTGTCCATCGTGTCGGTCTCGCGCCGGGCGGGCTTGCCGCAGCGCGGGCAGTCGACGGCCAGGAACGCCTCGTCGTGGTTGAGCGGGTTGTCGCCCGAGCCGCGGTAGTCCACGGTGTCGGGCAGGAGCACCGGCAGGTCGCCCTCGGGGACGGGCACCGGGCCGTCGTCCTCGCAGTGGATGACCGGGATCGGCGTGCCCCAGTAGCGCTGGCGGCTGATCAGCCAGTCGCGGAGGCGGTAGGTGACGGCGTTGTCCCCCAGTCCCTGGTCGCGCAGCCAGCCGACGATCTCGTGCCAGGCGTCAGCCGCCGGGCGACCCGTGAACTCGCCGGAGTTGACCATGACCTCGTCCACGGTGTGCTCCGTGAAGGCCTGGTCCAGGGTCGCGTCCGCATCGGCGTCGCGGGGCATGACGACGTTGATGATGGGCAGGTCGTACTTCTTCGCGAACGCGAAGTCACGCTCGTCGTGAGCGGGCACCGCCATGATGGCGCCGGTCCCGTAGCCGCCCAGGACGTAGTCCGCCACGTACACCGGGATGCGCTCGCCGTTCACGGGGTTGATCGCGTCGCCGCCGGTGTAGACGCCGGTCTTCTCGCGGTCGGCCGAGAGCCGATCGATCTCGGACTTCGTGGCTGCTGCGGCCACGTAGGCGTCAACCTCGGCACGCCGCTCAGGCGAGGTGATCGCGGCCACGAGCGGGTGCTCGGGTGCGAGCACCATGAACGTTGCGCCGAACAGCGTGTCCGGGCGGGTCGTGAACACCCGCACGTCCTCGCCGCCCGCGTGGTGCGCCGATGGAGCCGTCTTGAACACCACCTCGGCGCCCGTCGATCTGCCGATCCAGTTCGTCTGCATGATCCGGATGGGCTCGGGCCAGTCGATGCCCTCGAAGTTGAGCAGCTCGTCCGCGTAGTCGGTGATCCGCAGGTACCACTGCGGCAGCTCGCGCTTCTCCACCTTCGCGCCGCAGCGCCAGCAGTGCCGGTCCGCGCCCTCGACCTGCTCCCGCGCCAGCGTGCCGTCGTTGGGGCACCAGTCCACCGGGGAGACCGAGCGGTACGCCAGCCCGTTCTCCAGGAACTTGGTGAACATCCACTGGTTCCAGCGGTAGTACTCGGGCTCGCAGGTCACGACCTCGTTGTCCCACGCGAACGTGGCGCCCATGCTCCGGAACTGCCGGCGCATGTTGTCCATGTTCTCCCCGGTCCAGTCGCGCGGGTTGATGCGGTTCTTGATCGCGGCGTTCTCGGCGGGCAGGCCGAAGGCGTCGAAGCCGATGGGCAGGAACACGTTGTCGCCGTGCATCCGCCGATAGCGGGCGATCGCGTCGGTGGGCGTGACGATGTACCAGTGGCCGATGTGGAGCGCACCCGACGGGTACGGGTACATGGTCAGCAGGTAGTAGCGGGGGCGAGAGGTGTCGTCGAGGTCCGTGTCGTGCAGGCGAAGCTCCGCCCAGCGCGCCTGCCACTTGGGCTCGAACGCTTGGGGCTCGTAGCGCTCGGCGCGAGCGCGGGCTTCGCCGGTCGTCGTCACGTCCTGGACCCTCTCCGTCCTCTTCGATACACGAGACCCCCCGCCGGTCCCGGCGAGGGGTCAGGTTGTCGGCGTTAGCGGGGTGTTGGTGGAGCTAAAGGGATTCGAACCCTTGACCTTCTGAATGCCATTCAGACGCTCTCCCAGCTGAGCTATAGCCCCACGCCGGAGCGGCAGTATAGCGCACGACCTCGACGGCCGAAACGGCCGGGGTGAACGCCACGAGTCTGGCCACTGCGGCCGGACAGCCGGCGACTGGCGGCGAGCGCCCGCCGCGAGAGGCTCACGAAACAGCTGCCTGTGGCGCTGAGCCGTGTCGGCGCCGGGCAAGGGCGAGCCGCCCTCGAGGCGACCATGCCGCCGTGATTGCAGTAGGACCATTTGGTCATGGTGATTCAGCGCACCATGACTAGGCTGGGTCCCGCGGCGTCCTGGGGAGAGATCGGGGCGCGCAAGACGAGGTCCGGTTCCGGATGGACGCGTTGACCATCGCCATCACAAGCGGCCTGCTCGTGGCGCTCGTCGGCGCGCTCGCGGGAACGGCCGGCTTCTCTGCCCTGGTCGTGCGCCGGCAGATGCGGCGAATCGCGAGGCTCGCTGGGCGACTGGCCACGGCCGCCGACGAGGCGGAGCTGGTGGCGGCTGATTCCGGGCAGATTCAGGATCCCCATCTCCGCCGGGCATTCGAGCTGCTAGCCGAGCGGGTGGCGGCTACGTGGCAGCTGGCCACTGTCGACCCGCTGACCGCGATCCCGAACCGCCAGGCAGTGCTGAGCCGCGTGGACGAGGAGCTGGCCCGCGCTTCGAGGTACAAGCGCCCGCTCGCGGTCGTGATGTTCGACCTCGACCACTTCAAGCGCCTCAACGACACCTACGGGCACGTCGCAGGCGACATTGCGCTGCGGCAGGTGGCTCGACGGCTCGCCGAGAACATCCGGTCGGTCGACTTGGTTGGCCGGTTCGGCGGCGAGGAGTTCCTCCTGGTCCTGCCCGAGACGGACGCCGACGCGGCGGCCTCCCTAGCGGAGAAGCTCCGCCGCGCCGTCGCCGGGACGCCCATTCGGCTGCCGGACGGGCACGAGGCGACGGTGACGGTTTCGGCGGGGGTCGCCGGTGGGCCGGGCGAGCTGCTCCATTCGGACGCGCTCATCCGAGACGCCGATGCCGCGCTCTACTCAGCGAAGGCGCTGGGCCGGAACACGGTGTACGTCTACCGCGTGAACGGCGACGAGGCCACGGTCCACCGCTCGCCCATCCGCCCGGAGGCGCGATCGGCAGCGATCGACGTCGGCCGGGCGGCGATGGCGGCGGCACAGGACGCCCTCCTCGCCTCGCTCGAAGGCCGACCGGGTTGGGCGGGCAAGCCGTCGACGCTGATCGCCGAGGCCTCGATCGCGATGGCCCGCGCGATCGACCTCCCCGCGGGCGAGCTTGACCGGATCCACACAGCGAGCCTGCTGCATGACCTGGGAAAGCTGGCGATCCCCGACGAGATCCTCGCGAAGCCTGACGATCTGCGTCCGGCCGAGTGGCGGGTGGTCACCGAGCACCCGAAGATCGGCCACGTGGTCCTCGAGCAGGCGGGAGCGCTGCGGGACGCCGCGATGATCGTGCTCCACCACCACGAGTGGTTCGACGGCCGCGGCTATCCGCACGGCCTCGCAGGGGCGGACATCCCCATCGGGGCGCGAATCGTGGCGATCTGCGACGCCTACGAGGCCATGATCGGCGGCCGTCCGTATCGCGCGGCGATCGACCACGAGGCCGCGATCGAGGAACTGCGCCGGATGGCGGGCATTCAGTTCGACCCCGAGCTCGTCGAGGTGTTCGCGGAGCAGTTCCCGAACGGCGTGCCATGGGCGCCCGAATCACACGGGCATCCGCCCCTGCAGGCCGTGGGCGACTCACGGGCGCGTCGCGACCGTGCTGCCACGACCGCCCAGATGCACGACGCGGTCCACGCCGCACGGCGGCGCGCCGTCTGAGCGCCAGCCCGCCGCGGTGGCCCAAATTCAGCGAGGCCGTGCCGAAGTGACGCACCCGCCGGCCGCCCGCGACACCCTATGCTGCCGCCATGTCGCGCGTGGCCGCCCAGCCCATCGAATTTGACGAGATCGTCCGGCTTCCCGGCGGCGACCTGCCGTACACGCTCCGCCGCTCGCCCCGCGCCCGTCGCCTGCGCGTGGTCATCCACCCGGAGCGCGGCGTGGTGGTGACGCTGCCCGCGGCGGCCCGGCTGGGTCGCGGGGGCGCCGACCGTGTCATCCGCGAGTTCCTGGGCGAGCGGGAGCCATGGCTCCGCCGCCACCTCGACCACCAGGCGGTGACCCAGGCGAGGCTCGAGGCGCGGCCGACGCTCGAGGACGGGCGGCTGGTGCCATACCTGGGCATCCCGCACCGCGTTCGCCTGGTGGCGGCGCCGGCCCGGGTTCGCGCCAGCCGTGTCTCGAGGGTCGGCGGCGATGAGGGGGACGAGCTGCTGGTCGAGGTGGGCCCGCGCGACACGCGCGCCGCCGCCGACATCCTGGAGGCGTGGTTTCGCGAACGGGCAAGGGCCGCCCTGACGCTCGCCGTCGAGCGCCACGCCGCAACCCTTTCGGTGACGCCGTCCTCGATCGCCATTCGCGACACCACCAGCCGATGGGGGAGCTGCTCGCGCAAGGGCGCCCTCTCGTTCTCGTGGCGGCTTGTGCTGGCGCCACCCGGAGCGCTCGACTCCGTGGCGGCCCACGAGGCGTGCCACCTGCGCGTGTTCGGCCACGGACCCAAGTTCTGGGCGCTCCTCGAGACCCGCGTCCCCGACTACTCCACCTGGCGGCGATGGCTCAGACGCCACGCCCCGGAGCTCCACGCAGCGCTGGACTGACGGCCGCGGCGGCTGTGGAGCAGCCGGCAATGCGCCCCACGGCGAACGGGTCGCAGGCCGCGCCGGGTCGCGCGTGGCCACGCAAGCCTGTCGACGACCGGGGCCCAGCGGTACCCATGACTCGCGGCCGACGGCGGGCACAAATGGCGGTCCTCGCGCGTCACAGGTGGGCGCCGGCGCCCGGTCGGTCGCGCACGAGCTCCTGAGGTCCCATGTCCCCGCGTCTGACGCCCGCCGCCCTCCTCGTCGCGCTCGCTGTCGCCGCGTGCTCGGGCATCCCCGCCGCGCCCGCCGCGCCGGTCGCTCCGCTTCCTCGCCCACCTCGACGCCTGTCGCCACCGGATCGGCCGCCACCCCCGTCCCGACCCCCGCCGCGTCGCCGGCGATTCCCGCCGCCACCGCGATCCCCGACAGCGGCAATGTGGACGCTCCGGTCACGCCCGCCCTGTCGATCGAGCCCGTGAGCGCCCTTGCCATCCGCGTCACGCTGGCTGATCCCTCGGCGAGGGCCTGGCGTGTGAGCGTTGCGGGCATGGACGGCACGGCCGAGCGCTGGACCCTGACCGTCGAGACCGGCGACGTCGCGCCCGTGATCACCACAAACGAGACGGTGAACGGTGTCGATGGCGAGCCCCAGGAGCTGGCCGGGCTGGAGGCGGGCGATGCGACCGGCCGCATCTGCTCGGTGGCGATGCCAGTGTGCGTCCGGGCAGCGAGCGTGGTCTTGCCGCACGATGGCAACGGCACCCTAGTCCTCGAGATCAGCCGGACCGACACGACCACCGCGCTCAGCGTGACCGGTTCCACGGCGGGCTGGCCGGCGGAGCCGTTCCTGCTGGGCCCCTGGACGACGACAACGGCGTTCCCCTGGGGTGTCTGACGGCTCCTCCGGTCGAGCCGGCCCACGCTGGGGGTTTCCTCACGATCGCTGGCGCACCGTCCGCTCGGCCGCCAGCAGCAGCGTTTCCACGCTCCAGGCTGCCGCCTCGAGAGACTCGGGCGTCTCCGCAGCCTGCACCCGGCCCACCACTTCCGAGAGCAGCAGCAGCCAGTAGTCGCCGCGCTCGGTGGCAATCTGCGAGAAGCCCAGCTGGAACGGCAGGCCCAGCCGGTCCAGCCGCCGGAGCGCCTCGATGGTGACCTCCTCGACTTCCCCGCCGGCATCGAGCAGGCGCGCCTCGAGCACCGGCCGCCCATCCGCGATGTCCCGCGAGAGCAGCCGCAGCGCGGCAAGGACCGAGAGGGCTGAGCCGGTCACGCCGACACCGTACAGAACCCGGCGCCATCGCGCGCCCGCTTTTCGGCCTCCGAGGGGCCATCCGCTCAGCTGTACCCGCGCTCCGCAATCTCCGCCGCTCGCCCGAGGTAGGGCTCGAGCGTGGCGGGCGTCCGGGCGCGGAGGCCGTCGACCATGCGGTTGTACATCGCGAACCCAGCCGCGATGAGGACGGCGAGCTGGACGTCGCCGTCGGTGGCACCGGCCGCGATCGCCGCCTCGACATCGGCCTGCGTGAGCTCCCGGGGCGCGCGCCGGACAGTCCGGGCGATGTTCACGAGCGCGCCCAGCTTCGGGTCGAGTCCCTCGGAGCCACCGGTCTTGATGACGTCGATGGCCGGCAGCCGGAGGTCGCCGCCGTCGCGGTCCATCAGCGCCGCGGCGTGGGCGCCGTGCGAGTCCATGCAGAAGAAGCAGTCGTTCGCGGCGGAGACGGCGGTGGCGATGAGCTCGCGGTCCACCCGGTCGATCGTGGCGCCCGGGTAGTCGTTGACCAGCAGTTCGTCCGCCAGGCCCCGCAAGTGGACTCCGAGGCCGGGCGTCAGGAGCATCGCCACCCGGATCCCCGGCGCCTCGGGCAGGCCGCCCACGATCGGGGTCTCGTGGGCACGGGCGTGGCGCTCGTCGTCGCGATCCATGTCGGCTCCGTTGCTGCGCGGGCCGCCACGGCGGCCGTCAGGGTTTGGGCGTGGTGCCGTAGTCCAGTGCCGCCACGACGAGCCAGCGACCGCCCGTTGCCGCCCGGAGGGCGAAGGTCTGCGCGAACGGGACGGCCTGCTGGGACGCGAGGCTGCCGGACGCATCGTACGTCTGCTGCGTCACCGTGCCCTTGCAGTCGAAGCCGAGGCTCAGGCCGGACTGCACGCCGAACGGGACCAGGAGCCGAACCCGGACGTCGGCGAAGGTGTAGTGGGACACGGTCACGGGCGTCCCGGCAGGCGTCACGGCCGCGCGCATCTGGTCCAGCCGTGCACCGTGGTCGACGGCGGTCAGGACGGACGGGTCGTGCTTGAGCAGCGCCTGGTCCTCGATCTCCAGGTTCTGCGCGAGCGTCAGGAGCAGCTGCGGCGCCTGGCTCGCGATGGACTGGTCCCAGTCCCAGACACCCTGGGTCACGTCCAGCGGGGGCAGCGTGGACGCATCGAGCTGAACCGCATAGCCGTTGAGGGCCTCGGCGGTGTTGACGGTGACGACGCCGCGCGCCGGGGTGCCGGCCAGCACCACGCCGGTGCCGAAGACCAGGACGGCGACGGCGAGCCCGCCCACGCCCAGCACGCGGCGCATCGGCCGCGCCCCGGCCCCGCCCGCGAGGACGCGGCGCGCGAAGATGCGCACCGAGTCTGCGGCCGATCGCGGCTCGGGCATCCAGCGCTCGAGCAGGTACCGCGTGGCGCACAGCGGCACGAGGCCGGCGAGGAGGCCCACCTTGGTGCCGAACTCGTCGGTCTGGGGTGCCATGAACAGCGTGCACAGGACGCCGACGATGGCCCCGAACACGACCTTGCCGACCGCACTCCTGGGGATGACGCGCGGGTCGGTGACCATGAAGGCGGTGTAGATGAGGATCTCGGGGGAGGTCATCACGATCCGCCAGTAGTCCGCGCCGCACACGGGGGCGAACGCCCAGTTCGCGGTCATGCAGTGGCCCGAGAGGGCGAGGATCGTCATCCCGAGGGCGAGGACGATGTAGTACGCGACCGACATCGCGAGCAGCCGCACGCGCCAGAGCAGGGCGGTGGAGCCGCCGATGATGATGATGTAGGCGAGCACCATCAGGGGGTTGCTCATCGGGGCCCACCAGAGGTCGAGCGGCTCGACGCGGCTGTTGCCCAGGACGATGAACGCCGCCACGAGCCCGAGGTTCGACGGGTTGAACACGTGCGATCCCCGGTACTTGATCACGTACTTGGTGGCCAGGGCGAAGGCGGCGACGCCCGCGTACAGGAGCAGGTACGAGGTGTTCCAGGGGTCGTCTGCGGGCATTCCCGGCACGCGCAGGATCAGCGCCACGCCACTCCCCGTCAGCAGGGCGCTCGCGGGCCAGATGAACTTGCGCTGCTGGTAGAAGGTGACCGAGAGCTCGATCACCGCGCAGGTGAGGATGGCGGCCAGGATCTGCGGGACCGAGAGGCGGAAGTGCAGGCCCACCTGGCCCAGCAGGTGGACGGACAGCGTGACGGCCGCCACGTGCAGCCGGGCATCGCCCAGCTTGGGCAGGATCACCGGATAGCTGGTGCCCCGGATCGAGATGGACCGCTCGGCCACGCCGCCTCCCCGTCAACCGAACAGCGCCCGCCGACCGCCCGCCGCTCGGTGGGCACAGAGGGCCGGGACTGTCGCGCGCCGCAATTGTACGAAGCATCGCCAAATCTTTGGCGGCGCCTCGAACACGATGAAGGCCGCCGGGTCCGCGAGGTGGCGCCGGCGACCGCCCGGCCGGTGGGCTCACCAGGGTGCTGGTTCGCTCCACAGCAGATCCGCCGGCTGCCCGGCGGCGGGCTGCTCGACCCCCAGGCGTCGCCGCAGCGTCGCGATGGCGCGAGACTGGAGCGCACGGACCGCGGCCTCGTCGCGGCCCATCACGACCCCGGCGTCACGGGCTGACAGGTCGGCGAAGAACCGCAGCTCGATGGCCTGGCGCTGCTCGAGGGTGAGCCCTTCGATGGCGACCAGGACCTCCGCGAGCCTGCCCCAGCCGATGGCGCCACGGCCCGCGCCCGCGTCGACGAGCTCGATGGCGTCGTCAAGCGGCACCTGGGGACGCCGGCGGCGGTGGGCGTCGACCGCCACGGAGCGGCAGATGCGAAACAGCCAGGCACGGAACGGCAGCCCGCGGTCTTCGTATCGGGGAAGCGCCTCGACCACTCGCAGGAAGGTCTGCTGGAGCAGGTCCTCGGCGTCGGCAGGATTGCGGCTCCTCGCGTAGCCATAGCGGAACACCGCTGGGGCGCAGGCGGCGTACAGGCCTGCGAAGGCGGTCGCATCGCCGTCTCGGGCTGACAGAGCAAGGCGCTCGAGGCTTGGGTCTGCCTCGGGCGCTTCGATGGCGGCGGGAGTGCCGGTGATCGGCAAGGCGCGTGGCCGCGCTCCCGGGCGGGACGAGCCCGGGAGCGCGGCGGCTGAGGTCTGGCCTACTTGAACAGGCCCGTCGCGATCGTGGAGCCGTCCACCAGCCGGAAGTAGACGGCGTACTTGTGCGCCTCTGCGGCCCTCAGCGCCGCGCGCTGCGTCGAGGAGAGAGACCACGTGCGCACGAACTGACCGGAGGCGGTGAGGGTCGCTGCCACCGCGGTCGTGGCGAAGGTGTGGTCGTGGGTGCCGGACTTCCAGAACAACCTGAGGACCACCGCGGCGCCCTTCTTGATCCCCGTCGCCCGAGCCACCACCTTGTCGGAGGTGTAGGTCGAGGTGCCGCTCATGACTGCCGACCCGCTGATCGCCGCCTTGGCGTAGGCCGCCTTCCACGTCAGGGTGGTGGTCGTGACGGCCGGCGTCCTGTGCGCGACGGTGCGTGTGGCAGCGGCGGGCGTGGCCGCCATCGTGGTCGCGCTGACGGCGAGCGTGAGCAGGACGCCCGCGACGAGCGAGAGCTTGCGCATGTAGTAGAAACCCTCCGCGGCGGCACGAGGACGCGTTGGCAGGCGACCGCCGGAAACCCTGCCGCTGGGCGACGGCTACGTCGCCCTCGCAATGGAAAACGCTGAGCGTTCCCGCAGCGTGATGGGGGGCAGGTGAAGGATCGACCCAACGCTCGGTGAGGAATCCGAAATCCTTCGCCGGGTCGTCAGCGTCCACGGACCGCCGAGCGCACTCGTCCGAGAGGGTGAGACTCCGCGACGGCCGCCTCAGCCCGCCACGTGCCGGCGAGCCGGTACCCGCGGGCTCGACCGCCCGGCGGTTACCTCGGCGTCACGCCGCCCCGGCGGTCGAGAGCCGTCTGCTCGTCAACCGTGCGCTCCGCGAGCGGATCGGCCGCCAATCGGGCAGGCGGGATCGGGGCGCCGCTCTCGACGGAGCGTCCGTACGTGCCGGCGTCAAGCCGCTTCGCCGCCCGATCGGCCTCGAGCAGCCGACCCCGCAGGCCGTCCCCGACGGCCATGGCGACGCCTTCTGCGGCCACCTCGGTACCCGACTCAGAGGTGTCGCCAGCCTGCTGGCTCTGGAGGTCGCCCTCCGCCCGGACCGCACCCTCGAGGTCGGCGAGCGACGACTCGATTCGGGACCGTTCGGCTGCGACGAGCCGGCGCGCACGTGCGACGTCGATCGGGCGGTCGCGTGGGGTGGTCATGCGACGCCTGCGCTTGCGGCGACCGGCGCCGCGCTCTCGGCCGGCGCCGCCTGCGTGAGCTCGACCTCGACCTCGACCTTGATCTCGTCGCCCACCATCAGGCCGCCAGCCTCGAGACCGACGTTCCATGTCAGGCCCCAGTCGTGGCGCTTGATGCGGCCGCGCGCCGAGAGGCCCGCGCTGCGGCCGCCCTGCGGGTTGGCGACCTCGCCCACGTACTCGGCGTCGAACACCACCGGCAGGGTCACGCCGTGCATCGTGAGGTCGCCCTTGAGCGCGAACGCGTCGTCGCCGCGCGGCTCGACGCCGGTGCTCCGGAAGGTCAGGGTGGGGAACTGCTCCGCGTCGAGGAAGTCCGCCGAGCGCAGGTGCGCGTCCCGCTGCGCCTGACCGGTGTCGATTGATGCGGCCTGGACAGTCGCGACGACGCTGCCGAGCTCCGGATGCTCCGGGTCGAACACGACCTCGAGGCTGAAGTCGCGGAAGCTGCCGCGCACGTTCGACACCATCATGTGGCGCCCGGAGAACTGGATCGTGGAGTGGACGGGATCGAGCTGCCAGGGTGCCATCGTGTCTCCTTGTCGACGGATCCCCTGTGACGAGTGGTCGTGTCCCGTGTCAGGGACTCGCGGCAAGGGCGGGGTTCGGGTGACCCGTCGCAAGTCTTGGCCGCTCGGAGCCCTGCGTCATGACCGTCCGTCATGACCTGGTTGCCGCCGGCTGCGGGTGCCGGTTCATCCCGACCTTCGCGACGTCGGCTGGGGCGGCTTCGGGTCGGGGGCCCGGGCCGCCATGGACTGACCGGCCCCGCCCGCGGATGACGTCCCGTCATGACGTGCCCGCGGAGTGCGTGAGACTCAGCGACGGATCCGCCTGATCCCGATCATCAGGGTGCTGCAGCTGGCGCCCGGCCGGGATCGGACGATGAACGTCAGTTCCGCGATCCACTTCGGGCTCGGGCGGGCAGCGCCGCCGGAGCCAGCACTCGGCGATGCCCGGGCGTTCCGGGTCGTCGACCTGCCGGCGGCTCACCTCTGGCCGTCCGGCGTTCTTGGGGCCTCGCCGCGCGGACGGAGGCGCTCACCCGGAGGCGGTCTCGGAGCCGCACCATCAGGCGGGCGACACCATCGCGGTGGGGCCCCTTCGCGTCCGCCGCCGCGGGGCCGAAACCCGGCATGATGCGGTGTCATGCCAGCAGCGAGAGCGAGATCACGAGCTAGCCCGTGTGCAGCCGCTCGGTACCGCCCGGCCATCGCCAGCACCACGAAGCACGGCAACAGGTCCGCGCGGTATCGCAGGGTGACCTTGGCGCGGAGTCCCTGATCACGAGCAGCCAGGCGATCAGCCCCAGACCGACGCGCAGGGCGCCGCGGTGGATGGGCGAGCGGGATCCAGCGGTGGTCACGCCCTCATTGCGGGGACGGGGGAGGGGGTCGGCAGCGCGGGTCGCGGGATCGCTCTTGGCGCGATGGTAGCCCGCCGAGGCGCGCGCGACTGGTCACCGAGTCACGGACACGCTGTCCCTGAGAGTGCTGGTGGGCCGGGGCAGAATCGAACTGCCACAGCCGAAGGCGAGGGTTTTACAGACCCTTGGGCTCACCACCTGCCCGACCGACCCACGATCGATGTCGGTCCGGAAGGACCTGCCTCCACGACCCCGTTGCTGGGGCCATCCGCGGGATCGTGCCGACGGCCTCAGGTGAGCGTGGTGGCTCCGGCTGGCGGCGCGGTCCGCGTGCGGCGACCGACGTCGGGCCGCAGGATAGCAGAGGTCCGGGCTGGGATCGACCTCGCCGCGCTGGGCCTGGGTGCGGCAGCCTCGCCCGCGCGACGACCCCGCTTGCTCGCCCGGCTCCCTGCTTGCCCGCGCCGCGGGAGGACCGGAGGCGCCATTTCGCCTCGGGGAGGCCCTTCGGCGTTGCCCGCGGCGAGAATCGGTCGATCCCGCAACCTTCGAGCCCCATACCGCCTGCCGGGGGAGATCCGGGGCTGTCCGGGGCCATACGCGCCTCCCGGCGGCGAATTGGTGGTCCCCCACGCGGAGCCGCGTGCGCGAAGGATGGGGCTGCCTACGATGGCGCCACGACCTCGAAGCCGGCGTGATCGGCGAGACGGCTGAGCGTGCGCGCGTTGGCGGGCGCGCAGGCGTGGCCGTCGTTGTTGAAGAAGACCCAGTCGGCCGTGGCGCCCGTGCCCTCCTCCGACAGCCGCGTCGCGAGGGCGTGAGGTCCCTTGAGTCGTAGCAGCCCGCCGGGACGCCACGCCCTCGTGCATCCTGATGTACCGCCAGTCTGCCGTGCGCCACTCAGGGGAGCGCTGGCCGCGACGGTCCGCCCGGCACGAGGGCGGCGCGGTGGTCCCGCAGGATCGCCTCGACCTCGGGCACGAACCAGGTCTCATGGCGCGGCTCCACGGCACTTCGGACGTCGCAGCCCGGCGGGGCCGAAGACATCGAAGGCCGTCGAGCTGGCGTCGAGCGCCTCGGCGTCCAGGGGGAGTCGGGCGGCAGCTGGACGAGCACGGGCCCAGGCGTCGCCCAGCGGCTCGATGCGATCGAGCATCCGCTCCACGGCCTCGTGGGGCTGCCGCAGCCGGAGCACGTGCGTCAGGTAGCGCGAGGCCTTGACCGCGAACCGGAAGTCGGGCGGCACCTGCGCCGCCCACCGCTCGCACTGCTTCCGCGTTGGCAGCCGGTAGAAGGTGGCGTTGAGCTCGACCGCAGGAACAGCGTGGCATAGAACGCCAGCCGCTCGCCCGCCGGGAGCCGCCGGGGGTAGATCCGGCCGACCCACTCCGGATAGTCGAAGCCCGACGTGCCGACGTGGAGGGGCAAGGGGTCCTGCCAGCGCTACCGCCCGCCGCCGGGGCTGGGGGTGGTGGACGACGTGCGGTCCATGTCGGTCGCCTCGCCAGCACCCCCGCCCTGGCCCAGGAAGTCCTCCTGGTTGAACGCATCGCCACCCTGCGCGCGGCTCTGGCTCATCTCCATCTGGCCGCTCTGCCTGGTGTGCTCGGGCTCCATCTGGCGGCCGCAGTGGCAGACGAACGCGCCGCTGTCGGCGTGGGACCTCGGCTCGCCCCAGTGCTTGACCATGATCTCGCAGGCGCAATGGCGGCAGACGAAGTCCTCGCCCGGGTGGCCGCTGGCGGACGTGGCGCCAGCTGACATCGACTCGGTCATGGACTGACCTCCGTGCGGTTCGTGGATGACTCCCAGTCTCGTTCAGCCCCGGTTGCGGTCGACCGAGCCGCAGACGAGATCAGATGACACCGGCCTTGCGCTGGGGCTCCCAGTGCCGGGCCGACCTACCAGAGCGCGGAGCTGCTGGGCGTCGGCTCCTCGGCCTGTCGGCGGAGGTCCGCCGCACCTGCGCGGCTCCGCGGACGCCGCGCTCGACGCGGCGCGGGCGGGCGCGGCGACAACCTTCGGGGATGCCGCCGACGCGGTGGCCGGCTCCGGCGGCACCAGGCGGACCTCCTCCCGTCGTGGCTGGCGAGCTGGCAACGCGGCCTGCGGCGACTCGACGGCGGCGGGCTCCGACACGGAGGCCAGCGCCGCTGAGACCGCCATCACCGGCACCAACGTTGGTGAACCCACCTGCGGCACAAGCGCGCCGGCCGCCAACTCAACGACGCACCACGGGCACACCTCAGAACCGAGCTCCACCAGCCGCTGGCAGCGAGGACAGGAGGCCTGCAGCCAGGTGCGGCACCACGGGCAGCGCCGCCACTCGGCATTCACCGTGGACCCGCAGCCCAGGCACGTGGGCCGCTGAGCGGCGGCGCGGAGGGCCTCGATGGTCAGTTGCTGCTCGCGTGCCTCGGCGACCGTCCCCTCCGGCCGCAGGATCCGCCAGACGACAACCGCCAAGGGGAACGCCACCGGTGTCGCCAGGGCGATGCCGGTGGGCGCTCCCAGAGCGACAAGCCAGTTACGGGTCCGGGCGCGGGCGTCCCGGAAGGCCCAGAAGACGGTCACGAACCACAGCGCGATCAGGCCCCAGACGGCGAGGCGCAGCCCGGTCTGGACGCCGGGATTGCGGAGGATCGACCCCACGAAGTCGCCGATGATCCCGCCGACTTGAGCGAGCTGGTCCTGAACGGTCATGGCCGGATCTCCTCGAAGGTCGTCATCGCCGCTTCGCCACCACACGCCCGATGGCCATCACCACCTCGCCCGCCTCCTCGAACTGCTCCCGCGGCACGCTGACGAGCACGGCCGGATACCGGTCGTTCACCGGGACGAACGTGAGCAGCCCGGGCCGGTCGCTCTCGACCACGAGCTGGACCCGGTGCAGCTGGGCGAGGGGAAGGTCCAGCCGGAGGCGCTGCGGGTCGGCAACCACGAGCCGTGACGGCGTCAGCGCCACGGTCACCTCGTCGAGCTCGGCACCGGTGGTCACCTCCTCGCCGCCGAGGGCCCGGACGAGGTGGGGATCGATCCGCAGGTCGCCGAGGCTCACCGGGCGGCACCGCGCTTGCCCACGCTGTCGGTCGACCGGAGCGCCCGCGCCAGCCGCGGCACCGCCAGGGCCGCCGATCCGGCAATGGCACCGACCAGCAGCAGCGCGACGCGCACGGTGAGGGGCGGCATCACCGAGTGCACGGGCATCAGACTTCCGCTTGGGAACCAGAGCCGAGACGAGAGGAGCCCGTCAACGCTGAGCATGCCCCGGCCGGCAAGGCCGAGGAATACGGCCACCACGCCGATCAGGAGCGGATATTCGATCCCGCGCTCGGTGTTCCAGAACCCATGCCTCCAGTGGACGTGGAAGACGATGACGACCGACTGAGCGACGATGACCGCGGCAGCGACCGAGGTCAGGAATCCCAGCGCGAGCCCCAGCCCGCCCAACAGCTCGGCGAGCATGGCGATCGTGGCGAAGGGGGCGGCCGGGTAGAAGCCCAACCCGGCGACGGCGCTCGTCCAGCCCTGCATCCCGGGCCCGCCGAACCAGCCGAACGCCTTCTGGGCGCCGTGCCCGGCGAGGGTCAGCCCGGCCACGATGCCGAGCAGCAGCAGTCCGGCGTCGAGTGCGGTCATGGGCGCATGGTCCCGCGCTCCTCGTTGCGAGTGTGCCGGTGCGCCCCGGCGTCTCGTTGCTGATCCGTTGCGTCCTCGTGCGCGTCGCTCGGCAGCTCCGTCGCCAGCTCCACGAGGATCGGCAGGTGGTCCGACGCCGCGGCCAGGAGGACGGGGTCCGCGCCAACGACCCGGCATTCGATGAGGCGCGGCGCGACGCTCGCGCCGAGGAGGACGTAGTCGAGCCGGACGGCGGGTGCGTCCGATGGCACGGTCGCACCCGGTGTGTCGGGGTTCCGCAGGCGGAACGCGTCGACGAACCCGGCGCCCAGCAGCCGCTGCATGACGCGGGTCGAGATGCCCCCGTCGACCCGAAGCAGGATGCGGATCCAGGCGGGCAGCTGGCGCACGGCAGGCAGGTCGCCTGGCGCCACCGCGTTGAAGTCGCCGGCGAGGACGACGCGGGCCGCCGCGCCGGAACCACCGGCAACCGTCGCGAGGACCTGCTCCGCCTCCCGGGCCCGACGTCGTTCGCCGCGACCTGACAACCCGGCGGTGAGGTGCAGGCCAAGCAGCCGGGCGTCGATCGACGGGAGTTGGACCTCGGCGTAGCGGGGACCGTGCGTGCCCCGGTGCCACGACGCCTCGAGCTCGCCCATTCGGCTGAGTACCGCCACCGAGCGCCCCGGCGCGGCCAGGATCACGCCGGCGCCGATCTCGCGCCCGACCTCGGCGACAACCCAGGGGTCGATCGCCTCCTGGAGCACGACAAGGTCGGGGTCGAGCCGGCGGAGCACCTCGCTGATCAGCCGGCTCCGCCGCCGGCCCCCCCTTCGGATGTTGTAGCTGACGAGGCGGAGGGTCACCTGTCGTGGGCCAGGATCACATAGGGCTGGTTCTGGATTCTGGCGCGCAGCTCCAGGAACCAGGGGGCCTGCGCCTGGATGCTCACCGGGCGGCGCGCGATCGCCTGGGCCTGCCGGCGTGCCGCCTCCAGCGTGGGGGCGGCCCAGGGAGCGGCGTCGGATGCGGGGACCGTGTTGATCCCGCCGAGGTACTGCGCCTCGTCGCTGAACAGCTCGTGGACGGTCTCGCCCAGCACCACGATGTCGAGGTCGCTGGTGCCCGGACCCTGGGCATCGAACGGCGCGCCGGTCCTGAAGGAGCGGCCGACTACGGCGCTGCCGCGCAGGGCGACCATGGTGCCCGCCGGGAGGGCGGCGGCCAGCGCCGAGACGAACCGCCGAAGCCGCTCGGTGTCGCCGCCGAAGCCGCGCTGGATCGTGCCGCTCGCCAGTTCGCCGGCGCGGTCCGCCTCGGACGGCGGCACGATGATCCCGTCGATCGCCGTCTCGTCACGGTCCATCGTCGACCTCCGCGTTCGCGCGCGTGGCGCCTCCCTGCCGTCGTGCCCACTACGCCCCGTCGGTGATCTCCGCCGAGGAGAAGCCCTGAACCTCCAACTCGGTCGCCTCCATGCCCTCCGTCGCCGCGCGGATGCCCGCGTCGCGGTCGAACGTGACCGGGTCGGTGGCCGCGTCCGGCGTCAGGTCGGACGGCCGGCGCTGAGCGGCGGAACGGGGATGGGAGGAGCTGCCGGGCTTCGCGAGGCTCGTCTCCTCCGGCAGGCCCGTCGTGGCGGCTGACGCCAGGCCGGCTGGGGCGGCGGACCCACGGGTCGCCGGAGCGCCCTTGCGGCCGGCGATGCCGACGGTGCCAGCCATCTCCGGCACCGCTGTCGCGTCGGCCGTTCCCGTCGTGGAGGATCTTCCCGGGTTGCGGCCCCCGTCCCGACGATCCATCAACCGGCTCGACCGGCGCAGCATCAGCCGCTGCGCGCCGAGCAGGGCAAGCCCGGTGACCGCGAGCACGGCCAGCAGGCGGAACAGCGGGCTCCGCCGCGACCGGTTCCTGCGTCCGGGGACGAGCCTGTCCATCGACTTGCGGACGGCGTCGCGGCCCGCGGGGAGCAGGTCATCGGCGACGGCCGAGGCGTTGGCGCGAACGGCCTTGACGTTGTGGCGGATCTCGCGCTTCGCCTCGGCCTGGGCAGCGGCGGCGGTGCGCCGGATCTGGCGCTGCGCCTCCTTGCGCGCGGCGGCTGCGGTCCTGCGGACCTGGTGCTCGGTCTCCTTGCGAGCCGCCGCGGCGTTGCGCAGGGCCTGGCGCGACGCCTCGGCGCCCATTTGGCGGGCTGCGTCGGCGAGGTCCTCGCCGGCAGCCGCCGCGTTGGCGCCGATCTGGCGTGACGCCGCGGCGCCGATCTGGCGAGCCGCCTCGGCGATGTCCTTGCCGGCATGGCGCAAGGCGGCCCCGGCCTCCTCCATCGCCTCCTCCATCGCCGCGTCGGCGTCCTTCGACGGAGCCGCGGAGTACCAGGGGCCCGGATTGCCGCGAGCGCGGCGGAGCACCGGGGTGCGGCCGCTGGTGAAGAAGAGCATGGCGACACCTCATCGATGGGCCGCCGAGAGGGCCGGCGACGTTCGGTGTGGTCCCCAGCCTCCGCCGCGGGGCATTACCGCCGCTCCAGCGAGAACGGGCGGCGGGCTTTCACGCTGCTTGCGAGCCGCTTGCGGCCGACACCCGGCGTCGCGCCAAGAACCCTGTACGGTTGCCGCGGCCGCGGCGCCCGACGAACTGGCTAGAGGCGCACCACGATCGAGAGGTCGCCCGCGCCGGCGGAGCACTTCGGCCCCGGTGGTCCCGCGCCAGGACTGGAAGAGCAGGTCCACCTCGGCGTCGCCCACGCGCAGCCCGGCGATCACGAGCTTGCGCAGCGGGTGGGGCAGCGTGGGCCGGATGATCCGCAGCTCGCGGCGCGGCGCGTCGGCCTCGAGACCGAGCAGCGACCGGAAGAGCATGAATGGCGTGGCGGCGGCCCAGGCATGCGGCGCACACGCGACCGGGTACGTCACCGGCACGCCGGTCTCGGCGCGCGGGAACCCGCAGAACAGCTCGGGGAACCGGAAGAGCGGGAGGTGTCGCGCGGCGTCGAGCAGCCCGGTCGCCAGCTCCGCGGCCTCGGCGGCGAACCCGTAGCGCTTGAGCCCCGCGACCGCGATCGCCGTGTCGTGCGGCCAGACCGTCCCCAGGTGGTAGCCGAGCGGGTTGTATCCGGGCTGGCCCTGCGCCAGCGTCCGGAGGCCCCAGCCCGACGACATCCGCGGCCCGGCCAGGTCCCGGGCCACGGCCGGGGAGCGGCTGGGGTCGAGCGCCCCCGTCCAGAGCCCGTGCCCGACGTTGCTCGCAAGCGCGTCTGCCGGGCGGTCGTCGCCGTCGAGCGCCATCGCATAGCGCTGGAGATCCGGCAGCCAGAAGGCGTCCTCGAGCCGGGCGGCGAGGTCGTTCGCCTCCGCCTCAAGCTCGGTCGCCAGGTCGTGCTCGCCGCGCCGCGCGGCGTGGACCGCCATCAGCCGGAACGCCGCGATCGTGTAGCACTGGACCTCGATCAGCGCGATCGGGGGCTCGGCGACCGCGCCAAAGCGGTCGCGAACCGAATCGTGCGAGTCCTTCCAGCCCTGGTTCCGGAGCCCGCGCGCGGAGCGGCACTCGTAGCGGACGAAGCCGCGCGTCATCGCCGGTCCGCGCAGCCACTCGAGGGCCGCGAGGACGTTCGGCCACAGGCGGTCGACGAGCGCGTCGTCGCCGGTCCACGCGTGCGTCTCGGCGAGGAGCATCAGGAACAGGGAGGTGGCGTCAGCGGTGCCGTAGTACGGCGTGAAGGGCAGCGCCCCGATCCGCGCCAACTCGCCCGTGCGCAGCTCGTGGAGGATCTTGCCCGGCTCCGCGTCCCGCCAGTCGTCGCGGACCACGGCCTGGCGCCTCGCCAGCACCTCGAGGGTCGACCGGGCCATGTCCGGCAGGACCGGCAGCATGAACATCGAGGTGATGATCGCGTCGCGCCCGAACAGCGTGGCGAACCACGGGACGCCGGCGGCGATGAACGATTCGTCGGGGTGCGGCCCGCCGGTCTCGAGGAGGCGGATGTCGGCCAGCCCGCGGGCGAAGATCAGGTTGACCAGCTCATCATCGGACTCGAACCGCGTGGGGATCGCCGCCTCCACGCCGTCGGGGCTGCGCCGCGCCTCGAGTCGCTCGAGCACCGGTGGCGCCTCCGCCGCGCCGGGCACCTCCTCCCAGTCCGACGCCACCTGCCAGGCGAGGTTCACGGCCTCGCCGGGATCGATGACGACCCGCCAGCTGGCCCGCACGGAGGCATCGCTGCCGCCGGGCGCCTGGCCGATCGTGTCCGGGGGCGGGTCGAGGTGGACAGTCGTGCGCAGCGCCAGGCCGTCGCGGCCAACGTAGGTGAACACGAGGCCGGCGTCGATCACCTCGATCGGCAGCAGCTCGCCGCGGTCGCTCTGGGCGTAGCCGCGGATCTCGAAGATGTCGGCGCCGTCCACGTCGAGCAGCAGGTCCACCGTGAGCTCCTGGTGGGCGAGCGTGTAGTTCGAGATGGACAGCCGTTCGTGGAGGCCGTCCTGCGCGAGGGATCGGTCGCGCCGGATGCCGAGCGACTGCGTGGCGAGCGTCGGGGAGTTCGCCCGCTGGGTGGGGTCGTCGCGCAGCTCGGGGTTGGTCATCTGGACGACGCCGTGCTCCTGCCCGCCGAGATCCGGCTCGAGGAGCGTCGGGCGGCGGCCATCGACCTGCACCGCCAGCGTGGACAGGACGCGCGTGTCGCCCAGGTACAGCCCGAGACCCCGCGTGTCCGGGCGGACGTCGCCGAAGGGGTCGGCCACGAGGGTCAGCGCGCCCAGCCGCAGGACCGCCGTGGCCCCGAGGTCGGTGGCCTTGATGACGTGCCGGGGCATGGGCGGGAGTTCCCGCGGGGCAGGGGGCCGCTCAGGCACGACCAAGTTGGCTGCTGCCCGCGCGCCAAGACAGCGGGACGTGTACTGACCGCATCGCGCGAAGCGTACGCCCTGATTGTTGCAGCCGCGCCAGGCGAGGTGGCCGGCCGGGATTTCGTCCGCGCGACAGGATCAGCCCGTGGTGCCCGTCGTCGCGTCAGCGCCCGGGCCGAGCTCGGACGGCAGCCGGGCATGAATGCGCCCCACCCGGAGGGGGGACGGGTGGGGCGCCAGGCGAATCGGCGGGGAGGCGGGGTCCGTCGCGAGACCCCGCGGATCAGGGTTCGGTGCGGCTCCTGCCGCCGGCCGGCGACGTCTCGGTGCCCGAGCGGACCTCGCCGCGCCAGGCCCCGCTCTCGGCGCCGCGCGCCTCGATGAAGTCGCGGAACCGCTGGAGGTCGCCCTTCACTCGGCTCCGGAGGACCCCAAGGGCGGTTCCGGCCTGCTCGGCGGGGCCATCCGGCTCCACCTCGAGCAGGAGGTTCACGCGGGTCTCCTCGGGCCCGAGGCTGCTGAAGGACACGGTGCCGTCGTTGCGCGCCCCGCCTGTCGAGACCCACGTGATCCGCTGGTCAGGGACCTGCTCCACGATGCGCGCCCGCCACGACTTCTCGACGCCGGCGACCTTCGCGTGCCACTCGAGCGTGGTCTCGTTGAGCTGGTGGACCTGCTCGACCGCCTCCATGAAGCGGGGGAAGTCCTCGAACTGGGTCCACTGGTTGTACGCGGTGTGAAGCGGCACCTTGACGTCGATGGTCTGGTCGATCACGGCCATGCTCTCACTCCTCGTCGCTTCGGGGGCGGTGTCGGTTGACCAGCAGCCTCCCATCGGTCGGGCAACAGGTGGGCACCACGCCACGGCATGGGCGCTTGCAGGGGGCTGACAACGGCCAATGCGCACGGGACCACGGGGCTGCGCCGGACGCCCGGAAAGGCTCCCCGGCCCAAGATGCGGCACCCGCCAGCCGCCCTCCGCAGCGCCGGGGCGGTGGCGGCCGTGAGCAGGCGACGCGCGTTCGCGACCTAGCCGACGAGGCTTGCCGCCGCTGCGGGAGTTGCGGTCTGGGGCGTCGTCGCGCCGGCCTCGTCGGCGGACGGCTCGTCCACGTTCAGCAGGTAGCCGATGCCCTGAAACGTCCGGATGCGGCCCGACTCGCCCGGCCGCACGCCCAGCTTGCGCCGGACGCGAGAGATCCAGACCCGCAGGTACTGGATGTCGTCGCGGTACTCGGGGCCCCAGACCTTGGTCAGCAGCTCCGTGTGGAGCACCACCTTGCCGGCGTTGAGCGCGAGGTGCTGGAGCAGCAGCCACTCCGTCCGCGAGAGCTGCACCAGCTCGCCGCCGCGCAAGACCATGCGCCGCTCGAGGTCGATCTCCACGTCGTCGAAGCGCAGCACGCCGGTGACGGGTGTGCCGCCGCCGCTCCGCCGAAGGACGGCGCGCACCCGTGCGGCCATCTCGTCGGGATGGAAGGGCTTGGAGATGTAGTCGTCGGCGCCGAAGTCGAGCCCCTTCGCCTTGTCCGCGGTGGAGCCCTTCGCCGTCACCAGGATCACCGGCACGGAGCGGGTCTCGCGCAGCTGGCGCATGACCTCGATGCCGTCCATGTCGGGCATGACGATGTCGAGCAGGACGACGTCCGGCCGGTACTCCTCGGCGAGCCGCATGGCCTCCGTCCCGGTCGACGCCGAGACGACCCGGAAGCCCTCTTCGGACAGGGCGATCGACACGAGCTTCGTGATGCGCGGTTCATCGTCCGCGACAAGGATGAGCGGTTGTGCGCCCATGGACCCCTCCTCGCACTATGGCCGCGCTGCACGCAGCCAGTGATGCACAGCATGCACCTGCGTGTTCATTGCCCCGCTCTCGGGACGGGAGCGCCGCATTGCAGCGGCATTGCGGCTGGCGTCAGGCCAGGGCAATCGTCCGGCGCACCAGCCGCCAGGACGCCAGGCTGAACACCAGGAACATCACGCCGAGCGCAGCGATCTCCCAGCTTGGCTGGGGCTGCCCGCGGAGCATCGCGTTCTGGAGCAGCACGATGTTGCGGGAGCGCGCGCGCGGCGGATGTCACGGTGAGGCGCACTCGCCGTGGCCCGATGGGTCGCACGGCCCTGACCTCGGGCACACTGCGCCACTCGTCGTCCCTGACCTCGCGAGACGTCTGCACGACCAGCAGGTCCCCGCCCACGGCCTCAGCCCGCAGCTGATCTGGGGTTCCGATGGCCGCCAGACGTCCCTCCACGATCAGCGCCACCATGTCGCACTCCTCCGCCTCGCCGACGTACTGCGTGGTGACCAGCATCGTCCGGCCGGCATCGCGCAACCGGCGCGCTTCCTCCCAGACACGAGCTCGCAGAAGGGGATCCAGCCCGGCGGTGGGCTCGTCGAGGAGCAGCAGGTCCGGATCGTGGACCATGGTCGCGGCGAGCTGGAGGCGTCGCTGCATTCCGCCGGAGAGGCGGTCGGCGCGCCGACCTCGGACGTCCCACAGGTCCACGGCCCGCAGCACCTCGCGGGTGCGCCGCCGTCACTTGGGAACAGCAGCCCGAACAGGCTGGCCACGAAGTCAACGTTCTTTTCCGCGGTCAGGTCGGGAGACAGCGAGAAGTGCTGGGGCATGTAGCCCAGCCGCTTGCGGTCTCGCTGGGGCATCCACCGCGGGTCGTTGCCGAACAATTTGACCGTTCCGTCGGCTGGGGCCACGGCCCCGCGCATCGTGCGGACGGTCGTCGTCTTGGGCGAGCCCGACGGCCCCACCAGCCCCACGAGCACGCCGGCGGGGAACTGGAGGGTGACGCCGTCTACGGCGACGAGATCGTCGTACCGACAGGTGACGTCGTCCAGTGAGACGACGGCGGGAGCCGACGTCGCCATCGACTCCCGCCCCGCACTCACTTGGGCAGGTCCGAGGACTGGACATCGCCCGGGTCGCGCCCGGCGCGATGGATGTCGTCCTCGATGTCGTGCCCGGTGTGATGGGCCTCGTCCTTCGTGTCGCGCACCGCCTGGCGGAGATCGTCTCCGGCGTTGGCGGCGTTGCGGCGGACGTCGTCGCCGAGATTGGCGGCCTTGTCGCCCAGGTCCTCGCCGTCGGCGCCGCGCCACGCCTTCTTGGCGTCGTCACGCGCCTCGCGGCCAGTGCGCTTCAAGTCGTCCATGGCAACCCTCCTTCTTCTCGCCCCGTGGCGGGGCTGCCCCCGAGGATGGGGGCCGAGGCCTTGCGCGCTACGGGACGCGGGCCGGGTGCGGCCTATCGCGTGTCTTGCAGGCCCGGATTGCGCCGTCGTGGGCCGGTCTGCGCGGCGCTCGGCGAGCCGGCCGCCGGTCCCCGGACATGGCAACGCCGGCTCGCGCGATCGCGGCGAGCCGGCGCCATGTGGTCTTGGGAGCTCGGGGACATGCGCGGTGGGCCCTGCAGGGCCACGAGCCGTGGGCTTGGAGCCGCTGCTAGACGACGCCCGGCAGGCCGCCACGCACTGGGCCTGCCGCTGTCAGACGTCCTCGGTCCGCCTCGGAATGCGGACGATCGCGAGGACCACCAGCTCGATGATCGCGACCGCGATCAGGGCTGTGATCGCGGCGATGTCCAGGATCGAGCCCCCCGCCGCGAGGGCGTCGGTGCGGAACATGCCCTCGAACGGGCCCACGAACAGCTGGCTCGCGTTGAGAATCCCCTGCACGAGTCCGTTGCTGCGTTGGGCGTCCAGGAGCAGCAGCAGGATCCGGATCGCGATGAGGGCCTCCATGATGCCGAGCACGGCGATGACCGTCCGGGCCGCCAGTGTGGCGCCGGAGGTCCGGTAGACCGTCCGCTCGTGCTGCTCGACGACCTGCCCGGAGGGCGGAACGGCGCGGTAGTAGGGGTCGCCGGCCGGGTTGTCCGGTGTCCCGCTCGACGGTGGTTCGACGTTCTTCGTACGTCATTGGGCTCGCCTCCCACGAGGGGATGGCGCAGGGCGGAGCCCTGCGCGCGGTGTTCTGGGATTACGAGGAGCTCGGTGCCGCGGACGAGGACGGGGCCGTCGACATCGACGGCGACTCGGACGACGGCGCGGTCGACATCGAGGGCGCCTCGGACGACGGCGCGGCCACGCTGGGCGCGGTGCTCTCGAGCGGCAGCGTCGGGGAGCTGCCGGTGCTGCTCGGGGTGCAAGCCGCCACGGCACTGGCCGCGGCGATCACAAGCAGGATCATGAGTCTCTTCATGCAGGTCTCGCACTGGGACGCCCACAGGGCGTTGGGGATGGCCCGCTGTGCGGGTTTCGACCGGCCAAACCTACCGGCGGGGTCCGGACACCCGCGCATCACGCACGGCGGGTTTCCTTGCAGGGGGCTGTCATGGCGAGGCGCGTCCCTGAGCGGTCAGTCGGCCTCGTCGGCCCGGTAGACGGGCAGGACGAACCGGAACTCGCTGCCGCCACCCTCCGCGGCGCTCGCAGCGATCCGACCGCCCATCGCGTCCACCAGCCGTCGGGAGACATAGAGCCCGATCCCCGCGCCGCTGGCGAGCCCGGCCGTGGACGGCGAGCGGTAGAAGGGGTCGAAGATGCGCTCGCCCTCGGACGGATCGATGCCCGGTCCCTCGTCGCGCACGACCACGGCCACCCCCTCCGGGTCCTTGTGGAGCGCGATCGCCACCTGCCCACCAACCGGGCTGTACTTGGCGGCGTTCGACAGCAGGTTCCGCAGGACCTGCGCGATCGCGGTCTCGTCACCGGCCACGGTCTCGAGGTCGGGGCCGACGGTGCAGTCGAAGCTGACGCCCGGCCAGCGGCTCGCCTCCTGGTGGACCGCGGCCGGGATGAGGTGCTGCAGCAGCACGGGCTGTGCGCCGATCTCGAGCCCCTCGTCGAACCGGGCCAGGACCATCAGGTCCTCGACCAGGCGGTACAGGCGGTCTGCCTCGCCGGCGATGTCGCCCAGCATCTCGTCCGCGACGCCGGGGTCGAGCTCGCGCCCGCGGCGCATGAGCACTGCCGCCGCCGCGTAGATGGTCGTCACCGGCGTCCGCAGCTCGTGGGAGAGCAGCCCCAGGAACGCCTCGCGCAGCGCCTGTCCCCGCCGGAACGCGGTCACGTCCCGGCAGGCGATGACCACCGACGGTGATCCAAGGGCCGACGACGGTGCCACCGGGTAGCTCGCGAATTCCACCCATGCGTTCGGCCGATTGCGCAGCCGCAGCTCCTCGGGCTGGCTGGACAGTGCCCTGGGCGTCTGCCCGGAGTTGTCGATCAGCCCGGCGTACAGCTCGTCGAGGGTGGTCACGGGCCCGCCGAGGAGGCGCTCAGCGGCACGGTTGGATGCCCGAATCAAGCCGCTTGCGTCGGCGAGCAGGAACCCCTCCTCGACCGCTCCCAGGACCGCGGCCAGCTCCGCCGCCCGCCGCCGCTCGAGGTCGGCCAGGCCCTCGACCTGCCGATGGAGACGGGCGGCCTCCAGCGCCCGGCCGGCGCGCCGGCCCAGCTCTTCGCCCACGGCCACCTCGGACGCATCGAAGGGCTCGTCGGAGCGGCGGATGAAGGTCAGGACGCCGCTCGTCGCCCCCTGGATGGTCAGCGGCAGGAGCAGCAGCCACCCCGGCGCGATCCGCTTGAGGGCTTCGGTGGCGTCGGGACTCCGGTCGAGCCTGGCGATGACCTCGTCGTCGAGGCGGAACATGGAGGCCCGTCCAGCCCGCAGTGGCTCGACGCCCTTGTCCATCCTGTCGATCGTGAGGGGATGCCGCCCGAGGACCTCAGTCAGCTCGTCGAGCTGGGGGTCGCCGCTCGCCACCACGCGCCGGACGGCCCGGTTCTCCTCGATGTCGAGGATCCCGAGGTCTCCCAGCTGTGGGATGCCGAGGCGCGGCACGAAGCTGAGGAGCTCCTCGTAGTCGAGCGTGGCGCCCAGTGTCTCGCCGGCGTCGGCGAGGATGTTGAGGTGGCCGGTCGCGGCCTCGGCGCGGCGGAGCGCGCTGATCTCGGCTGCGAACATCCGGTGCCGGTCGAGGGCAGCGGTTCCAGCCCGCGCCAGCGCCGCGATGAACGCCCGCCGATCGGGCGCCAGCGGATGCGGATGGTTCCAGTGGAACGACAGCACGCCGGGCCCGGCCGGCATGTGGATCGGCACGGCCGCCACGGCGCGGCGAGATGGCGACCCCGCGATTGCGCGGCCCTCGTCGAACAGCGGCTGCCCGGTGCGCGCCACGTCCGCAAGCTCGGGATCGACGACGTCGGAAGCTGCCGACCTGCGGGGCGCCGGGTCACCGGAGAAGCCCTCGAGCGAGGCCACCTCCCTCGCCGCACTCGGGTCGGACTCGTCAAGGAGTGCGACGGCGCACCGGTCCGTCTCGAGGGCGACGCTCGAGCGGGCGAGCAGCACATCGATGATCCGATCCGCGGTGTCTGCATCGGCGAGGTCCACGGCGAGCCTCTGGAGCGCCTCGAGGCGCCGCGCAGCAATGTCCGCGCGCTCGAGGATGCCCTTGGCGTGCCGGCGGGCGTCGCTGGCGCGGCCCTCGGCACGCGACCTGAGCGCGGCGATGCCGTCGATCAGCAGTCCTGTCCCCGCCAGCATCACGACCTCGATTCGATCCGACAGGTCGGCGACGCTGAACTCGCCGTAGGGGACGGTGAGGACCGTCGCGTCCATCCCGACGGCCAGCGCCGTGGACACCACGCCGGGGACCGGGCCGCCGAACCAGGCGACGATCACGATCGCGGCCACCAGCGGCAGGGCCGTTCGACCGCCGAGCACGGGCATCAGATCGAGCGTCACCAGCGTGGCCGCGAGCGGTGCGAGGAGCGTCATCAGGACGGTCAGCGTCATCCGGATTGCCCGGCGGTGGCGGTCGATCCAGCCGGTGTCACGGTTCCGCAAGGACTCCGGGGAGGCGAGCGATGGCGCCGCTGTCAGCCGGGCCAGAGGATTCACGACCCAGTCAACCGCTGAACCGAGGGTCGCATGCAGCCTGAGCGAATAGCCCGTCCCGAGCGCCGATCTCGCCGCTGGCTCCGGGCTGCCGCCGACCAGGCCGACGCCGCCTCGCCGCTCGACGAGCGCTCCATGCGCGCCCTCGAGGTCCTCATCGCCGGCCTCGTGCTGGTCGTCGTGGCCCTGCTCTTGCTCATCCAGCCGCCCGACGGACAGTCCCTCAAGATCGGTGAACTGCTCGCCCTCGGCAGTGTCCTGTTCGTGGTGGCGCTGGTCTCGCTCATCCGGTAGCCCGCTGGGCGTGGCGATGCCGGTGGTGGGCACGACGCGGATCCGCATGGACGCAGTCCTCGGTGGAGGGCCGCCAACCCTTCCTGGTGGGCAGACATCCCGCTGACAGGCAGTGACCCCGCGAGGATCGCCCGGCGCGCCTCGCGGCCACGCGCCGGATCCATCGCCGAAAGCGTTACGGCAGCCTTGCGGCCGATCCCTCGCCGGGTCCCCAGCCCAGCTCCTTGGGCGGATTCTCGTCCACAGACTCCTCGAGCTGGGATTCGGGTGTTGAAGGCGCGTGCACCGGCGGAGAGGCCAGCCCGGCGCGGGCCAGCGTTCGCGATGCCGCCACGCTCAGCTGGGGGCGGCCGCCGCGAGGATCGCCCGAGGCCTCTCCGGTGACCAGGCGGAGCATCAGCGACTCGTAGGCCTCGACCATCCGGTTGGCGCTGAAGCGGTCGATCGCGGACTCCCGGATCGCCTCGCGGTCCAGCTCGCCGATGCGCTCCACGAGGCTCGCGAGGTGCACCACGTCGTCGCCGAAGAAGCCGTCCACGCCCTCGCCGGACGATCTCCGGCAGGCCGCCCACCCGGCGGGTGAGGACCGGCGTGCCGCACGCCAGCGACTCGATGGCGACCAGGCCGAACGGCTCGGGCCAGGCGCTGGGCATGATCGTCGCGTAGCTCGAGGCGACCACCTGGTCGCGCTCCGCACTCGTCAGCTCGCCCAAGAACTCCACGCTGTCGCCGGCCGCCGCGAGGGCGGGCTCGAACACGTCGTGGTAGTAGGCGGCCTCGCTCGCGTGGGTGCCCACCTTGGCGATGATCCGAAGGGGGCGGCCGGACAGCTTCGCGACCTCGATGGCGTCGAGGATCCCCTTCTCGGGCGCCACCCGTCCGGCGAACACCAGCGAGTCGTCGCGGCGGCGCTCGAACGGGGCGCCGTCGAGGGTCAGCCCGTTGTGGATGATCGCGGCCCAGTCGGCCTCGGGGCGGGTCGCCGCCTGGTGCGCGCTGATCGCGACGAGGTGGGCCGCTGAGCCGTGCATCGCGATCCCGATCGCCTTGTGGTCGATCCGGCCGTGGAACGTGGCGATCACGGGCACCGGGCAGGCGGGGGCGACCAGCAGCGTCATCAAGTCCAGGTGCCCATGGATGACGTCGAACTCGCCTCGCAGGGAGCGCTCGATCGCCATGGTGGCCGTGGCGATCTTCCATGGCTCGCTGTCGACCTTGCCGCTCGGCCGGAGCGCCTCCGGCACCGTGACGACGCGTGCGCCCCCGACGGTCGAGTCGCCGGAGCAGAACGTGGTGACATGGTGGCCGCGCCGGAGCAGCCCCTCGGCGAGCTCCGCGATGATCCGCTCCGTGCCGCCATAGCCGGGCGGCGGGACCGGTTCGGACGGGGGCGCGAGGAGGGCGATTCGCAGGCCCGTCACCGGGGTGGCCACGAGAGGTGCGCACCCCGGAGCAGGCTGGGGTGCGCCGAAGTCGTCGGACGCGCGGACCTGGTCATCTGAGCCTCCCGTGCAGCGCCCTCGCGCGCCGCAGCCCACAGCAGCCCACGTCCGCTGTGGTTCCCGTCCAGCCTACTCGCTGATCCGGTCCCCAGCGCGCACGACACCTCCCGGAACGCTTGCATCCGCCTTGCACCCCGTCCGCCAGGACGCGCGGTGTCGATGGGGGCGACGCTCGCGCAGCGCCACCCCGGGCGTCGCCAGGCCCACTTCGTCGGCCGGCCCGTGATGGCCCAGCAGGAATGCGTGGTCCGGCGTTGCAGCGCCCCGATGCACGCGCGCCGCAACGCGTCCTTGCCCCGAGCGTCTATGCTCCGCCGACCTCCGGGGCCACGAGCGGGCGGTCCGCCTGGTGCTCCACCTGCGCGAGCGCGCCATCGTGGCTGCTCGGGGCCGGGACCGGCTCGGGCATCGCCTCGGTGGCCAGGATGTCGAGCACCGCGTCCGACAGCGAGCGCGCCAGGCGGTCGGCGGGCCGGTGCGCCAAGTCGCTGCTTGAGGCCGCTCCGACCAGCACGGTCTTGAGCCGACGGTGCGTGCGCGCTCCCGCGCACAGGTCGGCGCTGTCGCTGACGAGCCAGCCCCCGGCGTCGCTGGAGACGCCCTCCAGATCGCCGTTGGACTCCACCTCGGACACCCGACGAGAGGACGGGAGGGACTCGCGAGCGGCGTCCAGCTCGTCGCGTCCGCCCAGCAGCACGACGGTGTGGCCGAAGGCCAGCAGATGGTTGACCATGCGCGCGGCGTCCGCGTTCATGCTTCGGGACCCAGGAGCGGCCGAACCCCCGGCAACCATCAGGGCCCCTGCGTCGAGATAGATCGTCGTCATGGTTCCACCCTACCCGACGCGGCCCCACGGCCGTCCCGGCGTGCCCCCGGCTTTCCCTTGCAGTTGGATGGCATCCTGCCGCAGCTCGTCAGGGCACTGCGCGATCGGCTCGGCGCGCGGGTCGCGTGAGGCGGGTTGGGGTCGCCCGCTCGGGAGCAGCCGCCCGCCAGGGTCGAGAGATCGCGCGCTCCCGGTCCCGGCGACCGCCGTCGTCCGCGCCGGATCCGTTCTGTCCGGGCTCCGGCGGCTGTGCGCGACCGCGCTCGCGCCTATCCTCGGTGACGCGCAGGTCCTCGAGGATCGCCTCGATCCCCGCGGCGAGGTCCGGCGCGACCGTCTCGGGGCGCCGCCCCGGCGGCAGCAGCGCGCCTAGCAGCCATTCGTGGCCCACGAGCAGCGTCCGGCATCCCACGCTTCGGCCCGCGGCCACGTCGGCCCAGCTGTCGCCCACCATCCACGTGTCGGCCGCCACCAGCCCGAGCTCCTCGACCGCTCGGCGGACCATCCCGCCGCCGGGCTTGCGGCAGTCGGCACGCGAGGGCGAACTCGGTCACCGAGCCCATCGGCAAGTGGGGACACGCGTAGAACGCACGGAGGGCCATGCCCTGCTCGGCGAGCAGCTCCGCCATGCGGTCGCGGACCGCGTCCAGGTCGCGGAGGGTGAAGTAGCCATGTGCCACGCCGGGCTGGTTGGTGATGACCGCCGCCGCAAACCCGGCCGCTGCCAGGCGGCGCAGTGACGCCCCGGCACCGGCGGCGAGGCGGATCCGCGCGGGGTCCACGTTGAACGGCACGTCCTCGATGAGCGTGCCGTCCTTGTCGAACAGGATCGTGGGCCAGGGAGGGAGCGACCCGTCAGCCAACGGGCGCCCCGCCTCGCGGTCAGGCCCCACCGCGACCCCGCAGCACCGACAGGCCGGGATCCACCGGGATCCCGATCGCCCGCGGACTGATCGAGCGGCGCTGGGGGAGCGGCCCGCGGGATGTCCCGAGCGAGTGGGTGGTGAACCGCAACCGCCCGGGCTCCAGCACCTCGTCGTACACGGCCTCGAGCAGCTTCGCCACGCGGTCCCACGTGTACAGCGTGCTGGCGCGACGCTCGGCGAGTCGTCCCAGCACCGGCAGCAGCCCCGGCTGCTCGTAGCAGCGGGCGATCCGCTCGGCGAGCGCCTCGGGGTCCCGGGGCGGGACGAGGTAGCCGGTCTCGCCGTCGGCCACTGTGGACTTGATGCCCCCGACGGCGGAGCCGATGACCGGCACGCCGCAGGCCATCGCCTCGACCGGGGTGATCCCGAACGGCTCGTACCAGGGCGTGCTGACGAAGATGTCGGCCGCGCCGTACAGCTCGCGGAGCTCCTTGCGATCGCGCCGGCCCAGGAAGGTCACTCGGTCGCCCAGGCGCAGCGCGTCCACGAGGTCCATCAGCCGCGCCAGCTCGGGGTCGTGGGCAGGGTTCGGCGTCCGCTCGGCCCCGCCCACCACCAGCAGCCGCACGAACAGGTCGTGCCGATCGCGAAGCACCGCGATGGCGGAGATCACGGTGTCCACGCCCTTGCGCGGCACCAGCCGCCCCAACTGCAGGACGATCCGCTCGTCCGGGTCAAGGCCGAGGCGCGACCGGGCCTCCCGCCGGTCGATCGGCCGGAACAGCGCGGGGTCGTAGCCGCAGGGCACCACGCGCAGGCGCTCCGGATCCGCGCCGTACAGGTCCACGAGGTCGCGCGCGTCCTGCGGGCATTCCGCGATGACCAGGTCCGCCTCGCGCGCGACGCGCTCCTCGATCTCGAACCGCGCGTCGGGGAACCGGTCGGCGCCACCCTGGAACTGGCGCCGCACCCGCCCGAGGGCGTGGAAGGTGACCACATACGGGAGGCCCGTCCGCGCCTTGATGTCCGCCGCCACCAGGCCCGACATCCAGAAATTCGCGTGCATCAGGTCGTAGGGGTGCCTCTGGCGCGCCATGTGCCCCAGCATCCAGTCGCGGAAGGCGGGCATCAGCGGCAGCAGTTCCTCCTTGGGCATCTCCACGGGATCGCCCGCGGGCACATGGTAGGTGCGGGCGCCCGGGCGCCACTCCACCACCTCGGCCACGCGGGGCCGATCGCGGCGCGTGAAGACGTCGACTCGGTGCCCGGCCTTGGCGAGACGCCGCGCAACCGCCTCGACGTAGACGTTCTGGCCACCGGCGTCGATGCCGCCGAGGGTCGCCAGCGGCGAGGCGTGCTCGCTGATCATCGCGATCCGGCGTGTCGCCGCCTTGCTGCGTCCGTCCCGGACGCTGGTGGTGGCGACGTGGTCGGCGGCCTCGCCCGATGTCGCGGGGCGCGCTGACGCCGGCCGCCCTGCGGCCGTCTCGCGTGCTGGATGCATCGAGTGTCCTCCTCTGGGGAGGAACCACTGTCGCCCCGGCGGCTGGTGGCTGACCTTGCGGGTCTCAGGGGCGGCGTTGCATCCGCCTCCCAGCCTGCTCTGCCGCCCACCGGCGCAGGAGCTCGCGGGTCGACGACTCGTCGGCCTCGGTCCAGGCAGGACCGCGTCCCGGCAGCGGCGGGTTCGTCGCAGCCGCTGCAGGGCGCCCCGCTGGCACGCCTCGGGCACGGCGGGGTGGATGTCGGCAGAGCGGCGACCGTCGGCGTGTTGCCCAGGCGTCGTGCCACCGCCTCCACGGCCTCGCGGACCGCACGGCGGGACAGGCGCGTCGGCGCAGCCGGCGGATCGGCCTGCCCGAGCAGACGGAATGCGAGGACCGTCGCGGCCCACGTCCGGAACGTCTTCGCCGTCGCCTCCGGACCCGCGACCTCCGGCAGATAGGCATTCACGTGGTGTTGGGCGGCCGCAACGAAATCGCGACACGTCCCGCCTCTGCGGCAACGCCGGCCGACACGAAACCACGCGAGCATGGCGCGACGCACGGAGGACGGAGCATGCCAAGCAACGCCTGGTCGCCCAAGCGGGAGCGGCAGTACGACCACATCAAGGAGAGCGAGCGGGACCAGGGGCGCTCCGAGGACCGCGCGGAGGAGATCGCCGCCCGGACGGTCAACAAGGAGCGAGCCGAGACAGCGGAGACCAAGGCTGCCAAGGGGCCGAAGTCCAAGCGCTGATCGTCGGGCGGCCAAACGCACACCTGGCGGGCGGATGGCGCACTGGCTGGCCGCTGGGCTCTCCTCCTCCATATTGCGAACCTAGAGGCGTGCACGGATGAGAAGCGTGAGAGCCGGTGAGCCCGGCGTTGCAGGTGCGCGGCAGACGCCGCTGCGGGAGTGGTTCAACCAGATCGCGGATCGCGTCACGGTTGCGCTGGGCTCCCTCCCCGCCCTCCTGGGCTCCGTCGCCCTGGTAGTCGTCTGGGCGCTCACAGGCCCGGTGTTCCACTTCTCGGACACATGGCAGCTGTTCATCAACACCACGACGACCGTCGTCACGTTCTGGATGGTGTTCGTGATCCAGGCCAGCGCGAATCGCCAGGCCAAGGCCACGCAGCTCAAGCTCGACGAGATCATCCGCGCGATCGGTGAGGCCAGGAACGAGTTCATCGCGCTGGACCGCGCCACGGACGAGGTGCTCGAGAAGCACGAGGAGGAGTTCGCGGCGCTCAGCGAAGGCCGCTGACCGCCATGCGCCCCGATCTCTCGCTCCACCCCGCGTCCATCGCCGCCGACAGCCCCGAGGACCCCTCGCCCCGCTCGGACTTCGCCATCTGGTTCCGGCGCGGCGCGGGCGCGGCGCTCGGCGCGCTGGTGGTCCTGCTCGTCGCAGCGGGGTTCGTCGCAGCCGGCCGGGCGGTCCTGCTCGTGTTCGTCGCCCTGCTGCTGGGCGCCTCGCTCGAGCCCCTCGTGGGCAGCCTGCGCGGGCGCCTCGGCCTGCCGCGGGCCCTCGCGATCCTGCTCGTCTACATCACGTTCATCGCGGTCGCCGCCGGCCTGGTCCTGCTGGTGGTGCCGGGCACCCTCGCCCAAGCCGACCAGCTCGGCGCCGCCGTGCCGACCGCGCTCACGAACGCTCGCGAATGGGCGTCGTCGCTGACGCCGCGGGCTCTAGGCACCGCGCTGGTCGCGCTCATCGACGCGGCGCAGAACGCGCTGTCGAGCAACCACGGCGTGCCGGCGGCCGAGATCCTGGCGGCTGGCCATTCGGTGGCCGACGCCTTCGTCTCGTTTGCCACGGTGCTCGCGCTGGTCTTCTTCTGGATGACCGAGCGTGCGCGCCTCCAGCGGTTCGCGTTGAGCTACCTCCCGGCGCATCGACGGGCGCGGCGTGCGACGAGGCATGGAACAGCGTGGAGCTCAGGCTCGGCAGCTGGGTCCGCGGACAGCTCGTGCTGATGGGTGCGATGGGCGTGATGGTGGGGTCGGTCTGCGCGGTGCTCGGCCTGCCGTCGCCCGTCCTGCTGGGGCTGATCGCGGGCGTCGCCGAGGCGATCCCATTGGTCGGCCCCGCGCTTGGCGCAGCCCCTGCTCTGCTCGTGGCGGCCACGCTCAAGCCCGACGCCCTCCCGTTCGTGTTCGTCGCCTACCTCGTGATCCACGCGATCGAGGGGAACGTCCTCGCGCCGTTCGTCGTCGGCAATGCCGCGGGCATCTCGCCGTTCCTCGTGATCGCGAGCCTGCTGGCGGGCGGCGCCATTGGCGGGCTGGTCGGCGCGTTCATCGCCGTGCCGGTCGTGGCCGCCCTCGAGGTGGTCCTTGAGCGGCTGCAGGCCCGCGAGCAGCCGGTGACGCCGGCGATGGAGGGCTTGGAGCCTGCGGAGTCGCGCGCCCAGCATGAGGCACCGGCCGGCTCGAGCCCCGCGACTGGGCGTCCGCGGCGCTAGCCGTTCCTCGGCGGTATTGGCTCCCCCTCGGTCAGCGTCTCGCGCGTTCCCGCCACATGCCTGCAACGCGCGGCGCCCGGCGGCACATGCCGCCAGGAACACACCGACGCTGGGGCGCCGCCAGGCGCGCGCCGAGACGTCAGCAGGAAAACCGGTGGGGTGGTGGAGATGAGGGGACTCGAACCCCTGACCCCCGCGATGCGAACGCGGTGCTCTCCCAGCTGAGCTACATCCCCACGGGGCGACGCCTCCGAGCGTGTCGGGGCGACCGGCCGGGAAGTGTAGCACGCGACGGTCGGCCATCCGCCGCAGGTGTCCATCCGCAGGGGTCGCGATCCGGCGCGCGCGTGTGGGGTCCGGCTCCGCCTCGGGTCCTCCGGCCGCTCCGTGCACGTAGCGGCTCTATTGGCGGGCGAACCGCCGGGCCGGCCGGCACGTGCGCCCGGGCGTCGGCGCGGCCCGCGATCCGCGGCACGGGGCGGCCCGCCGGGCGGGGGAAGCGCCGACAGGGCCGGTGGGTGCACGCGGGGCGGGGAAGCGTTCCGGAGGGCCGGCGGCTCTGGCACTCGCGGGATGGGTGCAATGGACGCGCGACCCGCCGGGTAGCCATGTGGTGAGTGTCATGGAATTCCGGTGAGGAACCCCGGATCGCCGGCTGCGCAGGGCTGGCGACCTCTTGACGAATAGAACATGCGTTCTATGATTAGACGTCCGATGACCCGAGCATCCGATGTCTCCCAGGCCCTCGCCACCCTCCAGGCACGCTGGGGCGCGGCCGCTCCACGCCGCTGGGGAGACACCGCGCCGGTGGTCGATGGCGCGCTCGCAGTGGCGCCCCTGCCGATCGATGACGAGCTGGCCGAAGCCATGGCAGCCGAGGGCGGGGCCGTCACGCTGGGCTCCCGCGCGCCTCCGCCTCTCCCGCCTTCGTGCCTGTCGCCCCGGCGCCAGCGCCCAGCAACCCGTTCGCGCCCGGACGCCCGGGCGTGGCCGCGCACGAGGACGGCCGGGTGGTCCCCACGGGCTTCGCCGCGCTGGACGCCGTGCTGGGAACGGGCGGGCTGCCGCGCTCGGCCACCGTGGCGCTCCGCGGAGGTGCCAGCTCAGGACGCACCACGCTCGCCCTGCGGGTGGCGGCGGAGGCCCAGGCCGCCGGGTCCATCGTGGCCTGGCTTGACCTCGCCCGTGCGTTCGACCCCGTGGAGGCGGTGGCGCGCGGCGTCCGCCCGGAGTGGCTGGTGGTGCTCGTACCGCAGGACCTCGAGGAGGCGCTGGGGCTGGCGGGCTCGCTGCTCGCCGCCCGCACGGTGGACCTCCTGGTGCTGGACCTGCCCGAGGGCCGGGACCCCGCGGTCGCCGGGGCGCGGGTGGGGGATCGGCTCGGTCGGCTGGCGGCGCTGGCGCGGCGGGCGGGGACGCTGCTCGTGGTGCTGGCGCCCGACGGGTTGGGTCGCGGGCTGGCGGCCGCGGTGGACGAGGCGAGCGGGCTGCGGCTCGAGTTGCGCCGCTCAGGCTGGATCCGGCTGGGCCGGGACGTGGTCGGGCAGCGGTGCCGGGCCACCGTCGCGCGCAACCGGTATGGCCCGCCCGGTCGTGACGCCGAGCTGGCCATCCTCTACGCCGAGGGCGGCCCGCGGGACGGCTGCCTCGGGCGCCCAGAGCTGCTCGCCGGGCTCGAGGGCCCTGCCTCCCCGCCCGGCCCCGTCGCCCTGTCGGCCCCGCCCGGGTCTGCGGCGACACCCGCCCACCAGCCGCCCGCCCCGCCCGGCCCCGTCGCCCTTACTGATCGGAAAGGCCCCCACCCATCGATCGATGCCCATGCGTCTGCTCTACCTGTTCTGGCCGCACCTGCCACTCCGCCTCGCCCGGGCTCGCCACGAGGCGGGCGGCGCCATCTCCGGCTCGTGGCCAACCGGCCCGATCGTCCTTGGCGGGCAGCCCTGGACGGACGGGACAGTCCTCGACGCAGATCCGCTCGCCCGGGCGCTCGGCGTCCGGCGGGGGATCCCGTTGGGGTCGGCGCACCGCATGGCGCCCGAGGCGGTCTTCCTGGACCCGGCGCCTGACGAGGATCGGGCTGCGGTCGAGGCCGCCTGTGAGCGGCTCGCCACGTTCAGCCCCGGGATCGCCGGGCCGAGTGACGTGTCGGACCCGGCGTTCGGCCGGCTGATCGTCCACGCCGATGGGCTGGTGCGCCTGTGGGGCGTCGAGGAGCGGCTGGTGGCGCGCATGGTCGAGGCGCTGGCGCCGGTGCTGCCCGGCCCGTCCTATGCGGGGATCGCCGGGACGGGGTTCGCGGCCGGGGTCGCCGCCGCGTATGCGGAGCCGGGCGGCCCGCCGATGCTGGTCCCGCCGGGCGACGACGAGCAGTTCCTCGCCCCCTATCCGGCGAAGCTGCTGACCAAGGACCCGGACATCCGGGCGCGCCTAGCGCGGTTCGGGCTGCGGACCATCGGTTCGGTGGCCGAGCTGCCGCGATCGGCGCTGGTCGCACGATTCGGCGACGAGGGGGCGCGGCTCCACGCCCGAGCGCGCGGCGAGGAGACGGAGCGGTTCCGCCCGCGCCATGCGGCCGAGCGGATGGCCCTGGCGCTGCCGCTGGACCCGCCCGCCGAGGGGCTCGACGCGCTGCGGTTCGTCCTCCGGCGCTTGTCGGCCACGCTCGCGGACCAGCTGGCGGCGCGGGGCCAGGCGGCGGGGCTGGCGCGCCTTGCGATCAGCCACGATCTGGCGTTCGCGCGGCGCGGGACGCCGTCCGAGCTCCGCTTCGAGCAGCGCTTTCCCGAGCCCACCGCGGATGCCGAGGCGATCGAGCGGCTGCTGTTCGCCCGTCTCGAGGGGTCACCGCCGCCGGCTGCCGTGGCGCGCCTCGAGCTCGAGCTCGGGCTGGTCGATGCGGCCCGCGGCCAGCAACTGCCGCTGTTCACGCCGCAGGCCGCTCGGGGAGCGCGGCTGGAGTGGCAGCTGGCCAGGCTCGCGATCGCGTTCGGGGCTGATCGGGTGCGACGCGTGGAGGTGGGCGATCCCGAGGCGCTGCTTGCCGAGGAGCGCTGGGCGTGGCGGCCGGTGGCGGGGGTCGAGGTGACCGGCGAGGCTCGGGCTGGCCTAGTGGCGCCGGCCGACGCGCGCCCTGCCGTTCCGATGGCGCCGGCCGATACCCGCAAGGCACGGTTCGCCCGATGACCCGCCTCCTGCGCGAGCACCCGGCCGTGGACGCCGAGCTCGATGACGCCGGCCATCTCGTCGCGATCACCTGGAACGGGCGCCGTGAGCCGGTGGAGGTCTGCAACCGCTGGCGCGTGGAGGAGGCGTGGTGGCGCGAGCCCATCGCCCGCGACTACTTCAAGGTGGTCGGCCGCAGCTGGCTCGCGCTGGTGTACCTGGACCGCCTCGCCGGGACGTGGCACCTGGAGCGCCTGTACGACTGAGCCTCTCGCTGGGCCTTTGCCCCACGGCGCATCGGCGTCGGCATCGCGGCGCGTCCGCGGGAGGAATGGCGGCGACCGGTCCGGAGGGCCGAGGGTCGAAAGGGGGTACGCCGGTCGTCGACCGGGTCGCGCGTGCGATCCGGGACGCCAGTTGGGGCCGTCAGCGAATCGCGGGCGACCCGAGCGCAATCGAGGTGACGAGCAGCACGAGCAGGACGGCGAGGACGAGTGCGAGCGCACCCAGGTCTCGCTGTCGACGTGTCTGCACCGGCACCACCCCATCGCTCCCCGGACCGGCTCCAGCCGGTCGCCGGCACCTCAGACGCCGATTGGGGCGATCGTGTTGCGTCAGATCGCAACGGCGCCATGACAAATCACCGCGGCCGTCGCTCGCCGCCCCGAGCGACCTGATCGCCGGAACGTCTTCCGGCGCTCGCCGGCCCGGCCTTCCAGCCGCCCCACAGCCCGCCAGATCGCTCGCGGGGCTGACGCGTCGAGCGTCAGCGCCCGATCGAGCTCACGACCAGGATCACCACGAGCACGACCAGCACCACCGTGAGCGCCCCGGCCGCGACGACGTCGCGCGAGCGGACTTCCATCGACTTCGTCCTCCTGGCTCGTCAACCGCTCGCGCCAGCGCACCCGGCGCCGACCAGAACGCTGATCATCGTGAAATCCTTCTGCGGCTTGACCGTCACCTGCGCCTTGCACTCGGGAAGGTCGCCCTGGACGTCAATCACTCGCGATCCGTCCTCGAGCGCACTGCCGACATCCACCTTGGCGAACTTCGCCGCCAGGAGCGCGTCGTGATACCAGGTCGCGACCTCGGACACGGACGCCTTCGACACCCACGCCCCGCTGACCGCGCCGTCCGGCGGCGCGTCGGCCACCGTGGCGCCCGGGAAGACCGGGAAGGCGGCCGGCACGGCGTCGACGATCCGGCCCCACGGCGTCTGCGTGGTGCTGACCGGTGTCGTGACGGGCGCAGGCGGGGCCGTAGCGCTCGCGTCCGGCGCGGGCGAGTCCGCACCGGACTCCGTCGTGCGAGCGCCGGTCGAGGCGGCGGGCGTTTGGGCTGCCCCGGCAGCCGGCGAAGCGGCCGGCGACCCGGAGCACGCCCCGAGGGCAAGGGCGAGGGCGAGCGCCATTGCGGGGCGCACGACGGGGCGCACGACGGGGCGCAAGACGGATCGCATGACCGCATCGTAGCCCTCGCACCGCGCCGTGCAAGGAGGGACCCCCGCTGACGGGTCAACGGGGGTCCGAGTCACGGTCCGCCGGCCCACGGCCGGTCGGGCCAGGTCGGCGGCCGCCATCGCCTGCGGCCGCCGCCGCGAGGAAGTCATCGTGGAGATGGTCGCCGGCTCAGCCGGCCAAGGTCGCCAGAGCGGGGAGAACCACGAGGATCAGCAGCGCGAGCAGCGCAATCGCCACCACCCGAAACACGAGGTCCAGGACAGGTCGGCGGGCGAGGATTTGCTGGAACTGGGTGACCACGCCGCGTGAGACGCGCAAGGCGCGCGGTTGGTGGCGCTCGCGCCTCTGTTGGCCCAAGCACGTTGGCTCGGGCCTGTCGGAGGCCCAAGAGACCACCGCTACAATCCCCGGACGTGACCGCGCTCGTCCTGCCCCGCCGCTTTCGCGCCGTCCTGTTCGACATGGACGGCCTCCTGCTCGATTCCGAGCCCCTCTGGATCGAGGCTGAAGCCGAGCTGCTCGCCCGCCATGGCGACCACCTGACCGAAGCCGACCGCGAGGCCAGCCACGGCCGTGCCCTCCCCGACTCCGCCCGCGCCTACTCGAAGCGGCTCGGCGGGATGGACCCCGCAATGATCGAGGCGGAGCTGCTCGACCTGATGCGCGCCAAGTACCTCGCCGGCGCGCCGCTCCACCGCGGGGCGGCGGAGCTGGTCCGGTCGCTGGTGGGGCGCGTGCGGCTGGGCGTCGCCACATCCACCACAACGCCGCTGGTTGAGCTCGCGCTCCGCGGCGTGGGGCTCCTCGACGCGTTCGAGATCGTGGCGTCCGGATCAGACCTCGGGGCCGGGAAGCCCGACCCGGCCGTGTTCCTCGAGGGCTGCCGGCTGCTCTCGACTGACCCCGAGCACGCCATCGCGTTCGAGGACTCGCCCGTGGGCGTCCGGGCGGCGCGGGCGGCCGGCCTGTTCGTCGTGGGCGTGCCCGACCGGCCAGGCGTGGGGCCCGCACTGATCAGCGCGGGGGCGGATCTGCTCATCGATTCGCTCGAGGACGTCGTGGTCGAGGCGGCCTGAGGTGGGTCCGGCGGAGGGCGCGAAGCGCGGCGGATCGCTGACCACCACGTCGAGGGCGAAGCCGACGGCCAGGCAGGAGCCGCCGCGCGACGTGGCCCTGCCCGACACGATCACCACCTTCACGGGGCTGGGCCTGGAGGCGAACGGCGACTACGACGCAGTGCACTTCGCCGGCCTCGACTTCGCGGGTCAGGCCGCCGACGACGCCGCGTTCCTCGGCTGCCACATCGAGCGGTGCGCGCTGGACGGAGTGTCGATGCGGCGGGCGCGGATCTCCGAGTGCCGACTCGACGAGCTGGGCGCCGCCAGCCTCGACGCCGCCGACTCGGTCTGGCGCGACACGCTGGTCACCGTCCGGCGCGTGGGAGCGCTGCTCTCGACCGGCGGCTCGTGGACGTCGGTGCGTGTCCGCGGCGGACGTCTCGACCTCGTGGACCTCTCCGGCGCCAAGCTCACCGGCGTCGCGTTCGACGGATGCGTGATGGGCGAGCTGGACCTGGGCACCGTCGAGGCCCGCGACCTCTCCTTCGAGGGCTGCGAGATCGAGCTGCTCGACGTGACCGGGGCGCGGCTTCTCCGCACGGACCTCACCGGTGCCTCGATCGGCTCGGTCCGCGGCGTTGAGGGCCTGCGCGGCGCCACGGTGACGCCTGAGCAGCTGATCGGCCTCGCACCCCTCCTGGCGGCCCAGCTCGGGATCAAGGTCCGCCAGACCTGACCGCGCCTTCAGCCCACCGCGCCTTCAGCCCACCGCGACCGGCAGCCTCATCACCGGGAACTCGACGATGGTCTCGATGAGCTCGGGCGGCGTGGACGGCTCGCTCAGGTACACCTCGCGCGGCGGCCCCGCGATGGCGAGCCCGTGGTCCGGGATCCAGGCGGTCAGAGCGCTGTAGGTCGCCTCGACGGTGTCGTACGGACCGACGTGCTTCAGGGTCGCGAACGTGCCCGCCGGCAGGTCCACGAGGCGCCACGGGTCGTGCGGCTCAAGCGAGCCGCTGACCGGCGCGCAGATCTCGATGTTCATCGGCTGACCCGGCGCCGGCATTGCGTGGTAGATGACGAACGGCGGACCGGCCGCCTCTGCCTCGGCGGCGCCGATGAGCGCATACACCTCGCCGAACGCCTGGCCCAGCGTCGGCCCGATGAGCTCGATTGCGACTGACACGCGCTTCGAGACGACTCGCAGCGCGGGCCGGTCCGTGACATGGATCTCGTGCTCCATCGCACGCCTCCTCGGGCTGTCGCACCCCGTGGCGACCGCCGCTCGCGTGATCCTCGAGGGCTCGCGTGGCGCCTGCCAGAGGCCTTTGGCATTTGCTGAAACAGAACATCTGTTCTAGCATTCGCCTCCGCCCCCGGAGACCGACGCGTGGCCACCATCCCCTTCGCCGAGCTGCACTGCCACACCCACTTCTCGTTCCTGGACGGGGCGTCGGCTCCCGACGACATCGCCGAGCGGGCTGCCGAGCTGGGTCTGGCCGGGCTGGCGGTCACCGACCACAACGGGCTGTACGGCGCGGTCCGCTTCACGAGCGCCGCGGAGGCCGCGGGGATCCACCCGGTCGTCGGCATCGAGATCGAGCTGCTGGACGCGTGCGTGCCGGACCCGGGCGGGATCGCCGTGCCTGGGCGGCAGGCATGGCGCCCAGGAAAACGCCGGCCGATGCCGCAGCCGGAGCTTCCGCTCCCGGTCGAGGGACGTCCGGTCCGGCCGCGGCCGGAGCGTGCCCGGCTGCCCGGGCACCGCGAGGTGCGCAAAGAGGACCACCGGGGGATCGGCGAGGCGGAGCGCGGCCCTCACCTGGTGCTGCTGGCCCGGAACGAGGCCGGCTGGCGGAGCCTGTGCCGGATGGTGTCGCGGGCGAACCTGGCCGGGACCAAGGCGGTCCCCAAGTTCACGCACGAGCTGCTGGCGGCGAACGCCGAGGGGCTGGTGGCGCTGTCCGGGTGCCGGCACGGGGAGATCGCGCGGCGCCTGCGGGCCGGCGACCGCGAGGGGGCGCGTGCGGCGGCCGAGCGCTACGCACTGCTGTTCGGCTCATCGGGCTCGGCTTCATCGGCCTCGGGCCCCTCGTCGTCGGCGGCCGCGGCCGGCTTCGTCCTCGAGCTCTCGCACCACCTGCTCCCCGATGACGACTGGCTCGCGTCCGAGACCGCGCGCCTGGCCGACGAGCTGGGGCTGCCCACCCTCGTCACCAACGACGTCCACTACGCCCGACCCGACGGCCGCGAGCTCCACGACGTCCTCACCGCCGTCCGCCACGGCCGGACGCTGGCCGACCTGCGCGAGCTCCGCCGCCCAGACGGCGAGTCGTACCTCAAGGACGCGGACGACCTGCTGGCCCTGCCGCCGGGCGAGCCGGCCACCACCGCCGCTGACCCCGTCCTGGCGCGGGGCTGGCGCGAGGGCATCGCGAACTCGGTCGAGATCGCCGGCGCCTGCCGCGTGGCGCTGACCTTCGAGCGGTACCGCTTCCCGGGCTTCGAGGTGCCGAGGGGCGAGACGCCGTTCAGCCACCTCTCTGGGCTGTGCTGGGAGGGCGCGCGCCGCCGCTACCACCCGTTCACGCCCCAGGTCATGCGCCAGCTGGCCCACGAGCTCGACGTCATCGAGAAGACGGGCCTCGCCGAGTTCTTCCTGATCTGCTGGGACCTGATGCAGTTCGCGAAGCGCAGCCGGATCCCGGCGCAGGGCCGGGGGTCGGCGGCGGACTCGATCGTGGCGTACGTGCTGGGGATCACCCGGGTTGACCCGATCCGCCACGAGCTGCTGTTCGAGCGGTTCATCAACGAGGGGCGGACGGCCTACCCCGACGTCGACATCGACTTCAGCTCCGAGCGCCGGGAGGAGGTGATCCAGTACGTCTACCGCAAGTACGGGCCGGAGCACACGGGGATGGTCTGCAACCTGGTCACGTACCGGGCGCGGTCGGCGGTGCGCGAGGTGGGGTACGCGCTGGGGTTCCCGCGGCCGCTGGTGGACCGGGTGGCGAAGGCGCTCGAGACGTACGACAGCGTGATGGTCCGGCGCGACCTCGAGACCGAGGGCGGGTTTGCGCAGTTCTTCGCGCGGCCGGGCGAGGGCGGGGCGTCAGCCGACGCCGACACCAGTTCCGAGCCCGGGCGCACGGGCGTGCTGGGTCCCGGTCCGGTTGCCACGCTCGCCGAGACCCGCGGCCTCACCGACGCGATGGGGCAGCTGAACCACGCGCGCGGTGGGCGGATCCGGACCGGTCTGCTGGCGCCGGGCGGGTCGGTGTCGATGCCAGACGAGGTCGCGACGGCGCCCGCTGCCGCATCGCCCGAGCCGACACCGCGACCGGCGCTGCGACGGGAGGCCGACGGCCTGGCAGGCAACGGCACCTGGGCCGGCGCGCCTGGCTCCGCGCCGGCCATTCGGAGCGGCGGCTCCGGCGGGGACAAGGGCGGTCCTGGCGACACGCCAGCAAGCGTCGCCTGGCTCCGGGCGGGTCGCGGGACCGGGTACGACGCGCGCGCGGGGGACCGAGCGATGGGCGCCGTACCGGGAGGCGAAGCGCGAGCTGGACCAAGCCGTCGCCCGACGCCTCGACCCGGAGACCGGGATCTTGCTGGCGGAGGACCGCCGCTTCGACCCGCCCCGCGGTGATGGCCCGATCGATGGCGAGGGCGAGGAGGCCGAGGGCGAAGCACGAGCCGCCCGCGGCGCCCGCACCGACCACGTCAGCAGCGTCGCCCGCCTCGACCCGCCCGTGCCGCCCGCCGGCGCGAGCCCGGAGCATCGCGGCTCGGTCGCCCACCTCTCGGACTGGGAGCGCTGGCTCGAGCTGTGCGCCCGCATCGACGGCTTCCCGCGCCACCTCAGCATCCACTCGGGCGGGATGCTCGTGACCGCGGCGCCGCTGATCGACATCGCGCCGATCGAGCGCGCCACCATGAAGGACCGCGTGGTCGTGCAGTACGACAAGCGCGATGTCGAGACGATGAAGCTGATCAAGCTCGACTTGCTCGGTCTGGGCATGCTCGCGGCCATCGACGAGACGATCCAGCTCATCGAGCACGACTGCGCGCTCTGCGTGGACCTTGACCGCATCCCCGAGGAGATCCCCGAGGTCTTCGAGATGCTCCAGGCCGCCGACACCGTGGGCGTCTTCCAGGTGGAGAGCCGGGCGCAGATGCAGACGCTGCCCAAGTCGCGCCCCCAGAACCTCGACGACCTCGTGGTGGAGGTGGCGATCATCCGCCCGGGCCCCATCCAGGGCAACGCCGTCCACCCGTACCTGCGGCGCAAGCAGGGCATCGAGCCCGTGACCTACCTGCACCCGAGCCTCGAGCCCATCCTCCACGACACCCTCGGCGTGATCCTGTACCAGGAGCAGGTGATGAAGATCGCGATCGACGTCGCTGGCTTCACGCCGGCCGGGTCGGACGCGTTCCGCCGCGCCATGGGCACGTATCGCAGCAAGCGCGAGATGGATCGCCTCCACGACGAGTTCGTGGGCGGCTGCGCGCGGATCCAGGGCATGGCCGAAGACGACGCCGAGGAGCTCTTCCGCCGCGTCGCCGCCTTCGCCAGCTTCGGCTTCGCCAAGAGCCACGCCGCCGCCTTCGCCCGGACGGCGTACGAATCGAGCTTCCTCAAGCTGTTCTACCCGGCGCAGTTCACGGTGGGGCTGGTCAATGCCCAGCCGATGGGCTTCTACCCGGTCGAGGTGCTCATCAACGACGCGAAGCGCCACGGCGTGGCGGTGCTGCCGGTGGATGTCAACGCGAGCTCGTACCGGACGACGACCGAATGGGTGGGCCGCCCCGGCTGGGCGCTGGCGGGTGCGGCGGGCGATGACGGCTCACATGACCATGACCCCGGCGAGGAGCTCCCGGAGGGCTCCGGCATCGGCGCCCGCCCCCGTCCCGTCCGCTCGCCCGCGTGCGTGATCCCGAGCGCCGCTGCCCGCGAGCGCTGGGTCGCCGAGAGCGTCACGGGCTGGGGCATCCGCCTCGGGCTGCACCTGGTCAAGGGGATCGGCGAGGAGCAGTCGGCGCGCCTCGATGCTGAGCTGGCGCGCGGCCCCTACCGGAGTCTCGCCGATGTCGTGGAGCGGACGGGCCTGGCCGAGGAGGTCGTGGAGCGGCTGATCCGCGCCGGGGCGCTGGACTCGCTGGGGCGCCCGCGGCGGGAGCTGCTCTGGCAGCTGCGCGAGGTGGCGGGCGCGTCGAAGGGGCGCGTGGACGGGAAGCCGGTCCGGGGCGCGGCGGGCGGCAAGGCGGCGGGCCGGCCGATGGACCTGCGGCTGCCGGCGACCGAGGCGCCCGCGCTGCCGCCGATCGGCGAGGCGGAGCGGCTGGGCGATTCCTACGCGGTGGTGGGGCTCGACGCGCGGCGCCAGGCCGTGGCGCTGTTCCGCGACGCGCTCGACGCGATCGGGGCGGCAACCAACGCCTCGCTGGCGGAGCGGCGGCAGGGGCCGGTGCGGATCGGCGGGCTGGTGGTCACCCGGCAGCATCCGATGACCGCGCGCGGGACGGTGTTCCTCGCGCTCGAGGACGAGACGGGCATGGTCAACGTCACGCTGTGGCCGGATGCGTGGCAGCGGTGGCGCTCGATCGTGCGGCGCCACGCCCTGCTGCTGGTGGACGGCGACCTCCAGCGCGAGGGCGACGTGGTCAACGTGATCGCCCGACGGGTCGAGGGGCTGGTGGAGGCGACGCAGGCGACGGGCGGACCCGACCATCCCCAGGGCGTGCGGCAGCTGGGGATGGCAGGGATGCGACGCTTGGGCTGACGGCGTCGCCCGGCGCGGAGCCCTAACTCGAGAGGCGGTTCCGCCGGACGTTGCCCCGACCCTGCACCGGCTTCGCCGCGGGCCTGCTGCGCTGGCCCCGATTCGGGTTGAGCAGCTCGAGGAACCGCTTGTACCAGGCGATGCCGGCGGCGAAGAACGCCGACCCGACGATGCCGAAGACCCAGGCGTAGAGCAGGTACTGCACGGTCAGGCCCGCCATGCTCTCGGTTGGCTGGGCCAGGATGATGATCGACAGGCAGAGCGCGGCGAATGCACCGAACACCAGGCCGACGAGGTAGGTCGCCCGCGGCAGCATGAAGCCGATCAGCAGCGCCGCGCCGAACGGCGGCGGGCCGATGAACAGGCTCACCAGCAGGCTGCCGACGTAGGCCAGCGTGGTCGTGCCCGTCGCGGCGGCAGCGCCCGTCGTCGTGCTGCTGATCGACGGCCCGACGCCGACGATGATCGCCGTCCCGGCGACTGCGAGCGCCGCGGAGAGGAGCACGCTCCAGTGGACGAGCAGGCGGGGCAGGAGGACGAGGTCCTCGCGGTAGTTCGGTGCGTGGTAGGCGGCGCGGGCAGAGCTCATGAAGCCCGGGCGTGGCGGACGGGCAGCTGCAGCGCCAGAACCCGAAGCCGACGACGAGCTCGCGGAGCGCGAGGGTGCCACCTGCCTGCGGCGGGTGCTGCTCCCGGTCGGGGCCTCAGCCTCGTGGACCAGCTCGTCGCCCTCGTCCATCCCGCCGTTGTCCTCGGCGAACTGGGCCCGGTGGCGGCGGCGAGCCTCAGTGCGATCGGTGCGCTTGGCGCGGGCCAAGGGGGTGCCTCCTGTCATGGCGCGAGGGAACGGGGCGCGAGCGATGCATGGTACCGGGTCCCGCTCGATCAGTTGAGTGCGGGATAAGTGCTGCGGCCTAGGGTAGTCCGTGCAAGTCGACCCGCCGTCGATCCCGCCCTGGAGGCCTTTGATGGCGCGTGTCCGGCCCGCGACGTACGCGGCGCTCCTCCTCATCCTGCTCGTCGCCGCGACCGCGGCGGCCGCCATCCCGCGCGGCCACGCTGGCCCGCTCGCCGTGGTCGGCTGGCCTCCCTCGACAAGCCTGCTCATCGCCGAGGTGGTGACCGGCGGTGCGTCAGCCTCGGACGAGTACGTGGAGGTGACGAACGCCGGCTGGGTCCCGGCCGACCTGGCGGGGCTCGAGGTCGTCTATGCCACGAGCTCGGGGGCGACGGTGTCGAGGAAGGCTGCCTGGACCGCCTCGCTCGCCCTGGCTCCCGGCCAGCACTTGCTGCTCGCGAACGCGGCCGGCGCCTACGCGTCGGCCGCCGATGCCGTGTACAGCACGGGTCTTGCGGCGACGGGCGGGGCGATCGTCCTGCGGGCGACCGGCGGGGCCGTGGTGGACGCCGTGGGGTGGGGCGACGCGGCGAACACGTTCGTCGAGGGCGCTGCGGCGCCTGCGCCCGGGCCTGGCCAGTCGATCGAGCGGCTGCCCGGTGCCGGGCTCAACGTGACGGACACGAACAGCAACGCCTCGGACTTCGCCGTCAATGCGACGCCCGTCGCGCAGAACCTCGCGGCAGCGCCCCTGCCCACCCCGACCGCCTCACTGTCAGCATCGGACAGCCCCTCGACAGGCCCTTCGCCAAGCGAGTCGGCTGCCGACACGCCCGCTCCCAGCCCGTCGGCATCGCCCAGCGAATCCGCGACCGCCACGCCCGAACCGTCGCTGACGCCCTTGCCGACCGTTGATCCCGGCCCGACGCCCGAGCCGTCGGTGACGGCCTCGCCGACGCCCGAGCCCCTCCCAACCAGCACGCCCACGCCGCTGCCAACCGCGACGCCATCGCCGAGCCCCACGGAGTCGCCCGCCCCGACCGCCTCACCAGCGCCGACCGAATCACCCGCGCCGAGCGTGACCCCGCCCCCCTCGGCCACGCCCAGCCCGACGCCGGAGCCCACGGCCACGCCCAGTCCAACGCCGCAGCCCACGCCAGCACCCATGGCGATCGCCGCCGCACGAGCGCTGCCCGACGGCAGCGGCGCCACGATCGAGGGCGCACTCACCACGGCGCTCGGCGCGCTCGAGTCGGGGCGAACGGGGTTCGTTCAGGATCCGAGCGGCGGCATTGCGCTCTATCTCGATGCAGCGCTCGGGTCGCCCCTGCCCGCGGGCACCTGGGTGCACGCCACCGGGACCGTGGGGACGCGGTACGGCGAGCGCACGCTGCGATTGACCGCCGCCGACGTGGCCGTGGTGGCCATGGCGGGGCTGCCGGCACCGCTCGACGCGCCGACCGGCGATGCCGGCGAGGCCCTCGAGGGGCTGCGGCTGCGCGTGACCGGCGTTGTGACCGAGGCGCCGACCGCGCTCGCGGACGGGCTCGGCGTCATGATCGACGACGGCTCCGGTCCCCTGCGGATCGTGGTTGCGCCTGGAGCCACGGGAGCGGTGACCCCGGGCACGGGAATGGTCGTCACCGCGGTCGGTCCCCTCGGCCAGCGCGACAGCAGCGGCACTGACTCAAGCGGCTTCCGCCTCTTCGCCACGCTTCCAGGCGAGTTCGTGGTCGAGCCTGCGGCCACTCCGAGCCCCAGCCAGTCGCCCGCACCGAGCGAGTCTGCTGCGCCGAGCGCGACCGCGGAACCGAGTGCGACCGCCGAGCCGAGCCCGAGTGCCTCCCCGTCGGCCAAGCCCACGGCCACTCCCGCACCCAGCGCCAAACCCACGGCCACGCCCACCCCGAAGCCCCAGCTGATGACCATCGGCCAGGCCCGCGGCGTGAAGATCGGCGGCACCGCGCTGGTCCGCGGCGTCGTGATCGCCGAGGCGGGCCGGCTGGGCACGCCGTCCCTGGCTGCGATTGGCGATGCGTCGGGCGGGCTCGCCATCCGCCTTGCCGACGGGATGTCCGCCCCGGCCCGTGGCACGCTGGTCGAGGTCTTGGGCGTCATCGCTGCGCCGTATGGCCAGACCGAGCTCCGGCTCGCTGCGGCTGGGCTCACCAATCTCGGTGGCGCGGAACTCCCCACTCCGCAGCTTGTCTCCGCGGGTTCCCTGGGCGAGGCGCTCGAGGGCCGGCTGGTCAGTGTGACCGGGACGGTCAGCACGGGCGCCACGAAGTCCACGAGCGGTGACATCGTGCTCGTCGTGACCGGAGCCGACGGCGCGTCGGCGCGCTTGTACGCGGACGGGTCGGCCGGGATGAACCCGACCGCCCTCAAGAAGGGCGTCGCGGCCACGTTCACCGGGATCGTCGGCCAGCACGCGTCCCGCAAGGGAGCCCTCGACGGCTACCGCATCTGGCTGCGGGATGCCGCGGACGTCGCGCAGGCCACCACGCCCGGCGCCTCGTCAACGCCCTCTCCGTCTCCGGCGGGCAGCGGCGCCCCGGGCGTTGAGTCGATCGCAACCGCTCGCGTCCGTGACGGAGCCAGGGTGACTGTGCTGGGCACGGTCACGGTCGACCGCTCCCTGCTCGATGCGACGGGCCGCCTGACGGTCATCGACGACGGCACCGCGGCGATCGAGCTGTACCTCGCCGCTCCCGACGCCTCGATCCGGCTCGGTGTCCGCGTCCGCGTCACCGGGACCGTCGGCAAGGCATGGGGCGCCCCGCGGCTCCACGCGGAGCAGGTCACGCTCCTCGGCGCGGCGACACCAGCGGTGCTGGAGCTCCGCGTCGCCCCGAGCGCGGCCACGGAGTGGCGCCTCGTCCGGGTCAGCGGCACGGTGACGAGCGTGCACAAGACCGGTGGGCGGTGGGTGGCCGAGCTCAGCGCGAACGGCACGACGATCCCGATCGTGGCACTCGACGGCGCTGGGATCCCAGCCGCTGCCATCTCGGCCGGCCGCAGCGCAACGATCGTGGGGATCGTCAAGCGCCCATACCCCACCGCGTCCGACCGGAGGTACTCGGTCCTCCCGCGTCGAGCGTCGGATGTCACGCTCGGCGCCGTCGTCGCCGTCACCCCCGGCCAGAGCTCGGGCGGGACGGGCGGCGGAACGTCCACGGGCGCAGGGTTGGTGGACGCACAGGCGAGTGGGACGTCCGCCGAGGGTGGCGCCCCGACAGTTGACCTCCGTGACCTCGCCGCTCGCGTTGGGCAGCGCATCCGCGTGGGTGGCATCGTCACGGAGACGACCTCGAACGGCTTCCGTCTCGACGACGGCACGGCCACCGCCGGGATTGTGCTCGAGGACGAGGCCGCGGACCTCGCCGCGGTGGTGGCTCCGGGCGATGCGCTCGACGCCAGCTGGCGTCGTGGAGGACCGCGACGGCCTCGTGGTCATCGTGCACGACCCCGCAGACGTGATGCTCGTCGGGGATCTCGGCGGCCAGCCGGACGCCACGGAGAACCCGGCCGCGGCGGCAGCCGTCGGGATCGTGGTCGATAGCATGGCGCCCGCCCTCACGATCGGGTCCGGCCGCGCCAACGTCCCCGCCAGCACCGTTCTAGCGATCGTGGCGGCGCTCGCGGTCATCGCCTCCGGAGCTGTCCTGGGTGCCCGTCGGTACCGCGACCGGCGCCTCCTCCGCTCTCGCCTGCGCGGTCGGCTGGCTGCCCTCGCGGGTGCCGCGGCCGGGCCGCTTGAGCCCGGGCCGGGGGCTCCGGGTGCGGCTCCTGCCGGGCCAACGGGCGCGGTCGATGCCTGATCGCCGCGCGAGATGCTCGTTGTATCCGCCAATCACGCTTGACGCTCGCGGAATCCGGCCCCTATCCTCGGGCGATCCCGAACGGTCCACGCTCGGGGAGCCGAGGAGCTCACCTCTTGCCCGAACCCGAAACGGATGCTCGCGTCGCGGTTCCCACCGGCGAACGGCAGTACCACATCGGCCTCGGGCCCGGCGACCTGGCGGAGTACATCCTCCTCCCGGGGGACCAGGACCGCGTTGACATCGTGGCGTCCCACTTCGACCACGTCGAGCTTCGCCACCGCCACCGCGAGTTCGCCACGGCCACCGGCCAGTACCGCGGGCTGCGCATCTCGTGCGTGTCCACGGGCATCGGCACGGACAACGTCGAGATCGTGCTGTCCGAGATCCTCGCGATCACCGAGCGTCCGACGCTCATCCGGATCGGCTCGTCCGGGGCACTCCAGCCTGGGATCGAGATCGGCGACCTCGTGATCGCGACGGGCTCGCTGCGCCTCGAGACCACGACGAACTGGTTCGTCCACGAGGGCTACCCGGCCGTCGCCCACTACGAGGCGGTGCTCGCCCTCGAGGAGGCGGCGACGCGTCTGGGACACCGGCACCACATGGGCCTGGCCGCCACGGCGCCCGGCTTCTACGGAGCGCAGGGTCGGCCGATCCCGCACCTGCCCATCCGTTACCCTGACCTCGCGGAAGAGATCGCCCGCCAGGGCATTCTCAACTTCGAGATGGAGGCGTCAGCCCTGTTGGTGCTGGCTGGCCTCGGCGGTTGTCGCGCCGGCGTCGTGTGCGCCGTGTACGCCAACCGCCGGACCGGGCAGTTCGCCGAGGGCGACGCAAGGACCAAGGCGGAAGCAGCCGTGGTGGAGACGGGGCTCGAAAGCCTCATCGTCCTCGCGGAGCTCGACCGCCAGAAGCAGGCAGCTGGAGCGGCGCGCTGGCGCCCGTCGCTCTGGTCTCCAACCTGAGCGCCAGATAGGACGATGCGGGTCCCGGAGGCAGTAGGCTTCCGCGGATACCGGCATCGGGAGGAGACGCGAAATGGCCCAGGCGTACTGCGTCAAGGACAAGGAAAAGGTCGAGGTCCAGAACCCGCAGCAGATCACGATGAAGAACGGCAAGCCCGCGCTCCAGGGCACCTGCCCGAAGTGCGGCGGCAAGGTCTTCAAGATCGGCGGCTGACGGCCGTCACCACACCGCGTCGTTGAGCCCCCGTCCGGCAGGTCCGGCGGGGGCTCAATGGTATTCGGCGCAGGTCCGCCCGGCCCCCGGCAAGGGGCCGCTTATCGGAGGAGCCCGCCAGACCCCCTGCTAAGATTCCTGTCGTACCCGATCCATCAGGCCCAAAGGACCGTCGCCCTGCCCGCGCTCCGTCGCGTCCCGCTCGACTTCGGAACCGCAGCCGCCGTCGCCCGACCGGTGACCGCCGCCGCGCTCCCGACGTCGCCGGAAACGGCAGCGTCGCGCGCCGGGCTCGTCCCGCGGCTCGTCAATCCAACCGGTCGGCCGTCCTCGCGGCGGCCGGCGTCCAGGCGTTCCCAACCCCAAGGAGATCCGAGATGACCGTCCGCGTCGGCATCAACGGCTTCGGCCGCATCGGCCGTCAGTCCCTCAAGGCGCTGATCGAGCGCGCGCCGGACATCGAGGTGGTCGCGGTCAACGACCTCGTCGACGTCAAGACCAATGCCCTGCTGTTCAAGCACGACTCGACGTACGGCGCCTACCCGGGCGAGGTGAGCCACACCGATGACGCGATCGTCATCGACGGCAAGGCCGTCAAGGTCCTCCAGATCAAGGACCCGGCGACGCTGCCGTGGGCCGATCTGGGCGTCGACATCGTGCTCGAGTCGACCGGCCTGTTCACCGATGCCGAGAAGGCCGCCGCGCACATCCAGGCCGGCGCCAAGAAGGTCATCATCTCCGCTCCCGCCAAGAAGGAGGACATCACCATCGTCCTCGGCGTGAACGAGGGGATGTACGACCCGGCCAAGCACAACATCATCAGCAACGCCTCGTGCACCACGAACTGCCTGGCGCCCGCCGCCAAGGTGGTCCACGACAAGTGGGTCATCAAGCGCGGCCTGATGAACACCATCCACAGCTACACCAACGACCAGCGCATCCTCGACGTGGCCCACAAGGACCCGCGCCGCGCCCGCGCCGCCGGCCTGAACATCATCCCCACCACGACCGGCGCCGCCAAGGCCCTCGCGCTCGTGATCCCGGACCTCAAGGGCAAGTTCGACGGCTTCAGCCTCCGCGTCCCGACGCCCACCGTGTCGGTCGTGGACTTCACCGCCGAGCTCGAGAAGGACGTCACCCTCGAGGAGCTCAACCAGGCGTTCCGTGACGCCGCGGCGGGTCCGCTCAAGGGCATCCTCGGCGCCAGCGACGAGCCGCTCGTCTCGACCGACTTCCGGGGTGACAGCCGGTCCTCGATCGTGGACCTGCCCTCGAACATGGTCCTCGGCGGCAACTTCATCAAGGTCATCGCCTGGTACGACAACGAGTGGGGCTACAGCTGCCGCGTCGCCGACCTCGTGAAGTTCGTCGCGGACAAGCTCTAGGCCCAACGCCCGGCGGTCTTGACCGTCCCCATCACGCACGGCCCGGCGGCCGCGTCTGCCGGGCCCTGGGGAGAGAACCATGGACAAGCTCACCGTCCGCGACCTCGACGCCGCGGGCAAGCGCGTCTTCGTGCGGGTGGACTTCAACGTCCCGCTCCAGGACGGCAAGGTCACCGACGATTCGCGCATCCGCGCGGCGCTGCCCACGATCAGGCACCTCCAGCAGCAGGGCGCCAAGGTCATCCTCGCGAGCCACCTCGGCCGGCCCGACGGCAAGGTCAGCGACTCGTTCCGGCTCCGGCCGGTGGGCGAGCGCCTGAGCCAGCTGCTGGGCAAGACCGTGCCCGTCACGGGCGACGCGCTCGGCGCTGGGACCGAGGACGCCGTCAAGCGCCTCCGGGGCGGCGAGGTGCTGCTCCTCGAGAACCTCCGATTCCACGCCGAGGAGGAGAAGAACGACCCCAAGTTCGCGGAGCAGCTCGCGGCCTACTGCGACGTCTACGTGAACGACGCCTTCGGCACGGCGCACCGTGCGCATGCCAGCACGGTTGGGATCGCGAAGCTCCGCCCGGCCTACGCCGGGTTCCTCATGGAGAAGGAGCTTGCCAACCTCGGCAAGCTGCTCGACAACCCTGAGCGCCCATTCGCCGCGATCATCGGCGGCGCCAAGGTCAGCGACAAGATCAAGGTCCTCAAGAACCTGCTGGCCAAGGTCGACATCATGGTGATCGGCGGCGGCATGGCGAACACCTTCCTGCTCGCCCAGGGCAAGCCCATCGGCAAGAGCCTGGCCGAGCCCGACCGCGTCGAGGATGCCCGGGCGATCATGGCCGCGGCCGAGGAGAAGGGCGTCAAGGTCGTCCTCCCGGTCGACGTGGTGGTGGCCAAGGAGGTCACGCGCGGGACCGAGTACAAGACGATCCCCGCCGAGAAGGTCCCCGCCAGCTGGCACATCGTGGACCTGGGCAAGCAGAGCCTCGCCAACATCGAGGCTGCCCTGGCAGACGTGCGGACCGTGCTCTGGAATGGCCCGCTGGGCGTGTTCGAGATCCCCTCGTTCGCGCACGGCACCAAGGCGATGGCCCGGTTCCTGGCCACCCGCGCCGAGGAGGGCGCCGCAGTGGTGATCGGCGGGGGCGACTCCGTCGCCGCGATCCAGCAGCAGGGCCTGGCCGACAAGATGACCCACATCAGCACCGGTGGCGGCGCGTCGCTCGAGTTCCTCGAGGGCAAGGAGCTGCCGGGTGTCACGGTCCTGCTGGACCGCAAGCCGGAGGCCGCCTCGTGAGCGACACAACCATCGCCTGGGTCGACGCCAGGGAGATCCTCGACTCGCGGGGCAATCCCACCATCGAGGTCGACGTCGTCACCGAGGACGGCTCGCTGGGCCGGGCCGCGGTGCCGTCGGGCGCCTCGACCGGGATCAACGAGGCGGTCGAGCTGCGCGATGGAGACAAGTCGCGCTATGGCGGCAAGGGCGTCCTGACGGCGGTCGCGAACGTGACCGACCGGATCGGCCCCTCGATCCTCGGCTTCGACGCCGCGGACCAGGCGGGCATTGACGGGATCCTGATCGAGCTCGACGGCACGCCCAACAAGGGCGAGCTCGGCGCCAACGCGATCCTCGGCGTCTCGCTCGCCTGCGCGCATGCGTCCGCGTCGAGCCATGAGATGCCGCTCTACCGCTGGATCGGCGGCGTCGGCGCGCGGGTGCTGCCCGTGCCCATGTTCAACATCCTCAACGGGGGCAAGCACGCCCAGGACTCCACGGACTTCCAAGAGTTCATGGTCATGCCGGTGGGGCTGCCGACGTTCGAGGAAGCGCTCCGCGCGGGGGCCGAGGTCTTCGCCGCGCTGCGCAAGATCCTCCACGATGACGGCCACGCCACCGGCCAGGGCGACGAGGGCGGCTTCGCGCCGTCGCTCAAGTCCAACGAGGCGGCCGTCGAGGTCATCATCCGCGCCATCGAGAAGGCGGGCTACAAGCCCGGCGACGAGGTCGCGATCGCGCTCGATCCCGCCACCAGCTCGATCCTCGTCGAGGGGACTGGCGTCGAGGGCGTCACCGGCCAGTACCGCCTCGAGCGCGAGGGCCGCACGCTGGACTCCGGGCAGCTCATCGACCTGTGGGCCGACTGGATCGCCCGCTACCCGATCGTCTCGCTCGAGGACGGCCTCGGCGAGGAGGACTGGGCCGGCTGGAAGGAGCTCCAGGCGCGCCTCGGCGACCAGGTGCAGCTGGTCGGCGACGACATCTTCGTCACCAACCCCTCGTTCATCCGCCGCGGCATCAGCGAGAAGAGCGCGAACTCCGTGCTCATCAAGCTCAACCAGATCGGGACGCTGACCGAGACGATCGACGCGATCGAGCTCGCGCGGCGCGCCGGCTGGTCCGCGGTGGTCTCCCATCGCTCCGGCGAGACCGAGGACACCACGATCGCCGACCTCGTTGTCGCGATGGGCACGGCCCAGATCAAGACGGGCGCCCCGTCACGCTCCGAGCGCGTGGCCAAGTACAACCGGCTGCTCCGCATCGCCGACGAGCTTGGCGACGACGCCCGGTACCTCGGCCGCGCTGCGCTCTCGGGCGCTGCCGGGCGCGGGATCTTCTAGCCGTTGAACGAGCGTCCCACTCCCTCGTCCACGACGGCCCGGCGCGTTCTCCGCGAGGAGGGCGCGCCGTGACCCGATTCGTCGACCGCGGCGCGGTCTTCGCGGCATGGGTCGGCCTCGGCATGGCCGTCACGGTTGTCGTGTCGTTCGTGCTGGTCATCCCGATCGAGTTCCTCGTCGGGCCGTGCGCGCTGCTCGGCGGCATGCTCATCGGCTACTACGCGAACACGCGCTCCGAGCGGTTCGGCGGGCCGTGGCGCCGGGTCATCGCCAACGCGCTGCTCGCGGGCATCGTGACCGGCCTGACGTACGCCGTGCTGCTTCTGGGCGTCAAGGCGATCTTCTTCAACGCCGACAACGGCTACCCGGACTTCAACAAGGTGGACGCGAACGGCAAGCTCATCCCGCCGGTGTGCGACACCGGTGCCGCCTGCACCTACGCGCGGTACCTGGCCATCGGACGCGGCCCGGCCTTCGAGGCGGCCGGGATCACCAACGTGGACGAGTTCACGCGCTTCTACTGGAGCGAGCAGGTGAACACGTCCGTGCTGATGGTCACGCTCTCGGTGGTCGGATCGCTGGCGGGTGGCGCGATGTTCGGCGCGTCGAATCGGCGCAAGCCCGCGACGGCTGGGGACGCCACGACCGCGTAGGCGCCGTCCTCCCGCGGCGCGCTCGCGTTCGCCGCGCCGGGCTCCTGCACCGCGCCGCGGTCAGTTCGTCGCGCCGGGCTCCTGCACCGCACCTCGCCCCTTTCCGTCATCCAGTCGCTGGACGACTCCTGGTCAGGGACGTGAGCCAGCGCAGGACTGCCTTGGGTAGCGCCGTCGAGCACGACGTGCGTGACTGAGGATGGGACCCTTGCCAGGTTGTCGCCAACCGCGGTTCAGACGGCGGCGGCTCCGTCGAGGAACCGTCCTTTGACTACCTGGCAAATTGGACGGGACGGCTGGCGAGGGACGGCAGACTGAGGGGAGCCCAGGGCGACGAACCCGACCTCGGCACGACGGCTCCGAGAATCGAAACGCCCCGATCGATGACCGGGGCGTCGCTGGTGGCGCGAGGATCGGTCGGTGTTACTCGGCCTTCTTCGCTGCGGTCTTCTTCGGAGCGGCGGCCTTGGCGGCCGGCTTCGCAGCAGCCTTGGGCGCGGCCTTCGCGGCCGGCTTCGCAGCAGCGGCCTTCGGGCGCGGCCTTCGCGGCCGGCTGTCGCCTGGCAGCGGTCGCCTTGGCGGCGGTCGCCTTGGCGGCGGTCGCCTTGGCGGCGGTCGCCTTCGCGGCGGTCGCCTTCGCGGCGGTCGCCTTGGCGGCGGGCTTTGCGGTGGTCGCCTTCGCAGCAGCGGCCTTGGTGGCAGCAGCCTTGGGCGCGGCCTTCGTCGCGGCGGCCTTGGCGGGCTTCGCGGTGGCCTTCGTGGGTGCGACGGCCGGGGCCGGAGCGGCCTCGGTGCGGGTGGTCCGGGTCAGCGCGGCGCGCGCCTTGCCAGCGGCGGTCTGGGCGCCCTTCGCCTTGACGGCCTTGCCGGCTGCGATGCGGGCCTTCGCGGCCTTCGCAGCAGCAGCCTTGCCGGTGCTCTTCGCAACGTGGCCGGCGCTCACGACGGCCTGGCCGCCGAGGACGGCGTTGACCTTCTTCGCGAGGCGGCTCTTGCGGCGCGCAGCGGCGTTCGGGTGGATGGCGCCAACCTTGGCGGCGCGGTCAAGCGCCGAGACGGCTTCGGCCAGCGTGGTCGCGACGTCGGCGGCCTCAGACTGCGAGGTGGCCGTGCTGAGGGCCTTGGCGACAAGGGTCTTCGCCGCGGACCGCCGGGGCTGCAGGATCGCGTGCCGGCGCTCAGCCTGGCGGACGCCCTTCAGCCCGGACGGGGTGCGAGCGCCCTGCCATTTCCGGGGCGTTCTAGCCAAGGTGGCAATTCTCCGTTTCGGTGTGTGCGGGTGATCGAGACGCGCGCGGGCGAAGCGTGCCCACTGGCGCGACGGCGAATAGTAGCAGAGGCGCCCGCGAATCGGCCAACGCGTGTGTCGCCGCTGTCACGGCGGACCAAGGCGCGGGCACGATGCGAAGCATCAGACGCGAAGGCGCATCGCTCGGTAGCGGCGGATCAGCGAGGCCGTCGAGGTGTCGTGGTCGTTGGCCACAGGGTCCTCGGACGCACTCAGCTCGCCCGCGATCCGCGTCGCCAGCACCTTGCCCAGCTCGACGCCCCACTGGTCGTAGCTGTCGATCCCCCAGATCGCGCCCTGCACGAACACCTTGTGCTCGTACAGCGCGACCAGGGCGCCCAGCGTTCGCGGCGTCAGCGTGTCTGCGAGGATCACCGACGTCGGCCGGTTGCCCTCGAACACGCGTGCGTCGACCTGCGCCTCGGGCACGCCCGCGGCCACGACCTCCTGGTGCGTCTTGCCGAACGCGAACGCCTCTGCCTGGGCGAACAGGTTCGCCATGAGCAGGTCGTGGTGGCGGCCCACCTCGGTCGTCGGGTTGACGAAGCCGATGAGGTCCGCCGGCACAATGTGCGTCCCCTGGTGGAGCAGCTGGTAGTACGCGTGCTGGCCGTTGGTGCCCGCGGTGCCCCAGACGATGGGCCCCGTGGCGTAGGTCACGTGCGAGCCGTCGACGCGGACGGACTTGCCGTTGGACTCCATGTCGAGCTGCTGGAGGTACGCCGGGAAGCGGCTGAGCTCCTGGCTGTAGGGCAAGACCGCATGGCTCTCGAAGCCGAAGAAGTTGCCGTACCAGACGCCGAGCAGCGCCATGAGCACCGGCAGATTCTGGTCCAGCGGCGCGCTGCGGAAGTGCTCGTCCATCTCGTGGAAGCCCGCGAGCATGGAGCGGAAGGCGTCGGGCCCGATGGCGACCATCAGCGACAGGCCGATGGCCGAGTCCATCGAGTACCGACCGCCCACCCAGTCCCAGAAGCCGAACATGTTCACGGGGTCGATGCCGAACTCGCGGACCTTGTCGGCGTTCGTGCTCACGGCCACGAAGTGCTGCGCCACCGCCGACGCGTCGTCGCTCAGGCCCGCCAGGAGCCAGTCGCGGGCCGAGGTCGCGTTGGTGAGCGTCTCGATCGTGGTGAACGTCTTGCTCGACACGATGAACAGCGTCTCGGACGCGTCCAGGTCGATCACGGCCTCTCGCAGGTCGGCGGCGTCGACGTTGGACACGAAGCGGAAGCGCATCTTGCGGTCGGAGGCGTTGCGCAGCGCCTCGGTCGCCATCGCGGGCCCGAGGTCCGACCCGCCGATCCCGATGTTGATCACGTTCCGGATCCGCTTGCCGGTCTTGCCGCGCCAGTCGCCATCCCGGACGCGGACCGCGAAGTCGGCCATGCGGCCCAGGACCTCGTGCACGTCGGCCGCAACGTCCTGGCCGTCCACCACCAGTCGCCCGTCGCGCGGAATTCGCAGCGCGGTGTGGAGCACCGAGCGGTTCTCGGTCACGTTGATCCGCTCGCCCGCGAACATCGCCTCACGCCGCTCCTCGACGCGGGCGGTCCTCGCGAGGTCGAGGAGGAGGGGCAGGGTCTCGGTCGTGATGCGGTGCTTCGAGTAGTCGAGGAACAGGCCGGCGCCCTCGGCCGTGCACCGCGTCGCGCGCTGCGGGTCGGCGGAGAACAGGTCGCGCAGGTGGTAGTCGCGCACGGCCTCGTAGTGGGTGGCGAGCGCGGCCCAGGAGGGAGTCTGGTTGATCGGCAGGGTGGTCGTCTCGGTCATGGCAGCCGAAGCGTACGCCGCGGGCGCGAACTACGTCCTCGGCTCCGCCTCGCCGTCGACCCGCTCCCAGCCGCCAGGGCCGAGCGCGTGGAGCTCGCCCAGCGCGATGTCGAACCAGGCCCCCCCGAGGGCGAGGCCGCCGGACTGCTCGCGGGCGCGCACCCACGGGAACGTTCGGACGTTCGCCAGCGACTGCTCCACGGTGAGGTGCTCCAGGCGCGTGCGGCGTCGCTCCGGGTCGGCCGCCTCGTCGGGGCCAAGGAGCGCCTCGAGATCTCGCAGACCCTCAACCCACGTCCCGATGAAGTCGGTCGCGGTGAGCGACGGGCCTTCGCTGAACGCGGCCGCCACGCCACCGCACCGGCCGTGCCCCATCACCAGAATCGTCGACACGCCGAGCGCGTGGACTGCGTACTCGAGCGCCGCGCTCGCCGCGTGGCTGCGCGTGTCGGGCGCGTACACGGGCACGAGCGCGGCCACGTTGCGCACGACGAACAGCTCGCCCGGCCCGGCGTCGAACACGAGCTCCGGCCCGGAGCGCGAATCGGAGCAGGCGACGACCATCGTTCGAGGCGACTGCCCGTCCATGCCCAGACGCCGGTACCGATCCGCCTCTGCGGGGTAGCGGTCAGCGCGGAAGCGGCGGTAGCCGGTCAGGAGGTCGCCGGGGAGGGGAGCCGAGGGGTGGGGCGCCATGGTGCGGATCGTAGCGGGACACGTGCGGGCGCGGCGGCGCGCAGGGCGAACCTATCAGCGGTGGAACCTCCGGGCGGGCCGCTCCATGCTTCCGATCGAGGCGCGGCCGTGCGCCAGGGGCCACGGGCCGGCCAGTCTGGCGGGCGAAGCTCGAGTAGGGCCGCTCGGTGCACCTCGAGGGGACACGCACCGTGCCGCGCGAGGGGCAGACGACTGGCGGGCGGCTGGCGAGCGGTCAGACCGGATCCTCGCGGAGCCGCGCGTACATCACGAGGTCGTGGTAGTCGTCCCCCCGGAACTGCGCCCCGCGATTGACGCCTTCGCGGGTGAAGCCCGCCTTCTCGAGCGAACGCTGCTCAGCCAGATTGGCGACGTCGGTCGACGCCTCGACCCGGTGGAGGCTCGTGGTCTCGAAGAGGTAGTCGGCGGCCAGGCGCTGCGCCTCGGACCCGTAGCCCAGACCCCGGGCTCCCGGCTCCAGGTCGATCCCGATCATCCATGCGTCGGACTCCGGGTTCGGGCCGTACCGAACGCGGCGCCAGCTGATGGTCCCGACCACAGCCGCGTCGTCGAGGCGCTCGACGAGCATCGTGCCGTTCTGCTCGTCGCGCAGGGGTCGCAGGGCCAGCACATCGCGGTCGACCGGATGGGGCGCGAGGCCGAAGTCATTGAAGCCGCCGTCAGACTGCTCGCGGCGCACCATCGCCTCGAGCAGGTCGGCATCGGCAAGGGTCACGTCCCGCAGGCGGACTCTGGGATCACGGAGCGTCTCGCCCATGAGCGCAAGCGTAGCGCGAGGCGCGGGCGGAGCCGCAGTCGCCCTTCCAGCGATGAGCGGCTTCTCAGCGCGCCTGCGCAACAGCCGCATCCGACCATCGGCCGCAGTCGGACTCGCCGGCGCGCCCGTTGCACGCATGGACCCCCAGGACGACGACACCGATCCGGTCGGCCCTCGTTGCTTCGACGATCTCGGCGAGTCCCCAAGGCTGGACGTTTCGCCGTCGGCAGGTGAGGCCGATGGCGCGGGGCCACCAGTTCGCCGTGGCACGCCCGTTCAGCTTGCCGCCGTTGGTGCGGCGCCACCAAACCCTCACATTTCGGCGTTCTCAGCCTTGGATCGTTGGCGAGGCGCCACCATTGCCCGCACCTGATGGCGAGACGCCAACGCCACGGGGCATCTCGCGGGCATCAGGCGCGTATTTGGTGGTCTGCCGCCAACGCCCGCGTGTTCTCCTGCCAACGCCCGCTCGGGATTAGCCCGCCCGTCCGGGGCCGCGCGGCGTCGCGGGTGATGCCGCTGATGTCCGCATCGCCGGTAGACTCCGCACGCCGTGCAGATTCCCCAGAACCGCCTGCGCAACTTCTCGATCATCGCCCATATCGATCACGGGAAGACCACGCTGTCCGACCGCCTGCTCGAGCTGACGCACACCATCGAGGCGCGCCAGATGACGAGCCAGGTCCTCGACTCCATGGACCTGGAGAAGGAGAAGGGCATCACGATCAAGGCGCGCGCCGTGCGCCTCGAGTACAAGGCGGACGACGGCCTCGTCTACGGCCTGAACCTGATCGACACGCCCGGCCACGTCGACTTCAGCTATGAGGTCAGCCACAGCCTCCAGGCGTGCGAGGGCGCGATCCTTGTCGTGGATGCTGCGCAGGGCATCGAGGCCCAGACGCTCGCCAACGTCCACCTCGCGCTGCGCGAGGGCCTCACGATCATCCCGGTCCTCAACAAGATCGACCTCCCGTCGGCCCAGCCCGATGTGGTGATCGAGGAACTGGAGAGCGTTCTCGCGATCCCGCGCGAGGAGGTCATCCTCGCCAGCGCGAAGGAGGGGACCGGCGTCCCGGAGATCCTCGAGGCCATCGTCGCGCGCGTCCCGCCGCCCAAGGGATCGCCCGACGCGCCCCTTCGCGCGCTCGTCTTCGACAGCCACTACGACCCGTACAAGGGCGTCGTCTGCTACATCCGCCTCGCGGAGGGCACGCTCCACGACCACGACGTCATCCGCCTGATGGCCAGCCAGGGCGAGGCCGAACTGCTGGAGCTGGGCGTGTTCCGGCCGCAGCTGGTGCCCGTCGAGGTGCTTCGCGCGGGCGAGGTGGGCTACGTCGCCACCGGCTTCAAGAACGTCCGCGAAGCCCAGGTCGGCGACACCGTCACCACGGTCGCCAATCCCGCGACCGAGCCGCTCCCCGGCTACGTGGCGGCGAAGAGCCTCGTGTTCGCAGGCCTGTACCCCCTCGCCGGCCCCGACTACCCGCTGCTCCGCGACGCCCTCGAGAAGCTCCACCTCAACGACGCGTCCTTCACGTTCGAGCCCGAGAGCTCCGTGGCGCTCGGCTTCGGCTTCCGCTGCGGCTTCCTGGGCCTGCTCCACATGGAGATCGTGCAGGAGCGCCTGGAGCGCGAGTTCGACCTCGACCTCATCGCCTCGGCCCCGTCCGTCGAGTACCGCATCAATCTGATCGGGAACCGGCCGCAGATGGTCGTCGACAACCCGGCGCGCTTCCCCGACGTGGGCGAGATCGATTCGATCGAGGAGCCCTGGGTCAACCTCGGCGTCGTCACACCGGACCGCTACATCGGGTCTCTGATGGAGCTCACCACCAACCGGCGCGGGACGTTCCTCACGATGGAGTACCTCGACCCCCAGCGCGTCCACATGCACTTCGAGCTGCCGCTGGCCGAGCTGATCGTGGACTACTACGACCAGCTCAAGACCCGGACCCAGGGCTACGCCTCCATGGAGTACGAGGAGGCGGGCTATCGCGCGGCGAACCTGGTCAAGCTCGACGTGCTGGTCAACAACGAGCCCGTGGACGCCCTGTCGCTCATCGTCCATCGCGACCGCGCCCAGGCCACGGGCCGCGCCCTGACGACGCAGCTCCGCAAGCTGATCCCGCGCCAGATGTTCGAGGTGCCGATCCAGGCCGCGATCGGAAGCCACGTCGTCGCCCGCGAGACGCTGGCCGCGATGCGCAAGAACGTGCTCGCGAAATGCTACGGTGGCGACATCACCCGGAAGCGCAAACTCCTCGAGAAACAGAAGGAGGGGAAGCAGCGGATGAAGCGCGTCGGCTCCGTCGAGATCCCGCAGGAGGCGTTCCTCGCCATCCTGCGGATGGACGAGAACTGATGCACCGCTCGCCCCGCGGCTGACGCCCGCCATGACGTTCCCGATCTGGGACCTGTCGGCAATCCCGGGGATCGACGCGATCCCGGACCTCCTGCGCGTGCTGATGGCGCTGGGGATCACCATCTTCCTGGTCCTCCACCGGTTCGATGCGGAGCGGTTCAACAGTGCCGAGTACGACGACACGGACCGCTGGGGCAACCCGCCCTCGCTGTTCCGGCGGCTCGCGTGGTACCTCCTGGGGCTGGTCGGCCTCCTGGCGGTGCTCGTCCTCCACCCCACACCCGAGAGCAGCCTCTACCTCACCCTCGGTGACCGCCTGGGCGTTGTCGTCCTGGGGCTGACCTATGCCGCGGGCGGGACGCTGGCGGCGGTGGGCCTGGCCTACTGGCGGTACCGCTATGTGCGGCTGCCGGGCGTGCGCTCGTACCCGGGTGCCGTGCTCAACGCGATCGCCACCGCGTTCGTGGACGAGGCGGTCTTCCGCGGCATCGTGTTCGGCTTCCTGCTCACCATCGGCACGGACCCCAACCTGGCCAACCTCACCCAGACGCTCCTCTACGCCCTCGCCACGCGGACGGGCGCCCCGGGCCGGCCGAAGACCATGCTGCTGGTGATGCTGGCGATCGGCCTAGTCGGCGGCTGGCTCACCGGTGTGACCGGCGGGATCGGCGCTGCGTTCCTCGGCCATGCCATCACGAGACTGGCGTTCTTCCTGACCACCGGCCACGCGGGCGGGCTTCCGGCGCCGAAGGGGACCGAGGAGGAGGAGATCGAGCGCCGGGGCACGCCGCCGAAGGGGTGGAAGGTTCTCGACGACGGCCACGAGAGGATCTGACCTGACCGTCAGCGAGCCCCGCGGGAACCAGGACGAGCGCGGGGGCCCAGATCCGCGCCCGCCGCTCGCGCTCTACCTCCACGTTCCGTTCTGCGTCTCGCTGTGCCCGTACTGCGACTTCGTGGTTGTCGCGGGAGCTGCCGCGCGCGGGCCGTCCTCGCGAATCGCCGTCTTCGTCGAGGCGCTCGAGACGGAGCTCCGGCTCCGGGCGGATGCGCTCGACGCCGCGTTCGGCGGTCCGTCGTCAGGCTCGCGGCCGCCGCTCGCGTCGGTCTACATGGGCGGCGGCACGCCATCGCTGCTGCCGGCCGGCGACGTCCACAGGCTGATCTCGCTGGTTGCCGCCCGCTTCGGCCTGGCGGCCGACGCGGAGGTCACGCTCGAGGCGAACCCGGGCGCCGATGAGCGGGGCGACGCGGCGGCCCTGGCTCGGGCAGGCGTGAACCGCCTGTCGCTGGGCGCCCAGTCGATGGCCCAGGGACTGCTTCGACGCCTGGGTCGGCGGCACACGCCGGCGGACGTGGCGGCTGCGGTTGGGGAGGCGCGCGCGGGAGGGATCACCTCGGTCTCGGTGGACCTGCTGTACGACGCGCCCGGCCAGTCGCTCGAGGAATGGTCCGAGACCCTGGACGACGTCATCGAGCTCGGCGTCGACCACGTGTCGGCCTACGCGCTCACGCTCGACGACCCCGACGCCGAGGGCCTGACGGGGCCGCTGGGCGACCACCTTCCCACGCGGCCGGGGGCGCGACGATGGCGGGAGGCGGCGGTCCGCGAGCAGGACGAGGACCGGGCGGCCGCCCAGTATCGGCTGGCCGTGGAGCGGCTGGGCGCGGCAGGGTTCCGGGGCTACGAGATCTCCAACTGGGCGCTCCCGGGACACGAGAGCCGGCACAACCTCGCGTACTGGCGCCGGATCCCGCACGAGGCGGTGGGGCCCGGGGCTCATGCATTCGACGGCGTTGTCCGCCGCTGGAATGCGGCTCGGCTGGACGGCTACGTTGCGGCGTTGTCAGGGGCGGCTGCGTCGCTGCCGCCCGGCGACTCGGAGGTGATCGGCGCTGCAGGGGCAGCGTCCGAGGCGGCGATCCTCGCGCTTCGGCTGGACACCGGGCTCGACGTGGCCCAGGTGTCGGCGCCGGGCTCGCCGCTGGCGCCGCACCTCGACTGGGCGCTGAGCGCCCGCCTGCTCGAGGCGTTCGACGGCGAGGGCGGCGAGCCTCGGGTTCGGCTGACCACGGACGGCCGCCTGCTCTCGAACGAGCTGTTCGCACGGCTTGTCTAGGGGCGGGCTGACGCGGGCTTTGCGCCGCAACTTGGCGCCAGCGTCGGTGGGGCGTTCTTTTCCCCCTTCCGATCGCGATGCACTTGGGTGGACAATGGCGTTGCGGCGACCCGTCGCCCAGTCCAAGGGGAGGATCTCATGCGCCTGACCACGCTCGTCCCGGCCGCAGCCCTGGCGGCAGCGCTCGCCGTCGCCGGCTGCTCGCCCGCAGCGGCCCCCCCGACTCCGCCTCCGGATGCCCCGAGTGTCATGACGGCGGCGTCAAAGGCAACCTATCCGACGAAGCTCGAGATCACGCTCGGCGGCTCCTACACCGACTCCGGAACGACGACGACGCTCCCGGACGGCCTGCTCACGATCGACATCGACACGGCGGCGGGCGTCGGCAGCGTCCACCTCGCGATTCCGGCCTCGGTGCTCGGCACGAGCGGGGCGGCCGCCCTCGCGCAGCTCGGGGTCACGGGCGACTCGCTCAGCCTCGACGCGCTCTACGACGGCAAGGCCCTCTACGCGAAGAGTCCGGCCCTGCCCGCCCTCGTCACCCAGCTGGCAGTCCTCGCCCAGGGCGTCACGATGCCGCAGCTGGGCCCCGACACCTGGGCCAAGGTCCTCGACGAGGCGACGATCAAGCAGTTCGCCGGCGCAGCCCAGGGCGCGGTCGAGAGCGCTGCCCCCTCCGCCATGGCGTCCGCGTCCGTGGACGACCTCAAGACGATGCTCGACCAGATCGGGGGCTCCATCTCGCTCGGCCCGCAGACCACCGGCGCGGGCGGACCGGCCAATGACGTCAAGCTGTCCATCGACCCCGCCAAGCTCAAGGCGTACATTGCGGCCCACCCCGACCAGGTGGCGTCCTCGCAGCTGTCGACGCTCTCGGCGCTCGGCGACTTGACCTCGATCTCGGCCGACATCCTGGTCGACGTCGCCACGTCGCGCGTCGAGCAGATCAGCGCCTCTATCGCCGGGACGCAGAGCGGCTCGACGGTCAGCGGCACCATCAAGATCGGGATCGCCGAGGCGCCGGCAAGCGTCTCGTTCGCCGCTCCGGCCGGCGCCGTGGACCTGCCGCTCGCCCAGATCCTGGCCCCGCTGGTCCAGAGCATGATGGGCGCCGGCGGCGGTGGCCTCTTCCCGCTCCCCTCGACCGTGCCCTGAGGCCGCGGCCGCAAGGCTCTCTCCCCGGCCCCTGAAACAATCCACGGCCCCGGTGACCCCGGGGCCGTGGCGATTCTGGGGATCGCGCGACTGGCGACCCTACCGAGACAGCGGCCCGAAGCCCGCCGAGTTCAGCCCGGGCGGGAGCAGGAACCGGAAGTCCGCCCCCATGACGCCCGAGTACAGGTAGACCGCCCAGAAGGCGCTGACCAGCACGACGACCGCCACGATCGCCACGGTGCGGCGTCGCGACCACTTGACCTTCCACGGCTGGCCGGCGACCCGCCGGAGGTACATCAGGCTGCTGCCGATCAGGGCCGCCGGGATGGCGCCCAGGAGGAGCACGGCCGCGGTGAAGTCGGTCGACGCGACGACCGTCTCGGCGAACGCGATGACCAGCCAGGCCGCCGCGAGGAGGGTCCACGACCACGGGACCCGGCCGGGCAGCCGCGTGCCCGCGAGCGCGAACGGCACGAGAACGATCGGCAGCCCGAAGGCCAGGACGGCGAGTGGCCCGCTCAGGGCTGCGTCCACGACGAAGGGCGGCACGTTGTCGGCTGAGCTGAGGAACCCCGGGTCGAGCAGCCCGCCGAGGATCACTCGGCCGACGGCCAGCGCCAGGACCACGAGGTAGACCTCGGCGACGAGGAGCGCCCTTGGGCGGTGGACGCGGCTCGCGAGGAGCCGGCCGGTCGGGCCGTCGGCCCACCTCGGGTCCGGCGATGTCGGCGTCACGTCACCCCCCTGTCCCGCGCGTCGGCCCTCTCGCGGGCCCGCCACGCAGCATAGTCCCGGGTCCAGGCCCTCCACGCCGGGCCATTCGCCCCGACCTTCGGTTACCGTGCGCGCATGAACGGCACGCCGATCCGATCCGCGTTCCCGGCCTGGCCGGCACAGGCCCGCGCCCTGCGCGACACCGTTGCGCGACTCACGGACGGGCAACTGGCCCACCGCCCCTCGCCGGACCGCTGGCCCATCTGGGCGACCATCGGCCATCTCGCCTGCCAGCGCGTCTTCTGGCTGTGCGACTTCGCCGGCGAGCCTGGCGCGGCAGCGACGCCGTACCCGGACGCGGCGTTCAACTGCCCGGGCGACGACGACCTCGAGCACGCGCTGAGCGCGGGAGAGCTCGTCGAGGGCCTCGACGCGAGCTTCGCCATCGTCGAGCGGTGCCTCGACAGCTGGACCGCGGAGTCGCTGGGCGAGGTCGTGCGCCATCCCGAGTGGGGTCCCGGGCGCGAGCACTCGCGCGGCTTCATCATCGGGCGGGTGTTCGGCCACGACATCTCGCACATCACCGAGCTCAACGAGGTCCTCACGGCTGCGGGCATGCCGATCGTCGACCTCTGGGCCTGAATCCCAACGAGAGCTTGGCCGGTCGAACCGGCCAAATCGGCCAATTTCGGGCTGCGGAGGCGGGCTATCGCTGGGTACGGTCGGCGCGATCGGCCAATTGCCCAGCACGCGCCGTCCGAGCGGTCTCCGACCGGCTGTGATCGCACGATTTGGCGGATTTGATCGGCCAGCGGTCGGCCGGCGACGGATCGAGCGCGAACCAGCATGTCGCGCTTTGTCTCGACACGTCGCGGTTCGTCCCGTTGACACCCCCGAGTCCGCGGCGCTAGACTGTCGCCGATCCAGTTAGCACTCTCACCCGTTGAGTGCTAACCACCCAAGGAGCAGCGGGATGGCGCGACGAATGCGCACCAGCGGCCCCCTTGACCTTCGCTCCCAGGCGATCCTTCGGGCCGTCATCGAGGAATACGTCACCACCGCCGCGCCGGTCGCAAGCGCAGCGCTCGTCGCGCGCTACCGCCTGGGCGTGTCGTCGGCGACTGTCCGCGCCGTCCTGGCGGATCTCGAGGCTGCCGGCCTGCTGACCCACCCGCACACCTCCGCGGGTCGCGTCCCCACCGAGCCCGGCTACCGCTACTACGTCGAGTCCATCGTGGACACCGTGCCGCTGCCGCCGGTCGAGCAGCTGATGATCCGTCACCAATTCGGCCAAGTGGAGTACGCGAGCGAGCACTGGTTCCGGCTCGCCGCCACGACGCTCGCCTCGCTGACCCGCGCGGCCGGCCTCGCCACCCCCGCCAAGCCAACCTCGGCCCACCTGCGCCACCTCGACCTCGTGTCGATCAGCGAGCGCACGGCCAGCCTCATCCTGGTGATGCGCGAGGGCGCCCTGCGCCAGGTCGTGTGCGGCCTGGACGAGCCCGCCGACCAGGAGGGGCTGTCCATCGTCGCGGCCCACCTGAACGAGCTGCTGGCGGGCAAGTCCGCGACCGAGGCCGACGCCGCGCTGGAGAAGCTGCCCGTCGAGGACCCGGCGCTGAACCTGCTGCGAAGGATCGGCGAGCGCGCCGTCCGCGCCCTCTACGAGTTCGACGCCGCCGCCACGGAGGAGCTGTTCAGCGACGGCCTGCTCAACGTGATGGCCGCCCCGGAGTTCGCCCAGAGCGAGAAGCTCCGCCGGGTGTTCGAGGCGCTCGAGGACCGTGCCTACCTCGCCAGGCTGATCGGCGGGGTTGCGGGCTCGGGCAGCATCCGTGTCTACATCGGGAGCGAGAACCCGGCCGAGGAGATGGCCGACGTGTCGCTCGTGCTGGCCCCGTACGGTCGGCCGGGCCGCGCAATGGGACTGGTCGGCGTGCTGGGTCCCACCCGCATGGCCTACCCGCAGGCCATCGGCACCGTCCGTTTCGTCTCCGGGCTGATGAACGAGCTCGTCGACCACCTGTACGCCTGAGAGCAAGATGACCGACCCCAAGCGACCCCTGATCCGCCGAACCCGCGCCCAGGAGCGCATCGACGCCGTCGACATCTCGCCGTCGGCCGTCGCTGCCGCGCTGGAGAAGCTGCGCCATGACGCCGACGCCAACGCCGCCCAGGCCCAAGCCGAGCACGACGAGGCGATGGCCAGGCTGGCGACCGAGCGCGACGAGTACCTCGCCGCCCTCCAGCGGGAGCGCGCCGAGTTCACCAACTTCCGGCAGCGCACCGCCAAGGAGCGCGAGCAGGAGCGCGGGCTGGCCGGCATCGACCTGATCAGCAAGGTCCTCGCCCTCGCCGACGATTTCGACCGCGCCATCGACACCCGCCCGGCGGACCTCGCCGACAATTCGTGGGCGGAGGGCATCGCCGCCATCGACCGCAAGCTCCGCTCGCTCCTCGAGAGCGAGGGCGTCACGCCCGTCGAAGCGTCGAGCGGCACCGCCTTCGACCCCCGCGAGCACGAGGCGATCGCCAGCATCCCCGGCACCGGCCTGCCCGACGGCGTGATCGTCGAGGAGGTCCGCCGCGGCTACCGGCTCCGGGACCGTCTGATCCGACCCGCGCTGGTGGCCGTCGCCCAGGGTGGCGACGCCCCGCCGGCCTCGCGCCCCAACTAGCCAAGCCATTCCCACTCGTCCCAAACCGACCTCGAACACATTTCCAGGAGACCCCGCATGGGCAAGATCATCGGCATCGACCTCGGCACCACGAACTCCGTCGTGGCCGTGATGGAGGGCGGCGAGCCCACCGTCATCCCGAGCTCCGAGGGCAACCGCACCGTCCCGTCGGTCGTCGGCTTCGCCAAGACCGGCGAGCGCGTCGTGGGCCAGCTGGCCAAGCGCCAGGCCGTCACGAACCCCACCAACACCGTCTACTCGATCAAGCGCTTCATGGGCCGTCGCTGGGACGACCCCGAGGTCCAGCGCAGCAAGGGCTTCGTGCCGTACACGGTGGAGAAGGACCCCAAGTCGGACGGCATTCGCGTCGTCGCGGACGAGAAGCACTACACGCCGCCCGAAGTCAGCGCGATGGTGCTCCAGAAGCTCAAGGCGGACGCGGAGGCGTACCTCGGCGAGAAGGTCACCGAGGCCGTCATCACGGTCCCCGCCTACTTCGACGACACCCAGCGCCAGGCGACCAAGGACGCCGGGCGGATCGCCGGGCTCGAGGTCAAGCGGATCATCAACGAGCCCACGGCGTCGGCGCTCGCCTACGGGCTCGACAAGAAGCACGACGAGAAGGTCGCGGTCTACGACCTCGGCGGCGGCACGTTCGACATCTCGATCCTCGAGCTGGGCGAGGGCGTGTTCGAGGTCAAGGCCACCAATGGCGACACCCACCTCGGCGGCGACGACTTCGACCAGCGCGTGATCGACTGGCTCCTCGCCGAGTTCAAGAAGGACCAGGGCATCGACCTCGCCCGGGACCAGCAGGCCCTGCAGCGGCTCAAGGAGGCCGCCGAGAAGGCCAAGATCGAGCTGTCCTCGACGATGTCCACCGAGATCAACCTGCCGTACATCACCGCCGACGCCTCCGGGCCGAAGCACCTGGTGGTGACGCTCACGCGGGCGAAGCTCGAGAGCCTGGTGGGCGACCTCATCGAGAAGACCAAGGGCCCCGTGCTCGCGGCGCTCAAGGACGCTGGCCTGCGGCCGAACGAGATCGACGAGGTCATCCTGGTCGGCGGCATGACCCGCATGCCCTCGGTCCAGGAGCTGGTCAAGACCGTCTTCGGGAAGGAGCCCCACAAGGGCGTCAACCCCGACGAGGTGGTCGCGATCGGCGCGGCCATCCAGGCCGGCGTGCTCGGCGGCGAGGTCAAGGACGTCCTGCTGCTCGACGTGACGCCGCTGTCGCTGGGCATCGAGACGCTGGGCGGCGTCATGACCCGCCTGATCGACCGGAACACCACCATCCCGACCTCCAAGTCGCAGGTGTTCTCGACCGCGTCGGACAGCCAGAGCCAGGTGGAGATCCACGTCCTCCAGGGCGAGCGCGACTTCGCCAACGACAACAAGACGCTCGGGCGGTTCATCCTCGACGGGATCCCGCCCGCTCCTCGCGGCATCCCGCAGATCGAGGTCACGTTCGACATCGACGCGAACGGGATCCTCGACGTGCGCGCCAAGGACCGGGCGACCGGCAAGGAGCAGCAGGTCCGGATCACGGCGTCCTCGATGCTGTCGAAGGACGACGTGGACAAGATGGTCCGCGACGCCGAGAGTCACGCCGACGAGGACAAGAAGCGGCGCGAAGAGGTCGAGATCCGCAACCAGGCGGAGCAGCTGACGTACCAGGCCGAGCGCACGCTCAAGGACCTGGGCGACAAGGTGTCCGCCGAGGATCGAGCCGCGGTGGAGAACGAGGTCTCGGCGCTGCGCGAGCAGCTCAAGGGCTCCGACACCAGCGGGCTCCAGGCTGGCATGAACCAGCTCATCGAGACGCTCTCGAAGATCTCGACCGCTGCCTACCAGGCCGCGGCCGAGTCCTCGGGCGGCACCGATGGCGCCGAGCCCGGCACCGGGGCCGCCGACGGCTCCGCCGGTGCCGGCGACGAGACGGTCGAGGGCGAGTTCAAGGAGGTCTAGCCTCCTGCGGTCCTGCGTGCGTTTCCGCGGCCCGTTCGGCGTTCTGCCGGGCGGGCCGCTTTCGATTCGTGCCCGATCGTGCCGGTGTCTCGCCGCTCCCGGCTCCGGAAATTGACAAGTATGCGAAGGACGAATGCTCGGCGCAGCGCGCTCGGCAACGAATGATCCCGGGATCGCCAGGCTGTCGAAGGACGGGTGGATGTCAGCGCGGGAATTGCCAGGTCGCCCTGTGGTGCCTAGCTGACAACGGCGGGCGTCGCCCGGGCCTCCGGCACTGGAGATCCGCGGCGAACGCGGCGACGAGCAGGCGTCCTCTGGCTAGGTGTCAGAAACAGGACGCCCCCAACCCGCCCCGAGGGTGCGCAGAGCCAGCGTCGCATCGCCACGGTCCGCAGCGGCATCAGAGCATTGATCGTTGCTGCGTGGTCGTGGAGGCGGCGCCGCGATGTCCGATCCTCGCCGATCACAAGAAGACGCGAAACGCTGCCCACCTTCCAGCCCCGCTCCGCGGCGACTCGCGGCGCGAGCCTGACCTTTCGATCCAGCGTGCTGAGCATCCCCTGCATGTCGGGCACCGTCGACTTGACTTCAACCACGAGGAGCGAGCCGGTCAGAGGGTGGTACGCGAGGACGTCGATCGATCCACGTTCCCCGTAGATGGAGAACGTCGCCTCGGGCACGATCTCCCAGTCGGCGAGGGTCAGGATCTGCACCACTTGATCGACAAGACCGGCGTGGGCCGCGTCGAGCAGTCGATCCAGCTCCTCGCCGTGCCAGTACGCCGTGACGGAGGCCCGCGCGCCAAGCGCCTCTGCGATGCGGACGATCGTCCTCCACGTCAGCGTGTCCGCCTTGCCTGCCTCGCAGCGCGAGATGGCCGTCTGTGAGGTCTCGGATTTCTCGCCCAGTTCTGTCTGTGTCCAGCCGCGGCGGTGCCGAAGCGCGCGAATGGCGAGTCCGAAGTTGACGGGGTTCATCGTTGCAGGATGGATGGGGAGCCTTAGCCGCGGCTCTTGCGCCACTTCACGGGGGCTGCGCTACCATCGCGGAGTGACCGACCGACCAGTCGGTCGGTTGGTGGGCGAGGGCAGATCGGCCGACGCCGACCCAGCACGAGGACGCCGGAAGCCATGCCCCGCATCGATCCCGCCGAGCAGAGCCGCAGCCGCCGAGAGCGGATCCTCGACGCCGCCTTCTCGGCCTTCGCCAAGCGCGGCTATCGCGACACCGCGGTCGACGACATTGCGGCCGCCGCCGAGACCAGCAAGGGCGGCATCTATTTCCACTTCCCGAGCAAGGAGGCGATCTTCCGCGAGTTGATGCAGACGACCGCCGACAAGCTGGTCGCGCGCGTCGAGCGGGCGGTGGCGCACGAGACCGAGCCGGTCGCGAGAGCCGAGGCGGCGCTCTCGACCGTGCTGACCACGTTCGCCGGGCACCGGACGATGGCGCGCGTCCTGTTCCTCGACATGGCGGGTGCCGGGCGCGCGTTCCAGGCGGAGACGAACCGGCTGCACGAGCGCTTCGCCGCGCTCATCCAGGGCTACCTCGACGAGGCGGTCGCCGCTGGCGCCATCCCGCCGCTCGACACCGGGATCACGAGCGTCGTGTGGTTCGGCGCGCTCAACGAGGTCGTCGCGCGCTGGCTCCTGGCCGACAAGCCGGGATCGCTCGACGACACGTACCCCGCGCTGCGCGAGGTCCTGCTGCGGAGCGCGGGCGTCCCCGAGCCGCGAATCGCGCAGGGCGCCGTGCAGCTCGCGGCGAAGGGCGCGGGCGTGGCGGGCGCGGGCGTGGCGGGCGCGGGCGCGGGCGTGAAGAGCGCGGGCGCGGATGGCGCTGACGTGAAGGGCGGCGTCGCGCGGTGACCGCGATCGAGGAGCCCGCGGCCACGGGCGAGCGCATCGGCGAGGCGATGGGCCGCCTGCTGGCGCGCACGCCGGACACCGATGGGCAGCTGGTCGCGGCGGGCGTGGCAGTCGCGGCGGTCGACCCCATCGCGCTGTTCGCCGCGGCGGCTGAAGCCGAACTCGAGGCGGCCCTCTGGCTGCGACCGTCCGAAGGGCTCGCGCTCGTTGGCGTCGGGCGGGCGTGGGCAGCCGAGGCCGGCGGCCCAACGCGCTTCCACGACGCCGAGACAGCCTGGCGGGCGCTCGTTGCCGACGCGGCGATCGAGGGCGCGGCCGCCCCGACGCTCATCGGAGCCCTGGGCTTCTCCGGGCGGACCGCACCCGATGACGACCCGTGGGCGCCGTTCGGGCCGAGCTCGCTGGTCCTGCCCAGGCTGCTGCTGGCCACGCGCGGGGGCGCGTCCACCCTCACCGCCGCGGCCGTTGGCGCGCCTGACCCGCGCGCGGTCGACGCCCGCTGGGAGCAGCTCACCGAGCGGGCCCGCGCCCTGACCCCGCCAGCGGGCGGCATGGTTGCCCGCCCCGTCTTCGCGCCCCTGCGGACAGAGCGCTCACAGCCTGACGAGGCCAACTGGCATCGGACCGTCGCGACGATGGCCGGCGCGGTCGGCCGCGGGCGGCTCGACAAGGTGGTCCTCGCCCGGCGCGTCGGCCTGCGCTCGCCCGTGGAACTCGACGTCCCCAATGCCCTGCGCCGCCTCGCCGCGAGCGCCCCCGAGAGCACCATCTACGCGTTTCGGCGTGGAGGGCGGACGTTCCTGGGCGCCACGCCGGAGCGTCTGGTCCGCGTGGAGGGCCGCAGGTTCCGCACCGCAGCGATCGCCGGGACGATCGGCCGCGGGGCCGACGCGGCGGAGGATGCGCAACTGGCGCGCGACCTGCTCGCCTCGGAGAAGGACCGCGAGGAGCATGCGATCGTCGTGCAGTTCATCCGGGGGCTGCTGGCGCCCGTCGTCGAGCAGCTGACGGTCGCCGCCAGCCCGAGCGTCATGACCCTGCGCTTCGTCCAGCACCTCGCAACCGAGATCGAGGGAACGCTGCCCGACCACGCAGGCCTGCTGGCCCTGGGCGAGCGGCTCCACCCGACACCCGCCGTCGGCGGCGAGCCGCGCGAAGCGGCGCTCACGATGATCGATGAGCACGAGGGCTTCGAGCGCGGCTGGTACGCCGGTCCCGTGGGCTGGCTGGACGGCGCGGGCGACGGCGAGCTGTGCGTGGCGCTCCGCTGCGGCATCGTGGACCGGACGCGGGCCACCCTGTTCGCCGGCTGCGGCATCGTGGCGGACTCTGACCCGGCCCGCGAGTGGGAGGAGTCGCGGATCAAGCTCCGCGCCGTGGTGTCGGCGCTGGGCATGCTGGAGGACGAGCCGTGAGCCATGCCGAGACGCTCCGCGCGCTCGTCGCCGAGCTGGCTGCGGCCGGTGTTCGGGAGGCCGTCGTCTGCCCTGGCTCGCGGTCGACGCCGCTCGCGCTGGCCGTCGCCTCCTGCGAGGCGATCGGGACGCGCGTCATCCTCGACGAGCGGTCGGCGGGGTTCTTCGCGCTCGGGCTGGCGCGCGTGTCCCGGCGGCCGGTCGCGATCGTCGTCACCTCCGGGACTGCCGTCGCCAACCTGATGCCGGCGGTCGTCGAGGCGCGCCTCTCGCGGGTGCCGCTGGTGCTGCTGACCGCGGATCGGCCCGCGGAGCTCCAGGACCGCGGTGCGCCTCAGACGATCGACCAGGCCGGGATCTTCGGCACGCACGCGAAGTGGGCGAGCGACCTGCCGCTGTTCGACGGCGCGCCGGCGACCATCGCGCACGTCCGGGGCGTGGCCGGGCGCGCGGTCGCGACGGCGATGGCCGGGCCGGCCGGTCCGGTCCACCTCAACGTCCCGTTCCGCGAGCCGCTGCTGCCCGACGGTCCGTTGGCGCTTCGGGCCGACGACATCCCGCAGCGGCCGTCCGTCAGGGCGTTCGTCGGAGGCCCTCGGCTGACCGACGCCGAGGTGGCGGAGCTCGCCGCCCGGATCGGCACGACCGAGCGCGGCCTGATCGTCGCGGGGCCGGACGACGACCCGCGCCTGCTCGACGCGCTGCCCCGCCTCGCCGACGCGACGGGGTTCCCGATCCTCGCGGATCCGCTGTCCGGGTTCCGCACAGGCCCGCACGACCGGTTCATGGTGGTGGCCCGTGCCGACCTCCTGTGCCGCCCGGGGCCGTGGCTCGACGACCACCTCCCAGAGCTCGTGATCCGCACCGGCGCGATGCCCACCGCCAAGCCGATCCTCGAGCTGCTGGCGCGCACGAAGCCGGAGCTGATCGTGATCGACGGCGACGGCGGCTGGCGCGAGCCGGCGATCCTGCCGGCGACGTTCGTCCACGCCGACCCCGCCGACACGGTCGCACGCCTAGTGGACCGGCTCGGCGGCGGCTGGAGCGGCAGCGACTACGGCGGCCACTGGTGCCGGGCCGAGGAAGCAGCCGCAATTGCGATGACGAGGTGGCTGGACGGCCTCGACGAGCCGTTCGAGGGCGCCCCGTTCCCCGCGCTCGCCGCGGCGCTGCCCGATGGCGCCGTGCTCTGGTCCGGCTCGTCCATGCCGGTGCGCGACATGGACGCCTGGCTGCCCTCGACCAGCCGCGCCATCTCGGTTCGCGCGAACCGCGGCGCGAACGGGATCGACGGCGTGATCTCCTCGGCGCTCGGTGCGGCGGCGACGGGCGCTCCGACGGCGCTGGTCCTCGGCGACGTCTCGTTCCTCCACGACGCCACCGCGCTCGGAACGGCGCGCCAGCTGGGCCTGTCGCTCGCGATCGTGCTGGTGGACAACGATGGCGGCGGGATCTTCTCGTTCCTGCCGCAGGCGCAGCCCGCCGCGGCGATCCCCGGCACGGGCCTCCCCGAGCATTACGAGCAGCTCTTCGGCACGCCGCACGGGACGGACCTGCCGGCGGTGATCCGGGCCTTCGGGGCTGGCTATCGAGAGGCCGGCGCCCGGGATCTGCGCGAGGCGATCGGCTGGGCGCTGGGCCAGCCGGGGGTGAACGTCGTCCACCTCCGCACCGACCGGGCGCGCAACCTCGCGCTGCACCGCGAGGTGGCGGCGGTCGTCCAGCAGGCGCTGGCCGAGTTGCCGCCGGAGTTCTCCGGGCAGCCCCGCTCCTCGCACGGCGAGCCGGTGGCCCTGACGCGGACGGAGGAGCGATGACGACCGGGATCGACTGGCTCGCAGTCGCGGCGCGCGACAACGGCGACCCGCATGACCCTGCGCTGCTGCTGCTCCACGGCTTCACCGGCAGCGGCTCGGTGTGGGCCGGGCTGACCTCGGGCCTGCGCCGCAAGGGGTTTCGGACCATCTCGCCCGATCTGCCCGGCCACGGCCATGCCGGAATCCCGGCGAAGTCGGCGTCGGTCGAGCGAACGGCCGACGAGCTCGCCGGGCTGCTCGACCACCTCGGCGCGAGCCCGGCGCGCGTGCTCGGCTATTCGCTGGGCGCCCGCATCGCGCTTCGGCTCGCCATCGCGCATCCGTCCAGCGTCGCGAGACTCGTGCTCGAGAGCCCGTCGGCGGGGATCGCGGATGCGGGCGAGCGCGCCGAGCGCCGCGCCACCGACGACGACCTTGCGGACGCCATCGAGCGCGACGGCCTCGAGGCCTTCATCGACCGCTGGGAGCGGAACCCGGTCTTCGCGTCTCACGCCGCGCTCGACGGCCGCCTCGCTGCGCATCAGCGCGAGATCCGGCTCCGCAACACGGCGCGCGGGCTCGCCCAGAGCCTTCGCCTCTCGGGGCAGGGCGCCATGCAGCCGCTGCACGATCGTCTCGCCGAGATCCACGTCCCGACGCTCGTCGTCGCCGGTGCCCTCGACCCCGCCCGCGCCCGTGCCGAGGAGGTCGCGGCCGGCATCCCCGGCGCCCGACTCGCGATCGTCGCCCGCGCCGGCCACACGCCCCACCTCGAGCGCGCCGCCGCGTTCCGGCGCCTCGTCATCGACTTCCTGCAGGAGGACGCCGCGTGACCACCAACGTCAGCTGGACCACCGCCCACGAGTACCGCGACATCCGCTACGAGGTGTCGGGCACCGGCATCGCCAAGATCACCATCGACCGCCAGGCCGTCCGCAACGCGTTCCGGCCGCTCACGGTGCGCGAGATGATCGACGCGTTCAACCGCATCCGCGACGACGCGACGATCGGCTGCGTGCTGCTCACCGGCGCCGGCGACACGGCGTTCTGCGCGGGCGGCGACGCCAACTACAAGAGCCACGACGGCGGCTACATGGACGAGGACGGGCTGCCGCGGCTCAACGTCCTCGACCTCCAGCGCCAGATCCGCTCGCTGCCGGTCCCGGTCATCGCGCTCGTCAACGGCTTCGCGATCGGCGGCGGCCACGTGCTCCACGTCGTGTGCGACATGACCATCGCGAGCGAGAACGCGATGTTCGGGCAGATCGGGCCGAAGGTGGGCTCGTTCGACGCCGGGTTCGGGGTGGGGCTGCTCGCCCGGCTCGTGGGCGACAAGAAGGCCAAGGAGATCTGGTTCCTGTGCCGGCGGTACTCGGCGCAGGAGGCCTACGAGATGAACCTCGTCAACAAGGTGGTGCCGCTGGAGGAGCTCGAAGCCGAGGGCGTGGCCTGGGCCGACGAGATCCTCGAGATGAGCCCCACGGCGATCCGCTTCCTCAAGGCGTCGTTCCTGGTCGCCACCGACGGCCTCGCCGGGATGCAGGAGTTCGCCGGCCACGCGACCGGGCTCTACTACACCACCGACGAGGCGCACGAGGGCTCGCAGGCGTTCCTGGCCAAGCGGAAGCCCGAGTACCGCAAGTTCCCGCGGCGGCCGTGAGCATCGCTCCCGCGCCGGCGTCACCCACCTCGACCTCCGCCGCGCCCGCCGAGCGCCCGTCGGCCGCCTCGATCTGGTGGCACGCCGCCCGGCCGAACACCCTGCCCGCGGCGCTCGCGGGGGTGATCGTGGGGCTGGGCGCCGGGCTGGGCGTGGGGGCGCCGTTCCGGCTCGACACCGCCATCGGCTGCATCGCCGTCGCGCTGCTCCTCCAGGTGCTCGCGAACTTCGCCAACGACCTCTCGGACTTCCGAAAGGGCGCCGACACCGACGCGCGCCAGGGGCCGATGCGCGTGGCTGCGGCCGGGCTGGTGACGCCTCGCCAGCTCGAGGTGGCCGTCGCGATCACGATCGCGGTCGCGGGCGTCGTGGGCGTGTGGCTCGCGTTCGTCGGCGGGCCGGTGCTCATCGGGCTGGGCCTGCTGGCCGTGGTCGCCGCGCTGGCCTACACCGGCGGGCCGTGGCCGTACGGGTACCGCGGGCTGGGCGAGGTGTTCGTGTTCATCTTCTTCGGCCTCGTCGCCGTCGTTGGGACGGCCTACCTCCAGGCCGGGCGGCTCGACCCGCTGTTCTTCGCCGCGTCGGTGCCGGTGGGTGCGCTGACCACGGCGATTCTGGTGGTCAACAACCTGCGCGACATCCCGACAGACCGCGAGGCGGGCAAGCGCACGCTGGCGGTGATGCTGGGCGAGCGGGCGACGCAGGCCGAGTGGCTGGCGTTCGTGGCAGCGGCGTTTGCGATCCCGGTCCTGCTGGTCGTCACGGGCCGTTCGTGGGCGCTGCTGGCGACGCTGGTCGCCGCGCCGCTCGCGCTGCCGCTGTGGCGCACCGTCCGCGGCTTTGGCGAGCGGCGGCAGCTCAACCTGGTCCTCAAGGGGACCGCCCGGCTCGCGCTCGTTGTGGCCGTGCTGTTCGCGCTGGGGCTTGCGGCGGGAGTCCGCTCGTGACGCCGATCACGCGGATCCACGCCGACAAGGTGATGATCCCGTTCCAGCGGCCGTTCCCCACCAGCACCGGCATGTGGCTGGCGCGCGAGGCGTGGATCATCCGGCTGGTCGATGCCGACGGGCGGGTGGGCGCGGGCGAGGCGGTGGTGGAGCCGCAGGACGGGGCAGCAGCCTCGAGCGTCCTCGACCACCTCGTGCGCGACCTGGAGCGCTCGAACCCCGCCGACGGGCTGCCGTCGGTCGCCGAACTCGAGATGCACGGGTCGCCGGGGAGGGCGCTGCGCGCGGCGATCGATGCGGCGCGGTTCGACCTCGGGCTGCTCGGTCGGCTGCTCTCCTCCGGCGACCCCTCACCTGCTGGCGGAGACGCCGACGATGAGGATCCGGCCCTCGATGGCATCGGCGTGAATGCCACGCTGCCCTCGATTGGGCCCGCAGCTTCGGCCGAGGCGGCACGGCAGTCGATCAGTGCCGGGTTCACGACGCTCAAGCTCAAGGCTGGCGCCGAGCGCGAGACGCAGGTCCTCGTTGATCGCGTCCGGGCGGTCCGTGAGGCCGTGGGGCCGGACGTTCGACTGCGGCTCGACGTCAACGGCGCCTGGGATCTCGAGACGGCCACGGATCGGCTCGACGCGCTGGCCCGCTTCGCGCTGGAGTACGTGGAGCAGCCACTCGCCGGCGATGACCCGGCCGCCATGGCCGAGCTTCGGCGCCGTGTCCGCGTCCCCCTGGCGGCCGACGAGACGGTGACCTCGGTGCGGGCGGCGCGGCTCCTGCTCGACGCGGGTGCGGTGGACGTGCTGGTGGTGAAGCCGGTGCGCGTCGGCGGGCCCGTGGCCGCGGCCGAGGTCGCCGAGCTGGCCGCCGAGCGCGGCGTGCCCGTGGTCATCAGCACGCTGTTCGAGACCGGCGTGGGGATCGCGGCGGGGCTAGCGGTTGCGGCAGGGCTGCCAGAGGTCCGAGGTGGTGGGCGGCTTGACCACGCCCCCGACCATGGCCTGGCCACGGCGGGACTGCTGGAGCACGACCTGCTCGAGGAGGGGCTGATCCTCGACGCCGGATACCTGAGGGCTCCGGGTGGCGCAAGCGCCGGGCGCCTGGGGATCCGCGTCAGTGAGCGGACGCTGATCCGGTACTCGGCGGATCGCGCGGTCGGGCCGGTCTGGGAGGCGTGGGACGCGTGAGCGAGCCTCTCGCGCAGGTCTCGATGGGGGATCGGCTCCGGGAGCTGGCGTCATCGAGGGGAACGGCGACGGCGGTGGCCGAGGGCGCGGTCGTGACGACCTGGACCGCGCTCGATGCCGCGGCTGATTCGGCGGGCGAGGGCGTCGCGTCTGGCACGGTGGTCCCGTTCGAGGCCCCGGCTGGCAGCTCGACCATCGCCCGGATCCTCGGCGTGCTCCGCGCGGGCGGGGTGGCGGCACCGCTGCCGACAGGGATGACGCCGGGGGAGCGGGCGGCGATGCTCGAGGTCCTGAGCGGCGCCTCGGTTCCGCCTGGCACCGCGCTTGTCGTGATGACCTCCGGGACAACGGGGCGGCCGAAGGGCGTGGCCCATTCGGAGTCGTCCCTCGCGGCGTCGGCTGTGGCGTGGCGGGCATCGCTCCCGCCCGCCACCGGCTGGGTCCTGGCGCTTGGCCTCGGGCACGTCGCGGGGCTGGGCGTGGTGTGGCGGGCGATCGCCGATGGCGTGCCCATCCGGATCGTCCCCGCCACGGATTCCGCAGCCCTCGCCGAGGCGATCCGCGACCCGGCGATGTCGCACGTCTCGCTGGTGCCGACGCAGCTGGCGCGCCTTCTCGACCTGCTCGGCGATGGGCCGCCCCCGCCGAACCTGCTCGCGATCCCGCTGGGCGGCGGCGCGGTCCCGGAGGCCCTGGTGCGCCGCGCACTGGCCGCCCATTGGCCCGTGGTGCCGACGTACGGACTCTCCGAGATGGGCTCCGGCGTGACCGCGTTGCGGAGCGACGAGGCGGAGCTGGCGCCCGGGAGCGCCGGACGGCCGATGCCGGGGGTGGCACTCTCGATCGCCGAGCCCGGGCCGGACGGCGTGGGCGAGATCGTCGTCGGCGGGCCGTCGGCATTCCTCGGCTATCTGGGCGAGCCGCCGCGAGCCCCCGGCGCGCCGTTCCACACCGGCGATCTGGGGCGGATCGACAGCGCCGGGCGCCTCGTCGTCGTCGACCGGCGCACGGACCGCATCGTCCGCGGCGGCGAGAACATCGCCCCGGCCGAGGTGGAGGCCGCGCTCACGGCGCACCCCGCCATCGCCGACGCTGGGGTCGTGGCGCGGCGCGACGCCGCCCTCGGCCAGGTCCCCGTGGCCGCCATCGTCCTCCGGCCCGACCCGGGCGACCCGGGCGACGAGCGCCTGGCAGCCCACTGTCGAGCCCGTCTCGCCGGCTTCAAGGTCCCCGCGTCCTTCGTGCGCCTCGACGTCCTGCCGCGCAGCTCGTCGGGCAAGCTCCACCGATCGGACCTTCGGGCGCTGATCGACGGCGCGCCCGAGGGCCAGCTTGCGCGCCCGGGCGGCGACCGGATCGGCTGGCGGGTCACGGGCGACGGGCCGCGCCAGATCGTGCTGCTCCACGGCACGCTCTCCACGGCACGCCAACTGGACCTCCTCGCCCGCGAGCTCGCCGCTGCGTGCGGCGCCACGGTCCACGCGCTTGACCGGCGGGGGAGCGGGACGGGCCGCCTCGCCGAGCCCAGGCCGCTCGACATCGGCGTCCACGTCGCGGACCTGATCGCCTACCTCGACGCCCGCCGGATCGAGCGAGCCGACCTCGTCGGGATCAGCTTCGGCGGCGTGCTGGCGCTCGAGACCGCAGCCCGGCAGCCGTCGCGCGTCGCGTCGGTGGCGGCCTACGAGCCGCCGTACGGCCCGGTTCTCAGGGACGATATGGGGGTCGAGTTCCCGCCGGTCGTCGGGCGTGTCCAGGCGGCGTACGAGGCGGGCGGGTCAGCCGCCGCGGCGGAGCTCTTCTTGCGGACCGTCGCTGGCGACGCGGCGTGGGAGCGGCTGTCGGAGCGGAGTCGCAGCTCGCTCGCGCAAGAGGGCGTGGGTGCGGTTGCCGACGCCACGCTGGACGGGTTCGACCCAGACGGCCTCGCCCGGATCTGCGCACCGGTGCTGCTGCTGACCGGCGGCGCGAGCGATGCGTTCTACGCGCCCATCGCCGACGAGCTCGCACGACGCATCCCGGGCGCCCGCCGCGCTACCCTCGAAGCGCTCGCCCACACGGCGCCGATCAACCGGCCCAACCGCGTCGTCGATGCCATTCGCGCCTTCCTGGAGTCCCTCCCCGCATGACCGCCCTCCCGCCCGACCACACGCCCTCCGGCGCCTCCACCGGTGCCGGCAACGCCGCGCCCGCGCCCGAGGTCCGGGTCATGTTCGACCGGATCGCCGGACGGTACGACCTGATGAACCTGCTGATCTCGGCGTTCCAGGAGCCTCGATGGCGGCGACGGCTGGTGGACGCGGCGGCGCTCCGGCCGGGCGGCTCTGCGCTCGACGTGGCGTCGGGGACCGGCAAGGTGGCGGCCGACCTCTCGACCCGGGTGGGTGCCTCCGGCCGAATCCTCGGCGTCGACCTCTCGCCCGGCATGACCGCGGTGGCGCAGAAGCGCTACGCGAACCGGCCGGGGCTCGGGTACATGGTGGGCAACGCGATGGAGCTGCCCACCGGCGACGGCGAGTTCGATGCGGCGACCATTGCCTTCGGCATGCGCAACCTGCCCGACTACCGGCGGGGCTTCGCCGAGATGGCGCGCTCCGTCCGGCCCGGTGGCCGCGTGCTGTGCCTCGAGATCGCACGGCCCCGCAGCCGGCTGGCGCGCTTCATGCGCTGGTGGTTCGACCGCATCGTCCCCGTCATCGGCCGGCTCGCCGGCCAGGGCGCCGCCTACGGGTACCTCGTCCGGAGCGTCCAGGCGTACCCCTCGCCCGAGCGGATCGCGGAGATCATGGCCGAGGTGGGCCTCGTCGACGTCTCGTGGACCGGCCTCACCGGCGGCATCGTCACGCTGCACGAGGGCACCGTCCCCGAGCGGTAGCGGACCTGCGCTCGCCCGAATTCTCGTCGAACGCGATCGGTGTCGCCCCGGACTGCTACGCCCTGGCATGGCGGGTGCGGACTGCTTCCGATCTGACGGAAGCGTCGCGCCCCGGGGCCGCAGGCGACCAGGCCCTGGCGCCCCGCGACGCTGTGCCAGCCCGGGGCGACCGACGCGGAGGGGCGGGTGCGGACTGTTTCCGATCTGGCGGAGGCGTCCTCCGGCCGCTGTCGCTCCTGAGGCTGCGACGGCGGACGCTGGTGGGCGGCGGACTCGGCCAGGCTGCGACGGCGGACGCTGGTGGGCGGCGGACTCGGCCAGGCTGCGACGGCGGACGCTGGTGGGCGGGGACTCGGCCAGGCTGCGACGGCGGACGCTGGTGGGCGGCGGACTCGGCCAGGCGGCGGGCGGCGGACCCGGGCGGCGGAAGCTGGCGGGCGGCGGGCTGCGGACCGGGCGGCTGCGGACCCGGGCGAGGGGCGGCGGACGCAGCGAGGCGCCGGCGGTCGAGGGGCTGGCTAGACTCCTCGGGTGTCGAACATCCTGTCCCGGCCCGTCGAGGCCGCCGTTCCCGCGCGCCTTGGCCGCAGCTTCCGGTTCGTCCTTGCATCCGCGCTGATCACCAACGTGGGCGACGGGGTGGCGCTGGCGGCCGGCCCGCTGCTCGTCGCCTCGCAGACCCGCGACCCGCTGCTCGTGTCGATGGCGCTGCTGAGCCAGAGCCTGCCGTCGCTGCTCTTCGGCGTGCTCGCCGGTGCCGTGGCAGACCGCGTGGACCGACGCCGCGTGATCTCCCTCGTGAACGTCGCCCGGTCGCTCGTCCTCGCGGTCCTCGCCACGACCATCGCGACCAACGTCGTGAACATCGGCGTCGTCTTGGGCAGCCTGTTCGTGCTCGGCACAGCCGAGGTGTTCGCGAATGTGAGCGCCTCGAGCCTGCTGCCCCGCCTCGTCCGGCGCGAGGACCTCGGGATCGCCAACTCGCGCCTGCAGGGCGCCTTCCTGCTGGTGAACCAGCTCGCCGGGCCCCCGATCGGCGCCTTCATGTTCGCGGTCGGCATGGCGCTGCCGTTCGCGACCGATGCCGCGTGCTACCTCCTCGGCGCCGTGGTCATCACGCGCGTCATCTACCGTCCCGGCCTCGAGCCGGACGCTGCGGCGGCTCCGTCGGAGGGCTTCCGCCGCGAAATCTCCGAAGGCCTGCGCTGGCTGCTCCACCACCCGCCGATGCGAACGCTCGCGCTCACCATCGTCGCTTTCAACGTGACCTTCGGCGCGGCATGGTCCGTTCTGGTCCTGTACGCACAGGAGCGGCTGGGCATGAACGAGGTCGGCTTCGGCCTGCTCACCAGCGCGATCGCGCTGGGCGGGCTGATCGGCGTGCTGTCGTACGGGCGGCTCGAGCGACGGTTCTCCCTGGCCGACATCATGCGCGTCGGCCTGCTCATCGAGACGTGCACCCACCTTGTGCTGGCGCTGTCGACGCAGGCGGGCGTCGTGCTGGTGATGTTCGTGGTCTTCGGCGCGCACGCGTTCGTCTGGGGGACCACGTCGCTCGTGGTTCGGCAGCGGGCGGTCCCGGACGCGCTCCTCGGCCGGGTCACCGGCGTGTACCACGTGGGCGTGCAGCTGGGGATCGTCGTCGGCACGCCGATCGGCGGGCTGCTCGCGCGGTCGTTCGGAATCACGGCGCCGTTCTGGTTCGGCTTCGTGGGCTCGGCAGTGCTGGTCACGCTGCTGTGGCGCCAGTTCGCGCACATCGTGCACTCGGGCGACGCGCCCCCCGAAGTCGTGGCAGCGAGCTGACGGCGGCTCAGCGCGGGCTTCGGCCGGCGGTTCGCGGATCGGCCACCAGGATCGTCTCGACCCAGGCGCGGATCTCGTCATGCTGGTCGCGCCACGCCTGCCACACGGCGGCCGCCCAGCGTTGTGCGCTGACATCAGGGCTGCAGTGTGTCGCATGCCCTGGGCTCGCGCGACTCCTTGCAAGGCCCGTGCCACACAGCTGTCACCGGGCCTCGGGTAGCATGGCCGTCCCATGACCACACAGCCTGCGCCCGCCCAGGCGCCGCTCATCGCTGCCCGTGGCCTGACCAAGCGGTTCGGCCAGTTCACCGCCGTGGACGCCATCGACTTCGACGTGGCGCCCGGCGAGAGCTTCGGCTTCCTCGGCCCCAACGGCGCCGGCAAGACCAGCACGATGCGGATGATCGGCTGCATCTCGCCGGTCACTGACGGCCAGCTCAGCATCCTGGGCCTCGACCCGTCCAGGGACGGCCCCCGGATCCGCGGCCAGCTGGGCGTGGTGCCGCAGGAGGACTCGCTCGACACGGACCTCTCGGTCATCGACAACCTGATCATCTACGGCCGCTACTTCGGCCTGTCCCGCGCGGAGTGCACCCGCCGTGCGCACGAGATGCTGGACTTCGCCCAGCTGACCGAGCGCGCGAATGACAGGGTCGAGCCGCTGTCGGGCGGCATGAAGCGGCGCCTCACCATCGCCCGCGCCCTGATCAACGAGCCGTCGATCCTGCTCCTCGACGAGCCCACCACCGGGCTGGACCCGCAGGCTCGCCACCTGCTCTGGGAGCGCCTCTACCGGCTCAAGCAGCGCGGCGTGACGCTCGTCCTCACGACGCACTACATGGACGAGGCCGAGCAGCTGTGCGATCGGCTGGTGGTCATGGACAAGGCCAAGATCGTGGCCGAGGGCTCGCCCCGCCAGCTGATCGAGCGCTACTCCAGCCGAGAGGTCACCGAGCTCCGCTTCCCGGTCGGGATCCAGGAGACGCTGGGCGATCGCCTCGCCGGCATCGGCGACCGCATCGACCTCCTGCCGGACCGCGTGCTCGTCTACACCAACGACGGCGAGGAGGTCTCGAACGCCGTCCACGCCCGGGGCCTCGAGCCCGAGACCGTGCTCGTGCGCCGGAGCTCGCTCGAGGACGTGTTCCTGCGGCTGACGGGCCGCTCGCTGGTGGACTGAGCCGATGGCCGTCGCGTCGTCCCGCCCCGCCCCGACGCTCCCCGCCACCGGGGACGGCGTCCCGCGCCCCGACCCGCTCAACGCCTTCCGCGCGTCGTACGAGCACCAGATCCTGCTGTACCTGCGCAACTGGCGCGGGTCGCTGTTCAGCAACTTCGCGCAGCCTGTGCTGTTCCTGCTCGCGATGGGCGTGGGCCTGGGCACGTACGTGGACAAGGGCGGCTCGAACGCCACGGGCGGCGTGTCGTACCTCCAGTTCCTCGCGCCGGCGCTGCTGGTCTCGTCGGTGATGCAGGGGGCAGCGGGCGAGGGGACCTTCCCGGTGCTCGCCGGATTCCGGTGGACCCGCCGCTATCACGCGATGTACGCGACGCCCCTGACGCCCACCGCGATCGCCTTCGGGCAGCTGGCCTGGAACGCCACCCACGCGCTGATGGTCGGCACGATCTTCGCCGTCGTCATCGTCCTGTTCGGCGCCGCGGCCACCCCCGGGATCCTGTGGTCCGTGCCGATCGGCGTGCTCACGGGCATCGCGTTCTCGGCGCCCATCGCCGCGTACATGACCAGCCAGCGCGACACGACCGCGTGGAACAACATCTGGCGCTTCGGGATCACGCCGCTGTTCCTGTTCAGCGGCACCTTCTTCCCGATCGAGCGGCTGCCGGACGTCATCCGGCCGCTGGCGTGGCTCCTGCCGCTATGGCACGGGGTGGACCTGGCGCGGGCGCTGGCGCTGGGCACGGCGGGCCAGGAGCCGCTGCTCCACCTCGCGCACGTGGCGATCCTCGTCATCGTGGCGGTGCTCGGCACCTGGGCGATGTTCGTCCGGTTCCGCCGGCAGCTGGAGAAGTAGCGGTGAGCGCGTTCGTGGCCGTCGGCCGCGTCTTCCCGACCCGCCTGGGCAGCCGCCGCGCGAGCCTGCTGATCGAGCGCAACCTGCTCGCCTACAAGTCCAGCTGGATGGTCCTGTTCTCCGGCTTCTTCGAGCCGCTGTTCTACCTGCTGTCGGTGGGCTTCGGCATCGGCGGGATGGTGGGCGACATCCCGGGGCCGGGCGGCCAGCCCATCCCGTACGCGCTGTTCGTGGCCCCCGCGCTGCTCGCCTCGTCGTCGATGAACGGCGCCATCACCGAGTGCACGTTCAACGTGTTCTTCAAGCTCAACTACCAGAAGACGTACGACGCGGTGCTCTCGACGCCGATGTCGCCGGGCGACGTGGCGCTGGGCGAGATCGGCTGGGCGATGATCCGGTCCACGCTGTACGGCGTCGGCTTCTTCGTCGTGATCGCCGTGCTCGGGCTGGTGCGCTCGCCGTGGGCGCTGCTGGCGGTCCCGGCCGCCACGCTGCTCTCGTTCGCGTTCTCGGCGGTCAGCATGGCGCTCACCACGTGGCTCCGCGGGTGGCAGGACTTCGACCTGATCTTCCTGTTCATCCTGCCGATGTTCCTGTTCAGCGGCACCTTCTACCCGATCAGCGCGTACCCGGAGGCGCTCCGCGTCTTCGTGACGCTCACGCCGCTCTACCAGGGCGTGGACCTGATCCGCGGGCTGGTGACGGGCGTGCTCGACCTGGGCTCGCTGGTCCACGTCGCGTACCTGGTCGCGATGGGGCTGATCGGGCTGACCGTGGTCGCGTTCCGCCTCGACCGGCTGCTGCGCAAGTAGCGTCTCCTCGCGCACCGCCCTTCGATGGGCTGCTTCGCCCCTCGCTCCGTTGCGCCTGCTCGCGCCCTAGCGCCCGCGGGCACCCGTCGAGCCCGGATTCCCGCCAGCCAGTACAAGGACGACTGCGGGTTGCGACCGGTGTTGCCAGAACCTCGGCTAGGGACTACCTGTCAAGAACGGCGGCGCGAGCCGCGCCCCGCACGCACAGCGTCGACGAACCTGAGCCGCTGCCAGCTTCCTCCCCTGTTGGCCAAGTCGTCCTTGTACTCAATGGCAGAAATCGCGGTGGGATCGGCCACGCGCAGTCGCCGGCCAGGGCCGCGAGCACGGGCACCATTCGGCGAGCCCGGCTAGCATCCGCGAGCGCGCTTCGATGAGCCCGGCTAGCATCCGGCCGTGCCCATCGCCGACCCCCGAGCGGCCGCCTCGGCGGCGCGCGACCTCCACACCCTCGAGACGACCATCGCCGACTGCTTCGCCTGCCCCCGCCTCGTTGCATGGCGCGAAGAGCAGGCGCGCGTGAAGGTGGCAAGGTTCCGCGACGAGACGTACTGGGCCCGGCCCGTCCCGGGCTTCGGCGATTCGGCGGCCCGCATTCTGCTCGTTGGCCTCGCCCCGGCGGCCCACGGCGGCAATCGCACGGGGCGCGTCTTCACCGGCGACGCGTCGGGCGACTTCCTGTGGCGCGCCATGCATGAGGTGGGGCTCGCGAACCAGAGCGAGGGCCGACGCGCAGGCGACGGGCTGCGACTGAATGGCGTTCGCGTTGCCGCCGCTGTCCGATGCGCGCCGCCGGCGAACAAGCCCACGCCCGACGAGCAGTCGACCTGCCGCCCGTACCTCGCCCGCGAGGTCGAGCTCCTCCACGAGCTGCGGGTGATCGTCCCGCTGGGCGCCATCGGTTGGGACGCGACGCTGCGCACGCTGAGCGCCCTCGGCCACGCCATCCCGTCGCCGAAGCCGAAGTTCGCGCACGCCGCCGAGGCCCGGATCGGCCGCTACACGCTCCTCGGCTGCTACCACCCGAGCCAGCAGAACACGTTCACGGGCAAGCTGACCCAGCCGATGCTGCAGTCCGTGCTCCGCCGCGTGGTCGAGCTGGCCGGGGCCTGACGGGCCAGCGCCCGTGAACTGACGGGCTGCCGGCCAGGAGCTGACGGCCCGGCGGCGAGACCTTGCCGAGCCCGCCACCGGCCGAACCCCCAACCTCCCCTAAACTCTCTCGAGCCATGGCAGCCGAACGCGATCTGTACGAGGTCCTGGGCGTCGAGCGCGGTGCGACCGACGCGGAGATCAAGCGCGCCTTCCGCAAGCTCGCCCAGCAGTGGCATCCCGACGTCAACGGCGAACCCGAGGCCGACGGCCGCTTCAAGGAGATCAACGAGGCCTACCAGGTCCTCAGCGATCCCCAGCGCCGCCAGCAGTACGACATGTTCGGCCGCGCGGGGGTCTCGGGCGCGGGCGGAGGCGCCGACCCGTTCGGCGCGGCCGGTTTCGGCGGGTTCAGCGACATCTTCGACGCCTTCTTCGGCGGCACGATGGGCGGCCAGACTCGGCGGGCCCGTCCCCAGACCGGTAGCGACCTCCGCTACGACCTCCGGATCACGTTCGAGGAAGCGGTCCTCGGCTGCGAGAAGGAGATCGAGTTCCCGGTGCTCGGCCGCTGCGACACGTGCGGCGGCTCGGGCGCGAAGCAGGGTTCCACGCCGTCCACCTGCACGCAGTGCAACGGCCGCGGCGAGATCCGCTCGGTGCGCCAGACCATGCTCGGCCAGATGGTCAACGTCCAGCCGTGCCCGCGGTGCCATGGCGAGGGCCGCACGATCGACGCCCCCTGCGAGACCTGCAAGGGCGAGGGCCGCACGCAGCGCACGCGGTCGCTCCGCGTGTCGATCCCGGCCGGCATCGACGAGGGCCACCAGGTCCGCCTGTCCAACGAGGGCGAGGTGGGTCCGCGCGGCGGCGCGCCGGGGAGCCTGTACGTCGCGGTCCACGTGGCCGACCACCCGAGCCTCACGCGCGAGGGCACCGAGCTCTTCTACGAGGCCGAGCTCTCGATCGCCCAGGCATCGCTGGGCACGAAGCTCCACGTGCCGATCGTGGACGGCGAGCCCATCGAGGTGGACATCCGGCCGGGGACGCAGCCCGGGACCGAGATCCGGCTGCGCGGCCGCGGCGTTCCGCACCTCCGCCGCCAGAACCAGCGCGGCGACCTGCACGTGATGGTGAACGTGGTGGTGCCGACGAAGCTCTCGAAGCACCAGCGCGAGCTGCTCGAGGCGTTCGCGAAGGAGTCGGGCGAGGCCGTGTCCGGCGGCGGGCTGCGCGAGAAGCTGGGGCTCGGGTGACGGACGGGGCATCGGACGGGACCGAAGCCGACGAATCGCGCGATCCGCTCGCCGGGATCGACCTGAACGAAGCCGCCGCCGCGAAGGACGCCTGGCTGGAGCTGTCAGTCGCCGCTGATCACGAGGCCGTCGAGGCGGTGTCCGAGATCCTGTCGCGCGCTGCGCCCGGCGGGACGAGTGTCGAGCCCGCGTTCGAGCTGGTCGAAGACGGCCTGGCGGCCCGGATCGACATCGCCCGGCCAGCGCTCGTCCGCGCGTACCTGCCTGTCCTGGCTCCGGCGACCGTGCGCGAGGCGGTGGCGCAGGCGGACCGCGAGCTCGGCCACCTCCAGGCCTTCGGGCTCCGTCCCATCGGCGACCTCTCGACCCGCCTCGTCCGCGAGACCGACTGGGCGAACGCCTGGAAGGCGCACTTCCCAGTGCTCCGCGTCGGGCAGCGGATCGTCATCCGGCCCACCTGGCGGCGCCATCGGCGGCAGCCCGGCGACGTCGTGCTCGCGCTCGACCCCGGCATGGCGTTCGGGACCGGCCTCCACCCGACGACGCGGCTGTGCCTCGCCTCGCTCGGAGTCGCTGGCCGACCGCGGCGTGATCGCCGGCGCCCGCGTTGCCGACATCGGCTCGGGCTCGCGGGATCCTGTCCATCGCCGCGGGGCTGCTGGGCGCGTCCTCGATCCTGGCCGTTGACGTGGACCCCATCGCCGTCGAGGCGTCGGCCGCGAACGCCCGGCGCAACCGCCTGACCCGCCGCATCCGCTCCCGCGAGGGCAGCGCGCCCACCGGCGAGGGTCCGTTCGACGTGGTGCTGGCAAACCTCATCGCCTCGCTGCTCGTGGCGCTCGTGGACGGCCTGGTCGCGGACCTCCGCCCCGGCGGCACGCTCCTCGCGTCGGGCATCTTCATCAACCGCGAAGCCGAGGTGGTGGCTGCGTTCGAGTCGCGCGGCCTCACGATCGCCCGCCGCTGGACCGAAGGCGACTGGGTGGCACTCGAGGCGGTTCGGCCGCTCGCGTGAGGTGACGCTGGCAGACCCGAGTCGCCGGTCTCCCGTCCTCCGCAGGTTTACCGTAGGCCCTCAACCGTGAGCCTGCGCGGTCGAGACCATCGGCATGGTGTGGTGACCCGAGTCATGCAAAGACGGCTCCTGGTGCCGCTCCTGGCGCTTGCCACGTGCCTCGTCGGCGCGTTCCTTCTCAGCCAGGTCGGTCGCGATCGCAACGCACAGTTCGACGGGCTGTCGTTCACGTATCCGGGCGACTGGACCCTAACCGTCGTGGACCGTCCGCTCCACTACGAGACCGTGCTGGCGTTCCTCACCTCTCCGGGCGCCAGCGCGCGGGAGAGCTGCGGGCCCGACTACATCCCGGGACTGGGCGGCGGGTGCACGGACACGTACTCCGTCCCTCCGGGTTCAGCCGTCCTGCGACTCTCGGAATGGGCCGGCCCGCCGGCCATCAAGGGGCCCATCGTCGACCTGCTCGACGCCGGCTGGCAGCCCGTCACGATTGCAGGGCGGCCGGCTGCCTACTCGGGCGACGAGGTCGGCTCCACCACGGGGACCGATCGCGTCGAGTGGCGGATCGCCGCCCCAGGAGCCAACAGTCTCGCCACCTTCGGGATCGTGGCCACGATGAGCGAGCCCTCTGCTGGGCTCCGCGGCCAAATCACCGCGTTGCTGACCACGCTGCGGATCGCGCCGACCGGACCCTAGACGTACTGGGCCATGGCGACCGGGCGACATTGCCGCACGCATTGCGGCCCGAGCCGATCCCCTCACGACCATTGACCCTTGACCGGCGACATCGGCGGGGCGAGCGTCGCGCCATGACTAGACGCTGGCGGGTCGTTCTCCTGGTGATCGTCCTTGCCGGGGTGGTTGGCTGGCTCGGATGGCGGTGGCAGGGCCAGACGGTCGACGTCGTGATCGTCAACGCCTCGGGGACGGCGGCCCAGTTCTCGTGGCAGCCGCAACTCTTCGGGGAACTGGCGTCCGTGGTCGTCGGCGGCTGCGAGTCCAAGAGGGTTCAGCTGCGCGGCGGCGAGACTTGGCACTTCGAGAGCGATCGGCTGGAGGCGAACTCGTCGACCGTCAGCATCCCGCTCCTCACACGCGAGGTCGCCGTGGAGATCTGGCTCGCTCCGGGCGGATCGAGCCGACTCGTCCCTCCGTACCCCGTCGATGGCCCTTTCGGTGCCCCCTACCCCTCAGGGTGCGTGACGCAGACCAGGTGACATTCAGGCACGCTCGCGGACTCGGCGGTCATCGCCCTCGGCGACTGGCGGTGGTGTGCAGCGGTTGGCCGCCAAGGCCCGGGCCCCCTGGCCGGGGTCGCACGCGTCGCTGCTCCTCGGCCGGCTGATCGTGCCGGCCACGAGACTAGACACACGAGGGCCCCGACCCTCGGGACGCGACCTCGATGGCCGACATCTCCAGGGCCGGGGCGCCGTGGTTCGTGGTGCGGGCTGAGGCCCGCGCGGGCTAGATCGGGCGCACCGACGCAACGCTCGCGAGGGCGAGGGCCGCGATGGCGCAGACGCGCACGAGCGCGTCGAGGCGCGGGTGGCCGTGAGGCACACCAACCTCCTGACTTCGGCAACCCGGCTAACTCGCTCTCGCGAGTCCCGTGGCTTTGCGTCCCCGGGTCGCCCCGGGTTTGCCTTTTCGGGCCAGCCGCCTGGCTGGGACGGCTCTCGCCGCCTGCCAGCACGCTAGCAGCAGGCCCGACCCGCGGACAACCCACCAAGCCGTCAGGCTTAAGGCGGGTACTTCGGGCAAGCCGGTCCCGCCGCAGGTCCCACCCGATCGGCTGGGGCTCGCCGTCGACATCAACAGAGGGGTGGAACGGTAATCTGGCGCGGTGCGCCGCCCAAGGTGACGATCCGGGGTCCGGCCCCATACGAGGCTCGGCGAGCCGAGGCCTTGACGCAGGAAGCCCGACCACGGCGGACGACCTCCACGCGGGCCTCGCACTCGAGGAGTGGCGGCGCGCGACCACTTGACACTGCATAGCAGCATCGAGCGATCGCCATGGCAATTCAGTCGTCAGAGGTACCGCGCGCGGTGGCTGCGGCCATGTCGACCGCCTCAGCACTCGGCCTGAGGGTCGACGAGGCGAACGTTCTTCACGTCTCGAACCGGCTCGCGTTGCGCCTGCTGCCATCCGACGTCCTTGCGCGAGTGGCCCTCCCGACGCACGAGGCCGCAGGGCTCGAGGTCGACCTTGCAGCACGGCTCGCCGCGACGGACAGTCCCGTGGCACGTCTCGATCCACGAGTGGCGCCGCGCGTCTACGAGCGCGACGGCTTCGTGATCACGCTTTGGACCTACTACGAGCCCCGGCCGGCTCGCGAGCTCTCACCAGCCGACTACGCTGACGCGCTGTCGCGGCTTCACGTCGGCATGCGGCACGTCGATGTCACGACGCCGCACTTCACGGATCGGGTCGGGGAAGCCCAGCGACTCGTCGAGAGCCGCGACCGGACGCCGGAGCTCGGCGACGCCGACCGTGACCTTCTCGTGAACACGTTCAGTCGCGCGATGCGCGTGATCGCCGGGCGAGGCGCCGCGGAGCAGCTGCTGCACGGCGAGCCACACCCCGGGAACGTCCTCAACACCAAGAACGGCCCGCTGTTCATTGACCTCGAGACGGCGTGTCGCGGTCCGGTCGAGTTCGACCTCGCCCACGTCCCGAAGGAGGTCGGCGAATGCTATTCCGGCATCGACCAAGCGCTGCTCGACGAGTGCCGCGTCCTCGTCTTTGCGATGGTCGCCGCCTGGCGGCTGGATCCTGAAGACCAGTTCCCGGGCGGAAGACAGGCAGCGCTGGAGCTCCTCGCCGCGTTGCGGGCGGGTCCGCCGTACCCGGCGCTCGGGGCCATCTCCGGCCTCGACTGAGGCCGAGTCGAGCAGGGTCCGCTCGCCAACCGGACACGTGACATTCGGTGACGTCGAGCGAGGCGAGCGCCTGTGCCGCCCCAGCTGCACGTTCCGCAAGCGCGATCAAGACGGGAGCGTCCGGACGCCCGATCATCGGGTCATGCAGACCTCGACCGACACGTTCCTCGGCTTCGTCGACGCCCTCGCGTCGGCGCTCGACGACGATGCCGCCGAAGTGCGCGCGGCCGACTTCGCGAGCCGGGCGTACCTGTCGCGCTTCCATTTCGACCGGCTCATCAGCGCGACGGCAGGGGAGCCGCCCGGCCGGTTCCGACGCCGGATCCTCCTCGAGCGAGCCGCCTACCAACTCGTGACCCGCGACGCCAACGTGCTCGAGATCGCGCTCGATGCCGGCTACGCCTCCAACGAGGCCTTCACCCGGGCCTTCCGGCGGGCCTACCGCTGTTCGCCGTCCGAGTGGCGGGCCGCACCGCGACAGATCCGCCTGCCCAGCCCCAACGACGTCCACTTCCACCCACCCGGCGGCCTGCGGCTGCCGGCCCGCACGGAGGTATCCGATGTGAACGTGCTGGTTCGCATGGTCGAGCACCACGTCTGGCTGCTTGGCGAGCTCCTCAATCGAGCCGACACCGTCGACGCGTCGGTCCTCGACGCCCCGATCGAGCTTTCCGTGGAGGGCATCGACGACCACCCGACGATGCGTTCCCTGCTGTCCCGGCTCGTCGGCCAGATGGACATGTGGAACAACGTGATCAATGACCGGCCGTACGACATGTCGGTCGAACAGGACGAGTCGCTGGCCTCGATCCGGACGCGCCTCGGCCAGGCCGGTCCGGCCTTCCTCGATGAGGTCCGCCGGGTCGTGCGCGAAGGCCGCCTCGACGAGACCTTCATCGACGCGCACTGCGAGCCGCCGGAGGTCTTCACGTACGGCGGGCTCATCGCCCACGTCCTGACCTTCGCGGCGTTCCGCCGGGTCCTCGTCCTCGGGGCGCTCTACACGGCCGGGGTGACCGATCTGGAGGCCGGCGATCCGCGGAAGTGGGTGGCCGAGGCCGCCTAGCGAGGATTGCTTCCCGGTTCCCTCCGCGCCGTGAACCGTGACAGCCAGTTGTCACAGCCCTCTGCCATCCTTGCGTCCATGGAACCGGCAGACTCCATTCGCACGCACCGGGGCGACCCGCTCCGAGACCGCCTGAGCGGGCAGGGGCTCGCGCTCGCACTGTGGCTCGCCTTCATCGCGTTCGGTGCGGTTGCGCTCCTGCTGTCGCCCGGCTCCGCGACGCTGATCGCGGTCGTGGCGCTGGGCATCAGCCTCTACAACCTCTGGCGCGCCGAGTGGCGGCCGGCCCGAGTCAGCGCGCTGCTGGTGGACCACCCCACCAAGCGCGTCGCCGGGAACGAGCTGGCGGTCCGCCTCCAGGTCTCGCAGCCGCTCGTGCTCGAGAACACCGGTGGTCGGCCATGCGTGCTCGCGGGGGTCGAGCTGGCGGAGCCGTGGACCGACACCGGCAACTGGTTCGGCGTGGCCGTGAGTCTGCGCGACGTGGCCGTTCCCAAGGTGCTGCGTCCGCGCGAGCCGGTGATCTGCCGGCTGGTGTTCGACCTGGCCGCGTACGGCACCGCCCCGTCCGGGCTCCGTTTCGACCTTGCGGCGGCGCTCGACGCGCTGCGCCCCGAGGTGCCGAGGGCGGCGACGGTCGTCGTGACGTTCGCGGGCGACGGCAGGACGCGCCACACCACCATCAACGCCGCCCTCAACGCAGACGCGGTTGGCCGCGCCTTCCGCTCGCTCATCGCGCAGGCGCGCTGGACGGCCGACGCGGCGCCCGACCTGGGGATGCCGGGCGATGAGGACGACTCGCTCGAGACGCCGGATGCCGATGCAGCAGCGGCGGACTAGGATGCCGTTGCTGCACGCCCACCGAAGGAGGACCCATGGCCCGTCCCGTCTTGGCAGATGCCTTCGCCCACCACGTCTGGGCGACGGACGTGATCCTCGCGGCGTGCGAGAACCTTCCGCCCGAGGCGCTGGGCACCACGGTGCCCGGCACCTACGGGACCATCCTCGAGACGCTTCGCCACCTGGTGGCCGCGGACGCCGGGTACCTGTCAGTGCTCTCGGGCGGCAGGGTCGCGAGGATCGACGAGGACGCGATGGACCTCCCTGCGCTCCGGGCGACGATGCGCGTCCACGACCCGGTCTGGCAGCAGGTGTTGGCGGCGGAGCCGGACCCTGACGAGGTGCTGACCCGCCGCCGTGACGACGGGTCCGCCACCGAGGCGCCGATCGGCGTCCGCCTGGCGCAGGTGATCCACCACGGGACCGACCACCGCTCGCAGGTCTGCACGGCGCTCAGCGCGCTGGGCGTGGAGCCGCCCGACATCGACGTCTGGGCGTGGGCGTGGTCGCACGGCAAGCTCGTCGAGATCGAACCGCCAGCGTGATGGACCGGGCTCGCGCGGGCCTGCGCTACGATCGCCCGCGATGCCCGACGCCGCCGCTACCCATGCCGCGCCCCGCTCCGCCTCGATCGTCAACCTCGGCTGCAAGGTCAACCAGTCCGAGATGGAGGCGGCCGCCCGGCTGCTCCGCGAGGGTGGCGTTCCGCTCGTGGCGCCGGATCGCGGCGCGGACCTGGTCATCGTCAACACCTGCACGGTGACGTCGGTGGCGGACGAGAAGAGCCGCCAGGCCGTTCGCCGGGCCCGGCGCGCGAACCCGGGCGCCCGCGTGATCGTCACCGGCTGCTCCGTCCAGGTGGACCCCGCGACGTACGCGCGGGTGGACCCGCTGGCCCAGCTGGTGGACAACGACGCGAAGGCGGCGCTCCTGGCCGAGCTTGAGGCGCTGCTCGCACTCGGTCGTCACAGGGAAACGGGTGGCGCCGGCGCGCCCCACGAGCCGCTGACGGCCGCGCTCCCCACGCTGTCGGGCGTCGAGGCGGCCAGTCCCATCGACGGGATCGCCGACGACCGCGCCTCGGTCGAGCGCACCCGCGCCTTCGTCAAGGTGCAGGACGGCTGCTCGTTCCACTGCACGTACTGCATCATCCCGCGGGCCCGCGGGGACGAGCGCAGCCTCACCCCGGATGCGGTCCTGGCCGACGTCCGCCGAGCGCTCGCGGCGGGCCACCGGGAGATCGTCCTGACCGGCATCAACATCGGCACGTACGACGGCGGCTGGTCGGAGCGGGGCGCCCGCGGCAGCCACCTGCGAAGCGCGCTCACCTTGGCGGGCCTGGTGCGGCGCCTGCTGGCCGAGACCGACGTCGAGCGCATCCGGCTGAGCTCCATCGAGGTCCAGCACGTGGACGACGAGCTGCTCGCGGCCTGGGTCGATGGCGCGCCGCGCACGCTCCCGCACCTCCACCTGCCGCTCCAGTCGGGCGACGATGGCGTCCTGCGCCGCATGGGTCGCCGCTACTCGGCGGACGAGTACGCCCGGACGGTCGAGCGGGCGCGCGCCGCCATCCCCGGCCTCGCCGTCCACGCCGACGTCATCGCCGGCTTCCCGACCGAGGACGACGAGGCCTTCGCGCGCTCGAAGCCGCGTTCGTCCGCGAGCCTCGATCTCGCCGGCCTCCACGTCTTCCGCTACTCCGCCCGGCCCGGCACGCCCGCCACCCGGATGGCGGGCCAGGTGGACGAGGCGACGAAGAAGGCGCGCGCGGCCGAGCTGCTCACGATGGCGGCCGAGGCGCGGGCCGCGTTCGCGCGACGAGGCGTCGGCGGCGTCACGCGAGTCCTCGCCGAGCAGCGCCTGCCCGACGGTCGGTGGATCGGCCACGCCGAGGACAACGTGCTGGTCGCGGTGTCGCCCCGCCCCGGAGATCCCGCAGACCTTGAGAACGCGCTGCTGACCGTCCGCCGAACCGGGATCGACCCGAACGTCCCCGAACGGGCGACGGGCGAGATCCTGGCGATCGACCCGCCGCGCCGGCCCCTCCGCGAGGCGCTGCCCGTCCTCGTCGGCTGAATTCGGCCCGTCGCGTCCCACTGGCCGACGAAACCGGCCAAATCCCGGGATGCAGCGCCGCAGCGTCCGCGAGCGTGCCCTGGGACGCCCTGGCCGTGACCCCCAGTGGTGGGTTCGGCCGATCCAATCCGCCAATTCCCGCAGGACGGCCAGCGCCGGTCCGCGGATGCCGCGATTTGGCCGGTCTCGTCGGCCAGGCCGGCTCTCGCTGACCGGAAAGGACGAGCTGAGCGACCTGGGCGACCGGATGCAGCAGCGCCGCCAGTCGGCGAGACAGGAGCTGAACATCCCTGGCTGATGCGCGCCGCCGAGCGCGGGATGTGACCCAGTCCTCAGAGGCCTGGCCGGGATCCTCTCGACCGGCGACGTCATGACGGCGTATCGAGGGGCGCTGGCGGCCAACGTGCGGCGCGTCCGGGCGGTGGCGTCGAGCGGGGCCCTGGTCGAGGCCGACCTGCCCGTGGGCTCGCCGCTCGACGGTGTCACCGTCGCGGCCGCTGGCTGGCCGCGCGACACGGTGCTCGTCACGATCAGCCGCGACGGGCGGACGATCGTCCCCCGGGGCGATGCGGTCCTGCGTGCGGGCGACCGGCTCACCGTGTTCAGCACCGAGGCCGGGCGGGCACCGCTCGAGGGCCTGCTCGGGGCACCGCCGGCGCCACCGTTCGTGACCGAGGCGTAGCGTCGTCGCGGGGCGCGCGTCGCCGCTCCCGCCTGCCGCACCCGGGGCCGGGTGTTCCCGCGCCCGCGCGTACGCCTCGGCGCGTCGACGCCCGCCCGCAAGCACGGGCAGGCCCCGCCGGAGCGCGAGGCGCCAGGGCGGGCCGCACCATGCCGCAGATCGACGCATCATCGGGCGCCAGACGGCACAGCGCGGCTCGCCCACCCGCTCAAGCTCCCAGAGAGCCGCCCGGTGCACGGCGCGGTGGCTTCGATCCGCAGGCCCCCCGTCGCGTGTCGGTGGCGCCTCGCATACCCTCTAGCACCACAGACGACCCGATACTTGGAGTTGGGCCCCGAATGTCAGCTGACTGCCTGTTCTGTCGGATGGCCTCCGGCGAGATCCCCGTGCCGAAGGTGCACGAGGACGACCTGGTGTTCGCCATCCGCGACATCAACCCGCAGGCGCCCACGCACGTGCTGGTGATGCCGGTGGCCCACATCACGTCGGCGGCGGAGCTGACCGAGGCCGATGCGCCCCTGCTGGGCCGGCTGTTCTCGGTGGCCGCGAAGATCGCCGAGCAGGACGGGCTCGAGGGCGGCTGGCGCCTCGTGGGCAACGTGGGTCCCGACGGGGGGCAGACCGTGCCGCACCTGCACCTGCACCTGCTTGGCGGGCGCTCCATGCACTGGCCTCCGGGATGACGGGCTCGTCGTCGGCATCGTCGGGTTCGTCAGCCCCGTCGTCGGGATCGTCGGCCTCGACCTCCGCAGCGTCGAGCCGTCGTCCCGGGCCGCCCGTCTGGTTCGCGTTGCTCGGCGGACTGGGGATCCTCGCTGGCGTCGTCGTCATCCTGTTCGAGGTGCTCGGCGTCGGCGTCAACGTCGGGGTCCCGGGCGTGAACACGTCACCGGCGCCCGCGGGCTCGGCGGCGGCGCTGACCCACGACCGCGTCGCCCTCGCGCTCCAGGCCGCGTCGTTCCAGGTTCAGGACCCGAACACCCCGTTTCGCACCGGCGAGACTCCCACGCTGCTGGGCACGCCGCGACGCCTGCTCCAGGCCGTGATCGCGTCCGATCCGCAACACGGCATCGTCGTGATCTACGAGTTCGCCGACGCCAACGCTGCCGACGCCGCGGGCCGCGAGTTCTGGGCATACCTGCACTCGGGGAGCGGCGCCATCGGCTACCCGGCCGACGCCCAGTTCGTCCTTCGGCGGATGGACACCACGCTGATCTTCTTCCCCTGGTCGCCCACGGTCTCGCCGGATCCCGAGGTGGCGCGCCTCGCGTCCGTGCTCGAGGGCCTCGGGGACCCGCTCACCGGCCAGTAGGCGCTTCGCCAGGAGTCGCTCCAGGAGGCATCGTCCCGTGCAGCCCGTCCGGTTCCGCACCGTCCTGTCGCTCGAGAACAAGAACGCCACCGGGATCCATGTGCCGGTCTCGGCGGTCGAGGCCCTCGGCGGGGGCAGGCGCCCAGCTGTTGTGGCGACCGTCAACGGGTACGAGTACCGGGCAACGGTGATGGGCTACGACCCGGCGGACCCGCTCATGCCGTTCAACGCCGAGCATCGGGCCGCGTCGGGGATCAGGGCGGGCGACGAGATCGAGGTGGAGCTGGTGCTCGACACGGCGCCCCGCGAGGTGGAGGTGCCCGACGACCTGGCGGCCGCGCTCGCCGGCGACCCAGTCGCGAAGGCGTTCTTCGACGGGCTCTCGAACTCGAACAAGCGCGTGCACACGCTGTCGGTTGAAGGTGCGAAGACGCCCGAGACGCGGGCGCGTCGGGTCGAGAAGTCGATCGCGCTGCTGCGCGAGGGCCGGGTCCGCTAGGTCCTGCTTGGGTCGACGCGCCCGACGCCGGAGGCGATCTCGACGCCTCGCGGCCGGATGGAACCCACCAGGTACACACCAGGCAGCCTCGACGTCGGACTGTTGCCCACGAGGTTGCGAAGCGACGACGGGATCGCCCATACGACCCGCAGAACCGTCACTTCGTCACCTGCCAGGCCACGAAGTGACGGGTCAGGTGCCGGAGTGTGTACCTGCCAGGTTGCGGGTGGCAGCGACGGGGCGGGAACGCGCGGGACACGCTCGGACCACGGCCGCGACGGGAGCGCCGGGAACCCGGGACCGCGGCAGGCCTCAGCCGGCGTCGCCCTCGGCGATCGGGAGCGCCTGGTCCACCGCCGCCCACGAGCGAACGCGGTCGCGCCGCACCTTGAAGGTGTGGGTCCGGGGAAGGTCGGCCTCTGGCCAGAGGCGCCAGCCGGCAATTCGCTGGTTGGGGCCCAGCGTCGCGTTGGCGGCCTTGACGGCGGCATCGATGGTGGCGCGGATCTCTTCGGGGGCATGGCCGTTGATGGCCGGGGCGGCGCCCGGGTCGCCCGGCACGCCGTGGGTGGCGGGCGCGAGGACCACCGCCTCGATGCGTCCCGGCCGCGTCTCGATGGCCACCGAGTCGCGGATCCCGGCGATCCGCAGGGCGTTCTCGATGTCCTCGGGGAAGACGTTGAACCCATTGGGCAGGACGATGATGTCCTTCTTGCGCCCGTGGAGGTGGAGCCGACCGCGCTCGTCGAGCGCGCCGAGGTCCCCCGAGCGGTACCAGCCGTCGTCGGTGAACGCCTCCGCCGTGGCAGCCGCGTCCTCCCAGTAGCCCTTGAACAGGTTGGGCCCGGCGAACTGGATCTCGCCGTCGTCGGCGATCCGCATCTCGACCGGTTTGGGGGGCCAGCCGACACAGCCGAGCGGGTGGTCGTTCATCGTGGTGCACGAGCCTGCAGCGGTCTCCGTGGCGCCGTACCCCTGGAGGACGATGACGCCGAGGTCCTCCCACGCCTGCTGGAGCGCGGGCGGGAGGAAGGCGCCGGCGGTGGCGAACAGCCGGAGACCACCGCCGAACTGGGCGTGCACGCTTCGGAAGAGGAGCCGCCGCATCGGCATCGGGAGGTGGCGCGCAATCGACCGGAGCCGGTTGAACGACGCTGTCTTGCCCCGCTTCTCCACCTCGCGCTCGATGGCGCTCCAGAACACGTCGAGCACCTGCGGCACGAGCAGCATCGTGGTAACACGGTGCTCTGCTAACGCGCTGAAGATGACGCGCGGGTTCCGGCTGCGGACATACAGGATGTCGGCGCCCACCTCGAGCGCGTAGAACAGGCAGACCGCCTGCTCGAGCAGGTGCGAGAGCGGGAGCAGCGAGACCAGGCGGTGCTCCATCGGGTTGATGATCCGGTGGAACGACCCCACGCCCGCGAGCACGTTGTCATGCGCGAGCATCACGCCCTTTGGGTTGCCGGTCGTGCCCGAGGTGAAGATGAGCTCGAAGAGCTCGTCGTCGGCCGGTCGCGGCCAAGCCGCCAGCTGCGCCTCCCAATCGGACGGGAAGGTGGCGTCGGGGTCGGCCGATAGGTCCTCGACCAGCGTCGTCGGGAAGCGCTCGAGCCCCACCTCGGCCGGGTCCGGCGCGTCGCGCCCGGTGCCGAGGATCAGCCGCCGGGCCCCCGAGCGCTCCACGATCCGCGCGATCGTGTCGGGCGCCATCCGAGCGTCGAGCGGCACATAGACCAGCCGCGCGTACATCGCGCCGAAGTAGGCGGCCGGCAGCGCGGGCGTCGAGGGCGACCAGGTGAGGATGCGATCGCCCGGCTGCAGCCCCAGCGCGCGCAGCCGCCACGCCGCCAGCCGGCTCCGTCGCACCAGTTCCGCGTACGACCAGTGGAACGTGGACCCGTCATCTCGTCGGAGGCCCAGCGCGTTCCGCGATCCGTTGCGTGCGGCCGTCGTCTCGAGCAGGTCGAGCAGGGTGCCCATCGGTTGATCCTAGCGGTGCGGGTCCAGTGCCGTGGGGCGACGGCACGAGAAGGTGACGCTCGAGGCCTCCCGCAGTGTCCGGCTGCGCAACCGGCCACCTCACCATGACCACGAGCGGCACGTGCTGGTCGACGACGATCGTCACCGGGCGAGCGCGGAGCATGGGTCGACATGGGGCCCGGACGCCCCCCGCGAGCGCGCCGGGCTTCGATGTCAGGCCGCCTCGCGGCTGACGTGACGCGTCTCCGGCAGGAGGGCGATGAACGGCAGCGCCAGGAGGGCAGCCCCCGCCGCGAGGATCAGCGCGGTCTGGAGGCCCATCGCCTGGCCGAGCGCGCCCACCGCCACAGTGCCGACCGCGCTGGTGATCGTGGTCACGAAGATGCTGAGCCCCACGGCCGTGCCGCGGTTGTCCGGCAGGAGTTCCTGCATCAGCACCAGCTGGACCGGGCCGGCGCTCAGCAGCACCACGCCCGCCAGCGCCAAGAACGGCAGCACGACGATCCCCGGCGGCAGCGCCAGCGCCAAGATGAGCAGCGGCGCCCCCGCGCCGGCCGCGACCGCCAGCATGGGCCGCCGCCCGATGCGGTCCGAGAACGTCCCGCCGCTGAACGCCCCAACCGCCCCGCCGATCTCGAACACCGTGACCGCCGCGCCCGCGAGCACGAGCCCGGCGCCCGCGTCGGTGAGGTACGTCGGGATGAACACCAGCAGCCCGACCGTCGCCATCGACATCATGGCGCTCGACGCGGAGAGCAGGAGGAAGGGGCGACGGGCGGCTCGCAGACCCTCGCGGATCGAGCCGGCCGGGTGACGAACGCGGATCTCGGATCGTCGGGCCAGCCGCGTGAACAGGACGCCCGTGATGAGCACGCCCGGGATCATGGCGATCCAGCTGCCGGCCAGCCCCACCCACGACAGCACGAAGGCGATCACGAGTGGGCCGAGGGCGCGGCCGGACTCGCCGCCGGTCATGAAGATCGACGTCCCGCGTCCCCACTCGGTCCCCGACGACCGCGTCACGAGCGCGGCGGCAGCGGGGTGGAACACGGCCGAGCTCAGCCCCGCCAGCGCAAGGAGCAGCGCGACGACCGCCGGCGACGGGGCGAGGCCGAGGAGCGAGATCGCGATGGCTGTAGCGCCCGGTGCGAGGACGATCCAGTAGCGCGTGTCGGCGCGGTCCGCGATGTGGCCGAGCACGGGCTGCACAGCTGTGGCGACGCGGAACGTCGCGGCCAGAAGCCCGGCGACGGTCAGGCTGATGCCGAGCGCGGGGATCAGCAGCGGCAGCAGCACCCCGATGAACGCCGGGTACGTGTCGTGGACCATGTGCGCCCCCGACACCGCGACGATCGTGGGCGTGTCGAACGCGGCCGACGACAGGTGCTTGGGGTCGTCCGCGACGGCCGTGGGAGTGTGGCCGTCGGTCGTGGTGGACATGGAGCGCCCATTGTCGCCCGGCACGCCCGGCTGTCGAGTCGCGTCCGACTCGCCGGCGGCCCCGCGCCGCACGGTCCGGGCCCCGAAATCCGCGATACCGTCCCCGAAATGCATGGAAGCCTTGGATTCGAGCCACTCGCGACACGCGGTGCGGCGTTGAGTCGCGTCAGACTCGCCTGGGGCCTCGCGCCGCACGACCCAGGCCCGGAACCCGCGCTTCCGGCGCCGAGCACGCACGGACGGCTTCGATTTGAGTCGGTCGCGACTCGCCCGCGCACGAGGGCGCCGAGGCTCAGCGCGAGGCTCGGCGGATTCGACGCCTCCGCGCCGCCCGCGTACACTCCGGCGGCCTGCCGGCAGGTTTCGTGCGCCCGCGAGAGCGAGCGCGAGGAGCCCGTCCGGGACGCCCCACGCGCCGTTGGGCATCGCGCACGGGGAGCGAAGACGAATCTCCTGCCCGAGGAGGTGAACCAGGTTTGGCCGAAGTCCGAGTGGGCGAGAACGAGACGTTCGAAAGCGCCCTCCGCCGCTTCAACAAGAAGATCCAGCAGAGCGGGATCCTCGCCGAGGCGCGTCGTCGTGAGCACTACGAGAAGCCGTCGGTGAAGCGGAAGCGCAAGGAAGCGAAGCGCAAGAAGAACGCGCGAGCGAGCCAGGGCTGAGCCAGACCGGGTTCGCGGCCGGGCGATCGAGGGCCGAAGACGGCGCACAGCCAGAGACGGCACCCAGCAACCCGCCGCGGACCCGCGGCACCCCCGCCGGGGGTTCACCCAGGAGGGTCCCGATGACCCTACGCGAACGACTCCACGACGACACGATCGCCGCGATGCGGTCGGGTGATTCGCTGCGCCGCGACACCTTGCGGATGGTCCAGAGCGCCATCTACAACGTCGAGAAGGCAAAGCAGGTCGCCCTGTCCGAGGACGAGGTCCTCGGCGTCGTCACCAAGGAGGTGAAGACCCGCCGCGAGAGCGTCGAGGCGTTCCGCAACGGCGGGCGCGAGGACCTCGCGAGCAAGGAGGAGGCGGAGATCGCCATCCTCTCGGGCTACCTCCCCCAGCAGCTCACCGATGTCGAGCTGCGCGCCCTCGTCGACGAGGCCGTCGCGGCCAGCGGCGCCACCACTGCCCGGGACATGGGCAAGGTGATGGGCATCCTGTCCCCCAAGATCCGCGGCCGCGCCGACGGCAAGACCGCCTCGGGCCTCGTGGCCCAGGCGCTCGCCCGCCTGGACCTCGCCGCGCACGGGGCCGGCCACTAGGCCGCGGGGCGCAAGGCCGAACCCAGTGTTCACGTCGTCGGCCGCGGAGCCCAGCGTCGACTTCACGCGCCGCGACGCCTGGCGCCTCCTCGCCGCGTCGGTCCTGTTGATCGCCGCGATGTCGGCGATCCTCGGCCTCGACGTGCTGCCGGCGCAGCCGGCGCTCGAGCTGGGCCAGCCCGCCCCGACGATCGTCCAGGCGCCGCGCGCCGAGCACTACACCAGCCAGGTCCTCACCGACGAGGCGAAGGCCGCGGCGAGCGCGGCCGTGGAGCCCCAGTACACCTACACGGCGGCGAGCGCCGCGGCCGTCGCGGCCCAGCAGGCCCGGGCGTTCGAGCAGCAGGCGGCCGTGGTGGACGCGGCGTTCGCCCCGAGCGTGAGCGCACTCGGGCGGCAGGCGCTCCTTGCTGGGGCGCTCGGCGACCTCTCGACGGCCGACCGGACCACGCTCTCCAACCTGACCGCGGAGCGCTGGCAGGCCGTCCGAACTGAGGCGGCGCGCGTCCTCGCCACCGTCGAGGGCGCCGAGCTGCGCGACAGCGAGCTGCCGCTGGTCAAGAGCAACATTGCGGACCGGATCGCCGGCGACCTATCCCCCGACGAGCGCTCGCTGGCAGCCGCGATGGTCCGCCCTCTGCTGGTGCCCAACTCGTCGTATTCCGATCAGCTCACCCAGGAGGCCCGCGCAGCCGCCTCGGCCGCGGTGCAGCCCGTCCAGAAGGACTGGCAGCAGAGCCAGACGATCGTGGCCAACGGCGCCATCATCGATGACGTGGCGTACGAGGCCATCACGTACTTCGACCTGAACCAGGGCGGGCTGGACGTCGCCCGCCTGATCGGGTTCTTCGGCCTCTCGGTCCTGACGATCGCGCTGCTGCTCCTGTGGACCTGGCGGTTCCGCCGCGAGTTCTGGCATCGCAACAACGTGCTCCTGCTGCTGAGCGTGATCCTCCTGGTCGCCGTGCTCGCGCTCAAGCTCACGGCCGGCCGGTACTGGCTGCCGTACGCGCTGCCGCTGGGCGCGGTGGGCATGCTGGTCACCGTGCTCCTCGACGGCGGGGCGGCCCTGGTCCTGACCGCGCTGCTGGCGATCCTCGCCGCGGCTGTGAACGGCGGCGGCTACGGCGGGGGCCTCGAGCTCGCGGCGTACACCCTGCTCGGCGGGATCGCGGGGATCGTGGCTGTGCGCCGCGGCGATCGCCTGTCCGTCTTCGTCCGCTCCGGCGTGTCGGTCTTCGTCGTCCAGGGCGTGGTGATCGTGATCTTCGCGCTGCTGGGCCGGCAGGACATGCGTGGCGTGCTGGAGCTGATCGGCGCAGTGGCGGTGTCGTCGGCGGGCGCAGCGGTGGCGGCGGTCGGCTCGGTTGCCGTGGTCGGCTCCGTGTTCGGGATCCTGACGGTGTTCCAGCTGCTCGAGCTCGCGAACCCGTCGGCGCCGCTCCTTCGGCGACTGCTCGTCGAGACCCCGGGCACCTACCACCACTCGCTCATGGTGGGCAACCTGGCCGAGCGCGCGGCCGAGGCAATCGGCGCGGACCCACTCGTGGCCCGCGTGGCAGCGTATTACCACGATGTGGGCAAGCTCTCGAACCCGGCCGCGTTCATCGAGAACCAGGCGGGCGGCGACAACCTCCACGACGAACTGGACCCGGAAGCGTCGGCGCAGCTCCTCAAGAGCCACGTGTCCGAGGGCATCGACATCGCCTACGGCGCGGGGCTGCCCAAGACGCTGATCGCGTTCATCCCGCAGCACCACGGGACGGGCGTGATGTCCTACTTCTACGCCAGGGCGAGGGAGGCGGCTGCGGCGTCGTACGGCGGGCTCGAGACGGTCGAGGGCCGCAAGGCGGCCGACGCGGTGGACATCCGCCGGTTCCGCCACGGCGGGCCGAAGCCGCAATCGCGCGAGGCGGCGATCATCATGCTCGCGGACTCGGTGGAGGCCTCGGTGCGCTCGCTCGCGTCCCGCGACGAGGGGGCCATCCGCGCGATGGTGGCCCGGATCTTCGAGGAGCGGATCGCCGACGGCCAGTTCAACGAGTGCGACCTGACGCTGCGCGACCTCGAGCGCATCCGCGAGGCGTTCGTGGGGCAGCTGCTCGGGATGTACCACCAGCGCGTGGCGTACCCGCAGAACAAGGTGGTCGAGCTGGAGTCGCGGCGGGCGAAGGGCGGCGACGAGTAGGCCGCGGGCCCCAGATCCCGGGCGCCGGAGCCACTACCCGCCAGCGATCGGTGCCGCCTGACACCGGCTCGCGAGATTCCCCATTGACCGCAGCATCCAGCGTCACCAAGATCACGGCCCTCAGCGGGTGCATGCCCGTGCCCGGTTCGGGACATGACAGTGCGAGGCGACGTGGCGATGCGGGTGGTGATGCTCAGGTTCGCGGCGCTCATGGCGGCCGCGATGCTCATCGCGATGCTGGGGGCGTCCTCGATCGCCGCCGCAAGCCCGACGTGGAGCCATCGGGACGCGAGGGTCTGCGCGTCCTCGGCCGCGGACCAGGCGGCCTGCGCGAGCGTGGCCCGCGTCGTGTACGCGGACGGCGCCGCCTATGACGCCCAGTCGCCGGCCGACCTTGGGCGGGTCGCCAAGGCGGCTGCGTCGGTCTCATACACCGCGGTCGGCATCCGCACGGCGTACGGCATCACCGCCCAGGGCGACCCCTCGCGGGTCGTCGCGATCGTCGACGCCTACGACGACGTCAACGCGTACTCGCACCTCTCGACGTACCGCTCCTCGATGGGCCTGCCGGCGATCGGCAACTGCTCCCTCACGACCCTCACTGGGCTCACCAGCGCATCGACCAGCCCGTGCTTCTCCAAGGTGGACCAGGCGGGCGGCACGTCGTACCCCGCTGCGAGCTCCGGCTGGTCGAACGAGATCGACCTCGACCTCCAGGCCGCCTCCGCCGTCTGCCCCAGGTGCAGCATCGTGCTCCTCGAGGCGTCGACGGCGTCGTTCGCGAACCTCGGGACCGCGGTGACCACAGCCTCGAACACCGCACACGTCCTGGCGATCTCCAACAGCTACGGCTCGAGCGGCGACGTCTCGGGCGCCAGCTACCCGGCCTGGGACAACGCGGCCAAGAAGGGGCTCGCGGTCATGGCCTCGACCGGCGACGGCGGCTACGGCGCCTCGTTCCCGGCGTCGGGCACGTACGTCATCGCCGTTGGCGGCACGACGCTCGCCGTGGACAGCACGACCGGCGCCCGGATCGGTGAGACCGCATGGTCGGGTGCCGGCAGCGGATGCTCCACCTACAACGCCGCCGGATCGTGGCAGGTGATCGCCGGCAGCCCGTGCGGCACGAAGAAGGCGATGGCCGACCTCTCCGCGGACGCCGACCCGAGCTCGGGTCTTCAGGTCTACACCACGTACAACGGCACCACCGGTTGGTGGATCTTCGGCGGCACGAGCCTGTCATCGCCGCTGATGGGCGCGCTGTACACGCTGCAGGGCTACAACACCGCACCTGCGGCCTACGCCTGGGCGGCGACGACGCCCTACTACGACGTGACCTCGGGCTCGAACGGCACGTGCAGCCCCGCGGTCCTGTGCACTGCCGGCACCGGCTGGGATGGGCCGACCGGCCGCGGCAGCATCCAGCTGGCGGCCGTGAGCCAGACCCTGACGTCGATCTCCGTGTCGCCGTCGAGCGCGTCGGTCCTGACCGGCGGCACGCAGCAGTTCACCGCGACCGGCCTTGACCAGTCCGGCTCGCCGATGGCCACCCAGCCCACGTTCGTCTGGACCGTGAGCGGAGGCGGGACGATCAGCGGGTCGGGGCTGTTCACAGCGGGCGCCACCGCTGGCGGGCCATTCACGGTCACCGCGAACGGAGGCGGCCTCAGCGGCACGGCAAGCGTCACGGTCACCGCCGCTCGCGTCCTCACCTCGATCACCGTCAATCCTTCGAGCGCCAGCGTCCAGGTCGGCTCCACCTGGCAATTCGGTGCCACCGGTTACGACCAGACCGGAGCGGCCATGAGCCCGCAGCCCCAGTTCACCTGGGCAGTCTCTGGCGGCGGGACGATCAACTCCGCAGGCGTGTTCACCGCGACGACTCCGGGCGGACCGTTCACGGTGAGCGCGAGCACCGGTGGTGTCATTGGGACGGCGAGCGTCACCGTGCCGGCACCGGTCGTCGACTTCTCGCTGTCGGTCAGCCCGCCCTCTCAGTCGGTCAAGCGCGGGAGCACCGCGACCTACACCGTGACGGTCAACCCGCTCAACGGGTTCACGGGCTCGGTCAGCCTCACCCTCACCGGGGCACCGTCCGGGACGACCGTGACGTTCAGCCCCAACCCGACGGCGACCGGCGCGACGCTGACGATCAAGACGGTGTCGCGCACCAGGCAGGGGAACTACGCGCTCACGATCAACGGCACCTTCGGCAGCCTGAGCCACTCGGTAACGGCGAGCCTCAAGGTCACCAAGTAGGTCCAGCGGCGATCACGGCGGACCGCCGGCGACGGGCCGCTGGCCGCCCGCAACCGCTCAGTCGGCCTCCGTCTCCTCGGCGAAGCGCGCCTCCAACTCCTCCTCGGTCAGGATCTCCTGACCCTTCGGGAGGCCGTCGAGGTAGAGCTCGCCATGGAGGTGGTCGAACTCGTGCTGGATGGCGCGGGCCAGCTCGCCGTGTCCTGAGATGGTCACGCGGCGCCCATGGCGGTCCTGCCCGGTGACCACGGCGTGCTCGGCGCGCAGCCGCCATGCGCGGTAGCCCGGGACCGACAGGCAGCCCTCCCACGCGCCCTCCTCGCCGGAGCGGTGGAGGATCTCCGGGTTCGCCACCTCGTAGAGCTCGTCGTCCACGTGCATCACGAACAGCTGGAGGTCCAGGCCGATCTGCTGGGCGGCAAGGCCCACGCCGGGCGCCGCATCCATGGTCTCGACCATATCGTCGAGCAGCTCGCCAAGCTCTCGGTCGAAGCGGACGATGCGCTGGCCGACGAGCCGGAGGCGGGCGTCGCCGAGGGTGACGATGGGTCGGATGGCCATGGCCCGATGGTAGCGCGCGACCGCGGGCACCTGGGCGAGCTCGGGCACCGGGGCGAGCTGGGCGCCGGATCCTCGCGTCCCCACGACGTGGCGCACTGGCCGATCACGTCCGCCAAATCCGCCGATGGGTGGGGCCGCTGCGCCTCGCCACTCCCCGGGGCTGCGGGGTCTGGCCGCCGCTGGCCGCAATTGCCGGCCATTCGCAGCCGGCGACGGCCTGCGGGCCGCCGGTTTCCGCGATCTTGGCCGATCGGATCGACCACGAGGCTGGCCGGGCAGGATCGCGCCCCGCGAACGCTGGCGCAGGCGCTACCGTGTCCGCCATGGGCAGCCATTACGTCGCCGGGTGGCGGATCGACATCGAGCGTCGCGAGGATGTGGCGCGCCTGTTGCCGGACGCCGTCCTGGCACGGGCCGTCGCGACCGCCCTCGGAGCTGCCGGGGCGCCAAAGCCAGCGTCGATCGGCCTGATCCTTTCCGACGATGCTGAGCTGGCCGAGCTCAACGCTGCGCACATGGGCAAGACTGGTCCCACGGACGTGCTCTCGTTCCCGCTGCTCGCCCCGGATCAGTTCCCCGACCACCCGGGCAAGGGTTCGGGCGCAGCCGAGGGGCCGGCCAGCGGGGCTGTCGAGGGCTTCGCCCTCCCGCCCGGGGCGCGCCCCCACCTCGGCGACATCATCGTCTCGGTCGAGCGTGCGGCGGACCAGGCCGAGGCGGGGCGTGGCGGCCAGACAGGCGACCTGCGATGGGACGCCCGCGATGAGCTTCGCCTGCTCGTGACCCACGGCACGCTGCACGTCTGCGGCTGGGACCACGCCGACCCCGTCGAGGAGGCGGCGATGCGGGCGCTGGAGCGTCGCCTCCTCCGCGACTGACGCGAGCGGACTTGGTCAGCTCCCCGGCGTCTGGATCGTGATCGTGGTGGGCGGCACGGTCAGGCCTGACGACGGGTCCACCGTGGACTGCACCACCGCAGGCTCCCACGTGTACGTCCCGGGCGTCACGACGCGCGCCACGTACCGCAGGGTGTACTCCGAGCGGTCAGGGGCCCACCCCACGCAGAACTCCACTCGCTGACCGTCGACGACGGTCGGCGACACGTCGCCCGGCAAGCCGCCGACATCCGCCATGGCCCCGTACCAGGGGATGGGCGCGAGCCCTGAGGGGACCTGGTCGACGAGCCTCCAGGGCGTGCCCCTCGCGGCGTCCGGGATCGTGACCGCGTACGTCACCACCACCGTGCTGTCGGCGGCGACCGTCCCGGACGGGCTGACCGTCCGCTTGACGGTGACGCCGTCGGGTGCAATCAGGCTGGCGGGCGTCAGGGCGTCGTCCCAGGTCTGCACGACGAGCACCGAGCCCGAGAGGGGCTCGATGGTGGCGCTGGTCGCCTGCGCCGGCGTCAGCACCTCTGCGCTGGCCTCGCCGGCGTCGAGCGTCACCTCGTGGCGCGAGCCGCCGACGGTGACCGCGGCCGAGGCTGGCGTCGGCGCGACCCGTGTCGCCCAGCCGCGTGCCGCCAGCGCGCGCTCGAGGTCCACCAGGGTCGTCTTGGAGGGATGCGCCTCAAGGTAGGCGTCCATCTCCGCCGCGACGGGATCGCCGAGCGAGGCGGCCACGATGGCGAGACGTGCCGTGACGACGGTCCCATCCGCGCCGGGGCCCGCGTCGATCCGGACCTGGTCTCCACTGCGCAACCCGGCCCGCCCGAGCACCTGCTGCTCGACTGTGCCCGCCAGCACCTCGTCACCGCCCTCGAGGGCGGCCAGCGCGAGGTTGACCTGTTCCTCGACCGTGAGGTCCGTCTGGGCAGCAGCGTCCCGGATCTGGCTCCCCACTGGCTCGCCCAATGCCGCGAGGCCCGCCAGCGCCAGCAGCCGTCGGGCGCGTGTCTCGTCTGTGGACGCAGCCACGTCGCTCAACAGGGTGCTCGTGGTCTGGGATCCAAGCCGCGGGTCGCGGGCCATCGCGGCGAGCGCCGTGACGTCCAGCTGCGCCGAGCCCCAAGAGACGATCGAGAGGCCGTCCCACATCCCCCCGTACACGTCAAGCCCGTTGGGATCGGGCTCGGCGACCGGCGGCAGCCCGAACTGGGTGTGGAGCACCCGATTCGCGAGGGCGGACGCAAGCTCCTGGTCCGAGCGGACCGCGCCCGGTGACGCCAGCTGCTCGAGGATCGGGACCACCCGGCCGCGCCCGGCGTCCACCAGGACGACCGAGGTCATGCCGGCGCCCGACTTGACCTGCGTCGTGCCGGTGAGCGGCGACCACGTCGTCCGCAGCTGGGTCGCGCGACGCTCGACCACGGCGAAGGTCCGGACCAGGGCGTCGGACAGGGTCTCCCCGTCGACGACCGCGCTCCCGGCGATCCGCACCCGATGCGACCCGACCGACAGCGCCGGAAGCGGGAGGTAGGCGGAGCCGAAGGCGTCAACCGTCACCACGATCTCGGCCATGGGCAGCGTGTCGGAGCTGACGGTGAAGGAGACGCGCGTGCCCGCCCTCAGCGCGGTCCCGAACGACCGAACGCGGAGGACGGGCCGGTCCGAGGCGAGGTACTCGGGCGCAAGGACGGCGTCCACGAAGAACGGCAGCCCGACCGGCAGTTTCACGGAGGTCGCGCCGGCGTCGAGCCTGCTGTCCACGGCCGTGGCGGTGACGCGCCACGACGTGAGGTCGTCGGAGAGGGGAATCTGCACGGTGGCCTGTCCGCTCGAATTGGTGTGCACCACCTTGGCCACCAGCCAGTCGCGGAAGTCGGTCCGCCCGCCCGCTCCGCCGCCGCCGCCGGTGGTGTCGCCGCCGCCCCCGCCGCCCTGGTTGGCCGGGAACCGGTGCGACCACGTGATGGCAATCAGCCCGCTCGGCACGTCGGTGTAGAGCGCAGACACTGGATCGTCGTCATACGCGGCGCCCATCGCATACAGCTTCTCGTCGATGGCGCGGACGAACACGCTTGCCGCCACAGGCCGGCCCGCCGGATCGAGCGTGCGCAGGCTGACCGTGGCCGTGTCGCCGGGCTGGTAGCGCGCCTTGTCTGGCGTCAGGGAGACCGACATCGTCCGGCTGCTCGGGTCGAGGCGCGCGGTATACAGCCACCCGACGACCTCGTAGCCGTTTCCGTTGAAGCGCGCCGCGCCGATGGCGACGTCGGGCACGCTGGCGCTGGTGAAGGGCAGCGCGAACGTTGAGCCAGAACCCACGGTGGCCGCGAGCAGCCCCTGCTGGAGCGTGAGGAACAAGTAGCGCTCGGTCGTGGCTCCTGCAGGTGCCGCGAAGCGGACGCGGATCGTGTCGCCGACCGCGTACGTCTGGGTCTGGCTGTGCCCGTCGATGGCGATGAGTGTCGGCGGCTCGAGCGGCGGGACGATCAGGCTCGGGCTCTCCGTCCAGCCCTCGGCCTGGACCTGACGGCCCGCCTCGTCGCGGTAGGAGGCCGTGATGCCGTACGCGAAGGCGTCCTCCGTGGCGGGAATGGCGATGCGGAAGCTGCCGTCGGCGCCCGTCCGGGCAGTCTGCGCGGGCAGCGTCTGCTGCTTCTCGGTGGCCTCGTACTTGGGCTCGACGCGCTTGGTGATGAAGTTGTAGGTGGTGCCGACCTTGTGCAACTGGAGGGAGTGGGCGACGACCGTCACCCGGACAGCCGCGCCGGCGCGGGGGGCGCCACGCGGGTCAACGGCGCTCAGATCCGTCCCGGCACCCTCGAACCGGGCGAACGCGACCGAGTTGACGGCGCCGCTCACCGTGACCTTCGCGCCGGCGACGGCGGCCTTGAGGGAGACGAAGGCGGAGCCGGCGAACACGGCCACCTGCGTGTTGCCGGCGAGGCTCGCCTCCTCCGGCAGCGTGGGCGTCGCCGTGACCCCGAGCACCTCGAACTGGCTGTTCGTCGTCTTCGGGTGGACGGTTCCCGTGGCCTGCCCGGCTGTGTCGGTTGCGAGGGCGGCCTCCGTCGTCCCCTCGGGGCTTGCCGACACTGCGAGAGGGACGCCTGCCACGGGCGTTCCCTCGAAGAACGCCGTCGAGACGGCCACATTGAGGGGTTGGCCGCTGATGACGGCGTGCCTGGCCGGGGTCACCGCGATCGCATAGGCCGGCTTCCGGATCGTTGCGATTTCGAACCACGTCTCGCCAACCGGGTCGCCACCGGCCTTCGCGCGCACCCAGTAGCCGCCGATTGGCAGGTCGGTGAGCTTGAGCTTCGCCGTGTACATGCCGCGAGCATCGGGGGTCGCCGTCTGGGTCTGGATCGGCGTGCCGGTGCCGTCGCTCGCGTTCGGGAACAGGACGAGGCTGACGGCGGTCGGGGCGGCGCCGGTCGCGCGGCCCTTGGCCACGCCCACGATGTTGACGGTGTCGGTCTGGCGATACTGCGTGCGGTCGGTTGTGAGCAGCCTCCACCAGCGACTGGGGTCGGTGGTTCCGCCCTTGCCACTGCATGCCATGCACGGTCCGGCTGCCGGCCGGAACGTCCGGTTGCCCCGGTAGCTCACGATGAGGATTGGCGTGTCCGCGGCGCCCGAGACCACCCGCGAAGGCGTGGGGCCAACCAGCAGCCCCTGACCGTCGGCGGCACCCGGAAGCGCCACGTCGGCGAGCGTGGCCGTGGCGCCAACCGCGGGCGCCTGCGTCAGCAGGTCGTTGACCCACACCGCCATTCGGGTCGTGGTGACCATGGCGTAGGTCGCGGTGTCGGTCACCTGCAGGACCAGTTGGCGCGCCATGCCGGCGAACCGCACCGTGACCACGTACCAGCCCAACGGCAGCGCCGTGGGCAACTGGATCCATCGGGTCCCGTCGTCGAGCGCGTGGACGCTGGCGCTGGACGAGACCACGCGGGGCAGGCTCCCGGTGGGGACGGCCTCCCGGGCCGTGACCAGCGTCCAGTCGGGCGCTGCGGCGACGGCCTCCCACGCCGAGACCGCGGCGTCAAGCCCGGCGAGGCGGTGGACCGTCAAGGGGACGGTCTTGGGCGCTGCCGAGCCTTCAGGCACGTCGACCCACAGGCTGAGCGCCGCGCGCTCTCGCGGGGTGGCGTCGACAAGGCTGTCAGCGAGCCACACGCGGACGCCCGAGCCCGGGGCCGTGCCGGACGTCTCGAACCGCACGAGGACGTCCTTGGCGAGGGTCTCGCCCGTGCTGCCGAGGGGAAGCCCGTGGCGAACGGTCACGGCGTACAGCGTCGCCTTGCGGAGCGGCTTGTCCGGGACGAACGCCAGGCTTCGGCCGCTCACCTCGAATCGGCCGGCGGTGGCGGGCGTGATGCTGAAGTGCGCCGCCATGGCGGCGGTCGTGACGCCCGCCTGATCGAATGTCACCTCGATCCCGGTGTCGATCGGGACGCCGGTCGCCGTGTCGCCGGGAACCGTGTCAGCCACGTGGAGGGGACCCGCGGTGTGCGCCGTCCACGACGCCGCGACCGTGCCGTCCGGCCGCGGGATGCTGAGCTGGTAGCGCGTGGCCGGCGCGAGCGCCGCGGTGGGCCTCAGGATCGCGTCAGTGCCTGACTTCGAGATCGAGAAGGTGACGGGCGGTTCCGCAACCACGCGACGCGCCAGGTCCAACGCCGGCTGGCCGTCGAGGCTCGTGAGCAGGAAGGCGGTCGTCCGCGCGACCGTGTCGCCGACCCGCAGGGTGGGCACGAGCGTCGCAACCTGCGGCAGCCCAGCTGGTTTCACGGGCGTCCAGCCGCCATCGGCAGGCAGCGTGGCTGCGGGGCTGGCTACGGAGGTTGGCTGGGCGATGCCGGACGGGAGGGGCGTGGTCGACGGGACCGGCGGCAGGGTGGGGGCTGGGCCGGCGCACCCGGCGGCCACGACCAGAACTGCGACCAGGGCGGCGATCCGCCCGAGCGGCCTGCGGTGAACGCCCTGATCCAGGGAACTCCGGCCGTCTGACCCGTTCATCCCACGCGCTCCCCGCCGCTGACCCGTCACGGGCCCCCTTCTCGCGGCCGCGGTTGAGACGTCCGGTCACCGGACGGCGTGACAACCGCGTCACGAAGCCGATGGAACCGCGTGGCCCCGGCGGCCGCAAGGGTCGCCCGTCGGGAAGTGCGTCCGCGGGCGCTACCATTGCGCGACAGCCCCGCTGGACGCGTTCCCGGGGCCCTTCGCCGTGCTTGCAGGGGACCGCATCAGATCGTGAAGCTCGTCGTCGGCCTGGGGAACCCGGGCGGCCAATACGCGGAGACGCGCCACAACATCGGCTGGATGGCGCTCGACCGGATCGCCGACCGGGCCGGGCGGTCCGGCCGCGGCCGCCAGCGCGACGCGAGCGAGGTCCTCGAGCTGCGCTGGAAGGGCATGGACCTGATCCTCGCCAAGCCGCTGACGTTCATGAACGACTCGGGGATCGCCGTCCGCAAGCTGATGGCCCGCAGCCACGTGCCGCTGGTGGACGTGCTGGTGGTGGCCGACGACTTCGCGCTGCCGTTCGGCAAGCTGCGGTTCCGCGAGGCGGGCAGCCACGGCGGCCACAACGGTCTGCGCTCGATCATCGACGAGTTGGGGACCGAGAAGTTCAGCCGCCTGCGGGTGGGGATCGGCGAGCCGGGGCGCGGCGCGATCGACCACGTCCTCTCGCGCTTCGCGACCGACGAGCGGGCGTGCCTGCCGATCCTGCTCGACGCGACCGCCGAGGCCGTGGAGGCCTGGGCGCGCGAGGGCACGTCCAAGGCGGCCAACCGGTTCAACTCGTTCGACCTTCAGTGCAACCCAACCGGTGGCCCGGACGGGACGGCGACGGGCCCGAAGCCGGGCGAGCCGGGCGGGCCGGCCGACGAGAAGGGCGTGCGCCGGACGACGACCGGCTGGCGGAAGCTGCTGCCGGGCAACGCGGGCCCGGATGAGGGCGACATGGGCGAGGGCCGTCGGGGCCGCGGCGGCTCCGTCGTGGGCGACAAGCAGGGCGGTGCCGGGGGCGCTGGCCGGTGACCGATCGGTATCGCGGGCGATCCACGCGCGAGCGCAAGCTCGCCGAGAAGGTTGCGCACGACTGGGCCGAGCGCCGGGCAGCCGCAGAGGCCACGGAGCGCCAAGTCGACCTCGACCGGGCGTCGGCCGAGGCCGAGGTGGAGCTGCTGGACCCGGCCGCGCGCGCGGCCGACGACGCGAGCCGGGCGGCGCGACGCGCCCCCGGGCGGCCCGCGGCGCGAACCCGTTCCGACGGCGCCGCTCCTGCCGGGCGTGGCCCCGGCCGCCGCACCCCCGACCTCTCGACGCTGCCGAGGCTCCTCCACGAGACCGGCTCGTTCGCCTCCCTGCGGGAGCGGCTCGGTGCCGGGACGGCCCCTGGCATGCACGGACGCCACGTGGGGCTCACGTCGGTCCCGCACGGCGCGAAGTCCTACCTCGCGGCCGCGCTGGCACTGGCTGACGGCGGCGAGCGCATCTGCTGGATCGGCCGGGATGCTGAGATCGGCGACCGGGTGGCCGACGAGTTCGGCGCCTGGCTGGGTGACGCCTCCGCGGTGGCGGTTCTGGAACCCCGGACCTCGCTCGCCTATGAGCGCTCGGAGCTGGTCCCCGATGAGACCGCGGCGCGCGTCGCAGCCCTGGCCGCCTGGCGGAGCGGCAAGGCGAAGATCCTCGTCGCCAGCGTCCAGGCGCTCCTCCAGGCGACGATCGCGCCGGCGGACCTCCCCGAGCGGATGCGCGTCCTGCGGCCCGGCGTCCGCGTCGGCCTCGACGCCCTGCTGGCCGAGCTGTTCGACCTCGGCTATGCGCCGGTGCTCGAGGTGGCCGGCCGCGGCGAGTTCGCCCGGCGCGGCGGGATCCTCGACGTGTTCCCGCCCTCGGCAGCGCTGCCGGTCAGGATCGAGCTGTTCGGCGACGAGATCGACTCGATGCGCGCCTTCGACCCGACCGACCAGCGCAGCGTGGGCGAGGTGCGCGAGGTGACGCTGCTCCCGGCGACCGAGCTGCTGCTGCCCAAGGGCGGCGCCGACGAGCTTCGGCGCGAGGCTCGGCAAGCTGGCGAAGGGCCTCCCCGAGCGCCTGGCGCTGGACCTCGCGCGGTTCACGGGCGAGGATGTGTCGGAGGGCGCGGAGCGTACGCTGGCCGGGCGGGCGCTGCGGGCGGGAGACGCTGCCGAAGTCTGGGCGCGGCTTGTCGCGCCCGCGACGGGGCTCGACCACCTCGCCCCGACCACGCTGCTCGTCCTCGACGAGCCCGGCGACCTTGCCGACGCCGCCGACTTCCTGTGGCGCCAGGCTGATGAGCGCCACCGCGAGCTTGTGGACCAGGGCGAGCTCCCTCGCGACTGGCCGTCCGCCTACCTCGCGCCCCGGGACTGGAAGTCGCGACTCCACGGCGCGAGGACCCTCGAGCTGACCTGGCAGTCCGACGCGTCCGAGGCTGACGGCATGGCCTACGCGTCGAAGGGCCTGACCAGCGGCGACCAGTTCGGCTGGCGCGAGCCCGTCCTGCCGCCCGGCCGCACGGAGCGTCTCGTCGACGGCGTGGAGCACTGGCTGGGCGAGGGGGCCCGCGTCGTGCTCGCGTCCGACCAGGCGCCGCGCCTCGCCGAGCTCCTGGGCGAGGCGGGCCACGCCGTCGGCATCGTCAACCGCATCTCCACCCCGCCGCCGCGCGGTGCCATCGCCCTGGTCGAGCGCAGTCTGAACGGCGGCTTCGTCGGCGGGCCTGACGGGCTGGCCGTGGTCACGGATCGGGAGCTCTTCGGCTCGGTGCGCGTCCGCCGGCCCAAGGCGATGCGCCGCATCGTGCCGCGCGACATCCTCGAGCGTCTGAACCCCGGCGACCTCGTCGTCCACATCGACCACGGCATCGCGCGCTACGAGCAGATGCTCCGGCGCGGCGGCTCGGGCGAGGAGCGCGACTACCTCGAGCTCAGCTTCGCGGCCGGCGACCGCATCTTCGTCCCGGTGGAGCAGATCAACCGCGTCTCGCGCTACTCGGGTGGCGAGAACCCGACGCTCTCGCGCCTTGGCGGCACGGACTGGCTGCGCACCAAGCAGAAGGTTCGCAAGGCCGTCTCGGACCTCGCCGACGAGCTGCTCGCGCTGTACGCGAAGCGCGAGGCCGCCGAGGGGTTCGCCTATTCCCCCGACTCGCCCTGGCAGATGGAGATGGAGGCGTCGTTCCCATACGAGGAGACGCCCGACCAGCTCCGCTCGTCCACCGAGGTCAAGGTGGACATGGAGGCTCGCCGGCCGATGGACCGGCTTGTCGTGGGGGACGTGGGCTACGGCAAGACCGAGGTGGCGCTTCGCGCCGCGTTCAAGGCGACCCAGGACGGCAAGCAGGTGGCCGTGCTGGTCCCCACGACCGTGCTGGCAGGGCAGCACTTCACCACGTTCTCACAGCGCTTCGGTGCCTTCCCGATGTCGGTCCGGCTGCTGTCGCGGTTCGTGTCGGGCCGCGAGCAGGAGGCGACCGTGGCCGGGCTGGCCAACGGCACGGTCGACATCGTCATCGGGACGCACCGGCTGCTGTCGAAGGACGTGGCGTTCAAGGACCTGGGCCTCGTGGTGGTGGACGAGGAGCAGCGCTTCGGCGTGGCCGCCAAGGAGCGGCTCAAGCAGCTGCGCTCGTCGGTGGACGTGCTCACGCTGTCGGCGACGCCGATCCCCCGGACGCTGAACCTCGCGCTCGCCGGGATCCGCGACCTCTCGGTCATCGAGACGCCGCCCGAGGACCGCCTCCCGATCCAGACGCGCGTCGCCGAAGCCTCGGCAGGGCTCGTCCGCGACGCGGTCCTGCGCGAGCTCGATCGCGGCGGGCAGGTGTTCTACGTCCACAACCGCGTCGAGACCATCGAGGCGCAGGCCGAGCAGCTCCGGCGGCTCCTGCCGGGCGCTCGGATCCTCGTGGGCCACGGGCAGATGCCCGAGGGCTCGCTCGAGAAGGTCATGCTCGCGTTCGCGGACGGCGCCGCGGACGTGCTGGTGTGCACGACGATCATCGAATCGGGGCTCGACATCCCCAACGCCAACACGATCATCATCGACCGGGCGGACACGCTCGGCCTCGCCCAGCTCTACCAGCTCCGCGGGCGGGTCGGGCGGAGCTCCCGGCGTGCTTACGCGTACCTGCTGTACCGGCGCCGCGAGCGCATGAGCGATGAGGCGCGCAAGCGCCTCCAGGCCATCTTCAACGCGTCCGAGCTGGGCGCCGGGTTCCAGATCGCCCTCGCCGACCTCGAGATCCGCGGGGCGGGCAACATCCTGGGCGGCGAGCAGTCCGGGTTCATGGCGTCGGTCGGCTTCGACCTGTACTCCCGTCTCCTGACCGAGGCGGTCGAGGAGGCGAAGGCGCGCCGCGACCACCGCGAGCCGATCCGCGAGGTGCCGCAGACTGTGGTGGACCTGCCGATCGATGCGCACCTGCCCGACAGCTACGTGCCCGACGAGGCGCAGAAGCTCGAGCTCTACCGGCGGCTTGCGCGCGCCCGCACGACGGGCGACCTGGCTGCGTTCCGCCAGGAGGTGACCGACCGCTTCGGGCCGATGCCGACGCCGGTGCTGCGCCTGGTGGAGGTTGCGGAGCTGCGGCTCTCGGCCGAGACCGCCGGCGTGGCGTCGGTGGCGCGCGAGGAGGGCTGGCTCGTGGTGCGGTTCGGGGCCGCGCTCTCGCGGGCGACGGCGATGCAGCTGCTCGCCCCGGGGGCGGCGGGCGGGGCGGCGCCGCTGCCGGGAGTGCGACCAGGCGACCTGACGTTCGCGTCGAACCAGGTGCGCATCCGATTGCCGCGCGACCCGCTCCGGTCGTGGACGCTCACGCAGGCCGTCGTGGCGCGGCTGGTCGCGGCGGCGGGCGGGGGAGCGGCGGCGGGGTCGATCGAGCCTCCGCCGGGTCGCGCCTCGGGATGAGCTGGGGGAGGCGGTTCCGTCGGCGCGCCGCGCGGGTCGTGCTCCTCGACCCTGACGGCCGCGTGCTCCTGTTCCGCTTCGACCCACCGCCGGAGTCGGCCGAGCTCGGCTACTGGTACCTGCCGGGTGGCGGCGTGATGCCGTTTGAGGCGATCGAGGCGGCGGCGCGGCGCGAGCTGCGCGAGGAGACCGGGATCCGCGAGGTGGTGCTCGGCCCGGTCATCGGGGAGCGGCCCGGCGTCTCGTTCACGTTCCGCGGTCGGCGCATCGTCCAGGACGAGTGGTACGTGGCCGGCCGCGTGCCGAGTCCGCACGTTGGGACCGGCCGCCACGGCGACGGCGAGGCGCTGGCAGTGGCGGCGCATCGCTGGTGGGCGCTCGACGAGCTGATCGCGACGGGCGAGCAGGTCTTTCCGCCGGCGCTCGGCGAGCTGGTTCGGACGGCAGCCGCCTGGGCAGCCGGTCACCCCCGAGACCCTTCCCGCAACCCAGACATGGGTTGAATTGGGTTCTAGCGAGCGTGGCCGGGGGCCGGAAGTCCGGTTTGTGGCTCGGTCCGCGCTCGCGGACCCGGCTCCTGACACATCTTTGTGTCGCCGCCATGCAGCGCGGTCGCTGCCATCCACGAGAGTGCCGCCGCTGCGGCCAGTGTTAGGCTCCCGCGATGGACCAATCCGACGCCGTCAATGCCTACCTTGCAGCGGTCCCCGAGCCGCACCGCGAGCTGCTTGCCCACGTCCGGGCGGTGATCCAGGGAGCCTGCCCCGAGGCGACCGAGACGATCTCCTACGGGATGCCCGCGTTCGAGCGCGACGGGAGGAAGCTCGTCTGGTTCGCGGCCTTCAAGCGGCACTGCAGCCTCTTCCCGGCGAACCCGCACGTCCAGGCGGCACTGGGCGAGGAGCTCACGCCGTTCCTCGGAGAGAAGGCGACGATCCGATTCTCGGCCCAGCACCCAATCCCCGACGCGCTCGTTCGCCGGCTGGTTGCAGTGCGTCTGGCAGAGGTCGCAGGCGCAGGCGCCTGAAGACAGATCGCTGGCGACGCGCCGCCCCGCTACGCCTTCCGGATCGCGTCCCCAACGCGGACCACGCCGCCCTCGACCACCCGCACGTACATCCCTCGCATGCGCAGGGAGCGCCCGACCGGCGTGGAGATCCAGCGCAGCGCATCCAGCCCGAAGCGGGAGGCGAACTTCGAGCAGCCGGTGTGCGGTCGCTCGGTCACCTCGACCAGCGCATCGCCCAGACGCAGCCGGGTCCCGATCGGCAAGTTCCCCTCCGACAGGTCGAAGTCGGCGTAGATCTGGTCCCCCGCGAGCGGCCAGCGGGAGCGGTCGGGCTCGGCGGCGGCCAGGACCCGCGTGTTCATGATCGTCAGCTGCGAGAGCAGGTCGGCCGAGCCGTCGGGCGTGGACTTGCTGCCCCGAGCCTGCCAGCCGTCGCCGACCAGGCCCTCGACGGGGTCGAGCCGCCCTTCGCCCACCACCTCGCGCACGTCGCGGTCAGGGCGGGCGACGATGAGCTCGATGACGGCGTTGTCACGCGGGGCGGCGGCCACGGTCGCGGTGTGGGGCGTGAAGTCGCGGTCGGGGGCGGCGATGGGAGTCTCCACGGACCGATCATCGCGCATCTGCGCTGACCGCGTCGCCTGCTCGCCGTCGCTCCGTCGGTATGCTCAGGGCGCAATGGACATCGACGATCGCTCGTCCGACACCCTTCGCGAGGAGCTCCTCCGCCTCGAGCTGGCGCTCGCCCAGCGGCGGGAGGCCGACCTCCCCGGCGGGTACGCCGGCGTGATCGACCCTGCGTTCCACGAGACGGGTGCGAGCGGGCGAAGCTGGACGCGCGACGAGATCCTCGAGGCGCTGGCAACGGCGGAGCTCTCCGACGTGACGATCGACACCTTCGAGGTCGAGCTGCTTGCGCCCGGCGTCGCCCTCGCGACCTACCGGACCATCGGCGCGCGGCCCGCTCGCCGCGCCTCGGTGTGGGTGCTCGACGGCGACCGATGGCGCGTCAGGTATCACCAGGGCACGCTGCTGTGACGGGGGTGGCCTACTGGGATGCCGCGAGCGACGAGCTCAGTCCTGCCGTCCTCGCCCAGCTCCTCGACCTCGGCCACGCGTGCTGGCCCGACGGCGCCTTCACCGCTGACGACCTCGACCACGCGATGGGCGGCCGCCACTTCCTGGCCGAGGCCGACGGGCGGGTGGTCGCCCACGCCGCCGTGGTGCCGCGCCTGCTCGACGTGGCCGGCCGAAGCCTGCGTACGGGATACGTCGAGGCGGTCGCGACGCTGCCGAGCCTCCAGGGCCAGGGGATCGCCACGCGACTGATGACGGTCGCGAACGCGCTGATCGGATCGACCTATGAGCTGGGCGCGCTCTCCACGAGCCGTCACGCCTTCTACGAGCGGCTGGGCTGGCGGCACTGGACGGGACCGACCTTCGTCCGCGAGCTTGACGGCACCCTCACCCGCACCGAGGACGAGGACGACGGGATCATGTGGCGCTCGACCCGTGCGACGCCCCCCGGCCTCACCGGCAGTGAGGCGATCGCCTGCCCCTGGCGCCCGGGCGACGCCTGGTAGCCGGACGCCCTGTTCGGTCGCCCGCGTCGCGGCCAGCGCGCCAACGACGCGGGCACCCTGGCGCGAGCTCGCCGCGCCCGTGAACTGGAGGTTCATGGCGGGCGAGAACGCCGGAAACGGAACCGGGGCATCATTCGCCCATGACGACTCCGTGGTTCGGCCTCCACCTCCCCTCGTACACCCATCCCGACACCTCGTCGGCGCAGCTGTTCGCCAAGACCGTCGAGCAGGCTAAGGCCGCCGAGGCGGCGGGCTTCGGCCTCGTGACGGTGATGGACCACCTCAACCAGATCCCGGGCATCGGTGTCCAGGACGAGCCGATGCTCGAAGGCTGGTCGGTGCTGGCGGCGCTGGCGCGCGAGACGAGGCACGTGCGCCTCTCGACGCTCGTGTCCGGCGTGACCTACCGCAACCCGGCGCTGCTGGCCAAGACCGCCACCACGCTCGACGTGATCTCGGGCGGACGCGCGGTCCTCGGCCTTGGCGCGGCCTGGTTCGACGCGGAGCACGAGGCGTTCGGCTTCGACTTCCCGCCGATCAAGGAGCGGATGGACCGCCTCGACGAGGCCCTCACGATCATCCGCGGCATGTTCACGAGCGAGCGCTCGAGCTTCGAGGGCAGGTACTACCGAACCGTCGACGTCATCAACGTGCCGCGGCCGGTCCAGGCTGGCGGGCCGCGGATCCTGGTTGGAGGCGGCGGCGAGCAGCGGACGCTGCGGATTGCGGCCAAGCACGCCGACATCACGCACTGGTTCCCGCTCGGCATGGAGACGCTCAACCGCAAGACCGACCTGCTGCGGGGCTACGCCGAGGAGATCGGCCGTGACCCGTCCACGATCGAGCGGACGATGGCGGCGCCGGTGCTCGTGGCCGCGGACGAGGCCTCCGCAAAGGCGATGCTGGACCTCGTGGCCCCCGAGCGCCGGGCCCACGTCTTCGTCGGCACGCCCGAGCAGGCGGCGAACGAGCTGCAGCCCTACCTCGACGCGGGCTTCACCGGCTTCACGTTCAACAACAACATCTACCGAACGCCGGAGATGATCGTGGCGCTGGGCGACCTGCTGCGGCTGATCGGGGGCTGACCGCCTCGCTCCGATCCGGCAGATGGCGCGGGGGCCGCTGCCCCTCCAGCGGGTCCTCGGATGGGCGACGGCGCAACCTGCCCGCCCCACGGTCGGCTCGACGCCTGAACACGGCATGCGGGTTGGAGACTGGTGCGCCAATCGGGCGAGACGTCATGTCGGACGTCACAGCGCCCCCCGCGCGGGCGCCGGTCGGTCGACCGACGGCGCGAGCACCCATGCGCGCGCGAACCGCCCATGGGCCATCGTGGCGATCGTGTAGCCACGCACCGCCCCGCCTCGCTATCGTGTAGCCCAGCGTCTGGCCGGCAGGCGGCGCCAACGACGGGGCCCAAACCGTGGACATCTCACTCGGCGAATCGCGCATCCTCGCCCTCGAGCCGCCGCTTGGCCGCGACGACGCCCTGCGCCGCGCGGAGGAGAAGAAGGCCGGCGCGCTCGGCAGCGGCATCGGCGGGCTGCTGGCGCGTCCCAAGCCCGAGGACGTGGTCCTCGCGGCAACGCAGCACCGTCTCGAGCCGTTCTGGCACGTCGTCTGCACTGCCCACTACAAGTACGACCGATCGCGGACTTACACGGTCCCGGCCAGCGCTCCCGACGTGCGCGGCGTGACGGTCATGGGCGACGACTTCGCGGTGGTCGCGTCCGGCAAGAGCCCGGCCTCGTTCGCGATGCCGGTCCTCGAGCACTGCACCGAGGATCTGCGCGAGGAGGTCTGGATCGACGGCCTCACCGCCCAGGGGATGGGCAACGGCGCCGCGCTGATGGCCGGGCCGAGCACGGAGGTCGCCGACCCGGCCGCACTCGCTGCCGACGGCACGATGGTCGTCGCGCCGGAGCACCGCGCCTCGGCCATCGTCCGCCAGCTGCTCGCCAAGCTGATGGTGCCGCTCCAGGCGGACCAGATCTTCGAGGAGCAGCTCGGCGTGCCCAGCCTTGAGCTCGTCTACCGCCCCATCTGGGCCTTCGAGTTCGAGCTCCCGGCGAAGGGCAAGCGCGGCGTGGTCGAGGTCGACGGGCTGACGGGCGAGACGAAGACGGCCACCTCGCTCAGGCTCCAGATCAAGGGCCACATCAGCCGCGACGCCGTGTTCGACATCGGCGCGGACACGATCGGGATGATCGTCCCCGGTGGCAACATCGCCCTCAAGCTCGCGCGCGCCGCCATCGACCGCTCGTATTGAGGCCGCAGTGAGCGCGCAGGCGGCGGACGACAAGACGTCGTCCGCTCGCTCGGGCGACCTCTTTGCGCCAGGCTTCCGGGGCCTCTCAGCCGGCCTCGTCTCCACGATCACCCTGATTGCGGTCGAGTCGCTCGCCATCGGCACCGTGATGCCCAAGGTCGTTGGCGAGCTGGGCGACCAGGAGCTCTACGGCTGGATCTACGCCGCGTTCTACCTGGGCAACATGCTGGGCATCTCACTCGTGGGCCCCATCCTCGACCGGGTGCCGGTCCGGCTGCCGTTCGCCGTGGGGCTCGTGCTCTACGCCGTCGGGCTGCTGGCCGCGGGTGCCGCACCGTCGATGCCCGTCCTCATCGCCGCCCGCTTCGTCCAGGGGTGCGGCGGCGGGACGCTGACCCCGACGAGCTACGTCGCGATCGGCCGGCGCCTGCCGCAGCACCTCCAGCCGCCCATGTTCGCGCTCCTCTCCGCCGCCTGGGTCCTGCCCGGGCTGGTCGGGCCGTCGATCGCCGCGCTGGTCGGTCAAACCGTGGGCTGGCGATGGGTGTTCCTCGGGCTGCTGCCGCTCCTCGCACTGGCCGGGCTCGTGGCCCTCCACGCGCTGGGCTCGGTGCCGGCCGTCCTGCGGGGCGAGGACGATCCCGAGCACGAGGTGATGGCCCGCCGCGCCCCGTTTGCGCTCCTCTCGCTCGCCGGCGCTGGGCTCGTGATCGCCGCCCTCACGGCGCCCGAGCTGTCTGCGGCCATCGGCGGGACGGTCCTTGGGCTCGTGCTGCTGGTCCCCGCGTTCCGCCGGCTCACACCGCCCGGGACGCTGCTCGTGGCGGAGGGCGTGCCCGCCGCGGTGCTGCTCCGCGGCGCCATGACGTTCGCCTTCTTCGCCTCGGACGGGTTCCTCGCCCTTCTGCTCCAGACGTGGCGCGGGAGCACGCTCCAGCTGACTGGCATCGTGTTCACGGTGACGACGATCGCCTGGTCCGTCGCCACCTGGCTGCAGGCGCGGCGCATCGACCGCTGGGGCGTCGTGCGGTTCACGCGCCTCGGCTTCGTGCTGCTGGCCGTCGGTGCGCTGCTGTCTGTGGCGGCGGTGTCGCCGGCCGTTCCGCCGGAGGTCCTGGCGGTCACCTGGATCCTCGCCGGATGCGGCATGGGCGTCATGTACAGCGCGGTGACGCTCGTGGTGCTGCGCCGCAGTCGGCCGTCGGAGCAGGGGAGTGCCACCTCGGCCCTCCAGCTGGCGGACATCCTGGGCACCGCGCTGGGCGTCGGCGCCGGCGGCGCGATCACGGCAGCAGGGACGCGTGCGGGGGGCGATGGGCTCGGCTGGGCCCTGGCCGCGACATTCCTCGTCACGGCGGTCGTCGCGGTCCTCGGCGTGCTCGCGTCCGGGCGCCTCGGGCACGCGGCGCCCATCGGGAGCGCGGGGACGGCTGCGGTAGACTAGCCGTCCGGCGCCGGTGACTGCCCGACGGCGACCGTGCCACCTGCGGAGGTACTCCAACTCCATGTCCGCCGAGACGCTTCGCGCGAAGATCCGCGAGATCCCCGACTTCCCGAAGCCCGGCATCCTGTTCTACGACATCACCACGCTGCTCAAGGACCCCGCCGCCTACCGCGAGTCGATCGACCTGATGCTCGACCCGTACCGCGGCGACCGCGTGGACCTGGTTGTGGGCATGGAGTCGCGCGGGTTCATCTTCTCCTCGCCGATGGCGTACGAGTTGGGCACGGGCCTGGTCCCGGTGCGCAAGCTGGGCAAGCTGCCGGCGGACACCCTCACCGTCGAGTACGCGCTCGAGTACGGCTCGAACACGCTCGAGATCCACCGCGACGCGATCCAGCCCGGGCAGCGGGTGCTGATCGTGGACGACCTGCTGGCCACGGGCGGCACGGTGCGCGGCACGATCGAGCTGGTCGAGCGGCTCAAGGGCGAGGTCGTGGGCCTGGCGTTCCTGGTCGAGCTCGAGTTCCTCAACGGTCGGGAGCGGCTCGAGGGGCGCAAGGTCACGAGCGTCGTCAAGTACTGACGCAGGCGCGTCAGGCCACCTTCGCCAAGCCGATGCCCGAGGAGCCCGCCCCGCCCCCCGCCAACGACCCGCACCGGCGTCGGTTCTTCCGCCTGTTCGCCGGCGACGTCGCGAGCTCCGTGGGGTCGATGCTGGGCACCGCGCAGTCGCTCCAGGCCGAATCCGCCCGCTCGGCCCGAGAGCTGCTGGGCATGGCCCCGCCCGAATCCGTCGCGCCGCCCGTGCTCGCGACCGCCGCGGTCCGCGCGCAGGGCCCCTTCCTCGCCGGCACTGCGGGCTATCGGGCGCCCTTCCGGTTCGAGGACGATGCGGTCTTCGCCTGGGACCAGCGCCAGTTGCCCGACATTCTCCAGGAGCTCGAGATCACCGGCGCCGCCGACGCGATCAACGCCATGGCCGATGGCGCCGTCACCGGGGCCGCGGTGCAGGCGCAGCTCACCGCAGCCACGCTGGCCCTGGTCGCCGCTCGGGCGTGGGACTCTCGACCGTTCGCCCGCCGCGCGACGATCCGCGGCTCCGCCAACGCGTTCCGCTCCAACCGGCCCGCGTCGGCGCAGGTGTCGCTCGCGCTCGACCGGCTGCTCGCGCTCGTCGACGCGTACCCGATCGACGTCGACGGCAAGGAGCTCGCCGATGCTCTCCGGCGCGAGGCCGAGGAGATCATCATCGAGGCCACCGAGGACCACGGCAGGATCGCGGAGCACGTGCGCGATGTCCTCCCCGGCGCCGCGGACACGGTCCTCCATGTGCTCACGACGGGCAACACGGGCGCGATGGGGAGCGGCGTGTTCGGCACCGCGCTGGGCGTGATCACCAGCCGCCACCACGCCGGCCAGCGCATCCACGCGCTGGTCGCCGAGTCGCGCCCGTGGCTCAACGGCGCTCGTGTCGCCTGCTGGGAGCTGCAGCAGGCGGGCGTGCCGCATGCGCTGGTCACCGATGCCGCCGCGCCCGGGTGCATCGCGGCTGGCGAGGTGGACGTGGTCCTCGTGACTGCAGACCGGATTGCGGCCAACGGTGACATCGCGGCGCCGGTGGGAGCCTATCCGATCGCGCTCGCCGCGCTGGCCGCCGGGGTGCCGTTCATCGTCTGCGTGGCGACGACTGCGATCGATCTGGGCGTGGCCGACGCCGACGACCTGACGATCGAGGACGCTGGGGCGTCGCTGCTGCTCATGGTCCGGGGCATGCGGGTCGCTCCCGAGGGGACCCACATCCGCAACCCGGTCACCGACATCATCCCGGGTTCGGTGGTCACGGCCATCGTGACCGACGAGGGGGTGCTGCGGCCGCCGTGGGAGACGTCGCTTGCGGCCGCGGCGGAGGGGTCGTCGGCGCGGCGGATGGCGGCGCGCGGGTTCCGCGAGATGGTCGAGGCGCGGGAGCGGCTTGCAGCGCAGGCCGCGAAGGCCACCGAGGAGGCGACCGCCGCACAGGCGATGCCGACCGTTCAGGCGGACGCGGCCGCGAAAGCCGATGTGGCCGCCGGAGCCGATGGACCGACTCCGGCGGCGAAGGCCGCCCAGGAGGGGACGTCCGCCGCGGCCATGCCGACCATGGAAGCCGACCTGGCCGCTGAAGTCGAACCGGACGCAGGCGAGACCGGCGTCTCGGCCGCGCTGGGGATGCCCCCCGAAGCCCATGCCGAACCGGTCGAGCCCACCGCGGGCGCGGACCCGAGATGACCACCGTCGCCACCGGCCGAGTCGTCGTCGCCCGCCAGACCACGGACCGCGGAGTCCTGCGCGGCTTCCTCGAGCGCGACCGCCTGTTCGCGGCTTACGCCGTGTGCGACCTCGACGAGCGGGAGTTCGGCCGTGCGCGCTGGTCCGTGGCGACGGCCGGCAGCCAAATCGTCGCGGTGGGCATGGAATACACCGGGCCCACGCCGCAGTCGATGTTCGTCCTGGGCCACAACGACGGGATCGCCGCGATCCTGCGCGACGTGCTGCGGCCCCGTGCCGCCTACATCTCCGCCGCGACCCCCGCGCTGCCGGCGCTCGCCCAGTCGTACCGCATCGAGCCCGGCCCGGCCATGGTCCGCATGACGGTGGACCGGGCGTCGTTCCGCCCGTATCCGGCGCCCGTCGAGCGCCTGCTCCCGGTCGAGGTGGGCGACCTCAATCGGCTCTACCAGCTGGGGTTCGCCGCCTGGCTCCCGTCCGGCGCGGTGGCCGAGGGCGTCTACTTCGGCGTTCGCGCTGGCGGCAGGCTGGTCGCGGCGGCCGGCACCCACGTCATCTCGCGGGAGGCGCGCATGGGCGTCGTGGGCAACGTGATGACCCACGTCGAATACCGCAACCGCGGGCTCGCCAAAGCCGTGACCTCCGCGGTGACCGCTGAGCTGCTGCGCTACTGCGACGACGTGGTCCTCAACGTCCGCAGCGACAACCCGCCGGCGATCGCCGCCTACCGGGCCCTGGGCTACGAGGAGCACTGCCGCTTCGAGGAGCGGCTCATCCGCCGCATCGCGCCAGCATGGCCGTCCATCCCGGCCCCGTTCCGCCGTTTCTTCGGGTCGCGGGCCACCCCGGACGCCCAGCTCACATACGATCAGGCGCATCCGATGACGCCGCCCGCCGGCGCCTCGCCCCGTCCCGTCGCCGCGGACCCAGTCGCCGCGGACCCCGTCGCCGCGGACCCCGTCGACGACGTTCCCGAAGCCACCTCAGACCCCATCGCCCCCGACGACGAGCGCACCGCCGGGCCCGAGCCCGACAGATCTATCGAGGAGCCTCAATGACCGACACCGCCAGCCTCGCGCCCCACGACGTGACCGATCTGGGCCTCGCTGCCGAGGGCGTCCGCCGGATCGAGTGGGCCGAGCGCGAAATGCCCGTGCTGCGCCTGATCCGCGAGCGCTTCGAGCGCGAGCGGCCGCTTGACGGGCTGCGGATCGGCGCCTGCCTCCACGTCACCACCGAGACCGCCAACCTCATGCGGACCCTCAAGGCGGGTGGCGCCGAGGTCCACCTCGCCGCGTCGAACCCGCTGTCCACCCAGGACCCTACGGCTGCCGCGCTGGTGTCGGCCTACGGCATCTCGACGTACGCTCGCCGGGGCGAGGACCGCGACACCTACTACGCCCACCTTCGGACGGTCGCTGGCACGAAGCCCCAGATCACCATGGACGACGGCTGCGACCTCGTGTCGCTGCTCCACAGCGAGCGCCGCGACCTGCTGCCGGGCGTCCTGGCCGGCACCGAGGAGACGACGACGGGCGTCATCCGCCTCCGCGCGATGGCGGCCGACGACGCGCTCGCCTTCCCGGTCGTCGCGGTGAACGAGGCGCTCACCAAGCACCTCTTCGACAACCGGTACGGCACGGGCCAGTCCACGATCGACGGCATCCTCCGGGCGACCAACATCCTGATCGCCGGCCGCAACGTGGTCATCGCCGGCTACGGCTGGGTCGGGCGCGGCATCGCATCGCGCATGGACGGCCACGGCGCCCATGTGGCGATCGTCGAGGTCGATCCGACGCGCGCGCTCGAGGCGCTGATGGACGGGTACCAGGTGATGACCGTCGGCCAGGCGGCGCCCTGGGGCGACCTGTTCGTGACCGCCACCGGCAATGTCAACGTCTTCCGCCGCGAGCACTTCGCGTCGATGAAGGACGGCGCGATCATGGCCAACTCCGGCCACTTCGACGCCGAGCTGGACCTCGCGGCCCTGCGCGAGATGGCCGAGGGCCACGTCCGCGAGGTGCGGAACAACGTCCAGGAGTTCGACATCGGCGGCAAGCGGCTCAACCTGATCGCCGAGGGCCGGCTGGTGAACTTGGGCGCGGCGGAGGGCCACCCGGCTGCGGTCATGGACATGAGCTTCGCCAACCAGGCGCTGTCGGCGGAGTACGTGGCCCAGCACCACGCGGAGCTCACACCGCAGGTGTACGTCGTGCCGGAGGCGATCGACGCTGAGGTGGCGCGGCTGAAGCTGGCGGCGATGGGGATCACCCTCGACGCGATGACGCCCGAGCAGCTCGAGTACGTGTCGAGCTGGCAGCACGGGACCTGAGCCGATGACCAACGGGGATGGGGGGATGAAGACGACGGCCGAGCCCGCCGGCCCGACCGTCGCTCCATACGGCAGCTGGCACTCGCCGATCAGCATCGAGCTGGTGTCGGGCGCCGCGGTCACGATCAGCGAGCCCTCGACGGACGGCGAGAGCGTCTTCTGGCTCGAGGGTCGTCCGACCGAGGGAGGTCGCCGGACCCTGCTCCGTCACGGGGCCGACGGCGTCAGCCGCGAGCTCACGCCGAACCCGTTCCGTGCGGGCAACCGGGTGCACGAGTACGGCGGCGGCTCCTTCGTGGCCGACGGTGAGGTGGTGATTGCCTCCAACCAGACCGACGGTCGGCTGTACCGGCTGGACCCCGAGGGCCTCGCCGCGCCGTCACCGATCACGCCCGAGGGCCCGTGGCGCTTCGCCGACCTGCGGCTCGACCCGCGGTCGCCGCGCCTGGCCGCGGTCCGCGAGACGCATGACGCGGAGCGCCCGGACGACCACCTGCTCGTGGTCAACGAGATCGTCGTGCTCGCGCTCGACGGGTCGGACGGAGCGGGTCGCGCGGTCGTCACCGGGCTCGACTTCGTGGCCGCGCCGCGCTTCTCGCCCGACGGCCGATGGCTTGCGTGGCTCGAGTGGGACATGCCGGCGATGCCCTGGGACGCCTCGCGGCTGCGCGTGGCCCCGGTGCTCGATGACGGGACGCTGGGCCAGGCGCGCACGCTCGCGGGCGGCGAGGGGGTCTCGGTCGCGCAGCCCGAGTGGTCGTCGTCGGGTGTGCTCCACGTCGTCTCGGACGAGACCGGATGGTGGAACCTCTACGCGTTTGGTGAAGCGCCAGGGCATGGTGCGCCTGCGGCCGACCCGGGCGCCCCGGAGGTGCGGAAGCGCCCGCTTGCGCCGATGGCCGCTGAGTTCGCCGAACCGGCCTGGGTGTTCGGGCGGTCCTCGTATGCCTTCACGCCCGACGGCGCGATCCTTGCCACGCCCCGAGCAGGCGGGCGAGACCGGCTGATGCGGATCGAGGCCGACGGGACGATCCGCGACGTGGAGACCCCGTTCACGGAGTTCGAGGGCCTCGGGGTTGTCGGCGAGTCGGCAGTGGTCGTCGCGTCCGGGCCGCACGACGCGAACGCGGTGGTCCGGCTCGACGCGTGGAGCGGCGAGCCGGCTGGCGTGCTCGCCCGCTCACTGCCGTCACCGATCGACCCGTCCGTGGTCCCGGTTGCGGAGGCGATCACCTTCCCGACCACGGGCGGTGCGACGGCCCGCGCGCTGTACTACCGCCCGTTCAACGCCCACTTCCGCGGCCCGGAGGCGGAGAAGCCGCCGCTCCTCGTGCTCGTCCACGGCGGTCCCACCGACGCCGCGTCGTCATCACTGTCGCTCAGCCGGGCGCTCTACACATCGCGCGGCATCGCCGTCGTGGACGTGGACTACCGCGGGTCCACGGGCTACGGCCGTGCGTACCGCGACGCGCTCAAGCTCAATCTCGGCGTGGTGGACGTGGACGACGTGACGGCCGCGGCGCGCTTCCTTGCGGCCCGGGGCGACGTCGACCCGACCCGGATGGCGGTCTGCGGTGGCTCGGCGGGTGGCTACACGACGCTCGCCTGCCTCGCCTTCCGGCCCGACGTGTTCGCCGCGGGCATCAGCCTGTTCGGGATCGCGGACCTCGAGCTGATCCACGAGGACTCGCACAAGTTCGAGTCGCGCTACGACGAGGGTCATGTCGGTCCGTGGGACGGCGACCACGCCGTGTGGCGCGAACGTTCGCCGATCCACGCGCTCGATCGGATGCGCGTGCCGCTACTGGTCATGCAGGGCCTTGACGACAAGGTCGTCCCGCCGTCCCAGGTCGACGCGATGGAGGCCGTCTTCCGCGCCAACCGGCTGCCGTACATCGCGATCCGCTTCGAGGGCGAGGGCCACGGCTTCCGGCGCGCGGAGACCAAGCGGACCCAGTACCGAGCTGAGCTGGGCTTCCTGGCTCGCGTCTTCGGCTTCACCCTCGCGGACGGGATCGAGCCGCTCGACGTCCCAGGGCTTGCCTGAACTCGACTCGCCGGGAGCCCGAGTCTAGGCGACCACGAAGCGCGACAGCGGCTTCGGCGCGTCGAAGTCTGCCAACGAGCCCTCTGGCGTGGCTTCTCCGCCGCCGGTCGAGGGCGAGGAACCGAGTCTGCGATCGGGGCGTCCCGCGTAGACACCGGTGACAGCAGTTCCACGCAGGCGGGGTCGTGATGTCGGGCAGGAAAATCGCGGGTTGGGCGCCCGCCTCCGTGCTCGCGTTGGCCCTCGTCGCCGCATGCTCCTCGGGTTCGCGCGCCGACCTTCGGGCACCTCGTCCCAACGTTGCCGCGGGTCCCAGGACTGATCCTTGGCCCGGCTCCAGTTCCAGTTCAACCTCCAGTGCCGGACCTGGCGTGGCCACCAGGCCAGCCTGCGCTCCCCCCGAGCTGTCATTGGCAGGTGCCGATGCGGCATGGACTTGGGTGGGGCACGCGGGCTCGCCCAACACGCGTGCGTGCGGCGGTGGCGATGGCGAGGCCGCTCAGCCACTCGGCTGGGTCGACGTGAGCTGAACTGGGTCAGCCAATGGGGAGTCACGCTTGACTCAGTTCGACGGCCACCAAGCGTGGCTCTGGGTGCCCAAACCGCCATTCTTCCCGGCGGCCACGCTCAGAGATCGCAGGGCGAGTCGCACGCGACTCGCCCTGCCAAGCGAGACGCGACTCGCGACCGCCGGCGACCGCGGGCACGCGGATCCCCGGAGGGGGTCTCCGCACCCCAAAGGGCGCTCTGCTACGCTCCGGGCAAGCCACTGTGATGCGCCCTACCCGGGAGTCCCATGAGCATCGTTGACGCCGCGCAGTACCTGTTCACGTCCGAATCGGTGACCGAGGGTCACCCGGACAAGATGTGCGACCAGATCTCGGACGCCATCCTCGATAGCATCCTGCGGGTCGACCCCCATGCCCGGGTCGCGTGCGAGACCGCCACCACGACTGGCCTCGTGCTGGTGTTCGGCGAGATCACCTGCGACGGGTACGTCGAGTTCCAGGACGTCGTCCGCGAGACGGTCTGCGACATCGGCTACACCCGGGCGGACTACGGCTTCGACTACCAGACGTGCGGCACGATTGTCAGCGTCAAGGCGCAGTCCCCGGACATCGCGCAGGGCGTGGACCGCGCGAGCATCGACGAGCAGGGCGCCGGCGACCAGGGGATGATGTTCGGCTACGCGTGCCGCGAGACGCCAGAGCTGATGCCATTGCCGATCGCCCTGGCCCACCGGATGGCGCGTCGCCTCGCGGAGGTCCGGAAGGACCGCTCGATCCCGTACCTGCGCCCCGACGGCAAGACGCAGGTCACGGTCGAGTACGAGCACGGCAAGCCGGTCGCGGTCCGCACCGTCGTGGTGTCGACCCAGCACGACCCCGACGCCGGCCACCAACGGATCACCAACGACGTGATCGAGCAGATCATCCTGCCCATGATCCCGCCCGAGCTGCGCCGACAGGACCCGGTGATGCACGTCAACCCCACGGGGCGGTTCGTCATCGGCGGGCCGATGGGTGATGCGGGCCTCACCGGCCGCAAGATCATCGTGGACTCCTACGGCGGCATGGCCCGCCACGGAGGGGGCGCGTTCTCCGGCAAGGACCCGTCCAAGGTGGACCGCTCGGCGGCATATGCGGCCCGCTGGGTGGCGAAGAACGTCGTCGCGGCCGGACTCGCGGACCGCTTCGAGGTCGAGGTCGCCTACGGCATCGGCATCGCGAAGCCCATCTCCGTCTCGATCGAGACGTTCGGCACGGGCAAGGTCCCCGACGAGACGATCGAGGCGCTCATCGACCGGCACTTCGACCTGCGTCCCGGCGCCATCATCCGCGACCTCGACCTCCTCCGGCCGATCTACCGGCAGACCGCGTCGTACGGCCACTTCGGGCGGACGGACCTCGATCTGCCCTGGGAGCGCACCGATCGTGCCGCCGCGCTGGCCGCCGACGCCGGCCTGTCCGACCTCGTCGCGGGCTGAGGGAGCTGGCCCGGTCAGCTCTCGAGCAGGCCCAGCGGCGTGCCGCCCCGGTCGCCCGACGCGCGCGCCTGTCGCGCCAGGATCGCCTGCCCCACGACGAGGATCGTGAACGTCACGAGCAGCATCATCGAGGCGATCGCGTTGGTCAGCGGGCGTCGACCGCCGTGACCTCGCCGAACCGCTTGGTCACCGTGTCGATGCGGACGTCGGGCACGTCGGCGCCCTTGGCGGTGACAGGGGACCCGGTGTCGGTCATGGTCGGGAGCAGTCCTCGCGGAGACGGGCGGCGACTGTGCGGCCCTCGGCCCCGGACCGACGGTCTGCGGATGGTACGAAGCCACGATGCCCGCGTGAACGCGGTGTTTCGCTGTCATTGCGTGCGACCTTCGCACGTTCCGCTGTCCCGGGACGATGGGATTCGCATGCCAGGCGCGGTCAGCCCACATCGCCCGGCGGCAACGCCATCTGGGGTGTCGGCGGCATGCACGCCCGTAGAATGCCGACATGGATGTCGTGATCATGGCCGGCGGGGGCGGCACTCGGCTGCGCCCGCTCAGCACCTCGGCTCGCCCCAAGCCGTTCCTGCCGCTGCTGCCCGGCGGCGAGACGCTGCTCCAGCGAACCGTCGCGCGGCTTGCAGGCGACGAGATCGGGGAGCGGCCGGACATCGCGATCGTCGTGTCGGCGGTGTGGGCTCCACTCGTGGCGGCCCAGGTGCCCGGGGCGCGGCTGATCATCGAGCCCGAGGGCCGCAACACGGCCGCGGCCATCGCGCTGGCGGCGCTCGAGCCCGGTCGTGACCCCGATGCGGTGATGGCTGTCCTGCCCGCTGACCACCGGATCGACCCGGCCCGCGAGGGGCTCTTCCGGGCGGTGCTGCGGATGGCCGCCGAGGGCCTCGCCACGGGTCGATTCGGGATCGCGTCGCCGCTGGTGACGATCGGCGTCGGGGTGACGCGCCCCGCGACCGAGTACGGCTACCTCCGTCCGGACGTGGGCCGCGTCGAGCAGGTGGCCGGTCTGCGCGCATACCCCTTGGCCGCGTTCGAGGAGAAGCCCGACGGTGCCCGGGCCCGCGAGCTGGCCGGCATACCGGGTGTGGCGTGGAACGCCGGGATGTTCCTCTGGCGCCGGCGCGCGATCATCGAGGCGCTCGAGTCGCACGCCCCGGATGTGGCCGACGCGGTCCGACGGGGACTCGACGGCGACCTAGCCGCGGCCTATGCAGCGCTGCCGAGCCGTTCGATCGACTACGCGGTGATGGAGCCGGCGGCGGCCGCGGGGTCGGTCGTGATGGCGGCGATGGACGTCGGCTGGACTGACGTCGGGACGTGGCCCGCGCTGCTCGAGGTGCTGGGCGCGCCGGGGACCGAGGGCGGCGTCGTGGAAGCGGGAGCCGAGGCCGAGGCCGCCGCCGGGGATCTGATCGTGGAGCGGCTCCACGGCCGGGTGGTCGTCCGCGATGCGACACCCGGACCCTTCCGCCCGCAGACCGCATCGGCGCTGCTCCGCGGGGCTGGCGAGGCTCGCGTGCTCGTGCAGGCGCTCCTCGACCGGTGCGCCCTCGCGGAGGCGGGTGAGCGCGGGTGACCGGCGCCGTCCGCGCCTGCGATTCGCGTTGGTGTCACATCACCGGTCGTTGAGCGCGTGCGGCTGCTTCGCACGATCCCGCCCCGACGAGCCGCGGGAGGCGCTCATGCCGCCTCGCATGGCGTCGAGCGACGGGCCACGAGGCGTGCCGCCCAGGGACCGAAAGACGCCGGAGGACGGGCCGCTCGACCTCCAGGATCGGGACCGATTCCGGGGGGTGTCCTGCGGCGCAGACGGGTGTAGGCTTGCCCTGCGACCGTCATCACCGGCCCCGCGGACCCGGCCGGACGGCGGCCCTCGTGGACGCTCCGACGCGGGGCGACTGGAGGTACTGCGGCGATGCACTCCTCTCTCATCGGCAAGGTCGAGAAGGCGAATCGCTACGCTCGTGAGCTGGACCGGATCTCCATCGAGCGGATCGCCCTGACGTTTCGTGGGGACAATGACACCCATCACGTCAGCCTCGACGCCGGCTCGTGGCATTGCACCTGCCACTACTTCGAGAGTTGGGGTTCCTGCGTTCACCTCCTCGCCCTCCAGAAGATCATGGGCGTGATGCTGCCCGAAGAGGCCCAGACCTCGATCTTCAACGCGACCGGCGTGGCCGCCATCGCCTGACGCGAGCGGGCCGGAGGTCCGGCCCGCGCTTCTCGGTTCGCTGCCTGACCGCCGCCGGTCGCGGATTGCGCCCGGCGGCGTGGCATGTCAGGCGCTACTTGATCGCCAAGTGCCAGAAGTAGGTCGCGTTGTGGCCAGGTCCGAAGGTCGCCGTGACCCGGAGGGTCCAGTCGCCGGCCTTCGCCGGCGCTGTGACCGCCACCTGGCCGCTGCCCGAGGCGCCGGCCGACGGGCTGCCCGCGATCCCGCCCGACACCTCCGCCCAGGCGGCCGTCCAGCTGGCCGGTGTCGCCCCGGCCAAGGACACGTCGAGCGACGCGCCGCTGGTTGCGGTCCCAAGGGCCTCGCCCACGATCCAGGGCGCGTCCGACCCGCCGGAACCCCAGGTGTACGACCCGAGCTGACCCGAGGCGGCAGGACCGTCCAGTCCCCCCAGCACCGCGACGGGCGGTGTGGCCGGGATCGGCGCGGGGCTGGCGGCCTGAGTCGGGGACGGCTCAGATCCGGCTGTGGGCGGGGCGGTCGCTGAACTGGGCGCTGGTGTCAAGGGCGGGGTTGCGGCCGCCGTCGCGGCCGGGCCCGTCCCCGACGGAGGAGCGCTCACCAGGGCGGAGGAACCGGCGTTCGCGGGCGAGGGAGGTGCGCCGCCGGTGCACCCCGCAGTGATCAGGACAGCAGCGACCGCTGCCCCGACGTGCACGGCGAGACCCAACCGACGATTCATCGAGAAGCTCCTCTCATGGCTGCGTTGCCGTGCCCGTCACGAGTGGGCACCGGGTCGGGCTGCACGTGATGGACACCGTGACCGCGCCCGACGTCGAGGCGCGGGCCCCTTCGCTCGCCGGCTTGCGGAACACCGCGCGGTAGCTCTGCGCGACGCGCGGCCAGTAGGTGGCCTTGTAGGTCCCCGCTGTGCTCCCGGACGACATCGCGAGGAGGTCAACCCAGGTCGTGCCCGAGAGCGCCTGCAGCACCACGACCCTGCCGGCCATCGGGTTGCCTGCCAGCTGCCCGATCCCGTTGCTGCGCAGCGTCGCCGTGAACGTCACCGACCCGCTCACGGGGACCTGGGTCGTCGAGGCGGCCACGGCGAGCGTGGTCGGGAGGTCGAGGCAGGTGGAGTACAGCGTCGTCCACGCGGGCACGTCGTAGACCTGCTGGAGCGTGGCCACATCGCAGCGCGCGAACGCGCTCGCGTTCCAGCCCACCAGCGGACGCACGTGGCTGTACGTCTGGACGACGGCGTCCGCGTAGTCGCTGTCGTCGGCCTTGTTGACGTGGTGGTCGAGGCCGGCCACGTGCCCGAACTCATCGAGCGTGATGGTCTCGGCCTGGTAGCAGCCGTTGGGGCTGTTGGACATCTCACACCAGGTCAGCGTGCCCCAGTCGTAGCGGTGGCCGTTCTCGCGGAACCACAGGTGCCAGTACCCACCGGCCGGGTTGCGCGCGAAGCACGCGAGGCCGTTGACGCCGCACGGGGTGCTGGTGCCGTACGACACACCGTTCGCGCCGCCGCTGCTGTACGAGAACGACGGCGCGCGCGACGCACGGCTGCCATTCGCATCCCCGGCAGCCCTGTTGACCGCCGCCGCCATCGCCGTGGGGGGCACCGCGCCGGCCGTCCAGCGGTAGGTCAGCGTGGTGTCGGCGGGCCACGCGGGCGACAGGGCTGGGTCAGGGGAGACCGCGAGCGCGGCACCTGTGACGCACATGAGGATGCAGAGGGCGGCGACGCCGGCAGCGAGCCGGCGGGCGAGTGAACGGGTCATCACGGGAGCACCTCGCCGGCGGTGATCTGCAGGGTGGCGGGGTCGAGGAGGCGGACGAGGGCCGGGTCCGCGACACTGCCGCCCGGGGCGACGGCGACCCGGCCGCGCGGCGCCTCGAACCCGCTCTCGGACGTTGACGTGCGCGGGACGGGCGCGAGTCCCGATGAGCCGGGGACGTCCGAGATCGCTGCGGCGCCACGTGTCGTCGCGATCCGCAGCCCACGCTCGCCGGGGAACACGACGAGGCCCGAGCCGCCGGCGGCCAGCACCGCGCTGCCCATCGCGGCGCCAAGGGCCGACGATTCGCCCGACGCCAGATCGATCGAACGCACGGGACACGGCAGCCCATCACATGCCTCGAGGACGAGGAGCCGCCCGCTGAGGACGGCGGCCGCCGGTCCTGTCCCGCTCGCTCTCGACGTGGCGCCCGTCGCCGGGTCCACGACGCGCGTTCGGCAGGCCCGCTCGCCGCAGGAGCTCACCGCGAGCTGCCCGTCATCCGCCAGGAGCAGCGTGGTCGAGAACGTGGGCCCGTACTCCGCGACGGAATCAAGCCCGGGGAGGATCTGCCGCGTGGCGTTGGGCGCACGGCCGTCTCGCTGCCACACGCCCAGGTCACGCCGTGTGGCCCGATCCACCCGGTGCTCGTAGAGGCCGCTGGCGTCGGCCGTGAGGAGCGCACTGCGGATGACGCTCGCCTCCGTGGCGACGGTCGTCCAGCAGCCGCGACCCGTGTCGAAGAGGCGCAGCCGGGAGCGGCGGCCGTCGTCGTCGCCCACCAGCACCCGACCGCCCACGGGTCCTGACGCGAAGGACTCGGGCGGCAGCTCCGCCGTCCACCGCACCGAGCCGCGGCCGGCGGTCAGCGTTCTGCCCACGAGGCTGCCCTTCGCATCCAGCATGGGGTCCAGGCGGTACCACGGCGACCCGTCCGCCACCGTGGTGCTGTTGCCATCCATGTCTGGCGCCTGCGCACACGCCCGCTCGGGCTGTGGGCCGGCGGCCAGGACTCCGGGGGGTGCCGGCCTGGCGAGCGCCGCGACGGCCGCCAGGGCGACCGGTAGCGTCAGGGCGATCCATCGGGTCCGTCGAGCGAGCTCCATCGAGCCCCTCCTCCGGCGGGAGTGCTTGGTGGCGGGAGGAGGCGGTGAGCGGATCATCGCCGTGGGCCCTTATCGGGCCCTTATCGGCTTCCCGTGGTGCTACCCTGCCGGAGTCAACGGGGCCTCGCGCCCCTGCAGATCCGACGCGCTACGGTCGCGAAGCCGGTGTGAATCCGGCACAGTCCCGCTACGGTGAACGCCCGAAAGGGCGCAAGTCCGGTCGCCGACGCAGCGTGCCGCTCGAGCCTTCGAGAGAAAGGTCAGGCGTACTGTGCGACCTCACGTCTGACCCCTTGGCTTCACCCCGAAGCCGGGGGTCCTTCATTTCTCCCACTGCCTTCCACCGGAGTTGTCTGTGGACGCCCCTCGCCCGTTCGCCCGCGCCCGCCAGCTGATCGCCACCCTCGGCGTCGCCGTCCTGCTGGCCGCCTGCTCTGCCGCCCCGGCCGCGACGTCGACGCTCGCCCCGGCGACCCCGCAACAGTCGAGCGCCCCGACCTCAGTCCCGGCCGCCTCGGCGTCCGCGGCGCCGACCGACTCGCTGACGTCGGCCCCCACCGCTGCGCCCGCTGCCGCCTTCCCGCAGACCCTCACCGATGACGAGGGCACGCAGGTCACCATCGCGGCCCAGCCCACCAGGATCGTCTCGCTGATGCCCGCGGTGACGGAGACGCTGTTCGCGCTCGGCGTGGGCGACACCATCGTCGGCAAGGCGCAGGACATCTCGCTCTACCCGCCGCAGGCGAGCGCGGTGCCCGACTTCGAGAAGTTCGACAACGGCGCAGTCGCGGTGGACGTCGAGAAGATCGTCGCGGCGAAGGCCGACCTGGTCATCGCCGGCGGCGACTATGGGACCCCAGCCGACACGGTGACCAAGCTGCGCGGCCTGGGCATCCCGGTCCTGGTCGTCTACGCCCCCAACGTGGCCGGCGTGATGAGCGACATCAAGCTCATCGGCAAGGCCGTGGGCAAGACCGATGCCGCCGCTGCGATCGCGACCCAGATGCAGGCCGCCTTCGACGCCGTCGGGGCCGCCGTCAAGACCGCCCCCTCGCCGCGGGTCTACTACGAGATCGGCGAGGGATACGCGCCCGCCGACGGCTCGTTCCTGGCAGAGATGATCACCGACGCCGGTGGCACGCCGATCACGACGGGCTCCACCACCAAGTGGGACCTCTCGGCCGAGAAGCTGATCAAGGCAGACCCGCAGATCGTGCTGCTGGCCGACTTCAGCCAGGTCTCCGATGCGGTCAAGCGCCCCGGCTGGTCGACACTGACCGCCGTCAAGGACAACGCCGTGGCTCCCATCGACGACACCATGATCTCGCGCCCCGGCCCGCGCCTGTTCCTGGGCCTCCAGCTCCTGGCGGCGGCGATCCACCCGGATCTGACCATTCCCCAGGCATCCCCGATCCCCGCCGTCCCGTGACCTCGGGCGTCGCGACCGCGGGCGACACCGGGGCTCGGCTCCGGGCGGCCGCCCGCGGTCGGGACCGCCGCTTCTGGCTCGTCGTCGCCGGGATCGTCGTGGCGCTCCTCGGCGCCATGCTGGGCGTGGCGTTCGGGAGCGTGGCCGTCCCGTTCGGCGACACGCTCACGATCGTCGCCGACAAGCTGCTCGGCACGCACCTGTCCACTGCCGATCCCGCAACCGCGGCGATCGTCTGGGAGCTGCGCGTCCCGCGCGTCCTGCTGGCGATGACCGTGGGCGCCGGTCTGGCGGTGGCCGGGGCAACGTTCCAGGGGCTGCTGCGCAATCCGCTCGCCGACCCGTACGTGCTGGGCACGGCGTCGGGAGCCGCGCTGGGCGCTGCCATCGGCCTCCTCCTCCCGATCCACGCCCTGTTCCTCGGCTTCGGCCTCTCCAACGTCCTCGCGTTCGTGGGCGCGGTCGTGTCGATCACGGTCGTCTACCGCCTCGCGCGGGTCACGGGTCTCGCGCCGCTGACGGGGCTGCTGCTCACCGGCTACGCCGTGGCGTCGCTGCTCGCGGCGGGCCTGACGATGGCGATGTACCTCTCGGGCGCGGCCCTGCGCGAGATCTTCAACTACATCCTCGGCAGCTTCGAGCAGGCGTCCTGGGAGCGGCTCTGGGGCGCCCTGCCCATCGTGCTGGTCGGGTCGATCCTCATCGGCAGCCGAGCGCGCACCCTCAACGGCCTGCTCCTCGGCGAGCAGGCCGCCGCCCACCTCGGGGTCAACGTGGAGCGGGAGCGCCCGTTGCTGCTGGGCCTCGCCTCGCTCGTCACCGCGGCCGCGGTGACGGTCAGCGGGCTGATCGGCTTCGTGGGGCTGGTGGTCCCGCACATCGTCCGGCTCCTCACGGGGCCGAACGCCCGGGCGGTCATCCCGATCTCGGCGCTCTGGGGCGCGAACCTGCTCGTCTACTCCGACCTCGCGGCGCGCGTGTTCGGGGACATCCCGGTGGGCGTCGTGACCGCGATCATCGGCGCGCCGTTCTTCCTCGCGCTGCTCCGCCGGGCGCGGACGGGGTACGAGCTGTGACCCGCCCGGCTATCTGGCTCGACGGCGTCACGGTCGAGGCGCGCGGCCGCCCGATCCTGCGCGACGTCTCGTTCACCGTCGAGGCGGGCGAGCGGGTCGCCCTGATCGGGCCCAACGGCGCCGGCAAGTCAACGCTGCTGCGCGTGGTGGCGGGGGTCCTGCGGCCCAACGCGGGCCGCGTTGAGCTGGGCGGCGTGCCCGTGGCCTCGATGGACCGGACGGCCGTGGCCCGGCGCCTCGCCGTGGTCCCGCAGCAGACCGCGCTGCCGTTCTCGATGCGGGTCGAGGAGGTGGTGGCGCTCGGGCGGCTGCCGCACGAGCACGCGCTGCGCGGCACCCGGCCGGCGGACCGCGCCGCGGTTGCGGAGGCGATCGACCGTGTGGGGCTGGGCCACCTGCTGGGCCGCGACGCCCGGGAGCTCTCACTGGGCGAGCGGCAGCTGCTGCTGCTCGCGCTCGCGGTCGCCCAGGAGTCGCCGACGCTGCTCCTCGACGAGCCCACGGTGCACCTCGACCTGCGGCACCAGGTGGAGGCGATGGAGCTCATGCGCGACCTCAACGAGCGCGACGGGACAACGCTCGTCGCGGTCCTCCACGACCTCGCGCTCGCGTCGCACTTCTTCCCCCGGCTGGTGCTGCTCCACCACGGGCGGCTCGTCGGGGACGGGACGCCGGCTGAGGTGCTGACCGACGGGCGCATCCGCGAGGTGTTCGGCGTGGAGCCTGCGCTTGTGCGCCTGGCGGCGGCCGAGTGAGCCAGCGCTCCGTGCCCGTCGGACCGGTCGGCCGCGCTGGAGCGCTCCTTCTGGCAATCGGCAGGCGCGGCTGGCCCGGGGCGGGTACGCTTGACGAGATGAGACGCGCACCCGCCGCCTCCCTCCTGCTCGTGGCGCTCCTTGCAGCTGCGTGCGGGTCGAGCGCGCCCTCGAGCGGCGCCGGCACAGTGCCGGGAACGAGCGCCGGCGCGCCGACCTCCGGGTCGCCCAGTGCGCCGGGTGCGAGCAGCGGGCCCTCGGACACCACATCCCCGGCCTCGTCCGCGCCGACCGACACAACCGGCCCGAGCGCTGACACGACACCGAACGCCGATCCCTCGGCCGAGGCCCCGAGCGACGGCCCGTCGACCCCGGCCTCACCGTCCGCCAGCATGGCGACCTCGGCGTGCCAGCCGGAGGGCAACAACCCGTCGTTCTGGCCCGGCATCGCCAACTCGGTCAGCTGGGATGTCTACTGCGCGGTCCTGCCGAAGGGTTGGGTCCTCTCCGCGGGCTCCTATCGGCTTGCGAACGGCGGCAAGCTGGTGGTCAGCTACAAGGGTCCCGCCGGCGCGAAGGTCAGCCTCTGCGAGGGAGCCTACGGCCCTGACGATCCCGACTGCGCGTTCTCGGGCACCGATGCCGGCGACGCCGCCTTCGGCGCCATGGGCGGCACGCTCGTGACGACCGATGCCGGCGGCTACGCGATCGTCGCGGCCCGCGGGAGCACGCCGAGCTGGCTGATGGTCACGTCGGGTCTCGACCAGGCGACAACGGTCTCGCTCGGCGCGGCGCTGGCGCGCGTCGGCACCTAGAGGGCTGACGGGAAGCGCCTCCTGCCGAGTCGCCCCCCGATCCACGGACCTGCGGCCCGCAGCGGTGCCCCCTCCGGCCCTCCGCCCACAGGTCGGCGCAGTGCATCCTCGGGACTGCGTCCGCGGATTGGAGCCCAGACCCCTTGTCTTCCCGCACGCATGGCCGCGCCCATGCCCGTCTCGCCGTCGCGGCCGTGACCATCGCGGTCGCGGCCAGCGCGTGCGTCGGCACCGTCGCCTCGCCGACCCCCGTTCCCGCTTCCGGGGACACCAGGACCGAGGTCCGCGAGGTCGGCGAGTTCACGTCGGTCAGCGTGGACGGTCCGCTGAACGTGGTCCTTGCCTCAGGCACCGGCGTCGACGTCCAGATCGAGGCCGCCTCGAATTTCCTGCCCCTGGTCACGACCACCTTGACGGGCACCGACCTCGCGATCGCCGTCGCGGCGCCCGGGTTCGTGTCGGCCAAGCCCGTGACGGTGCGGATCACGTCGCCCACCGTGACCTCGCTCTCGCTCGACGGTGGCGCGCAGGGCACGATGGAGGTGATGGCCGCCTCGATGACCGTCTCGGTCTCGGGCGGGTCGGTCCTCCGTGGGATCGGCACCGTGCAGCAGCTCACCGTCACGTCGCTCGGCGGCGCCGATGCCCAGATGGGCGACCTGACGGCGGACACCGGAATGATCAGCGCCGCCGGCGGCGCCAAGGCGACCCTCAGGGTGGTCAAGCAGCTGACCGGCACGGCCGACGGCGGTTCCGTGATCACGCTCGCAGTGGCCCCGGTGGCGCAGTCCGTGACCGTCACCGGCGGCGCGAAGGTCGTGGGGCCCTAGCGACACGGGCCGCTCGGGGGCGAACGAGGCGCCGTCAGGGGACCCGAGGCACCTCGGGCAGGCGCGCGAACGAGGCCACGAAGCGCCCCATCATCCTGGCCGCGGCCGCGAGGTCCTCGAGGCGGATGTTCTCGTCGGGCGCATGGGCGCGGCAGTCGGCCCGACCGGCGCCGAGCGATGTGCACGGAACGCGGTGACGGGCGCAGACCTGCGCCATCGGCACGGTCCCGGCCGCCGACACGCCCAGCGTCGCCTCGAGACCGGCCACCTCCGACGACACCGCGGCCGCGGTGGTCACCACGACGTGGTCGGGGGGCGTCCACCACGCCGGCTCACCCTCGCGCTTGCGGATCTCCACATCGGCAAAGCCGTGCGCGTCGAGGTGGCGCCGGACCGCCCCGAGGATCTCGTCGGGCTGCTGGTCCGGGACGATCCGGATGTCGAGGCGGGCGTGCGCCTCCGCCGGCGTCACGGTCTTGGGCGTCGGATCAGTGTGGCCGGCCCACAGCCCCTGGAGGTTGAGCGTCGTCTGGAAGGTCAGCGCCTCCATCGCGGCCACGCCGTCGAGCCCTCCGATGAAGCGCTCCACCTCCCAGTCCGCCCGGATGTCGGCGAGGTCCTGCTGGTCCTGCGCCGCGATCACGGCCAGCTGCGCGATTGTGGGCGCGCGCTTGCCCGCGTCGAGCCCCGCGATCGCGGGGCGGCCCTCCGCGTCCCAGAACGTCGCCAGCGCGGCGATGAGCCGGTGACCGGCGTTCTGGAGCAGCACCGACAGGCTCGAGTGCGCGTCGTGCGCCATCGTCTTGGCGAACAGCTCAAACACGACGATGCCCTTGCCGCCCCCGACGACCCCGGGGCGCCCGTTCATGTCGAGCCCGCCGCCCTCGATGAGCGCGGCGTCGGCCTCGCGCAGCCGCGGGGCCTGGTCGAGCAGGGCGTCGAGCGCGCCCGAGCCAGTCTCCTCCTGGCCCTCGACGAGGAACCGGACCCGGCAGGGGAGCGGGCCGATCGCGTCGCGATAGGCCTCCAGGGCCCAGAGGCGGGGCAGGAACTCGCCCTTGTTGTCCGTCGCGCCGCGCGCCCAGACGCGCCCGTCGCGGACGTGGGGCGCGTAGGGCGGCGTCGTCCAGAGGCCGAGCGGCTCGGCGGGCTGGACGTCGTAGTGCTGGACGGCGTTGATGGTCCGGGGACCGTCGCCCAGCTCGCCCACGACCAGCGGCGGGACGCGCTCGATCGTGATGACCTCCACGGTCGCCCCGGCGCGAGTGAGTCGGTCGGCCGTCCAGGCCGCGGCGTCGGCCAGCGCTGCCTCGTCGCCGCCCTCGGACGGGATCGCGAGGTAGTCCACGAGCTCGGCCGTCCACGCGGGCAGGCGCTCGGCGACCAGCGCGTCGAACGCCACCCAGGCATCGGGGCCGGGAGCGTCGGGGCCGCTCACGCGCGCTTGCGCTCGAGGTCGAGGAACGGCAGCTCCACGACCGTGGCGCCGACCCGGCCGCGGCGGCCCTCGACAGTCCACTCGACCGCGAGGCGCGTCCCGGTCCGCTCGAACCGCGGTGGCACCGACGCCAGCGCGATGGCCTGCTTGAGGATCGGGCTCCAGCCGTGGGACGTGGCCTTGCCGACCTGGCTTCCCCCGGAGAACACCGGCACCGGCGAGCGGTCCACGATGGGCGAGACGGCGGGCGGCAGGCCCTGGGCGTCGAACAGCGCCTCGATGTCGTACCAGTCGAGCTGGAGGCCCACGAGACGTCGGGCGGGACCCCCCGCGGCGCGCTCTGCGGCCAGCGCGCGCTTCCCCACGAAATCGTCCTTGTCGAGGTTGACGAGGCGGCCGAGCCCGATCTCGGCGGGGCTGTAGTTCTGCTCGGGGTTCATCGCGTGGCGGGCGGAGGTGTAGTCCACCTCGAGCAGGACGAGGCCGGCCTCAAGCCGCACGACGTCGAGCGCCAGCATCCCGGCGGGGCGGATGGCATAGGCCTTGCCGACCTCGAACAGCCGGTCCCAGACACCGGACGCTGCCTCGGCCGGGATCCACAGCTCGTAGCCCAGGTCGCCGGTGTAGCCGGTCCGGCTCACGTCGATCGCGGTCCCGGCGATCTGGCTCGCGCGGCGCCGGAAGTACCGCAGGTCGGCGAAGCTCTCGCCCGTCGCCGCCTCGAGGACGGCCCGGCTGAACGGGCCCTGGAGGGCCAGCGTGGCGATCGACTCCGAGACGTCCTCGACGGTCACGTCGAGGCCCGCCGCGTTGAGCGTCAGCCAGCGGTACTGGGGATCGGCGGCAGTCCAGCGGATCTCGTGTTCGCCGACGCGGTGCACGGTCCCGTCATCGATCACCTTGCCGTGCTCGTCGCACCAGGGCGTGTAGTAGACCTGCCCGACGGCCAGCTTCGACGCGTCGCGCGTGATCACCCGGTCCGTGAGCCGGAGGGCGTCCGGGCCTGTCAGCCGGTACTTGTACAGCGGGCTGACGTCGATGACGGCCGCCGCCTCGCGGATCGCGTTGTACTCGATGTCGTGGAAGTCAGCGTAGACCGACGACGCCCAGTAGCCGGACCACTCGCGCCACTGCATCTTGCGATTCAGGGCCGCTGCCCGGGGATGGAACGGGGTGCCGACGCTCACGCACTTCCTCCAGTCAGGTGACCGGCGAAGTATGCATGAGCGCTATGCAGTGTGGATAGCGGGGCGCTGCCAGCGAGACCACGCACCGTCGCGCCCGGTGTCAGGGCACGGCCGCGCACGGGGCCTCACCCGGCCAGGCGGGCGACCATCAGGAACAGGGTGTAGCGCCGATCGTTCCTGGTGATGTCCCAGACGTCCTCGAAGCGCACCGCCTCGAAGCCTGCGGCCCCAGCTCGCTGGCCAAGGTCGTCTCGGTCGTAGCCGTGGAGGACCAGGGGGCGCTCCTCCGGGTCGACATGGAAGGAGCCGTCCTCGGCATCGAGGTCCGCCATCGCAATCCAGCCGCCCGGCGCCAGCATGGTGGCGAGATGGCGCAGCGCAAGGTCCGTGTCGGGCACGTGGTGCATGGCCATCAGGCTGACGACGACGTCGAACTCTGCCGCCGGCGGCGAGTCCACGCCGAGCTCGAACTGGCGCGTCGACACGTTCGCCAGGCCGTCCCGGGCGATCGCCGACGCCGCCTGGGCGAGCATCCCCGATGAGGGGTCGGTGACGACGACGCTCCCCACGTGCGGTGCCAGCGCACGGCCGAGGAGGCCCGTTCCTGCGCCCACGTCCGCCACCCGCGTGCCGGGCCCAACCGGGACGGCCGCGCGGACAGCCCCGGCGATCGCGACGGCCCGCTCGACGCGGACGGGGCTGTCCCACTCTGCTGCCTTGGCGTCGAAGGGATGCACCAAGCGATGATGCCACGATGGACGTGGGACTCGTCACGCGGTGCCATGCGCTCGCGTCAGAATGGGCTGCCGTGTCCGCAACCCGACCCCGAGCCGCCCGATGCCTCTCCGTCCTTGGCCTGCTGGTCGCGGCCGCCCTCCTTGGCGCACCATCCCGGGCGAGCGCCGCGATCCCGCCGGACGTGTCGCTGACGGAGGTGCCGGCGAAGCCGGCCGTCCCGGTGACCCATGGCGCACGGAGCGCGCGCGTCGTCGCCCTGACCTTTGACGACGGCTACAACCCCGCCGCGTGCGGCGCGCTCGTCGACGTCCTGGAGCGGACCGCGACGCCCGCGACGTTCTTCCCCAACTCCGTGAACGTTGCACGGGCCCCGCAGCTGTGGCGCCGCGTGGCCGCGCTGGGCTTCCCGATCGGCAACCACACGGCCACTCACCCCGAGATGCCCAGCCTGAGCTACGCGGACCAGCTGGCGCAGATCGAGACGGACCGTCGCGTCGTGGAGACGGTCATCGGCGGGCCATCGCTGCTCGTCTTCCGGCCGCCGTACGGCGCCTTCAGCCGGGGCACGCTGCTCGCGGCAGGCGAGGCAGGCTATCCGATCGTCCTCAACTGGGACGCATCCTTCGCGGACTCCTCGCACCGACCCAACGGGCAGCGATGGCCCATCGCCTCGTACATCCGCTCGGCGTCCCGCGGCGTGGCCGGCTCGGTGGTGCTGGGGCACTGCGGCAACCAGGTCGATCTCGCCGCGCTGCCAGGGGTCATCGCCTCGTATCGCTCGCGCGGCTTCACGTTCGTGACCGTACCCCAGCTGCTCGGGCTCCCCGGGGCCGCGCCGATGCGCTTCCCGGTCGGGCCGGCGCTCGCGGCGCAGGCGCTGCTTGCGCCCCCGAGCCCGACACCCTCAGACCCTCCGTCGACGAGCCCGTCGTCAAGCCCGTCGTCGAGCCCGGTGCCGAGCGACGCCGTGCCCGGCGGTCCCCCGCCCGCCGCTGCCCGGCCCGGCGGCAGCGCGGAACGATGGCTGTCGCGGGTCCGGACGATGCCCATCCCCTGACCGCACGGTGGCACGGGTCGCGGACGATGCGCCCGGTCTGCCACGATGGGCGGCATGAGCGACGCCGCAAATCCGTTCCACGGCCACGAGCACCGGCGCCCCGCCGTCGAAGCCCCCGAGGCCGCACGGCTGCTGCGCCGGGCCTTCGGGCTCGAGGGCGAGCTGCTCGAGCTCGGGAGCCACCAGGACCGCAACTACCGGGTGGCCACGCCTGCGGGCGATCGGTACGTCCTCAAGGTGGCCCGGGAGGGGCTGGGCCGTGCCGCCCTCGAGGCCGAGAACGCCGCCATGGTCCGGGCGGCGGCCGCGGGCCTCCCGTTCGAGGTGCCCGTCCCCCGGTCGGCGCTCAACGGCTCGCTGATCGTGCGCGCGATGACCGAGTCCGGCACCGCGCACGACCTGCGCGTCGTGAGCTGGATCGAGGGCGAGCCGATGGACCGCGTCGGCCACCTCGCGCCGCCGGTGCTCCGGGCGCACGGCGCGATGGCGGCACGGATCGCGCTGGCGCTTGACGGGTTCGAGCACCCAGCGCTCGACCGTGCCCTCCAATGGGACGTCCGACACGCGGGCGCCGTCGTCCGGGCCCTGGCGCCGTTCGTGGGCACGCCGGCACGCCGGCAGCTGGCCGAGGAAGCGGTCGCGCGCGCGACGGTGGTCCTGGGCCCACTCGAGGGGCAGCTGAGGATCGCGGTCGTCCACCAGGACGTGACCGACGTCAACACCCTAGCCCGGCGTGACCGGGCCGGCCGGCCGATGCCCGCGGGCCTGATCGACTTCGGCGACCTGTCGCGAACGTGGCGCGCGGCCGAGCTGGCCGTGACGATCGCGGCCGACGCCATCCGCGACATGGCGCACCCGCTGGCGGTGGCGCGTCCGATCGCAACCGGGTTCCTCGCGCTCCTGCCGCTCGGCGAGGCCGAACTGGCAGCGATCTGGCCGATGGTCGTGGCGCGCGCCGCGGCCGTCGCCGTGAGCGGGGACCAGCAGGCGGCGCTGGAGCCCGACAACGCCTATGTCGCCTCGACCCGCGATGAGGAGTGGGATGCGCTGGCGGCGGTGGCGGCCGTCCCCTTCGAGTTGGCCGAGGAGGTGCTCCGGGCTGCGGCGGGGCTGGGGCCCTCCCGCGCTGCTCCGCGGCCACTCGTTCCTCCGCTGGCCCTGGTCGCCGGCATGACGACGGCGCCGGTGCTGGACCTGTCGACAACGAGCAACGCGTTGTCGTCCGCATCGACGGGCGACAACAACGCGACGGCGGCCGCAGTCGCGGCCGCCGGGCCGATGGCGATCGGGCGGTGGGGCGAGGCGCGGCTGGCGGATGTGGAGCTGGACTCGCTCGAAGAGCACGAGACCGTCCACCTCGGCGCCGATGTCTTCGTTCGGGCCGGGACTCCCGTGGCCGCGCCCCTCGCGGGCTCGATCCGTCGGCTGCCGGACGGGGTCGCGATCGCCGTCCACGGCTTCGAGCTCCGGCTTGGCGGCGTGCTGGCCGACGTCGCTGATGGCGAAACGGTTGTCGCGGGCGATCCCATCGGTGAGGTCGCCGGGCAGCACACGGACGGCCCGCCGCCGCGGGTCCACGTGCAGCTCGTGCTGGTGCCGGGGCTTGACGCGCCCCCTCGTGCGGTCCCGTCGCTGGCCGCGGCATGGAAGGCCCTCTGCCCCGACCCTTCGGCGCTCCTCGGGCTCGGCCCGGGTGTGCTCGACGCGTCGCCCGGCGACACCGCCGCTCTGCTGGCCCGCCGCAGCCGCGTGCTCGCCGACGTGCAGGTCCACTACTTCGACGCCCCGCCGAGGATCGAGCGCGGCTGGCGCCACCACCTCGTCGACACGGGCGGCCGGGCCTACGTCGACATCGTCAACAACGTCGCCGTCCTCGGCCACAGCCACCCGGCGGTCGAGGAGGCCGTCGTGCGCCAGCTCCGGCGGCTGAACACCAACTCGAGGTTCCTGTATGCGGCGATGGTCGAGTTCGCGGAGGCGCTGGCCGCGCGCTTCCCCGCGCCGCTCGACACGGTCTTCCTCGTGAACACGGGCTCCGAGGCGAACGAGCTGGCCCTGCGCCTCGCGCGGGCCGCCACGGGTGCCGAGGACGTGCTGTGCGTCCGCGGCGAGTACCACGGCTGGACGGGCGCCACCGACGCCATCACCACCTCGGCGCTCGACAACCCGCGGGCGCTGGGCACGCGGCCGGCGTGGGTGCACCCGGTCGAGCCGCCCAACACGTACCGCGGGCTCCATCGGGGCCCCGACGCTGGCACTCGCTACGCCGACGACGTCCGCGCCGTCTTGGCGCGTCTGGCGGCCGGCGGCCGGCGCCCGTCGGCGTTCATCGCCGAGCCGCTGTACGGCAACGCCGGCGGCGTGGTCCTGCCCGACGACTACCTGCGCCAGGTCTACGCCGCGGTCCGCGCCTCGGGGGGCCTCGCCATCGCCGACGAGGTGCAGACCGGCTACTCGCGCCTGGGCCACCACCAGTGGGCGTTCGAGCAGCAGGCCGTCATCCCCGACATCGTGACCGTGGCCAAGGCGGCCGGGAACGGCATGGCGGTGGGCGCGGTCGTGACCACGCGGGCGATCGCTGAGGCGTTCGCCGCCGAGGGGTCGTTCTTCTCGACGGTGGGCGGGTCGCCGGTGGCCTGCGCGGCGGGCCTGGCCGTGCTCGAGACCATCGACCGCGAGGGACTGCGCGACAACGCCCGCGAGGTCGGGGGCCATCTCAGGACCGGCCTGGAGCAGGTGGCCGCAGCGCACCCGGAGATCGTCGGCGCCGTGCATGGGATGGGCCTGTACCTCGGCGTGGAGCTGGTGCGGAGCCGGGTGACCCTCGAGCCGGCCGATGCCGAGGCACTGGCGGTCTGTGAGCGGATGCTGGAGCTGGGCGTGATCGTCCAGCCCACCGGCGACGGCAACAACGTGCTCAAGGTGAAGCCGCCGCTGTGCATCGACCGGCGCAGCGCGGATGTGGTCGTCGCGGCCCTGGCGCGGACGCTCGACGAGGGCTGGTAGCGCGCGATCTGCAGATTGGCGCCGGACGGGAGCTCGTCGCGACTCCGTGGCCGCCACCGGATCGCGGCAGAGCCAGGTCCCTGAGTCGCGGCAGACTCGTTCGGGGTCGTGAGTCGCGGCAGACTCGTTCGGGCCACCGTCCTGCACGGCTCGGGGCCCGCAACGTCATTCGGGGTGGCGGGTCGCGCACGACACCCTTCGGATTGAGTCGCAGCCGACTCGCGCCCAGGGTCGCGGCCGGCCCGTTCCGTGAACCTCGCCCCGACGCCCGGGCCTTGGTCGGCTAGACTGCATCAATCCCATGCAGGCTGAATAGCGGTCGCGAGGCCGCGCGTCCCGAACGGAGGGTGGGGTGCCCCAGCGCTACGACGCGGTGATCATCGGCGGCGGGCACAACGGGCTCGTGTCCGCGGCCTACCTGGCCAGGGCGGGCCTGAAGACGCTCGTCCTCGAGCGCCGGCACGTGCTCGGCGGCGCGGCCGTCACCGAGGAGATCATCCCCGGCTTCCGCTTCTCGGTCGCGAGCTACGTCGTGAGCCTGCTGCGCCCGGAGATCATCCGCGACCTCAACCTGCCCCGCTACGGCCTCGACATCCTGCCGCTTGACGGCACGTTCACCCCGCTGCGGAAGGGCGTGGACAGGACGCCCGACGGCGGCGACTACCTGTGGCGGGTCAACGACCACGGCCGGACGGTCCGTGAGCTGCGCCGCTGGTCGAAGAACGACGCCGAGGCGTACGAGGAGTACGGCCAGCTCATGGTGGAGATGGCCCGGTTCATCAAGCCGATCCTCGGCATCGTCCCGGGCGACCCCACCGACAACGACCCGCGCCCGCTGCTCCCGATCGCGAGCCTCGCCCGCCGCTTCGCCCAGCTCCCCGAGCGCCAGCAGGCCGTCTTCGTCCAGCTGATGACGATGTCCGCCAAGGACTTCCTCGACCAGTGGTTCGAGACCGAGCCGCTCAAGGCGACGATGTCGGCGTCGGGGATCATCGGCACCTACCAGGGCATCCGCTCGCCGGGCACGGCCTACGTGCTGCTCCACCACTACATGGGCGAGATCGACGGCGCCTTCCGCGCGTGGGGCATCCCCAAGGGCGGCACCGGCGGGGTGTCGTACTCGATCGCCCGTGCGGCGCAAGCGCTGGGCGCCGAGATCCGGACCGAGGCGCCGGTCGCGAGGATCGTCGTCAAGAACGGCCGGGCGACGGGCGTCGCGCTCGAGAGCGGCGAGGAGATCGAGGCGAGCGTCGTCCTCTCCTCAGCTGACGCGAAGGTCACGTTCCTCGACCTGCTCGAGCCCGGCTCGCTCGACCCGCTGTTCGAGCAGGAGGTCCGCCGCTTCAAGTTCCGCGGCAGCTCGGGCAAGGTCAACCTGGCCGTGGACCGCCTGCCCGACTTCACGTGCCTCCCCGGCGAGGGCGAGCACCTCCGCGGCGCCATCTCGTTCAGCCCGAACACGATCGAGATGGAGCAGGCCTACGACGATGCGAAGTACGGGCGGTTCAGCCGCAAGCCGTACATCGACATGATCATCCCCACGCTGGTGGACCCGCAGATGGCGCCTCCGGGAAAGCACGTCATCTCGTGCTTCGTCCAGTACGCGCCGTACAAGCTGGCGCCCGAGCTCGGCACCTGGGACGACCAGCGCGAGGCCTTCGGCGACGCGGTCATCGACCGGATCGCGGAGTTCGCGCCCAACATCCGCGAGATCATCATCGGCCGTCAGGTCCTGACCCCGCTCGACATCGAGCGGACGATGGGCCTGACCGAGGGGAACATCTTCCAGGGCGAGCTCTCGCTCGAGCAGCTGTTCTTCAACCGGCCGGTGCCCGGCTACGCGCGGTTCAAGACGCCCGTGCAGAACCTGTACCTGTCGGGCTCGTCCACGCACCCCGGCGGCGGCCTCATGGGCGCCAACGGGCGGCTGGCCGCGCTCGAGGTCCTCAAGTCCCGCGGCCGGAAGGTGGCCTGACATGACCACGACTGCGACTTCGACCACGCCCGCGCCGGCTCCGGCCAAGGCGGACCCGTCGACCGCGACGGCCCCGGTTTCGACTGGCGTCGCCTATGACGTCATCGTCGTCGGCGCCGGCCACAACGGGCTGACCGCCGCGGCGTACCTCGCGCGGGCAGGGCAGCGAGTCCTGGTGCTCGAGGCGCGCGACCGCGTCGGCGGTGCGGCCGTGACCGAGGAGATCGCGCCCGGCGTGCGCGTGCCGACGCTCGCCCACACCGTTGGCCGGCTGCGCCCGGCAGTCGCCCGCGACCTCGACCTGGGCGGCTTCGGGATGGCGCTCGTCTCGCCCGAGGTCCGCGTCTTCGCCCCCCAGCCCGACGGCCGTGCCGTGACGCTGTGGGCCGACCTGGGCAAGAGCGTCGAGTCGCTGCGCGCGTGGTCCGACGACGACGCCACCGCGTTCGTCGAGTTCGACCGGCGGGTGCGCGCCCTCTCGAAGTTCCTCGTGGACATCGGCGAGGAGACCCCGCCCGACATCCAGGGCCCGGGCGCTGGCGACGCGCTCATGGGCCTGCGCCTCGCGCGCGCCTTCCGCGGCATGGGCCGCGACGACGGGCGCACGATCCTGCGGGTCCTCGCGATGGCCATCGCGGACTTCGTCGCCGAGTCGTTCGAGACGGAGGCGATCCGCGCCACCACGGCCTGGCGTGGCGTCCGCCACACCGCGATGGGGCCGTGGTCGGCCGGCTCGACGTCGGTCCTGCTCGCGGACGCGGCCGGCACGGACAGCGGCGGCATCGGCGAGACCGTGTTCGCCAAGGGCGGCCCCTCGGCCGTCTCCGAGGCGCTCGCGTCAGCTGCCAAGCTCGCCGGCGCGGAGATCCGGACCGGCGCGCGCGTCGCGTCGGTGGCCACCGCGGACGGCGTCGTCACGGGCGTCGTGCTGGAGTCCGGCGAGGAGATCGCCGCGCCGACGGTGGTGGCGGGCATCAACCCCAAGCGCCTGCTGACCTCGCTGGTCGATCCGGTCACCGTGGGGCCGAACATGCGCTGGCGGGCGGGGAACATCCGCACCCCGGCCGTGTCGGCGAAGGTCAACCTCGTGCTGGAGGGCTTGCCGGAGTTCCCCGCGGCCGCGGGCGACGCGCGACTCCTGCGCGGCCGGATCCAGGTGGGGACGACCTCGATCGACGCGATGGAGCGCGTCTTCGACGCGTCGAAGTACGGGCGGTTCGCCGAGCAGCCGGTCCTGGAGGCGACGATCCCGTCCCTGGTGGACCCGTCGCTCGTGGCGGGTGCGCCCGAGGGCACGCACGTGATGAGCGTGATCGCCCAGTGGATGCCGTCTGCGCCGACCGCCGCCGAGTGGGACACACAGCGCGAGGCCGTGGGCGACGCCGTCCTGCGCTCACTCGAGAGCGTGGCGCCCGGGATCTCCTCCCGCGTCACGGCCCGCCAGGTGCTCACGCCGGCCGACCTCGAGCGCGAGTTCGGGCTCACCGGCGGCCACCCGATGCACGTGGAGCCGGCGCTCGACGCATTCTGGCTGTGGCGGCCGCTCTTGGGCTGGTCCCGTTACCGCATGCCGGTGAGCGGGCTGTACCTCGCTGGGTCGGGCGCGCATCCCGGCGGCGGCGTCACGGGCGCCCCGGGCCGGAACGCGGCGCGCGAGGTCATCGCGGACCGGAGGAAGCGGCGCCGCTAGCTCGAGGTTGGCCTGCTCGCCTTGCGAGGGCCGTTGAGGGTCGTCGACTCGCGGTGGTCTGGCACCACCAAATTGCCCGGCTCGACGGATCACACGGCGATTTCGGTGGCAGGGCGCCACCATCCGCACGCGATGGTGGGCGCGGACCACCATTCCGCACGAGTTGGTGGGAGTGAGCCACCATCGCCGGCCACCCGGGTCACTTCGGTGGCGCTGGACCACCATCGAAGGCCACCCGGGACCGATGTTGGTCACTTTGGTGGCGCCAGACCACCATCGGAATGGCGCCTGAAGTGACGGTCGCTACCGCCGCTCGAGCTTCGTCTCCTCGGCGAACCGCTCGCGCTCGGCCGGCGCGGGGCGAAGCGCCTCGGCGTCCTCCGGCGTCGGCTGCTTCGGCGACGCCTCGAGCGCCCAGTCCCACTTCGGCAGCTCCCGCAGCAGGCGCCGCCCCGTCAAGTCCAGGTGCACCGGCGTGACCGAGACGCGCCGGTTGACGATGGCGTCGAAGTCGGTCCCCGGCAGCGCGATCCCCGACGGCGGCGGCCCGCCGATCCAGTAGTAGGGGAGCCCGCGCGGGTCGACCCGCGCGATGAGCTGGTCCTGGTACACGCGCCGGCCGAGCCGCGTCACCTCGATGCCGCCGCACTCCTCCACGCTGACCGCGGGCACGTTGACGTTGAGCAGCTCGCCGCGCCGCAGGCCGTGCTCGAGGATGTTGCGCCCCACGATCGCCGCCGCGATGCCCGCGAGGGTGAAGTCCACCTCCTCGGAGTACTCCTGCGAGATGGCGAAGGCGGGCGTGGAGTTGATGATCGCCTCCATCGCGGCCGACACCGTGCCCGAGTAGGTGAGGTCGTCGCCGAGGTTCGCGCCGTAGTTGATGCCCGACGCGACCAGGTCGAACTTCTCGTCGAAGAAGCCCAGCAGGCCCAGGCTGACCGCGTCGGTGGGCGAGCCGTCGATCGCGTAGCCGGTGGACCCGTCGGGGAGCGTGCGCTCCCGGACACGGAGGGGGCGCGACAGCGTCTTCTGGTGCCCCACAGCCGACTGGTTGGAGTCGGGCGCCACGACGATCACGTCGCCCAGCGGCTCGAGCGCCCGCTTGAGGGCGAGGATCCCGTGCGACTCGATCCCGTCATCGTTGGTCACGAGGATCCGCGGACGGGTCGTCCACGCGTCGAGCGGCTTGCCCATCCGCTTGAGCGAGCGCTTGCCGCCCCGAGCGCCGGCCAGCGGCTCGCCGCGCTCCTTGTCGAGGTCGCGGCGCTCGGTCCGGGCGCGCTCCCGTGCCATCTCCGGCCGGCCGGGGTCGTTGGCGCTCATCGCCAGGGGTGCGTCGGGCCGAGCGTCACCGGGAGCCCCGATCGCTTACCGACTCGGGCGGCGTGACGGTGGCAACGATGCCAGCCGCGGCCGCGATCACCGGATCGTCCTCCGCCGCGATGGGCTCCGTGTCCTGCCCCTGGCGGCGTCGGCGCACTTCGTCCACGTCTTCGTCCAGCCCCGGGACCGGCTCCTGCGGCCGTCGCACCGGATGCCCCTCGCGCGCCTGGAGCCGCCTCGTCGCGCGGTCCGCCACCGAGCCGCCCTCGCGCGACCGCTCGAACCAGTGGAAGAAGAACGCCGAGAGCACCGCCGCGATGGGGATGCCGAAGATGGCCCCGGGAATGCCGGCCAGCTTCGACCCGACCACCACCGAACCCAGGACCACGATCGGGTGGATCCCGACCGCCCCGGCCATGAGCCGCGGCTGGAGGATGTTCATCGTCGCGAACCAGCCGACGCCCATCACCGCCAAGACGATCACCGGCGTCGGGAACTGCGTCGACAGCAGGGCCACGGCCACCGGCGGCAGCCAGGAGAGGAAGGGCCCGAAGAACGGGATGGCGTGCAGCACGCCGGCCGCCACCGAGGTCACGCTGCTGTAGGGCAGGCCGAACACCGCGTTGACGACCGCGGCCAGGACGCCGAACACGAGGCCCATCACCAGCTGCGTGCGCAGGAACCCGCCGAAGGAGCGGGCGACGCTGGTCTGGACGAGGCGAGCGGTCTGCGTCCTTCCGGGCGGGACCAGCCGGTAGACGAAGGCAAGGGCCTCCTCGCGGTCGATGACCAGGTACACCGAGAGGATCGTGATGATCAGCACGTTGCCCAGCACGCCGATGCTGGCCACGGCCACCTGCTGGAGCGGCCCGACGAGCTGGACCGCCCATTGGTTGATGGTGTCCCAGATCGCCGGCGCCTGGCCAACGAGGTCCACCCGGAAGCCCACTCCGACGAGGCGCGCCTGCACGTCGGTCAGCAGCTTCACGAACTGGTCGTAGAGGGGCTGGTCCTTGGGCAGGGCGCCGATCGACGACGCCAGGACGCTGGAGACCTGGATCAGGAGGCCGAGCAGCAGCCCGACGACGACCAGGTACACCAGGAGCACCGCCACGATGTCCGGCAGGCCGGGCACCAGCCGCTTGACCAGGTTGATGAGCGGCAGGATCGCGAACGAGAGCAGCCAGGCGAGGAAGAAGACGAGCAGGACGTCGCTGAACAGCGTCAGCACGCTGGCGACGTCGGCGACCACCACGAAGGCCAGCGCGACGACGGCAAGGACAAGGGCTGCGTCGAGGAGGCGGCGCTGCCGCTCGGAGAGCTCAACTGGCATGGCCACAGCCTACGACGGCTGCCTCACGCCGCGCTCATCGCTTCGGCTGGGCGTCTTGCCCGGCGCCGCATCGGCACTGACGGTTGGCACCATGTTGGCGGCCCTCGACACGCGCACCCTCCCCCCGGACGAGCCCCTCGCTTCGGCCTTGCACACCGGCTCCCCGAGGGCGATTCTTGGCCGCAGCGCGGGTCGAGTGGGGCCGCGCCCGTGGCAAGGGAGGCGAACCCCGATGGCGAGCGGCTGGACCTGCGGCCGGTGTTCCGCCCAGAACGACGAGGGCGCGGTCTCGTGTCGCTCCTGCGGCATGATCCGGGGTGGCGTCGTCACCCAGGCCAACGTCTTGACCCCGCCTCCTCCTGTGGCGGGCGGGCCGGCTCCCGGCGGCTATCCTGGGGCGCCCGTGCCGGGCCAGGGGGTGAGCGCGAAGCGGTCCCTCGCTGCGGGCATCATCGGGAACATCGGGGCGCGGCTCGCGGTCCTGGTGGTCATCGTCGTCATCGGCGCCGTCGTGGCCTTCGTCTCCAATGCAGGCCGCAACTCGAGCGGGCAGATCGACAAGGCCGGCGACATGGCGCCCGCCGACCTCCTCGTGGGCGACTGCTTCGACCTCCCGAACGACATGCTCAGCCCTGACCCCAACGCCACCATCGAGAAGACCACCGCCGTTCCCTGCGCGCAGTCGCACCACTACGAGGTCTTCTACCGGGGCGACATCACAGCCGACACCTACCCGACCGAGGCGCAGCTCAGCGACTGGACGGACCAGAACTGCACGCCCGCGTTCGAGACCTACGTGGGCACCACCGCCGCCCAGACGACGCTCACGTACTACTACTTCTTCCCGAGCGAGGCGAGCTGGAGCAGCGGCGACCGCGGGGTCCAGTGCTCACTGGCCGATCCCAACCTCGGGCCGCTGACGGGCACCCTGAAGGGATCCGGCCGCTGACGTCGCGGTCGTGCGGGCTCGCCGGCCGCGCCTCGACCGCCCGCGGGGCCGCCTGTCGCTCCTAGCGGAGGCCCATCTTGGTGCGGACCTCGTCCATCGTCGCCCGGGCGAGCGGCTCGAGGCGGTCGGCGCCTGCTTCTAGGATCCCGTCGATCTCGGCGGGATGCGCCATCAGCTCGGCATAGCGCTCCCGGGCGGGCGCGTAGTGCTCGATGATCCGCGCGGCGAGCAGCTTCTTGGTGTCCACGCAGCCAGTCCGCGCGGTGCGCTCGCCGTCCTGGATCTCCTCCCAGTCATCGCCGAAGAATTGGTGCATCTGGCACACGTTGCAGACCTCGGGGCGCCCGGGATCGGTCCGCAGGATCCGCTTCGTGTCGGTCACCATCGACATCACCTGCTTGCGGATCTCCTCCGGCGAGCCAAGGATCTCGATGGTGTTCCCGACGGACTTGCTCATCTTCCGGACACCGTCGGTGCCCAGCACGACGGGCGCCTCGGTGTAGACCGCCTCGGCCTCCGGGAACGTCTCCCCGTACCGGTTGTTGAAGGCGCGGACGATCTCCCGCGAGAGCTCCAGGTGCGCCGCCTGGTCCTTGCCCACCGGGACGAGCCCGGCCTTGTAGATCGCGATGTCGGCGGCCTGGAGGACCGGGTAGGTGAGCAGCCCGTGGTTGATGTCGTCCGGCTGGTTCTGCTTCTTCTCCTTGTAGGTCGGCGTCCGCTCGAGCCAGCTCACCGGCGTCACGGTGGCGAACAGCCACATCAGCTCGGTGTGCTCCGGGCGATGGCTCTGGACGAACAGCGTGCAGCGGTCCGGGTCCAGGCCCAGCGCCAGCAGGCTGGCGGCCATCTCGCGGGTCCGCTGGCGCATGGCCACCGGGTCGTGGGTGCTCGTGAGGGCGTGGTAGTCGACGATGCAGTAGATCGCCTCGTACTCCCACTGGAGCATCACGTAGTTGCGGATCGCGCCCAGGTCGTTCCCGAGATGGACGATGCCGGACGGCTGGATGCCCGAGAAGATCCGCGGGCGCGGCATGGGCGCCTGGACGGGGGCCGGGGAGGGGAGAAGCTCGGTGGTCATTGGCCCGGAGTGTAACGGAGGGCCGCGGCGATCTGCCGGCGGCGGTGCTCCGGCCGGTTCACGCTCCCTTCCTGCCACACCGCCGCCGACCGCCAGCCACCAGGGCGAAGACGCGCTGCCGCATCGTCGAACGGCACGTGGATCACCGGTGAGACAACATCCCGCCGCCGCCCAGAATCTCGTCGGTGAGCCGATCAGGGACGCCGTCGTAGAAGCGGTCGAGGACGTGCTGCCAGCGCGGCTCGTCGGGGGCGGCGCGAACGAACAGCGTCATCGAGGAGCGGAGCTTCATCGCGTCGATGCCCCCCAGGATCGACTCGGCCGTGGCGACGCGGGGAGCCGCCAGGACGGCGTCCGCGCACTCGCGAAGCCGCGGACCCAGGACCGGGTGCGCGAGGTAGGCCCGCGCTTCGTCGAGCGATCGGATCGCGTAGTGCCGTGACATCCACGTCATGCCCAGGCCGACGACCTGCGGGAACACGAACCACATCCAGTGGCCGGTCTTGCGCGCGGCGCGCAGCTCGCGGAGGATGCCGTCGTAGCCGCCCCGCTGGGCACCGACGAAGCGCTCGAGGTCGAAGGGGTCCATGGGGCCATTGTGCGCTCGGGGCAGGCGAAATCGGCAGGCGGTGGACGGCTCCCGCACTCTGACGACAATGGAGCCCATGCGAGCGCAGGTTGAGCATGACCGGAGCCGAGCCGAAGGCCTCGCGCAGGACCGCCGCTCGCGTCGCGGGCGAAACGCACGCGCTGGCGAGCAGCCGGATCGCTTGGAGAGCAGCCCGCACGCCGCGCCGCGCCTGCCGCTCGCCAGCCGGCAAGCCAGGCCGAGGACGCGGCGATTGGGCTCACCCGGCGAGCCGGCTCGCGTCGCCGGGGGGCCGCGCGGGGGTCGAGGTCGAGTCGGCGGGCCCAGCGCGGCCCTGCACGGCCGGCGCTCCCGGGCGGGAGGCGTCGGCTGATGGCCCGGCCGCCCGACGAGGAGCCGATGTTCGGCCGCGACGTCCCCGGCGCCGCCTGGCGCCCGAGCGCTGAGCAGCTGGCGACGAGCCGGCTGGCCCGGTTCCTGCGCGAGGTCAGGGAGCCCTCGCTTAACGCCCTGCAGCGGCACGCCGTGGCCGACCCGGCGTGGTTCTGGGGCGCCGCTGCCAGCGACCTCGGCCTTGCCTGGGATCGGCGTCCGACGTCGGTGCTCGACACGAGCGATGGGCCCGAGTTCGCCCGGTGGTGGGGCGGCGGGTCGTTCAACTACGCGACCGCGGCGCTCGAGCCCCGCGCGACGGCCGATCCCGACGGGATCGCGCTCATCTGGGAGGGCGAGGACGGCGATGTTCGGCAGCTGACCAACGCAGAGTTGTTGCGCGCGGTGGACGCGGCCGCGACGATGCTCGCGCGCCAGGGCGTCGGCGCGGGAGATCGGGTCGGCATCCTGCTGCCGATGCTGGTCGAGACCGTCGTCGCGGTCCTCGCGCTCGGCCGGCTCCGGGCGATCTTCACGCCGATCTTCTCGGGGTATGGCGCGCCGGCGATCGCGAGCCGCCTTTCCGACTGCGAGGCGAGCGTCCTGATCACCGCCGACGGCTTCCTCCGCCGCGGCAGGCCGGTCCGCCTCAAGGAGGTCGCCGATGCGGCGCTGGCCGACGCCCCGAGCGTGCGGCGCGTCATCGTCGTCCGGCGGCTCGGCGATCGTGCAGGCGAGGTCTCGTGGGATTCCGAGCGGGACCGCTGGTGGGACGAGGCGCTCCCGGATGTCCCCGCGGAGACAATTCCCGCACCCCGCGCCCAGACCGACCCCGAGGCGCCCTACATGCTCATCTACACCTCGGGCACCACGGGGCGGCCGAAGGCGGCGGTCCACGTCCACGGAGGCTTCCCGGTCAAGGGCGCCCAGGACCTCGCCCACAATTTCGACCTCGGGCCCGGCGACACCCTGTTCTGGTACACCGACTTGGGCTGGATGATGGGACCGTGGGCCATCTCCGGGGCGCTGCTCCTCGGGGCCCGGCTGGTGATCTACGAGGGCGCGCCCGACCATCCCGGCCCCGACCGGATGTGGGCCATCGTTGAGCGTCATCGCGTGAGCCACCTCGGCATCTCCCCAACGCTTGTGCGGGCGCTCATGGCCCACGGCACCGAGCCGGTCCGAGGCCACGACCTCGGTTCGCTGCGCGTGCTGGGCTCCACCGGCGAGCCGTGGAACGACGAGCCGTGGTGGTGGTACTTCCGCGAGGTCGGCGGCGGTCGCTGCCCGGTGATCAACTACAGCGGCGGGACCGAGGTCAGCGGCGGGATCGTCGCCTGCAACCTGCTCACGCCCATCAAGCCCGCCTCGTTCAGCGGGCCGAGCATCGGCATGGCCGCCGATGTGGTGGCCCCGGACGGCGCGCCGGTTCGGCGTGCCTACGGCGAGCTGGCGATCCGGGCGCCGTGGCCTGGCATGACCCGCGGCTTCTGGCACGACCGCGACCGGTACCTCGCCAGCTACTGGGCGCGCCTGCCCGGCGTCTGGCTGCACGGAGACTGGGCTGAGATCGACGCCGACGGCTACTGGTACATCCACGGCCGCTCGGACGACACGCTCAAGGTGGCGGGCAAGCGGGTCGGGCCGGCCGAGGTGGAGGGGGCAGCGTCGGTCCACCACGCGGTGATCGAGGCCGCAGCGATCGGCGTGCCCGACCCGGTCAAGGGGGAGGTCATCGTTGTCCTGTGCGTTCTGCGGCCCGGCGTGACGCCCGACCCCGACCTGCTCCGCGAGATCGCCGACGGCGTCACCTTCAGCCTCGGCAAGACGCTCCGCCCCGAGCGGGTCGAGGTCGTGACCGCGCTGCCCAAGACCCGCTCTGGCAAGGTCATGCGGCGCGTTGCGCGATCGGCCTGGCTGGGGCTCGACGCCGGCGATCTCTCGTCCCTCGAGAACCCGGCCATCGTCGAGGAGATCGGTCGGCTCGGCGCCAGGGGATCGAGGTCCTAGCGAAAGCAAGGGCGACTGAGCCGGACGCCCGCACGCCTCCGACGCGGAGAGGCACAGACACGGAGCGCGATGCGAGCCCTGCGCCGAGCGGGCGCCGGCCGCCGGTCGCCGATGGCGCCCCGCGTTCGATACCATCCCGGCGTCGCCCAAACCGTCCGGAGATCCCCGTTGAGCATGCAGCCCCTGCGCGTCGGCGTCATCGGCGCCGGCACCGTCGGCCGAGAGGTCGTCCGAGCGTTCCTCGAGCGGTCGCCCCGCCTTGCCCCCGCGGATGGCCGGCCGCTCGTCCTGGTCGGCATCGCCGAGAAGTTCACCGAGCGCGCCATCGCCAACGGCATCCCCGCCGAACTGCTGTCCGACGACGCCTTCGCCCTGGTCGCGCGCGACGACGTGGACGTGATCGTGGAGACGATGGGCGGCGACGAGCCCGCGCACTCGCTCGTCAGGGCCAGCGTTCGCCGCCGGACGTCACGTGGCGACGGCGAACAAGCACGTCATCGCCCACCACGGGCCGGAGCTCGAGGCGCTCGCCCGCGAGACGGGCGCGGTCCTGCGGTTCGAGGCGGCCGTTGGCGGCGGCATCCCGCTCCTCGGGCCCATCGCCGGGGACCTCGCCGGGGACCGTATCGCCCGCGTCCGCGGAATCGTGAACGGCACGACCAACTACATGCTCACCGCGATGGCCCGTGACGGGCGCGACTACGCGGACGTGCTCCTCGAGGCCCAGGCGAAGGGCTACGCCGAGGCCGATCCCACCGCCGACGTGGAGGGGCTCGACGCGGTCAACAAGCTCGTCATCCTCGCCCGCCTCGCGTTCGGCTCGTGGATCTCGCCCGATGCCGTGTCGAACCGCCCCGGCTCCGTCACCGGGACGCCGGGCTCCCCGGGCATCACGGGCGTCAGTGCCGCCGATGTGGCCGCCCTCGCTGCGGAGGGCCGAACGCTCCGCCTGATCGCCACGACCCGACTCGCCCAGGACGGTGCGATCGAGGCGTCCGTGGTCCCGACCGCGGTGCCCGCTGGATCGCCCTTCGGCCGCTGCGACGGCGTGCTCAACCGGGTCGAGGTGGACGCTGATCCGGTCGGGCGGGTGGCGTTCGAGGGGCCAGGCGCAGGCGGTGCCGCCGCCGCCGCCGCCGTGCTCTCGGACCTCGTGTCGATCGCCCGCGGGCTGGGCTCCACATGGGCGGGGGCTGTGCGCGCGGAGGGTGGCGCCGATGTCGTGGTGCGCCCTGTTGCCGGTGAGTGCGTCGCTGCGCCGTCGGGCGCCTGCTACCCGATCGGGGACTGACCGACATGGCCCCCAGCCCTGTCGCAGGCCACTGGCAGACCCACGGCGACTGGTCGTCGGTGCTCGGCCGCCGGCTGGTGGTCGACGTGCCCGCCTCCACCGCCAACCTGGGCGCCGGGTACGACTGCCTTGGACTGGCGCTGGAGCTGTGCAACCGGGTCGAGGTCGAGGCGGTCGGGGCCGACGGGTCGATTGAGCTGACGACCACCGGCGAGGGGGCCGATGAGCTCGGACCGGAACGGTCGAACCGGTTCGTCATGGGTCTCGAGTCGGCCATCGAGGCGCAATTGGGGCCGCGGCCGCCCGATGTCGGCTGGCGGATCACCGCCCACAACCGGATCCCGCTGTCGCGCGGGCTGGGCTCGTCGTCGGCGGCTGCTGTCGGTGGCATCTGGGCAGGCAACGCGCTGGGCGGCGGAACGCTCTCGATGCCGACGATGCTGCGCCTCGCGACGGACATCGAGGGCCATCCGGACAACGCGTCGGCCGCGCTCATGGGCGGCTTCGTCGTGTCGGCCCACCTGGGCCAGCGCGTGGAAGCGGTGCGGTTCGATGCGCCCGAGGGGCTCCGCGCGGTGCTGTTCATCCCCGACCGACGGTTGTCCACCGCCGACATGCGGCGCGTCCTCCCGGCCGAGGTGCCGCTCCGCGACGCGGTGTCCAACATGAGCCGCATCGCGATCGGTGTGGCGGGGATCGCGTCCGGCCGCTGGGACCTGCTGGCCGACCTCACAGTTGACCGCATCCACGAGCCGTACCGCTCGGTGGCCTACCCGCAGCTGCCGCGCCTCACGGGTGCCGCCCGGGCGGCCGGGGCGCTGGGCGCGTTCCTCTCGGGCGCGGGCTCCACGGTGCTCGCCTTCGTGGCGCCCGATGCCGACGCCGGTCCGGTTGAGGAGGCGCTCCGTGACGCCGCCGACGGTGCTGGGCTCACCGGGCAGACCTCGATCGTCGCGCCGCGCAACCGGGGGCCGGAGCTGATCGAAGGGGCCTAGCGCCACATCGTTCGGCACGTCGTCGGCACATCGGTCGGCACATCGTTCGGCGCCCGTGAGTCGCCACGGACTCGAATCGCGGTTCGGCGAGCGCGCCTCGTTCCGCGAAACCGACGTTGGGCGCGCCGCCCACGCTCGACGCGCCGCGGATCGAGTCGCACGCGACTCGCGCGGCCCTCATGGCGTCGAACGAAGCTAGGGGAGACGGACCACCGGCTCCGGCGTGCCCGGCTGCACGAATTCGTCGGGCTCGGCCTCGCCGCGGACCGTCTGCACCGGGATCAGCCCGGCCCACACCGGCCAGGTCTCGTCGCCCGCGTTGTCGTGGGGCCCTTCGTCGCGGACCTTCGCGGAGGCCTCGGCGAGGTCCACGTACATGACGCCGGTCTCCTTGCGCTCCTTCTCGGTCATGGGGCGCAGCTGCGCCCAGCGGCCGGGATACAGCGACTCGACCAGCCCTTCGAGCGCGTGCTCCACCGGGCCTGGCTCGACGACCAGGTGCGCCGTGCCGAGGATCACCACCGAGCGGAAGTTGACCGAGTGGTTGGTGGCGGAGCGGGCCAGCACCAGCCCGTCCAGGTGGTAGAGCGTGACACAGACCGCGGTCCCGTCCGCCACCCGGAGCAGGCGACTGCCAGCCGAGGCGTGCCAGTAGACGCGGTCGCCCTCGCGCCAGACGTTGGTTGGGATCGCGTACGGCTGGCCGTCCTGGACGAACGCGATCACGCCGATGACCGCGGCGTCGATGATCGCGTCGATCGTCTCGCGGTCGTGGCGGCCGCGCATCGGCTTGCGGCGGAGGCGGACCCGGTCGCTGGCGGGCGGCGTGGTGTCGCCCGGTTGGCCCGACGAGGCGGGCGAGACGTCGCTCACCGGCGGTACAGGATCCAGAGCGAGAGGGCAACCGCGTACGAGGGCGCTCCGTAGCCCATCTGCGGCTGCTGCATCCCCATCTGGGTGCCGATGCCGCCGATGTTCGCGATCCGCCAGCCGTCGGCCGCGCGCCGCGAGGCGTCCGCTGCAACCCAATCCCAGAGCGCGTCGCCGAGCGAGGTGTCGGCCGTGACCAGCAGCTGGTCTTCGCCGATGAGCCGTTCTTTCATGGCCCCTCCTTGATGGTGTGGACTCTCAGCCTAGCGTGCCGCGCGGGCGGCGCGGACGCCGGTCCGTCAGACAGTCAGCAACTCGTCGTCCGGCTCGGCGGTCACGCCGAAGCCCCCGAAGATCGTGCGGTAGCGGATCGTCAGGACGGGGCCGCTCTCGCCCCCGTCGGGATGCCGGGCCATCGACCCCGCCCCGCCGAAGATCGCCACGCCGTGCATCCGGACCGGCCAGTCCTGCGGCACGCGCATCTGCATGCCTCCGAAGACCGTCACGACCTCGAGGTGAGCGCCGGCGGGATCGAGCCTCGCGCCACGCAGGTCGATGTCGGCCGCGCCCTGCCACGAGATGAGGCGGCCGCCGCGGAAGGCGGTCGCCTCGGAGCGGAATGTGCGGCCCCGCAGGATCGTCGCCAAGTCGAGCTCGTCGTCCTCCGGCTCGGCATCGTCGGGGAACTGGTCGCGCTTGGCCAGCGCCACAGCCGTCGAGACGAGCGAGGCGGCGGTGACGGCGACCGTGAACGCGATCAGCAGCCGGACGAGGAATTGGACCAGGCGCACCATCGGCCTCCTACTCGTTGCCTTCGCTGTCGCCGGCGCGACGCTCCCCGCCCTGCGCGGGCGGGGTCCACGACCGGTCGGCGTACCGCATCTGGCGCGCCAGCAGCTCGTCGGAGAGGCGGACGGCCTCCTCGCGCAGGAGCGCACGCTCGTGCTCGGCATCCTCGGCGGCGGCTTCGGCTGGGTCGAGGGGCGCTCGGGCCATCCCGTCGGTCGCCGCAGCCCCTCCCCCGAACATCCGCCGCAGGAAGCTCATTGCGCGACCCTCACTTGGCGACCCCCATGAAGCCCAGCGTCTCCGCCCACGCGCCGTCGCTGGCCTCGGCGAACTCGGCGGCCTTCCGGTCGAAGAAGGAATGCGGAGCCCCATCGTACGTGGTCAGCCGGTGCTCGATTCCCGCTTCGGTCAACGCGTGCTCGAAGGCCGCCACCACGTCAGCGGAGATCCCCTGGTCGGCACCGCCGAAGATCCCCAGGACCGGGCAGGTGAAGGTCGAGGCGACGTCGGCGGGGGCGGGCGTGTCGTTGCGCGATGCGCCCGTCGGCCAGCCGTAGAAGCCGATGACGCCGGTGAGGTCCAGGTCCGCCATGCCGGCCGTGAGGAATGCCAGTCGTCCGCCGAAGCAGAAGCCCGTGGCGTAGAGGCGATCGACGCTGGCGTCCTGCCGGAGGCGCTCGGCAGCGGCGTGGATGTCCGCCGTCAGGCCCGCGTAGGTCGTGGCGGCGACGTGCGGCATGTACTCGAAATCCGGCCCGCGGTCGCTGATGCCGGCGGTGCGCCCGAAGAAGTCGATCGCGACCGCGTCCACCCCGTGCTCCGCGAAGCGCTCGGCCAACTCCTTGTAGTACGTGTGGAGGCCGCGGACGTCGGGGAGGATGACAATCCCCGCGCCGGTGGGGTGCGCGGCCCGCGCGACGTAGGCGGCGAACCGGTTGCCATCGGCTGCCTCCAGTTCCACCTCCTGCGCGTCGCGGATGCCCGACGGGTCGGGGACGATGGGCGGCCGGGAGTCGTGGTCGAAGCACATGGCAGGTCTCCGGGGCGGGGCGCTTGTCTCGGGTGCGCCGATTGTGGCGCAGGGCGGCGATTTGGGCGCTCCGCCGCCCACCGCCACGGCGAGACGCCAGCGCACTGGCGGCCACCACAAACCCCCTCCCGCCCGGGGCGGTGACAGCAGCATGCAGGCGGACGCTCACCCTGCCCTTATGCACAGGGCATCTCTGGCTCGCCAGCGGCCTTCATCTGCAACGACCGGCTGGCGGGCGCACATAAGCCGGAGTTGAGGCCGTCTGGCGACCCTGTCCGCATGGAGCTCGATCGGATCGGCCGCGCGGTCCGCGCCCTGCGACGGCGTCGTCAGTGGCGTCAGGACGATCTCGCGCGCAAGGCCCATGTCTCTCGGCCAGTCGTCGGCCGGATCGAGCGGGGCGAGAGCGGGGCGATCGCGATCGGCGTGATCGAGCGCGTCGTGGTGGCGGTAGGAGGCTCGCTCGAGCTTCGGCCCACTGGCAGGGCGAGGGTCTCGACCGACTGCTCGACGAGGCGCACGCGCGGATCGTTGAAGCGCTGGTCGCGCGCCTCGGCGCGCTGGGCTGGGAGGTCTGCGTCGAGGCATCGTTCTCGCACTACGGCGAGCGCGGCTCGATCGACGTTCTGGCCTGGCATCCGAAGCGCCACGCCCTGACTGTGTTCGAGGTCAAGTCGATCACGCCCGACATGCAGGCGATGCTCGGCGGGATCGACCGCAAGGGGCGGCTCGGCCCGACGATCGCGCGGGATCGGGGCTGGGCGCCGGTGTCGTCGGTGGCGAGGATCCTCGTGCTGGCCGACACCAGTACGAACCGGCGACGACTCGCGAGGTTCGGCGCCACGGTTCAGGCCGCTCTGCCGGCGGGAACGCTCGAAATCCGACACTGGCTCGAGGACCCTGTGGGGCCGGCTCCTGCGGGCGTCTGGTTTCTTGCAGATGACCGCGCTGCGACCGCTAAGGCGGCGACCCCGAAGCGCGTTCGCGTCTCGGCTGCACCGGCCAGCAATCCAGCCGACTCGGGCTTCCCCAAATGACCGTGGGTCGGCCGTTGTCCGATGAATCGCTGGATAACGGCCGTACGACGAACATCTGGCGGGGGACTGCCCAGATCTGCGGGCAGGTGGCCGCGTCATGAACATGTGGCGATTCAGCCGCCTATAGCGGCCGCACGAGGAACATCTGCCGGAAATTGCGGGACGGGTGCCCCCGAGGGCGTGAAGGGCGAGGCGCCAGCGCGGGAGGGCGGCGAGGCGCAAGCGCCCGAGTACGGCGAGGCGCCAGCGCCCGAGCACGGCGATTGGGCGCGCGACGCGGGAGCGCGGCGTGGCGCGAGGGCGAGGGGCGAAATGGACGCGCGGGCACGGCCGAGAGCAGCCGAAGCGCCGCAACCGAACCGAAACGGCGGCATCACCGCATCTGCCCGCTAGAATTGCCCGGCTATGTCCACTCCTCTCGTCGTCATGAAGTTCGGCGGCTCGTCCGTCGCGGGCGCCGAGCGCATCAAGCGCGTCGCCAGGCGGATCGCACGGGAGCGCACGGCGGGCTCCAACCTCGTCGTCATCGTGTCCGCCATGGGCGACACCACCGATGAGCTCCTCGCCCTCGCCGCCGCCATCACCGATGAGCCGGACCCGCGCGAGCTCGACGTGCTCCTCGCCACTGGCGAGCACCAGAGCGCCACGCTGGTCTCGATGGCCCTCCACTCGCTGGGTGTCGCCGCCATCAGCCTCACCGGCCCGCAGGCGGGGATCACCACGGACGGCACGTACGGCAAGGCGCGCATTGCGGGCATCGACCCCCGGCGGGTCAACGCCGAGATCGCCGCCGGCAAGGTCGTGATCGTCGCGGGCTTCCAGGGCATGAGCACGAAGGGCGTCGCCGCGCTGGAGGACAGCGCGACCGCGAGCGACGTCCACTCAGCCGAGATCACCACCCTCGGCCGGGGCGGATCGGACACCACCGCCGTCGCGCTCGCCGCCCAGCTGCGCGCCGACCGCTGCCAGATCTTCACGGACGTGAAGGGGATCTACACCGCGGACCCGCGGATTGCCCCCGACGCCCGCCAGCTGCCCGTCATCGGCTACGAGGAGATGATGGAGCTCGCCCACCAGGGCGCCCAGGTGATGCAGGTGCGCGCCGTGGAGCTGGGCTGGGTCAACGACGTCGTCATCGAGGTCCTCAGCTCGTTCGAGGACGCCCCCGGCACGCTCATCAAGGAGGACGCGCTCGTGGAGCAGCGCAACAAGGTCCGGGGTCTCGCCCACGACCGGAACGTCGCCAAGATCACGCTCGTCGGCGTACCCGACAGGCCCGGCGTCGCGAACCACGTCTTCGGGCCGCTGGCCGACGCCGGCGTCATCGTGGACATGATCGTCCAGAACGTGGGCCACGGTGGCTCGACGGACATCTCGTTCACGATCCCGCGCGTGGAGCTCGCCAAGGCGAAGCGCCTCCTGGACCCGCTCGTCCGGGAGCTGGGCTTCGCCGACATGACCACCGACAGCTCGGTGGCCAAGGTGTCCATCGTGGGCGCCGGCATCCAGAACGCACCGGGCTATGCCGCCCGGATGTTCGGCACGCTGGCGGACGCGGGCATCAACATCGAGATGATCTCCACCTCCGAGATCCGGATCACGACGATCATCGCCGAGGACCGCGTCGAGGAGGCCGTCCGGGCCCTGCACGCCGCGTTCGCGCTGGAGCAGCCCGAGGCGGTCGAGGCGGCCGCGGCCGGCTGAGCCGGTGACGGACCCCGAATCGGTCATCGCCACGCTCAGCAGGCTCGAGCGCTTCGATACGGTCGAGTCCACGAACGACGTCGTCCGCGGCTGGCTGGCCGACGGCACGCCCGAGGTCGCGGTCGCGGTCGCCCGTGAGCAGACCGCGGGCCGCGGGCGCGCAGGCCGCGCCTGGGTGTCGCCGCCCGGCGCCTCGCTGATGCTCTCGTGCGGCTTCCTCCCCACATGGCTGCCGCCCGACAAGGTCTGGCGGCTGGGCGCAGCCGTGTCCCTGGCGATGTGCGATGCGGGAGAGGAGGTCGCTGGGCTGCCCGAGGGCGCGATCCGGCTCAAGTGGCCGAACGACCTCGTATTCGAGGTGGCCGGTCCTCACGCGCTGCTCACCGGGGTCCTTGCCGCCGAGGAGGCGGCACGACGCCTGGCGGCGCCGCTCGACCTGCGCAAGGTGGCGGGCGTGCTGGGCGAGACCGACGGCCTGGGCACGGCGGACCCTCGGGCCGTCGTCGGGATCGGGATCAACGCCGACTGGTCGGCGGCCGACTTTCCGCCCACGCTCGCCGGGACGATGACCAGCCTCCGGGAAGCCTCCGCCGGGCGGCCGATCGACATCGACGCGCTGCTGGCGGCATTCCTGGGCTACCTCGAGACGAGGCTCGAGGCCCTTCGGGCGGGCTTCTTCGATGTGGGGACGTGGACCACGCGCCAGGCGCTGACCGGGCGGGTGGTCCGGCTGGATGGCCACGGTGCCGGTGCCGGCGAGGACGTGACCGTCGACGGCGTCGACGGGAGCAGCGGCGCGCTCGTGGTGTCGCCCGTCGGCGGTGGCGACCAGCACGCGGTCCACGCGGGCGAGGTCGTCCACGTCCGACTCGCGGCGCGGGTGTAACGCGATGGCGCGACTGGGGTTTGGAACAGCCGAGCCGGCGGCGGAGCGCGTCGTCGTCGCGCTCGACCGTGACCGGCCGCTCGTCGAGGCGGCGCGCCGGGATCCCGCCAAGTTCGACGCCCTCTACCGGAAGTACCTCGCCCAGGTGTACAGCTACGCCCTCTACGAGCTCGCCGACCACCACGCGGCGGAGGACGCCACGGAGCGGACCTTCCTCCGCGCGCTGGCGGCCCTGCCGCGGTTCCGCGAGCTCGCGCGGCCCGAGGACGGCCCCGAGGCGAGCACATTCCGCGTCTGGCTGTTCCGCATCGCGCGCAACGTGGTCGCCAACGAGCGGCGCTCGCGTCGGCGCAAGCCCGCCTCCTCGCTCGACGCGGTGCTGGACACCGGGCTGACCATCGCGGACGGCGTGGACCTCGAGGGCGACGCCGTGACGCGCGACGAGGCCGCCGCGGCGATGCGGGTCGTCCGCGACCTCCCGGACGATCGGCGCCGGGCGCTCCTGCTGCGGTTCGTCGACGAGATGAGCACAGCCGAGATCGCCGGCATCCTGGGCCGCTCCGAGGGCGCGGTCCGGGTGCTCATCCACCGGGCCCTCGGGAGCGTCGCGCACGAGCTGGGCCACGACCGGGGGTCGCGCCGGTGAGGCGGGCACGAGCGCGGGACCACGAGGAGTCGGTCGATGCGCTGGTGACCGACCAGTATCTCGACACCCTGCTGGCGCAGGCCGAGCGCCGGGCGGCGCCGATGCCGTCGATGACGACGGGGAGGACCGCCGACGGTGTGCGGGCCCTCGAGGGGTGGGCGACCGCCATCGAGCAGGGCGCACTCGATCCGTCCTTGCGCCATGCCGTCGCGGTCCTCCGGTCGACGCTGCTCCGCGCCCACCCGTCCTTCCGGTTCGAGGAGCGGCTGGCCGCCGAGATCGCCGACCTCGCTGCAGGCGAGCTGCGCGGTCGAGCTGACGTCGCGGACCGCTCCGGCGACCTCATCCCGTTCCCCGCTGCTGGCATCCCGGCGGACGACGCGCTGCTCGCAGCGGTCCTCGCCGGCCAGCTCGACCCGTCCGACGAGGCGGCCGTCGCCCGCGCCAACGGCGTCCGATCCCCGGCCCGGCCGCTCCTCGTGGGCGGCGCGATCACCTCAGCCGCCATCTCGCTCGTGGGCGTGGCCTGGGTGGCCTGGCGCGCCTCTCGTCCCGCCGGCGCACCCATGAGCCGCGCTGCGAGGGCCGCCCACGCCCGCCGCATCGCGGACCTCGCCGACCTGGCCGCGGGCATCCCCGGAGGGCCCGCCTGATGCCCGTCAAGTTCCCGGGCTTCCGCTCCCGTCACGAGGCCGTCCCGGACAAGCTGTGGACGCGCTGCCCGTCGTGCTCCGAGCAGCTGTTCAACAAGGCGCTCGAGAAGACGCTCCACGTCTGCCCGTCGTGCGGCCACCACTTCCGGCTCACGTCCGCGCTCCGCCTCGGGCAGCTGCTGGACCCGGGCTCGTTCGAGGAGCGCGATCCGGGCCTCACGTCCAAGGACCCGCTCGGGTTCGTGGACCAGAAGGCGTACCCCGACCGCCTGGCCGCTGCACAGCTCGCCACCGGCCTCCGTGACGCCGCCGTCTGGGGCTACGGGCGCATCGAGGACCAGCGCGTCGCGATCCTGGTCATGGACTTCGGGTTCATGGGCGGGTCGATGGGCGCCGTGGTGGGCGAGAAGGTCGCCCGCGCCGCAGAGGGCGCGCTCGCCTCCCGCGTGCCGCTGATCATCGTCTCGGCGTCGGGCGGGGCGCGGATGCAGGAGGGGACGCTGGCCCTGATGCAGCTCGCCAAGACCATGGCCGCTCTCGAGCGGCTGCGCGCGGCCCACGTCCCGTACGTGTCGGTGATGAGCGACCCGACCACGGGCGGCGTGTTCGCGAGCTACGCCGCGATGGGCGACGTGAACCTCGCCGAGCCCAACGCGTTGATCGGGTTCGCGGGCGCCAGGGTGGGTGCCGGGACGATTGGCCAGGAGCTGCCGCCCGGGTTCCAGCGCGCCGAGTTCCTGTTCCGCCACGGCTTCGTCGACCGCGTCGTGGCCCGCGCGGATCTCCGACGAGAGGTTGCCGCGCTGCTCCGCTACCTCGCCCCGAGTTCGACGGAGGCCCCTCGTGGTTGACCGAATCCTGGGCCGGCGCGAGGAGCGCCAGGCGCCTGAGCCCGGCACCGCGGCATCCGCGTCCGCCGAGCCGGCGCCCGCGGACCGCAGGGCGGAGGTCTGGGCCCGCGTCCAGCTCGCACGCAACCTGCGCCGCCCGCGGATCCTCGAGCTGCTCGCCGTGATGGCCGATGAGGTCATCGAGCTCCACGGTGACCGGGCGTTCGGCGACGACGAGGCGGTCGTGGCCGGCTTCGCGCGCATCGGTCCCTACCGCGTGGCGGTCGTCGGCCAGCAGAAGGGCGCGGACACCGAGGAGAACCTGCGCCGCAACTTCGGGATGCCCCACCCGGAGGGGTACCGCAAGGCGATGCGCGTGATGGAGCTCGCGGAGCGCAGCGGCCTGCCGATCGTGACGTTCGTGGATGTGCCCGGGGCCTACCCGGGCCCCGAGTCCGAGGAGCGCGGCATCGCGGAGGCCATCGCGCGCTCCGTCGGCTTGATGACGAGACTGCGGACGCCCATCGTCACGGTCATCACCGGAGAGGGGGGCTCCGGCGGGGCGCTCGCGATCGCCGTGGGCGACGTGGTCCTCGCGCTGGAGAACGCCGTCTACGCGGTCATCTCGCCCGAGGGCTGCGCCAGCATCCTGTGGCGCACCACCGACGAGGCGTCGACTGCGGCCACGGCCATGCGGATGAGCGCGGCCGACCAGCAGGCGCTGGGCGTGATCGACCACGTCATCCCGGAGCCCGAGGGCGGCGCCCACACCGACCACGAGGAGACGGGCAGGCGCATCAAGACCGCGGTGCTGCGCGAGCTGGACCGCCTGACGGCCATCCCGCTCGAGCTGCTGGTCGAGCAGCGCTATCGCCGCTACCGTTCGCTCGGCGCCTACACCGAGGTTGTGACCGAGGTCCCCACGCCCGTCGCTCCGCCGCGGAGCGGCTTCGCCGACCGCCTGCGCGGTCTCCTCGAGGCCGGTTCGCGAGCCATCCCCGCGCCGCTCCAGGTGGGACGGCGCGACGAGCCACCAGCCCGCGAGGACGTCTAGCCGATGCCCGACCAGCCCCGACCCGGGGACCGCAACGCCGCCCAGCGCGCCGCCGACCACGCCGGGATCGCCCGCCTCGCCGACGCGCTCGTGCCCGCGCTCGTCGTGAAGCTGGGCGCCGCGAACCTCGGCGAGGTCGAGATCCGCGAGGGCGACTGGCACGTCCGTGTCCGGCGGCCCGCCGGCCTCGGCCCCCGCCGCGAGCGCCCGCATCGCGCCGCGCCCCCCATCGTGACGCCGTCTGGCGCCGCAGCCTCCGCACCGGCCGCTCCGATCGAGGACGCAGGCGGCGGGCCTCCGCGGGAGCCCGCGCTCTCGCCGACCGTTGGCATGTTCAAGCCGGGCGTCGCGCCGGGGACCCGCGTCCGCGCCGGGGACCGCATCGCCACGGTGGACCTGCTGGGGATCGCGCTCGATGTCGTCGCACCGATCGACGGCACCGTCATCGAGGTGTATCCGCAGGCTGGCGACGGCGTCGAGTACGGCGAGGAGATCGCGCTGGTCGAGGGCGATCCCGAGCCGGATGCCGAGACGACGAGCGCCGACGGGGCGGGGGAGGGCTGAGCATGATCAGCCGCGTCCTGATCGCCAACCGGGGCGAGATCGCGCTCCGGATCCTCCGCGCCTGCCGGACGCTGGGGATCGAGGCCGTCGTCGCGTACTCGGAGGCGGACCGCGCCTCGCTGCCGGCGCTGCTCGCCGACGAGGCCATCTGCATCGGCCCCGCCGACGCCCGCCGCTCGTACCTCTCGGCTCCCGCCATCATCTCCGCCGCGCTGGTCACCGGCTGCGACGCCATCCACCCGGGCTACGGCTTCCTGTCCGAGGACGACGCCTTCGCCGAGGCAGTGCGCGCCCACGGCCTGACGTTCATCGGCCCGTCGGCACCCGTGCTCGAGAGGTTCGCGTCCAAGGAGGAGGTCCGCCGCCTCCTCGCCGCCCACGGCCTGCCGACCATCCCCGGATCGGGGCTCCTCGGCGACGAGGCCCACGCCCTCGAGGAGGCGGGCCGGGTGGGGTACCCGGTCCTCGTCAAGCCCTCCGCAGGGGGCGGCGGCAAGGGGATGCGCATGGTCCGCTCCGCGCGGGAGCTCGCGGCCGTCCTGCCGATCTGCCGCTCCGAGGCGCGCGCCGCGTTCGGCGACGACGCGCTGTACCTCGAGCGCTGGCTGGAGGACAACCGCCACGTCGAGGTCCAGGTGGCCGTGGACCGCTTCGGCTATGGCGTCCACCTCTGGGAGCGTGACTGCTCCATCCAGCGCCGGCACCAGAAGATCCTCGAGGAGTCGCCCTCGCCCGCGATGACAGCGGCCGGGCGCCGCGAACTGGCCGAGCGAGCCGTGAAGGCGGTGGTCGCGGCCGGGTACGAGAACGTGGGCACGCTCGAGTTCCTGGTCGACGGCGACGGCAACGCCTACTTCATCGAGATCAACTGCCGGATCCAGGTGGAGCACCCGGTCACCGAGATGCTCACGGGCATCGACCTCGTCGCCACGCAGATCCGCATCGCCGCCGGCGAGCCGCTCGGGTTCACCCAGGCGGACGTGCACCAGGACGGCCACGCGATCGAGTTCCGGATCAACGCCGAGGACCCCGCCCACGAGTTCCGGCCCGGCGCCGGCACCATCGAGCGGCTGAACGCGCCCGGCGGCCCCGGCGTCCGCTTCGACAGCCACGCCTACACCGGCTACGACATCCCCCCGTACTACGATTCGCTGCTCGGCAAGCTGATCGTCTGGGGCCAGACCCGCGAGGCGGCGATCGCCCGCGGCAAGGCCGCCCTCGCAGAGCTCGTGATCGAGGGGGTGGTCACCAATGTGGCGATCCACCAGGCGCTCCTCGCCTCGGAGCCGTTCCTCGCCGGGCACTTCACCACCAACCTGCTCGACCGGGTTGGCGCGGCTGCCTTCCTCGCGGCCGCCGAGCGCGCCTGATGCGCGTCCTGTCCAGCGCGCCGCGGCCAGCCCGCGCGTGCATCCCTGCACACACCCGCCATCGTGCCTCGATCGCCGCCGCCTACGCTGCCGACGACCCCGCCAGGAGCCGCCCGTGACCGACCAAGCCATCCCGTCCGCCGAGAGCCCGGCGACGCCCGGGACCGTCCACACCGCGCGCGAGATCCAATCGCTGATCCCGCACCGCTGGCCATTCCTGCTCGTGGACCGGATCATCGAGTACGACCCCGACGCCAAGAGGATCGTGGGCATCAAGGCCGTGACCGCCACCGAGTGGTTCTTCGGGGGTCACTTCCCGGAGATGCCGGTGATGCCCGGCGTCCTCCAGGTGGAGGCGCTCGCCCAGACGATGGCCGTCTACGTGGCCAAGCAGCCGGGCTTCGGCGACCGGATGGGCCTGTTCGCGGGCATCGACGAGGTCCGCTTCAAGCGGATCGTGGTGCCGGGCGACACGCTCCGCCTCGAGGTCACCATGGAGAAGCTGGGCAGCCGCTTCGGCAAGGGCCGCGCGGTGGCCAGCGTGAACGGCGAGGTGGCCTGCGAGGGCCTCCTGTCCTTCATCATCCCGCCCGCGGGGGCCCTGCGATGACGGTCCACCTCGATATTGCCGCCTCCACGCCCGCCCGGGGAACTGCCCGATGACCCGCATCGCCGTCCTGTCCGACATCCACGGCAACCTCACGGCCCTCGAGGCCGTTGCCGCCGAGATCCGCCGCGAGAAGCCCGACGCGGTCCTCGTCGCTGGCGACCTCATCCTCAACGGCCCGCTATCCCAACGGCTGCGTTGACGCGCTGCGGCACCTCGAGTCCGAGGGAGCGCTGATCGTGTCGGGCAACACCGACATCGCGGTCGGCGACTTCGACTACGGCGCCGCCTACCCGCAGTACCAGGACGGCGTGCCCGAGGTGATCACCGCGGCCGCCGAGTGGGCCCATGACGAGCTCGGCGACGACCAGCTCGACTGGCTCCGCCGCCTGCCGTCCGAGCGCCGCATGCGCACCGCCGACGACACGCTGGTGCTGGTGGTGCACGCCTCCCCGGGCTCCCAGACGCGCGGCTTCGACCAGGCGCTCGACGCGTCGGTGATCTACGAGCGCGCCGCGGGCACCGACGCCCGGGTCATCTTCGTCGGCCACACGCACGTGCCCGAGGTCCGCGACCTCGGCTGGAAGGTGATCGTCAACGACGGGTCGTGCGGCTACGTGTTCGACGGCGATCCCACCGCGAGCTGGGCGATGGCGACGATCGCCGACGGCAAGGTGGACGTGGTCATCCGCCGGACCGCCTACGACGCGCTCTCCGTGGCGAGCGCCATCTCGGCGCGCGGGCTGCCGGGCGACGTCTACCGTGCAGCCACGGTGCGCACGGGGAAGCACGTCCGATGAGCTGGAGCTGGCCCCAGCGGCCCCGGCGGGTGGTCGTGACCGGGATGGGCGCCATCACCGCGCTGGGCAACGACGTGGCGACCACGTGGGACGGCCTGGTCGCCGGTCGGAGCGGGGTGGCGCCGATCCAGGCGTTCGACCCGTCGCGCCTCGCCGTGCGGTTCGCAGCGGAGGCGAAGGGCTTCGACCCCTCGTCGGTCCTCGACCGCAAGGAGATCCGGCGCATCGACCGCTACATCCAGTTCGCGGTGTGGACGGCGCATCAGGCTGTCCGCGACGCTGGCCTGCCGGAGCGCTTCGACGACGAGCTCGCGGAGCGGGCTGGCGTGATCATCGGCTCCGGGCTGGGCGGCGTGCACACGCTGTTCGACAACGTGCTCGTGATGGGCCAGCGCGGGCCCGACCGGATCTCGCCCTTCTTCGTCCCCATGGGCATCGGCAACGTCGGCGCCGGGCAGGTCGCCATCTCCACCGGCGCCCTCGGGCCCAACTTCGCCACGGTGTCGGCCTGCGCCACCGGCGGCCATGCGCTGGGCGAGGCGTGGGAGACCATCCGCCGGGGTGATGCCGACCTGATGCTCGCCGGCGGCGTTGAGGCCGGGATCCACGAGGCAACCGTCGGCGGCTTCGCCTCGATGAAGGCGCTGTCCACCCGGAACGACGACCCCGAGGCCGCCTCGCGCCCGTTCGACAAGGCCCGAGACGGCTTCGTGGTGGGTGAAGGGTGCGGTGTGCTGGTCCTCGAGGCGCTCGAGCATGCCGAGGCGCGCGGCGCCGCCCCGCTCGCGGAGCTGGTGGGCTACGGCGCCACGGCCGACGCCTCGCACATCACGCTGCCGGCACCGGGCGGGATCGGCGCGGTCCGCGCGGCGCGCCGAGCGCTCGACAAGGCCGGCCTCGACCCCTCCGAGGTGGACCACGTCAATGCCCATGCCACGTCCACGCCGCCGGGCGACAAGGCGGAGCTGGAGGCGATCCGGACGATCTTCGGCGATCATGCCCGCAACGTGTCCGTGACCGCCAACAAGTCCATGCTGGGCCACACGCTGGGCGCGGCCGGCGCCGTGGAGGCGATCGTGACCGTCCTGACGCTGCGCACCGGGATCGTGCCGCCCACCATCAACCTCGACGATCCCGACGACGCGGCAGCGGGACTGGACCTCACGCCCAACGTGGCGGCGAAACGGGACCCGCGGGTGGCGCTGTCCAACTCGTTCGGGTTCGGCGGCCAGAACACGGCGCTGGTCTTCCGCCGGTGGGAAGCATGAGCGACGACCCGGTCCTCCCCGCCGACACCGGCTCGGCCGCCGCGGAGCACGCCCCGGAGACCGGCTCGACCACGCCGACGAACGGGTCCGGCCACGGCCGCCGCCACGTCGACCCGGTGCCCGTCGGGCCCGGGGATCCGCCTCGGCCGGCCCCGTCCACGTCCACAGCGGGCGGCCGCTCCCGGCCCCGAGACGGCGACCTGATGTCCAGTCCCGGTGAGCCGCCCGGCCCCCTTGCGCCTACCGATGCTGGCGACGCCACGCTGCTGGGCCTGGTGGACCGGCTGGCGGCGATCCTGGACCGCGGCGAGCTCGCCGAGCTCGAGGTCAGCGCGGGCGACACGACGATCATCGTGCGCTCGCCGGCTGCCGTGGAGCGCGTCCTCGCGACGTCCGCATTCCTGCCGCCCGCCGATGGCGGCGGCGCTTCCGGGGCCGCGGCCGTCGCGCTGGCCCCGGCGCCGGTCGCAGCGCCCGCCGTGCCCCCGGTCCGACCGTCGGTGAACGCGCCGCTCACCGGGATCTTCTACGGCGCCCCGTCGCCCGGCGCCACGCCGTACGTGTCTGTCGGGGACCATGTCTCGGTGGGCCAGATCATCGGCCTGATCGAGGCGATGAAGCTGTTCAATGAAATCAAGAGCGACCTCGCCGGCAAGGTGGTGCGCATCTGCGCCGACAACGGCCAGCTCGTGAAGGCCAAGTCACCGCTGATCGAGGTTGAGCCCGCATGACCCCCGTCGCGTCCCCGCACTCGGTCCGCATCACCGGCTGGGGCCGGTACGCACCCGCGCAGGTGCTGACCAACGCCGACCTCGAGCGCATGGTGGACACCTCCGACGAGTGGATCGTCAGCCGGACCGGCATCCGTGAGCGCCGCGTGGCGGCCGCCCACGAGACGAGCGCCTCGATGGGCGCCGTGGCCGGCTTGCGCGCCATCCGCACGGCCGGGCTCGAGCCCGACGACATCGACGTGATCGTCGTGGCGACGCTCAGCCCGGACTACTGGATGCCGTCGACGGCCGCCCTCGTCAAGGAGGCGATCGGCAACACGACTGCCTTCGCCTTCGATGTCGCCGCGGCCTGCTCGGGTTTCGTCTACGGCTACGCCACGGCGTCCGCCTACATCGCGTCGGGCATGGCCCGCCACGTGCTCGTGATCGGCACCGAGCTCCTCACCCGGTTCCTCGACTACAGCGACCGGGGCACCTGCATCCTGTTCGGCGACGGCGCCGGCGCGGTGGTGCTGTCCGCCACCGACGAGCCGACAGCCCCCGTCGGCATCGAGCTCACCACCGACCCCCAGGGCGCCTACATGATCTGGCTGCCCGCCGGGGGCTCGAAGGCGCCGTCCTCGCTCGACACCATCAGCCGGGGCCAGCACAAGATCCGGATGGAGGGCAAGGAGACCTACCGGTTCGCCACCCGGACGCTCGCCTCGACCGGCCTGGCCGCGGTGGCCAAGGCAGGCTGGACCCAGGGCGACGTGGACCTGATCATCCCGCACCAGGCGAACATCCGGATCATCGAGGCCGTGGCCAGGGGTCTCGACCTGCCGATGGACCGGTTCTTCGTCAACGTCGACCGCTACGGCAACACCTCGGCCGCCTCGGTGCCGATCGCGCTGGCAGAAGCCGTCAACTCCGGCCGCGTCAAGCCCGGCGACAAGCTGGTGTTCATCGCCTTCGGGGCCGGGTTCACCTCTGGCGCCGTGGCCCTCGAGTGGACCGCAGACCCTGCCCGGGGCCCGATCGGCGAGGCCGCGGTGAGCCCCGACGATGTGGTCGTGCGCCAGCCCGTCGACTGGGACTCGGTGGACCCGATCCCGCCCGCGCTCGCCGAGATCCTCGCCCGGCCGCTGCCCGGGCACCTGGACCTCTCCGACGTCGCGCCCGGCGAGCCCGCCCATGCGGTCCACGCCACTCGCTGAAGCGTCGCCTGACAGCGCCGCCCGAATCCAGGAGGACCCGCGCATGCTCGACCTGACCGGCAAGACCGCGCTCGTGACCGGAGGCTCACGCGGCATCGGTCGGGCAATCGTGCTGCGCCTCGCCACCCAGGGCGCCGACGTGGCGTTCAGCTACAAGGGCAACGTCACCGCGGCGGAGGCCACGGCGGGCGAGGTTGAGGCGTTGGGGCGCCGCGCCCTCGCGGTCCAGGCGGACGCCCGCTCGCAGGAGGGCGCAGAGGCGCTGGTCAAGGGCGTCCTCGCTGCGTTCGGCAAGGTTGACATCCTGGTGAACAACGCCGGCATCACGCGCGACAACCTGATCATGCGGATGGGTTCCGACGAGTGGTCCGAGGTGCTCGAGACCAACCTGTTCGGCGCGTTCTACGCGCTCAAGGCCGTCACCCGGCCGATGCTCAAGGCCCGCGGCGGGCGGATCATCAACATCACCAGCGTGTCGGGGCAGGCGGGCCAGACGGGCCAGGCGAACTACTCGTCCGCCAAGGCCGGTCTGATCGGGCTCACCAAGGCGGCCGCCCGTGAGCTCGCCTCGCGCGGGATCACCGTCAATGCGGTGGCGCCCGGCTTCGTCCTGACCGAGCTCACGCAGGACCTGCCCCAGGCGCTCATGGACGAGATCACCGCCCGCACGCCGCTCGGCCGCTTCGGCACCACCGAGGAGATCGCGAACGCCGTGGCGTTCCTCGCCTCGGACGAGGCCGGGTACATCACCGGGCAGGTGCTCGCCGTCGACGGCGGGCTGGTCATGATGTAATCGGCCGGTGCCGTTCAGCGTCGAGACCACGTCCATCCCGGAGGTCCGCATCGTCCGGCCGCGGACCTTCCCCGACGACCGGGGCTGGTTCGCCGAGATCCTGCGCACCGACCAGTTCGAGGCGCTCGGACTGCCGGCCCGCTTCGTCCAGGTCAACCAGTCGCGCTCCAATCGGGGCGTCGTCCGTGGCCTGCACTTCCAGTGGGACCCGCCGCAGGGCAAGCTCATGCGCGTGGTCACCGGCCGGGCGCTGATGGTGGCCGCGGACATCCGGCCCGGCTCGCCCACGCTGGGGCAGCATGTCGCGGTTGAGGGGTCCGCCGACGAGCCGCTCCTGTTCTGGGCACCGGCCACCTTCGCGCGCGGCTTCTGCGCCCTGTCGGACGTGACCGAGGTCGAGTACTTCTGCACCGGCACGTACAACCCGGCCTGTGAGTCGGCGATCCGCTGGGACGATCCCGTGTTGGCCATCCCCTGGCCGGTGGCCGCGCCGCTCACATCGCCCAAGGACGCGGCCGCCGGCACGCTGGCGGACTGGCTCGCGCGGCCGGAATCGGCGGCGTTCCGGGTGGGGTGAGGCGAGAAGGCGCATGCGGCCGTCCCGCGGCTTGTCGGGCGGCCAGCCGGCGCCCGATGCCCGGGACGCCTGACCAGGGCGGTCGAGACGGGCAGGTCCCGCACCGCCGGGGTACTTCCGGGCGGTGTCCGGAACTGTGAAGAATTGGCACGATCCGCAGCGTGACGCGTCTCGTCCGTTCGTCAGCGGTCGCCCCGCAGGTCCGTCAGGCCAGGCTGAGCCAGCCGCGCCTCCATGCGCTCGCGCTGGCGGGCGGGCTGATCACCCTCGCCCTCGGCCTCGTGGCGTGGTTCACGACGGGCGGACCGGCGAACCCGGTCGAGATCGCGGTGGTCCTGGACTTCACCATCGGCGGCACGCTCCTGACGACGTCCTCCCTGGTCGGCCGGGCGCGCGCGAAGGAGGCGCACCTCGAGGCGCAGCTCCAGGTGCTTGGCCAGGCCGCCCGGCGGATGAGTGCGGGCATCGAGCCCGACGACGTTGGCCTCGCAGTCGTCGAGGAGATCCGGCAGGTCATCCCATACCACAACGCCCGCGTCTACCTCCTCGAGGGCGAGGACCTGATGCCCGTCGCGTTCGAGGGCACCGTCGGCGCCTACGAGAAGGTGGACCTCGACATCCTGCGCACCAAGGTCGGCGAGGGGTTCACGGGCTGGGTCGCCCGGGAGGGGACGCCGCTCCGCGTGGACGACGCCCGCCGGGACCCGCGCGGAGTGACCATCCCGGGAACCGATGACGTGGACGAGTCGATGTTGGTGGTCCCGATGCGCCACGACGACCGCCTGCTGGGCGTGATCACGCTCTCCAAGCTGGGGCTGCACGGCTTCGTCGATGACGACCTGCGCCTGCTGATGATCCTCGCCGACCAGGCCGCGACGGCGTTCGCGGGCGCCGCCCACCTCGCGGAGACCCGTCGTCTCGCCGCCGAGTTGCGCCAGCTCCTGGACATGAGCTCCGCGCTGTCGCGCTCGCTCGACCCCAAGGACGTCGCCGCGCTGATGGCCGAGCACCTGGTCCGTGCGGTGGGCGCCGAGCGCGCGCAGATCAGCGACTGGGACCGCGCCGGGAACCGCGTCCGGACCCTCGGCTGCTACCCGCCGGAGTGCCGGAGCTCCATCGACGACTTCTACTCGCTGGCAGACTATCCGCTCACCGCGCGGGTGCTCGCGGAGGGCGTCATCGCCATGGTTGACGCGGACGACCCCGACGCGGACCCGGCTGAGGTGGCCGAGCTGCAGCGCGATGGGATGCGGGGGCTGATCATGCTGCCCCTTGTCGCCAAGGGCGAGGCGATCGGGATCGCGGAGATCACCTCGTCGGGTCGACCCACCGACGAGCCGGGGCGGATCACGCTGGCGCGCACGATGGCCCACGAGGCCGCGATGGCGCTCGAGAATGCCCGCGTCTACGAGGCGGCCCGGAACCTTGCCGACCGCGATCCGCTGACGGGCTTCTTCAACCACCGCTACCTCCACGAGCGCCTGTCCGAAGAGGTGGTGCGGGCGGTCCGCATGCGCCGCCCGGTCTCGGTGGTGATGCTCGACCTCGACGACTTCAAACTCGTCAACGACACCCTCGGGCACGTCTACGGCGACCGGGTCCTGGTCTACGTGGCCGAGACGATCCGGGAGAGCCTCCGGGAATTGGACGTGGCAGCCCGGTATGGCGGCGACGAGTTCGCCCTCATCCTCCCGGAGACCACGGCGCACGAGGCGGCGAGCGTGGCGGAACGCGTCCTCGCCGCCTTCCATGCGCACCCGTTCAGCGCCGACGGCCGGACGCCGCTCCCGGTGGGCACCTCGATCGGGATTGCCACCCACCCCGGGGACGGCAGAACGGCAACTGAGCTCATCGCGGCGGCCGACGCCGGCCTGTACGCCGCCAAGGCCGAGGGCGGGAGCAAGGTGCGGGTCGGGATGCTCGGCCGGCAGATCAGCGACGTCGCGGAGCAGCCGGCGACGCACGCCTTCTCGGGCCGCCACGGGATCTCCTCGCTGCGGGCGCTCGTCGGCGGTGGAGGCGGGTCGGGAGCGGTCTGACCCAGTACGAAAGTACTGGCATCCGGGCGCCATCGGTACCACGACGGGTGCTTGCCGCAAGGCGAGGGTGGCCCCATCCTTGTGTTCCAAGGTGAGCGAACGGGGAGAGCTCGACATGACGGGTGGGCCGCGCAGATACCTGCGGGCCCTGTCTCGTCGACCCGCCCCGTCGCTGCTCGCGGCCGTCGCCGGCGTCGAGCTTGTCCGCCTCATCCTCGCCAGTCAGCCGGTGGACCTCGTCCTGCTCGTGCTGCTGCTCACGGCCGGCTACGTGATCGCCCGCGACAACGACGACGAGGCCCTCGCGGAGGGCGCCCGCGAGACCGAGGCCGAGAGCTTTGCGCGCATCCTGCGCGGCCTGTCTCGCTCGGTCTCGCCAGACGCCATCGTGGCGGCCATCGTCGAGGAGCTCGGCGCGGGAACCGGGGCGGACCACGTGAGCGTGGTGCGGCGGCGACCCGAATCGCGGCACCTCGAGGCGGTGCTGTCCCCGACTCGGCCCGGTGCACCCGCGTCGCGGACGTACCTTCCGCTGTCAACGCTCGAGGACCCCGCGGTCGAGGCCGCGGCCGTCGAGATGTCGATCCTCGCCGCCCGGGGTCGGCGGTACGCCGCGGTGCCGATCGAGCCCGACTTCGACGCCGACCCGGAGCTCGCCACCCTGGGCCTCGCCCCGCCGCGTCCGGTCCTCGCGGCGGTCAGCGGGCGGGATGGCGAGGACTCCCGGGCCACCGTCCTGACAGACGCCATGCCGGCCGCCCCCGCTCGCCGGCAGCCGGGGTTCGGCCATGCGGCACCGATCCGGGTGGGTTCCGAGCAGCGGATCGCCGACCGGATTGCCGACCGCGTGCGCGACGAGTACGGGCTCCGCAACGTGGTGGCGGCGCCGCTGCGGGTGGACGGCCGCGTGGAGGGCGCCATCGTGCTCTCGCGGCGGACGGACGAGCCGTGGTCGGCCCGGGCCCGCCGCCTGCTGGCCGCGGCCGCGATCGAGACCTCGGCCGCGCTGTCGCGGCTGTACACGCTCCGCGACGCCGAGACCCGCGCCGCGACGGACGCGCTGACCGGCCTGCCCAACCGCCGCTACTTCGACGAGTACCTGGGGCTGCTGGCCCGCCGCCGCCGCGCCGACGACCGGGTTGGCGTGCTGATGATCGACATCGACCGGTTCAAGCGGCTCAACGACACGTACGGCCACGCCGTCGGGGACCACGTCCTGCGCGAGGTGGCGCAGGCGATCGCGGGTGCAGTCCGGGAAGGCGATGTGCCGGCGAGGTTCGGCGGCGAGGAGTTCGTCGTGCTGCTCCGGAACCCGGGTCCGCGCGTGGCGATCGAGGTGGGGGAGCGCGTCCGGCGCGCCGTGGCGGACCTGGACCTGCGGCGGTTCGGGGTGGCGAGGGTGTCGGTGTCGGTGGGCGTCGCCGTCGCGGACCAGCCCGAGACCGAGCTCGACGAGGTGATCGACGAGGCGGACCGAGCCCTGTACCGCGCCAAGCGGGGCGGCCGGGACCGCGTCGTGGCCGCCTAGGGCAGTCGAGCGCCCGCTTCGCCCATCGGGCCGTCGGAGCGACACGGCTACCATGGTCCGCGTGCCCGACGACCCCACCCGCACACCGCCCACCAACGCCGAGCTCGCGCGAGTCTTCCACGAGATCGGCGACCTGCTCGAGGTCCGCGGCGAGGTGGTCTTCAAGACCGTCGCCTACCACCGCGCCGCGGACGCGATCGAGCGGGCGCCCTTCGTGGTCGCCGAGGTGTATGCGGCGGGCGACAGGCGCCCGATCGCCGGAGTGGGCTCGGCCATCGGCGACAAGATCGTCGAGCTCGCGACCACGGGCCGCATGCGGTTCTACGACAGCCTGCGAGCCGAGATGCCGGCGACGCTCGTGGACCTGCTCCAGATCCCGGGCGTCGGCCCCAAGACCGTGGCGCTCGTCTGGAAAGGCCTCGGTGTCGTCGACGTGGAGGGCCTTCGGGCTGCCGCCGAGGCGGGCCGGCTCCGCGGGCTCAAGGGCGTGTCGGCCATGGCCGAGCAGCGGATCCTCGAGGGCATCGCCGCCCTCGCCGCGAGATCCGACCGGATGCACATCGACCAGGCGCAGGCCATCTCGGACGGGATCGTGGCGCAGCTCGCGGACGTCCCCGGCGTCCGGCGGATCGTCCAGGCGGGCTCGCTCCGGCGCCGTCGCGAGAGCATCGGCGACCTCGACCTGCTGGTCGAGACCGACGACGCCGATGCGGTGGTGGCGCGGTTCACGGCGCTCCCGGCGGTCGACCGTGTGCTGGGCGCGGGGCACGCGAAGGCGGCCGTCGTGCTCGCGGGCGGGACGCAGGTCGACCTGATGGTGATGCCGCCCGGGGCGGCGGGCACCTACCTCGTCCACTTCACCGGCTCCGCGGCGCACAACGTGGCGCTGCGGGGGATTGCCCGGGACAAGGGCTGGAGCCTGTCCGAGAAGGGGTTCCTGCGCCTGGGCGAGGATGGCGAGCCGCTGACCGGGGACGCCGCCGAGCTGCGCACGTTCCCCGACGAGTCCGGCGTGTACGCGTTCCTCGGCCTCGACAGCGTGCCGCCGGAGCTGCGCGAGGACCGCGGCGAGATCCAGGCTGCCCGGGATCACCGCCTGCCGTCGCTCATCACCGCCGTCGATCTGCGGGGCGACCTGCATTCGCACTCCGACTGGAGCGATGGCACCCACTCGATCGACGTCATGGCGGATGCCGCCCGACGTCGCGGCCACGCCTATCAGGTCCTCACCGACCACACGCAGAGCCTCGGCATCGCCCATGGGCTGGAGCCGGAGCGCGTGGAGTTGCAGCGCTCGATCATCGCCGAGCTCAACGCGCGGTTCGCGGCCGAGGACGCGGCGGGCGCCACGCCGCCGGGCGCGGTCCCGGGCTTCCGCCTGCTCCACGGCTGCGAGCTCGAGGTGCGCGCCGACGCCACGCTCGACTACCCGGACGACCTTCTCGCCCGCTTCGACCTCGTCGTGGCCTCGGTGCACGTCGCCCGGCGGCAGACGCGCGCGGAGCTCACTCGGCGCACGCTGGCCGCGATCCGCAGCCCGCACGTGGATGTGATCGCGCATCCCTCGGGGCGCATGATCGGCGGGCGCGACGACCTTGACCTCGACTGGGACGCGGTCTACGCCGCGGCGGCCGAGACCGGCACCGCGCTCGAGATGAACGGGTCGCCGCCCCGGCTCGACCTCTCCGCCGAGCGCGCACGGAGGGCGGTCGAGGCGGGCTGCCTGCTGGCCATCGACTCCGACGCGCACCGGATCGAGGAGCTCGACTTCCTGCGCTGGGGCGTCGACCAGGCCCGTCGCGCCTGGGTGGAGCCGCGCCACGTGCTCAACACCCGGTCCCTCGACGAGCTCCTCGCCTGGGTCGCCGCCAAGCCGTCACGCGTGTAGGCGCAGTCCGCGTCGCGTCCGTCCCGTACCATCGCGCCGAATGCTTGCCCTCGAACCCACCCCGGCGGTCGCACGCCACGAGCTCGTCCTCGCGGCGACGCTGCTGGTCGGCCTCTCGACGCTCGTGGCCCCTGACGACGCGTTCGTCCTCGCGGCCCTCCTGCCGGTCGCCGTCCTCGTGGCGGGCCTCGGCGTGCTGCGGGCGGCCGGAGCACCATCGCGCCCGTACGCGGCCCTGCTGCTGCCAGCCGTCATGACCGGCAGCGCGGCGGCCGCGGTCCACCTCGTCCCAGCGGGGCCGTGGCTGCTCGTCGCGGTGGCGGCGTTCGCCATCGTGCTGGACCGCGTGGTCGAGCTGGAGTCGCGGATCGTGCTCCAGGTGAGCGGCGACTCTGAGTCGGACCGCTCGGAGGTGCTCGTGGCCGCGGTCGTCACCGCGTTCCTCGCGTTCACCGGGGTTGCCAGCCTGATCCCAGGGGGCATGCCCGAGCCCGCCGGCTCACCGGTCGCGGGGACCAGCGCGATGACGCAGGGCTGGCTGGCGGCACTCGCGCTCGCCGACGCGGCGGCAGCGCTGGTGATCGGCTGGCGGATCTCGGCGCTGCGGTTCGGCGCCCCGTTCCAGATCGTCCGGTCCGCGCTGACCTACGCGCTGATCGCGGCCATCTCGGCCGGGCTGATCAGGGCCATCGACCTGCCGCGCCTCGTGGGGCCGGCCGTCCTGACGCTCGTCTTCTACCTGTGGGACGTGCAGCACGCGTCGGCGCCCGCCCGACGCCAGGAGCGGCGCTTCATGTGGGAGATGCTGCTGCTGGCCGGGCTCGCGATCATCGTGGTGGCCTGGAACGCGCGGGTACCGTCGTAGCGGGCGCCGCCCTCCTGAGCGGGCGCACGTTTGACGCGACGCCCGGCGGGTGCTAGAAACGCATGCCCGCAACCAGCGATGTCTTGGTGCGCCCGTCTTCGGCGCGCCGGCCACCGCCGCGGCTTGAAGGACCCGAAAGGACGACCGCACCCGTGACGTTCCCCGAACTTGACAGCGCTGCCCAGACGCCCGCTGGCCAGACGCGCCTCAAGCGCCAGCTCGCGGAGCAGGCCATCAGCCAGGCCACCGAGGCCCGCTGGACCGACGCCGTCGAGACCAACCGCCGCCTGCTGGAGCTGGGCCCCGACTCCGAGGCCGAGAACCGCTTTGCCAAGGCGCTGTGGGAGATGGGCGAACTGGGCGACGCGCGCGACCACTACGTCCGGGCGCTCCAGCTCGATCCCACCAACCGCATCGCCGAGCGCAACATCGAGCGGCTCAAGGTGCTCCTCGTCGAGGCGGGCGAGAAGACGGTCCCGGCCAAGAGCACCAGCAAGGCGCCGGTGAGCATCTTCGTGGAGGAGACCGGCAAGACGGGGTTCGCGCACCTCACCAACCTCGCCCGCTCCGCCGAGCTCGCGCAGGTGAACCCGGGTGACGCCGTCGAGCTGGTCCCCGAGGGCAACCGCCTGATCGCGTACAGCAACGGCGTCCGCATCGGCGTCGTGGAGCCCCGCGTGGCCGCCCGCCTGCTCAAGCTCATGGCCGACGGCAACAAGTACCTCGCCGGCGTGACCAGCCTCGGCGACAAGGACGTCCGCCTGATCATCCGCGAGGTCTTCCAGGACCCGCGCAACTACGGCAAGGTCAGCTTCCCGACCGCTGCCAAGTCCTCGGACCTGCGCCCGTACACCAAGGGCACGCTGCTCCGCGAGGACGAGGAGCTCGAGGACGACCTCGAGGACGACATCGAGGACGAGGAGATCGAGAACCTCGACCGCGTCCTGCCGCCCGAGGAGACCACTGACGAGGCGTTCGTCGAGGAGACGGACGAGCTCGAGGAGCCGTAGACCGGGCGCCCACGCCGCGCCCGCCCGGGGCCGATGGGCCGCGAGCTGATTCGGCCACCGGCTGGCACCCGTCTGCGACAATCCGGCAATGGCGGGACGAACCCTCCTCCTGCGCGCGGAACCCGGCTTCTCGCTCCCGGCCTGGGAGCGACTGTCTCCGCCGCCGCCTCCGGCGCTGATCGCCGCACGACTCGAGGCCGCATCCGAGCCCGGGGACATCGTGCTCGACCCGTTCGGGCGCGGCGGCTGGGTGGCGCGCGCGGCGATCGACCACCAGCGCAAGGCGGTCAGCCTCGAGGGCACCGCGCTGGACCGGCTCCTCGCCGAGGTGGTCCTCCGCCCGCCGGACCTGCGCCACCTCGACGCGGCGGTCCAGTCGCTGGCCGCCTCCGCCCGGCGTGAGACCAGCCTCAAGGCGTGGATCACCAACCGATTCGCCAGCCGGTGTGCCACCTGTGACCGGCCCGTGATCCTCGACGAGGTCACCTGGACCGCCGACGGGCCCGACGAGCAGGGCCGGCCATCCCGCCCGCGCCCGACCCGCAAGCACTACCGCTGCCCCGTCTGCCGCGACCAGCTGGGCGGCGGCGAGAATCGCCAGGCGCCGCTCGACGCCAACGACCTGGCGAAAGCCCTCGACTCCGACGACGACGATTCACGGCCCATGCTGCGCGACCGCTTCCCGACGCTCGACGGCGGCGACGCACTGGCCGACGAGCTGCTCGACCTCCACACCCCCCGGCAGCTGGCGTCGCTCGCCGCCATCCTCGAGCGCGTCGAGGGCGACCTCCGCGCACGCTCGATCGAATCGGCGATGCGTCTGGCGGTGCTTCAGGCGGTGGCGCCGTCGAGCCGGCTCGCCATCTCGGCGGGTCGAGTCGCGGCGCTGCGGATCACGGGCGGTCACGTCAAGCCGCCGTCGGGGACCACCTGGCGCGAGCGCAACCCGTGGGTCGCCTTCGAGGACGGGATCCGGACGGTCCGCGGCTTCGTGCAGCGGCTCGAGGGCGCGGCGTGGGGCCCCGTCCCAGGACGGCTGGGCGAGGACCTGCGCAGCCTCGACGAGGGCGCGGCGACGGCCGTCCTGCGCCAGGACACCCCGGCGGGCCTCGGCGCCATCGCCGTGGAGATGGAGCACCTGGCCGGGACGGGGATCCGGCCGCGCGTCCGGCTGGTGCTGGGCACGGTCCCGCAGCGCCCGGCCTCGGACCGGCTCGCCTGGGCATACCACGGGACGGCCTGGGCCCTGGGCCGCGACGCCGCGGCGACCCTGCCGTTGGAGCCGCTGTTCGGTCCGGCCTACCGGCCGTCGTGGTCCTGGCAGGCCGCTGCGATCACCCGTTCGCTCCGCGGCATCGCGCCGGCCCTCGCCCGCGACGCCCGGACGATCCTGCTCCTTGAGGCGGAGGGCGCTGAATCGCTCGTGGCCACGGCGCTGGGCGGCATCGCCGCCGGCTACCGGCTCGTCTCGGCGCGCGTCTCGGAGCCGGGCGGCGACGTGACGGGAACCGTCGAGTTCTCGCCTCCCGGGTCCAACGCGACCGCAGGAGGGCCGCGCACGCGCGCCAACGTGGCGCTGGAGCCGACTGGCGGGCGCGGCGCGAGCGTGCGGTCAGACCGCTCCGGGCGGTCCGACAGCTCGGACCGATTGTTCGCCGCGGCAGAGCGCCCGGGGCCGTCGAGTGGGCCGTTCTCGGCTGACGAGGCGGCGCGCGCCGTGGTGGACGCCGCTGTGGACGTCCTCAAGATGCGCGGCGAGCCCGTGAGCTTCGGCGGACTGCTGGGGGAGATCCTCGTCGGCCTCGACCGGGCCGGGCACTTGCGCCAGCTCGTGCGGCCGCCTGCTCCGCCCGAGCCCGAGGGAGTGGACGTCGCCGCCGACACGCGCGACGCGACCTCCGCGCGCCCGGCGCCGGAGGCCGACCACGTCGAGCGGCTGCTGGGCCTCGTGCGGAACGCGCTGACCGAGACCGACGGCCGTCGGCTGGTCAAGCTGGAGGACGAGCGGTGGTGGCTGGGCCAGCGCCCCGACCGCGACGCCGCCGCCGTGCCCCTCTCGGACCGCGTCGAGTGGGCCGTGTTCAGCCTGCTCTCGGCAGCCGGCCCGATGTCGGAGGGGGCGTTCCTCGAGCGGATCAGCGGGTTGTTCACCGGGCCCGACCTCCCCGACGAGGGCCTCGTCCGCGCCTGCCTCGAGAGCTATCGCAGCATCGCGAGCACCCCTGACCGCCTGCTCACCGCGGACGACCTCGCCAAGCGCAGCCAGGAGCATGCCGAGCTGGTCGCGGGGCTCGTCGACCTCGGTCATCGGCTGGGCTTCTCGTGCTGGATCGGCGCGCGGCAGCAGAGCCGCCGCGTCGCTCGCGAGCCGCTGGGGAACCGGCTCGACACGCGGGAGGCCGCCGGCCCGCCCTATCTCGGCCGGCTCCGCGCCGAGGAGCTCGGGGACATCGACGTCATCTGGTACGTCCGCGGGCGGATGGCGTTCTTCTGGGAGGTGGAGTGGACGGCGATGCTCGGCGACACGGTCCTGCGACGCCACGCCCGCATGGCCGCCGACGACCGGGTCGTCCGGTTCTGCGTCGTCCTCCCCGAGCGCGTGGAGCTGGTCCGCTACAAGCTGGAGCGCTCGCCGCTGCTGCGCAACGAGCTCGAGAACGGCGGCTGGCACCTGGTCAAGGCGGACCACCTGCGCGACTGGATGGGCCGCGACCAGGTGGCGCTCGCCGACCTGGAGCCGCTCCTGGGCCTCGACCCGGCGATCGAGCGGACGGGCGACCAGCTCTCGCTGTTCAAGGGGTAGCGGTGCAGGCGCGCCGAGACTCGCCCTCGGCCCAGGGACGTCCGGGCGCCTCCACCGCGGCCGGTCGCGCATTCCGCGCCCGCCCCGTACGCTAGCGGCAATTCGACGCCCGTCCTTCGGAGCGTCCTCGTCCATCGACCGCAGCGCAGGGTGCCCGACTGTGACCGAGCCCACCGCCATCGACGAGATCGCCGCCCGCTTCTGGGAGTCCTACCTCCGCCTCAGCCCGCTGACGGCCACGATGTACGGCGACGACCGCTTCGACGACCGCCTCGACGATCCGGGACCGGAGGGCCGGGCGGCGCGCATCGCAATCGCGCGCAGGGCGGCCGACGAGGCACTGGCGATTCCGGCCGAGGGCCTGGGCGTCGAGGACCGGATCACGCGCGACATGCTGCGGATCGTCGCCGAGCTGGCCGAGCGCGAGGCCGCGCTGGGCTTCCACGAGCTCGCCGCGGTGGACCACATGCAGGGCCCCCAGACGGTCCTGGCCCAGACCGCGCAGTTCCAGCCCGCCAACACCCCCGAGCGGCTCGAGAAGTTCCTCGCCCGCCTCGAGGCATACGGCGGCTTCATGGACGCCTACATCAGGATCCTCGACGAGGGGCGGGCGTCCGGCCGCACGGCGGCGCGGATCGTCGTCGAGCGGACCATCGACCAGCTGAACCGGCTGCTCTCGATGCCGATCGAACAGGCCATCGTCCCGTCCATGGCGCAGGTGGCGTCGGAGGCCGATCGCGAGAAGGTCCGCGACGTCGTCCGCGATGTCGTGTACCCCGCCGACCGCCGCTACCTCGCGGCGCTCTCGGGCGCGTATCTCGAGGCCTCGCGCGAGGTGCCGGGCCTGACGTCGGCGCCCAATGGGGAGGCGCTCTACCAGCATGCCATCCGCGCATGGACCACGCTCGACCTCCACCCGCGCGACGTCCACCAGATCGGGCTTGACGAGCTGGCCGCCATCGACGCGGAGCGCCTCGAGATCGCCCGGGCGGAGGGTTTCGGCGACGACGTGGCCGGCTACCGCGCCGCCCTTGCCGCGGACCCGGTCAACCGGGCCGCCACGCGGGAGGAGCTGGTCGCCCGCGCCACCGAGGACATCGGCCGGGCGATGGCCGTCGCGCCGACGATGTTCGGCCGGCTCCCGGCGGCGTCCTGCGAGGTCCGCCCGGTCGAGGAGTTCAAGGAGAAGGACGTCGCCTTCGCCTACTACTTCCCGCCCTCCACGGACGGTTCGCGCGACGGCATCTACTACGTCAACACCTACGACCTGCCGAGCCGCACGTTCTCGAAGCTCGCGTCCACGACGTTCCACGAGGCCGTCCCGGGGCACCACTTCCAGATTGCGCTCGAGATGGAGCACCCGAGCCTCAACGCCTTCCGGCGGCTGGGCGCGCGCATCGTGGGCGGTGCCTACGTCGAGGGCTGGGGCCTGTACGCGGAGCGCCTCGCCGACGAGCTGGGGCTGTACCGCGATGCGGGCGAGCGGATGGGCATGCTCGACGCGCAGGCGTGGCGGGCGTCGCGGCTGATCGTGGACTCCGGGATGCACGGCCTGGGCTGGACGCGCCAGCAGTCGATCGACTGGCTTCTGCGGACGGGCCTGTCCGACACGGACGCGCTCATCGAGACCGACCGCTACATCTGCTGGCCCGGGCAGGCGCTGTGCTACATGACCGGGATGCGCGAGATCCGTCGACTGCGCCGCGAGCTCGAGGCCCGGGACGGGAGCCGGTTCGACCTCCGCGCCTTCCACGACGCGGTGATCGGGCACGGATCGCTGCCGCTCGCGACGCTTGCGGCGGAGCTGCCCGGGTGGGTCGCGCCGAAGCCGGGCTGATCCGGCTGATTCGCCAGGCCTGGGCTCAGGGCACGACCTGGGCGATCCAGGTCTGGGCGGTGGAGTCTGCGTCGCTCGTCGCGTTGCCCACCGCGACGAGGCGCCCGCCGCTGGCAGTGACGCCGCCGACGAACTGGGCCATCTCCGGGTGCGCGGGCTCGATGGCGAGCTCGTATCGCGACCAGTGGACGAGGTCCGTCGACCGCCACACGACCGCGGTGAGAGACACGGCGTCGACCGAGTAGCGCTCCCCGAAGCCGGTCCAGCCGCTGCCCAATCGCACAACCCTGACGATGCGGTCAATCCACGAGAAGCTCGCCCGGCCCAACGAGCTGATGTGGCGCCACACGATCCCGTCAGAGCTGGTCCAGACCCAGGTCGATGTCATGGCCGTATTGGAGCCGGTGATCAGGAACCGGCTGCCGACGTAGCTCACGGACGGCTTGGTCGTCATGTCACCCGTGACCCGAAGCCCGCTCGGCAGGACGTCCCGCCTCCAGGCCACGCCCCTCGTCGACGTCAGGACGCGCGCCACGGACGGATGAGCGCAGTCGGCACCGACAGCGACCATGCGCGTCGACGACATCGCGACGCTCGTCGCACAGAAGCCTGCCACCGCGGCCTGGTAGGGCGCCGCGGTCCAGGAGCCCGGCGCGCCCGTCGTCGAGCGCCACACGCGCGTCGTGGTGCTGGTGCCGTTGCGGACGAACAGCACGAAGCCCTGTGGCCCGGACGTGATGGACGCTGACATGGCGTCGATCCGCGGTGCATGCGGGCCGGTGGGTGCCCTCGTCCATGCGACGCCATCGGTTGAGCTGTAGAGGCCGTTCGAGCCCAGCGCGACGAAGACGCCCCCGTGACCGGCCACGCCGTGGAACACCGCCGGACCAGCCACGACGTGCTCGGTCCACGAGACGCCGCCGTCGGTCGAGATCCACGATGCCGCGCTGTGCGACACGATGTCCGCGCCGACCTCGACGATGCCGATCGAGCCGCCCGCCACGCCGTTCAGCGCAGCCGACCCGACCGCGCCGCCCGTCCCGTCGCCGCCGAGCTGGTCGAAGACGGACCAGCGCAGGTGCGTGCCGTTGACATAGGCCATCGTCGCGCTGGTCGCGGGTGGTGTGAAGTCTCCGGCAGCGGTCGCGGCGGCCATGACGACCGATGGCGCCGCGGCCTGGGGGACTGCAGCCTCGGCGGGCACGCCGAGGGCGGCGATCGCTGCGCTTGCGAGACAGGCCGCCCAGACAGAAGCGCGACTTCGGATGCGAGTCACATGGGTCCCCCTGACCGGATGGGGCCCGCCCGAGCCCCGACTGCTGCGAGTCTATGCCACGTGCCGCGACGTCCCTCGTACCCTGGGCTCCGGCCAGCGTCGCGCGCTCGTCAGGGCGTGACGGTCGCCGTCCAGGTCTCGCCGCAGCTCTCCGCCATGCCCCATGCCGTGCCCACGGCCAGCATCCGGGCGCCCACCACCGTCGCCTCCTGCACCATCTGGACGGTCACGTCGCAACTCGACGCCAATCGCGGCACGGACCTCGTCCAGTGCACGAGGTCCGCGCTGCTCCAGGTGACCACCTGCCCGTCGTCGGCCGGCATGTCCCGATCGCCCACGGCCACCCATCCGGGCGCGAGCCGCAGGATGCGGACAATGTGGTCCGCGCTCCACCAGCTTGAGCGGCCCATCGACGAGACGTGTGTCCAGGACACGCCGTTGGTGCTCGACCAGACCCAGGTCCCGGTCTGTGTCGAGTTGGTGCCCGTGAGCAGGAACCGCGACGACACATAGCTGACCGACGTGCCGCGGGCATACGTGCCGCTCACCCGGAGACCGCGCGGCGGCGTGCCCCGGACCCACGTCCGCCCGCTCGCGTTCACCAGCACCCTCGGCGTGCGCGGGGTAGCGCAGTCCGCGCCCGAGGCCACGATGCGCGTGCTGGTGACCGCGATGCTCTGGGGGCAGAACCCCGACACCACCGCCTGGTTGGGATCGGCCGTCCAGCTGCTCCCCGTTGCCGAGCGCCAGACGCGGGTGGTGGTGCTCGTCCCGTTGCGGACGAACACGACGAAGCCACGCGGCCCGGCCGCCACCTTGATGAACCCGATCGCGTGGGGCCCGGTCGCCGCGCGCGACCACGACGCGCCGTCCGTGGAGCTGTACAGCCCGTCCGCCCGGTAGGTCACGTACACGCCCGCGTGCGCCACCAACTCCCCGAAGCTGCTGGGGCCGGACGTCATGAGGTGCTCGGTCCAGCTCGCGCCGCCATCGGTCGAGGTCCACGAGGCCGCCTTCCCGGCCGGGCCGTCCGCGCCGGTCTCGACGATCAGCCCCGCGCCGCCCGCCACGCCCCAGAGCCTTGTCGCCTCGCTGGGACCGGCGCTGCCGTCGCCGCTCAGCTGGTCGAAGGTGGTCCAGCTGAGGTGGCGCCCGAGGTACGCGGTGGCCGATGTGGTGATGGGCGGCGTGATGGCGGCCGGCAGCACGCCCGAATCCGCGAGCGCGGGGGGCAGACCCGCCTCGGCTGCCACCGGCGCGGGGCCAGCGGACAGCGCGACTGCGGCTGCGAGCGCGACAAGGGATCGAAACACCATGAAGCTCCCAGTCCGGTTCGGACGACGCCCGAGGGCGATCAGTCTCTGCCCGGATCGCCCAGCCGACAAGGGACGCCCGTCATCATGGCGCCCGCGCCTCGGAGCCACACCCGCCCGGACGGCCCTAGGAGTCGAACCCCACGCCCAGTGCGTCCATCGCGCGCAGGAACAGGCTGCGCTGGCCGTCATGCGCGTCGGCGCCCATGACCGCGTCGCGCATCAGGTTCACTACGGGCGCGCGGAGCGGCTCGGGCGGGATGGGCAGCGGCGCGGAGCGGACGAAGCGCAGGCGCAGCAGATCCGACCCCGGCCGCAGCACCTTGTCCCGGAGGATCCCCGCCGCCCAGCGTGAGGCGCCCACGCCCAGGCCGGTATATCCCAGCGCGTAGTGGACGCGACCGCCCATCACGTCGCCGAACGTCGCGCTGAACCGGGTGGTGGTGTCGATGGCGCCGCCCCATCGATGCGTGAAGCGGATCCCGTCGAGCTGGGGGAACGTGGCCGCGAAGTTGCGCTCCAGCACCTCGAAGGTCGCCGGCCGCTGGTCGTGCTGCGGCACCACGCGGTTGCCCGGGTGGTAGATGGCGTCATAGCCGCCCCACAGAATCCGGTGATCGGCGGACAGGCGGAAGTAGTGGAACTGGTTGCCGCTGTCCGACATGCCGAACCGGTCCGCCCAGCCGATCGACGCCTGCTGCTCCGGGGTGAGCGGCTCGGTCATCACGACGTAGTCGTAGACCGGCACGAACACGGGCCCGAGCCGTTTGAGCCACGCCGAATATGCAGACGTGGCGACGAGGACGTGCTCCGCCTCCACCACGCCACCACCGTCCACCCGCACCGTCACGCCGCCAGCCCGGCGCCGCAGTCCCGTGACGCGGCTGTGCTCGAGCACCTGGGCACCGCGGCGCTCGGCAGCGGCCGCCAGGCCCCACGCGAGCTTGGCCGGGTTGACCATCACGCATTGGTCGGCGCCCGACCTCACGCCGGCCAGCCAGCGCGGCGAGGGCTGGAGCGCCCGAACCTCGGCGCGGTCGAGGAATGTCGAGCTCCCCCCGAGTCGGGCGCTCGCCTCCGCGTACGCGCGCAGCCCGTCCACCTCGTGGGGCTGCGAGGCCACGAGCAGCGTCCCGGTCTCCTCCAGCTCGGCGTCGATCCCCTCCGAGGCCACGAACGCCACAAGCTCGGCGAGGTTCCGACGCCCCTCTGCCTCGAGTCTGTCGACCTCGTCGGGGAAGTGCAGGAGTCCGTTCGGGAGGCCATGGGTCAGCGACGCCTCGCAGAACCCGCCGTTGCGGCCGCTCGCCCCCCAGCCCACGCGCTCCGCCTCCAGGACCGCAACGCGCAGCGAGGGGTCCGTGTCGAGCAGCGCGATCGCCGCCCAGAGCCCGGTGAAGCCGCCGCCGACGACCGCAACATCAACCTCGTGGCGGCCACGAGCCGGCGGCCGGCCCGGTCCTGGATCACCGGTCGCCCACCAGAACGAGCCGCCCGCGGGGGCCGCCGGCAGGGGATTGGCGCTTGTCATGACAGGCGCACGATACCTCGGATCGCGGGCCATTCTTGGCGAATATCTGCGATATCCGTGTCAGGGGCGCCCTGTGGAGACGAAATTCGTGTTGACGACCCGCCGGCCGCTGTGGCAGGATCACGGCCACCCGTTGCACACCCCGCAACGCGACAGACAGCGAAAGGGCGTGGACGGGACCCCAAGCGCCGTGTGCGTCCCCCGTCGGCGCGGGCCGTTCGGCCCTTGGGGTCGACACCATGGAGGCATGTATGACTGCCGAACCCACAACCCGCCCGACCCCCAAGCTCGCTCGATCGCGGCAGCTCGAGATGTACCACCGAGCGTGCGAGACGCTCCCCGGCGGTACCGACTCGAACTTCCGCGCCTGGGGCGAGGACACGATCTACGTCGATCGGGGGAAGGGCGGACGGGTCTGGGACATCGACGGCAACGAGTACATCGACCTGCGCATGGGCTACGGCCCGGTGGTCCTCGGCCACGGCGACGATCGCGTGGACGACTACGTCAATGAGCGCATGCGTCGAGGCGTGTCGTTCTCGCTGACCAGCGAGGACGAGGTCGAGGCGATGGAGCTGGTCAAGCAGCTCAACCCGTGGGTCGGCAAGGCCCGCATGACGGTGTCGGGCACCGAGGCCACGATGCACGCCATGCGCGTGGCGCGCGCCTACACGGGCCGCACGAAGATCGTGAAGTTCGAGGGCCAGTACCACGGCGTCCACGACTACGCGCTGATCAGCGTCGCGCCGAACAACATGGCCGACCTGGGCGACGAGGACAACCCCGTCGGCCTGGCGTGGGGCCGCGGCATCCCCTCGGAGGTCGCCAGCACGATCATCCCGGCCCGCTACAACAACATCGAGCGGCTCCGCGCGCTGTTCGAACGGCAGGGACACGAGATCGCCGCGGTCATCGTGGAGCCGGTCCTCGGCAACGCCGCCGGGATCCTGCCCCAGCCGGGCTTCCACAAGGCGATGCGGGCCCTCACCGAGGAGTTCGGCATCCTGCTGATCTTCGACGAGGTCAAGACGGGCTTCCGCTTCGCGCGCGGTGGCGCCGCAGAGTACTTCGGCATCACGCCGGACCTGGCCACCTACGCCAAGGCGATGGGCAACGGCTATCCGGCCGCAGCCTTCGGCGGCCGCGAGGAAGTCATGAGCGTCCTGCCCGACAAGGTCAGCCATGGCGGGACGTACGCGGGCAACCGCGTCGCCGCGGCTGCCGCCCGCAAGACGCTCCAGATCATCCGCGACACGGACGCGCTCGAGACGATCCAGGCCACCGGCCTTCGGATCCAGGCCGGGCTCAAGGAGAAGATCGACGCGAAGGGCCTGCCCTTCCACTTCACCGGCCACCCGGCGATGTTCGGGATCCTGTTCACCGACAAGGTGGCGACCGAGTACCGCGACTGGGCCACCACGGACCACGAGCTCTACGACGCGGTGGCTGTGGGCATGCACGCCCGTGGCGCCATGCCCGAGCCCGACAGCCGGGAGCCCTGGTTCGTGTGCGAGGCCCACGCGCAGGGTGACATCGCCGACAAGGTCGTCACGATCTTCGGCGAGTCTCTCGACCATGCCCTCGACCTGCGGGCTCACCGCCAGGCGCTTCCGCATCAGGAAGACGCGACCTGGGGCAAGAACCCGTCGTCCCACTGACGCCGCGCCTTCGCCTGCGTGGCCCGAGCACCAAGGAGGAGACGCTCGCATGACGCTCGACGGGAACGCCGTCCGGTCGGTGGACCGCGCGGCGGCCCTGTTGCTGGCCTTGGGGGAGAGCAGTGGCGAGGCAGGCGTGACCGAGCTGGCACGCCGACTGGGCCTCCACAAGTCAACCGCGTCCAGGCTGCTGGCAACGCTCCAGAAGCGGGGCCTCGTGGAGCAGGACGAGGAGTCGGGCAAGTACCGGTTGGGACTTGTGGTGATCCGCCTCGCCGAGCGGGCGGAGTCCACGCTCGATCTGCGCTCCATCGCGATGCCGGAGCTCGATCGGCTGGCCCGGTCGACGCGCGAGACCACGGGACTGGGGATCCTGCAGGAGGGCCGGTTCATGACCGTCGCGCAGGCCGATGGCCCGAATCTCGTCGCCGTCGGCGACTGGACCGGCCGCGGCGCGCCGCTCCACTCGGTGGCGGCGGGCAAGGTCCTCATGTCGTCCATGGCCGAGCGCGACGTGGTTCGCATCGTCAAGCGCGGCCTTGACCGGTGCACCGACCGCACGATCACGCAGCTCGAGCCGCTTCTCGAGGAGCTGGCCCGGGTTCGCCGGCGCGGCTTCGCGACCGCGTTCGGAGAGTTCGACCCTTCGCTCAACGGCGTCGCGGCGCCCGTCCACGACGCGCGTGGCCAGGTCGTCGCAGCCGTCGACGTCTGGGGGCCCGCCTACCGCGTCACGCCGGGCCGGATCCCGGAGCTCGCCCAGGCGGCCCGCGAGGCGGCCGCCGCCGTGTCCGTTCGCCTCGGCGCCACCCCAGCCTGAGCCGGGCTCGTCCGTTCGCGGACGGAGCCACACGCATGTCCGTCGTCGACCGGGCGCGCAGGCGTCCGGTCGACGACGTTTCGGAGCCCGAAGCCCTGCCCCCCGCTCCGGCGAGCCGCATCGAGACGCAACGGGCGCATGACGAGCCCGGCCGTCCGGATCGGGGCGGGCTCGTTGCACGCGACGCCGCTTTGGGCACGATTCGGCGCGGGATCCGGGCGGGGCGTTCCACCGCGAGACCGGTGAGCCTCGATTCGGGTGTCCGGCCGCCGCTCCGCAGCGCGGTGCTCGCAAGCCGCTGTCGGGAGCGTCCCTGCGGGAATCGCTGAGACGGCCCGTGGTCCCGCGCTAGATTTCGCACATGAAGATCCCGTCCGATGTGCAGGCCTGGCTGTGGAACGTCGGTCGCGACGTGATCCTGCCGATCGTCCTGATCCTCGTCATCGCGCTCATCCTGATCTGGGGGTCCCAGCGCCTGATCCACGGCCTGGTGAAGGCCGCGCTCGACCGCGAGACGACCGAGGGCACCGCGCAGGAGCTCTCCGCGGTCGAGGTCAAGAAGCGCATGGACACGCTCGACACGCTGCTGACGACGGCGATCCGCGCGTTCATCGTGTTCGTGGCCGTCGTGATGATCCTGGGCGAGCTCAACCTCAACATCGGCCCGGCCATCGCCGGCCTGGGCATCGTCGGGATCGCGGTGGGCTTCGGCGCCCAGAGCCTCGTGAAGGACTACTTCAACGGGGCCCTGATCCTGCTCGAGAACCAGTACAGCAAGGGCGACGTGGTCACGATCGCGGACACCACGGGCACGGTCGAGGACTTCAGCCTGCGCCGCACGACGCTCCGCGACCTTGACGGCGTCGTCCACTCGGTGCCCAACGGCCAGGTCACCGTGGCGTCCAACCGGACGCGGACGTGGGCCCGGATCAACCAGGACGTCACGGTCGTCTACGGCACCGACCTCGAGAAGGCCACCGTGGTGATCGACGCAGTCGGGCGCGAGATGGCTGCAGACCCCCTGTGGAGGCGCCGCGTGCTCGAGGCGCCACACGTGGAGCGGATCGAGGCGCTGGGCGAGTACGGCGTGACGATCAAGATCCTGGGCCTCGTGCGGGCGCCCGAGAAATGGGCGGCTGGCGGCGAACTCCGCAAGCGCCTGCTGACGGCATTCACTGCGAACGGGATCGAGATCCCGCGGCCCCAGCGCGTGGTCCTGGCGCCGTCGGGCCAGCCGACGGTCGAACCCGTCGCCGGGCCAACCCAGGACGAGCTCTCGGTCGACAGCGACTAGGTTCGCTTCCCGCCGCGAGTCGCGTCCGACTCACCCAGGCCCCTGCGCTGCACGCCAGACGCCCCAGCGAGGGGCTCCAGGCGCCCGGCCGCGCTCGAGGGGCGCGATCCTGAGTCTGGCGCGACTCGCAGCGAAGCTAGGCGCGGTCGGCAGGAGGCTCCACCCGCGTAGAATGGCCCGCACCGACAGTGCAGCCGGAGGGTGTCGTGAGCGACGCATCCCAGGTCCAGGCGGGGCCGGAGATCGAGAACCTCTTCGTCGAGAGCCGATCGTTCCCGCCGGATCCGGCGTTCGCCGCCCAGGCCAACGCGACCGCGGCCCTGTACGACGAGGCCAGCGCCGACTCCATCGGCTTCTGGAAGCGCCAGGCGCAGGAGCGCATCTCCTGGTTCACGCCGTTCGCCGAGACGCTGGAGTGGGACCTGCCGTTCGCCAAGTGGTTCGTCGGGGGCGAGCTCAACATCGCCTACAACTGCGTGGACCGACACGTCGAGCGCGGCCTGGGCGACAAGGTCGCATACCACTGGATCGGCGAGCCCGGCGACACGCGCACGCTCACGTATGCCGACCTGATGCGCGAGACCAGCAAGGCGGCGAACGCGCTCCTGGAGCTCGGCGTGCGCAAGGGCGACCGCGTCGCGATCTACATGCCGATGATCCCCGAGCTGCCCGTCGCGATGCTGGCCTGCGCCCGGATCGGCGCGCCGCACACCGTCGTCTTCGGCGGCTTCTCCGCCGAGGCGCTCTCGGACCGGATCAACGACTGCGGCGCCAAGCTGCTGATCACCGCCGACGGGGGCTGGCGGCGCGGCAAGAGGGTGGGCCTCAAGCACCACGCGGACGGGGCCGTCGCCAACTCACCGTCGATCGAGCACGTCCTGGTCGTGGATCGCATCGGCGATGGCGCCCACATGGTCGAGGGCCGCGACCTGTGGTGGCACGAGATCGTCGACCGCCAGAGCGAGGTCTGCGCCCCCGTCCCCGTGGACAGCGAGCACATGCTGTACCTGCTGTACACGTCGGGCACCACCGCCAAGCCCAAGGGCATCCTGCACACCACCGCGGGTTACCTCCTCGGCACGATGTTCACGCACTGGGCCGTCTTCGACATCAAGCCCGACGACGTCTACTGGTGCGCCGCCGACATCGGCTGGGTCACCGGCCACTCCTACATCGTGTACGGGCCGCTCGCCAACGCGACCACCGGGATCATGTACGAGGGTGCACCCGACGCACCCACCTGGGACCGCTGGTGGGAGATCATCGAGCAGTACAAGGTCAGCGTCCTCTACTGCGCCCCGACCGCCATCCGCGCCTTCATGAAGCAGGGCGAGGAGATCCCCGAGCGCCACGACCTCTCGTCGCTGCGCGTGCTGGGGTCGGTGGGCGAGCCGATCAACCCCGAGGCGTGGCGCTGGTACAGCGACGTCATCGGCGGCGGCACGACGCCCGTCGTGGACACCTGGTGGCAGACCGAGACGGGGCAGATCATGATCTCGCCGCTGCCGGGCGTGACCACCACGAAGCCGGGCTCCGCGACCTTCGCGCTGCCGGGGATCGAGGCGGACGTGGTGGACGCCGAGGGCAAGTCGGTGCCGCCCGGCGGTGGCGGCTATCTCGTCCTCAAGCGGCCCTGGCCGGCGATGCTCCGCGGCATCTACGGCGAGCCGGAGCGTTACCGGCAGACCTACTGGAGCCGCTTCCCGGGGATGTACTTCGCTGGCGACGGGGCCAAGCGCGATGAGCAGGGGTACCTCTGGCTGCTGGGCCGTGTGGACGACGTCATGAACGTGGCCGGGCACCGCATCTCCACCACCGAGGTCGAGTCGGCGCTCGTGGACCACAAGTCGGTCGCCGAGGCGGCCGTGGTGGGCAAGAGCGATGCGATCAGCGGCCAGGCCATCGTCGCGTTCGTGATCCTCAAGTCCGGCCAGGAGCCGTCCGAGGCGCTCGCGGTCCAGCTGCGCGAGCATGTGGCCTACGTGATCGGGCCGATCGCCCGGCCGAAGTTCCTGATGTTCGTCCCCGACCTGCCCAAGACCCGGTCCGGCAAGATCATGCGGCGCCTGCTGCGCGACCTCGCCGAGGGCCGGACACTGGGCGACACCACGACGCTGGCCGATGCCAACGTCGTGGACACCATCCGCTCCAACTCCGGTAAGGCAGAGGACTGACCGCGTGCCGTTCGGGTTCCTGAAGCGCAAGCCGGCCCAGCGGGAGAACCCCGTGGCCCCGGCCCCCCAAGACCCGCTCCACCGCGGGGCGCCCCGCGGGGTCGCGTTCACCGCGATCACCGAGGACTGGCGGCTCCGCGGCCGGATGGAGATCACCGGGCGGCTGTCGGACGCCCTCAACCGCCGGGAGGCGATCGACATCTCGGACGTGGCGTGGGGGCCGCCCGAGGCTGGAGCGGAACTGGCTCCGGCGCCGGGCCTCAAGAGCGTGGACCCGTACGACCTCATCCTGGTGACGGCGGGCGAGGACAGCCTGCCCCCGCTGTCCGACACGGAGCGGGCCGCGCTCAGGGCCCACAGGGTGCCCTACAGCGTGGCCCTCGAGGTACCGCCGTTCCGTGTCGTCGGGATCGTGTACATGCACCCCGGGTCGGAGCCGCAGCGACTGCTCGACCGCTCGACCGAGATGTTCGTGCCGGTGGTGGACGCCGTGGCGCACCTGGGCGACCTGGCGGTCAGCGAGGAGGTCTCCGAGCTGATCCTCGTCAACCGGTTCTACCTGCGCGGCGTGGAGCAGGTGGACCGCCCCACCGTCGAGCCGCGGTAGCGAACGCCCAGGTCGCCGGACGACAACCTCGGCGAGAGCGTGCCGCGCAGTCGAAGAAGCGGCGGGCCGCTCGTGACGCCGCCCGCATTCGTGCGCGCGGTTGCGCTAGGCGCGGGCTGCGACCGGGCGGCCGAACAACCGGCGCCCAGTCTTGGCAGGTTCCGCCACGGTTGCGATGCCCATCACCGAATCGGCGAGGGTCAGGAACTCCTGGGTGATCTTCTCGCGCGGGGCGATCTCGACCAGCGGGCGGCCCTCGTTGAGGGCGCGGACCACGAGCATGCCGCCTGAGCGGATCTGCCCGAACACCGGCAGGCCGATCGTCCGCTCGAGGTCCTGCAGGGCGACCCCGCTCGCGGCCCGGTTCACCACCAGCGACAGGCGGTCCCGAACCCCCAGCTCGTCCGCCACCTCGACCAGCTTGATGACGGCGCGGATCGCCGCGAGGTCCGGCGTGACCGGCACCATGATCCTGTCGGCCATGTCGAACACGGCTCGGTTGAGCGGGCTGTACGAGGGGTGGAGGTCGACGATGACGACGTCCGCGGCGCGGCGCGCGTGGACCAAGGCCTGCGCGACGCGCTCCGGGTCGAGAACCTCGGTATGGATCGGGCTCGACGAGAGCGGCAGCACCTTGAGGCCTGACGGATGCGCTGATGCCTGTTCGTCGAACGAGAGGACCGGACCTCCATCGAGCTCGTCACGCCACAGGTCCACCACCGTCGGGACGCCGTCCATGCCGAGCGAGGTCGGAATGTGGCCCGTCACGGTGTCGGCGTCGACGATGAGGACGCGCTTGCCGCGGGCGACGAGCGCCGCTGCGAGGTTGACGGCGATCGTCGTCTTGCCGACCCCGCCCTTCGGATTGAACACCGCCACGACCTGACCGCGACGACCCCAGTCGCCGCCCTCGAAGTCTGTGCCGAACTCGGTCCCGCTGACGTCGTCGGAGGTCGTGGACCGGATCACCATGGCCTCGACCCGCCAGCGGATCGATTCGGCGGTGTACGGGCGGGTGAGGTACTCGTCGGTCTCGTGGCCCGCCTCGTCGTCGAGCCGGTCGAGCGTGGCCGGGTTCACGACCAGCAGGGCGGGGACGATCCGCGTGCCGTGGAGCAGCTCCCACGAGCGGCTGGCGTCGTCGGGATCGCCCTCGACATCCACGACGCCCACGACGATGTCGCGGCGCGTGGCGAGGAGGGCTCCGAGCTCCTTGGAGTCGGCGACGGCCAGCGCGTCGTAGCCCGCCTTGCGGAGTTCGTCGACGACGTGCGTCTGCTCGGCGGGCGGCAGGAGGACGGCAATGGCAGGGCGTCCGGACATCTGGGACATGATGGCCTCAGCCCTCGGCCTCCGGGTCGTGGGCGGTCACCGAGACCACCCCGTCGCCGGTTGCAACGACCCGCGCGGCGAAGCCGAGCATGGTCGGGATGGCGTCGCGGAACGAGACGTCCGGACGATGGGTCACGTTGAAGATGAACTCGCCGTCGGGACCGGAGGCGACGGCGACGCCGGTCACCCCGCCGAGACGGCCGAGGTGGCGCTTGAACGAGGCGATCGACGCCACGGACACGAGGCCGGTGACCACGACCTGGGTCGTCCGCGGCTCGCCGTCGGCGCCGCCCTCGGCATGGCCCGGGAGCAGGCTGGCCAGGCGGTCCTGGTAGGACTCGGTCTCGAACCCGCCGGCGTCGATGCGGGCGGACAGCGCAGCCTGCGCCTCCGGATCGGCCTCCTCCTGCTGGCCGGCACGCCCGGAGAGCAGCTCCGCGGCGGTCTCGGCGACGTCCGCGGCGGCCTCGGCGGTCTCGGCGGACTCTGCTGCGGCCTCGGCGGCGACGACAGCCTCGGCCGCAGCCTCGAGAGCGGCCATGATCGCGCCGCGATCAACGGGGTCGCCACCCTCGGTTGCCTCCGGGAACCCGTGGGGCGTCTCGCCGGCGGCCCAGCGCGGGGCGTTGTCGACCTCAGACCCGCCCTCGACGACAGTCTCGGCCGCGCCGACGGGCGCATCATCGTCAAAGCCGCCGAGCGCGTGAGCAATGCGGTCATCGCTGACGACGATCTCGTCGCCGCTGCCCTCGGATCCGTCGCCCGAGTCGGCGACCGCCTCGGGATCTGACAGGCCGCCCGACTCGGTCTCGACGACAGCCTCGGGCGCTGGAACGGCCTCCGTCTCGATCCCGTCGGCCCGGGCGTGGCGGGCCGCGGCCCCGGCGATGGGCATGCCCTCGAGGTCGGTCAGCGCCTGGAGCGCCGGCGGATCGGGCATCGTCTCCGCCAGCGTGGCGAGTCGAGCCGGGTCCTCCTCGTTCTGGAGGTGCTCGAAGTAGGCGGCCATGGCCAGGTGGTATCCGGCCACGGTGCTCTGGACCTCGGCGACGCGGTCCTCGATGGCGGCCGCGTGGTCGGCGACCTCCTCCTCGAGATGATGCTTCCGCTCGGCGATCCGGCCCTCGGTCTCCTCCTTGATGCGCGCGATCTCGGCCTTCGCCCAGTCGCGGATCGCGGAGACGTCCTCGTCCGAGCGGCGCCGCAGGGCCACTGCGCCCTCGACGCTCTGGGCCCGGATCATCTCGACGATGCTGGTCGCCTCGACCTCGAGCTGGGCCAGCCGCTGGTCCCGCGTGGTCTCAGTCGTGGCTCGGATCGCGGCGGCCAGGTCGGCCATCAGCTTCGTGGGCTTGCGGGGCGGCGCGCTGGGCGTCTGCGCGGCGATCATGTGCGGCGCCTCCTGGGCGGGTTCGGGGGCGTCGGCCGCTCGCTGCTGGGCGGCCGGGTGGCCAGTCCTCGAGGCGAAGTCAGTCTCCGGCCAGGCCACGACGGGCCTCTCGGGGGCAGCAGCCGACTCCGGGGCGTCCTCGCCCGCGTCCTGGACTGCGGGGTCGTCCTGCGTCCGGTCCGAGCTCCACGGGAGCCGGAAGCCAGATCGAGTGTCGGTGCTCGCCATTGGTCATGTTCCTCTGCAAAACTCCGGGGCCTGCGCGCACCATAGGCGCGGGTCGTGATCAGGGGCAGCCGCTAGAGGTACCAGTGGTGCGTCCCGGAGGTACCGCAGGATGGCCGGGCCTCCCGGATCGCCTGTGTCGCGGATTCCGAACGAACTGCAAGACAGTCGCCGGGGGTCTCGGCGGCTTCTCGGCTTACCATGTGCGTGTGCATCCCCGCGTCCCGCCTGTCACGACCGAGCCGCTCACCGACCGCGCCGCTCCCGGCCTGTCCGGGGCGTCCGAGACCGCGGTCTCGGTGCCTGTCGGGTCCGCGCCTGCCGGGTCCGCGCCGGCGGCCTCGCTCCTCGCGCCCGCGTCGGCCTTCGACGGCCGCCCCGGCCTGGGCGACACGCTGGGGCGGGCGCTGCGCGATCTGCGGATCTCGGTCACCGACCGGTGCAACTTCCGCTGCCCGTACTGCATGCCCGCCGAGGTGTTCGGGCGCAACTTCGCCTTCCTGCCACGGGAACTGGTCCTGTCGTTCGAGGAGATCGCGCGGCTGGCGGCGGTCTTCGTGGGCCTGGGCGTCCACAAGCTCCGGATCACCGGCGGCGAGCCGCTCGCGCGCCGCGACCTGCCCGTGCTGGTGCGGCAACTCGCCGCGCTGCGGGCTCCGGACGGCATACCAGTGGACCTGACGCTCACGACCAACGGATCGGCGCTGCGGGCGCTGGCGGGGCCGCTGGCCGCGGCCGGCCTCCAGCGCGTGACGGTCTCGCTCGATTCGCTCGACGACGATGTCGCTGGCCGGATGAACGGTGTGGACTTCCCGGTCGCGCGCGTGCTCGACGGGATTGCCGCGGCCCGGTCCGCCGGGCTGGCGCCCATCAAGGTCAACACGGTCGTCCGGCGCGGGATGAACGAGGCGTCGGTCCTGCCGCTCGCGCGCTGGGCGCGGGACGAGGGGCTGATCCTGCGGTTCATCGAGTACATGGACGTCGGCCACTCCAACGGCTGGCGCCTGGACGATGTCGTGTCGGCGGGCGAGATCCTCGCGGTCATCGATGCCGAGATGCCGCTCGAGCCGGTCGAGCCCGGGTATCGCGGCGAGGTCGCGGGGCGCTACCGGTACCGCGACGACGGGGGCGAGGTGGGGGTGATCGCCTCAGTGACGCGGCCGTTCTGCGGCGACTGCACGCGCGCGCGCCTGTCGGCGGAGGGCTCGCTCTACACCTGCCTCTTCGCCGTGGCCGGGACCGACCTCAAGGGGCCGATGCGGGCTGGGGCCTCCGACGCCGAGCTGGCAGGCCTGATCGCGGGGCTGTGGGGCGTGCGGACGGACCGGTACTCGGAGCTGCGCAGCGCGGCGACCGGGGACCTGCCGAAGATGGAGATGCACTCGCTCGGGGGATAGCCCCAGGGTCCGCGCCGGCCGCTGCGTCAGGTCGTGTCCGTCAAGTAGTGCTGGCCGGACCTATTCCATCCACAGCTCGTCCACAGTGGTGGGAAACTCGTGGACGGTTGCAGCAGCGTTGCAGGGATTCTCGTGGACAACCCTGTTGGTGCCAGGTCGGCGGAGCCCTAGAGTAGGTCTTGCCCGAAGGGAACCACCGGAGGCCAGGGACGGAGGCGATCGCCTCAAGACCGTTCCAACTCGGCGACTGAGATCACCTCAAGGTCACCGGGGGGCCAGGAAGAGCGGAGGCGATCGCCTCAAGACCGCTCGGACGACCGGCGGCGCCGCGATCACATCAAGGCGGGGACCCTCAGGGGCTCGGTCCGCGATCACATCAAGGGCAGGGCCGCTGGGCGGTCTGATCTTCGGAGGCTTCGTTGCCGATGGTGGGCAGCTCGCAAGGGCCGGCCGCCTCGGGCGCCCGGAAGGACGTGACTGGCATCCCGGTGTCAGTACTCCTTTCGGGCGTCGAAGCTTTAAGCGGGGTTCGCGGAGCAGCGCGGTGTCGGTGTCCCGTGGCGCCCGCCGGGCCCGTAGACTCACCGCTGATGAGCACACCGACCCCCGACCCGATCGATCGCGCCCGGCCCATCCCCCCGAGCGACCAGTCGGCACGTCTCGCCGCCCTGGTCGCCGCCGTCCGCGCTCGGACCAATCTGGTTCCGCGCGTCGCCATGGTGCTGGGGTCGGGGCTGGGCGACTTGGCTGACGCCCTCGAGCAGCCCGTCGCGATCCCGTTCGATGAGCTCCCCGGCTGGCCGGCGGCAACCGCGCCGGGCCACGCCGGACGCCTGCTCCTGGGCACGATCGACGGCGTCCCGGTCGCGGCGCTCCAGGGCCGGTTCCACCTCTACGAGGGCAACGCGCCGGGGCTGGTCGTCCAGCCCGTGCTGCTCTTCCGCCAGCTCGGCGCCGAGGTCGTGGTCCTGACCAATGCCGCGGGCGGCGCCAACCCGTTGTTCGGGCCGGGGACGCTCATGGCCATCACGGACCACATCAACCTCACCGGCCGCTCGCCGCTCATGGGCACCAACGCGGACGAGCTCGGCGAGCGGTTCCCCGACCTCACGGACGCCTGGTCGCCGCGGCTCCGGGCCCGGCTGCACGCGGCCGCGCTGGAAGAGGGCGTCGCCCTCGAGGACGGGGTCTATGCGGGCTTCATCGGCCCCAACTACGAGACCCCAGCCGAGGTGCGCATGGCCCGCGTCCTGGGCGCTGACGCGGTGGGCATGTCTACGGTCCTCGAGGCCGTTGCCGCGCGATGGGTGGGCCTCGAGGTCTGCGGCGTCTCGCTGGTGACCAACGCCGGGGCCGGGTACACCGGGGTGCCGCTCGCGCACGAGGACGTCCTCGCCGCCGGTCTCGAGGCGGGCCCCCGGCTCGCGAGGGTGCTCCGCAGGTTCATCGCCGAGCTCTGAGCCTCGTCTTGGGGGCAGACCTGATCAGAGGGATGTCACCGGGCCGACCATCGACGGCGCGCCGGTGGCCAGATCATGTCGGCCGGCTCGCAGCGGCAGGAGCTGAGCCGCCTCAGCGGCCGGCAAATGCGTCGGCGAGGAGGAGCAGGCCGGCCACCAGCAGCCCAAGGCCGATCAGCGGCGGGGCAGCCCATCGCGGCGCGCCAAGCAGGACGGACAGCGTCCCGCGGCCCGGGCGACCGACGGCCGCCGCCTGGGATCGCAGCACACCCGGGGATGCCGCCAGCAACGCGAGCCCCACGCCGGCGCACATCATCCCGAGCCCCACCTCCTCCCACCTGGAATCGGCATTGAGGAACGGCAGCACGCCCACCACGGCGACGAGGAGGCCGATCCTGCCCGCCAGGCGCGGCGTGATGGACGGGCGCTGACGACTGGCGCGCGGCCCAACCGGAGCGCCAAGCCTAGATCGAGCCCCGTCGGTCGCCCCACGCGCCAGCCACGAGCCTGCCGGCGTATCGAACCCCCGCAGCGTGTTCGGCGCCACGCTCTGGCGAAGCTGATTCGGCTCGGCTGATCTCGGTGGCACCGTCGGCACCCTCGGCAGGTTCGGCTACGCTGTCGGCAGGTCGCGCCCGGCGGCCTTGGCGGCGGCGCGCTTGTCGGCCCAGGCGCCCAGCACCTCGTCCTTGTGGGGGCGGATGGGGCAGTGGCCGTCGCGGTTGTTGAACTCGTCGCAGTAGCCCAGCGGCACGCATTTGGGGGCGAGGAACGAGCCCAGGAACGGCGACACGGTGAACACCTCGTGGCGGACCAGCTGGAACAGCCGGCGGATCTCCCACTGGGCCATCGTGCACAGCCGCAGGCCGCTCATGTGGATCAGCGCCCGCAGGTTCGTGGTCATCACGAGGTTGGTTCGGGTCGCGTTGGGGAAGACGAACCGCGCGTCCTCGCCGGGCACGCCGGCGGCGAGCATGTCCCCGTACAGCCCCAGGGCCCCGTCCACCTGCGCCTCGAAGCGCACGCGAAGCTCGGGGTCGCCGTCTGCAATGGTCCCCGGGAGCATGGTGGCAGCGCCCTTGAACTTCACGTACCGCTGGCTCTGCTGGTCGAAGGCGACACCCGCGCGGTGGCGGACGAGCTGGTGCGACAGCGTCCGCGACACCCCGCTGACCGCGAACGTGAACACGATGTGCTCGATCGTGGATCCGTGGCCCGACTCGATCACGTTGGTGATCAGCCGCTGCATGGCTGCCGGGTTGACCTCGCCCTCGACGGCGCGCCGGAAGATCTCCTGGGGCTCGAGCTCCGAGTAGCACGTGCGGCACGCCGTGTAGACGAGCGGCACGTAGTACTTCTCCACGATCTCGCGATTGGGGAACAGCATGGTCGCCGACATCCCGAGGTCGTGGCGGCCGGGGTTGCGCGGGATCGCGGACTTGGCGCGAGCGGGCTCGGAGACGTCTGCCATGCCCGGAAGTCTAGCCGCCGGGACCGGCGGGGGCGAGGGCCGGGTCCGGTGGCCGCCGCGGCCGGTCACGCGGCCCGCGGCGCCTCCAGCTGACGCCGGTCGTGTGCGTGGAACCACGCCCAGTAGAGCGCCGTCGCGACGGAGTACAGGGTGATGATCGTGACGAAGTTGACGGTGTAGCCGGCGTCGAAGCCGAGCACTGCCTGGAGCGACGCGTACCACAGCCCGCCGATCACCCAGCCGAGCTGCCACAGCACGCTGATCGCCGCCGACAGCGTCGCCCGCTCGGCCGGGTCGACGGTCTCCATCGCGAACGCGCTGAAGATGGGGTTCCCGGCGTTCATCAGGGAGCTGCGCACGGTCATGGCGGCCACGACCGTCCACAGGATCGGCGAGAAGCCCAGCACGACGAGGAACGGGATGCTCGCGCCCTGGACGATGACGACCGACGCCATCTGGCCGAACCGACGCGCGAGGCGCGGCTGGAGGAGGATCGCGACCGCGGTGCCCAGCGACGTCATCGCGAAGACCGCGTTCAGCTCCGCGATGTCGAGGCCGAACTTGACCTTCACGAACAGGTTGAGGAACGGGATCACCTGCCCCGCGCCGATGGAGATAAGGAACCCGGGAAGCACGAGCCTCGCGAATCGGCCGGGATCCCGGATCGTGATGCCGAGGCGTGCCCGGCGTGGGTGCGGGTACGGGGGAAACGCTGCGGGCTCGCCGAGGCGACGCAGGCTTGGCCCGGCGACCGTGCTCGGCCGATCGTCGGCGAGCACCCGGACGCAGAGCAGGCCCGCGATCAGCAGGATCGCCATGATCGCGAAGATCACGCGGTAGACGCCCGGACCCTGCTGGTCCAGACCCAGCCACCCCGTCACGAGCACGGCGACAACACCGCCCAGCACGGCGGCGATCACGTTCGTGACGTTCTGGATGGCGGACTGGAGCGCGAACAGCTCGTTGCGGTGCTCGCGCTCGGAGCGCTCGGTGAGGAAGGGGGGCACCACGACGGCGAACGTGCTGTTGGCCGCGGACCAGAGCATGGCGGCCACGACGATCAGGGGCACCAGCGCCCCGGCGCCCACGAGGATGCCGAGCGAGAGCAGGGACGCGACGAGCGCCACGGCGAAGAGGGCCCTCCGCCCCACGCGGTCCGAGGCCGCCGACGCGGGGAAGGCCACCAGGCCGCCGGCGAGGCTGGCGAGCGTGGCCACGAGCCCGATCGTCGGCGTCGAGAGGCCGATCGCCTCGAGGTACAGATTGAAGTCGATCCACCACAGGCTGATGGCGGCGCCCGCGACCAAGCTGACGAGGAGGATCAATCGCGCGTCGCGGTGATAGCGCCCCCAGACCCGCCACCGGAGAGTCTCCGATGCGCGCCCTCCCGTCACGCGTCGGCCAGGAGGCCGCGCAGGTCCTCGAGGTAGCCCGACCAGTAGCCCTCGTGGTCGTCGCGCTCCGACTGGTCGAGGCCGGCCTCGGTCCAGCCGTCGTGGACGAGCCGGATCGCGGCGCCGGTCGCCGTCGGCGCGACCGTCCAGGTGACGAGCGTGGTCTGCTCGTCGTCGGCGCCCTCCCAGCGCCAGCGGTGCGCGAAGCGGCGACCGGGGTCGAGCTCGGTGATCGCGCCCGAGACGACGCTGCCATCGCCGAAGTCGAGGCGGTAGACGCTGCCGACGGGGCCGACCGGCGAGGCGTTCGTGAACCACTCCATCACGCGGTCCGGGTCGGTGAGTGCGCGCCACGCAACGGCCGGTTCGACCGGCAGGACCACCTGCAGGTCGATCGGGGGGATGGAGTTCCGAGGGACCTCGCCGTGTGTGGTCATGGCGCGATCCTACGCCGGGCTCGCCAGCCCCGGCAGGGTCGTCAGACCAGGCGCCGGGGGATCCGCTCCGACCATGACCGGGCGAAGAAGCGCGCACCGTCGAGCCGCACGTCGAGGTCCACGGACACCTCGAATGCCGTGTCGTCCGAGGCGATGACCCCGTTAGCGTGGATGTCGGCGGCAACGTCGGAGCCCGTCCAGGCGTAGACCACCTCGGTCTCGAGGCTCGCGCGGGCGGGGTCCGGGTTCGAGGCGCGCAGAACCAATCGCTCCGAGCTGTACACGCGCGAGCCGTCCTCGAGCAGGCTGGCCCCGCCTTCGGCGATGGTCACTCGGGTCTCGCCGCGCAGGACGTCCTCGGCGATCTCCCAGACGGAGGGCTCCTCCTCGTCGCCGCCCACCTCGCGGACGCCGGCGGGCGAGGTGTCGAAGGCCGGAGGCTCGAGCGTCGGCGCGTCGTCAGGGAGCACGGGCAGGAGGAGACGCGAGGGCGTGGCCCGCCCCCGGTGGACGTGGAGCTCGCCCGGGAGCGGCGATGGCCAGATGATCGGCCAGAGGGCGGTGTGCACGGTGAGCCGGATCCGGTGGCCCGGCGAGAAGCGGTAGCCCGTGGCGCGCAGCGGGACGCTGACCGGCTCGACCCGGTGCGGGATGAGGGGCTCCGGGTCCGTGTCGGAGCGGCGGTGGGTGAGGTTGAGGACGCCCTGGGCGACGAGCGCCGAGGTTCCGTCGGGCGCCACCTCGGACAGGCGGACGACGCACGTCGCCACCGGCATCGTGGCGGAGAGGTGGAGGACCGCCTCCGGGATGCCGATGATCGAGACGCCGCGCTCGAGGGGCGCCGTTGTGTAGGTCAGCCCGCGCGCCTCGTCGGGGCGGAGGTCGCGGGCCAGGCCGTTGGGCGGGCCGCCGGCGCCCCACGACAGGGGCCCGGCCGTGCCGACCGTGGCTCGGTGGGGGAGTGCGTCGACTTCGACGACTTCGGTGTTGTCAACTTCGCCGGCTGCGTCGGCATCGTCTGCCTCGACCAGTGTCCCGGCGCCGAGCCGAAGGGCCCACGGCTCCACACCCGGGACCGGCACGGCCGCGGCCGCTCGCCACCGACCCGGCCAGGCAGCGGGAAAGGGCTCGGGCTCCGCCCACTCGTGCTCGAACCAGGTGATCGCCGGCTCGTCGTCCCAGCTGGAGGCATCGCCACGGAGGTGCGCGCCGAAGAACCGCACGGCCTCGTGGAGCCAGTTGAGGTTCGGCCCGGGGAAGGCATCGTCCGGGAACGAGTGCCCCCAGTTGCCCACCAGCGTCCGGATGCGGGCATTCGCGCACCGCTCCTGCATCCGGAACGCGGGGTCCACGTACGAATCGCACCAGCCGGCGATCGCGAAGACCGCGCAGTCGATCGCGTCGTAGTCGGGGGCGAGCGAGCCCCGGCGCCAATACGGCCCGTCGGTCTGCTCGCGAAGCCAGGCCATGAGCCAGGGCGGCGTCTGCTCCAGTCGCGCCCGCCACTGCTCGCGCCACGGCCCGTCGCGCCAGCCGGGCTCTCGGACGGCTGGCAGCGGCGGCATGGCGTTCATGCCCAGCTGGCTGACCGCGTACTGGCTCTTCTCGCTGGCGGTGATGCAGCCGCCGCGGAGGTGGACGTCGTCGCGATAGCGGTCATCGGTGGCGTACATGGGCAGGATGGCCCGCAGGTGCGGGGGCCGCAGCTTGGCGACCTGGATCGCCGTGAAGCCGCCCCAGCTGATGCCCCACATGCCGACGCGGCCGTTGCACCACGGCTGGGACGCCAGCCACTCGACCGCGTCGAAGCCGTCCTGGGTCTGCTCGTCCTCGTACTCGTCGCGCGCGATCCCGGGCGAGCCGCCGGTGCCGCGCACGTCGAGCCGGCACAGGGCGAAACCGCGAGCCGCAAACCACTCGCCTCGGCCCGTGTCGCCGTTCCGCCGCCAGCTGTCCTTGCCGTACGGGATCATCTCCAGGATGGCCGGGAAGGTCTCGCGGGGCGCGTCGGGCCGGGCCTGGGGCAGCCAGAGGTTGGCGGCCATCTCGAGGCCGTCCCGGACAGGGATCCGGACGTCCCAGCGGACCTCGTGGTCGTGGGTGGCGGGGTCCGGGGTTGGGTGCTCGGCGTCCATCGTCACCGCGCGAGTCTAGGGGTGCCGGGCCGGCGCGGGCGATATCGGGTCCGCGGTGCGCGCCGCGACGCACGACAACGCCGCAACCCGTGTCCAGCGGCTGCGCCCTGCACCGCACCGGCTCGGCCGGTGCCCGGAGGGCGCAGCTGGCGTGGGGCCGTCACCCCGAGACGTCGCCGTCGCGCGACCCAGCCATCTGGGCGGCGCGGGGCGGGACCCGGGGATCAGCGCGATGGGCCGAGGGCCTCGATCAGCCTGACGTCCGCCATCAGGTCCGCGGCCAGGCGCTCCAGGCGCCGGTGCACCGCGATGAGGTCCACGTCCTCGGGGACGCTGGCACGGATGTGCGCCTCGAACATCGCCGTGCCCGACATCGCGGCCGTGGGCCGGTCGGTCGAGAGCTCCTCGACGTTGATCCCCTGCGCGGCGAGCACATTCGCGATCTCGCGGACCAGCCCGGGCCGGTCCTGCCCGACAACCTCGATCCCGATCGGCCGCAGCCGGATCGGGGCCACAGGCTCGCTTCGCTCCACCACCAGGTGCAGGCCGCGCGACTCGAGGCCCTTGAGCGCCTCCTCGAGCGCGGCTGCCCGATCCTCCGCAACTTCCAGCAGCAGCACGCCCGCGAACTTCCCGGCGAGCTGGGCCATCCGGCTCTCCAGCCAGTTGCCGCCGTGCGTGGAGACCACGTCGGACACGGCGTCGACGATGCCGGGACGGTCGGGGCCGATGAGCGTGAGAACGAGATTGGCCATGTCGGCATCGTATCGCTTGCCCCACGTTGCTTGCGTCCCGACGCCGACACGCCCGGCGGGCGCCCGGCACGACCCGCGCGGCAGCCCCTGACGGTCAGCTGGCAGTCTGCCCCAGCGCCTGGCCGAAGAAGGCGACCAGGTGCGCCTCGTACCCCGCCGGGTCCCTGTACACCGCCTCGGTGTGCCGGGCACCGGGAACGATCCACGTGTCGGCCACGTGCGCCCCGGCGGCGGCGGCCGCGTCGTGGAGGGTGGTGGCCATCGCCGCGGGCAGGACTTGGTCCTCCGCGCCGTGGACGAACGCGAGGTGGCGACCCGCGTAGTGCGTCACTTCGGTGATGGGGTCGTACTTCACCAAGTCGATGCCGTTGACCCTGCCCCAGGCGATGGCGCCCGGGACGAGGATGTCGGGCAGGCCGGTCTGGTCCTTGAGGAACAGGCCGATCGCCCGCTGCGTGGTGGTGTAGGCCGAATCCGCCCAGACGGCCTGGACCGCGGACTCCTGGCCGGCGGCGATCAGCGCCACGCCGGACCCGAACGAGAACGCCGCGACGCCGATGCGACTGGCGGGGACGCCCTGCGAGCGCACCCAGTCCCAGCCGCCCAGGATGTCGAGGTGCTCGTCGGCACCGGTCGCGGTGCGGTGGTCGGCGTCGAACCCGGAGTCGCCGTGGTTGCGCATGTCCATGATGAACACCGAGTAGCCGTTGCGGTGGAGCATGCCCGCGGCCAGGAGGATCGACGCCTCGCGACGGCAGGACTTGATCCCGTGGACCACCACGACCGCAGGTGCGGACGCGACGGGCACGCCCGGTGCGGGGATCCACCAGGCGGCAAGCGCCGTGTCGGCGATCGCGGCGTCGCGCGAGTGGAACGTGACGTCCTGCGGCTTCGGCATCGCGTAGGCCTGGGCCAGCCCCAGGCCCCACTTCGCATCGACGGTGAACTGGTCCGGCGTGTTCGTCCGCGCCTCCGGCCAGCAGCCCCCGTCCGTCTTCGACAGCCCGTCGTACACCGCGTAGCTCACGCCAGCGTAGGCGAGGACGAGGACCACCGAGAGGACGGCCGCCGAAACCACCAGCACCTTGCGCCGACTCCGTCGTCGCCCTAGGGCCCCGTTCGTGTCAGCCGCGTCCTTCGTTGTCATGTCCCACCCCTTTCCCGTGCGGTAGCGTGGCGCTCGGCCGCGTCGCCAGCCAGTGCCGTCCCGCTCCGCCTGCTCTGCCCCAGGACGTTTGGCGGGCTGTGTCGTGACAGGGCGCTTGTCAACCCGGTCCTCGCCGGTTACAACAGGCGGGTGCGCACCCCCCGCCCCGACGCCGAGACGCCCGGTCCGCCCGTGCCCGTGGGGCCCTGGCGGCGCCGATCCCGACGGACCGCGTACGAGAACGCCTGGCTCGAGGTCTTCCACGACGAGGTGGACCGTCCTGACGGCGGTCCTGGGGTGTATGGCGTGGTGCACTTCCGAACCCGTGCCGTGGGCGTGCTCGCCGTGGGCGACGACGGCCGGATCCTGCTCGTCGGGCAGCACCGCTACACGCTCGACCTGTACAGCTGGGAGATCCCCGAGGGCGGCGTGGACGATGCCGAGACGATGGAGGCTGGCGCCCGCCGCGAGCTCCGCGAGGAGACGGGTTACGAGGCGGAGGCCTGGCGCCTCCTGTTCGGATTCACCACCTCCAACTCCGTCACCGACGAGCGGGGCGAGATGTTCATGGCGAGCGGCCTGCACGCTGGCGAGTCCTCCCCGGACGCCACCGAGGACATCACGGTGCGGTGGGCGACGCTCGATGAGATCCGCGCGGAGATCGCGCGGGGCGAGATCCACGACCTCATGACGATCGCCGCGATCCAGCGCTACGAGCTCGAGCTCGCCTCGGCATGACCATGCCGCGGCACGGCGACGCGCCCGGGGAGCCCGGCGGCCGTACCGCGCCCACGGGACATCCGGCGGCCTTCCACGATGGTGCCGCCCACATCATCCGCTGGGCGAACCCGCCGTTCGCGGAACTGTTCGGTGACGCGTGCCTGGGTCTGCCCGCACGCGAGGCGATGACCGGCCTCGGGCGAGCCGGCTTCCAGTTGATGGACCGCGTGCTGCGCGAGGGCCGCCCGCTCGCCCGTCGCGTGACGACGCCGGCCGGGGAGCGGCGGCTGGTGGTGGTGCCACGCCGGGACATCGAGACCGGCGAGGTGTACGGGGTCACGACCCACCTCCGCCTCCCGGATCGGCCCTGACGAAGCGGATCGCGTGCGGGCGGCCCGCCGTTGCTGGTCCCGCTTGCCGTCTCGCCCACCGCATCCAGTCCGCGTGGCCGGTTCGCATGGCCTCACGCTGTGCAACACTCCGCGCAACGCGTTCGAGGCGCAAGGTAGGAGGAGACCTGATGCCCACGTCCACCCGTGCCCGCGCAGTCCAAGCGCTCGCCGCGCTTGTGCTCGCTGGAGCCGCGTTGCTGCCAGCGGCCGGACACGCCGCCGCAGCCGACCCGGTGGTCCTGCGCGTCGGCACCACGCAGGATCTCGACTCGACCAACCCGTTCAACACCATCCTCGTCTCCGGCTACGAAGCGTTTCAGCTCACCTACAACCTGCTGACCGAGTTCGACAAGGACGCCCATCCGTCGCCCGGCTACGCGGACAGCTGGACTCGTGCGGCGGACCGGGTGACGTTCCACATCCGGAGCGGGATGCAGTGGTCCGACGGCACGCCGGCTACCTCGGCGGACGTCTGCTACAGCTGGGGCCTGGCGATGGCCGCCATCAAGGCCGGCACGAACGTCGGCGCGGGCTACCTCGACCCCAACGTCAAGGACGCGGGGGTGACCAAGATCGAGTGCCCCGATGACTCGACGTTCGTCGCCTACACCACGGACCAGTCGGACCGCATCTTCCAGGTCTACATCCCGATCCTGCCGAAGCACATCTACGGCAAGGACGACTACAAGGCGATCGCGAACGAGAAGTTCAACGGCCCGCTCGTCGGCACCGGCCCCTATACCCTCGCCGAGTGGAAGACGGGCCAGTACGCACGGTTCGTCCGCAACCCCACCTACTGGGGCAAGCAGGGGTTCGAGGACGAGGTTGTCCTCCAGTTCTACAAGAACTCCGACACGATGGTCCAGGCGCTCAAGTCGGGCGAGCTGGACTACGCGCGCGGCGTGAACGCCGACCAGTTCAAGCAGCTCAAGACCGACCCGGCCTACACGACCGTCGCAGGCAAGCTGAACGGCTGGTCGCAGCTCGCGTTCAACACGTACAGCAAGCCGATCAAGGGCGGCGGCGCGTCGACCACCGCGCTCCAGGATGTCGCCTTCCGGGACGCGCTCGGCTACGCGGTCGACCACCAGGCGCTCGTCGACCGGGTGCTGGGCGGCTTCGGTGACCCCGGCTCGACCGTGGTCCCGCCGGCGCTGGCCGACTGGCACGTCGACCCGCTCCACCCGCGCACCTTCGACATCGCGCTGGCGAACCAGAAGCTCGCTGCGGCCGGCTACCCGCTCGACTCGAGCGGCCACCGCCTCGACAAGCAGGGCAAGGCGATCAACCTGCGGCTCTACTACCCCAACTCGGACGACAACTATCCCAAGGTCGCCCAGTTCGTGAAGTCGTGGTACGGCCAGCTGGGCATCGGGGTCACGACCCAGAGCTTCGACAGCAGCACCCTGGGCAACCTCATCCTGCCGCCGGAAGGTGGCGGGCAGGCCAAGTACGACATCGAGCTCTGGGGCTGGGTGGGCAACCCCGACCCGAACGCGCTGCTCCAGATCTTCAAGTGCGACGCCATCGGGAGCTCCTCCGACAGCCAGTACTGCAATCCGACGTATGACCAGCTGTACAACCTGCAGCTGACCCAGTCAGGCGACGCCCGCAAGGCGACCCTGGCGCAGATGCAGAACCTCATCTATTCCGACGCCCCCTACGACGTCCTCTACTACGAGAACGAGCTCGACGCCTACCGCAACGACCGGTTCGCGGGCTGGCAGAACATGCCGTCCAACGGCACGCCGTTCTTCACCTACGGGCCCCTCGACTACACGCTCCTCACCGACGCGAAGGCGACGCCGTCGCCGACGGCCGCATCCCCGTCCGCCTCGACCGCCGCGCCGAGCGGATCGGCGGGCGCATCGACGAGCGCGGCGACGCCCGCCCCCGTGGCGACGCCGTCCGCGAGCGCGGACACCGGCACCCCGGCCTCGAGCACCTCGAACACCTCACTGCTGCTCGTGCTGGTGGCCGTCGTGGTCGTCGTGGTCGTCGTGGCACTGGTGCTCATGCGCCGGCGCGGCTCGGCCGGAGCCGACGACGAGTAGCCGAGATCTCGAGACGATGACGGAGCGCGGGCACGTGAGCCGAACCGCATGAGCTCGCGCTACGTCGTCAACAGGGTGGCCTTCGCGGTCTTCACGATCGTGGCCACCGTGCTGCTCATGTTCATCCTGTTCCGGATGATGCCCGGCTCGCCGGATCGCGTCGCCAAGAACCCGAACATGACCCAGGCGCAGCAGGTGGCCCTGCGCGAGAAGTGGGGGCTCGACAAGCCCCTCATCCCGGACCAGCTCGTCAGCTACGTCGAATCCACGCTGACAGGTGATCTCGGCTATTCCTTCAAGTTCCGTGCCCAGCCCGTCGTCGACGTGATTGGCGGCGCCCTGTGGCCCACCGTGCTGCTCCTCGGCCTCGGCGAGCTGATCGCCATGGTCGTGGGCCTCGGGCTCGGGGCTGTCTCGGGCTGGCGCCGGGGGAGCGCCGTCGACCGAGTCGGCAACGGGGTCAGCCTGATCCTGTACGCGATGCCCTACTTCGTGATCGGCATGCCGCTGATCATGCTGTTCGCGACGGCCCTCCACTTGCTTCCCACGTCGGGCATGTCCACGCCCGGCGCGCCGTCAGACCTGGTCGACACGCTCCTCGACGTCGGTGCGCACCTCGTCCTGCCGCTGACCGCCGTGTCGCTCGGGCTGATCGGCGGCTACTCGATCCTCATGCGCTCGTCGATCATCGAGACGCGGGCCGAGGACTACATCACCACGGCCCGTGCGAAGGGCCTGCGGGACCGGCGCATCCTCTGGTCGCACGCCTTCCCGAACGCCCTCCTGCCGATGGTGACCTGGATCGCCATCAGCTTCGGCTACGTGATCGCGGGCGCGATCACGCTGGAGATCGTGTTCAACTGGCCGGGCATCGGGACCTTGACCGTCGAGGCGCTCGACGCCCGCGACTACCCGCTGCTCCAGGGGATCTTCCTGCTCCTCGCGGTCTCGGTCGTCTTGGCGAACCTCATCGCGGACCTCGTGTACGGCCTCCTCGATCCGCGAGTCCGCTCATGAGCCTGCCCGGGGTGGTCGGGGCGACGTCCGGCCCGTCGGCCGGCGCCCGGGCGCTGCGCCGGGCCGGCAGCGGGGCGGCCCGCTTCCTCGCGCGCGGCGACGGGCTCGTCGGGCTCGCCATCCTGTTCGTGTTCGTGGTCGTCGCCGCGTTTCCGGACCTGTTCGTCGGTCCGCTCGAGGATGTGACGACGGCCACGGGCCAGCCCCTCGCGCCGCCTGACTTCACCTACCTGTTCGGCACCGACGAGCTGGGCCGGAGCATCCTCAACCTGACGGTCCACGCCGCCCGGATCTCGATGACGATCGGCCTCATGGCGACGATCATCACGATCTTCGTCGGCGCCGTCGTGGGGATCGTCTCCGGGTTCGTGGGCGGCGCTGTCGACGCGATCCTGATGCGGACCTCGGACTTCTTCCTGGTCCTGCCGACCGTCGTCCTGGCACTGATCCTCGCGCCGGTCATGCTCGACGTCATCGGCGCCGACGCGGAGCTGTTCGGCATCCGCTCGACGCTGCTGGTGATCGTCGTGGTCATCGGGCTCACGAGCTGGGCGACCACGGCCCGCGTGATCCGCTCGCAGGTCCTCTCGCTCAAGGAGCGGATGTTCGTCGACCGAGCCCGCGTGATCGGCGCGGGGCCCGGCCACATCATGTGGCGGCACATCCTGCCCAATGTGGTGAACCTCATCGTCGCCCAGGCCGTCCTCACGTTCGCGGGCGCGGTGTTCACCGAGACGACCCTCGCGTTCATCGGCCTCGGCGACCCGTCGGCGCCATCGTGGGGGCAGATCCTCAACGCGGCCCAGGCCGCCGGTGCGCCGGGGCTCGGAGCGTGGTGGTACATCGCGCCGCCGGCCGTGTGCGTGGTGCTCGTCGTCCTGTCGTTCACGCTGGTCGGCAATGCGCTCGACGACGTGCTGAACCCCAAGTCTGGCGCGCGGCGATGACGACCGACATCCCGGGCCGTCGGCAGTGGCCGTTGCCCAAGCAGGCCGTGCCCGGCGCGCCGCTGCTGGCCGTCGAGGATCTGGCCGTCCGGTTCCGCATGCCGGGCGGGCCGAGCGTGAAGGCCGTCGACGGGGTGAGCTTCGGGCTCGATGACGGAGAGGCCCTCGGGATCGCTGGCGAGTCGGGCTGCGGCAAGACGACGACCGCGCTGTCGCTCGTCCAGCTGCTGCCGGCGAATGGCCGGATCAGCGCCGGGAGCGTGAAGCTGTTCGGCATCGACCTGGTGCCCAAGACCGAGCGTCAGCTGGCCCGCTACCGGTGGCGCGAGATCTCGATCGTGTTCCAGGGCGCGATGAACGCGCTCAACCCCGTGCGGCGGATCGGCGAGCAGATCGCTGAGCCCATCGAGGTGCGCCTCGGGCAGGCACGCGACGCGTCTCGGAAGCGGGCGGGGGAGCTCCTCGAGCTCGTCGGCATCCCCGCCCAGAGGGCGTCGGCCTACCCGCACGAGCTGTCGGGCGGCATGCGCCAGCGGGCGATGATCGCCATGGCGCTCGCCTGCGACCCGGCGATCGTCATCGGCGACGAGCCCACGACGGCCCTCGACGTCATGGTCCAGGCGCAGATCCTCAAGCTCCTCGAACAGCTCCGCCGCGACCTGGGCCTGTCCCTGATCCTCATCACCCACGACTTGTCCGTGATCGCCGAGACGTGCGACCGGGCGATGGTCATGTATGCGGGCCGGGTCGCCGAGGAGGGTCCCGTCCGCCGGGTGTTCACCGCTCCGCGGCACCCGTACACGGCCAAGCTGCTGTCGTCATTCCCGAATATCCACGCCGACCGGCGGACCCTTGGCGTGATCCCGGGCCAGCCGCCGGACCTGCGAACACCGCCGCCCGGCTGCCGGTTTGCGCCCCGTTGCAGCGAGGCGATGCCCCGGTGCTCCGTCGAGGTGCCGCCCGAGGTCCACTTCGACGACGGGGTGCGAGTCGCCTGCCACCTGTTCCCGCCCGGCGCCCCGGGATCCATCCCGGGAGGCGCGTCGTGAGCGACGAGCTCCTCCGCGTCGAGGGGCTCCAGGTCCACTTCCCCATCCGGGGCGGCCTGCTCGACTTCCTCCTCCGCCGCAGCCGGGGCGTCGTCCGGGCCGTCGACGGCATCGACCTCTCGATCCGGAAGGGCGAGATCCTGGCCCTGGTGGGCGAGTCCGGCTCCGGCAAGACGACGACGGGGCGGGTCGTGGTCAAGCTCACGCGACAGACCAAAGGCCGCGTGCTCTTCGAGGGCCAGGACGTGTCGGGCCTGTGGGGCACGAGCCGCCTGCGCGCCTACCGGCGCAAGGTGCAGCTCATCTTCCAGGACCCCTACGAGACGCTGAACCCGAAGCACACGATCGGCGACTTCGTCGCCGAGCCGCTCGAGGTCCACAGGATCGGGCGCACCCGCGCCGAGCGCCGTGACCGAGTCCACGCCGCGCTCGAGGCGGCCGGCCTGCGCCCCGCCGCCGACTATGCGGCCCGCTACCCGCACGAGCTCTCAGGCGGGCAGCGGCAGCGCGTCGTGATCGCCGGGGCGCTGGTGATGGACCCCGAGGTGATCGTCGCCGACGAGCCCGTCTCGATGCTCGACGTGTCGATCCGGACCGAGCTCCTGCGCCTCATGCTCGACCTCCGCCGCGAGCGCGGCCTGACCTACCTGTTCATCACCCACGACCTGTCGCTCGCCTGGGTGCTGGCGGACCGGATCGCGGTGATGTACCTGGGCAAGATCATGGAGATTGGCCCCGCGGAGTCCGTGATCCGGTCGCCGCGCAACCCCTACACGCAGGCGCTGGTGTCGGTGAGCCCGTCGCCAGACCCGCCGGAGCCGGGTGTGGCGTCCAGCCGGGTCATCCTGTCGGGCGAGACGCCCGACGCGGCCCACGTGCCGCCGGGCTGCCGGTTCCACCCGCGTTGTCCCGCGGCCTTCGACCGCTGCCGGGTCGAGGAGCCGCCGCTGTTCGACGTCGGCGGGGAGCAGCAGGCGGCCTGCTGGTTGGCGGAGCCTGGGGCGCCAACCGCCTGACCCGTTGCGATCCGGTGCGCCTGTCACGGCGAATACCTCTCCGGGCGCGGAATCGCGGACGTCCCTGCGGTCATGCGCCCGCCAACCTTGGGCCGTGGCTGCTCCCACCGTGGCTGACCTGGCGTTCCTGACCTGGCTTCGCGAGACGACCGAGACCCGCTGGGCCGACGTCGGTCTCCGCGTCGCCGCGACCGCTGGCCTGGGCGGCCCGACTTGGCAACCGGGCACCCGCTGGCGGGGCGGGATGAGCGAATCCGACCTCGACATCGTCGAGGCGATGTTCAGCATCCGCCTGCCTGCGGCCTATCGCGATTTCCTGCGCTCGCTCCACACCCCCGATCCGCCGCTGGCAGCGCTGGCAGTGCGCCACGGGAGGTTGGAGCGGGTGGAGGCGCGACTGTTCCCGGACTGGACCGGGCCCACCACGCCCCTGCTCGCCGCGTTCGAGGCGCCACTCGACGGGTTGCTGCGGGGCGTGGCCGTCGGGCGTTGGCACCCGGCCTGGGGAAACCGCCCCGACGATGAGCGGGAGCGGGCCCGCTTGGTGCGCAGGCTCGCCGGTGCCGCGCCCCGGTTGATCCCGTTCGCCGGCCAGCGGTACCTGGTGGCGGTTCCCGGCCGCGACGACGGTCCGGTCTTCGCCGTTCACGGAGCCGATGTGGCGGTGATCGCGCCCGACCTGCGCGGGGGGCTCCTGCGCGAGCTTGGACTGGGGGAGGCGAGCGGCCCCGGTCTGGACGGCGCTCCTCCGCCCGTCGCTGAGCGGATCCCGTTCTGGTCCGATGTTGCGGACGGCGTCCCGTGGCGGCCGCCCGGCGCCACCGCGAGCGCGTGACGCTGCGGGGCGCCAGCGGTGGTTTGTGACAGAGCCTGCGCCGACATGGTGATGCCCCCGGCGGACCGGGGGCATCGGGTTCGCGACGAGGGTGAGGCTAGACCGCCGGCTCCGCGCCGCCGCCGTCCACGCCCTTCCAGACGAGCCAGCCGATGACCGCGCCTGCGATCGGGCCCACGATGTAGATCCAGATGCTCGTGAGGTTGCCGCCCACGATCGCGGAGCCAAGCGAGCGTGCGGGGTTGACCGACGCGCCCGAGAGCGTCGCGGTGGCGAAGTGGATGGCGATGAGGGTCAGGGGGATCACCAGCCCGGCCACGTTCGCCGCCCGCTTGGTCGAGGTGAGGATGACCGTCACGAAGCCCGCGGTCGCGACGGTCTCGATCAGGAGCGCGCCGATCTCGCTGATGCCCGCTCCCGGGAGGGTGGTGCCGGCGGCGACCGCCTTGCTGCTGACCACGACCATCACGAGCAGCCCGGCGAGCAGGCCACCGACGATCTGGGCCACGATGTAGCCGACCCCGTCGACGGGAGTCGTGCGCTTGTCGAGCACCATGGCCACGGTCACCGCCGGGTTGAAGTGGCCACCCGAGATGTGCCCGAAGGCGTAGATGGCGGCCAGCAGCCCCAGGCCGAACGAGAACGGCACGACCAGCAGGTTGGGCGCCGGCGACGACGCGTTCGCGATCGCGGCGACCGACAGGTAGCCGATCGTGAAGAACAGGAACGTGCCGAGCAGCTCGGCCACGACCTTCTTGATGTTCATTCGCAGCTCATCCTCTCTCCCGGCCGCCCATCCGAGCCCCTCCGGTCGCGGGGCGGCGCGAGCCCGAGTATGCCGTACGCCGTCGCAACCGGCGATGCACCACAATGGAGCCATGACCCTGCAGCCACGACCGCGACCGCGGTGACCGTGCCCGCGGTGACCGTGCCCGCGGCGGCCGGCCCTGCCATCGAGACCCGCGGCCTCCGCAAGGCCTACGGCGGTGTGCTCGCGCTCTCGTCGCTCGACCTTCGCGTCGGGCCGGGCGAGGTTGTCGGGCTCCTGGGGCCCAACGGCGCGGGCAAGACTACCGCCGTGAAGCTGCTGCTGGGCCTCGTCCGCAAGTCGGGCGGCGAGGGCACCGTGCTCGGCCGGCCGCTCGGCGATCGGGCGGCGCGCTCCCGTATCGGCTACCTGCCCGAGCTGTTCCGCTACCAGGCGTGGCTGACCGCGGACGAGGTGCTGCACCTCCACGCCGACCTCGCGGGGCTGCCCAGCTCCCGCCGCGGGGCGGAGATCGCGCGGGTCCTCGGGCTCGTCGGGCTGGCCGACCGCGCCCACGACCGTGTGGGCGGCTTCTCGAAGGGCATGCAGCAGCGGCTCGGGCTGGCCGTCGCGCTGCTCGGCGACCCGGCGCTGGTCATCCTCGACGAGCCGACGTCGGCCCTGGACCCCGTGGGTCGCGACGACGTCCGCACCATCATCCGCGACGCCCGCGCCCGGGGCTCCGCCGTGCTCCTCAATTCGCACCTGCTGGGCGAGGTGGAGCGCCTCTGCGACCGGGCGGTGATCGTCAACAAGGGCAGCGTCGTGGCGGCCGGGACCCTGGGCGAGCTGCTGGGCGAATCGGCCGTCCGGCTGCGTGTCACCGGGATGCCAGCGGACCTCACGCCACTGCGCGCCTTCGGGCCGCTGACCGACGAGGACGGCTGGCTCGTCGTCCGCCCGGTCGACCCGGAGCGGATCCCCGACCTGGTGGCTGCCGTCGTGGCGATGGGCGGGCGCGTCCACGCGGTGGATCCGGCGCGGCGCACGCTCGAGGAGCTGTTCCTCGACGTGGTCCGCGGACCCGCCGCGGGAGCGAACCCGGGGACGATGGTGCATCCTGCGCCACCCGACCGGCCGATGCCTCCCCCTCCGCCCGCCGCAGCTGGTCCATGGGTGACGCGATGAGCGCTCGAGGCTCCGCGATCGGCCGCGTCGTGGCCCCGGCCAGGCGCGTCGCCCCGGGCTCCACGTCCAGCCGCGTCGTCGGCCAGGCCAGGCGCGTCGCCCGGGTCGCCCGGTGAACCCGCGCATCGTCCTCGTGATCGCCGGGCTGACGATCCGCGAGATCATCCGCCGGCGGATCATCTGGGTGCTCGCCGCGCTCTCGCTGGTCAGCGTGGCGCTCGTGGGCTGGGGCGTGCACCAGCTGGTCTCGATGTCGGAGCAGGTCAACGGCATCACCGACGCCGAGCTTCAGCTCGGCGTCTCGCAGATCCTCATCCTGATCGCGTTCATGTTCAGCTTCGTGCTCGCGATGTCGGCTGCGTTCCTCGCCGCGCCGGCGATCGCGTCAGACGTGGAGACCGGCACCGTCCTCGCCATGCTGGCCCGCCCGATGCACCGCGCCGACCTCATCGTGGGCCGGTGGCTGGGCCTCGGGATCATCGTGGCCGTCTATGCCGCGGGCTCGGGCCTGCTCGCCATCGGCGTCGTCGGCCTGGTCACGGGCTACTCGCCGCCGTCCATGCAGCTGGCGATCCTCTACCTCGCGTTCCAGGCGGTGGCCGTGCTCACGGCAGCCCTGGCGTTGGGGTCCCGGCTGCCCGGCATCGCTGCCGGCGCGATCACGGTGGTGCTGTTCGGCCTGGGCTGGTTCACGGGTGTCCTCGGGGCTGTCGCGGCCGCGTTCGGGGCAGACCAGCTGAGCGGTGTGGGCAACGTCTACCGCCTGCTGTTCCCCACGGACGGGCTGTGGCGCGGCGTGATCTACGGCTTGGAGCCAGCGGCGGTTGTGCTCGCGACGCGCTTCGGCGGACGGGCGGCGGAGTCGAACCCGTTCTACGCCGACGCCCCGCCGTCCGCGGCGTTCATCGCCTGGTGCGTGGTTTGGATGCTCGGCGTGCTCGCCCTGGGCGCCTGGCTGTTCCGGCGCCGCGAGCTGTGACTGCCCGGGCGCCGTCCCGCCCAGGGTCTACGTAGTGCTGTCGTGACGCCGGCCGTCATCCTGCCTCCCGGGCCGTCCCGCGCGTTCTGGAACCGACGGTCCCCGGGATTGGCGGGACCCGCATGACGCGGGATCAGCCTGGCGGCGTCGCCAGGGCCGCGTCCCCAATTCCCCGCGTGCTACTCGGTCACGGCGCATCGGGCTCTCCGGCGACCATGGCGCCGTGGGTCGAGGGCCTCCGGGCGCTCGGCGTGCCAGCTGACGCGGTGGCCGTGCCGCGCGGCCTCGCCGAGCGCGCGATCCTGCGGTTCGCAGCACAGGTGCCCGACGAGCCGCTCGCGGTGGTGGGCGGGCACTCGCTGGGTGGGCGCGTGGCGACGATGCTCGCGGCGGGCGTCCCGCCGTCGAGGGGCGCCGTGCCGCGACGGCGCCACGCGATCGCCGGCGTCGTCGCGCTCTCGTATCCGCTCCATGCGCCGCACCGGCCGGACCCGACGCTCGCCCGAGTCGGCCACTGGGCGTCGATCGACGTCCCGGTGCTGCTGCTGTCCGGTGACGCCGACCCGTTCGCCCAGATTGACCTGCTGCGCGAGGCGGTCGGCCAGCTGCGGGACGGCCGCCTCGTCGTCTACCCGGGCCTCGGCCACGGCCTGGCGGCCGTGCGCGAGGATGCGCTGGCCCGGATCGCAGCCTTCGTGCGGGACATCGCAGGCTGATCGCCCGGTCAGTGCAGGCGCAGCTGCCGGGGTTGACAGGGATTCCCCGGACCGGCGGGGGACCGTTCGTCAGCGCCGGCCGTCTCGGTGCCGGGGACGGTCGTCGCTCTCGGGATGGAGGAACCCTCGCCCGTCGGCAGTGCGGAGGAGCGGGGCGAGGATGGCGGCGATCTCGGCCCGGTAGGGGATGCCCTCTCGACGCGCGGCCAGCCACTGGAGATACCCCGGGTCGACCCGGGCGATCTCGCCCAGCGACCACCCGATGTGCCGCCCGAACGGCAGCACGCTCCCACTCGGGCGGCCAGGTGGCGGTCCCGCGGCGCCCTCGCCGCTCGGGCCGCGCCGCCAGGGCACCTCGCCGGGTCGCGCGCCCGCCGCATAGGTGGTCGCGCCGGCCCCTTGGCGCCCGGCGCTGTCCGCCCCGGCCTTCACCCACTGGTGCAGCCCTCGCAGCGGGCTGGCGTCCCGCCCCGCCCCCAGGCCGTCGGCGATCGAGTGCTCGCGATCGTAGGAAGCGCGGCGTTCCGGGTCCCGCAGAACGGACCAGGCCGCGTTGATGCCGGCCATGCGCGTCTCGGCGTCCTCGTCACGCGACACGTCGGGGTGGTGCAGGCGCGCCAGGGCCCGGTACGCAGCGGCCACGATATCGGGGTCAGCCGCATGGTCCACGCCGAGGACCTTGTACGGGTCCGGCTCGGTGCTCACGGGCGCGGGCGACGGGACGTCGAGGCGGTCACGCCATGATCATAGGAGTGCCGGGGCCAGCGTGGAGCCGTACCATCGGGACATGACCGACCACGATCCCCGCGCCCGATGTGCGTGGGGCGACCAGCCCGATCCGCTCTACCGCGCCTACCACGACCTGGAGTGGGGCGTTCCGGTGCGCGACGAGCGCCACCTCTTCGAGCTCCTGATCCTCGAAGGCGCACAGGCTGGCCTGTCGTGGTCCACGATCCTGCGCAAGCGCGAGGGCTATCGACGGGCATTCGCCGGCTTCGACCCGGACGCGGTCGCCGGCTTCGGCCCCGAGGATCAGACCCGTCTGCTCGCCGACCCCGGCATCGTGCGCAACCGGGCCAAGGTGTCGGCCGCGATCGACAACGCGCGTGCGGTGCTGGCACTCCACGAGGCCGGCACGACATTGGTCGACCACCTCTGGTCGTTCGTGGGCGGGTCGCCGGTCGTCAACCGCCGCAGCTCCATGGGCGAGATCCCGCCCGCGACCGACCTCTCGAGGGCGATGAGCACCGAGCTGCGCAAGCGCGGCTTCCGCTTCGTCGGCCCCACGATCTGCTACGCGCTCATGCAGTCGGCGGGCCTGGTCAACGACCACGAGCTGTCCTGCTATCGCTGGGCGGAGGTGCAGCAGACGGGTTGACGACATCACGTCTGTCCGTGCCCCGAGGCCCTCGTCCAACTAGACTCCGCGCGTGGACCCGATCGATGTCCAGGTCAACCCCGCCGCGGCGGCCGGCAGCGAGCCCGGGACGGAGCACCAGCTCCGCGGCCCGACGATGGAGGCGGTCCGCCTCCTCGACGCCGACGGCGCGCTCGTGTACCTGCTGACCGAGGACCGCGACATCCTGCGCTTCGCCGCCGAGGCCAGCCAGGTGCGCCTCGCGCCGGACCACTGGATGCGGTCGATCCGGCTGCACGTGGGCCTCGGCCTGTTCGGCAAGGCCGTCGCCGACCGAAGCGTCCAGGTCACCGCCGACTACCTGGCCGACGCGGGCTTCGAGCACACTGACCAGACGGACGCCTTCGCGCGCGAGACCGGCTTGCGCTCCTTCGTGGTGACGCCGCTCGTCGCCGGCGACGAGGTCTTCGGCGCGCTCGGCGTGTACGACCGACGGCGGGACGCCTTCGGCTCGCAGCAGATCGCGCTCGTACGGGCGCTGGGCGACCATGCCGCGCTGGCGATCGCCAATGCGCGGCTCATCGCCGAGCTGGACGAGGCGCGCCTGGTCACCAAGCGCCAGGCCGACGTGGAGCGGGCGCTGCGCGAGCTGGGCACCAGGGTCTCTGCAGAGCGCGACCCGAGGTCGGTCGTGGGCTCCGTGGTCGAGGAGGCGGTCAGGCTCGCCGGCGGTGACGGCGGCCGCGTCGACACCCTCGATGCCGCCGGGGATTCGCTCGTGGCCGTCTACGCGTCGGACCCGTCGTACCGGCCCGGCGACCGGTGGCACGAGGGGGTCGACGAGAGGGTCGAGGTTGGCGTCTCGGGCCGGGCCGTGCTGACCCGCCGTCCTGCCAGCACGGCCGACTACCTCGCCGACCCGACGTTCGTGCACGGCCCCGGTCTGGACGCATTCGTGCGGTCGATGGGGATCCGCAGCGTCATGGCGGTGCCGCTGTTCGGCGATGACGGGCCGTTTGGCGCCCTCACCGTCTGGTCGCTTCGACCCGATGCATTCGACGCGGCCGTGGCCACGCTCCTCGAGACGATTGCCGGGCAGGCGGCGGTGGCGCTCGTCCGGGCGCGGCTGATCGAGGAGCTGGGCCGGAGCCGCGAGGCGCTGGTCCGGCGGGCCGACGAGGAGCGCGCGCTGCGCGACCTGGCGCGCCGGGCGATGAGCTCGCTCGATCCGGTGTCCGTCCTGGGCGACGTGGCGTCCGAGGCGGCGCGGCTGCTCGGCCCACTCGGCGCTGCGATCGAGCTGCTCACCTCGGCCAGGCGCGATGGCGGGCAGGTGCGGTCCGCCGGTGTCGACGAGGCCATGCTGGAGGGCTGGCGCGCCGAGGAGGGAGCACGAGCGGCCGAGATCGCCGTCGGCGAGCGGCGCACGATCGTGGGCGAGGGGCCGGGCGCGGTGCGGAGCTGGGCCGTGGCGCCGCTCCTCGTGGAGGCCGACGTGCTGGGCACCCTGACTGTCCTGTCGCCGCTGCCGGGCGCCTACGGTCCCGATGAGACCGGTCTCCTGGGCTCCATGGCCGACCACGCGGCCCTCGCCCTTGCGGGCGCGGACCTGCTCGCACGGCTCGAGGCTTCGGAGACGCGCTACCGAAGCCTCATCGAGAGCCTGCCGGACTTGGTGTTCACCTGCGACGCCGACGGTGTGTTCACGTTCACGTCCGAGTCCGTTGAGGACGTGGTGGGCTGGCGCCCGCGCGAGATCATCGGCCGCAACTTCCGCGAGCTGCTGGTCGAGCGTCCTGACGGCATCCCCCTGGGCCAGCGGTTCCAGTGGATGGCTGACAACCCAGGCAAGACCCTGGTCACCAGGCTCGAGCTCCTGACGAAATCGGGTGTCATCAAGCCGGTCGAGGTGGCCGCGGCCGCCGTCCTCCGCGACGGTGTGTTCGACGGCATCCACGGCTCCGCGCGCGACGTGAGCGACCAGGAGCGGCTGGAGCGAGAGCTGCGGGAGTCGGAGGCGCGATACCGCTTCCTCGTGCAGTCGTCGCCGGACCTCGTCTGGGTGACGGATGCGGACGGTCGACTGAACTACGTCTCCGACCGCGCGAAGCCGGTGGTTGGCTGGGACGCCACGCAGATGATCGGCCGAACCCTGCAGGAGCTGGCCGTGCCGTTCGAGCTGGACGACTGGATCGCCCGGTTCGACTGGCTGCGCCAGTACCCGGGCGTGCCCCACCGCAACAAGTTCCGGATCCGGACGCCCGAGGATTCCGAGCGCCTCATCGAGATCACGGGCATCGGCATGCTCAACGCCGAGGGCGAGTTCATCGGGGCGCACGGCACCGTGCGCGACATCGGGGAGCTGGAGCGCCTCGAGGGCGACCTGCGACGCCAGACCGCCGAGCTCGCGGCCTCCGAGGAGCGGGGGCACCTCGCGCGGGAGCTCCACGATTCGGTCACCCAGTCGCTGTTCTCGATGACGCTCCAGTCGCGGAGCCTCGAGCTGCTCATGGCGCGCGACCCCTCGCAGGTGCCCGCCAAGCTGACCGAGCTGCGCGAGCTCCAGCGTGACGCCCTCGCCGAGATGCGCGCGCTCATCTTCGAGCTGCGGCCGGGCCACCTCCAGGAGCAGGGTCTGGCCGCGGCCCTCCGCACCCATGTGTCCGGACTGTCCGCACGGATCGGGCTGCCCATCGTTGTGGACGCGGACCTCGGTGACCGACGGCCCTCACTCGATGTCGAGGAGGCGCTCTACCGTATCGGGCAGGAGGCGCTGCACAACGTGGTCAAGCATGCCGGCGCGCGGCAGGTCAAGGTCGAGGTCGGCCGTCGGGGAGACAGCGTCCGCGTTCGCGTGGAGGACGACGGCCAGGGCTTCAACCCCGAGACGGTGCCCGATGGCCACATGGGCCTCGCCGGGATGCGGGCACGCGCCGAGCGTCTCGGCGGGTGGTTCTCGGTTGTGTCCGACATCGGCCACGGGACGGTGGTCGAGGCGGTGATCCCCGAGGCCGCCACGCGGGACCTGCTGTCGAGCGCCGGAACGACGGGCATGAGTGGAGTGGCAGGACGGACATGACAAGCGACGATCCGACGACCCCCGTCGATCCGGGGCCCGGCGGCGGGTTCGCCCCCGCAGCTCCTCCCGATGCCGCCTCGGCCGGAGGCCCATCGGCCGCTCCGCCGCCGCCGCCCTCCGGTGCTTCCGGATGGGACGCCGGCGCAGGCTCGGCGCCCGGCTACGGGTCCACGCCCCCGTCCGGCGGCGCGCCCGGCTACGGCGCCCCGCCCCCGTCGGGCGGCGCGCCCTCGTGGTCGCCGTCCCCGTCCGAGCGGGGCGAGCCGCAGTCGCCGGGGCTCGTCATCGGGATCGTGCTGGTCGCCGTGGGCAGCATCTTCCTCGCTCTTCGCATCGGCAACTTCGCCCTCGGGCCGGACGCCTGGCCGCTCTGGCTGATCGTCCCCGGCCTCGCCATGGTCGCGGGATCGCTGTTCATCCCGTCGCGGGGCGGGCTCGGGCTTGCCATCCCAGGCGCGATCCTCGCGATCGTCGGCGGGATCCTGTGGGTTCAGGCTGCCTACGGCTTGTATGAGACGTGGGCGTATGCGTGGGCCCTCGTGGCACCCACCGGACCCGGCTTGGCGATGCTCCTCTACGGCGCCGTCCACCGCCAGGGCGACATCGTGCGCGACGGCCTCGGCACAACCCTGACGGGCATCGGGCTGTTCCTCGGCTTCGGCCTGTTCTTCGAGGGCGTCATCGGGATCTCCGGCCACCGCATCGAGAACCTCGACCAGGTGCTCCCCTACGCGGCGATCGGGCTAGGCGTGCTGCTGATCGTCCTCGCGTTCATCGACGGCGGCCGCCGCGACACCTGGCGCTCCCAGCGCCGCGCCGAGCACCGAGCCCTCAAGGACCGTATGCACGCCGAGCGCCAAGCCGCGAGGGACGCCCGCCGCGCCGCCCGCTGATGCCCGCCCCCCTCCCGTCCGCGCGAATCTGGCTCCCTGGCGCGTGACGCCAACCACCTTCGGCTGACGCCTCCGGGCGGCCCGATCCTCGCCATCGATCCGAGGGTGGCGGACCACGGTCGCCGCTCGCCAGATCGCCTGCTGGCGGCGCTTCGGCACACAGGCGGGCGTCCGAAATCATCGGCGCACGCTCGGGCTGGGACTCGAATCCCCCAAATCGACTCCGAGCGGCGTTGAGCGCCGTTCGCGTCGCAGAAGCGCCTCCGGTCAGCGAATCGGCGGGCGGACCGGGTCGGGATCCGCCGGATCGCCTCGCGGCGGCGATTCGGGGGAACTCAGTCGCCGAAGCGCCTTCCGGGACTGGCGCTCCCAGCGTGCTCCGATCGTGAGCGCCGCCGCGCCGAGAAGGGCGCCCGCCGCGCCGCCCCTGCCCCCTGCTCGCCGGCGCCAGGGCTACCGCCGCGCCGCCCCGTCCCACCCAGCGGCCCTGTCGGCGCTTCGACCTCCCGGCGGGCCGCCCGGTGCCGCCCGGCGCACGGCGGGGCCGCGATCGGCCGCACGGCGCGGCTCGCAGGGAGCGTCCCGCTCCCGTAGGACCGCCCCGTACACGTCGGACCCCTGTCATCGCTCGCCCTTCCCTCGCGGCCATGCCGACCGCACGACCGCCTGAGCGGGCGCCCGATACCATCGACCCAATGTCGACATGCCTGGCCTGCGACGTGAACAGCCTCCGGATCGTCCCTCCCGGTGGCACCATCCTCGCGACCGACACCTGGGTCGCCGACCACTGCATCCCGCCCATGGTTCGGGGCTACGTGATCCTCAAGCCTCGACGGCACGTCACCGCGCTGGCTGACCTGTCCCCGGCGGAGGCCGTTGACTTCGGCGTGGTCGCCCAGCGGCTGACGACCGCCATGCGCGCCGTCCTGGCCCCCGAGCGGATCTACACCTTCGCTTTCGGCGAGTCGCTCGAGCATCTGCACGTCCACCTGCTGCCGCGGCATCCCGGCATGCCGCCGACCGGCGGAGCGCTGATTGAGCGCGTGTTCGCACATGACTGGAGCGTCGACGAGTCCGAGGCTGCCGAGACGGCTCGCCGCATCCGCGAGGCGCTCGGGTAGCGGGGCCGCAATGGCGGGGCGGCACGCGGGAGCGTTCGGGCCGCGGCGCGCCGCTATTCGATCGCGAGCACCAGATACCCGATGCGCCCGCCCGGCGTGATGATCTCGACATGGTCGCCGACTCGGCGGCCCATCAGCGCTGCCCCCACCGGTGACACGCTCGACACGCGGCCCTCGCGGATGTTGGCATCGGCGGCGCCGACGACCCGCAGCTCCTCCACCTCGCCGTCCACCTCGACCCTGACCCGCGACCCGAGCTCCACCTTCGCCCCGCGCTCGGTGGGTGCCGAGACGACGGCCACCTTGAGCTTGGCCTCCAGCGAGTTGATCCGCCCCTCGAGGAACCCCTGCTCCTCGCGGGCAGCGTGGTACTCGGCGTTCTCCTTGAGGTCGCCGTGCTCTCGAGCGGTCGCGATGCGCTTGATGACGTCGGGACGCTGGGCCACCAGGGATGCCAGCTCAGCCTGCAGGCGCTCGAGGCCGTCAGGAGAGACGTAGGCCGGCTCGACCACACGCCGTGGCGAGCCCTGGGCAGCGTACGCGGCAGCCGAGGCGATCCGCCCCTCGCCGCGGCCCGGTGCCGGTCGCCTGCCGCGCTTCGCCTCGTCGTGCGCCCCGTCTGCCTCGGCAGTGGGCAGCGTGACAATCCGAGTCACCGGCGGGGGTGCGGGCGCCTTGACCTCGGGCAGGAGCATGCTCGAGATGCCGGTGGCCCGGCGAGCACCCGACGGAGAGCGCCAGACGGCCCACGGCAGGACCACGGACGGGTCGTGGAGCCCGGCGGCCTCGGCTGCGGGGACCCCGGCCGCGAACGCGTCCACCAGCGCGTCCTCGTACTCCTCGGGGGCGTCGGTCGGGGCCCACCACACGCGCAGGTCGCCGGCCGCCCGCAGCAGGTGGAGCCACAACCCTGAGCCCGCCGGCTTGCGGTCACCCGGGGCTGTCTTGGCCAGCGCGGTTATCCGTGCCGACACCGAGCCCGACGTGCTGCCGATGAACAGCACCGGCTGGGACGGCAGCCAGAAGGCGCCGAGCCGCACCTGCAGCTCCTTGCCGGTCGGCCGTCGGCCGTCGAGCCGCAGCTCCGGCACCCGCTCGATCCACCGGCCCACCGCCGCCAGGTCCACGGACAGCGTCGGCGTTGGCGCAGGCAGCTCCACGAGGTATACGCCCGGGCCGCTGTGCCGGACCGGCCTCCCCCACAGGGACGGGCCGTCTGCCAGCAGGCCGACCTCACGGAGCAGGGTGGCGGCGCTTCGATCGTCGGGCATGAGACTCCTGGCTGGACTTCTGCGGAGCTGTTGCGCCGCGCGGCGCCGGAACGAACGCGCAGGGTGGTGCGCAGTTCGGCGTTATCGTCTCACCATGATGCCGAAGGAACGCAGAGAACGCGGTCGCGCGGCCCGCGGGCTGGCTGTCGCGGTCGTCGGCATCCTGATTGCGCTCCTCGCGGCGGAGGCTTGGGGGCCGCTTGCGGCAGGGTCGGCCACGGCTGAGCCCCCCGCCAGCGCCGCCGCCGCCGCCGCCTCGGGTGCGCCGGGGCCCTCCGGCGCCTTCGCACCAGGATCCTCGCAAGGGCCTGCCCGGGCGTCGGCCGGCCCCTCGTCGTCGGCCCAGCCCGGGGCAGCCTCGCCAACGCCCACGGCCATCCCCGACTCGGCTCTTGTCGACGCGCAGCTGCAGTCCACCCTCGACCGCGTTCGCGTAAAGCTCTCGATCCCTGGTGTCTCGGTCGCGATCCTCTGGGACGACGGCCAATCGTGGGTCGGCGCGTCGGGCCTGCGCAACGTCGCCACGGCCGACCCGATGACCACGGACACCGCCTTCGCGCTCGCATCGATCTCCAAGACATTCACCGCCGCGGTCGTGCTCCAGCTGGTCGAGGAGGGGAAGCTCGCCCTGGACGAGTCCGTGGCGCCGATGCTGCCGCAATTCAAGCTCGATCCGCGGATCACCGTCCGGATGCTGCTCGACCACACGAGCGGCCTGCCCGACTTCTTCCTGGCCCCGGGCATCGACGCTGCGCTGCAGGGCAACCCCAATGCCACGTGGACCGCGATGCAGGCGTGGGCGTACGTGCCCAAGAAGCACGCCGTCCCCGGCAAGTCCTGGTACTACTCGAACACGAACTACCTGCTGCTTGGCGAGCTGGTCAGGGCCATCACCGGGCACCCGCTGGCGCAGGAGCTGCGGTCGCGCCTGCTCGACCCGCTTGGCCTGACGAGCGTCTACTACCAAGCCGTGGAGGCGCCGAAGGAGGCGGGGACGACGGCATACGTGCTGATCCCTGTGGCCGGCGGCAAGTACCGGGCCAAGCCCGTGGCCACAGGGTCCACCGTGATGCCGTTCCGGTCAGTCGTCACCGCCGCGGGCGGGGCCGGCTCGCTCGCCGGCACGGCGCTCGACGTCGCCCGCTGGATGCACGCGTGGTCCGGGGGAATGGTGCTGAGCCCCGACATGCAGGCGCAGATGCTCGCGGACGTGACGCGCACCGTGAAGCTCCACGCCAGCATCCCGTACGGCCTGGGGATCCAGCGCGTCATGCTGCTCGGACACGTCGCCTACGGCCACTCCGGGCGGTACATCGGCATCCGCAACGTCGTGCGCTCCATCCCCGACCTGGGCATCACGATCGCGGTCCTCACCAACCAGAGCGCCGTCGACCCGACCCGGATCGCGACGGCGCTGGTCAAGGTGCTGCTGCCCAAGCCGGCGCCCAGCCCGTCGCCCGCTGTCTCGGGGGCGCCGTCGCCCTCGCTGTCGCCGGCCCCCTCCTGATCCGGCGCCCGGGGCAGGCCAGGGAGGCAGAGTGCCCCTGAGGGAGGCAGGCTGCGTGCTCTTGGGCCCGGCAGACCGTGGGCGCCGGCCCCCGACCGGCGCAGGGTCCAACCGGCGTGGGTCCGACCGGCGTGGGTCCGACCTAGCCCCGGCGTCCCCCGGCGTAGCTTCCCGATCGCCCGCGCCCGCCGCCCGAGGAACCCGCCGACCCGCGCGGCGCGCGGAGTGGCTGCGCATCTGTCCGCCGCGGGGTGAACCCGTCCGCGATCTCCCAGGGGATCGCCAGCTGGAGCAGGCGCTGGACGCCGCGGAGCAGGTCCGCCTCGTCGAGGCACACCAGGCTCACCGCGTCACCGGTGGCACCGGCGCGACCCGTGCGCCCCACGCGATGGACGTAGTCCTCCGGGTTCCACGGCAGCTCGAAGTTCACGACGTGCGGCAGGTCCACGATGTCGAGCCCGCGCGCCGCCACGTCCGTCGCGACCAGCACGCGGATCTCGCCGTTCTTGAAGCCGTCGAGCGCCTTCGTCCGGTCTGACTGCGCGCGGTCGGAGTGGATCGCGGTGGCGGCCACGTCGTTGCGGTCCAGCCAGGACGCCAGGCGCGACGCCATCAGCTTGGTCCGGGTGAACACCAGCACCTGGTGCCAGTCGCCCTCGAGGATGAGGTGGCGGAGCAGCTCCTCCTTGCGGTCGCGGTCGACCGGGTAGACGAGCTGGCGCACGTTCTCCGCGGCCGTGCCGTGCCTGGAGACCTCGATGGTCACCGGGTTGTTGAGGATGGAGCCGGCCAGGCGCTTGATGTCGTCGGAGAAGGTGGCCGAGAAGAGCAAGGTCTGCTTGCGGTTGGGCAGCAGGTCCAGGATCCGGCGGATGTCGGGCATGAAGCCCATGTCGAGCATCCGGTCCGCCTCGTCGAGGACGAGGATCTCCACCTGTGTCAGGTTCGCGGCCTTCTGGCCCACAAGGTCGAGCAGCCGACCGGGCGTGGCCACGAGGATCTCGATCCCCGCCAGCAGCTCCTTGATCTGCGGGTCCAGCGGGACGCCGCCGTAGACGACCGAGGCCCGCAGCGGCACTTTCCGCCCGTAGGTCTGGATCGCCTCGGACACCTGCACGGCGAGCTCGCGGGTGGGCGTGAGGACGAGCGCCCGCACGGGGTGGCGGGCGGGCGAGAACGACGTGTTGGCGTACGGCCGGAGACGATCGAGGATCGGCAGGGTGAAGGCCGCCGTCTTGCCCGTGCCCGTCTGCGCCGCCGCGAGGACGTCCCGTCCCTCGAGCACGAGCGGGATGGCCCGTTCCTGGACGGGCGTGGGGGTCTCGTACCCCTCCTCCTCGACGGTCCGGAGGAGGTCCGGGGAGAGCCCCAGCTCTTCGAATTGCAAGTGGTCGAGTTCCTCTCTGCGACCGCCGTGCGGCGGGCGGCTGGGCGATGGGTTCGGCGCGGCGCCCGCGTGTCAGGGCCCAGTGCCCTCGACCCCCGGGGCGGCGGCAACCGCCGAACCTGCCGAGCATACCCGACAATGCCGCCATGAGCGCTCAGGGAACCCGTGCAATCGATGCCGTGAGGCGTGCGGGCGTGACGCATACGGTGCATGAATATGCGCATGACGACCGTGCGTCGCTGCACGCGGGTGGTCGGGGGTACGCGCTCGAGGCCGTGGACGCGCTGGGCGTCGAGGCCGGGCGCGTGTTCAAGACCATCGTCGTGGCCTGCGACGGACGGCTCGGGCTGGTGGTCGTCCCCGCCGATGCGGAGGTGGACCTCAAGGCGGCGGCCGCTGCGCTGGGCGGTCGCAGGGCCGTGATCGCGGACCCCGCCGAGGCGGAGCGCGCGACGGGCTACGTGCTGGGCGGCATCTCGCCGCTCGGGACGCGGCGCCCCCTGCCCGTGGTGCTCGACGACTCGGCGTCCACCTACCCGACGATCCACATCTCAGCCGGCCGGCGGGGCCTGGAGATCGAGCTGTCGGCGGCGGACCTGGTCCGGGTGGCGAACGGCCGGCTGGCTGCCGCGGCGCGGCGCGGCTAGGGGACACCCCAGCGCCCACGTTGCCTCGAGTGGCTCGTCCGAAGCCGCGCGGACCTCGTCGTGCAATCGATATCTCGCCCTGCGGATCAGCAAGATGACCGAGCGGACAGCGTTTGCGCCGGGTGGCATACTTCGGTCAGGCGGGCGTTCCACACCATCCACTGACCATTCCAGATAGACGGGTCGTCGGTCCGGCAGCTCCTCGTCAACCTCGGAACCCCGCTCTGAGCAGCCCCCGACGACACCAGTCCCACCGTCGCCGCGAACCATGCGCGGCGTTCCGGCAGAGGGGAGGCAAGACGGTTGCCCCAGGACGGTCCTGGCGCCCAAGGGGCGCCCTTTCGGAGGATGCGGCCGCTCCTGACCGCAGTCCTCGCCGCACTCGTGGGATTCGGCGCCATCACGGCCGTCGCTCCCGGGGTCCGCGCCGCGACCTACAAGGTCGTGATCGTCGTCGGGCCGACCGGTTCGAGCACCGCCAACTACCGCACCAACGCCGATCTCCTCGCCGCCCAGGCCGCCTCGCACGGCGCCACCGTGGTCAAGCTCTACTCCCCCAATGCGACATGGTCCCGGGTCTCGTCGGCCGCGCACGGGGCGAACGTCCTGATCTACCTCGGCCACGGCAACGGCTGGCCCAGCCCCTACTACCCGTTCTCCACGGCGCGGATGGACGGACTGGGGCTCAACGCCGCCCTGAACTCGGGCAACTCCAACACCAAGTACTACGGCGAGTCGTACATGGCGTCCCTCCACCTCGCCCCCAACGCGGTCGTCATCCTCAACCGCCTGTGCTACGCGTCGGGTGACTCGGAGTGGGGGGCTGCCAACCCTGCCAGGGCCACGGCCGTCAAGCGCGTGGACAACTACGGGGCCGGCTTCCTGCGCAGCGGCGCCGAGGCGGTCTTCGCATCGGGAATCACCAGCGTGTCCTACGTCCTGGAGGGGCTGTTCAGCGGCTCGGCGTCGATGACGATGGCCGAGCTGTTCTGGTCAGACCCCGGCCGGACGGACAGCTACAAGATCGCGTTCACCTCGACGCGGACCAGCGGCGCGACGGCCCTCATGGACCCGTACGCGCCCAACCGGTACTACCGCTCCGTGATCGGCAAGCTGGACACGACCGTCGGCAACTGGCGCTCGGGCTGACGCCTCCTCCTCAGCCCGGGGCCACTTCGAGCGGGCGGGGTTCGGCAGCGATGCCGGCCCCGCCCGTTTCGCTGTCTGGGTCGGTCCGGCGGGTGCATGTTGAACGTTGGCTGTCAAGCCCTTGGCCGTGCCGCGCGCGATGACCGCTCGGGCGGGCGAGCTTGAGTCTCGCCGGCACGCAGCGGCAAGGGCGCGAGTGGACCCTTAGTCGCCCGCAACCCGGCAGACGTGGATCTTGCCGTCGGCGGAGGCCGCCCCGAAGAAGCGCTCCTGGATGGGCTCGCCCGCCGTGGCGACAAGATACCCGGCGCCGTCGTAGAGCCCGCCGTGGCCCTGGTCGAGGCGTGCTGCGTAGCCCGCGGGCCAGACCACCGCGATCTCAGTCCCGTCGCTGGCCCGTAGGAGCACCAGCGACCCGTCGCTCACGGTCAGTCTTGCGGGCGGGATCGGCGTGGGCGGGCAAGCGGTGCCCGAAGCTGCGGCGGCGTCGGTCTGGATCGCCAAAGGCGTGCCGGGGAGCGGTCGAGTTGCGCCGATGTCGAGCCACGCCCTGCCGATGACGGCCACCGCGACAACCGCGACGACGATCGCGATGGCGATCACGCGACCCGACACGCTCGATGCGCGTCGGGGAACGTCGTCGGGTTCCGCGGAGGCGGGCGCGGTTTCGTCGTCGGTCACGGTCTCATGCTGCCACGGACCCACGCAACGCGAGGGCGCAGGCTTGCCAACGGCCCGCGGTCGGGGTTCGACCGCCGCACACCGCCAAGCCCGGCGTTGAGCGTGGTCGCGGCGCACCGACTTGCCGTGAGTCGCGTGAGACTCGGAACCAGGGACGGCGCGCGTGGGCGCAGGCGCCGACGGGCACTCCGGCCGGTCGGGCGCGCTCAGGCGGCGCGGATCCGAGTCCCACTTGACTCATCGGATCGGACAACAAGCATGTTCGGCCGTCGAATTGGGCTTCGCCAGCCGATATGCGAAAGACCACTTGACAAAAGAGAAAGCTCGCTTTAGAAATACGCATGTCAACACAAGCAACAGCGAGGACCAAGTGGCGCACGACGTGATCGCGACCTGTCCTGTGTGCGCCCACGAGCTGGCTGTCACCCGCCTCCGCTGCGGGGAGTGCGGCACCACCATCGAGGGCGAGTTCAGCGTCGGGCGGTTCGGCCGCCTGACCCGAGAGCAGACGCAGGTCCTGGAGAGTTTCCTTCGCAGCCGCGGCAACCTGCGGGACATGGAGCGGGAGCTGGGGATCAGCTATCCCACCGTGCGGGCCCGCGTCGAGGCCCTCGTCCGCGCACTCGGCTTCGGCCCGCGCGACGAGGCCGACACCCCCGCGTCGCCCGCCGCGGCCGCTGCCACCACACCTGAGGCCACCACGGGACGGCGCGAGATCCTGGAGCGCCTGTCCCGACGAGAGCTGAGCGCCGAGCAGGCCGCCGAGGCCATCCGCGCGCTCGGGAGGGACGCACGATGAGCGAGACCCGCACCACTCCCGATCCCACGGTGCGCGAGCTGCCCTTGGCGGCTGGCGGGGAGCTCGAGCTCCGCCTGGGGTCCAACCGGCTGCACCTCCGGATCATCGACGGCGACCGCGTCGTCATCCGCGGCCGCACGGACCACGACCTCGAGCGCGATCTCGAGATCCAGTCGGGCAACGGCTGGGTCAGGGTCACCGACGGGCCCGTTGGCTCGCTCCGCTTCGGCCCGCTGACGGTCCGCAATGGCGGTCACGCGCCCGACCTCGACGTGGAGGTTCCCCGAAACGTGCGGATCAGCGCCCGCACGCTGTCGGGCGACATCGAGGCGGTGGGCATCGCCGGGTCCAGCCGCTGGCAGTCCGCGAGCGGGTCGATCCGGATCGGCGCCGACGCCGGGCCCCTGAGCATCGACACCGTGTCCGGCGACACCTACGTGGACGCCCGGGCGCCGCTCGCGGTCACCTGCCGGACGGTCTCCGGCGCCGTGAAGGTGCACGCCCCGCGCATCACCGCCCTCGACGTCGCGACGACGAGCGGCGACGTGACGATCCACGCCGCGCTGGACGAGGGCGCCACCCACTCGCTCACCTCGGTGAGCGGCGACGTGCGGCTGGCCACGGACAGCGAGGTCACGATCGACTTCCAGTCGGTCGCCGGCGACATCCGGGTGGCGATGCCGCACCGGATCGAGGGCTCGCGCGGGCGACGCACCGCGGTGCTCGGCTCGGGCCGGGTGCGGGTCGCCGTCCGCACCCTGTCGGGCGACGTCAAGCTGAAGCCGGGCTCCGGCACCGGGGCCGGGCCGAACGCCGAGGGCACGGCTGGCCCCGCCGCTGAGGCCTCCCCCTCCGCGGAATCGGCGCCGAGGTCAACCTTCTGGGCCGACTTCGGACGCGACTGGGCCGAGTCCGCGAAGGACTGGGCGCAGTGGGGCAAGGCCTGGGCCGAGGGCATGGCGTGGGGCCGCCCGGCGGCTGCCGGCGCCGCCTGGCCGATGCCCGGTCCCGCGCAGCCCGAAGCCGCACCCGGTGCGCCCGCCGTGCCGCGGACCGCAGCACCATCGAGTGCGTCCGTGGAGCAGGACTCGCGGGTGCCGTCCGCCCCGTCGGCCGCGGAGTCGGGCGAGACGTGGTCCCCAGTCGCCCCGGTCGGGCCGGTGGGCGACGCCGCACAGCTCGAGGCTGACGAGCCGGCTGGCCTCGACGCGGGTGACACCATGTCGCCTGCCGAGCCTGTCCCTGGCAGCCTCGATGACACGTCACCCGTCGCCCCGCCCAGCCACGAGGATATCGAGGCCGCGCGGCTGGCGATCCTGCGGCAGTTGGAGCGCGGTGACCTCGACGTCGAGACCGCTGCCGAGCGGTTGGCGGCCCTGGAGGGCGTCACCCGGCGCCAGGAGGCCTGAGCGATGGACGAGGATCCGCTTGAGACCGTGCTGCGGCTCGTGTCCGAGGGCCGGCTGACAGCCGAGGAGGCGTCACCGATCCTCGAGGCCCTCGACGCCGCGCAAGGCCTGAGGTCCGGTCGCTCAGCTGACCCGTTCGCCGCGTTCCCCTTCTCCAGCTCGGGACCGCTCGGGACGCCGCCCGGCTTCGGCTTCGGCTTTCCGCACGGCACCGACGAGGCCGCCGGCGCGCCGGGCCGGTCCATCCGCATCGAGGTCCGCGAGGAGGGCCGCAGCGTGGTCAACCTCCGCTTGCCGCTCGCGATGGGGCGGTTCGCCATTGACCGCATCCCCGGCCTCTCGAGCGACCAGGTGGATCGCGTTCGCGCCGCCCTGAACTCGGGAATGACCGGCCCCGTCTTCGTCGTCGACGACGGTGGGGACAGCGTTCGCATCGCCATCGAGTAGCTGAGGAGACGTCCCATGGTGTTCAACACCGACTTCACGCTCCAGGTGGCCCGTGACCACCAGGCACAGCTCCTGCGCAGCGACCGGTCGCGCGGCGAGCCCATTCGCCATCCGGCCGCCCGCGAGCGCATCGGCGCCTGGATCGTGCGGCTCGGGCAGGCGGTCGAGGGTCGAGCCGCCGTCCAGCCCAACCGGGCCTGGCAGGCCTGACCGCTCGGGCGGAGCCCCAGCCATGACCATTCCGACCGCCGACTCCACCCCCGCGCCCGCGGTGGCCGGTCGTCTGGGGCGGCTGCGCAGTCTGCGCATCTGGCAGGCCGCGGGCGTCCGGGACTTCCGCCTGCTGTGGGCGAGCGAGGGGATCTCGGTCCTGGGCGACCAGTTCCACGCCGTCGCCCTGTCCTGGCTCGTCATCTCGCTCACGGGCTCGGGCCTCGCCCTGGGCACCGTGCTGATCGCCATCTCCGTCCCCCGGGCGATCCTGCTGCTGCCCATGGGCGTGGTGGCGGACCGCCGCTCGCCACGCTCGATGATGCTGGTGTCGCACGCCGCCCGCGCGGTCATTGTCGCGGCGATCGCTGCGCTCATCGTCACGGACAACGCGTCGATCCCCGCGCTCGCCGCACTCGGCCTCCTGTTCGGGGCCGCCGACGCGATGTTCATCCCGGCGATGCAGGCGTTCGTCCCCCGCGCCGCCGGCGATGACCGGCTGCCGTCGGCGAACGCCCTGCTCCAGGGCACGCTCCAGCTGACCTCGATCGTGGGGCCGCCCGTGGCCGGGCTCGTGGTGGCCGCAGCGGGCACCGGGATCGCGTTCGGCGTGGACGCCGCGTCGTTCGTGATCGCTGCTGGGCTGCTCCTGATGATCGGCGGGGCGCGGGCCGTCGGCCGGTCCGGCGCGGGTTCCGCAGCGGGCGCGGCGTCGGGCGCGGCGGCCGCCGCATCGAGGGCGGCGCCGTCCGAGACCGCGCGGCCGTCGGCTCCCGCCTCCCACGAGCCGTTCCTCGCCTCGATGTGGGGCGGCCTGCGCTACGTGATGGCGGACCGGGCGATCGCGGTGCTGATGCTGGTCTCGCTCGTGCTCAACTTCGCGCTCAGCGGCCCGGCTTCGGTGGGGATGCCGTGGCTCGCGGAGCTGCGGTACCACGCGGGCGCCGCCGGTCTCGGGGTGCTCGTCGCGGGCTGGGCCGTGGGCGGCCTGACCGGGACGCTGATCGCGGGCAACGCCCGTCTGGAGCGCCAGGGCCGGACCGTGCTCGTCGGTCTCGGCATTGCCGGCTGCGCCGTGGCGGTCGTCGGCATCGCCCCGTCGGTCCTGGTCGCCTTCGCCGCGTTCGCGGTTGGTGGGCTCTGCACCGGCTACGTCAACATCGTCGCGATCTCGTGGCTCCAGGCGCGGGTCGAGCGGGCGATGCTCGGGCGCGTGATGGGGCTGGTGATGCTCATGGGGTTCGGCATCTCGCCGCTGTCGATGGCGATCGCGGGGGTCTTGATCGACGTCAATGCCACGGCCCTGTTCCTCGGCGCCGGTGCGCTCATGGTCCTGACGACGGTGGGAGCCCAGGCCCTGGGAATGGCCGAGCTGTTCAACGCGCCGGTGGGTTCGGGCACGCCCGGCGCCGCGAGGGCCGGCGAGTAGGGGAGCGCTCAGTCAGCCGCCCGATTCGGGCCCCGCCCCGGCATCGGCGTCCACCGCGTCGGCATCAGCATCGACGCCATCGGCATCCCGGCCGGCGCCGGCGTCCGCGGCCAGCCTCCGCGCTGTGGCATCGGCCGCCGGCAGCGTGACGATGAATCGGGCGCCGCCGCCCTCGGGTGAGGACACCGCGATCGTCCCGTGCATGGCATCGGTGATCCGGCGCGCGATGGCGAGCCCGAGGCCGGTGCCGCCAGATCCGTGGCGCGTGGTCCCGTGGAGCCGGGTGAACGGCTCGAAGATGCGCTCCCGCTCCGCGGGCGGGATGCCGGGCCCCTGGTCCTCGACCTCGAGGATCGCGTGGGCCCCGGACCGGCGCACCCGCACCGTGACGGTGGTGGCGGGCGGCGAGTGGTCCACCGCGTTGTCGACGAGGATGAGCAGCAGCTGGACCAGCCGGTCGCGGTCGGCGCGGGCGAACACTGGGCCCGCGGCATCGTGGGCAAGGCGCACGCCGCGCTCGGCTGCCATCGCCGTTGCGCCCCGGACCGTGTCCCTGGCAATGGAGGCGGCGTCGAGCGTGACGGGCGACACAGCCATGCGCATCTCGTCCCATGCCGCCAACTGGAGCAAGTCGCCCACGAGGCCGCCCAGCCGGTCCGCCTCCGCGACGATGTCCTGGACCAGCGGCCCGCCCTCCTCGTCCACGAGGTCCTCGCGCTGGAGCACCTCGGCGTTGGCGCGGATCAGGGCTGCGGGCGTCCGGAGCTCGTGGGATGCGTCGGCGACGAATCGCCGCTGCGTCTCGAAGCCCTCGCGGACGGGACGCAGGGCGCGCCCGGTGACAAGCAGGGTGATCAGCGCCGCGCCCACGAGCCCGACGGCCCCGACCGACGTGATCCCGAGGATCAGGATCTGGGTCTCCTGTTCCAAGCCCTTGAGACCGATGCCGCCCTGGACGTACTCCTGGATGGCGCCGTCGTGCGTGATCGGGAGCGTGTAGAGGCGGACGTCCACGCCGCCCGCGGTGATCGTGCGCAGATCGGCCCCGCCGCCTCGAGCCACGGCCAGCGCGGCAGCATCGGGAAGCCCCGCCATCGGGTAGCTGGAACGGTTCTCGATCACCGTCCCCTTGCTGTCGATCACGAGCACGAAGGTGTCCGAGGGACCGGTGGGCCGCTCCCGGTCGGCCCCGGCATCGCTGTCGGACGTCGGCACGCCGGTCCCCCCGTTCTCGCCGCCCGCGCCCTCGCCTCGCGCCGCGTCGACGCGGGCTTGGACCGCGTCCTTGACGGCGTGGTCGAGGTCGTCGTGGAGTGCCTGCAGGGTCACCGCCGCGGTCGCGGCGCCGATGCCCACGACGAGCAGCGTGAGCAGGCCCATCGTCATTGCGAAAAGGCGCCGGCGGGTCCGCCGGAGGAGGCGCTCGGTGGTCCCGGTCGGCACCTTGCGGTCAGCCCTCGGTCTTGAGCGAGTAGCCGACGCCGCGCACGGTCTTGAGCCGATCCGACCGCTCGAGCTCGCCCAGCTTGCGGCGCAGGTAGGACACGTACAGGTCCACGACGTTGGAGTAGACGTCGGGCTCGGCGCCCCACACCTGGTCGAGGATCTGCTGGCGCGTCACCACTTGGTTCGCGTGGCGGATGAAGAAGCCCAGCAGCGCGAACTCGCGGGCCGAGAGGTCGACCGTGTCGTCGCCCACCTGGGCAACGTGGCGCAGCTCGTCGAGCACGATGTCGCCGGCGGTGAGCCTCGAGTCCGCCAGGGGCGCAGGCCGCCGCCCGAGCGCCCGGATGCGGGCCAGCAGCTCCGAGAACGCGAACGGCTTGGCGAGGTAGTCATCGGCGCCCGCGTCCAGGCCCGCGACTCGGTCGTCCACCGAGCCGAGCGCGGTGAGCATCAGGACCGGCGACGCCACGCCCTTCGCCTTGAGCAGCCGCATCACAGTCACGCCGTCGATGTCCGGGAGGCCCCGGTCGAGGACGATGACGTCGTGCGGGCCGGTCTCCGCCAGCGCCACCGCCGAGACGCCGTCGGGCGCCACGTCAACGACGTGCCGCTCGGCAAGCAGCACGCGCTTGATGAGCGCGGCCATCTTCGGTTCGTCTTCGACAACGAGAACTCGCATCGCGCCGATTGTGCGGCCGTTGGGGCGTCTGGTCGAGGGGCTGGTGGTCGTCTGTGAGAAGTCTCACGCGCCTCTCAGTCGGGTCGCCCGGCACGGCGCCGATGCTGCCGCCAACAGAACCGCCGGGAGGAACCGATCCAATGCTCACTCGCGTGGCGCTTTTCGCTGCGTCGCTGGTCGCCTCGGCCGTGCTCGCCGTCGGGCTGGCCCTGTTCGGCCTTGCGCCCGCAGGGCCCACCGCCGGTCCCGTCGTCACGATGGAGCCGGCTGCGGCCACCGACGCTGCGCCGGCCCCCGTGACCCAGCTCGACACCACGTACGTGGTCCCGGCGCCGTCCCCCGACCCCACCCCTTCGCCCATCGTCATCCAGCGGGTCATCACGACCGGTGGCGAGGGCGAGCACGGAGACGATTGATGACCGACCCCCGAACCCGGGTGAACCCCGGGCCGCGGCCCGTCCAGGTCGCGCCTGTGCGGCTGCCCCACTATGCCCTCGAGGCGCGCGCCCGCCGCGCGAAGCCGGAGTCCGGCGGCGTGCGGATGGTGCTCGGCCTCGCGGGCCTGGCCTCCGCGTCCGCGCTTGCGACGGCAATGCTGCCCTCGATCCTCCCGCAGCCCGCGATGGTGGCCACCGGTGTCGACACAGCGGCCGCCGCGCCCGCGCAGCAGCCGGACCCGTCAGTGATCCACGTCACGCGCGTGGTCCAGCTGGCGCCGGGGCAGACGCTGCCGCCCGACGCCACGGCCAGCGGGGCGGCGCCCGCCGCCCAGCCCCAGCCGCAGCCCACCGCGCGGCCGACGCCCCGCGTGATCTACCAGACGATCACCCGGCAGTCTGGCAAGCCGTGACGATGACCGAGGTCGCCCTGCCGCAGCTCGCCGCGGATCCTGTCCCGGCCGGCGCCAGCCGCCGGATGATGGGCGGCGAGGTGTCGGTGCACGCGACCGGCGACGCGGGAAGCGCGGCGCTCGAGGCCGTCCTCGACCGGATCGAGGCGTGGGCCTCGCGCCTGACCCGCTTCGACCCGTCGTCGGAGCTCACGCGGCTCAACGCCGCGTCCTCGGACCGCGTCCGAGTCGGCCCCACGCTGACCGCGGTGCTCGACTGGGCCCGCGGCGCCGAGGGCATCACCGACGGTCTCGTTGACGTGGCGATGCTCGACGCGCGGCTCGCCGCGGAGGCGGGAACCGAGGTCGCGCCCCCGCTGAGCGCCAGTCGGCGCTGGTCGCTCGACCGCGGTCCGCGGGCGAGCACCGTTCGCCGGGAGCCTGGCGTCCGGTTCGACCTCGACGGCGTCGCCAAGGGCTGGCTCGCGGACCGCGCCCTTGCTCTGGCTCCCGGCCGCTCCGCCCTCGTGGACGCCGACGGCGACATCGCGCTGCGCCTTGCGCCGGGCGATGCATGGGGGATTGGCGTGGCGGACCCGCGCGAAGGGGCCGCGCTCCTCGGTGTCCTCCAGCTCGCCGCGGAGCGGACGCCCCGGCGGCTGGGCGTGGCGACCTCAGGGACCAGCGTGCACCGGTGGGCCCACACCGCTGGGCCCGCCCACCACCTGATCGACCCGCGCACGTGGCGCCCCGCCGCAACCGACGTCGCCCAGGCGACGGTCGTCGCGGGCACGGCACGTGAGGCGGAGGTCCTCGCGAAGACCGCGGTGATCGCGGGGTCCGACCGCGCCTTCCGCCTCCTTGACCGGCCGGGCGTGCTGGGCGTCCTCCTGCTGACCGTGCGCGGCGAGGTCCGCGCCACCCCGGAGATGCTGCGATGGCTCGCGTGACCTATCGCGGGATGGACCCGCGGACGAACCTGATGCGGTTCGGACTGCCGGCGGTCGGCGCCGGGATCGTGCTCGGCGGCACCCTCCCGCACGTCGTGGCCGGGGTGCTGGCTGCCGACCCGGCGAGCCTGCCGTGGCTGTTCGAGCGGCTGTTCGCGTTCATGGCGTACATCGCGGTGACGCTCTCGGTGGTCTACGGGCTGCTGCTGTCCACCAAGGTGCTCGACGCGATCGCCCACCGCCCGGTCAACTTCACGCTCCACCAGGACCTCGCGGCCCTCGGCCTGGGCATGGCGGGCATCCACGGCGTGCTGCTGGGACTCGACGCCTCGATGCCCTTCAGCCTCAGCCAGATCCTGGTGCCGGGCGCCGCGCCGTACGCACCGCTGGCGGTGGGCGTGGGTCAGGTGTCGCTCTACCTCATGGCGCTCGTCACCGCGAGCTTCTATGTCCGGCGGCGCATCGGGCAGCGCGCCTGGCGGACGCTCCACTACGTCACGTTCCTCGCGTTCGCGGGCTCCACAGCGCACGGCATCGCCGCCGGCACCGACAGCGGGGAGGCGTGGGCGCGGTGGCTGTACCTCGCGTCGATGACCGTCGTCGCGTTCCTGCTGGCGTACCGGATCGGGCTCTCGGTCGCCGAGCGCGCCGACGCGCGCCGTCGCGGGGTCGCCGCCTACTAGCCCTCGGGCGCTCAGCCCGGGTTGACGAACCAGTCGACGCCGTGGCGGACGAGGCTCTGCCGCTTGGCGCCGCTCCCGAGCGCGTCCAGCTGGATCATCGGGACGCCCGTGGCGGTCGGGTGGAGGTGGACGGTGTCGAAGCCGAGGAACCCGGTCCAGCCCGAGACGTCGGCCCGGAATCGCACCCCGATCGCCGACTCGCACCGGCTCGAGTAGGCCGCCGGGTCAGCCACCGGGAGCACGAGCCGGCCAAGCCGCGCCTTGCCCAGCCCCGGGTGCCGGAAGGCGCGGCGGGCCGCGACGGCCTCGGGGCCCCACTCAGCGCCGGCCATTTCGTGCTCGATGAGGAAGGGCGGCTCCTCCGGCCCGAGTCCCGGGAAGGCGGTCACCCAGCGCACGGTCTCGCCGTCGGGCCGGACGCGGGAGCCGGGCACCGGGTCGCCGATCTGGGAGCCCTGCTCGCGAAGCCGCGCCACGGACGCCGCGCAGTCATCGACCGCGATCGCCCAGGTCGCCAGCCCCTCGCGTCCGGCGTCGAGCAGCGCGAGCGCCGCCCGTCCGACCGGGAAGTCGGGGTTGGCGAGCGCGAGATCGCGGTCGAAGACCCCGATCAGCTCGAGGTACGCGTCGCCCAGGAAGGCGAGCCGGTTCCACGTGCCGGCCGTCGTGTGCCGCCCGCCGCCGGTGAACGCGATCCCGAGCTCCCGCTCGAGCCCCGCCGCGGCCGCGTCGGGATCGGGGACGGCGATGACGAGGTGGTCGATGCCCAGGACGCCCATGCGCCGATGGTAGCGGCTGGCGGCATCCGGGGTCGCCGTCTTGCCACGGCCGGTCGCCGTGGCGGCGGCCGAGTACGATGGCCGCATGCCCGAATCCGTGACCGCGCTCCCGTTCACCGGCAACCCGGAGGCCGACGCTCTGCTCGCGTCCAGCCCGCTGGCCCTGCTCGTCGGGTTCGCGCTCGACCAGCAGGTCACCGTCCAGAAGGCATTCACGGGCCCGCTCGACCTCGTTCGGCGCACCGGCTCGCTCGACGCGGCCGCGATCGCCGCGATGGACCCGACCGAGCTCGAGACCGTCTTCCGGACGCCGCCCGCGCTCCACCGCTTCCCGGGCATGATGGCCGGGCGGGTCCGCGAGCTGTGCGCCGCGGTCGCGACCGAGTACGGCAACGACGCGTCCCGCGTGTGGCGCGAGGCGAAGGACGCTCGTGACCTGCGGTCCCGCCTGAAGGCCCTGCCGGGCATCGGCGAGGCGAAGTCGGCGACGATCATCGGGGTGCTGGGGCGACGGCTCGGGGTCCAGCCCGCGGGCTGGGAGGCTGAGGCGCCCAAGGAGCCCACGCTCGCCGACGTCGACTCGGCCGAGGCGCTGGCCGCCTACCAGGCGGGCAAACGGGCGCGCAAGGCCGATGCCCGTTCGGCCGGCGGGCGCCGGTGAGCACATCGGATTTGCTCGCCGTCGGCGCCACGATCGCCGGGCTGGTCATGGCCCTCTCGCCTGTGCTCCAGATCCGCCGGATGCGCCGGACGCGATCGTCCCACGACATCTCGCTGCAGTACCTGGGGCTGCTGTGCCTCGGGTTCCTGCTCTGGATCGCCTACGGCGTGTCGATTCCCAACTGGGTCATCGTGGGCACCAACTGCGCGTCGCTGAGCGTGATGGCGGTCACCATCCTGGTGGCCCTGGGCTACCGGCGCGGTGGTGCCCGGCGCGCCGCCGCTGGGCTCGCCGCCGAGACGCCCGCGGGCACCCGGCCGGGCGTCGGCGAGGTTGCCGCTGAGGGCGGCGAGGCCCGCTGACGCCACTCGCCCCAGGGGGTGCGGGAGCCTCCGCCTCAGCGCTCGACGAGCGTCCGGAACAGGTGCTCGAGCGTCGCGGCCGGGTCAGCGCTCAAGCCGGTGTGGATCTCCGACGGCTGGATCATCGTGGAGGACGGCGAGGCCAGCCAGTGCCAGCGCTCGGGGGCGGAGAGGGCGGCGATCGGGCCGGCCGTGGGGTCCCCGGCGGCGATGCGCTCGATGGTGGCGAGGTGGTCGTGGATCGCCTCGGGATCGCAGTCGGGCGACATCGCGACGAGCAGCGCCTCGTCGAGCTTCGTCCTGGCGCCCAGGAACCGGCCCGCCCGCGAGTGCAGGACGATTCCGGCGTTGAACGCCTCGCCCCGCTCCACGCGCGGCATGATCCGCACGATCGCGTACTCGAACGGGTGGCGATGAGGCGGGGCGGCGCCAGAGCTGGCGGCCTCGTCAGGCGGCGCGGACACGCTCGGCCTCCTCCACGAAGCCGCGGCGGGCCTCGAGGCGCGTCGCGAGGTAGTCGACATAGGCCCGGCGATGGGCGGCCGCGTCAGGCAGGCCGGCCTCCGGGGCGAGCCAGTCGTCGGGGATCGACGCGGCCAGGGTCTCGAGCACGGACCGGTCGAGCCGCACGGCGAGTCGCTCGTCCGCCGCCTCGATGGAGCTCGCGAACGGCAGCAGCACGTGGTCGCGGGTCTGGACGAACGGCCGGCGGGCGTGCTCGTCTGGGTTCGCCCACGTGTGGTGGATGTACAGCGCCGAGCCGTGGTCGATGAGGTGGAGGCGCCGGTGCCAGACGATCAGGTTCGGGTTGCGGGCCGTCCGGTCGACGTTGGTGGTGTACGCGTCGAGCCAGACGATCTCGGCGGCGAGCTCCGGGTTCGGGCGAGGGCCGACCGCGGGCGCGAAGGCGAGCGCGCCGGGCAGGAAGTCGAGCCCGAAGTTCGTCCCGGCCGACCTCGCGAGCAGCTCGCGGATCTCGCCGTCGGGCTCGGCCTTGGCAAGCGCGCCGTCGAGCTCCACCAGCACGAGGTCGGGCACCGGCAGCCCCAGGTGGCGCGCGATCTCGCCCGCCAGGAGCTCCGCCACCAGCGCCTTGCGGCCGTGCCCCGCCCCGAGCAGCTTGACCACGTAAAGACCGTCGTCGTCCGCCTCGACGAGCGCGGGCACCGAGCCGCCCTCGCGCAGGGGCGTGACGTAGCGGGTGGCCGTGACGGTTCGGAGCATCAGCGGGAGTGTAGGCCTTGGCGCTTGCGGGCCCGCGTCTCGCGGCGTATCGTTGCCTGCGCAACTACATTGGCTCGGGTGGCCCTCGAACCAGCCGCCCATCCGAAAACTGGAGCATCCCGCACGTGGATTCACAGACCCTCGCGGCCCTCGGCCGCAGCCAGCTCATCGACCTCACGACAACCGGGCGGCAGACCGGGCCAGGCCCGGCGGATCGAGATCTTCCTCCACAGCCTCGGTGGCCGCCTGGTGATCAGCGGCATGCCGTCCCGCCAGCGCACCCGGGCATGGCTCGGCAACGTCGCCGCCGATCCCGCGGTCACGCTCCACCTCAAGCAGGGGCTCGCGGCCGACGTGCCGGCGACGGCGCGTGTGGTGACCGATCCGGCGGAGCGTCGCCAGCTGCTCGAGGGCGTCGCTGCCAACTGGGGGCGCACGGACCTCGACGAGATGCAGGCCTACAGCCCGCTCATCGAGCTGTCGGTCGAGGGCTATCCGGCGTAGGGGGCCAGTCCCGCGCTCCTCGCGATCAGTGTGCCGAAACCGGCGATGAGTCCAAGGACGACGACGCCGACGGGCGAGAGCGCGCGGTCAGCCGTCAGGCGAGGTTCTGGCGCGGATTCTGGCCAATTCGCGCCCAGTACGCGTCGGGACAGGCTGCGTCGGGCCGCCGGCAGTGCCGGGTAGTCGTCCTTCTCCTCAGTGGCGGAAATTGAGGGGCGGGCAACCGGGCGCGGGGGCCCGGCGGAGACTGGCGTGCGGAGGGGCGCGGAGGCGGGCAACTGGGCGCGGGAGGCCGGTGGAGACTGGGGCGCGGGCGGCGCGGGAGTCGCGGCAACCGGGGGCGGCAGCGCCCGACTGGCAACCGGGGGCGGCAGCGCCCGACTCGGGCCCGGTGGGGTCAGGCCGGCTCGGCCTCGATCAGGGCCCGCAGCCGCTCCAGCGCGCCGGGCAGGCCCGCGTCGAGCCTGCGCTCCACCTCGCGCCCAACGAACCCGAGGAACGGCGGCGTCGTCAGGTCCACCTCGACGGTGGCCTCCGTGGTGCCCACGCCGGCTTCCCGCAGCGACACCGCGACGGTGACCCCGAGCGGGCCGCCGGAACCCTTCATGACGAGGCGTGATGCAGGCGCGAGCTCCGTGACGGTGGCCACGACCTCCGCTCCGGCCGCGGCGGCCGACAGCCGGAGACGTGCTCGGCTGCCCACTGCGAGGACGGGGTCGAGCACCTCGGCGCTCACCACCTCGGGCATCCAGCGCGGGAGGTCCTCGACCCGCGTTGCCACGCGGAACACCAGCTCGGGCGGATAGGGGAGCGCGACCGAGGCGCTGATCCTGCCCACGTCAGCCGACGGGTTCCGTCAGCCGCTCGACCAGGGCGTCGAGGTCGAGAGCGGTCATGCCTCCTGAGCGCAGGAGCGCCCGTGCCCCGCCGTGGGCATCCTGCAGGTGCTCCATCGCCGAGGCCATGAACTCCGGCGGGCTGTCCACGATGAGCGGCTGGTGGCGCCAGTCGCCGGGCGGGATCGTGGCGTTGGGGATCGCGAAGTAGCCGGCCGAGAGCGCGTAGTCGGCGATGACGATGTCGTCGGCGACGCCCGCGAGCGAGAGGAGGACGGCAATCGTGATCCCGGTGCGGTCCTTGCCCGCCGCGCAGCCGATGACCGCGGGCAGGCCGTCGGGCTCGAGCAGCGCACGGGCGACCTCGACCAGCTGCGGCAGGCGCTCGTCGAGCACGTGGCGGTACATGCCCGCGAGACCGCTGTGCGGCGTGGGATCGTCCACCAGCAGCGCGATATGGCGGTAGCGGACGTCGGGGTGGGCGGCGAACACGTTGGGCGAGTGCGTGAGCTCGTCGGGCCAGCGCAGGTCGATGACCTGGCGGAGGCCGATCTCGCACAGCTCGTCGATGGCATGGGACGGCAGCTTCGTGAGCTCGTCCGAGCGCAGGAGCGTGCGCCAGCGGGTCTGCCGGCCATCGGCTGTTGGGTAACCGCCGACGTCGCGGACGTTGCGCGTTCCGTGGATGGGCAGGTGGCGGCGGGGGTCCTTGACGGGCATCGCCCCAAGGGTAACCCGGCAGGCCGATCTGGGCGGTCGCGCGGAGGGCGGACGACGCAGTGCAGGAGCCCACGGGCCGCGACCAGTCCCGCACCCGAGACCAGCCTGCATGGCCCGTTCAGCGGCGCGACAGGACCGAAGGGGGACCCCGACCGGGGCGTGCGAGGTAGCCCGTTCGGTGGATTTCGCGATGTCGCCGGTCGGCGTAGGGTGCGTCCATCGAACGGACCGCCAACATTCGGACTTCGTGGGGCGGCGCGTCGTTCTTCCGGCGGGATGTCGGGCGGCGGCGGAGCCCCTAATCTGTCCTCTCAGGCGGTCCGTTTCCTTTGTCTGGCCCCAAGGGTGCGCTGGGGCCGCCGGCCGCAGCGCTGGCCGGCTAGCGCGGGCGTCCCTCGAACGCCCGCTTGACGGCGGCGACGAACGCCTGCGCGGTGCCCGCGGACCACGCCGATGCCGCCGTCTCGTGAGCGATCCCGACCGGGAAGGGGAGCGCTGAGCGGAACTCGAGCTCCGCGTGGAGGCGGGTGCCCGAGCCGCGAGAGTCCAGGGTCAGCGCAAGCCGCCGCTCAAGCGTGCCCTCGCTCGCGGCGCGGACCTGGCGATGGGGCGGGCGGTGCTCGACCACCTCCCAGTCCCGCGTCCGGACCACACCCAGGAGGCTGGTGCTGGTGCGATACCGCGTGCCGACGCGAGTGGGACCCGATGAGGCGACGGCCCGCACGCCGGGCAGCCAGCGGGGCATGCTCTCGAGATCGTCGAGGAGCTGCCAGACTTCGTCACGGGAAGCGCCCACCAGCGCCTCCCCGGCCACGCGTCGCATCGGTCCCAGTATCGCGCGGTCCGAGGCCCAGCGTCCGCGGTCTCGCCGCGCGGCAAGCCCACGACCCCGCCCGACTGCCGGGGCCCGGGCGGACCGCGGCACGACGCCGCCCGATCACCGGGGGCCCGAACCGCAACCCAACCACCACCCCCACGGACCCTGCTCTTCCACACTTCGGCTCGTATCGTCGGCGCCCCCGGCCCACTGACGACGAGGACGCCCAGATGCCCCTGTCGCACACGCTGTACGAGCCCTCGACCGAGCATGACGCGTGCGGGTTCGGCTTCGTGTGCGACATCGCTGGCCGTCCGTCCCACGCGATCGTCCGGGACGCGCTCACCGTGCTGGTGAACCTGGAGCACCGCGGCGCGTCGGGCTCGGAGCGGAACACGGGCGACGGCGCCGGGATCCTCGTCGGGCTGCCGCACGGGTTCTTCGGCGCAGCGGCGCGCGAGGCCGGGTTGGCGCTCCCCGGCGCGGGCTATGGGGTGGCCAGCCTGTTCCTCCCCCGCGACGAGGCCAGTCGGGACGCGGTGTGCGCCACGTTCCGCTCGACCCTCGCCGCCGAGCGGCTCGAGGTCCTCGGCTGGCGCGAGGTCCCCACGGATCCCCGCGGCCTCGGCGACGCGGCCCTCGCCTCGATGCCCGTGATGCTCCAGGCGTTCATCGCTCGACCCGCGGAGCTGTCCGCGGGCGAGGATGGGGACCTTGCCTTCGACCGGCGGCTGTACGTCGCTCGGCGCCTCGTGGAGAAGGCGGTCCAGCGGAGCGCCCTCCCAGGTCGCGGCGAGTTCTACGTCCCGTCCATGAGCTGCCGGACCGTGGTCTACAAGGGGATGCTCAACGCGTCCCAGCTGCTGACCTTCTACCCGGACCTCCTCGATGAGCGGCTCGCCTCGGCGGTCGCGCTGGTCCACTCGCGCTTCTCCACCAACACGTTCCCGTCGTGGGCCCGGGCGCACCCGTACCGCTACATCAGCCACAACGGCGAGATCAACACCCTGCGCGGCAACGTCAACTGGATGTTCGCGAGGCAGTCGTCCCTGCGCTCGTCGGTGTTCGGCGAGGACCTGCGCAAGGTGCTGCCCGCGGTGGACACGGAGGGCTCCGACACCGCCATCTTCGACAACGTGCTCGAGCTCCTGCACCTGGGCGGCCGCCCGCTCGCGCACTCGATGGCGATGATGGTCCCCGAGCCCTGGAGCCGCGACGAGGCGATGCCGTCGGCCCGCAAGGCGTTCTACCAGTACCACTCGTGCCTCATGGAGCCGTGGGACGGGCCGGCGTCGCTCGCGTTCACCGACGGCGTCCGCATCGGCGCCACGCTCGACCGCAACGGGCTCCGCCCGGGGCGCTACTACGTGACCCGAGACGGCCGCGTGGTCATGGCGTCCGAGGCGGGCGTGCTCGACATCCCGCCGGCCGACGTGGTGTCGAAGGGCCGCCTGCGACCCGGCCGGATGTTCCTCGTGGACACCGCGCAGGGCCGGATCGTGTCCGACGACGAGCTCAAGGACTGCCTCTCGGCGGAGCACCCCTACGAGCAGTGGGTCGCCGACGCGATGGTCCGCCTCGAGGACCTGCCGGAGCCGGCCCACGTGATGGGCCCCGACCACGAGACGGTCTTGCGGCGGCAGGAAGTCTTCGGCTACAGCGCTGAAGACGTCAAGATGATCCTCGAGCCGATGGCCACGACCGCCGCCGACCCTGTGGGCTCGATGGGCAATGACGCCCCGCTCGCGGTCCTCTCCGACAAGCCGCAGCTGCTCTACGACTACTTCAAGCAGCTGTTCGCCCAGGTCACGAACCCTCCCGTGGACGCGATCCGCGAGGAGATCATCATGGCCACGGAGCGCTCGATCGGCCCCGAGGACAACCTGCTCGAGCCCGGCCCCGACGCGGCCCACCAGCTCGCCATCTCGTCGCCGGTCATCAGCAACCGCGAGCTGGCGCAGCTGCGGGCGCTCGACGGCGGGCCGGCGTCGCACGGCTTCCGGACGATCACGCTGCCGATCCTGTTCAAAGTGGGCGAGAACGGCGCGGGCCTCCGGCGGGCCATCGAGGACCTCCGTCGCCAGGCGTCGGAGGCGATCGCCGAGGGCTACAACCAGATCATCCTGTCGGACCGCGGGCACAATGAGATCGATGCGCCCATCCCGGCACTGCTCGCGGTGTCGTCGGTGCACCACCACCTCGTGCGCGCGGGGACGCGCGGGCGGGCCGGCCTCGTCCTCGAGTCCGGGGAGCCGCGCGAGGCCCACCACTTCTGCCTGCTGATCGGCTACGGCGCTTCGGCGATCAACCCGTACCTCGCGTTCGAGACGATCGGCGACCAGGTGCGCCTCGGCATCATCCCGGGTCCCGAGGCCGACGCCGAGAAGCGCTACCGCAAGGCGGTGGTGAAGGGCGTCATCAAGGCGATCAGCCGGATGGGCATCTCGACCGTCCACAGCTACCACGGCGCGCAGGTCTTCGAGGCGCTCGGCCTCGGGCGCGACTTCGTGGACGAGTATTTCACCTGGACGCCCAGCCGGATCGGCGGCATCGGCATCGAGATGGTGGCCAAGGAGGTCGCCATGCGCCAGGACCGTGCCTATCCGCCCCTGCGACCCATCGTCCACCGGCAGCTGGGCACCGGCGGCAAGTACAAGTGGCGCGCAGACGGCGAGCACCACCTGTTCAACCCGCTCACCATCCACACGCTGCAGCGCGCGGTGCGGACCGGCGACTACGGCGCGTTCAAGGACTACACGAGCCTCGTCGACGACCAGTCGACGCGCCTCGCGACGCTGCGCGGCCTGCTGGAGCTCAAGCCGGCCCTGCGCCCCGTGCCCATCGACGAGGTGGAGCCGGTCGAGTCGATCGTCAAGCGGTTCAAGACCGGCGCGATGTCGTACGGGTCCATCAGCGGCGAGGCGCACGAGGCGCTGGCGATCGCGATGAACCGCCTGGGCGGCAAGAGCAACACCGGCGAGGGCGGCGAGGACCCGGCGCGCTACCAGCCGATGGAGAACGGCGACTCCAAGAACAGCGCGATCAAGCAGGTCGCGTCCGGGCGCTTCGGTGTGACATCGGAGTACCTGGTCAACGCGCGCGAGCTCCAGATCAAGATGGCCCAGGGCGCCAAGCCCGGCGAGGGCGGCCAGCTGCCGGGGTCCAAGGTCTACCCGTGGATCGCCAAGACGCGGCACTCCACGCCCGGCGTGGGGCTGATCAGCCCGCCCCCGCACCACGACATCTACTCCATCGAGGACCTCGCGGAGCTCATCCACGACCTCAAGAACGCCAACCACCACGCGCGCATCAGCGTGAAGCTGGTGGCCGAGGTGGGCGTGGGCACCGTGGCGGCGGGCGTCGCCAAGGCCCACGCGGACGTCGTGCTGATCTCGGGCCACGACGGCGGCACGGGCGCCTCGCCGCTGACCTCCATCAAGCATGCGGGCATCCCGTGGGAGCTGGGCCTCGCAGAGGCGCACCAGGTGCTGCTCGCCAACGACCTTCGGAGCCGGATCACTGTCGAGGTGGACGGGCAGCTCAAGACCGGGCGCGACGTCGTGATCGGCGCGCTGCTGGGCGCCGAGGAGTTCGGCTTCGCCACGGCTCCGCTCGTGAGCCTGGGCTGCATCATGATGCGGGCCTGCCACCTCAACACCTGCCCCGTGGGTGTCGCGACGCAGGACCCCAGGCTCCGCGAGCGGTTCGCCGGCGACCCGCAGCATGTCGTCAACTTCATGACGTTCATCGCGCGCGAGGTCCGCGAGCACATGGCGCGCCTGGGCTTCCGGACGGTCGACGAGATGGTGGGCCGATCCGACCGGCTCGAGATGCGCCCGGCGCTGGACCAGCCCAAGGCGCGCACGCTCGACTTCGCCCGCCTCCTCGCCCAGCCGCGCGTGCCGGACTCGTACGGCCGGCGGCGCGCGATGGCGCAGGAGCACAACGTGGAGGCGTCACTCGACGCCACGACGCTGCTCCCGCTCGCCGCGCCCGCGCTCACGGAGGGCCTGCCGGTCCGCGCGGAGCTGCCGATCCGCAACACGAACCGGGTCGTCGGGACGATGCTGGGCTCCGAGGTGACCCGACGCTGGGGCCGCGACGGGCTGCCCGACGACACGATCTCGATCCGCTTCACGGGCTCGGCCGGGCAGAGCTTCGGCTCGTTCATTCCGCGCGGCGTCACGCTGGAGCTCGTGGGCGACGCGAACGACTACGTCGGCAAGGGCCTGTCGGGCGGCCGGATCACGGTCACGCCGCATCCCGACGCGCCGTTCACCGCGCACGAGAACGTCATCGTGGGCAACGTCGTCCTCTATGGCGCCACGTCGGGCGAGCTGTTCATCCGCGGCACCGCGGGCGAGCGGTTCGCGGTCCGCAACTCAGGCGCCACGGCCGTCGTGGAGGGCGTGGGCGACCACGGCTGCGAGTACATGACCGGCGGCCGCGTCGTCGTGCTGGGCCGGACCGGCCGCAACTTCGCGGCCGGAATGAGCGGCGGGATCGCCTGGGTCTACGACGAGGACGGCGGGTTCGCGACGCGTGCCAACCGCGAGATGGTCGCGCTCGAGGGGCTTGCCGAGGGCGAGGAGGCTGATGAGGTGCGCCGCCTGATCGAGCGCCACCGCGACCTCACAGGCTCGGTGCGCGCGTCCGAGGTCCTCGCGGACTGGCAGGAATCGGCAGCGCGCTTCGTCCGCGTGATCCCCAACGACTACCGACGCGTGCTGGAGGCCCAGTCTCGGATGCTCGCCGCGGGGCTGCCGCCCGAGGAGGCCGAGATGGCCGCGTTCACCGAGAACACCGCGGACCTCGCCCGGGTGGGAGGCGCCTGATGGGCAAGCCGACCGGGTTCCTCGACTCCGCGCGTCGCGGCACGCCGTCGCGCCCGCCACTGGAGCGCATCCACGACTGGAGCGAGGACCACCCGCACCTGCCGGTGCTCGAGCTCGCCGAGCAGGCCGGTCGCTGCATGGACTGCGGCGTCCCGTTCTGCCACACCGGGACGCTCATCAGCGGCATGGCCTCGGGCTGCCCGCTGAACAACCTCGTCCCCGAGTGGAACGACCTCGTGTACCGGGGCCAGTGGCAGGAGGCGAGCATCCGCCTCCACTTCACCAACAACTTCCCCGAGTTCACGGGTCGCGTCTGCCCGGCGCCCTGCGAGGGCTCGTGCACGGTGGGCATCAGCGGCGACCCGGTGGCGATCAAGATGATCGAGGCCGAGATCGCAGACCGGGCGTGGGACGAGGGCTGGATCACGCCCAGCCCGCCGCTCACCCGAACCGGCTTCACCGTGGCCGTGATCGGCAGCGGGCCGGCCGGGCTCGCCGCCGCGGACCAGCTCAATCGGGCGGGCCACCGCGTGACCGTCTTCGAGCGCGCCGGGCGGATCGGGGGCCTGCTGATGTACGGCATCCCCAACATGAAGCTCGACAAGGGCGTGGTCCAGCGCCGGACCGAGCTGATGGAGGCCGAGGGCGTCCACTTCATCACGGGCGTGACGGTCGGCGCGGACGTCAGCGCCGAGCGCCTCGTCGCCGACTACGACGCGGTGGTCCTGGCCACGGGCGCGACGCTCGCCCGAGACCTGCCGATCCCCGGACGCGAGCTCGGCGGGATCCACTTCGCGATGAGCTACCTCCGGGGCAACACGCGGCGCCTGCTCGACGGCGGCGCCGGGGCCGAGGCGCCGATCGACGCCGCAGGCAAGCGCGTGGTGGTCATCGGTGGCGGCGACACGGGCACCGACTGCGTCGGGACGGCCATTCGCCAGGGTGCAGCGTCGGTGCGCCAGCTCGAGATCCTCGCGCGGCCGCCCGACACGCGTCAGCCCGGCAACCCGTGGCCCGAATGGCCCAAGACGTACAAGCTCGACTACGGCCAGGAAGAGGCCGCTGCGCTGTGGGGGGCCGACCCCCGCCGCTACCAGACGACGACGCGCCGGTTCATCGGCCGCAACGAGCACGTGACGGGCATCGAGATCGCGGAGGCGTCGTGGGGCAAGGGGGCCGACGGGCGGCCAGAACTGCGCGAGGTGCCGGGGACGGCGCAGACGATCGATGCCGACCTCGTCCTGCTCGCGATGGGCTTCCTCGGGCCGGAGCCCGCGCTGCCGCGGGCCTTCGGCTGCGAGCTCGACGCGCGGGGAAACCTGCGAGCGGGGCCCGACCGCATGACGAGCGTGCCGGGCGTCTTCGCGGCCGGGGACTGCGTGCGCGGGCAGTCGCTCGTGGTGTGGGCGATCCGCGAGGGGCGGATGGCCGCCGAGGGCGCCGACCGCTACCTGATGGGCGGGGAGACGGTCCTCACGACCTAGGGGCGGCACCGCGCCCCCTCGCGCCGAACGGGGCTACCCTGTGTCCGTGACCCCCGATCCCACCTCCCCGTCGCCTGAGCCTGCGTCGGGCTTCGCCGCCCTCGGCCTCGACCAGGGCCTGCTGTCCACCCTCGCCGCCCTGGGCTACGAGGAGCCGACGCCGGTGCAGGAGGCCGCGATCCCGCCCCTCCTCGCCGGCCGGGACCTCCTGGCGGAGGCCCCAACCGGCACCGGCAAGACGGCCGCCTTCGCGCTGCCGATCCTCCAGGCGCTCGCGGGCCGCCTCGCCGCCGCCCGGGAGGCGGGAGAGCGCGCCGACGGGCGGGGCGTTCCCCGCGACGGACGCGGCAGCCGCCCGGCGGCCCTGGTGCTCGCCCCCACGCGCGAGCTGGCGATGCAGGTGGCCGAGGCCGTCCACCGCTACGGCCGCGAGCTCGGCGCGCGCGTGGTCCCGGTGTACGGGGGGCAGCCGATCACGACGCAGCTGGCCCGCCTCGCGCGCGGCGTGGACGTCGTGGTCGCCACGCCGGGCCGGGCCGTGGACCACCTCGACCGCGGCACGCTGCGCTTCGACGAGGTCACGATGGTCGTCCTCGACGAGGCCGACGAGATGCTCGACATGGGGTTCGCCGACGACCTGGACCGGATCCTCGGCGCGCTGCCCAAGCAGCGGCAGACCGCGCTGTTCTCCGCCACGATCTCGGGCCCCATCGCCAGGCTGGCGGAGCGCCACCTCAACGACCCCGAGCGGGTCCGCGTCCACCGCGAGGAGACTGGCGCCGGCGAGTCAGCGCGCGTGCGGCAGGTTGCGTACGTCGTGCGCCGCTCGGACAAGCTGGCGGCGCTGGGGCGGATCCTGGATCTCGAGGACGGCGCGGCGACGCTGGTCTTCGCGCGCACGCGCGGCGAGGTTGACGACCTGGCCGAGGCCCTCTCCGGGCGTGGCCGAGATGCGGCCGCGCTCCACGGCGGGCTGGCGCAGGAGCAGCGCGACCGGATCATGGGCCGCTTCCGCGACGGCGCGCTCGACGTGCTCGTGGCGACCGACGTCGCGGCGCGCGGTCTGGACATCGAGCACGTCAGCCATGTCGTCAACTTCGACGTGCCGTCCTCACCCGAGGTGTACCTCCACCGCATCGGGCGGACCGGCAGGGCAGGCCGCGAGGGAGTTGCGATCACGCTGGTCGAGCCGCGCGAGCATCGCCTCCTGCGCGACATCGAGGCGGTGGTGGGCGCCCCGCTCGAGATCGCGGGCCTGCCGACCATCTCCGACCTCCGCGAGAAGCGGATGGACCTGCTGCGGGGGGCCCTGCGCGAGTCGCTGGTCGCCGGGGGCAACGACCGGTACCGCGCGGTCGTGGAGCCGCTCGCCGACGAGTTCGACCTCGTGGACATCGCGCTCGCGGCCGTCGCGCAGGCGGACCGCGAGGCGCGCGGCGCCGAGGACACAGCCGAGCTGGCGCCTGCGAGCCTCCCGACGCCAGCCATGCGGCCCCCGTTCGGCCGGGGTCCCGGCGCCGGCCGGCGACCGCCGTTCCGCGGCGAGGCGGCGAACAGCTGGACACCCCGCCCGCATCCCGCCCCGGGGCCTCGGCCCATGACCGCGCCCGGGCAGGTGGGCGAGCGCCGCGAGGGCCCGCCTGCCGGGCCCTACCGCGAGCAACCCGACGGGCCCCGACGCGAGGCCGAGGCGGCCGGCGCCTTCGACGCCGCAGACAATGACGGGTCCGGCGGCCCGCGCCCGCGCCCTACGCTATCGCGGCCGTTGACCGGCCGCCCCTCGGCGAAGCCCGGGCCCCGCAACTTCCGCCCGTCCGGCTGGCAGACCCCAGAGGGCCGGCCCGTCCTCCGGGGCCCGGCGCGGGGCGGCTACGGCAGCGGCGTGACCCGGCTGTTCGTGGGGATCGGGCGAGCGGGCGGTGTGCGCCCGGCCGACCTGGTCGGGGCCATCACGCACGAGGCCGGCCTCTCCGGACAGGATGTTGGTGCGATCCAGATCGCCGACGGCTTCTCGCTGGTCGAGGTGCCGGAGGCCGCGGCCGAGCGCGTCATCGGCGCCCTCCGCGGCGCCACGCTGCGCGGCCAGAAGGTCGTCGTCCGCCGCGAGCGCTATTGACGAGGAGGTCCCGGCGAGGCGCCGCGCGACTCGGGCGGGCTGAGGCTGCAGCGCCGCGCCGGCACCGCCACGAGTTGGACGGCAGCGCCGCGCCGGCGGCGCGGCTCGTGCACCAAGCGGCCATGTCGGCGGGCGAAGCGCCGGGCGGGCCGCCCTGTGCGCCCAGGCGCCGCACGAAGGCTCGATATGCGGCACCGAGCGGCCGGCGGAGGCGCCCGGAGCGTCCATGCGGCCGCCGGGTGCACGCCTCGCTCCGGATGCGCGTGCCCCGATCGGCCGTGGCGATCAGCGGCGTCGCTAGCCCCTCGGGCCCGGACCGTCTTCTCCGCCGCGCCCCTCGCGCAGGAACCGCTCGATCTCGCTGATGAGGTCGTCGCCGGCGGGCTGGCGCTCCTCGTCGACCATCGCCTCGAGCCGCTCCACGTAGGTACGGGTCGTCTCGTCCGCAGCCACGGCAGCGTCGAGGCGCGTCCGGAGTCGCCCGGCCTCCTCGATCAGGTCGCCGCGCGGCAGGTCAAGACCGAGGTGCTGCTCCACGGTCCGCAGCAGTGCGACCGAGGCTGGCGCGTACCCGCCCGACACGTAGTGCGGGATCTGGGCGAAGTAGCCCACGGCCGGGATCCCCGCCGCCGCCGACGCCATCTCGAGCACCGAGAGCGCGGCGGCCGGCACGCGGAGCAGCCCCGTCGGCCCGGCCGTCACGTCGCCGCGGACCAGCCCCGGCGCCGACTCCGTCCCGAGGATGGGCACAGCGCGGGCGTGCGGCACGGCGGCCGGGATCGCGCCCAGGCTGATCCACTGCCGGACCCCGAGCCGCTCGAGCAGGTCCATCAGCTCGGCGGAGAGCGCGTGCCAGCGGAAGTCCGGCTCGGGACCCATCAGCGTCAGCAGGTCCCGACCATCGCGATGAACGTGGCGGAGCGTGAGCTCGGGCCACTCGAGGGTGGACGGCCGCCCGTCGCGGATGTCGAGGGTGGGACGCCGGGCGCGGTAGTCGTACAGGGTATCGGCGTCGAACGTCGCGAGGATCGCCGAGCCCTCGGCGATCAACGCGAGCGCGGCGGTGGCCGCGGTGCCAGCGTCCACCCACCCGTCGAACGCGGCCAGCAGCACCGGTTGGTCCAGGGCGGGGAGCGGGTGCTCGAGGCGGTACAGGGGCATCGCGAAAGGATACGGGCTCAGCCCCCCAACGGTCTGCTGGCGATTCGGGGCCGCGTGCCCGTCGACCCCTGGGGTCAGGCCGGCATGGCCTCGGCCCGGTCGCCCGGGAGGTATGCGCCCGCCCGCGACCGCGGCGCCATGATCGCGAGCGCGTCGTCCGCCGCATCGATCAGGTCGCCCGCCGTGGACCCGTCGTCGGGGAACGAGGCGATCCCGATCGCCAGGCGCAGCGAGGCGGCGCCGGGCACGGCCGCGACCTCGGCTGCGATCCGCCCCGCCATCGCCCTGGCCGCCTCCGCATCCGCGTCCGCGGCGATCACCAGCAGCCGGTCGTCGTCCTGGCGCCCGGCGACGTCACCATTCCGGAGCACCCCGCGGACCACGATGGCCACCGAGCGGAGCGTTGTGTCAGACGGGTCGGTCGCGGGCCCGTCTCGATCGAGGTCGAGGAGCAGGACGGCGAGCTGGCCGCCAGAGCGCGTGGCGCGGGCCACGAAGTGCTGGAGCTCAACGCCGGTGGCGCGGCGGTTCAACAGCCCGGTCAGCGCGTCCACGGTCGCGTCGCGCCGCATCTGCTCGAGCTCGCCGCGCGCGAGGGCGAGGCCGATCTGCCCGGCCAGTCCGTAGAGGAGGCGCAGCTGGGCGGCGTCGGGAACCGTGCGCGTCGGCCAGAGCACGGGCAGCATCGCGACGCAGCGATCCTCGGCCACGATCGGGACCAGGGTGAGCGCGCTCGCCCACTCGGGAAGCCCGAGTGTCGCGGTCACCACGGACCAGGAATCCGTCTCGATCGTGACGGCGTCACCCGCATCCAGACGCCGCGCGACGTCGCCTGCGCCGCCGAACACCCGGAGCAGCTCCTCGGCCGAGAGCATCCGGTGCTCGCCCGTCTGCCAGTGGGTGAGGCGGTATCCGCCGTCCACCTGGCGGACGACGACGGAACGGACCCGTGCCCCGATTGCCGCGTGCAGGCGCCGGTCGATGTGGCGGATGGCGTCGGCCTGGCTGTCGTGTCGGGCGAGCTCCGAGGTCAGGTTCAGCAGGGCGCGAAGGTGGTCCTGGCCGCGTCCCGCGATGTGGGCGTAGACGCTGACGAAGCCGCCAGTCGCGGCGATCAGCGTCACCGCGGCGAGGGCTGACCTGGGATCCGCGGCATGCCCGAAGGCGACGTAGAGCACGAGCTGCGCGAGGTAGACCACGACCGAGGTGGCCGTGACCGCGAGCCCCTCCCAGACGCCGGCCGTGAGCGTTGCCTCGAGCGACATCAGCGGGTAGAAGTAGTAGCCGATCCAGGCCTGGTCCGGCGTGAACAGGGTCCCGATCAGGTACACGGCGGCCAGGTCGGCAATCAGGAGGCCCATGGCTCGGCGCTGCCGGACCGCATGCGGCACGCCGTCGGCGAGGAGTCGGCCCTGGGACAGCATCACCGCCACCTCAAGGGCGACCACGGCCCAGAGCAGGGCGGGGTGCACCATCTGGTACAGCCAGCCTTGGGTCAGGACGATCGCGACGCCCAGCAGCCGCAGCCAGAGCATGGCCCGCTGGAAACGCAGGAGGTGCTCCCCATCCCCATCGGACGGTCGCCGCTGCACGGTGGCGGCCGGGAGTGCGGGGAAGGTCAGCGGCGGGCTCCCGGTCTGGGCCAAGGCCTTGTCACCCATGCTGGGCCAGCCACCGGCGACACGCCAAGGATGCCTCTGTGGCCGATCTGGCTGCTCGATCGCGACGCTGGTGGCCCACGCTGACGCTCATCCCCTCCGGCGGTGCATTGGCCCGAGTATCCGGGACCCGTCCGGTGTCGGTGGACTCCCTGATGCGGGTCCCCGAATGAGGGGGGTCAGACGGCGGGGCGGACCAGGACGCCGTCCCGCGGCGCTCGACGGGCTCGGGCCGCCCGCTCGCTCAGGTAGTGGTGCCACAGGATCCGCGCCGCGACGGCGCGCCAGGGCCGCCACTGGTCCGCAAGGGCAGCCATCTCGTGGGCGTCGGGGCGCCGGGCGAGCCCGCGGAGGTCGGCCAGCGCCTGGGCGAGCGCGATGTCGTGGACGGGCCATGCGTCGGGACGCCCGAGGACCATGAGCCGGTAGATCGTGGCCGTCCAGGGCCCGATGCCGGGGACGGCCGTCAGGCTCGCGTCCACGGTGTCGTCGTCCATGAGCGGCAGCGCGTCGAGGTCCAGGCGCCCGTCCGCCACGGCTCGCGCCAGCTCACGGCCATAGCGCGCCTTCTGGCGGCTGAACCCGATCTCAAGCAGCTCGCGGTCGTCGAGGGCGAGGAACGCGGTCGGGGTCAGGGGGTCGGCGGCGGCGCGGAGCCGATCGAACGCGGCGCGCGCGGAGGCCAGGGAGACCTGCTGCTCGAGCACGATGTGGACGAGCGTCGGGAAGCCGGGCTCGCGCGCCCAGAGCGGTGGGCGGCCGTGGCGCTCGACGGATGCGGCGAGGACCGGGTCGAGGCGCGCGAGGTGGTCCACCGCGACGGCGAGGGTCTGGTCCGTGAGCGGCGCACCGGCAGGCGGCGGAGGGGGGACGCGGGCGGGCATGCCGGCAATCATGCGCGCCGACGACGGGGAGCGGGGGCCGGGGGGAACGCAAGCCCGGCCCCCGCGGAGGTGCGCTACTTGATGGGGTTGCCGTCCGCGCCCACGACGTACCACTTGCCGCCGATCCCCTGGCCATGGGTGTCGCCCGCGGCCTGGTCGCCGGAGTAGGAGTACAGCGGGTGCCCGTGGAAGCTGATCTGGGTCGTGCCGTCGGCGCGGGTGATCGTCCCGAAGTCCGCGGCGTTGAGCCCCGTGCCGAGTGACGGCAAGGTCCCCGTGAGCGGAGGCCAGGTCGAGGCGCAGCTTCCCGAGCAGGCGGATGTGGTGCTCGTGTCAGGCATGAACAGGTAGAGCGTCATGCCGGTCGGCCCGGCCAGCACGCTGCCGAGGCTGGTGGTCGTGAGTGCGATTCCGCCGCTGGCGCTCGGGGCCGGCGAGGCGCTCCCGCCGCTCTTGTAGTTGCCGCCATAGGCGTCGCCGCCGGCCGCCGAGGCCGCTGTCCCGGACGAGCCGGCCGCGGTGGAGGGTGCCGCTGACGCAGCGACGGACGGCGGCGCCGTGACCGGGGCTGCCGTGGGCGCGGGCGAGGACCCGCTTGAGCACGCAGCGACGAGGGCGGCGATCAGCAGGGGCGCAGCCGCGAGACGGTAGTTCATGTTCGAGGTCTCCTGTCCATCAGGGACGTCCATGGGAGCACTGGACAGCCACTTCTACGCCGCGCACCCGCGACCGGTTCGGCTGGTCCGCCTGCCGTCAGCCTCCGCCGATGACAGGACTGGCGGCGTCCGCCACACTGCGCGGCATGGAAGCCATGACCCGATCCGATGCCATCGCCCGCCTCGCCGACCTCCGCGCCGCCTACGCCACGATCCGCCCGAGGGTCGTGGCGGGTGCGCCCTGGCCCCTCGCCGACGACTTCGGCACTGGACCGGAGGCGTCGTGGGGCCCGCCGGAGGTGCTCGCCCACCTCGCCGAGATGCTCACCTACTGGTATGGGGAATACGGGATCATCACGCAGGCCGGTCGGGGCGCGGGGGAGGGCGTCCCCTTCGGGCGCACCTCGGACGACCCGGTGCGCGTGGCGGTCCTCGAGCGGGATCGCCACTTCCCCGTCGGCGACCTGCTCGACCTCATCGACGACGGCATCGCGCGCTGGGAACGGCGTCTGGCTGCCGCGACCGATGACCGTGGCGCCGCCATCGGCACCCACCCCCGCCTCGGCGAGATGACCGCCGACCGCCTTCGCGACCGGATGGTCCTGACCCACTTGGAGGAGCACCTCGCACAGTTGGAGGCCGCGCTCCCGGGCAGGTGACGCAGCGGCCGCGTCGCCGATGAAGGGCCGTCGCCTCAAGATGTGGAATCGCTCACGCCGCCCGTCACAAAGCCGAAAGGGTACGTCCGCGACCATCCGGACATGAACACGAACACCACGGCCCGCGAGGCTCGGACCCGGAACCTCGCCCGGCTTCGCAAGCTGACCATCGGGACCGCCGCCCTGAGCGTCGCCGCCACCTCCGGCTTCGGCTGGCTCGCGGCCATGTCGACCGCCTCGGCGAGCACCGCCACCACCGCCTACACCACGACGAAGGCGTCGGTCTCGAGGACCTCGAGTGCCACGACGCCCACGGCCACCACCGCGCCGACGGTCACCTCCGTCTTCGGCACGTCGCATGTCTCCTCCGGAGGATCCTGAGCTTGCTCGCGACCGCTGACTGGCGGGCAATCGGCACGGTCGTCCGCCTGGTCGTCAACGACGGCGACCTGGCGGCCGCCCGTGCGGCCGTTGAGCGGGTGCTCGACGAGGTGGACCGCGTCTACTCGCGGTTCCGCCCCGACTCGGAGCTGGTTGCGCTCAACGCGGCGCGCGGCACGCAGGTCCGCGTGTCGCCGCTGCTGGCACGCGCCATCGCCGGCTCGCTCGAGGCGGCGCGCCGCACCGGCGGCGCCGTCGACCCCACGGTTGGCCGAGCGCTGCGGATCACCGGCTACGACACCGACTTCGACCTGATCGCGGGCACCTCGCGGCCGCTCGAGCTCCACTTCGCGCCCGTTCCCGGCTGGTCGGTCATCGCGTTCGACGCGTCGGCGCGCACCGTCCGCGTCCCGTCCGATGTCGAGCTCGACCTGGGCTCCACCGGCAAGGGGCTGGCGTCGGACTTGTGCGCCGCCGCCGCGCTCGAGGACGCCGGCGCGGGTGCCGGGGTCCTCGTGAGCCTCGGGGGCGACGTGGCGACCGCTGGACCGGCACCGGTCGGCGGCTGGCGGATCCTCATGGCCGAGGACAGCCGGGTCGATCCCGACGGCCCCGGCGAGGTCGTCGCCATCCAGCACGGCGCACTCGCGACCTCGTCCACGACCGTCCGACGCTGGACCACGAGCGAGGGCGTGACCGCCCACCACATCGTCGACCCGAGGACCGGCCTGTCGGCCAACACCCCGTGGCGCACCGCGACCGTCGTCGCCGAGACCTGCGAGGCGGCCAACGCCGCGTCCACCGCCGTCATCGTGCTCGGGCAGGCCGCGCCCGCGTGGCTCGCGTCGGCGGGGCTGCCGGCGCGCCTCGTGGCCCAGGACGGGTCGGTCGTCCGCCTCGGCGGGTGGCCTGAGCCCGTGGGCGGGGCGACGCCCGCGAGCGGCGGGGATCCCGACACGGCGCCGGAGCGCGTCGCCAACCCGGAGCGCGGACCAGAGCCCGTCGAGTAGCCCGCCCGGGCGGGCGCCGATCCCCGTAACCGGCTCGAAAGGTCCCGCACAGGACACTTCCCCCATTCGAACACCAGAGCGGCGGCGGGGCTCGCCCCCCCCGGCCCCGCCGCCGCCTCACCCAGCGGAGACGCCAATCCATGTCCGACCAGATCCTGTGGTTCGCGGCCCGAGGCGCGGGCATCGTGTCGCTGCTGATGCTGACCGCCAGCGCCTCCTTCGGCTTGATCACCGTCACCCGGTTCCAGGCGTCCGGCTGGCCCCGGTTCTTCAACTACGAGATGCACCGGCGGATCTCGCTGCTGTCGGTCGCGTTCCTCACGACCCACGTCCTGGCCGCGATCCTCGACCCGTACCTCAAGCTGGGGCTGACCGCCGCGCTGGTCCCATTCGCGTCATCCTGGAAGCCCCTGCCCGTCGCGCTCGGCGTGATCTCGCTGTACCTCGTGGTCGCGCTGATCGCCACGAGCCTGCTCCGCCGCCACCTCTCCCAGCGCGCGTGGCGCCTCGTCCACTGGTCCAGCTACCTGATGTGGCCCCTCGCCCTCGCCCACACCGTGACCGCGGGCACCGACGCCATTGCGCCGTGGATGCTCGTCATCGAGGCGGCCTGCCTGGCCGTCGTGACCGGCGCCGCGACGTGGCGGTGGGTCGATCGCGGTGCGACCATGGTCCTGGGCCCGCGGGCGCTGGCCCGCTGAGCCCGCGGCGGGGCGGGACGACGAGCCCGACGGGCTCAGCCCGCCGCGCAACCAGGCAAGCCGAAGAACCGGGCGAGCCTGACGACGAGCGAGGGAAGCGACCGATGCGCGTGCTGGTGGCCGAGGATGACGAGGGTCTGCGCGACGTCCTCGTCCTGGGCCTGACCGACGCCGGCTACCACGTCGACTCGGTGGACCGCGGCGACGACGCGATCGACCAGCTCCGCTGGTACGAGTACGACGTGGCGGTCATCGACTGGCGGATGCCGGGCGCCGAGGGGATCGACGTCGTGGCCTGGGCGCGCCGACACGACCGCCCGACGGCGCTGCTGATGCTCACCGCCCGCGACACGCCGGCCGACCGGATCCGCGGCCTCGACACCGGCGCCGACGACTACCTGGTCAAGCCCTTCGACTTCGGGGAGCTGCTGGCGCGGGTCCGCGCGCTCCAGCGCCGGCCCAGGGGCGTGGACCAGCCGGTCGTGCGGGTCGGGCACCTCGCGCTGGACCCCGTCACGCGCCAGGTCACCGCCAGCGGGCGCGACATCACGCTCACGGCGACCGAGTACCGGATCCTCGAGCTGCTGCTGCGGCGCTCGCCGGCGGTCGTGGACCGCAAGGCCATCGCCGAGCACGCGTGGGCCGACGAGACGGATCCGCTGGGCTCCAACGCCATCGACGTCCAGATGTCGAGGCTCCGCTCCAAGCTGCCCGACGGCGGCGTCCACATCGTGACCGTCCGCGGCGCGGGCTACCGGCTCGAAGCGGCATGACGATGGCGCGCCTGCCGGGCGTCCGCCGCCAGTCCGTCCGCGTCGCGCTCGCGGCAACCGGGGTGGTGGCCCTGGCGTACGTGCTGATCGGCGCCGGGGTGGTGGCCCTGTCCACGCGCGACCTCACCTCGCAGATCGACGCCCGCCTCACCCAGGCGTTCGGCCGCGTCCCGCCCGACGCCCAGGTTCCGGGCGGCGACGGCGCGACCGGCGGGCCGACAATCAACCCCGGGCGCGACCCGGGCCACCCCTTCGACGCTCCGGTCCTGATCTGGCGCGTCGCCGCCGACGGCACCGTCACGGCGCTCGACTCAACCACGCCGGCCCTTCCAGCCAGCCTCACGACCGTGGTGGGGCCGCAGGGCGCCACGATTGACGGGAATGACATGCGGATCGCCGGGCGGCAGGTCGGCGCGGCGTATGTCGTGGTCGCCCAGTCGACCTCGCAGATCGCCGACGCCCAGAAGACCATCGTGTTCGGCTGGCTGCTCATCGCGCCGTTCCTGCTCGGGTTCGTGTTCCTCGGTGCCGTCATCGTCGGCCGTCGGGTGGCAGAGCCCATCGAGGCGGCCCATCGTCGCCAGCTCGAGTTCACCGCCGACGCCTCGCACGAGCTGCGGACGCCGCTCTCGGTCATCGAGGCGCACACGTCGCTCGCCCTGGCGCAGGAGCGCGACGCGGGCTGGTACCGGTCCGCGTTCACCAAGGTGGAGCGCGAGTCCAAGCGGATGCGCCGCCTGCTCGAGGACATGCTGTGGCTGGCGCGCTTCGACGCTGCCGCCGAGCCCACGCCATCCGGGCCGATTGACCTCGGCGTGCTGGTGGCCCAGGCCGTCGACCGGTTCGGGGCGGTGGCGGAGACGCGCCAGCTCCGGCTGGCCGTCCATCCGCCGGCCGAGCCGATCGTCATCAACGCCTCGGCAGAGCTCGTTGACCGGCTGATCGGGGTCCTGGTCGACAACGCCTGCAAGTACTCGCCCGAGGGTGGGGCTGTCGAGGTCACCGTGGGCATGGAGGCGGGTCGGGCATTCGTCGCGATCGACGACGCAGGGCCTGGGATCCCCGAGGAGGAGCGGTCGCGGATCTTCGACCGCTTCCACCGGTCGGTCGCCACGGCAGGACAGTCTGGCGGTGCGGGCCTGGGTCTCGCCATCGGCGACGCCATCGTGCGCGCCACGGGCGGCCGGTGGGGGATCGGCTCGTCACCCGCCGGCGGGGCGCGATTCACCGTGTCCTGGGGGCGCAGCTCGCTCGGCTGAGCCCTGGCGGCGCTGCCGCCAAGCGCGACCGGCGCCCGCCCCAATCGCGCCCACCGCCCTCCTTCAGCCCCGCGTCGGCGCCGCCCTCCAGGGGCGTAACCGGTTCGAAAGGGGATGGGCCCGAGACTCCGGCCATGGACACATGCACCGATCCGGAGCCGGTCGCTCCGGAGCCCGTCCCGGCCCGCCATGGCCTCAGCCAGCCGCGACCCAGCTGTCAGGGCTCTGCCGCCGGCCACGCAAGCTCGGGCAGTTCGCGATGACCACCCTCCGCGGCACCGCTGGCCCCGTGTCGGCGCCCGCTCACCATCGTCCTGCCGCCGGGGCGCGCCAGATGCGCCCCGACGGCTGGACGGCCAGCCTCCGCCGCATCGTCGCTGTCCGGCTTGGCCGGGAGCTGGCGACGTTCGCGGCGATCGGCGTGCTGAGCACGGCCGCCTACGCTGGCCTGTACCTGATCCTCCGCACGGCCACCGGCGCGGGCGCCGCCAATGCGCTCGCCCTGGTGGTGACCGCGATCGGCAACACGGCCGCCAACCGCCGCCTCACGTTCGGCGTGCGAGACGGACGGTCGATGCTCCGCGACCAGGTCGGCGGACTCGTCGCCCTTGCCATCGCGCTCGCCATCACGACCGCAGCCGTGGGCCTGCTCGGCGCCCTCGCGCCACATGCCGCCCGGCTGCTCGAGCTGGCCGTCCTCGTCGCCGCCAACGCGCTCGCCACGGTCGCCCGGTTCGTCCTGCTCCGGAGCTGGATCGCCGCCGACCGCGGGCGGGCGCTCGCTGCCTCCTCTCCCTCGCATGACACCCAGGAGTGACATCCATGACCGCCATCGCCCCGCCCAGCGCGGGTCACCGCCAAGACGCACCGAACGCCGTTCCCGTCGGCCACCTCCGCTCGCTCGTCCGCGATCGGGCGGCTGAAGGCGTGTGGGTCCTGCCCGCCACGGCCGGCGTGATGGCCCTCGCAGCCGTCCTGTACCTCGTCAACCTGACCGTCAGCGGCTACGCCAACGTCTTCTACAGCGGGGCCGCATGGGCCGCGGGCCAGTCGTGGACCGCCTGGTTCATGGGCTCGATCGACCCGGCCAGCTTCATCACGGTCGACAAGCCGCCGCTGGCCACGATGGTCATGGGCCTGTCGGTGCGGCTGTTCGGGCTGTCGTCGGCGTCGATCCTGCTGCCCGAGGCGCTGATGGGCGTCGCGACGGTGGGCCTCGTGATGGCGACGGTGCGCCGCACCTTCGGTGCGCCGGCCTCGATCATCGCCGGGCTGGTCACTGCGCTGACGCCCGCCGCGGTCTTGATCTTCCGCTACAACAACCCCGACGCGCTCCTGACGCTGCTGCTCGCCGGCGGCGCCTATGCCCTCGTGCGCGGGCTCGAGACCGACCGCCTCCGCTGGCTCGCGCTGGCGGGCGTGCTCGTGGGCCTGGGCTTCGAGACCAAGCTCATCCAGGCGTACCTGGTCCTGCCCGCGTTCGCGGTCACGTATGCGATCGCGGGTCCGGGTTCTGTCCGACGACGCGTGGCTGGGCTCGTGGTGGCTGCAGCGTCCGTGACCGTCGCCTCGGCGTGGTGGGTCATCCCGATGACGCTCCTGCCGGCGTCGGCCCGCGCCTACGTTGGCGGCTCGACCGACGGCACCGCGCTCAATCTCATCCTCAGCTACGACGGCCTCGGCCGGATCTTCGGCGCGACCGGCGGCAGCGGCGGTCCCGGCAACGGGGGAGGCTTCTCGGGCACGCCCGGGATCCTGCGCCTGTTCAACGCCGAGCTTGGCGGGCAGATCGGCTGGTTCCTGCCGATGGCCCTCGTCGGCCTTGTGGCTGGCCTCATCGCCCGCTGGCGCGCCGCCCGGACCGACCTCGCGCGGGCAGGGTTCCTGATGTGGGGCCTCTGGCTCGCGGTGCACGTCGCGGTGTTCAGCTTCATGTCCGGCATCATCCACAGCTACTACGTCGTGGCGATGGCGCCCGCGGTGGGCGCGCTGGTCGGCGGCGGCGTGGTGGCGATGTGGCGGGCACGCGAGCGGTTCCCCTGGGCGGGCATCCTGCTCGGCCTTGCGATGGTCGGGTCGGCAGGCATCGCGCTGATGCTCCTCGACCGGACGCCCGTCGTTCGTGCCGGGCCTGGGTCTCGCCGTGGTCGTCGTGACCGCGCTGACCGTCCCGGTGCTCGCCCTGCGAGCGTCCGCCCGGACCCACAAGCTGCAGCTGGCCGCGGCGTCGCTGGGCCTCGCCGTGCTGCTCGCGGGCCCGATGGCCTACGCGATCGACACGATGCAGACCGCCTACTCGGGCGGTAATCCGTCGGCCGGCCCCCAGGCGTCCGAGACGGGCGGCTTCGGCGGCCAGGGCGGCCCGGGCGCTGGCCAGATGGCAGCGTTGGGCGGCGGTGCGATGCCCGCCGGTGGGCCGAGCGCGAACGCCTCGTTCGGCGGCGGGATGGGCGGTCGGGGTGGCACGGCCATCTCGAGCGACGTCCTGTCCTACCTCGAGGCCAACCAGGGCAGCGCAACGTGGCTGCTGGCCGTGTCAGACTCCACGACGGCTGGCCAGATCGAGCTCTCGTCGGGACGCGCGGTCATGTCGACCGGCGGCTTCAGCGGCAGCGACAATGCCCTCGCGCTGGACCAGCTCAAGGCGTACGTCGCGTCAGGTGAGCTGCGCTTCATCGAGATCGGCGGCGGCATGGCCGGCGGTCGGGGCAGCGGCAACGGCACCTCGTCCGACGCCTCGTCGTGGGTCCAGTCGTCCTGCACCGCGGTGAGCGTCAACGGGACGGCCACGTCGATCTACGACTGCGCCTCGGCGGCGACGTCGGCCTCAGGCGGCTGACGCACCTCGCATCGCGCCCCGTGGCCCGTCTCGCCATCACCGGCGGGCGGGCCGCTTCGATGTCCCCCGACAGCAGATCGGCCCGAGCCTCAGCAGTCGAACACGAACCAGCAGATCTCGTTGCGGAGCCGCTGGTCGTCGAGCACGAGCTCGCGGATCGGGTCGGGGAGCTGGTCGCGCTGCCATTGGCACTCTCGCCGGCCCGCGGCCTCGGCTCCTCCGTCCGGTGCGGCGGCACGCGCGGCCTTGATCGCATAAGCGGCGGCGCCGAGCTCGTGCGCGGCGACGTGGGCGACAACCGCAGCCTGGCCGGCAGCGTATGCGGCATGGCGCGCGGCCCCGCGCATATCCCTCGCCGCGCCCATCGCATGGCCGCCAACCGCCCGCACCTCCATCATCGGGACCTCGCCGCGCATCCAGGCGCGGGCCTGCTCGATGGCGTGGCGCGGCCGCGGGTCCCCCGGCTGGGCCGACTCGAACAGATGGAGGACGTGCTCCGCGCACGATGCTGCCCAGAGCGCCAGGAGGCGGTGATCCTGATCCGTGAGCGTCCCGCCGCGGCGGATCGTGATGAAGCGGGGGTCGCGGACCTTCGGCAGGATCAAGCCAGCACCCCTCTCCTCGGTTCCGCCCGGCGTCCGGCCGCGCGCCTGCCAGTCTGCCGGATCCCCGGCCTCAACGCCCCACTCTGCCTCGTCGTTGCTCACCCAGCGAGCGCAATGTCGTCCCCGCCGGTCCGTCGGCTCAACCTGCGAGCAGCGGGCACGGCGGTGCGTGCCTCACGCTCGCTGGCTGAGCCGTGGGCACGGCGGGGCGTGCCGTTCGCTCAGAGGGCGAGCCGGTGGAGCGGAATGCCGCGTCGCCCCCTCCCGTCTCGCGAATGCTCACCGGGCGAGCGCTATCTCGTCCCCGCCGGTCCGGCGGCCTGGCCAGTGGGCAGCGGGGACGCGGGCGCGTGCCCCACGCTCGCCGGGCGATCCGCCCGCACGCCGGGGCGTGCCGTTCGCTCGCCGAGCGAGCGGCGGGGGCAGAGCGAGCGGCGGTGGCCGAGCGAGCACGGGCGGCGGGGTCGCGAAACGAAACCGGCCGCGTCGAGCGATCGACGCGGCCGGTCAAGTTGGGCCCAGTTTGCGGGGCGTTGTCTAGGCTGCGAACTCCCGGAGCTTGCGGCTGCGGGACGGGTGGCGCAGCTTGCGCAGCGCCTGGACTTCGATCTGGCGGATGCGCTCGCGGGTGAGGCCGAACTCGCGGCCGACCTCCTCGAGCGTCCGGGCATGCCCGTCGTCGAGGCCGAAGCGCAGGCGCAGGACGCGCTGCTCGCGTCGGTCGAGGCTGGCCAGCACGTGCTCGATCTGCTCGCGTCGCATGCGGTCCGCAACCACGTCGAGCGGCGAGACGGCGTCCTCGTCGGGGATGAGCTCGCCCAGCTCGGCGTCGCCCTCGTCACCGACCGGCGACTGCAGCGACACGGGCTCGCGGCCCAGCTTGCGGATCTCCTCGACGCGCTGCGGGGTCATCGCCGGGGTCTCGTCGGGCAGGGCCGCGGCGATCTCGGCGTTGGTGGGCTCGCGGCCGAGCTGCGTGGACAGCTCGCGCACGACGCGCGCCACGCGACCCATCGTCTCGACCATGTGGACCGGGATCCGGATGGTCCGGCTCTGGTCCGCGAGGCCGCGCTGGATCGCCTGGCGGATCCACCAGGTGGCGTAGGTGCTGAACTTGAAGCCGCGCTCGTACTCGAACTTGTCGACGGCGCGGATCAGGCCGGCATTGCCCTCCTGGACGAGGTCCAGCAGGCCCATCCCCGCCTGGTTGATGTACTTGCGGGCGATCGACACCACGAGCCGCAGGTTGGCCGAGGTCAGGTGGTCGCGAGACTCCTTGGCCAGCGCCTTGAGCGTCGCCTGCATCTCGTCGATGAGCTCGTCCGCACGCCCCGCGTCGAGGTACCGGCGAAGGGCGGGGTACGCCACCTCGTCGCGGGCCCAGTCGCGGAGGGCCTTGAGCGCGATGCTGGCGCGGATCTCGGCGTTGGGCCGGCCCAGCTCGCCCTCGACCCAGTCGAGCACCGCGGTGAACGACTCGACGTCGAGCCGCTCGTTGTAGACCGAGCGCAGGTCGCAGGCGCGGACGAGCCGCTCCTTGAGCGCGTCGGTCTCGACCTTCTTGAGCGCATCGGCCAGGCCGAGCGCCGGGGCGGTCACGAACAGGTCGATGGCGTCGTCCGAGTTGAGGGCCTCGGCCACCATGCGGTGGGCCTGGGCCTCGAACGGCAGGACGTACTTGCGGTTCTTGGCGCGACCGGTGGGCTCGCTCTTGTGCAGCGTCCACTCGTGGATCGCGAGGATGGCCTTCCAGGGCTCGTCCTTGGCCTGGGCGCCGAGCTCCATGCCCTTGGCGAGGATGACCTCCTCCTCCGCGGTCAGGAGCGGGACGCGGCCGATCTCGCGCAGGTAGAGGCGAACCGAGTCGTCGGTGTCGAGGACTTCGGTGGATGTGTCAACGTCGGCCTCCTCGGGCGGAGGAGTCACGGCCGGAGCCGGCTCCACCGGGAGGTCTTCGGCGACTAGGGCGGCAGCCTCGATCTCGGCCGCTTCAGGGTCGAGCTCGATCGCGGCGGCCGCAAGCGCGGCCTCGGTCTCAGAGGCAGGAGAGGTAGAGTCGAACGAGATCACGGTGCTCCAAGTGAAAATGCGACGCGCCCAGCCGCGCGAACCGCGAGTTGCAGGATTGCGTTGGCACGACCTGACGGGATCGAGCCCGCATGCTGGGCCACGCCTTCCCAACATACGTAGTGGCGTGTCAAATGACACGCCATTGGACCAGTAGTCTAGGCCATGGTTCCCCCGTTTGACAACCCCCCAAAACCGGCGAAATCCTTGCAGTTTCGCGGGCCATCCGAACCCGGGCTGACCAAGGTCCACGTGGCCGCGCCGGCCCGCCGGACGACGCAGAAACCGGCCACACTAGGCGGGATGGCAAGCCCGATCCGCGTCCTGGTGGTGGATGACGAACCGCCGATCGTCGAGCTCCTCGCTGGCTACCTCGCTCGCGAGGGGTATGCCGTCGCCTCCGTCGGCGACGGCCTCGCGGCGGTGGACATGGTCCGCGAGCAGGCGCCCGACGTGGTGATCCTCGACGTGATGCTGCCCGGCCTCGACGGCGTGGAGGCATGTCGGCGGATCCGCGCGTTCTCGGACGCCTATGTCCTGATGCTGACCGCGCGCGGCGAGGAGGTCGACCGGATCGTCGGGCTGACGGTTGGCGCGGACGACTACCTGGTCAAGCCGTTCTCGCCTCGCGAGCTCGTCGCGCGGGTGAAGGCGCTCCTCCGGCGGCCGAGGACCGGAGCGCCGGGCGGCGGGGGCAGCCAGTTCGGTGCCGCGCCCGCGGGTCTCGTGCTCGACGAGGGACGGCGCTCGGTCCGGGTGGACGGCGTGCCGGTGGAATTGACCGCGCTCGAGTTCAACCTGCTCTCGCGGCTCGCCCGCGAGCCGGGCATCGTCGTCCCGCGCCAGGCGATCCTCGAATTGGTCTGGGGCCCGGGCTACGACTCGGACGACCACCTCGTCGACGTGCATGTCGCCAACCTGCGGCGCAAGCTGGGGGACGACCCGGCGCGGCCGCGGTTCGTGGAGACCGTGCGCGGCGTGGGCTACCGCCTGCGCGAGGGCGCCTGACATGCCCCGCTCACTCCGCGCACGCCTGCTGATCGCGTTCCTCGTCGTGGGCGCCGCGGCCCTCGCGACCGTTGGCGTGGCCGTCCTGCTGACGGGCCCCGGCTACTTTGCCGACGCCATGGGCCACCTGCCGGGCGACCCCATGGGCGAGGCGATGGCGAATGCCACCCAGGCCGCCTTTACGGACGCCATGCGCCGGGCGCTGATCGCCGCGACGCTCATCGCGGTCGCGACCGCGACCGTGGTCAGCCTCCTGGTGGCAGGGCGCCTGGCCAGGCCCATCACCGCGCTGGCGCGTGCGGCGCGCCGCATCGCCGGCGGCGACTACGCGGAGCGCGTCCCGGTGGACGAGCCGGGCGAGCTGGGCGAGCTCGCGATGTCGTTCAACGAGATGGCCGTCTCGCTCGAGGACACGGAACGGCGGCGACTCCAGCTGGTCGGGGACGTGGCCCACGAGCTCCGCACGCCGCTCACCACGCTCGACGGCTACCTGGAGGGACTCGAGGACGGCGTGGTGGAGCCGTCCACCCAGACGTGGCGCCTGCTCCGAACCGAGACGGCTCGCCTCACGCGGATGGTCAACGATCTCGCCGAGCTGTGGCGCGCTGAGGCCCGGCAGCTCACGCTGCACATCGACGCGGTGGACGTGGCCGCCGTCGCGAGCGAGGTGGGGGAGGGGTTCGCGGCGGAGGCGCGCGCGAGGTCGATTGCGCTCGACCTGCCCGTCCGGGGCGTCATCGCCACTGCCGACCGCGACCGGGTGGCCCAGATCGTGTCCAACTACCTGTCCAACGCGCTGCGCCACGCACCCGACGGCTCTCGGGTCGCCGTGACGGCGGTGCGGCGCGGCGACGTGGCGCGGCTGTCGGTGGTCGACGAGGGGCCGGGCCTGGCAGCGACCCAGCTCGAGGCGGTCTTCGAGCGCTTCTACCGCGTGGACCCGGCCCGGAGCCGGGCGGTGGGAGGGTCGGGGATCGGCCTCGCGATCGTGCGGGCGCTGGCCGAGGCGATGGGCGGCCAGGCCTGGGCCGAGAGCGCCGGCCCTGGGCGCGGCGCGACGTTCCACCTGGAGTTGCCGGCGGGCTGACCAGCTGCCACGGCGCGGACGGCGACGCGCTCCATACGGCCACGGGCTCGATCCAAGTCGTGGGCCGCCCCGATTGGGTCCAACAAGTCGGGCTAGTTCACCAGCGTCTTGGGGGCCTCGAACATCGTTCGACCGCCGAAGCGGCCGCGGAGCACGTCGTCGAGGTGGTCCGCGAGGTTGCCCAGCTGGACGCACCCGAACGCGATCTGCTTGGCGGTGATGCCGACGGCGGTGAGTTCCATGGACACGACGATCTCGCGGTCGGCCCAGAACACCCGGCCGAACAGGATGCTGCGGTTGATGTCGTTGAGCGAGTCGAGCAGCGTGGGCGTCATGTCCACGCTCGAGAGGAGCGGCGAGAACAGCTGGAGCAGCGGCGGCCGGCCGGCCACGGAGCGGACGAACATGAGCGCCGAGCCGACGCGGATGGGGAGGTCGCCGTCCCGGTCGGGGACGAGGTCGGCACCGGAGACGAACTCGGACAGGGCGGCCTCGAGCGACGCCACGGCCTCGTCGGGTTCGGGTGCGGGATGCGTCCGCGCGCCGACGACCGCTGCAGCCGGCTCGCCCGATGACGGCCGGTCGCGAGGGATCCCGAGATCCGGCTCCGGGACAGGTCCGCTGTGCGCCGGGAAGCCGCCGGTGCGGTACGTCAGCTCGTCGGGCGTCTTTGCGCCATAGACCTCGCGCAGGGTCTGGACGGCGATCGCCGCGACCTCGGCGAACGGCACCGGGTCGTCCTCCCACTCGTGGGCCCAGTTGCGGCCCTGTGGCGCCGAGCCCGGCTGCTGCCAGCCGAGGGCCGCGAGCTTCTCCTGCTGCGCCGAGCCCAGGCCGTGCCCGGGCGGCAGCCACTGGTTGCCAGCGGCCTCGGCGCGGAAGCCGAGGAGGCCGCCCTGGGCGAACTGCACGTAGGCGCTGGCGACCGAGCGCGGCTCGCCCGCGAGCGAGACGACGAGGTAGGTGGCCCGATCCATCGCCTCGAGGGCCTTGGCGAGGCGCGCCTCGAAGGCGGCCCACGCGTCGCTGGGATCCCCGGCGGTACCGGTCATCGATCACCTCCGCCCGACTTGACGCAGTCGTCACCCGTCGCGCGAAGCCTACAGGCCGCTGCGACTCGACGGGGCCTCGCCACACGATGGTGACCCTGCCCCGTTGCCGCTGCCGGTCGTCGGGGCCCCTCGGGCCGATCCTGACGACGCCGGGCGCCTGAGGGCTTCCCGCCCCGGGGGTGGTGCGCCGTGCGCGGGTTCACCCGCAGGCCGACGTGGGCGACACCTCAGGGCAGGCCCTGCGCGGGCGGCAGACGCCGCCCCGGGCGGCCAACCGTCGGTACTACGTGTCACGCCTGCGCGCCGCCGCCGCGTGCGTGGCTGCGACCGGGGATCACCCTGAGGGGCCCGCCGGTGCGGTGTCACCCGGGCATGACCCGCGGCGAGCCGCGGCGAGGGTTCGGCCGGACCACCTCCGGGGAGTGGAAGCACCACCCGGACCTGCCCGACGATCCTGCCATGACTCCAGAAGAGATCCACGGACGCCGTGATGCCGCCGCAGCCCTGGACGAGCACCTGGCCCGGTCGCTGCGCCTGGTCGTGCCGGTGCTGGCGTCGATCTACGCCGTGTCGCTGCTGAGCGGCCACGGCACCGGGACGGCGACCGCGACCCAGGTCCTCGTCACGGCCGCCGCGTTCCTGCTCGCGCTCGCATTCGTCGTCCGGCCCGTGCCAGCGAGTCTTGCCAACCCGATCCTGTCTGGTGGGCTGGCGGCCATTGCGCTCGAGGCGCTGGTGCGCGGCCCCGACGCCGCCCCGAACCTGAGCCTGGCGCTCGTCAGCGCCGGCGCGGTCGCGCTCCGTCCCCGGTGGGCGATGGCGTCGGCGGCAGCCGTCCTGGCGCCGTGGCTGGTCGTGGCGGCGACAGGTGCGTGGGGCTGGCGGCTCGGGGACCACGTCACCGCCGAGCTGGCTGCGGCGGCTGCGATGGGGGCGGTGGTGTTCGAGGCGCGCCACGGTTCGGTGGCCGGGCTGATCGCCGCCCGGGGGATGATGCACGCCCTCGCGCTGACGGACCCGCTGACCGGGCTCCTCAACCGCCGCGGGATCGAGGAGGAGGCCGGGCGCATGCTCGCCGCCGGCGCTTCCGAGCTCTCGATCGTCTACCTCGACCTCGACGGGTTCAAGGCGGTGAACGACAGCCTGGGCCACGCGGAGGGCGACGGCGCGCTCCGCGTGCTGGCCGAGATCCTGCTCGAGACCTTCCGCGCCGCGGACGCCGTGGGCCGGATCGGCGGCGACGAGTTCGTCATCGTGGTGGCGCCCGGGTCCGATGCGCAGGTCGCGGCCCGGAGGCTTGGACGCCGCCTGGACAACTGGCGGCACGCCGATGACCGCTACACGCTGCGTGCGTCGATCGGCGTCGGCCACGTCGCGAGCGCAACGCTCGACGGGTTCTGGGAGGCCGTCGACGCGGCGGACCGGCGGATGTACTCGGAGAAGCAGGCGCGCCAAGGCCGGCAGGCGCACCCGGCGACCGCTCCGGCCGCACCGTCCATGGTGCCCGTCCTGTCCTGACCGAGTGTCGCGCCGCCGCCAGCGGGCATGAACGCGCCCCCACCGGCAGGCGCCGCTCGATCGGGGGGAAGACCGGGCGTCTCCTGGGGGCGGGGGCTTGATTGTCAGCCTACGGCGATCCGTCTACCTCGATTCGCGCAGGTTCGCGACGGCTGCCGATCTCACGGCCGCGGCCGGAGCGTGATCCAGGTGGTCTTGGTCTCGGTGTACTGGTCATGCGCGTGGAGGCTCTTGTCGTGGCCGCCGAAGCCCGAGAGCTTGTACCCGCCGAAGGGCGTGGTCTGGTCGCCCTCGGCATAGGCGTTGACGCCCACGACGCCCGCCCGGAGCTCGCGGGCCACCCGGTGCGCCACGTGGAGGTCGTCGGTGTAGATCGAGGCGCCGAGGCCGTACGGGGTGTCGTTCGCCAGGGCCACCGCCTGGGCCTCCGTGTCGAACTCGATCACTGACAGGACGGGACCGAAGATCTCCTCACGCGCGATCGTCATGTCGTTGCGCACGCCGTCGAACACGGTGGGCGGGACGAAGTAGCCGCCCGACTCGGCCATGATCCGCTCGCCGCCGAGGACGACGCGCGCGCCCTCGGCGCGCCCGGCCGCGACGTAGCGCAGGACCGTCTCCATGTGCGCGCGGGACACGAGCGGCCCGAGCCGGACGGACGGGTCGAGCGGGTCGCCGACGGGCCAGTTCGCCACCTCGGCCTCGAGGGCCTCGAGCAGCGCCGCGCGCTTCGAGCGGTGGACGATGAGCCGCGACCCGGCCGAGCAGTTCTCGCCCATGTTCATGAAGATCGCGATGGCCGCGTTGGCCGCCACCGACGCCAGGTCCGTGACATCGGGGAAGACGATCTGCGGGCTCTTGCCGCCCAGCTCGAGCAGCACCCGCTTGAGGTTGCCCTCGGCCGAGTAGTGGAGGAAGCGGCGCCCCACCTCGGTGGACCCGGTGAAGGAGACGCCGTCCACGCCGTCGTGGCGGCCGATGGCCTCCCCGACCGACGCGCCGGGCCCGGTCACCACGTTGAGCACGCCGTCGGGGATCCCGGCCTCCGAGGCGAGCTCCGCGATGCGCAGCAGCGAGAGCGCGGTGTACGAGGCGGGCTTGATGACCATCGTGTTGCCCGTGGCGAGCGCGGGGCCCATCTTCCAGGCGGCCATCAGCGCGGGGTAGTTCCACGGGATGACCGCGCCCACGACGCCCAGCGGCTCGCGCGTGATCGTGGCCACGACGCCCTCGGGCGCCGGCGCGACCTGCCCGTACAGCTTGTCGGTGGCCTCGGCGTGCCAGCGGATGCAGTTCGCCGTCTCGCCGATGTCGAAGCCGGCGGTGTCGGCGATCGGCTTGCCCGAATCGATCGTCTCGATGAGGGCGAGCTCGTCGCGGTGGGCGTCGATGCGGTCCGCCCACGCGATGAGCAGGCGCTTGCGGTCGCCGGGGTTCAGCCGCGACCAGCGGCCGTCATCGGCGGCCCGGCGGGCAGCGGCCACGGCCACGTCCACGTCCTCGGGCCCGCCCTCGGCCACCTCGGCGATCGGCTGTCCGGTGGCCGGGTTCTCGCTGGTGAACCGGCCGCCGCCCTTCGCGTCGCGGAAGGCCCCGTCGATGAACAGCCGCGTCCGGAGGGGGAGCGAGGCGATCGCGGCGAGCGAGGCGTCGCGGTCGGGGATCAGGGTGTCGGTCACGGGTGGCCTCCGTGGGAGCGCTGGGTGTCGCGAGGGTCGAGGGCGGTTCGTCCCTGCTCGGTCGGATTGCCGCCCAGCGTACGGCGGACCGCCGAGAATCGCCCGATCCATCCCGTTCCGCGCTACCGTTGCGCGCCATGAGCGCTGATCCCGACCGCGACGCCCTCGAGGCTGCCCTCGCCGGGCGAGGCCCGTACGAGCTGTTCCCGTGCGACCCCGCCCTCGCCGACACGGCCGCCTTCTGCGCCCACTACGGGTTCGCGCTCGAGGACTCGGCGAACACGATCGTCGTGGTGGGCAAGGGCGCCGAGCCCGTCTACGCCGCCTGCGTGCTGCTCGCGACGCACCGCCTCGACGTCAACCGGGCGGTGAAGGGCCGGTTCGGCCGCAAGTCGTCGTTCGCCTCGCCCGAGGAGACGCAGGCGCTCACCGGCCACGCGATCGGCGGCGTCACGGTGTTCGGGCTGCCCGAGGACCTGGCGGTGTGGGTGGACGCCGCAGTGATGGGGCGCGAGCGGATCGTGCTGGGCGGCGGGAGCCGGGCCTGGAAGGTCATCGCGCCGCCCGCGATCCTGCGCACGCTGCCCAACGTGACCGTGGTGGACGGGCTCGCGAACCCGGCCCCGGCACGCGACCCAGCCTGACGCGTTCGACACGCGCCCCTACCATGGGGGCATGACGAACATGCAGCGGCTGGTCCTGGTTCTGGCGTTCATCTTCGCCGTGCTCCTCGGTGTCCTCGTCGCGACGAACCTGTTCGGCAATGGCGGCTCCGCGACGCCCACGACGTCGCCGTCCAGGTCGGCGGCTGCCGCATCGACCGCCCCGTCCTCAGCCCCGGCGTCAGGAGCGCCGTCCGCGTCGGCCTCGGCCTCGCCGTCGGCCAGCCCGTCGCCGACGCCCAGCCCCACGCCCGGCCCGACCGCGGCCATCACATTCGTCCAGCTGGGCCTCGACGCGACCACGGATGCCAACGGCACCACGCGCGCCATCTCCCTCACGGCCCAGCCCGGAACCGTGACCGTGGACCTGAAGACCGAATCGGGCGGCAACAGCGAGGTGTGCCTCCTCGCCGACGGCAACCAGCTCGCGTGCCACACCGGGGTCACCAGCACGCTCAGCGGCGTCAACACGAAGGCAACCTCCAACTTCCAGGTGACGCTCCGGGGGGCGTCGAGCGCCACGCCGGTGGTGGACGTGACGATCACCTTCCCGGCGACCAAGCCCAAGGTGACCATCCGGAACGCGCGGTTCGACGGGACCGACGCGCCCGCCACCAACGGCCTCCAGGTCGTCGCCACGCCACGGGCCAAGGGCTCGTACCACATCGCGGCGGACTGGGGCGGCCACCCGTTCCTCTATGAGCTCGACCTCATCGAGCAGGGCGGCGGGCCCGGGCTCAAGACGGTGAAGCCGGCGACCGGCACCACGAAGCTGAGCCAGAGCTTCGCCGTGGTGCCGCCGCACGCCTGGATGCTCGTCCTGCGGAACACCGAGGCGGGCTTCGGCGCGACGTCGCTGATCGCAACGTTCACCTGGCCGTAGACGGGACCGTCAGGGCGTCCTGGAATTCGTTCGCAGCGCGCCGTCGAGGCGCTGTCGATTCCGCGCGAGCCTGTTCGTCGCTCCTTCGTGATGGCGCCCCAAGCCGGCGCCGAAGGAGAGAACCGATGGCGAACTACCTGCTGGTCTATCGCGGTGGCGGCATGCCCGAGGGCGAGGCCGAGACCGCGAAGGTGATGGCCGCCTGGGACGCGTGGTTCCACCAGCTGGGCGACGCGCTTGTCGATGGCGGCAATCCGGCGTCCGGCACCAAGGTCATCGCGCCCGACGGCTCGGTCTCGGCGGGTGGCGCATCCTCGCCGAGCGGCTACTCGGTCATCCGCGCGGACAGCCACGACCAGGCGGTCGCGCTCGCGAAGGGCTGCCCCGTCCTGGGCGGCGGGGCGTCGATCGACGTGGTGGAGACGTTCAACGCGATGTAGCGGCCGCTCAGGAGCAGGTGTTGGCGGCCGCGGAGACGCGGTAGACCGGGAGGGTCGTCGAGCCCACGGGGCCGCCAATGCCAACCGTGACGGAGAAGGCGGGCTGGAGCGTGAACTCGGCCCGCGTTGGGATCAGGTCCGACTCGCCTGGCCGGAGGATGAACACCGGCCGCTTGCAGACCATCGCCCGGATCCGGTCCTCACGCGTGCCGCCCGGCTCGTAGACGACGTTCGTGTCGTCGATGACCAGGACGTCGGGCCGGTCGCCGAGCACGTGCTGCGCGTACCAGAGGGGCGTGGACGCTCCCCAGAACGACAGGATGGCCGCGTTCTGCGGCAGCTGGCTGGTCATCGTGGCCACGTAGTCGTCGCCCGAATGGTTCGCGCTGAGGTCCGCGGAGGGCAGGTTCACGACCGCGAGCAGGATGGCCATTGCCGCGGCACCCGCGATGGCGAGCGGCGCCGCGGCCCGTCCTGCCGCGCCCGGCAGCTTGTCGCCACCAATGCGGGCCGCCGCCTCGATGGCCACGGCCGCCCCGATCCCGAGCACCAGGAACGGCACCAGCAGGTAGTGCTCGAGCTCCAGGTAGTTCGCCCAGACATCGGCCCCCGCGAGCAGGATGCCAACCAGTGCAAGGCCGAGTGACGGCCGCCGCGCCAGGAGCACAGCAATCCCGATGATCCCCGCAAGGGGCAGCAGGAGGACGCCGCGCTCCACCACGAGGCCCACCAGCGATGGGCCTGCCGACGCCAGCGTCGTGAAGGCGTCCGGGCCCACGATGTTCGTCTCCTGCGACCGGAACTGCGTGCCGGTGACGAGGAACAGGAACGAGTCGAGCGTGGTCGGGTGGTTGTAGGGGAGCGGCGGGTTGAGCCGTGCCGCGATCGGGATGTAGGCGTACACGGTCAGGCCGAGCAGCAGCGTGAGGATCGGCAGGAGCACGAGCAGCGGCCGCTCGGCCAGCGCCCGCTTGCCCGCCCAGACGGCGAACAGCGCGATGAACGGCGCCACGAACAGCGTCAGCAGGTGATTGCCGAGCGAGAGGCCGGTGATCAGGCCGCACAGCGCAAGGTCGAGCGGACGTCCGCCGTCAGCCCATGCGAGGGCGCGGTCGAGCAGCAGCGCCATGAGGAACAGGTGGAGCGGGTTGACCTCCGCGACCGTCGCGGCCGCCCACACCGTGCCGGCGGCGCCGGTCGCAAGCGCGACTCCGGCTGCGATCGCGGGGCGCACGCCGAGCCGCGTTGCCGTCCAGCACAGCGTCGCGAGCGTGAGGGCGACCAGCACCGCGGAGAACAGGTTCGCCCGATAGGCGACGCTCCCGAAGGGCAGCAGCTCGAACAGGTGGGCGGCGAGGATGAACGTGGGGTAGCCGGTGGGGTGGGCGATGGCCAGCAGGTGCGGGACAGACTGCATCTCGCCCCAGTCGTCGAACGCCTGACCCGGGAGCAGCGTCCGCAGGTAGACGACGATGGCGACGAGGAACACGACGACGGGCGCCAGCCGCGCGCCGATCGTCGGCGGCACGGCACGCTGCCACACGGGGTCCCAGCCCTGCGGGCGGCCCAGCGACGGGCGCGGTCGGTCTAGATCCATGCCTCCCTCGTGGCGTGACGAGCAGGCAAGGATCGTACTGCGGCCGGCGTGTCGGTCGGGGGCCTAAGCCGGCGGCGGCCTTCGGTCCGGGAGGCGGCCGGCGTCCTTGAGCGCCCGCCGGAGGATGAACTCGGCCTGCCCGTTGACTGAGCGGAGGTCGTCCGCGGCCCATCGCTGGAGGGCCGCGAACGTCTCCGGGTCCAGGCGGAGCAGGAATGGCTTGCGCTCGGCCATGGTGGCGGCTCCGGCTCAGCCCGGCGCTCGCGCCGGCGTCCTCGCACCGCGCGGCTAGCCGTACAGCGTCCCCGTGTTGAGCACCGGCTGCGCCTCGTGCTCCGAGCACAGGACGACGAGCAGGTTGCTCACCATCTGCGCCTTGCGCTCCTCGTCGAGCTGGACGACCTTCTTGGCCGAGAGCTGCTCGAGCGCCATCTCCACCATCCCCACCGCGCCCTCGACGATCCGCGTGCGGGCGGCGATGACGGCGTTGGCCTGCTGGCGGCGGAGCATCGCGTTGGCGATCTCGGGTGCGTAGGCGAGGTGGCTGATGCGGGCCTCGATGACCTGGACGCCGGCCTTCTCCAGCCGGTCCTGGATCTCCTGGCGGAGCTGGTCCGCGACTTCGGCCTGGTTCGCGCGGAGTGCGACCTGGCCGTCGTTGTGGGCGTCGTACGGGTGCGACGTGGCCAGGTTCCGCAGCGCGGACTCGGCCTGGACGTTCACGAAGTTCTCGTAGTCGTCCACCTCGAACAGCGCCTCGGCGGTGTCGGTCACCTTCCACACGACAACCGCGGCGATCTCGATCGGGTTGCCGTCGTGGTCGTTGACCTTGAGCTTGCTGGTCTCGAAGTTGCGGACACGGAGGCTGATCCTGCGGCGCCGGGTGAACGGGTTGACCCAGGCCAACCCCTGGTCGCGGATCGTCCCGCGGTACCGGCCGAACAGGACGACGGCTCGCGCCTCGTTCGGGTTGACCGGCGTCAAGCCGTACCAGCCGATCGCGACGATGGTGAAGGCGGTCAGCCAGAGCAGGAAGCCGATGCCCTCGGCGGTCCCGACCGCGTCACCCAGCGGCACCACCACGCTGGCGATCCACCACAGGAACGCCAGCGGCAGGACGATCGAGAGGACGAGCAGGAACAGCAGCACCGGGATCCCGGGCAGCGAGGTTGCGATGCGCTCTTTGTTCATGATCCCTTGGGCTCCTTCGCGTCGTCGGTTGGACGCGATCAGAATGATATCACATCGATAGCCTCCCACCGGGCCTCGCCGTCGGCTGCCCCCATTCCGCGTCGGGGAGGCCCGTATCTCCCCCCGCGCGTCCGGAAACCCGCGTTTCGCAACCTTCGGGGCCCAAATCGCCTCCCGCTGGCGACAAGGGCCTCCTGGCTCGCACAAGCGCCTCGGGGAGGCGAAATGGGGGGCAGCGCGCTCGAACGGGGTTCCCCCGGGGGCGGCGACGAAGTGCCAACCGCAGCACGACGCCGCCGGGGGCATGATTGGCGCATGGGTATCCGACGCGTCGCCATCGTCGCCGGCCTCACCGGGATCGCCGCCTGGCTGGCCCAGCCGTCGATCCGTCGCGCGGCGAGGTCGATGCACACCTCGTCCTCGCCGAGCATCGGCGCCTACGAGATTGCCGCGGCGTGGTTCCTGGGCGGCTACTACCGCGACATCGCGCGCGACAGCGGTGCAGCGCTGGCGGGCGTCGCCGAGCCCTCGATCCTCGAGATCGGCCCCGGTCCCGGGCACCTGGCCGAGCGCCTGCTGGAGCTGCTGCCCGATGCGCACTGGATGGGCCTCGACGTGGACCCCGCGATGCTCGACGCGGCCGAGCGGCGGCTCACCCGTGCCGGCACGCGGGAACGGGCGACGTTTGTCGAGGCGGACGTCTCGCAGATGCCGTTTCCGGACGCCTCGTTCGACCTCGTCGTGAGCTCGCTCTCAGCGCACCACTGGCCCGACGCGGAGCGCGGCTTCGGCGAGATCCGACGCGTCCTGCGCCCGGGCGGCCGCGCCCTCGTCTACGACCTGCCGGCGCGCTGGGCGCACGCGGAGACGGGCTACCCCGGGCTCGCGGCCGCGGACGCCGTCTTCGGCGCCCACGAGCACACGCGCGCCAGGGGCGTGGGCCCGCTCACCGTCGTCTGGCGGGCAGACCTCCGTCCCTGGCCTCCCGCCTGATCCGCCCGTCGGCCGGGGCGGTCACCACCACGGGCGCAGCGGACGGCGGGCGGGGCCGGCCAGGTGGACGCGCCGACCCTCGCATGCCGAGGTTCAGAGGAGGCGCCGGAGTCCTGCGCCGTTCCCGTCCACCTGCCACACTGCGCGCGACTTGTCTCGTCCCCAGGCAGGAGTCGCGCCATGACGATGGACATCGTGCTTGTCGGGTTCATCGCCGGCTTCATCTACGCCGGCTTCCGAACGGGCTTCCTGCGGCGCCTGCTGGGCATCGTCTTCATCGTGGCCGCGGCGCTCGCGGGCGCCTACTTCCGGTACCCGGTGGGCGTCATCGCGAAGCAGGTGTTCCCCGACATCCCCGCCGACTACGCCAATCTCGTGGGCTATGCGATCGCGTTCCCGGCCATCCTGGTCGCCCTGCACATCGCGGAGGCCGTGTTCTTCCGCAAGGCCGTGCCGCAGCGCGGCCTGTCGCGCGAGCTCGACGCCACGCTGGGCGCGCTCTTCGGCGGCATCGAGGCGATCCTGATCCTGACGGTCCTGGTGGTCGTCGTGGACACGTACTTCGGGACGAAGTCGCAGCTGGCGGCCGACGTGCCACCGGGCCTGCTCAAGGAGTTCACCCAGGCGCTCAACGGCTCCGAGACGGTCAAGCTCCTGCGCGGGACGACTGTGCCGGTGACGCTGGCTGCGCTCGGCCCGGTGCTGCCCAAGGACCTCTTGGCGCTGCTCCCGGACGGGCTGCCCACCCGGCTGCCGTTCCCGTTCCCGTCGACCAAGCCGTAGGGCGCCGCATGGGACGCGTCGTCTACTCCATGTCGGTCTCGCTCGACGGGTTCGTCGCCGGGCCGGACGGCGGCATCGACTGGGTCATCGTGGACGAGGAGGTCCACGAGGCGTTCAACGCGGAGGCGCGGGCCGTCGGAATCTTCCTGTACGGACGGCGGATGTACGAGCTCATGGCCGGGTACTGGCCGACCGCGGGGGACGACCCCGCCGCCACGCCCGTCGAGCGCGACTTCGCTCGGCTGTGGGCCCCCAAGCCCAAGCTCGTGGCCTCGTCAACGCTCACGTCGGTGAACTGGAATGCGCACCTCGTCCCGGGCGATCTCGTGACGGAGGTGGCGCGGCTCCGCGGTGAGCTTGATGTCGACATCTCGGTGGGCGGGCCCACGACCGCGGCGCCGCTCCTCCGCGCGGGCCTCGTGGACGAGATCGCGACCTATGTCAACCCCGTGGTGCTCGGTGGCGGGACCCCGTTCTTCGCCTCGGACCTGCGCCTCGACCTGCGGCTGGTTGAGGCGCGGCGGTTCACGTCTGGGGTGCAGCTCCTGCGGTACGTCCCGGCCTAGCCGCCAGGCCTTCGCCCTCCGCCCGGCCGCTCGTCAGCTGCTCGCGAGCAGGCTCCGTTCGGCCATCGGCTGGCGGAGCGCCACCACAGCGGCACGGGCCGCCTCGAGCTGATCGGCCTCCGCCTTCGATCCCAGCTCCAGCCGGCAGTACGAGAACCGGCCCGGCAGCACGCGCTCCATCATCGCGCCCACCCATTCGGTCAGCTCCGCCCGTGGACCCTGGCGCCTCGGGGCGTCGGGCTCGATGGCGTGCACGAGGACCAGGCGACGCCGGCTGCGCTCGAGCCAGCGCCAATACTGGAGCACGTTCTCGACAGGGTGGTTGTGCTTGTGCTCCAGCTGGAGCGCCACCCAGGCGTCGTCGCCAACGCTCGCGAGCGCGCCGACAGCGCCACCGAGCTCGCCGATGGGTTCAGCGTCGAAGGTCACGCCCAGCAGTTCGCCCAGCCGCCTGGCGGCCTTCACGTCCGAGATCCCAGCCCACTCGCTCTTGGCCACGTCGCTCCCAAGTGCTGCACGTCGATGGCTCGCTCGGACTCTACTCGGTTCTGGCCCGGCGCTCCTCCCGTCTACCTCGGCCTGGTGGCGCGTTGCCGGCAGGCCGAGGCCCCTGCTAGGGGTTCACCACGTGCCCCCTCGGCAGACGGCTTGCGACCAGCCACGCCGCCGCCGCCGCCACGACCGATGGCGCCGCGAGCAGCCAGTCGCCGGAACCCGCGAACAGCAGCAGCAGCATCGCAGCGGTCCCGCAGAGCCACAGCGGCCCCTCGATCTGGCGGACGGGTCGCCACTGCGGCACTGGCTGGAGCCCAAGCTGCCGTTCGCGTTCGTCCCAGCCCTCCCACAGCCGCGAGGCGATGTTGCCAACGCCGAAGAACGCCACCGCGAACACGACGATGCCAACGATGCTCGCCAACGTCGTGTCGAGCTGCCCGGATGGCCGGCCGAGGCTGAGGGCGTCGAGGACGAGGCCGATCCGCTCGCCGAGCCAGCCGACGAACCCCCACACGCCCTGGCCCACCAGCTCGAAGGTGGGCGCCCCGCCGACGAGGATCGAATGGGCCACGATCGCGGGAATGGCCAGGACCCCGGCCAGCATGACGAGCAGCCAGCTCCGCTGGAGGGCCGCGACGCGGGCCTGACGGGCGGCGGCGCGGGCGGGGGAGCGGCCGGAACGCGCATCGTCGGGCGCCGCGGACTGGGCGTCTGCGGCCCCCGTCGGGTCCGGGAAGTACCGGCTCGACGAGGCGGGGGCCTTCGTCGGCGAGGTGTCCAGCAGGCGCACAAGCGGCAGGAGGAACTCCTCGTCATTGTCCCAGTACCCGCCGTGGTCCTCCAGGATGCTCATGCGGTTGAACACCATCGTGGACGTGCCGCCGGTCCGCGAGGGCCGCGAGAGCGATGGGGCGTTCGCGAAGCCGCCGGCAGGTGCCGGGTCGTGGGTCGCCCAGAAGTCGTGCCACTCAACGCCGGGTCGGACCTGCTCGATCGGCCGATGAAGGCGGTCGCCCTCGTACAGGCGGTCCGGGTCGCGGTCGGCGATGGTGGTATCGAGCACGTGGCCCAGACGCCAGCCGATGCCGAGGGCCTGGCCTAGGGTGACGAACCGCGTGACCGGGAGGGCCGCCTCGAGCGCGTCGTCGGTGAGCGTGGTGTACCCGACGATGGTTCCGCCGGAATGACCGATGACCACGACCGTCCCGCAGCCCTCGTCCACGCAGGCGCGGATGGCGTCGATGGCGCGCGAGCGGATGGACGCGGCCTGCGTGCGGTCGGTGAGCAGGACGCGCAGGTCGCCGAACCAGTCGATGAGGAACGTGTCCAGCACCGCGAACAGCGCGAAGTCCTGGAGCGGCTTGTACGGGACGATCCGGACGACCGAGAGGACGATGTAGAGGACCACCGAGAGGAGGGTCGTCGCCGAGACGAACGGGAGGAGGAAGACGCGGTCGATGGCCCTGAGCAGCCTGTCCTGCCCGTCCACCCCGTGGAAGATGCCGCGGACCATGCGGCCGAGCTCGCCGCTCGGGACGAGCCAGCGGAACATCTCGGCGAGGGTCGGGGGTGTCACGCGGGCCGCCCACCACGCCTCGGTGAGGAGCCACGTCTGGGGCTCGTGTCCGGGCGCCCCGGGGACGTCGATCGCCGCCCAGGGGCGGGTGGCGCCCGTCAGGTCGATGTCGGCGGTGAGGGCATGGTCGTTGTCGTGCACGACTCCGGGCGTGGTCGCCGCCCAGGCGTTCACGACGCGGAGCAGCGCGTGCGCCCACGAGAGCAGCGTCTCGCCGGGCTTCTGGCTGCCGATGCCGTGGATGACGACGACGCCGATGCGGCTGGGATCCGGCGACCGCCCGGCCGCCTGCCCCGCCAGGCCCGCGACTCCCACACCCGGGGCCCCCTTCGGCCGAGAGTCGGCGAGCCGGTCCAGGTCGGCGCCGATGTCGGCGGGCCGGTCAGGGCGCCGCCCCGTGCCGCGAATGGCCATGACGGCTCCCTCGTGCGCACCCGCGGGCGGGACGCCCCGCGCGGCGTGAGCGGCACACTAACCGCCCGGTGGAGGCCCGGCAACCCGTCTGTTGGACCGACCTCAATCGCCAGTCCTCCCGAGCGTCCGGACCGCCCGGCCGCGGCCCGCGCCGCCATCCTGCGGTCCAGAATTGGGCCCATCCAGACAGGAGGGAACCGATGACGAGCACGGCCGGCAGCCGGTCAGCAATTTCGGGCGCCCGAGCCCGTCTCTGGCGACGGTGGCTCATCGCTGTCGGCGTCGGTCTCGTGGGGATCGGGACGGGCATGGGACTGCTTGCGGGCACGCCGGCGTTCCAGCCGCTGCACGGGTTGATCGACCCCGCCTTCTGGGCTGCCGGGCCCGCTGATCCCGGCACCGTGGAGTTCAGGTCGTGGGCCTACGGCGTCTGGGGCGCCGCCCTGGTGGGGTGGGGGGTGGCCGTCGTCTTCCTCGCCCGCGAGGCGCTCGGGCGCGGCGAATCCTGGGCGTGGCAGGCGCTCGCGTTCGGCACCGGCCTCTGGTTCGTCCTGGACACCACCGTCTCGGCCGCCCACGGCGTGTGGGTCAACGTGGCCATCAACGCAGTCGTCCTCGCGCTCGTGGCCGTGCCCCTCGCTGCGACGCGACCCTCGCGCGACGCCTGACCCGGGCGAGGTCAGCGCGCGGCGACGTCGTCCAGGGTCTTCGCGTCGGTGGCGAGTTCGGCGAGCAGCGCCACGTGGATGTCGAGCGCGTCGATCACCGGGTATCCCACCTCGTGACCGTAGAACGCGAGGCCCAGGTCCGTCCCGGCGAGGACCACCGCCTGGGCGCCCTGCTCCTCAACCATCTGCCGACCGGCCCCGAACACGATCGCGCGCTGCTCGGCGGTGCAGTGACCGCTCGTGGCCATGTCCTGGTAGGCCTGCCCGACGGCCTCGAGGTTGGGGATCGGTGCCACCGCCTCGGTGTGGACCAACTGGCCATAGAGCCGCGTCCGCATCACCACCTCGGTCCCGAGCAGCCCCACGCGCCGCAGCCCGGCGGCCGCGAAATGCGCGTCGAGTGGCGCGACGGCGCTGACCAGGGGCAGTCGGGAGAGCGGCAGCGTCTCCGCGAAGCAGAAGTGGCCGCCCAGCGAGGTGATCGCCGCACAGTCGGCGCCGGCGGCCGCGAGTCGCTCGATGAGGCCCGCGTAGACCGTCGCCTGCTCCCGCCGCCGGTCCGCGACGATGTTCTCGATGAGCTCCTGGACATCCGCCTCGACGATGGTGAGGTCGAGCCGATGGCCCAGTTCGCGCACCCTCCGTGTCAGCCGGTCGTAGTAGGCGACCAGCGCCGCGGGCCCGATGCCGCCGATCAGTCCGATGTGCATGGCGTGATCCTCCCATGGCTGCGAGCCACCGGCCGATCCGCCTACCCCTCGGGGGGCGTCGAGGAACGCGATCGCGGCGGCCACGCGCACCGGCGAGGTGGAGACGGTGTCGTCTGCCGGATCCTAGTGCGCCGGCCGACTTGACGCTCGTGCCGCCAATCGCCGGTTGATGCGCTCCGTGCGATCGGGCGGCATGCCCGGGCCGGCCAGCGCAAGCACCTCGGCGCCGTCGTCGACCCGGCCACAGGAATCGCACACCAGCTCGTCGCGGACCGGTGCGCCGCACGCCTGGTGGCGGTAGAGGATCGGGGGGCCGTCGGGGGCCGCCCACCGGTCGCCCCACTCCGTGAGCGCGATCAGCGCGGGCTGCAGGTCGCGGCCCTTCTCGGTCAGGAGGTACTCGATCGTTCCGGCCTGCTCCGGCGACGCGTGCCGCACCATGATCCCTGCCTCGACGAAGCCGTCCAGGCGGTTCTGGAGCACATTGGTCGCGATGCCCAGGCTGCGCTGGAACTCGCCGTAGCGCGTGGATCCGGCGAACAGCGCATTGCGCAGGATGAGCAGGCTCCAGCGCTCGCCGACGACCTCGAGGGCGCGCGAGATGGAGCAGACCTGCGATTCGTACGTATTGCCGAGCATGACGCGAATCCTACCACGCCACTTGCATGACGCAATCACTTCGGTTATCGTTGATGCTTGCATGGTGCAAGTGCTGTACCACACAATGCCGATCCGGAGGCGTCCCGTGAACGACCAGAGCTACACCACCACCATCTCCGTGAACCGCCGGCCCGACGAGGCGTTCAATGCCATCAACAACGCCAGGGACTGGTGGGAGACCACCATCGCGGGCGCCACGCACGAGGTCGGCGACCAGTTCACGCACTGGGTCCCCGGCGTCCACTACGCGCGGATCCGGGTTGAGGCGCTCGAGCCCGGCCGAACGGTCGTGTGGCGCGTGCTCGACAACTGGATGAGCTTCATCGCCGACCAGCGCGAGTGGAAGGGGACCGAGATCCGGTTCGACATCTCCGAGCAGGAGGGCGCGACCCAGATCCGCTTCACGCACGTCGGCCTGGTCCCTGACGACGAGTGCTACGACGTCTGCCGCGACGCCTGGGGCATGTACATCCGGGAAAGCCTGCGGAGCCTCATCGAGACGGGCAGGGGCAAGCCGAGCCCCGAGGAGGACGACCCTGGCGTGACGGCCCTCCGCGAGAAGCTCGCCCAGGTGGGCTGACCCTCAAAGCGGATCACGTCTGCGTCGCTCAAGCGGGGTCACCGGGGAACCTGCGGGTCCCGCTTGAGCAGCAGATGACAGCCTGTCATGCGGCGAGACGTGCCACGTCGCACGCTCATCGGCGATGACCCCCGCCCACCCGCGCCCCGCGCCCGCTACGACGACCCTGCTCTGCGCCGGGAGGGCGCACCTCGAGCGCGGGATCGCCGTGGTGCTCGACGCCCGCGCGCGAACCGGCCCGTCCCGGGTGGGGCTGATCGAAGATGGCGCCATGTTCTGCACGTCGTGCGTCCACGAGTTCAACCGGGGCGGCGGGCCGCGCTGAGCGTCGGGGTTCCGTCGAGCCCTTGACCCGGCTCTCGGGTGCGGCGAGAGTGTGGGCACCAAGTCAGCACGAGCGAGGTGGGGGGATGTCCAGGACCCTGATGAACGCGGCTGCGGTGGCGGGGGCGGCCATGGTCCTCGTCCTGGCCGTCTGGATCGACACGTCGGTGTTCCCGGCCGCGCAGCAGCAGTCCGCCGCGACGTTCGACCTCTCCGGCGTTGTGACGCTGTCCTCCGTCGGATCCGTCGCGGTAGCGGGCGGGTGCCTCGCCGTTGCCTGGCTCGGGTCTCGCGCTGCGCCGGTCGTCGGGCTGCTCTACGTGGTCGTCGGGGGGTTCCTCGCACTGCTGCCGTGGCTCACCATCACCTTCGCCGCGCAGGTCAACGGGGAGCCCCCCGTGGCACCCGAGCCGCTCGCGCAGGCGCTCAGCGAGATCTACTCCCGCACGCAGGGTCCGCTCAACGCTGTCGGCGTGATCGGCGGGGCGATGCTGCTCGGCGGGCTGGTCGGCGCCACCGCGTCCCTGCGGAGGCGCGGCAGCGCCGCGGCCGCCCGGCAATCCCCACACCTGGAGGCACTTGACCCGTGAAGCCGAACGCTGGGCATCTCGCCCTGGGGCTGATCGGGATGGGGTTCCCGCTCACCCAGCTGGTGATCCGTCGGTTCGACAAGGCCGGGGCCATCGCTGTCGAGGCGGTGTCGGTCGGCGTGCTCGCGCGCGACCTGCGGCTGGTGGCCACGGGCGCTCCCCGCGCGATGCGCCGCGCCCCAGCCGTCCTCCTCTGGGTCGAGACGGTGGCGGCCGCACTCGCGAGCGGGCTCGGGCTGCGCCTGATCCTCAGCGCCGAGGCCCGGGTTCGGGCCCTCGATCAGCGCCCGGTTGGCGCGGAGGTCGCGCGGCGGATCGCCCTGGGCACGATGTTCGGGATGGGCAGCTGGCGCATGCGCATCTCCAGGCAGCCCGGCGACGGGCGTCAAACCGAGACTTGACCCCTGACGCGACGGCCCGAGCATCAGCGGCACAGCGCAATCCGCGACAAACCTGACCGAGGCTGGCAGGAATAACCTCGTAACGTACCCGTACTGGTTACGCCTGACCTGCCGAGGAGATCCACGTGCCCCGTCGCTTCGACATCGCCATCGACTGCGCCGACCCCGCGGCGCTCGCCCGCTTCTGGGCCGACGCCCTGGAGTACCCGCCTGCGGGCATCGACGAGGATCCCGAAAACTCCGGCGCCATGCTGGAGCCTCCCGAGCCCGGACTGCCCAGGGTCTTCTTCCAGCGTGTGCCCGAGGGCAAGGTCGCCAAGAACCGGGTGCACCTGGACCTCAAGGTGGGCGGCGGCGGCACGCTCGAGGCCCGCATGGCGCGGATCGACGCGGAGGCTGCCCGCCTGGTGGCCCTCGGCGCGAGCGACCACCGCGGCCCGATCGCCGAGGGCGGCTCGTACTGGATGCGGATGAACGACCCGGAGGGCAACGAGTTCTGCATCGTGCGCGGCTGACGCAGCGAAATCCGGCGATGCCGCTCCGGCCGCCGACGGCTCGGAGCGGCGTCAGCCAGACGGCAGGATCTCGACGAACCCGTCCGTCCCATGAACGCGGATCCTCTGCCCGTCGCGGATCAGGCGGGTGGCCCGCTCCACGCCCACGACGGCCGGCAGCCCGTACTCCCGCGGCTCATCGGCTTGCTCCTTGCGTTCCCGACGCGGTCCGCCGATGTCGGCCGCGCATCGTGCCACACCACCGGGGTCTTCCCGCAAGCCCCCAGGTGCCCTGTACGCTGGAAGGAGGAAGCGTGGGAGCGCCTGCACCCGCCTCGACAACCCTCTGGGCGTGCGGCCGACGGGGGCCGGACGGACGCCTGAACCGCCCGAGCGCCACGCGCGCGACCTGCCTCCCGGCACAGGCGCGGACGTCCAGCCGACGCTAGGGTCCGGGCATGATCGCGATCGAGCTCCAGGTGGCGAACCCGAGTGGGATCCATATGCGGCCGGCGGCGCGGTTCGTCGAGACGGCGTCACGCTTCCGCGCGAAGGTGACGCTCGAGAACCTCGATGCCGGGCGCCGGCCTGTCGACGCGAAATCGCTCCTGCTCGTCCTGACGGCCGGCGTGGTGCAGGGTCAGCGGATCCGCATCGTGGCCGACGGGCCGGATGAGGCGGAGGCGCTCCAAACCCTGGCCGACGAGGTCCGCGGGGGCCTGGGCGAGGCGTCGCCGACCTAGAGGAGCCCGATCGACGAGGCCGAGTCGCTTCGTCCCCGCCCCGCGAAGAGGGCCCGCACCTCGTCCGCGCCGGGCGCGTCGAGCGCGGCCACAGCCGCCGCCTGGAGGTCTGCCAGGGCGTGGGCGCGGATGGCGCGGCGCACGGCGGCGAGGCTTCCCGCACTCATGCTCAGCGAGCGCACGCCGAGCCCCACCAGGGCCAGGGCGCCGGCCGGGTCGCCGGCCATCTCGCCGCAGACCGACAGCTCGGCGCCGGCCTCCCGCGCATGCGCCACCGCCTCGGCGACGAGCCGAAGCAGCGCGGGGTGCAGCGGGTCCTGGTAGCGGGCCAGCGCGGGGTTGCCGCGGTCGGCGGCGAGCGTGTACTGGAGCAGGTCGTTGGTGCCCAGGCTCGCGAATGCGAGCGTCGCAAGGTAGGACCCGGCAACCAGAACCGCCGACGGGATCTCGAGCATGACCCCCAGTTCGACCCCGCCGTGCGGAACGCCCTCGGCGTCGAGCTCGCGCTCGGCCCGGGCGGCCAGATCGCGGAGCAAGGCGGCGTCCGCAGCGTCCGCGACCATCGGGGCCATCACCTTGACGTGGGGCGCAGGCCGCCCGGGCTCGAGCGCGGCCGATCGCATCGCGGCCCGCAGCTGCCCGACGAACAGGTCCGGCCGCTCGGGGGCCAGCCGGAGGGCGCGCACGCCAAGGAACGGGTTCGCCTCGGCCGGGACGGGAAGGTACGGGATGGGCTTGTCGCCGCCCACGTCCAGCAGCCGGATGGTGACGGGCAGCGGCGCGAAGGCCCGGGTCACCGCGGTGTAGGCGGCCGTCTGCTCGTCCTCGTCGGGCGCCGTGTCCCGCTCGAGGAACAGGAACTCGGTGCGGAACAGGCCCACGCCCTGGGCACCGTAGCGGAGCGCGCGCTCCGATTCGGCCGGGGTGCCGATGTTGGCGAGGAGGGCCACCTCGACCCCGTCGGCCGTCACGGCCGGGAGGCGAGCCTCGGCCACTGCCACCGCGTCGGCGTCGAGCTGGGCGGCGCGGCGCCCGTCGAGGTCGTGCGCGGTCGCCGCGTCGGGGTCCAGCACGATCTCGCCCGTGGCCCCGTCGAGCCACAGGGCGGCGCGCGGCGGCTCGACGGCGAGGCCTGCGAGGAGGCCCTGCACGCCGACGACGGCCGGGATCCCGAAGGCGCGCGCCAGGATGGCGGCGTGCGCGGTGGGGGAGCCGCTCTCGAGGGCGATCCCGAGCAGCCGGTCACGGGGCAGCGTTGCGGCCACGGACGGCGGAAGGTTGTGCGCCACGATGATCGCCGGGACCGCCAGGTCCACGGTGGCGCTCGCCACGCCCGACAGGCGGTCCGAGATCCGCGCCACGACGTCCACGACGTCGGCTGCCCTGGCGGAGAGCACCTCGTCATCGAGGGCCCGCAGCTGGCCTGCGATGTCGTCACCGGCGGCACCGATGGCGGCGATCGCGTCCTGGCCGAGTCGAACCTGCTCGGACGCCAGGGCGAGGAGCGCCGGGTCGCGGGCCATCATGGCGTGGGCCGCGAAGATCGCCGCCTCGTCGGGGTGGCCCTCCTTCGCAAGCCGGCCCGCGAGCGCATCGAGGTCGGCTGAGGCGGCCTCCACCGCCCGTCCCAGCTGCGCAATCTGCTCGTCGGCCTCCTCGGGCGCGATCGTGCGCCCCGTCGGCTGCTCCCGGTCGGATATGGCCTGCCAGGGGCCCATGCCGATGCCCGGCGAGGCCGGCACGCCGTAGAACCGGCGCATGTGACTACCTCCACGACCGTTCTAGGCGGCTGAATCACCCCCTCAGTCAGAGTCCATCAACCCTCGCGCCGATTGACCAGAACCGTGATGCTCCCTTTCAGGCGTCCAACCGACCTTCGAGGGAGGGCCGTCGATGGAACCTCGCACCGCCGCCGCCCATCCGCTGTCCGAGCTGCTCCCGGAGAACGCCATTCGCGTCTCCGTGCCCGCAGCGGACTGGCGTGAGGCCGTCGCCGCGTGCGGGGAGGCCCTCGCCGCCACGGGAGCGGCGACGGGGGCATACACCGCCGAGATGATCGAGACCGTCGAGCAGCTCGGCCCGTACATCGTCATCGCGCCGGGCATCGCGCTTGCGCATGCCCGCCCCTCGCCCGCCGTCCTGCGAGCGGGGATGAGCGTCGTCACCCTGGCCCGGCCGGTCGCGTTCGGGCACGCCACGAACGACCCGGTGTCGCTCGTGGTTGGCCTGGCCGCACCTGACGAGCAGGGGCATGTCGCGGCCTTGGCGACGCTCGCGGAGTTCCTCGTTGACGACGAGCGCCGGGCCGCGCTCCTCGCCTCGACCTCGCCCGGCCAGATCCGGCGGCTGATCGACGTCTACGAGGAGGGTTAGGCACCACCCGGCTGTCGGGTCGGCGCGCATCCGCTGGAGGGGGAGATTGGAGGGTCGACGGGATCGTGAAGATCCTCGCGGTCTGTGGCATGGGCCTCGGCACTGGCCTCATCCTGCGCATGCAGGCGGAGAAGGCGCTGAGGCAGCTCGGCGTGACGGCGGACCTGGAGGTCGCCGATATCGGGACGGCGCGTGCCCTCGCGTCGACCGCGGACCTCATCCTGACCTCTCGTGAGCTTGCCGCGCAGCTCGCAGGCGTGAAGCCGAGGATCGTGACGATCTCCAACTTCATTGACCTCAACGAGATGGTCGAGAAGCTGGGGGAGGCCCTCGCCACGCCCCGCTGAGGGGAGCGTGACGAGGTTGACGTACCGCGTCGGGTCGAGGGGGGACCGATCGACGACGGCTAAGACTGAGGAGGTTGTTTCCTCGTGGACCAGCTGAACTACCTGGTCAACTGGATTGCCCGCGACATCTTCGGGGTGCCCGCGTACCTCGTCGGCATCATGACGCTGGTCGCCCTCGTGGCGTCGCGCAAGGGGGTCGGCGACATCGTCGGCGGCGCCCTCAAGGCCACACTCGGGTTCATCATCCTGGGCATCGGCGCCAATGCCGTGATCGGCGCCCTCAACCCGCTCGGGGCCCTGATCACAGGGTCGTTCGGCGTCAACGGCGTGGTCCCGACCAACGAGGCCATCACCGCGATCGCCAACAAGATCCCCGAGGTGGCGCAGAACGTGGCCTTCGCCATGTTCCTGGGCGTCATCGGCTCGCTCGTGATCGCGCGCCTGACGCCACTGCGCTACGTGTTCCTCACGGGCCACCACATGCTGTTCATGGCAACCGTGCTCACGGTCGTCATGTACAACGCGAAGGTGGACTCCTGGGTCCAGATCCTCGTCGCGGCATTCGGCCTCGCGACCATGATGGTGATCATGCCGGCGTTCTCCATGCCCTGGATGCGCCGCGTCACGGGGAACCAGGCTGTGGCCATGGGCCACTTCGGCACGCTTGGCTACATCGCCGCAGGCATGACGGGGCAGCTGATCGGCAAGGGCAGCAAGAGCACCGAGGAGATGGAGTTCCCCCAGAGCCTCCGCTTCCTCCGCGACCCGATGGTCGGCACGGCCGTCGCGATGATCGTCATCTACCTGCTGCTCGCGACCGCGTTCCTCGTCCGCGCCGGTGAGGCGGCCGCGCTCAAGTCCGTGTCGGACGCCATGGGCAGCAGCGCCGCCGGGAGCGGCGCCGGCGGGATCATGGGCTTCGGCACCCTGATGTTCAACAACGCCCTGGTGTTCGGCGGCGGCGTCGCCGTGATCCTCCTCGGCGTGCGCACCATCCTCGGCGAGATCGTCCCGGCCTTCGCCGGCATCGCCGAGCGGGTCATCCCGGGCGCGGTCCCCGCGCTCGACTGCCCCATCGCCTTCCCGTTCGCCCCGAACGCCGTGCTGGTCGGGTTCCTCGCCAGCGTCGCCGGCGGCCTGATCGGGTTCGCGATCCTCTGGGCGGGCGTGGGCGCCGCCTTCGCCATCCCGCTGATCCTGCCGGGGATGATCCCCCACTTCTTCACCGGCGGCACGGCCGGCGTCTTCGGCAACGCGACCGGCGGCCGCCGGGGCGCTGTCGGCGGCGGCTTCGTCAACGGCCTGCTGATCACGCTCCTGGCGGCGTTCCTCGTGCCCGTCATGAGCGGCATCGGCTTCCAGAACACCACGTTCGGCGACGCCGACTTCCAGTGGTTCGGGTTCCTCGTGGGCGGCATCGCCAACCTCGGCGGGGCCCCCTCCGCGATCGGCATCGTGGTGCTGTGCGTCGCGCTCATCGCGCTCGCCAGCATCTTCCAGGTGCGGGTCGTCCGGACCGGGTGGCTGCCCGGCACCACCGAGCGCGCTCCGATCGAGCCCGAGGGAGCGAAGTCCCAGGCCTGATCCTGTAGCTCCGGGGCCGGCGCGCGTCGAACCGCCGCCGGCTCCGGCTCAATCCAGGCGGGCGGCCGGCTCGGCGTCGGCCGTGCCCCGCCACCGGCGCATGGCGTCGTGGCACAGGGACTTGGCCCACCGTTCCGCGGTCTCGGCCCACTCGAACCCCTTGGCGTCCTCGACGAGCCAGTCGCCCATCGGGGAGAGCCGCAGCACGAGCGCGTAGTGCGACGGCAGGCTGCGGCCGGCGACCGGCCGCAGGAACGGCGGCACGGTCCAGGCATACCGCTGGTCCCCGAGCTCGAACGCGCGATAGCGGACGGGCGCGTACGCCACGGCCATCGCGCCGAGGCTGAGCGGGTTGCGGAGAAGGTCCTCGACCACAGGGAGTTGATGGCCAGAGGTTGGGACGCGCATGGGACACCTCGGGTGGAGCTGGCTCGACGCCCGCACCCGGCCGCGGCGTCGAGGCGCAACAGTATTGAGGAAAACGGCAGATTCGGCAGAGAGCCGTCATGCGACGGCAGGGCCGCGATGCGACACCGGCCCACGAGCCCGATGACGGGCGGAGGAGCATCCATGCTGACGGCGGACGCCACGCTCCGGGACCGCTACGGCCTGCACCCGCGGGCCGCCATGCGCATCACCCAGGTGGCGAGCAGCCACACTGCGTCGCTGACCCTCGAGCGGCTCGATCCTCCCGGCCAGCCGATCTCCGCCCGCGCCATGATCGGCCTGGTGAGCGCCGGCATCCGGACCGGCGAACGCGTCCGCGTCACGGGCGACGGGCCCGACGAGGCGGCGGCGGTCCAGGCGCTCGCGGCCCTGCTCGAGGGCGGGGTCTGCCACCCGTAGCGCTGCGTCCCGCGACAGCCGCGCCCGACCCCCGGACGCCTGCGGACCACGTTCGCGCTCCGCGCCGGGGTGAGCCGGTCTACCCTCGGTCGCGTGCACGCCGCGGCCGCCATCCACCTCGTCGACCTGCTGCGGGACACCCTGTCCGAGCCCGCTGAGCCCTGGGAGGTCCCGGCGGCCGACGAGGACGTGCAGGCCCACAGCCGGCTCGGGCGGGCCGGCTACGCGGACATCCCCATGGACCTTGCGTCGCCAGGCGTGCCCAACGGGGCCGTCGCCGACCTGGAGGCCGTGGTGGGGCGACTGACGCCGGGCCGGCTGATCGTGGTCCCCAGGACGCCGCGGAGCGCCGGTCGCGGCGGCTGGGTGGTGACGCCGGCCAGCGTCGTCGGGCTGGGCGCCGATGCCGTGGCGCTCTGGGTGGACCGCGCCGGGCCGCGCGTGGTCGCGCGGATCCCGTATGCGGAGGTCGCCGCGGTCTCGGACCTGACGGTCCTGCTCTACGGCCGTGTCGAGATCGTCGGGCCCGAGGGCTCCATCGTCCTGCGCTACAACACGGTGGGCCGGCCGAGCGTCCGGGCCGCGCTGCGCGCCATCCGCGAGGCATTCCCCGAAGTGGCGATGCTGCGGGGCGCGCCAGCCGGGCCGGACGCCGGGACGCTGCCCTACAAGTGGGCGCGCATGCTCGAGATCGGCGACCTGCGGCCCGATGGACCGGGGCCTCGGATCCTGGCCGCTGGAACGCTCGACTCGAAGAAGCCGCTGCCGAGGACGGGCGTGGCCGTGGCCGATGCCCGCGAGGTGGCGATCGCCACGCAGCCCGACAAGAACGTGGGCATCGGGACGCTGGGCGTGGACCTCGTGTCACTGCCCATGCACGGCTGCGGACCCTCGTCGCCGAGGGTGACAGCCTCGAGGCCCTCGTCGAGACCGGCCGCGGCGCGGTCCGCGTGCGGATGCCCGCCCACCGGACCCTGGCGTTGGCGGCCGCGGCGGCGACTTGGGCCGTCGCTCGCCGGCGGCTGACGTCGGCCGACCGCGCTCGTCGGGTGGGTGTCGCAGGCGCTATCCCTCCGCGAGCTCGTCGCGCCGCGCATCGATCAGGAGGCGGTCGGTCCAGCCGCCGTGCTCTCGTGCCACTCGTCCTGGCGCAGCACGCCCACTCGCCGGAAACCGGGGCGCGGTGTCAGTGGGGTGCCGGGGGCACCTTGGGCTGCACCCGCGCGCTGCCGGCCTTCGGCCGGATCTCGCTTTCGTGCCCGTCGTCCCAGCGGACCCGGTAGTTCGTGCCGAGCGGCGATTCGGTGATCTCCAGGATCTCCCCGTCCGGTCCCGCTTGCCCACCCGCTCGGATTCCATGATGATTTGGTCCCCGACGTTGGCATGCATCTTGCTCATCTCCGTGCGGCGTGGAGCGAGGATGGTCCTGGCGGCCGGGCGGCACCAGTCCCAATGGCACCGCTCGTTCCGTCCGACCCGACCGACCGGCGCGCGCTGCCTCGGCTTTCCCCGCCTCCGAGCGAGGCCGCGATCGACGCGATCCCCTCCCGTTGCCGTTCGACGAGGCCGCTGCTCACGGATCGTCCGCCGTCCGCACCATCGCGTCGGCTCCGTTCGGTATCTTCAGGCCAGCGACGAGAGCCGTCGGGCCGGAGGGAGATCGCGTGAAGCTGCTGGTGACGGGCGGGGCTGGGTACATCGGCGGCGTGGTCACGCACGCCCTGGTCGAGGCGGGCCACCATGTCGAGGTGCTCGACGACCTGTCGACCGGCTTCGCCGAGACCGTCCCCGCCGGGGTCGAGCTCCACCGGCTCCCGGTGCACGAGGTGGGCAAGGTGCTGACCCCCGGGGCCGGCTTCGAGGGCGTGCTGCACTTCGCCGCCAAGATCGAGGTCGCCGAGTCCGTCGCCCGCCCGGACCTGTACTGGGACGTGAACGTCGGCGGCACCATGGCAGTGCTTCGCGCGGTCCGCGCCGCGGGGACGCCGCGGATCATCTTCTCCTCGACCGGGTCGATGTACGACCCGGCGGGCGTCGTGCCGCTGCCCGGCGCCGGGTTCAGCAAACTGGACGAGGACGCCGCCATCCGGCCCAGGAACCCGTATGCCGCCACCAAGCTGGCGGTCGACCTGATGCTGGCGGGGGAGTGCGAGGCGTTCGGCCTGGGCGCCGCCTCCCTGCGCTACTTCAACGCCTCAGGCGCGGTCGGCCGCCTCGGCGAGCGGCACACGCCCGAGTCCCACTTGATCCCGATCGTGCTCCAGGTCGCGGCGGGCGAGCGCGACCGGCTCCTGCTGTACGGCGACGACTACCCGACCCCGGACGGCACCTGCGTGCGCGACTACATCCACGTCGCGGACCTGGCAGCCGCGCACCTGCTCGCACTGGAGGCGATCAGGCCGGGCACGCACGAGGTCTACAACCTGGGCAACGGTGACGGCTACAGCAACACGCAGGTCATCGAGGCGGCCCGCGAGGTCACCGGCCGCCCGATCCCGGTCAAGCTGGCGCCCCGTCGCCCCGGCGACCCGGCGGCCACGGTCGCCTCGAGCGACAAGGCCCGCCGTGAGCTGGGGTGAATTCCGGCCCGCCCCGCCCTGCGCGACATCATCGCCGACGCCTGGTCCTTCCACCAGTCCGCCGGCTAACCCGCCGGGCGCCGACAGAACGTCGCGCCACGGGATCGAGGTCAGTGGCACCTCTGAGGACGGCGAAGAGCCCGCGTCCGCGGGACGCGGGCTCCGAAGGTCTGACGGCAACCGTCTTGCATCTCACGCAGATGCGCTTGTCTTTCGCGCAACTCCACGCTTGTGCAAGTCGGCAACTTCACATCAGCTGCAGCCCGAGGTGGACCCGCAGTTGAGGCACTTGTAGCAGGAGCCGTTGCGGACCATGATCGAGCCGCATTCGGCGCAGCTGGGGCTGTCCGCCTGGGCGGAGAAGGTGACCTTCGGGCCGCCCGCCGAGAGCGAGCTGCCGCCGAGCGAGGCCGCGATGGCCGACAGGCCCTTCGACGCGCCGTTGCCGTTGCCGTTCGACGAGGCCGCGCTGTTGGTCGCGATGACCGCAAGCTCCTCGCGGACGACGGGGACCGGGATCGGCATGGCGGTCGGCGCCTTGGTGGCCGTCATCGGCGCTGCCGAGCCCTTGGCGGCGTCATCGGGCGCAGGAGCCGGAGCCGGCGCGGGGACCGGCGCGTGCGAGGCGATCGCCTCCGACTGGGCCGTGATGCCCTCGTCGGGGCGCGGCCGCAGGGCCGACGCCCCGAACGGCGACGGCGCGTCGGCCACGAGCTGTGACCGGTCGATCAGCCCCAGGCTGGCCTTGTCCTCGGCCGGCAGGAACTTCGAGCCGAGCCAGCGGAAGATGTAGTCCACCAGGGACTTCGCGATCGGGATCTCCGGGTTGCCGGTGAACCCGCTGGGCTCGAACCGCACGTGGGCGAACTTGTTGACCACGTCCTTGAGCGGCACGCCGTACTGGAGCGCCAGGCTGACCGAGGTGGCCAGCGTGTCCATCAGGCCCGAGATCGTCGAGCCCTCCTTGGCCATCTTGAGGAAGATCTCGCCCGGCTGGCCGTCGGGGTAGAGGCCCACGGTGATGTAGCCCTCGTGCCCGGCGATGTCGAACTTGTGGGTCAGCGCGGTCCGCTCGGCGGGGAGCCGGCGGCGGTGCGGGCGGGTGGCCTCGGCCTGGGCGGCGGAGAGCTGGCGGCGCAGCGCCTCGATCGTCTCCTTGTCGGCCGGCGAGGACTCGGCCTCGGCGTCCTTCTTCTTGCCGGTGGACAGCGGCTGGCTGCGCTTGCAGCCGTCGCGGTAGATCGCGATCGCCTTGAGGCCCTGCTTCCAGCCCTCGAGGTAGACGGTCTCGATCTCCTGGGCCGTCGCCGCCTCGGGCATGTTGACGGTCTTGGAGATGGCGCCCGAGATGAACGGCTGGACCGCGCCCATCATCCGGATGTGGCCCATGTAGTGGATGGACCGATCGCCGTTGACCGGCTTGAAGGCGCAGTCGAAGACGGAGAGGTGCTCGGGGTTGAGGCCGGGCGCGCCCTCGATGGTCTCGCGCTCGTTGACGTAGGCGAGGATCTCCTCGACCTGCGTGGGGGAGTAGCCCAGCTTGCGCAGGGCGGCCGGGACCGTCTGGTTGACGATCTTGAGGTAGCCCTCGCCGACGAGCTTCTTGTACTTGATGAGCGCGATGTCGGGCTCGATGCCGGTGGTGTCGCAGTCCATCATGAACGCGATGGTCCCGGTGGGGGCCAGCACGGTCACCTGGGCGTTGCGGAAGCCGTGGGCCTCGCCCAGCGCCTCGACCTCGTCGTAGACGGCGTGGACGCTCTCGATCATGTCGGCCGGGACGACGTCGGTGGGGATGCGGTGCGCGGCGTCGCGGTGCTTGCGGATGACCCGCAGGAACGACTCGCGGTTCTGGTCGTAGTCGACGAACGGGCCGCCGTGGTCGCGGGCGATGACCGAGCTCTGGCGGTACGCCTCGCCGTGCATCAGGGCCGTGATCGCCGCGGCGTACTGGCGCCCCTCGTGGGAGTCGTAGGCCAGGCCGCGGTTCATCAGCAGGGCGCCGAGGTTGGCGTAGCCCAGGCCGAGCGGCCGGAAGCGGTGGCTGTTCTCCTCGATCTTGGGCGTGGGGTAGCTGGCGTTGTCGACCAGGATCTCCTGCGCCGTGATCGTCACCTTCGCGGCGAAGCGGAAGGCGTCCACGTCGAACTCGCCGTCCTCGCGCACGAACTTCATCAGGTTCAGGCTCGCGAGGTTGCAGGCCGTGTCGTTGAGGAACATGTACTCGCTGCACGGGTTGGACGCGTAGATCCGGTCCGAGGCCGCGCTGGTGTGCCAGTCGTTGATGGTGGTGTCGTACTGGATGCCCGGGTCGCCGCAGAGGTGGGCCGCCTCGGCCATCTTGCGGAAGATGTCGCGGGCCTTGTACGTGCCGGCGGGCTGGCCGTCGGTGACCTCGTGGGTCTGCCACTCGGCGTCGCGCTCGACGGCGCGCATGAACTCGTCGGTCACGCGAACGCTGTGGTTGGCGTTCTGGAAGAAGACGCTGCCGTAGGCCTCGCCGGTGAAGCTGGGGTCGTAGCCCTGCTCGATCAGGGCCCAGGCCTTCTGCTCCTCCTTGGCCTTGGACTCGATGAAGTCCATGACGTCGGGGTGGTCGACGTCGAGGATGACCATCTTGGCCGCGCGGCGGGTCTTGCCGCCCGACTTGATGACCCCGGCGAACGCGTCGTAGCCGCGCATGAAGCTGACGGGGCCGCTGGCGATGCCGCCGCCCGACATCTTGGCCTTGGAGCTGCGGATGGCCGACAGGTTGACGCCCGCGCCCGAGCCGTACTTGAACAGCATGGCCTCGGTCTTGGCGAGGTCCATGATGCTGCTCATGTTGTCCTGGACCGAGTTGATGAAGCACGCCGAGCACTGCGGCTTCGCCTCGATGCCCACGTTGAACCAGACCGGCGAGTTGAAGCTCATCTTCTGGTGGACCAGGAGGTGGGTCAGCTCGGCCTGGAACGCGGCGAGGTCCTCGTCGGTGGCGAAGTAGCGGTTGGTCTCCGCCCACGCGGCGATGGTGGTGACGACGCGGTCGATCAGCTGCCTGACGCTGTGCTCCCGCTCGGGCGTGCCGACGTGGCCGCGGAAGTACTTGCTGACCACGACGTTGGTGGCGAGCTGGCTCCAGAACGTCGGGACCTCGACGTCCTTCTGCTCGAAGACGGTCTTGCCGCTCTCGGAGCTGATGCCCGCGGTCCGGTACTCCCAGCTGATCTCGTCGTACGGGTGGACGCCCGGCCGCGTCCAGCGGCGCTCGAAGGTGAGCCCGCGCGTGCCCTCGCCGGTGAAGCTGGCGCCGTAGGGGCCCCCGAGCCCGCTCCGGGTCGCCGCCGCCCCCGCGACAGCGTGCTTCGACCGCTTGGATGTGACCTTGGGATCCATGACCGGGACAACCTCTCGAGCCTGCGCCATCTCTTCCGTCTCCTCCGTTCCCGCAGGGGCGCGGGACCTCCCTGGCCGATGGTCCTCTCGGGTCCCGGGCGCAGAAGCCCGGGTGCCGGCCGGGACGCACTCTGCGTGGAGCGGGCTCCGAGCGGTGGCGTCCTCGCGGTCCACGGATGGGGGTGGCGCGTAGCTGCGAGGGCTTCCGTCGGGTCGTCGGCGCCGGGGGGTCTCCGGGTCCGTCCAGCGGCTGTTGCCGACCTCCCGACGGGGCCCTTCGAAGGTCGTCCGGCGTCAGGGCGACTTGGTGAATCTACGCGCAGGAGGGATGGAGGTCAAGCCCAAAACCACAAGATGTTGTGGTCCGATGGGTGCACCAATCGCAAGATGTGGGGAAATCGTGGTTCGAGCGTCTCCTGCGCCCGTCCACGGTCCCGGCTCGTCCGTCCACACTCCGGACCCGTTCGTCCACGTTCCGCGCGCAGCGTTTCCACGCGCTCGTCGGGGTTGTCCACGCACTTGTCCACGATAGCGAATCGAACGGGCGTGCGAAAACGGACACGCGCCGGCGACTCAGGCAGGGCCGCTCGACCTCCGGATGGCGACCCGATGCGTCTGGGCAAACGAATGCCTCGCGCCGGATGCCGCGAGGAAGCTCAGCGCGCGGACCTGCGCGGCAGGCTGCCGAAGCCACGCGCGAACCGCCGGCCCGTCGTCGGGGAGTGCCGCCCGAAACGTGGCGCTGTGCGCCGCGACGCGCCTCCGATTGGTCGATCCGTCCGCGACCACGAGCCACGCGCTCACGGTCTTGGCGTCCCAGCCGCGATCCTTCGCGATGGCCCGCGCCAGTCTCACCTTGCGGTCGAGCGTCCCGAGCGTCTCTTGGATGTCCGCGAGCTCCGTCTTGAGCTCGATCACCAGCAGGCTCCGCGTTGGTGCGTGCCAGGCCAGGATGTCGATGATCCCGCGCTCGCCGTAGATCGAGAAGCTGACCTCGGGGAGTGAGACCCACTCGGGCAGGCCGGAGAAGATGCCGGCGAGCACCTCGTGCATGCCCGAGTGTCGCGCGCCGAGGAGGCGATCGAGGTCGGCTGCCTGCCAGGTCGAGGCCGAGGACCAGCCGCGCGTCGAGAGCGTCGGCGACGCGCCGGATGATCAGCGAGGCTCACCTCTCCGAGCACGCCGCGCTCGATGCGTGAGACCGTTTGCTGGGAGATCTTGGCCGCATGCGCGACGTCGACCTGGCGCAGACGCTTCTTGACCCGCACAGCGCGGATCGCCCGCCCGATCTCCTTGTCGGTCATCGCCGGATTCTGCCGCGAGCCACTTACCGCCCGCTTTGGCACGACACGTGGCACCTCTCCCGCCCTACGGCGGCGCCGCGGCCAGGCCGCCCTCGACCTCGCCGCCTCGGCCCGCCCCAGTCACGCGCGCCGCGAGTGTTGGACGGAGCCGGATTGCCATGTACGCGCACGGCGAGTACATGGCTCTCCACGAGCCCCAGACACTCGGCAGTCGAGTGCATGAGACATGGGAGTCGCCCAGCACTCGCTTGCCGCGTGTCTGGCGCGGTCGAAAGCGCGAGTCGCGGCGGCTGGGAAGTGCAGCCGGCCATGGCGATGAAGCACGGGGCCGCGCGGGGGAGGAGCACGGGCCGCGCGGGGGAGGAGCGCCGGCGCGAGTGGGGCCGCGGTGGAGCGGACAGGATTGGGGTTGACGCCGTGGGCGCGCCTTACAGCCCGCTGTACGAGTGGAGCCCGGTGAACCAGAGCGAACCGGAGTAGGTGACCAGCACCATCCCGAAGCCCACCACCAGCAGCAGCGCGGCCGGTCGCCCGGCCCAGCGACGCTGGTTGCGCGCGTGCAGGTAGATCGCGTAGGTGAGCCACGTCACGAGCGCCGAGGTCTCCTTCGGGTCCCAGCTCCAGTAGGCGGACCAGGCGATCGACGCCCACCACGAGCCCAGCACGATCATCGTCGCGAAGATCGGGAACGCAATGATCACGGACCGGTAGGCGACCTCGTCGAGCGTCCGGTGCGACGGCAGCCACGAGAACCGGTCCCCCGTGCCCTGGACGAGGTAGCCGACACCTGCGGCGAACGCGGTCGCGAAGATCCCGTACGAGAGCACCGCCATCCCGACATGGATGGTCAGGAGGGGGGCGTTCTGCAGCGCCGGAACCAGGGGCGAGACGTCGCCGGGCAGTGACGACGCGTACAGCAGCACGGCCAGCGCGACGCCCACCGGAATGAAGCCGATCTGGCGGATCGAGTAGCGCTGCGCGAGGAACAGGTAGCCGCCCAGGATCGTGGTCCCGAAGGCCTCGCTGAACTCGTACAGGTTGCCGTACGGACCACGCCCCACAACGACCGCGCGCGCCACGAGCGACCCGAGCAGGAGCGCGAAGGCGACCGCGGCCGTGAGCGTCGCAGCCCGCGACAGCCCGGTGGCCGAGGCGGAGATGGACAGGCCACCCGAATCGCGCGAGGCGCGCGCCGTCACGAAGGAGCCCGTGACGCCGGCCGCCGCGAGCGTGGGCTGGCGCGACGGCGACGGCGCGAAGGCCGTGGCGATCCGCCGGCCGTTCGCGAGCAGGACGGCGTGCCCAACGTGCAGGCCGAGCGCGACCGCCGTGACGATCGCGCCGAGGATGAACATCAGCGAGGACGCTTGTGCCATGGCATGACCCGGGACGCTTGGGCCGCCTCGCCTCGACAGCGGGAACGGCGGGTTGGACGCTCAGCCCGAGCGAGGGGCCCGAAGGGGGCTCAGGCGGCCGCGGCCCCGCCGGAAGGACGGTTGGCAGCGCCGCTCGAGCGGACAACAGGCTTGAGGTGGAACGACAGGCCGCAGTTGCCGCACGTCTCGCGCTCGGCGCTGCGGACCAGTCCGCACTTGGGGCAGGCGACGACCAGCGTCTCGCCCGAGAGGGACCGCGTTGCGCCGGGTTCGTAGACCATCCGCTCCGTGGGCGAGTACGGCTCACCGGAGGGGTAGACCGGCTGGCCCGCAGCGTCGAGCTCGGCCAGGCGCCGAGTGTCGGCGAACCGCACGTGGCGGCGCGGGCGGACGGCGCCGTACCGGAGCCACGCGAGTGCCAGGATCGTCAGGATGGGCCCGACCACCGCCAGCACGAGGAGCACTGGGATCACGACGATGAGCTTGCCCCAGTCGGGCGTGACGATCTGGGCGAGGAACTGCAGCACGCCCGTCCAGAACTGGTTCAACTGGTCGAGGATCACGGGCGCATCCTAACAGCCCGATCGGCAACGGTGGGTTTGCGCGGGTCAGGGCTGGCGCGGATGCCGCCGGTGTCGCGCCACGCGCTTCGGCGTGCCCGTTTTCGCCGTCGCGCCGCGACCCGGCTTCCAGCCCGGCCGGGCGTCGGCCTCATCCTTGCCGGACGCCGCGCCGACACCAGCCGACCCGAGGATCGTCGGCGGCCGCCCGGAGCCGATCGACGAGGAGCGGCGGCCCGCCGGATACCCGACGGCCTCGACCTGGATCCGCCCGAGCAGCCAGGCCACGCCCGCCGTTCGCGCGCCGCGACCTGTGAGCGCGATCCGGAGCGCACGGTCATCGGTGACGACCAGCGTCCGTGCCGCCACCAGGGGCCCGGGCCCACCCGTCGCCGGATCGCCCACGAGCTCGAGGATCGCCTCGTCGGCCGTCCGGCGGCCCGAGTACCGCACGTGCATCGCCTGGGCGAGGCGCCCGTTCACCCCGTGGCCCACCCCGTCGAACACGAGCTCCACGGCGATCGTCAGCGGGACCGCAGCACGGATGCGACCGATGATGGTCGACGCCGGCGCCGTCGGGCCGATCCGGCGGAGCATGTTGGTGCCGTCGACGATCAAACGGTCGGTGTCGTCGAGCGGGGAGCGGGAGGCTGCGGGCATGGGCAGACGGTAGCATCGGTGCGTGCTCCTGCTCGTTGATCTCGATGGCGTCGTCTACCGCAGCACCGAGACGGTGCCCGGCGTGCCCTCCGTGCTGGCTGCCCGGGCGGCGGCCGGCGACGACGTCGTGTACGTCACGAACAACGCGATGGCGTACAGCGCCGACTACCTGCCCAGGCTTGCCAGCCATGGGGCGCCCGTCGGCCCGGACCGGGTGGTCACGTCCGCGAGCGCCGCGGCCGTGTGGATCCACGACCACCTGCCGAAGGTGCGCCGCGTGCTGGCCGTGGGCGCATCGGGGCTCGAGCGCGAGCTGCGCGAGGCCGGTTTCGACGTCGTGACGGTCGGCCACGCCGCCACCCGCATGCACGAGGAGGGGATCGACGGCTGGGCTGCCGCCGGGCATCCCGATGCGGTGGTGGTTGGCCTCGACCCGCAGATGTCGTACCTGCGCGTTGCCGCGGCAGCCGACTGCGTGCGCGCCGGTGCCGCCTTCGTCGCCACGAATCGCGACCCCGTCTACCCGACCGCCCAGGGGTTCCGGCCCGGCGCTGGGGCGGTGGTCGCGGCGGTGGCGACGGCGTCCCGCGCCGAGCCCCAGGTGGTGATCGGCAAGCCGGGGCCGTACCTGCTCGAGGCCGGTGCCCGCCTGGTCGGCACCGACGTGCGGCGGGCGGTCATGATCGGCGACGCGCTGACGGACGTCGCGGCGGGTCGGGCGGTGGGCGCGCGGACGATCCTGATGCTCACCGGCGTCACCACGCGCGAGATGGCCGAGCTGATCCCGCCCGATCAGCGCCCGAACCGCGTCGCCGCCGATGCCGCCGAGCTCGAGGCCGCCCTCAGGGAGCTCGCCGCGGAAGCCTGACGAGTCGCCCTGGGCGCGCCGGCGTCAGTCGCGCGTCAGCTCCGGCACGTTCGCCGCCCACGTGCGGAACGCGACCTTCAGCCGCTCCCTCGTGGCCGCATCGCAGAACGCCGCGTCGAGCGCCGCGAGGTCGACCGCCCAGAGCTCCGGCACGGTGAGCCCGATCCGCTCGACGGCGCGCACGTACTCCTCGGTCAGCGTGACGTCGGACACCGTGAGGTCGTCGGTGTTGAGCGTCACGCGCACGCCCGCGTGCAGGAGCCGGCGGAGCGGGTGCGCGTCGAGTGTGGGGACGATGCTCGCCTGGACGTTGGACGTGGGGCAGAGGTCGAGCCAGGTGCCGCGCGCGATGAGCTCCGCGACGAGGGTGGGGTCGTCGATCGCCAGCGGGCCGTGCGCGATCCGCTCGGGCTCGAGCGCAAGGGCCCGCCGCACCTGCGCCGCACCGCCCCACTCGCCGGCATGGACCGTGACGTGCAGGCCGATGGAGCGGGCGAGCTCGATCGCCGCGCGGTGGAGCTCCGGGTCGGGGAACCGCGCCTCCTGGCCGGCCAGGTCGACGGCAACCAGACCGGCGGGAATGCCGTGCGCCTCCATGTCCGCGACGAACGCGAGGTTGCGCTCCGGCGCGTGGCTGCGCATCAGCGTGGCGATCAGCCGGACCTCGATGTCCCGGCCCGCCGCGGCACGCGCCGCACCCCGCGCGACGGCCTCCACCACCTGGCGGCCCGTCAGCCCGCGATCCGTGTGGAGGAGGGGCGCCCAGCGGACCTCCGCGTATCGGACGTGCTCGGCCGCCTTGTCCTCGACCAGGTCGGCGGCGAACCGCTCAAGCGCCTCGGCGTCCTGCATCAGCGCGATCGGCAGGTCGAAGGCGAGCAGCAGCGCCGCCTGGTCCTCGGACTGCTCCGGGCCCACGAGCACGCCGCGCATCGCGGCGTAGGTGCGCGGCGCGTCCACGCCCCTGGTCCGCGCGACGTCGAGCGCGGTCTCGGCGCGCAGCGAGCCGTCGAGGTGCAGGTGGAGCTCCGCCTTGGGCATCGCGCCGGCCAGCGCGCGCAGGGTCCGGGGGTCCAGTTCGCTCATGGCGCGATGGTAGGCCGTGCAGACGGCGGCCATGCGGCGTTCCATATCTTGCGCGCTTCTGGTAGCCAGTTTATGCTGCACGCCATGAGCACCATCCTCGTCACCGGCGCCAACGGCTTCGTGGGCAGCCATGTGGTCCCAGCCCTGCTCGACGCGGGCCACCGCGTGGTAGCCCTTGTCCGGGATGACGAGGGGGGCGCCGTCGTCAGGCGACGCCTGCCCACCGCGCAGCGCGAACGCATGGAGATTCGCCTGGGCGACATCACGAAGCCGGCCACCCTGCCCGCGGCCCTCGCCGGGGTGGACGCGGTGGTGCACCTGGCCGCGGTCCCCCGCGACTGGGACGGCGGCGAGACCCTGCGCCTGGTCAACACCGAGGGCACGAGGAACGTGGTGGCGGCCATGCGCGCGGCCGGCGTGGAGCGGCTGGTCCACCTGGGCGCACTGGGCGTGACCGACGAGCCCGACCTCCACTACGGGAGCTCGAAGGCCAAGGCGATGGCGATCGTCCGCGACAGCGGGCTGCGCTGGACGATCCTTGCTCCATCGCTGCTGTTCGGGGCGCGCGACGGGTTCTTCAACCTGCTCGCGGGCCTCGTCCGGATGTCGCCCGGGATCGTGCCGATCACCGGCAGCGGGCGGGCGCGGTTCCAGCCGCTGGCGATCGAGGATCTCGCCCGCGCGTGCGTGATCGCCCTGGGGGACGACGCGTCCGCGGGCCGGGAGCTGCTGCTCGGCGGGCCGCGCTACTGGACGTACCGCGAGATCGTCGAGGAGGTGCTCCGGGGGATGGGCGCGCGGCGGCTCCTCATGCCGATGCCGGTGGCCGTGATCCGGGTCGTCGCGGGCGCTGCCGAGGCGGTCCGGGCGCCGTTCCCGGTGGCCACCGACCAGCTCCGCCAGCTCCGCCACGACAACATCGGCCCCCTCGACAGCGTTCGCGCCGGCTTCGGCTTCGATCCGCGGCCGATGGAGGGCGGGCTCACCCACCTCCGGCGCCGGCTCAAGGACCAGGAGCCCGCGGAGCCCGCCTGATTCGCCCGCCTGATTCGCGCGCCGGGACGCACCGGTTGGGGGCGGGCCCGGAGCGCGCCGCGGCCAGCGACCGGCTACCCTGCGCGGCGTGAGAAGGCTCCGCCGTCTGGTTGTCGCGCTGGCCTGGTTCGGGGTCGCGGTCGTCATCGCGCTCGGCGGGGCCGGCATGGCCAGCGCCCTCAACCATGCGCCCGCCACCGATTCGCGCCCCGAGCTCACGTGGGCCGGCGACCAGCAGGCCGCGTCCGCCCTGGACGTCGCGGCCGCCAAGCTCCAGGCCCTGTCCGATGCTGTCGATGCGCTGGGCGCCTCGTCCAGGCAGGCGCTGGTCAGCGTGGTCGCGGGCAACACCGACACGCTCACCTCGACGCTTGCCAAGGGCACGACGCAGCTGGCTGCGGTAGCCGCCGCGCGTGACGATCTCACGTCGGCGCTGGCCGCGGTGCCCGACACCGGGGAGGACGCCGGGCTCCGCGTCTCGGCCGCCACGATCGCGCGGTATCAGCAGCTGGCGGGGACGGTCGGGCTGACCTCGAACCTCGAATACGACTGGAACGTGCTGTCGGCGCGCGCAATGGCCGCATCGGTCCTGCCCGACCTGCTCGCCAGGCACGACCAGCAGACGGCCGCCGCGGCGAAAGAGGGCGGGGCCGCCCGCTACCAGCAGGCGATCGCGCTGCTCGACGCGCCCGACGCAACGCTGGTCCAAATCGGGAAGCTGCGAGACAGCCTGGCCGAGACCGCCGACGTGACCACGCTCACGGCCTGGATCGACCGCAACACTGCCTACGACGCGGCCCTCCGCAATCTCTACCAGGCGATGCTGGCGGCGAAGGGCAAGGTCACCAAAGACCTCCGCGACGCGTTCGCGGCCGAGGAGGCGGCGAAGGCGGCGCTGCCCACGGACAACAAGGTCGTCGTTGTGATCATGGGCGACATCGCGCGCGGCGGGCTGAACCAGGCCGTGATCGACATCGAGATCGCGCGTGGCGCCCTTGCGGCGGCGATCGAGGCGCAGCCGCAGAGCCCGCAGCCCGCGTCGCCTGAAGGGTCGGGCGCCCCATCGGCCGCCCCCGAGGCGTCGTCCGCGCCCTCCGGCTCCTCCGCCCCCGTCTCCTCGCCCAGCCCGAGCGCTTCGGGTCCCGGATCGCCGGCGAGCCCCGCCGGGACCGCGAAACCGGGGACGTCGGCGGCTTCGCCGGGCGCATCCCAGCTCACGCCGCCGCCGTAGGGGCGGTCGCGGTCTGCCGGCGACGGCTGCCACCCAGCCGGACTGGGTGCCAGCCTCGTCGCCGCCCTCGGTGGGCACGGGCATGGTCGGGGCCGATCCGCCGACCGCGCCGTCCCCGGCGCGCATGGCCAGATTCGGGGCCGATTCGCCGACCGCGGCGAGCGCGGCAGCGCCCGGGCACGCCCAGGAGCGGTGCCCGGCGGCGGTACACTCGGGAGCGCGATCCAGCCTTCCAGCCGGCACCAATCCCGCGTGCCGTCGAACTCGGGACCGGAGGTCCTGTCCGTGCAGATCCGCGTCGTTGCCGCTCGTCCGTGGGAAGTTCCGGCCGACCTCCTCGTCGTCCCGGTTGCCGGGGAGCCCATCTTCACCGACGAGCTCGGCGAGATCGACCGGCGATCCGGTGGCGAGCTCCAGCACCCTTCATGCGCTGGGGGAAGTGCGCACCAAGGCGTACAGCACGGCGCTGGGCGCCCCGGGCGAGCTGCCCGTCCGGCGCGTCATGGTGGTGTGGTCGGGCAAGGCGGAGGCATTCGACCGGGAGACGGCCCGCCGGGTCGCCGCGAGCGCGATGCGTCGGCTGGCTGGCCGGTCGGCCAGCTCCATGGCGATCTGGCTCGGGCCGATCGCGAAGGCGCTGGGCGGCGACGAGGCCGTGGCCGCAGAGCAGGCAGCGCGCGGAATCGTCGAGGGCGGCTTCGAGCCGAAGGCCATCTACCGCCCGGACACCGACGAGGCACCGCCGGCGCTCGACGAGCTGATCCTGGTCGCCGCGCCGGACAGCGGCGTGGCAGCGCTGTCAGCCGCGGCGGAGCGTGGACGGATCATCGGCGAGGGCGCCAACCTCGCCCGCGGCCTCGCCAACCGCTCCGCAAACGACGTCACGCCGGTCGTCCTCGCCGAGGAGGCGTCCGCGATCGCCGAGGCCCATGGGCTCTCGATCGACGTCATCGACGAGCATCGCGCGGCCGAGATGGGCATGGGCATGTTCCTCGCCGTGGGCAAGGGCAGCGACAACCCGCCGCGGATGATCGTCCTGCGCTCGGGCGAGGAGGGCGCGCAGGACAGCCTCGGCCGCCGGCTCGCGCTGATCGGCAAGGGGGTCTGCTTCGACTCCGGCGGCATCAGCATCAAGCCGGCCGCCGGTATGGAAGAGATGAAGATGGACAAGACCGGTGCGTGCACCGTGATCGCGGCCATCGCCACCGTCTCGCGCCTCGCGCCCGGCTTGCCGATGCTTGCCGTCGCGCCGGCCGTCGAGAACATGCCCGGCGCCCACTCGTCGCGGCCCGGCGACGTGGTCCGGGCGCTGAACGGGAAGTGGGTGGACATCACCAACACCGACGCCGAGGGCCGCCTGATCCTGGGCGACGCGATGACCTACGCTGAGCAGCTCGGCGCCACGCACATGGTGGACGTCGCCACGCTCACCGGCGCGGTCGCGCGGGCGCTGGGCAACATGGTCAGCGGCGCGTTCGCCTCTTCCGACCCGTGGTGGGGCGAGGTTGCCGCGGCGGCCGATCGTGCTGGCGAGCGCTTCTGGCGCCTCCCGCTCGTCCCCGACTACGCGCCCGAGATGGAGTCGATCTACGGCGACATCGTGAACTCGGGCACGGCGGAGGGCTCGCTCGTTCGGAGCGGGATGTTCCTCGACCGGTTCCACACGGTGCCGTGGGCCCACCTCGACATCGCCGGGACCGCCTACTACACCAAGCGGTATCCGTTTGCGCCGCGGGGCGCCTGCGGTGTGGCCCACGCGACGCTCGTGGAGCTGGCGCTCGCGGGCAGGGGCTGACTTTCGGGCCACTCGCCGGGGCGCCGCGCTCTCGTAGACTCGCCCGGTGCTGACGCCGCTCGCGATCCTGTTCGCGGTTGCCGGCGGGGCCTGGGGCCTCGTCGCCGACCGGATTGCCGTGCGCTGGCCCGAGCATGACGAGGCGGAGCTGCCGGGCGGTCGCGCCCCGGGCTGGCGCACAGCCGTCACGGTCCTGATCGGGGCGGCCGGGCTGGGGGCGGTGCCCGTGCGCTTCGCCGATCCACTGCCGATCGCCGTCTTCGGCCTGTACGTCGTGGCGCTGACGCTGCTGCTCGCGACCGACCTCGACCAGCGCCTGCTGCCCGACGAGATCACGCTGCCTGCGATCCCGATTGCGCTCGTGCTCGTCCTGGCGGGCCTCAACCCGATGGTGCCATCGGGCGCGCTGCTCGTGACCGCGGGGATCGCACTCGCGGTGCCGCTGGTGCTGGCGTTGATCGCAATCCCGTTCGGGCCGGGGGCGATCGGGCAGGGCGACCTCAAGCTGCTCGTGTCGGTGGGGCTGATGGCCGGCGGCTGGCGGCTGATCGTGGGGGTCATCGACGGCTGTCTGCTGGCGGGCGTGGTGATCGTGGTGCTGCTGCTCGCGCGCCGGATCACGCTGCACAGCTTCATCCCCTACGGGCCGTTCCTGATCATCGGGGCGTTCTGGGGGCTGCTCGGGCCCGGCTGACAGCGCGCCACCCTCGTGTGCCGGGCCCCTCGCCAGTTGCCCGGCCCACGCGCGCTCGCGCGCGTCCCATCACGCGCGCGCTAAGCAATTCGGCGCCGGGCGATTGGGTACGATCCGTCAATGGCAAGCACGCGCTACGACTTCGTCATCGTCGGGGGTGGCTCCGCGGGCTCGGTGCTCGCCAATCGGCTGAGTGCGGAACCGGGGACGAAGGTGCTGGTGCTGGAGGCCGGGCGCCCGGACTACCTGTTCGACGTCTTCGTCCACATGCCGGCCGCGCTGACCTTCCCGATCGGCTCCAAGTACTACGACTGGAAGTACGAGTCGGAGCCCGAGCCGTTCATGCACAACCGCCGGATCTACCACGCGCGCGGCAAGATCCTCGGCGGCAGCTCGTCGATCAACGGGATGATCTTCCAGCGCGGCAACCCGATGGACTACGAGCGCTGGGCGAGCGATCCCGGCATGGACAGCTGGGACTACGCCCACTGCCTGCCGTACTTCCGGCGCATGGAGAGCTGCACCGCCGCGGACCTCGCAGATCCGTGGCGCGGCCACTCCGGCCCGCTCCACCTCGAGCGCGGCCCGGCCAGCAGCCCGCTCTTCGGCGCCTTCTTCGAGGCCGTCCAGCAGGCCGGCTACCCGCTCACCGAGGACGTCAACGGCTTCCGCCAGGAGGGCTTCGCCCCGTTTGACCGGAACATCCGCAATGGCCGCCGCCTGTCCGCGGCCCGCGCGTACCTCCACCCGGTGATGGACCGCAGGAACCTGACCGTCAAGACCGGCGCCTTCGTCGCCAAGGTCATCTTCGAGGGCAAGCGCGCCGTCGGCGTCGAGTACACCACGGGCAAGGGCGGCGACGAGCGCCATGAGGCCCGCGCCGGCACCGTGGTCCTCGCCGGAGGCTCCATCAACTCGCCACAGCTCCTCCAGCTCTCGGGCGTGGGCAACGCCGATGAGCTCAAGGCGCTGGGCATCAGCCCGGTCGCTGACGTCAAGGGCGTCGGCGAGCACCTCCAGGACCACCTCGAGGTCTACGTCCAGTACGCCTCGAAGCTGCCGGTCTCGATGCAGCCCGCGCTCCAGACGTGGCGCCGTCCGTGGATCGGCTTCCAGTGGCTGTTCCTGCGCAAGGGACCGGGGGCCACCAACCACTTCGAGGCGGGTGGCTTCGTCCGCAGCAACGACGACGTGGCCTACCCCAACCTGATGTTCCACTTCCTGCCGCTGGCGATCCGCTACGACGGCAGCAAGCCGAAGGGCGGCCACGGCTACCAGGTCCACGTGGGCCCGATGTACTCCGACGCCCGCGGCACGCTCAAGATCAAGAGTGCCGACCCCGCGGTCCACCCGGCGCTGCGGTTCAACTACCTGTCCACCGACCAGGACCGCCGCGAGTGGGTCGAGGCGATCCACGTCGCCCGCACCATCCTGGGCCAGAAGGCGTTCGAGCCGTTCAACGCGGGCGAGACGTCGCCCGGGCCGAAGGTCAGCACCGACGACGAGATCCTGGACTGGGTGGCCCGCGACGGCGAGACCGCGCTGCACCCGTCATGCACCGCCCGCATGGGCGTCGACGACATGTCCGTGCTCGACCCGCTCACGATGGGGGTCCACGGGGTCGAGGGGCTCAAGGTGGTGGACGCCTCCTCGATGCCCTACGTCACCAACGGCAACATCTACGCGCCGGTCATGATGCTGGCCGAGAAGGCAGCCGACCTGCTCCTCGGCAACACGCCGCTCCCCCCGGAGCGCGAGGCGTTCTACCGTCACACGCCCGCCTGACCGGGCTCACAGCAGCAACCCGGGAGGGCGAAATGGCGGTCGACCAGATGGCCATGCACGTGGACGGCGCATGGTGCGCCGCCGAGTCCGGCGAGACCTTCGACGCGAGGAACCCGGCGACGGGCGAGGTCTTCGCCTCGATCCCCAAGGGCAACCGGGCGGACGCGCAGCGCGCGATCGCCGCGGCCAGGGCGGGTCAGGTCGTCTGGGCCAAGCTGTCCGCCTTCGACCGGGCGGCCGCGCTCGAGCGGGTCGGGGCGCTCGTCGTGGAGCGGAGAGAGGTGATGGCGCAGGCCCTGTGCCGCGACCAGGGCAAGCCGATCACCGAGGCGCGCGGCGAGGTCGAGGAGCTGCTGGCCTACTTCAAGATGGCCGCGGCCGACGCGACGAGGATCGAGGGGCTCATCCTGCCGTCGGTTGACGCAGCGAAGCGCGTGCTGGTCTACCGCGTGCCGCGCGGCGTCGTGTCGGTCATCACGCCCTGGAACTGGCCCTACACGATGGCCGGCGAGATCATCGCCCCGGCCCTCGCGGCCGGGAACGCCGTCGTGTGGAACCCGGCGTCGAACACGTCGGCCTGCTCGATCGAGATGGCCCGCTGCTTCGTCGACGCGGGGCTGCCGGCTGGCGTGTTCAACCTGGTCACCGGGCCGGGCTCGGTGGTGGGCGACGAGATCGCCGGGCATCGGGACGTGGGCGCCGTGGGGTTCGTGGGCTCCGTCGAGGCGGGCAAGAAGGTCGGCACCCGTGCCGTCGGCAAGGACGTGCTGCTCGAGCTGGGCGGCAACGGACCGCTGATCGTGCTCGACGATGCGGACCTCGACAAGGCGGTCGAGGCCACCCTGACCGCATGCTTCCTCAACGCTGGCCAGAGCTGCACGGCGGGCGAGCGCATCCTTGTCCAGGCCGGGGTCCACGACGCCTACCTCGCGAAGCTGGCCGCGGCCGTCGCCGCCCGCATCCACCTCGGCGACCCGGCCGACGAGGCCACCACGATGGGCCCGGTCAACAACGAGGCGCAGGCCGCGAAGACCGAGCGCCACGTCCAGGACGCCATCGGCCAGGGGGCCCGGGTGGTCGCCGGCGGTCGGCGCGCCCCGGGCTTCGCCACTGGGCTCTTCTACGAGCCCACGGTGCTCGACGGCGTCACCGACGCCATGGAGATCGCCCGCGACGAGACGTTCGGGCCGGTGGCGCCCATCACTGTCATCGAATCCGAAGCCGACGCGCTCAGGATCGTCAACGACTCGCCCTTCGGGCTGCTTGCGGGTATCTTCACCCGCGACCTCGCCCGGGGGCTGCGGTTCGCCGAGGCCGTCCGGACCGGATGGGTCAACATCAACGAGGGCACCAACTACTGGGAGTCACACCTCCCGTTCGGCGGCGGCGCCGGCGCCGACAGCGGCGTGGGTCGCGTCGGCGGCCGCTTCTCGATGGAGCGGCTGACCGAGCTCAAGACCGTCGTCATCAACCTGGGCTAGAGGAGACCATGGCCAAGCAATCCCGCGGCAGCAACCGCGCCGCGAACCGTCCCGCGACCCCCGCGCCCTCGGCGCCGTCGAACCGGCCCGCCGGCCAGCGCCCCGCGGGCCGCAAGCCGAGCGAGCCCTGGCAGCCGAACCGCGTGAGCGCAACGAAGTCGTCGTCGGGGCCGAGCCGAACGGCGATCATGACCATCGGCGGCATCATCGTCGGCGTGCTGATCGTGGCCTTCGTCGCGATCCAGCAGCTGGGCTCCAACCCGGCGGTCGTCAACGACGCCTCCGTGATCGCGCCCGGCGCAGCCAACTCCACCCCCGCGTCGATCCCCAGCGACGGCCGCACGCTGGGCAACGCGAATGCTCCCGCCACCATCGACCTGTACGGCGACTTCCGCTGCTCGGCCTGCTACTCGTTCACCGAGGGCGGCACCGCGAGACAGGTCGACACCCTGCTCGTCGCAACCGGGAAGGCGAAGCTGGTCTGGCACGACTTCACGATCATCGACGGCGACGGGTCGCAAGCGTCACGCAACGCCGCGAACGCCGCCTGGTGTGCTGCCGACCAGAACAAGTTCTGGGTCATGCACGACTACCTGTATGCGAACCAGACGAGCGAGGCAGCATCCGTGTTCACCATGGACAGGCTGCTCAAGATCGGCCAGGCGGCGGGCCTGGACATGACGAGCTACACGTCCTGCCTGCAGGGCGGCACGCACAATGCGGAGATCGCGGCCGAGCAGCAGAGCCTGCCGACCTCCGTCTCGGGCCATGGCACGCCCTCGGTGCTCGTGAACGGGACCTTCGTCAACGCGACCTATGCCGAAATCGCGGCCGCCGTGAACGCCGTCGCCGGCTCCGGGTCGGCCGCACCCGCGTCGAGTTCGGCCGCACCGTCGGGGAGCTGAAGGGGGTAGACCGCCCATGCCAGCCGGCCAGGATCGACGCCTCGTCCCCGTCGAGGTGGAGGGGATCAACCCCGTGCAGGTGGGCTGGCTGCCCGGCAACCTCGGGCTGATCAGCCGCTGGGAGGTCACCTGCGGGTCGTGCCGGGCGCGGTTCCGGCGCATGCTGGTGGAGCTCCTCTGGGGGTCCCGGCTGTCCTGGGTGGGGTGTCCCCAGTGCGGCGCCCACAACCTCCTGCCGCACCACCCGGCGATCCGCGGGCGCCGGGGCTGATCACTCCCCGTCGCGGGGGCCGGCGCCGCGCTGCACCACCGGGCATCAGAACGCCGGGTCCCTCGCGGGCCCGGCGTCGCTGTGTCGGGAGCGGCAGGCGCCGAAGCTACCCGCGTCGCTGCCGGATCGCGGCGCTGATCGCGGGCAGCACCTCGGCCAGGTCGCCGATGACCGCGTAGTCGGCGGAGGCCATGATGGGCGACTCGGCATCCTTGTTGATCGCGAGGATCCGCTTGGCGCCCTTGCACCCGGCAAGGTGCTGCGTGGCGCCAGAGATCCCGGCTGCGATGTAGAGGTCCGGCGCGATCTTCGTGCCGGTCTGGCCAACCTGCTCGGTGTGCGGTCGCCAGCCCGCGATCGTGACCGCGCGCGAGCAGCCGACGGCCGCCCCGAGGAGCGAGGCCAGCTCGACGATCGGCGCGAAGCCCTCCGCGGAACCCGCGCCGCGCCCACCCGAGACCACCACCTTGGCGTCGGCGAGCGACACGCCGCCAGCGGGCGCCGGGACGCGGCCCACGACGCGGACGGCGAGGTCGGCGTCGTCGAGCTGCGGGGTGAACACCTCGACGGGAGCGGAGCCCCCGGTCTGGGATGCCTCGATGGCGTGCGGCGCCGCGGTGAGGACCGCGCGATCGGCGTGGATCGCGGCCTGCTCGAGGAGCGAGCCGCCCCATCGGGACCGGGTGACGGTGACCGGCGACCCGGGCGTCACGGCGAGGCAGTTGGCGGCGAACGGCAGGCCGGCGCGGGCGGCGGCCCGAGCGAGGACCGTGTTGCCCTCCTCGGTGCCGGGGCCGACCACGAAGTCCGCGCCGAGCGAGCGCGCGAGGTCGTCGACGGTCCGGGCCGCGGCATCGGGCGCCGGCATGTCGAGCGCTGGGTGCTTCGCGACGTGGACGCTGCTGGCGCCCCACGCCCCGAGCCCGGCGGCGACGGCGTCGTCGCCGAGGACCAGCGCGTGGACGGGGCCGCCGGCGGCCAGCTGGCCGCCGAGGGTGAGCGCCTGGAGCGCGACCTTGTCGGGCGCGCCGTCGGCGGCGGTGACGAGGACCAGGACGGTCGCCATGGCTAGAGCACCCCCACGCTGGCGAGGAGCTCCACCACGGCGGGCGCGGCGGCGGCCCCGTGGCCCAGCACCTGCGCCTGCTTCGCCTCGGTCACCGGCACCACCAGGCGCAGCATCTCGAGGCGCTGCGCCGGGCGGGCGGGCGTCGACGTCGCCACCGGCTTCGACTTTGCCCGGATGCGCCCCGGCACCGACGGGTAGCGCGGGAGGTTGATGCCCTCCAGCACCGCGACCACGGCCGGCGTCCGGACCTCGTAGACGTCGCGGCCGCCAGCGGCCTCCTGCTCGCAGCGGGCGGTGCCGTCGGTCACCGACAGCGCCTTGATCCCGGTCACGACGGGCCGGCCGAGCGCCCGCCCGATGCGCACGCCCACCTGGTAGCCGCCCGAGTCGGCGGCCTCGTTGCCCAGCAGCACGAGGTCGAACGGGCCGTTCGCCGCCTCGTCCTCGCGGAGGGCGTCAGTGATCGCGCCGGCCGTGGACTCGGCGTCCCACTCCTCGCCGTCGGTGACGAGGTGGATCGCGCGGGCCGCGCCAATCGCCATCGCCTCGCGCAGCTGCTCGGCCGCCTCGGCCGGGCCCAGGGTGAGCACGACGGCCTCGCCGCCGTGCGCCTCGACCAGGCGGACGGCCTCCTCGACCGCGCACTCCTCGTGGGGCCCCACCTGGAACCCCACGTACTTGGTGTCGAGGGCGCGCTCGTCCTCGGTGAGGGTGAGGCGCCCGGCGACCGCGGGGACGCGCTTGACGCAGACGAGGACGCGCATCGTCAGGCCCGGATTCGGTCGTTCTCGGGGTCGAACAGCGGCAGCGCGCCGACCCGCGCGACGGTGACGGGGTAGAGCTCGTCGAAGTACTGGACGAAGAGCTGGTTGCCCTCGACGGCGTGCTCCGGCGGCAGGTACGCCATCAGCAGGTGCTTGCCGAGGCTCGGGCCCGCGCCGGCCGACGTCGCGTACGAGCGGCGGCCCTTGCGGTCGGTGATCGGGGAGCCGTCGGCAAGGGTGATCGGCTGGCGGCCCAGCATGTAGCGACGCTCGCCAGTCTTGGAGGTGTGGTCGTCGACGGTGAGGGTGCAGCAGCGCGCCGCCGCCGGCTGGCCCAGCTGGCGCTCCAGGGCGTCGCGGCCCACGAAGTCCTGTGCCTTGAGCCGCGCCGGCGCCATGTCGGCCTCGACCACGGTGTAGTCGTCGTCGAGCTCCGCGCCGTACGCGCGGTAGCCCTTCTCGAGGCGGCCGGTCGTGCCGTAGACGCCCATGCCGCAGGCCACCAGGCCATGCGCCTGGCCGGCTGCCCACAGCTCGTCCCACAGCCGCTGGCCCTGCTCCATCGGGACGTAGAGCTCCCAGCCGAGGTCGCCGACGTAGCTGATCCGCGAGGCCAGCACGAGCTGGCTGCCGATCTCGACCTTGCGACAGGTGCCGAACTTGAACGCCGCGCCGCTCATGTCGGCCCGGGTGATCGACTGCACGATGTCGCGCGCCTTCGGCCCCCAGACGCCGATCGTCGTGTACGCGTCGGTGAGGTCCACGATCGACGCCATGGGCTGCAGGTGGTCCTTGAACCACTTGAGGTCGGCCATGCCGTGGGCGCCGCCGGTCACCACCCGGAAGTGGTGCTTGCCCAGGCGCATCACGGTGAGGTCGCTCTTGAAACCGCCGCGCTCGGAGAGGACCGGCGTGTACACCACCTTGCCGACGGCCACGTCCATCTGGCGCAGGCACACGCCCTGGACGCTGTCGAGGGCGCCCGTGCCCAGAATGTCGAAGACGGCGAACGCGGAGAGGTCGAAGATGCCCGCCGCCTCGCGCATGGCGAGGTGCTCGGCGTTGATGATGGGGCTCCACCACCGGGCGTCCCACTCGTTGGGGCGCGTGGTGACGCCGTACTTCTCGACCAGCGGGGCGTTGCTGTTGTACCACTGCGCCCGCTCCCAGCCGGCGACCTCGAACAGCTCCGCGTCGTGCTCCCGGTGCCAGTCGTACATCGGCGACTTGCGGAGCGGGCGGTCGGAGAGGTACTGCTCGGCCGGGTGGACGATGCCGTAGGTCTTGGGGAACGCCTCGAACGCGCGGCGCTTGGTGTGCTGGCGCGTCTTCTGGTGGGCGTGGAAGCGGCTGATGTCGCTCTGGTTGCAGTCGATCGAGGGCTCGCCGTGGACCATCCACTCGGCGATGCACTTGCCAACCGCCGGACCCTCCTTGACCCACACCGCGGCGGCCGACCACAGGCCCTGGACCTCGGGCGTCTCGCCCAGGAGCGGCATGCCGTCGGGGGTGAGGGCGATCAGGCCGTTGATGGCGTACTTCTGGCCGACCCGCTCGTCGCCGAGGATCTCGGGGAACAGCTCGAGCGCGTCCTCGAGCTGCGGGTCGAAGTCGTCCTGCGTGAAGGGCAGCTCCGTCGGGGAGAGCTTCGCCTCCTCGATGGAGGGGATCTCCTCCGGATCGTGCAGGATCGAGCGGTGGGCGTAGGAGCCCACCTCGAAGCCGATCCCGTCCTGGCGCTCGTACATCAGCACGTCCATGTCGCGCACGATCGGGTACTCGATCGCCTTGGACGACTTCTCGAAGATCGGGACGGGGCCGTAGTCCGCCATCTGGTGGACGACCGGGGTCAGCGGGATGTGGGCGCCGGCCATCTCGGCCAGCTTGGGCGCCCAGACGCCGCAGGCGATGACCACGTAGTCGGCGTCGATGGTGCCGCGCGTGGTCACGACGCTCTTGATCCGCTCGTCCTCGACCACCATGTCGAGGACCTCGGTGTTGGCGAGGACCGTGAGCGCGCCCATCTCCTCGGCCTTCTCGCGGCACATCGTGCCGAAGCGGAGCGAGTCGCAGACGCCCACCTCGGGGACCCAGAACCCGCCGACGAGGATCTCCTCGTTGATGAACGGGACCATCTCCTTGATCTCGGCCGGGGTGACCAGGCGAGCCGAGTCGACGCCCCAGTTCTTGGCCGAGTCCATGCGCCGGCGGAGCTCGTTCATGCGCGTCTCGGTGCGCGCGACCTCGAGGCCGCCGCACTCGGTGTACACGTCCCACGCGCGGTACTGGTTGGCGCTCTCGATCGTGAGCGCGGTCATCTCCTTGTTGTGGTCGACGTAGTAGATGAAGTTGCTGGCGTGGCCGGTCGAGCCGCCAGGATTGGGCATGGGCCCCTTGTCGATCTGGACGATGTCCTTCCAGCCCAGGTTCGCCAGGTGGTAGGCGATGCTGTTGCCGACGATTCCGGCGCCGATGATCACGACCTTGGCGTGGGACGGGAGGCTGGCCATCGAGGCGACTCCTTGGGGGATTGGGGTTGCGCGCGTGGGAGCCCGTGACGGGGCGGACAGTGGCGGGATGCTAACTGTTGACAATCCGCGGTGTCAACGGCGATCCTGCACTGTGATGAGGGCTTCGTTCACCCACAAGCAACTCTGGGAATCGGTCGCGGAGCTGCTGCGCGACGAGATCCTCGACGGGCGCCTGCCGGCTGGCACCCGGCTGGTGGAGACCGAGCTCGCGGAGCGCTTCGGGGTCTCGCGCGGGCCCGTGCGAGACGCGCTGGCCGAGTTGGCCCGGTCCGGCCTCGCGGTGGACCTGCCCCGGCGGGGGACCTTCGTCTCCTCGCTGACGGAGCGCGACCTGGCAGAGGTCTACGTGATCCGCCGGGCGATCGAGGAGGCGGCCGTCCGCCAGGCCATCGAGCTCGCCACCGACGAGGACATCGCCGGGCTGTACGCGGCGCTCGACGCCACCGAGCACGCCTACGCGGCTGGCGACCTGGCTGCCGCCTGGGATGCCGACATGGCGTTCCACCGCGCCTACTGCCGGATGTCGGGCAACGGCCGGCTGCTCGCGCTCTACGAGGAGTTGGCCTCGCAGACGGTGCTGCTGATGCGGACCGCGCTCGGGACCCACGCCTCGCTCGGCTGGACGCCACCGGTCGAGTTCCACCGGCACATCGCCGACGGGATCCGCGCTCGCGACGCCTCTGCCGCTTGCGATGCGGTGGGCTCGCACTACCAGTACACCCAGGACCGGTTGAGCGCCGCCGAGGCCTGAGGGCCGCCCGCGCTGGCGTACGTCGCTCCCGGCAATCGCACTCGTATCTCCTCCCGACGCGGCTTGTCACGCGAATTGCGCTCCTATCTCCTCCCGGGGGTTAGTCAGAAGGGTCCCCGCGCTGGGCACTGAGCACGAGTGCCGCGGCGACGATTGGATAACCGTCTCCGGGGGGAGATAGGTGCGGTGCTCCAGCGGGCTCCCACTCGGGTGTGCCCGCCACCGCCGCGGCCACCGCCCCTGTGGTGTACGCGAGGGCGGTGACCGTGGCCACGGGTTTGGGGACGCGACACCACCGTCCCGGTGCCGGTGCTGCGGAATGGGGCGCGGCCCGGTAGGCGAAACCCGCCGTTGGCGCGGCGCGCGGAACCGTCTGGACACGCCCGCGGCCTTCGTCTATTGTCCGTTGCGCAATCCGCAACTCGTTGCGCCATCCGCGACAAAGCGCCACCGGCAGGAGCCAATGGGAACCGACGAGCAGGAACTGGACCTCGCCTCGCTGAGCGACGAGGAACTGGTCAGCCAGATGCATGACGACCTGTATGACGGCCTCGCGCCGGAGACGGTCGAGGGCACCAAGATCCTTCTCGGGCGCGGCTGGGGCGCCGACAAGGTCCTTGCCGAGGCACTCGTCGAGGGCATGCGCATCGTGGGCGTCGACTTCCGCGACGGCATCCTGTTCGTCCCGGAGGTGCTGCTCGCCGCCAACGCGATGAAGGCCGGCATGGCCATCCTGCGTCCGCTGCTCGCCGAGACCGGCGCCAAGCCCGTCGGCAAGGTCGTCATCGGCACGGTGAAGGGCGACATCCACGACATCGGCAAGAACCTGGTCGGGATGATGCTCGAGGGCGCGGGCTTCGAGGTCATCGACCTCGGCGTCAACACGGACGCGGAGAAGTTCCTCGCCGCGCTCGAGGAGCACAAGCCCGACATCCTGGGCATGTCCGCGCTGCTCACCACCACGATGCCGTACATGAAGGTCGTGATCCAGGCGCTCAAGGACCGCGGCATCCGCGAGAAGTACGTGGTCCTCGTGGGCGGCGCGCCGCTCAACGAGGAGTTCGCGATGGCGGTCGGCGCCGACGCCTACTGCCGCGACGCCGCCATCGCCGCAGAAACGGCCCGCAAGTTCGTCGCGTGACCGATCGCGGGCGCCAGCCCGGCGCGTCCCCTGCCGCCCACGCCCCCACGCTCGTCGTGGGCTGTGGTGCGCTCGCCCGCGAGCTGCTCGAGCTCGTCGAGCGCAACGGGCTGGCCGCGGCCGTCGACGTGCGCTGCCTGCCCGCGCAGCTCCACAACCGGCCGGAGCAGATCGCGCCCGCGGTCGACGCGAAGCTCTCGGAGCTCGGCGCGGGCTACGACCGGGTGTTCGTGGCCTACGCGGACTGCGGCACAGGCGGCGCGCTGGACACGGTGCTGGCCAAGCATGGCGCCGACCGCCTGCCGGGCGCCCACTGCTATGCCGCGTTCACGGGCCTCGCAGCGTTCACGGCACTCGCGGCTGAGGAGCCGGGCACCTTCTACCTGACGGACTTCCTGGCGCGCAGCTTCGATGCGCTGGTGGTCCGCGGCCTCGGGCTCGACCGCCACCCGGAGCTGCTGCCCGTGTACTTCGCGGGCTACCAGCGGGTGGTCTACCTCTCCCAGCACGACGACCCCGAGGTCCTGGACATGGCGCGCCGGGCGGCCGTCCGGCTGGGACTGGCGTTCGAGCATCGGCCCACGGGGTATGGCGAGCTTGGCACCGCGATTGCGGGGCTGGCCGGCGGACTGGCCGTGAAGGCAGGCGACGGGCGCGGGGTGGCCGACGCGGACGGCGCGGGGAGGGACGCGGACCCGGGAACGACCGCCCCGGACGCCGCAGACGACCCGGACGAGGCCGTCGCCTGATGGCCACCCTCACGCTGATCTCGTGGCGCGACATCCCGGCCCAGGTCACGGCCAAGGAGAGCCGCCGCACGGCCAAGGCGATGCTGCCGCTCCGGTTCCAGATGGCCATCGACAAGGCCGCCACCAGGGCCGGCAAGAAGGACATGGACGAGTACCTCGCCGAGTGGCGCCGAACCAGCCGGCCCTGCGGTGAGGACCTGGAGGCGGAGGTGGCCGCCGAGGTCGCCCGCATCGAAGCCGAATTCCCCCGGGCGCGCCTCGCTGCGCTCACCGCCAACCGCGGTTTCGAGGCCGCCCCGCCCGCCACGCCGACCGCATCCCCGGCGCCAGTCCCCACGGAGGCCCCATGACCCGCACCGTCATCAGCTCGGCGACCCGCGAGGTGGTCATCAGCGGTGACCTCCCGTTCGTGGTCATCGGCGAGCGGATCAACCCCACCGGCCGCAAGCTGCTGGGCGAGGAGATGCGCAACGGCGACTTCAGCCGAGTGGAGCGCGACGTGCTGGCCCAGGTCGAGGCCGGCGCCCACATGCTCGACGTCAACGCCGGCATCCCGCTCGCCGACGAGCCCGGGATCCTGGCCCGCACCGTCAAGCTCGTCCAGTCGCTGACCGACCTGCCGCTCTCGATCGACTCGTCGATCATGGACGCGCTCGAGGCCGGGCTCTCGGTCTACCAGGGAAAGGCGCTGGTCAACTCGGTCACCGGCGAGGAGGAGCGCATGGAGCGCGTCCTGCCGCTGGTGAAGAAGTACGGCGCGGCGGTGGTGGCCATCTCCAACGACGACACCGGCATCTCCATCGACCCCGACGTGCGGTTCGCCGTGGCCAAGCGGATCGTCGAGCGCGCCGCCGACCACGGGATTCCGCGCGAGGACGTGATCGTGGACCCGCTGGTCATGCCCATCGGCGCCATGCGCACCGCCGGCCGCCAGGTGTTCGCGCTGCTCAACCGCCTGCGCGACGAGCTCAAGGTGAACACCACCTGCGGCGCGTCGAATGTCAGCTTCGGCCTGCCGGCCCGCGAGGGGATCAACTCGGCGTTCCTGGCCATGGCCATCAGCAACGGCCTGACCTCGGCGATCACCAACCCGCTGCTGCCCGACGTCCGCAAGGCCATCATGGCCGCCGACGTGCTGCTGGGCAACGACGCTGACGCCGCCGCCTGGATCCGCGCCAACCGGGATCCCAATGCCGAGGCGGCTGATGGTCGCGAGCGGCGCGTGAACAAGCGCCGGTCCGCGGTCGCGGCTGGCTGAGGCCGAGCCGGTCGTGGGATCGCCCGATCCCCTGCTGATCTTCACGCCCTCGGGCCGCCGGGGGCACTTCCCCGTGGGCACGACCGTGCTCGACGCGGCCCGCAAGCTGGGCGTGGACATCGATTCGGTGTGCGGCGGGCGGGGGATCTGCGGCCGCTGCCAGGTGGAGCAGAGCGTCGGCGAGTTCCCCAAGCACGGCATCACCTCGGCCCCGGCCAACGTGTCGGCGCCCGACGCGGTGGAGGCCGACTACGCCGCGCGCAAGGGCCTGGCGCCCAAGCGCCGGCTCGCCTGCACGGCTGGCCTGCTGGGTGACGCCGTCATCGACGTGCCGGCCGCCTCGCAGGTGCACCGCCAGGTGGTCCGCAAGGAGCTCGAGGTCCGCCCGTTCGAGCTCGACCCGGTCACGAGGCTCCACTACGTCGAGGCCGCGCTGCCAGACCTCGCCTCGCCCGCCTCTGACCTCGTGCGCGTGCAGCAGGCGCTGGCGCGGGAGTGGGGGATCGAGACGCTCGATGCCGACCTTGCGGCGACGCGCGCGCTCCAGGCCGCGGTCGAGGCGGGCGCCGGCAAGGTGACGGTCGCCGTCCACGACGGCCACACGCTGATCGCCGCGTGGCCAGGGTTCCGCGACCGCGCGTACGGCGTGGCGGTCGACATCGGGTCGACCACCATCGCGGCGCACCTGGCAAGCCTGCTCGACGGGACCGTCCTCGCGTCGGCCGGCGTGATGAACCCCCAGATCCGCTTTGGCGAGGACCTGATGAGCCGGGTCTCGTACGCCATGCTCCACGAGCGGGGCGCGGCCGAGATGACCACGGCAGTGCGCACGGCGCTGCGGGAGCTGATCGGCAGCCTGGCGACGACCGCCGGCGTGGAGCGCGAGGAGATCCTCGAGATCGCGCTCGTCGGCAACCCGATCATGCACCACCTCGTGCTGGGCCTCGACCCGACGCCGCTGGGCCAGGCGCCGTTCACGCTGGCGACCGAGCGCGCCGTCCACACCACCGCTGCGGAGCTCAGGCTCGGCGTCCACCCGGGCGCCCGCGTCTACGTGCTGCCCTGCATCGCCGGGCACGTGGGCGCCGACACCGCCGGCGTGATCCTCTCCGAGCAGCCGCACCTCGCAGAGGCCGTCACGCTCATCGTGGACGTGGGGACGAACGCGGAGCTCGTGCTGGGCAACCGCCACCGCCTGCTCGCGGCGTCCAGCCCCACGGGGCCGGCGTTCGAGGGCGCGCAGATCTCGTCCGGGCAGCGCGCCGCGCCGGGCGCCATCGAGCGCGTCCGCATCGACCGCGGAACGCTCGAGCCGCGCTTCCGTGTCATCGGCTCCACGCTGTGGTCCGACGAGCCGGGCTTCGCCGAGGTCACTGCCGACACCGGGATCACCGGCATCTGCGGCTCGGGGATCATCGAGGTGATCGCGGAGCTGTTCCTCGCGGGGGTCATCACCGCTGACGGGATCATCGACGGGTCGCTGGCCGCAAGGACACCCCGCGTGATCGCCGACGGGCGCACCTTCAGCTACGTCCTGCACGAGGGCGAGCCGCGCGTCCTCGTCACCCAGAACGACGTTCGCGCGATCCAGCTCGCCAAGGCCGCCCTGTACGCGGGGGCGCGGCTGCTGATGGACGCCTACGGCGTGGACGCGGTCGACGAGGTCCGCCTCGCGGGCGCCTTCGGGAGCCACATCGACACGACGCACGCCATGGTGCTGGGCCTGGTGCCCGACTGTGACCTCGCGCGGGTGGGGTCGGCGGGCAACGCCGCGGGCGCCGGCGCCCTGATCGCGCTGCTGTCGGGCGCGGCGCGGCGCGAGATCGAGACCGTGGTCCGCGAGGTCAACAAGCTCGAGACCGCGATCGAGCCGCGCTTCCAGGAGCACTTCGTCGATGCGCTGGCGATCCCGCACAGGACCGCTGCGTACCCCAACCTCGGGCGCGTGGTGGAGCTGCCGGCGCGGCCGGCGGCGGGCCGTGCGGGCCGGGACGAGCGAACCGAACGACGCCGGCGGCGCCAGCCCGTCGCCGCCCACGAGGAGGAACGATGACCGACGATCTCCACGGCCGGCGCAGCGGCGGTCGTGCCGGGCGCCAGGCGGCCCGTGCCCATTCGGCCGTGGCGCGCGCCCCGTTCCTCACCCGGACCATGGCGCCGTTCGAGGTGCTCTCCGAGGAGGGCCTCTCGCTCATCGAGCACAACGCCGACGTCATCCTCCAGGAGGTGGGCCTCGAGTTCCGCGGTGATCCGGAGGCGCTCCGCCTGCTGCGCGACGCCGGCGCCGATGTCAACGGCGAGCGGGTCCGATTCCCGGCCGGCCTGTGCCGCTCGATCGTCCAGGCCAGCGCCCCGCGCACCTACGTCCAGTACGCCCGGAACCCCGAGCGCAGCGTGACGATCGGTGGGATGAACACGGTCTTCGCGCCCAATTACGGCTCGCCGTTCGTGCGGGACCTTGAGGGCGGTCGGCGGTACGCGACGCTCGAGGACTTCGAGAACTTCGTCAAGCTCGCCTACGCCTCGCCGAACCTCCACCACTCGGGCGGCACGGTCTGCGAGCCCACTGACGTCGCCGTCAACAAGCGCCACCTCGACATGGTCTACGCCCACATCCGGTACTCGGACAAGCCGTTCATGGGCTCGGTCACCGCGCCCGAGCGCGCCGCCGACACCGTCGAGATGGCCAAGATCGTGTTCGGCGCGGAGTTCGTCGACCAGAACGCGGTCGTCACCAGCCTCATCAACGCCAACTCGCCGCTCGTCTGGGACGCGACGATGCTCGGCGCGCTGCGGACCTACGCGGCGGCGAACCAGGCGTGCATCGTCACGCCGTTCATCCTGGCGGGCGCCATGGCCCCGGTGACCTCCGCCGGCGTCGCCGCCCAGACTCTCGCCGAGGCGCTCGGCGGCATGACCCTCGCCCAGCTCGTGCGCCCCGGGGCGCCGGTGATCCTGGGCTCCTTCGCGAGCTCGATGTCGATGCAGTCGGGCGCGCCCACCTTCGGCACGCCGGAGCCCGCGCTGGTGCTGTACACGATGGCGGCGCTCGCCCGCCGTCTCGGCGTCCCGTTCCGCTCCGGCGGCAGCCTGACCGCGTCCAAGATCGAGGACGCGCAGGCGGCCTATGAGTCGGCGGCGACGCTCCAGCCCACGGTCCTCGCCGGGACGAACTTCGTCCTCCACGCCGCGGGCTGGCTCGAGGGCGGCCTGACGATCGGCTACGAGAAGTTCGTCATGGACGCCGACCAGCTCGGGATGATGAGCGTGTTCGCCAAGGGCGTGGACCTCTCGGAGAACGGGCAGGCGCTCGACGCGATCCGCGAGAACGGCCCGGGCCAGCACTTCCTGGGCACCGCGCACACCCTCGCCAACTTCGAGACCGCGTTCTACCGCTCGGAGATCGCCGACAACAACAGCTACGAGCAGTGGCTCGAGGACGGCGAGCTCGACGCCCGGGCGCGCGCCAATCGAGTCTGGAAGAAGATGCTCGCCGACTACGAGGCGCCGGCGATCGACCCCGCGGTGGACGAGGCGCTCCTCGACTTCATCGCGCGCCGGAAGGCGTCCATGCCCGACGCGGCGGAGTGACGATGCCGCTGGCCGCCCCGGACCCTGACGACGGACGAGCCGCCAACCGCGCTGCCGACGTGGCCGCCCTCGTGCCCGCGCTGCGTGAGGCGGCGGAGTGGGCGGGCGCGATGCTCCACAGGCTGGGCGACGCGGCGACCGCGCCGGGGCCTGACGGCGGCTGGACGCCGGTCCGGATCGTCGTCCACCTGGCGGCGGTCGACGCCGAGGTCTGGACGCCGCGCTTCCGCCAGCTGGCGGCGCACGACCACCCGTCCTGGCCGTGGACGGAGCCAGACCTCGCCGGGCGACCCGACCCGAGCCCGGACGAGGCGTCCGAAGCCTTCTGCGCCGCTCGGGCCAAGGTGGTGGAGACCGTCGCGGCGATGGACGAGGCCGCCCTGCGCTGCACGGGGGTCCACGCCAGGTTCGGTGAACTGGACGCGGTGGGGCTTCTGGGCGAGGTCCTGCGCCACGACGCCGGGCACTTGGCATCACTGGCGGAAGCCGTCGCGGCGCTGTCGTCCGGGGTCGCCGGGGGAGCGGGGGCCGGGCATGGCTGAGGGCCGCCTCGAGGTGCCGGCCGTGATCCAGTCGGTGGACCGCGCCATCGACGTGCTCGAGTACCTCGCCGAGCGCGAGGACGGAGCCGTGACCGACTTGGCCGCGGCCCTGGGCGTGCACAAGAGCACCGCCCACCGGCTGCTCGCCGTGCTCGAGGCCCGCGGCCTCGTGGAGCAGGTCAGCGAGCGCGGGCGCTACCGCCTCGGCTTCGGGATCGTCCGTCTCGCTGGCGCCACCGCCGGACGCCTCGACCTGGTGGAGCAGAGCCGGCCCGTCTCGCGCCGCCTGGCCGCCGAGGTGGGGGAGACCGTCAACGTGGCCCGCCTCGAGGGCGATGCGGTGGTCAACCTGGACCAGGTGCTCGGCGGCGCCACCGTCGCGACCCAGAACTGGGTGGGCCAGCGGACCCCGCTCCACGCCACCTCGAGCGGCAAGGTGCTGCTGTCCTCCTCCGACCCCGCGGAGCGCGCCCGCCTGCTGGCCCGACCGCTGGAGCGCTTCACGCCGACGACCATCACCGACCGCTCCGCCCTCGAGCGCGAGCTTGCCGGCGTGGCGGCGTCCGGCTGGGCCTCCACGCGCGAAGAGCTGGAGGTGGGGCTCAATGCGATCGCGGCGCCCATCCGCGGCCACGACGGCGCCGTGGTGGCCGCGGTCAGCGCGTCTGGCCCCTCGTACCGGCTGGGCCCGGATCGGTTCGAGGCCGTTGCCGCGGCCGTGATGGCGGCGGGCGACGAGATCGGGCGCAGGCTCGGCTGGCGCGACCGGAGGGGGGCGGCATGACCCGCGGCAGGACCAACGCGGCCTGCACAACGAGCCTGACGCTCCTGGCCGTCAGCGCCTACTCTGTGCGCTTCGTCGCCCGGGAGCGGGGCGACGCATTCCATGGAGGAGCTGACCTCGTGTCTCTCGCCCACACACCGCCGGAGACCTGTCGGGGCTCACGGGCATGACCGCCACCTTCCCCGCCCCTGGACCGTTCGCGCAGGCCCGCCTCGCTGCGGCGCAGGAGCCCGTCGCCCAGACGGCGATCTCGGTCAAGGGCCTGTGGAAGATCTTCGGGCCCGGCGAGCACAAGATCATCGGCACGGCCCTCGCCGAGCTCCCGCGGGACGAGCTGCGACTCGCCACCGGCTCGAACGTGGCCGTCCGCGACGTGAGCTTCGACGTCCGCCCGGGCGAGGTGTTCGTGGTGATGGGCCTGTCCGGCTCGGGCAAGTCCACGCTCATCCGCTGCCTCACGCGCCTCATCGAGCCCACCGCGGGCGAGGTGCTCCTGGACAAGGAGGACATCGGCAAGGCGTCCCAGGCCCGCCTCCGGGAGCTGCGCCGCCACCGGTTCTCCATGGTGTTCCAGCACTTCGGCCTGCTGCCTCACCGGCGGGTGATCGACAACGTGGCGTTCGGCCTGGAGATCCGCGGCGAGCCCAAGAAGGCGCGCCGCGACAAGGCGGCCCACATGCTCTCGCTCGTCGGCCTCGAGGGCCAGGAGATGCGCTACCCGGACCAGCTCTCGGGCGGCATGCAGCAGCGGGTGGGCCTGGCCCGGGCGCTCGCGGTGGACCCCGAGGTCATGCTGTTCGACGAGCCGTTCAGCGCGCTCGACCCGCTCATCCGGCGGGACATGCAGAACGAGGTCATCCGGCTCCACCACGAGGTGGGCAAGACGATGATCTTCATCACCCACGACCTCGCCGAGGCGCTCAAGCTGGGCGACCACGTCGCGATCATGCGGGCGGGCGAGATCGTCCAGATCGGCCGGCCCGAGGAGATCGTGGGCGCCCCCGCCGACGACTACGTGGCCGACTTCGTCCAGGACGTCCCCAAGTCGTACGTCCTCACGCTTGGCTGGATCATGCGCGAGGTGCGCCCGGACGACCGCCTCGACGGCCCCGAGTTCCCCTCGACCGCCGTCATCCGCACCGCGGTCCACGCTGCAGCCACCGCGGACGCCCCGGTCAGAGTTGTCGACGACGGGAGGCTGGTGGGCATGGTAGACCGGCGGCTGATCCTGTCGGCCATCGCGGGCACCGAGTCGGAGGCGTGACAACGCTCGCGGTTGCCGCCCGGCGACCGATGCGACCCCGGATCACCAAGCCCCAGGCCGTTGCGCTCCTGCTCGCGGCATTCGCCGTCCTGTTCGCGCTGCTCCACGACACGATGACGCTGCCGTTCGATTCGCAGACGCCGCTGTTCCAGGCCCTGACCGACTTCAAGAACTGGATGGCGCTGCACCACAACGAGTGGTACTTCACGCTCTTCTTCACGCCCATCCGGACCGGCACAGCGGGGCTCGTGGGTTTCGTGACCGACTGGCTGACGACGCTCGGCTGGCTCGGCATCACCGCCATCGCCGGGGCGCTCGGCTTCGTGTTCGTGACCTGGCGGACCGGGCTGGCCGCAGCCCTGGCGCTGGTGATGATCGGGCTGCTCGGCCTGTGGGACCCGACCATGACCACGCTCGGCCAGATGATCGTGGCCGTCGCCCTGTCGCTGGTCGTCGGCATCCCGATCGGGATTCTGGCCGGCCGCAGCGACCGCGTGCTCCGCGTGGTGACGCCGATCCTGGACCTGATGCAGATCATGCCCACGTTCGCGTACCTCGTCCCGCTGACGATCCTGTTCTTCATCGGCAACGGGACGGCGACGATCGCGACGATGATCTACGCCATCCCGCCCGCCATCCGCCTCACCGCGCTGGGCATCCGCGGCGTCCCGGCCGAGACGGTCGAGGCGGCCACCTCGCTCGGCTCGACCGGCCGACAGGTCCTGCGCAAGGTCCAGATGCCGATGGCGCGCACCACGATCGGCCTGGCGGTCAACCAGACGATCATGATGGCGCTCTCGATGGTGGTCATCACCGCCTTCGTCGGCGCGGGCGGCCTGGGCGAGAAGCTGCTCAAGGCCCTCGAGATCCAGGATGTGGGCGGCTCGTTCGATGCGGGCCTCGCCATCGTCCTGCTGGCCATGGTCCTCGACCGGCTCACGGCGAGCGCGAGCCAGGTCTCGGACCGCCGCCACACCGGCGCGGAGCGCGTGACCAAGGCCTCCCACCGGCAGATGGCGGCGGTGGGAGGGGCGATCGCGGTCGTGGGCGTGGCCCTGGGCATCACGCAGCCCTGGGGGCACGAGTTCCCGACCGGTCTGAGCCTCTCCTTCGCCGATCCGGTCAACGCGTTCGTCACCTGGCTCACCACCAACTTCGCGTGGCTCACCAGCTGGGTCAAGGACACGGCCAGCGGCTGGGTGATCGACCTGCTCCAGACCGCGCTGACGGCGTCGCCGTTCTGGCTCGTCATTGGTCTGGCCTCGGGCCTCGCCCTGATCATCACGGGCCGCCGCGCGGCGGTCGTGGTCGTCCTGGCGGGCCTGCTCGTGGTGGCGCTCCAGGTCTGGGAGCCGGCGATGGAGACGCTGACCCAGGTGCTGTTCGGCGTCGCGATCGCGATGGCCGTGGGCGTGGTGATCGGGACCTTGGCCGCCCGCTCAAGCCTGGTCTCGCAGATCGTCCGCCCGATCAACGACGCGCTCCAGACGATGCCCGCATTCGTGTACCTCATCCCCGCCCTCGCCCTGTTCGGGCCGTCGCGCTTCACGGCGATCCTGGCCGCCGTCATCTATGCGATCCCGGCGGTGATCCGACTGGTCGAGGACGGCGTCCGCGGCGTGTCGGCCACCACCACCGAGGCGGCGGAGTCCGCGGGCTCGACTCCGCTCCAGGTCATCACCAAGGTCCAGCTGCCCATGGCCCGGCGGTCGCTGCTGGCGGCCACGAACCAGGGGGTCGTGCTGATCCTCGCGATGGTCGTCGTGGGCGGCCTGGTCGGCGGCCAGGCGCTCGGCTACCGGGTTGTGCAGGGGCTGGTGCAGGGAACGGACTTCGGCGTCGGCTTCGCCGCGGCCATTGCCATCGTGCTCCTGGGCGTGATGCTCGACCGCATCACCCAGGGGGCCGGCGCGCGGCGCGAGGTCCGGCGAGTCGAGGAGGAATAGCGCCCCACCGCGTCGTCCGCCGGGCCTCGGCCGGGTCGGCGCCAAGCAGGAGGAGACACGGCACAGAGCAGACCGCCCGCTCACCGGGCACGGGGGCTCGCAAGCGGGGAAGCCCGCGACAGGTCACAATGCGCGATCCGGCCTGGAGGAGCATGAGGCCGGTATGGAAGGAAGGGGATCTGGCTTGAATCTCGCAGACAGCACCGTCCGACGGCTCGCCGCAGGGGCGGCCGTCCTGTCAATCCTCGTGTCGGCCTGCAGCGGCAGCGCCGCAAGCCCGTCCGTGACACCCGCGTCGGCTGCTCCGGCGGCCACCTCCGCGTCGCCCGCGAGCATGGCCCCCGAATCGGCGGCCGCCTCGCCGAGCCAGGCCGCCGCCACCTCGATGGCGCCCTGCGGCACGGTCAACATCGCCGACAACCCGTGGGTGGGCTACGAGGCCGACGTGGCCGTCGTGGACTACCTGCTCCGGACGCAGCTCGGCTGCACGACCAGCATCAAGGCCCTGAGCGAGCAGGTGAGCTGGCAGGGCTTCCCGACCGGCGACGTGGACGTGATCCTCGAGAACTGGGGCCACGAGGACCTCGCCAAGCAGTACATCACCGACCAGAAGGTCGCGGTGGACCTGGGCTCGCAGGGCAACGTCGGGATCATCGGCTGGTTCATCCCCAAGTACTACGCCGACGCCCACCCCGAGCTCATGGCGGCCAACTCCTCTCCCGCTGCCTTCACGGCTGCCCTCAACAAGCTCTCGGCTGACTTCGTGACCAGCGAGTCCGGGGGCAAGGGCCAGATCCTCGACGGCGACCCCTCGTACGTGACCAACGACGAGGCGCTGGTCAAGGGCCTCGGCCTCAACTTCAAGGTCGTCTACTCGGGCTCCGAGGCGGCCTCCGACGCGGCGATCAAGTCCGCCATCGGCGCCAACAAGCCGATCCTGGCCTACTACTGGGAGCCCAACTGGTTCGACAGCCAGATCAACGACGGGCTGGTCCACCTCCAGCTGCCGGCCTACACGGCAGGCTGCGACAGCAACGCGAAGTCGATGACCTGCGACTACCCGCCGTACAACCTCAACAAGGTCGCCTCCACCACCTTCGTGAACAGCGGCAGTCCCGCCGTCGCGTTCATCAAGAACTTCAAGTGGACCAACGACGACCAGAACGCGGTCGCCACCGACATCTCCAACAAGATGTCCGACGATGACGCCGCCAAGAAGTGGGTCGATGCCCACCCCGACGTCTGGAAGGCCTGGATGGCCGGCACCGGCTGGACCGGCAGCTGATCCCCTGACCTCGACGACGGCCCCGGGCTCCACGCGGACCCGGGGCCGTTTCGCGTCTGCGGCGTCCGCCGGCTGCGCAGCGTCCGACGCCGCCGCGCGTCCTTCGCACCGCGGCGGCACACGTGAAATGCGGGACCAACGGACCATGGGCCGGAGTTGATCCCGCTGTTACACTCCCGAAAGCGCCGGTTCACTGTCGTCTCGGGCGTGCCCTTCCGAGGCGGCGCCGTATCCGGCGAGCGTGGTAGCCGAGCACCCCGACGCCGAGGGGCGTCGACGATGACGGAGACAGCTCGCACGAGATGAGGACGCCCCTTCGTTGACCCGCACCGTTGCGCAGCACTTCCCCCGAGCCCGGCGTGGCCTCGGGCGACGCACCATCATTGCCCTGCTCATCGTCCCGCTGCTGATGGGCACGTTCGCCGGCCACGTGGCCGCGCCCTCGCCCGCCTTCGCGGACCAGCTCTCGGACGCCCAGGCGCAGAAGAAGGCGCTCGAGGCGAAGATCGCCGCGGAGAAGTCGCAGATCGCGGCGCTCAGCGCGTCCCAGGCCACGCTGTCCGGCCAGATCGACCAGACCAAGACGCAGCTCGCGGGGATCACGCAGAACCTTGCGGCCACCCGCAAGCAGGTCACGGCCCTGTCCCAGGACCTCGCCAGCGTCCAGGCGCAGTACGACTCCCTCGTGTCGAGCCTCGCGGACCTTGACGCGCAGCTCGTGTCGATCGAGGCCCAGGAGGCGGCCAAGCGGGTGGAGCTGGGCCAGCACCAGACGCAGCTGGCAGAGCGCGTCCGGGTGGCCTACGAGGACCAGCGCACCTCGATGCTCGAGACCCTGCTCTCGGGCGCGTCGTTCACCGACATGCTCGCCGCGATGTCGACCCAGCTCGACGCCGCCGCGCAGGACCAGCAGCTCGCCCAGCAGGTCGCCTCCGACCAGGCGACGCTGCTCGCGCTCCACCAGACCGTCTCGGAGACCCGCGACCAGACCGGCGTCCTGAGCCAGCAGGCGGCCGTCCAGAAGCAGGCGCTGGACCGCAAGATCGCCGACCTCGCCGCCGCGACCAAGCGCCTCAACGCGCTCGAGGCGGCCGCCAAGGCCGCGCTCGCCGCCCAGAAGGCGCAGTACGCCAAGGCATCGGCCAACAAGGCCGCCCTCCGCGCGTCCCTCGCCAAGGCCAGCGCCTCGAGGGCCAAGCTCCAGAAGAAGATCGACTCGATCATCGCCGCGCAGGCGAGCCACGGGAACATCCCGAGCCAGTACAACGGCTCGCTGCAGTGGCCGATGTCCGGGTCGATCACCCAGCCGTTCGGCTGCACCGGGTTCAGCTGGGAGCCGCCTTACGGCAACTGCGCCCACTACCACAATGGGATCGACCTGGTTGCGCCCTATGGGACCCCGATCCGCTCGGCCGGCGCCGGCACCGTGGTGTACGTGGGCTGGAACTACGCCGATGGCGCGGACCCGGCCTGGATCGTGATCATCGCCCACAGCACCTCACTGGTGACCTGGTACGCCCACATGCAGCCCACGTACCCCGTTCGCGCGGGGGATCACGTGAGCCAGGGCCAGGTCATCGGCTACGAGGGCAGCACCGGCCACTCGACCGGCGCCCACCTCCACTGGATGGTGGAGTTCAACGGGACGTTCGTTAACCCGCTTCTGTTCACCTAGCAGCACTCCGACGGGTCACTTGGCTGACGTCGGGCGGTGTTAGGATCGGGGAAGGTCCCCGCAGGTCCGGAGGAACGACGTTGGTCAAGCCGGTCATGGCGATCATCCTCGCTGGCGGTGAGGGCGAGCGGCTGTCGATCCTGTCCTCTGTGCGCGCCAAGCCAGCCGTGCCATTCGGCGGCAAGTACCGGATCATCGACTTCACCCTGTCGAACTGCGTGAACTCCGGCATCACGGACGTGATGGTGCTCACGCAGTACAACCCCCGCTCCCTCAACGACCACATCGGCCTAGGGCGCCCGTGGGACCTCGACCGCAACACCGGCGGCGTGAAGATGCTCCAGCCGTACGTGAAGCGTGGGCGCGTTGCCGAGTGGTACCGCGGCACGGCGGACGCGGTCCTCCAGAACTTCAACGTCATCGAGCACGACGCGGGCGACACCGTGCTGGTCCTGGCCGGCGACCACATCTACAAGATGGACTACACGCCGTTCATTGCGGCGCACCGGCGCAAGCGGGCGGACGTGACGATCGCGGTCCGGCGCGTGCCGCTGTCCGAGGCCAGCCGGATGGGCATCCTGGCCATGGACGACCAGGAGCGCGTCATCGAGTGGCAGGAGAAGCCCAAGCAGCCCAAGAGCGACCTCGCGTCGATGGGCGTGTACGTGTTCTCGAAGCGGGCGCTGCGGCGGTTCCTGTCCGAGGAGCGGACGGACTTCGGCGGTCACGTCGTGCCGGCGATGCTCGAGGAGGGTGCCCGCGTCTTCGGCTATCGGTTCGACGGCTACTGGCAGGACGTGGGGACCATCCAGACGTTCTGGGAGGCCAACATGGCGCTCCTGGACGACAACCCCGAGCTTGACCTGTACGACCGCGAGTGGCTGATCCACACGCGATCCGAGGAGCGCGCCCCCGCCAAGGTGGGCCCGACGGCGCAGGTGCACCGGAGCCTCATCTCGCACGGCTGCGTGATCAACGGCACCGTGGTCAACAGCGTGCTCTCGCCGGGCGTTCGCGTGGACGTGGGCGCCGTTGTCCGTGACTCCATCCTGATGTTCGACACGGTCGTGCGCAGCGGTGCTGTGGTGGACCGCGCGATCCTCGACAAGGAGGTCACCGTCGGCCAGGGCGCGATCGTCGGCGACGGGCCTGACTTCGACACGCCGAACAAGGGCGAGCCGGGCCGACTCAACACCGGCATCACGGTGATCGGCAAGCAGTCGATCATCCCGCGCGGCGCGCGCCTGGGCCGCAACGTCAAGGTGGGCGGCCAGGTGCGCTCGTCGGACTTCTCGACTCGCATCGTCCGCTCCGGCGGGACGGTCGACCGGCGGCCGGACCGCAGCTCGGACGATGAGGAGCTGTCGTCGGCCGGAGGCTGATCGGGTCGTCGCCGGCCCTGCCGCGCAGCCGCGTCGATTCTCACGGCCCGTTTCTGACAGGCAGTCGAAGCACGAGTGGTGGTCGGCGCGGGAAAGGTCGGCTTCGGCTTCGAGAGCCGCTTCAGCGGCGAACCCGCTGACAGGCACCCGTCGTCGGACTCCCTGACGGGACTTCGCGGCCGGACCATGGTCGAGCAGTCGTCCTTCGACTGCGTGACAACTCCTGCCGTTTCAGCACGCGCCTGTGCACGCGCTGGCGTCGCCGGGGCGGGCGAGGCCGTGTCGGCGACCTAGCCCGACGCCGGTCGCGAATTCACGGAGTGCCGTCGCCTCCAGAGGAACATCCGCGAACGTCGCTGATCGGCCGTTTCGCGCCCTCGGGTAGACTGCGGGCCATGTCCATCGCTCCCCGGGCGGCGGCGTGCGGTCCGGCCGACGTCGAGGCCTGGCTCGCCGACCTTGGCGTCACCCCGCTCGAGCGCAGCGACCGCGAGGGCGTCACCTCGTGGGACATCGTTCTCGACGGCCGGCGCCGCGCCGCGCTCCGGATCACGCTGATCCTCGATCCGGGTCTCGCCCTGATCTGCTGGTGCCACTTCGCGCCGCCGGTCAACGACAACTTCCGCAAGTCATATCGCAAGCTGCTGCGCTGGAACGACGAGCTGCCGTTCGTGAAGTTCAGCGTGGGCGAGGATGAGCGCCCGCTGCTGGTGGCGGAGCTGCCCGCCGCCACCGTCGGACGAGAGGACCTCGGCCTCGCGCTCGCCCGGCAGGTGGCCGTCGCGGACCGCTTCCACGCCGAGTCGGTCGAGTGGCTCAAGGCGGGCGGCTGGCGAACGACGCCCCCTGCCGACCCGGACGGCCCCGGAATGCGCCTCGTCGCGCGCTACTCGGCGGAGCTGGCGGAGCTGCTGGCCGAACCCGGCGGGGAGCGCTCGTGACGGGTTCGCCCGCATCGAGCGGCGCCGAGCGCCGTGACCAGCCGCGATCGGCCGAGTGGCGCCCCGCGCGCCTGTCCCGCCTTCGCCAGCGGGCAGCGTCGCTGGCGTTCGCGATCGGCGTGCTCAGTCTGCTCGGACTGCTGCTCGGCCCGGCGGGCATCGTGCCGGCCCCGACGGCCCGTGGCGCCAGCACCGACCTGACGATCGTGACCGCCGCCATCTACTCGGTCCTGCCGAGCCAGGGGCGGGTCAGCGTCGTGGTGGACGTGTCGATTGCCAACCACCGGGCCGACACGCGGGTCAACCGCTTCTACTTCGACCACGCGTTCCTCAACGTGCAGCCCGGTGCGGCCAACCCGAGGGTCACCAAGGGCCCGAGCGGCGCCTCGGTGCACATCAGTTCGCGGGGTGCGAACGCCACGACCCTCCGTCTCGACTTCGCCCAGCTGTTCGGTGGCCACACCACGTCGTTTCGGTTCGCCTTCGACCTCAAGGACACCAGCACCGCCGTCCAGCGCCTGGTCCGCGTCGGCACGAGCCTCGTCACCTTCCCGGTCTGGGCCTACGCCTCGGACGGGGCCTCTGGCAGCCGCGTGACCGTGCGGTTCCCCAAGGGCTATGACGTCAGCGTCGAGTCCGGCACGTTCACGACGCAGACCCACGCGTCGGACGGCGGCGTCGTTCTCGCCACGAACGCCCTCGCCAACCCACTCGGGTTCTTCGCCTTCGTCTCGGCGCAGCAGCCGGCGACGTATCGAGCCACGAACCTCTCGGTGAAGGTCGAGGACGGCACGATCCCGCTCACGATTCGCGCCTGGAAGGACGACCGCTCCTGGGCAGGGCGCGTGGGCCCGCTCTTCACGCGGTCACTGCCGCTCCTGCGCTCGGACATCGGGCTGGCGTGGCCCCATGACGGTGCAGTCGTGGTCCAGGAGGCGGTCAGCCGCAGCACGGGCGGCTTTGCGGGGCTGTACGACCCCACGGCGTCGATGATCCAGGTGGCGTACTGGGCGAACTCCGCGACGGTGGTCCACGAGGCCGCCCACGGGTGGTTCAACGGCACGCTCCTCGCGGACCGCTGGGAGGTCGAGGGGTTCGCGAGCCTCTACGCGCAGCGGGCGCTCGTGGCGCTCAAGATCAAGTCGTCCGCACCCGCGCTGACAGCGAAGCTCCGGGCGGCCGCCTTCCCGCTCAACGACTGGCCCGCCACCCCGGCGCCGACCACCGCCGCGGAATCCTATGGCTACGCCGCGTCCTACGCGCTGGCCACGCTGATCCTCAACCAGGCGGGCCCAGACGCCCTCGCGCGGGTCTGGGCAGACGCCGCAGCGCGGACCGGCGCGTATCAACCGCCGTCAGGGCAGTCCCCGACGCCCGAAACCGTGGACGGAGCGCCCGACTGGCGCGGCTTCCTCGACCTGCTGGAGGCCGAGACCGGCCTCGACTTCACCACGCTGTGGCGGACCTGGGTGGTCCGGCCCGGCGAGGCTGGCCTGCTCGACCAGCGGGCTGCAGCCCGGACGGCGTATCAGGGCGCGCTCGCGGCAGCGGACGGCTGGGCGCTGCCCCGATCGATCCGGGACGCGCTGCGGGCGTGGCGGTTCGATGTTGCGACGTCGCTCCTTGCGCAGGCGCGGACCGCGCTCGCGGAGCGGACGACGCTCGAGGCCCAGGCGTCGGTGGCCGGTCTGGCCCTGCCGCCCGCGGTGCAGCAGCTGTTCGAGGCCGGCGACCTCGCGGGCGCGGCGAGGGAGGCGCAGCATGAGGAGGCGGCCATCGCGGCGATCGGCGCGGCGGCCGAGGGGCAGGCCCAGGGCCGCGGCGACACGCTGGCGAATGTGGGGATGATCGGCCAGGATCCGGAGCGCGAGCTGGCGGCGGCAAGGGCGGCCCTTGCGGCCGGCGACACGGTCACCGCGACGTCCTCTGCCCAGGCCTCCGCGCAGATGTGGGGCGACGCCCACGGCGAGGGCCGGCGGCGCGTGCTGATGGCGGTCGCGCTGGTCGTGGCGCTCAGTGTCCTGGCCCTGTCGCTCGCCAGCCGGCTGCTGCGTCCCCGTCGATCCTCGCGGATCCGGCCCGAGGCGCCCGCCCGGTGAACAGCGCTGGGGGGTGGCGGTCCCGGCTGGTCGCCGTGCTGGGCGCCGTGGCAATCGCTGCGGCGACGCTCGTCCCGGGCGCAGCGCAGGGCCCTGGCTCCGGCTCGGCCGCAGCTGCCCGGACGATCGCGGTTCCGGCCGCAGCCGCCCGGACGATCCAGGACCCGGCTGCAGGCACGAGCAAGGCAGCAGGGACGAGCGCGGCTGCAGGGACGAGCCCGGCCGCCACGACCGGATCGCCGCCGAACGAGGACCTCGGGCCCACCGGCCCGGTTGCCGGGCAATCCGCGGGCATCAACGGCGCGGGCAACGCGCTCTCACCCAGTGCAGCATCACCCGGCCCGGCCCACGACGCCCCGCCCGCCCGAACCACCCCGCAGGAGCCGGTCCTCGAGGCGCCGTTCCCGCTTCGCGGCGTCGCCCCGCGTTCGGTCCTGGCCGCAGCCGACGGCCTGGACGTCGCCACCGCCACGACCTACGTGGTCGACCCCGCAGCGCGCGTGGTCCGCGTCGCCGTTGACATCACCGCGGTCAACCGGCTCCCGGTGACCGCCGGCGCGCGGTACTACTACCCGGGCGTCAACCTCGCGGTCCAGCTCGAGGCCCGCCAGTTCATCGCCGATGAAGGCGGATCCCGCGACCGCACCACCAGCAAGGCGCAGACCGGCTACCGCCTGCTGGCCGTCCAGTTCGCGACGCGCCTGTATGTCGGCCAGACGGCGCAGGTCCACGTCTCGTACGTGCTTCCCGCGGGCGCCCCGCGGTCCTCGAGCCAGGTTCGCGTCGGCGCCGCCTACACGACCTTCGTTGCGTGGGCATTCGGCGACCGCGGGACGGTCGAGGTGGACGTGCCGTCGCAGTACACGGTGGACGTCTCGGGCGGCCCCATGGAGCAGGGGACCGGAGCCGGCGGCGACAGCGTCCTTTCGGCGAGCGCGGGTGACCCCGGCAGCTGGTACGCCTGGATCGATGCCCGCGACGACAGCGCGCTCACCAGCCGCTCCCTCAAGCTCCCGGACGGCGAGCAGGTGGTGGTCCGCGCCTGGCCCGAGGACCCGACCTGGGAGAAGGACGTCTCGAGCACGCTGACCTCCGCCATCCCGGCGCTGGTGAAGCGCATCGGCCTGCCCTGGCCAGTGAACGGCCAGCTGTCGGTGCTCGAGGTCTCGAGCGCCCTGCTCGAGGGGTACGCGGGCTTCTACTCGCCCAGCTCCCAGCAGATCACCATCAGCGAGGCGGTCGACCCCCTCACGGTTGTCCACGAGGCCTCGCACGCCTGGTTCAACTCGGCGCTGTTCACGGACCGATGGATCACGGAGGGGCTTGCAGACGAGTACGCCTACCGGACCCTGGTCGGCCTCGGCGTGGCAGTCGACGGGCCGCCCAAGGTCCGCGCGAACGCATCGGCCGCCTTCCCGCTGGACACCTGGGGCACGCCGGCGCCCATCAAGACCAGGACCCAGGACGCCCACGAGCAGTGGGGCTACGACGCCTCGTGGACCGTGGTCCGGCAGGCCGTCACCAAGCTCGGCGAGGCCACGATGGCGGCGGTGTTCGCCGCCGCGAAGGCCGGGACCACCGCATACGCGGCGCCGGGCGCGCCCGAGAAGAGCACTCGGGCCGCGGACTGGCGACGCTTCGTGGACTTGGCAGAAGAGGTTGGCGGAGGGCGCGGGATCGCAGAGATGATCGGGCCGTGGGTCCTGACGACCGCGGAGCGAAAGCTGCTCGCGCCGCGCGCCGCGGCGAGGGCTGCCTACCACGACCTCCTCGCGAGGGGCGGGGAATGGGCAGCGCCCGCGGTCATCCGGATGGACCTCGACGCCTGGGACTTCGCCGGAGCCTCGAGCGCCATCGCGGACGCGAGGGCCGTGCTCGCCGTGCGGGATGCGATCCGTGGCGAGGCTGCGGCGGAGCATCTCGTTGTCCCGGCCACACTCCGGAGCGCCTACCAGGCGGCCTCGAGCCCCGCGGCGCTCATGAAGGCCGCCGCGGACGAGCAGGCGCTGCACCGGTCGCTCGACGCCGTGGCGGCCGCCGATGCCGCGCTCCAGGCGCCGCGCGACTGGCTGGTCACGCTTGGCCTCGTCGGCCAGGACCCCTCGGGCGACCTCATCGCGGCGCGGGTCGCGTGGACATCGGGCGACGCCTCCACGGCCGCCGAGGAGGCGGCGAGTGCCCACGGCGCGCTCGCGGTGGCCGCCGATGCGGGCAGGCTGCGACTCGTCGCGATCGGCGCCGCGCTTGTCGCCCTTGCGCTGCTGATGGTCCTCGGGATGACGATCGTCCGTCGACGATCGGCCGCGAGGCGACGAGCATCGACACCCGGCGTCTCGCTGTCGGCCTCCCCGGGCACGGCGTGGCCGGTCGGCGGTCCCGTCGGCGGTCTGGTCGAGAGCTCGTGTCAGGGGGTCGTGCCGGTCGCATCTCGCCCCGCCGAGGCTCCCCCGAGTGCCGCCGTATCGACCTCCCCGAGTCTCGTCTCGGCACCCGCAGCGGCCACGGCCGGTGTCGACGACTGGATCGACCCGAGCCTCGCCCCGCCCCCGCCGCCGCCGTGGTGGCGGCCCACCGTGCCGTCAGCACCCTCGGCGCCACCCGGGCCGTACCCTATACTCCCGGCCAATGCGGCGGCCGGGCCCACGCCCCAGTCCTCAGCCGACCGGCAGGACGAAGGAGCGCAGTGATCGTCATGGCCAGCGCCCGGGACGCGGTGAGCGCTTGATGGGTCTCCAGCGCACGCGACCGTCGATCGAGATCCTCTCCGGCGCGACGGCCGATGTCTACTTCGCGCGCGCCAACAGCATCCTCGACCGCGAAGGGATCGACCCGGTCGTGACGATGGAGGTCTTCTGCCGCGAGGACGCCGTCCTGTGCGGGATGGGCGAGGCCACCAACCTGATCGGCCACGTGCTCGCGGATGAGCCCGGCGCGGTTGTCGAGGCCATGGAGGACGGCGACCTCGTCACGCCCAAGGAAGTGGTCCTCCGCATCCACGCCCGGTACCGTGCCTTCGCCCTGTACGAGACCGCCATGCTCGGCATGCTCTCGCAGTCGACGGGATGGGCGACCGCCGCCCGCCGGTGCGTCGAGGCCGCCGCCCCGCAGCCGGTGATCTCCTTCGGCGCCCGCCACGTGCACCCGGACATCACCGATGTGCTCGACTACGCCGCGATCGTCGGCGGCTGCGTCGGCGCGTCCACTCCAGCCGGCGCGCGCCTCGCGAAGCTCAACCCCACCGGGACGATGCCCCACTCGCTGGTGCTGATCTTCGGGGACACCGTTCGCGCCGCCGAGGCGTTCGACCGGGACATGCCCCCCGACGTCCCCCGGATCGTGCTCGTGGACACGTTCAAGGACGAGGCCGAGGAGGCGCTCCGCGTGGCCCACGCGCTGGGCGACCGGCTCTACGGGGTCCGCCTCGACACGCCGTCCGAGCGCGGTCGCGTCACCGCCGACCTCGTGACCGAGGTCCGGGCGCGCCTCGACCGCGAGGGCTACGGCCACGTCCGCATCGTCGTGTCCGGCGGCCTGACGCCCGAGCGGATCCTCTACTTCAAGGAGAAGGCCGCCCCGGTCGACTCGTTCGCGGTGGGCAGCTACATCTCGGGGGCGACGCCGATCGACTTCACCGGCGACATCAAGGAGATCGACGGGCAGCCGATCGCCAAGCGCGGGCGGATCCCCGGCGTGACGGACAGCCCGCGACTCAAGGCACTCGACCTGACGACCTGGCGCGACTGACCGCGGCGCCCATCTGCGGGCTCGGGCCGTCCGTGCGAGCATCGCCCCATGCAGGACGAATCGCCCCGTCCCGACGGCGAGCCCCAGCCCGCAGAGCCCGAATCCGCCTATGAGCTCCTCCAGCGCGGCCAAGCCCTGATGCACGGTCGCCACAACGCGCAGGCGGCGATCGTGCTCGAGCGCGCGGCCAGCCTGGAGCCGGGCCGGGGTTCGATCCTGGAGGCGCTCGGCCGTGCGTGCTTCAACGGGGGCCAGCACGATCGCGCTCACGAGGTCTTCGAAGCCCTGCTCGAGGTGGACCCGTCATCGCCCTACGGGCACTACGCGCTGGCCCAGAGCCTGCGCAAGCTGGGACGCGTGCCCGAGGCCGTGACCCACCTGCGGCTCGCGTGCGCGCTGGCGCCCGACTCGGCCCTCTACCGAGGAGCGCTGGAGCGGGCGGTCGCCGGTCGCGGGGGCGGGGCGCCCCGATCCTGAGGCGACCGCCGACGGGCGTAGGCGCGGTGTCGCGAGCTCAGTCGGCCGGGACGGGCGCGGCGGCGATGGTCCAGTGCGGCCACTCCGCCCCGAAGCGGAACCCGAGCGCGGCGTACAGGCGATGGGCGCTCTCGTTCTCGCCCTCCACGGCAAGGGCCACGGCCTCCGCGCCGCGGCGCCGCAACTCGGCCAGGCCCCAGGCGGTCACGGCCCGGCCGAGCCCCCGCCCACGCCACGGACGGTCGACACCCAGCAGGCGGATCTCGCCCTCGGGCGAGCCATTCCCGGCGCGGTAGCGCACGACTCGGCAGAAGCCCACCATCTCGCGCGTCGAGAGATCCTCGACCACGAGGATCGCGCCCGCGTCGGGACCCGGCGTGGCGGGCACCCGTCGGACCTCATCCTCGGTCAGGCAGATCGGGGAGGGGTGGTCCACGAAGATCCGGTTCACGAGCGCCACGAACGACGGCTCGTCCTGGCCCAGGCGCAGGCTCCGGATCGCGGTCCCGGCGGGGAACGCCGGTTCTGGCGCGGCGGCCAGGTCAGGGCCGGTCAGCCGCATCTGCCACAGCGACGAGGAGTAGCGGAGTCCGCAGGCGCTCGCGAACGCTTCGGGCCCTGGCTGGCGGCGAACCCACAGGCGGAGCACCTCGCGCCCATCCGCGGCAGCCATGGCGCGGCCCGCCGCGAGGAGTTGGCGCCCGATCCCTTGCCGCCGGTCCGCGGGCAGCACCGTCAGGTCGCCATCGCCCGGCACGACCCAGCCTGCGAGGCGCCCGTCCGCCTCGGCCACGGTGCAGCATTCGGGGTTGCTCGCGATGCGGCCGGCGGCATGCTCGAGCTGGTGTCGCTCCGTCGCGTCGTACTCGCCTCGCGCGAGCGCGTCGAACATGGCCGCGAGGATCAGCGGGGCATCAGCGGTTCGGGAGGCGCGGAGGGTGGCCCGGGCCTGTCCCCGTGCAGCGATGGTCTCGGTCGACATCGTCCCCCCGGATGTGTGACGCCCTCAGCGCTCGTCTGCCCGGCGGATCCGCTCGAGCCACAGGATGCCGAGGATGGACTTCGCGTCCGCGATCTGCCCAGTTTCCACGAGGCCGAGCGCTTCGTCCAGAGACAGATGCCGCAGCTCGAGCGCCTCGTCCTCGTCGGGCGCGAGCCGATCGGCGTCGAGCGCCGGGACCAGCCGCTCCGCGAGGTACAGGTGCATCTTCTCGGTCGCGAAGCCGGGAGCGGTCCAGAACGACGCCAGCCTGCGCCACGAGTCGGCGCGGTGGCCGGTCTCCTCCTCGAGTTCGCGGCGGGCGGCGACGCCAGGGTCCTCGGTGATGCCATCGTGCACATCGAGCGTGCCGGCCGGGATCTCCAGCAGGCCCTGCCCGGCGGCGACGCGCCACTGGCGCACGAACAGCACGCGGCCCAGGTCGTCCACCGCAAGGATCGCTACTGCGCCCGGGTGCCCCACGATGTCGCGCGTGTGCCGGCTGCCGTCAGCGCGCTCGACGGTGTCAACCCGGAACTCCATGTAGCGCCCGCGGTGCACCACCTCGGACGCGACGACGCGCTCGGCCAGCGGGTCCGCGGCGGGGAGGGGATCGGGTTCGTCGGTCATGGCTGGCCTCCCAGACGTGGAACGACCGGCCCGCCGCAGGCGGACCGGCCGTTGCCGTAAGTACGGGTTTGGGCTAGGCGACCGCGGCCGTCGCTGATGCCACCAGCGCGTCGCCGTTCTCGGCGTTGAACATGTGGAGCTTCTCGCTCGGCAGCTTGAGGTCGAGCATGTCGCCGGGGCGGATGCGATGCGAGGAGTCGACGATCGCGACGATCTCCTGCTCGCCGACGCTGACGTGCAGGAGCTCCTCGTTGCCGAGGTACTCGACCACGTCGGCCTTGCCCCGGATCGTGCCGACCCGACCGACCACTTCGTCAAGCTCAAGGTGCTCGGGGCGGAAGCCCACGGTCACCGTGCGCCCGGCGGTCTTGATCGAGTCGGCGAATCGCGTGGGGACCTGGAATGAGAAGCCGCCGATGTTCAGATCGCCGGTGCCCACGGGGATGTCGATGAAGTTCATCGCGGGGCTGCCGATGAAGCCCGCGACGAACTTGTTCTTCGGGTGGTCGTAGAGGTCCTGCGGCGTGCCGACCTGCTGGAGCAGGCCCATGGACATCACGGAGATCCGCTCGCCCATCGTCATCGCCTCGACCTGGTCGTGCGTGACGTAGACCATCGTGGTCCCGAGGCGCTGGTGGAGGCGCGCGATCTCGGCGCGGGTCTGGACGCGCAGCTTGGCGTCGAGGTTGGACAGCGGCTCGTCCATGAGGAACACGGCGGGCTCGCGCACGATGGCGCGGCCGAGGGCGACGCGCTGCCGCTGGCCGCCGGAGAGCTCCTTGGGCTTGCGGTCGAGCAGCTTCTCGAGCTGGAGGATCCCCGCCGCCTCGTTGATGCGCTTCTCGATGTCGGCCTTGGCGACCTTGCGCAGCTTGAGTCCGAAGGCGAGGTTGTCGCGCACGGTCATGTGCGGGTAGAGCGCGTAGCTCTGGAACACCATCGCGATGTCGCGATCCTTGGGCGCGACGTCGTTGACGACGCGGTCGCCGATGCGGAGCTCGCCCTCGGTGATCTCCTCGAGGCCGGCGATCATCCGCAGACTGGTCGTCTTGCCACAACCCGAGGGGCCGACGAGCACCATGAACTCGCCATCCTTGATCTCGAGGTTGAGGTCCGCGACGGCGCTGACTTCGCCGTATTTCTTGGACACGTGATCGAACGTCACGGTCGCCATGAGGAACCTCCATCCCGCCCAGGCATCGCGGGCTCATGCATCCTGCCGCCGGAACAAGCTGGCGGACTAGGACGAGCCCCGTACGAGGAGCTGGCTCGGGTCAGGCGCATCGTACGACGCCGCGCATCGCAGCGCCATGCCCTCGCGCCGCCAGGGCGCTCCGCGTCGTGCCGTCGCACCGCGTCGTGCCGCAGATTGCGCGGCCGCGGCTTGCGCGATCCGTCCCCCTATCGCCCCCGGGAGGCGATTATCGCGAGTCGGACTCGGGCTCCACGCTCGGACCTTCGGCGCCTGGCCCCGTATCGCCTCCCGGGGGCGATAGGGGGGGGTCGCGGAGCGGACAAGCGCCTCCCCGGGGGCGAGCTGGTCGGCGCCTGACCATCCGGGTGGCGGCGGGGAGCGCTATCGTGCACACGACGATCCCCGCCGTGCCCAGATCGAGGCCCCGATGAGCCAGCACCCGCGCGCCGGCCAGCCCGCCGCCGCCTCCGACCTCGTGGACATCCCGGCCCTGCTGCGGGCCTACGAGGAGCTCCGCCCGGACCCCACCGAGCCCACCCAGCGGGTGGCGTTCGGGACCTCGGGCCATCGCGGCTCCGCGTTCCGGCGCGCGTTCAACGAGCCCCACATCCTGGCCACGACCGGGGCGATCTGCCGCTACCGGGCGATGCGCGGCTACACAGGCCCGCTGTTCATCGGCCGCGACACGCACGCCCTGTCCGAGCCCGCCTGGCGGACCGCGCTGGAGGTGCTCGTCGCCAACGGCGTGGACGTGCGGGTGGACGCCGAGGACGGCTACACCCCGACGCCCGCGGTGTCGCACGCCATCCTCGTGGCCAACCGGGACCGCGGCGCTGGGCCTGCGGGTCTCGCCGACGGCATCGTCGTCACGCCGTCGCACAACCCGCCCGACGACGGCGGGTTCAAGTACAACCCGCCCAACGGCGGGCCGGCCGACACGGACGTGACCCGCTGGATCCAGGACGAGGCCAACCGGATCCTCGCGGCCTCGGGCTCGGACGGGCTCGACGGCGTCCGGCGCGTCCCCTTCGAGCGGGCGCGGGCGCAGGCGGTGGGCTACGACTTCCGCGGCACGTACGTCGAGGACCTGGCCAACGTCGTCGACATGGAGGCGATCGCCGCGTCCGGGCTGCGGCTGGGCGTGGACCCGCTCGGCGGGGCGTCGGTCGCGTACTGGGGCCTCATCGGCGAGCAGTATGGCCTCGACCTCACGGTCACCAACGAGCGGGTCGATCCCGCCTTCGGCTTCATGACCCTCGACTGGGACGGGAAGATCCGGATGGACCCCTCGTCGCCGTTCGCGATGGCCGGGCTCGTGGGGCTGCGCGACCGGTTCGACCTGGCGATGGGCAATGACGCCGACGCCGACCGCCACGGGATCGTTGTCCCGGGCTCGGGCCTGATGAACCCCAACCACGTCCTCTCGGCCGCCATCTCGTACCTGTTCGGCGGCGGTCGTCCCGGGTGGGGCGGCGGCGTCGCCGTCGGGAAGACGCTCGTGTCGTCCTCGATCATCGACCGCGTCGTGGCCTCGCTCGGGCGTCGGCTCGTGGAGGTGCCCGTGGGCTTCAAGTGGTTTGTCGAGGGTCTCGTGGACGGGTCGATCGGCTTCGGCGGCGAGGAGAGCGCGGGCGCCTCGTTCCTGCGCCGCGACGGCACGGTGTGGACGACCGACAAGGACGGGCTGATCGCCGACCTGCTCGCGGCCGAGCTCACCGCGAAGCTGGGGAAGAACCCGGCCGAGGTGTATGCGGAGCTGACGGTGATGTTCGGGGCGCCCGCCTATCGCCGCGTCGACGCGCCGGCGACGCCCGAGGTCAAGGCCGCGCTCGGGCGCCTCTCGCCGTCCTCGATCACCGCGGAGACGCTGGCCGGGGATCCCGATCACGGCCAAGCTCACCCGCGCGCCGGGCAACGACGCGCCGATCGGCGGGCTCAAGGTGACGACGGACTTCGGCTGGTTCGCGGCCCGGCCGTCGGGCACCGAGAACGTGACCAAGCTGTACGCCGAATCCTTCATGGGCGAGGAGCACCTGGCGCGCATCCTCGAGGAGGCCCAGGCGATCGTGGCAGCGGCCAGGTAGGCTCGTCGCCCGGAGACGGCGGGGCAGGACGCCACTCGTGGCGCGGGCCGGGAGCCCCTGGCCAGGCCGCCGCCTCTACGCGGGGCCTTCCGCTGCCGGTTCGGGCCCGAGCCGCGCAGGCTCCGGCATGTCGCGCAGGCCCGGGATCGGCGACCCGATCAGCCACACCACGCCCAGCGAGGCCGCGATCGTGACCACGAACAGCGTCTCGCGGACCCCGACGATGCCACCCAGCAGCCCGCCGAGGAACGCCCCGACCGGCCGGATCCCGTAGTTGATGAACCGGAACGCGCCGCCCGACCGGGAGCGGATCGCGTCCGGGGTCCGGGCCGCGAGGACCGCCCCCACGTTGATGTCGAGGATCTGCACGCCGAGCCCTGCCAGGAACTCCACCGCGAACAGCATCGCGATGACGGCCTCGGATGGCCCGGTGACCAGCGGCACGAGGATGATCGGGACCGGGAAGAGCACGCAGCCGAGCGTGTACGCCCCGCCCAGGCCCAGCCGCCTGCCGACACGCGAGGCGATCAGCGCCCCGATGACCCCGCCGACCGCCCCGGCGCCGAGGGCCGCGCCGAGCACGCCCGGGCTCACCCCGAGCCGAGTCGTGACGTACAGGATGAAGAGCGCCTGGAAGCAGAAGTTGAACAGGTTGATCGTCGCGACCGACAGCAGGATCGGGCGCATGATCGAGTCGCGGAAGATGAACAGCAGGCCCGTCGAGAGCCTCGTGCGCAGCGATTCCTCGACGATGTCGATCGGCGGCTCCTCGGCGTGGATGCGCCTCAGGTAGAACGCCGAGCCGACGAACGACAGGGCGTCGGCGACCAGCGCGATCGGCGCCGTCAGGACCTGGACCAGCACGCCAGCCAGCGGCGGACCGCCGACGAACGCGAGCGCGCGGCTGCCGGAGAAGAGCGCGTTCGCCTGGACGAACGCGTCGCGGCGCGCGACCGCCACCAGCAGCGTGTTCCAGGAGATGTCGAACACGACCGCCATTGAGCCGGCAAGGAAGCCGACGACGTAGAGCTGGGCCATCGACAGGACACCCGCGATGGAGGCGACGGGGATGCTGGCGATGAGCGCAGCTCGGGCGATGTCGGCGGCGATCATCAGTCGGCGGCGATGGCGAACCCGGTCCAGCCAGACGCCCGCCGGCAGCGAGAACAGCAGGTGCGGCAGGAGGCCCACCGCGAGCAGCGTCCCCATCTGCGTCGCGTCGGCGCCCAGCACGAGCACGGCGACCAGCGGGAGGCCGAGCTGCGTGACCTGGTCGCCGAAGACCGAGATCGTCTGGCCGAGCCAGAAATGCCGGAAGTCCTCCTCGCGGAGCAGGGGAGACACGAGCCGTCCCGCGAGGCGGCGGGCGACGCTCGGACGCGGCTGGCTGCTCATCGGTCGGCCGGCAGCGGAATGCCGTGCCAGATGACCATGACGGTCCGTGCGCCAGGGTCGTCCTCGGCACTGCGGGCGCGCTGCTGGTGGCGGGCGACGACGGCGTTCACCTCTGCCAGCACGGCCTTGAGGTCGTCCGGGCTCGCACGGAACGCGAGGTCGCCGAACCCGGCGGCTTCGCGCCACGAGGCCGGCTCCTCCGATTCGCCGCGCAGGTACCCCTCGATGGCCTGCTCGTAGGCGTCGAAGATCCTGCGGCGGAGGAGGTCTGCGGCGGCGCTCGACTCGGGCGAATCGCCAAAGCCCGACGGCTCCCAGGACGTCACGTCGTGGCTGGCCTTCCAGGCGTGCTCGCGTCGGTCAGCGCCACCTGTCTCGGCCGGCTCGATGAAGCCTGCCCTCGCGAGCTGCCGGAGGTGGTAGCTGACGGCATTGGGCGCCGCTCCCACCTTGTCGCCGAGGACCGTTGCCGTGGCGGGGCCGCCTGCGCGAAGCAGGCCGAGGAGCCGGAGCCGGAGGGGGTGGCCGAGGGCCCGCAGCCCGGCCAGATCGGTGACCTGCTTGACGCGCGCTTCGCTCATGGCGTCATGATATATCCGCAACAACCATTGCGCAATACTTATTGCGGAATGTGCTGCGGGCTATGCCCCCGGCGCGTCGCCCAGCGCGGACTCGAGGAACGCGAGGACGTCGGCGCGCTCGGCGATCAGCTTGCTCACCGGCTTGCCGGCGCCGTGGCCGGCGTCGGTGTCGACCCGGATGAGCACGCAGGCGTCACCCGCCTGGGCCGCCTGGAGCGCGGCGGCGAACTTGAACGAGTGGCCGGGCACCACGCGATCGTCGTGGTCGGCCGTCGTCACCAGCGTCGGCGGATAGGCGGTGCCGGGCCGAATGCCGTGGAGCGGCGAGTAGGCCCGGACCCAGGCGAACTGCTCGGGGTCGTCGGGGTTGCCGTAGTCGCTCGTCCAGCCCCAGCCGATGGTGAACCGGTGGAACCGGAGCATGTCCATCACGCCGACCTCGGGAACGGCCGCACCGAGCAGTTCCGGGTGCTGGGTCAGCGCTGCGCCCACGAGGAGCCCGCCATTCGAGCGGCCCGTGATGCCGATCCGGACCGGCCGAGTCCACCCGCTGCCAGCGAGCCAGCGGAGGGCGGCCGCGAAATCGTCGAAAACGTTCTGCTTGTTGGCGAGGCGCCCGGCGTCGTGCCAGGCCGTGCCGTACTCCGAGCCGCCGCGCAGCGAGGCGACTGCGAGCAGGCCGCCGCGCTCCATCCAGGCCAGCCACTCCGGCTTGAACCGGGGCCCCACCGCGATGCTGAACCCGCCGTAGCCGTACAGCATCGTCGGCACGTCGCCGTTGGGCTGGACGTCGCGACGATGGGCGAGGAACAGCGGGAAGCGCGTCCCGTCAGCGGAGACCGGGAAGACCTCCTCGGTGACGAAGGCGGCGGGATCCCACGGCAGGCCCTCGTCAGGCGGGCTCTCGACGCTGCCGTCGGCGACCCGAACGGCCAGCACCCGCTTGGGCGCCGTGAACTGGTCCAGCGCGAGGTACAGCCTCTCATCCTCGCGACGGCCGGAGGTGGCGTCGATGGTGCCGGCGCCCGGGAGCTCCACCGGGCCGACGGGCGTGCCGTCGAGCTCGAACAGGGCGAGGCGGCTGTGGGCGTCGTGAAGGGTGACGGCGGCGAACCGCCCGCCCGCAAGCGTGACCCGCTCGAGCGCGTCCGGGCCCTCGGCGATGACCTCGCGGAGCATCACGGCGGGATCGTCGGCGTCGACCGCGACGAGGCGGCGGTTCGGCGCGCCGAGGTTCGTGCGCAGGTAGAGGGTTCGGCCGACGGCGGCGATCAGCTCGTACTCCGCATCCGCTGCGTCGAGCAGCGGGCGCACCTCGAGCGGATCGCTAGCCGTGAACCCGCGCAGGTCGGCGACATGGATGCGCGTCTCGGGGTCCGTGCCGCGCCAGACCGTGATGACGAGCAGGTCGCCGTCCTCGGAGACCTCGGGCTCGAAGCCCCAGTCGTCGTGGTCGGGTCGCTCGTGGACGACGGGGTCGTCGGCCGGATCCGATCCGAGCCGGTGGTAGCACAGCTGCATCCCGCGGTTCGGCGCGTCGAAGGCGTCACCGGCCGCGGGCTCGGGGAAGCGGCCGTAGATGAACCCGGCCTCGTCGCGCGTCCACGCCGCGCCGGCGAACTTGCTCCACGGGACGCGGTCGGGCAGCTCGGTGCCGTCGTCGCGCGCGGATCACGCGCCACGTCTGCCAGTCGGAGCCGGCCTCCGAGGTCGCGATCGCGACGAGGCGGCCACTCTCCGAGACGGAGATGGCGTTGAGCGTCGTGGTGCCGGCTGCGTTGAGGGCGTTCGGGTCGAGCAGGACGCGCCCCTCGGCCCGCGGCCCGTCGGCCGTCCACAGCACGTCCTGGTTCTGGAGGCCGGTGTTGCGGAGCTGGAACCAGCGCTCGCCGCGACGCCAGGGCACCCCGCGGCGCGGGACGTCCCAGAGCTGCGCGAGCCGCGCCCGGATCGCCTCGCGTCCCGGCACGGCGCCGAGCACCGACTCCGTGAGCACGTTCTCGGCGTCGATCCAGGCGCGCGTTGCCGGCGCGTCGGCATCCTCGAGCGGGCGGTAGGGATCCGCGATCAGGGTGCCGTGGTAGTCGTCAACCTGGTCGGACGTGGGCGGGATGGGGTACGAGGTGGGCATGCCGCCATCGTATCGGGCGGCGCTGGGCGTCGGGTCTCGCCGCTTGCCCTCGGCGATCGATACCGCGACCACGCTGGTCTGCCTCGCCTCCAGACCGCCCGCCGTTCCCTCGTATCTCCTCCCGGGGAAGCTTATGCAGCCAGCGGGCTGCGGCCTCGTGCTCGGCGAGGCGCCCGCATCGCTCGCATCTTCGTGGGGAGGAGATGCGAGCGACGTTCGTCGGACAACTTCCTCCCGGAGGAGATACGAGCGACGGCCGGGACGAACGACGCGCGACGAGCGACGAGCGACGGCCTTGCTAGGCACGCTCCGATGGGCTTGATGTCTGGATCGTCGTGGGCGCGCCGTGGACTGCGGGGATCGTCCCCAGGCGCCCGGCCTGGTAGTCGCGGAAGGCCGTGAGGACCTCCTCGCGCGTGTTCATCACGAACGGGCCCATCCAGGCGATGGGCTCGCGGATCGGCCGCCCGCCGAGCAGCAGGACGTCGAGCGTCGGTGCGCGCGACTCCTGGACCGCGTCAGCCGCGAAGGTCAGCGTGTTGCCGGGACCGAAGACCGCGAGCTGGCCCATGCGCACCGGCCGTCGCTCGGCGCCCACCGTGCCGTGTCCCGCGAGCACGTAGCCGAGGGCGTTGAAGTCGGCGCGCCACGGCAGCTCCAGTTCCGCGCCCGGCGAGAGCGTCGCGTGGACGAGCGTGATGGGCGTGTAGGTGGAGCCGGGCCCCTTGTGGCCGGCGACCTCGCCGGCGATGACGCGGACGAGCGCGCCGCCGTCGGGCGATGACGCGAGCGCGACCTCTCCGGCACGGATGTCCTGGTAGCGCGGCGTCGCGAGCTTCTGGTCGCGCGGCAGGTTCACCCACAGCTGGAAGCCGTGGAACAGGCCCCCCTGGGCCACCAGCCACTCCGGGGGCTTCTCGATGTGCAGGATCCCGGCACCCGCGGTCATCCACTGCGTGTCGCCGTTGGTGATGACGCCGCCGCCGCCATTGGAATCGGCGTGCTCGAAGACGCCGTCGAGCATGTACGTCACGGTCTCGAAGCCGCGGTGGGGGTGCCACGGCGTCCCCTTCGCCTCGCCGGGCGCGTACTCCACCTCGCCCATCTGGTCGAGGTGGATGAACGGGTCGAGGTCCTCGAGGAGGGCGCCCGCGAACGCACGCCGGACGGGGAAGCCCTCGCCCTCGAAGCCCGATGGGGCCGTGGTCAGGGCGACGACGGCGCGGTGCTTCGCGGCGATCGGGTCCGGGGCGGGGATGCGGGGGAGGACGGTGATGTCGTCAACGCTGACGGCCGGCATGTCGGGACGCTCCTGAGAGTTGTTGCACGAGCAACTATCTCACCGGGGGGGCGCGGCGTCAAGGGGCAAGGCGTGCGTGCCATGCCGATGGTCGTGCGGCCGTATGGGCGGGACTCCCGGAGGCGGCGCCGCGAGACGGAGAACGCAGCAGGGGGAGGCGCTACGGACCGTACGTGGGCGTCTGCACCACCTCGAAGGTCGGCAGCGGCCAGTAGCGGAGGACGGCGCGGCCGATGACCGACGAGACGGCGACGAAGCCGAACACCCGGCTGTCGACCGACACCTGCCGGTGGTCGCCCATCACGAAGAGCTGGCCGTCGGGCACCACCCAGTGCGACTGGCCGCCGTTGGCCTCGGTGGGCTCGACCTCGCCTGCGTCGTTGCGGAAGAGATAGGGCTCGTCGAGGGCCTTGCCGTTCACGTACACCTGCCCGCCCCGGATGTCGACGGTGTCGCCGGCCACGCCGATGACGCGCTTGATGAACGGGTCGCCCTGCTCGCTGGCGCTCTCCGGCGGCCGGAACACGATGACCTGCCCGCGCTGGTACGGGCTCCAGAGGTGCGAGATCCGGTCGATCAGGACGTATTGGTCGGGCTCGAAGGTGTGCTCCATCGAGGACATCTGGACCCGGAACGGCTGGGCGACGAAGTTCTGGATGACCAGGAAGATGACGAGGGTGAGGACGAGCGTCTCGACCAGCTCGAGCACGCAGCCGCGGGCGGCCGAGCCGCGCTCCGACGCGTGCAGTTCGTCATCCGGCGCCGTCATGAGTCCCCTTGTGGCTGCGAGGCGCCGTTCGCGCTGGTCGGATCGTCAGAGGAATCGCTCCAGCGGTCAAATGGCCCCGGGCACGGGACGCCGTTGCGGGAGGGTGGTCCCGAGGATATCCCCGCCCCCATGACCCCGACGCAGACTGCGCCCTAGCGACCGGCACGGACTCGGTACGCTTGTCCCCCGAGCTGCAGGAGGATCCGCCGATCACCGCCACGAAGCCGGGACGCGTCACCGACGCGGCTGACCTTGCCACTTTCGCGGCACGCCTCCGTCGCGCGATCCGCGGTGAGGTGCGGGACGACCGCGAGGTGCGCGCCCTGTACAGCTCGGACGCGTCTAACTACCGGGTGCTGCCTTCGCTGGTGGCGGCGCCGGCGACGGTGGACGAGTTGGCGACGACCGTGTCGCTGGCGGCCGAGGCGAGCGTGCCGCTGACGATGCGGGGTGCGGGGACGAGCATCGCGGGCAACGCGATCGGAACTGGGCTGGTGGTGGACGTCCGGCGGCACCTGGGGGGGATCCTGGAGCTGGACCCGGCGGCGATGACCGCGACCGTCCTGCCGGGCACGGTGCTCGACGTGGTCAACGCGGCCGCCGCCCCGGACGGCCTGCGCGTCGGCCCCGACCCGTCCACGCACGACCGCGCCACGGTGGGCGGCATGGTGGGCAACAACGCGTGCGGCTCGCACTCGGTCCGCTGGGGGACGACCGCAGAGAACGTGCTCGGGCTCGAGGTGGTGACGGCCGATGGCGCTCGACGACGCCTTGGCGCGCTGGGGCCGACGGCGCCGGGTGCGACTGAGGGGCCCGGTCCGGCGATCGAAGCCCGCATCCGCGACCTCTATGCGCGTCACGGGGAGCTGATCCGCCGCGAACTGCCGCCGTGGCCTCGACGCGTGAGCGGCTACGCCCTGGACTGGCTGCTGCCGGAGCGGGGCGCGGACGTGGCGCGAGCGCTCGTGGGCACGGAGGGCACGTGCGCCGTCGTCTCGGCCGTGACGCTGCGGCTCGTGCGGATGCCGGTGTCCAAGGGGTTGCTCGTGCTGGCCTTCGCCGACGACGTCGCGGCCGCGGCTGCGGTGCCCGCATTGCTCGTGGAGCGGCCCTTCACCGTCGAGAGCCTGACGCCGGAGGTCCTGGGCGCGGACGCGGCCGCGCTTGCGCCACGCCTCGGCCTCCCCGCCGGCGGGGCCTGGCTCCTGGTCGAGAGCGGCGGTGAGGACGGGGCCCAGATGCGCGACCAGGCGGCGCGCCTGGCAGCGACGGTCGGGACGGCGCCGGGGCGAAGCGATGCCGCCCTGCTCGAGGACCCCGGCGCGCAGCGGGCGCTCTGGCGCGTGCGCGAGGATGGCGCCGGCCGCTCCGCGCGCCTGCCCGACGGGACGCCGGCCTGGCCCGGCTTCGAGGACGCCGCGGTCCCGCCCGATCGGCTGGCGGCGTACCTGGGCGAGCTCAAGGCGCTGCTCACCGACCACGGCCTGCGCGGCATCACGTACGGGCACTTCGGCGAGGGCTGCATCCACCTGCGCGTTGGCTTCGGGCTGGACCGGCCGGGCGGAACGCAGCGGCTCACGACGTTCCTGCGGGCGGCTGCCGATCTCGTGGTGGCCCACGGCGGCACGCTCTCGGGCGAGCACGGCGACGGGCGGGCGCGCGGCGCGCTGCTCGAGCGCCAGTACAGCCCGGCGCTCGTGGCGGCGTTCCGCGACTGGAAGACCGCCTGGGACCCGGCCGGCGCCCTCAACCCCGGGATCATCGTGGACCCCGTCCCGCTTGACGCGGACCTGCGTCGGCCCCGTCCCACGCTCATCGAGCTCGATCCCGGCCAGTCGTTCGAGGCCGACGACGGCGACCCGCGGAGCGCCATGGAGCGGTGCATCGGCGTGGGGAAGTGCGTGTCGGACCTGGGCAGCGCGCCGATGTGCCCCAGCTACCGCGCGACAGGCGAGGAGCGCGAGTCCACCCGGGGCCGCGCCAGGCTCCTCCAGGAGATGGCCGCGGGCTCGCTGGCCGACACCGGCTGGCAGAGCCGCGAGGTGCTCGGCGCGCTCGACCTGTGCCTTTCGTGCCGCGCGTGCCTCTCGGACTGTCCCACGGGCGTGGACATGGCGACGCTCAAGGCGGAGTTCCTCCACCACCACTACCGGGGCCGGCGGCGGCCGCGCGCCCACTACCTGCTAGGGCGGCTGCCGATGTGGCTGCGCCTCGCGCGACGGCTCCCCGCCGGGCCGCGATTCGTCAACGCCATCACCGGGTTCGCGCCGACGCGCCGGCTGGGCGCGCTCGTTGGCGGGCTGGCGGGGGAGCGGCGGATCCCCGAGCTGGCGCAGAGGACGTTCGTGCAGGGATATGTCGCGCGAGTCGCGAGCGCTTCGACGTCGGGCGCCGTTTCGCCCGTCCCGCGCCCCCGCGTCGTCCTGTGGCCGGACACGTTCACCAACCACCTCGCGCCCGGCGTCGGCGATGCGGCCGTCCGGGTCCTCGAGGCTGCCGGGTTCGACGTTGCAGTCCCGCAGGACGACGTCTGCTGCGGGCTCACGTGGCACACCACCGGCCAGCTCGACGGCGCTCGGCGGGTGCTGGCCCGGACGCTGTCTGCCCGCGGGCTCGACGGCGAGGAGCCGGTGGTGGTGCTGGAGCCCTCGTGCGCCACGATGCTCCGCCGCGACCTCGTTGGCCTGCTTCCGCACGATCCGCGCGCCCGGGCCTTCGCGAGCCGCGTCACCACCCTTGCGGAGCTCCTCGACCGCGTCGGCTGGCAGCCACCGGTCGGCGAGCCGGTGCACGCCGTCGTTCAGCCGCACTGCCATCAGCAGGCTGTCCTGGGCGACGCGGCCGACCGGCGGCTCATGGCGGCCGCGGGCATCGAGGCCGACACCGTGCTCACCGGCTGCTGCGGCATGGCCGGCAATTTCGGCGCCGAGGCGGGGCACGAGGCCATCACCCGCGCCGTGGCGGAGTTGGGCCTCCTCCCGGCGCTGAGGGCGGCCGCCGACGAGACCGCAATCCTCGCCGACGGCTTTTCGTGCCGGACGCAGGTGGCCTTCCTCGACGGGCGCCGCGCCCAGCATCTCGCGGAGATCCTCGCGGAACGCTTGGGCCCAGGCGAGCGGTAGGGCCGCGGCATCGCCGGCGTTCCGCGGCCCGGCCCGACCCAGCCAGGCGGCCGACGCCCTGACCGCCGGCCGACGTCCCTGCTAGAGCCGGTCCCGCGTGTTCGTCCAGTCGATGGGCGTGCCGCTCGCGAGCCAGCGCGTCTCGTGCGAACGCTCGTCGCTGAGGACCACGGCCTTGGCGTGGAGGCGGTTCACCAGCAGCGCGTCGTGGCGCTCGCGGACGGCCTGCCACCGGAAGGAGTACTCGAAGACCGCCTCGGTCACGGGAAGCCAGGCCCGGCGCTCCGAGAAGGTGAGCGGGCTCTCGTAGACGAAGCCGCTCTCGTACTCCGGCGCATGGAGATAGCCGTGCACGATGTACGGGCCGGCATAGATGGTCACCGGCTCCATGACGGTCCGGATGCGCCTGACGTCCGAGCCGCGCGGCCCGGTCGCCACGACAATCGCCATGTCGGCGAGGCTGATCACGCCGCCGGCCGGCCGGCCCACCTGGGAGGTCGCCAGCGAGCGGGAGCGGATGTCGACGCCGACGACCGACGAGGAGGTGGCCAGGAGGTCGCCCAGCCGGTCACCCTCGAACTCGATGCGGGCGTGCACGACGTGGTCCGAGATGTCGTAGCCGAGGAAGTCGATCATGCCTTCCGCGCTCGCGTCGTCGTTGGGCTGGGCGCCGGCGGCCGTGAGCGGGGCGCACGGCCGGAGATCTCGCTCGCGGCCTCGCCTCGCATCGGCGGGCGCGCCGGGGACGTTGTGTGTGGTCGCCATCGTACAGGCTCGGTTGGGCCGGGTTGACCGAGGCGGGGTCAGCCTGATCCCCCGACCCGCTGCGTGGTTGGCCCGGGTCAGCGAGGCCACGTCCGGCAAGCGCGAACCTGCCCCGCGCCGCACGAGCCGGAGACGCGGTCTACAGTTGCGCTGTCGCGGCTTCCGGATCTGCCGCGGAAGTCCCGCCCCCCGATGATGAAGATCGCAGTCCGATGAGCGGCCAGAACCGAGAACCCGGACGTTCCGTGCTCAGCAAGGGATTCGCGATCTTGGGCGCCCTCAGGACCGCAGAGACGGGCCTCACCCGGCCGCAGATCGCGCGGCGAACCGGCCTTCCGATGACCACGGTCCTGCGCATCGCGACCGAGTTGAGGAGTGTGGGCGCGCTCGAGCTCGACGACCACGGGACCTATCGCCTGGGGGCCTGGCTCTGGGAGCTCGGCACGTTGGCGGCCAGCCGAGTGACGCTTCGCGAGATCGCCCTCCCCTACATGCAGGACCTCTACGAGACCACGCACGAGAACGTGCAGCTTGCGGTGCGCGATGGCTATGACGCCCTGTTCGTCGAGCGCATCCGCGGGCCTAAGTCCGTCGCGATCGCGTCGAGGCCTGGAGGCCGCCTGCCGCTCCACGCGACCGGCGTCGGGAAGGCGCTCCTGGCCTACGAGCCCCCGGCCGTGCTCGATGAGGTGATCGCGCGCGGCCTGGCGCCGATGACCCCATTCACGATTGTCGATGGTGACGTGCTGCGTCGTGATCTCGCCCTCGTCCGCCAGCGCGGCTACTCGATCACCGACGACGAGATGACCATCGGAGCGGCATCCGTCGGCGCTGCGATCTTCGGGCCGGACGGGGGCGTGGTCGGCGCCGTGTCCCTTGTCGTGGCGAGCAGGGGCGCCAATCCGGCTGCCCTGGCTCCGGCGGTGCGGGCTGTCGCGAGCGGGCTCACCCGCCGTGTCGGGATCCTCTGGGCCTCGGCCGAGGCGAGCCGTTAGGCAGGCCCGCGGCCGTCCAACCAGTGGACTCTCGGCTTGCCACCATCGCGACGTGCGGTTAGCGTCTGCCCGCGGCCTGCCGCGCACCGAGGTGTCGTCCCCCCTGCCTCGACGGAGTACCCAGCCACTTGGGCAACCCAGACGATCCTGCCGCCAGGATCCTCCCCCTCCGAACGCTGGCTGTCGACCCGCCACTGCTCTACCCGGACTACGTCGGGTCACGCCTGCGCGCGCCCACGCGGACGTTCGGGATCATCCCGCGGGGCATGACCGAGCTCACTGGGCCGGTGTTCGGCGCGAGCCGCGTTCGACCCTCGGATGCGGACATGACGCGCCAGCACGACGGCGACCCGCACGGCGAGCGGATCATCGTCCTGGGTCGCGTCGTCGACTCCGACGGCCGCCCCGTGCGCCAGACGCTGATCGAGGCCTGGCAGGCCAACGCCGCGGGCCGCTATGCCCACGAGCTGGACGATCACCCGGCCCCCCTCGATCCGAACTTCACTGGCCTCGGCAGGTGCCTCACGGCCGACGACGGCTCCTTCCGCTTCGTGTCGATCAAGCCGGGCGCCTATCCGTGGCGGAACCACCCCAACGCCTGGCGCCCGGCGCACATCCACTTCTCGCTCTTCGGCCAGGCATTCGAGCAGCGGCTCGTGACGCAGATGTACTTCCCGGGCGATCCGCTGATCCCGTTCGACCCGATCCTCAACTCCGTGCCGGACGCCGCTGCCCGACAGCGGCTGATCGCCCGGCTGGACCTCGCGACCACCGTGCCCGACTGGGCGTTGGCGTACCGGTTCGACATCGTCCTGCGCGGGCGCGCTGCGACGCCGTTCGAATCCGGGCCCGACGACGACTGAGCCTCGATGCGCTCGCGAACGCAGGTCGGGATCATCGGGGCTGGCCCCGCCGGCCTGTTCCTCTCGCACCTGCTCCACCTGGCCGGGATCGAGTCGATCGTCATCGAGAGCCGAACCCGGGAGTACGTCGAGCAGCGGGTCCGCGCCGGCGTGCTGGAGCAGGGCACGGTTGACCTCATGCGGGAGACCGGCCTCGCCGAGCGCATGGACCGCACCGGACTGGTGCACCGGGGAATTGAGATCAGGTTCGGCGGGCAGAGGTTCCGGGTGCCGCTGGCCGACCTGGCGGGCGGCCGCACGATCACCATCTACGGCCAGCAGGAGGTGGTCAAGGACCTCCTCGCCGCCCGCCTCGCCGCGGGTGGCGACATCCGGTTCGAGGTCGACGAGGTCCGGATCGACGGGATCGACGGCGATCGCCCGTCCATCGCCTACCGGCGCGACGGCCAGGAGGACGTCATCGAGTGCGACTTCGTCGCGGGCTGTGACGGGTTCCACGGCGTGGCCCGCGGCCACGTCCCGGACGGCGTCCTGACCGAGTACCACCACGAGTACCCGTACGCATGGCTCGGGATCCTGGCAGCCGTGGCGCCCTCAACCGAGGAGCTCATCTACGCCCGGCATGACCTGGGGTTCGCCCTCCACAGCCTCCGCTCCCCGTCGATCAGCCGCCTCTACATCCAGGTGGACCCCGTCGAGCGGATCGAGGACTGGTCGGACGACCGGATCTGGGGGCAGCTCCACCTCCGCCTTGCGGCCGAGGGATGGGAGCTCCACGAGGGGCCGGTGATCGAGAAGGGCATCGCGCTCATGCGCAGCTTTGTCGTGGAGCCGATGCAGTTCGGGCGGCTGTTCCTTGCAGGCGACGCTGCGCACATCGTCCCGGCGACCGGGGCCAAGGGCCTCAACCTGGCGGTCGCGGACGTCTTCGTCCTCACGCGCGCGCTCGCGGCCTGGTATCGGACCGGCTCCCGCGGCCAGCTCGACGCCTACTCGGACACGTGCCTGCGGCGAGTCTGGCGGGCCCAGGACTTCTCCAACTCCATGAGCGCGATGCTCCACCGCTACCCGGGCGACGACCCCTTCCGGGACCGCTTGCAGCTGGCGCGCCTCGAGACCTTGACGGTCTCGGTGCCCGCGGCGCAGGCGCTCGCGGTGAACTACGTCGGCCTACCGCTCGGCTGACGGCTCCGGCTCGTCCAGCACGTCGATCGCGTCGAGCGCGGCCTGGGCGGCGGCGAAGGCGGCGTTCCCGGCGGGCACGCCCGCGTAGACCGTGACGTGGAGCAGCACCTCGGCGATCTCGTCGCGGGTCAGCCCGTTGGCGATCGCGGCCCGCACGTGCATGGCGATCTCCCCCTCCGCGCGAAGGGCCGTCAGCACCGCCAGCGTGATCATCGACCGGGAGCGGCGGTCGAGACCGGGCCGATCCCAGATGTCGCCCCATGCGGTGCGGGTGATGAACGACTGGAAGGGCTCGGTGAACGTGTCGGTCCGAGCGACGGCCCGGTCAACGTGGGCGTCGCCCAGGACCTCGCGCCGGACGCGCATTCCGGCGTCGTAGCGCTCCTCTTCGGATCTGGACACCGCCTACCTCCCCAGGTGCTCGAGGATGGCCGCCGTGGTGGCGGCGGGGGACTCCACGTTGAGCAGGTGTGCCGCGCCATCGATGACCAGGACGCGGGCGTCGGGCATCGCGGCCGACAGTTCGCGAGCGACGGATTCTGGCGCCGCCGGATCCTCGCTGCCGGCGAGCAGCAGCGTCGGCGCTGCAACGAGGGGGAGCAGCGGGCGGAGGTCCATGGCGGCGATCGCCTCGCAGCACGCGGCGTAGCCCGCGGGCGACGTGGCGGCGAGCATGGCGCGCACCTGCGCGCCGATCTCGGGTGCGCGGTCCCGGTACCCCCATCGGTCGGCGACGAGGTCCGACACGGCCGCCGTGCCGCCGGCCAGGACGCGCTGTGCCCGGTCCCGCCAGGCGGACGGCATGGCTGGGAACGCGACGACGCACGCGGCGACGAGCCGCTCGACCCGGTCCGGGGCGGTCGCAGCCATGGTGATGCCGACCATGCCGCCCAGCGACAGGCCGCACACCGACGCCCGCTCCACGTGGAGCGCGTCGAGGAGGGCGAGGACGTCCGCTGCAAGCTCACCCATGGCGTACGGCCCGGCAGGAGCTCCCGACCCGCCGTGTCCCCGCAGGTCAACCGACACCACCCGGTAGTCCCGCGACAGGGCCGGGATCTGCGGCGCCCACATGTCCAGCGACGTCCCGATCGCGTGGATGAGCACCACGACGGGTGCCGTGTCGGGCCCGTCAATCCGATAGTGGAGCGCGACGGGGTCGGTCACGCGTGCCGCCTCGAGCGATGCGCCCGCAGCGCCTCGTCCACCAGCTCTGGGGCAGCCCCGACATCGGGCGGTCCCCCGGATCCGAGGTTCCGCGTCATCATCTCCGGCCGGACGACGAGGTGCTCCAGGCTGTCGCGCAGCCAGCCGGCCGCGGACCCCGACGTCACCAGGAGCTGGCGCAGGGGCAGCCACTCCGCCTGCCAGCCGCCGGCGCCGCGCTCGTGCTCCTGCGCCATCGAGCCGAGCAGGCTCGTCACGAGCCCCACCGAGCGCTGCGCGCAGGCGACGGCCGAGATCGCTGCCACCGGATTGTGTTTGTGCGGCATCGCCGAGGAGCCGCCGCGACCGGCGACGCCCTCCTCGACCTCGGCCACCTCCGTCTGGGCCAGGAGCGTGATGTCCCGAGCTGGCTTGGCGACGGCCCCCGATGCCACGCCCAGCGCCGCGGCCAGGTCGCCGATCCGGGTGCGCTCCGTGTGCCACGGCCCAACCGGCACCGACAGGCCGAGCTGCGCCGCCATCAGCGCTGCGACGCGCTGCCCGTTGCCGCCGTAGGCCGCGAGGGTCCCCGCCGCGCCGCCCAGCTGGACCGCGAGCCCGGTCAGGCGGATCTCCCGCAGCCGGTCGGCCGCGCGGTCGAGGCCGAGCATCCAGTTCGCGGCCTTCAGCCCGAACGTGGTCGGGACCGCCTGCTGCAACAGGGTCCGCCCCGCGATGGGCGTTGCGCGGTGGCGGGCGGCGAGCGTCGCGGCGGCCTCCGATGCGCCGTCGAGGTCCTCGAGGATCACGCCCAGGGTGGCGCTCGCGATCCGCATGGTGGCACTGTCAACGATGTCCTGGCTGGTTGCGCCCCAGTGGACCGATCCCGCCGCCTCGGGACCGACGGCCGCTCGGATCCGCTCCACAAGGGCGACGATCGGGGTCCCGGAGGCCGCGGCCTCGTGGGCGATGGACGCGACGTCGAGCTTCAGGTCCCGCGCGACCGACTCGATGCGACGCGCGTCGGACGCCGCGATGAGGCCGAGGGCGGCAGTGGCGTCGGCCAGCGCGATCTCGACCTCCACCATCGCGCGGAGCCAGGCCTCGTCCGAGGCCATGTCCACCGACCGCCCATGCGTCCACATCGCGTCGAGGGTGATGCCCGGATCAGAGGTCAAAGAAGGCGGTCTCCCCATCACCCTGCAGGCGGATGTCGAACCGGTAGCCATCGTCGGCACGCCGCGCGATCATCGTGCTCCGGTCCGCCTCGGGCAGCGAGCCGAGCAGGGCGTCGGACGCGTTGGACGGCTCGTCGGGGAAGTAGATCCGCGTGACGACCGCCCGCAGGAGGCCCCGCATCATGACCGCGACGTCGACGTGGGGAGCCTGGAGGGCGCCATCGGCCCCCGTCACGGCGCCCGGCCGTACCGTGCGGATCCCGTATGCCCCGCGCGCGTCGGTTGGGCTCCGTCCGAAGCCACGGAACGAGGCATCCGGACGATCCGGGAACCGGCCTGATGGGTCCGCCTGCCAGGTCTCGATCAGCGCATCGGGGACTGGATCCCCGGCGCCGTCGGTGACGGTGCCCCTGATCCAGAACGCTTCGGGCGTGTCATCGCTCACCACGTAGGGTCCCTGGGGCCACGGCAGCGCGATCGCGAAGTACGGGCCCACGGTCTGCGATGGCGTCGGCGACAGCTCGGTGCGTGCGGCCACGGTGCCTCCTGTTCGATCTGCGGCGTCACCGAACCGTAGTGCCACGGCATCATGGCCGCAAGGTTGGCGTCCACTGGATGGACAGAGGCCTTGCATAGATGGGTGGCGTTTCATAGGGTCCAACCGACCTCACCGAACGGGACAAATGGCCCTTGCCGCGTTCCATGTCGCGCCAGGGCGGCAGCAGGCTGATGGGCCGACAGGGTTCCGGTGAGTGCTCGAGGAGGAACAGCGCCGATGTCCGAGCATGTGGTCAGCGATGGCCCGCTGATGCCTCGAAGGACCGTGCTGAAAGCCGCCGCAGCGGGTGCGGTGGCGACCGGCATCGGGGCATTCCTGGCCGCGTGCGGCGTGAAGACGTCCAGCCCCTCTGCGGCGGCGGCGACGTTGGCCGCCACAACGCCAGCGGCGAGCGGCGCTGCGAGCGTGGCCCCGTCGGCCGCTGCCATCCCGTTCAAGATCGGGTTCGTGAGCCCGCAGACGGGCGGCGCCGCCGGCTTCGGCGAGCCGGACCCGTACATCATCGGCCTGGTCCAGGCGAAGCTGCAGCAGGGGTTCGCCGCTGGCGGCAAGAACTACGCGGTGACCATCGTCCAGAAGGACAGCAAGTCCGATCCGGCGACCGCCGCCCAGGTTGCCAACGATCTGATCAACAGCGACAAGGTCGACCTGATCCTGGCGACGTCGACGCCCGAGAACAACAACCCGGTCGCGGACGCGGCAGAGGCGGCAGGCGTGCCGTTCATCGGCGCCGTGGAGCCCTGGGAGGCCTTCTTCTTCTCCCGCCAGAAGGATCCAGCCAAACCGGTCCCGTTCAAGTTCACCTATCTGTTCTGCTTCGGCGTCGCGGAGTTCGCCAAGACCTACATCTCGATGTGGGGCACGATCCCGACCAACAAGAAGGTCGGTGTCATGTGGCCCAATGACGCGGACGGGAACGCGATCCGCTCGGCGCTGGGCCCCGCTCTCGTCAAGGCGGGCTACACGATCATCGACCCGGGTCCCTACGAGGACGGCACCAACGACTACTCTGCGCAGATCGCGAAGTTCAAGGCCGAGGACTGCCAGATCTTCAACACATTCCCGCTGCCGCCCGACTTCACCACGTTCTGGAAGCAGGCGGCGCAGCAGGGCTACGTCCCCAAGATCGCCCAGATTGCGAAGACGGGGCTGTTCCCCTCGCAGATCGAAGCCGTCGGGGACCTGGGCGTGGGCCTTGCCAGCGCGGCCTATTGGCACCCGACGTTCCCCTACGCGTCGCTCTTCCTCGGCACGTCGTCGGCGGACTTGGCCAGTGGGTACACGGCGAGCACGGCGCGCCAGTGGAACCAGAACCTCGGGACCACGGCGGCACTGTTCGATGCGGCCACCAGCGCCATCAGCACCGCCTCTGACCCCAAGGACAAGGTCGCCCTCGCAGCGGCGATCGGCAAGCTCAACATCACCACGCCGATCGGCAAGATCGACTTCACCTCGGGTCCCTTCCCGAACATCTCGCCGTCGCCGATCATCGGCGGCCAGTGGGTGAAGGATCCGACCGGCAAGTTCACCGTCGACTTCCTCATCGTCGACCACGCGACGGACCCCAATGTGCCGATCGCGGCCCAGTTGACCCCGTACCGTTCCTAGAGCCTCGTCTCTGGTGACCTCCTCGCCGTCTGGGGACACCGCCCCGATCCTGCAGTGCCGCGCCATCCGGAAGCGGTTCGGCAACCTGGTGGTGCTTGACGATGTCGACTTCTCGCTGGAGCGGGGCAGCTCCGTTGGCATCGTCGGGCCCAACGGCGCCGGCAAGACCACCCTGCTCGACGTGCTCGCTGGTGCGCAATCGCCCACCAGCGGGACGATCTCGTTCCAGGGCTCGGACGTGACGGCCTCGACCGCTGCCGCCCGGTGCCGGTTGGGGATCAGCCGGACCCACCAGGTGCCGCGGCCGTTCGCCGACATGACCGTCTTCGAGAATGCCTATGTCGGCGCCACCGCGGGCGGCGGGCTCCGCGGAGCCGCGGCCTACGACCGCTGCCTGTCGGTCCTGGACATGACGGGCCTGCTGCCCATCGCCAATCGCCGAGCCGGGGGCGTCGGCCTCCTGCATCGCAAGCGGCTCGAGCTCGCCCGAGCCCTGGCGGCTGGACCGGACGTGCTGCTGCTCGACGAGATCGGCGGCGGCCTGACCGACGCGGAGGCGGAGGAGCTGCTGGCGACCATCGTGCGCCTCCGCGAACAGGGCATCACCATCGTGTGGATCGAGCACATCGTGCACATCCTCGCCAGGGGCGTGGGACGCCTGGTGTGCATGGACGCCGGGAAGGTCATTGCTGACGGCGTCCCGGACGAGGTCCTCCGGGACGCCCGCGTGATCGACGCCTACCTCGGCAGCAGCGAATGAGCCTGCTCGAGGTCGAGGGCATCATCGCCCGCCACGGCTCCCTGACCGCGGTCCGCGACGTCACGCTCTCGGTCGACGAGGGCTCGACCCTGGCCCTTGTCGGCGCCAACGGCGCGGGGAAGACCACGCTCCTGCGGACGATCGCCGGCGCCCATCCCGCCGCGGCCGGTCGGGTCCGCTTCGAGGGGCGCGACGTGACGGACCTTCCCGCGCATGAGCGGAACCGCCTGGGGATCGCCCTGGTGCCGGAGGGTCGCCGACTCTTCCCGGACATGACGGTCGAACAGAACCTCCGCGTCGCCGGCGGCCGGGGGCGCGGCGGACCGTGGACCGTCGACACCGTCCTCGACGCCTTCCCGATGCTTCGCCCGCTGGCCAAGCACCGGGCGTCGAGTCTGTCCGGCGGGGAGCAGCAGGCGACGGCCATCGGCCGGGCGCTGATGTCGAACCCCAGGCTCCTCATGCTCGACGAGGCATCGCTGGGCCTGGCCCCGCAGGCGGTGAATGCCGTCTACCAGACGCTGACGACCCTGCTCGCGAGCGGCGCGGCCACGGTGATCCTGGTGGAGCAGGACCTGCGGCGGGCGATGTCGGTCGCGGGGTCCATCGCCTGCATGCTCGAGGGCCGCATCGTCCTGGCCGGTGCTTCGGGCGAGCTGACCCGGGACCAGATCACCGACGCCTACTTCGGCCTCCACCGGGCCCAGCGAGCGGCCTCGTGATCTGGGCCAACGCGATCCTCCAGGGCATCCTGCTGGGCGGCCTGTACGCGCTGTTCGCGTGCGGCCTCTCGCTCATGTACGGCGTCATGCGCATCGTGAACCTCGCGCACGGCGATATCGCGGTCCTCGCCGCCTATCTCGTCCTCGTCCTGTCCAAGACGCTCGGGATCAGCCCGTGGCTCGCGATGCCGATCGCGGTCGTGATCATGGCGCTCCTCGGCTACGTGCTCCAGCGGTCGCTGCTCGACCGGAGCCTCCGTGGCGGGCCGCTCGTGCCGCTCCTCACCACCTTCGGTCTCGCCATCGTCATCGAGAACCTCCTCCTCCAGGCGTTCACGCCGGACACGCGCTCGCTTGACGCGGGGGCGCTGACCGCTGCGGGCTGGCAGCTCACCGACCAGATCAGCGTCCCGGTGCTCGGGATGGTCGTGTTCGCCACGGCGGTCGCGCTGCTCGTCGGGCTCCAGCTGTTCCTCAACCGGACGGGCGCTGGCCAGGCGATGCTCGCCACGGCACAGGATCCCGACACGGCCGAGCTGATCGGGGTCGATGCCAAGCACTCCTACGCCCTCGCCACCGCGATCGCCCTCGGGACCGTGACCATCGCCGGCACGTTCTTCGGGATGCGCTCGAGCTTCGCCCCGTCGTCGGGCCCCACGCAGCTGATCTTCGCGTTCGAGGCCGTCGTGATCGGTGGGATCGGGTCCATCTGGGGGACGCTCGTCGGCGGCGTGACCCTCGGCGTCGCGCAGACCATCGGGGCGCAGGTCAATCCGCAGGCGTCGATCCTCGCCGGCAACCTCGTCTTCCTCGCCGTCCTGATCCTCCGCAACGGCCGCTCGCTGATCTCCAGGGTGCAGCGGTGAGGGCGCCGGCCGGGGTGCGCGTCGAGCGGTGGACGCGCGTCTCGGCGGCGCGCACCGCGAGCATCGGCGTGCTCATCGTGGGCCTGTTCCTGGTCCCGACGCTGTTCGACCCCGACGTCACCCAGAAGCTGACCGGGCTGTGGATCCTGGTCCTCATGGCGGCCATGTGGAACGCGCTGGCGGGCTATGGCGGCCTGGTCTCGGTGGGGCAGCAGGCGTTCATCGGCGTGGGGGCCTACGCGACGATCTACCTGACGCACGCCGGGATCGAGGGCTACACCGCGATGGCCATCTCGATCCTGATCACCGGCGTCATCGCCTTCGCCACCTCGTTCCTCGTCCTCCGCCTCCGGGGCGGCGAGTTCGCGATCGCGATGTGGGTGATCGCCGAGGTCTTCCGGCAGATCGTGTCCTTCGACACCTCGGTCGGCGGAGGGACTGGCATCTCGCTGACCGCGCTGTCCGGGTACGGCCCCGACTACCAGCGGGCCTACTCCTACTGGTGGGCGCTCAGTGCCGCCGTGGGTGCCCTGCTCATCCTGTTCGTCCTGCTGCGCTCGCGGTTCGGCGCGGCCCTGCAGGCGATCCGCGATGACGAGCAGGCCGCATCGTCGCTGGGCGTCCGGGTGGCGTCGAGCAAGCGCCTGATCTTCGTGCTCACGAGCGCGGGATGCGGCGCCGCAGGCGCGGCCATCCTCGCCAACACGCTGTTCATCCAGCCCAACACCATCTACTCGATCCAGTGGACCGCGATGATGATCTTCATGGTCCTCGTCGGCGGCCTCGGGACGTTCGAGGGGCCGGTCCTGGGCGCGGTGATCCTGTTCGTGCTGCAGGAGCAGTTCGGGAATGGCGGCGTGTGGTATTTCGTGGGCCTGGGCGCGGCCGCGGTCCTGTTCGCGCTGTTCCTCCCGCGGGGCATCTGGGGAACGATCGCCGACCGGGTGCACATCCCGCTCGCCCCGATCGGCTACTGGGTCCGCGGGCAGCCATCTGGGCCGGCCAGCGCGCAGCCCGCCGAATTGGGCGTCGACGCGACCGGGGAGGTGTCCGGGTGAAGGTCACCGCCGCCGTCGTCGACCGCAGGGGAGCGCCGTTCGCCCTGCGCGACGTGGAGTTGGGTGAGCTTCGCCCTGATGAGCTCCTTGTGAAGGTGCGCGCCGCCGGCGTCTGCCACACGGACATCGTGGTCCGCGACCAGTGGTACCCGGTCCCCCTCCCAGCGGTTCTCGGGCACGAGGGAAGTGGCATCGTCGAGCAGGTCGGCAGCTCCGTCACGGGGTTCGCTGCCGGCGATCGCGTGAGCCTCAGCTTCAACTCCTGCGGCGTCTGCCGGTCCTGTCTGATCGGGCGGCCGTCCTACTGCACCGACTTCTTCGGACGCAACTTCGGGTCGAGCCGGCCGGACGGATCGAGCGCCATCTCGGACGCGAGCGGCCAGATCCACGGCAATTACTTCGGACAGTCGAGCTTCGCGACCTACGCCGTCGCCAACGTGCGGAGCGCGGTGAAGCTGACCCAGGACATCCCGTTCGAGGTCGTCGCCCCATTCGGGTGCGGGATCCAGACTGGCGCTGGATCCGTCCTCAACTCGCTCCGGCCGCCGGCCGGCAGCAGCATCGCCATCTTCGGAGCCGGGTCGGTGGGCCTGGCAGCCGTCATGGCGGCCAGCCTGTCGGGCTGCGCGACGATCATCGCCATCGACCTGTTGCCGGCCCGGTTGGAGAAGGCCAGGGAACTCGGCGCAACCCACACCATCAACGGAGGCACCGACGATGCCGTGGCCGGCATTGCCGAGATCACCAGCGGGGGCGCAGACTTCAGCCTGGAGGTCACCGCGTCACCCAAGGTGCTTCGCCAGGCCCTTGAGTGTCTTGCCCCGGCCGGCGTCTGCGGGCTGATCGGCGCCGCCGCGTTCGGGACCGAGGTCTCGCTCGACATGAACAGCATCCTGGTCCCGGGCCGCACCGTCCGGGGCCTGGTGGAGGGGGACAGCATCCCCGGGGTCTTCGTGCCGCGGCTCGTGGACCTCTGGCGACAGGGCAAGTTCCCCGTCGATCGGATCGTCTCCACGTACGCGTTCGAGGCCATCGACCAAGCCGTCCACGACGCTGAATCGGGCAAGGTCATCAAGCCCGTCCTCGTGATGTCCTAGAAGGGAGTCCGTCCATGACGATGACCGCAGGCACGAAGCAGACGCACCACGACCAGTACATCGGCGGCGCCTGGGTTCCGGCCGCAAGCGGCAGGACGTTCGAGGACATGGCGCCGTACACGGGCGAGGTCCTGGGAACCGTGGCCGCCGGCGCCCGTGAAGACGCGAGGCGCGCGGTCGAGGCCGCCTCCGCGGCGTTCCCGGCCTGGGCGGCGACGCCGCCGGCGGTCCGCCAGCGCATCTTCCTCGCCGCGGCTGACGTCCTCGAGCGGCGCCAGGACGAGGTGGTCAGGCTCCTCGCGACGGAGACGGGCTGCACCTTCGGCTTCGCGATGTTCCAGATGGGGTTCGTTCCGGGGCTGTTCCGCCAGGCGGCGGGCCTCGCCTACAGCCCGGTCGGCCAGGTGATCCCCTCGGACGTGCCCGGGACCTTCGCGATGGGCATCCGCCGCCCGGTGGGCGTCGTCGCCGCGATCGCGCCCTGGAATGCCGCTCTCATCCTGTCGGCGCGCTCGATCGCCTCGCCCCTGGTGGCGGGGAACACGGTGGTGCTCAAGCCCTCGCAGGACTCGCCGTTCGTCGGCGGGCTGCTCTGGGCGGAGGTCTTCGAGGAGGCCGGCCTGCCTGCCGGCGTGCTCAACGTCGTCACCCATGCCCCCGGGGACGGCTCGAAGATCGGCGACGAGTTCGCCGAGAACCCCAAGGTCCGGCGCATCAACTTCACCGGCTCGTCGGCCACCGGCCGGAAGATCGCCGAGGCGGCCGGCCGAAACCTCAAGCGCGTCGTGCTGGAGCTGGGCGGGCAGAACCCGTTGCTCGTGCTGCGCGACGCCGACCTCGACTACGCCGTGGACGCGGCCGCCTTCGGCGCCTACCTCCACCAGGGCCAGATCTGCATGTCCACGCGGCGGATCATCGTCGAGGCGCCGATCGCGGCGCAGTTCGAGGCGCGCCTGGCCGCCAAGGTGGCGGGCCTCAAGATGGGCAACCCGCTGGAGAAGGACACGATCATCGGCCCGCTCATCAACCAGGAGGCCCTCGACCTCGTGTCGCGCCGCGTCGCGGGTGCCGTCAAGGACGGGGCCCGGCTCATCGCCGGCGGCCATGCCGACGGGCTCGTCTACGCGGCGACGCTGCTCGCCGACGTCCCGGAGTCGAGCGAGCTCGCCCAGCACGAGACGTTCGGCCCGGTCGCGGCAATCGAGGTGGTCGCCGACGAGGACGCCGGGATCGAGCGCGCGAATGCCTCGGCCTACGGCCTGTCCGCGGGCATCATCACGACCAGCACGGAACGGGGGATGGCGCTCGCCAACCGGATCGATGCCGGCATCATCCACATCAACGACCAGACGATCGGCGACGAGCCGCAGATGCCGTTCGGCGGGGTCAAGGACAGCGGCTGGGGCCGCTTCGGGGGCGCCGCGGCGCTCGACGAGTTCTCCGAGCTGAAGTGGGTGACCGTCCAGAGCGGCAGCCACCCCTATCCGTTCTAGGGCGCCGGGGCGGGCGCCTCGAGGCCGAGCAGCCGGGCGGCCGTCCGCAGCAGGATCCGGGGCCGCACGTCGTCGCGAATGTCGAGGTCGGCGAAGTCCGCCAGCCAGCGGTCTGGTGAGATGAGCGGGTAGTCCGAGCCGAACATGACCTTGTCGGCCAGCAGGGTGCCCGCGTAGCGCACGAGCTGGGGCGGGAAGTACCGGGGCAGCCAGCCCGACAGGTCGATGTACACGTTCGGCTTGTGGAGGGCGACCGACAGCGCCTCGTCCTGCCAGGGGAACGACGGGTGCGCGAGCACGATGGGGAGGCCGGGGAAGTCCGCGGCCACGTCGTCGAGGTCCATCGGGTTGCCGAACCTCAGGCGGATCCCGCCGCCACCCGGCAGCCCGGCGCCGATCCCGCTGTGCCCGGTGTGGACGATGACCGGCAGGCCCGCCGCCTCGATCACCTCGTAGAGCGGATAGGCCAGCCGATCGTTCGACGCGTACCCCTGGAGGGTGGGGTGCAGCTTGAATCCCCGCGCACCGGCGGCGATGAGCCGTCGCGCCTCCACGATGGCGGCGTCCCCGCGGCCCGGGTCCACGCTGACGAACGGGATGAGGACATCGGGGTTCGCGCGCGCGGCCGCGAGCACCTCGTCGTTGGGGACGGGGGCAACGCCGGTCGTGCGCTCGGCGTCCACGGTGAACAGGACCGCCGCCATGGATCGCGCCCGGTAGTACGCCGCGATCTCGTCGGCCGACGGCAGCGGCGCCTTCCGGCCGAAGTACCGGTCGGCGCCGGATCGGAGGACCGGTCCGAGGCCGTCATGCCCCGAGGCCGAGACCTCGAGGTGCACGTGCATGTCGATGGCCGACAGGGCTGCGGGATTGACCTCCATGGCGCGAGAGTATCGCAACCCGCTTGATAGGATGCCCGTCCGGGACCGCATAATGGGCCGATGACCTCGCCCGACCCGACCCCGCCGGCTGCGCACTCCGGCCCGCCGCCGCGGGTGAGCTACCTCGTGGCGCGCCTGGACCGGCTGCTCCGCCTGTGGCTCGCGGACACGCTGGCGCCGTTCGCCGTCAGCCTCCCCGAGTACACCGCCCTGAGCATCCTGGGACGCCGCGCCGGCCTGACCAACGCCCAGCTTGCGCGGCGGACCTACGTCAGCCCCCAGGCCATGCAGCAGATCACCGAGCGGCTGATTGCCCGCGGCCTGATCGCGCGGGCCCCCGACGAGAGCCGCGGCCGCATCCTCCCGGCGACCCTCACCGACAGCGGCAACGCGCTCCTCGCCCAGTGCGACGCGGCGGTTGACCAGCTCGAGGAGCGGATGATGCGCGAGCTCCGCCCCGGCGCACGGCAAGCCTTCCTCGAGACGCTGCTGGACTGCCTCGCGGGGCTCCGGCCACCGGTCGGGACCACGGGATTGACAACACCGACGAATAACAAGTAGCTTGCGATTGTGGTCGAACCGGCGCGCCTCTTCGCCGATGTCTCGGTGGCCCTCGACGAGCGGGCCGACGGCACGATGCTGCTCCGGTCCACCCAGTCGCTGCCGCCGCTCGACCGCTGTGTCGGGGTGTGGCTCGAACGGTGGGCCGACGAGGATCCGTCACGCCCGTTCCTGATGGAGCGCGACCCGGGCGAGCCCGAGTGGCGGCCGCTCACCTTCGGGGAGGCGCGGTCTCGCGTCCACGCGATCGCGACCTGGTTGCTCGGCCAGGACGTGTCGGCCACGCGCCCTGTCATGGTGCTGTCGGGGAACTCGGCGCGGCACGCGCTCCTCGCCCTCGCCGCCATGCACATCGGCGTCCCGGTCTGCCCGGTGTCAACCGGCTGGTCGCTGCTCGCGGCGGACCACCGGAACCTGCGGGCCGCCTTCGCCCTGCTCAAGCCCGGCCTGGTGTACGTCGAGGACCTGAACCAGTTCAGCGCGGCCGTGGTGGACACCGTCGACGTCCATGACGGCCGTGTCGTCGCCGCCCGGGGCGCGCACGGGACGATCGTCGACTTCGCGGAACTCGAGGGCCGCACGGACGAGGCCGCGGTGCAGGACGCGTTCCTGCGCGTGGGCCACGACACCGTGGCCAAGCTGCTGTTCACCTCGGGGTCGGTGGGCGTGCCCAAGGCCGTGATCACCACGCACCGCATGCTGGTCTCGAACATGGCGGCGAAGGGGATGCTGTGGCCCTTCATCGAGGAGGAGCCCCCCGTCTTCCTCGACTGGCTCCCGTGGAGCCACACCTTCGCGGGCAACCAGACCATGAACACGGTGCTCAAGTTCGGCGGGACGCTGTACCTCGACGCGGGGCGGCCAGCGCCCGGCCGGTTCGAGGAGACGGTCCGCAACCTCCGCGCGGTCTCGCCCACGATCTTCTCGACGGTGCCGCGCGCCTTCGAGCTGCTGGTGCCGCGCCTCCGCGACGACGGTGAGCTGCGGGGCAGCTTCTTCCGGCGGCTCCGGCTCATGCACTACGCGGGCGCCAGCCTCTCGGACCCCCTGTTCGCGGAGCTCCGGACCATCGCGCGGAGGTCCACGGCCAGAGACGTCCCGCTCGTCTCGTCCTGGGGCTCAACCGAGACCGCGCCCATGGCCACCGACTGCCACTTCGACGTGGAGCGGGCAGGGAACATCGGCGTGCCCATCCCGGGGACCGTGCTGAAGCTCGTGCCGACGGCCGGCAGCCTCGAGGTCCGCGTCGGCGGCCCCAACGTGACGCCCGGCTACTGGCGCGCTCCCGAGACGACGGCCGCCGCCTTCGACGCGGAGGGCTACTACCGCATCGGCGACGCAGTCGCCTTCGTCGACCGGGACCACCCGGGGGCCGGCCTCTGGTACGACGGGCGCGTCGCCGAGGACTTCAAGCTCTCCACTGGGACCTGGGTTCGCGTCGGGCCGATGAAGGCTCGGGCGATCGCTGCGCTCTCGCCGGTGGCCTCGGACGTCGTCGTCGCCGGTGCGGGCCGGGAATCGGCGGGCCTGCTGATCTTCCCCGACCCTGACGGCTGTCGCCTGATCGCCGACATGCCGCCCGAGACGCCGCTGCGCACCGTCCTCGAGCACCCCGCGGTCCGGCGCCACGTCGAGTGGGCGATGCGCCAGATGTCGGGCGCCGCCGGCTCGTCCATGTTCCCGACGCGCTGCCTGTTCCTGCCGGGGCCGCCCTCCGCCGCGGAGGGCGAGGTCACCGACAAGGGCTACGTCAATCAGCGGATCGTCCTCGCCCGTCGCGCGGACCTGGTCGACGCGCTATTCGCCGACGCGCCCGCCGATCCGGTCATCACCCTCGCACCGAGGACCCAGCCGTGACGCCGCCCCTCGTTGAGCTCGAGCTCGCCGCAGACATCGCCACGATCACCCTGGCGCGGCCCGAGAAGCGCAACGCGATCAACGACGAGCTCCTGGCCGACCTCGAGCGCGCACTCATCGCCGTGCCCTCAGGCGTCCGGGCGATCGTCCTCGCGGGCCGCGGCAGCCACTTCTGCGCGGGGCTCGACCTCTCGGAGCTCGAGCAGCGGACGCCGGCCGAGGTGGTGGCGCATTCGCAGTCCTGGCAGCGGGTCTTCACGCGCATCCAGCTCGGCGGCATCCCCGTGATCGCGGCCCTGCACGGCGGCGTCATCGGGGGAGGACTGGAGCTGGCGGCGGCGACCCACATCCGCGTGGCGGAGCCCGACGCGTTCTTCCAGCTCCCGGAGGGCCGGCACGGGATCTTCGTGGGTGGCGGTGCGTCCGTCCGCGTGGCCCGGATCATCGGCACGGGCCGGATGGGCGAGATGATGCTCACGAACCGCCGCGTCGGCGTCGAGGAGGCCCACGCGCTCGGCCTGGTGCACTATCGGGTGGGCGCCGGGGAGGGCCTCGCCGAGGCCCGTCGCCTGGCCGAGGTGGTCTCGCAGAACGCGCCGATCAGCAATTACGCGATCACCACGGTCCTGCCGCGGATCGGCAACATGGCCAGCGACGACGGGATGCTCGTCGAGTCGCTGACGGCCGCGCTCACGTCCACCGACACCGCAGCGCGCGAGCGGATCGGCGCCTTCCTGCACCTGCGCAAGCGGGACGACGCCGCCGGTGGGGAGGGCTCGTCCGAATGAGGATCGACGGCCGCGCGTTCATCGTCACCGGCGGCGCCTCCGGTCTCGGCGCCGCGACCGCCCACGCCCTCCTGGAGCGAGGCGCGAGTGTGGGGATCGGCGATCTGGCAGAACGCCCGGCCGAGCTCGCATCGGGGGTGCTGTACCGGCAGACCGACATCCGCGACGAGGCGCAGGTCGGGACGCTGGTGAGCGAGGCGATCGAGCGGTTCGGCCGGCTCGACGGGGTGGTGAACTGCGCCGGGATCGGCATCTCGGCGCGGGTGCTCGGTCGAGAGGAGGTCCATCCGCTCGCCCTGTTCCAGCGCTGTGTCGAGACGAATCTCGTCGGGACGTTCAACGTGATCCGGCTGGCGGCCGCGGCGATGGCCCGCGCCCAGCCCGGCCTCGACGGCGAGCGGGGCGTCATCGTCAACACGGCATCGGTCGCCGCCTTCGAGGGACAGATCGGCCAGGCGGCCTACGCCGCGTCCAAAGGGGGCATCGTCTCGATGACGCTGCCCCTCGCCCGCGAGTTCGCCAGGATCGGCGTGCGCGTTGTCACGATTGCGCCGGGCCTGTTCGCCACGCCGATGATGGGCCAGCTGCCCCCGGACGTGCAGCGGGCGCTCGGCGACTCCGTCCCGTTCCCGCAGCGCCTCGGCGAGCCTGGCGAGTTCGCGGCGCTCGTCTGCCACATCATCGAGAACCCCATGCTCAACGGGGAGACGATCCGCCTCGACGGCGCCCTCCGGCTCCCGCCGCGCCCCGCCTGACAGACGGCCGGCGGGCTGATCGTCCCGCGCTCCTTTGCGCCTGCCCGCGCGACCACTGGACTGCCGATTGCCGGCCGGGCGAAGCGGCGTGCGCCGTGCGATCGTGGCGGAGCCGCACCGCCGGGAGGCCGCGATCTGGCGCGGATCGGTAGGATCGTCGCTGCGAGGACGCGGCTCCTCCCTCGCGAGGACGGGGCGTTCTGGCAGAGGGAGGCCACGGTGCTGGAGTCCACGCCGCAGCGGAAGATGATCGGCCTGGTCGCGCACGACAACAAGAAGCGCGACCTGATCGAATGGGCGACCTACAACGCGCAGCTGCTGCTTCGCCATGACCTCGTCGCCACCGGGACGACCGGGACGCTCCTCGAGGAGGCGCTCGGCGTCGGGGTGCGCAAGCTGCAGAGCGGGCCGCTGGGCGGGGACCAGCAGATCGGGGCCCTCATCGCCGACGGTGAGATCGACTTCCTCGTCTTCTTCTGGGATCCGCTCGAGCCGCAGCCGCACGACCCGGACGTGAAGGCGCTGCTCCGAATTGCCATCGTGTGGAACATCCCCGTCGCCTGCGACCGGGCGTCAGCCGACTACATGATCTCGTCGCCCCTCATGGAGAGCACGTACGAGCGGAAGCTGCCCGACTACGCGCTCCACGTCGGCCGCACCGTGGACCTGCTGTCCTGACGACGTCCCGGCGCGGCGTGGCGGCGGGGAGTGAGCGAGCGCGTGCGCCGGCACGACCCGTTCGGGAGGGAGTTGGGGTGGCCTACGGGGCTCGAACCCGTGACCTTCGGAGCCACAATCCGATGCTCTGCCAATTGAGCTAAGGCCACCGCGCCACGATCCGGTGCCTCACCGGTCGTGGGACACCGGTTCACTGGCTGCCGGGGAAGGGCCGCCGCAGTATACGCGAGGACGGCCGCGGCGGAGGACACGTTCGCCCAGCAGCTGCAGCAAGGCGCGATCTGTGGCCAACTGCCGCGGGGAATTCGCGCCGGGGTCACCGCGCGAGGGGGGGTACCCGGGTCCCGTTGGATCGGGACCTGTGGGGAGGTGATCGGCGCGCGCGTGCGGTCCACCATTGGAGGCGCCGGAACCCGAGCCGGCCCTGCTTGAGAGTTGCCCCCGGCATGACCGCCCTGCTCCGCCGCCATGAGACTCGCCGCCTCGGCCCGCGACGCCTGATCGCACTGGTCGCGTTCGCCTTCGCGATGACCTCGGTCGAGCTGATGGCCGCGCCGGCTGCGCTGGGCTGGGACGCAGGCACGTTCAGCTCAACGTCCGAGGCGCAGCTGATCTCGCTCCAGAACCAGGCCCGGGTGTCGGGGGGGCTGACCGCGCTCCGGCTCGACACGGCCCTGCGCACGATCGCCCGCTGGCGCAGCAAGGACATGGTCGACCGGAACTACTTCTCGCACACGATCCTGGGCACGAGCCACAACGTGTTCTGGTACATGCAGTACACGTACGACTACTGCTTCAAGGTCGCTGGCGAGAACATCGGGACCGTCACCTGGCCCGGGGCATCCGAGGCGGACGCGACCAGCTGGGTCTTCAACCAGTTCATGAACTCGCCGGGCCACCGCGCGAACATCATGGGCTCCAGCTGGGACGTCGTCGCGGTCGGGGCCTTCAAGGGCTCTGGCGACACGTTCATGTGGACCGCCCTGTTCGCCGAATTCATGCTCGTCCTCGCCAGCACCCACCCCCAAGCCGACCCCCAAGCCGACCCCCAAGCCCACCCCGAAGCCGACGGCGACCCCGCAGCCGACGACGCAGCCGACCGTGCGCCCGACGACGCAGCCCACGGCGCGCCCGACCGTGCGGCCGACGACCAGGCCCACGAATTGACCCACGAGTCGACCGACGACGAAGCCGACGGCAGCCCCCACGCCCTCGCCGAGCCCGTCGCCCTCGCCCAGCCCGTCGCCCTCGCCCAGCCCGTCGCCATCGCCATCGCCGTCGCCCAGCCCATCGCCTTCCGCCAGCCCCACGGCCGGCCCGGGCGACGGTTCGCTCGCCACGCCCGAGCCGGCAGGCTCCGAGACGCTGTCGCCGAGCGAGCAGCCGAGCGCAAGCGCGACGCCGTTCGTGCCGCCCGGCGGTCTGCAGATCAGGGACGCGCCACCCGAGGGCGGCCTGATCGAGTCCATCCTGCAGGCGATCACCGCCCGGTTCTTCGGCGGATGACGTCCGCGGCCCCCGGGGCCCTCGCCGTCCCGCTACCGTATCGAGGACATCCCGTGCCGCCCGGGAGGCGCCCGCTCGCATGACACTCCAGCCGCCCGTCACCGGCGAGGCCGCCGCGCCGACTCGGACCGTCCTGCCGATCCTCGAGGCGCGCTCGCTGACCAAGCAGTACCGCATGCCCGGCGAGATCGTCGAGGCGGTCAGGGGCGTCAGCCTCTCGGTCATGCCCGGCGAGTTCGTGGCGCTCATGGGCCCGTCGGGCTCGGGCAAGAGCACGCTGCTTCAGCTTCTCGGCGGACTCGACCAGCCGTCCAGCGGCGAGGTGCTGCTCGAGGGCGAGCCGATCGGCCGGCTGTCCGACTCGGACGCGACCCGGCTTCGCCGAGAGCGGACGGGGTTCGTGTTCCAGTCGTTCAACCTCGTGCCGCTGATGAACGTGGTGGAGAACGTGGCGCTGCCGTTCACGATCGCCGGGCAGGACCCGCGGTCGCACGAGCTCGCGGCGCGGGTCCGCGAGGCGATCGCTCTCGTGGACCTCACCGGCAAGGAGCGCCACCGGCCGGACCAGCTGTCCGCGGGCGAGCAGCAGCGGGTCGCCGTGGCCCGGGCCATCGTCACCCGGCCGGCCCTGCTGTTCGCGGACGAGCCCACGGGCAACCTCGACTTCCGGACCGGGCTCGACATCCTCGATGCGCTGTGGCGGACCTGCATGGAGCGCGGCCAGACGATCGTGCTGGTCACCCACGACGCGAAGGCCGCCGCCTATGCAGACCGGGTGTTCGTGGTGGGCGACGGGCAGATCCAGGACGAGATCGTGCTTGGGCGACGCTCGGACCACGCCGCCGCGCCGCTGATCACCCGGCTCGCGCTGCTGGGGCTGTAGCCCGGTGCGCGGCCTCGTCCGCTATGCCTGGCGGGCCCTCGCGGCGCGGCGCGCGCGGACGCTGCTCACGATCATCGGGATCGCGCTGGGCGTCGGGGTGGTCGTGGCTGCACTCGGCGTGGACGCGGGGCTCGACGCCTCGATCGACCGGACGGTGGCCTCGATGGTGGGCCGCGCGGACCTGCGGGTGACGGCATTCGAGGAGACGGGGCTCTCGGCCGGGACGCTCGACCAGCTGGCAGCCGTGCCGGGCGTGGCGCTGACGGCCCCCGCGATCGAGCGCAAGACGTTCCTCGCGTCGCAGGCGGGCCGGCCGGTCGAGACGGCGCCGGTGACCGTCCTCGGCATCGACGCCTCCGCCGAGCCGCGCGTTCGCGACCTGGCCCTCGCGCGCGGCGTGGCGCTCGGCCCGTCTGACGGCCTCTCCGCGCTGGTCACCGAGACGCTCGCCACATCCGACGGGCTCCAGGTGGGCGACAGCCTGAGCATTCTCGGCGCGGGCGCCCCGCTCACCGTCAAGATCACGGGCGTGCTCCGCGGCGACGGACCGGAGCTCGGCTCGGGCGGCCGCACCGTGGTCCTGCCCATCCGCACCGCGCAGCTGCTGCAGGTCGCGGACGGCGCGACCAGCCCCACGCAGCTGAGCGGCGTCACGCGCGTGGACGTGGTCCTCGCGGCCGGGGCGCCGGTGGACGAGGTGGCGGCATCGATCGGGCAGGCGCTCACGCTCCAGCCGTACGTGCTCTCGAAGCCGCAGGACATCGCCACGAGCCTGCGCGCGTCCACGCTCGACATCCGCTCCACGATGGCGCTCCTCGCCGCGATCACGCTCTTCGCGGCCGCGATCCTGATCCTCAACACGATGGCGATGACCGTGGTCGAGCGGATCCGCGAGCTGGGACTCCTGCGGGCCGCGGGCGCGCAACGCGGGCAGATCGTGCGGGTCGTCGTGACGCAGGCGCTGGTGCTGGGCGTCGCCGGCTCGTCGCTGGGCGTTGTGCTCGGCACGCTGCTCGCATACGTCGCGGCAGCATGGCTGCGGGCCAGCGGCCAGCTCGCGATCGAGGGACCGGTGATCGGGCCGTGGGCCGTGCTCGCCGGGCTGGGGTCGGGCGTGGGGATCACGCTGGTCGCGGCGGTCGAGCCTGCGCGTCGCGCGGCGGCGGTCAGCCCGGTCGCGGTCCTGCGGGTGCGGTCGGACACCTCGCGGCTCGTCCGCGCCCACACCGGCTGGCTCGTGGTGGTGGTGGCGGTGATCGGGACGGCGGCCGTGCTGCTGCTCCCCGGTGGTGCGACCGACTTGGCGATCCCGGTCCGCGCGGTGGGCGTCTACATCCTGCTGTTGGTCGCCGTGCTGCTCACGCCGGCACTCCTGGCCCCGCTCGCACGCCTGGCGGGCCTGCCGTTCGCCGCGGTGTTCCGGCTGGAGGAGCGGCTGGCGCGGGCGGCGATCCGCCGCGACCCCGGACGGACCACGCTCACCGTCGGCGCGCTCGTGATCGGCCTCGCGATGGTCGTCGCGCTCGCGTCGGTGGCCGGCAGCGCACGGGTGTCGGCAACCGCATGGCTGGCCGACGTCGTCCCCGGCGACGAGGTCCTGACGGCCATCGCCCCGGCGCCCGTGGGCAACGGCGGCATCGACACGCAGCTCTCAGCGATCGACGGGGTGGCGCTCGCGACGCCGATCGCCTCCTTCGACCTCGCGTACGCGGGCACGCGGCTCGAGGCCGTCGCGATCCGGGGCGCCGACTTCCTCGCCGACGGCCGGCTGGACTTCACCGCGGGCGATCGCGCCGCCGCCCTCAACGCGCTCGACGGCACCGGCGCCATCGTGCTGCCCGCCTCGCGAGCGGCTCGGCTTGGCGTGGGGGTCGGCGACACGATGGCCGTCGCCACGTCGCACGGGCTGGTCGAGCTCAAGGTGGCCGGCCTCGTCGCGCGCAGCTTCCCGGGTCGCACCGGTGACGCGGTGCTGGTGGGCTGGACCGACGCGACCACGAAACTCGGCGTGCTGGGCGCGGACGCGTTCGCCGTGCGGTATGCCCCGGGCCGCCAGGCCGATGCGCAGCCGCAGGTCGAGGCACTGGCGCGGCAGCTCGCGCTCACGGCGTCGCCCGTCTCGGCGGTGTCGGGAGCCGTGGGCGATGCACTGGACCGGCTGTTCGGGCTGCTCGACCTGCTGGCGCTCGCCGCTGTGGTGATCGCCGCGCTCGGGATCGTGAACACGCTCTCGATGGACACGCTCGAGCGCGTGCGCGAGATCGGCATGCTGCGGGCGGCCGGCATGAGCCGGATCCAGGTCTGGCGCAGCGTGCTCGTGGAGGCGGGGATCCTGGGCTTGATCGGCGGGCTGGTGGGCAGCGTCACGGGCGTGCTCGTGGGGATGCTGCTCTCGGGCGGCGGCGGAGCGGCGGGCCCGATGAGCGTGGTGCCCTGGCCGACGGTGGTCCTCGCGATCGTGCTCGGCGTCGCCCTGGCAATGCTCGCGGCGGCCCAGCCCGCGCGGCTGGCGGGGCGGGTGCCGATCCCTGTGGCCGTCCGGGGCGAGTAGTCCCGGGTGGCCGGAGGCGCCGCGAGGGTGGGCCGGGACGCTGCGGCCCCCGGCGGTCGCCGGTCACGCCATCCGATTGCCCCCCTCCGGGTGCCGCATGGCAGCAGACCCGTTTCGTGGTTCGGGTAGACTCCGGGCATCGCGGGCCCCAGACCCCGCGCTGAGGAGCCGATGTCGTACGCGATCCCGTCCCTGACCCGCGTCTCTCCCGCTGAGCGTGGCCTCACGATCGCCGACTTCCTGGTGCCCGTTCGCGTGGGCGAGCGTGTCTCGCCGCGCAGCCGCAACCTGGGGCTCGTGCTGGCGGGCGTGGCGCTCATGATCCTGGGGTCGCGGATCTCGGTGCCCCTTCCCGGCAACCCCGTGCCGTTCACGCTCCAGACGCTCGCCGTCCTCATCGTCGGCGGCTCGCTCGGGCTCCGTCGCGGTGCCATCTCCGTCGGGCTGTTCGTTGTGCTCGGCATCGTGGGCCTCCCCGTCTTCGCGGAGTCGCGCGGCGGGCTGCAGGTCATCCTGGGCTCCACCGGCGGCTACCTCATCGGGTTCATCGCCGCCGGTGCGCTCGTCGGCCGCCTCGCCGAGCTGGGCTGGGACCGCCACATCGGCGGGTCGGTCGGGATGAACCTGCTGGGCACCGCGACGATCTACCTCGTCGGCGTGCCGTGGCTGGCCGTGGCGGCCGGGCTGTCGGCGGGAGACGCACTCCGCTTCGGCCTCGTGCCCTTCCTCGCCGCCGATTTCGTGAAGCTCCTCGTGGCCGCCGGGGCCTTCCCCGCGGCTTGGTGGGTGGTCGGGCGACGCCCGAGCGACCGCTAGCCGGCGATCCGGACGCGGGAGGCCAGACCCTCGACGCGTCGGATCGCGGCGCGAAGGCAGGCGAGCTCGTCGGCCTGTACGGCCCCGGTTCCGAGGCCTGGCGCCTGAACCGCGAGGCCGCGCTCCTGCTCGGCGCGGGCCCCCTCGCCGTCCTGCTCCAGATCGCGCACCCACTGGTGGCAGAGGGCGTCGCCCAGCACTCCACGTTCCGCGAGGACCCCTGGGCGCGGCTCGACGGCACCCTGCGCTCCTACCTGCGCATCGTGTACGGGTCGACCGCGGCAGCGCGGGCCGAGATCAGGCGGCTCAACACCCTCCATCGGACGGTGACGGGCCCGGTCAGCGATCCGGTCGCGGCGGCACGCTTCGGCGGGGAGTACGCGGCCCGGGACCCCGAGCTCTCGCTGTGGGTCCACGCGACGCTCATCTGGGCGACCCTGGTGACGGTGGAGCGATGGGCGGGCGACCTGCCGCGCGAGCGGAAGGCGCGCTTCTACGCGGAGACGCTGGTGGTGGGGCGCAGCTTCGGCATCGGCGACGCCCTTCTTCCCGCGGACCTCGACGCGTTCGAGGCGTACGTGGCCGCGATGCTCGGTCCGGGCGGACCGGTGCGGCCCTCGTCGATCTCGCGCGACCTGGCGGCCGCCATCCTCCACCCGCCGCTCTCCCCGGTGGTGCAGCGGGGGGCCGTGGCAAGGCGCCTGGGCGTGGCGGCGCCGGTGCTGGCAGGGCTGCTGCGCGGCGCGCCGCGCTCCGCGCTCACGCCGCTGCTCGTGCCCGCGGTGGGGCTGCTCCCCGCACCCACCCGGAGGGAGCTGGGCCTGCCCTGGGGCCTGCGCGAGCGGGCGCTCGACCGCTGGCTCACGTCGATGTGGCGGCTCTGGCGCCCGGCGTTCCCGTCGCAGGTGCGCTGGTTCCCGCAGGCGCTCGCCGCCGACCGGCGCGTCGCCGCCGACCGGCGCGTCGCCGCCGCGGAGCGCACCCTTGACGCGGCACTCGGCGGGCGCGAGGCGGCCTCGATCTCCTGAGCGGGACCCGCTCTACCCCTCGCCCGCGATCGCGGACGCCAGCTCCGCTGTGCCGAGCAGGTCGGGGAGCGGCCGGATGGGCGCCGGCTCGGGGCCGTCGGCGCACGGGAACAGCTCGAGCTCGAAGAACGACACGCCGTGCCAGCGACCGGCCTTCCAGCCGACGCCATCGAAGGTGCCCACCGGCTGGAACCCGAGCGCGCGGTGGAGCCCCTCCGAGCCCGGGTTGGGCAGCGTGACGCCCGCGATCACCAGCCGGAAGCCCTGGAGTCGCAGCACCCGCAGGACCGACGCCATCGTCGCGCGGCCGAGCCCCGAGCGGTGCAGCGAGCGGTCGACGTACACCGTGGACTCGGCGGTCCAGTCGTACGCGGCGCGGTCCCGGAAGCGGCCGGCGTACGCGTACGCCCGCACCGCCCCGTCCACTTCGGCCACCACCCACGGCGTCCGCGCGACCGTCCGCTCGATCCTGCCGGCCATTACCTCCGCCGTCGGCGGCTGGAGCTCGAACGAGATCGGGGTCTCGAGGACGTACGGCGCGTAGATGGCGGCAACGGCCTCGGCATCGGCGGGCGTGGCGAGTCGGAGAACGGGCGCGGCTGTCATGCCCGAGACGCTAATACAGTGACGGGAACCGTGCGCGCCACCGGGCGGCGAAGTCGATCGGGCTCGCGGCGTCGATCGCGTCGAGCAGCTGGCGCGTGTGGACCAGGCCGAAGCGGTGGGCGGCGAGGTAGCCGCGGATCGCCGCCCAGAACGTCGACGAGCCCATCAGCCGGCGCGCGTCGTCGATCAGGTTGCCGCCCTGGATGTAGATGTCCTCGTAGTAGCACGCGGACGAGTAGCGGTAGATCGAGAGGTCGAGTCGCGCGGTGGAGCACTGCGACGCCCGCCGCATCCCCAGCACATTGCGCGCTGCCATGTCGGTCATCGCCTCGTCGGCGAACGGCTCGCGCGCCTGGTCGCTGCCCACGATCCCGTAGAACCACTGGTGGGCGATCTCGTGGGTCACCAGGTACGCGAGGTTCGACGACGCCACGTGCGGCGGGATCCACACGGTCATCGGGCCCTCCATGCCGTAGCCGCCCGCCGACTCGGAGATCGTGAGCAGGCTGTACGGATACGGGCCGAGGCGCGCCTCGAGGCGCGTGACGGCCGTGACCGCCGCGGACAGGACGGCTGCCGACGGGAAGCCCGACCGCGCGACCACCCGGACGACGGTTCCGTTGACGGTCGTCTGGCGTGTCGCGGCGTCGCGGCTGGCGGTGGCGACGAAGTCCCGGACGTCGACGGCGTCGAACGTGGCGGTCAGGCCGTCTGCGGAGAGCGCCGTCCGTGTGCCGGTGGTCGCCCAGCGCAGCGGGACATCGGCGTGGATCACCACGTGCACCGAGGGGCTCGACGGCGTCACGAACGGGTCGCCGTAGTTGGGGCGGGCGAACGTCGTCGAGCGCGAGACCCACGGGATCCAGCGGTACAGGTCGGCGATGCCGTTGGCGCGCGCGAACAGCCAGTTCGAGCCGGCGGTGGTCGTCCGCAGCGTGGCGCTGAATCGGACGACGACGCTGACCGAGGCACCGCTGGGCAGCACGCCGCCGAGCGGGACGCGGATCGTCTGGCCGCTCACCGTTGGCGCCACAGTCCGCCCGTCGACGGCAGTGCCGCCCAGTCGCAGGCCGCCGAGCGGTGCCATGACGGTGTTGAGCTCGATCCGGTCGATGCCCGAGGCCGATTCGTTCGTGGCCGTGATGGTCACGTGGCCCGAGAGGCGCCCCGAGCCCCAGGCGAGCGACGCGCCAACGCTGTAGGCCGCCCGGAGCTGGACCGTGGTGCGGTTGACCGAGCCGGGGACGATCTGGGTCTCGGCCTGAGCGGTGCTGTCCGGCAGCACCACCAGGCCTTGCGATGCGGACGTTCTGCCCGGCGCCCACCCGGGAGCCCAGCCGGAGGACGAAGTCGATGAAGCCGACGACGAGGCCGTCGAACCCGAGGTCCACGCGGCCGATCCCGGTGCCGCGGGGCCGACGCCCACCAGGCCGACCACGAGCAGGGCGGCGAGCAGGCCGCGACAGGTTCGCATCGCCCCGAATCGTACGCCCGGCAGCCAGCGCGGCGGCTTGCGATACTCCGCACATGGCGACGGACCCGGCTCCCGCTCCCGCCGCGCCCATCCGTGGCGACGGGCCCGGGCTGCTGCGCGCGATCGAGGCTCGCCTGCCCGGTCTGCGCCTGCTCACCGACGCCGTCGACCGCGAGTCCTACCGGCGCGACGAGACCGCCTACCTGCCCACGGGCCTGCCGCTCGCCGTGGCGCTGCCCGACGCAACCGCGCAGGTGGTCGAACTGGTCCGGCTGTGCGGCGAGCACGACGTGCCCATCGTTCCCCGCGGTGCCGGCACGGGGCTGTCGGGCGGCGCGGCGGGCATCGAGGGCGCGCTGACCATCGCGTTCACGCGCATGAACCGCGTGCTCGAGATCGACCACGCGAACCTCATCGTGGTGACGCAGCCCGGCGTGGTCAATGCGGACCTCAAGAAGGCGGTGGCGGCCGAGGGCCTGTTCTACGCGCCCGACCCAGCCTCGTACGAGACCTGCACGATCGGGGGCAACCTGGGCACCAACGCCGGCGGGCTGTGCTGCGTGAAGTACGGCGTCACCCGCGATGCCGTCCTCGGCCTCGAGGTGGTCATGGCCGACGGATCCCTGCTCCGGCTGGGCGGGCGCAACGTGAAGGACGTCGCGGGCTACGGCCTCATCCCGCTCCTCGTCGGAAGCCAGGGGACGCTCGGCCTGGTCACCGAGGCCACGCTCCGGCTTCGCGCCACCCCGCCGCCCCGCGCCACGCTGCTCGCGTTCTTCGCCACGCTCGACGCGGCCGGCGACGCGGTCGCGAGGATCACGCGCGCCGGGATCGTCCCGGTGACGCTCGAACTGATGGACCGGACCACGATCCGCGCGGTGGACGACGTGCACCACCTGGGCCTCGATCGGGACGCGGCCGCGATGCTGCTCGTCGAATCGGACCTGCCCGGCAGCGCTGCGGTGGCCGAGGTGGACGCGGCCGAGGCCGCATGCACGAACGCCGGTGCCGCGCTCGTCGTCCGAGCCCAAGACGCGACCGAGGCCGAGTGGCTGCGGGAAGGTCGGCGCCTGGCGTTCCGCGCGCTCGAGGCGCAGGGCGTGGCGCGGATGGAAGACGTCGGCGTGCCGCGCAGCCGGGTGCCGGAGCTGCTTCGGGCCATCGAGGGCATCGCCAGGCGGCACGAGATCGTCATCGGGACGTTCGGGCACGCCGGCGACGGAAACCTCCACCCGACGTTCGTCCTCGGGCGCGACGAGCCCGAGGCGACGGCGGCAGGCCGCCTGCACGAAGCCCGGACCGATCTGTTCGAGGCGGCGCTCGCGCTCGACGGGACCGTCACCGGCGAGCACGGGATCGGTGCCGTCCGGCGCGACTGGCTGGTCCGTCAACGGGGCGAGCCCGCGGTCGCGGTGATGCGCGCCATCAAGCGCGCGCTCGACCCCCAGGGGCTCCTCAACCCCGGGCGCGTCCTCGCCTAGGGCCACTCGGCCCGCCCTCTGCGACGAGGCTGGACGCCGCAGGGCCTCCCGTCACTGGGCCGTCTGGTTCGTGACGGATGGCCCGGTCCCATGAGCACGGGCCATCGCCGGGAGGGGCCCCGGCAGGTCGGTGCCGACGGCCCTCCCGACAGTCGCCTGTGGAGCCGACCATCCCGACAGACCCAAGGAGTCCCACCCGCCCCATGAACCCGACCCGCATCCTCGTCGCCTTCTCCAGCCGCTCCGGGTCGACGGCGGGCACCGCGGAGGCGATCGCGTCCGTCTTGGGATCGGCCGGGTTCCCGGTCGACTGCCGGGCCAAGGAGGACGTCGAGGATGTCTCGCCGTATCGGGCGATCATCCTCGGCAGCGGCGTCTTCGTGCCCAGCCGGGCGTCGGACGGCGGCGGGTTCCTCGAGCGTCACGCGGCCGCCCTCCGGGATCGAGACGTGTGGCTGTTCTGCACGGGGCCGATCGGCGGGCGCGCAGGTCGGGGCGGCGCGGACTCGGCGACCGACGAGCTCGCCGCGGTCACCGTTGGGCGGGCGATCGGCGCCCGCGGCGTCGCGATGTTCGGAAGCGTGGGCCTGCCCGACGGTGATGATCCCGTGGCGTCGCTCATGCCGGCGAACCGCCGCGAGGTCCGCACCTGGGCCGAGGAGATCGCCGCCGCCCTCGGCGCACACGGCGCGCCGCCCGCCCGCCGCCGGCACCACTGTCACGGCCTGGCCGCGGCCGGCTGAGCGCCGCAGACCCGGGGCGCAGCGCCAGGACCGGGTGCCGCCGCCACCGCCAGCGAGGGCCGGGATCAGTCAGAGACGACTCAACGATGGGGCCCAGGCGTCGGGGCCCCTGCGTCATGGTTCGTGATCAGCACGGCATCCCCCGACTTCTGCATGGCCGGATCTCCCATGCCCCCACGCCGGATCACCGTGAGCGAGCAACCGGACCCCTGACCGATGGCCAACAGCACGTCGGCCTCCTCGTCAGGCCCGAGCACGAGCGGGAGTGTGCACGCACCGCCGAGCGCAGCGAGCGTGTAGCTGCCCTCCGAAGTCGCGAAGGAGCCGCGCAACGCCGCGCCGGGAGCGAAGGTGTGGGCGAACCGGATGCCGGCATCGTTGGGTGATGTCATGACGACCTCGACCGCCGACGTCGGGGTTGCGGGCTCCGACGTGAGCCAGACGCTTGCCGGGCCCGGCATCTGTTCGCCGGGGGTCGGGGACGACAACGCCCAGGGCGGCACGACAGCGCAGGCCGAGAGCACGAAGACAGCTGCCGCGACGGTGGCTCCAGTCCTTGCGGCGCAGGCTCGTCGCGGGCGGCTCACGGGCGCGACGCCAATCCCACCGGCTGGCGCAGCAGGGTGCGGAGGCGCTCCGGCGCGCTCCGGCTGGGATCGCCGAGGTACAGCTCGTGGTGGCGGCCGCGCGGGACCATGCCGGCCTCGCGGATCGCGGCGTGCAGGGTCTCGATGGTCGGCCGCTCCGCCGCGTACGTCCCGAGGTGCAGTGCCTGGGCGCACGGGCCCTCGGCGAATGGTTCGACGCGCAGCGATTCGGCATATGGCGACGCCAGCTTCGCGCGCCCGAGCGCCAGGGCGTTCGCGAGCTCGTCGTCCGTCGCCTCGCCAGGCAGGCTGATCAGCAGCGTCCAGCGCCAGGTCGCCCGGTCCGCATCGCCGAAGATGGCGTCGAGGTCCGTCAGCCCGGTGGACGTCCACCACAGCCCCTCGAGCGGCCCCACCTTGGTCACCACGCCTCGCCGCTTGAGCGCGAACCGGAGTGACCACGCCGTGGTGTACAGGCCCGGCATCCGCGGGGCGAACGTCGCCTCGCCGGCCTGACCCTCGCCGTCGATCATCACGAACCGGTGCTCGGGCACCTCGAGGAACCGGACGCGGCCCGGCTTGCCGGCCAGCTCGTCGGCGACGGTGGCGGGGTGCTCGAAGGTGGCGAGCGACTCGGTGACGAGAGCGGTCACGGCGATCTCCCTCCGTGGTGGTTCCAGCAGGGTGTGGCTCGTGAGCCCTCCGCACCAGACCCGCAGGTCAGGACGCGAGGGGTCCGTGGGCCCTACGCTGTCTGCATCGTTCGCCGTGTCGACGGCGTTCGTCCCCGCGACCGCGACAGGGGGAGATCCATGGCCAAGTCCGACGTCGACCCGGTGACCAACGACCCGTGCCTTCGCTGCGGTCGCCCGCTCTCCGACTGGGGAGTCGTGGAGTTCCGCACGGGCGGCACCGGCGGCACGATCAAGCTGCTCATCGGCGAGTTGGGCGAGCTCGGCGAGCAGAAGCTGGCGCTCGATCTCCGCTACTGCACTGCCTGCGGCCAGGTGGATCTGCGGCTGCCGCCCACCGGATAGGGGAGGTGTCCGGCGGGACCTGTCAGCGCCAGGCGTCGACCGGCGCATACCCGGGGCATGGCCCGCGGAAGAAGCCCAGCAGCGGCTCGCCGGTGGTCTGGCGGAGGGTGATGCGCTCGGCGAGGGGCCGGCGCCGGTCGTCGGCGGCGACCGACAGCTCCAGCGCCACGTCGTCGTCGCCCGGATGGTTCGGGTCGTAGACGCGGAGGCGGATCGTTCCTCCCTGCGCCTCGAGTGCGGCGATCTCCGCACAGCCCGCGTCGTCGGCCGTGTAGGCCCAGGCGAGCACCTGGTGGTTGCGCACGAGCGCCGCTGGCGAGAACCCGCCGACGCGGATGAGCTCGAGCAGACAGGGCCGGCCAGCGTCGAGCTCTGCACGCACCCGCGGCCACTCGCGGCGGATCGTCGGCACGCGGACCGGGCCGCGGTGCAGCCCCCCGGGGATGCGCAGCCACCGGCGCTGCGGCAACGCCAGACGGGACGTGGGCTCCGCATGGAGCAGCGCCAGAACCGCGTACCGCAGGGGAACGCGGAGCAGGTCAAGCGATTGGACCTGGCGCCGGACGAGCGCCGTGAACCGCCTGCTCCCGTTGGCCGGTGGCCGAGCCCCATCCGGAGCCGGGACGCCAGCGGCCCACAGGTCGCGCGCGGTCAGCGCCATCCCGCCGCACAGCCCTGATGACGCGTCGCCGATGCCGACGACGCGCGGGTCGATTGGCCCGAGCCGGACGGTGGGTCCCGACGGGAACGCGTTGGCGAAGTGGAGCCCGTGGACACTGGGGAGGAACCCGGGCACGACGCGCTCGATCATCGCGCCAAGCCTACCCCGGTGCCGGGCCAGCGCTCCCGCCGCGCGGCGCTACCATCGCAGCATGGCCGACGCGGACGACTCCCCGGAGCGCTCGAACCGCCTGGCGGGCGAGACCAGCCCCTACCTGCTCATGCACGCCCGCAACCCGGTCGACTGGTATCCCTGGGGCGCCGAGGCGCTTGCCCGTGCGGCCGAGCTCGACCGGCCCATCTTCCTCTCGATCGGCTACGCGGCCTGCCACTGGTGCCACGTGATGGAGCGCGAGTCGTTCGAGGACGAGGCGCTCGCCGACTACCTCAACGCCAATTTCGTCCCCGTCAAGGTGGACCGCGAGGAGCGCCCCGACATCGACAACGTGTACATGTCGGCGGTGCAGGCGATGACCGGTCAGGGCGGCTGGCCGCTCTCGGTCTTCCTCGCGCCCGACGGCCGCCCGTTCTTCGGCGGCACGTACTTCCCTCCAGTGCCCCGCCAGGGGATGCCGGGCTTCGGCCAGGTGCTGGCGGGCGTCCGCGAGGCGTGGACCGAGCGTCGTGGTGCCGTGGAGGAGACGGGCAAGGCCGTGGTGGCGTCGCTCGCCGAGATCCGGGGCATGGGCGACGCCACGGGGTCCGTGCCGCCGGCCGGGGTGCTGTCCGAAGCCGCCGCAGCGGTGGAGGCCGCATTCGACGAGGCCAACGGCGGCTGGGGCCGGGCGCCCAAGTTCCCGCAGCCGATGACGATCGAGTTCATGCTCCGCCGCCACCTCGCAACCGGCGACCCGGGGCCGCTCGCGATCGCGCGCCGAGCCCTCGACCGCATGGCCGACGGTGGCGTTCGCGACCAGCTCGGCGGCGGCTTCCACCGGTACGCGACCGATGCCCGCTGGCTCGTGCCCCACTTCGAGCAGATGCTCTACGACAACGCCCAGCTGGCCCGGGCGTACCTCCACGCCTGGCAGCTGACCCGCGACGGGCGCTACCTCGACGTCGCGGTGGGCGCGCTCGACTTCCTCCTCCGCGACCTGCGAACGCCCGGCGGGGGCTTCGCGGCGAGCCTTGACGCCGACACCGATGGCGTCGAGGGCGCGACGTTCACCTGGCGGTCCGGCGAGGTGCGCGAGGTCCTGGGCGACCGCGCGCCGCTGTTCGAGGCGGCGTACGGCGTGACCGACACGGGCAACTGGGAGGGCGTCACCGTCCTGTCGCGCGTCCGGACCGACGCCGAGCTGGCGGACCGCTTCGGCCTCACGCCCGCCGCTGTGGCCGAACGGCTTGCGGTGGCCCGGGCCACCCTGTTCGAGGCCCGGAGCGCCCGGCCCCAGCCCGCCCGCGATGACAAGGTGCTCGCCGCCTGGAACGGGCTGGCGATTGCGGCGCTGGCGGAGGCTGCCCGCGCGCTCGAGGCGGAGGCGCCGGCGCTCGCTGACCGCGCGGCCGCCTACCGGGCGGCGGGGGTCGCGGCTGCCGAGGATGTGCTCACCGGGCTGGGCGTGGAGCCGGGACGGCTCCGGCGATCGTGGAAGGACGGCCGCGCCACCGCGGAGGGCGTCCTCGAGGACCACGCCGACCTCGCGGATGGGTTGCTCGCCCTGTACGAGGCCACCGCCGACGAGCGCTGGTTCACCGAGGCCGTGGCCCTCGCCGAGGGCATCCTGGCGCGGTTCGCAGACTCCGGAGGCGGCTTCCACGACACCGCCGACGATGCCGAGGGCCTGGTCATCCGCCCGCGCGACCTCCAGGACAACGCGGTCCCCTCCGGGGGCGCGATGGCCACGACCCTGCTGCTCCGCCTTGCCGCGCTCACCGGCGAGCCCCGCTATCGGGCTGCCGCCGAGCGGGCGCTGGCCGGCGTCGGGCCATACCTCGCCCGCTACCCCACGTCCTTCGCCCAGTGGCTGTGCGCGTTGGAGGTGGCCCACCGGGGCATCGTCGAGGTGGCCATCGTGCGCGGCGATGCCGATGCCGCCGATCCCCTCGTCCGCGCGGCCTCTCGCGCCTACGGCCCGTTCCGGGTGCTCGCGGTGACGGCAGCGGGCTCGACATCGTCCGTTCCGCTGCTCCGCGACAAGTTCGCGCTCCGGGGCCGCTCCACCGCGTTCGTCTGCCGCGACTTCTCCTGTCGCCAGCCGGTCCACGAGCCCGAGGCGCTCGAGGCCCTGCTGGTGGGCACATGAGCCCCGTCACGGTCCGCGAGGCGCTCCCCGACGAACTCGACACCGCCGGCCGCCTCGTGGTCGAGGCGTACACGGCCCCCGGGGGGTCGAGCGCGGCGGAGGACGAGTATCTCGGGGAGGTCCTCGACGCCCGGGGGCGGGCGCGCCACTGCCCGGTGCTGGTCGCCGTGGAGGAGGGGACCGGGGAGGTGCTCGGGTCCGTCTCGTATGTCCCCGGCCCGGAGAACGCCTTCGCGGAGGTCGAGCGCGACGGCGAGGCCGGGTTCCGGATGCTCGGCGTGTCGCCGGCGGCGCAGGGCCGCGGGATCGGGGAGGCGCTGGTCCGCGCCTGCATCGATCGGGCACGGGCGGACGGTCGTCAGGGGATCGCCATCTGCACTGAGCTCGGGATGCTCGCCGCGCGTCGGCTTTACGAGCGGCTGGGGTTCCGTCGCGCCCCGGAGCGCGACTTCGACCCCGTGCCCGGTGTCCACCTCATCGCATACCTGCTGGTGCTGTAGGCGCGCGACCATCTCGCTGCTGACAGGTTCCCGGGCCTTCTGCCGACCGGCTCCGGGTCCTCTGCCGACCGGCTCCGGGTCCTGTGCACAGGGCGGCCCTGTCGGCGCTCCGCCCGCCGCGTCGTCCGCCTCGTGCCGCATGGCGTACGCCCGCTTACCGATCGAGCGCACGGGGAGGCTCGCATGGCGCTCCATCCGCCAGCAGGGCCGCTGGGTGCACGGGTGGCCAGGGCGGGCGCCCGCCAGAGCGCGGGCGTCACCTGTTCGGCGCCAAGGAGCCGCGAGGCGGCACGGCGCCACGGAGCGCGGGCGTCACCTGCGGCGCCACGGAGCCGCGAGCCGGCACGGCGCCACAGGCGGCGCGGCAGCCGCGAGGCGGCACGGCGCCCCAGGCGGCGCGGTCAGGCGGGCGGCGGGGTGTCGCCGTCGCCGTCGCCGCTCTTCTTGTCGATGTCCGACTTGATCTCGTTGATCTCGCGCCGGGCCTCCTTGACGCCCTGGCCGAACGCGCGGCCGATGAGCGGCAGGGTCTTGGGGCCGCGCCAGATGATCACGATGATCAGGATGACGATGAGGACGAGCAGGAGGTGTGCAGGGCTCATGGCGATGGATCGTAGCAGCGGGCTGGGCGCCCGTCGCCCATCCTTGTCGAATCTCGGCAACGCGGGTCGCTGGTCCCGAATTTGGGGGCCGCACGCACCGGGACCTTTGGCGCAGAAAGGAGGGGCCGAAGGACTCCCAACGTAACGGAGGGTCAGGCGATTGGGCACGCGCCGTGGCGAGGCTCGGCGCGGGAGACTCGCCTTGGCTCGAACGGACGGGCCAGGCACAGGCAAGGCACCACCAACAGCACCGCGTCCCACGCGTCCCATCCGGTCAGGTCGGGGTCCTGCTCTCTCCCACTGGGCCCCGACCGCCCCCTCCGCCGCCCTCCGCGCTCCGCGCCGTTCACCTCGACTTCGTCGGTCCGTCGCCCGTCGGCTTCTCCCCCTCCCGTGGGCGATTGACCAGTCTCTGGGGCTTCGAACCGGCGGGCCTTCTCCCCGGCCCGCCGGTTCGGATTCCTGGCCCCGTCGGTGTGGTCGAGCAGATCAGCCAAAACCGCCGATCCCCGGCCAACCGAGTCAGTCCGGCCATCGAATCCGTGGTCGTGGCTGATCGCATCGACCAGACCTGCGTTCTTGGCACCGGCATCAGGCCGGCAGGGCCGCCGATGGGCGATCTTGGCCGATCAAATCGGCCAAGAGTCCGCCTGGCGCCCCTCAGCGGCCTACCGAGACACCCCGCGGCGGCCTCGACAGAACACGCGTCGCCGTCCCGTCCACGTCGACCCACAAGACGGTGGCGTCGGGCACGGTCCCCTCACCGCGGACCAGCGCACCGAAGGCCTCATCCGACCTCCCTGGATAGGCGGCGGCGAACACGGCCGGGACGGCCTGGACGAGGTCGCGCATCGCCACGCAGTTCCGGAGGAGCAGCAGCCGACACCGACGGGGTCGATCGAGCGACCATGGCCAGCCGGCCGCCGACTCGACGCTGTCCGCCTTCTCCGCGGCCCAACGGAGTTGCTGCTCCACACTCCGGAGCTCGCCGTGGGACTCGCAGAGGACGACGGTCCGCTGCTCGGCGTTCACGAGGACGAGGTCGATGACGCCGCGCGCCGGTCCCCAGACCGGCACCTCGACGCGCGGCTGCCACCGAGCATCGAGCCGCCCGAGGAGCGCACCGAGCATTCGCGTCTGGACGTGGTCGCGGACGCGCGGGCCGACGGTCTGGTAGAAGCGAATCGAGGCCTCCATCCCGAGCGCCGCAGCGACCGCGGCGAGGGCATCCGTCGTCAGCGCGGCCTCGCCAAGCTCAGCGCGCGCCAGCACCCCCCGGTCCACGTGGGCGGCCAGGGCGACGGCTCGCACCGAGAGTTCGCGGGCCCCGCGCGTCTCGCGAAGCATGTCACCGGTTGTTCGGCGCAGGTCTCTGCTGCGGGCCTTGACGAGGCGATCGAGGAGCGTGTCGGCCATCTCCGAATCCTTCAGCCGGGTTTCGACGGAGGGTTGTCGAGCAGATCATCCAAATCGCCCCAACCTCCGGCTTATGTCCCCGCAAGGAGCGCCATATCGCAGGGGTGGCCGACGCCGGTGTGCCGGACATGTCCATTCGTTCGCGGACTGGCCGCTGGCTGCCGGTCTCTGGGGCGGACTTGGGTGGTCAAGCCGGCCATGTCACGCTGCACCACGACGGACATGGAGGCAGATGGACGAATTTGGCTGACCAGGTCGGCCACCCGAGCTCTGTCGCGACGGACGCCGAACAGAACATCTGTACGATCCGCGGCCCGACGCCTATACTCCTCATCCCGTGGCCGCGCGCAGCACCCCTGATCCGCTGGCACCCTTCGGGCCCGCCGTGCGGGCCTGGTTCACCTCGACGTTCGAGGCCCCGACGGACGCGCAGGCCCGCGGCTGGGCGGCCATCGCCCGCGGCGAGCACACGCTGATCCACGCTCCCACCGGCAGCGGCAAGACCCTCGCGGCATTCCTGTGGTGCCTGGAGCGGATCGCCCGGGAGCCGAGTCCCAAGCTGGAGCGGGGTCAGCAGGGCACCGTCCGCACCCTGTACGTGAGCCCCCTCAAGGCGCTCGCGTACGACGTGGAGCGCAACCTCCGCGCGCCCCTCGCGGGGATCGCGCTCGCCGCCCAGCGCCTCGGCCTGGAGCCGCCGTCCATCACCATCGCCAGCCGCACCGGCGACACTCCCGCCGACGAGCGACGAGACATCGTTCGCCACCCGCCCGACATCCTCGTCACCACGCCCGAGAGTCTCTACCTGCTCCTGACGAGCCAAGCTCGCGAGGTCCTCCGGGGCGTCGAGCAGGTCATCGTCGACGAGGTCCACGCTGTCGCCGGGACGAAGCGCGGCGCCCACCTCGCGCTGAGCCTGGAGCGCCTCGAGCGACTGCGCGTGCCCGACGAGAAGCCCGTCCAGCGCATCGGCCTGTCCGCGACACAGCGGCCGCTCGAAACGATCGCCCGGTACCTCGGCGGGGTGGGCGAGGGCCGCGAGGTCACGATCGTGGACGCCGGGACGCGCAAGCCGCTCGACCTCACGGTGGTCGTCCCGGTCGAGGACATGGCGCGTCTCGGCGAGGTCCTGCCCATGGACGAGCAGCCCGGGCGGCCCGGTCCTCGGCGGCGAGCGGCGCACCAGCATCTGGCCCGCGGTCCACCCTCGGATCCTGGAGCTCATCCGCGAGCACCGCAGCACCATCGTCTTCGTCAACAGCCGCCGCCTCGCCGAGCGCCTCGCCCAGCGACTCAACGAGCTCGCGGGTGAGGAATTGGTCAGAGCGCATCACGGCAGCATCGCCCGCGAGCAGCGCCTCGAGATCGAGGAGGAGCTCAAGGCCGGCCGGCTGCCGGCCCTCGTGGCCACCAGCTCCCTCGAGCTCGGCATCGACATGGGCGCCGTCGACCTCGTCATCCAGGTGGAGAGCCCCACGTCCGTCGCCCGCGGGCTCCAGCGCATCGGCCGCGCCGGGCACCAGGTGGGCGAGGCGAGCAAGGGCGTCATCTTCCCCAAGTACCGCGGCGACCTGCTCGAGACCGCCGTGGTGGTCCGGGGCATGCGCGACGGGGCCATCGAGCCCACGACGCTGCCGCGCAACCCGCTCGATGTGCTCGCCCAGCAGATCGTCGCCATGACCTTGGCCGACCGCTTCACCGTGGACGAGCTGCTGGCCCTCGTTCGCCGCGCGGCTCCCTTCGAGACGCTCACCCGCGAAGCGCTGGAAGGCGTGTTGGGCATGCTCTCGGGCGCCTACCCGTCGGACGAGTTCGCGGAGCTCAAGCCGCGCATCACCTGGGACCGCCTGACCGACGTGGTCGCCGCGCGGACGGACGCCAGGGTCGTCGCGGTCACGAGCGGCGGCACCATCCCGGACCGCGGCCTCTTCCCCGTCTTCCTCCAGGGCGAGGCCGGCACGCCGGGCCGCCGGGTGGGCGAGCTCGACGAGGAGATGGTCTACGAGCTGCGGGCCGGGATGCACGGCGACGTCATCGTCCTGGGCGCCTCGAGCTGGCGCGTTGCCGACATCACCCCGAACCGGGTCTTCGTGACCCCCGCGCCCGGCATCCCCGGCAAGCTGCCGTTCTGGAAGGGCGATGCGATCGGGCGGCCAGTGGAGCTTGGGCGGGCGATCGGCGCGTTCACCCGTGAGGCCGAGGCTGACCTCGCGAAGGGGCCGAAGGGCCGGGCGAGGGCGGCCGAGCGGTTCCGGACCAGCCACGACCTCGACGAGCTGGCGGCCGAGAACCTGATCGCCTATCTCGAGGACGAGCGCGAGGCGGCGGGCGCGCTCCCCACGGACCGCCGGATCGTCGTCGAGCGCTTCCGCGACGAGCTGGGCGACTGGCGCCTGGTCATCCTCTCGCCGTTCGGCGGCCGGATCCACGCCCCGTGGACGATGGCGATCGAGGCGCGGATCGCGGAGCGCCTGGGCCTCGAGGTCCAGACCATCTGGTCCGACGACGGCATCGCCATCCGGCTCCCCGAGGGCGACGGCTCGCTGGCCGGGGTGGAGGAGCTGCTGTTCCCAGACCCGGACGAGGTGGAGGACCTGGTGGTCGGGCGTGTCGGCGGGTCGAGCCTGTTCGCGAGCCGGTTCCGCGAGAACGCGGGGCGGGCGCTCCTGCTGCCGCGCCGCCGGCCGGGCACGCGGACCCCGCTCTGGCAGCAGCGCCAGCGCGCCGCGGACCTGCTGGCGGTGGCGAGCCGATACGGGAGCTTCCCGATCCTGGTGGAGACCTACCGCGAGTGCCTGGCGGACGTGTTCGACCTGCCGGCCCTGCGGGACGTCCTGGGCGGCGTCGCCCGTCGCGACATCGCCGTGCACAGCGTCGAGACCGCGCACGCGTCGGCGTTCGCGAGCTCGCTCCTGTTCGACTACGTCGCCGCCTACATGTACGAGGGCGATGCGCCGCTGGCCGAGCGCCGGGCCCAGGCGCTCACGCTGGACCGCGACCTCCTCCGCGAACTGCTGGGCCAGGAGGAGCTGCGCGAACTGCTCGATCCCGACGCCCTGGCCGACCTCGAGCTCTCGCTCCAGAGCCTCATCGAGGAGCGCTGGGCGAAGACGGCAGACCAGGTCCACGACCTGCTGCGGCGCCTGGGCGACCTCTCGCCCGACGAGGCCGGGGCCCGGGCGGCCGGGGGTCGGGTCGAGGCCATGCTCCACCTGGCCGACCTCGCGGCGTCGCGGCGGGCGGTGCGCGCACGGATCGCCGGCGAGGAGCGCTGGGTCGCGATGGAGGACGTGGCGCGGTACCGCGACGGCGTGGGCGTGCCGCCGCCGCCCGGCGTGCCCTCGGTGTTCCTGACGCCGGTGCACGGCGCGCTCGACGGGCTGCTCGCCCGCTATGCGCGGACCCACGGCCCGTTCACCGCCGAGGACCCTGCGCGCCGCTGGGGCCTGCCGGTGGGCGTCGTGGACGACGCCCTGCACCGCCTGGTCGCGGCGGGCTCCGTGCTCTCGGGTGAGTTCCGGCCGGGCGGCGCGACGCGCGAGTTCTGCGACCCGGACGTGCTGCGCTCGCTCCGTCGGCGCTCGCTCGCGCGGCTCCGGCACGAGGTGGAGCCCGTCGAGCCCGTCGCGCTGGCGCGGTTCCTGCCGGCCTGGCACGGGGTCGTCGCGGTGGGAGGCGTGGCCGAGGCGGCGGCGTATCGCGGCGATGCGGCACTCGAGCGCCTCGCGCAGGTCGTGGACCAGCTGGCGGGCCTTCCGATCCCGGCGTCGGTCCTGGAGCGCGACGTTCTGCCGGCCCGCGTCCCGGGCTACCAGCCGCGACTGCTCGACGAGCTGGGCGCGATGGGCGAGGTGGCCTGGGCGGGGCGGGGGAGCCTGGGCCGCGACGACGGGCGCGTGGTGCTCTACCGGCCGGGACGCGAGCTGCTGCGTCCGGTCGGCCTGCCCGAGGGCGTCGCACGCCCAGACGGGCCGGTGCACGATCGTATTCGCGCGCACCTCGCGCGGCGGGGCGCCTGCTTCTACCGGGAGCTGTACCAGGCGTCGGGCGGCCGAAGCGACCGGGAGGTGCTCGACGCGCTCTGGGACCTGGTCTGGGCGGGGGAGGTCACCAACGACACCGTGGCGCCCCTGCGGGCGCTGCGCTGGAAGCGGCCGGCGCGCGACCACCGTCCGCGGCCGGGTCGGCTCACCGCGCTGGGGCCCCCGGAGGCGGCGGGACGCTGGTCGCTGGTCGAGGCTCCGTCGGGGCCGGACGAGGGTTCGCCCGATGAGGGTTCGGCCGATGGACTCCCGGCAGCCGGCGCCGGCCCCTCGCGCACCGAGCGGCTCCACGCGCAGGCCCTCGCGCTGCTCGAGCGCTACGGCGTGCTGACCCGCGAGGCGGTGGCAGGCGAGGCGATCGACGGCGGGTTCTCGGCCGTCTACCCCGTGTTCCGGATGCTCGAGGAGGGCGGGCGCATCCGCCGCGGCTACTTCGTGGATGGGCTCGGCGCCGCCCAGTTCGCGCTGCCGGGCGCCGTGGACCGGCTGCGGGCGATGCGGGACCTGCCGGGCGAGGCCGCGGGCGAACACGGGCGCGTGGTGCACCTGCTCGCCGCCGCTGACCCTGCGAACCCGTACGGCGCGGCGCTCCCGTGGCCCCGTCGGGATGAAGCGGACAGGCGACCGTTCCAGCGCGCCGCCGGGGCGTACGTCGTGCTGGTCGACGGGGAGGCCGCGGTGTACCTCGAGCGGGGCGGGACCTCGATCGTCACGTTCCCCGCTGCGGACAACCCATCCGTTCTCGACGCGGCGCTGCGGGCCCTCGGCGCGCTCGTGGCCGACGGGCGGGTCCGCGAGCTCGTCATCGCCAAGGTGGATGGCGAGCCTGTTGCCAGCGCGCCCCGACGCGACGCCCTTCTCGCCGCCGGGTTCGTGGCCGGGTATCGCGGGCTGGTGCTTCGATCTGCTGGCACCGCGCCCGCGTCGGAGCGCCTGTACCCGCGCCCCGCGCCCGTCCGGCCGATCCGCTAGGCGTCTCGACCTTGCGCGTACGATCGCGCCATGCCTGAAGGCGACACGCTCGCGCGAACGGCCGCTGGACTGCGGCCCTGGCTGGTCGGGCGGCCCGTCCTCGCGGCGAGGACCGGCGGGCCAGGGGCCGTGCCGCGGGTGGAGCGCGTGGTCGGGGCCAAGGTCACCGCGGTCGAGTCGATCGGCAAGAACCTCGTGATCCGGCTCGACAACGGCCTGGAGCTTCGGACGCACCTGCGCATGCAGGGCTCGTGGCACCGGTACCGGCCCGGCGAGCGCTGGCGGCGCCCGCCCGCACGGGCCAGGCTGGTGCTCGAGGTGGAGGCGTCGGTCGCGGTCTGCTTCGACGCCCCGGTCGTCGAGCTGTTCGAGCAGCGGGCCGAAATCGTGCACCCGTCGCTGTCCGCCTTGGGACCGGACCTTCTGGACAGCGACGCCGACATCGACGAGGCCGTCCGCCGCCTGCGCGACCCTGGGCGCGTCGAGACGCCCATCGGCGAGGCGCTGCTCGACCAGCGCGCGCTGGCGGGGATCGGCAACGAGGTCCGCAACGAGGCGCTCTGGCAGGCGGGCTGCTCGCCGTGGGTGTCGGTGGGAGCGGTTGACGACGAGATGCTCCGCCGCTTGGTTGAGCTTGGCCGCGACATCCTGCGGGAGGGCGCCGCGAGCGGCCGCCGGCCGCGCCACGTCTACCGCCGATCCGGCCGGCCGTGCCCGCGCTGTGCATCGATCGTGCGGATGGCGTACCAGGGTTCCGAGCTGCCGAGGCAGACCTACTGGTGTCCTCGCTGCCAGGGCGCAGATCCCGGCTCCGACTGAGGAGCCGCGGCCGGCCTCTGGCTGTGGGACCGGGAGCGCGGCCCGGGCTCGCGCGTCGGTCCGCGCCAGTCATCGGCCCCTTGCAGCCAACGGGCCTACGGTGCGCCGCCGGCACGATCGGGGCGCTGGCCGCAGCGTGGGTGCGCTCGACGCGCCAACCGGGCCTGGCGAGCGCACGAGCCGTGCAGCTGGCGGTCCAGGGGCTCCGCGAGCGCACGATAGAACCTCTGGCCGCAAACGGGGGTGTCGCGGCGCGGGCGAGGTCGGCGGGTCGCGGCGCGACGGCGGGGTTGGCGGGTCGAGGCGCGCCAGCCGGCCCGACCCGGCGCCAGCGTATCCTCGAGCTGTGACAGCCCCCTCACGACCCACTCGTCTCCGCTGGCTCCTGGTCCTCGTCCCCACCATCGTGGTCGCGCTCCTCGAGGAGCTCAGCGACACGTACCTCGACCCGTCGGTCCCGTTCCCGCTCGACAACCTCGCGGTGTCGAGCGCGGTCCTGCTCATCGGCAGCGTGATCGCGTGGTTCGCCTTCCGGCGCATCGACCGGCTGACCGGCACCCTCCGCGCCCGGAACGCCGAGCTCGAGGCGCGCAGCGCGTCCGCCCGGGCGCTGAACCGGGTGTCGGTGGCGATCGCCGCCGAGACGGGGATCGAGCACGTCCTCCAGGCGGTCGTCGCGTATGCGCGCCAGCTGCTCGAGATGGACGTGGCCGTGATCCTGCTCGAGGGGCCTGACGGGCGTCTGGCGCTCCGCGCGTCCGATGGCCTGGAGGTCGACGCGGATCAGATCCGGGCCGACATCGACACCCCTGATGCCGACGCGCTGCTCGGCTTCGTCGATCCCACCCGTGCCGTCGCCCGTCTCGCGGCCCCCCTGCAGCGCGGGGGCTCGACCATCGGCGTGCTCGCGGTGGGCAGCGCCGCGGTCCGGGGGTTCGACGTGGACGAGGTCGAGACGCTCGCGTCGCTCGCGAGCCAGGCGGTCATCGCCATCGAGCACGATCGGCTGGAGGCGCGGCTCCGGGAGCTGGCGGTCGTGGACGAGCGGGAGCGCATCGCGCGCGAGCTGCACGACGGGATCGCGCAGGTGCTGGGCTACGTGAACACCAAGAGCCAGGCGGTGGCGGGGTACCTCGAGGCGGGTCGCGTCGAGGACGCGCGAGCCCAGCTGGCGGAGCTCGGGTCGGCGGCGCGCGCGGTGTACGTGGACGTGCGCGAGTCCATCATCGGGCTCCGCGGGCCCATCGAGCCCGGCCAGGGCCTGGGAACGGCGCTCGCCGCGCACGCCCGCCGGGTCGCCGAGGCGTCGCGGTTCGGCCTCGAGCTGGCGATCGACCCCGCCAGCGAGGGGCTGCGCCTGGACCCGGACGCCGAGGCGAACGTCTTCCGCATCGTCCAGGAGGCGCTGACGAACGTCCGCAAGCACGCATCGGCCCGGCGCGTCCGTCTCGCGGTGGAGGTCGAGGCCGGCGTGCTGACCGTGTCCGTGGCCGACGACGGGCCGGGCTTCCCGGCTGCAGGTGCGGTCGACAAGCCCGGCTATGGCCTGCGCGCGATGCGGGAGCGGGCGGCGCGGGTGGGCGCGACGCTCACGACGTCGAACCGGCCCGAGGGCGGCGCCGAGATGCGGGTCTCAGTGCCGCTCGCGGGACACGCGCCAGTCGCGCCGGGTGGCGCTGAACAATCCAGCCCCGCAGGTGCGGCGCCGTCGGACGATGACCCCGCAACCCGCGCGCCGGCGGGTGCGCCCTCGGCCGAGGGCGTCCGCGGATCCACCCCGGCCAGGCTGGGCTGAGCGATGCGCATCCTGCTCGCCGACGACCACGCGCTGTTCCGTGACGGCGTCGCCTCGCTGCTGGGCGCCTGGGGCCACGACGTCGTCGGCCAGGTTGCCGACGGCGACGCCGCGGTGGCGGCGGCGCTCCGGCTTCGGCCCGATCTCGTCCTCATGGACGTGGCGATGCCGGGCGGCGGCGGGCTGGCGGCCACGCAGCGGCTGGCGGCGGAGGCGCCCGAGATCGCGATCGTCATGCTCACCGCGTCCGAGGACATCGACGACCTGTTCACCGCGATCAAGGCGGGCGCGCGCGGCTACCTGCTCAAGAACCTGGAGTCGGGCGAGCTGCGCGGGATGCTCAACGCGATCGAGCGCGGCGAGGCGGCGATCACCCCGGCCATCGCGGCGCGCATCCTGGCCGAGCTGGCGCGCCCCGAGCCGGCGCCGGCGCCGGCTTCGACCGAACCAGATCCTGACCACCTCACCGATCGCGAGCTCGACGTGCTCCGGCTGGTGGTCCGCGGGATGCGCAACAAGGAGATTGCCTCGGAGCTCGGGATCAGCGAGAACACCGCCAAGTTCCACCTGCGCAACATCCTCGACAAGCTGCATGCGCAGAACCGAGCCGAGGTGGTCGCCCGGGCGATGCGCGAGGGCCTGCTCGAGGACGGCTGACGCCGGGGCTCCCCGGTCCTCGGCTGCCGGGGCCGCAGTCCGCGCTTGCCCTAGGCGCCGCGCGAGCTCTTCGACGCCTTCGACGGGGCGGTCTTGGGCTTCTTGGGGGTCTTCGCCTTCTTGTCCGTCATGTCGCCCTCGGGCTTCAGCGGCTGCCACGGCAGGTGCCGCGATCAACGTCGTCCCGGCATCATGCGCCGCCCGGGCAAGCCTCGCACGCCACGCAGGGTTTTCAACGCCGCGGGAGCGTCGGCTGGGCCCGCGCCCCACGCACAGGGGACGGGATCCCGGTAGCGGTGCGGGCCCACTTGCGCCTGGTCGATCTGAGCGGCCAAATCGCGCCATATCTCGGCCAACTGGGCGTCGCATCCGCGGATCTGGCCGACGAGACCAACCAGACTCGCCGAACGGGGGCATCCGGGAGGCGGGCCGCCGACGGATCGCGGGATTTGGCTGGTTTGCCCGGCCACCTCGTGTTCGCCCGCGCGCAGGCACATGTGGACGGGCTGGCCATCGCAGGAGCCGGCACGGACGCCCGGGCAGGCGACTCCAGCTGCACCGTCGCCCCCGGCCCGAGCCGAACGGCAGGGTGGCCCTACCCGAAATGATGGGAACCCTACCCACTCGGGCGGGCGTGGTGCGCAATGGCGCGGCAGGCCACCATCGTCCTCACCCACAAGGAGGCGGTGCATGGGCTATCGGATCGACATCAATCACGCCGGCTGCATCACGTGCGGCATCTGCATGGACGTCTGCCCGGTCGAGGCGCTGGACATGTCCCGGCCCGACCACCCCGGGATCGAGACCGGACCGGTCGGCGGCCGACCCCTGCCGTGGGCCATGGAGCGCCCGATGCAGGTGGGCGAGTGCATCGGCTGCGGGATCTGCGTCCGCGAGTGCCCCCCGGCCGTCATGAGCATCACCGAGCTCCGCGGCGAGCTCGTCCCGCTGGCCGAGCGCCAGGGCCCCATCGAGCGTCCGACCGCCGTCGCGGCCGACGAGGCCTGGCTCCCGCTCTCTGCGGTGACCCGAGAAGCCCTCAAGCCCGTCCATCCGACGCCCTGGGGCAACCTGTTCCCGTGGCGCACCCGGAGCCGCCCGAAGCCGTGGCAGGCCTGGACGACGATGGTGGACACCGCGCCCGCCACGCCGATGGCCCCCTGTCAGGAAGCCTGCCCCGCCGGCACGGACGCCGGCCGGTACGTCGGTCTCGTGGCCCAGGGCCGATACGACGAGGCGTACCAAGTGGCCGCCGAGGTCAACCCGTTCCCCTCGGTCTGCGGCTGGATCTGCACCGCCCCGTGCGAGTCGGCATGCCGTCGTGGCGTCCTCGACGAGCCCATCAGCATCCGGACGATCAAGCGCTTCGCCGTGGAGCACGGCAAGCTGCCGAAGGTGCCCAAGCCGAGCAAGGTGCGACCCGAGAAGGTCGCGATCGTCGGCGGCGGGCCTGCCGGCATGGCGGCCGCCTGGTACCTCGCCCGCCTGGGCTACCCGGTGACCGTCCTCGAGGCCATGCCAGTTCCCGGCGGCATGATGGCCATCGGCATCCCCGAGTACCGCCTGCCGCGCGAGGTCCTCCAGGAGGAGCTCCAGCGCATCCTCGACGCCGGTGTCGAGCTCAAGCTCGACACGGCGATGGGCCGCGACTTCACGCTGCCCGACCTGGAGCGCCAGGGCTTCAAGGCGATCTTCCTCGCCACCGGCGCGTCGAAGTCCCGGCGCCTCGGCGTCCCGGGCGACGACCAGCGCGGCATGATCCCTGCGACCAGGTTCCTCAAGGAGGTCAACCTCGGCGAGAACCCCGTCCTCACCGGCGATGTGATCGTCGTCGGCGGCGGGTCCACGGCCATGGACGCCGCCCGCTCGGCCAAGCGCTCCGGCGCCGCCAGCGTGTCGATCGTCTACCGCCGCGGCCGCGTGGACATGCCGGCCCAGGCCGAGGAGATCGAGGCGGCGGAGCGCGAGGGCATCGCGATCCTCGAGGGGCTCGCCCCCAAGGAGGTCGTGGGGCGCGACGGCGACGTCGTGGCTCTCCGGTGCGAGGTCACCAAGCCGGGCGCCACGCCGGCGGACGGCGGCCGCACGCCGTGGACGCCGACGGGCGAGTCGCGGGAGCTCCCCGCGACGGCCATCCTCGTCGCCATCGGCGAGGAGCCGGACCCGTCGATCCTCCCCGAGGGCGCGGGCATCGAAGTCAGCGGCTGGGCCGGCATCGTCGCCGACCCCAACACCCTGGCCACGGGCCGCGCGGGCATCTTCGCCGGTGGCGACGTCGTCAGCGGGCCGAAGACCATCATCGAGGCCGTGGCCGCCGGCCGGCGCGCCGCAGGCTCCATCCACGAGTACCTCTCAGGGGCCCGCAACGGCGAGGCCGAGATCATGCGCACCGTCAGGGTGCACACCCCCGCCGAGGCCACGCTCCGGCTCGACATCGCCGACCGGCCGCGCGTCCACGCGCCGCTCCCGGTCGTGGACACGGCCAACTTCAAGGCCACGCAGCAGGGCTTCGCGGAGGCTGCGGCGAAGGCCGAGGCGTCCCGCTGCTTCCGCTGCGACGCCGTCTACGGCTGCCCGTCCGTCCAGGTCGCGAAGGGTCGCGGCCCGGCCGACTCGCGCATCGGCGGCCCCTCCGCCGCCCACGCGCCGGTCGCTGCTGCGACGTCGCTCACCCCCGCCACACCCCCGTCCCGCCAGCTCAACCAGGGAGGAGCCCAGTGAACGCTGACCAGGTCTCAGGTCTCTTCGGCGCCGGAGAGGCGTTCGTCGAGGGGACCATCGCCGCCGCCCTCGTGATCCTCTGGATCTTGACCGTGGCGCTCCACATCGCGCGACCGTACATGGCCAAGACGACCGGCAAGTTCACGCTCCGGCTCGGTGCGGACCTGTGGTGGATCATCTACGTCGGCCTGCGCGACATCATGCTGCTCCAGGTGTTCCTCGGCTCGTTCATCTTCTTCTACCCGGACGTGGTGAAGGGCCAGAACCTGCCCATCACAGGCGGTCTTGCCGCCGTGTGCGCCTTCGCCGCGCTCCTCATCAAGCTGATGTCGAAGGGCGACGCTGACCTGATGTGGATGCGGGTGCAGGTGGTCCTCGTGGGCATCGGCGCTGCGCTCTACCTGACGCCCTACCTGTTCGGCGTCCAGGCCGTCGCGCTGACCGGCTCGCGCCTGCTGCCGCTGGCCCAGTCGCTGACCACGGCCACGAACCCCGACCTCGCCCTGCCGCTGTGCTACATCTCCGCGGCCCTGACCGGCCTCCTGGGGATCGTCGCCGTCGCCTACAACTTCCGGCTGTCGATGCGACAGCCGAAGACCGCCTGAAGGAGCCGCACGATGCTCTCCGGAGATACCCTCGCAACCTCGCTCACCCAGGGTGGCGCCAGCTGGATGGTGGCGTCGGTCGCCGCGGTCCTGCCGATCCTGTGGGCCTTCACGCTGTCGCTCCACTTCGCCCGGCCGTACGTCCTGCGCTTCCTCCAGAGCCTGACGCTCCGCTTCGGCGGCGACGTGTGGTGGCTCTCGTACGTCCTCACGCGTGACGCGCTGCTGGTGATCACGCTCGTCCTGTCGACGATCTTCCTCTTCCCCGACGTCTACCTTCGGGGCGACGGGCTGGGCATCACCGCCCCCTTGGCGACGCTGTTCCTGATGTGGGCGGCGCTCGTCAAGCTGGTCGGCGATCCCGACGACAAGGCCTCGCACTTCCAGCTGCAGAGCATCCTGCTGCTGATCGCCTCGGTGCTCTACATCGTCCCCCAGATCTACGGCATGGAGGCCGCGGACCAGGGGCTGAGCTGGAGCTCGGCCCTGACCTCGATGACGACCGTCACCCGGAACGGCGTGGACTTCGCGGTCCCGCAGCCGATGGCCGAGCCGATCCTGTGGGGCACGCTCGTGCTGCTCGGGATCACCGGCGGGCTGGTGTTCGTCCGGTTCCTACTCAAGCTCGGCACCAACGAGGCCGGCGAGGCGTCGTCGCTCGCGGAGGCCTGATCCGAACGACGTCCCAGCGGGTCGCGCCCCCTGCGGCCCGCGCGTCCCCAGCGTTCCCAGCAACGCGTCCCGCGTCCCTCGCGTCGCGTCCCTCGCGTCGCGTCCCTCGCGTCCCTCGCGGCGCCACCGGTCTCTCCCCCGGTGGCGCCGTTCCTCGTTTGCGCCCCCCCAGCGTCCCACCGCTCGCGGGCCCTGCGTCCCGCGCTCGCGGGCCTTGCGCGCAGCGGCTCCATGCTGCACCTGGCGCACGATCCTCCCGCCGGCGGCACGGACCGTGCGCTCGACGCGCCGCGCGACCCCCGCCAGCGCACGAGCGGTGCGGCCAGCGGCGCCTCCGTGCGGCGAGTGCCGGATAGAACCGCCAGCCGCAAGCCCGTGCCCGGAACGGGGATCAGGCGTCGGCTCGAGTGTGCAACATGGCGACCGTGCCCGGCGCGCGCGCGTAGAATGCGCGCCCATGTGCGAGCAGTTCATCGCCCGGGCCAGCGAGCCGTTCCGCCTCGACGAGCTGTGGCCGCTTGCGGAGCGGCTCGAGCGCTACGGCCTGGCCGGGTTCGGATGGGGCGTGTCCTGGGTCGACGCCGGGGGCCGCCTGGGGACCCACCGCGACGTCCGCGCATTCCGGGACGACCCGGCCCGGGACGCTCTCGGCGCCAACGAGACCAGCGTCGCCCTCGTCCACCTCCGCCGCCCGTCTCGCCTGTCCACGCTCCAGCTGCCCGACACGCAGCCGTTCGAGGACCCCGCCGGCCGCTTCGTCTTCTCGCACAACGGCGACCTTCGCGACTTCCGGGCCGCTCGCGCCCGATACCGCAAGGCGGGACGGATCAAGGGCCGTGCCGACAGCGAGGTGGGCCAGCGCTGGCTCGAGGACGCCTGGTCGGACGCGGAGCCCGTCGCGCACCTGCTGGGCGCGCTCCACGACGAGTTCGGCGGCGAGGCCAACCTCGCAGTCCTGACTCGCGACGGCATCCCGCACCACTACGCCGGCAACCCGCAGAACCCGGTGTTCACGTTCCGCCTGGGCGGGATCGGCATCGCGGCCACCGCGATCTACTCGATCGACCGCTCGGTGTTCCGCTACTGCGCCCCCGGCGCGACCGAACGCGCCATGGTGCGGCTCCACACGACGGTGGAGATCGACGCGACGGGGCGCCCGAGCGGGGCCGCAGGTCGCCGGGACAAGGCGCCGCGCCGGAGCGAGTAGACCGCGCAGCTCAGTCGCCGATCTCGATGGACTGCCGGGCCTTGGCCGGCTTCCCCCGGCGACTCGGCGCAATCGCGACGGGCTGAAGCCCCAGGTACCGCGCCACTGCACCGCCGAGCAGCGCCCGAGCCCGCACCATCGTGGCCCACGGGGCCGTCCGGAACGCCCGACCCCACAGTCCGGCCCGCGCCAGTGCCCGGGCCCACGCGCCCCGCCACGCAGAGGGCTGCAGGAATGCGAACGGCTGCTCGAGGCGCCACCACCAGGGCACCGCGGCCCACACGTAGACCAGGTAGTCGGCGCGGATGGGCCGGTGCCCGAACCCGAAGAGCGCCTGGAGCTGGAGGATCGTGAGCGGCAGCATCACGAGCGAGAGCAGCCCGGCGATGGCCAGCCACACCAGGCCGTAGCGGCGGGCTTGCGCCGGCAGGACCGGCCAGACCAGGGCCGGCACCCATTTCATCCACGTCGCCAGGGCCCAGACCAGCCCTCCCAAGCGCCCGCGGAGGAACTGCGCCCCGAACAGCGCCACGGCGAGGAGCAAGTTCACGTTGCCGGTGTCGATGTTGGCCTCGATGGGGATCCAGAGGATCGCCGCCAGGATCGCCGTCGGCAGCGGCCGGCGCGCGTACGCCCAGCGGATGGACCACAGGAGCAGCAGCAGCGACGCCCCCCGCCACGCGAACCACGCCACCTCCCACGGGAGCATTGCCCACGGGATGAACAGCGGCAGCATCCAGGGGGCGTAGACGTAGGGCAGGAACGGGCCGGTTGGGTGGTAGGGGTCGCCGCCGTCGAGCCACAGGCGGACGGCCGCCCAGTACGCCCTTGCGTCGGCTCCCGCAACGTCCCCGCGGGCCCAGATGGCGGCGCACGCGGCGGCGAACAGGACGATCAGGATCACCATCGCCGCAATCCGACGCCGATCGCGGAGCCGGACGGCCTCGCGGCGGATGGCGCGCCGGACGGTCCTGCGCTGCTGGGCGCGATAGCGGGTCAGGACCGAGGCGGTGCTCATCGAGGACATTCTCGCGCGGCCGCGGCGCGCGTGCCTCTCGCGAACCGGGTTCGGGCGCTGGACGTGCGCGTCAGGAGCGCGTCATCGGGCACGGAGCCACACAAGCCGATGGCGCTCGTCGCGCCCGGCCGGTCCCGGCTTCGGCCTGCGCCGCCGGATGCGCGGTGCGGCGCGCGGGGGAATCGGCGCGGGGGACTCGGCGCGGGGACAGGATGAATGCGTCGGGCCGTGCTCGGCTGGTGGCCCCGTGCTCAGGGCCTGCGGCCTGGCGCCGTCAGTGGGCCAGGGACCTTCGTCGGCGGTACAGCAGCGCCGCGACGGCGAACGGCTCCATGACCAGAACGGTCGCGAGCACGACCAGCCCGATCTGCGCGGCCTGCTGGCCGAAGAGGAAGTACACCACCACCACGCCGAACATCATCAGGCCGCCGCCGATGAGGAAGACGAGGAGTGCGGTCGCCACCCAGGTGGCGAGGAAGTCCGCCGTGCCGCTGGTCTTGCGCTGGCTGTTCGCGACGAGCCAGACAAGGCACACGACGGCGACGCCGACGACGGTGTAGAGCGCGATGTCGAACGGTTGCATGGTGCCGACGTCCCCTGTGGCGGTCGTGACGGCGACCGGCGGAAATCGAATCGTGGGGCTCGCCGAGGGGGCCGGTGCAGCGAGATGATCGGGTGCCGCGATCCGGGCGGAAAGGGTCAGGCGGACGCCCCGCTGCGGGCGGAGCGGCCCGGGAATCACGGGCCTTGGGGCCCGTGGGACGCGAGGGGCCAGCGGAGAAGACGCGGCCGGTGCCCACCGCCCCGGCGGTAGACTCCCAGTCCATGGAGCCAGCCCTCAACGACCACGAGCTCGCCGCTGTCCGCGAAGCCCTCGACCGAGCCTATCCGGCGTACCTGGCCGACCTCGAGCGCCTCGTCAACACCGACTGCGGGAGCTACACCGCGCAGGGCGTGGACACGATCGGCCGGTGGACGGCGGAGCGACTGCGGTCGCTCGGCGCCCGCGTGACGCACCACCCCAACGACCTCGGACTCGGCGAGACCGTCATCGGCGAGTTCGCGGGCAGCGACCCGGCCGGGCCGACGCTCCTGTGCATCGGCCACCTGGACACCGTGTTCGACGAGGGGACGGCCGCGGAGCGCCCCTTCGAGATCAATGGCGGCATCGCCACCGGACCGGGCGTCACGGACATGAAGAGCGGGTTGCTGGCTGGCCTGTACGCGATCGGAGCGCTCCGCGGCGTGCTCGGCGGGCTGCCCCTGGCGCGCCTCGTGTTCGTCGCCAACCCCGACGAGGAGATCGGCTCGCCCGCCTCCACGCCGCACATCCTCCGCGAGGCCGCCTCCGCCGACGCCTGCCTCGTGCTCGAGTGCGCGCGGGCCAACGGCGACATCGTGTCGAGCCGAAAGGGGATGATCGACCTCGCCATCACGCTCGAGGGCAAGGCGTCGCACGCGGGCGTGGAGCCCGAGAAGGGGCGCAGCGCCATCCTCGAGGCCGCGCGCCTCGTCGTCGACCTCCACGCGCTCAACGGCCGCTGGCCCGGCGTGACGGTCAACGTGGGGGTGATCGAGGGCGGCACGCGCCCGAACGTCGTGGCCGAGCGGTGCGCGCTCCAGACCGACGTCCGGTCCGTCACGCGCGAGGGGCTCGAGGCGGCCGAGGCGGCGATCACCGACTTGTGTGCCGCCTCGCGGGCAGTGAAGGATGTCGCGATCACGGTCGAGGAGGTCGCCCGCCACTGGCCGATGGAGAAGCTCGAGCGGTCGGGCAGGCTGGTCAGTGCGGCGATCGCGACGGCGGCGCGCATCGGCTGCGAGCTGCACGATGCCGCAACCGGCGGGGCGTCCGACGCCAACACCACGGCGGGGCTGGGCGTGCCCTCCATCGACGGGCTGGGGCCGATCGGCGGGCTGGACCACTCGCCCGGCGAGTACCTCGAGCTCGCCTCGATCGTGCCCCGCACCACGCTCCTTGCCGGGCTGATCGCGGCCATCGGGCGTGACCCGGAGGTGCGCGGCTGGGCAAGCGAACGGCGGGCCCGGGCTGGGGCCGGCTCGTGAGCAGGGACGAGAGCGGCAAGCCGGCATCCGGCCGGACCCTGATCTCGTCGGGTGGCCCCTGGGAGTCGGTCGCCGGGTACTCGCGGGCGGTCGTCGACGGCGAGGTGTGCGAAGTGTCGGGAACCACCGACGCGGGCCCGGGCGGCGTCTCGCTCCACCCGGGCGACGCGGGCGCCCAGGCGCGGGCCGCCTTCGGCATCATCGCGACGGCGCTCGATCAGGCGGGCTTCGCACTCGACGACGTCGTGCGGACCCGGATGTACCTCGTCGACGCGGCGGACATCGACGCCGTCCTGGCTGTGCACGGCGAGCTGTTCCGAGACGTTCGCCCGGCGGCCACGCTGGTCCTCGTGGCGGGGCTGATCCACCCCAGCCTGCGGGTCGAGGTGGAGGCCACCGCGCGGCGGAGCTGAGTCGCGGCCTACGCCAGCCCCACGGCGCGCGCCGCCGCCACCAGCACCACCCCCACGACCAGCCCGAGCAGCAGGTTCCGCCGCCATGCAACCACAGCGAGGCACGCCACGACGCCGACGGCCTCAATCCCCGCGTGGAACTGGGGCGAGCCGTCGGCGGCCTTCGCCACCAGCGTGTTCGCCGCGGCAAGCGAGGCCAGCACGGCCGGCCCCACGAGCCGCAGGTACAGCAGCGCGCGCGGCGGCAGCCGCTCGATCCCTGGCGCAAGGATGGGCAGCGCGCGCGACGGGTACGTCACCGCGAACATGAGCACGGCGAGCAGGACCAGCTGCGTGCTCACGGGACGGCCCCATCGTCGAGCGCTGAAACCTCGGCCAGGGCCTCGTCGAGCGCGACCGGCGTCCCGGCGAGGTCCGAGTCGGGCGATCTGGGCGTCGAGCTGGGCCTGTCCGGCAGTGCCATGCCCACCAGCGGGCCGAGCAGCCCGCCCGCCACGATCCCCAGTGCGGGACCGATGAGCAGCGACAGTCCGGTCCCGATGATCGCCCCGGCGCCCGCCGCCACGACCTCGCGCCGCCCCGTGGCCAGGCCCACCGCCAGCCCGGCCATCGCCGCCGGGAAGACGATGTCGAGCCCGAACCTCGATGGGTCGGGGATCGCGCCGCCCAGCAGCACGCCGGCGAGGGTCGCCACGTTCCACGGCACGAAGACGCCGAGGATCGCCGCGATCCAGTACCCGGGCTGGTCCACGCGTCCCAGGCGGTGGAAGTGCGCGGCCGAGAGCGCGAATGCCTCATCGGTGAGCACGTGCGACATGGCCGCGCGGCGCGCCAGCGGGATCTCGCGCAGCCGCGGCGCGAGCGACGCTGAGTACAGCATGTGGCGGGCGTTGAGGAAGAAGGTCAGGACGACGATGGGTGCCCACGGCAGGCCGGCGGCCACATACCCGGCCGCGGCGAACTGCGACGCGCCGGCGAAGACGACGACCGAGGACGCCATGGCCTCGAGCAGGGAGTAGCCGGCGTTGCGCGCGGCCAGCCCGAAGACCAGCCCGAATGCGGCAACCGAGACCGCGATGCCCACCGTGTCGAGCAGGAGCCGACGGCGCGCCGCCCACAGGACGGCGTGGTCGGATGGGGCGAGGGAGGCGGATCCGCTCACGCGGTCACGCCCCGTTCGGGCGCCACGAAGGACGCCTTCAGCGCAGGAACGTCTTCGCGCAGGTCCCGTCGCAGACCGTGAACAGTGCGTGCTTCTCGGCCGCATAGCCCGCGACGTGCAGCAGGCCGGCGCAGCCCTTGGTGGGGCACTTGTAGACCCACCAGCGATCCTGCTCGTCGAGCGGCGTCGTCTCGGCCTTGAGCTTGTCGGCGAGGTCGGAACGCTCGGCGAGCAGCGAGGCGACGGCCGCCATCCGCTGCGGCTCGCTCTCACTCGTGTACGGGTAGTTCTGCCCGACGTTCGATGTCACCTGCGCCTCCGCTCCGCACCCAGCCGGCGGCAGTTCGTGAGCGCGCAGCCTGCCGTCGGCGCGCCCGAGAATACCATCGCGGTCCCCCCGTTAGCGGACCGCCGCCAGCCCCGCGCTGCGTGGATCCGCGATCGCAGCCAGGGACCCGCCGGCCGCCGGGCCGCCGTCCACGAGCTCGATCGCGTGCTCGTGGCCCAGACCGCCATCGAAGCCGACGCGCGCCAGGCGATGGCCCAGGGCTGACAGCTCGGCCTCGACACCCATCGCGAGCTCGCCGTCGGCGAGGACGCTGACGGGCGGCGCGAACCAGCCGTCGGGCTCCACGGTGACCCGAGGCGCGGCCACGGCGGTCGCGAGGTCGGCCCCGCCGTCCACCAGCGCGGAGACGAGCTGGGCATGGATCTGCGGCTGGATGTCGCCGCCCATGGAGCCTGCCACCACCCACGGCCTGCGCTCGCCGTGGCGGAACAGCATCCCGGGCATCAGCGTGTGCGCCGGCCGTCGCCCGGGGGCCAGCAGGTTGGCGTGGCCGGGGGTCAGCGAGAACGATGCGCCGCGATCGTGGAAGTGGACGCCGGTCTCCGGGTCCAGCACGCCCGAGCCGAACCCCGCGGCGTTCGACTGGATGAGGCTCACCGCGTTCCCCTCCGCGTCCACGACGGCGAGGTACACGGTTCCTCCCACCAGCGTCCGGACGGGTGTCGGCGCCGCATCGGCCCGCCGCCGGTCGATCCGCGCCGCCAGCGCCTCGACGTGGGCGTCCGAGAGCAGCTCGTCGACCGGGACGCCGCGGGCAGCGGGATCGCCGAGCACCGCGTCACGGTCCGCGTACACGAGCTTCGCCGCCTCGAGCATCACGTGGACCCACGCCGCCGACGACCAGCCCCGTCCGCCGAACCGCGCCCCGGCCGGCGGGCCGCACCGCTCCAGCACGCGGAGCAGCAGCAGCGCGAAGACGCCGCTCGAGTTGGGCGGGTGCGACGTGACCCGGACGCCGCGATACGACGCCGCGAGCGGCACGCCCCAATCGGAGCGGTGGTCGCGGAGGTCGTCCGTGGTGTGCGGACCGCCGATCGACGCCAGGCCGCGTGCGATCCTCTCGCCGAGATCGCCGTCGTAGAAGGCGTCGAAACCCTCCGCCGCCAGCGTCTGGAGCGTCGCCGCGAGCGCCGGCAGGCGGATGACCTCGCCGGGCCGCCAGGCCCGCCCGTGGGGGCGCCAGACGCGCCCCAGCCCCGCGCCCCACGGCTCGTGCTCGATCTGGGGCCACAGTGCCTCGATCGCGCCGATCAGCCCGTCCCAGGCCGGGAACCCCGCGTGGGCCTGCTCGATTGCGGGGCCCAGGACAGCGTCGCGCGACAGGCGGCCCCACCGCCGGTGCGCGTCGGCCCAGGACCGGACGGCGCCCGGGACCGTGATCGAGAGCGGTCCGCGCAAGGGCACGCGGTCAAGGCCGGCGTCGCGCAGCCCGGCTGCGGAGAGCCCGCCCGGGGCCCGCCCGGACCCGTTGAGGGCCGCCTCCTCGCCCGCCGCCTCGTCCCAGACCAGCCAGAACGCGTCGCCGCCCAGTCCGCAGCCGTTGGGCATCACGACGCCGAGGACGGCGTTCGTGGCGATCGCCGCATCCACCGCGTGCCCGCCCGCCGCCAGCGCGGCGAGCCCGGCCTGGGTCGCGAGGTGATGCGGCGCCACGACCGCGCCCCGCGCACCCCGGGCGAGCCGTGCCGGAGCCGTCGCCGGGGTGGGGGAGGGCTCAGGCATCCTGCGGGGCGGCGCGCGTCGATGACGCCGTCGAGGCGGCGGACTGGCCCACCCTGTGCTCGTAGCCCCGAAGGTGGCCGAGCGGCACGAGCGCGAGCGCGAGCAGTACCAGCGACGCGATGAAGATCCCGTCGAGCCCGGCCCGCTGGGCCGCCTCGCCGCCGACCAGGGCGCCGGTGATCTGGCCCAGGCCGAGGAACACCGAGTAGAGGCCCATGATGGCGCCCCGGTCGTCGGGGTACGCCTCGGTCACGTCGGCGAGCAGGCCGATGGCCGCGGGGGTGGCGCCCGCGAGGACGAACAGCCCGCCGCCGGCGACGACGACCATCGCCAGCGTGAACGGGAGCGGCGCACCTCCCGCGTGGTTGATGATGGCGCCCGCCACGAGGACCGCGAAGCCGCCCGTGATGCCGCGGAAGATGATCGTTGTGCGCCGCAGGTTCTTGAACCGGCTGCCCCAGTAGAGGAGGCCGGCGAAGAACAGCAGGCCCCCGACGCCCAGCCCGAGGCTGACGTGGGTCGGGTCGAAGCCCCCCATGAGCTGCTGGCCTGCGAACGCGGGGTCGGGCGCCTTGACGAGCTGGAACAGCGTCTGGGTGGTGAACAGGCCCAGCGTGGCGTTGATCGCGATCCACGTCGGCGCCAGGAGCCAGACCTCCCCGCCGCGGAGGATCCGCGCGTACCGCCGAAGCCCCTCGCCGGGATCGTGGGCGGCGGCTGCGGGGGCCGGCTCCGCGTCGCGCCGAACGCCGTAGCGGTAGATCGCGAACGAGAGCAGATAGACCAGGGCGTTGAGGAAGAAAGCCGGCGGGCCGAGGAGGTCGAACAGCGGACCGGCCACGACGAACCCGCACAGGATCCCCGCCAGCGTCGCCGCCTCGAACCGGGCCACAGCCCGGCCCCGCGCCAGCTCGTCCGCCGCGGTGGCGAAGGCGATGAACCCCAGGATCGACGGCACGGACGCCGCCGTCGACCCGCCCTCGAGGAGGCGCGTGAGCGCGATGACCGGCAGGCTCACGGTGAGGCCGGTGATCAGCACCGCGATGGCGCCGAACACGGGGCCGACCAGCATGACGCGCCGGTGGCCGAGGCGATCGGAGAGCACGCCGAAGACCGGCGAGCCGATGAGCTCCGACGCGTAGAACAGGGCGACCATGACCCCGACGTGCCACGACTGGACGACCTCGCCGCCGTGGTGCTGGAAGCGTCCGAAGTAGAAGGTCAGCATCGCCCCGGTGATCCCCGTGGCGAGCCGCAGGGTGAACGTGCCGAGGATGACCGCGGTGACCGGCGTCCTGCCGGCGGCGACGTCGAGGAGCACGCGCACGGCCACGCTGGGCAGGGAGCGGAGGGCCCCGGGCAGGGACGCGAACGACATGGCTGACAGGGTATCGGGTGCGGGAAGGGCTGGAGCCGGTTTCACACCGTGCCGTGACGTTGCGGCGACACGAAGCAGCCCCACGCGCGTCACGCCCCACCCGTATCCTTGGCCGCCACGGGACCAGGCGGCGTCACGCCCGCACGCAGCCAGTCCGCCAAGAGGTGCCTGCGATGTCGCGCGTGGCCATCGTCATCGATTCGGTCAGCGACATGCCGCTCGCCGTGGCGGCCAGGCAGGGGATCATCATCGTGCCGCTGGAGGTCTCCTTCGGCGACCAGAGGTTCCGCGCCCTCACCGAGCTCTCCACCGACGAATTCTGGGAGCGAATGCTGGCGCCCGGCGCCCCGCTCCCGACGACGGCCGCCGCCTCCCCGGGCGAGTTCAAGGCCGTGTTCGAGGCCGCCTTTGACCAGGGTGCCGAGTCCATCGTGTGCATCGACGTCTCCGAGGAGCTGTCGGGGACGGTCAAGTCGGCGCGCGTCGCCGCGGCGATGCTCGAGGGCCGCGAGATCCACGTGATCGACTCGCGGACGGCCTCGATGGGGTTCGGGATGCTCGCCCAGATGGCCGCCGAGCTCGCGGACGAGGGCAAGAGCGGGGCCGAGATCGCCAAGGTCGTCGAGGAGCGCAAGTCCGACGTGGACCTCTACGTGGCGCTCGACACGCTCGAGTACCTCAAGCGAGGCGGACGGATCAGCGGCGCGAGCGCCGCGGTGGGGTCGATGCTCTCGATCAAGCCGATCATCACGGTCATCAACGGCGTCGTCGAGAAGGCAGACCAGGTGCGCACGCGGGCGAAGGCGCGCGAGCGCACGCTTGCGCTGCTCACGGCGCATCCGATTGAGCGGGCGACCGTGCTCCACAGCAGCAGCGCCGACGTCGACGAGTTCCGCAAGCAGTTCCAGCTGCGCTCCGGCCTCGACGATGCGCAGATCCAGGTGATGGCCATCGGCCCGTCCGTCGGCCCGCACGTCGGTCCCGGCTGCGTGGGGGCGACGATCCTGCGAGCGCGCTGACCGCAGGCGAGCCACGCTCGGCCTCGCCCCGCTCGAGCGTCGCCCCGCTTGAGCGTCGCGCCGTGGCACGGCATGCCATGGAATTCGGCCGTCGCCGCCGGATCTTCGCCGGTGGGGCCACGACTCGGCATCGAGCAGGGCACCGGAGCGTCGATCCAGGTCAGATCGGGACCCAGCAGGCATCGAATCGTCCATCGGGTGCGAAAGCCATGGCATGACATGCCAGTTGGCGACCCTGGACGAGCTCCGCATCGCGGGCAGACGACCGGTCCGGTCCTATATCGAACGGAAGCGTCCAAGTGACGGATTGGTTGCGATCGGGTGACGACCGGCAGGGGGTCGACACCGACTCGAGGCTATACTTTCCGAACAGAGGCGGTGTGCAGCACTTCGCGGCCGGCATTTCGGACCGTCCGTTGCACGCCCCCGTGGGGTCGTCCGGAAGACGACTCAACCGCTCGGGACGACGTCCACCGTCCCCGCACGAGGACTATCCGTTCATGACGACGGAGCAAGTAGCGGCGCCTATCAACGCCTGGCAGGTCGCTCAGCAGCAGTTCGATCTGGCTGCTGAGATGCTCAACCTCGATCCCGGTCTCCGCCGCGTGCTGCGCGAGCCGCGCCGCGAGCTGACCGTGCACTTCCCGGTCCACATGGACGATGGGAACGTGCAGGTGTTCACCGGCTTCCGCGTTCAGCACAATCTCGGCCGCGGTCCCGCCAAGGGCGGCATCCGCTACCACCAGGACGTCACCCTCGACGAGGTCAAGGCCCTCGCGATGTGGATGACCTGGAAGTGCGCGGTCGTCGGCATCCCGTACGGCGGCGGCAAGGGCGGCGTCATCGTCGACCCCAAGAAGCTCTCCAAGAAGGAGCTCGAGGGTCTGTCCCGCCGCTTCTTCACCGAGATCAGCGTGCTGATCGGCCCCGAGCGCGACATCCCCGCTCCGGACGTCAACACCACGCCCCAGATCATGGCCTGGTTCATGGACACCTACTCCATGCACATGGGCTACACGGTCCCGGGCGTCGTCACCGGCAAGCCGATCAGCCTGGGCGGCTCCGAGGGCCGCAACGAGGCGACGGCTCGCGGCTGCGTGTTCACCGTCGTGAAGGCGGCCGAGCACCTGGGCATCGACCTCAAGACCTCCACCGTGGCCGTCCAGGGCTACGGCAACGCCGGTGCGATCGCGGCCCAGCTCATGGCGGCCGAGGGCAGCACGGTCGTCGCGGTCTCCGACTCGACGGGCGGCGTCCGCAACATGGCCGGCCTCGACCCGGACAAGGTCCTCGCCTGGAAGAAGGAGCACGGGACGGTCCAGGGCTTCCCGGGCGCCGAGGACATCAGCAACGCCGAGCTGCTCGAGACGCAGTGCGACGTCCTGATCCCCGCCGCCTACGAGAACCAGATCACCACGCGCAACGCCTCGAGCATCAAGGCCAAGATCGTCGCCGAGGCCGCCAACGGCCCCACGACGCCCGAGGCCGACGAGATCCTCTACGAGCGCGGCGTGTTCATGATCCCGGACATCCTCTGCAACGCCGGCGGCGTGACCGTCAGCTACTTCGAGTGGGTCCAGGACCTCAACCGCGACCACTGGACCGAGGTCGAGGTCAACGCCAAGCTCAAGGTCATCATGGACAAGGCCTTCGCCGAGGTCCTGGCGCAGAGCCAGAAGCACGGCGTGAACATGCGGACCGGCGCGTACCTCAACGCCGTCCAGCGGGTGGCGGACGCCACCGCCCTCCGCGGCCTGTACCCGTGATCTGCCGCGGCCGCTGAACACGGCCGCACTCAGCGAATCCGTCCGAGACGGCCCGGTTCCGCCGGGCCGTCTCGATTCCTTACCCTCGGGTGACGCGTGGCCTGAACATCGGCCCCGGTAGATTCAGCGGCATCTCCCATTGAGGGCGAACGAGGGGTCTGCGTGGACGAGGAAGGGCAGGCCGGTCGAGGGGTGTCCGTCAGCCGGCGGCGCTTCCTGACCGCCGGGGCGTTGGCTGGGACAGCCGCGGCGCTGGCTGCCTGCGCCAGCACTCCGCCAAACCCGCCGAGCCAGCAAGGCGGCCCCACCCCCGTCACGTCGCCCGGAGCCTCGTCATCGTCGGCGGCACCGTCAGCGCCGGCTGCGTCCAGCGCCCCGAGCATCACGGCACCACCACCCTCGCTGCCGCCCGACCGCGACACCTCGATGACCAGGGAGAACCGGCTTCGCGGCGACTACGGCTGGGAGCGGATGCGGCGATATGCCGGCGTCGGAGCCTACCTCGCGGCGGCATCGGTCGGTCCCGGGGAGCCGCTCAGCCTGCGGGCCGCGGGGACCGGCGTCGTCGACGTGGAGTGGTACCGCCTGGGCTGGTACGGCGGGCTCGGCGCGCGACTCTTGAAGGTGGACCGGAAGGTTCGCCTGTCCAAGCAGCCTGCCGCCACCTTCGACACGGTGACGGGACTGGTCGAGGCGCGCTGGAACCCTGTGCTCCAGACCACGGCTCCCATCGGCGTGAAGAGCGGCATGCTGCTCGCGGTGCTCCGGTCGTCCAAGGGGCACAGCGTCGCCAACGTGCCCATCGTGCTGCGCCCCGACCCGACGGACCCGCAGCGCGCGCCAGTCCTGTTCGTGAGTGCCGCCGCCACGTGGCAGGCCTACAACGAGTGGGGCGGGCTGGACTTCTACGGCAACACGTCCGGCCGACCCGTCACCGCCACACAGAATCACCGGGCCGCGCAGGTCTCCTTCGATCGGCCGTACTTCCTCGACTCCGGTGCGGGCTACCTCCGACGGTGGGAGCTCCAGTTCATCCGCTGGATGGAGCGCAATGGCCGCGACGTCGAGTACATCACTGATGTCGACCTCGAGCGCAATCCGGACCTCGTCAACGGGCGCCGCCTCCTGGTGATGGCCGGCCACCCCGAGTACTGGACCCGGCCGATGCGCGCCCGTGTCGAGGCCGCGGTCGCGTCGGGGATCAACGTCGCATTCCTGACGGCGAACGAGGTGTTCTGGCAGATGCGGCTCGAGGATGGCCCCGCCGGTCCGGGCACGCGGCTCACCTCGTACAAGAGCCGGACCGCCGATCCGATCATGGCCACGCAGCCGGAGCTCACCACGTGCCGCTGGCGCGAGCCTCCGGTGAACGACCCTGAGGCGCCGCTCATCGGCCAGATGTACGGGCAGGTCGTGGCGCGCGTTGCCGACTGGATCGTGACGACGTCCGGCCACTGGCTGTACGAAGGCACGAACCTGCGCGACGGCGATGCCATCACGAACCTCGTCGGGCAGGAGTTCGACACGTTCTTCCCGGAGCTCGCCAACCCGGGGACCGTGCAACTGGCCCACAGCCCGGTCGAGACGACGCCCGCCCCGGCGAACCAGACCCCCGGGCCCTACGCGAGCCCGCCCATCCACACGTCCACCATGTACACGGCGCAGTCCGGGGCGACGGTGTACGCGGCCGGCACCTTCCAGTGGTCGTGGGCGATCGACGACTACGGCTCCCGCGACTACCACGGCGTCCGCACCCCCGTCGACGACCGCGTGGCGCGCATGACCCGAAACCTCTTCGACCGCCTCGGTGACGGGCCGCTCGCACCGTAAGCGGGTCGGCCGGGCTCACCGCTGGTCTGCGAGGGCGTCCGCCGCGTCGGCGGACCCCGGCGCTGCTACCATCCGGCCATGCTCGACCACGAGGAGAAGTTCCTCTTCAAGGAGGAGATCCTCCACCTCGCCAACGCCCTCAACGACCCGGGCAGCCTCGACAACGTCGAGGACCTGCTGACCGACGTCATCACCAGCCCGCGCTTCGACTCCGAGGTGTTCACCCTCGAGCGGAGTCTCCAGGTGATGCTCGGGGCCCGAGCCGGCACCACCCTCGTGGGCCTGCTCACGGTGGCGCCCGAGGTGTTCGAGGAAGTGTCCGAGGTGCGGATCCCGCCCGAGGTGCACGAGCGGCTCGTGGCGTGGCGTGCCCGTTTCGGCCTCGCCATCGACAACGCGCTCAACTTCCTGAACAACCCGGACGGCATCCAGGGCCACAACTTCGGCACCCAGGTCGCCCACATGGATGAGCGCCGCGTGCTCCAGGGCCGACTGACGCTGGTCCGCTACAACAACGAGCCCCAGTTCTTCCTCGCCGACGCGTCGGTGTTCCTGGGCCTCGTGACCGACATCATGGAGCGCCTCGGGCCCCACCTGGAGTCCGACAGCGTGGACGAGGAGTCCCTGACCCGCCTGCGCGAGGCTGTCGCGCTGATCGAGCGCAAGACCGCCCCCCGCGGCTGATCCGCCGGTGGGCCGCCGCCGGGAGCCGCCAGATGCGCCACCTGTACCTCGCCGCCACTGGGCAGAACCGCGGCAAGACCACGGCCAGCCTCGGCCTGCTGGACGGGTTCCGGCGCCGGGGCCTGCGGGCCGGGTTCATGAAGCCCGTCGGCCAGCGGACGGTCATCGAGGATGGCGTCCCGGCCGATGAGGACGCCGTGCTCATGCGCGAGGTGTTCGACCTCCCCGAGCCCCTTGGCGTCATGAGCCCCGTCCACATCCCTCGGGGCTTCACCAAGGCGTACATCGCGGGCGAGGTGGTCGAGGACCTGGGTGCGCGGATCGACAGCGCCCACGCGACGTTCGACGGCCACGACGTGCTCCTCATCGAGGGCACCGGCCATGCCGGCGTGGGCGCGGTCATCGGCCTCTCGAATGCCGTCGTCGCCGCGCGGCTCAACGCCCCCGCGGTCATCGTCTCGGAAGGCGGTGTCGGCCGGCCGATCGATGAGATCGTGCTCAACGCCTCGCACTTCGCCGCGCACGGCGTGCGCGTGGCCGGGGCGATCGTCAACAAGGTCCGCGTGGACGAGCAGCCGGGCATCGAGCGCACGCTCGAGCGGGGCCTGGCCCGCCACGGCATCCCGCTCCTGGGCGTGCTCCCGTACCGGCCGCTCCTGTCCAACCCGACCCTGGGCATGGTCCTCGAGGGCGTGGGCGGTCAGGTCATCCACCCCGGGCCCGACCTCGACCGGGTCATCGACGACGTGGCGATCGGCGCGATGGAGCCCGGCCACATGCTCGAGCGGGTGGGGCCGGGGACGCTGGTCATCGTGCCCGGCGACCGCGAGGACGTGATCCTCACACTCGCGGCGGCGCACGTGGCCGGTGCCGCGTGGCGGATGCTCCCCTCGACGGTGGAGCAGATCGACCACCTCATCGTCGAGACTCCGGGCGCGATCGACGCCGGCCCTGACGCGAAGGCCCTGGGCATGATCCTCACCGGGGGCTACCAGCCGCGTCCCGAGGTGCTCGACGCGATCCAGCAGGCGGGCATGTTCGCGGCCATCGTCCCCGAGGACACGTACCCCGTTGCCTCCGCGATCCACGACCTGCTCGTGAAGACCCACGCCGGCGACAGCGGCAAGATCGGGACCATCAAGGCACTCGTGTGGGAGCACCTCCAGATCGACCGCTTCCTCGAGGCCGCGACAGAGGCGGCGCAGTTCTGAGCGCACCTGCGCAGCCCGGCAGCACGGCATCGGCGTCGACCGTCCGTTCGCCCCGGCCGGGGCGCGTGGTGGCGACATCGGGGCTGGCGTACGCCCTGTACTTCGGCGCCGTCGGCGCGTGGAGCCCGCACGCGCCGGTCTACTACCAGAACCTGGGCGTGGACCTTGCGCTGATCGGCGTGCTGACCGCCATCCCGGCTGCGGTCCAGATCGTCGGCGCCCCGGCGTGGGGCATGCTCGCGGATCGCTTGGGCGACGTGCGGGCGCCGTTGGTCCTCGCCGTGGCCATCGCAGGGGCGGTGGCGGCGGTGCTCGCGTTCCGCCCCCCGGTGGTGCTGCTGTTCCCGGGTGTCGGGCTGCTCGCCGCGGGGACCTGCGCGGTCGCGCCGCTCGTCGACGCGCGGACGGTCCAGGACCTGGGCGACCAGCGCGGCCGGTATGGCCAGGCCCGCGCTCTCGGCTCGGCCGGGTTCATCGCGAGCGCGGTGGGGGTCGGCGCCCTGATCGACGCTGCCGGAGACGGCGCGATGTTCGCGACCTACGTCCCGCTGCTCGCGGGCACCGGCCTCGTCGCGGCCACGCTGTTCGGACGGCCCGGGCGCGGGCAGCGCGTCATGGGCATCGGCCCGCTGCGGGCGCTCGCGCTGCTCCGGACGCGCACGTTCGGGATGTTCTTCGCGAGCTCGATCCTCGTCTGGACGGCCTTCGGCGGCGCGTCAGCCTACTTCTCGGTGCGGCTGGTGGAGCAGGGCGCCGATGCCAGCCTGGTCGGGATCGGCTGGGCGGTCAACGCCCTCGTCGAGGTCCCGGCCATGCTGATCTTCCGACGCCTCGCCGAGCGGACCGGTGTTCCGGCCCTGATTGTCGGCGGAGCCCTGGTGCTGGGGATCCGCAACCTGGGGTGGGGTCTTGCGACCAGCGCCGCGGCGTCCGTCGGCGTGGCGATGCTGTCCGGCGTCGGGTTCTCGCTGGTCCTCGTGGGCACCACGACCCTTCTGGCCGACCTGGTGCCGGGGTCGATGCGCGCCACTGCGCAGGCGCTGTTCCTGGGGACCGCCTACGCGATGGGGTCCATCGCGGGGTCGCTGGGGGCGGGGCTCGTGGCGCAGGCGGCTGGCGTCGGAACGATGTTCGACGTGATGGCTGGGGTCGGGCTCCTCGGAGCCGCTTCCACCTGGGTTGCGCTGCGGACCGTCGGGAGCGAGCGCGCCGGGTAGGCGAGGCGAGGTTCGGCTCGCCTCTCAGTCCACGAGCTCGTTGTCGATCAGCCGCACGCCCTCGATCCGGACCGCGAGCGAGAGCAGCGCGCGTCCGCCGAGCTCGCCCAATTCGGCCAGCGTGTCGGGGTCGGCAAGCGACACGTAGTCGACGCTCGCCGTCGGTTCCTCGCCCAGCACTCGTCGCACCACGGCTCGGACCGCATCGGCTGACCGCTCGCCCCCGCGAATGCACGCCCCGCCCGCTGTCAGCGCCCGGTGGAGCACGGCCGCCCGGGCCCGACCGTCCCTCGACAGCCGCGCGTTGCGCGAGGAGAGCGCGAGGCCGTCGGGCTCGCGGACGGTGGCACAGGGGATCACGTCGGTCGGGAGCGCGAGGTCCAGCGCCATCCGCCGGATCACCGCCACCTGCTGGTAGTCCTTGAGCCCGAAGTACGCGCGCTCCGCCCCGACCAGCGCGAACAGGATCGCGACCACCGTGGCCACGCCGTCGAAGTGGCCCGGCCGGGCCGCGCCCTCGAGCGGGAGGGCGATCGCGCCAACCGAGACGACCGTGTCGAACCCGGGCAGGTAGACCTCGTCGACGTCCGGCGCGAACACGACGTCGACACCCGCCGCCTCGGCCATCGCGAGGTCGCGGGCCTCGTTGCGCGGGTACTGCTCGAAGTCGTGCGCCTCGCCGAACTGGCGCGGGTTCACGAAGATCGACATCACCACGGTCGCGCTCTCGGCGCGCGCCCGCTCCACGAGCGACACGTGCCCGGCGTGGAGCCAGCCCATGGTGGGGACGAGGCCGATCGGGCGTGGGGCGCCAGAGAGCGCCGCCCGGAGATCCGCGCGCGTTCGGACGACCTGCATGCGGCGGTTGGGCGCGGCGGCTAGAGGTCGCGGTCGAGCGGGATGCCCGCGGCCGGCACGTCGCCCACCCGGTCCTCGGCGCCGCGGCCGAGCACCCCGTCGAGCACCGTCTGGTCCATCAGGACGGTCTCCGCCTCGCCCGGGAACGTGCCCGCCTCGGTGTCCGCGCGATAGCCGCGCAGCGCCTCGAGGATGACGCCGTGGAGGTCCGCGTACTTGCGGGCGTGGCGCGGGGTCCAGGTCCCCAGGCCCAGGACGTCGGTGATGACCTGGATCTGGCCCGAGCACCCGGCGCCGGACCCGATGCCGATGGTCGGGATGTGCAGGCGCTCGGTCACGGCCTCGGCCAGCTGGCCGGGGAGCAGCTCGAGCACGATCGCGAAGGCGCCCGCCTCCTGAACCGCCAGAGCGTCGGCGAGGAGCGCCCGGGCCTGCTCGCGGCTCTTGCCCTGGACGCGGACCCGGCCGAGGGTGTTGATGGCCTGGGGCGTGAGGCCGATATGGCCCATGACGGGGATGCCAGCCCGCACGAGCGTCTCGATGGTGCGCGCGGAGCGGACGCCGCCCTCGACCTTGACCGCCTGCGCGCCGGCGTCGCGGAGGAAGCGGCCGGCGTTCTCGAGCGCGTCCTCGGGCGTGGCGTACGAGAGGAACGGCATGTCGGCGACGACCAGGGCCCGATTCGACCCCCGGACCACGGCCTTGGTGTGGTGGAGCATCTCGTCCATCGTCACGCGGACGGTGGTGTCGTAGCCGAGCATGACCTGGCCCAGCGAGTCGCCAACCAGGATCAGCGGGATCCCCGCCTCGTCCACGAGCTGGGCCGTGGGGTAGTCGTAGGCGGTGACGGTGGCGATGCGGACGCCGTCGGCATGGAGCTTGGCGATGTCCACAACGGAGATGCGGCGGACGGTTTCGGACTGCGCGCTCATGAGGTCTCCCGGATGGTCGCGCCAGTGTGCGCCGGTGCCCCGCGGGCGTCCAGCACGGCGGCCACGCGGTTGAGCAGGCGGTCGGCCACCTCGCGCTTGGTCAGCAGCGGCAAGTCGTCGCGCGTGCCGTCGGCCGACAGGATGACGACGCGGTTCGTGTCGGTCCCGAACCCCGAGCCGGCTTCGGCGACGTCGTTGGCCACCAGGAAGTCCGCCTGCTTGCGGCGCAGCTTGTCGGGTGCACGGTCGAGCGAGCCGGTCTCGGCCGCGAAGCCCACGATGACGGGGCGGGGATCGAGCTCGCGCACGCGTTGGCCGACTTCGGCCAGGATGTCCTCGGTCGGCTCGAGCTCGAGCGTCAGCGGGCCGCCGCGGACGAGCTTGGTCTCGGCGGTCTCGCGGGGGCGGAAGTCGGCGACGGCCGCGGCCATGATGAGCACGTCGGCGTGGCCTGCGATGACAGCGTCGAGGACGGCGTCGCGCATGGCGGCGGTGGTCTCGGCGTGGACGACGCGGGCGCTCGCCGGGAGCCGCACCTCGACCCGGCCGGCGACGATGATCACGTCGGCTCCGCGAGCCAGGGCGGCCTCGGCGAGCGCGACGCCCATCTTGCCGGTGCTGCGGTTGCCGATGAACCGGACTGGATCGATGGGCTCGGCTGTGCCGCCCGCTGAGATGACGATGCTTCGGCCGTCGAGATCCTGCTCGCGCGGGGCGGCGAGCTCGGGCGGCCGAGCGGCGGGGTCGGCGGCTCGCACGGCTCGCTGCCCGATGGCGGCCACCACGGCGTCGACGATCTGGGGCAGCTCCGCGAGCCTGCCGATTCCCGACTGCCCCGACGCGAGCTCGCCCGTGTCGGGCGGGACCATGACGTAGCCGAAATCGCGCTGGAGGCGCTCGACATTGCTGCGGGTGGCGGGGTGCGTCCACATGTCGCCGTCCATCGCGGGGCAGAAGACGACCGGCGCGGACGTCGCGAGGCAGGCCGCGGTGACCGCGTCGGAGGCGATCCCGTTGGCCATCGCGCCCAGCCAGCGGGCCGTGGCCGGCGCCACCACGACCGCATCGGCCGAATCGGCGACGACGATGTGCCCGATCCGCTGGTCCGGGAGAAGGCCGAGGACGTCGGTCTCGACGGCGTGCCGCGAGAGGGCGGCGAGGGTGAGGGGCGAGACGAACTGCGTTGCGGCCGGCGTGAGCATCACGACGACCTCGGCGCCCTCGGTGCGGAAGAGGCGCACGAGCTCGACGGCCTTGTACGCGGCGATCGACCCGCAGGCGCCCAGCGCGATCAGCCGTCCAGCCAGGCGGGGTGCGGGTCGCGCAGGGTCAGTCGGCTCGGTGTGGGTGTCGAGGGCGTATCGGGCCCTGCCCGTGGTCATCGCCCGAGGACCATCGATTCGCCGCCGGCCACCTCGGCGTGGAGGATGGCGAGCCCCTTGAGCGTGAGGTCGGGATCGATGGCTTCCACCCCCTCGATCCCGTGAACCCACGGCGCGGCGGAGAGGCCGCCGGTCAGCACGACGTGGATGTCCGACAGGCGTGCGCCGGTCGTGTCCGCCAGCTCGATCCGGAGGCGCGCGAGGAGGCCGGTCGCGAGGGACTGGTAGCCGAGGATGGCGCCTGACTGGATCGCCGCGATGGTGTCGCGGCCGATCGCCCGGTCGGGCGTCCGCAACTCGACCCGCGGCAGCTTCGCGGTCCTGCTGGCCAGTGCGTCGAGACCCAGCTCCAGGCCCGGTGCGATCGCGCCGCCCACGTACGCACCGTCGGGTCCCACGCAGTCGAAGGTCGTGGCGGTGCCGAAGTCCACGACGATGGCGGGCGCTCCGTACAGCCGCGTTACCGCCAGGGCGTTGACGATCCGGTCCGCGCCAACGTCGCCGGCGCGATCCACGCGGATTGCGACCGGGACGGTCCCGGCGCTCGCCACCAGGACGCCGATCCCGCGCCGCTCGCCCACCTCGCAGACCGCCGCCGTGGCCGCGGGCACGACCGAGGCGAGGGCAATGGCCGCCACCGCGTCGAGCGTGCGGCCCTCGAGTCCGAGCAGGCTGGCGAGCAGCAGCTCGACCTCGTCCGCAGTCGCGCCGCGGGGCGTCGCAGCGCGGCGGGTGGCGGTGACGGCGCCCCCTTCGACCAGGCCGAGTGTGAGGTTCGTGTTCCCGACGTCCACCGCGAGGAGCATGCGAGGATCATACGGTGCTTGGTACGCGCGGCTGTCGCACGCGTGGCGGGCTGCGTCGGTCCGCGCGGTGCCCGTGCCCCACGGTCTTCCTCGCGGCTGCGATCTTCACCGTCCCGCAACCTCCCCCGTCGGCTACGATCGCAGCGTCGGGCCGCACCCGGGAAGGCGGCGCGGCGAGCGCCCATCGCCCCTCGAGTCTGCAGTCGTGGGAGATGCCGTGGCGACCGAACCGCCCGCGAAGTTCTTCGTCAACGCCGGTGTCGTGACCAGCCGGGCCGATATCCGGCACCTGCTGCGGCCCATTGCGAAACAGACGGTCTCGTACCGCTATTTCCGCGGCCGCGACATGGTCACCCACGGGACCGGCTGGGTGGAGCGGATCGTCGTCGACGATGCCCAGGTCTCGACCTACTTCACGCCGATCGCCATCACGATCAACGTGGATTCCTTCGAGCACCTGGAGTTCGAGACTCGGCCCGACCAGCTCCTGGTCTACACGCTGGTCCAGGGCGATGAGCGCGTGGTCATCGAGTTCGTGCCGAGTGCCGTCGAGGACGACGCGCGCTCGGCGCCGCGCCAGCTGGAGCTGGACCCGGGGGGCGGGTTCGTCCAGATGGAGCTCCTGGGACCGGAGGGCTCCGAGGGGTAGCACGCGCGCCGGGCGGCGTCGGACACGCCGTCGGGCGGGGGGCAGGGGACAGGGAACCCAGAGGGAGGATCGTTAGAACCGCATGAGCGCGATCGCGCAGTTCTTCAAGTTCGACGAGCGCAAGACGACGCTCGGCACCGAGGCCCGCGCCGGCCTGACCACGTTCCTGGTCATGGCCTACATCATCTTCCTCAACGGCAACATCATCGCCAAGCCGCTGGGCCTCGATCCCGACGGCGGTCGCGGCGGGCACCGCCCTGATCGCGGGCATCATGACCATCGCGATGGGCGTCGTGGGGAACTACCCCTTCGCGCTCGCCGCCGGCCTGGGCATCAACGCCCTGGTGGCATTCACGCTGACCGCGAAGGGCCTCGACGCGCAGGGCGCCATGGGCGTCATCGTGCTCGAGGGCGTCGCGATCACCGTCCTGGTGGTCGCTGGGCCTGCGGGAGGCGATCATGAACGCCGTCCCGCTGGTCCTCAAGCGCTCGATCGGCGTCGGCATCGGCCTGTTCATCCTGTTCATCGGCCTCGCCAACGGCGGCATCGTCAACGGCCAGGCGTCGGCCTACGGGAGCATCCCGGCCGTCACGCTGCAGCCCCTGACCGACCCGCGGCAGGCGGTGTTCCTCATCGGCCTCGCGATCACCGTCGCGCTGTACGTGATGAAGATCCGCGCGGCGCTGATCATCAGCATCCTGGTGACGACGGTCATCGCGGCCATCGTCGGCGTCACGTCGGTCCCGGGCATCGACAAGCTGATCGTCGGGCCGAACTTCTCGACCCTCGGCATCGGCCTCCAGGACCCGTTCCAGGTGTTCGCCAAGCTCGGGCCGATCGCCGCGATCCTGACGATCTTCGCGATCATGCTCAGCGACTTCTTCGACACGATGGGCACCGTCACCGGCATCGCGGCCGAGGCGGGCCTGGCCGAGAAGGACGGCTCGGTCCCCGGCATCGGGCGCGTCCTGATCGTCGACTCGCTGGCGGCCGTTGCCGGCGGCGCCGGTGGCGTCAGCTCCAACACGACCTACATCGAGAGCGCGGCGGGCGTGGCCGAAGGCGGCCGGACTGGCTTTGCGTCGGTCGTGACCGGCGTCCTGTTCCTGCTCGCGATCTTCCTGGCGCCGATCGCCGGCATCGTGCCCGAGCGCGGCGACCGCCCCGGCCCTCGTGCTCGTCGGCTACCTGATGTTCACGCTCGTCAAGGACATCCCGGTCGCCGAGGTCGAGGACGGGATCCCGGCGCTCCTGACCATCATCCTGATGCCGCTCACGTACGACATCACCGTCGGCATCGGCGCCGGCTTCGTGTCGTGGGTGTTCATCAAGCTCATCAAGGGCAAGATCGGCGAGATCCACCCGCTGATGTGGCTGGTCACGATCGGCTTCGTCATCTACTTCGCCAAGGACTGGATCGGGCTGTTCGTCAAGTAGCGCCCGCTCCGTCGCCACCTCGCAGCACCGGACCGGCGGCCTTCGGGTCGCCGGTCCTCCGTTTCCCGCTACCATCGGCGGCGATGTTCCATCGGACCCAGATCCCCGACGGGCCGCGCGTCATCTCGGCTCGACTGCCGGGGTCGCGCTCCGTGTCCATCGCCGCGTACGTGCTCGCCGGCTCGCGCCAGGAGGCGCCGGGCGAGATCGGCGTCGCCCACTTCATGGAGCACCTCACCTTCAAGGGCACCACGGTCTACCCCACGAGCCGCGCCATCTCGGAGGCCATCGAGGGTGTCGGGGGGTCGGCCAATGCCGCCACGGACCGCGAGTCGACCGTCTACTGGGTCCGCGTGCCGCTCCGCCGCGCCGAGACCGCCATGCGGGTGGTGGGCGAGCTCATCGTCCGGCCGCGCCTCACCGACGCCGACATCGAGTCCGAGCGGACGGTCATCGTGGAGGAGGTGCGCTCGTATCTGGACGACCCCGCCGAGTACGGCCAGCTGCTCATGGGCCAGGCGCTGTTCGGCACGGGCGCGCTGGGCCGGGAGATCTGCGGCGAGGAGTCCGACATCCGGGCCCTGCCCGCCGCGGCGATCCGCGAGTTCTGGGCCGCGCGCTATCGCCCGTCGAACATCGTGGTGGCCGTGGCCGGCGACCTCGGGCACGACGAGGCGCTGGCGCTCGCCGCCGAGGCGTTCGGGACCGGCGGCGGGGCGGCCTCGGGCTTCGACCCCGCGCCCCTGCTCCCGGCCGGACCGCGCGTGCTCACCGGCCGCCGCGACACCACCCAGGCGCAGCTGGCCATCGGGCTGCCGGCCCTGCGGCGCGACCACCCCGACGCCTGGAACGTCACGCTGCTCAACGCCGTGCTGGGCGACGGGATGTCGAGCCGGCTGTTCCTGGGCGTGCGCGAGGAGAAGGGCCTGGCCTACGACGTGAGCTCGGGGCTGGTCGAGTACGCCGACAGTGGCGCGCTCGAGGTCTCGGCTGGCGTTGACCCGGCGCAGCTGCCGGCGGCGATCGAGGCGATCCTCGCGGAGCTCGCGCGGATGACCCAGGAGCTGGTGCCCGACGAGGAGCTCGCGAAGGCCAAGGCGTACCTCGCGGGCGGGCTCGAGCTGCGGATGGACGACACGCGCCACCTCGCGTCCTGGCTGGGCGGCCAGGAGGCGCTCCACGACCGCGTGTACACCCTCGACGAGGCGCTGGCGGCAGTCGAGGCGGTGACGGCCGACGACATCCTGCGCGTGGCCCGGGAACTCGTCCGCGACGACGGGCTGCGGATGGCGGTGGTGGCACCGGGCCGGCACCTGCGCGGGATCGAGCGCCACCTGCGGCTCCCGCGATGAAGTTCCGCCGGCCGGGGCGCCGCAACGACGGGCCTCTGGCGCTCGAGGCCGATGCGGCCGATGTCGCCGACACCGAGCCGGACCGTCCTGCCTCCGGTGACGACGCGCACGACCTCGAGCCCGCCGAGCCGGCCCGCCCGGACCCCGGCGATGACGACGGTGACGCCCGTGCCGTCGAGCTGGCCGAGCCGGTCGAGCCGGTCGATTCCCCGGTGGCCGAGGTCGCGGTGGTCGAGCTCCTGCTGGACGAGCCGGGAGCCGACGCCGCCGAGGTCGCGCATCTCGGTTCGGCTGCCGACGAGCCAGGCCCTGTCGCCGCTGAGCCGGTCGAGCCTGCCGACGGGGACGTGATCCCCGACGGGGACGTGATCCCCGACGGGGACGGTGAGGCCGGCCCGGATGTGGGGGTTGTGGCCGCCGAACCGGTCGAGGCCGCCGAGCTTGCCGCGGGCCGCGCTTCGGTCCTCCTGTGGCCGGATCCGGCAGCTGAGCCCGCCGCCGACCCCGCGGCCGATGGCCGTCCGCCTGGCCTGCGCTTCGCGAGCCTTCACCTGCGGGGAGGCCAGCACGCGCTCGCCCGCGCGGAGCTGGAGGCGCTTGCCGGGCGCGGCCGGCTCGACGAGCCCGGACTCCTCGACCTCGCGGAGATCCGCTGGCGCACCGGTGACCTTGCAGGCGCAGGTGAGGCCGCGGCCGCACTCCTCGCCCGGGGCAGCGAGTCGCCGCTCGCTCTGGTGATTGCCACCGAAGCCGTTGCCGCCGTTGGCCGCCCCGGGGAGGCTCGGCGCCTTTCGGCGCGCGCGCTGGAGGTTGCTGGAGGCCCGCTCGACCGGCTGTTCGCGGGAATGCCGCGCTCGACGATCTGGCCGGTGACTCCCGACGAGCCGGAGAAGCCCGCCGAGAACGCTCCGCGACGGCGAGGCCGCAACCGGGCAGGCGACACCGCCGGTGCCCCGTCCACCGCGTCCGAGGCCTTCGCTGGCGGCCGGGCGGCCCTCGCCCGCGGCGACGCGACCCGCGCAGCGCTCCTGCTGGGCGTGGCGATGCGGCTTGCCCCCGCGTTCGCAGACGACGTCCTGCGTGCCGTCGCGGGTCGTGACGACCAGCCGCTCCTCGCGCTCGTTCGTGGCGACGCCCTTCGGCTGCTGGGCAGGGAGACGGAGGCGCTCGAGGCGTTCGATCGAGCGCGCGGGCGCGCCAGCGCGTCGAGCGGTGCCACCTACCGCCCGTCCGCTCCCGGGCTGTTCGACACGGATCCCGCCCTGGCCGACGACGACGACGAAATCCTGACCACGGTCCGCCGGGCACGGTATCCTCTGCCCCGCGTCGGACCGGGCCTCGGCTGTCGGCGGCGCGTCCCCGTCACATCCCCTGCGGCGTCCGGCAACGGCCCGCGGCACGAGAGGCATCCGAAGCTCCATGGCCGATCTGCAGCGCACGCTCCTCCTCGTCAAGCCCGATGGTGTCCAGCGCCTGCTGGTGGGCCGGGTGCTCACCCGGTTCGAGGAGCGGGGCCTCAAGCTCGTCGGCCTCAAGCTGGTCCACATCGACCGCGCCCTCGCCGAGCAGCACTATGCGGTCCACCGCGAGAAGCCGTTCTTCAAGGGCCTCGTGGACTTCATCACGTCCGGGCCGCTCGTCGCCGCGGCCCTCGAGGGGCCCAACGCGATTGCGATCGTCCGCGCGATGAACGGCGCGACGCGTCCGCACGAGGCGGCCCCGGGCTCGATCCGCGGCGACTTCGCTGTCGAGACCGCGCAGAACCTGGTCCACGCCTCGGACAGCCCCGAGACCGCTGCAGCCGAGCTCGCCCTCTGGTTCAGGGCCGACGAGCTGCTCGCCTACGGTCGCGAGGTGGACCGCTGGGTGCTGGCCCCCGAGGACTGACGCCCGTGCGCGGCGCTTCCCCTCGCCGGAACTGACGGCGGGCGGCGCGTCAGCCCTGGGCGGCTGAGACGAGCGAGTAGAAGCTCACGACCGCGACCGAGAGCTGGATGCACAGGGCGAGCGCGTAGACGGCCAGCGAGCCGAGCAGGAGCGCGTTCACCCAGAACAGCAGGGTTGCGGTCGGGCCGAGGGTGAACAGCACGATGGCCGATCGCGCCCGGTTGCCGCCCGCCCGCAGGAACTGGCGTGCGCGCCATGTCACGATCCCCGTCGCATACACGGCCACCCCCGCGCTCGCCACCACGAGTGCGGATCGCAGGTCGCCCAGCCAGGCGAACACGATCGACGGCGCCAGAGCCTCGAACACCACGTTGAAGCTCGTCGAGACGACAGCCCGCTGCCGGATCCGCATGGCGGGGTGCCACGAGCCGCCCGGCGGCACCAGGGTTGCGGTGACGGCCGTGAACCCGGCCACCGCGACGGCGATCGCGGCGATCCCGAGCAGGAGCGGCTCACCCGGCATGGCGCGGAGTCTAGCCTGAGCCTGACCGCGCCCGGAAGGGGTGTTCCTGCGCCGCAGGCGCCGGCCCTTCGCATCCCCCTCGCCCGGCGCACGGGCCGTCGGCTGAGGCGCGGCCTTGCGTCAGTCGCCCTGCGCGCTGATGCCCGAGACGGCCGGCACCGGTTCCCCGGCGGCGCTCGTGAGGTCGAACCCGCCGGAGGCCACGAGCGTCGCCAGGAGCGCGAGCACCAGCACGGCCGTCGAGAGCAGATCCGCACGATGCCGTCGGACCGCGGCCGAGGCACGCGTTGCCGCATCGGGCCGCGACGGTCCCCGGCCACGGTGCGGTCGCACGACGCCTTCGGCCGGGATGCGCTCCCCCTCGGCTCCGAGCACCGCTGACGGCAGGACCTTCGAGGCCTCTGGAGCCCTCGGCGCCGACATCGGGCTGGAGCCCGTCCTTCCGTTCGGCGTGCGCGAACGCCGGCCCATCCCCGTTCCCGACCGCACCCTGCCCACTTCAGGCTGCGCCGGGGCGACATCGTCGGGGATCGGCGCGGTCTCGAGCTCCGCGGTGGCGAACAGCGTCGGTTGAGCCGGCACTTCGGGCTCGATGGGCGGCACCGGCGCGCCCCACAGCGCCGTGGCGGCTGCAGGCTCCGGCTCCGCAGGGACCCTCGACGCCGCACGCTTCGCCCCCGCAGGAGCCTCCGACGCTGCAGCCTGCTTGGACGGATCGGCTGGCTTGGTCCCAGTGCCAGGCTTCGGCCGATTCCCGATCGTCGAGGCGACGGCACGCCGCGGCCGGGCGTCGGGTTCGGCGCCATCGCCATCCGCCGTGTCGGGCCGCTCCACGGGCTCGATCGAGCGTGAGCGGTCTTTGATCGCGGCGGCCGGCAGCGCCGTGGCGCGGCGGGCCCGCGCAGGCGCGGAGACCGGCGGCGGAGCGATCAGCCAGGCCGGCGAAGGGCCGCTGTCGGAATCTGACGGGTCGGGGGTTGAGGTCTCCTGCTCGACCGGCAGCCCCTCGCCACGTCCGCGCCGTCGCGTCGGCGGCCGCAGGGAGAGCCGGCGTGCCGGATCGGATGAGGCGCCCAGCGCCAGGAACTCGGGCGTGGCACGGGCGACGTGACTTGTCGGGGCGCCGACCCCCAGCCACAGCCAGCGGGCATACGCGGGCAGCGTCAGCAGTGACGCCGCGAGCAGGAGCCCGTCCCAGGGAGCGCCGGCGGCATGACCGGTGAGGTCGAGCCGGGCCGTGAGCACGGCCCAGCCGGGAAGTCCGTACGTGGCCACGACGATCAGGACCAGTGCCACCCCCAGCACCGGCGACGGGCGGAGCCAGCCCCGAAGGTCGGGCACCGATCGGGTCTCGAACCGATCCTCGGCCACGGTCGCCCACGCCAGCAGAGCGGTCTTGGTCACAGCGGCGGTGAGCAGCCACGCGCGGGCCGGACCCCACACGACCGGATCGAGCGCGGCGAAGGCGAGCACCACGATCCCGAGATCGGCGAGGGTCAGGTAGCCCACGGCGTGGCGCAGGTCGTCCTGGTAGGCCGCGACGAGCCCGGCGGCAGCCGTCGTGAGCAGGGCGAGCACCACGATGAGCGCCTGCGCAGAACCCACCGGGAGCGCGAGCGGGGCCAGGTCACCCGCGGCCACACCCACGGACACGGCGGCCAGGGGCAGCGGCAGCCAAACGAGCAGGAGCGGGAGCGAGCCCGAGGGGGCAGTGTCGGCGAGGGCGCTGATCCGCACGTGGTAGGGGATCGCGCCCATCCGCGCTGCCACGACGAGCGCCAGCACGAGGAGCCCGAACGCGACGGCCGCTGCCAGGCCCGAACCCGCCGAGGTCGGGTCGGCTGCGGCGTTGGCCAGGACGAGCCGCGCGATGGCCGGGATCGCCGTGGCCACCGCGAGCACCACGAGCGCCGTCGCGACGGCGATCCGGACCTCGCGCGCGGCGACGCCGACCGCTGCGGTGCCTCGCGTGGAGGCCAGCACGGCGGGGATCGAGGCCAGACCCGTGGCGCCTGCCGCGACGATCCCGAGCTGTGGGCTCGCCGCGCCGAGGGCGACCGTCGTGCCCACGAGCGCCGCGAGCGACGCCGGGAGCAGCCCGCGGAGGCCGGCCACGCCCCGAAGCAGCCAGGTGAGCGCGCACATGACGATCGAGGTGATCGCCCCGAGCACCACGACGAGGCGCAGGTACCCGCCCGCGGCGAGCGCACCGTTCCACAGCGTGCCGGGCGCCACGCCACTCGCGTCCGCCGCGACGGCTTCGGGGTTGGAGGAGGCAGCCGCGAGGATCGCGATCAGCAGGAGGGCGACGACGCCGCCAAGGGCCGCGATTCGGGCAGCACCTCCGCCGCGGGGCAGAGCCCAGGCAGTGCCGGCCGCGGCGAGCCCCCCGACGATGAGCAGCGCGAGCAGCGTCATTCGGCGATCCCCCCGGGGTGGGCGCCCCCCAGATGGGCCTCATCCGCCGGGCGATGGTGGACCGCTGGCTCGCGCGCTAGCGCGTCGCGCAGGACGAGGTCGCCGCTGGCGCCCAGCATCGCCGAGGTCACCGCGGCGAGTGCCGCACCGGTGAGCGCGGCGAGAAGCGCCAGCGCGAGCTCGAGCGTGTCGTCAATGGCGATGCCGAGCGACGCGCACAGCAGGCCGCCCGCCGCGACCAGCAGCACCACCCCCAGGCCCAGACGATGGCCGTCCCGGGGCACGATCACCGGCGCCGCCGCCAGGACGCCCAGGGCCGCCGCCGCCCCGATCGCCGCCCGGTCCACGAGCGATCCGCCGCCGAGGGTCTGCCCCGCGATGTCGCCTGCAGCGGCGCCGCTCGAGGCCAGGGCGCCGGCGAAGGACGTCGCCGCGAGCCAGCCGATCGCGAACGCCGTCACCGCGAGCCCGACCGAACCGGCCCAGCCCAGGGTGGTGTGGGCCGCCGTGGCCGGCGCCTTGCGGAGTGCGATCCAGACGAGCCAGCCGCCGAGCGCCGGGCCCGCGAGTCGCGCGACGACGCCGGCCGCGGACGGCAGGGGATCAGCGACGAGCCCGGCCAGCAGGAGCGCGGCGAACGCGCCCAGCGTCGCGTGGCGGGGGCTGGGCGCAGCGACCGCCACCACGCCCCCTGCGGTCGCGAGGACCGCGACGATGACCAGCACGGGCGTCACCACCGGGGGCGCCGCTCAGGGAACGGTGAGGGGTGCCGGGACACCGGAGTAGCTCGGGGTCTGCAGGATGCCGACGGTCGAGATGGGCCAGTAGCGCAGGAACGCGCGGCCGATCACAGCCGACTCCTGGATCGGCCCGAAGGCGCGCGAGTCAGCGGACGCCTCCCGGTGGTCACCCATGACGAACAGCTCGCCGACGGGCACCACCCACGACGACTGGTTGGTGAGCGGAACCGTGGGCCCGTTGACGCCCGCGGCGTTCTTGAAGGTGTAGGGCTCGTCGAGCGCCACCCCATTCACGTACACCTTGCCGTCATCCTTGATCTCCACGGTGTCACCCGGCAGCCCGATGACGCGCTTGATGAACGGCGTCGTGTCCTGCGTGAACTCGGGCGGCGGGGAGAACACCACGACGTCGCCCCGCTTGTAGGCGTCCCATCGCGGCGTGAGTTTGTCAACCAGCACGTACTGCCCCGGCTCGAGGGTCCGCTCCATGGAGTTCTGCTGGACCTGATAGGGCTGGGCGACGAAATTCTGGATGACGAAGAAGATGACCAGGGTGAGGACGAGCGTCTCGACGACTTCGACGAGACACCCGAAGCTGGAGCGTCTGTCCACGGAGCGGAGTGTACAGGCCAGCCCGTCGCCGACGGCTGGTAGGGCCGAGGGGCCCCCGGAGCACGATTCGCTGACCCAGATGCATGGGCCGCCCGGCCGGGTGCAACCAATCCGCTGCGGGCCGGATGGAGTTTGACCCGTGCGCGGACGCACGCATACACTCCGGACGTTTGGCGAGCGGGCTCCTCTGTGTTCCGAGTCCCCGTCGGACCGCCCTCGCTGACCCGGCGAGCCCATCCCGTCCCGGACAGGGCAAGTTGCCGAGGCGAGCCGCACGATCGACGACGTCCCGGCAGCACGTGGGTAGGAGGCTCAGCAAAACCCGATGGCCGACGCACTACATTGGATCGTCCCGATCGCGGGCGTCCTGGCGGTTCTGTTCGCGCTCTATCTGGCGCGTGACGTCCTGTCCCGCGACAAGGGCCCCCAGGCCATGCAGGACGTGGGCGACATCATCCGCGAGGGCGCTGACGCCTTCGTCAAGCGCCAGTACTCCACCATTGGCATCCTCGCCCTCGTCGCAGCCGTGATCATCGGGGTGGTCATCGGGCTCGTCGAGAACAAGAGCGTCGCCGACGTCCCGGCGCTCGCCGGTGCCCCGATCGGCGTCCTGACCGCGATCGCCTTCCTCGTCGGCGCGGGCTGCTCGATGGCCTCGGGCATCATCGGCATGACCATCAGCGTGCGGTCCAACGTGCGCACCGCCGCCGCCGCGCGGCGCAGCCTCGTCGAGGCGGTCCAGGTGGCCATGCGCGGGGGCGCGGTCTCGGGCTTCCTCGTGGTGGCCCTCTCGCTGCTCGGCGTGTGGGGGATCTTCACGGTCTACCAGGCGCTGTTCGCGGACATCGCCATCAAGGACGCTCCGTTCGTCATCGTCGGCTTCGGCTTCGGGGCCAGCTTCGTGGCCCTGTTCGCCCAGCTGGGCGGCGGCATCTACACCAAGGCAGCTGACGTGGGCTCCGACCTCGTCGGCAAGGTGGAGAAGGGCATCCCCGAGGACGACCCCCGCAACGCGGGCGTGATCGCGGACCTCGTGGGCGACAACGTCGGCGACTGCGCCGGCCGCGGGGCGGACCTGTTCGAGTCCACCGCCGCCGAGAACATCGGCGCGATGATCCTGGGCGTCGCGGCGTACTCGATCGCCGTGTCGTCGGGCTGGTCGAACCCCGAGAACTGGATCTTCTTCCCGCTGGTCGTGCGCGCCTTCGGCCTTCTGGCCACGATGGTCGCGATGTTCTTCGTTCGCGGCAGCGAGACCGAGAACCCGATGAACATCCTGAACCGCGGGTACTGGGTCACCGCGATCCTGTCCGTGGTCGGGCTGGCCATCACGACCAACATCATGATGAACACCGGCACCGCAGTCGGCGCCAACAACATCCCGGCCTGGATCTGGTTCTTCCTGGCCGGTGTCGTCGGCCTCGCGACCAGCGTGGCGTTCGTCTACATCACCCAGTTCTACACGGCGGGCTCGTTCCGCCCGGTCCGCGAGATCGCCGAGGCGTCCAAGACCGGCCCCGCGACCAACATCATCAGCGGCACCGCAGTTGGCTTCGAGACCACGGCCGTCACGGCGATCACGATCGGCATCGCGCTGATCGCGTCGCACTGGCTCGGCCAGCAGGCGGGCCTCCTCCGGCTCAATGCGGATGGCACCTCGACCAATGTCGGCGGCATCTTCGGCACCGCCGTCGCCACGATGGGCATGCTGATGACCACCGCCTACATCCTGGCGATGGACACCTTCGGCCCGATCACCGACAACGCCGGCGGGATCGCCGAGTTCAGCCGCGCCGAGTCGAGCGCCCGCGAGATCACCGACCGCCTCGACGCCGTGGGCAACACGACCAAGGCCCTCACCAAGGGCTACGCGATCGCGTCCGCCTCGCTGGCCGCGTTCCTGCTCTTCTCGGCGTACATCGACAAGGTCAACCTGATCCTGGGCAACCAGATCGCCGCTGGCAAGCAGGGCGTCGTGCTCCTGACCTCGGTCAACCTGGCCGACGTGAGCGTCTTCGTCGCCGCCCTCATGGGCGCGATGCTCGTCTACTTCTTCAGCAGCCTCGCCATCCGCGCCGTGGGCAAGACGGCCCAGGCGATCATCGTCGAGGTGCGCCGCCAGTTCCGCGAGATCCCCGGGATCATGGACTACACCGGCCGCCCGGACTACGCCCGGGTCGTCGACATCACGACCGTTGCCGCGCTGCGCGAGATGGTCGCCCCCGGTCTCGTGGCCGTGGCCGCGCCGATCGTCGTCGGCCTCCTGCTCGGCTACCAGGCCGTCGCGGGCATGCTGATGGTCGGCACCATCGCGGGCGTCCTGCTCGCCACCGTCCTCAACAACGGCGGAGGCGCGTGGGACAACGCCAAGAAGTACATCGAGTCGGGCCACCTCAAGGACGACAACGGCAACGTGCTCGGCAAGGGCAGCGAGGCCCACGCCGCAGCCGTGGTCGGTGACACCGTCGGCGACCCGTTCAAGGACACGGCTGGCCCGTCGCTCCACGTCCTCGTGAAGCTGCTGGCCACGATCACCCTGGTTCTGGCCCCCCTCTTCATCCGCTAGCTGAGGTTCCGTCGGGCGGTCGGCGTTCGCGTCGGCCGCCCGAAGCCGTCCCATGGATCAACTGCTGCAGGCCCTCGTCCTGGGGATCGTCCAGGGGCTCACCGAGTTCCTCCCGATCTCGTCCTCGGGCCACCTGATCATCATCCCGTGGCTGTTCGGCTGGAGCGGGTTCGTCGACACGCTCGCGTTCACCGTGGCGCTCCACGCGGGAACCCTGGGCGCACTGCTGCTGTACTTCCGCGAGGACTGGATCCGGCTCATCCCGGCCGGCCTCGCCTCCATCCGGGACCGCTCGTTCCGGGGCGACCAGGACCGGCGCCTCGCCTGGCTGCTGGTCGTCTCGACGATCCCGGCCGCGATCCTCGGCGTGCTGCTCAACGATCCCATCGAGACCGCGATCCGGGAGCCCACGATCGTCGCCGTGCTGCTGGTCATCGCCGGCGGGATCCTGTGGCTGGCCGACCGCTGGGCCACCGGTCGCCGGCCGCTCTCCAGGCTCACGATGCCCGCCGCGCTGGGGATTGGCATGGCGCAGGCCCTGGCGCTGCTGCCAGGCGTGAGCCGCTCGGGAATCTCCATCGCGGCCAGCCTGTTCGCCGGTCTCGACCGGCAGGACGCGGCGCGCTACAGCTTCCTGATGGCGACGCCCGTGACGGCGGGCGCGGTGCTGTTCGAGGCGGTCAAGCTGGTCAAGGGCGGCGAGGCCGTCACCGAGGCGGGGCCGTTGCTGGTGGGCATTGCCGCCGCGTTCGTGTCCGGCATCATCGCCATCTCCGCGCTGCTCCGCTACGTCCGCACTCGCTCGTACAACGTGTTCGTCGCCTACCGCCTCGCGCTGGCGGCTGTCGTCCTGGCGGTGTTCCTCACCCGCTGAGCGGGCAGGAGACCACATGGAGGTCATGAAGCAGCTCCGCCAGCGGGCGATCCGCGACCTTGTGGAGCAGCGGCCGATCCGGACGCAGCAGGAGCTGGCGTCGGCGCTGCGGGAGCGCGGCTTCCGCACGACCCAGGCGACCATCAGCCGCGACGTGGCCGAGCTGGGCCTCGTCAAGGCCGGGCGCGGCGGGACGCAGGCGTACGCACTGCCGCCGCGCCTCCGCGAGGCCGACGCGTCGGGCGAGGAGCGCGTGAAGCTGCTCCTCCACGACATGCCGGTCGAGATCCGCGACGCCGGCAACATGCTGGTGCTGCGCACGCTGCCCGGGTCCGCGCACCCGCTGGCCGCCGCCCTCGACCGCGCCCGATGGCCCGAGGTGGTGGGGTCGATCGCCGGTGACGACACGGTGTTCGTTGCGTTCGCCGACCGCAGCGGTCTTGCGCGGATCAAGCGGCGCTTGGAGCAGCTGGCCGAGCCGGCCGAGTAGGGTATGGCCGGGCATTCCTCGCGCCGTCCCGCTCGCGCGCCCCTCGCGCCCGGGTCGCTCGCGCCCGGGTCGTTCGCGCGGGCCGAGTCGCGCCCCGCACACTGAGCCGTCTCCGCCTTTCGCAAATGGCCGCACCACGGGCCGTGGCATCACCCCTCCCGGGCCCGGGCCGATCAGAGTCGGGTCGCCGTGCTCGCAGGTCGATGGCGGCTTCGCCAGATGCTCGCACCACGGCCCCTATCCGAGAAAGCCTTGGAGAGCGGCCGCACGACGGTCATCTGCACGAACTTGGGGCGTTGTCGGACGCACGTGCTCGTGGGGCGACCATTCGCGAGAACCTGCCGCAACAGCGGCCGCACCACGGTCATCTGCCAAGAAACCTGCCGAGCGCGATTGACGGGCTGTCGAAGCGTCGGGCAAGCGCGCATGTGCGACGGCGATGATCTGGCCGGCGGGGGGACAAGAGAGCAACGGGGGCACATGCGCCGACGACCGCCGCCTGAAGACGAGTACTTCGACGACGTCGACGCGGACGAGGCGCCGACCGCCCCTCTTCCTCCAGCCGCCCCCGTCCCGCGGGAGGCGCCCGCATTCTTGTGGCTCGCCCCGAGCGCCCCGGGCGCCGTGCTTCCTGACCCGGAGCCCATCGCGGGCGGCGACGTGCGCTGCACCGTCACGCCGGCGTGGCGCCGCCGCTGGCTCGCGGGCGTGATCGGTCATGCTGCCCTCGAGCTGGCCATCTTCGTCGGGATCGCCTTCATCCTGAATGCCGGGGACCTGGCTGCCGTGCCGCTGGTGATGTGGGCGATGGGGCTCGGGTTCGCACTCCTCGCCTTGGTCACCGGCCTGCGGCGCCCCAGGCCGATCGCGCTGTTGCTGACTGCGGACGGCATCACCTTCGAGCACAGCTCCTATCACCTGATGGCGAACTGGGACCAGGTGGTCCGGGTCGTGCAGCTGGGAGCTGACCAGGCCAAGCTCGCGCTCCGACTCGAAGGATCGGCTGCGGTCTGGGAGAGGCCCACGTCGGCGCGGCCGTGGCGTCGCATCCCGTATCCCTGGGACACGACCGTGCCGCTTGAGCCGTTCACGATGGGCGACGCGTCCAACCACGTCCAGCGGTGGGTCGCGGGTGCGCTCCCCGCGCTCCGCGGCGTGCCGTCGTCGGTCGAGGCGCCTCATGCGGAAACGCCGAGCAGGCGGGCGGCCGGGTTCGCGATCGGCCTCCTGCCGCTCGTCGCGCTGATCGTCGCCTTCAGCCTGTTCCTGCGCGACTCGCCAGCGACGCTTGTCCTGCGAGCACTGATCATCTGCGGCCTTGGCGCCATGAGCCTCGCGGGCTGGAACGGCACCACCGGCGAACGGACCGCCGACTTTGTGGCGCGCGTGGTGCTCGGGGGCTCCAACCAACCGCGCCGCGCCGCAGTGCCGGTGCTGGCGCGGGTGTACGCGTCGTATGTGGTCTTCATCGCGCTCGGCTTCACGCTGTCGATGGCCAGCACGTCCGCCGACGGCCTGGCGGCGAAGTACGGCCCGGCGCACACATGTTGGACGAACCAGACCGGCAAGATCACTGGCTGCGCGCTCAGGGGTGGCGCGATGTTGGGTGTCACGGGCGTGACCGAAGTGACGTGCTTCTTCGCCGAGCCGCTGCCCGCCGGCACCCTGACGTTCCACTGCTCCAAGTAGGCGCGCGGGAGTCCGCAACCCTCGGGCGGTCCCGGAGACGTGACGTCGCCGGAGCCTCCAGCGCCGAGACCGAGACAGGAGCCTTGCAACCGCTCGCGTCGGGCCCGGAAGGGGCGTATCGGCTTTGACGGAACGTCGCCCCGCCGATACCATTCCGCGCGATCCGTGAACCTCCGCGGCGCCCTCTGCGCCACGGGGTTCTTTTGTTCAAAGCCGACCGAGCGGCGGCGCGCAAGCGCCGGTACCGCGCATCGGGGGTCCTGCCCGCGTGAACACCAAGACGACCTATATCAGCAAGGACGGCCTCGACAAGCTCCGCGCCGAGCTTGACGAGATGCTCGCCGTCCGGCGCCCCGAGATTGCGCAGCGGATCCACGACGCGAAGGAGCACGGCGACCTCTCGGAGAACGCCGAGTACGAGGATGCCAAGAACGAGCAGGCGTTCGTCGAGGGCCGGATCGCGGCGCTCGAGTCGATGATCAAGAACGCCACGCTCATCGACGAGCACGCCAGCACGGAGCACGTCGCCATCGGCTCCACCGTGACCGTCAAGATCGACGGCGAGACCGAGTCGTTCATGATCGTCGGCTCCGCCGAGGCCAAGCCCACCGACGGCCGGATCTCGAACGAGTCGCCGGTCGGCCGCGCGCTCCTGGGCCGCAAGCGGGGCGACAAGGTGGTCGTGAAGGTCCCGGCCGGAGACTTCACCTACACGGTCACCGACATCAGCTAGGCGCGTTCGCGTCCCCGGACGACGCCAGCGAAAGGGGAACTGAGCGTGGACTGGGCGGACGAGCTAGCCGCGAGCGTTGACGGGCCGCAGGTCGTCAACGATTCCAAGACGCCCTCGGGCACCGTCCACGTCGGCAGCCTGCGCGGACCCGTGATCCTCGACGTGATCACGCGCGCCCTCCGCGCCCGCGGCCTGCCCACCACGCTGCTCTACGGCGTGGACGACCTCGACCCGATGGACGCCCAGGCGCTGCTGAGCCCCGACGCCATCGAGCGCGAGATGGGCCGCCCCCTCGCTCATGTCCCTGATCCGCACGGCGACTGCCACGCCAGCTATGCCCGCCACTTCGCAGGCATCTTCATCGACACCTTCGCGGGGCTCGGCATCAACCCCGACCGCTACTACTGGATGAGCGACATCTACCCGACCGGGCAGATGGACCCGTTCATCCGCACGGCCCTGGACCGGGCGCAGGTGGTGCGCGACGTCTATCGCCGCGTGGCCAACGTGCGCCATCCCGACCACTGGCTGCCGCTCGGGGTGATCTGCCCCAACTGCGGCAAGATCGGCACCACGATCGCGTCCGACTGGGACGGCGAGACCGTTGCCGTCGCGTGCAAGCCGGACCTCGTCACGTGGGCCGTCGGCTGCGGCTGGACCGGGCGGGTCACGCCCTTCGGCGGTGCCGCGAAGCTGCCCTGGAACCTCGAGTGGGCCGCGCAGTGGAGCCTGTTCGGCGTCACGATCGAGCCCAATGGCAAGGACCTCGCGACCGCCGGCGGTTCACGCGACCGCTCCGACGCCATCAGCCGCGAGGTCTACGACCGCGAGCCGCCGCTCAACTTCCCGTACGAGTTCCTCAACATCGGCGGCAAGAAGATGAGCACCTCGAAGGGCCGAGGGGCCGCCGCGCACACGATCACCACGGTGATCCCCCCCGAGCAGCTCCGGTTCCTGTTCGTCCGGAGCCGGCCCGAGAGCGTGATCGAGTTCGACCCCGAGGGCACCGACGCGATCCCGCGCCTGTTCGACGAGTTCGACCGGCTGGCCGACGCCACCGCCGGCAAGGAGGTCCGCGGGGAGCTGCCGTCGGGCCACGAGAACATCTTCCGCTTCTCGCTCCTCGACGCCGGCGCCGACGTGGCTGCGGCCGCCGATTCGTACCGCCCGCCGTTCGGCCACCTAGCGCTCCTCGTCCAGGTGCCGGGCGTGGACGTGGCGGCGCGCGTCGAGGCGGAGAAGGGCGCGCCGCTGACCGCCGCCGAGCTGGTCGAGTTCGAGGCGCGCGTCGTCGCCGTCCGGCGCTGGCTCGATGCGTATGCCCCCGAGCGGGCCCGGATCGAGGTCCGACGTGACGCGCTGCCGCCCGAAGCCGAGCTCCTCCGGCCCGAGCAGCGCGGCTTCCTGCGCTCCCTCGCCGAGACGGCCCACGGCGACGCGCCCGCCACCGGTGAGCAGTGGCAGGCGGCGATCTTCGCCCTGGCGAGCGAGCACGGGATCGACCCCAAGGCCGCCTTCAACGCGATCTACCTCGCGTTCCTCGGCCGCGGCAACGGCCCGCGGGCCGGCTGGCTGCTCGCCAGCCTCGAGCGCGACTTCGTCATCGCCCGCCTCGGCCTGGCGGGCACGACGCCAGAGGAGGCGAGCGCATGAGCGTCGGCGTCCAGCGGCTCCGCGACGAGCCCGAGCGCATCCGCCAGGGGGCCATCGACAAGCGCGAGGACCCGGCCCTCGTGGACCGCGCCCTCGAGGTGGACACCCGCCGTCGCCGCCTGCAGGCCGAATCGGATGCGCTCAAGGCGGAGCGCAACATCGCCAGCAAGCAAGTTGGGGAGGCGATCCGCGGCGGGGCGAAGCCCGACGGTGCCGAGGTTGCCGAGCTGCGCGCGAAGAGCACCACCGCCGGCGTCCGCATCAGCGAGATCGACGCCGAGCTCGCCGCGACCGAGCAGGAGCTCGAGGACCTGCTCCTGCGCATTCCCAACCCGGCCGACCCCGAGGTCCCGGTGGGCGGCGAGGAGGCGAACGTCACGGTCCGCACCTGGGGCGAGAACGCCTCGCGGGTCGTGACCGAGGCCGACGGCACCACCTGGGAGCGCAAGCCCCACTGGGAGATCGGCGAGGCGCTCGACATCATCGACAACGTGCGCGGCGCCAAGGTCGCGGGCTCGGGCTTCCCGGTCTACAAGGGCGCGGGCTCGCGGCTCCAGCGCTCGCTGATCAGCTGGTTCCTCGACGTCCACACCACCGAGCACGGCTTCACCGAGGTGTGGCCGCCTGCCGTGGTCAACACCGCGTCGGCGCGCGGCACCGGGCAGATCCCCGACAAAGAAGACCAGATGTACGTCGTCACCCGTGACGAGCTGTACCTGGTCCCCACGGCCGAGGTCCCCGTGACCAACCTCCACCGCGACGAGATCCTCGAGGCCTCGGACCTGCCGATCCGCTACGCGGCGTACTCGCCGTGCTTCCGCCGCGAGGCGGGTGCGGCCGGCAAGGACACGCGCGGCATCCTGCGCGTCCACCAGTTCGACAAGGTCGAGATGGTGCTGTTCGAGAAGCCCGACGACTCGGCGGCGGCGCTCGAGTGGATGACCGGCCGCGCCGAGGTGCTGCTCCAGCGCCTCGGGCTGCCCTACCGCGTGCTCCTGTTGAGCACCGGCGAGATGGGCTTCGTCCAGCGCAAGAAGTACGACCTCGAGGTCTGGTCGCCCGGCGTCGAGAAGTGGCTCGAGGTGAGCTCGTGCTCCAACTTCGGCGACTACCAGGCGCGGCGCATGGCGATCCGCTACCGCCCCGCGCCGGGAGCCAAGCCCGAGCTGGTCCACACGCTCAACGGGTCCGGGCTGGCCCTGCCGCGCATCGTGGCCGCCATCCTCGAGGCGTACCAGCAGCCCGACGGATCGGTGGCGGTCCCGGAGGTGCTCCGGCCGTACCTCGCGACAGATAGGATTGGCCTGACGGCTGGCGCCTGAGGGGGCGCCGGGTCTCACGGCCGTCGCCCGAGCGAGGAAGGATCCGGCCATGGTGCAGCAGCCGCCCGCCTACAACCCGCCCCCCGCCAGCCCGCCTCCCTACGGCCAGCAGCCGCCCTACGGCCAGCAGCCGCCCTACGGCCAGCAGCCCTACGGCCAGCAGCCGTATGTCCCGCCGCAGGCAGCCGGCCCCGCGCCGGGCATCCGCTACGCGGCGTGGTTCAGCCGCTTCGTCGCCTACCTCATCGACGGGTTCATCATCTCGATCGTCGTCGGGATCTTCTACGTGCTCGGGTTCGTGGTGATCGCGGGCGGCATGAGGGTCACCAGTGACGGCGGCGTGAACGCCGGGGCGGGCGCTGGCATCGGGCTGCTCGTCCTCCTCCTCGGCGCCGTCGTCGGCTTCCTCTGGAAGCCCTACTTCTGGTCCCATGGCGGCCAGACGCCCGCCTACAGGATGCTCGGCATGCGGGTGGTCCGCGCTCGAGACGGCGGCCCGGTCGGCTTCGGCATGGGCATCGTCCGGATGATCGGCTACATCATCAACGACATCGTGTTCGGGATCCCGCTCGGCTTCATCTGGGCTGGATTCGACGACGCCAGGCAGGGCTGGCACGACAAGATCGCCGGCACGGTCGTCATCCAGGCCTGAGGCCCACTCGCTCGCGAATGACTCGGGCGCCCACCGCGTGTCCGCTGGGCGCCCGTTGCGCCGCTCGGGCCCCTGCGGCGTTCAGCGGTACAGGGCCGAGAGCGTCGTGGCGGTGTAGCCCGCTGCGCGCAGGCCCGTCAGCATTGCCGGCAGCGCGTTGCGCGTCGGATACCCGCCGAGGTGCATCAGCACGATGCCGCCCGCCCTCCGGCTCGTGATCACCTTCGCCGCGACGGACGCGGCGGTCGGCCCGCCGTCAGCCGGCGGCCGCCAGTCGATGGTGTCCGTTGACCACAGGATCGTGTACGGCCAGCCGGCGCGGGCCGCGATGCCGACGAGCGTGGCGTCGACTGCGCCGTAGGGCGGCCGCCAGAACGGCGTCGTGTGCCGGCCCGTGAGCCCGGCGATTGTCACCTCTGCGGTCCTGAGCTCCGCGGTGGCGAATGCGGAGCTCGGGCGCAGGGCCGGGCACGCCGCGCCGCCGCCGCCGTCCCGCAGGTTGCAGTGGTGCTGCGTGTGGTTGCCAACCTCGAACAGCTCGGGGTGGGCCCGGATCTCCGCCATCACCTGGCGGCCGACCGTCGTTGAAGCGGCGGCCGCGGTCGGGAAGATCGTTGCGCAGACCCGTTCGAGCTCGAGGTACCGGACGATCGACATCGCCGGCGTCAGCCGTCCGCCCATGTCGAAGGTGAGCGCGATCTCGCCGGTCGCGTTGGACACCGAGCGGACGAGGCGACCCGCCGTCCCGGTGGGCGGCGAGCCGGCGGTGCAGGTGATCCGCTCGGGCGCCGTCACCGAGCCCGGCAGCCACCAGCCGGCCCACGTGCCGCTCGCGACATGGAGGTGGCGAAGCCCGTTGACGACGGCCGCCCGGTCCGTCCGCAGCGTCATGCCCGCAGTCGCGGCCAGCCCCTTGGCGGAGGTCAGCGCACCGGTCGGATCGAATCGGTAGAGCTCGTAGCGGGCCGCGGCGAGGCGGATCTCCTGCGTCGGCGAGTAGACGACCGCGGTGACGATCCCGGGCCGGTAAGCGGTCCGGCCCTCCGCGACCCACCACCCGGCAAGCGGGCCGCTCGCGACCCGGAGGTACACGCCGCGTGCGGGGACCACCTTGCGCACGGAGCCGGTCACGTTCAGGGGGCTGGCGAGGGTGACGGTGCGGCGCCCGACAATCGCCCAGCTCGACGAGAAGCTGACCGCAGGCTGCGGCCCGGCCTCGAGCCGGAGAGCGAAGGTGGCCGCCTGGGCCTCGGGCACCGCGATCGTCAAGAGCGCGCCCAGGGCGAGGAGCGCCGCGATCAGGGCCGAAACGGCGACCCGAATGACACCCGGAGTCTGCGTGCCCATCGTGTGCTCCCAGGTCCGGACCACGGTTCCCGGGCCTGTGCGGACGGTGCGCCGGCGCACCGTCGATCCCAAGAGCCTTCCGTCGGCAGTTCAGCCCGTCATTGGCCCCGGTCCCACGCCGCGACGGCGCGCTATGCTCCCGGGCGGAGCGGTGGCCGAGTGGTTGATGGCAGCGGTCTTGAAAACCGCCGGGGCGCAAGCCTTCGTGAGTTCGAATCTCACCCGCTCCGCCAGCGCCGTCGAAGCGCACTCCTGCGACGCAGGGTGACGCCGCATCCGGCGGGCCGTGCTCGAGGCGGTGTGCCCATGCTCGCCGAATGAGCTGGACTACACGGCGATGCAGGCGGCGATCGACCAAGGTGCGCACGAACGTCGGCGCGGACCGGAGCGGTCGCGTCGCCCGTCTGGCGAGCGTGGCAGCGCCGCTTGGCCGCGGGCCTGGCTGCACGGCTCTGGGAGGACGCCGGGCTCCGCGTCCCACACCCGCCGGGGCGTACCCGCCAGGCTTCGTTGCCCTATGAGGCGGTATTCGGGCAGCGCCCGGTCGGCCTCGGCGACCAGTTGAGGGGCTGCCCGACGGCGTGGTCGCTCGATTCCAGCACACCGCGACCGGCGGCACGCGCCAAAGACCTGGCCAACCTGCGTGTGCAGCTGTGGGGGCCACCTGGCGGTTCCGGCCGCCGACGACACCACGTTTCCGCCGCGCACAAATGGCGTGCCGGACTCATGAAGCTATCAGACACCGACTCGACCATCGTCGGAGGTGGGCGGCCTCGCTGCCGAAGGTGGCGATGCCCTGCGGCCGTCAGGCCGCGAACCGGGGTTCAACGAACAAGGTGGGCCACCGGCACGGCGAGTGGATTGAATGATCGGGGCGACCAACGGCCGATGCGCTGGACAGAGCGAGACGAGAGAGGCCGAGCGTTGAGGAAGGACGCAAGATGAGACTGAAAGCGCTTGCCGCGATCGTCATGGTCGTGGTCGGGGTCGGTGCGGCTGCGTATGCCGTCGTCGAGCCGGGCCTCCGCAGCTCTGGCGCGCCCCAGTACCTGACCGCCACCGCCGCCACTGGCACTGTGTCGGTGGAGGCGGTGGCGACAGGCACCGTCCAGTCCACCGCCGCCTACGGCCTCAGCTTCGGCGCCGATCCCGAGATCATCTCGAGCGCCTCGACCACGACCACGTCGTCGGCTGGGTCGGCCACCACCTGGGTCGTGCAGACCGTGCCGGTGGCCGTCGGGCAGACCGTGACCAAGGGCGAGGTGCTCGCGACGGCGGATCCGTCGAGCGTGAACGTCGCCGTCGCCGTCGCCAAGGCCAATCTCGCCGCCGCGAAGGCCCAGCTGGCCGTCGACCAGGGCCACCCCTCGGCCTCCGTGCTCGCCAGCGCGCAGAACCAGATCAACTCGGCATCCCTCCAGGTCACGACCTCCGCAGCACAACGCGCAGAACTCCATCGCCACGAACCAGCTGAACGTCCAGAAGGCGCAGACGGCGCTGGACACCGCGAAGGCGACCCTGGCCCAGGCGCAGGCCGGCCCGACTCGGCCGACCAGATCGCGCAGGCGCAGGCATCGCTGGCGAACGCGCAGCTGGCGCTCACGCAGGCGCAGCAGAAGTTGACGGCGCAGCAGGCCAGCGACTCGCAGACGCTCCAGACGGACCAGCAGGCGGTCGCCGAACGCCCAGGCGGCCCTCGCCAGCGCCCAGGCGACGCTCGCCGCGGACGAGAGCCCGGGCCCGAGCGCCAGCCCGGCTCCGGACGCGGCCCAGATCGCGAAGGACCAGGCGGCTGTCACCTCGGCCCAGCAGACGCTGCACGAGCGCCCAGAACAAGTACAACGCCGACAACCTGGCCGCCCAGAACTCGGAGCAGTCGGCCTCGGCCGCCGTCACACAAGCCCAGAACAGCCTGAGCTCCGCGCAGGCGGCCTACAACATCAGCACGTCGCCTTCTTCAACCTCGGTTCAGAGCGCCCAGCAGCAGCTGGTGGCGGCGGAGCAGGGCCTCGCCGCGGCCCAGCAGGGCCTCGCCGCGGCCAAGACCTCGCAGGCGGACAGCCTGGCACAAGCCCAGCAGACGCTGACCTCGGCGAGGACCAGTGCGGCGACGTCCACCGGCCCCCAGTCAGCCGCCGTCATCGCGAAGGACAAGGCCTCGGTGTCCTCGTCCCAGCAGGCCCTCGCGACGGCGCAGGCCACCGCCGCGCACACGACGCTCGCCGCCCCGGCTGACGGGCAGATCGTGGCCGTCAACGTGCAGCCCGGCACCATCGCGCCGACCGGATGGGCGATCACGATGCAGGCCATTGCCCTCGAGGCGACGGCCAGCTTCGCCGAGACCTCAGTCGTCGGGCTCAAGAACGGGCAGCCGGCGACGGTCACGATCACTGCCCCGAACGCGACGGTCCAGGGGACCGTCGCAGCGATCCAGCCAGTCGGGACCAGCTCGGGGTCGAACAGCGTCGTGACCTACAGCGTCACGGTGTCGCTCGACAACGCGCCGTCAACCGTCCTGTCCGGCATGTCCGCGAGCATCGCCGTCACCACCGCGGAGGCGAAGGCCGTCGTCACCGTCCCGGCCATCGCCGTGGTCGGCTCGTCGGGCAATTACGAGGTTCGCGTACTCGACACTGCCGGCCAGCTGCAGCTCGTGCCGGTCCAGGTGGGTCTCGTGAGCACCTCGCTGGCCGAGATCCAGAGCGGGATCAGCGCTGGCCAGGAAGTGGTCACCGGCACCGTCTCTGCCCTCAACTCGACCTCCTCCAACTCGGCTGCCGGCTTCGGCGGCCTGGGTGGCATCGGCGGCGGTGGGGCGGGCCAGTTCCGCACGGGCGGGGGCACGCGCACCACGGGCGGCACGGGCGGGGCTGCCCAGCCGTGAGCTGTCCGACCGGCGCGCCCGCCTATAGCTCGCGGATGGACGCCGCCACCGCGCATGTCCGTGCCTCATCCGGCGAGGACCCGACGGTCGAGCGGAGAGCAATGGGCGCCCGCGAGAGCAACGTCGCGGGGCGGGCAGATCAACAGGCGCGCGCCCATGCCGGGAGGGCCGCCGCGTGAAACTCGGCGACCTGCTCCGCGTCGCATTCTCCCGCCTCGGCACCGGCAAGCTCCGCACGGGTCTCACCATGCTCGGCGTGATCATCGGCGTCGCCTCCGTGGTGGCGCTGGTGTCGGTCGGCCAGGGTGCGACGTCGGGGATCAACAGCCGGCTCGAGGGACTGGGCACGAACCTGCTCTCGGTGACGCCCGGCGCCACGACCAGCGGCGCGACGAGGGGTGCATTCGGTTCTGCCACCACGCTCACCACGGATGACGCGACGGCCCTGACGTCGCTATCGCACGTGGCGGGCGTCGCCCCCGAGCTGTCCACCTCGCACCTGATCGCGGTCGGCAGCCAGAACGAAACGACATCGGTCATTGGGACCACCCCTGACTACCCGCTCGTCTTCGCCTACGAGGTATGGCAGGGATCGTTCCTGACGCAGGCGACCGTCGACCATGCGCTGCGGGTGGCGGTACTGGGCAACACGACGGCGACGAACCTAGGGCTTGGCGCTTCGTCGATCGGGAGCACGATCTACATCAGCGGGTTGCCGTTCGAGGTGGTCGGCATCCTGCAGCCCAAGGGCGGACAGGGGTTCCAGAACCCTGACGACGAGGTGCTGATCCCAGTCACGACTGCCCGCGAGCTCTTCACCCCGACGGACTCTGTCCGAACGATCGGGGTCAGCGTCGCTACGCAGGCCGACATGGACATCGTGACCGCCGAGATCACCAACACGCTCAACCTGCGCCACGGCATTGGGGCCACCGGCACGTCGGATTTCACCGTCACGAGCCAGACCCAGTTGCTCTCGACGGTCAGCTCGGTGACGACGCTGCTCACCGTGCTGTTGGCCGGGATCGCCTCGATCTCGCTCCTGGTGGGCGGCATCGGGATCATGAACATCATGCTGGTCTCGGTCCGCGAGCGGATCCGCGAGATCGGCATCCGCAAGGCGATCGGCGCCAAGAGCCGGGACATCCTGCTCCAGTTCCTGTTCGAGGCGCTGATCCTGTCAATCGCGGGCGGCCTCATCGGGATCCTGGTCGGTGTGGCCATCTCGGCGCTCATCGCCCTCGTCGCGGGCTGGGCATTCACGTTCAGCCTGGTGACGGTCGCGGCCGCGGTCGTCTTCTCCCTCATCGTCGGCATCATCTTCGGGGTCTGGCCGGCCATGCAGGCCGCGCGACTCGACCCGGTGATCGCCCTCCGCTACGAGTAGCACCTCAGAGGCTCCGCGCCAGCCCGGGTGCCCATGCCCGAACCTTCCGGAGCGGACTCCCGGAGCCGGCGGCGACAGCCCCGGCTCCGGGAGCCCTCACTGGGCGCCAAATCCAGGCCTGTTGCCGGGTTTGGGATCATCGTCGTGGTGCGGGACGCGTCACACCCGGCGCCAGCAAGGACGTGCCTCGCGGGGTGCGTGCGAGACGCCGTTCGGCGTCACCGCAGTGCCCTGAGTGATCCGTGACCATCACGACGGAGTAGCCGCATCCCTGCGCGCTCCTCCGGGCGTCTCTGCGCTCCGGGTGCTGCCCGAATTTCGGCGAGCGGCTCCCGGAGCGTCTACCGTCTCGCGATGCTGCGTGCGCTTGACGCTCGCCGCCAAGCTGCGTGCCCGCTGGCGGGGCACTGCGGCAGCCGAGATGGCGTTCTGCCCGGCATTCGGACCGATCGTCGGCTGGATGGGCGCGCGCGCCGCCAGTCAGCTCGCCGGGCGGGCAGCCGGCCTCCTCGTCCGTCGTAGTGCCTGCCATGCGAGCAGCGGAGGTCGGGTCGTCGGGAGCGAAGCGGGGCCGGGACCCACCGGTTTTCGCCTCGCAAGCGACGACTTCTCGACCCTGGTGCCGATTCTCGTCCGCCACGCCAGGAGCTCGCCCACGTCGCGGGGCCACCCGGCGGTCCATCCCTCGCCTCCTATCGAGCCCGGCGGGAGCAGCGCGCCGCCGTGAGGGTCGCCGGCCGGTTGCTGCGCCGTCGTCGAGCCGGGGCTCTCGGGCGCTCTGGATAGGTGCGCGCGCTCCGCGCGCTGCGATACCGTACAACCGACAGCCGTCGTTGACGCATCTGGTGGTGGGCCGGCTGGGTCAGCGGGCGTGCGCGGCGCCGGGGAGGACGCGGAGGATGGCCAGGCAGGCACGCCAGACGGCGATGCTGTTGGCAGCGGCGGTCTCGATGGTCGTCGCCGCATGCTCCGCAACGACGCCGAGTCCATCGGCTCAGGGCGCGGGCCCGACGGCAGCTCTTGTGGCGCCGCCTTCGGCTTCGGCGCCGTCCGCGGTCTCGGCCACCGCGTCGCCGACCGCAGTCTCGGCCACCGCATCCCCGACCGCGTCGCCGACCACGACCCCCTCCCCGTCGCCGACTGGCACGGTCACAGTCTCGCTGCCGGTGACCCGCTGCCACACGACCACGGGCAATGGACCGGCGCCGGAGCCGCCCGCGAGCGTGACGGCGGTCGTGGATGCCGCCGACCAGGGTCGAATCGCCGCATACGGTGACGGCGTCGACCTCATCCTCGGGCCGGCGGGATTCTCGTGCACCGCCGAGATCGGCGCCGACGGTTCCACGGGAGCGACCATCGTGTCGCCCGACGACCCGAACGACCTCGTCGACCTGAGGACGACCGGGGCGTGCCAGGGCTGCGCGGTGTTGCAGGGCTGCCCGCTGTTCGCCGCGGCGGCGAAGGCGTCGGCCGACTACGGCAACTGCACGGGCTTCCGGCCGCCCGAGGAGGTCGTGAAGGCCCTCAACTCCGACGTCATCACCTTCCGGGACGACCCGGGGGTCACCGGCACGGGGGTCTCCTCCGGCGTCTGGAACGCCTCGACCGGCCTCGTGTGGTACCGGAGCGACGCGGGCATGCTCTCGGCTGGGCAGCTGTCGTGCACGCTCGACGCCGGGCGAGCCGATCTGTGCACGTCCATCGTCGCCAACGCCCTCGCATCTCTCCCAAGCCCGGCCCGGCCCGGTTCGCCGGCCAGGATCGCTCCGGCGTCGGGATGGCCGCCCGAGAGCTGCGGGCTCCAGGCGCCCTCGCCGGACCAGACGCTGGTCGTGCTGATCGGCGCGGACCGCGGGTCGTGCGACCTCGCGAAGCACGACCTGCTGCCCTGGGGCGTCTTCAAGGCTGTGGACGTGGCAGCCGGCGCCCCCGGCCTCGCCGCTCTCTGCGTGGGCGGGCATGCCGACTGGGGCGGGGCCGTGCAGGTGTGGGACTCGGGGGGCCAGTCGCTCGGCACGCGAATCTGCCAGAAGTGGGACCTGGTAGCACCATGAAGGTGGCGAGTGACCACAGGCGTCTCACGATCGGCGCTGCCGGGCACTCGCCGAGCGGAGCCGGGCGAACGCGAGGATCGACTGACCCTGAGTAAACGAGGTCGCGCCGTGCCCACTCCAGTGAGGATCTGCCCGCGCTAAATGCGACTGCGCTGCGCTGACCACATTGGCATCGTCACCGCACGCTGAACCGCTCCACCTGGCTCCACGCACTTGCGGCACTCGCCGTCGTCGCCGCTGCCTGAGCGCGAACATGCCACTGGCCGCGCACGGAGAATCGCCAGCGATAGGCAGCGTCACCAAGCACATCGACAACAGCGGTCCGATATCGATACACCACCCACCACGTCCCAATCTGGTGGAAGAACGCAAACGTGACTCTGGCGCGCGGCACGGTGGGATCGGAGGGATGGACGGACGCGACGAACGAGACCAACGTGCCGACGGAGATCGCCTTGACGCGACCGCTGTTGGTCGGGCGGATCAGCATCGATTGGTGCACGGCAGAGTTCCTGGCATCGCTGGAGCCCGATGTGTAACGGAGGTGCCGAACGAGTACACGCGCTTGACGGCCCGCGGCGAGGAGCCGATACTCCGGCCTCACAACTGAAGACGAGGCATCGATCGGGACGAGTACCCCTCGAGCGCCACTCCAGAGACCCGGCGGTTGGTGCGAGCCGGGGTGGCATCGGCGGCGAATGGACCCGGGAGCCCCCGGACCGAACGCGGGGCGGCGAACGAGGACGCAGCAGCGGACGACGCGAGAGCGGACGAGGACGTCGCGGACGACCAGTAGGCTCCGGCGCAGAGCGCCAGCGATACAGGGCAGCGCCGATCGAGACGGCAGCGGGCAACCGCGAGCAGGCTCCGTCGGTCAGAGAGCGGCACACCGCCGAACACGGGTGGCACCGCGGAAGGAGCAACGACCTTTCGTCCCGACAGGACGAACAAAGGTCGTTTTCGATTCTCAAGGACCTGACGCCATGACCAACCCGCTGAGCCTGGGTGAGACCAAGCGCCTCGCCGGCACCGCCGACACGATCCTGTTGCGCGCCACGCGCACGGCGGATCTCGAGACGCCGATCGGCGCGTTCCTGCGGCTCGACGACGGCGTGACGCCGGCGTACCTGCTGGAGTCGGTCGAGGGCGGCGAGCGCCTAGGCCGATACAGCTTCCTCGGCGTCGGCCCGCGCCGGCTCCTTGAGGTCCGCGACGGCGAGGCCCGCACGACCACCCGCGAGGTGGGTGTCACCGAGTACGCGCCGGACCTGCCCGTCACGACGACCGCCACCACCGACCCGCTCGCCGCGCTCCGCGCCTTCGTGCCGCGTCGCCGCGTCGTGCCGCTCGACGGCATGCCGCGGTTCACGGGCGGCGCCGTGGGAGCGCTGAGCTACGACGCCATCTCGACGTTCGAGCCGTCCGTTCCGCGCCCGGACCGCGACCCCGTGGGCGTCCCGCTGGCGAGCTACATCGAGACCGACCTCGTCATCGTCTTCGACCACCTCACGCACCAGATCTCAGCGATCGCCTCGCTCCACACGGACGCGCCCGACCTCGAGGGCCGCTACCGCATCGCCGAGCGCGCCATCTTCGAGGCCCTCGAGCGGACCGCGCGCCCGTCGGCCGCCGAGCTGGCCGCAACCGTCAGCCGGCCCGCCGCCACCGACGACGCCCCGCGCCTCGGGCAGGTCGAGACCAGCCTGGGCCGAGACCAGTACATGCACGCGGTGGAGAGGGCGAAGGACGCGATCGCCGCGGGGGAGGCCATCCAGGTGGTGCTGGCCCGTCGCCAGAGCTTCGAGCTGCCTGCCGGGCCGGACGGCCGCCTGCTCGACGGCATCGCGCTCTACCGGGCGCTGCGTCGCGTGAACCCCAGCCCCTACCTGTTCTTCACGCGCACGCCGGCGTTCGAGGTCGTGGGCGCCAGCCCGGAGCTCCTCGTCCAGGTCGTGGGCGACAAGATGAGCACGCACCCCATCGCCGGGACCCGGCCGCGCGGCGCCACCCCCGCCGAGGACGACCGGCTCGCCGACGAGCTGATCCGCGACCCCAAGGAGCGCGCCGAGCACGTGATGCTCGTGGACCTCGGGCGGAACGATCTCGGGCGCGTGGCCAGGCCCGGCACCGTGAGCACCAGCCAGTACATGGAGGTGGAGCGCTACAGCCACGTGCTGCACCTGGTCAGCCACGTGGAGGCGAAGCTCCGGCCGGAGCTCGACGCGCTCGACGCCCTTCGGTCCGTGTTCCCGGCCGGGACCCTGTCGGGCGCACCGAAGATCCGCGCGATGCAGCTCATCGCCGCGGCCGAGGGCGAGCGCCGGGGGCTGTACGGTGGGGCCGTGGGCTACCTCGGCTATGACGGCAACCTCGATACGGCGATCACGATCCGCAGCGCCGTCCTCAAGGGCGGCCTTGCGCACGTCCACACGGGCGCCGGGATCGTCGCCAAGAGCGAGCCCGAGCGCGAGTTCGAGGAGACGGAGCACAAGGCGGCCGCGATGCGCCGGGCGATCGAGCTGGCGGCGGCACCGATCGCGTCGCGACGGCCGTCGGGGGCCGACGGGACCAACGGGGTCAACGGGACCGACGGAGCGAATGCGGGCGCCGAACCCGTCGCTGCGGGGGAGGGGACCGCCTCGTGATCCTGATGATCGACAACTACGACTCGTTCACGTTCAACCTGGTGCAGGCGCTCCAGGCCGCGGGAGCGAGCGTGCGGGTCGTGCGCAACGACGCGGTGACCGTCGCCGACATCGTGGCGCTCGCGGACGACGCGTCGGCCGACCTCCGCGGCATCATCGTGTCGCCCGGCCCGGGCAACCCCGACGAGGCGGGCGTGTCGATGGACGCGATCCGCGTCGCGGCCGACCGGGGCATCCCGCTGCTCGGCGTGTGCCTGGGGATGCAGTCGATGGGCCAGGCCTTCGGCGCCGCGATCGTCCGGGCACCAACGCTCGTCCACGGCGAGGCGTCGGCCGTGAGCCACGACGGCAAGGGCCTGCTCGCGGGCATGCCCGAAGCCTTCCCTGCCGCCCGCTACCACTCGCTGTGCATCGACCCGGCCACGCTGCCCGGCGACTTCTACGTCACGGCCACCAGCCCCGAGGATGGCGTGGTGATGGGCATCCGCCACCGGACGCTGCCACTCGAGGGCGTCCAGTTCCACCCCGAGTCCGTGCTCACGCCCGACGGCCCGCACCTGCTCGCGAACTTCCTCCGGCTGGCCGGGGAGGGCGAGGCGTCCCGCCTGGACGCCGCCGTCGGCTCCTTCGCCACTCGCGGCATGGACGTCCCCGAGGCCGAAGGCCCGTCCCCGTCCGGCTCGGCCCCGGCGACCCCCGCGGCGACTGCATCGACCCTCGCGTCGACCGATGGCGCCTCCGCCGTCGTCGAGCCCGAGCCCGTCACCACGGCCATGGAGGCCACCCGATGAGCGACAAGGTCCGCGCCGCCCTCGCGACGATCGTCGAGGGCGGGACCCTCACCATGGAGCAGGCTGCCGCGGCGATGGGCGCTGTGATGGACGGCGAGGCCACGCCATCGCAGCTCGCGGCGCTCCTGATGGGCCTCCGGATGCGAGGCGAGACGACGGACGAGCTGGCGGGCTTCGCGACCGCCATGCGCGAGCGCGTGCTGCGCGTGGAGGCGCCGGCGGGCGCGATCGATGTCGTGGGGACCGGCGGCGACGGGTCGAACACGTTCAACATCTCCACCACCTCGGCGCTGGTCGTGGCGGCGGCGGGCGTGCCGGTGGCCAAGCACGGGAACCGGGCGATGACCTCGAAGTCGGGCTCGGCCGACGTGCTCGAGGCACTGGGCGTCCGGATCGACCACGACCCCGAGTCAGCCGCGGCCTCGCTGCGCGCCCACGGCTTCGCGTTCATGTCGGCGATGCTGTTCCACCCGGCGATGAAGTACGCCGGCCCCACGCGCCGGGAGATCGGCGTGCGGACCGCGTTCAACCTGCTGGGACCGCTCACGAACCCGGCCGGGGCGGGCCGCGCGCTGATCGGCGTGGGCGACGCGGCGGTGGCGCCCAAGCTGGCCGAGGTCGCGGGGCGCCTGGGGACAGAGCGCACCTTCATCATCCACGGCAGCGGCGTGGACGAGCTGCCGCTGGATGGGACCGGCGTGCTCTACCACGTGGGACCGCATGGCGTCGAGGGGCGCCACGAGATCGTCGCTGCGAAGCTGGGTCTGACGGTGGCCCCGACGCGGCGGCTCCTGGGGGGCACGGCCGAGTTCAACGCCACCATCACCGAATCGGTGCTGCGCGGCGAGCCCGGCGCGCGTCGCGACGTCGTGCTGCTCAACGCCGGGGCGGCGCTGCTGGTCGCTGGCGTGGTGGACAGGCTCGAGGACGGGATCGACAGGGCGTCCCTGACGATCGACGCGGGTCTCGCCATGGAGCTGCTCGAGGAGCTGCGCGCTGATCGGCGGGAACACGAAGCAGCGAAGGCGGCCACGGCCGCCGAGGGGGCGCCCGCATGACGACGACCAAGCCGCGTCCCCGGGTGGTCCGCAGGCATGTCCACACGAGCGGCCGCCCGCGGCGGGGTGGTCGCCGAGATCGCCGCCCGGCGTGCCGCGGACGTCGCCGTCGAGCTCGACGCTCTCGGGCGCGCCGGTCTCCGTGGCGCCGTGGCGTCGGCGCCCGCCCCGCGCCCCATCGCCGAGGCGCTGGCCGCCCCGGGTCTCCACCTCATCGCCGAGGTCAAGCGCCGCTCGCCGTCCGTGGGCGACATCGCGCTGGCCGACGACGCGATCGCCCGCGCCCGCGCCTACGCCACGGGTGGCGCCTCCGCCATCTCCGTCCTGTGCGAGCCGCACTGGTTCGGCGGCTCTGTCGACGACCTCCGGGCCGTCCGCGCCGCCGTGGCGGTGCCCGTGCTGGCCAAGGAGTTCGTCGTCGACCCCCGCCAGCTCGAGCTCGTCCGGGCCGCCGGGGCCGACCTCGTCCTGCTGCTGGCCGTGCTCCACCCGCCGGCGCGCCTCGCCCGTCTCGTCGGGCAGGCCCGCGACCTGGGGCTCGAGCCGCTCGTCGAGGCGCACGATGCCCGCGAGCTCGACGCCGCGCTCTCGACCGATGCCCGGCTGATCGGCGTGAACAACCGCGACCTGCGCACGCTCGACGTGGACCCCGAGCGCGCGGTCCGGCTGCGCGAGCTGATCCCCGGCGACCGGATCGCCATCGCCGAGAGCGGCGTCCGCGACACCGCGACCGTCGCCCGCTGGCGGGCCACCGGCTTCGACGCCGCGCTGGTGGGGGAGGCGCTGATGCGCTCGCCCGATCCCGCCGCTGCCGCGCGGGCGTTCGTGTCCGCCGGCGCCGACCCGCGCGACCTCGCCGCCGAGGCGCGCCAGCCCCAGGTCAAGATCTGCAGCGTGACCGACGAGGCGGGCGTGCTTGCTGCCGTGCGCGCCGGTGCCGACGCGATGGGGCTCAACTTCGCGCCGGGCACGCCCCGCGCGTTGTCAATCGACGAGGGTGTCCGGCTGGCGGCGCTCGCGCGGGGCGCGGCTCCCGCCATGCGGATCGTCATCGTGACGGTGGACATGGCAGGCGATGACCTCGCGAGCGTCGTGGCCGCCGTCAATCCCGACGCGGTCCAGCTCAACGGCGGGGAGCCCCCGGAGGCGATCGCCGCGATCGGCCGCCCCGTGTGGAAGGCGCTTCGGGTCAGCGCCGAGACGCCTGCGGATGACGTGGTGGGCACGGCTCGGGCGTTCCTCGACGCTGGCGCTGAGCGGATCCTGCTCGACGCGGCTGGCGGCCCGCACCCCGGCGGGACGGGGACGCGCGTGGCGGTCGAGCTGGCGCGCGCTGTCGCCCGCGAGGTGCCGATCACCCTGGCTGGGGGCCTCGACCCCGCCAACGTCGCCGAAGCGATGCTCGCGATCCCGGCGGTGGGCGTCGACGTGGCGTCCGGCGTCGAAGCGCCGCGCGTCGTCGGCGAGCGCCCGCGCAAGGACCCGCTCAAGGTGGCGCTGTTCGCCAAGCGCGCCCGTGACGCCCGGCGGCATCGGCCCAACGTCGCGTTCGGGCCCACGCCCGTGCACGCCGGCCTGATCGAGACCGACAGCGGCGGCCGATGGGGCAAGGAGCGCGATTTCGGCGGGCGCTACGTGCCCGAGACGCTGATGGGCGCGCTCCAGCAGCTCGAGGCCGCCTACGACGCGCTCCGCCATGACCCGCGGTTCTGGGCGGAGCTCGACGACCTGCTCGCCCACTTCGCGGGCCGCCCCACGCCGCTCTACCGGGCCGACCGGCTCGCCGAGGTGGCGGTGAAGGAGGCCAAGCGTCTCCATGCCGAGGCCGTGGCCCGGGGTCGGCGCAACCTGCCGCCGGTCCCCGAGCGCGTCCGCCTCTACCTCAAGCGCGAGGACCTGGCCCACACGGGCGCCCACAAGATCAACAACGCGCTCGGCCAGGCCCTCCTGACGCGGCGGCTCGGCAAGTCGCGCGTCATCGCCGAGACCGGCGCCGGCCAGCACGGCGTCGCCACGGCCACGGCCTGCGCGCTGCTCGGGCTGCCGTGCGTGGTGTTCATGGGCGAGGAGGACATCCGCCGGCAGGCGCCGAACGTGCTGCGGATGCGGGCCCTGGGCGCGGAGGTCCGGAGCGTCACCTCGGGCACGGCCACGCTCAAGGACGCCGTCAACGAGGCGATGCGCGACTGGGTGACCAACGTCGAGACCACGCACTACGTGCTGGGCTCAGCGATGGGCCCGCATCCCTACCCGACGATCGTGCGCGACTTCCAGCGGCGGATCGGCGACGAGGCGGCGGCCCAGCTGCGCGCCGTCGAGGGCCGATCGCCAGACCTTGCGCTCGCGTGCGTGGGCGGCGGCTCCAACGCCATTGGCCTGCTCGCGCGGTTCATCGGCGAGCCCGGCGTCCGGCTCGCGGTGGCCGAGGCGGCGGGCGACGGCGTGGAGACGGGCCGGCACGCGGCGGCCATCGCCGGCGGGACTCCCGGGATCCTCCACGGAAGCCGCTCGCTGATGCTCCAGGACCGCGACGGCCAGGTGGTGGAGGCGGTCTCGGCGTCGGCCGGGCTCGACTATCCGGGGGTGGGTCCGCAGCTCGCGGCACTGGCCGAAGCCGGCCGGATGGAGGTGGGCACGGCCACGGACCGCGAGGCGATCGCGGCGATGAAGGCCGTCACCCGGATGGAGGGGATCCTGCCGGCACTCGAGACGTCCCACGCGGTGGCGGCGCTGCCGAAGCTGCTGGCAGGGCTCGAGGGCTCGGGCGTCCCGTACGCGCAGGACTCGGTGCTGCTGATCGGCTTCTCCGGCCGCGGCGACAAGGACATGGCGGCGCTCGAGCGCTTCGCCGACGTGGAGCCGTGGGAGGCCGCGCGATGACGGGGTCCGCTGGCGCGGTCACCGCCGCGCCCATGCACACGAACGCGACGGCCGGCGCCGGCCGCATCGCCGCCGCCTTCGCCACCGCGCACGCCGAGGGACGCGCGGCGCTGATCCCGTACGTGGTCGCCGGGTACCCGGATGCCGAGGGCTCGTTCGCGGCGGCCTGCGCGGCGATCGACGCGGGCGCGGACCTGCTCGAGGTGGGCCTGCCGTACTCGGACCCGCTCGCCGACGGGGCCACGCTGCAGCGCGCGTCGCAGGGGGCGCTCGCCGCCGGGGCCACGTTCGACACGAGCCTCGCGCTCGTCGCCCGGATCGCCGGCGCTCGACCCCGCGTGCCGGTCGTGGCGATGGGTTACGCGAACCAGTTGATCGGCGGGGGCGACGGGCGCGATCGCGCGCTCGGGCTTGCCAAGGCCGGTGTCGCCGGCGTGATCGTCGCGGACCTCACGCCCGACGAGGGCGCGCCGTTCGAGGCGGTGGCGGCCGAGGCGGGGATCGCCGTCGTGTACCTGGTGGCCCCGACGACCGCCCCTTCGCGGCGCGCGGCGGTCGCGGCCCGGTCCGGCGGCTTCCTGTACTGCGTGTCGCTGGTGGGCGTCACCGGGGCGCGCGCCTCGCTGCCGCCCACCGTGAAGCGCCTCGTCCGCGAGGTCACCGCCGTCTCGCCCGTCCCGGTTGCGGTGGGCTTCGGGGTGTCGAAGCCGGCCCACGTCCGTGCGATCGCCGGTGCGGGTGCGGCCGGCGTGATCGTGGCGTCGGCGCTGGTGGACGCGCTGGGGCCGGACGGGCGCGACACCGCGGCACTGGCCGCGCTCGTTGCGAGGCTCCGGGCCGCGACGGTGGGCTGACGGGCCGGACGAGGCCAGCGCAGAACCTGGCGCGAACCCGCCGGGGGAGCCGCGAGCAACTGCCGCTGGTTGCTGACCCTGGCAGGGAAGGGAAGCGGCGCGGGCGCGTCGCGCTGTTCCCTGGAGGGCATGAGGAGACACGCGAGGGGTGGACGCGGTGCCGCGGCGCTCCCTGCCAGGGTTCGCGGCGAACGCGCAGTGCCGAATCCACTCCCTCCCAGGGAGCGCGCTGCACGGTGCCGCCGGCCAACCTCGTCCGCTCGTGAACTCCGACGCCGCGCCATACTGCGCCCATGCCGACGATCCGCGTCCTGATCGAAACGACGCCCAAGAAGGCCTTCGCGTCGGCGCTCGACTGGCCGGGTCTCTCCCGCGGCGGGCGCGACGAGCATGCCGCCCTCGAGGCGCTGTCGGCCAAGCTGCCCCGGTACGCGCCGATCGCCGAGGCCGCCGGCCAGCCGTTTCCACTCGAAGCCGTCAGCTTCGAGGTGGTCGAGCGGATCCCGGGCGACGCCGGGAGCGCCTATGGGATCCCCTCGATGGTCGCGGCCGCCGACCGCGCGCCCACGGGTCGCGCTGACGCCGAGCGTCAGGCCGCCGTCGTCGAAGCGGCATGGCAGGCGTTCGACCGGATCGCCGCCGCAGCGCCCGAAGAGCTGCGCAAGGGCCCGCGCGGCGGGGGCAGAAACCGCACCCAGATCGTCGAGCACGTGAACGGCGCCGACACCGGATACGCCTCGGCGATCGGCCGCAAGCACCACTTCGATGATCGCGCCGCCATCGAGGCCATGCGGGCCGACGTCCTGGCGGTGCTGCGCCAGACCTCGGACGGCAGCCCGATCGCGGGCAAGAAATGGCCGCCCAGGTACGCCGCCCGTCGGATCGCCTGGCACGCGCTCGACCACGCGTGGGAGATCGAGGACCGCACCGAGCCCGCGTAGGCGGCCGGGTCCCGGGCCGTTCGGCCGTCCACGATGCTCGTTTGGTCCCTGCCGGGATGGGGCCAATCGACCGTGCCGGAGCCGCGCGACGGGCTCGACAATCTGCGGTTGCCGGTCCCGAGCCGGTGCCCGCACCCTCGAGGAGTTCGATGGCCACCACGCGTCCTCTGCCGACGCCCGCCACGACCGATGCTGCCGTGCCCGCCGACGAGGGCGTGCCCCGCCACGACTCCGGCACCGTCGTGGATCCGTGGGTGGGTCGCCTTGCTGCGAGCGAGGGCATGTTCGTCACCGACGAGCGCCAGCGCATCGTCGCCTGGTCGAGCGCGGCGCAGCGGCTCCTGGGCTTCTCGCCCGAGGAGGCGATCGGGCGCACGTGCTTCCAGCTGGTGATGGGTCGCGAGCCCGACGGGCACCCCGTCTGCGGCCGCAACTGCTCGGTCACGCGCAACGCCCGGCGGCTCCGCGGCACGGCGGCCTACGAGGTCGTGGCGCACGCTCGGGACGGATCGCTGAAGTCCGTGTCCAACAGCGTGGTGGTGATCGAGGGCCCCGATGGCGCCTTCCACGTGGTGCACCTCGTCCGGGAGGCGCCGGCCTCGCCGCCGGTGGCTCGCCGCCTCGATGCTGTGCCGGGGAGCGAACAGCCCCTGGTGGAGACCCTGACCCGGCGGGAGCTCGAGGTGCTGGGCCGCCTCGCTCAGGGCGCCACCATCGACGAGATCGCCGAGTCCCTCACGATCAGCGTCCTGACCGCGCGCAACCACGCCGCCAACATCGCACGCAAGCTGGGCGCCCACAACCGCCTGGAGACCGTGCTGCTCGCGATGCGCCACGGGCTCGTCTAGGGCCCTCGGACTCGGCGGGAACCGCGCCGAAAGGTCCCGTGAGTTTGGTGCGGACGCACCATGAATCGGCGCCCGGCGCGCGCACGATAGGCCCGGATGGGTTGAGCCTGCTCGGCTCAAGCATGTATGTGCCCAAGCCACGCAACGAGCCGCCGCGCCGCTCGGGAGGATGAGGACCGCCTGTGGACCCGCTGATGCTGTCCCGACTGCAATTCGGGATCACCACCGTCTATCACTTCCTCTTCGTCCCGCTGACGATCGGGATGGCGTTCGCCACGGCCGGCTTCCACACGGCGTGGTACCGGACCGGCAAGGAGCAGTACCTGCGGATCACGCGATTCGTGGGCGAGCTCTTCCTGATCAACTTCGCCCTGGGCGTCGTCACCGGCATCGTCCAGGAGTTCCAGTTCGGCATGAACTGGAGCAGCTACAGCCGCTTCGTCGGCGACATCTTCGGGGCCCCGCTGGCCATCGAGGGCCTGCTCGCGTTCTTCCTCGAGTCCACCTTCCTGGGCCTGTGGATCTTCGGTTGGGATCGCCTGGGCAAGGGCGTGCACCTCGCGACCATCTGGATCGCCGCCATCGGCACCGCCATCTCGGCGTACATCATCCTCGCGGCCAACGCCTGGATGCAGCACCCGGTGGGCTATGAGGTCAACCAGGCCGCAGGCCGCGCCGAGCTCAAGGACTTCTTCGCGGTCGTGACCAACGTGACCGCGCTGATCACGTTCCCGCACACGATTGCGGCCGCGTTCATGACCACCGGCGCCCTGCTGACCGGCGCCGCGCTCTGGCGTCTCCTCCGCCACCGCACCGAGGACGAGGGCGCCTTCCGGGCCATCGCGAAGGCGGGTGCAGCCACGCTCCTGATCTCGGGTCTGGTCGTGGCCGTCACCGGCGACATGCAGGGCAAGGTCATGACCGATCAGCAGCCGATGAAGATGGCGGCCGCCGAGGCGCTCTGGAACACCGAGCAGCCGGCCTCGTTCTCGCTGTTCACGATCGGCACGCTCGACGGGAGCCAGGACGTCTTCTCGATCCGGGTCCCGAACGTGCTCTCCTTCCTCGCCACTGGCGACTTCAACGGCAAGGTCGAGGGCATCAACGACCTCCAGGCGCAGGAGACCGCGAAGTACGGCCCCGGCGACTACAGCCCGAACACGCCGGTCACCTACTGGACCTTCCGCCTGATGATCGGCACGGGCGTCCTGGCGGCCTTGGCCGCCCTGTGGTTCCTCTTCGGGCTGCGCAAGGGCCGGGTGCCCGGGCGCGGCGCAGTCGCCGCCGCGATCCTGCTGCCGTTCCTGCCCCTGGCCTCCAACAGCTTCGCCTGGCTGTTCACGGAGGTCGGGCGCCAGCCCTGGATCGTGTTCGGGCTGATGCCCACCGCCACCGCCGTGTCGCCCACCTCGACGACCGCCGATGTGTTGATCACCCTGGTCGGCTTCACCGTCCTGTACGGCGCGCTGGCGGTGGTCATGGTGGGCCTCATGGTCCGGCGTGTTCGCGCCGGCCTTCCCGCCGCGGCAACTGACAAGTCATTCGAGCACGAGGCCGAGCAGGAAGCTGCCGAGGCCGAGCTCGGCCTCGGATACTAGGAGCACGGAGATGGAGCTCACCACCATCTGGTTCGCCCTCATCGCCGTCCTGTGGATCGGCTACTTCGTCCTCGAGGGCTTCGACTTCGGCGTCGGGATGCTGCTGCCGATCCTCGGCCGCAGCGAGCCCGAGCGCCGGGCCATCCTGCGCACGATCGGCCCGGTCTGGGACGGCAACGAGGTCTGGGTCCTGGTCGCCGGCGGCGCGACGTTCGCCGCCTTCCCCGAGTGGTACGCCACGCTGTTCTCGGGCTTCTACCTGCCGCTGTTCCTCATCCTCGTGGGGCTGATCGTCCGCGGCGTGGGGATCGAGTACCGCAACAAGCGCGGTGCCGTGGCATGGCGGACGCGCTGGGACACGCTCATCGCCATCTCGAGCTTCGTGCCCGCCCTGCTGTGGGGCGTGGCGTTCGCCAACATCGTCGCGGGCGTGCCGATCGACGTGCACCGCAACTACACGGGCAACCTGATCACGCTGCTCAACCCGTTCGGGCTCCTCGGCGGCGCGACCACGCTGCTCCTGTTCCTCACCCACGGCCTCGTGTTCCTGGCGCTCAAGACGGAGGGCGACCTCCGAGAGCGCGCCAACCGGCTCGTGACGCCGGTGGGACTCGTGACCGCGGTCGTCGCGGTCGCGTTCCTGGCCTGGGCCAACCTCCAGACCGGGACGGTGTTCTCGGCCGTCGTCGCGGTGGTCGCTGCCCTGGCCTTCGTCGGCGGGCTGGCCGCCAACCGGCTTCGTCGCGAGGGCTGGGCGTTCCTCGGCTCCGCGGTCACGATCGCGCTCGCCGTCGTGAGCCTGTTCCTCGCGCTGTTCCCCGACGTCATGCCCTCGACCACCGACCCGGCGTTCAGCCTCACGGTGACCAACGCCTCATCGACGTCCTACACCCTCACGATCATGACCGTCGTGGCCGTGGTGTTCACGCCCATCGTCCTGATCTACCAGGGATGGACCTACTGGATCTTCCGCAAGCGCGTCACGGTGCAGCCGGCGAAGGCGCAGCCCTGACGGAGCCGACGCCGGCGTCGCCCTCGACGGCGCCGGCGCCCACATCCAGCCGCACGCCCCGACGTCCTTATTCGGCGGCCGGCGTCCAGCGCCGGCTGCTGAGCACGGGGGGAACCGCGACCGCCGCGCTTGCCGCGGCGGTCGCGCTCGGTCTCCTGACCACCGCCCTGGCGATCGGCCAGGCCTGGCTGCTGGCGCACGCGATCGCCAGCGCGTTCCTTGGCGGCGCCGGCATTGACACGCTGACCCCAACGCTGACGGCCCTGGCCCTCGTCCTCGCCGGGCGGGCCGGCCTTTCCTGGGCGTCCGAGCTGGTTGCCGTCCGGATCAGCGCTCGCGTCAAGACCGATCTGCGCGGGAGGCTCATGGCCGCGGCCGTGGCGCAGGGGCCCCGGCTTGCGGCCGAGCGGTCCAGCGCCAGGACCGCGCTGCTCGCCACGCGCGGGCTCGACGCGCTCGACGGGTTCTACGCGCGGTACGTGCCCCAGGTGGTGCTCGCGGCCGTCGTGCCGGTCGCCGTCGTGGTGTGCCTCGCCACGGTCGACCTCGTGGCGGCAGCGACGGTCGCGCTGACCGTGCCCCTGATCCCTCTGTTCATGATCCTGATCGGGCGGATGTCCACGACGCACCGGGACCGGCGGTGGGCTGCGCTGGGGCGCCTCGCTCACCGGTTCGCCGATGTCGTGTCCGGGCTGCCCACCCTGCGGGCGTTCGGGCGCGCCGAGTCGCAGGTGGCGACACTCCGCCGCGTCACCGACGCCTACCGCGCCTCGACGATCGCGACGCTGCGGATCGCCTTCCTCTCCGCAATGGTCCTCGAGTTGCTGGCGACGATCTCGGTGGCCATGGTCGCGGTGGGCGTCGGCCTGCGGCTCCAGGCCGGCGACCTTGGGCTCGAGGTCGGCCTGTTCGCGCTGGTCCTGGCGCCCGAGGCGTACCTGCCGCTCCGGCGCCTGGGCGCCGAGTTCCACGCCGCCGAGGAGGGTGTGGCGGCCGCCCGCGACGTGTTCGCGCTGCTCGACGACGCGGCCGGGCCGGGCGGCCACGGAGGGCGGCCACGTCTCGAGGGAACCGAGCTGCCGGCCCGGATCGTCGCGCTGCGCATCGAGGGCGTCTCCGTGGTGCAGCCGGGCCGCGACGTGGAGGCGCCGGCCGACGTGTCCGTGCAGGTCCGTCCGGGCGAGGTCGTCGCGCTCACCGGCCCAAGCGGGGCGGGCAAGAGCACGCTGCTGGGCGCCGTGCTGGGGTTCGTGACGCCCACCACGGGGCGCGTCGCGGCCGTGGGCCCGGACGGATTGGCGCTCGACGTCGCGACGCTCGACCTCGAGGCGTGGCTCGCGAGGATCGCGTGGGTGCCCCAGGTGCCGTACCTCGCGCCCGGGAGCGTGGCCGACAACGTCCGGCTCGGGGCGGCGGCCGCGAGCGATGACGTCATCGCGCGGGCACTTGCTGCGGTGGGCCTCGAGGACGTGCCGCTCGACCGCCTGCTCGGGGAGCGGGGCAGCGGGCTGTCGGGCGGGCAGCGGCGCCGGATCGGCGTCGCCCGGGCGCTGGCTCGCAGGGCGCCGGTGCTGCTGCTCGACGAGCCGACGGCTGGTCTCGATGCGGAGGCGGAGCGCCAGGTGCTGGCCGCCGTGCGGGCCGAGGCCGACCGCGGCGCCATCGTCCTGCTGGTGGCGCACCGGCCCGGCGCCGTGGCTGAGGCGGACCGAACCGTTGCTGTGCGCTGGCGCGGGCTGGGGCCTGCCGATGACGGCGAGCCGCGCGACAACGGACTCGGCGATGGCGAGTTGGTCGACGGCCAATCGCAGGCGGCTCTGGGGCGCGGCGAGGGCGTCGTCGCAGGAGCGTCAACGGGTGCATCCGCCGGGGCCCTGACAACGGGATCCGGCCCGCAGGGCTCGCACCGATGAGCGCCCTCGTCGCGGTCCTCCGCTTCGGCCGCCCCGTCACCCCGCGCCTGCTGCTGGCGGTCCTGGCCGGGGTCGGAGCGGCGGGCTGCGCCATCGGCCTCTCGGCCACCTCCGCGTGGCTCATCGCGAGGGCTGCGGAGCAGCCGCCGATGTTCGCGCTGATGCTGGCCATCACCGGCGTCCGGGCGTTCGGCATCGGTCGCGGGCTGCTGCGCTACGCCGAGCGGCTCGCTGCCCACGACGCAGCCTTCCGCGTCCTCGCCGAGCTGCGCGCGGTCACGTATGGCCACCTGGCCCGCCTCGCGCCAGCCGGCCTGGCGGAGCTTCGCTCGGGCGACCTGCTCGCGCGGCTCGTGGGCGACGTGGACGGGCTCGCCGACCTGTGGCTGCGGATCCTGCTGCCGATGGCGTCGGCGGGGATCGCGACCGCTGGGGCGGTCCTCGTCGTCGGCGGACTGCTGCCCGTGGCCGGCCTGGTCCTCGCAGTCACGGCGCTCATCACCGTCGTCGGCGGCCCGCTCGCCGCGGCCGCGGTCGCGCGCCAGGCAGAGCGCCGGCTCGCCCCGAGCCGAGGCGAGCTGGCAGAGACCGCGCTCGAGACGCTCCACGGGGCGCCGGAACTGGTGGCGCTCGGCGCGGCCCCACGCGCGCTCGCCGCCGTGGCCGCCGCCAGCGCCCGCCTGGCCGCAGCCGAGCGACGGTCCGCGCTGGGCGCCGGGACCGGGACCCTCGTGGCGGGCCTGGCGTCCGGGGCAGCGGTGTGGATCTCGATCGTGACCGGGATCGCGGCGGTTCGGAACGGCAGCCTCGCCGGCCTCGGGCTCGCCGTCGTCGCGCTCACGCCGATCGCCGTCCACGAGGTCATCGCCCCTCTCGCGCCCGCGGCGCGCCTCCTGCCCGGGCTCGCGGCGTCGGCGGTCCGGGTGCGAGAGCTGCTGACCCGGCCGGAGCCGGTCGCAGAGCCGGCCAGCCCCGGCTCCGTGCCCGACGGGCCGCTCGGGCTCCGGGCGCGATCGCTCCGCGTGCGCTACCCGGGCGCGGCCTCGGATGCCCTCGCCCCGCTCGATCTCGACGTCGCCGCTGGCGCGCACCTGGTCGTCACGGGTCCCAGCGGCGCCGGCAAGAGCACGCTCGCCGCGGCCTGCATGCGGTTCCTCGATCCGGCGGCCGGCACGCTCGAGCTCGTCGGTGCGGGTGGAGCGGTCGACATCACCGGCCTCCGCGGCGACGACGTGCGGCGCTCGGTGGGCCTGTGCGAGCAGGACCCGCACGTGTTCGACGGGACGCTCGGCGACAACTTGCGGCTGGCGCGCCCCTCGGCCGGGGGCGACGAGCTGGACGCGGCGCTCGACGCGGCGGGCCTGCGCGCGTTCGTCCAGAGCCTCCCACAGGGCCTCGCGACGCGGGTGGGGGAGCACGGGGCGCGCCTCTCGGGCGGGCAGCGCCAGCGGCTCGCGCTCGCGAGGGCGCTCCTCGCCGACGTCCGCGTGCTCGTGCTCGACGAGCCGACCGAGCACCTCGACGAGACGGCGGCGCGGCGGTTCGTGGACGAACTGGCCAAGGCCGGCGCAGGACGAACGATCCTGGTCCTGACGCACCGACCGGAGCTGTTCAGCGACGCCGGCTGGAGCCGGGGCCCGGATCTCGCGGTCCGCGCGTCGTAGACTCGCGGCCATGGACCCCGCTGCGCACGACGAGGCGAGCCCGGGCGGCCCACGGCCCGAGGACGGCCTCTGCTTCCGCTCCGCGAGCGAGCTCGCCGCGATGCTGCGCGCCCGCGAGGTGAGCTCGGTCGAGGTCGTGACCGCCTGTCTCGAGCGGATCGACGCCGTCAACCCCGCGATCAACGCCGTCGTCCGCCTCGCCCCCGACGCGCTCGACCGGGCACGGGCCGCCGACGCCTCCCTCGCCCGCGGCGAGGCGCCGGGCCTGCTCCACGGCCTGCCGTTCACCATCAAGGATTCGCTCGACACGGCCGGCGTCGTGACCACCGCGGGCACGATCGGCTGGCGCAACCGGGTCCCCGGCCGCGACGCCACCGTCGTCGCGCGCCTCCGCGCCGCGGGCGGCATCCTGCTCGGCAAGACGAACACCCCGGAGTTCACCTGGTCGGACGAGACCGACAACGACGTGTACGGCCGGACCTCGAACCCGTACGACCTCGAGCGCACCCCGGGCGGCAGCAGCGGCGGCCCGGGCGCCATCGTCGCCGCCGGCGGCTCGCCGTTCGACATCGGGAGCGACACGGGCGACTCGATCCGCCAGCCGTCGCACGTCTGCGGGATCGCCGGCATCAAGCCCACCCGCGGCCGCGTCCCGCGCACGGGCCACTGGCCCGGCTACCAGGGAATGCTCGAGTCGCTCACGCAGCTGGGGCCCATGGCGCGCCGCGTGGACGACCTCGCCCTCGTGCTGCCGCTGATCGCCGGCCCCGACGGCGAGGACCCGCACATCCCGCCCGCGGCGATGCCGGGCCTGGGCCGCCGCGACGTGCGCGGCCTGCGGGTCGTCGCGTTCACCGACAACGGTCTGCGGACACCGACCCGCGAAACCGTGGCGACCGTCGAGGCGGCGATCGAGGCGCTGCAGGCAGGAGGGGCGACGATCCGCCGGGAGGTGCCGCCGGGTCTCGGCGAGGCCTGGGACGCCTGGAACGCCATGATCCACGCCGACGGCTGGGCGTGGCTGCAGCGTCTCATCGCTGCGGCCGGCACCCCGGGCATGGGCTCGTACGACACGCGCGGCTGGCTCGGTCCGGCCCGTGAGCTGCCCGGAGCGGAGCTGACGGCGTTGCTTGAACGGGTCGACACGATCCGCGCGGCGTTCCACCGCTGGATGGCCGATGTCGAGGTCATCGTGTGCCCGGCGATGCCCCAGCCCGCGATCCGCCACGGCGAGAGCAACGAGCCATGGTTCGGCGACACGTACAGCGACGTGCACAACCTCACGGGCTGCCCGGCCGTGGTCGTCCGGGGCGGGACGTCGGGGCAGGGCCTGCCGATCGGCGTCCAGCTGGTGGCGCCGCCCTGGCGCGAGGACCTCGCGCTCGCCGCGGCGCGGGTCGTGGAGGCCGCGTCCGGTGGCTGGCAGCGACCGCCGCGGTAGCTCAGCCCGCCGCGGGCTGGCGCTGGAGGTTCGGGGTCAGGCCGGCGGACAACTCGTCCACCTTGGGATCGAAGAAGGTAGGCCCGAGCCTCAGCCGCTTCGCGCGGTACATCGCCGTGTCGGCCCGGCTCAGCAGCGGGTCGAAGTCGCCGATTCCCACGCCGGAGCTGGTGGCGAGCCCGAATGCCGCGCTCGCCACAATGGACGTCTCGGTGATCGCGAAGGGCTGGTCGAGCGTTGCCGCTGCCCGCTTGACCACCTCGAGCGCCTGGTCGCCCGCGATCCTCGGCAGGACGATCGCGAACTCGTCCCCGCCGAGGCGGATGACCGTGTCGCTTGCTCGAACCGACCGCTCCAGACGGTGCGCCACGGCGACGAGCAGCCCGTCGCCCGCCGCGTGGCCGAAGGTGTCGTTGACCGCCTTGAACCCGTTGAGATCGATGAACACCACCGTCACCGGCCGGCTGGACGTGGCGGACGCCATCAGCTCCAGACGCAGCAGCTCCTCGAGGCGGGCACGGTTGGCCAGGCCCGTGAGGGGGTCGTGGCGAGCCTTCCAGCGGGCCTCGGTGGCGGCCGTCCGGTGCGCCTCGAGGAGGAGGCCGTCGGCTCGGCGTCGCTCGCGGTCGTCTGCGACCTGGCGGGCGACTACTAGCGCCGTGAGCCCGACGGCCATCACCGCCAGCAACGCGATCTCCGCATAGGCAATTGCCGCGGCGATCAGCGTGACCAGACCCAGCAGGAGCATGAGGTAGGGGCCCGCCCGCGTGGCGTCAGGCGACGCCGGGGCCGCATACCGGTCCGGGCGGTCCTGCTGGGACAGGCTCGAGCGCGCCGCGAGGACCAACCCCATCGCGCCGCCCAGATAGAGCAGGTCCGTCAACGCGCTGAAGGCGGTACCCCCGCCCGTGCTGTCCACGGCGTACAGGATGTCCGCGACCAGCCAAACGGCCACCACGCCGCCGATCAGGGTGACGGCGTGCTGGTCGCCCACGAACGGCCGCCGCGTCGTCACGGTCGCCAGGGCCGCGAGCAGGGCGAGGTCGCCCACTGGGTATGCGAGCAGGATGACCGAGGCGAGCGGGTCCTCGCCCAGCTGCGGGATGACCGGGGCGAGCATGAAATGGAGCACCGCCATGCTGCCGCCGATGATCACGATCGCCACGTTCGAGGCGACACGCCAGTCGAGGAGGTCGTGCCTTCGGCTGGCCGTGGGCAGCACCAGCAGTCCGACGAGCAGCAGCGGGTAGAAGGCCAGGTAGAAGCCGTCCGCAGCCGACGGGAAGGGGGACTGGCCGGCGATGTCGTAGACGCCGTAGAGGAGGTTGCCGATGCCGTCCGCCGCCGTGGCCAGGGCCATCAGCGTCCAGGCGATCCGCGCCTGCGGCCGCCGCTCGGTGACCGCGACCGCGATGCACATCAGCAGCGCGACGAGTTCCACCGGCGGCTCGGCGAAGTCGGAGACGAGGGCCATGACGTCGTCTCCGCCCGGCCGGACGAGGTAGGTCACCAACACCGCAGCGCAATAGATGAGCACCAGGATCGTGATCAGGCCTGAGGGGCGGAGCCACGATGACCCGGTGGCCCGCCAGCCGCTGGCCGCGGGGCGGTCATCGGCGGGGTCTGGGAGCCCCGGCTCGGGGGCGTTGCCGAATGACGCTGCCCCCGCATCTCCCCGGAGCTGTCGTTCGGTCACGCTCTGTCTCGTGGAAGTCGGACCCACGCCGCGGCTGCGGCCTCCATGGGGATCCGGTTGTGCCGATGGTCGCGTTCGCGGCTCATCCCCGCTATCCCCCAACCGTAGCCCCACGTCTGGGCCTATCCCGCAGCTGGCGGCCACCTTCTGGAAGTGGCGGCAGCGGCGTCCCGGAGGCCCAGCGTCAGCCGGGGGCGGCGAACAGCGTCGCCAGCTCGTCGGGGGCCAGCGGCGCCTCCTCCTCGCGAAGCCCGGCCAGCCGGGCGGCGCGGCCGAACAACTGAGGCCGGAGTCGCGCCCGCCTCCAGCATCTCGCGCACCGCCGTGTCGTGCTCCGCCTTCGAGAGCTTCTGGCCCGTGACGCGGCGAACGAGGGGGTGATGGAGGAACACCGGCGGTCCCACGCGGCCGAGCAGCCGGGCGAGGCGCAGCTGGACGGGCGTCGCGTCGAGCAGGTCGCGGCCGCGGATCACCAGGTCGATGCCCTGGCGCAGGTCGTCGACCACGACGCAGAACGCGTACGTCCAGTTGCCCACCCGGTCGCGGACCAGCGGGTCGCCGCTTGCCGCTGGCTCGTCGGCCAGCGGGCCAGCGAGCAAGTCCACCCAGCGCTCCGACGCCGCGCCCACCGCCACGCGGAGCCCCAGGCCGGGTGCGATCGGCGAGGCCGACCAGGCCGCCGCCTCGTCGAGCGCCATGTCGCGGCACCCCCCGGGGCACCCGATCCCGCGCCATGGCCGCCCGTGAGCAGCCTCCCACGTGGCGACCGTCGTCCGCGTGCACGAACAGGCGTAGACGAGCCCGGCGCCGCGCAGACCCTCGAGCGCCGCCGTGTACAGCGCCCCGCTGTCCGACTGGCGGTACGGCGTCGCGCCGGCGCGGAACGCGGGGACCGGCGGCTCGTCGGGCACCAGGCCGAGCCGCTCGAGGTCGTCGAGGAGCGCCGTCTCGTAGTCGGGGCGCGAGCGCTGCCGGTCGTGGTCCTCGACCCGCAGCACCACGCGCCCGCCGGTGGCGCGGGCGATCCCCCACACATAGAGCGCGTTGACGAGGTGGCCCAGGTGCAGGAGCCCGGTCGGGGCGGGTGCGAAGCGGGTGACGGGGGCCACGGGCAGGACGCGGGGATCCGGACGGGTCACGCCGCTGACCGCCGGGACGAACAGGTCGCCCCCGGCGTCAGCCGGCGTCGGGTCGCCGGTCACGGTCGCGGTGCTCCACGCCCCGCGTCGCCGCCACGATCCGACGGTAGATCGAGAGCATGTCGGCCTGGCTGAGCGGGCCGGCGTTCGCCATCGCCACGCGCAGGAGCACCTCCCGCTCGCGCTCGGGGTCGTGGACTGCGCGCCGACCCGCCAGGGCCTTGTTCCGCCCGGCTTCGCGACCCAGGGCCGCCCGCCGGTTGAGGAGCTCGACGATCACCTTGTCGAGCGCGTCGATCTCGTCCCGGACGCGCGAGAGCTCGGCGGCGGCAGAGTCGCGCTCGGTTGGTGTTGGGCGGTGCGAGCCGCTCCTGGTCGTGGCGTCGCTCACGCCGGGCCCCCCTTGAAGTGCGCGGCGATCTGCTCGAGCGCCTCGGTGTAGCCGCGCGCCCCGTGGCCGGCGATCGTCGCCGTCGCGATGTCGTGGAGGAAGTTCGTCTTGCGGAACTCGTCCCGCGACCAGGGGTCCGAGAGGTGGACCTCCCAGAAGGGCCGATGGACCGCGAGCAGCGCGTCGCGCAGGGCCACCGAGGTGTGCGTGTATCCGGCGGCGTTGACGATGACGACATCGAAGTCGCGCTCGTGGAGGCGGTCGATCAGCGCGCCCTCGTGGTTGGACTGGAAGAAGGCGATGTCGATCCCCAGCTCGGCGGCCCGCACGGCGAGCCCGTGGTGGATCGAGTCCAGCGTGTCGTGGCCGTAGATCGCCGGCTCGCGCGTCCCGAGCAAGTTCAGGTTCGGCCCCTGGAGCACCAGCACCCGCGTCACGCTGCACGCCCTCCTCGGCCAGCCAGGACCCCGGCGATGACTTCCCGCACTGGGGCCTCCGGGATGTCGTCGCGGGTGACGTAGCCGTCTGCGGTGGGCAGGACCCAGCGCAGCCGCCCGCCCGCGTTCTTCTTGTCGGTCCCGGTCGCCGCGACGACCGCCTCGGACGGGTAGGGGAGCGGGTCCACCCCGAGGGAGAGGAGGTCGAGGGCCCGCTCGATCCGGTCCGCGCGCTCCGGCGGCGTGACCCCGATCGCCGCCCCCACCCGGGTCGCCGCGCGCAGGCCGTACGCCACGGCCTCGCCGTGCATGAGCGTCGCGTACCCGTCCACCGCCTCGATCGCGTGGGCCACCGTGTGCCCGAGGTTGAGCGAGATCCGCCCCGTCGCCCCGCCCTGCTCGCGCTCGTCGGCGGCCACCACCTCGACCTTCGCCCAGGCGGCGCGCTCGACCACCTCGGCCACGGCTCCGCCGTCGAACGCCGAGGCGTCGCCGCGCGAGATCGCCGCGCCATCAGCCTCGACCGTGGCGAACAGCGCCTCGTTGCCGAGCGCCGCCATCTTGACGATCTCGCCCATGGCTGCGCGCAGCTGGCGCTCGGGGAGCGTCCGCAGCAGCGCCACGTCGAGGATGATCGACGCCGGGTGGTGGAAGGCGCCCAGCAGGTTCTTGCCCTCGGGCAGGTCGACACCGGTCTTGCCGCCGATCGAGCTGTCGACCTGCGCCACGAGCGTCGTGGGCACCTGGATCCACGGCACGCCGCGCGCGTAGGCCGCCGCAAGGAAGCCAGCCGGGTCGCCCAGCGCCCCGCCGCCGATCGCCACCAGCGGCTCGACGCGCTCGACGCGGAGCCGGGCCAGCGCGCGCGCTGCATCCTCGATGACCGCCAGCCGCTTCGCGTCCTCGCCTGCCGGGAGCATCACCGTCTCGACCGTCCAGCCGCGAGCCCGCAGCCCACGGGCGATCGATTCGCCCGCCGCCCCCCACGCCCCGGGTTCCGACACCAGCACCGCGCGCCGCGCACGCAGCCGGCGGAGCGCCTCGTCCAGCGCCTCCACCGCGATGCTCTCGCCCAGCACGAATTCGCCGATGGGCGTCGAGGCGCGGAGCAGCGTGGTGGCCGCGGTCGCAGACGAGGCGAGCAGGAGCTCCAGCTGGCCGAGGACGCCCGCGATGTCCGCCACGCCGTTGATGCGGGTGCCGGCCGCGTAGTACCGCTCGCGGGCGGCTGCAAGCCCCCGGACCCGCCCGAGCGGGTCGGGCCCCTGGACGAGCGGCCGTGCGACCGGGGAGCGCCGGAGCCGCTGCGCGATCACCTCGGGGCGCACGTCGAGCCAGGCCACGCGCCGGCCGCGGAACAGGAGCCAGCGGTTGCGAGGGTCCAGGACAGCCCCGCCGCCGGGCGAGATCACGCGTCGGAGCGAGGCGCCGGACTCTGCCGGCCCGAGGGCAGCCACGGCCGCCCGCTCGCGGCGCCGGAACCCGGCCTCGCCCTCGTCGGCGAAGATCTCGGGGACCGAGGCGCCCGCTGCCCGCTCGATCTCCTCGTCTAGGTCGATGAAGGCCGCCCCGTGGCGCGACGCCGTGCGCCGGCCGACGGCCGTCTTCCCGCTCCCGGGAAGCCCCACCAGGACGAGGTCCACCTGCCTATGCCCCGGTGGCGTGCCCGCCCGATCCGTCACCCGGGACGGGCGGGGCCGGCTGGGCGGCAATGCGCTCGCGGAACCGACGCAGGTTGTCCGTCACCTCGGCCATCGAGTCGCCGCCGGTCTTCTCGAGCACGAAGCGGGCGAGCGTGAGCATCACCATCGCCTCGCCGATGACGCCCGCGGCGGGGACGACCGAGATGTCGCTGCGCTCGTAGTGGGCCTGGTCCACGGGCGCGCCGGTGATGAGGTCCGAGGTGGGGAGCGGCCGTGCCAGCGTGGAGATGGGCTTGACTGCGCCGCGGATGACGATCGGCTCCCCGTTGGTGACGCCCCCCGTCAGGCCGCCGGCGTTGTTCGAGCGGTGAACCCAGGAGCCGTCCGCCCGCCGCCCCTCGATCACGTCGTGGACCTGCGACCCGAACCGGCGTGTCTGCTCGAACCCCAGGCCGAACTCGACGCCCTTGACGATGTGAATGCTCATCACCGCGGCCGCCAGGGCCGTGTCGAGCCGACGGTCCCAGTGCACGTAGCTGCCCAGCCCGATCGGCGCGCCGTGGACCACCACCTCGAACACGCCGCCGACCGTGTCGCCCCCGCTGCGCGCCTCGTCGATACGGGCGATCATCGCGGCCTCCGCCTCGGGATCGGGGCAGCGGAGCGGCGAGGCGTCCGCCTCCTCGCGCGAGCGGGTGCAGCGGGACGGGTCAACGGCCACGCCACCCACCTCCGCGGTGAACGACCAGACGTCGATCCCGAGCTCGCGCAGGAACGAGCGGGCGATGCCACCCGCCGCCACGCGGGCGGCGGTCTCGCGGGCGGAGGAGCGCTCCAGCACGTTGCGCACGTCGTTGAAGCCGTACTTCAGGGCGCCGGCGAGGTCGGCATGGCCGGGTCGGACGCGCGTGATCGGCTGGGCGCGCTTGGTCCCGCCCTCGGCGAGCGCCGCCAGCTCCGCGGCCTCCTCCTCGGAGAGCGGGCCCACCTGCATCACTCGCGTCCAGTTGTCCCAGTCGCGGTTCGCCACCTCGAGCAGGATCGGCGAGCCGAGCGTCCGTCCATGGCGGACGCCGGACAGGATTCGGGCGTGGTCCTTCTCGATCGTCTGGCGCGCGCCGCGGCCGTAGCCGCGCTGGCGCCGCGCGAGGTCGACCTCGAGTTCGTCCTCGTCGAGCGCCAGCCCAGCGGGCACGCCCTCGACCACCACGCCCAGCGAGGGCCCGTGGCTCTCGCCGGCCGTGATGAACCGGAAGCGGTCCACGCCGTGTCCTCCCGTCCCGCTCAGGCGCCCGCGGGCTGGGCGGCGCCGGGCTCGCCCTCAACCGAGGTGATCCCGCCATCGCGCGCTGCGGTGAGGGCCTCGTGCATCGCGTCCACGGGAGCCGGCTGGCCGGTCCACAGCGTGAAGGCGGCCGCCCCCTGGTGGAGCAGCATGAGCTCGCCGTCAGCGGTCGTGCAGCCCCTCGAGGCAGCGTCGCGGAGCAGTCGGGTCTGCCTGTAGATCAGGTCGAGCACCATCAGCTCGGGCGTGAGGATCTCGCCCGGGATGGGCGAGACGTCGTCCGCCAGGCCAATTGAGGTGGCGTTGACCAGGATCTTGGTCTTCGACAGCTCTGCCTCGATGATCGACTCGTGCCAGGGCATCGCGCGCAGGTCCATGTGGGCGGCAGACCGACCGAAGTGCTTGACCATCTGCTCGCCGCGATGGAGGTGGCGGTTGAACACCACCACGCGCTGGAAGCCCTCGCGGATCAGGCCGTAGACAACGGCGCGAGCGCCCCCGCCAGCGCCCAGCACGACGGCGTGGCGGGGCATCTTCTGGCGCCCGACCATCCGGTCGAGCGCGACCTTGAAGCCTGCCACGTCGGTGTTGTGGCCCACGAGCTTGCGCCCGTCGCGGGTGAGGGTGTTCACGGCGCCGGTGGTGTGCGCCTCCTCCGTCTGCCGGTCCACCAGCGGCACGACCCGCTCCTTGTGGGGGATCGTGATGTTGGCGCCCAGGAAGTCGTCGGTGCGCAGCTCCGTGATCGCCTCGGCCAGCTCGGCCGGGGGGCGATCCCAGAGTTCGTAGAGGGCGTCGATGCCAAGGTGGTCGAATGCCGCCTGCTGCATCGCGCCCGACAGCGAGTGGGCCACCGGATGGCCGATGAGGACGACTCGCTTCGTCATGCACGCACCCCTTCGAGTTCGCGGAAGAAGCCGGGGTACGAGATGGCCGCCGACCCGGGTCGGAGCACGGTCGTCTCGCCTTCGGCAATGAGGCCCGCGACGGCGAACGTCATCGCGAGCCGGTGGTCGTCCAGTGTCTCGGTGGCGGCGCCGACCAGCCCGCGCCCGCCATCGATCTCGATGTCGTCGCCCTCGACGCGCACGCGCACGCCCAGAGCCCCCAGCCCGGCCGCGATCCCGGCGATCCGGTCGGATTCCTTGTGCCGCAGCTCCCCCGCGCCGCGGATCCGCGTCGTCCCCTGCGCAGCGGCAGCGGCCAGGCACAGCACCGGGATCTCGTCGATCGCCGCCGCCACCTCGGCCGGGCCGAGGTCGACGGCCCGGAGCCGACTCGACCGCACCACCAGGTCGGCGAGGGGCTCCCCGTCGGCACCATCCGGCACCGGTCGGTTGTGCTCCTCGATATCGGCGCCCATGCGCCGCAGGATGTCGATGATGGCACGCCTCGTCGGGTTCGTGCTGACCCCGTCGAGCGCCAGCTCCGCGTCGGGGTGGATCGAGCCGGCCACCAGCCAGAACGCGGCGCCTGATGGGTCCGCGGGCACGGCCTCGTCGATGGCGAGGACGGTCGCCGGGCCGGTCAGCCGGACCTCGTGCCGCCCGTCGTCCGTCATGGCCTCGGTCACCGAAACGCCACGCGCTCTGAGCATCCGCTCGGTGTGGTCACGCGTGGCGACGTCCTCGGTAACCCGGGTCTCGCCGGGCGCGGCCAGCGCGGCCAGCAGGATGGCCGACTTCACCTGCGCCGACGGGACGCGCGTCGCGTAGTGGATGGCCCGGGGCGAGGCGCACCCGGTCACGGCCAGCGGCAGCAGCGTGGCGCCGCGGCGACCGGCGAACGAGGCGCCCATGGCCTGCAGCGGCTCCACCACGCGGCCCATCGGCCGGCGCCGGAGCGAGGCGTCGCCGTCAAGCACCGCGAACAGCGGCCGCCCGGCAAGCAGCCCGGCGACCAGCCGCGTCGTCGTGCCGGAATTGCCGCAGTCGAGGACCGACTCGGGCTCGGCGAGCGCGCCGCCGCCCGGCGACACCACCCGATAGTCGACCCGCCCGTCGCGCTCGGCCACGCGCTCGACCGTCGCGCCCAGCGAGCGGACCACGCTGGCCGTTGAGCGAACGTCCTCGCCGTCACCTGCAGACGTGATGCGGCTCTCGCCCTCCGCCAAGAGCGCGAGGAGCAGCGCGCGGTGCGAGATGGACTTGTCGCCGGGCAGCAAGGGACGGCCGCGCAGGCGCGCGGCGGGGCGGACGACCAGATCGTCCATGCGGGTCAGCCCCCCCCGTTCCCGGTGTCGGGGAGCAGGTCGCCGTGGAGGTCGCGCACATGCTCGTGGACCGCGGTGATGGCGGCCATCATCGAGTCGAAGCCCGGGAAGTCCAGCTGCTGTTCGGCGTCCGACAGTGCCTCGTCGGGTCGCGGGTGGACCTCGACCATGATCCCGTCCGCGCCCACCGCCGCCCCGCCGATCGCGAGCGGCTTGACAAGCCAGCGCTTGCCGGTGGCGTGCGACGGGTCGACGACGACCGGCAGGTGCGTGAGGTGGTGGATCAGCGGCACGGCCGTGAGGTCGAGCGTGTTGCGCGTGCTCGTCTCGAACGTCCGGATGCCACGCTCGCACAGGATGATCTGGCTGTTGCCGGCCGACGCGATGTACTCGGCGGCCATGAGCCACTCCTCGATCGTGGCGCCGAAGCCCCGCTTGAGCATCACCGGCCTGCCCGCGCGCCCGCACGCGAGGAGCAGCGAGAAGTTCTGCATGTTGCGCGTGCCGATCTGGAGGATGTCCGCGTACTCGGCGACGATGTCGACCTGGTTGGGCTCCATCACCTCGGTGATGACGGGCAGCCCCGTCCGCGCTCGCGCTTCGGCCAGGTAGCGGAGGCCCTCCACGCCGAGCCCCTGGAACGAGTACGGGCTCGTGCGCGGCTTGAAGGCGCCGCCGCGGATGATCGTGGCCCCGTGCGCGGCGACGTGGTCGACCGTCTCGAACAGCTGGTCGCGGCTCTCCACCGAGCATGGCCCGGCCATCACCGTCAGGCCGCCGTCGCCGACGGCCGCGTCCAGCACGCGGATCACGGTGTTCTCGGGGTGGAACTCGCGGCTGACCAGCTTGTACGGCTTCGAGATCGTCCGGACCTGCGCCACGCCCGGCATGGCCTCAAGGAGCTCGCGGAGCTGCTGGCGGCGCTTGCCGATCTCGCCCACCACCGCGATGGCCGTCCGGTCGGTGCCCGGGTTCTCGAACGGGGTCAGGCCCTCGGCCAGGATCAGGCCCTTGACGCCGTTGACCTCGGCCTCGGCGGCTCCAGTCCGCATCACCACGAACATCGCGTCACGTTCCTTGCTGGATGGGGGAGTGCGTCGCGGGAAAGAAAAAAGCAGAGGTCTGCGACCTCTGCTGCACCCGGCACGACCCGCGAACCCGGGCCTAGGCTCCGGGAACGGTCATGCCGGGCAGATAAAGAGATAGATGGCGTACATCGGTGCTTGGGACGGTATCGGAGGCATGTCTGCTCGTCAACCCGAAGCGCCGATCGCGTGCACCGCGAACCAGATCCGAGCGCCTCCCGTCGCCCGCTATGCCCCCCTCGAACGGCCAGCCCCCGTACGAAGGTCCTGTGGTGCGCCCATGCCCCAGCCGCGAGGATAGGGCCACGTCGTCGGGGGCAACGACACCGTCGATTCGAGGGAAGGGCGACCAGATGACCGGGGCCGCGCCGCTGCGGATTGACACCAGTGGACTTCCTGATCCTGCGGGCTGGACCGATTCGCTGACCGGTCTCGAGGGCCCCGAATTCTGGCGCAAGCTCGTCATCTGCGAGGTGGCGCGCGCCACGCGCTACAAGCGGCCCATGACGATCGTGATCCTGGACGTGGACGGGATGGCCGAGATCCCGCAGGTCTGGGGCATCGAAGTCGCGCACCACACGCTTCGCGAGACCGCCCAGTGCCTGCGCCGGATGGCCCGCACCAGCGACCACCTCACTCGGATCGGCCCTGCGCGGTTCGGCATCCTGCTCACCGAGACCGACGAGATCGCGGCGATCAACTTCGTCGAGCGCATTCGCGTTGCCGGCCCGCAATCGTTGCCGCGGACCGCGGACCTCGTGCGCTTCGTGTTCGGCTGGGCAAGTCCCAAGTCCGGTGATGCACCCGAGGCGGTCGTGCGGCGCGCGGTGGACCGCATGGCCTCGGACCGGATCGTCTAGCGGCACGAGCTGGCCGGGCCGTAACCGATTCGGCCAGCCCCAGTGCCTGGACGACTCGATCGGCATTGAGGGGCGCTGCTCGAGCGGTCCCGCGTGCACCGAGCGGCCCTGTCGCCGGATCGAGCGCCAGGCGGGCCGGTTGGTGCGCCCGAGTGCCCGTCAGAGCCTCCATCCGCGGCACCCAGCGGCACAGCCAGCGCCCGAGGCGCCCATCGAGCCGCTGCATGCACGAGCCAGGGCGCGCGAGGCTCGTGTCGCTGCACCCGACGCCCTCGTCGACGTCGACCCGACGCGTCCCCACAGGGCGCGGGGTTTGCCGGATGCTATGATCGCCCGCGCTGCGGAGAGGTCGCATAGTGGCCTAGTGCAGCGGTTTGCTAAACCGCCGAGTGGGGTAACCTGCTCCGAGGGTTCGAATCCCTCCCTCTCCGCCAGTCGACATCGTGCGCCCGTAGCTCAGTGGATAGAGCGTCAGGTTGCGGACCTGAAGGCCGTGGGTTCGAGTCCCGCCGGGCGCGCCACACACGTCGACCTGCGCGACAGTCCCCGAGCCCCCGGATGCGGGGGCTTCTTCGTGTCTGGCGCCGGGGCGAGCCGCCGACGAGGAAGGATCGCCTCGGCACGGACGCCGGTCGTCGGCGCGGACGCTAGTCCGCCGGCAGCAGCCGATCGATCCCGTCGAGCAGCAGGTCGAGGCCGAACGCGAACCCGGCGTCCTCGTCGAACGGCCGCTCCGCGTACGCCGCGGCCACCTGCGCGAGCGCCGGAAAGGCGCCAGGCGGGATCGCGTCGCCGACCTCCTGCGCGGTGTCCGTGGAGTCGCCGCCGTCATCCCTCGTCAGGATCGACCGCTGGCGCTCGTAGCCGTAGATGTAGCTGTCGAGGACGAGGAAGGCGTTGCCTGCGACCGCCGGGGAGAGGCCCGCCCGCAGGAGCGTCCCGAGGACCCGGTCGGCATACGCCAGGCCGCTGGGCTCGCCCTGCATCCGCGTGTCGATCAGGGCGGCCGCCCACGGGTGGCGCGCGAAGAGCGCGCGCGCCGACATCGCCCGCCGGCGCATCGCCTCCCGCCAGGCGACGCCCTCGGACGGCAGGTCGATCTCCGCGATCACGAGGTCTGCCAACCCTGCGAGGATGTCGTCCTTGCCCGAGACGTGGTTGTAGAGCGATGCCGCCTCCACTCCGAGCCGGCCGCCGAGCTCGCGCATGGTCAGAGCCTCGATCCCGCGCTCGTCCGCCAGCGCCATCGCCGCCCGAAGGACGCGCTCACGGCTCAGCGTCTCGCGCGGCTCGCCGGCCCGAGTCGTCCGCGGCATGGCGCCTCCTTCCGTGTCGCCCGGGGAGCAGCGGAACGTCCGCTCTTGACATACTAACAGCGTTAGTCGATGATGGCCACCATCGATACTAACAACGTTAGTATTGCAACATCCGCAGCAGCCGGTGTCGGCGATCCGGCCCGGCCGGAGGAGTCGTCGTGCACTCGGAAGTGGTTGGCACCCGGACGCGCCTGTCCGCGGCGTGGGTCTTCGTCATGCTCAACATGGTCTTCGCGGACATCCTCTCGTTCATGATCCCGGGGGCGCTCGCGCAGGTCGCCTCGGGCAACGCCGACGGGATCCAAATCACGCCGGCCTTCCTGCTCCTCGCGGCGGTCATCGCGGAGGTGCCGATCGGGATGGTCCTGCTCTCGCTCCTGCTGCCGCAGCGGGTCGCGCGGTGGGCCAACATCGCCGCCGCCGTGGTGACGGTCGTCTACGTGATCGGCCTGGGCTCCGCCACGCCCCACTATGTGTTCATCGCGGCCCTCGAGACGCTCGGCTGCCTGGCGATCGCCTGGTGGTCGTGGACCTGGCGCCCGGCGGAGCAGCGCGTCCCAACCGCGCGATTCGCGACGGAGTAGGCCTCGCGCCCGGGCCGCGGGGGGCCGACATACCGGCCGTCTCGCGACCCGCGGCTTCGTCGCCGTGCCCCGGATGCGATGGGCGGCGACGGCGCGACGCGCCCGCCCGGGTTGGCCCGCCCCTACCGCGTGAAGAACTCGCCCAGGTCGTTCGCGGTGCACGTCTGGTAGAGGCAGCCGAGCCCCCACGCGTCCTGGATCGTCCGCAGGATCGAGTAGTGCGTGTGGCTTGTCGCCGACCGGAAGCCGGCCGGAACATGGGGCGAGATGACGAGCGTTGCGACGCGGCCCCCGCCGCCGAGGCTCGTGGACCCCTCGTCCCAGGTGATCACGAGCAGGCTGTTCGCGAACGCCGGGCTGGACGTGATCCGGGGCACGAAGGCGCGGAGGAAGGCGTCGCCCTGGGCGATCGTGCCGTCGTGCATGTCGTTGGTCGTGTTCGGGATGATGAGCTCGAAGTTCGCCGCGGTCGGGCTGAACGACGACAGGCGGGTGATGCGGGCGCAGCGGGCCGGGTTGCGGGAGATATCGGTGAAGCTGATCGCCGGCTCGTGCTTGCGGGCGTACCAGCCGGCGAGGCCCACGAGGTCGACGCCGCCGCGGGCCGCCGACGTGGTCGAGCATCGCGACGGGAGGTCCTGCGCGTACACGTGCCAACTCCGGCCGTGGGCCTCCAACTGGTCGACGAGGTTGCGGGCGCCGAGGTTGTGGACGGAGTCGTCCTGCACGCCGAAGGTGCTGCCACCGAACAAGGCGAGGTAGTTGGGCTCCGAGGGGTGCGCGACGGCGTGGAAGTTGGTCGCCAGACCCCAGCGCCGGATCAGCGCGTTGATGTACGGCGCGTGGCTGCTCCCGACGATGGAGCCGTACTCGTGATTCTCCATCACGATGAGGTAGACGTGGCTGAAGGCCGGGACCGACGCTGTGGTCGCCGCCGCCATTGCCGACGCCGACGACGCCGACGAAGCCGCCCGGACGGACGGGATTGTGACCTCTGCGGCGCCCGTGACGAGCGCGCCGCTACTGACGACGGCACCGGACGTGACGAGCGCAGTCGCGAGCAGTCCGGCCAGGCCGAAGCGGGAGCGGGCGCGGAGTCGACGGTGCATGGAGGCCACCTGCTTGGGGGAGCTCACCGGCGGGCCGCCGGTCCGGGTGCAAGGCGGCAGTCTGCGCCCGAACAGCGCATCGCGCCAGCGCGGCGACCATGTGTCGCCTCCATCGCCTGGACCTCGCCGAGCGCCCTCTGCTCGTCCGCAGCGACTCGACCATCCGCTTGCTCATGACCGAGGGTCGGGCTATCCCCACCCCCAAGACGCCCGCTGCCCGGCTGGGAGGGGGCAGTCCCGGAAGGCACAGTCAGGGCATCAAGTGAGATGCCCCTGCGAGCCCCAGACGGGGCGGCGCGGAGTGACCGACCGGGAGGGTTGGATGCCATGACCATCAGGCGCGGAAGTCTCTACGCGGGAGTCTTCGTGCTCGCTGTGGGCGCCGTGACGCTCGCGAGCGCTGCAGGGTCCCTGGACCGGGCGATGGCCTCGGATGCGGTGGGCGCCCTCTGGCCGGTCGCCGTCATCGCCGTCGGCCTGGCGATGCTGCTGCGTCGGACGCCGGTCTCGCTGCCCGCCGGGTTTGTCGCCGCAGCCGCCCCGGGCCTCCTGCTCGGCGGCGCGCTCGTCGCCGGACCCACGTTCGCGGTGCCCTGCACCGCGTCGTCGTCGGCCATCCCGACGCAGACCCAGCAGGGCACCATCGACGGCCCCGGCGCCATCAACCTCCACCTCGCCTGCGGCGACCTCCGGGTGACCACGCAGGCAGGCAGCTCGTGGCGGCTCGACAGCGCCGACGGCGCAGGACGGAGGACCGACGTGGGCACCACGCCAGGCGGCTTCACCGCCACCGCGGACGGGCAGGACGACCGGTGGTCGGCACGGGGTCCGGTGACGTGGGTGGCGACCCTGCCGACCGCCCCCGCGCTCGACCTCACCACGCGGATCGACGCCGGCCGCGGGCGGCTCGACCTGACGGGTGCGACGTTGCTGACGGTCGACCTTGGCGTTGACGCCGGTGACCTGCGGACTGACCTCACGGGCGCCACCCTCGATCGCCTGGCGCTCGAGGTGAACGCTGGCTCGGCGACCGTCACGCTGCCGGTCGACACGTTCACCGGCGACATCCGGGCCAATGCAGGTTCCGTCGCGGTGTGCGTCCCGGCAGGCCTCGGCCTGAGGGTCAACGCACAGCAGTCACTGGGCAGCATCAGGTTCAACAACCTCGTCCGTCAGGGCGACACCTGGGTCTCGCCGCAATCCATCGCCACCACCACGCCCAACACCGCCGAGCTCACGGTCAACGCGAGCGTCGGCAGCGTCACGATCAATCCCGAAGGAGGATGCAAGTGAACCCGCGCCGTCTGTATCGAAGCCGCGACCGCCAGCTCGCCGGGGTCGCCGGCGGCATGGCCGAATACATGGACATCGATCCGACCATCATCCGCATCGCCTGGATCCTGATCACCATCTTCTCGGGCGGGCTCGCGCTCATCGCGTACCTGCTCCTCGCGCTGATCATCCCGAGCTCGCCCTATCCGATGGGCGCGGCCCCGGCCGCCGGCGCGTCGTGGTCCGGCCAGCCTGGCGCACCCTGGGCCAACCAGCCCGGTCCCGCTGCGCCCGGCCAGCCGGCCGTCGGCACGGCCTGGTCCAGTACCCCGGCGTACGGCGGATGGGCAGTCCCGCCCACGTCAGCACCCTGGCCGCCGCAGGGGCCCGTGAGCCACGTCGAGCCCGCCCGCCAGACGCGTGGCCTGGGGGCCGCGGGGATCGTCGGGATCGTGCTCGTGGTGATCGGGGCGATCGCCCTGCTCGACGTCGCCCTCCCGGGGGTCCACGTCGGGCCCGTCCTCGGGCCCGCAGTGATCCTCGCCCTCGGCGTTGGGCTGCTGCTCTCGTCAATCCGTCGCCCGATTGCCAGCCCCGCCACTCCGGCCGTCGCGGAGCCGACCACCGGCAGCTGGGCCTCGGTGCCGGCAGACATGGCCCCGTGGCCGTCCACGAGCGCCGCGCCTGCCGCCCCGGCAGGCTTCAACAACCCGATCCAGTCGATCGACCCCGACGCGACCTCAACCGACGTCCCGACCGTCTCAGCACCGGCCGACGCGCATTCCGCCGACGCTGTCTGACCAGGCGGCCGCTCCGCCAGGCCCGCCCCGCCTCCGCCCAACGCGAAGGCGGGGCGCGCCTGTATCCCGAGACCGCGGCCACGACCCGGGGCGGTCCGGACGCTCGACGGCAGGCCCCGTGCGCCACTGGCCTGTGCGAGACTCGGGCGCATGCGCGGCGAGGCCGCCGCGACCACAGGGGCAGCTTCGATGACGCTCGCGACTCGACCGCTCGGGACGAGCGGCCTCGACATCACTCCCGTGGGGCTCGGCGCGTGGGCCATCGGTGGCGGGGACTGGAAGTACGGCTGGGGCAGTCAGGACGACCGGGCGTCGATTGCCGCGATCCGCCGCGCGGTCGAGCTCGGGCTCAACTGGATCGACACCGCGGCGATCTACGGGATCGGCCACTCCGAGGAGGTGGTCGGCCGGGCGCTCCGGGAGATGCCCGCCGGTGACCGGCCGCTCGTGTTCACGAAGTGCGGCCGCGTCGCGGACCCTGCCCGTCCGGACGACGAGCCGATCACGACGCTCGAGCCGCGATCGATGCGCCGCGAGCTCGAGGCCTCGCTGCGGCGCCTCGGGCTGGAGCGAATCGACCTCTACCAGTTCCACTGGCCCGACCCGGGGACGACGCCCCTCGAGGACTCGTGGGCCGAGATGGTCCGTTTCATGGAGGAGGGCAAGGCGCGCGCCATCGGAGTGGCCAACTTCACCGTCGAGCTGCTCGACCGTGCCGAGGCGATCCGGCACGTGGACTCGGTGCAGCCGCCGCTCTCGGCCATCCGCCGCGATTCGGCCGCCGACGTGATCCCCTGGGCGGCTGCGCACCGCTCCGGCGTCATCGTGTACAGCCCCATGCAGTCGGGGCTGCTGACGGACTCGTTCGCTCGCGAGCGGATTGCCGCGATGGGCGAGCGCGACTGGCGGCGCCGCCACCCGAACTTCACCGAACCGAAGCTGAGCGCGAATCTGGCCCTGCGCGACGCGCTCGCGCCGATCGCCGCCCGTCATGGCACCACCGTGTCCGCGGTCGCCATCGCCTGGACCCTCGCGTGGCCCGGCGTGACCGGGGCGATCGTGGGCGCCCGCAGCGCCGAGCAGATCGGCGGCTGGATCGGAGGCGCCTCCGTCAACCTCGACGCCGACGACCTGGCGGCCATTGCCGCCGCCGTCGAGGCGACGGGCGCCGGAAGCGGCCCGGCGCGGCCTGCCGCGGGCTGGACCATGGGCGGCCCGGTCGCTGGACCGGCGCCCGCACAGCCCAGAACGTAGACGGCGTCAGCCCAGGCAGGTCCGCAGGTCGTACGCCCAGAACGCCAGCACCTCGCGCCCGATGAGGATCGGCATCTCAACGATGAACTTCGGGTCGCGGGCCGGCACCGTCAGCACGTCAATCCCGGCCGCTGCGAACGCCAGCTGCACGCGCGGCAGGTGGTACGCCTGGCTGACCGTGATCAGCGCGCCGTGGGGGAGCGGCACGGCGCCGTCCGCGATCATCGCGGTGACGTCGGCCACGCTGGCCTCGGTGTTCACCCCGGACGTGTCGACCAGGACGGCACCCGCGGGCACGCCGTCGGCGATCGCCACCTCGCGCATGGCCACGGCCTCGTTGACCCCGTCGGCTCCGTCCCCGCCTGACATCACGAGCAGCGGCACGAGGCCCGCGCGGTAGAGGTCGACGCCGGTCCGGATCCGGTTGGCCAGGAGCTCCGACGGCTGCCCGTTCGCATACACGCGGGCCCCGAAGACGACCGCCGCGTCGGCCGGGCGGCGGTAGTCCGTGGTTCCGAAGAACAGCATCTGGGCGAGCGGGAACACCACGCCCCAGGCGAGCACGCCCACCCCGAGCCATACCGCGCTCCAGCGGACCGACGAGGGACTCACTGCCGGTCGACGGGCTGCGGCCACCGCCAGGGCGAGGAACAGGAGAGCGACCACGGCCGAGAGCGGGACCGGGACGAATGGCGCGACCCCGCCCGCGCCGACCGCCGACGCGAACCCCGACACGTCCCGCACGGCCAGCAGCGCCAGCGCGCCACACACGGCCGTCGTCGCGGCACGACGGGGCAGCCCCGCCGTGGGTCGCGCGGCCCAGGCGGCAAGGAGGACGCCAGCGATGCCGAGCCCGACGACGCGAACGCCCGCCGGCACGTCGTGCAGGTCCACCAGCCACAGGCTCGGATCGAGCGTCCGGCCGCGCAGCTGCCCGACGATGCCGATCAGCAGGAACGCCCCCACGAACAGCGCCGCCGCCCGGAGCGCCATGCTCACCACGATCCCCGCCTTCGCGCGCACGGCGCCCAGACGCGTCGGGCCGCCGCCCTGTGATGCTCCCCCCACGAGCGCGTCCCCCAGCTAGGCCGTCCGACCCAGGATGTCGAGCAGCATCGCGACGAACCTGGGCTCGTCCGCGTCCATCGCGAAGTGCACGTTGGCGGGCTTGCGGCTCCGGAAGCGGAAGTCGCACACCGTCCGGCCCACGGACAACTCGCCTCCGATCTCCACGTCCACCGGGATGAAGTGCGTCGTGATGACCGAGGGGTCGATGACCGCGCACACGGCCAGCGCGTCGTGGACCGGCGCCGCCCCCGCGCGGTGCATCGGCTGGGTGGCGTCGTAGCCCTCGATGCGCTTGAGCACGAAGCGGGCCGCCGCCTCGCCCGCGGGCGTGCCCAGCCCGCGCAGCCGTCCCGCGTCCTCGGTCGAGACCAGCGCGCGGTGCGTCGCGTCGAGCGGGACCATGCGGATGGGACGCCCGCAGTTGACCACGATCCGTGCGGCCTCCGGGTCGAGCCAGATGTTGAACTCAGCCGAGGGCGTCGAGTTCCCGTGGTCGTGGGCGCCGCCCATGATCACGATCTCGGGGATCCTCTCCAGGATCGCCGGCTCCTTCTGGATGGCCGTGGCGATGTTGGTCAGCGGGCCAACGGGGACCAGCGTGATGTCGCCGTCCGACGCGAGCAGCGTCTCGATGAGCCAGTCGACAGCATGGCCGGGCTGGGCCGCGATGGTTGCTGCCGGCAGGTCGAGCAGGTCGCCGTGGATCCGGGTGGCTGGGTTGATCTGCTGCATCTGCGGGCGCGCGAGCGGCCTCGACATCCCGCGGTGCACGGGCACCTGCGGCATCCCGATCCACTCGAACACGCGAAGGGTGTTCTCGGTTGTGCTCTCGATGCCGGTGTTGCCGTTGACGGTGGTGGCGCCGACGAGCTCGATGTCAGGGGACAGGGCGGCGGTCATCAGCGCGACCGCGTCGTCGGTGCCGGTGTCGACGTCGAGGATGATCTTGGTTGCCATGCGCGCAGTGTGCCCGAGCGGCGTCCCCGCCGCGACGTGGTCAGGACTCGCGGGACGGGTCGTCCGTTGGCGGGGTGATCGTGTCCAGCGGCGAGATCGACCGAGATGCGGACGTCGAGGCCCAGGTCGAGGTGGGCGCATCGACGGACGCCGGTCCTGCGGTCGGCTCGGCGCGCGAGAGCGAGACCTGAGCTTCTGCAGGCGCCGCTGCCACCACGCCCAGCGCGGCATGCCGCCGGAGGCGCAGCCCTGCCCAGGCGATCGCCCCGGCCAGAACCGCAGTCCACGCGGTCAGCAACCCGGCCAGCACGATCCCGCCGAGCGCGAACGACACCACGTCCCGGGCGCCCGTCAGCCCCGCGACGCCGCCCGCGAGCTCAGCCACCTGGGAGCGCATGTCGCGAATCTGGCCGGCAATCTGCGCCGCGTCGCTCGAGTCCTGGTCGAGGTTCGCGGCCAGCCGCGTCGCGTCGTCCTGGAACGTCCGCACCCGCGTCGCCATGTCGTGCAGCTGGGTCACGGCGGAGGTGAAGGGCTGCTGGCCCAGGATCGAGACGTCCAGCGCCGAGGCCAGCGAATCCGACGTGCCCGCCAGTTCGCCGAGCGCATCCACCGCGTGCGCCACGCTGTCGCGCGAGGTCGCGAGGGTGGTGGAGCCATGGTCCACGCTCGTCGCGACGCTGTCCACCGTGAGCGTGAGCCGGGTCAGGGATGCCGCGATGCGGTCCTGGCCTGCCACCACCCGATCGTCGAGCGTGCGGGCCGCGATGCCCCCTGCCACGAGCGTCACGGCGACGACCGCGGCGAGCAGCAGGCCCACGATGCCGAAGGCGAGCATCGCGCTCCCGAGCCGCTGCCGGTCCACGCCCAGCCACTCCACGAGGCGATGGTACGTCCGCGCCCGGCACGCAACGTGCGAGACGAGCCTCGAAGCGCGACGCCTGCCTGTCGCCACGCTTGTACCCTGTGCCCCACCACACGGAGGAGCGAATGGAACGGATCGGGTTCTGCGGGCTGGGGACCATGGGGTCGGCGATGGCCGGCAACCTGCGCAAGGCGGGGTTCGAGGTCACCGTCTGGAACCGCACGCCCGGGAGGGCGGGCGACCTCATCGCCGCCGGTGCGCGCGAGGCCGCGTCCCCGACGGATGTCGCGCGCAATGCGGACATCGTCGTCACCTGCGTCTCGGACACGCCCGATGTCGAGTCGGTCCTCTTCGGCGCCGAGGGCGTCGCGGCGGGGCTCGCCTCGGGCGGCCTGGTCATCGACTGCTCGACGATCTCGCCCGACGCCACCCGCGGCTTCGCCGGCCGTCTGGCCGAGCAGGGCGTCGGTTTCGTCGACGCGCCGGTCTCCGGCGGCTCGGAGGGCGCGAAGAACGCCACCCTGACGATCTTCACGGGCGGCACCGAGGCCGACCTCGAGCGCGCCCGGCCCGTCCTCGCCGCGATGGGCAAGACCATCACGCACTTCGGTCCCGCGGGCGCCGGCCAGGCCGTCAAGGCGGTCAACCAGGTCGTGATCTCCGGGGTCTACCTCGCCGTGGCCGAGGGCATGGTCCTCTCGATGAAGGCGGGGCTCGACCCGTCCGCCGTCGTGGCTGCGCTCGGCGGCGGCGTGGCGGGCTCGTGGATCCTCGCCAACCGGAGCGCCAAGATGGTCAACAACGCCTACCCCTTGGGCTTCAAGACCGCGCTCCATCTCAAGGACCTGGGCATCGCGCTCGAGATGGCACGCTCGCTCGGTGTGACGCTGCCGGTCACCGGGCTCGCGGCCCAGCTCGAGGCCGGTCTCCTGGCCCGCGGCTACGGCGACGAGGACATGTCCAACCTCGCCCGCCCCATCCGCCAGCTCTCGGGGATGGAGGGCTAACAAGCGCCGCGCCGCGCACGGGGGCGCCGCGCCGCGCACGGGGGCCCCGCGCCGCGCACGAGGCCCCGCGCCGCGCACGAGGCCCTCTCCCCGACACTCGGGCTGCGAGTGCTGGACGTGTCCAGAATCCCAGACACGCGTCCACCGAGGGTCTGGGACGCGCAGGCTTCCCGACACTCGCAGGGTGGGTATCTGCGCGGCGACGCCCGTCCACCACTCTGAGGCCGAGTGTCTGGGAGCAGCAGGACGGTGGCCCTGGCGCCCACCTGAAATCGAACGAGCCCGCGCTCGGCGCGGGCTCGCATCGCGAGGGGCGAGAGCGCTACTCGATGACCGGCCCCAGCGACGGGGTCAGCAGCACCGGCACACCCAGCTTGTGGGCATACACCGGGCGGAACCGGTTGCTGTCCCACTGGTCGGTCTGGACGCGGCGGGGCGGCTTGGCCGTCTCTTCCAGGGACACATGCGCGTACTTGCCGTCGCGGATCGCGGTCATGCGCCCGCTGACACCATCGGCGATGAGGTCCATCGCCACATTGGCGAACGTGGACGCCACCATCGAGTCGAACATGTCGGGCTCACCGGAGCGCAGGTCGTAGGTCAGCTCGGACGCGACGGCCTCGATCCCGGTGCGGGCCTTGAGCTCGCCCGCGAGCGCCTCGCCGATGTTCACCTTGTGCTTGTGCCCGAAGGCGTCAGCGTCGCCTGTCTCCTGCATCTGGGCGCCCTTCCAGACTGCGCCCTCGGCCGTGATGACGATGGCGTACCGGCTGGGGTTGTTGCGGTGATCGTCCTTGACGAGCGCGGCCAGGGCGTCGAGGTCGTAGGCGAACTCCGGCACCACGCAGCGCGTGGAGGTCACGTACGCCGTGTACAGCGAGGTGAACCCCGCGTCCCGCCCGAAGATGCGGAACACGCCGATCCGCTCGTGGCTGCCGAGGGTGCTCCGCTGGCGATTCACGAGCTCCTTCGCGCGGGTGATCGCGGACGAGAAGCCGATGCAGTACTCGGTCCCGTTGACGTCGTTGTCCATCGTCTTGGGGATGGCCACGAGCGGCAGGCCCCGCGAGTGGAGGACCGACGAGAAGGACAGCGTGTCATCGCCGCCGATCGTCACGAGGTGCGTCAGCCCAAGGTGGGCGATGGTGTCGAGCACGTGGTCGGTGAGGTCGTAGACGCCTTCGGAGGTCTGCTTGTCGGCGACCGTCTTGGGGTCGAGCCAGGCGGGCAGGCTCTTCTCCCGCATCTTGCGCGGGTTCGTGCGCGACGAGTGGAGGATCGTGCCGCCGGTCCGGTCGATGGTGCGGGTGTTGATCCGGTCGAGCACGCGGACGTACTCGGGGTCGAGCTCGGAGGTGCGGCGCTGGTGCGTGAGGCCCTCCCAGCCGCGGCGGATGCCCAGGACCTCGAAGCCCAGGTCCGTCGCGCGGTAGACGACGCTCTTGATGACCGCGTTCAGGCCCGGGACGTCGCCGCCGCCAGTGAGGATGCCGATCCGTCGAGGTGCAGCCATGAGTGCAGGCTCCAGTGGTTCGAGCCGACCGTCGGCCGACCCGTGGCTGGTGGTGGGCGCAGCGCAGCGCGAAGCGCCGGACCGGTCGCCCCACGCCCGGGCAGGCACGGACCTGGGCCATCCTATCGCGCTCGAAGGTGGTTATGATCGGCTCCATGAACTACGAGCTGTTCATGGGCGAGGCGCTCGCGGAGGCGCGCGCTGCGGCAGGGCGCGGCCGACCGGCCGTGGGCGCGATCGCGGTCATGGACGAGGCGATGGTGGCCCGCGGCTGCAATCGCGCGGGCGACGCGGACGACCCCACCGCACACCCGGTGATGACCGTCCTGCGCGAGGCCGCCCGGCGCCTCGGCACCCTGCGCCTGCCCGACGTGACCGTGTTCACCACCCTCGAGCCCTGCGCCATGTGCGTCGGCGCGCTGCTGGCCTGCGACGCGGCCGCCCTGGTCTACGCGGCGCCGAACCCAGTGGAGGGCGCCGCGGGGACCGTGCTCCAGCTGGCGCAGCACCCGTCGCTCGGCAGGCGGCTCCAGGTTGTGTCCGGGATCCGGCGCGAGGAGGCCGAGGACCTCGCCGGGACCCCCTCGGGGGTCCCCACGGGCGCGTGACCTGGGCCGCGCCGAAGCCCTGGACGACGAACCCCCGGCGAACCGGCCGACGTTTGGTATCCTCTCGCGCGGAGAGGTGTCCGAGTGGTTGATGGTGCCGCTCTCGAAAAGCGGTGTGCGAAAGCACCGTGGGTTCGAATCCCACCCTCTCCGCCACTCGCAGCAGTTCAGGCCCGGCGGTGACCCCGTCGGGTCTTGCTATGCTTCGCCGCGGAGAGGTCGCCTAGTGGCCTAGGGCGCCGCACTGGAAATGCGGTATGGGGCAACCCATCGCGGGTTCAAATCCCGCCCTCTCCGCCAGCCCTCCCGCAGCGCCAGAGGCCCCTTCCGGTATGGCGGAGCCCGCCCAGTTCTCGGGTCGTGCCGCGCCTGGCGGCGGTCCGCAATCAGCACTGGTTGTCGGGGCGCTCGTGGTTGCGTTCGTGGTCCTGGCTGTCGCCAAGCCCTGGGACCAGCCCAAGGCAACCCCCTCGCCGCAGCCCGCGGTGAGCTCGAGTCCAACGCCGGTCGCCCGCTCGGCGCCTCCCGTCGAGTCGCCTGCCACGCCGTCGGCGCCGCCCTTCTTCGTTCCCGCGCCATTCACGCTCGATCCGCCGCCGCCGGGCGGGGCGACGTGGACAGCCCTCCGCTGGCAGGCCTTCGATGTCGGCGACCCGATTGCCCACCTCGGGCCAACCGTCCGCTGGTCGGGCGGCTTCGCGTCCCTCGGTGACGACGGGGCGGGCGCGCCCCTGCTGTGGACGTCGCCTGACGCGATCGATTGGTCCCCGGTTGCCTCGGGCACCGCCACGACATTCTGGCCGGGCATGCGCGTCGAGGGCGTGGCGCCGCTCGGCCACCAGCTCCTCGCGGTGACCTCGATGCCTGCCCAGACCACGGCTGGAGAGCTGTCGACACCCGCTCCGAGGGTCTTGAGCACCTGGCTCTCCGCCGACGGTGCCGCCTGGCAGATGCGGGGCGGGCCCATCCTCCCCGAGCCGATCACCCTCGACGGGACCGTTCTCACGGCCGGCTCCGGGGGCCGGGCTGTCGTCGCCTGGAATGAGGCGCCCGATCCCGGCGGGCAGGGAACTGGACATCTGGCGGTCACCACCGACGGGGCCAACTGGCGGCAGGTGCCTGCAGGTGCGCTGCCGTCGGGCTTCACCGCCATGGATCTGGCAGCCGCTCCCGGTGGCGGGTTCCTGGTTGCGGGCAAGACGCTCGTCGACGGTCTGGCCGGGGCGGCGATCATGCGCTCCGACCCCACGGCCCAGGTGTGGACGCCGGTGGCACTGCCGCAGAGCCCGGAGCTTGCGATCGGGGAGCGGGCGAGCGTGGTGTGGCGGCTCGCCGTGGGAGCCAAGGGCGTCCTCGCGACGGGCGACAGCCCGAGCCGCGAGGTTTGGTGGTGGTCGGCCGATGGCGGACGCTGGACGGTCCTGGCCGGCTTCGATCCGGTCGGCTCATCGGGCTGCCCGGGGTCCACGGTGGGTTGCGGCCTCTACCCGGACGGGGAGATCGTCGGGGACGGCGAGCGGCTCGTCGCACTGCGCAGCGCGCCCAGCGCGGTCGCCTGGTCATCCGCGGACGGCCGGACCTGGCGGCCGGTGGCGACCACCCCCTTCGAGGTGCCGCAGCCCGCGACCCGAATCGCGCTCCTGCCGGGGGGCGTGATCGTGACCACATCGTCCGGCGCCTGGTACGGGTACGCTGCGTCGAGGCCCTGATCGCCGGGCGGCTGTCCCGGCTCGGCCGTCCGACGCGGCGCCGGGACGGAGGCCGTCCCCCTGCTATGATCGGCGGGCCGTGCTAGGCGGGGAACTAGCGGTGCCCTGTACCTGCAATCCGCTCCAGCAGGGCTGAATTCCCTCCCGAGGTCGGCGCTCTCGAGAGCCGACGGCGTTCGCGACGATGAGGGCCGGGTCCCGCGCAGCGGAGACTCGTGAACCGTGTCAGGTCCGGAAGGAAGCAGCACTCAGCGATGAGCTTCGGGTGCCGCGGAACGGCCTGGTCCGAGCCGCGACCGCTCGCTGGGCGCGGGGGCGTCCGTATCGACGGAGGGTGCACGGCATAACCTTCTCTCGCCTCGCGCGCACGGCGCGCACCGCCGGACGCAGGAGCCGAGTTGACCGAAGGGATCGCCCACCAGGCGCTCTACCGCCGATGGCGGGCCCAGACGTTCTCGGAGATCGTCGGGCAGGAGGCGGTCGTCGCGACGCTGCGCAACGCCGTGCTCACCGGAAGGGTCGCGCACGCGATCCTGTTCACCGGACCGCGCGGAACCGGCAAGACGTCGCTCGCGCGGATCCTCGCCAAGGCCGTGAACTGCTCAGACCTCGCGCCCAACGGGGATCCCTGCGACCGCTGCCCGGCGTGCGTGTCCATCCGCGAGGGCCGGGCGCTGGACCTCGTCGAGATCGACGCTGCGTCCAACCGCGGCATCGACAGCATTCGAGACCTGCGGGACCGGCTGGCCTATGCGCCCCAGGACCTGCGGCGCAAGGTGTACATCCTCGACGAGGCCCACCAGATCACGAAGGACGGCTGGAACGCGCTTCTCAAGTCGCTTGAGGAGCCACCTGAGTTCGTCACCTTCATGTTCGCCTCTACCCACCCGCAAGACTTCCCGCCCGCCATCCTGTCGCGGGTCCAGCGGTTCGACGTGCGGCGGTTCACCGTGGCCGAGATCGTCGGCAAGCTCGACAGGATCCTCGCGGCCGACGGGCGGGACGTGGACCCCGAGGCGGTTCGGCTCGTGGCCCGGCTCGCCGCCGGCGGCATGCGCGACGCCGAGTCGATCCTCGACCAGCTCCTCAGCTCCACGTCGGGACGGATCGAGGCCGAGGCCGTGCGGGACCTGCTCGGCCTCGCTGACGCGGAATCGGTCCGTGGCTACCTCGCCGCGCTCGTGGGTGGCGACGCTGCAGGCGGGATCGGCGTGCTCGACGGGCTCGAGGAGCGGGGCCGCGACCTGCGCGTGTTCCTCGACCAGGCCGTCGAGGCGCTCCGCGACCGGATCCTCGATGACGTGGGGGCCGCGCGACCCGTTGAGCCCGCGGTGGTCACAGCTGCCCGACGCATGGCCGCCATCGACACGTCGCGGCTGGGCGCCGGGGGTCTGCGCCTCCAGCTCGAGCTCGCGCTGCTCGATTCGTCCATTGCGTCGGCCGGGCCCTCGCCGTCCCTCGCGGCTGCGCCCGCGTCGTCGTCACCCGGTAACGCCCCCCAGCCCCCGACATCGCCGGCGCCGCCGGCGAGCGCACTCCCAGCTGTCGAGGCCGCGGCGGTGCCAGACGCGTCATCCGCGGCCGCGCCAGCCGAGGCAGGAGCGCCGCCGCTGGCGGCGAGGCCCAGGCCAGCGCCAACCCGCGATCGCGTGCCTGCGGCGCCACCAGAACCCAAGCCGGAACCTGCACCGTCACGCGCGCCCGGGTCCGCTGCGGCATCCGGCGGGGACGACCTCGACCGCCTCCGACACGGCTGGCCCCAGGTGATCTCGATCATCGGCGCCAACCCGTCGCTGCGGCCGCTCATCCTCGACTGCCGGCCCATCGGCGTCGAGGCCAATGTCGTGACGCTCGCGTTCCCCGAGGAGAAGGCATTCTTCAAGGACGTGGCCGAGCGCCGCCGGACGAATCTCGAGACTGGCCTCGCCCAGTTCTTGGGCCACGACGTCGGCGTCCGCTGCGTGGCGACCAACTTCGAGCTCGTGCCGCCGCTCCCGTCCGACGTGGACGAGGCGCGCATCCTCGACGAGGCCCACCGCATCTTCGCGGAGGACCTCGCGGACGTGCGGGAGATCACCTGACCACCGCCCCGAGCGCTCCGCCCGGCCAGCGCGCGGCGTCCGCTTGGGCGAGACTTGGCGCCAACGCCCCACTACCCGGAGGATCCAGACATGGGCATGGCCAACCTGCAGCGCATGGCGATGCAGATGCAGCAGGACATGGCGCGCGTGCAGGCTGAGCTCGACACGCTCACGGTCGACGGCACGGCGGGTGGTGGGGTCGTCAAGGCCACCGTCACCGGCAAGCAGGTCCTGACCGCGCTCGTCATCGACAAGGACGCGGTGGACCCCGACGACGTCGAGATGCTCCAGGATCTGGTGCTCGCGGCCGTCAACGAGGCGCTCGACGCGTCGCGCGAGCTGGCCGAGAAGAAGATGGGCGCCGTCACCGCCGGCCTGCGGATCCCGGGTCTGGGCTGACCCCCCGTGGCCTCGCCGGTCATCGAGCCCGTCGCCCGCCTGATCGAGGCGTTCTCCCGCCTGCCCGGGATCGGCCCCAAGACGGCCCAGCGGCTGACGTACCACCTGCTGCGCGCCCCAGACGGCGAGGCTCGCGCGCTGGCGCGCGCCCTCGTGGCTGTGCGCGACGAGGTCGTGTTCTGCGACCGGTGCTTCAACATCAGCGATGCGCCGGTCTGCCCCATCTGCCGCGACCCCGGCCGAGAAGTCGGGCGCCTGTGCGTGGTGGAGGAGCCGCTCGACGTGCTCGCGATCGAGCGCACCGGCGAGTTCCGCGGGCGCTACCACGTCCTGCACGGCGCCATCAGCCCCATTGACGGGATCGGCCCCGACCGCCTGCGGATCCGCGAGCTCCTCGAGCGCGTGGACGAGGCATCGGCCGACGGCGCCCAGATCGAGGAGGTCATCCTGGCAACCAACCCGACGCTCGAGGGCGAGGCGACCGCGATGTACCTGGGCGAGCGGCTCGAGGGCCGCGTCGGGGCCGTCACGCGCATCGCGCGGGGACTCCCCGTGGGCGGCGACCTCGAGTACGCGGACGACGTGACCCTGATCAGGTCATTCCAGGGCCGGAGGGCGCTCTAGGTGCGCGAGCTCGTCTTCGAACTGCTGCTGCGGCTCGTCAAGCCGGTCCTGGCCGCGGTCATCGGCGTGGCGGCCTGGCTCCTGGCCGTCGGCCCGGGCGGGGCCGCGGGCTCGGCCGAGCTCGGGCTGCTCTGCTTCGTGGTCGGCGGGATGGTGGTTCTGCTCGTCGGGGAGGGCCCCATCTGATCGTGCGGGGACCCGTCCGAGCCCCACGGCACAAACCCGTTTGACAGGGGTTCCGGCGTTCCCTAATATCTCGCCTCGCGCCTCAAGAACCCGAGGCCACCGGTCTCCCGGCCCAACAGCTGGGACCCCCCGCCCCGTTTGACACGGGGAGCGACCTGCGCCACAATGGGCAGTCCGCGCTCCGGGCGGTAAAGGCCGGGCGCTGCACCTTAACAACTGAAGAGTGGTAGGAACTCAGTACGAGAACTGCCTGGACAAACCCCTCGAGATTTTGACTCAGTCGCAAGATTGAGTTTTCGCGGAGAGTTTGATCCTGGCTCAGGATAAACGCTGGCGGCGTGCATGAGACATGCAAGTCGAACGAACGAGCTTGCTCGTTAGTGGCAAACGGCTGAGTAACGCGTGGGTGACCTGCCCTGAAGTGGGGGATAACGGCCCGAAAGGGTTGCTAATACCGCATGTGGCGACGTTTTCATTGACGTCATCAAAGCCGCGAGGCGCTTCAGGAGGGGCCTGCGTCCGATTAGCTCGTTGGTGGGGTAATGGCTCACCAAGGCGACGATCGGTAGGTGGTCTGAGAGGACGATCACCCAGACTGGGACTGAGACACGGCCCAGACTCCTACGGGAGGCAGCAGTCGGGAATTTTGCTCAATGGGCGAAAGCCTGAAGCAGCAACGCCGCGTGCGGGATGAAGGCCTTCGGGTTGTAAACCGCTTTTACCAGGGACGATGATGACGGTACCTGATGAATAAGTCACGGCTAACTACGTGCCAGCAGCCGCGGTAATACGTAGGTGACCAGCGTTGTCCGGATTTACTGGGCGTAAAGAGCGCGCAGGCGGTCGTTCAAGTCGAGTGTGAAAGCCCCCGGCTCAACTGGGGAGGGTCACTCGATACTGATCGACTCGAAGGCAGGAGAGGGAAGCGGAATTCCCGGTGTAGTGGTGAAATGCGTAGATATCGGGAGGAACACCAGTGGCGAAGGCGGCTTCCTGGCCTGTTCTTGACGCTGAGGCGCGAAAGCTAGGGGAGCAAACGGGATTAGATACCCCGGTAGTCCTAGCCGTAAACGATGGACACTAGGTGTTGGTGGTATCAACCCCACCAGTGCCGAAGCTAACGCATTAAGTGTCCCGCCTGGGGAGTACGGCCGCAAGGCTAAAACTCAAAGGAATTGACGGGGCCCCGCACAAGCAGCGGAGCGTGGGGTTTAATTCGATGCAACGCGAAGAACCTTACCAGGGCTTGACATGACCAGGAATCCGGCGGAAACGTCGGCGCCCCGCAAGGGGCCTGGCCACAGGTGTTGCATGGCTGTCGTCAGCTCGTGTCGTGAGATGTTGGGTTAAGTCCCGCAACGAGCGCAACCCCTACCGTGTGTTGTATCACTCACACGGGACTGCCGAGAGAAACTCGGAGGAAGGCGGGGATGACGTCAAGTCAGCATGGCCCTTACGTCCTGGGCTACACCCACGCTACAATGGCCGGTACAACGGGCGGCGAAACCGCGAGGTGGAGCAAATCCCTTAAAGCCGGTCTCAGTTCGGATTGTTGGCTGCAACTCGCCAGCATGAAGCCGGAGTTGCTAGTAACCGCCGGTCAGCATACGGCGGTGAATATGTTCCCGGGGCTTGTACACACCGCCCGTCACGTCATGAAAGCTGGCAACACCCGAAGCCGGTGGGCCAACCCGCAAGGGAGGCAGCCGTCGAAGGTGGGGTCGGTGATTGGGACGAAGTCGTAACAAGGTAGCCGTACCGGAAGGTGCGGCTGGATCACCTCCTTTCTAGGGAGATCCGAGTCATGGCCATACGGTGAGGTCATGGCGTTGATGGCTCCCAGGTTGATCGCCCGATCGTTCGCACCTCTAGCCGAGTGGGGTGTGCCGGCGCAAGCTGGAGATCGACCGGCGACTCGGTGAGACACCGTAACCGGGCATGTTCAAACGGCCCTGTTCCTACCACTCTTCAAGGGTTATCGGTGCAGCCGCCCAGCGGCCGGCGCTCGGGGCGCATAGCTCAGCTGGTTAGAGCGCGGCCCTGATAAGGCCGAGGTCCCTGGTTCGAGTCCAGGTGCGCCCACCATTCCCAGTCCACCGGGTTCGCGGGGACGTAGCTCAGCTGGCAGAGCATCTCCTTTGCAAGGAGAGGGTCAGGAGTTCGAGTCTCCTCGTCTCCACCACCTTCGCCTGTCGAGAGCACTGGGAACACCCACCTTCAAGTCGAATACCTGACCGGACATGCGCAAGTGCGTCCGGGCCCACGATCTCCCCTGATCCGTGCGCTCAGAACTGCTGAGCCCACAGACCAGCGGACTCGCTGGGGGACCGGCCCAGGCCGGCCTCGAACCGCTTCGGCGGTGCACCTTAACAACTGGATAGATGACGGCAGTAAAGTAGATCGAAAGATCAATTCGCCGTGATAATTGGAGAACCCGATCGACCACACCTGACACTGACCGCCTGGTCAGATGCTGGGTGGAGGTCAAGCTACACAGGGCACGAGGTGGATGCCTTGGCGCCAAGAGCCGATGAAGGACGTGGCAGGCTGCGTTAAGCCCCGGGGAGTCGCGAGCAGACGTTGATCCGAGGATGTCCGAATGGGGAAACCCGGCTGGGGTCATGCCCAGTCACCCATGGTTGAATATATAGGCCATGCGGAGGTAAGCCAGCGAACTGAAACATCTCAGTAGCTGGAGGAAAAGAGATCATTCCCTTAGTAGTGGCGAGCGAAACGGGAATAGCCCAAACCAGTTCAGCGCGATAGGCGGCAGCCGTTTCTGAGCTGGGGTTGTAGGAGTCGATCATTGGGTCCCTGCCGGGATCCTGCAGAGTTACAAAACCGGACGCTAGTCGAACTCACCTGGAACGGTGGGCCAGAGCGGGTGAGAGCCCCGTAGACGAAAGCGTGCCCGGCCTCTGGATTGGCCACCTGAGTACCACGTGGAAGGTCTCTCATGTGGGAAACTAGGCGGACCACCGTCTAAGGCTAAATACTCTTGGCGACCGATAGCGAACGAGTACCGTGAGGGAAAGGTGAAAAGCACCCCGGAAGGGGAGTGAAATAGTACCTGAAACCACGTGCCCACAAGCAGTCAAAGCGTGTTGCCCCGCAAGGGGTAGCGTGATGGCGTGCCTTTTGAAGAATGAGCCGACGAGTTACTTGTGTGTGGCAAGGTTAAGTCCGAGAAGGACGCAGCCGGAGCGAAAGCGAGTCTGAATAGGGCGCGAGTCGCACGCAGTAGACCCGAAACCGAGTGACCTATCCATGGGCAGGGTGAAGCGGGAGTAATGTCCCGTGGAGGCCCGAACCCACCAGCGTTGAAAAGCTGGGGGATGACCTGTGGATAGAGGTGAAATGCCAATCGAACTCGGAGATAGCTGGTTCTCCCCGAAATAGCTTTAGGGCTAGCCTCAGGCGTTCAATCGCGGGGGTAGAGCACTGGATGGGCTAGGGGGCTTCCCGCTTACCAACCCCAACCAAACTCCGAATCCCGCGATTCTAGAGCCTGGGAGTCAGACTGCGAGGGCTAAGCTTCGTGGTCAAAAGGGAAACAGCCCGGACCGTCAGCTAAGGTCCCTAAGTCCATGCTAAGTGGTAAAGGATGTGGATCCGCATTAACAACCAGGATGTTGGCTTAGAAGCAGCCATCATTGAAAGAGTGCGTAACAGCTCACTGGTCAAGTGGATCTGCGCCGAAAATTCAGCGGGGCTCAAGCATGGCACCGAAGCTACGGACTTGCCGCAAGGCGAGTGGTAGGGGAGCGTTCTGCAGGCAGTGAAGGTCGACCGTGAGGACGATTGGAGCGTGCAGAAGTGCGAATGTCGGCATTAGTAGCGAGATGTGGGTGAGAATCCCACACGCCGTAAGCCTAAGGTTTCCTGAGGAAGGCTCGTCCACTCAGGGTTAGTCGGGCCTAAGCCGAGGACGAACGTCGTAGGCGATGGACATCCGGTTGATATTCCGGAACCACCAAAGGATCGTTTGCACCGCAAGGTGTCGCCCCGGGGTAGGGGCTTGGGGGATGGCCGGCACAGCCGGTCGAGCCCAGGAACCGAGCCAGGGTGAGAGCAAGGGCATGACACGGCACGGTAGTTCGAGCGCGTTTTGGCTATACGCGTCTAAGCCGGTAGGGGGAGTGGACAGGCAAATCCGTCCGCTCATTTCAACCCCGAGCAGCGAATGAAAGGGCATTAGCCCGATTTGAGTGAGCCGAGCTGGCGAGAAAAGTGTCTAGCGAGATCCCAGGTGCCCGTACCGCAATCCGACACAGGTAGGCGGGTAGAGAATACCAAGGCGATCGGGAGAACCCTCGTTAAGGAACTCGGCAAAATGGCCCCGTAACTTCGGGAGAAGGGGCGCTTCGCAACTGCTGCTTGCAGTGGTTGATCGAAGCCGCAGTGAAATGGCCCAGGCGACTGTTTAGCAAAAACACAGGTCTCTGCGAAAGCGAAAGCTGACGTATAGGGGCTGACGCCTGCCCAGTGCCGGAAGGTTAAGAGGAGGGGTGCAAGCTCTGAATTGAAGCCCCGGTAAACGGCGGCCGTAACTATAACGGTCCTAAGGTAGCGAAATTCCTTGTCGGGTAAGTTCCGACCCGCACGAATGGCGTAACGGTCTGGGCGCTGTCTCAACGAGGGATCCGGCGAAGTTGAAGTACCTGTGAAGATGCAGGTTACCCGCGCTAGGGCAAAAAGACCCCGTGGAGCTTTACTGCACCCTGACATTGGATTGGGGTTCAGCTTGTGTAGGATAGGTGGGAGGCTGAGAAGCTGGGGCGCTAGCCTCGGTGGAGCCAACGTTGAAATACCACCCTGGCTGGATTTCGGTTCTAACCGCGACCCGTAAGCCGGGCGCAGAACAGTGTCAGGCGGGCAGTTTGACTGGGGCGGTCGCCTCCTAAAGTGTAACGGAGGCGCCCAAAGGTTCCCTCAGGCTGAATGGAAACCAGCCGTAGAGTGCAAAGGCATAAGGGAGCTTGACTGCGAGACCTACAAGTCGAGCAGAGACGAAAGTCGGGCTTAGTGATCTGGTACCTCCGAGTGGAAGGGGTATCACTCAACGGATAAAAGCTACCCCGGGGATAACAGGCTGATGGTGCCCAAGAGTTCACATCGACGGCACCGTTTGGCACCTCGATGTCGGCTCGTGGCATCCTGGGGCGGAAGTACGTCCCAAGGGTTCGGCTGTTCGCCGATTAAAGCCGCACGCGAGCTGGGTTCAGAACGTCGTGAGACAGTTCGGTCTCTATCCAGCGTGGGCGCAGGGAACTTGAGAGGAGCTGCTCCTAGTACGAGAGGACCGGAGTGGACGAACCGCTGGTGTGCCAGTTGTCCCGCCAGGGGCATCGCTGGGTAGCTATGTTCGGTTGGGATAAGCGCTGAAAGCATCTAAGTGCGAAGCTCGCCTCAAGATTAGGTTCCCCACCGGGTTAACCGGGTAAGACCGCAGAGAGACCATCTGCTCGATAGGCGGCATGTGGAAGCCCCGTGAGGGGTGAAGCTGAGCCGTACTAATGGTCGAGGGCTTGACCTCTATTCCTAGCACCTGACCAGGGGTCAGCGTGTTATGGGAGATCAGGGTCTCCATCGCGCGAAAGTGATCCTTTCGATGGCGCCCGCGTCGGGCACGACGCCGGCAGCTGCCGTCACCTACCAGATGCATGAATCCCGGTGACTCTAGCGGAGAGGCCACACCCGTTCCCATCCCGAACACGGAAGTTAAGCTCTCCAGCGCCGAAGATACTGAGAGGGCAGCCTTTCGGGAAAATAGGTCGTCGCCGGGATTTTGCATTTAAGCCCGGTCGTGTGGAGGGGAGGCGGCCAGCGGATCGGCCGGGTGCCTACGCGGTATCCTCGGTAGCCATGAGCGCTCTCGCACGCGGTCCCGTGGAGCCGCATCCAGCCCCGCCGTTGGACAGCGGCGCGCGCCCGGGCGTCTCGCCGGAGCGCGGCCTCGCGCTGTGCCCCCTGCTTCGCTCAGGCGACGGCTCCTGGTCGAGCGTCTACGCGTCGCGGGACCTTCAGTGCTGGGCCGTGCGTCCCCCCGCGCAGCTGACCCTCATGAAGCAGCGCCAGCTGTGCGTGACGGCGGGGCACACGACGTGCGCGACCTACCAGGCCGCCGCGGTGGCCGACCCTGTGGTTCCGGTTCCCGAGGACGGCCTGTCCCTGCTGTGGCCGGCGGCGACTCCGGTGGTGATCGCCCTCGAGTCCGTCCATGGCCGCGGGGTGGCTGTCAGCCCGCCGCGGGCCGGTGGGCAGGCCGTGCTCGTGGCGCTGATGCTGGTGGCGTTCGTCGTGCTCGCCATCGCCAAGACCGGCGGTTCGCTGGGTGGCAGCAGCACACCGGGGACGCCTGCGCCAACGGTCTCTGCCGCAGCGTCCGCAGTGGTTGCGGCCTCTGCCACGGCTACTCCGACGCCGCTCCCCTCCGTCGAGGCGACGCCCTCCGCTCGCCCCTCGGCATCGGCCCCACCGCCCAGCCCCACGCCGTCTCCGTCCGCGTCGCCGCGCACCTACAAGGTTCGCTCCGGCGACACGCTCGCGGCGATCGCCGCCAAGTTCCACAGCACGGTCAAGGCCATCGTGGCCGCGAACAACATCACGGACCCGCGCACGATCCACCCGGGGCAGGTGCTCGTCATCCCCTGAGGTTCTCGCCCCGCGCCGATCCCACCGGCTCTCACCGGTGCGCCGCGCCAGTCCGGGACGTGCCCGAGGGCGATCCAGCCGGTCAGCGCTGGCAGGTCCGGCAGTACCCGGTGGGGAAGCCGCCGGCGGACACCTGGGTCAGCCTGCCGCCACACCTCGGGCACGGGCCGTCTCCCTTGCCGTGGACCGAAAGGTGGTCGCGCACCTGCTTCTCGAACGTCGGGGGCACTCGCTGCCGCAGGAGCGTGATCGAGGCCGTGAGCGTGTCGCGCATCGCCGTGTAGAGGGTGTCCGCCTCGTCCCCCGCCAGCGACGAGCGCTTGCGGAACGGCGCCAGGCGGGCGGCGAACAGGATCTCGTCGGAGTACGCGTTGCCGATCCCCGCCACGAACGCCTGGTTGCGGAGCAGGTTCTTGAGCTCGCCCGGGTGCTTCCGGATCCGGTCGCGCCAGACGGGGAGCGACAACGCCGGGTCGAGCGCGTCAGGACCCTGCTCGCCCGGCCCCCGACCGGGCACCGGGACGCTGCACGCCTGCCGGGAGCAGGTACACCTTGCCCATCTGCGTGGGGTCGCGGTATCGCAAGAACGGTTCGGCGCCATCAGCGGGGATCCAGTCGGCGCCGGCGGTCCAGGGGGCGGCATCGGTGGGCGGCCCGCCCTCTCGTGAGCCCAGTCGCAGCTCCACGGCCACGCCCGACGGCGCCTTCTCCTCCCGCCCCGCGAGCTGGAACCGGCCCGTGAGCATCGGGTTCACGATCACCTTGTCGGTGCTGAGCTCGAGGTCGAGGAACTTGCCCGCGCGCGCGACGCGCACGAGGCGCTGGCCCACGAGCGACGCGAGCTCGGCCGGGGTGCCACGAACCGACAGGGGCATGGGTGCGCGGGCCTCGAGCACCGGTCGCCCGGCGAGGGCAGCGTGGAGGGCGTCGGCGACGACGTCGAGGTCGGGCAGTTCGGGCACGGGCGGCGATTGTACCGGTGGAACCGGGGCTGCACGGGCGGCGATTGTACCCGTGCAACCGGGGTGCTAGACTCGGCGAGCCCATCGGGCACGCACAGTTGAAGAGCATCGCCCCTAGTCGTCCTACGGAGGAGCGGACCGCCGGCCAAACCGATCCACGATCCATCTCCTGCAGCAAGACGGCCCCGGGTGCGACTCGGCGGCCGTTCGTGATTCCCTAGGGCTAATCCAACCAAGGAGACTGGATCACCTTGACCGAAGAGCAGCAGGGCGGGACCGCGCCGGAGCCGGAGGCGGTCGCCTCCGTTGAGACCCCGGCGCCCGAAGAGACCGTCGCGACCGTGGTCGCCGACGAGCCCGCCATCGAGCCCGCAATCGAGCCCGCCATCGAGCCCGCCATCGAGCCCGCCATCGAGCCCGCCGACGAGCCCGCCGCGGAGCTCACGGCCCCCACGGATGACGAGGCCGCCGACGCGCCGCCCGCCGCCGAGGAGGAGGATGAGGCACCGGTCGTCCTGCCCGCTCGCGTGGCCGGCCCCGAGCCGACCACGATGGAGGAGCTGCTCGCGGAGCAGAACGCCGACATCAAGAGCTTCAAGCACGGCGATGTCGTGGAGGGCACGGTTGTCCGGATCGACAAGGACGAGATCCTGGTCGACATCGGCGCCAAGTCCGAGGGCGTGGTCAGCAACCGCGAGCTCTTCGGGCGTCATGCCGAGAGCGCGCCGCAGCTCGCAATTGGCGACGTCGTCCTCGTGTACGTGCTCCAGCCGGAGTCGCCCGAGGGCCACGTGGTCCTCTCGCTCCGCCGCGCCGGCCTCGAGCGCAAGTGGCGCGCGATGCAGGAGCAGTTCGAGGCCGGGATCATCATCGACGCCCCGGTCATCGACCACAACAAGGGCGGCCTGATCGTCGACTGCGGGATCCGCGGGTTCGTGCCGATCAGCCAGATCGTGGACTTCCCGCGCCGGCCGCAGAACGAGCAGCCGCGCGACGCCGCGCAGGAGATCGCCGAGAAGCTGCAGCCCTACATCGGGCGCAAGCTCCGGCTCAAGATCCTCGAGGTCAACCGCAAGGCCAACCGGCTCATCCTGTCCGAGAAGGTCGCCCTCTACGAGGAGCGCCGCGAGAAGCGGGACGAGCTGTTCAGCAGCCTGCTGGTCGGCCAGAAGGTCACCGGCAACGTCCGATCGATCGCCCCGTTCGGCATCTTCATCGACCTGGGCGGCATCGACGGCCTCGTCCACAAGAGCGAGCTCTCGTGGAACAAGGTCAACAACCCCGAGGCCGGCTACAAGGTCGGTGACGAGGTCGAGGCCGAGGTCATCGACATCAACCACGAGCGCGGCCGGATCAGCCTCTCGATCCGCCGGCTCCAGCCCGACCCGTGGGAGTCGACCGTCGCTGACTTCAAGGTCGGCGACGTCATCGACGGCACGGTCACCAAGCTCGTCAACTTCGGCGCCTTCGTGCGGGTGCGCGAGGGCCTCGAGGGCCTGATCCACATCAGCGAGCTGAGCCACCAGCGCGTTGCCCACCCGGGCGACGTGGTCCACGAGGGCCAGGTGCTCAAGCTCAAGATCATCAGCCTCGACTCCGAGCGCCATCGCCTGGGTCTGAGCCTCAAGCAGGCCGAGGAGCCGCCGGTTCGCCCGGCACCCGAGCCCGGCACCGCGCCGACGCCGTCGGTCGCCCCCACGGGCGAGCGCCGGGAGCGCCGCGAGCGCCGGGAGCGCCCGGAGCGCGGCTACTCGCCGTCGGACGCCCTGTCCGAGCCGGAAGGCGGCATCGACACGACCCTGGCCGGGGCATTCGCCCAGGTCCGGGCCCAGCTCGCCGCTGCCGAGGCCGCCAAGACGGCACCTGAGGCGGCTCCGGATCCGGCATCGACTGCCCCTGTCGAGGCCCCCAAGGCCGCACCGGAGCCCGAGCCGGAGCCGGTGGAGGCCGTCGCGGCCGAAGCCGACGAGGCAACTCCGGCGCCCGCGCCTGAGGCGGAGTCCGCACCGGAGCCCGAGGCGGAGCCGGCAACGGCCGAGGCCAAGCCCGTGGAGGCAGAGGCTGAGACGCCCGTCGAGACTGCCGAGGCCGAGGCTGCCCCGGACGAGACCACGCCCGAGCCCGCAGAGGCCTGATCTTCCGCCGGGACACCCGGCACGCAATACCGAACCCCTCGAAGGCCCGCCGGTCCCCGGCGGGCCTTCTCGATTCGCGCATCATCGATCCCGCGGTGCGCACTCGTGGGGCATGCCCCCGGGATCGGGGGGGCCGGCGGCCGATCGCTTCGGGGCGAACCCCGATGGCCCTGCGGTGCGGATGGCGGTGTCCTAACCACGCGACGGTTGCAGGGGTGGCGACGGCCGCGGCGATCGTCGACAACGTCGTCCCGTGGCGTCGGGCGGGGGACTGGACGAGGGTGGCGTAGCTCGGCGGGACGTTGCTGGCCGGTCTCGGCGGACCGGCGTCGAACCGGCGCGGCGGCCTCGGCGTATCAATCCGTGAGCGGGGGAACCGAGCCAACGCCGTGCCGGGACGGGGGTGCTAGCATGGCCCTCAGGTCGCCGTCCCCGCACCGACGTTAGAGCAAGGCACCGCGTATGGACCGCTTCGACAAATTCACTGACCGCGCGCGCAAGGTCCTGACGCTTGCCCAGGACGAGGCGCAGCGGTTCAACCACAACTACATCGGCACAGAGCACCTGCTGCTCGGCCTCGTCCGCGAGGGCGAGGGCGTGGCTGCCCGAGTGCTCGAGAACATGAACGTCGAGCTGCCGAAGGTGCGGACGGCGGTCGAGTTCATCATCGGCCGGGGCGACCGCCCCGTGGTCGGGGAGGTGGGTCTCACCCCCCGAGCCAAGCGTGTGATCGAGCTCGCCATCGACGAGGCGCGCCGGTTGGGGCACAACTACATCGGGACGGAGCACCTCCTCCTCGGGCTGGTCCGCGAGGGCGAGGGCATCGCGGCGGGCGTGCTCGAGAGCCTCGGCGTGAACCTGGACAAGGTCCGCCACGAGGTGATCCGCGTCCTCTCGCAGAGCTCCTCCGCCGGGCCCACGCAGGAGACCAAGCGCGCCAGCAAGACGCCGACGGTTGACGCCCTGGGCATCAACCTCACCGATGCCGCTCGCGCCGACAAGCTCGACCCGGTCATCGGCCGCGAGAAGGAGATCGAGCGCGTCATCCAGATCCTGGGCCGCAAGACCAAGAACAACCCGGCGCTGATCGGTGAGCCGGGCGTCGGCAAGACGGCCATCGCCGAGGGGCTGGCCCATCGCATCGTCTCGGGCGACGTGCCGGACATCCTGCTCAACAAGCGGGTCCTGACGCTCGACATCGGGTCGCTCGTCGCCGGCACCAAGTACCGCGGCGAGTTCGAGGAGCGGCTCAAGAAGATCATCGAGGAGCTGCGCAACACCAACGACGCGATCCTGTTCATCGACGAGCTCCACACGCTCGTCGGGGCCGGCGCTGCCGAGGGCGCGATCGACGCGGCGAACATCCTCAAGCCGCCCCTGTCGCGCGGCGAGCTCCAGTGCATCGGCGCCACCACGCTCGACGAGTACCGCAAGTACATCGAGAAGGACGCGGCGCTCGAGCGGCGCTTCCAGCCGGTCATGGTGGAGGAGCCCACGCTCGAGCAGACCATCGAGATCCTCAAGGGGATCCGCGAGCGCTACGAGCAGCACCACAAGGTCACCATCACCGACGCCGCCGTCCAGGCCGCCGCGGACCTGTCGATCCGCTACATCACGGACCGCCACCTCCCGGACAAGGCGATCGACCTCATCGACGAGGCCTCGAGCCGCGTCCGCCTGCGCCACTCGAGCCAGCCGCCCGACCTCCGGGCCGCCCAGAAGGACCTGGACCGGATCACCAAGGAGAAGGACGCGGCGATCAGCGCCCAGGAATACGAGCAGGCGGCGATGCTGCGCGAGCAGGAAGCCGCCAGCCGCGAGACTGTCGACGGCCTGCGCGCCGCCTGGCAGCAGACGCAGTCGGGCGAGCCCCCGAAGGTCGACGACGAGGAGATCGCGCAGGTCGTGGCGATGTGGACCGGGATCCCGGTCACCCGCATCGCGCAGGAGGAGTCCGAGCGCCTGCTCAAGATGGAGGAGGTCCTCCACCACCGGCTGATCGGCCAGGAAGAGGCCATCGAGACCGTCTCCCGCGCCGTCCGCCGCGCCCGCGCTGGCCTCAAGGACCCCAAGCGCCCCATCGGCTCGTTCGTCTTCCTCGGCCCCACGGGCGTCGGCAAGACCGAGCTCGCGAAGGCCCTCGCCGAGTTCATGTTCGGCTCCGAGGACACGCTCATCAAGATCGACATGAGCGAGTTCATGGAGCGCCACAACGTGAGCCGCCTCGTCGGTGCGCCGCCAGGCTACGTCGGGTTCGACGAGGGCGGGCAGCTGACCGAGGCTGTCCGGCGCAAGAGCTACGCGGTGATCCTGCTCGACGAGATCGAGAAGGCCCACGCGGAGGTGTTCAACATCCTGCTCCAGATCCTGGAGGACGGGCACCTCTCCGACGCCAAGGGGCGCCGCGTGGACTTCCGCAACACCATCATCATCATGACCTCGAACCTCGGGGCCGCGAAGATCCAGACCAACTCCTCGCTGGGGTTCCGCCAGCAGGGCGACACGGTCGAGACCCGCGCGGCCGCCTCGTACGACCTCATGAAGGAGAAGGTCCAGACGGAGCTCAAGGCGAACTTCCGCCCGGAGTTCCTCAACCGCATCGACGCCACCGTCGTGTTCCGGAGCCTGACGATCGAGGAGATCGCCCAGATCGTGGACCTCATGCTCAAGCGGGTCCGGGACCAGCTCAAGGCGCAGGGCATGACCCTCGAGATCTCGCAGGCCGCCAAGGAGCACGTGATCAAGCTGGGCTACGACCAGGCCTATGGCGCGCGGCCGCTCCGCCGGACGATCCAGAACCTGATCGAGGACCCGTTGGCAGAGCACCTGCTGCTGGGCCGCTACCACGAGGGCGACACCGTCGCGGTGGACCTTGACCCCGATGGCAAGGGCCTCGTGATCAAGGCCGTCGAGACGAAGACACCGGTCGAAGCCTGACGGCGGCGCGGAGCTGCCCGTGGCCCGCGCCCAGAGTCGGTACGTCTGCCAGTCCTGCGGCGCGTCGGTCGTCCGCTGGGAGGGCCAGTGCCACACGTGCGGCGAGTGGAACACCCTCGTCGAGACCGTCGTCCGCGAGCCGCATCCCCGGCCCACCAGCGCGTCTCCGGCTGGCAGCTCGCCACCGGTCCCGCTCTCGCACGCCGGTGAGACCACCCCCATCCGGACGCCCATCGGCATCGGCGAGCTGGACCGCGTCCTCGGCGGTGGACTTGTGGCCGGGTCGGTCGTCCTGGTGGGCGGCGAGCCGGGCATCGGCAAGTCAACGCTGCTGCTCCAGGTCGCGGCCGGAATCGCGGCGGGGGCCGGCGTGCTGTACGCCACGGGCGAGGAGTCGCCCGGGCAGGTGCGCCTGCGCGCGCAGCGCCTGGGGCTGACGACCGGCCGGGTGGGCGACGCCATCCGCGTGGTGGCCGAGACCGGCGTCGGGCGGATCGCCGACCTGGCGCGCCAGGAGCGGCCGGGGCTCCTGGTGGTGGACTCCGTGCAGACGGTCGCCTCCGAGGACCTCGACGGGCCGCCCGGGAGCGTCGGACAGGTCCGCGAGGTGGCGCTCCGGCTGATGGAGCTCGCCAAGGGCGACGGGATCCCCGTCGTGCTTGTGGGGCACGTCACCAAGGACGGCACGCTGGCAGGGCCCAAGACCCTCGAGCACCTCGTGGACGTCGTGCTGTCCCTCGAGGGCGACCGCACCGGCGCGCTGCGGCTCCTGCGAGCCGCGAAGAACCGCTTCGGCTCCACCGAGGAAGTGGGCGTGTTCGAGATGGGCGAGCACGGCCTTGCGGAGGTGCCGGACCCCGCCCGTGCCTTCCTGGGCGAGCATGACGGTCCCGCGCCCGGCTCCGTCCCGGCGCCCGTCCTCGAGGGAACGCGGCCGCTGCTGGTCGAGGTGCAGGCACTCGTGGCCCCGACCGGCGCCCCGTCGCCGCGTCGCACGGCCTCGGGCGTGGACCCCAACCGTCTGGCCCTGCTGGTCGCCGTGCTGGGGCGGCGGGCCGGGATCGGCCTGGCGGGGCACGACGTGTACGCCAACCTCGCTGGCGGCCTGACGGTGGCCGAGCCCGGGCTGGACCTGCCGCTCGCGCTCGCGCTCGCCTCGTCCTTCCGCGATCGGCCCCTGGTGCCCGGCACGGTGGCCATCGGCGAGGTGGGCCTGCTCGGCGAGCTGCGGTCCGTGAGCGGACTTGAGCGACGCCTGCGCGAGGCGGCCCGCCTCGGGTTCACGCGGGCCGTCGTGCCGCGCGCCGGCGGGCGGGTCCCAAGCAGCGTGGACGGGCTCGAGGTGGTGGCTTCCGGGTCGGTGGCGGACGCGATCCGGGTCGCCCTGGCCGAGGCGCCTGTGGGCTCTGGTCGGGGCCGCTGACCCGAGTGTGCCGCGCGGCCCGCCAATCTCAGCGCCGGGCCACAGACCCCCGCCCCTGCAACCGCCGCCCAGAGGCCACCGTGACGTCCCGTGGCGGGACGTTCGGGTCGTGCGCCCGCGCTCGCGGGCGTGCTAGGCTCGCCGTCCCGCCGTCCACTTCGCGGCAGGTCCCTCGCTCGAGGTTCGCGTGATCCGCATCATCCGAGTCCTTGGCGCTGCGCTCGGGGCCCTGATCGGCCTCGTGCTCGTTGCCGGCTCGGCCGAGCTCCGGGACGCGCCGTACGGGGGCTTCATCGTGGCGGCCTGGACCATCGCGTGGCTGGTGGTGGGCTTCGGCGTCCTGCCCTACCTGACGATCGTCCCCGCGACGTGGCTCGTCGCCCACGTCGAGGAGCTCTCGACCGCGGAGTTCGTCGCGGCGGTCTTGGGGCTGTTCATCGGCCTGCTCCTGGGCCTGCTCCTCAGCCTGCCGCTCGCGCAGCTCTCCGGTCCCCTCGGGACGTGGCTGCCGCTGGGCATCAGCCTGTTCATGGGTCTGGGCATGATGGGACTCACCGTCGCCAAGCGATTCGACCTGATCGCGGCGGCCGAGGGCGCGGGCCTAATCCGGCGCCCCAAGGTCGAGACGGCGCCGAGCGAGGGCGAGCCGCGCATCGTCGTTGACACGAGCGTCCTGATCGACGGGCGGATCGCGGAGATCGTGGAGTCGGGGTTCATCTACGGGACGCTGATCGTGCCGCGGTTCGTGCTCGAGGAGCTCCAGCACATCGCGGACAGCTCGGACACCCTGCGGCGCAATCGCGGTCGGCGCGGTCTCGAGATCCTCGCCCGCATGCAGCGCGAGGCGAGGACGCCGGTGGAGATCGTCGCCGACGAGACGCCGGGGGTGACGGAGGTGGACGCGCGGCTGGTGGAGCTGGCGAAGCGGCGGAGCCGCGTGGTGCTCACCAACGACTTCAACCTCAACCGGGTGGCCGAGCTCCAGGGCGTGCGCGTGATGAACATCAACTCCCTCGCCAACGCGGTGAAGCCGGCGGTCCTGCCCGGCGAGGGGCTCCACGTCCGGGTGATCCAAGAGGGCAAGGAGCCGGGCCAGGGCGTGGGCTTCCTCGACGACGGGACCATGGTGGTGGTGGAGGGCGGTGCCCGGCTGATGGACGTCGACGTGGACGTGAACGTCACCCGCGTCCTCCAGACCGTCGCGGGGCGGATGATCTTCGCCCAGCCGCGCCTCTCCTGACATGGCGCCCGCACCGGGGCGTCCCATCGCGGACGCCGTTGTGGTGGCGGCCGGCGCCTCGCGCCGGATGGACGGCGTGGACAAGGTGCTGGCGCCCGTCGGCGGCCGGCCGCTGCTCGCGTGGTCCATCGAGGCGATCGCGGGCTCGCCCGACGTCGATCGCCTGATCGTGGTCACGGCACCCGAGCGGGTCGACGCAGTCGCCGGGGCGGCGTGGCTGCCCGAGCGCGTGACCGCCGTGGTCGCCGGCGGTGCGACCCGACCTGAGTCGGTCGCCAGCGGGGTTCGCGAACTGGCCCGCCTCGACCCTGAGGGCGGCCACCGCCCCGTGCTCATCCACGACGGCGCCCGACCGCTGGTCTCGCCAGCCCTCGTTTCTTCGGTGGCCCGGGCCGCGGCACGAGCGGGCGCGGCCATTCCCGTCCTCTCGGTCGCCGAGACGATCAAGCGGGTGGGGGAGGGACTGGTCCTCGAGACCGTGGACCGGTCGGTCCTTGCCGCCGCGCAGACGCCGCAGGGCGTGCGCCGAGACCTGCTGCTCGAGGCGTGGACCCGGTTCCCGCCCGACGGCGCCCGCCAGTTCACCGATGAGGCCGCACTGCTCGAGGCCTGTACCATTCCCGTGCATGCAATCCCCGGTGAAGCCGCGAACCTCAAGGTGACCCTGCCCGACGATCTGCGCCGCGTCCAGGCGGCGCTGGCCCCTGTGCCAGTGCGCGTCGGGTTCGGCCACGACAGCCACCCCTTCGGCCCCGCTGACGGCCTCCGTCTGGGCGGGGTGGAGATCGCGGGCGCCCCACGGCTCCACGGTCACTCCGACGGCGACGTGGCGCTTCACGCCACCGCGGACGCGCTGCTCGGCGCGGCGGGTCTCGGCGACCTCGGTCGGCTGTTCCCCTCCGATGACCGCACGCCCCGTGGCGTGGAGAGCGAGGCGCTGCTGCGCGAGGTCGTCGCACGCCTCGCCGGCGCAGGGGTCCGGCCCGCATCGCTCGACATCGTCATCATCGGCGCGCGTCCACGGCTCGGCAGCCGTCTGGACGCCATGCGCGCCGCAATCGCCGGCCTGCTGGGGCTCCCAGAGACCGCTGTCAACGTGAAGGCCTCGACGGGGAACCTGGCTGGCGACGAGGGCGCCGGCCGGTCCATCTCCGCCAGAGCCGTCGCCACCGTCGAGGGAACCGCATGACCGTCCGCCTTGGAGACACGCTGACCGGGGAAGTCCGGACGCTCGAGCCACTCGAGCCCGGTCATGTCCGCGTCTACTCCTGCGGGCCAACGGTCTACGGCCCGGCACACGTCGGCAACTTCCGCGCCTTCACCTTCGACGACCTGCTGGTCCGGTACCTGCGCTTCCGGGGGTTCCGGGTGACGTGGGTCATGAACGTGACCGACGTCGACGACAAGATCATCAAAGCGGCCGCGGCGGAGGGCGTGGGGATCGAGGAGATCTCGGCGCGCTACGCGAAGGTGTTCCTCGACGACATGCAGACGGTCGGCATCCGGCCGCCCGACGTCCTGCCGCGGGCGACCGAGAACATCCCGCAGATGGTCGCGTTGATCCAGGCGCTGCTCGACCGCGGCCACGCCTACCAGACCGACGACGGGTCGGTCTTCTTCCGGATCGCCAGCTGGCCCGACTATGGCCGGCTGGCGCGACTCGATCGGATCGACGCGAGCGAGATGCGCGTGGGGGAGCGGGTCGAGGCCGACGAGTACGACAAGGACGACGTCCGGGACTTCGCACTCTGGAAGGGGCCGAAGCCGGGCGAGCCGAGTTGGGACACGGCGATCGGGCCGGGGCGGCCGGGCTGGCACATCGAGTGCTCCGCGATGAGCATGCGGTACCTGGGCGAGACGTTCGACATCCACACCGGCGGCATCGACCTGGTCTTCCCGCACCACACCGACGAGATCGCCCAGAGCGAGGCAGCCACCGGGCGGCCGTTCGTGCGCCACTGGCTGCACAACGCGTTCCTGCAGATGGGCGGCCAGAAGATGGCCAAGTCCACGGGCAACATCGAGCGGGTGCCCGAGATCGTGGCCCGCGGCATCCCGGCTCGCGCCCTGCGGCTGGCGCTGATCTCCGCCCACTACCGGACCGCGCTGTCCTTCAGCGAGGAGTCGCTGGGCGCGGCGGCGGCCGCGGTCGAGCGGCTTGACGCGCTCGTAGCGGCGCTCTCGGCCTACCAGTCCGACGCGGGCGACGACCAGGGGCTCCCCGCGCTGCTCGACGGCTCGCGCGAGGCGTTCATCGCGGCGCTGGACGACGACCTCAACATCTCGCCGGCCCTGGCCGCCGTGTTCGACCTCGTGCGCGAGCTCAATCGGCGGATCGCAGCGCGCTCCATGTCCACCGCCGACGCGGGGGTCGCACTCGAAGTGCTCCGCAGCCTCGACGAGGTGCTGGGCCTGCTGCCGCCCGCCGACGACGCCCTGACGCCGGAGCTGCAGGCGCTGCTCGACGCCCGGGCGGCCGCGCGCGCCGCGAAGCAATGGGCCGAGTCCGACCGCCTGCGCGATGTGCTGGCCGAACGCGGGATCGCCGTCGAGGACACGCGCGACGGCCAGCGTTGGCGCCGTCAGGTGGCGACCCGTGCCTGACGGGCCGCGCGACGACGACCGCCGCCCCGGGCAGGGCGGACCTCGAGGCCGGTTCTCGGGACGCCCCGGCGGGCATGGCGGGCCCCGGCCCTTCGGACGCCCCTCAACGCCGCCTCCGGGCAGCCGACCCCCCGGCTCTGGCGGACCGTCGCGGCCTCGCTCTGGGTCGGAAGGGCGGCCCGTCGGCGGTTCCCGTCCGTGGGGCGACCAGCCGAACCGCTCGTCGGGCCCGCGTCCCTGGGAGGGCGAGCCGAACCGCTCGTCGGGCCCGCGTCCCTGGGAGGGCGAGCCGAACCGCTCGTCGGGCCCCCGCCCGTGGCAGAGCGAGCCACACCGGCCGGCTGGCCCCCGCCCCTCCGGTGGCGCGCGGCCCGGGCAGAGCCCCCGCCACTGGGACGAGCCGCGCCGAGACGCACTCGGGCCTCGCTCCTGGGATCGCGAGGGCGCTGATCGCGACGCCGGCCACCGCCCGCCCCCCAGCCGGCCCGCTGGCGGCCCGAGGCCCTGGCAGTCGTCCCGGCCCCCGCAGGATCCTGGGGGCCGACCCCATCAGGGCCCCGAGAGCCGACCGCGCCACGACCGGCTGGAGCGCGTTGAGCGCCCCGAGCGTGGGGACCGGCCAATCCGCGACGAGCGGCCGGTGCGCGACGAGCCCCCGATCCATGACGAGCGCCACGAGCAGGTTGACCCGTCGGCCCGCGAGGACCTTCCGGCCAGCACACCGCGAGCATGGGACGAGGAGCGCCCCCGGGTCGAGCGCACCTGGGGCGAGGAGCGACCCCGCGCCCCGCGCCCACCGAGCGGCGCTCCATTCCGCGGCCCTCGCCCGGGCGGCGGCCGCCCGTTCGACCGCTCCAACGTCGATCGCCGCGGTCCGCGGCCCTACGTGCCGCTCCGCCCCGCCGTCGCAGCCGATCCCTCGCTCGCCCTCGCCCCCGATGAGGAGCTCGTTGCTGGCCGACGCCCGGTGGAGGAGGCGTTCGTCGCCCGTCGCGAGGCCAAGCGGCTGTACGTGGTCCCGCAGCGCCGCCAGGCGCTCGAGAAGCTGGTGCTCCATGCCACGAGCCTCCGAATCCCGGTCGTCGAGGTCGAGGGGGGAACCCTGACGGCCATCGCCGGCTTCGATGGCCACCAGGGCATCGCCCTGATCGTGGCGCCTCGCCGCTGGGCGTCGCCCGAGGACATCCTCGCGGTTGCGGGTTCGCGCCATGAGCCGCCGCTCGTCCTGGTGCTGGATTCGCTCGAGGACCCGCAGAACGTCGGCACGCTGCTCCGCACGGCCGAGGCATCGGGCGTCCACGGCGCCGTGTTCCCCACGCGCCACCAGGCGCCGCTCAGCCCGGCTGCGGTCAAGGCGTCGGCCGGCGCCGTGGAGCACCTCGCACTCGCTCCGGTGGACGACCTCCCGGGGACCCTCGCCGACCTCCATGCCCGCGGCCTCCGGATCGTGGGCGCCGACGGCGACGCACCCCTGACGGCGCGCGATGCCGACCTGCGCGGGCCAATCGCGATCGTGGTGGGCAGCGAGGGCCAGGGTCTTGGCCCCGCGATCCGGCGCCGTTGCGACCTCGTGGTCCGGATCCCGATGCACGGGCGGATCGAGTCGCTCAACGCGGCTGTCGCGGGCTCCATCCTGCTGTACGAGGCCGCCGCCCAACGGCGCCTGCCCGACCCGGGACCGGGTGCTGCGGAGCGGACCCTGGTCGGAGCACCCGAGCCGACCGTCGTCGGCTCGCCCGTGGCGACCACGGACCTCGCCCCCGAGACGACCGTCGTCGGCACACCGGACGCCACCACGGCCGGCGCCCCCGAGCCGACCGCGGCCCCCGCCCCGGAGCTCGACGCCGCTTCGGCACAGCAGCTCGACATCGCTCCAGAACCGGAGCCCTTGGCCGCTGCCGCACCGGAGCCCGACGCGGGCCTGGACGATGCCCCTGCCCCCGAGGCACCGGAACCGCCGACCCAGGTCGTCGGGCCGGACGCGCCCGACCAGGTTGCCTCGATGCCTGCGCCCGAGCCCGCGCCCACGGGTGCCGCGGCCAAGCCGAAGGGGGCGCGGACCCGTCGCGCCAAGCCGATTGACGCCGAGCCGGTGCCGCCGCCCGAGGCCGACGACCTGCTGCCCGGGGGCCCAGCCGCGGCTTCTCCGGAGGTTTGACTCCCCGTCGCGGGGGCCGTATCATTCCCCGGCTCGCGGAGTCCTACTCTTGTTTGACGCTGCGCGCTCGCCGACGTAGCTCAATTGGTAGAGCAGCGGTTTTGTAAACCGCCGGTTCCGGGTTCGAGTCCCGTCGTCGGCTCCAGATGTCAGGTCAGCGTCCATGGGGGCGCCCCGGTCAGCGTTGTCTCTCCGGGCCCAGATAGCTCAGCCGGTAGAGCACATCCTTGGTAAGGATGAGGTCACGGGTTCGAATCCCGTTCTGGGCTCCATCCTTCGTGAACAGACGGTCCGTCCGCGGCGGCCAGCACCGCCCCAGAGTGGAGTGAGAAGGGTCCTGTGGCCAAGAAGAAGTTCGAGCGCACGAAGCCGCACGTCAACGTCGGCACGATCGGCCACATCGACCACGGCAAGACGACGCTCACGGCGGCGATCACCAAGTACCTCGCCCTCAAGGGCGGCGCGGAGTTCCGCGCGTTCGACACGATCGACAACGCCCCCGAGGAGCGCGAGCGCGGCATCACGATCGCGATCGCCCACGTCGAGTACGAGACCGCGCACCGCCACTACGCGCACGTCGACTGCCCCGGGCACGCGGACTACATCAAGAACATGATCACCGGCGCCGCCCAGATGGACGGCGCGATCCTGGTGGTCGCCGCCACCGACGGCCCGATGCCCCAGACCCGCGAGCACATCCTGCTCGCCCGCCAGGTCGAGGTGCCGTACATGGTGGTGTTCCTCAACAAGTGCGACGCGGTCGACGACCCCGAGCTGCTCGAGCTCGTCGAGCTCGAGGTCCGCGAGCTGCTGACCAAGAACCACTTCCCGGGCGACGACATCCCCATCGTCCGCGGCAGCGCGCTCAAGGCCCTCGAGGCCCCGTCCGACCCGTCCGACCCGGCCTACGCCTGCATCCAGGAGCTGATGGACGCGGTCGACTCCTACATCCCCGACCCCGTGCGCGCCATCGACCGCCCGTTCCTGATGCCCGTCGAGGACGTGTTCGGGATCAAGGGCCGCGGCACCGTGGCGACCGGGCGCATCGAGCGCGGGATCGTCAAGGTGGGCGACGAGGTCGAGCTCGTGGGCGTCCACACCGACACCCGCAAGGTCGTGGTCACCGGCGTCGAGATGTTCAAGAAGCTGCTCGACCAGGGCCAGGCGGGCGACAACGTCGGCTGCCTGCTGCGGGGCATCGAGCGCGACGAGATCGAGCGCGGCCAGGTGCTCGCGAAGCCGGGCTCGGTCAAGCCCCACACCAAGTTCATCGCCCGGGTGTACGTGCTGACCAAGGAGGAGGGCGGCCGCCACACCCCCTTCTACAACGGCTACCGGCCGCAGTTCTACCTGCGCACCACCGACGTCACGGGGTCCATCGGGCTGCCCGACGGCGCCGAGATGGTGATGCCCGGCGACAACGTGGACATGACCGTGGAGCTGATCGGGCCCATCGCCCTCGAGGTCGGCCAGCGGTTCGCCATCCGCGAGGGCGGCCGAACGGTCGGCGCCGGCGCGATCACCACCATCATCGCGTAAGAGAGTTCCATGGCCAGAGTCGAGGCGCGTCCGGTGATCCAGCTCGCATGCACCGAGTGCAAGCAGCGGAACTACGCGACACGCAAGAACAAGAAGAACGATCCCAGCCGGATCGAGCTGCAGAAGTACTGTCCCCGGGAGCGGCGCCACACGCTGCACCGGGAGGCCAAGTAGCCCGTCCGGATCCTCGCAGGGGTGTAGCTCAATTGGCAGAGCAGCGGTCTCCAAAACCGCAGGTTGTAGGTTCGAGTCCTATCGCCCCTGCCACCCTTATCGTCCGCTAGCAAGGCTTCCGTGAACCGTATCCGCCGCTTCATCAACGAATCCTGGTCCGAGCTCAAGAAGGTCTCGTGGCCTGATCGCACGCAGGTGCGCAATCTCACCGTGCTCGTGTTCGTGGTGTCGTTCGTGGTCGGCCTCTACATCACGGTCGCCGACACGGCCTTCGACCAGATCGTCAAGGTCCTGACCGGGACGGGCGCATGACCGAGCAGCTCACCGGCACCCGCGCGCCCGAGAAGCGCTGGTATGTCATCCACACCTACTCGGGCTACGAGAACAAGGTCAAGGCCAACCTCGAGCACCGCATCGAGTCGATGGGCATGGAGGACAAGATCTTCCAGGTCCTCGTCCCGATGGAGGACGAGATCGAGATCCGCCAGGGCCAGCGGCACACCGTCCAGAAGAAGGTCTACCCGGGGTACGTCCTGGTCGAGATGATCCTGGACCCGGAGTCCTGGTTCGTCGTCCGGAACACCCCCGGCGTCACGAGCTTCGTCGGCAGCGGCAACATCCCCGGGATGCGCAGCGAGCCGATCCCGCTCGACGAGACCGAGGTCAAGCAGATCCTCCGGCACATGGGCGTCGAGACGCCGAAGTACCGGGTCGCGTTCACCAAGGGCCAGAGCGTGCGCGTCACGGACGGGCCGTTCGCGGAGTTCATCGGAACCGTGGACGAGGTCAACCCGGAGCGCAACAAGCTGAAGGTCCTCGTGAGCATCTTCGGCCGCGAGACACCGGTCGAGCTCGACTTCCTGCAAGTCGAGAAACTGTAGCGAGGCAGGGAGCGAGCAACCACCGTGGCCAAGAAGATCCGTATCGTCCTCACGCTGCAACTGCCGGCCGGCAAGGCAACGCCCGCGCCGCCCGTCGGCACCGCGCTCGGCCCGCACGGCATCAACATCGTGGAGTTCACGAAGAGCTACAACGAGAAGACCGCTGACAAGCTGGGCCAGGTCATCCCTGCCCAGATCACGGTCTTCGAGGACCGCTCCTTCACGTTCGTCCTCAAGACCCCGCCCGCGCCGGACCTCCTGCGCAAGGCGGCGGGGATCGACAAGGGCGCCCAGACGCCGAAGCGCGCCGTGGCCGGCCGGGTGACCCGCGACCAGGTCCGCGCCATCGCCGAGCAGAAGATGCCCGACCTCAACGTCAACGACATCGAGGCCGGCATGAAGGTCATCGAGGGCACCGCCCGGAGCATGGGCATCGAGGTCGTCGGCTAGACCGGCGGCGTCGCGCGGGAGCCACCCCGGCCCGCGCGAGCGCTGACAGGGGCAGGTCCCCAGGACCGAAGGAGAACAACGCCATGGCCGATCACGGCAAGCGCTACCAGGACGCCGCCAAGCTCGTCGACCACATGAAGGTCTACGCGCCGGGCGAGGCCGTCCTGCTGATCAAGCAGACCTCGACCGTCAAGTTCAACGCCTCCGTCGAGGCACACCTCCGCCTGGGCGTCGACCCGCGCCACGCCGACCAGATGGTGCGCGGCACGGTGGTCCTGCCGCACGGCACCGGCAAGGTGGTCCGCGTCGCCGTCTTCGCCCAGGGCGAGAAGGCGCAGGAGGCCCTCCGCGCGGGCGCCGACGAGGTTGGCGCCGAGGACCTGGTCAAGAAGATCGAGGCCGGCTGGCTCGAGTTCGACGTCGCCATCGCGACCCCGGACACGATGGGCCAGGTCGGCCGCCTCGGCCGCATCCTCGGTCGGCGCGGGCTCATGCCGAACCCCAAGGCCGGCACCGTGACCTTCGACATCGAGCGGGCGGTCAAGGAGGTCAAAGGTGGCCGCGTCGAGTTCAAGGTCGACAAGGGCGCGATCATCCACGTCCCGTTCGGCAAGGTGAGCTTCGACGACACCCAGCTGGCCGAGAACCTCGTCGCCCTGGTGGACGCGGTCAACCGCGCGAAGCCCTCAGGCGCCAAGGGCCAGTACCTGCGGACGCTGTCCATCGCCAGCACGATGGGCCCGGGCGTCCGCGTTGACATCCCCGCGGTGCTCGCAGACGCCTAGCGGCGCGACGCTCACCGGAAGGGCAGGCGGGCAGCGGCCCGCGCAACACACGAACGACGCGGTCGAGAGGCCGGCGCCGTAGTCAAGACAGACGGATCGCCGCAGACAGCCTGCGCCCTTCCGACGCCGCCGACGCTGCGAGGCGCCGCCGACGCCAGGGGCTTGATCCGCCGGACCGGACCAGTCGTCCGCCCCGCCAGGGGAGGGGACCGGGGACGCCGGCGAGCACGCCGAGGCAGAGCACGAGCCACCTCCACGGGTGGGTCGCCCCTGCGTCGCCAGTGGCCCGTCGCAGGGAGGACCGGCCGAACAGCCGGGAGACCCACCGCCGCGCGCCGGCTGCGCGCAGGAGCAAGGAGGTCAAGGAGGCTCGATGCCGACCGAGGCCAAGCGCGAGACGATCGACGCGCTTCGTGTGGAGCTCAGCGCCAACCGCACGATGATCGTGTCCGAGTACCGCGGCCTCAAGGTGAAGGAGATCAGTGAGATCCGGCGCGCGCTGCGCAAGAGCAGCGTCAGCTACCGGGTCGTCAAGAACCGCCTGATGCGGATCGCGGCGCAGGACAACGCCGCCGCAGACGCGCTCTCGTCCCTCCTCGTGGGCCCGACGGCGATTGCCTTCGGCAACGATGAGGCGACGACGGCAAAGGCGGTGCTCGACGCCGTGCGACCGTTCGCCAAGATCGTCAAGATCACCGGCGGCGTGCTCGGCTCCAGCCGGATCGACGCCGATGGCGTCACGCGGCTCGCCACCCTGCCCACGCGTGAGGTCCTCCTCAGCGAGGCGCTGGGCGCCATCACCGCGCCGATGTCCACCGTCGCCGGCCTGTTCGACGCCCCGCTGCGGGACGTCGCCGGGCTGGTGGACGCGCTCATTGAGCGGCGCGGCGCGGCGGCCTGACCGGCCCCTTCCCCGACGAGACCGAACCGCGCCCTTCACGGGGCGCCAACTGATGGAGAACTAGCACCCATGGCCACGCTCACCACCACCCAGCTCCTCGAGGCGTTCGAGACGATGACCGTCCTCGAGCTCTCCGACTTCAAGAAGGCCTTCGAGGCGAAGTTCGGCGTCACCGCCGCTGCCCCCGTCGCCGCCGCCGCGGCCGCCCCGGCCGCCGCTGCCGCGGCCGTCGAGGTCGAGGAGCAGACCGAGTTCACCGCGACCCTGACCGAGATCGGGCCCAACAAGATCCCGGTCATCAAGGTCGTCCGCGAGCTGACCGGCCTTGGCCTCAAGGAGGCCAAGGACCTCGTCGACGGCGCCCCCAAGGCCGTCAAGGAGGGCGTCTCGAAGGACGAGGCCGAGAAGATCAAGGCCGCCCTCGAGGATCAGGGCGCCAAGGTCGAGATCAAGTAGCACACCTGCAGCCGGCATCGCGCCGGCCGCGCGCGGGGGTCTGCGCCACGCCGCAAGGCGGGGTCGCGCACCGCTCGACTCGGAGAGAGCCCCGTCTCGGCGGGGCTCTTTGCGTCTCCGGCCCCAGATGGGGCGGGCTTTGGCGCCCAGCGGGGTCCGGCGCCGGGCGCCCAGTCGGGGTCGAACGTCTGGGTGTCGGTCGTCCAGGCTGGGTCGAGGGACCGCTGTCGCCGATCCTGCTCTGGTCCGCCACGCATTCGCAACCTTGCCGCGGTTGACACGACTTGCGGCCGCGGTATCCTAGACGGTCTGTGACCTTGCCTCTCCCTGTCCTCCACACTCCGTTAAGGAGCCGTCCTTCATGCTGTCTGCCCCGTCGATGCCCCTCCCGATCACGCCGTCCGGCCGACTGACCTACGCCCGGATTGCCGAGGTCCGAGACGGGGTCAGCGACGACAAGTTCGCAGTCCCGAACCTGATCGAGCTGCAGCTCGAATCCTTCAAGTGGTTCATCGACAAGGGCCTGCGCGACCTGTTCGACGAGATCAGCCCGATCGAGGACTTCACCAAGAAGGTGATGGAGCTGCGGTTCCTGGACTACGAGTTCGGGGACCCCAAGTACTCCGAGGAGGAGTGCCGCACCAAGGACCTGACGTTCAGCCGGCCGCTGTACGTGCAGGTGGAGCTCCTGATCAAGGAGACGGGCGAGATCCAGCGCCAGCGCGTCTACATGGGCGACTACCCGTGGATGACCGACATGGGCACGTTCGTCATCAACGGCGCCGAGCGCGTGGTGGTCAGCCAGCTCGTCCGGTCGCCGGGCGTGTACTACAGCGAGCTCGAGGACCCGGGCAGCGGGCGAATGCTGTTCAGCGCCAAGGTGATCCCGAATCGCGGCGCCTGGCTCGAATTCGAGACCAACAACAAGGACCAGCTGTGGGTCAAGGTCGACCGCAAGCGCAAGATCGCTGCGACGACCCTGCTCCGCGCGGTGGGCTACGAGACCAACGACGAGATCGCGGGCCTGTTCACGGCGGTCGACACCGACGTCGAGCACCAGTTCATCGCCAACACGCTCGACAAGGACCTCACCAAGACGCCGAGCGAGGCGCTGATCGAGGTCTACAAGAAGCTGCGCCCGGGCGACCCGCCCACCGGCGACAACGCCCGCCAGCTCGTCGAGAGCCTGTTCTTCAACTTCCGCCGCTACGACCTCGGGCGCGTCGGGCGGTACAAGTTCAACAAGAAGCTGGTGGACGTCGCCGCCCGCATGGGCATCGAGCTGCCGTTCGAGCAGCGCACGATCAGCCGCGAGGACATCGCGGCCATTGTGGGCTACCTCATCGAGGCGAACCGCGGCCACCACCCCAAGGACGACATCGACCACCTCGGCAACCGCCGGATCCGCGCCAACGGAGAGCTGATCCAGAACGCCTTCCGGATCGGCCTCCTGCGCATGGAGCGCGTGGTCCGCGAGCGCATGACGATCCAGGAGATCGACAAGGCGACGCCCAACGCCCTCATCAACATCCGCCCGGTCGTGGCGGCGATGAAGGAGTTCTTCGGGGGCAGCCAGCTCTCGCAGTTCATGGACCAGACGAACCCGCTGGCCGAGCTCACGTCCAAGCGCCGCCTGTCGGCCCTGGGCCCGGGCGGCCTGTCGCGCGAGCGCGCCGGGTTCGACGTCCGCGACGTCCACCACAGCCACTACGGCCGGATCTGCCCCATCGAGACGCCCGAGGGCCCGAACATCGGCCTGATCGGCTCGCTCGCGACGTACGGGCGGATCAACGCATACGGCTTCATCGAGACCCCGTACCGCAAGGTCAAGCGCTCGATCGCCCATGACGACCCCGCCCTCCTCGACTTCGAGGCCGGCGCCGACGTCACCGACAAGGGCGGCAAGGTCGTGCTCAAGAAGGGCGAGCGGTTCACCCCCGAGGCCCAGAAGGAGCTCACCCGCCAGAAGGCGCTGGCCTTCCCCATCCGCCCGGTCGTGACCGACGCGATTGACTACCTCCCGGCCGACGAGGAGGAGGAGCACGTCGTCGCCCAGGCGAACGCGCCGCTCGACGCGCAAGGGCACTTCACCGCAGAGCGGGTCCCGTCCCGCTACCGGGACTCGTTCCCCGAGGCGCGCCCGGACCAGATCGAGTACATGGACGTCAGCCCCAAGCAGGTCGTCTCCGTGGCGACCGCGCTGATCCCGTTCCTCGAGCACGACGACGCCAACCGCGCCCTGATGGGCTCGAACATGCAGCGCCAGGCGGTGCCGCTCCTCGAGCCCGAGAGCCCGATCGTGGGCACGGGCATGGAGGCCCGCGCCGCGCGCGACTCGGGCCAGGTCGTCATCGCCAAGCGCGCCGGCGTCGTGATCAGCGTCACCGCTGAGCGCGCGCTGGTCGACGCCGACGAGGGCGGCGCGCCCGACGAGTACAAGCTGCTCAAGTTCGTCCGCAGCAACCAGGGCACCTGCATCAACCAGCGCCCCATCGTGACGGTGGGCCAGCGCATCGCGAAGGGTGACCCCATCGCGGACTCGTCCTCCACCCAGGGCGGTGAGCTCGCGCTCGGCCGGAACGTCCTCGTGGCGTTCATGAGCTGGGAGGGCGGCAACTACGAGGACGCCATCGTGATCAGCGAGCGGCTCGTCCGCGACGACCTGTTCACGAGCATCCACATCGAGAAGCACGAGATCGAGTCCCGGGACACCAAGCTCGGACCCGAGGAGATCACCCGCGACATCCCCAACGTCGGCGAGGAGGCCCTCAAGGACCTCGACGAGGAGGGGATCGTCTACATCGGCGCCGAGGTTCGCCCCGGCGACATCCTCGTTGGCAAGATCACGCCCAAGGGCGAGACCGAGCTCACCGCGGAGGAGCGCCTGCTGCGCGCGATCTTCGGCGAGAAGGCCCGCGAGGTGAAGGACTCCTCACTCCGCCTCCCGCACGGCGAGCGCGGCAAGGTCGTGGAGATCCGGGAGTTCCGCCGCGAGTGGAATGACGACCTCCAGCCGGGCGTGAACCGCATGGTCCGGGTGTCGGTCGCCCAGAAGCGCAAGGTGTCGGTCGGCGACAAGATGGCCGGCCGCCACGGCAACAAGGGCGTGATCGCGAAGATCCTCCCCGCGGAGGACATGCCGTACCTCCCGGACGGCAGCCCCGTTGACATCGTCCTCAACCCGCTCGGCGTGCCGAGCCGCATGAACATCGGCCAGATCCTCGAGACGCACCTTGGCTGGGCGCTGGGGACGATGGGCTACAAGGCCGCGACCCCCGTGTTCGACGGCGCGACCGAGGAGCAGATCCGAGAGGCCCTCATCGCAGCCAAGGTCGACTGGCCGGGCCACGACCACCTGCCCGAGGACGGCAAGATCGAGCTGAGGGATGGCCGCACGGGCGAGCTGTTCGACCGCGACATCACCGTCGGCCAGATCTACATGCTCAAGCTCCACCACCTCGTCGAGGACAAGATCCACGCCCGGTCCACCGGCCCGTACAGCCTCATCACCCAGCAGCCGCTGGGCGGCAAGGCGCAGTTCGGTGGCCAGCGGTTCGGCGAGATGGAGGTGTGGGCGCTCGAAGCCTACGGCGCGGCGAACATCCTCCAGGAGCTGCTCACCGTCAAGTCGGACGACGTCCTCGGGCGCGTCCAGACCTACGAAGCCATCGTCAAAGGCGAGGAGATCCAGCCGCCGCGCGTTCCCGAGTCCTTCAAAGTCCTCATCAAGGAGCTGCGCAGCCTGGGGCTCAACGCGGAGATCCTCGATCCCAATGACGAGGAGATCCCGCTGGCCGAGGACGACGCGTCCGGATACCTGCTCCCGGATCTCGGCGGGATCAATCTCGCCGGCTTCGAGGACTGATCACAAGCTAATCCTTCGAGGGGGATCGGCGTCCGGCCGGCCCGATCCCGCCTCGCACTCACCGGAAGAATCGCGCCGTCAGGGCCGCGACGGCGCGGAGGAGACCGATGCTCGAGGTCAACAACTTCTCGGCGATCCGAATTTCGCTCGCCAGCCCGGACCAGATCCGGGAATGGTCAAAGGGCGAGGTGACGAAGCCCGAGACCATCAACTACCGCACGCTCAAGCCGGAGAAGGACGGACTCTTCGACGAGCGCATCTTCGGTCCCACCCGGGACTGGGAGTGCTACTGCGGCAAGTACAAGCGCATCCGCTACAAGGGCATCATCTGCGACAAGTGCGGCGTCGAGGTCACGCGCTCGAAGGTCCGCCGTGAGCGCATGGGCCACATCCAGCTGGCCAGCCCCGTCAGCCACATCTGGTATTTCAAGGGCACCCCGAGCCGGCTCGGGATCCTGCTCGACATCAGCCCCCGCAACCTCGAGCGGATCCTCTACTTCGCGCTGTACATCGTCACGCATGTCGACGAGGAGGCGCGCCAGCGTGCCCTGCGGGCACTCGAGGAGCAGGCCGAGGGCCGCGGTGGCCCCGGCTCTGAGGTCCTCGCTGAGCTCGAGGCCACGCTCAAGGCCGACATCCATCGCGACGCAACCGAGCTGCGGGCGTCGCTCGCGGCAACCCGCACCGAGGTCGAGGCCAAGCGCGTCGCCGACACCGACGCTGCGAGCGCCGAGGCGAGCCGCATCGAGGCGGCACTGACGGCCCTCGGCACCGGCGCCGCCGAGGACACCATCGCCTTCGCCCCCACGGGCGAGGTGATCGTCGCCGCCGGCGAGAAGGGCGGCAAGGAGGCCCTCGCCCGCCTGCGCAAGCTGGCCACGGCCGAGATCGAGCGCATCAGCACCGCCGCCACCGAGCGCCTGGCGCGCGAGGAGACGGCGACCGAGCAGAAGGTCACCGACCTCACGGCGTCGATGCAGGACACCCTCGCCCACAAGCGCGAGGAGCTCTCCCAGCAGGCCCAGGGCCAGAAGGACGAGCTGCGCAAGCAGCGCGAGGAGCTCGAGTCCCTCAAGCCGCTCATGACGATCGGCGAGATGGAGTTCCGCCAGCTCGACGAGAAGTACGGCTCGGGCGCCCGCACGGGGCGAATCCTGTGGGCCGGCATGGGCGCCGAGGCGGTCCGCGACATCATCGTCCGGATGGACCTCGAGGAGCTCGCCCGCTCCCTCCACGCCGAGGTCCGGACCAGCTCCGGCCAGCGCCGCAAGAAGGCGATCAAGCGGCTGCGCCTCATCGAGGCGTTCCGCCGGTCCGGCAACCGCCCCGAGTGGATGATCCTCTCGGTTCTACCGGTGATCCCGCCCGACCTGCGCCCGATGGTGCAGCTCGACGGCGGCCGCTTCGCCACCTCCGACCTCAACGACCTCTACCGCCGCGTGATCAACCGGAACAACCGGCTCAAGCGGCTCCTCGAGCTCGGTGCCCCCGAGATCATCATCCGCAACGAGAAGCGGATGCTCCAGGAGGCGTGCGACGCCCTGATCGACAACGGGCGCCGCGGGCGTGCGATTGCCGGCACCGGCAACCACCGCCTCAAGAGCCTGTCCGACATGCTCAAGGGCAAGCAGGGCCGGTTCCGCCAGAACCTGCTCGGCAAGCGCGTGGACTACTCGGGCCGCTCGGTCATCGTCGTCGGCCCGGACCTCAAGCTCCACCAGTGCGGCCTGCCCAAGAAGATGGCGCTCGAGCTGTTCAAGCCGTTCGTCATGCGCCAGCTGGTCGAGAAGGGCTTCGCCCACAACATCAAGAGCGCCAAGCGCATCGTCGAGCGCGTCCGGCCCGAGGTCTGGGACGTCCTCGAAGAGGTCATCAAGGACCACCCGGTCCTGCTCAACCGCGCCCCCACGCTCCACCGACTCGGCATCCAGGCCTTCATGCCGGTGCTGGTCGAGGGCTCGGCCATCCAGATCCACCCGCTCGTGTGCACCGCGTTCAACGCGGACTTCGACGGTGACCAGATGGCTGTCCACGTCCCGCTCTCCACTGCGGCGCAGGAGGAGGCGAAGGCGATGATGCTCTCGACCGCCAACCTGCTCTCGCCCGCGGACGGCACCCCGGTGGTGTCGCCCACCCAGGACATGGTGCTGGGCAATTACTACCTCACCATGGACGACCGAAGCGGCACCGCCTGGGACGAGAAGCACCTCAAGCAGTTCGCCACCGAGGACGATGCCGTCACGGCCTACGACCTCTCGGCGCGAGGGCTGACCCTGGCCAGCCACTCGAACGTGGTTGAGAACGACACGCGCAAGGGTGGCGTGCTCACGCTCCACGAGCCCATCTGGGCCGTGGTCCGCAAGTGGTCGCCCGAGGCGGACGCGCTCGTCGACTCCTACGAGCGCACCACCGTCGGCCGGATCATGTTCAACCGGATCCTGCCCGACCGGATGCGGTTCGTGAACCAGCCCATGAAGCGGTCCGACCTCAAGACGCTCGTGGACAAGTGCTACCGCGGCCTCGGCCCGGTCGAGACCGCCCATCTCGTGGACGGCGTCAAGAGCATCGGCTTCAAGTTCGCGACCCGCGGCGGCATGACGATCGGCCTGTGGGACATCGTCGTCCCGGTGACCAAGAAGGAGCTGCTCGCCGAGGCCGACCGCCAGGTCGTCAAGATCGACCAGCAGTTCCAGCGCGGCCTCATCACCGATGACGAGCGCTACCAGGGCGTCGTGGACCTCTGGCAGGACGTCACCAAGAAGGTCTCGGACCAGATGATGGAGGCGCTCACCGACGCCAACCCGGTCCGGATGATGACCGACTCCGGCGCCCGCGGCAACAAGGGCAACATCGGCCAGCTGGGCGCCATGCGCGGCCTGATGGCCGACCCGTCCGGCCGGATCATCGACGTGCCCGTGCGGAGCAACTTCCGCGAGGGCATGACCGTCCTCGAGTACTTCATCAGCACCCACGGCGCCCGCAAGGGCCTCGCGGACACCGCCCTCCGAACCGCAGACTCGGGCTACCTGACCCGGCGCCTCGTGGACGTGGCGCAGGACGTCATCACCCGCGAGGACGACTGCAACACCCAGGGCGGCAGCTGGATCACACGGGCCGAGAGCCCCGACGAGGTGGGCGCCTTCCAGCGGCGCCTCGTTGGCCGGCTCGCGGCCGCCGACCTGCCCGACCCGACCGCCAAGGTCAAGAAGGGCGAGGAGGCGCCGCTGCTGGCAGCGCGCAACCAGATGATCGACGAGCAGCTCGCAGCCACCATCGACGCCGCTGGCGTCGACGAGGTGCTGGTCCGCTCGCCGCTCGCCTGCGAGTCGCGCTACGGCGTCTGCCGCCACTGCTACGGCCGCAACCTCGCCACCGGCGGGATGATCGGCATCGGCGAGGCGGTGGGCATCATCGCGGCCCAGTCGATCGGCGAGCCGGGAACGCAGCTCACCATGCGGACGTTCCACACCGGCGGCGTCGCCGGCCAGGACATCACGCAGGGCCTGCCCCGCGTCGAGGAGCTCTTCGAGGCGCGCGTTCCCAAGGGCAAGGCCGAGATCAGCCACATCGACGGCGTCGTCGACGTGATCGAGAGCGACACCAGCCGCAAGGTCAAGGTCACCAGCCGGGAGGGGTTCGACACCCCGATCACGCTGCCGGCCGCCGCCGAGATGCTGGCCGCCGCCGGCGACCTCGTCGAGGCCAACCAGGTCCTCGCCAAGGCCCCGACGGGCGACGTCACCTCCCCGGTCAAGGGCTTCCTTGCCCGCACGGACGAGGGACTCGTGGTCCGAGCCGAGGACGTCGTCGAGCGGGAGTACCTCATCCCGCACAGCGCCAAGCTCGCGAAGCACCCGGTGACGGGCGACGAGATCAAGACCGGCGATCTGCTCCGCGCAGGCGACGCGATCACGGACGGCCCGATCAACCCGCAGGAGTACCTCGAGACGCGCGGCAAGGACGACGTCCAGCGCTATCTCGTCGCCGAGGTCCAGCGGGTGTACCGCAGCCAGGGCGTCACGATCAACGACAAGCACATCGAGATCATCGTCCGCCAGATGCTCAAGAAGGTCCGGATCGACCAGCCGGGCGACTGCGAGCACCTGCCGACCGAGCTCGTCGACCGCCTCGACTTCGAGGAGGCCAACAACAAGGTCCTGGCCGAGGGCGGCGAGCCGTCGACGGCCCAGACCGTGCTGCTCGGCGTCACCAAGGCGTCGCTCAACACGAGCTCCTTCCTGGCCGCCGCCTCCTTCCAGGAGACGACCCGGGTGCTGACCGAGGCCGCCATCAACGGCGCCAAGGACCACCTGATCGGCCTCAAGGAGAACGTCATCATCGGCAAGCTCATCCCGGCCGGGACGGGCGCGCCGCAGAACATCGCCGCGCTCAAGGAGCGCCAGCGGCGGGCAGCCCTCGAGGCGCTTGCCGGCGAGGAGCTCGCAGGCTTCGGCGAGCCGGAGTTCAACCCGTTCCTCGAGGACGGTCTCCGCGGCAGCGACGACGAGACCGCCGGCCTTGCGCTGGCGGCCACGATCGCCGGGGCGGGGGACGACGACGAGGAGCCTGGCGGGAAGGAGTTCAACCCCTTCTCCGACGGGCCGAGCGAGCCCGTGGAGAAGGAAGAGGAGGCGGACTTCAACCCCTTCCTCGACGACAGCTCCGAGGAGGGCTAGAGCCACAGCGGAGCACCGCAACGCAATGAATCGCCCCCGGCCTGATCCGCCGGGGGCGGTTGACACTCGAGCGAGCGCCTTGCTACACTCCGCGCTCGTGGCCTCGAGGGGTCCCGGTCGTGTTGTGCGCCGGATACGCCCCGACAGATCCGAGTGGTCCCCGGCCGGACCCCCGGCGCGGGTGGACCCGTCGGACCGACCACCACCAAACCGACAGAAGCGAAAGGAGCCGCGTCTCCGTGCCGACCATCAGCCAGCTCGTGCGCCACGGGCGGAAGCCGAAGATCGAGAAGGTCAAGGCGCCTGCCCTGCGCAAGAACTGGAACAGCCTGCGGCAGCGCCAGGTGCCGATCCCCGGTGCCCCCCAGAAGCGGGGCGTGTGCCTGCAGGTCCGGACGATGACCCCGAAGAAGCCGAACTCGGCCCTTCGGAAGATCGCGCGCGTGCGGCTCACGAACCAGATGGAGGTCACGGCCTACATCCCCGGCATCGGCCACAACCTGCAGGAGCACTCTGTGGTGCTCGTGCGCGGCGGCCGCGTGAAGGACCTCCCGTCGGTCAAGTACCACATCATCCGCGGCACGCTCGACGCCGCCGGTGTGAAGGACCGCAAGCAGGGTCGCAGCAAGTACGGGGCGAAGGTCAGCCAGGCGCCCGGGAAGAAGAAGTAGGATGCCCCGCCGTCAGTCGATCCCCCGCAAGGCCAAGTACCAGCCTGACACCAAGCGCGTCACGGACCACGTCAGCGCCAAGCTGATGCGGGACGGGAAGCAGACCCTGTCGGACCGCATTCTCCGCCAGGCGCTCGCCCGCGCCGAGTTCCAGGCCAAGCGCCCGGGCCTCGAGGTCCTCGAGGCCGCGCTTCGCAACGCCACCCCGATCATCGAGGTCAAGCCTCGGCGTGTCGGTGGCGCCACCTACCAGGTCCCGGTCGAGATCCGGGGCGACCGCCGCCTCTCGCTCGGCGTCCGCTGGCTCGTCCAGTCGGCGCGCAAGCGCAGCGGCAAGAGCATGTCTGAGAAGCTCGCCGCCGAGTTCGTCGATGCCATGAACGGCCTCGGCGCGGCAGTGAAGCGCCGCGAGGACACCCACAAGATGGCCGAGGCGAACCGCGCCTTCAGCCATTTCAAGTGGTAGTCCGAGCCGAGTAGGAGCTGACTGATCGTGGCACGCGCCGTTCCGCTCGCACGAACGCGGAACATCGGAATCATCGCCCATATCGACGCTGGCAAGACCACCGTCACCGAGCGGATCCTCTTCTACACGAAGAAGATCTACAAGATCGGTGAGGTCCATGACGGCGCGGCCACGATGGACTGGATGCCCCAGGAGCAGGAGCGCGGCATCACGATCACCGCCGCCGCCACCACCTGCGAGTGGAACGATCACCGTATCAACATTATCGATACGCCCGGGCACGTGGACTTCACCGTCGAGGTGGAGCGGAGCCTGCGCGTTCTCGATGGCGCGGTCGTCGTGTTCGACGGCGTCGCCGGCGTCGAGCCCCAGTCCGAGACGGTCTGGCGGCAGGCGGACCGCTACGGCGTGCCGCGCATCTGCTTCATCAACAAGCTGGACCGCACGGGCGCCAACTTCTGGCGCGACGTCGAGATGATCCAGGACCGGCTGGGCGTGAAGCCCGTGCCGATCCAGATCCCGATCGGCAATGAGGACAGCTTCCAGGGCGTCATCGACCTCGTGCGCATGAAGGCCCTGATCTGGCACGACGATCTCGGCAACACGTTCGACACGCTCGACATCCCTGCCGACCTCGCGGACGAGGCAGCCGAGCATCGCGAGCACCTGCTCGAGGCGTGCGCGGACGTGGACGACGGGCTCGCCCACAAGTACCTCGAGGGCGAGGAGCTCACCGAGGCCGAGATCAAGCATGGCATCCGCGTGGCCACGCTGGGCTACAAGTGGGTCCCGGTGCTGACCGGCTCCGCGCTCAAGAACAAGGGCGTCCAGCCCATGCTCGACGCGGTCGTGGACTACCTGCCGTCGCCGCTCGACGTCCCGCCGATCCACGGCATGCGCGCGAACTCCGATGTCGAGGTGCTCGTCAGCCCCGACGACAGCGCCAACTTCAGCGCCCTCGCCTTCAAGATCGCTGCCGACCCGTTCGTCGGCAAGCTCGCGTTCTTCCGCGTCTATGCCGGCACCCTCAAGTCCGGCTCGTACGTGCTCAACGCCACGAAGGGCAAGAAGGAGCGCATCGGCCGCATCCTCCAGATGCACGCCAACCACCGCGAAGAGATCGACACCGTGTACGCGGGCGACATCGCGGCGGCGGTCGGGCTCAAGGACACCTACACGGGCGACACGCTCACGGACCTGGACCACCCGGTGATCCTCGAGTCGATGACCTTCCCCGAGCCGGTCATCGAGGTCGCCATCGAGCCCAAGACCAAGGCCGACCAGGACAAGCTGGGCATCGCGCTCCAGCGCCTCGCCGAGGAGGACCCGACGTTCCGGGTCAAGACCGACGAGGAGTCCGGCCAGACCCTCATCGCCGGCATGGGCGAGCTGCACCTCGACGTGCTCGTGGACCGCATGGTCCGCGAGTTCAAGGTGGCGGCCAACGTCGGCAAGCCGCAGGTCGCGTACCGCGAGACCATCCGCCGGGCGGCGGAGGGCAACGGGCGCTTCGTCCGCCAGACCGGCGGCAAGGGCCAGTACGGCCACGCGGTCATCAAGGTCGAGCCCAACGAGAAGGGCGCCGGCTACGAGTTCATCGACAAGATCGTGGGCGGCACCATCCCCCGCGAGTACATCAAGCCGATCGACGCGGGCATCCGCGAGACGCTCGACACGGGCATCTTCGCCGGCTACCCCATGGTCGACGTCAAGGTGACGCTCATCGACGGTTCCTACCACGAGGTCGACTCGTCGGAGATGGCGTTCAAGATCGCCGGTTCCATGGCGATCAAGGACGCGGTCCACAAGGCCAGCCCGGCCATCCTCGAGCCGATGATGAAGGTCGAGGTCACGATGCCCGAGGAGTTCATGGGCGACGTGATCGGCGACCTCAACAGCCGACGCGGGCAGATCGAGGGGATGGACCCCCGCGGCTCCACCCAGGTGGTCCGCTCGTCCGTGCCGCTCGCCCAGATGTTCGGGTACGCCACAGACCTGCGGTCGATGACCCAGGGTCGAGCCAGCTATTCCATGGAGCTCAGCCACTACGCCGAGGTTCCGCCGAACCTCGCGGCCGAGCTCGTCGCCAAATCGAAGGTCTAACAGGGATCGGCTCGCCACCACGCGAGCGAGCAGCAGGAGCCTAAGCGGACATGGCCAAGAAGAAGTTCGAGCGCACGAAGCCGCACGTCAACGTCGGCACGATCGGCCACATCGACCACGGCAAGACGACGCTCACGGCGGCGATCACCAAGTACCTCGCCCTCAAGGGCGGCGCGGAGTTCCGCGCGTTCGACACGATCGACAACGCCCCCGAGGAGCGCGAGCGCGGCATCACGATCGCGATCGCCCACGTCGAGTACGAGACCGCGCACCGCCACTACGCGCACGTCGACTGCCCCGGGCACGCGGACTACATCAAGAACATGATCACCGGCGCCGCCCAGATGGACGGCGCGATCCTGGTGGTCGCCGCCACCGACGGCCCGATGCCCCAGACCCGCGAGCACATCCTGCTCGCCCGCCAGGTCGAGGTGCCGTACATGGTGGTGTTCCTCAACAAGTGCGACGCGGTCGACGACCCCGAGCTGCTCGAGCTCGTCGAGCTCGAGGTCCGCGAGCTGCTGACCAAGAACCACTTCCCGGGCGACGACATCCCCATCGTCCGCGGCAGCGCGCTCAAGGCCCTCGAGGCCCCGTCCGACCCGTCCGACCCGGCCTACGCCTGCATCCAGGAGCTGATGGACGCGGTCGACTCCTACATCCCCGACCCCGTGCGCGCCATCGACCGCCCGTTCCTGATGCCCGTCGAGGACGTGTTCGGGATCAAGGGCCGCGGCACCGTGGCGACCGGGCGCATCGAGCGCGGGATCGTCAAGGTGGGCGACGAGGTCGAGCTCGTGGGCGTCCACACCGACACCCGCAAGGTCGTGGTCACCGGCGTCGAGATGTTCAAGAAGCTGCTCGACCAGGGCCAGGCGGGCGACAACGTCGGCTGCCTGCTGCGGGGCATCGAGCGCGACGAGATCGAGCGCGGCCAGGTGCTCGCGAAGCCGGGCTCGGTCAAGCCCCACACCAAGTTCATCGCCCGGGTGTACGTGCTGACCAAGGAGGAGGGCGGCCGCCACACCCCCTTCTACAACGGCTACCGGCCGCAGTTCTACCTGCGCACCACCGACGTCACGGGGTCCATCGGGCTGCCCGACGGCGCCGAGATGGTGATGCCCGGCGACAACGTGGACATGACCGTGGAGCTGATCGGGCCCATCGCCCTCGAGGTCGGCCAGCGGTTCGCCATCCGCGAGGGCGGCCGAACGGTCGGCGCCGGCGCGATCACCACCATCATCGCGTAAGGACCCAACGATGGCGAAGCAGCGGATCCGAATCCGCCTCAAGGCCTACGACCACCGGCTGCTCGACCAGTCGGCAGCCCAGATCGTCGAGACGGCCCAGCGCACCGGCGCGGACGTCGTCGGCCCGGTTCCGCTGCCGACCCGGATCGAGAAGTTCACCGTGCTGCGTTCTCCGTTCATCGACAAGGACTCCCGGGAGCAGTTCGAGATCCGCACCCACAAGCGGCTCATCGACATCCTGGATCCCTCGTCGAAGACGGTGGACGCCCTGATGCGGCTCTCGCTTGCAGCGGGTGTCGACATCGAGATCAAGATGTGATGAGCCAGAAGACGATTGGCCTCATCGGCCGCAAGGTCGGCATGACCCAGATCTTCCAGCCGGACGGGACCATGGTCGCCGTCTCGGTCGTGCAGGTCACCCCCAATACCGTGACCCGGCTCCGCACCCCCGACCGCGACGGCTACACCGCCGTCCAGATCGGGGCGGGCGAGCGCCGGAAGCTGACCAAGCCGCTCGCCGGCCAGCTCCGTGACCTGCCGCGGGTGCGCAACATCCGCGAGTTCCGGCTGGACGACGTCGACGGCTACACGGTGGGCCAGCAGCTGTTCGTGGCCGACATCTTCGCCGAGGGCGAGCTTGTCGACGTGACGGGCGTGTCGAAGGGCCAGGGCTTCGCGGGCACCGTGAAGCGCCACAACTTCTCGCGCGGCCCGAAGACCCACGGTTCCGACAACTACCGCAGGCCGGGCTCCATCGGCCCCGGCACTACGCCCGGTCGCGTGTACAAGGGCCTCCGGATGGGCGGCCACATGGGCAGCGAGCGGGTCACCATAAAGAAGCTGCGCGTGGTCCGCGTGGACGCCGAGCGGAACCTGATCCTCGTCAAGGGGTCGGTGCCGGGCGCCCCGGGTGCGCTCACCTTCGTCCGGAAGGCCTGACCGATGCCGCAGACCACTCTCTTCGACCGAACCGGCGCGACCGTCGGCAGCGTCGAACTCGCTGACGTGCTGTTCGCAGCGCCGGTCAACGAGGCCGTGCTCCACCAGGCGGTTGTCGCCCAGCTCGCCGGGCGCCGGCTCGGCACGAGCGACACCAAGACCCGCGGCGAGGTCCGCGGCGGCGGCAAGAAGCCGTACCGCCAGAAGGGCACCGGCCGCGCCCGTCAGGGCTCCCGCACCGCGCCCCACTACAAGGGCGGCGGTGTCGTGTTCGGCCCGCACCCGCGCTCCTACGACCAGAAGCTGCCCAAGAAGATGCGCCGCCTGGCGCTCCGCTCGGCGCTGTCGGCCAAGTTCACCGACGACGCGATCCGCGTCGTGGACAAGTTCGGCATGGCTGACGAGCCCAAGACGAAGGCGTTCGCCGGCGTCCTCGCGGCCCTCGGCGCGGGCGACGGCCACGGCCGGCGCGTCCTCGTCGTGGCGCCCGCCAAGGACGAGCCGCTGCTGCGGTCGGCCGCGAACCTGCCGTCGGTGACGGTCATCCTCGCCGACTCGCTCAACGTGGTGGACCTGCTCAACGCGGACGCCGTGCTGATCGAGCAGCCGGCCCTCGCCCGCATCGAGGAGGTGTACGCGTGAGCGCGCTGACCGCCGCCGACATCATCCTGCGGCCCGTGATCTCGGAGAAGTCCATCGACGAGTCCGGCCGCGGGAAGTACACCTTCGCGGTCCACCAGGACGCGAACAAGATCCAGATCAAGGCCGCCATCGAGGAGCTCTACAAGAAGGAGAAGGTCACGGTCGTGGCCGTCAACGTCTTGTCCTCGAAGGCCAAGGAGAAGCGCCGCGGTACAAAGCGCGGTCGCGTCACCGGCCACACCTCCGCCTGGCGGAAGGCCATCGTGACGCTCGCCCCCGGCCAGAAGATCGAATTCTTCGAGGGGGTGTAGCAATGCCGCTCCGAAGCTACAAGGCAACCTCGGCCGGCCGCCGGTGGATGACTCGCTCGACCTTCGAGGAGATCACCACCGACAAGCCGCACAAGCCGCTCCTCGAGCCGCAGAAGCGGATCGACGGCCGGAACAACCAGGGTCGGATGACCGTGCGCCATCGGGGCGGCGGCGAGAAGACCCACTACCGCCGGATCGACTTCAAGCGCGACAAGTTCGGCGTGCCCGCCCGTCTCGCGACGATCGAGTACGACCCGAACCGCTCCGCGCGGATCGGCCTGCTCCACTACCGCGACGGCGAGAAGCGCTACATGCTCCTCCCGCACGGGCTCAAGGTGGGCGACACGGTCGTTTCGGGCCCCGAGGCCGAGGCGCGCCTGGGCAACGCCCTGCCGCTTGCCAACATCCCGCTGGGCACCACTGTCCACAACGTGGAGCTCGTCGCGGGCAAGGGCGGCCAGATGGTCCGGTCCGCCGGCACCTCGGCCCAGCTCCTGGCCAAGGAGGGCGACTTCGCCACCCTGCGCATGCCCTCGGGCGAGATGCGCCGCGTCCCGCTCAAGTGCATCGCGACGATTGGCCAGGTCAGCAACCTCGACCACGAGAACCAGAGCCTCGGCAAGGCCGGGCGCGCCCGCCACATGGGCCTGCGTCCGGAGGTCCGCGGTGTCGCGATGACCCCGCGCGACCACCCCCACGGTGGTGGCGAGGGCAAGAGCCCCACGGGCATGCCCCCCAAGACCCCCTGGGGCAAGCCGGCGATGGGCTACCGCACTCGGCGCGGCAAGGCGACCAGTCGCCTGATCGTCCGCAGCCGACATCGCAAGTCGTAAGAGGAGCCAGAGATGTCGCGATCGGTCAAGAAGGGACCGTTCGTCCAGCCCCGGCTTCTCGCCAGGGTCCAGGACATGAACAAGCGGAGCGAGCGGAAGGTCCTCAAGACCTGGTCGCGGGCGTCCGTGATCTTCCCCGACTTCATCGGCCACACGATTGCCGTCTACAACGGCAAGAAGCACGTGCCGGTGTACGTCACCGAAAACATGGTCGGCCATCGACTCGGCGAGTTCGCGCCCACCCGCACGTATCGCGGGCACGGCAAGACCGCCGACCGGGCCGGCGGACTGCGGTAAGGGGGGACCACGATGCGCGTTTCCGCAACCGCCAAGTACCTGCGGGGTTCCACCCGGAAGGCCCGCCTCATCACTGAGGCGATCAAGGGCAAGCCGGTGGAGGAAGCCGCCGCGCTCCTGCGGTTCATGCCGCAGACTGCCGCGAAGAACGTCGCGCGCGTTCTCAAGAGCGCGACGGCCAACGCCGAGAACAACCTGTCGCTGTCGGCCGACGAGCTGATCGTCGCCGACGCGATTGCGAACGAGGGCCCGACGATCAAGCGGTGGCGCCCACGGGCCCAGGGTCGGGCGTTCCCGATCCACAAGCCCATGACGCACATCACGGTCGTCGTCGCCGACCGGGAGGCCTAGGCATGGGACACAAGGTCCATCCGTTTGGCTACCGCCTGGGCTACACCCGCACGTGGACGGCCAAGTGGTACGCCGACAAGGACTACACCGACCTCCTCAAGGAGGACATCTCGATCCGCAAGCTCCTTGACCGGCGCCTTGCGAACGCCAGCGTGAGCGGCGTCGAGATCGAGCGCGGCATCAACCACGTGACGGTCGCGATCCACACGGCGAAGCCCGGCATCGTGATCGGCCGCGGCGGCCAGAACGTCGAGGTCCTGCGCAAGGAGATCGGCGAGCTGACCAAGCGGAAGGTCAAGCTGGAGATCCGCGAGATCCGCCAGCCCGAGCTCGACGCGTACCTCGTGGCGCTCAACATCGCGCAGCAGCTGACCCGCCGCGTCGCCTACAAGAAGGCGATGAAGCAGTCGGTGCAGCGGTCGATGAAGGCCGGCGCCAAGGGCGTCAAGATCGCGCTCGCCGGCCGCCTGGGCGGCTCGGAGATGGGGCGGCGCGAGTGGGACCGCGAGGGTCGCATCCCGCTCGGCACCCTGCGCGCTGACATCAGCTACGGCCAGGTCCACGCGCACACGACCTACGGGCGCATCGGCGTCAAGGTCTGGATCTACAAGGGCGAGATCCCGGTCGAGCGTCGGCGCCGCGAGGCTGCCGCTGCCACCGCCAGTGCCGCGGCCGCTGCCGCGCAGGGGGCCTGACCCATGCTGATGCCCCGGCGCGTCAAGCACCGCAAGGTCATGCGCGGCCGCATGTCCGGACAGACCAAGGGCGGCGCCACCGTCGCCTTCGGTGAGTACGGCCTGGCCACCCTCGAGCCCGCGTGGATCACCTCCCGCCAGATCGAGGCCGCCCGCCGCGCCATGACCCGCTCGGTCAAGCGTGGCGGCAAGATCTGGATCCGGATCTTCCCGGACAAGCCCGCCACCAAGAAGCCTGCTGAGACCCGCATGGGTTCCGGCAAGGGTGCGCCCGACCACTGGGTCGCGGTGGTCCGCCCCGGCCGGATCCTGTTCGAGATGGCGGGCATCGATCGCGAGGCGGCCGTCGAGGCCATGCGGCTCGCGGCCCACAAGCTCCCGGTGGCGACTCGGGTCGTCGTCCGCGAGGTTGCGAAGGAGGTCACCGATGGAGATCGGTGAGGTCCGGAAGCTCACGGATCGCGAGCTGGACGATCGTCTGAAGGAAGCGAAGCAGGACCTGTGGCAGGCGCGCTTCGCCCTTTCGACCCGCCAGCTGAAGGATTACAGCCAGATCCCGGCGACTCGGCGAACGATCGCCCGGATCCTCACCGTCCAGCGCGAGCGTGCCACAGCGCCGACGCGCGGGGCGGAGTAGGAGCGTCGGGATGCCCACCGCAGGAGCCACCAACCCCGTGAAGGGTCAGCGCAAGACCAAGGTCGGGCGCGTTGTCAGCGACAAGATGGACAAGACGATCGTCGTGTCCGTCGAGCGGCTGACGCGCCACCCGCTCTACAAGCGCGTCATGAAGGCCTCGACCAAGTTCGCCGCTCACGACGAGCAGAACGAGGCCAAGATCGGCGACACCGTCCTCATCGAGGAGTCGCGCCCGCTGTCCGCGACCAAGCGCTGGCGCCTCGTGTCGGTGCTGTCGCGCGCAGGCGAGGAGCGGGCCGCTGAGACGATCCCGGCGGAGGACGCCGAGACGTCACAGGCGATCCACGGCGCCGCCCACCCCGGCAGGCATGCCGACGGTGAGGAGGGGCAGGCGTGATCCAGGTCGCAACCCGGATGCGCGTCGCCGACAACACCGGCGCCCGCACGATCGAGTGCATTCGGATCATGGGCCGCTCGCGCAAGACCAGCGCCGGCATCGGCGACGTGATCATCGCGAGCGTCAAGTCCGCGATCCCGAACGCGCCGGTCAAGAAGGGCGATGTCGTCCGCGCCGTGATCGTCCGCACGTCCAAGGAGTTCGGCCGCCCCGACGGCAGCTATATCCGCTTCGACGAGAACGCGGCCGTGCTCATCAACAACCAGGGCAACCCGCGCGGCACCCGGATCTTCGGTCCGGTGGCGCGCGAGCTGCGGGACCGCAACTACATGAAGATCGTCTCTCTCGCCCCGGAGGTGCTCTGATGGCCGCACGGTCCATCGAGCACCAGACCAAGGTGCCCGAGATCCGCAAGGGCGACACCGTCGTCGTGCTGTCCGGCAAGGACGCCGGCAAGCGCGGCAAGGTGGACCAGGTGATCCGCCAGGATCCCTCGCCGTCCCCCCTCCGCTCCGGATACCGCCGGACGTCGCTTCGCGGCGGCGTGGCGGTTGTGGTCGAAGGCCTCAACATCGCCCGCAAGCACACCAAGCCGCGTCAGCGGAACACCGGCAGCACGATCGGTGGCGGCGTGCCGAGCATCGATCCGGGCGGCATCCTCGACCACGCGATGCCCATTCCGGTCAGCCGCGTCATGGTGGTCTGTGGCCACTGCGACCGGCCCACGCGCATCGGCCACCGCACGCTCGACAACGGCTCCCGGGTGCGAACCTGCCGCCATTGCGGCGAGCCCCTGGAGGTGAAGGCGTGAGCGGGCAGCTTCGGGACCGCTACCAGAACGAGGCCGTGCCTGCAATGCAGAAGCAGTTCGGGTACAGCAACCCGAACCAGGTGCCGCGCCTCGAGAAGATCGTCGTCAACGTGGGCCTGGGCGAGGCCCTCCAGAACGCGAAGGCCGTCGACGCGGCGGTCGGCGACATCTCGGCCATCACCGGCCAGAAGCCGATCGTCACCCGCGCCAAGCGCTCGATCGCCCAGTTCCGCGTCCGCACGGGCAACCCCATCGGCGTGAAGGTCACCCTTCGCGGCGAGCGGATGTGGGACTTCCTGGAGCGCCTCACCCGGCTTGCGCTCCCGCGCATCCGGGACTTCCGGGGCGTGCCGGGCAAGTCGTTCGACGGGCGGGGCAACTACTCGCTGGGTCTCCGCGAGCAGCTCGCCTTCCCGGAGATCGATTACGACAAGGTGGACCGTCTCCGCGGGCTGGAGATCAGCATCGTGACGACGGCGAAGACCGACGAGGAGAGCAAGAAGCTGCTTGAACTCCTCGGCATGCCCTTCGCCGGCTAGGGCGCGGGGAGGAGTCCAGATGGCCAAGAAATCGATGATCGCGAAGGCGAATCGCACGCCCAAGCACCCGGTGCAGGCGTACCACCGCTGCTACGTGTGCGGTCGGCCGCGGGCGTACATGCGCCGCTTCGCGCTCTGCCGTATCTGCTTCCGCGAGCGAGCGCTCGTGGGCGAGCTGCCCGGCGTCACGAAGTCGAGCTGGTAAGAAGATGAACGTCTCCGACCCGATCGCGGACATGCTCACCCGTGTCCGCAACGCGTCCCGGGCAAGGCACACCGAGGTGATCGTCCCCGCCTCGCGGACCAAGCGCGAGATCGCCCAAATCCTCAAGGAGGAGGGCTTCATCGCCGACGTCCGCGAGGAGCGCGACGGTCCCGCAGCGCTGCTGCGCCTGGACCTCAAGTATGTCGACGGCAAGGTGCCGGTCGTCTCGGGCCTCAAGCGGATCAGCAAGCCCGGCCTGCGCGTGTATGCGCGCAAGACGGACATCCCGCGGGTGCTCGGCGGCCTGGGCGTCGTGATCGTCAGCACGTCCAAGGGGATCATGACCGGCACGCAGGCCCGCCAGGCCGAGCTGGGTGGCGAGATCCTCGCCTACGTCTGGTAGCGCGATGTCCCGAATTGGCCGCCTTCCCATCCAGGTCCCGACCGGCGTCGACGTGACGCTGGACGGGCACACCATCACCGTCACCGGCCCCAAGGGCACGCTGACCCGCGACCTTCCGCAGCGCATGGAGCTCGAGCGCGAAGGGGACGTGATCACCGTGTCCCGGCCCACCGAGAACAAGCTCGACAAGTCGCTCCACGGCCTGACGCGCACGCTCGTCAACAACATGGTCGTGGGCGTCACCACCGGGTACCGCAAGGGCCTCGAGATCGTCGGCGTCGGCTACCGCGCGCAGAAGGTGGGGAACAACCTCCAGCTTGCGCTCGGGTACAGCCACCCGGTCGAGATCATTGCCCCCGAGGGGATCAGCTTCGAGCTGGACACGCCCCTCAAGCTCGCGGTCGTCGGGATCGACAAGGAGCTCGTCGGCCAGATGGCCGCCAAGATCCGCGCCACCCGCAAGCCGGAGCCCTACAAGGGCAAGGGCGTCCGCTACGCCGGGGAGAAGGTTCGCCGCAAGGCCGGCAAGGCCGGCAAGATCGGCGGGAAGAAGTAAGTCATGACGACCCAAGTCGACACTCGCTCGGGTCAGCGCGTCAAGCGCCACGAGCGAATCCGCCTCCGCCTCGCCGGCACGCCGGAGCGCCCGCGCCTCGCGGTGTTCCGCAGCCTCAACCACATCTACGCCCAGGTCATCGACGACACCAGCGGCAAGACGCTTGCCGCAGCGTCCTCGCTGGATCCGACGTTGCGCTCCGCTGAGGGGACCAAGAGTGACGACGCCAAGGGCGTCGGCAAGCTGGTCGCCGAGCGGGCCAAGGCGGCCGGCGTGGACAAGGTCGTCTTCGACCGGGCGGGCTTCCAGTACCACGGGCGGGTTCGCTCGCTCGCCGAGGCGGCGCGCGAAGCCGGCCTCGACTTCTGAGAGGACTGCCTGTGGCTCGCATCGACCCCAACAAGCTCGCGCTCGAGGAGCGCGTCGTCCAGATCAACCGCGTCGCCAAGGTGCACAAGGGCGGCCGGCGCTTCAGCTTCTCGGCGGTCATCGTCGTGGGCGACGGCAACGGCCACGTGGGCGTCGGCCTGGGCAAGGCCGGCGACGTGCCCGAGTCCATCCGCAAGGGCGTCGAGGACGCGAAGAAGCACATCGTCAAGATTCCGATGGTCGGGACGACGATCCCGTACGAGGTCCGCGAGGAGTACTCCGCCGCGCGGGTGCTGCTCAAGCCGGCCTCCAAGGGCACCGGCGTCATCGCCGGCGGCGCCGTCCGCGCTGTCGTCGAGGCAGCCGGCGTCCGCGACATCCTCGCCAAGGTCCACGGCTCCACCAACCCGGTGAACGTGACCCGCGCGACCCTCAACGCGCTCAAGAGCCTGCACTCCGTCGAGGAGCACGAGCGCCGGCGCGGCGTGAAGCTCCGCCTGGTGGTCCCCGGCCAGGCTGCGGCGGCGGTTCGCCGGGAGGCGGCCGATGCCCGGTAAGCTTCGGGTCACCCAGACCAAGAGCACCATCAGCCACATCGCCCGCAATCGCGCGACGATCCGGGCCCTGGGCCTGCACGGCATCGGCAGCTCGTCGGTCCTCCCGGACAACGACGCCGTCCGCGGCATGTGCCGCCAGGTCCGCTTCCTCGTCACCGTCGAGGAGCTGCCCGAGGGCGCCGAGACGACCCCGGAGGCCAAGTAGATGAAGCCCCACGACCTGCACCCCGCCCCCGGGTCGGTCACCAAGAAGACTCGCGTCGGGCGCGGTATCGCGGCCGGCAAGGGCAAGACGGCCGGCCGCGGCACGAAGGGCCAGCGCTCACGCGCCGGCGCCTCCATCCCGGCCTGGTTCGAGGGTGGCCAGACGCCGATCCACGTCCGGATCCCCAAGCTCCGCGGCTTCCGCAACATCAACGACATCGAGTACGAGGTCGTCAACGTCGGCGCGATCAGCGCCGCCGTCGAGGCGGGCCGGCTGGCTGCCGAGGGCAAGGCGCCCATCACCGTCAACGCCGACACCCTCAAGGATGCGGGCCTTGTTCGGAGGGACCGCCTCCCGCTCAAGATCCTGGGCCACGGCGAGGTCTCAGCCAAGCTGTTCGTGCTGGCTGACGGCTTCACCAAGTCGGCGCGGGAGAAGATCGAGGCCGCGGGCGGCACCGCCCAGGTCATCGAGATCCCCAGCGAGCCGCTCGCCGCCCTCGGCGTCGAGCCCTCTGACGACAACGGCTAGCAACCCGTGTTCGAGGGACTGCTCAACGCGTTCCGTGCCCCGGACCTCCGGCGCCGGATCCTGTTCGTCGCCGGGACCCTGCTGGTCTTCCGGCTGCTGGCGCACGTCCCCGTGCCCGGCGTCGACAAGACCCAGCTCGGCAACTTCCTCAACAACAACGCGATCTTCGGCCTCCTGGACCTGTTCTCTGGCGGCGGCCTGACCAACTTCTCGGTCGTGGCCCTCGGCGTGAACCCGTACATCAACGCGTCGATCATCATGCAGTTGATGACCGGGGTGGTTCCGTCGCTGCAGGCCCTGCAGCGAGAGGGCGAGTACGGCCGGACGAAGATCAACCAGTACACCCGCTACCTGTCGGTGCCGATGTCGCTCCTGCAGGCGTACGGCTTCCTGGCGCTGCTCAACAGCACCTCGCCGGGGGCGCTCAAGACCCCGTTCGACCTGGGCAGCTGGGAGACCGCGACCCAGATCATCACCCTGACGGCAGGCTCGATCGCCCTCATGTGGCTGGGCGAGCTGATCACCGAGAAGGGCATCGGCAACGGCGTCTCGTTCATCATCTTCGCGGGCATCGTGAGCCGCGTCCCGGGCGCTCTGGGGGGCTTCCTCCAGAGCTTCGACGTCACGCAGTTCATCCTGCTCGGGATCATGGCGATCGCAGCGATCGCGGTGATCATCTACATCCAGGAGGGCCAGCGCCGGATCCCCATCCAGTACGCGTCACGCGTCCGGGGCCGTCGCATGTACCAGGGTGGTCAGACCTTCCTGCCGCTGCGCGTCAACCAGGCGGGCGTCATCCCGATCATCTTCGCGGTGAGCATCCTGCTGTTCCCGGTCCAGATCGCGAACTACTTCGTGAACTCGCCGGGGCTGTTCGGGGACATCGCGAAGGGCATCGTGTCATTGCTGTCCCGCGGCTCCTGGGTGTACGTCGCGTTCTACTTCCTCCTGACCGTCGGATTCACGTACTTCTACACGGCGTTCACGTTCAAACCGGACGAGACCGCTGAGGAGCTGCGCAAGAACGGCGGCTTCATACCCGGCATCCGGCCGGGGCGTCCCACGCAGGACTATTTGGCTCGGGTCGTGACCCGGATCACGGTCGCCGGCGCCCTCTTCCTGGGCATCGTCGCGGCCGCCCCGCCGTTCATCGCCCTGATCCAGCCGTCATTCCAGAATCTGGCTCTGGGTGGCACGGGCATCCTGATCGTGGTCTCCGTCGTCGTCGAGACGATGAAGCAGCTCGAGGCCCAGCTGCTCATTCGCCAATACGAGGGCTTTATTCGGTGAATGTGGTCGTCCTCCTCGGCGCCCCCGGCGCAGGGAAGGGCACCCAGGCCCCCTTGCTCGCGGCCCGTCTCGGGATTCCGGTCGTTGCGACCGGCGACCTGTTCCGGGCCGCGGTGCGCAACGGGACGGCGCTGGGTCTTGAGGCGCGTCGCTACATGGACGCGGGGCAGCTCGTCCCTGACGAGGTCACCATCAAGCTCCTGCTCGAGCGCCTCGCCCGGCCCGACGCGGCCGTCGGCGTGATCCTCGACGGGTTCCCGCGGACGGCGGTGCAGGCGGCGGCGCTCGACGGGGCGCTGGCCGACCGCGACACCAGCGTCGCCGCGGCCGTGCTGGTCGACGTCCCCGCCGAGGAGCTCGTCCGGCGCATGTCCGGGCGCTGGGTCTGCAGGTCGGCCGGCCACCCGTACCACGAGGTGTCGAGCCCGCCTCGCACGGCTGGCGTGTGCGACATCGACGGGTCCGAGCTGTACCAGCGCGCCGACGACCAGCCGGCGACGATCCGCGCGCGCATGGACCAGCAGCTCGGGGCGCTCGGCCAGGTCATCGAGCACTACCGCTCGTCGGGCGTGCTGCGGACCGTGGACGGGCTCCAGTCGATCGAGGCGGTTGCAGCCGCCATCGATGGTGCGCTCGCCGAGGCCGGCGTCGCCGCGGTGGGCTGATGCAGATCACGCGCAAGTCCGCCGCAGAGATCGCCAAGATGCGGTCCGCGGGCCGCATCGTGGCGGAGGTCCTCGCTCTCGTCGAGGAGACCCTCGTCCCGGGCATCTCGACAGCGGACATCGACCGCATGGCGGAGCGGCACATCCGCTCGGCGGGCGGAATCCCGTCGTTCCTCGGCTATCTCGGGGGGCGGCGGTATGACGCCTCGCACCCGCACGCCTACAAGGCCACCACCTGCATCTCGATCGACCACGAGATCGTGCACGGCATCCCCGGCAACCGCGAGATCAAGCGCGGCGCGGTGGTGTCGGTGGACGTCGGGGCGATCTATGACGGGTGGAACGGCGACGGGGCCCGCACCTTCATCTGCGGTGGCCGCGAGGCGGGCACGCCGGTCGCGATCGCCCTGGTGGACGCCACGCGCCTCGCGCTGATGGCAGGGATCGCGGCCTCCCAGTCGGGCAACCGGGTGGGGGACATCGGTGCGGCGGTCGAGGCGATCGGCAAGGAGGCCGGCCTCGGCATCGTCCGCGGCTACGGCGGGCACGGCATCGGCCAGCTGATGCACGAGGACCCGTCGGTGCTCAACTTCGAGACCGACTACCCGGACGCCCGGGTGCGGCTCGAGCCGGGGATCTGCCTGGCCATCGAGCCGATGTTCATGACGGGCGGCGAGAAGACCCGGACCCTCAAGGACGGCTGGACCGTGGTTACGGCGGACCACTCGCTGGCGGCTCACTTCGAGCACACCATCACCATCACCGCCGACGGACCCGAGATCCTCACGAGGGTCTAGGGCCGGTGTTGTCGGATCGCGGTGGGTTTGATATCCTCACCGTTCGTGTGTCGGCCCGGTTGGGCCGGCACTCGTGCTGAATAGGACACGGGAGCTAGTTTGGCGAAGAAGGACGCGATCGAAGTCGAAGGAACCGTGCTCGAACCGCTGCCGAACACCATGTTCGCGGTGGAGCTGGAGAACGGTCATCGTGTCCTCGCGCACATTAGCGGCAAGCTCCGGATGAACTTCATCCGGATCCTGCCTGGTGACCGGGTCCGCGTAGAGCTCTCCCCGTACGACCTCACCCGGGGTCGGATCACCTACCGACTGAAGTAATCGAGGAACCTGGTGAAGGTCAGAGCGTCAGTCAAGACGCGTTGCGACAATTGCAAGATCATCCGGCGCCACGGCACCGTGATGGTGATCTGCGCGAATCCCAAGCACAAGCAGCGGCAGGGCTGACGCGAATGGCACGAATTGCGGGCATCGACATCCCGCGCGAGAAGCGCGTCGAGGTGGCCCTCACCTACATCTACGGGATCGGCCTGAGCACGAGCCAGCGGATCCTCAAGCAGACCAGCGTCAACCCGGACACGCGTGTTCGGGACCTCACGGATGACCAGGTCAACCGGCTCCGCGAGGTCATCGACCGCTCGTTCAAGGTCGAGGGCGACCTGCGCCGCGAGGTGGCGCTGAACATCAAGCGCCTCATCGAGATCGGCTCGTACCGAGGCCTCCGGCATCGCCGCAACCTCCCTGTGCGCGGGCAGCGCACCAAGACGAACGCCCGCGCGCGCCGTGGACCCAAGAAGACGGTCGGCGCTCGGAAGAAGACGACGAAGTGACGAGGAACCGCTAAGGCATGGCCGATCGAAAGCGCGCCGTCAAGCAGCGGCGTCGGGAGCGAAAGAACGTCCCCCAGGGACACGTCCACATCCTGGCGAGCTTCAACAACACGATCGTGACGATCACCGATCAGACCGGTGCCGTCATCTCGTGGGGTTCCGCTGGCATCGCCGGGTTCAAGGGCTCCCGGAAGAGCACGCCCTATGCCGCCGCGCTTGCCGCGGACGGGGCCGCTCGCCGCGCCATGGAGCACGGCATGCGCCAGGTCGAGGTCTATGTGAAGGGCCCCGGCGCCGGTCGCGAGCAGGCGATCCGCTCGCTCCAGGCCGCAGGCCTCGAGGTGAGCGCCATCACCGATGTCACGCCCATCCCTCACAACGGATGCCGCCCGCCCAAGCGGCGCCGCGTCTGAGCCCAGGTAGGTCATGGCCCGTTACACAGATGCCGTTTGTCGGCTGTGCCGCCGCGAGGGACTCAAGCTGTTCCTCAAGGGTGGCCGGTGCTACACCAAGAAGTGCTCGTTCGAGCGCCGTCCCACACCTCCCGGCCAGCACGGCGTCCGCCGTCGCAAGGTGGGCGACTATGGGCTCCAGCTCCGCGAGAAGCAGAAGGTCCGCCGCGTCTACGGCGTCCTCGAGAAGCAGTTCCGCAACTACTTCATCGAGGCCACGCGCCATTCCGGCGTGACCGGCGAGGCGCTCCTCCAATCGCTCGAGCTCCGGATGGACAACGTCGTCTTCCGCCTCGGCTTCGCGCCGTCCCGCGCCGCCGCGCGCCAGATGGTCACCCACGGCCACTTCGCCGTGAACGGCACGCCGACCAACATCCCGTCGTACCGGTTCAAGATCGGCGACAGGGTCGAGGTTCGCGAGTCCCATCGTGAGCGCGAGCTGTTCAAGACAGTCAAGGAAACCCTTCGGTCGCATCAGGCGCCGGATTGGCTGAGCCTCGACGCGGCGAAGTTCGCCGGGTCCGTCCTTGCGCTCCCGCGCCGCGACCAGATGCCGCCCGAGTTCAACGAGCAGCTCGTGGTCGAGTACTACTCGAGGTAGCCGCCCTCCATGATTGAACTCGAGACCCCGCAGATCGAGCCCATCGCGGAAGCCGGCACGTACGCCAAGTACGAGGCCGGGCCGCTCCAGGCGGGTTATGGCGTCACGCTGGGCAATGCGCTCCGGCGGGTGCTCCTGTCGTCCCTCGAAGGGGCGGCGGTCACCTCGATCCAGATCCGCGACGTGTACCAGGAATTCTCGACGATCCCCGGCGTCAAGGAAGACGTCACCCAGATTGTCCTGAACGTAAAGAAGCTCCGCCTCAAGAGCTTCGCCGCGCACCCCGTCCAGTTGCGCCTGCTCAAGAGCGGTGCCGGCCCGGTGGTCGCGGCGGACATTGCCGAGTCGGCAGACGTCGAGATCGTCAACCCCGAGCTGGTCCTCATGACCATCGACTCGGACGACACGACGATCGAGATGGACCTCACCGTCGAGCGCGGCGTCGGCTACCTGGCCGCCGAGCGCTCCGAGGCGCTGCCCATCGGCGTGATCGCGGTCGACGCGATCTTCACGCCGGTTCGCAAGGTCAACTACTGGGTGGAGAGCACCCGCGTTGGCCAGATGACCAACTTCGACAAGCTCACGATCGAGATCGAGACGGACGGCACGATCACGCCGGAGGAGGCGCTCTCGCGCTCCGCCGACATCCTCGTCCGCCAGTTCCAGCCGTTCGTGACCGTCGGCGTCCAGGCGGTCCCCGCGGACCGCGTGACCACCGGCGTTCCCCAGCTCCCCTCGAACATGCTCGACATGCCGATCGAGGAGCTCGACCTGCCGATGCGGGCATACAACTCGCTGAAGCGCAACAACATCGTGAAGGTCGGCCAGCTGCTGCAGCTCAAGGACGACGATCTCCTCCGCATGCGCAACTTCGGCAAGAAGTCGCTGGACGAGATGAAGGAGCGCCTGCGAATGCGCGGCTTCATCCTCCCGGAGAGCGAGTCGGACGGCGCCTTCGATGAGGACGGCGACGAGGTCTTCGACGCCGACGAGGAGGCCTGAGCCATGTCGTCCCACCGAGTCGACGGGCGCAAGCTCTCGCGCAAGCAGGGGCCGCGCCTCGCCCTCTACAAGAACCTCACGGTCTCGGTCCTCCGCTACGAGCGGGTGCAGACCACCGAGGCCAAGGGCAAGGAGATCCAGGGTCGCGTCGAGCGCATGATCACGCTCGCCAAGCGCGGTGACCTGGCCGCCCGCCGGACGGTCGTCTCGGAGTTCCCGAACGAGCCGCTCGTCGTGTCCAAGCTGTTCGATGTCATCGCCCCCAAGTACGCCGACCGCACCTCCGGGTACACCCGGCTCGTGCACATCGGGATGCGCAAGGGTGACGCCGCCGAGATCGTCCAGATCGAACTGGTCTGAGGCGGTCCGGCCCACGAGTTCGAGAGGACTCGGCCGTGCGCTATCGCGCCCGGTGTGAATACGACGGAACGGACTTCGCCGGGTTTCAGCTCCAGCTGAATGGCCGGACGGTCCAGGGAGAGCTCGAGGCCGCGCTGGCCCGCCTCAACCGAGGCGAGCGGGTCGTGGTCGACGGGGCGGGACGCACCGACGCCGGGGTCCACGCCACCGGGCAGGTGATTGGTTTCACCTACACCGGCAGCGTGCCGGGTCGGGAGCTCCAGCGGGCGGTCAACGCCCTGCTCCCGCGGGATGTCGCAATCCGCGACCTCCGGCGGGCCCCAGACGGGTTCCACCCACGCTACGCGGCGCGGTATCGGGAGTACCGCTACACCGTCTGGAACGGGCCGCGCAGCCCACTCCGCGAGCGGACCGCGCTCGGGGTGAGGGCCCCGCTGGACGTCGCCGCAATGGCGAGCGCCGGGTTGGTCTTCGTCGGCCGACACGACCTCTCGTCGTTCGGGGGCGCGAATGACCGGTCCCCGGTCCGTACCGTTCACGCGGTTCGGGTTCGGAGGGAGGGCCGCCTGGTGACGATCGACGTCCGGGCGCAGGCCTTCCTCCGGGGGCAGGTGCGGCGCATGGTCGCCGCTCTGCTAGAGGTCGGTCACGGCAACATGGACGAAGCGGGGCTCGCGGCGGCGCTGATCGCCAGGGAGCCAGCCCTCAACGGGGCAGCCGCCCCAGCAAAGGGGCTCTGCCTCAGGCACGTCGCCTTGGGGCGGCGGCCGATGGACGACAAGGAAGACGAGGAATGAGCGCGAAGACCTATACGCCTCGAGAGAGCGAGATCGAGCGACGCTGGTACGTCGTCGACGCGACGGACGAGACGCTCGGCCGCCTCGCGACGCGGATCGCGCGCGTCCTGGAGGGCAAGAACAAGCCCGGCTACGCCTCGCACATGGACACGGGTGACCACGTCATCGTCCTCAATGCGGGCAAGATCACCGTCACCAGCGACAAGCTGACGTCCAAGATCTACTACCGCCACAGCGGCTATCCCGCGGGCTTCAAGGAGGAGACGCTCGGCCACCTCCTCGCCCGTCGGCCGGAGGAGCCCATCCGCCGCGCCGTGAAGGGGATGCTGCCGCACAACCGCCTTGGTGCCCAGATGCTTCGGAAGCTGAAGGTCTATGCCGGGTCCAACCACCCGCACCAGGCCCAGAAGCCCGAGCCGCTCGCCTGATCGAGGAGCCCTGATGTCGACGCCTGCGTTCTATTGGGGCACCGGCCGCCGCAAGACCGCGGTTGCCCGGGTCCGCCTCATCCCCGGTGAGGGGTCCATGGTGATCAACGGCCGCACGCCGGAGGAGCACTTCGGCGGCGTGCTGGCCGAGTCCCAGCTGTTCCTGCCGTTCCGGGTGACCGGGACTGAGGGCCGCTACAACGTCACGATCAAGGTCGAGGGCGGTGGCGTCACCGGTCAGGCCGGCGCGATCCGCCACGGCCTCGCCCGCGCGCTGCTCCAGTCCGACCCCGAGTCGTACCGGCTGCCGCTGCGCCAGGCCGGCCTCCTCACCCGCGATCCGCGGATGAAGGAGCGCAAGAAGTACGGTCTCAAGCGCGCCCGCAAGGCCCCCCAGTACACCAAGCGCTAACGCGGCTGCCTGGCGGCCGAACGCGGGCGTTGCGCCCTGCGCGCGCTCGCTCACGCACTGCCAAGTGCGCTCGCTCTCGTGCTCGGTCGCGCCTTCGCCTAGGCCGCATCCGGCCGCTTGAGGGGGCTGCGGGCGGCCGATGCCCGCGTTGCGCCCGCCCGGGGCTCGGTTCAGGCGACGGCGTTGGCGGGGTGCCACCAATTCCGGGTCCGAGGGCGGCCCGTGGCACTGAGCGTTGGCGGGGTGCCACCAATTCCGGGTCCGAGGGCGGCCCGTGGCACTGACTGTTGGCGGGGTGCCACCAATGGCGCCCGTTTGGTGCGCCTGCGCCAACAAGGAGCCGGCCGGCCGGCTCCCTTGGCTGAATTTGGTGACGCCAGGCCAACGCCCATCGACGGTGCGGGAGAGGGCGGCGCCTCGCCGCATGCGAGCCAGGGGCGACCGTAGGGGTCCGCCGAGCGGGGCTCGAAGGCCACGAAGGTTTCGGCGGGGCGGCTGAACGCCCAGGTCGGGTCGTAACCGCGGCCTTCGGGGGCGCCATACTCGGGGCATGCGGCACGATGAAGTCGGGGAGGCGCTCGACTACCTGTTCTGGGTTCGCGACCGAATCCTGTCGGCGTCGCTCGGCCTGACGGACGAGGAGTTCCGGCTTGAGGCGACCGTGACGACAAGGAGCCTACGGGCCACGCTCGTCCACCAGCTCGAGTGCGAGTGGGCCTGGCGCATCCGGCTCATCCGCGGCTCGTTTCCGGAGACGGGCATCGACCCTGAATCCTTCGTGACCCTCGCGCAACTGGTGGAGCGGTGGCACCGCGAGGAGCGGGATCTGCGCGCCTGGTTCGACAGCCTCTCTGAGGTGGATCTCGCCAGCGTGCGGCCGCAGGAGCCGAGCCCGCTGTCGACGTGGCGCCACGTCCTGTACCTGGTCAACCACGGCACCCAGCAGTTCTCGGAGGCGGCCGTGCTCCTCACCCGGCTGGGCCACGGCCCGGGGGAGATCGGCTATCTCGCCTTCTGCCTGGAGCGGTCTGCAGGTCGATCGGAGTCGAGCCCCCACTGAGCCCGGGTCCAAGGCGCGCGTCGCTATTTCGCGAGCGGCCCAGAGGCGGTAGGGTGGCGGCATGACGAACTCGCCGCTTGCTGGTCGCGACCTCATCTCGGCGGCCGACCTCTCGGCCCCGGACATCGCGCGCCTGTTCGCCCGCGCCGCAGAGCTCAAGGCCGAGTTCCGCGCCGAGCGTCGCCACGCCGATCCGCCCCTCGAGCGGCGGACGCTCGCCATGCTGTTCCAGAAGCCCAGCCTGCGCACGCGCGTCACCTTCGAGGCCGGGATGACCCAGCTTGGCGGGCACGCGCTGTACCTCGAGGAGAAGGTGGTGCTGGGCGGGCGCGAAACGGTGAGCGACGTCGCGCGCAACCTGGAGCGGTTCGTGGACGCGATCATGGCGCGCACCGGTCCGCACGAAGTGGTGGCGGAGCTGGCGGCACGCGCCTCCATCCCGGTCATCAACGGCCTGACGATCCGGGAGCACCCGTGCCAGGCGCTGGCCGACCTGTTCACGCTCCATGAGCAGTTCGGCGACCTGCGCGGCCGGACGCTGGCGTTCGTGGGCGACGGCAACAACGTCTACCACTCGCTCGCCCTGATGGGGGCCACGCTGGGCATGCACGTGCGGCTGGCGCACCCGGTGGGCTACGGCCCGAGCGGCCGGATCGTGGAGCGGGCACGGGAGCTCGCGGCGGCGAGCGGAGGCTCGCTCGCCTTCACTCAAGACCCCCGCGAGGCCGTCGAGGGCGCCGACGCCGTGTACACCGACGCCTGGACGTCAATGGGGCAGGAGGCCGAGGCGGAGGAGCGGCGCGATGCGTTCGCCCGCTTCCAGGTCAACGAGACGCTGGTTGCCGGGTCGCCGGACGCGGTCGTGATGCACTGCCTCCCCGCGCATCGCGGCGAGGAGATCACCTCGGACGTGATGGACGGGCCCCGCAGCATCATCTTCGAGCAGTCGGAGAATCGCCTCCACGCCCAGAAGGCGCTCCTCGTCGAGCTCCTGGCGGGCTGAGCCGGACGCCGTGACGATCGGAGGGTGGCGATGAGCAGCGAGGCCCTGTACGAGCAGTACAAGGACGCCCTGAAGCGCGGCCACGTCGCCTCGCTGCGCGGCCGGGTGGATGATGCGCTGCTCGCCTACGCGGAGGCCGCCCGCATCGCCCCCGAGCGGTCAACCCCGCATGCGTCGGCGGGGAACGCCCTCCTCCGCCGCAAGCGCCCAGCCGAGGCCCTCCGCCACTATGAGGTGGCGCTCGCGATGGCGCCACGCGACGAGGCGGCGTTGCTGGGCCGAGCACAGGCCCTTGCCGCGCTCGACCGCCGAGGCGACGCGGCCGACGCCTTCGACGCCTTGGCCGAGGCGCAGGCACGGAGCGGACGGCTTGCCGACGCGGTGGACGCTGCGAGGCGCGGGCTCGAGCTCGCCGAGGGCCGCGAGCGTCGGCGCACCCTGGAGCGGCTGATCTCGCAGCTCCGTGCCAGCGAGCCCGACGAACCGGGGCGCACGGCGCTCGAACAGGCCCTCCTGGTCCTCGAGGGGCCGGCGGTTCCGCGCCCCAAGTCGGCCCACAAGCCGTCCGGCACAAGTTCGCGTGCGCACGGAGGTGGGCCCAGCGCCGGCGGCCACCAAGTTGCGGATCTCCCCGGGGCAACCGGCGACCCCGAGGCCGCGACGCACGAGCTCGCGTTCGAAGTGGCGGCCGATGAGCTTGCGGCGGCCGGTCCGACAGCTGCCGCGGCGGCGGAGCCCGCCGATCAGGATCTCGCTGCCACGGCGACCGGGCAGGACGGCATCGCCATCCGCGACGTTGCCGGCGTGTCCGGCGAGGCCCCCGTCGAGGCAGGTCCAGAGGTGGTCGCGGAGCCGGTCGTCAGCCCCGCAGGTCGAGCGCCTCGCGTCCTGCCAGCTGGCGTGACCATGGCCGATCTGTTGGCGAGGGTTGAGGCGGCCAATGACGAGGGCGAGCCCGGGCGCGCCCTCGAGGCGATGCTCGACCTCGCGGCGCTGCACGAGCGAGACGGCAGGATCGAGGCCGCCCTCGACGCGTGTTACGCGGCGCTCTCACTCGACCCGGACAGCGTCGCGCTGCACCTCGCGCTCGCAGAGCTGTACACCGTGCGTGGCTGGGATGCGCTGGCGAACGAGAAGCTCGAACTGCTCGAGCGCCTCGCCCGCCTCGATGGGGATGAAGGGGCCGTGGTGGAGATCGCTGGCCTGCGCGCCAGCCGCGCCTGAGCCCGGGAGACGGTCCGGGTGCCGGTGTAGACTCGCCCGAAGATGCTCCCGTTCCTCGAATCGCTGTTCCCGCAGGTCACGCCCAACGTCCTGCTGGACGTCGGCATCACTGCCCTGTTCATCTACTGGCTGTTCAGCCTGATCCGGGGCACCCGGGCAGTGACGCTGGTGATCGGCGTCTCGGTGCTGCTGGGGATCTATGCGCTGGCCCAGTTCCTCGGGCTGCGGCTGTTCACCCAGATCCTCCAGGCGGGCGCCTTCGTGGGCGTGTTCGCGCTTGTCGTGGTGTTCCAGCCCGAGCTTCGGCGGGCGCTGGAGCGCATCGGCCGGGTGGGCACGTTCGGCTGGCTCGTGCCGGCCTCGTCGCACCGGCGCGTGGAGCACGTTGCGACGATGGTCGCCCGGGCAGCCGCTGTGCTCTCGGCCGAGGGCTACGGGGCGCTGATCGTGATCGAGCGCGAGACGGGCCTCGAGGACACCGCAGAGACCGGCGTCATGCTCCACGCTGACCTGACGTCCGAGCTGCTCCAGACGATCTTCATGCGCGGCACCGCGCTGCACGATGGCGCCGTGATCATCCGTGGCGAGGGCGTCCTCGCCGCGGCCGCGCTCCTGCCGCTGACCGAGATGCGCCTCTCCGAGCGCTTCGGGACACGGCACCGGGCGGCCCTGGGCATCACGGAAGACACGGACGCGGTGGCCGTTGTGGTCTCCGAGGAGAGCGGCCAGATGAGCGTTGTCGAGCGGGCGCGGATCGTCCGGGTGCCCAGCGAGGTGCTGCTTGAGCGCGCGCTCGTGGGTCTGCTCGAGGCGCCCGATGTGACAGGCGGCCTGGGATTGGGGAAAGACCGTGGACCGGGGGCGCCCCGTCGTCCGGGGCGGCGGCTGCAAATCAGCCGACGGTCGGCGGGTCGCCCGGACGCGCCGCTGGCCGCAGACGCGCCGCTGGCCGCAGACGCGCCGCTGGCCGCAGACGCGCCGCTGGCCGCAGACGCGCCGATCGAGGCCGCCGGCGACGGCCCGCTCGTGCCCGAGGCGCAGGACGAGGCGATGGCACCTGATGGCTCGCCGATGGCCGATGCGATGCCCGGCGCCGGCGGCGAGCCTGTCGGTGACACCACCACGGCTGCTCCGAGCAGGGTGCCGGCGCCGTGAACCTCCGCCGCCTCGCCCGCCGCGTCATCGGCGTCTTCGTGCACAACTGGCCCCTCAAGGTTGCGGCCATCGTGCTGGCCACGCTGCTCTACATCGGCCTCGTGGCGGGCCAGGACAGCGCCACGTTCCCGGGACCCATCGCGGTCCTGCCCGTGAACACGCCTGCCGGCACGGTCATCACCAACTACCCGCTGCGGTCGATCGACGAGGTCCGCTACCTCGCGCCCTCCGACCTCGGCCGCCTGACGGCCGACGACTTCATCGTCACCGCCGACCTCTCCGGCCTCGAGCCCACCGGTGGCCCAGCGAGCGTCGCGGTGTCGGTCATCCCCAAGGATCCCCGCGTGGCCATCCTCGACTTCCGCCCGCGGACCATCCAGGTCACGCTCGACCAAGAGGTCACCGCCCAGGTCCCGGTGACGGTGACTCGCGGCCCGGCCCCGGCTGGCACGGCGGCGGGGCAGACGGTCTACTCGCCCCAGCAGGTGACCGTGCGGGGCCCGTCGACGGCAGTGCGGAAGGTCGTGGGGGTGCAGGTCGACGTGCAGCTCGACTCCGCGATCGACTTCGACCGCGAGGTCCAGGGCACTGCCGTGGACGCGTCGGGCGCCCCCGTGACCGGGGTGGTGCTGATCCCGCGGACGATCCACGTGACGATCCCGCTGATCACCAATCAGCAGTCGCGCACGGTCCCTGTCAACGCGGTGTTCACCGGCATCCCGGCGCCCGGCTTCCGCGTCGCGAGTATCGAGGTGTCGCCCCTCACGGTCACGCTCCAGGGCGACGCCAACCAGCTGGTCTCGCTGACCACCGCCGACACGGCGCCGATCTCCGTGGACGGCGCGACGCGCGATGTCGTCCAGAAGGTGTCCCTGGCGCTCCCCGCCGGCGTGACGCCGGTGGAGGCGGGCACCGTCAGCGTCACCGTCCACATCGAGGCCGTCACCGAGACCCGCACGTACCAGGCCGGTCTCCGGCTCGACGGGGGTGATCCGAACTACGAGTACGCCCTCTCGATCCAGAGCGTGCTGCTCACGGTGTTCGGCTCCTCGGCCGACCTCGACCGGCTCGGCTCGGCCCCGATCACGGTCAGCATCGACGTGTCGGGCCTGGCGCCGGGCAGGCACCAGCTCACGGTCGTCCCATCGCTGCCGTCGGCGGTCTCGGTGGTGACCATCAGCCCGCCTTCGGCCACCGTGACGGTCGTCGCGCCGCCATCGAGCCTGCCGAGCGCGATCCCGCCATCGCAAGTGCCGACCCCAGCGCCCAGCTGACCTGGCGCCGCCGCATCCCGGACCGCCCGCCCACCATCCCCACGAGGATCTCCATGACCCGCCTCTTCGGCACCGACGGCATTCGCGGCGCTGCCAACGTGGACCTGCGGCCGTCGCTCGCTACCGCTCTCGGCCGCGCCACCGCCCATCGCGTCGTCGGCGTCGGCGGCTCCCTGGTCGTGGGCCAGGACACCCGGCGCTCCGGCGACATGTTCGTCGCGGCGATCACCGCCGGCGCCACGAGCATGGGCGTCGACGTCCACAGCACGGGCGTGGTCCCCACGCCAGCCCTCGCGTTCCTCGCGGGCAACGGCGAGTTCGCGGCGGGGATCATGGTCTCGGCGTCGCACAACCCGGCCGAGGACAACGGGCTCAAGGTGCTCGACCCCGACGGCCTCAAGCTCGACGATGACCTCGAGGACGAGCTCGAGGCGCTGATCCTGCGCGCGGACGAGCTGCCGGGCGTGGAGCCGGGCCTGCTGGGCCGGACCGTGCACGCCTCCGCGCTGCTCGGGCAGTACGTCGCGCACCGAACCGCCCTCGCGTCGGCGGTCTACGCCTCGGGCGTCCACGTCGTGCTCGACACCGCCAACGGCGCCGCACACTCGGTTGCGCCCGCGATCCTGCGCGCGACCGGCGCCCGCGTCACGGTGATCCACGACCAGCCCGACGGCGACAACATCAACCGCGGCTGCGGGGCGACGGCGCCCGAATCGCTCATGGAGGCGGTCCGCGAGCACGGTGCCGACGTGGGCTTCGCGCTGGACGGCGATGCCGACCGCTGCGTCGCGGTCGATTCCACCGGGCGCCTCGTGGACGGCGACCAGGTGCTGGGCATCATCGCGCTGGAGCGTCTGTCCCGCGGCGCGCTGGACCGCCAGAGCCTCGTGGTGTCGGTCCTCTCGAACGGCGGCCTCCAGCACGCGATCGAAAGCGCCGGCGGCCGACTCGTGCGCACGCCGGTGGGCGACAAGCACATCATGGCGGCGATGCTGGTGTCAGGTGCCGGCCTGGGCGGGGAGAAGAGCGGTCACGTCATCATCCGCGAGCACGCCACGTCGGGCGACGGCATCGTCACCGCGACCGAGCTCCTGCGGATCATGACCACGGCCGGCGCGGGCCTCGAGGAGCTCGCCCAGCAGATCCCGCTCCTGCCCCAGCAGCAGCGCGCCATCCGCGTCCGGCACCGTGACCAGTGGGACGCCGACGAGGTCCTGAGCAAGGCGATCGCCGACGCGCAGGTCCGCCTGGCGCCCCACGGCCGGGTCCTCGTGCGTCCGTCGGGGACAGAGCCCGTCCTGCGGGTGATGGTTGAGGGCGACGATGCGGCTGTCGTGGCCGAGGTGGCCGACGCCATCGCGGCCCTCGCAGACGAGCGTCTACACTAGGCCGGCCGCGGCGCGCCGCGGCAGCCCCGGAAGGAGTCCCAACGCGGCATGTGCGGAATTGTCGGCTACACCGGTCCCCGAGAGGCGGGCCCCATCCTGATCGAGGGCCTGCGGCGCCTTGAGTACCGCGGCTACGACTCTGCGGGGATCGCGCTCGTGGACGATGCGGGCGACCTGTTCGTGGAGAAGAAGGCGGGCAAGCTCGCCAATCTCCAGACGGCCATCGCAGACCGCACGCCCCACGCCGCCATCGGCCTCGCCCACACGCGCTGGGCCACGCACGGACGCCCGAACGACCTCAACGCCCATCCCCACCAGGACTGCACCGGCGAGATCACCGTCATCCACAACGGGATCATCGAGAACTTCCGCGAGCTGCGGGACGGCCTCGAGGCGCGCGGCCACACGCTCGCGTCCGAGACGGACACCGAGGCGATCGCGCACCTCATCGAGGAGGCCTACACAGGCGACCTCGCCGACGCCGTCCGGGCCGCCCTCCGCCAGTGCGAGGGCGCCTACGCCGTGGCTGTCATGCACCGCGGCGAGACCGACCGGCTCGTGGGCGCCCGCGAGAACGTGCCGCTCGTGGTGGGGCTCGGCGAGGGCGAGGCGTTCCTCGCCAGCGATGTCGCGGCGATCCTGGCCCACACCCGGCGCGTCGTGTTCCTCGAGGAGGGCGATGTGGTGGACCTGCGCCCCTGGGGCGCGACCATCACCGACGTGGACGGCGTTCCCCGCGAGCGCGCCGAGACCCTGGTTGACTGGTCGCCCGAGGCAGCCGAGAAGGGCGGCTACGAGCACTTCATGCTCAAGGAGATCCACGAGCAGCCCGACGCGCTCCGGCAGTCGCTGGCCGGGCGGGTGGGCAAGTCCGGGCGCATCCACGCCCCCGAGGTTGCGGGGCTGACCGACGCATTCCGCCGCGTCACGCGCGTCGAGCTGGTCGCCTGCGGGACCGCGTCATACGCGGCGCTCGTTGGGGCCGCGGCGCTCCAGGACTGGACGGGCCTGCCCGCGCGCGTCACGGTGGGCTCGGAGTTCCGCTACTCGCCGCCGCCGCTGGACGCGAACACACTCGTGATCGCGGTCACCCAGTCGGGCGAGACGGCCGACACCATCGCCCCCACCCGCTGGGCGCGCGAGCAGGGCTGCCCGATCGTGGCGGTGACCAACACCGTCGGCTCCGCGATCACGCGCGAGGCGAATGCGGTGATGTTCCTCCAGGCCGGCCCGGAGATCGCAGTCGCAGCGTCGAAGACGTTCGTCACCCAGGTCACCACGCTCATCGTGCTGGCCGCGGCGATCGCCAAGGCCCGCGGCTCGCTGGGCCTCGAGCACGAGCTGGAGCTGGGTCAGGCGCTCCGGGCGCTCCCGGAGGCAGCCGCTCGGGCGCTCGAGCTGGCCAAGGACGTGCCGGCCATGGCGGAGCGCTATCTCGGTGCCCGCGGATTCATGTTCATCGGCCGCGGCTACACCCTCCCTGGCGCGCTCGAGGGGGCGCTCAAGCTCAAGGAGGTCAGCTACATCCACGCCGAGGGCTACGCCGCAGGCGAGCTCAAGCACGGGCCCATCAGCCTGCTCGATGCCGAGTGCCCGCTCGTGGCCGTCGCCACCAAGTCGCGCGTCTACGAGAAACTGATCAGCAACGTGATGGAGGGCCGCGCACGCGACGCCAAGGTGATCGCCGTGGCCACTGAGGGCGACGAGGCCATCAGCCGCTTCGCCGACGACGTGGTCTGGGTCCCCGACACGCACGAGGCCCTGAGTCCGGTCTTGGCGGTCATCCCGCTCCAGCTGTTCGCCTACTACACGGCGGTCGCCCGCGGCAACGACGTCGACCAGCCGCGGAACCTCGCCAAATCGGTGACGGTGGAGTAGGCCCATGCCCGGCGCCGCCAAGGACGGGGATCCGAGCCTTCCCCCTGGCCTGGTCCCCGAGGGGACGACGGAGCTGGGCATCGACATCATCAAGGTCGAGCGGATCCGCGCCGCCCTGGACAAGTTCGGCGATCGGTTCAGCCGACGGGTCCTCACCGACCACGAGCGCAAGTACGTGCGCGGCCGCGCCGAGACGTTCGCCGGCCGCTGGGCCGCCAAAGAGGCCGTCTCCAAGGTGCTCGGGCTGGGCGTCCGGGGCATCGGCTGGCGGGACATCGAGGTGCAGCGCCTGCCCACCGGCCAGCCTTCGGTCCTCCTCCACGGGCGTGCGGCGCAGCGGGCGGAGCAGCTCGGGATGGGGCGAATCGCGCTCTCGATCACGCACGAGTCGGACTACGCGGTCGCGATCGCCTTCGGGGTGCGCACCCAGGGAGGACGGTATGTGTTCCCGCTGGACATCGATGACCGCATCGACGAGCGGGAGCGCAAGCTGCTGGCGCGGATGGAGCGCCTCGGCGCCCTCCACCAGGCGAACCTGCGAGCGGCTGCCGCAGCCGCAACAATGGACGTTGTCGATGAGGAGGAGGCGGCGGATGTCTGACCGGGCGGTCGGGTTCGGGCGGCGCGACGCCGGCGGCAGTCCGGCGCCGGAGGGCACCTCGAAGCTCGACGACGATTCTATGGCACGGCTGCTCCCCGAGCGCAGCAAGCGCGGCCACAAGGGCACGTTCGGCAAGCTCCTGGTGATTGCGGGCTCGATCGATTTCGCAGGGGCCGCGCTGCTCGTGTGCCGAGCGTCAGGGCGCGCCGGGGCGGGGCTCGTCACGCTGGCCGTGCCCGAGTCGCTCCAGCCGCTGTTCGCCTCGAAGGTGGTGGAGGCCACCACCATGGCGCTGCCAGAGGACGACGTGGAGGAGGTGGACCCCGAACCCGCGCTGGCCAAGATCCTCGACAACGAGCACGACGCGCTGGTCATCGGCCCTGGGCTTCGGCCCTCCCTGGCGGCCGCTGACCTGCTGCGGCTCCTCCTGACATCGCCTGAGGAGGGCGTCAACCCGCCCGCAGTCCTGGACGCCGAGGCCCTGCGAACCCTCGCCTCGGTGGGGGAGTGGTGGACGAACGTGACGCGCTCCTGCGTCCTCACCCCCCATGCCGGCGAGTTCGCGCGCCTCCGCGCCGGCAGCGGCCATGCCCCGGCCGAGGACGGCGACCTCAACGGCGACGACGGGGCCCGCGTCCGGGCAGCATCAGCTGCGGCGGTTGAGTGGCGGCAGGTCGTGGTCCTCAAGGGGGCGAACACCGTGATCGCCGCGCCCGACGGGTCCACCGCCATGGCCCCGTTCGAGAACCCGGCCATGGCGACCGGCGGAACCGGCGACGTGCTGGCCGGGACGATCGGCGCGCTGCTCGCCCAGGGCCTCCCCCCGTTCGACGCCGCCCGGCTGGGCGTGTACGTCCACGGGCTGGCGGGCGAGCTCGTCCGCGAGCGGCTGGGCGACGCGGGCCTGCTCGCAGGTGACCTGCCCGACGCGCTGCCCCTGGTTCGCAAGCGCTTGGCGGGCCTCGCGGACCGGCTCCGCGGCGGGCGACGCCTCGGCTTCGGCGTGCACCCCACCCAGACCGAGGGGAACGGCGGGGAAGCTGCCGGACCCGGCTCGGCCAACTGACCCAGCCCGTGACCGCCTGACACCGTGACGTCATGACCGCCGCGCCGTCGCATGGACGGGCCCCGATCGAGCAGCGCCTCCGCGACGCCGCGCTGCCACCGCTCGCGAGGATGGCGTGGCTCGAGGTCGACCTCGACGCGCTGCGCGCGAACCTCGCAACGCTGCGCGCGACCGTCGGCGCGGGCGTGCGCGTGGAGCCGGTGGTCAAGGCCGACGCCTACGGCCATGGCGCCGTGCCGGTGGCGCGGGCGCTCGAGGCCGCGGGCGCCGACGGTCTGTCCGTGGCCACGCTCGAAGAGGCGATCGAGCTGCGCGAGGCCGGTGTGACGCTGCCGCTGCTCGTGCTCTACCCGGTGCCCGCAGCGTGGCTGGCCGAGGCGGCGCGTCGACGGATCGCGGTGGCCATCGGCGCGGGTGAATCTGCCCGGGAGGCGCTGGCCGCGGTCAGGGTCGCTGCCGGCAATGGCGCCCCCGCGCTCGAGGTCCACGTGGAGGTCGAGACCGGGCTCGGGCGCGGCGGCGTGCTGCCCGCGGATGCAGCAACGGCGCTGGACGCGGCGCTGGCAGCGCCGGGCGTGAGGCTGGGCGGGGTGTGGACGCACCTCGCCGCCGCCGACGACAACGCGCTCACCGTCGAGCAGGACCGCAGGTTCGCGTCGGCGATGGCGCCGATCGCCGAGGCGGTTGCCTGGGGTGGGGATCCGGCGGCGCTGGTGCGTCGCCACCTCGCCGGGAGCGGCGGCGTCCTCGGTGACGCCGTGCCGCGCTGGGACGCGGTGCGGACGGGCCTCTCCATCTACGGTCTCGTCCCGGATGCCCTCATGCCGCCGTCGTCGACCGCGGCCGCTGCCGGCGCGCTTCGGCCGGTGATGGCGCTCTACGCGCGACCCGTTCGGGTGGTGGAGCTGCCGGAGGGCCACGGCGTCTCGTACGGACCGACCTTCGTCACGCAGCGCCCGAGCCGCATCGCCACGCTGCCGGTGGGCTACGGGGACGGGTGGCGGCGCGCCTTCTCGGACCAGTCGTCGGCGCTGGTGCGCGGAGTCCGCGTGCCGCTCGTGGGCCGCGTGGCGATGGACGCGGTGATGGCCGACGTGACCGACGTGCCCGGCGCGCCGGTGACAGAACGCGACGAATTCGTGCTGCTGGGCGAGCAGGAGGGGGAGCGGATCACCGCCCACGAACTCGCAGCGGCAGACAGGACGATCAGCTACGAGGTCGTGACCGGGATGTCCCGGCGACTGGCCCGGGTGTACCATGCCGCCGGTTCCGTCGTCGAGACGCGAACCCTCTTGGACGGGAGACCCGGTTGGCCAGGATCGAGCTCTGGAACGGCGACATCTGCGACCTCGAGGTCGATGCCATCGTGAGCCCCGCCGCCACCTCCCTGTGGATGAGCACGGGGGTGGCCGGCGAGATCAAGCGCGCGGGCGGCGACGCCATCGAGTTCGCCGCCGTGCGCCAGGGCCCGGCGAACCTGGGCGACGCCATCGTGACCCCGGCCGGCCGCCTCGCCGCCCGTGTCGTGATCCACGCTGTGTCCCTCGAGCGTGACCGGCGCACGAGCGCCGCTGCCATCGACGCCGCGGCTCGGGCTGCCATGCGCCGCGCCCGCGAGCTCTCGCTGACGAGCATCGCGTTCCCGGCCCTGGGCACCGGGATCGGCGGGTTCCCCCTCGACGAGGCCGCCCGGACAGCGGTCGCGGCCATCCGCGACGAGCTCGCTGTAGCGTCCAGCGTGGAGCACGTCGTATTCGCGCTGCGCGGTGCCGCTGCGTACGAGGCCTTCGCCCGCGCGCTGAGCGAGTCCGAGCCCGTCCCCACGCGCTCGCTGCTGGAGCCGGCGCAGGGTCAGCAGGCATGAGCTTCACCCCCGAACCCATCGACGAGCGGCGCGAGGCGCTGGTCGAGGCCGTCGCGCGCGAGATCCGCGTCCGCGGCCTCACCGGGCCCGCTGTCCACTTCCTCGAGGCGAGCCGGCCGTACCGGCCGCTGGGCGCCCCGGCGATGCTGTTCTTCGATCCTGTCCTGGGCGAGCTCTTCGGCGGGCAGACGCCCTCGGCGAGCGAGCTGCTGCGCGACGACATCGGGATCGAGGCGCTCATCGACCGGCTCGAAGACCTCGACGAGTCCGACGGCTGGGACGCCTGACCGGCGGAGAGGGCGGACGGCGCCCAGCAGCCCTTGGTGCTCGCTCGTGCTCCCCAGCGTGCTCTCGCCGGCCCTCCGCTGCGCCCAGTGGCTTGCCCGGCCCGGCCGGCTGAGCCGGCGTCGCCGGCCCGAGACCGCTCCCGCCGAGACCGCTCCCGCCGGAGCCGGGGCGGGATCCGGGCCGGTCCGATCGTGCGGTCGCTGCTAGCATCGGGTCGGTGAGCAACCCCACGCGTGCCTTCGCCACGATCGACCGGGGGACCGCCACGACGGCCGTGGCCCTGATCGGGTGGGCGGGGGGTCGACATCGGCTCCTGGGCGCGACGGCAGGCCCGGTCAGCGTGTCGGAGGCCGCGCTCCTGGAGCGTGTGCGCGGGCGGGCGATGGCCGCTGACCCCGCCCTCCTGCAAGCGATCGGGCTGGAGCGCCCCGGGACCGCCGCCGATCTGCCCCGTCTCGCGTGTGCCACCACGGTGCCGCCGGAGCTGGCCGTTGTGGCCGCCACCGAGCGCGTGCTCAAGCCGCTCGCAGCCGTGGCAGCGACTGCCGGCTGGCACATCCGGCCCGTGGTGATCGAGGGTTCGGAGATCCTCAAGGTGGCAACGTCGCTCGCGGATCGGCACGTCGACGCCATCCTCGCGGGGGCGTCCGAGCCGCCCGGTGCGGACGAGCGGAACCTGATCCCCGAGCTCGGCGCGCTCGTCGCCGCAACCACGGAGCGCCGGCCGGACCTGATCGCGGTGCTGGCGGGCGGACTCGCGTCGCCGGGTGGCCGGACCGAGCGTCTGTTCCGTCCCGATCGGCCGGGGCCCACCATCCTCGCCCCGTCACCGCTCGCCGATGGCGGGGAGTCCCTGCGCGCCCTCCTCGACGGACTTCGCGGGGGGCACGATGATTCCCGTCGGGCGCTGGCCGCCGCCGCCGGATCGCTGGCGCGCGTCCTCCGCCGTCGCGTCGAGGTGCTCGAGATCGGCCAGTCCGGGGGGTCGCGCACGCTCGCCGCCTGGCAGCCCGGCGTGGAATTGTGGGTGCGCACGGCCTCGGTCGCGCGCGCTGCGCTCCTGCCCAAGCCGTTCGCGGAGGCCGACCTCGACGCCGTCATCGGCTGGCTGCCCGTTGCCGTCGACCGCCTCCGCCTCCGGGACCGCCTGCGCGAGATGGCCACCGCCCCGTGGGCCGATGCCGCGGGTGAGGGCGCGATCGTCCGCCTCGCGTCGGTCCGTGCAGCGGCGGCCCGTCTGCTGGAGGCGACGCAGCCGTTCGACGCCATTCCGGCACCGGAGCTCGTGCTCCTCACCGGTGGCGGGTGGCTGGCCGGACCCGCCACGGCAGCCGTCCTTGCCCTCGCCGACGTGGAGCGCCGACCCGGCGCACGGGCCGTGGGCATCGACCACGCACGCCTGCTCGCGCCCATCGGCACCATCGAGGACGAGGACGAGCGGGCCAGGCTGCTGGCGGACCTCCGTGACGACATCCTGGTCCCTCTCGGGACGATCGTGCAGGCGGCGGGGCTGCGGGCGGCGCGGACCGCGGGCCAGCTGACAGTGCACGGCCCCGATGGCCCGCTCGACGTCGACCTCACGCCGGGCGGCGTGGACCTGGTGGACGTGCCGCCCGGTGAGCACGCGACGGTCGAGCTGCGGTTCCGCGAGGTCGTGGACATCGGCGTCAAGGCTCGGCACATGGCCCTGGTGGTGACCGGAGGGCTTGGCGGGCTGGTCGTGGACCTGCGCGACTCGCCCCTTCGCCTGCCCGACCGGCTCGAGCCGCGGCGCGAGCTCCTGGCTTCCTGGCAGGGTGCCGTCTGGCCGGGGTTCGACCAGTGACCGGGTTTGGCCAGTGACAGGCGCCGCAGACCCGATGCCCTGGCTCGACGAGGTCCCGCTCCGGCGGCTCGTGGAGGCGGGGCTGGAGATGAGCGTCCCGCTGCCGCCCGGTGACCGCCCGCTTGTCGAGCCGGGGACCGTGGTCGCGCCCGGTGACCTGCTGCTCGAGCACTTGCGCGACCGGAGGGTCGCCGAGGTGGACGTGCGGACACCCGAGGGCGATCGACTGTCGGCCGGCAGCCGCTGGGCACCGGCCCCGGGTCGACGGCGCCACGGCGACCATCCGGGGGACGGGGAGCTGCTGACGCCCCTTCCGGGCAAGAGCGGCCGGTGGCGCCTCGTGACGGGCGAGCATCGCGCCCAGACAGCATCGTCGGTCGCCGGGATCGTGGTGGAGGTCCGCCCCGGCGCACTGATCCGGATCCGCGTTGAGGGTCTGGCCATCCGCGGCGCGTTCGCCGCCGGCGCCTCCGCCCGCGGCCGGCTGGAGCTCGCCACCGACCCGTTCGGCGACCTGCGGCCCGGCGGCATCGACGTGGGGAGGATGGGGAGCATCCTCGTCGTCGGCTCGCGGATCGACGCCGAGGCGCTCACCCGGGCGCGCGCCATGGGCGTGCGGGGGATCGTGGCCGCGTCGGTGGCCGGCAAGGACCTGCGCGACTTCCAGGCGTCCGAGCGCCGACAGCGGGCTGCCCTCCACATGCCCGAGCCCTTCGGCGTCCTGGCGCTGGACGGAGCGCTCAAGCGGCCCATCGCGACGCCCGTGGCGGCACTCCTCGAGCGGTTGGCCGGCCACGAGGTGGCCCTCCTGGTCGATCCGCCGGCGCTCGTGTTCGACGCGGCCGGGGTGGACCTGCCGGACGTCCCGCGCGATTGGGTCCGCGTGCGGAGCGGCCCGAACCTCGGCGCAGAGGGGCGCGTCCGCGAGCTGGTGGGACTGCGGCGCTTCGCGGGTGGCGTGCACCTCGAGGCGGCCCGCGTCGATCTCGACGGCGAGGCGCCGATGGACATCCCGCTCGGCGACCTCGAGCGCCTGGGCTGAGCTTCCCGCCCAGGTGCCGCGGTGCTCGGCCGGCGGGCCGCCCCGCACCACGGGACGGCTTCGGCTACCCTCGGGCCTGATGCCCGACCCCAGGACCGGCGAGCGCGTTGTCGTGACGCGTGACGCCGCCGAAACCCGTGACCTCGCCTCGCGACTGGCCGCCACCGCGCGGCCGGGCGACCTGCTGTGCCTCGTGGGCGATCTCGGCGCGGGCAAGACGCAGTTCGCGAAGGGCTTCGCGGTGGGGCTCGGCATCGACGACGTGGTCTCGTCGCCCACGTTCGTGCTCATGACCGAGTACACGGGCCGTCTCCCGATGTTCCACCTCGACCTCTATCGGCTCGCCGACGCTGCCGACGCCCTCGCAGGCGGGCTGCTCGATGAGCGGCAGTCGGAGGGCGTGGCGCTGGTCGAGTGGGCCGAGCGGCTGGGTGACGCGCTCCCCGCCGCGCGCCTGGACGTGCTCATCGACGGGGTCGGCGACGATGAGCGCCGGATCACGCTGCGCGCCGTCGCGCCTGGCTACGCGCGCTATCTGGAGGTGGCCGCGTGACCGCCGGCGGCCCGATCCTGCTCATCGACACGGCGACCACGCACGCCGTGATCGCGCTCGGCGGGGCGGATGGCGCGCTGAACGAGCAGCGGAGCTGGCTGGCCGGCTACCGCCATGGCGAGGAGCTGCTCGCACAGATCGAGGGCCTGCTGGCAGCCCGGGGCATCGCCCCAGCGGAGCTCGGCGCCATTGTGGTCGGGACCGGGCCCGGCGCGTTCACCGGGCTCCGCGTCGGCATCGCCACCGCCAAAGGGCTGGCGCACGCGCTGGGCGTGCCCATCGTGGGCGTCGCGTCCGGGATCGCGCTCCTCGACGCTGCCCTCGCGGCGCCGACCGCGCGTCCGGTCCCCGGCCAGCTCGTCCTGCTGCAGCCCGCCGGCCCCAACGACCGGGTGCTGACCCGCCGCGGCGAGCCTCCCGCCATTCTCCCCGGCGGCACGGACCCCGACCTTCATGCTGGCGAGCAGCTCGTCGCTGTGGACTTGGCCGGACGGGCCGATGACGACGCCGTCGTCCTGGGCGAAGCGGCAGTCGAGGGCCTGGCCGCTGCGATGCTCGCGACGGCGGCCACGCGCCTTGCCGCGGACGACGCCGATGACCTGGCGACCCTGGTCCCCGAGTACGTCACGCTCCCGCGAGGCGTCCGCATGCCCCCCACCGACGCCGGGGTCGAGGTGAGCGGTGCCCGGCCGGCTGGGGATCGGGCGTGAGCACCACCGTCCCGGTCCTGCTGGTCCGGCCGATGCGCGTCGGGGACCTGACGGCCGTCCAGCGGATCGAGCGGGCCTCGTTCACCACGCCGTGGCCCGCCCAGGCCTACCGCCAGGAGATCGAGACCAACCGCCTCGCCCAGTACCTGGTGGCGGCGATGGGCGACGAGATCGTCGCGTACGGCGGCATCTGGCTCATGGTGGACGAGGCGCACATCACCACGTTCGCGGTCGACCCGCGGTACCGGCGCCGCAGGATCGGCGAGCGGCTGCTGCTCGCCCTCGTGGACCTTGCCGAGGACCGCGGGGCGCGCGAGGCGACGCTCGAGGTGCGCCTGTCCAATCTGCCGGCGCGCCGCCTGTACGAGAAGTACGGCTTCCGGCCGGTCGGACTCCGCCCGCGCTACTACACCGACAACAACGAGGACGCGCTGATCATGACCACCGAGCCGCTCGAGCTGCCGGCGATGCGGGCGCGGGTGGCGCGGCTGCGGGCCGCGCTCGACGCCTGGCCCGCGCCGTCCACGACGCCCGATGACGACGTCGCCGAGGGTCCCAAGCAGTGACCGGGCCGCTGTTGCTCGCGGTCGAGTCCTCGTGCGACGAGACCGGCATCGCGCTCGTCGAGGACGGCCGGCGCATCCACGCCAATGTCGTGGCATCCCAGGTGGCGCTCCACGCCCCGACCGGCGGCATCGTGCCCGAGGTCGCGGCCCGCGCCCACCTGCGCTGGATCGTCCCGGTGCTCGACGAGGCGCTGGCCACCGCGGGCGTGACGATGGCCGACGTGGACGGCGTGGCGGTGACGTACGGGCCGGGCCTCGCCGGCTCGCTGCTGGTGGGGATCAACTTCGCCAAGACGCTCGCCTGGGCGCACCGCAAACCGCTGGTGCCGGTGAACCACCTCGAGGGGCACGTGTACGCCGGCTGGCTGCTGGACCCGGGTGAGGCGGAGCGCGAATCGCCTCCCTTCCCGCTCGTGGCGCTCGTCGTGTCGGGCGGCCACACGTTCCTCGTGGAGATGCGCGACCACCTCGACTACCGCTACCTCGGCGGGACGGTCGACGACGCGGCGGGCGAGGCGTTCGACAAGGTGGGCCGGCTCCTCGGCCTCGGCTATCCGGGTGGCCCGGCCATCTCCCGCGAAGCCGAGAAGGCGACCGCACGGGACCGCGTCTTCCCGCGGGCCTGGCTGGGCGACTCGTTCAACGTGTCGTTCTCGGGCCTCAAGACCGCGGCCCGGCGGATCGTCACGCACGCTCGGGCGGACGAGGGCCTGCCCGCGGACGAGCGGGAAGGCGCCCTGCCCGACCGGGTGGTGGCTGAGCTGGCGTGGGGCTTCCAGGACAGCGTGGTGGACGTGCTGACGGCGAAGACCATTCGCGCGGCTGAGGAGATCGGTGCGCGCGGCATCGTGTTGGGCGGCGGTGTCGCGGCCAACTCGGCGCTCCGGACGCGGATCGCGGGCGAGGCGGAGGCGCGCGGGATCGCGATGGTCATCCCGCGGCCGGGCCTCTGCACCGACAACGGCGCCATGATCGGCGCGGCCGGGGCGCGCCGGCTGGCGGCGGGCGTCCGCGCCGGCCTCGACCTCGACGCACGGCCGTCCCTGCCCCTCGCACGACCGGTCGCCAGATGACGGGCCCGGCACGCGGCGGCGCACTGCGCCTCGATCCCCGCTACGTCCAGCGAGTCCTCGCGGACGCGGGGCTCCATGCCCGGCACAACCTCTCCCAGAACTTCCTCGCCGACGTGGACGTCCTCGAGCGGATCCTGGCCGAGGCCATGCCCCAGCCCGGGCGCGGCGTGCTGGAGATCGGCCCCGGGCTCGGCTTCCTGACGGGCGGCCTCCTCGCGGGGGGCGCCGCGGTGACCGCTGTCGAGCTGGACCGCGGGCTCGCCGCGTTCGTGGCCGATGCCTACGCGGGGGCCGTCGAGACCGGGCAGCTGCGCCTGATCCAGGACGACGCGCTCGACCAGGACCTCGTCAACCTCGTGCCGCCGCCGTACGACGTCGTGGCGAACCTGCCGTACCACATCACGAGCCCGATCCTGCACCGGCTCCTCGGCCGGGCGCCGCGTGCCGACCGCCTGGTCCTCATGGTCCAGCGCGAGGTGGCCGAGCGGATCGCGGCGGCGCCGGGCGCGATGAGCTACCTCTCAGTCTTCGTCCAGTACCACGCCCGCGCCCGTGTCGCCTTCCGCGTCCCGCGCGAGGCGTTCGAGCCGGCCCCCAAGGTGGAGTCGGCGGTGCTGGTGCTCGAGCCATACGCCACGGACGACCGCCTCGACGCCGAGGCCGAGGACCAGTTGTGGCGCCTCGTCCAGGCCGGGTTCCGCGAGCGGCGCAAGATGCTCCACAACGTGCTGCGCCGGCAGCTCCCGATCGAGGCGGAGCAGGTCGAGGCCGCCCTCGCCTCGGTGGGCATCGCGTCGGACCGACGGCCGCAGACGGTCGCGGTGGGGGAGTGGATCGCGCTGTCCGAGGCGCTGGGCCCCATCCCCGGCGGGAGATAGCGTGGAGGTCGACCCGTCCCGCCGGCTCGCCCCGGCCGTCCGCCTGGCGCCCGCGAAGGTCAATCTCACGCTCGCGGTGCTGGGCATCCGCGCCGACGGCTACCACGAGCTCCACAGCGTGATGGTCCCGACCGGCGTGGCGGACCGGCTGTCGGTGGCGGTGCAGCCCCCCGGCGGCATCGACACCCTCCACGTCTCGGGTTTCGACCCCGGTCCCGCTGCCGACAACCTGGTCCTGCGCGCGATCGCCGCCGCTCGTCGGGGCGCGCGTGACGCGGGCTTCGGCCCAGCCTCGCCGCCGCCCCTGGCTGCCCGCCTGGAGAAGCGGATTCCAGTGGCGGCGGGTCTCGCCGGGGGGTCGTCTGACGCGGCTGCCGCCGTGGATGCTGCGCTCGAGGCGTGGGGCGTGACGCTCGACCCGGCGGAGCGCCATGCGATCGCAGCCGAGCTGGGCTCTGACGTCCCCTTCTTCCTCGTCGGCGGGCCCGCCCTGGTTGAGGGACGGGGCGAGCGCCTCTCGCCGCTGCCCTGGCTCCGCGGCGCTGCCGACTGGCCTGACCGGCCTGGGCTCCTGCTGGTCACGCCCGCCGTCGCCCTGTCCACGCCGGCCGTGTTCCGCGCCTGGGATGCCGGAGCCAGGGCTGCTGGCGGCGCGGCCAGGCTCGCCTCGGCGCACCTCGCCGACGAGCTGCGGCGCGGGATGCTCAACTCGGAGATGCTCCTGACGCGGGCGTCGGTGCTCGCCGCGGCCAACGACCTGGCCCCGGCGGCGGCAGCCGTGGTGCCCGCGCTTGTGCCGTTCAAGCGCGCCCTGTTGCGGCTGCTCGCTCGCCCCGTCGGTCTGTCGGGCTCCGGCCCCACGCACTGGGCGCTCTATGCTTCGCGTGGCGAGGCCGAGGAGGCAGCCGTCAGGCTCCGTGCCGCCGTCGCATCGGGCGAGCTCGTGGCGCCCGGCCCGCAGGCGCCCTTCATCGAGGCCACCGTGATCACCGCCCCAGCACCGGAGAGCATGCCATGACCCGTGAGGCCATCGCGACCGGCGGCGCCCCCGCCGCCATCGGCCCGTACAGCCAGGCCATCGAAACCGACGGCTTCGTGTTCTGCAGCGGCCAGCTGGGCCTCGACCCGGCGACCGGCAACCTCCTCGACGGGATCGAGGCGCAGGCCGAGCGGGCGATGCTCAACCTCCGTTCGGTGCTCGACGCGGCCGGCGCCACCTTCGAGGACGTCGTCAAGACCACGATCTTCCTCGCCGACATGGGCGACTTCGCGGTCGTGAACGCCATCTACGGGCGCTTCATGCCAGATCCGCCGCCCGCCCGCTCGACCGTGCAGGTCGCGGCGCTGCCGAAGGGCGGCCGCGTCGAGATCGAGGCGATCGCGCGCCTGGGCTGAACCGCCTAGCGGCGGGCTGGTCGCCGACGCAGAGCCAGCAGCCCGCCGAGGACGCCGCCCGCGAGGAGGAGCCCGTCCACCGGGCTCAGCGGCGCGGTCTGGCTCGGCGGTTCGACGCCCGCGGTGTCGGTGTCCGGCAGCCTGCCCGACCCGACCGCGACGACGCGGAACGACGCCTTGCAGTCGGCATGCCCCGCGACCTCGTCGACCGTGATGGCAACGCGCCAACGGCCGACGTCCGCGGCCTTGAACGTCACGTTGATGAAGTACGCGCCGTCGGGCAGGTTCGCCGCGGTCGCCTCGCGCGTCCGTCCGTGCGGACCGGTGAAGACCGCGTGCACGGTCCCCGGCTGCCCGAAGTCCGTGTAGCTGTTCCAGAACTCCAGCTGCTCGCCGACCCGCACGTCCGTGGGGCTCGTGCCTTGCGGGGTGTAGTAGTCGGGGCAGGACACGCCGTCCGCGGTGACGGGGGACGCGGTGCCGACGAGCCCGGCACCCGCCACGACGAGCGACGCGAGCAGGGCACGGACATGCTGGCTGGGGCGGCGCGGCATGGAGCCCTCCACTGGACGCACTCGGGCAGACACCCACCCGCCCATACCCCGAGAATAGCCCCACGGCGAGCCGGTTTGACACCCCCGGCCACGGCCCACAGAATCGGCGGGCCCTCATGACACACAGCAACCCACACCTGGGCGACGACGCCGGCGGCCCGGCCGGCGTCGGACCGCGACCCGCGCGGCGCCCGCTCTCGTGATCGACCCCAAACCTTCCGCGCCCGCGCGCCGCACGGTCGCCATCGTGATGGCCGCCGGCCTCGGGACGCGCATGAAGTCCGCCACCCCCAAGGTCCTCCATCGGATCTGCGGCCGGACCATCGTCGAATGGGTGATCGACGCCGCGGCCGTCGCGACGGGGACGACGCCGCTGGTCGTGTACTCGCCGGCCACCGAAGCCGTGCGTGACGCCGTGGCGGGGCTGGCCGACACGGCGCTCCAGGAGGTCCCGCGCGGCACCGGCGACGCCGTCCGCGCGGCGCTCGGGGCGCTGCCCGACGACGTGGACGAGGTGCTGGTCCTCAACGGCGACGTGCCGCTCATGCGCGCGGAGCTCCTCTCGGCGCTGCTCGATGCGCGACGGCTGGACCAGGCGGCCCTGGCGCTGGTGGCAGTCGACGCCATCGACCCGTCCGGCCTCGGCCGCGTCGTGCGCAACGACGGCGGCACCGTCGAGCGGATCGTCGAGGAGAAGGACGCCACTGAGGACGAGCTCGGCATCAGCGAGATCAACGCCGGCCTCTACGCCGTGGATGCCGCGTGGCTCCGGCGCCGGGTCTGGGACCTGGAGCCGTCGCCGACGACGGGCGAGCTGTACGTGACCGAGCTCGTTGCGCTCGCCCGGGCCGATGGGCGGCTCGTGGCGGCCCTGGACGTCGAAGACGACGGGCGCCTGACCGGGATCAACGACCGCGCCCAGCTGGCGCATGCCGAGTGGGACATGCGCGTCGAGATCAACGACCGCTGGATGCGCGCCGGTGTCACGATGCAGGACCCCTCGACCGCCTACGTGGACCACGGCGTGGTGCTCGCCGAGGACGTCACGCTCGAGCCCAACGTGATCCTGCGCGGCAAGACCGCCGTCGGGCGGGGCACGCGGATCGGCGCGGGCTCGCAGATCTACGACTCCACGATCGGGGAGCGGTGCGTGGTGTGGGCGAGCGTCGTCGAGCGGTCGACCATCGAGGACGGGGCCACCGTGGGCCCCATGTCCCACCTGCGGCCCGGCGCGCATGTCGGCCGCCGCTCCGAGGTGGGCAACTTCGCCGAGATCAAGAACAGCCGCCTCGGCGAGCACGTCCGCCAGCACCACATGAGCTATCTCGGCGACGCCGAGCTGGGCGCCGACACGAACGTGGGCGCCGGGACGATCACGGCGAACTATGACGGCGTCCGCAAGCACCGCACCACGATCGGCGAGCGGGTGTTCCTGGGCGTCGACACGATGTTGCGCGCGCCCGTGACGCTGGGCGACGGGGCGAAGACGGGCGCGGGGGCCGTGGTCACCAGGGACGTTCCCGCCGGCATGCTCGCGGTGGGCGTCCCGGCGCGGATCCGGGAGATCCGGAAGGCCGACCCGACGGCGGAGGCGGCGTCTGCGGCGGGGGTGCCGCCGGTCGACGACGCCACCCCCGGCGTCGAGACGCCCACTGAGGCCGAGGGCGCCGCGGGGTGAGCGCCCCGATCCCCGAGATCCTGCTCCTGATCGTCCTCACCCTTCTCGAGGGCTTCTTCGTCGCCGCCGAGATCGCCCTGGTCTCCATCCGGCGCAGCCGCGTGGACCAGCTGGTCGACGAGGACCGGCCTGGGGCCCGCCGGGTCCGCCGACTGCTCGACGAGCCGGGGCGCTTCCTCGCCGTCTCGCAGCTCGGCCTGACCGTCATCGGGTTCCTCGCCTCCGCGTTCGCGGCCGTCAGCCTGAGCCACGAGCTGGCAGGGGCGCTCGAGACGGCCGGCGTGAGCGCGTCCACCGCCGAAGGGCTGAGCCTCGTGATCGTCACCGTCGTGCTCGCGCTGTTCACGATCGTGTTCGCCGAGCTCGTTCCCAAGACGCTCGCCCTCGCCTATGCCGAGCGGTTCGCGCTCACCCTGGCGGTGCCGATCGACCTGCTCGGCCGGGTGCTGGCGCCGGTCGTCGCCATCCTCACCGGCGTCACCCGCGCCGTGGCCCGCCCGTTCGGCGCCAACGTCAACTCCGAGGCACAGATCACGGCCGAGGAGCTGCGGCTGATCGTGGAGCGCGGCGGGGAGCAGGGGATCCTCGAGGCCGAGGAGGAGCAGATGATCAACGCGGTCATCGAGCTCGGCGACCGACGCCTCCACCAGGTGATGGTGCCGCGGGTGGACATGATCGCCCTGCCGGCGCTGGCCACGTTCGACCACGCGATCGAGGTCATCGTCGAGGGCGGCCACTCCCGGCTTCCCGTCTTCGAGACCACGGTCGACGAGATCGTGGGGATCCTGTACGCCAAGGACCTCCTGCCGTTCCTCAGGTCGGACAGCGAGGAGCGCCCGTCATTGCGGACGCTGCTGCGCACGCCGGTGTTCGTCCCCGAATCGATGTCGATCGACGACCTGCTCCACGAGTTCCAGCGCCGCAAGGTGCACATGGCGATCGTGCTCGACGAGTACGGCGGGACGGCCGGTTTGGTCACGATCGAGGACCTGCTCGAGGAGATCGTCGGCGAGATCCAGGACGAGTACGACGTCGAGGAGCCGCTCGTTGAGCGGCTCGACGAGGACCGGGCGCGCGTGGACGGCCGCGCCGCCATCGACGACCTGCTCGACATCTGGGACCTGCGGATCGAGCTCGAGGACGAGGATGAATACGACACGGTGGGCGGGCTCGTCTACCACCGCGTCGGCGGCATCCCGCAGCCGGGCGACGAGGTGCGGATCGACGGGCTGCACCTCACGGTCGAGACGACCGACGGGCGCCGCGTGGCGAAGGTGCTCGTGGAGCGGGAGCACCCGGTCCGGGACGAGTCCTCCGACGAGGACGACGGCTAGCCGCTCAGGCCCCGCAGCGCCGCGGCCGCCGCGCCGCGACCGCGCCCGTGCGCTCGTTGCGCCAACGGACGACGCGCCAATCGGCACTTCCCGGTGCCGCCCCTGCGCGCCACGATCCACGGGCCGCGGGAGGCTGTGACGTGCGGGCCAAGCCCAGGTCCGCCGGGTCCGCACCGAGCCACTGGCGGGACCGGCCCGCGGCGTCGCCCAGGAGGAGGAGATGATCCTCGTCGTTGGAGCGACGGGCCTCGTTGGTGGCGAGGTCTGCCGTCAGCTCACCGCGGCCGGGATGCCCGTCCGAGCGCTCATCCGCCCCGCCAAGCCCGATCGGATCGACAGCCTGCGATCACTCGGGGTCGACACCGTCGTCGGGGATTTGCGCGACACGAGGTCGCTGGCCACGGCCTGCAGGGACATCGACGCGATCGTCTCCACGGTGTCCTCGATGCCGTTCTCGTACCAGGCTGGCGTCAACGACATCGCGACCGTCGACACCGACGGCATGCGCACGCTCATCGAGACGGCGACGAGGGCCGGCGTCAAGCGCTTCGTCTACACCTCGTTCTCCGGCCACATCGACATCCCCTCGCCGCTCGTCCAGGCGAAGCGGACGATCGAGGGGATGCTCATGGCGAGCCGCCTCGACTGGACCATCCTCCGCCCGAGCTACTTCATGGAGGTGTGGCTGACGCCGGCCGTCGGCTTCGACGCGGAGCACGGCAAGGCGACGCTGTTCGGCACCGGCAAATCCCCGATCAGCTTCATCGCCATTCGGGACGTGGCCGCTTTCGCGACCACCTCGCTCCTGAGCGCAACCACCTCCCGCGCGACGCTTGAGCTCGGCGGGCCCGAGGCGATCTCGCCGCTGGACGTCGTGACGACCTACGAGGAGGCATTGGGCCACAAGATCGACATCACCCTCGTGCCGGAGTCGGACCTCGAGGCGCAGCAGGCCTCCGCCACTGACCCGATGGGCCAGTCGTTCGCGGCCCTGCAGCGCTGCTACGCCCGGGGTGACGCGATCGACATGCGCCGGACGTCGACACTGCTGCTGCGCTCGATGCGCACCGTCCGGGAGCACGCTCGGAGCATGGGGCGCCAGCCAGTAGCGGCGGGCTGATCCCACATCCTCATTCGGTGGTGGCCCCGCGTCCGTCACCGGGACGGCCGGGGCCACCGGCGGTCACAAGGTCGCGGCATCCGGGCCGGTCTGCGTGACTCGGCGCCTCCTCGGCGCACGAGCCTCCGCTCGCGTCGCCTGGCGGGGGTGGCCGCCAGCCGCCTACGCGCTGATGACTGTCGTGATGATCCCGGTCAGCTTCTCGCGCGCCGCTGGCTCGACCACGGCGAGCCCGTCGAGCTCGGCCAGGGCGGCGTCACGGTGGCGGCGCGCCTCGGTTCGCGTGTAGGAGTCAGCGCCGGCGCGCTCGAGGATCGCAACGGTCTCGGCGATCTCGGCCTCGCTCGGCACTGGGGTGTCCTGGAGCTCGGCGAGGCGCGCGCGGTCGGTGGGCGCTGCATGCTCGAACGCGTACAGCACCGGCAGCGTCTTCTTGTGGCGCGCCACGTCCGTTGGCACCTTGCCGGTCGCCTGCTCCTCGCCCCAGATCCCCAGCAGGTCGTCGTTGAGCTGGAACGCGAGGCCGAGTGACCAGCCGAAGCGGCGGTACCGCGCGATGACGTCGTCGTCGTCGGTTGCCAGCAGGGCGCCGGCCTCGATCGACGCCGCGATGAGGGCCGCCGTCTTGCGGCCGATCATGTCGAAGTACAGCTCGACCGTCATGGGCTCGTCCTGCGCGGACGTCGCAATGTCGATGTACTGGCCCTCGCACAGCAGCACGCACGTCTCGTCGTACAGACGCATGAGGCGGAGGACCTTGGCGTCGGAGAAGCCGAGGTCGGTCAGGCGGTGCAGGGCCACGCGCGACAGGCTGAAGATGAGGTCGCCAGTGTTGATGGCCTGGGGCACGCCGTGGATCGACCACAGCGTGGCCCGGTGGCGGCGCTCGACGTCGCCGTCCTCGATGTCGTCGTGGACGAGGCTGAAGTTGTGGCCGAGCTCGACGGCCGCCGCGCCGGGCAGGGCGGCCGTGTGCTCGCCGGCGATCGACGTATAGGCGAGCAGGCCCAGGAGCGGGCGCATGCGCTTGCCGCGCGGGCCGGTCGACCCGTCCAGGCCTAGGTGGTACCGGATCATCTCGTAGACGCCGGCCGTGGCGCCTTCGCGTTCACCGACCACGCGGAGGATCTCCGCCTCGGTGTCGGCGAGCATCTGGGCCAGGTCGAGGTCGCTCGATACGGTCATGGTGGCGAAAAGTGTACCGTCCGATGGCGATAAACGTGTTCGTCAAAAGTAGCCTGTTGGCGCCCGGATGGGAAGCCCCAACAGCTCCGGCGCGGGTCTACCCGTGCGCGCCGGCGCCCTCGATCGCCGCCGCCAGCCGCTCCACGCCGTACGCGAAGGCCGCATCAACATCGCCGCCCAATCGGAACGCGCCGGCCAGCTCCATGCTCACGAACCCGGCGGCCCATGCGGCGACAGTCCGCGACGCCTCGAGCGTCTGCGTCGGCCCGGCAAGCGCCGACGTCGTGCGGAAGAGCGCGTCAAGCGCGGAGCCGCCAGCATCGGGCTCCGGCCGCCAGGACTCTGGCACCCGGGCGAAGATCACATGGAAGCCACCCGGGTGGCGGTGCGCCCAGGCGCGGAAGGCGAAGGCGATCGCCCGCAGATCGGTGCGAGGCTCCCCGGTGGTGGCAGCGTCCGTCAGCGTGGCCCCGAGGTCCGCGAGCACGTCGGCCGCGATCAGGCGGACCAGGGCGTCCCGATCCCGAACCCGCTTGTACAGCGAAGGCGCGCGCACTCCCACGACCGCCGCCACGCGCTGCATCGTCAGCGCCTCGATGCCGTCCGCATCGAGGATCTCGCGGCCGGCCCTCACGATGCCCTCGAGCGATGTCCGCGGTGGCGTGGGCATTGAGGCTCCTGCATCGCTCCAACGAACGAGGCTATTGACAATAGCCATGATGGCTACGTACAGTAGCCTCGCACTCGCCATCCTACATCGCCGGCGTCCCCGGCCGCAAGGGAATCGACCATGCTCATCCTCGCCATCCGCTTCCTCGCCGAGCTCGCAGGCGTCGCAGCACTCGGATTCGTCGGCGCCACGGTCCCGGGAGAGACGCCGTTGCGCGTCGCGCTCGGGATCGGGGCGCCGCTCGCGCTCATCGTCGTCTGGGCGATCATCGTGGCCCCGAACGCCAGGAACCGCCTGCCGCTGCGCGTCCGGTCCCTCATCGGCACCGCGTTGCTGGTCGCAGTCGGGGGCCTGCTCACCATTGCCGGTCAGCCTGCGTGGGGGATCGCCCTCGTGGCGGTCGTCCTCGTCGACGAGGCCCTGTCCATTGCGCTCGGCCTCGACCACGCCACGGCCCTGATGCGCACCGGCTCGGGCACGGGGAGGAGCAACTGATGAAGATCACGGACCGGATCCACCGCGTGGGTCCCGACAGCATCGTCAACTCCTATCTCGTCGAGGAGGGGGGCGAGGTCACGATCATCGACGCCGGCGCACCTGGGCTGTGGAGGCTTGTCCCGACCGAGCTGGCCGCGATGGGGCGCTCGATCGACGACGTGCGGGCGATCGTGCTCACGCACGGGCACACCGACCACGTGGGGTATGCCGAGCGGGCGCGGCGCGAGCAGGGCTGGCCGGTGCTGGTCCACGAGGCCGACGAGGCGCTCGCGAAGCACGAGGTGCCGAACCCTGCGCAGCAGGGGCGGATGCGCCTGGGCCCCATGGCCGGGTTCCTCTGGTGGGGTCTGCGCCGCGGGCTGCTGAGGGTCCCCGCGCTGACACAGGTCTCGACGTTCGGCGACGGCGCCACGCTCGATGTGCCCGGCGCGCCGCGCGTGGTGCTCGTGCCCGGCCACACGCCAGGCTCGGCGGCGCTGCACCTGCCGACGCACGACGCGCTGTTCGTGGGCGACGCGATTGCAACCTATGACGTCACGATGGGCGAGCGGGGGCCGCGCATCTCGGCGTTCGGGGCGGATCGGGTCCTGGCGCTCGCGTCGCTGGCGCGGCTGGAGCCGCTCGACGCGAGGCTCGTCCTTCCCGGGCACGGTGACGCGTTCACGGGTGGCGCCAGCGAGGCGGTTCGCCTGGTGCGCGAGGCGGAGGCGACGACGGCCGCGAAGCACTGACGCGGTGCGTCAACTCGCTGACGCGGTGAGTCATCTCCGACTCGAATCGCGAGGCCTGGCGCTCGACCGCGACTTGCGAGTGCACGAATTGGTTCACGTCCGAGCGTGGCCGGCGTCGGAACGAGTCTGACGCGACTCAGCGCCTTGGCGCGGCGCACGGCGCGAGTCTGGCGCGACTCACACGGTCGGGACACCGCCGCGTCGCCGAGCGCCGGGAGTGCTACCGTCGAGCTGTGCCCGCCCCGCGACGCTATGTCACCGACGCCATCGTCCTCTCGCGCTTCGACCTGGGCGAGGCCGACCGCGTCCTGACGCTGATCACCCCCGAGCACGGCAAGCTCAAGGCGATCGCGAAGGGGATCCGGCGCCCCGCATCGCGCCTCGGGGGGAGCCTCGAGCCGTTCGCGGAGCTCAACGTCGCGCTGGCCCGCGGTCGCACCTTCGATGTCGTGACCGAGGTCCGCGTCGGCCACGCGTGGCTCCGGCTGCGGGACTCGCTCGAGAGCGCGGCCACCGCGTGGTACCTCGCCGAGCTCGCCGACCGCAGCCTCGAGGAGCGCCACGCCGCGGAGCCCCTGTACGCGCTGCTCCACCGGGCGTACGAGCTGCTCGACGCGGGTATGGCGCCCGGCCGCGTCGCCCGCTGGTACGAGATGTACCTGGCCGACGAGCTGGGCCAGCGCCCCGAGGTGGACCGCTGCGTGGAGTGCGACCGCATGCTGGAGGCGAGCGAGTCGTTCCGCTGGGTGCCGCCGCTCGGCGGCGTGCTCTGCGCGCGCTGCCCGGGCCCCGGCGCCGACCGCACCGGCCTCACACTCGAGGCGCTCAAGGTGCTGAAGGCGTACCAGCGCCTGGACATCGAGGCCATCGCTGCCCTGCGCCTTCCCGATGAGGTCGAGCGCGAGGTCGAGGCCGCGATGCGCGACTTCATGCGGATCGCGCTCGAGCGCGAACCGCGCTCGCTCGCCTTCCTCGACGAGGTCCGCACGCACCCAGCCAATCGCCCGCCAGCCCACGACCCGGCCGTCGAACCCCCGACATCCGACCACGCGGCCGCGGTCCCGTCGGCCTGAGACTCCCGCCAGCAGAGGGGAACCCGATGGTCTTCGACTCTGGAAGCCCGCAAGACGAGCGCGCGCTCGCACGCCTCGGACGCGACAAGGTCGCCTGGCTCACGTCGGTGACGCCTGACGGCCAGCCGCAGACGTTCCCGGTCTGGTTCCTCTGGGAGGCCGGCGAGGTCCTCGTCTACAGCTCGAAGAAGGCGAGGCGCAACGCCAACATCGCGGCCAACCCGCGGGTCTCGATCCACCTCGAGGGAGACGAGGACGGCGCCGACCTGGTCATCATCGAGGGCACGGCCCACATCGACAACGCCACCCCAGCGCCCGACCGGCACGCGGCCTACATGGCGAAGTACCGAGAGTGGATGGTCCGCGACCTGGGGTCGGTGGAGGCGTTCCTGGCCGAGTACATCGTGCCCGTGCGCATCACGCCCACGCGCGGCCGGGCGACCGGGGCATGAGGCGGCGCGCCGCTCTGGCGGCCGCGGCGGGGGTCGCGGGTGCGGCGGCCGCGGCCGGGCCGCTCCTGGACCGCTACGCCGCCCGCGTCGAATCGCGGATGAACCCGGTCACGGCGGGTCCCTGGCCGGCGCCGTCCGATCGGGCGCTCGCGCTCCACGCCACGCTGCGGATCGCCGACCTCCACGCTGATTCGCTGCTCTTCGGCCGTGACCTGCTCAGGCGCTCGTCGGTCGGGCACGTGGACGTGCCGCGGATGCAGGCCGGCAATCTGGCGCTCGAGGTCTTCTCGATGCCGACGAAGACCCCCAAGCACATGAACTACGAGCACAACACCGGCGAGACCGACGACGTGATCACGCTCGCATTGGCCAAGCGCTGGCCGCGCGCGACGTGGCGGAGCCTGACGGCCCGGGCGCTCCACTTCGCGGCCCAGGCGGAGCGGTTCGCCGCGCGCTCCGACGGCGCCCTGCGCATCATCCGCACCCGGGGCGATCTGACGGCGTTCCTTGCCGAGCGCGCCGAACGGCCGTCGCTCACGGCGGCCGTCCTCTCCATTGAGGGCGCGCACGCGCTCGACGACGACCCGGCCAACGTGGACGTGGTGTTCGACGCCGGCGTGCGCATGATCTCGCCGTCGCACTTCTTCGACACCGCCTTCGGCGGGTCGGCGCACGGGATGGAGCAGGGCGGCCTCACCGCGAAGGGGCGCGAGATGGTCCGGCGGATGGAGGCGCGCGGCATGGTCCTCGACCTCGCCCACGCGTCGGCTGCGACGATCGATGACGCGCTGTCTGTCGCCACGCGACCCGTCGTCGCATCGCACACCGGCGTCAAGGGCGTCTGCGACAACAGCCGCAACCTCGGCGACGAGCACCTCGCCGGGATCGCCGCGACGGGGGGCGTGGTCGGGATCGGCTTCTGGGACGTCGCGACGGGCGGCAGGGAACCCGAGTGGATCGCCCGATCGATCGCCTATGCCGTCGAGCGCATCGGCCCCGAGCATGTCGGCCTGGGCTCGGACTGGGACGGCGCCGTCGAGGTGCCGTTCGACGCCGCCAACCTCGCCATCCTCACGGAGTCGCTCCTGCGCGTCGGACTGGACGAGGCGTCGATCCGCCTGGTGATGGGCGAGAACGTGCTGCGCGTGCTGGGCGAGGCGCTTCCAGAGGGCTGAGCGCGCTGTTCGGGGGCGGTTCTCGGCCCGGGTCAGGCGTTCGGCGGCGCCGCCCTCGGCGTCCCGATCTTGCGCTCCTTGCCGGTGAGGAGACGCTGGATGTTGTCCGCGTGGAACGCGTAGATGAGCGCAACGCCGCCCACGGCATAGGCGTACAGCCACGGGTCGAGCGGGATGAGCGCCGTCGCGAGCGCCAGCAGAACCCCACCCGCGAGCGTGGCGGTCAGCGAGCCCAGCGACGAGTAGCGCGAGATCAGGATCACCACGGCGAAGACCGGGATGATCGCCAGGGCGATCCACGGCTGGAGCATGAGGAGCGCGCCCCACGACGGCGCCACGCCACGTCCCCCGCGGAAGCCCATGAAGACCGAGCGGCTGTGGCCGATGACGGCAGCCATGGCCGCGAACACCGCCAAGGCGTCGCCGCCGCCGACCGCCCAGGCCAGCAGCACCGCTGCCGATCCCTTCGCCGCGTCGAGCAGCCCCGACAGCAGTGCCCACCGAGGACCCAGGGCGCGCATCATGTTGGACCCGCCGGTGCGCCCGCTGCCAACTGTCCGGGGGTCAGGGCCGCCGGCGAGCCGCGCGATGATCACGCCCCAGGGGATGCCGCCGATGGCGAAGGCGGAGATGACCACCGCAAGGTCGCGAAGCAGGGTCGGGACGTCCACGGCGGCGGAGTATACGCCCACTTGCGGGCAGTCAGGCCGGGGCGGCCGCCTTGTCGCACGCGGCGAGCAGGCGACCAGGATTGCGCAGCCAGGGGCTGCCCGCAGCGGGGTCGATGGCGATCTGCTCGACGAGCGTCGCCAGCGTCGCGTTCACGGGCGTGGGGACGCCGAGCCTGGCGCCTGCGTCGGCAACCGCCCCGTTGAGCCAGCGCACCTCGGTCGGTCCGGCGCCGCCGCCACGGAGCCGGAGGCGCAGCGACGGTGGCTTGCCGCCACGCGCGCGGCCCAGCGCAAACGCGAGCACAGGACGCGCGATGACGCCCGGCAGGCGCAGCCCGAGCAGCAGGGCGTTGACCTGGCCGCCGGGCAGCGAGACGACGCGCAGCCCCTGGGCGCGCATCACCGCGAGCGTCTCGGCCAGCTGGCGCCGCTCGATCTCGAACCCGGCGCGGTCCGCCCAGATCGCGCCGACGTCCATGTCCACCAGACCGCTCGTTGCGTTGCCGACGAGGTTCGCGAGGAGCTTGGACCACTTCATGGCGGCGGCGTCGGCGCAGGCGACGGTGGGCAGGCCGCCCTCGGTGAAGGCCCCCACGAGCTCGCGACGGAGGGCCGCCGTGTCGCCGCTGACGGGTGCGAGGCCCAAGCCCCCGATCCGTCGCCGGGCGACGCCCTCCGGCGTGGGCTCGACCGCGGTGGTGAGCGACGCGGCGATCAGCGGCGACGTGCGCGCCGCCGCCGCGACCGACTCGGCGCCGATCCCGTTCTGGGCGGTGACGAGAGGCACGTCGGGCCAGCGCGCGGCCACCTCGAGCGCCCCCGCGAGGTCGAACATCTTGACCGCCAGGATCAGGAGGTCCGGCTTGGCCGGCGCCGCGTCGGGGATCGACAGCACGCCGCACCCTGACCGTGGTTCGGCGCTGCTTCGGCCCCGCGATGACCAGTGGTGCCGCCGCCCCGTCGCCACCTCCCCGGCGCGCGAGCAGCGTGACGTCCCAGCCCGCCGCGGCCAGCGTGCCGCCGAGGAACGAGCCGACCGCGCCTGCCCCCACCACCACGGCGACGCGCGGCGCGTCGGTCACTCGTCGATCCAGTCGAACGTGCGCGTGACGGCCTTCTTCCAGCGGGCATAGTCGCGGTCGCGGGCCGCGGCGTCCATCGCGGGGCGCCACGTGCGGTCGGCGGCCCAGATCGTGCGCAGCTCCTCGAGCCCGGACCAGTAGCCCACCGCCAGCCCCGCCGCGCACGCCGCGCCGAACGCCGTCGTCTCGGCCACCTTCGGGCGCACGACCGGCACGTCGAGCACGTCCGCCTGGAACTGCATCAGCAGCTCGTTGGCGACCATGCCGCCGTCCACCTTGAGCTCGGTGAGGGCGACACCGCTGTCGGCGACCATGGCGTCGAACACCTCGCGCGACTGCCAGGCGGTGGACTCGAGCGCGGCCCTCGCGATGTGCCCGCGGTTGACGTACCGCGTCAGACCTGCGATGACGCCCCGCGCGTCGGAGCGCCAGTACGGCGCGTACAGGCCCGGAGAACGCGGGCACGAACGCGATGCCGCCGCTGTCGTCCACGGAGCGGGCGAGCGGTTCCACCTCCGCGGCGGACGAGATCAGCCCGAGGTTGTCGCGCAGCCACTGGATGAGCGCGCCGGCGATCGCCACGGATCCCTCGAGCGCGTACACGGGGGGAGCGCTGCCCAGGCGGTACCCGACCGTCGTGAGCAGGCCGTGCCAGCTGTGCACCATCCGCTCGCCGGTGTTGAGGAGCATGAAGCAGCCGGTGCCGTACGTGTTCTTCGCGTCGCCCGGGTCGAAGCAAGCCTGCCCGAACAGGGCGGCGTGCTGGTCGCCCAGGTCGCCGGCGATCGGGACGCCGGCGAGGTCGCCGACGCATGTGCCGTACACCTCCGACGACGAGCGGATCTCGGGCAGGATCGCCCGCGGCACGCCGATGGCCGCCAGCAGCTCGTCGTCCCAGGCGAGCGACGCCAGGTCCATCAGCATCGTCCGGCTCGCGTTGGTCACGTCGGTGACGTGGACGCCGCCCGTCGGCCCGCCGGTCAGGTTCCAGATGCACCACGAGTCGATCGTGCCGACGAGCAGCCGGCCGTCGTCGAGCGCCGCCCGGACACCGGGGACGTTGTCGAGCATCCAGCGGATCTTCGGCCCGGCGAAGTACGTGGCGAGCGGCAGCCCCGTCCGCGAACGGAAGCGATCCGGGCCGTCGTCGCGGGCGAGATCCGCCACCAGCCGGTCCGTGCGGGTGTCCTGCCAGACGATCGCGTTGCCGATGGGCTCGCCGGTGGTGCGGTCCCAGGCCACGGTGGTCTCGCGCTGGTTCGTGATGCCGATGGCCGCGAGATCAGCGGGCGAGACGCCGGCTTTGGCCAACGCTCCCCGGATGACCTCGCCCACGCGGTCGCGGATCTCGGCAGCGTCGTGTTCCACCCAGCCCGCCCGCGGGTAGATCTGGCGGTGCTCGAGCTGGTGGCTGGCGACGGGCCGACCGTCGTGGTCGAAGATCATGAACCGGGTGCTCGTGGTGCCCTGGTCGAGGGCGCCGACGAACTTGGTCATCACTGGGGCTCCAAGCGCTGGTGTCAGCGCGGCGAGTATCGCGCGTCCGGTCGCTGTCAGGCGCGCTCTCTGGTGTGGCTCACCGCGCCCGACAGACGATCTCGCCATGGGGGACCGTGAACCAGCCGTCGGGGTGCGCGGCCCATCGCCGGAACGCCTCGGCGATCGCCTCGAGCTCGGAACGATCGACGCCCGCGTCGAGCAGCTGCTGGGTCAGGGCGGACTGCAGGATCCGGTCGGCCCACATCCCGCCCCAGAACGCCCGGCCCTCCGGATCGGCGTAGCACCAGACCGAGGCGCTGGCGGCCACCTCCTCGAAGCCGGCTGCGTGGGACCAGGCCAGCAGGACCCGCCCGGCGTCGGGCTCGCCGCGGTTGGCGCGGGCGGCAGAGCGGTAGAGCTCCAGCCAGCGGTCCAGCAGCGGGTCGCGCGGATACCAGGCGAACGACGCGTAGTCGGCGTCTCGCGCCGCCACGACTCCACCCGGTCGGCAGACGCGCCGCCACTCGCGAAGGGCGGCCACCGGGTCCGAGAGGTGCTGGAGCACCTGGTGGGCGTGGACGACGTCGAACGAGCCGTCCGGCAGGTCGAGCGCATAGGCGTCGCCGACGGCAAACTCGACCGTGCTCCCCGCCGGTGCCGAGGCAGCCGCGGTGGCGACGACCGCCGGTGCCGCGTCCACGCCCAGCACCCGGCCGGGCGCCACAAGGTCAGCGAACCCGGTCGTGATCGTGCCCGGCCCGCACCCGACGTCGAGCAGGTCCATCCCCGGGTACAGGTGCGGGACGAGGTAGGCAGCGGAGTCCTCCACCCTGCGGCTCGCGTGGGAGCGCAGCACGCTCTCGGCGTGGCCGTGGGTGTAGGTGTCTCGTGTCGGCATGAGCCCATGATCGCGCGCGCTCGGTGGATCCGCCAAGTCGTGTGATCAGGCGGCAGCCGCCACCGACGGACGGGCGAGGTCCTACTTGGTGCGCCCGGCAAGGAAGACGGCGAATTCGGCCGGCGTCGTGAAGGTGAAGGCGGTCATCCCCACGGCGCTCGCCCCGGCGACATTCTCGGGGCGGTCGTCGGTGAACAGGCAGCGATGTGCCGGCAGTCCAATCCGCTCGAGCGCAGCGAGGTAGATCGCGCGATCGGGTTTCGCGACACCGAGCTCGGCCGAGTAGTGGAAGCCGTCGAACTCCTCGTCCAGACCGAGGAGCCGCATGTCGTCCATGAAGCAGTCGTGGGCATTCGAGAGGACGTGGACCGGCACTCGAGAGCGGAGCTGGCGCACGATGTCGAGCATCTCGAGATCGACGTCTCCGCGATAGGCCGCCCAGTCGGTGACTGCCTCGTGCGCTCGTCGCCCGATGGTCTTCGCGACCTCTCGCTCGGTGGCGGCGAGCCAGTCCGCGAACGTGCACTCGCCGCGCACCCCAAGCTGGTCTTCCGGGACCGCCACGGAGGCGCGGTAGATGAAGCCATCGGGTAGGCCATGATCCCGCTCAACGGCCGTGGCTCGGTCCGGGCGCCAGTGCCTGACGACGCCATCCATGTCGAGCAGGACGACGTCGAACGAAGCGAGGCTTTCGTTCATATGCCCGAAGGATAAAGGCAGGCCCGTGGCCGATCTCATCGACCAAAATCATCCATCCGGCGGCGGCCAGCGCCCGGAGGAGGGCGTTCGCGCAGGGTTTGGCCTGCCTAGTCGGCCAACAGCGTCCCTCCCAGGGGGGCCGCCGGGCGCCCGAAGTCCGGATGGCGCGATTTGGCCGATCCGATCGGCCAGGCGACCGCGCCACGAAGACGAGGCCGGGCGCCGGCGCCGGATCGCGCGCCGCTCCCTGCTAGCATCGACGCTCGACGCGCTCGGCCATGCCAGGACCGACGCCCACGGAGACGCCCACCCCCATGACCCCCGACGCCATCGACCCCAACGCCGTCGCGCCCGCCGTCGCGAACCTCGAGACCATCGTGTCGCTCTCCAAGCGGCGCGGGTTCATCTTCCCGTCGTCGGAGATCTACGGCGGCATCAACGCCGTGTGGGACTACGGGCCCCTGGGCGTGGAGCTCAAGAACAACGTGAAGCGCGCCTGGTGGCGGGCGATGGTCCAGGACCGCAACGACATCGTGGGCCTCGACGCCGGGATCCTGATGCACCCCCAGGTCTGGGTCACGTCGGGCCACGTTGGCAGCTTCTCCGACCCGCTGGTCGAGTGCTCGGAGTGCCACCGCCGATTCCGCCTCGACGAGCTGCCGGGCACCGAGGAGCTGAGCCAGACCGACCTGCGCGACGAGACCGTCACGGCGCGCCTGGGCCTCAAGTGCCCCTTCGACCAGACGGTCCTCTCCGCGCCCCGCCGGTTCAACCTCATGTTCACGAGCCACATGGGCCCCGTGGAGGACGACGGCAACGTCGTCTACTTCCGGCCCGAGACCGCCCAGGGCAGCTACGTCAACTTCAAGAACGTCCAGCAGAGCTCGCGCAAGAAGATCCCGTTCGGCATCGCCCAGATCGGCAAGTCGTTCCGCAACGAGATCTCGCCCGGCAACTTCGTGTTCCGGATGCGCGAGTTCGAGCAGATGGAGATGCAGTACTTCGTCCGGCCCGAGGGCGCTGCCGACGCGTTCGAGATGTGGATGCCGAAGCGCCGCGCCTGGTACGAGGCCTACGGCGTGACGCCCAGCCGCCTGCGCTTCCGTGAGCACGCGCCCGACGAGCTCGCCCACTACGCGAAGAAGGCGATCGACGTCGAGTACCGCTTCCCGTTCGGCTGGAAGGAGCTCGAGGGCATCCACAATCGCGGCGACTTCGATCTCGGCAACCACCAGCGGGCGTCGGGCGAGAACCTGGAGTACTTCGACCAGGCGTCGGGCGAGCACTTCATCCCGTGGATCGTCGAGACGGCCGCCGGCGCCGACCGAGCCGCGTTCACGTTCCTGATCGACAGCTATCGCGAGGAGGAGGTCCGCGGCGAGACGCGTGTGGTCCTCGGCCTGCACCCGGACCTCGCACCGTACAAGGTGGCCGTGCTGCCGCTCCTCAAGAAGCGCCCCGAGATCGTCGAGCTGTGCCACAAGCTGCTCGGCGACCTCAAGCGCGACGTCATGGCGGTCTACGACGACACGGCCGCGATCGGCAAGCTGTATCGGCGCCAGGACGAGATCGGGACGCCGTGGTGCGTGACCGTGGACGTGGACTCGCTCGAGGACGGCGCGGTGACGGTCCGCGACCGCGACACGATGACGCAGGAGCGGGTGCCGCTCGAGGGCGTCAAGCGGCTGATCCTCGATCGCATGGCGGCCGTCCGGCCATAGCCCGAGCCGCGCCGATCGACGGAACCAGTTGGCTCTAGGCGGTCGGGCGGCATGCGCGAGCGAGTCCGGACGCTCGACAGCGTGGCCTTGCCGGCCTGCTCGGCCCTGCAGCGTCCTCAGGGAGAACCCTGAGGACACGGGTCCGGTGCAAGCCGTCACCTCCCCGGACTCCCGGGCCATGGCGGTGTCGGCATCGCGTCCGCGAGGATGACCGGCATAGGACGCGGTCGTCGAGCAGGGAGCGCCGGCGGCCGCGCCCGTCCACGAATCGGGGTTCGGACGCAGGCACGGCGGCTCGCCTCGGTCATGGCGGCGGGGCTCGCCTCCAGCCTGCTGCCCGGTCAGCTTCGACCCCTTCGCGCCCGCCGTCTTCGCCGTGGCGGAGATTCGCTGCACCATCGGCCGCCGCACCGCTACCCTAGTCGCAGCTTCTGCAGCGTGTGGGTATTGACCATCGACTTCCTCAGGCGCCTCTTCGGCGGGGGCAGACCGGACGCCCAGCGGGAGACAGAATCGCTCGGCGATGTCGGCGCTGCCGAACTGCCTGTGGTGGGCAATGACGAGGAGGTCCTCGAAGTGGCCCATCCACCGGCCGTTCCGTCGTGCCCGTCCTGCGGGCGGCTGCTCGATCCGGCGCCCGTGCGGACGAGGCTCTGCCCGCATTGTCGGCAGCGCGTGATCGTCCGGCAGATCGACGGCAGGCGCGTGCTCCTCACGGAAGGGGCCTTGGTTGTCTTCAAGGCGGAGCGCCAGCGCGAAGTCGACGAGCGCACCTGGGACGGGGATCGGCGTCGATGGCTCGTCCTCGCGAGGCACGTCGGCGCGCCCGAGGGCCAGATCGCGCGCCTCTCCGCGGCTCCGTCCTCGAGCACCGCGGCCGAGGCCTCGAGGAAGCTCTATGTCACCAATGCCAGCCGCGCCGTCCGGGCCGCCCGCCGGCTTCGGCAATGGGAGAAGGTTGCGGCGATCAGCCGGGAACAGGCAGCGGCGCTGTTCGCGGCGTCGGGTTCAACGTGTCCTCCTGATGACGAGGTCGTCGCGCTGCACCGGGAATGGTCGGTGGCGGCGCTGCGGTCGCTGGTCGACTTCGGTACGCAGGTGGAACTGGCGTCGATGGGCTGTTGTGCGATCTGCGCGCGCGACGACGGTCAGGTCTTCCGGATCGCAGCGGAGCTCCGGAAACAGCGCCTACCGCACGAAGGCTGCGCCAAGGGCCTGTGTGGATGCGACTGGCTCCCGCTTCCCGAAGCGAAGGCCCGGAAGCGTCGGGTCCGCAGGCATCAATCTCGGCGGTCGGCTGTCGGTGTGACCCCCGAGGGACCGGAGCCGGCCGATGGGGCCGAGCCGGGGCCCGAACGCGGGCTCGCCACCGCCGCGGATTCCTCGCGGGTCGTGGAGGGACCCTCGCCGGAAGGCCTCAGTCGCTGAGGGATCCGGCCTTGCTCGCCTCGGCCGCCGCCGTCATCTGGGTTCGGTTGATCAGCAGCAGGTCGAAATGGCTGATGACCCGACGGTCGGCCAGCGACCGCGCGGTCGCCTTGGTCATGGCCACGAAGCGCGGATCGGGCGTGTCGACGAAGGTCAGCAGGGACATCTCGCGATACACGTGAACAGTCCCGGAGATGCTGTGACCCGGGGTGAAGATCACGTAGCGCCGCTGCTCCTTCTCGATGGCCGGCCGGTCGAAGTCCGAGACCGGGCTGGCAGAACCGGCGCCCAGATGCTCCGCCCCGGGCGCCTGACCGATCAGGGTAATCTCGTCCTGGTTGATCATCAGCTCGTCGACGACAAGATTGGTCGATTCGCCGTTTCGGCGCAGCAGTCTCGCGTCGTGCAGGAGCAGATAGCCGCGGCTGTGGTTGACAAGGTCCGAGATTCGATTGAACCGGCCAAGTAGGATCCGGCCGCCCACCCTGAGATGCGGCCCGATCATCTCGATCTCTTCGCTTCGCTCGCCTTCCGCGGCCCTGTCGCCGACCATGAACCTGGGATCGAACGTCATTCGGCTACCTCGACGGGCATCGTACCCTCCAGCGGTCCAACTGGGATGGCTCGATGGCCCAGGCCCGCGGACCGCTCGATGCATCGAGCGTCCGCGACTGGTGTTCTCGGTCCTGGTCGGCGCTGTGCCAGACCCCGCGACGGGGAACGGGACTGTCGCCTTGATCGAGGGCGGTCGTCCGCCAAGGCTTCGGCTCAGGGCCGGTTCGGGCGCCGGCGAGCAGCCAGGTCCGCTCGATCGCCAGCCTGTCCGATCTCGTCGCGTGAGCGTCCGCCTCGAGCGTCAAGGGCGCTCGGCCAGGACCGGGACACCCGGGAAGGCCGCCGCCTCGTCCTCGTTCGCCCGCACCCAGTCAGCCATGTGTCGGTTGATGATGAGGGTGCTGACGTCGCGCATGTGGAGCTCACCGCCGCTCACGTAGGCGATCGTCGCCTCGGACAGGGGCACCATCGGCGCACGTCGTGCGAGGCTGTCCAGGGGCGCGGCTCCCGGCATGGCATGCAGGTGACCGAGGACGGTGTACGGGCCGAGCTGGAGCTGGAGGCGATGGCGGACCGTGTGGATCCTGCGCTGGCCTTCACCCCTCGGTCCGTCCGCCTCGACCGCGAACAGATCGTCGCGCACCACGTCCACGGCGCCAAGGCTCACCGGTCGCTCGTCCGCGAAGGTCTCGACGGACGCGTCGGTGAGGTGCAGACGCTCGGACCGCTGGAGGAGCTCGGTGATGCGCTCGCCCTCGCATTCGATGTGCCCCACGTACCGACAATCCTCGGCGTATCCGACGAACTGGACGAGCATGCTTCGACCTCTGATGGATGCCGCGACTGCACGTACCGTACCGGCCGGTCGGGTCCGGACACATCGGTCGGAAGTACCCTGCCGGGGGTGGGCCCAGATGCACGGGATCGTCAGCGGGCCACCACCCGATGGCGGGAAATCGAACGGCGGGCGACGCGTCCGTCGCCCGCCGACTCGGGGGGTGAGAAGCAGGGGAGCGGTCAACCGGCCGCGACCGCCGCCTCCTTCTCGGGCTTCTTCGCATTGGCCTCGGCCGGGGGCGGCCAGGCGCCATTGAGCCAGGAGTCGATTGCCGCCGCTGACCGCTTGCCGTCCCCCATCGCGAGGATCACGGTCGCCGCGCCGCGCACGATGTCGCCGCCGGCGAACACGCCGGGCATGCTCGTCATGCCGTACTCGTCGGCGACCAGGTAGCCGTACTCGTTGACCGTGAGCTCGGGCGCCGAGCCGGTCAGCAGCGGGTTGGCCTTGGTGCCGATGGCCACGACCACGAGGTCGCAGTCGATGGTGAACTCTGAGCCCGGGATCTTGACGGGGCGGCGGCGGCCGGAGGCGTCGGGCTCGCCGAGCTCCATCCGGACGCACTTCAGACCCGTAACCCACCGGTTCTCGTCCGCGAGGACCTCCACCGGGGCGACCAGGAACTCGAACCTGACGCCCTCGTCCTTGGCGTGGTGGACCTCCTCGGCGCGCGCCGGGAGCTCGTTCGCCGAGCGGCGGTAGACGATGGTCGCCTCGTCGGCGCCCAGTCGGCGGGCCGTGCGGACCGAGTCCATCGCCACGTTGCCGCCGCCGACAACTGCGACGCGCTTGCCGTGGAGGATGGGGGTCTGGGAGTCCGGGTTCCAGGCGCCCATCAGGTTGACGCGGGTCAGGTACTCGTTGGCCGAGTAGACGCCCTTGTAGTTCTCGCCCGGCACGTTCATGAACACGGGCAGGCCCGCGCCCACCGCGAGGAACAGCGCGTCGAACTCCTCGCGCAGCTCGGGGATCGTGTAGGTGCGCCCGATGATGGAGTCGAGCTCCACCTTGACGCCCTCGCTGACCAGCCGGTCCACCTCGGCCTGGACGATGTCCTTGGGGAGGCGGAACTCGGGGATGCCGTAGATGAGCACGCCGCCGGGGGCGTGGAACGCCTCGAACACCGTGACGTCGTGGCCGAGCTTCACGAGCTCGCCGGCGGCGGTGAGGCCGGCGGGGCCGGAGCCCACGATGCCCACCTTCTTGCCGGTTTGGGTCGGGTGGGCCTTCGGCAGCTCGTCGAGGTGCTTCTGGGCCCAGTCGGCGACGTACCGCTCGAGGTAGCCGATGGCGACGGAGTCGCCCTTCTTGTTGCGGATGCAGACCTGCTCGCACTGGGTCTCCTGGGGGCAGACCCGACCGGTGACGCAGGGGAGGGCGTTGTCCGACAGGAGGCTCTCGGCCGCCTGCGCGATCTCGCCGTCGCGGAGGAACTTGATGAACCGGGGGATGTCGACGCGCACCGGGCAGCCGTCCACGCAGAACGGCTTGGGGCACTGGATGCAGCGCTCGGCCTCCAGCATGGCGAGCTGGTAGGTGAGGCCCTGGTTGACCTCGCCGAAGTTGTGGGCGCGCGCGTCGCCCGGCTGCTCGGGCATGGCGACGCGCGTGATCGCCATGCGCTCCTTGTTGCTGGCGGGCTTGGCGGGAAGGCCGCTGGCCTCCTCGCGGTCCGGCGCCGGGGACGCGGTGTCGGTCACGACTTCACCTCGGTGGTGGCGCAGGCGCCGAGCTTGTCGAGGGCCTGCTGCTCGAAGGGTCGATACGTTGTCAGGCGGTCGGCCAGCTCCTGGAAGTTGACCTTGTGCGCGTCGAACTCCGGGCCGTCCACGCACGCGTACTTCGTCTGGCCGTCAATGGTCACGCGGCAGCCGCCGCACATGCCCGTGCCGTCGACCATGATCGCGTTGAGCGACACGGTGGTGGCGACGCCGTAGGGGAGCGTCAGGTTGGACACGGCCCGCATCATCGGCACTGGGCCGATGGCGTAGACCGCGTCAACGCCGCCCGCATCGAGCAGGTCCTTGAGCGCCTCGGTGACGAAGCCGTGACGGCCGTACGTGCCGTCGTCCGTGCACGTGACGACGTCGCCGAGTGCGGTGAGCTCCTTCTCCAGGATGACCCACTCCTTGGACCGCCCACCGATGACGCTGGTCACGTGGACGCCGGCCTCGGACAGGGCGCGCACGATGGGCAGCAGGACCGCTGTCCCGACGCCACCCCCGACGCACACAGCGTGCCCTGACTTCAGCAGGTGCGTCTCGGCGCCCAGAGGCCCGGCGACGTCCTGGATGGCCTCGCCCACCTGAAGATTGGTGAGCTCTGTGGTGGAGCGGCCGATGGCCTGGATCATCAGCGTGATGGTCCCGGCCTCGGCATCGTTGTCCGCGATCGTCAGCGGGATGCGCTCGGCGCCCGGGCCCTTCCGGACGATGACGAACTGGCCGGGACGCCGGACCTTCGCGATCCGAGGAGCCTCGATGACGAGGCGGACGACGTTCGGTGAGAGCTGCTCACGCTCGATGACGGGGTGCAAGACAACCTCGCAAATGATCTGGGGCGGGACGCGTGGATCAACCCTTGCTGGGCGATACGAGCAGGATCGCCGATGGGCCCCCGTGCGCGTTACCTGCCCATGTCCCGGTGGCGCGGTCCAATGGTCACAACAGGGCGGGCCTTCCGGCCGGCAGGCGCGTTCCTAGCTGCCGTCCGCGACGTCGCGGCCGACCTCTCCTTTCCGCCATTTGCCCGTGCTGCGGTCGGTATTCGCGGCGGTTCGGTCAGCTGCTCGCCGGGCGGTCATCTGGTCCCCGTTCGGGGCCTCTCTCAGCCAGATGTTCGCCGTGCGGTCCGTATCCGAGAAGTCGTCGGACAAGGACCGTCAGGCGGTCATCCGGCGGTCATCCGGGCCGGCGCAAACGTGGGTGTCATTGATCGACCGACCCCCGCACCGAATAGCGCTCATCGCGCGGCCACTTGCCAGGAACGCGGACGGAAGATGAGATGCGGACACAGCCCCCGCGACTCAGCCCGCCGCGACCACCGCGCCCGGCTTCCCCTTCGGCCAGTAGAGCTCCTTCTTGACGTGGAACTCGGGGAAGCCGCGATCCATGAGCGTGCGCTCGGCGTTGAGGATCATCTCCGGGTTGCCGCAGATGTAGACCACGGTCTTGTCGGGTTTGAGCCCGAACTCCTTGCACGTCTCGGTGATGACCTGCTCCGCGCGTCCGGTCAGGCCGCTCCAGCCGGCGTTGCGCGGATCGGAGGGCCGCGAGATGGTCGGCACGTAGGAGAGCCGATACGCCGGGTCCTGCTCCCACGCCTCGAGCTCCTCGCGGTAGCCCAGCTCGTCCGCGAAGGAGCAGCCGTTGATCAGGATCGTCCTGCGCGGCTTCCCTTGGGCCATCGTCTCCCGGATCATTGACAGGAACGGCGCGATGCCGGTGCCCGTGGACACGTAGAGGTGCGTCCGGGCGTCGTCGGGCTCAAGCATGAACTTGCCCTTGGGCCCGATCATCCGCATCCGGTGCCCGACCCGGAGGCGCCAGAGCGCCGTGGTGAACCGCACGATGGGCACGTGGCGGACGAACAGCTCGTAGCCGGTCGTGTCAGAGCTCGACGGTCCTGATGCGATCGAGTAGGGGCGCTGCAGCATCTTGCCGTCTGCGACGACCCCGGCGGTCATGTACTGGCCGGGTGTGAACGGGGTTGCTGGGCCATCCACTTTCACGCGGAAGTAGGCGAGATCGCTCGTGAGGTCCGAGCGGTGCACGAGGGTGGCGTTGTAGACATCGGCGAAGATGTCGATGACGCGGCTGTCCTCGCTGATGGGGTCGGTCACGGCGGTGCTCCTGCGGCTCGCGCTGTCACGTCCTGGAACGCATGGGGCTGATCCTGAGTGTACCGCTGCGGTCCCCCTGCCCCGTGGACCGGGGCTGGGCGCCGAACGGCCCGTTTCCCCGGGACCCGTGGCCCGGTCGGTTGGTCCGCCTGTTCGGCTAGAGGTTCCGGCGACCGTCGTACAATCTCTGCGTTCCCGAAAGGTGACCTTCCGCGGGCCGTGCAGCACTGGGCCCGCCTTCACGACAAGGAGCCCACCCAGAATGGTCGATACCCAGACCACGTCCGAGCGTCCGCACGTCGCCGCCAAGCGCTACATCTACGCCTGGGGCGCGGGCACGGCCGAGGGCAACGGCACGATGAAGGACCTGCTCGGCGGCAAGGGCGCGGGCCTCGCCGAGATGACCCTCGCCGGGCTGCCCACCCCTCCGGGCTTCACGATCACCACGGTCGCCTGCAACGACTACTTCGCCGCGGGCAAGCAGCTCCCCGAGGGCCTGTGGCAGGACGTCCTCGACGCCATGAAGCAGGTCGAGGAGCGCTCCGGCAAGGGCTTCGGCGACCCGAAGAACCCGCTCCTCGTCTCGGTCCGCTCGGGCGCGAAGTTCTCGATGCCCGGCATGATGGACACCGTCCTCAACCTCGGGCTCAACGAGGAGACCCTGGCCGGCCTCATCGCCCTCTCGGGCAGCGACCGCTTCGGCTGGGACGCGTACCGCCGGTTCATCGGCATGTTCGGCCGCATCGTCATGGACGTGAAGGCGGAGCGCTTCGACGAGCCGCTCGAGCACGCCAAGGCGAAGCACGGCGCTGACGCGAAGGACACCGACCTCGACGTCACCGACCTCAAGGCGCTGGTCGACGTGTTCAAGCAGGTCGTCCGCGAGGACACCGGCCGCGACTTCCCGACCGACGTCTACGAGCAGCTGGACCTCGCCATCAAGGCCGTCTTCGCCTCGTGGTTCGGCAAGCGCGCCAACGACTACCGCAACAGCCAGAAGATCGCCCACGACCTCGGCACCGCCGTGAACATCGTGACGATGGTGTTCGGCAACATGGGCGACACGTCGGGCACGGGCGTCGCGTTCACGCGCAACACCTTCGACGGCACCAACGAGCTGTACGGCGAGTACCTCGTCAACGCGCAGGGCGAGGACGTGGTCGCGGGCATCCGGACACCGGAGAAGATCAGCCAGCTCAAGGTGGAGATGCCCGAGGCGTACGACGAATTCCTCAAGATCGGCCAGAAGCTCGAGGCCCACTACAAGGACGTCCAGGACCTCGAGTTCACGATCGAGCGCGGCAAGCTGTACATGCTCCAGACGCGCATCGCGAAGCGGACCGCCGAGGCGGCCGTGAAGATCGCCGTCCAGATGGTGAACGAGGGCGTCATCACCAAGAAGGAAGCGGTCGAGCGCATTGAGCCCGCGCAGGTCGACCAGCTCCTCCGTCCCCAGTTCGAGCGCAAGGCGCTGGCCGCCGCCAAGGCGATCAACACGGAGGGCCTGAATGCCTCGCCCGGCGCGGCCGTCGGCAAGGCCGTCTTCGACGCCGACCTCGCCGTCGAGTGGCAGGCCAAGGGCGAAAAGGTCGTCCTCGTCCGCGTGGAGACCAGCCCGGACGACTTCCACGGCATGGCCATCGCCGAGGGCATCCTCACCGCTCGCGGTGGCGCTACCAGCCACGCGGCCGTCGTCGCCCGCCAGATCGGCAAGCCGTGCGTCGCCGGCGTGAGCGAGCTGAACGTCAGCTACGCCACCCGGACCGCCAGTTCGTCGAAGACGGGCATGGGCTTCAAGGAAGGAGACTGGATCTCCGTCGACGGCAACACGGGCCGGGTCTATGCCGGCGCGCTGCCGGTCGTGGACGCCAAGTTCGAAGACCAGCCCGAGCTCCAGACGATCCTCGGCTGGGCGGACGAGTTCGCCCGCATGGCCGTCTGGACCAACGCCGACAAGCCCGAGGAGGCCGCGCAGGCCCGGGCCTGGGGCGCGCACGGTATCGGCCTTTGCCGCACCGAGCACATGTTCCGTGAGGGCGATCGCCTGGCGATGGTCCGCAGCGCCATCCTCGTGGCTAACGTCGCCACGCGGGCCAAGGCCAAGGCCGCGGCAGGCGAGACGCTGAGCGCCGACGACGCCGAGGCCGTCGCGACGTTCGACGCCGCCATGGCCAAGCTCGAAGTCCTCCAGCAGGGCGACTTCGAGGGCATCTTCAAGGCGATGGACGGCCTGCCGGTCGTCGTGCGCCTGATTGACCCGCCGCTCCACGAGTTCCTCCCCAACCTGGAGGACCAGCTCGTCAAGGTCACCAAGGCCGAGGAGCACGGCGGCGCGTCGGAGGAGGACAAGATCCTCCTGCAGACCATCAAGTCGATGCACGAGCAGAACCCGATGCTCGGGCTCCGCGGCTGCCGCCTCGGGATCATGATCCCCGACTTCGTGAAGATCCAGACCCGGGCCATCCTCAATGCCCAGGTCGCCGTCCGCAAGGCCGGCGGGAACCCGATCGCCAAGATCATGATCCCGCTCGTGGGCCACGTGAACGAGCTGAAGGCCACCCGCACGCTGCTCGCGGCGGAGGCCGACAAGATCGTCGCCGCAGCCGGCGGCGTCAGCGTCGACTACAAGTTCGGCACCATGATCGAGATCCCGCGCGGCGCCCTCACCGCCGACGAGATCGCGACCGAGGCGTCGTTCTTCAGCTTCGGCACCAACGACCTCACCCAGATGACCTTCGGCTACAGCCGTGACGACGCGGAGGGCGGCTTCCTGCTCAAGTACGTCGAGGACAAGATCCTCCCGGTGAACCCGTTCCAGACCCTGGACGATGCCGTCGCGGGCCTGATGAAGATCGCCGTGGACAAGGGGCGGAGCGTCCGTCCGGATCTCGAGCTCGGCATCTGCGGCGAGCACGGCGGCGACCCCGAGTCAATCCACAAGTGCGAGAAGGTCGGCCTCGACTACGTGTCCTGCTCGCCGTTCCGCGTCCCGGTGGCGCGGCTCGCGGCGGCGCAGGCAGCACTCTCGACGCAGCACGACAAGTAGCCATAGCGCCGGGGCGCTCTCCCGGCCATAGGCCAAACGACTCGGCGCTCCCCCTCATTCGGGGGGGAGCGCCTTCTTCGTGCCCACGGAAGAATCCGCCTTGGCTGCACCCATCGGCCCTGCTGCGCTCTGGAGGGTGAGGACCGCCCTTGTCCACGCACGCTGACCTCCGACGCAGCCGACGAACCCGGCTGACGCTGGTGCTGGCCTATGCCGCGATCGGCATCGGCTGGATCCTGGCATCCGGCTCGCTGGTTGCCCTGCTCCCCGCGGGTCTGCACACGGCCGCCGAGAACGCCAAGGGAGTCGCGTTCGTCCTTGTGACGGGCGCCCTGCTCTGGGCTGTGCTGGCGGTCCGCGATCTGCGGGTCGAACGAGAGCGAGTGGCGCGGCTCGCCGACGTCACGGCACGGATGAAGGCGGTTGAGCAGCACCGACGGCTGGCCGGGGCGATCGAGGCGACTCCGCTCGGGGTGGCGGTGCTCGCGCGCCGGGGCGACGGCTTCGAGATCGCCTATGCGAACGAGGCCCTCGCCAGGCTGACTGGCGTCACGGCGGCCGAGCTCGTGGGGCTGGACCCGCTCCAGCGCACCGGGCTGTTCGGGCCTGATACCGCTGCGGAGCTCGGTGCACGCCTGACTGCCGGGGAGTCGTTCGAGGCCGACAGCGTGGTGGCTCCGCGCGACGGCCAGGCCACGCCGGTGCGCGTCCTCGTGTCGCCCGTGGCTGACCCCGACGAGGCGACGGGGAGCGTGGTCGCCATCGTGCTCGACCGGCGCGAGGCGATGGCCCGCGAGGCTGCCGAGGCGCGGCTGGGGATGGTCCTTGACGCGAGCCCGGTGCCGATCGTCGCGACTGATGCGGAGGGTCGCGTCACCGAGTGGAACCCAGCCGCGGGGCGGGCCTTCGGCTGGCGGTCCGAGGAGGTCATCGGCAGGCCCTTCCCGCTGCTGCCCCAGGACGCCCGTGACGCGTACGATGCGCTGCCCGGTCAGCTGGCCCGGGCCGATGCCGCCGTCGCCGTGGAGTTGCCGCTCCTCCACCGCGACGGGCGCCGAATCCACTGTCGCCTCCAGGCGACGACCCTCGCGGCGAGCGGGGGCTCCCACCCGCCGGTGAGTGGGGGAGGCGGTGGGGGAGCGAGGTCGGGTCTCGTCATGACCATCGAGGACCTCACCGGCCAGATCGAGCAGCAGCATGCCCGAGCCCGCCTCGCGAGCGCGATCGACGCGGCGGGAGAAGCGATCCTCATCACCGACCTCGACGGTGCCATCACCTACGTCAACCCGGCGTTCGAACGGGTGAGCGGGTACAGCCACGACGAACTGCTCGGCAAGAACCCGCGGATCCTCCAGAGCGGCCTGACCTCGGCATCCGTGTACGCGGACCTGTGGCACCGGCTGAGGGGCGGCCAGGTGTGGCGCGGCGTCCTGTTCAACAAGCGCAAGGACGGCTCCCTGTTCGAGGAGGAGGCCACCCTGTCGCCGGTGTTCGGCTCGGACGGCGTGCCCATCGCATACGTGGGGGTGAAGCGCGATCTCACGCTCGAGCGAACGTTGGCGGCGGGTCTCTCCACTGAGCTCAACGACCGGGCGGCCGTTCAGGAGACGATGGCGCGCCTCGACCTCGGCGAGACGCCCGAGGAGACGGCGCAGCTGCTGTGCCAGGCGGTGGCGGGCTTCCAGGACGTGGGTGGAGCGGTCCTTGAGCACCTGCCGGCAGGTGACGGGCCGGCGATCGTCATCGGGGTGGCGGGCGATGCCGCGCGTGGCGTCAGGATCGGCGATGCCCAGGACGCCGAGCGGTCGATGCGCCTGCGACTGCGCGCGACGGGCGGGGCTTGGTCGAGCCGACAGGTCGGGGCGCCAGCGCCCACGCTGCCGGGGATCGACACGGAGGACCTGACCACGGTCGCAGCGCCGGTTCGGCACCGAGGGAGGGCGGTGGCGGTGCTGCACATCGGGGCGCGGACCGACGCTCCGGACGCATGGGTATCGCGCTACCTGCGCGTTGCGTCGGAGCTGGCCGCGCACGTCGCCCCAGTGCTCGGTCCGGAGCTCAGCCGCCGCGACATCGCGACGGTTACAAGGGAAGAGGTGCAGCGGCTCATCGACACGGGCGGCTTCACGCCCCTCTTCCAGCCGATCTGTGACCTCGCGACCGGCGCAGCCGTGGGATGGGAGGCGTTCACCCGGTTTGCTGACGGCGTGCCTCCGTCCCGGCGGTTCGCCGACGCGCAGAGCCTGGGCATGGGGGCCGAGCTCGAGCTCGTGTGCGGGACGACCGCCGTGGCAGCGTTCAACGCCCTCGGGCACGACGGCTGGCTGTCGGTGAACCTGTCGCCTGGGCTGCTGCTCAGCGGCCGCGCGGGGGCGATCCTGGCGGCCGCGACTCAGCCGATCGTGTTCGAGCTCACTGAGACCGTCGCCGCGGAGGACTGCCTCCGGGTGCGCGACGCGATGGATGCGCTTCGCCAGCCTGCCATGGTGGCGGTGGACGACACCGGGGCGGGATACGCCACGCTCCGGCGCGTCCTGGAGTTGCGGCCGGACTTCGTGAAGCTCGACCTCGGGCTCGTCCACGAGATCGACCGCGACACGGCGCGCCAGGCATTGGTGGCCGGCATGGTCCACTATGCGTCGCAGGCGGCCGCGCAGCTGATCGCCGAGGGCGTCGAGACCGAGGCGGAGCACATGACGCTCGTGCGGCTCGGCGTCCAGTACGGGCAGGGGTACCTGTTCGGGGCGCCGTCGACCGCTGGCACCTTGGCCGACCAGGTTGCGGGCGGGTAGGTCTGGCCCACCCAGACTGAAGCGAAAAGCGCAATCGGGCATTTGTCGGGGGTAGACCCGGGCACATTCCGGTGGCAGGATTAGCCTCCGCTGGATGGTGCGGGGCCATCGGCGATCCATGGGGAGACCGGCGATTGCCCGTTGACCGCGATCCTGGGAGCCGTCCCGCCCGGTCAGATCGCGACCGCATCCCGATCGTGGTGCCCGCCAAGGTTCGCGCCCCGGTCCTGGATGCGCTCCCGCGCGAGCGGCTCGAGGCTGTCCTCTCCGGCGTCGCCGCGCGCCGACTGGCCCTCGTCGTCGCGCCTGCCGGTTCCGGCAAGACGACCCTGCTCGCCCGCTACGCGGCAACCTGCGCCTGCCCGGTCGCCTGGTACCGCGCTGAAGCCCTCGACCGCGACGAGCCGACCCTCGTCCGCCACCTCGAGGCCGCTCTGCTGGGCGCCATGCCGGGTCCGCGGGGCGGCTGGACGGCGATCGACGACCTGGTGCGCGCGATCGAGGCGCGACCTGCCGAGCGTGTCGTGCTGGTGGTGGACGACTTCCACGCGCTCGAGGGCTCCGAGGCCGAGGCCGCGTTCGGCCGCCTCGTGGACTTTGCTCCCGCATCGCTGTCAATCCTGGTGGGCAGCCGGGTCATCCCCGGGCTCAACCTGAGCCGGATGCGCGTGGCCAGCGAGCTGCTCGAGGTGGGGCCCGAGGACCTGCGCTTCCGCTCGTGGGAGGTGGAGCAGCTCTACCGCGACGTGTACCACGACCTGGTGCCGCCGGGCATCCTCGCCGACCTCACGCGCCGGACCGAGGGCTGGGCGGCCGGGCTCCAGCTCTTCCACCTGGCGTCGGCAGGCAAACCCGCGGACGAGCGGCGGCGGCTCCTCGCCGGGGTGGGCAGCCAGAGCCGGATGGTGCGCGAGTACCTGGCGCGCAACGTGCTCGCCGAGCTGCCGTCCGAGCTCCGCGGCTTCCTGCGCGAGACCTGTGTGCTGGGTCGCCTCTCGGGGCCGCTGTGTGATCGCCTCCGCAGGGCGGAGGGCAGCGAGGCGCTGCTGGAGGAGCTCGTCCGGCGGGGGGTGTTCACGGTCCCCGTGGAGGACTCCGACGGCGTCTACCGGTACCACGAGGTCCTGCGCTCCTATCTCGATCGCCTCTTGGTCAGCGACCTCGGTGAGGACGAGGCGCGGGCGCGATACGCGCGTGCGGCGGCGCTGCTCGAGGCGGAGGGCGCTCTCACCGAGGCCCTGACCGCATGGTCGCGCGCCGAGGACTGGGTGGCCGTGGACCGGCTGCTGCGGGTCCGCGGCGACCGGCTAGTGGCCAGCGGCCACGGCTGGGTCGAGAGCCTCCCGCCTGCGCTCGTCCGGCACGAGCCGTGGCTCATGCTCGCGGCCGCCCGCCAGGCGCGCGCCGACGGGCGCTGGCTGGCGGCCCTCGAGTGGTACGGGCGCGCCGAGGCGGGCTTCGGGGCGGCCGCCCCGGCCGTGGCGTGCCGCCAGGAGCGGCTGGTGCTCGCGGCATGGCTGGACCCGGCGACGCCGATGCCCGCTCACTGGACGGGCCCGCTGCGAGCGGGCCTCGTGCGCGAGCCTGCGGCCGCCGCCCGAGACGCGGCAGCCTCGGACGAGCGTCACCGGTCGCTCGTCCGAGGGATCCTGTGGCTTGCCTCTGGCAACCTGCCCGAGGCCGTCCGATGGCTTCGCTTGGCGCGCGAGGTCCCCGAGCTCGACCCGTCGCTCCATGCCGCGGCGGCCATGGGCCTCGCGGTCGCGCAGCTCCTCGCCGACGAGCCCGGCGCGCTGGCGGCGGTCGCGGGAGCCGTGGAGCTGGCCGAGCGGGCCGGCGCGGTGTGGCTGGCGAGGCTCGGGCGCGAGCTGGCGCAGCGGCGGACCCGCGTGAACCCGGCAGCAGACCGGCTGGGGCCGGACGCCGCTGGCGCGGGCATGGAGACCAGCGACGATCCTTGGGGCGCTGCTCTCCGCGGCCTCGCCGCGGCATGGTTTGACGGTACGGCTGCATCGAGCGACGCGCCGGACGCCTCCGACGTTGGAGCTGGCGCCGAACCGCGCGTCGAGGCGGCGGAGGTCGCCGCCGCTGCATTCCGCCGGTTGGGTTCAGGCGTTCTCGAGGCTTGGGCGCGCGGGCTGGCGGCCCTGGCGTTCGCGGACGTCGACCCTGACGCGGCACGCGATGCCGCCCTGGCCGCCGAAGCCCTGGCGCGGTCAGCTGGAGCGGCCGGAGCGCGCCTCCCCGCATATCGGGCGCTGGAGCGCGTCGATCCGGTGCGGGCGGCCGACTACGCGCAGATGGCGGCGGGCGTCGAGGCGGAGACCGGCCTTGTGCTGCCTGGTCCGCGTCCTGCGCCCGGTCCGGCAGTGGCTGTCGGGCCGGGGCCGGTGGCTGTGGCCTCCCGAGACGGGCGGGTGCCGGACATCCGGATTTCGACCCTCGGGGGGTTCGCGATCACCGTGGACTCGCGGCCCGTGGACCTCGCGATGCTCAAGCCGCGGGCCCGTGCACTGCTCCACCTCCTCGCGATCCACTCCCCGGGGGCGGTGCACCGGGAGGTCCTCCAAGAGGCGCTCTGGCCGGACGCAGACGCAGCGACCGGGGCTCGGAGCCTCCAGGTGGGCGTCTCGGCGATCCGCGGCGCACTGCTGGCCGGCGGCCCCTGGCTCACGGTTGCGCGCGAGGGCGACGCCTACCGGCTCGTGTCTCCCGACGGCGCCCTCGACCTCCGGCGTCTCGAGCGCGCGCTGACCGCCGCACGTGACGACGAGGCGCGCGGCGGAGGCGCGGCGGACCGCTACCTCGCGGTGCTCGACCGGCTCGATGCCGAGCTCCTGCCCGAGGACGGCCCGGCCGAGTGGGCGGTGCAGCGTCGGGAGCAGCTCCGGGCCATGGGCGTGGCGGCCGCGGTGGCGGCAGCGCGACGAGCCCTGGCAGCCAGCGACCACGAGTCGGCGGCGCGCGCTTGCCGGGCCGGCCTTGCGCTGGACCGCTACCACGACCCGCTGTGGCGGCTGCTGATCGAGACCGACGATCGCGCTGGCGACGCGGGGGCCGCGCGCCGGGACCGCCGCGAGTACGAGGCGGTGCTGACTGGGCTTGGCGTCGTCCGGGAGGACGCCTCCGCACGCTAGGGCGGTTGGCTCAGCCCTTCGCGAAGACCTCGATCTCGGAGATCACGACCGGCTGGTCGGCAGGTCCATTGGTCGCGACCACCGTGAGGACGAAGCTGTCGATTCCGTTCTTCTCGACTGTGATGGTCTGGGGAGTGTTGTCGTCCTTGATGTCGATCGTCGTGGAGGACCCGTCCGAGAACGTGAGCAGCAGCTTCGCTGGCCGACGCGTGGCTGTGAACTTGTCGGCCGCGCCTGAGTGCACGATCAGCGCGCCGAGGTCGAACTTGTGGTCGAACGTCACCGTTGCCGAGGGCTGCTGACCGCTCGCTCGCCAGTCGGTGTTCTGGTACTTGTCGAACATGAGCGTCGCCGGGTGGTCCTTCAGTTGGTCGTTCGTCGTGACCGAGACCGGCCGGATGGGGTCGAGCTTCGGGTTGACGATGCGGCTGATCTGGCCGACGACCCCCGACAGGGCGGAGTTCACGGCGCCCTGGAAGGAAGGGAGGGCAATGTAGCCCGCCATCGACGCGACGATGGCGAGCAGGACGACTGCCTGGACGATCCGGCCGATGCGGGAACCGCCGCCGGCGGCACGGGCAGCCTCAGACGTCATCGACTTCGTCCGTTCGCCCGCCACGTACTGCTTCGGCTTGCGGGCGAACAGGCGACGCCACCACGGCGGCTTCTTCTCGCCGACGATCTGGGCATTGACGAGCGTCGTGCCGCAGCGCCGGCAGAACTTGCGGGCCGCGTCGTTGGCCTCGCTGCAATTGCCGCAGATGCGATCCCCGGGCTGAGCCTGCCGCGAGGATGCGGCTGACGCCGTGGCGGGCCGCGGCTGGACCACCGTGGCCGTGGGCAGTCGAGCTGCTGGCTGATCGGGCTGCGCGACGGGCGGGCGGGCGGCGGGCTGCGCGGCAGCCGGGGTGCTCGGGCGAACCGCGGCGATGGCCCCGGGCTGGACCGGCGCCGGCTGGACCGGCCTTGCGGGCGCCGGCTGTGCTGAGGGTTGCGCCTGCATTGGGGACTGCGGCACTGGCGGAGTCAGTGATCTGGGAACCGTCGTCGCTGCGTCGGGCGCCGGCGAGGGCGGGACCGGCGCGACGACGGGGGTCGGTGCGGCGGCTCCTGGGCGGGCTGGTTCGGGGCCCCACAGTCGAGTTGGTGCCGGCTGGGCGGCAGATGACGTCGGCTGTGCCGCGGGAGGAGCGGGGGGCAAAGTCCCGGGCGGGATCACGGGCGATGCGACGGGATCGCTGCCCTGGCTTGCGGGGCTGGCCGTCCCGAAGGTGCTTGCTGCGGATCGCGAGGGACCGCCGCGGCGAGGCGGCGGGATCGCGGCCTTGCGGGCAGCCTCCTCCTCTGCGGCCTTGAGCGCAGCAGCCTCGGCCTCGGCAGCGACCCGTGCGGCCTCGGCCTCGGCTGCGGCGCGCTCCTGCTCGGCCTGGCGGGCGGCCTCGGCCTGCCGCTCCTCCTCGGCCCGCCTGGCGGCCTCGGCCTCGGCAGCGACTCGTGCGGCCTCGGCTGCGGCGCGCTGCTGCTCGGCCTCCGCCGCGACTCGTGCGGCCTCGGCCTCGGCTGCGGCGCGCTCCTGCTCGGCCTGGCGGGCGGCCTCAGCCTGCCGTTCCGCCTCCGCTTCGGCCGTCTGCCGCGCGGCTTCCGCTTGGTGTTCTGCCTCGTCCTCTGCAGTCTTGCGGGCTGCGGCCTCCGCCTCGAGGCGCGCGGCCTCTGCGTGTCGCTCAACTTCGGCCTCTGCAGCGTGACGCTCCGCCGCGGCCTGTCGCTCCGTCGCCTGTCGCTCGGCCTCGGCTTCGGCGGCCTGGCGCGCAGCCTCGGCCTCTGCCTTCGCCCGACTGTCCCCCTCGGCTTCGGCGGCGAGGCGTTCTTGCTCGGCCTGGCGGGCGGCCTCGGCTTCGGCAGCGAGGCGCGTCGCTTCCGCCTGTCGCGCAGCTTCGGCCTCGGCCTTCGCCTGACGGTCCGCCTCGGCTTCGGCAGCGAGGCGCGCCGCTTCCGCCTGTCGCGCAGCCTCGGCCTGGCGGGCGGCCTCTGCCTCGGCCTCGGCCGGCCTGTTGCTCGGCCTCGGCAGCTTCGGCCTCGGCCTTCGCCTGACGGTCCGCCTCGGCCTGGCGGGCGGCCTCGGCTTCGGCAGCGAGGCGCGCCGCTTCCGCCTGTCGCGCAGCTTCGGCCAGTCGCGCACCTTCGGCTTCGGCGGCGAGGCGTTCCTGCTCGGCCTGTCGCGCAGCTTCGGCCTCGGCCTTCGCCTGGCGCTCCGCCTCGGCCTGACGGGCGGCATCGGCGGCCGCGTGGTCGCCATCGGGTTCATCGGTGACGCCGGTGGGCGCCGCGGTATGGGCGTCAGCGGGCGTGTCGAGACGCTGGCCGACCCATTCGAGGAACTGCCCGCAGGTCCCGCAGAACGCGTCGCCCTCGGCGTTCTTCGCGCCGCAGTTGCCGCAGACGATCACCGGTGCCGCTCCCTCCGCCTCCGCTGTTGCGCGGAGCATAGACGCGTCAGGTCCGTCGCGGCAGCCACCACGGCAGGACGTCGCCCAGCTGGACCAGGAATGTCAGGCCGAAGGCTCGGGCTCGGGCGGCTTGTCGGCGGCCGAATCGCCAGCCGCCGCCCCGTCGGCCACCTTCGAGCGCGCCTTCTTCGCCGGGGCCTGGACCACCACATCCACCTTGTGCGGCACATGCGCGGGCTTGCCGGCGGTGATGATCCGCTCGACGCGGTCGAGATCGACGGCCCCGGCATCGGGCGTCACGATCCGGACCAGGAGGGCGGGTTCGGGCGTGCCGACCATCGGGCTGCCGGGGTCAAGGGACCAGGCGGTCCCGCCGTTCTCGAGGACCTCGACCTCCATGCCGGTCGCCAGCCGCAGCTCGTCGGCCAGCCCAACGGCCGTCCCGCGTCGGCGAAGCAGGTCCACGCCGGACTTGACCGCCTGGCGCCGCCGCCCGAGATCCCACGTCTCGTCCAGCTCGAGCGCCACCCAGCTTGCGAGCCAGCCCAGGAAGTCGGGCGGCGTGAGCGACGGGTCGAAGTAGGCGGACAGGTTGTCGAGCGTCGAGAAGACCGGGGCGAGCACGTCGTCGAACGCCTCGGTCAGGCGGATCGTGAACGGGTCCTCCTCCTGGTACACGGCAGGCAGGCCGAGGCCCAGGGGATGGGGGTTGCGCAGCCCGTCGATCGTGCCGCGCATCAGCCGGCCTCCACGAGCACCTGGTGCTCGTAGCTGAACACGAGGGCGGTCGGCTCCAGTTCCAGGCGGTTCGTCTGGCCGCCCCGCTGCCCGGTGACTGGATCGGCGCCGAAGATCCGAAGGTCGTCGACCAGCTCGGTGCCGCGGAGGCCCTGGAGGACCGAGGTCAGCTCGCCCGCCGTGACCGGTCGCCCGAACGGCCAGCCGTCGCGGTCGGGGCCGCCGATGATCGGGTCGAGGTACGCGTAGAGGGCGTCGAGCGCCGCGGTCTGCAGGCGCGCCGGGTTCGTCCGGGCCCGCGCCCGCAGCTTCGCCACCACCGTCACGCCGCGGTAGACCGGCGGCTCCACCACCACCCGCGTCCCGATGACGCGCGTCTCCTCGAGCCGGTCCGTAATGCGCTGGAGCGCGGCTTCGGGCGGGACGAGCTGTTCGAAGCGCAGGCGCGCGTCGGCGGCCCGCGTGACCGTCGGGACGATGAGCACCCGCACCGATCCCGCGTCGGCAGGCTCGGCGGCAGCCACGGCGCGCACCCGAGCCACCTCCGGAGCCGCGCTCCGGGCGAGGTGCTCGAAGTCCTCGGCGGTCACCGCGCGGCCCCGCGTCCGCAGGAGCAGCGGGCCGCGCACCTTGGCGTTGTCGAGCGTCTCGCCGTCCACGCCACCCACGGCGGGGCGGCGGTTCTCCACGCGCCCCACGTACGGGATGGACGAGCGGAGCACCGAGATCGCCCGCGTCGCCACGTTGCCCCGCTCCCCGCCGCCCGTGTGGTAGCCGCGGATCCGCAGCCGGGCACCCTTGGGCGGCACCGCGCCGTGGCGCTCGAGCGTGCCGTCCGCCAGGCGAACCGCCGGGCCGAGGTCCACGACGCCGGAGACGGCATCGAGCACGAAGTGCAGGTCGTCGGGGCTGGAGCCGGAGAAGTCGTCCACCGCCTGCCACTCGACCCAGTCCTCGCCGTCGGGCGCGACCTCGAGGACGAGCGGCGCCGTTCCCGGCACCACGGGGCGGCGCCGAAGCGCCAGCCGCTGGCCCGGCACGCCCTCGGAGGCGCCCAGGTCGTCGGTGTCCACGCGCTCGGCGTTCGCAACGTCGACCGTCCCGCCACACGTGAACGCCACCAGCTTGCTGATCATCGGCGAGGAGCTGTACCGCGGCACGCCGTCCTCGGGCTCGGTGACGCGGGCGCGGATCCACCCGGCACGCTGCCGGTCGATGATCGAGGCTGCATGCGACGGCGGGACGTGGATGACGACGTCGCCATTTCGGTTGAGGCCGCCCGTGTCGTCGTGGTCAACCTCGCAGGCGACCCACTCGTCGCCGTCCCAGGCCTCCCACGCCAGCGGGGGTCGGAGCGGGTCCACGCCGACTCCCTCGATGGAGCACTCGAAGCGGAGCGTGACCGCACAGGACGGGATTGCGTCCGAGAGGCCGATGTAGAGGGCGTTGCCCGCTGCCGGCGTTTCGCCGAAACAGGCGAAGCGCTGGCCGATGGCGAGCGTCTCGTCGTGATCGCGGAATGAGCGGCCGTCGATCTGCGAGCGGATCTTCGAGAGGCTGCAGGCGACGATTGGCAGGTCTGTGAGGGTCTCGAAGACCGTCGCTGGCTCGCTCTCGGTGCGGACGGTGGCGATCTGGGTCGAGATCGGGATCTTGACCGTGTTGGGCTGCGGAGCCGTCAGCCAGAACGTGACGGTCGTGCGCGCGGCCGTCGGCGGGAACAGCTTGACGCCGAGAAGCTCGAGGAACGCAACGTACTGGCGGTCCGGCACTCGGTTGAGCCGGTACACCACCTGGTCCGTCATGAAGGCGAACAGCTCGATGAGCGTGACGCCGGGGTCGGACACATTGTGGTCGGTCCACGACGGCGAGCGGCGCTGGACCTGGCGCTTGGCGTCGTCGACCAGGTCCTGGAACCGCCGGTCGTCGAGATTCGGGAGGGGCAGCGCCATCGTCGTGTCGCTCCTGCGTGGCAGGGCGGGGGATCAGCCCTCGCCGGGGATGACGTAGAACGGGAAGACGAGATTGCGGGGGTTGTTGCGGTCCGAGGTCGTGTAGCGGATGTTGAGCAGCAGGGCGTCGGGTTCTGTCGGGTGGCGGTCCACGGCCACGTCGAGGACGTCCACGCGCGGCTCCCAGCGCCGCAGAGAGTCGCGGACGGCCGACGCGAGGCGGAGCGCGGTCCGGGCGTCGGCAGGGTCGAAGACGTAGTCGTGGATGGCGCAGCCGAATTCGGGGCGCATGGGCCGTTCACCGGGCGCCGTCGAGAGGATCAGGCGGATGCTCTGCTCGATCTCCGTCTCGTCGCCCACGAGGCGGATCCCGCCCGTCGCGTCGGTCTCGACCGGGAAGGCCCAGCCGCGCCCAATGAACGCCTGGCTCATCGTCGGCCTCCCATCAGTTGAGCGTGATCGTGGCGCCGTCGATGTCCACGCCCGAGCTCCCGTCGATCTTCACGCCGCCCGAGCCCTTGAGCTTGAGCTGGCCGTCAGCCTCGATGCTGATCCCGGCGGAGGACTTGATCGTGAGGTCCTGCGTGGATTCGATCTCGATGGTGCCGTCCGACGCGATGTGGATCTTGGTCCCGGATTGGTTGAGCGAGACCTTGCACTTCTGGTCCGACGTCAGCAGGGCGATGCCGGCGTCGTTGTCGCCGTCGAAGAACACGATCTTGTGGCCGTTTCGGGAGACGAAGCCCCGCCGCTTGACCGAGCCGTTGTCCAACAGGCCGTCGCCGAGCGGCGGCTTGTCCTGCCCGTTCCACAGCCCGCCGATCACGAACGGCCGGCGCATGTCGCCGTGGTCGAAGGCGACCAGCACCTCGTCGTGCACCTGGGGCAGCCAGACGGCCCCCGAGTTCGGCCCGGCGCCGAGCATGACGACCCGGGTCCAGTCGGACTCGAAGTTGTCGTCGAGCCAAGGAAGCGTGAGCTTGACCCGGCCGAGCTTGTCGGGGTCGTCGTTGGCGGACACGAGGCCGACGGCGACGCCGTGGACCGGCGCCTCGTCGGGGCGGAGCGAGAGCCCGGCGGTCGCAAGCCCCAGCGTCGAGCGGTCGAGTTGGCCCGACACGGTGAACTTGGTCTTGTAGCCGTCCCGGCCGAAGAGTGGCTTGCCGAGGTGATGACGTACCGGCCGGCGAACTCGGGCGCCACGTTCGTCACGCTGACCCCGGCCCCGGCCTTCAGTGCCGGGTTGCCGCGCGCCACGCCGATGGCCTCGGCGAATGCGGAGCCGATCCGGTCGGCGATCGCCTTCGCGGTGGCGTCCACGCTCGTCTGCTCGGACAGCGGCCGGTCGACGCTCGTGAACGTCGGGTTGCCGAACACCTGCGCGAGGCTGGCCGGGCTCTCGTGGAGCGACGCCGAGCCCGCCGCCGCCGCGCCCGCCCGATGACCGGCTGCTTGCTCGTCATGTCCCAGCCACGGACCTTGACGTCGCCCACCTGCTCCGCCGACGAGAGGCGCGGATGGAATTCGAGCAGCTCCTGGCCCACCACCAGCTGGAGGGGGTTGTCGGACTGCATGTCGCCTTCCTCGGGCGCGTCGGCGGCCTGGGGAGCCTTGGTGTACGAGAACTTGCCGTCGTCGACCCCGACCTGGTAGCCGATCTCGCGAGCCCGGCGCTGGAGGAACGCCCAGTCGGTCTCGTTGGTCTGCGCGACGTACTTCTCGACGCGCTCGCTCTCGGTGATCTCGCCAACCGCGACGCCCACGCGCCCCGCGATCTGCTGGGCGATCTCCGAAATCCTTCATCTGGAGGTAGGTCTGGGTTTGGCGCCCCCGCTGGAAGCGGTGGAGCGGGTCGTAGCCGCGCACCACGGCAAGTGAGCCCGACGGCGTGTAGTCGGCCTCGATCGAGGTCACCTCGGCCTCGATCAGGGCTGCCGGCGACTGCCCGCCGAGTGGCGTCGCTGACACCTTGAGCTTCGACCCGATCTTGATCCGCGCCTTGCCCACGGCGCTGCGGCCGATGTCGAGGAACGTGACTGTGACCATGTCGGGCTGGTGGAGGTAGTCGTCCACCACCACCTGCTCGATGAGCGGCAGGAGCGCGTCGTCGAGCGGCGAGCCGTCCACCTCGAGCTGGACCTGGAGCGTGAACTCCGGCATCGCGTCAGGACCGCCGCTTCGCTTCGGCGTAGGTGGGGACGAGCACGACCGTCCCGGGCGCGAGCCGCAGCGGGTCATCGATGCCGTTGAAGTCGGCGAGGCCCCGCCACAGGGCGGCGTTCTCGTATTCGCGCCACGCGACCGAGGCGAGCGTCTCGCCCTCGGCGATGGTGTGCGTCCGGCGGCCGTGGATGGCGCCCGACGTCGGGTTCTGGCGCGCCTGCTCGACCGGCACCTCCTCGAGCTGGATGTTCGCCGTGGCACGCAGCGGCTTGCCGGTGCCGTCGAACAGCAGGTAGCGGGCGGAGACCTGCTTGAGGTAGCCGCGGAACGAGGTGATCGCCGGGTTGTCGCCCCACTCGAAGACGACGATGGGCGGCTGGGGGTGCTGGTGCTGGATCGAATCCTCGGTTGGCTTCACCCACTCGATGAGGGTGTTGACGGCCGCGGCGACCGACGGGCCCGTGGCGGACATCTCGTCGAACAGGGTCTCGAACTGGAGCGTCTGCGGGTTGGCGCCCTGGAACTCGGGCTTCCCTGTGCTCTTGCCGCCACGAACCTGCGGCCGGCTCCACGAGGCGCTCTTCGAGATGGCGTACTCGCCCGGGTTGAAGTGGAACGTCAGCTCCGAGGGGCCGGAGACCGTGCCGTCGACGACGCGCAGGACGCCCTGGACATACTGGTCGTCGATCGGCATCACATGCCCCCCGCGAGGAAGCCGCCGTGGGCGAGCTCGAGGGTCTCGGTCGCCACGCTGTTCTGCGCGATGTCGAGGGTGGGACCGGTCCACCGAACCGGGTACACCGAGCCGAACGACCAGGCGGCGATCTCGGTGCCGGCCTCGTCGAGGACCGACACGCGCATCGTGGTCGTGCGCATGCCGGGCTTGACCTGCCCGAGCCACGAGGCGACCGCGCTCGTGTCCTTGGTCACCGGCCGGCTGAGCTTGAGGTTCTGGAACTTGCCACGGCCCGGCAGCCGGTGGACGTGCGAGTTGACCCCGCCCTCCTTGTACTCGTAGACCTCGTACTCGACCGAGAGGCCCTCGCACTTGGTCCACACGCCGAGGCTCGTCTGGCCATCGATGACCACCTTGAAGTGCAGCCCGAGCGCGATGTCTGTCATCGGAGCGGCTCCAGCTCAACGCGTCCTGCGCGCGCGGTGGCCACGGCTAGAACCCCCGGTCCACGAGCGCGCCCGATCGCTCGCGCTCCACGAGGAGGTCGCGCCGGAGGCGCAGCGAGATGCGGTCGTAGAGGCGGTCAGCCCAGGCCTGCGTCTCCTGGTCGCGGGCGGCCTCGGAACCCGCCGCCCCCGCCGCCCCCGCGGCGGCGGCTGCTGGGGTGCTGCCGGTGCCGGCGCCCACGCTCGCTGCGGGTGTGCTCGCGGCAGCCGCCGCGCCTGATTCGGCGCTGGCGCCCGATGCCTCGGGCGTGACCTCGACCTCGTCGATCGTGACGGCGCGCGCGACGACGGGCTCCGCGTCCCATGCTTGGCCCGCCGGCCCGCCGGGCGCCGAGGCGGACGAAGCCGGCCGGACAGGCAGCTGGCTGACCGGACGCCCGGGGGTGCCGGCGAGCGTCGCGGTCAACGCGGGCCCGATGCGGAGACCGCTTCGGGGCGCGGCGGAGCGCGAGGCGACGGACCGCGAGACGGTGGGGGACGATGGCGCCGAAGGGGAAGCCGATGCCGCCCATGCCGTGTCGCCCGCGGTCGTCGAGGGTAGGGCGGGTCCGGCCGCAGGCGCTGCCTCGGGGTAGGTCGACGCGCTTGGCGGCGACGGGTCGGCCAGTGGGTTGGACCAAGTGAGCCGAGCGGGCGCGATGCCGGCCCGCCCGGGTTCCACCGCGAACGGCGACCCCGGCGTCCCGAGCCCGTCCGGGCGTCCCCCGAAGGTGCTCGCCTCGCCCTGCGCCCACCCAGCGGCCGATGCCCCGTCCGGACGACCGAGCGCGGCAAGCGCGGCAGCAGCCGAGCCGGCGACGACGGCGCCGCCCTCGGTTTCGGCCTCGGGGTCCGCCCGGCGCGAGACCGAGACTGCCGGGCTCGCCCAGGCCAGCATCGGCCGAAGGCCGCCAACCAGCGGGCTGCGGGCGGGGACGGGCGCGACGGAGCGCTGGAGTCGAGCCGGGACAGGGGAGGGGATGGACGGTGTGGGGCCGAGGGGCGATGCGGTCGCGGGCGAGCCAAGGGACTCGGGAGTTGCTGGCGCGCTCGGTCCCGCCGTTGCTCGGGCGACGGTCGCGAGACTCCCGGTCGCTGGACCCGACACGGCGCTCGGCGCGGCCGGACTCGACGCGAGCGACCCGGGCGTGCCCGCCGACCCTTGGGCCGACGACGGTGCACCAGACGATGCGAACGAGGGCGGCACCGCCGACGACCCCGGGATGGCCAAGCGCGACACAGTGGGCGTGAGCGGGGCGCCAACCCGGATGCGCCGCACCGATCGGTCGGCCAGGTGCGTCGAGGGGCCGCCCGCGGCCCCGAGCCCTTGGGTGGTTGGCGGCGTGCCGGTCGAGGCCGCCCCGCCCGACTCGCCCTCGGCCGACCGGGCCACGAGGGGCGCAGTGGACGCGCCCTGGGCTGCCCCCGACGAGCCGGTCGAGGCGCTGGCATGGATCGAGGATGCGGGAGCACGCGACGCCACGGCTGCGGGCCCGATGAGCCCCACCAGCCCCGTCACCGGGCTGGGCGCGGTGACCAGCGGCGAGGCCGATTCCATGGCGGGCGCAGCGCTCGTGCCTGGTGCCGCGAGAGGCGGCGCCTCCTCTAGCGCCATTGCGCCGTCGGCGAAGGGCGTTGCCATGAAGCGTGCGCCGGCATCAAGGTCGTCGGTCCGCGCTGCTCCACCGGAGCTTCGCTGCACGGCCGGGGACGCCCCGGACCGCGCGCCATGCGCCGTCCGCACGCTGGCGGGCATCGGCGACGACGGGGAGCGCTGGACGGGCGCGGCAATCCCGGACACCAGGCCAGCCGGCGCCTCGAGCCCGTGGTCGTGGCCGAGCGGCGCCAGGGCGAGCGGTGCGGGCCGCGTCGTCGCGAGGCGCGCCTCGAAGGCGGCGTTGGGCGCCACGAGCGGCGCGGGTCCCACCATCCGCTGGAGCGGAGGTGCATCGCGCCAGGCCGGTCGAACGGGTGCGTCGCCGGACGGCCCCACAGGTGCGGGCGCCCGGCCGGCGTCGCTGGGCGCTGCCACGCCGCCGGCCCCCGACGGGCCGGCGACGAGCCGCCGCACCAGCGCCCCGAGATCCATGCGCGTTCAGCCCTCCTGGGAGCGATGGTTCAGGTGGTCGATCTCCTCGACGAACCGGCGCCGCACCGGGTGCTCCAGGTCGAGGATCTCCTCGAACGACCAGTGGAAGTGCCATGCCACGTACGCGATCTCCTCGAAGAGGCGGTCGGTCGCGTACGTCACGACCCCCCCGGCGTGTCCCCCGCGAGGTCCACGGCGAAGGCGTGCCCGCAGGCCGGGCAGGCGACTTCAGCCCGGCTGCTCCCCTCGGCGTTGACCCGGCGGTACAGGTCCTGGAGGAATGCGAGGTCCGAGGCGAACAGGCCCTCGATGGTGCCCGTGGACACAGGCGACACGGACCCGATCCGGGTCACCACGCGCGCTAGGAGGAGCACCGTGAGGTACGCCTCGTTCTCGCGGACCCGGGGATCGCGCTGGGGCAGGATCTCGTCCCTGGCCGTGGCCAGGCGCATGACCCCATCCCGGTGGAGGACCCCCGCATCGTCCACGTAGCCGCGCGGGAGCACGAAGGGGTACTCGGTCCGGAGCGCCCCGTCGGGCCGACCCAGGCCCACGCCCGGGTCGGCGGCAGCCGCGGGGGTCACGTCACTTCACCCGGATGAGCTCTTCGCACACGATGCTGACCTCCTCGGTCAGGACCTCGTTCGCGCCAGCCTTGGCAGACCCCATCGTGATCTTCGACACCCAGCCGTTGAAGAAGTTGTAGCGGGCGACCTCGCCGAGCGTGTAGTCGTACAGCACGACCGAGCCGTTGCGGCGGGCCTCCGCGACGTTCCCCTGGTGCATGGCGTAGTGCCAGTTCCAGAGGTCCATCGACGCGTTCTTCGCGCGCTTGAGGGTGATCGTCGGGGGCTTGCGGGCCCCGGGCAGCTTCTTGATGATCGACTTCCCCAGCGGGGTGTTCTCCTTGAGGTCGATGACGTCGATCTCGCTCGTGATCCCCGACAGCTCGGTGAACTGGGCGATCTCGGTGTGGTCGATCTCGACCGAGAAGTGGTACGACGCCAGCGCGTCGTTGGGCAGGCTCGGCAGTCCGAGAGGCATTCAGCCGGCTCCTTTCGCGGTTATTCGCTGACGCCAGCGCCGCCCGAGAACTGGGCGATGCGGAAGATGACGAACTCGGCGGGCTTCACCGGCGCGATGCCGATCTCGACCACCAGCTGGCCGGCGTCGATGACGTCGGGCGGGTTGGTCTCGGCGTCGCACTTGACGTAGAACGCCTCCTGCGGGGTGGCGCCGAACAGCGCGCCGTGCCGCCAGGTGAGGGTCAGGAACGCGGTGACCGTGCGCTTGACCCGCTCCCAGAGGGCCATGTCGTTGGGCTCGAAGACCACCCACTGGGTGCCCTCGAGGATCGACTCCTCGACGTAGTTGAAGAGCCGGCGGACGTTGAGGTAGCGCCAGGACGGGTCGCGCGAGAGCGTGCGGGCGCCCCAGACGCGGATGCCCCGGCCCGGGAAGGCGCGGATGCAGTTGATGCCCTGCGGGTTGAGCTGGTCGTGCTCGCCCTTGGTGACCTGGATCTCCAGGGCGATGGCGCCGCGGACGACCTCGTTGGCGGGTGCCTTGTGCACGCCGCGCTCGTCGTCGCTGCGGGCCCAGATGCCGGCCATGTGGCCGCTGGGCGGGACGAACTTCGCCTGGCCGGAGAGCGGGTCGAACACCTTGACCCACGGCCAGTACAGGGCGGCGTACTTGCTGTCGTAGCCCGCCTTGTCGACGCGCCACTCCTTGACCTGCTGGGCGTTGAGGCCTGGCGGCGCGTCGAGGATCGCGACGCGGTCGCCCATCAGCTCGCAGTGCGCGATCATCGCGAGCTGGACGGCCTTGAGGCCCTCGGCGTCGATGATGCCCTTCTCGTACACGGCCATCAGGTCGGGCACGGCGAGCATGGTGATCTCGTCCACGGCCTCGAGGCCGGCGAAGCCCGTGCGGTCGGCCGAGCTGCCGACGTAGTCGTCGGGGGTGACGCGGGTGGGCATCGATGCCGTTCCGCCGGTGAGGCTGACGGCTGCCGATGTCGCGGCTGGGGCGGCCAGCGCGCCCACCTCCTCAATAGTGATCAGTTTGGACTGCGTCTTGACCTGGGTGGCGACGTTCTGCTTGCCCTTGCCGGCCGTGACGTTGTCGTAGGTCTCAGCGACGCGACCGCCCTGCTTGATGACCAGCTTGAAGGCGCCCTCGGCGGCTTCGGTGGGGGGCGCCACCTCGACGGAGATGTCGTTGCCGCTGGCGCCGGCCTCGAGCGCCAGGACGCGGAAGGCGGGCTTGCCGCCGTCGGCGGCGCCGGGGATCTCGGCTGAGGCGACGGGCGATGCGCCGTCGGCGCCAACCCGGACGACGTAGGCGGCGCCTCCGCCGTTGAGGAAGTAGCCGTACACGGCGTGGGCGAGATACGACGACTCGACGAACTCGCCGTACGTGGCGGTGAACTGGCCCCAGTTCGTCAGGAGGCGCGGTTCGTTGAACGGTCCCTTGGCGGCGAGGCCCACGAACGCAGCGACGGCCGTCCCGACGCCCTCGATCGGCCGGGAGCCGGACTGGACCTCCTCGACATAGACGCCGGGCGACAGGTAGGTCGGCATGTGTTGTCCCTTCCGTGGCATGAGCGGACCTGTTGAGGCTCCCACCCGGCGGGCCCTCCGGCTAGGGGCGAGGGGACGGGCGTCGGGGCGCTCCGTTTCGCCCGATCGGGCAGCGGGTGCCGCCCCAACGGTTGCCCGGCGGCGGGGCGACCCGTGCTGCCGGGGGCCGGACACTGGGCGGCGATGATCTCCGAGGTGGACCAGGCGCTCGAGGCCCTCGTCCGCCGCGAGGCGTTGAACGGCTCGCGGGTCGACGTGCTGTTCGACGCGCCCACCCGCGACTGGGTGGCCCGGCGCAACGCCCCCACGCTGGACATCTACCTCTACGACATCCGCGAGGACATGTCCCGCCGCCAGGTCGTGGCGGAGCCTGTCCGCGACCCGGCGACCGGGATCGCGGGCGCCCATCGTGTGCCGCCGCGCCGGTACAAGCTCTCGTACCTGGTGACGGCGTGGACCCAGCGGCCCGAGGACGAGCACCGACTGCTCTCCGCGTGTCTCGCGGCGTTCGTCCGCAACGAGTCGATCCCCGTGGACCTCCTGGTCGGGTCGCTCGCGAGCTCCTCGTACCCGGTGATCCTCCAGGTGGCCGGCCCGATGGGGCAGGACCGCTCCATCGCGGACGTCTGGTCGGCGATGGGTGGCGAGCTCAAGCCGTCGCTCGACCTGGTCGCGATCGCGCCGCTCGACGCGGCGTACACGTGGCCGGCCGCCAAGCCCGTGCTCGAGCCCCTGTCGCTCGGTCTCGCCTCGGGCGGCGCCGAGGAGCGCGTCGGCGGCCGCGGCCCCGCTCCCCGTCTCGGCACGCGGAGTCCGGCCGGCCCACTCGGCCCCTCCGAGCCCGCGACCCAGGAGGAGATCGTGCGCGCGATCGGCCGGCGGGCGGCGTCGCCCGGGGGATCGGGCAAGAAGGGCGAGCCCGGCGATGCGCCCGCTGCCGGCGGCCGCGTGATGCGCATCCGCGGCATCTCGCGGCCGTGACCTCCCCGGGCGAGCGCGGCGCGCCCGCTCCGCCGGACCCCCAACCCTCGCCTGCCGAGCCGCCGGGCTGCGAGCCACCCGTGCCCGGGCCTCCCGCTGGGCCTCTGTCGGCGGCGAACTCGCCGACGCCTGCCCCATCGTCCGCCGACCCGTCCCGGGCCCACCTCCTCGGCCGGCTCGCGGTCCTCGAGCGGCGTGTCCGCCACGCCGTGGATCGTCGGCGTGCCTCGGATCGCGACCCGGACGACCGCTTCCGCGGTCTGTACCTCTCCGACGCCGACGTGGACGCGCTGCTCGCGGGCGGTGGCCGCCTCGCCCGACCCGACGAGGCGGAGCTGTCGGACGCGGTGGCGTCGATTGAGGCAGCGGCCGATGACGCTCAGGCCGCCGGCGCCACGATCCGACTGCGCGCCCTCGCCCACCGGTTCGGCCTGGGCGGGACGGAGGTGGACCTGCTCCTCGTGGCGTTGGCGCCAGACGTCGACGCCCGCTTCGAGCGCCTCTACGCGTACCTCCAGGATGATGTGACGCGCCGGCGGCCGGGCATCGGCCTGGCGATCGAGCTCCTGGCCGGTCCCTCCTCGGAGCCCGAGCTTCGCGCCGCCCTGCGGTCGGGCGCGACCCTGCTCGAGGCGGGGCTCCTCCTGGTGGACGATCGCGATCGGCCGTTCCTGACGCGCGCCCTCCGCGTGCCGGACCGCGTCGCCGCCTTCCTGCTGGGCGACGACCGCCCAGACGCCGAGGTGGCCAGGCTCCTGGAGCAGCTCCCGCCGGGGGCTGCGGACGGCGGGGCCATCGCGCGGACCCGTGCTGCCGGCGCCCGCCTCTGGTACGTGCGGGAGGCGTCGGTCGGGGCTGGAATCGGGCTCGCCGCCGCTGGCCTGGGCTCGGACGGGGATCCGGTCCTCAACGTGGACCTCGCGCGCCTTGAGCCCGGTGAGGACGTCGGGGCGCTCGTGGGCGCGGTGATCCGCGAGGCAGCGCTCCTCGGCGCCGGGCTCGTTGCCGGGCCCGTCGATGGCCTCGCCGAGACGGCTCGGTCAGCGCTGCGGCTGTTGGTCGAGGCGCGCACGCCCGTGGCGCTCCACGGGATCCGGGCGTGGGACCCCGCGTGGGGTCGCGAGGTGCCGGTCCTCCTCGAGGCCGCCCCGACGCCCGAGGACGACCGGGCGCGGTACTGGGCGCACGCACTCGTTGCCGCCGGCGCCAGCACGGACGAGGACGGCTCGACCGGCGATGCCGGCGAGGCGACGCGCGCCTTCCGCCTGACGCCGGTCCAGATCCAGCGCGCCGCCCGGGCTGCGGGTCTGGCGGCAACCGCCGAAGGGCAGCCGATCGCCGCATCCCATGTCCAGGCGGGCGCTCGGGCGCAGAACGCAGCCGGCCTCGACCGCCTCGCCCGCCGCATCGCCCCGGCAGCGAGCTGGGACGACCTGGTCCTGCCACCCCGGGCGCGGGGCCAGTTGACCGACCTGCTCAACCGCGCCCGGAACCGCGAGCGCGTGCTGAACGGGTGGGGGATGAACGCCGGTCCCAACCGAGGCGCTGGGCTGACGGCGCTGTTCGCCGGTGATTCGGGCACCGGCAAGACGCTCTCGGCCGAGGTGCTGGCCGCCGGGCTCGGGCTCGACCTGTACCTCATCGACCTCTCGACGGTCGTGGACAAGTACATCGGCGAGACGGAGAAGAACCTCGACCGGATCTTCGCCGAGGCCGACCGCGTGAACGGGGTCCTGCTGTTCGACGAGGCCGACGCGATCTTCGGCAAGCGGTCCGAGGTCAAGGACGCCCGCGACCGGTACGCGAACGTCGAGATCGCGTACCTGCTCCAGCGGATGGAGCGCTTCGACGGGCTCGCCGTGCTGACCACGAACCTGCGCGCGAACCTCGACGAGGCGTTCCTCCGCCGCCTCGACGTCATCGTGGACTTCCCGCTCCCGGACGAGGAGGAGCGGCGCCGGCTGTGGCGCCTGCACCTGCGCCCGGGCCTGCCGATCGCGCACGACGTGGATCTCGGGTTCCTCGCCGCCTCGTTCCGGATCAGCGGCGGTTCAATCCGCAACATCTGCGTGACCGGCGCCTTCCTCGCAGCCGCCGAGGATCGTGCGGTCACGATGGGCGACCTGGTCCGCGCCACGGAGCGCGAGTACGACAAGCTCGGCCGCCTCACCGTCCCGGCCGAGTTCGGCGCCTGGTTCGAGGCCCTCGCGGAGTCCGAGCCCGCGTAATCCTCGTCTCCGGTTGAGTCAAGCACCCGGCTCGAGGCCCTCGCCCAGTCGGAGCCGGCGTCGCCATCGTCTGGCGCCGATCGCGGCGGGCGGGCCGTGGCCGGTGCCCGACGACCTGTCGGATCTGCCCGATCGGGCACGGCGGCGCCATGGCGCGTGCGCGCCCGGACCTTGCGCGTCCGGCAAGGGTGGCGCACGCTGCGGTCGCTCGCAGTGGGTGTTCGGCGGGGCGCAGACCGCCCGGCCGCAGGAGGAGCGCATGGACGTTCGCGACGAGCTCGAGGCCACCTCCGCCCGGCCGGCTCGGGCTCGTGAAGCAGCGGCGCCGACGACGGCGACAGCGGCGGCCGTGCCGCGCGCGCTGGTCGCCCGGGCCGTGGCCGACCCGTCGAGCGCGGCGCCGGCCACGGTCCTGGAACTCCAGCGGCTGGCGGGGAACGCCAATGTGCGCCGACTGGTCGCGGGCGACGAGGAGGCACCCGCGGACCGCTCGCCCGTCCTCGACGTCGTGGGCAAGGGCGGCGGACAGCCCCTCGCGCCGGATCTCCGGAGCGACATGGAGGGTCGGCTCGGGGCCGATTTCAGTGACGTTCGATTGCACACGGATCCGCAGGCGAGCCGCTCGGCCGAGGCAGTCAACGCCCACGCCTACACGGTGGGCAGCGACGTCGTGTTCCGCTCGGACCGCTGGAACCCCGATTCGAGCGACGGCCGCCAGACGCTCGCCCACGAGCTGGTCCACGTCGTCCAGCAGCGCTCGGGCCCTGTGGACGGCACGGCGACCGGCGACGGCGTCCGCGTGTCGGACCCGCACGACGCCTACGAGCTGTCCGCGGACCGCACGGCGGCTGCCGCGATGAGCGGCCCCGTGCCCGTCCCGGCGACACCCGCGGTTGGCGTCAGCCGCAAGGAGGACGAGGACGAGGACGTCCAGGCGCTTGCGGTCAGCCGCGAGGCCAAGGAGGACGAGGAGGAGGATTCGGCGGAGGGATAGAGCCGGCCCGTCCGGCTCGCTCCTAGATCAGCCCCTCGCGGAGCGCGTACGCGACCGCGTGGGTCCGGTTGCGCAGGTCCATCCGCGACGTCACGTCGTGGATGATGTTCTTCACGGTGCGTTCGCTGTAGTAGAGGTGCGCCCCGACCTCGGCCGTGTCGAGGCCATCGGCGAGCAGCCGCAGTACCGCGATCTCGCGCTCGGTGAGCCCACCGAAGGTGAGCCCGCGGGGGGCCAGCACCTGGCGCTGCAGGTGGCCCACCTGGCTGAGCAGCCGCCCCAGCAGGTCCGGCGGGAGCGTGCCCTCGCCCGCGGCCGCAGCGCGGAGCGCCGACGACAGGTTCTGGGCGGTGGCGTCACATCGGCGGATGACGCCGGTGATCCCCGCCTCTGCGGCGGCGAGCAGGCCCTTGTCGTCCACCCGTGAGGCGAGCACGACGACGCGTCCGACGCCGCGCGCGCGGAGCGCCCGGATCTCCGCGCACGCCGCCCCGTCGATCTCGTCCGCCACGACGAGCGCGATCGCACCGGGCGGGGGCGCGTCCTCTGATGCGATGGCGAAGCTGTGGCCGCCGCGCAGCTGGCTGACGATGCCGGCGCGGGACAGGGGGTCGGTGGCGCGAACGACCACCGGGACGGGGCCTTGAAGCGGAACGGGTTCGGCAACCATCGACGCGCATCTCCCCATGCGCCGTTCCGGCCGACTGGACGCGTTGGCCGGTAGGGCAGGGTGCCAGCGTGGCAGGGCGCCCTTTTCGGGCGCGCAACGTGGGCTCAACGGGCAGTCGCGACCGACCGGTCAGGCAGCCCGTCGGTGCCGTGCGAATCGCCCTTGCGGGCACACCCTCCGCAGTTACACTCCGGCCGTGGGAGTCACCGTCTCGCTCCAGGCGCCGTCGGTCGAAGTCGAGCCCGGGGCGGAGGCCGTCCTCGAGGTCAAGCTCCGCAACAACGGCAGTGTCGTCGACGAGTTTGAGCTCGACGTGTTGGGCGATTCGGCCGGATGGGCCGTCGTCGATCCCGCCTCGATCTCGCTCTTCCCCGCGGCCGAGGGCACGGCCACGATCCACTTCCGGCCGCCTCGCGCGCCGTCGACCCCCGCTGGGCCGGTCCCGTTCGGGCTGCGCGCCCGCTCTCGGGAGGACCCGGCCGGGTCCGCGGTGGAGGAGGGGACCGTCGTCGTCGGTGCCTTCGTCGAGCCGTTCGCGGAGCTCGTGCCGCGCACGTCGCGCGGGTCCGGCGGCGCCTCGCACGAGGTCGCGGTGGACAACCGCGGCAACGTGCGGCTCTCGGCCGAGGTCAGCGGCACCGATGCCGACCGCCTCCTGCGCTTCGATATCAACCCGCCCGGTGTCGTCGTCGAGCCCGGCGGCGCCTCGTTCGCCAAGGTCCACGTCAAGCCCGCTCGCCGGTTCTGGCGCGGCACGCCCAAGACCCGTCCGTTCCAGCTGTTCGTCACGCCCGAGGGCAGGGGGCCCATCCAGCTCGACGGCACGCTCCTCCAGGAGGCCATCCTGCCGTCCTGGTTCGGGCGCCTGGTCGCGATCCTGATCGCGGCCCTGATCGCGCTGGCCCTGCTGTGGCTGTTCGTGCTCAAGCCGGCGATCAACTCCGCTGTCGGCGACGCGGTGGCCTCGCCCATCGCCTCGATGCGCAACGATGTCAACGCCGCGCTCGCGGGTGCGGGCCTGCCCACCATGGGGGCCGGCGCGGGCGGCGCGCCGAGCCCCAGCCCCACCCCCGCGCCCACGGTGGCGCCCGGCGCGAGCCCGACGCCGGTCGTGGCCACGGCGTCGCCGGGCGTCGTGATCGCGGGTCTCGGGGCGCCGGTCGACGGCCGCCTTGACGGAACGAACAAGACGGTGTCCCCCACGGGCACGCTGTTCGTGACCGACCTCGTGTTCTCCAACCCGAATGGCGACGCGGGAGCGCTCGTGATCCTGCGCAACACGACACCGCTGCTCCAGCTGCGGCTGGAGAACTTCCGAGACTACGATCTCCACTTCGTCACGCCGATCGTCATTGCCGCCGGCCAGCAGCTCAACCTGTCGCTCTCATGTACGAGCACCACGTGCGCCCCGGCCGTCTTCTACTCCGGCTACCAGCGGCCCTGACGCGCCCCGGCCCGGTGCGCCGTGGCGCTCGGGCGGCCGTCGCCGCGGTCGTCGCGGCGACGCTGCTCGGCGGTGGTCCGGCCCTGTCGCCCGCCTCCGGTGCCGGGGTGGCGAACGGTCCGCCGCCCGCGGTCCCCGAGGCGGCTCCCGTCAACCGTGCGACGGGAATGCCCTCGGCCCTCGCAGTGCCGGCAGCGCTCCCGCAGCCGCCCGGCACCACGACCCTCGTCTCGGCCAATGCGTCCCGGGGCTTCGCGAACGGGCCGTCGCTGGCGCCCGCGATCTCCTCCACGGGGCGCTACGTGGCGTTCGCCTCGGCTGCGACCGACCTCGTGCCCGGCGGACCCGCCGCCGCCTCCGCGGTGTACCTGCGCGACCGGTCCAGCGGGTCCACCATCCAACTCCCCATCCCGAGCGCCCTGAACGTCGTGGGCGCGCCAAGTGGCAGCGGCTATGCGTACGAGCCGTCCATCTCGGCCGACGGCAGCGTCGTGGCCTTCACGTACCGCGCGACCTCGGATCCCGCCTCGCCGCAGAGCGTGGTGGTGTGGGACCGCAAGTCGGGAAGCACGACGGTCGTCTCGCAGCCCAATGACGCCAACGACGCGAGCTATGAGCCGGCCGTGTCCGGCAACGGCCGGTACGTCGCCTACGCCTCGACCGCACCCAGGCTGATCCCCGGCTACCAGAACAAGTTCGCCGACGTCTACCGCTTCGACCGCCAGACCGGTCAGACCGTGCTCGTCAGCGTCGCCGCGGGCCAGGGGCCCGTCAACGGCGACAGCGACCTGCCGTCCATCTCGGGCGACGGTTCGCTGGTCGCCTTCGAGTCAGCCGGCGGCCAGTCCCTGACCTCGGGGTCGGCTGGCGCGGGCACGCAGGCCTATGTCCGGGACCTCAACGCCGGCACGACGCAGCAGGTGAGCCTCGGGCCGGCCGGCCAGGCGCCGCAGGGGCCGTCGGGCCAGCCGTCCATCTCGGACGACGGCAAGGACATCGCCTTCGTCTCGTCGGCCGCGAACTTCCTCACGGGCACCGGCACGGGCACGTCGGAGATCTATCGCCGCGACATCGGCGCCGGCCAGACGGAGCTGGTGTCGATCCAGGACGACGGGACCCCGATGTCGGCTTCGACAGGGCAGCCAAACATCTCGCGCGACGGCCGCATGGTCGCCTATGTCGTCATCGGGGCGCTGCTGACATCCGTCGTCCTGGACCGCCAGTCCAGCTCCATCGTGCTGCGGGACATGGTGGCCGGGCAGAACGCCTACATCGCCGTGACGCCGTCGGGGGCGCAGAGCAACTCGATCAGTCGCAACCCGAAAGTCGCCGGGTCGGGGCGCTTCGTCGCCTTCGCGTCAAGCGGGGCTGACCTCGTCACGGGCGACAACAACAAGCTGGTCGACGTGTTCCTGCGCGACCTGCCGCCCGTCCCCACGCTGAGTCCGCCGACGATCGACTTCGGCACGCGAGCCGTGGGCGTGGTCTCGGCCGCGACTGCCGCGGGGGTGCTCGTCAACGCCGGGTGGGGGCCGCTGGCGGTCAAGGCCGCGACGGTGGCCGGCGCGAACCCGACGGACTTCTCGGTGCTCGCCGACGGATGCCAGGGTCTGAGCCTCTACCGGGGCGACGCCTGCACGGTCACCGTGGGGTTCGCGCCTGCGAAGGCGGGCTCGCGGACAGCGCAGCTGCAGATTCCGGACAGCTACACGGGCTCGCCGAGGACCGCCCGCCTCATCGGGCTCGGCTCCCATGCGAATATCGTGCTGGACCCTGCGGTCGGGCAGCAGGGCATCGTGGTGGTTGCCACCGGGTCCGGCTTCCCCGCGGGCGCCCAGCTCCAGCTCACCTGGAGCGTGGGGATCACGCCGGCCCTGCCGGTGATCACGGCTGACGCCCAGGGGCGGTTCCAGATCCAGGTCCTTGTCTTCCACCACGACGTCGTGGGCCAGCGCTATCTCGTGGCCACCTGGGTGGGCGGTCCGGAGTTCCCGACCCTGGACGTGCCGATGCTCGTGACGGTGCGCTCCGTCGGGCCGCCCGGCTTCGATGTCGGCCCCGGCCATGGGCCGCTGACGCTCCTGTTCCGAGGATGAGCCGATGACGCACGACCAGACCGTGCTCTGCGCGCGCTGCGGGTTCGCGAACGCCCCCGGGGACCAGTTCTGCGGCTCCTGCGGGACGTTCCTGGAGTGGGAGGGCAGCGCCGCAGGTGTCGCGATGGATCCGAGCGCGCCGGCGTCGGCTGCTGCCGGCGTCACGGGACTCGCGCCGACGGTCTCGCCCGGGTCTGTCGGCACGCCGAGCGCGGCGTCGGCTGGCGCGCCGGCGTCTCGCCCCGCGCCGCCGACTTCGCGGCCCGCGGACCCCAGCGGCGAGGGCCTGCTGCGGTGTCCGTCCTGTGGGATCGCCAACGCCGCCTCGCGGACGTTCTGCCAGACGTGTGGCGCCAAGCTGACCCCGGCAGCCAGAGTGGCCGCACGCTCCCATGACGAGATCGCCGCCGCCGTGGCCGCAGTCCCCGGGGCCCGGGCCGTGCAGCCAGGCCCCCCTGTGCCGAGCCTCCCGCCCGGCGCCGACGCGCACCGCGTTGCCCCAAAGGCCGGGCGCAGCCTGCCCCCGTGGATCCTCGTGGTGGTGGTGCTCGGCGTGCTCGCGGGCGTGGCCGCGGTTGTCGGGTCGACCATGCTCAAGGGAGGCGGGCCGGCTTCGGCCGTCTCGGCCGTACCCTCGCTGGGCGGCCCAGCGGCATCAGCCTCGGCGGCTGCGGCATCGCTCGGTCCGTCCGCGTCCGCCCGGGCATCGACTGTCGCCGGCCCCACGCCTGCACCGCTGGCCGGAACGCCCCTCAAGCTCACCGGCGCCGCCGCCTCCTCCATCGCCGCCGGCGACACGACGAGGTACGGCCCGCAGAACGCCATCGACGGCAGCCTCAAGACCAGCTGGCAGGAGGGCTCGCCAACCGAGAAGGGCGAGTGGATCGAGGTCTCGTTCGATCCGTCGACGGTCACAGGCGTCATCGTCCGCAATGGATTCCAGGCGTCGACCGCGCTCTACAAGGGGAACTTGCGGCTCAAGGACGTGCAGATCTCGGTGGACGGCGGCGCGCCGCTGGCCGTGCGGCTCAAGGACACGACCAGCGCCCAGAAGATCGTCCTCACGCCCGTCGCAGGCGCGACGCACCTGCGGATCACCATCGTGACCACCTACCCCTCGGTCAAGACGTCGGTCTCCGGGACGCCGTTTGCCGATGCCGCCGTGAGCGAGGTCGGGGTGCTCGGGGTCAAGGCGCCGTGACCCAAGCGAGCCCGAATGGGCGCGGGTCGAGCACTCCTGGCCAGGAGGCTTCAGGCCCCCTTGACAGGCCCGTATGCTGCGGCTGATGGCCTGGGTCTCGCCTCCCGCCCCCGGTGACCGTCGGTGAGCGCCGCCGGTGTGTGGCTGGCGCGCGCGCTGGCCAGCCTGGGCGGCCCGCAGACGGCGGTCGCCGTGCTGGCAGCGGGGGTGATCGCGGGCGGTCTCGGCGGCTACGCGGTGACGAGCAGCCAGCGCGCCGGCTCCGCCAGCTCGAACGGTGTTGCGGTCTACCCGTGTCCAAACCAGGGCCCGGCACTGCTGACGATCGCCGGCGGCCAGCAGCTCCTGGTCACGGGTCGCCTGGCCGACGACTCATGGCTGCGGATCCACCTGCCCGAGCCGGGCCGGACCGAGGGCTGGGTGAAGGCGGGACCGCTGACCGTCAGCGGCTCGGTGGACACGCTGCCGGTGGTCACGTGCTTGGCCGAGACTGGGGCGCCCTTGCCGGCAACCGTGCCCGTGGACCCGCTGACGGCCATCGTCAACGCCACGCCCTCGCCGGGACCCACGCCGACTCTGGCACCGTCCGCGCCGCCGTCCGCGCCGCCGTCCCCATCGCCGACGCCCAACGCCCACCCGTCGCTCTCCGCGTTGGCGGCCTCGACTCGCACGATCAGCTACGACCAGGGCGCCTACTGCCCGACGGCGGTGAAGCAGGCCACGCTCTCGGTCAAGGCCAGTGACGCGTCGGGCATCGCCTCGGTCGCGCTCTACTGGCGCGCGCCCGGAGCCTCGACATTCACGCCCATCGACGATGACCCAGGGCGCCGGCACGGCGACGAGCGGGACCTGGCAGGCCACCCTCGACACGACTGCGAACGGGCTCAAGACGGCGGGCAGCGTCAGCTATTACGCGCTCGCCAGAGACACGGCGGGGGCGACCACCCGGCTGCCGTCGTCAGGGTCGCAGACCATCTCCGTGGTCATCTGCGCCAACACCGGCCCGACCATCACATCGACGACGTCCTCGTCCGGCTCCTCGCTCTCCTGGGATCCGCTGGGTGTCGGCGGGTGCCAGACGGCAACGGACATCACGGCAGCCGTCAAGGACCAGGACGGCGTCAAGTCCGTCACGCTGTTCTTCCGCCGTCCCGGCAGTTCGACGTGGTCGTCCAAGGCGATGGACAACCAGACGGTCCCCGGCAAGTGGTACGCGAACCTCGACACGCTGGGCGACAAGATCTCGATCCCAACCCCGCCCACCGGGACGCTGAGCTGGTACATCAAGGCGGTGGACGCCAAGAATGCCGCCAGCCAGACCAAGGCTGCATCCCTCACGATCCGGCGCTGCGATTCGGCCGCAGGGTTCGATGGCGTGTTCCCCACAAGCAACACGTACGCGTGCACCACGGCAGCGAGCATCCAGATCAGCACCTACGCGAATGACCCCGATCAGCCGGAGGACGGGCTCAAGGTGGTCTTCTACTGGCAGCTCGCCAATCTGCGCATCACGTCGACTCCCATCGCGAGCGGCTCGATGAGTGCGAACCTCGCGAGTGGCAACAAGTATTCGGGGACGACAGCCACCTTCGACGGCAAGACCTACTACTACGCCCGGCTCAGCGTCTACGCCGTCACCACAGACAAGTACGGCGGGACAACGAAGAGCACGGTGGGCACAGCCGTGATGTCGTGCAAGTGACATGACCCGCCTCGTATCGCTCCTGCCGAAGCTGCTCCTCTTCGCCGTGTCGGCGCTGATCAGCGCGTTCGTGGCGTCGGTCATCGTCAGCGCCAGTTCGAACAACGCACCCGTGTCGTCGGTCGGCGACGCGCCCGCGTACCTGCTGGCCGGCCCCGACACGCCGTCGGGGACCAACGTGCCCGTCGCCTTCAACACCGTTCCATCGGGCACGCCGGCCCCACCACTGCCCACGCTCACGCCCACCCAGCTGCAGGCAGCGGCCAAGAGCCTCATCGGCGCGAAGCCCGTCAAGTGGGTCAACCCCACCGGCTTCCCCCGCGTCACACCGATTTCCCAATTCGATGGGGGGCCTCTGCAGAACTACAACTGCACGCTGGCCTCAGGAGCGATGCTCGCCCGCCTCGCCAGCGGCATCGTGACCGACGGCTCCACGCTTCGCAGCCTCCAGGACAAGCAGACGGGCGGGACCAGCCTCAACGACCTTGCCCAGGCGCTGTGGCGCGGCTACGGCGTCAGCTACGACTTCGGCCTCGTTCGGCTGTCATCGCTCAAGGCGCTCCTCAAGGCCGGCTATGGGGCCGTGGTCCAGGGTGTGTACGGGCAGGTCCCGACGCCGCTGCGCCTCCAGTCAGATTTCACGGGCGGCCACGCGATCTACCTCGACGGCTACTACGCGGGCGATGCCAAGCACGGCATCCCCGAGGCCTACTACGTGATCGATCCGCTGGGCCGATCGTGGGCGGGGTATGAGGGTGACTGGTGGCCGGCCGCCGCGGTGGACGCGTTCCTGATGGCGTTCTCCGGGGGCGATCGCGCGTCGGCGATGTGGGCCTACCCGCCGGGCGGCACGCCGCCGCAAGTCGTCAATCCCGACGTGATCCCGATGCCCCCGGACCAGCCGACCACCGGTTCGCAGTCGGCAGCGCCGTCGGGCTCCGCTCAGCCGTCCATTGAGCCATCCGCGTCGCCGTCCGCGTCTGTCGAGCCCTCCGCCTCGGCTTCGGTCCCGTCGCCGCCTCCGGGCTCAACGCCCCCATGGAGCGGCCCGTACCTCGCGGGCGAGACCGCCGTGTTCGCGCCGGCCCTCCAGGCGATCCGGGATGCCCGCGACGGGGGGATCAGCCTCGTGCCGTTCCTCGACATCTGCGTCCGCGTTCCGCGGCCCGACGGCTGTCCCGTGGGCCTGGCCGCCACGGTGGTCCTCAACATCCCGCCCCTGGTGATCGAGCCACCCGGTCCGTCGGTCAACGTCCTCTTCGTGGACTCGCCGACCTCGAACATGGCGATCGTCGGGTTCACGGTGGACCCGCCCGCCACGTCGGATGTGCGGTTCTGGGCCGTCGGCGTGAGCCCGGCGGTCGTGGGCTCGGCCTCCGCGATGACGACGGCGCAGGTCGATGGAAAGACCGTGGTGCTGGCGCGACTCGACGTGGCCGCGTCGACCGAGTACCAGTTCCAGGTCGTGGCCGGGAGCGGGACGTCAGCCGCGGTGAGCCCGGTGGGCGACTTCAAGACCGGCGAGGGCGTGGCGCAGTTCGACGTCTCGCTCGGCTCCGCGGCAACGCCGAGCCTCGGGTTCGGGACTGGGCTCTCGCCCTACCTCCACGTGCCGCAGGGGGCGCTCGTGCCGCCCTTGGTCATCGCGGCCTCGCCCGACCCGTCGTGCACCGATGCCGGCACGTTCAACGGCACCGCGTTCTGCCTGGAACCCGCGACGGTCTCGGTCGCCTCTTGTGCCACGGCCTCGGTGACCTACGCGCTGTCGGGGCTCGACGCGACGGGCGTGCTGGTTCGCGCCTATCCGCTGGGCGGGAGCGGTGGCGTTGCGGGGATCGTGGAGGCGGCCGGGCCAGCACCGTCCGGCACGCTCAATGTCGGCTGCCTCACGTCCGGGCTTACCTACACGGTGGCCCTGTACGCACAGGGCAATGACCAGGGTGTCCTGGCGCAGCGGACCTTGGCGGTCCCGTAGCGCCTCCGTCCAACCGTACCCGCGAGGTCCGCGCGCACCGAGCGGCTCTGCGGGCGGATCCCCCGCTCGGAGAGCGCACGGGGCGGCCCCCACGGCGCGTGGGCCCTCGATCGAGCGCACAGGGCGAGCTGGCCAGCGCTCCATCCGCCGACAGAGCCGCTGCGTGCACGCCTGCCCCGCCTGAACCGCGAGTGGGCCGCCCGCCACGCGCCGACGGGCACGGTCACGCTCGGCCCGTCAGCCCGCCGCGCGCCGACGGGCACCTTCATGCTCGACCGTCAGAAGACGATCACCTGCCGGGCGACGAGCCCGTCGCGCAGTCGGTCGAAGGCGTCCTCCAGGTCGGGCAGCGCCAGCCGCCGGTCGATGAGGCGGTCGATGGGGAGGCGGCCCGCCAGATAGGCCTCGGCATACCTCGGGAAGTCCACGGCCGCGACGGTGGAGCCGTAGTTGGAGCCGATGATCCGCCGCCCGCCGTCGACGAAGGGGAACGCCTCGAATGAGGCCCGCTCGCCGAAGCGGGTGAGCCCGACGAGCACCGCGGTGCCGCCAGGCGGAAGCGTCGCGATGGCCTGCGCGATCGTCGCCGGGTTCCCGATGGCCTCGAAGACGAAGTCCGGGCCGCCGTCGCCTGCGGCAGCGCGGATCCGCTCGATCGTGGCGTCGGGGTTGGCGGGATCGGCGTGGATTGCGTGGGTCGCGCCGATCGACCCGGCGAGCTCGAGCTTGGCCGGGCTGACGTCCACGGCGATGATCCGGCGCGCCCCGGCGAGGACCGCGCCCATGACGCACGACAGGCCGACGCCGCCGAGGCCGATGACGGCGACCGTCTCGCCCGGCTGAACCTGCGCGGTCTTGACCACGGCCCCGACGCCTGTGGACACGCCGCAGCCGATGAGCGCGGCAACCTCCGCCGGGACGCCGTCGGGCATCACGACGACGGCCGAGGCGGGCACGACCTGGGCCGTGGACATCGTTCCGATCGAGAGGTACGAGAGGACCGGCGTCCCGTCCGCTCGTGAGACGCGGGGCGTGCCGTCGATCCCGGCGTGGCGGTATGCGGGCGACCCCAGGCAGAGCCACTGGCGGCCGCGCTGGCACTCGCGGCACCGAAGGCACGGCGCCAGCCAGGAGAGCGCCGCCGATCGCCCGACCACCCCAGCGTCGAGGCCCGGTCCGACCGCCTCGATCACGCCTGCGCCCTCGTGGCCCATCACCACGGGCCCGGAGCGCTCCCAGTCCCCGTCGCGGACGTGGAGGTCGGAGTGGCAGACGCCGGCTGCGGTCATCCGGATGAGCATCTCGCCAGGCCGCGGGTCGGCGAGGGCGAGCGTCTCGATCACGACCGGGCTGCCCGATCGCTCGATGACCGCCCCGGTGATCTCGCGCATCGTCCTGTCGCCCTCCAGCGCCTGCTCGCGCCGGTTCGGCGCCCCGGTCATGGTGCCGTGCCGGACGCTGACGTGCCCGGCCGTCCTGCGAGGGACCGCGCTGGTCGCGCTGCGCCAACGGGCAAGAGCCGTCGTCAGCCGGTGTTCTGGAGACCCGCCGCCACGCCGTTGATCGTCGCGCCCACGACCGAGCGGATCGCGGCGGCCTCTGCCGGGTCGAGGCCCCCGTCGCGCAGGCGCCCGAGCAGCTCCACCTGGAGCGCGGACAGCGCATCGACGTACGGGTTGCGCAGCTCGATCGCCCTGGCCAGTGCCGGGTGGTCTGCGAGGAGGCGGTCGCGACCCGTCACCAGCGTCAACAGCCGGATCGAGCGCTCGTGCTCGGCCTCGATCAGGTCCCGGACGGCCGCCGCCTCAGGCCCCGGGGCGAGGTCGGCGAACCGGCGGAACGTGCCCATATCGGCCTTGGCAAGCGAGAGCTCTGCGTTGTCGAGCACCGAGGCGAAGAACGGCCAGCGACGGTACAGGTGCCCGAGCTTGGCAACCGCGTCCCGCGCACCGCTCGCCGTGAGCGCCTCGAGGGCTGTGCCCAGCCCGTACCAGCCGGGCAGGTTCGCGCGCGCCTGCGACCAGGCGAACACCCAGGGGATCGCCCGCAGCGACGCGAGCTCCTGGCCTGGGTTCGCGACGCTCGCCGCCGCGCCGGCCCCCGGCCGCGAGGACGGCCGCGACCCGAGGCCCAGGTCCGCGATCATGTCAATCGGAGTTGCGGCCCGGAAGAAGGCCGGGAATGCCGGCAGCTCGACCAGCGCCCGGTAGGCGGCCCGCGAGATCGCCGAGAGCTCGCCCATCATCGCGGCACCGCCCGCGGCCGCCTCGCTGACCGCCCGCCCGTGCTCGGCCGTGGAGGCCAGCAGCACCGCGGCGGTCACCTGCTCGAGGTGGCGCTGCGCGATGGCAGCGTCCGCATAGTGGGCCGCGATGACCTCGCCCTGCTCGGTGAACTTGAGCCGGCCGTCCACGGATCCCGGCGCCTGCGCGAGGATCGCGCGGTTCGCCGGCCCGCCGCCACGCCCGATCGCGCCCCCGCGGCCGTGGAACAGCGTGAGCGTGACCCCGTGCCGCCGCGCGACGGCCACCAGCGTCTCCTGCGCCCGGTAGAGGAGCCAGTTGGCGGCGAGGACCCCGCTCTCCTTGGACGAGTCCGAGTAGCCCAGCATCACCTCCTGGGCGTCGCCCCGGGTCCGGAGGTGCTCGCGGTAGGCAGGGTCGCTGAGGAGGGCCTCGAGGAATGGGCCAGCCCCCTCCAGCGCCTCGGCGGATTCGAGCAGGGGCACCACGTCGAGGACTGGGACCAGCGCCGGCAGGTCCGCGAGCGTTGGCGCCGGGACGGGGAAGGGATCGCGGAGGGCGGCGCGGGTCGCGAGGCGCAGCACCCGCCGGACGTCGTCGGGCGTGGTGGTGAACGAGATGACATAGCGGTGGCAGGCCTCGACCCCGGCCCGGGCCTGGAGCCGCGCCATCGCGCGGAAGGTGGCCAGGACCTCCTCGGCCGTGACGCCTGCCGCAACCTCGGTGTCCGGTGCGGCACCGCGCTCCAGCGCAGCCTCCGTGGCGCGGTGGACGTCCGCGTGCTGGCGCACCTCGAGCGACGCGAGGTGGAACCCGAACGTCGCGAGCTGCCAGCGGAGGTCGGCGATCTCGCCCCACGCCACCCGACCCTGCCCGCCTGCCACGAGGGCGTCGGTGAGGACTGCCAGCTCGGCGTCGAGCGTGGCTGGGCCCGGATACCCGCCGGCGCGCGGCGCCGTCTCGCCGGTCAGCGCGGCGCGGGTTCGCCGAAGGCGCTCGGCGATCGCGCCCATGCGCTGGCGGTACGGCTCGTCGGCGAAGCGGCCCCGCAGCTGGCGCATCGTCTCGGGCAGCTCCTCCGCGTCGCGGGCCAGGGCGCTCCCCACGGCCCGGTCGAGCCGATCGGGCGGCACGCGCGCCGCGAGCGTGCCCATCAGCCGCGTCGCCACCGCCTCGTAGCCGCGCAGCAGATGCTCGGTCTGGAGGCGCGCGGCCTGGAGCGTCACCTCCGCGGTCACGCCCGGGTGGCCGTCCCGGTCCGCCCCGATCCAGGAGCCGAAGCGCAGGATCGCGGGCACCTCGGGCGGGCGCGTCCCTGACCGGCCTGCGTCCGCGGCGAGGGCCACGGGTTCGTCGGTGGGCGAGGCCGGCCCGGCGTCGAGCGCCCGGTCGGCGGCCCGTTGGAACCGCGGGACGATCGTGAACAGCACCTCGTCGAAGATGGCCAGGGCGGAGCGCACCTCGTCGAGCGGCGAAGGCCGCGCCGTGCGCAGGTCGGCCATGTGCCAGAGGAGCGTGATCTCCTCGCGCAGCCGCCGTCGAATCTCAGCGTCCTCATCGGGGGTGATCAGGGGGTCGTCCATGGCGTCGAGCAGCCGGCGGACCCGACGCTGGGCAACGAGCAGCGTCCGCCGACGCGCCTCGGTGGGGTGCGCCGTCAGCACCGAGTGGACCACCGTCCGGCCCAAGAGCGCCCGAACCCCGGCCGCGTCGTGGTCCGCGCGCAGCACGTCCACGGCCTCGCGCAGCGATTCGTCGATCCCGCGCCCGCGCGAACGCCTGGCGCGCGTGCGAAGCACCCGGATCCGCTGCCGCTCCTCCGCCAGGTTGACCAGCTGGAAGTAGAGCGTGAACGCCTTGGCGACCGCGGCCGCCGCTGCGGTGTCGAGCGCGCCCAGCTCGGCCATCAGGCGGGCACGGTCCGACTCGTGCGACGTGGCAGTGACGTCCTCCCCCCGACGGAGGGCGATGGTCCGACGGCGCACTCGCTCAACGACGGCGAACAGTTCAGGGCCGGCCTGTTCGGCGATGACCTGGCCGAGGAGCGCGCCCAGCAGCCTGACCTCGCGCGCCATGGGGTCGCGGGCGCGACCGAGCCCCGGACCCGGCGGCTCGGCGGCGACGGCGGCGAACCGGGCCTCTGGGGCGCGCGCGTCGGGGGACCGCGGGGCGCGGGCGGCTCGAGAAGGCACGTCGCACAGGATATGGCGCCGATGCTCGCCCTCCAACGGCCCGCTGGGTTACGGTTCGACTGCAAGGGCACCGTCCCGCTACCGGGCCGAAACCGACGAAGGTAGCGAAGACGCCTAGGCTTGCAGGGAGATGGCGAGCACGAGCACCAACGACGAGCGCCTCCCGGTTCTGGCCTCGGAACCGAGAGAGGCTCCGGGTCCGGAGAGCAGCGCGGCCGGCGTCGCCGGCGTCGGTCCCGACGATGCGCTCGCTGCCGCTGCGTCGGATGCCCACGATCCGCTCTACGGCCCCGTCCCAGCGCCGCCGAGCGCCCGCCGCGACCCCGTCGCCGAGCTCCGGTTCCTCCACCACATCCTGCGACTGGCAACCACCGCCCGGACCTGGGAGGAGCTGCTGGAGACGGTCGTCGACGGGACGCGCGATGCGCTCCACGCGTCGGTGTCGAGCCTCTACCTGCTCGACCGGGACGGGCTCCAGCTCACGCTCGCCGCGACGAATGGCCTCGACCGCCACCACATCGGCCGGGCCCACGTGGCGATGGGCGAGGGGATTACCGGGCGTGTCGCCGCGAACCGCCAGCCCGAGGCGATCCCGGACGTCCGCTCCGACCACCGGTTCCTGTGGGTCCGCGGACTCGACCAGCGCCGCTTCATCGCATCGATGCTGTCCGTGCCGCTGACCTGGCGCGATCAGGTGGTGGGCGTGCTCAACATCCAGACCGAGGCCCAGCGCGACTTCACCGACGACGACGTCGCCCAGCTGTCCGCCATCGCCGACCTGCTTGCCGGGATCGTCGAGAAGGGCCGGCTCCAGCGAGAGGCAGAGGCGCAGGTGGCGCAGCTCCAGGCGCTGGACCACGCCCGTTCCGAGCTGATCGCGCTCGTCACCCACGAGCTCCGCACACCGCTCGCGGTCGTGCGCGCCTACACGGACCTCCTGTCCGAGGAGCCGCCTCTCGACGGGCGAACCTCGCGCGACCCCACCCGACGGGCCACCCGTGCAGCCTGGCACAACGGCACGCTCGAGCAGATCGAGCGGCTCGACCGCCTGGTGGGGGCCATCCTCGAGTCCGTGCGGGTGGTGCCGGACCAGCCGGCCGACCTCCAGACGATCGACTTCTCTGCGCTTGTCAGCGAGATGCTCGCGGACGTCGCGCCGCTGCTCCACCGCCACCAGACGTCGCTCGTCACAGGCCGGCCGCTCTCCGTCGTCGCCGATCCCGCCCGGCTGCGCCAGGTGCTCGAGCACCTCATCGAGAACGCCGTCAAGTACGCGCCGCCCGACACCCGGATCGAACTCGACTGGTCGCTCGTGGAGGGCGTGGCGCGCATCGGCGTGAGCGATGAGGGGCCCGGCATCCCGCCCGAGTGGCGGGAGCGCATCTTCGAACCCTATTCCCGTCGCGAGACGAACACCGCGCGTGGGTCCGGCATCGGGCTCTATGCGGCCCGTCGGCTTGCAGAATCGATGGGCGGCCGGCTGTGGTGCGAACCCGCAGCCAGCGGCGGGGCGAGGTTCGTCCTCGCGCTGCCGGCTGCCGCCGCCGCCTGAAAGGAAGGATGCACCTGTGATCGGAACCCGGCCGTTGCGGATCCTGGTCGTGGACGACGACCCGGCCATGGTGGGCGCCATCACCGCGCTGGTGGGCACCGAGGGCCACCAGGTCATCACCGCCTACGACGGCCTGACCGCGGTCAAGCGCTTCCGTGAGGAGCGGCCGGACCTCGTGCTGCTCGACCTGGCGATGCCGGGGCCCGACGGCTTCACGGTGATCGGCCAGCTGCGCGCCTCGGGGAACGTGCCCGTGCTGGTGGTCTCGGGCGAGAGCGCGGAGGCGGCGAAGGTCAAGGCGCTGGGCATCGGCGCGGACGACTACCTCGTCAAGCCGTTCGGCAAGCAGGAGCTGCTGGCGCGGATCTCGGCGGTCATGCGCCGCGTGGACCTCGCAGGGACGGGTCGCGGCTCCGGCGACGGCGCCGCCGGGCTGCTGACGGCCGGCTCGCTCACGCTCGAGCCGGCGCGCCACGAGGCGCGGGTCGGCGTCACGGCCCTGGGCCTCACGCCCACGGAGTTCCGGCTGCTCGAGGCGCTCGTGCGCGCGGGCGGCGACCTGGTCCCGCACCACCGCCTCGCGCGCGCCGGCTGGCCCGCCGAGCCCGATCCCGACCTGCTCTGGCTCAAGCCGCACCTGGCGCGGCTGCGATCGAAGCTCGAGGCCGTGGGCGGCCCGCGGATCGTCGCGGTGCGTTCCGTGGGCTATCGCATCGAGGCCGACGAGCGGGCCTGATCGCTCAGTCGCGATGGGAGCTTGCCTCGGCCGACTGGGACGGCCGTGCCGTGCACGCAACGGTCCTATCGGCGGGCGAAGCGCCGGCTGGGCCGCACTGTGCGCCATGGCGCCCACCAAAGGCCCGGAATGCGGCACCCAGCGGACCGCGCAGCGGACGGACCGCCAGTAGGGCCGCTGTGCGCACGCCCTCGGCCGCGTCGCGACGCATCTTCGATTCCCGGGCACGACCAGGTGCCAGCCGTCTCTGGTGGAGGCGTGACAGGGCGCCAACGTCTCCACGCCGCGCCCATTCCACGCTCAACACCCGCGGGATCGGCACGGCCGCGTGCCAGCCGGCCCCAAGCGTTCGGCTCGTTGCCGGCACGCTCGGCTGCCAGACGGTCGCTCGTGGATCGTGACTGGCGCGCCAACCCCGCTTAGGGCGGGCGATCGCCGCGGATCAGCCGCCAGCCGACGTATCCCTGATGAATCGAAACGGCCCCGGGGCGTGACCGGGGCCGTGTCGTTGCTGAGGGGCGGCGACCGTCAGGCGGTGGCCACCAGGGCGCGACCCCGAGCGTCGTGCGCATCGTTCGCGCAGTCGACCTTGCAGCCGCGGGCGTCGCGGCCGGCCATCGGGGCGAAGTGGAACCACGCGGAGCCGTTGTCGCGGGGGCTGCGCTCGAGGCGACAGCCGCACGCTGCGCAGGTCACGGGACCGCCTGCGGCCTCGCGGCCGGAGATCCCGTTGGAGTCGAACACCGGGTACGTCATTGGGCGCTGTCCTTCCCGTTGTGCCGGGCGGCGGAACCGGGACCGTCGTTCGCCGACCGTGAGCGATGCGAGAGAAGCGGCTGCATGCTGCGCCGATTGGATGGGGAGGGCGGCAGCGGGGCGGCGGCGAGCCGGTTGCGTTTCGGTTGCGCCATTCGCAACAGCACAACGGGCGACCGAGGGGACCTTCAGGCGCCAGCCGGGGCCCCTTCGCCACCACCGCTGTCGCCCGCCTCGCCGGACAGCACGCCTGACCGCTGGACCACCCAGCCGGCCGTCGTGCCCTGCATGAGGAGCGTGATCAGCACGATCCCGTAGACGCCGCCCGCGATGAGGTCGTGCTGCGGGAGGTCGGCCGGGAGCGAGAGCACGAGGGCGATGGCGATGGCGCCGCGCAGCCCGGCCCAGAACATCACGTGGAGGTATGCCGCCGACATCGGCACCCGTGGCGAGCGCGTGAGCAGCCGCCCGCCGATCCCGATGAGCCCGTAGACCACCGCGGCGCGCGCCACGGTGATCCCCACGAAGCCGGCCACGATCACCGGCCCCGCGCCCGCAAGCTGTGCCGGCGTGATGACGATGCCGATGAGCAGGAACACGAGGGCCGTGAGCAGGAACGCGACAGCCTCCCAGACCGTGTCGAGCGCCTCTGTCGTGGCGGCAGGGAGGGCGTACCGCCCGTGGGCGCTGCCGATGGCGAGGCCGACGACGACCGTGGCGATGATCCCGGACTGGTGGAGGGCGTCGGCTGCGATGTACGTGCCGTACGCGGCGATCAGCGAGACCATCACCTGGACCGTGTGGTCCTCGGCCATGTGCATCACCCGGACGGCCAGATAGCCCGCCACGCCGCCCAGCACCGCGCTGATCGCGATCGCAAGGACGAAGCGGACGATGCCGTCGCCGAGCGAAACGGACGACGTCACGCCGGCAAGCGCGATGGTGAACAGCACCACGCCGGTGCCGTCATTCAGCAGGCTCTCCGCCTCGACCACCGTCCCGAGGGCTCTGGGCGCCCGCAGCTTCTTGAACACGGCGACCGTTGCCACAGGGTCCGTCGCGCAGATGATGGCGCCGAGGACGAAGGCGAGGCGGGGCTCGAGGCTGGTGGTCGCGGCAACGATTGCCGCCACGATTCCTGCGGTGATGAGGACGCCCGGCACCGCCAGGATGGCGACCGACGCGAATTGGCGACGAAGGTGCCCGACGTCGATGTGGTAGGCCGCCTCGAACACGAGGCCGGGAATGAACGCCACGAGGATGAGATCGGGCGTGATGCGCGCATCGGTGGCCGGCTGCGTGATCGAGAGCGCGAACCCCGCGATGACGAGCGCCACGGAGTAGGGGATCGAGAGGCGCTGCGTGACGAGCGCGACCGCCACGGCGATGGCGAGCAGGGTCACGAACAGCCCAACGACGACCTCGCTGCCCATCGACCTCCTCAGCCCACCCGGCGACCCCGCCGAGCGTACAGGATGCGGAGTCCTCGGCGGGGATGGTGGACCGGTCCACGGTCGAGGCTGCCATGCCGAACTTCGCTACCCTGTCGCGACACGGCAGCGGGAGGATCGGATGGATCTCGGACTCTCCGGGCGTCGCGCCCTCGTCGGCGGCGGCGCCTCGGGTATCGGCAACGGCATCGCCACAGCGCTCGCGGGCGAGGGCGCGCGCGTCGCCCTCGTGGGACGAACCGCCGTCCGCGTCGAGGCCGAGGCAGCACGGCTGGGCGGCGTCCCGGTCGTGGCCGACCTTGCGACCCCGGGCGGCGCCGCCGCGGCGGTCAGCAGCGCCGTCGCGGCGCTGGGCGGGCTCGACCTCGTCGTCGTGAACACCGGCGGCCCCCCCGGCGGCACCTTCGACACGCTCGACGAGGCCGCCTGGGAGACCGCGATCAACGGCACGCTCCAGGCGGTGCTGCGCCTGATCCGGGCGGCCCTGCCGGCGCTCCGCGCAGGCGTGGACCCATCGATCCTGATCGTGCTCTCCTCATCAGTCCGGGAGCCCATCCCGTCGCTCACGACGTCGAACGTGCTGCGCCCGGGGCTCGCCGGCCTCGTCAAGACGCTCACTGCGGAGATCGCCCCCATCCGGATCAACGGTCTCGCGCCGGGTCGCATCGCGACCGAGCGGATCGCCTACCTCGACGGGATGCGGGCCAAGGCGGCCGGCGTCAGCCCTGAGGAGATCGCTCGCCGGACGCAGTCGACCATCCCGCTTGGCCGGTACGGCGACATCGCCGAGATCGGCCGGGTGGGGGCGTTCCTGCTGTCGCCGGCGGCATCGTTCGTCACCGGCGCGATCGTGCCGGTGGACGGCGGGATGGTCCGCGCCCTGCCGTAGGCTTCAACCCGGGGATTCGCCTAGGTCGGGATCGTGGCCCTCACCCTCATCGCGCCGAGGAGCGGTCCGCGCACCCGCGGTTGACGCCGCCCCGACGGCGCAACCTGCCCGGGCCCGCCGCGGCAGCCCGACGCGCCGGCGGAACGTCATGACGCCAACATTGGCTGCGGGCGCCGAGTGATTCGGATGTTCAGGGAAACTCGATCCGCTGGGCACCGGGGACGATGGGCGACACCAGGAGGCTCCCGCCGCACACCCCCATCGGGACCGCCGCCGTGCCGAATTGGCGTGTTCCGGGCAGGATCACGCGGATCGCGATGGACGGCGGGCAGGCCACCGAATAGGGCTCGTTGGCGCTCGCGCCGAACGGGTTGTCCGTGTACCCGAGCATGAAGGTGGCCGTGTCGCCCGGCCGGAGCGCCACCCGGTGCGGGGTGACGGCCGGGAACATGTAGGCGCCCGTCGTCCCGGGCGTGGCGTGGGTCGGCATCGGCGAGCCGTTGGCCGCCAGGAGGATGACGCCCGGGTAGCCCTCCACCACGCACCCGCGCCGGCCGACGTTGCGGAGCGTGACCTGGGTCTCCACGTTGCCGAGCCCTGCGCCCGTGAAGCCGCCGCCCATGTGGAGGTCGTAGGTGCTGCACGCGGGCCATGCCGCGCTCGACGCCGGTGCGGCCGGGTAGATCTTGACGCTTGCGCTCGCATCCGACAGGTCCACCCCGGCGGCGGGGTCGCAGGGCGTCGCCGCGGTGATCCGTGCCACGAAGGCCCCGCCGCGCCGGTAGGCGTGCGCGATGGAGGGGCCGGCCCCGCACGTTGACGTCGTGGTCGCGCTCGAGCCGTCGCCGAAGTCGACCGTCACCGCGGACACCCCGGGGATGCCGGCAAGGCCGGCGCCGACGGCGAGCACGACGCGGTCGCCTGCGAAGGCTGGATCCGGGCTCGCGTCCAGCCACAGCGCCAGCGGGGCGGGCGACGCCGACGCGGTGGCGCTGGACGAGGGCCTCGCAGATTGGCTGGGCGAGGCTCCGGCGGCCGACCGCGCGGGCGACACTGACGGGGCCGTCGGCGAGGGGGCGCCAGCCGTCGCGCTCGGGGCAGGCGCCGTCGGGACGATCGGACTGGCGCACCCAGCCAGGAGCGCGCCCGTCGCCAGCGCCACACCCAGGGGGCGGAAATGCGCCATCACCCAGCGTCCTCCTTGCGTGGTCAACCGATCCGCCGGCCTGAGACGCCCGATCGCGATGCTTCGTGGCGGCGCATTGGCCGAGCGTGGCCAGCTCAGCCCGCGAGCAGCTCCGGCAGCACCGACCCCGGCGCCAGGTGCTGGTCAAGGCCTGTCCGTCGCAAGACGGCCTCGAGATCGGCGACGGTTCCCGGGTCCGCTGGCATCCCTGGCGCCCTGACTGTCGAGTGGGCGATTGCGCCGCGCCGCTGGTAGACGAGCTTGCGGATCGGCAGGTTGAGCAGCGCCTGGTTCTCAAACCGGATCAGCGTCGCGAACCGGTCGAAGACGGCCGCTGCGCCAGCTCGGTCACTGGCGTTCCAGCGACGCACCACGGCCACCAGCACCTCGGGGAAGCCGAACCCCGTCATCGTCCCGTGCGTGCCGCGGCCCAGCTCCTCGAGCAGCATCGCGCCGCCCAGCCCGCCGAGGACCGCGAGGTCCGGCGAGCCGGCGACGAGCCGACCGGCCTTCGGCGGCGTCGGCTCCTCCTCCAGCTTGACCACCCGGCACGTCGGCGCCTCGGCCGCCAGCGCGAGGAGGAAGTCGACCGACATCGGGACACCCGACGACGCCGGGTGGTCCTGGACGACGATCGGCAGGTCCACCGCCTCGGCGACGGCGAGGTAGTGCCGCCGCAGCGCGGCATCCGTGGGGCGCGCGAGCGGCGGCGGCGCGAGCATCACGCTGTGGGCACCGGCGGCCTGGGCCTCGCGTGCGAAGGCGATCGCCCGGTCGGTTGCCGCGTGTGACACCCCCACGCACACCGGGATCGAGCCCGTCGCGGCGTCGAGCACCGCTCCGAGGACCGCGGATCGCTCGCCGTCGCCCAGCCGTCCGGCCTCGCCCAGCACCCCCAGGATCGTCATGCCGTCCACGCCCGTGGCACCCACGAAGCGCACGAGGCCGGGGATCGACGCGAGGTCCAGCGCCCCGTCGGGCAGGAACGGCGTCGGGACGATGTTCCAGACCCCGCGCAGCGCCGTGATGTCGCCCATGCCGCCTCCGTGACCGCGTCTCGCCCGACGCAGGGAGGCTACACGACGGGCCCACGCCGCCGCGAGCCATGGGGGGCGAGGACGGCAACGGGGGCGCCATGGGGCCCGAAGCGCCACGCGCTTTAAGCACGTCGGCGAACCGTTGGCCGGGGAGAGTGGCCCACGATTCGCCGACGAGGCATGCCAGCGCCGGAGGGGAGGGAGAGCTCCGACGGGCTCGGGACATCTCCGCGAGTAACCAGCTCACGGATCCGCTGTGCTGCATGCTGCCCCATCGGAGGTCGTGCGCACAGCCCACGAACGGGGGATCTCACCCCCCGATCGGGGGGTATCCAGCCCCGCAGTTGTGGAGTCTCGAGGAAGTCCCCTGGGAGGCCGGCTGAGTCCGGCCTACCGCGGGTGCGCCATCGCCTCGAGGAGCGCCGCCGCTCGGCGCGCGCCGACCTCGTGCTGCTTCGCCCGGTAGCGGCGCAGGGCCTCCTCGGTGCTGGCCCTCGCCTCCTCGACGCGGCCGGCCGCGAGGAGGACGTGCCCGCGATCGAGCGCCGCGTCGGCCTTGATGATCGCCAAGCCCGTCGGCGCGACCAGCTCGGCTGCCTCGTCAATGGACGCGAGGGCCGCCCCGATCTCGCCGCTCCGTGCGTGGAGCCTCGCCCGGAGCGATCGATGGGTGGCGCGCTGCCCGACGATCTCGCTGCCCTCGAGCGGATCGACCGCCGCTTGGGCCTCCGCGTCGAGGCCCAGGTCGAGGAGCACGCGGGCATACGTGCCCAGCACGTCGTACCTGACGTTGGCGTCCTCCTGGGGCACCAGAGCGAGCAGCTCCCGGCACGCCTCCGCCGCCCCGCGAAGATCCCCCCGCGCGAGCGCGATCGACGGCTCGGGCCGGACGCTCTCCATGTCGGGCGGGAGACCGACGGCGGCCCTGAGGCCGTCGCTCTCGTCGAGGTCCTCGCTCGCCCCGTCAGGGTCCCCCATGTTGGCCCGCGCCGATGCGCGGCTCAATAGGAGGGACCTCGACGCGGGGCGGCCAGCCCACCGCGCAAGAAGCGCCGTCGCCTCCGCCACGACGAGGCTGAGCGGGGCGGGCCCCGCGAAGAGAGCGGACAGCACGTTCGCGGCCGCCCACTGGAGGAAGGCCAGCCACCCCATCTCCTCCGCGGCCCGGAGGCCCTCGCGCGCCCACGCCTCGGCCCCCTCCAGGTCCCCGGCGAGGAGGTCGCCATCGGAGAACCGCAGGAGCATGGCGGGCTCGAGGTGCCGGACGCCGTGCGCCCGGTAGACCTCGAGCGCCCACAGGTCGTCGCGACGGTTGGCGGCGAGGTCGATCTTGGACGGGTCGGCGTAGTCCCGCTTGATCCTGGCCAGCCGAGCGGCCGAGGTGTCGGCGACCTCGTCCCCGTACACAGGGCGGAGCGCCTCGGCGTGGGTCAGCTTGGGCACGTGGCCCAGGTCAGGCCCATATTCCCAGAGCCGGGAGATCCACCAGACCGCCTCCTCGGTGCCCGGCGCGAGGTCGGCCGCCGCGCTGAGGAGGCGCACTGCGCTCCTCAGGTCGCCCAGCTCGTCCTCGGCGCGCATGCCCGCCTCGCCGAGGGCCCGGGCGGCCCGCATGCGCAGATCGGGGTCGTCGGGGAGGCCGAGCTCCTCGCGGTACCGGTGCGCCTGGGCGAGGTGGTGCCCCAGGACCTCGCGGCGCTCGGCGATGGCGTCGCCGGCTGCGGCCTCGAGCCAGTCGGCGAAGGCGAGGTGGAGCCGGGCGCGGGACGACTTGGGGACCGCGTCGTAGGCGGCGTCGCGGATGAGCAGGTGGCGGAAGCGGTACCCGTCGCGACCGGGGCCCGGGCGTCGCTCGGGGGCGACGAGGTCCTTCCGGGCGAGCGAGCGGAGCAGGCCGGCGAGCCCCTCGCGGGAGGCGTCGGGCAGCAGCGCCTCGAGCGCGCCGGCGGAGAACGACTGCCCCTCGACGGACGCCGCCTCGAGCAGCGAGCGCTCGGCCTCGGGCAGCCGGTCGAGGCGGGCGGAGAGCAGCGCGGACACGGTGGGCGGGATCCGCAGCCCCGAGATGTCGCCCTCGACCACCCACCCGTCGCCGTCCCGCACGAGCCGGCCCTCGTCGACCAGCATCCGCAGGACCTCCTCGAGGAACAGCGGGTTGCCGCCGGCGGCCGAGGTCACCCGCTCGCGCGCGCCGGGGGGCAGGCCCGCGCCGCCGAGGAGCGCGCCGACCAGGGCGTCGGCGTCGGCTGGCGCGAGCGGCGCGAGGTGGACGGCCTCCGCCGCACCGGCCCCCGAGCCCCAGCTCGGCCGCGCGTCGAGCAATTCGGGGCGCGCCATGCACAGCAGCAGGAGCGGGGCGTCGGCGCGCTCGGCGAGGTGCTCCACGAGGTCGAGCAGGGCGGGCTCGGCCCAGTGGACGTCGTCGAGGACCAGGACCACGGGGCGCTCCCGGGCCCGCGACTCGAGGAGGCGGCGCACGGCCCAGGCCGTCTGCTCCCAGCTGCCCGAGCCCGGCAGGCCGAGGATCCCGCCGAGGCCGGCCGCGACGGCGGCGGCGTCGGGACCCTCGCCCCCTGCTGCCGCGCGCACCGCGCCGGCGACGTCGTCCGGCCCCGCGAACTCGGCGAGCCCGAGGGCGGGGCGGAGCGCCTGGGCGAGCGGGAGCCAGGTGATGCCCTCCCCGTACGAGAGGCACCGGCCGCGCAGCACCTCGGCGCCACCGCCGAGCGCGCCCAGGAACTCCTCGACGAGGCGGCTCTTGCCGGCGCCCGCCACGCCGAGCACGGTGAACAGGCGGCACGCGCGCTCGTCCGCCACCCGCCGGTACGCGCCGTCGAGGAGCTCCGCCTCCCGACGTCGGCCGATCATGGGCGCATCGAGCCGCCGGGCGCGGGGCGGAGAGCCCGAGGCGAGCGCTAGGACGCGCCACGCGGGCACGGGCTCCGCCTTGCCCCTGGCCTGGAGCGGGGCGGCGGGCTCAGCGGCCACGGCGTCTCGGACGAGCCGCCACGTCGGCTCGCCGATCAGCACCTGCCCGGGCTCCGCGCCCGACTGGAGCCGCGACGCCGTGTTCATCGCGTCGCCGATGAGCGGCCCGCCGCCGCCCGGGACCAGCACCTCGCCCGTTGTGATGCCGACCCGCGCCTCCAGCGGGATCGGCGAGCCGTCGCGCATTCGGGCGAGCCGCTCCTGGACCTCGAGGCCCGCGCGGACCGCCCGCAGCGCGTCGTCCTCGTGGGCCGCGGGCAGCCCGAACACCGCGGACACCGCGTCGCCGATGAACTTCTCGACCCGCCCGCCGTGGCGCTCGACCGCCTCCCGGGCCTCGGCGAAGTACCGGTCGAGCAGCGGGCGCAGCACCTCCGGGTCGTGCCGCTCGCCAAGCGAGGTGGAGCCCACGAGGTCGCAGAACAGCGCGGTCACGACCCGGCGCGACTCGCGGGCGGTCGCGGTCGCGCCCAGCTTCGCCCCGCAGCCCGCGCAGAACGCGGCGTCCGCCGGGCTGCCCCGCCCGCAGGACGCGCAGGTCAGCGCGGCCAAGGCGCGCCCCGCCGGGACCGCAGCTCCCTCGCCATCGGCGGAGCATACCCGCGCCCCCCGGCAGCGGGAATGCCCAACCGCCGACGAGGGGCGTCAGGCTGCCAGACCGGCGGTCGTCCCGGTAGCCCCGGCGGTATCCCCGGGGGCCGGGGCGCGGGCGGAGGGTGGTGCGCCGCTTGCGGCTCCGAACACCGGCCACCTCGCTTGACGCCCTCCGTCCAGCGCTGCATCATGACCGTGTAATCGATTGCCGAGCGTGGAGGATGCCCACATGCCGCCTGGTCCCACGACCGGCAGCCAATCCGTCGTCGACCGTCCCCCGGTGGCCGAGCGGCATCTCCTCCGCCGAGCGGCCACCCCGGGCGCGGACGGCGTGGTCAGCCACGTCGATCCCGCGAACGCCGGCTGGGACTGGGTCACGGTGACCGTCCACCGACTCGTCCCGGGCCAGTCGATCAGCCGCGAGCCCGACGACCAGGAGCGCCTTGTGCTCGTGCTCGAGGGCCGCGCCTCGGTGACGGCGGGCGAGCTCGACCTCGACGGGATCGGCTCGAGGACAAGCGTCTTCGACGGCCCGGCGGCGCCGGTGGTGCTCGTGGCACCGGGCGATGCGATCCGGGTCGCCGCGCAGACGGATGCCCTCGTGGTCGTGGCGGCGGCCCCCGGCGGAGCGACACGCCTGACCCGCTACTTCGCCCCGGAGGAGATCCTCGTCGAGGCGCGCGGGGAGGGGAACACGGCTCGTCGCATCCACCACCTGCTCGACACCCAGATGGAGGCGGGTCGCCTCATCGCATTCGAGGTGTTCACGCCTGGCGGCAACTGGAGCAGCTACCCGCCGCACAAGCACGACACGGAGAACCCCCCGGTCGAGGCGAGGCTCGAGGAGTACTACCTCTACCGCTTCGCCAAGCCCCAGGGCTTCGGCTTCCAGCGCGTCTACACGGCCGACCGCTCGCTGGACGAGGCGATGGCGGTGGGCGATCTCGACGTCGTCCTCGTCCCCGAGGGCTACCACCCATTCGGGGCCCCGGCCGGGTACGACGCCTACTACCTCAACATCATGGCCGGCCCCAACCGCGCCTGGCACTTCACGATCGACCCGGACCACGCCTGGCTGATGAACTGGTCTCCGAGCGCGCCCGTTGCTCGAGCTCACGTTGACGTGCCGGAGCAGGCGATCGATAATCGATGATCTGATGGCGACAGGACGCCATCTGACGGAGGCCACATGACGATCACCACGGCCGTCGCCAGCCCGCTGGCGAAGATGGTCGAGACCACCCCAACCGACTACTGGAACGACTCCTGTGCGGTCGCCGAGCTGGAATACGCCGTCGAGCGCGGCGCCACCGGCGCCACCTCGAACCCGACGATCGTCGGCGAGGTGATGAAGAAGGAGAAGGACCACTGGGTCCCGCGCGTGCGCGAGTTCGCCGCGCAGCATCCGCACTGGTCGGAGGTGGAGATCACCTGGGCGCTGATCGAGGAGATGGGCGCCCGTGGCGCCGCCATCCTCGCGCCCGTGTTCGAGGCCCACCACGGCAAGAAGGGCCGGCTGTCGCTCCAGACCAACCCGGCCAACTACCGCGACCCGAAGCGGATGGCCGACCAGGCGGTGCACTTCAGCACGCTCGCGCCGAACATCCAGGTCAAGTTCCCGTGCACCGCGGAGGGCCTCGAGGCCGCCGAGGAGGCCACCGCCCAGGGCGTGGTCGCCAACGTGACCGTGGTGTTCACCGTGGCCCAGTGCATCGCGGCCGCCGAGGCGATCGAGCGCGGGCTCCAGCGCTTTGAGGCCGCGGGCGGCGACACGAGCCACATGACGCCCGTGTGCTCGCTGATGATCGGCCGGCTGGACGACTGGATGAAGGTCCTGGTGGATCGGGAAGGCATCGCCCTCGATCCCAGCGCCGCCAACTGGGCGGGCATCGCCGCGTTCAAGCGCGCCTATGGGATCTTCGGGGAGCGCGGGTATCGGACCCGGCTGCTCGCCGCCGCCTATCGCCACCGCCTGCACTGGACCGAGCTCGTCGGCGGCGACGTCGTGCTGACGATGCCGTACGCCTGGCAGGTCCGGTTCAACAACTCGGGGATCGACCCCGCGCCGCGAATCGAGGTCCCGGTGGACCAGACGCTCATCGACGACTTGCTGGCGCGCATCCCCGACTTCCGGCGCGCCTACGAGCCTGACGGCATGGTCCCTGCCGAGTTCGTGACCTTTGGTGCGACCGCCCGGACCTTGCGCTCCTTTGTCGCCTCGTATCACGATCTCGTTGGCGTGGTGAGGGATATCGTTCTCCCCAACCCGGACGTCAAGGCGGGCTGAACACCGGCCGGCGCGCGCCCCGAACCTGCAACCCTACTTGGAGGCACATGGTGGCCATCGACACACCCAACGAGGCGGCGGTCCTGCCGATCCTCTCGCACTACATCAACGGCACCATGGTCGAGGTTCTGCCGGAGCAGACCGGGCCGGTGTACAACCCCGCGACCGGCCAGGTCATCGCGCGGGTGCCGCGCGGCGGGCAGACCGAGGTGGATGCCGCTGTCGTCGCAGCCAAGGCGGCCTTCCCGGCCTGGCGCGACATGCCCCTGATCGCGCGCAGCAACATCTTCTTCGCCTTCCGCGGGCTCATGTACGAGCACCGCGAAGAGCTCGCGCGCCTGATCACCCGAGACCACGGCAAGACGTTCCCGGACGCTCTGGCCGAGGTCCTGCGCGGCATCGAGACGATCGACTTCGCCTGCGGCCTGCCGGTCCACCTCTCGGGCATGAACACCCCGAACGTCTCCACCAAGGTGGACACGTACACGATGCGGGCGCCGCTGGGCGTGGTGGCGGCGATCACGCCGTTCAACTTCCCCGTGATGGTCCCGACCTGGATCTACCCGATGGCGCTGATGGCCGGCAACACGGTCATCCTCAAGCCGTCCTCGCACACCCCGGGCGCCACCCAGCTCCAGGCGGAGCTGTGGACGCAGGCGGGCGGCCCAGACGGCACGTTCAACATCGTCTACGGCGGCAAGGAGGCCGTGAAGGCGATCGTCGAGCACCCGGACATCCGGGCGATCCAGTTCGTCGGGTCCACGGCGGTCGGCCGGTACGTGTTCGAGGAGGGGACCAAGCACGGCAAGCGGGTCGGGTCCTACACCTCGGCCAAGAACGCGATGCTGGTCCTGCCCGACGCGGACCTGGACATGGTGGCCGATGCGGCGGTCGCGGCGGGCTTCGGCTCCGCCGGCGAGCGGTGCATGGCCCAGACGCTGCTGATCGCGGTGGGCGACACCGGCGAGCAGCTCCGCCCCAAGATCCTCGACCGGATCGCCAAGCTCAAGATCACCGACGGCATGGAGCCCGGGGCCGACATGGGCCCGATCTACTCCAAGGAGCACCGCGAGTCGGTCATCAACTGGATCGGCGTTGGCGAGTCCGAGGGCGCTGAGCTTGTGGTGGACGGCCGAACGTTCGAGGGCCCCAACCCCGACGGCTTCTTCCTCGGCGTGTCGCTGTTCGACAACGTCACGCCCGAGATGAAGATCTTCCGCGAGGAGATCTTCGGCCCGGTGTTCGGGATCGTCCACGCGAAGACCTTCGAGGAGGGCGTGGCCCTGATCAACGGCCACAAGTACGCCAATGGCACCGCGGTGTTCACCAAGGACGGCGGCGCCGCGCGGCGGTTCAAGCTCGAGATCGACGTCCCGATGATCGGCGTCAACGTGCCGATCCCGGTGCCGGCGGGCTTCATGAGCTTCTCGGGCTCCAAGGACTCGGCCATCGGCGATCTGCCGATGCGCGGCGAGGACGGCGTCCGCTTCTGGACCCAGCAGAAGATGATCACCGAGCGCTGGCCCGAGCCCGGCAAGCAGGGCCCGCTCTCGCTGGTCTTCCCCGGCAACTCGTAACCCCTTCGGCGTCGGCGCGCCCGGTCCCCCCGGGTGCGGCGGGGCCGGGCATCGTTCCTGGTTGGGCGCCGCCGCGAGGCGGCGCTCTTCTTTCCGGGTTCGCCGTGCCGACACGCCAGCCGCCTCGGGCGCCTCGACTGGACTGCCAGTCCCAACTCCTGGCGGCCTCCACGCGGAGGCTGGACTGCCGGTCCATGTTCGTACGCTGTGAGCCGGCACTGGCGCCTGGATCGGTGATCGATTGGACCGGTGGTCCAGCTTGAGCCTGCGGGCCAACGGCAGTCTGGACCGGTGGTCCAGCTTGAGCCTGCGGGCCAACGGCAGTCTGGACCGATGGTCCAGTCGCGAGGTCGGCGAGCCAGGGTTGCCGCGGCATCGGCGCCAGTCGCCCGGCGCGCCGAGCCTCAGTCCTCAGCGGCGGCGATCTCCGCGATCGGGACGCGGCGGCCATCGTGGGCAGAGCGCACGGCCGCATCGACGATGCGCTGGACGGCGAGGCCGTCGGCCAGGTCAGGCGCAACCTTCTCGCCGCGCGCGACCGCTGAGATGAATGCCCGCGCCTGCGTGTCCTGATCGCGGAACACGTGCTTGTAGGTCTCGTGGGCGTCGTCGCGTGGGGCGCCGCCCCAGTGGCGGTCGGGGATGGGCAGCTCGCGGACGGTCGGCTCGTGTGCCCGGGCGCCGCTGACCGTCTGGACCGCGTTCCAATCGTTGGTGTGGTGGAGGGTGCCCGCCGATCCGTGCAACTCCAGGCTCTGCAGCTGGCCGAATGACGACGGCTCGTGCGCCACCGAGGAGACGTGGAGCGCGCCCGTCGCGCCGTTCACGAAGTGCAGCAGGATGACCGCGGAGTCCTCCCCCCGGGGATAGTCGGCGCCGTCCGGCCGGGTGGCGCGCGGCACGGAGAACCCGAATTCCGCCGTGACTGACTCCACCTCGCCGAAGTACCACCGCGCGAGGTAGGCGAGGTGCGACCCGAGGTCGCCCGCGAGTGCCGCCCCGGCGACGTCGAGGTCGAACCGCCACGCGTACTCGCCGCCACGGCCGTAGCCCGCGTAGTAGCGCATGTTCAGGTGGTACGGCTGGCCGAGGTACCCCTCGTCCACCAGCTCCTTGAGATAGCGCATGCCGGGCATGTTGCGGTACGTGAACGGCACCATCGTGGTGACGCCCCTGGCGGCCGCGAGGTCAGCCAGGCGCCGTGCCTCGACGGACGACATCCCCACGGGCTTCTCGCACAGGACGTGCAGCCCGCGCTCCAGCGCCGCGCGGGCGATGGGGAAGTGGGACCGGTTGGGCGTGGCCACGATGAGCGCGTCCAGCGGCTCGGCGTCGAGCATCTCGCCAACCGTGTCGTAGGCGGTCGGGATGCCCCACTTGGCGGCGAACTCCCGGGTGTGCGCCGGGCGCGTCCCAGCCACGGCGCGAACGTCGGCCTGGGGGTGGCCAACCAGGGCCGGCAGGTACATCGAATCGGCCCACCAGCTGGTGCCCGCGATCCCCACCCGGACCTTCTCAGCCATGCCGACACCTCGCGCTCGCCCGCAAACGGCGATGCGCCGGACGGAGCGACCGCCCGGCGCGCGGAGGCCGAAGCGTAGCCGATGACCGGCCGACGCCTAGACCCCGATGGACCGCAGGTAGTCGCGATTGCGGCGGGCACTCTCGCGAGGATGGCCCATGCCGGGCAGGACATCCTGCTCCACGACGATCCAGCCCGCGTAGTCGATGTCGTCGAGTGCCTGGAGCATCCCCGGGAAGTCCACCGCGCCCCTGCCCAATTCGCAGAACACGCCATGGCCCACGGATTCGGGGCCGCTCCATTCGTGCTCCCGCGAAGCCGCCATCACGGCCGGCTCGGCGTCCTTGAAGTGGACGTGCCAGACGCGGTCGCGGAACTCGCGGACCGCCGCCACCGGGTCGCCGCCCGCGCCGAACGTCCAGTGTCCCGTGTCGAGGCACAGCCCCAGCACCGCCGGGTCGGTCATGTCGAACAGCCGGCGCGCCTCGGCCTCGGTCTCGATGAAGGTGCCGATGTGCTGGTGGACGACCGTCCGGATCCCGGCCTCGTCCCAGACGCGCCGGGCGACGTAGTTCGCGCCGTCGGCGAGGACCTTGAACTGCTCGTCGGTCAGGCTGTCCTGGGGCCGAACCCGCCCGGCGAGCTTCGCCCGGAGTGGGTCGCCGTACGGGTCGTTGCCCAGGACCACGACGGCGTCCTTGCCGCCGACTCGCGCGAGCTGCCTGGCCGTGCGGACGGCATCGGCTGCCGAGCTCTCGTGGCGGGAGCGGTCGTGGAGCCACACGCTGACCCATGAACCCATCAACGCCAGGCCGCGAGCGTCAAGCTCGGCCTTGAGCTGGTCCGGATCGGTGGGCATGAAGCCCCAGTCGCCCAGCTCCGTGCCGATGTAGCCCGTCTCCGCCATCTCGTCGAGGACCCGCACGTAGCCTGCGGTCTCACCTTCGATGCCCTCGATCACGCCCCACGAGCACGGGGCGTTCGCGATGCGAACCATGTGCTCCTGCTCCGGTTGGATCAGGCCGGGCTCCCCGGCGGGTGTCTGGTGTTCGCCACGCAGGGCGATGAGGGGCGTCATGAGCCGATTCCTCCGACACGGGCCTGGCCCGTGGACTCGCGGACTTGAAGCACCATCGGGACCCGGATGGTCTCGGGCGCGATGCCACCCTCACCGGCGTCGAGCATCGCGAGCAGTCGTTCGACCGCCATGCGGCCCATCTCGGCCTTCTGCTGGGCGATCGTGGTCAGGGCTGGCACCACCCAGGACGCCGCGGCGATGTCGTCGCAGCCCATCACGCTGATGTCGGCCGGCACCCTGACGTGGGCGGCCCGCAGCGCGCGCAGGGCGCCGATGGCGGTGATGTCGTTGTGGCAGGCGATGGCCGTCACGTCGGTGCCCGCGGCGAGAAGCTCGGCCACCGCCCGCTCGCCCCCTGCGAACTGGGCGTCGCCGCGCAACTCGAGGAGGTCAGCAGCGGGGATGCCCGCCTCGCGGCAGGCTTCGCGGAACCCCTCCACGCGAGGCTGGTCGGCGGTGATGCCCTCCAGCCCGCGCACGTACGCCATGCGCCGGTGCCCGAGGCCGAGCAGGTGCTCGGCGGCCATCCGCATGCCCGCGCGGTTGTCGCTGGTGATCACCGTGATCGGCACATTTGCCGGCTCCGCGTTGACGACCACGACGGGGACGGGCGACTCGGAGAGCCACCGCCAGCTCTCCTCGGTGACCTGGCTCGAGGCGACGATCATGCCGTCCACTCGGCGGTCCGCCATGAGGTCCAGGTAGTGCACTGCCCGGTGCTCATCGAAGGCCGCCGATCCGAGCAGGATCGAATAGCCCACCTCGCGCGCCGCGTCGTCGGCCGCCTGGACCAGCTCGGGGAAGAACGGGTTCTGGATGTCGGTGACGATCAGCCCGAAGGTATTCGTCCGGCGCATCCGCAGCGACCTCGCGACAGCCGACGGGCGGTAGTCGAGGGCTTCGACCGCAGCCAAGACAGCGCCCGCGGTCTCGACCTTGGGGTTGCCGATGCCCGCCAGGACGCGGCTGACCGTCGCCGTGGAAACGCCAGCCCTGCGGGCGACGTCGCGGATGGTGGCCGGGCCGACGCGATCACTCATCACGGGCGCACCTGCGCGGCGTCCTCGGGGAGCCATCGCTTCCCGGCAGCGAGGTTCCTCGCCGCCTGTCGCACCTGCCGCATCCGACCCCCTTGCCTCCGCCGATCGCCTGTGCCGCCCGGGGCACACCTGCCGCCCGTGCGGGAGTAATCGATTTCGCAGCCTAGTGGACGGACCGGCTCGTCGTCAAGATCCACGATGCAAGCGATTGCGCCCGAGCGTCGCACGCGGCTGTAATCGATTGCAGTGTAGACCTGAATCTGGGAAGATGAGGTCGGTCCGACCAGCCCTGCCACGAGGTGTCCTCCGCAGTGACCGACCCGCCGCCCCGCCTCTCGGACCCTGAGCCGGACGCCCGCCGCATGCCCGGTGACCCCCTGCCCGCTGGCGCCGCTGGGGCACACGCCGACCTCGTCGCCCTCGCGCGCCGCGGCCGCCTCCTCGTGATGGAGAGCGTGCACCAGGCTGGGGCGGGCCACGTCGGCGGCCCGCTGTCCGCGATGGACCTGCTCGTCGCGCTGTTCATGCGGGTGATGCGCGTGCGCCCCGAGGAGCCCGAGTGGCCGGGACGCGATCGGTTCATCCTGTCCAAGGGGCACTCGGCGATCGGCCTGTATGCGGCGATGGCGCTGGCCGGCTACTTCCCCCTGGAGGAGTTGGCGACCTTCGACACTGCGGGCTCCCGCCTCCAGGGCCACCCTGACATGACGCGCCTCCCCGCGCTTGACGCCTCGACGGGCTCGCTGGGGCAGGGGATCTCGGTGGGGGTCGGCCTCGCGCTGGGGGCGAAGCTTCGCGGCCTGGGCTTCCACACGTGGGTGATGCTGGGCGACGGCGAGATGCAGGAGGGCCAGGTCTGGGAGAGCGTCCAGCTGGCCTCCAGGTACGGCCTCGGCAACCTGACGGCGATCGTCGACCGCAACGGCATGCAGCAGTACGGGTGGCCGCTGCGGGCGGGGGAGGCGCATCGCGGGGACCGTCGTGACCCGTTCGGCGACGTCGGGCCGACGTCCGCGCTGCAGGCGTTCGGCTGGCGGGTGTTCGAGATCGACGGGCACGACTTCGGCCAGATCATCGACGCGTGCGAGCAGGCGCGTGCCGCAGCCGCCGACGATCGTCCGACGGCCATCCTCGCCACCACGGTGAAGGGGCGCGGGTTCAGCTTCACCGAGGGCGCCTCGTCGTGGCACGCCCGGGCAGCCACGGCCGACGAGGTCGAGGCGGCGCGCGCCGAGACGGCTTCGGCCGGTGGCGAGGCGACGCGATGAGCGCCCCGATGCGCGACGTCTGGGGCGACACGCTCGTCGAGCTCGCCGCGACCAACCGCGACCTGCTGGTCCTCGACGGTGACCTCGCCACCTCCACCAAGGCGGACAAGTTCGCCAAGGCCTACCCCGATCGCTTCCTGCAGATGGGGATCGCCGAGCAGTCCATGGTGGGCACGGCAGTCGGGCTCGCGATGCTGGGGTTCGTGCCCTGGCTGTCGTCGTTCGCCGTGTTCTTCACCCACCGCGCCGTGGACCAGGTCCGGATGTCGATGGCCCAGACCGGCGCCAACGTGAAGATCGGCGCGGCGTACTCGGGGCTGCAGGCGGGGTTCTCGGGCAGGACACACCTCGACGTCGAGGACCTCTCGATCATGCGCGCCATGCCCGACATGACGGTGCTCGCGCCGGCCGACGCCGTCGAGTGCGCGGCGATGGTCCGCTGGGCGACTGCGACGCCGGGGCCGGTGTACCTGCGCCTCGGGCGCGAGGCGGGGCCGGACATCTTCGGCGACGACTATGCCTTCGAGCCGGGACGCGTCGTCCGGCTGCGCGGAGGGGCCGACCTGCTGCTGGTCTCGACCGGGCAGCAGACCGCGCGGACGCTGGCCGCGGCGGACCTTCTCGCCGAGCGGGGGATCGCGGCGGGCGTGCTCCACGTGCCCTGTCTCAAACCCGTGGACGCGACAGCGATCGCCGAAGCCGCGGGCGCCGTGCCGCTCGTGGTCACGACCGAGGAGCACACGGTCCTGGGCGGGCTGGGCGGGCTGGTGGCCGAGATCGTCACGTCGCACCAGCCGCGGCCTGTCGTGCGAATCGGGATCGGCGACGTCTGGGGCGAGTCCGCGCCGAACCCCTGGCTGCTCGATCGCCACGGGCTGACCCCGGAGCGCATCGCTGAGCGGGTGCTGCGTGAGTTAGCGCGCCGCTGATCGAGGTGCCAGACACTCGTGTCGCGAGTGCTCGCTGGGCAGGCATTCCCACGCACTCGCGAGGGGAGTGTCTGGGACGCTTGGCGTGTCAGTCACTCGTGGTGCGCGTGTCTGGCAACGGCACGTCGCCGAGCACCCGCACGGCGAGTGACTGGGGCCGCGGCCGGGGAGCGATCGTCGCGGAGGATCAGCCGACCTTGACGGCCCGTCCCGTGGCCACGCTCTCGTTCGCCGCCTCGGCGAGGACCAGCGCAGCGCGCCCGTCGGCAAAGCCCACTGACGGTTCGCGATCCTCCTTGACGGCCGTGACGAACTCGTCGAACTCCGCCTTGAACGCGGGCATGTAGCGCTCGAGGAAGAAGTTGAGGATCGGGCCGGCCGCCTCCGTCTCGGTGGCGGTGTTGGCGCGCACCGTGGTGGCGGTCCAGTTGCCGGCCTCGAGCGAGCCCAGATCGCCGTATGCCTCGAGTCGCTGGTCGTAGCCGTAGGCGCAGGAACGGCTGTTGACGATCGTGCACAGTGCGCCGCTCGCCGCGCGCATCACGATGATCGCCTGGGCGTGGTCCTTGGCCTGCTTGAAGGCGTCGAGCCCGTTGTCCGAGCCCATCGCCTGGACCTCGACGATGTCGCCCAGCTGGTAGCGGGCCATGTCGAAGTCGTGGATGGTCATGTCCTTGAACATCCCGCCGGACACCGACAGGTACGCCGCGGGCGGCGGCTGTGGGTCGCGCGAGGTGATGCGCAGCGCGCGGATCAGGCCAATCTCGCCCCGCCCGACGCGCTCGCGGACCTCGCGGAACGACGGGTCGAACCGCCGGCTGAAGCCCAGCATCACGAATGGCGCCTTGGGCTGGATCTCGGCCCAGGCCGCGTCGATCTTGGCGAGGTCGAGGTCGATGGGCTTCTCGAGCAGGACCTTCTTGTCCGCGTCTACGGCCCGGCGCAGCATGTCGATGTGGGTGTTGGTCGGTGTGCCGATGACCACCGCGTCGATGGACGCGTCCGAGAACGCATCCTCCGGATCGAGGCTCCAGCGGGTGCCGTGCTTCTCGCCGAGGGCCCTGGCAGCAGCCTCGATCGGGTCGACGACGAGCGCGAGCTCGGCCCCGGGGCTCGAGGTGATCGACGCCGAGTGGACCTGGCCGACGCGACCGGCCCCCAACATCGCGATGCGAAGCATGTGCAGTGCCTCCTGGGTCCTCGTCTCGGCATGCCCGCGCCGGGGCGCCGATCGTCCGATGAAAGCGTATCCGGTGACGCCCACGTCCCGGGACCCGGACCGCCAGGATGACCGGGAGGGTTGCGCACCGGGGTCGCGTCGCACTAGAGTGTAAACGATTACCGATGCACATCAAACGCAGGCGCCCGCCGCCCGGCCCGCCGCGCCCCACGCAGTCGCAACCCCTGAGAGGAGGCCCCGCGTTGTCCACCCTTCGGCTGACGGTCGGACAGGCGATCGTTCGCTTCATGGCGGCCCAGTACGTTGAGCGCGACGGCGTTGAGAACCGCTTCATCGCCGGCGTCTGGGGCATCTTCGGCCACGGCAACGTCGCAGGGCTGGGACAGGCGCTCGAGGAGCTGGGCGACGCCTACCAGATGCCCTACTACCGGCCCCAGAACGAGCAGGCGCAGGTCCATCTCGCCTCCGCCTATGCCAAGCACAAGAACCGGCTCCAGACGTTCGCCTGCATCAGCTCAATCGGCCCGGGCGCCACGAACATGATCACAGGCGCTGCACAGGCGAGTGTCAATCGCCTGCCCGTGCTGCTGTTCCCGAGCGACTACTTCGCGAACCGCCTGCCAGACCCGGTCCTCCAGCAGCTGGAGCACCCGATCGAGCACGACGTCTCCGCGAACGACGCCTTCCGCCCCGTCAGCCGCTACTTCGACCGGATCAGCCGCCCGGAGCAGCTCCTGAGCTCCCTGCCCGAGGCCTTCCGCGTCCTGACCGACCCGGCCGAGACCGGCGCAGTCACCGTCGCCCTGCCCGAGGACGTCCAGGCCGAGGTCTACGACTGGCCGGAGCGCTTCTTCGCGAAGCGCGTCTGGCACGTCCGGCGGCCGATCCCGGAGCCGGCCGCCCTGGCCGAGGTGGCGGAGCTGATCCGGACGTCGAAGCGCCCGCTCATCGTGGCCGGCGGCGGGGCCATCTACTCCGGGGCGGAATCCGCGCTCGACGCCTTCGCCACCACGTTCGGCATCCCGGTCAGCGAGAGCCAGGCCGGCAAGGGCGTCCTGCCCTGGAACCACGCCTACAACGTCGGTCCGGTGGGTGCCAACGGCGGTCTCGCGGCCAATCGACTGGCCAAGGAGGCGGACCTCGTCATCGCCATCGGCTCACGGATGGGCGACTTCGTCACCGCCTCCAAGACGATCTTCCAGAACGCCGACGCGAACTTCGTGGGGATCAACCTCAACGGCTTCGATGCCCACAAGCTGCGCGCCGTCCCGCTCATCGCCGATGCGCGCGAGGCGCTGCTGGCCCTGACCGCCGCCCTCGCGGACCACCCGGGCACCGAGCCGGCGTACCGCGACCGCGTCGCCGACCTCAAGGAGGAGTGGGACGCTCGGGTCGTGTTCCACCGCACGCCCAGCGGTGAGACGGCCGACCTGGCCCAGCCCGAGGTCATCGGCATCCTCAACGACGCCGTGGGCGGGCACGCCACGGTGGTCTGCGCGGCGGGGAGCCTGCCGGGCGACCTGCTCAAGCTGTGGCGGCCCGAGGACAGCAAGGCGTACCACCTGGAGTACGGCTACAGCTGCATGGGCTACGAGATCCCGGCCGGCATGGGCATCAAGATGGCCGAGCCCGAGCGAGAGGTGCTGGTCGCCATCGGCGACGGCACGTACCTCATGCTCAACTCCGAGATCGTCACGGCGGTCGCCGAGGGCATCAGGATGACGGTCGTCGTGTTCGACAACCACGGCTACCAGTGCATCAAGGACCTGGCCTGGAGCTGCGGCATCCCGCAGTTCGGCAACGAGCTGCGGTTCCGCGAGGCCGGCACGGGGCGCCTGACCGGCGGCTACATCCCGGTGGACTTCGCCAAGCACGCCGAGGCGATGGGCGCCATCGGAGTCACCGCGCGCACCGAGCAGGAGATCCGCGACGCGATCGCCGCGGCCCGCACCGCGGACCGCCTCACGGTGATCCACGTGTACGTCTCGCCCGACAAGCGCGCGCCGGGCTACGAGGCATGGTGGGACGTGCCCCCGGCCGAGGTCAGCGGCTCCGATCTGGTGGTCGCCGCCCGCGCCCGCTACGAGCAGGCCGTGGCGCTCCAGCGCGAGGAGCTGGTGTGAGGATCGCGACCGCGGTCGTCAACTGGAACAACCCGGACATCCCCGAGGTGTTCCCGTGGATGCCCTATGGCCGGGCGCTCGACCACATGGTCGAGGCGGGTTACGACGCCACGGAGTGGGGCCCGTCCATGCCCACGGATCCCGACGAACTCCGCGCGGCGCTCGCCGGCCGCGGCCTGGACCTCGTGGGCGCCTTCGTCGCGTTGGGATTCCGTGATGCGGCCAGGCTCGAGCCCGAGCTCGAGCGGGCGCTGGGCATTGCGCGCTTCCTGGCCGCCAACGGCGGCAAGGTGCTGATCGCGGCGGAGGCCGGCGACGACCGCCGCCGCGGCGAGGCGGGCCACGTGGACGAGGCGCGGGGGCTGACCGACGACCAGTGGCTCACCCTGGCGGCCGGCCTCGACGCGCTGGCCCGCCAACTCGTCCCGCTCGGGATGCGGCTCGCCTTCCACAACCACGTCGGGACGTATGTCGAGACGCCGGCCGAGACGGCTCGCCTGCTCGACGAGACCGACCCGGCGCTGGTGGGCTGGTGCCTCGACATCGGGCACCTCGCGTTCGGGGGCGGTCAGGCGATCGACCTGCTGCCGCGGTACGCGGACCGGGTGCAGCACGTGCACGTCAAGGACGTGGACGAGGCGGTCCTGGCCCGCGCGAGGGCGTCGTCCTGGTCATTCGGAACGGCGCTCGCGAACTTCATCTTCCCGCCCCTGGGCGAGGGGATGGCGCGGATCCCCGAGGTTGTGGCGGCACTGCACGGGGTAGGCTACGACGGCTGGTACGTGATCGAGCAGGACACCTGCCGCGATGACCCGACGGCCACTGCGAGGGCGAATTGCGTCTATCTCGAGGGCCTGCTCGGCGCCTGAGGGCTGCGGCCCGACTTCCCACAGCACCGTCGCTCGCGCCGTGCTGCGGCCGGGTGGCGAAACCGTGTTGACAGGTGAACGACGCGCGACTAACGTCTGCAATCGATTACGCGACAAACGCAACAGCCAAGTGGAGCCCGTCAGACGGCGGTGGCAGGCGCGCCAGGTCGGTAGTCGGCAAGGCTTTCTCACGGAGGAGTGGAGAGAACATGGCCATCAATCGTGTGCTGCGGCTGGCTGGCGCCCTCATCGCCAGCGCCGCCATCGTTGTCGGCTGCGGCTCGAACGCGGCGACGACTGCGCCGGCAGCCAGCGGCGCCAGCTCGGGCGGGGCGTCGGCCAGCTGCCCGTACAAGTTCGCGGTCATCACCCACGGCGACACGGGCAGCTTCTGGAGCGTCGTCTACAAGGGCGCCAAGGACGCCTCCGCCGCTACGGGCTGCACCCTGACCGAGGTCTACGGGTCGCAGCAGCAGGGCCAGGCGCAGCCTGACGACAACGCCGAGAACCAGGCCATCCAGGATGCGATCAACCAGAAGGTGGACGGCCTTGCCGTCTCCAACCACAACCCCAGCCTGATGAACCCGACCCTTGCCGCCGCCGCGAAGGCCGGCATCCCGGTCGTGCTCATCAACGCCGGTTGCGACGACGCCACGATCGCGGCGTCGGGTGCGATGACCTGCGTCGGGCAGCCCGAGGCGTTCGCTGGCAAGCAGTCCGGCGCCCGGTTCATGGCCCTCCAGGCGACCAACGTCCTGTGCGTGATCCACCAGAGCGGCCAGAACCTCCTGGACCGCTGCAACGGCATCGCCCAGGCGCTCGGCACCGGGGCCACCTGCTCGACGGGCGACGCCCCGGCCGCCGGCCCGGCGTGCACTGAGCTCACCCTGAGCGTTCCGAACGCCGCCTCCAACCCCAGCGCCTCGGCCCAGCAGGTCACCGCGTACCTCCAGGCCCACCCCGGCGTCAACGCGATCATGACCCTGAACAACGCGATCGCGCAGGGCGTGCAATCCGCACTCCCGAGCGGGAGCAAGATCAAGCTTGCCACGTTCGACCTCAACAGCTGGGACATCTCGGCCGTCAAGGCCGGGACCATCGACTTCGTCGTTGACCAGCAGCAGTACCTGCAGGGCTACCTGCCGATCGTGTTCCTCCAGCTCTACAAGGCCCACTACGGGGCGAGCGTCGGCGGCGGCACCACCGTCCCGACAGGTCCGCTCCTCGTGGACAAGACCAACGTCTCCAACGTGGAGGCAGGGGCCGCCGCCGGCGAGTCCTGAGCACCAGCGCTCCCAACAAGGTCACGAGATGTGACGCTGGCCCGGGCCGGGGGTTCTCCCCGCCCGGGCCAGTGAGCAAGAGGAGAGGTGGGCGACCGCGCCATGGATGTGCCGACCCCGACGAAGCAGGCCGCGCCTGCTGCCAGCCCTGGTGACCGCGTGGTCACGGCCCGGGCGGTCACCCGGATCTTCCGTCGGCCGGAGGTGGGGGCGGCGCTGGCCGCGGTTGCGATCTTCCTCATCTTCGCCCTCAACCCAACCTCGAGCCCGCTCTGGGTGTCCCAGGCCGGCTTCGTCGGCTGGCTCACCCAGGCGTGGCAGTTCGGGATCATGGCGGTGCCAGTCGGCCTGCTGATGATCGGCGGCGAGTTCGACCTGTCGGCCGGCGTCATGACCGGCTCGACGGCAATCTTGATCGGGCTCCTGGCCAACGAGTTCGGCTGGAATCTCTGGCTGTGCATCGCGGTGTCGGCCGTGTTCGCCGTGCTGGTGGGCCTGTTCAACGGCTTCCTGGTCGTGAAGACCAAGCTGCCGAGCTTCATCGTCACGCTGGCGACGTTCTTCGTGCTCCGCGGCACCTCGGTCGGCCTCGTCGAGGCGCTCAACGCCAACAGCACGGTCGTCACGGTCCTCAACCCGCCGGCCGGCGCCGACACCGCCAAGGCCATCTTCGGCGGCAGCGTCGGGTCAGAGCCGGCCTTCCCGGTCGCGCTGTTCTGGTGGCTCGCGGTGACCGCCCTCGGCATGCTCATCCTGTCGCGAACGACGATCGGCAACTGGATTTACGCGGCGGGCGGCGAACCCAACGCGGCGCGCAACGTCGGTGTGCCGGTCGGCACCACCAAGATCCTGTTGTTCGTCGCCACCGCGCTCGGTGCCTGGCTCGTCGGCACCATCCAGTTCACGGCTGGCCTGTCGGCTGTGTCCGAGCAGGGCGTCGGCTATGAGCTGTACTACATCGTTGCCGCGGTGGTTGGCGGCTGCCTGCTGACGGGCGGGTACGGGTCCGTCCTCGGCGCCTCGATTGGCGCCGCCATCATCGGCATGGCGCTCCAGGGCGTGATCTACGCGCGCTGGCCGAGCCAGTGGGGTTTCGCCTTCCTCGGGATCCTGCTGCTGTTCGGGGTGTTCGTCAACGCGGTGACGTTCCGCCAGGCACAGAGGGCACGCCGATGACCAGCCATCCCGCTCCCGGCACGAACGCGTCGGCCGGCGCCGGACCTGCGCCGCTGCTCGAGGCGCGTCACGTCAGCAAGTACTTCGGCAGCGTCACCGCCCTCCGCGACGTCTCGCTCGAGGTCCGGGCCGGCGAGGTCACCTGCGTGCTCGGCGACAACGGCGCGGGCAAGTCGTCGCTGATCAAGACGCTGTCGGGCGTCTTCCCCCCCGACGAGGGCCAGATCCTCGTTGACGGCCAGCCGGTCCACTTCAACGGACCGCGCGAAGCCCGGTCGCATGGCATTGCCACGGTCTTCCAGGATCTGGCGACCGTCCCGATGATGTCGATCTGGCGGAACTTCTTCCTCGGCCAGGAGCCGACGCGGTCGTTCGGCCCCATCCACTTCCTCGACCAGGGGCGCGCCAAGAGCGTGATGAAGGACGAGATGGCGAAGATGGGGATCAACGTGTCGGATCCCAACCAGTACGTCGGCACGCTCTCGGGCGGCGAGCGGCAGGCCGTCGCCATCTCGAGGGCCGTCTACTTCGGGGCCCGGGTGCTGATCCTCGACGAGCCGACCTCGGCCCTCGGCGTCCGCCAATCGGGGATCGTGCTCCGCTACGTGATCCAGGCGCGGGACATGGGCCGCGGTGTCGTCCTCATCACCCACAACCCGCACCACGCCTATCCCGTCGGCGACCGCTTCGTGCTGCTCAAGCTCGGGCAGGTGATGGGGAGCTACCTCAAGGACCAGATCACGGTCGCGGAGCTCACGCAGATGATGGCCGGCGGCGAGGAGCTCGCCCAGCTGAGCCATGAACTGCAGCGATTCGGGAGCGACCAGCCGTCGCTCCAGAACGTCGCCCGGGAGATGGCCGAGGACGCCGCCGCCCAGCCCTGACGGGTTGACAGGCGCGCGCAACGACATCGCTCGCGCCGTTCAAAGGCGGGCGCGACGCAGGCGCCTGCCCGCCCTTGGGAGCGACGGCGCTCCAGGCTCCTGGCCGGGGCGATGGCAGCAGGCGGTGGCAGCGTGCCCGGCCGTTCGCTCGCAGGTTGCGTCGGGCGTTACGCCGACGCCTGCCACGGGTCGATGGCGACCTTGAGGGAGCCGGGCTCGATCGCGGTCAGGACCGCCTCCTCGACGCGCTCGAGCGGGAAGCGGTGGGACACGAAGGACCGCCAGGGGTACTCGTCGAGCGTCCGCGCCATCAGGCGCATCGAGGGTCCGTAGGCTCCGGCCTCCTGACCGGGGATGCCGATCATCCGGATGCCCTTGCTGCACAGGTGCCGGTTGGGCGAGATCTCCGCGGTGCCGAGGTCGCTGAAGTTGCCGACCTCGATGTACGTGCCGCCGGGGCGCAGGAGGTCGAGCGACTCGGGGACGGCCGCGGGCACGCCGGCGCACTCCACCACCACGTCTGCCCCGCGCCCGTGGGTGAGGTCCCGAATGAAGGAGAGCAGGTCGCCCGCCGAGACGGTGCTGCGGTCCACCGCATGGTCGGCGCCGAGCTTGCGTGCGAACTCGAGACGCGGTCCGGAAAGGTCGACCGCGACGATGACCCCCGCGCCCATCATCCGCGCCTTGGCCACGTGGCACAGCCCCAGCGGCCCCGTGCCGAACACCACGACGGTGTCGCCGAACTGGAAGCCCTCACCGGGAAACGAGCCGAACTGCTTGGCGCGGTCGAGGCCGATCGTGACCGCGATGACCTCGGCCAGGACGGCGACCTCGCTCGGGAGGTCATCGGGCACCCGGAAGATCTTGCTCCCGGGAAGCGCGTAGAGGTAGTGCGCCCAGCCGCCGAAGAGGTGCGGCGCCTGGGCTGCGGAGATCGTGTTGCCGTAGTCGAGGATGTTCTCGCACAGCGTGTACGGCAGGTCGTGGGTGCACGACCAGCAGGTTCCGCAGACCAGGTTCGGGCTCACGACCACGCGGTCGCCCACCGACAGCTCTACGCCGTCGAAGTCGAGCACCCTGCCGCCGATCGCGGCGACGGTGCCGACGTTCTCGTGGCCCTGGATGATCGGGAAGGGCGTCGACGACGGCTTGGCTGCCCCCGTGTACTGCGCCACATAGCCCTGGTAGGTGTGCTTGTCCGTCCCGCAGATCCCCGAGAGCTCATTGCGCACGAGGACGGCCCCCGGCCCCGGCTCGGGAATGGGGAAGTCGCGCAGCTCGTAGCGGCGCGGTTCGACCAGCAGGGCGGCACGGGCTTCCATGGCTCTTCCTCCGGCGATCCAGGTGGCTTCCAACGGGATGGGATAGGGGATGGCGGCGCCTCAGTCGGGCGGCGGCGCTGTGGATCGACGCACGATCAGCGTGCAGGCGGCGGTCATCGGCGTCCGGTCGTCATCACCTCCGATCATGGCAAGCAGCCGCTCGGCTGCCATCCGTCCCATCTCGAGGCGCGGCTGCGCCATGGTCGTGAGGGGCGGCGTCACGAGCTGGGAGATCTCCAGGTCGTCGAAGCCGGCGATGCTGATCTGCTCGGGGACGCGCAGGCCCCGGTCGAGGACGGCGCGCAGCCCGCCGATGGCGGCGAGGTCGTTGTAGAAGAAGATCGCCGTGGGCCCGTGGGGGAGCAGCAGCTGGACGCCCTCGGCGCCGACCCCAGCCATGTCACGCCGGTTGGGCACGACGACGAGGCGCGGATCGGGCGCAATCCCGGCCTGCCTGAGGGCGTCCTCGTAGCCGGCGCGGCGTGCGTCGCTCGCGAGCGAGGCACGGCCGATCGCGACATAGCCGATCCGGCGGTGGCCAAGTGTCAGCAGGTGCTGGGTCATCGTCCTGGCGCCCGCCTCGTCGTCGACGATGAGGGACCCCACGAAGGGGCGGTCGGGGACCAGCGCCGGCTTCTCGGCCACGAGCACGACCGGGATCCGGGGATCGAGGTGCTCGTGGCGCTCGCTCACGTGGGACGCCACGATGATCATCCCGTCCACGCGTCGCTGGCGGAACGTCCGCGCGATGTCGATCTCGCGCACGCCCACCTCGTGGGCGCTGGCCACCAGCAGCTGGTAGCCCGCCGCGATCGCCGCGCCCTCGATCCCGCGCATCAGGAGACCGTTGTACGGGTCGGCGTAGTCGCTGATGATCAGGCCGATCGTCAGCGTGCGGCGCGTCGTGAGGCTCTGGGCGGCGGCGTTCACCGTGAAGCCGGCGTCGCTCGCGAGCGCCTGGATGCGCGCCCGGGTCGCGACGCTGATCCGCGGGTCGTTGCGGAGCGCCTTCGACACCGTCGATGGGGCCACACCGGCGCGCCGGGCTAGCTCGTAGATGGAGTCCACAGTCCCTCGTGCGAGGCCTCGATTCGACGCATTGCCCCGGGCCCGCTGGGTTACTATACTCTGCGAAACCGGTTGAAATTCCGCCCGACGCACGGCGTTCCCGCGGGCCCCAGGGGCCGCGCTTTCGGCTCGGCTCCCCAAGGTGGACATCGATCGGTTCCACAAGGAAGGCGGAGGATGGCTGATCGGACGATCGGGGTTGCGGTGATCGGTGCGGGCATGGCGGGACGGGCGCACGCCGCGGGGTACCGGAACCTGCACTCGCTCTACGGTGGCGCCGTCCCGAGGGTGAAACTGGTTGCCATCGCGGACGCGAATCGCCCGCTCGCCGCAGACCTCGCCGACAAGTTCGAGATCGAGCGCGTCGAGACCAGCTGGGAGGCGATTGCCGAGGCGGACGACGTGGACGCCGTGAGCGTTGTCCTGCCCAACAGCGAGCACCGCCACGTGGTGGAGGGGCTGGCCGCGCGCGGCAAGGCCATCCTGTGCGAGAAGCCTGCCGCCCGCACCGCACCCGAGGCGATGGCCATGGCCGCCGCCGTTGCGAAGGCGGGCATCATCGCCAACGTCGCGTTCACCCACCGGTTCGCCCCGCCAGTCGCTGCGGTCAAGCACCTGATCGATTCGGGCCGCCTTGGTGCGCCGCGCCAGCTCATGAGCCGGTACCTCGCGGATCACGGGCGCGACCCCGAGACGCCCTTCGCCTGGCGCCACGACGTGGCCATCGCGGGCGGCGGGTCGCTGATCGACCTCGGTGCGCACAACCTCGAGGCGGCCAGATACCTCCTCGGCGACGTCAAGGCGATCCGGGGCGCGGTGCTGTCGATCCGGATCCCCGAGCGCCGCCTGGCCCGGGGCGCCACGAAGGGACACGAGAAGACGGCGCTGTCCGACGAGGTCCGCACCGTGACCACCGATGACGAGGCGATGTTCCTCGCCGAGTTCGAGAGCGGCTGCATGGGTGTCTTCACCACGTCGCGCGTCGCCACGGGGTTCAAGAACGCGACGGGGTTCGTGCTCGTGGGCTCGGAGGCCTCGGCATCGTTCGACTGGGAGCGCGTGGCCGAGTTCAGCTGGGCGGACGGATCGGCTGAGCCCTACACCGAGGGCTGGACGCGGGTCCTGCTCGGTGCGCAGCACCCGTACCTGGCCGAGGGACTCGTGATGCCCGTCGCCGGTGTCGGGTTCGGGCTGGGCGACGCGTTCACCTTCCAGGCGGCCGACTTCGTGACGGCCGTCGCCTCCAACACCCCGAGCAGGATCGCGTCCTCGTTCGCCGATGGCGTGGAGAACGCCCTGGTCCTGGACGCTGTCAAGCGTGCCGCGGCCGATGGCACCTCCGTTACGATCCCCGACGAGCGTCGGCGCGCCGAGGCCGAGCTCGCAGCGGAAGGAGCCCCTCGATGACCGCCGACCTCGCCGCCATCACCGCCGCGGTGGAGGCGGGCGACCGCGCCGCCGCCGCCCAGCTCACCGCCGCCGCCCTCGAGGACGGCCAGGACCCCGAGGCAATCCTCGAGGCGATGACCGTCGCCATGGACCAGGTTGGGCGTCGATTCCAGGACGGCGAGATCTTCGTCCCCGAGATGCTCATCAGCGCGCGGGCGATGAAGGCCGGCACCGCAATCCTCGAGCCGGCCCTGGTGGCCGCGGGCGTCAAGCCCGAGTTCACCGCGGTCGTCGGCACGGTGGAGGGCGACCTGCACGACATCGGCAAGAACCTGGTCGGGATGATGTGGAAGGGCGCGGGCTTCGAGGTGGTGGACCTGGGCGTCAATGTCCCCGCGGACCGGTTCGTGGAGGCGGCCCGGGAGCACGGCGCCCAGATCGTCGGCCTGTCCGCGCTGCTGACCACCACCATGCCCAAGATGCGGGGCGTTGTGGAAGCCATCCGGGCCGCCGGCCTGCCGGCCAAGGTCGTCATCGGCGGCGCCCCCACCACGCCCGAGTTCGCGGCCCTGATCGGCGCTGATGGCCAGGCGCCCGACGCCGGGGCCGCCGTCGACCTGGTCCGCCGGCTGCTGGCCGGCTGAGGGGAATGGCGATGACCGGGACGGCGGGGCACCTTCAGGCGGGAGTGGCCTGGGCCATCCCTCCCGAGGAGCGCGCATATCTGCGCGAGCTCGCCGCGCGCCAGGCCGAGTACGCGGCCCTGCCGGTCATGGCGGAGCGCAGGCAGCAGTGGTTCGACCTGAATGACGGCAAGGCGAACGTGCGCCCGCCGTTCATTCTGGAGGCCACCAACTTCATGTTCGAGCTCCTGCCAGGCCGGCGGTACCGCTGCGAATCCGACGCCGGCCGGGCCATTGAGCGGGAGCTCATCCGGTCGACGCGGCCCCACGAGGTGTGGCAGGACGACCGCGTGGTGCCGGCGACCCTCGATCTCCCGTGGTCCATCGACATCGACGAGTTCGGGCCTGACATCAAGGTGCGGACCGAGCATGCGCTCGACGCTGAGGGCATGGCGGTGGGCTACGGGTTCGACCACCCGATCGCGAACCTCACCGCGGACCTCCCCAGGCTCCGGCCCGCCGAGGTCACGGTGGACAAGGACGGGTCGCTTGCCTGGAGGGCGTTCGTCGAGGACCTCATCGGCGACCTGCTCCCTGTCCGTCTGGTCGTCGCCTGGCATGACTTCAACACCCTGACCCAGCGCCTCGTGCACCTGATGGGCATGGAGAGCTTCTTCGTCGCCTGCTACGAGGAGCCCAACGCGGTGCACGCCGTGATGGCGTACCTGCGGGACAACGCGCTCTCGATCATGCGCCAGCAGGAGGCGGCTGGGATCCTGGGGCTCAACAACGACCACCAGGAGGTCTGGTGGTCGGGCCACAACTACACGCACCTGCTGCCGCCCGCGGGCTACGACCCGGCGCATGTGACCTGGCGCGACCGCTGGCAGGCGACCAACCTCCAGGAGGCGACCGGGATGAGCCCGTCGATGGCCTCCGAGTTCCTCTACCCGTATGTCCGTGAGATCGCGGAGCCGATCGGCCTCCTCTACTACGGCTGCTGCGAGGCGGTCCACCACAGCTGGGACGACATCCGCACCCTGCCGCACCTGCGGAAGGTCTCCATCAGCCAGTGGACCGACGAGGCGTTCATGGGCGAGGCGCTGCGCGGGAGCGGCATCGTCTACTCGAGAAAGCCCAACCCGAACTTCCTCTCCGTGGACGAGATGCTCGACGGCGACGCGTGGGCCGAGCACATCCGCACGACGCTCGAGGCGTCGCGTGGCTGCTCGACCGAGCTCCTGGTCCGCGACGTCTACACGCTCCACCACAACCCCGACAACGCCCGCAGGGCAGCCTCGATCGCTCGTGAGGCGATCGATCGGCATTGGAAGGCGTAGCCGCCGCTTTGCGCCGGCCGGCCGAAGGAGCGTCTCGTGACTCTGTCCTACCCCAGGCTCCACCTCGGCACGGCGCCGGACTCGTGGGGCGTCTGGAACCCGTCGGGCGACCCGCTCCAGACGCCCTGGGCCCGCTACCTCGACGAGGCGGCCGCGGCCGGCTACCGGTACAGCGAGCTGGGGCCGTTCGGCTACCTGCCGAAGGACGCGGGGGTCGTCCGGGAGGAGTACGAAAGGCGCGGCCTGACGCTCACCGGCGGCACCGTCTCCGTGGCGCTCCACAGGGGCAGGGCGGCGCTCGAGAGGGCGAAGGCCGACTGCGACGCGCTCATGGCGGTCATCGGGCCCAGCGGCGCCCGGCACGTCGTCGCCCTGCCCGAGGGCTACACCGACCTCGACGGCACCGTGACGGGCCCCGCGACCCTGGCCGACGGCCAGTGGGACGACCTCACCCGCGGGGCGAGCGAGCTCGGCAGGCACGTGGCCGACAGGCACGGGGCCGTGCTCGCCTTCCACACCCACGCCGACAGCCACGTGGGCACGCAGGGCGAGATCGAGCGCTTCCTCGACGGGACCGACCCCGAGGCCGTCAAGCTCTGCCTCGACACCGGGCACATCGCCTACTGCGGGGCGGACAACCTCAAGCTGATCGCCGGCTACCCCGACCGGGTGGCGTACGTCCACCTCAAGCAGGTCGACGCCGCGATCCGCGCCCGCGTCCGCGAGGAGCGGCTCGGCTTCGCGCCGGCCGTGCGCCTGGGCGCGATGGTCGAGCCGCCGCTCGGCGAGCCCGACATGCCGAGCCTCCTGGCGGCGCTCGCCGGCCTCGAGCGCGACCTGTACTGCATCGTCGAGCAGGACATGTACCCCTGCGACTGGGCCCGGCCGATGCCGATCGCCAGGCGCACCTACGAGTACTTCAGGTCATGCGGGATGCGGGTCACCCGCTCGCCGTAGCGGAGGTCGCCTCAGGCGGAGAAGGCCGTCGCGACGATCGGGAACAGCACCAGGGTCAGCACAGTCGCCACCGACAGCGCGTCGGTGACGAACGCGCGGTCCTCGTCGCTCGCCTTCGCGCCCAGGTACAGGGGGATCACGAACGGCGGTGGCAGCACGGCCATCGTGAGCACCGCGGCGCCGAACAGGGGGTCGAGCCCGAGCAGCCCCTCCACCACGAGCCGGTCGAACACGACCGCGAGGGCGACCCAGACGGCCAGCCGCACCACGATGGTCGCGGCCGGGCGCCCCAGCGCAGCGGGCCGCAGAGTGGTCGAGTAGCCGATGACGATCGCGATGATCGGCGTCGTGCAGGCGCCGAGGAGACTGAGCGTGGTCGGGATGGAGGCCGTGAGGGGCGAGGCCGCGAAAAGGTCGCCCAGGCCCACCAGCCGCCCGAGGACACCGCCGAGGATCGCGAGGATCACCGGCGTCGCGAGGAACGTGCGCACGGTCGCCCCGAGCCCAGGCCGAACCCCGGTGGCCCGACGCGTCAGCGCCGTCGCGAGCACGAAGAACACGAACAGGACCTGTCCGAGGTCGATGATCCCGAACCGGTACAGGTTGTCCTGGCCGAACACCCCGCCGTAGATCGCGTAGCCCAGCATCCCGGCCTCGAAGCCGGTGAACAGTGCGCCGGTGTACGGCGAGCGCGCCCCGACCAGCCGCCCCAGCGCCGGGCCCGCGACGAGCATCACGGCGCAGGCGAAGAACACCGTGACGATGATGGGCAGGTACCGCGCCTCGAGGCTGACCCGCAGGAAGGTGAGGAACAGCGCGGACGGCAGCGTGACGGTCAGCACCAACCGGCGCAGGTCCGCCACCGTGGACGGCGCGAGCCAGCCGCGACGCCGCAGCACGGCGCCCAGGGCGAACAGCAGCAGGACCGGCAGGACCCGCCCGACTGCGTCGACGATCATGTCAGGAACTCCCGGGACCGACGCCCTCCGACCCCAAGGCGCACGTGGCTAGAACAGCCCGACGACGTTGCCGTCGGCGTCGATGTCGATCCGCTCGCCGCCGGGCCGCGAGTTGAGGCCGGGCATCGTGCGCATGTCGCCGAGGATCGCAGTCACGAACCCGGCCCCGGCGTAGAGGCGGACCTCGCGAACGGGGATCCGGAAGCCCGTCGGCGCGCCCAGCAGCTTCGCGTCGTGGCTGAGCGAGTACTGGGTCTTGGCCATGCAGATGGGCAGGCGGGCGTAGCCCATCGCCTCGTACTGGGCCAGCTGCTTGTTGGCGACCGGGCTGTAATCCACACCGTCGGCGCCGTAGATGCGGGTGGCGATCGCCTCGATCTTGCCCTTGAGTGGCAGGTCGTCGGGGTAGAGCAGCGCGAAGTCGGGGGCGCCCTCCTCGGCGGCGGCCCAGACGGCCCGGGCGAGTTCCTCGGCGCCCGCCCCGCCGTCGGTGAAGTGGCGCGCCTCCACCGCGTCGCGGGCGCCGGCGGCCAGCGACACCTCCCTGATCGCGGCGATCTCCTCGGCCGTGTCGGTGGGGAAGATGTTGACCGCCACCACCACCGGCACGCCGAACGCGCGGACGTTCTCGATCTGCTTTGCGAGGTTGGCCGCGCCGATGCGCACGCCCTCGGGGTTGTTCTCCAGCAGGGCGGGGTCGAGCGGCTTGCCGGCGACGACCTTGCCCACCCCGCCGTGCATCTTGAGCGCGCGCACGGTGGCCACGATCACCGCGGCGTCGGGGAGCATGCCCGAGGCTCGGCACTTGATGTCGAAGAACTTCTCCGCCCCCATGTCCGCCCCGAACCCGGCCTCGGTCACCAGCACGTCGCTGGTCGCGAGCGCCGCGCGGTCGGCGAGGATCGAGTTGTTCCCGTGGGCGATGTTGGCGAACGGCCCGCAGTGGACCCAGGCGGGGCCGCCCTCGAGGGTCTGCATCAGGTTGGGCTTGAGCGCGTCGCGGAGCAGGACGGCCATCGAGCCCGCCACGTGCAGGTCTTCGGCGGTGACCGGCGTTCCGTCGCGCTTGGTGGCCAGGACGATCTTGCCCAGGCGATCGCGGAGGTCCCGGAGGTCCTTCGCAAGGGCGAGGATGGCCATGACTTCGGACGCCACGGTGATGACGAACTGCGTCTGGCGCGGGTAGCCGTTGTCCTTGCCGCCCAGGCCCACCACGATGTCGCGCAGCGCGCGGTCGCTGATGTCCATGACCCGCGGCCACAGGACGCTGTTGGCGTCGATGCCCAGCGCGTTGCCGTGGTGGATGTGATTGTCGATGAACGCCGCCGCCAGGTTGTGCGCGGCGCCGATCGCGTGGACGTCGCCGGTCAGGTGGAGGTTGAAGTCCTCCATCGGGATGACCTGGCTGTAGCCGCCGCCCGCGGCGCCGCCCTTGATGCCGAACACGGGCCCGAGGCTCGGCTGGCGAAGGGCCACGGCCGCCCGCTTCCCGATCCGGTTGAGGCCCTGGGCCAGACCGACCGTCGTCGTCGACTTTCCCTCGCCCAGCGGGGTCGGGGTGATCGCTGTGACGACGACGTACTTGCCGCGCGGGCGCTCGCGCTCCGCCCGCTCGATGCCCTCGATCGTGACCTTCGCCTTGGTGCTGCCGTACAGCTCGATCTCGTCGTCGCGGAAGCCGAGCTCGTGGGCGATCTCGGTGATCGGGCGGGGCTTGACTGAGCGGGCGATCTCGAGATCGGACGGGAACGACATCTAGCGGACCTCCGACAGGGGCAGGCGCAGGGAGTGGGCGCCGAGGGGGATGCAGCCGTTGGCGTGGTCGCGAGCCGCGCGGACCAGGTGGGTGAGCAGGATGGCGTTGGTGAGCGGCCCGACGCCGCCCGGGACGGGCGTGATGGCCGACACCACGCGCGAGGCGGACTCGAAGTCGACGTCCCCGACGAGCTTGCCGTCGACCACGTTGATCCCCACGTCCACCACCACCGCGCCCGGCTTGAGCATGTCGCCGGTGACGAAGCCCGCGTGGCCGATGGCGACGACCACGATGTCCGCGGTGCGGACCACGTCCGCGAGGCGCTCGGTCTTGCTGTGGCAGACCGTGACCGTGCAGTTCTCCCGGAGCAGCAGCATGGCCGCGGGCTTGCCGATGACGTTCGACCGGCCGATGACGACGGCGTGGCGGCCCTGGAGCGGGATCCCGGACTGCTTGAGCAGCTCGACGCTGGCATGGGCCGTGGCGGGCAGGAACCCGTCGTACCCGAGCGAGAGGAGCCCGGCGTTGAGCGGGTGGATGCCGTCGATGTCGCGCATCGGGTCGAGCGTGTCGATCACCGACCGCAGGGCGATGCCCTTGGGCAGCGGCTGCTGGACGATGATCCCGGCGACCACGGGGTCCGCGCACAGCGCCGCGATCGCCGCCGAGATGTCGGTCTCGGTCGCCTCGGCCGGCAGCTCGACGAGGCGGTCCTCGATGCCCACGAGGCGGCAGCCGTCGAGGATCTTGTGGAGGTACACGGCCGATGGCGCGTCCTTGCCCACGACCAGCACCGCGAGCGCGGGGGTGTAGCCGAACTCGGTCTGGAACGCGATCACGTCTGCGGCGACCTGCTCCCGGATGGCTGTCGCCACCGGGCCGCCCCGCAGCAGCCGCGGGCCCTCGTCCATCAAGCCGGTCATGCGGTTCCTCGTCGGATCCGCCATGGGCGCCTCGACGGCATACCCGGCGGCGGAACGCCAGTGTCGCACCAGATGACCCGGTTTGCGGGGTCATGCGGCGGGTTGTTGACAGTTTACCGTGCGCCTGCGAACGGGGTTACGGGCGCGTTGCGGACCGCGACACACGGTTTGCGCCGCCAACGGGCGCGGCGGGAACTACTCGCTGAACGCCGTGCGGAACGCCTCCATGGCCGCCACGGGGTCGCCGGATGCCGTCGATTCGAGCCCCACGACGCCCGTGTACCCGGCGTCCTTCAGCGCACGGGCGACGGCGGGCCAGTTCACCTCTCCGGTGCCGGGTTCCCTGCGGCCGGGCACGTCGGCCACTTGGACCTCGCCGATGAGCTCGCCCGCCTTGCGCACGAGCTCGATCAGGTTCCCCTCGCCGAGCTGGGCGTGGTACAGGTCGAGCATCATGCGCACGCCGTGCCGATCGAGGGTGCCGACGAGGGTCATCGTGTCCTCGGCTCTGCCGAATGGCGTGCCCATGTGGTCGACGAGGAGGTTCAGGTTCTCGAGGCAGAACACCACGCCGTTGTCCTCGCCCAGATCGGCGAGCTGTTCAAGGGTCCGATAGGCGTTGAGCCACATCTGTCCGGTGGTGACCTGCTGCGGCCGGAAGGGGAGGCCGTTGCGGGAGCCGTCGAGCTCAGCGCCGTGGACCACGAGGCGCGGGCAGCCGATGACCCTCGAAGCCGCGATCGCCTGCTTCGCCGTCTCCACCATGACCTTGCCGCCGTCGGCGTCGTAGAGGTCGCCGTGGATGTAGCCGGTCATCGAGGACCAGGTGGCCCCGAGGGCTGCGAGCGCCGGGAGGTCCTTCGTCGTCCAGTCCCACATCTCCACCTGGAACCCGAGGTCAGCGATTCGCTGGACGCGCTCGAGGTAGGGCACGTCGAGCCAGAACATCTCCGTGGTGACCGCGAGCGGGAACATGGGCGGGGCCACGGATCGTTCCTTCCCGGCCGGCGACTGGTCCGGCGCATCGCTGCTGGCGCGGATTGCCCGCAATCGTTTACATCGACCGCGAACCGTACTGGGGGTTCGGGCGGGCGTCAAGACCGGAGCGACCTGCTGGCCGAGGCGTGGCACGGGCGCCGAACGGGAGGTGCGACGGTTGACGCGGGACCCCGCCGTTCGATACCGTCGGCCGGCCCGCCCTCGCCCCCATCGTCACGGAGTACAACCGCCCCATGGCCGACCTCGTCGACCTGACCGCAGCCGTCTCGGCGGGGAACCGCGCCGCCGTTGCTGGCCTGGCGAGCGACGCCATCGAGGAGGGCGCCAGCCCGGACGCGATCCTCGCGGCGATGACCGCGGCGATGGACGACGTGGGCCGCCGGTTCGCGCGGCGCGAGCTGTTCGTCCCCGAGATGCTGATCGCGGCCCGGGCGATGAAGGCGGGGATGGCGGTGCTCGAGCCCGTCCTCGCCGAGCACGGTGAACGGCCCGCATGGCGCGCGGTCATCGGAACCGTGGAGGGAGACCTCCACGACATCGGCAAGAACATCGTGGGCATGATGTGGCGCGGCGCCGGCATCGAGGTGTTCGACCTCGGCGTCGGCGTCAGCCCCGAGCGCTTCGCCGCCTCCGCGAGCGAGCACGGCGCACAGCTCGTGGGCGTGTCGGCGCTGCTCACCACCACGATGCCCTCGATGCGCGAGATCGTGGCCGCCGTGCGCGCGGCCGGCCTACCCGTGAAGGTCGTCGTGGGCGGGGCGCCCGTGACCGCGGAGTACGCGGCTCAGATCGGCGCTGACGGGTTCGCCCCCGATGCGAGCGCCGCCGTCGAGCTTGCCCGGCGACTGCTCGGGGCCTGAATCGCCAACCAGGGCCGGCGCCGTGGCGGGGAGCGGGCCGGAGGCCCATCCGCCCACGTCCGGAGCGGGCAACAGGGCGACGGCCCGCCCGGGTTCGTCCGATACTCACGGGCAGCCCATTGCGCACCCCAGGAGAGCCGAATGCCCGTGGCCGAACGCGTCCCGTTCGTCATCATCGGCGAGAACGTCCATGCCACCCGCAGCTTCGCCCGCCAGGGCAAGAACGTGGCAATGGTGGACGGCGTCGAGGTCGTCACGTTCCGGGACCCGTCCGGCGCCGAGCGCACCTGCCCCGTCTCGGAGCCCGTCGCGGTCTCGTCCGAGTTCGCCAAGAACAAGGTCAAGCACATCCGCAACGCGCTGCTCCTCGGCCTTGGCGGTGATCGAGTCCTGGATCCGAAGCTGACCGGCGACGTCTCGCCGGAGGCGGCGCAGGCCGGCCGCGACTATCTGGTCGCCGCCGCGGTCCGCCAGCAGCGCAACGGGGCGCACTACCTCGATGTCAACGTGGATGAGATCAGCCCCGACGAGGGCGTCCGCGTCCTGACCATGGCCTGGCTCGTCCGCCTGCTCGAGACCGCTGTCGCCGTGCCACTGTCGCTGGACAGCTCCAGCCTCTCGGTTCTCGAGGCCGGCTTCCGGGCCTCGACCGCCCCGTGCGGGCCGTTGATGCTCAACTCGGCGTCCGCGGAGCGTCCGGAGGCCCTCGACCTCGTCGCCGCCCATCACGGGGCGGTGGTGCTCTCGGCGGCCGGGATGGGCGGGCTGCCCTCCACCGTCGACGGACGCGTTGCGAACGCCAACGCCATCTACGCCGAGGCGCTCGCCCGCGGGATTGCCCCGGCCGATTGCCATGTTGACCTGCTGGTCCTGCCGGTCGGGGTGGATTCGCAGTCCGCCAACACCTTCCTCGGCTCGGTCCGGCGCTTCCGCGAGGAGCATGGTCCCGAGGTGCGCCTCACCGGCGGCCTGTCGAACGTGTCGTTCGGGCTGCCCAACCGCCGCCTCGTCAACGACGCGTTCCTCGCGCTCGCGATGGACGCGGGGGTCGACTCCGGGATCGTGGACCCGAACGTCGCGGACCCGGCCCGCGCGTCTGCCATCGACCGTGACGCCAAGCCATTCCGGCTGGCGGCGAACGTGCTGACCGGCCAGGACGAGTACGCAGTCGAGTACATGGCCGCGCACCGAGCGGGCGAGCTGGTCGAGGATTGAGTCTCCGCGCACGTACGCCTTCGCCCCGACGAGGTACGCTTCGCGCCTCCACGGAACGGCCGCCTACGGGGCGATCGACGACTGACCGCGGCGCGGTGCGCTCGAGCCTTCACACCAGCGGAGGGCAGCCATGAGCAAGGGTCGGCTCGAGGCGTTCAGCGACGGGGTCTTCGCGATCCTCATCACGATCCTCGTCCTGGGGCTCGTGCCGCCCAAGGGCACCGACGTGGGCGCCCTCGTTGAGCTCCTGCCGGTCTTCCTCGCCTACGTCCTGTCATTCCTGTTCCTCGCCATCTACTGGAACAATCACCACCACATGCTTCAGGCCGCGGAGCAGGTGGACGGGCGGGTCCTGTGGGCGAACCTGTTCCTGCTCTTCTGGCTCTCCCTGCTGCCGTTCGTGACCGGCTGGATGGGCGAGAACGGATTCCCGCCAGTCCCGGTTGCGGCCTACGGCGTCGTGTGCTTCGGCGCAGGGACGGCCTACTTCTGGCTCGAGCGGATGCTGGTTCGGCTGGCGCCGGCCGGCGGACCGCTGCGGGCCGCGGTCGGCGGCGCGGTCGTCAAGGAGCGCCTCTCGCTCGTGGCCTACGCTGCCTGCGTCGCCCTCGCGTTGGTGCTGCCGCCGCTGGCCTTGGTCGGGTACCTCGGGGTCGCGGCCTCGTGGTTCATCCCCGACCCGCGGATCGAGCGCGTCATCAGCAGGTAGGCGTCGCTCGTGCGAGACGGGCCCCACCTCAAGGCCCGCATCCCTGATCATGGGCGGATCCACCCTACCCGGAGTCGCCCCATGACCGCCGACACCGAACCCGCCGCCTCTGGCCTCGACGCTTGGATCGAGCGCGGCCGCCAGGCCGCCGACGACGAGGAGCGGGCCCGCGCCACCGCCCGGACCCGCCGGTTCGACACGATTGCCGTCCACGGCCTCTACGACCACCTCGCCGCAGCTGCGAACCAGGGCGCCATCATCGAGCCCGCGTACCTGGCCCCGGCACAGCATTTCGCCGACAGCGACAACCTCGAGGCGGCGCTCGGCTACCTGATGCCCGCATGGGGCTACACCCGGATCGCGAACCCCACCACGCACTACCTCGAGGAGACGCTGGCGCTGCTCGAGGCCTACGGGACCGAGACGACTGCGGCGACCGTGGTCACCGGATCTGGCATGGCCGCGGTTCACCTGGCCACGAACGCCCTGCTTGCGATCGACCCGTCGAGGCCCGGCGCCACGCCCAACCTCGTCGCGTCCGCGCGGTGCTACGGCGGCACGTTCATGCTGTTCAGCCGCTACGCCACGGAGCGGGGGATCGGGCTGCGCTGGATCTCCGATCCGCTCGATCCGGAAGCCTGGGCCGCGGCGATTGACGACGACACGCGCTTCCTGTACGCGGAGGTGCCCTCGAACCCGGCGCTCGCGGTGGCCGACATCCCGGCGCTGGCCGCGCTCGCCCACGCGCACGGGATCCCGCTGCTGATTGACTCGACCGTGGCGACGCCGGCGCTGCTCCGCCCGCTGAGCCTCGGCGCGGACGTCGCGATCCACTCGCTGTCCAAGGCGATCGGCTCATCGGGGCTGGCGATCGCCGGCGCGGTGACGGCCCGGCGGGACATCCCGGCCCGCGTCGGTCCCGACGACCTGCGCGCCGACTTCGCGACCCATCTGAAGCTGCTCCCGGCGCGCGACTTCGGCGCGGCGCTGTCGCCGGCCTCCGCCCTGGCCCTGCTCTCGGACCTGCGGACGTTGCGAACCCGCATGGACGTCTGGAGCCGCTCAACGATGGCGGTGGCGCGGTACCTGAGCGCGCACCCCTCGGTCGAGACCGTCTGGTACCCGGGACTCGAGGCGCACGCCGGGCATTCCGTGGCCGCGCGCGACTTCTCGCTCGCGGACGGCGATGCCGACGGCCGGCCCGCAACTCGCTACGGGACCCTGCTCTCGTTCACGCTCCGGGGCGGTCTGCCTGCGGCGCGCCGAGCGTATGACCGCCTCGGGCTCGTGTTCCGAGCGACGGACCTCGGACGGGTCAAGAGCATCGCCACCATCCCGTCGATCTCGACGCACCAACAGCAGGGCGAGGCGGGCCGTGCGATCGCCGCAGTCGATGCGGGTCTGATCCGCCTCTCGATCGGCGGCGAGCACCCCGACGACGTCATCGCCGACCTGGCGCAGGCGCTCGAGGGTTAGGGTTCGATGCGGGGCGGGCGCCCGCTTGCGTGCGTCAGGGCTCCGCGACGTGGTCCGCCCAGTGGTGCGCGGGCGCGTAGCCGAGGACGTCGCGCGCGTGGCCGATCGCGAGCAGCGTCTCGCGGCCGCGCAGCTCGCGGCGGATGGGCACGTCCGGGAACGCCTCTGCCATGAGCTCGGCGGAGTCGCGGGTCATCACCGTGTCGTCGGCCGCGACGATGCAGACCTCGGCGCCGTCCACCTCGGCGGTCAGCGCCAGTCGGCACGCCTGCGCCACGTCCCGGCAGTCGACGTAGCCCCACAGGTTCCACTTGCGCAGCTGCGCGTCGCCCCAGTAGGAGGGGAAGTTCGCGTAGTCGTCGGGCTCCATGATGTTCGAGATGCGCAGGCCCACGTGGGGCGTCCCCGTGCGCCGTGCGAACTGGTCTGCCATCGTCTCGCTGGCCAGCTTCGAGAGCGCGTACGAGCTCTCCGGCCGGGGCTCGATGGTCTCGTCGATGGGCGCGAACTGGGGCGGCGTGTCGAACGGCAGGCCGAGCACGGTCTCGCTTGACGCCCAGACCACGCGACCGACGCCCTGCGCCTCGGCGGCGGCGAACACGTTGTAGGTCGAGGTGATGTTGATGCGGAACGTCTCGGCCGCCGGACGGATGCCGGGCGCGGGGATCGCGGCCAGGTGGACGACCGCATCTGCGCCCGCGAGGACCTCGATCGCCTGCCCGAAGTCGGTCAGGTCGGCGATGCGGCAGCGGTCGTCCCACTCCCACGGGTCGTGGCGCAGGTCGACGCTCAGCACGGTGTGGCCGTGTTCGCGCAGATCGCGCACGACCCAGCGTCCCGCCTTGCCGTTGCCCCCGGTGACCACGATCCGCATGGCTGCCTCCTCGTGCTGTGAGAGGGCCATTGTCGCCCGGGTCGGCCGGCGGGAGGAGGTCACCGAGATGGGCGTGCGGGCGGAGAATCGAAACGGCGGGCGAGGGCCGTGGCCCGTCACCCGCCGTCGACGTCGCAGCGGTCAGCTGATGAGGAACGACACCTGGACGGTGATCGTGACGTCCGTCGAGCCCGCCTGGACCGGCGTCGGGGTCGACGCGGCCTTGTCGAGCGCCGCGCCCGCGGTGGCGTAGCTCGGTGCGTACCAGACCGGGCTGGAGACCTGCTCGGACACCGACGAGACGCCGGTGATCGAGAGGCCCAGCGACTTCGCGTAGACGTCGGCCTTCGCGCGGGCATCCTTGGCCGCCGCATCGCGGGCCTGCGCCTCGAGCGAGCTGCGGTCCGCGACGTCGAAGCTGATCCCGTCAACCGTGGTCGCACCGGCCGCCACGCCGTCGTCGATGACGTCGGAGAGCTTGGTGAGGTCGCGCACCGTGATCGCGACCTGGTTGGTGAGCTGGTAGCCGCGGAGCACGGGGGCGCTGTTGTTGGGGTAGTCGTAGACCGCCGACAGTGAGACCTGGGTGGTCTGGATGTCCTTGTCGTCCACGTTGAGCTTCTTGATGGCCGCCACGACGCTGGCCATGGCGCTAGCAGCTGCGTCGCGCGCGGCCTTGGCGGTGGGCTTCTGGATCTGGACGCCAAGCTGCACGTGCGCGAGGTCGGGGGTGACCGTGACCTTGCCCAGGCCGCCGACCGTGATCGTGTGCTCGTTCGTCGTGTCGGTCGCAGCGGCGTTGCTCGCGGCGTATGGGCGGGGCGCGGTGACGCCGGCGAGCACCGGTCCGGCCACGAGCCCAACGGCGAGCGCGGCCACGGCGACCACCGTGAGTCGGACCCCGGTGGAGCGGCCCAGGCCGCCGATCGTGATGCTGTCCATCGTCGCTGCCCCTTGCATTCGGCCCCGGCTTGCGTTGACCGGGCGAGGCCGCCTCCGGTCGTGCGCCGCCAAGACGCCGAGGGGGCGCATCCGGTTTCCAGGTCCAAGACAAGCGTTCGACGCGGAGCGGCCGAGGCGACGATCAGGCTGGCCGGCCCTCAGCCGGGCTGCTCCGACGCGTCGTCGGCGTGGTGGGCCAAGGGCACATCCGCGGGCCGGCGCAAGGCCACCAACCGCTCACGGACCGCACCCTCGACCTGGGTCGCGACCTCGAGGGCCAGGGTGTGCTCCCAGAAGCGAAGGACCAGCCAGCCCTCGGCCGCGAGCAGGCGGTCGGTCTCGAGGTCACGCGCAGCGTTGGCGGCGATTTTGGGGCCCCAGTAGTCGGTGTTCGTTGCGGGCAGGTGGAAGTGCTCCGGGCAGCCATGCCAGAAGCAGCCGTCGAGGAACACGGCAACCCGGGCGCGCGTGAAGACGAGGTCCGCCGAGCGGCGGACGGCCCGGACCGGTCGGATCGCGACCCGATAGCGGAGACCCCTCGCGAACACGGCCGATCGCACGGCAAGTTCCGGGCGGGTGTCCCGCGAACGGTTCGCCTGCATCGTCCTGCGGTTCGCGGCGGACGACGACCAGGAGCCCTCGGGCGGCTCATAGCCGACGGGGCTGCTGCTGGCGGGGATCGGCTTCGGCTTCGTTCGGTGCTTCGACACGCGCACAGGGTAGGGGAGCGGTGATCGCCTGGTCGGGGCCGCCTGTCAACGCACCGCGCCTCGAGCTCGTCAGCCCGCACCACCCCATCAAGGCGGAAGCCCTCGCTCGGTGAGCCAAGCACGCCGCCGACCTCCGGGGAGAGGGCAAGCCATCCACAGCCGATAGACTCACGGCCATGCGCTACATCGACGTTGACGGGCTCCGCGTCTCGCGGATCGGCCTCGGGACATGGCAGTTCGGGTCCCGCGAATGGGGATATGGCGAGCAGTACGCGCGCGAGATCGCCCCGGCGCTGCTCCGCCGGGCCCTCGAGCTCGGCATCACGATGATCGACACCGCCGAGGCGTATGGCCCGGCGCGCTCTGAGCGGATCATCGGGGCGGAGCTCGGCGAGCTCCTCGACGGCCAGCGAGATGGCATCACGGTCGCCACGAAGCTGATGCCGATCGCCCCTGCCGAGGCCATCGTCGCCTGGCAGTGCGCCGGGAGCCGCCGCCGCCTGCAAACGGATCGCCTCGACCTGTACTACATCCACTGGACGAACCCGTTCGTCTCGCCGCGACGGGTGGGCCAGGCCGTCCGGCCGCTGCTCGACGCCGGCCTCGTGCGTCGGTTCGCCGTCAGCAACCACTCGGTTGCCCAGTGGAAGGCCTTCGAGCGCGGGCTCGGCGCGAAGGCGGTCGCGAACCAGGTCCAGTTCAGCCTGCTCTCGCCGGATCCCGCGGAGGACCTCGTCCCGTACGCGGAGAAGACCGGCCGGTTCATCGTCGCCTGGTCGCCGATGGGGAAAGGCCTCCTCGCCGGGCGCGACCCCGCGTCGCTTCCGCCCATGCGCCGGGCAATGGGCAACCGGGTGAAGGGCGCTGACACGGCGGCGGCGCTCAGGGAACTGCAGGGCGCCGTCGCGGAGATTGCAGTCGCCAACGACGCGACGCCCGCGCAGGTCGCGCTGGCCTGGGTCGTTTCGCACCCCAACACCGTGGCGATCCCCGGCGCGCGGACCGTCAGCCAGTTGGAGCAGAACGCGGCTGCGGCGGACCTCGTGCTCTCGGACGATGAGGTGGCCCGCCTGAGCGAGCTTGCGCGACCCTTCCGGCGATCTCGTCCTGCGGGTGAGGCCTCGGCGAGGTAGGTCGGACCCGACGCGCCCGCCGTCGGGGCGTGGGCGGGGCGTCCCTGCGGCCGTCCGCCGCGCGCCTCTCGCGGGTGTGCATGGGACGGCCCTGCGGGCGGTCGGAACGCTGGGCGAGTCGCTCGGTGCCTCCGATCGAGTGATGGCCGGGCTCCAGAGGCCACGGGGCGGTCGGCGCAGCGCTCGAGGCGCTGGCAGGGCCGCTGGGTGCACGACGCGCCCGCCGTCGGGGCGTGGCGCGAGCCGCTGAGCGCGACGTAACCCCGCGGTGAGTCACCGCTGCTAGCCTTCGGTCGTGCCTCGACTCGACCCGGCGAGCCTGCTCGCGGACCTCGACCCAGAACAGCGTGAGGCCGTGCTCGCCACGGGCGGCCCCGTGGCGATCCTCGCTGGCGCAGGGTCCGGCAAGACCCGCGTGATCAGCCGGCGCGCTGCCTATGCGATTGCCACCGAGGTCGTCCGGCCCGATCAGGTGCTCATCGTCACGTTCACCGACAAGGCGGCTGGCGAGATGGTGACGCGCCTGCGCGACCTCGGGCTGCCGGGTGTGACTGCGCGCACGTTCCACGCCCAGGCGCTCAGCCAGCTGCGCCACTTCTGGCCGGAGCGCCACGACGGCGAGGCGCTCCCGGAGCTGCTCGACTCCAAGCTGCCGATGATCGGCCGTCTCGCCCGCCAGCTGCCCGGCCACTACCGCTTCACGCCCGCCAAGGACCTCGCGGACGAGATCGAATGGGCGAAGTCGCGTCGGATTCGGCCGCGCGGCTACGAAGGGGCCGCTGCCGCATCGGGCCGCGAGCCGCCGATCCCCGCGGACCTGCTCGCACGCGTCTACGACGGCTATGAGCGGGCGAAGGTCCGGGCCGGCCGGATCGACTTCGACGACCTCCTGCTCGAGACGATCGCGCTGCTGGAGACCGACCCGTCTGCCGCCCACCTCGTCCGCGCCCGGAAGGCATGGTTCAGCGTGGACGAGTACCAGGACACGAGCCCCCTCCAGCAGCGCCTGTTGGAGCTGTGGCTGGGCGACGGGCGCGACCTGTGCGTGGTCGGCGACGAGGACCAGACCATCTACACGTTCACCGGTGCCACATCGGGCTTCCTCACGAGCTTCGCCCAGCGCTGGCCGGGTGCCCGCGAGGTGGCGCTCGTCCGCAACTACCGCTCGTCCCCCCAAGTGCTCGCGCTCGCGAACCGGCTGCTGGCCGGGGAGGGCCGCGCCAAGCGGCTCGTGCCCACGCGCCCCGACGGCGCCCAGCCCGTCATCGCGCGCCATGCAGGCGCCCAGGCGGAGCTCGACGCTCTGGTTGCCTGGATCGGCGCGCGGGTTCGGTCGGGCACAAAGCCGGCCGAGATCGCCGTGCTGGTGCGGGTCAACGCCCAGCTCGTCCCCATCGAGGCGGCGCTGACGAGGGCCGGGATCGCCTACCAGGTGCGCGGGGTGCCGTTCTACCAGCGCTCGGAGGTCCGCGGCGCGCTCGCGGTGGTGCGGCGCATGGCGAGCTCCACGGGACGGTCCGCGAGGCTGCGAGGCGCCGAGGCCGCGTCCGAGGTCGAAGCGCGCTGGCGGCGCGAGCTCGGGCTCGAGGACGAGGCCGCTGCGGCCGGCGAACGGGGCGACGAGGCCCGCGAGCGCCAGGCGTCGCTGGACACCCTGCTCGCGATCGTCGAGGCGCTCCTCGCCGACGATCCCGCCGCGGACGCCACGAACGTGCTGGCGGAGCTGGAGGCGAGGGCAACGGCCGAGCGCGAGGGATCAGCCGACGGCGTGAACCTCCTCACGTACCACCGCGCGAAGGGTCTCGAGTGGGACGCCGTTGCGCTGCCGTCGCTCGAGGAGGGGCTGCTGCCCATCCGGCAGGCCGGCGAGGACCTCGACGCCCTGGCCGAGGAGCGCAGGCTGCTGTACGTCGGGATCACCCGGGCTCGCGAGCACCTCCTGCTGTCATGGGCTGAGACGCGGGTCGGCCGCGGCGGAAGTGAGGGCCGACGGCGGCCGAGCCGGTTCCTCGCGGCGGTGCGCGCCCCAATCGCGGCGCCCGGGCGCGCAGGGCGGCAGAGCGGGACGAGGGCTGGCTCGTCAGGCGACGATGGCGGGCGACCGAGGAACGGCGCCACGGCAGCGAAGGATGCGGCGGCCGGGGATCCGTTGTTCGAGGCGCTGCGGGCATGGCGGCTCGAGAAGGCACGCGAGCTCGCGCAGCCGCCCTACGTCATCGCCCACGACACGACGCTTGCAGCGCTTGCCGAGGCCCGGCCGGGCTCGCTCGAGGCGCTGTGGCGCGTGAAGGGGATCGGCCCCAGCAAGGCGGACCGGTTCGGGGCCGAGATCCTCGCGGTGGTGGCCCGCGTCATCGCGGAGGAAGGACCCGCGGAGGACGCCGGGGACGGCGCTGCCGAGCGCGCGCAGCCGTCCCCTAGTCTGGGCGAGCCCGGCCACCAGGGGCGCGACACGTAGGGCGCGGCGGTGCGAGCGCCGCCCGCGCCGGGTCAGGTGATCGCCTCTCGGCCCTCGCTACGCCGCCAAGTCTCGCGTGCGGAAGGCCCAGACGGCTGCGAGCCAACCGCCGACGGCGATGAGCGCGAACAAAGCAAGGTCGAACACCGGGACAATCCCGTCGTCGATCAGCTGCGTGGTCCGGAAGTGGTCCCAAGCCGAGATCGGCGCGATCCATGCCCAATCCTTGGACACCTGCGTCACGACGAACACGGCGTACATCGCGAAGATGACGCCGCCCACGATGCCCGCGGCACGACCCCGGCTGAGCGTCGTGACCGAGAGGAGCGTCGTCGGGCCGGCGATGGCGCAGCCAAAGGCGAACGAGAGCACACCGGCGAGCAAGTACCCCGCGAGGTCGAAGACGTTGCCGGTCGCGGCCGCGGTCACCCACAGCGCCAGGACTGCGGATGCCGCGAGGACGGCGATCACAAGAACCTGGGCGGCGATGTTGGTGGCGAGGTAGCGGACGCGCGAGAGCGGGGTGGCGAGCGGCAGGTCGAGGAACCCGCGGTCCAGGTCGGCGGCCACGGCACGGGTGGCGAGAAGGACGGCGGCGGCCGTCGCGATGATCGGCCACAGCCAACTGGCCATATACGTCGTGAAGTAGACCCCCGGGTCAGACAGGACGCCGGTCATGCCGAAGGCGGCGAGGAACTCCTTGGGGAACGTCTCCATGTACTGGCGCATCAGTGCGTCGTTCGACTTCATGAACGGGTACATCAGGCCCATGATCACGCCATAGATGGCGAGCGAGACGGCGAGCCAGATGGCGAGCGACCGGCAGCGCCGGAGCTCGAGGCGGAACGCGGTCATGCCGGCACCTCCTCGCGCGTCGAGACGGCGTCGGTGTCTCCGTCGCCGCGGTACAGCCGCAGGAACAGGTCCTCGACGTCGGGCGTGGTGATCGCGACGTCGACGACGCGATGGGTCGCGATCCGAGCCAGGAGGGCGTTGATGTCACCGCGGGCCATCAGATGGACCTCGCGGCCCGTCATCGCCACGACCTCCACGTTGGGCAGGTCGAATGCATCGCACGCCGGTGGGGTGTCGAGCACGAGGTTGACGGATCGCCAGTGCGAGCCCATGAGGTCGCCGACCGAGCTCACGTCCACGATTCGGCCGTCGCGGATGATCGCCACACGGTCACAGACCCGCTCCACCTCGACCAGGTTGTGGCTGGAGAGGAAGACCGTCCGCCCGGCTGACCTCGCCTCCGCCACGAGGGCGAGGAACTCGCGCTGCATGAGCGGGTCGAGGCCGCTGGTGGGCTCGTCGAGGACGAGCAGCGGCTCCTCGCCCATGAACGCGGCCACGACGCCGATCTTCTGGCGGTTCCCGCGCGAGAGGCGCTTGATCCGCACGCTGGGGTCGAGTTCGAGGCGTTCGGCGAGTGGGGCCCAGGCCCGTCGCCGCAGACCCCGCAACCGACCGAGGTACTCGAGCTGCTCCGCGCCCGTGAGCTCGCCCAGGAACCCGGGGTCCGACCCCAGGTAGCTGACGCGCCTGTGCAGCTGGGCCGCCTCGCGGAACGCGTCGCGCCCGAAGAGATGGGCGCCTCCCGCCGTCGGGCGCAGGAAGCCAAGCAGCAGGCGGATCGTGGTGGTCTTGCCCGCCCCGTTGGGTCCGAGGAAGCCGAAGGCCTCGCCCTCGGCGACGCTGAACGCCACATCCTCGACGCCGCGCTGGCGTCCGTACCATTTGGTGAGGCCGGTGGTCTCGATGACGGGGGCCGTCGTCATCTCGATGACGGGGGTGGTCATGGGTGCCTCCCATGGCTATCGCGGCGCCACGCTGCGTCGCCCCGCCGCGCCCGTCGTCCGACGCGCCATGCTCCGGCGGGCGTGCAGGAACTGCCCGTCGTGGATCGGGGGGATGGTCGTCTCGCGACGTTGCGCGGTGAGGGGCCGTCCGGCCCGATCCACTGGGGAGCGCGTCCTGATCGGGTGTGACCCGCGTCCGTCCCGCTCCCCACCTTCGCCCCGCCTACTGGCGTCGGCCCCGCTTGGTCGGCGGGAATCAGACCGCCCCGCCGGCGATGCCGGCGAGGCGGAGCGTGGCGCAGGACCCTGGGCTATGCCACCGGGTCGAGCGCCTCCTCGAACTGGCTGGCGTAGAGCTCGTGGTAGAAGCCACGCTGGGCCAACAGCTCCTGGTGGGTGCCCTTCTCGACGATCCGCCCCTCGCGCATCACCAGGATCACGTCCGCGTCGCGGATCGTGGACAGGCGGTGCGCGATGACGAACGACGTCCGGCCCTCCATCAGTCGGGCCATCGCCCGCTGGATGAGCAGCTCGGTGCGCGTGTCGACCGACGAGGTCGCCTCGTCGAGGATGAGGATCGGCGGGTCGGCGAGGAACGCCCGGGCGATCGTGAGCAGCTGCTTCTCGCCCGCGGAGGTGTTCGTCGCGTCATCGTCGAGAACGGTCTCGTAGCCGTCGGGCAGGGTCTTGACGAAGTGGTCCACGTGGGCCGCCTCGACCGCCTCGTGGAAGCGCTCCTCGCAGATCTCGCTGTCGCAGCCGTACGTCACGTTCTCGCGGATCGTGCCCTTGAACAGCCAGGTGTCCTGGAGGACCATCCCGAACGTCTTGCGCAGGTTGTCGCGCGTGAGCGTCCGGGTGTCGATCCCGTCCACCGTGATCCGCCCGTGGTCCACGTCGTAGAAGCGCATCAGCAGGTTCACGAGCGTGGTCTTGCCGGCACCGGTCGGGCCCACGATGGCCACCGTCTGGCCGGGCTTCACCTCCAGGTCGAGGTCCTCGATCAGCGGCTTGTCCGGGAGGTACCGGAACGAGACGTCCTCGAAGGTCACGTAGCCCTCGGCCGGCTCCTTGAGCGTTGCGGGCTGCGCCGGGTCGGCGATCTCCTCCTTCTCGTCGAGGAGCTCGAAGACGCGCTCCGCCGACGCGACGGCGCTCTGGAGCACATTGGCGATCGAGGCTGCCTGGACGATCGGGAAGGTGAACTGGCGCGAGTACGAGATGAACGCGGTCACGTCGCCCAGGGTCATCGTGCCGGTGGCCACGCGGACGCCGCCGATCACCGCGATCGCGACGTAGTTGAGGTTCGAAACGAACTGCATCGTGGGCTGGATCAGGCCCGAGATGAACTGGGCCCGCCAGGACGCGTCGTAGAGGGCGTCGTTGCGCTGGTCGAAGACCTCGACGGCCTCGTCCTGGCGCCCGAACAGCTTGACGATGGCGTGGCCGGTGTGCATCTCCTCGACGTGCCCGTTGAGGGTGCCGGTCCGCTCCCACTGGGCGGCGAACTGCACCTGCGAGCGCTTCGCGATGACCATCGTGACCACCACGGAGACGGGGACCACCAGGACCGAGATCGCCGCCAGCTCCCAGCTGATCGTGAGCATCATGATCAGCATGCCGATCACGGTCAGGACCGAGGTGATCAGCTGGGTCAGGCTCTGCTGGAGCGTCTGGCTGATGTTGTCGATGTCGTTGGTGACGCGCGAGAGGATGTCGCCCCGCGACTCGCGGTCGAAGTAGGCCAGCGGCAGGCGTCCCAGCTTCTCGGACACCTTGCCGCGGAGGCGGTAGACCGTCCGCTGCGTGACCCCGGCCATGATGTAGGCCTGGCCCCACGAGAAGACGGCGCTCGCGATGTAGATGGCCGCGACCGCCCCGAGGATGGTCGTGAGCTTGCCGAAGTCGATGCCGTGGCCGGCCAGCAGGTCGGGGTAGGCATTGAGCATGTCGATGTAGGTCTTGTTGCCGGTCTGGTTGGCCAGCGCGAGCAGTTGGTCGTGCGGCAGGCCGACCGCCTGCGGGAACTGCTGCCCCAGCTGGTTGCCGAGGAACCCGGTGAACACCACGTTCATGGCGTTGCCCAGGATCTTGGGCCCGATGACGGCGAGCACCACGCTCACCACCGCCAGGCCGACCACGAGGGCGATCTTCGGCAGCTCGGGCCGGAGCTCCCGAATAAGTCGGCGGAACGAGGGCCCGAAGTTCTTGGACTTCGCGCCGCCCATGTTCATGCCCATGTGCATCGGGCCGCCGCCGCCGGGGCCGGGGCCGCGCCCGCGACCCGGCCCGATGCCCGCCCCGCCGGGCCGGGCGCCCGGATCCATGCCGCCGCCGGCGCTGCCGCCGGGCCGTGCCGTCGGGCCGCTCATGCCACTTCCTCCTCGGTGACCTGGGACAGCACGATCTCGCGGTAGGTCTCGCAGCTGGCCATCAGTTCGCTGTGGGTGCCGATGCCGGCGATCCGGCCCTCGTCGAGGACCACGATCTGGTCCGCGTGGAGGATGGTGCCGACGCGCTGCGCGACGATGAGCACCGTTGCCTCGCCGAGCTCCCGGGCGATCGCGGCCCGCAGGCGAGCGTCGGTCCGGAAGTCCAGGGCGGAGAAGCTGTCGTCGAAGACGTAGATGTCCGGGCGCCGCACGAGCGCCCGCGCGATGGCGAGCCGCTGGCGCTGGCCGCCCGAGACGTTGGTGCCGCCCTGTGAGATGGGCGACTCGAGGCCCTCGTCCATCTCGGCCACGAAGTCCTTGCCCTGGGCGATGTCGAGCGCCCGCCACAGGGCGTCGTCGTCGGCCGACTCGTCGCCGTAGCGCAGGTTCGACGCAATCGTGCCGCCGAACAGGTACGCCTTCTGCGGGATCATGCCGATCCGGCGCCACAGGTCCTGGCGGTCGAACTCGCGCACGTCCACGCCGTCGACGAGGACGGTGCCCGCGGTGGTGTCGTAGAGGCGCGGGATGAGGTTGATGAGCGTGGACTTGCCGCTGCCCGTGGAGCCGACGATCGCGGTCGTCTCGCCCGGGCGCGCCACGAAGCTGACCCCGCGCAGGACCGGCTCCTCGGCGCCTGGATAGCTGAACGAGACGTCGCGGAACTCCATGTGGCCGGTGCGCGGGGGCGAGACCGGGTCGGTGGGGTCCGCGATCGAGGGCACGGTGTCCAGGACCTCGTTGATGCGGCCGGCGGACACCTGGGCACGCGGCACCATCACCAACATGAGGGTGGCCCCGAGGACCGAGAACAGCACCAGCATGATGTACTGCAGGAACGCGGTCAGGTTGCCGATGGGCATCCCGCCCGAGTCCACGCGGACGCCGCCGAAGTAGGTCACCGCGATCTGGCTGAGGTTCATGATCAGGAAGATCGTGGGCATCGTGATCGCGAACAGCCGGTTGACCGAGAGGGCGGTGTCCATCAGGTCGTGGCTGGCGACGTCGAAGCGCTCTTCCTCGTGGCGGGTCCGCACGAAGGCCCGGATGACGCGGACACCCGAGAGGGTCTCGCGCATGACCAGGTTGATCTGGTCGACCTTCTTCTGCATGACCCGGAACAGCGGGATCGCACGGGTCATGACGATGCCCACCACGATCAGCAGGATCGGGACGATGACCACCAGGATGCCGGTGAGCGGGACGTCCTGGCGCAGGGCCATGACCACGCCGCCGATGATCATCATCGGGGCGGACAGCATCATGACCATCGCCATCAGGACGACCTGCTGGACCTGCTGGACGTCGTTGGTGTTCCGAGTGATCAGGCTCGCGGCGCCGAAGTGGTTGACCTCGACCTGGCTGAAGGTCTCAACCTTGCGGAAGATCTGGTGCCGGACGTCGCGGCCGAGGCCCATGGCCACGCGCGCGGAGAAGAACACCATCACGAACGAGCCGAGCATCAGCCCGAAGGTGACCAGGAGCATGAAGCCGCCGGTCCGCACGATGTAGTCGGTGTCGCCCTTCACCACGCCGTTGTTGATGATGTCCGCCTGGAGCTCAGGCAGGTAGAGGTTGGCCAGGGACTGGCCGAGCAGGAGCAGGAGGACGAGCGCCACTGACCCCTTGTAGGGTCCGAGTTGGCGCTGCAGGAGTCGGATCAACGCGGTGCCTCCGAGTTACTGGGCGTGGACGGGGCTTTGGGGAACAGGGCCTCTCGTGCGTGGCGCATGGCGCGCATCCCCTGGAGGAGCGCCGCGGCGTCCTCGTCGGCGAGGGTGTCGAGCAGGCACACGAGCTTGTCTCGGCGCTCCGAGGCGACACTGGCGATCAGCCCGTCACCCTGGGGCGTGAGGACCACACGGACGATCCGGCGGTCCTCGGCATCGCGCTCGCGGGCGACGAGGCCGCGCTGCTCCATGCGGTCCACGATCCCCGTGGCGCTCGCCTGCGAGACGTCGAGGAGCTCGGCGAGGCGATTCATCGGCAGCGGTCCCTCACCCGAGAGCACGAACAGGACGTTGAGATGGACCAGGCTCATCCGACCGCCGGGCCAGTGGCGCATCTGGTGCAGATGGCGTTCTGGCGTGACCGAGGTGAGCTCGTCAATGAGTGACTGGCGAACGTTTGGGGCGGGCATGGGGTTGCGTTGGCCCTTCTTGGGATGTAGATGATCATCGGATCCAGATCATCAATGCGATGTGAAGGATATGGCGATGACCGGCCGTTGTCCAGTGACCGGATCGTGGGGCGCCATCTGCAGGCTGACAGGGGAATGTGCGGATTCTGTGCAGGGCCTGTGCAGGTCGCCGGCGTGCGTCGGCGCCCGGCTCGCAGCGAGGTCCACGCCGCCTCACAGCCGTCGCACAGGCTGGGCCCCGAGAGTGAGCCGCGAACCCGAGAGCTCGGGCGATTCACAAGGGAGGTCCCAACCCAATGTTCCACTTCTTCGCTCGCCGGTCCGTACGGCGCCTTCGCCGGATGCGCTTCGCCGCCTTCGGGCTGCCGCTCCTCGCCCTCGGCGCGCTCGCGCTGCCCGCGACGTCGCTCGCGGCGTCCGTGGCCGGCACGCCGGGCGCGGATCACCTTGCGGGCACCGACCGCGCCGACGTGATCCACGGGCTGGGCGGCAACGATTGGATCGCCGGCGGCGCCGGCAATGACTGGCTGTATGGCGATGCCGGCAACGACGTGATCTACGGCGGCGACGGAGCGGACCACATCTTCGGCGGAGCGGGCAACGACCGGCTGTACGGTGGCGCTGGCGCTGACGTGATCTACGGAGGCGACGGCAACGACCACATCTGGGGCGGCGCAGGCCCGGACACGATCTTCGGCGGCCCTGGCGACGACGTGATCGTTGTGGGCTACGACCACGCGAAGGACATCGTCCGCTGCGGCGACGGCGCGGACACCGTCTATGCAGGACCGACGGACGTGGTGGCGTCCGACTGCGAGACCGTGATCCGGGTGGACGACTGACGCGCGGCCCGCTCGATCTTGCGAACCCGGCCCCGTCCTGCGCAGGGTGGGGCCGGTCCGTCCGGGGAGGCTACGCGCGCTTGCGAACCTTCCAGATCTCCTCGGCCGGCCACTTCGTCGCCCAGTCCGAGCCGTTGGGCATCCAGCGCGAGGTGGCGCCGGCCGGCGTCTGCGGCTCGAGCAGCTCGAGGATCTCGAAGCCTGAGGCCGTGAACAGCCGGATCCACTCGCCGTGCGTCGGGTGGAACTCCACCGAGGTGTCGCCTGGCCAGGTGATCCGCCCCGGGCCGAACTGCGGTCGAAGCAGCCGCTCGGTGGGGGGCTCGTTCTCGTCGTCGGGCGAGGCGAGGTAGAACACGAAGCCGTTGGTCAGGACGTGGAGCCGGCCGCCGGGCCGCAGGAGTCGGGCCGCCTCCGGGACCCAGGCCTCCGGATCCGCCCACAGGACCGCGCCGTACTCACTGATCGCGAAGTCGAATGCGGCGTCCGGGTAGGGGACCCGCTCCGCGTTCCCCAGCAGGAGCGGGAAGTCAAGGCCGTGCTCGCGCTGGAGGCGGGCCGCCGTCTCGAGCTGCCGAGGCGAGTTGTCGATGCCGACGACCCGAGCGCCTCGACGCGCCATCCACGCCGAGACATACGCCGTGCCGCAGCCCAGCTCGATCGCATCCTTGCCGGCGAGGTCGTCGGGCAGCATCCGAAGGCCGGCTTCGGGCAGGCCGAAGATGCCCCACCGCTCCTGACCTTGCGCCAGGCTCCAGGAGCGCTCGCCCGGCTCGATGAAGTCTTCGGCGTAGATGTCCCAGGCGGCGCGGTTGGCGGCGACGTGCTCCGGCAGGCCGTCGGGGTCGTCCGGCGCCTCGGTGCTTGACGGTTCGCTGCCCACGTCAGCTTCCCCGGTGCTTCGCGGTGGCCGCCGCAAGCAGCTCCACGAGCCGGGCGCCGTTCGGCCGCAGGTCGAACTGGACGTGGCCGACACCCAGGTCACGCCAGGCGTCCAGAGCCCGGGCCACCGCGTCCACGTCGGGCGGCAGCGCGTCGGCGGGGATCGGCCGGCCCTCTGCGGGGGCCTCGCTGTCGATGACCAGGCCCGCCGTCACCTCGAGCGTCGCCGGGTCCCGGCCCTCGGCCTCGCACGCAGCGACCAGTTCGGCGCGCCGCGTGTGGAACCGGTCCGTGGGAACGCCGAACCACGCGGCATTCCACGCGTCGGCGTGGCGCGCCGTCAGCCGCAGCATCCGCTCGCCCTTGGCGGCGATCAGCACCGGCATGCGCCCGGGCAGCCGCGTCGGGCGGGGCGGCGGCGGCAGGAGCACGGCCTCCTGCGCATCGTGCCACTGGCCGTGGAACGTGACGCGCTCCCCGCGGACCAGCGGCAGCGCGACGGCGAGGAACTCCTCGAACCGCCCGACGCGGTGGTCGAACGGGTAGCCGAAGGCTTCGTACTCGGGCTCGTGCCAGCCAGCCCCGAGCCCCAGGATGAGCCGGCCATCCGACACCTCGTCGATCGCGACGGCCATCTTGGCCGTGACGCCCGGCGATCGGAACCCGGTCCCGAGCACGATCGTGCCGAGCTCGATGCGGCTCGTCACCGCGGCGATCGCCGCCAGAATCGCGAGCGAATCGTGTGGCCCGCCCTCCTCCTCGCCCGGGGCACGGAAAAGGAGGTGGTCGTAGGCCCACAGGCTGTCGAGTCCCGCCTGCTCCGCCGTGAGCGCCACGTCGCGGATCGTGGGCCAGCGCGACGCCCCCGGCCCGTCGCTGTCGTTGAGGGGGAGCACAGAGCCAATCTTCATGGCGCCATGCTACGGGACGTGACGCCCAGCGCATCCCCGACAATGGGCGGGTGACCATCTCGCCCCGCCTCGCCACCCGGATCGACGCGCGCCTCCTCGTGGGGATCGCCGTCGCGGTCGGCATGTGGATCCTCGTGATCGCCTGGTCGGACCCGACGGTCAACGCCACCCAGCCCTGGAACGGCCAGCCGGTCACCGCCCAGGACGCCCGCTCGTACTACGGGTTCAACTACGCGGACCTGTACGCGGGCCGCACCGATTGGAACGCCATCGGCGCCTACCCGTACTCGCCCGCCTTCGCCCAGCTCCTGTATCCGCTGAACCTCCTCCCGTGGACGCTGTTCGTCGCGGTCTGGACCGCGATCCTGATCGGCGCCGTGTGGTTCCTGACCGGACCGGAGTACCTCCTGCTCGGCCTGGTGGTGGGCGCGATGGAGATCGCTGGGGGGAACGTCTCGCTCCTGCTGGCGCTCGCGATCGTCAAAGGGTTCCGGCACCCCTGGACCTGGGCCTTCCTGCTGCTCACCAAGATCACGCCCGGCGTGGGCCTGCTGTGGTTCGCGCTCCGGCGCGAGTGGCGTGCGCTGGCGGTGGCGCTGGGAGCCACGGCGCTCATCGCGGCTGTCTCCTACCTGCTCATGCCGCAGGCCTGGCACGACTGGGTGGACCTCCTCCGCGGCAACACGGGCAAGGGCGGCACCTGGGCCGCCATCCCCATCCCGCTGCTGATCCGCGGGCCCATCGGCGTGGCACTGATCGTCTGGGGCGCGCGCCGGAACCAGCGCTGGACGGTGCCCGTGGGCGCGATGCTGGCGCTGCCGGCGCTCTGGTACGGGTCGTTGTCGATGCTGCTGGCGGTGCTGCCCCTCACGACGCGCGAGGAGCGGGCCCGGGCGTGGGCCCGAGTGCGAGCCGCCGCCTCTCGAACGCCCGCGCCGCGCACCTGAGCACGGCCGGTGCCCGGTCCCCCGACATGGTCTTCACGGACCAGGAGCGTCGCGCATCGGTGGCGCTGGGCGTCCGACGTTGCGCCTCGGAGGCGCTGAGATCAGCTCGCTGCGCCGATCACCGCGGCGAGCGCATCGGCGAACGGGTCGAGGTTGACGGGCGTGAACCCGGCGACATTGATCCGCCCCTTGCCCACCACGTAGACGCCGTGCTCGTCGCGGAGCTGCGCAACTTGGCTGGTCGACAAGCCGAGCAGCGCGAACATGCCGCGCTGCGTGGCGATGCCGCTCCAATCGCCCGGGATCTGCCGCGCCTCTAGCGCGTCCACCACCGCCCGCCGGTTGCCCTTGATCCGCGACCGCATCCCGGCCAGCTCGGCCTCCCACCGGGGGCGCAGCTCGGTGTCCGCGAGGATCGTACGGACGATGTCCGCGCCGTGAGCGGGCGGGTTCGAGTAGTTGACGCGAATCGCCGCCTTGACGTGCGACTGGGCGGCGTTGGCGTCAACGGCGGACCGGGCGATGAGGAGCATGGCCCCCACCCGCTCCGAGTAGAGCGAGAACGTCTTGGAGAACGAGGTGGAGACCAACAGCTCAGCGCCGGGCCGAACGAGCTCCATCAGCCCCGCGGCGTCCTCGCGGAGTCCGTCGCCGAAGCCCTGGTAGGCGAGGTCCACGAGCGGCAGGAGTCGCCGGTCCTCCACCAGGTCGCCAATCCTGCGCCACAGCTCGGGCGAGGGGTCGACGCCGGTCGGGTTGTGACACGCGCCGTGGAGCAGGACGATGTCGCCCGGGCTCGCCTGGCCGAGGGCGGCGAGCATCGCCTCCTCGTCGATCCGTCGGCCGGTCGTGTCGGTGTAGGGGTAGCTGCGGACCTTGAACCCGGCGGCCTGGAACATGGCGGGATGGTTGGGCCACGTCGGCTCGCTCATCCACAGCGTCTCGGACGCCCCCGTCTGGCGCAGCAGGTCCGCGGCCACGCGAAGGCCGCCCGTGCCGCCCGGCGTCTGGGTTGCGAGCGCGCGCCCTGACACCACCGCCTCGTGGTCCTTGCCCAGCACCAGGTCGCGCACCAGCTCGCGGTAGGCGAGCTCGCCGTCGATGGGCCGATAGAGCTTGGTCGCCGCGGCCTCCGCCAGACGTCGCTCGGCCTCGATCACGGTGGCGAGCACCGGAGTCTTGCCGGTCTCGTCCACGAACACGCCAGCCGACAGGTTGACCTTGTTCGGGCGCGGGTCGTTGCGGAACGCCTCAGCCAGGCCGAGGATCGGATCGGGCGGGGCGGCGACGCGGGCGAAGGAGGGGAGCGACATGGGAGGACCTCGACGCAGGGCTCGGTGGGGCGCCAGCAGGACTCTACACGGGCGCGCAGGTTGCGGGCGAGTGGCGCTCGCCCTCAGAGCGCAGCCGCCCTCCCGATTGCCGTGCCGATGGGCGCGCAGCGGTGCGGCCCACAAGCCTCCCATCGGCCCTCGCCCCATCGGCGGGCCTGCCCGACAATCAGGCCATGACCGTCACGCACCCCATCGCCAACTCCGCCACCCTGATCGTCTACGGCGCCGACTGGTGCGCCGACTGCCGCCGCTCCAAACGGCTCCTCGCCGAGCGCGAGATCGGCTACACGTGGGTGGACGTCGCCGCCCAGCCGGAGATCCGGGCCGAGCTCACCGCAAACGGCTACCCGGCCATCCCGGTCATCGTGTTGCCGGCGGGCGCCGTCCTCATGGAGCCCTCCGACGACCAGCTCAACGCCGCGCTCGACGCGCCGCCGCTCGCCGCGACCCGCTGAGCGAGCGCGCGTTGCCCAGGCCGGGAGTGGCCTACTCGCTCTCGGCGTCGTCCAGCTCGAGCAGCAGCTCGTAGGCCGCGTCGCCAAGGAAGGCACGGACAGACGCCTCGGTCTCGGCGGTCACGTCGACGGGCGCGTCCCCGTCCTCCTCGTCGGCCTCCACGTCGCCGCCCGCGAGCACGCTCATCACGCGCGACGGCGTGGGCTCCACGGCCCACTCATCACCGGTCTCGGGATCGACGTCGAAGAACGACACCGCGTCGATGTCGTAGGCCGTGCCGTCCGGGCGCGTCAGGGTGCAGGCCCACGAGTCCTCGTCGTCCACGGGGCGGATGGTCAGCGAAAGGCCCAGCGAGCGGAACAGCTCGCCAAGCGTGGCGGGTGAGTCGGTCATGGGGAGTCGTCCTCTCGCGGGGATGGTGCACCGAGCGTAGCGCGTGTGGCGCCGGGCCGCGCGGCGCGCAGGGCTGGGTTCCCGGAGCGGGCTTCGATCGGTCGCCATGCGGGCATCACGCCCCGGTGGGCGGCCTCGGCATCGCCCGCCGCCGCCTGCCCGGCCGGTATCCTTGCGCCATGACGCACGACACCCGGGTGGCCGTCATCGGCCTCGGCTACGTCGGCCTGCCGCTCGCCATCGCGTTCGCGGAAGCCGGCCTCGACGTCGAGGGCATCGACGCCTCCGCCAGCCGCATCACCGAGCTGGCCTCGCGGCACTCGCCCATCGACGACATCACCGACGAGCGGCTGGGCGCTGCCCTCGACGGCCGCCTGCGCCTGTCGGTGCCGGCGGAGAGCGCCATCTCCGAGGCGGACGCCGTGTTCGTCTGCGTGCCCACGCCGGTCACCGGCACCAAGGACCCGGACCTCGGGCCCGTCCTCTCGGCAGGCCGGCTGATCGGTGACCAGTTGCACGCCGGGCAGCTCGTCATCCTCCAGTCCACGACCTTCCCCGGCACCACCATGGGACCGCTCCGCGAGGTGCTCGAGGCGGGCGGCCTGCGAGCGGGGGCCGACTTCGACCTCGCCTTCGCGCCGGAGCGCGTCAACCCAGGTGACCCGGCGTCGGCGTCGCGCGGCGTGCCGCGGCTGGTCGGCGGCTCCACGCCCGCGGCCACGGCGCGCGCCGCCGCCCTGCTGGGCCGAATCAACGACCGCGTGCTCGCGCTCTCCTCGCCCGACGCCGCCGAGATGGCGAAGCTGCTCGAGAACACATTCCGCAACGTCAACATCGCGTTCGTGAACCAGCTCGCGCTGCTCTGCGAGCGGATGGGGCTCGACGTGTGGGAGGTCATCGACGCGGCGGCGACCAAGCCGTTCGGCTTCATGCGGTTCACCCCGGGCCCGGGCGTCGGCGGGCACTGCATCCCGGTCGACCCGTACTACCTCTCATGGCGGGCGCGCGAGTTCGACTTCACGGACCGCTTCATCGAGCTTGCGGGCGACATCAACTTCGCGATGCCGCGCCACGTGGTGGAGTTGACCGCCGAGGCGCTCAACGAACGGAGCAAGGCGCTCAAGGGCTCCCGCGTGGGCGTGATCGGCGTGGCGTTCAAGCCCAACGTGCACGACCCGCGCAACTCGCCGGCCGGCGCCGTGCTCCATCTGCTCGCCGAACGCGGTGCCGAGATCCGCTACCACGATCCGCACGTGCCCGAGTTCAGGGACGACGCGGGAGCGATCCACACTGGCGTGGGCCTCGACGCGCTGCTCCACTGGGCCGACGTGCTCGTCGTGGTGACCGCTCACCGCGCGGTGGAGTGGGACCACCTGTACGCGAACGCTGACCTGGTGGTCGACACCGTCAACTCCTCGCACGGTCAGGCGGTCAGGCCCGGGCAGGTGCTGCGCCTCGGCGCGGGCTGGTCGAAGGGCACCTGATCGCGGAGCGCGCCCGGCGCGTCCATCCGTGCAGTCCAGGCGGGCTCTGCCCCAGACACTCGGCACGGGAGTGTTGGACGGGCTGCGGTTCTCAGACACTCGCCCAATGAGTATCAGGGCGCCCAGGGTTCCCAGACAATCGCCAGCCGCGTAAGCGGGAACGCGACGCCGCCGAGCACTCGTGCGGCGAGTGTCTGGGGAACGCCCCCGCCCGAAGCGCCGCCTCACGCGAGAGGCGCCGCGAACCTCGAGCCGGACCCTGCGCCAGACGGGACGTCGACTCGCGCAGTGAGCGCCACGCGTAGATTCGCCAGGTGACTGACTACCGCACGATCTCCTACTGGCTCGAGACTGCCAACGACGATCTGACCCCCCGCGCGCCGCTCGACGGCACCACCGAGGCGGACGTGGCCATCCTGGGCGCCGGGATGACCGGCCTGTGGACGGCGTACTACCTGCACCGCGCGGACCCGACGCTGCAGATCGTCGTGGTGGAGCGGGACATCGCGGGCTTCGGCGCGTCGGGGCGCAACGGCGCCTGGTGCGCGCCCGACCTGAACATCTCGATGAGCCGTCTCGCGACGCTTCACGGCGAGGACGCGGCGCGCCGCATGCAGCAGGCGACCTACGACGCCGTGGACGAGGTGGGCCGCGCGACCGCCGCGGAGGGCATCGACGCTGGGTTCCACAAGGGGGGTGAGGTCATCGTGGCGCGCGGGCCGCAGGGCGTGCCGTCGCTGGAGGGGTCGCTCGAGGAGTATCGGCGCTTCGGCTTCGGCAATCGGTACCGGCTGATCGGGGGCGACGAGCTCGCGCCCCGGATTCGCATCGCCGGCACGGTCAAGGCGCTGGTGTCCGACGACGCGGCCGTGGTCCACCCCGGGCGCCTGACCCGCGGCCTGGCGCGCCTCCTCGAGCGCGAGGGCGTCCGGATCGTCGAGGGCACCGCCGTGACCCGGCTCCGGCTGAAGGACCGGTCCGGCAAGGCCGCCCTCGTGACCCCGATGGGTGAGGTCCGCGCGCCGGTCATCGTCCTCGCCGGCGAGGCGTACCTCTCCCAGCTCGAGCAGTTCCATCGCCAGCTCGTCCCGCTGTGGTCGCTGATCGTGCTGACCGAGCCCATCGGCGACGACGCGTGGGCCGAGATCGGCTGGCGCGGGCGCGAGGTGGTCGCCTCCACCCGGCTCTCGATCGACTACCTCTCGCGCACGGAGGACGGTCGGATCCTGTTCGGCGGGCGGGGTGCGCCGTACCGCTTCGGCTCGCCGATCAGGCTCGAGTACGACAGGCACGGGCCAACCCACGAGCGCCTGCGCGGCTTCGTGCGGGAGTGGTTCCCCTCGCTGCGCGACGTGCAGTTCACGCACGCCTGGGGTGGTCCGCTCGGGATGCCGCGCGACTGGCATCCGACCATGGCGTTCAACCCCGCCACCGGCCTCGCCACGTCGCGCGGGTACATCGGCCACGGCGTGTCCACGACGAACCTCGGCGGGCGCGTGCTGACTGACCTGATCCTCGGGCGCACGACGCCGCTCACGCAGCTCCCGCTGGTCAACCACCGCTCGCCCAACTGGGAGCCCGAGCCGTTCCGCTGGCTGGGCGTCCGGTACGCGCAGTGGGCGATGGGCCGGCTTGATGACACGATCGCGCGGACTGGCAAACCACCGAGCGGCAAGAGCCTGGCCGAGCGGATCGCCTCGCACTGACGAGGTCGATCCGCGGCCCCCGCCGCGCACCTTAGCGGAGCAGCTCCTCGATCATCCGGTGGTCAGCTCGCCGCACCAGCACGTCGGCCGACTCGCCCGAGACGGGGCTCGCCCAGCCGAACGAGAGCCGCAGCGTCTCGCCGAGCATCGGGAGGCGCGGCACCACGGACTCGCGCACGCGCTCGACGTAGTTGACCGCCGCCACCTCGTCGGTCTCGGTCAGGACCACGCCCAGCCGCGTCACCCCGATCCGGAACACGAGGTCGCTCGTGCGCGACTCGCGGCGCAGGGCCTGGGCGGCCTCGCGCAGGACCCTGCGCGCCGCGTCCTCGCCCAGCTCCTCGCCGAGCTCCATGACGCCCTCGACCTCGAGCGCCACGATGGTCATGGGGCGACCGTATCGGGCGCTGCGCGCCACCTCGGCCACGATCGCGCGCTGCCAGGCGTCGGGCCCCTCGAGGCCGGTCAGCGGGTCCTTCCACCCGACCGGCTCGGGAATGCCGCGGATCTCCAACGCGAACGCCCTTTCGTGCTCCGATGGCGCGACGCCGGTCCGACACCGGCGGCCGACGGCCTGACGATCAGCCGGTGCCCATCCTCAGGCGCGCCCGGCTCCATTGTCACCGGCCGGATGACGGGGGTCCGCCACCCGATGGTCACGGCGCGGACTGGCCCAGCGGCCAGTCTTCGGCTGCGCCCCTACGAGGCCGCCGCCATTCGGGTTGCGGTCCGGTGGGCGAGCGCCATGAGCGAGAGCATCGGGTTCACGCCCGACGCCGTGGGCATCGCGGACGCGTCGGTCACCCACACGCCGGGCGTCCCGTGGACCTGGCCGTCGGGGTCGGCCACGGACGAGCTCGGGTCCGTCCCGATCCGGCAGCTCGACATCTGATGCGCCGAGAACAGCAGGATGCGGTTGGCCGAGATCGACCGCCGCCCGAGCGCCTCGAGCCAGGGGTCGAACGGCTGGCCGTCGCGCCAGGTGTGGGGCGGCGTGACGAGCGGCACGATCTGGCGGGCGCCCGCCGCGCGATGGACCCGCGCCAGCTCCACCGAGCCGCGCCGCAGCAGCTCGCGCTCGGGGGCGCCGGGCTGGTAGGCGATCGACGTGCCGCCGTCGCGGGCGACCGAGACCCGCCCGACCCCGCGGTCGCGGACGATCGCGAGGAACGCCGCGACGTGGTCGCACTGCTCGAGGATCTCGCGATGGTCCGAGCTCGACCACCAGGGGAACCCCGACGCGATCAGCCCGGGGTGCGTGGGCGCCGCCTCCATCCGGAACCCGTACGTCCCGTCCATCTCGCCGAACGCGTCGCTCATCACGCTCTGCGGCACGCCCGACCACGGCGAGAGCGACTCGTCGTAGAGCCCGGCGATCGCCGCCACCGGGTGCATGTGGAGCGTCCTCCCGGCGGTCGACGAGGCGATCCCGGAACGGAGCAGGACCACGGGGGAGAGGATGGAGCCGCCGGCGAGCGCCACCTGGCGCGCCCGGACCGTGACCTCGCCGCCCGGGACCTTCGCGACCACGCCCGCCGCGCGCCCGTCCTCGAGCAGGATCCGGACGACCTCGCTGCGGTCGAGGACCTCCGCGCCATTCGCGCACGCCTGGGCGAGGAAGGTCCGCAGCACCGACTGCTTCGCGCCTCGCCGGCAGCCCACCGCGCACGGCCCGCAGTCGCCACAGCCGCGCACGTTGCGCGGGATCGTCTGCCATGCGTGGCCCAGCGCGTCCAGCCCTGCGGCCAGCCGCCGATTGGGCCCGTTCTGCTCGCTCTCGGCCGTGGTGATGCCAAGCGCGGCCTCGATCACGTCGTAGTGCGCCTCGAGGTCATCGCCGACGCCGGCGGCCCGCCACTCCTCGCGGACCGCGTCGGGCAGGCGCAGCGAGGAGGACCAGTTGACCACCGTCCCGCCGCCGACCGCCGAGCCGGCGCGGATCGAGATCCATCGGTCCGTCGTCGCGGCGAGCCCCCGGTCGAGGAACAGCGCCGCAAGCCCGTCGAGCTCCGGGCCGCCGAACGAGGCCTCCGGCACCATCGCAGCCCGCTCGAGGACCACCACCCTCTTCCCGGCCGCGGCGAGCACCCCCGCCACCACGCCGCCGCCCGCCCCCGAACCGATGACCACGACGTCCGCGTCAACGATCTCGCCGGGCTTGGGCGTGCGGACCCGGATGTCGCTCTGGCTGGGCGCGTCGGGCTCAGGCGGCACGAAACCTGTCTGCGCACGCCACGGCGAGTCCTCGATCCCGTAGGCGAGCAGCAGCGTGAGCCGCTTGAGGTCCTGGAACGCGGTCCGCTTGAGCGCGATCGGTGAATCGGCGAGGCTGCGCAGCCAAGCCTCGCGCGCCTCCTGGTTCATCGCGCTGACCGCCCTGGGTCGGCCCGTCAGCAGCAGGTTGCCCAGCGCCGAGTCCGCGACGGAGAGCAGGATGTCGAGCTGTTGGCGGAGGGACGGGCGGCCGAGGGCGTCCACCTCGGCGAGCAGGCGCCGGTGGACCCCGAGCTGGCTCGCCGACGGCAGGCCGCCGTGGGCCGGAACGAACGCATCGACGATGGCGGCGAGGGCCTGGTCGCGGGAGCTCATGGGCCCGGAGCCTAGCGGGTTGGCGGCGCGGCGTTCTGGTGGTCGCGCGGGACGGGCTCGGGACGCTTGGCACCGTGGGTCGAACCAGCCAGCACGCCCTCGCCCGGCCACCTATGCTCCGAGCCCATGGATGCAGCGAGCGAGCGGAATGAGCGCGAGGTGACCGCCGCCTCGCCCGGCGGCCCGAGCGGGGTTCCGCTGGACGACGCGGGAGGGGCGTCCGGCGGAACCGACCCATCCGATGTGCCGGGTCTGGGGTCGTCGCCACTGGCGATTGCGTCCGACAGGGACGCCGCGGGCACGCCGGTCCACCGCGGCTGGGCGCCGATCGGCACCCACCATCGCTGGATGGAGCCGTTCGTCCTCGCGATGCTGGCCACGGGCTCGGCCCACGGCTACGCCATGCTGGGCGAACTCCGACAGCTGGGGATCACCAACGGCTCAGTCGACGTGGGGCAGGTGTACCGAACCCTGCGCGACCTCGAGGTAGCCGGACAGGTGCGCAGCACGTGGTCCACTGGCACGGGACCCGCACGCCGGGACTACGAGCTCACCGAGCTGGGGTTCACCGCGCTCGACGAGTGGGCCGCGGTGATGAAGGAGCGCGCACGGCTGGTCGCCGAGTTCGACGCGCGGTACCTCGAATGGATCTCGGCCCGCCGACGAGCCTAGGCAGACAAGGGGGGAACGAATGCGAACGCTGGTCCACCGGAGGCAGGCTCGGCAGGCGGCACCTGCGACACAGGGGCCGGGATCGACCGTCGGTCCGCTGCTGGCCCGGCTCACCGCACCGCTCACGTGGGTTGGCTGGCTCTCGCTGGGCGGGGCCGCGTTCATGCTCATCCTCTGGGCCTGGGGCCGGGTGATCGGCGGCGTGCCCAGCGAAGTCGGCCCCCTCGACCTGGCAGGCCTGGCCGTCCTGGGCCAGCTCGCGTCGCTGGGGACGGTCTTGCTGCCGGCTGCCCTTGAGCTCGGCTACCCCGGGGTCGCCCGGCGCAACCCCTGGCTGCTTCGGGGGACGCTGCTGCTTGCCATCGCGATCCTCGCCCGGCCGCTCATCAGCTTCGTCCAGGACTGGGCAATGAACGCCCTGGTCCAGACGGGCGACGGTGTCGAGTTCGACCAGTCCGACATCGAGTTCGCCGTCGTGCAGGCGCTTGCCCTCTCCGCCTCCCTCCTCCTGTCCTTGGGTGGGCTCGCGTTCCTGCGGGGCCTGCTCTTGGCGGGTGCCCGTCCTGGGGATTCGGTGCTGGTGGCGTTCGCTTTCGTAGGGGTCGCCGTGTGGGTCGCAGCCCTCCTGCCTTCCTTCGGCCAGCTCTGGGCGAGCGACCGCGCCCTCGTCAGCGCGACGAACGTCATCGGGATCCTGGTGGGCCTGTGCCAAGCGGCCGCCACGGGCGGGATCGTCGCCGCCCTCCTGGCCGGCGCATTCCGGCGGCTGCAACCGCACCTCGGCTGGGCCTTCGGCGTCGCGACGGCCATCGCCATGGGGGTCGCGACCATCGCCGTCCCTGTCCAGGTGCTCCTTGGGCCATCAACACGGCCCGACGGCAGCCAGGACTACTGGCTGCCGACCGTCCTGGCAGTGCTCAACATCGTGTCGCCGCTGCTCCTCCTCGTCGCGTGCCTTGCCGGTATCGGCCGCGGGACCGAGGCGCGGCGCGACGTTATGCCGAGGCATCGAGGCCACCTGGTCCGGGGCGACCGAAGGCTTCGGCCTGCCGGAGGCCCGTCGGGCGCGGGCTGACCCGTGCTGGGGTCGTATCTGGGCTTCTCAAGCGTGCGCCGAGCGCGAAACCCGCGTTGGACGCTCGGTCCACGCTGGCTCCCCCGGGAGTTGACACATGTTTGGGTCGGGCCGACGCGAGGCGCAGGAGTAGCCCGGGTCAACGCCGCGGACCGACGCGAGGCTCACGGGTACGCGGACAGCTCCACGTGCCCCGTGCCCACCACGATCGAGATCCGGACGCCGCGCGGCGCCCCGCCGGTCGTGTCGGTGTACTCGACCAGCCAGTGCTCGACCCCGAAGTCGGTCGCCTTGGTCGTCGTGCGGGGCGAGCCAACGAACGACGGGTAGGCGAGGCGGACGATCGTGTCCGCCGAGCGCTCGGCGTCGGCCTGCGAGACGGGCGTCGCGGGGTGCATCGCGGTGACGAGCTCAGCGGCCGAGGTGGCGACGGGCGTGCCCAGCGTGAGCACGAGCGCGAAGCCGGCCACGAGCAGGGCGGCCCAGACGGCCGCGACAAGCGGGAAGCGAGTCATCACGGGCGCCCCAGGTAGACCATGTAGTGGAGGGTCTTGAGATTGATCTTGGCGGCGTCGATGTCGCCCGCGGCCACCAGCGCGTCGATCGCCTGGGCCGTCCCGACCTTGGCCGCCTGGAACGCGTCGATCGGGGTCATCCCGGAGGCGATCGCCTTCCAGAACAGCAGCTCGAAGCCCGTTCGGCCCGTCGGCGTGTCACCCGGCGCCATCGGCACGCTGTACGACAGGTGGGTGTCAGCGACATAAGCGCGGGTGCCCGACCGCAGGTAGTGGAGCGCGAGGTTGTTGTCGGCTGTCTTGTGCTGGGGCGCCTGGACCGTGTCCAGCGTCCAGGCCCCGTAGCAGGCGCCGATCTGGACGACGCCGTGGCTGGTGGGGTTCGACTCGGCGGTGACCGCGTCGACCTGCGAGTTGTCGGCCACCGTCCACTCGGCGCCGAGCGGGTTGTCCTGGTCGCCCACCAGCCATGCCACGGTGTTGGCCGCCCACGCGTTGGTGGTCACCCCGATGCCGTGGAGCAGCACGTACAGGTAGCGCGCGTTGGCCGCGCTCGGGTTGTTGCCGAACGAAGCTCCCTCCACGGGCGGCGAGTACTCGAGCTGCACCTGGGCCAGCGAGCCGATCTGGTTGACAACCAGCCCGGCCTGCGACTTGCGCTCCTGGTTGATCAGCGCGAAGCCCGATCCGTCGGGCGGGACGATGTCCGAGAGCTGGGTCAGGAGCAAGTCGGCGTCGTCGGACGAGGGGATGCGGGCGACCGGGAGATCCGGTGTGCCGTACTGGTCGGCGTTGAGGTCGGTGTACAGGTTGTCCGACGGGAGCCAGTCAGCGGGCAGCTCCCAGTCCTTGAGCGCCTCCGCCTCGGAATCGGCCAGCGGGTTCTGGACGCGGATGTAGGGGACCGCGTCGTCGTTGCCGATGATCAGCAGGTACTTGTACGCACGGGCGCGGAGGAGGCGGTGCACCTCGGCGAGGGCGGCGTCGCCGGTGTCACGCGTGATGCCGTCGGCCTCGAGGTCATGCAGGTCGCCCACCCGCGCCGCCGCGGCGAGGACCTGATCGGCGCGCTGGCCCAGATTCTGGCGCAGGACCGACGCACGGGTCACGACCAGCACGTCGGACGGGCTCGCGTACGGGATGGGGCCGGACTGCGTTCCACTGCCGACGACCGCGTCGAACTGGTCGCCGCCGCCCACCGTGAACGGCACCACTTCGTCCGGGACGCCGTTGTAGTCGACTTCGACCGTGTAGGCGCCATCGGGGAAGCCGTCGCTGGCGTGGAATGCGTAGACGAACCCCGCCCCGGCATCCTGGGCGCCCGACGAGTGGACGACCGTGTGGGTGGCCTCGTAGACGAAGCGGTCGCCCTGGAACAGGCGGAGCTTGAGCTCGGTGCCTGCGGGGACGTACTGCCAGCCGAGGAGCCCGAAGATGGTCTGCGAGCCGCGGTCGAACGTCGAGCCCTGGCCGATGGGATTGCCCGACGCGTCGATGTCCGTGGCGAGCTGGAGGTGGTAGAGGACCGAGGTGCCGACCGACGGCGGCAGCGTCGGGGTGTCGACCGAGAGCTTCGCGCCAGGGGTGGGCCGGGCGGCGGCCGTGCTGGCCTTGGCGATCGCCGGCACGCCGGTCGCGTCGCTCCTCGGCGAGGCGGACGCAAGCTGGCTGGACACCGCCGGCTCGCAGCCGACGAGGACCGCTGCGACGAGGAGGGCTGTCAGGCGGCGACTCACGGCATGGCCTCGGGTGAAGCGTCCTCGAGGGTGCGGATGAGGTCGCGCAGGCGGTCACCGCGGGCGGGATCGGGCCTATGCCCCGCTCGTCGGCGGAGCTGCCACTTGTGGAACGCGAGCTCGCCCTCCGCCGCGTACCTGCGCCGCAGGCGGATGACCGGCCCGAGGCCACCTACGCGGAGGAGCGCGGCCTGGCGCCGCAGCCGCCCGCCGAACGAGGTGACGGTGGCGTAGTCGGCGGTGGACACCACGCCTCGCGCGACCTCGTCGTGGAGCTCGGCCCGCAGGATCCGCGCCTCGCGGCGCCACGAGAGCACGACGATGACGACCATGGCGAGGATGCCCAGCCAGTTCACGGCGTCGGCGAGCAGCCTGGACGCCGTGCCCACAACGGCGTCGGGCTTGCCGAGGAGGTGCGCCATGATGAGCGGCAGGGTGTCGTGGAAGGCCTGGAGCCACGCGGCAGTGGCGATCCCGAGGATGGTGGCGATGGCGCCCTGCCGGGGGCGCAGGTCACGCGCCCAGCCCAGCACCGCACCGATCACCGCGCCGTAGAAGGCGTGGTTCAGCCCGGCGATGAGCAGTCGGGCAACGGTGATGGTCGAGAGCTGGCTGGTGCCGCCGAGCGCGTACAGGAAGCTCTCGGCAGCGCCGAAGCCGGCGCCGATCGCTGCGCCGTAGATCACCCCGTCGAGGACGTCGTCGAACTCCTCGCGGACGCTCCGCACGATGGCCACGAGGACGATGCCGACGGCAATCGATTCCACCACGCCGATGAGCGCGTCGGGCGAACGGCCGGGCGCGAAGGCGGGCGGCAGATCGGCGGGCCGGCCGAGGACGATCAGCGCCGCGAGGCTCGCGGTGGGGGCGACCAGCGCCCCCATGCCGAGGCAGGCGACGAGGATCCGCCAGGGCTCCTTCTCGTAGCGGTCGATGAGGTTGAGGATGAACAGGTAGGCGAGGGACGGGACGAGCGCCAGCAGCAGTGCGGCGAGGATCGTCATCGGATCGGGCATGGGCAGGCTCCGGATCGGGACGAGGGTCCGGGAAGCGTACAGGGCCGGCCTTGGCCGGGTGGGCCCAACCCGCAGGGTGGAGCCCACCGATCTCGGGTGCCGCCGGGCGTCGTCCCGGTGAGCCCTCGGGGCCCGAACCAGCCCCCGGGCCCGCGAGTCCCCGTGCTCCCCAGCTCCCCGAGCGGTCCCCTCAGCCCTCGGAGTCGAGGTAGGCGAGGACGGCCAGCACGCGGCGGTGGTCGTTGCGTGAGTCGGGCAGGTCCAGCTTGCCGATGATGCTCGTGATGTGCTTCTCGGCGGCGCCCTCGGTGATCACCAGCGCATTCGCGATGCCCGCGTTGGTTCGGCCCTCGGCCATCAGCGCCAGCACTTCCCGCTCGCGCGGGGTCAGCGCCCCGAGCCGGTCGTCCACCCGGCGGCGGACCATCAGCTGCGCCACGACCTCGGGGTCGAGGGCGGTGCCCCCGGCGGCGACTCGCCCGAGCGCGTCGAGGAAGTCCCGGACGTCGGCCACCCGGTCCTTGAGGAGGTAGCCCACGCCGCCGCCGCGGTCCGCGAGCAGCTCTGACGCGTACTGGCGCTCGACGTACTGGCTGAGCACCAGGATCGGGGTGCCGGGGACCCGGCGCCGGGCCTCGAGCGATGCGCGGAGCCCTTCGTCGCGCTGGGTCGGCGGCATGCGGACGTCCACCACGGACACGTCTGGCCGGTGGTGCTCGCAGGCCGCCACGAACGACGGGCCGTCGGCCACCTTGGCGACGACGATGCCGCCGCTGGCCTCGATCAGCTTTGCGACGCCCTCGCGCAAGAGCACCGAGTCCTCGGCGATGACCACGCGCAGGCCTCTGACGTCCATGACCCGATGATGCCCCATGCGCGGCGGGCCTGACAGGGCCTGACGGAGCAGCGCAAGATCTGGAGGCGCCGGCGTCGCCGGCAGGGGAGTGGAGGGCGAAGCGCCGTGACGCGAGGAGACCGAGGCCGGGTTCGCTCCGGGCACAACGGCCGGGCGGGAGCCATCGCCGGGGTCCCGTTCGCGATCCTCCTTGCACTCAGCTGCACGTGGATCCTGGCGCCGATCGCGTTGGGGTTCACCCTGCCGCCCAGCCAGCCCGGACAGTCGGTCTACGACTTCGCTGGCATCTGGAGCGCCAACACGATCACCTCCGCCCAGCAGACGGCCGACCGCCTGCGGGCCCAGACCGGCGTCGAGATGGCAATCGTCTCGATCCCAACCGGCTACGACTCGGTGGACACCTCGACGGCCGAGGCGGACGCGAAACGGATCATGGACACATGGGGCGTCGGCCAGGCGGGCGTGAACAACGGGATCGTGGTCCTGTTCGACCTCGACACCTCGCTCGAGCACGGCCAGATCTACGTCTACGGCGGCTCCGGGATTGTCAGCACCTACCTGTCCGCCGTCGCGGGGCAGAACGTGGCCAACGACATGATCGCGAAGGCCAAGGAGGGCGACCTCGACGGCGCGCTGTCGACCGGGATGGGCGAGATCGCCGACGCCGTGGACCACCCCGGCACGCGGCTCGAGTCGATCCCGCCCATCGTGCTGCCGATCGTCCTGTTCCTCGTCGCCGACCTCGCGATCCTCGCATTCATGGTCGTGACGTGGTGGCGCGACGGCCGCGACCCGCCGATCCCGCTCATCGACGACTCGGTGCTGCTGCCAGCGCCGCCCCCTGGCCTCACGCCCTCGATGGCGGCCCTGCTCCGCGACGCCGTCCCCAGCAAGAACGCCCCGGCGGCCGCGCTCGTTGACCTCGCCTCGCGCAACCTGATCGCGATGCGCGAGGGCTCGACCCTTCTGGGCGTGGGGCGCAAGCCCATCGACTTCGTCGTGTCCGACCCCAGTGACCCCCGGGTCGCCAACGCCGAGACCCAGGTGGGCGCGCCCGAGCTGGTGATCCTGCGCGAGCTCCGTGGAATCGCCGAGGCCGGCGTGGTGGAACACGCGCACCTCGCACGGGCACCCCAGATGCAGGCCCACTTCGCAGCGGCGCTCGGCAAGGCGGCCGCGGCGACGCCCTGGTTCCGCTCCGACCCGAACAGCAGCATCAACCGCCTGACGGGCGTCCCGTTCATCTCGTTCCTGCCCATGCTCGGGGTGCTCTGGCTGGTGAACGGCGCCCCGGACGGGAGCCCGGCGCTGATCGTCATCGTCGCGACCTTCGCCACGCTCGGCATCGGCCTGGCCATCGCCCGGCTGATGGCTTCGCGCACGACGAACGGCTCGTGGGTGCTGGGCATGGCGCTGGCCTACCGCAACACCCTGCGCCACGAGATGGGCCAGGCGCCGGGCGTGGTCAGCGCCCAGGAGCACGCGAAGCTCAAGATGCCCTGGCTCGAGACGCCCGACGCGCTGATCGTGTGGGCGATCGCGCTCGGGCTCGCCGATGAGGTGGGCGACCTGATCGGCCGGAGCATGAGCGATCCGGCCAGCGCCCAGTGGCACCCGGTCTGGTACACGGGGTCGGCGGCGTCGTTCGCGTCGTTCGGCTCGTCCATCTCCTCGATCACGACCACGGCCGCCTCGTCGTCCGGCGGCGGGTACGGAGGGGGCAGCTCGGGTGGCGGCGGGGGAGGCGGGGGCGGCTTCTGAGGCGCGGCCCTTCGACTGCTGTCTCTGACACGGAGTACAAGGACGACTGCTCGTCGCGCTCGAAACCGTCAACTCCCCCTCTCGTGACTGACTGGCAGCGATTCGGGGCAAATCGGCCGGCTTTGGACGCTTCAAGCCCCAGGACCAGATCGCGTAGTCGTCCTTGTACTAACTGACAAGATCGCCGCCCGGAGGTGCCGGGCGGCGGTGCCGGGCGAGGACGCCGGGCGAGGCGCCCGACGAGTGCGGCGGTGGGGCGATCCCCACCCCCAAGACGCCCGCTGGCTGGCTGGGAACGGCGGGGTCGCGACGGCATCCTTCGGGGCATGACCGGCGCCCGTCATGCGCGCTGGCCCCTGGCAGAAGGACGGCGAGGCGATGGAGGGACCCGGACAGGCAACGTCGCCCGCAACGGAAGGATCCGGGGTGGTACGGTCGAGCCCGATGGGCATGACCGCTGGTCCGGGATCGGCCGCCGCGCCGCGGCGCCGCCGCAGCCTGCTCGCGATGTTCCTCCTGTCGCCGATCAGCCCGGCCTCGTGGAGGGCCCTCGGCGCGACCCTGCTCGGCTTCTTCGTGGCGATCATCGCGTTCGGCCTCGTCACCACGCTGCTCTCCACCGGCGCGAGCCTGCTCATCGTCATCGTTGGGGTCCCGATCATCGGGCTCGCGATCGAGGCTGCGAAGCTGTTTGCCGTCGAAGAGCGCTGGCGGATGGGGCTGGTGGCCGAGGGCCCGCTCATCCCGCGGCCGTATCGACCCTTGAATCCGGTCCCCGCCGCGCCGATGGAGGTGCGGATCCGCGCCTGGGCCGAGGCTGAGTTCCTCGACGCCTCGCGCTGGTTCGACGTCGTCTATGTCGCCATCGCGTTCCCGCTGGCCATCCTCGAGTTCGTCGTGACCGTGATCCTGTGGGCGATCGCGGTCCTGTTCACGCTGGTCCCCCTCGTGGCGCTGGCCGCCCGCCTCGCCGGCGCGCGGTTGGACGCGCCCGGGCCGGCCAACGCCGCCGTCGTCCTGTCGGCCATCTTCATCGTCGGCCTGGCCATGCTGCCAGTCGCCGCGTCGGCCACCAGGGGCATGGCCGTCCTCCATCGCTACGTCGTCGAGGGCCTGCTGTGCATCAGCCCCTCGGAGGCCCTGCGTCGCGAGAACGACCGGCTCCGCCAGAGCCGCTCGGCGGCGGTGGAGCTGGAGGCCAGCGAGCTGCGGCGGATCGAGCGCGACCTTCACGACGGCGCGCAGCAGCGGCTCGTCATGCTCGCGATCGACCTGTCGCTGGCCGAGGGGAAGGTGGAGAGCGATCCCGCGGCGGCGAAGACCCTGATCGTCGGCGCACGCGACCAGGCGCGCCAGGCACTGGCCGAGATCCGCGAGGTGGTGCGCGGCACCGCCCCGGCAATCCTGCTCGACCGCGGGCTCGTGGCGGCGCTGGGCGCCGTTGCCGGTCGGAGTGCCGTCCCGACGTTCGTCGACAGCGACCTTCCAGCCGGCGATCGCCTGCCGCATTCCGTCGAGCGTGCGGCCTACTACGTCGTGAGCGAGGCGCTGGCCAACGTGGGCAAGCACGCTGGCGCCACCCGGGTGGAGGTCACGCTTCGTCGCGAGCCGTGGCGCCTGGGCGTCTGGGTCCGCGACGACGGGTGTGGCGGGGCGACGATTGCCAGCGGTGGCGGGCTCGCCGGCCTGCGGGACCGGGTGGCGGCGCTCGACGGGAAGTTGCTGCTCCACAGCCCGAAGGGCGGCCCCACGACCCTCCACGTCGAGTTCCCGCTCGCGCCCCCCGCGCCGCCGCAGGGCGCGTGGGGATGGCCCGCGTACCCGCCGAGCGCGCCGGTCTCGGCCGGGTACCAGCCGAGCGCCGCGCCCGGGTACCCGTCCGCTGCGCCGGCAGATCAGCCGCCCCCGCCGTCGGGGTACCCGTCGGCGCCACGCACCACGCCCTCGTTGCTGCCGCCGCCCCCGCCCACGGCCCCGGACCGCCGCGCTCCCTGAGACGCGGGGAGGACGCGCACGGCGCGGGATGGCATGCTCCACGCCACGGGGTGACCGGCGACCTTGGGCGCATCGGCCCCGCCCCAAGCCCGGAGGCTCCGTTGGCCCGCTACCGAATCCTCTCGTGGCGCGACATCCCCGCCCAGGTCCAGGCGACGGACGAGGCTGGCACGAGGGCGAACCGTGAGATGCCGGCCTGGTTCGCCCAGGAGATCGACCGCGTCGCCATGCGCGATGGCCTCGTGGGGACCGACGAGTACACGACGCAGTTCGCCTGGTCGAAGTACGCCGAGCGCGACGGCACCGCAGACGAGGTGGCCGACGCCGTCATGGCCGAGCTTGTCGCCGACTGGGCCGATCGGGCCTGACATCCGACCGCCCTCAGGCGGGCAGGGGACTTGGGCGTCAGGCGGCCGTCAGGCGGACAGTGAACCGTGTCCCGTGGCCCAGCCCCGGGCTCGACACCGCGATCGTCAAGAACTCGCTCAAGACCGACGGGGCAGCGAGGAGCGCCTCGGCCCGTCGCCGAACTCGAGGTTGGTCAGCCGGCTGCGCCTGCGGCCTGGACGGCGATCGAGCCGCTGAACATGCCCATGCCGCACGTGTAGTCGAGGGTCCCGGCCGGCAGCGCCGGCAGGTCGACCACGTTGTCGCCGGGCTTGAGGGCGAACGAGAGGTTGAGGCTGGGCACGACCACGTACGCGGAGCAGGAGTACTGGTCGCGGGAGTCGATGTGCCAGGTCGTCGGGACGCCTGCGGTGATCCTGGCGTCCGACGGGCCGTACCCGCCCGACTCCTGGTAGGTGCGCAGCTCCTGGGAGGGGGGAGCCGTCGACGCGGTCGCGGCCGGGACGCCGGAGGCGGGGACGGTCGTCGCCGCGGCCTGGGCCGGCGCGCCCGCGTCGGCCGGCTTCGGGACGACGGTGATCTGCGCCGCGTACATCCCCATCGCGCAGGTGTAGCGGAGCACACCGGCCGGGAGGGCGGGGAGCTTGAAGGTGTTCGGCCCCTTCTCAAGGTTGCTCCGGATGTTCACGCCGGGCGCGAAGATCGACGCCGCGCAGGTGCTCGTGTTCGAGGACACGATCGTCCACTCGAGCGGGTACCCGGCGTAGATGGTGACGTTCGACGGGCTGTAGCCGTCGGCGTTCTGGTAGGTGGTGAGGCGCTCGACCCCGTCGGCGCCGAGGATCGCCCGGGTCCACGTTTGCCGCGTTGGCGTTGCCCACGATCGTCGGCAGCGCGAAGCCGGAGAGCCGGAGTCCTGCACTCCCGTTGACAATCGCGAAGCCGATGACGAGCACGCCGACCAGCCGCAGGAGGGTGGGCTTGGCCCGCGAGGGGACGACGAGCGGCAGACCCGCGAGTCCGAGCAGGCCGGGGGCGGTCCCGATGGCGAAGGTCCCGAGCAGCGCCGCCGCATACACGGGCGAACCGGTCGAGAGGGCGAAGATCTGGATCGCCTGGGTGAAGCCGCAGGGCAGGAAGAACGTGAGCGCACCGAGCGTGGCCGCGCGGGTGTCGGAGTAGGCGGCCGTCCCCCCGTCCCCGTCTCCCGCGAGTCCCAGGCGCCGGCCGAGGCCCATCGGCAGCGTCGGCGACCAGCCCGCGAGGCGCGGCGAGAGGCCCGTGAGCCGGGTGCCGAGGAGCAGCATCACCGACCGCGACGCCGAGCATCAGGACCGCCGTGAGCTGCGGCGGCATCGAGATCGACGCACCCAAGGCACCGAGCAGCGCCCCGAAGAGCGCATACCCGGCGATCCGGCCGCCCATGAGCACGAGAGCCGGCCGCATCTGGGCGGCCTTGCCCGTGCCTTCGGGTCGGCTCGCCTGGTGGGCCGCAGATAGCCCCAGGACGAGGCCGCCGACAAGGGCCATGCACGTGGACACGCCCGCCGCGAGCCCGAGCAGCAGCGCGACGAGCAGCCCGCCCTTGGAGATGTCCCCGGCGGCCGTCGCGAGGTCCCCGACGCCGGACAGCTGGGCGGCGATGGCGAGGCCGAGCACGATCACGGCGCCGGCACCGGCCGTGCCCCAGATGAGCGGGTCGCTGGCGAGCCACGCGTCGCGGCCGACCAGATAGCCCGCCTTGTTGATGGCAGTCTCGATCGAGGCGGCGGGCACGGGAGCCGAGCACTCGACGGTGACCTGGCCCTTGACCGCGGAGGCGCTGACGTGCTCGACGCCCGCCAGGCGGCCGACGAACTTGCCAATGCGGAGCTCGCACGAGCGGCAGGTCATGCCCTTCACGGGGAACGTCATCGACACGGTGCCCGCGCCGGTGAGGGTCGCCCTCGGCACCGCGGGCTGGGCGCGCAGGCCCATGCGGACCTCGCGGAGCTCCACCGCGCGGCGGTGCAGCTCGTCGACTCCGCTCAGCTCGGGCTCGCCAGCGGGCGGCGCGACCGGCGAGAGGGCCCGGGAGTCCGTGCACGTGTCCCCAGGCTCTTGCCCGATGCCGGGGGTGTGCACGGCGGTCGTGTCGGCGCTGTCTTGGACGGCGCTCGCGGACTGCGCGCGGGCCTGGCTTCTGTGGCGGGACATCAGGACGCTGGCTCCTCGTGCACGATGGCCCGGATCGCCGGGCGATGTGGACAGGGTGTCCGAGCGTGGCCGCGCAGGCCATGCAGCGAGGCGCAAGCCTTCGTCAAGACTCGGTCAAGCCGGGCACGGACAGGGTCTCGCCGGCCTCCCCGTCATCGCCGGGCAGCGTCGGCGGCGCTGCGGCGTCGCGAGGTCATGACCGCGAACCACCTGGCAGCGAAGCCGCGATGCTGATCGCGAGACCGGCCCGGACGACAACGTTGCCATCAGGCCGCGGCGTCGATCGTCGGGCCGCGGTCGGCCCGCGGCCGCACGCTTCCTCCCGCGCCGGAGGGCCCCGCTGGATCGGCAGCCTAGCTCGGGCCGATGATGCCTCTCGCCATCTCGGGCGCCACGACGATCGCCTCGCACCGCGCGAGGCACTTGAGCGCCTCGTCCCGCGCCGTGATGAAGCCCCAGGCCACGAGCGGCCGCGGGAGCATTCCCAGCTGGTCTAGCCGGAAGTGCAGCACGACGAGCCCAGGGGACACGACGGTGCCGATCGCCGGCAGCCGCGGGTGGTTCTCGAGCGCGCGAGCAAGACCGGTGGAGTCGACCGCTCGGATGTTCAGGAGCGCCAGCGCACCGCGTGCGGCGATGCTCGTCGCGGCACTCGGGCTTCTCGTGATCACCGCGGTCGCCCCCAGCGTTCGCACGAGGAAGTCACAGGCCGCTTCATCAGCGCCGAGGCCCTCGACTGAATCGAGATCGATCACCGCCCCGGTGAGTCGGTCGCCGAGCCGCACGAGCATGTCGAGCGACGTGTCGTGCAGCAGCAGGCCCACGTCCCCGCCAAGCGGCACATGGGACCGCTCGGAGCCGTCGGTGCTCACCAGGATTCTCGGCAGGCGCCGACGTTCGCCCGTCGTCACGACGCCGTCCAGAGGTCCTCGGTGCTGGTGGTCACCGCGATGGCGCCCGCCTCGAAGACTGACGAGACATCCCGGGCCGACTGGATGAACCCGCCCGCGAACAGCGGTCGGTCGCACTCGGCAAGGAGGTGCCGGACGCTCGGCAGGATCACGCCCGGCAGCACCTCGACGAAATCAGGCTCGGCTCGCTTCACGGCCGCCAGGCCGGCCCGGACGGTGTCGGGCCGCAGCAGGAGCAAGCGCAGGATCGCGGTCATCCGCTCGCGCTTGATCGCCGAGACGATCTGGCCGTGCGCGGTGATCACGGCATCGGCCCCGAAGTGCGAGAGCCAGCGGATCGCGACTGGATCCGGTCGCAACCCCGCGACGAGGTCCAGGTGCACGGCCACGAGCTTCCGGTGCCGGTGCGCAAGCTCGATCAGGGGCGGGAGGTCGAACGCATTCCCGCGCAGCATCACGAGCATGGGCACATCGCTCTGGATCGCCCGCTGCACCTGCAGCGGATCGGCCACCGAGACGGATGCACACCGGGGAAAGGCCTGCAGGCGGGCCAGCAGATCGGATGGCCCGCCGGCAAGGGGAGTGCCGGCCGCGGACTGGGACCGGACCGTCACGTCGCCGCGTCGCCGGCGATGGGGCGGGGTGTGGCTGGCGATCCAGGCTTTGCTGCGCCTGGCTCTGCCGCAGGGAGGACGGTCGCCTGGACCACGGCGATCCGGGCCGCCAAGACCGCAGGAACGAGGGGATCGGGCGCGGTGATGACCCACTCGCCGATGAGCGCACCGTCGCCCGCGGTGAGGAAGGTCGTCAGCGCCTCCGCCAGCTCGGGCTCCACGTCGTCACCCAGACGGTCTGCGACCAGCCGCCGGTGGAACGGGCGGAACAGGTCCGCGAGCACGCCGTTGACGGCGTGCGCACAGGAGCCGGTGAGGAGCGCACGGTAGAAGGGCCGATGCTCCGCGAAGTGGCCCACCGACGCGAGCGCGATTGCATCGGCCGATGGCTGCGGCACAGAGACCTCGGCGACGAGGCGCGGGATCAGCTCGCGGTTCATCAGGTCGATGACGCACTCGAGCAGCAGCCCGTCCCGGTCGGTGAAGTGCTGGTACACGACCTGTCGACTCACGTCGGCCGCCTCGGCCAGGTCGGAGATCGGGATCGCGGTGGTGCCGCGCTCGGTCACCAGGCGCACCGCGGCGCCGAAGAGCGACGCGCGGGTGCGGCGAGCGCGTCGGTCGGTCACAGGGCTTGGGCGTCCGCTGCTCTCCACGCCGGGATCATAGTCGTGTGTCAGTTAAGAGACAAGTGTTGTCGCCGGTGTTCCCCGCGCGACGTGAAGAGGACCGGCTGCTCCCTTCCGGGCAGCCGGTCCTCGATCCGTGCCGAACGGGGAGTTATCCGATGATCGGCCAGACGGCGAAGTCGCCGACGGCGGCCAGGGTCCAGACGATGAGGATCGTCACCATCAGGACGCCGGCGAACACGCGTCCGGTCTTCCGGTAGAAGAACGTGTAGATGCAGGCGCTGAGCGGCCAGAGCACCAACAGCGGGATGTAGTAGATGCCGCCCAGGCCGGCTGCCGTGGTGTCGAGCGGCCCGGAGGCGATGGCGAAGCCGCCGCCGCCGAGGAGCGGCAGGTAGTCCGCGAGGATCCAGACCAGGGCGCCAAGGGTCAGGACCACCGAGTTGACCAGCATCTCCTGCCACAGCGGGGCGGTCCCCCGGCGCCAGCGCAGGAAGCCCGCGAAGATGATCCCCTGCGCCACGAAGTAGATCCCGAACGGGACCAGATAGCCGAAGAACGCCCCCCAGCGGGCCGGCGACATCGGCATGAGCGCGACCACCCAGAGCCGGAAGTCAACGTGCCAGACGGGCTTGATCACCGCGAGCAGGACGTAGACCGGGGCGAGGACGGCCACGACGTAGAGCAGGGTGCGGCCGACCAGCGGCCAGTCGATGCCGCCACCCGGCTCGGCGATGCCGTAGCTCTCCAGCGTCGCCCCCGCGCGTCGCGTGATGACCAGGTGGTCGAAGGCGATCAGGATCCAGGCGATCACGCCCACGATCACTGACCAGACCATGAAGATGTTCGTGAACGTCTGCGGCCAGAGCATGTTCGCGTCGAGCCACGACGTGAAGAACATGTTCTTCCACACCCACAGGTAGAGCAGGGGCCCGATCGCCGTGGTGATCAGCGCCCCGATCCACCAGCCGACGCCCGTGAGGCCGCGGTATTCAGGGATGGGCCGGGCGATCTTGGCGAACGCCCGCGTCCCGAGGAGCACAGCGCCCATGGCGAACAGGAACAGGTACGCGCCGAAGAGCGCCAGCGCCGTCCCGAGGACCTTGAGCGGCCAGACCTGGTCGCTCGACGGCAGGTTCGTGCCGGCGCCGAGCGTCTTCTGCATCCAGTCGACTGCGTTGCCGATGGCCCCGGTCGAGTCCGTCGAGAGGGCGTGGTCCTCCCAGGGCTGATAGAGGGTTCGCGCGGTGCCGTCCGCGATGGACCCGTAGATCTGGCCCGGGACGATGGGGCCCTTGGTCCCGAACAACTGGAGGAGCTGGGGGGACATCGGGGCCTGCGAGCCCTGCCCGACGAGGATCATGACCCCGAGCTCAGTCCACGTCCCGATGTTGAAGCCCATGTTGCGGAGCTTGAGGTACGGCGTGGCGTCGGGGACTCCGGGCGGGTTGGGCTCGGACTCCATGTAGAAGATCGAGCTGTAGCCGTCCGGCTGGGAGAGCGCTGCGGCAGTCGCCGCGCAGAAGCCGCCCTGCGACATGCCGAGCAGGCCGATGCGCGTCTTGTCCACGGTGGCGAGACCCCGCACATAGGTCAGCACGTCTGGGCCGCCGCAGCCGACCTCCTGGTTCGCGCCGTCAGAAGATCCGTGGCCGGTCTGGTCCGCGGAGACGACAACGAACCCGCGCCGAGCCATCTCGAGCGCGGTGTTGTCCATGTAGTCCTTCTGGTTGTTGAGGCCGTGCCACATGGCGATGGCGGGGGCGGGCGTCGCGGCCGAAGCCGACGCCGGCGTGTAGACGAAGGCGCTGATCTGGTGCCCGTCCGCGCCGAAGATCGTGGTCTCCGTGACCTTGGTCGAGCCGCTGTTCGAGTTCACCCACGTCGCCAGCAGGCTGCCAAGCAGCATCATGGCGACGGAGAGCGCGAGCACCCTCCGGGCCCGATCTGAGAGCAGGGATCGCCAGCCGGCCCCTCCGCCGCGAGGCGATGCCCCGCGGTCTGCCGAATCCATGGTCACTGTCCTGACTCCTCTCTCCACTCGTGCCCTCCGGGGCCGCGGGTGCCGCGCAGCAACGCGTGCCGGCGTTCCCCGCCCGAACGGCGATTCGCTGCGCATGAGGGCGATGGGGTGCCCGGTCGCGCTGCGTGCGCACGCGCTGCGCTACCGGGCGAGTCGCGAATCCGACCTCGCTTGCTCCCTCGCCGGGACACCACGCGACCAGGCACCCTCCTTCTCGCCGACTCCCCGCGGAGGGAAAGGCAGTCCCCCGTCCAGTCACTCAGGGCACAACAAAAAAAGCCCACGCCTCAGCAACCTTGCTGAAGCGGGACTTCTCAAGCACGTGTCCCGGCCCAAACGGCACCGTGGGTATACGCGCTTGCGATGGCGCCTGTCAAGCGACCGACCGTGCGTCCGCTCCGCAACTCGGGAGACCGGCGAGGCCTTCGCGGATATCACCTTACGGTGGTTGCGCGGCCGGGTACCGGCACCTGCCCGGGCGCAGGGCCGTTCGACGAGGATGCCTAGGCGAACCTCGGGGGCAATGAGGGCCTCGCCCGGGTGTCAGGCCCTGAGCCAGTCGGCAGGATCGAGCCACCCCTTCTGCTCCGCGATCCGCGCGGCCTCGCCGCGATTCCGCGCCTCGAGTTTTTGGATGGCGGTGGACAGGTGGTTGCGGACCGTGCCCTCGGACAGGAAGAGCCTGGCGGCGATGGCCGCGATGGTGGGCTCCTCGCGCGACACCGCGAGGACCTCCCGCTCGCGCGCTGTGAGCGGGTTGCCGCCCTCGCTGAGCGCGGTCACGGCGAGCGTCGGGTCAACGGTGCGCTTGCCCTCCATCGCCCGCCGGATCGCGGTGGCGAGCGTCTCGGCCGGCGCCTCCTTGAGGACGAACCCGATGGCGCCAGCCTCCATCGCGCGGCGGAGGTAGCCCGCGCGCCCGAAGGTCGTGAGGATGATCACCCGGACCCTTGGCACCAGCCGGTGGAGCTCCGCGGCCGCGGTCAGACCGTCGCCGCCGGGGAGCTCGATGTCCAGGAGCGCGACGTCGGGCTGGAGGCGCTCCACGGCCGGCAGGATCTCGTCGCCCCGCCCGACCTCGCCCACCACCTCCATGTCCCCCTCGAGCGAGAGGAGGGCGCCGAGGGCACCGCGGACCATCAGCTGATCCTCGGCGAGCAGGATGCGAATCACGACATGCTCCCGGACTCCTGGTCCTGCTCCGAAGCGGCTGGGCGGTTCGGAATCGACGCCGCTCCCGCTGGATGGCTCGCCTGGGGCCGCGCCGGGACCGTCACCACGAGGGCGTAGCCGTCGCCGTCCCGCCAGCCGGTGGTCATCGTGCCGCCCGCCTGCGCGAGGCGCTCGTCGATGCCGCGGAGGCCGCGCCCAGTCCCGACCGATGCGCGGGAGCGCGGGCTCCCGGTGGGCCTCGGGCCGTCATCGAGGATCTCGAGCCTGACCTCGCCTCCGGCCTGCTCGATCGAGATCGAGCACTGCGTGCCGCGGCTGTGGCGGACGATGTTCGTTGCCCCCTCCCGGACGACCCAGCCAAGCAGCGCGTCGGTGGACGGGTCGAGGCGCTCCTCAGGCCGCTCGATGTGCACCCCGAAGCCAGCGGCGACCAGGGCGATGCGGGCGCCCTCCAGCTCCGCCTCGAGGTCAACCTGGCGGTAGCCAGCGACGGCCTGCCGGACGTCTCGCAGCGATGTGCGGACAACCTCCTCCACATCGGCGAGCTCCACGGCCGCGCGTTCCGGGTCGCGGCCGATGAGGCGGCGCGCGAGCTCGGTCTTGAGCGCGATCATCGAGAGGCTGTGGCCGAGGAGGTCGTGGAGGTCGCGCGAGATCCGCGCCCGCTCGAGTTCGGTGGCGGCCCGCGCGACCTCGGCCTGCGCGCGCCGGAGCTCCTGCGAGGTGCGCTGGTACTGGCTGAAGCCGATGACGACGAGCCCGACGAGCGCCACCTCGATCGACGATTCGAGCGTTCGGACGAGGTCCGTGGAGCGGGCGATGTCGGGGCCGTGGACGAGCGGCGCCACGGCCGCGAGGGCCGACATGGCCACCACTCCGACCAGGGCCGCCAGCGATGGCCGGAGACGCCCGGCGCCGGCCGCGGACGCAATGAACAGGACGGTCCACATCGAGTGCGCGTCGAGGAGCGAGATGGCCAGTGCGAGCGCCCCGAGGGCAGTGACTGCGACCCGGAGGTGGCCGCTCCGGCGCCCGGCAAGGTCGCGCGGGATCGCCCAGAGGTACACGAGGACGAACGCCGCGAGCCCGAGGTAGGTCAGGCCACGGGCGGGCGTGTCGATAGGCTGGCGGATCTCCCGGCCGAGGGGCCCGACGAGGAAGAACAGCAGGCCGATCGCGACGAGGACGGGCAGCCACAGGTACGGCTGGTCGAAATCGGCGCCGGCCGGCTCGTCGCGTCCGGCGGGCACGGCCCCGTCGTCGTCGAGCGAGTTCACGGCGTCACGCGGGCCGGCACGGAGGCGCTGGGCGGCGGCGCGCGGGCGCCAGCGAGTGGCCAGCATCTCGCCGATCGGCTCGGCGACGACCATCAACAGGTTCGCCGTGCCGAGGCGGGTACCGCTGAGCACTTCCCACCACAGGCCTCCAAGGGTTGCCCGGAACGCCGGCTCCATCGTAACGAGGCCGGCCACCCGCGGACGGACGCCGGCGAAACGCCCGCGGCCAGCCCCGCGCCCGGGCCGCGGGCAATCCGACGCGGAGGCGTCGTCTTGCGGGGCGGAGCGGGGGAGGAGCACGGCCAGGGACCTCGATTGACGTTGATGGCGGCATGGCGCCCGCCGCCCAGACCGTAACCAGCGCGGGCCGGCAGAGGAAGTCACGGGCGTGCCATCCGCAACCGTGATGGATGTCACCCCTCGGCGGCCTCCGGACCTCACCTCGCGAACACGATGCCTGCGACTTCTTCACGAGCCCCCTTGTTCGTACGGTCCGGGTGCACACAAACCGCCAACCGAGGTCACCTTCAATGCTCCGCAGCCAGGGCACATCCCGGATCGCAGCCCCTCGGGCGGCCCGTCTCCACGCAAGCCGGGTCGCGGCCGTCATGGTGGGCGCCGCCGTTCTCGCAGCCGGGTGCAGCAGCACCTCGGCCGTGAGCTCCACCCAGGTCGCCAACGCCGTCCCAGCGGCTGTCTTCACCGGCTCCGCCGCCTCTCCCGCGACGGCCAGCACGGCGCAGTCCTCGCCTGCGACCGCCAGCGCCGCGCCCGCCTCCCCCGCGACCGCGGGCGCCGCACTCTCGCTCCAGCAGGATTTCGTCAGCGTGGTCAAGGACGTCAACCCGTCAGTCGTGGTCATCGAGACGTCGAGCGGGCTCGGGTCCGGGATCGTCTACGACACCAAGGGCGACATCGTGACCAACGCCCACGTCACCGCGGGCAGCCGGACCTTCAAGGTCACGCTGGCCGACGGGCGGACGCTCGACGGCACGCTCGTCGGCTCCTTCCTGGGCGACGACCTCGCGGTCATCCACGTCAACGCCACCGGGCTCACCCCGGCAACCTTCGCGGACTCCTCGACCCTCGCCGTCGGCGACATCGTCCTCGCGATCGGCAACCCGCTCGGCCTCCAGAGCAGCGTGACCGAGGGGATCGTCAGCGCGGTCGGCCGAACCGTGTCAGAGGAGAACGGGGCCGCCCTGCCGAACACCATCCAGACGAGCGCGGCCATCAACCCGGGCAACAGCGGCGGCGCCCTCGTCGACCTTGCCGGTCACGTCGTGGGCATCCCCACTCTGGCGGCGAGCGATCCGCAGCTCGGCGGGGCGGCCGTCGGGATCGGCTTCGCCATCTCGAGCAACATGGTCACCGACGTGGCCAACCAGCTGATCGCGAGCGGCAAGGTCACGAACTCGCATCGGGCCTACCTGGGCGTCAGCACCGTGGACGTGACGGGCGCACCAGGCGCCGTCGTGCGCTCGGTCGGCGCAGGGACCCCGGCCGCGGCGGCGGGCATCACCCGTGGCGACGTCATCACCTCGCTCAACGGGAAGGCCACGCCGGACGGCGCCACCCTCGGCGAGGTCCTCGCCGGGCTCGCCCCCGGCCAGACGGTCAAGGTCGTCGTCGCCAAGCAGGGCGGCTCGTCGACCACCGTGACGGTGACACTCGGCCAGCTGCCCGGATGAGCAGGTGACCGACGCATCTCCTGCCAGCCCAGCCCACCGCCCACTCCCTCTCACCAAGCCCAGAGGTACCCCCGTCATGACCTTGCCCTTCAACCCCTCTGAGGACGCCCCTGCCGAAGCGGACGCGTTCACGTTCGACCAGGAGTTCCCCGCAGCGACCCTCTCGAACCCCCGCCATCGGCGCCGCCTCGTGCTGATCCCGGTGGCCGTCGTCGCGATCGCCATCGTCGGCCTGTGGATCGCCAACCCGTTCGCCGCGACCGGCTCGACCATCGTGACGGCGAGGGCGACGACCGGGACCATCGTCAGCAGCGTGAGCATCTCCGGAACGGTCGCCTCGTCCGCGGTCGACGAGCTCAACTTCGCGACGACCGGGACGGTCCACTCGGTGAATGTCAAGGCGGGCGACAAGGTGACGGCCGGCGAGGTGCTCGCGACGATCGACGTCCCGTCCCTCCCGGCTCAGATTGCCGTCGCCAAGGCCAACCTGGCCGCCGCGCAGGCGCAGCTGTCCGTCGATCAGGGTCACCCGTCCGCGGCCGTGCTCGCCAGCGCCCGGAACCAGGTCAGGTCGGCGTCCCTTTCGCTGAGCGTCTCGCAGAGCAACGCCCAGAACTCCATCGCCACGAACCAGCTGAGCGTCCAGAAGGCGCAGACGGCGCTGGCGAACGCGCAGGCGGCGCTGGCCCAGGCGCAGGCCGGCCCCAGCGCCGACCAGCTCACCCAGGCCCAGGCGTCGCTGGGCAACGCCCAGCTCGCGCTCACCCAGGCGCAGGAGAAGCTGACCGCCCAGCAGGCTGCGGACGCGTCGACCCTCAGCGCCGACCAGCAGACCGTGTCGAATGCCCAGACGGGGCTCGCCACCGCGCAGACGACGCTCGCCACTGACCAGGGCGCCGCCCCGCCGGACCCCGCCCAGATCGCGAAGGACCAGGCGGCCGTCACCTCGGCCCAGCAGACGCTCGCGGCCGCGTCGGCCAAGTACAGCGCCGACAGCGAGGCTGCGCAGAACGCCGAGCAGTCGGCCTCGACGGCCATCACCCAGGCCCAGAACAACCTGAGCTCCGCGCAGGCGGCCTACAACGTCAACACGTCACCGTCGGCGGCCGCCGTCCAGACAGCCCAGCAGCAGGTGGTGTCCGCGCAGCAGGGCCTGGCCTCGGCCCGGCAGAGCCTGACGGCGGCGAAGACCTCGCAGACAGAGGGCCTGGCGCAGGCTCAGCAGACCCTGGCGGCCGCTCAGGCGAGTGCGTCGGCGTCCACCGGCCCTCAGTCGGCTGCGGTCATCGCCAAGGACAAGAGCTCCGTGGCATCGGCGCAGGAAACACTCGCCAGCCTGGAGTCGACGGGGACGCAGCTCACCTCGCCGTCCGCGGGCACCGTCACGGCGGTCAACCTCGTGGTCGGACAGCAGGTCGCCGGCTCGTCCGCGAGCGGCTCGACCCCCACGGCGTCCTCGACCAGCACGAGCGGCGAGATCGAGGTCATGGACCTCTCCGGGCTCCAGATCTCCGGTCAGGCCTCCGAGACCGACATCGCCAAGCTCGAGATGGGCCAGGCTGCGACCATCACCGCAGCCGCGACCGGCAGCAACACCGTCGTGGGCCAGGTCTGCTCGGTCGGTCTGGTGGGCACCCAGATCTCGGGCGTGACCAGCTACCCCGTCACGGTGTGCCTCAGCGGGACCGGCACCGGCCTGTTCGTGGGCATGAGCGCGACGGCAGCCGTCCAGACGGCGCGGGCCGACAACGCCGTCCTCGTGCCGAGCCTCGCGGTCCACACGACCGGAGGCCAGGCGACCGTCACGGTGCTCGGCGCTGACGGCTCGACCCAGACGGTCGTCCCGGTGACCATTGGGATCACCAACGGGTCGCAGACCCAGATCCTGACCGGCATCCCGAGCGGCACGACCGTGGTCGAGTCCCTCCAGACCTCAACCAGCGCCGGAACGGGCCGGACGGGCGGCGCCGGCAGCTTCCGCGGCGTCACGGGGATCGGCGGTGGGTTCGGTGGCTGAGCACACGGACCCCACCGCGGCACAGTCCCAGATCCCGTTGGCCCACCTCGCGCCCGAGCTGGCCGACCCGGCGACTCCCGCTGGCCCGGCACCCCTGACCACCACGCCGGCGATCGTGGCGATGCAGGGCATCGTCAAGCGCTATGGCGGCGACGCAGACGCCGGCGGGGACGCCACCGCCGTCTACGCGCTGCGGGGGGTGGACCTCACGATCCGGCGCGGCGAGTTCGTCGCCATCGTGGGCCCGTCGGGCTCCGGCAAGAGCACGCTGATGAACATCCTCGGCTGCCTCGATGTCTCGGACCGCGGCCGCTACATCCTCGCCGGCGTCGACGTCTCGCGCCTCGAGGACGACGCCCTGGCCAAGGTGCGGAACCGCTTCGTCGGGTTCGTATTCCAGCAGTCCAACCTTCTGGCGCGGACCTCGGCGGTCGACAACGTCGCTCTGCCGCTCGCGTACCGGGGCGACGGGCAGCGGCGGGCGAAGGCCCTCGCGGCGCTCAAGGACGTCGGTCTCGAGCGGCGCGCGGGCCACCGCCCGAACCAGCTCTCCGGCGGCGAGCAGCAGCGCGTCGCCATCGCCCGCGCCCTCGTCACGTCGCCCGCGATCCTGCTCGCTGACGAGCCAACGGGCGCCCTCGACTCCAAGACCGGCGCGGGGATCATGGCGCTCTTCGCGCGGCTGCACGCGAGCGGGCGGACCGTCATCGTCGTGACCCACGACCCCCGGATCGCGGACCTCGCGCCGCGGCAGGTCCACCTCCTCGACGGGCGCATCGTGCTCGACGCCTCGACATCCGAGATCCATGCCCGCCGTTCTGACGACGTGTCACCGTTCCAGGCGATCGCCTTGGCGGCGACCGGCGCGGTGGCGGCGAGCCCTGAGGCCCACTGACATGCCCATCCTCGAGACGCTCCGCACGGCCTTCATCGCCACCGCGGCCAACAAGCTGCGGGCCGCCCTCACGATCCTGGGCATCCTGGTGGGCGTCGCGGCGGTCATCGGCATGGTGTCCGTTGGCGAGGGCGCCCAGGCATCCATCTCCAACACCCTCGCCGGGCTGGGCACGAACCTGGTCCTCGTGTCGCCCGGCGGCACCTCGACCGGCCTGGTCCGCGGCGCGAGCGGCGGAGCCACAACCCTCACGCTCGCCGACGCCACCGCGCTCCAGGCTCCGGGCGCGGTGCCCGACGCCGCGGCCATCGACCCGGAGCTCACGGGCCGGGCCCAGGTGATTGTCGGCGGGAACAACACCAACACCACCGTCACCGGGACGACGCCGGACTTCCTCACGGTCCGCAACTGGACCGTTGCCGACGGCTCCTTCTTCTCCACGAGCGACGTCTCGTCCGCCACCCCGGTCGCCGTGATCGGCGCGACGACCGCCACCAATCTGTTCGCCGGGGCCGAGCCCGTGGGGCAGTACATCAACCTCAACTTCACCTCGGGCGGGCGCAACGCACCGGTCCGCTCCGTCCGGCTCCAGGTGGTGGGCGTGCTCGCTGCGAAGGGCACGGCGGGCGGGTTCTTCAACCAGGACGACCAAGTGGTGGTCCCCGTCACCACCGCCGCTCAAAGGATCTTCGGGCGCACCAACGTCAGCACCATCGCCATCAGCGCGAACAGTCAGGCCTCGATGTCCAACGTCCAGCTTGAGGCGACCCAAGTCCTCCTCGGCACGCACCAGATCGCCGATCCAACGCAGGCCGACTTCACCGTCCAGACACAGCAGGACCTGCTGACGGCGGCCACCTCGTCCGCCTCGACATTCACCGTCCTCCTCGCGGCGATCGGCGGCATCAGCCTCCTCGTGGGTGGGATCGGGATCATGAACATCATGCTGGTCTCGGTCACCGAGCGGACCCGCGAGATCGGGCTTCGCAAGGCGATCGGCGCCCGCCGCTCCGACATCCTCGGCCAGTTCCTGATCGAGGCGGTGTTCCTCACGACGCTGGGCGGGATCGCCGGGGGCGTCGTCGGGATCCTGGTCTCAGTCGGGATTGCCAAGTTCACCACGGTGCAGGCCACCGTCACGTTCCCGTCGCTGTTGCTCGCCATCGGCGTCAGCGCCCTCGTCGGGCTCGCCTTTGGCCTCTACCCGGCACGCCGCGCCGCCCGCCTGCAGCCCATCGTGGCCCTCCGGACCGAGTGAGGCGCCGCCTCCACGCCATCTCCAACCACGCCTTCGTTCTCCCCGGCCAGCCCCGACCCGACCACCGGGTCACCACCACCTCCAGGAGCACACCGTGAACGCCATCACGCCCCAGACGCCCGAGCAGCTTGACTACCACTTCACGACGCCTCGACCCGTCGCACGGCGATCCTCGAAGCGAACCATCCTGATGGCCGCCGCGGCCCTGGCCCTGGCTCTCATCGGCTTCGGCGGCGGCTACGCGGTGGCGAACGCCACGGCAGCGAAGCCTGCTGGACGCACCTTCTCCGGTGTCACCGGACAGGGCGCCGGAGGCGCCGGCGGGGCGTCCGGGACGGTCGCCTCAGTGTCATCAAGCCAGATGACCGTCACCACGCAGGCCGGCGGGTCCAAGCTCGTCCTGCTCTCACCCACGACGACCGTCACCCAAGTCACCTCGAGCCCGGCCGCCATCTCGACCATCGCCAACGGGAACCAGGTGACCGTCATCGGCACGACCAACCCTGACGGGAGCGTCACGGCCACGCAGGTCGTCATCGGGAACGCCGGCGCGTTCGGCCGCAACAGGTCGTTCGGCGCGGGCGGCGCCTCGCCGGCCGCGAGCACCGCCCCGTAGCGGCTTCGATCCACGCCTCCAGTCCACGGTGCCCCCGTCCGGATCACCCGGGCGGGGGCATCGCCATGCAGCGACGAACGCTGGCGGACGGGCCTCGTGGGAAAGGCGGATCATGATGGAGCCACGATGACAACCCCCGATCCCATCCCGCCGCCCGCTGCCGCCGCCGCGACGGCGGGGGCCGACGCGCACCCGGCCCCGCCGCGCCCCAGCCGTCGACACGCCCGGGACGCCCGGGGCGACCGGGCTGACCGGGCTGACGGCGCAGCAGGCCGCGGCCCGGCTTGCGCAGGACGGGCCCAATTCGATCGGCGGCAGCGGGCGCCGGACCCTCCTCGCGATCCTGGTCGGGCAGGTCGCCAGCCCGCTGGTGCTGATCCTCGTCGCGGCGAGCCTCGTGAGCCTCGTGGTCGGCGACGACGTGACGGCCGGGATCATCCTGGCGATCGTGGCGATGAGCGCCGCGCTTGGCTTCGTCCAGGAGGCCCGTTCCGAGACCGCGGTCGCTGCGCTCCAGGCGCGCCTGACGCTGCGCGCCACGGTCGTGCGCGACGGCGCGCGCCAAGACGTGTCGATCCACGACGTCGTCCGCGGCGATCTCGTGGTCCTGGGCGCCGGGGACATCGTGCCCGCCGACGTGCAGTTCGTCGCGGCCGACCACCTCTACGTCGATGAGGCGTCGCTCACCGGCGAATCGGCGCCGGCACCAAAGGCCCCACGCGAGGACGCCGGCGCGCCAACTGGGCCGGACGACCACAGCGGTCTCGGTTTCTTCGGCACCAGCGTCGTGAGCGGCACCGGCAGCGCTGTCGTCACAGCGACTGGCGCCGGGACGAGCTACGGCGAGATCGCGCGCCACCTCGCGGAGCGGGCGCCGGAGAACGACTTCCAGCGCGGCATCCGGGCCTTCAGCGGCCTCGTGTTCCGGGTGACGACCGTCCTGGTCATCGCGGTGCTGGCGATCAACCTCGCGCTGCACCGGCCCCTGCTCGAGTCGCTCCTGTTCGCGATCGCGCTCGCCGTGGGCCTGACGCCCGAGCTGCTGCCGGCGATCGTCACGCTCAACCTGACGCAGGGGGCCCGGGCGCTGAGCCGCCGCGGCGTGCTCGTGAAGCGTCTGCCGGCCATCCAGAACATGGGCAGCGTGACCGTCCTGTGCACCGACAAGACGGGCACCCTCACAACGGGGCAGCTCGGCGTCGTCCGGGCGGTGGGGATCGACAAGGACGATGCCGCCGAGGCGGCGCGCGCGCTCGAGCTCGGCTACCTCAACAGCCACTTCCAGACGGGGTTCACGAACCCGCTCGACGCGGCGATCCTCTCGGACACCCCGGAGCCCGTCGACCTCGCGACCTACCGCAAGCTCGCTGAGCTCCCGTACGACTTCACGCGTCGGCTGCTGAGCGTCGTCGTCCAGCGGGACGGCGAGTCGCCGCTGCTGGTGACCAAGGGCGCGCCCGAGGCGGTGCTCCAGCGCTCGAGCCAGGTGCGGGAGGACCACGCGGCGCGGCCGGTCGATGCCGCCGAGCACGAGCGGATGGCCCGGCTCGTCAGCGGCGCGTCGGCTGACGGTTTCCGCCTCGTGGCCGTCGGCTCGCGTGCGCTCAGCGATGCGGAGGGCAGCCCGGCGCACGGCGCGGACCCCGACAGCCTCGAGCACGACCTGGTGTTCGAGGGCCTGATCCTGTTCAGCGATCCGCCCAAGGACGGCGTCGGCGAGACGATCGCCGAGCTGGCCCGCGACCGCGTCTCCCTCAAGGTCGTTACCGGCGACAACGACCTCGTCGCCCGCCACGTGGCGGAGCAGGTGGGCCTTGCGGTCGAGGGCGTGCTCACCGGCGACGAGATCCGCGGCCTCACGCACCCGGCCCTGGTGGCGCGGGCAAAGCGGACGACGATCTTCGCCCGGGTGGACCCGGACCAGAAGCTCCAGGTGATCCGGGCGCTCCACGACGGTGGCGCGGTCGTTGGCTACCTCGGCGACGGGATCAACGACGCGCCGGCGCTCCACGCCGCCGATGTCGGCATCAGCGTGGACAACGCCACCGACGTCGCGCGCTCGGCGGCCGACATCATCCTGCTCGAGTCGAGCCTCGCGGCCATCCACCAGGGTGTGCTCGAGGGCCGACGCACGTTCGCGAACACCCTCAAGTACATCCGCATGGGCACGAGCTCCAACTTCGGCAACATGCTGAGCATGACCGGGGCGGCGCTCGTGCTCCCGTTCCTGCCCATGACGCCGGGCCAGATCCTGCTCAACAACCTGATCTACGACGCCTCGCAGACAGCGATCCCGACCGACACGATCGACCCGGAGGTCGCGGCCACGCCCGCCCACTGGGATGTCAGGGCGATCCAGCGGTTCATGCTCCTCTTCGGGCCCATCTCGTCGGTGTTCGACTTCCTGACCTTCGGCGCGCTGCTGCTCGCCCTCGGCGCCGACGAGCACGAGTTCCAGACCGGCTGGTTCATCGAGTCGCTGTTCACCCAGGTGATGGTCGTCCTGGTCATCCGGACGCGCCTGAGCCCGTTCTGGCGCAGCCGGCCGAGTCGGCCGCTGATGGGCGCCATCGTGGCGGCGCTGGTCGCGGCGGTGCTCATCCCGCTGAGCCCCCTCGGCCCGCCGCTGGGGTTCGCGGCGCTGCCGCCGGCATTCTGGGTGCTGCTCGTCCTCCTGGTGGGCGCCTACCTCGGGCTCGTCGAGCTCGTCAAGCGGCGGTTCGAGCCGAGGGCGTAGGCGTCCCTCTGCGGGCCGCCGTGGCAACGCTTTCGGCCGCCTCGGATCTGAGCGGGGCAGGCCGTTGGACGATGACGACCAGGCACGGTCCTGCTGTGGGGTTGGCGTCGCATGGCTCGGCCCACGTGGCTGAACCGTACCAATGGGGGGGTGCCGCAAACCGCGGTGCGCGTGTACAACGAGGGGTGCCGATCCGGCACCGGCACGTCCGCGAGGCCACCCACGCGTGACTGCCCAAGAGGAGCTATGAACAGCCTGAAAGGGCGCCTCCACCCTTCTGCCCGCGGGATCGTCCTCGGCTACGCCGTCGGGGCATCGGCCTGGATCCTCCTCAGCGATCGCGTCGCCCAGGCGCTCGCCCCGAGCCAGGATGCTCTCGCGACAATCTCGACCCTCAAAGGCTGGGCCTTCGTGCTCGTCTCCAGCGCGCTGCTGGCCGCCACCCTGGCTGTCTACCACGCCGGGCAAGAGCGGGCGAAGGTGCAGATTGCGCGCCTCAATCGGGTGCTGCGCACCCTGAGTCTGGCCAACCAGGAGCTCGTCCGCGTCCCCGACGAGACGGCGCTCCTGGAGGCGTTCTGCTCGACCATCGCCGGGCACGGAGCGTTCCTGGGCGCCTGGGTGGGCTTCCGCGACGACGACCCGGCGGGCACCATCCGACCCACCGCCCGCGCTGGTCCGATAGCGGATTACGTGGACGCGATCTCCCTGAGCTGGAAGGACCCAGCTCGCGGGAGCCTGGGCCCGGCAGGGACGTCCATCCGGGAGGGCCGGCCGGTTGTCTGCACGGATGTCGCCGCTGACCCGACGCTCGCCTGGCGTCCCGAGATGCTCCAGGCGGGCATCCGTGCGCTGGCAGCGCTGCCGCTGAAGCTCGACGGGGTCGCGTTCGGAACCCTCGTGATCTACGCCGTCAGCCCGGAATCGTTCGGGCCTGACGAGATCGCCCTCCTGGCGGAGCTCGCCTCGGATCTCGCCTACGGCGTCGAGAGCCGGCGAGTCAAGGCCGCCGCCGCCCACGGTGATGCCGAACGCCGGCGCCTCTGGGCCGCGGTCGAGCAATCGGCGGATTCGGTGGTCATCACCGACGCGGTGGGGGCCATCGAATACGTGAACCCGGCATTCACGCAGGTCACGGGATACTCGTCCGATGAGGTCCTGGGCGTGAACCCGCGGATCCTCAAGAGCGGCGTCCAGAGCTCCGCCTTCTACGCTGCCATGTGGGCGGCGCTGGCGCGTGGGCAGTCGTTCCTGGGAGACCTGACGAACCGGCGCAAGGATGGGAGCCTCTTCCAGGAGGAGGCCATCATCACGCCGATCCACGACAAGGGAGGGGCAACCACGAGCTACGTCGCGGTCAAGCGCGACGTGACCCGGGAGCGGGCTCTGGAGGCCTCCCACCAGCGGATCGCGCGAGAGCGCGCCGCCATCGCGGAGGCCCTCGCCGGGCTCCCGTCGCTCGCGACCGCGAGCGGAAGCGCTGAGGCGATTTGCCAAGCGGTTGCCAGCCTGACCGGGGTCTCGAGCGCTTCGCTGTTCTACTTCACGCTCGAGGGACCCGCCATCCCGCTTGCCTACGTGCGGGCTGACGGGGTGGCCGTGCGGCTGCGCCGCCTGCCGCGCCAGCGCGGCCGCGTCCTGTCGGAGCGGGCCGACGCAGGGCCTTGGGTGGAGGCCTGGGCGCGTCGGCCATGGCACCCGTACAACAAGTGGCACGAGGAGATGGCCACCAGGGCCCTCGCCTACGCACCGGTTCGTCACGACGGCAGGCTCATCGGGCTCCTGACGGCCACCTCCTCCGAGGCCGATGGCGTGACGCGGTTCGCCGAACTCCTGCCCACGCTCCTCGAGGTCGCGGCTGTCTGCGGGGCGCTCGTCGGACCGGCGGTCGCCGACCTGACGGAGGCCGGCGCGACTCGTCAGCGGATCAGCGACATCATCGCGGCTGGGGATTTCCAGCCAGTGTTCCAGCCGATCGTCGACCTCGTCACCGGTCAGCACGCGGGCTTCGAGGCGCTGACCCGCTTCTCCGGCGGATCTCCTCCCGATCTCGTCTTCGCCGACGCGCGGGCCGCGGGGCTCGAGGCCGACCTGGAGCTTGCGACCATGGCGGCCGCGATCTCGGCAGCCGCGGCGCTGCCACAGGGCGCCTGGCTCAGCCTCAACGTCTCACCGACCCTCGTGACCCGGGGCAGCCGACTTGCCAGCCTCCTGCGTCGGGCGGACCGCCCGGTCGTCCTCGAGGTGACCGAGCATGTCGCCGTCGAGGACTACGGCATGCTCCGCGCGGCCGTCAGCCGACTCCGGCCCCCGGTGCGCATCGCGGTGGACGACGTCGGTGCGGGCATCGCCAACTTCGGGCACATCGTGGAGCTGCGGCCCGCCTACGTGAAGCTCGACGTCAGCCTGGTCCGGGGCCTTGACGCCGACCGCACCCGACAGGCGATGGTGCGCGGGCTCTTGCACTTCGCGAGCGAGTCGCAGTGCCAGGCGATCGCGGAGGGCGTGGAGACCCAAGGGGAGCTCGAAACGCTGCGCGCGATCGGCGCGCCCTTCGCCCAGGGGTACCTGCTCGGCAGGCCAGCCCCCGCCGAGGCGTGGTCGGGGAGCCGGGGTTCGATCACGGGGGCCGTGACGGCTGAGGCCCCACTCTTACGGGTTCTGGCCAGTGCTGCAGGCCCGTTCGGGGCGCCCGAGTAGGAGCGGGTCCGCGGCGACGCGGTCGGCCGGGCGGGCCGGGTCAATGTGCGCGCAGCCGGCGCATCTCCGAGGCAGGCTCTCGAGCGGGGAACCTTGCTTGCGATTGCCAAGCGGGCCCAGGGCCTTCCTCAGCACGGGAAGGCCCAGGGGTCGATCGCACGAAAGCGCCAATTTCGGCCGCACCAATCCCTTGACACGGGTTTGTCAACCCCTTGACATGGGGGTACAGTCCGTCGTCACGTGGCTTGTCAAGACTTGACAAGCCCGTACGTGTATCCGCCGGGAGCCGGCGGAGAGCGGGGATTGGAGCAGCGATTGGCCGTCGGCGTCGTCGCCGAGATCAAGGGCCGCCTCCCCGTCGCAGACGTGGTGGGGGAGACCGTCCAGCTGAAGAAGGCCGGCACAACCCTCAAGGGGCTGTGCCCGTTCCACGGCGAGAAGACCCCGTCCTTCGTCGTCACGCCCACCCGCGACACCTGGCACTGCTTCGGCTGCAGCAAGCACGGCGACATCTTCACCTTCGTGATGGAGCGCGACGGCCTGGCCTTTCCCGAGGCGCTCGCCCAGCTGGCGGCCCGCGCCGGCGTGGAGCTCGACGAGCGCACCAAGCACGAGGACGCCCGCAACGCGCGCCTGCGGGAGGTCATGGAGGCGGCCATCGCCTTCTACCACGCGGTTCTCATGAACTCGAAGCAGGGAGCCGCCGCGCTCGACTACCTGCGCGGCCGGGGCTTCACGGACGCGATCATCGAGAAGCAGCAGCTCGGCTGGGCGCCCGGCGGCTGGGACACGCTCGGCCGAAACCTCGCCCGCAAGCGCCAGGTGAACCCCCAGGAACTGCTCGACTGCGGCCTCGCCAGCCCCCGCCAGCGCGGCGGCGGCGTGTACGACCGCTTCCGCGAGCGCGTCATCTTCCCGATCCGAGACGCCAACGGCCACGCCGTCGGGCTGGGCGGCCGGATCCTGGGCAAGGAGGGGACGGACCCGGACGGCCGCGACCACGGCCCCAAGTACCTCAACTCGCCCGCGACCACCCTGTTCGACAAGAGCCGCACGCTGTACCTCATCGACCGCGCCAAGTCGGCCATCCGCAAGACCGGCCAGGCGGTCATCGTCGAGGGCTACACCGACGCGCTGATGGCCCACCAGGGCGGCTTCGAGAACGTCGTGGCCAGCCTGGGCACCGCGCTCACGCCCGGGCAGGTGGCGCTGATCACGCGGTACGCGAAGAGGATCGCGCTTGCGTACGACGTCGACGCGGCGGGCGAGAAGGCGGGGACCTTCGGCGCCACCGCGCTCGAGGAGTTGATCCGCCAGCTGGCCCGCGACGACTCCGGCGTGGAGCTCGACGACGTGCGCGTGGTCCGGCTGCCCGAGGGCAAGGACCCCGACGAGGTGGTGCGCGACGAGCCCGACCGCTGGCGCGAGGAGGTGCGGACCGCCCGTCCGATCGTCGACCACCTGATCGACGTGCACGCGCGCGCCCACGACCTGCGCACCCCCGGCGGCCAGGCGCGCTTCGTCGACGCGGTGCTGCCGATCATCCGAAACCTGCCCAACCCGGTCATGCGCGACGCCTACCTCGCCCGCGTCCGCCAGGTGAGCGGGGTGGAGGAGCGCACGCTGCTCGAGGCGATGCACCGCCGCACGGACCGCGAGGGCAGGACATCCGACGGCCACGACGGCCGGGACCGCTTCAGCGCCGAGGCCGTCACCAGCGCCGCCGACGCGCTGCCGGTCAAGGACATCCTGCGCGGCGTGTCGCCCACCGAGCAGCGCCTGCTGCGCCTGGTCCTGCTCGTGCCCGAGGCGCACGAGCAGCTGCTCGACGGCATAGGCCCGGACCGCCTCCCGTCCCAAGTCGCCCGCGAGCTCTTCCGTGCCGTCGTCGACGCGCGCGCTCCGGACGACCGCGGGGTCCGGCCGACGTGGTCGCTGTCCAAGGTTCTCGAGGGCACCGACGCGGAGAGCCGCGCCCTGGGCCAGGCGCTCGTGTCCCGCGAGGGGCCCGACCCGCGCGACCTCACCCACCGAGCGCGCGCCTACGAGGTGGAGCGCCTGATCCTCGAGCTCGAGGACGCCGAGTGGCACGAGCGCTCGGCGTTCAACCATGACGCCACCGCCGAAGCCGAGCGAGATGGCGACCGCGAGGTGGTCGATCGGCTCCTCCGCGAGCGTCGCACCCTCAACGAGCAGCGCCGGTCGCTGGACCGGCGACGCAATGACACCCGCCTCCTCGGCCGAGCGGAGGTGCCCGCCCGCTGACAGCACAAGCGCCCCCGCCAACGCCGACCCGTCTCAACCCAGAGCGAACCCAGCGCCCCTGCGTCCCCACAGCGACACATCCGGAGGTCCCACGGCCATGACCGATCCCCTGGACAAGCAGCTCGTCGAGGCCGTGCTCACCGCGCGTCCGCGGCGGACGAAGCGCGAGACGGAAGAGGTCAAGCTGGCCTCGGCACGCCCCCGCAAGGGCGCCGTCGCGGAGGCCGAGGTCGATGGCCCGGTTGCCGGTGAGGATCCTGATGCCGATCTCGAGGACGACCTCGACCTCGACCCTGATGCCGAGCCCGATGCAGCGCTGCTGAGCGCCGAGGCCGACGAGCCGGGCGCGGCGGAACTGTCGATCGAGCTCGTGGGCGAGGTGGCGCTCGAAGGCGTCCCCGTGCCGGCCGGCGTCGACGCGCCGTCGGGCCTCTCCGCGTCCGAGGTGGAGGAGCCCTCACCGGAGGAGCTCGAGGCGCTCAACGCCGACATGATCGGGATCGACGACCCGGTCCGGATGTACCTCAAGGAGATCGGCAAGGTCGCGCTGCTGACCGCCGAGGAGGAGGTCGTCCTCGCCAAGGCCATCGAGCTGGGCGAGCAGATCATCGTGGAGCCCTGGAAGGCCATCGTCTCGCTCCACGAGTGGACGCTCCACGAGACCGAGCGCAAGACCCGGACGGCCAAGCCGCAGCACCGGCTGCCGTTCGGCCCCGAGACCCACCGCATGGTCGCCGAGGGGATGGCCGCGCCCGAGGCCGCCGACCTGCTGGCCCTGCCGCCGGACTTCCACCTCGTCAAGGCGGGCAAGGACGCGCTGTCCGACGGGACGCAGGCGCTGCTCAAGGAGGCGCGGGCGCTGGTCAACGCCTATACCAACGCCCCCACCGCGGAGCACTTCGTCACGCTGCTCGACTGGTCGTACCACTCGGTCCACAACGGGGACCTCGACTCGCGCGACAACGTGGGCCTGCGCGCCATCTACACCTGGTCCCGCGACGACGTCGCCTTCCCGGCGCTCCAGCGCTGGGTCGAGGCGGGCAACGACACCGACCTGCTCAGGCGCATGGGCTTCGACCCCGAGGTCCCGCCGCAGACCAAGATGCGCGACCGCAAGGGCGACGTGGTCAAGATCGGCCGCGACGCGCGCGAGCAGCTCACCTCGGCCAACCTGCGGCTCGTCGTCTCGATCGCCAAGAAGTACATCGGGCGCGGCATGTCGTTCCTGGACCTCATCCAGGAGGGCAACATCGGCCTCATCCGCGCGGTCGAGAAGTTCGACTTCGAGAAGGGATTCAAGTTCTCGACCTACGCCACCTGGTGGATCCGGCAGGCGATCACCCGCGCGATCGCCGACCAGGCCCGCACGATCCGCATCCCGGTCCACATGGTGGAGACGATCAACCGGCTCATCCGCGTCTCCCGGCAGCTGCTCCAGGACCTCGGGCGCGAGCCCACGGTCGAGGAGATTGCGATGGCGATGACGCTGGGCTCGGAGAACGCGAACAAGATCTTCGGGGCGGTCGGGGGGCGCGACAACATCCTCTCGTTCGAGATCCGGGGCGACAAGGTGCCCATCCTGCGCCTGGGCCTCGGCGACACGTCGCTGGTGTCGATGGAGGAGCTCGACGAAGAGGGCTTCGTCACCCAGCAGCATGGCCGCGACCTCGACATCGAGCTCCCCAAGAAGAAGGAGCGCGAGTCCGAGCAGGTCGTGGTGGTCACGCCGGAGAAGGTCCGCGAGATCATCAAGGTCAGCCAGGAGCCCGTGTCGCTCGAGACGCCGATCGGCGAGGAGGAGGACTCGCACCTCGGCGACTTCATCGAGGACCGCGGCGCCCTCGCCCCCGCCGAGGCCGCGTCGCACCAGCTCCTCAAGGAGCAGGTGGAGGCCGTGCTCGATTCGCTCACCGGGCGCGAGCGTCGCGTGCTCCAGCTCCGGTTCGGCCTCGAGGACGGGCGCGCGCGCACCCTCGAGGAGGTGGGCAAGGAGTTCAACGTGACTCGCGAGCGGATCCGACAGATCGAGGCGAAGGCGCTGCGCAAGCTCCGCCACCCGTCCCGCAGCCGCAAGCTGAAGGACTATCTCGAATAGGGTGGCGGCCGCCTCCACCGCCACCGGGCGCTGGACGGATCGACGGAGGGGGCGCATGCTGATCTCTCTGGATGTGGCGCCAGCCGACGCCCATCCCGTGGGCGTCCCACCGGGCGGCTTCAACCGCCGACTCTCTCACGCACTGGCGGCTTATCGCGCAGCCACCTGAGGAGGTCGGCCATGTCCGCTCCGACAAGCTCAGATCTCGTCGACGCCAGCCCGCACCAGCCGCTCGACAGCAGCGGCAATGCGGCGCGCCAGCTTCGGATCCTCGTGGTGGACGACCATGAGGTGGTTCGCCGCGGGCTCGTCGCCTTCCTCGAGCGGCGGGAGCAGTTCCAGGTTGTCGCTGAGGCGGGGAGCTGTGCCGAGGCCATGACGCAGGCCCGCCGGTTCCGACCGGATCTGGCGCTGCTCGACATCTCGCTCCCGGACGGACCCGGGACCGTGGCCTGCCGAATGCTGCTGGACGAGTTCCCGGGCCTCCTCGTGGTCTTCCTGACGAGCTCTCCCGACGAAGTGGACGTGTTCGCCGCCATCACCGCCGGTGCCCGCGGCTACGTCCTCAAGCAGACTCGGGCGTCGGCGCTGGTGCAGACGATCGAGGCGGTCGCCCGTGGCGAGTCCCAGTTCGACGCGGCCGTGACCGGCATGGTGCTCGATCGCATGCGGCGCATTGCGACCGGGGGCTACCCAGACGACCTCGCGGGGCTCACCGCGCGCGAGCTGGAGATCGTCCCCCTGATCGCGGCCGGGCAGACGAACAAGGAGATTGCCGCCGAGGTGTTCCTCTCGGACAGGACCGTGAAGAACTACGTCAGCTCGATCCTCGCCAAGCTCGGCCTGAGCCATCGCGCCCAGGTGCCCGGCTACATCGCGACCCACGACGTCGGTCGGCTTGGACCGAGCCGCGCGATCACCCGGAGCTGACGTCGGCCGGCCTGCCGGCCAGAGCGTGACCGCCGCCCAGGGCCGACGACAGCCTCCGGGCGCTCCAGCCTAGTGTCCCGTCTCTGAAGTCGCTCGCCGGCTGCCGCCCGGGACCCCCGCCGCGCGCCGGCGGCTGAGTCGTGCCGGGGTCGTCGCGCGCGGCGGCGTGCGCGGGCGCCGGCCCGGGCCGGGGGCTCGCGGTGTGGCCGCTGCGCACGCGAGGCGCTCCTGACCCTGGCGCGACTCAACGGGCGAGGGATCGGCGGATCGGGACGCTAGTCCCCGCACTGCTGCGCGGGCGAGCAAGAGCCCCGGCGTGAGGGGGGATCAACGCCGGGGCTGAACCAGCCTAGGCGCCCGGATCATCCGGCGGCTAGGACCAGCAGGACCCTCCGGGTAGGGGCAGGCGGCCGGCAACGCGCAGAGTCCGACCGCTGAGGCAGGCGTCCTGGCGTTCGACGTGACGCGAATCTCGGCCGGACCGCCGCGCCGCCGGCTGGGCCGCAGGGAGCCGCCGTTGGGCGCCCAAGGCTGGCTGCGGCCGGGGCCCGGGCGCACCGAAGACCGCATCCACGGCCCGAGCGGCGGTCGAAGCGACCTGCCGGACGTGGCGCCGCAACCCCACCAGATCCCACCTGTCCGGGACTCGCTCCAGCGACAACGTCAAGGCGGTCAGATACCTCCTCTACCGAGCCGGGCGGGCCTCGCCGATTGCGAGCACCTCGTCCTCGTCGATCCGAATCTTCACGACGCGAGGGGCGAGGTACTTCATCCGGGCCGTCGACGCGGCGGGCAACCGGAGCGCGGCGTCGGGCTCGGTGCGGGTCACCTCCTAGACGCACAGGCGGGCGCCTTCGCGCCTCCGGCGTGCGGGGCCGATCCCCGGTACCCTCCCGCGCATGTCGCCCCAATACGCTCTGTTCCTCACGCTCACCGCACTGGCCGTCGGGCTCGGGATCGCGGCCACGCAGGTCGTGGCGCGCCTCGGCGGGGGTCCGCGCAACGTCCTCGCCCATCTTCTCCCCGTGCTGACCGGGTTCGCCACGATGGGGGCCCTCGGTCACGCGCTGGGCGCCCACTTCGGGCCGACCGTGCCGCTCTACGGCTTCGAGGTGTCGCTGCCGTGGGACATGGCCATCGGGTTCGGCGGCGGGCTCGTCGGCGCCGTCATCCAGGTCGCGGTGGTGCGGGCGCTCCGGCGGCGGTCCACGTCGGCCTGACGCCGGCGCCCTAGGCGCTCGCGTCCGCTGGACGGCGCGTCAGGCGGGCATCGCCCCCGGCTCGTCACCCGTCGCCACCGGCATCCCGGCGCGCGTCCAGTCGCTGTACGAGCCCTCGTAGAGGAGGGGAGGGGGCATCCCCGCGACCCGCATCGCCAACGCCGCGTGGCAGGCGTTGACGCCGCTGCCGCAGCTGGTCACCACCTCGTCGCCCAGCGGGGCGAAACGGGCGCGGAGCTGATCGGCGTCCAGCATCCGGCCGTCCGGCCCGGCGTTGCCGGCGAGCGGCAGGTTGACCGCGGTGGGGATGTGGCCCGCGTAGGCGTCCACCGGCTCGAGGTCGCCGCGGTACCGCTCGTGGGCGCGGACGTCGACGAGCCCCACGTTTCCGAGGCGCGATGCCAGCGTCAGCCGGTCGATGACCCGGTTCCAGCGTCCAGCCAGCGCGAGGCGCCCGGGCGCGGGCGTCGGGATCGCCGTGGTGACGGGCAGTCCGGCCGCGGACCAGGCGCCGAGCCCGCCGTCGAGGACGCGGACGGACGGATGCCCGAGGTCGTCCAGCATCCACCACAGGCGGGCCGCGATCGTCCCGCCCACGTCGTCGTACACCACCACGTCGGCATCGTCGGCCACGCCCAGCTCGGCCATGCGCGCGGCGAACGCGGCGGGGTCGGGGAGGGGGTGTCGACCCGGGCCGTCGGGCGCGGTGAGGTCAGTGTCGAGGTCGACCCAGACAGCGCCGGGCAGGTGTCCCGCGAGGTAGTCGCGGTGGCCGCGGCCGGCCTCGGTCAGCCACCAGCGCACGTCGAGCAGGCGGAGCGCAGGGTCCTCGAGACGGGCGGCGAGCGCCTCTGGGGAGATCAGGCACATGCCCGCAGGATACCCGCGTACCGGGTCCAGCCGGGCCTCGCCGGGGGTCGCGTCCTGCTATGATCCCGCCTCGGCGCCGCGAGGCGCCATCGCTCCGGCGTAGCTCAGTTGGTAGAGCGGGTGACTGTTAATCACTTGGTCGTAGGTTCGAGTCCTACCGCCGGAGCCAACCGCTTACTGAATCCAAGCGGTTAACACTTCCCTCGTTCGAGGGTGACCTCCAGACCGCGACGGCGGCTCCTCGCGGCTGTCGACGTCGATCCGCTCGAACAGGTCCCGGACCCAGGCGACGCGCGTGTCGAGCGCCGCGTGCTCGAGCAGCCCTGACATCTCAGCGATCGTCTCGCGGATGAGCTTGGGCGTGACGGGCCCCGGAAGATTCGGCTCCCCCAGCCCTCAGCGCCGGGCCAGGCCTTCCCCCGCAGCGTTACACTTGGACATTATTCCATGCCGTAAGCGAGGAGGCGTCCAGATGAAGCTCGGGCTGCACATCCCGGCGGTCTCGTGGGACGGAGGTCCGCCACGCCTGCGGACGACGCTGGCGGAGATCGCGCGCGCTGCCGAGGCGGCCGGCTTCAGCACGATCGACGTCGCCGACCACCTCTGGCAGAGCCCCTACATGGGTGGCCGGTCTCGAACCGCACCTCGAGGCCTACACGACCCTCGGCTTCCTCGCCGCGCACACCGAGCGGGTGCGCCTGATGGCGCTCGCCACGGCGGCCTCGTACCGGCCGCCGGGGCTGCTCGCCAAGATGGTCACCACCCTCGACGTCCTCTCGGGCGGCCGCATGATGCTCGCCATCGGAGCGGGCGACTACGAGGAGGAGGCGACCGGCCTGGGGCTCCCGTTCGGGCCCCTCGGCGATCGCTTCGACGTCCTCGAGGAGACCCTGCAGGTCTGCCTGCAGATGTGGGACGGCGACCATGGCGACGAGCACCCGTTCCACGGCCGCCACGTCACGCTCGAGCGGGCGCTCAACGTGCCCCAGTCCTGACTCGCCCGCATCCGCCGATCCTCGTCGCGGGCTCCGGCGAGCGGCGCACCCTCCCGCTCGTTGCGCGCTACGCGGACGCCTGCAACCTCAAGCCCGGGCCCGAGATCCCGCGTCAGCTCGACGTGCTGCGCCGTCTGTGCGACGAGGCGGGCCGCGACTACGACGCGATCGAGAAGACCGCGCCCTTCGGCTTCGACGTCGGTGATCGCGGCGAGAAGGTCGGCGAGCTCCTCGGGCAGCTCCGATGGCTGGCCGGCATGGGCGTCGAGACCGTCTTCGGCTGGGTCGTCGGCGTCGACCGCATCAGGCCGCTCGAGGTCATGGGTCGCGAGGTAATCCCGGTGGTCGCCGACTGGCGCCGCGGCCGTGACCCGCGCTTCATGCAACGGGGCGCGTTGGTGAACGAGCAGCGCGTCCGGTCCCCCGGTGCGGCGTTCCTGCTCTCCCAGCTCGGTGGGCACTCGTCGCGACCTCTGGGTCGACGCGCTTGGCCAAGGCCGGGCTCGACGCCACGCGAGGTGATGCTCTTCCGTCACGTTTCGCTCTCGGAGGGCCGATCGCAGCGCGAGGTGGCGCTGGCCGTCGGGCTGCCCGCCAGCCGGATCGTCGCCATCGTCGATCGTCTGGAGGCCCGAGGCTGGGTCGAGCGCCGCACGAGCCCGCGGGATCGGCGAGCCCACGCCCTCCACCTGACTGCGGATGGCCGGGCCAGAGCTGGCGCGGATCATTGCCATCTCGGCCGAGCATGAAGCCGACCTGACCGTTGGCCTGGATGCGCAGGAGCGCGAATTGCTGATCGGGCTGCTGCAACGGGTGGCGGAGAACCAGGGGCTGGTCGAGGGTGTGCATCCTGACTTCGCCGACGAGCGGGCGGACCTGACGCAGGAGGATCCGCCGACCGCCAAGGTTCCGTCATCGCGCGAGTAGCTTGGGGGACGTCACCACCCTCCCTGTCGGTCCGCGTCAGGCCGGCTCCCGGGCCCCCTCCGACCGCCCCGCGACTGGCTCCGGAGCGCATGACACTCCGGCCGCGCCACGCGGCCGGACGCGCCTCGGTCGCGGCCTGTCTCGATAGGGAGGTCCATTCGGGCGGGGCCAGGTCTGCGGCGCTGTGCCCGCTACATCGGGTGGGTGCCGGCCTCGACTTGCAGTCATGGCGAGCTACGACGGCCTCGCGACCTGGTACGAGCGGTACATCACCAGGGACGTACGCTGGTTCACCGATGCATGCGGCAGCCTGGTCTCCGATCTGCTTGGGCCCGGACGCTGCCTGGACATCGGCTGCGGCGGCGGGATCTACATCCCGCCGCTCGTCGATCTTGGGTGGGCCGTCGTCGGCGTTGACATCTCAGCCGACCAGCTCACCGTCGCCCGGGACGGCCGGCTGCCGTCGCTGAGCCGCTCGTCCTCGCGGATGCGGCCGCACTGCCCTTCGCGGACGCGTCGTTCAGCGCGCCGTCGCGGCCCTGTCAGTACCGATTCGACGTCTACGCCGCGCTGGTGCGCGAGGCTGCCCGCGTCCTGAGACCAGGCGGCCGCATGGTTCACGTCGGCGTCCATCCGTGCTTTCGTGGGACCGCACGCAAGACCGAACGGGGCGGGCGCGCGCGAGGTCGTCAGCGGTTACCTGGCGCAGGGCTGGTCCCCTAACGGTAAGCCGGCCGGGATCCGCGCTCGGGTCGGGACGCACCACCTTCCCCTGTCGGGCCTGGCCGACGCGTTCATCAGCGCCGGATTGGAGATGATCGCCTCGAGGAGTCGCGAGTGGTTGATCCACCGCTGCTCCTTGGGATCCGGGCGACCAAGCACGCGGCGTAGGAGAAGCGAAAGGGGCTCCCTGCGACACGCAGGTCATGTCGGCAATTGTCGCCGGCCGATAGTGACATTTGTCGGAGTTCGCCGTCCGCGGGACTCCCCACAGGCGAGCGGGAGCGGATGTCGCTCGATCTGCGTGCGCCAGGATCGGTCGCCTGCGAGGCACGACACACCGAACGATACTGTGACAACCATGCCAGTCTCGAGCACCAGCCCCCAGTGGGGCACCTGGGCGCCTTACAGCGGCACCGAAGCACTCGTCGTCGCGGCGGTCCTGCTCGTCGCGGCGGCGACCCTCGCTTCTGCCGCCTCCCGACTGCGGGTCGCGCTGGAACCGAGGCGACGAGGTCGTGGCGCCAAGGTCTTCATCTTCGCGGTCTGGCTCCTGTCGCTCTGGACGCTTGCCATCGGCTGGCAGGTCGCGGGCCATCTGGCGATCGCCGCGTTCCCTGGCCGGGCAGCTCCCCCGAGTCCGACTTGGCCCCTCACAGCCACGGCCATGGTCGTCACGTTCGTGCTCATCCTCGTGATCGGCGCGCAGCAAGGCTTCCGGGCGCGTGCCGATTTCCCGGCTGCCGTATTCGGCGCGCTGGCGGCACCCTTCGTCTTCGAGTTCCCCTTCGACCTCGTAATCGTACCAGGACCGTCCCGGAGATCCCCCCGGATCCAATCGTGTTTCGGGTGGCGTATTTCGCGCCGCTCCTGTTCGTCGCCGTCACGACGATCGCGATGCTTGCGCTCTCGCCGATGGTGCGTGTCTCGAGGGGCACACTCTGGGCGGTGGCGGCGATGTTCGTCGTGTTCGCGCTGTGGGCCGGGTTCTTCGGGTTCGCCTACCCGGGAACAGCCGGTCCGCTGGCCATGAACGTGATCTCGAAGATCCTCGCGTTCGTCACAACCCTGACCCTGTTATACCGACCGGATGGCGCCTCCTCGCGTCATTAGTCGAGCGACGGCACGCACCTTCGGTCCCGGCCCCGGCCGGTGAGGCGGGGCCCGAGCAGTATGAGATGGCCGAGGTGCGCATTGTTGCGAGCCGCCCGGCGGACCAGGCGACATCGCGGCGCAGGTGATCACCGCTCGATGTCCGCTCGCGGACGAGCCGGTTGACCCAGGTCTCTAGAGCTATCGGACGTTCAGCATGGATCCGCCTACGCACGACTTCGAGAGGGGATCCAAGACAGCCTGTGGTCTATCGGGTTGTCTCGTGCCCCTCGAGCGGGCTCGCGCCCGCCAGCGCCGCCGCTCGTTCGTCTGGATAATGGCGGCGCCCCGCGCCCCTGGCCCGCTCCACGGCCGCGCGGCTCCTGCCTGTCGCGCGAGGAGCGACCTGCGGGCAGTGCCGCTGGGCCGGCACGCCGCACAGCCACCTGGTGGCACGAGGCGCACTCGAGAGCGCGGCCTCGAGCCACCCGCGCGGCGGGCGGGGCGGGGGAGCCGGACCCGCTCGCCGGCGCCCCCCGCCGATTCAGCTCACGAGGCCCAGGCCCGCCGGAGCCAAGCATGATTTCGAGCGGGTGACTGAGATCATCACCTGCTCCACCGACGCCGCGACCGGCGCGTCCTTGAGCACGGATCGTAGCAGGTGACTAGAAGTCACTTGGTGTAGTGGATCGGCATCAGCTCCGCTGCCAGCAGGTCGTCCACGGTTACGCCCAGCACCTGCGCGATGACCAGCGGCCTCGCAGTGCGCGGCGCGCACTGCCAGATTCCCACTCGCCGACGCTGCTCTTGCCGACGCGGTGTTCTGCCGCGAGGACTCCTGCGAGAGGTTGGCTTCGTGCCTGAGATCCGGAGGTTCCGGGTTAGGGGCGGGCGGGCGTCGTCGCAGTCAACCTCGGTCTCGTGCCCACCACTTCTGTCAACGTTGCGTCCGTGAGGTTCCTGAACGTGTCCGACTTGCCTGAACTCATCCCCGCCGACGAGGTCGACGGCGACTTCCTGTTGACTGCCGACTTCGCTGAGGTAGTCAACGGCAAGCTCTACCTGATGGGGGGAGGTTGGTCGCAGTCGATGCCGTCGCAGTTCCCAGCACAGATGCAGATGGGTGTCGCTGCCGGGTTCCGCGTGCCCTTTCTGGAGTCGAACAGGCCGCACCACATCATGCTGGAACTCCGCAACGGGGATGGCCAGTCGCTCATGAAGATCGAGGGGGACCTTGAGACGGGACGACCCCCCGGTGCGCGCGGCGAGTCCATCCTCGTTCCGCTTGCTATCAACGGGAACATTCAGGTCACCGCGCCGACAGCTCTCGAACTCGTCGCCTCTGTGGACGGCCATTCTCGTCGCGTCGGCCTCCGCGTCGGGCAAGCCGGTTAGGTGGTCAACTCGGAATTGGCCAACAATGAGGACGTCCCGCTACGGTTCACCCGGTCGAGGTGGACGCGGCGGGCAAGGCCCTCCACGCAGCGCGAGTCCTTCGTCGTGCCAATGGCCAGACCCTGCGTGCATGTCGGCTTCCACGTGACCAGCTGGCGGAGACTGACCAGGCCACCTGGACGGTTCCCTGACGATGGCCGTATCCAGACCGCACTGCCGCCTGGCCGCCAGCACGCCATGTTCCGGGGTCTCGCCGCCGGAGCCTGAATCGGCCCCCCACGCGGTCCGCCCACCAGCTTCGGATCCGACGCGGCGACTGAAACCGCCGCGTCCCGGCTCGCGCGTGAGAGATGTGGCGGCTGCGGCCCGAGCCGCCCCGCAGCGCAGCGGACTAGTTCGACGGCGCGGGTGCACCACCAGGCAGGCTGATCCCGCACGCCTTGAGGGCGGCCTGCACCTTCGGATCGTTCAGGGCTCCCGCTCCCGCGGGCGGCGCAAAGCTGCCGCCGGGAACGAAGCCGCTCGGGAGCCCCCCCGAGGGCAGGGCGAACGAGCCTGAGGGGAGCGCGAACGATCCAGTGGGCAGCGTGAGCCCGGCGGCCTGGAGGCACTGCTGCACCTTCGCGAAGTCGACGCCCGCGCCCCCTGGAGCGCCTGCGCCGCCAAGGGGCGGCGAGGCCTGGCCACTTGCCGGGGCGGCCGACGGGGCGCTTGACGTCGCCTGCGGCGCGGTCGAGGCCGAGGGCGTGCAGGCCGTGATGGCGATGGCGGCCGCGAGCGCGGCGGTCGGCAAGATCAGATTTCGGTGTCGGTTCACGAGGTCTCCGCTGGTCGGTCCGAGCCCGGCTCGGGTTGTGGCTTCAGTTGGCGAGTCTTCAGGCGTTCAGCGCTGGGTGACGGCCGTGGCGGTGACGCTGCCGTCGGCGGCCTTCGTGCCCTGGACGCTGACGGTGGCACCCGCCTTGAGCGAGCCCGACCAGTCCGCGCTGACGACGCTGAGGGTCGTGGTGGCGGTCGCGTGGACGACGTGCGACGTCCCGCCGAAATCTTGGACCGTCAAGTCGGACCCGGAGACCGACACGACCGTTCCGACGAGGACGGGCACGTCGCCGGTTGAGCCACCTGCTGTGGCGCCCGCTCCGCCACCGCCGGCGGCGGGGGCCGACGATGCGGTCGCCCCACCGCCTCGGGCGCCGGCGCCCGCAGGGAAGCCGCCGCTGCCGAGGAGGCTGGCGAAATCCGGGACGCTGGAAGCGGACGTCAGCGTCGCGTCGTGCTGCTTCTGGACGAGCACCCCTCCGCCGAACGCGAGCGCCCCGATGATCGCCACGAACAGGAGCTTGGTCAGGGCCGGCACGTGGCGGCGAGGCGGCACGGCCGTGAAGTCGGCGTCGTCCTCCTCGAGAACGGGGATGTTCGGATCGGTCGGGAGCGTGGACGCCGGGGCCGCGACGGGCTGCGACACGCCCCTGGCGATGGCATCGGTCATAGGACTCTCCCTAGTCATAGCGGAGCGCCTCGATGGGGCGCAGGGATGCCGCGCGGTTGGCCGGGTAGATGCCGAAGACGAGTCCGGTCGCGATGGCCACGCCGAACGCGAGCGCCACCGAGTACGGCTCGACGACGGGCTGCACGCCGAGGATGGAGAACTGGGCGCCGGCAAGCCCGACGGCCACGCCGATCAGCCCGCCGAACAGCGAGAGCAGGGCGGCCTCGAGCAGGAACTGGCTGACGATGTCGCCGCGCCCGGCGCCGATCGCCTTGCGGATGCCGATCTCGCGCGTCCGCTCGGTGACGCTGACGAGCATGATGTTCATGACGCCGATGCCGCCCACGAGCAGCGAGATCGCCGCAACGACGCCGAGCAGGATCGTGAGCGTCTCGCTCGACGAGGTCGCCGCGGACAGGATCGAGCTCGCGGAGAACACGCTGTAGTCGCGATCCGCGGACGTCACGCCGTGCCGGCCGTCGAGGATCGACTCCACCTCGGACTGGGCAGCAGTGACGGTTGTCGCCGATGTCGCCTTGACCGAGATCGAGGAGAGCGAGCCGTAGCCCGCGAGGGTGTCCTGGACGGTGGACGCGGGGGCGATGACGCGGTCGTCGCTGTCCTGCGGGCCGGTGCTGCCCTTGCTGCCCAGGATCCCCACGACGGTGTACTGCACGCCGTTGAAGGTGACCGTCTCGCCGACGATCGAGGTCCCGTCGCCGCCCGCGAGGTCCTTGGCCACCGTCGGCCCGACGAGGGCGACGCGCCGGTGCGCCTCGTAGTCGGCGTCAGTGAACGACGACCCGGTCTCGACTGTGTCGTTGTCGATCGCGAGGTACGCGGCCGTCGTCCCCGTGAACGTGGCGACCGTGTGCGAGGCGCCGTCGTAGGCGGCCACCACCGACTGCGCGGACACGACCGGTGCGACGCCAAGGACGTCCGGCGCGCGCGTCGTGTCCGTGAGCGCCTGTGCGTCCTCCATCGTCAGTCTGCCGCGATCGGGTCTTGGTCCCCGTCGTGGTGCCGCCGCCCGCCTGGCCGAGGCCGCCGAACCCCGGGAAGCCGCCAATGCCCGCGCGGCCGCCGCCCGCGGTCGAGGTGGAGGTCACGCTCAGGACGTTGCTGCCCAGCCGGCTGATCGAGGCCTCCACGCTCGCAGTGGAGCCCGTGCCGACGGCGACCAGCACAATCACAGCAGCGACGCCGATCAGGATGCCGAGGGTCGTGAGCGCAGAGCGCATCTTGTTGGCCGTGACGCCCTCGATCGCGAAGCGGGCGCTCTCCGGGAGGTTCACGACGTCACCGCCGTCGCCACCCTGGCCGGCACGAGACCTGCGCCGGCGCCGGCCGGCACCTGGAGGCTCGGCGTCGCTGGTACCTGGCGCTCGTCCGAGACGATCCGGCCGTCGCGCATCCGCACCAGGCGCTCGGCGTGCGCGGCCACGTCGTGCTCGTGGGTGATCATCACGATCGTCCGGCCGGCCCGCCACAGCCGGTCGAAGAGCGCGAGCACCTCGTCGCTGCTGTGGCTGTCGAGCGCGCCCGTCGGCTCGTCGGCGAGGAGGAGCACCGGATTGGTCACGGTGGCGCGCGCGATCGCGACCTTCTGCTGCTGTCCGCCCGAGAGCTGCGCTGGCCGGTGGCTCTCGCGCCCGTGCAGGCCCACGAGTTCGAGCGCGGCGAGCGCCCTCGCCCGGCGGTCGCGCGCAGGCACGCCCGCGTAGGCGAGCGGCAGCGCCACGTTGCTCAGCGCCGTGCTGCGCGAGAGCAGGTTGAAGCTCTGGAAGACGAAGCCGATCTTGCGGTTCCGGATCACCGAGAGCTGGCCCTCGTCGAGGTGGCGGACGTCGATCCCGTCGAGCCGATACCGGCCTCTCGTCTGGGCGTCGAGGCAGCCCACGACGTTCATCAGGGTCGACTTGCCGGAACCTGACGCGCCCATGATCGCGACGTACTCGCCACGCCGGACGACGAGGTCCACGCCCGCCAGGGCGAACACGCGCGCCTCGCCATCGCCGTACGTCTTGACCACGCTGGTGAGCTCGATGACGGGCGGACGTCCCGCCCCCGCGGCCGCAGTCGCGGTCGGCGGTGCTGCCGCCACTCCCGACGCGGGCGCCCTGCGCAGCCCGATCACTGCCCGAGCCCGCCGCCGAGCCCGCCGCCCGGGAACGTGAACCCGCCGGTCGTCCCGGTGGTCGTCGAGATGACGACCTGGTCGCCCTCGGAGAGGCCGCTCGTGATCTCGGTGCCGCTGTCGCCGGCCAGGCCGGTCCCGACCGTCGTCACGACGTCCTGGCCGTCCTTGCGCACGGCCACGGTGCTCACCGGCCCGCTCTTCGTGATCGCCGACGAAGGGACGCTGAGGACGTTGTCCCGGGTCGCGGTCGTGATGGACACCGAAGAGGTCTGCCCCAAACGGACCCCGGACGGCGCAGCGTCGAGGCTGACAGTGACGCCGTACTCGACGACGTTGTTGGTGATTGTCTGGGTGAGGTCGATCGCCGTGACGGTGCCGGCGGCGCTGGTGCCGAGGGCGGAGAACGAGACGGTGGCCTTCTGGCCGACCTTGACCTTTGCGGCGTCCGCCTCGGCGACCATCGTGGTGACCTGCAGGTTGGACATGCTGCTCAGGACCACGAAGCCTGTCGTGGAGGACGAGGTGCTCGACGTCGATCCTGCAGATGACGGTCCCCCCACCGTTCCCCCGATTGAGACCACGGTGCCGTCGACCGGCGCCCGCAGGATCGTGTGATCGAGAGTCGATTGGGCCTGGTCGACCGTGGCCTGGGCCGCGGCGATCTGCGCCTTGGCCGATGCGATCGCTCCAGCCTTGGCTCCTTGCGCGTTCACGGCCGCCGAGGCCGCGGTGCTCACCAGGGAGGCCTGGGCAGCGGTCAGACTTCCGCCGGCCGACTGGATCGACTGGGCGTCGCGCAGGAGGGTGCTGGTGCGCGTGTTCTTGGCCTGCGTGAGCGCCGTCAGCGCACTCTTCGTGGAGGACGAACTCGACGCCTCGGCCGATGTCAGATTGCCCTGCGCTGTCTCGATCGACTGACGATCACGCAGGAGGGTGCTGTCGCGTGTGTTCTCGGCCTGCGTGAGCGCCGTCTGCGCACCGGTCTTGGAGGTCGAATTCGAAGCCTCGGCCGCCGTCAGGTTGCCCTGCGCCGTCTGGACCGTCTGGCTGTCACGCAGGAGGGTGCTGTCGCGCGTGTTCTGGGCCTGCGTGAGGGCCGTCAGTGCGTTGGCCTTGGCGGTTGCATCGGTGGCGTTGTCGTAGCTCGCCTGCGCCGCGGCGACGAGGGCGTCCTGGGTGACCGTGTCCTGGGCGTACGTCGCCTGGGCCTGGCTGAGGGCCGTCTGGGCGTTCGTCACGGAGGTTGAATCCGCGTTGTCGTAGCTCGCCTGCGCCGCGGCGACGAGGGCGTCCTGGGTGACCGTGTCCTGGGCGTACGTCGCCTGGGCCTGGCTGAGGGCCGTCTGGGCGTTCGTCACGGAGGTTGAATCCGCGTTGTCGTAGCTCGCCTGCGCCGCGGCGACGAGGGCGTCCTGGGTGACCTTGTCCTGGGCGTACGTCGCTCTGGCCTGAGCGAGGGTCGTCCGGCTGTTGCCCACGGCTACTTTGCTGGATCCGACCTGCGCAGCGCTGGAGGCCTTCTCCTTGCTCGTCTGCTTCTGGGTCGTCGTCATCAGTTGCGCCTTGGCCGACGCCAGGCTGGCCTCGGCGGACGCCAGCGTTAGCCGGGCGCTGGTGTCATCGGAGGCAGCGAGCACGTCTCCGGCTTTGACAGCCTGGCCGAGCGTGACCTCGATCGCGGTGACGGTCCCGCTGTTGGCGGGGAAGTCGACACCGACCGTGGTCTTGGCCGACAGGTTCCCGCTCGCCGACACGGACGCCGTGACCGTGCCGCGGGTGACCATGACCGTCGGCGTGGTGGTGGTCGCCGTGGACGTGGGATCGCCCACGGTGAGAGCCGCGGCCGCGACGACACCGGCTAGGGTGACGGCGAGGCCAGCATTGAGGATCACGAAGGCCCTTCTCATGACGCCTTCGCACCCGTGCGGACGGGGGCGTCCATCGGTGCTGCTCCTTGAGGTGACGAGGTGGTGCCCGCCGCGCATGGCGGCGAGCATGCCAATTCAACTGCCGGCGCCTAAGAACGGCCTAAATGGCGTCTATGAACGCCTTAGGAAACGCCCGGGAGCGTCAGGAGGCAGCGCGAACAGTGCTTCTGGCTAGGGATCGCTCGTCGCACGGGCGCGACGCGCAGCCGGGCGCCGGCTCAGGCCAGGTGGCGCTCCGCGGCCAGCGCGTCGGGACGACCCTCTGGCCCGCCGCCGTCCTCGAGGTCGACCGGCTGGTCCGCGACGGGCAGGCGCAGGACGAACCGCGCGCCGCCGTCGGGCGGTGTCTCCAGGCGGACGTCGCCGCCATGCGCCCGGGCCACCTGCTCGACGATCGCAAGGCCCAGGCCAGAGCCGGGCGTCGAACGCGCAGTCGGCGCCCGCCAGAACCGGTCGAAGACATGCTCGCGGTCGGCCGGCTCGACGCCCGGCCCATGGTCCCGGACGGACACCTCGCCGTCGGCGACCTCGACCTCGACGCATCCCCTCTGCAGGACTCCACTTGCCGGCGTTGTCGAGCAGGTTGTCGATCGCGCGCCGGACCCGTCCCGGGTCGCCCGTCACCAGGCAGGGCTGTGTCGCGAGCTCGATCTGCAGTCCGGGATAATGGCCACGCGCCACCTCCACGGACCCGGCGACCAGCTCGTCAAGGCGGGTCTCCACGACGAGCTGCTCGAGCGGCTCGTCGCCCCGGGCGAGGTCGATGAGGTCCGCGACCAGGCGGCTCAGGCGCTCCACCTGGCCGGTCAGCGACCCCAGGAGTCGCTCGCGGTCGTCGTCATTGAGGCCGCGGCCCAGCGCCAGGACCTCGATGTTCGTCCTCAGGCTGCTGAGCGGCGTCCGCAGCTCGTGCGAGGCGTCGGCGACGAGCTGACGCTGGAGGTGCTCGGACGCATCGAGTGCCTCGAGCATCCGGTTGAAGCTGTGGGCGAGCCGGCCCAGCTCGTCGTTCCCGGGCTCGGCGATCCGCTCACGGAGGTCGTGCGTGCCGGCGACATGCTCGGTCGCGACCATCAAGCGCGACACGGGGCGCATCGCGGAGCTCGCGATCCAGCGCCCAAGCCCCACGGCAATGGCCACGCCGACGAGGGAGACGGCCAGCAGGACCCAGCGGAGGGAGGCGAGGACGCTTTCGACCCCATCGAGCCGAAGGCCGATCTGGACGGCCATGCCGCTGCCGATCGCTCGCGTCAGCACGCGCACGGGGATCCCACCGACCAGCGCGTCCTCCTTGAGGTCCGAACCTGTCCCGGCTGCTGCCAGCGCCCGGGCCGATGCGCTGACCGGAAGCTGGACGCCGTCATCCGGCGTGAGCGTGACCACGCCCCGCGCGTCGATGAACTGCACCTGGCCGCCAGCACCGCCGAGCTGCGGGATGGGCAGCTTGAGGTTCGTGGGCAGCGGGCACGACGTGGTCCCCGGCGCGGGCGCGGAGGCCGCGGGGCTCGCGGGGGACGTGCCGGCGGCCAGGCTCGGCGCGGGCGCCCCGGCTCCTGATGTCTGCGTCTGAACGTCCGGACACACGAGCGCCGCGTTCGCGGCGAAGCGCGACAGGTCGGTCATCCGTGACGCCAGCTGGTCGTCGACCTGGCCGTTGAGGAGCGTGCTGACGAGGACGAACAGCACCGCCGAGGCCGCGGCGATGCTGAGCGCGACCGCCGTGCCGACCAGGATCGTGAGACGGGTCCGGAACGTCATGGCTGGCGCAGCGCGTAGCCGAAGCCGCGGACCGTCTGGATGAGGCGCGGCTCGCCGTCCGCTTCGAGCTTGCGGCGCAGGTAGCCGATGTACACGTCGAGCGAGTTCGAGCCCTCGCCGAAGTCGTAGCCCCACACGTCGGTGAAGATGGCGGTGCGCGTGAGGACGCGGCGTGGGTTGCGCAGGAACAGCTCGAGCAGCTGGTACTCGGTCCGGGTGAGCTCGATCGTTCGCGCTCCCCGTCGCACCTCCACGAGGCTCGGTTCCATGACGAGGTCGGCGAACTGCAGCGGCGCCGTCGGCCCCATCGGCTCCACCCGCCGCAGCAGCGCCCGCAGTCTGGCCAGCAGCTCCGCGAGCGCGAACGGCTTGACGAGGTAGTCGTCGGCGCCTGCGTCGAGGCCGGCGACGCGGTCCGAGATCCCGTCGCGCGCGGTGAGCATCAGCACGGGCGTCCGCCGCCCCTCCGCCCGGTATCGGCGGCACACCGCCAGGCCGTCAACGCCGGGAAGCCCGACGTCGAGCACGACGACGTCGCGTTCCTTCGCGGCGACGGCCGACAGGGCCTGGTGGCCGTCCACCGCCGTGTCCACCGCGTAGCCGTCCTGCCCGAGGGCACGGACCAGGCTCTCCCGAACGGCGGCGTCGTCTTCGACGACGAGCACGGTGTGCTGCATCGCCAACGATCGTACGCGGGGATTCCAAGATCTGGCTAAGGGTTCGATGACCAGCCGGACGGGCGAGATTGGGGCCGAGCATGCAATGCGGCGTGCCAGGCGAGGCAACGAGCGCGATGCCGGACGCCCGCAGCGGCGTCGATGCGGCTGATCCGGCGTCGCTCATTGAGCGGCGCGACATCGATCCCTTCCGTGGCGCCGCCAACAACGCACACGTGGCGCCGACGGCCTCACGGCTCCGGGATCCCCGCAGCGAGGCGCGGCACTCCCGGCAGTGCCGCTCGACCGGCGATCGACGCTCGACCACCTGGTGGCACTTGGCGCACTCTCCAGCGCCGCCCCGAGCCACACGCGAGAGCTGCGGGGGTGGGGGAGCGGGAGGCCCACTCACGGGGTCAGTGGCGGGAAATGAGCCCCACCGCGACCCGCCGGGCCAGGGCGCTGCCGATGGGATGCCGGACGGGCCCCGCGAGCTGGCGGTCCCGGCCGACGAGTCCAGGGCGCCGGAAGACGAGTCCCCCGATCGCGCCGAGGCTGATCCAGGTCAGGGCCGGGACCGCCGCCTTGGCCGCCCGCGGCGGCAGGATCAACTCGAAGAACGGAACCGGATCGCCCCATTCGGCCTGCAGCGGACCGACGGGACAGTCGCCGTGCCCAACAACGAGCGCGGCCCCCTCAATGACCAGGAAGGCGGCGCCGGCCCAGACCTTGTGCGTCCGACGTCGCGTTGCCACGCACGCCCAGATGTAGGCCAGGCAGCCGAGCTGGGCCACTGACCACGATGCGTGGGCGACGCGCCAGGCCTTGGCGCGTGGCGGAAGCGATTGCCACGTCACGAACCGATCATCCCCTAATGGGTGCTGCGTCGCTCGATCGACGCGTACGCCGTCGGCAGCGATGGAAGGGCGGACTGATCGCGGTGGACCTCGGCCACGCCGGCCCATGACCGCAGCCACGGGCTTTCGGGCCGAACGTCGTTGTCGGTCGCGAGCCCGACGTCGGACACTCGAGCAGGCCTGCCAGTCCGCTCGGCGGTCAAGATGGGGAGAGATTCGCATGGTGCCGGTCGGCGAGGTCGGGGAAGCCGGGGGAATTGAACAGGGGATCGGCGACCGCCGCATCATTCGGGCGCGCGCCATGGGTGCTCTCGACGCTGATGCTCGCCATGGCCGCGGTGGCGACGATCACGGCCCTCGCGATGCCGGACCTCCTCAACGGGCCCGCGGTGATGGTCGGGTCGATGCGCGGCACGGCGCTCGTTGTCCTGGTGCCCGGGATCCCGACGGTCGCGCTCGGGATGGCGTCCGCGCGGCGCGGTGGGCTCCTCGGAGTCGCGGCCTGGGTCGGGGGCGTCGCCTTCGTCACGTACCAGGGCTGGATGTTCCTGTTCGGCCTCCCCTTCAACGGCCTGTTCCTCGTCTACGTGGCGATGTTCGCCTTCGGCTTCTGGGGCCTGGTCGCGCTGCTGCTGCGGGTTCCGGCCGATGCCTACGCGCATCGCTTCGCGCCGACACTCCCGGCGCGCCTCCTCGCCGGCTGGATGGTCGCCTCCTGCCTCGCCTTCTACGCCCTGTGGCTGAAGAACGTCACGCCTGGGCTCTTCGACAGCGCGGCGCCGGCCTTCCTCGCGGGCACCGGGATGGTCACGCCGACCAACTACATCCTTGACATGGCCCTGTTCCTGCCGTTCACGATCCTCGTCGCGAGCGCCCTTTGGCGGCGGACGCCCATGGGACTTGTGATCGGGGGCGCGATGCTGCTGATGCTCGTCCTGGAGTCCCTTGCGATCGCAGCCGACCAGTGGGTCGGCTCCGCGGCCGATCCCTCCTCGCCCATCGCTGCGGCGGCTGCAACGCCGATGTTCGTGGTCGTCGCAGCAGTTGGGCTCGCCGCCTTCGGTGTCTGGTACCGCGGAACGGTCCGCGCCGCTGATCAGCACGCAGCCGTCGCGACGCCCGACCCCAACTGAGCACCCCGCCACACGCGCGGGCGGGGTCGCTCGCGGGCCCGGCGGCGAGCCGCGCAAGCCGCGCCAAGCCGCGCCAGGCCACGGGCGCTCAGGGTGGTGAGGGCCGGCCCCAGGTGATGGAGGCACGCACCAAGAACCGGATCCTGTCGTCCGCTGCATGCTGTGCGAGCAGGTCCCGGAGCGCACCGTCGAAGGCCCGCTGGGCCCCCGGTGCCATCCGATCCCGCGAGAAGCCATTGCGCGAATGGATCGATTCGATGTACTCGCCGATTGTCTGCTCGACGACCGTCGCGCCCGTCTGCACCGTGCCGACTTGGCGGTAGAGGCCGCGGTTCTCGAGCTCGGAGACGAGATCGTAGGGCTTGTACTCCCGATTGGTGGAGTAGCTGGTGATCAGCTCCAACGCCTTCGACCACCAGGGGTTGGCCTCCTCCTGGCGCCCGACGATCGCCAGCGCGCCATCAGGCGACAGCACCTGCCCCATACGCGGCAGGACGACGCTCCAGTTCATCCAGTGGAGGCTCTCGCCGGCCGTCGCCAATCCGTACGGTGGAGCGAGGGGAACGTCCTCCATGCGACCCGTGATCCAGCGGATGCGCGGATCAGCGCCACCCGGGCGCGACCTGGCGGCCGCCAGCATGGGGATGGACGGGTCCACAGCGTCGACCCGCCGCACCCTCCGGGCGAGTGGGACCGTGATATCGCCCGTGCCGCAGCCCGCGTCGAGCGCGATGCGCGGCTCGACGGCGAGCCCCTCGAGAACGTCGAAGACCTCGGCCGGGTATGGGGGCCGGTTCGCGTAGGCGACGGCGACCGCGGGGTCGGTGAACTGCGCCGCGTACTCCGCCGAGAGGCCCCGTGGCCTCGGCGTCGCCTTCGGTGCATGGGCCCCGTCGCGCTCGTTCATCGCCCGGATGACCTTACTCGACGCAGATCCAAATGTCGTGGAACGTCGGGGTTGGCCGACGTCGGCGGGCCAGCAGCAACCGGGACGATGTGCCCAGCAGGGCCTCGGTCACAATGAGCGCTAGGCGTTGCTGCCCGAGCGTGCCACCGTGGTGGCGACCGACGGCAACGTGGTCGTCGCCTCACTGGCCCGGACCGCCTGCGCGGCGTCCGGGGCCTTGGCCCATGCGGCCCAGGCGCCGGGAACGATCGGCTCGAGCTCGACCTCGGCCACCTTGGCGGGCTCGCTCTTGCCGGTGATCGCGAGGAGGACGCTGGCGACGTACATCCGGCCCATGGTGTGCTCCCTTGTGCTCCCAGTCGCCGACGGTGGGCCCGCTGGCGATGAGCAGATCCTCGCCCTTGGACCCGGCGGTCGGAATGGCGCCCGCCACGCCCGGAACGGTAATCCGTCACACCTCCCGCCTCGGGCGCCGAGTCTGGAGTTATGCTCGGGCCATGGAGGGACCAGCGCCCCAGACCCAGCCCCAGCCGCCGGACCCGACCGCCGGACCGCTCGCCGCGGCGTTCCGCGACGCCCGTCGGCAGCGCCTGCGCCCGGGGATGATGTTGTTCACCGAGGGCGACAGCTCGAGCCGGGTCGTGCTCCTGCTCTCCGGCCGTGTCAAGGTCTCGACCCTCTCGGGCGAGGGCCAAGAGACGGTCCTCGCGTTCCGCGGCGCGGGCGACGTCCTGGGCGAGCTCGCGGCGATCGACGGCGAGGACCACATGGCGACCGTCACGGTGGTCGAGGAGGGCGAGGCCCTCATCCTGCCGGCGGACAAGTTCCTCGGGGCGCTCGAGCGCGAGCCCGGCCTGGCGGTCGCGCTCCTCCGGTCGGTCATCGGACGGCTCCGCAATGCCGACCGACTGCGGGCGGAGTTCGTGGCGCTCGACGTGACGGGCCGGGTGGCGCGGCGCCTCGTCGAGCTTGCCGCGTCGTACGGGACACCCGTCGATGGCGGCACGAGGATCGGCCTGGCGCTCTCCCAACGCGAGCTGGCGGGCTTGGTCGGCGCGTCGCGCGAGGCCGTGAACAAGGCCCTCGCGCAGCTCGAGGACCGCGACCTGATCCGGCGCGACCACGGATCGCTGATCGTCCGCGACGTCGAGGGGCTGCGCCGCCGGGCGAGCTGAACGCCGAGCCCGCGGGCGAGCTGAACGCCGGGCCGCCGGGCACGGAGGCTTCGCTGGCCGCTCGAGCAGGCTCGTGCTCGGGACGCTGCTGGCGAGCCGATGGGACGGGCAAGGCGAGGGCCCCGGACTCGAGCCGGGGCCCGCTGGAATTTCGCGCTGGTCGCCGGGCACATCGGCGGCCGGCAGCTCGGCGGGCCCCGAGCGTGGACGCGGCGCGCCGGGCGGCTAGGCGGACGTGGCGCCCAGGGCCGGACGACGACGGAGAGACGGGACGAAGCGCGGGAGGCGGACGCCCCAGCGGGTGGGCTGGCGATGCTCGTGCTGATGCTCGCGGGCTTCGGCGACGAGCCTGGCGTTCGCTGCCTCGGCATCGAGATCGCGCTGGCGGGCCTGGGCGAGGTACTGAGCGGTCGTGGGATGCACCGTGTCGCTCCTTGCAGGGTCTGCGGGGGGGCCGTTCCTGGTGCGGTGACAATGCGCCCCGCGGTCGGCGGCACCGAGGCACCACGCCACCGCGGCGGCGGTACTTCTACCGGCATGCGTGATGCCAAATCGCTCCGCCCGATTGACAGCCCCCCGTAAGGTCCTACGCTGCACGAGCCGCTGGGGGCCATTTGGCACGTGTGAGGGGTGACTAATGGACATGAACATGCCTGGCATGGGGCCGATGGGCGGGCCGTCCACCGCCAAGATGCAGCACGCGTTCGTCATGCTGGGCACCAAGAGCCATCCCACGCCACGTTGACCGGCCGCCAGCCCGCGCAGACGTGGTCCCGGCGCGATTGGCGGTATGGTCCGCGCATGCGGTTCCTCGGCCTGGGTTCGCCAGCCCGAACGGTCGTCAAGTCGTACGGCCGTGACAGCCTGCTGCTCTGGATCAACCCGCTCCTGTCAGCTGTGCAGACGTCGTTGGGCTTGCGGGTGGGGCTCCGCTCCCAGGCTGAGGTCCTCGACCGGATGCAGAAGGATGCCCTCGCCATGGCGGATCGAGGCTACCGGGTCGTCTCCACTGATGAGTACGAGCTGCCGGTCATCCTGGCGCCCGGCCAGCGGGCGAGCTACTTCCGAGTCACGTACGAGCTGGCCAAGCCGCCTTCCGCGTGACGATGGACGTTCCGGGCAACACGAGCGGCGCCGCGCTGCAAGGCGCGCCGTTCGATGCGCCTCCCGGAGGAGGCGGCTTCTTGCGGGACGGCCCAAGTCGAGCGGGGGGCGCATGATGCACGTCGTCGCGCGTCGCAAACAGGTCGCGACGTGCGCGGCAAGTCCGAGGAGGTAACCGTGGACAAGAAGGCGAAGAACCCGAAGAAGCCGAAGGCAACGAAGCCGAAGGCCATCGGCTGAGCCTAGGGCTCAAACAGAGCCCGTCGGCCAAACCGGCCAGGTTCGCCGGCCGGCGCTGACGCACGGCGTCGAGACTCCCCACACCAATGAGCATGGGCCACCTGCCTTTGGACCCCGACGAGCCAGACGGCGTCTACCTCACGCTGCGGCCGTTGCTCATGTCGATCGCCTACGAGATGGTGGGCGCGGTGGGCGAGGCCGAGGACATCGTGCAGGAGGCGTTCCTTCGCCTCCATCGCGCCGCTGCCGGGGGCACGGAGATCGAATCCCCGAAGGCCTGGCTCTCGACCGTCGTGACCCGCCTCGCGATCGACCACGTGCGGTCGGCACGCGTCCGCCGCGAGACCTACGTCGGGACCTGGCTCCCGGAGCCCCTCCTGACCAACCCGGCGCCGGATGCGGCCCGGCACGCCGAGATCGTGGAGGCGCTCTCGATGGCGTTCCTGGTCCTGCTCGAGCGACTCGGGCCCGTCGAGCGGGCGGTGTTCCTGCTCCGCGACGTCTTCGGCTACGGGTTCGACGAGATCGCCGCCATCGTCGACAAGTCGGAGGACAACTGCCGCCAGATCGCGGTGCGCGCCCGGCGGCACGTCCAGGATGGGAGGCCCCGGTTCGAGGCCTCCCGGGAGCGTCGCGAGGCGCTGGCCCGGCGGTTCTTCGAGGCGGTCGGTGCCGGAAGCACCGACGCGCTCGTGGACCTGCTGGCAGCTGAGGTCGTCCTCTACACCGATGGTGGCGGCCGGGGCCCGGCGTTCCCGCAGCCGATCCACGGGCGCGAGAGCGTCATGCGGATCTTCAGCGGCTACCGGCCGGCGGCCCTGGGGGCCGTCGAGCAGCGGTTCGCCGAGCTCAACGGCCAGCCGGGGGTGGTGTTCCTCGATGCCGAGGCCCGGGCGGTGGCCGTCATCGCGCTCGACGTCGCCGACGGGCAGGTCATCGCCGTGCGGGCGATCAGCAACCCGGAGAAGCTCCGCCACCTCGGCGAGGGCTTGATCCGCCTGCGCCCGACCTGACGACCTGTCACGGGCCAGCCACCGGTCCCGTCTTGAGCGTTGTGGGAGCCGGACCCGGCACCGCGACAAAGGAGGAGCCGCACGATGAAGATCAAGCTGACCAGCGTCTACGTCGACGATCAGGAGATGGCCCTTCGCTTCTACACCGACGTGCTCGGCTTCGCGCTCAAGTCGGACTTCGGCAACGGCCCGTATCGCTGGCTGACCGTAGCCTCGCCCGAAGACCCGGACGGCACGGAGCTGCAGCTGGCGGCGAACGACAACCCGGCCGCCCGGGCCTACCAGCAGGCCATCTTCGGGCTGGGCCAGCCCGCGGCCATGTTCTTCACCGACGACGTGCAGGCCGACTACGAGCGGATCAGCGCGCGCGGTGGCGAGTTCACCATGCCGCCGACGAAGGTGACGGGCTCGACCATCGCCCAGCTGAACGACACGTGCGGCAACCTGATCCAGATCACCCAGCTGGCGCGCGGCTAGGACCGCAGAGCAGCCAATGCGATCGACCCCGAGTGGAGACACGATGACCGACGAGAAGCCCACCACGAAGCGCCCGGCCGCCCGCAAGTCAGACCGCGCGTGGACCGACGAGGAGCTGGCGGCGATCCGGGAGTACGAGCGGGAGCGCAGGCGCGCGTCGCGCCCCCGCAGCGCCGGGAAGGACGATGCCGACGGCGAGGCCGACGTGCTCGCCAAGATCGCCCAGCTGGAGGAGCCGGACCACTCCCTCGCCGAGCGCCTCCACGCGATCATCAAGGCCGCCGCGCCTGCGCTGACGTCCAGGACCTGGTACGGGAGCCCTGCGTACTACCGGGATGGGCAGCTCGTCTGCTACTTCCAGGAGCGCGCGAAGTTCAAGGTGCGGTACGTGACCCTGGGCTTCAGCGACAAGTCCCGTCTTGACGACGGCCCGATGTGGCCGGTCGCGTTCGCGCTGACGGAGATGACCCCTGCCGTCGAGGCGAGGGTCACCGCGCTCGTCAAGCAGGCGGTGGGCTGAGCGAGGCCGCGAGCCGCTGCGCGAACGTCCTCGGCACCGGACACGAGCCAGCGCGACCCGACGCTCCCCGGCGGCCGTGTCGATGGCGGACGAACGAGCCGCAGCGAGGCCAGCCACCGACGGCGTAGTATCCTCCTGATATCACCGCGAGATCAGGAGGGTGGGGTTGGTCACCGAGCGAGATGGTCGGGCCGTGGCGGGCTACCCAGTGCTGTTCGCGTTGCTGGTCGGAGTCGTCGCGCTGCTCGCCGGGATCGGGTACGACCTGGCCAAGGGCGGACCGCCTGCGTCCATTGGCGCGGGCGCCTTCCGGATCGGGATCGCCGTGATCGCCGTAGCGGTCGCGGCGGGCTTCCGGGGCTTCACCGTGGTGGACCCCAATGAAGCCCGGGTGTTGGTGCTGCTCGGCCACTACGCCGGGAGCCTCAAGACCCAGGGCCTCTGGTGGGTCAACCCGTTCACGCGGCGACTCCAGATCTCGATCAAGATCCGGAACTTCGAGAGCCAGCAGCTCAAGGTCAATGACCATGACGGCAACCCGATCGAGATCGCGGCGGTTGTCGTCTGGCGGGTGGTCGACACCGCCGAAGCGCTGTTCGAGGTCGACGATTACGAGCAGTTCCTGCGGATCCAGACCGAGGCCGCGATCCGGACGCTCGCCACCGGCTACCCCTACGACGGCCATGGCGACGAGCCCTCGCTGCGCGGCAACCCGCACGAGGTGGGCGACGAGCTGAAGCGCGAGGTGCAGGGCCGACTCGAGAAGGCCGGCATCGAGGTCCTCGACACCCGGATCAGCCACCTCGCCTACGCGCCGGAGATCGCGGGCGCGATGCTCCGCCGCCAGCAGGCGAGCGCGATCATCGATGCCCGGACGCGGATCGTCGGCGGCGCCGTGAGCATGGTCCAGATGGCGCTCGAGCAGCTGTCGAGCCAGAAGATCGTCGAGCTCGACGAGGAGCGCAAGGCGGCCATGGTCAGCAATCTGCTGGTGGTGCTGTGCAGCGAGCGCGAGAGCCAGCCGGTCGTCAATGCCGGGACGCTGTACTAGCGCCATGGACGCCACGAACGAGCGGAAGCCGTTCCTGCTGCGGCTGGACCCGGCGACGATGGCTGCGGTCAAGGCCTGGGCGGCCGACGACCTGCGGAGCCTCAACGGCCAGATCGAGTTCCTGCTCCGGATCGCCCTCCGCGAGGCGGGTCGGCTGCCGAGCCAGACCCGGCGACGTCAAGCGGACGCCGACTTGGACGCCGATCGATCCGAGCCTTCCGGCGAGCGAGGCACGCAGCGCCTGCGGTCCTCCGCGGACCCCGAGCCGACCGGACCCGGGAGGGTGACGCGATGAACGACGGCGCTCGGCTGCTCGAGATCGACGGCATCTCGAAGGCATACGGCAACACCGTCGCCGTTGCTGACCTCACGTTCAGCGTTCGTGCCGGCGAGCTGTTCGGGTTCGTCGGGCGCAATGGCGCCGGCAAGACGACGACCATGCGGATCATCCTGGGCGTGCTGGGGGCCGATGCGGGGCAGGTCCGCTGGAACGAGCTGCCGCTCGACTTCACAACCCGGCGTCGCATCGGGTACATGCCCGAGGAGCGGGGCCTGTATCCCAAGATGCACGTGGCGGAGCAGCTGGCGTACCTCGGTGAGCTGCACGGGATGTCGGGCGCCGCGGCCCGAGAGGCGGCCCTCGGCTGGCTGGACCGGTTCGGGCTTTCCGATCGGCGCGACGCGGACCTCCAGGCGCTCAGCCTGGGCAACCAGCAGCGGGTCCAGCTGGCCGCGGCGCTCGTCTTCGCGCCGGACGTGCTCGTGCTCGACGAGCCGTTCTCCGGGCTCGACCCGGTCGCCGTCGACGTCATGGCGGAGGTGCTTCGCGAGCGGGCGGATGGGGGAGTCCCGGTCATCTTCTCGAGCCACGAGCTCGAGCTGGTCGAGCGGCTGTGCGACCGCGTCGGCATCATCGACCAGGGCCGGCTCGTCGCCTGCGGCACCGTGGGCGAGCTCCGGGCCGGGGGCCAGGAGCGCCGCTGGATCGACGTTCCCGAAGCGCCCGGCGACTGGGGGGCCGGCCTGCCGGGCGTGCGGCTCGTGCAGGCCGACGGCACGCGGCGGCTGTTCGAGCTCGATCCGGGCGTCGACGACCAGGGGCTGCTCCAAGCGGCGCTGGCCACCGGACCGGTGCGCGAGTTCGAGCGGGTCGAGCCAACGCTCGGCGAGATCTTCCGGGCGGTCATCGAGGAGGCGGCGGCATGAACGCGCGGCGTCTGCGTCCGGGCGGGACGACCGGCCTGCCGGCCACCATCCTCGTCGCACGCCGGGAGGTCCGCATGCGCCTGCGCTCGCGGGTCTTCGTTGGCGGCACGGTCGTGATGACGGTCTTCGTCGTGGTCGGCATCGTGGCCGCGTCCCTGCTCGCCGGCAAGACCACACCCGTGCGCGTGGGCTTCAGCGGCGAATCGCAGGCGCTCGAGCGGACGTTCACCGCGACGGCGGCGGCCCTGGGCGCGAAGGTGACGGTCACTGAGATCGCCGACGCCACGACCGGGGAGGCACAGGTCACGGCGGGCACGCTCGACGTGCTCGTCACCGGGTCGGCAACCGCACCGACGGCCGTCGTGAACGAGGCCATGCCAGCCAACGTCGAGTCCGCCCTGTCACTGGCCGCGGAGGCGGCACGCCTTTCCGACGCCGGCCTGTCACCGACAGCCATTGTCTCGGCCATGGCCCTGGTCCCAGTCCAGCTCCTGCAGCCCCCGAATCCGAGGGACACCCAGAACCTGCTCGCCAGCATGGCCCTCGGCATCCTGCTGTGGATCGCGCTCGGCCAGTACGGGAACATGGTGGCCCAGGGCGTGGTCGAAGAGAAGGCGACCCGGATCATGGAGGTCCTGCTCGCCACGATCCCGCCGAGTCGGCTCCTGGCCGGGAAGGTCATCGGGATCGGCCTCGTCGGCCTCCTGCAGCTCACGATCGTGGGGGCGGCCGCGCTCATCGCCGTCCAGGTCACCAATGTCGCCGCGATCCCGGCCCTCGGCGTGGCCTCGATCCTGGGCGACATCTTCTGGTTCCTGCTCGGCTTCCTCTTCTACGCCACGGCCTATGCCGCGGTCGCCTCCCTCGTCTCGCGCCAGGAGGAGATCCAGAGCGCCGTCGCGCCGATCTCGGTCTTCCAGATCGCTGGGTACCTGCTCATGTACGCGGCGCTGCCGAATCCGAGCGGCCCCCTCGCAACGGTGGCCTCGCTGCTGCCGCCGTTCGCCCCCATCCTCATGGCCGTCCGGATGGCAGCCAGCGACGTGCCGTTGTGGCAGTTCGGCCTGGCGACGGTGCTGACCATCGCATCCATCGGCGGGCTGACCTGGCTGGCCGGCCGCATGTATGCGAATGCAGCGCTGCGCCTTGGCACACGGGTGCGGTTCATGGATGCGTTCCGTGGTTAGCGCTGGCAACCGGGTCAGCAACGGAGAGGCCCCGTCGGGCCGACAGACTGGAGTGACAACGTGCCGCCTCGCGTGAGAGCCCATCCATTCCTGACCCTGCTCGCGGTGGTCTCCGCGATCCTCATCCTGGTCGGCCGCATCAACAAGGACCTCTGGTGGGGCGGCCCGGCCTTCATCGCCGGAATCGTGGTGCTCGTGGTTGCAGGTGCCCTGTTCCTCCTCCAGTCGAGGAGGTGACGGAACGGGCGGCGCCAGCAGCCTCTTGAACCCGCCGAGCCAGTCCAGTCGTCGGAGCGTGACGCTGGCAAACGAGGCCATCCGCTGGGCTACCATCGTCCCGGGCCTCTCTGGCCCCATCGGGCCGTGGACGCTGGTCACCGCCCGGCAGAGGCTGAGTCCCCTAGAAGAGAGGAGCCGGCAATGCCTGACCGTGCTCGACCTGCGCGTGCCGCCCGCCCTGCCCCGGGCCTCCTGACAGCGCTCCTGTCCGCCCTGCTCCTGTTTGGCCTCTCGTTCGCGATCTCGCCCGGGACGGCCGAGGGCGCCACGACGGCAACCGCCGCCTGCGCGGCGAACCTCCGGATTGGAGCCTCGACCACCTACGCGAGCCGGGCGACGGTCGCGACCCGGGCGAGGGTCACGATCGCCGCGACTGTGACGGGCAAGTCCTGGCGAGCGACGTGTGCTGGCCGCTCCGTGTCGGGCAACCGGTGGTACCGGATCAGCGCCATCAACGGCCGAAGCGTCCGAGCGCTCTACGGGCGCAGCTACCTCTACGGAGCGAGCGGGCTCTTCACAGGGGTCAGCGCGTCGACGCCGACCCCGACCCCCACGGCCACCCCCACGCCCACCCCCACGGCCGCCCCCACGGCCGCCCCCACGGCCACCCCGACCCCCACGGCCACCCCCACGCCGACCGTCAGCCCGGCCCCGGAAACCACGACGCTGGCTGCCGCCTGCGACGGCGTGAACCTGCGGACGGGGGCATCGACCGGCTACGCGATCAAGTCGAGCGTGACGTCCGGCACGACCGTCACCGTCGCGACCACCGTCACCGGCGGCTCCTGGTCGACGCCGTGCGGCGGCGCCACCACGTCGGGGAACACCTGGTACGGCATCAGCGCGGTCAACGGCGCAAGCGTGCTCTCGCTCTACGGCGTGACGTACGTCTACGCTGCCACCGGCCTGTTCACCACGGCAAGCGCACCCGGAACCGGCAGCACGCCACTCGACGCGACCGTGACGTTCTTCGGTCGCGGTGCGGGTCATGGCGTGGGGCTGTCGCAGTACGGCGCCCGTGGCCGGGCGCTCGCCGGCCAGGACGCTGCCACGATCCTCGCCCACTACTACGCCGGCACGAGCCTCGGGACCATCGCGAACACCACCATCCGCGTGCTCGTCCTTGACCGCGCGACGGTCACGGCAGCCAGCCCGATCGTCGTCTACGGGCGAGGCGGGACCTGGACCGTCGACGGCGTGGACGCGGTCTTCCCGGCCGACGCCCGCCTGCAGCTCGTCCCGAGCACCTCGACCGGGGTGACGACCTGGCAGCTGACCGTCGACGCCAGTGGCACCGTCCTCTACACGGCGCCGTCGGCCGGGGACCTGACCGTGCGGTCGGCGACCGACGCGACGCTGCTGCAGCTGTGGTCCAAGCCGTCCTCGTTCGACCGCTACCGCGGCTCGCTGCACATCATGGCCACAACGACGGTGAGCGTCGTCAACGAGCTCCCGCTCGAGTCCTACCTGCGCGGCGTCGTTCCCGCCGAGATGCCGTCGAGCTGGCCCACCGAGGCGCTCAGCGCGCAGGCGATCGCCGCTCGCTCCTACGCGGCCTGCCAGCTCCGCCCGGGCGTCTCCACCTTCGACGTCTACGACGACACGCGATCGCAGGTCTACCTCGGCGCCCTCGAGGAGAATCCGGCCACCGACGCGGTCCTGACGGCCACGGCGGGCCAGGTCCTGCGCAGCGGAACCGCCATCGCGGATGCCCTGTTCCACTCGACCGGCGGGGGCGCAACGGAGAACAACGAGAACGCGTTCGTCTCGCCCACCGGGGTCAAGGTCGCCGGACCCGTCAGCTACCTTCGCGGCTCACCGGACCGGGCGCCCGACGGGACCCCGTACGACGCCGGCTCCCCCTACGCGAGCTGGCACACGGCGACGTACACGCTGGCGCAGGTCTCGGCCATGTTCGCGGCGGACAGCCGCACGAACGTCGGAACGCTGGTCGCCCTCGACCTGCGGAACCGGGGCGTCTCGGGCCGGCTGATCAACGTCACCCTCGTCGGGTCCACGGGGATCACCAAGACGGTGTCCGGCGACGTGTTCCGCGCCGTCTTCAACGCCCAGCGCCCGAGCAGCGACCCGATCCTGCGCAGCAACCTCTTCGACCTCGCGCCGATCCCCTGAGGCCGGCGCCGGCCCGGCCGAATCACGGGGCCGGCTGCTCGCCGCCGATCGTCTGGGTCGCGTCGTGTGCGACCTCGTCGACTTGCGCCGGTCAGTACAGCGCGGAAGGCGGGACCGCGATGGGTGCCGAGACGCCCAGGAGCCCGCCCAGCTCGTCGTGCGCCAGCACCGCGACGTAGGCGCCGAGCGTCGGGGCCGGGACCGCCGTCTCGAAACCGGAGCGGGGTGCGACGGCAACGACGCGGAGGTCGGTGGCTGCGTCGCCCGTCAGGACCTGCCAGGTGGCGACGCTCGTCGCGCCGTTCCAGCTGGCGTAGACGGTCCGCGCACCTCCGGCGCCGCTGGCGACGGGGGTGCTCGCCGTGCCGACCGGGACGTCCACCGCGACGGCGGGGGCCTCGGCGGGACGGCCCGTCCACGCCTGGCGGTAGTCGCGGTAGGACTGGGTTGAGGCCGGGAACGTGGCGTCCACGAGGAGGGTCCCGTCGGGCCCGTACTCGCTGTAGAACGGGCGGCTGCCCCAGCCGACGAAGGCGCCGCCGTCGGCGAGCAGCTGGACGTTCCCCTGGCTCGTGGCCAGCAGCCCGTCAGGGCGGTCGTAGGCCCGGACGAGCGAGGCGGTGCCGGTGCTCTCGTCGGGGCGGATGCGAAGCCCGCGCGACCGGCCGGGCGCTTCCGATGCGCCGTTGTCGAACATCGTGATCGTCCCGTCGAAGCGCCGCCGGACGTCGTGCTGCCAGCCGAACGACGCATCCTGCGCGACTCGGATGTCGCTCTTCTTGCCGCCGAGGCGCCACAGGATGTCGCCGGTCTTCCGGTCCACCTTGTAGATGGTCGACGTGTTGCGCGCCGACACGAGGAGGTTGCCGTCGGGGTCCTCGTCGATCGCGTTGCCGTGGATGTAGTCGTAGACCTGGTTCGGCCCGGTCGGCGGGGCGATGTACGACTCGTCGAGGCCGATGTGCTCGCTCGCCCGCCACTCGAAGACGACGCGGCCGGTCACGAGGTCGATCTCCTGGACGGCGGAGTCCATGATCGGCCACGGCGTCGGCGTCGGGTGGCCATAGACCGGACCCGGCTGTTGGGCATCCGCCCAGATCAGCGCGGTCCCGCGGGACGTGAGCTGGAGTTCGTGCAGGTCGGCCTGGCGTCCGTTCCCAGCCGAGATCCGGCCCTGCGGGCGGTAGGCCTCGTCCACGAGCACGAAATCGCCCGACCCGATCCCCTCGTTCAGCGCCCCCTCCCACCACGCGAGCGCTGACGCGCCCCCGTACTCGACGACATGGAGGTCGGTGGCGGCGACCCCCTTGCCCGACGGGCGCATCCAGACGAGCTCGCCTGCGCGGTCGACGATGGTCGGCCCGTCGGGCGTCGCGCCGTTCGCGGGGGTCAGGAAGGTGTAGAGCCCGTCAAGGCGCTGAGGTCCGCCGGTGATCGTGATCACGGGAGGCATGAGGTCGGGACGCGAGCGGAAGCTGTGGCGGCCCGGGGCTCCCGCTGGGGCAGACGCTGCGGCCCGCAGGCCCGGACCTGACGGGGTGCCGGCCAGCTGGGCCACGGCGGCGACCCCCACTCCGCCGGCGGCGAGCGCACCGACGGACAGGAGGAAGCGTCTCCGCGTGAAGGTATGTCCGGAGCCGACGCGATCCCGTTCCATGTTCGGCCTTCCTCAAGGTCCACCGGGCGCAAGATGCGGCGTGGGCCGATCGTGATGGCCACGCCCATGTCGAATTGGTGGCGGCGAGCGCCGCGATTATGTCGCGGCCCGGCCGAACGTGGCGTGGGCGCCGAAACGCGGCCGCATGGCGGCCTTGAGATCGGCTCGAGGCGGTGTTCGCCTCGTGGTGCGCTGCGGTGCTGATCGCGCCCCCGGCCCCCCCGCGAGCTCCTCCTCGCGGCGGCAGGCGCGCCGCACATCAGGCCCCGGCCGCGACCAGCTCCCCGAGGTATGCGGCAATCGACGGCACCTCGTACAGCCGTCGGTGGAAGTAGTCGTTGACCGCGCGGAGGGCCTCGTCCTTCACGCTGCCCACGTCCGCGGACCGCGCGCCCGTGCCCTGGCGGGCCAGCAGCGTGCCGCGGATGGCGTTGAGGCTGCGGACCATGTCGGCCTCGTCGGGTCCGTCGAGGGCGGCGACCGCGGCCATGATCAGCTGGTCGGCCTGGGCCACGAGCGTCTCGGTGTCGAAGTCGCTGCCCGTCGTGTCCGCGTCGTCGAGCGTCCGGACCAGCGCCGCGATCTGGTAGAGGGCTGTCGTGGGCTCGTCGAAGAGCTCGCGCAGGTACACGGCCTCGGCGTAGCGGCCCGTCAGCCGGAAGATGTTGTACAGGCGCCGCGCCACCTTGCCGAAGTTGGGGTCCTTGGCCGTGTACTTCCAGACCTCGTGGCGGAGCTGCTCCACGTAGTCGTCCACCGCGTCGGACGAGAGCTGCGACACGAGCCGGCGGACGAGCGGCAGCGAATCGCTCTCCAGGTACACCTCCTGGAAGTACGGGTCGATCCCGCTGTCGAGCGAGGTGACGGTTCCGTCAGGCGCCTCCCAGGTCACGTCGAGGACGTTGCTCGCGTTCGCGAGCGCGCGCCGCGCCGGGTCGGCCACGATCCAGTCGAGCTTGCACCAGCCCGGCTCCCGCGCCGCCTGCTCCCAGGCGATGGTGACCGGCGCGCCGTCGCGGACGGCGTCGATCCGGCCGGTGGCGACGTCAGCGGGCGTCCACGAGATGGGGCTGCCCGCGCGGACGGCGACGCCACGGCACTGGGCATCGAACGGCCAGCTGCCGAGCTTGACCTCCCAGAGGCGATGCGTGGGACCCCGTCGAGTGGCGAGCGCCTTGTCGCGGATGACCTCGCCCAGAAGCTGGCACGCCGCGTCGCGGGTGGCGGCCTCGATGTGGACGCGCTCGAAGAAGTCGCAGTCGCCGGGGAAGGACTGGATCTTGCTCTGCGCGGCGGACCCGGAGAGGGCGAGCGCCGTGCGGACGGCAGGCGGGCGGTCCGGCAGCCCGACAACCTCGCCGATCGCGCGGAAGCGGGCGAGGTCGCGCGGCGTGAAGTCGAGCATCGAGACGCGGTGGCCGTAGACGCCGGTGTTCACGTCGACCACGATGTCGCCCCCGACGGCCTCCGCCTCGATCGCGGCCACCCAGGCTGCGGCCTCGGCCTCGTCGAGCTCCACCCCCAGCCGGCGGGCCGACGCAACGACGCTGGCTAGCGAGGTCTCGAGACCCATTCCGTTCTCGGTCATCGCGTCACCCCTCCGATCGGAGCCGTTCCTGTGCCACGGCCGCCGCGCCAAGTATCGGGTGGGGGAGGTGGTGGCGCGGCTCGCGTTCGCCAACGCCTGGGGGTGCCTGCCCGCCTGATGCGCTCCGGGCGACGACACCCGACACGCGCCCAGCGTCAGCCGCCCCTGCCCGGACGCCGCTGAGCCCGGTCCGTGGGGACGCGCCGGGCTCGGACGCCGCCGGAGCGCTCCCGTGTTGCTAGCATCGCCCGGAGACCCGCCACCAGCGACGGGGCCGGCCTGGAGCGACGTGAGCGACGAGACCTGGATCAGCGTGGATGTGGAGACATCGGGGCCGACGCCCTCCACGGGCAGCCTGCTCTCGATTGGCGCCTGCGTCGTCGCCCGACCCGAGCAGGGGATCGAGCTCCTGCTCCGCCCCGATCCCTCCCTGACGTGGAGCGCGGAGGCGGAGTCGATCCATCACCTCGAGCGCACCATGCTCGAGCGCGAGGGGCGCGCCCCGGTCTCGGCGATGGCGGCCCTCGAGGCCTGGCTGGCGGATGTCGTCCCGGTCGGCTCGCGACCTGTGTTCGTCGCCCTGAACGCGCCGTTCGACTGGATGTTCATCGCCGACGCGTTCTGGCGGCACCTGGGACGCAACCCGTTCGGGGTCAGCGCGATTGACCTCAAGGCGCTCTACCTCGGCCGTCACCTGGGCGAGGTCGGCGCGTGGGCGCACACGAAGCGCCTCGAGATGCTGCGCCGCTACCCGGTGGACTTGCCGCACACGCACCGCGCCCTCGACGACGCACGTGAGCAGGCGGCCCTGTGCCGAGCCATCGTCGCGACGGAGCGGCGCGAGCGCTAGCGGCTCCGGCGCATCGCCTCCGTGATCAGCAGGGCACCCAGCGCGATGACCGCGACCGGCCAGACGAGGTCCCAGTTGATCGGCACATAGTCGCGGACGAGGAACCAGGCGCCGAGCACCACGAGCACGATGCCGGCGATGATGCCGGCCTGGTCGCCTCGGTGTCGCGAGTCCCAGTCGCCGCGCGCCTGGTTCGGCGCGCCAGCCGGGGCATCGGTCCGCGCAGCGCCACTCGGCGTGCCGGTCGACCCGCCCGTCCAGGCCCCGCCCGGGGCGTTGCCACCCCAGTTGCCACTCGGAGCGCTGCCTCCCCACGACCCGCCCGGCGCGCCCTGGCCCCACAGCGGTGACGCTCCGGGCCCGGGGCCCCAACCGCCGGGCTGCGTTCCTCCCGGCGCCTGGGGACGTCCGCGCGGCGCCCATCCCGGCGGCGCGTCGGGCACCACCACCGCCATGACGATGTACAGCACCACGAACACGCCGCCCGACATGAGCGAGAGCAGCACCCACGCGATGCGCACGAACGACGGGTCGAGTCCCATCCATGCCGCGATGCCGCCGCACACGCCAGCGATGGACCGGTCGGTCGTCGACCGGTAGAGGCGGTCATCCACAGCCGTCCTCCGGATCCAGGGTCACGGTGCCCAGATTGGCCGAGACATTGAGGTCGATCCGCGCGGAGGCGGTGTCCCACGCGCCGCGGGTCCAGGTGTCCCCGTTCTGCACGAGACCGCGCTCAGCGAGGTTGTTCGTCCCGAGTGGGTGGTCGCCCACCTTGATCCGCAGCGGCACGCCAGCCGGGGTGCAGACACGCACTGCCCCTGCGTTGGCCGACAGCGACCCGCTGAGCGTCGCCGCGGGGGACGGGAGCGCGACACTGAGCGATCCCGCGTTGACGGAGCCCGTGACCGAGGTGGTGCCCAGAGCCCCAGTCAAGTCGATGTGGGCGTCGCCGGCGTTGACCGATGTCGCGAGCGAGGTCACGTGCATCGCGCCGAGCGTCAGCCGTGACGAACCCGCGTTCACCGAGAGGGAGAGGCTCAGGGCGGGGTCCGCGGGCAGGGTGACGAGCCACTTCGAGGCCGGGTTGCCCACGCCGAAGCCATGCTGCTCGCCCAGCCGGAGCTGCAGCGTGTCGCTCGACGATGCCTCGACCCCCGGCGTGCTGTCGCCGCTCGGCCAGGCGACCGTCCAGCTTCCACCCGGCGCGCCTGAGACGGTGAGATCACCGCAGTTCACCGAGAGGTCCACCGACGCGCCCGACGCCAGAGACCCCGTGAGGCCCGGGACGCTCGCGGGACTCGCGGGCGTGTTGCCGATCCCGCACAGCGCGAGCGACGAGCCGGGCCCGACACCGGCGGCAACCAGCCCGCCCGCCATCAGCCCGAAGGTCACGGCCACGACCACGCCGCCGAACGCGTCGAGCACCGTGTGGCGGAGGGCCAGGCCCAATCCCACGCCGATGAGCAGCAACGGCCAGAGCTCCAGTGAGCGCTGCGCCGTCGCGACGTCGAGCACGCCGCCCTGCACTGCGAGCGGCACGCCTCCAAGGGCGAGGAAGAACACACCCCAGCCCAGCAAGCCCCGGTTCACGCGCATCGTCACCTCTCCCGGCCGTCGGCCGCCGCCATCATCGCGCACGCAGCTCGCGCTGAAGGGTGACGAGGGTCACATCCTCAAGGCCGAGGGTCCCGCTGTTGATAGCCTAGGGCGCATGCCCAAGCCCACCCGGCGGTTCGACGCCGTGCTGTTCGACATGGATGGGGTGCTCGTGGACAGCGAGCATCGCTGGAATGACGTCCGGATCGCGTACGCCGCGGCGCACGGGCGCCCGTGGGGGATCGACGACCAGCACGCCGTGATGGGCGCGAACTCGATCCAGTGGGCGACAACCATGCGAGAGCGGCTCGCGCTCGACCACGTGCCGGTGGACCAGATCCTCGCGGAGGTCGTGGCGGCCGTGGTGGACGAGTTCCGGCGGGGGACCGTGCCCGTGCTCCCCGGTGCTCGGGCGGCGGTCCGCAGGATCGCGACGAAGTGGCCGGTCGCCATCGCGTCGTCTTCGCACCCCGACGTGATCGCCGCTGCGCTCGACCTGCTCGGGCTGCACGACGTGTTCAGCGCGGTGACCTCGTCGGACGAGGTGGCGCACGGCAAGCCGGAGCCCGACGTCTACCGGCTGGCCGCCGAGCGGCTGGGCACCTCGCCGGAGCGGTGCCTGATCGTGGAGGATTCGACCAATGGCGTCCTGGCGGGCAGGGCGGCCGGCGCCTACGTCGTGGTGATCCCGAACCCGACGGTGCTGCCGGCGCCGCATGCGCTCGAGGCCGCGGACGCCATCATCGAGCGGATCGAGGATCTCGACCCGGACGCGCTGCCGGGCTGACCGCCTCAGGGCCGGCTCGGCTGTTCCCGACGCCGCGGCGCGAGCCGACGAGCGCCGCAAGGTCCGGAATGCCCCATCACGACCCGCCGCCGCCGCATACTCAGGACGTGCCCGAGATGCTGCTCCCCGAGCCCCACTACCGCGGGTTCCGAGTCCGCCTGCTGCGCCTCGCCTGCCGCGTCGTCATCGGCGGGCTGCTCCGCATCCGAGTGGAGCACGGTGAGCGCTGGGCGATGACACCGGCCATCTACTGCTTCAACCACCTCAACTGGGTGGACCCGCTGGTCCTGCTCGCCGTCCTGCCGCTTCGACCCCACTACGCGATGTTCGGCCCCCAGGAGGCGGACATGCACAGAGGGGCGCGCAACCGGCTGATCTCGTGGGCCGGGTTCGGCATCCCGTACCGTCCCGAGAAGAGCGACCTGCTGCCGACGACGCGACGCGTTGTCAACGTGCTCGACCGCGGGTGGGTCATCGCGATCGCAGGGGAGGGGAGGATCCACCGGGGCGAGCGGGAGTTGACGGCGCTGGCCGACGGCACCGCCTACTTCGCGCTCCGCTCGGGCGTGCCAGTGGTGCCGCTCGCGATCAACGGGACGTCGTGGCTGGCGTTCCGGCGGGGCGTCCGCGTTCGTGTGGGCGAGGCGATCGTGCCCCAGGGCCGCGCAACGCATGCCGCCGTCGAGGCGCTCACGGCCAGGATCGAGGCGGCGCTGCTCGCCATGACCGGCGACTACGCGGACCCCCCGCCCTCGGGGCGCCTGTTCCGGCGCCTGACGGAGTGGTTCAACCTCTGGCCAGAGGGCGCGCGCCCGGACCTGGGCCAGGGCGACGGCGCCGCATACATCGGTGAGCTCCGCGAGCGCGACGCCGCAGGAGGGGCCGCGAAATGAGCCCCGTCTGTGGCATCCTGCGATCGACACCGCACACCATGGAGATCCTGCGTGGGAGCCACCGGCCTCTCAGCCGACCGCACCGAGTACCGCACCCGCCTGGCGGAGCAGCCTGACCCCCAGATCGACAGCTGGGCCTCCGAGATGATGCGCGACGTCGCCATCCGGCGCGGCGTTGTGCGCGTGATCGAGGACTTCCGGGCCGCGGCCAAGCTCAGCGAACGTGAATTCGAACGGGTGTTCGCTTCTGGGGGAGGTCCCCCGGCCACGCTCGGCCGTGACGCCCAAGGGCGCCTCCTGGTGCCCGCAGTGGCGCTCTGGGCGCTGGTGCCGGGGATCCGCTCGCAGGTCTCCGATGCACGGGACCGGCTGATCGAGTACCTCGTGGCATCCTTCGACGAGCTCGTCTACGTCTGACCGTCGCCAGAGAGCGGCGTCATTCCGGCAGGCTCACCCCATCGGGGAGGCACCGCCCGCCGAAGCCGCTGCGCCAGCCGTCCCACCGGATGCCCTGCCCAGGCTCTCCGCCCGCAGCGGCGTCTCGCACGGGATCAGCCATCCGAGCGCCTTCCCGTCGACTCTCGTGGCGTCCTCGGATGCGACATCCGAGGCGACGGCGCCCCAGGCCGCCGAGCGCTTCTTCCCGCGGGCCGGCCGCCGCGGGGGCCGAGCGGTCGCGGCCGCCCGGCTCGTCCACCCGTTCCCGTCCCTGCTCGTCGGCATCGTTGTCGCGGTCGTCGCCCTCGCCGCGGGTGGCGTGCCCGTTCAGGCCGCCATACTCGGCGCCTCCACGGTCTGCCTGCAGTTCGCGATCGGCACGCTCAACGACCTCGCTGACGCCCCCCAGGACGCCGCGGCGCGAACGGGCAAGCCAATCGCGGACGGCCTCGTCGGCGCGCGGGCGGCGAAGGCGGTCCTCGCTGGGTTCACCATCGCGGGGCTCGGCCTGGCATTGGCCGCCGGACCGCTGCTGCTCGTGATCGCAGGGGCTGGGCTTGCGGTCGGCGTCTGGTACGACCTCGGGGCCAAGGGGACCCGCTTCTCCTGGCTCCCGATCGCGCTGGGCGTCCCTCTGGTGCCGGTCTACGGCTGGCTCGGGGCGACCGGCACGCTTCCCCCGGCCTTCACGATCCTGTTACCCGCAGCGGTCCTGGCGGGGGCGGGCCTCGCCATCGCCAACGCGACCGTGGACCTCGAGCGCGACACCTCCGTCGGGGTGACGTCACTGGCTGTGGCGTTGGGCCCGACCCGCTCGATGGCCGTTGTGCTGCTCCTGCAGCTTCTCGTGGCAGCGCTTGCTGTTGCCTCCTGCACCGCCTCGGGCCAGTCGGGCCCCTGGCCCGGGGCCACCGTGGCGGCGGGTGTGGTGCCTGTCGCGGGGGCACTGCTGGGGCTCCTCGGGGCAAGGCGCGGGCCGATGCCCCGCGAGGTTGCCTTCGAGGTCCAGGCCGTGGGCCTCGGCCTCCTGGCCGTCGCCTGGATGAACGCACTCAGCGCCGCAGCCGCCTAACAGACGCCTGAGTCTTCTGGGCCCGAGGGTGCCTCAGAGGGGTGGAACGCAGCCGGCGCACAGCCGACGCACCCAAGGTCCTAGGGAGGGGGGCGACTACCGTACCCCTAACGACGGGGCTTACGAGCCCGTTACCCTAGGCACAGACCACCACGCTCGGGAGGGCACCAGCGTCTCATGTCGTCCATTCTTCGTCAGTTCCGGGGCCTCGGCATCGCTCTTGCGGTGCTTGCTATCTCGGCGGGTGCGGTCTTCGCCGCGGCACCGGCATTGCAGCTCACGGCCAGCCACTCGACCACCAACCCAGCCGTCGACGCCCCGAAGTCCCCGGAGGCGTCGGAATCGGCCGAGGCGAGCGAGTCGGCCGAGCCGTCTGCCTCCCCCCTCGCCGTCAAGAGCCCGGAGCCGAGCGACTCTGCGGAGCCGTCCGAGAGCGCGCCTGCAGGGAGCCCGGCTTCGTCGCTGAGCCCGAATGCCGCCGCGAGCCCCAGCGCCGACACCCATGGCGCTCTCGTCTCGACGGCCGCGCACATGCCAACTCCGTCGGGCTTCCCGAACCACGGGGCCTTCGTCTCCTGCGTCGCGCATCTTGATGTGTCGTCGACGGGCTTCGACTGGACCACGGTCACGCCCCAATCCTGCGGTATCACTCCGGCGGCTTCGGTTCAGCCGAATGCCAGCCAGGGTCACGGCCACGGCAACGGTCATGGCAACAACGGCCAGGGCCACGGGGCGAACGGCCACTGAAGCCCCGCCCGGATGACGATCTGGGCAGCCAACACGACGAAGCCGGCGCCATTGGCGCCGGCTTCTTCTTGTGCACGAGCCCAAGACTAGCGGTCCGGGTCCCCGCTCCTCACGACGGCGATCGCGTTCTCGAGGCGGAGCTTGGCGATGGTCAGGTACTTCGCCAGGTTCACCCGGTCCGTGCTGCCGATCGACTCGAGGAGCCGCGGGTCGCGGATCACGCCGAGCAACTCCTCGACCGCCTCGTTCAGCTGCGTCTTGGCGGCGTGGAGGCTGTCATCCTTGAGGGTCTCGTGAGGCCCCGCGGCCGCCCAGCCAACTTCGGCCGCACCCGTGACCGCCGGCGTCGGCTGCGGTGCGGGCGTCGGGCTGGCCGGCGCTTCCCCCTCGTCGCCATCATCGGCCGGGCGAGCAGGACGTCCCTCGATCCGCTCCCGGAGCTTGACGAGCGACAGCTCATTGCGGGCCACCGCGTCCGCCAGCCGCTTGCGCTTCTTGGGGTCAGCGACCTTCATGATCTCGTAGGCATGGGACAGGGTGTCCTTGCGCAAAGACACCAGCTCCCGAACCTCGGGCGGCGCGTCCGCGAGCCGGAGCCGGTTCTCGAGGTACCCCTTGTCCTTGCCCAGCTTGTCGGCGAGGCGACGGATGCTGTAGCCGTGCTCCTTGATCATCCGGTCATACATCACCGCCTCGTCGAGCGGGGAGATGTCCTCGCGCTGGAGGTTCTCGATGATCGAGATCTCGAGCGCCGTGGAGTCGTCAATGTCCTCCACAAGCGCGGGGATGGACAACAGGCCGGCCAGCTTCGACGCCCGCCACCGGCGCTCCCCGGCGATGAGCTGGAAGTGGTTCTCGCCGATGGGCCGGACGAGGATGGGCTGCAGCACGCCATGCTCGCGGATCGAGCCGGCGAGCTCCAGGAGCGTCGTCTCGTCGAAGGCGAGCCTTGGCTGCTCCGGATTGGACTCGATCCGGTCCACCGGGATGACCTTGACGCCGGTGGAGCGGTGCGTCGTCTCCGATGACAGGAGGCTGACGATGGCAGGGGAGAGCTCGCGTTCCTCGGACAGCCGGCGCGCGGCTGCTGCGCGGAAGTCAGTCCTGGCCAAGCTCGATCACCTCCCGGGCGAACTCGCGGTAGGTCTTCGCCGCGTCCGACGCTCCGGCATAGGAGGTGATCGGACGTCCCACGAGTGGCGCCTCTCCCAGCTTCACGCTGGTCCGGATGATGGTTGTGAAGACGTGATGGTCCCCGACGATGCGCAGCTCGTCGAGCATGTCGCGGGCGAGGTTCGTCCGGCCGTCATAGAACGTGGGCAGGAGGCCCAGGATCCGCAGGTCGCGGTTGAGCTTGTGACGGATCGCGCTGATGACCTTGACGAGGTTGTTGAGGCCCTTCATCGCGTAGAACTGCGTCTGCACCGGGATGATGACGCTGTCGGCGGCGACCAGGCCGTTGACCGTGAGCAGGCCGAGGTTGGGCGGGCAGTCGATCAGGACGTAGTCGTAGGCGTCGATGCTTTCGCGCATCGCCTCCCGCAGGATCGATTCGCGGCCCAGCGCGGTGAACAGCTCGCCTTCGGTGCTCGCCAGGTCAATGTGCGCGGGCGCCACGTCGATGCCGGCCGTCTCGGTGGGCAGGATCACCTCGGGGAGCGTTGCCCGCCCGTCGGCCAGGACGTCCGCCATGGAGCGCACGACGGTGTTGAGGTTGATGCCGACGCCCGCCGTGAGGTTTGCCTGCGGGTCCATGTCGACGAGGAGGATCCGCCGTCCCTCCTCGGCGAGCGCGCCCGCGAGATTGATCGCGGTCGTCGTCTTTCCGACGCCCCCCTTCTGGTTGGCGATCGCGATCACGTGGGTCAAGGGCGTCACCTCGGTGGGCTGCAACCGCGTTGGCGCGGCGAAGAAGTCCCCGAATGCTACCGCGCCGCGCAAAGCAGCGGCACTGCCCTTTTCCACAACGACGGCGAGTTGTGCACCATTCTGTGGATATGTCGGCGAGTACGAGGCGCGTCCGACCAGGGATTCGGCGGCAGTTCACCAGCCGTTCACGGCGCGTTCACGGAGGTTGCCCGACGTGTCGACAGGTCGCACAGGTGCCGTGCGGAGTCCTGGGGCGCTCCGTGGTCAGATCGCGCTGCGCCTATGATGGGCGCCCACCCCAAACGTCTTTGTGCAAAGACGAGCCAGCTCAACAGCGGAGGCAAAGCCTGGCGTGTCCACAAATGCCGAGCGAATCGAGCGTCTGGAGCGCATGCGGGCGGAGGCGCAGCTGGGCGGCGGTCCCGTCCGGATCGAGCGCCAACATGCGTGGGGGAAGCTGACGGCGCGCGAGCGCCTCGAGCTGCTCCTCGACCCCGGCTCGTTCGTCGAGCTTGATGCGTTCGTCACACACCGGGCGGTCGAGTTCGGTCTCGATCGACAGCACTTCCTCGGTGACGGAGTGGTGACCGGGCACGGCACCATCGACGGGCGGCTGGTCTTCGTGTTCAGCCAGGACTTCACGGTGTTCGGCGGCTCACTCTCCGAGGCCTATGCCGAGAAGATCTGCAAGATCATGGACTTGGCGATGAAGGTGGGAGCGCCTCTGATCGGGCTCAATGATTTGGGTGGCGCGCGCATCCAGGAGGGCGTCGCGTCGCTGGGGGGCTACGCGGAGATCTTCCTGCGCAACGTCCTCGCGTCCGGCGTCATCCCGCAGATCTCGGTGATCCTCGGGCCCTGCGCGGGCGGGGCCGTGTATTCGCCGGCGATGACGGACTTCACCGTGATGGTCGAGGGGACGAGTTACATGTTCGTCACCGGCCCGAACGTGGTGAAGGCGGTCACCCACGAGGAGGTCGACTCCGAGGCGCTGGGCGGCGCTGGCGTCCACACCGGGCGGAGCGGCGTCGCCCATCTCGCGGCGCGAGACGAGGCCGAGGCACTCGAGCACGTGAAGCAGCTGCTCGCGCACCTGCCGCAGAACAACCTTGCCGACGCCCCCCTTGCAGCCACCAACGATCCGCGGGATCGGATGGATCCCGAGCTGGACACGGTCGTGCCGGACGATCCGCAGAAGCCATACGACATGCACGACGTTCTGCGGCGGATCGTCGACGACGCCGACTTCCTCGAGATCCAGCCGGCATGGGCCGCGAACATCATCATCGGGTTCGCGCGGGTCGGCGGCCGCTCGGTGGGGATTGTCGCGCAGCAGCCCTCCGTGCTTGCCGGTGCGCTCGATATCGACGCGTCGGTCAAGGCGGCGCGCTTCGTCCGGACCTGCGACGCTTTCAACGTGCCGCTCGTCACGTTCGTCGACGTGCCGGGCTTCCTGCCCGGTGTCGCCCAGGAGCACGGCGGCATCATCAAGCACGGCGCGAAGCTGCTCTATGCGTACTGCGAGGCCACGGTGCCCAAGGTCACCGTGATCACCCGCAAGGCGTATGGCGGCGCGTACGACGTCATGAGCAGCAAGCACATCCGCGGAGACCTGAACTTCGCGTGGCCAACCGCCGAGATCGCGGTGATGGGCGCGGAGGGCGCCGTCAACATCATCTTCAAAGACGCGATCGCGGGAGCGGAGGACCCTGTCGAGGAGCGCAAGCGGTTGGTTGCGGAATACGAGGAGGAGTTCTCGAGCCCGTATGTTGCTGCGGCTCGCGGCTACATCGACGAGGTCATCCTGCCGCGCGAGACGCGGCCGCGCCTGGTGCGTGCCCTCGAGATCCTCGCTGACAAGCGCGACACCAACCCGCGGAAGAAGCATGGCAACATTCCGCTCTAGAGAGCACCGTCCGTCTTTGCGTAAAGACGCGCCGTCCGGGAGCACCCGATGACCGCCGAGCCCGCCCCGTTCCGCCGCGTGCTGATCGCCAACCGCGGGGAGATCGCCGTCCGGATCATCCGGGCGTGCCACGAGATGGGCATGGAGGCGATCGCGGTCTACAGCGACGCCGACGCCGGGGCCGCCCATGTCCGCCTGGCTGACCACGCCGTCCGCCTCGGTCCGTCCGCGCCGGCCGAGAGCTACCTTCGGATCGACCTGGTCCTCGGGGCTGCGCTCGCGACGGGGGCCGAGGCAGTCCACCCAGGCTACGGGTTCCTTGCCGAGCGCGCGGCCTTTGCCCGCGCCGTCGAGGAGGCTGGCATCGTCTTCGTCGGCCCGACATCCGGCGCCATCGAATTGCTGGGGGACAAGCTCAACGCGCGCCGACTTGCGGCGAAGGTCGGAGTGCCGTCCGTGCCGGGGACGCTCGAGCCGGCGCCTGTCGACCGACCCGATCGAGTCGGCGAGCTCGTCTCGACCGCGCGCCGAATTGGATTCCCGCTCCTGGTCAAGGCGGCGGCCGGTGGCGGGGGGCGCGGCATGCGGCGCGTGGTCCGCGAGGAGGACCTCGCCGCTGCCCTGGTGTCGGGCTCGCGCGAGGCGCTCTCGGCGTTCGGTGACGGGTCGGTCTATCTCGAGCGGGAGATCCTGCCGGCGCGCCACATCGAGGTCCAGCTGCTGGCCGATCATCACGGCACCGTCGTCGCGCTCGGCGAGCGCGACTGTTCGCTGCAGCGCCGGCACCAGAAGCTCGTCGAGGAGGCGCCCGCGCCAGGACTCACGCAGGTGCAGCGACAGCACCTGCACCAGCTCGCCGTCACCATGGGATCGGCGGCGGGCCTTCGGAACGCGGCGACCTGCGAGTTCCTCCATGACCCGGCGGGCAACTTCTGGTTCCTCGAGGTCAACACGCGGCTCCAGGTCGAGCACGGCGTCACCGAGCTGGTGTCGGGCGTCGACATCGTGCGCGAGCAGTTCCGCATCGCATCCGGCCGATCGCTCAGTCCCGAGGTCATCGACGCGGGACGTCGCGCGTCGCGCCCGACGAGCCACGCTATCGAGGTCCGGCTCTCGGCCGAAGACCCGGCCCGCGCCTTCGCGCCGACGCCGGGACGCGTCGCTCGGTGGAACATGCCCGCGGGCCCCGGCATCCGCGTCGACACGCACATCGAGGCCGGGGACCGGGTCCCCGCGGAATACGACAACCTGATCGCCAAACTGATGGTCCACGCCCATGACAGGGACGCGGCGATCGACCGACTCCGGCGCGCTCTGGACGAGACCGAGGTCGGGGGCGTGCAGACCACGCTGCCGTTCCACCGGGTCGTCGCAACCAGTGACGCGTTCCGAGAGGGACGGCTGTCGACCGGCTGGGTCGAGGAGCACTGGGACGGCGGGGCGGCTCGCGCCGAGGCGGTTGGCCGGGCGCTGCTCGCGACGGGCCTGGCATCGCTCGACAGCAGCGGAGCCGTTGCCGGCTCTGGTGTCGCGGAAGGCGAGGGCTCGCCGGCTTCGGAGCAGGCGGTGGGAAGTGGCTGGCGGAACAGCGCCCGAGCGCATGGAGCCGATCGATGGCCGAGCTGAGCAGCCGTGGGGGCGCAGCAGCCGCGGATGGAGAGGCCCCGGCGTCGGCGCCGGTCCCTGACGCACGTGCCGTTCGCGTTCAGCTTGCCGCCGAGTCCCGCCTGGGCGAGGAGGAGGCCATGCGCATCGGACCGGCGCCCGAGCCGCTGCGCATGACGAACCCCACGGTGGGCACCGGACCGCTGGGCGGGATCGCCATTGCCCCCTCGTCGCCGCCCGACGGCGGTGTCCTTGCGCAAAGACAGGTCCTCGTTGACGGCGAGCCGAGCGGCGCGTCGATCCACGCCCTTGGCGGCGGACGCCACGTGCTCCGCACCGGCGGGTCGTCAACGCGGGTCGTCATCGAGCCGGCGACGCGGGGCGAAGGCGGCACCCGGATCCGCGAGGTTCTCGTCGACGGCTTCCGGTTCCTCGTCGAGACGGAGCCCGAGCGGATCGCGGCGCTTCGCGAGCGAGCCACCAAGGGCAGGGCGGCGAGCGCGCACGTCGGGCCTCTCCAGGTGAAGGCGATCATCCCGGGCAAGGTCGTGGCCATCTCGGTGGCCGTCGGGGACACCGTGACGGCCGGGCAGCAGCTCCTCGTCGTCGAGGCCATGAAGATGCAGAACGAGCTGCGGGCGCCGAAGGATGGCACGATTGAGCGCGTGGGGGTCGCCGTTGGTGTCAATATCGAGATCGGTGATCTGCTGGTGGTGATCAACTGACGGAGGACTGGGTGAACGACCAGACGAGTGGCCCCGCGGGCGGTGCCGGCGATGGCGCGAGTCCCGGAGGCGGGGGAGGGGACCCGGCGGTCGACCGCTGGCGAGCCACCACCCGCGCCAAGGCCGTCGCCGCGTCCCCCGAGCGGCGGCCCGTGTTCGTCACGACGTCGGAGCTCCCCATCGCGGACGTGTACACGCCGGACCGGGTCTCCAGCCTCGATCCCGGGCACGACCTCGGACTCCCTGGGGAATACCCGTTCACCCGCGGCGTCCAGGCCACGATGTACCGGTCCCGCTTCTGGACGATGCGCCAGTACGCGGGCTTCGCCACCGCAGGAGAGACCAACGAGCGGTTCCGGTACCTGCTCGAGCAGGGTCAGACCGGGCTCTCGGTGGCTTTCGACCTGCCAACTCAGATGGGCTACGACTCCGACGCGCCCGAGGCTGAGGGTGAGGTCGGCCGCGTCGGCGTCCCCATCAGCACGCTCGCCGACATGGAGGCGCTGTTCGACCGGATCCCGCTGGACAAGGTCAGCACCTCGATGACCATCAACGCCACCGCGCCGATCCTTCTGGCGCTCTACGTCGCCGCCGCCGAGCGTCAGGGGGTCGCGCGCGCGAGCGTTTCCGGGACCACCCAGAACGACATCCTCAAGGAGTACATCGCCCGCGGGACCTGGATCTACCCGCCGCGCCAGTCGATGCGCCTGGTGACCGACGTGTTCGAGTTCGCCTCACGCGAGCTGCCCCGGTGGAACACGATCAGTATCAGCGGCTACCACATGCGCGAGGCCGGGGCCACCGCCGCGCAGGAGCTCGCGTTCACCCTCGCCGACGGGATCGCCTACGTTGAGGCTGCCGCGGCGCGGGGCCTGGCCGTCGATGATTTCGCGCCCCGCCTCTCGTTCTTCTTCGCCGCCTGGTCCGAGCTGTTCGAGGAGGTCGCCAAGTTCCGGGCCGCGCGCCGGATGTGGGCGAGGATCATGAAGGAGCGGTTCGGGGCCAGGAACCCCAAGTCGATGATGTGCCGCTTCCACACGCAGACCGCGGGCTCCAGCCTCACGGCGCAGTCGATCGACAACAACGTCGTGCGCACCACCCTCCAGGCGCTGGCGGCGGTTCTGGGCGGGACGCAGAGCCTGCACACGAATTCCCGCGACGAGGCGCTGGCGCTGCCGACGGTCGAATCCGCGCGCCTCGCGCTCCGCACGCAGCAGATCATCGCCCACGAGGCGGGCGTCACCGAGACCCCCGATCCGCTCGCGGGCAGCTGGTTCGTCGAGTCGCTCACGGACGAGTTGGAAGCGGCGGCCACCGCCTATCTGGCCGAGATCGACGCGATGGGCGGCACGCTGACGGCAATCGAATCAGGCTTCCAGCAGCGGCAGATCCAGGAGTCCGCATATCGCGTCCAGCGCGAGATCGAGCGTGGCGACCGGATCGTCGTGGGGGTGAACATGTTCCGCGACGATGACGCGGGGACCCGGCCGGCCCTGCTCCGCATCGACCCGGAGGGCGAGCGCCGGCAGGTGGAGGGCGTCCGGCGCGTCCGCTCCGAGCGTGATCCCGCTCGGTGGGGCGCCGCCCTCGCGCGCCTGCAGGACGCCGCACGCGGTGATGCGAATCTGATGGAGCCCATCATCGAGGCCGTCGCGGCCTACGCCACGGTGGGGGAGATCTCCGACCGGCTCCGGGCCGTGTGGGGTGTCCACCGCGAGCTCATCACGGTCTGAGGAGGCCCGCCGTGACCGAACTGTCTCCGGCTGTTCCGGAGGGGATCCGAAAGCTCGGCCGTGTCCACCATGTCGCGGTCGTGGTCCAAGACATCGAGGCGTCGCTGCGGCTCTGGCGCGACACCCTCGGTCTGCCGGTGGAGCTCGTGCTGCCCATCGAGCACGATCGCGTGACGATCGCCTTCCTGCCCGTCGGCGAGAGCAAGATCGAGCTCGTGCAGCCCACCGACGACACGACGGGCGTGGCGCGGTTCCTCGCAACCAAGGGCGAGGGGTTCCACCACGTGTGCTTCGAGGTGGGCAACATCTCCGAGGCGCTGATGCGCCTGGAGATGGACGGGATCGAGCTTATCGACAGTGCGGCGCGGAAGGGCGCTGAGGGGCCGGTCGCATTCCTGCACCCGCGCTCCTGTCAGGGCGTCCTCGTGGAGCTCATCGAGGCGCCGGGCGGTCCCGCCTGGGCGGCGCTCGGCTACTAGCGAGACGGCCGCGCGAGCGTCTTTGCGCAAGGACACTGGACCCGTTGCGGCGGCCGGCGTCTTTGCGCAAGGACAGTCGCGGACGAGGGTCGCGAGCGCGAGAGCAACGGCCGGCGCTAGACGAGACGGATCTCGGTCGCCGTCGAGCCCAGGCGGCGGGACTCAGCGATCAGGGCATCCCGGTCCACCGTGTCCGCCCGCTCTGAGAACAGCTCCGCAGCGAGTGCGCCACCGTCCTGGGACCAGGTGCCAGCCACTGCGCCGCCGGCCAGCACTACGGGCGAGATCCAGCCGCCCGCCCGGCTGACCGCTCCTCGGCGGGACGGGTCGACGATCCACGGATTGCCGGTCCCGGCCCCCAGCACGTACTGGTCGAAGGCCGGCAGCAGGCGGACGAGGTCCGTCGGACGGGTGGCGGCAAGGTCGTCGAGATCGCGCGCGAGCGCCAGCGCGGGAGCCCCGTCGACCTCGACCCGCACGACCTCGCCGCCCAGGGCGGCAATCCACCGGCGGGCGTCAGCCGGCCGCGTGGCACCCCGGCTCAACCAGCCGAGGAAGTCGGCCTCGCTCGCGGGACCGTGCGCCGCGAGGAACGTCGGGAGCACGGTCCCGGCGGCCGCCTCGGGCTCGGGGAGGCCCGGCCAGTCCGGCAGCAGGTCGGCTGGCCGGGTGAACAGGACGTGCGCGCCGTCGGCGGGCGCATGGCAGAGCTCGCCCAGCCAGGCGAGCGGCTTGAGGACGGTGCCCCAGCCCGACCGCACATGCTCGGCCAGTCCTGGGCCGCCGCCGCTGCCCACCACTGCGGCCACCAGCTGCTCGCGGGTCTTCGGGCCCTCGGCCAGCGCCTCGGCGACGATGGAGCGGAGCGATGCCAGCTCGGCGACCGTGATGAACGTCCGCTGCCACGTCGGCCGTTCCCACGACCGGGTCGTGGCCATCAAGGCCAGGTACGCGGGCGCTTCGTCAGCCGGCAGAACGTGGAGCGTGCCGCGCATCGCCCAGGTGCGCATGGCCTGCCGGCTGGCGAGCAGGTCATCCAGCAGGCCCGTCCGGTGGCCCGGCGCCAGCCGGACCGCGACACCCGCCTCGGCGGCGCTTGGGATCTGCGCCTGGATCCCGGCGAGCGCCCGGACCACGTCGAGCGGGTCGGCGGCAGGCTCGATCAGGTACTGCCGCCGGAGGCGGAAGGCGAGGACCTGCCCGACGCTCAGGCGCACGGCTGGCTCAGCCCCTGGTCGACGCGCACCCGGAACAGACGTCGCATCCCGATCGGAACACGCGCCGTCCCATCCGCCAGAGCAGGAGGGAGCCGAAGCACACCAATGCCTGGCGCCAGATCCAGCCTCGACCGCCTGGGTCGTCGGGTCCGCCTTCCAGCCTGGATCCGTCCGCCGGGCGCAGGCGGATGAGCGGCACGAACGCCGTGGCGTCGAGGATCTCCTCGTCGGGGGCGGTCATGGGGGAGGGGACCACCATCATGCCGGGCAGCCCGGTGGCGCGCACCAGGGCCGGGATCACGCGGGCCCGGACGGCGGGGTCGAGAACCTCATCGGCGGTGCCGGCGAACCCGCGACCGGGCAGCCGGACATCGGCCGAGGGGTCCGCGAGCAGGTTCCGGTACCACTCGGTGCGTCGCCCGAAGCCAGCCATGACCCAGGCCGCGCCGTCGACGATCAGGTAGTTGAGCGGCGTCTCGCGGACGATCCCGCTCTTCCGGCCCCGCACGCGGAGCAGCAGGATCCAGCCGCCAACCGGGGTGGACACCCAGGGACCGAGGCCCGCGTGATGCGCGGGCACCATGAACCACCGGTTGAGCGCCTTGAACGCCCTGTGGAGGAAGGGCGAGGCGGCTGCCATGGCTCCCTCGGTGGGCGGCTCGGCCAGCGGCGGGAACCGATTGGCATCGTCGGTCATGGCTGGAACCCCTCGGCGAAGATCACGGTCCGGGCTTCCGCGGCCGCCCGGCAGAACGCAACCGCCCCGTCCGCGAGGCCGCGGACCCGGGGCTCCTCCTCTCGCGGCAGCCAGACGAGTGGACATCGCCGTCGGCGATCAGGCCCATCTGACTGCCCATCGTCTGTCCCCCGACGTGACGCCATGAGCCGGCTCAGGCCCGGTAGCCGGCCTCCCGCAGCAGCTTCGGCAGCTCGGTGGGGGAGCCGGCGACGCGGAACCCGGCCGCCTCGAGCGCCGACACCTTGGATGCCGCCGTGCCCTTGCCACCCGAGATGATCGCCCCGGCGTGGCCCATCCGCTTGCCCTCGGGCGCCGTGCGCCCGGCGATGAACGCCACCTTGGGCATGTCGGGCAGGTGCTCCGCGGCCCACGCCGCCGCCTCCTCCTCGGCCGTGCCGCCGATCTCGCCAATCAGCACGAGCGCGTCGGTCTCGGGGTCCTCGGCGAACAGCTTGAGGATGTCGATGTGCTGCGACCCGATGACCGGGTCGCCGCCGATGCCGACACAGGTGGACTGGCCGAGCCCCGCGTCGGTCATCGCCTGGACGGCCTCGTAGGTGAGGGTGCCCGAGCGCGAGACGACGCCGACGCGGCCCTCGCGGTGGATCGAGCCGGGGATGATCCCGACCTTCGCCCGGCCAGGCGAAGTGGCGCCGGGGCAGTTCGGCCCGATGAGCCGCGCGCCCGCGAGGCGCACCTCCTCGACGACCGCGATCATGTCCAGCGCCGGGATGCCCTCGGTGATGCAGAAGATGGTCGCGATGCCGGCGGCGACCGATTCGAGGACGGCGTCCGGGGCGCCTGCCGCGGGCACGAAGATGCACGACGTGTTGGCGCCGGTCTGGCGGATCGCCTCGGCCACGGTGTCGAACACCGGGACGCGCCCGTCGAGCGCCGTCTGGCCGCCCTTGCCGGGCGTCACCCCGGCCACGAGCGGGGTCCCGTACTCGAGCATCGCCCGGCTGTGGAACTCGCCCTCGCGCCCGGTGATGCCCTGGACGACCAGGCGGGTGTCGCGGCCGATCAGGATGCTCATGACGCGACTCCCTTCGCCGCCGCGACGGCCTTGGCCGCGGCCTCGTCGAGGCTGCCGGCGGTCACGAAGTGCGCCTCCTCGAGTAGTTCGGCGGCCTCTGCCGCGTTGGTGCCGACGATCCGCACGACCATCGGGACGTCGCGTTCCTGCTGGGCTCGGGCCTCGATCAGGCCCCTGGCCACCTCGTCTCCTCGGGTGATGCCGCCGAAGATGTTGACCAGGATCGCCTTGACGTTGCTGTCGGCGAGGATCAGGCGCATGGCCGCGGCCACGCGGTCTGCCTTGGCGCCGCCGCCGATGTCGAGGAAGTTGGCGGGCTGGCCGCCAGCGCGGTTCACGAGGTCCATCGTGGTCATCGCGAGGCCCGCGCCATTGACCATGCAGCCGATGTCGCCGTCGAGCTTGATGAACGTGAGGTCGTAGCGGCGCGCCTCCACGTCGGCCGGGTCCTCGGCATCGAGGTCCCGCAGCTCCTCGAGGCCCTTGTGCCGCCCGAGCGCCGAGTCGTCGAGCGTGATCTTCGCGTCGAGGCAGACCAGGCGCTCGACGGGCGTGCCGTCGGCGTTGTGCTCGCGGATCACGGCGAGGGGGTTGATCTCCACCAGATCCGCGTCGTTGGCGAGCATCGTCCGGAGAAGGCCCTTGGCGATCGCCGCGCCGGCCTTCCAGTGCTGTCCGAAGCCCACCTTGAACGCGAGCTCCCGGGCGGCGTAGTCCGGCAGCCCGAGGAGCGGGTCGGCGTACTCGTAGACGATGGCGTCGGGGTTCTCGACGGCCACCTGCTCGATCTCGACGCCGCCCTCGGCGGAGCCGATGAACATGAGCCGCTTGGTCGCCCGGTCGAGGAGCACGGAGAGGTAGTACTCCTTGACGATCTCGGCGGCCGGCCCGACCAGCACGCGGCGGACCGGGAGCCCCTTGATGGTGAGGGCGAGGATCTGGGCTGCCACGTCCTCTGCCTCGTCCGCGGTGCCGGCGAGCCGGACGCCGCCCGCCTTGCCGCGGCCGCCAACGAGCACTTGCGCCTTGATGACGACCTTCTTGGTGGCGTTGCCCGGATCCGCGAGGAACTGGACGGCCGCCTCGCGCGCCTGCGTGGGGGTGCGGGCGACGGCCCAGGCGGGCACGGGCAGGCCCTGGGCGACCAGCAGGGACTTGGCGTCGGCTTCGTGGATCTTCACGCGACGGGCGAGACCTCCGGGCGACGGGCGAGGGGACGGGTGCCCGTGTCGATGGCGACGGGCGCAGGACCGGATCATAGCCCGCCCGGCTCAGGCCCCCGGTGGCCGGTGGTCGCCCGTCCACAGGACAACCGGCCCTCGCGATGCACGACGGGAGCAACGGCAGGTCGCCGCCAGTCCATATGGCGTCCAGTGGCGGGCCCATTGCCTCGCTACAATCGCTGCATGCCCTACCGAGTCACCCTCATCCCCGGCGACGGCATCGGCCCCGAGCTGGCGGAGGCCACCCGCCGTGTCCTTGACGCATCCGGCGTCGATTTCGACTGGGAGGTCCAAGACGCCGGCGAGGGCGTCATGGCGCAATACGGGACCCCGCTCCCGGAGCACGTCCTCGAATCCATCCGGCGCAACAAGGTCGCGCTGAAGGGCCCCATCACCACGCCGGTCGGCGCGGGCTTCCGGAGCGTCAACGTGGCCCTCCGCCAGACGCTGGGGCTCTACGCGAATCTGCGCCCGGCGCGGTCAATCAAGGGCCTCGAGACGCGCTACGAGGACGTGGACCTGGTCATCGTCCGCGAGAACACCGAGGACCTGTACGCCGGCATCGAGCACATGGTGGGCCCGGACGCCGCCGAGAGCATCAAGATCATCACGCGCGCCGCCTCGGAGCGGATCGCAAAGTTCGCCTTCGAGTACGCGGTCCACAACGACCGCCACAAGGTCACCGCGGTCCACAAGGCCAACATCATGAAGTTCTCGGACGGCCTGTTCCTCGAGAGCTGCCGCACGGTCGCGAAGGACTACGAGGGCAGGATCGAGTTCGAGGACCGGATCGTCGACAACATGTGCATGCAGCTGGTGCAGAAGCCCGAGCTGTATGACGTCATGGTCCTGCCCAACCTGTACGGCGACATCGTGAGCGACCTCTGTGCCGGCCTGGTCGGCGGCCTGGGCGTTGCGCCCGGCGCCAACATCGGCATCGAGGCCTCGGTCTTCGAGCCGGTCCACGGGTCGGCGCCCAAGTACGCCGGCATGAACAAGGCGAACCCGACCGCCCTGATCCTGTCCGGGGTCCTGATGCTCCGCCACCTCGGCGAGCAGGAGGCAGCCGTGCGGGTGGAGACCGCTCTGCGCGAGGTGATCGCGGAGGGCAAGGCCACGACCTACGATCTGGGTGGACCGGCCGGGACCAGTCAGTTCGCTGACGCCATCATCGCGCGGCTCGGCTGATCGCCGGGCACCGCAAGGAAGCGACCCGCCGCGCGGGCCGGGAGGCAGGAGGCTCCATGCTGTTTCGGTACCGGGGCAGCGAGGGAATGCTCGCGTGGGCGTTCCACCGCATCTCGGGTGTCGCCATCTGGGCGTTCATCCTGCTCCACGTCCTCGACATCTGGCTCGCCAACGTCAACCCCAAGCTCTACGACGACCTCTTGAGCCTGTACGGGAGCCCAATCGGCCGGGTGGGGGAGTCGCTGCTCGGCGCCGCGCTGCTGTACCACGCGCTCAACGGCCTGCGGATCATCATCATGGACTTCTGGCCCTCGATGACCCGCTACCACAAGCAGCTCTGGTACGCCAACTGGGTGGCGTTCGTGGTGATCGGCGTGCCGATCCTCATCCAGATCATGGCGCCGGCCTTCGGGCTCACGGCCCCGTTCACCTTCGGAGGTGCGTGAGATGGCGTTCCAAGTCTCGCGCTCCGGCAGCTCCCCGCGGCCCCAGACCGGGGGCTGGGAGCTTGCCATCTGGTACCTGATGCGGCTGACCGGGCTGGGCCTGTTCGTCACCGCGCTGGCGCACTTCATCATCGTCCACTTCATCTCCGACCCGGCAGTCCAGACCGCTGACTGGATCGCGAAGAACCGGTGGGCGGACGCCGCCTGGCGGACGGTGGACTGGCTGATGCTCGCGTTCGTCGTGTTCCACGCGTTCATGGGGTTGCGCATCGTCGTGCAGGACTACACCAAGGGGAGCGCCCGCATGGCGCTCACGATGGCGCTCTACATCGGCGCCTTCGTGATCTTCGCCATGGGGACCATGGCCCTCATCACCTTCAAGGCCGCCGGACCGGTGCAGCCGTGATCCGCGAGCACGAGGCCCTCGTCGTCGGCGCTGGTGGCGCCGGCCTGTGGGCCGCCCTCGAGCTGGCCAAGGCCGGGGTGGACGCGGCGGTCCTGACCAAGCTCTACCCAACCCGCTCCCACACCGGCGCCGCCCAGGGCGGCGTGTGTGCCGCCCTGGGGAACCAGGAGGAGGACCACTGGGAGTGGCACATGTTCGACACCATCAAGGGTGGCGACTACCTGGTGGACCAGGACGCGGCCGAGGTGCTCGCCCGCGAGGCCATCGAGACGGTGATCGAGCTCGAGCACATGGGGCTGCCGTTCAACCGGACGCCCGACGGCAAGATCGACCAGCGCAAGTTCGGCGGCCACACGCGCAACTACGGCGAGGGCCCCGTCATGCGGGCCTGCTTCGCCGCGGACCGCACGGGCCACATGATCCTCCAGACGCTCTACCAGCAGTGCGTCAAGCACGGGGTCAAGTTCTACGACGAGTACCACGTCGTGGACCTCGTGAGCGAGGGCGGCGAGCTGGGCGACGGCGGTCGATGCGCCGGTGTCGTGGCCTACCGGATCGCCGACGGCGAGCTGGTGACGATCAAGTCGAAGGCCGTGCTCCTCGCCACCGGCGGCTTCGGGCGCATGTTCCGCGTGACCTCGAACGCCTGGAGCCTCACCGGCGACGGCGTCTCGCTGGCCTATCGCCACGGCGTCCCGATGCAGGACATGGAGTTCTACCAGTTCCACCCGACGGGCATCGTGGGCATCGGGATCCTGCTCTCCGAGGCGGCCCGCGGCGAGGGCGCCTACCTGCTCGACAACGACGGCTTCCGGTTCATGGAGCGCTACGCGCCCAAGCTCATGGAGCTGGCGCCGCGCGACATGGTCAGCCGGGCCATCGTCCAGGAGATCCGCGCTGGCCGGGGCATCAACGGCAAGGACTACGTGTACCTCGACGTGCGCCACCTCGGGCGCAAGAAGATCGACGAGAAGCTGCCCGACATCACGGACTTCGTGCGGGTCTACCAGGGCATCGAGCCCTACACGGACCCCATCCCGATCCAGCCCACGGCCCACTACGCGATGGGCGGCATCCCGACCAACCTGAACTCGCAGGTCACCCGCGACAAGAAGAACACGGTCGTGCCCGGCCTGTACGCCGCCGGCGAGGCCGCCTGCGTATCCGTCCACGGTGCGAACCGCCTGGGCACCAACTCGCTCGTGGACCTGCTGGTCTTCGGGCGCCGGGCCGGGATGCAGATGGCCAAGGACGTCCGGGGTGTCGGCATGCCGGACGTCTCGGATGACGTGATGGACCCCGTCCGAGCGGAGATCGAGGCACTTCGGACCCGGCCCAAGGGCGAGCGCAAGGAGGCGATCCGCAAGGAGCTCGCCGACGTGATGATGGACGACGCCGGGGTCTACCGCGACGCCACCGGGCTCGAGCGCGCCCGCGCCAAGGTGGCCGAGCTCCGGGGCCGCTACCAGAACGTCAGCGTGGACGACAAGGGCAGCACCTTCAACACGGACCTCCTCGAGGCCCGCGAGGTCGGCTACCTGCTCGACTGCGCCCAGACGATGGTCGCCGCCTGCATCAACCGCACGGAGAGCCGCGGGGCGCACAGCCGCGAGGACTTCCCCGAGCGGGACGATGTCAACTTCCTCACCCACTCCCTCGCGACGAAGGGCAAGGACGGGTCGATCGACCTGGCGTACAAGCCAGTCACGATCACCAAGTTCCAGCCCAAGCCGCGCGTCTACTGAGCGGAGGAGCACGAGATGCAGATCGAGCTGCGCATCCTCCGCTTCGACCCGGAGCGCGACCAGACGCCGCACGAGGAGAGCTACACCGTCGAGGCGGCCCCGATGGACCGGGTCCTGGACCTGCTCCACAAGGTCAAGTACGAGCAGGACGGGACGCTCACGTTCCGCCGGTCCTGCGCCCATGGTGTCTGCGGGTCAGACGCCATGCTCATCAATGGCCGGAACCGCCTCGCCTGCAAGATCCGCGTGGACCAGCTCAAGGGCAAGCGGATCACCGTGGCCCCGCTGCCCGGCCTGCCGGTGACCAAGGACCTCGTGGTGGACATGGACGACTTCTTCGCGAAGTTCCGAAGTGTCCAGCCCTACCTCCAGACGAACACGCCGGATCCCGAGCGGGAGCGGCGCCAGTCGGCCGAGGACCGCGCGAAGTTCGACGACACGACCAAGTGCATCCTGTGCGCCGCGTGCACGACCTCGTGCCCGTCGTTCTGGGCGCAGCCGTCGTACGTCGGGCCGGCCGCGATCGTCAATGCCCACCGATTCATCTTCGACTCGCGGGATGACGCGGCGGAGGAGCGGCTGGAGATCCTCGCCGATCGCAACGGCGTCTGGCGGTGCCGGACGATCTTCAACTGCACCGACGCCTGCCCGCGCGGGATCCACATCACCCAGGCGATCCTCGAGGTCTCCTCGAAGATCGTGGAGCACCACGCCTGAGCGAGGCGCAGCTCCCCGTCATCGCGCACCTCGTCATCCGCACCGACGGCGCGGCCCGGGGCAACCCCGGACCCGCGTCGCTCGGCGCCGCGCTGATCGACGGGGCGCGCCCTGACGCCCTGGACCCGTTCGCGCCGCCAGACGCGACCATCAGCCAGGCGTTGGGGGTCCAGACCAACAACGTTGCCGAGTGGACGGGTGTCGTCGAGGCGTTGAAGCTGGCCCACCGCCTGGGCGCCGAGCGTGTCGACCTGTTCCTCGACTCCAAGCTGATCGTCGAGCAGCTCCACGGCCGATGGCGGGTCAAGGATGCGAAGCTCGCCCCGCTCCATGCCGAGGCGAAGGGCCTGCTGGGTGGCTTCGCGCAGTGGTCGGCGGTGCACGTGCCCCGAGCCCAGAACGCAACAGCGGACCGGCTCGCGAACGAGGCGCTCGACCGGGTGGCTGGCGGCGGGCCAGCCCGCGTCGCCCGGGCTCGACGCATCGCGCCGCGGGACGGTGGAGCGACATGATGGCCAGCGTGCCGGTGGTCCTGTGCTTCGGCGACTCGAACACCCACGGCGCGGACCCGGGCGGCGGGGAGCGCTTCGCGCCCGACGTCCGGTGGCCGGGTGTGATGGCCGGCCTGCTGGCGGGAGAGGCGCGAGTGATCGAGGAGGGGCTCAACGGCCGCACCACGATCTGGGATGACCCATTCACCGAGGGCAGGAACGGCCGCGCCTACCTGCTGCCCTGCCTGCGCTCGCACCAGCCGATCGACGTGCTGGTCCTGATGCTCGGGACCAACGATGTCAAGCCGATGTTCCACGCTGAGCCCTTCGAGGTGGCGCTCGGGATGCAGGCGCTCGTCGACATCGCCCAGACGTCAGGCTGCGGGCCAGACGGCGCATCTCCCCGGATTCTCGTCGTGGCGCCGCCGCGACTCGTCGAGACCACCGCCCAGTCCGACCTGTGGGGCTTCCGGGGTCGTCAGGCAGCGGGGCTCGCCCTCGCCCCGCTGTACGAGGCGGTGGCCGCCTCGCGCGGCACGGCCTTCCTCGACGCCGGCGCGCTCGTGGCCGGGGACCCGGCGGACGGTGTCCACCTCTCACCCGAGAGCCACGGCGTCCTGGCGCGGGCCATGACGGAGGCCGTGCGACAGCTGCTGGCGGCCGGCTAGGGTCGACTCCCTTCGGCCGCCCGGGCTCGGGGCCGCGCCGTGGACCCGTTTCCCGCGGGCCGGCCAGGCGGTGCTGCGACCCAACCGACGTCGCCCGGACCGGTCGGGCGGTCGGCGGCCGGTTCGCCGGATCGACCACCCCCGCGTACAATCCGCCGGCCAGCGAGGCGGCCGGACGGTCGCGCGTCGCCCCGAGCGATCGGCGCGGCGTGAGGAAAGTCCGAGCTCCCCAGCGCAGGGTGGCGGGTAACGCCCGTCCGCCGTGAGGCGAGGACCAGTGCCACAGTGACGATGCCGGCCCCTCGGGGCCGGAGTGAAACGCGGCAAACTCCACCCGGAGCAAGGCCAAATAGGAGGGCGCAACCCCGGTTCGCCGGGGGGAGAGGCGCGCTGCCCAGCCCTCGGGTCGGCTGCATGAGCCGTCGGGCAACCGGCGGCCCTAGATGGATGACCGTCGCCACGGCGCAAGCCGCGGCACAGAACTCGGCTTACAGGCCGCCTCGCTGGCTACCCCCGTCGTTGGTGCGCGACGCGGCTGAAGCGCTGCCCCGGGACCCCCTGCGCCACGGGCGCGAGGCACCCGTCACCCGACGCCTAGTCCTCGTCCGCCCGGAAGATGTGCGGCGCCGTGCAGGCGTTGCAGATGGGGATGCAGGAGTCCAGGTCGCCCAGCGGGATCGGCAGCTTGCGATTCGGGTAGAGGCACTCAGCCTCGTACACGCGCTCCTTCGGGCGCTCCAGCGAGATCAAGCGCCGATAGTTGCAGCGACGGATTCGATGGGGCGCGAGTCGGGTAGCCTCGACCTCCGGAGAGGCGGAGACGGTGGGCAGCGGGAGCGCCATTCGGACTGCGCTGGGCCTCATGCTTCCGGGACGCGAATAACCATTCGCCGACCCCCGCATACATCGGCTCGTGCGGAGCCTAACATCCACGAATCAACCCGGACAAGCGGCCGGAGGTACTAGACTCCCCGCGAGCGGGGGTTGCGGTCCCCGAACACCGCGCACAGGAGGCATTCGAACCTGAGCGAGCCGCCGTGGTGGGCACCTGCCGAAGGGGTCCACGACCCCGCTGCCGCGGCGCCCCGCCACGCTGATTCCAGCCCGTTCGCTCGCACCGTCACCTGTCCGTTCCTCCGGCGCGAGGCGGCTGGTGCGCTCCTGGAACCCGGCGGCGCGCCAAGAGAAGACCACCGATGCGTGGCGATCGCCGGGCCGCGAGTCCTGTCACCCCAGCAGCAGGAGGCGGTCTGCCTGCGGGCGGCCCACGTGGACTGCCCGCGCTACCGTCGCGCTGACGCAAGGACCTCGCCCACCGTCCGAGGGCGGATCCGCCTGCCGGTGATCCCGCGTCCCACCGCGGCCGCGCTTGTGGTCCTGGCGGCATCAGCTGCGATCTCGTTCGGCTTCGTGCTCCAGCGCGGTGGCATCGACCTGCCCACCGCTGCCGTGGCGCCGGGCGGCGCTGCTGCAGCTGCGTCGGGGGTCATCGCGTCCGCCGGCTCCACCCCGGCTGCGCCGAGTGCCACCCCGGGCGCCAGTCCGGGCCCGACCCGCCTCACCTCCGGCTCCCCGTCACCGGCCACGCCCTCTCCCAAGGCCACGCGCAGCCCCAGGCCGACGCCCACGCCGACGCAGACAGCTTCGGGCGGCGTGCCGTCTGCCGACCGGCTCGCGGTGATCAAGCCGTGTCCCGGCCAGGCGGGCTGCTGGATCTACAACGTCCGGGTCGGCGACAACCTCTGGAGCATCGCCCACTGGTTCGGCGTGCCGCTCGACACGATCTACGCCTGGAACCCGACGGTGAAGCAGACCGGCATCCAGCCCGGGGTGCCGCTCAAGATCCCGACCCCGACCCGATAGCGGCGCCCGGCGCACCCGGGCCCCTGCAACCCCCGCGAGCGCGACGAGCGGAGCGCGGCCCGCTCGGGCATCGACCAGCTCTCAGCTTGCCCACGCGACCTCGGCCCTGGTCTCGCCGGGGGCGAGGAGGTGGACGAGCCCGCTCGCTTCCAGCGCGACTTCGCGCTGTGCCGCCAGGGTCAGGAGCCGGTGCGCCTCCACCTCGATCCGGACAGGGTTGGCGCGGTCGTGGAGGCGCCAGGCGCCCGCGAGATAGCCGTCGACGAAGAATGCGCCCCGCCCGCCCCAGGCCACTCCCCACGTGAGGTCGCCGGTGATCCGGGAGCGGTCGGCGTGGCCGAGGAAGACGTTGTCGTACTCGCCGAGGAATCGCACCGGCGCGGGCTCGTCCGGGGAGGCGAACACCCCGTCCGCAACGTCGAGGAGCTCGCGCCCCGAGAGGTCCCGGTAGGACCGCAGTCGGGGCCTCATGCGTGCGACGATCTCCCGAAGGTTCGGGATCCCCGACCACGCCCGGACGTCGGAGACGGTCGCCGGGCCAAAGGCCCTGAGGTATCGCTCGATCACCCCGTCGGCCGCCTGGTCCGGAGGAGGCGCTCCGCTCGCTGGACCGAGCCACGACCGAAGCGTCGTGAGGCGCGGCGCTGCGGACCGGCTGAGCAGCCCGCGCGGGGTGACCTGCACCAGCGGAACCAGGTACCGCACGGCGTACGCCATGGCCTCCCGGTCCTGCCCCGGCCATCGATCGCCGAGGGCTGCGCCGAGCTGGGTGACCGTCAGGGGATGCTCCTCGACGAGCGTCGCGCCCGCCGCACACACGGCGTCGAGGTCCAGGCCCTCCACACGACGCCGGAAGGGCGATGACGCGAAGCTCCGCTCGCACACCGCCTGGGTAGCCGCCCGGAGCACCGGCGCGTCCCGCGACGTTGCCAGGTGGAGCGTCGCCCGCATGAGGGTCATCCGGACGCCAGCGCGGTCGAGCAGGAGCCCCTCGAGCGCCGCGGGAACGAAATCGCGAACCCGCGCCCAGAGTGCGACGTAGGGGTCGCGCGGCACCTGGGCCTGCAGTCCAACGAGGTGCTCGACCATGTCACCAACCGACTCCGTGCCACGCGCAAGGAGGCCCTGACGCGCGAGCAGGGTCCGGTTGAGGGTCTGGCGGTCGAGGACGCTCTCGGGCGCGGGAGGACGCACGCTGGGTCTCCGTCAGGCGAGGCTTTCGCCGGACTCTAGCGCAGCGTGGCGGCCTTTGATTGGAGAGTGAATTGCGGCCTTCACGGTTCGAGCGTTCAGATCAGATGCGACGCGCGGCCGTTGCCTGGTACGCGCCGGACGCCGTCCGCACATAGGAGCGGAAGAGGACGCCGACGGACGACGAGAGGCCGTCACGAATAGGCTGAGCGGCAGGGGTGTGAGCCGCGGCGCTGACGGCGACCTCAGGCTCGAACCAACCTGCATCGAAGCACTCCGCGCCCCCGCGAACGTCGCCGCCCAGGTAGGAGCAGTCGAAGGCCAGGATCACGAGGCCCATCGAGATGTTCGAGTAGAGACCGAACAGGCGGCCCACTTGGATCTCACGGCCAGCTTCCTCGGTCACCTCGCGCTGAAGCGCCGTGATCGGATCTTCGCCGAGTTTCACTTGGGCGCCTGGCATCTCCCAGCCGCCAACCCCGTCCAGATTTCGTGGCCGTCAGCGTCCGGGCTCGTGTCCGCCTCCGTCCACATTCCCGTGGCCGCTGTCACGCCTGAGCCCAACAGCGCCGCGATATGCCCGAAATCGACGTTGACGCTGCGAATCTGCGCGCTATCATCCAGGGAGTGGGGCGAAGTGGAGGAAAGTGGGGAGCCGGAAGCCCCGGCGACCCCGTTTGACGACCTCCTCCCGACCCCCATCGACGTCAGGAGTGCTTCAGCGCAGTGGTCAGCGGCCAGGGTTTCACCGGCGAATACCGGCACCAAATCGACGACAAGGGGCGCATGGCCGTCCCGTCGAAGATGCGTGCCCTGCTTGCCGGGCCGATCTTCCTCAGCCGCTGGCTCGACGCCTGTCTCGCCATCTTGCCGGGCAGCGAGTGGGACGCCATCACGGAGAAGGTCGCGGGCCTCCCGATGACCGATCCGGCGGCTCGGGCGCTGGAACGCCGGCTGTTCGGCGGTGCGGTGGAGGCCGAGCTGGACCGGCAGGGCCGGATCCTGATCCCGGAGAACCTGCGCCAGTTCGCCGCCCTCGAGGGCGAGGTCATCGTCGTGGGCTCGCGGAGCCACGCGGAGATCTGGACCCCGACTCGCTGGGATGCACAGATGGCAATGCTCGATGACGACGCCGCATTCGGCGCCGCCATCAGCGGCCTGAGGATCTGACGTCGCACCACATGCGCTTCCAGGGTCCGCCCGGGATCCGTTGCCAAACCGTTGGAGGAATGATGGAGGTAGGGCACCAGCCGGTCATGCCGGACGAGGTCCTCGGGACGCTCGCCCCGCAGCCCGGCAGCCTCCAGATCGATGCCACGGTCGGCGGCGGTGGGCACACCGAGCGGATCCTGGAGGCCGCCAGCCCCGATGGCCGCGTCCTGGGGCTTGATGCCGACGAGGCCGCGATCGAGCGCGTTGGCCGGAGGCTGTCCCGCTTCGGCGACCGCCTCGTCCTGCGGCAGTCGAACTTCCGCGAGCTCGGCGAGGTTGCGCCGGCCGCGGGCTTTGGCGCCGTGGACGGGATGCTGTTCGACCTCGGGCTGTCCTCATTTCAGCTGGCCGACGCCGACCGCGGCTTCGGGTTCCGCGCCGGCGGCCCGCTCGACATGCGCTTCGACGCCTCCCGAGGCGTGCCCGCCGCAGAGCTCCTCGCGACTCTCGACGCGGACGAACTCGCGGCGCTGTTCCGCCGGTACGGCGAGGAACCCGCAGCGTGGCGGATCGCCAAGGCGATCGTGGCTGCCCGCGCCTCGACCGCGGTCGCGACCGCGGAGGAGCTGGCGGCCCTGGTGGAGCGCGTGATGCCGGTGAACCCGCGCTTGCGGCGCCGCACCCACCCTGCGACGCGCGTGTTCCAGGCGCTGCGGATTGCGGTCAACGGTGAACTGGACGCCCTCGAGGCAGGTCTCGCTGCAGCCGTGGACCTGCTTCGGCCGGGCGGGCGGCTGGTCGTGCTGTCGTACCACTCGCTCGAGGACCGGATCGTCAAGCAGTTCCTCAACGCTGAGCGACGGGGCTGCATCTGCCCGCCCGAGGCGCCCGTCTGCGTGTGCGGGCACACGCCCCGACTGCGTCTCGTGACGCGCCCGTCGCTGACGCCCAGCGAGGGGGAGATCGACGCCAACCCGCGGGCGCGCAGCGCTCGCCTCAGGGCCGCCGAGCGGCTCGCCGCCTGACCCGACCCGACGACTGCAAGGAGGACCGCCCGACCAGGAAGGACCACTCGTCCCGTCGACGTGACGGACCCCGCGACCCCGTTCATCCGGCACCCGCCGGTCCCCGCCCACGGAGGAGGAGTCCCGTGAGCAAGCGCCACCAGTCGTCCCGCCGCAAGACCTACGGCCGCCGCCAGCACGAGCTGACCGAGCGCCGCGGTCGCGAGCTCGTCCAGGAGCCCTTCGAGGCGACCCTGGATGACTTGGGCCCCATCGCGCTCTCCGACCGCTTCGCGTTCCTCGACCCGCGGACGCCCCGCCTTCACTTCGCCCTGGGCGATTAGGGCATGGCCGTCTACCAGGGCGCGCGCCAGCGCGTCATCGTCCTGCCTCGGGCGCCGCGGATCAGCGTCGGGATCGGCGCCGGCATCGGCGCGCCCGCCATCTCGCGCCGCCGACCCCGCGCGGCCGCCCGCGCCCGCCGCGGCCCGTCCCGGCTCGCCCTGCTCCTCGCCGCCATCGTTGTCGCGTTCGCCGCGGCGTTCTTCTCGCTCTCGCAGGACATCCGCGTGTCGGCGACGAGCTACGAGACCGACCACCTCGCCACGGAGGCTCGACAGCTCAGCGACCAGGCTGCCGACCTGCGCAACGACCTCAACCGCCTGGGCAAGGCACCCGCCATCAAGACGCTGGCCGTGGATGACGGGCTGGGACCCCTCCGCGAGCCGCTCGTCGTCCAGGCCCGGTAGGCGGGCTCGGCGACCATGCTCGGCCGAACGGATTCCAGAGTCCGCGCGCTGCTCATCCTGCTCGTGTTCGTGATCGTCGCGGGCGCTCTCGGCACGCGCCTCGCCTACTGGCAGGTGGCGCGCCGCAGCGACCTCGCCGCGATGGCGGTCCGGCAGTCGTCGACCACGTATTCCATCCCCACCCAGCGCGGGTCCATCTACGACCGGACCGGCACGGTCCTCCTCGCAACGAGCGTGAACCGTGATCGGCTTGCCGTGGACTCCAAGGACCAGACGCCCGACGAGCGCGCGCAGACCGCGGCGACCGCGGTGCAGATCCTCGGCCTGTCAGGTGATGCCGCCACGACGGTGACGGACCTCGTGAACTCCGGGCGACCGTACGCGGTGCTCGCACACGACCTGACGCCGGCGCAGTCTGACGCCGTTCGAGCGGCGCTCGGTGCCGACCACCCCACGGCCTTCGGTCTGATCCTCGAGCCGGAGGAGCTGCGCCAGTACACGCAGGCGGGCGGCGCCCCCGGCACCACGCTCGCCGCGCAGCTGCTGGGCTTCGTGAACCGGCAGGGCCTGGGCCAGTACGGCGTCGAGCAGTACTACCAGACGCAGCTCGCCGGCAAGGACACGGTGGTGGCCGCCCAGCAGGACGGCAGCGGCAACCTGATCCCGGACACCTCGACCGTCGTGGCGCAGGGATACGCCGGTGACGACCTCGAGCTCACGATTGACGCCTCGCTGCAGGTCGCGGTGGAGCAGGAGCTGCTCGCGGCGTGGATCGCAGACCGCGCGAAGCGCGTGTCGGCCGTCGTGATGGACCCGTACAACGGCGAGATCTACGCCTACGCGAGCTACCCCTCGTACAACGCCAACGACTACCAGCAGGTCGCGAACACCAATCCTGGGGCCTTCGTGGACCCCATCGTCTCCACGGTCTACGAGCCCGGGTCGGTGGCCAAGATGATGACCGCGACGGCGGTCATCGGCTCGGGCGTGGTCAAGCCCACGACGATGTTCAACGACCCGGGGCGCCTCTGGCTCGACAACCATAGAACCTACGTCGACGACGCCAACAAGCAGCCGATGCCCAGGATGACCTTCGCCAACGGGGTCGCGTTCTCGCGCAACGTCGTGGCGGCCCAGGCCGCGCTCCGGCTGGGATCAACGACGAACCAGGCGGCGAAGGTGCTCTACAGCACGTGGCGGCAGCTCGGCTTCGGCCAGACGACCGGCCTTGACGTGGCGAACGAGGTGTCGGGCATCCTTCACGACCCCTCGCAGACCCCGTGGCGCCAGATCGACCTCGCCAACGGATCGTTCGGGCAGGGCATGGCGGTGACGCCCATCCAGCTCGCCCAGGGGTTCGGCGCCATGCTCAACGGCGGCACGCTGGTCCAGCCCCGGGTTGTGAAGTCCATCGGCAACCAGGACACGGCGGCGGTCTCGAAGGGCCGCGTGATGACGCCGCAGCTGTCGAAGACCCTGACCCAGATGATGAAGGGCGTCATCTCCACGGTCCCGTTCTACCGGAACCGGACGCTGATCCCGGGCTTCGAGGTGGGCGGCAAGACGGGCACGGCCCAGATCTGGGACACGACCAAGAACGACTGGAAGACGAACCTCTTCAACTACTCGTTCGTTGGCTACATCGCGCGCACCCCGGGCCACCCGGACCTCGTGATCGCGGTGCGGATCGATCAGGGCACCCCGAAGGTCATCCGCCAGGGCCAGCTCGAGATGCCGGTGATGTCGTTCGAGCTCTTCCGCCGGATCGCCGACGACGCGATCAACACGCCGTACCTCATCCCGGAGACGCAGGTCGTGCCGCCTCCGCCCACGGCCGCTCGGTGACCTCCCGTGCGACACTCACGGCCGTGACCGACCGGTTCCGTCCGCCTGCACCTGCCGCCGATTCGTCGCTCCGCGAGCCGGGCCTCACCGCAGGCGACCTGCTCGCGGCCACGGGTGGCCGACTGCTGCGGCGCGGGTCCCGCGCGTCGCGCGGGGGCGCGGTGGACTCGCGAGTTGTGGCGCCGGGCATGCTGTTCGCGGCGCTCCCGGGCGAGCGGACCGACGGGCACCGCTTCCTCGCCGACGCGGTCCGCGCGGGGGCAACGGCCCTGGTGGTGGGTCGCCTGCCGGACGCCGCCGCGGGCGAGCCCGAGCTCGAGACGCTGGGCGACGTCACGATCGTGCTCGTTCCCGACCCGCTGCGCGCCCTCCACGCGATCGCCGCGGCCTGGCGCGCCCGGTTCGCGCTTCTCGTGGTGGGCGTCACCGGGTCCATCGCGAAGACCTCGACCAAGGAGTCGGCTGCCGCGGTGCTCGCCGGGCGCTTCACGACCCTGCGCTCGGAGGGCAACCACAACAACGAGGTGGGGCTGCCGCTGACGGTCCTCGGGCTGGGGGCGGAGCACGAGGCGGCGGTCCTCGAGATGGGGATGTACGCGCTCGGCGAGATTCGCGACCTGGCCGCGATCGCGCGGCCGTCGATCGGCATCGTGACCGCCGTGCAGCCGGTGCACCTCTCGAGGCTCGGGTCCATCGAGGCGATCGAGGACGCGAAGGCGGAGCTGGTCGAGGCGCTCCCGGCGGCCTCGGACGGCGGCGTGGCGGTGCTCAACGCCGACGACCCGCGGGTGCGCCGCATGGCGTCTCGCACCCCGGCTCGGGTCGTGACCTACGGCTTTGATCCAGCGGCGGACGTCCGGGCGGAGGACGTCGCCTCGTTGGGCTTCGAGGGGATGCGCTTCCGCCTTGTCACACCCGCCGGCGAGCGTCAGGTTTCCATCTCCCGGCCCGGCCGGATCGGTGTGCACAACGCGCTGGCGGGCGCGGCGGCTGGCCTCGCCGCCGGGATGACGCTCGACGAGGTCGTGCCCGGCCTCGCGACTGGCGGCTCGGCGCCGCATCGGTCGGTGCTGATCCGCGCGGGCGGGGTCACGATCGTCGACGACAGCTACAACGCATCGCCGGGGTCGATGACCGCGGCGCTCGACCTGCTCAGCGGACTGCCCGGGCGGCGCGTGGCCGTCCTCGGGCACATGCTGGAGCTCGGGGCGCTTTCCGAGTCGGGCCACGCCGCCGTGGGCGTTGCCGCCGCCCGGACCGCGGACCTGCTCATCGTGGCGGCCGGCGGGCCGGGGGGCGAGGCCGCAGGGATCGCCGAGGCGGCGCTCGCGGCTGGCATGCCGCCCGGGGCCGTGGTGCGCGCCACGAGCCGCCAGGACGCCGCGCGCGAGGCTGCACGGCGGCTGCGGGCGGGCGACGCCGTGCTGGTGAAGGCCTCGCAGGGCATCGGGCTCGACGAGGCGGTGCGGGACCGGCTTGGCGTCGGCCTGGAGGTGCTGATCGCCGACCTGGTCGCCAGCCTCGGCGGGGAGGCGACCGCGTGACGATCGAGCTGATCCAGGGCCTGCTGCTCGCGTTCTTCATCGTCGTGATCCTGATGCCGCCGTACATCCGGCTCCTGCGGCACTTCGGCTTCGCCAAGCAGATCCGCGAGGAGGGTCCCCAGAGCCACATGGTCAAATGGGGGACGCCCACGATGGGCGGCCTCCTGCTGATCGGCGTGGTGGTGGCGGTGTTCGCGATGCTGCGGCCCGTGCAGGGCGGCATCATCGCGCCGCTGCTCACGCTGCTCGGCGTCGGCCTCCTCGGGGCGTTCGACGACTACCTCAACGCCCGGACGGGCGAGGGGATCCGCGCCCGCCAGAAGCTCCTCTGGCAGATCGTCGTGGGCGTGGCGGTGGCCTGGCAGATCCAGAGCACGTACCAGATCACCGCCATCCGCGTCCCGTTCGTCGGCGAGGTGCCGGTGGACCCGGGGATCTACGTCCCGTTCGCGGCGTTCGCGATCGTCGCCGCCTCCAACGGCGTCAACATCACCGACGGCCTCGACGGCCTTGCCGGCGGCACGCTCGCCTTCGCGTTCGTCTCGTTCATGATCATCGGCCTGCTCAACCAGCCCGAGCAGCCCAACATCGCGCTCCTGTGCGCGCTGATCATCGGTGCGCTCCTCGGCTTCCTGTGGTTCAACGTCCATCCGGCGCAGGTGTTCATGGGCGATTCCGGGTCGCTGAGCCTGGGCGCGACGCTCGCCGTCATTGCGCTCATCAGCGGCCAGATCCTCGTGCTGCCCATCGTGGGGTTCGTGTTCGTCATGGAGACGGTGTCGGACATCATCCAGATCGGCTACTTCAAGCTGTCCGGTGGGAAGCGGATCTTCCGGATGGCCCCGCTGCACCATCACTTCGAGCTGGGCGGCTGGGACGAGGAGAAGATCGCGCTGCGGTTCTGGATCATCGGGATCCTCGCCGGGCTGCTCGGCGTGACGCTCTTCTCGGCGTCGATCCGGGCGATCCACTAGGTGCCCGCCGTGCCGACGATCGACCTCGACGCCCTGACCATCGACGATGTCCGCCGTGGCGCCCTCGAGGGGCGACCGGTCACCGTGCTCGGCCTCGCCCGGAGCGGCGTGGCGCTGGCCCGCTTCCTGCACGATGCCGGCGCGCGGGTGACGGTCTACGACGGCCGGCCCGCCGGCGAGCTGGAGGCGGCCATCGGGCAGCTGGGCTCCCGCGACGTGGCGCTCCGGCTGGGTCCCGACGTCGACCCGTCCTCGACCTGGACGGACGCAGCCCTCGTGGCGACCTCGCCGTCCATCACGAACGACTTCCCGACGACGGAGCCGCGCCTCCGGGGTCAGCTCCAGGCGCTGGTCGACGCCAAGGCACGCGGCGACGCCGCGGCACCCCAGCTCGTGACCGAGGCCGACCTGTTCCTGCGCCTCTGCCCATCGCCGACCATAGGCGTCACCGGGACGAAGGGCAAGACGACCACGTCGTCGCTCGCCCACGCGATCCTCTCGGCGGACCCGATCCACCCCGCCGTCCTGGGCGGCAACATCGGCACGCCCCTCGTGGAGCGCCTGCCCGAGCTGACGCCCGCCCACCGCGTGGTGATCGAGCTCTCGGAGCTCCAGCTGCCCAAGCTGTCGCGCGGGACCATGGTGGCGGTCTACACCAACGTCACCTCGGACCACCTCGACCGTCACGGGACGCTCGAGGCGTACCGACGCGTCAAGCGGCGCCTGGCCGAGCTGGTCCATCCCGAGGGCGCGCTGGTGCTGAACCTCGAGGACCCCGTCGTTGGCGGGTACGCCGGGCTCGGCACGGCGCCAGCGGTCCTGTACCGCAACGAGCGTCCGGTGCCGGGCGGGCTGGGCGTGGTGGACGGCTGGATCCTCTCGGCGGGCGTGGAGCGGCTGCCGCTCGCCGGCGGGGGGCCGGCGCAGAGCGGGCTCGGCGGCGCGATCATGCCGATCGAGGAGCTGCAGATCCCGGGCGCGCACAACGTCTCGAACGCGCTCGCCGCGATCGCGGTGGGTCTGCTGTTCGGCGTGGCGCCCGACGCCATCCGTCGCGCGGCCGGTGCCTTCACCGGCGTGGAGCACCGCCTGCAGACCGTCGGGATGATCGACGGCGTGCGTTTCGTGAACGACTCGCAGGGCACCCAGCCCGATGCCGTGATCGCCGCGCTGCGAGCGTTCCCGGCGCCGGTCGTCCTGATCGCAGGGGGCCGCGACAAGGGCAACGACCTGGGCGACCTCGCCCGGGTCGCCGCCGAGAGGGCCTACGCGTCGGTGCTGATCGGCGAGAGCGGGCCGCGCCTGGAGTCCCTGTTCAACGGCGCCGGCCTGACGCGCACCTCGCACGCGGCCACGCTCGAGGAGGCTGTCACGGCTGCTGCCCGGATCGCGCGCTCGCGCCTCGACGACCTGCCCCGGGGGACGACCGCGACCGTGCTGCTCAGCCCGGCGGCGGCCTCGTTCGACATGTTCGAGGACTACGCCGCCCGCGGCCGGGCGTTCATCGACGCGGTCGGCCGGCTGGCCGCGCCAGGTCCGCGACCCGCAGGCAGAAGCGATGGGAGGCCAGCATGAGCGCCGTCATTCCGCTGACGCGGGCCACCACGCACCCTCGCCCGACCGCGCGGATCGAGCAGACGCTCCAGCGCGAACGCCATGACCCCGAGTACGGGATTCTCGTCGCGATCGTGGCCCTGGCCGCGATCGGCATCCTGATGGTCTACTCGTCGTCCGCGATGAAGGCCTACCTCCAGAAGGACGACACGTTTGCCATCGTCGGGCCCCAGATCACGTGGGCCGCCCTCGGCCTCGTGGCGATGGTGGTGATGATGCGGGTGGACTACCGCCTGCTCCGGCTGGCCGCGCTGCCGCTGTTCGTCGCTGCACTGGCGGCTCTGGCCCTCGTGTTCGTGCCCGGGATCAACAAGGTGGTGGGCGGGTCCGCCCGCTGGCTGGTCGTCGGGCCCCTCCCGGCGTTCCACCCGGCTGAGATCATGAAGCTCGCCCTCGTGGTCTACCTCGCCTACTGGTTCGAGAAGAAGGGGACCGGCGTTCGCAAGTTCTGGTCGGGCACGGTTCCGTTCCTGCTGCTCGTGGCGCCCGCGATCGTGCTGGTCCTGCTGGAGCCGGACCTGGGCACCGCGTCCGTGCTGGGGTTCACCGCGCTGCTGCTGTTCTTCCTCGCCGGTGCCAACGTGCTGCACCTCCTGGTCCTCGGCGCGGCCGCCGTGCCCGTCGTGTTCTTCAAGTTCATGCACGGCTACCAGATGGACCGGATCAACGCCTGGCTGGACCCGTTCTCCAACCCAGTGGCCGGGTACCACAGCGTCCAGGGGTTCCTGGCCCTCGCGCTCGGCGGCATCCTCGGCGCCGGCCTCGGGGAGAGTCGCCTCGCGGGCGGGCTGTTCGTCCCCAATGCCTCGAACGACTTCATCTTCGCGATCGTGGGGGAGGAGTTCGGCCTCATCGGCGCAGGCCTCGTGATCGTGCTGTTCCTCTCCTTCGCGTACCTCGGAATCCGGACCTCGCTCGGCGCGCCCGACACCTTCGGAGCGCTGCTGGCGGCCGGGATCACCGGCTGGATCTGCACCCAGGCCTTCATCAACATCGGCGTCGTGGTGGGACTCCTCCCGGTGACGGGCATCCCGCTGCCGTTCGTGTCGGCCGGCGGATCGTCGCTGGTCATCTCGTTCGCCGCCGTGGGGGTCCTGCTGTCCGTCTCGAGGGAGACGGTCGAGAAAGGGACGTGGAACGATGCGCCTGCTGATCGCGGGCGGCGGAACGGGCGGGCACATCTACCCCGCACTGGCCGTCGCCCGGTCGCTTCGCGCTCGGGCCGGCTCGGCTGAGGGCCCCCACGCCGTCGCTCCGGAGCTGGCCTGGCTGGGCGGGCACCGGGGCCTCGAACAGGGGATCGTGCCCCCGACCGGGATCCCGCTCCGGCGTCTCGTGCTGCGCTCGCTGCGTTCGGCGGGGCGTGACGTCCACCTGCTCCTGGACCCGGTCCGGCTCGTCCTCTCCATCCCGCAGGCATTCCTGCTCCTCGTCCTGCACCGGCCAGCGGCGATCTTGACCACCGGCGGGTATGTGGCCATCCCCACGCTGCTGGCGGCTGCGGCCCTTCGCATCCCGAGCGTGCTCTGGGAAGGCAACGTGGTGCCCGGCAAGAGCGTCCGGTTCGTGGCGCGGCGGGCCACCGTGCTCGCCGTGAGCTTCCCCGAGACGGCCGCGGCGCTGGGCCACCCCAGGTCCTTCCTGACCGGGACGCCGATCCGAGCGCTCGACGCCGACCCGGACGAGGCGCGCGCGCGTTTCGGCGGCGGACCCGGCGAGCGGATCCTGCTCGTGTTCGGCGGCTCCCAGGCGGTCCGCCGGATCAACGAGGCGGTCTGGGGAGCGCTGCCGCGCCTCACCGAGCGCGTGCGGGTGGTCCACGTGACGGGCGAGGACGGGTATTCCGCCGCGCTCGCCGCCCGCGAGGCGCTCCCGGCTGAACTGCGCGACCGCTATCGGCCCTTCCCGTTCCTGCACGATGACATGACCGCGGCGCTCGTCGCGGCCGACCTGGCCGTCGGCCGCGCCGGCTCGTCGACGCTTGCGGAGGCGGCCGCTTTCGCGCTTCCGATGGCGATCGTCCCGTACCCGCACGCTGCGGGTCACCAGCGGCGCAACGCCGAGTCGTACGCGGCCGGTGGCGCGGCCCTGCTGGTGGAGGACGAGGACTTCGACGCGGATCGCCTGGTTGAGGTCGCGGGCCTGCTGGCCGACCCCGCCGCCCACGCGATGATGTCGGCCGCCGCCCGCGACGCCGCCCGGCCCCTTGCCGCCGATGCGGTCGCCGACCTTGTGCTGGCGGTCGCGACGGGTCAGCCCCTGCCGACCCAGGAGGCCATCGACACGATCGCCCGGGGCTCTGCTCGATGACCCCGGCTGAGCGCGGCCGGCTCATGACGGGCGAGCCCGGCCCTGGGCGGACCACGCGATGACCGAGCCCGTCCCGGCCGACTTCGACCCGGTCCGCGTCGCCGCCGACCTGGCGCGCCGCATCGGGGTGCGTGCTACCGCGGGCGAGCCGATGGCCAAGCACACGACCATGCGGGTGGGCGGCCCGGCGGACCTGTTCGTCACGGCCCACAACACCTTCGAGTTGCGGGGCCTCGTTCGATTCGCCCGCGCCCGCGACCTTCCGTACCTGCTGCTCGGGCGGGGCAGCGATCTCGTCGTGTCCGACGCCGGGGTGCGCGGCCTCGTGATCGCGGTCCGCGCGGAGGCGTCCCGGCTCGAGGAGGACCGGTACACCGCGGATGCCGGCGTGCCCATGGCGCGCGCGGCCACCGAGACGCAGAAGGCCGGCCTCTCGGGCCTCGAGTACGGGCTCGCGATCCCGGGCACCGTGGGCGGCGCGGTGTGGGCGAACGCCGGGGCGCACGGCGGGGAGACGGCGACGATCCTCGAGTCGGCCACGCTGCTGCTGGCAGACGGCTCGGAGGCCGTCGTCGCGGCGTCGGAGCTCGGCTTCGGGTACCGTCACAGCCGTCTCAAGGACAACCCGTCGGAGCTGGTGCTCGGAGCGGCGTTCCGGCTGGTCCGGGCCGATGCCGCAACGATCGCAGGCCGTCTCGACGACATCCGCCGCTGGCGGCGCGAGCACCAGCCGCTGGGCCTCCCGTCGGCCGGCTCGGTGTTCCGCAACCCGCCGGGCGACTCGGCCGGCCGGCTCATCGACAGCCTCGGGCTGAAGGGCCGGCGGATCGGCGGGGCGGTGGTGTCCGAGAAGCACGCCAACTTCATCGTGAACGACCGGAAGGGGACCGCCTCCGACGTCCGCCGCCTCGTGGAGGCGGTGCGCGGCGCCGTGCGGGACCAACTCGGGATCGAGCTCAGGCTCGAGATCGAGTTCGCCGGCGACTGGTCCGCCTGGACGCCCGAGGAGGCCGCCTAGATGCCCGTGCCGCCGCTTGGCCACGTGCCCGCGCAGACGCCCGTCGCGGTCGTCTTCGGCGGGCCGTCGGCCGAGCACGACGTGTCGATCGTGTCGGGCACCGCCATCGGCGAGGCGCTGGTGGGGTCGGGCTACCCGGTCGAGCTGTGGTACATCGAGCTCGACGGCGCCTGGTGGCGGCTGCCCGACGGCCATCGTCGCGCGGGGCGCTCCCAGGCTGTCTACGACGACCCGGCGTCGCTCGGCGCGGAGGGCCCGCTCGGCGCCGCGGAGGCGCTCGCGCTGCTGGCCGGCCGCGGCGACCCGCCGCTCGTGTTCATCGCGCTCCACGGCCCGTTCGGCGAGGACGGCACCATCCAGGCGCTGTGCGAGGCGGCGGGGCTCGTCTTCACGGGCTCCGGCGTCACGGCCAGTGCGATCGGGATGGACAAGGCCGTGTTCAAGCGGCTGGCCCGGGGGCTCGGGCTGCCGGTGGCGGACTGGCTGGAGGTGCGCGCCCCGCGCTGGGCGGCCGATCCCGAGGGCGTCCTGGCGGAGCTCGACGACTTCGCGGCAGCGGGCGCCGATGCGCGGCTCATGGTCAAGCCGGCGCGCCTTGGCAGCTCGCTCGGCATGACCCTCGCGCACGGGGCAGGGGAGCGGTCGGCGGCGCTCGCCGAGGCGTTCCGCTTCGACGACCTCGTCCTCGCGGAGCGGTACCTCGCCGGCGCCCGCGACCTCGAGGTGGCGGTCATGGGCAACGAGCCCGACGCGCTCGAGGTCTACGGCCCGGGCGAGATCATGTCCGGCCACGAGTTCTACGACTACCAGGCGAAGTACACGCCGGGCCTGTCCGAGTCCTCGCTCACGGCTGAGATCACGGCGGACGAGCGGAGCCGCCTGCTCGCCCTCGCCCGCGCCACCTACACGGCGCTGGGCTGCGAGGGCTTCGCGCGCGTGGACTTCCTGCTGACCGATCGCCAGATGATCGTGTCCGAGATCAACACGATCCCGGGCTTCACGCCGATCAGCCTGTTCCCGGCGCTCCCCGCGTCGGCGGGGTACGACTTCGCGGCGGTCTGCTCGCGGGTCGTGGACCTCGCCCTGACGCGCGAGGCATCCCGCATCCGGCACCGGCCGACCACGGCGGACCTGCCGCGATGATCGGCCGCCGCGGCACACCGCCCTCGGCGCGTCCGACACGGCCCACGGCTGCGCGCCCGGCGATCCGGCGGGGGGGCGGTCGGCGGACGCGCCCCGTCCGGCGCGCATCGGCCGGGATCACGCCCGTCCGAGCCGGCGCACTGCTGGCGCTGCTGGCCGGGCTGGCCGGGCTGTACGGGCTCTCCACGTCAAGCGCCTTCACGGTCCGGAACACCCAGGTCACGGGTGCCATCTGGACCGCGCAAGACGAGATCGTCGCGGCGCTCGGCATCCCGCCGGGGCAGAACCTGTTCACCGTGAGCTCGACGCAGCTCGCCCAGCGCCTCGAGGGGATCCCCGCTGTCCGCGGCGCCAAGGTCACCGTCTCGCTGCCGGACACGGTCAGTGTCGCGGTCACCGAGCGCCAGGCGCTGCTCGTGTGGCAGACCGCTGACCACAGGTTCCTCGTCGACGGGTCTGGGCTGCTGTTCGGCGAGCTCGGCGCCGCGCCGCCCGCCACCGCCGCCAGCCTGCCCGTCGTGGACGACGCCCGCGCGACGTCCGGCACGCTCAGCGTGGGCGCCACGCTGGACCCGGTCACGCTCGACGCTGCGCTCCGGCTTGGCTCCCTCACCCCTGCCGACATCGGCAGCAGTGCCACTGCGCTCGCGATCCACCTCGATGACACCGACGGCTTCACGGTTGTGAGCGTCCCCGACGGCTGGAGCGCGGTGTTCGGGTTCTACACCCCAACCCTGCGGACCACCGACCTCATCCCGGGGCAGGTCCGCCTGCTCCGCAGCCTGCTGTACGGCCGCGAGGCCAACGTGGGCCGGGTGATCCTCGCTGACGACCGCAGCGGGACCTATCTCCCGCGGGGCTCGGCTGCGCCCGTGACGACGCCCAGGCCCACCGCCACGCCGAGGCCGACGCCCAGGCCCACCGCCACGCCCAAGCCGACGCCCAGGCCCACCGCCACGCCCAAGCCGACGCCCAGGCCCACCGCCACGCCCAAGCCCTCCGCCAAGCCCTCGGCGACGCCGCGCCCGAGCGCGTCGCCCAAGCCGTGACCGCGCCCCGCCCGCCGCTCAACGCCCGCGTCCGCATGCGCCTCAACGTCTCCGGGCGCCCTGCGTGGCGGTCGTCTGGTAGCGTAGGCACGAAAGTCACCCGGACGGAGGCTGCCCGCCCGTGCTCCTGCCCCTCGTGGGTCTGTTCATCGGCCTGGCTGCGGGCTGGCTCCTCAACGTCAACGTCAGCTTCGAGCTCTCGCGGTACTCGGCCGTGGCGATCCTCGCTGCGCTCGACTCCGTCCTCGGCGCGGTGCGGGCGGAGCTCGACGGCGTCTACGACAATCGCATCTTCATCAGCGGCTTCCTGGTCAACGCGATCGTCGCGGTCCTCCTCGTGTTCATCGGGGACCGCCTCAGCCTCGACTTGTACCTGGTGGCGCTCATCAACTTCGGGTTCCGAATCTTCAACAACGTCGCGCTGATCCGGCGGCACTTCATCTAGCATCGGTCCCGGCGGTTCGGGCCCCCAAGGAGCGAGGGGAAGCAAGGCACGTGGAACGGGAAGCGGTCCTGGTCGGTATCGACGTGGGGACGTCGAAGGTCGTTGCGCTCATCGGCGAGGTCAGCCGTGAGGGGCGTCTGACGATCATGGGCCACGGCACCGTGCCCGCGACCGGGTTGAAGAAGGGTGCGATCGTCAACATCGACCTCACGGTGCGCAGCATCGCCGACGCCGTCGAGCGCGCTGAGCGGCTGTCGGGCTGGAAGATCGACCGGGCGTTCGTGGGCGTCGGCGGGCCCCATGTCGAGAGCCTCAACTCCACGGGCCAGGTCGCGGTCACGGCGCACCACCGCGAGGTCACCCGCGCCGACATCGACCGCGCGATCGAGGTCGCGCGCGCCGTGTCGATCCCGTCCAACCGGGACGTGCTCCACGTCGAGCGCCGCGGGTTCACCGTGGACGGCCAGGAGGGCGTCAAGGACCCGATGGGCATGAGCGCACTGCGGCTCGAGGTCGAGGCGCACATCGTGTCCGCGTCGGCCACCGCCGTCCAGAACCTCACCAAGTGCGTGCAGCTCGCGGGCGTCAAGATCGACGAGCTGGTGGTCAACGGACTGGCGTCGGCCGAGGCGGTGCTGATCGAGGCCGAGAAGGAGCACGGCGTGGCCGTGGCCGACATCGGGGCCGGCACGATCGACCTCACGATGTTCTCGGAGGGCTCTCCGTTCCACACCGCGGTCCTCCCGGTCGGCGGCAACAACGTCACCAACGACATCGCGATCGGCCTGCGCACCCACGTCTCGGTGGCCGAGGAGCTCAAGCTCCGTCACGGCACCTGCGACCTGCGCAATGTCGAGGACGAGGAGATCACCGTCAACGACCCCGGCGAGGACGGGGGCCGGACCATCAGCCGCCTTGAGCTGGCGCAGATCATCGAGGCCCGCATGCGCGAGACCTACGAGCTGCTCAAGGACGAGATGAAGAAGGCGGGCCAGGGCATGCTGCCGGCCGGCCTGATCATCACCGGGGGCGGGGCGCAGCTCGCGGGGGCCGCCGAGCTCGGCCGCGAGGTCCTCGCGATGCAGGTCCGCGTGTCGGGCCCCACCGGCATGGGCGGGCTCACGGACACCATCTCGGACCCGTCGTACGCGACGTCGGTCGGGCTGCTCCGCTGGGGCGCGAACCAGGTCGTGGCCGGCGAGCCGATGCAGTACGAGTCCTCGGACGGCGGCACGGGCTTGTTCGGCCGCATCCGCAACGGGATCCGCAACCTCTTCCCGTAGGGGCCGGCCAGGCCATGCGGTCGCTCGAGATCGAGGTCCGGACTGGGCACGCCCGCGGCTTCACCGACCTCACCCCGGCCTGCGCGCGCTTCGCGTCCGACGCCTCGCAGGGCGCTGACGGGCTGCTCTCGGTGTTCGTGCCGCACGCAACTGCCGCGCTCGTGATCATCGAGCTGGGCGCGGGCTCCGACGAGGACGCCCTGGCCGCGCTCGACCGGCTCCTGCCGCGCGACGACCGCTACGTGCACCGCCACGGCGGCCGCGGCCACGGCGCGGATCATGTGCTGCCCCTGTTCGCCTCGCCGTCGGTCACCGTGCCGGTCGTGGGCGGGCGCCTCGAGCTGGGCACCTGGCAGTCGATCGCGCTGCTCGACCCGAATGCGGACAACGAGACGCGCCGGGTGCGGCTGAGCTTCCTCGGGGGCTAGGCAGCGGCGCCGCGACTCGTCGTTGGCGGCGCCGCGCGACCACCGCGAGCCGGTCGAAGACGTTGCGGTCCCGCACCGTCCGCATCGGACTCCTGTTAACCGCACCTGACGGCGACCTTGGCCGCGCGCGTATACTCCCCAGACGCCCAACCAGACCCGTTGCGGCACGGCCTTCGTCGCGTGCCACAGGGTGGGCCCGAAATCGACACCTCCAGACGTCAGCCTTCGCTCTGAAGCCCGGGAGAGCTCCGATGCCGCTGCGATCCGATTCTGAGAATTTCGCGCTCATCCGCGTCGTCGGCGTGGGCGGGGGCGGCAGCAACGCCGTCAACCGCATGATCCGGGCCGAGATGATGGGCGTGGAGTTCATCGCCTGCAACACGGACGCCCAGGCGCTGCTCCAGTCCGATGCCCCCCACAAGATCCGCATCGGCGACAAGATCACCCGGGGCCTCGGCGCGGGCGGCGACCCCACGATCGGCCAGCGCGCCGCCGAGGAGGACCGCGACAAGATCGCAGACGCGATCGCCGACTCGGACATGGTGTTCATCACCGCGGGCCTCGGCGGCGGCACGGGCTCTGGCGCGGCCCCGGTCGTGGCCGAGATCGCCAAGGAGCAGGGCGCGCTGACCATTGGCGTGGTCACCAAGCCGTTCAGCTTCGAGGGCCAGCGCCGCAAGCTCGTCGCCGAGAAGGCCGCCGAGGAGCTCAAGGCGAAGGTCGACACGCTGATCACCATCCCGAATGACCGGCTGCGCGACGTCGTCCAGAAGAACACCTCGATCGTGGACGCGTTCCGGGTCGTGGACGACGTGCTCCGCCAGGGCGTCGCCGGGATCAGCGACATCATCACGGAGCCCGGCCTGATCAACCTCGACTTCGCGGACGTCCGCACGATCATGAAGGACGCCGGCTCCGCGCTCATGGGCATCGGCCGCGCCGCCGGCGACAACCGGGCGCTCGAGGCCGCGCGCCAGGCGGTCGCCAGCCCGCTGCTCGAGATCAACATCTCGGGCGCCCAGGGCATCCTGTTCAACATCACGGGCTCGTCCAACCTGACCCTCTGGGAGGTCACCGAGGCCGCCGAGGAGATCCGCGCCGCCGCGGACCCCGAGGCGAACATCATCTTCGGGACGAGCTTCAACGAGCGCCTCGGCGACGAGGTCATGATCACCGTCATCGCCACGGGCTTCGACGGGCGCCGGCGCACCGAGCCCTCGCGCGCGGCCGCCGCCGACCGGCACGGGTCCATCTCGAGCCTCCGCTCGTCGAGCCAGCCCGCCCCGGCCCCGATCCCGCCGGCCCGTGACTTCCTCGAGGAGCTCGAGCGCCAGCGCACGGCCACCGAGACCGAGTCCCGCCGCGACGCGGCGGTCCCGGTGCCGCGTCCGCCCGGAGCGCTCCGTGGGCGCCGAGCCGACGCGCCGCGCGACGAGCTACGACGCCGACGACCTCGAGATCCCGAGCTTCCTGCGCAAGGGGCGCTAGCCCCACGTCACCCGAGGCCACCGTCGCGCCCCTCGATCCTGACGAGGTCGAGGGGTTTCGGCGTGCCCGCGAGTCGGTCCTCGCGCGGATCGCGGGCGCTGCGCGACGGGCGGGCCGCGACCCGGCCGCGATCACGCTGGTCGCGGTGTCCAAGACGGTGAGCGCCGGGCGTGTCCGCGCGGCGGTCGCTGCGGGCCTGACCGTGCTCGGCGAGAACCGCGTGCAGGAGGGGGCTGCGAAGGCGTCGGAAGTCCCCGGCGCCACCTGGCACCTGCTCGGCCCGCTCCAGGCGAACAAGGCGCGGCGCGCGGTCGAGGTCTTCGACGTGCTGGAGGCGGTGGGCTCGCTCGAGCTTGCGCAGCGGCTGGATCGGATCGCGGGCGAGGTGCGCCCGGGCCGGCCGCTGCCGGTGCTCCTCCAGGTGAACGTGGCCGGGGACCCGTCGAAGTCGGGGCTCGACGAGGCTGCCGCCGAGGCCGCGGTCACCGAGCTTGCACAGCTGCCGAACCTCCGGCTGGAGGGGCTGATGACGATCGGGCGACTGGTCGCGACGGCCGAGGAGGCGCGGCCCACCTTCCGGGCCCTACGGGCGCTGTCGGCGCGCTTGCGGGAACGGCAGCCAAGGATAGGGTCAGAGCTGTCGATGGGGATGAGCGACGACTATGAGGTTGCCGTCGAGGAGGGCGCCACGATCGTCCGCGTGGGCCGGGCGCTGTTCGGCGAGCGGCCCCGTGCCGCGGGGCGGGACGATCTCACCGGACGGGACAACCCCGGCGGCCTGAATGATCCCGATCGAGCCGACTCGACGGCGTCGAGCCCTCGCTGATGGCCGCCGTCCCGGGCGCAGTGAGGATCCCCGTTCGGCTCACGCCCCGCGGCGGGGCAGACCGCGTGGACGGCGTGGTCGAGGGGGTGCTGCGCGTGCGGGTCGCGGCGCCCGCGGTGGATGGCGCGGCGAACAAGGCGCTGCTCCGGCTGCTGGCCGACGAGCTGGGCGTGGCCCGCGGGGCGGTGCGGCTCGCGACCGGCGAGACCAGTCGAACCAAGGTGGTCGAGGTGGAGGGCGTGGACCCTGCCGCCCTCGCGTCTCGCTGGCCGGGCATCGGCGACTGACGGGCGGCCGGTGGACCGAGCGCCACGCGGCCCGCAGACAGCGCTCGCACATCCGGCGGGTCACGCTAGAATGCTGGTCCCCTCGGGGACACGGGCGATTAGCTCAGTTGGTTAGAGCGCACGGTTCACATCCGTGAGGTCACTGGTTCGAGTCCAGTATCGCCCACCATCCTGACGCTCAAGCAGGCGGAGCAAACCGGCTCCGCCTGTGTTCGTTGTGCAGCGCGCCCGATCGGGTGCATGCTGGGTCTCGCACGCACACCGGCCGCCAGAACACCAGCCGCTGCCGAAGGGCGCACGTCATCGTGAGTCCCGCCCCGCGCCCGGCTCGGGCACGGCTCAAGATCGACCTCTCGTTCGTGCGCGACATGGGCCGCGATGCGACCGCCGAGGAGATCGTCCGCGCCATCACCGCCATGGCCGGCGGCCTCGGACTCGAGACCGTGGCCGAGGGCGTCGAGACCGAGGCGCACGCCGACTTCCTGCGCGACGCCGGCTGCACGCTCGGCCAGGGCTACTTGTGGTCGCGGCCGGTGCCCCCCGGGGACCTCCTCGCCGCCGTCCGCCGAGGGGACCCGCACGCTCGCGTCTAGGGCCGCCAAACGCTGCGATCGAAGGCCCCGAGACGTCGGCACGGATCACGTCACACCCCGTGAGACCCGCGCGTCGCAAGACCGAACACCCCAATGCGGCGGTCTCCTCCCCGTCGCTCTGGGGCACGCGCAGCGCGAAGCCCCCCGGTCCCGGGGGGCTTCGTCGTGTTCTGGCGGCAGCCGCCCCGTGCGGGCGGGCTGGAGGGTCAGTCGATGGCGAGCCGGCGGAGCACCGCGGGCAGGATGCCGCCCTGGCGAAGGTAGTCCACGTCGATGGGCCCGTCGAGCCGGGCGACCGCCCCGAAGGTCCGCTCGATCCCGTCCACGTCGGAGCGCGCCACCACGGTGACCACCTGGCGCGGCGTCAAGTCGTCCAGCCCGCGGATCGTGAACGACTCGCGGCCGGTGAGGCCCAGGCTGGCCGCGCTCTCGCCGGGCAGGAACTGGAGCGGCAGCACGCCCATGCCCACGAGGTTGGAGCGGTGGATCCGCTCATAGCTCTCGGCGATCACGGCCCGGACGCCGAGCAGCGTCGTGCCCTTGGCGGCCCAGTCGCGCGAGGATCCGGAGCCGTACTCCTTGCCGGCGATCACGACGCAGGGCACGCCCTCTGCCTTGTAGGCCATGGCGGCGTCGTAGATGAACGTCTCGGCGCCGTCGGGGAGGTGGACCGTGTACGGACCCTCCTTGCCGCCTGCCAGCCCGTTCTTGAGGCGGATGTTCCCGAATGTCCCGCGCATCATCACCTCGTGGTGACCGCGCCGAGTGCCGTACTGGTTGAAGTCCACGGGCGCGACGCCCTGGGCCTGGAGCCACTGCCCGGCCGGCGACCAGGCGGGGATGGAGCCGGCGGGGCTGATGTGGTCGGTGGTCACCGAGTCGCCGAGCACGGCCAGCGCGCGCGCGCCGACGATGTCGCCGAGCGGCGCGGGCTCGAGGGTGAGGCCCCTGAAGAACGGCGGGTTCGCGATGTACGTGGATTCCGCGTCCCAGGCGTAGCGCTCGCCCTCGGGGACCGCGATGGCGCGCCAGCGCTCATCGCCCTCGAACACCGTGGCGTAGGTCTCGCGGAAGAGCTCGGCGTCGAGCGTCTCGCCCACGACCTTGCGCACCTGGTCGGGCGTCGGCCAGATGTCGGCGAGCATCACGGGCTGGCCGTCCGCGCCGGTGCCCAGCGGCTCCGTGGTGAGGTCCACGTCCACGCGGCCGGCCAGCGCGAACGCCACGACGAGCGGCGGCGAGGCGAGGTAGGCGGCGCGGACGAGGGGATGCACCCGGCCCTCGAAGTTGCGGTTGCCCGACAGGACCGCGGCGACCACGAGGTGGTCGTCCTCGACGGCCTTGGCCACCGGCTCGTCGAGCGGCCCCGAGTTCCCGATGCAGGTCGTGCAGCCGTACCCGGCCAGCGCGAACCCGAGGTCTGCCAGGGGCGCCATGAGGCCCGCCCGCTCGAGGTACCCGGTCACGGCTCGGGAACCGGGCGCGAGCGACGTCTTGACCGTTGGGTTGACCTTCAGGCCCTTCGCGACCGCGTTCTTGGCCACCAGACCCGCGCCCACCATCACCATCGGGTTCGAGGTGTTGGTGCACGACGTGATCGCCGCGATCGTCACCGACCCGTGGCCGATCTCGGTCGTGGCGCCGTGCGCCTCGACCGTCTTGCGCGGCATACCCACGGTGTCCGGGTAGGCGGCCCGGAAGTTGTCGCGCATCTTCGAGAGGGCCACGCGGTCCTGGGGCCGACGCGGGCCGGCCAGTGAGGGCTCGACCGTGCCGAGATCGAGCTCGAGGTGCGCGTCGAACTCGGGCGCCGCGCCCGGCTCGCGCCACATGCCCTGCGCCTTGGCGTAGCGCTCCACCAACTCAACGCGCTCGGCGGAGCGCCCGGTGAGCCGCAGGTAGGCGAGCGTCTCGGCATCGATGGGGAACAGCGTGGCGGTGGCCCCGAACTCGGGGCTCATGTTGGCGATGGTCGCGCGGTCGGCGAGCGGCAGGTTCGCCAGCCCGTCGCCCGCGAACTCGACGAACGCGCCCACCACGCCGAACTTGCGCAGCATCTCGGTGATGACCAGCACGAGGTCCGTGGCGGTGGTCGCGCTGGGCAGCTGGCCCGAGAGGCGCACGCCCACGATGCGGGGCATCTGCTGGTAGATCGGCTGGCCCAGGAGCACCGCCTCGGCCTCGATCCCGCCGACGCCGAATCCCAGCACGCCGAGGCCGTCGACCATCGTGGTGTGCGAATCGGTCCCGACGACCGTGTCCGGGAAGGCCACACGGCCGCCGTCGTCGGCGCGGTCCGCGACGACCGTCGCGAGGTACTCGAGGTTGACCTGGTGGATGATGCCGGTGCCCGGCGGCACCACGCGGAGGTCGCGGAACGCGGTCTGCGCCCAGCGCAGCAGCTGGTACCGCTCGACATTGCGCTCGTACTCGCGCTCCACGTTGAAGGCGAAGGCGCCCGAGCCGCCCCACGCGTCGATCTGGACCGAGTGGTCGATGACGAGGTCCGCCGGGACGAGCGGGTTGACGCGCGCCGGGTCGCCTCCCAGGGCCGCCATCGCGTCGCGCATCGCAGCCAAGTCGACCACGGCGGGGACGCCGGTGAAGTCCTGGAGGATCACGCGCGAGGGCATGAACGGCACCTCGGCCTCGACCGAGAGGCCCGGCCGCCAGGCGGCAAGGGTCGTGACGTCCTCCTCGCGGACGATGCCCCCGCCCGCGTGCCGCAGGGCGTTCTCGAGCAGGATCTTGAGGGTCATCGGTGCCCGGTCGAGGGTCACCCCGAACGTCAGCCCGGCCTTGGCCAGGGCGTCGAGGCGATACAGGTCGGGCAGGCCGGGACCGAGGGAGGCGCGGGCGCCGAAGGCGTTGTGCACGGGCATGCTCAGATCTCCGCTGTGGGGACCGGGCGATGAGGGTGCGCCCTCGAACCGCTCGCTACACTCGATGCGTGGAAGTGTACTGCGCGCGCATCTGGGCGGTTGGAGAGCGGCGATGAGGGCCTGGGACGAGATGGAGGCCGCGGAGCGCCGTGCCCGGGAGCGGCGGATGGCGGAGCACGGGGAGACGCTGGACCAGCTGGCCGCAGAGGGGATCGACCTCGACCCCGAGGGAACCGGCACCGGCGCCGCGACCGGCACCCACCGGCACGGCGACCTCGAGCACCCGTCGGACCACACGCACCCGCACGCGCACTCGGAGCCGGGCGAGCGGCCTGTGACCGGGATCGTGGGGGCCGGGCCCGTGGGCCTCGCGCTGGGCGTGGCGCTGTCGCGGGCGGGCTGGCCGGTGGGGGCGGTCGCCTCGCGCGACCCCGGCCGCCGGGCCCGCTTCCGCGAGCACGTGCCCGGCGTCCGGCCCTTCGCCGAGGCAATCGCCCTGGTGGACGACGTGGAGCTGGTGATTCTCGCCGTGCCCGATGACGCCGTCGCGCCCTTGGCCGAGAGCCTGCGGCTGTACGCGGGGCAGGCGATCATCCACACCAGCGGCCTGCTCGGCGCCGAGGTCCTGGCGCCCGCGCTGGCGGCCGGCACGCAGGCCGGGGCCTTCCACCCGCTCGTCGCCTTCGCCGATCTCGAGCTCGCCCTGGCGGCGCTCCACGGCGCGACCATCGCGATCGAGGGCGATGACGACCTGGCCGCGCACCTGGCCGACATGGCGGAGGCGATCGGCGGGTCGCCCGTCCGGCTGGCGCCCGGCTCGAAGGTCGCCTACCACGCGGCCGCTGTGCTCTCGGCCGGCGGCGTCATCGCGCTGCTCGACACGATCCGCGAGGTCGCCTCGGCCCTCGGGCTCGACGAGGCCGGCGCGTTGCGGATCTACCTGCCCCTCGTGGAGCAGACCATCGCCAACGCCCGTGCCCTGGGCATCGACGGCTCTCTGACCGGGCCTGCGACGCGAGGCGACGCCGGCACGGTCGCCGCGCACGTCGCCGCCCTCGAGGCAGCGGCGCCAGAGGCACTGCCCGTGTACCGTGCGCTGCTCGTCCGCGACCTCGCAGTGGCGACGCGGCGTGGCGCGCTGTCACCGGAAGCGACCGAGCGGCTCCGGACCGCACTTGCGGGTCAACCCTGACGGGGTACGATGCGGACATGCAGCACAGCCTGGGCGCCCTCCGCGGGGCATGGCCCGCCCGGTACGTCCACCCGTCAGCTCGAGCCCGCGAGCGCCGACTCGGTCTCGGCGCCGGGCCCCGCTTCGTGCCCGCACCGTCGCGCCACACGGTTCTCCGTCGGCCCGAGATGGCGCCGCTGACCGAGCTGCGCGCGGCGTGGCGCAGCCCCGTGATCGAGGCAGACCGAGCTGTGCCGCTCGTCCGGCCGTCCCAACCCGCAACGATGTCCTGGACCCGCACGGACCGTGGCGCCGGCCCGCGCCGCGCCTCCGTGGCAACCGCGTGGCGCGCCTGAAGCAGGGCTCCGCCACTTCGGCGGGCGGCATCGTCATCCGGTTTGTCGGGGACGCACCCCAGCTCGTGGTGGGTCGGCGTCGACGGATACGGGACGGCGTGACCTGGACCCTTCCCAAGGGCACCCCGAATGCGGGCGAGACCACCGAGCAGACAGCCACCCGCGAAGTGACAGAGGAGACCGGGCTCACCGTCGCGATCGTGCGGCCATTCGACTCGATCGCCTACACCTTCGTGCAGGGGCGGACGCGCATCCACAAGACCGTGCACTACTACCTGATGGCGCCCACCGGTGGCGACCTCGCGAGTCATGACCACGAGTTCGACGAGGTGCGCTGGATCGGCTTCGACGATGCGTCCTCCCTGCTGACCTTTGAAACCGAGCGGGCGCTGGTCGCCCGCGCTGGCGCCGCCGCGGCTGGGGGGCCGTTCCCCAGTGCCCAGCCCGCCGCCTTGGAGGGCCCAGACGCATGACCGAGAGCCCCGCTCCCGCGCCGCACCCCACGCCGCTCCTTGACCGGCATGAGGCCCTGGGCGCGAAGATCGTCGACTTCGCCGGCTGGCTGATGCCGATCCAGTACGCGGGCATCCTCGAGGAGCACCGGGCCACGCGCACGGCGGCCGGCCTGTTCGACCTCTCGCACATGGGCGAGCTGGTGGTCGAGGGCCCCGAGGCCGGCGTTGCCCTCGCTGCCGCGCTCGTCACGGACCCGCCGTCGCTCGCGGTCGGACGCGCCCACTACTCGATGATCTGCGCCGAGGACGGCGGGATCCTCGACGACCTGATCGTCTACCGCCTCGCCGACGAGCGGTTCATGGTGGTGGCGAACGCGTCCAATGCCCGGACCGTGTCGGACGCGCTGGCCGCGCGGCTCGAGAAGTTCAAGGCGGTCCTCGACGACCGCTCGCTCGCCACCGGCCTCGTGGCCGTGCAGGGGCCTCGGTCACTTGAGGTCCTGGGGCCGCTCACCGACCTCGACCTCGCCGCGATCCACTACTACGGGATCGCGGAGGGCAGCGTCGCCGGCGTCCCGGCCCAGGTCGCGCGCACGGGGTATACCGGCGAGGACGGGTTCGAGGTGTTCGTCGAGGTCCGGCATGTGGGCGGCGTCTGGGACGCGATGCTCGAGGCGGGCCGCCCCTACGGGCTGGCCCCGGTGGGTCTGGGCGCCCGCGACACGCTCCGCCTCGAGGCGGGCATGCCGCTGTACGGCAATGAGCTCGACCGGAGCACGAACCCCTTCGAGGCCGCCCTGGGCCGGGTCGTGAAGCTCTCCAAGCGCGGTCCGTTCGTGGGGCGCGAGGCGCTCGAAAGGGTGGCCCGCGACGGCACCTCGCGGCGACTCGTCGGGCTCGCCCTGCGCGAGCGCGGGATCGCCCGCCACGGCTATCCGGTGCTCGTCGGGGGCGCCTCTGCGGGCGTGGTCACGTCGGGCACGATGTCGCCCACGCTGGGCACGCCGATCGCGATGGCATACGTGCCAACGGCGCATGCCGAACCCGGTACGATGCTGGCAGTCGAGATCCGCGGCACCCCGGTCGCAGCCCAGGTCGTGCCGCTCCCGTTCTACAGGCGCCCGGTCTGACGCCGGTCGCGACTCAGCCACCGCTGGTCCGTGCGCGCCAAGCCGACGCCCGGGCCAGCGACACCATGTAGGAGCCACCACGATGGTCCCCGGCGATCTGCGCTACACGAAAGAGCACGAGTGGGTACGCCTCGAGGGCGGCGAGGCCGTGGTGGGCATCACCCAGTTCGCGGCTGACCAGCTCGGCGACGTGGTGTTCGTGGAGCTGCCCGCCGTGGGGCGGACCCTGGCGCAGCACGCGACGTTTGGCGTCGTCGAATCCGTCAAGGCCGTTTCGGACCTGTTCACGCCGCTCGGCGGCGAGGTCGTGGCCACCAACGACGCGCTCGCCGGTCAGCCAGAGCTCGTCAACTCGGATCCCTACACCGGGGGCTGGATGCTGCGCCTGAAGGTGGCGGACGCCGGGCAGGTGGACGGCCTGCTCGATGCCGCGGCATACGAGCAGCTCACCTCCGAGGGCTGAGATGCCGTACGGCCCCCACGCCGCCGGGGACCGGGCGCGGATGCTCGAGGTTGTCGGCGTCGACTCGGTCGACCGCCTGTTCGACGACATCCCCGAGGCCCTGCGGGCCGGCCCGCTCCGCCTCGACCCGCCCGAGCCCGAGCTGGAGCTCTCAGCGCGCCTCGAGGCGCTGGCCGCCCGCAACCGCACGGACCTCGCCGGCTTCCTCGGCGCCGGCGCCTACCGCCACTGGACGCCCGCCGCGGTGGACCAGATGCTCCTCCGGGGCGAGTGGTACACCGCCTACACGCCGTACCAGCCCGAGGTCAGCCAGGGCACGCTCCAGTCCATCTACGAGTACCAGAGCCTGCTCGCGGAGCTGACCGCGATGGACGTCGTGTCCGCCTCGCACTACGACGGCGGCGCCGCGACGGCCGAGGCGGCGCTCATGACCTGCCGGGCGACGGGGCGCGGCCGACTGCTGGTCTCGCGCGGCGTCCACCCGCACTATCGGGGCACCCTCGCGACCTACGCGGCCGGGGCCGGGCTGACGGTGGACGACGTCCCGCTGGTCGCCGAGGGCCCTGCCGCCGGCACCACGGACCTCGCTGCGCTCGAGCGGCTGCTCGGCGACGGCTCGCCCGTCGCCGGGGTGGTGGCGGCCAACCCCAACGTGCTCGGGCTGCTCGAGGAGATGCCGCGTGTCGGCGAGCTCGCGCACGGCGCCGGCGCCCTGTTCGTGCACGTGATCGAGCCCGTGTCGCTCGCCGTCCTGGCCGCGCCCGGCGAGACGGGCGCCGACATCGCGTGCGGCGAGGGCCAGCCGCTGGGCATCCCGCTCCAGTACGGCGGGCCGTACCTCGGGATCGTCGCGTGCCGCGAGCCGCTCGTCCGCCAGATCCCGGGCCGCCTCGTGGGCCTGACCCGGGACCTCGACGGCCGGCGCGCGTTCGTGATGACGATGCGCGCCCGGGAGCAGGACATCCGCCGAGAGAAGGCGGCCTCGAACATCTGCACCAACCAGGCGCTGCTCGCCTTGGCGGCTTCGATCTACCTGACCGCGATCGGCCCGCACGGCCTGCGCGACGTGGCGGCGCTGGGCGCCGCCCGGGCGTCCGAGCTGGAGACGGCCCTCGCCGCCGCCGGCGCCCCCCGGGTCCACCAGGGGCCCTACCTCAACGAGTTCGTGGTCCGCGTTCCTGGCGCGCGCACGGTCCACGCGCGGCTCCTCGGGCGCGGCGTCCTCGCGGGGATCCCGACGGCGGACCTGCTGCCCGGCGAGCCTGCGCTCGACGACGGCCTCCTCGTGTGCGCGACCGAGGTGACCACCCCGGCCGAGATCTCGCGTTTCGCCTCGGCCCTGGCGGCCGAGCTGGGCAACGCCGCCGCGCCCGCCGGAGGTGCGGCGTGAGCGTCGTCGGCGAGAAGCTCCAGCCCACCATCTTCGAGCTCTCGCGGCCCGGCCGCGGCGGCGGCAAGATCCCGCACCCGCCCGCGGGCGCGCTCGACCGCATCCCGACTAGCGCCCGGCGTGCCACGGCCCCGGCGCTCCCCGAGATCGCCGAGCCGGAGGTTGTCCGCCATTACGTCAACCTCTCCACGCTCAACTACTCGGTGGACACGGGCTTCTACCCGCTCGGCTCGTGCACGATGAAGTACAACCCCAAGCTCAACGAGTGGGCGGCCCGGCTGCCCGGCTTCGCAGGGCTCCACCCGCTGGCTCCCGACGCGGCGGCCCAGGGCACGCTCCAGCTCCTCTGGGAGCTCGAGGCCATGCTGGCCGAGATCAGCGGCATGAGGGCGGTGACCCTCCAGCCTGCGGCCGGCGCCCAGGGCGAGTTGACCGGGATCCTGATGGTCCGCGCCTACCACCGCTCGCGGGGCGACCTCGAGCGCACCGAGGTCCTCGTCCCGGACTCCTCGCACGGGACCAACCCGGCGACGGCGTCGATGGCGGGCTTCAAGACGGTCACGATCCCGTCCGCCCCCGATGGCGGCGTGGACCTCGACGCCTTCCGCGCCGCCCTCGGTCCGAAAACCGCTGCGATCATGATCACGAACCCCTCGACACTCGGGCTGTTCGAGGCCCGGATCGGCGAACTTCTCGAGGCGACGCACGCGGTGGGCGCGCTGGCCTACATGGACGGCGCCAACCTGAACGCGATCCTCGGCCGGTTCCGCCCTGGCGAGGCTGGTTTCGACGTGATGCACATCAACACGCACAAGACGTTCAGCACCCCGCACGGCGGCGGGGGACCGGGCGCGGGACCCGTCGGCGTCGGCGAAGTCCTCGAGCCGTTCCTGCCCGGGCCGCGGGTCCTGCGCGAGCCGGGCGGCAGCTTCCGGCTCGAGCGCGAGGGGGAGCGGCCCACCTCGATCGGTCGCGTCCGGAGCTTCGTCGGCAGCACGGGCGTCCTCGTCCGCGCGTATGCCTACCTGAGGGCGCACGGCGGCACGGGCCTGCGCGAGGTCAGCGACGACGCCGTGCTGGCGGCCAACTACCTCAAGGCGCTCGTCGGCCAGGCGTACCAGGTGCCATTCGACCGGCCGTGCATGCACGAGTTCGTGGCCTCGGCCGCGGACATCAAGCGCCGGACTGGCGTGCGCACGCTCGACGTGGCGAAGCGGCTGATCGACAAGGGGTACCACCCGCCCACGATCTACTTCCCGCACACGGTGGAGGAGGGGATGCTCATCGAGCCCACCGAGACCGAGTCGATCGAGACCCTCGACGGGTTTGCAGCGGCGCTGATCGAGATCGCCCGCGAGGCGGAGACGGACCCCGATCTCGTGACGAGCGCTCCGCACGACGCGCCCGTCCGGCGCCTCGACGAGGCCACGGCCGCGCGCCAGCCGAACCTTCGCTGGCGAGGCATGACCGGCTTGGAGACGCCATGCCCGGACTGAAGAACCACCCTACGAGTCGTGTGACCAACAACCCCTGCGCAGGGGCCATGAGTCCCCTCAGCGCGCACATTTTGGTGCCCACGCCCTCCCGATGCGACCTGCTATTGTGGAAGCCATGGTAGGAAGGAGCATCCCCCAGATCATCTGGGGCCGCCTGCGCAAAGACCGCGTCGCCATGGCGTGCCTGGTGATCCTGATCGTGTACTACTCGATCGCGATCTTCGGCCCCTTCGTCGCCGGCTTCGTGGGCCTCGATCCCTACAAGTTCGATGCGTCCGCCATCAGCGACCTTGGCGGCAAGCCGAACCTTCCGAACGGCGGCATCAGCTGGCAGCACCCGCTGGGCGTCGAGTGGGGCACCGGGCGCGACATCCTCGCGCAGCTTCTGTTCGGCCTGCGGATCTCCCTCGTCATCGCCTCCTCGGCCACCCTCCTGACGGTCATGTTCGGCGTGTTCTTCGGGATCGTCGCGGGGTATACCGGCGGCAAGACCGACACGATCCTCGGCCGGTTCATGGACCTCATCCTCGCCTTCCCGTTCCTGCTGATCGTGATGGCGCTGTCCGGCGTCCTCACGGATCGGTTGACGGACCTCGGCGTGCCGCAGGGCAACGCTTCGCGGATCCTCTACCTCATCCTCGTCATGAGCGTTTTCGGCTGGCCGTACCTCGCGCGCATCGTGCGCGGCCAGGTCCTCAGCCTGCGCGAGCGCGAGTTCGTCGAGGCCGCCCTCTCGATGGGCGCCGGGCGCCGGCGCATCCTGTTCACGGAGATCCTGCCCAATCTGTGGGCGCCGATCCTCGTGTACGCGACGCTGACGCTGCCGTCGTACATCGGCTTCGAGGCCGTCCTCTCGTTCCTGGGCGTCGGCGTCCTGCCGCCCGATGTGACGTTCGGCTCGATGCTCGCCCAATCGGTGACCTACTTCAACGTCGTCCCGATGTACCTGTTCATCCCCGGGACGGTGCTGGTGATCCTGGTCGTGTCGTTCAACCTGCTTGGCGACGCGGTGCGTGACGCCTTGGATCCCAAGGCCGTCCGCTAGGACTTTGTGCCGGGGCACACGGCGTGCGCGCTGCGCGCGTGCGCGTGTACCATCCAGCGAAGGCCGGACTTTCCGGCAACGTGGAGGAGAGACATGGCAAGTATGGGCACACGACGTGTCCTGACCGCCGGCATGGCAGCAGCCATGCTGGTCAGCGCCTGCGGTGGCAGCACGGCAACCCCCAGCCCGGCGGCTCCGTCCGCCAGCACCGGGGCCCCGTCGTCGTCCGCCCCCGCGGCAAGCACCGGCGCCAGCGAGTCAACCGCCCCGAGCGCGTCGGCCGCTGCCGGCACGCCCACGCCGGGCGGCACGCTCTACCTGCTCACCCAGGCGCAGCAGTTCGACCAGGTGGACCCGCAGCGCGCGTACACCGGCGAGGACATGGCCTTCTTCAACGGCACGATCTACCGGTCGTTGGAGCAGTTCCAGTTCTCATCGGACTTCTCGACCGCGGCCAAGCTGGCACCTGACCTCGCCACCGACACCGGCACGGCCACCGACGGCGGCAAGACGTGGGCCTTCACCCTGCGTGACGGCGTCACCTTCCAGGACGGCTCGCCGATCACCTGCGCTGACGTCGCGTACGGCGTCTCGCGCACGTTCGCGACCGACGTCATCAACCAGGGCCCGACCTACGCCATCCAGTACCTGGACATCCCGACCGATCCCAAGGACGGCTCGTCGATGTACAAGGGCCCCTACAAGGGCACCGGCCAGGACCTGTTTGACAAGGCCGTCACCTGCTCCCCTGACAACAAGACCATCACGTTCCACCTGAACCAGCCGCTGGGTGACTGGAACTACGCCACCACCCTGGGCATGTCGCCGGTCCCGAAGGCCGCCGACACCGGCGAGACCTACGGCCAGCCCGGCCACCTCGCCGTCGCCTCCGGCCCGTACATGGTCGAGAGCTACCAGACCGGCAACGGCGGCAAGATGGTCCTCGTCCGCAACCCCAAGTGGAGCCAGGCGAGCGATCCGTACCATCACGCCTACCCCGACAAGTGGGAGGTCGACTTCGGCCTCGACCCGAAGGTCATCGACCAGCGGCTCATCCAGAGCTCGGGCAATGACGAGTTCGCCATGATCTATGGCGCCGTCCAGCCGGAGAACCTGTCCGTCGTGTTCAAGGACGCGAGCACGCCGAACGACCAGTTCGCTGGCCGCGCGGTGTCCGGCCTGGACGTGTACTCCCGGTACCTCTGGATCGACGTGACCAAGGTCACGAACGTCAAGATCCGCCAGGCCATGGCGGTCGCGCTCGACCGGTCCGCCCTCCGCAAGAACCTCGGTGGCGACTTCTACGGCGACTACGCGGACGGCCTCATCAAGCCGACCGTGGGCCTCGACTACGCCCCGACCAACCTGTGGACCTCGCTGCTCGGCCAGCAGATCCCCGACAACGGTGACCCGGCCTTCGCCAAGACGCTGATCCAGCAGTCCGGCGTGGCCGCCCCGACGCTCACCTACGACTTCCCGAACACCCCCGTCAACGCCAAGAACGCCGCGATCGTCCAGTCCTCGCTGCAGGCCGCCGGCTTCACGATCAAGCTCAACCCGATCGAGTCCGGCAAGTACTACAGCGTCGTCTTCGGAGCCGGCGCTCACGAGTTCGGTACCGGCGGCTGGGGTGCCGACTGGCCGAACGCCTCCACCGTCATCCCGCCGCTCCTCACCAAGAAGGGTGGCTGGGACCTGTCGCGTGTCGACGACGCAGCCTTCAATGCGAAGGTCAGCGCGGCGCTGGCCGAGACCGACCGCGCCAAGCAGTCTGCCGACTGGCAGGCCCTCAACGTCGAGGCTGACCAGAACATGTGGATCATCCCCACGTTCTTCGGCCTGACCCAGCGCCTCGCCGGCGACAAGGTCGGCCAGGTGTACCTCTGGGGTCCGTACAGCTCCTGGCCGTACGGCGACATGTACGTCAAGCAGTAAGCCGAACGTCTTCACAGACCACTAGGTAGCGAACACTTCCTCCCCTCCCGCGCCGAGCGCGCGGGAGGGGAGGCCTTAACTCGGAAGGGACGGCAGGCCGCTTGGTCGGATACCTCGTACGCCGCATACTCGGGATGTTCCTGCTGCTGTTCCTCCTGAGCGTCGTCGTCTTCCTGCTGTTCAGCATCCTTCCCGGCGACCCGGCGCGACTGACCTGCGGCAAGTCGTGCACCCCGGATCTCATCGAGGCGAACCGGCATCGGCTGGGCCTCGACAAGCCGCCCCTCGAGCAGTACGAGGCGTTCCTCGGCGGGATCTTCGTCGGCCGAACCTTCTCCGAGGACTCGCCGCAGCCCGTCGTGTGCAACGCACCGTGCCTGGGCTACTCGTACAACCGGCACGAGCAGGTGCTGACGCTCATCACCAACGCGTTCCCGGTCACGTTCTGGCTCGCGATCGGCGCGTTCATCCTGTGGATCGTGACCGGCGTCTCCTTAGGCATCCTGGCTGCGTTGACGCACGGCAGATGGCCAGATCGGCTGGTGATGACGCTGTCGCTGATCGGCTACTCGTTGCCAGCGTTCTTCATCGGCCTCGTGCTGGTGTTCTTCGTGATCATCAAATGGCGGTGGCTGCCATTCCCGTCGTACGTGTCGCCGTTCACGAACTTTGGGCAGTTCTTCCAGACGATGCTCCTGCCGTGGATCGTGCTCGCGGTGCTGTACACCGCGTTCTACATGCGCCTCACGCGCAACCAGGTGCTCGAGACCTTCGGCGAGGACTACGTGCGGACCGCACGCGCCAAGGGCCTGCCCGAGCGCACGGTCGTCATCAAGCACGCGCTGCGTGCCGGCTTGGCGCCCATCGTGACCGCCGCCGGCCTCGATCTGGCCGGCCTCCTGGGCGGCGCGATCATCTCGGAGAACATCTTCAGCCTGCCCGGGCTGGGCTCGCTGTCGGTCAACGCGGTCACGGACTCTGACCTGCCGCTGATCGCCGGGATCACGCTGTGCACGGCGACCTTCATCATCGTCGCGAACCTGGTTGTCGACCTGCTCTACGCGGTGATCGACCCGCGCGTGAGGCTCGGTGCATGACAACGCCTGCCGCCGCCCAGCGGCCCTTCCTCTCGGTCAACAACCTCTCGGTGGCCTTCCCCACCGAGGACGGGCTCGTCCGCGCCGTGGACGGCGTCTCCTTCTCGATCGAGAAGGGCAAGACGCTCGCCGTGGTGGGCGAGTCCGGCTCCGGGAAGAGCGTGACCGCCCAGGCGATCATGGGCCTGATCAACCGCAAGTCGGCGAAGATCACCGGTGAGATCTGGCTGGACGACCAAGAGCTGGTGAAGCTGCCGCCGTCCGACGTCCAGGCGCTGCGCGGCGACCAGATGGCCATGATCTTCCAGGACCCGATGTCGAGCCTGCACCCGTTCTACCGGATCGGGGACCAGATCATCGAGGCCATCCAGGTCCACCGCAGCGTCAGCAAGAAGCAGGCGCGCAAGGAGACGATCGACATGCTCCGGCGGGTGGGCATCCCGGCCGTTGAGCGGCGCGTTGACGACTACCCGCACCAGCTCTCGGGCGGCATGCGCCAGCGCGTGATGATCGCCATGGCGCTGGTCAACTCGCCCAGCCTCCTGATCGCCGACGAGCCCACCACCGCGCTCGACGTGACCGTCCAGGCGCAGATCATGGAGCTGATCGCCAGCATCCAGGACGAGTTCAAGATCACGGTCATCCTCATCACCCACGACCTTGGTGTCGTCGCGGACGTCGCCGACGAGGTGGCGGTGATGTACGGCGGGCGGGTCGTCGAGCGGGCGCCGACGTCGGTCCTGTACCTCAGGCCCGAAATGCCCTACACCCTCGGGCTCCTGTCATCGATCCCGCGCATGGACAAGGAGATGGACCGGCTCGACCCCATTCCGGGCAACCCGCCGTCGCCGATCAACCTGCCCACAGGGTGCGTCTTCCAGCCCCGCTGCTTCTATTGGAGCCAGGTGCCCGACGATCTGTGCAAGACCACTCGCCCTGAGCTCGTGAGCGCCGGCCCGGACCACCTGGTCCGCTGTCACCTGGCGCCCGATGTCCGGCGCGAGATCACGGCGAAGGTGCTGAGCGATCTGGCCGGAGTTCCGTCATGAGCGACCCGAGCAAGGAGATCCTCCGGGTCTCTGACCTCAAGACCTACTTTCCGGTCCGCTCACGCGGGCTGATCCCCCACACCATCGGCCACGTGAAGGCCGTTGACGGGGTGGACCTGGTGGTCGGCGCAGGCGAGAGCCTGGGCCTCGTCGGTGAGAGCGGCTCGGGCAAGACGACGGTCGCCCGTTCGGTGCTGATGCTCGTGCGCCCCACCTCCGGGTCGATCCAAATCGACGGGAAGGAGATCACCAAGCTCTCGCAGCGGGAGCTGGTGCCGGTGCGCCGCAAGGCCGCGATGATCTTCCAGGACCCCTACAACGCGCTCAACCCGCGTCATACGGTGGGCGGCATCATCAGCGCCCCATTCCGGATCCAGGGCGTCACCCCGGAGGGCGGCGTGCGGCGCGCCGTCCAGGAGCTCATGGAGCGCGTGGGGCTGAACCCGGAGCACTACAACCGCTACCCCAACGAGTTCTCCGGCGGGCAGCGGCAGCGCATCGGAATCGCCCGGGCCATCGCGCTGCGGCCCAAGCTGGTCGTGTGCGACGAGCCCGTGTCGGCGCTCGACGTCTCGATCCAGGCGCAGATCCTGAACCTGCTTCGCGATCTCCAGAAGGAGTTCGGCATCTCCTACCTGTTCGTGGCGCACGATCTCGCGGTGGTCCGCCAGATCTCCCACCGGGTGGCGGTGATGTACCTGGGTCATGTCATGGAGACGGCGTCGCGGCAGGTCATCTACTCCACGCCGCTCCACCCGTACACGCACTCGCTGCTGTCGGCCGTCCCGATCCCGGACCCGGCCCGCCAGCGCGAGCGGAACCGGATCCTGCTCCAGGGCGATCTGCCCAGCCCCATCAACCCGCCCAGCGGCTGCGTCTTCCGAACGCGCTGCTTCCAGGCGCAGGAGCGATGCGCGCAGGAGATCCCGCCCCTGGTGGAGGTCGCCCCGGGGCACAAGGTCGCCTGCCACTTCCCGGTCGCGACGGTGCCGAAGAGCGTGGTGACTGAGCACCAGGCCCACGAGCTCACCCCGGTCAACGGTGTGCCGCTGCCCCCAGCGGCGCCGGATCGAGTCCTGCCCGCCTGATCGGGGCCGCCGAAACCGGGCCGCGGGCGGGCACGCGTGCGCTGATCACCGGTCCTGCGCGTCGCTGGGCGGCGCTGCGGGGGTCCTGCGCGTCGCTGGGTGGCGCTGCGGGGGCTCCCCGGCGCGTCGCCGCGGTGGCGCGGCGCGGGCTCGTCGGCGTCGCCGCCCCGCCCCGCGCGGCGCGGTCAGGGCGACGGACTGGCGGCCGCTGACCTCGACGGCCCCTGCGACCTGCCGGGTGCCGGGGACCCGCTGGCGGGCGCGGTGCTGGCTGGAGCCGAGTCGCCTGGTGATGCGCTCGGCACTGGCGTGGGCGTGGGCGCCGGGAGGAGCAGCGAACCGGGCACAAGGCCGAACAGGTCCGTCCAGCTCGTGAACGCAGCGTCACCCAGCGCCCGGTGGACCGGATCGGTCGGGTCGGCCATCGCGCGGATCGTGGCCACCACGTCGGCAGCGTCGAGGAGCAGGCCGCTGGCCGTCCGGAACTGTCGCAGGCGGCACGTCCAGACGGTGGCGTCGGCGTTCGGCGTGCAGGCGCTCGCCAGGCGCGGCGTCGGGTCGAGCGAGCCCGCCGAGTAGCCGTACAGCCCGTCGGTGACGAGGCCGCAGAGGCGGTAGGCGTCCGGGGAGGGCTGCGCCCCGCACCACCCGCCGCCAGGCGCAGTAGCCTGCTCGAAGACGACCTGGCCCCGGTCGCCCGCGGTCATCGCCCCGAGGGGGTCCGCGCCCAGCGGCGAGACGACGGCGTTCGCCACGTCGGCGCGGAAGACGGTCTCGGCGCCCGGGTGGACGAGCGGGGCCACGGGCACCGCGTCTCGCAGCTTCGTCGCGGCCGCGGCGTAGGCGGCCTGACGGGCCGCGGCGCCCGGGGTGGTGGCCGCGCTCAGGAGACCGCGGACGGCGCCGCTCGCCCGCTGCGCGGCAAGGCTCTTGGGGTGGTCGAGGAACAGGGGACCGTAGAAGGCCGACGGGTCGGCCAGCCCGGCCGCGACGCCGTCGAGGAACAGTCCGCTGATTGTGCCGCCGTCGACGGCGGCGCGGAACTGGTCCGCGGGCATCGTCTGGACCGCGATCGCCAGCCCGAGGTTGGCGGCCATCTGGTCGCGCAGGGCGGCTGCGGCGCCGGCCGGGTCGGGGAGGCCCGGGATCGGCGCGTCGGGGACGGTCAGCGGGTAGCTGGCGGCGAAGTTGAACTTCAGCCCCTGGAGGGTCGCCACCGACGCCGGGCCGTTGAACCCGCGGAAGGCGCTGCCCGCGCAGCCCGCGGGGACGTCGCAGGGAACGAGATGGTCCGCGGGGGTGGCGCCGGGCGGGAAGGCTGCGGCGAGCGCCCCCGTGTCGATCCCGGAGGCGATCGCCCGCCTGACCCTCACGTCGGCGAAGGCCACGCCCTTGCCGAAGCCGAGCACTGTGGTCGAGAGCAGCGGGCGGCTGACGACCGCGAGGGAGGGCGTTGTCGCCGCCGAGTCGAGGCCATCCGGCGTGGGCGCATCGATGCCGTCCACGGTCGCGCCCACGAGGTCCGCGGTGCGGGCGGCCGGGTCTGCGGCCCAGCGAAGGATCAGGGTTGGCGCGGCAGCGCTCGAGGACGCGGCGCCAACACGCACGAGCTCGACGTTGTCGGTGCCCCATTGGGCCACTCGGTAGCTGCCGTGACCCGCCACGTCCCGGATCGCCGCCGGGTCCGCCGCGATGCGCGCCAGGTCGGCGGCGTCCACGATCCCCATGGACGGGTGCGCGAGGCGGGCGAGGAACGCTCCATCGGGCACGCACAGCGTGAACACCACCGTCCGGGCGTCGACCGCCTCGACCCGTCCGAGCCGCGAGGATCCGCCGGACCCGCAGGCCGAGCCACTCGCCGGCCAGGCGACGGGCGCGAACGGGAGATCGCTCGGGGCGGTCGTTGGAGCGGGCGTCGGGCTCGAGGCGAGACTGGCGGGAGCGACGGGCGTCTCGGCGGGTGCCGGTCCGCAGGCACTCGTGGCGATGGCCAGGAGCGCCAGGACGGCGAACAGTCGGCGGGTGTTGGTCATGCGTCGTGACGGCTCGTGAGACGGATCGACCTCGGCGGCCCGGTCGGGCCGGCGGCCCTCGACAGCCTAGCATCGGACTCCGTCGCGGTCGCCGCGCCCGGCGAGCCGACCGCGTCTCGGGAGCGCCTCGCAGCCGCCCTGGGGCCGCCGCCGGCCCGCCGGCCCCTTCGGCTCCTCGGCCTGAGGGCTGCGCCTCGCGCCGGGACGGCCGCGCCGTCGGCCCGTGGGCAATAGACTCGGGGGCGTGCAGCCACTCCGCATCGCCCTCGCCCAGATCGCGCCCCGCCTCGGAGACCTCGAGGCGAACCTGACGCGCCACCACGAGCTGATTGCCGACGCGCGCGTCCTGGGCGCCGGACTAGTCGTCTTCCCCGAGCTCGGCCTGACCGGATACCTGCTCCAGGACCTCGCGGCGGACGTGGCGATGCGCCTCGACGACCCGAGGCTCATCGGTCTGGCGGAGGCTGCTCGCGGGATGTCGGCGGTGGTGTCGTTCGTGGAGGAGTCTGCGGACCACCGGCTGTTCATCGCGGCGGCCCTGCTCGAGGACGGCGGGATCCGCCACGTCCACCGCAAGGTGTTCCTGCCCACCTACGGTCTGTTCGACGAGCGGCGCTTCTTCGCGGCCGGCGACGTGGTGCGCGCGACGCCATCCCGGCTGGGCGTGGGTGTCGGACTCGCCGTGTGCGAGGACTTCTGGCACGTGTCCACGCCCCACCTGCTGGCTATGGACGGCGCGCACCTGCTGATCAACGTCAGCTCGTCGCCGGGGCGTGATCTCGCGAGCACCAACGAGGTGGGGCTGGGGACCGCGGCGTCCTGGCGGACGCTGATGCGGACGTACGCACAGCTGACGACATCCTTTGTGGTCTTCTGCAACCGCGTGGGCGTGGACGAGTCGCTCTCCTTCTGGGGCGGCTCCGAGGTGATCGGCCCCACGGGCGCCACGGTGTTCGGCGCGCCGATGTTCGAGGAGGGCCTGTTCACGGCCGACATCGAGCTCGGCGACGTGCGGCGGGAGCGGATCACGCTGCCGCTGCTGCGCGACGAGCGGCCGGAGCTCGTGGCACGCGAGTGGGACCGGATCATCGCGGGGCGGTCTGGACTGGCCGAGGACGGCGCCTCGTGAGCGCGGTCGAGGCGGGGACGCCGCCCGAGGAGCCGATGTTCGAGCTGCCCCACGAGCTCGCGATTGACACGGGCGTCGCCCGCCGCGTGATTGCCCAGTTCATCCGCGGCCAGCTGCGCCAGGCGGGCTTCGAGCGCGCGTTGCTGGGCCTGTCGGGCGGGATCGACTCCGCGCTCGTGGCCTACCTCGTGGCCGAGGCGATCGGGCCAGAGCGGCTGCTGTGCGTGATGATGCCGTACCGGACGTCTTCGCCGGCTTCGCAGGGCGACGCCGAGGCCGTGGTGACGGCGCTGGGCTGCGCGTCGGAGCTGGTCGAGATCAGCGCGATGGTGGACGGCTACTTCGGGGCGGACGGCGTGGCAGGCGAGGGCGGGGCCGACGCGCTCGAGGCGTCGGCGCTGCGACGCGGCAACTTCATGGCCCGCATGCGGATGGCGACCCTGTACGACCGCTCTGTCACGTGGCGTGGGCTGGTGGTCGGCACCGGCAACAAGACCGAGTCACTGATCGGGTACACGACCCTGTTCGGCGACTCGGCCTGCGCGTTCAACCCGATCGGCGACCTGTACAAGAGCCAGGTCCGCCAGTTGTCGGCGGACATCGGCGTCCCTGAGGCGGTGATCCGCAAGGCGCCGTCGGCAGACCTGTGGCCCGGCCAGACTGACGAGACCGAGGCGGGCTTCACGTATCCGGTGCTCGACCGCGTGCTGTTCTGGCGCGTCGACCGGCGGCGGAGCGTGGACGAGATGGTCGCCATGGGGTTCGACCGGGCGCTCGTCGAGCGGGTGGACAAGATGGTCGCGGGCGCGGAGTTCAAGCGCCAGGTGCCTCCGATCGCGAAGCTCGGGCCGCGGACTGCGGGCGTTGACTACCTGTACCCGCGACGGCGGCCCGGCTCGGCGCGGTCGTAGTGGTGGGCGGGCGCCCGGCCCCGGCGGCGGGGGGCACGCTCTACGTCGTCGCGACGCCCATCGGGAACCTGGGCGACGTCACGGTCCGCGCCCTCGAGGTCTTGCGCGCCGTCCCCCTGATCGCTGCCGAGGACACCCGGATCACCCGCCGCCTCCTCGATCGCTACGAGATCCCCACCCGCGCCGTGTCGTACCACGCGCAGAGCGGCCCGGCCCGCGAGCGCGAGCTGCTCGATCACCTCGCTGGCGGCGCGGACCTCGCGCTGGTGACGGACGCCGGGACGCCGATCGTGTCCGACCCGGGCGAGGGGATGGTGGCGGCGTGGGCGGCGTCTGGCGGATCGGTCGTCGCGATCCCGGGGGCGTCGTCGGTGCTCGCGGCCGTCGCCTCGTCTGGCGTCTCGGGGCCACGCTGGTCGTTCGAGGGGTTCCTGCCCCGCTCCGGCCGCGAGCGGAAGGAGCGCCTCGCCGCGATCGCGGCCGACGAGCGGGGGAGCGTGGTGTTCGAGGCGCCCGGCCGGACGGCCGCCACCCTCAGGGACCTCGCCGCCGCCTGCGGTGACGACCGCACCGGCGCTGTCTGCCGCGAGCTCACCAAGCTGCACGAGCAGGTTGTCCGCGGGACACTCGGCGTGCTTGCCGAGCAGGCAATGGACGGCACGATCCCGGCTCGCGGCGAGGTGGTCATCGTGGTGGGCTGGGGTCTGGGGAGTGATCCAGTGGGCGCCGTGGACCCGGCCTCGGCCATGGACGCCGCGCGCGCCGAGGTGGAGCGCCTCGTCGGCGACGGCGTGGCGCGCGGCGATGCCGCCAAGCGCGTCGCTGCGGCGTCTGGGCTGCCGCGCCGCGCCCTGTACGGCTCGGTGCGCGGCTGAGCGTCTCGCGTGGCCAGGGCCTGGAAAGCGGCGGCGCGGAGGGGGGAGGACCGCACCGCCGCCGAGGTGAAGGCGAGCGTCAGGCCGCGACGGCCTCGTCGAGGAGCTCGTCGTCCTCGTCCTCGTCGTCCGCCGGCTCAGCCGGCCCGGCGGGGACGAACGATTCGGCCGCAGGCTCGAGCGGATCCGGCTCGATCCCCGCCGCGAGGGCCTGCGCCTCGAGCGAGGCGGCCGCAGCCTCGGCGGAGTAGTCCCGCCGCCGACGTCCGGCCAGCATCTCCACGTGGTTGGCCACGATCTCGGTGCGCCAGTGGCGCTGGTTGTTGGCGTCGTCCCATGAGCGAGTCTGGAGCCGCCCCTCGACCCCCACCTGTTGCCCCTTGCCGAGGTACTTGCCGCACGTCTCGGCCAGGCGCCCCCACGCGACGACGTCGTGGAACTCGCTCTTCTCCTTGCCGCCCCCGATGTACTCGTGGGTGGCCACGGCAAACTGGACGACGACCTTGCCGGCGGCCGTCGTGCGCATCTCCGGGTCGCGCGTGAGGCGACCAGTGAGCAGGACCCTGTTCATCGGCCCGTGTCTCCTGTTCTGCATGCGGCGGGAATTGACATCCGGGGGCGGGACCCGATGCCGGTCGTGGCGGCGGGACGGACCGGCGGCTGCACCCGCTGTCTCACGGGCACGCTTGAACCGTAACGGGCGCTCCTTAGCGCCGCCTTAGCACCAGTGGCGCCGGCGCTCACCTCAGCGCAGACCGTCGCCGCGTCGTGCGCTTCGCACCCTCAGTCGACGATTGCGGGGCGGACCGGGCCGACCTTGGACTGGGAGGCGACGATCCGACGCGAACTGGGGGCCGCGCCGTCGAATCCCGATCGCCAGTTCGACCAGGAGGCGACGCTCCGGCGGGTGGGGGCTGAGATCGTCGACTGAGGGGCGAAACCGCGCCCCCGCGCCGCGGCGCCGCGCCCCGAAGCGCAACCGGGACGCAATGTAGGCGGCCCCAACCGTTTGGTATGCTCCACGCGTCCTCGAGGTCGAGCGGGGCCCCTGAACCACGATGGAGGGATGAGCATTGCTCGAGGAAGGAGCGGCGTCCGCCCCGTGAATCGGGCACGCACCTTCGACGCTGCGGCCTGCCGAACGCTCGGCCGGCGGACGCGGGAGACGACTATCCACCACCCCGGCATGAACCGGGGCCTTTTTGTGTCCGGAGGCGTGCGATGCCCGCGACCGTGATCGTCGGCCTCCAGTGGGGCGACGAGGGGAAGGGAAAGACCACCGACTTCCTCGCCGAGCAGGTTGCGGTGGTGGTCCGCTACCAGGGCGGCGACAACGCGGGCCACACCGTCGTGGTGGGCGAGGAGACGGTCAAGCTCCAGCTGTGCCCGTCGGGGGTCCTGTACCCGCACATCACCTCGGTCATCGGCAACGGCGTCGTGGTCAACCCCGCCACGCTGATCCGCGAGCTCGACATGCTGATCGGCAAGGGCGTCGACGTCAGCAAGGTGCGCGTCAGCCGCTCGGCGCACGTGATCATGCCGTACCACGTGGCGCTCGACAAAGCCAATGAGAGCCGCCTCGCCGGCGCCAAGGTGGGCACGACGGGGCGCGGCATCGGACCCGCGTACGGGGACCGCGCGTGGCGCCTCGGCCTGCGCATGGAGGACCTCATCGTCGAGGAGCGGCTCCGCGAGCGCATCACGCGGGCGCTCCAGGACAAGAACCTCCTCCTCGAGTCGATGGGCGCAGACCGTTTCGAGGTTGAGGCGCTCGTCGCGCAGTGCCTGGCCTGGGGCGAACGCCTCCGGCCCCACCTCGACGACACGACCTGGATCGTCCAGGACGCCCTCCGGCGCGGCGACCACGTCCTGCTCGAGGGGGCCCAGGGGGCGCTGCTCGACCTCGACCACGGCAGCTATCCGTTCGTCACCTCGTCCAACCCGGTGGCTGGCGGCGCCTGCACCGGCGGCGGGATCGGCCCGCTCCAGGTCGACGAGGTCATCGGCGTCATGAAGGCATACGCGACCCGCGTCGGCAGCGGCCCGTTCCCGACCGAGCTGTTCGACGAGGTCGGGCGCGGCATCGCTGAGCGCGGCCGCGAGTTCGGCACCGTCACAGGGCGCGCCCGGCGCGTCGGCTGGTTCGACACCGTGCCGCTGCGGTATGCGGTCGCCGTCAACTCGGCATCGGCCATCGTGCTCAACAAGCTCGACATCCTGTCGGGGATCGAGACGATCAAGCTGTGTGTGGCCTACGAGATCGACGGACAGCGCGTGGACAAGTGGCCGTCCAGCGGCGCCAGGCTGGCCAACGCCATGCCGATCTACGAGGACTTCCCGGGCTGGGAGCAGCCGATCCATGACGTGCGCTCGCTCGCGGACCTGCCCGAGAACGCTCGGCGCTACGTGACCGCGCTGGAGGAGCACGCGGGGGTGCCGATCGTGTTCGTCTCGGTGGGCCCGGAGCGGACCCAGACCATCGAGCGGGCCTGGCGGCCGATGCGCCACCGTCCAGGCGCGCTGGCGTAGCGGCGGAGGGCCAGCGTCCCATGCGTCTCGACGTGCCGCGCCGGATCCTGGTCCTGGGAGGGGGCGGTCGGGAGCACGCGCTGGCCTGGCGGCTGGCTGGCGAGCCGGGGGTCGAGGACGTCATCTGCGCGCCGGGGTCCGCGGGGATCGCCTCGACGTCGGGCGTCCGGTGCCTCGCGGTTGACCCGATGGATCCCGCCGCCGTGGTCACACTGGCTTCGGCCGAAGCCGTCGACCTCGTTGTGGTCGGGCCGGAGGCGCCGCTGTCGGTTGGCGTGGCCGATGCGCTGGCCGGGGCCGGGATCGCGGTCTTTGGGCCGAGTCGGGCCGCCGCGCAGCTCGAGACCTCCAAGGCCTTCTGCCACGACGTGGCGGAGGCGGCGGGCGTGCGCATGGCGCGCGCGAGGGCGTTCAGCGGCGGCGAAGAGGAGGCGGCCCTCGCCTTCATCAGCCATCTCGCGGCCGACGGCGTCGGCATCGTGCTCAAGGCGGACGGCCTCTCGGCGGGCAAGGGCGTCATCGTCACGGACTCCACCGAGATGGCGCTCGAGTACGCGCCCTCATTCCTCGCAGGACGTCCCACGGACCGGCCGGCGCTGGTCATCGAGGAGCGCCTGACCGGCCCCGAGGCCAGCGTCATCGCCATCTGCGACGGCGAGCGGGCTCGGGCCCTCCCGGCCGCCCGCGACCACAAGCGGCTGTGCGACGACGACCGCGGGCCGAACACGGGGGGCATGGGCGCCTACTCGCCGCTCCCGGACCTCGACGACGCGGCCGTCGCGGAGATCGTCGAGCGCTTCCACGCGCCGATCCTCGCCGAGATGCGCCGGCGCGGCCTGCCGTTCCGCGGCTTCCTGTACGCGGGCCTGATGCTCACGCCGGACGGCCCCGCGCTGCTCGAGGTCAACGTCCGCTGCGGCGATCCCGAGACGCAGGTCGTCCTGCCGCGCGTGGCCGTCCCCCTCGCGCCGCTGTTCCTCGCGGCCGCGCTCGGGAGCCTGCCGGCCGACACGCCGGGCGTGCTCCCGTCGACCGCCGACGCCGCCGTGGGAATCGTGCTCGCGGCGCAGGGCTACCCCCAGAGCCCCAAGCGGGGCGACCCGATCGAGGGCGTGGAGGCGGCGGAGGCCCGGGGCGCACTCGTCTTCCACGCGGGGACCGTGGCCCGCCAGCGGCCCGATCGCGGCTGGGGGACGAATGGCGGGCGCGTGCTCGCGGTCGTCGGCCGGGGGCCTGACCTCGCGCACGCCCGCGATGCTGCCGAGCGCGCCGCCGACGCGATCCACTGGGAGGGCGTCCACCGGCGCCGCGACATCGCGCTCCGCGTCCCGGGGCAAGACGAGGTGCTCGCGTGATCTCCCGCTACACCCTCCCCGAGATGGGCGCCGTCTGGTCCGAGCAGGCCCGCTTCGAGCGGATGCTCGAGGTCGAGATCGCGGTATGCCGGGCGCAGGTCCGCCGCGGTCTCGTCCCGGCCCGCGCGCTCGCGTCGATCGAGAAGAAGGCCCGCGTGGACGTCGATCGGATCAACGAGATCGAGCAGACGACGGACCACGACGTCATCGCCTTCGTCAGCCAGGTCGCCGAGACCGTCGGGGCGGACGGGCGGTTCCTGCACCTGGGCCTGACGAGCAGCGACGTGGTCGACACCGCGCTCGCGCTCCAGCTCCGCGCGGCGGGGGAGCGATTGCTGGTCCGGGCGGACACGCTCACCGGCGTCCTCATCGCCCGCGCCCGCGCCGAGGCCGGCACGATCATGATGGGCCGCACCCACTCGGTCCACGCCGAGCCCACCACGTTCGGGCTGAAGTGCGCCGGGTGGGCGTTCGAGGTAGCCAGAGGGCGCGAACGGCTGGCCGTCGCGACGGCCGAGATCGCCACGGGCAAGATCAGCGGCCCGGTGGGCACCTACAGCCACCTCGCGCCCGATCTCGAGGCCGAGGTGCTCGGGGAGCTCGGGCTGCGCGTGGACCCCGTCAGCACCCAGATCGTCCAGCGCGACCGCCACGCCGCGTTCATGGCCGCGATCGCGATCCTGGGCGGCAGCCTGGAGCGGCTCGCCACCGAGGTCCGCAACCTCCAGCACACCGAGATCGCCGAGGTCATGGAGCCGTTCAAGCGCGGCCAGAAGGGCAGCTCGGCGATGCCCCACAAGCGCAACCCGATCCTCTCGGAGCGGATCGCGGGCCTGGCGCGCCTCCTGCGCGGCTACGCCCACACCGCGATGGAGGACCAGCCGCTGTGGCACGAGCGCGACATCAGCCACAGCTCGGCCGAGCGCGTCATCCTGCCCGACGCGACGATCCTGCTCGACTACATGCTCGCCAAGGTTGCGGGGCTGGTCGAAGGGCTCGTGGTGCGGCCGGAGCGGATGGCCGAGAACATCGAGCGGGGCCTCGGGCTCCACGCCTCGTCGCGCGTGCTGCTGGCGCTGGTCGAGCGGGGGAGCCTCTCACGGGAGGATGCGTACACGGTGGTGCAGCGCAACGCGCTGCGCGCCGCCGACGAGCGCAGCCCGCTCCACGACCTGCTGGCCACCGACCCCGCGGTGGCCGAGCGGCTCTCGCTCGCCGACCTCGACGCATGCTTCGACGACGCGGCGGTCCTCCGCCACGCGCCCGAGGTCATCGCGCGGCTGGACGCGCTCGAGACCGCCATCGCTGCTCGCAAGGAGGCTCCGCATGCCGCTGGCTAGCGCTTTTGTCCGCTCAGGCAAGGTCCGCGACCTCTACCAGGTCGGCGACGACCGGCTGCTCCTGGTCGCGTCGGACCGCCTGTCGGCGTTCGACGTGATCCTGCCCACGCCGATCGCGGACAAGGGCCGCGTCCTCACCGGCCTCTCGCGCTTCTGGTTTCGCGAGACCGCCGACATCGTCGCGAACCACCTGCTCTCCACGGACCCGTCCGACTTGCCGGCATGGCTCACCGGCGGGGACCCCGTCCTGCTCGCGGACCTCCGCGGCAGGATGATGCTGGGGCGCCGCGCCGAGGTCATTCCCGTCGAGGCGGTGGTCCGCGGGTACGTCAGCGGATCGGGCTGGAAGGACTACCAGGCCACGGGCTCCATCTGCGGCAACGCGCTGCCGGCCGGTCTCCGCGAGTCCGACCGCCTGGCCGAGCCCATCTTCACGCCCGCGTGGAAGGCGCCCGCGGGTCACCACGACGAGAACATCGACTTCGGGCGCGTGGTGGAGCTCGCAGGCGACGCCGGTCTCGCCGAGCGCATGCGCGACGCGGCCCTGGCGCTCTACGCCCGCGGCGCGGACGTCTGCGAGCGCGCGGGGATCATCCTGGCGGACACCAAGTTCGAGTTCGGCGTGCTGCCGTCGGGCGAGCTGCTGCTCATCGACGAGGTCATGACGCCCGACTCCTCGCGATTCTGGGACGCGAGGACGTACGAGCCCGGCCGCGCCCAGGCGAGCTACGACAAGCAGTTCGTCCGCGACTGGCTGGAGGCCCAGGCATGGACCAAGACGCCGCCGGGCCCCGAGCTCCCCGACGACGTGGCGGCGGGCACGCGAGCCCGCTACATCGAGGCTTTCGAGCGCATCACCGGGGCGAGCTTCGCCCGCTATCTGTCGGAGGACGTCATCGCCCGATGAGCGAGCAGCCCGCGTACCGTTTCGCTGTCAACGTCACCCCCAAGCCCGGCATCCTCGACCCCCAGGGGCGCGCCGTGGAGAAGAGCCTGCCGCACCTCGGCATCGCCGGCGTGTCGGGCGTGCGCGTCGGGAGGCGCGTGGAGCTGACCGTCCAGGCAGCCGACGTGGCCGCCGCGCGGGTCGTGGTGGACAGGCTCGCGTCCGAGCTGCTCAGCAACCCGCTCATGGAGCTCTTCGACGTGGAGGCGCTCGGGTGACGGCACGCGTCGGCATCGTGCTGTTCCCGGGCTCAAACCGGGACATCGACGCTGTCAACGCGCTGCGGATCGCGGGTGCCGAGCCGGTGGTCCTGTGGCACGAGTCCGTGGACCTCGAGGGCGTGTCCGGCATCCTCATCCCGGGCGGCTTCGCGTACGGCGACTACCTGCGGGCCGGCGTGATCGCGCGGTTCAGCCCCGTCATGCGCGCTGTGGCGGCCTTCGCCGAAGCCGGCGGGCCGGTGCTGGGGATCTGCAACGGCTTCCAGGTCCTCGCCGAGGCGAAGCTCGTGCCCGGCGCGCTGCTGCGCAACCGGGGCCTGCGCTTCGTCTGCCGCGAGGTGGCGCTGCTCCCCGAGCACATGGACACGCCCTTCACCCGCGAGGTGGGCGAGCGCCGCCCGCTGCGCATGCCCGTCGCCCACGGCGAGGGCTGCTACTACGCCGACGACGCGACGCTCGACGCGCTGGAGCGCGAGGGCGGCGTCCTCTGGCGCTACGCCAACGCGGATGGCTCCGTCGCCGGGCCGGACGACCCGGGCAACCCCAACGGCTCCCTGCGCGGGATCGCCGGCGTGCGCAACGCCGCGGGCAACGTGGCCGGCCTGATGCCGCACCCCGAGACGGCCGTGGAGGCGATCCTCGGCAGCGATGACGGCCTCGGGATCATCCGTTCGCTCGTCGTGAGCGCGGCCGAGTACGCCGCGACCGGCGCGATTGCGGGAACGACGACGCGGGCGCTGGCCGGAGGTGCGGCGTGACGACCGCCGAGGTCCCGCTCCACCGCGTCCTGGGGCTCACCGACGAGGAGCTCGAGGCGATCCGCGAGAAGCTGTCGCGCGAGCCGAATGGGCTCGAGCTCGCGATGTTCAGCGTGATGTGGTCCGAGCACTGCTCGTACAAGAGCAGTCGGCCGCTGCTCAAGACGCTCCCGACGAAGGGCAAGGACGTGGTCGCGGGCGTGGGCGAGCAGGCCGGCGTGATCGCGATCGGCGACGGCCTCGCGGTCGCCTTCAAGATCGAGAGCCACAACCACCCGTCCGCGGTGGAGCCGTACCAGGGCGCCGCGACCGGTGTCGGGGGGATCCTGCGCGACGTGTTCGCCATGGGCGCCCGGCCGATCGCGGTCCTCGACGCGCTGCGCTTCGGCAACCCGGATGACCCGCGGACGCGCCATCTCGTCGACGGCGTCGTGCGCGGCGTCGGCGGCTACGGCAACTGCGTCGGCGTGCCCACGGTCGGCGGCGAGCTCGTCTTCGACCCCTCGTACCAGGGCAACCCGCTGGTCAACGTCATGGCCATCGGCCTGCTCGAGGACGGGATGCTCACCCGGGCCTCGGCCGACGGCCCCGGCAACCTCGTCGTGCTCTACGGCAGCGCCACCGGCCGCGATGGCATCGGCGGCGCCTCGGTGCTGGCCAGCGCGACGTTCGGCGATCAGGACCCCTCCAAGCGGCCGTCGGTCCAAGTGGGCGATCCGTTCGCGGAGAAGCTGCTCATCGAGGCGACGCTCGAGCTGATCGCCCGCCAGCTGGTGGTGTCGATCCAGGACCTCGGCGCCGCCGGGATCACCTGCGCAACGTGCGAGACCGCCGACCGCGGCGGCACCGGGATGCTGGTGGACCTCGACGCGATCCCGCGCCGCGAGCCCGGCCTCGAGCCGTTCGAGGTGATGATCTCCGAATCCCAGGAGCGCATGGTCGCGATCGTCGAGCCCGCGCAGTGGGAGGCGGTCCGCGAGGTCTGCCGGCGCTGGGAGCTGCCGGTGGCGATCATCGGGCGCGTCACCGAGGAGCCCGACGTCGTGGTGCTCACCGCGCCCGACGGCTCCGGGGCCCTTGACGCTGACGGTCGGCCGGTCGCCGGCGCCGTCGAGCTCGCTCGGATCCCGGCGCCGGCGCTCGCGTCCGAGGCGATTGTGTTCAACCGCGAGTCGCGGGCCCCGGCCCGGCGTCGCCAGGCCCCCGCGCCCGGCTCCCCGGCGGAGCCCTTCGTCGAGCTGCCGGGCCGCGGTCAGGACCCGGGCGCGGTGCTGACGGCGCTGCTCGGGTCGCCGAACCTGTCGTCGCGGCGCCCGGTCTTCGAGCAGTACGACCACAACGTCCAGGCGAACACCGTCACGGGCCCCGGGCAGGGCGCGGCAGTGCTCCGGATCAAGGGGACGAAGAAGGCGCTCGTCGCCACGACCGACGGCAACGCCCCGGTCAGCCAGATCGACCCGTGGCTCGGCGCCGCGCTCTCGGTGGCCGAGGCCGCGCGGAACGTGTCGATCACGGGCGCCAGGCCGCTGGGCGTCACCAACTGCCTCAACTATGGCGACCCGACGCGGCCCGAGGCCTTCTGGGCGCTCGCTGAGGGCGTCCGCGGCCTCGCCGACGCGTGCGTTGCGCTGGGCCTGCCGGTCACCGGCGGCAATGTCTCGCTGTACAACGAGGCGCCGGGGTCGGCCATCGCGCCGACGCCTGAGATCGGGATCGTGGGGCTGCTCGACGACGTCTCGACCCGCGTGGGCCCGGCGTTCCGCGCCGACGGCAACACCGTCGTGATGGTGGGCCAGCCCGGTGGCGGCCTGGCGGGGAGCGAGTACGCCCGTCTCGCCGGCGCCGCGCTGGAGGACGGCCCGCCGTCGATCGACCTCGAGCTCGAGGCGCGACTCCAGGCGTTCATCCGCGAGGCGATCGCCCGTGGCCTCGTCGAGAGCTGCCAGGACGTGTCCGGCGGCGGGCTCGCGGTGGCCATCGCGGAGATGTGCATCTGGGGCGGCCGCGGCGCCCAGCTGCGCCTCGGGGTGGGGGACTCGCCCGCCGTCGCGCTGTTCGGCGAGAGCCCGTCCCGGCTCGTCTGCGAGGTGGTGCCGCGGCACGTGCCGGCGTTCGGCCTGCTGGCGCTCCACTTCGGGATCCACACCGACGCCCTCGGCACCACCGGCGGCGCCAGGCTGGTCATCGAGCTCGCGGGCGAGGGCGCCACGGGTGCCGCCGAGGAGCGCGGCTCGCGCATCGCCGATGCGCTCGAGGCCGTCGTTCAGGACCTCCGCCACGCGTGGGAGCACGGGCTGCCACGCGCCCTGGGCTGGGAGGGGGAGGACGACCCGGATGGAGCGGCCCTGCCGGGCCTGGAGGTTGCCGGCTGATGTGCGGTGTCGTCGGCGTCGTGCTCCCCGACCGTGGCCATGAGGCCGCGGCCGTCGCCGCCACGGCCCTGTTCGCGCTCCAGCACCGGGGCCAGGAGTCCGCGGGCGTGGGCGTCTCGGACCAGGGCCACCTCATGATCTACAAGGACCTGGGGATGGTGACCCAGGTCCTCGACGAGCGGCGGATCCCGTCGCTCACCGGCGACCTCGCCGTGGCGCACTGCCGCTACTCCACCACCGGGTCAACCGTGTGGGAGAACGCGCAGCCGACGCTTCGACTGGGCCCCCGTCGGGCGATCGCCATCGGCCACAACGGGAACCTCGTCAACACGCGCGAGCTCCTCGAGCAGCTCGAGGGCGGGCGGACGCGCCTGCCCGCCACCACCGACACGGAGCTCCTGACCGCGCTCCTCGCCGACGAGCCCGCCGCCGACACGGTCGAGGCCCTCAAGCAGGTCCTGCCCCGCGTCCGCGGCGCGTTCAGCCTCGTGGTCGCTCGACGGCGAGCGCGTCATCGGCGTCCGCGACCCCCACGGGTTCCGCCCGCTCGCGCTCGGGCGCATCCCGCGGACCGACGAGACCGCGCCGGGCCTGTGGGACGACGACACCGCGGGCTGGATCTTGGCCTCGGAGACCTGCGCGCTCGACACCGTCGGCGCCGAGTTCATCCGCGACGTGGAGCCGGGCGAGATCGTGGTGCTCCAGCCGGGCCGCGAGCCGGTGTCGGTCCGCTACGCGAAGGCCGACCCCGCGATGTGCGTGTTCGAGCTCATCTACTTCGCGCGGCCCGATTCGTATCTCGAGGGCCGGAGCCTCTACGAGGCGCGCCGCCACATGGGCATGGAGCTGGCCAAGGAGCACCCGGTCGAGGCCGACCTCGTGATGCCGGTCCCGGACACGGGCGGCCCGGCCGCCGCGGGCTACTCCGAGCAGTCGGGGATCCCGTACCGCGAGGGCTTCGTCCGCAACCGCTACAGCGGCCGCACGTTCATCCAGCCGTCGCAGGCGATGCGCCAGCGCGGCGTGAACGTCAAGCTCAGCCCGCTTCGGGAGACCATCCGCGGCCAGCGGCTGATCGTGGTGGACGATTCGATCGTCCGGGGCACCACCACCCGCCAGATCGTGGGCCTCCTCCGCCGCGCCGGCGCCCGCGAGGTCCACGTCCGGATCAGCGCCCCGCCCATCTACCACCCCTGCTTCTACGGCATCGACACGTCGGTCCCCAGGGAGCTGCTGGCGGCGACGCACTCGATCGAGGAGATCCGCGAGTTCATCGGCGCGGATTCGCTCGGCTACCTCTCCGTGCCGGGCGTGCTCGCCGCACTCGAGCTCCCGTACGAGCAGTTCTGCTTCGCCTGCTTCGACGGGCGGTATCCCGAACCGGTCCCGTACGACGTCGAGGCGCGCAAGTTCCTCCTCGAGGAGCCGGTCTCGCCCTCGTCGTCGGGCCACTCCCTGGCCCCGCTGTCGCCACCCGCGCCGGCGACGGCGGGAACGGGCCAGCGGTGAGCGGCGAGTGAGCGGCAAGACGGCCGCTGACCGGAGCGCGTACGCGGCATCGGGCGTGGACGTGGCGGCCGGCGACCGTGCGGTGGAGCTCATGCGCGCCTCGGTGGCGTCCACGATGCGACCGGAGGTCCTCGGCGGCCTCGGCGGCTTCGGCGCCGCGTTCACGATCCCGCCCGGATGCCGCGAGCCCGTCATCGTCTCGTCCACCGACGGGGTGGGGACGAAGACGGCCATCGCCGCCGCGATGGGTCGGCTCGACACGATCGGCATCGACCTCGTGGCGATGTGTGCGGACGACGTCGTGTGCTCCGGCGCCGAGCCCGTGGCGTTCCTGGACTACATCGCGATCGGCAGGCTGGTGCCGGAGCGGGTCGCGTCGCTCGTGGCGGGGATCGCCGAGGGCTGCCGGCAGGCGGGCGCCGCGCTGATTGGCGGCGAGACGGCCGAGCACCCGGGCCTGATGGACCCCGACGAGTTCGACCTGGCCGGGTTCTGCATGGGCGTGGCGGAGCGCTCGCGACTGCTCGACGGGACGGCGGCGCGGGCGGGCGACGCGATCGTCGGCCTGGCGGCGTCCGGGCTCCACTCGAACGGCTACTCGCTGGTGCGCAAGGTCGTCCGCGACGGCGACCTCGTGCTTGACGCGCCGTTCGACGAGGTGGCGTGGCGGTCCGGCGTCGTGCTCGCTCCCGGCGACGCCACCGCGGGCCTGACGCTCGGTGACGTCCTCCTCACGCCCACCCGCATCTACGCGCGCGACGTGCTCGCGATCCGGGAGGCGCTGGCCTCGGCCGGCCACGAGCTGCGCGGCGTCGCGCACATCACCGGTGGCGGTGTGCCCGGGAACGCCCCGCGCGCCCTGCCCGAGGACCTGGCGGCGCAGGGTGGACCCGACGGCCTGGCCGATGCTCCCGGAGATGCGGCTGCTGGGTGCGCTCGGCGGCATCGACGAGGTCCAGCTGCGCGCGACCTTCAACGGCGGGATCGGGATGGTGCTGGTGGTGCCCGCCGAGGCGGCGGGCCCTGCCATCGAGCTGGCGGCGGCCCGCGGCCTGTCCGCCTGGGTGATCGGCGACGTGGTCGAGGCGGCCGCGCTTGGCGGCCGGCGGTACGCGGAGGAGGCGAGGGGCGGATGAGCGGCAGGATCGCGGTCGGGGTCTCCGGGACGGGGTCGAACCTTCGAGCGCTGGTTGCGGCGGCCGGACGCGGCGAGCTGGGCGGCGAGGTCGTGCTGGTGTTCGCGGATCGTCCGTGCGAGGCCCTTCGGTGGGCGGCAGACGAGGGGATCGAGACGATCCTCGTCCCCCGCGGCGACGACCGCATCCTGGCCGAGACGCTCGTCGCGGTGGCGCTGGACGTCATTGTGCTCGCGGGCTACCTGCGGCTGATCGGCCCGCGCGTGCTCGAGGCGTTCCGCGGCCGGATCCTCAACGTGCACCCGTCGCTCCTCCCGTCGTTCCCCGGGCTCCACGGCGCCCGTGACGCGCTGGCTGCGGGCGTCGCCGTGACCGGCGTGACGGTCCATCTCGTGGACGCGACGCTCGACGGCGGCCCGATCGTCAGCCAGGAGGCTGTCCCGGTCCTGCCCGACGACACCGAGGAGACGCTGCTCGCCAGGATCCACCCCGTCGAGCACCGGCTGCTCCCGCAGGCCGTGGCCGCGCTGCTGGCGGGGGCCGTCTCGGCGGCTCCCGGGACGCGTCGTGCCGCGATCGACCCGGCCGTCGTGGACGCCCGCGTGCCGAAGCCCCGCCGGGCACTGCTCTCGGTATACGACAAGGCCGGGCTCGCTGAGCTTGGCCGCGGGCTGGTGGCGCGCGGCTGGGAGCTGGTGTCGACCGGCGGCTCGGCGCGCGCCCTGCGCGAGGCGGGTCTCCCGGTGACCGACGTGGCGGCCGTGACGGGCTCGCCCGAGATGCTCGACGGGCGCGTCAAGACGCTCCACCCGAGGGTTCACGCCGGGCTGCTGGCGGACCGGCGCCGCGCTGACCACCGCGAGACGCTCGCCGCGTTCGGGATCGCGCCGTTCGACATGGTGGTCAGCAACCTGTACCCGTTCGCGGCCGCCGCGCGCCGGCCGGGGATCACCTTCGACGAGCTGGTCGAGGAGATCGACATCGGCGGTCCGTCGATGGTGCGCGCCGCCGCGAAGAACCACGCGTCAGTGGCCATCGTGACCTCGCCGGCCCGGTACGAGGCCGTCCTCGCCGCCCTCGACGAGTTCGGCGAGATCCCGCTCGGCCTGCGCTCAGCCCTGGCGGTCGAGGCGTTCCGCCACACCGCGGCATACGACGCGCGCATCTCCAACGAGCTGCCGTGCCGGATGCACGAGGCCGGCATCGCCCTGCCCGACGAGCCCGGGCTGCCCACCTCCGCCGATCCGTACCCGCCCAGCCTCACGATCTCGATGGAGAAGGTCGAGACGCTGCGCTACGGCGAGAACCCGCACCAGCCGGCCGCGCGGTACCGCCGCACCGACCGCGAGCCCCGACCCGGCGAGGGGCCCTTCGCCACGGGCGAGCCGCCGCTGCAGGGCAAGGCGCTCTCGTACAACAACGTGCTCGACGCGTCGGCGGCGGCGAACCTGGCTCGGCTGATGCGCGGACCCGCCGTCGTCATCTGCAAGCACACCAACCCCTGTGGCGCCGCCGAGCGCCCGACGCTGCTCGACGCCTGGGACGCGGCGTACGCCGGCGACCCGGTGTCCGCATACGGCGGCGTCGTGGCGGTGACGGGGACCGTGGACCGCGCGCTGGCAGAGAAGCTGACGTCGATCTTCCTCGAGGTGGTCGTGGCGCCCGCGTTCGACGAGGAGGCGCGCGAGGTGCTGGCCGCCAAGCCGAGCCTGCGGCTGGTGGTGGACCCGTCCATCGACGCCGTGGCGGACCACTCCGGGCTGACGCCGCGCGGGCTGCCCCGGGTCGACTACCTGGGCTCGCTCCGGACGGCCGGTGGCGCAGTCCTGGTCACAGCGCCGGACACCCTCCCCGACGATCCCGCCGAGTGGGCCTGCACGACCTCACGGCAGGCGACCGAGCGCGAGCTCGCCGACCTCGACCTGGCCTGGCGACTGTGCCGTGCCGTGGTGTCGAACGCGATCGTGCTCGTCCGCGACGGGATGCTGGTGGGCCTGGGCTCGGGGCAGGTGTCACGCGTGGATGCCTGCCGCCAGGCCGTGGACAAGGCGCGCACGTTCCAGGCCGAGTCGGGCGGGGCGATGGGGGCCGTCGCAGCCTCGGACGCGTTCTTCCCGTTCCCCGACGGCCCGGAAGCGCTGCTCGATGCCGGCGTCACCGCGATCGTCCAGCCGGGCGGCTCCATCCGCGACGCCGCGGTGCTCACGCTCGTGGAGCAGGCGGGCGCAGCGATGCTCATCACCGGGAGGCGTCACTTCCGGCACTGAGCAGCTCCGCCACGCACCCGCGACGCCCCCCGCGAGTCGCGTCTGACTGAGATTGGGGGTCGCTGAGCGCGGGTCGCTGACCGAAGCCGGGTCTCGTGGCGCGGACCGTGCTGGATCAGGGCGCCAATGACGCACTGGCGCGACTCACCGCGGCTCGACCAGCGCGCCGGACCGGCGCCGCGCGCTGCTACCATCGGCAGGCCATGTCCGACCGCAAGCGCTTCTACCTGACCACCGCCATCGCCTACGCGAACAACGCGCCCGGCCTCCACACCGTGTACGAGGTCATCGGCGCGGACGTGATCGCGCGGTGGCACCGGATGCAGGGTGACGACACGCGGTTCCTCACCGGCACCGACGAGCACTCGGTCAACATCGCGCAGTCCGCCACGGAGCGGGGGATCACGCCCCGCGAGTTCGTGGACGAGAAGGTGGGCCTCTTCCATTCGGCCGAGGACGCGCTGCTCATCAGCCCGGACCGGTTCATCCGCACCACCGATCCGGACCACTACCGCTCCGCGCAGGAGATGGTCCGCCGCGCCTATGCGAGCGGGGACATCTACCTCGACACGTACGAGGGCTGGTACTGCCCCAACGAGGGCTTCAAGGCGCCGTCGGACCTGTTCGAGACCGCGAAGGGCATGCAGTGCCCCAACCACCCCGACGCCACCCTTCAGTACCTGACCGAGCGCAACTGGTTCTTCCGTCTCTCGGCCTACCAGCAGCGCCTGCTCGACTGGTACGAGGCGCATCCTGACTTCGTCCAGCCGGACTACCGGCGCAACGAGATGCTCGGCTTCATCCGCCAGGGCCTCCAGGACTTCTCGATCAGCCGTGCGGGCGGGAGCGGCGCGAGCTGGGGCATCCCGTTCCCGATCGCGGAGAACGGCGAGTCGGCCCAGCGCGAGGACGGCTCCTGGGATCCCGAGGCGGGCACGATCTACGTCTGGTACGACGCGCTGATCAACTACATCACCGGCGCCGGCTTCCCGGGCGACATGGACAGCTTCGCGAAGTGGTGGCCGGCGGACCTCCACGTCATCGGCAAGGACATCGCCCGGTTCCACACCATCTACTGGCCGGCCATGCTGTGGTCCGCGGGCCTCGAGGCGCCCGAGCACGTCTGGGTTCACGGCTGGCTGCTCGTGGCGGGCGAGCGCATGAGCAAGAGCCGCGGCAACTTCCTCGACCCGCACGCGGTGGTGTCCGCGTTCGGCGCCGACGCCGCCCGCTACGTGACCCTGGCCGAGGTGGCCTTCGACAAGGACACCGACGTCTCGTGGGACTCGTTCGTGCGCCGGTACAACGCGGACCTCGCCAACGACTTCGGCAACCTCGTCAACCGCGTCGTGTCGATGGTCAATCGGTATCTCGGCGGGGAGCGCCCGGAGCCGCAGGCGATTGACGTCGCGCCGCCGGCCCCGACCTGGGCGACCGCGCTCGCGACATACCGCGCCAAGCTCGACAGCTACCTCCTCCACGATGCGCTCGCCGCCCTGTGGGACTTCGTGGGCGTCGCGAACAAGGCCGTCGACGAGACGCAGCCGTGGTCGCTGGCGAAGCGAGCCCAGGCTGGCGATGCGGCGGCCGAGACCCGCCTGCGCCACGTGCTGGGCGACCTCGTCGAGGCGTGCCGGCTGGTGGGCCTCGCGGTCGCGCCGTTCATGCCCGGCATGGCGCCCCGCGTGCTCGAGCAACTGGGCTACCCGTACGAGTACGGCCCGGACGGCAACGGCGGACCCGCGCTGCTGGAGCGGCTCGCCTGGGGCGCGATGGCGAGCCCGGGTCGAGTCACTCCGACGCCGTCACCGCTGTTCCCGCGCGCCGAGACTGAAGCCGCCAAGGAGGTCGAGGCGATGACGGACCGCTCCTACGTGGAGGCGAACGCGGCGGCGACCGTCGCGCTGCGCGAACTCGCCGTCACGCTGTCCGAGGCCGATCTGACGGTGGACCTGGGCGAGGGATGGAACGTCGCGATGGCCTTCGCGCACCTGGCGTTCTGGGACACCTGGCACGTCGTCCGCTGGCAGCACGCCGCGGAGTCGGGGGACATCGCGCCCGCCCACGCGAGCAGCGACATCACGAATCGCAACAACGACGCGCTCATCGCGACGTGGCGGGCGCTGCCGCCGGCCGCGGCCGTAGCGCTGGCGCTCGACGCGGCCGAGGTCGCCGACAACTACATCGCCGACCTCGAGGACGATGCCGTCGAGGCGGCGATCGAGCGCGGCGGGACGAACTGGCTCGAGCGCTTCCCGCACCGCGGCGACCACATCGACCAGATCCAGCGCGCCCTCGGCCGCGAATAGCCGCCCGCAGGGCCGGCATGCGCCTCGTCGACTCCCACGGGCACCTCAACGCCGACCGCTTCGACGCCGACGTCGACCTGGTGATCGGCGGTGCCAGGCTGGCGGGCGTCGAGCGGATCTTGGTGCCGGGCTGGAACCACCACTCGTCGGAGCGCGCCCTGGCGCTGGTCGCCACGCGCCCGTTCCTTGACGCCGCTGTTGGGGCGCACCCGCACGACGCGGCCAAGGTCACGCCCGCCGAGTGGGCGGAGATCGAGACGTGGGCTCGCGACGAGCGCGTGGTGGCCATCGGCGAGACGGGACTCGACTCGGACCGGATGTTCAGCCCCTGGGAGGCGCAGCTCGACAACCTGCGCGCCAACCTGGCGCTGGCGCTCGCGACGGGCAAGCCCGCGATCCTCCACTGCCGCTCACGCGCGGGGGAGCGCGACGCGCAGGACGCGCTCGTACGCGAGCTCCGGGCGGCCGGGTTCGACGGCGAGGCAGCTCGACGCGCCTTCGGCGGGCGTCCCCCGGCCGTCATCCACTCGTACTCGGGGCCGGTGGACTACGCGGCGGAGGTCGTCGCCATGGGGCTCGTCGTGTCGTTCTCGGGGCTCGTGTTCCGCCGGGGTGAGGAGGCGTCAGCCCAGGCCGTGGCGCTCGTGCCGCCCGAGCGCCTGCTTGTCGAGACGGACTCCCCGTACCTGTCGCCGCCGGGCGCCCCGCGCTCGCGGAACCAGCCCGAGCACGTGGCGATCACCGCCCGCTGGGCCGCCGACTGCCGCGGGGTGGGGGAGGACGGCCGCGACGAGTTCGGCGACGCCCTCGTTGCCGCCTACGACGCCGCGTTCCCGCGAGCGCTCCGGCGCTGACTGGCGACCGTTCCGCACGCCGGGACTCGACCGGACGTTCGTACTACCGGACTGGGACCTCCGGTGTCGCGAATCCGGGGAATTCCCGCGCTGCCTGCGGGCAACGGCTGCCCTAGCGTCACAGCCAGATCAACCCAGCGACATGCTCCTCGCCCGGGTGGAGACGACCGGCAGATGCCGGAACGCACTCGGGCGTCTGCCACGTCCTGGATCGCGCCCCGCTCCTGCCGTCCCCACTGCACCCGGCCATCTGGCTCCTGCGAACTCCACGAGGCAAACGGCATGAACAGGCGAACCAATCGACGGCGCGTCACCGCCGTCTTCGCGGCCCTCCTGACGCTGGCGTTCGGCGGCGTCGCCTTCGCGTACTGGACCGCTGGTGGCACCGGGAGCGGGACGGCGACGGTCGGGACCAATGTCGCCATCACGGTGAACCAGACCACCGTTCTCACCGCGATGTACCCGGGCGACAGCGCGCAGACGATCAGCGGCACCTTCACCAACACGAACAGCAGCCCGGTCTACGTGGCGGGCGTGGTCGCGAGCATCCAGTCGGTGGTCAAGGCGGGCGACGCCCCCGCGGGCACCTGCGACGCGACCGACTTCACGCTTGCGAACGCCACCGCAACGGTGAACGCAGAAGTGGCATCCGGGACCGGCGTTGGCGCCTGGACCGGCCCCACGATCAAGTTCAACGACAAGGTGGACGCGAACCAGGACGCCTGCAAGGGCGCCACGGTCACGCTCGGGTACGCGGTTCAGTAGGCCGCCACCGCCGGCGGTCCCACGGGCACGGGCGACGCAGGTCCACCTGACGTGGACGGCGCGAGCAGTCAGCGCGAGGGCGCGCGGCTCGAGGGCGACCGGCGGCGGCGCGCGGACCGGCGTCTCCTCGTCCTCGTCCTCCTCGCACTCCTTGGGCTCGTCGGGGTCCCGGGAGCGGCCGTCGTTCTGATGACTGCCGACAGCGTCGGCTCGCCCCCGGCCAGTCCAAGGCCGACTGCAACACAGGGCGCGGCGGCGAACGTCCCGGCGGGCCGAGCAACACCAACAGCCCGACTGCCGCTTCGGGCGTCCCCCTCACCCGCGTCACCGGCGAGCCCACCGGATCCCTTGGGGCCGGCGGCGACGGCATCCGGCCCATCGGACCCAGCCGTCACCCCGACGGACGGGTCCGCCGCTGCCGCTTTGCCCGGCCCGACGAGGCCGCCTCCCTCGGCGCGACCCTCGACGCCCGCTCCCTCGGGCAGCGCCTGGACGTCGCCCATCCCGTCCGACACGCCCGCCTCGTCGGAGCCGCCCGCGCCAGGCACCACCGGTGGATCGCCGCTCCCCAGTGATCCGCTGTCGTTCGTCATCGCGGGCGACGTTGGGGGTCTCCTGCCGGGGCGCTGGTCCGCGATCCGGTTGACGGTGTCGAACCGCACGAGCGCGGAGCTCCGGATCACGTCGATCACGACCTCGGTGGCTGCCGACAGCACGCCGGCGGGCTGCCCCAGCGCGGTCAACATCCGCCTCGCGCAGTCGTCCGTGTCGGCGGAAGCCCCGCTGATCGTGCCCGCCGGGAGCAGCGTGATCCTGGGCGATGTGCCGCTGGCGCCGCAGATCGTCCTGCTCGACCTGCCGGACGTCAACCAGGACGTCTGCCAGGGCGTGAGCTTCGCGCTCAGCTACGCGGGAACGGCGCAATGATGGGCGGCGCTGGCTCCAGGCGCACGCGCGGGCTCGCGCGCGTCGCGTTCGGAACCGCGGCGGGCGCCGTCCTCGCCGGGGGCGTGGCCGCTGCCGCGCTCGGGTACTGGACGGCACCCGGGTCGGGCGGGGGCTCTGCCAGCGCCGGCACGCTCGGGGCGCCGACCGTGACCGGCGCCGTTCCGGGTGCTGGCGTCGTGACGCTGACGTGGTCGGCGGTGACGCCGCCGGGGAGCGGGACGATCACGTACGCCGTGCGCCGCGGGGCTCGCTCAGTTGGCGGCACCTGTCCGACCGCGAGCGCGCCGGCGCAACCCTCACGTGCACGGACTCCGGCCTGACGGCTGGGACCTACACCTACACCGTGACGGCCGTCTGGCACACGTGGTCGGCCACGAGCGTCCCGGCCACGCAGGTCACGGTCGCCTACGGAGCGCTGAGCCGTCTCTCGATCTGTCCGCCGCCACCGACGACGCCCGACGGCCGGCGCCACCGACAACCTCACGATCACCGCCGTTGACGCCCAAGGCATTACGTGGCGTGGTACTCCGGCTCCCACGCGCTCACCTTCGCCGGCGCGAGCTCGATTGGCGGGAACAACCCGACGGTGAGCAACGCCTCTGGCATCGCGGTCGCCTTCGGGACGGGCACGGCGATCACGTTCAGTGCTGGGTGGCCACGCGTGTCCGGAGCCAACAACGGGGTGATGCGGCTGTACAAGGCGGAGACCGCCTCGATCACGGTCAGCCGAGAGCGGCAACTACACCTCGGCAGCGCTCTGCGGTGACCGTGGCGGCGGCTCGATCGCCTCGTTCAGCCGTCCCGACGCCCGGCCTCGCAGACGGCGGGCGCGACCCTTCACCGTCTCCATCACCGCCAACGACGCCTACGGCAACACCGCCAACTACGCGGGAACCGGACAGTGCGTGACGCTCTCCGGCCCAGCCACGAGTCCCGGCGGCACCGCGCCGTCGTACCCGGCCAAGGGCTTGTGCGCGACGCGCCAGAGCTCAATCGCCTTCACGAACGGCGTCGCAGCCTCCGTCAGCGTCACCCTCTACAACGCATCGGCCTCGACCCTGCTCACCGCGACCGACTCGGGCGGGAGCACGGGCTCGACGCCAGCGTTCGTCGTCGCCCCGGCCTCGCTCTCGAAGCTGTCGCTCTCCGCCGCCACGACGACGCCGGCGGCCGGTGCCGCGAACAGCCTCACGATCAAGGCGATCGACGCGCACGGGAACACGGTGACCGCCTACGGCGGCTCGCACACGCTCACGTTCTCGGGCGCGTCCGTGATCGGCGCCAACGCCCCGACCGTGTCGGACCTGTCGGGCAACCTGTCGCCATCAGACGGGGACGCCGGTCAGCTTCGCATCCCGAATCGCGAGCGTTGCCGGCGCTAACAACGGCGTCAGCGCCTGTACAACGCCAGACCGCTTCGATCACGCTCACGGAGGGCGGCAACTTCGCCTCGACGCCGATCAGCGTCACGGTCAACGCCATCGATCAACGCGTTCTCGATCCCCACGCCCGCCGCCCAGGCGGCGGGCGCCTCGTTCGCGGTCTCGATCACGGCCAAGGACGCCTACGGCAACACGGCGACCTCCTACGCCCTCATGGCCGTGCCTGACCTTCTCGGGGCCCGCCTCGAGTCCCGGCGCGGCTCCGCTCCGCCTGTACCCGCGCCAATGGCAGGGCGACGGGCCAAAGCTCGATCGCCTTCACGCCGGCGTCGCCGCCTCCGTCAGCTCACGCTCTACAACGCCGCCACCACGACGCTCACCGTCACCGACACCGCCAAGTCGGGCTCGACGGGCCTTCTCCGTCAGCTCGGCGCCGCTCTCGAAGCTCAAGCTCTCGCCCGCCACCACGACCCCGACGCCGGCGCGTCCGACAACGTCACGATCACCGCTGTCGACGCGCAGGGCAAGACGGTCGCGAACTACACCGGTTCGCATCCGCTCACCTTCGCTGGCGCGAGCTCGGTTGGCAGCTACAACCCGACCGTGACCAACGCCTCCGGCACTCCGGTCACCTTCGGGACGGCGACGGCCATCACGTTCACCGCAGGTGTGGCCTCGGTGTCCGGCGCGAACAACGGGGCGATGCGCCTGTACAGGGCGGAGGTGGCCTCGATCACCGTCAGCGAGGGCGGCAGCTACACATCGGCCGCGCTCGCGGTCAACGTCTCCGGCGGTTCGATCGCCTCGCTCACGGTCCCCACGCCCGCCTCCCAGACGGCCGGCGCGCCGTTCACGGTCTCGATCACAGCCAGCGACGGTTACGGCAACGCCTACTCCGGGTCGCGGTGCCTGACGTTCTCGGGGCCCGCCTCGAGCCCCGGCGGCACGGCGCCCACGTACCCCGCCCAGGGCGGTTGCGCTTCGGGACAGAGCGCGGTCACGTTCACGGCGGGCGCCGCCTCGTTCAGCGTGACGCTGTACAAGGCCGAGAGCACGACGCTCACCGTCACGGATGTCTTGACGAGCACGACGAGATCCACGGGCTCATTCACCGTCGCCGGGGGCACGATGTCGAAGCTCTGGCTCTCGGCCGCCTCGACGACGCCGACGATCGCCACCGACCGACAACTTGACGATTACGGCCGGCGACGCCTATGGCAACACCGCGGCCTCGTACACCGGCTCGCACACGCTCACGTTCTCGGGCGCGAGCGCCTCAGGCGGCTACAGCCCCACCGTCACCAACAGCACGGGGACCCAGATCACCTTCGGCTCCGGCACGGCGATCACGTTCAGCTCGGGCGTGGCAACGGTGTCGCCGGCTCCAACAACGGCGCGATGCGCCTCTACCGCGTCGGGACGGCGCTCACTCACGGTGAGCGAGGGACGGCAACTACACCTCGCCCGCCCTGTCCGTCACCGCCGGTTTCCCCGCCGGGCTTGGCGCGAAGGTGCAGTACCGCAACTACGACGCGGACGCCGTCGACATGACCAGATCATGTCCGGACCTGATCGTGGTCAACACGGGCTCCGTCCCGCTCGACCTGAACCTCGTCACTGTCCGTTACTGGTTCACGGGCGACGGCGGGCTCGACAACCTTCAGCGTCTGCTCCTGGTCGGTCTTGGTGCGCGAACGTCTCATCATCGGTGACGGTCCACGATGCTCGCGGCACGGCGCGGACCGACGCCGACGCGTGCTCGAGGTCGGCCTTTGACGGCGTCTGCGGCTCCCTGGACAGCGGGCACGAGCGGCACGACGACAATCATGCGCGGCTGGACAAGAGCGACTAGTCGTCGTTCGACGAGACGAACGACTACTCGTACGCTGCCGAACACGCCGTCGCTATGCGGACAGCCCGAAGGTCACCGCGTACTACTACGGGAACCTGCTCTGGGGCACGGAGCCCTGATCGCGGGCCCAGGTCACTCCGGCGTCAGCCCCAGGCGATCTCGAACGTCGCCGTCAGCGGCTTCCCGGGCCGCGCCACGGGCGGCTCGCCCAGCAGCCCACCGTTGAGGCCGTCGGGGAGGCCCGTCACCGGTTCCACGCAGACGCCGTCGGGGTGCTCCGTGTAGGCGATCCAGGCCTGGGCATCGGGCGCGTGCAGGGAAAGCGTGGGGCCGCCCGGCCAGCGGACGACCGGCGGGCCGGCGAGATCGAGGAGCACGTCGTCGATCGGACTCTCGGGCGGCGCTCCAACCGCACCCGTGGGCAGACCATGCGCGTCGAGCTCCACTCGGTACGCCGGGTGGATCGCGACGACCACCTCGTCGGTCTGCACCTCGGGTGCACCGAGGTGGGTGGCGCGTCGATGGAACCACGGGTGCCAGCCCAGGATCCCGGGCATGGGCTCGTTGTCCGTGTGGAGCTCGAGGTGGAGTCGAAGCTGCCTGGCGCGCAGTTCCACGTTCTGGACGAGGCGACCGGCGAACGGCCAGTCGGGCCCAAGGCCTGCCTCGAGCCGAGCGCTGGAGGACGACACCTCCATGACGGTGAAAGGTGCGCTCTGCACGGTTCCGTGGAGCGCGTGCGGGCCATCGTCGGGCGCCATCTGCCAGCTTCGGCCGGCCCACTCGACGCGCCCGAGGCGCAGCCGCCCGACCCACGGCGCCATCACGAAGATGCCCCACTCTCGATCCGTCCAGCCATGTCGGCGCACCAGGTCCCAGCCATCCACCTCGAGCGCCGCGATGCGGCCGCCCAGGCCCGGCGCGATCTCGACGGCGGCATGGCCCGCCTCCAGGCGGAGTCGGGGGTCTCGCTGGGACGGTGCGGGATCAGCGGAGTCCGTCATCGCGCGATCCTGCCACAGAGGCAGCTCCAGCGGGCACGGCTTTCCGAACCGCGTGACGGCTCCTCGGCGGCGCGCGTCGGGGTTCGCCGGGCCAGCTCACGGTTGACAGCCGGGCGGCCTCCGGCTAGATTGTTGGCACTCTCGGCGTGAGAGTGCTAAAGCAGGCGGCGACGCAGGCCCATCGGGCCTCCGAAGCGGCCCAACGGCGCGCCGGACGGCAAAGCCCGGCCGAGGCCGCGACCCGCGGCAGCCATTCACGCCGAAGCGTGGACCGAAGAGCCCGATCCGGCTCGGCGGCCACACAAGCAAACATCCAGGCCTATTGGCGGCACTGCGCCGCCAGAGGAGGAATGCACCTTGGCAAGCGCCTCTTCGACGAAGCTCCGCCCGTTGGGCGATCGGCTCGTCATCAAGCCCACGCCGCGTGAGGAGATGACGAAGTCGGGCATCGTCCTTCCGGACACCGCGAAGGAGAAGCCCCAGGAGGGCGTCGTCCTCGCTGCTGGTCCGGGGAAGATCCTCGATGACGGCAAGCGCGAGGCGATGGACGTCGCGGTCGGCAACAAGGTCCTGTACGCGAAGTACGCAGGGACCGAGTTCAAGGTCGATGGCGACGATCTGCTCATCGTTAGTCAGAAGGACATCCTCGCGATCGTCGAGGACTGACGTCGGGGCGCCCCAGCCCTGATCGTTGACCCCGGAGGAAACCAGACTTGGCAAAGCAGCTCATCTTCGACGAGACGGCTCGTCGGTCGCTCAAGCGGGGCATCGACCGCCTCGCCGACGCAGTCCGCGTCACCATCGGCCCCAAGGGCCGCAACGTCGTGCTGGACAAGAAGTTCGGCTCGCCGACGATCACCAACGACGGCGTCACGATCGCTCGCGACATCGAGCTCGAGGACCCGTTCGAGAACATGGGCGCGCAGCTCCTCAAGGAGGTCGCGACCAAGACCGACGACGTCGCCGGCGACGGCACCACCACGGCGGTGGTCCTGGGCCAGGCGATGGTTGCCGAGGGCCTGCGGGTCGTCACCGCCGGCGCGAACCCGATGGTCGTCAAGCGCGGTATCGAGGTCGCCGTCGCGGCCATCGTCGACGAGATCAAGGCCACGGCCCGACCCGTCGAGACCCGCGAGCAGATCGCCGCCGTCGCGGCCATCTCCGCCGCGGATCCCGAGGTCGGCGAGATCATCGCCGAGGTGATGGACAAGGTCGGCAAGGACGGCGTCATCACCGTGGAGGAGGGCCAGTCCCTCGGCCTCGAGAAGGAATACACCGAGGGCATGCAGTTCGACCGGGGCTACATCTCGGCGTACTTCGTGACCAACTCGGACCGCATGGAGACCGTCCTCGAGACGCCGCTCGTGCTCATTACCGACAAGAAGATCAGTGCAGTCCCGGACCTCCTGCCGGCCCTCGAGAAGAGCGTCCAGCTGGGCAAGCCCATGCTGATCATCGCCGAGGACGTGGACGGCGAGGCGCTGGCCACGCTGGTCGTGAACAAGCTCCAGGGCCGCCTGCAGGTCCTCGCGGTCAAGGCGCCGGGCTTCGGCGACCGCCGCAAGGAGATGCTCCGCGACATCGCGATCCTCACCGGCGGCACCGTGATCTCCGAGGAGATCGGCCGCAAGCTCGACTCCGTCGCGCTTGAGGACCTGGGCAAGGCGCGCCGCGTCGTTGCGACGAAGGACAACACGACCCTCGTCGACGGCGAGGGCAGCGCCGACCAGATCAAGGCCCGCATGACGCAGATCAAGGCGCAGATCGAGGACACCACCTCGGACTACGACAAGGAGAAGCTCCAGGAGCGCCTCGCCAAGCTCGCCGGCGGCGTCGCCGTCATCAAGGTCGGCGCGGCCACCGAGGTCGAGCTCAAGGAGAAGAAGCACCGGATCGAGGACGCGCTCTCGACCACCCGCGCGGCGGTCGAGGAGGGCCTCGTGGCCGGCGGCGGCACCACGCTGCTGCAGGCCATCCCGGCGCTCGACAAGATCCACCTCGAGGGTGACGCCCAGGTCGGCGTCGACATCGTCCGCAAGGCCCTCGAGGCCCCGGCCCGCCAGATCGCCGACAACGCCGGCCAGTCCGGCGAGGTCGTGGTCAATGCCGTCCGCGGCATGAAGACCGGCCATGGCTACGACGCCCTCAAGGGCGAGTACGGCGACATGTTCGAGAAGGGCATCGTCGACGCGGCCAAGGTCACGCGCTCCGCGCTCCAGAACGCCGCATCGATCGCCGCGATGGTCCTCACGACCGAGACGCTGATCACCGACCTCCCTGAGAAGGACAAGGCCGGCAACGGCGGCGGCCACGACCACGGCGGCGGGATGGACTTCTAGTCCCAGCTCCGCAACAACAACGGCCCCCGGCGGCTTCGGCCACCGGGGGCCGTTTCGATTCACGCCAGGGCCCTCAGCGGTTCCGGTCATTCGGCTGCACTCGGGGCAGCGCCGCAGGGGGCTAAGCGCGCGACGGCCAACGAGACGCCTGCCCGTGGTTCCGTCACCCCACCGAGTGGGCTCCGCGGCCTCCACGAGTGGGGCCTCATGGTGCGATCGCTCTCGGCCGATTCCCTCGATGGTGGCCACACACGCCGGGGGCGGCTGGGCCGAACGGACGACGGTGGAGCGATGACTGGGCGTCGAGCGGTGGGTGGTGTGCTGGCGACGGGGGTCCTGCTTGGGCTGGTCGGCCTCGTGCCGGTGGTGGCCCAGGGCGCAACCCGGATGACGGGCGAGGCGAACGCTCCTGCAGCAGCGGCGCCCGCGACCGGCACGGGCAGCGAGCTCCCGTTCGACTCCGGCCCGCTCGTCCTCCTCCTGGTGGCGGGCGGCCTTGGGACGATGGGCCTGCTGAGCCGCGAACCAACATCCGTCCGGCGTCCCGCGTCGCGCTGACGGACGCGCCACCCACGCGCCCGGGCGTGGACCGGGCGGGCGACCCGGCCACCCAGTCGTGGGCTGCACGCGCTGACGACCGCCCTCGACGCCTCGGGCGCCACGCGGCCAACGGACTGCGCGCCGCCGTGGGCGAGGCTCGGCTTCAGTCGCTCCGGACCCGGGACCTCGCGGCGTATTCTCGATCCGCCCACGCAACGTCAAGGGAGGCGGCATGGTCAGGATCCGGCGCTTCGGCGTCATCAAGACAGCCACGGTCGCAGCGGTGATGTACGCGGTCACGATCCTGATCGGCACGCTCCTGATCTTCCTGCCGATCGTGCTCCTGGCCGGCATCGCGGTGCGCGACAGCAGCATCGACCCCGGCTTCGCCACGGGGGGTTTCGGGTCGGGGATCTTCGCCGGCGGCGTCGTCGGCGTGATCCTGCTCGGACTGGTCGGGTCGCTCTTCTACGGGATCGTCGGCTGGATCGTCACGGCGATCGGATGCCTGATCTACAACCTTGTCGCGGGCTGGGTCGGAGGCATCGAGGTCCAACTGGAGAGCGTCGGGCCGGCGGCACCACAGTGGGGCGGCCCCTACGGCGGCTACCCGCAGCCTGGGTACGCGCAGCAGCCGGGCTATGTCCAGCAGCCCGGGTATGCGCAGCAGCCCCCGTACGCGCCGCAACCCGGATACGGCCAGCCGCCCGCGCCGGGTGGGCCGCCTCCGGCGCAGTACCCCCCGTCGGGCTTCGGCCCGGGTTGAGGCAACCGCTGATCGACACCTCTCCGCAGGACGCCTCGCCGCTGCCCGCGACCGAGCGTGCGCCCCAGGCCCCGGACGGGCTCGGCCAACCGCCCAGCGGCCGGGACGGGCCCAGCGAGCCCGCCCCCCTGACGCTGCGCGTTGCCCTCCGGCGCATCGCCATCGTGGCGGCGCTCAGTGCGGCGATCCTCGTCCTGGGGGCGGCCAACGGTGTTGGCCCGCTCGCCCACGTGACGCCGCCCGACCAGGTGAGGGACCCGCGCGAGATGCTCGCCAGGTCGCTCCAGGCCACGATCGACGCGAGCTCGGTCCACCTCGAGGCGAGCGTGAGCGGGGTCGTCCCGGGGGCGCTCGTCGGCCGCGGGGACGCGTCCGTGGTGCTTGACGGGACGCAGGCGGTGCTTGACCTAAGGCCACAGGACGCGCGCTCGCACTTGGTGGTCGCGAGCACCCCGCTGGCGATCGACCTCGAGTCGCTCAGCCTCTGGGACAAGCTCGCCTACCGGCAGTCGAGCGGCTCGTGGACAGCGGGCTCCGTCGCCGGCGTCGTGGCCGGGAAGGGGATTGACGCCAACCCGATGACGCTCGTCGACCGGCTGCGCGCGTGGCTTGCCGCACCCGGTGCGCCCGTCCCCACGACCACCGACGTCTCGTGCGCCTCGTCGTCCGGTCGGTGCCACCAGGTTCGGCTCGCGGCGGGATCCGCCCCGGGTGATCTGCTCCTGCGGCTGTTCCCGTCCGGGAGCGCCGCCGCTGTCGGCGCAACCACGACCGACGTTCTGCTCCAGACCGACGCGGCGACCCTTCAGCCAGCGCGCCTGGTGCTCGACATCAGGAACGCGGACGGCAGGCTCGCGCTGACGGTGAGGATCGATGCGTCCAACTGGGACTGGCCCAGCGTCATCCCCGACCCGCCCGGCTGACCCGGGGCGGCCTCTCGAAGGCGGGCACCCCCGTCACCTAGAATGGTCGGGTGAGTCCCACCCCCCCGGGCGGCCGTTCGAGCCGCCGACGATCCCGTGCCGCCGAGCCTGCCGAGCAGGGCACCTGGCTCGACCTCGGCGCGCCCGGCGAGACTGCCGCGGCGGGCAGTGCGGGGCTGTCGGCCGAACCGGTGGACGCGGCCCCGGAGGAGCCCGACTGGCTCCGCGACGCGCCGTCGGCCGCCACCCCGGATGCCTCCGGCCCCGCCCTCGACCCTGAGGCGGTCGCGGCCGCCGTCGCCGCCCGCCGGGAGGCTCGCGCGCAGGAGATCGTGGGCAACCTCAATCCCGAGCAGGCCCGCGCCGTCACCACGACCGACGGCCCGCTGCTGATCCTCGCCGGCGCCGGGTCGGGCAAGACGCGCGTCGTCGCCCACCGCATCGCGTACCTCATCGGCGTCAAGGCCGTGCAGCCGCGCCGGATCCTCGCGGTGACGTTCACGAACCGGGCGGCGGGCGAGCTCCGGGAGCGGATCGGCGCGCTCGTCGGCGACCTGGGCAAGGACGTCGAGGCGGGGACGTTCCACGCGCTGTGCGCACGGGTGCTGCGGCGCGACGGGGAGGCGATCGGCCTTGACCGCCGCTTCGTCATCTACGACACCGACGACCAGCAGCAGCTGATGAAGCGGATCCTCGCCGAGCAGGACCTGCCCGCCACCGGCGAGTTCCGCCCGGCCGCGATCCTGGGCGCCATCAGCCGGGCGAAGAACGACATGCTCGACGCCGAGTTCCTCGCCGAGCACGCGACGACCCACCGCGAGCGCGTCATCTCCAAGCTGTTCACGCGCTACGACGAGCGCCTGCGCACGGCGGGCGCCCTCGACTTCGACGACCTGCTCCTCAAGGCGGTCGAGCTGTTCGACAACGCGCCCGAGGTCCTCGAGCGCTACCAGGCGCGCTGGCGCTACCTCCACGTGGACGAGTACCAGGACACCAACCGGCCGCAGTACCTGTGGGTCCGGTTCCTGGCCGCGGCGAGCCGCAACCTGTGCGTGGTGGGCGACGACGACCAGTCGATCTACGGCTGGCGCGGCGCCAACGTCCAGAACATCCTCGACTTCGAGCGCGACTACCCCGACGCGACGGTCGTGAAGCTGGAGCAGAACTACCGCTCCACGCAGCTGATCCTCGACGCGGCGCACGCCGTGGTCTCGCGCAACGAGCGGCGCACGGACAAGAAGCTCTGGACGCGCAACCAGGGCGGCGTGCCCATCCAGCGGTTCGAGGCCTACAACGAGGAGGAGGAGGCCGAGTGGATCGCCCGCCAGGTCGAGGGGCTGGTGGGCTCGACGGGGCGCAGCGCCTGGCTGACGCGGCGGGCGGACGACGACGAGTCGACCCGCTTCCGGCCGAAGGACGTCGCGGTCATGTACCGGATGAACAGCCAGTCCCGCGCCATCGAGGAGGCGTTCCTCCGGTACGGCATCCGCTACCAGCTCGTCGGCGGGACGCGGTTCTACCAGCGCCGCGAGGTCAAGGACGCGCTGGCATACCTGCGGGCGCTGCGCTCGGACACCGACTCGGTCAGCTTCGAGCGGATCATCAACGTGCCGGCGCGCGGGATCGGTGACAAGAGCGTCGAGGCGCTCCGGCGGTACGCGGACACCCACGGGGGCTCTGTGCTGGGCGCGCTCGAGGCCGCGGCGCGGGGCGAGGTCGAGGGAATCGGGACGAAGATCCGCGGCGCGATCGGGCTGTTCGCGGCGCTCGTGGTTCGGATGCGGGCGCGCCTGGGCGTGCTGCCGCTGCCGGAGCTGCTCGACGAGGTGCTCGAGGCGTCGGGCTACCGCGCAATGCTCGCCGACGGCTCCGAGGAGGGCGAGGACCGCTGGGCGAACCTGCTCGAGCTGCGCGAGGTGACGCGCCGGTACGACGACCTCTCGCCCGAGGACGCGCTCGACCGCCTGCTCGAGGAGACGGCGCTGGTTGCGGACCAGGATTCGTACGAGGGCGAGGCCGACGCAGTCACGCTGATCACGCTGCACGCGGCGAAGGGGCTGGAGTTCCCCGTGGTGTTCATCGGCGGGCTGGAGGAGGGCGTGTTCCCGCACAACCGGGCGCTGGACGACGAGAAGGAGCTGGAAGAGGAGCGGCGGCTCGCGTACGTGGGCATCACGCGGGCGAAGCGTCGGCTGTTCCTCTCGCACGCCTGGCGGCGCGCGACGTGGGGCGGCGGCGGGATGTCGATCCCGAGCCGCTTCCTGCTCGAGATCCCGCAGGAGCTGATGACCGGGCCGCGGCTCGACCCGCGCCTCGCCGAGATGGGCGCTGACCTCGACCCCGACGTCGTCTTCCGCGAGCGCGGGTCGCGGCTGGGCGGATCGTTCACGCGGACCGGTGGCGGCGCATTCCGGCAGGGGAGCGGGCGGCCCGGGGCGCCGGCGCCGGGCGAGACGTTCCGGCCCACGCGCGACCTGGGGGCCAAGCGCGAGGCGTTCGCGGCGGGCGCGCCGTCGGGGTCGCTCGGGCGGCAGCCCTTCGTGCCGTCGGGGGGGCGGTCGACCTCGGCGCCATCGGGCTCGCCGGCAGCGTCACCGTCGGCGTCGACGCTCGGCACGTCGTCGGCGTCGCCCTTCGGCACGTCGTCGGCTTCGCCGTCGGCATCGTCGGCCGGCTCGTCCTCGGCATCCTCGGCGCGCGCGCGCGTCAGGCCTGCCGGTCCTGCCGCCCGGCGTCACCCGTGGCATGCCGCCCCGACCCGAGGGCGACGCGTCGGTCCCCTCGATCCCGCCGCGGCCCATCGTCCCGGGCGAGCGCCGCTACCGCGACGGCGACCGCGTCCGCCACGCGCGCTGGGGCGACGGGGTCGTGGTGAGCTCGCGTCTCACGCGCGACGACGAGGAGGTCTCCGTCGCGTTCAGCGACCCGCAGGTGGGCCGCAAGACGATGCTGGCGTCGCTCGCGAACCTCGAAGTCGTCGGGTAAGCCGAGAAGGCTAGGAGTCGCCGCTCGCCCGGCGAGCGAAGGAAGCGGCGGGTCGTGCCTTACGCTCGCCAGGCGAGCGGCGCGACCGCCACGGCGGGCAAGCGGACCGCAGGGCGAGCAACGGAAACGCCCCACCGTGCGGTTCGCTCGCTGAGCGGAGCGCAGAGCCGAGACGCCGAGAGCCGACGCCGAGCCGCCGCCGAGGCCCGCCGCCGAGGCCCGCCGCCGGGCCGACTCGATCAGTCGATGTCAGCCGAGTGACTCGCTCGCGGCCCGCAGCTCCTCGAGGGCCGCCAGGGCGTACTGCGCGAAGTCGGACGCTGCGTCGCGGTCGCCCTCCGACCACGCAGCGTAGCCGCGCCTGAAGGCGAGGACGCCCATCTCGCTCGCGAGGGCAGCTGTGGCCTCAGGAATGCCGCGGGCGGCGAGGGCGGCTGCCATCGTGGCACCGAGGCTGACGCTCTTGAGGGCGTGACGCTCGCGGAGCTCGGCGCTGGCAGCGATGGCCGCCTTCAGGCGGGGGGCCAGCTCGCGATTGACCTCGCCCATGGCGCTCCCGGCGCGTGCGAGGCCGGCAGCGACCGCCCCGAGCGGAGTGACGTCGCTCGGCGCCTCGGCGATCCCCTCGGCGAGCAGCCGGCCCAGCGTCTCCTGCCCCGCCGCAAGCAGCTCGCGCTTGTCCGGGAAGTGCCGGAAGAAGGTGCTCTTCGTGACTCCGGCGCGCTCGGCGATCTGCGCGACGGTCGTGGCGTCGTACCCCTGCTCGGTGAACAGGTCGAAGGCAGCCACGACAAGGCGTTCGCGCGAACCCGGTTTCCAGCGACCCATGCGCCCATCATAGGCGATGGGACTCTTATCCCGTCACTCTGCTACACTGATGGGACCAGAGTCCCATCACATTCGGAGATCCCCATGCGCGTCTTTGTCACCGGCGGCACCGGCCTGATCGGGTCCGCCGTCGTCGCCGAACTCCTCGCCAGCGGCCACACGGTCCTCGCCCTCGCCCGATCCGACGCGTCAGCGCGCGCAGCCGAGGCGGCGGGCGCCGAGCCTCTCCGCGGCGCCCTTGCCGACATGGACGTCCTGCGCGCCGGCGCCTCCCAGGCCGACGGCGTGATCCACCTGGCATTCGCCAACGACTTCAGCAGTCCGGAGGCGCTCGCAAGGGCCATCGCCGAGGAGAGTGCCGCCATCGCGACGATCGGCGAGGCGCTCATCGGCAGCGAGCGTCCATTTGTCATGGTCTCGGGCACGCCGTACGTGCCGGGCCGTGCGTCAACCGAGGCAGACCCGGCTGCGACCGTGGGCCCGGTCGGCGGACGTGGCCAGACGGTCACTGCAGCCCTCGGACTCGCCTCGCGTGGGGTCAGGAGCGCCGCGGTACGCCTGCCGCGCACCGTCCACAACCGGGGCACGGGAGGGTTCGCGGGGCTGCTGACCAACATCGCGCGCCAGACCGGGGTGTCGGGCTACCCGGGCGATGGCGAACAGCGGTGGCCGGCGGTGCACGCGCTCGACGCGGCAGTGCTCTTCCGGCTCGCCCTGGAGCGGGCGGAGGCCGGCACGTCGTGGCACGGCGTTGCCGACGAGGGTGACAGGGTGCGCGACATCGCCGAGGTCATCGGACGGCGGCTGGGCGTTCCCGTTCAGCCCGTGCCCGCAGCGACGTACGGACCGCTGGGCGCGATCTTCGCGGCAGACCAGCCGTCGTCCAGCGCCCTCACCCGGCAGGCGCTCGGCTGGACGCCGACCCACGCGAGCCTCCTAGAGGACCTCGAGAACATCCAGCCCTGAGCCGCCGCACGAGGCCCGCGCCTCGCTCAGTCCGCCGCCAGCTGCTGCACGTGGTCGGGGTAGTGCGTGTAGGTGTCGCTGGCGACCACGTCTGCCGCGTTGCCGTCGCCCAGCCAGGGCACCACCGTCGCGTCGAACAGTTCGCGATCGGTGGCGGCCTCGACGGCTGCGACGAGCGCGTGGAACGACGCCGCCTCGCCCTCCCGCACGTCGGCACCCGGCCGACCACGGTTCTCGGCGAGGACCCGAGCATTGAGCCCGTCGATGTCGAACGGCTCGCCGTCGTCGGGGTACGGATCCTCGCCTGACCGCACGCCTGCCAGCACTGCGGTCGAGTGGCGGTGCCAGTACTCGATGTGCGCGAGGACGTCCTTGCGGGTCCAGCCGGGCATGCCGGGGGCCTCGGCGTGGAGCGCCTCGTCGGTCAGCGTGGCGGCCGCCGCCTCGATCGGTTCGCGCGCGTCGCGCATCGCGCGGAGCAGCTCGGTCTTGTCCATGCGCGCAGCCTACAGCGACCTCGCTCGCTTGGCAGTCGCACCTTCGTTTCACTCGCCCGGGGCGCGGTGTCGGACAGCTGACACGCTCGCGCCGTATGCTCGCAACCGATGACCGAGCCGCTTCCTGTCGACCCCGCCCTGGTCGTGGCCGCCGAGGCCCTGACGGCCGATGCCGCCGTCGCACGCCACGCGGACCTCGCCGAGCAGGTCCGCCGCGCGAACCGCCTCTACCACGAGGACGACGCGCCGGAGATCACCGACGCGGAGTACGACGCGCTGTTCCGCGAGCTCGTCGCCATCGAGGCGGCGCACCCGGACCTCGTCACATCGGACTCGCCCACGCAGCGGGTGGGCGGGGCGCCGGCCGGTGGCCGCTTCCCCGAGGTGCGCCACCAGCGGCCGATGCTCTCACTCGCCAACGCGTTCAGCCACGACGAGCTGCGGACGTTTGACGCCCGCGTCCGCCGCGGCCTGGGCATGCCCGCCGCGCCAGAGCCGGCCGAGGGGCTGACGTATGTCGCGGAGCTCAAGATCGACGGGCTGGCGATCTCCCTGCGCTACGAGCGTGGCCGCCTCGCCCTCGGCGCGACGCGCGGCGACGGCACCACCGGCGAGGACGTCACGCCCAACCTGCGGACCATCCACTCGATCCCGGATCGCCTGACGGAGCCGGCCACGCTCGAGGCTCGGGGCGAGGTCTACATGCCCAAGGCCGAGTTCGCGCGCATCAACGCCGAGCGCGAGGAGGCGGACCTGCCGCTCTACGCCAATCCGCGCAACAGCGGCGCGGGTTCGCTGCGCCAGAAGGACGCGGCGGTCACCGCCAGCCGGCGCCTCTCGACCTGGGTCTACCAGCTGCTCGAGGACGCGCCGCCGACGTCCGCGGGGGCCCAGGCCGGCATGTTCGAGGACTCGGCCCCTGGAGCCGCGGCCACCGTGGACAGCCAGTCGGGCGCGCTCGCCCGCCTCAAGGCGCTCGGTTTCCAGGTCAACCCCGACGTCGCGCCCGGCCTCGACATCGAGGGCGTCATCGCGTTCACCGAGAAGTGGCGCGAGGCCCGTCACGAGCTCCCGTACGAGACGGACGGCGTGGTGGTCAAGGTGGACCGCTTTGACCAGCAGGAGCGCCTGGGCATGGTCAGCCGGGCGCCGCGCTGGGCGATCGCCTACAAGTTCCCGCCCGAACAGGTGGAGACCCTGCTCGAGGACATCGTCCCGTATGTGGGCCGCACGGGCACCCTCACGCCGGTCGCCCACCTCAAACCGGCGAAGGTGGCGGGGAGCACCGTCGCCCGCGCCACGCTGCACAACCTCGACGAGGTGCGCCGCAAGGACATCCGCATCGGCGACACGGTCGTCCTCCAGAAGGCCGGCGACGTGATCCCCGAGGTCGTGCGCCCGGTGCTGGACAAGCGCCCGCCCGACGCCCGCGAGTTCCAGATGCCCGAGGCGTGCCCGGTCTGCGGCACGCCGATCGTGCGCGACGAGGGCGCCGTCCGCCACTACTGCCCCAATCCTGCCTGCCCGGCGCGGGTGAGCCAGGAGTTCGGCCACTTCGTCAGCCGCGCGGGCATGGACATCGAGGGCGCGGGCTGGGCCGTCCTTTCCCAGCTCCTCCAGCGCGGTCTCGTCAAGTCGCGGGCGGACTTCTACCGGCTGACGGTCGAGGACCTCGAGTCCCTCGAGCGCTTCGGGCGCAAGAGCGCCGAGAACCTGCACGCGTCCATCCAGCGCTCGAGGAACCGGCCGCTGGCGCGTGTCATCAACGGGCTGGGAATCCCGCAGGTGGGCGAGACCACCGCGATCGACCTCGCCCGCTGGATCACGACCCAGGTGCCGCCGGGCGACGACTGGCTGCCCAGGATCGGCTCGTTCCTCCGGGAGGTGGCGCAGGAGGACCCCGAGCGGTTCGCGGAGGTCGAGGGCGTCGGGCCCACGGTCTCGCAATCGCTGGCCCGGTGGTTCGCGGACGCGGGGACCTCGCACGCCCTGGACGAGCTGGCCGAGGTGGGCGTCGAGCCTGAGGCGCCCGCGGTCGCCGCTGCGGGGGTCGGCGCCGGGCTGCTCGCCGGCAAGACGGTCGTGGTGACCGGCACCATCGAGGGGTTCAGCCGCGAGGAGGCCGAGGAGGCGGTGCGGGCCGCGGGTGGCAAGCCGGCCGGCTCGGTGTCGAAGAAGACCGATCTCGTGGTCGCCGGGCCGGGCGCGGGCTCGAAGCTGGCGAAGGCCGCGGAGCTCGGGATCCAGGTCGTGGACGGAGACGGGTTCCGGCGCATCCTCTCCGGCGAGGGCGCACCGGACGGGACAAACGAGGGCGCAGGAGCCGCCTGAGGACGGCAGGGCCGAACGGCCCCGCCCACGGGACCACATGGACGGCGCATAATGCCGCCGATTCGACGCCGCACGATCAGTTCGTCGGTAGTCAATCGAAGGAGGAGCGCCAATGTCCCTGCGTGGACGACTTTCCTTGCTGGGCGCCGTCGCCATCGTGGTGTCGGCCTGCTCAGGCAGCGGTGCGTCGCCATCCCCGTCGGCGGCTGCGACGGCCGTCCCGTCGGTCGCCAGCGTCGCACCCAGCATGGCCGCGAGCGAGAGCGCCGCCGCCAGCCCCAGCGCCGCAGCCTCGCCGTCCGAGGCAGCCGCCAGCGCCAGCCCGATCCCGGGCGGCCTGCTCGACAAGGTCCTCAAGGCCGGAGTCCTCACGGTCTCGACGGACCCGAACTACGCGCCGCAGTCCGTCAAGAACCCGGACGGATCGTTCTCCGGCTTCGACATCGACGTCGCGACCGAGGTCGCCAAGCGCCTCGGCGTCAAGGTGGCGTTCGTCACCCCTGACTGGACGCTGATCACGGCCGGCAGCTGGTCGGGCCGCTGGGACGCCAGCGTCGGCTCGATGACGATCACCGCCGACCGCCAGAAGGTCCTGGACTTCAGCCCGCCGTACTACTACACGCCGGCCCAGATGACCGCGAGCCAGAAGTCCGGCATCACGACGATGGACGGCCTCGCCGGCAAGACGATTTGCGCCGGCGCGTCCACCACGTACCTCGACTGGCTGCAGGGCAAGAAGCTCGACTTCGGCACCCTGTCTCCGACGACCGCCCCGCCCGCCGGGATCAAGACCGTCTCCCTCAAGACCGACGCCGACTGCCCGCAGACGTGGGCGGCAGGCCGGAACGACTTCGAGGGGTGGCTGAGCTCCAGCACCACGGTCGACGGCGCCATCGCCGCCGGCATGCCGGTCGTCAAGGTCGGGGACCCGGTCTACTTCGAGCCGCTTGCCGTCGCGGTCGACAAGAGCGGCCCGGCGGACACCGATTTCATCGCGGCCCTCAAGACGATCGTCGACGGGATGCACGCCGACGGGACGCTCACCCAGCTGTCCCAGAAGTGGTTCAAGGCCGACCTGACCCAGGGACCGTGACCCGGGACATCGCCACGACCAGGTAGCTCAAGCGCGGGGGCGCCATCTGGCGCCCCCGTTTCCGTAGGGGAGGGTTGGCATGTCCTACGCAGGGGGCGGAGGCGCCGCGCAGGCTGACGACGGGTTCAGGCTCGCCCATCCGGACGTCATCGTTGCCAAGATCGCCGCGTCTCGAGCCCGGGCCCGCCTCCGGTTCCGGATGATCTTCGTCCTGACCTGGATCGTGCTCGTCGGGGGTCTGGCTGCGGCCCTCGCGGAGAGCGGCAAGGTCGACCCGTCGTTCATCTCCAAGTGGGGCCCGTTCATCCTCCAGGGCATCCCGGTCACCCTCTTCGTGTCGGTCTGCTCGATCGTGCTCGCGGTGGTCTTCGCCCTGTTCGGGGCGCTCGGGCGGCTGTCCCGCAACGCCCCCATCTACGCGGTGGCGACGCTCTACGTCTCGCTCGTGCGGGGCACCCCGCTGATCGTCCAGATCATCTTCGTGTACCTCGCGCTGCCCCAGTTCGGGATCGTCCTGGATGCGCTGACTGGCGGCATCCTGGCCCTGTCGTTCAACTACGGCGCATATCTGACGGAGATCTTCCGGGCAGGTGTCGAGGCAATCCCGCGCGGACAGCGCGAAGCGGCCCAGGCCCTGGGCATGACCGAGCGCAGCATCATGCGGCGCGTGATCCTCCCGCAGGCGATCCGGATCGTCATCCCGGCGATCGGGAACGACTTCATCTCGATGACGAAGGACTCGGCGCTCGTCTCGCTGGTGACGATCCAGGAGGTCTTCTGGCGCGCCCAGAACGCCGGCACGCAGTCGTTCCGCACCTTCGAGGCGCTGATGATCGCGGCGATGGTGTACTGGGTCATGACCATCGTGTTCAGCCTCGGGCAGGAGCGGCTGGAGAAGCGGATGGCAGAAGGGGACGTGCGGCTGTGAGCACCCAGATGGATCCCGTACCGGTGTCGGCCGATCACCACGACCCGTTCGCGAAGCCGGGCGCCCTCACGCCCGCCGGTGCCCTCCCGGTCGTCCGGGCGATCGACCTCCAGAAGTTCTACGGCTCCAATCACGTCCTCAAGGGCGTGACGATGGAGGTCTACCCGCGCGAGACGATCTGCCTCATCGGCAAGTCGGGCTCCGGCAAGAGCACGCTGCTGCGGTGCATCAACTTCCTGGAGGAGCCGACGGTCGGGTTCATCGAGGTGGACGGCCTTCGCGTCGCCTCCGATCCGCTCCGGCCCCGCAACCGGCAGCACCAGGAGCAGATCCGCCAGATCCGCCTGCGAGCCCAGATGGTGTTCCAGGAGTTCAACCTGTTCCCCCACATGAAGGTCATCGACAACCTCATCGAGGCGCCCATCCGCGTGAAGGGGATGTCGCGCGACGAGGCCGTCGCGACCGCTGAGAAGTACCTCGTCAAGGTGGGCCTGTCGGAGAAGCGCGACGAGTACCCCGGACGGCTGTCCGGGGGCCAGAAGCAGCGGGTCGCGATCGCGCGGGCGCTGACGATGGAGCCCAGGGTCCTGCTGTTCGACGAGCCGACGTCCGCCCTCGACCCGACGCTCGTCGGGGAGGTGCTCAACGTCATGGAGGAGCTCGCGCACGAGGGCGCGACGATGATCGTGGTCACCCATGAGATGGCGTTCGCCCGCGAGGCCGCCGACCGCGTCTACTTCATCGAGGACGGCGTGTTCGTCGAGGTGGGACTGCCCGAGGAGGTCCTCGGACACCCGAAGGACCCTCGGACCCGGGAGTTCCTCGCGAGGACCCTAGGCCAGGCGCACGTCCCCGCGTAGCGGATCCGCTGCCGCACTGTCCCGCAACCCGCGCGACCCCCGGCTGACCTCTCGCGTCCGCGTATCATCGGGCCATGGCCTCGCTGACCCGCGCCGACGTCGAGCACGTCGCCTACCTCGCCCGCCTCGGACTCACCGAGGCCGAGCTCGCCCGGCTCGAGGGCCAGCTCAACCACATCCTCGACCAGTACGCGAAGCTGGCCGAGCTCGACACGGACGCGATCCCGCCGACCGCCCAGACGATCGAGCTCGAGAACATCCTGCGCGACGACGTCTTACGCCCGTCGCTGCCGGCCGAGGACGTGCTGGCCAACGCGCCCCATCGGGACGGCGACTTCTTCGTCGTGCCGGCCATCCTGGGCGGGGAGTGAGCGACGTGGCCGACGCGCAGGACCTCACGCAGCTGTTCGCGCATGAGATGGCCGACCGCCTCCGGGCGGGCGACACGACCGTCACGCGAGCTCGCCGCCGCGCACCTGGCGCGCGCGCACGCGACCGACCACGGCCTCCACGCGTGGCTCACGATCGACGACGACCGGGCGCTGGCCGAGGCCGACGCCGCCGACGCGAAGCTGGCCGCCGCCCGGGCCAAGGGGGCGGACGCGATGGCCGCGCTCCACCCGCTCCACGGCGTCCCGGTGGCGCTCAAGGACCTCGTGTCGGTCAAGGGCGGGCAGTGCACCGCCGGCTCGCGGATCCTCGAGGGGTACCGCGCCCCGTACGACGCCCACATCACCGAGCGATTGCGTGTCGCCGGCGCCGTGATCCTGGGCAAGACCAACATGGACGAGTTCGCGATGGGCTCGTCCACCGAGCACTCCGGCTTCGGGCCGACGGCCAACCCCTGGGACCTCGAGCGGGTGCCGGGCGGGTCGTCGGGCGGTTCGGCGGCCTCGGTGGCGGCGTTCCAGACGCCGCTCTCGATCGGCACGGACACCGGCGGCTCGATCCGCCAGCCGGCCGCGCTGTGCGGGATCGTCGGCATGAAGCCCACCTACGGGCGGGTCTCGCGGTTCGGCATCGTGGCGTTCGCGTCGAGCCTCGACCAGATCGGCCCGTTCGCGCGCGACGTGCGCGACGCTGCCGCGCTGCTCCACGCCGTCTCGGGGCGCGACGAGCGCGACTCCACGTCCGCTCCGGAGCCCGTCTCCGACGACTTGGTGAACCTGCCGGCCTCGGACGACGAGGCGGCGTCGTGGCTGCGCGGGAAGCGCTTCGGCGTGCCGCGCGAGTACTTCGTCGAGGGCATGGAGCCCGGCGTCGCCGAGGCGATCCGGACGGCGGTGGCCGACCTCGAGCGTGCGGGCGCGAGGGTCGAGGAGGTCAGCCTGCCGCACACCGACTACGGCCTGGCCTCGTACTACATCGTCGCCCCGGCGGAGGCGTCGGCGAACCTCGCCCGCTACGACGGCGTCCGGTTCGGGCACGCCGTCACCGAGGGCGCCGACTACCTCGCCGACTACCTGGTCACGCGCGGCTCGGGCTTCGGCCCCGAGGTCAAGCGGCGGATCATGCTGGGCACCTACGCGCTGTCGGCGGGCTACTACGACGCGTTCTACCTCAAGGCGCTCAAGGTCCGGACGCTGATCAAGCGCGACTTCGACGTGCTGTTCGACGCGGGGTTCGACGCGCTGGTGGGGCCGACCTCGCCGGACGTCGCGTTCCGCTTCGGCGCCAAGCTCGCCGACCCGGTCAAGATGTACCTCTCCGACGCGTGCACGCTGCCGGTCAACATGGCCGGGCTGCCGGGGATCTCAATCCCGTGCGGGCTGTCCGAAGGCCTGCCGGTGGGGCTCCAGCTGATCGGCCCCGCCTGGTCCGAGGCGACGCTGATGCGGGCCGCTCGAGCGTACGAGGGCCTGTCGTCGTCGGCTCCATGGCGGCGCGTCCAGCCGCACGACCTCGCGAAGCTGGGCGACCCCGGCCTGCCGACGCCCGCCGAGCGGGTTCAGGCGCAGTAGTAGCGCTCGGCCAGGTCGTCGGGCGCGAACTACCGGCGCGAAGGCTGGACCCAGAGTCCAGCGGTTCCGCCGGTCGTGGCCAGAGGCTGGACCCCGGGTCCAGAAGGCGACGGTTTCAACCTCGCGAGGGCTCCGATCCGGGCGGGAGCTGGACTGCAGGTCCAGACCAAGACGATCGAGGGTCGGGAATCTGGGCTCTGGGTCCATGCTGTGGTCGCGATGCCGTACGCTTGGCACATGACCGAGATCACCAGCCGCGCGCCGCTGTCGGAGCGCGCGCTCGCCCAGCGCGTCCGCGTCGTCCCGCCGTCCGGGATCCGCCGGTTCTTCGACATCGCCGCGACGATGGAGAACGTCATCAGCCTCGGCGTGGGCGAGCCCGACTTCGACACGCCGCGCAACGTCGTCGAGGCGGGCGTGGAGAGCCTGCGCGAGGGCCGCACGCACTACACCAGCAACTTCGGCACCCTCGAGCTCCGGCGCGCCCTGTCCGCGCACCTCGAGCGGCTGTACGGCGTCCACTACGCCCCCGAGAACGAGATCCTGATCACGGTGGGCGCGTCGGAGGCGGTGGACCTCGCGCTGCGCGCCACGTGCGACCCGGGCGACGAGGTGATCCTCCACGAGCCGAGTTACGTCGCCTACGAGCCGGCGATCATCTTCGCGGGCGGCACCGTCGTCCACGTCGCCACGCGCTTCGAGGACGACTTCGCGCTGGACCCCGCGGCGGTCGAGGCGGCAATCACGCCACGGACGAAGGCGCTGTTCCTGGGCTACCCGGCCAACCCCACGGGCGCGGTCCTCGACGACGACGTCCAGGACGAGCTGGCCCGCATCGCCGAGCGCCATGACCTGCTGGTCTACTCGGACGAGATCTACGACCGGCTCGCGTACGGAACGTACCGCCACCGCGCGTTCAGCTCGCTGCCCGGCATGCGCGAGCGGACGATCCTGATGGGCGGCTTCTCCAAGGCGTACGCGATGACCGGCTGGCGTGTGGGGTGGATGTGCGCGCCCCGGGAGATCCTCGAGGGGATCGTCAAGGTCCACCAGTACGGGATCATGTCCGCGCCCACCATCGCCCAGGACGCGGCGCTCGTCGCGCTGGTCGAGGGCGAGCCCGCCGTCGAGGCCATGCGCGCCGAGTATGACCGCCGCCGCAGGCTGCTGGTGGACGGGCTCAACAGGCTCGGGCTGCCCACGTTCGAGCCGCGCGGCGCGTTCTACGCGTTCCCCAAGATCAGCTCGACGGGCATGACCTCCGACGAGTTCACCGAGGCGCTCATCCACGAGGAGGCGGTGGCGGTCGTGCCCGGCAATGCGTTTGGCCCCTCGGGCGAGGGGCACGTGCGCGCCTGCTACGCGACCAGCTACGAGAAGATCGAGGAGGCGCTCGACCGCCTCGGCCGGTTCGTGGATCGGCATCGCTACTGAGCCGAGCCTCCGGCCGGCCGGCACGGCGGTGACGCGCGGGACGCTCAACGCCCGCGCGCTGATGCTCGTGCTAGGTGACCTTCGACCCTTGTGGGACGGGCCGAAAGGCGGCCAGGATTGCCTCCTTCCGGGGCGAGCTCGGGTTCGGGCCGCCGCCCCGGTCGACCGAGGATGCACGCCATGACCCGAGCGCTCGTCGTCCACCACGACATCGACCTCGCCGATCAGGAGGTCGAGTCCCTCCGCCGCCTCGGCTACGTCGTGGAGCAGTGCAGCGGGCCCACGGCCAACACCTGCCCGATCCTCAACGGCGGGACATGTCGGCTGGCCGAGGAATCTGACGTGCTCGTCTACGACGCCTGGGCCAGCGGCGACAGCGACGGCTCGACCCGCCTGATCGAAGGGCTGCGCCGCGCCCACCCGAATGCGCCGATCGTGCTCACGTTCCCGGGCATGGGCCTCGCCGACCTCGACGACGCTCCGGAGCGCGGCATCGTGACCATGTTCGGGCAGCCCAGCGGCGCCAATCTCGACGCCGCCATCAAGCGCGCGATCGCGTCACTCGCGCCGGCCGCCGCCTGACGCCCAGTGCGGGGCAGCCCCTCCGCGGGCGGCCCCGAACCGCCTACACCAGGGTGTCGTCGTACTCGAGCGGCTCGCCGGCGATGACTCCCGCCAGCCGCCGGGCCGAATCCTTCACCACGCGCCGCAGATCGTCCTCGAAGTCCACCCAGACGATCCCGAACCGCTGCGTGTAGCCCTCGGACCACTCGAAGTTGTCGAGCAGCGACCACGCGAAGTAGCCGCGCACGTCAGCGCCGTCGCCGATCGCCCGTGCCACCTGGCCCAGGTGCTCCAGGATGTAGCTGGTGCGGGCGGTGTCGTGGACGAGGCCGTCGGGTCCGGGGCCGGTCGGGTCCGAGCAGCCGTTCTCGGTGACCAGGATCGCCGGGTGGCCGTAGTCCGCGTCCACGCGGCAGATGATCCGGTGCAGCGCGGCGGGCCAGACCTCCCAGTCAGTCGCGGTGCGCCGCTCGGTGCCGCGCAGTCGCCGCGACCCCGAGATCGGGTCGGAGGGGTCATGGGCGATGACCGCCCGCGAGTACATGTTGATGCCGATGAGGTCGAAGGTGGTGCGCATCGCCTCCATGTCGCCCGGCCGGACGTCCATCGTGGCCAGTGCGGCGTCCATGTCGAGGTACGCCCGCGGGTAGGCGCCCTTCACGAGCGGGTCGAGGTACCAGGCGTTCACCTTCGCGTGGTGGCGCTCGGCGGCGTCGAAGTCCGCCGGGTCGTCGGTGGCGGGATAGGCCGACTCCATGTTCCACGCGGACCCCACGAGCGCCGTCGGGACGGCCGCGCGAACGGCGCGGACCCCCTCGGCGTGGGCGAGGTTGACGATGTGCGAGACGCGGAGTGCCAGGTCGCGGTCGGCGAGGCCCGGGGCGTGCGCGCCGGTCTCGTGGCCCAGCCAGGTGAGGATGTGGGGCTCGTTGAGCACGAGCCACGTCCCGATCCGGTCGCCGAGCCGCCGCGCCACCGCGTCCGCGTACTCCCCGAACCGGCCGATGACCGAGCGGTCCGCCCAGCCTCCCGCGTCGTCCACCCAGGTCGGCATGTCCCAGTGGAACAGGGTGGGATACGGGGTGATCCCGGCCTCGAGCAGCGTGTCGACGAGGCGGTCGTAGTACGCGAGGCCGGCTCCGTTGACCGCCCCGTCGGCGTTCGGGATCACGCGCGGCCAGGACAGGCTGAACCGGTACGCGCCCAGGCCCAGCTCGCGCATGAGCGCGACGTCCTCCGGGTAGCGGTGGTACTGGTCGCACGCGACGTCGCCGTTCGAGCCGTCCCTCACCCTGCCCGGCGTGTGCGCGAAGCGGTCCCAGATCGAGGGCGTCCTGCCGTCGACATCGTGGGCGCCCTCCACCTGGTACGCGGATGTGGCCGAGCCCCAGATGAAGTCCTTGGGGAACCGTGCGGGACGGAGCATGGGATACGCCTCGTGCTGCCGCGTCGCGGACGCGGGATTGGGCTGGTTTCCGCTAGATCGGCTGGGCGAGCGCCTCGCGCAGATGCCCGAGGTCACGCGAGCCCACCTCGCGAAGCTCCCAGGTCTCGGCGAGGGTTGTCGTGTCGCCAGGCTCGAGCACCGCGAGCGGGCCCAGCACCTCGAGCTCGGTGTAGCGCTCGGTCGCGAAGACCTCCGCGCTGCAGCCAAGGTCAGGATAGTCGGCGCCGGGCACCGGGATCCAGCTCCGGATGAATGCCACGCCGTCGCACACCCACGCAGCCCAGCCGGCATCCACGGCGCAGCCCGCCTTGAAGTCCGGGCCGGGCGTCCCGTGGACCGCCATCAGCCCGTCGCGGAGGACCAGCCGCGGGTCGTCCCAGGATGCGTAGGGCCACAGTGCGACGATCCGGTCCGGCCGGGTCCCGTGCCCGGGCGTGGTGTTGGGTTGCGGGAGGAGGGCTGTGCCGCCCGGCGGAAGCTGGGTGATCGCCCAGGGCGCAAGCTCGATGGTCTGCGGCCCGAGGTTGGCGACCTCGTGGCGCACGCGGAGCACGGCACGGTGCGAGTCGAGGCGCACCTCGATCGTGCGGACGCACGCGGTCTCGGGGTCCACGGCGCCGGTCAGGAGGAGCCCGTCGGGCAGGGACGTGACGACCAGGCCGCCACTGTCGGGAGCGGCGTTGCGGCCCGCGTGCTCGGGCGCCAGCCAGAGGCGGTGGCCACCCCACAGCCGGTACGGCCCGGCGGCCGTGGGCCACATGACGTCGGGCGTCTCGGCCAGGAGGTTCGGGCCGCCGGCCAGGCCGAGCCGCACGATCCGGGGCCCGCTGTCAGCCAGCGCCTCGAACCACGCGGCCGAACCCTCGAGGCCAACCGTGGGGAGGCCGTGGAAGGTGCCGGAGAGCGGCCGGAAGACGAGCGGGTCGGCGGCAGGCGTCACCGGAGCCGGACCTCGACGCTGACGCGGGGCGTGCCCGCAGGCGGCAGCGGGACCAGCGTCCCGGCCACGCAGACGCCGTCAACGATGAGCGTGGCGCCATCGCCCCCGCCGCGAGTGACGCGGATCTCGTAGTCGGTCCCGCGGAAGCGCCGACAGGCCGTGAACCCGGGCCACGAGTCGGGGATGACCGGCGCGACCCGCAGCCCGTCGTGCTCGGGGCGGATGCCGAGGATCCACTGGGTGACGGCGACCATGTTCCACGCCGCCGTCCCGGTGAGCCAGCTGTTCTTGGCCTCGCCGTGGGTGGGCGCGTCCCGACCCGCGATCATCTGGGCGTACACGTAGGGCTCGCAGCGGTGGACGTCCGAGATCGCCTCGCGTGCCGACGGGTTGATCCGCAGGTAGTAGTCGAGGGCGCCGTCGGCGTTGCCCAGGATCGTCTCGCCGATCATCATCCACGGGTTGGCGTGGCAGAAGATCCCGGCGTTCTCCTTGTAGCCCGGCGGGTACGAGCTGATCTCGCCAAGCTCGATGTGGTAGCGCCGGTACGCGGGCTGCTGGAGCACGATGCCGTGCGGCGTCGCAAGCCGCTCGCGGACCGAGGCGAGGGCGCGGGCCGTGCGCCCGTCCTCAAGCCCCACGCCCGCCATGGCCATGAGGCCCTGGGGCTCGATGAAGATCTGCCCCTCCTCGCACGTCGCCGAGCCCACGGCCTGGCCGAAGTGGTCGTAGGCGCGGCGGTACCACTCGCCGTCCCAGCCGTGCGCGTTGATCGTCGCCGTCATCGCCTCGGCTGCGGCCTCGGCGCGCAGGGCCTCCGTCGGGTCGCTGCTGAGCCGGGCGATCGCCGCCCACTCCCGGGCGGCCAGCACGAACAGCCCGGCGATGAACACGGACTCGGCGACGCCGCCCTCGCGATGGGCCGCTGCCTGGAAGCTCGTGCCGGGCTCGTCGGCGAAGGCATTGAGGTTGAGGCAATCGTTCCAGTCCGCCTTGCCGATGAGCGGCAGCCCGTGGGGGCCGAGGCGGTCGAGCGTGTAGTCGATCGACCGGCGCAGGTGGTCGCGGAGCGGCGTTGCGGACCCCTCGAGGTTGTCCCACTCGACAGGCTCGTCGAGGATCGAGGAATCGCCGGTCTCCTTGAGGTAGGCGGCGACCGCGATCACGAGCCACAGCGGGTCGTCGTTGAACCCGGCGCCCACCTCGTTGTTGCCGCGCTTCGTGAGCGGCTGGTACTGGTGGTAGGCGCCGCCGTCGGGCAGCTGGGTCGCGGCGGTGTCGAGCAGGCGCTCGCGGGCCCGGGCGGGAAGCATGTGGACGAAGCCCAGCAGATCCTGGCTCGAGTCGCGGAAGCCCATGCCCCGCCCGATCCCGGACTCGTACAGCGACGCTGAGCGGGACAGGTTGAACGTGGCGACGCACTGATACGGATTCCAGGTGTTGACCATGCGGTCGACGTGCTCGTTGCCGGTCGCCACGTGGAGCGTTCCCAGCCGCTCGTCCCAGACCGCGCGGAGCGCCGCGAGGTCGGCGTCCACGCGTCCCGGCTCGCGGTAGCGGTCGATCACGGCGCGGGCTGCGGCCGTCGCAGGCCGCAGGGACCCGGGCGGGTCGAACTTGGCGTCGGGCGGGTTCTCCGTGTACCCCAGCAGGAACGTGACGTCTCGCGCCTCCCCGGGCGCCAGGGCCAGTGCCACCTGGAGCGCGCCGATCGGCTGCCAGCCATGGGCCGTGCTGCCCGCGAGGGCGCCGAGATCCAGCGCTGCGGGCGAATCCCAGCCGCGGTGAGCACCCAGGAACGCGTCGCGCGAGGTGTCGAACCCGGAGAGCGGCTCCGTGGCGGCGAGCCACGCGAAGTGGTCGCGGCGCTCTCGGTACTCGGTGACGTGGTAGACGACGCCGTCCTCGACGAGCACCTCGCCGGTGGAGTAGTTGCGCTGGTAGTTGGTCGCGTCGTCCTGCGCGTCCCAGAGGCAGAACTCGACCGCGCCCACCAGGGACACGCGCGCCGGCTCGGGCCGGTCATTGGTGACCCGGACCCGCCACGCCTCGAGCGTCTGGCCGGGCGGCACCAGGTACGTCGTCTCCGCCCGGATGCCCGAGCGCGCCCCGCTGATCACGGTATAGCCCAGGCCGTGCCGGCACTCGTACGCGTCGAGCTCCCGGTGCGACGGCGCCCAGCCCGGGTTCCACCAGTCGCCCGTGTCGTCGTCGCGCAGGTACAGGAACCGGCCGCCCACGTCGAGGGGCGCGTTGTTGTAGCGGTAGCGGATCAGGCGCCGGAGGCGCGCGTCACGGTAGAAGGCGTACCCGCCCGCCGTGTTGGAGCACAGCGAGAAGAAGTCGTCCGAGCCGAGGTAGTTGATCCACGGCAGCGGCGTGTCCGGCTGGGTGATGACGTATTCGCGGCAGGCGTCGTCGAAGTGGCCGTAGCGCATGTGGTGCCCCCGCGGCTACTTGTCGACGCCGGTGACGACCACGCCGCGCATGAATGCTCGTTGGGCGAGGAAGAACACGACGACCGGCACGACCATCGTCATGAGCGCGGCCGCCTGGATCAGCGTCGGCTGGGTCGCGTACAGCGCGTTGTACTGCTGGATCGCGATCGAGCAGCGGCTGCAGCTCCGGCTTGCTCGGACAGGTAGAGCAGGGGCACGAAGAAGTCGTTCCAGGCGAAGAAGAAGTGGAACAGGCTGACACGGCGGTGATGGCCGGGATCGACTGCGGGATGATGACCGAGCGCAGGATCCGGAACGGGCCCGCCCCGTCGATCATCGCCGCCTCGTCGAGTTCGCGCGGGATCGTCAGGAAGTACTGGCGCAGCAGGAACACGTTGAAGGCGTTGCGCGAAGAAGTGCGGGACGATGAGCGGCAGCCACGTCCCGTTCCAGCCCAGGCTTGCGTGAACATGACGTACTGTCGGCATGCAGCGTGACCTGGAACGGCAGGATGATCGTCGCGATCAGGATGATGAACAGCATGTTCTTGCCCGGGAACCGGAACCGCGCGAAGCCGTAGGCGACGAGCACCGACGAGAGGACCGCGCCGAGTCGTGCTCAGGACGGCGACTCCCGCGTGTTCCGCATCAGCCTCGGGAAGCTCAGCTGGTACCACGCAGTCGTGAAGTTCGTCGACGAGCGGATCGAACGTCCACGACTGCTGGCAGGGTCCGCCACCGCGCCCTGCCACTCGATCGGGGTCTGGGTCGGCGTCCGCCGGGTCGATGAAGGTGCTCTGACGTCGCGGCCTTGCTCGATCGAGCATGAGGTGCGGTCGACCCCGTCGATCGGCACCGCGTAGATGGGGTACGCTGGCCCTGGTAGGTCGCCGGTCTGCCGGGCTCGCCGGCCATACCACGGCGCCCCGGGCGTCGAGGCTGGCCCGGCTGCTCGGAGGGCCGTCGTCACCATGACAGCAGCGGCAGCAGGAACGCGCTCGAGGATGATCACGGCGCGATCGTCAGCAGATCGCGCGGCCGAGGAACCGCCGCGTAGGCCCGCGCGATCGGCCCCCGGTCGCCGAACGAGCGCCAGCCTGGCCTCGTGCTCACGGCGCTCATCGCTCGCCGCCCGCGTAGTAGACACGCGCTTGCGGGCGAACGCGAACAGCAGCACGCGTCAGGATCAGGACGATCACGAACAGCAGCCAGGCGATCGCGCGCGCGTAGCCCATGTGGTTGTACACGAAGGCCTCGCGGAACAGGTCGAGGTTGATGAACAGCGTCGCGTTGTTGGGGTCGCCGCGGCCGTTCGTCATCGTGTAGGCCTCGGTGAAGTACTGGAACGTCGCGATCAGCGACGATCACGAGGTTGTAGAGCAGGACCGGCGACATCAGCGGGATCGTGATCCGGCGGAACATGCTCCACGGCCCGGCGCCGTCGATCGCGCGCCGCCTCGTACAGCTCGGAAGGGCACCGACTGCAGCCCGGCGATGTTGATGAGCATGAAGTTGCCGATGCCCCACAGGCCGATGAGCGTGAGGGCCGGGTAGACCCAGCCGGCGTTGTTGATCCAGTCCGGTCCGGGCACCCCGACGAAGGCGAGGATCTTGTTCATCCAGCCGGTCTCGGTGTTGAGGAAGCCCATCCACACGAGCGTCGGGCGACGAGCGGGATCTCGATCGGCATGTAGACGAGCGTCCGAAGATGGTCCCGTGGCGGGCAGGCGGGGGCTGTTCAGCAGGACCGCGAACCCGAGGCTCGCCGATCATCGTCATGGGGATCGCGATGATCGCGAACTTGACGCTCGCGATCGACGACGCCCTGGATCAGACGGGTCGTTGCCCAGCATGCGGACGTAGTTGTCGACGCCGACGAAGCTTGACCGCCTCCGGGCGGACCATGTTGAAGTCCGTGAACGACAGGACGAGCGACGCGATCATCGGCCCGGCGGTGAACAGCAGGAGGCCGATGACCCAGGGGCCGACGAAGGTCGAAGCCCCAGAGCGCCTCGCGGACCGACGGCCGGAGCGGCATGCGACGCTCGAGCGTCTGAGACGGCGCAGCGCCTGGGTCGACGTGCTCATGAGTGGAGGCTCCTGGCCTCAGCGGTGGGAGGTCGGTGCCGGCGGCGCGCCTCCCGGGCCGATGGCCCGGGAGGCCGGCGGAGGAGTGACGTCGACGGGGTCGGCGTTGCTTGGCGGCGGCGTCGAAGATGCCCTGGAGGGTCATCTGCAACTTTGCGAGCTCGGCGTCCATGTCGAGACCCGGCGTGGTCCGGTACCGCGTTCCCGAAGGCCTGCACGCGGCCTTGGCCTTGGGTAGTCCGGGACCCAGCTCTGGTGGTTGGGGATGTCCGGGTAGCGCGATCATCGCCTTGGCACGTACCAGTTCGAGTCTTGGAGCCCGGGAAGGTCTTGTTGATCGCGTCGATGCAGGCCTGCTGCTAGGGCCGGGTCGGCCGGGCAGGCGCCGTACGCCACGAGCAGCTCGGACGAGGCAACCAGCGCGGTCAGGGCCTTGAAGGCCGCATCCGGATCCTTGGTGGTCTTGAGCACGCTGAACGTGTCAGCGTGGAGCTTGGCGGTGATCGTGCCGTTGTAGGCCGGGGTGATCGCGAAGCCGAAGTTGACGATCTTCTTGGCCGGCGCGGCCGGGTGTGGTGCAGCACGTGAACCAGTGTGGGCCTCGTCCATCGCGAGGTTGCCGGAGGGAACTCGTTGCCCGTGCGCCGAGCAGGTCGCTGTCGACCTGGTTGGCCGTCGGGATGAAGTGGTCGGTCCAGACGCCGGCGTTGTACCACTTCTCGCCGTTGGCGATGTAGTCGGGCACCTGCGGCGGTCTTGCCGTCAGCGCCGAGCAGCGCGCCGGCACCGAACATGGCCGACTCTGCCGCGGGCGTTGTCGTTGCCCATGAACTGCGATGTCGAAGCCCCACTGGACGATGTTCTTGGCGTCGAATGCCGGGTCAGTGGCGTCCTTGCCGTTCTTGTCGACCGTGAGCTTCATGCCCAGGGTGCGGACCGCGTCCATGTCCCAGGGCTTGCCCTGGTACAGCTCGCCGACCTTGGTCGGCGGCAGCGGCAGCTTGGCTTCCTTGAACAGGTCGGCTGTTGTAGAAGATGAACGACGGGTAGATGGCGAACGGCACGCCGATCGGTCGCGCCGTCCTTGCCGAGCGATTGAAGAAGTCGACCAGCTTCGGGTCGACTCCGTCGACTTCGAAGTCCCGTCGACGCGATCAGGCTCTTGAGGTCGAGCAGCTGATCGGCGAACAGGTTGAGGCCCTCGACGCCGACCGGCCCGATGATGTCCGGCGCGTTGTTGGCCGCGATCTGGGTCTTGAGGATGTTGCCGGCCTGCGTGTTGTCGACGATCTCGACTGGATGTACACGTCCTTCTGCGAGCGTTGTAGGCGGTGATGAACGCCTGCTCCGGACGCGATCTGCTGGCCGGCTGGCCGCCGCTCCGAGGCCGATGAACCAGCGAACGACGACGCCGCCGTTCGGGCCGGGCCGGCGCGGCGATCGGGGCGGGGGTGATGTGCACGACGGACGGCGAGGGCACCGCTGTGGGCGCCGCTGTGGGCGCAGTGCTCGGGGCCGTCGATGCGGCAGCCGCGGCGGACGGCGATTGGGTCGCGGTGCTGCCGCCGCAGGCAGTCACCACGATCGCGGCCGATGCCGCGAGGGCCACGAGCCGGGTGAGGCTCGGCCGGTTCAGATGCATGTGCGTGTCTCCTCCATCTTGCGTGCCGCTTCAGGCGATCGCAGGACCTCTCTGCGGGCGGTGTCAGGCGCGCCCGATCGCCGTGCCGGGACCGTTCTCAGGACCGCTCCCTCCTCGCGCTCGACGCGCGCTCCACGAGCTGGGTGGCGAGGACGACCCGGCGGGGGACGCGGTCACCGTGGCCGATGGCGTCGAGGAGCAGCCGGACCGCGTCCGGGCCCATCTCCTCGATGGGTTGGCGGATGGAGGTGAGGGGCGGCAGCGTGGTCTCGGCGATTGGTGAGTCGTCGTAGCCCACCAGCGCGACGTCGTCGGGGACCTCGCGGCCACGCGCCCGGAGGACGGACAGGGCGCCAGCGGCCATCAGGTCCGACGCGGCGAAGACCCCGTCGAGATCGGGACAGGCGTCGAGCAGCCGTTCCATCGCCGCGGCGCCGCCCTCGTGGGTGAAGTCGCCCTGGGCGATCAGCTCCGGCCGCACGACCAGGCCGGCGCCAACCAGCGCGTCGCGGTAGCCGTCGAGGCGGTCAACGCCCGGCGCCATGTCCTGCGGGCCGGCGATCGTGGCCACGCAGGTGCATCCCTGGTCGAGCAGGTGGCGCGTCGCCCGCTCGCCGCCCTGTCGGTTGTCGACGTCGACGTAGCTCAGGTCCACGCCAGGGCGCGGCCGGCCGACGAACACGGCCGGCACGCCGCGCGAGGTCAGCGCCTCGGGGATGGGGTCCTCGGCATGGAGGCTGACGAGGAGCGCCCCGTCCACGTGGCCGCCCGTGAGGTAGCGGATCGTGCGCGCCTCGTCACCATGCTCGGGCATGAGCAGCACGAGCTGGAGGTTGCGGTTGGTGAGGGCAGCGCTCACGCCCCGGACGAGGCGGGGGAAGAACGGGTCCGAGAACAGGCGGCCCGGGGGCTCGGTGATGACCACGGCGATGGAGTCGCTGCGCCGGGTGACGAGGCTCCGGGCGGCGCGGTTGGGCGTGTAGCCCAGCTGGCGGATCGCCGCCTCGACGCTGGCGCGGATCTCGGGGCTCACCCGCGGGCTCTCGTTGACGACCCGCGAGACGGTCGCGCGCGACACGCCCGCGACCTGGGCGACAGCCTCCAGGGTGGCACCGGGACGGTTGCGGACGCGACCATCAGTTGCGGTCATCTCGCTCCATCTGTGAGAGCGCTCTCACGCTCGATCCGGACGATAGCACGCGGTGTCAAGAGAGCGCTCTCACAGTTCGCACGTAGCGGTTTCGGCTCGCTGCGGTTGCGGAGACCCGCGTTTGCCGAGGGGCTCGTCTGCCGGTCGGCACGAGGCGGAGGCGCGGCGTGGAGGACGCGCGACGGTCGATGCGGAGGCGACACGCCGGGCGTTGGTGAGCCTCGCGCCGCGCCCGCGCCCGCCTGTGCGAAACTCTGCCGATGGCGGCGCTCGTGCTGATCCTCTCGGGAACGTACGCCCTGGCCTGGGGCCTGGTGCGCGGGTACGTGTCGGCCCGCGCGGCGCTGCTGCCGATGCTCGGCGACGGCGAGCCGACGCGGGGGTTGATCGAGGCGTCGCGACCGATCTACGAGCGCGCGAGGGTTCGGGCGGCCATGCGGCAGGCTGCGTTCGCGGTGCTGTGGCTGACGGTGGCGATGTACGGGCTGTTCCTGGTGACAGTGGGCGTGGAGGTGTTCCGGTGACGGCGACGGCGGAGCACGCGGGAGGCGTGCTGGAGCGGTACGAGGCCGTCATCGGCATCGAGATCCACTGCCAGCTGCGCACGGTCTCGAAGATGTTCTGCTCGTGCTCCACGCAGTACGACGGCGCCGCGCCGAACACCCACTGCTGCCCGACCTGTCTGGGCCTGCCGGGTGCGCTGCCAGTGATGAACCGCGCCGCCGTCGAGTACGTGATCTCGACTGGGCTCGCCATCGGGGCTTCGATCCCGGCGCGCACGCAGTGGGAGCGCAAGAACTACTTCTACCCGGACCTGCCCAAGGGCTACCAGATCAGCCAGTACGCCATCCCGCTCGCGGCCAACGGGCGGCTCGCGATCGAGACGTCGGCCGGGCCGTTCACGGTCGAGATCACGCGGGCCCATCTCGAGGAGGACACGGCGAAGCTGGCCCACGGGGATGTCGTGTCAGGATCGACGGTCGCGCGCACGACGCTGGTCGACTTCAACCGCTCGGGCGCCCCGCTCATGGAGATCGTGACCGAGCCCTGCATCCGCAACGCCGAGCAGGCGCGCCGCTACGCGGAGGAGCTCCAGCTGCTGCTGCGGGCGATCGGCGTGTCGGACGCCGACATGGAGCGCGGCCAGATGCGCGTCGAGGCCAACGTGTCGCTGCGGCCGCGCGGGACCGAGCCGTTCGGGACGCGGGTCGAGGTCAAGAACATGAACTCGTTCCGCGCCGTGGAGCGGGCGATCGCGTTCGAGATCGAGCGGCAGGGCGCGGCTCTCGACGCCGGCGAGCCGCTCCACATGGAGACGCGCGGCTGGGACGACGGTCGCCAGGCGACGTACCACATGCGGTCCAAGGAGACCTCCGAGGACTACCGCTACTTCCCGGAGCCGGACCTGCCGCCGCTGCGCGTCGACGCGGACTGGATCGAGCGGGTCCGGGCCGCGCTCCCCGAGCTGCCGGCCGCGCGCCGTGCGCGCTACGCTGCCGCCGGGATCACGCCCTACGACGCCGCGGTGATCGTCGCCGACCCGGGCATGACCGGCGCCTTCGAGGCGATCTCGTCGGCCGACGCCACCCTGCCCGTCAAGGAGATTGCGAATTTCGTCAGCGGTACGCACGCCCGCGTCGCCAAGTCGGCCGGGTTGAACGCGCAGGGGACCGCGGGGGCGTCGGACCCGGCGTCGATCGCGGCGCTGCTGGCGGCCATCGCGGACGGGAGCGTGGGTCGTCCGCAGGGCCGCGACCTGCTCGACCGCCACCTCGCGGACGGCACGCCGGCCGCGGACCTGCTCGCCACCGTCGCCTCGACCATCTCGGACGACGATGCGCTGCTCGGCCACATCGACGCCGTGATCGCGGCCAATCCGAAGGCGGTTGCCGACTACCGCGCCGGCAAGCCGGTGGCCGGGTTCTTCGTCGGGCAGGTGATGCGGGCGACGGGCGGCGCGGCGGACGCGTCGAAGGTCACAGCGCTGGTGCGCCAGCGCCTCGACGCGGAGGGCTGAGCCGTCATGAGTGCCGTGCTCGTCCTCTTCGGTTTCGCGCTCATCGTCGTCGGCGCCGCTCGCGCGCGCGGGCCCTACCAGCGGTACACGGCGCTCAAGGAGCAGGACGCGAACATCGCCCGCTACGAGGCATGGCGGGGCGGCATCCGGTCCGACGGCAAGACGGGCGCATCGGTCGCGATGGAGATACTCCGGCGCCAGGTGCAGGTCGGCGCGGGCGTGGTGATCGCGGGGTTCATCCTCGTCGCGATCGGGTTCGTCATCCGCTGACCCGGCAACGCGGCGGCCACATCCAGACGCGGAAGGAAAGGGTCGGCATCGGCATGCGACAGCGGACGGACGGCACGGGGCTGGCCACGCGGGCGATCCACGCGGGCGAGCGCCCGGACCCCACGACGCATGCCCACAACACGCCGATCTACGCCACAGCGACCTTCGCGTTCGACACGGCAGCCGAGAAGGAGGACGCGGTCGACCGGGCGCTCGAGTGGGACCCGCGCTCGTACTTCTACTCACGGACCGGGAACCCCACGAACCGAGCGCTCGAGGAGAAGGTGGCCTCGCTCGAGGGCGCCGAGGACTGCGTCGTTTCCGCGTCGGGCATGGCGGCCGTCTCGGCGACGCTGTTCGCGCACCTGGATGCGGGCGACCACCTGATCGTGGGTGACGAGCTGTTCGTGATCACCCGCGTTCTCTGGGAGGAGGACCTGCCCCGCCGCGGCGTGACAGTGACGCCGGTGGACATGACCGACCTCGCTGCGCTCGAGGCCGCCTTCACCCCGCAGACCAAGATCGTCTTCCTCGAGTCGTCAACGAACCCCCGGCTGCGCATGGCGGACCTGGGTGCGGTCGCCGAGGTCGCCCACCGCCACGGCGCGCTCGTCGTGGTGGACAACACGTTCCTCGGCCCGGCGCTGCTCCGCCCGCTCGAGCACGGCGCGGACCTCGTCCTCCACGCGGCGACGAAGTACCTCTCCGGGCACGGCGACGCGGTGTCGGGCGTGGTGTCGGGCCGCAAGGCCCTCATCGACCCGATCCGCAAGCAGACGGACACGTTCGGCCAGGCGGCAAGCCCGTTCTCCTCGTTCCTCGTGCTGCGCGGCGTCCGGACGCTGCCGCTGCGGTCGGCCAAGGGGTCCGACAACGCGCTCGCGCTGGCGCGCTTCCTCGAGGCGGACCCGCGGGTTGAGTGGGTGCGCTACCCGGGGCTGCCCTCGCACCCCGACCACGCCCTGGCCGGCCGCCTCCTCGGCGATCGCTTCGGCGCGATGCTGACCTTTGCGCCCCGCGGCGGCACCGCGGGCATGGCGGCGTTCACCGACCACCTCGCGCTGTGCGACATCGGGGTGAGCCTCGGCGACGTCTTCACGCTGGTCTACCCTCGACCGAAGGACGGCGGGATCGTCCGGGTCTCGGTGGGCTGCGAGGACGTGGCCGACCTGGTCGAGGACTTCCGGCTTGGCCTCTCGTTCGTCGGGTAGGGGAGCGGTCTGACCTCGCGGGTCTGCCCGGACTGGCTTCACTCCCGCTCCTTTGTCGCCGTCCGCCGGCGCTCCCGCGCACCTCCCCCGCGCGGACGACGCCCGCGAGGGCTGCCCCTTCGGGGGGCGGCGTGGCGGTGTCCGGCACCACGCCATCCTCTCGCGTGGCCGCCCTGCGGGCACTGCGACGCGCGGAGTGGCACATTGCCCGACCGGCGCGCAGCATTGCGAAGACGGAGGCTCGCCGACCGCCATTCCGCTCGCTGGCCGGGCAGACCTGCGTTGGCGACCGTCGGAGCGCCCCCTGAGCGGACGATCGTTGGATGTTGCCGTCACGCTTCTCAGGGAAACCCCACGTGAGCCGCCGATAAGTGACGTGCGCCAGACTCCGCTCATGAGCGCTCGTGATGATCCAGGCGACGTCGGCCTTCGGGATGCTCGCGAGCTCCTGGCCTCCGCCCAGAGGGAGCTCCGCACTGCGAGGCTGCGGGCGGGCCTGAGCCAGACGTCGGTCGGCAAGGGTGCCGGCCTGTCCAGGTCGGCCTACGGCCGCCTCGAGCGCGGTGGCCTCGCCCATGTCCCGCTCGAGTACCTCACCAGGTCCGCGAGGGCGCTCGGTCTCGCCACCAGCCTCCGGCTGTACCCGGCCGGTTCGCCTGTCCGCGACGCAGCCCAGCTTCGACTGGAGGAGGACTTCAAAGGGGTCATCGGTTCCGGGCTGAGGTTCCGTGCGGAGGTCCCGCTCCCGATCGTGGGCGACCTGCGAGCCTGGGATGGGCTGGTGTCGGGCGCGGACGGGCTGGCCTTCACCGAGTGTGAGATGCGCTTGGGCGACATGCAGGAGCTCGCGCGCCGGCTCGCTCTCAAGCTGCGCGATGATCCGCGCTCGGGCATCTTGATCCTCGTCGTCCGGAGCACGCGCCACAACCGCCAGGTCCTCGCGGGGCATCGCGAGATCCTCCGGCCGTTGCTGCCTCTCGACGGCGCTGCCGTTATCCGGCGCTTGCGAGCCGGGCGACTCCCGCCTGTGAGCGGGCTGCTCGTGATCTGATCGGTCACAACGATCCCTGCGGATCTTGCTCCGTTCCCGTCCGTCGTCCGGGACTCCTGACCGGAATGCCGGCGCCGTTCCGGGGCGTGGCGCCATCTGACGCGCGACGCTGCCGCGCCCCTTGCCGCCCGCCTGACGGCGTATGGCCGCCCAGCGGGCACTGCGACGCGCCGAACTGCGCGCCGTCCGCCGTCAGGGCGGGAAGGAGCCGGACCCGCGCGAATCAGGCGCTGATTCGCCCGTCAGCCGGGCATTCTGCGTCGGCCGCCGCCGGTAGGCCCGCTGGGCGGGCAGCGAACAGCAGCGAGCCGCGAGCGGGTAGCGCGGAGCGCGCGGAGCCGGGTGCGGGCAGGACGCGGCGGGTAGCGGCCAAGGCGGAGCAGGGGGCGAGCAGACGGCTGCCAGACGCCGACTTGGCCCGATCAGCCCCTGCCGAGCGTCGCTGCTGCCTTGAGGGCCGCGCCGATCGTGAGGTCCACGCGGCGGACCACCTCATCCTCCGCGGGGCGGAACCACGGCTCGCCGTCGATCCGGTTGGCCGACGGGTCGTCGGGGTCCACGATCACGTCCGAGACCGTGAGGATCGCCCCCGCGCGGACTGGGCGGCCCTTCGCGCGCTCCCGCATAGCGATGAGGAACAGCGCCGCGCTCTCCATCTCCACGCCCATATAGCCCCGGCGGCCCCAGCGCACGGCGCCCGCGGGGTTGGGGTCGTAGAACACGTCCGAGGTCACGATCGGGCCGACATGCGTGGTGAGGCCCTCGGCCTCCGCCGCGGCCACCAATGCGGTGACGACCGCGTAGTCGGCCGTGGGCGCGGTGGGCTCGCCCTGACCGAGGACCCCGCCCATGCCCGTGGAGGCCGCCGCCGACATCGCGACGAGCGCATCGCCGATCCCGAGCCGACCATAGCCGCCGCACGTCCCCACGCGGATGAACGTCGTCACGCCGAGCATGAGGAGCTCCTCGACCACGATCGAGGTGGTCGGCGTGCCCATCATCGTCGTCTGGACCGAGACCGGGACGCCGTCGACCGTGCCGGTGTAGCCCAACAGACCCCGGCGCTCGGACACCAGGCGCGCGTGGTCGAGGCCGCCGTCGAACCGGGCGGCGATGCGCGTGGCGCGGAGGGGGTCACCCGGGAGGAGCACGACGGACGCGAAGTCGCCCGGCTCGGCGGCGACATGGATGGGCATCGGAACCTCCAGGGTTGCGGGACGGGCGCAGTGCTGCCAAGTATGTGGTCTCCGCCGGCTCCGGTGCCACGTCGCCTCCGATCGCCCGTGCCGCGCCCGTCGCCCGCACCCGGAGCCGGAGGCGGGCTGGCCCGAATGCCGAACCCGTTCAGCGGTGCGACGCACCCCCAAGCAGCCGATGATGCTCGATCAGCGTGCAGCGGTCCATGACCACCCCCAGGCCCGCCCCGTGGGCGATCCGGCCGGCAGGCTCGCTGGCGATCCCCAGCTGGAGCCACAGCCAGCGCGCCCCTGCGGCGACCGCGTCACGCGCGTGCTCCTCGCAGAACTCGGGGCGTCGGAACACGTCCACAAGCTGGATCGGACCCGTGGCCTGCACCGCCTCCACCACGGTGGGGTAGCAGCGGAGGCCTTGGACCTCCTCGGCGCCCGGGTTGACCGGCACGACGTCATAGCCCAGCTCCAGCAGCGCCTCCATGACGCCGAACGCGGGCCTCCCGGGCCGGTCCGACGCGCCGACGAGGGCGATCCGCGGGTGGGAGGCGAGGAGGGCGCGGATCTCGGCGTCGTTCAGGAGTGGCACCGGGAAACGGCCCTCCTCGACCGCGATCAGGGCCGCGATCCACACGCGATCAGTCGTCATGGTTTGGCGCAGACTCCCTCGATGCAGGTTGCGGCTCCGCTGCGAAGGGCGCCCGGGACCCCAGATTCGGGACCCCGGGGCACCCGATTCTCGCGTACGCTAGCCGCTGGCCCGGCCCCAGAGCCGAGGGGGTCCCGGGATCTATGGAGGAGTATGCGTTGCAGCTCTCGAAGCGGCTGATCGCGCTCGGCGCGACGACAGCCATCATCATCTCCGCGTGCGGCGGCTCATCAGCGACACCGTCCCCGACCGCTGCCCCGTCGTCGGCAGCCCCCACCGCCGCCCCATCGTCCGCAGCCCCGTCAGCAGCGGCCCCGTCGTCGGCCGCCCCGTCGTCGTCGGCCGCCCCCTCGGCCTCGGCCGTGCAGGCGCCGAATCTCAAGATCGGCGTTGTGACCGACATCGGCACCCTCAACGACAAGGGGTACAACGAGTACACGTTCAAGGGCGCCGCGGACGGCGCCACGGCGATCGGAGCGGCGGCGCCGCAGTCGATCGTCCCGAAGGACGCCTCGGAGTACGCGGCCGACATCAAGCAGTTCGTCGACCAGAAGTACGACATCATCGTGACCGTCGGCTTCAACCTCACCAACGACACTGTGGCGGCGGCCAAGGCCAACCCGTCGATCCACTTCGTCGGCGTGGACCAGTCGCCGGTGTGCGTGGACCCGCAGGGCAATCCTGACACCACGTTCGCCTGCAAGGGCGACCCCAAGACCCTGCTGCCGAACTACACGTCCCTGTACTTCGCGGAGGATCAGGCCGGCTACCTGGCCGGCATCGTGGCCGCCTACGCCTCGAAGAACAAGTCGATCGGAGCGATCGGCGGCACGACCCTGTGCGCTCCGTGCGTTCGGTACATCCAGGGCTACGACATGGGCGCCAAGTCCGTGACGCCCGACATCAAGGTCACGGCCGCGTACGTGACCAACGACTTCTCGGCGGCGGCGTTCAACGACCCGGCCGGCGGCAAGGCGTTCGCGAACACGTTCATCAGCGCCAACAAGCCTGACGTCCTGTTCCAGGTGGCGGGCAAGACCGGCAACGGCGTCCTCGAGGCCGCTTGCCAGAAGGGCATCTACGGCATCGGCGTCGACGTCGACCAGTACGTGTCGCTCAACGCTGCCAGTGATCCGACCTACGGCTGCATCATCACCAGCGCCGAGAAGCACGTCGAGTCGGCCACGAGCCAGGCCATCCAGGAGATTGCCGCGAAGACCCTGTCGGCCGGCGACGTCCTGTTCAGTGCGCTCAACGACGGCATCGGCGCGTCGGACTTCCACGACAAGGCCAGCATGTTCGGGCCGGAGGTCACCCAGGCGCTCAACACCGCATTGGCCGGGATGAAGTCAGGTTCCCTCAAGACCTGCCCCGCCACCGGCTGCGGCGACGCCAAGACGCCCCTGCCCTGAGCAACTAGTCGCGACCACGGAGATGACGGGCCGGCCCTCGGTCGGCCCGTCGTTCCGTATTCGGTCCAGTCTTCTCGGAGCTTCGATGACATGACCGGTCAGTCGGGCACGATCCAGGCGCCTGCGCTCGAGATGCGCGGCATCACCAAGCGCTATCCGGGAGTCGTCGCCAACGACGGGATCAGTCTCGAGGTGAGGCCCGGCGAGATCCATGCTCTCCTCGGCGAGAACGGCGCCGGCAAGACAACGCTCATGAACGTCCTCTACGGGCTGGCCACGCCCGACGAGGGCCAGATCCTGCTCGACGGGGAACCGATCCGGATCACCGGTCCGGCGGACGCGATCGCACGCGGCATCAACATGGTCCACCAGCACTTCATGCTGGTTCCCGTCCTGTCCGTCGCCGACAACGTCCTGCTCGGCGAAGAGACGATGGCCAATCGGGTGTTCCTCGATCGCAAGGAAGCCCATCGACGCATCCTCGAGCTCGGCCGGAAATTCGGGTTCGAGATCGATCCGGAGGCGAAGGTCAGCACCCTCTCCGTGGGCTGGCAGCAGCGCGTTGAGATCCTCAAGGCGCTCTACCGCAAGGCCCGGATCCTCGTGCTCGACGAGCCGACCGCCGTCCTCACGCCGCAGGAGACCGAGGAGATCTTCGCCGTCCTGCGCCGCCTGGCGGACCAGGGCCACAGCATCGTGTTCATCAGCCACAAGCTGTACGAGGTGCTGGCGATCGCCGACCGGATCACCGTCATCCGGCGCGGGCGCGTGGTGGGGGAGCGGCGGCCCGCGGAGACCAACGAGGACGAGTTGGCCGAGCTGATGGTGGGCCGCGAGGTCCAGCTCACGGTCGACCGGGGCACGTCCCACCCCGGCGAGCCGATGCTGCGCGTCAGCGGCCTCGTGGCGTCCGACGACCGGGGACACCCCATGGTCCGAGGCGTGGACCTCGAGGTTCGGGCCGGCGAGATCCTGGGGATCGCGGGCGTGGCCGGCAACGGCCAGGACGAGCTGGTGGAGTCGATCGTGGGCCTGCGCCGGCCAACCGCCGGCTCGGTGACCCTCGAGGGCGCGACCATCACCGGTCATTCACCGCGCGCTCTCAACGAGGCGGGCGTGGCGTACGTCCCAGCAGACCGTCATCGGTTCGGTCTCATCCTTCCCTTCTCGATCGCAGACAACCTGGTCCTGACGAGCTACTACCGGCCTCCCTACGCGCGCGGTGTGGTTCGTGATGGCGCATCCATCGAACGCGACGCGCGCTCCTCGGTGGAGCGGTTCGACATCCGCACGCCGTCGGTGACTGCCAGTGCCGCCACGTTGTCCGGGGGCAATCAGCAGAAGATCGTGGTTGCCCGCGAATTCGACCGTGAACTCAAGCTGCTGGTCCTGGACCAGCCCACTCGCGGCCTCGATGTGGGGAGCATCGAGTTCATCCACAAGCAGGTCATCGCCAAGCGGGACGCCGGGACAGCCGTGCTGCTGGTGTCGGCGGAGCTGGACGAGGTGCTGGAACTCTCGGACCGCATTGCGGTGATGTACGGAGGACGGATCGTGGCCGTGCTCGACGGGCTCACGGCGGACAAGAACGATGTGGGCCTGTTGATGGCGACCGGCGGCACCGCCCGAGACGAGGCCCAGTCCGCGGAGGCGTCGGCGTGAGCGCGGGTGCGCCCGAGCCCAGGGCAGGTCGGAGGGTGACCAGGGCGCGGGTCTGGTCGCTGGTGGCGTTGCCGCTGGCCGTGATCGTTGGCTCCGCCGTGCTCGGCGCCGCGGTGATCCTGCTCTCGGAGCCGCTCATCCCCGGCAGGGAGTTCGATCCGTTGCTGTGGCTGACCGCGTACGAGGCGATGATCCAGGGCGCCATCGGCAGCCCCCAGGAGTGGGCTGCCCTGGATTTCCACTCGCTCGTGTCCACCCTGGTCAACACCGCGCCGCTCATCTTCGGTGGACTGGCCGTGGGCTTCGGCTTCAAGGCCGGCCTGTTCAACATCGGGGCCCAAGGCCAGTTCCTGGTCGGTGCCCTGGGCGCTGTGATCGCCGGGGTCTGGCTGCGGGACGCGCCGGTTCCGCTGGCCGTCGCCGGCGCCACCATCGCCGGCATGGCATTCGGTGCGGCGTGGGGCTTCGTACCGGGCTTCCTGAAGGCGTTCGCAGGCGCCCATGAGGTCGTCAGCACGATCATGATGAATTACGTGGCGATCCAGCTCCTGGCGGCGCTCGTGAGCGGCCCGCTCAAGGTGCCCAGGTCGCCGCAGGCCATCACCTTCGACGTCGGCAACGCAGCGTTCCCAGTCATCCCGTTCCTGCAGCCGAACGGGCACCTAGGGATCCTCCTCGCGCTCATCGCGGCGGTCGGAGTGTGGTGGGTCCTGTACCGGACCACCTGGGGCTTCGAGGTTCGATCCACTGGGGCCAGTCCGGACGCGTCACGCTACGCGGGCATGCGTCCGCGCCTGATCACGGTCGCGACCATGACGTTCAGCGGCATGCTCGCCGGCCTGGCCGGCGTCTGCGTGCTCCTGGGCGTCACGAAGTCGATGACGTCCAGCTTCGGCACTACTGTGGGCTTCGACTCGATCGCGGTGGCACTGCTCGCGCGGTCGAATCCGCTTGCGATCGTGCCTGCTGCACTGCTGTTCGGGGGCATGCGGGCCGGGGCCGGCCTGATGCAGATCCAAGCCGAGATCCCGGCCGAGCTGGTTGACGTGATTCAGGCGGTGATCCTGCTCGCGCTCGTGACCAGTCCCGTCATCCGGCGACTGCTCCACGCCGAGGGGCGCGGCTCGCTCGGCATCGAGGCGGTCGCCTCGCCGGCGGCGGAGGCAAAGCCCTGATGGACGTCACCCCGGTCATCAACTTCCTCTACAGCATCCCCGTGCTGGGGCTGGTGTTCGAGCTCGTCGGCTATCTCGTCGCGATCCTGCCGGACAACTCAGCCACCGTGATGGTCCAAGCCACGCCCCTGGCCCTCGCGGCTATGACCGGCGTGATCTGCGAGCGGTCGGGCGTTGTCAATATCGGCATCGAGGGGACGATGCTGGCCTCCGCATTCACCGCCTGGGTGGTCGGAATCGCGGTGAACCCACTGTTCGGCAACCCGGCTCCGTCGGACATCTTCGGGATCACGATGCCCCTCCTGATCTCGCTGGCCGCGGCCGTCCTGGTGGCCGTGCTCATCTCGGCCCTCCACGCCTGGATGTCCATCACGCTCCGAGCCGACCAGATCATCAGCGGGACGATCATCAACATCGCCGCCGCCGGCGTCACGGGCTACCTCGACCAGCTGATCTCCAAGTCGTCGCCCGTCGGGGCCGGCGAGTTCGCGGCCTTCCAGCCGCCGCAGGCCCTCGTCCAGCTTCCGCTTGTCGGATGGCTGCTCAACATGTTCCTGAACCTCGGCCCGATCGCCATGTCCACGGTGTTCCTGGTCATCGGCCTCCAGATCTGGCTGTTCTGGTCCCGCTGGGGTCTTCGCACCCGTGCTGTCGGTGAACACCCCCGGGCCGCGGAGACGGTGGGCATCGACGTCATCCGGCTGCGCTACCAGAACGTCATGATCGGCGGCGCGTTCGCGGGCCTGGCAGGCGCGTTCCTGAGCATGGAGGCGACCAACTCGTTCCAGATCGGCATGACCATCGGTCGCGGGTTCATCGCGCTGGCCGCGATGATCATGGGTCGCTGGACGCCGATCGGCGGCTTCCTGTCGGCCCTCCTGTTCGCGGTCTTCCTCGAGATCAGCCAGTTGATCAAGATCGTGCCGCCGACCGGTGACCTGGGCCACGTGATGACCGCCGTGCCGGCCCAGCTGTGGGACGCGCTGCCGTACCTGCTCACGATCGTGATCCTGGCCGGCGCCGTCGGGCGGAGCATCCCGCCAGCCGCCGATGGCCAGCCGTACGAGCGCGAAGCTGCGGCCTGACCGTGGGCGCCCGGAGCGGGCCAGCGCCGAGCCGCCCTCGCTGCGCCCACCCAGTGCGCGGGCAACCCGCGCCCGGGAGCCTGTCATCCTCCAGCGTCTCGGACTGGGCTCCGGGCGCGCTCTGGGCGTCGGGATCGGCCGCCCGTCGGTCCGAGTCCGCATCGCCGACGCAGTCGCGCGTTTCCCACTAGGATCGGGCGATGCCGTCGACGCCGCCCGCCTCGCGCAGGACCACGGACCCGTACGCCACCACGCCGGCGGCGCTCGGGTTCGATCCCCTTGACCGCGCCTTCATCGCCGACCCGTACCCCGTCTACGAGCGGCTGCGCGCCGACCATCCGCTGCTGTGGAACCCGGCCACCGGGCAATGGATCGTGTCCCGCTTCGGCGACGTCAACGCGCTGCTGCGCGACCGGCGGCTGGGCCGAACGTACCTGCATGTCGCCAGCCACGCCGAGATGGGCCACGACGAGCCGCCGGAGTGGCACGATCCGTTCTGGCGGCTTGTGCAGAGCGGGATGCTGGACCGCGAGCCGCCCGACCACACCCGGCTCCGCCGGCTGGTCTCCAGGGCGTTCACGCCGGCGACCGTGGAGGGGATGCGCCCACGGATCGAGGCGATCGTGGACCGGCTGGTCGGCCGTGCCCTCGAGGCCGCCGAGTTCGACCTGATCGCGGACGTCGCCGAGCCGCTGCCGGTCACGGTCATCGCCGAGCTGCTCGGGGTCCCCGAGGCCGATCGACACCTGCTCCGACCATGGTCGGCCGACATCTGCCTGATGTACGAGCTGAACCCGTCCGAGGACAGCCAGCGCGCGGCGGTTGCGGCGAGCCTCGAGTTCGGCGGCTACCTGCGGGACCTCGCACGCGACCGGCGCGTCCACCCGGGCGACGACCTGGTCTCCGGTCTGGCGCAGGTCGCCGAGGCAGGCGACACGCTCACCGAGGACGAGCTCATCGGGACCTGCGCGCTGCTGCTCAACGCGGGCCACGAGGCTTCCGTGAACGGCACAGGGAACGCGTGGTGGACGCTGTTCCGCCACCCCGACGCGCTGGCTGCGCTCCGGGCGGACCCGTCCCTGGTGCCAACCGCGATCGAGGAGCTGCTGCGCTTCGACACGCCGCTGCCGATGTTCGAGCGCTGGGTGCTCGAGGACATCGAGCTCTACGGCGTGCGGATCGAGCGCGGCGCCGAGCTTGCCCTCCAGTTCGCCTCGGCGAACCGCGATCCCGAGGGCGTCGAGCGGCCGGACGAGCTGGTGCTCGATCGGCGGCCGAACCCCTACCTCTCGTTCGGTGCGGGTATCCACTACTGCCTGGGCGCGCCGCTCGCCAAGCTCGAGATGGGGATCCTGTTCGACGCAATCCTGAGGCGGATGCCTGGCCTCGAGCTGGTGTCAGCCCCGCTCTGGAAGCCCACGTTCGTGCTGCGCGGTCTGCAGTCGCTCCCCGTGTCGGTGGGGCGCGGTGCCTGATAATGGGCTGCGGCGCTGACGTCGCCCCAGCCTTGGCGCGCGCACCCAGATCCCGACCCGGAGACAAGCCGCCATGCCGATGACCCCTCGTGACCGCGTCCTCGCCGCCCTCGCCCACGAGGAGCCCGACCGAGTGCCGATCGTGGTGGGCGTCAGCAACGCGACCGGGATCAAGGCACGACCGTATCGCGAGCTGGCCGGCATGCTCGGACTGGACCCGGGCGACGCCTACATCTACGACTGGCCGGAGCTCGGGACCGCCCTGCCGACGGAGGCGATCCTGGAGCGGCTGGGGACTGACGTTCGCCCGGTGCTCGACGCGTACCCCGCGGAGACGCTGCGGCGCAACCGCGAGCGCGCGCCGCACGCCCCGTTCCTCGACGACTGGGGGAGCGGCCAGGTCGAGATCTCGGAGGGCCACTGGTTCCCGGGCGTCCATCCAATGCGGGAGGCCGAGACCCTCGACGCGATCGAGCGCTATCCGTGGCCGGACATGGACGACCCGTCGCGGGTGGCGCACGTCAAGGCTGCTGCCGCGGCGCTGGCTGCCGACGGGACGTACGCGATCATGGCCACCCCGTGGCTCCTGTTCCCGCTGGAGCGGGCGTTCGCGATGCAGGGCATGGACGCGTTCCTCGTCAACCTCGCGGCGGAGCCCGAGTTCGCCGAGGCGCTGTTGCGCCGGATCGCGGACCTGTGCCGCCAGCTGATGGGCCACTTCCTCGACGAGCTGGGTCCCAACGTCGACATCATCAAGATCGGCGATGACCTGGGTTCGGAGCAGTCCCTGCTGATGTCACCGGCGATGTATCGGAGGATCCTCAAGCCCATCCACGCCGAGTACATCGCGTTCATCAAGGAGCGGACGCCCGCGAAGGTCTTCTTCCACACCGACGGGGACGTGTTCGACCTGCTCGACGACCTGACCGAGATCGGCGTCGACATCGTGAACCCGGTCCAGACGTCCGCGGGGCGGATGTCCGACCTGGCCGGGCTCAAGCGCCGCTACGGTGAGCGGGTCACGTTCTGCGGCGCGATCGACACCAAGCGCGTCCTGCCCAGCGGCACGCCGTCCGAGGTCCGGGCCGAGGTCGGCCGGGCGATCCGCGAGCTCGGCGTCGGCGGCGGGTACTTGGTGGCTGCGGTGCACACGATCATGGACGACGTGCCGGCGCAGAACATCCTGGCGATGGTCGACGCGGCCCAGGAGCTCGGGCGCTACCCACTGCGGGGCTGATGCAGGTTGCGGCTCCGCTGCGAAGGGCGCCCGGGACCCCAAATTCGGGACCCCGGGGCACCCGATTCTCGCGTACGCTAGCCGCTGGCCCGGCCCCAGAGCCGAGGGGGTCCCGGGATCTATGGAGGAGTATGCGTTGCAGCTCTCGAAGCGGCTGATCGCGCTCGGCGCGACGACAGCCATCATCATCTCCGCGTGCAGCGGCTCGACGGCTACCCCGTCACCGTCGGCCGCAGCGACAACCGCCGCGACGACGGCGCCCGTCGAATCAACGGCCGCATCAACGGCTCCCTCGTCGTCCGCCGCCCCCTCGGCGTCCGCTGCCGCATCGCAGAACACCAACTGGGTGGCCTGCGTGGCATTCGACACGGGCGGTCTTGGCGACAAGGGCTTCAACGACCTCGCCAAGAAGGGCCTCGACGAAGCCGCAGCGATGGGCTTCACGACCCACTACAGCGAGGCCAAGGGCTCGACCGACTACGCCGCCAACATCCAGCGGCTGATCGACCAGGGCTGCCAGTCGATCATCGCGGTCGGCTTCAACCAGCAGGTGCCGACCCAGAACGCGGCGATCGCGAACCCCACGATCGACTTCGCACAGGTCGACAGCCTCTGGGATCCGAGCGGTCCTGACGGCAAGACCGGCACCGCGGACGACGTCGCCCAGCCGGCCAATTACGCGGGCCTCGACTTCCAGATCGACCAGGCCGCGATGCTCGCGGGCTACCTCGTCGGTGGCTGGAGCAAGACCGGCAAGATGGGCACTTTCGGTGGCCAGCAGTTCCCGGGCGTCACCCGCTTCATGGACGGCTACTACGCGGGCATCAAGTACTGGGATCAGGAGAAGGGCGCCAGCGTCTCGCTCCTGGGCTGGGACGCAGCCGCCCAGACCGGCACCTTCGTCAACGGCGACAACCCGTGGGGCGATGCGGCCAAGGGCGAGTCGCTCGCCGCTGGCTTCGTGGACCAGGGCGCTGACGTCGTCGGCCCGGTTGCCGGCTCCACCGGCAACGGCTCGATCAAGTACATGGCGTCGAAGAACCTCTGGGCGATCGGCGTCGACACTGACCAGGCCATCTCCCTCTCGCAGTACTCCAAGGCGATCCTGACCTCCGCGCAGAAGGTCATCGACGCCGCGGTGCTCGACACCTTCAAGGCCAACGCCAACGGGCACACCGGCGGCGACAACTACGAGGGCACGCTCGCCAACGGCGGCGTCGCGCTCGCTCCGTTCCACGACTTCGACAGCCAGATCTCGGCCGACCTCAAGGCGGGGATCGACGCACTCAAGGCGAAGCTCGTTGACGGCAGCGTGAAGGTTGCCGACTACCTGAAGTAGCCGGAACCTCGTCCCACCGACACAGTCTGCCCGCCCGCCCCCGGCACCCCGGGGGCGGGCGGGCCGCAATCCGAGGGTCGAACGCCCATGCGGCTCGAGCTCCGCGACATCACCAAGCAGTTCCCCGGCGTGCTCGCCAACGACCAGATCTCCATCGCCGCCGACCGCGGCAAGGTCCTTGGCCTCCTGGGCGAGAACGGTGCCGGCAAGACGACCCTCATGAACATCCTGTCGGGCCTGTACCGACCGGATTCGGGCGAGATCCTGGTCGATGGCCAGACGCGGACCTTCGAAGACCCTGCCGAGGCCATCGCCGCCGGCATCGGCATGGTCCACCAGCACTTCATGCTCGTGCCCGTGTTCGACGTGGTTGAGTCGGTGGCCCTCGGCGCTGAGCCGGTCAAGGGCGCGGTCGCCACCTTCGACCGGGCCACGGCGCGCGCGCGCGTCGTCGAGCTGTCCAACCAGTACGGGCTGCACGTCGACCCCGATTCGAAGATCGAGGACCTCCCCGTCGGCGTCCGCCAGCGCGTTGAGATCCTCAAGGCGCTCTATCGCAAGAGCGACATCCTGGTGCTCGACGAGCCCTCCGCCGTCCTCACTCCGGGCGAGACAGAGGAGTTGTTCGGGATCATCCGCGGCCTCGCTGCCGGCGGCACCACGATCATCTTCATCACCCACAAGCTCAACGAGGTCCTCGAGGTCGCGGACACGATCACCGTGCTGCGCCGGGGCCGCGTGGCGGGCACCGTGCTGCCGCACGAGACCAGTCGTGAGGAGCTCGCGAACTTGATGGTCGGCCGAGACGTCGAGCTGACGGTCACGCGCGGCCAGGCGCACCCGGGCGAGGTCGTGCTGGAGCTCAAGGACGTCTTCGTCCGCAACGATCGCGATGAGCTGGCGGTCAAGGGCGCCACCCTCGACGTCCGGGCCGGCGAGATCGTCGCGGTGGCGGGCGTGCAGGGGAATGGCCAGACTGAGCTGGTCGAGGCGATCACCGGCCTCCGCCACCTCGACGCGGGCCACATCAAGATCTCCGGCACGATCGTGGACGAGGCGAAGCCCCGCAAGGTGGCCGACCTCGGCGTGGCGCACATCCCGGAGGACCGGATGCGCGACGGCCTCGTCAAGGCGATGACCGTGGCCGAGAACTACATCCTCGACTCGTACCATCGCGAGCCCTACAGCAGCTCCGGTCGCTTCGACCGGGAGGCGATCGCCCGCGAGGCGGCCAAGGGCGTCGAGGAGTTCGACATCCGCACACCGTCGATCGAGACCCACGTGGGCAGCCTGTCGGGCGGGAACCAGCAGAAGGTCATCGTGGCCCGCGAGTTCTCGCGGCCCGTGAAGCTGGTCGTCGCGGCCCAGCCGACTCGCGGCCTCGACGTCGGGTCGATCGAGTACATCCACCGGCGGATCATCGAGCAGCGCGACGCGGGCGCCGCGATCCTCATCGTCAGCACGGAGCTCGACGAGGTCCTCGCCCTGGGCGATCGCGTGGCGGTGATGTTCTCCGGCCGGATCGTCGGCGTGCTGCCGTCCGAGCAAGCGACCAAGGAGGCCGTCGGGATGCTCATGGGAGGTGTGCAGTGAGCACCCTGAAGCGGCGGCTGCGACCGCTGGCGATCCCGGCCCTCGCCGTCCTCTCGGCGTTCGTCGTCGGCTCACTGTTCCTCATCTTCACCGACATCCCCGCGTTCGGGCTGTTGCCGGGCAAGCCGGTTGACTTCCTGACGACCGCCCTCGGTCACGTGTTCGCGGCGTACGGGGCGCTCCTGACCGGCGCCTTCGGCGACCCCGCCAAGTTCAGCGATGCCATGCGCGTCGGCACGCCTGAGGCGTGGGCGACCGCGTTCCGGCCGCTCAGCGAGACGCTGGTGGCCGCGACGCCGCTGATCTTCACGGGTCTCGCGATCACGGTGTCGTTCCGGTCCGGCGTCTTCAACATCGGCGGCGACGGCCAGTTCGTCCTCGGCGCCCTCGGCGCAACGGCGATGGCGCTCATGCTCCGCGACCTGCCCGCCCCGATCATCCTGGTCGGCGCCCTGATCGCGGGCATCCTGGTCGGGATGATCTGGGGCTTCATCCCGGGCTTCCTCAAAGCGCGGACCGGCGCCCATGAAGTCATCACCACGATCATGCTCAACTACGTGGCCCTGCAGATCGTGCAGCTGGCGCTGCGGACCCCGTTCATGCGCCCGGAGAAGGGCTCCGAGCCGATTTCCAAGGTGATCGACTTCGTCCGCGTCCCAGACCTGATCCCGCTGCCAGGCTTGCGGCTGCACTGGGGCTTCGTCGTGGCGTTGATCGCAGCAGCCCTGGTGTCGTACTTCCTGTTCCGCACGACCAAGGGCTTCGAGCTGCGGTCGGCCGGCCTCAACCTCACCGCTGCCCGGTACGCGGGCATGAGCGCCGGGGGCTCGATCATCCTGGCGATGGTCGTGTCCGGGGCACTGGCGGGTCTCGGCGGCGCCTTCCAGGTCCTGGGCACCGTCACCCAGATGTCCAACGACGTCAACTCTGGCTACGGCTGGACGGCGATCGCGCTGGCACTCCTGGGGGGCACGAGGCCAAGCGGGGTGGTCGCCGCGGCGATCCTCTTCGGCGCGCTCAACAACGGCGGCCACGAGATGCAGATCGAGTCGTCGATCCCACTCGACCTGCTCGTGTTCATCCAGGCGCTGGTGATCATCTTCGTCGCTGCGCCGGACCTCGTCCGCAAGATCTATCGCCTCCGGCCGAAATCCGTTGAGTCCGGCGCCCCTGCCGAGGAAGGAGCTGCAGCATGACGGCAGCTGCCGCCCCCGCCAACGTCGTCCTCCCCGCCGCCAGCGAAGCCGAACGCCGCGCGCAGCGCCGTGCCAGGATCGGGGGCGCCATCCTGGCCGCGATCGGCATCGTCGCGTTCGCCTTCGCGTCGAGCACCATGGCCAACGAGGTCACCTTCAAGTTCTGGGTCACAGAGCAGGGCAAGGACTTCGTCGCGCTCGAGACCCCGGCCGGCCTGCTCTGGATCCTCGCCGGCGTGACCACCGGCTTCGCCGGCGTCTGGCAGCTCTGGCGCGCCCCCCGGGTCCGGTGGCGCCGCTGGATCGCCCTGTGGTCGCCCTTCTGGGTGGCCGCGATCATCGGCACCCTGCTGACCGGCAAGCCGGCCGTCCTGACCAACGTCTTCGGGGGCACGTTCGAGTACGCGTTCCCAATCTCGATGGGCGCGTTCGCGGCGGTGATCGCGGAGCGGTCGGGCATGTTCGACATCGCGGTCGAGGGCAAGCTGCTCGTCGGCGCCTGCGTGGCCTCGATCACGGCCAGCATGGCGCTCCAGTGGCTCGGCCCGGACACCGGCATGATCGTCGGCCCCATCGTGGGGCCGCTCATGGCCGCCGTGTCCGGCATGGGGATCGGCGTGCTGATGGCCTGGCTGGCGATCCGCTACAAGGTGGACCAGATCATCACCGGCACGGTCGTCAACTTCGCCGCCCTGGGCCTGACCAACTTCGTCTACCTGCGCGTGCTGCAGACGTACACCGACTACAACACGCCGCCGACCATCGAGAAGATCGAGATCCCGGTCCTCTCCAACATCCCGGTCCTGGGCCCGATCCTGTTCCAGGGCACCCCGTACATGTACCTCGGGTGGGTGGTCATGCTCATCCTGACGTACTTCATCTTCCGCACGCGCTGGGGCCTCCGCCTGCGCGCCTCGGGCGAGTACCCCCAGGCCGCCGCCACGGTCGGCATCAACGTCATTGCCATCCGCTACCGGGCGATGCTGCTCGCGGGCGCGATCGCCGGGTTCGCGGGCTCGTACCTGTCCCTCCACTCGGCCGGCAGCTTCCAGATGAACATGTCGGCCGGCAAGGGCTGGATCGCCATCGCGGCGATGATCTTCGGGGCCTGGAACCCGATCTTCGCCTTCGGCGCGGCCCTCGTGTTCGGCTTCGCGGATTCGTCCCAGCAGCTGCTCTCGCAGCTCGGGGTGGACATCCCGCCACAGCTGCTCGCGAGCGTGCCGTACATCCTGACGGTCGTCGTGGTCGCAGGCCTCGTCGGGCGCGTTCGCGGGCCGGCCTCGTCGGGTCAGCCGTACGAGCAGGGCTAGCCGGTGAGCGCGGGCTTCAACGCGGAGGACGCGGGGCCGCTTCTCGCGGTCCCCGCGTTCCACCCCGCCCGGCCGAGCGATCGGACGGCGCCCTTCGGGACGCCCGAGCGGCCGCTGCCCCTGATCATCGACAGCGACCCGGGGCTCGACGACGCGCTGGCCATCGGCCTCGCCTGCGCCAGCCCGGAGCTCAGGCTGCTCGCGCTGACCACCGTCGGGGGCAACGCCGACGTCAGCCACTGCACCGAGAACGCGCTGCGGCTCCTCCACGCCTACGGCCGCGACGACGTCCCAGTGGCAGAAGGCGCGGCCGGCGCGCTGCTGGGCGACATCGTCCGCGCGACCGAGATCCACGGCATCAGCGGCGTTGGCAGCACCGCGCTCCCTCCCGCCACGAACGCGCCGCGCCCCGAGGGCGCCGTCGCGCTGATGGCGCAGCTGATCGCGGACAGCCCAGAGCCGGTCGCCATCGCGCCGATCGGCCCGCTCACCAACATCGCGCTGCTGCTGCGGCTCTACCCCGGCCTCGCCTCGCGGATCGCCCACGTCTGCCTCATGGGCGGCTCGATCGGGGAGGGGAACACAACGGCCGCCGCCGAGTTCAACATCGTCGCCGACCCGGAGGCCGCGGACGTCGTGTTCCGCTCTGGTCTGCCGATCACGATGATGGGCCTCGACGTGACCCACCAGGCGCTGCTCGACCGCCATGCGGCGCAGGCGCTGCGGGGCCTCGGGACCCGCTCGGGCGTCATCGCTGCGGAGCTCACGGACTTCGCGCTCGAGCGCAACTTCGCGTGGTCGGGCTCGACCACCTCGGCCGTCCACGACGCCGTGGCCATCGCGCACCTGCTGGTGCCGGACCTGGTCACGGTGGCGCGGTACCACGTGGCGGTCGAGACCGGGCACGGCCCGGGCCGCGGCCGCACCGTCTGCGATGGACTGCCCAACCGCATGCGCCGCCATGGCGTCGAGCCCAACGCCGACATCGGCATCGCCATCAACCGCGACCGATTCGTGCGCCTGCTCCTCGACGCGTACGCGAGGCTCCCGTGAGCCCTGACACCGCCGCTCCTGACCAAGAGCCGGCGCGCCCCACGCGGGTCATCATGGACTGTGACCCCGGCCACGACGACGCGCTGGCGATCGCGCTCGCCCTCGCCCGGCCGGAGCTCGAGGTGCTGGGCATCACGACGATCGGCGGCAACGCGCCCCTGGCGGCGACGACGCGCAACGCCCTGCGGGTGCTGGCGCTGCTGGGTCGCCCGGACATCCCCGTGGCGGCCGGGCCCGCGCAGCCGCTGGTCCGAGCCCTCGAGACCGCGCCCCAGGTGCACGGCGTCTCCGGACTCGACGGGGCGGACCTCCCCGAGCCGATGGCGGAGCCGCGTCCCGAGGGCGCGCTGGAGTTCCTGCGCGCCACGCTCGCTGCGGCACCGGCCCCCGTCACGCTGATCCCGACCGGGCCGCTGACCAACATCGCGCTGCTGCTGCGGACGTACCCGGCGATCGCCGACAAGATCGCGCGCATCTCGCTCATGGGCGGGGCGATACGCGCCGGCAACTGGACCCCGGCCGCGGAGTTCAACATCTGGGTCGACCCGGAGGCGGCCCGGATCGTGTTCCGCAGCGGCCTGCCGATCACGATGTCGGGCCTCGAGGTCACGCACAAGGCGCTGTTCGGGCGGCCGGAGATCGCCCGGCTCGACGGCCTCGGGACGCGGGTCGGCACCGTGTTCGCGGACCTGCTGCGCTTCTTCGTCAAGTTCCACGTCGAGCGGTATGGCACCGCGGACACGCCGATCCACGACGCCGTGGCCGTGGCCGCAGTGGCGAGGCCGGAGATGGTCGGGACGCACCGCTACCACGTGGACGTCGAGGTGGGCGGTGAGCTCACGCGGGGCCGCACGGTCGTGGACGACCGGGGCCAGCACGGGTCGGGCCTTGAGCCCAACGTGGACGTGGCACTGGAGATCGACCGCGCCGCCTTCGCGGACCTGCTGATCGACGCCGTCGCGACTTATCGCTAGGGCGCCGCGTGCCAGGGGCTGCGAATTGGCGAGCCCGGCGCGGGGCCGGGCTCGTGGCGCAGGCGCGCAGCGGGTCGCTGTCGGTGATCAGCCCGCCGGGGTGAGCCAGAGCGGGTACTCGGTCACGTCAACTGGCGCGCCGTCCTTGGCCGAGAGGTCGAACACCCGCAGCGTGCCCCACTGGGCCACGGTGACGGTGTAGGCGACGCTGGCGGAGAACGTACCCCAGCAGCCGGTCCCGCACGATGCCATGACCGGCTGGTCGGCGAGCACCTTGCCCTTGGCGTCCTTGACCTGGATTCGGAAGGCGGCCTCGAAGACGTTGGCGACGCCCGACACGAGGACGGGGTTGCCGGCGCCGGCGCCCCAGGCCGGGTGGTCAACCGAGATCGCGCGCAGGAGCTGCGGGTAGGCGCCGCGCTGGACGCCGATCCCCGTCGCCGCCTGCCCATCGAACAGGAAGACCACCGAGTTGACGGTGCTGAACTGGGTCAGCGTGTAGACGACCTGGCCGTAGCGCGCATCGGGCGCGGACGGCGAGTAGCCGGTCAGGAACTCGCTCGAGAGGTTGATCGTGGCGACGCCGTCCTTGATCGCGAGGCCGAGGAGGCGGGTCGACGCCGGCACGGCCGATTGGAGCGCCGGGTTCGCGCCCAGCTCATCCGCGATCGGCCCGGCGATCAGCTGGCGCATCGCCGCGGAGGCGACGGCCGTTGTGGCCGGGATCGTGCGCAACACCGGGACCAGGCCGTTCTGGCCGAGCACGAAGTACGCGCGGACCAGCGTGGTGCCGGATGGGGCCGGCGTTGCCGTTGGCGTCGCGAGGGCCGGGGTCGCGCTGGCCGTCGCGGACGAGGGGGACGATGCCGGCGCGGACGAGGCGGGCGTGGGGCTGGCGTCGCCCGTGGCGCCCGGCGTGGCGTCGCCCGACGGCGGGGCGACCGACGCGTCGCCGGTTGGCGCAGGCGAGGACGGAGTGCCGAGCGGTCCGGCTGTCGGCGAGCAGCCGATGAGGGCCAGGGCAGCGGCGAGGGCGAGGAGGGCGGTGACTGGGCGGCCGGCGGTTCGCATGGCCGGGACCTCGATACGGGTTCCCAACGGCTCAAGCATCCTTCGGGCGGATGACGCCGCCATCGCCGGCGTGTAACGAATCGGTCACGGGCGCGGTCGGCAGCCTGAGGGTGAACACCATGCCCCCGCCCGGCCGAGGCCGCGCCCGCAGCGACGCGCCGATCAGCTCCGCATGCTCGGCGGCGATCGCGAGGCCCAGACCGGACGACCCGCCCCGCCGCGACGGGTCGGCCTTGTAGAAGCGCTCGAAGAGGTGGGGGAGCACGGCGACGGACACGCCCGGCCCGCGGTCGGCGACCGTGATCACCGCTCCGTCGCGGACGGGGGCGAGCGACACCTCCACAGTGGCACCCGTCGCGTGCTCTCGGGCGTTGTCGAGCAGGTTGCCGAGGATCCGGTCCAGGCGGCGGGGGTCCGTGGTGGCCGGCAGCGGGCTGGAGGGCACGGCGACGGCGGCGCCAGGGAGGCGCGCGGCGACGATCGCGCTCACGACTCGCCCGAGATCCACTTCCTGGGCCACGGGCCGCTCCGCCTCCGCGTCGAACCGCGAGATCTCGAGCAGGTCGTCCACGAGCGTCCGCATCCGCCGCACGTCGCCTGCGAGCAGCTCGCCGGCGCGCCGGGCGTCGGGCGGCAGGTCGGCCAGCGCGGGCTCGATGAGCGACGCCTCGGTGACGAGCGCGGCGAGCGGCGTCCGGAGCTCGTGGGCGACGTCCGCGACGAATTGGCGGTTGCGGCCCTGGGCCTCCTCGAGCCGGGCAACCGTGGCCTCGAGCGAGGCCGCCATGCGGTTGAGCTCGGTGGCGAGCCCCGCCAGCTCGTCCCGGCCGCCCGTCGGGACGCGTGCCCCGAGATCGCCGCCGGCGATCCTGCGCGCGGCCGCCGCCGCGGCTCCGACCGGGCGCAGGATTCCCCGGGCGATGACGCCCGCGGCCACCAAGGCCACGATGACGGCCAGCAGCCCGGCGCCCGCGAGGCCGAGCCGCAACTGCGCGAGGGCCTCGTCGACGGGCCTGGCGTCGAAGACGAAGTAGAGGTCGGGCGGGGCGGCGCCCTGGCGTCCCCCGACGATCAGCGAGCTCCTGCCGCGGAGGTCCTGCCACGCGTACCCCAGCTGGCCCGACGCCACGATGGAGCGCAGCTCGGGATTGACCTCCGCGAGCGCGCCAACGAGCTCGGGCGGCGCGTAGACGCCGCCAGCCCCGAAGTCGGCAATCGTCGCCACGTCGCCGCGGAACTGGAATGCGGCGGGCAGTCCACTCGCAGCGAACGCGGCGATCGTCGTGGGCGCGGGGTCCTCGGCCGGGAGCAGGACCGAGAGGTTGAAGTTCGCCTGCTGTCGCGCCTCGGAGACCATCGAGCCCCGAAGCGAGGCGTCGACGAACGCATAGACGCCGATGCCGATCCCGGCCACCGTCACCGCAACCAGCGCCACCAGGGTCACCGCCAGCCGTGTCCGGAGCCCGCCCGGGATCCGCATCCGGACGTGGCGCCCGGTCCCCGCCACCGTCGTCAAGCGTCCGGCCGCACGGCCTTGTAGCCGGCGCCGCGGACCGTCACGATCAGCGTGGGGTTGGCCGGGTCCGCCTCCAGCTTCGCGCGAAGCCGCGCGACGGCCACGTCGACGAGCCTGGAGTCGCCGAGGAAGTCGTAGCCCCAGACGTGGTCGAGGAGCGTCTCGCGGGCGAGGACCCGGCCTGGCTGGCGCCCGAGCTCGAGCAGGAGGTCGAACTCGGTGCGGGTGAGCCCCAGCTCGCGGCCATCGAGGGTCGCGGTGCGGCCGGCAGGGTCGATGGACACTGGCCCCAGGACGATGCGCTCCTCGGCCGCGCCGGCCAACGGCTCCGTGGCGCGCCGTCGCAGGGCCGTCCGCACGCGCGCCACGAGCTCCGGCATGTCGAACGGCTTCTTCACGTAGTCGTCGGCGCCGGACTCGAGGCCAACCACGACGTCGAGTGTGTCGGCGCGCGCGGTCAGCATCACGACCGGCGTCGTGGCCTCGCGACGGATCGCCCGCAGCACCTCGAGCCCGTCGAGCCGGGGGAGCATCACGTCGAGCAGGACGAGGTCTGGCGCGTCGGCCCGCCACTGCTCCAGCCCCTCGGCGCCGTCAGCCGCGGTCGCCACCGTGAAGCCGGCTGCGCGAAGCCCGAGGGCGGTCACCTCGCGGATCGACGGGTCGTCCTCGACCAGGAGGATTCGGGCGTCCACGGGGTCGAGTATCGCCCCGGCGCGCTCAGCCCGCGCCGCGTTCGTGCTCGAGCTCGTGGAGCCGTGCGTCCGAGATGCCCAGCTGGTGCGCCGCCTCGTGGCGAACCGTGTCGCGCACGCGCTGGTGGACCCCGTCGACGGTGGTGGCCGACCGCACGCACGGCCCGCGGAAGATGGTGATCTTCGAGGGCTGGAGGCTCAGGTCGGCCCCGAGCGCGGCGCGGTGGACGCCCTCGAACAGCCCGTACATCCCCGGCACGCCGAGGCGCGCCAGCTGCTCGGCGGTGGGCTCGTCCTCGATGAGCACGGCCAGCGAGCCGAGCCCGGCGCGGAAGGCCTCGGGGAGCTCGTCGAGCGCGTCGAACACCCAGTCCTCGAACGTCGCCTCGTCGATCTCGGGGAGCATCGCGTCCATGCCGGCAGAGTACCGTCGGCGACGACCGCACGCCGCCCAGCCGATTGTCGAGGCCAAGTTGATCCCCCCGCTTCAGGGTGATGGGAATCCCGCCGATCCCCACGTCATGGGGGGTGCGATCGGCCACCTGCCGGTCCCATCCTGAAGCGCGGCCAGAGCCCGACTCTTGGCCGGAAACCGGCGAGGACTTCGCCGGCGAGGAGAGTCGAGACTCGTGACCATCGACATGACGCTGGGGAGCGGAGCACGCCGACGTGCGACCGAGCGGGCGACCGCACGATCCGTCGAGCAGGCCGCCGCCGAGCACGATCGGCTCGTGGCCGCGATCGAGCAGTCAAGCGACGGCGTGCTGGTGCTCGACGCCGCCAAGCACGTCAGTTACGCCAACGGCGCCCTGCTCACGATGAGCGGCTTCAGTCGCGACGGGCTCTACGGCCGCACCCCGGCGGTCCTGTTCGGCGGGCCGGCCAGCGGCGGTCTCCCGGCGGCGATCGAGCGCGGAACACCGTGGTCCGGCTCGCACCCGGCGTGGACCGCGGACGGGCAGACGTTCGAGGCCGAGTGGGCGCTGACCCCGACGACCGGCAGTGACGGCAGGCTCTCCGGCATGGTGGCGGTCGCCCGTGACCGGAGCCGGGAACGAGCGCTCGAGGCGCAGGTGGCGCGGATCCAGCGGCTGGAGGCCCTCGGGCAGCTGTCGGCGGGGATCGCCCACGACTTCAACAACCTGCTCGCGGCGATCCTCGGCTACGCGGGGATGCTCCGCGAGGCCGTGGACGGCGACAACACCGCGGAGCGTGATGTCGAGGAGATCGTGGCCGCGGCCGACCGGGGCGCCGCGCTCGTGCGGCAGCTCGTGGCGTTCAGCCGCAAGCAGATCCTGCGGCCCGAGGTGGTGGACCTCAACGGCGTGGTCGTCGAGATCGCGCCAATGCTCAAGCGGCTCATCGGCGAGAACGTCCACCTCGAGACCGTCCTTCACGCTGACCTGGGCCGCGTCCTCGCCGATCCCGGCCAGCTGGAGCAGGTGCTCGTCAATCTCGCGACGAACGCGCGGGACGCGATGCCCGGCGGCGGGCGCCTGACGATCGAGACGGCGAACGTCCAGCTCGACGAGGTCTACGCCAGCCAGCACGCCGGCGTGGCCCCGGGCCAGTTCGTGCTCCTCGCCGTCAGCGACACCGGCAGCGGCATGGACACCGAGACGCTCTCGCACATGTTCCACCCGTTCTTCACCACGAAGGGGCCGGAGCACGGCACGGGTCTGGGCCTGGCGACGGTGCACGGCATCGTCACGCAGGCGGGCGGCCACGTCTGGGCCTACAGCGAGGTCGGCCGCGGCACGAGCTTCAAGGTGTACCTGCCGCGTGTCGACCGAGCGGTCACGCCCCGCACGGGTCGCGAGCGGCCCGAGGTGGCCGGCGGCAGCGAGACCGTCCTGCTGGTCGAGGACGAGCCGGCGATCCGCGGCCTCATGACGCGGGTGCTGGACCGGGCCGGCTACCGCGTGCTCGTCGCGCAGGATCCGCACACCGCGCTCGTCCTGCCGACCGCGCAGCTCGAATCGGTGGACCTGCTCGTGACCGACATGGTGATGCCCGACCTCTCGGGCCCCGAGCTCGCGGCCATCATGCTCGACCGCGTCCCCGGACTCCGGGTCCTGTGCATGTCGGGGTACGCGGAGCAGTCGGCGGCCTACCAGGGGCTGGGCGGCGCCGTCGCGGACTTCATCGCGAAGCCGTTCACGGCCGACCAGCTGCTCGGCCGGGTGCGCAGCCTCCTCGACGTCGCGCCCTAGGGTCCCGGGCGGCAGCCGGCGGACGACTTCAGGGACGGGACACTAGCCTCCGACCCGGAGCCTCACCGACTCGCTTCGGCCCTCGCGCCGTCCGACGTCTGCCCATGCGACGGAGCCTGGGCTTCGTCGCGCTGGTCGGCTTCGGCTCCGGCTTCGGCTCCGGCTCCGGCTCCGGCTTCGTCTCGCCAGTCGGATTGGGCTTCCGACGGCTCGTCGTCGACTTGATCTGCGCCCGGCGCTGCGCCGCTGGCGCTCGCGTCGGCTTGGGTGTCCCGGTCGGCGTCGACGGCTGTCGCTGGCGCCGGGGGCGCGGTCCAGGCCGGCGGTGCGGGCTCCTCGATCGGCGGCAGGAGCGGGGCGCCGGTGATGAGCCGCGTCCCCCGGCCGCTGGTGAAGAAGCTCCACGCCCAGCGGACCATGACGACGACCCGGTTGGCGAACCCGATCAGGTAGAAGATGTGGATCCCGAGCCACATCACCCAGGCGATGAACCCGCCCTGCCGTCCCAGCGGCCCGAGCCAGCCGATGTTCGTCACGCCACGCAGGCGACCGATGACCGCCACGTCGCCCTTGTCCTTGTAGCGGAATGACCCCGGGGCCCGTCCGTCGAGGCGGGCCAGGACGGCACGTCCCGCCCACCCGCCGGACTGGATGGCGCCCTGCGCCACGCCGGGCACTTGGCGCCCCTTCTTCCAGGGCTGCACCGCGGCGTCCCCGAGCGCGATGATCTCCGGGTGCCCCGGCACCGTGAGGTCGCGCCCGACGAGGATGCGACCCGCGCGGTCCGTCTCGGCGCCCGTCGCGTCGGCCACGCGCCGGACGAAGGTGGAGGCCTGGACGCCAGCGGCCCAGAGCGTGGTGCGGGCGGGGATGATCTCCTGGACGCCATCGTGGACGACCGTGACATTGTGCGAATCCAGGTCGATGACGCGGGTGCCGACGCGCACGTCAACGCCGAGCTTGCTCAGCTGACGCGCGGCCGAGGCGGAGCGGTCCGGCGGGTATGGGGGCAGGATTCGGTCCAACGCCTCGACGAGGATGATCCGAGCGTCCGGCGAGTGGATCGAGCGGAAGTCGCGCTTGAGCGTGTCGTTGGCGATCTCGCCCAGGGCGCCAGCAAGCTCGACGCCGGTGGGGCCCCCGCCGATGACCACGAACGTCATCCACTCCTCGCGGCGCTCGAGGTTCTGCTCGCGCTCGGCGGCCTCGAAGGCGATGAGGATCCGGCGGCGGATCTCGAGGGCGTCGTCGATGGACTTGAGGCCCGGGGCGTTGGGCGCCCACTGGTCGTTGCCGAAGTAGGAGTGGCGCGCGCCGGTGGCGACGATCAGCGTGTCGTACCCCACGGGGCCGCCGTCGGACAGCAGCACCTCGCGGCGGTCGATGTCGATGCCCACGGCCTCGCCGAGGAGGACGCTCGTGTTGCGGCGCTTGCGCAGGATCGAGCGCAGCGGCTGCGCGATGTCGCCCGGCGAGATGGCGCCGGTGGCGACCTGGTAGAGCAGCGGCTGGAAGGTGTGGAAGTTGCGGCGGTCGACGAGGGTCACGGTGACCCGAGGGTCACGACCCAGGACGCGGGCGGCATTGAGCCCGCCGAACCCGCCGCCGATGATCAGGACGCGGTGCGGAGTCATGGCAGGGCCATGGTTGCACGGATCCCGCGCGAGGACGGGTGCGGCCAGGTTGCGGCCGGGCTGCCGGTCAGTCGGGGCCGGGACGGCGGGACGAGCCCGAGCTCCGCCCGCCGGCGGCGGGACGAGACGGGGTTCCGGTGCCGGCGGTGGGGCGAGCAGCGCTCCGGTCAGCCGCCGCGCGCCAGCGTCTCGCCGTCGGCCAGGAGCTGGTCGCGGATGGCCGCGGAGGTCGCCTCGGCGTAGATGCGGCAGAGCGGCTCGGTGCCCGAGGTTCGGATCATCACCCACGAGCCGTCGGTGACGAAGAACTTGTAGCCGTCGTTCGTGGTCAGCTGCTGCGTCCGGACCACGGCCTGCCCCGCGAGCGTCGTCGGCGCCGCCTCGCGGAGCCCCTCCACGATGCGCCGCTTGACCGCGTCGTAGCCCGCCCGCTCGAAGTGCAGGTCCGTGCGCAGGTAGTACGACGGCCCGGCGATCTCGTGGAAGCGCTCCAGGGCCCTCGACACCGGCCACACGCCCCGCTCGCGCTCCCGGAGGAACAGGTCGAGCAGCATGAGGTCGGCGTACACCCCGTCGCGCTCCGGCAGGTGCGCCCCGAAGCCGAAGCCGCCCGACTCCTCGCCGCCCAGCATCGCGCCCGTCTCGATCATCTTGGGCCCGATGAACTTGAAGCCAACCGGCACCTCATGGACCTCGAAGCCGTAGCGCTCGCCGAGGCGGCCCACCATGGACGTGTTGTTGACGCTCGAGACCACCGGCTCGCGCAGACCGCGGTGCTCGGCCAGGTAGTAGGCGAGCAGCCCGGTGACCTGGAGCTGGTGGATGAAGGTGCCCTTCTCGTCGGCGGCACCCGCCCGGTCGGCATCGCCGTCGAGCATCAGGCCCAGGTCGAAGCCGCCCGCGGCGAGCCGGGCCAGGGCCTCGTTGACGTTGGGCGCGATGGGCTCGGGGTTGACGCCGCCGAAGTACGGGTTGCGCTCAAGGTGGAGCTCGGTCACGCGGATCCGGCCGCCCGCCAGGAGCCGGCTGATCCAGCCCGCGCCGGCGCCCCACAGCGGCTCGACGAGCACGCTCACATCGGCGTCGCGGAGTCGGTCAAGGTCGATCGTCCGGCGGACGTGGGCCTCGTAGGCGTCGTAGGGGTCGAAACGCTCGAGCAGGCCCGCGGCCTCGGCGTCGGCGAGCGGACGGCGCTCGATGACGAGGTCCGCGTTGCGCGCGATCTGCGCCTCGATGACCTTGAGGATGTCTGCGCCGGCAGCGGCACCTGTCGGGGCCTTCACCTTGAACCCGTTGTCGGTCCACGGGTTGTGGCTGGCGGTGATGACGATGCCGGCGGCGTAGCCGTGGAGGACGATCTCGAGCGACGACATCTGGGTGGGCACGGCGTGGGTCGCGAGCGCGACGGGAATGCCGCGCGCCGCCAGCACCTCGGCCGCGGCCGCCGCGAAGTGCTCCGACGCGAAGCGCCGGTCGAAGGCGATGACCACGCCCTTCGCCTGCTCGCCGCGGCCCTCGACGTACTCGGCCACACCGTCGGCGCAGCGGCGGACGGCGTCGAAGGTGTAGTCCTCGGCCACGCGGGCGCGCCAGCCGTCCGTGCCGAAGACGATGGCAGGCGCTTGGCGGGGATTGACGGTGGACGTCACGGTGATACCTCGGTTGGCGCGGCGGTCTGGCGATTTCGACCGATGGTGGCAGGATGGGCGGCCGGGTTGTGGTCGTTGGAACGAGGATACCGGCCGCGGTGCGGCGGGGATCGGGAAACCAGTGCAGGTTGCGGGCGGGGTCCCTGCCTCGGAACCCGTCAGCCAGCCGCGAGCCAGCCGCGCAGCGCCGTCTCCAGGGCGTCGCGCGTCCCCTGAATCCGGTCATCGAAGCGGACGGGCCGCCGCAGGACGGCCTCGACCTGCGGCGGGACCGTCGCCCCGGGGGCGAGGCCGGGGACCTGGTCCACCAGCGCCAGCTCGGCGTCACCGGTGGGCATCGGCGCGTCTGGCGACTGGCCGGTAAGGGCGCGCATGACGTCGCCCGCGAACTTGCTCCAGTGCGCGGTCGCCACGATCAGCACCGGGCGGTCCTCGTCCAGCCGTTCGGCGACCTTCCATGCGACCGCGGTGTGCGGGTCGAGGAGATAGCCGCGCTCCCGCTGGACCGTGGCGATCGTGGCGAGACAGCTTGCGTCGTCCACCCAGTCGCCCGCAAAGTGCGCGTGCAGGAGGCCGAGCGTGGCGGCGTCCACCTTGAACCGTCCCGTCGCCCGGAGGTCGGCCATCCAGGCCCGGACGCGCTCGGGCTCGCCGGCGAGGTCGAACAGGAGCCGCTCGAGGTTGCTCGAGACCAGGATGTCCATCGAGGGCGACGGCGTCCTGACCAGCGACCGCGCGCTGATGTCGTAGACGCCGGTCGCGATGAATTCGGCGAGCACGTTGTTGGTGTTGCTCGCGCAGATGAGCCGGCCGATCGGCGCGCCCATCCGCCGCGCGTACCAGGCCGCCAGCACGTTGCCGAAGTTGCCCGTGGGCACGCACACGTCCAGCACTTCGCCATCGCGCAGCCCGCCGCTGGCGCGGAGGTCGGCGCACGCCGAGAGGTAGTAGACGACCTGCGGCAGCAGGCGGCCCCAGTTGATCGAGTTGGCCGAGGACAGCGAGAGCCCGTGGCGGGCGCCCAGCTCGACCGCGAAGTCGGCATCCTCGAAGACGCGCTTGACCGTGGTCTGACAGGCGTCGAAGTCGCCAGCGACGCGGAGCACGTTCACGTTGGCGCCCGGGCGCGTCGTCATCTGGCGCTCCTGGAGCGTCGAGACGCCGGCGTCGGGAAACAGCACCGCGATCCTGGTGTGCTCGCGGTCCGCGAAGCCCTCGAGGGCGGCCGCCCCCGTGTCGCCGCTGGTGGCGACGAGGATCAGGTAGTCCCGGTCCTCGCCCCCGGCGCCAGCCGCGGCCACGTCGATCGCGGCGCTGAACAGCCGGGGCATCAACTGGAGCGCGATGTCCTTGAACGCGAGCGTCGGGCCGTGCCACAACTCGAGGACGTGGCGCCGGTCGCCCAGGTCGCGAACGGGGGCGATGGCCGGGTCGTCGAACTGGGGGCCGTACGCGCCGGCGATGGCCCCCCTGAGCACCTCGGGCGCGAGGTCCGGCTCGAAGCGGGACAGGACGCGCTCGGCGCGCTCGGAGTAGGGGAGGCCCGCGAGCCCGTCGATCTCCTCCTCGCCGAACTGCGGCAGCCGCTCGGGCACGAACAGGCCGCCGCCCGGGGCGATGCCCTCGAGGACCGCCTCGGTGAAGGTGCGGGGCCGATCGGCCAGGCCGCGCGTGTCCAGATACCGCATCGCCCGATGGTAGCAACGCCCGCCCCGGGGTCGCCGCGCCTGCGCCCGCAGCGGTTCGCCGCGGCGGCGACGAATTCGCGCGTCGCGGGGGCAGCAACGTTATCCGGCGGCGGGGACCGGCCCCTCGCGAAGGCCGAGGACGTTGCCGGCCGGGTCCTTGAACCAGGCGGCCCGCACCGGGCCGAACTGGGCAATGAAGTTGACCGTCTTCGGCGTCTCGTACTCCTCGAACGTGACCCCGCGCGACGTCAGGTCACGGACGACGGCCTCGACGTCATCGACCTCGAAGTGCGCGACCGTCGGGCCGCTGGCAGGGGGCTGTCCGCGCCGGATCGTCAGCTGCGACCCCTTGCCGGCGCCGAATCGAATGCCTGCCGGGGACTCGTCGAGCAGCGTCAGGCCAAGCTGCTCCTGGTAGAACGGCCTGGCAAGGTCGATGTCCGTCACCACGAGCGTCGTGACAGCCAGGAACTCGTTGAGCATCGTCGTCACCTCGAGGATCGGGCGCCGCCCGGCGTTGATGGGACGCGGCTGGTCAGAGCGAGGGGACGCAGACCCAGCGCGAGGACGGGAGTATGGGCCAGCGCCCGAGATGATGTCTGGCGGGCGCCCAGGGGCCTCGCCGGTCCAACTGCCGACGTGCCGGGACTCAGCGGCCACGCAGCGCGAGGACTGCGAGGACCCGTCGGTTCAGATCCGGTGACGGCGACGACCTTGTCGTTCCGTGCTACTTGTGGCGGCTGCTGATCGACAAGCGGTACCGGGTCGCGGTTACGGTGCCGCGACAATCGAAGCCTTGGTCACCTATCCCCTCACGCGGCCGGGCGCCGCCGGGTCAGCCTAGGATCGTCGGGCCACAGCACCGCCGCCCGGGCCCGGCCTCCGGGCTACCATGGACGTCCCGTGAGCATCGCCCCGAACGACTTCGTCCACCTCCACACGCACAGTGAGTTCAGCCTGCTCGACGGGCTCGGACGGATCACGGACCTGGTCGACACCAGCGTCAAGCACGGCTTCGACAGCCTCGCGGTGACCGACCACGGGGCGCTCTACGGCAGCGTCGCGTTCTACCAGGCGGCCATCAAGGCCGGGATCAAGCCGATCATCGGCGTGGAGACCTACGTCGCCCGGCGCTCGATGCGGGACAAGGAGGGCAAGGCCGACAGCCAGCCCTACCACCTGGTCCTGCTCGCGACCGACATGACCGGCTACCAGAACCTGTGCCGGCTGGTCACCGACGCCCACATCGACGGCTACTACTACAAGCCCCGCATCGACCGGGAGCATCTCGCCAAGTACAGCGCGGGCCTGGTGGGGATGTCGGCCTGCCTCAGCGGAGAGATCCCTCGTGCGCTCGAGGCCGAGGACTGGGACCTCGCCCGCAGGCTCGCCGGCGAGTACAGCGACATCCTGGGCAAGGACCGCTTCTACCTGGAGCTTCAGGACCACGGCATCCCCGAGCAGATCCGCCTCAACCAGCAGCTGCTCAAGCTTGCCCCCGAGATGGGCCTGCCGCTGGTGGTCACCAACGACCTCCACTATGTGCACCGCGAGCAGGCCGAGGCCCACGACGTGCTGCTGTGCGTGGGCACAGGCAGCAATCTCGATACGCCCAACCGGATGCGGTTCGACTCTGACAACTTCTACCTCAAGACCGCGGCCGAGATGTTCGCCCTGTTCCCCGACCAGCGCCAGGCGTACCTCAACACCCGCCGCGTCGCCGAGATGGTGGACCTCAAGCTGCCGCTGGGCGAGCTGCGCATCCCGCACTTCCCGGTGCCCGAGGGCGAGACCACCGAGACCTGGCTGCGCAAGGAGTGCGAGGCCGGCCTCGTCCGCCGGTACGGCACGGTGACTCCCGACATCCAGGCCCGCCTCGACTACGAGCTCGGCGTCATCCTGCAGATGGGGTACGCCGGCTACTTCCTGATCGTTGCCGACTTCGTGCGGTTCGCGAAGAGCCAGGGGATCGCCACCTCGTGCCGAGGCTCGGCGCCGGGCTCCATCGTCACCTACACCCTGGGCATCACGCCGGTGGACCCGCTCCACTACGCGCTGCCCTTCGAGCGGTTCCTCAACCCCGACCGCGTGACGATGCCCGACATCGACATCGACTTCGAGGACGAGCGGCGCGGCGAGGTCATCAACTACGTCAGCCGCAAGTACGGCCACGACCATGTCGCGCAGATCATCACGTTCGGCACGATGCTCGCCCGGGCGGCCATCCGCGACGTCGGGCGGGTCATGGGCATGGGCTACGGCGACGTGGACCGGATCGCAAAGGCCGTGCCGAACCAGCTGGGCATCAAGCTCGTCGACGCGCTCGAGCTCAGCCCCCAGCTCAAGGAGATGCACGACGCCGACCCGCAGATCGGCAAGCTGATCGGATTCGCCCAGCAGCTCGAGGGCGTCGCGCGCAACGCCTCCACCCACGCGGCCGGCGTCGTGATCTCGCGCGAGCCCCTCACGGAGCTCATGCCGCTCCAGAAGGCGACCAACTCGGACGCCCTGATGACCCAGTACGAGATGCACGGCATCGAGGCGCTGGGCCTGCTCAAGTTCGACTTCCTTGGCCTGTCCAACCTCACGATCCTGCGCCGCGCCGTGGAGCTGATCGAGGAGAACCGCCACGTTCGAGTGGACCTCGACGCGATCCCCCTCGACGACGCCAAGACGTTCGACCTGCTGGCCTCGGGCGAGACGACCGGCGTGTTCCAGCTCGAGTCCGCGGGCATGCGCCGCTACATCCGCGAGCTCCAGCCAACCACGGTGTACGACCTCGCCGCGATGGTGGCCCTCTACCGCCCGGGCCCCATGGACAACATCCCCACGTACATCCGGCGCAAGCACGGCCAGGAGCGCGTGGAGTACCTGCACCCGCTGCTCGAGCCGTTCCTCAACCGGACGTACGGGGTCTTCGTGTACCAGGAGGACATCATGGCGGCCGCCGTGGCGCTGGGCGGCTTCTCGGGCCCCGAGGCGGACATGCTCGGCTACGCCATCCGCAAGAAGAAGTCCTCGGTGCTGCGCTCCATGAAGGAGACCTTCGTGGAGCGGGCGGCCGAGCGCGGCGTCTCGGCGGGCACGATCGACGCAGTGTTCAAGGCGTTCGAGCCCTTCGAGCGGTACGGGTTCAACAAGGCCCACGCCACCACGTACGGCCTGGTGGCCTACCAGACCGCGTACCTCAAGGCGAACTACACCGTCGAGTACATGACCTCGGTGCTGTCCGCCTTCCGCGACAACGCGGAGAAGGTGGCCGCGGCCGTCGCTGAGTGCCGGCGCCTGGGCATCGACGTCCGCACGCCCGACGTCCACAGGAGCCATTTGGGGTTCACCGTCGAGGGCGACGCCATCCGCTTCGGGCTGCTCGCTGTCAAGAACGTGGGCGAGGGGGCGATCCAGTCGATCATCGACGCCCGAGAGGCCGACGGCGAGTTCCGCTCGCTGACCGACTTCTGCTCGCGCGTCGATGTGCGGCTCGCGAACCGCAAGGTCCTCGAGTCGCTGATCCGGGTCGGCGCGCTCAGCACCTTCGGCCACCCCGCGCAGCTGCTGCTGGGCCTCGAGGACGCGCTCGCCACGGGCCAGGCCGCGCAGCGTGACCGCGTGTCGGGCCAGACCTCGCTGTTCGACATGGGGGGCGACGACGGAACGGTGCTCGAGAAGGCGCTGCCGGTCACGCCCGAGACGCCGGTCCGCGAGCGGCTCCGCTGGGAGAAGGAGCTCATGGGGCTCTACCTCTCGGACCACCCGATGGGCGAGGTGGCGGACCGCGTGGGGCTGTTCGTGACCGCGTACTCCGGCGACCTCAAAGACGAGGCGCTCGACGGCCAGCGCGTGGTGCTGGGCGGCATCGTGACCGGGATCCGGAGCATCCTGACGAAGGCGAAGTCCACGATGGCCGTGGTCACGATCGAGGACCTCCAGGGCACGATCGAGGTGGTGGCCTTCCCCAAGACCTACGAGCAGACGATCGGCGTCTGGCGCGACGGCGCGATCCTGCTGGTCGCGGGCCGCGTGGACCACCGCGGCGAGGAGGCCTCGCTGCTCGCCGATTCTGTCTGGGACTGGGACACGGTGGCCGAGGCCGGGCCCGACGCGTTCGCGAAGGAGGTCGGCTCGCTCGACAAGCGGAGCCGGCGGGGGCCTGGCGGGCCCGGCGGCAGCGGCGGGCCGGGCGGCGGGAACGGGTTCCGCGGGGCTGGCGGCGCGAACGGCGGCGCGAATGGCGGCACCACCGGCGGATCCGGCGCCGGTCCTCGGCGAGAGCCGGTTGCCGTCGGCCCGGGCACGACGGTGGTCTCGCCCGTCCGTTCCGACGCGATCCCGCCGACCGTCGGGTCACCCGTGCGACCCTCGTCCGGAACGGGTGGCTCGTCGTCGGCCGCACTTCCGCGCGTGGCTCCCGCAGAGCCCGTGCCCACCTACCAGGAGCCGCCGGGGCTGTCAGACGCCGCTGGCGCCGACGAGCGCGACGAGGCTGCGCTCCCCGACGAGCAGCGGGCCCGCGCCGCGGCGGCCGCCCAGGCGCCGTCCCGCCCTGTCGAGGCGGCCCCGGACGCGGTGCTCAACGTCCGCTTCGCGCGCGAGGCCGGCACGGAGCGCGTCGTGTCGGCGATGCAGGCCTTCCGCGCGGTCCTGCGCGAGCGACCCGGCGCCACGCGCGTGGTGGTGCACGTGCCCGCGCCCGGCGGCGACGCGCTTCCGATGGAGCTCCGGGGTGTGGCCTATGACGCCGAGCTCGAGGCCGAGGTGCGCCGACGCGTAGGCGACGGGGTGATCGACCTCACCCTCGGATGAGGCTCAGCCCTCCGCGACCACCCGCCCGTAACCGACGATCGTCGCGTCGTGCCACACGCCGCCGGCGGTGTACACGTCGGACTCGATGATCGCGAGGACCTCGGCCTCGCTCGCACCCCGCATCAGGAGCACGGCCTTGGAGAAGTCCGCCGCGCCGCCCGCCTCGATGACCACGCCCTCTTTGCGCAGACGAGCGATCCGCGCGAGGTGCTCCCCCCGGAACATCGGGCGCCGGCCGGGTGCGTCGGGCGTGTAGGGGACCTCGACCAGCCAGACCTGCTCGATGCGGACGCCGGGCGGGAGGTCCGAGGCGGGTTGCGGAGCAACCGAGGACGAGTCGGGCCCCGCGGCATGGGTCGGCGCCCCGGGCCCCGCGGCATGGGCCGGCGCCCCGGGCCCCGCGGCAGGGTCCGACGAGCCGGCGCCAGTCTGGGCCGCGACAGGAGTCGGCGTGGCCCCCGGCGGTGGCACGTCGCGCAGCCGGCGCACCTCGACCAGTCCCGCGATCTTGTCGGTGAAGTCAGATCGAATCCGGTTCAGGTCCGGCCGCGGGATGTCGAGCTCCTCGGCCATCCGGTTGACGAGCCAGGATTCGAGGGCGTCGATGTCGTCGTCCGCGGCGGCGACCAGCAGGCAGCAGCGCAGCAGGTGCTCGCGCTCCTCGGACGTCGAGATCGCCTTGAACTCGCGCGTGACCAGATAGTCGTCAGTGGCGCCGAAGTGCTCGACGCGGGTGCCGGCCAGCTCCGCGACCAGCGCAGCCGTCTCCGGGTCGAGCGCGCCCTCCTCCGCGACGAGCCGCGCGATCTCGGCCGTCTCGACCGCGGTGATCGCCACGTCCACGCGCGCTGCGCGTGCCAGCAGGTAGGCGAAGGCGGCGACGAACCGGGCGCGGTCCGCGGGCATGGCGCCCAGGCGAGCGGCGATCCGGCGGACGCTCTCCGCGTCGCCGACCGGTGCCGGGGCTACCGGGGTGGCCCGAACGCCGATGCCGAACATTGTCTTGAACAGGCTCATGGGTTCTCCGACGGGAATGCGGGCCGAGTCTATCGCGTGAGGTCCTCGAGCTCGTCGCCGGCGATCAGGCGAACGTCGTGCTGCTCGGCGAGGTCGATGGCCGGGTCAGTGAAGTCGGACGTCGTGACCAGCACCAGGCGCTCTGCGCCGTGATGGCGCATGCCCATGGCGATCAGCAGCTGGACGTCGCGCGAGCCCACGGGGTGGCCGGGCGCGTACCGCTTGCACTGGACCACGGTGGACCGCCCGCCTGGGCCCGTGCCCACGAGGTCGGCGACGAGGTCGCCGGGCCCGCCCGTCCGCCGGAGCCGGTACCCGTGCCGCCCGAGGACCTGGCCGACCGCCGTCTCGAACTCCGTCGGCGTCATCGCCAGGAAGTCGTCTACCGATGCGCGAACCGGCCCGAGACGGCGCCGGAGCGCCGCCAGCGAGAGCGCGGCGGTCACCGCGAGCACCGGCCCGACCGCAGCCGTGCCGTCGGCTGCCGTGCCAGACGCCGTGCCCGATCCGCCGACGGCGGAGGCCACGGCCGCCACCCCCTCGAGCGCAAGCAGCGCGATCCCCACCCAGCCGATCATCGACCAACCGGTCCGCTTGGCCCTCGTGATCAGCCCCGCGTCAGGGCTGGTCCGCATCCGGCGCGTGGTCAGGGCGAGCGGGAGGAGAAGCGCGATGACCGCCAGGACCACGCGAGCCGTGACGGCCGACGTGAGCGCGGCCGCCAGCACCAGCCCGCCGAGGAACGCCAGCCCGACCAGCCAGATCCGCGCGAGGCGAGCGAGGTCCAGGCGCAGGAGGATGTGCCAGGCACGGAGCGTGTCGTCGGGAGCGTCGGGTTCGGCCTCGCTGGCGTTCTCGACCTCGTCGGCCGCGTCGGCTGCGTCGTCCGCATCGAGCCCAGCCCACGGATCTCCACCATCGACGCCCGTGTCGTCCGGTTTCGCGGCGTCCGCAGTCTCGGCTTGGCGCCGCAGGTCAGACAGCTGGGCGTCGTACCGGGCCCGGCGCGTCGGGTCCGTCAGCCAGTCCCGGGCGATGTTCAGCCGAACCGCTCGGTCGCCGGCGTCCGGACCCACGCGGTCGGGGTGGTTGCGCAGCTGGAGCGACCGATACGCCGCCTGGATCGTCTCGACCGAGGCGCGCTCGCTGACCTCCAGCTCCGCGTACAGGTCGAACCCGGGGATCTCGTCGGCCATCGCGCCGAGGATGCCACGGACGGACGCTGCGCCGGACGCGAAGCCGCTGGAGCCGCAGCCGCGTGGGTCGACGCGTACAGGGTCACTCGCGGGCCAGGGGCTCTCCGGCGCGTCCGATCGCTTGACAGCCCTCGGCCAGACCCAGCGGCGCCTAGCTCGCGCTGTACGCGCCCCGAGTCGCCTTCGGCTTGACGAAGCCCAGCTCGCGCCGGACGGTTCCGCCGGGGGCGCGGTAGGAGAACGCCACGATGGAGGTGGCCGCGATGATCCAGTTGCGGCCCTCGCGGTCACGGACGCCGGTCTCGCCGGTGCGCGCGTCCACGTGGTGGAGGAGCATGGAGTAGAGGAGCGTGGACGCCGCGCGCAGCGGATCGTCCCGGTCAGCCTCGGGCACCACGTAGGAGGGATTGGTCGAAGTGAGGCGGTCGAGGTCGGCCGCCGTGACATCCGCCACCACCGTCTGGCCGCCGGACAGGTGGATCAGGAACTCGTATGCGTCGTCTGCCATCGGGCGAGTCTATCTGCCGCTCGCCTTCGGTGGCGGCGCCGGGCCGACGGGCCCGTGTGAGCCGGTTGCCGCAGGGCACGTGTCCGCCATGGCTCCGGAAGCGCGTTCGCCGCCCTGGCTCATGCTCGGTGGCCCGCGAGACTGGTAGCGAAGGTGGGATTCGAACCCACACGAGGTTGCCCCCAGCGGTGTTTGAGACCGCCGCGTCTGCCATTCCGCCACTTCGCCCCGTGCCATCCTAGCCGACCGGGCACCGTCGCCGAAGGCGTCGTGAGGCGCTCCGTCGCGGGGAGACGGCCTTCTGCCGACAGGGATCAGCCGGGCCGTACGCCGCCGATCGACAGCGCTCAGCCGCCGAGGACGGGCAGCCAGGCGATGCCGAACGTGACCCCGGCCGCGAACAGGAGGTACCGAACGGCCCAGGCCACGATCCCGCCCTCGCGCTCGGCGACCTGTCGGGGTGCCGCCACCAGCATCGCGTAGTAGACCGCCGACGCCGCGAGGAGGAAGCCGACCACGCTCAGGTTCGCCTGGAGGTCAGTGAGCGACAGGCCCCGGAGCTGGTCCAGCACGCCTCCGGCGGTGATCGCGCGGACCAGGCGCCAGAAGAGCGTGCCGGTGACAAGGATGAAGGGCGTCATCAGCAGGCGTCGGATGGCGGCCGACGCGGGCCCCGCGCGCAGGCGGAGCGCGACGGCGAGCACGGCGAGGAGCCCGGCGACCGCCAGCCCGAGGTCCGACGAGATGCCCAGGGCCGTCGCCGTGCTGGCGATGACGAGCAGCAGGCCCCCCACGAAGGGGCCGACGGCGGCCGACGTCAGGAACCCAGCGCCTGCGATGTCACCCTCGGGCCGGCGGAGGGCGAGGCAGGCCACGGCCCCGACAATGGCGGCCAGGCCGAGGACGCCGTCGAGCGGCCGGTTGGCAGGGAGCAGCTCGCCGCTCGTGCCCTGCGCGGCGGTCAGCAGCGGCGCCGCGATCGCCACCCAGCCGGCGAGCAGCCAGTCCTCGACGCGCCACAGCCCAAGCGCGGACGCTCGCCCGATCCCGGGGCTCGTCTCCACCCGCACCTCAGCCGGGGGCGCGCTGGAACGAGAAGCCCGTGCCGTCCATCGTGACCGTCAGCGTGTCGCCGGCGATCCAGGCCTCGACGGGCTGGTCCCGTCCGTTGAGTCCCAGGTGCAGCTGCCCGTGCGGGTCGACCGACCACCGTGCAGGCACCTCGTTGCCGAACCAGGTCATGACCGCGGTGCCGTCGGCTCGGAAGACGGCCTTCGCCCCGGCGCCGGACCACGTGCCCGGCAGTGACGCGGCAAGCGGGTGGGGGTCGCGCTGGTCGGGCGGCGGCGCCACGGCGCCCCTGACCATGCTCGCCTCGATGCGCGCCTTCTCGGCACCCGCGAGCTGCTCGAACTCGGCCCTCGCCTCGGCCCGGACGACCTGGTCATGCGACCGCAGGCTGGGCGCCAGGGTGTGGATGAGGTCCGCGGGCTGGTCGAGCGCGCCCGCAGGGAGCGCAGGGTCCGGCAGCCGCTCGAGGTTCACCACGCGCCCACTGTGGCGCAGGACGTAGAGCGCCACGTAGCCCGCCTCGGGCGAGGCGTCATACGCGTCGCGGAACGCGTGATACCGGCGTCCGCCCACCGCGAGGTAGAACGTGGGGGCTGCGTTGCCGCGGCCGCCGCTGACCCGCACCTCCTCGCGCTCGACCGCTCCCGCGACGCGGTCGACGTGGGTGTCCCCGAGGTCGCGCGACAGGGCATCCGCCCCGGTCAGCCCGCGGATCAGGAAGACGATGGCGCCGATGACGCACGCGACGCCGAGGAGGAGCCGCTGGGTGGCCTCGTTGGCAGGCCCCTTGCCGATGAACATGACCGCGGCGACCATGCCGAGCACGAGGGTCCCGGCGAGCTCGTTCTTGCGGCCCGACCGCGCGATCGTGGAGAGCCGTCTTCGCTGGGCATCGGCGATGCGTCCAGCTCGATTATCGGCGAGGGAGGCCTCGTCCAGGGCGGGCGTCGGCTGATCGGACATCGCGTACCTCCGGGACGGCGGGCCACGCGCGGGCGGCCCAAGGCTGGCGATCCTCTTGCGGCCGTCCCGAGAGACGTCCGTGTTGGCGCCTGTATGAGCGGTCCCGGCCAGAACGTCAAGAGATCCGGACGTCGTTGCGGCTCGCGGGAACCACCCCGGGCAACGTGCCGTCTGGTCGGCGATGCCCAGACAGCGTTCCCAACCCGGTCACGAGGGCCGCCCCGCCCGATGCTAGACTCGCCGCGCCTCACCATTGCCGTCAGGGGGGTCGAACCCGTCGTGGAGGACGCCCGACCGCTCGACGCCGCCGATGAACTGGTCCAGCGGCGCGACCTGGTCCTCATCGAGCAGGCGCGCGAGGGTTCGCTCGACGCGTTCAACGGCCTTGTCGAGCTGTACCAGGACCACCTGTTCGCCCTCGTTGTGCGCATGGTGCCCGATCGCGACCAGGCGTCCGACGCTGTGCAGGAGGCGTTCTTCTCGGCCTTCCGCAACCTCCGCTCCTTCCGCGGGGGGAGCGTCCGGTCATGGCTGAGCCGCATCGCGATCAACGCGGCGATGGACCAGCAGCGCCTCCGGAAGCGACGCCCGTCGCAGCCGTACCCGGAGCTCGAGGACGACACCTGGCAGCCGCCAGCCGGCCCCGACGCAGACCCGGAGCGGACGGCCCTGGGCATCGAGCGCGGCCGCGTGCTTCATGCGGCCCTCGGCACCATCACGCACGACCAGCGCAACGCGATCGTGCTGTTCGACGTGGAGGGCTATGACTATCAGGAGATCGCGGACCTGACCGGCGTCTCGCTCGGGACGGTCAAGTCGAGGATCCACCGCGGCCGCCTCGCACTGCGCGAGCGGCTCACCGGCTCAATGGGCCTCTTCCGGGGGGACGAGGGATGACCCGCATGCCCGACCCCGCCCCCGGCCACGCCGCCCACGACGCGCTGCTCGTCGCCGCCCACGCGGCGGGCGACGCGGAGGGCGCCGACCTCGGGCGCGCCGCCGCCCTGGTGGCGTCCTGCCCCGAGTGCGCCCGCCTCCACCGGGACCTGCGGGCCCTGGCCGCGGCCCTCGCGTCGGCCCCCGCGCCCGCCCGCCCCCGGGACTTCGGGATCACCCCCGCCCGGGCCGCCGCGCTCCGGCGCCCCCGGGGCTGGCGCCGGCTGCTCGCCCCGCTCGCGGGCGCCCGCTCCGCCGCCGGGCCCCTCGCCGCCTCGCTCGCCGCCCTGGGCCTCGCCGGGCTGCTGCTGGGCGGCGGCCTCCGCCTCCCGCTCGGCGGCGCCGGGACGGCCGCCCTGGCGCCCGAGCGCGCGGGCGCCTCCGCGGAGATCGGGGCGGCCGCGTCGGCTCCCGCAGCGGGCAACTACGACACGAACGCCGCGGGCGCCGGGGAGGCGGGGGCGCCCTCGACGGCCGCCTTGGCCGCTCCGCCTGTGGCCGCCGCAGCTCCGAGCGCGGCTCCCTCGATGGCGGCAGCCTCCGCCGCAGCGTCGCACGACTCCACCTACGGCCCATCTCCGGCGGCTGTGCCCGCAACACAGGCGCCCGCGCATGTCGACCAGTCTCCCGCCGCGGCGAGCTCCGCGACGGGCGGGTCGGTGAAGGTCGTCGGGCAGGGCTCCTCGTCGAGCACTGCCGGGGGGCCATCGGACGCAGGTTCCTCTGCAGCAGCGGTCCTCGCACCGGCGCCATACGCCACGGAGGCGCCGGGCGAGGCGCAGGCGGCGCTGGGCGGGGAGGGGAGCGGGCCATCGCCGCTCGTGCTCGGCTCACTCGCGCTGCTTGTTGCCGGGATCGTTGTCGGCGTGCTCCGCCTGGTGGCGCGCCGGCTGGTGCCGTAGGCGCGCGACCCGGCGCTCGACATCGCCGACTCGCCCGGCGCGACTGACCTCGGTCCCTGGGACGGATTGCGGCGTCGGAACCCCGACCTCCCGGTGGCCGTCAGAGGCGTGCCATGCCCGACCCCGCCCCCGGCCACGCCGCCCACGACGCGCTGCTCGTCGCCGCCCACGCGGCGGGCGACGCGGAGGGCGCCGACCTCGGGCGCGCCGCCGCCCTGGTGGCGTCCTGCCCCGAGTGCGCCCGCCTCCACCGGGACCTGCGGGCCCTGGCCGCGGCCCTCGCGTCGGCCCCCGCGCCCGCCCGCCCCCGGGACTTCGGGATCACCCCCGCCCGGGCCGCCGCGCTCCGGCGCCCCCGGGGCTGGCGCCGGCTGCTCGCCCCGCTCGCGGGCGCCCGCTCCGCCGCCGGGCCCCTCGCCGCCTCGCTCGCCGCCCTGGGCCTCGCCGGGCTGCTGCTGGGCGGCGGCCTCCGCCTCCCGCTCGGCGGCGCCGGGACGGCAACAGTTGCGTCGTCCGGGGCCTTGACGGGCTCGGCGGGCGGATCCACGTCGACCGATTCCCTGCCCGGTGGGTTCGGGTTGACCGCGCCGACGCGATCGGCCGCGCTGGAAACCCCGGCTCTCCCGACCGACGGCAGCCGCGACCTCGCCACGTCCGCGCCGCCCGATCCCACGGGCACCGCGGCCACTCCGATCGATCGGGCCGAGGCGATCGCCATCGCGCGCGCCGCCCGCCCCGACTACGCGAGGGAGGAGGTGCTCGATGTGCGGCTGGGCGCCTTCGCAGCGATCGGCGACGGCTTCGCGCCGGTCGCCGGCCCCATCCCGGCGCCCGACGCCCCTGTCTGGCGCATCGACCTCGGCTGGCTGCTCGGCCCCCTTGACGGGCAGGGCGTCTTCGTCGTCATCGATGCCGCCGACGGCCACGTGATCCAGGTCGTCGACTGGATCGCGTAGGTCGGGCTCACTCGCGGATGGGCAGCCGCACCCGGAACCGCGCGCCGAGGCCCACACCGTCGCTCGTCGCCTCGACAGACCCGCCGTGCGCGGCTGCCAGATCGCGGACGATCGTGAGCCCGAGCCCGCTCCCACCGGAGTCGGCCCGCCGTTGGAACCGGTCGAAGACGTGCGGGAGGTCGGCCGCCGGGATCCCCTCGCCGGTGTCGCGGACCTCGATCACCGCATCGCCCCGGACCGCCTGCACCGTGACCTCCACGCGCCCGCCCGACGGCGTGTGCCGGATCGCGTTCGTCAGCAGGTTGGTCACGATCTCGCGCACCCGGACAGGGTCGACGGAGGTCTCCAGCACCGGGTCACCGCCGAGCGTGAGGTCCACGCCCTTCGCCCGGGCAAGCGGCTGCTGGGCTGCCACCGCCTCGCCAGCCACCTCGACGAGGTCCGCGACCTCCCGGTGCAGTGGCAGCGCGCCCGCCTCGGCGAGCGACAGCGTCCGCAGGTCCTCGAGCAGCCGGTCCATCACCTGCGTCTCGGCCAGCAGCGGCGCCACGTGGTCCTCGTCCATCGGGTGGACGCCGTCGAGCATCGCCTCGAGCCCGCCGCCGATCACGGTCAGTGGCGTCCGCAGCTCGTGCGTGACGTCCGCGAGCATCGCCTGTCGGCTGGCCCGGCTCCGGTCGAGCCGCTCGGCCATGGCGTTGAACGACGACGCCAGCTCGCGGACGGGCCGCGGCCCGCGCACCTCGACCCGCACGTCGGGCTCGCCGTCGGCGAGGCGCTGGGTCGCGTTCGCCAGGGCGGCGAGGGGCCGGACGTACTGCGAGAACGCCTGGACCGACATGGCGATGGCGACGAGGAGGATCCCCGCGATGGCGAGGCCGGTGCCCAGCGTGGGACCGGCGTGCGGCGCCACGAACCCGAAGATGGACGCGAGGATCCATGTCACGAACGCGCCGGTCGAGCCGACGATGAGCACGAAGGCGACGATGGCGCAGCCGATGCAGCCGAAGGGCGGTCGATGGCGGCGGAAGGGTCGGTCGCCGTACCGCCCGCCGGACGCCGCCATCCGCTGGCGGCGCCACATCTCGCGCCGCGCCCGCCAGCGCTGGCGCTCGGCCGGCCAGTCGAAGTCGGGATCGCCCCAATCGGGATGGGCTCCGGGCCGCCGCTCGCGATCGGGCTGCTCCCGGTCCGGCCTCGACGCGGGATCGGCCGGGCGCCAGCCCCCGCCCTCGGACGGCGTCGTCACCCGCTCGGCTCCTCGAGGTCCTGGAGCGCGTACCCCACCCCGTGCACGGTGCGCACGTAGCGGGCCCCCGAGCCGTCGGGCTCGAGCTTGCGGCGCAGGTTCCGGATGTGGCCGTCGATGGCGCGCTCATAGGTCTCGAGGCTGAACCCGTGGACCGCGTCGAGCAGCTGCGCCCGCGTCCACACGCGGCCGGGCTCCCGCGCGAGGGTCGCCAGCAGCTCGAACTCGGTGGGCGTCAGGTCCACGATCCGGTTGGCCGCGATGACGCGCCTCCGGGAGATGTCGATCTCGAGGTCGCCCACGGCGAAGTGCTCGGACGACAGCGGCCGAGCCTCGGCGCGCCGCAGGACGGCCCGGACGCGCGCCACGAGCTCCTTGGGGCTGAACGGCTTGACCACGTAGTCGTCGGCGCCCATCTCGAGGCCGATGATCCGGTCGGTCTCGTCCCCGCGCGCCGTGAGCACCACGATCGGCACCGAGGAGTCCCCGCGGAGGATGCGGATGACGTCGAGGCCGTCCACCTTGGGCAGGCCCAGGTCGAGCACGATCGCGTCCGGCCGCCGCGCCCGGGCCAGGGCCAGGCCACCCGCGCCGTCGCCCGCCGTCAGCACGGCGAACCCGGCATGTTCGAGGTAGTCGCGGACGAGGCCCGCGATCCGGGGCTCGTCCTCCACGACGAGGATGGTGCGCATGGGGCTCCGAGAAACGGCGACGCCGGGCGAGGATACCGCCCGGCGTCGCGTGGGAGGGGGAGGAGCGTCAGCCGGCCGCGGGGCCGCCCGACGGGTTGGAGGGACCGGGCGCGCCCGGCGTTCCGGAGGAGGAGGTGCCGGAGGACGAGCCGCGAGCGGCGTCCTCTTCGTGCATGCGACGGTGGGCCTCGGCGATCCACTCGGAGCGGCGGTCCCAGCCGCGGCCACCCATCGGGCCGAAGCCCATAGGACCGTAGGCATGGCCATGGTCGCCCCAGCCGCGACCGAAGCGGCGGCGCGGGCCGAAGGCGAACGAGAGGAACGCGAAGAAGCCGAAGAAGAACAGCGGCACCAGGAAGAAGGCGAAGGGCAGGAAGAACAGCCCGCCCCAGTGCCAGCCGCCCCCGTACACGACCGTTGCGCCATTGGCGGCCGCCGTCGTGACCTCGTGCGAGACGCCGATGTTGTAGCCGATGGCCCCGGCGCCGAGCGCCAGGAGGCCCAGGAAGAGGAAGGCGAGGAACCCGCGCATCAGGTTGCGATCTCCGATCGATTGGCGGCCCATCGGGCGGGCCGCGGTTGCTTGATGGAGACCAGCCTCGCAGGGCGATGTGCAGAAGTTGTGCACGGGGCGTGTCGGTTCGGTCGGGTAGCATCGGATGCGTGAGCACCCTGGGCGTGACCATCCGGCCGGCGATCCCGACCGATGCGGCCGCCATCGCGGACGTGTACATCGCGTCATTCGCCGCTGCTTTGCCCACGGTTCGGCGACCCCACGATGATGCCGAGACCCGTGGTTTCATCCGAGACCACGTGGCTGAGACCTGGGTCGCCGACGACGGCGGGGCCGTGGTGGCGATGATGGTGCTGGCGCCGGGCTGGATCGAGCAGCTGTACGTGGCGCCGGAGCGACGGGGCGAGGGGATCGGCGGCGAGCTGCTCCGGGTCGCGAAGCGGCGGGCCGAGGGCGCGCTCGACCTCTGGACGTTCCAGGTGAACACGCCGGCTCGCGCGTTCTACGAGCGCCACGGCTTTCGGGCGGTCGAGCTCACCGACGGCGACGGCAATGAGGAGCGCGAGCCCGACGTGCGGTACCGCTGGGAGCGATCGCCCGAGGGCTGAGCCGGACCGCGCCAAGTGCGGCCCTCGCGTTGCCCCCGGCGTCAGTCGCCCAGACAGGTCCCTGTGTGGCGGGCAGCCCGGATCCACGCGTGGTCTTCGGGCACGATGTTCCGCCTCCCGGCCACGTCCTCCAGCGGGACCGCGGCCACGCCGTCGCCGTGGGCGGCGACCATGACGCCGTACGTGCCCTCTGCCACGAAGTCCGCGGCCGCGGTGCCGAGGCGCGTCGCCAGCAGCCGGTCTGCACCTGAGGGCGTGCCGCCGCGCTGCATGTAGCCGAGGATCGAGACGCGCGACTCGAGCCCGGTGAGCAGCTCGAGCTGCTGGGCGAGCCGGAGCGTGTTCCCCTGGTGCTGGAGCTCGAGCTGGGCGATCTCGGCCTTGATGGTCTCGCGGGCGACCGGGTCCTTCGCCCGCGCGAGCCGGGCCTCCGCCGTCGCCAGGGCCCGGGCGTCCTCCACCGACCGCGCACCCTCGGCCACGGCCACGATGCTGAACCCTGATCCCTTGCGGACCCGCTCCTTGATGGCGCTCGCGATCCGGTTGACCGCGTACGGGATCTCCGGGATGAGGATCACGTCGGCGCCGCCCGCCAGACCCGCGCCAAGGGCCAGCCACCCGGCCCGGTGGCCCATCACCTCGGCCACGATCACGCGATGGTGGCTGTGGGCGGTCGAGTGGAGCCGGTCGATCGCCTCGGTCGCGATCTCCAGCGCGGTCGCGAAGCCGAAGGTCGCGTCGGTGCCGGCGACGTCGTTGTCGATGGTCTTGGGCAGCGTGAGCACGTTGAGCCCCGCCTTCCAGAGGCGCAGCGCGTTCTTCGCGGTGCCGCCGCCGCCCAAGCAGACCACGCCCTCGAGCCGCTGGCGCTCGAAGACCGCCTTGATCTCGTCGGTCATGTCGCGGATCACGCCGTCGACGAGCATCTTGTGGGGCTTGTCGCGGCTGGTGCCCAGGATCGTGCCGCCCACGGTCAGGATGCCGGCCAGCGCGCGCTTGTCGAGCCTGACGTGGCGGTCCTCGGCCAGGCCCCGAAAGCCGTCGCGGAAGCCCACCACCTCGAAGCCGTGGGTGCCGATCGCGGCCTTGCCGAAGCCGCGGATGGTGGCGTTGAGGCCGGGGCTGTCGCCGCCGGCGGTGAGGATCCCGACGCGTCGTGTGGCCATGGGCACATCGTACGCGGCGCATGCGGCGTGACTGGGGTCGCTCGCGGGGCCGCCGCGCGTGACGCACCTGGTCCGGTGCGCCGCGGGCGCTTGCGGCTCAGGTTGGGCGGGCCGTAACCCAGCAGGTACACACCGCGCGCCACGGGGCGTCACGTCGTTGCCTCGCAGGTTGCGTTTCGACCGGCTTGGGTGTTGGGAGGCCCGCTTCCGGGTCACTTCGTAGCCCAGCAGGCAACGAGACGACGGCTGGGCTGCACCGTGTGAACCTGCTGGGCTACGCGCGGCGACATCCCATGACGGGAGCCCCTGAGCGCCGCGCGCCCGTGCCCCGCTCTGCCGCGCCTCAAGCCAGCGTGCCGGGGCGACGCCGACCGACCAGTTGCCGAGGCCGACTGGGGCACAATGCGGCCCATGCTCGTATCCCAGCCTCACCCGGTCGTCCGCCAGCTCCGCTTCGCCCGCTCCGAGTTCCTCCGCGGGATCGAGGGCGTGTCGGACGACGACGGCGCGATCCGTCTCGGCCCGATGAACTGCGTCGCCTGGAACGTCGGCCATCTGGCGTGGCAGGAGCAGCGCTACTTCCTGACGCTGGCCGAGGGGCTCGAGCCGTTCCCGGGCGTGGCGGCGGCGTACAAGTACGGCGCGCCGGGGATCACGCCGCGGCTCGGAGAGACGCTCGAGGCGTGGCGGGCGATCACTGCTGCCGCGGACCCCTGGCTGGACGTCCTCACGACGACGAGCCTCCGGAGCTTCCCCTTCTGGCGCGGCAGGACCCTCCAGGTCACGTTCGGCAACCTGCTCCTCCGGGCCACGTACCACTACTGGTACCACTGCGGCGAGAACCAGGCGATCCGCCAGCAGCTCGGGCACACGGGACTCGGGGAGTTCGTGGGCGACCTCGACGGCGAGGCGCCCTACGCGCCCGAGCCCACGGGCCGATGAGAGGACCCGGCGCCGATGGACGGACGGTCGACGGGGCCGCGGATAGGGCGGAGATGAGCCAGGATAGGGCGCTGAAGGCGTACTACGCCCTCGGCAAGGAGGAGGGTCGGCTCGGCGGCGGGCTCGGCGCGGTTGAGTTCGAGCGGACGCAGGAGATCGTGCTCCGACAGCTGCAGCCGCCGCCAGGCATGGTGGTCGACATCGGCGGCGGGCCGGGCCGGTACGCGCTCTGGCTCGCGTCGCTCGGCTACGACGTCCTGCTGCGCGATATCGTCCCGCTGCACGTCGAGCAGACGCTGGCGTCGGCTCGGGACGCCGGCGTGTCGATCGACGCGCGGGTGGGGGACGCCCGACAACTCGACGTGCCGGACGGGTGCGCCGATGCCGTGCTCCTGCTGGGCCCGATGTACCACCTGCCCGACGCTGCCGACCGGGAGCGGTGCCTCCGCGAGGCCCACCGCGTCCTGCGGCCAGGCGGAATTGCCTTCGTTGCCGCCATCTCGCGATGGAGCCCGCGGCTCCACGCGCATCTGGTCCGCCGCGGCTACCGCGACTACCCCAACATGGCGGACGAGCTGCCGGGCGTCGAGCAGACCGGCATTATGCCGCCGCTGGTCGAGGGCGGCTTCGTCGGGTACACGCACCGGCCCGAAGAACTGCGCCGCGAGGTCGAGTCGGCCGGTTTCGCGTGCCTCGACCTCGTTGCGGTGGAGGGCCTTGCGTTCGCGCTGCCCGACCTCGACGAGCGCCTTGCCGACGAGGCCGACCGCGCCGTCGTGCTGGCGGCCGCACGCGCGATCGAGCGGGTGCCCGAGCTGCTGGGGCTCGGCCCGCACCTGCTCGCCACGGCGCGTCGACCGTAAGGCCGGCGTGCGGACTGAGACGCTGCAGGGCCGCGCGGTCCAAGTCGCTGACGGCCCCGCGGTCCGTGGCGAGCCCGGACGTGCCGGCGGCGCGCCTCGAGGTCCGCGGGCCTCGATCGGGGACCCGCCGTTGGCGCTGCGCCACCAAAGCGGGGCGGAAGGCGTGCTTGCAGGCCCGGAAGCGCCCACTTCGGTGGCCGACGGTCAACAAACCGGCGCAAACGGTGGGCTGAGGCCACTGAAACGCGGCTCCGGGGCGGCCAGGCCCTCGAATTGGTGGCGGCGCGCCAACAGCGGCGGCTCCGGGGCGGCCAGGCCCTCGAATTGGTGGCGGCGCGCCAACAGCGGCGGCTCCGGGGCGGCCAGGCCCTCGAATTGGTGGCCGTCCGCCAACAGGGGTTGAGAGCCGCGGTCGCCCGAGGACCCCGCCGCGTACACTCAGCGCGATGGACCGAATCCTGCTGCTCGACGGCAACGGCCTGATCTACCGCGGCTACTTCGCGCTCATCGACCAGCCGCTGACCACGTCGCGCGGCGAGCTCGTCACCGCCGTCTTCGGCTTCACGAACATCGTCCTGCGCTCGATCCAGGACGCGAAGCCGGATCGCTGGGCGGTCGCGTTCGACCTCCCCAAGCCCACGTTCCGCCACGACCGCTACGCCGAGTACAAGGCCACCCGCACCCGCATGCCGGACGACATGCGCGACCAGATCCCGAAGGTCCGCGACGTGGTGGCGGCGCTCGGCATCCCGGTCTACGAGCGGGAGGGCTTCGAGGCCGACGACGTCATCGCCACGCTCACGGGGCAGGCGATCGCCGCCGGTGACGAGGTCACGATCCTCACCGGCGACCTCGACATGCTCCAGCTCGTCGATGAGCACACGAAGCTCATGGTCTCGCTCCGCGGCGGCGCCTCGAACAGCGTCACGTACGACCTCGCCCGGATCACCGAGCGCTGGGGCCTGCGCCCGGAGCAGATGCTCGACTACAAATCGCTCAAGGGCGACCCCAGCGACAACATCCCGGGGATCCCGGGCGTGGGTGAGAAGACGGCCGCGAAGCTGGTGGCGACGTGGGGGACGCTCGACAACCTGTTCGAGAACCTCGACCAGGTGGCGCCGGTGAAGCTCCAGCCGCTGCTCGCCGAGCACCGCGCGACCGTCCTCGAGAGCCGCGAGCTGATGCGGCTCGTGCGGGACGTGGACGTGGTGCTCGACCCGGAGCGCGGACGCCTGGGCGACTACGACCGCGAGGCCGTGGTGCGGCTGTTCCGCGAGCTCGAGTTCCGGACGCTGATCGACCGCCTGCCGCCACTCGCCGGCGAGCACGCGGAGGACACGGCCGCGAGGCTGCGCGAGGCCCGCGAAGGGGCGCCGGCCGCCAACGTCGCCAACGCCCGGGGCGGTGCCGCGGCGCCGCCGCCGGCTCGAGCCCACGGAGGCGACGGGGGCCTCCAGCTGTCGCTCGACTTCGACTCGTTCTCGACGGGCGGCGGGCACGCCGGCGGCGTCATCGCGACAACCTCACCGGCGCTCGAGGCGCGCGCAGAGGCGCTCGCTTCGGCCTTGGGCGACCTCCCGGGTGCGCTGGCGGCGGCGATCATGGACCCCGGGCGCATCGGCGTGGTGGGCGAGGACGGCGTCGCGGCCCTGGAGACCTGGCTCCGCGGCCTCTCCGCAGTGGGCGTCGCCCTCGTCGCCAGCGACCCGCGCCCGCTGGCGGGGATCCCGCTCGCGCTCGCCGTGGCGGGCGAGGACGGCCGGGTCGTGGCCGCCGACGGGCCCGAGGCGTCAACCGCGCTGCGGCGCCTCGTGGAATCGCTCGACATCCCGCTCGTCGGCCACGAGGTCAAGCCCGTCCTGACGGCTCGGTTCGGCGAGGACCGCGACGCGCCCGCGACGCCCATCGCGTTCGACACCCAGATCGCCGCCTACCTCGTCAACGCGGCGCTCCGGGCCCAGAAGATCGCCGACGTCGTCGCCGAGCGCCTCGACCTCGTGCTGCCGCCTGTCGCTGCCGGCCTGCCGCCCACGGCGGTGGCGGGCCTCGAGGCCCTGGCGTCGATGGCGGTCCGGCCGAGCCTCGAGCTCGCGCTCCGCGACGAGGGCGCGGACCGGCTGTTCACCGAGATCGAGCTGCCGCTGGTCCCGATCCTCGCGCGCATGGAGGCCGTTGGCGTCGCGCTCGACCGAGACGCGCTGGCGACGCTCGAGCGCGAGTTCGCGACGGAGATCGAACGGCTTGAGGCCGAGATCTACGCGGCCGTCGGGCACCAGTTCACGATCGGCTCGCCCAAGCAGCTCGGCGAGATCCTGTTCGAAGAGCTGCGCCTGCCGAAGGGCCGCAAGACCAAGACCGGCTACTCGACCGACGCGACGGTGCTCGAGGAGCTGCGCGGCGTCCACCCGGTCATCGCGCCGGTGCTCGACTGGCGCATCTACACCAAGCTCCGCTCCACCTACGTGGAGGCGCTGCCGAGCCTCATCGGCCCCGACGGGCGGCTGCACACGCTGTTCAACCAGGCGGTGGCCGCCACCGGCCGCCTCTCGTCGTCCGACCCGAACCTCCAGAACATCCCGATCCGGACGCCGCTGGGCCGTCGGATCCGGCACGCGTTCGTCGCGGGCTCGCCTGAGACCACGCTCGTGGCGGCCGACTACAGCCAGATCGAGCTGCGGATCATCGCCCACGTGTCGGGCGACCCGCACCTGGCCGAGGCGTTCAAGCGCGAGGCCGACATCCACCGGGAGACCGCCGCCCGCGTGCTCCACCTCGACCCGGCCGAGGTCACCTCCGACCAGCGCTCCATGGCCAAGATGGTCAACTTCGGGCTCGCGTACGGGATGAGCGACTTCGGGCTGTCGTCGCGGGCGGGGATCAGCCGCGAAGAGGCCCAGACGTTCATCAAGAGCTACTTCGATGCCTACAACGGCATCAGCCGGTACATGCTCCACATCCGCGAGACGGCAAAGGACCTCGGGTACGTGTCGACGCTGCTCGGTCGGCGGCGACGCATCCCGGAGCTCTCCTCGTCGAACGGCGCGCTGCGCGCGGCGGGCGAGCGGATGGCGATCAACATGCCGATCCAGGGGACCGCCGCCGACATCGTGAAGATCGCGATGATCCGCGCCGACCGGGCGCTGCGCGAGGGCGGCTTCCGCTCGCGGCTGCTGCTCTCGGTGCACGACGAGCTGCTGATCGAGGCGCCGCGCGACGAGGTCGACCGCCTTGTCCCGGTCCTGCGCGACGCGATGGAGAACGCCCTGCCGCTCTCGGTGGCGCTCACCGTCGAGGTCAAGACCGGGGATTCGTGGGAGGGGATGACGCCGGTGTCGAAGCGCGACGCCGTCCTCGCCGAGGCTGGCGAGGTGCCCGAGGAGATCGCCACAGGGTGAGGGTCGTGGCGGGCTGAGCGCGGCAGCAGGGGGCTGCGCGGCACCCCCGCGTCCCTCCCTTCTCCAGACACTCGCCCCCCGAGTGTTGGACGGGTGCCTCTGCCCAGATACGCGAGGCACGAGTGTCTGGCACGACAGGCGATCCAGATAGCCGAGTCACGAGTGTCTGGCGACGGCGACCCGTCGAGCACTCGGGCGGCGGGTGACTGGGAATCGAGGCGGCACGCCGGCCGCCCGCGCAGGTACCTCGTCACGCTAGATGCGGCGTCGAACCCAGGCGGTCGCGTCCCTTGGGAGGAGGCTCTCCTCGAGCGGCGACGACGCCAGCAGGACCTCGCCCGCGGGGAGGGCGACCGGGGCAGCGCTGAAGTTCGCCAGAACCCGGACGGTCTCGCCGGCCGCCGTCAGGTCGAACGCGAGCACGTCCGGCGCGGTGTCCTCGGCCCAGCGCAGCGCACCGCGGCCCAGCGCGCGCCACTCGCGCCGCACACGGAGCGCCTCGCGGTAGAGCGAGAGCATGGACGACGGGTCCGCAGTCTCGGCCTCAACCGTCAGGGACGCCCAGGACGACGGCTGCGGCAGCCATGTGCTCGGCGAGGCGCTGAACCCGAATGGCGGCCGGTCGCCTCCCCAGGGCATGGGGACCCGGCAGCCGTCGCGTCCCCGGATCGTGTGTCCCGAGCGCTCCCAGATCGGGTCCTGGAGCACGTCGTCGGGCAGGTCGTCCACATTGGGAAGGCCGAGCTCCTGACCCTCGTACAGGTACGCGGCACCGGGGAGCGCCAGCAGCACCAGGGCGATCGCGCGCGCCTGCCGCGTTCCGGCAGCCATGTCGGGGGCGGTCACGATTCTCGCGCGCAGGTCGCCGGGGATGTAGGCGCCGGCCAGCGTGGAACGTGCGCCGTAGCGCGTGACCGAGCGCGTGGTGTCGTGGTTGTCGGTGACCCAGGTCGCCGGCGCACCGTACGGCGAGTTGGCTGCGAGGGTGGACTCGATGGCCTCACGGAGTGACACCGCGTCCGGGCCTGCGTGCACGAAGCGAAAGCTGAATGCCAGGTCCATCTCATCGGGTCGGAGGAACAGGGCGACGATCTCGTCGTCCGCACCGGTCTCGATCACCGCCATCCTGTCGCCGGGATACGCGTCGAGCACACGCCGGAAGGCGCGGTACACATCGTGGACGGGGGAGTCGGCGCCCTTGGGGACGATCGGGCTGCCGTCGGGCGTGTCCGGGAATGCAGGGTCCTTGATGAGCGCGTCGGCGACGTCGATCCGGAAGCCGTCCACGCCGCGTTCGAGCCAGAACCGGAGGACGTCGCAGAACTCCGCCAGGACCTCGGGGTTCGCCCAGTTGAGGTCCGGCTGCTCGGCCGCGAAGAGGTGGAAGTACCACTGCCCGGGCGTCCCGTCGGGCTCGGTCACCCGCGTCCACGACGAGCCGCCGAAGGCCGAGCGCCAGTTGCTCGGCGGGCGATCGCCGCCGGGCCCGCGCCCATCGCGGAAGTGGTAGCGGGCCCGCTCCGGGCCGCCGGGGCCAGCGGCGACCGCTGCCCGGAACCACCGGTGCTGATCGGACGTGTGGTTGGGCACGAAGTCGAGCGTGACCCGGATGCGGCGCGCGTGGGCCGCGGCGAGCAGCTCGTCCATGTCGGCGAGGGTGCCGAACAGCGGGTCGATGGCCCGGTAGTCGGCGACGTCGTAGCCGTGGTCGACCTGCGGGCTCGTGAAGCAGGGGCCGAGCCACAGGGCGTCCACGCCCAGCTCGGCGAGGTAGTCGAGTCGTGACGTGATCCCGCGCAGATCGCCGACGCCGTCGCCGTCCGCATCCGCGAAGGAGCGGGGATACACCTGATAGACGATCGCGTCGCGCCACCATGCAGCCATCCCGGCAGGATATCGGGCGTCGGCCGAACCGAGCGCCCGCGGACCTCACGCGCTCGCGAACACGCGCCGCCTGCCCTATCTTGGCCGTCATGCCTGAGCTTCCCGAGGTCGAGACCGTTGCGCGCGACCTCCGGCGCCACCTGCTGCCCGACGGCGGCGGTCCCGGCCCGGTGGTGACGGGCGCGCGCGTCGCCTGGCCGGGGACGCTCCGTGACGGCGACCCGCCGACGTTCGAGCGCGGCGTTGTCGGCCGGCGCATCGAGCGGGTCGGCCGGCGCGGCAAGCAGCTCATCATCGACCTCGACGGCGGCGCCTTCCTCACCGTCCACCTCAAGATGACCGGCCAGCTGTTCGTGGTGCCCGCGTCCCTGGCTCACGACCCGTACGAGCGCCTCGCGCTGGCGCTGGACGACGGCCGCGAGCTGCGCTTCCGCGACATCCGCAAGTTCGGCCGCGTGGGCCTCTACGGCGCCGACGACGACCCGTTCGACGGGGTGGGGCCCGAGCCCCTCGACGCGCGGTTCACGCTCCGCGAGTTCCGCGGGCGCATCCGCCGGCGTCGCGCGCGGCTCAAGCCGCTGCTCGTGGACCAGGCGTTCATCGCCGGGGTTGGCAACATCTACGCCGACGAGGCGCTGTGGCGCTCGAAGCTCCACCCGCTGCGCACAGCCGCCACGCTGCGCCCCCACGACGAGCGGGCGCTCTACATCAACGTCCGCGAGATCCTGGCCGAGGCCGTCGAGCGCCGAGGGAGCTCCATCGACGACTACACGGCGCCCGACGGCGACGGCGAGATGCAGGAGCGCCTCGACGTGTACCAGCGAACCGGCCAGCCGTGCCGACGCTGCGGCCGCCCGATCCGCCGAATCGTCATCGGCATCCGCGCGACGCACTTCTGCTCGTTCTGCCAGCACCTGCCGGCGGCGGACCGCCCGGGTGCGGCGAAGCTGCTGCGTGCCATGACGCCGCGCCCAGGACGGTCGGCGACGGCGCGCAGGGGCCGACGCTGGGTCGAGCTCGACGGCGCGGACACGCTGGGCCGAACCACGGACGAGGCGGCGAAGGCGCGTGAGCGGACAGCACGGACCAAGGCGGCAGCGGCGGCACGGCGCGCACAAGCCCGCGCGGGAGCGGCCGACAGCGCGACGGATGGCGAGACCAGCCAGGAGCCGTCCGCATGAGTCTCGTCCGCCTCGATGGCGTGACCCGCGAGATCGGCACGTTCGTCATCCTCGACGCCGTCACGGGCGCCATCGCGCCCGGCGAGCGGATCGGTCTCGTCGGCCCCAACGGCGCCGGCAAGACCACGCTCCTGCGGATCATCTCGGGTCGGGACGAGGCCGACCGCGGCAAGGTGACCCGCCGTCGCGGCCTCTCGCTCGGGCTGCTGGCCCAGGAGGCGCACTTCGACGAGGCGTTCATGACCGCGCCGGACCTCCGGGCGGCGGTCCGCCACGGAGCCGCCCACCTGGAGCGCATGGCCGAGGAGCTGGCCGTGCTCGAGCACGCTGGCCACGCCGCGGGCGCCGAGTACGAGGAGCTCCAGCACCGCTTCGAGATCCTCGGCGGGTACACCCTCGACCAGCGCGTGGACGAGGCGCTGTCCGGGCTCGGCTTCGCGCGCGAGGAGTGGGGCCGGCCGCCCACCGCGACCTCCGGCGGTCAGCAGACGCGGGCCGCCCTCGCCCGCCTGGTGATCGCGGACCCGGACCTGCTGCTCCTCGACGAGCCCACGAACCACCTCGACGTCAGCGCCATCGAGTGGCTCGAGGAGCATCTCCGTCGGCGCGGGGGCGCCCTGCTCGTCGCGTCCCACGACCGCGCGTTCCTCGATGCCACCGTGCAGCGGGTCTGGGAGCTCCGCGACCGCAGGCTCACGGTCTTCCGCGGCGACTACAGCAGCTACCACCGCCAGCGGCTCGAGCGCGACGAGCGGGCGCTGCGCGAGGCCGGAACGCTGCAGGCGCAGGTCGAGAAGGAGGTCGACCTCGTCCAGAAGTACCGCAGCCAGCGCAAGCACACCAAGATGCACGAGCACGAGGCGCGCCTCGAGCGGCTCAAGGACCAGAAGGTCGAGACGCCGCGCTCCGGGCGCAGCCTGAGGCTCCTCGGCCATGCCCTGGCGGGCGCCGGGCCGGTGCGGAGCGGCGAGCTGGTCGTCCGCCTCGACGAGCTGGCGGTCGGCTACCTGCCAGGTCGTGGTGCCGTCCGACCCAGCGGCGAGGACGCCACCGAGCCGGTGGAGATCGCCAAGGCGCCGTTCCTGGCCGCACAGCGCGGCGACCGCATCGGCATCGTCGGCCCCAACGGCGCGGGCAAGACCACGCTGCTTCGGACGATCGCCGGCGACCTGCCGCCGCTCGACGGCTCGATCACCTTCGGCCATCAGGTCCAGCCCGCCTACCTCGCCCAGCTGCGCGACGCGGCGATCCCGGGCGCAACGGTCCTCGACGCCGTGATGGAGGCGATCCCTGTCACCCCGGGGGAGGCGCGCGGCTACCTCGCACGGTTCCTGTTCCGTGGCGACGACGTGTTCAAGGAGGTCCGCCTGCTGTCGGGCGGGGAGCGGTCGCGGCTCGAGCTCGCGCTGCTCGGGATCATGCCGTCGAACCTGATGCTCCTCGACGAGCCCACCAACCACCTCGACATCGCGGCCCGCGAGGCGATCGAGGGATTCCTCGCCGAGTCGCACTCGACGATCGTCGTGGTGTCCCACGACCGGCGGCTCCTCGAGACCATCTGCGAGCGGCTGTGGGTGGTCGGCGAAGGTCTCGCGGTCCCGTTCGACGGCGGGTACCGCGCCTGGCGCGCCGCTGTCTCCGACGGCTGGACCATCGAGGGGGAGGCAAGGCGCCGCGCGAACCGCCTGCGGCCGGGCGCGCCGGCACCGAGCGCTGCCCCGCGCGACGGAGCCGGAGGCGGGGTCGCTGCCGCTGCCGGGTCGAGGGCCGGGGGGCGCAGGGGCGGTGACCGGTCCGCGGCCAAGTCCGGCGAACTCGCCACGTCCGCTGCGGTCGCCACGGCCGAGCCGAAGCCCAAGCCGGTCCGCACGGCGAAGCCCAAGCTGTCGAAGGACGCCTACCGCCGTCGCCGCGAGATGCTCGACGTGGAGCTGTCCCGCCTCGGGCTGCGCAAGACCCAGCTGGAGCTCGCGATGGGCCAACCGTCGGTGGCGGCCAACTTCGTCGAGATGCGCCGCGTGACGAGCGAGCTCGCCGACGTCTCGCGGGCCCTGGCCGACGCTGAGGACGCCTGGCTGGAGCTCGAGGAGCTGGCGCCGTGAACGCGGCGGGACAGACGACGCGGATCGGCGAGCACCGGACTGTGCGGATCGGCGTGACCGGTCCCATCGGCTGCGGCAAGTCCCAGGTCATGCGGTGGCTGGCCGAGCTCGGCGCGAGGGTCATCGACGCGGACGCGGTGGCGAGGGATGTCACGGCGCCCGGCCAGGCGGCCCATGACGCGGTGGTCCGCCACTTCGGGCCGGCGGTCACGCGGCAGGACGGCACCCTCGACCGCGCATCGCTCGCCCGGGTCGTGTTCGCGGACGCCTCGAGGCTCCGCGAGCTCGAGGCCATCGTCCACCCGGCGGTTCGGTCCAGGATCATCGCCGCGCTCGACACGGCGGAGCTGGACGCCCCGCCGGCCGTGGCGATCGAGGCGATCAAGCTGGTCGAGGGCGGGCTGGCGGCGCTGTGCGACGAGGTGTGGCTCGTGACCTGCGATCCCGCCGAGCAGCGCGAGCGCTTGACCGCTCGGGGGATGCCGGAGGACGACGCCGAGCGGCGCATGGCGGCGCAGGCGGGCATCGCCGAGCGGCTTCGACGCGCAGCCACCCGCGTCATCGACACCAGCGCCTCCATCGCCGAGTCGCGGGCGCTCGTCGTGACCGCCTTCGGAGCCGCGCTCGCCGCTCGGCGCTGAGCGCGCGGCAACACCGCGCGTCGGGCCGATCAGCTGCTGGCGGCCGCCGGTCCGGGACGACGAACCGCCCGGCCGGGGCGGGCCGACCGGGCGGTTCGACGGGAGGCGCGCCGGGTCAGCGGCGCGCGATGGAGGCGGTGAGAGGGTCGGCCGACCTGTCGGCCGTGAGGCAAGGGACCGTCAGCCCCCGGACGGCGACGCTGCGGGTGATCCGCTCGGAGCGGGCGAGCCGGAGTCCGACGCCGATGGCACCGGGGTGATGGCGGGGATCGGAGGATTGCTGGGAATGTGCCCGTTCACGGGCCAGGCCTCAGGGATGAGCAGGCCGTAGCGCTGCAGGATCCGGGACGTCGTCGTTCCCAGCCCGGACACGTCCAGGATCCGGGCGTCCTGGTCAGGCCGGAGGAGCAGCGTGAAGACGCCGCCATCGAGCTCCGCCTGGGTGATCTCCTCGGCCACGGGCAGGGTCGCCTTGAGGACATAGGACGTCCCCGTTCGGGCGAGGATCTTCATCTTCTGGTAGGTGACCTTGGTGCTCAGGCCGTCGGTGTAGACCACTGCGGAGGACGACGGCCGCGGTGTCGGGGCGGGGACGGCCGAAGCGCCGGGCTGGGCCGTGGGCTCGATGCTGGGCGGGATCCGTATCGCCTCGGTGAGCACCACGTCGACCGTCATCCCGGCGGCCAGCATGCCGCCGACCGCGTGGTCATCCGACACGGTGATCGAGATCGCCCGCCATGCATCGGAGTCGGGACCGACCGTCTCGTCGGGGCCCAGGATCGGGAACTGGCCGCCGACGCTGGTCGACGCGAGCAGGTTGAGCGTCATGAGCTGGCCCGCCGCCACGTCAACGCCGAGAATCCGGCCGACGAGCTGGTCCTTCGTGGTGGCGACCATGCCGGGGATGCTCGTGGTCGAGTCGAGCGGGACGTCGTCGCGGACGATCAGGTCGTCGGGCGTCAGGGTCTTCTTCGCCGCCAGCGGCTTGGCGGCGACCACCGCGGTCGTCGTCTTCGCGGCCCCCCGGCCAGCCTCCTGCTGCGCGTTGTTGATGAGGTAGAACGCCGCCGCGGCCGCCCCCACGGCGAGGATCACCCCGAGCAGGATGATCCACTTCCCCCGGCGCCCGGGGTCCTTGTACTCCATCTCCATCGAGGACTCTCCCGTCGCAGGCGGTCATCGCCGCCCGTGGTGCCGTGCCCGCCCGGCGAAACCAGGGCACCGGCTGCGTCCCCTGACCGAGGCGCAGTCGTGGATCGCCTCGAAGTGTCGGGCCGGGTCTGCGGGCGGCCTATGGCCCGTTGGTCCCATTCGGCGAAGCGGGGACGATAAGAACACCTGTGCTAATTGAACGGAATCGTGTACGATCCGGATGTGCCGGAGTTCCGCCTCGTCGCCCCATTCGAGCCCACGGGTGACCAGCCCGCCGCCATCGAGCGCCTCGTGGACGGGCTCAGCCGCGGCCTCCGCAGCCAGACCCTGCTGGGAGCGACCGGCACCGGGAAGACCTACGTCGCAGCCCAGTTGATCGCCAAGGCCAACAAGCCCACGCTGGTCCTCGCGCACAACAAGACGCTGGCGGCGCAGCTCTACTCCGAGTTCCGCGAGTTCTTCCCGGACAACGCGGTCGAGTACTTCGTCAGCTACTTCGACTATTACCAGCCCGAGGCGTACCTGCCGCGCTCGGACACGTACATCGAGAAGGACTCCAGCCGGAACGAGGAGATCGACCGGCTGCGCCACGCCGCCACCCACGCGCTGTTCGAGCGCCGCGACGTGATCATCGTGGCGTCGGTCTCGTGCATCTACGGCCTGGGCGCGCCGATCGACTACGGCGCCACCGTCCTGCGGCTGCGGGTGGGCGGCCAGTACCGGCGCGACGCCGTGCTGCGCCACCTCGTGGACCTCCAGTACCAGCGCAACGACACCGCCTTGACGCGCGCACGGTTCCGCGTCCGGGGCGACACGCTGGAGATCGGCCCGGCCAGCGCCGAGGAGATCGTCCGCGTGGAGTTCTTCGGCGACGAGGTGGAGCGCATCACCGAGATCGACCCCCTCACCGGCGAGCTGCTCGCGGAGCGCAAGGAGCTCAACATCTTCCCCGCCTCGCACTTCGTGACGCCGCGGGACAAGCTCCAGGCCGCCATCCTCGCGATCGGGGAGGAGATGGAGCAGCGGGTCGGGCAGATGGAGGCCGAGGGCCGGGCCCTGGAGGCGGCCCGCCTGCGCCAGCGCACGACGTTCGACCTCGAGATGATGCGCGAGATCGGCTTCTGCTCGGGCATTGAGAACTACAGCCGCCACCTGTCAGGCCGAGACCCGGGCTCCCGCCCCTGGACGCTGCTCGACTACTTCCCGCCCGACTGGCTGCTGATCGTCGACGAGTCGCACATGACCATCCCGCAGGTGGTGGGCATGTACAAGAACGACCGCACGCGCAAGGAGATCCTGGTCGACTTCGGCTTCCGCCTCCCGTCGGCGCTCGACAACCGGCCGCTGACGTTCGAGGAGTTCGAGGCGCACCTCAACCAGGCGGTGTACGTCTCGGCCACCCCGGGACCGTACGAGCTGGAGCGCAGCGAGCGGGTGGTGGAGCAGCTCATCCGCCCCACCGGGATCGTGGACCCGAGGATCGAGGTGCGGCCGACCGACGGCCAGATCGACGACCTGCTCGAGGAGATCAAGCTGCGCGTGGAGCGCGGCGAGCGGGCGCTGGTCACCACGCTCACCAAGAAGATGGCCGAGGACCTGGCCGACTACCTCAAGGAGCTCGGCGTCAAGGTCCAGTACCTCCACTCCGAGGTGGACACGCTCGAGCGGGTGGCGATCCTGCGGGACCTGCGCCTCGGCGTGTACGACGTCCTGGTGGGGATCAACCTGCTGCGCGAGGGCCTGGACCTGCCCGAGGTGACGCTGGTCGCGATCCTCGACGCCGACAAGGAGGGCTTCCTGCGGTCGGCCTGGTCGCTGATCCAGATGATCGGCCGTGCCGCGCGGAACACCAGCGGCGGCGTAGTGATGTACGCGGACCGGATCACCGACTCGATGCGCGCGGCCATCGACGAGACGGATCGCCGGCGGGCCATCCAGGAGACGTACAACACCGAGCACGGCATCGAGCCCCAGACGATCATCAAGGGCATCCACGACATCAACGACCGCCTGCGCGCAGTGGCGGAGAACACGATCGTCTACTCGTCCGAGCGGCGGGCGGCGAATCTGGCGGCCGCGGACACGGCCGAGGTGGAGCGCCTGGTGGCCAAGATGGAGGCCGAGATGAAGGCCGCCGCCAAGCAGCTCGAGTTCGAGCGGGCGGCCGCCCTGCGCGACGAGATCCAGCAGATCCGGCTGCGTGTGCTCGAGCAGGACGCCTCGGTGGTGGTCGCGAGGGCGGCCGAGCGGGCGGCCAAGGACGCCCTGCTGCCGGCGAAGGAGCGCGCCGCGGCGCACCGGCCGGGCGGCAAGGGCGAGCGTCGGGGCGAGGCGCCGTCCTTCGAGGTCACCGAGGTGAGGGTGCTCGCGGCGGGCGAGGAGCCGGGCGTCACCGAGGGCGGCGCGCCGGGCGAGGGCGACGCCGGCGGCAACGCGAGCGACCTGTTCCCCGGCATCCGCGACGAGCACGAGGACCAGGACAGCGGGTGGCAGGCGCGCTGGCTGGACCGGCCGACCTGGGACCACACCATCACGCCGAACGTCCGGCGCCGGAGTGGTCAGCGCCCGGGCAGCCGGCGGCCACGCGGCTACTGAGATCCGAGGGGAGGGGAGCCAGCATGCAGTTCGCCGTCGATCTGGCGCCGCTGGGCGACATGGCGGATCCGCGGACCCTTGTGCGGCTCGCAGTGGCAGCGGAGCAGGCGGGCTGGGACGGGGTCTCGGTCTGGGATGTGCTGGGCACCGCGATGACGGCCGCTGCGGCGGACCCGTTCGTGGCGCTCGCGGGGATCGCGGGGGCAACGGAGCGACTTCGGCTGATCACGTCAGTGGTGGTACTGCCGCGGCGGCGCCCGCAACTCGTGGCCCAGGCTGCGGCGACGCTTGACGCGCTGAGCGGCGGCCGGTTCGTGCTGGGGATCGGGGCCGGCGGCGACCCGGCCGACTTCACCTCATTCGGCGAGCCGTTCGATGACGCTCGCATCGCCCGTCTGGACGAGGGTGCCTCGCGGATCGATGCGTGGCTTCGCGGCGGGGGCGAGGCGCCCGTCGGGCCGAGGCCGGTCCAGATGCCGAGGCCGCCCATCTGGGTTGGCGGCGCGAAGCCGGGGGCCCTCCGCCGCGCGGCGCGCTGGGACGGCTGGATCGGCGTCGCCACACCTGAGGACTACAGCGCGATGCAGCTCACGCCCGAGGACGTCGCCGAGCGGGTGGCGGCCATCGGCGCCGAGCGGTCCGTGCTCGGTCGCGACCACGAGCCCTTCGACGTCGCGCTGTTCGCGCACTCGGCCCCAGGTGACGAGGCGCTCGTCGCGGCCTACGGCGACGCGGGCGTGACGTGGTGGCTCGAGAGCCTCTCGCCCGCCCGCGGCCCAATGGACGAACTGCTCGCCCGGATCGAGGCGGGACCGCCCCGCCGTTGAGCCACGGTCGCGCAGCGCCGGCCTTGCTCGGGGTCACCGGCCTGCCACCAGCCTGACGCCCGACGGCTCGATCCGCGCCCAGATGAGCGCAGGCCCAGGCCACGGCGCATCGCCGGTCAGGGACGCGAGGGCGTCTGCGGGATGCGCAGGGAAGGCGCTGGCGAGCTGGCGTGGAAACGCCTTGGCCACCTCGCGGGTCTGGCGTGTCCAGCGCACGACCAGCAGGCGGCAGACCCGCGGCTCGGCGAGGTCTTTCCAGCCCGGCCATGACGGGAGGGCCTCGGCTTTGGCCGTCGACCAGCGGACCTGCTGCTCGAGCCGGTTGATCCCCAATTCGATCTCCGTCGCGACGACGACCCGCTCGCGCGCCTCGTGGAACGCGACGTCGATCCAGCCCCGAACCGGATGGCGGACGCCCACCTCCGTGATCGGGCGCCAGCGGGGGGCAGCCTCGGCCAGCAGGCCCTCGAGGATTCGCGCCTGGTGCCGGTCGCGGATCATCGGTCCAGTGGTGGGGTAGAGGCGGGCCGAGAGGTCCGCGCCGAGCACGGCCGCGAGCCGCGCGTACGTCTCGATGGTCGGGTGCGCCTCCCCGTTCAGGATCCGCCACACGTAGGCCGGTGGCACGTCAGCGGCCCGCGCCAGCGCCGCCTGGGACACGCCCGCGTCCTCGCGCAGGCGCTCCAGATCCTCAACGAGACGACGGCGAACCACGACGGCCGAGCGGACCGCCGCAATCTCGATCCTCGTCCTGCGCATGGCCTGATTGAACGCCCCGCGGCTCTCCCCGCGCTTATCGCCCGCTTGTCCGGCTCGGCATTCCCTGCCAGGCAACGGCATCGACACGGCGATGTACCGGCATTCGCCGCCAGGCAACAAACGGACACGGCCGCCCGCAGTTTGTGCCGCCGCCGACCCCGCCAGGGAATGCTTCGACACCCGGATGCCGAAACCATTCCCTGCCAGGCATGAACGCTTGTTCTAATCGAGCCGAATCGCTAGACTGCACTCGTGCCCCAGGATCGAATTGTCGTGCGCGGAGCGCGCGAACACAACCTCAAGAACGTCGACGTCACGTTCCCGCGCGACCGCCTCGTGGTGATCACGGGGCTGTCCGGCAGCGGCAAGTCCAGCCTCGCGTTCGACACGATCTACGCCGAGGGCCAGCGCCGCTACGTCGAGTCGCTCTCCTCGTACGCCCGGCAGTTCCTGGGCCAGATGGAGAAGCCCGACGTGGATCAGATCGACGGGCTCAGCCCAGCGATCTCCATCGACCAGAAGGGCGCGTCGAGGAACCCGCGGTCCACCGTCGGCACCGTCACCGAGATCTACGACTACCTCCGGCTCCTGTTCGCGCGCATCGGCCATCCCCACTGCCCCAAGTGCGGTCGCGAGATCGAGCGCCAGACGGTCCAGCAGATCGTCGACCAGATCCTGGCCCAGCCCGAGGGGACGCGGCTGCTCGTCCTCGGGCCGCTCATCAAGGACCGCAAGACCGAGGGGGACCGCGTCTTCGAGGGCGCCCGCAAGCAGGGCTTCGTCCGCGTGCGGGTTGACGGCACGCAGTACGACCTGGCCGAGGCGCCCACGCTCGACAAGTACAAGCGCCACACGATCGAGGTGGTGGTGGACCGCTTCGTCGTCCGCCGCGCCGAGACGCCCGAGGGCTGGGCCCAGGACGAGCTGGGGCGGCCCATCGACCCGGACTCCGGCGCCGCCCTGCCGGACCCGGACGCCGCCCGCCTCGCCGATTCGGTCGAGACCGCGCTGCGGCTGGGCGAGGGTGTCATGGTCGTGGCGCCGGTCCCGCGCGACGGCGAGGCGCCGGCGTTCGAGGAGCGCAGGTACAGCGAGCGCTACTCGTGCCCCTACGACGGCACCACCATCGAGGACCTCGAGCCGCGCTCCTTCTCGTTCAACTCGCCGCACGGCGCCTGCCCCACGTGCACCGGCCTGGGCTCACAGCTCGTGATCGACCCCGGCCTGGTCATCCCGGACCGGCGCAAGAGCATCCGCGCCGGCGCCCTGGTCCCGTGGAACAAGATGCCCACCGAGATCAGCTGGCGCATGAAGATCACGGACGCCGTGTTCAACTCGCGCGGCTGGTCCATCGACACGCCCGTCGCGGACCTTCCGCCCGATGCGGTGCAGTACCTGCTCTACGCGCCCAAGGACGAGAAGGTCGTCGTGCGCTATCGCCATGAGCGCGGCGAGAACTCCTACGTCGCCACGTTCGAGGGCGTGGTCACGAACCTCGAGCGCAGGTTCAAGGAGACCGAGTCGGAGTACATCCGGACGGAGCTCGAGAAGTTCATGGTCCAGAAGCCGTGCCCCACGTGCCAGGGCCGGCGTCTTCGCCCCGAGACGCTCGCGGTGACCGTCGACAGCCGGAACATCGCCGAGACCTCGACGCTCTCGGTCACCGAGGCGCTCGACTGGGCGGCCGCGCTGCTCGGCCGGATCACCGACCGCGAGGCGACGATCGCCCGCCAGGTGCTCAAGGAGATCGTGGCGCGCCTGGGGTTCCTCGTGGACGTCGGACTGGACTACCTCACGCTCGATCGCGCGAGCATCAGCCTCTCGGGCGGCGAGGCGCAGCGGATCCGGCTCGCCACCCAGATCGGCACCACGCTCATGGGCGTGCTCTACATCCTCGACGAGCCCTCGATCGGGCTCCACCAGCGCGACAACGCCAAGCTGATCGCCACCCTGACCCGGCTGCGCGACCTCGGCAACACGGTCCTGGTGGTGGAGCACGACGAGGAGACCATCCGCACCGCGGACTGGGTGATCGACATCGGCCCCGGCGCCGGCGAGCACGGCGGCGAGATCATCGCGAACGGGCCGCTCGAGGCGGTCCTCGCGGAGCCGCGGTCCATCACCGGCGCGTTCCTGCGCGGCGAGCGCATGGTCGCCGTCCCCGAGAAGCGCCGCCACGGCAACGGCAAGCACCTCGTGGTCCGCGGCGCACGCCAGCACAACCTGCGCGGGATCGACGTCAAGTTCCCGCTCGGCACGTTCATCGCCGTGACCGGCGTCAGCGGCTCGGGCAAGTCCACGCTTATTGACGAGGTCCTGTACCGGGCCCTGGCGAGGGACCTCACGGGCTCCCGCGAGCCGGTGGGCGCCCATGACGCGGTCGAGGGCGTGCAGCACATCGACAAGATCATCGAGATCGACCAGAGCCCCATCGGGCGGACACCGCGCTCCAACCCCGCCACCTACACGGGCCTGTTCGGCCCCATCCGCGAGCTGTTCGCCGGCACCCCCGACGCCCGTGTTCGGGGCTACCAGCCCGGCCGATTCAGCTTCAACGTCAAGGGCGGCCGGTGCGAGGCCTGCAAGGGCGACGGCATCATCAAGATCGAGATGCAGTTCCTGCCGGACGTGTACGTCCCGTGCGAAGTGTGCAAGGGCAAGCGCTACAACCGCGAGGCGCTCGAGATCCACTACAAGGGCCGCTCGATCGCCGACGTGCTCGAAATGACGGTCGAGGAGGCGCTCCACTTCTTCGACGCCGTCCCAAACGTGCGCAACAAGCTCCAGACGCTGTTCGACGTGGGCCTCGGGTACGTCCACCTGGGACAGCCTGCCACCACGCTCTCGGGCGGCGAGGCGCAGCGCGTCAAGCTTTCCACCGAGCTCTCGCGACGGGCGACGGGCAAGACGCTCTACCTGCTCGACGAGCCGACGACAGGCCTCCACTTCGCCGACGTCGACAAGCTGCTCGCCGTGCTCCACCGGCTCGTGGACAACGGCAACACCGTGCTCGTCATCGAGCACAACCTCGACGTGATCAAGACCGCGGACTGGATCGTGGACCTCGGGCCAGAGGGCGGGCTGCGTGGCGGGCTGGTCATCGCCGAGGGGACGCCGGAGCGGGTCGCCGAGACGCCCGGGTCGGCCACGGGCGAGTACCTGGCGCGCGTGCTCCGCGGCGAGCCGCTCGTCCCGCTGTCGGACGTGACGTTCTCGGACGAGGCCGGGAGGCCGGGCATCAGCCCCCGCGGAGCGCTCCCGCTGCCGGCCATGGTGCCGGCCCGCAAGCGGGTGGCCGCTGCGCGATCCGCCGGGGAGCGGTGATCGCCGCTGATCCGCGGGGTGCGCTGATTGCCGCTGAGCCGCAGAGCGCTGATTGCCGCTCAGCCGCAGAGCGCTGACCGCCGCTGATCCGCCGGGAGCGCCGAGTGTCGTCGGCTTGTCCCCGACCGCGTGGGCCCGTCCAGTGCGCGTGGGCTCCGCGCGCCCCCCTTCCGGGGTGGCCCGACCCGGGCCTAAGAGCCACCGCCAAAGAAGGCGACACTGTCGATTGACTGACGCCGGCCGCTCGGCCACGACTCAGGCCCGCCTTCATCCGGCCGCGCCCGCGCTTCAAACGCCCTACGCGATCGGAGAGGCCATGGCCGGACAGGTCCATCAACTGGTCGAACAGATCATCACCCAGCGCAGCAAGGGCAATCCCGTGCTGGCCGCGACAACGCGGACGAAGCTCCTGCTCAAGGGCATCGATCCCGACAAGTTCACGGCCATGTCGGCCGACGACCCGACGATCGTGGCGCGCCTGCGTCAGATCGCCGTCGAGCTCAACGTCGTCTTGTAGGAGCGTCGAGATGCGAATCAACGTCGCCCAGACCACCGCGCCGGCGTCATCGATCGCGGCAGACCTTGCCGACAAGTTCGACGATCCCGCAGCCGTCATCTACTTCGCCTCCTCTACGACCGACTTCACGAGCGTCGCCACGGCCGTGGCCGAGGCGTTCCCGTCCGCCGCGACCTTCGGCTGCACCACGGCCGGCGAGCTCATCAGCGGCGCCATGAGCAAGGGTTCCGTGGTCGCGATGGGCATCGGCCGCGAGACGGTCGCCCGGGCCCTTGTCGCCGTCGTCGAGGGGGTCTCCGGCTCCGTCGAGGGGATCCGCACCGCCGTCGCCGGGTTCGAGCGCGAACTCGGGACCAAGATGCTCGACCTCGACCTCGGGCGGTGGATCGGTCTCGTGCTGGTCGACGGCCTGTCCGGCGCTGAGGAGCGCCTGATGGACGAGTTGGGCAACCTGACGGACGTCGCGTTCGTGGGGGGTTCGGCCGGCGACGACCTCGCGTTCAAGACGACGCTGGTCGCGGCAAACGGAGTCGTCCACCACGATGCGGCAGTGCTCGTGCTGCTCGAGTGCCCCAACGGGTTCGAGCTCCTCAAGACGCAGAGCTTCGTCGCCACAGGCAAGACGCTTGTGCCGACCCGCGTCGACCGTGCGACCCGCACCGTTCTCGAGTTCGACGGACGGCCCGCGGCCGACGCCTACGCCGAGGCGGTGGGAATGCCCGTCGACCGCCTGGCCGAGGAGTTCATGGTCCACCCGCTGGGCCTGATGGCCGCCGGTGAGCCCTACGTCCGGAGCCCGCAGCAAGTCGTCGGCTCCGCCGTGAAGTTCTTCTGCGCGGTCGACGAGGGAATGCCCCTCGCGGTCCTCCAGTCGGGCGACATCGTTGCCCAGACGCGCGCCGACCTCGCGGCCGCCGCGGAGCGTGGCGGGACGCCGGCGGGGATCATCAACTTCAACTGCATCCTCCGCACGCTCGAACTCGAGGCGGAGGGCCAGTGCGACGCGTACGGCAAGCTCTTCGAGGGCACGCCGACCGTCGGCTTCTCGACCTACGGCGAGGAGTACATCGGGCACATCAACCAGACGGCGACGATGTTGCTGCTCCGGTAGGGACGCTCCGAATCGCGGCGACGCGCCATCGAACGCGCGTCGCCGCAGCACGATCGGCGGGCCATCTACAGGACGATTCGGGGAGGCCTGCGGCTCACGGCGGCCGCCCGTACGCCGTACCATCGGCGCATGCCGGACATCGAGTACGCCTTCCTCGCTGACGCCGCCGAAACCAACCCCGGCCACAAGTTCCACGTGCTCGGCGGCGGCATCACGCGCATCGGCGGCCCGACGTTCCCGCTGGTCCACGCGCACCTGGCGCTGGTGGTCGGGCTGCTCGTCACGGCGCCCGAGACCAAGCGCGAGCACGAGCTCGGCATCGTGCTGCTGGACCCCGACGGCGGTGACGTGACCTCGGCGACGGGCTCCCTGGTCGCGCGCGGCAACGAGGACGGGCGCGACAACATCGTCACGTTCAGCGTCGACCTCTACGGGATCCGCTTCCCGTCGCCCGGGGACTACTCGTTCCGCATCCTCGTCAACGGCTCAGAGCGCAAGCGGCTCGGGCTCGTCCTGGTTCGGGCGGGGGGCGACAGCGGGATCCAGATCAGCCCGGCGGAGTCGTGACCGGCGCTCGCCCAAGCCCCCAAGTGGGCGTCGTGACCGGCGCTCGTCCAAGCCCCCGCGTGGGCGTCGCGGCCGGCGCTCGCCCAAGCCCCCGCGTGGGCGTCGCGGCCGGCGCTCGCCCAAGCCCCCGCGTGGGCGTCGCGGCCGGCGCTCGCCCAAGCCCCCGCGTGGGCGTCGCGGCCGGCGCTCGCCCGAACCCACAGGCGGCGTCGTGACCGGCGCCCACCGAGCCCCGCGGCGCCCAGTTGGCCCGGCGCGCCATGAGCGGCCTGCGATCGACGAGGCCGCCCTGGTCGCAGCGCGTGCCGCGGACCGGCTGCTCGACGCGGCCCGCGGTGTCGGCATCGCCCGTTGGGTCGCGTACCTCGAGCCCCTGCCCGACCTGCTTCGCGACGGTGAGCTCGGTGAGCTGCGCCGTGTCGCACTCCGGTCGCGCTCGGCCTACGGCCCAAAGGACTCCATCCGCGACGCGCTCCCGCGCGCGGTGACCGAGCCGTTCCTCGACGCCATCGACAAGCTGCTCAAGGAGTTGGCGCGCCGCGACCTCGCTGGCTGAGAGGTCCCCTCAGCGCGCGCGGCTCCCGGTTGCGCCGGTTGCCCTGGTTGCGCCCGGTTGCGCCCAGGCGCGGGTTCCGGCCGCCGGCACCCCCACTTTTCACTAGGAGTGAACAAGATCCGCGCCAGTCGGCGGCCGGCCGAGCGATGGGCACGCTCGGCCGCAGATTTGATGTGATCAGCGCGACGCGAGCAGGGGGTCCGGGCCTCCGACGCTCTCGGCGCTCGCACTCATGGGCTGGTTTCGGCGTTCGGCGATCCCGGTCGGAGAGCAATCCGGCCATCGGAGACCTGGCTTGTTCATCCCTCCTGAAAAGGGGCGAAGTTGGCTCGGGCCGGCGCCGGAACCGGGCTGTCGGGCGCTCGCGGCTCGGCGCGGCGCCGGGATCGGGGGTGTCGGGCGCTCGCGGCGAGGCGCACCCGCGCCGCCTCAGTACAGGAGTGGCAGCATCCGGCGGGTCCGCGCCCGGTACGCCTCGTAGCCCGGGTAGCGCCCCGCCAGCCAGACCTCCTCGCGGGCAGACTTGAGCCGGAAGAACGCGAGGAGCACCACGGGGCCTGCGACCGCGGTGATGACCGCGTGCATCAGCAGCCCGTAGCCCAGCGCTGAGATCACCAGCCCGCCATAGATCGGGTGTCGCACCAACCGGTAGACGCCCGTCTCGACCAGTGCGCCGCCGTCGCGCGGGTGGGGGAGCGCCGTCAACGCGCTCCCGAGCTGTCGAACGCCAAGGGTGGCGAGGGCGCCGCCGAGCGCGAGCAGGAGCACGCCGACGATGGAGGCGAGCGTCCAGACCGCAGGCGAGAACGGCGGCTCGACGACGCCGGCGAGCGCGATCACGACCAGGATCACGCCCTGGATCAGGACCCAGCCCTCGCCGCGCGGGCCGAGGCTCGGCAGCTGGCTCACTCGGCAGAGTCCGCGGTGACGGCCGGCTGTGCGGTCTCCGGCTGCCTGCGTTGCGTCGGCCTCCCGCCCGGCCAGTGTTCGCCACTCGTCGGCGAGGACCGCCATGCGGTGGACGTCGCGGTGCACGCCCTCGCGGAACGCGGCGCGGCGGAGCGTGCCCTCGTGGACGAAGCCGACACGCTCGTAGACGCGCTGCGCGCCGACATTCATGTCGTAGACGTCGAGCCAGATTCGGACGAGCCGGAGCTCGTCGAAGGCGAACCGCAGCAGCGCGCGGAGGGCGTCGCTCCCGTAGCCGCGTCCGCGGTCCTCCTCAGCGCCGACCGAGATGCCGAGGCCGGCGCTGCCGTCGATCAGGTTGAGGTCCTTGATGCCGATGGTCCCCACGGGCCGGTCGTCAGCCAGCAGGCAGATGACGAAGTGGTAGCCCTCCTTGCCCTGCTGCTCGATCAGCCGCTCGACCCACTTGTCCTCCATGCCCTTCGACAGCGGCGCGCGCATGCCGAGGGTCCGGCCGGTGCGCCAGTCATTGAGCCATCGGACGAACAGCTCGGCGTCGTCCTTCTCGGCGGGTCGGAGGAAGACCTTGCCGTGCTGGATCTGGGGGACGGTTCCATCGGTTCGGGCTTGCATGGCGGAAGTCTACGCGGCGGCCCGGCGGGTGCCGAGCCCGAGCTCCTCGGGGTCGAAGGCCTCGAGCAGGAACCGCGACGGGGCAGCCGGGTCGAACAGGAGCGTGAGCGACCGGCGGGCCCGGGTCCACGCGACGTAGGCGAGCCGGCGCTCCTCCTCGAGCGCGCGCTCGGGCTCGGCGGCATCCGCGATCGACCGTCGGCCCGGGAAGCCGTCCGCGAGCACGACGACGTGATCCCACTCCAGGCCTTTCGTGCCGTGCGCCGTTGCGAGCGTGAGCGGCGCGTCATCCCGGCGAAGCTGCGCCAGGCGGGCCCGGAACGCCGCGACCGCCGCTCGCAGCGCATCGAGGGAGGGGAGCGCGGCCGACCAGCCGAGGAGCGCGGTCACGAGGTCGGACTCCGTCGGCTCGTCGGGGTTCGCGGGCGGGTTGGCCACTTCGCCTGCACAGCACTCAGCCCGAAGGCGCGCGAGGGCGACCAGCGGCGCGGCGCGGTCCGTCGACGCCGTTCCGGCGCGAATGAGCAGGCCGTCGAGCCGCGAGTCCTCGATCGGGAGCGCGATGTCGGGCGCGCGGAAGGGCCAGCCCCGGGCCACCGCGACCACCACCGGGACGAGCAGCTCGCGATTAGTCCTCGCGAGGACGGCGCGCGTGCTCCCGTCGTCCGGCCACGACGCCATCGCCCGGTCCACGCGAACCACGTCGTCTGCTGCGTCGGGCGCCAGGATCAGCCGCCCGGCGTTGCGCGGGCCGGACAGCACGCGCTTCGCGAACCGCTCCTCGTTCTGCTCCACGAGCCGAACCGCGCGCTGCACGACGGGCGGCGGGCACCGGTAATTGGTCTCGAGGTCGATCCGGCGGAGCCCGGGCAGTGCGGCCGCGAGGCTCAAAATCCGTCGCACATCGGCCAGTCTCCAGCCGTAGACGGTCTGATCGTCGTCGCCCACCAGCGTCACGTTGCGGGTCTCGCCGGCGAGCAGCAGCGCGAGGTCGAGCTGCGTGCGGTCGAGGTCCTGCGCCTCGTCCACGAGGAGGGTCGCGCACCGGGCGCGCCAGCGAGCGAGCGCCACGGCATCGCCCTCGAGCAGCCGCAGCGCCCGGAGCACGAGGTCGTCGAAGTCGAGCGCGCCGTCGTCGCGCAGGGCCCGCTCGTATGCGAGCCAGGCCCGCGCCACCGGCCCGGCTGCCTCGTCCGCAGCCACGTCGTTTACCGCCACCCGCAGGTCCAGCTTGAGCCGGCTGAACGCGAGGTCCAGGCGCCCGCGGTCCGCCGCCGGCATGTCGGGCCACAGCGCCCGCACCACCGCGTCCCGGTCCGCGAGCGCGGCCACGTCCACGCCTGCCTCCGCGAGCACCTCTCGCCCCAGCGCGTGGAACGTGCGCACCCGGACACCGCCCGCGCCCGACGCCGACGCGGCGAGCGGCGCCAGCGCCGCGTCCAGCCGCTCGACCAGCTCCTCCGCCGCCCGCCTGTTGAACGCCAGGAGGGTGATGCCGGCGGGGTCGGCGCCGCCGTCCACGAGCCAGCAGACCCGCGCCACGAGGGTCGTCGTCTTCCCCGAGCCCGCCGGCGCCACCACGAGCACCGGCCCCGGCGGCGCGGTCGCGGCCGCGCGCTGGTCGGGCGCGAGCCTGGCGAGCCTCTCGGCGACGGAGGGGTGCATGGCAGGACGTTAGCCAGCGCGACTTCGCCGCTTCTTATGCGCCCGGGCTGGCAAAGCGCAGGGGTCGCTGCAACCGGCGCCGACCAACCCCGTGGTGCTCCGACGCACCCGTTGTCGGCACCTGGATGGAGTTCTCCACAGCGCTCCGCGACCGCAGGGTCAACCGGCCCCTAATCACGGCCCGCGCGGCCGTGCCGTCCCGACACCGGGCAGCGCTACCGTCGGTCGTACCATGCGCTGGCCCCGAATGGAGAGGGAAGGGCCAGGCGAGTCCCCGCGTGCCCTCGTGCCTGAGGAGCCCTGCATTGCGGCGCATCCGTCAGCTCTCGCCCCTGGTCGCGGCCGTCCTGCTCGCGACCACCATGGCCGTCCCGCCCGGCGTCTCGGCAGCGGCAACGATCCCGTTCACCATCCTCCACACGAACGACTTCCACGGCCAGCTGCAGCAGTCGGGGAGCAATCCGGGACTCGCGAAGGTCGCGACAATCGTCAACGGCGTTCGCACGTCTGTCGGCAGTAGCAATGTCCTGCTCGTCGACGGCGGTGACGAGATGCAGGGCTCGCTGCTCAGCAACCTGCAGAAGGGCGCCCCGACCATCGCCGGGTTCAATGCGCTGGGCACGCAGGTCGCCACGTTCGGCAACCACGAGTTCGACTGGGGCCAGTCGAACCTCGCCGACCGCACGACCCAGGCGACGTACCCGTTCGTCACGGCCAACATCGTCAAGAACGACACCGGGAACTGCGCGACGGCTGGCTGGCAGAAGCCCGACTTCGCCAAGGCGCCGTACTCGGTCCAGACCGCCAACGGCGTGAAGGTCGCGTTCATCGGCGTCACGACGACCGAGACGCCGACGATCACGGTCGCCACCGCGACGGCGGGCCTGTGCTTCAAGGACCCGGCCGACTCGATCCTCCACTACTACGACGCGATGAAGGCCGAGGCCGACGTCATCGTCGTCCTGAGCCACCTCGGCTTCAACGACGGGGGCTATGGGTACGGAATCCCGGTCTACGGCGACCAGACGCTGGCCGACAAGCTGTTCAAGGCCGGCAAGCCCGTCCCGCTCATCATCGGCGGCCACAGCCACACCAACGTCGGCGGCGGCGGGTCCAACCCGAACCCGGCGGTCGTCGACGGTGCGACGACCGTCGTCCAGGCGTACTACAACGGCCGCGTCGTCGGTCGGGCCGACCTCACGCTCGACCCCGCGACGAAGGCGACGACGGTCGCCTGGCAGCGCCTGGCCGTGGTGCCCGACGCCTTCAACCCCGACGGAACCGTCAAGACGCCGGGCACGGCCGATGACCCGGTCGTCAAGGGCGTCATCGACACCTACGCCAACGACCCGGCGTACCTCGCGCTCGTCAACCAGCCCATCGGCTACAGCGCCGTCGACCTGCCCCGGAACGGCGGCACGGCCGACAACATGATGGGCACGTTCATCGACGACGCGATCTACGGCTACCTCAACACCGACAGCAATCCGGCGAACGACATCGACATCTTCTTCAACAACGCCGGCGGCATCCGGACCGACTGGTGCTACGTCGCCGGGGCGTGGGTGAACACAGGCTGCACGAGCGGCACGCACGACCCCGCGCTGCTCACGTACGGCAACATGTTCACGATCCTGCCGTTCGGGAATGCCACCGTCGTCGGCACGATGACGGGCGCCGAAATCCTCCAGGTCCTGAACCAGGGACCGCTTGTCAGCAACGGCGTCATCCAGCCCGCCGGCCTGAAGTACACGTACTACGCCTACCGCAAGGATGACCCGACCTCGACGGCCACTCCGCCGGCGAAGCGGACATGGGCCTGGGGCGCCACCAACTACTGCGTCGTCAACAAGACCACCAAGGCGTGTAATCCGCTCGTCCTGACCAAGACGTACAAGGTCGGCACGAATGAGTTCCTGGCCCCCGGCGGCGGCGACGGCTACGGCGGCTTCAAGTACATGAAGAACATCACGTACTGGGGCGACATGCTCAATGCCGTCGACGCGTACGTGACCGCTCACTACGGGACTGCCGCCACGGCGTACAAGGGCCCCGGCGGCAAGGGCAACCTCGACGCGCGGATCGTCCGCGACGGAACCGACACGACCGGCTCCATCACCCCCATCACGATCCTCCACAACAACGACTCGCACGGGAATCTCGCCAAGGGGCAGTACGTCGGCTACACCCAGCTGGCGACGCTGATCAAGCAGGAGCGCTACTACAACCCGAATCGCACCCTGCTCCTGAACGGCGGCGACCAGATCCAGGGCGACGCGATGATGTACTACTTCAAGTCGTCCTACACCGGGAAGGCGAGCAACGGGGACATCCTCCCGGTCAGCCTCCGGACCAACCCGATGATGGCCGTCATGAACGCGCTCGGCTATGACGCCATGACGCTCGGCAACCACGAGTTCAACTTCGGCAGCGGCGTCTTCAGGGGCGTGCTCAGCCAAGCGAAGTTCCCGGTGCTGGGCGCGAACGTCAAAGACAACGGCCAGTATGGCCTTGCAGCCGCCGACGGCGGCCAGGGCGTCAAGCCGTACATCGAAAAGAACCTGGGCGGGATCAAGGTCGCCATCCTCGGCATCACCAACCACCGGGTTCCCAACTACGAACTGCCGAGCAATATCAAGGGCCTGACGTTCAGTGACCCGATTGCTGCCGGTGACAAGTACGCGCCGAACCTGTATGCGAAGGGCGACGTGGTCGTCGCGCTGACGCACATCGGGTTCACCGAGGACCCGAAGAGCGTCGAGGTCGACAAGAACGTCGACACCAACTTCGCCGCAAAGGTGCCGGGCGTGGACGCGATCATCGGCGCCCACAGCCACACGAATCCGTCCACGGGCTCTGGGGCCTACAAGTTCCTGCCGACGATCGTGGCAGGCCCGAGCGGCGAGCCCGTGATCATCAACCAGGCCTACCGCTACAACAACTACCTCGGCGAGGTCATCCTCGGCGTCCTGCAGAAGTACTCGCTGACCATCTCGGACGTCAATAGCCTCTACGCCTCGAAGGCGATCGACAATTCGGGCACCAAGAAGGCGCTGCTGTCCAAGCTGGCTGCCGTCAAGGCGTCGTTCGACCGTGGCAAGGTTGACACCGCGCTCAGCCAGCTCAGGGCGTTCGTCAGCTACGTCAGGGCGCAGTCCGGCAAGCACATCACGAAGGCCGCCGCCGCGGCCCTGATCGCCGACGCGAACTGGATGATCGCGAACAAGGCGATGTACCGGACCGTCTCCAGCGTCGGCCAGTACCTCGCCGTCACGAGCTCGACCCCCGAGGATCCGGCAACCAAGGCGATCGTCGATCCGTACGTGGCGGCGCTGAACACCTACAACACCACGGTCGTGGGCAAGACGACCGCCCCGATCGACACCGTCAAGGCCTTCACCGAGGAGACCAACGGCGCCAACCTCCAAGCCGACGCGTCGGTCTGGGAGCTCGCGAGCAAGGGCGTGACGGACGTTGATGTCCACCTCTCCGGCGCCATGACCAACAAGCTCATGGCTGCCGGGGCGACCGTGGCGAGCCCGGTCACGCTGACCGTGGCCGACATGTTCGCGGGCATGCCGTATGAGAACTCGCTCGTCGTCCTCAAGATGAACGGGCCGCAGATCAAGGCGGTCCTCGAGCGGGCCTACCGGAACTACTACTACTACAAGTACGTGCCCGGCTACGGCGGCTACTCGTACTACACGACCTGCATGATCGACACCAACTCGGTCGGCAAGATCACGTACGACGACACGTCGCCGGCGCTGCCGAACGGCCGCAACGTCCTCTCGTTCACGATCAACGGGAGACCGGTCGACTTTGCCAACGCAACCAAGTTCTACAACGTCTCCACCGTGAACTACCTTGCCGCCGGCTCGTGCAACTTCAACAACAACGGCAAGAGCCTCTGGCCGCTCAACCAGATCGTCCACGACACGCAGCTCTACGTCCGCGATGCGGTGATCGACTACATCGCCCACGAGGGGACCGTGTCGCCCACGATCGAAGGGCGGCTGGTCTTCAAGTAGGGCGCAGCGGCGGCGCGGACCCCAGATGGGCCGCGCCGCCGGACAAGGCAGCGAAGAGCCCACCGGCGCGTCCGGGGGCTCTTCGCTCGTCTTCGCGCCTACCTTCGCGATCGGGCGGTCGGGGAGGATCGAGGATCGAGAACGCCCGTCGGTGATGCTTGCGGTTCCTCGGCGCATCCCGGCGTTAGGCGGTCCGGCCTGCACTGGGGGGCCGCTCGGCCTTCGGCTTCGGCCGCCGCCGTTCGCGGCCCGACACCGACCGGCACGCGCGGCGACGACCCCTGGGCGCGCATCCTCACCGCTGGCGCCCGAACCGCGCACGCTGCGCACCCCAGTAACCCGGGCGCCGGAGATTGCCCCACATGCCGTCGAAGGTCACCGTCGAGGTCCGCGATGCCGTCGCGTGGCTGACGATCAGCAACCCGCCCGTCAACGCCCTCACGTCATCGCTGATCACCAAGCTCTCCGCCGCGATGGACGCGCTGCACGGACCGGCGGTCCGCGTGGCGGTCATCCGGGCTGCCTCTGGCGAGCGCGTGTTCTCCGCCGGCCATGACGTCCGCGAGCTGCCGCGCAACGGCCGCGACCCGCTGACCTACAACGACCCGCTGCGCCGCATCGTCCGCCAGATCGAGACGCACCCCACGCCGGTCATCGCCATGGTGGAGGGCAGCGTCTGGGGCGGCGCGTGCGAGCTCGTGCTGTCCTGCGACCTTATCGTGGCCGCGTCCGAGGCGACCTTCGCCATCACCCCGGCGCGCCTCGGCGTCCCGTACAACCTGTCCGGCACGCTCAACCTGATGAAGGTGGCGGACATGCACTTCGTCAAGGAGATGCTGTTCACGGCCCAGCCCATTGCCGCGGGACGGATGGCAGCCCACGGCGTGCTCAACCGTGTGGTCCCGGTCGAGGAGCTGGAGCAGACCACCGCCGACCTTGCCGCCGACATCGCCTCGGGCTCGCCGCTCGTCCACCAGACCATGAAGGAGGAGCTGCGCGTCCTCGCCAACGCGCACCCGATGACCCCAGAGGCGCACGAGCGCATCCAGTCGCTCCGCCGCGCGGTCTACGACTCCGACGACTACCAGGAGGGTCTGCGCGCCTTCAGCGAGAAGCGGCGGCCGGTCTTCGGCGGCAGCTGAGATCGCCGGTGCGGTTGCGCTCCGGGGTCTGTGGCGTATGGGTCACAGCCATACGCCAGGCGATCGCCGCGGATCCGTGCCGCAGCTGAGGACGGTTCGCCTCGAACCGGCCGCTACTTGGCGACGACGGCCTGGCCCTTGGTCACGGCCACGGTCTTGACTGGACCCGCCAGTCCAAGTGACCCGGCATCGGTCGCGACGCCTTTCACCGTGTTCGCGATCGGGTCGCTGACGGCGGACGGCAGCGCGCCGACGCGGATCGAGCTGACGGTCACCGACAGCGGCGACGCGGGGCTGATCGTGCCGTCGGCGGCTCCGTGCAGCGTGAGCGGGCCGGCCTTGAAGCCGAAGCTCACCTGGGCCGTGCCGTCGTCGCAGAAGTGGACGACGGGGTCGACGAGCGGCGTGCCGGTCCCGAGGTGCGCTCGCAGGACGGCCGTCGCGTCGCCCTCGGTGAAGGTGACGCTCTGCCCGCCGGAACCGCTGGCCCATGCGTCCCACTTCGCCTGGGCAGTGGCGGCGACCCCCGGCGCGGCGTCCGCCGTGCAGGTGGACGGTGACGGGACCACAGCCGCCACGCCGACTGCCACTGCCCCGATGACCACAACGCCCAGCACCAGCTTCACGATGGTCCCGATCACGGCCGCGCCTCCGGTCTCTCTGCCCGGCACGGCGACCCGCGACCCCGGGGTCGCGCCATGCTGGCCAAAGCGGAGTGAGCCACGATCACGCCCGACCGGTAAGGGTCGAAGGGATCTGAATTCGCCGTCGCCGCAGCGGGGGTGGTGCCTGCGACGCGTTGACGCTCCCTGCCGGACAATGGCACCGTGAACTCGGACCTCGCTGCCACCCTCGACAACCTGCCCGACCGCCCGGGCGTGTACCTGATGAAGGACGCGCACGGCACCGTGCTGTACGTGGGCAAGGCGCAGAGCCTGCGCCAGCGGGTCCGGAGCTACTGGCAGAAGCAGTCGCCCGGGAGCCGGGGCGAGGTCCACCGCATCCGCCAGGCCATCGACCGTGTCGTGGACCTCGAGGTGACCGAGGTGGACAGCGTCAGCGAGGCGCTGCTCCTCGAGGCGAACCTCATCAAGCGGTACAAGCCGCGGTTCAACGTGCGGCTCAAGGACGACAAGAGCTACCCCTACATCAAGGTCACGCTGGCGGACGACTTCCCCCGCGTCGAGCGCACCCGCAAGCTCCCCAACGACGGCAGCCGCTACTTCGGCCCGTATGCGTCCGCGAGCAGCGTGGACGAGGCGATGAACCTGGTGCGGCGGCTGTTCCCGTTCCGAACCTGCACCATCGACATCAAGGAGGGCAAGCGCGCGCTGGCGAGGCCCTGCCTGCTGTACCACATCAAGCGCTGCCAGGGCCCGTGCATCGAGGCGATCGACAAGCGCGCCTACCGGGCCGACATCGAGCAGGTGGAGCTGTTCCTCGAGGGCAACGCCGACGCGGTGGTCGACGGGCTCGAGCACCAGATGGGCTTTGCCGCCGAGCAGCAGCAGTACGAGCGCGCCGCGGTGCTGCGCGACAAGATCCGGGCCATCGAGCGGACGATGGAGAGCCAGAAGATGGCCGCGTTCGCCCGGACCGAGCTCGACCTCGCAGCGATGGCCCGGCGGGACGACCAGGCCGCCGTCCAGCTGTTCGTGGTGCGCAACGGGAAGATGGTGGGCCGCGACGTGTTCTTCCTCGACACGCCGCGCGACGTGGCCGACGACGAGGTGCTCGAGAGCTTCCTCGAGCAGTACTACGCCCGCGCCACGAGCGTCCCGCGCGAGGTCCTGGTGCCCCGGGCGCTGGTCGACACCGCAGCCCTTGAGGCGTTCCTGACCTCGAAGCGGGGGAGCGGGGTCAAGATCCGGACCCCGCAGCGGGGCGAGAAGCGCGAGCTGCTCGAGCTCGCCACCCGCAATGCCGCCGAGTCGCTCGCTCGCGAGGCCGCGCGATGGCTCGCCGACGAGGGCAAGACCCTGGGCGCGCTCGAGGAGCTGGCGGCGGCGCTCGGTCTGCCCGGCCCGCCCATGCGCATCGAGTGCTACGACATCAGCAACTTCCAGGGCGCCGAGTCGGTGGGCTCGATGGTGGTGTTCGAGGAGGGGAAGCCGCGGTCGGGCGAGTACCGGCGGTTCAAGATCCGGACTGTCGAGGGCGCCAACGACTTCGCAAGCCACCAGGAGGTGCTCCGGCGCCGGTTCCGCAACACGGGTGCTGGCAAGGAGGGCGACGAGGAGGCGCGCCGCTGGGCGATGCCGGACCTCGTGATCATCGACGGCGGGCGGGGACAGGTGTCGGCGGCACAGGAGGTCCTCGACGAGCTTGGCCTGGGCGACCTGCCGATGTGCGGGCTGGCCAAGGAGCGCGAGGAGCTGATCCTGCCCCACCGCGAGGCGCCGGTCGTGCTGCCCGTGACGTCACAGGCGCTGTACATGGTGCAGCGGCTGCGGGACGAGGCCCATCGCTTCGCGATCACCTACCACCGAAGCCTGCGCAACAAGAAGACGGTCCGCTCCGCGCTCGACGAGTTGCCGGGCGTAGGGCCGAAGCGCAAGCGCGAGCTGCTCAAGGTGTTCGGGTCGGCCAAGCGCGTCCGCGAGGCCCCGGTCGAGCAGATCGCGGCCGTCCCCGGGATCGGCCGAAGCCTGGCGGAGAAGATCAAGACGATCCTCGAGGCCTGACGACACTTGCGCCCGGTGATCCGGCTGGGGATCATCGCCGCGGACTTGGCGCGCCGCGGCTCTGGGCGTGCAACGATCCCTCCACTGCGGCGTCTCCCGGTCAACACGTGACGGGAGGCAGACGATGGACGGCGCAATTGGCGGTCCCGGCTTGCAGCGGCGCCTGGTGCGTCTCGAAGCCCGGGTCCACGAGCTTGAGCGGCGGCTCGACGCGGAAACGGCAGACGAGGGCGCGGCGGCGGGACATGCCCTGAGCCATGCCGCGCACCCGGCGCCCCCGCCGATGCCCTCGGCCTCGTGGCGGGAGCCAGAACTCCGCAGCACGCACGCCCAGTCGCCCGTTGGCGCCCAGGCTCCCTGGCCGGCACGGGCGCGGACCCCGCTCTGGGATTCGCCCCCGCCGCCCGCCGTGACCTCCGCCCGTGCCGCCTCCGCCACTGACCAGCCGCCCGTCGCATCCCCGGCGTGGCAGGCCCGGGCCAAACCCACGCCGGCCCTGAACTTGCGCGACCTCGAGGAACGGTTCGCCGGGCAGGCCCTCGCCTGGGTCGGCGGCTTCGCGCTCGTCGCCGCGGCCGTGTTCTTCCTGAGCCTCGCGTTCAGCCGCGGCTGGATCACCGAGCCCATGCGCGTCCTCATCGGGTTCGTCGCGGCCGCCACGATCCTCGCCGTCGGCGCCCTGTGCTTCGACCGCCGCAACCCGCTGCTCGGCAACGTGCTCACGGCCGCGGGCCTTGGCATCGCGTCGATCACGCTGTTCGCGGCGACCCGGGCGTATGGGCTGCTCTCGCCCGAGCTGGGGCTCGTCGCCGCGCTGGTCGCAGCGCTCGCGGCCGCGGCCATCGCCATCCGGTACGACGCCCGCGAGGTGGCCGCGTACGGCCTCATCGCCGCGCTGATCGCGCCGCCCGTGATGGGCGCCTCCCCGACGACGCTCACGCTCCTGTTCGTCGCGGTGACCCTCATCGGCACCACCGCGATCTCCGTGTTCCGCTCGTGGCGCTGGCTGCCGTCGATCGCATTCGTGCTTGCGGCGCCGCAGCTGGCGAGCTGGCTGCCGGGCGCCGACACCGCCCAGGCCCTTGTCGCGCTGGCCGGGTTCTGGCTCGTGAACGTCGTGGCGGCCGGCGGCGAGGAGGTCCGGATCCGGCGGGACGACCTGCGCCCGTCGAGCGCGACGCTGGTGCTCGCCAACGCCGCGTTCCTCACCTGGGGCGGAAATGTCGTCCTGGGCGGGCCTGTGCACCCCTGGCTGGGCACGTTCTTCGCGCTCGCCTGCGTGGCCCACATCGCCGTCGGCGGGTGGTTCCTGCGCCGGCAGGGCCTCGAGCACCTGTTCGGCAACCTGGTCGCCGGGACGGGCGTGGCGCTGTTGGCGCTGGCTGCCTTCGTCCAGCTGGGCGCCGCGCTGGTGCCGGTGGCCTGGGCCGTGGAGGGCGCCGCACTCGCGTGGCTCGCGGCACGCCGCGTCCACCGCTGGTCGGCGCTGGCCGCACTCGCGCTCGGCGCGCTGGCTGCGCTGCACCTCGGCGTTCTCGAATATCCGCTCGACCGGCTTGCTGTCGGCAGGCCGCTGTTCGACGTTCCGCTGCTGCACCCGGAGGCAGCGTCGCTCGCGGCGGTCGTCGCGGCGATCGCCGTCGCCGGCTGGTTCGCGCCCGTCGCGTGGATCCGCTCCGCGCTCGCCGCGGTTGGCGCTGGGCTCCTGGGCTACGCGGCCCTCTTCGAGGCCACCGGCCCGCTGCTCACGTTCATGCTCGTCGCAGTCGCCGTCGCAGCGGTTGAGCTCGACGTGGTCATCGCGCATAGCGGCACCCGCTCCGACCTGAAGCGGCTGGACGTCGTCACTCGGAACGTCTGGTTCGCCACGGCCGCCGCGGCCGCCCTCGGCCTGATGGCCGGCGGTGCGTTGGTCGGCCTCGGATACCCGGCGATCCGACTGGGCGCTGGACTCCCCGCCGTGCCGTACACGGACGCCCCCGCCGTCTCCCTGGCGATCCTCCTGGCCGGGCTCGCGATCGTCGGGGGGCAGCTGGGCACCCGAGCGATCCGCTCGTGCCTGGCCGCGATCGCCATCCTGCTCGTGACCTGGTCGCTGCCGTTCGAGCTTGCCGGAACCGCGCAGGTTGCGCTTGGCGCGGCGCTCCTGCCGCTCGCGGTCATCGGCGACCGCGCCCTCGCCCGGCTCCCTGTTGCGCGCCGCCTGGCGTTCATCCCCTTGCCGAACGAGGCACGGAGCCTGGCAAGCGCGTCGGGCGCGGTGGCGTGGCTCGCCGCGCTGATGACCGCGTTCGGCGGCGACCTGCGTCCAATGGGGTGGATCAACAGGATCCGGCCCGACGTCCCGTTCACCGATGTGACCGCGCTGGTGGCGTTCGTGCTTGCCGGGGCGGCGATCGCCGCGGCCGCATGGACGGTGAGCCGACCGGGCCGGCAGGTCGCGCTGCTGGCGGCCCTGGTGCCCTTGGCGGTTGCCGTTCCCCTCGAGGTCAACGCCGACATCGTGGTGGTCCTGTGGCTGCTGATCGCGGGCGCGGCGCTCGCCGTGACGCGTCGGACCGACGGCCTCCGCCCGGTCTCGGCAGGGTTCGCCGCGCTGCTCGTCACCGGCGCCCTCGCGGTGGTGTTCGGGATCGTCGCCCCGCCTGACCGCCTGTGGGTGGCGGCGTCGAGGTTCGGCTCGAGTGTTCCCGCGCTCCTGCCCGGCTGGTGGCTCGCGGTGGGAGCAGTCGCAGCGGCGGCGCTGCTGGCGTCGCGCCGCCCGGAGCTCGCCCCGCAACGCTCCGCGCTCGAGGTCGCGGCGACGGCCACAGGCGTCTACCTGGCGTCGGTGGCGATCGTGGATCCGTTCCAGCGGATGGTGGGCGGCGCCGTGCCGACCGAGGAGCTCGCGAAGCAGGCCCAGGTCACGATGTCCGTGGCGTGGACCGCCATCGGCGCGCTGGCCCTCGGCGTCGGCCTGAGGTCGCGCCACGCGATGCCGCGCCACGTCGGGTTCGGGCTCCTCGCGCTGGCAACCGGGAAGGTGTTCACGGTCGACCTCGCGGCGATGGACGTCGCGTACCGGGCGGTGGTCCTCGCGGGCCTCGGCGTCCTGCTGCTCCTCTCGGCCTGGCTGTTCACGCACCTGCGTGGCCAGCGGCCGGGGACGCCCGGCGCCCCCGGCCTGCCGGGGCCGCGCGCCGTGGGCTGAACCCGCCCGCGCTCGTGCCAGGATGGATGCGCTCTCCGCGGCCGCCTCGGGGTCGAGCGGGTCCCGGGGAGCGCATCGCCCGCCGGGGTGATATCCGCCTCGTGGATGCGCGGAGCCGACGCACGGTTGTGCCAACTCCCGGTATGATCCCGCCCCGATGCGCCGTTTCGGTCCCCTCCTGATCCTCGTCATTGGCCTGTTCGCCCTGCTGTCGGACTTCGCCCCGATCTCGATCGCGACGTCCACCGGCGATTCACGCCCGATCACCAAGCTGGGCCTCGACCTGCGCGGCGGGATCCGGCTCGAGTACCTGGTGCTGCCGGCGAACGGCATTGCGCCGGACAGCAACGCCCTCAACGTGGTTCGCCAGATCATCACCAACCGCGTGAACGGCTCGGGCGTCACCGAGGCGACGGTGGTGGTCCAGGGAACTGATCGGGTCATCGTCGAGGTGCCTGAGGCGAAGAACCCCAAGCAGGTCGAGGACCTGGTGGGCACGACGGGCCGACTCGACTTCGTCCCGCTGGGCACGACCCCCGCCAGCGCAGGACAGGCGCTCCCGGCCGCCACGTTGAGCACCCCCTGCTCTGCCTCCGTCACGGACAACTGCGTCTCGTTCTCGGGCGACGCGGTCTCGGCTGCCACGATCGGCACCGACAGCGTTGGCCAGCGGGCGGTGGACTTCACCCTCAACGACAAGGGCAAGCAACTCTTCGCCGACTACACGCAGACGCACGTCGGGCAGTACTTCGCCATCGTGCTCGACGGCAAGGTCATCACGGCGCCGGTCATCCAGGGCGCCATTCCCAACGGCCAGGTGCAGGTGACCTCGGGCGGCATCGGCGGCTATCCGCTGGCCGAGGCGCAGAACCTGGTGACCATCCTCCAGTACGGTGCGCTGCCGAACCCGCTCCAGGAGATCTCGAACGAGACGGTCAGCCCGACCCTGGGCGATGCGTTCCTCCGCCAGAGCCTGGTCGCGGGGCTCATCGCGGTCCTGCTGGTCATCTTCTTCATGATCGTCCACTACCGGCTGCCCGGCCTCGTCGCCAGCGGCGCCCTCATCTACTACTCGCTCGTGGTCGTCGCGATCTTCCGGTGGGTCCCGGTGACCCTGACCCTCGCCGGAATCGCGGGCTTCGTCCTGTCGGTGGGCATGGCGGTGGACGCGAACATCCTGATCTTCGAGCGGACGAAAGAGGAGCTGCGCGTGGGCAAGAGCTTGCCCGCGGCGGTCGAGGCCGGCTTCAACCGGGCCTGGAACTCGATCCTCGACTCGAACATCTCGAGCCTCATCACCGCGTCGATCCTGTTCCTGTTCGGCTCCTCGACCATCAAGGGCTTCGGCCTCGTCCTGATCATCGGCGTCGTGACGTCGCTCTTCACCGCTGTCACCGTCACCCGCACGGTGCTGCGGTTGGTCGTCGTGAGGCCATGGGCCCGCCAGGCGCGCCTGTTCGGCGTGACGGAAGCCGAATTCCTGGCCCGACCCGCGACCGGCCGGTCGCTTCGACGCGAGGCTGGCACGCGTGTTTGACATCGTCGGGAAGCGCAACTGGTTCTTCGCGCTCTCCCTCGCGATCCTGATCCCGGGCCTGATCTTCATCCTCGCGGGGCCGCTCACCGGCGAGAAGATGGGCCTCCAGTTCTCGATCGACTTCACCGGCGGCACGGTCTGGCAGATCCAGTTCGCCGACCCGAACGTGACGCCAGACCAGGTCAAGGCGGTCATCGCACAGCAGGGCTATGACGCCCAGGTCACCGAGGCCGGCAACGGCCAGACCAGCCGGTCGTTCATGGAGATCCGCACCAAGGACGCGGCGCTCGCTGCCCCGGTGCAGACTCCGGCCCCGTCCGCGTCGGCCGGCGCGTCCGGCTCCGCCGGGCCCTCCGCCTCTGCGGGCGCCAGCGCCTCCGCCGGGCCCTCCGCCTCTGCGGGCGCCAGCGCCTCGGCTGCGGCAGCCAGTCCGTCACCCTCGAGCTCTCCCGTTCCCTCGGCCTCCGCAGGCGCGTCCGCCGCGCCGTCGGCCTCGTCGTCCGCCGCCGCGGCCGCCTCGCCCGGCGCGTCCGCCGCGCCGTCGCCCTCCGCATCGCTCGCCGTGTGCGACGGGCTGCCCCAGGGCGCCAGCAGGCTGCCCGCCCTGTGCAAGGCCCTCGAGGCGAGCCTGGGCACGATCGCGAGCCAGAACTCGCTGACCTCCGTCGGCGCCGTGGTGTCGAGCGACCTCATCACGCAGGCGCTCGTCCTGATCCTCGTCGGCTCGATCGGGATCCTGCTCTGGATCACCTACCGGTTCCGCGACTTCCGGATGGGCGTCACGGCGCTCGTCGCGCTGCTCCACGACATCGTCGTCGTCGTCGGGCTGTTCGCCATCCTCGGCACGTTCTTCAACGTCCAGATCGACAGCCTGTTCGTCACCGCGATGCTGACCGTCATCGGCTTCTCGGTCCACGACACGATCGTCGTCTACGACCGGATCCGCGAGAACCGGGCGCGGCACGCGGGCGAGCCGTTCGATCGCATCGTCAACCACTCGATCCTGCAGACGTTCGGCCGGTCGATCACCACGAGCTTCACGGTCGTGATCACGCTCCTCGCGCTGCTCCTGTTCGCGGGCGAGGCCATCGGGACGTTCGTGCTCGCGCTGCTCATCGGCATCATCTCCGGCACGTACTCGTCGATCTTCAACGCCAGCCCGCTGCTGGTCGTCTGGCACCTCCGCGACGAGCGCCAGCGCGAGCGGGAGAACGCGGCCCGCCCAAGCCGCCGCACCGCGACGTGACGGCGGGGCCCGGTCTTGGCCGGCGCCCGATCACCCGTACCGCCCGCCCGTGCACGCCGGGTAAGGGGCCGCTGAGCTCCGCGCAAGTCCCCGGTGAGCCAGACGTGGCAGACTCCGCGCGATGATCCACGCACGCCACCGATGGGTGTTCCCAGACCCGATCCGCCTGGACCCCGCGTACCGGGCCGCCGCCCACGACCTGGGCCTCGGCGCCTTCGCAGCGGCTGTCCTGGCGCGACGCGGCGTGGCCGACCTCGCGGGTCTCGCGTCGTTCCTCGGTCCCGCCGAGGCCGCCCTCCACGACCCGCACCTGCTCCCGGACTCGGGCGTGCTGCTCGCCCGCGTCGCCCAGGCCATGGCCAAGGGCGAGCGCGTGATGGTGTTCGGCGACTTCGACGCGGACGGGCTGACCGCGCTGGCGCAGCTGGTCCTCGCGCTGCGACGTCTCGGGCTCGACGTGCTGCCGTACGTGCCGTCGCGCCTTGACGAGGGCCACGGGCTCTCCATGGCGAGTGTCGAGACGGCCGCGGCCGCGGCCGTGGGCCTGATCATCACCGTCGACACCGGCTCGACGAGCGTCGCCGAGGTGGCGGCCGCCCGCGAGCGCGGGATCGACGTGATCATCACGGACCACCACCACCTGCCGGACGTCCTGCCCGCGGCGGTCGCGCTGGTCAACCCGCACCGGGCCGACTCCGCCTATCCAGACCCGTCGCTCTCCGGGAGCGGCGTGGCGTTCACCGTGGCCCGACTCCTCCTGGGGGAGCTGGCGGACGATCCCGACGGGGCGCTCGAGCTGGCGGATCTCGCCACCATCGGGACGGTGTCCGACGTGGTGCCGCTGCTGGGCGAGAACCGCGCCATCGCTCGTCTCGGGCTGGAACGCATCCGGACCTCGCCGCGGCCGGGGATCGCCGCGCTCCTCGCGCGGGCCGGCGTCGAGCCCGCCACAGCGGACCTCGAGACCGTCGGCTTCGTGCTGGCGCCTCGCCTGAACGCGGCCGGGCGGGTGGGGGAGGCGCTCGACGCCGCGCAGCTGCTGCTCGCCAGCACGCCGGAGCAGGCTGACGTCCTCGCCGCCGCCCTTGAGTCGGCGAACAGCACCCGGCGCGACCTGATGCGCAGCGCGATCGCGCAGGCGCGGGTCGGCCTTGGGCTCCCAGACCTCGGGCAGGCGCCCGGCCAGCAGCCCCTCCTCGATGTGGAGGCCGCCGCCGCCGAGGTCGTCGTGGGCGGCGGGGCCGATGCGCCGGCGCTGGTGCTGCGCGGGCCGTGGTCGGTGGGGATCATCGGGCTGGTGGCGGGGCGCCTCGCGGACGAAACGGGCAAACCGGCCGTGGTCGGGACGGTCCTCGGTGACGTCGTGCGCGCGTCCTGCCGCGGCGATGGCCGGACCAACCTCGCCCACGCCCTCGACGCGTGCGACGACCTGCTGATCCGCCACGGCGGCCATGCCGCGGCCGCAGGCTTCGAGCTGCTGCTGACCTCGTGGGATGCGTTCGTGGCGCGCTTCCTCGCCATCGCCGAGGCTTCCCGCCCCGACGACCCGCGGCCGCCGCTCGCCGTGGACCTTGCGCTGCCATCGAGCTACGTCGACTACTCGCTCTACCGCGACCTCGCGCGCCTCGCGCCCTGCGGGCCGGGCAACGCCATCCCGCTCGTCGCGGTGCTCGGGCTCACCGTCGCCCGGGTCCGGGCAGCCAACGGCGGCCACACGCAGCTGGTCCTGCGCCGCGAGCGCGACGTACTCGACGGGATCGCCTTCGGCCGGGCAGACCTCGCGACCGCGCTGGTGGAAGGCGACCGCGTGGACGTCGTCGCACGCCTCTCCAGCCGATCCTTCGGCGGCCTCGAGACGCTCCAGCTCGAGGTCCGCGACGTGGCCCCGTCAGGGTCGCATCCGCGCGCCGCCGCGGTTCTGGAGCGGATCGCCGGCCGGAGCGGCGATCAGCCCGTCGTCGACCGCGTCCCGGTCCCCGCCACTGGAGGTCCCGCATGACCCACTCCCGGCGCGATCCGCAGCCCGCCCCGATCCGGCCGCTCGCCCCGCGCTCGCCGCGCAGCCCCATGCTCACGGGCGCCCCGGTGGCGGTGGTGCTCTCGATCGTCGGGCTGGTGATCGTCGCCCTGGGCACGGTCGCGCTGGGGAGCGGTGTCCTGCCGTTCCAGGTGGGTGGCGGGAACCCCGGCGCCTCGGGCGGGAACGGCGGCAACGGCGTCGCGCGCTCGGCCACGCCCTCGAACCAGGTCGTCGTCCCCTCGAATGTGCCGGCCGGGATGAAGGTCCCGGGAACCCTCGTGTACGCCAAGGACGGCAACGTCTGGCTCCAGAGCTCGGGCACGGCGACGCAGCTGACCTCCGGGGGCAACGATTCGATGCCGTCGTTCACCCCCGATGGCCAGAACGTGCTGTTCATTCGAACCCGCTACATCAAGGGCCTCTGGGACAACGGCACCGGCGTGATGAGCTACTACGCCATGAACGTCCCGGCCGTCATGGAGGTCCCGACTGCGGGCGGCAGCCCGAAGCGGATCCTCGACGGCAACTACAACCCGCCCGGACGCGGCCAGTGGATGGCGTGGATCCGGGAACCCGTGCTCGCGCCCAACGGCCGGACCCTGGCCATCGCGACGGACCTGCCGGACCCCACCAAGGGCGACGTCGTCCTCAAGCTCTACGACATGAGCACAGGGAAGCTGACGGACCCCAAACTCGGCGAGATTTCGCCCCTTGGCCACCAGGACCCCGCGTGGCGCCCGGACGGCAAGGTCCTCGCGTACGTCTACAACAACCGCGACGGCGCCAACGGCATGCCGCAGATCTACGCCTACACACCGGCCACCGGGCGCTCCGCGCCGATCAGCACGGCCGGCTATCTGCACCCGTCGTGGTCGCCGGACGGCAAGTACCTCGCGGTCACGAAGACCTCTGCCTACGGGACCGACGTCGCCATCCTCAACGCGAGCACGGGGGCCGAGATCTTGCGGCTCACCAACGACGGCGCCAGCTGGGCCCCGGTCTGGTCGCCGGCCGGCGACCAGGTCGCGTACCTGCACGTGGACGGCCAGGTGGTTGACCTCCGGCTGGTCCAGCTCGCAGGCAGCTACGGTGACTGGACGCCTGGCCAGAGCCTGCAACTCACGGAGAGCGCCGGTCTCGACAGCGTCTCCCGACCGGACTGGTTCGTCCCGGCCGACCAGATCCCGGCCGCCACGCCGGCGGCCGGCGGAGCGACCGGACCCGCGCCGACCACCTCAGCCGGGCCGTCGCCCTCATGACCGCGTCGTACCTGGAACGGCTCGCCGCGCGAACGGCGGCGACCCGCTCCGTCCTGTGCGTGGGCGTGGACCCGGAGCCCGGCTCCCTCCCTGCGGGCTTCCCGTCCGGGCTCGCCGGGGTCGAGGCGTTCGCGCGGCTCCTGCTCGAGGCGGCGCTCCCGTACGCCACCGCGGTCAAGCCCAACCTGGCGTTCTTCGAGGCCTATGGTTCCGCAGGTATCGCGGTCCTCGAGCGGCTGCGTGGCCTCGTCCCGCCCGAGGTGCCGTTCATCGCCGACGGGAAGCGCGGAGATGTGCCCAGCACCACCGCCTGGCAGGCAGTCGCCCTCTACGACGGCCTCGGCGCAGACGCCATCACCGTCAACCCGTACCTGGGCGAGGAGGCGGTCCTCCCGCTGATCGAGCGAGCCGACCGCTTCGCCTATGTGCTCTGCCGCACCTCGAACGCGGGTGCGGGCGAGCTCCAGGGCCTGCTCGTCGCGGCGGACCCCCTGGCCGGCCATCCCGCCGAGCCCCTCTATGCCCGCGTTGCCCGCCGAGTCGCCGCCTGGGGACCGGGCGGCACCGTGGGCCTCGTGGTCGGCGCCACAGCGCCCGCCGAGCTTGCGTCGATCCGTGCGCTCGTGCCCGGCCTTGCCTTCCTCGTCCCGGGGCTCGGGGCACAGGGCGGCGAGGTGGCGCCGGCGCTCGCCTCGGGTCCCGCAACCGGGGCGCCCGCGGGCGGCCGCGCCGGCGGCGGCCTGCTCGTCAACGTGTCACGCGGGATCGCCCGCGCCGCACTCGGCGACGCCCCGGCGGGAGCCTCGCACGATCCCGGCGAGCGGCTCGCAGCCGCCGCCGCGGAGTGGTCGGCCACCCTCGCTGTGCTACCCTGAGGCGGCTCTGGACGTCTCCTGGTCCGGATCGCCGCCCCACACCGTCGAGGTGCCGCATGCCGCTCGGACTGTCGCCCGTCCACCTGATCCTGATCCTCGTCATCGCCCTGATCGTCGTTGGCCCCGGCAAGCTGCCGGAAGTCGGCGGCGCCCTGGGCAAGACGATCAAGGAGTTCCGCAAGGCCGCCTCCGACGTCCAGGAGGCGACGACGCTGGCGCCGACCCCCGCACCCGCGCCCGCCGCCCCGGCCGCCGGCCTGGCCCCCGCGCCGATGCAGGCCGCGCCCGCGCCGATGCAGGCCGCTCCGGTCGCCGCGCCGCCCGCGCCAGCGCCGCCGCCCGCGCCCGCGTTCGAGGCCCAGCTGGTCCAGCCCGCGACGTCCCCGGCCGAGGCCGCCGTGGCGTCGTCCGAGGCCGGCGCCTAGCCCCTCGCCTCGAACAGGACCCCGAACACGCCAATGGCCGATGCCGACGCCCTCCGTGACGCCGGCCTCCCGGCGCTGGTGACCACGGCTCCCATCCCCGCGAGCGCTCCCGAGCCGGCGCCGAAGCCCCAGCCGCCGTCCGGCGAGATGACGCTCGTCGAGCACCTCGTCGAGCTGCGCAATCGGCTGTTCAAGATGGCGCTCGCGGTCGCGCTCGCCGCGATCGTCGGGTTCCTCCTCGGCGACCCGATCATCGCGATCCTCAAGGCGCCCATCCCGGGCGGCAAGCCGCTCTACTACACGGGCCTCGGCGACGCGTTCATGATCCACGTCAAGATCGCGCTCGTCGTGGGGATCATCCTCTCGATGCCGGTCATCCTGTACCAGCTCTGGGCGTTCATCGCCCCCGGCCTGACCGAGCGCGAGCGACGGGCGTCCCTGCCGTGGATCCCGGTGGCGATCGGGTTCTTCGCGCTGGGCGTCACGATCGCCTACCTGATCCTGCCGGCCGCCGCCGGGTTCCTGATCGGGTTCTCGTCGGACGCGCTGCAGCCCCTGATCACCGCCGAGGCCTACTTCGACTTCGTGACCACGCTGTTCCTCGTGTTCGGCCTGATCATGCAGTTCCCGATCATCCTGTTCGCGCTCTCCCGGGTGGGGATCATCACGTCGGCCAAGCTGTCGGGAGCCCGGCGGCAGGCGATCCTGGGCATGACGGTCTTCGCGGCGCTCATCACCCCCGGTGGGGACCTGGTCAGCCCGATCGCGCTCCTCGCGACGATGTACATCCTGTTCGAGGGCACGATCTTCGTCGTCCGGCGGACCGGGAAGTAGCCGGGCCCCACGCATGACCGCCGATCGGCGCGCGGCACGCGAGAACGACGGCACCGCCGTGGGCGCGGACGCATCCCGGACCCCGGAGGGCGTCCTCCGGGCCCAGGAGGTCGTGGTCCTGACGGGCCTGTCGGGCGGCGGCAAGACGGCCGCCGCGAAGCTGTTCGAGGACCTGGGCTACACCGTCGTCGACAACCTGCCCGGGGAGCTGCTGCGCGACCTCGCGGACCTCGTCGCCACGGACCCGCTGCGCTTCGCGCGCACGGCGATCGTGCTCGACGTGCGCACCGGCGACGTGCCGCTCGCATTCGGCGCCATGCGCGGGGCGCTCGAGGGGCGTGGCATCCGGCCGGTGATCTTCTTCCTCGAGGCCAGCGACGAGGTCCTGATCCGCAGGTTCAGCGAGACCCGGCACCGCCACCCGCTGGCCGACGAGCGGGGCATCGCCACCAGCATCGCGCTCGAGCGCTCGATGCTCGAGAGCGTCCGGATGCAGGCCGACGTCGTCATCGACACCAGTCATTCCTCATTGCGAGAGCTTCGGGAGCGAATCTTCGCGCGCCTCGGGGACGTCCAGAACTCCGACCGGCTCACGATCCAGCTGATCAGCTTCGGGTTCAAGTACGGCGTTCCCCTGGAGGCCGACCTCGTGCTCGACGTCCGGTTCATGAAGAACCCGCACTACATCGAGACGCTCCGCGCGAAGAACGGGCTGACCGAGGCCGTCCGCGACTACGTCATGGGGCAGCCCATCGCCGAGGTGTTCCTCGCCCAGCTCCGCGAGCTGCTCGACCTCCTGGTCCCGGCCTACGTCGACGAGGGCAAGACGCGCCTCACGATCGCCATCGGCTGCACGGGCGGGTTCCACCGCTCGATCGTGATGACCGAGGAGCTGGCGACCTGGCTGCGCGAGCGCGACTTCGGTCCGGTCTCGGTATTCCACCGGGAGCTCGAGCGGTGAACCTGCGGCGCTGGCTCACGGTGGGCATCGGGGTCAAGCGCTGGCTGCTCCTCGCGTTCATCGGGCTCGTGATCCTGGCGCTCGGCATCGCGCACCTGCTGCGCCAGCTGACGGCAACACTCGACCCGGGCGAGCCGCTCGGCGAGCTCGTCAACCTGCTGACCTTCCAGTTCCTGCCCTACCAGGCCCGCGGCGTCCTGCTGGGCGGCGCGGGCGTGGTCCTGTTCGTGCTGGGCTCGTACCGGCTGGTGCGGGCGCTGGTGGACCCGTTCGCGCTGTGGGACCGCGACCAGCCGATGGTCGAGGTGATCTACCAGAAGCGGTTCCTCGCCCGCGGCCCCAAGATCGTGGCGATCGGCGGCGGGACCGGGCTCTCGACGCTGCTGCGCGGGCTCAAGGAGCACACCTCCAACCTGACCGCGGTCGTGACGGTGGCCGACGACGGCGGCTCCTCGGGCGTGCTCCGGGCCGAGCTCGGCATCCCCGCGGTGGGCGACATCCGCAACTGCATCGTGGCGCTCGCGGATTCCGAACCGCTGATGTCACGCCTCCTCCAGTACCGCTTCCCGGGCGCCGGCCCTGCGACCGCGTCAGCGGCCGAGCCGGACAAGCCCTCCGCTGCGGACGCTGCTGTGATGCCGGTGGGCGGGCCCTTCGCAGCCGCCGAGGCGGGCCTCGGGGGGCATGCGGTGGGCAACCTGCTGCTCGCCGCGCTCGTCCAGCTTGAGCAGGGCGACTTCGAGCAGGGCGTCCGCGAGATGAACCGCGTCCTCGCCGTGCGCGGCAGCGTGGTCCCGGCGACGGGCACCGTGCTCACGATGCACGCCCGCCTTGAGGACGGATCCGAGGTCGAGGGGCAGAGCAGGATCGCCCACACGACCGGCATCGAGCGGGTCTGGGTCACCCCCGGCGACGTGCGGCCCACCGAGGACGCACTCCGCGCCATCGCGGACGCCGACGTCATCGTGCTCGGGCCCGGCAGCCTCTACACGAGCCTCCTGCCCGCGCTCCTCGTGCCGGGCATCCGCGAGGCGATCGCGGCCTCGGGGGCGCTGGTGGTCTTCGCCTGCAACGTGGCCACCCAGGACGGCGAGACATCGGGTTACGACTTGGCCGACCACCTCGATGCGCTCGCCCTCCACGACGTCGCGCGCCTGCCCGACGTCGTGCTGGCCAACAACCGGTTCGACGCCGTCGGGCGCGACGGCTGGACTGGCGAGGCCGTTCGGCTCCGCTGGCCGCCCAAGGAGCACACCGGCGCCAGGCTCGTCCTCGACGACCTCGTCGACCGCGCCAACGCACGGCGCCACGATCCGGAGCGCCTCGCCGCCTCCATCATGCGGGCCTGGGACCGGGAGGGCGGCCGCCGGCGTCGACCGCTCGCCGCCCGCGCCGAGCGGTCCGCATAGGGCGGGATGTCCGAGACCGAGCGGGACCTGGTGGCGGCGCTCCGGGCCGAGGTGGCCGCGGTGGACCCGGCCCGACCCTGCGACCGGATCGCCGAGCTGGCCGGCCTGGGGCCTGCGCTCGTGACCCGCGAGACCACGGTGGCGCGCCTAGCCGTGCGGCTGGGCGGCCACGCTGGATCCCCGCGCCCCCACGGCGTGCGCCGCGCCATCACGCTCCCGCCCGCGTCGTTCACCTGGGACAAGGCGCCGGAGCACTGCCGCCTGGCGTGGCTCCGCGGCCGGTTCCTCGCCCGCGGGTCGCTCAGCCTGGCCGCGGGTCGCGCGCACCTCGAGTTCGTGGTGCCGGTCGACGAGGCCGCGATGCTCGCCGAGCGCCTCGCCGAGGTGGGGCTCCCCGCGTCGTGGCGCGTGCGGCGTGGTGCCGGCGTCGTCACCTGGAAGAGCGCCGAGTCGATCGCCGCGTTCCTGGGTCGGATCGGCGCCAGCGCTGCGCTGCTCGAGCTCCAGGCCCGGGGCGTCGCGCGAAGCCTCCGCGGCGAGCTCAACCGCGTCATCAACGCCGAATCGGCGAACCTCCAGCGCTCCGTGGCCGCGGCCGGCCGCCAGCTCGCCGCGATCGAACTGCTCGACGGCGACGGGCGGCTCGCCGAGCAGCCGCGGACGGTGCGGGCGGTGGCCGATGCGCGCCGGGAGACCCCCGAGGCCTCGCTGTCCGACATCGCCGCCCGGCTGGAGATCCACCGCTCAGCCGTCCAGCGGGCGCTCGACCGGCTCGAGCGGCTGGCCCTCCACGACGACGAGGGCATCGGCCTGCGACACGGCTACCGTCCATCCGGCAGGGTCGGGGAGGCCGGCGGGGGGCGTCGTGCGGGCCGCGCGTCGCAATCTGGCGTGCCGGTGGGCACGGAGGCCACGCCGTCGCCTCTGGCATGATCTCGGCATGCGCCCGATTGTGATTGCCGCCAACTGGAAGATGAACACCACCCCCGCCGACGCCGGCGACCTTGCGCGGACCATCGCGTCCCGCACCCGGGAGCCGGGCGTGACGCGCGTGATCTGCCCACCCTACGTGAGCCTCGCCGCCGTCCGCGACGGGCTCGCAGGCGAGGACGTGGGCGTGGGAGCCCAGAACGTCCACCACGAGCTTGCCGGGGCGTACACCGGCGAGGTCTCCGTCCCGATGCTGGCCGGCCTGGCCACGTGGGTCATCCTCGGCCACTCCGAGCGCCGCGCCTACTTCGGCGAGACCGACGCCCTCATCGGCAAGAAGCTCGACCGCGCGCTCGCCGGGGGCCTGCGCCCCATCCTGTGCGTGGGCGAGGTCCTCGCCGAGCGCGAGGCCGGCCGCGAGACCGAGGTCGTGGACACGCAGCTCCGGGGCGCTCTGGAGGGTCGCGACCCCGAGGCGCTCGCCGCCGCGGGCCTCGTCATCGCGTATGAGCCCGTGTGGGCCATCGGCACCGGCAAGAACGCGCGCGGCGCCGATGCCGAGGCCATGGCGCAGGCGATCCGCGCGAGCCTCCGGGCGCTGGGGTGGGGGAGCCGCGCCGACGAGACGCCCGTGCTGTACGGCGGCTCCGTCACCTCGGGCAACATCGAGGAGTTCCTCGCCGAGCCGGGCGTGGACGGCGCGCTGATCGGCGGCGCATCGCTCAAGCCCGACGAGATGGCGGGAATCTGCGCACGCGCCGGGATCACGGCCAAGGCGCGCGGGCTGGCGTCGTGACACCCCCGGGCGGACGGCCCCGCCCGATCGTGCTGGTCGTCCTCGACGGGTTCGGGATCGGGCACTCCAAGGACGCCGACGCGATTGCAGCCGCCGAGATGCCCCGCTGGCGCTCCCTCGTCGACCGCTGGCCGCACAGCGTGCTCCAGGCGTCCGAGGGCGCGGTGGCGCTGCCAAAGGGCCAGATGGGCAACTCCGAGGTGGGGCACCTCAATCTGGGCACCGGGCGCCCGGTGCTCCAGGACCTGCCGCGGATCGACGCGGCGATCGTCGACGGGTCGTTCTACGAGCGCCCGGCGCTGATCGACGCCTGCAGACGCGCCAAGGAGCTCGGCCGCCTGCACGCGGTGGGCCTCATCGGGCCCGGTGGCGTCCACAGCAACGACCGCCATCTCGTGGCGCTCGTGGAGCTGGCGGCCCGGATGGGCGTGCCGCAGGTCAAGGTCCACGCGCTGCTGGACGGCCGCGACACGGCCCCGAGCTCCGGGCTCGCGTTCATGGCGGACCTCGAGGCGCGGCTTGGCGCGGTCCACCCCGACGTCACCGTGGCATCGGTGGGCGGCCGCTACTATGCGATGGACCGCGACAAGCGCTGGGAGCGCACCGAGCGGGGCTATGACGCCATCGTCCACGCCGAGGGCCTGCACGCGCCCTCGGCCCACGCTGCCATCGAGGCGGCCTACGCCCGCGGCGAGACCGACGAGTTCGTCCTGCCCACGGTGATCGACGGCACTGACGGCGAGCTGCGCGACCGCGAGCCCATCGTGCACTTCAACTTCCGGGCCGATCGCGCCCGCCAGCTGACGCACGCCCTGCGGGACGCCGACTTCGGGCTCTTCGACCGAACCAGCCCGTCGGGCCGCCCGGCGCCGCGCGACCTGCTTGTCGTCACGATGACCGAGTACGAGTCCGGCCTGCCGGTCGAGGTTGCGTTCGGGCCCGAGGAGACGCGCTCGCTGGCGCAGGCGGTCTCCGAGCAGGGATGGACCCAGTTCCACGTGGCCGAGACCGAGAAGTACGCCCACGTCACCTACTTCTTCAACGGCGGGGTGGAGAAGCCCTGGCCGGGCGAGGAGCGCAAGCTCATCCAAAGCCCCAAGGTGGCCACCTACGACCTCCAGCCCGAGATGAGCGCCGCGGGCGTGACCACGGAGCTTGTGGCAGCGATCGAATCGGGCAGGTTCGACTTCATCGTCGCCAACTACGCCAACCCCGACATGGTGGCCCACACCGGCGTCTGGGACGCCACGCTGCTGGCCCTGGCCGCGATCGACGACTGCGTGGGTCGGGTCGCGGACGCCATCGAGCGCGTCGAGGCGGCCGATCCCGGGGGCCCGGGCGCGGTGATGTTCATCACGGCCGACCATGGCAACGCGGACGAGCTCCGCGACGCCGAGGGCAACCCCGTGACGGCGCACTCGCTGAACCCAGTGCCGCTCCTGGGCATGGGCCGGGCGATGGCCGGGCGGACGCTGCGGGACGGGGTGCTCGCGGACGTCGCGCCGACGATCCTCGAGCTTGCCGGGCTGCCCCGCTGGGAGGGGATGACCGGGACATCGCGTCTCGATCCCGCCTGAACCCCGGGCGGATGGGCCCGGGTCTGGTACCATCCGCCTCCGTCACACCTCGGAGGAACTCGATTCCGTGAACGCCTTCCTGGCGATCGGCCAGATCATCCTCGACATCGCGCTCATCGTCGCGATCCTCATGCAGGCGCGCGGGACCGGCCTGTCCGGGACGTTCGGCGGTGATTCGGCGGTCTACCGCAGCCGACGCGGCATCGAGCGCCGCCTCTGGCAGTTCACCATCTTGCTGATGGTGCTGTTCGTGATCTTCGCGCTGGTCTCGTTCGCCACCCAGAAGTGACCCTGACCGCGGGCCGCCGCCCGCCCGGGCGCAGGGGCGCCAGCCCCGTCACCCGCGACCGCGCCGTCACCGGGATCCTCGTCGCCGTGCTCGCGGTGGCGTCGTTCGCGATCGCCCTTCCACGCGCCGGTGCGCCGGCCAACGGCGACGGCAGCCCGACGCCGAGCGGCGCCGCCCCGTCGTCCGGCACGTCCGGCCCGACCGTGTACCGCGAAGGGGTCGTGGGCCGCCCGACGTCGATCACGCCGGTGACGGCCCGCAACCGCGCTGACCGAACGCTCGTCGGGCTGATCTACAGCGGCCTGGTCAAGGTTGGCCCGGACAACACGCTGGTGCCCGACCTCGCCGCATCCTGGCAAGTCGACAAGTCGGGCCAGACGTGGACCGTGACGATCCGGCCCGACGCCGCATGGCAGGACGGCCAGCCGGTCACGGCCAACGACGTGGTGTACACGATCGCAGCCCTCAAGGACCCCTCGGCGGCAGGCGGGCTCGCCGCGGCGTGGGCCGACGTTGCCGTCGAGGCGGTGGACGCGAAGACCGTGCGCTTCACCCTCGGCTCGCCGGTCGGCGGGTTCCTCGCCGCGCTCACGCAGCCGCTCCTGCCGTCGCACCTGCTCACGGGCGTCCCGATGTCCGACCTCGCCGCGGGCGACTTCTCCAGGAGCCCGGTCGGGAGCGGCCCGTACCAGCTCGTCCAGCTCGACGACACCCGTGCGATCCTGGTGCCCGCCGGGGCCACGGCGCCCACCAGCACGCCCAGCGCCTCCGCCTCGACGCCCGGTGATCCCGCCACGACAGCGCCGGCCGGGGCACCTGCGTCCGGTTCCGCGTCGCCAGACCCGTCGTCCTTCGCGTCGTCGGCGCCCGGCGTCGCGTCGCCCACCGCCTCTGCCGGCGCCGCGAGCGCCGCGGGTGCGTCGGCGCAGCCGTCGTCCGCGCTGGCTTCGGGCTCGGCAGCGGCGCCATCGCCCACGCCTTCCCCCGACCCGAACGCGCGACCCGTCGAGCGGATCGAGATCACGTTCTACGACACCGAGGAGGCGCTGGCGGCGGCGTTCCAGGCAGGCGAGATCGACGGCGCCTCGGGCCTCTCGGCGGCAACGACCAAGACCCTCGGGTCCACGGCGGGCGCGTCGGTGCTCGACTACCCCACGACCACGCTCTCGGCCATCCTGCTCAACCTGCGGCCGACCCACCCCGAGCTCGCGGACCCGAACGTGCGCCGGGCGCTTCTGGGCGCGATCGACCGCGCGTCCATCGCCGCCACCGGCCTGGGTGGCCAGGCACGGGTGGCGGACACCCTCATCCCGCCCGAATCGTGGGCATACGACCCAACCAAGGTCACCAAGGTCGGCTACGACCGGAGCGGTGCCGCGAAGCTCCTCAAGACCGCGGGCTGGACCCGCAGCGGGGGGAAGTGGACGGCGCCGAAGGGCAAGAAGCCCTACGCGATCGAGCTGCTCACGGTTCCGGCAGACGTCAACCCGCGCCTGGCCGCCGTGGCCGAGGCCGTGCGGCAGTCCTGGACGGCACTGGGCCTCACCGTCACGGTCACGCCGCTCTCCGGCACGGCGCTGGCGGCCCGCCTCAAGTCGGGGGACTTCGGGGCGGCCCTGCTCGACATCGAGTCCGGCCTCGAGCCCGACCTCTTCCCGCTGCTCGACTCGTCGCAGGTGCGTGCCAACGGCTCCAACCGGTCGGGCTACCAGGACCCCGCGCTCGACAGGCTCCTCGAGGCCGCCCGGAAGCCCGGCACCCTGGCCGCGCGCGAGGCCGCGTGGGGAGCCCTGCTGGGCGGGCTGTCGGCCAAATTGCCCGTGCTGCCGATCGTCTGGGCGGACGAGCAGATGGTGGTCCGGGGGCTCTCAGGGGCCTCTCCGCGCCTCATCGTGCACACCGGCGACCGGTATTGGGATGTGCTAGCATGGCGCCTCGCCGCGAGCCAGTGAGCCTTCGGGCGCGCTGGTGCGTTGCGTGCCGAGGTGGCGGAATGGTAGACGCGCTGGTTTCAGGTACCAGTGATCGCAAGGTCGTGTGGGTTCGACTCCCTCCCTCGGTACCACCCCTCTTGGCGGTGTGACGGAACACCGCAGGTTGCACACCTGCCCAGGTGGCGGAATTGGTATACGCGTACGTTTGAGGGGCGTATGAGGCAACTCATCCGGGTTCAAGTCCCGGCCTGGGCACCACCTTCCTTGGCGGTCGGCTGATCCGCCGCGATCGCGGCGTTGTCGCCTGCGGTGCTCGCTCACGCACCTCACGGTGCGCTCGCTCAGCTCCTCGGCTCCGCCTTGCGGGCTGGACCGACCGGCTGAGCCGGCCTTGGTGGAGCAGGGGAGGGTCCCTCGCCACGTTCGACCCTTCGGGCGGTTAGCTCAGTTGGTCAGAGCGCCTCGCTTACACCGAGGATGTCGGGGGTTCGAGTCCCTCACCGCCCACCAGCCTCCCCGGTCTGGCCGACGCCCGCGTCGCGTCGCGCTATGCTGGCCCGCACGGGGGTCCGAAGGGCCTTCAGCCGGAGGGAGACCGACTCAATGACACCGCTCCTCATCGTCTTGGCCATCATCGTCGTCCTGGTGGTGGTGGTCATCGGCATCTACAACGGGCTGATCGGCAAGCGCAACCGAGTCGACGAGGGGTACAGCCAGATCGACGTCCAGCTCAAGCGCCGCCACGACCTGATCCCGAACCTCGTGGCCGCCGTGAAGGGCTACATGAACTTCGAGCAGGACGTCCTGACGAAGGTCACCGAGGCCCGCGCCAGCGCCATCGCCGCCGGCGCCCAGGGGCCCGCCGCCCAGTCCGTGGCCGAGAACCAGCTGACCGGCGCCCTGCGCTCGCTGTTCGCCGTCACCGAGAACTATCCCGACCTGAAGGCGAACCAGAACGTCATGAGCCTGCAGGAGCAGCTCAGCACGACCGAGAACCAGATCAGCTTCGCGCGGCAGCACTACAACGCCACCGTGCTCGACTACAACAACGGCATCCAGACCTTCCCGGCGGTCATCCTCGCGGGCATGTTCGGCTTCACGCGGCGCGAGTTCTTCGCCGCTGAGCCCGAGGCGCAGGCCGTCCCGACGGTGGACCTGAGCCTCCGGTAGCAGGGGTTCTGGCGCCGGCGGCCTCGAGCCGTCCGGCGCCGACCACCAGCGCCCACGTCCCATGGCGAGCTCCACCTTCTACAACCAGATCGCGGCCAATCGCCGCAACTCGGTGCTGCTCTCGCTGGTGGTGATCCTGCTCCTCGGCGGGCTGGGCTTCGCAATCGGGGCGGCATTCGGCGGTGAGGTCCGCTACGGGGTGATCGCGGCGGCCATCGCGCTGGTCGCGGGTTTCGTGGCCTCGCTGCTCGCGTACTACGCCGGCGACGCGCTGGTGCTCGCCTCGTCGAGCGCCCGCGAGGTCGACGCCCAGTCGGCGCCGCAGCTGTTCAACGTCGTGGCGGAGATGGCCACGGCAGCCGGCGTGCCCATGCCGCGGGTGTACATCATCGACGACACGGCGCCCAACGCCTTCGCCACCGGCCGGGACCCCCAGCACGCGTCCGTGGCCATCACCGTTGGCCTGCTCCAGAAGCTCGACCGCGAGGAGCTCCAGAGCGTCATGGGCCACGAGCTGTCGCACGTGCGCAACTACGACATCCGGTTCTCGCTCATGGTGGGCGTCCTCGTGGGCGCGGTTGCGCTGATCGCGGACATGTTCCTGCGGATGACGTTCTGGGGCGGGATCGGGGGCGGCCGTCGGCGGCGTGACAGCGGCTCGGGCGACTCGGGCGGCTTCGCGGCCGTGATGATGGTCGTGGCGCTCATCCTGGCGATCGTGGCCCCCATCGCGGCCAAGCTCGTCCAGCTTGCCGTCAGTCGCCAGCGCGAGTACCTCGCGGACGCGTCGTCCGTGGAGCTGACGCGCAACCCGTACGGCCTGGAGCGGGCGCTCGCCAAGATCGCGCTCGACACCGAGCCGCTCGAGGCGGCGAATCGGGCGACGCAGCACCTCTACTTCGAGAACCCGGTGAAGGCCGCGACCGCCAACTCGTCCGAGATGTTCTCGACCCACCCGGCGGTCCTCGACCGGATCAACCGCCTGCGCCAGCTCACCGGCGAGGCGCCGGTGGACTCGCCGAGCCTTGTCGTGGGCGACCACGCGCCGCTCGTCAACGAGGCGCTGCGGGGTCTGTCCGGGCAGTCGTCGGCCGCGGCGCTGCAGCCCGCCGTCGCGCCGCCGGGAGCTCCCGAGCAGCCGCCGCAGCCGCCCGAACCCCCGGAGACGCCCCCGGGTTTCAACTGGCGCGGATGGGGCTGAGGGGCGCTGGGCACGGTGGACGCCCGCTCCGGCACCGTGCTATCCTGCGGCGCGCCGACGGGGCCCTGCGGGATCCCGGGTCCGGGCCGAGATAGCTCAGTTGGTAGAGCACGCGACTGAAAATCGCGGTGTCGCCAGTTCGAATCTGGCTCTCGGCACCAACTACACGGTCGGCATCGAGCGGAAGTGGCTCAGTTGGTAGAGCATCACCTTGCCAAGGTGAGGGTCGCGGGTTCGAGTCCCGTCTTCCGCTCCACTCCCCCTGATCGTCTACGCTAGTTCGTGGCGCCCTGCCCCTTCGTCTAGCGGTAGGACAGCGGACTTTGGATCCGTGAGCCGAGGTTCGAATCCTCGAGGGGCAGCCACCTTTCCGGCCGGCGATCCGGCGCCGTGGCAGCGCGCGGCGGGGCCGCCGCCCGACGGCTGCCCCGCCCGACGCAGGACCCCGCGTATGAGGCCAGTGGCCAAGCAGCGGGTGCGCCCGGCCTCCGGCGAGGACTGCCACACGGCAGCCCCGCGCGGCAGCGCCAGGCGCGGCCCAGCGCGCCCCCGAGCGGCCCACGCTCGCGGCAGACGGCATCCGGGCGGCGCGTCCGGTATTCTCTCGCTCGCGCTCGGCGCGGCGACGTGGCGAAGTGGCCCAACGCGGCGGTCTGCAAAACCGCTATTCATCGGTTCGAATCCGATCGTCGCCTCCACTGACTGACGAGGACCGGCCCTCTCGGGGGCCGGTTCGCCGTTTCCAGCCCCGTGCGCTGCGCTACCGTAGGCGGGGATGCGCCGCCTGGCGCCGCGAGGAGGACCCGTGGAGACGCTGCTGGTCGCGGCCGTGGCGATCGTGGTCGGGTTCGCAGTCGCAGGTTTCGGGGTCCGTCTGTTCGCCGTCCTGCTCCCGCTCTGGGGGTTCCTCGCCGGCCTGGTCCTGGGCGCTGACCTGGTGACCTGCGTGACGGGCCTTGGCCTCTTCTCCACGCTGGCGGGCTGGCTCGCAGGGGCCGGGCTGGGGGTCGTTCTCGCGGCTATGGCCGGCCTGTGGTTCACCGGGGCGGTGGTCGTCCTGGGTGTCGGGCTGGGGGCGGCCGTCGGCAGCGGGCTCCTGGCGGTGGCTGGGCTGGACGGCGGTCTCATCACGCTCGTTGCGGGCGTGGGCGCAGGCGCCGCCCTTGGCGTGGCGATCATCCTGGCTGACCTGCCGTCGGTGCTTGTTGCCGCAGTGACGGGCTACGGCGGTGCGGTATGGGCCACGACTGGCATGCTGCTCCTGGTGGGCCGGATCGATGTTGCCGACCTCTACGGCGTGGGGCCGGCGGGGGCGATGCGGGGCGATGTCGCGGCGATCGCCGTCACCTTCGCGCTCGGCACGCTCGCATTCGGGTGGCAGGCGCGGTATCTCCGGACCCGCCGGATCGACACGCTCCAGCGGGCCGGCTACCGCTTCTAGCAGCCGCGGGCCGTGGCCAGGGCGCGGTCCAGTCCGCGAGCGGGCTCCGCCGGCGCCGTGGAGCGGCTACGATCGCCCGGCCCGAGGTGGCGGAACCGGCAGACGCGGCGGTCTTAAACACCGCTGGGGGCAACCCCGTGCGAGTTCGAACCTCGCCCTCGGGACCACGGCCCGCGGGCCAGCCGATGGCGCTCGGCCCTGTGTGCCCTACCGGCGGCCGAAGAGCCCGCGCTTCTCCTTGGCCACCGCGATGGGGGTGGTGGCGACCGGGCCGAACACCGTGTCCGCGAGCGCGCGCAGGTGCTCGGCCGGGAGCGAGCGCGACGAGCCGCGGATCAGAGGCACGCCCTCGTTGACCGCCTTGAGGTACACGAGCGCGTCGTAGGGGAGCTCCGCGGCGATCTTGGCCCCCAGGGCGGTCTCGATGTCGGAGCGCTTGAGCAGGTCGCGGGCGAAGAGGTTGTTGAGCACGAACAGGATGGAGCCGCCCATCGCGCCCATGTCGGACAGCTGGTCGAGCATGATGTGGACCGAGTTGAGCGCGGGGATCTCGGGGATGACGGGGATGACCGTCGTGTCGCTGCGCCCGAAGATCGTCATCGCGCGCTCGTCGAGCGCGGTGCCCGCGTCGATCACCACGACCTCGTAGGCCTCCGCGGCGACCGTGATGATCTGCTCGACGTGCTGCGGCGTGATGAGCGACGAGTATCCCGGCCCGGGCGGCGCAGCGAGAACCTGGAGGTTTCCCGGGTGGTGGATCGCGTAGGTCCGGAAGAGTTCACGGTCGTGCTGCGCCGCGACGTCGCGGGCCAGCTCCACCACCGTCTGCTTGGGCGTGAGGTTGAGGTGGGACGCGACCTGCCCGAAGGAGAGGTCCAGGTCGAGGATCAGCGTCTGGTTCGGGTGGCGCTCGGCGGCGATCAGGGCGAGGTTCGTCGCGACCGACGTCGTCCCCACGCCGCCCTTGGGGCTGAAGACCGCGATCACGCGACGCTCGGACCCGTCGTTGTAGGCGCGAGTTCCCGTGCGCTCCGCCGCGCGCTGGGCGTGCACCGCGAGCGCCTCGACCCGGGCCGCGAGCTCGCCCGTGTCGAAGGGCCGGGTCAGGACGTCGTCCGCGTTCGCCTCCAGCAGCGCGATGCGCTCCTCGACGTCGGGCGTCTGCGAGATGGCGAGGATCGGCGCGGCCGGGGCGGGGGAGGCCGCGCGGAGCTGGGCGATGACGTCGGCGACGGGCGTTCCGCCCGGGACGCGGTCGATGACCACAAGGCTGTAGCGCGGCGCCGAGGACACGAGGTCGGCGACCGAGCTCACGACCGTGACGCCGTGCCCGGGCGCAGCGAGCGCCTGGGCCAGCTGGGTCGCAGCGTTGCGGTCCGAGGCCAAGAGCAGGATGGAGAGTTGCACGATTCCCCCGAGGCGGGCGGCACATCACGAGTGCGCCTGAAAGAATACACAAGCCGATCGGATGGCCCCCAGCCCAGGGCCCAACAGCAACGGCTCGACTGCCAGCCCAATCAAACGGGCGAGATCGTGCGGAGCATCGGCCCGGAGTCGACGACCTGCCCGTGCCCGCGGGTTCCCCGGCGGGGACTCGCGGGGGGACCCGGAGGGGACGCGTGCTATTCTTCCGCGGTCCTTTCTGCTCCGTGTCGGCATGCCGTGAACGGGGCTCATCCCATCGGAAGGAGTCTTGCAGGCTGTGCGCCGCTATGAACTCATGCTCGTCCTCCGGCCCGACGCGCCGGATGAGCGGGCGTCCGCGGTCATCGACCGCACCACGCGCTACGTTGTCGCCTCGGGTGGCCAGATCATCAAGGTCGCGCCCTGGGGCCGTCGTCGGCTCGCGTATCCCATCGAGCGCTACCGCGAGGGCTCGTACCACATCGTGGTGTTCGAGAGCCCGGCCGAGGCCATCGTTGAGCTGGAGCGAAGCCTCCAGATCACCGAGGATGTCCTCCGCTCCCTCGTGACCCGCGTGATCAAGCCCGTCAAGGCGCGCCGCGATGCGGCCGCCGGCGAGGTCGACGACGCCGACATCCCGTCCGGAGAGGACGAGGAGGACGACGACGACACCGAGCTGATCGACGAGTCCGAGTCCGAGGCCGCACCCGCGGCCATCGACTAGAGGGAGAGCGCGCACGATGGCGTCCTTCTCGAAGGTCATGATCATCGGCAACCTCGGGCGTGATCCCGAGATGCGCTACACGCCGAACGGCCGTCCGGTGACGGAGTTCAGCGTGGCGGTCAACCAGAGCACGAAGAACCAGCAGACGAACGAGTGGGTCGAGGCGACCGACTGGTTCCGCGTCACCGTCTGGGGCGATCGCGCCGAGCGCACCGCCGAGCAGCTCCGCAAGGGCAACCGCGTGTTCGTCGAGGGTCGGTTCCGGACCCGCGAGTACGACGCGCGTGACGGCCAGCACCGCGTCTCGCTCGAGATCACCGCGGACTCCGTGGTGAGCCTCGACCGCCCGGGCGCCGACGACCAGCCTGGCTCCTTCGGCGGCGCGTCCGCCGGCGGGTTCACGGGTGGCGGCGCGGCCGGCGCATCCGGCGGCGGCGAGGCCGTTCGCCCCACCCGGCAGGCCCCGCCCGCCCGGCCGTCCGACGACGACCTGGACGACCTGCCCTTCTGACGACGATCCGCGGCCCACGGGCCGCTGCGGCGGCTGAGCCGCCACCACCTGGAGACACACTCGACATGCCCCCCTCTCGAACGAAGAAGCGCGACGACTACTACCGCGACCGCCGGCGCCGCAAGGTCTGCTCCTTCTGCGCCGACAAGACCGTCGCGATCGACTACAAGGAGGTCAACCGCCTCCGCCGGTACCTGTCGGAGCGCGCGAAGATCGAGCCCCGCCGCAAGACCGGCACCTGCGCTGCGCACCAGCGCGAGCTCTCGGTGGCCCTCAAGCGGGCCCGGCACGTGGCGCTGCTCCCGTACGCGCCGCAGCACCTGCGCCCATAGCCCTGACCTGACCGTGCGCGGCCGGATCATGCGGGGCGCCGCTTCATTGGCGACGCCCCAGTGATCGCCGGGCTGGTTCTGCTCGCCGGCGGCGCCGCCGCCGGCGTCTTCGGCTCCCTGCTCGGGCTGGGCGGGGGCATCCTGATCGTGCCCCTGCTCACGCTGGGCGTCGGGCTGCCCCTCCGCGAGGCCGTTGCGGTGTCGCTGGTGTCGGTCATCGTCACCTCGAGCGCGTCGGCGGGCGTGTACCTCCAGCGGCACGTCGCCAACCTGCGCCTCGGGATGGTGCTCGAGCTGTTCTCGGCGTCGGGCGCGCTCGTGGGCGGCCTCGTCGCGTTCCTGCTCTCGGAGCAGGTGCTCGCGGGGCTGTTCGCGGCACTGCTGGTCTGGGTAGGCGTCTCGATGGTCCGCCGCCGAGGCGACGCGCCCGCCCTCGCCGCGGCCACACCTGCTCCCGCCCGGCCGGAGCCCGTCCGCACGGCCTTCATCGACACCCTCTCGGGCCCCGGGTACCAGGTCCACAGCCTGCCCCTGGGCGTGGCGGGCTCGCTGTTCGCCGGGCTCGTCTCCGCGCTCCTCGGCGTCGGCGGCGGGATCGTCAAGGTGCCGACGATGCACCTGCTCATGGGCGTGCCGCTCAAGGTGGCGACAGCCACCAGCAACATGATGATCGGCATCACCGCCACGTCATCGGCGGTCATCTACGTGCTCCGTGGCCAGCTCGATCCGTTCGTCGCCGGGCCGACCGCCCTGGGCGTGTTCGCCGGGGCGATGGTGGGCACCCGGATCGCGCATCGAATCGACGTGCGGATCCTGCGCTGGCTGTTCGTCATCGTGCTCGCGTACACGGCCTTCCAAATGGGCCAGAAGGCGCTGGGGCTGTGAGCGTGGCCGCCACCGCCAGGCCGGTCACGAGCCCGAACGAGACCGCGGCCCGCATCGAGACGATCGCGGCGCGCCTCCTCACCTGGGGAACGCGGATCGCGCTCGGCTTCGTGCTGGTCGGCGTGGCGGGCATGCTCCTCGCCGGCGTCGACCCGATCCACGCCGCGCAGCCGTCGTACTCCCTCGCGGCCATCCCCGGCCAGCTCATGGCGCTCACGCCCGAGGGCTTCCTGTGGACCGGCCTGACGCTGGTCGTGGCGCTGCCGCTCGGCCGCGTGGTGGTGGCGGGGGCCGGATTCCTGGCCGCCGGCGATCGCCGGCTCGCGCTCGTCTCGGCGCTCGTCCTGCTCGTCATCGGCGCATCGGTTCTCGCCGCGCTCCGGCTGGAGGGCTGACGTGGACGCCGTCCTGCTCGTCATCGCGTTCTTCGTGATCCTTGCGGGCGCCGAGCTGTTCACCAACGGAATCGAGTGGTTCGGCCGCAAGCTCGAGCTGGCCGAGGGCGCCGTGGGATCGGTGCTCGCGGCCGTTGGCACTGCGCTGCCTGAGACCATGATCCCCATCATCGCGATCGGGTTCGGGGGCGGCGGCAAGGCCACCGACGAGGTGGGCATCGGCGCCGTGCTGGGCGCGCCGTTCATGCTCTCGACCCTCGCCATGTTCGTCACCGGCGTCGGCGTGCTGGCCTACCGCTCGCGGCGCCCGACCGGCAGCGTGATGACCGTGGACACCGGCGTGCTCGTCCACGACATCCGGTTCTTCGTGGTCGCCTATGCGCTCGCGGTCGGGGCCGCGTTCCTGCCCGAGTCGCTGGCGCCAGCGAAGTGGCTTGTCGCGGTCGCCCTGGCGGCGATCTACGTGGTCTACGTGAAGGGCCACTTCGACGCCGAGCGCGAGGCCGGCGAGGAGGACCTCGCGCCGCTGCGCTTCCACCGCTTCGATCGGGCAGGCCGCATCGCCGATCCCGCGGTGCCGCGCCTGCGGATCGTCAGCGTCCAGGTCCTCGCCGCCCTGGGCTGCATCATCGGCGGCGCGTACCTGTTCGTCGACGCGGTCAACTCGCTCGCCCAGGCGCTGGGCGTCTCCGAGCTGCTGCTGGCCCTGGTGATCGCGCCGATCGCGACCGAGCTTCCCGAGAAGTTCAACAGCCTCATCTGGGTTCGCCAGGGCAAGGACACGCTCGCGATGGGGAACATCACGGGCGCGATGGTCTTCCAGTCGGCGATCCCGACGATCGTCGCCCTGGTGCTCGCAGGTTCCGCCTGGCACGTCTCGTCCGACTCGGCGCTCGCCTTCACCTCGGCGCTGATCGCGCTCCTCGCGGTGGCCGCGGTCTTCGGGCCGATGGCGCGCCGGCACAGGCTCGACGGGAAGGCGCTGCTCGTCGGCGGCGTGCTCTATGCGGCGTATCTCGCGCTCGTGGTGTCACAGCTGACTGGCGTGGTGCACTTGGGTTGAAACCAGAGGCCAGGCTCGGCACCCCTCTCCGCTCGCCTCGCGAGTAAAGGAGCCGGCCCAGCGTTCCGGCTGCTCATCTGGCGATCGACCCGGACGCCTCAGCGTGCTGCTGGACCGGCAGGCGAGCGAGCTGGCCGGGCCGATCCTGCAGTTCACTCGCCCAGCGAGCAGCGCGGCTGTGCGGCGAGCCTCCCGGCAGCCGATTGTCAGGCGCTCCCGCTCGGGCGTCGTGCCGCCCTGTCGCTGGGCTGCCCGTCGCGTGCCGCGTACACGCCCTGGCGGTCGCGGCGTCGAATTGGTGCGTGGCAGGGTGCGAAGCGACCCTCGCCAGCGCCGTGCGGGGGACCAAGTGCGTCGGTCCGCCGCCTGCCGGGTCACGAATCGACGCCCGCTTCGCGCTCTGCACACCCACGAGGTTCCGGCGCGCGGCGACCGGTGCCCCGGGGCTCGTGGAACCCGCGTGCTAGAGTTTTCGGTACCGAACAGAGCCCCGCGCGGCCTTCGCCGCTACTCCACTTGGAGCCCGCCGATGCTCACCCAGCAGCCGTCCGCCGCCCCGCAACCCCGTCCCCTCGACGAGCTGATCGCCTACTTCGAGGGCGACTATGTGGCCCTCAAGGACGCGAAGGTCAGCATCATGACCCATGCGTTCATGTACGGGACCGCGACCTTCGAGGGCATCCGCGCCTACTGGAATGCCGAGCAGGGCCAGCTCTACGGCCTGTTCATCCGCGAGCACCTCGAGCGGATCCGCAACTCGGCCAAGATGCTGCTGATGGACCCGGTTCCGTCGGTGGACGAGCTGTTCGCCATCGTGGTCGAGACGGTCAAGCGCAACGGCTTCCGCGAGGACGCCTACATCCGGCCGTCGTTCTACAAGAGCACGCGGGCCATCGGCGTCAAGCTCCACCACCTCGACCACGAGCTGTACGTGATCGCCACGCCGTTCGGCAACTACGTGGACATCGAGAAGGGCATCCGCCTCATGACCTCGTCGTGGCGCCGCAATGCCGACGAGGCGCTCCCGGCGCGGGGCAAGATCGTGGGCGGCTACGTCAACATGGCGTTCCAGAAGTCCGAGGCCGAGCTCAACGGCTACGACGAGGCGCTCGTCCTCACGCCCAGCGGCCACGCCTCGGAGGCGTCGGCGGCGAACCTGTACATGGTCCGGGGCGGCACGCTGATCACCCCGCCGGTGTCCGACGACATCCTCGAGGGCGTCACGCGCAAGGCGATCCTGACCCTCGCGGCGGACCTGGGGATCCCTACCGAGATCCGCTCGATCGATCGCTCCGAGCTGTACGTCTGCGACGAGGTGTTCCTCTGCGGGACCGGCGTCCAGGTGAGCGCGGCGATCGAGGTCGACCACCGGGCGGTGGGCACGGGCCAGATCGGGCCGATCTCGCGCCGCATCAGCGAGACGTACTTCGACGCCGTGCGCGGGAAGCTCCCGCAGTACAAGAGCTGGCTCACGCCGATCGCGGCCAGCTGACCCGCCGCCATCGCGGCGTTGGCGTCCCGCGCGTCGCTCGCTCGCCTGGGGCGGGATCGCTCCGCTCCTCGTCGCCGCCCGCCGCCGACGCAGGGCCGGGCGGGCTTGGGCTGAGCGGGGGCGGACGGCGCTCGCGCCCGATGAGTCGAGTCAGACTCGAAATGCGACCGTGTGAGCGCGCCTCAACGGCCGGGTTGCCGTGTTTCGAGCCGCGTCCGTGCTGCGGGTGGCCGGATTTGAGTCGGGCGCGACTCGCGGACCGCGGCGCTCGCCGGTCCGGTGACCGGGAGGTGCGTCAGCCGGCGCTGGGCACGGTCATCTGGCGCGCGTCGCTCCCCATGAGGATCACGATGTCGGCCTTGACCGCTGGGTTCGTGGCAGTCTGGACGGTGACGTTGTACAGGTTCTGCAGGTACTTGATCGTCGCCGGCAGCTTCGTCTCCGCACCGTTGTAGACGGTGATCGTGGTGTGGGCGGGTGTCGCGGGCGCCAGCTTCGTCGGCGCCGAGGCGTCCATCCCGAAGTAGATCAGGTAGGCGGCGTTGTTCGCGGCCAGCCCGGGGCCGTTCTTGCCGTCCTCAACCCAGACCTGCGCCGCCTCGCTGCCCAGCGATGACTGAAGCGCGAGGATTGACGGACTGAGGTTGAAGGCCTGCTTCGCCGCCTGCTGCACCCGCGGGGCGTTGATCACCACGTCGCTCGACACCGGCCACATGTCGGTGGCGAAGTAGGGGGGCGAGAAGACGTACGAGCGGATGTTCTTGGTGTCGATCTGAGACGCGAGCTGGAGCAGCTGGCCCATGACCTGTGTGTCGCCGACGGGGACGTCCGTCTGGACGGCCTTCTTGAGCGCCGACACGAGGCCGTTCAGGTTCGCGAACACGGTTTGCGGGTCGAGCTCGTTCTTGAACGACAGGATCACGCGCTGCTGGCGATGACCGCGATCGAAGTCGTCCGAGAGGTGGCGCGAGCGGGCGTACACGAGCGCCTGCGTGCCGTCCATCTCCTGCGGGCCGGCCGGGATGTAGACGCGGGTCTTGATCTGGTCGGTGAGCGGGAAGTTGTCGTCGGCAACAGGGATCTGGACGTTCACCTGGACGCCTCCCAGGGTGTTCACCGCATCGACGAAGCCGGCGAAGTCCACCTTCACGTAGTACTGGATGTCGAGCCCATAGAGGTTGCCGAGGATCGACTTGAGCGCCGCGAAGCCGCGCGCGGTGGCCGTCTTGCCGGGCCAGAGGTCCTTGCGGTTCTGGTTGTCGGCGAACCAGGCGTTGATCTTGTTGTGGTAGACGGCGCCCCAGACCGCCTGGGCGGCGGGCGGCACGGGCACGTCCGTCGTGTCGCGGGGCAGCTGGAGCATCGCGACCTGCTTCGTCTTGGGGTCGATCGACACCACGATCATCGTGTCGGTGTTGAACACGCCTTGGTTCTCAGCCCGCTGGTCGGTCCCCACGAGCAGGATGTTCAGGCGGCTCGTGCCGTCCCACGGCGGCAGCTCCGCCGCCGGCGTCCCGCCGCTCGCCGAGCCGTTGGGCGTCTGGACCGGGCCGGCAGAGGCGCCCGACAGGCCGCCGGACGCGGAGGGCACAACATCCGAGGGGTTGGGCGTGCCGCTGGCGGCCGTGTCGCAACTCGCGTCCGCCGTCTCGGGGTTGATGCAGTTGACGAAGGACAGGGCGAGCGCGTCGTAGTGCCACACCGCTAGGTGCGCCCCGGCCATGACGAGCACGACGGCGGCGAGGCCGGCGATGGACAGCGGGTTCAGGGGCAGCCGCGCCCTGCCGAGGCGGCCGTCACCGGCCGCGTCGGCAGCGTTGAGGAAGCGCGCAACGTTCCACGCGTCCACGGCCGCGACGCCGCGGTAGAGGAATGCGAGGACGTTCGCGACCAGCAGCCCGCTGAGGAAGCCCGGGTTGATGGCCAGGGCCTCGAGCTCGCTCCGCTCGGCGCGAAGCGCCACGCCCGCTCCTGCCGCGATGACGAGCAGCGGCAGGGCCGCGAACCCCAGCGCGCGGGTCCAGGCGCCCGCATACGCGTGGCCCAGCCCGGGGAAGATGAGCGACAGGAAGGCCGCCCCGAAGGCGGAGCGCGCGCGCGGCGCGCGAGGCGCGCGAGGGGAGCGCGGGGGAGTCGACATCGCGGCGGATCATACGCTGCCTCGCGAATTGGGTGTCGAGCTGCGAATCGCACTGCCGACCGCCTCGTCAGGCCGCCGCAGCCGCCGTGATCGGCTCGCGCGACGCCGCCCGGCCGCAGACACGGCGCACCTTCCGTAGACTGGTGGCCCGCCGTGGCCCGCCAGAGGGAGCCGCGCCCGCGACGCACGAGGCCCGATGTTCCAGCCTGTCTCCGCCCGACCCGACTTCGTGGCCCAGGAGCACGAGCTGCTCCGCGAGTGGGCAGAGCGCAAGACGTTCGCGCGCCTGCGCGCGCAGAACGCGGGCGGACCGCGTTGGAGCTTCCTCGACGGCCCCATCACGGCCAACAACCCGATGGGCGTCCACCACGCCTGGGGCCGCACCTACAAGGACCTCTACCAGCGCTTCCACGCCATGCTCGGCGAGGACCAGCGCTACCAGAACGGCTTCGACTGCCAGGGCCTGTGGGTGGAGGTCAACGTCGAGAAGGCGCTGGGCTTCACGTCCAAGCGCGACATCGAGGCGTACGGCATCGCCGAGTTCGTCCGCCTGTGCAAGCAGCGCGTCCTGACCTACGCCGCCCGCCAGACCGAGCAGAGCATGCGCCTCGGCTACTGGATGGACTGGAACGACCCGGCCGAGCTGCTCCGCCTGCGCGACCTGATGGACCGCGACCCGAGCCAGCAGGCCACGATCGAGGGCGTGGACGGGCCCGTCACCGACACGGTCGAGATGCTCGTCGGTCGCCTGGGCATGCCCGAGCTGGGCGGCAGCTACTTCACGTTCAGCAACGAGAACAACGACCTCATCTGGGGGTTCCTGGCCGAGTGCAACCGGCGAGGCTGGGTGTACCGCGGCCACGACACGATGCCGTGGTGCCCGCGATGCGGCACGGGCCTCTCGCAGATGGAGATGAACGAGGGCTACGCCGACCGCGAGGACCCCGGGCTCACCGTCCGCCTGCCCCTGCTGGACCGCCCGGGCGAGGCGCTGCTGGTCTGGACCACGACGCCCTGGACGCTGGCCGCCAACGTGGCCGCGGCCGTCGGCGAGGACCTCCGCTACGTCAAGGTGCGACAGGGCGATGCGATCTTCTGGCTGGGCAAGGGGACGCTCAAGCAGGCGCTGCGCGGCCCGTTCGAGGTGCTCGACGAGGTCGCCGGCAAGGTCCTCGAGGGCTGGCGCTACGCGGGCCCATATGACGCCCTGCCGGCCGTCGAGGCCGCCTTCGCGGAGAGCGCCTACGACCACCGCGTCGTCCTCTGGGACGAGGTGGGCGAGGACGAGGGCACGGGCATCGTCCACATCGCTCCGGGCTGCGGCGCCGAGGACTACCAGCTGGGCAAGTCACTCGGCCTGCCGATCCTGGGCCCCATCGACGAGGACGGCCGCTACTACGAGGGCTTCGGCTGGCTGTCGGGCAAGGACGCGCCCGAGGTGGCCGAGGATGTGGTGTCCGACCTCGAGCAGCGCGGCTTCTTCTACCACCTGGAGCCGTACGCCCACCGCTACCCGCACTGCTGGCGCTGCGGCACGCCGCTGCTGTTCCGGCTCGTGGACGAGTGGTACATCAGCATGGGCCCGGTCTACGACCAGCCCCGCGAGACGCTGACGCCCGAGCAGGTGGACGCGAGCCTCCGCTACCAGATCATGGAGGTCGTGGACGACATCCGGTGGCTGCCGGGCTTCGGCTACGACCGGGAGCTGGACTGGCTGCTCAACATGCGCGACTGGATGATCTCCAAGAAGCGCTACTACGGCCTGGCACTGCCGATCTACGACTGCAGGGCGTGCGGCACGTTCGACGTGGTGGGCGGCCGCGAGGAGCTCAAGGCGCGTTCGGTGGACGGCTGGGACCAGTTCGAGGGCCACACCCCGCACCGCCCGTACGTGGACGCGGTCAAGATCGCCTGCCCCAAGTGCGGGGAGCCCGTCTCGCGCATCGCCGACGTGGGCAACCCGTGGCTGGACGCGGGCATCGTGCCGTTCTCGACGATGCACTTCCGGGAGGACCCCGAGTTCTGGGCCAAGTGGTTCCCGGCCGACTTCATCAGCGAGTCGTTCCCGGGCCAGTTCCGCAACTGGTTCTACGCGATGCTCGCCATGTCCACCGTCCTGCGCCGCGAGGCCCCGTTCAAGACGATCTTCGGCTACGCCACGCTGTTCGGCGAGGATGGCCGGCCCATGCACAAGAGCTGGGGCAACGCCATCGAGTTCGACGAGGCGGCCGAGCGCATGGGCGTGGACGTCATGCGCTGGATGTACGCCTCGGCCCGCCCGGACGACAACATCCTGTTCGGCTGGCACGCGGCCGACGAGGCGCGGCGCGGGCTGCTGGTCCTGTGGAACGTCTATGCGTTCTTCGTCACGTACGCGCGACTCGCCGGCTGGACACCCGCTGAAGGAGCCCCGGCCGAGGCAGACCGCCCGCCGCTCGACCGCTGGATCCTCTCGCGCGCCGCCGGCACCGCCGCCACCGTCGAGGCAAGGCTGCGCGACTACGACGCCGAGGCCGCGACGCGGGTCCTGGACGCCTTCATCGACGACCTCTCAACGTGGTACCTGCGCCTCTCGCGCCGCCGGATGTCCCGCAGCAGCGGGCCCGAGCGCGATGCCGCCTTCGCCACGCTCCACGCCGCGCTTGTCGCCGTGGCGCGGATGGCCGCGCCCATCCTGCCGTTCCTCTCGGAGTCGATGTACCGGAACCTGGTGGCCGCCGTCGACCCGGCCGCGCCCGACTCGGTGCACCTCTCGGGCTGGCCCGAGGCTGAGCTCGCGCCCCTGCGCGCCCCGGCGCTCGAGGACGCGATGGCGCTCGCCCGACGCGCCGTCGACCTCGCGCGGACCCTCCGCGGCCAGGCGGGGCTCAAGGTCCGCCAGCCCCTCGCCCGGCTCTGGCTCGCGCTCCCCGGCCGAGAGGTGGGCGAGCTCGACGCGCTGCTGGAGCTCGTCCGCGCCGAGGCCAACGTCAAGGCGGTCGAGCTCATCGGCGACGAGTCCGAGCTCGTGGACCGCGGCGTCAAGGTCCTGCTGCCCAGGGTTGGCAAGCGGCTGGGCTCGAAGATCCCGGCGGTCATGGCCGCCGCCCGCGCGGGCCACTTCGAGATCCACGCCGACGGGACGGTGACGATCGAGGGCGAGACGCTGGCCCCCGACGAGGTCGAAGTCCAGGCGACCCCGCGCCCCGGCACCGCCGTCGCCCACGACGACGGCCTGGTCGCGGTCATCGACACCACGCTCACCCCCGAGCTCCGTGCCGAGGGCGATGCCCGCGAGCTCCAGCGCGCGATCCAGGATCTCCGCAAGGAGGCCGAGCTGGACCTCGACGCCCGCATCGAGCTGTGGCTCGACGGGGTCGGTGACGAGGTGCGGCCGCATCTCGGCCCCGTGCTCGCGGACACGCTCGCGGACACGGTCCATCACGCGGCGGCGCCGGCGGGCGTGGGGACCGTTGCGGTGCGGCTCGAGAGTGGCGAGGCCCGAATCGCGCTCCGCAGGATCGGAGGGTGACCATGGCGGCGCTGCCGGACGATCCGGACCTCGAGGAGATCGTCGACGAGGACGAGGACGAGCCTGAGAAGCCGAAGCGGGCCGGCGACCGGCCTGAGAGCGCCACGGACTGGCGGGGCCCCTCGAAGCGGCGATGGCTCCTGTTCATCGTGATCGCGGTGGCCGTCGTGGTCGCGGACCAGACCACCAAGGCCTGGATCACGGGCTCGATCGCCCAACCCGGCACCGGGTTCTCCGTGCTCGGCACCTGGCTCAACTTCGTCTATGGCCAGAACAGCGGGATCCTGTTCGGCATGGTTCCCCAGTCAGCCACGGCGTTCGCCCTCGTGTCGCTGGTGGTCATCGGGCTGATCGTCGTGTACCACCAGAAGGCCGGCCGCGGCGTCGTGATGAGTGTCGCCACCTCGCTCCTGCTAGGCGGGGCCATCGGGAACCTCATCGACCGGCTGCACTACGGCGCCGTCGTGGACTGGATCGACATGGGGATCGGGACCTTGCGGTTCTGGACCTACAACATCGCCGACGCCGCCATCACCACGTCGCTCATCCTGATCTTCGTCGCCGCGATGTTCCCGGTCGTGGCGGAGTGGGGCACCGATGACTGACCCCGGCGTCCCGGGGGAGGCGCCCGAGGACGCCGCCGATGAGCTCGAGGCCTTTGACGGCGAGGACGACCTCGATCCGTCCCTGGGCATGGAGCCGGCGCCGCCGTCGATCGAGCCCGGCCCGCGCCGGCTCGCGATCCCGGAGGGCGAGATCGTCCGGCGCATCGACCGGTTCGTGGCGGATCGGACGGGCCTCTCGCGCTCCTACGTGCAGAAGCTGATCTCCGACGGGCGCCTCGTGGACGACACGGGCCGCCGGCTGCGCGCCAACTCCGAGATGCGCGGCGGCGGCGTGACGCTCGAGGTCCCGCCCGCCGAGATCCCGTACCACCTGGAGCCTGACCCGACGATCCCCGTGGACGTGGTCTACGAGGACGATGACGTGCTGATCGTCAACAAGCCGTCGGGCCTCGTGGTGCACCCGGCGCCCGGGCACTGGCGGGGCACCCTCGTCAACGCGCTGCTCGCGCGCGGCGACCACTACGGCGGCATCGCGGGCGTGGCCCGCCCCGGGATCGTGCACCGACTGGACAGGGACACCTCGGGGCTCCTGATCGTCGCCCGCAACGACGCGGCACAGGCAGGGCTGATGGCCCAGCTCAAGGCGCGCCGCGTGCGCAAGACGTACATCGCGCTCGTCCAGGGCTCGGTCTCCGCAGCGGTGGGACGGATCGAGGCGCCGATCGGCCGCGACCCGAAGGACCGCAAGCGCATGGCCGTCGTGCCCGACGGCCGGCTCGCCACGACGGGCTACCGGGTCCGCGAGCGATTCCGCGACTGGACGCTGCTCGAGCTCGACCTCATCACCGGCCGGACCCACCAGATCCGGGTCCACTGCGCGGCGCTGGGGCACCCGGTCGCGGGAGATCCGGTCTACGGGACCGGGACGTCGCGCAAGGGCCCCGAGGGCCTGGAGCGGCTGTTCCTCCACGCGTGGCGCCTCGAGCTCGTGTCGCCGACATCGGCAAAGCTCGTCCGGGTGGAGGCGCCGCTGCCGCCGGCGCTCGAGACCGTGCTCGATGGGCTCCGGGCGGCAGAGGCGTCCGTCGGGCGGCGCCCACCGGGAGGTTCCGCGTGACCGAGCCGGAGCCTCGGACCGAGCCGGCGCCGTCGATCGTCCGCACGTCGCCGGGCGGAGCGACGCCCTCGGCTGACCCGCAGCCGTTGCTCGGCGCGCCGGGCGCGCAGCTCGTGATCATCAGCGGGCCGTCGGGCGTGGGCAAGGACACGATCATCACCGCGCTCCAGGAGCGCGATCCCGACTACCACTACGTCGTGACCTGCACGACGCGGGCGCCGCGCCCGGGTGAGATCCAGGACGTCTCTTACCATTTCCTTACAATGGACGAGTTCGCCGGGCTCCGTGACGCGGGCGAGCTGCTCGAATCGGCCGAGGTCCACGGCAACTGGTACGGCACGCCCCGCCACGAGGTGGCCGACGCGCTGGCCGAGGGCCACGACGTGATCCTCAAGATCGATGTCCAGGGAGCGTCCGCCGTCAAGCAGCGGGCCTCCGGTGCCCTGCTCGTGTTCCTCGTGCCGCCGTCGATGGAGGAGCTGTTCCAGCGCCTGCGCACCCGCGCGACCGAGACGGCGGACGAGCTCGAGATCCGGCAGCGAAACGCCGCGATCGAGCTGGCGCGCCAGGGCGACTACGACCGGGTGGTGATCAACGAGACCGACCAGCAGGCGCGGACGGCCGCCGAGATCGAGGCGATCATCACCCAGGAGAAGCGCCGCAGCGCCGACCGCCGGGTCCGGATCACGTAGCAGGCGGCCATCTCGTGCTCCCGTTCGAGCCAACGGCGCAGGAGGCCGTGCCGCGCCTGGTCGAGGTTGCGGTGGATGCCCCCGGCGGGCCTGGGCCGCGCACCTGGACGTATGTCGTCCCGCCCGAGCTCGAGCCCCTGGAGCCGGGCGAGGCCGTCCTCGTGCCATTCGGGCGGCGGCAGGCGATCGGGATCGTGCTGGGGCCCGCCCGGTCCACCGTCGCCGCGCCGGCGGACTCGATGGGCGACAGTGGCGGCGCCGGGGACCACGACGGCGGCCCCAGCGTCGCCGGGGCGCGGCCGATCGCCGCCCGCGTGCGCACCGACGGGCCGCTTCTGCCGCCACTCGCGCTCGGGTTCGCCCAGGCCATCGCCACGCGATACCTCGCCCCCGTGGCCGGCGCGGTCCGGGCGATGCTCCCGCCGGGCCTGCTCGAGAAGCTCGAGCTCATGGTGGAGGTGACGCCCCTCGGCGAGGTCCAGCTTGGACTTGCCGCTCCCGGCCTCGCCCCGGCCGACATCGCGCTCCTCGACGACCTTGCTGGCCGCGCGCGTCCTGCCCGGGACCTCGCATCGCCTGAGGGTCGCGGTGCGCTGCTGCGACGGCTCCGCTCGCTCGCGGACGCGGGGCTCGTGGACCTGGCGTGGACGCTCCTGGGCACGACGGCCGGGCCACGGTACGAGCGGCGCGTTTGGCTGACGGCCGACGGGGCAGCGACCGTCGCGCAGCTGCAGGCGGGCGCCAAGCCGCGCGGGCGGCCGCTCGGGCCGCGCCAGGTCGAGGCGCTCGAGCAGCTGGCGGGCGACCTCGCCGCCGCCGACAATTCCGCCGATGGCGTCCCCGCTGCTCCGCTGGCGGACCGCCACGGCTCGTCGGCGCTGGCCGGGCTCGTCCGGCGCGGGCTCGTGCGCGCGGAGGTGCGGGAGCGGCCGCGCCGCCCGCTGGCGAACCGCCCGGTGTCCACGCGCGGCGCCCGACCCGCTGACGCCGACCTGACGCCGGACCAGGCGGCGGCGCTCGCCGTGGTGCTCGAGGCGGTGGAGGCTCGGGATCCGACGCCCATCCTTCTCGACGGCGTGACCGGGAGCGGCAAGACCGCCATCTACGTCGAGGCGATCGCGGCCTGCCTGGCGAGTGGCCGGCCCGCACTGCTCCTCGTGCCGGAGATCGCGCTGGCGACGCCCGTCGTGGATCGACTGCGGGCGGACCTCGCCGCGCGGATCGCCGTCCTGCACTCGGCGCTGGGCGAGGGCGAGCGCGCCGACGAGTGGCGGCGCATCCGGGCGGGCGGTGCCGACGTGGTGGTCGGTACCCGGACCGCCGTCCTGGCGCCGCTCTCCGACGTGGGGCTGATCGTGGTGGACGAGGAGCACGACCCGGCCTACAAGAGCGACCGCATGCCGCGGTTCCAGGCGCGCGACGCGGCGCTCGACCTGGCAGCGCGGGCTGGGGCGGCGGTCGTGCTCGGCAGTGCCACCCCGTCGGTGGAGAGCGTGGGCCGGGCGAGGGCGGGGGAGTATCGGCGCCTCGTGCTCCCGACGAGAGCCGCGGGCACCGAGCCCGTGGTGACGGTGGTGGACATGCGGGCAGAGCTCGCGGCCGGGAACCGCGGGATCCTCTCCGCGCCGCTCGCCGAGGCCATGGCGGCGCTCGATACCGCCCACGGTGACCGTGCGATCCTTGTCCTCAACCGGCGAGGCACCGCATCGGTGGTGGTCTGCCGGGACTGCGGCTACGTGCAGGGCTGCCCGGACTGCGAGCGTCCGCTGGTCTACCACCAGGCGGGGACGACGCTCCGCTGCCACCACTGCGGCCGCGCGTGGCCCCCGGCAACCCGCTGCCCGCAATGCGCCTCGCCGCGCATCCGGTACCTGGGGGGCGGGACGGAGCGCGTCGAGCGCGAGGTCCGGGAGCGGTTCCCGCACCTGCGCACGGGGCGCCTCGACCGAGACATCGCAGAGCGGAAGGGCGCCACCGAGCGCGTGCTCGACGCGTTCGCCGCCGGGCACCTCGACGTCCTGGTGGGGACGAGCCTCGTGGCCAAGGGGATCGACGTGCCGGAGGTGACGCTCGTCGGCGTCGTGTCCGCGGACGTGGCGCTCAACCTGCCCGACGAGCGGGCCGCCGAGCGGACGTACCAGCTCCTCGCCCAGGCGGTGGGCCGGGCGGGTCGCGGCGGCCGACCCGGGATCGCGTTCATCCAGACGTACCGGCCCGACCATCGGGCGATCACCGCGGTGGCGGACCGCGACGCCGGGGCCTTCTACGACGAGGAGCTCGACCTGCGCCGGCGGTTCGGCTCGCCGCCATTCGGCCGGCTGATCAAGCTCACGGTGGGCATGGCCGAGCGCGAGGGGGCGGAGAGGACGGCGACCGCCTACGCCGAGCAGTTGCGGGCCCGCGCCAGGCTGACCGCTCCGGACGTCCAGGTGGTGGGCCCCGCGCCGGCGTTCATCGCGCGGCGGGCAGAGAAGTGGCGCTACCACGTGATCCTCCGCGGACCGGATCCGGTGGCGCTGCTCGACCCGCCGCCGGGCGCGCCGTGGAGTGTGGACGTGGACCCCGAGACGCTGTTGTAGGGGCGATAGGCGACGACCCGACCGACGGCACTCGCACGTTTCGGCTGGAGGGCGACAATGGAGCCCGACACGATCGAAGGAGGTCCGCCATGACCGACCAGCAGCCCCTTGACGCCAACGAGCCCGCGGGATCCGGCAACGGGATGGCCGACGAGCCCATCCCGGACGCTGCGGCCAGCAGCCGCGCCCGCGAGTGGCTCGCCCAGCTCGAGGCGATGATCCAGAACATCGCGCGCGAGGCCGCGCCGGTGGCCCGCGACGTGGGCGCGAAGGCAGCCGAGCTCGCTGCGGTCGCCGCGGTGAAGGCCGGGCCGATCGCCCAGAAGGCCGCGGAGGCGACGGTCGAGTACGGCCAGCGCTTCGCCGAGAAGGCCCAGACCGTCGCCGCCGACTGGCGCAGCGAGAACGCGGCCGCGAAGGCGACCGGTGAGCCGGCGGCCACGGGCGAACCCCCGGCCGAGCCTCCCGCCGAGCTGCCCGGCGGCCCGACGGCGTAGTCGGTAGCCGGGACAGCGGGAACGACGGGGCGTCGCCGAGGGTTGGCGGCGCCTCGTTCCGTATACTTCGCCGCCATGAGCTCCGTTCGACCCATCGTCCTCCTCGGTGACCCGCGCCTGCGCCTCAAGGGCGAGACCGTGGACAGCTTCGGCAAGTACCTCCACGAGCTGCTCGACGACCTGACGGCGACGATGCGCGCGGCGCCCGGCGTCGGCCTAGCGGCGCCGCAGCTGGGCGAGCCGATGCGCTGCGCGGTGGTGGAGGCGGAGAACCACCTCTACGAGCTGGTCAACCCGATGATCGTCCGCTCCGACGGCACCGACCGCGACCTGGAGGGCTGCCTGTCGATCCCGGGCTACTTCGCCTATGTGACCCGCAAAGAGAAGGTCTGGGTCGTGGCGCAGGACCGGCGCGGCAAGAAGTTCAAGGTCCAGGGCTCGGGGCTGCTCGGGCGCGCGCTCCAGCACGAGCTCGACCACCTCGACGGCAAGCTGTTCATCGACTACCTGGGCTCCATGGACGAGCTGATCGCCGTGGGCCAGGGCGAGGATGGCGACGACGAGGACGACACGGCGGCCGCCACGCCGCGGACCCGCAGCCGAAGGGCCGCCAGGGCGCTCGCGTGACCATGCGGCCGACCGGAGATCCCGTCCGGACGGTCTACCTCGGCTCCGGTGCCTTCGGGGCGCCGGCACTGCGCCGACTCGCAGCCCATCCGCGGATCGAGTTGGTTGGCGTCGTCACGGCCCCTGCTCGACGCGTGGGGCGCCATGCCACTGTCACGCCCACGCCCATCGGCGCTCTGGCCGCGGACCTGGGCATCGAACCGGTGCTCACGCCTGAGCGGCTCCGCGCGCCCGAGGCGATCGAGGCCGTCCTCGCGCTCCGGCCATCGCTCGCGGTCCTCGCCGACTACGGGCAGATCGTCCCGGCGGCGCTCCTTGCGCTGCAGCACGGCGCGCTCAACCTCCACCCGTCCGCGCTGCCCCGCTGGCGTGGCGCCTCGCCCGTGCCTGCCACGATCGCGGCCGGCGACCCGGAGACCGCCGTCTCGCTGATGCGGATGGACGCGGGGCTGGACACGGGGCCCCTCGTGGCGCAGGAGACCGTTGCGCTGACCGGCCTGGAGACGGCGCCCGAGCTGGAGGCCCGCCTCGCCGAGCTGTCGGCCGACCTGCTTGACCGCTCGCTCGGACCCTGGCTGGACGGGGGGCTGACCGGCGTGCCCCAGCCTGCCGAGGGCGTGACGCTGACCCGGCCGCTGCGGCGCGCGGACGGCCGACTCGACCCCGAGCGCCGCGCCGTCGAGCTCGAGCGCCTCGTCCGCGCCTACGAGCCGTGGCCGGGCACGTACGCGGAGCTCGACGGCGAGCGGCTCGTCGTGGGCGCGGCGCGGGTCGAACCGGCCCGGCCCGGCGACGTCCGCGGCGCACTCGTCCTCGAGGGCCCGGAGCCGGCGCTCGTCACGGCCGAGGGCCGCCTTGTCCTCGAGCGCGTGACACCGCCGGGCAGGCGCGCGATGAGCGGCGCCGAGTGGCTCCGCGGACGCCGCGACCGGCGCTGAGGGGAGCGGCCCGCGCGCCGCGCGCGCGACCCCGTGCGCGCCGCCGTAACGGGCCGGCATGCGTTCGCTACGCTGGCACCGCAATGGCACGTCAAGCCGAGGAGGGGACGGATGGGAGCCTACGCAGCTGGCGCCACGGTCGAGCGGCGCTATCCCGGGCCTTCGCAGGAGACCGCCCGCGCGGCCGCCGAGCCGCAGGTCCAGGCCTTCGTGGCGGCGGGCTGGAAGATCGGCGGCGAGCGGTGGGTCGACGACGCGGGCTCGGGCGCCCCGATCGGCGACGCGATCGCGACGGGTGCCGTCTCCTACCTCGCCGGGTCGGGCGGCAACCTCGTCATCACCTACGTTGCCGTCGGGGAGGCGGACCTTCCCGTCGCCATGCCCGTCTACACGGAGCAGGACCCGCGCGCCGCCGCACTCGAGGGCTTCGCGACCCTCAAGGTGATCGTCGGGGTCGTTGGAATCGTCATCTTCCTGCTCTTCTTCTTCTCGATCCTGGGGCAGATGGGTCACATGCAGCAGTCGCTCGGCGGCCCGGGGACCATCATCTACGACAGCTTCCCGCCGGCGCCGTAGAGGGTCGGTCGCACCGCTCGGCCCGTCCATGCCAAAATCGGCGGTGATGACCACCCAGCCCCCCGACATCACCCCGTTCTTCGGCCTCCGGCCTGCACCGTCGGCCACGCGCCCCCGCGACGAGCGGCCTGGCGTGTCCGGACTCGCGCCCGCCGAGCTCCAGGCCTGGGCCAAGGAGCACGGGCTGCCGGCCTACCGAGCTCGGCAGGTGCTCGACGCGGTGTGGCGCGGCCGACAGGCGACCTTCGACGAGGTGCTCACGTTGCCGCCGGGCGTCCGCGAGCAGCTGTCCGACGCCTTCCGCTTCGACACCATGACCGAGACCGAGATTCGCCTGACCGACGGCGCGCTCACCGAGAAGGCCGTCCACCGCCTGTCCGACGGGCTGCTGGTCGAGTCGGTGCTCATGCACTACCCCGCGCGAGCTGGGGCCCGCGAGCGGCACACCCTGTGCATCAGCTCGCAGGCCGGCTGCGCGGTGGGCTGCCCGTTCTGCGCCACCGGCGAGCTGGGGATGGAGCGCGACCTCGAGACGGCCGAGATCCTGGACCAGGTCCGGGCCGCGCAGCGCCGACTGGCGGCGGACGACAAGCACCTCACCAACGTGGTGTTCATGGGCATGGGCGAGCCGCTGATGAACCTCGACCGGGTGCTGGAATCGATCGAGGCGCTCAACGACCCGGCGCGCTTCGGCCTCGGGGCGCGGCACATCACGGTGTCGACGTCGGGCGTCGTGCCCGGCATCCGCCGGCTCACGGCGCTGGGGCCCCAGTTCACGCTCGCCATCTCGATCCACGCCGCGCGCAATGCGCTCCGCGACGTGCTGGTGCCGCTGAACCGCCGCTGGCCAGTGGAGGAGGTCGTGGGCGCCGCGCGCGAGCACGCCGACGCAACCGGCCGGCGCATCACGTACGAGCTGACGATGATCGAGGGCATCAACGACACCGACGCCGATGCCGACGCCCTTGCCGAGCTGCTCCGCGGGGACCTCGCGCACGTCAACCTCATCCCGATGAACCAGGTTGCGCACACGCCCTGGACGGGCAGCCCCATCCCGGTGGTTGAGCGATTCGCCGAGCGCGTGCGGGCCGCGGGGATCGCGGTCACCATCCGCTTCAACCGCGGGACCGAGATCGGCGCGGCCTGCGGGCAGCTGGCTGCCGAGCACCAGGGCCAGCCAACGCCTGCCGTGGTGCAGCGCCGCCGCGAGCGGATCGTCGCCCAGTCCGCAGCCGCGCTCCGCGGGGAGCGCGCCAGCGAGCCGTCGCCGGTCGGGGCGGGCGAGGGGGACGAGCGGTGAGCGAGGGGCGGATGGATGCCGAGGTCGTGACGGATCGCGGCGCACCAGGGGAGCACGGAGGGCGAGGCGTGGGCGTGACCGTCACCGAGCGCCGGCCGCAGGCGCTGATTGCGGCGAGCATCCTCGACTCCGACCTGGCGCGGCTCGCCGACGAGGTGCGCCGAGCCGATGCCGCGGGCGCGGACCGGATCCACCTCGACGTGATGGACGGGCACTTCGTGCCCAACCTGACGTTCGGCTGGAAGACCATCGAGGCGCTCCGGCGGGTCACGTCGCTGCCCTTCGACGCCCACCTCATGATCGCCGAGCCGGGGCGCTGGACCGAGCAGTTCCTCGACGCGGGCTGCGACTCCATCACGTTCCACGTCGAGGTCGCCGAGCCGCAGATCGCGCCCGCGCTCGCCCGGATCCGCGAGGCGGGCCGCTCAGCCGGACTGTCGGTCAAGCCGAAGACGCCGCTCGCCGCGCTCGACGCGTACCGCGGGCTGCTCGATATCGTGCTCGTGATGACCGTGGAGCCGGGCTTCGGCGGGCAGTCGTTCATGACCGACGTGGCCGATGCGAAGCTGCTCGCGGCACGCGGCTGGCTGGCGCCGGGCGGCGCGAACGAAGTCCAGGTGGACGGTGGCGGGCGCGCCGAGACGGCCGAGGTCATCGGGAGGGGCGGGACCGACGTGATCGTCGCGGGCTCCGCGCTGTACCGCGCCGACGACATGGCGGCCGAGGTGGTGCGGATCCGCTCGATCGCTTCCGCCGCCCGCGCGGCGACGCTGGTCTAGGGGCCGTGCGCGCGCTGCTCCAGCGGGTGGCCCGGGCCGAGGTCAGGGTGGGGGAGCGGCTTGTCGGGTCGATCGGGCCGGGGCTGCTGATCCTGCTGGGCGTGGGCCATGATGACGGCCCTGCGACCGCCGACGCGCTGGCGCGCCGGGTCTGCGAGCTGCGCATCTTCGAGGACGAGAACGGGAGGACGAACCGCTCGCTGCTCGACGTCGGGGGCGAGGCGCTCGTGGTCAGCCAGTTCACGCTCTACGCGGACACCAGGCGCGGCCGGCGGCCGGGGTTCACCGATGCCGCGGCGCCGGATGTCGCGATCGAGCTGTGGCGTCGCGTCGCGGCGGGGATCGAGGCGCAGGGCGTCCGGACGGCGCTCGGCGAGTTCGGGGCGGAGATGGCCGTCGAGCTGGTCAACGACGGGCCGTTCACGATCTGGCTCGACACCGCAGACCGATGACCGCGCGTCGCGGCGTCGCGCTGCTTGTGGGGCTGGCGGTGGTCGTGGCCGCGTGCGGCCCGGACACCACGAGCCTGGCGCCGTCGACCACCTCCCGTTCGCCCTCGGCATCGGCGTTGTCGGCTGCGTCTGCGTCGGCTTCGGCTTCGGCCACGTCCTCGGCATCGGCGCCGTCGTCCCCTTCAGCGGCATCCGCATCGCCGTCGGCCAGTTCGTCGGCTCCGGGTTTCTCCCACGTGTACCTGGTGGTCATGGAGAACCAGGAGTACGGCTCGATCGTCGGCAGCGGCGACGCCCCGTACCTCAACGGGCTGATCGCCCGCTACGGCCTGGCCACCGGGATGCACGCGGTGACGCACCCGTCGGAGCCCAACTACATCGCGCTCGTGTCCGGCGGCACGCAGGGCGTCCACGACGACGGCGTCTACAGCCTCGACGCGCCCAGCCTGTTCGACCAGGTGGAGGCGGCGGGACGGACGTGGCACGTGTACGAGCAGGGGTTCCCGGGCGACTGCTCCACCGTGGCGTCGAGCGGAGCGGTGGCCGACGGACCGGGCCAGCCCGGCGAGTACGCCCGCAAGCACAACCCGGCGATCAGCTTCACGTCGATCAGCCGCAACCCGTCGCGCTGCGCGCGGATCACCGCGCTCGCCGGGTTCGACCCTGCCGCCGCGGACCTCGAGCTGATCGTCCCCAACGAGCGCAACGACATGCACAGCTCGTCCGTGCGGACCGGCGATGACTTCCTGCGCGCGTTCCTGCCGTCGATCCTCGACAGCTCGGCGTTCGCGGCGGGTTCACTGCTGATCGTGACCTGGGACGAGGGCAGCTCCAACGATGGCGGCGGCGGCCACGTCGCGACGATCATCGCCACGCCCGCCGTGGCGCCCGGGACGCGCTTCGACGGCGGCATGACCCACTACTCGGTCCTGCGCACGATCGAGGACGCATGGGGGATGCCGTTGCTCGGCGCCGCTGCCGCCGCGACCGCGATCCCGGTTCTGCCCTGACACGTTCGCCGCTGCCCCTTCGCCCGAAGCGAGCGCGGACGGCCTGACGGCAAAGCCATGCCGCATCGAGAACACGAAGAAGCCGGCCGCTGCGATGGCGACCGGCTCCGGCGGGACCCGCCCAGGTGGACTAGCGGGCGTTCTTGGTCAGCGTGCGGCGGCAGCGCGTGCAGGCGAGCACCTTCTCGGTGCCCCCGCCCTTCGCGACCAGCGTCTGCTGGAGGTTCGGCTGGTAGCGGCGATGGGCGCGGACGCGGTTCATCCCCGACGACTGTGCGTTGAAGCCGCCGATAGACGCCTTGCCGCAGATGGCGCAGGCACGAGCCATAGCTGGTTGGTTCCTCGGAAATGTGGTGGGCACGCCGACGACGCACCCGTCTAGCCCGGCAGAAACGGGGTGGTATCGTAGCACACGCCTTCGGGGGAGCCGCCCCGTGGCGACTCGACCAGGCCGGCGTGCGCCGGTCCGCGACCCGCGAGGAGGACGTCGCCCGCGTGAGCGCTGAACCCGTACACGGCCGTTCGCTCGTGACCAGGCGCGCCGTGCGTGAACTGGTCCGGACCGCTGTCCTGTCGGTCTACGGCGTCTCCGGGTTCGCCGGCGGCGGAAGGATCGGGCGCCTGATGGACCGCGCCGGCTTCGGCAACCCCGGGCTCCACGTCACGCTCGAGCCTGCCCTCGTGGTCGACCTCGACCTGCTCGTGGCCTACGGGCTGCCGGTGGCCGAGGTGGCGCGCCAGGTCGAGTCGGCGGTGCGGTACACGCTGCGCCACGCGGTGGGGCAGGAGCCTGAGCGGGTGGCGATCAAGATCGGGCGGCTCCGCCACGAGCACGGGATCGCGCCCCTCCGAGAGGCGTCGGCGACCACCGGCGAGCCCGGACCCGCGGACCTCGCCGCGAGCGGGACGGACGTCGCCTGATGCGGTCCACGACGGGCTTCGCCTGATGCCTCGCCGAACCTGCGACGGCACGCGATTCCTGGCTGCCTTCCGGAGCGCGGTCGCCAACCTCGCGGCCCACGTGGACGAGGTCAACGCCCTCAACGTGTTCCCGGTGCCCGACGGAGACACGGGCTCGAACATGCTCGCGACTGTGCGCGCCGCGCTCGACGCCGCGGACGCCCTCAACGTCGGTCCAGAGGCGGACGCCGGCCGCGTGGCCCACGCCGTGGCGCAGGGTGCGCTGATGGGCGCCCGCGGCAACTCGGGCGTGATCACCAGCCAGATCCTCGGCGGCATCGCCCACGCGCTCGACGGCAAGCGCCGGTTCAACGGCCTCGACCTCGCCCACGCGCTCGACGCCGGGACGAAGAAGGCGTACGCCGCGGTCCAGCGTCCGGTCGAGGGCACCATCCTCACCGTCATCCGGGAGGCCTCTGCCGCAGCCATCGCCGCCGCGGAGCGCGACAACGAGGCCGATTCGGTCCTCGCCGCCACGGTCGAGGCTGCCGAGCGCTCAGTCGCCAAGACGCCGACGCTGCTCGAGGTCCTGCGCGAGGCCAAGGTGGTCGACTCCGGCGGCCAGGGGCTCTTCCGCCTGTTCGAGGGCGCGCTCGCCGCCGCCCGCGGCCTCCCGGTGGACGGCGAACAGGCCCGCCCGCTCCCCTCGAGTGCCGCTGCGGCGACGCCCGCCCCGCTTGGCGTCGGGGTGGAGACGGCCTACGGCTACGAGACCGTCTACCTCGTGCACGCGCGGCCCGGCGAGCGGCTGGACCCCCAGAAGATCGGCGCGCATCTGGAGTCCATCGGTGACTCCGTGCTCGTGGCGGGCGACGACGCGGTCGCCAAGATCCATGTCCACAATGACCGTCCGGACGCGGTCATCGCCTACGGCCTCTCGGTGGGCACGCTCACGCGCATCACCGTCGAGAACCTCGACGGGCAGGCGAGCGACGTCCGAGAGGCGAGGGCCGCCGCGTTCATCGAGGGATCGAGCGGGACCCTCGCCCCCGGCGCGCCGAACTCGCCAAGCGCCTCGAGCTTCGGCGACCCGTTCGCGCGCGCGATGGCCTCCACGCTCACCGCCGCCACGGAGCGGGTGCCCGCCACCCGCATGCCGCTGGGCGTCGTCGTCGTGGCGCCGTCGGAGGGACTCGCCCAGCGCCTCGCGTTGACGGCCGAGGGGTTCAGGGAGTACGTCGCGTTCCGGGTGGTGCACGGCGGCCAGACCGCGAACCCGTCCACGGGCGAGCTGCTCGACGCGGTCGCCGCCACACCCGCCGACGAGCTGCTGATCCTGCCCAACAACCCCAACGTCATCCTCGCGGCGAAGCAGGTGGCATCGATGACGGACCGCGTGGTCCACGTTGTCCCGACGCGCAACTGCGCCGAGGGCGTGGCGGCCCTGCTCCGCCTCAATCCGGCCCAGGACGCGCAGGAGAACGCGGTGGCGATGACGGCCGCGGCGCGAGCGATCCTGTCGGTGCAGGTGACCGAGGCCGTGCGCGACGCCACCGTGTCGGGCAAGAAGGTCAAGAAAGGCCAGACGATGGTCCTCGACCCCGACGACGGGCTGCTTGCGCTCGACAACGACGCCAACCGCGCCGTGATCGCGGCGTTCGGGCGCCTGAAGGGCGGGTTCGAGATCGTCGAGATCTACTACGGCGCCGAGGGGAGCCTGGAGGATGCCGAGGAGCTCGCGTCGAGGATCCACGAGGTCGCGCCCGGCGCCGAGGTCGAGGTCCTCCACGGCGGCCAGCCCCACTACCGGTACCTGATCTCGGCCGAGTGAGCGAGCGCCGGCGCCCAGGCCCCGCCCGCGGCAGCCGATCGCTGCGCCCCGCGACCGCGCGCGCGGCCGCGCCCATTCCCGACGATCCCGTCGAGCGCCTGTCGCTGCCCCTTGCACTGTCCGGGCTCGCGTCCACGGGGCCGCTCCGCCGCGCGGGCCGCCGTCTGGGCATCGAGACGGTGCGCGACCTGCTGTTCCACCTCCCGCGCCGGTACGACGACCTGCGCGAGCTGATGCAGCTCGCGAACCTCCACTTCGTGCCCGACGGGACCGTCGTCTCGGCGCGCGTCCGCGTCACGGCGGTGCGCGTCCAGCAGACGTGGCGGCGCAAGGTGCAGGTCACCACGGCGTATCTCGAGGACGACACCGGCGCCGCGGAGGCGACCTGGTTCGGCCGCCGGTTCGTCGAGCGGCGCCTCCACGAGGGCGACGAGATCTTCGTGTCGGGCAAGCTCAAGCGTCGCGGCTTCACGATGGTCATCGAGGGGCCCGACTTCCAGCCGGCGTCGGCCGTGTCGCTCCTCCACGTCGGGCGCATCGTCCCGGTTTACCGGCTGACCGCCGGCGTCAGCGCGGCGAGGCTGCGCGCCGCCATGCGCGAGGCGCTCGACCGCGACGGGTGCGCGTACCCGGAGTACCTGCCGCACAAGCTTCGCGCGGAGGCCGCCGCGCCGCCGATCTCCGAGGCGCTCGAGAGCGTCCACTACCCGCCGGACTTCGAGGCGCGCGACGCCGCGCTCCGACGCCTCGCGTACGACGAGCTCCTCGCGCTCCAGGTGGGCATGGTTGCCCGCCGACGGTCCCGCGGACGCGACCTCGCCGCCCCGATCGCCGTCGACGACGCCCGCGACGCGGCGGTCCGGGCGGCGCTCGAGACCTCGCTCGCCCGAAAGCTGGGCCACGAGGCGCCGCTCACGCCGGACCAGGCGCAGACGATCGGCGAGATCCGGGCCGACCTGGGCCGCGCCACCCCGATGCTGCGCCTGGTGCAGGGCGACGTCGGGTCGGGCAAGACGGCCGTGGCGGCGTGGGCCCTTGCGGCAGCGGCGCTGGCCGGCCGGCAGGCTGCGATGCTGGCGCCGACCGACCTGCTCGCTCGCCAGCACCTGGCCACCGTGGCGGCGCTGCTCGAGGACCTGGGCATCCCCGTGACGCTGCTCACCGGGTCACTCGAGGCAAAGGCGCGCCGCAACGCGCTCGAGGCCATCGCGTCGGGGCAGGCGCCGGTCGTCGTGGGCACCCACGCGCTGCTCCAGGAGGCGGTGTCGTTCGCGGACCTCGCCCTGGCCGTGGTGGACGAGCAGCACCGCTTCGGGGTGGAGCAGCGCGGCTCGCTCGAGGCGAAGGCGGGCTCTGGCCGCCAGCCGCACGTCCTGCTGATGACCGCCACGCCCATCCCGCGCACCCTGGGCCAGGTGATCTACGCTGACCTCGACGTGTCCACGCTGCGCGGCGGGCCCGCCGGCCGCGTCCCCATCCGAACGGGGATCCGCCGCCCTGTCGAGCTCGACGGGACCTGGCGCAAGGTGCGCGAGGAGGCCGAAGCCGGCCACCGGACCTTCGTGGTGGTGCCGCGGATCGGACCGGCCGGAGGCTCCGGCGCGAAGGACGGCGCGGGCGTGGCCGACGCCGACGACGAGGGCTGGGCCGGCGACGACGAGCTCCCTGACGAGGACGTCGAGACAGCGTGGGCCGTTGCCGCCGAGGCCGAGTTCGAGCGGCTCACGGCCGAGCTCGCGCCATTGCGCGTGGGTCTGGTCCACGGGCGCCTCAAGGCCGTGGACCGCGATCGGGAGATGGCCCGCTTCCGCGACGGCGAGCTCGACGTGCTCGTGGGGACCACCGTGGTCGAGGTGGGGGTCGACGTCGCGGAGGCGACGATGATGGTCATCGAGGGCGCGGAGCGCTTCGGGCTGGCGCAGCTCCACCAGCTCCGCGGCCGCGTCGGGCGCGGGACGGCCGAGTCCTTCTGCGTGCTCGTGTCCGAGGCCGCCGAGGGCACGACCGAGCACGAGCGCCTGCGGGCGGTCGCCGCCACCTCGGACGGCTTCGAGCTCGCCGAGCGCGACTTCGAGCTCCGCCGCGAGGGCAACGTGCTGGGCCTGGCGCAGAGCGGCCTGCCGCGGCTCCGCGTCGCCACCCTGACGAATCCCGACCACCGCGAGCTGGCCGCCCTCGCCCGGCTCCACGCGGAGGCGCTGCTCGACGAGGACGGCCGCCTCCCCGCCGGCCTGCCGGAGCTTGCGCGGGAGCTCCAGACCGGCTGGCTGGCGCGCGTGTTCGCCGGCGACCCGGCGAGCGCTGCGTAGGACCTGGGAGGGAGCGGCATGGCGGACGCGGGGCGGGTCATCGCGGGCTCCGCGAAGGGCGTCCGGCTCGCCGCGCCCGGGCCCGGCACGCGCCCGCTGGCGGACCGCGTGAAGCAGACGCTGTTCGCGGTGCTCGAGCCTGAGCTCGAGGGCGCCGTGGTGCTCGACCTGTTCGCGGGCAGCGGGGCCGGTGGGATCGAGGCGCTGTCGCGGGGCGCCGCTCGGGCAGTGCTCGTGGAGAAGGACGGCGGTGCGGCGCGGGTCATCGGCGAGAACCTCCGCCGCGCGGGGCTCACGGCGCAGGGCGAGGTCGTCAGGCGCGACGCGATCGCGTGGCTCGCCGACGCGGCGGGCGCGGGCGTCGCGGGCCCCTTCGACATCGTGCTCCTGGACCCGCCGTACGCCGACACCGACGCGCTGGCCCACGCGCTCGAGCTGCTGGGAGAGCACGTCACGTCCGGCGGCGTCGTCGTCGCCAAGCACTTCTGGCGCGATGCGCCGCCGCCGGAGGTCGGGCTGCTAGCATCGGTCCGGGAGCGCCGCTTCGGGGAGACGGCACTGACCTTCTACCGGCGCCGAGACGCGGCGCCGCAGGAGCGCGAGGAGGCGGACGAGTCGTGAGCGTCGCGGTCTACCCTGGCTCGTTCGACCCGATCACCAACGGCCATCTCGATGTCGTGCGGCGTGCCGTCCGCGTGTTCGACCGCGTGGTCGTCGCGGTCCTCGCCAACCCGCGCAAGCAGCCGCTCCTGACCGCGGCAGAGCGGGTCGCGGTGATCGAGCGGGTCGTGGCCGGCGACCCTGCGCTGGCCGGCTGCGTCGACGTGCGCACGTTCGACGGCCTGACGGTCGACTTCTGCCGCGCGGTGGGGGCGTCCTCCCTGGTCCGGGGCCTGCGCGTGATCTCCGACTTCGAGAGCGAGATGCAGCTCGCGCACAACAACCACGAGCTGGCGCCCGAGGTCGACACCGTGTTCTTCATGACCTCGCTCGAGCACAGCTACATCAGCTCGAGTCTGGTCAAGGAGATCGCCCAGTTCGGCGGCGACGTGTCCCGGATGCTGCCCATGCCAGCGGCAGAGGCGCTGGCGGCCGCGCTCGGCGCGGTCGCCCCGCCGCACGGAGGCTAGGAGTCCGCCCCGGCCGCGTGCCATAATCATCTCCCGAGACGCCCCGCCCCGGGGCACAGCCTGGGGAGCCGACCGCTGGACATCATCTTCCTCGTCGAGCGCTTGGAGTCCCTGATCGCCAACGGGAAGCCACTGCCGCTGACCAAGAGCGCGATCGTCGACCGTGAGCAGGCGCTCAACCTCATCGACGAACTCCGCGTCGCTGTGCCCGAGGAGGTCCGCGCTGCAAAGCGGATCAACACCGAGGGCGAGCGGATCATTGAGAAGGCCCAGGAGGAGGCGGAGCGCATCGTCGCCCGCGCACAGGAGCAGGCCGCCTTCCTCATCGGTGAGCGTGGGCTGACCGAGGCCGCCGAGGCGGAGAGCCGCCGGATCCTTGCAGAGGCCGACGACGACGCGGACAACGTTCGCCATGGCGCGGACGAGTACGCGGCGAGCGTGCTGGCCGGCCTCGAGGCCGAGGTCAACCGCACGCTGCGCGGCATCGAGCGCGGGATCGCGATGCTCGACGAGCGGCGCGCCGCCTACGCCGCTGCGGCCCAGCCAGAGCCCGAGGCCGACACCGCGCTCGACTACGGCGTCGCGCACCCGGGCGAAGCGATCGACGACGAGGGGCTCGGGAACCTGGCCCGGCGATGAGCGCGGACGATCCCGGCGCGTCGTACCCCGTCGACACGCACGGCGACCCATTGACGTTCAACGTGTCCGGGCTGCTGGCGGAACCGGCCGGCGCCGTGCGGGAGTACCGCATCGACGAAGTGGACGTTGACCTCGGCGAGGAGCTGGTCCTCGAGCGGCCCGTGACGGGCAGGATCCGGCTCCTCCGGACGAACCGGGGCCTGGTGGTCGAATCGGATCTCGACACCGCGCTCACCGGGGAATGCGCCCGATGCCTGAGACCCACGGTGACCGGCGTCCACATCGCGCTCGCCGAGGAGGTCCTGCCCACGATCGACCTCGCCAGCGGGATGCCCGTCACGCTCGAGGAGGGCGAGGACCCCGAGACGCCGCGCCTGACCGACCATCACGAGCTCGAGCTGCGCCCTCTCGTCGCCGAGGCCATCAGCCTCGCCGAGCCCATCGCGCCCGTGTGCGAGCCCGACTGCCCCGGCCTGTGCGAGGAGTGCGGCGAGCGCCTCACGCCCGGGCACGGCCACGACGATGTACCGGTGGACCCGCGCCTGGAGGCGCTCCGTGCGTTCCGGGTCGCGGACGACGAGGAGTAGCTGGCGCCGTCTTCCGCCGGCATCACCGACCCTGAACGAGCCTCGCCCTCTCGTGCTCGATCACGGCCCAAACGAGCGCCGGGCCCGGCCAGGCCGTCGTCCCGGTCAGCGCGCCGACGGCGTCATCGGGATGGGCGGGATAGGCGACGTGGAGCTGGGCCGCGAACTCCCGGGCGATCTGCCGCGTGGCCCGCGTTCGCCGAACGACCAGCAGGCGGCTCACCGCCGGAGTGTCGGAGAAGCGTGCCCAACCGTCCCAGGAGGGAAGTGAGTCGGCCTTCGCGGTCGTCCACCGGACCATCTGCTCAAGTCGATGAAGCGCCCCCTCGATCTCGGTCGCCACAAGCACGCGTTCCCGTGGCTCGTGGAACGCGACGTCGATCCAGCCGCGACTCGGACGACGGACGGCGAGCTCGGTGAATGCCTCCCAGCGCGGGTGGCGCGCGCGGAGAAGGCACTCGAGGATTGGGGCCTGGTGGCGGTCGTGGATCGCGGGACCAGTGTTCGGGTAGAGGCGCATGCTGAGGTCGGCGCCGAGCACCGCGGCCAGGCGCCCGTACGCTTCGGGCGTTGGGCTCTCGGTGCCGGCGAGCACGCGAGCCACGTATGGGTGCGTGAGCCCTGCGGCCGCCGCCAGCTGCCGGATCGAGATCCCGGCGTCCGCGTGAAGCTGGCAGAGCTGCTCGACCAGTCTGCGGCGCAGCACGCTTATACGTCGGTCCGCTGCTTGCTGGAGGCGGGTCGGGCTCATCGGGATATGCAAGCACTGGCGTCTCACTGGGCGCTTATCGCCACCGTAACCCAGCAGGCACCGCCAGCGACCTAGGCCCGTCGCCTTGTTGCCCGTCAGGCACCAGGCCGACCGTTGTCGCCGTGTTCCAGGGCGCTTTCACGTCACATCGGTGCCCAGCAGGTGACGAACTGCCGTGGAGGACCATGGGCGGAACCTCCTGGGTTACGCTGGTGCGCGAGCGGAGGGGTCCGTGCGATGCCGGCGACGTTCGACGGACCGCGCCGGGACCCGGTACACTCCCGCTTCGGCCCACCGCCCGATGAGCGCATCAGCGCGCCCGGGAAACGGGCGACAGCGACCAGACACATCGCCGGGCCATCCCCGGATCAGCCTCAACAGGAGCGTAGACCGACATGGGTGTTCCGAAGCGAAAGGTTGCTCACGCCCGGCAGATGGACCGGCGGAGCCACCACGCCCTCACCCTGCCGCAGCTCGTCGAGTGCCCGCACTGCCACGAGCAGAAGCTGCCGCACCGGGTCTGCCCGGCATGCGGCTGGTACAACGGCCGCCAGGCGGTCGTGCTCAAGACGCCGGGCGCCGAGGGCGGCGACAACACCTAATCGCGTCGTGGCCGCGACGCAGGATCCCGAACCCGGGTCACCCGCCCGCAGTGGCGTCCGGATCGCCGTCGACGCCATGGGCGGCGACTATGGCGCGCCCGAGGTGGTGCCCGGCGCCGTCAGGTGGGCGCGAGAACATCCCGCTGACGAGGTGATCCTCGTGGGCGACGAGCCGGTCGTCCGGGGTCTCGCCGCCGACGCGCCCCCGAACGTCCGCTTCCTCCACGGCCCAGACATCGTGGGCATGGACGAGCATCCCGCGCGGGCGCTCGCGCGGAAGAAGCAGTCCTCCATCCGCGTCGCCACCGAGCTCGTCAAGAGCGGCGAGGCGGACGGCGTCCTGACCGCCGGCCACACGGGCGCCGGCATGGCGGCTGGGGTCTTGATCCTCGGCACGCTGCCGGGCATCGACCGACCGGCCCTCGCCGTGCAGCTGCCGGGCGGCAAGCCGTTCCTGCTCCTCGACATCGGCGCCAACCCAGACTCCACCGCCGAGAACCTCGCGCAGTACGCGCGGATGGGCGCCATCTTCGCCGAGCGCGTCATGGGCATCCCGAACCCCCGCGTCGCGCTGCTCTCGATCGGCGAGGAGAAGGGCAAGGGCGACGCCCGGATCGCCAAGGCCACCGAGCTGATCGACCAGACGGACCTCAACTTCATCGGCAACGTCGAGGGTCGCGACCTGACCAAGTTCGTCGCTGACGTCGTTGTGTGCGATGCCGTCCTCGGCAACGTCGTGATGAAGTTCTTCGAGGGCCTCTCGCGGTACATCTTCGACTTGATCAGTGCGGAGTTCCGCGGCTCGCTGCGCGGGCGGCTGTCCGGCTTGCTCTTCCTGCCCTCGAGGGCCCGACTGGTGAAGAAGTTCGACGCCGAGGTCGTGGGCGGGTCACCCTTGCTCGGCGTCAACGGGACGATGCTCATCACGCACGGCAGCGCAAAGCGGCGGATGGTCTGGTATGGCATGGAGGCCACGGCGCGCACGATCCGCGAGGGCGTCAACACCCTGATCGCAGAGTCGCTTGGCCTCGACGGCCAGACGCGGGCGGAAGAAGCGGTCGAAGCGCGCGTGGTGGAGGCAGAGTAGCGATGGCGGCGCTCACGGTCGGCCCCGGCGTCATCCGGGAGACGGTACGACTGGCGGCCCTCGAGGTCCCCGGCGTCCTGCGTGTCGGGCGGGGCGGCCCCCGTTGGCGCGCCTGGTTCCGCGGCGCGCCGGTCAAGATCCGCGTCCGAGACGGCCAGGTCCAGGTCACGCTCTGGGTTGTCGCGCGGCCTCGGCAGCGCCTCGTCCCGCTCGCCGCCCAGGTCCGCGCCGCCACCGGCGCCGCGGTTGTGCGCCTGCTGGGCATGGAGCTCGGCGGCGTCACCGTGCTGGTGGACGGTGTCGGGGGCTGAGCCCCGGCGTCAGCGGCGGGATCGCTCGAACGAGGAGCTGGTCCGGAGCCGACGCGCCGGTCGTCGTCTGGCTCTGGCGGCGGTGTTCGAGGCCGAGTTCGGGCAGCGGACCGCGGAGGCCGTCCTGGAGCGCCACCTGGCCCTCGAGCAGGACCCGGAGGCGGGGATCACCGCTCGCGCGCTGGTCGCCGCGGTGACCGAGCACCGCGACACGATCGACGCCCGAATCGCCGAGGTCGCCCCTCAATACCCGGTGGTTTCGCTGGCCCGGATGGACCGCGCATTGCTCCGTTGCGGCATCTGCGAGGTGCTACACTCGCCCGCGACGCCGGCCCGGGTGGCGATTGCCGAGTGGGTCGAGCTGGCTCGCACGTATTCGGGTGACCCAATGCGTCGGCTTGTCAACGGCGTACTCGGGCGTGTGGCCCGCGATCTCAATGCAAGCAGGCGATAGCCCAACCCAGGAGGGAGCCAGTGGCCACGACGTACGATCGGCTGAAGAAGATCGTTGTCGAGCAGCTCGGGGTCGACGAGTCTGAAGTGACGCCCGAGGCGTCGTTCGTCGATGATCTCAATGCCGATTCCCTGGACCTCGTCGAGCTCATCATGAGCCTCGAGGAGGAATTCGGAACGGAGATCTCGGACGAGGACGCTGAGAAGATCCGCACCGTCCAGGACGCCGTCGAGTACATCGACGAGCGCTCGGCCTGACGCCGTCGGACCGGGGCGAGATGCACCCGGCCGAGGCGCTGATCGAGCGGCTGGGCCTACCGGTCCGGGACCGGGACCTGCTGGCGCAGGCCCTGATCCACAGCAGCTGGCTCCACGAGCACCCAGACTCGCCGCTGGGGCATAACGAGCGCCTGGAGTTCCTGGGCGACGCCGTCGTCAGCCTCGCCGTCTCCGAGGCGCTGTACCGGCGCCACCCCTCCGACGACGAGGGCATCCTGTCCGCCCGTCGTGCAGCAATCGTCAGCACGCCCGGCCTCGCCCGGCTCGCCGTGAGGCTCGAGCTGGGCGGCTTCCTGCTCCTGGGCGAGGGCGAGGCGCTGCGCGGCGGTCGGGTCCGGCCGTCACTGCTGGCGTCCGCGTTCGAGGCGCTGGTCGGGGCCATCTACCTCGATCTGGGCTGGGACGTCGCCCGCGACTGGATCCACGCCCAGGCCGAGGAGGAGCTCACCGCCGAGGTGGCGCTGACCTCGCTCAAGAGCCCCAAGAGCCGCCTCCAGGAGCACACGCAGCGCACGACCGGTGATCGGCCGATGTACCGGCTCGTCGAGGCCGTCGGTCCGGATCACGAGAAGCACTTCCGCATCGAGGTCGAGGTGGACGGGCGCGTGCTCGGGGCGGGCGAGGGCGCGTCGCGTCGGATCGCCGAGACGCAGGCGGCCGCAGAGGCGCTCGAGACAATCCGCCAGGAGCGCCTCGCTGCCAAGGCCGCGCGGCACGGACACGAGCCGGACGCCGGGCTCGGCGCCGTGGCCCTCGCCGAAGCCGCCGCCGATACCGGACCCGCGGACGATGAACGCGACGGAGACGCTGACGCTGATCACGGCGCAGCCGAGGAGGTCGGCCCCGCCGATGCGACGGCGTCTGCGAAGGCCGCCCTCAGCGACCCCTCGTGAGCGCCCCGGCACGGCTGCTGGGGCTCCGCGTCCAGGGATTCAAGTCCTTCGCCGAGCGCACCATCGTCGAGTTCGGCCCTGGGATCAGCGCGGTCGTCGGGCCCAACGGCTCGGGCAAGTCCAACCTGGCCGACGCGCTTCGCTGGGCGCTGGGCGAGCAGGGCCGGTCGCTCCGCATCCGCAAGAGCGAGGACGTCATCTGGGCCGGCTCCGACCGGCGCTCCGCGCAGGGCATGGCGGACGTCACGCTGGTGCTCGACAACACCGACGCCCTCCTGCCGGTCGAGTACTCGGTGGTCGAGCTGGGCCGACGCCTCTACCGCTCGGGCGAGAACGACTACCTGCTCAACAAGCAGCGCGTCCGCCTCAGGGACCTCCAGGACCTCCTCGACTCCGCGAACCTGGCCGAGAACGCATTCCTGTTCATCGGGCAGGGCATGGTGGACCAGGCACTGGCGCTTCGGCCGGAGGAGCGGCGGCCGCTGTTCGAGGAGGTCGCGGGCGTGCGACGCCACGAGCGGCGGCGACGCAAGGCCGAGGAGCAGCTGATCGAGGCGGAGGCCAACCTGGCGCGGGTGGAGGACATCCTCGCCGAGCTCCGTCCGCAGGCGAGGCGCCTGGGCCAGCTTGCCGAGCAGCAGGCGACGCGCCTGACCGCCGGCGAGGAGCTGGCGGCGGCCCTGATCGTCGCTGCCCACGCCCGCTGGCACGAGGCGGCGGCGCGCGAGGCCGGGGCACAGGCCCGCCGGGACGCGCTGCACACGGAGTCTGATGCGGCGCTCGAGGCGCTCGAGACCGCCGAGTCCACCGTGGGCGAGATCGCCGTGAGCATGGCCGCGCGCGCGGAGCTGGAGCGCGAGCGCCGTGCAGGCCACGAGACCGCGCGCGCGACCCTGACCCAGCTCGGGCTGCGGGAGGCGCGGGCCGCGGGCGAGGTGGCCGCCGCAGCGCGCGATCGACAGCGGATCGCGGGCGAGCGGGCTGCGGCCGAGGCGGACATCGCAGCCGGCCGCCGCGCCCTTGCGGAGGCCGTGCCGGAGCCGGACCTCGAGCTCGAGGCGGCGCTCGGCGAGGCGGATCGCGCGCTCGGCGACGCGCTCTCGGAGCTTGCGTCGCTGCGGGCTGCGTCCCGCGCGCGGGGGGACGAGCTGGCGGCGCTCCGGCGGGCCGAGGCCGCGCGCGCAGCTGAGGCCGAGACGGCGCGGCGGCGCAGGGCGGATGCCGAACGGCGTGCAGCCGACGAGCGAGCGAAGGCGTTGGGCGCGGAGTCGCGCACGGCCCTGCTGGAGGCGACGCTCGCGCAGGCGCACGAGGCCCTGGCCGTCGCGATGGCCGAGGAGGCGTCCACGGCTGCCGCGCGAGAGGCCGCCCGGGCGAGGAGCGACGCCGCCGAGGGAACCCGGCGGGCCGCCGCCGACCGCGCGGCGACCGCAGGATCGGTGCTCGCCGGGGCGAGGGGCCGCCATGAGGGGCTGGCACGGCGGCTGGCCGAGGACGAGGAGCGGGGAATCGCCCGGGCGGCGCGCAAGCTCGGCGGCCGTCGCGTGGACGAGGAGCTGGGCGTGGAGCCGTCGCTGCGGGCCGCCGTCGAGGCGGCGCTCGGCGACCTGGCCCGCGCCTACGTGGTGGAGCAGGGCGCGGCGGCGCAGCTGAAGGCGGAGCGCGGCCACCTCGTGGTCCGCGAGCGGCTCGCAGCTGCTGATCGGGCGGCGCACGTCCCGGGCGGCGCCGCGGCCCCGGAGCTCCGTCGGCTCGACGAGGCCCTGGCGGCGTCCGGCGGCGGCTGGCTCGCCGATGCGCTCCGCCGGGACCCGGCGGGCGTCGTGCGCCCGCTGCTGGCGCGCGTCGTGTGGGCGCCGGACGTGGCGGCGGTGCTCTCCCTGCAGGCGGCGCTCCCGGCGGGCTGGCTCGCGGTGACCCGCGACGGGGCCGCCGTGGCGGATTCGATCACCATCCGTCTCGGACGGGGCGATTCGCCGCTCGAGCGCCGGGCTGAGCTCGAGCGGCTGGAGCGCGAGCTCGAGGCGCTGACCGCCGAGGCGGCCGAGGCCGAGGCGGCGAACTCGGCGGCCGAACGCGAGGCGTCAAGCGCGCGGGCCGCGCTGGAGCAGGCGAGGGCCGCTGAGTCGGCCGCTGCCGGCCGTCGCCGTCGATCGGAGGAGCTCGAGCGGGCTGCCGGGCGCGACGCGGAGGCCGCAGCCCGTGAGGCGGCGTGGCACGCGGCGCAGGCAGAACGGCTCCGGGCCGAGCTGGAGCGGGCAGAAGCGGCCCTGGCATCGCTCGTGACCGTCCCGTCATCGTCGGCGCCGAGTGACGCCTTGAACCCCGACGCGGAGGCCGTGACAGCCTGGGAGGCCCGGATCGCGGAGCTGCGGACCCGACGCGACCGGCTCGCCGCCGATGTGGCGTCGCAGGAGCGCACGCGTCGCGACGCGGAGGCGCGGCGGGCGCGCGCAGACGCGGCCGTGATGATGGCGGAGGCTCGCGTGGTTTCGGTCGCCCGAGACCTCGCGGCCCTGGACGAGCGGGAGCGGTCGGCCGCGACGGAGCGCGACGGGCTCGCGGGCGAGCTTGCGGAGGCCGCGGCGCGGGAGGCTCGCGCGCGCGAGCAGCTCGACGCGCTGCTCGCCGATGACCGTGCAGAGCGAGCGCGCCTGGCGGAGGCGGAGCGCACGGCCACGACAGCCCGCGAGCGCCTGAGAAGCGCCGATGACCGCGCCCGCGCGGCGGACGTCGCCGTCATGGAGGCGCGCCTCGGCCTCGACTCGCTCCGTGAGCAGCTGCTCGTGGAGCTGGCGGGCCTTGGCGATGTCGGCCTGCGGCACCTGGCCGAGAGCGCCGGGCTCGACGTGGCCGAGCTGGCCGCCGCAGCGGCGCCAGAGCGCACGGCGGACGAGGAGGCCGAGCGGGACGCCGCCGAGCGCGCGGATGCGAGCGAGGGAAGCGCCACCGGCGACACGGCCGTGTTCGAGGCCGTGCTCGATGCGCTGGCCCCGCGCTGGTCCGAGGCCGCGCCCGAGACCGAGGCGCCGTCACCGGGCCGCCTCGCCGGGCTCCGCCGCCGCTTCCACGAACTCGGCGCCGCCAACCCGTTCGCGGTTGACGAGTTCCGCAGCGTCCGCGCCCGCCTCGAGTCGCTCGATGTCCAGGACCGCGACCTGCGCGACGCCATCGCCAAGACCCGCCAGCTCATCGGCGAGCTTGACACGCTCATCGCCACGCAGTTCCGGAGCACGTTCGCGGCCCTGGAAGTCGCCTTCGACCGGAGGTTCCAGCAACTGTTCAACGGCGGCTTCGCGAAGCTGACGCTGACGGACCCGGCCGACCTCGGCGCCACGGGCATCGAGATCACTGCGCGGCCACCGGGCAAGAAGCCGCAGGCGCTCGCGATGCTGTCGGGCGGGGAGCGCGCGCTCACGGCCGTGGCGCTGCTGTTCTCGATGCTCGAGGTCCGGCCCGCGCCATTCTGCGTGCTCGACGAGGTCGATGCGGCGCTGGACGAGGCGAACGTCGGGCGGTTCACCGAGGCGCTCCGCGACCTCGCCGCGCGCACCCAGTTCATCGTGATCACCCACAACCGCGGAACGATCGAGTCGGCGGACGCGCTCTACGGCGTGACCGTCGGTGACGACTCGGTCAGCCGCGTGATCAGCCTGCGCCTCGAGGAGGCCCAGGCCATCGCCGACCATCGCCGAGGCCCGGTCCACGCGACCCGCCCCGGCAGCGCCGGCTGACCGGGAGTCCAGACGTGCGCTTCTTCCGCCGCGGCGGCCAGCCGCAAGAGCCCGACTCGGTGCCCGAGCCCGCCCAGCCGGTCGAGCCCGCCGAGCCCGGGGCCGATGATGTCATCGGCGACGAGTGGCGCACCAGCGGGGCCGAACCGGCCGACACGCTGGCGTTCGAGCCCAGCGAGCTCGAGCAGGACCTGGCCGAGTCGCCCGATGCGGTCCTCGGCAGCGACGGCATCATCGAGCCCGCGCCGATCATCGCGCCGCCCGAGCCCGCCCCGGCCCAGCCGCAATGGGCGTGGGGTGCCGAGTGGTCGCCCGAGAAGGCCGACGCCGCGCGGCGCGAACGCGAGCACGAGCAGCTCGAGGCGGGCCTCGAGAAGACGCGCACCGGGTTCGGGGCCCGGCTCCGCAGCGCCTTCGCCGGGATCGGCACCGACGCCGACTGGGAGGAGGTCGAGGAGACGCTGATCACCGGCGACGTCGGCGCGCACCTCTCGATGTCGATCGTCGAGCGCGCCCGCAAGCGCCGCGACGTCACCGTGGAGCAGGCGGTCCGCGCCGAGCTCGAGGCGATCCTCGCAGGTCGCGACGAGGGCCCCTGGGAGCCCACTCCCGCGATCGACGGCGCCCCCGCCATCGTGCTCGTCGTCGGGGTCAACGGCACCGGCAAGACCACGACCATCGGCAAGCTCGCGGCTCGCGAGAAGGCTCTCGGGCGCCGCGTCGTCCTCGCCGCCGCCGACACGTTCCGCGCCGCTGCCATCGACCAGCTGCGCATCTGGGCGCAGCGCGCTGACGCCGAGCTCGTCGCCCACGCCCAGAATGCCGACCCGGCCGCGGTCGTGTACGACGCGCTTGACGCCGCCATCGCGCGCCACGCCGACGTGCTGATCGCCGACACGGCCGGCCGGCTCCACACCAAGGCCAACCTGATGGACGAGCTCACCAAGATCCGCCGCGTCATCGACAAGCGCCTCCCGGGCGCGCGCGTCGAGACCTTCTTCGTGCTCGACGCCACGACCGGTCAGAACGGACTCGCGCAGGCGAAGGCCTTCCACGAGGCGGTGAAGCTGTCCGGCGTCGTGCTGACCAAGCTCGACTCGACCGCCAAGGGCGGCATCGTCTTCGCGATCGAGAAGGACCTCGGCGTGCCCGTCCGGTTCGTCGGGGTGGGGGAGCAGGCCGACGACCTGCTGCCGTTCGACCCGGCCGGCTTCGTGGCCGCGCTGTTCGACTGAGGAGCAAGGGGGGATTGGCATGGCTGCATTCGGCATGACGCTCGCGGTGATCGGGGGAGTGGTCGCGGCGTTCTCGGGCGCCACCGCGGGCAACTGGGTGGCCGTCGGGGTCGGCGCCGGGATCGCAGGACTGGCACTCCTCATCTGGGATCGGGGAGAGGACGGCGGCCGCCCGGGCTGAACCCTGCCGTCACTGGAACTGAGCGACCGGCGGTGCCGCCACACGTCTCCGGAGTCAGGCGTCCCTCGGGCAGGTCTGCCGTTGGGGGATGGTTGCGGATGGGCGGCACGATGACGCGAGACAGCAGTCGGGGTCCGCTCGTTCTGGTCGCCACTCTGGCGGTCATGGCCGCGGGGTTGTTGGCGTTCATCGTGACCCGCGGCACGGACGTGCCACCGGCGACTCCCGGCTACTCGGTGACGGTCGCCGAGAGCGTCACGCCGAACACGCCCGCCGAGCGCGCAGCGGCCATCGCCCGCCACTATCTCGACCTCCAGACGCCCGAGCTTGCGGCGCCCGGGATTCACGCCGATCCCGTCGTCAAGTCGGTGTCGGCCGTCCGGGCGGACGAGGCCGCTGCGCTCGAGCCCGCCATCCCAGCCGACGCGGTTGCGGCGGATCCAGGTCGCATCGTCTGGGTCGCCTCCGTGACCGGCGATCTCCTCAACCTCCACGACCTCTCGTGGAGTCGCGCCGGCACGCCGTATTGGAGCGGCACGATCGTGATCGACGACGCAGGCGGCACGGTCCTTGGCGTCTTCCCCGGCGGTCCGCAGCCGTAGCCGCGGGGTGCCGACCCTACGCGACCTCGATCTCAGGATCCGCGCGCCCGATCGACCGGACGGGTGACGCCAGCAGGATCGCCGTCGCCGCCAAGGCGCCGAGGGGCGCCAGGAACGCCGCTGCGCGCAGCCCGATGGCCCCGGCGATCAGCCCGCCGGCCAGGGTCGCCGCGAGCTGCGCCGCCACTCCCGCCACGCGGACCGTAGCGTTGACGCGCCCGAGGCTGCGGTCGTCGACCCTCGCCTGCAGCATCGAGGTGGTCGTCACGTCGAACACCGTGACCGCCGTGTCGCCGATCAGCTGCTGCCCCGCGAGGAGCGCGATCGCGACCAGCGGCAGTGAGGCCGGGGCGAGCGGGATCAAGAGGTTGCCGAAGGCGGCCAGCAGGGTCGACGCGATCACCACCCGGCCGAGACCGAAGCGGACGGTCACCCGCTCAGCGAGCAGCGCCCCGAACAGGGACCCGAAGCCGCCCAGGGCGGCGACCACGCCGATGACCTCAGGGCCGATGCGGAGGTCCTCGGTGATGAACAGGAGCCAAGTCGCCCCGAACACGCCCCACATGGCGGCGAGGCCCATGCTGCCGCCGACGAGGCCCAGCAGGATCCGGTCGTCGCGCACCGCCCGCAGACCCTCGCGGATCTCGGAGAGCACGGGTTCGCGGTCCTCGGGCGGAGGGGCCGGCGGCTCCTTCGCGTGGATCGTTCCCAGGACGACCGCGGACACGACGAAGGTGGCGGCGTCGATGGCGATCGCGATCGGCGCAGTGAGCAGGCTGACCAGGAACCCAGCGGCACCAAAGCCGATGAACTCCACCGCTGAGATGCTCGCCGTGAGCGTCGCGTTCGCGCGGACGAGCTCGCTGCGCGGCACGATGGACGGCAGGTAGGCTCGATCGGCGACGTCGAAGAACGTCGTCAGCACGGCGGCAGCGGCGGCGACGAGGAACACCTGCGGCAGCGACAACCAGCCCCACAGGTAGCCGACCGGGATGGACCCCAGGAGTGCCGCCCGCCCGACGTCCGCCCAGATCATCACGGGTCGCCGTCGCAGCCGGTCCACCCAGGCCCCCGCCGCGAACCCCACGACCAGCGCCGCCACGAGCTCGAGGCTGCGCAGGATCGCGACGTCGAACGGTCCTGCCTTGAGGACCAGGATCGCCACGAACGGCAGCGCGATCCGCGTCACGAAGCTGCCGAACACCGATACGGTCGCGGCCGTCCAGACCCGAACGAAGGCGCCGTTCTGGCGGAGGGCCGGCGAGGGCACCGCATGGTGCACCGGTGGAACCGGGTCGAGCAGGGGATCGAGCGTCACCGGCGCAGGGTACCGGTCTGCGTTCGCGCGTTGCGACCAGGCCCTCGGCGTCGCTAGTCCGCGCTCGCGCGGTGCTCTGGCCGAACTCCGCGGGCGCTGGTCGATCAGATCGTCCAAATCGCCCGCTACCGCCGGCCGTCCGGCGTTTCGTGCGCGGATTGGCCGACAACACCGGCCAATCTCGGCGGCCCGGAGCACGATGAGTCGCTCCAGACTCGATTCGACGCGGCTCGTGCGTGCCCAACGGTGCTTCGGCGGATTACGCCACCTCTGCCACGCTCGCCGACGCCAGATCCGAGTCTGTCGCGACTCACGGGGCGGGGCAGACGCCACTCAGGGGCGGGGAGCGTAACCCGCAGGGCTGGCAGGCGCACGGCCCGTGCGACGATGGTCGTTCGGGAGCCCATGCCGTACACTCGCCGCGATCAGGTGTCGCCAGAACCCGCGCACCGCGCCGTCGGCATTCGCCGCGGTCCGTCACCAAGCCACCACAAGGGTCGCCGTCACCGCATGTTCGACAGCCTCAGCGATCGCCTTCGGAAGACCCTCGCGGGTCTGACCGGGCGTGGCCGGGTGTCCGAGGCGGACGTGGACGCGGCGATGCGCGAGGTCCGGCTGGCGCTGCTCGAGGCGGACGTCAACTTCAAGGTCGTCAAGGACTTCGTGGCCCGTGTCCGCGAGCGTGCCGTCGGTGCCGAGATCCTCGAGAGCCTCACCGCCGGCCAGCAGGTGGTCAAGATCGTCCAGGAGGAGCTGACCGCGCTCCTGTCGGTGGGTGACCGCACCTTCCGGCTCGCCGGCAGCCCTGCCGTCGTCGCGCTCGTCGGCCTGCAGGGCTCGGGCAAGACGACCACGGCCGCGAAGCTCGCCAAGCACATCGTCAAGCTCGGCCGGCACCCGCTGCTGATCGCCGCGGACCCGTATCGGCCCGCCGCCGCCGACCAGCTCGAGACCCTCGGCAAGGGCCTCGGCATCGCCGTCTACCGCGCGCCCGTCGGCACCCCCACGGTGGAGATCGCGCGCGAGGGCATCGCGCACGCGAAGCGGATCGGCCGGGACGTGGTGATCATCGACACGGCCGGGCGGCTCACCGTCGACGACGCCCTGATGGCCGAGATCCACGCCATCGAGGCTGCCACCAAGCCCGTCGAGACGCTCCTCGTGGTGGACGCGATGACCGGCCAGGAGGCCGTCAACGTTGCCCAGGGCTTCGCAGGCGCCGTCAAGATCACGGGCCTCGTGATGACCAAGATCGACGGGGACGCGCGCGGTGGCGCGGCGCTCTCGATCGGCGCCGTCACGGGCATTCCCGTCAAGTTCCTGGGCACGGGCGAGAAGACCGACGCCCTCGAGGTGTTCTACCCGGACCGGCTCGCGGGCCGGATCCTGGGCATGGGCGACATCCTCACGCTCGTCGAGCGGGCGCAGGAGGCCTTCGACGAGAAGCAGACCGCGAAGCTCGAGGAGAAGGTCCGCAAGGCCGCGTTCACGCTCGAGGACATGCTGGACTCGATGCAGCAGATGAAGAAGATGGGCCCGATGGGCCAGATCGTCTCGATGATCCCCGGCCTTGGCGGCATGGCCAAGGACGCCCAGGCGGCCGTGGACCGCGGCGAGCTCAAGCGGACCGAGGCGATCATCCAGTCGATGACGAGGCGCGAGCGGCGGGACCCGTCGGTCCTGAACGCCTCCCGTCGGCGTCGGATCGCAAAGGGCTCTGGCACGTCCCTGCCCGAGGTCAACCGGCTGATCAAGCAGTTCGGCGAGATGCAGAAGCTGATGAAGCAGTTGCAGGGCTCCGGTGGCCGCCGCGCGGCCATGGGCCAGCTGCTCGGGCGCCGGTAGCGGCGCCAGGAGGGACGAGATGGACCAGGACCCGACACAGCCGTTCGAGACGCCCGCCGTGCTGGGCGCCCCAGCCCAGCCGCAGCCCGCCGAGGCGGCGCCTGCCCAGCCCACCGCTCCAGCCTCGGCGCCCGCCGAGACGTCCCGCTGGGCGCGACCCGCGACCCCGGGGCCCGCAGAGCCCGTCCAGCCGCAGCCGCCGGCCGCCCCGTGGCCCGCCCCGCCGAGCCAGCCCTACGGCGCCCCGGCACCGGCGCAGCCCTACGGCGCCCCGAGCACATCGCAGCCCCTCGGCGCAGCAGCCTCGCTTGGTGCGCCCGGGCAGCCGTCGGTCGGCCCAGGCGCGTCGTACGGGGGGTCCGTGTCGCCCGCCGGTCTCGGCGTGCCCGTGGCTCCCATCGGTGGCCACCCCCGCCGACGCAACCCCCTGCGCTACGTGGTGGCCGCGCTGATCGTGGTGCTCGTGGTCGCGGGCGGCATCGGCGCCACCATGCTGCTCACGGGCTCGTCGGGCGGCGCGTCTGCGCTCGCGGGCTACGCGCCCACCGATTCGATCCTCTACGTCGAGGGTCGCCTCGACCTGCCCGGCAGCCAGCGTGCCGAGTTCGCCAAGGCGCTCTCGGCGCTCCCAGGCTTCGCGGACCAGGCTGCGCTCAACGCCAAGCTGGGCGAGGTCCTCGATCGCGTGATCAAGGCGGCCACCAACAACAAGCACGACTACCAGACCGAGATCGCGCCGTGGTTCGGCGGGCAGATCGCGGTCGCCGAGGGGCCGCAGGCAGCGTTTGGCACGTTCGGCGGGATGACGCCGAGTGGCTCTCCGGCCCCGAGCGCCACGATCAGCCCCACCGCCGCGCTGCCTCCCTGCACCGGCGGTGACGCCTCGACTCCGTCGCCCCTGCCGTCCGATGCTCTGGGCGGGGGGATGGTCCCCTCGTCGATGGGCATCCGGGCGCTCCTGCTCATGAACGTGACGGACGCCGCGAAAGCCGAGGCGTGGGTCAACACCATCCTTGGTGACGCCGGCGCCAAGACCGCCGACCGGACGTGCGACGGCGTGGTGGTGCACGTCGCGCAGCCGTCCGGCAGCCTGGCGCCCGAAGTCGGCTGGGCCACCCTGGCCGGCAAGGTCCTCGTCGCCGGCGACCTCGACTCCATTCGCCTGGCCATCGCCACGAAGGGGACCGCCGGGCTCAGCACCGATGCCAAGTTCCAGAAGGCCGTTTCGTCCCTGCCCGGCGACCACCTCGGCATGCTCTACGAGCCCCTCCAAGCGATGGTCAAGGCCCAGCTGGACAGCCTGACCAGGATCGCCGGCGCGAGCTCGGGCCAGGCCGCCGACGCGGTGGCCGCCTATGGCGTGCTGGCCGACCTCGTGCCCGAGTGGATCGCGGGGGACCTCAAGGCCTCGAACGGCAACTTCGTCCTCGACACGGTCCAGCCCAAGGCCGATTACCAGACCGGGACGAACCGCGCCTCGGACCTGGCAGGGCTCGCCCCCGCCAACACGATTGCGCTGATGGACACGCACGATGTGGGCAAGCTGCTCGGGTCCCTGAAGGACAAGTTCGCCGCCAACCCCACGCTCGCGGCGTCCGTGAAGCAGCTCGACGACGCCCTCAACCTGGCGGGCGGCTTCTCGGGCACGGTCGGCTGGATCGGCGACGCCGGGTTCGCCGTCACCCGCGACGGCGCGACGGTCTCCGGCGGCGTGCTCATCCGGCCTGACGACGCCGGTGCCGCGACGCGACTGGTCACCCAGCTCCGCGCCCTCGCCGACCTGGGCGGGGCCAGCTCCGGCCTCGCGTTCAAGGACGAGGACTACAAGGGCGTCAAGATCTCGAGCCTCGACCTCTCGGCGATGGCCCCACTGCTCGAGTCCAGCGTGGGCTCCTCGGGGATGACCATCCCGCCCAACCTCCAGTTCGTCTACGCAGTCACCGACAAGGTCGTCGTTCTGACGCTCGACCCGTCGTTCGCCAAGGCTGTGGTCGACGCCTCCCAGGGCGGCGACTCGCTGGCCAAGAACGCCCGGTTCTCAGCGCTGCTCGACCAGGCCGGGACGAAGAACGCCGGGCTGGTCTGGCTCGACCTCACGGCCACCCGCGAGCTCGTCGAGGGGATCCTCCCCGCGAGCGAGCGGACCAAGTACGACGCCGACATCCGGCCGTACCTGCTTCCATTCGACGCCGTCGTCACCGTCAACGTCGTCGACGGCGACCTGATGCGCGGGACGATGACCCTGTCCATCAACCACTAGAGCCCCTGTCGAGGCCCAGCCGCTCGGCGGGCCCGCCCAAGGTCCGCACTGCAAGAGGAGTACCGCAACCACATGACCGTCCGAATCCGCCTCACCCGAGTTGGGGCGACCAAGCAGCCGACCTACCGTCTTGTCGTGGCCGACGCCCGCTCAGCCCGTGACGGCCGAGCGATCGACACGATCGGCCACTACAACCCGAGAACCGACCCGATCGAGCTCGTGATCGACGAGGCGAAGGCCAAGGACTGGCTGTCCAAGGGCGCGCAGCCGTCGGACACCGTCAAGCGGCTCCTCGAAGCAGGCCGGCGTCACGCCGAGCCTGAAGTAGGCCCGACGATGGCCGCCGCAGAACTGGTCGAGTACGTCGCGAAGTCCCTCGTCGATGACGTCGACGCTGTGCACGTCGAGGTCGTGAACGCCGAGGACGGGACCATCATCGAGCTGCACGTGGCCGAGTCCGACATGGGCAAGGTCATCGGCCGCAACGGCAGCGTCGCCAAGGCGCTGCGCACCCTGCTCAAGGTGACGTCCGCCCGCACGGGCGAGACGGTCAGCCTCGAGATCGTCTGAGGGCCTTGGCTCCCGGCACCGCGTCGCGCGGCGGCGAATCGCCGTCGCCGCGTGACGGAGACTCGCCGCGCCTGGTGGTCGCGCTGGTCCGCGGGTTCCGCGGCCTGCGAGGCCATGTCCGCGTCGAGCTCCTGACCGACCGCCCCGAGGACCGGTTCCCCGTGGGCGCCACCCTGTTCCTCGAGGGGACGGACGAGCGCCTGACGATCGCCGAGGCCACGCCGGTTGCCGATGGGCGGGGCTGGTGGCTGCGCTTCCGTGAGATCGGCGATCGGAACCTCGCCGAGGAGCGGCTGCGCGACCGGTATCTGGAGATCGTGCCGCCCGACGAGCCTCGCGAGGAGGGCCGCTGGCTCTGGCACGAGCTCATCGGCCTGGCCGTCGCCTCCACCGGGGACGAGGAGCTGGGCAGGATCGTGGACATCTACCGCGCCGGGGGCGCCGAGGTGTTCGTCGTCCGCGGGCCCCGTGGCGAGTTCGACGTGCCCGGCGTCCGAGGCATCGTCACGGATCTCGCGCCTGAGCGCGGCATCATGGTGGTCGACCTCGATGCGCTTGCCCTGGACGCCCGGCCGGTCGAGGACGACGACTACGTCCGCCCGCGCGACCGCAGACCGCACAAGCAGCCGAAGCAGCGCAAAGGGGCGCCGAAGCCCGGGGGTCAGAAACTCGGGGCACCGACACCCGGCGTGCCGAAGCCCGGGGAGCCGAGGCCCGAGGCTCTGAGGCCCAGGGAGCCGAAACCCGGGACTCCTGGATCCGCGTCCCCGAGTGAGGCGGCGCCCGAGCCCGGCCCTGACGCCTGATGCCCCTCGAGATCGACGTCCTGACGCTCTTCCCGCCGATGGTCGAGGGCCCGATCCGGGAGAGCATCCCCGCGCGCATCCAGGAGCAGGGCCTCGCGGTCATCCGTGTTCACGACCTGCGCCGCTGGGGCCTGGGCAAGCACCGCACGGTCGATGACTCCACGTACGGCGGGGGAGCGGGCATGGTCCTGCGGGCCGACGTGGCCACCGCGGCCCTCGCGGAGCTCCGCCGTCCCGACTCCACGGTCATCCTGCTCGACCCAGCCGGGGAGGTGTTCCGCCAGTCAGTGGCGCAGAGCCTCGCCGAGGCATCGCACCTCGTCTTCCTGTGCCCGCGCTACGAGGGCGTGGACGAGCGCGTCCGCGCGATGTGCGACCGCGAGCTCTCGATCGGCGACTACGTGCTCACGGGCGGCGAGCTGGCTGCGCTCGTGGTCATCGACGCCGTCATCCGGCTGCTGCCGGGCGCCATCGACGAGGCGTCCACGGCCGAGGAGTCCTTCGCCGCCGGGCTGCTCGAGTACCCGCAGTACACGCGCCCGGCCGAGTTCGACGGCGTTGCCGTCCCGCCCGTGCTGGTGTCGGGCCACCACGAGCAGGTTCGGACGTGGCGCCTCCGTGAGTCGCTCCGCCGCACGCTCGAGCGTCGGCCGGACCTGCTCGAGGGCCGAGCGCTGACCAAGGAGGAGGCGAAGCTGCTCGCCGAGGTGCAGTCCGAGTCGGGGGAGGAATTGTGAGCCGCGTCAGGAGGGCCGGCCCCGACTGACACGGACACCCGACTGACACGGGCGCGCTGGCGTGCTATCCTCCGCCGTCGGCCCAGCCCTCTGCGGCGCGCGCCGCTCCTCGACATCCGCGAACCGCAGCCGCCGCTGCCGACGACCCAACAAGGACTGCTCACCGTGAACGTGCTCAACGAGATCGTGGCCGACCAGCTGCGGACCGACCTGCCCGTGATTACCCCCGGCGATACCGTCAAGGTGTCGGCAAAGGTCGTCGAGGGCAACCGCGAACGCATCCAGATCTTCGAGGGCCTCGTGATGCGCGTGCGCAATGCCGGCGTCGCCTCGGCGATCACGGTCCGGCGCATCGCGTCGGGCGTCGGCGTGGAGCGGACGTTCAAGCTCCACAGCCCGCGCATCGAGAAGATCGAGGTCGTCCGCCACGGCCAGGTCCGCCGCGCGAAGCTGTACTTCCTGCGCAACCGCGTCGGCAAGGCCGCCACGACGCTCCGCGAGCGCCGCTAGGTCTACCCGCCGGGCGCACGTCCCGGCCGCGCGCGAAGCCATCGACCCCCGGTCTGCCCGGGGGTCGTTCGATTCATGGGCCGAGCCTAGAGCTGCACCGTCCCGCTGACGAGCGTCAACGAGCGCCCGCCGACGAAGACGCGGCCGTCCTCGGCCCGGAACACCTCGACGCGCCCGGCCCGCCCGATCGCGCCGCCCTGGCTCGCGATGTACGGCGCCTCGATGCGCCCCGTCTCGAGCAGCCAGCCCGCCACCGACGCGTTGAGGCTGCCCGTGACCGGGTCCTCCACGGTGAGCCCGTTCTGGGGGTAGAGCGCGCGCACCTCGATGGCCTCCGGGGAGCCCGGCGGGTAGAAGCCCACGAGGCCCACGTCGAGCGGCACGGCGCCTGGGCGAACCCCGAGCACCGCCTCCGCGTCACGCAGCAGCACCGCGACCCAGCCCGGTCCATTGTCGGCCCAGGCGGCGTCGAGGATCTCTGAGCGCCCGATCCCAAGCGAGGCGGCGATGGCTAGAAGATCGGCCTCGTCCACCGGGCCGGAGCGGCGGAGTGGGGGAGCACCGAACGCAAGCCCGTCCTCGTGTGGCCTGATCTCAATCAGCCCGGCAGCGCAGGCCTGGACGATACGACCCGGGTCGCGGGGCCGCCCTCCGGACTCCAGCCATGCGTGGCACGTGCCCAGCGTTGGGTGGCCGGCGAAGGGCAGCTCGGAATTGGGCGTGAAGATGCGGACCGCGTAGTCGGAGGCGGGGTCGTCCGTCGGCACGACGAACGTCGTCTCGGACAGGTTCGTCCAGCGCGCGAAGCGCTGCATCTCGGCCGGTGAGAGGCCCGAGGCGTCGAGCACCACCGCGAGCGGGTTGCCGAGGCCGGGACCGGTGGTGAAGACGTCGACCTGGCGGAATTGACGCAGCATGCCGCCGAGTGTGCCGCTGATCGCCCGACGGCGCTACGCTAGCCGGCGATGGCCGTGATCGTCCCCACCCTGCGCTTCGAGCGCCCGCTCTGGCAGGCCGGGGCGACGCGCGTGGTGGGCGTGGACGAGGTGGGCGTGGCGCCGACGTGCGGCGCCGTGGTCGCGGCGGCCGTGATCATGCCGCCCAACTGCAAGCGCATCGAGGGCGTCCGCGACTCCAAGACGCTCTCGGCCGCCCAGCGCGAGCGCCTCGCGCCCATCATCCGGCGTCGCGCGGTGGCGGTGGGCGTGGGCGCCGCGTCAGTCGCCGACATCGACCGCCTGAACATCTACCACGCGACCCACCTCGCCATGCGTCGCGCGATCGCCCGGCTCGGCGACCACGACCACGTGCTGGTGGACGGCCTTCGGATCGCCGGCTTCGAGCAGCAGGTGGGGCCGTATACGGCCATCGTCGACGGCGACGCCCTCGTCTACTCGATCGCCTGCGCGTCCGTCGTGGCCAAGACCGTCCGGGACCGGATGATGCACCGCCTGGCCGTCCGCTACCCCCAGTACGGCTGGGAGCGCAACGCGGGCTACGCGACCCTCGAGCACCGCGATGCCATCCGCGCCCACGGGCTGACGCCCCACCACCGCAAGAGCTGGCAGGCGCTGCAAGTGCTGCTCGCGGGCGACCAGCTCGCGATGTTCGACACGACGGCTGGCGATGAGGTCGACGAGGCCGGAGCGGCCGCCGCCTTCGGCGAGTTCGACCCAGCCGACGCCCTCGGTCTCGAGGTCGAGCAGGATGTCGAGGTCGACCTCAGCAGCGCTCCCGTCGGCGCCTGACGGGGACGACCGGCTAGCGCTGGTCTGGCAGCAGCGCCCGGACCTGCGCCCAGCGGAGGCGCGCCGATGCCGCCACGCCGGCCTGGCCCGGCACGACCAGCGCCCCCGCGAGTCCTGCCTTGTACCGCGGGTCCACGATCACGCCCACCAGCACATAGCCGTTGACGATGCAGGTGATCGATGGGCCGGCGGTCACGATCGTGAGGCGATTCGCTGCGGGGATGCCGCGGGCGTACGGCGCCTCGTCCGGGATCGGCCCGTCAGCGAGCACGCGCAGCTGCCCGCCCTCGATCGCGAACACGACGGCGCGCCCCCCGGCCGTGACGCTGAAGCCCAGGTAGTCGCGATCGTCCGCCTGGCGGAAGAAGAGGCCGCAGGCCGCGTCCGCGCCGCCCGTCTCGAGCTCCACGACCGCGTCGAGGACCACATCCCGGAACGTCGCCGGCGTGAACGTTGCGGACCCCACGGCGCCGCTGCCATCGGCCCTGACGGACGGGGACTCGCCCGCGGGCGAGGTCCAGAGCACGGGCGGGGAGCCAGTGGGCGGTGCGTCGGGCGGCGGGAGCGGCATGTGGGCCTCCGGGATTGGGTGCCAGCCTAGGCCACGGCCACGCCGGGCGGCAGCGGGATGGTCCAGTCGCCGATGGCCTGGCCGAACAGCGAGGTGACCAGCTCCTCGACGCCCCAGCCCATGCCGATGGCATCGCGGATCATGCCCAGCGGGCTGCCGGTCTCGACGTCGCCGATGATCTTGATCAGGCCGAAGATGATGCGCGTCATCGCCATCGTGGTGGCGTCGAAATGCGCCTTGCCGATCGGGAACGAGTAGCTGGCCCCGAGCCCCCCGTACACGCCGAGCTGGCCCGCCTCGCCCACCAGGCCCGACACGCCCACCGACGTGTCCCAGCCCCAGGCCGACCGCCCTGCCGCCAAGGGGTTGGGCACGCCGGCGTTGACCTGGAACTGGTCGCCCTCCATGTGACCTGGCTGCTGCGTGACGGCGCCGGGCTGGTCGGGCGTGCCCTGGCGGAACACCGAGCCGTACATCGTGGCCCGCTGGTCCTCGGGGCTCCGGTCGGTCTCAGCCTTGCCTGCCCGCGCGGCCGCACTGTCGCCGGCGCCGATGCCACGGACGGAGACGCCCGGCACCAGCGGCTCGAGCCGCCCCACGACGTTCTGTGCCCGCCGGAGCGCCAGATCGCGGTTCGACTCCTCGCGGCTGCTCCCGGTCGGCGTGTGCAGCCAGGCCCGGCTGGCCTCGCCCGTGACGTCGATCGAGGTCACGCGGGCGCCGTCGTGGCCCTGCGGGAAGTCGTTCGCGGTCGACGCCGCCGTCGAGATCGCCCCGCCGCCGCCCAGCGCATCCACCTCGGCGCTCTGGGTGGGGAAGAGGACCTCGCCCAGAGCCACGACGTCGTGGGCGTCGGGTGTGCCCGGAGTGGACGGCCCGGTGACCTGCTGGCCCGGGACGAGGTGCTGGTCCGCCCCGAGCGGCGTATACGACCCGATGGTCCCGAAATCGGTCGACCCGCCAACCGAGATCACGCCACCTGACTGGACGGCAAGCCCGCCGCCTTCGGCGAGGCCGCCCTGGACGCCGTAGCTCGCGTTGGTGAACCAGCCGCCCCAGCCTTGGAGCACGTCCTTGTTCGCATCGCCGAAGGAGCCGACGGTGCCCCACGTCATCGCACCCGACAGGTGGCCGGTCGCCCCGATATCGCCGACGCTCACCTGCGCCCCGCCGCCCGGGGCGACGAAGAAGCCGATGTCGCCCCGGCGGTAGTCCATGACGACTTCCAGCGACGCGCCGCCGCCGGCCGAGACGCCGGCGCCGCCGGAGATGTCGCCGCCCAGCTGGAAGCCGATGCTGAAGTGATCGCCCTCGGGGTGGAGCAGGCCATTGACGATCGACTGCTCAGCCTGGGCTGCGGCCTGGGTTGCTGCCTGCGCCTGCGCCTGGATCACCGACTGCGGTGTCGGCAGCCCATTGGGGAACATCGTCCGAGCCGCGGCGATGGCAGCCTGGATCTGGGGGCCGATGCGGCTCATGAGCAGGCGCATCAGGGCCGCCTTGAGCGGCTCCATGATCCGGCGCAGGACGCGGCCGAGGAGCGCCATGGCGCCGGCGATCAGCCAGCTGCGGAAGGCGGCGAGCCGTGCCAGCGCGGCGCGCACGAGGTTGGCGACGAAGCTGACCGCCGTCATGACGCCGTTGCGGACCCGGTTGATGAGCGCGATGATCCGCGCCGCCTGGGCGGCGACCCACGACTGGATCCGCGCCGAGAGCCGGCCGATGAACGCGTTGACGATCTGCGCGATCCGTCGAACCGCAGCGCGCACGGCGGCCAGGAGGCGGTCGACGATCCAGCTGATGGCCGAGCGGAGGACGCCCGGCAGCTCGCTCACCAGCGCCGCTGCCCGGCTCGCCAAGCCGGTGATGGTGGCCGCAGCCGTGGTCACGCCTGCCTGCAGCCTGGCCGCGAGGCTCGCGACGCCACTCGCGACGCGCTGGCTGAGCGCCGACACGCCGCCGATCAGCCGATCGACGAGGCCGTTCGCCGCCTGCGTCAGTTGCGCGATCAGCGCCGTGATCCGGCCCGGGATGTCGCCGAAGAGGCGGTTCAGGAAGGCGATGACGGGCGCGAGCATGTTCGGGATCAGCGGTTCGCCGCGCATGGCCCGCGCGACGGCCGCGGTCACAGCGGCCCGGACGCTCGCCATCACGGTCGAGACTGCTCCGAACAGCCGCCCCACGACGCCGCGCGCCGCGGAGGTGATCCCGCTCACGACGGAGCGGACGCCCGCCAGGGCACCGTCCTTGAGCGACCTCGCCGTCGAGAGGATCCCGTCGAGGATCCCGCGGGCGAGGGTCCTGGCACCCTGAACGGTGCTGCGCACGGCGCCCGTGACGGCGTTGGCGACGCCGCGGGCTGCTCCCGTCACCGAGCTGGCGATGCCCCGGAAGGCGGCCTTCGCGCGATTGACGATGGCATCGATGATTCCGCCTCCGCCGGAATCCTGGCCAGCCGACTCGACCGCCTCCGCCTGGCCGCTGATCTCGCCGGCCGGCTCCTCCTCGGTCTGCGCCTCACCCTCCTCGATGGCCGGCTCCTCGCCGGCGTCCACCTCTGGGGCTGCCTCTCCGAGGCGGTTGACCTCGCCAGCTGCCGGCGCGGCGGGCAGGCTTGGGTCGGGGAGGGGCTCGCCCGATGGCGCAGGACCGTCCATGTCGAGACCGCCGCCACCACCGCCTCCGGCAGCCGGGCCCTCCTCGGCGGCACCGGCCTCCTCGCCGCCGTGTTCGGCCTCGGCCCCGCCGCCACCGCCCCCTGCAGGGGCCGAGCGCTGGCGCGTGGCGGGAGCCTCCGCAGCTGCGGCATCGTTGCCTGCCGCCGCACCAGCGCTGCCAACACTGAGGCCCTCGGACTCGCCCGTCGCCTTGCCAGTGCCGGCCGATCCCACAACCTCGGACTCGCCGGTGGCCGCCCCGCCGGCTCCCGCGGCAGCCGCCTCAGCGGCGCCAGCCCCGCCGGCCCCGCCGGCCTTCTCGACCGACGTGGTCTCGGCGCTGCCCGCCGTTGCGGCAGCGGCCTCGGCGCCAGATCCGCCTGACGTGCCCGCCACGGCCCCCGTGGCCACCGCGCCCGCGGCGGCGGCGATTCCGCCGAACAGCCCGCCGCCGAGGAACCCGCCGAGCCCGGTGCCGGCGGACTGTGCCGCCCCGCCGCCCAGACCTGCAGCCAGTCTCCCGGCCGGCCCCGACGCACCGGCGGCGTTGACCGCGGCTCCGGCTTCCGATGCCGCGTCCGTCTGCCCGGCGACGTTCGCCGCTCCCGCCGCCTCGCCGGCGCCGGTCACTCCCGCGGCGTTGACGGCTCCGCCCGCTGCCGCACTTGATCCCGTGCCTTCCGCCGCGTTCACGGCTCCCGCTACCGCGCCGGCACCGGTCATCGCCTCGGCGCTGGCCGCGCCTCCCGACGCCTCACCTGCTCCCGACTGCCCCGCCGCGTCGACCCCGACCCCGGCCTCCCCTCCGGCGGCCGCCGCCTGCCCGGCTGGGTTCGCGGCCTGGCCCGCTCCCCCGGCGGCGCCTGCCTGCGCGAGTCCGGTGGTCTCAGCAGCCGCCGTCGTGCCCGACATCAGCGCTTCGAGGTCTTCGCCGGCTCCTTCCGCGCCCAGCCCCGGAGAGCCCAGAACCCCTGCCACGGCACGGTTCCCCACCAGGCGCTGCATGGCGAGGACCTGGCGGGGGCGCATGCCGGCAGTGCGGCCGCGCATCGGCGGGCCGGCGAGTTCACGCAGCCCGGACCCCGTGGGGCTCTGCGGCGTGGGCCCAGCGGCCGACCGGCGGGCAGCCGCGGCCAGCCGCGCCTCGGGCTCGAGCTCAGCGCGCTCAGCCATGCCGGTGCTGCGTGCGACGATGCCGCATGGGGTCGATCGTGCGACTTCTGCGGCTTCGGGGGGCGACGGCAACGGGAGGACGATCGCGCAGCCGTGGTTGCCCCTTCGGGCACGCGCCCACTTCGCCAGGCTAGGTGCGGTTCGGCCATGACAGGAGGTCGCACGCTCGCGACCTGCTGCGCGCCGGGCGGCGAAGTCCGGAGGCCATCGTCGACGAGCTCGAGACCGGCGCAGCATCGCGAAGACGGGGATCCGGGGTGAAGGCGCAGGCCGCGGGACTGCGGCGGACCCCGCTGTCGCGACCCCTCGGTCCATCCCGAATAAGCCGCGGATGATCGCCCAGGTGCAGGCTCCGGCAGTGGAGCGCGTTCGATCAACCCGAGCCCAGCAGATCGGCGACGACGGTGAGCGCCTGGCTGCCCTCCGGCTCCAGGAGCTCGGCTGGCGCATCGTCGCGCGGAACCTGCGGGTCAGCCGCACCGAGGTGGACATCCTCGCGATCGACCCCGCCGACCCGCCGACGATCGTGCTCGTCGAGGTCCGCCGGCGAAGTCGGCGCGACTTCGGGCTGGCCGAGGAGACCGTCGACTACCGAAAGCGCAACGCCATGCGCCGCGCCGCCGGCGAGCTCGCGATGCGTGCCGTCCTGCCCGACGGGCGCCGGCTGCCGGATCTGCCCGTTCGCGTGGACCTCATCGCCATCGATCGCGGGCCCGACGGACGCCCCGCGCTCCGCCACCATCGCGGCATCGACGTGTAGGCACCGCTAGGCACCGCCACCAAGAGCGAAACTGCGGTCACGAGGGGCGGAGCCGCGGCGACGAGGGGCGGAGCCGACGGGTCAGGCCCGGGGTGGGGGAGGGGCCCCCTTCACCGGAGGCCAGAGGGCCCTGTGGTACACTCCCGCCCGCCGCGGCAGCGCTGCGGCGAGATCGCCATGCCCGCCCGGCAGACGCCGGCCGGAGCACACACGCGGATCCGATCCCTGACGGGACGGTGCCGACCGCAGGCCAGCCGCCTGGCGAGGCCCCCGCAGGGGATCCGCGGAGGAACGAACCGCAGGAGGTCACGCGTGCCCACTGTCTCGATGCGCCAGCTCCTTGAGGCCGGTGTCCACTTCGGACACCAGACCCGGCGCTGGAACCCGAAGATGAAGCCCTTCATCTTCGCGGAGCGCAACGGCATCCACATCATCGACCTGGCGCAGACGGTCAAGCGCCTCGACGCGGCCCTCGCCTACGTCACCGAGTCCGTCGCCCGCGGCGAGAGCGTGCTCTTCGTGGGCACGAAGAAGCAGGCCCAGGAGCCGGTGATGCAGGAGGCGATCCGCGCCGGCCAGCCGTACGTCACCAAGCGCTGGCTCGGCGGCATGCTCACCAACTTCGTCACGATCAAGAAGCGCATCGGGCTGATGGACCAGCTCGAGGCCCGCCAGATGGCCGGCGACTTCGACCGGATGACCAAGAAGGAAGCTGCCAAGCACATGGAGGAGCTGGGCAAGCTCCAGGCCACGCTGGGCGGCATCCGCAAGATCAAGCGCCTTCCGGGCATCATCTTCATCGTCGACCCCCACCGCGAGCGGATCGCCGTCACCGAGGCGAACAAGCTCGAGATCCCGGTCGTCGGCACCGGCGACACCAACGTCGACCCCGATGAGCTCGACTACATCATCCCGGCCAACGACGACGCCATCCGCTCCATCCGGCTGCTCTGCCAGCTGGTCGCGGACGCGTGCATCGAGGGCCAGCGCCTCCGCGCGGCCCATGCCGCATCGGAGCCCGAGCCCGTCGAGGCGGGTCAGGCCGAGGAGCCCGAGTTCGACGAGCGCGCCGCCGCGGACCTGGTCGCTCAGCTGGCTGCCGGCGGCACGCTGTCCTTCGATCCCGAGGACGACGACCTGCTGCCCGGGGCCCCGGCTGCACCTGCAGCCCCAGCCGCCCCGGCAGCCCCGGCAGCCCCGGCCGCGCCTGCAGCCTCGGCCGCCGAGTAAGCGACCTTCCACCGGGCGGGCCCAGCGGGCTCGCCCGGCCAGCCAGCCCTTTCGGGCCGGCACCGATCCCGAACCCAGCCGGCGGGTCTCGCGCCCGCCGAACACCCCACAGGAGCACCACCCACATGGCGATCACGGCCGGGGCCGTCAAGGAGCTTCGCGACCGAACCGGCGCGGGCATGATGGACTGCAAGCGCGCGCTCGACGAGACCGGCGGCGACATGGACAAGGCCGTCGCGCTGCTGCGCGAGCGAGGGCTTGCCGCCGCCGCGAAGAAGTCCGGCCGCGAGGCCCGCGAAGGGCTCATCTCGAGCTACATCCACACCGGCGGGCGCGTCGGCGTGCTGATCGAGGTCAACTGCGAGACCGACTTCGTGGCCCGCACCGACGAGTTCCAGAAGCTCGTCCGCGACCTCGCGATGCAGGTTGCGGGCCTGGCCCCGCTCTACGTGGACATCGACGGCATCCCCGCCGAGGCGCTGACCGCGAAGAAGGCGGACCTGCTCGCGGACCAGGCCACCCTGGGCAAGCCGGAGGCGATCCGCGAGAAGATCGTCGAGGGCCAGCTCAACAAGTGGTACAAGGAGGTCTGCCTGCTTGAGCAGCCCTTCCGCGACGAGGACCGGTCGGTGCGCGACCTCGTGACCGAGAAGATCTCCACGATCGGCGAGAACATCCGCGTCCGGCGGTTCGTCCGCTTCGCCCTCGGGGAGGAGATGTGACGGACGCCGGTCAAGCGGCCGGCTTGAGCGAGGGGCCGGCGACGGCCCCCGGCTCCGGCCCCCTCCGCTACCGCCGGATCCTGCTCAAGCTGTCGGGCGAGGCCCTCCTCGGCGAGCGCCAGTACGGCGTGGACCCGGCGTTCTGCGCGTTCATCGCGCACCAGGTCGCTGACGTCCGCGCGATGGGCGTCCAGGTGGGCATCGTCGTCGGGGGCGGCAACATCTTCCGCGGCATGGCCGCGGCGGCCCGGGGGATGGACCGCGCGACCGGGGACTACATCGGCATGCTGGCGACCGTGATGAACGGCCTCGCCCTCCAGGATGCGATCGAGCGCGTGGGCATCCCCGTGCGCGTGATGTCGGCCATCGCGATGAATGAGGTCGCCGAGCCGTACATCCGCCGCCGCGCGGTGCGCCACCTCGAGAAGGGGCGCGTCACGATCTTCGTCGCCGGCACGGGGAACCCGTACTTCACCACCGACACGGCCGCTGCACTGCGCGCCGTGGAGATCGACGCCGAGGTCCTGCTCAAGGCCACGAGGGTGGATGGCGTGTACGACGCGGACCCCATGAAGGTCCCCACCGCCACCCGGTACGCGCGCTTGGGCTATCTCGACGTCCTGCGCGACCAGCTCAAAGTGCTCGACGCGGCGGCCGTGTCCCTGTGCCAGGAGAACGACCTGCCCATTGTCGTCTTCGACCTGAACCAGCCGGAGAACATCACGAGGGTGGCTCGTGGCGAGCCCGTGGGAACCCTCATCACCGGCGAGACCGGAGGAGTGGCCGGATGACCAGCGAAGTCCTGACCGCGGCGGAGCACAAGATGGTGCGCGCGGTTGAGGCCATGGAGCGCGATTTTGCCGGTCTGCGAACCGGCCGCGCGTCCACGGCGCTCGTCGAGCGGATCCACGTCGAGTACTACGGCACGCCGACGCCGCTCAACCAGCTGGCCTCGATCAGTGTCCCGGAGCCGCACCAGATCGTCATTCAGCCCTGGGACCGCGGCGTTCTGGGCGCCATCGAGAAGGCGATCATGAAGTCCGACATCGGCCTCATGCCGAACGTCGACGGCACCGTCGTGCGCCTGAACATCCCGCAGCTCACCGAGGAGCGTCGCAAGGACATCGTCAAGAGCGTCCACAAGCGGATGGAAGAGGCCCGTGTGGAGATCCGCAACCTGCGCCGCGAGGCTGCGGACGCCCTCAAGAAGGAGGAGCGCGACGGCACGCTGGGCGCGGACGAGTCTCGCCGGCAGCTGGAGCAGCTCCAGAAGATCACGGACCGGGTGGTCGCCGATGTCGACCACCTCGGCGGCACCAAGGAGCAGGAGGTCCTCGAGGTCTAGTGGCCCAGGCGCCGCTCGATCGCCCGATCGCCCGCCCGACTGACGCTCCGCCGCTCGCCCACAAGGCGACGGGGCCGGTCGGGGCCACCGGCGTCCCCGCCTCGGCGCCCGAGCCGCTGCTGCCCATCGACGAGCTGCCGCGCCACGTGGCGATCATCATGGACGGCAACCGTCGCTGGGCCCGTGTCCACGGGGTGACGGACTTCGAGGGTCACGCGGCGGGGCTCGAGGCCATCCGCGGCCTGCTCCAGCACGCGGTCCGGCGTGGCGTCCCGATGCTCACGCTGTACGCCTTCAGCCGTGAGAACTGGGCGCGCTCCGATGACGAAGTGGGCGGCCTGTTCGAGCTCCTCGGACGCGCCATCGCCAACGAGACCGAGGAGCTGCACGAGCAGGGCGTCCACGTGCAGGTGCTCGGCCGGCTCGACGAGCTGCCCGACGAGGCGCGCACGTCGATCCAGGGTGCCGTGGCCCGCACCTCGGAGGGCTCGCGGCTGCACCTCAACATCGCCTGGAACTACGCGGGCCGAACCGAGCTCGTGGACGCGGTCCGTCGCATCGTGGCGTCCGGCGTCGCGCCCGAGGCGGTCGACGAGCGCACCGTCAGCGATGCGCTGTACACGGCCGGCCTGCCGGACCCCGACCTGCTGATCCGCACGGGCGGCGAGCGGCGCGTCAGCAACTTCCTGATCTGGCAGACCGCGTACGCGGAGCTCGTCTTCTCCGACTGCCTGTGGCCCGACTTCGGCGCCGACCAGTTCGACGCCGCCCTGCTCGAGTTCGCCGGGCGCACGCGCCGCTTCGGTCGCTAGGCGCCCGTGCTCCGAACCCGGGCCCTGTCCGCACTGGCCCTCGTCCCGCCGCTCGTCATCGCGCTGTGGATCGGGCCGCCCGCGATCGCCGCTGTGCTGGCACTGGTTGCGCTCCTGGGCGGCCTCGAGGTGTTCCGCCTGCTCCGCGCCGCGGGCTTCCCGTCGCTCTCGCTGTTCGGGACCGCACTGGCCGTGGCGCTGGTGCTGGAGGCCGCCGTGGCCCCCGGCGGCGAGAAGGGGCTCCTGCTCGTCGCTGTCGGCTTCGTGCTCGCCGGTGTCGGCGCGTTCGGCCGCGAGGACCCGCGCGACGGGCTGGTCACCTGGGTCGCCACCGTGTTCGGGGCCGTGTACGTGGGGCTCATCGCCTTCGTCCTGCACCTCGCGGCCGCCGCGCCCGCGGTCCCGCCCGGCGCCCCGCTCCACGTCCTCACCGCGGCGCAGGGGTGGATCCTGCTCCTGGTGCTGGGGGTCTGGAGCTTCGACACCGGCGCCTACATGGTCGGCCGCCAGATCGGGCGCCACAAGTTCCTCACCCACATCTCGCCCAGCAAGTCGATCGAGGGCGTGATCGGCGGGCTGATCGCGACGACCGCGATCACCGCGCTGATGCTCGGCGCCCTCGGGCAGAACGCCCTGGGGGGCCTCGCGCTGGGTCCGCTGCTCGGTCTCGCGGCGCAGGCCGGCGACCTCGCCGAGTCCATGCTCAAGCGGGCGGCCGGCGCCAAGGATTCCGGCACGCTGATCCCCGGGCACGGCGGGGTCCTCGACCGGATCGACTCGTTCCTCTTCGCCGGACCCGTCGTGGCGCTGTATGTCATCGCGCTCGTCCACTGACGCGCCGCTCGGCGTCGCTCTGCTGGGCTCCACCGGGAGCATCGGCCGGCAGACCGTCGAGGTGCTCGAGGCGCACGCGGATCGGTTCCGGGTCCGTGCCATCGCCGCGGGGCGCAACGCGCCTGAGCTCGAGGCGCAGGCTCGCCGGCTGAGGCCGGCCGCCGTGGCGCTGGCGGACGATGACGCGGCCCTGGACCTCCCGGCGGGCACCGAACGCTGGCGCGGCGACGAGGCCCTTGAGCGGATGGCGGTCCGCGACGACGTGGACATCGTGGTTGTCGGGACCGGTGGCATGGTCTCGCTCCGACCTGTGCTCGCAGCCATGCGCGCGGGCAAGGTGGTGGCGACAGCCAACAAGGAGACGCTCGTCGCCGGCGGACACCTGGTGATGGCCGAGGCCAGGGCGCGTGCGGACGAGCGCGCGGCCGTGGACCCGCGCGACCCGCTCGCGACGCCGCTCGCGTGGCTGCGGCCCATCGACTCGGAGCACTCCGCCATCTGGCAGTGCCTGGTGGGGGAGCCGATGGCAGGGATCGCGAGGCTCGTCCTCACCGCGTCGGGCGGGCCGTTCCGGGACGCCTCGGCTGAGGAGATCGCCGCGGCGACCCCCGAGCAGGCGCTCAGGCACCCCAACTGGTCGATGGGCGCCAAGATCACCATCGATTCTGCAACGCTCGCCAACAAGGGCCTGGAAGTGATCGAAGCCCACTGGCTATACGATGTGGGCTACGACGCAATCGACGTCGTCGTCCATCCGCAGAGCGTCGTCCACTCCGCCGTCCTGTTCATCGACGGCTCCCTGAAGGCCCAGTTGGGCACCCCGGATATGCGCCTCCCGATCCAGTACGCCCTCACGCACCCCGAGCGGCTCCCGTCGCCCGCCATCCCGCCTGACCTCGTCGCAGCGGCCCGGCTCGACTTCCGCGCCCCGGACGAGGCGCGATTCCCGGCGCTGCGCATCGCCCGCGAGGCGGGCCGCATCGGCAGCCGGGCGGCGGCCGCGCTCATCGCCGCGGACGAGGTGGCGGTGGCCCGCTTCCTCGACCGGACCCTGGACTTCAACGGCATCGCGCGCCTCCTCGAGGCCGCCGTCCGCCGCTTCGGCGAGGGCGAGGACCAGGCGCCCGACGTGCCTGCGCTCGTCGCCCTGGACCGCGAGGTGCGAGCCGCCTACGCCTCGGGCCCGGTGACGGCATGACCGGGATCGTCGACGTCCTCGAGGCGATCATCCTGTTCATCGTGGTCCTGGGCGTGGTCGTCATCTTCCACGAGGCCGGCCACTTCATCACCGCCCGCCTCTCGGGCGTCCGGGTGCTCGAGTTCGGGTTCGGCTTCCCGCCACGCGCCAAGGTGCTCCACGAGCGCCCTGTGGATCCCGAGATCCAGGCCAGCTGGCAACACCGTCGCGCCCAGCTGCTGGCCGAAGCCGGTGACGACGAGGCCAGGATCGCCGCTGTCGAGGCCATGCCGCGGCCGGTCGGCATGCAGTACACGCTCAACTGGCTGCCCATCGGCGGATTCGTCAAGCTCGAGGGCGAGGACGGCGACCTGGAGGAGGACCCGCGCTCCTTCACCCGGGCGCCACTGTGGAAGAAGCTGCTGATCCTCGTGATGGGCGTGGTGATGAACCTCGTCCTCGCGTTCCTGATCTTCACGGCGATCGCGTGGCTGTTCACGCCGTTCCTCGGCGTCCGCGTCGGCGAGGTCGTGCCGGGGTCACCGGCGCAGACCGCGGGCATCGCGGCGGGTGACGCGATCATCAGCATCGACGGGCAGATGTACGACATCTACGGCCAGCAGAACATCGTGGACGCCCTGCGGGCGGACGCCGGCAAGACGGTGAGCGTCGGCGTGCAGCACGCGGACGGCACCCGAACATCCGTGACCGTCACCCTCCAGTCCCAGGCTGCCGTCGACGCCAACCAGGGGGCGCTCGGGATCAAGCCCGCCCAGACGAACGCGGCTGTCGTCCTGCCGGAGACCGCCAGCCGGCCGCTGGTCGACGCTGCGTCGATCGGCTGGACCGAGACGGAGCGGGCGTTCGGCTTGATCATCGACGGCCTCGCGCAGCTGGGCCACTCGATCGTCACCGACCCCACGACGGCGCCGCCGGTGTCCGGACCGGTGGGCATCGCCGCCTCGCTCGGCGACACCTTCCGCAACCAGGGGCCGATCTTCACGCTGTACCTGATGGGCCTGCTCTCAGCGAACCTGGCGCTCGTCAACGTGCTGCCGTTCCCGCCGCTCGACGGCGGGCGGATGCTGGTCATCGTGCTCAAGGCCATCCCGCGGGTTGGGCGCAAGATCTCGCAGCGCGCCGAGCAGGCGACCTACGCGATCGGCTTCCTCGCGCTGTTCGGGTTCCTCATCTGGGTGACGTTCTTCGACATCGCGCGGGGGCTCGGCGGGGGCGGCACACCGTGACCTCGCCCGACTCGCTGCGCCCCGTCCGGCGTCCCACGGTCTCGGTCGACGTCGGCGGCGTGATCGTCGGCTCCGCCCATCCGGTCGTCGTCCAGTCGATGACCAACACCGACACGGCGGATGCGGACGCCACGGCGATCCAGGTCGCGCGCCTCGCGCATGCGGGCTCGCAGTTGGTGCGCGTGACCGTCAACACCGAGCAGGCCGCCGCCGCCGTCCCCGAGATGATGCGCAAGCTGCGCGACAACCTCGGCGTGGACGTGCCGGTCATCGGCGACTTCCACTACAACGGGCACAAGCTGCTCGTGCAGTACCCCGAGACGGCGCGGCTCCTGGCGAAGTACCGGATCAATCCCGGCAACGTGGGCGGCAAGCGCCACGACGAGAACTTCTCGACGATCGTCCAGGTGGCCGTCGACAACGACAAGCCGGTCCGGATCGGCGTCAACTGGGGCTCGCTCGACCAGGACCTGCTGACCTCGATGATGGAGGCGAACGCGAAGGCCGCGGAGCCGCGCGACGCCCGCGACGTGATGATCGACGCGATGGTCGAATCGGCCATGCGCTCGGCTGAGCTCGCGGAGCAGGTGGGCCTGCGCCACGACCAGATCATCCTCTCGGCGAAGGTCTCGGGCGTCCGCGACCTCGTCGACACCTATCACCGGCTGGCGCCGCGCTCGGACTACCCGCTGCACCTGGGGCTGACCGAGGCCGGCATGGCGATGAAGGGCATCGTGACGTCCACGGCGGGACTCGCGATCCTGCTCAACGAGGGGATCGGCGACACGATCCGCGTCTCGCTCACGCCCGAGCCCGGCGCCGGCCGCGAGCTCGAGGTGGAGGTCGCCCAGCAGGTGCTCCAGTCGATGGGCCTGCGCTCGTTCCTGCCGCAGGTGTCGGCCTGTCCCGGCTGCGGCCGCACCACCTCCACGTTCTTCCAGGAGATGGCGCAGGAGATCACCGGCCACCTCAAGGCGCGGATGCCCGAGTGGCGCGAGACGCACGCCGGGGTGGAGGAGCTGCGCGTCGCGGTCATGGGCTGCGTGGTCAACGGGCCGGGCGAGTCGAAGCACGCCGACATCGGGATCTCACTGCCGGGCACCTTCGAGGCGCCGGTCGCGCCGGTGTTCGTGGACGGCAAGCTCGACCGGACGCTGCGCGGCGACCACATCGTCGCCGAGTTCATCGACCTGCTCGAGGACTACGTCGACCGGCGGTACGCGAAGGCCTAGGCTCGCCGCGAAAGGGGGATCGGATGGGTCGGTCTGGACCGGGCTACGGCCCCATCCTTCGCGGCCGCAGCAAGGAGCTCGAGGGGAAGATGGAGCGCGCCCTCCACGGCGAGGCCGGGGCCGAGGAGCACGCTCGCGAGCTTGACGCCGACGAGGTTGCTGCCCGGGCCGAGCGACTGCGTCTTGATCGCGAGGCGGCGGCACACGCACCCGAGCGCGACGACGCGGAACGCTGATCCTCCGGACGGCCGAGCCAACTTCCCGGCTCCGCATCCCTGCCGACACAACCTTGTGTTGAATCCGAGGCCGGCGAGCGTGGCCGGCGCGGCCAGCGCGGGTTTCGCTCCCGTGCCACGCTCATCGACCCACGATTCGACCCCACCGTGAGTCGGTGGGGGATAGGTTCGATGAGTCGCGGCCTCCGGCGAGCCGGCCCGCATGGGTCGGTCGCCCTGCGCCACCGAGCGTGATGACGGAGCGAGCGTGGCCATTCGCGAGGTGATCTGCCTCGTCCACTAGCATCGCCCATCCAAGTTCCGGCCAGGAGGGAACGCATGAACCGAACCCAGATCAACGCGGCCGATGCGCCGCAGCCGGCCGGCGGGTACGCGCAGGCCGTGGCCGTCGAGGGTCAGCGGCGCCTGCTGTTCATCAGCGGCCAGGTGCCCGTGGGCATCGACGGCCGGGTCTCCGAGGCGTTCGCGGACCAGGCGGACGTGGCGTGGGCCAACCTCGACGCGCAGCTGCGGGCCGCCGGGATGACCCGCGACAACCTCGTCAAGGTGACCGTGTTCCTCGCGGATCGCAGCCATGCGCTGGAGAACCGGGCGGCTCGGGCTCGCTACCTCGGCGACCGGCAGGTCGCCATGTCCGTGGCGGTCGTCGGGATCTTCGATCCTGCCTGGCTGCTCGAGATCGAGGCCTTCGCAGCGGACTGAGCACCGCGAAGGCGAGCACGTCGGCCGTGCCGTGCGGGGCGCGGTCAGCCAGCCACGCGGGTCCGCCGCCGGCGCACCAGAACGAGGGCGGCCGAGGCGGCCGCCAGGGCCAGGACCGCCGGGACCGCCGGCGTCATGCCCGACGTCGCGTTGAGGAGCGCGGTCTGGAGCGCCACGGAGAGGTCCGCGAGGCCCAGCGCGTCGTAGATGCCCGCGGCCGGGTTCGCCCCCTCGAGGATGATGAAGACGAGCCCGAGGACGACGAACATCACGCTCGAGACCACGACCGTGATGTGGCGCTCGAGGCCGAGGATCCGGACCTCGCGCCCGCGGAGCGTGCCCCGGCGCGACGCGCCAAGCCGCTCCCAGAGCAGCGCCAGGAGGAACATCGGGAACGCCATGCCGGCGGCATACGCCGCGAGCAGCACCGCGCCGGACAGCGCTCCGCCCGACGACGCCGCGATCGTGAGGACGCCGCCCAGGATGGGGCCGGCGCAGAACCCGCCCAGGCCGAAGCCGAGTCCGAGCGCGTAGGTGCTCGCGGCGCGCTCGGGGGTCATGGGCGTGGTGGTGCCGCCGCTGCTCGGGCTCGGCAGCTCGAAGCCCCCGCGGAGGAATTGCACAACGCCGATGACCACCAGGACCAGGCCCGCGAGCATCATCAGGGCGCCCCGCTGCGCCATCAGCACGCTGCCCAGTGCGCCCGCGCCGACCCCGAGCGGGACGAGCAGCGTCAGCATGCCGGCGTAGAAGAGCAGCGTCCGCTGGGCCAGCCGGGCGGGGGAGGGGAAGGCGTAGGCGAAGAACGCGGGCAGGAGCAGCGCCGAGCACGGTGAGAGCAGCGAGAGCACGCCGCCGACGAAGGCGACCAGCAGTTCGACCATCAGGCGGCCCCGAGGTCGTCGGTCACGCGGGTCACGGGACGGTCGCCACCGCCGACGCCGAACCGGAGGAAGCACCCGAAGGCGCCGCCGCCGCCTTCGTGATGGCAGCCGTCAGCTCGTCCATCGTCTGGTAGCCCACAAGGGGCGTGCCGTTGACGGTGAAGGCGGGCGTGCCCGAGAACGCGCCCGACGAGATCGCGGTATCGGACCTGACCGAGGCGTTGTACGTCCCGCTGTCCACACACGCGTTGTACGTGGTCGCCACGAGGCCGATCGAGGCGCCCAGCGACTTGAGACGGTCCTTGGAGAAGGCGCCCGTGTTCGGCGTGGCGTTCTGCGACGTGTACAGGAGGTCGTGCATCTCCCAGAACTTGCCCTGGTCGCCGGCGCAGCGGGCGGCGTTCGCCGCGTCGATCGACTCCTGCCCCTCCCACGCGTCGTCGTGCCACTCGAAGCGGACCTTGCCGGTGGCCACGTATGTGGAGCGGAACGTGGCCTCGACCTCACGGGACCAGCGGCCGCAGTAGTCGCACTGGTAGTCGGAGTACTCGGCAACCGTGACCGGTGCCGCCGCGGAGCCCTCGACGGGCCGGACGACGTTGGCGACGGGCGCGGGCGGCGCCGTGAGCCCGGCAACGATGATGCCGCCCGCAGCGACGACGGCGACCACGAGCACCGCCGGGAGCAGCCAGCGGCGTCCGAGTCGCAGGATCGCCGGCTCGGGCCCGGAACGCGGCGCCTGGCGGCTCCGCGCGTCTTGGCGGGACGCGGCACGGCGCTCGGCGCGCGTCCCCTTGCCGCCGCTGCTGGGAGTCGGGGAGTGTCGGTTGGCCATCGGGTTGGGTCTCCGGGGTCTCTAGCGAAGCAGGGTGGACAGAGCGGCCAGGGCGGCAGCGACCGCCGCCTCGTCCCGCTCGTAGATCGCCAGCCGGCCGTCCCCCGCGCGGTGGGTGGCACGAACGAGGCCGGCCTCGCGGAGGCGGGCGAGGTGGTTGGACACGTTGTTCTCGCGGGCGCCCAGAGCGGTCGCGAACTCGCACACGCAGTGGGGACCGTCTGCCAGCATCGCGAGGATCGTCGCCCGGGAGCGGTCACCCAGGAGTTGGGCAGCATTCACGGCATCGGTGACATCGGGCGCGACGAGGTCGCGGCGGGGTCGGGTCGGAAACGTGACGGTCATCGGTGCCTCGCTGACGTGGTCGACGCGGAAAATATCTCAGCGACGCGTGGATATGTCAAGTGACCAATGGCCCCTCGTCACGGTGCCGTCACCGTCGCCGCGTAGACTTCGGGCAACACGGAGGTCCCCATCCATGCGCATCGCATTCGCCCAGCCGTCCATGCCCCGCTCGTCCGACGTCCTGCCCGGGCGCGACGAGCCCATCACCTCGCCCGGCGCCCACTTCGTCAACGGGCACCCGCTCGCCGGCCCGTACCCCGAGGGGCTCGAGGTCGCCGACTTCGCGATGGGCTGCTACTGGGGCGCCGAGAAGAAGTTCTGGTCGATCCCGGGCGTCTGGGTCACGGCCGTCGGCTTCGAGGGCGGGTCCACGCCGAACCCCACCTACCGCGAGTCCTGCACCGGGCGGACCGGCCACACCGAGACCGTGCGCGTGGTGTTCGACCCGGCCGTGGTCCGCTACGAGCGGCTGCTGCGGGTGTTCTGGGAGTCCCACGACCCAACGCAGGGCTACCGCCAGGGCAACGATCTCGGCACGCAGTACCGCTCGGCGGTCTTCGCGCACGGGCCCGCGCAGCTGGCGGCCGCCAGCGCCGCTCGCGACCTCTACCAGCGGGAGCTGGCGAAGGCCGGCTTCGGCCCGATCACGACGGAGATCGCCGAGGCGGCCCCGTTCTACTTCGCCGAGGACGAGCACCAGCAGTACCTGGCGAAGAACCCGAATGGCTACGACTGCCACACTGCGACCGGCGTGGCGTGCCCGATCGGGCTGGGGGTGTCGGCCCCGTAGCGTTGCCAGCCCTGATCCACGGGACTAGGGTGGACTGCCGCCTCGGGGTCCCGTCGCTCGGCCTCCTCACGAAGCTGCTGCTTCGCGGCAAGTGACAGGGGTTCGCCTCAGCAGCCGGCGGCGCTCATCGCCCCGCTGATCGCCATCTGCTTGCCCAGGAAGTCCGAGATCGAGCCGACGTTCTTGAGGTACGCGTCGATGTCGGCCTGCGTCACCGAGCTCTTCGCCAGCAGCTCCTTGGCCGCCTGCGCGGCCGCGATATAGGCGTCGATCGCCGGCTTGGGGTCGCCCAGCGGCGACTTGAAGCCGTCGAGGACGTGCAGCTGCTGCATGGCGGCGATGTAGGCATCGGCGTCCAAGTCGCCAAACGACTTGTCCTTCACGGCGGCGACTGTGTCGGGGGTGCGGATCTGGGCCAGGATCTGCGTGCCCACGATGAGCTGGGTGCCCGCCTCCTTGAGCGATGAGCAGTCGACCTTGCCGGTGCCGCCACCGGTGCCGGACGAGGCGGCGGCCTGGCTGGCAGCCGACGATGCGGCGGTCGAGGGGCTGGTGGTGGACGAGGCGCCACCTCCGCCGCATGCGCCGGCGAGGACGGCGACGAGGGCGAAGGTGAGGATGGTGGAACGCATGGCGCCCAGCCTAACCGGCCCCGCCATTACACGCCCCTATGCAGTGGTCCCACTCACGCCCGCGACGCGTGCCAGACCCGCCAGAGCGCGCTCGGGTCGGAGAGCGGATCGCCATGGACCAGCGCGAAGTCGGCTGGGCCGCCCCGTTCCTCCTAGCCAGCCCAACTAGCTGAGCCACCCTGGGGTGAGCGTTGGAGTAGGCGCCGATGAGTCCAGCGGCCGTTCCGGCAACTAGGAGGGCTGCGCCAATCGGGCGGCGTCGCTGAACCAGAGCGATCGCGGTCACGATGGTCACGAGCGCCACTTTGAGGGCGAGCCCGAGATACTGCCGCATGGCAGGATCACTGACTTGGGCGAGGATCGGGTTGCGCTCCGCGAATGCGCCCTGCGGCTCAACGGACGACAGACTCTGGGCGGTCGCCCAGTCGAGGAGTTGGCTAGCCGTGAACGCACCGACGAGGATCGCAGTGACTCGGCGCGTGCCCGATCGGGCTCGGGATGACCGCCCGAGTGCTGTAGGCCTGCATCGCTGAGGCACGAGGCAGAGCCAATCCCCGGGTGCACCGGGCGGCTCTGCCGGCGCTTGAGGCGCCACGCCACCCACCCCGTGCGCTCGATCGACCTACGGTGCCACAGGATGTGGCACCGAGCGGCGCGCCCAGCGGGGGGACCGCCGGCAGGGCCGCTCGGTGCACGTGCGGCGGGTCGAGGCCCGCATGCCAGCCATGGATGGCATGCGGTGGGATGATGGCCGCATGGCCCGTATCGAGTTCCTCTGGTTTGACGGCTGCCCGGGCCACGAGCCCGCCCGCGCGCTGCTCGACGAGGTCATCGCCGAGCTGGCGCCGGGCACGCCGGTCGAGTCGGTCAACGCTTCGGACCCGGCCGTCGCCCTGGCCAGTCGCTTCGCCGGCTCGCCGACCATCCGCGTGGACGGCCGCGACATCGATCCCGACTTTCGGGACACGGGCGACTACACGCCCCGCTGCCGGCTCTACCGCACGCCGGAAGGCCTCCGCGGGGTGCCGCCGCGCGCGTGGATCGAGGCTGCGCTCAGCGGGTAGGCGATCCGTCAGATCCGGGTCGCCACGGTCTTGGCCAGGGTGATCAGCTTGGGCATCCAGACCTTTGAGTCGTCCAGCCGCACGATGTGGATCGCGACCCATGTGTCGCCCTTGCGGAAGAACACCGCCCCGTCCTCGGCGTACGCCTCGTCGCCGAGGCCCGGCAGGGGTGTGAACGTGTGCTTGAGGACCGTGTTGTCGATGTCGTACGCCTTCTTCGCGCCGTCGCCCAGGTCGATCTGGACCTGTCCCACGGCACCGGACGTCGGGGTGGCCCAGATGCACTCCGACGGAGGGTCGCCCGCAGCCTCGGGCGGGAGCGTCTTGACGCCGGTCACGGCGTTCGCCTCGGGCACGGTAATGAGCGAGCAGGGGTCCACAGCGACGGCCGACGGCTCGGCGGGCGAATCGCTGGGCGCGTCGCTCGGGGTGTCAGACGGGGGCGCAGACGGAGCATCCGACGCAGTGGAGGGGACCACCGACGGCGAGATGACCGCGGCGGAAGACGGCGCCGTGCTGCCCCCGCAGGCAACGACGAGGAGCACGAGCGCGGCTCCTGCGAAGGTGACGCGGGACGCGCCGGACGCGCGCGACGGCCTATGCACGGCAGAGCGGCACGTCGGGCTTGACCGACTTCTTGTTGAAGATCTGGAACTGCAAGATGTCCTCCTCCAGCTTGAGGTTCAGGTACTTGCCCAGCACGCTGTCCTTGTCGATCAGCCACGCCAGCTTCTTGGGGTTGAGGCTGAACCCGGCCCCCACCCCCGTCCACAACCCCAGGGTGACCCCCCGGCACTCGGCCAGTGGGGCGCCGATCACGGAACCCTGGCCGATCCCGAACGAGAAGGTGAAGGTCACGTAGGGCCCCACGACGAAGCCGTACACGCCAATGCCGCCCTGGTACTTGGCCCGCACCGTGAACACGACCCCGCTCACGCCCAGCGTGATGCCGGTGAGGCTGTCCGTGAGGCTCTTGACCACTGAAAGGCCGGGCACCACGGGCTTGCCGCCCTGGACGCCGATCGGTCCCGTGAGCCGGTACGTGCCCGCCCCCGACAGCGTGGAGTTCTTGCCCGAGAACGCGGTCTCGAGGCTGAACTTGAACTCGATCAGGCCCTTGAGCGGGATGCCGCCCACCACGACCGATGGCGTCTCGATCTCGACCGGGACCTCGATCTTGACCTTCGTGTTGTCCTGGGCGCCGTCCTGGACGCCGCCGTGGAACGTGACCGCCAGCGTGTCGAGGCCCTGGAGGACCCCGCCGGAGTCCACCATCTGGCCGTCCTTGACCACCTCGCCCGCCTGGACGTGCAGGTTGGTCGACGTGAGCTTGACCGTGAACCCGAACTTGAGATGGTCGGTGGCTTTGCGGTCGACATTGAGGGTCACCCCCTGACCCTGCGCGCAGGCCTCGACGGCCCAGTCGCCGACACCCAGCTCCGGGCACACCTTGAGCGGCGCCGTGAGCCGGCCCCCGACCGTCGGGTCGAAGCCGGGCGCCGTGAGGCTCACCGATCGGCGCGGCCGTCCGCCGCACGGACGCCAGCCTGATCGGCGGCAGCTCCACCGTCGTCGCTCCGTCTGGGCCGACCACGTCGACGCCTGGGCCGGGAGAGGCGGAGGGGGAGGGCGAGGCGTCATCGGGGACGATCGCCGGGATGTCGGACGGCAGCGGCTGGTAGGCGGTCGAGGCGAAGTCGATCGGGGTGTCGTACTGGAGGTTCGCGTCGCGAACGAGATCGGTCAGCTGGATCGGGGCGATCGTGACGATGCGGCTGTCGCCCTGGTCCTCGATCGCCGCCACCCGGCCCATCGCGGAGCTCGTTGCGAACATGACCGAGCCCACCTTGAGGTCGGCGGCGCCCGGGGCGTTGCGATCGATCGCCCAGACCAGGCCGTCGGCGCTCGCCCAGCGGACGATCGACGGCCCGCCCTCGACGAGGACGACGTCGGGCTGGTACGTGACCGACGGGTCGCGCGTGGGGCCCTGGCCGTAGGTGGCCGCCGCCTCGGCCGGGGTCAGGGACGCTGACGCGACGACGCCCGGGCTCTCGACCGCGGCGGCCGGGCTCGCCGGGGCCAGCGTCTCGGCGGAGGCACCGCTCGGGCTCGGGTTGGTCGGTGAGCAGGCCATCGCGCTGCCCGCGAGCGCCGCGCAGGCTGCGAGCGCGGCGAGGCGTCGAGCCGCCACCCGCCCGAGAGACCGCACTCGACCATGGGCCACGGGACGCATGGACCCAACCCCTCCTTCACCTGGCTGGCGGGGGACCGCCGGAGCGGATCATACGGAGATTGTCGGCCGAATGGCAGGGGGTTCTTGCGCCGCCTCTTCGGCGAGGTGAGCTCGGGCGGCGTGCCCGGATGGTCAGGCGGGCTGCCGCTCGGGCTGGCCGATCGCGATCCCCGGGACCACCTCGGAGTGCTCGGCGGACCAGGTCTCGAGCATGGGCGGGATGCGTCGCCGCAGGTTGCGTGCCGACTCGCGGCGGCGCCGGGGAATCATCCGCGCTCCAGGCTCGCGGTGATCGCCGAGCGCAGGGCGTCGTGCCGCGGCCCGAGCGCCGACGAGGGGTCTCGCCACTTCTCGTGCGGGTAGAGCCAGACCGGCATCCGGACCAGGTCGGCCGGCTCCCACCCGTAGCGCGGCCAGACGTGCGCGTGGAGGAAGTCATCGGCGTTGCCGAGGATCTCGATGTTCACGCGAAGGAAGGCCGGATCGGCGGCGGCGCACGCATCCTCGACGGCCGACGCCAGTCTCGCCATGCTCTCGAGATACGCGCTCCGCTGATCCGGCCGGAGGTCCGAGAGGCGCGTGGCCGCCGGGTCGTCGGACAGCAGGACGCAGTAGCCGGGGAGCCACTGCACGTCGCCGATGACGGCGAAGGCGGCGGGCATCCGGGCCAGCACGGTTGGGTTCTCGCCCCTGAGGGCGGAGCCGATCCGGTCGCTCCTCCAGTCAACCATCCCCGCATAGTGCCGGATCGTGGCGAGGCGATGTCGCCCAGAGCGCCGACGGCGGTCGGCATGCCAGCGCCTTCCGGATGGCTCCGCCGTCCACACGATGCAGGGGCCAGCCATGGGAAGGTCAGGGCTCGGGTCCGTCACTCCCCTTGATGGCGCGCAAGCGCCCTCGCGCGGTCTGAACCACGGCGCGCAGCATCGCGACGGCGACGGCGACGCCCACGGCCAGGGTTGCGACGCCCCTCACCCAGTCGACCGCCAGCCACGTGTTCAGCGAGGCGGCGACGAAGATGCCAGCGGCAAGGCTGACCACGACGCCGACGACCGCACCGGCGATCACATAGCCGAGGCCCGGGCCGCCGGGACGATCCTCATGCGTCATGGCTGCGTCTCCTTGGCGTCGGCACTCGTCGGCAGGTCGAGCGTAGTCTCGGCTCCTCTCGAGCGCCAGCCGTCGGCGCATCGACTGTGTAATCGCCTGAGTGCCGGCCGAGAACGGCCCGCGAGACAGCATCTCCCGGCGATCTCAAGAGATGCCCGACGGGCGTACAATGGCGGTCTCGCAAGTGGCGCGAAACCGGGATCTGCCCCCGCACGGACCGGCCGTCGGCACGGACCGCGATCAGGCTCGCCTCGGTGGCGTTCCACGCCCCCGGATGTATACTTTCGCCCAACATTGCGGGCCGCCTCCAAACGTGGGTGACCAACCCACGTTTCTTTGTGTCGAGAAGGTCCCGCCGCCATCAAGCCGTGTGAGGAGGCGCCAAGTGAGTCGCGACTTCGTCGGTGCGCTCCTCCAGCTCAACGCCGAGAAGCAGGTGTCCCGAGACGCGCTCGTGCACGCGCTCGAGGACGGCATCCAGCAGGCCTACCGTCGTGTCGCCGGCGAGGAGGACATCTTCGTCCGGGTCGAGCCGGAGAGCGGCCGGATCGACGTGTTCCGCGGTCGCCATGTGGTGGACGACATCGAGAACCCCGACCTCGAGATCACGGTCGAGGAGGCCCGCAAGACCAAGCCGGACGCCCGAGCCGGGGAGGTCGTCCTGACCGAGCAGCTCGACGGCGAGCACTTCGGCCGGATCGGCGCCCAGACCGCGAAGCAGATCATCCTCCAGCGCATCCGCGAGGTCGAGCGCGACCAGGTGTTCGACCAGTTCGCGAGTCGCGAAGGCGAGCTCATCACGGGCTCGGTCAGCCGCGTCGAGCCGCGCGCGATCGTGCTTGACGTGGGCAAGGGCGTCGAGGCCATCCTCGCCACGAGCGAGCAGAGCCCGCTGGAGCACTACCGCATCGGCCAGCCGGTCAAGGCATTCGTGCTCGAGGTCAAGCGCTCGGCCCGCGGGCCGCAGATCATGGTGTCGCGGACCCACAAGGGCTTCCTGCGCCGCCTGTTCGAGCTTGAGGTGCCCGAGATCCACAACGGCACCGTCGAGGTCAAGCAGATCGCCCGTGAGGCGGGCAGCCGCAGCAAGGTCGCCGTGGCGTCACGCCAGGACGGTCTCGACCCCGTTGGCGCCACGGTGGGTCAGCGCGGCGCGCGCGTTCAGGCGGTGGTCGCGGAGCTCGCCGGCGAGAAGATCGACGTGGTCCCGTGGAGCGAGGACGCGAGCGTCTTCGTGGCCAACGCCCTGTCGCCTGCCCAGGTGATCAGCGTGACGATCGACGAGGAGCACCGCATCGCCAGCGTCACCGTGCCCGAGCGGATGCTCTCGCTGGCAATCGGCCGCGAGGGGCAGAACGCCCGGCTCGCGGCGCGCCTCACCGGCTGGCGCATCGACATCCGGAGCGACGTGGCCGCGGCCGAGGCGGCACGCGTCGCGAAGGCCGCCGCCGAGGCGCCCGCGCCGACCGAGGCCGAGGAGCCGGCCGAGGTGCCGCCGGGAGCCCCGCCCGAGGCCCCGCAGCCCGAAGTCCCCGACGAGGCACCGGCTCGGATCGAGGAGCCGGAGGAAGCGCCGGGAGTGGTCGCGCCGCCCGTCGAGGCGCCCGCACCTGAGCCAGCAGCCAAGACCGCCCCGAAGTCCCGCAAGAAGGCGTCCGGGGAGGTGTCGTCGTAGGCGCGGCAGCCGCCGGCGGATCCCGGCCCCTCCAGCAGCGCCGGCTCCCCACGCGGAGCTGCGTTGCCTGCCGCACCGCGCGCCCCAAGCGCGAACTCATTCGCGTCGTCCGCCGGCCGGACGGTTCCGTCGCCCTTGACGAGACGGGCCGCCAGCCCGGCCGGGGCGCGTACCTCTGCCGGGACGCCGCCTGCTTCGGCCTGGCGGGTCGCCGCCGAGCCCTCGCCCACGCGCTCGGAACAACCATCCCGGGAGACGTCGACCAACTGATCGCAGCCGGCCCTGACGGCCTGGCCGCACCCACCACCGAATCCCCGCGGGCCGACGGCTCGCAACCCCAGACCCTGCACCACACGATTTCCGAAGGAGGAGCCCATGGCCAGGAGTAGGAGCGGCACGCGCGGCCGTCGCGGCCCTCGCAAGCCCCCGCGTCGCACCGGCGCTTTTGTCGCGGGTGGCGTCGCCACGGTCGATCCGAGCGAGCGCGGTGCGATCGAGCTGCCGGCGACGATCACCGTCAAGGAGCTCGCGGAGCTGCTCGCCGTGAGCCCCGCGGACATCATCCGCGAGCTCATCAAGAGCGGCATCTTCGCCACCATCAACCAGTTGATCGACCGCGACACCGCGTCGCTCGTCGCCGAGGAGCTTGGCTTCGCGGTCGCCGAGCCGCAGGCCGCGGCCGCCTCGGAGGACGAGGAGGGCGAGGGCGTCCCGGCCGAGGCCGCCAAGGAGCAGCTCTGGGACGAGACCGGCGAGGACGAGAAGGACCTCGCGCCGCGCGCCCCGATCGTGACCGTGATGGGCCACGTCGACCACGGCAAGACGAGCCTCCTCGACGCCATCCGCTCCACCACAGTGGCGGCGGGGGAGCGGGGCGGCATCACCCAGCACATCGGTGCGTCCGAGATCACCACCAAGGACGGCAAGCGCGTCGTCTTCCTCGACACCCCGGGCCACGAGGCGTTCACCGCCATGCGCGCCCGCGGCGCGCGGGTGACCGACATCGCGGTCATCGTGGTGGCGGCGGACGACGGCGTCATGCCCCAGACCCTCGAGGCGATCAGCCACGCGAAGGCGGCGAAGGTCCCGCTCGTCATCGCGCTGAACAAGATCGACAAGCCCGACGCCAACCCGGACCGGGTGAAGACCGAGCTGGCCGAGGCCGGGGTGGTCGTCGAGGACTACGGCGGCGACACGCCGCTCGTCCCGGTGTCGGCCAAGACGCGCGTGGGCCTCGACGAGCTGCTCGAGATCATCCTGCTCGTGGCCGACCTCCTCGAGCTCAAGGCCAACCCCAAGCGCGAGGCGGTTGGCACCGTCATCGAGGCCCGGCTCGACAAGGGCCGCGGTCCGGTGGCGACGCTGATCGTCCAGACGGGCACCCTGCGCGTGGGCGATGCCGTGGTCGCGGGCAACACCTTCGGCAAGATCAAGGCGCTCGAGAACTCGGCGGGCAAGCGCATCCCGAAGGCGGGCCCCGCGTCCGCCGCCGTGGTGCTGGGCCTGTCCGACGTCCCGGAGGCCGGCGACATCCTGCGCGTCGTGCCCGACGTCATGATCGCCCGCGCCCAGGTGGAGCAGCGCAAGAACGCCGCGGCCGCGCAGGCCGGGGCCGGCTCCGGGCGGGCGACGCTCGAGGACCTCTACCGCCAGATCCAGGCCGGCCAGGCCAAGGAGCTGCGGATCATCCTCAAGGCCGACGTGTCGGGCTCGCTCGGCGCCATCGACCACGCCCTCGCGCAGCTCTCCTCGGAGGAGACCAAGATCAACGTCCTCCTCGAGGCCGCCGGCGAGATCACCGACAACGACATCATGCTCGCCACCGCGAGCAACGCGATCGTCGTCGGGTTCAACACCGGCATCACCGAGACCGCCCGCCGCGCCGCCGAGGCCGAGGGCGTGGACATCCGGCGCTACGACATCATCTACAAGCTCACCGACGACATCGACGCTGCCCTCAAGGGCATGCTCGAGCCGGAGATCGTGGAGGTTGTGGAGGGCCGCGCCGAGGTCCGACAGCTGTTCAAGGTCGGCAAGACTGCCGTCATCGCCGGCTGCTACGTCACCGACGGCCGCATCGTCCGCAGCGGCTCCGCCCGCGTGTGGCGCGGCGGCAAGGTGATCGTCACCGACAAGATCGAGGGGCTTCGGCGCTTCAAGGACGACGTCCGCGAGGTTGCCCAGAACTTCGAGTGCGGCATCAGCCTCGCAGGGTTCAACGACCTGGTCGAGGGTGACGTCATCGAGTGCTACACCCAGCAGGCGCGCAGCCGGGCCGGCCTCTGAGCCGCTCGGCCGGGGGAGCCCCGCGATGAGCCAGCGCACGGACCGCGTCGACGAACTGCTCCGGCAGGAGATCGGCGCGCTCCTCGCCAAGGAGGTCGCGGACCCGCGCATCGGGTTCGCGACCATCACCGACGTGGAGACATCGCCGGACCTTCGGCACGCCAAGGTCTGGGTGAGCGTGATCGGCACGCAGGCCGCCCGCGACGAGACGCTGCGCGCGCTCGGCGACGCCATGCCGTTCATCCGGCACGAGCTGGGCAAGCGGCTGCGGATCCGGCGCATCCCGGACCTGCACATCAAGCTCGACGATTCCGCCGAGCGGGGCACGCGCGTCCTGCACCTGCTCCACGAGCTCGAGATCGGCACCGATCCCGAGGCGATCGAGCCGGTGGTGGACTCGCTGCCGACGCCCGTGAAACGGCTGCCCCACGAGGGGGACGCGGTCGATCCGCTCGCGCCGCCTGCCGAGGGCGCCGAAATGTCGGCCGAAGGCGGCGCTCCTCGCCGCCGCAGCCCGGAGCGGCGGGGGCCGGGCGGACCGAAGGGCGGGCGTCCACCGGGTGCGGACCGCCGGCGACCCCCCAGCGGCCATCCCGGCGGTGGTCGTCGTCCGCGGCCGCGCCCGTGACGGCCGACGGCGTGAACCTCGACGCGCTCGCGGCCTCGTCCGTTCCGCCGGCGCTCGTTGAGCGGCTGCGGGGCGCGCGCTCGGTCATCGCGGTAAGCCACGAGAACCCCGACGCGGACACGATCGGCGCGGTGATCGCGCTGTGCATCCTCGTCGAGGCGATGGGTGGCCGGGCCACGGCGCTCTGCGGCGACCCCGTGCCGCCGCTCTACTCCTTCCTCGACGGCGTGGAGCGTTTCCGCCAGGAACCGGACCCCGGTGCCGTGTACGACCTCATGGTCCTCGCCGACTGTGCGACTGCGGAGCGCGTGGGCGACGTGGCGACGCGCCACCCGGAGCTGTTCGGTACGCTGCCGCGCGTCGTCATCGACCACCACGCCAGCAACTCTGGAGCCGGCGATGCCGATTGGGTCGACCCCGACGCTGCCGCCACGTGCGAGCTGATGACGTTGCTGGCCGCCCGGGTCGAGGTGCCGTTGACCGCCGCTGACGGCGGGCTCGCCGCGGCCCTGATGGCGGGCATCGTCATGGACACCGCGACGTTCGCGCACCCCAACGCCACGCCCCGGACGCTGGCCGTGTCAGCCGCGCTGGTGGCGGCCGGCGCGCCGCTCTCGGACATCTCGCGCCGGCTCTACCGCACCAAGCCCGACAGCCAGCTGCGGCTGTTCGGCCGCATCCTGGACCGCCTCGAGACCTCGCCCGACCGTCGCGTGATCTGGTCCACGCTCCGCGAGGGAGACCTCGCCGCCACCGGCTCGATCCCGGCCCACTCCGAGGGCCTCATCGACCTGCTCGCCCAGTCCGAGACCGCCGAGGTGGCGATGCTGCTCAAGGAGTCTGCCGACGGGACCCGCCTGTCCGTGCGGACCAAGCCCGGCGGCGTGGACGCGACAGCGCTGACCGGCGTCTGGGGCGGCGGGGGCCACACCAGGGCTGCAGGTGCGACGATTCCACTCCCGCTCGAGGCCGCCGTTGCCGCCGCACGGGCCGAGGCGGAGCGCCTGCGCCGCCGAGGTGCGCCGATGAGCCGCGACCGCTCTGGGGGGCTCGACGGCGTGCTGGTCGTCGCCAAGCCGTCGGGGCCCACCTCGCACGACGTGGTGGGGCTGGTGCGTCGCCTGTCGAGCACCCGGCGCGTCGGGCACGGCGGCACGCTCGACCCGTTCGCGGCCGGCGTCCTGCCGGTGTTCCTGGGCCGGGCGACCCGGCTGGTCGAGTACCACCTGAGCCACGCGAAGCGCTACACCGCGACGATGTGCTTCGGCGAGACGTCCACGACCGACGACATCGACGGCGAGCGCACGCCGGTCGCCGGGCCGACGATCACGCGCGATGCCGTGGAGGCGGGCCTGGCGGCGTTCGTGGGGCCGCTGCGCCAGGTCCCGCCGGCGTACAGCGCGGTCCAGATCGGCGGGCGGCGCGCGTACCAGATGGCGCGAGCCGGACAGGCGGTCGAGCTGGAGCCGCGCGACGTGGTGATCCATGGCCTGGACCTGCTCGAGTGGGACGACACCGACCCCGCCCGCCCCGTCGCGGTGGTGGACGTGCGCTGCTCCGCGGGAACCTACGTCCGCGCCATCGCCCGCGACTTCGGCGCCCGCCTGGGCTCGGGGGCGTACCTCGGCGCGCTCGTGCGGACCGAGTCAGGCCGATTCAACCTCGGCGACGCGATCTCGTTCGACACCCTGCGCGAGCACGCGGCGGACGGGCCCGCTGGGATCCTCAAGGTGCTGCGGCCGGTTGACGCCGGTCTCGAGGACCTGCCCCACGCCCGCATCACGGCCGACGAGGTCCGGCGCCTGGGCGAGGGCCTGCCGACGGCGCCCAAGACGCCGCTCGAGGAGCGCAGCGCGCCGATCGTCCTCGTCGTTGGGCCCGACGGCGAGGTGGCAGGCGTCTGCCGGGCCGTGGGGGGCGTGCTCCACCCCAACAAGGTGCTCGCGCCGCGGCCTGCGACGGATGGCCGGCCGGACGCGCGACCGGACGTCGTCACTCCCGCCTGATCGATGCACGTCGCCCGCGGCCTCGACCGCCTGCCGCCTTCAGGGGACCCGGCGTTCATCGTCGTCGGGGTGTTCGATGGGCTGCACCTCGGGCACCAGTACCTGCTCGCCCACCTCGTCGCCGAGGCGACGGCGCGTCACGCCCGGCCGGTCGTCGTCACGTTCGACCACCACCCCGACGAGATCATCACCGGTTCCGCACCGCCCCTGCTGTGCGACCCCGACGAGCGCTTCGCGCGGATGGAGGCTGCCGGCGTCGACACGGTGGTCGTTGTCCACTTCGACCAGCAGCTGCGCGAGACGCCCTACGACGCGTTCGTGGCCCAGCTCTCCCGGCGCGGCCCGATCGCCGGGTTCCTCATGACGCCCGACGCCGCGTTCGGCTTCCGCCGCCAGGGGACGCCGGAGGCCCTGGCCGAGCTGGGGCGCGCGCAGGGCTTCGAGGTGGTCGTCGTCCCGCCGTTCGAGCTCGAGGGACGGCCGGTCCGCAGCACCGAGGTGCGCACCGCCATCTCGAGCGGTGACATCAGCCTCGCCTCGGACCTGCTCGGGCGGCTCCACACCGTGGTCGGCGAGGCCGAGCCCGATGCAGACGGGGAGGGGAGCGCCCTCCGTTTCGCGCTGCCGGTGGCGCTGCCGCCCGACGGCCGCTGGGAGGCGCGGGTCGAGGCGGTCGGCGGGACGGCCGGGACCACTGTGGTGGAGGTCCGCGGTGGGCGGGTCCTCCTCGCGGAACCGGCCCCTGTCGGCCGCACCAGGGTTGCGTTCCTGCGCCGGGCAGGTGGTGACGAGGTCGCGGCCGCCTAGTTAGTGATATCGTTCTACAAAACCATTCGAACCCTGACGATGGCGGGAGGTTGGGCGTGGGCGAGGCGTTCTTCACGGCGGTGACGGAGCCGATCCGCTACGGCGGGCCAGACTCCACGAACCCGCTCGAGTTCAAGGTGTGGCAGCCGGAGCGGCTGGTGCTGGGCAAGCCGATGGTCGAGTGGCTGCGCCCGGGCGTGTGCTTCTGGCACTCGTTCGCGTGGGACGGCCGCGACATGTTCGGCGTCGGCACGCTCGACCGGCCGTGGCTCCAGGACGACGACGAGATGGCGGGCGCCCGCGTCCGGCTCGAGGCCGCGTTCGAGTTCTTCGCCAAGCTCGGCATCCCGTACTACTGCTTCCACGACCGCGACGTCGCCCCCGAGGGCGAGACGTTCGCCGAGTTCCGCGACAACCTCGACGCCCTCGTGGACGAGGCCGAGGTTCTCCAGGGGCAGACCGGCGTCAAGCTCCTGTGGGGCACGGCCAACCTGTTCACCCATCCCCGCTACCAGGCAGGGGCGGCCACGAACCCGGACCCCGACGTCTTCGCCTACGCGGCGGCGCAGGTCAAGCACATGCTCGAGGTGACCCAGCGGCTGGGCGGCCAGAACTACGTGCTCTGGGGCGGGCGCGAGGGGTACGACACGCTGCTCAACACCGACCTGCGGCGGGAGGGCGAGCAGCTCGCCCGGTTCCTGCACCTCGTCCTCGAGCACAAGCACAAGATCGGCTTCGAGGGGCAGCTGCTCATCGAGCCCAAGCCGATGGAGCCGACCAAGCACCAGTACGACCACGACACGGAGGCCGTCCACGGCTTCATGGTCCGCAACGGGCTCGAGGGCGAGTACCGCGTGAACATCGAGGCGAACCACGCCACGCTCGCCGGCCGCTCGTTCCACCACGAGGTCGCCTACGCGACCGCGAACGGGATGCTCGGGTCGATCGACGCCAACCGGGGCGACCCCCAGGTGGGCTGGGACACCGACCAGTTCCCGAACTCGGTGGACGACCTCGTGATGCCCCTCTACGAGATCATGCGGGTCGGCGGCATCGCGCCCGGGGGGTTCAACTTCGACGCGAAGCTGCGCCGCCAGAGCACTGACCGCACGGACCTGTTCCACGCCCACATCGGCGGGCTGGACACGATCGCGATGGCGCTGCTCGCCGCGGCCGACCTCGTCGAGCGCAACGACTTGGCGGCGAGCAAGGACGCGCGCTACGCCGGCTGGGACGGCGAACTGGGCAAGGCGATCCTCACGGGCTCGCTCTCGCTCGCTGATCTCGAGGCGAGGGTCGCGGCGGGCGAGGTGAACCCTGTCCGCGAGTCCGGCGGCCAGGAGCGCCTCGAGAACGTGGTGAACCGGAGCATCTGGTCCGCCAGCCGGAAGGCCTGACGCGATGGGCGTCGTCCTCGGGATCGACGTCTCCACCACAGCCACCAAGGCCATCCTCGTCGACGAGGATGGCCGCGTGGTCGGGATCGCCTCGTCTGAGTACGGGTTCGAGGTTCCGCATCCTCTGTGGGCCGAGCAGGATCCGGCGCTGTGGTGGACGGCCGCCCAGGAGGTGATCCCGCGAGCGCTGGCCGCGGCCGGGGTGACCGGCGACGACGTGGCTGCCGTCGGCCTCACCGGGCAGATGCACGGGCTCGTGCTGCTCGACGCCGCCGAGGCCGTCATCCGCCCGGCAATCCTGTGGAACGACCAGCGCACGGCGGCCGAGTGCGACGCGATCCGCGCGGCGCTCGGGCCCGCCCACCTGGTGGAAGTCACCGGCAACGACGCCCTGACCGGGTTCACGGCGCCCAAGCTCGTGTGGGTGCGCGTGCACGAGCCAGACGCCTGGGCGCGCGCCGCCCACGTCCTGCTCCCCAAGGACTACGTCCGCCTCAAGCTGACCGGCGAGTTCGCGATGGACAAGGCGGACGGCGCGGGGACGCTGCTGTTCAACCTCGCCGCGCGCAACTGGTCGGGCGAGGTGCTGGCCGCGCTGGGGATCGACCCGGCGTGGATGCCACCCACGTTCGAGGGCCCTGTCGTCACCGGCGTGGTGACGGCGGCCGCCGCCAAGGCGACCGGTCTTCGGGCTGGCACGCCGGTCGTGGCCGGCGGGGGCGATCAGGCGGCCAATGCGGTGGGCGTGGGCGCGGTGGTGCCGGGCCGCGTTGCGCTCTCCGTGGGGACGTCCGGGGTCATCTTCGCCACCACGGAGGCACCGCTGTACGAGCCCGCGGGGCGCGTCCACGCGTTCTGCCACGCCGTGCCCGGGCGCTGGCACCTCATGAGCGTGATGCTGTCAGCCGCGGGGAGCCTCCGCTGGTTCCGCGACGCGCTCGCGCCCGGCGAGGCGTTCGGAGACCTGGCTGCGAGCGCGGGCGAGGTCAGCGCGGGGAGCGGGGGACTGCTGTTCCTGCCCTACCTCACGGGCGAGCGCAGCCCGCACCCGGACCCCCTGGCACGCGGCGCCTTCGTGGGGCTGACGCTCGCGCACGACCGGCGGTACTTCACAAGGGCCGTGATGGAGGGAGTGGCGTTCGGCTTGCGCGACGGGCTCGACCTCATGGTTGCAGCGGGCATGCCGCGGCCAACGCAGATCCTGGGCTCCGGCGGCGGCACCGCCAGCCCGGTGTGGCGCCAGATCCTCGCCGACGTGCTGGGCGCGGCCATCGCCACGCCGACGACCACCGAGGGGGCCGCGTTCGGCGCTGCCGTCCTCGCGTCGGTGGGGGCTGGCTGGTTCCCGACCGTCGAGGCCGCAACCGATGCAGTTGTGCGCGCGACGCCGGTCGCCGAGCCTGGCCCGGACGCGCCGGTCTACGCGGAGTCCCACGCGCGGTACCGAGAGCTGTATCCCGCGCTGGCGCCGACGTTCCACCGCATGGCCGGTTGACCCACATCGTCCCAGCGCGTTGCTGCCGCGCGGGTCGCCGCGCGGGTCGCCGGCTCCTTCGTCTCGGGACGGGCTGAGACGACCCTCGACGGCTGGACCACCAGTCCAGGCGCCTGGCCCCACGGGGGAACAGTCTGGACTGCGGGTCCAGAGTCCCGCGGTCGGATCGGCCGAGATGCCGTCCCGCCGGCTGAAGGCTGGGGTGGCAGTCCAGCCTTCGTCAGCTTGGGGCCGGAAGTTCGGACTGTGGGTCCAGCGCGGGCAGACCGCAGGGCGAATGCGCGGGCGGTGACGGTTGGGCGGGGCGCGATCGAATCGAAGACGGGGCGGGTGGTCCCGCCCCGTCAAGAGTGACCGATGCGCAGCAGCGACTGCGCAGGCTGTGCTAGCCGCGCAGCTCGATCGCGGCCCGGTCCTTCTCGGTGACCTCGTCCGGCTTCTTGCCCAGGATGATCATCCCGAGCACGTCGTCGGGGGTCACGTCGTCCTTCTTGACCGTGTCCACGATCTCGCCGTGGTACATGACGCTGACCCGGTCGGACAGGTCGAATACGTCGTGGATGTCGTGGCTGATCAGGAAGATCCCGATTCCGTCCTCTTTGAGCTGCCGGACCAGGTTGCGGACCTGCGCCGTCTCGGCCGGGCCGAGCGCCGCCGTGGGCTCGTCCATGATCAGGATCCTGGCGTTGAAGTAGACCGCCCGCGCAATCGCCACGGCTTGGCGCTGGCCGCCGGACAGCGACTTGACGGGCAACTTGAAGCGCGTGAAGTTGGGGTTCAGGCGACCCATGATCTTGCGGGTCTCGGCTTCCATGCTCGAGTCGTTGATCCCGCCGGTGCGGCTCGTCAGCTCGCGCCCGAGGAACATGTTCCCGGGCGCGTCGATGTTGTCCGCCAGCGCGAGCGTCTGGTAGATCGTCTCGATGTTGTAGGCCTTCGCGTCGCGCGGGTTCTTGATCGTGACCGGGGCCCCCTCGATGAGGATGTCCCCGACGTCCGACGGATGGGCCCCTGAGAGGACGCGCATGAGCGTCGACTTCCCGGCACCGTTGCCGCCGACGAGGCCGACCACCTCGCCCGCGTAGAGGTCGATCGAGACGTCCTTCACGGCGTGGACGCCGCCGAACGCCACGCTGATGTGTTGCATCTGGACGAGCGGTTTGCGCTCCGCCACGGTCACAGCCGTACCCTCCCGCCCGCTCACGAACCGCGCCTGCGGTTCACTGTGTCCAAGCCCACCGCCACGATCAGCACGACGCCCAGCACCACGTTCTGCCCGGGCGAGTTGACGCCGATGTAGCTGAGGCCGTACTGGATCGCCTGCATCACGAACGCGCCCACCACAGCGCCGGGGATCGTCCCGATGCCGCCCGAGAAGGAGGTCCCACCGATAACGGCGGCTGCGATCACGTAGAGCTCGTAGTTCACCCCGATGTCAAGCGTGGATCCGTTGAGGCGGGCGGCGGCGATCGCCGCGGCCAGCGCGCAGAGCACGCCCATCAGGACGTAGGTCTTGAGGACCACGAACCGCGTGTTGATGCCAGCCAGCTCAGCGGCGTCGGGGTTGCCGCCGAAGGCGTAGACGTAGCGCCCGAAGCGTCGCCGCGTCGCCAGCCACGTCATCGCCAGCGTCACGCCCACGAGCAGGAGGATCGGGAACGGGAGGCCGGTGGGGATCTGCAGCCCACCGGGCGGCGGCGTGATGCTGTGCTCCCGGGCGTACTGGTCGGCGAGGCCCTTGGGCCAGAAGCTGTTGTTGGCGAACCAGGCGAGCCCGAGCGAGGCGACCGAGCCGGCGCCGCCGATGAGGACCTCCGCCCACATCGGCCGGGTCGGGAAGCCATAGCGCCGACGCTGGCGGCGGCCGTTGAACAGGATGACCACGACGGCAAGGCACCCTAAACCGCCGATCAGCCACGTGAAGGTTTCGCCGGCCGAGCCGAGCGCGCCGCCGCCGATCAGGTCGAACGTGGGGTCCATGCCGCTGACGCCTGCGCCCTGTGACTGGTACCAGACTAGGCCGCGGATCGAGAAGAGGCCGCCCAGGGTCACGATGAACGAGGGCACGCCGACATAGGCGATGATGAACCCCTGGACCGCCCCGAACGCCGCGCCGATTGCGATGCCGATGGCGAGCGCCAGGATCCACTGGTATGGCGCCCCAGTGGGGATCCCGAACACGCGCGGAAACCAATCGGTCATCAGGAGCGCGTAGCTCATCGAGATGAATCCGACGAGCGAGCCCACCGAGAGGTCGATGTTGCGCGAGACGATGACCAGCACCATGCCGGTCGCGATGATCGCGATCCCGCATGCCTGGACGGCCATTGTGATCATGTTCACGGGCCGGATCAGGGTCCCGCCGCTCCAGAAGTGGAACACGACCAGGATCGCGACCAGGGCGATGAGCATCCCGAACAGGCGCAGGTCGATCTCCGTCTGCGCCAGCAGCCCGCGGACCGAGGTCCGATCCGGCGGCTTTGCTTGAGTCTGGCCAGAAACCGGCGCTGCATCCGCCAGGTTCGACACGGCGGCCTCTCTCCTTGCTCGGGTCCCTGAAAGAAGGCTGCGCCCCCGGGGGACCCGGGGGCGCAGTGTCAACGCAAGTCGGGGACGGCTTCTGCTACTTGCAGGCCGCCGGTGCCGTGGCGGCATCGACGCCCTTGCAGAGGTCCGCCTTCGAGATCTGGCCGCCGTCGATCACGAGCTGGAGGTTATCGGCCGTGATCGGGGTCGGCTGGAGGATGAACGAGCTGACCGTGTTGCCACCCGGCGTCTTGAACGGCTGGGCAGTGAGGCCGGCGAGCGGGGCGACCTTCGGGTCAATCAGTCCGTCCTGGAGCTTGAGGCTGGCCATCGCGCCGCCGTTGCAGAGCGCGAGGGCGGCAGCGCCAGCGGCCTTGCCGAGCTCGTTGGCGTTCTTCCAAACGTCAACGTACTGCTTGCCGAGCGCGACGTTGTTCAGGTTGGCGGGGTCGCCGTCCTGGCCGCTGAGCGGCGGATAGCCGTAGCTCTTCGCGGTGAGGGCGCCAACGACGCCGAGGGCCGTGCTGTCGTTCTCCGCCAGGATGGCGTCGATCTTGTTCCCGTCAGCGTTGGCCTTGTCGATGATGGCTTCCATGTTCGACTGGGCCTTCTCGGTCTTCCAGGCATCGGTCGCGGTGCCCTTCGGGCCGTTCAGGATCTTGATCTTGCCAGCGGTCACGGCGGCCGCGAGCCCGGCCTCGTCCCAGCCCTGGGGCAGGAACGTCGAGGCGTTCGGGTCGCCCGGGTCGCCGGTGATGAGGACGTAGTTCCCCTGCGGGACCTTGCCGATGATGGCCGCGGCCTCTGCCTTGCCCACGCCGACGTTGTCGAACGTGATGTACAGGACGCTCGGGTCCTCGATCAGCCGGTCATACGCGATGACGGCGACGCCGGCCGCCTTGGCGGCGGCGATCGACGGAAGGACCGCCTTGGTGTCCTGGGCGAGGACGATCAGGACCTTGGCGCCCTTCGAGATCATCGTGGTGATGTCGGTCGCCTGCTGCTCATTGCTGAGGTTGGCGTCCGCATCGATGTACGTGCCGCCGGCGGCCTCGACCGTCTTCTGGATCCCCGGCTTGTCATGGGCCGCCCATCGCGGCTGCTGGAAGTTGTTCCACGAGACGCCGACGGTGCAGCCGGCACCTGCCTGGCTGGCCGCCGCCTGGCTGGCCGGGGCCTGGCTGGCCGGGCTCGGCGAGGCGCTGCTTCCGCACGCCGAGACGAACATGGCCGCCGCCGCCGCCAAACCTGCAAACCTGCGAACGTTCACTCGATCCTCCTCCACGGGGCGCCCCTGCGTCCCTTGCATGATCGGGTTTACAACTGAGCAAGACTACATCGTTAGGCGTTCCCCTTTCGCACGGGCCGAGTGGCCGTCAACTACCACGATGCGGAGCGGCGGGCGCCATGGTCAGGCGCTCGCCAGTTGAGACGAGAAGGCTGCAGCCCCGAAGAAGGCCGCCGGGTCCGCGAGGAACGGCTCGAAGGCGAGCTCTGCGGCTCCTCGCGCGGGAGCCCCGGAACCCAGGGTGGCCGGGACGACGCGGACGCTGTCCCGGGGCGCATGGAGCGCGCGCCGGTCGAGCTCGCCCTCCATCACGGGTCGAACCGCGGCGTGGATCCGCCCGTGCATGGCGCCCAGGATCACGAGCTGGGGGTTGAGGATGTTGACGAGCCCGGCGAGGCCGATGCCCAGCCAGCGTCCGACGTGATCGAGGGCGGCAGCGGCCCTCGGGTCGCCGGCGGCAGCGTCGCGCAGCACGGCTTCAACGCCCTCGCGTCCCGCATCCGGCGGCAGGCCCGCCAGTGTGAGGAGGGCCCCTTCGCCCACCTCAGTCTCCCAGCAGCCCGTGGACCCGCATCGGCAGGGGGCCCCGCCCGGGTTCACCGGCATGTGGCCGATCTCGCCGCCGTAGCCTGCGACGCCGGTGAGGGCGCGGCCGCCGATGATGGCGCCACCGCCCACGCCAACCTCCCCGGAGATGTACAGCACGTCGTCCACGCCAACCGCAGCGCCTCGCCGGTGCTCAGCGAGGAGGCCCATGTCGGCATCGTTCGCGATCGAGATGGGGACGTCGAGGGCCAGCGCCACAGCGAGGCGGTCGCCGAGGGCGACTTCCACCCAGCCGAGGTTGGGCGCCGCCCAGACCAGGCCGTCACTGCGTCGGACGACGCCGGCCACGGCAACCCCGATCCCGATGGGGGGCGCCGACACTCGGCGCAGGAGGCTGTCCGTGAGCTCGGTGATGTCGGCGACCACGCGGTCCGGCGACAGGCTCCCGCGCGGGCGCTCGAGCCGCGACTCGGCGAGGGTGACACCGCCGAGCCCGACGATCACGGCGGCGATGGAGTCGACCATGATCTCGATCCCGAGCACGAAGGCCCGTCTGGGGTTCGCCCGCGCGATCGGGGAGGGCCTGCCCGGTGTGCCGAGGCGGAGCGCGGGCTCCTCGATGACCATGCGCGCGTCCACCAGCTCGCAGACCAGCGCCCGGATGGCGCTCCGGGTGAGACCCGTGAGGGCAACGAGGTCAGAGCGAGAGAGCGGACCCCGCTCGTGCAGCCCCCGAACGATCGCGCTCAGGTTCGCCCGATGGACGGTTTCGCTGCGCTGTCCGATGTCGACTCGCCCTTGGCGCAACGTTTGTGTTCCTCTCTTGCAAACTTATGGCAGACTGTCCTACACGAACCCGGCGCTGTCAAGTCGGCGGCCGACTGGGCACCGGGCGCGGCGCCAGAAGCACGCGGAACCGGAGGCCGAGCGATATGACCAAGCTTCGGTGGGGCATCCTCTCGACCGCCGACATCGCCCTCACCAAGGTGATCCCCGGGATCCGCCGGGCGGAGCGCTGCGAGGTGCTCGCCATCGCCTCCCGGGACGCCGTCCGGGCGCGCGCCGCGGCCGACGGGCATGGGATCGCGCGCGCGTACGACTCCTACGAGGCGTTGTTGGCCGACCCGGACGTCGACGCGGTCTACATCCCGCTGCCGAACCACCTGCACGCCACCTGGGCGATCGCGGCGGCGCGGGCCGGCAAGCACGTCCTGTGCGAGAAGCCGCTCGCGACGACCGCGTCCGAGGCGCAGGAGATCGTCGACGCCTGCCGGGCGGCCGGGGTGCTCCTGATGGAGGCGTTCATGTACCGCCTCCACCCGTCATGGGTGGCGGCCCGGGAGCTGGTTGCGTCGGGCAGGATCGGCAGGCTGCGAGCCGTCGACAGCTGGTTCTCGTACTTCAACGATGACCCGGCCAACATCCGGAACATCCGCGCCGCTGGGGGCGGCGCCCTGTACGACATCGGCTGCTACTCGGTGAACCTCTCGCGCATGCTCTTCGGCGGCGAACCTGACCGTGTCTCGGCCGGCATCGTCCGCGACCCGGTGCTCGGGGTGGACGTCCTGACCAGCGGGATCCTCGAATTCGGCGATGGCGTCGCCTCGTTCACGTGCTCAACGCGGGTCGAGCCCGATCAGCGCGTCGACATCTACGGGACCGACGGGCGGATCTCGATCGACATCCCGTTCAACATCCCGCCCGACCGCCCCACCCACCTGTCGGTCGCAGCCGGCGGCGACCCGCCCGTGGCGCCAGGCCTGGATCGGATGGAGTTCGCTCCGGCGGACCCCTACGGGGTGGAGGCGGACGCCTTCGCGGCGGCCGTCCTTGACGGGACGCCGGTTCCCGTGCCGCCCGAGGATGCAGTGGCGAACTTGCGCGTGATCGAGCGGCTCTTCGCCGCCGGGAGCGGTGGCTGATCCGACGGCGTAGGATCGGTCTCGTGCTCAGTGTGCGCATCCGCCAGCCCCGCGGACTCCGCTCGTGACCTCGGCCTCATGAGCTCGGTCGATCCGGTCTCGGCGCCGCTGCCGCACCCGCTCGGCGAGGACTCCGCGACGCCGGCGACGCGCCGCCGGCGGATGGGCGCGCATCGCCCCGCCGCCCTCGTGCTCGGCGCCGTCCTGGTCGTGGTCGTGCTCGGCGGCGGCGTGCTCGGGGCACGGCAGGCGGGCGTGGGGCCGTGGCAGGAGACGGCGCTCGGCGCACCCCACTTCGTCGACGAGACCGCCTCGTCCGGTCTGAGCCACGTCTACGGCGGCGGGGACACGGCAATGCTCGGGGGCGGGATGGCGGTGCTCGACTGCGACCACGACGGCCGGCCGGACATCTTCGTCGCGGGCGGGGACCATCCTGCGGCGCTGTTCCGGAACGTCTCGCCGCAGGGCGGGGCCCTCGCCTTCACGCAGGTGGACAGCCCGGTCACGGACATCGCGGGCGCGATGGGCGCCTACCCCATCGACATCGACGGCGACGGCAACACCGACCTGGTGGTCTTGCGCGTGGGCGGGGTGGACCTGCTGCGGGGGCTGGGAGGGTGCCGTTTCGAGCGCGCCAACGACACCTGGGCCTTCCAGCAGCCGACAGGCTGGGAGATGGCGTTCAGCGCGACGTGGGAGACGGGCAACACCCTGCCCACGCTCGCGTTCGGCAGCTACGTGGGCCTCGACGCCAACGGCGACGCGACCTACACGTGCGCGCCGGCGCAGCTCTTCCGCCCCGCCGGGGGCACGGGCTACGGGACCCCGATCCCGCTCTCGCCCGGCTACTGCCCGCTGTCGATGCTGTTCAGCGACTGGGACGGCTCGGGCCGGCGCGACCTCCGGATCGCCAACGACCGCCACTACTACGACGCGAAGTACGCGGACGTGGGCGGCGAGCAGCTGTGGCGGATCGCGCCCGGCGAGGCGCCACAGGCCTACACGGCCGCCGACGGCTGGAAGCAGCTCCAGCTGTGGGGGATGGGGATCGCGAGCCAGGACCTCAACGGGGATGGCCTGCCCGAGATCTACATCACCAGCCAGGCTGACAACAAGCTCCAGACACTGGCCAACGGGCCGGCGCAGCCGACCTACCGCGATATCGCGCTCAAGAGCGGCGTGATCGGGACGCACCCGGTCAACGGCGGCGACCCGCTGCCGTCCACCGCCTGGCACCCCGAGTTCGAGGACGTCAACAACGACGGCGTCATGGACCTCTACGTCTCGAAGGGCAACATCGACAGGTGCCCGACTACGCGAGCCGGGACCCCAGCAACCTGTACATCGGCCAGACCGACGGGACCTTCACCGAGCAGGCGGCGGCGGCCGGCATCCTGAACTACGACCACAGCAGGGGCGCCGCTCTGGTGGACCTCAACGGCGATGGGCTGCTGGACCTCGTCGAGGTCAAGGTGAACGCCCCGATGCTGGTCTTCCGCAACGTTGGATCGGGCACGGCCGCGACAGCCCCAGGCGATGGGCCACTGGCTCGGCGTCCGGGCGCAGGAGGCCGGCGGCAACCGCGACGCGATCGGGGCCGTGATCGAGGTCCGCGCGGGAGCCCTGGACGTGCAGCGGGAGCTCGTGGTGGGCGGCGGGCACATCAGCGGCCAGCTCGGGCCGACGCACTTCGGGCTGGGCAACGCGACGTCCGCGGAGGTGCGCGTCGAGTGGCCCGACGGCACGTGGGGGCCGTGGCAGACGACGGCCTCCGATCAGACGGTCACGGTCACGCGCGAGACGGGCACGCTGACCGCCGACCCCTAGCCGCTCGCGCCGTGACTTGTGCGATCGACGCGGCGCCTGCTATCCTCCGCCGGTCGAAGAAGAAGACACATATCAGCACGCCATCGTTCGTGTCGGAGGATCGAGTGCCGCTCGCGCGGGAAAAGAAGCAAGAGGTCATGGCCGAGTACGCCGTCAAAGACGGCGACACCGGCTCGCCGGAAGTCCAGATCGCGCTCCTCACTGAGCGGATCCGCGACTTGAACGAGCACCTCCGCCGCTTCCCGAAGGACAACCATTCGCGCCGCGGCCTCCTCAAGCTCGTGGGTCAGCGCAGGCGCCTGCTCGCGTACCTCATCAAGAAGGACGCAACGCGCTATCGAGCCGTCATCGGCTCGCTCGGACTCCGCCGCTAGCCATCGCCGCACCGACCCCGGGAGCATCCCGGGGTCGTTCGTTACCCGGCGCATGCCAGCCCGCGGTCAGCCCGACCCACAGGCAGAAGGGACACAGCTCCCGGCCCGACGACCAAGGAGGTCGCTCACCCGTGCCCACACCCACCACGCTCGAGATCGAGTTCGGCGGCCGTACGCTCACGCTCGAGACCGGCAAGCTCGCCGGCCTGGCCGGCGGCGCCGTCACCCTTCGCTACGGCGACACGCTCGTCCTCGGGACCGCCAACCGCTCCGAGCCCCGACCCGGGCTCGATTTCTTCCCGCTCACCGTGGACTTCGAGGAGCGGATGTACGCCGCCGGCAAGATCCCGGGCGGCTTCATCAAGCGCGAGGGCCGCGCGTCCGAGCAGGCGATCCTCGCCGCTCGCCTGACCGACCGGCCGATCCGCCCGCTGTTCCCCGAGGGGTACAAGGACGACGTCCAGATCGTGATCACCGTCATGTCGACGGACCAGGAGAACGATCCGGACGTGCTCGGCACGATTGCCGCATCGGCCGCGCTCTCGATCAGCGAGATCCCGTTCCAGGGCCCGGTCGGCGCGGTCCGCATCGGCCGGATCGACGGCGAGTTCGTGATCAACCCGACCATCAGCCAGCTCGCCGAGTCGGAACTCGACCTGGTGGTCTCCGGCACCCGCGACGCCATCATGATGGTCGAGGCGGGCGTCAAGATCCTGCCCGAGGACGTGATGGCCGACGCCATCCTGTTCGCGCAGCAGGCGCTTCAGCCCCTCGTCGAGATCCAGGAGAAGCTCCGGGAGCTCGTCGGGAAGCCCAAGCGCATCCCGTTCCTCGACCCGCAGGTCGACTCGGTCCTGCGGTTCACCGAGCTGGCCAAGGCCGGCGGCGAATTCGTGGTCGTCGATGTCGAGACCACGGGCACCGACCCCAAGATGGCCGACCTCGTCGAGGTCGCGGCGGTTCGCGTCAAGGGCGGCAAGGTGGTCGACACCTTCAGCACCCTCGTGAACCCGGGCCGCCCCATCGTCGGCAACCAGATGCACGGCATCAAGGACGCCGACGTCAAGGGCAAGCCCAGCCCGGCCGAGGCAGCCCGCAAGATCATCGAGTTCGTCGGCGACGCGCCGTTCGTCGGCCACAGCGTCGGCTTCGACATCGGCTTCATCGAGGAGGCCCTCGGCGACGGCACCCGGATCGCCCAGGGCACGTACCTCGACACGTTCGTGATCGCCCGCGAGGGCTACCCGGACCTCGAGAACTACAAGCTCGGCACGCTGGCCGCCTACTTCGGCGTCGAGCTCTCGCAGAGCCATCGCGCGCTGCCGGACGCCCAGGCCACCGCCAACCTGCTGATCTGGTTCGGCAAGGACCTGCCCGGCCGCCTGGACGCGCTGTCCGCCGCCATCGCCGACGGCGTCCGCGCGACCCGGACCGACAAGGACGAGTCGGCGCGCCTGATCGAGGCCGCCCGCCGGAATGCCCGCGTGAGCAAGGGCCTGTTCAACCTCGTGCAGAAGAAGACCGTCCGCAAGCTCGTCCTCGCCGAGGGCGTTCGGATGGACGGCCGGACCGTCGACGAGATCCGCCCGATCTCGGTGGAGGTCGGCCTGCTGCCCCGCGCCCACGGCTCGGGCCTGTTCACTCGCGGCCAGACCCAGGCGCTGACCGTCGCCACGCTTGGCCCGTCCTCGGACGTGCAGCGGATCGACACGATCAGCCCGGAGACCGAGAAGCGGTATCTCCACCACTACAACTTCCCGCCCTACAGCACCGGCGAGAACAAGCCCATGCGCGGCCCGTCCCGGCGCGACATCGGCCACGGCAACCTGGCCGGCCGTGCGCTCCTGCCGGTCCTCCCGGGCCACGACGAGTTCCCGTACACGATCCGCCTCGTCTCCGAGGTCGTGGCCGGCAACGGCTCGACGTCGATGGCGTCCACGTGCGGCTCGACCCTCGCCCTGATGGACGCGGGCGTGCCGATCAAGGCGCCGGTGGCCGGCGCGGCGATGGGCCTCGTGCTCGACGGGGACAGCGGCAACTTCGTGGTCCTCACCGACATCCTCGGCAAGGAGGACTCGATCGGTGACATGGACTTCAAGGTGACCGGCACCTCGGAGGGCATCACGGCCCTCCAGATGGACATCAAGGTCAAGGGCATCGACGAGCGGGTCATCCGCGAGGGGCTCCGCAAGGCCCTCGCCGCCCGCCTGTTCATCCTCGACAAGATGACCGCCGTGCTGCCCGCCGCCCGCGAGGAGATGTCCGACTTCGCGCCGCGGATCATCACGATCAAGATCAACCCCGAGAAGATCCGCGAGATCATCGGCAAGGGCGGATCGATGATCCGCAAGATCCAGGAGGAGACCGGCACCGAGATCAACGTCGAGGACGACGGCACCGTGGAGATCGCGGCCGTGTCCGGCGAGAACTCGCGCAAGGCCATCAACTGGATCGAGAGCCTCACCCGCGAGGTTGAGGTTGGCGCCCTGTACCTGGGCAAGGTCACCCGGCTGATGACCTTCGGCGCCTTCGTCGAGATCCTGCCGGGCAAGGAGGGCCTCGTCCGGATCGGCGAGCTCGCCGACTACCACGTGCCGTCCGTCGAGGACGTCGTGTCGGTGGGCGACGAGGTCATGGTGGTGGTCACCGAGATCGACCGCCAGGGCCGCGTGAACCTCTCCCGCAAGGCCGCCATGCAGCGCCACCTGGCGAAGTAGCCAGGCGCCACACCAAGCGCTCTGCTCGAAGCCCGGCCGCGAGGCCGGGCTTCGTGATTCCCGGCGACGTACCCTACGCGCCATGGAATCGAGTCAACCGGACATTCGGATCACGACGGACGCAGCCGAGATCGACCTCGACTGGCTCCACGGCGCCCTGTCGGAGCGCGCCTACTGGGCCATCGGCCGCAGCCGCGAGACGGTCGAGCGGTCGATCTCGCACTCGCTGTGCTTCTCCGCCTTCGACGGCAGCCAGCAGGTGGGCTTCGCGCGCGTCGTGACCGACGAGGCGACGTTCGCCTGGGTGTGCGACGTGTTCGTCGAGGACGGGCGCCGAGGGCAGGGGATCGGGCGACAACTCATGGAGGCGATCGTGGGCGACCCTCGCCTAGCGGGCCTCAAGCGCACGGTGCTCGCGACGAGCTCGCCCGCGTTCTACGCGCCGTTCGGGTTCACGCCGCTCGAGAAGCCGGAACGCTGGATGATGCGCCCCGGGCCCGCCCCGACCGACTGAGGCGCGACTCGCGCGACGTCGCTCGGGACCGCGCTCGATCTTGCCGGGAGAGCCTGCCCGGCCCTCCTAACCCAGCCCGCTCTGCGTGGCTGGTGCAGTGGGTCTGCCCGGCCGACGTCCGAGCGCGGGCGTGCCCGGGGCGGCCCTTCGGGAGGACGAAGCGCCGTGGGGGCCGGATGGTGCCGCAGATCGCGTCACCGCGGTGCGGCGGGTGGCACGGAGCGCCTCGCCGGGCGGGGGGGAGCGCCGGCAGGGCCGCTGGGTGCACAGATCTCGGCGGATCAGCAGTGGGGGCGAGACCGCGGGTCGGTGTCGCGGGAATCAGTGCCTGCGACCTGGGCCAGGACGCCGAGGAGGGCCAACAGCAGGGCGGCGGTGAAGAGTTCCATGCCTGCATGTTGGCCGCGCGACTTGATAAGAGCAAACGCTTGTGATCTCATGAATGATCATGATTACTGATCAATCGGGAAGCCTCGCCACGCCCGCCAACGCCGGCGCCCACGTGCTGCCCGATGCCCTCACGGATTTCAGCCTGCGCCAGCTGCTGAGCTTCCGCGCGGTGGCCGTGCAGGGGTCCTTCCACGCGGCTGCGGATGCGCTCGACTACACCCAGTCGGCCGTGAGCCAGCACGTGGCCGCGCTCGAGACGGCGCTGGGCGTGCGGCTCTTCGATCGAGGACGCGGACGGCGGACGGTCGCGCTGACCGAGGCGGGCCACCTGCTGCTGCGGCACGTGGAGCCGATCGCGGACCGCCTCCAGGCAGCGCGCGCGGACCTCGCTGCCTACGCGGCGGGTGAGTCGGGCACCCTGCGGGTCGGTGTCTACCAGAGCATCGGGGCGCGGGCGCTGCCCGCGATCATGGGCCGGTTCGGGCGCGCGTGGCCGGGCATCGACGTGCGGCTGACGGAGATGATCAGCGACGAGGGCGGGCTCGAGCTCGTCGCGTCGGGTGCGATCGACCTCGCGTTCGGCGTCCTCCCGTTCTCGCCTGGGCCGTTCGACGGGGTGGAGCTGCTGCGCGACCCGTTCGTGATCGTGACCAGTCCCGGCTCGCCCCTGCTCGATGTGGCGGGGGTGCCATCGCTCGACCTCATCGCCCAGCAGAAGCTGATCGGCTTCAAGTCCTGCCGGAGCACGCGATGGGCGGAGGAGCGGCTTCGCGAGACGGGCCGCGAGCCCGAGTTCGTGTTCCGCTCTGAGGACAACGGCATTGTCCAGGCGATGGCGGCGGCGGGGCTCGGCGTGGCGCTCGTGCCGTCGCTCGCGGTGGACACGGCCGACCCATCGATCCGCGTGATCCGGACCGACCTCGGGCCGCGCAGGATCGCGCTGGTCTGGCATCGGGACCGCTACCGCTCGCCCGCGGCTCTGGCGTTCGTCGAGATCGCCCGTCAGGTGTGCGCAGTGCTGGCCGCCGAGCTGGGCGTCGACCCGGCGCCGATCGCGTGACCCGGCGCCCGGACCGGGGGGCCCGCCGGGGGCCCGCTGGTATACTCCCGCCGTGCCCGACAACCCGCAGCTAGAAGGTCGGACCGTGCCCGGAACCAGCCCCGCCAAGCTCTCGGTCGCCGTCGTCGGCGCCACCGGCGCCGTGGGCCGCACCATGACCAAGGTGCTGCTCGAGAAGCAGTTCCCGATGACCGAGCTCCGCCTGCTCGCGTCGGAGCGCTCCGCCGGCAAGACCCTGACCGTGCCCGGCTGGGGCGACCTCGTCGTGGAGCTCGCGACCCCGGACGTGTTCGAGGGAATCGACATCGCGCTGTTCTCCGCGGGCGGCGGCACCAGCAGGGACCTGGCGCCCGAGGCGGCGAAGCGCGGCTGCACCGTCATCGACAACTCGTCCGCGTGGCGAATGGAGCCCGACATCCCGCTCGTCGTCAGCCAGGTGAACCCGGACGACCTCGCCTGGCACGAGGGGATCATCGCCAACCCCAACTGCTCCACGATGCAGCTGATGCCGCCGCTCATGGCGATCCGCGACGCGGTGGGCATCGAGCGCATGGTCGTGGACACCTACCAGGCCGTGTCGGGCACGGGCCACAAGGCCATCGTCGAGCTTGACGAGCAGATCAAGGCGCACGCCGAGGGCCGGCCCAAGGTCGCGAGCGTCTACCCGTACCCCATCGGCTTCAACGCCCTGCCGCACATCGACGTGTTCCTGGACAACGGGTACACCAAGGAGGAGTGGAAGGTCGTCACCGAGAGCCGCAAGATCCTGCACCTCCCGGACCTGCGGGTGTCGTGCACGGCGGTCCGCGTCCCGGTGTTCATGAGCCACTCCGAGGCCGTCCACGTCGAGACGGTCGCGCCGCTCACCGCGGACGAGGCGCGCGAGCTGTTCGCGCGCGTCCCGGGCGTCGTGGTCCAGGACGACCCGGCGAACAAGGTCTACCCGCTGGCCGAGAACGCTGCCGGCTCGGACTTCGTCTTCGTCGGGCGCGTGCGCCAGGACCCGTCGATCCCGGGCAACCGGGGCCTCGCCTTCTGGGTGGTGTCGGACAACCTGCGCAAGGGCGCCGCGTCGAACGCCGTGGAGATCGCCGAGGCGCTCGTCGCGCGCGGCTGGATCCGCAAGGCCAGCGAGCGCGCCGTGGCCGGGGGAATGCCGGCGTGACCCGCGACGAGCGCCGCGCGGCGCTCGAGCAGATCGCGAACGAAGTCCGGGCCTGCACGGGCTGTCGGCTCCACGAGGGCCGGACGCGCGCCGTGCCGGGCGAGGGCGATCCCGACACCGAGGTCGTGTTCGTGGGCGAGGGTCCCGGGTTCAACGAGGATCGAGAGGGGCGCCCGTTCGTGGGGCGCGCGGGCGGCCTGCTGGTCCGGCTCCTCGCCAGCATCGGCTGGCAGCGCGACGACGTGTTCATCACCAACGTCGTGAAGTGCCGTCCGCCCGACAACCGGGATCCGGAGCCCGACGAGATGGCTGCCTGCGCGCCGTTCCTGCGCCGTCAACTGGAGGCGCTCGACCCGGCCGTCGTCGTCACGCTCGGCCGCTACTCGATGGGCACGTTCATGCCGGGCGCCCGGATCGGGCAGGTCCACGGGACCACCACCCCCGCCGACCCGGCAACGGGCGCCCGCGACGCGCTCGTGTTCGCGATGTACCACCCGGCGGCTGCCCTGCGGACGCCGGCGCTCGAGCGCGAGAGCCTCGACGACATCGCGCGGGTGCCCGCCGTGCTCCAGCGGTCTCGGGACCGCCGCGGGGGCATGCCCGAGGCGGGGGAGACCGCGTCGGATGCCCGCCGCATCGCCAACCCTGTCCCCACGCCCGCCGCCCCGCCGGCTGCCGCGAGCGCGCCCGTCCCGCCGGTCGAGTCGCCCGCGGCCCCGGACGACGCGTCCCAATTGACGCTTTTCTGACCGGAGCGAGACGGATGACGACGCATGCCTGACCCCAGTATCCCGCTTCGCATCATCCCGCTGGGCGGGGTGGGCGAGATCGGCAAGAACTGCTACGTGTTCGAGTACGGCGACGACATCGTCGTGATCGACTGCGGGCTCATGTTCCCGGACGAGGAGATGTTCGGCATCGACCTCGTCGTGCCGGACGTGACGTACCTCAAGGAGAACCGCGAGAAGGTCCGCGCGTTCCTCATCACGCACGCGCACGAGGACCACGTCGGCGGGCTGCCCTACGTGCTGCCGGAGTTCCCGGGCGTGCCGGTGTACGCGAGCAAGCTGGCCCGCGGACTGCTGGGCAACAAGATCAAGGAGCACAAGCTCCACAACAACCCGCTGATCTCGATGGAGCCGGGCGACGAGCTGGAGATCGGCCCGTTCACCGCGATCCCGTTCCGGATCGGGCACTCGATCCCGGATGCCATGGGCATCGCGCTGCGCACCCCGGTGGGCGTCGTGGTCCACACCGGCGACTTCAAGTTCGACCACACGCCGGTCGACGGGAAGCTGTCGGACTTCCACATCCTCGCGCGGCTCGGCGAGGAGGGCGTGGTCGCGCTCCTCTCAGACTCGACGCGCGCCGAGAACCCGGGCTACACGCCCTCGGAGCGGACTGTCGGCGAGGCCTTCCGCGAGATCATGGAGGGCCTCGAGGGTCGCGTGATCGTCGCCACCTTCGCCTCGAACATCGCGCGCATCCAGCAGGTGTTCGACGCGGCGGCCACGTTCAACCGCCAGGTGGCCGTCGTTGGCCGGTCGATGGAGCAGAACACCCGGATCGCGACCGAGCTGGGCTACCTGACCTACGCTCCATCGCAGCTGCTGCCCAAGGACAAGATCAGCGAGCACCCGGCGCACCGCACGGTGATCGCCACCACCGGCGCCCAGGGCGAGCCCATGTCCGGTCTCGCGCGCATGGCGAACCGCGACCACCGCTTCGTGGAGATCCAGCCCGGCGACACCGTCATCGTCTCCGCCAGCCCGATCCCGGGCAACGAGGAGTACGTGGCCCGGACGATCGACAACCTGTTCAAGGCCGGCGCGAACGTCTTCTACCACGCCATCAAGCGGGCGCACGTCTCCGGGCACGCCAGCCAGGAGGAGCTCAAGCTGATGCTGGGGCTGACGAAGCCCACGCACTTCATCCCGATGCACGGCGAGTTCCGGATGCTGGTCCAGCACGGGCGCCTGGCGATCGAGACCGGCGTGAAGCCCGAGAACGTGTTCATCATCGAGAACGGGACGCCCATCGAGATCCTGCCCGACAAGACGGCCCGTCGGGGGACGCCGGTCGCCGCCGGGTACGTCTTCGTGGACGGCCTCTCGGTGGGCGAGGTGGGCGACGTGGTCCTGCGCGACCGGCGTGCCCTCGCCAATGACGGCATGTTCATGATCGTCGTGGCCGTCGACAAGCAGACCGGCCGGGTCGTGGGACGCCCCGAGATCATCACGCGCGGGTTCGTCCACGGGAACGAGGAGGACCCGATCATCGAGGAGGCGATCCGCCGGATTCGGCAGGCCGTCGACAACCCCGGTGACCGCATCTCGGAGATCGCGCTGCTCAAGAGCCAGATCAAGGACGGCGTCTCGCGCTTCCTGTACGAGCAGACGAAGCGCCGGCCGATGGTCTTCCCGGTCGTGGTCGAGGTCTAGGGGTGGCCCAGCGCCGACGCACGAGCGGCAGCCGCTCGACCGCCTCCCGCCGCAAGTCGAGGTCGAGCGCGCCGGGCATCCGCCTGCCCTCGTTCGTCGTCAGCCCTGAGGTGGCGCGGTCGCTGTTCGGCCTGGTGCTGCTGGTCCTGGGGGTCGTGGTCCTGATCATGATCTTCCTGCCGGCACAGCAGGGGACGCTCACCGAGTGGGCGCAGAGGACGGTGAACCCGCTGTTCGGCACGGGTCGCTATCTCCTGCCGCTGTTGCTCATCAGCGGGGGAGCGTACGTCGAGTGGGGGAATGCCCCGCCGGCTGGCTGGCAGTGGCGGTTCGTGGCCGGGGCCGTGGCCTATCTCGCATTCCTCGGCGTGCTCCAGTACCTGCCAGTGCGCGGCGGGGGCAGGATCGGGACGTTCCTCGAGGACACTTTCGAGCACGTCCTCGGCAGTCCGATCAGCCTGGTCGTGCTCGTCGGCATCATGGTCGCCGCCACGCTGATCGTCATCCAGCGGCCGCTGCGCGCGCTCGTGGACCCCGTGGTGGGGGCGGGCAAGTCGCTGTCGAGCACGGTCGCCTCGGCCCGACCGGTCGTCGAGAGCACCGCCGCCCTGACCGGACGATCCGCACGCACGCCCGCCAACGGCGCCACGGCCCTGGAGCCCGGCGAGCTCGGCGCGGCAGCGCTCCGCCGCGGCCGAGCGCCGCGCCTGGCCGCCGGCGACGCGCCTGGCCAGACGGGGCTGTTCGGCCCAGACGCCGCGCAGACGCCGCCCGCGATCTCCACGCCGCCGCCGATCTCCGCGACGATCGCGCCCCAGCGCGTCCTCGGAGCCGACCCACACGACGCGGCTGGATCCGGAGCACTGGCGGCGCGGGCGGCTGATGCCCTCCCGCGTCCGCTCGACCGCGACGGCGACGGCGTCATCGAGGCGGGCGACGCGCCCTCCACGCGCGCGGGCATCGACTGGAGCCTGCCCGGCCTGGAGCTGCTCGAGATGGACCGCGTTCCCACGCCTGGCGACGGGGCCAGCCGCGAGGCGGTCCACCGGCACAACGAGACGCGGATCATCGAGAAGCTCAGCAGCTTCGGCATCGAGGCGGCCATCGTGGGGCGCAATGCCGGACCCGTCGTCACGCAGTACGAGGTCCAGCCGGCGGCGCACATCAAGGTCAGCCGGATCGAGGCGCTCTCGGACGACCTCGCCATGGCGCTTGCGGCGCGCAGCATCCGCATTGAGGCGCCGATCCCGGGCAAGAGCGCCGTCGGGATCGAGATCCCCAACGCCGAGTTCAACGTCGTCTCGCTGCGGCGCATCTTCGACGAGGTGGACTTCACGGCCAGCGGCTCCAAGCTGATGTTCGCCCTCGGCCGGGACGTCGCCGGCAAGGCCACCGCCGTGGACCTCGCCCGGATGCCCCACCTGCTGATCGCGGGCGCAACCGGCTCCGGCAAGAGCGTGATGGTCAACGCGCTGATCACGAGCCTGCTGTGCAAGGCCGACCCGACCGACGTCCGGATGATCCTGATGGACCTCAAGCGCGTCGAGCTCGCGGGCTACAACGGGCTGCCGCACCTGTACGTGCCGGTCATCACCGAGCCCGAGCGCGCGAAGTCGGCCCTCAAGTGGGCGGTCAACGAGATGGAGAACCGATACCGGCGGTTCGCTGGCGCGACGGCGCGCAACATCAAGGGCTTCAACGAGACGCGCGCGGACCCGGCCGACCGCATGCCCTACATCGTGATCGTCATCGACGAGCTCGCCGACCTGATGATGCGCGAGGGCAAGAACATCGAGGACCCGATCGTGCGCCTCGCCCAGAAGGCCCGCGCAACCGGCATCCACATGGTCCTGGCCACGCAGCGGCCGTCGGTCAACGTCGTCACCGGCCTGATCAAGGCGAACTTCCCGTCGCGGATCGCGTTCGCGATGGCCAGCCAGATCGACAGCCGCACGATCCTCGACGCGCCCGGCGCCGAGGACCTGATCGGCCGGGGCGACATGCTCTACCAGCCGTCCGACCTGCCGCGCCCGATGCGCCTCCAGGGCGTCTTCGTCGCGGACCCCGAGATCAACCGGATCACCGAGCACTGGCGCTCCCAGATGGACGGGGATCCGCACTACGACCTCTCGATCGTCACCTCGGACGATGAGTCCTCGGGCAACGTGAGCGAGATGCCCGAGGAGGAGGGTGACCGACTGCTGCCGGATGCCGTTTCGGTGATCCGGGAGTACGATCGTGCCTCGGCGTCCCTGCTGCAGCGGCGCCTCAAGGTTGGCTATGCACGCGCGGCTCGGATGATCGACCAGCTTGAGTCGCGCGGATACGTGGGGGCGTTCGACGGGTCGAATGCCCGGGTGGTCCTCCGTCGGGACGACGGTCCGACCGCCGACGACGAGGACGACGCATGACCGCTCGCGACGAGGCACGGCGGGCTCGCGCTGAGGCGCGGGACGGCGACCACGGCTTCGCGCCCGAAGTCGGCCCCACCCTTCCGGAGCGGTTGATCGCCGCCCGCGAGCAGAAAGGCGTGGACCTGCTGCGCGCAGAGCGCGAGACGAAGATCCGGGCCCGCTACCTCGCCGCCCTCGAATCGGGCGACTACGGCGACCTGCCGGGATCGGTCTACACGAAGGGCTTCCTGCGCAACTACGCGCTCTACCTCGGGCTCGACCCCGAGGACGTCACGCGCCAGTGGAAGCGTGAGCGCGGCGACCTCTTGATGCCTGCGGAGCCGGTCCTCAGCGTGCCCCGTCCGCTCGAGGCGCCGCGCCAGGGCTTCACGGTCTCGCCCGTCCTCGTGGTGGCCGCGCTCCTGCTGGTCCTGATCGCCGCGTTCGGTGTCTACATCGGCGTCCAGCTGCTGCGCTACAACAAGCCGCCCACGATCGACGTGACGGAGCCTGCCCAGGCGGTCATCAACGTGCCGGACGGGACCACCTCGTACACGCTCCGCGGCACGTCCATCGCCGGCGCGTCGATCACGATCACCGATCCGGGCCTCAGCCAGCCCTACACGGTCACGGCGGACGGCGCCGGGCGTTGGACCGTGGACGTCCAGCTCCGGCGCGGGCGGAACGAGTTCGACGTCAGCGCCGTTGACCCGGAGACCGGCAAGCCCTCGGAGTCGACGGTAAAGCTGTTCATCACGGTCCCCGTCGCGGTGGTCGAAGCGCCGGGGTTGACGCTCGACTCGCCGGCGGAGGGTGCCCGCTTCTCCAACGGGGCGATCCCCGTGAACGGGTCCACCACCAACGCAGCCAAGGTCACCGTCACCGCGAACCAGATCGCCGCCCAGTCCGGCTCGGCCTCCCCGCCACCGTCGGCAAAGCCCAGCGCGACAGCCAAGCCCGGCGCGTCGACCGCGCCCGGTGCATCGGCCTCGCCGGGTTCGTCGGCATCGCCGGGGCCGTCCTCGACGCCCGACGTGGGACCCGTCACCGTGGACGTGGCCGCGGACGGCTCGTTCGAGACGCCGGTCAATCTGTCGGCCGGCAACTGGGAGATCGTGGTCACGGCCGTGTCCGCCGACGGCAAGACGACGTCGCTCTCGCGCCATGTGTCCATCGACTACCAGGGTGTCAATGTGGTCATCCAGATCAAGGGAGCCCGGGCCTGGCTCAAGGTCTGGGTCGACGGGACCATCTCGCCGGTCACGGGTGCTGCCGGCGTGGTCTACGACCCGGGCAAGACACTGACGTTCACCGGCCAGCACACCATCGAGGTCCGGACGGGCAAGTCGAGCGCGACGTACTTCACCGTGAACGGCGAGAGCGTCGGGCGGATGTCGACGGCGAGCAATCCGGAGACCTGGCTCTTCGCGCCGCCCAGCCCGCCGGCCAAGACGAACCGGACGTAGCAATGCCAGACCCGCTGGGGGAGCAGGCCCGCCGCCTCCAGGACGCCTGCCTCGCGCGGGGCCTGACTGTGGCCACCGCCGAGTCCTGCACGGGCGGCCTGGTGGCCCACCTCATCACCGACGTGCCAGGCTCGTCGGGGTATTTCCGGGGCGGCGTCGTGGCGTACAGCGACGACGTCAAGGCGTCCCTCCTCGGCGTTCCGAGCGAAGCGCTCAGCAGGCACGGCGCCGTGTCCGCGCAGGTGGCGGTTGCGATGGCGGAGGGCGCGCGCGCCCGGCTCGGCTCGGACCTTGCCGCAAGCGTGACGGGCGTGGCCGGGCCGGACGGGGGCACTGACGCGAAGCCCGTCGGCCTCGTCTACGTGGCGGTGGCCGGCGGAGACGCACCGGTGGTCCAGCGGTTCACGTGGCCGCACGACCGCGAGGGCAACAAGCGCGCAAGCGCCGAGGCCGCCCTGCGGATGCTGGTCGAGGCCGTCGAGGCGCGCCGGTGACGGTCCGCGGTGCTGGCGAGATCGGCGCGGGCCTGGCGCCCGCCCGGCCCTCCCGGCCGATCATCCCGGGCGAGCGGATCCACATCGTGGGCGTCCAGGGTGCCGGCGCGTCTGCCGCGGCGCTCCTGGCCGCTTGGGCCGGCGCCGATGTGGACGGCTGCGACCCGGGGGACCCCGGTCAGTACGCGCCAGCGCTCGATGCGGTCGGCGTCCACGTCGCCCCCGCCCACGACCCCTCGCACCTGGCCGGGAGGCGGCGGCCTGCGCGGCTGGCCGTCACCAAGGCGCTCACCGCCATCGATCCCGACAACGCCGAGCTCGCGGCCGCACGTGAGGCGGGCATCCCGCTCGAGCCGTGGCAGCAGGTGGTCGCCGACGCGGCGCACGGCCGGCTGCTGATGGCCGTCGCCGGGACGCACGGGAAGAGCACGACGGCGGGCTGGCTCGTCCACACGCTCGCCGCGATCGGCGCCGACCCGGGCGCGTTCGTCGGGGCGCTGCTGCCGGCGTCGCTGACCGGCATCGGGCTGCCCGCAACCGCCCGGCGCGGCGCAGGCGAGGCGTTCGTGGTGGAGGCCGACGAGTACGCAGGCAACTACGACCCGTACCGGCCCGACGTGATCGTGCTGACCTCCGCCGAGTGGGACCACCCGGACGTCTTCGCGGACCGCGAGGCCGTGCTCGCCTCGTTCGAGGCGTGGATCCGGCGAGCCGCGGATGGGCGCTCGCCCGCCGATCGCACACCGGTGCTGGTGGCGAACGTCGGCGATGCCGGCGTCGCGGCACTGGTCGGCCGACTGGGCGACTGGCCCGGGCGCATCCTGCGGGTGGCGCTCGACGCAGCGCCCGGCACTGTGGACGTGACCGCCCACGTCCTCGCCGCCGACCCCGATGGCACGCTCCTCCGCGTGCAGCTCGGTGCCGCCGACGCCGATGACGTCCACGAGGTCCGGCTGCCCACCGCGGGCCGCCACAACGCGGCGAACGCGCTCGGGGTGATCGGCGCCTGCCTCGCGGCCGGGCACCCCATCGGGTCCGTCCTGGGCGCCGTCGTCTCGTTCCCGGGCGTCGGCCGGCGGCTGGAGCGCAAGGGCGAGGCGGCGGGCGTCGTCGTGTACGACGACTACGGCCACCACCCCACCGCGATCCGCGAGACGCTCGCCGCCGTCCGCCAGCGCGAGCCCGGCCGCCGGGTGTGGGCCGTGTACGAGCCGCTGACGTACCACCGCACGGCTGCCCTGCTCGACGACTTCGCCCGGGTTCTGGCCACAGCCGATGCCGTCGCCGTGGCCGACATCTGGGCGGGCCGCGACCCGGACACCACGGTCGCGAGCTCGGCTGGCCTGGCCGGCGCCGTGGCGCGCCGCAACCCGGGGATGACGGCCGAGGCGACCGGGACCGTCGAGGCAACCGCGCGCTGGCTGGCGGGCCACGTGCGGGCCGGCGACGCCGTCCTCGTCATGGGTGGCGGCCGCTCCTACCGCATCGCCGAGCTGCTGCTCGAGCACCTCGCCGCCCGATGACGATCGGGTATGCGGCAGCCCACGACCTGCTCGACGCCTTCGTCCGGGCGCGCACGGCGCACGACGGCGACGCGTTCACCGCCCTGTTCACGCCCGACGCGGAGCTCGCCTCGGACCCGTTCGCAACACCGCTCGCCGGGCACAACGACCTGCGGGCATACTTGCTGGCAGCGGCTGGCGCCGAGCGCTGGTACGACCTGGCGATCGAGCGCCACTGGGTGTCGGGGGACAACGTGCTGGCCGCGTGGCACGCCAGCTGGACCCGCCCCGCTGACGAGGCGAAGGTTCGGCAGGCAGGCTTCCTCTCCGCCGAGGTTGGAGGGGACGGGCGCATCGAGCGCCTGCGGCTCTGGACGGTGACCCGCGAGCAGCTCGCGGGCTGAGAGGAGCGCCGATGGCGGGCGAGGTCTCGTTCGACGTGGTGTCGGACTTCGACGAGCAGGAGCTGCGCAACGCGCTGGACCAGGTCCGGCGCGAGATCATCCAGCGATACGACTTCAAGGGCGCCCACGTCGAGCTGACGCAGGAGAAGGCCCAGCTCGTGCTGGTGACCGACAGCGAGATGCACGCGAAGGCCGTTCGGGACCTCATCGAATCGAAAGCCGTGCGGCGCAACCTCTCGCTCAAGATCTTCGACTGGGGCAAGGTGGAGCCGGCGGGCGGCAACAAGGTCCGCCAGGAGATCGCGCTGCGCCGGGGACTCTCGGACGAGCTGGCGCGCAAGATCGTCAAGCTCATCCGGGACGAGTTCCCCAAGGTCCAGCCGCGGATCCAGGGCGACGCCGTGCGCGTCGCGAGCAAGAGCAAGGACGATCTGCAGCGGGTCATCGTGCGCCTCCGGGAGCTCGACGAGGCCGTGCCGCTCCAATTCGAGAACTACCGCTAGGAGGAGCCGGATGCCGGGAGCCAAGTCCGCCCGGACAGTGATGATTGTGGTCGCGTTCGTGGTGGTCGCCGGGCTTGTCGCGACGATGTTCGCTGGAGCCGCCATTCCCACGAGGTAGCGCGCGCGCTGCCAACCCCCCCCACGCCCCGGCGCCGGACGGACCGCCGTCCCCGCCGGCTCAGGAGGTCGATATGTCGGAGAGCGAAGGGCACGTCGAAGAGCGCCAGACCGAGTCCGTCGACGAGGTGCAGAGGAATGCCCGAGGCGGCCCGGCCGAGGACGTCGTCGACGCCGCGGCTGGCGCCATGGTCGAGCCCGAGGAGGAGGCGGCGGGGGATCCCGACGGCGCCGACGCGGAGCCGGCGATCGACGGCGAGCCAGCGGAAGCTGAGGCCGAGCCCGTGAGCGCCGATCCCGCCCAGCCCGCCGATGCCCCGAGCGCTGACGCCGGCGCCGGTGCGCCGCTCGTCGAGGCGCCGGCGGTGACGGCTCCGTCCGACGAGGTGGACGCGCTGCCAGCCGACTCGGTCGAGGCGCTGCCGGCCGACGCGCTCGACGCGCTCGCGGCCGACGCGATCGACGCGTTGCGAGCGGACGCGCTCGACGCACCCCCAGCCGAAGAGGACGTCGTCGCCGCGGACGAGACCGCAGACGACGGCGAGCCGCTCGCCGAGGCTATCGAGCAGGTGGCGTCCGACGAGGGCGCCGAGGCCGAGCTGGTCCACGCCGAGCCCACGACGGTCGCCGAGCTGATCGCGGCCACGCTGCGGGCCGCCGGCGTCCGGCTGGCGTTCACGGTCCCGGGCGAGAGCTTCCTCCCCGTCCTCGACGCGCTCGCCGCCGCGGGGATCCGCGTCATCGCCACCCATCACGAGGGCGCCGCGTCCATGGCCGCCGAGGCCTACGGCCAGCTGACCGGGCGTCCCGCAGCCTGCCTCGGGACTCGCGCCGTCGGGGCAGCGAACATGTCCATCGGGATCCACACCGCCACCGCCGACTCGACGCCGATGTTCGCGCTCGTCGGTGACGTCGATCGAAGCATCCGCGGTCGCGAGGCATTCCAGGAGGTGGACCTCGTCGGCACAATCGGTCGGCTTGCGAAGTGGGCCGGCCGGATCGACGACGCCGAGACGGCGAGCTCGCACCCTCGAGGCCGCCGTGAAGGCGGTCCTGGAGGGCCGACCCGGCCCGGCGCTGCTCGCCCTGCCAGAGGACGTCCTCGACCTCGCGCTCCCCGAGGGGACGAAGGCCCCTGTGGTCCGGCCGCACCCCGAGGCGCCGGCGCGATCCGATGTGACCGCGGTGCTGCACGCCCTTGCGGGCGCGGAGCGCCCCCTGATCCTCGCCGGCGCCGGAGTCCTGCGCGCCCGGTGCTCGAACGACCTCGTCCGCCTGGCGGAGCTGCTGCACGTGCCCGTCGTGTCGAGCTGGCGCCGCGGCGACGTGATCCCCAACGACCATCCGCTCTACCTGGGCATGACCGGCTTCGGCAGCCCGGCAACCGTGCGCGAGCGCATCGCCGCAGCTGACGTGCTGGTGGTGATCGGCTCGCGCCTCTCCGAGCCGACGACGGCGGCCTACCAGCTGCCGGTGCCCGGCCAGCACTGGATCCACGTCGACGCCGAGCCGCGAACAGGGCCTGTCGGGGATTTGCCGGCACCGGCCCTCTCGATCCGCGCCGACGCCCGCGCGTTCCTGCGCGCTGCGACCGCTCGCCTCAAGGACGGGGTCCTGCTCGCGGAGCCCGTGGCCGCCCGAGACCAGCACAACGCCGCGGACCGGGCCGCCTACGAGGCGGCGAGCGTCGTCGACCAGCACCCGTGGAGCGGTCCGGGCGTGAACCCCGGCAAGGTCGTCGCCGAGCTGCGGCGCCTGCTTCCGGAGGACGCCATCGTCACGACCGACGCCGGCGCCTTCGCCGGCTGGGCTGCCCGTGGCTTCCGCTTCCGCCGGCCGGGCACCTTCCTCGGGCCCACCTCGGGCGCGATGGGCTACGCCTTCCCGGCGGCGCTGGCAGCCGCGGTCGTCCACCGCGAGCGGCGCGTCGTCGCGCTGGTCGGCGATGGCGGCATGGGGATGACCATGGCCGAGATCGAGACAGCGGTGCGAGAGGGCGCCCACGTCGTGGCGCTCGTGTTCGACAACGAGCGCTACGGGATGATCCGCGACCACCAGGAGCAGCGCGGCAGCCCCACGTCGCCCGGGACGGACCTTGGGCCCGTGGACTTCGCAGCCGTGGCGCGCGCCTGCGGGGCCCGAGGCGTGCGCGTGGAGACGGACTCGGCATTCGAGCCTGCGCTGCGGACCGCTCTTGCGGCCTCGGGGCCGACGTTGATCCACCTCCTCGTGGACCGGCGCTGGGTCAGCGTTGACCAGCCCGCGAGCCTCGGCGAGGGGTGAGCCGGCCGACGCTCCACATGGTGCCGGCGGCGGTGTGGGAGGGGCGCAACCCGGTCGCCTCGTATCTACCCGCCGCGTATCCGGCGGACGGGTTCATCCACTGCACCGACGGCGACGAGGCGATGGTCGCGACGGCGAACCGCTTCTACCGCGACGACCCGCAGGCGTTCGTCGTCCTGACCGTGGACCTCGACGCCACCGGCAGCCCGTGGCGGTTCGACGACCCGGAGCAGCGCTACCCGCACATCTACGGCCCGATCGATCCGGCCGCGGTGCTGGAGATCCGCGAGATGGTCCGGGACGCGGACGGCACGTTCACGGGGATTGCGCCGCGCGGCTGAGCCGGGCCGGCAGCCGGGCCGGTCGCGCGGTCAGGAGCCCGCGTCGAACGTCGGCGCGTGGCGGGGCACGAGCAGCCAGGTGAACAGCGCCGACGATGCGGTGATCACGATCGAGACCGCGATCGCCACGCTGGGGCTGAGCGTCACCAGCTGCCCGCCGAGGGCCGCGCCGATCGGGTAGCCCAGGAAGTTGAGCGACATCGACACGGCGAACGCGCGGCCCAGCCACGCGGGGTCCGTGCGCCGCTGGCGAAGCGTGAACAGCGCGACGTCCATCGGGCCGTTGATCAGGCCCTGGAGCGCCACGGTCAGGATGATCACCGCGAGGGTGGGGGAGACCAGCACGAACACGGCGGTGAACGCATAGCCCGCCATGCCCAGCGTGAGGATGGTGCGCTCGAGCCCGGCGATCCGCCATCGGCCGGCGACCAGCGCGCCGATCCCGCCCGTCACGCCCATGATCGCCCACACCCCCCCGACGACGGCGCCGCCGAGGTGCAGGTTGTTGAGCAGCAGCACGGGCAGGACGATCGAGATGATGCCGCCGCCGAGGTTGAGGACCGCCAGCCCCACGCCGAGGCCGAGCAGCGTCCGGTTCTGGAGGGTGTAGCGCAGTCCCTGCCAGGCGTTGACGAGCAGGCGGCCCTCGGACGAGGTCGATCCGGGCGGGTCCTTCACGCCGATGATGACCACGGCCGCCGCGGCGTACAGGGAGGCGATGATGAGGAGCGCCTGCGGCCCGCCCAGCGTCTGCACGAGCACGCCCGCGGCGGGCGGCCCGATGAGCGTCGCCACGACATAGCCGTTGGAATCGATCGCGTTGACGCGCTCCCAGAGCCGTCGCGGCACCATCAGCGGGAACAGGGTCCGCAGTCCCACGTTGGACAGCGGGTGCGTGAGCCCGGTCAGCCCCGTGATCAGGAGCAGCAGGGCCGGGGTGAGTTGGTTCGTCAGCGACAGGATCGCCACGATGACGAGCGATGCGAAGGCCATCGCCTGGTCGATGATGATCAGCCGGGCGCGCCCGTGCCGATCGAGCAGGGCTCCCACGATCGGCGCGATGAGAAGGCCGGGCGTCACGCTCACGAAGGTGACGAGGCCCGCCAGCTCGGGCGAGTTGAAGCGATCCAGCGTGAACAGCACCAGCGCCACGCCGAGCATGCTCGCCGCCACCCGGCTGACCACCATGCCCAACAGGATCCGGCCCATCGACGGGATGGCGAGGACAGCGCGATACGAGGGCGGGAGCTCCTGGGACTGCACCCCTCGACGCTATCACCGGACGTCGGTCGGTGGCTGGGCCGTCGCCGCGGGTGCGCCGCAGCGGGGGCTGGCGCGTCGCACCTCTTCTTCGCCGGAGCGGTGCACCACCGCGCAGGCGACTGCGCTTGGACCAGCCCCAAGGCGCGCGAGCTTCTCGCAGCTGCGGTTGGCGCCCAACGATCCCTGCCGGTACCTGTCGCGTCGCCAGGGCCCTCGTCGCGGCGGGCGATCTTGGGTCGCGCGGTGGTGAAGCACCACCAAATCCGCGCCGAATGCCCAACGCTCGGCGCATTCGGCGCGGAATGGTGGTCCGGCGCCAACACCTTGGGCCGCAGGTCGTGGCGCAGCGCAAAATCGGTGATGCACGACCAACGCGGGCTGCGGTTGGCGGCCATGTGGTGGGTGCGACGCCTCGGTCCCCACCACCTCGCTCGGCGCCACATGGTGACGCACGACCAACACGGTTCGCGGTTGGCGGCTATTTGGTGGCTGCGCCAACGCCCGCGACGGGCTCCTTGCGAAGGGAGCTCTTGGCGGTGGCTGACGGCCGGATCGGCGCCCTGCAGCCACGGGACCGAGCGCACCGATATCGGGAGTGCGCGCGGGGCGGCCTGGGCCTAGTCTCGCGGGTTCTTGTGCTTCGGCTCCGTCTTCGGCGGCCGCGTCGCCTCGCGCTCCCACGTGTCGGTGATCTGCTTGAAGATCTTGCCCATGCCGGGGCGCAGGAGTTCGCGGCGCTCGGCGTCAGCCTCGTGGTCCCGGCGCCGGACGCGGGCAGCCTCTCGGGGGTCGAGATCGTCATCGTCCATGTGCCGATGCTGGTCCGGCGGGCCGCCCACGTCAAGGCCGAGGTCGCAGCCCTCGGGACGAAGACCGCGCCTCTGGCATCCTTGCGCGATGCCCAACCATCCCCGCACCGCCACGAGCACCTCGACCTCGGTCCTGGCGGGGCTCGTGCTCGTGTCCCTTGCGCTCCGGCCGCAGCTCGGCGGGATCGGCCCGCTGTCCGGTCGGATCATCGACGACCTCGGCGTCAGCCATGCCTTCGTCGGCGTGCTGACCACCATCCCGATCCTGTGCATGGGCGTCTTCGCACCCATCGGGCCGGCGCTTGCGGCGAGAGCCGGACCGCGCGGCTCGATTGCGCTGGCGTCGGGCGTGGTCGCGCTGGCCGGCTTCGCCCGCGCGGTCGTGCCCGGGGAGGCGGCAATCCTGGCGCTGACGATGGTCATCGGCGTCGCGACGGCCGCCTCGGGCCCGCTGCTCGCCATGTTCGTCCGGGGCAACATGCACGCGCACCGGGTCGCGGGGACGGCCGCCTATGCCGGCGGGACCCTGCTGGGTGCGGCGCTGGCCGCCGGCGGCGTGGTGCCGCTGGCGGTGGCGCTCGGCGGGTGGCGGGCGTCGATGGGCGTGGTGTCGCTGGCGTCGGCGGCTGGTGCGCTCGCGTGGCTCGTGCTCGCCCCGCGACGTGGGCGGCCCGGCCCGGGTGCACCGGAGGAGGACAGGGCGACGGGTGATGCCGCGCTGGCGGGGCCCGTCGGTCAAGGGCTCCGGTCGCTCCCGGTTCGTCGGCCGGTTGTCTGGGCGCTGGGCATGCTGTTCGGCATCCAGTCGGCGGTGTTCTACGGGACCAATGCCTGGCTGCCCAGCGTCTATGTGGAGCACGGCTGGGAGCCGGCCAGCGCCGCGGCGCTGCTCTCGTTGAGCAGCTTCGCCGGGCTCGCGTCGATCCTGGTTGCGCCTCTCGCCTCGCGTCGCGGTGTCGAGCGACGACAACTGCTCGTGACGGCGGCGGGCGCGACTGCCCTCGGCCTCACCGGCGTCGTCGTGCTGCCCGGGCTCGCGTGGGTATGGGTCGTCACGCTGGGCGCGGGCCTCGGCCTGACGTTCACCACCATCCTGACGCTGCCGACGGATGTGGCCGCGGACGCTCGAGAGGCCGGTGGGGCGTCTGCCCTGATGCTGCTCGTCGGTTACCTCATCGCATCGGCTGCGCCGTTCGCGCTGGGCGCGGTCCGCGACGCCACCGGCTCATTCGCGGTCAGCCTGTGGCTCCTGCTCGGGCTCGCCGCGTCAATGCTGCCGCTCTCGTGGCTCATGTCGCCGTCTCGCCTCCGGCCGCGCGCGGCGGCCCTGCCCGAGACGGTCGTCGCCTGAGGGCGCGGGACTGAGGGCCGAGGCCGCGCGCCACCTTCGGACTCGGCGCCTCGACGGTCCTATGGACGGGTCGCGGTCACCGAGAACGACAGCGGCAGGCGGCCACGCTCGGCGGGGTGGACATCGCGGTGGCCGCCGTACCAGTCCACGGGGTGCTCGGTCACGGTCTCCACCCGCAGCCCCGACCCGAGCAGCGCGGTCACGACCTCGCCCAGCGTCCACGCCCTGGCGAACTTCCACGCCTGCTCGTCATCGGGGAGCGAAAGGCGCTCGATGTAGGCCGGCGACCAGCCGCGGGACGCTTCCGGACCAGCGAAGTAGTCGTACTCGGTCAGCAGCCAGCCGCCGTCGCCGTCGCCGTCGAAGAGCCACTCGGCGGGATGCCCCTCGAACAGCACGAGCCGGCCACCGGGTCGGGGCAACCGCGCGAGGCCGGCCGCCCAGCCATCGAGGTCCTGGAGCCACATGATCGACCCGCGTCCCGTGTAGACGAGGTCGGCTGTCCCATCGAGCTCGTGCGGCAGGTCGAGGACGTCGGCCTCGACCCATGCCGCCGGGGCGTCGACCGCCGCCGCCAGCCGCCGGGCGAGGTCGAGCATCCGCGGGCTGAAGTCGATGCCGGTCACCCGGGCCGCGCCGGCCAGCCACAAGGAGAGCGTGTCCTCACCCCCGGCGCACTGCACGTGGATGGCGTGGTCGCAGCGGCCGTGCAGGTCCCCGATCAGGTCGAGCTCTACCGGCAGGAGCGAGGACCGTCCGGCCCGGATGCGGTGGATCGATCCCGCCAGCCGCCGCTCGTAGTCCTCGGCGGCCTCGTCCCACGCAATCCGGTTGGCCGCGTGCATCCGCCGGGGATCGGCGGACTCCTCGGGCGTGGCCGGGCGCACATCGAGCTCGTCGCCGGGGGAGGGCTGCATGCCGTGAGTCTACTGGCGTGTCGGGCCGGGAAGGGGCGCGATGGCCGCGCCAGGCTTGGCCCGGGCACAAAACAACGGGCCGCCATGTCCGTGGACGGCGGCCCGCGATGGTTCTGCCTGGGGGGCCTGGCACCAGCCGGACCCCTCGAAGCTGGCGGTTCCGTGGCTCGCGCCCCCGGACCGCCGTCAGCTGCCAGCGCGGGTGTCGCTCGAGATGTTGCCCGCGCGAGGGCGGCTGACCGGATTCAAGACACCGCGCGATGCGTCTTCGCTCGCAGTCAACCGGCGCGCAAGAATCCAGCGCCGTCGCGAGCCTAGGCTCAAAGCCGATCGCATCGCCATAACCCCGATGCCTCCCGGAACGCCCATGCACGGAGGAGGTTTGGAGGACTCCATTATCTCGCCCCGGGCAACCCCCACGAACGGGGGATCACGTTCGGCGAGGGTTGAGGCCGAGGTTGCAACGTTGTGGCATCTGCCGCGCCGACCCGGGCGCAGCGCCATGGCCTGCGGCGGTGAGGCCCGACACGGCAGCCAGAAACAGGGGACCATGGGGCCATGCCGCTGCCCGCACACTCAGCCGTCGACGTTCACCTCGCCGACGCCTTCGAGGCGACCGGCTGTCCGGTGTGCTCCGAGGTGGCGCGGGCTGACGCGCTGTGGCTCGAGAGCATCCTGGCCGAGAGCGTCAATGACATCCCCTTCCGCCTGGCGCTTGACCACGCCCGTGGTCTCTGCCCCCGACACGCCCGACGGGTGCTCGACGCCGATCAGCAGCGGGCTGGGCGGCTGGGGGCGGCCATCCTGCTGCGGGCGTCGTTGGCGGCTCGGCTGCGCGACATCGAAGCCGTCCATGCGGCACGGGGCTGGACCCGGTCGCGTCGAGCGGCGGAGGCGGCGCGGCCGCCGGCCTGTCCGGGGTGCGCACGCGATGCTTCGACGACGGCATGGGTGACGGCCGCGATCGTTCGCTTGGCCGAGGATCCGTCGTGGTGCGCCGCGATCGGTACCGCGCCGTTCTGCCTCGAGCACGTCGTGCTGCTGCTTCGCGAACGGTCCTCGTCACGGGGGTGGGCGGCGGCCGAGGCCCGCCAGATCGAGCGCATCCGCGATCTCCGGGACCTGCTCGAGGGGTTCGCCCACACCTCGAGCCATGATCGCCGCCACCTCCAGACCGAGGCACAGCGGGCTTCGGTCGACCTCGCTGCCGACCTGCTCGCCGGTGACACCGCGCGGCGAGGCGACGAAGCCCCGAGGAGAGGTCCCTGACCGACGTCAAGACCGTCGCGGCGAAGCTGCGGATCCTGCCGGGCACACCCGTGTGGCTCTCCGACACCGGCCCCGACACGCCCGCAGCAAGGCAGCGGTGCGCCGCGGGCGCCGCGAGCCGGTATCGTGGGGCCCTGCGCCCGCGGCGGCGGGCTTCGAGCGGGAGACGGAGGACCAGATGGCGCTTGGTGCGTCGCGGCGACTGCCCCAGAACGCCAGCCTGACCCAGGCGGTGATGATCGTCGCGCTGTGCGCCGCGCTGAACGTGTTCGGCGGCTTCACCGCGAAGACGCTGGCCATCCCGATCGTCTACCTCGACACGGTGGGCACGTTCGTCGCCGCGGTGCTCCTCGGCCCGTGGTGGGGCGCGGCGGCAGGGGCGACCTACAACGTGGCCGCGTCGCTGACGTTCGACCCGGGCACGTGGCCGTTCGCCATGGTGAGCATCGTCGTCGCGCTGCTGTGGGGCTACGGGATCCGCCGGTTCGGGATGGGCCGGTCGCCGATCAGCTTCTTCGCGCTGGGCCTGGTCGTGGCCGCAGCGTCCGCAATCGTGGCATCGCCCATCGTGCTGTTCCTGTACGGCGGGGCCACGGGGAGCGCCTCGGACGCCATCACCTTCGCTGCCCAGCTCGCCGGGCTGGACCAGGGCCCGGCGGTCTTCCTCAGCAACATCGAGAGCAACCTGGCGGACAAGGTCCTCGCCGGCTCCATCGGGCTCGCCCTCGTCCGCGCGCTGCCGGCGGCGAGTGTCGCGGGCCTGCGCCTGCCCGCGCAATCTCGGTTCGGCACCCTCGCGATGACGAGCGGCGGCCTCGCGATCGGGGTGGCGCTGGTGCTCGTGGCGATGGTCCTGCCGCACGGCTGATCGGCCGCGGTGCGCCCGCCATGGCTGAGCCGCGTGGACCCGTCATCGTCCTCGCCGGGTTCGGCTTCCGGCACGCCGGGTCGGATCGCCCGGCCCTGACCGACGTCACGCTTGAGGTTCGGGCTGGCGAGTACCTGGGCGTCCTGGGCGCGACCGGCGCGGGCGCCACCACGCTCCTGACGGCGCTCGACGGTGTTGTGCCACAACTCGTCCGCGGTGAGTCGAGCGGGACGGTCTCGGTCCTCGGCCACGACCCGCGCACCGTGCCCGTGCCCGACCAGGCGCGCCACGTCGGCATCGTGTTCGACGACCCCGAGCTGGCGACGACCCAGGCGTCGGTGGCCGACGAGGTGGCGTTCGGGCTGGAGAACCTGGGGGTGCCGCGCGCGGAGATGGACGCCCGGATCGGTGCCGCGCTGCTCGCTGTGGGGCTGGCCGGCTTCGAGGACCGCGAGCCGGCGACGCTCTCCGGCGGGGAGCTCCAGCGGCTCGCCATCGGCTGCGCCCTCGTGACCGGGCCGTCGATCCTGGTCCTCGACGAGCCCTCCGCGAACCTGGACCCGGCCGGGCGCCGGGCGCTCTACGGCATCGTGCGCCGGCTCAACCGCGAGCATGGCGTGACGGTGGTGGTGGCGGACCAGGACCCCGCCGGCCTGGCTGCAGACGCGACACGGCTGGTGGTCCTCGACCGCGGCCGGGTGGTGGCCGACGGCCCACCGGGGATCATCCTCGGCTCGCCGGCGAGCCTGCGGCGCCATGGCGTCCGATCGACCGACGCGGCGGCGCTGGGCGACGCCCTCGGCGTTGCGCAGCCCGTCCCCACCGCCGTGCCGGAGGTTGCCCGGCTGTTGACGCGACGGCGTGCCACAGGATCGATGCCAGAGCACCTCCCCGAACCCCCGGCTCACGCTGCAGGTGAGGCCGTGCTCGACATCCGCGACGTCACCTTCCGCTACCCGGGCGCGGACCGTCCGGCCGTCGCGAGCGTCACGCTGCGCGCCGGGCCGGGCGAGGTGGTCGGGATCGTGGGCGCCAACGGGAGTGGCAAGACGACCATCGGTCGGCTTGTGAACGGCCTGCTCCGTCCCCAGCAGGGCCGGATCAGCGTGGACGGGATGGACACGGCGGCCCACCCGGTCCGGACGCTCGCCGCACATGTCGGGTCCGTCTTCCAGGACCCCGCCCAGCAGCTGTTCGCGAGCACCGTGGCCGACGAGCTGGCTCTTGGCCCCCGGGCACTCGGCGTGTCCGAGGCCCGGATCGGCGAGCGGGTCCGCGAGCTGGCGCAGGCGCTCGAGCTTGACGAGCTGCTCCCACGCCATCCTCTTCGGCTTGGCCGTGCCGAGCGCAAGCTCGTCGCGCTCGCGGCCGTGCTCGCGATGCGCCCGCGCGTCCTGGTGCTCGACGAGCCCACGACGGGTGCCGACCTCCGGCTGGCAGGGATCATCGAGGCGAGGATCCGAGCTTCGGCGGGGGAGGGGACGATGGTGCTGGTCGCGTCCCACGACATGGCCTTCCTCGGGCGAGTCGCGTCGCGGCTGGCCGTCATGGACACCGGCCGGGTGGTCGCGGAGGGCCCCATCCGCTCAGTCTTCGCCGATGGGCCACTCCTGGCGCTCGCAGGGCTGGAGCCGCCCGAGGTCACCCGTGTCGCCCTCGCGGTGGCCGAGCACGGGGCGGAGCCGTGGCCGCCCGTGTCCGTGGCCGAGGCGCTCGGCGTGCTGCGGCTGGCGGGCCTGGAGGGAGACGAGCCTCCTCGCGGACGGGATGGAGGCGATCCCCCGGCCAGGGCGGCCGCGGGGGGGACGTCGGGATGACGCTCGGCATGTCTCCGTTCGCGTACGCGCCGGGATCGTCCTGGCTCCACCGGCGGAGCGCGGTGCCGAAGCTGGCCTGGCTGGTGGCTGCGCTCGCGTTCTCGCTCGCGACGTTCCACCCGGTGCCCCTCCTCCTCGTTGCCGGGGGGGCCGTGGCGCTCGCCGTCTCGGCGGGTGTCGGCGGGCAGATGTGGCGGGCCATGCGCCTGCTCGGGCCGCTGGCCGCGTCGATCGTGGTGCTGCAGGCGGCAGCGCCCAGCGTCTGCGCCTGCACGGAGGTTGCGCGGCTGGGCACGGTGACGATTACCGCCGAGGCGCTCGGGCGGGGGATCGCCTACATCTCGCGCGTTCTGGCGATGGAGTCGGCAGCGGTCGTACTGCTGGTCACCACGCGTCCCGCGGACCTCTTCGGCGCCCTTCGTCATCTGCGGGTGCCGCACCCGGTCGCGCTGCTGCTGGCCACGACGATGCAGCTGGTCCCGCTGCTCCAGCGCGAACTCGGGGTCGTGCTCGACGCGCAGCGCGCCCGCGGGATGCGCGGGAGCGGCGTGCGCGCCCTCGTGCCCGCGCTGCTGCCCGTGTTCGTGTCGGCGTTCGAGCACGTCGGTCGGCTCGCCATCGCCATGGAGGCGCGGGGCTACGGTGCGTCCGTGGCGCGGACGTCGTACCGGACCGACGCGTTCGCTGCCGGGGATCGGGCGCTCGCCTGGGCCGGCGTCGGGGCTGGCATCGCCGGCGTCCTGGCGGGGACGCTCCTGTGGGGCTCGGCGTCCGTGCCGCCGCTCGTGGTTCCCGCCTGGGCCGCGCTCGCGATCGTCGGGGCGGCCGGGCTCGCGTTCGCGGGGCTGGTCGCGGCGACACTCGTGGCGGTGGCCCGGGCCTAGGGGACCCGCCTCTGCCGAGGCAGGCGTCCATCGCGTTCGCGCTCAGGCGTGCGCGTCGGGTTCGGGCGGGCGCGAGGGGTGCTCCACCTGGATCGTGCTGTGGGCGAGGTCGAAGTCCTCCTCGATCGCCCGGTCCACCAGCTCGAGGATCTGGTGGTGATCGGCGTCCTCGGCTGCTATCACGTGCGCGGTCAGCATCGGCTGCCCCGCTGTGATCTGCCAGGCGTGGAGGTCGTGGACGCCGATGACGCCGGGCACCCCAAGGATGCGCTCGCGGACGGCCGGCAGCGACAGGCCGGGCGGCGTGGCCTCCATGAGGACCGTCATGGCGTCGCGGAGGAGGAGGAGTGCGCGGGGCACCACGAGGCAGACGACGGCGAGCGAGGCGATCGAGTCGGCGTACGCCCATCGGGTCAACAGCACCAGCCCGGCGGCGCCGATCGCGGCCAGCGAGCCGATCGCATCGCCCAGGACGTCGAGGAAGGCCCCCCGCGCGGCAAAGCCGCTGTGCTCGGAGCGCAGGACCCAGGCTGCCGTTCCGGACCCGAGGAGGCCGATGACGGCTGCGACGAACATCGGGCCGGGCTCGGGCGTCTCGGGCGCGAGGATGCGCGTGATCGCCTCGTACCCGATGAAGACGCCCAGCGCGACGAGGAGGCCCGCGTTCACGCAGGCGGCGATCACCTCGGCCCGCGCGTAGCCGAACGAGCGATAGTGGGTCGCGGGCCGGGCGGCGATGGTCGCGGCGCCGAAGGCGATCGACACGCCGACGACGTCGGTGACGCGGTGCGCCGCGTCGGCGACGAGCGCCAGGGAGCCGGACAGCCATGCCGCCACGACGTCCGCGATGAGAGCCAGGATCGCGACGCCGAGCACAACGGCAAGATGTCGGCGGTTGCTGCCGGTGGACGCCCCAGGCGACGCCTCGGCAGACGGGTGGGCTGAGGCGGGCGCGGCGGGGGCGGTCATGCCCCCGATTGTAGGATCGCCTGGGGCCTCAGCCGAACCAGGTGTCGATATCGCCGTCGTCGACGCGGGGCATGGTCAGGACGTTGAGGATCGCCTCGGGCGGCATCGTCGTGCGCCGTGCCACGAGGGCCGCGATGCGGCGAGCGTCGTTGTGGCAACGGCGGAGGGCTGTGCGGTCGAGGCGGGGCCAGAGGGCCAGGGCACGCCGCTCCAGCGCGCCGATGCCTTCGCTCCTGACCGAGCTCCCCCGGACCAGCTCGATAGTCGCCACCGAACACCTCCTTCGGTACTGGCGATGCTGATCGCGTGCGGCGTCGGCTGCAAGGGCCCGCGCGGCGAAGTTTTCTCAACCTTCGGGCACCCCTGGGCGATTGACCGGGTGGCCAAGCGCGGGCACCCTCTCTCCGTGAAGCAGCTGCCGGGTGGGGTGCGGTCGATCGTGGCCGCGGTGGTGCTCGTTGCTGCCTGCGGGTCGCCGATGGGTCCCACGCCCAGTCCAGACGGCTCCTCATCCGCGAACCCGGGAGCCTCGTCCTCCGCGGGAGTGCCGGCCGACCTTCCCGCGGCATCGCCCATCCCCGCGCCCGGCCGCGAGCTCTACGGCTTCGTCCCGTACTGGGAGATGGACGACACGATCGCGGCCCACGTCGCCGCGACCCCGCTGACCACGGTCGGGCTGTTCAGCGTGAGCAACACGAGCAAAGGCGCCATCAACACGGACCAGGCGGGCTACAAGCAGATCGCCGGGCCTGTCGGCGCCGAGATCATCGGCGGCGCGCACTCCCGGGGAACACGGGTCGAGATCGTCTTCACGAGCTTCGGGGCGGCCCGGAACACCACGTTCTTCGGGCGGCAGTCGCTCCAGGACGCCACGGTCGCCTCCCTGGTGGCGCTCGTCGCGACGCTCCGGGTTGACGGCGTGGACGTGGACGTCGAGGGCCTCGACAGCAGCCTCGTCCAGGCGTACGGGTCATTCGTGGGGCGGCTGCGCGCAGCGCTCGTGGCGGCCCAGGCAGGCAACACGGTCTCGGTGGCGACGGGGGCGGGGCCGACCGGCGCCGCGATGGCCGCTGCGGCCGTGGCAGCGGGCGTGGACCGCGTCTTCATGATGGCCTACGACTATCGGACGGCCACCTCGGGACCGGGCGCCGTGTCGCCGATCAACCGGGCCGACGGGGGCCGGACGATCACCTGGTCGCTGGACCTCTACGGGGCTATTGGCATCCCGCCCCAGCGCCTGCTGCTGGGCCTGCCCCTGTACGGCATGGAGTGGCCGGTCGCGGGACCCGTGATGGGCGCCATCTCCACCGGCAAGGGGACCGCGTGGATCCTCCGCGACCACCTCGACGTCCTCACGAGCGCTGCCGCGGTGCCGACCAACGACCCGCTCGAGGGCGTTGACGTGTACTTCGTCGGCTCGGACGGCAGTCTGGCCCCGCCGCCGTCGCTTCCCCCGACGCTCGACCAGATCCCCGACGACAGGACGTGGTCAGCGGTGTACGTGGACTCGCCGGCGACCCTGCAGCGGAAGCTCGGGCTGGGGGAGTCGCGCGGCTACGCCGGGGCCGGGTTCTGGGCGATCGGCTATGAGCGGGGACTGCCCGGGTACACCAGCCTGATGAACCAGTTCGTGGCCGGGGAGGTGCCGGCGTCCTGAGGCCGTCCTCAGGCGAACGCCACCGCCAGATAGCCCACCGTGCGGCCGCGCGGACCGCCGGCGTCGGCCGACGTGGCAGCCGCCACGGCGCGCCCGGCGGTTGCGCCCATGCCGCGCAGCGTCGCGAGGCCGAGGACGGCGGGCTGGATCCCGCACATGCCGCACGCGATGCCCCGGGCTCCCGAGGCGGTCGCTGCCCGCTCGAGCGCGGCGATGGCGCGCGGGTCCAGCGCGCAGATGGCCGGCGCCAGGTGCTCCGTGACCCGGACCGCCTCGTCGTGAGCGGGGTAGTGAGCCATGTCCGTGCTGATCACGAGGAGCACCTCGCGGCCGGCTCGCCGAAGCTCGCGAAGGAGCGAGCCCAGCCGGTCGCCCGCCGCGATGGCCTCGGCACCCGTCCCCGCCGCGACGGAGCACGGGACGATGCGGGTCCCGGGCCGGAGGGCGGCGGCAAGCGGCAGCTGGACCTCGATCGAGTGCTCGTCGCGGTGCGCCGCGCGGCTGGCGCTGAAGGGATCGCCCAGCTCCAGGATCCGCGCAGCGACGTCGGCGTCGATCTCCACGTCGCCGGTGGGCAGGCGCCAGGCCCCCGCCGGGTCCACCGCCACCCCGTCGAACCAGGCGCTGTGGTTCGTGCCGAGGATCACGACCGTCGGTGCCGGCCCCGCCTCGTCGAGGAGTGCGCGCCAGCCGGCCGCGGCAACAAGCCCTGAGTACACGAGTCCTGCGTGCGGGACGAGGGCGCCCACCGGGATGCCCGCGGAGCTGACTGCCCCGGCCGTGGCGAGCAGTCGCCGGACGAGGTCCCGGAGCGCGTCCGCTCCGTCCGGGTAGAACGCGCCGGCAACCGCGGGCTCGCGGACGATCGGCTCCTGGCGAAGCGTCGGCTCCCCCCGGGCGCTCGGCTCCCCTCGTTCGCCGGGGCTCTCGCGCCCTGTCACGCCGGCACCATCGCGAGGCCGATGCCCTCCATAGCCCGCCCGCACGCCGGACAGGCGCCGTCCGGCGTGAGGTTCGACTGCGCCCCGTACCCGCGCCGCTCGACGATCACGGCACCGCACCCCGCGCACTCCGTGTCATCGCCGCGGACCTCCGGCGCGTTCCCGATGTACACGTGCGCGAGCCCGGCCTCGTGGCCGAGCCGCCTGGCGCGCAGGAGGGTCTCGCTGGGCGTTGCCGGGACGTCGAGCAGGCGAAAGTCGGGGTGGAAGCGGCTGACGTGCCAGGGCGTCTCCGGACCGAGGTGCTCGCCGATCCAGCAGGCGATGGCGGAGAGCTCCGCGTCGCCGTCGTTGTGGCCCGGGATGACCAGCGTGGTGATCTCGAGCCAGATACCGGCCGCGTGCATCGCCTCGATCGACTCGAGCACCGGCGCAAGCCGCGCCCCGCAGAGCCGCCGGTAGAAGCGGTCGTCGAACGACTTGAGGTCCACGTTGGCAGCGTCCACGAACCCCGCGAGCAGCTCGACCGCCTCGGGAGTCGCGTAGCCGTCCGTGATCCACAGGTTGCGCAGGCCCGATGCCCTGGCCAGCCGCCCGGTGTCGAGCGCGAATTCGAGGAAGACCGTCGGCTCGACGTACGTGTAGGCGATGGCGTCCGCCCGGTGGACCATTGCCTCGTGGACGACGGCCTCGGGCGAGAGGTTGCGGCTCGTGAGGCGGAGACCGAGGCGCGGTCCCTGCGCGACGTCCCAGTTCTGGCAGAACAGACAGTGGAACGGGCAGCCCGGCAGGGCGATGCTCCATGCGGTCGAGCCCGGTGCCACGTGGAAGAGCGGCTTCTTCTCGACCGGGTCGAGTGCGGCGGCAACCACATTGCCGTACGACATGGCGAAGAGCCGGCCGTCGTGGTTCTCGCGCACGCCGCAGATCCCGTGGCGGCCGGGCCGGACCAGGCAGCGGTGCGCACAGACGTTGCACCGCACGGCGCCGGCTCCTTCGGGCACGGCGAGCAGGCCCGGGACCGGGCCGAGGGAGGCGGAGCGGGCGATCGGCTGGCGCATTGAGACCTCCGAACCGATCTTGGGGGCGGGCGCCCAACGGCAGGAAGGGCCGCCCGGCCGGTTTCGTGCCATCCGGGTCTGCGCATTGACGCCCTGCGGTGTGCACCATCACGTCCCGAGGCTGGAGGTGGCGCGACATGCACACGGAGCTCGAGCGCAAGAATGGCGCGAGCGGGTTGCCGGATCCGGTGATCGTGGCGGACGCCGCGCGGGCCGACCTCCTCGAGGTGGCCCGCACGGCCGTGGCGGTCGCCAGCCGGTCGCTGGGATCGGGCGCCCTGGAGTCGGCGATGCACGCCCCGCCCGCGACACCCCTCCATGCAGCGGCATTCGTCACGCTCACCGAGGCGGGTGAGCTGCGGGGCTGCATGGGCATGCTGGACCCAGAGCGGCCCGTTCGCGACAGCGTGGCCGAGGCGGCGGCGTGCGCCACGCGGGCAGACCCGCGGTTCCGGCCGGTGACGCCTGAGGAGCTGCCTCGGCTCAGGATCGACGTGTCGGTGCTGGGTCCGATGACCCCGCTGGCCGACCCGCTCTCGTGGCGCCTCGGCACCGACGGGATCGTGGTGCAGCTTGGAAGCCGACGGGGCCTGCTCCTGCCCGAGGTCGCCGACGAGAATGGCCTGGACCGAATTGCGATGCTCGACATCGCCACCCGCAAGGCGGGCCTGCCGAAGGACGCCTGGCGGGATCGGGAGGCAGTCGTCTCCGCGTTCCGCACGAACCGGTTCGGCGGGCCGGCCGCCGCGACGCGCTAGCCGAGCCCTCTCGGGGCCGATCGGGCTGCCGCTGCTGCCCCGCGCGCCTGCACAGGCTGGCCCGGCTGGCGGCTGGGTCGCCGCGCCAGGCGTTCCCGGGACCACGCTCCGCCGCGTGCACGGGCCGGCCCTATCTGCGGCTGGCGCGGCCCCGCCCGCCGCCGTGTGCTCTCCTTCGACGGACCGCCCCTCCGTATCCGGCACGCACCGGCGCGCCCAGCGGTCGCAGCGCCGACAGGGCCGCATGGTGCACGGCGCGTGACGCGCTGGTCTCCGCCCGGGGGTCGATGGTCCCCGGCAGGCGCCTCCGACGCACGGACCTCAGGGTCCTGTCAGAATCGGCGCGCAGGCTCGGCTCGTCCCCGGCCGGGGACCCGACGACGCCGGCGCACTCCGGCAACTGGAGGCCTGACCGACGGAGCCGTCCCACCGCTCGGATGGACCGGTCGCCACCGTCGCGCCGCGTCGCGGCGGGCGCCGCATCGCTGCGGGCGCCGCACCGTTCGCGGGTGGGGTCCTCGCTGCCCTGATCGCGATTGCCGCATGGTCGGCAGCATTTCCGCGGGACTCGCCCATCACCCCGACGCAGGTGAACCAGGCCATCGCGTCGGCCCTGGCCTCCGTGACGCCTCCCCCGGCCTTCTCCGAGACGGCGTGGGCACGGATCGCGCCGTCGGTCGTGGTGGTGCAGGCCTCATCGACCGGCGCGGGGGCGTCGGCCACTCCGTCAGCCACCGTGCCCAGTGCGTCACCCCCTGGCGGCGGGGCGAGCGCGGCTCCTGATCCCCCGAGCAGCCCCGCACCCCACGTCGGAGCGGGCAGCTTGATCGGCAGCGGCGTGGTGGTGGACGACCAGGGCGACATCATGACGGCCCTGCACGTGGTGGACGGGTCGACCTCGATCAGCGTCACGTTCGCCGATGGGTCCACATCGCAGGCCGTGGTCAGCCAGCGCCACCCCGAGCTGGACCTCGCGGTGCTCCAGGCGGCCACCGTCCCCTCCGTGGTGCAGCCGGCGACGCTGGGCAACCCGGGCGCCATCCGCGTCGGCAGCCAGGTGTTCGCGGTGGGCAGCCCCTTCGGCCTCGCGGACTCGATGAGCGCGGGCGTGGTCTCCGCACTGGGCCGGTCATTCACAGCGCCGAGCGGCCAGAAGCTCACGGGGCTCATCCAGATCGACGCCGCGGTGAATCCCGGCAACTCGGGCGGGCCGCTCATCAACCGCGACGGGCAGGTGGTGGGGATCGTCGACGCGCTCGTGAACCCAACCCAAGAGGACGTGTTCGTCGGCGTCGGGCTGGCGGTCCCCATCGATGTGGCGGGCGGCGCGGCCGGCCTGCCCCAGTACTGAGGAGGGCAGGACGTGAACCCTGTGGCGCAGGCGCCGGGCGTGGGCACCACTCCGATGGAGCGGGTGCTCTACGAGGTCAAGAAGGTGATCGTCGGGCAGGACCACCTGCTCGAGCGCATGATCGTGGCGCTGCTGGCGCGCGGGCACCTCCTCGTCGAGGGCGTCCCGGGGCTCGCCAAGACGATGGCGATCAAGACCCTCGCGTCCTCGATCGGCGGCGACTTCAAGCGGATCCAGTTCACGCCGGACCTCGTGCCGGCCGATCTCGTCGGCACCCGCATCTACAACCAGAAGACGGGCGACTTCGCCACCTCGCTGGGCCCGGTGTTCACCAACCTCCTGCTCGCGGACGAGATCAACCGCGCGCCCGCGAAGGTCCAGAGCGCGCTGCTCGAGGTGATGCAGGAGCACCAGGTCACGATCGGCCACGACACGCACCGGGTGCCGGAGCCGTTCCTCGTCCTCGCCACGCAGAACCCCATCGAGACCGAGGGCACCTACGCGCTGCCCGAGGCCCAGGTGGACCGGTTCATGCTCAAGGTCCTGGTCGGCTACCCCAGCCGCACCGAGGAGTTCGTCATCGTCGAGCGGCAGACGGCCCAGCAGGATCCCGTCGCCGAGGTCCTGACCACGGGGCAGCTCGCGGAGCTCCAGCGCGAGGTTGACCAGGTCTACGTGGACCCCGCGGTCATCGAGTACGCCGTCAAGCTGACCGAATCGACGCGGGCGCCCCAGAAGGCGGGCCTGCCCGAGGCGCAGAAGTACATCACGTACGGCGCCAGCCCGCGCGCGTCGATCAACCTCATCCTCACCGGCCGGGCGCTCGCGTACATCCGCGGCCGGGACTTCGTGCTGCCCGGCGACGTCAAGGACATGGCGCTCGACGTGATGCGCCACCGCCTCGTGCTCTCCTACGAGGCGCTCGCCGACAATGTGACCAGCGACCAGATCCTCGAGGCGCTGCTGGTCCGAATCCCGGCACCGGTGGTGCCCATGCGGGAGCCGTCCAACGGTCGCGTCAGCGCCTGAGCGCATCCTCGAGCGCCTCGACTGGAAGGTCGTCCGCCGGCTGGACGGCCTGCTCCAAGGCGACTACCGAAGCCTGTTCGTGGGCAACGGTGTGGACCTGGCCGGCCTGCGCCCGTACCAGCCCGGCGACGACGTCCGGTACATCGACTGGAACGTCACCGCGCGCCTGGACGAGCCCTGGGTCCGCGACTACCACGAGGACCGCGACCTGACGGCGTGGTTCCTCCTTGACCTGAGCCCGTCGGTGGACTTCGGGACGGCCGATGAGGAGCGGCGCAAGCGGACGGTCCTGATTGACTTCGTGGCCACGATGGCGCGGCTGCTCACCCGGCGCGGCAACCGCGTGGGCGCGGTCCTCTACGGGAGCCGCCTGGACCGGACGATCCCGGCCGCCGGCGGCCGGCTGCAGGTGCTCCGCCTCGTCCGCGACCTCCTCGCCGACGAGCCGCTCGACCGCGCGCCGATGACCGACCTGTCGCCCCTGCTCGCAGCCGCCGGCGCGGCACTCAAGCGGCGCTCGCTCGTGTTCATCGTGTCGGACTTCATCAGCGAGCCCGGCTGGGAGCAGCCGCTCAACCTGCTGACGCGGCGGCACGAGGTGGTGGCCGTCCGGCTCCACGACCCGAGCGAGGCGATGCTGCCCGATGCTGGACCGCTCCTGCTCGAGGATGCCGAGACCGGCGAGCAGCTCTACGTGGACACGGGCGACAAGGCGTTCCGCGAGCGGTTCGAGGACGCCGCGCTGCGCCGCGAGGTGGGGATCGAGGGCGCCTTCCGGCGGGCGGGCGTCGACGCGCTGCCGCTGTCGACCGATGAGGACCTCGTCCGGGCGATCGTCCGGATGGCCGCCCTGCGGCGCGGGCGGAGGCACTAGCGATGTCGTTCGCGTGGCCGTTCGCGCTCCTGCTCCTCCTGTTCATCCCGGGTGGGATCCTCGCGTACCGCGCCATCGGGCGGCGGCGCGCTCGACGGATCGGGGGACTGGCGATGCCCTCGCGCGGCTCGGCTCAGCGCGGCGCCCGCGTCCGCGCGGCGGTGCCGACCGCGCTGCTCGTCCTGGCGCTGGTGGCGATGGTGGTCGCGGTCGCGCGCCCGCAGGGCACCGTCTCGCTGCCGGTGGGGCAGGGGACGGTGGTGCTCGCGTTCGACGTCTCGGGGAGCATGGCGGCCACCGATCAGAGCCCCACCCGGCTCGATGCCGCCAAGGCGCTCGCCACCGACTTCGTCCAGCACCAGCCGCCCGGCATCGCCATCGGGATCGTCGCGTTCTCCGACTCGGGGATCGCGGTCCAGGCGGCGAGCACCGACCAGGGCGAGGTGCTGGCGGCCATCAAGCAGCTCGCCCCGCAGAAGGGCACGGCCCTTGGCCAGGGCCTCCAGGCGGCGCTCCACGTGGTTGCGATCGCAGAGGCCGGCTCGTCGGTGGACTACTACACGAGCGCCTCGCCCGCACCCTCGGCGACGCCGACGCCCGCCCCCGTTGCGCCGGGCAGCCACGCGTCCGCCGCCATCGTGCTGCTGACCGATGGCGAGAACAACGAGAACCCCGACCCGCTGACCATCGCGCAGCAGGCGGCCGACCTCGGGATCCGGGTGGACACCGTGGCGCTCGGGACAGCGCAGGGCGCCGATCTGAACCTTAACGGCTTCCACGTCCACTCGCAGCTGAACGAGGGCCTCCTCCAGCAGATCGCGACGCTGACGGCGGGCACCTACTTCGGTACGGAGACGACCGGCAGCCTCGCCGATGTCTACGCCTCCATCCAGCCGACGCTGACCGTTCAGCCGCAGACGATCGAGCTGACCGGCATCGCTGCGGGCGCGGCACTGGTGTTGCTGGCCGCCGGCGTCGTGGCGTCGCTCATCCTGCTCGGGAGAATGCCCTGATGAGCCTCCTCTGGCCCGGCTTCCTCGCGCTGCTGCTCCTCGTGCCGCTCCTCGCTGGCGTCTACGTCTGGGCCGTCCGGCGTCGTCGTCCCGCGGCCATCCGCTACTCGAGCCTCTCGCTCGTCCGCGAGGCAATGCCGCGACCCTCGCGCCGCCGCCACGTGCCATTCCTGCTGGTCGTTGCGGCGGTGGCCTTCCTGGCCCTCGCCCTCGCCCGGCCCGTGGTGGTTGCCGCGGTCCCGACCAACCAGACCACGGTGCTGCTCACCATCGACGTGTCGGGCAGCATGTGCTCGACCGACATCCCGCCCAGCCGCATCGAGGCGGCCGAGGCGGCGGCATCGGACTTCATCACCCATCAGAGCGCGTCCACCCAGATCGGGATCGTGGCGTTCTCGGGGTTCGCGGAGCTGGTGCAGGCGCCCACCAACGACACCGCGAAGCTGCTCGCCGCCCTGCACTCGCTCACGACCGGGCGCCGGACGGGGATCGGCAACGGGCTCCTCGCCGCCATCGACGCAATCTCGGCCGTGGATGGGTCCGTCGCGCCGACGACGCCCATCGGCGGGCAGGGGCCCGTGCCCGTGGCGCCCGGCGCCTACGCACCGGACATCGTGGTGCTCCTCACTGACGGCGCGAGCAACACCGGTCCAGCTCCCCTCGACGCGGCGCAGGAGGCGGCCGACCGGGGCGTTCGCGTCTACACGATCGGCTTCGGGACGGCGAACGGCGGGTCGCTCGGAGCGGCCTGCGCCGAGCAGTTCCTGGGCCGCGAGCCGAACTTCGGAGGCTTCGGCGGGGGCGGCGGCAACTTCGGCGGGAATGCGGGCGGCTTCCGGCGCGGCATCGACGAGGCGACCCTGCGCCAGATCGCGCAGATGACCGGCGGCCAGTACTACCCGGCGGAGAGCGCGGGCGACCTCGAGCAGGTCTTCGCGAACCTGCCGATGAACCTGGTCGTCAAACACGAGTCGATCGAGGTCGGCGCCGGGTTCGCCGCGCTCGGCGGCCTGCTCACCGGCCTTGGGCTGCTGCTCGGTCGACTCTGGCGACCGCTGCCGTAGAGCGTCCGCGCCCGAGCGGGGCGGCGCGCCGGCGCAGGCGACGGCCGCGGGGCCATGTCAGCGTGCCCGGGCGAGGTGGCGCCCGCACGATGACACCACCGACGCCTCTCGTGGCGACCGCCGGTAGACTCGCCCACCATGGCTGTCGCCACTCCGTCCGCACCGCCCGTGCCGCCCATCACCCGCGAGCAGAGGCTGATCACGGTCGGCCTCATGGCGGCCCTGGCGGTGGCCGCGCTGGACTCGACCGTCGTGGGCACCGCGATGCCCACGATCATCGGCCAGCTCGGCGGCCTGTCCGAGTACGCCTGGGTCTTCTCCGCGTACCTGCTCGCCTCGACCACCACGGTCCCGCTCTACTCGCGCCTCGCCGACATCCACGGACGCAAGCCCGTGTTCCTCTTCGGCCTCGGCCTGTTCGTGGCGGGTTCGGCCCTGTGCGGCCTCTCGAGCTCGATGTGGATGCTCATCGCGTTCCGCACGCTCCAGGGCCTCGGCGCGGGCGCGGTGCAGCCCATCTCGTTCACGATCGCGGGCGACATCTTCGAGCCGCGCCAGCGGGCCCGGATGCAGGGGTTCTTCTCAGGCGTCTGGGGGGTCGCAGCGATCGTCGGGCCGGCCATCGGCGGGCTCATCACCTCCACTGTGGGCTGGCCTTGGGTGTTCGAGATCAACATCCCGGTGGGACTGCTGGCCGCGGTGATCATCGGCTTCGGGCTGCACGAGCGCGTCGAGCGCCGCCGCCACCGCCTCGACTGGTGGGGGGCCGCGCTGCTGTCGGGCTCGATCGTGCTGCTGCTGTTCGCGGTCTCGGAGGGCGGCCAGCTGTTCGGCTGGGTGTCGATGCCGTTTGCGGCCATGCTGGTTGCGTCTGCCGCCCTGCTCGGCGGCTTCCTCCGCCACGCCCGCCGCGCCGCCGAGCCGCTGGTGGACCTCGACCTGCTGTCCATCCCGCTCATCCGCGCCGGGCTGGGAATCGGCACCCTCGCGGGGATCGTCATGTTCGGCCTCACGACGTTCGTGCCGCCGCTGGTCCAGGGCGTGCAGGGCGGGACGGCGGTCGAGGCGGGCGCCGTCGTGGCCGCGATGTCGATCGGCTGGCCGGTGGGTTCTATCGTCTCCGGGCGCGCGCTGCACCGCGTCGGGGCACGGCCGTTCGTGATCGCCGGCAGCGCGCTCATCCTGTTCGGGGCGCTCGCGACCACCCAGGCGGCGCAGTTCAACTCGCTCGCCTTCGTCACCGCGGCGTGCGCGGTCGTGGGCCTCGGGATGGGCTTCAGCTCGACGGTGCTGCTGATCATGATCCAGGGCGCCGTCCCCTGGCAGCGGCGCGCCACGGCCACGGGCCTGGTGCAGTTCAGCCGGACCATCGGCGGGTCCGTGGGCGTGGGCGTGATGGGCGGCATCCTCGCGGCGTTCGTCGGGACGGCCTCGTCGGCGATCCTCGACCCCATCGGGCGTGCCCAGCTCACGCCCGCGCAGCTCACCTCCGGGCGCGACTCGCTCGAGGCCGGGCTCGGCGTCGCGTACTGGCTGATGGCCGCCGCGGCCGCCGCCGCGCTGGTGATGGCCATCCGCACGATGCCCGCTGCGCGCCTCGGCGGGGCCCCCGATGAGCCGGTCCGGGAGGCGCTCCCGCCCGTCGAGCGGCGGAGCGCAGGGGAAGGGGCCCGCGAGCTGAGCTGACCAGCCCAGGCGACGGCGATCGGCACCGCCGTGGACGGCCGGGCTACTTTCCGACCTGGATGATCCCGTTCCAGAGCACGTAGTGCGAACGCCAGACCTCGGAGTGGATGACGCGGCCGCTTTGGTCCTTCACCACGCGGCTGACGGCGACGTCCATCTGGTTCGAGGGGTACTCGGTCTGCTGGCTCACCCCGTGGGGGAGGGTGTCCACGTACTCGGTGTTGGTGGTCGCCTGGATCACGTTGCTCACCATCGGCCCCGACAGCGAGACGCTCCGGCCGTCCGGGACGCCCCAGATCTGGTAGGTGACGTAGCCCGTGCCGCCGGAGCGCGTCTTGATGCCCAGGATCAGGAGCGAGTGGCCGGTGTCGTTGGTGAACGACATGTCCTGCACGGCGCTGCCGATCTTCCAGACCGTGGCGTCGAGCCCGAGCGGGTAGCGGTTGATGTAGTAGCGGTGGTTCCCCCGGGCGCCCATCTGGAGGCCCGCCCGCAGCGCGGCGTTGAACAGCGTCGTGGAGCTTGAGCACATCCCCCCGCCCATGGCGCCCGTCGGGTCGGTGTGGTTGCCCTTGATGACGCCGCCAGGCCCGAAGCCGCGGGCCGTCGTCACGTCGCCGATCGCGCTCCACCAGTCGAAGGTGCGGCCCGGGGCCAGGACGGTGCCGTTGATCATCTGGGCAGGGAGCCAGATGTTCGCGCCGAAGTAGTTGTGGTCGTTGATGGGGAACCATGTCGTCCAGGTGCCGAGGAGCGTGAGGACGGGCGCCTTGAGCTTGGCCTGCTCGGTGGTCAGGGTGGGCGGCACCGGGGCAGTGGCCACCTTCACCGCGGCGGCAGCGCCGCCGAACATCCGCCCGAGGATGGCGTTCGCGATGCGCTGGGAGGTGGCCGCGACGTCGAGCTTGCGCCCGTTGGCGGATGCCGCCACCCCGACGATCCGGCCGCCCCTCGCGCGGAGGAAGACGGCGGACGTCGCTGGCTTGAGGACCTTCTTGGCCGCGGCCTTGAGCGACGCCGGGATCTTGGTGGCGTCGACGGTGGGCCGGACAGAGCCGTCGGCGGCGGCCCCGAACCCGATCCAGGTGCGGACCGTGGCAGCCTTGATCGTCCAGGTGCTCTTGCCGAAGGTGACCGTGACCGGGCCGATGGCCTGCTCGGCGAGAGCGGAGGCGGTGCTGACGGTCATGTCCGAGACGGTGGGCGGCACGCGTGTCGTGGCGACCGGGACCACCACCCTGGATGGCGCGTCGGCGGACGCGACGGCGGCGAGGGCCTGGGCGATGACCGCGTCCGGGTCCACGGCGGTCCCGTCCCGGGCGGCGGTCGTGACGGCACCGGCCGTCGTCATCGTGATCGTCGCGTCAACCGGACTGACATTGAGCGGCGCGAGCGCCGTCCGGATGGCGTCGGCGAGCGCCTGCTGGTCGAGGCCGACGCGCGGCGCGAGCGTCACGCCATGGATCGCCTGGCCCACCTGGTTCACCAGTCGGGCGGCGATGTCGCTGCCCCGGGCTGATGCGAGCGCCGCATCAACGAGCGCGTCCACGTCCGCATGACGGCCGAAAGCGCTGTAGGGCACGGTGATGTCGCCGCTCGGCGCTCGCAGCACCAGCGCTCCCTGGTCGTAGCGGAACGCCGCGCGGAGCGCATCGGCGGCGCCAGCGCGGTCGAGGCCCGAGAGGTCGATGCCGCCCACGTGGACGCCGGGCAGGACGAGCGCCTCGTAGCGCGAGTCCCACACGGCGAGACCGGCGCCGGCCACGGTCAGGACGACGGCGAGGCCGAGCACGAACGACACGAGGAAGAGCCCGGCCCGGCGCCCACGGTGTCGATGCGCGGCGGGCGGTGGGAGGACGGCCTCGAGGGGCGCCGCCTGCGACGGGCCTGCCGACACAGCGGACGCGTCCGCGACCGCCTCGACGACAGCCGTCCCGGGCGGCTGCGTCACGTCGAGCAGCTGCGTCGCGCCGGGCGGCTGCGTCCCGTCGAGCGCTGCGAGGTCGACATCAGCCGTCGGCACAGCCTCACCCCGGCCGGTGGCTACCAGTCCGTTCAGGTCGCCGGGCGCGGGCAGGTCGGTCAACGTGGTCCGGGGCGGCGAGCCGTGGCGCGGGCTCAAGCGCGAACGCGCCGAATGATGCCTGAATCGCGGTCCGGATGCGACTACGCCGAAGGTACGGGGATTGCGGCCGCCGATCGTGGACGGAGCGGCCAAGGCGGCGAGCCAAGCTCCAGGCGGGCCGCTGGGTCGTGCGGGTTGAGCCATCCTCGCTGTGGGACGGCGTGGAGCGGCCCGCGTGGCGGAGGCAGCGCTGCCAGGACCGCTCGGCGCGCGCGGCTGGACCGCGGGCTGAAGGGCGGCTCGACGCCCGTGGGCCGGACGCTAGCCCGCGAGCTCGTCGGCCAGCTGGTCGATCGCCCACTCGAGGTCGCCCCGCCCGATGACGAGCGGCGGCGCGAGCCGGATCGTGCTGCCGTGGGTGTCCTTCGCCAGAACGCCGCGACGGAGGAGCCCTTCGCAGACGTCGCGGCCCGTCCGGCCAATCACGTCCACCCCGGCCCACAGCCCACGGGCGCGGAACCCGGCGACCCGATCAGCGGGAAGGTCGGCGAGGCGCTGGTGCAGGACCACGCCGAGATCTCGCGCCCGCGCCTGGAACTCGCCGGTCCGCAGCATCCGGACCACCTCGATGGCCACCGCGCAGGCGAGCGGGTTGCCGCCGAAGGTGCTCCCGTGCTCACCGGGGTGGAAGACGCCCATGACGTCGCGATTGGCAACCACGGCCGACACCGGCAGGATGCCCCCGCCGAGTGCCTTGCCGAGGATGTAGGCGTCGGGCACGACACCCTCGTGGTCGCAGGCGAAGGTCTCGCCGGTCCGGCCAAGCCCTGACTGGATCTCGTCGGCCAACATCAGGACGCCGCGCTCCGTGCACAACGCCCGCACAGCTCGCAGGTACCCGTCGGGCGGGATGACCACGCCGCCCTCGCCCTGGATCGGCTCCAACAGCACGGCGGCCGTCTCGTCGTCGATCGCCTCGGCCAGCGCCGCGGCGTCGCCATAGGGCACGCGCACGAAGCCGGGCGTGAAGGGACCGAACCCGTTGCGCGCCGCCGCGTCGTCAGAGAAGCCGACGATCGTCGTGGTGCGGCCGTGGAAGTTGCCGCCCATGACGACGATCTTGGCGCGCCCCTCGGCGATGCCCTTGCGCTCGTAGCCCCACTTGCGAGCCATCTTGAGCGCGGTCTCGACCGCCTCGGCGCCCGTGTTCATCGGCAGCATCATGTCCATGCCGCACAGGGCCGTCACCTCCTCGGCGAACGTCCCGAGCAGGTCGTTGTGGAACGCGCGGCTGGTCAGCGTGAGGCGGTGCAGCTGGGCCTCGGCGGCAGCGACGAGCCTGGGGTGGAGGTGCCCGAAGTTGAGCGCGCTGTAGCCGGCGAGCAGGTCGAGGTACCTACGGCCCTCGACGTCCCACACCCAGGCGCCCTCGCCCCGCGCGAGCACCACGGGCAGCGGGTGGTAGTTGTGCGCCGCGTGGGCCTCCACCTGCGCGATGGCGGAGGCCGACCCGCTGGCCGGCTCGTCGAGGTCCATCGCCTTGGTTGTCATCGTCGTCCGCCTCGCAATGTGACTAGCTCCTCCGTCAACGATGGTTGCACGTCGCGGACGGCCGCGCGCCTCCCCAGTGCAGACGACCCGCCGCGGGGGACCCCGTCGCGCCCGGGGCCCGCCGCGGGGTCCCCGCGACCTCGCCCCCCAGGGAGCCGATATGGGGGCGGATCGCTGGTGCGACGCCCCCGAGGGGCGCTCCGGAGGGCCGGCATGGGGAACCCAGGGCGCCGAGCCGGGCGGCGCAGTGGCGCCCCGTGGCGCCACAAGCGGGCACGCGTCAGACTGTGCGTCCCAGCCGGCGCCCCACGGAGACCGCTCGATGACCCCGCGTCCTGACACCGCACCTGCGGCCGCCATTCCGCCCGAGCCAGCCGAGATCGCCCGGTTCGGCGAGGCGCTCGCACGGCTGGCACCGGCCCTCGACGCGTTCGCCGCGGACCACGCCAGCGCGCCATTCCCGCCCTACCGCCCCGCGCCCGGCGACCCCGGCCAGGGCGAGCTCCCGGTGCGGGGGGTCGGGCTCGATGCCACGGTCGACGAGCTCTCGGCCGCGGTCCGCCAGGGGAGCCGGGTCAGCGCGCCCGGGTTCGTCGCCTTCATCACCACGGGCGCCTCCACCTCGGGCGCTGCCGCCCTCGCCGCAACAGCGGTCGCCGGCGGCCAGCGCTACACGCTCCACGCGTTCAACGCCATCGAGCACACGAGCCTGCGCTGGCTCGCCGACCTGTGCGGCCTGCCCGAGGGGATCACCGGCGTCTACTCGAGCGGCGGCTCAACGGCCAACCTCATCGCGCTCGGGGCCGCTCGCCAGGCGGCCTACGAGCGGCGCGGCAGGGACGTGGCCGAGGACGGCGCGCTTGACGGCGCACCGGGGCGCATCTACGCGTCGGTGATGGCGCACCGGACCGTGCACCGGTCGGCCGCCGTGCTGGGGCTGGGCAGGCGCGCGGTGGTGCCGATCCCGGTGGACGCCGACGGCCGGGCGCGCGAGGACGAGCTCGAGGCGGCGCTCGCTGCCGATGCGCGGGCCGGCATCATCCCGATTGCGGTGGTCGCCTGCGCCGGCGCCACCGACACCGGCTCCGTGGACCGCATCGACCGCCTTGCCGCCATCGCCCGCCGCCACGGCGCCTGGCTCCACGTGGACGGCGCCTACGGGTTGATCGCCAACGCGTCGCCCGCCCTCCGGCCGCTGTTCGCAGGCCTCGACGAGGCGGACTCGTGGATCGTGGACCCGCACAAGTGGCTTGCGACCGGCGTCGGCATCGGCGCCACCTTCGTCCGCGACGAGGGCGTGCTCACGCGGGCGTTCGCGGAGGGCGACGCGGCGTACCTCGAGGGGTCGTTCCGAGAGGACCTCGAGGATGCAGGTTCCCAGTTCGACCAGATGGGCGGACGATGGGCGGACCAGTCGCTCGAGCTCTCGGCGCCGCCCCGAGGCGTGGTCGTCTGGGCCGTGCTGCGCGAGATCGGCCGGGCCGGCGTGGTCGCCCGCGTCGACCGGCACGTGGCCTTCGCGCGCGCGGTGGCGGAGCGGGCGCGCGAGCACCCGCGCCTCGAGCTGCTCATGGAGCCGCAGCTCTCGGTCGTGTGCTACCGCTACCGGCCGGGCCCGGGCGTCGACGCCGACGAGCTCAACCGCGTCATCCTTGACCGCCTGCGGCGCGAGACCACCGTCGCGCCGTCGAGCACGCTGGTGGGCGGGCGCTTCGCGATCCGGCCATGCTTCATCAACCCGCGCACCACCGAGCGCGAGGTGGCCGAGCTGGTCGACGCGGTGGTTCGATTCGGTGACGAGCTGACGGGGGCCCGAGGGCGGGCGCCAGTCTAGAGCCCGGCGCGCGTCGGGCGGGCGGCGCCGCTGCCGAGGCTGGACAGCCGGTAGACGAACAGGAACAGCACGGCCGCTGCCACCCCGACGTACACCCACCAGATCACGTCCTGCCTGGAGTCGCTGCCCGAGAACAGGCCGTGCACCGTCGCCAGCACGAACACGATCGCCGAGAGGCTGTGGAGCCCGCGCCAGAGCCGCAGGCCTATGCGGGCGCGCACGTAGAACGACAGCGTCGTGAACAGCGCAGCCCACAGCCCGATCTGCCCGATCGCCACCGGGACCGGCAGGTACGGCGAGGTGCCCGGGACGAGGAGCGTGGACACGCTGAAGCCGATGTACGCGTCGCCGAGCAGCAGGAAGACGTGCGCGGCGGCGAGCGCGAGGCCCACCCACGCAAGGTCCCGGTGGAGCGCGAACGAGACGGGCCTGCCCGCGATCGCGTCGATCAGCCCTGACGACATGCCGAGGCCGTACGCGGTGGAGCCCGCGAACGCGAGGTAGGCGAGGAACGCCGTGAGGCGCGAGGCGGTCCAGAACGCCTTGTCCCCCGCGATGTGGGTGAGCGAGTTCGAGGCGGGCCCGGCCGCGATGCCGATGGCGAGGCCCACGACGAGCAGGGCGAGGCCGAAGCCGACCTCGCGGCGCCCTCGGGCATGGGCCCGGGCCGAGGGGGGAGGGGTGGGCATCACGCGATCCATCGTTCAATCCCCGGGAAGCGGAGCTGGGTGTCGCGGTCGGTGAGCGCGATGGCCGTGGCTCCGGCCGCTGCGAGCATGGGCGCGGCGCCGCGGCCCCGGAGGACCACCACCTTGGCGAGGGCCTCGGCGGCGATCGCGTCGGGCGCAACCACGGTTGCCGACACGATGCCCGAGCTCGCAGGCTCGCCGGTCGCCGGGTCCACGATGTGTCCGCGGCCGTTCCAGCGGTGCCGATACGTTCCAGAGGTGGCGATCCCGAGGCGCACGGGCGTGCCGAACGGCAGCAGCAGTGTCGCGATGGGCGCGAGGGTGCTCGGGTCCTCGTCGCGCGGGTCCTCGATCTCGATGGCGAACGGAATCGACCCGTCGGAGCGGACCGCGATGTCGCCGTCGCACTCGACGAGGGTCACCGGGAGCGCGGCCATGGCCGGGAGGCCGAGCGCCCGCTCGGCGAGCCATCCCTTCGCGGTGCCGGAGAGGTCGAGGCCCGTGCCCTCCGGCCGGGTGGCGGTCTCGCCGCTGATCGACCATCGCCCGGCCGGGACCGCGGGCTCGCCGGCCTCGACACGCCGGCGCGCCTCGAGCACGCCCACGTCCACGAGGCCCCCGGAGAGCCGGCGCGCCGCGGCGGCGGCGTGGAGCGCGGCCGCCAGGGTGGGCCGGACGCGGACGGCGGGTTCGGGGTCGGCGTTGAGGCGCGAGAGGTCGGACTCTGGCTCGTGGCGCGAGAGCCGGAGGCTCCACGCGGTGATCCGGTCCAGCAGCGCGGCAGCGGCGGCGTCGCCGGCCCCGCCCAGGACCGCCGAGATCCAGCCGCCCATGGATCGGCGCCGGGCATAGCCCTGGATCACGGCTTGCCGCTCGCCGCGGTGGGCACGGGCGTCGGCCTGGGCGTGGGCGGCGGGGTCGGCACGGCGGTCGGCGCCGGGGTCGGCCTGGGCGTCGCGGCGGCGGTCGGCTTCGGAGTGGGCATTGGGGTCGCCGTCGAGGGCGCGGTGGTCCCGCCCGACGTGCCGCTGCTCGAACCGCCGCTCGAGCCCCCTGTGGATCCGGCAGTGCTCGTTTCGTCGGGCGCGGTGTCGCCTTGCCGTTGGCGGGCTTCGCCGTGGCCTTGGCCGTCGCCTTGGCCGTCGCCTTCGCCTTGCCGCCCTTGGACGTGGCGGGCGTAGGCGAGGGCGCAGCCGACTCGGCGACGTCCGACGGGGTGACGGCGGCCGCAGCGGGGTCCTCCTGGCCGCTCGCGGCGCCAGGATCGGTGGCTTCGCGAGCTCCAGCCGCTCCCGCCGGGACCATGTCGGGGGGCACAAGGACCACGACCAGACCGAGCGTCGCCGCGACGCCCACCGCTGCGGCGATCGCGCGGGTCGGCAGGGCGTCGGCGCGTCGCCGACCGCCGATGGGCGGGCGGAACCGCATGCTCACGTCGTGAGCCGCCGCGACCGTTGCTGCAACCGGGATCACGCTGGACTGGCGGCGATCCGACAGGTGCAGGCCCGCGGCAGGGCGGAGCTGGTCCTCGGCTCCGGGCCCTGCCGCGTTGCTGGTCTCCAGCCACAGGCCCGGCGTCGGCAACGAGGCCCCCGCCGCGTACGACAAGGGCGCCGCGCTCGCGTCCGCGGGAGCCTGGGCCGCCAAGGACGGCGACACGGTGGCGGCGTCATCCGAACGCTCGCCTGCCGCGGCGCGCGCCGCGGCCGCCATCAGCGCGGCCCGGATCGTGGCGAGTTCCGCCGGGGTGAGGTCGGGGAGCATGGGCGGCTCGGGAGGCTGCGCGCTCACGGGGCGGACGAGACCGCAGGGGCCGTCCAGACGATCTGGCGTGCGCGGTCGTTCTCGGTCGGCTCCGGGGTCGGCTTCCGCGTCGGCTGCGGCGTCGGCTGCTGCGTCGGCTGCTCCGTGGGCTCCGGGGTCGGCTGCGACGTGGGTGTCGGGTCCGGCTTCACGCTGGGGGCCGGCTTCGGCTTGGCGCTGGCCCTCGGGGTCGCCGTCGCCGACGCGCTGGAAGTGCCGCCGCTGCCCGCCGCCCTGCTGCTGCGAGGGCTCGGCGCGTGCGACGTCGCTTTCGGGCGCGATGTGGGTGCGGCGCTCGGGGATGCCGTCGGACCGTCGCTTGCGATGGCGGAGCCGTCAGGCGTGGCCGTCGCCCCGGCCACGTCGCCGGCGACAGGCTGCTCCGCGGAAGCCGGGGAGGGCGCTGCGAATGGGGAATGGCCGCCGGTGATGCCGACGACCAGAGTGAGGCTGAGCGCGGTCGTCAGACTCGCCGTCGCCAGGGGACGCCAGTGGGGCACGGTCGACTCCAGGTGCGGGGCTTGCGGGCCGTCGGCGAGCGACTGACCCAGCCCTATGAGTCTCGCCGGGGGTCTCCGGGTTTCACAACGCGGACAATCGTCAGCGCACGGGGGACGATGGTCCCATCCCGGGGGTGGCCCCAAAGGCGTGTGCGGGCGTCCTCGCCCGGGTACCCAGAGGCGCGCCTGGCGTCAGCCAGACGGGCCCGCGGGCATTCAGTCGGCGCGGACCCCTTCGGACCCGAGCACGTCCTTGCGCGCGAACGCGCCCACGAACTGCAGGCCGCAGAGGAACAGCGCGACGCCCAGGCCGCTGTAGAAGAACGCGATGAACCAATCGGGGATGGCGTGCGAGAGCCGAAGCGTCATGCCTCCGCCCATCATCACGGCCATGACCGCCCACGACGAGGCGTTGAAGAAGTGCCAGATGGGGAGCCGCTCCTCGGTCCGGGCGCGGACACGGTGGGTGTGCTTGCGCACCAGCCGGGAGAAGACGAACACGTAGAACACGAAGAAGATGACCACCGCGAGGGGGAGCAGGGCGGGGTCGAGGGGGTCGAGACGGAACAGCAGCGGCAGCCCGACGACGCAGACCATCGCGCCCGCCAGGCACCAGACGACGCCGGCGATGAGCATCAGTAGATTCTTCTGGACGCGGAGCCGCTGCACGAGCCGAGATTGTAGCGGCGCTGGGGCGGCGCGGCTCAGGGGCGCGCTCGACGCTGCCGGCTGCCCGGCCAGCGGGCCTAGAGGCGGCCGCTTCTGCAGAATGCCCGGCCAGAGGGCGGAACGGCGCTCGGACCGCGTCGGAGCTGCTCCTTCTGCTCTGCCAGCGGGCATCGCGAAGGTCCGCGCGCCGCAGTGCCCGCTGGGGCGGCCACGCGACCGGCGGCCACGCGACCGGCGGCCACTCTCAATCGGGCACGCGGGCCGTCTTGGCCGGGTCGGCGATGAGGTCGATGCTCGCGATCCGGCCGCCGCGGACCGTGAACGAGGCCACGATTCGCGGCGCCCCGGGGGCGTCGATGCCCAGCATCCGGGCTTCGAGCTCCGGCCGGTGGGCGAGGGCGGCGACAGCGACCCCGCCTGACGCCGCCCAGGACTCGCGAAGGGCCTCGGCTCCCAAAGAGCCAACCAGGTGCCGGGACCATCGCGCCATTGCGGATAGGATGGCCACCCCACATCGTGGACGTCGGCCGGAACCCCGACTGCCCGAGCGCGTCTGCGACGAGGGCAGCCCCGTGGTCGGCGTCCATGCAGCCGCTCGACGCCAGCGGCGGTCGGGCCCGGACAGAGAGCGAATGACCATGAAGTGGACCGCCGGCCCGTCCCACCGCGGGGCCCTCAAGCAGGCGAGCAAGATCGTCGCGACCATCCTCATCGCGGGGATGGCCGTGCCCGGGGCGCCAATGAACGTCGATGCGCGCTCGTCGGCACCGCGGGTCGTCTCCCCGGCGCGCCCACCGGCACGGCGCGCGACCACCGCTATCCCGAAGTTGATCTTCGGCCTGGGGACCGAGGCCGACGGCGCCGTGAAGGCGCCCCTCGTCCGCGACGCCCCGGTGGGGATGCTCTCGAGCTGGTTCAACGGCCACGGCGACCTGTCGTGGATGACCGGCTGGGCGGCGAACCTGATCCCGAGCCAGTACGCCGCGGGGCGGGCGCTCCACCTGATCGTCTACGCCAACGGCTCGGCCACCACGACGACCCAGACGAGGTACGGCGCCGCCTGCGGCCGGCCGTACCCCCTCTCGGCCCAGTTCCAGTCCGACATGGTGGCGCTCGCCAAGACGTGGGCGGGCAGGGCCGGCGGGCCGCCGCTCTACGTCACGCTGTTCACCGAGTTCCAGACCTACGCCTGCCACCGCGACGCCTGGCTCCCCGACGCCGCCTACTGGTCGGCGCTCAAGGACGCCTACACGGCGGCCAAGGCCACGTTCCACCTCTACGCCCCCAACGCGAGGGTGTCCCTCGGCTGGGGCGGCTGGCAGGACCGGACCGACAGCCCGTCCACCGGCGGCGGCCGCTCGATGTTCGCCTACTTCGCCGACGTCATGCGGGCCAGCGACTTCCAGAGCTTCCAGGCCATGCAGAGCGACGCCAACGCCGTCCGACGTCCTGGCGATGGCGGCCACCCTGCACGCGTGGGGCCCGGTGATGCTGGCGCACTACAAGCCCGACAACGGCTCCCAGGCGACCTTCGAGGCCGACATGGCGACGATGCTGACCGACAGCTTCATGGCGAGGGCCGCCTCCGCCGGGCTGTTCGCGCTCAGCTTCATGGACCAGGTCAACATGAACGCCAACCCGACGGACTACGCCATGGTGCGCGACGGCGTCCGCCGCTACGGGCGCTGACTCCCGACGGTCCCGGCCGGCCCCGACGCGGGGAGGGGAGCGGAAGGCCCGGCCGTCGCCGCCAGCCCAGATCGCGCCCAGTCGATGGTGGCGGCGCCCTGGGTGAGGTTGGCGAGGCCGCCGTCCATGAGCGCGGTCGCGAACCACGCCCAGCTCAGGCTGGTCGCGTCGAGGGCCCCGGGGTCCGCAAGCGCCGGCGTGAGGACGTTCGCGGCGAGCGCCTCCGAGGCGAGGCCGACGCCGTCGCTCGCGAGCACGGACGGCAGCACGGTCGACGACGTCATGATGCCCTGCCCGGGCCGGGTCGCCATGCCGTCGAGGTTGTAGCTGGCGAAGGCCGGCGCGCCGGCCTCGACGGTCCGCCGCGGCACTCCGAGCCACTCGAGGACGTTCTGGGCCCGCGGCTCTCCGTTCCAGATCAGGTCCAGGCCCAGCCGCCACTGGAGCGTGCTGGCCTGCGCGTCGAACCGCGAGCCGCCCAGCGTTCCTCCGGCCGGCGCGATGGCGCCTCTGTTGTCCACGACCACCAGGTGCGGCACCACCCCGACCGGGCCGCCGACGCTGGGCTCGAGCCGCAGCCGCGCAAGCCAGTGGTACGTCCCGTCCACGACGTCCTGCCAGGGGTGCTGCGGGTCGAACGCGGCGAACAGCCGATAGGCGTACGGCGCCAGGGCGCTGTCGTCCACGACGGTGGGTTGAGTCGTCGGGGCCCCGACGCCCGGGGTGGCCGCCACCACCAGGCGGTCCCGACCGACCATCGCCGTCTCCCGGGCCCAGATGGCCCCGATCAGGGAACGTCCGTCCGCGACGGCGGCCGCATCGCCCCAGCGGCTGCCCGCAAGGAGCAGCGCCACCGCGGCGTCGGTGTCGGCCCCCGGGTCCCGCAGACCGGCGGTGGCGGACTGGAGGAGGCCGTCGCTCCCGAGGAGGTGGGACTTCGCCCACCCCCAGAGCGCGTCGAAGGTCGTCTGGTCGTTCATGTAGACGGCTGCCGCCATCGCCATGGCGAGACCGTCAGGCGACGCATGGGCTGCGGAGGCGAGGACGCTCCCCGAGGGCAGCGACGCCGATCGCCAGCTCGTCCACAGGGTCGACAGGAGCTGGTCCGCCGGCGCTGACACGTCCCGTAGCGTCCGGGTCCGCTCGATCAGGACGGGCCAGCCACCCTGGTCGATCCGCCGGATGACGTCCGAGTGGCTGAGGATGGACTGGACGAAGGGCAGCTGCGAGGCGTCGCCGACCATGTCCGGGGTCGCCATGACGTAGTCCACGTTGCGCCAGTCGTCCTGGAGGATCGCAGTCCGGATCGCCGGATCCTCCTCCACCTTCCAGTAGTACTCCGCCCGAGGGAAGCTGGGCGCCGGGACCTTGGGCTCGTGGAGGTCCAGCCAGGCGAACATGTCGATGACGATCGTCGAGTCCGGGGACAGCGTGGCGCGCACCCAGCTGATGGCCGCCCGCTGCGTGGACGCCTCGGGACTCGACCACAGGACGGCCCGATCCGAGGCATGGACCAGGGATCCCGCCCCGGTCAGGACCACCGAGACCGACAGGATCGCGGCCGCTGTCGCCCGGGCGAGCTTGTGGTCGAACACCTGGTGCCACGCCGCCGCGGCCCGCAGGCGACGGCCCTGTGCCCGGACGATGTCGAACACCCAGGCGACCTCGAGGGCGAGCAGGGGGAGGAGCGGCACGAGGTAGAAGTCGAGCGTGACGCCGCCCCGTCCGAGGAAGGCCCACAGCGAGAGCACCGCCAGGCCGAGCGCGCCCATGGACCTGGCGCGCCGGATCGAGAAAACCGCCAGGAGCGACGCCAGCGTGCCACCCGCCACGAGGAGCGGGTCCTGCTCGAGCCACCCGGTGGCCGTCTGCCAGAAGCGGCTCCCGGGCTGGAGGATCCCGCCGTCGCGGCCTCTGGCAGCCTGGGTGAGGAGGGTCTCGATGAGGCTGACGTGCCCGCCGCTCGCTGAGAGCGGCGACCCGGGCGGCAGCAGCTCGCCCTTGAGCATCGCGAACAGAAGCCAGAGGGAGCTGATGCTGAGCACCAGCACGAGCCACCCAAGGGTCGCCAGGGACCGTTGCGAGCGGTCGGCCCGAACGGCGACAAGCACCGTGAGGGCGGGGACCGCGACGATCAGGATCTCCTTCGACAGGACGCCGATGCCAAGCATGATGGCGCTCATCCAGACGCGCGTGAGGGTCAGGCGCGGGGCGACCAGCGGGGCGATGCTGGCCAGCAGCCAGAACGACGCGATGTTGTCGAGCAGGATCCGGCGGTGGAAGACCAGGCCGTACGGCGAGAGGGCGAACGCGAGGACGGCGACCGTTGCGGCCGCGGTGCTCCGCCCCAGCCCCCGGGCGACCGCGTAGAGGAGCGCAATCGAGGCCACCTGGAAGCCCAGCATCACCATCCGGCCGGCCTCGATGTCGCTGGGAGCATTGAGCACGCTGCCGAAGAGCTGGAGCAGGGCGCCGAGCTGGATCCAGCCGGCCGGCGGGTGGTCGTACCAGTACGTGTAGGGCGCCAGGTGGCCGAGGTGGAAGACAGACCACGCCTGCGAGATGTACGTCCCCTCGTCCTGCTGGTAGAACGGGTAGTTGAACATGTCGACCGCATGGGCGAGCGCGCCGACGCCCAGGATGACCGCCACCCAGGCGGCCTCCCTGAGGCCGCGCCGGCCCAGCGTCGCGCGGAGCCGGCGCGCGCGGCCCCCGGAGCTGCTGAGCCCGTTCGTCACGCCCCCAATCGGACCGAGCGAACTGGTCACGTCCTCGATGGCTCGGTGTCGGTGATGGGCGTCGCCACTTGGGGCCTCGGCAGCGACGCCCTGTGAGCGCCGACGTGCGCGGTCTTCTCCCAGTCCGAGCGCGCGGCGAGCTCGCGGCGCAGCGCCCGGACCGAGCTCACGATCAGCAGCCACTGGTAGGGGAGGAAGGTCAGGGCGAGCGTCACGAAGGTGCGAACGGGCAGCCGCATGCCGTACTCACGCGTGAACATCCCGGCGCCGATCATCGTCACGAGGAACTGGAACGCGAGCGCGTAGAGGGGGAGGAACGTGATCATCGACACCACCACCGACACGTGCCAAACGGCCCCGAGGACGATGGCGAGCGGCCAGAGCGCCAGGATCGGAAGCTGCAGGAACGGGTAGCTGAAGGTGTAGGCGGCGAGGAGCCGCTGGCGCCGCGCCGGCAGCCGCATCCAGTCGCGCCTCATGAGCACCTGGAGGAAGCCCTGGTGCCATCGCGTCCGCTGGCGGATGAGCGCGGACGTGTCGGGCGGGGTCTCCTCCCGCGTGACCCGGTCCCCGTCGTAGACCACCTTGATAGGCTCCCGCAGGACGCTCAGGCGGACGCCGATGTCGGCGTCCTCGGTCAGCGCGGCGGGGTTCCAGCCGCCAACCCGCTCGAGGAGGTGGCGGCGCACGAAGACGGTGTTGCCACCGAGCGGGATCATCCCCTGCTGGGCGTGGAAGTGGAGCCGGCTCTTGAACCAGAAGTAGTACTCGATGCAGTTGTGGAGCGAGAACCAGTGGTCACGGAAGTTCATGAGCTGGACGCCCGACTGGACGATCCCGACGTCCTCGCGCTCCATCACGGTCGCCACGGCGTTGAGCAGGTCCGCGTCGACGTCGTCCTCGGCGTCGAACACGGCGACGACGTCATTCGTGGTCTCCGCAAGTCCCACGTTGAGGCCGCGGGGCTTGTTGACCTGCGTGCCGGAGAAGGTCACCACCCGCACCGAGCCCGTCCCCGCGGCGGCTGCTGCCCGGTTGGCCTCGGCGATCGTCGCAACGTCGTCCTCGTGGCAGATGACCACGATCTCGAGCTGCCGCTCCTTGCGCGCCAGGTAGGCCTCGGGGGTCTCCGGGGGATCGTCCTGCAGCGGGAAGTGGCCGTTCCAGATCCGCAGGACCGTGTCGAAGATGACGGCCTCCTCGTCCCGCGCCGGCACGAGGACCGTGAATGACAGGTCGGAGCGGTGGTAGGTGCGCGGCCCGCGGCTCGCCTCGAGCCGGTTGGGGTGCTCCCACGTGAAGAGCATCAGGTACAGGGAGAACAGAGCCTGGAGGAGCACCAGCCCCGCCGCCGCCGTCAGGACCACCTCGACGACGGAGGTCATGCCGCCACCATGGTGGGAACGAATGCGCGCCCGACGAGGCGGGTCCGCCGCTTGGCGATCCCGCGCGGCGGCACGGGAAAGCGACGCGCCGGCACCGCGCATCGGCCCCCGCGCCGAGACGCTCGGTCGCTCGACGCGGTCACAGCTCGGCTGTCAGAAAGTCCCATCAGGTGTCAGTACTCAAGTCACCATCCCTGGGGAAGGTCGACAGCGGGTCATTTGCAGTTCTCGGACCGCGCCGTCGTCCCCGGATCATATGTGCCCGGTGAAATTACGCTCCATAACGAAGTCACGGGCCATTGAGGCTATCCTTCTGGGCGCCATGGACCTAACCGCCGAGCCACGGCCGGGATCGCGAATGTCTTGCAGCGCCAAAATGCGGTGCGTGCTGGCACCGTTTCCGGCAGCCTGATGGACCAGCCCGGGCGCCATGCGCGGACGCTGCGGCCGGGGGTCGCGGGCCTCCTGGTCCTGGGCCTCGCGCTCGCGGCCGCCGTCCTGCTCGCACCCTCGCTCGCGAACACGCGCACACCAGGCGGGCCGAGCGCCTCCGGCCCCGTGGGTGGTGGCTCACCATTTGGCACCTTTGCGGGGTCGCCGCTCTCGACCCGGGCCCAGAGCCTCGTGCCGGGCTCCACGGCACCGGACGAGATCCCCAAGCTGCTGTTCGGCCTGGGGAGCGAGGCCGCGAGTGCCTCAGCAAGCCCCTTGGTGGAGGACGCTCCGGTCGGCATGCTCTCGAGCTGGTTCAATGGGTCGGGTGACCTCGCATGGATGTCAGGCTGGTCATCCAGCCTCATCCCGGCCCAGTACGCGGCGGGACGGAGCCTGCACCTCATCGTGTACGCGAGCGGGGACGCCACAACCGTCACCCAGACTTCGCACGGCCCGGCCTGCGGACGCCCCTACCCGCTGAGCGCCCGCTTCCAGTCCGACATGGCTGCGCTGGCGAAGGTCTGGGCCGGGACGGCCGGCGGGCCGCCGCTCTACGTGACGATGTTCACCGAGTTCCAGACCTACGCCTGCCACCAGGGCGCCTGGCTCCCAGACCAGGCCTACTGGCTGGCGCTCAAGGACGCCTACCGTGGGGCCGCGGCGTCGTTCCACCGATACGCCCCCAACGCGAAGGTGTCCCTCGGCTGGGGCGGCTGGCAGGAGCGCTGGGACGACCCGGCCAGCGGCGGCGGGCGCTCGATGCTCGCGCACTTCAGCGACGTGATGGCGGCGAGCGACTTCCAGAGCTTCCAGGCGATGCAGAGCGACTCCAACGTGTCCGACGTGCTGGCCATGACACGGACGCTGGGCGCGTGGGGCCCGGTGATGCTCGCCCACTACAAGCCCGACAACGCCTCGCAGGCCGTGTTCGACGCGGACACGGCTGCCATGCTCACCGACGCCTACCTGCGCCAGGCCGCCGCCGCCGGACTCTTCGCCTGGAGCTTCATGGACGCGACCAATATGTCGGCCGAGCCAGCCGCCTACGACCGGGTTGCGGCGGCCGTCCGCCGCTACGGGCGCTGACCCGCGGTGCCGGCCCCGCCCGTCCCGGCGACCTCGCTGAGCACGGCCACGTTTTGTCGTATCGTCCCGCAGAGACACCACGGCCCACGTTGAGCTGGAGCGTCCCAAGCTTGATCCAGATTGCCCCGACCGCCCTCCGTCCCGCCACCGCACTGCGTTCGCTCTCCGCACGGAGCCTTCGGCCCGCGCTGCTCGCGGCCGCCCTGCTCGCCACGGCGAGCTGCAACGGCATCCAGGCCACCGCAACGGTCACGCCAGCCCCGAGTGCCGGGCAGAGCGCGCTGGCGACTGGTCCCGCGCCGTCGGCGCTCACAGGCGCCTCGCGGCCGGAGTGGCCCACCTACCTCGGCAGCGGGGCCCGCAACGGCGTGAGCACCGACACCAGCCTCACCCCCGCCAACGCGGGCACGCTGGTTCCGCGCGTGCAGGTCACCCTCGGCGGGCCGATCGCAGCCCAGCCCATCGTCGTGGACGGTGTCGCCTATGTCGGCGCATGGGACGGCAATGAGTACGCCATCGACCTTGCCCTCGGCACCGTGCGGTGGAAGACCTTCCTGGGCGAGACGACCACCACGGCCTGCGACCCGAACACGCTCGGCGTCACGTCATCGGCGACGGTTGACGCCGGCGTCCTCTACGTGGGCGGGGGCGATGCCTACTGGTACGCGCTGGACGCGGCGACGGGCGCGGTGCAGTGGAAGATCAAGGTTGGCGACAACTCGCCGAAGGGCGGCCTCTACAACTGGTCGAGCCCGCTGATCTGGCAAGGCTCCGCGTACATCGGCGTGGCGTCGAACTGCGACAAGCCGCTGGTGCAGGGCCAGCTGCTGCGCGTTGACCTCGCGACGCACGAGGTCATGGCCCACTTCGACGCGGTGCCGCGGGGCCAGACTGGGGGCGGGATCTGGCAGACGCCAGCGCTCGATGCCGCAGCACAGACGATCTACGTCACCACGGGCAACTACTCGCAGCCCGCCTCACAACCGCTGGCCCAGTCGATCGTCGCCGTCGACGCGACCACGCTCAAGGTCAAGAGCAGCTGGCAGACTCCCGCCTCACAGTCCATCGCGGACGGGGACTGGGGCACCACGCCGACCCTGTTCACCGATGCCGCTGGGCGGCAGCTCGTGGGCGCCGCGAACAAGAACGGGCTCTTCTACGCCTTCGACCGGAGTCACCTTGACGCCGGGCCCGTGTGGATGCAGCGGATCGCCATCGGCGGCGACTGCCCGGACTGCGGGGAGGGGACGGTCTCAACGCCGGCATTCGCCGACGGCCGGCTCTATGTCGGCGGGGGCAAGGCGGTGATCGCCGGCCAGGACAGGATCGGCTTCGTGCAGGCGCTCGACCCCGCCAACGGCTCCGTGATCTGGGAGCGTCCGTTCGAGCACGCCGTCATCCCGGCCCTCACGTGGGTCAACGGGATGGTGGTCGGCGGGATCGGGCCCGACCTGGTGGTGCTGAACGCCGCCGACGGGTCCGTGCTGCTCACGACCCACACCGGCCCCGACACCTACAGCGCGCCATCGTCCGCGGAGGGCATGCTGTTCGTCGGCTCGCTGGACGGCACCCTGTGGGGGTTCGGGCTGCCGGCGGCGCAATAGGGGAGGGTTGGCGGCGACGCCCTACGGCTCCGCGATGCAGGGCTGGCCCTTGATCCCGCTAGGCGTCCCAGCCGCGGAGGTCCGCGAGGCCCATCGCCGCGAGCCAGGACGACGCGCGCTCGCGGTCGTGGGCGCCCACCCGGCCGGCATCGGGGTCGAACGCGGGGGAGAGGGGAGCGTCGTGACGCAGCGTCGCGAGCTCGAGGCACCGGAAGGCGTCCTCCCGGCCCGCGACCAGCCGGTTGCGCACGGCCGCCGACTCGACTTCGCCGACGTGCTCGTAGAGCGACGCCAGCGATCCGAACCGCCGCACGAGGCCTGGTGCGACCGCGGGGCCGATGCCGCGGACGCCGCCATACCCGTCGGTCGAATCGCCGATCAGCGCCTTCACGTCCGCGACGCGCGCAGGCGGCACGAGATAGGGGCTGCGCTCCTCCACCTCCGCTGGCCCGTACCGGTCGACGCCTCCGCCGGAGCGCGGCCGGAGCACCGCGACCCGGTCGCCCGCCATGCCCAGCAGGTCATGGTCGGCGGTGAGCAGCAGGACCTCATCGAACCCGGCGGCCACGGCCGCGACCGCGATCCCGGCCATCGCGTCGTCCGCCTCCCAGCCCTCGGCCCGGTAGCGGGCCCAGCCCATCCGCCCGGCAGCGATGTTGGCGTCGCGCAGCTGCGGGAGCAGGTCATCGGGCTCATCGGCCTTGCGCGGCTTGTAGGCGGGGTCGATCTCGCGACGCCGTGACCCAGTCGTGCTCTCGAATGCGAGCGCGACGTGGGTGGCCTGCTCCTCCCGGATCCGTGCGAGCACGAGGCGCAGGAACGTTCCCACGAGGAAGGTCGGCCGTCCGTCGGGCGCGAAGGCGGGTCGGCCCCGACCCGCGAAGTACGCGCGGTGGGCGATGTTGGCGAAGTCGACGACGAGGAGGCGGCGCACCCGCAGATCGTCGCATCCACGCAGCGCTCTGGGGCTGCCGACCCGCGCCCCGGCCGCGTCGGCGACCCGGACCTGCAAGCGGCGCGCGCTGTGCTTGGCCGCGGGCAGAGGGCGAGTTCCAGCCCGGGTCAGGCCTGCGGGGACGGTCGCATCCCGAAGCGCCGAAGACCGGTAGATCCGTTCGGCCCGTGCGCCTGCGGCCGACCTTGTCTGGCCGTCGGGGTTCCGCGGCGAGGGACGGGCCGCTGGCCCCTGCCCAGGCGACATGTCGATCTTGATGATTGTCGAGGCGTTCCGTGCAGAGGGGACGATGGACCAGAAGAAGCTCCGCAAGGGCGAGGGCATCGCCGTGGGCGTCGCCCTCGGGCTGTGCTTCGGCGCCGCGATCAGCGCGACGCTCGGGCCAGCCGGCATCGGCGTGGGCATTGCGATCGGCGCGGCCATCGGTGTGCTCATGGAGCGCAACGCGTCCGGGTAGACATTGCCGCCGGCCGGAAACCGCTCCGACCAGCTGCAAGGCTTCTGCCGCCCGGACAGACACGCTCGTGCAGGGTCGCCTTCAGACCGGCGCAGTACGATGCGCGCGCCTGGCATCGGATCGAGCTTCAGGAGCGATCGAGAATGCTCGCCGCCGCGTCCCGCCACTGGTGGGTCCTCGCCGTCGAGGGCGTCCCCGGGCCGCGATCGTCGCGGGGGTCATCGCCATCGCGATGGGCCCGCGGCTCCAGGGGCCTGCGGACTGTGTCGTTCACACGCGCCACCGCTGTGCGGTGACGGCGCGCCCGGACGCCTCGCCGCGGCGTTCCCGGCGGCCGCCCGGGCGGGCGGGCAGCGTCCTGCCGATGCGCTGCATCGTGGCGACCACCGTGCAGGCGAGCCAGAGGGCGTAGAGCGGGTAGGGGAGGTAGGCGCTCAGCCAGCCGTCGGCCGCCAGGGGCCCTCCATCGAGGACGATTCCGCACACCGGGATGAGCTGGGTGGCGGCGGTCAGCAGCGACAGCCAGCCCAGCCAGGCCGGGAGGACGCCCGTCCGGAACGTGAGCACGGCGACGGCCAGGAGCATCACCGCGAGCGGCAGGTTGGCAATGACGAACAGGGCATCCATCGTCCCGACGAGCGCGGGTTGGCCGGCATTCAGCGCGGCACTTGCCAGGCCGACCTGGAAGGCAAGCGCCACGAGGGTGACCACGGTCGACGCCACGCCAGCGTTCAGGGCAACACCCGACAGCCTGGCCCGATCGCCTTCGGCCTGCGAGAGCACGCTCCACAGACTGCCGAGGAACCAGAGGAAGAAGCCGGCGCCGACCACGAACAGCAGGACCTGGGCCCTGAGCGCTCCCTGGTTGTCGACGTAGTACTCCGCGATCTTGCCGACCGGGTCGCTCGCGCTCAGCGGGCCGCGGTCGAACACGACGGCGGCGGCGCCGGTGAGAATCGCCCCCAGTCCGCTTGCCGCGCCCCAGCGCTCCCATCTCGTTCCATGCATCACGGCACCTCTTCCTGCGCTCGGTCCGCTCAGTTACCCAGCACGGCGGACGGAGGCCAGCGCAGCCAGAGGACGGCCGCGAGGACCGCGACGTTCACGGCCAGGGCGGCGAGGGTGTTGAACGTCGGCCACGTGCCGAAGAAGAGCGTGATCCCGGCGAGCGACACGAGCGCGGCTGCCACGGCCACGGGTCGCCAGACGCTGTCGGGGAGCACGACGCCCCAGAACGACATCGCGGCGATGACGAACCCGACCAACGACACGATCCACAGCGCGCTGGCGAGGGTCATGGCGGTGTCCTCGCGGATGGACGGCATGAGCCATGATTGCGCCTGGTGCCAATCACCCGTGGCCGTGCCGGGGCGGAGCCGGATCCAGGCAAGGGCGCACAGGGCGCCGCCGTGGCCGAGGCCGTGCACGAGCAGGACGCCCGCGGCGATGAGCTTGATGGTCTGGTCAGACATGGTGCTGCGCCTCCAGTGGCTCGACACGGAACACCGGGTGGTCAGCCGGGTCGGGGAGCGCCTCGAAGAACTCGCGTGCCCGCCAACCCATGTGCTCGCGATACGCGGTCACGACCCGGTCGTGCTCGTCGCCGTCGATCTCGATGGCGCGGATCGCCTCGCGCGTGCGGCCTCGCCGCAGCTCGCCCTGGCCCGCCGCCCGCAGGTTGCGGACCCAGTGCGTCTCGCCGCCACCCGCGACGAGATAGCGAGCGGCCCCCACGTCGAGCGTGGGGATCGGGGTCCGGATGGGACGCCCCGTCCGCCGGCCCCGCACCGTGAGCGTCGGGCCCCCAAGCCAGCGCGTGATCGGGTTCACCACGCGCCTCATGAAGAGCCGCGGGGGCACGTACGCCCGTGCCCCAGCCGGGGTCTTCGTCACGTGGTCGTCAGTCTGCTGCATCGGAGGTCCCTTTCTGTGGCTCCGCCGGTTGGGTGGCGGCCTGACGCCCCTGTGCCAGCACCGGCATTCGCTCAACGGCAACGAGCTCGAGCCCCGCGTCCCGCAGCCCGGTCAGCAGCCCGTACAACGCGGACTGATCGACCGCCAGGAAGGTCAGCCGAGAGTCGCCGCCCGGCAGCAGCCGTGGCGCCTCGCAGCCGAGGGATCTGGCGCGGCGATGGTCGAGGTGCCCGGTGACCTGGATTTCGTAGCGGTCCATGCGCCGATCATCAGGCTCGCCCGTCGCGAGCGCGCCTTGCGGAAGGCTGGTTCTCGTCGCGGGCCGTTGCCCTGCCGAAAGGAGGGGTGCGGGCTGCCGGCGAGGTGCTCCGCAGGCTCAGACGAGGCCGAGCTGCTGCGCGCGCAGGAGCGCCTGCGTCCGGCTCGTCGCGCCGAGCTTGGCCAGGACGTGCCCGACGTGCCACTTCGCCGTGCCCAACGAGACCGTCAGCCCCGCGGCGATCTCCGCGTTGCTCGCCCCCACCGCCATCAACCGCAGGACGTCGAGCTCACGGGCAGTGAGCGCCTCGATCAGCCGACCGTCGGCGCTCTGCCGGACCGACGTCCCCGGGACGGGGAGCCTGGGCGGGCCGGCCGGGGTCAGCGGGTCGCCGAAGGCATCGATGACCCGGTCTACGAACGCCGGGGCAGCCGTGCGCACGAGGGGCAGGAGGTGGGCAATGCGCCGCCCGTCATCGATGAAGCGCCGGACGTAGCCGTCAGGGGCCGCGAGGTGCACAGCGCCTTCGAGCAGCCGCAGGGCATCGGTCCGACGACCCATCGCGTCGGCCACCGAGCTCTCGAGCACGCCGATCGAGATCAGTTCGGCGACGGCCCCGGAAGCCTCCTGGGCCACTCTCGTCCTCGCGAGCAGATCGCGGGCCTCCGCGAGCCTGCCCTGCGCCAAACGAACCCGTGCGATCGTCGTGTCCATCGATCGCCGAAGGACTTCCAGGAGCGGCGAGCCCGGGGGCGCCTCCGGAGACGCGCGGTCCGCCCAGCGCCCAGCACCGGACACATCGCCCAGGGAGAGGAGGATTCGCGCCTCGAGCTCGGCAGCGAGCCCTGGGAGCGCCATGCCGGTCGCCCGCATGTCCCGAGCGCTGGTGCGGAGCGCCTCGAGGGCCCCATCCGAGTCGCCGCTGGCGAGGCGCACGAGGGCGAGAGAGGAGAGCGCCCAGCCGAGCAGCGGACGGCCGACGCCCATTCGGCGCGCTGCCTCGAACCCGGCCTCGAGCTCGTGGCGCGCCTCATCGATGTCGTTGGCCTCGTAGCGGACGATGCCCAGCACCACGCGGGCGGGCCAGGCGATCGGTCTGGGTCGGCCCTGGCGGATCCGCCTGCTGGGCGAGCACCGTGCGGCAGATCGCCTCGGCCTCGGCGCGGTGGCCGACCAGCGCCAGCGCGTTGCCCAGGGGGTTGACGGCGGGCAGGACGGCCATCGGGTTGCCGCTCTCGAGCGCGGCGTGGTACCCCGCGCGCAGCGTCTCGACCGCTGCCGGGTACTCCCCGTGCGCGAGTGATCCGAGGCCGGCAGCGAGGAACCCGAACGAGCGGAACAGCGGATCCTGACCCACCAGCTCAAGCCCCTCGAGCGCCAGCGTCTCGGCGTTGGGCCCCGTGACGGTCGCCATCAGCGCCCGGAGGATGAGCAGCCGGCCCTCGGCCGGCCCGCGCGCGATCGACGAGGCGAGATGGCGCTCCGCGATGGCCACGGCGGCGCCGACCGAACCCGTCTCGAACAGTGTCCAGGCCTGCAGCGACACGAGCTCTGGGCTCGAGGCAATGCGCTCCGCGGGCACCGCGTCGAGCCAGCGGAGGAGCGTCGCGAGCTCACCCGCCTCGAAGGCCGGGCGGGCCGCGCGCGCAATGAGCGGCATCGCGCGGTCCAGCGACCCCGCTGCCAGCGCATGGTTGATCGCCTCGGGCGTGAAGCCAGTCCGCCCGAACCAGTCGGCAGCGCGCGCGTGCAGCGCCTGTTGCTCGTCGTCGCCCAGCTGCGCCCGCAGGTAGTCGGCGAAGAGGCGGTGGTAGCGGTACCAGCGCCGCTCGGCGTCCAGGGGGACGAGGAAGAGGTTCGCGCGCTCGGCTCGCTCGAGGAGCGCGCCGGCATTCGCCCGACCGGTCAGGTCGCGGCACAGGTCGCCCGTGAACCGGTCCGCGATCGAGGTGCTGATGAGGAACGAGCGGAGCTCGACATCCACGGTCGCGAGGACTTCGTCGGCGAGGTAGTCGAAGACGAACCGCTGGCTGCCCCCGAACGCCCCGATCAGCGCTGCCGGATCGGGCCGGTCGCGCAGAGAGATCGCTGCGAGCTGGAGGCCCGCGATCCAGCCCTCGGTCCGCTCGACGAGCTGTTCGACCAGAGGACGCGCCACGATGACGCCCGCCGCGGCGAAGTACGCCGAGGCGTCGTCCACCCCCCAGCGCAGGTCGTCGGCGCGAAGCTCCACGAGCCGGCCATGGGCCCGGAGGCGGGCCAGCGGCAGCGGCGGATCCTCGCGAGTCAGCAGGATGAGATGGACGAAGGGAGGCCCGCGCTCGATGAGGAAGCGGATGAGGCGATGGACCGACGCAGCGCTGACGAACTGGTAGTCGTCGATCACCAGCGCGAACGGGTCGTCGCGCTCGGTCACGGCCTCCAGAAGCGAGGCGCCCACGAGGTCAGGCTCCGGCGTCGCCCCGGGCCCGAACAGGCCGCCGACCGCGCCGGGGGCCGTCGGGCGCACGGTGCCGAGGGCGGCGGCGAGGTACCGGGTGAACCGCGCGAGGTCGTTGTCCGCCTCATCGACCGAGAGCCAAGCGTGGGCGAGCCCGCGCGATTCGAGCCAGTCGACGGCGGCGACGGTCTTCCCGTACCCGGGCGGAGCCGAGAGCAGGGTCAGGCGAACGCCATCGCTGAGCCCGCGATCCAGCGATGCGCTGAGGCGAGGACGGTCGCAATGACCGGCGCCCCGGGCCGGTGCCTGCACCTTCGCGGCAACGAGCGGCGGGCCAGCTGTCCCCGACCCAGCCTGGGATTGCGGGTCTCCGTCTGCTCGCGCGCTCGGTGGGGTCATCGCGCTGCCAGCGTATGCCGGTGGGCTGTGCCCTGAAGCGTTCTTTCGGCAGCCGCCGGCTCGAGAGGCGACCCCTTGGCGCGGGCGCCGCGTCGTCGGCGGCGGGTCTCCGTCGCCGTCGCCGGCGACGGCCCAGCGCAGTTCATGGAGAGCGAGACCGGTCGCCGCCTTCGGTCGTGCACGCTGGCATCGCTCACGATGCCAAGTGTACTTGACATTCTGACAAGTGCATGCGACAGTCTGAGCCATGGCAGCGCGGAACGGCCAACTCCGACTCGAGAACCGGCTTCGGGTCGCCCGGGCCGAGCAGGACCTTTCGCAGGAGCAGCTCGCCGCGGCGGCCCGAGTGAGCCGCCAGACGATCAGCTCGATCGAGACTGGCCAGTACACGCCATCGGCACTGCTCGCGTTTCGGCTCGCCCAGGTGCTCTCCGTGCCGGTCGCCGAGCTCTTCTGGCTGGAAGGAGATCCCTCGTGAACGCACTGGTGGAGCGCGACGAGCGCGAGCGGGCCGTGGACGCCGAGGCCGAGCGCCTTGTCGCCGCGATCATGACGTTCGGTGTCCTGGTCCTCGTCATGGTGCGGAGCCTCAGGGGCGAAGCGGCCTGGGACCTCATGGCACTCGTTGTCGCGGCGGGGTTCGCGGGGCTCGTCTACCGGGTCCGCCAGCGCGTCGTCGATCGCCGACTGGGCGTGCTGGGCCTCGCGGTCGGCGTTGTCTCGGCCGTGGTCGCGGCCGTCGTGGTCGCCGTCCTGACGCGGTAGCCCTGGCCGGCAAGCCGGGGGCCGTCCTCGACCGGAACCGCCCGACAGCGCATGATCGGCGGGTCATGCTGCCGGCCGCGATCCGGCCGAGGAGGAGACGAAGCCATGAAGTGGGTCACCCGCGAGCACCCGCACGCCGACCGGATCGCCTGCCCGTGGCTCATCCTGCGGTTCATCGAGCCGGGCGCCGAGATCGTCTACGTGCCGAGGGACGAGGTCCTGGCGTATGCCGATCGTGAGGGGGCGGTCAGCTTCGACGCCCCGGGCGCGAAGTACACCCACCGCGACGGCAAGTGCTCCTTCGAGACGATGATCGAGGAGTTCCACCTCGGCGGGGACCCGGCCCTCGCCGTCGTCGCCAGGGTCGTCCACGGGGCGGACATCAGCGAGGACGCCGACATCACGCCCGAGTCGCGGGGCCTGGAGGCGATCGCGCGCGGCTTCATGGACCTCGGCGTCGAGGACGACGAGCAGCTCCGCCTCGAGCTGCCGGTGTACGACGCGCTGTACGCCTGGGCGAAGCTCCAGGTGTCCGAGCCGGGCTGATGGACGCGATTCACTGGCTAGAGGCCCCCTTGAAAGTCGAATCGTCGACCGTCCGGCAGCGCTTCGACCGGGACGGCCCGACTTCGTCGACGCCCATGCGATTCGCCCTGACCTGAGCCGCTCACCGGTGGCGCCGGCGCCGATCGCGGCTCCGGGCCATCGCGGGGCCATTGCGGACTGCGCGCAACTTCTCGGCGCGATGCGCACACGGTCTGCACATGGGGACTCGACCATCACGTCAGGTGATCGGCGGCCAGGCTGGCCGGACGCACCAGTATCTGAGCTCTGGAGAACGACGTGAGCGAGAAGTCCACCAAGGGCGGCCCCAGCATCGGGCTGCTCCTGCTGATCCCCGCCGCCGCCATCGTGGCGCGCGCGGCCATGCGCCACCACGAGATGCTGTGGGCCGAGGTCGGGGAGCCCGGATCCGATGCGCCGCACCGGCGGCACGGCCACCGCCACTTCGCAGGACCCGGCTCCGACCCGACGGCCCGCGACGACTTCCGGCTGCCGCCCAGGATCGAGTGGATGCTCGGCGCGTGGCACGACCGGGCGCATCAGGCGGCCGGCCCGAAGGAGGACCCTTCCGACTGACCCGCCCACGAGCTGAAGGCTGCGTCAGGGCCGCGGGGAGCCAAGGCAACCGCAGAACGCTCGCACGTGCGGCGCTCGGGCGCCTCTGGGCCTCCCTGCCGCGGCTCCTTTCTCGTGCGCGGTCCACAATCTCGCTTGGATGGCGACTCAACCGCTCGAGACGAAGCTGCACGCGCCGCCGCGACGGTCCGGGCTTGTCGGGCGGTCGCGCCTGACGGATCGCCTCGGCCGTGCCGCCGAGGCGAAGCTGACGCTGGTGTCCGCGCCGCCCGGGTTCGGCAAGACGACGCTGGTCGCCGACTGGCTTGCGTCCCGCGATGCGGGGGCCGCCACCGCCTGGCTGTCTCTCGACGCCACGGAGAACGACCCCGCATCGTTCTGGAGCTACGTGGTCGCCGCGGTGCAGCGGGCGGCCCCGAACGCGGGTGACGCCGCGATGGCTGCCCTGCAGTCACCCCAGCCGGATGTCGCCTTCGCGCTCCACGCGCTGCTCAACGACCTCGCCGCGCTGCCCGGCGGCCTCGGCCTGGTGCTCGACGACTTCCACCTCATCGACGCACGCGAGGTCATGGAGCAGCTGGCCTTCGTGCTCGACCGATTGCCTGCCCGCGTCCACGTCGTGATCACCACGCGATCCGACCCGGCGCTGCCGCTCGCGCGGCTCCGGGCGCGCGGCGACCTCGTGGAGATCCGGGCAGCTGACCTCCGCTTCACGAAGGACGAGGCAGCGGCGTACCTGAACGGCGTGATGGACCTCGAGCTGACGGCACACGACGTGGCCGCCCTCGAGGCGCGCACCGAGGGCTGGATCGCCGCCCTCCAGCTCGCCGCGCTCTCGCTCCACGGGCGCGACGACGTCGCCTCGTTCATCGCCTCGTTCGCCGGCGACGACCGATACGTCGTCGACTACCTCGCCGACGAGGTGCTCGCGCGCCAGCCCGAGGGCGATCGAGCGTTCCTGCTCCAGACCTCAACGCTGGAGCGGATGACCGGGCCGCTGTGCGACGCCGTCACCGGTCGGTGCGACAGTCGCGCCGTCCTCGAGCGACTCGACCGAGGCAACCTCTTCCTGGTCGCCCTTGACGACCAGCGCCGCTGGTATCGCTACCACCACCTGTTCGCCGAGGTCCTGAGGGCCCGCCTCCTCGACGAGGACGCCGCGTCCCTCCCAGCCCTCCATCGGCGGGCGAGCGAGTGGTTCGGGGCGAACGGGGAGCCGCGCGAGGCGATCCAACACGCCCTGGCCGGTGGCGACGTCGAGCGGGCCGCGGGACTGATCGAGATGGCCATCCCCGAGATGCGCCAGGCACGCGCGGAGATGGCGGTGCTGCGGTGGCTCGAGCTGCTCCCGGCCGCGGTGGTGGACGCCAGGCCGGTGCTGGCCGCGGCGTTCGCCGGCGCGCTCATGCAGACCGGCGAGTTCGCACGTGTCGCGATGCTCCTTGACGCCACCGAGCGCGCGCTCGAGCCGAGCCGCGCCGGGTCCACCTCCATCGCCGACGAGAACGAGCGACGGCGCCTCCCCGGCACGCTCTGGATGCTCCGCGCAGGCCAGGCGCGAGTCGCGGGAGACCTGGCGGGCACGATCGCGAACGCGACCCGCGCCCTCGAGCTCGTCGCGCCCGACGACCACCTGTCTCGAGGGGGCAGCGCCGCGCTGCTCGGGCTCGCGCTCTGGGAGACCGGCGACCTCGACACCGCCTACGGCCGCTTCGTCGAGGGCATGGCGAGCCTCGAGGCCGCCGGGCACGTGTCCGACGTGGTGGGCCTCCACGTGACGCTTGCGGACATCCGCATGGCGCAGGGACGGCTCGGCGAGGCGAGGCAGGCGTACGAGCGCGGGCTCGGGATCGCGCAGCGGCATGGCGGTCTGCCCTTGCGCGGCGCCGCGGACATGCACGTGGGCATCGGTGACGTGCTGCGGGAGCGGAACGATCTGACTGGGGCAGGGGAGCGACTGGCCGCGAGCCGCGAGCTGGGCGAGGAGAACGGCCTGCCGAAGAACCCGTACCGCTCCCGCGTGGCGGGGGCCCGGGTCCGGCAGGCGGAAGGCGACCTCCCCGCAGCACTCCAGCTCCTCGACGCGGCTGAGCAGGTCTTCTTCGCCGACTTCTCGCCGGTCGTGACCCCCATTCCAGCGCTGAGGGCCAGGCTCTGGATCGCCCAGGGCAGACTGGCCCGGGCCTGGGACTGGGCGCGCGCCGCGAGGATCGCCACCGACGACGAGCCCGACTACGTCGGGCAGTTCGCGCACTCGACGCTGGCACGGCTGCTGGTCGCCGACGGCCGGGTCGTCGAGGCGCTGGCGCTGACGGATCGCCTGGTCCGAACCGCGGAGGACGCCGGCTGGGTGGCCGCGGCCCTCGACGCGCTGGTCGTGCAGGCGCTCGGGCGGCATGCCGCCGGCGACGCCAGGGGCGCCCTCGAGTCCCTGGCGCGGGCCTTCGCGGTCGCGGAGCCCGAAGGCTTCGTCCGGACGTTCGTCGACGAGGGACCTCCGATGGCCGCCCTGCTCAAGGAGGCCGCGAAGCGCCAGCTGGCGCCGGGCTACGTCTCGCTCCTCCAGCGCGCGCTCGCACCCGGTCGGCCGACACGCCGCGAGGGTCTGGCGGAGCCGCTGAGCGAGCGCGAGCTCGAGGTCCTCCGCCTGCTTGCCACCGACCTGAGCGGCCCCGAGATCGCACGCCACCTCGTCGTCTCGCTCCACACGGTCCGGAGCCACACGAAGGCGGTCTTCGCGAAGCTCGGCGTGAACTCCCGCCGTGCCGCGGTCCACCGCGGGCGCGAGCTCGACCTGCTGGGGCCGGACGCCCGCTAGGCCCACGCTGCCCAGCGCCCGCGTCGGCCGCTGACTCGACCCCGCGCCGCATCCCGGACGGCGAATCACCGCATCGGTCACCACATCTGGCGATGCCGGGTCACCGCGCCTGCGCCGACGCTGCTCCCTGACAGCCAAACGCTCGGTCTCCGAAGCGAGCCGAGCGCCTCGAAAGGAGCGCAATGACCAGACGCACAGGCGACCCCGACGCCACCGCCTACGAGATCCGGGTCGCCGGCCACCTCGACGGGCGGTGGGCAGCCCGGTTCGACGGGCTGAGCCTCACCCAGGACTCGGACGGGACAACGGTGATCAGCGGTCCCGTCGCCGATCAGGCCGAGCTCCACGGGCTGCTCCAGCAGGTCCGCGACCTCGGCGTCCCGCTGGTCTCGGTCCTTCGCATCGACCACTGACGCCCCACGCCGCCGGCTCGGAAGCCGGCGAGCCGACCACCAAGGAGTTCCACGATGATCACCAAGCGTCCCCAGTCCGCGAGCCGGCTCCAGATGACGGCCGCGGAGATCCTGGGCCACCCAGGCGGCAGCACCCCACGAAAGGACGTCCCGATGGAATCAACGCGCAGGACCGCCCAGGCCGTGGGCATCCTCTTCATCCTCACCTTCATCACCTCGATTGCCGGGGCCCTCGCCTACGGGCCCGTGCTGACGGACCCGGCGTACGTCGTCGGCGCCGGCGCCGACACCCGGGTGTTCGTGGGTGCCTTCCTCGAGCTGATGCTCATCGTCACCAACATCGGCTGCGCGGTCGTGCTGTTCCCGCTGCTCAAGCGGCAGAACGAGGCCCTGGCGCTGGGCTACGTCACCGCCCGCCTCGTCGAGTGCGCCTTCATCGGCATCGGCCTCCTCAGCCTCCTCACGATCGTGACGCTGCGCCAGGGTGCGGCGACGGCGGACGCGGGCTCGCTGGCCGTGGTCGGCAAGGCGCTGGTCGCCCTCCACAACTGGACGTTCCTGCTCGGCCCCGGCTTCTCCGACGGTATCGGCACCGGGCTCATCCTCGGCTGGCTGCTGTACCGGTCGGGCCTGGTCTCCCGCCGCATGGCGCTCTTCGGGGTCATCGGCGGGCCGCTCCTCGCCGCCTCCGGCGCCGCGGTGCTGCTGGGCGTGATCCCGCAGGGCTCCGCCCTGCAGGGCATCGCGACCGTCCCGGAGGTCGTCTGGGAGGCGTTCCTGGGCCTCTGGCTCACGTTCAAGGGGTTCAAGCAGGTGCCGCTCGCGATTGGCGGCGCCGCCCGACTTGTCGCGGCGGCGGGCCCCTCCCGCGCGGCCGCCGCAGGCTCCGCTGGATAGCCAGCGACCGTCCTCCTCGCAGCGATGCCCGGGACGCACGTCCCGGGCATCTTCACGCCCATCCGGGTCCGGACCGCTGCGGCACGGTCCGGGCGGTCAGGTCATTCGTGCTCGGACAGCCCGAACGGCCACGTGACCCGTCACGATGGCTGGCGTCCTGCAGGCCGGTAGGTTTGGATGGTGATCCCCGTCGGCGTCGTCCTCGAGTGGACCAGCTCCAGCGCCGCCTGGCGGCCGGTGTCGGGGAACAGGCGCGTCCCCTGGCCGACCACCACGGGGAAGATGAACAGGTTCATCTCGTCGATGAGCGCGTCCTCCAGCAGCCACCGCATCAGGATGCCGCTGCCGTGCACCTGCAGCTCGCCGCCGGCCCTGGCCTTCAGCTCGCGAACGGCGGCCGCGAGGTCGCCGGAGAGGACGGTCGTGTCCGCCCACGTCGGGACGAAGGGCGTGGGCGACGCCACGTACTTGGGCTTCGTGTGCAACGCCGTCCGGATCGGGCTGTCGCCCGGATCGTCGCGCGTCCCCCACGTGTCGGCGAAGATCTCGTACGTGCGAAGGCCCAGCAAGAACGACTCGGCGCGCTCGTAGACCTCGCCCATGGCCTTCCCGGCTTCATCGTCGAAGTGCGCCCAGCCGCCGCGCTCGAAGACGCCGGGCTCGTCCTCCTCCGGCCCGCCGGGGCCCTGCATCACGCCGTCGACGGAGATCTGGGTGGTGGTCGTCAGCTTCACGGGCGCCTCCTTTCCCTCATGGTGGCGCTTCTCGTCAACGAGCGCAGCGACGCGCTCCAGGCCCTGGGTACCGAACGGCCACCGGGACGAGGAAGCGCGGGCGCGGCTTGAGTCGGAGGTGGTGCCGATTTGCCGAGCAGCGGGTTCCAGGCCAGCCTTGACGATGGTGCCCACCGCTATATAGTGGCTCGTGACGCACGGAGGATCACTATGGCGAACCTCACGATCTCCGTCGACCAGGATTTGGTCCGCAGGGCTCGCGCGAGGGCCGCGGCGCAGGGCAGGTCCCTGAGCGCCGTGGTGGGGGAGATGCTCGAGCTGTACGCCGGACGGTCGGAGGCTGCCGAGGTGCTCAGGGAGATCTTCGCGATCGCCGACGGGTCCGGGGCAGCAGTCGGCGAGGGTGGCATCACATGGACCCGCGATGAGCTCTACGACCGTGCGAACCTTCGTTGACACCAACGTCTGGGTGTACACACACGACGCGGGCGACCCGGCCAAGCGAAACAGGGCGAGAGAGGTCCTCGAGGCGGACCCGGACGGCCTCTGGACCTCGGCGCAGGTGATGGGCGAGCTGTACGTGACCTTGACGCGCAAGCTCGCCGCCCGCATGAGCCCGGCGGCGGCGGGCGCCGTGGTGCACGGGCTCGCACGCCTCCACGTGGCGCCGCTCGGGGCGGCGGAGGTCGAGGACGCGATCGCGATCTCGGATCGCCACCAGGTCTCCTACTGGGACGCCCTGCTCCTGGCCACGGCGCGGTCCGTCGGCTGCGAGCGGCTCCTCACCGAGGACATGGCGTCGGGGGCGGTGATCGCAGGGGTGCGCGTCGAGGATCCGTTCGTGGCCCCGTCGCGCAGGCTCGCTGAGCCAGTCGCCCGGTACGGCGCCCAGTTGTGGGACGACGCGTCGCTCCGTGCCGCGCTGGACGCCTATGAGTCCGCCTGCCGGGACGCCCGGATGAAGCCCAACGCCGTGCACTCCTACTGGGACTACGCCAGGCGGTTCCTGGACTGGCGCGAGGGGCTGTACCCGCGAGGCGCCACGTCTCGGCCAGTCCCGGCTCGGGCGGTCGGCGCAGCCGACCTGTTCGCGGATGCCGATGCGTACGTGCGCTCGCTCGCCGCGGCGGACCTCAGCCGAGCCGCCATCGACACCTATGAGCGCCACGCCCGGTTCTTCGCACGCTGGCTGGCCGGCGAGTTCCAGCCCGGTGCCCGGCTCGCCGGACGCCGATGATGGTCCGGCGGGCGGCGCCGGAGATGATGCGGATACCACCCTCCCGAGTTGACGAAGGCACGGCGGGCCGCGTAGGCTGCCGCACAGAACGACACACTCTGTGCAGGAGAACGACGTGGCAGCCGACCAGAACCGGGTGAATGTCCTGCTCGACGCTGAGCACGCGACGCGCCTCCGCCGGCTTGCAGAGCGGACGCACCTCAACCCCGGCACGCTCGCTCGCTCGCTCCTGTCCTCGGCGCTCGATGCCGCGGACCCAGATCCGGCCTCGGTGACCGCCCTCCTCGACGCCATTCCGGGTGCTTGGGAGGATGCACAGGCAGGGCTTGCCGACGCCGCCGCCGGACGCGTGATTCCGCTCGACGCGCTCTAGGGCGATGGCTCAAGTCGTCGTCGCCCTGCGGGCCCAGCTCAACCTGCGCGCCATGATCCGGACGCACAGCCTGCCGGTGACGACCCAGGAGCGGGTTCGAATCGCGATCGCCCCGCTTGCCGAGTTCCCGCAGCTTGGCCCCGAACTCCATGGCCGGTGGGGGCACCTCCGCTTCGTGCTCGGTCCGTGGCCGTGGATGCTCATCGTCTACCGCTGGGACGAGGAGGCCGACACCGTGGTCGTCGTGACGATCCAGGATGCGCGATCGTCACGCGCCGCGACGTCCGACCGATAGGGGGTTCTTGCGCCGGCGATCGCCCCGTTTAGGCGTGTCTCACGAAGCGGGAGCCGTTACCCTCCAGGCGCCGAGTTGGCGCGAGATCGCACCGACATCGTCCATCGCACCCGCGGCGATGGCGATCACCAGCGCGAAGGCGTCGTCCGCCGGCACGGCGAGGTTGCTGCCGTTGAGCAGGTAGAACAGGCGTGTCGCCACCCAGCCCAGGCGCTTGTTGCCGTCCGCGAGCGGGTGACCAGAGACGATGGAGTGGAGGAGGGCGGCCGCCTTCTGGTCGAGCTCCGGGTAGGCATCTTCGCCGAACGCCGTCGCCTGCGGCCGCGCCGCCGCGGCCTGAAGCAGGCCCAGATCGCGAACGATGGCGCGCCCGCCGACGGCCGCGTCCGCCGCGGCCAGCAGGTCGTCGAGGTCCAGATACTCGATCACACGCTGCCGAGGCGGCGCAGGAGCTCCCCATCCTCGGCGACGATCCGTGCCAGATGGTCGTCGCGCCGCTTGTTCCGGCTCGACACGTAGACGGCGATCGCCTCCCGTGCGACCGCCTGCATGGAGCGGTGCTCGCGACGCGCGGCCTCGCGGAGCGCTTCGGTCTCCTCGGGCGTGAGGCGAAGGGTCATCGGCATGGCCCGATGATACCACTCGGTATCACCGGCCCTGGAGCCCCGCGGCGCGGTCTGAACGGGAGTCCGTGGACTGCCGAGGTGAAGAAGGTCGGCTTCCTGTCGCTTGCACCACGTTCGTTGATTCGGCCCCACGTGCCGGGATGCCTTCGTCGGCCGCCGAGCTGGGGCAATCGCGTCAGGGGCGCCCGGATTTCCTGCCAGGCGCCCCTGCCTCCAGCCGGACGAGCTCGACGTGCTGCTCGCTGGCACGCTCCACCACCAGGTCCCACGCTCCCGCGGACACCCGCTCGCCGACGCTCGGAAAGTGGCCCAGCTGGTCGGTGACGTAGCCGCCGACCGTGACCGCGTCCGTGTCGGCCAGCTCGACGCCCGCCAGGTCCGCGAGCTGGTGCAGGGCAGTGTCGGCCGGAAGGGTGGCAGGCACCGCCGCCAGCTCGTGGGCAGCCACCTCGTCAAGGATGTCCTCCGCGAACAGGATGCCCGCAGTGCCGCCGTATTCGTCGAGCACGAGCGCGATCTCGGCGCGCTCGTCCCGCATCCGCCGGAGCGCGGCGGACACGGACACGCTCTCGGGCACAGCGGTGAGCGCGTGGCCCAGCGAGGGCCAGTCCACCACGCCCGGCGTGAACAGGTCGAACCACTCCACATAGCCCGTGATGTTGTCGATGGAGCCGTCATACACGGGGAGGCGGGCATGGCGGAGCTCGAGCGCGCGCGACCGGGCCTCCTCAATGGGCAGCGCGGCGTCGAGCGCGGCGACCCCCGTCCGCGGAACCATCACCTCGCGCACCGTCAGCTCGCCCAGCGAGAGCGACCGCGTGGCGAGTTCCTGCTCGACGTCGTCGAGGACGCCCTGGTCGCCCGACGAGGCGAGGAGCAGCCGCAACTCCTCCTCGGAGTGGGCCTGCTCCGTCTCGGACGCCGCGCGCAGCCCGATCGCCCGCAGCATGAGGTTGGCCGTGCCGTTGAGGACGGTGATGAACGGGCGCATGACGGTTGCAAAGGCCTGCAGGGGCCAGGTCACCACGAGCGCCGTCGCATCCGGGCGCAGGATCGCGATCGACTTGGGGGCGAGCTCGCCGAGCGTGATGTGCAGCAGGGTGATGAACGCGAAGCCGACGGTGAACGAGACGACGTCGACGGCCTCGTTCGACAGCCCCAGCGTGCCGTGAAGGGGTGCTTCGAGCAGCGACGCGACGGCCGGCTCGCCGATCCACCCAAGACCCAGGCTCGCGATCGTGATCCCGAGCTGCGTGGCGGCGAGGTAGGAGTCGAGGCGGCCGACCATCTTGTGCGCCTGCGCGGCCGTCCGGCTGCCGCCAGCCGCCATCTCGGCGAGGCGGGTGCCGCGGACCTTGACGAGCGCGAACTCGGCCGCGACGAAGAACCCGTTGAGCAGGACGAGCGCAAAGGCGAGGGGCAGTCCGACGGACTCGGGAAAGGCGGGCGCGGACATCGAGGTGCGGACATCATACGGGCCGCTCCAGCCTCGACCGTTGGCGAAGTGCGCGCACGGTCAGCCCTCGAGGCCAGCGGGAGGGCCAACCGGCGGCGTAGAGTAGGGGAGCCGGGCCTTGCCTCGGCCTAGGCAAGGAGGGGACCGGCAGGGTGCCGACACCCAGGACCTGGGATCGGGCGATGTCGCCAGCCCTGACGCCGGCCGCGTTCGCCGCCATGGCGCGGCGTGACGACCACCGAGAAGGCCGCCTCCCAGGAGCACTTCATCGACTTGTGCCGGATGGTGGGGGAGCCCACCCCGCATGAGGCCGATCCCACCGGCGACCAGTACGCCTTCGAGCGCCGCGTCGAGAAGGCCGGCGGGGGAGACGGCTTCGCCGACGTCTGGAAGCGCGGCTTCTTCGCCTGGGAGTACAAGGGCAAGCGCAAGGATCTGAAAGCCGCCTACGTCCAGCTCCTGGGCTACAAGGACGACCTGGGCAACCCGCCGCTCCTGATTGTCTCCGTCCTTGACCGCGCCACCGCAGCGCCAGCGGCTTGCAGCGTGCGGGAAACCGGATCACCGACCGCTGTCGAGGTCGCGCGGTGCTCAGCCGAGCTTGGCGAGGATGATCTTTGCCATTGCGATGTCGGGCGCGTAGTTGTCCATGAGTTCAGCGTGGGTGAGTCCCTTGATGGTGACGCAGCGGCTTCCGACCTCGATATCAGTTCCGATCTGGAAGCCAAACGCGGCGTCGCCGATGCCCGAGATTGCCTTGCCAGGTCCTTCGGCCGACTGGAGCTCTGACCAGCAACCCGGCACCGAGAGAACGGAGACGGTGAGGTCCTGAATGTCGACGGGGTCCGCACTGCCGCTGTTCTTGTAGGTGCAGGTGCTGGACCCGCTGTACGGGGTGCTGGATGTTGCCGAACTGTACGTGACGTTGTTCAGTGCGGTTGCCTGTGCGGCGGTGAGGAGTGAGCAGGCGTCGACACTGCCTGAACCGATGGTGTGCGTCGTCGCGGCTGGAGCGGCGGTCGTGCCGGCCGCGAGGGTCGGTCCTGGCGCTCCGGCGGGCGGGCTGGTCGCCCCGCTGCTGCAGGCTGCGACGAACATGACGATGAGAAGGGTCGCGCCGCCACGTGCGGCAAGACTCGAACGGATTGGCAACGTGGCGCGTCTCCCAAGGTCGCCTCTCGTCGTGAGCAACAGAGCTGGGCCATTCCGCGCGCCGGCATGAGATCGGATCATCGGGAACCTTCCGTTCGTGATTGCGTTCAGCTGGCTTGGCCCAGCGTCGCGCGGCCCGATCGCAATTCGATCGCAAGCTGATCGCCCCGTGCTCGCGAGATGTCACTGCGCGTGATGATCAAATGGGTTGTGTCGCAATGATCCGTGGTGCGACTGCTGTAGCGCCATGCCTCTTCTGCTGCGGGCGCTCGTGGGTGCCGACGCGAACCATCCCTGTACAGAGACACGATACATAACTCACCTTATCGGAAGTGCATCCTAGGCTTGACCCGGCGGCCCCGAGCGGAGTTGCGTAGGAGTCACACCGGAGTTGCGCGCTTCTGCCGCCACGCTCGACTCCCAGCGTTCCCGGATGTCACAGCGCCCCTGAGGTCATCACGAACGATCATCTCGCACACGCAGTCCTTCAGGCATGATCCGGCGATGACCGACCAGACGTTCCCGGAGGCGACGATCCGCGGAGATCGGATCCGCCTGCGTCCGCTGACCGCCGCCGACGTCGCCCCCGTTGTGGAGGCGTGCGGCGACGAGGTGACGCAGACCTGGCTGCCGCTGCCCCGGCCGTACGTTGAGGCCGACGGACGCTGGTTCTGCCTCGAGTTCGCCCCGCGCTCGCGCGAAACCGGGCAGGGAATCGTCTTCGGGATCGAGTTCGAGGGCCGCCTGGCCGGGGCGATCGACCTGAAGCGAACCGACTGGCGCGCCCGTAGCACCGAGATCGGCTACTGGACCGCGCCCTGGGCGCGCGGTCGGGGGCTGATGCGCGAGGCGGTGCGCCTGCTGACTCGCTGGGTGATCGAGGAGCAGGGCTTCGCCCGGGTCGAGATCCGCGTCGCAACGGCGAATGTTGCGTCGCAGCGGGTCGCGGAGGGGGCGGGCTACACGCGAGAGGGCGTCCTTCGGAGCGCAGGCTTCGTCCACGATGGACGCGTCGACCTCATCGTCTACTCGTTCATCGAGGGCGACCGCGGCGGAACCTCGGCAGGCGGGGTGGCCGTTTCGGGTTCGTCGGGTGAGGCCGCCGGACGGCAGGGCGCGTGAGCCGGGCGAGCTTGCCCTCGAGCTGCGCCGAACGGGCGCCACGCGAACTGCCACCGGTCCCCTAGGGCCGACACGTTGGCCGGCCGCGCCGCTGCCCCGGCCGTCGTCGTCCTCCGCCTGCAACCGATCGGGAAGCGTCGGCGCAACCCCAGTGCCCCGATCCACTTGTACCCCGCGTCCGTGTCGAGCGGACGGCGACATCGCGCAACGCGAGCAGCATTGTTCGTCTCCGTCCGGAACGAATGGACGGAGAAACGGTCTGTGCTTGCCCCGACGTTCCTGAGCCGGCGACCCGGGATACCACGCCTGCGTTCAGCTGGATCGCTGGTCGTCGCGATGATCCTCGCCGGCGCGGCCTCGGGCCTCGTCGCCCTGCCGTCCGCAGCGGCCGACACGCCCAGCTTCGACGCATCGGCCATCGACGCGTACCTGGCCGGCGAGCAGGCGGCGTCGTCGATCCCCGGCCTTGCCGTCGTCGTGCTCGACCGCGGCGTCCGGGTCTACGAGCGCGCCCTTGGCAAGGACGTGGACGGCAGGCCGATGACGCTGCAGTCGCCGATCGTGATCGGCTCGGTCGGCAAGTCGATCACCTCGCTGGCGGTCCGGCAGCTGGTGTCGACGGGCCGGCTGGCGCTCGACGAGCCGGTGGCACACCGCCTGCCGTGGTTCACGATGGACGCTGGTCCGCAGCATCTCGACGCGATGACCGTCGCGACGCTGCTCAACCACACGAGCGGCCTGTCAACTGCAGACGGACAGGACCCCAGGTGGTACGAGCCGGGCCTCACGCCCGAGGCTGTCGCACGCGGGCTCGGATCGGTCCGGCCCGACCGGCCAGTGGGCACGTACGAGTACTCCAACCTCAACTTCGTGCTTCTCGGCGCCATCGTGGAGGCCGCGAGCGGCCAGACCTACGCGGACTACGTTGACGACCACGTCTTCGGGCCGCTCGGGATGGCGTCGAGTTCGGTGCACCGCGGCCTCCAGCCCGGTCCCACGGGGTTCCGCTACCTGTTCGGCGTCCCGGTGCCGTTCGAGGAGCCCTGGCCGGGCGGCGTGGCCCCGGCTGGCTACCACATCTCCACGGCGGACGACCTGGCCCGATTCGCGGGCGCGCTGGCTGCGGGCGGGGCCGTCGGCGGACTCGACATCGTGTCTGGGGACGCCGTCGACGGGACGACTCTGGCGCTCGGCACGGACTGGGGCCCGCTGGCCGGCGGGCCCGGCACGTCGAGCAGCCAGAGCGGGTCGACCCTGACCACGAACGCCGACCTGCTCGTCGCGCCGTGGGACGGGCGCGCCGTCGTGGTGGTCATGAACGCGAACCCGACGCAGCTCCTCGGGCTGCCGCGCGGCGCGGCGGAGATCGCGCTCGACACGCTGCGGCTCGCCGGGGGCTCCCCCACCGGGTCTCCCCTGCCGTCGGTCTCCAGCGCCTACCTCGTGGCCGACGCCGTGCTCGTCCTGCTCGCCGGCGCGCTCGGGCTGCACGTCTGGCGCGGCCGGACCTGGCGGCGGCGCTGGGCGTCGCGCCATGGCGCCGGCGGCCGCTGGCTGGCGATCCGGACGGTGCTCGCGGATCTCGCCCTGCCCCTCGTCGTGCTGGTGGGGCTCCCCCTCCTCGTCGGGCTCACCGGCTCCTCGCGGCCGGGAGACCTGCTGGGCGGCTGGCGGTTCGTGGCCTGGACCCTGCCTGATCTCGCGGCGGCCCTGCTCGTGCTCGCCCTCGCGCCGCTCGCCCTCGGCGGCTGGAAGCTGGCGATGGTCCGCCGGTCGGGCTCGCGAGGCTGACGGCGTCTCGACCCTTGGTCGGCAGACTGACGCCGGCGCAAATGATCAGGCGTCTGGGGCGATGAGCTCGAGGCGCGGGAAGTACGTCCGGTAGCGTGCGGCATGGCGCGTGAGCAGCCGGTAGCCGGCGATGGCTGCGTGTGCGCCGATGTAGAAGTCCGCCAGTGGCGCGGCGCGGGTGCCGCCGCGCCGTCGGTAGGCCTCGAACGCCTTGCCGGCCAGGAATGCCGCCGGAAACGGAAGCGGCTCGCGCCGGTAGAGGTCGCTGGGCAAGACGGCGTCGAGCTCCTCGATCGTCCGGTAGCCGATGCTCACCTCCCCGTAGACAATCGGGTTGATGACCAGCACGGATCGCTCGACGGCGTGGTTCAGAGCGTCCCTCGACCACGACTCCCACTGCGGGTCGCGGGTGATGACGTCCACCAGGACATTGGTATCCACCAGGATGCCTGTCACGGCTCGCCGCGCAGCAGCGCCATGAGCTCGTCGGTGGACATCCCGCCGAAGTCGGGTCGGCTCGACCGGAGTGCCGCGACAGCTCGCTCGCCCCTCGTGGGACGCGTCTTCGCGGCCGTGGCCTTGACCAGGAACACCAGATCGCCGTCCACGACGAAGTCCACCTCCGTGTTGGGCAGGAATCCGGCGGCCTCGCGGACCTCTTGCGGGATCGTCACTTGACCCTTCGACGTGATGCGCATGTCACCTCAGTTCTTACTTCGAAGAGTAATACTGCGCGGCCGGATTGATGTCAACAGGACGTGACCTCCCCGGTTCTCAGACAAACGCATTGCCGACGCCCAAGCCAGGTCGGGCCGACACCGGTAACGATTGCCCCCCATCGGGCGTCATCTGCGCGGAAGGAGCGGGACGATGGGCCTGATGAGGATCGACGAGTACTACCTGACCGAGCAGGACGAGCCCACGGTGCGGGTGCAGCTCGCTGCTCACGGTGTCGCGGCGCCGCGGCCTCGCCAGGAGGTCACGGCGGGCGGCGCGTCCGGACCCCGGCACAGGAGCCGGCTCCGGCGGAGGCTGCGGGCGATCCGGCGGGCCGCCAGCCTCGTCCTGACGGCCTGACCCGCGCAGCAAGGCCTGCGGCAGGCGACGCGCGCGAGCTGCGCCCGCGGGCTCGGCGCCGTCAGTCTGGCGTGAGGCCCAGCCCGACGAGGAACGCGAACTTCTCCAGCTCGTGGCGCTGGGCGCCCGCGTCGTGGCCGTTGTAGGGCCAGACGCGGATGTCCTTTGGGCCGCCATAGGCATTGAACGCGGCGAAGACGGTCGAGGGCGGCGTGATCTCGTCCTCGAGGCCCACCGCGAACAGCGCAGGCGCCGTGGCCCGGGTGGCGAAGAAGCGGCCGTCGACGTAGTCGAGGGTCTGGAAGACGCGCTCGGTCGCGTCGCGGTGGACGCGGAGGAACTGCTTGACCTCGCCGTACGGCGCGGCGTCCGTGACCTCCAGAGCGCGCCGCGGGTGGCACAGGAACGGGACGTCGACGAGCGCGGCCGCGGGTCCCGCGAACGCCGCGGCGGCGAGCGCGAGCGCCCCGCCCTGACTCCCCCCGGCGACCACGACGCGCGCCGGGTCGACCAGCGGGTGCGCCCGCACGGCGTCAACCGCGAGGACGGCGTCCGCCATGAGCCGCCGGTAGTAGTAGGTCGCGGGATCGAGGATGCCGCGGGTCATGACGCCCGGGTGCGCTGGCCCCGTCGGGACCGGCTCGAGGTCGCCGGTGTCGCCCGCCCGCCACGTGCCGCCCTGGCCGCGCGTGTCCATGACGAAGTGGGCGTATCCGGAGGACGACCAGAGCAGCCATTCGGTGGGCAGGCCGCGGCCGCCGCCGTAGCCGACGTACTCCACGACGGCCGGCAGGGGCCGCGCGGCACCCGTCGGGGACCTGCAGCCAGGCCCGGATGGGCTGTCCGAGGTACCCGCCGAACGTGACGTCGAAGGTCGTGACGGTGCGCAGTGGCGTGTCGACGCGAGCGAAGCGCGGCTCCCCCGCTGCCTGTCGGCTCGCGTCAAGGGTCTCGTCCCAGAAGGGGTCGAAATCGGCGGGCTCGAGCCGCGGCGGGTCGTAGGCGCGCAGCGCGTCGAGACTCAGGTCGAACTGCGGCACTCGGCCAGCCCTCCTCTTCGCGGCAACGTGCCGCCGCCCCGGATCATGCCGAGGGCAGCGTGGCCGGCGCCACGGCAGGCGCGGCCTGCGGCGGGCGCGACGTGCTCTCCCGCACGACCAGCTCGGTCGACAACTCCACCCTCGTCTGCGTGGGCTGGCCGCCTCGGGCGATGTCGATCACGAGGCGCGTGGCGGTGCTCGCCATCTGCGCCAGCGGCTGCCGCACCGTGGTGAGGGGTGGGCTCACCCAGCTCGCGACGGGCAGGTCATCGAAGCCCACGACGCTGAGCTGCTCGGGGATGCGGAGGTGGGCGTCGCGCGCCGCCTGGTAGACCCCGAGCGCCATGAGGTCGTTGCCGGCCACGATCGCTGTCGGGGGGCTGGGCAGCTGCAGCATCGCGCGGGCCAGGCGCTCGCCGGACGCCACGTGGAAGTCGCCGTGCCGAATGAGACTGTGGTCGACCGCGACGCCGGCGGCGTCCATGGCGGCGCGGTAGCCGTCGAGGCGAGCGCGGCTGCACAGGATCTCGCTCGGCCCGGTGATGACGCCGATCCGGGTGTGGCCCAGCCCGAGCAGGTGCCGCGTGGCGGTCAGTCCCCCACTCCAGTTGGTGGCGCCGACTGAGGGCGTGTCGTGGACCGGCTCTCCCGTCGGGTCCACGACCACGAAGGGGATGCCGCTGCGGTGGAGCCGCGTCCGCATCTGCGGGCTGAGGTTCGAGAACACCACGACGAGCCCGACCGGGCGCCGCGCCAGGACGCCCTCGATCCAGTCGCGACCCGGCGTGCGCCGCCCGTGCATCTCGGTGATCACGACCGCCATGTGCTGGTCGCGGGCGGCCTCCTCGACCCCCATCACGATCTCGAGGGCCCACTCGCTCTCCAGCTCGTGGAAGACCACCTCGAGCAGGTCCGCCCGGCGGCCGCCGCGGGGCGCCCGGTGGTAGCCCACCTCGCCCATGACCTCCTCGACGCGTCGGCGGGTCTCGGCGGCCACGTCCGGCCGGCCGTTGATGACCTTGGACACCGTCGGCGCCGACACGCCCGCCAGGCGGGCGATGTCCGCGATGGTGCTGCGTCGGGTCTCGGTGGGGGCCTCGGCTGTCATGGCCGGGCATGCTATCCCGAAACTTTCGAAGTTGCAAGGTGCGATGGTCCAGACGCCTGTTGACCTGAGGTCGGTGATTATGTAGATTGCGTGTCGAAACCCGACCGATCATCGGCCGCAACTTTCGGAGGACGAGGCCCTTGCCAGACGATCAGCTCCTGCGGGCGTGATCCAGGCAGATCCCTCGGCGTTGGGCCGAGGGGCCAGCCACGTCCGCGGCTCACTCCCGTCCCTTGCGGTGCTCCTCCCCGCACGTGACGGGAGCGAGCCGCCGACGGCCAGTCGCACTGGCGGAGAGCGCCGGGCTCGAGGAGGTTCACGCGGTCCGAGTTCGGGCGGTCGCAGTGCGTCGGCCGCAAAAGGTCAAGCGTGTCCAGAGGAGGATCCATGGTGTCGATGACAGGGCGACTGGCGAGTGCCGTCGCCGTCCTCGCGATCGCGGTCAGTGCCTGCGGCGGTTCCGCGGCAACCGCCTCCCCGTCCGCGGCGGCGCCGTCCGAGGCGGCCGCGACCGCCGCCGCCACCGTCGCCCCGACGCCGGCGTCCCAGGCGCCCGCGTCCCAGGCCGCGGCGCCGGTCACGATCAAGTGGTGGCACATCACCACCGGCGAGCCCGGCAAGAGCGACTTCCAGGCCATCGCCGACGCGTACACGGCGGCCCACCCGAACGTGACGATCGAGATCACGGTCCTCGAGAACGAGGCCTTCAAGACCAAGCTGGGCACCGTCGACGCGTCGAGCGTGCCCGACCTGTTCCAGTCCTGGGGCGGCGGCACCCTTGCGGCCCAGGCCGATGCCGGCCTGCTGCAGGACATCACCGCGGCGGTGGCGCCGTGGAAGGACACCATCAACCCCGGCGCCATGAGCATCTACCAGTACAAGGGCGTCCAGTACGGCGTCCCGTGGGACATGGGGATGATCGGCTTCTGGTACAACAAGGACCTCTTCGCCAAGGCGGGCATCGCCGCGCCGCCGACGACCTGGGACGACTACCTCGCCGACATCACCAAGCTCAAGGCCGCCAACATCGTTCCGCTGGCCATCGCGGGCAAGGACAAGTGGCCGTCCATGCACCTGTGGACCTACCTGGTCCTGCGCGAGGGCGGCGGCCAGGCGCTCAGCGACATGATCCAGTCCGGCAACTGGAACACGCCCGCCTGCACGAAGGCCGGCGCGGACGTCCAGGCGCTCAACGCCCTGAACCCCTACCAGGCCGGCTACAAGTCGGCGACCTACAACGATGAGGCCGCCGCCGTGGGCAACGGCAAGGTCGCGATGGAGCTGATGGGCCAGTGGGCGCCGTCGGTCGAGAACGATCAGAGCGCCACCAAGAAGGGCCTCGGCGACAAGCTCGGCTGGTTCCCCTTCCCGTCAGTCACCGGCGGCGCCGGTGCTGCGACCGACGGCGTCGGCGGCGGCAACGGCATCGCGGTGGGCAAGAACGCCCCGCCCGAGGCCATCGACTTCCTCAAGTTCTTCAACAACGTCGAGAACCAGACCAAGCTCAACAAGGACAACATCGGCCTGTCCACCACGGTCGGGACCGAGAGCGCCGTCGCCGATCCCAACCTGCAGGCCGTCCTGGCCGGTCGCGGCCAGGCCCAGTTCATGCAGCTGTACCTCGACCAGGCCACCTCCCCCGCCATGGGCAGCGCGATCAACGACGCGACGGTCGCCCTGTTCCTCGGCGGCTCCACGCCGGAGAAGGTCTGCCAGGCCATCACCGCGGCGGCCGCTGCGCAGTAGGCTGCAGCGACCACCATCGATCAGCGGACCGAGGAGCGGGTCGACCACGTCGACCCGCTCCTCCCCTGACCCGCGACCAGGCCCCAACCCCCCGAGGTTCCATGATGTTGGCTGCCGGCCAGGCTGACCGGACCCGCTCCCGCCGGCTTCGCGCCCGCGCGATGATCCTCGCCTTCCTGCTGCCCGCCCTGGCGCTCTACGCGGTCTTCGTCCTGTTCCCCATCGTCCAGGCCGCGCGGTTCAGCCTCTACAAGTGGAACGGGCTGGGGTCGCTCACCGATTTCATCGGGCTCAAGAACTACATCACGGCGTTCAACTCGCCGGTGTTCATCACCTCGGTCAGCAACAACCTGCTGGTCATCGTCCTCTCGCTGACCATCCAGATCCCGTTCAGCCTGTCGCTCGCGGTGCTGCTCAACCGACGCTTCCCGGGACGCGCGGTGTTCCGGCTGCTGTTCTTCCTGCCGTACGTCCTCTCCGAGGCGGTCACCGGCATCGTCTTCTCGCTCATGCTCCGGCCGGGGTCCCTCCTGGACTCGGGGATGGGCGCGGTGGGGCTTGGCGGCCTGGTCCAGGACTGGCTGGGCGACGGCACGATGGTGATGATCACCCTGTTCGTCATCATCTCGTGGAAGTACTTCGGCTTCCACATGATCCTGCTGCTCGCCGGCCTCCAGGGCATTCCGCACGAGATCGAGGAGGCCGCGCTGATCGACGGCGCGGACCGGCGGGGCGTCTTCCGCTACATCACCCTGCCCCTGCTCGGGCCGACCCTCCGGATCTCGGTCTTCCTCTCGATCATCGGCGCCCTCCAGCTGTTCGACATCGTGTGGGTGATGACCGCCGGCGGCCCCTTGAACGCCTCGAGCACGATGGCGACCGGGATGTTCAAGGCAGGCTTCGTCGCCCGCCAGATGGGCTACGGCAGCACGCTGGCCGTGGTGCTGTTCGGGTTCGGCCTCGTGGTGGCCCTGCTCTACCAGCGGTTCGTCCTGCGCCGTGACACCGACGGCGCGCTCACGGCCTACGGAGGCTAGGGCGATGCGTGCAGTGAGCGAGGTCGCAGTGACGCGGCGCGCCCGGTCCGTCCCCCGGCTGCGCCTGGGGGACATCGGGGCCTACGTGGTCATGGTCCTCGTCGCGGGCGCGATCCTGGTCCCGATCGGCTATGCCATCTTGGGCGGCTTCAAGACCAACGGCCAGCTGGCCGCGGAACCCGGGGCGATCCTGCCGAGCTCGTGGGTCACGGAGAACTACGTCGACGTGCTGGTCGGCAAGAACGCCGGGACGTTCTGGCACCAGGCGCTCAACAGCGTCGTCGTCGGCCTCGTGTGCGTGTTCCTCACCGTCGGCTGCGCCTCCCTAGCCGCCTTCGTGTTCGCCCGCTACGTCTTCCCCGGCCGCGAGGCCGTGTACACGCTGTTCGTGTTCGGGCTGCTGTTCCCCTCGGCCGTCGCCATCCTCCCGCTCTACATCCTGGTGCGGGACCTGGGGCTGTACGGGAACCTGCTGGGCGTCGCCCTGCCCGAGGCCGCGTTCGCGCTGCCCCTCACGGTTGTCATCCTGCGCCCGTTCTTCCGGAGCATTCCGCTCGAGCTGGAGGACGCGGCGCGCGTGGACGGCTGCGGCCCGTTCGGCTTCTTCTGGCGCATCCTGCTGCCGCTCGCCCGGCCAGCGCTGGCAACGGTCAGCGTGCTCGCGATCGTGTCGACCTGGAACGCCTTCTTCCTGCCACTGGTCCTGCTCAACGGCGCGGACCAGTGGACCCTGCCACTCGGCGTCATGAACTTCTCGACGGAGTACAGCTCCGACCAGGCCCGCGTCCTCGCCTACACGGTGGTGGCCATGATCCCCGCCCTCATCTTCTATGCGCTCGCGGAGCGCCACATCGTCAGCGGCCTGACCGGCGGCTCCGTGAAGGGGTGATGACCAGATGACTTCCACCGCCCTGCCCTATCGGGACGCGGCCCTTTCCCTGGAGGCGCGAGTGGCCGACCTCCTGGCCCGGATGACCATCGAGGAGAAGGTCGCCCAGCTCGGCTCCGCGTGGTCGTTCCAGCTGACCACCAAGGAGGTGCTCGACGGGACCAAGCTCCGCGACCAGTGCCGGTACGGGATCGGCCACATCAGCCGCGTCGCCGGGGCGACCAACCTCGACGAGGCCGAGGCCGCCCAGATGGGCAACGCGATCCAGCGGTTCCTTGTCGAGGAGACCCGCCTGGGCATCCCGGCCATCCTCCACGAGGAGAGCCTCCACGGCGTCATCGCCCGCGGGGCGACCGTCTTCCAGCAGTCGATCGGGGCGGCGGCATCCTTCGACCCGGCCCTCGTCGAGGCGATGGCGGCCACGCTGCGCCGTCGCCTGCTGATGATCGGCGCCCGCCACGCCCTCGCGCCGGTGCTCGACATCTCCCGGGACCCCCGCTGGGGCCGCGTGGAGGAGACGTACGGCGAGGACCCCTACCTCGCGGTCGCGATGGGCGTGGCGTACGTGCGGGCCATCCAGGGCGACGACCTCGCGAGCGGCGTCGCGGCGACGACCAAGCACCTGGTGGGGCACGGGCTCGCCGAGGGCGGGATGAACCAGGCGCCGGCCCACGTCGGGCCGCGCGAGCTGCGGGACGAGCACATGCTGCCCTTCGAGGCGGCGGTCCGCGCCGCCGGCGCGGCCACCGTGATGCCGGCCTACTGCGACGTGGACGGCGTCCCGAGCCACGCGTCGCGGGAGCTGCTCACCACCACGCTGCGCGACGGCTGGGGCTTCGACGGGCTCGTGGTCTCGGACTACACCGCCGTCGAGATGCTGGCCACCGAGCACCGGCTGACCCGGAGCATCGGCGTTGCCGGGGCGATGGCCCTCGGGGCCGGCATGGACGCCGAGCTGCCCAACACGGCCGCCTATGGCGCGCCCCTGCTCGAGGCCGTGGCCGCCGGACGCGTCCCCGAGGCTGTCGTGGACCTCGCGGTCGAGCGGACGCTGCGCCTCAAGTTCCGCCTGGGCCTGTTCGACCGGCCGTTCATCGCGCCCGTCGACCCGGCCGCCCTGGCGCAGCTGGTCGAAGACGAGCGGCGCGCGGCCCGCGACCTGGCCGCCCGCTCCCTCGTGCTGGTCCACAACGACGGCACGCTGCCGATCGCGGCCGCGGCCTCGGGCGGGCCGTCGCGGATCGCCGTGGTGGGGCCCATCGCCGACAGCGCCCGCGACCTCGTGGGCGACTACACGCACCTGCTCCACATCGAGGTCCTCAACGAGCTCCGGCAGCGCAAGAACCCGTTCGGCTTCCCGATCGCCGAGCCGCTCACGCCAGCCGACGAGTTCGCGACGCAGCCCACGATCGCGGATGCCCTGCGGGTGCGGTTCGCCGACGCTGACGTCGTGCACGCCCCGGGCTGCGGCATCCGCGACGGCTCGGACGCGGACCTCGACGCCGCGGTCGCGCTCGCCGCGGCGTCTGACGTCGCCGTGGTCGTGCTCGGCGAGCGGTCGGGCCTGACCGAGGACTCCACCACGGGCGAGTTCCGCGACCGGAGCACGCTGGGCTTCCTCGGCCGCCAGCAGGAGCTGCTGGAGCGCGTGGTCGCGACGGGCACGCCGGTCGTCCTGGTCGTGGTCAGCGGCAGGCCCCTGGAGCTCGAGTGGGCTGCCCAGCACGTGGCCGCGATCCTCGTGGCGTGGGTGCCCGGGGTCGCCGGCCCGGAGGCGATCGCCGAGGTCATGGCCGGTGACGTGAACCCCGGCGGCAAGCTCCCGATCTCGTTCCCGAGGACCGTCGGCCAGGTCCCGCTGTCGTATCGGCACCACCCGACCGGGGGGCACTCGAACCCGAAGGGCTCGTATGTGGACGGTCCCACGACCCCGCTGTGGCCGTTCGGCCACGGCCTCTCGTACACCAGCTTCGAGCTGTCGCACCTGACCCTCGACGCGGACCGGATCCCGACCCTCAACGGCGAGGTGACGATCGGCGTGGACGTGGCGAACACGGGCGACCGCGCCGGCGACGAGGTGGTCCAGCTCTACGTGCGCGACGAGGAGGCGTCGGTGGCTCGGCCCGTGATCGAGCTCCGGGGCTTCTGCCGGGTGACCCTCGAGCCCGGCGAGCGCCGCCGCGTGACGTTCGGGCTGCACGCGGAGCAGCTCGCGTACACGGACATCGACTACCGGCTGGTGGTGGAGCCGGGCGAGGTCACGGTCTCGGTGGGCACGTCGTCGGCCTCGCGCCCGCTGTCCGCGAGCCTGACCCTCGAGGGCCCCACCGTCGAGGTCTGCAACCGGTCGCACTACGTGACGCCGGCGACCATCGACTGACCTGCGTCTCCGCGCGCGGTCACTCGGCTTCGCCGATGCGCGCGTGACGTTGGGGCGCGACGCGCCGCGCGTCAGGAGCCGGCCGAGTCGATCGGGCGCACCTCGGGTCCCACGGCCTCCCTCGACTCCGGCCCCGCCCGCAGCGCGCGCACGCTTGGGACCGCGATCATCGCGAGGCTGCAGGCGATGTTGAGCGCACCCGCCAGGACCAGGCTCTCGCCGACGCCGACGACGGCGGACAGCGGGCCGATGAGCGCATAGCCGATCGGGTTGAGGGCCACCGAGCCGAACCAGTCGAAGGAGCTGATTCGCGAGATCGAGTCCTCGGGGATCTTCTCCTGGAGCGTCGCGAACCAGACGGCGCCGCCGAGCGCGAACCCGATCCCCCCGACGAAGGCCACAGCGGCGATCGCCCACACCGACGCGCCGCTCCCGAGCAGGATCAGCTCCAGCCCGGCCGGCAGCGTCAGCAGGACCATCCCGACGAGCGGGCGCGCGAAGCGGACGCGCAGCGCCGCCAGGCCGCCCAGCAGCGAGCCCACCGACTGGAGCGAGAGGATCGTGCCCCAGGCCCCCGCTCCGCCGAGGTCGGTCTTGGCCACGAAGGGCCCGAGCACGAGCAGCGCCGGGAACAGCGTGAGCTGGAACAGCCCGAAGCCGGCCACGATTGCGACCAGCCACGGCCGCGACACGAACTCGCGCCAGCCGTCGTGGAAGTCGGCGAGCGCGCTCCGCCCCGAGAGCCGCAGCGTCCTCGGGAGGTCGAGCCGCACGAGCAGCGTCGCGCTGACCGCGAACGAGAGGGCGTCGGCGGCCAGGGCCCAGCCCGGGGCGGCGGCCGCCACGATCAGCGCGCCGACGGCCGGCCCCGCGATCGCGACCACCGAGTACGAGAGGCTGAGCAGGGCGTTCGCGGGCTGGAGCAGCCCGGTCGCGACGATCTGCGGGACGAGCCCCTGGAACGCCGGCCGCTCGAAGGCGGTGACCGCGCCGTACACGAGCTGGAGGAGCATGACGGCGGGCAGCGACGCATTGCCGGTCAGGAACAGCCCCGCGGTGAGCGCCTGGGTGACGCCGCGCGTGGCGTCGGCCGAGACCAGGACCAGGTGCCGCGGGAGGCGGTCGCTCCAGACGCCGCCGGCGAGCAGCAGGACGACGGTCGGGACCTCGCGGGCGAGGATCACGAGACCGAGGTCGGTGGGCCCGCCGATGCCGAGCACCGCGAACGCGAGCGCGATGTTGGCCATCGAGCTGCCGAGGTTCGAGACCGTCTCGGCGGCGAACAGCACCCGGAACCGGGCGTCACGGAGCGCGTCGAAGTCGGACGGGAGGCGCATCCCCCCAATCTAGGGCATGCGCCAGGCCCGGGCGACGATTGCACCTCGCGCCGCCGCGCTTCGGGAGCAGCCCGGCGCATTGCCCAGCGGGCCTTCGCCGGGCGAGGCCCCCCTACGGTACGCCGCCGCCGAGCTCCAGCGGCCAAGTGCTGCTGTCCACCCCGGTCGGCAGGCCGTCCCCGTCGGTCTCGAGCAGGAGTGACGTGCCGCCGTCGGCGGCCAGCAGCCGCCAGCGCCGTTCGGCGGTCCGGGCGATGTGCCAGGTCGCCGGCCGGGGCCGCAGGTCGATGCCCACCTCGACTGCGGGGATGTTGGAGCCCTCCCCCACCCCAACGCCGGCCGCGGCGCCCAGCACGGCCACGGCCGCCGTGACGGGAGACGCGCCGACCAGCAGCGCGTGTGTCCCGGACCAGGGCAGCGCGACGTGGTCGACGCCGCCCGCGCGCACCACGTTGCCGTGCAGGAGCACCGGCTCACCGTCGGGGTGGAGCGTGAGCAGGCCCTCCCCCGTCGCGAGCTCGAGCTTCGCCAGGCGCCCGTCGCGCGTCGTCTCGACGAGCAGTGCGGCCTCCAGCCGGCCGTCGCCGTGGGTGGTGACGCCACGCCAGCGTCGGCCGTGCGACCCCTCCGCGACGGTCCACACCAGGCGGCGGCCGCCCGGGAGCAGAAGGCTGCCGCCGCGTCGGACCATGGCCCTCCCCCTCATGCCCGCGCTCAGCGGACGGCGCTCCCCTCCGCGAGCGACTCCGCCCAGCGGTCGGCCACCGCACGGAGCTCCCCGGCGAGGCTGGGCGCCATGCGCCCGAACACGCGCACGTCGCGCTCGCCGTACTCGAGTTCGACGGTGCCGCGCTCGCGCACGCGCGCCAGCAGCTCGCCCGCGGCGTACGGGACGGCGACGTCCACGTCCTCCCACAGCGAGGCGAGCAGCGCAGCGATCTCGGCCCGGAGGGTGTCGAGGCCGAACCCGGTGGTCGCCGACACGAGCACGGTGCCCGAGATCGCGGGTGCGGGCAGCGAGCCGTCGGCGGCCGGGTAGAGCAGGTCCGCCTTGTTGAACGCGGTGAGGCGCGGCTTGTCGCCCGCGCCCAGCTCGTCGAGCACCTGCTGAACGGTGGCGCGGTGCTCGGGGGCGTGGGCGTCGGCAGCGTCCACCACCTCGACCAGGACGTCGGCGCGCGTGACCTCCTCGAGCGTCGCGCGGAAGGCGTCGACGAGCTGGTGCGGCAGCTTGTGGATGAAGCCCACCGTGTCGGTCACGATCGCGGTCTGCCCGTCGCCCAGCTTCACCTGGCGCGAGGTGGGGTCGAGCGTCGCGAACAGCTTGTCCTCGGCCCGGGCCACCTCGCTGCCCACGAGCGCATTGAGCAGCGTGGACTTGCCGGCGTTCGTGTAGCCGGCGATCGCGACCGTCGGGTACAGGCGCCGGTCCCGCCCGCGGGCCGCCGTCTGGCGCTGGCGTCGGACGTCCTCGACCCGCTCCTTCATCTTCTTGATCCGCTCGCGGATGAGCCGCCGGTCGGTCTCGAGCTGCGACTCGCCGGGACCCCGGGTGCCGATGCCGCCGCCGGTGCGCGAGAGGTGCGTCCACAGGCGGGTCAGGCGCGGCAGCTGGTACTCGAGCTGGGCGAGCTCCACCTGGAGGCGCCCCTCGTGGGTCTGGGCGTGGAGCGCGAAGATGTCGAGGATCAGCCGGCTGCGGTCGATGACCTTGACGTTGAGGAGCGACTCGAGGCTCTTCTGCTGCGCCGGCGAGAGCTCGTCGTCGGCGACCAGGATGTCGAAGCCGGTCTCGCTCTTGGCCTGGAGCAGCGCCTCGGCCTTGCCCTTGCCCACGTACCAGTTGGGGTCGACGTGGCGGCGGTTCTGCCACTCCGCGCCGACCACCTCGGCGCCTGCGGTGGCGGCCAGGGCGGCGAGCTCGTTGAGGCTGTCCTCCGCCCCCCAGCCGGGATCATCGCCGGTGTCCACGGCGACCAGGAAGGCCTTCTCGACGGGCGGGGCGAGGTCAATGGGATCGTTGCGCGGGCTCATGGGCGGCCAGCATACCGCCCGCCGTGGGTTGGCCCGCGCCCGCCTGCCCGGGGTCCCGACGGCGGCCCGGGCCCTACCCTCCGCGGGAGAGGAGCCGCTCCAGGGCGGCGATGCCATCCGAGCGCGGGTCCATCGCGGCGTCGACGATCAGGAGCGAGCGCTCCGAGCGGAACCACGTGCGCTGGCGGCGGGCGAACTGCGCGTTGTGGAGCGCGTCGAGCTCAATCGCGGCGTCGCGGGTCAGCTGGCCGTCCAGGTAGGCCCAGCTCTCGTGGTAGCCGATGGCGCTGAACGCCGGGAGCGACGGGTCGAAGCGCTCGCGGAGCGCCCGCGCCTCCTCCACGAGGCCGGCGTCGAACTGCGCCCTGGCCCGGGCGGAGATGCGCCGACGCTGCTCCACCGGCTCGAGCGCGAGCTGGAGTCCGACGACGGGCGCCGGGTAGCCCACGGGCGTCGGCAGCGGGGCGTCGCCCCGCAGGGTGGCGATCTCCAGCGCGCGGACGACCCGGCGCGGGTTCTGGAGGTCCGTCCTGCTGGCGAGGCCCGGCGCGAGGGCGCGCAGTCGGCGGGCCAGTTCGGCCACGCCGTCGCTGGCCAGCTCAGCCTCGAGCGGCGCCCGCACCGCGGCGTCGGACGGCAGCGCGTCCGTGTCGATGCCCGCCATCACGGCGCGCAGCCAGAAGCCCGTCCCGCCCGCGAGGATCCCAACGCCGCCCCGCGCCGCGAGCGAGCGGAGCGCGCCGAGGGCGTGGTCGCGAAACTCGGCGACGGAGTAGGCCTGGTCGGGCTCCACCAGGTCGAGGCCGTGGTGGACGACGCGTCCGCGCTCCTCGGGGGTGGCCTTCGCGGTGCCGATGTCGAGGCCGCGGTACACCTGCCGCGAGTCGGCGGAGATGACCTCGGCGGGGATCCCGCGGCCCATGAGGTGCTCCGCGAGCGCGATCGCCAGCCCGGTCTTGCCGGTGGCGGTGGCGCCCCCGAGAACGAGGAGTGGCGCGAGGGTCGCCGGCCCGCTGGGCGACGGGCGCGCGACGGTCGGTGCGGCCGGGGTCGGGGGCTGGTGGGGCGCCGGCCCGCGTCCGCTCAGGCGAGCCTCCCGCGCAGCGCGTAGGGTCCCGCGTGCTCGACGGTGACCATGGCGAGCGACCCCACCAGCGCTGGAGCGCCGGCCACGTGCACGAGCTTGTTCTCCCGCGACCGGCCGACGAGGTGCGAGACGCCGTCGGGCAGGTCCCGGAAGGCATCGCGCGCGACCGACGTGCCCGCAGCCTCCTCGTCCTCCGCCTCGTGGTGCTGGTGGGCGCGCGGCGGGACCGCCGCGTCGAGCAGGACCTCTGTCGTTCGGCCCAGCCATTCGCGGTTGCGCTCGAGGCCGATCGCCTCCTGCACCGCGAGCAGCTCCACGAGGCGCCGGTGCTTCTCGGCGGCCGGCACGTCGTCGGCAAGGTGCGTCGCGGGGGTGCCGGGGCGCTCGCTGTACGCCGCCGAGAAGACCTGGTCGTAGCGGACCGCCCGAAGCAGGTCGAGCGTCGCCTCGTACTCGGCATCGGTCTCGCCGCAGAAGCCGACGATGACGTCCGTGGACAGTGCGATCCCGGGCACGGCCTCGCGGATCCGGGCGAGGCGCTCCGTGTAGTGCTCGATCGTGTACTGGCGGCCCATCCGGCGGAGCATGGCGTCGCTCCCCGACTGCACGGGCAGGTGGAGCGCTTCGCACACCGACGGGCAGTCGCGCATGGCGTCGATGAGCCGGTCGGAGAGGTCCCAGGGGTGCGAGGTGACGAAGCGCAGGCGCGGGATTGCCGGGCGGCCGTCGTCGCCGCGGACGCCGTCGATGGCGCGGATGAGCTCGGCGAGGTCGGGGCGCGCCTCGCGGTCCTGGCGGCGCCCGACCGTGCGCTCGGTGTGGACGTGCGCGAAGCGCTCCTCGGGGGCGAGGTCGTGGCCATAGGAGTTGACGTTCTGGCCCAGCAGCGTGACCTCGCTGTACCCGGCGTGGGCCAGCGCGCGCGCCTCGGCGACCACCTCGTCGAACGGGCGGCTCCGCTCGGGCCCGCGGCTGAACGGCACGATGCAGTAGGTGCACGTCTTGTCGCAGCCGTAGATGATCGGCAGCCAGGCGCTGATCGCTGAGCCGCGGCTGACGGCGCCACCGGCGATCGCGTCGGTCCGGGCGCGGACGAGGTGGGTCGCGTCCGACACGAGGTCGCCCTTGACGAGCGTGGTCGCAGCGGTGGTCGCCATCGCGCCCACGGGGGCCTGCGCGGAGGCGAGGCCGAGCCGGTCCACGAGCTCCGGCTCCTCGTCAGGCCGCAGGAAGAGGTCTACGGCCGGGTAGCGCTTCGCCAGGCTGCCGCGGTTCGACTCGCGGACGCTGCAGCCGGTGAGGACGACGCGCAGCGCGGGCGTCGCCTCCTTGAGCCGCCGAAGGTGACCCTGCCGGCCGATCACCTTGGCCTCGGCCGCCTCGCGGATGGCGCACGTGTTGATGACAACGAGTTCGGCCGACTCCATCGTCGACGCCTCGGCGCAGCCCGCGGCCAGCAGGCGCCCCGCCATCTCCTCCGAGTCGCTGCGGTTCATCTGGCAGCCGAGCGTCCAGACGAAGAACCGCGGCAGGGCCGGCGCGTCGGGGCGGAACTCCGCGAGGCGCGCGTCCTCGGGGTCGAGCGGCATGCGCGGGCCGCTCGAGGCGACGACGGGCGGGGCGATGTCGAGGACGGGCAGGGATCGGGACGTCATGACCCGTGCATGGTACCGAGTCCTCGGCGGGTAGCCGGTCCCTCACCCGCCGCGGACTGGGCTCCCGGTCCGAACTCTCGTCGGCGCCACGCTCGCGCTGGACCGCGGGTCCAGGTTCGCGCCGCCGGGGCGCATCGCACGCGACGCAGACCGACGGCGGCGTGCATCACCTTGACTCCGGGTCCAGCCGATGCACGGCATGGGGTCGAAGTCCGGACTCGCAGTCCAGCCGGGCCCGACTGGCCGGAGCGAGTCCGGGGAACAGGGAGCCCGCTCACCTGCCCGATCAGCGCTCGATGCGCCACCCGTGCTCCGCGATCGACGCGACCACGCCGTCGGCAAGCTCGTCAGGCACCACCAGCGTCGCGTGCGTGTCGGCGTAGGGGCCGTGGTCGCCGTGGTAGTCGGAGCCGCCGGTCTCGACGAGGCTGAGCGTGCGGGCGAAGGCAGACATCGCCTCGCGCGTCTCGGGGGGGAACGAGCGGTGGTGCGTCTCGAGGCCGTCGAGCCCCGCCGCCATGAGCTCGCGGATGAGGGGCTCGCGGGCAGGCGCGTCCGCGAAGTGCGCGAGCGAGGCCAGGCCGCCCGCGGCGCGGATCGCGCGGATCGCCGACACCGGGTCCAGCCCGCGCCGCGGCACGTAGGCCGGGCAGCCCGCGCCGATCACGCGCGCGAAGGCGTCCTGCACGTCGAGCGCGTGCCCCGCGGCAATCAGCGCCCGCGCGATCGTGGGGCGGCCGAGCGCGTCGTCCGCGGTGGGGTCCAGCGACGCGACCTGCTCGTCGATCGCGAGGTCGAGGTCGCGGAGGCGGTCGACCATCGCGTAGAAGCGGATCCGCCGGGCGTCACGCTGCGCGCTCAGCGCAGCCTCGAAGGCCGCGTCCCCGGGGTCCACGCCGAGCCCCAGGATGTGGAGCTCGCCCTCGGGCAGCTCGGCGGCCAGGCGCCCCGCCACGGAGTTGATCTCCACCCCGGGGATCAGCGTGAGGCCAGCCGGGAGCGGCGCCGCGCCGGGCGCTGTCAGCTCGCGGTAGGCGGCGAGGTTGTCGTGGTCGGCGATGGCGAGCAGCCGGACGCCGGCCTCGCGCGCCTGGCGCGCCAGCTCGGCCGGCTCGAGCACGCCGTCGGAGCGCGATGTGTGGCTGTGGAAGTCCGCGGCGGCCGTGCCTGGGGTTGCGGGGCGATGGTCAGGGCGGGTGTGGCGCGCCACCACCGCTACACCTCGACGAGGCGCTGGACGCGCTCGATCTGGAGTGCCCGGCCCGTCGCGGGGTCGATGTCCACCTGGCAGGCGTTGAACACCACCGGGCCCTGCCCCACCTCGAACCGCGTCGGCAGGGCGTTGATGAACCGCGGCAGCACGGTCGCCGGATCGAACCCGATGACGCTCCACAGCGGGCCCGTCATGCCGAGGTCCGTGAGGTAGGCCGTGCCCCTCGGCAGGATCCGCTCATCGCCCGTGACCACGTGGGTGTGCGTGCCCACCACCATCGACACCCGCCCGTCGAGGTACAGCCCGAGCGCGTTCTTCTCGGACGTGATCTCGCAGTGGAAGTCCACCAGGCGGATCGGCGGGAGGGGGTCGGCCGCCTCGTCGAGGAGGTGGTCGGCGTCGGTGAACGGGTTGTCGATCGGCTGCATGTAGGTGCGGCCCTGGAGGTTGATCACCACCAGCTCCGAGCCGTCGAGCGCCGTGTATGCGCCCCAGCCCCGGCCGGGCACCTCGTGCGTGCCGTAGTTGAGCGGCCGCAGGATCCGGTCATTCTTGTCCAGGGCCTCGTAGATCTCGCGCTTGTCCCAGATGTGGTTGCCGCTGGTGACGACGTCCACGCCCGCGGCGAACAGCATGTCGGCGGTGGCCGGCGTCAGCCCCATGCCGCCCGCGAGGTTCTCGCCGTTCGCGGTCACGAAGTCGATCCCGCGCTCGTCGCGCAGCCCGTGCAGCACCTGCTCCACCGCCTGGCGCCCGGGCTTGCCGATGACGTCCCCGATCATCAGGACCCGGCACGCGCCGGGCGGCCGCGGGGCGTTGCCGTTGGGCGGATTGCCGAGCCCGGCTCGCTCGCTGCGGGCGGCCATCAGGGAATCACCGGGGTGCGCATGGGCCGAATCTGATCAGCGGCCCCGGTGCCGGGCGTCAAGACCGGCCGGGATGGGCATCGGGCGCGAACCAAGCCGGCGACGTGCGTGCGTCAGCGGCGATCCGACCAGGCCCGCGATCTACTTGGCGTACTCGGTCGCGCGCGTCTCGCGGATGACCGTGACCTTGATCTGGCCCGGGTAGGTCAGGCTGTCCTCGATCTTCTTGACGATGTCGCGGGCGAGCCTGGTGGCCGACAGGTCGTCGATCTCCTCGGGGCGGACGAGGATCCGCACCTCGCGGCCGGCCTGGACGGCGAATGAGCGGTCGACGCCCGTGAAGCTCTCGGCGATGGCCTGGAGGTCCTCGAGGCGCTTGACGTAGGTCTCCATCGTCTCGCCACGGGCCCCCGGCCGGGACGCGCTGATCGCGTCGGCGACCTGGACGATCGGCGCCTCGATGCAGGCGTACTCGACCTCCTGGTGGTGCGCGGCGATGCTGTTGACCACCTTGAACGGCATGTTGTGCTTCTGGGCCACCGCCGCGCCGATGGCCGCGTGCGGGCCCTCGACCTCGTGGTCGATCGCCTTGCCCATGTCGTGGAGCAGGCCGCCGATCTTCGCTGCCTGGACGTCGGCGCCCAGCTCGGCGGCCATGATCGCTGCCAGGTGGCTGGTCTCAACCGAGTGCATCAGGACGTTCTGGCCGTACGAGGTGCGGTACTTGAGCCGGCCGATGAGCTTGACGAGCTCCGGCGGCAGCCCGGGCACGCCGGCGTCGTAGACGGCCTGCTCGCCCGCCTGGCGGATGACGAGGTCCACCTCGGCGCGGGCCTTGGCGACGACCTCCTCGATGCGCCCGGGGTGGATCCGGCCATCGGCGATCAGCTTGGTGAGCGCGAGGCGCGCCACCTCGCGGCGAACCGGGTCGAAACCCGAGAGCACGACCGTCTCGGGGGTGTCGTCGATGATGAGGTCGACCCCGGTGGCCTGCTCCAGGGCGCGGATGTTGCGGCCCTCGCGGCCGATGATGCGGCCCTTCATCTCGTCGCTGGGCAGATGGACGACGGTGACCGTGTGCTCGGCGGTGTGGTCGGCGGCCACGCGCTGCATCGCGGTGACGATGATCTCGCGGGCCTTCTCCTGCGCCTCGTCGCGGGCGCGCCGCTCGATGGAGCGGGCGAGCTTGACGGCGTCGTGCTCGGCCTCGTCGCGGATCGCCTCGAGCAGGATGCCCTTCGCGTCCTCGGCCGACAGCCCGGACACGCGCTCGAGGGCCACGACGCGCTCCTGGTTGAGCCGGCCCAGCTCCTCGCGCTGCTTCTCGATCTCGCGCTCGCGGTCGTTGATCTTGCGGGCCTTCTCCTCGAGGAGGTCGGCGCGCTGGTCGAGCTGCTCGTCACGGTTGAGGAGCCGGCGCTCGAGGCCCTGGAGCTCGGAGCGCTTCGCGCGCGCCTCCTCCTCGGCCTCGCGCTGCAGTCGGAGCTTCTCGTCCTTCGCCTCGAGGATCATGTCCTTCTGCTGGGCACGGGCCTCCGCAACGATGCGCCCGGCCTTGTCGTTCGCGGCCTTGACCGCCTGGCCCGCCCACACCCCGCGCACGAGGAAGCCCACGGCAACGCCGACCACGCCCGCGATCACCGCCGTCGCGGCGACAGCAACCCATTCCATATTCGGATCCTCCCCCGCGGCCGGGTGAATGGGCCGAGGGTGTTTGACGAGTCGATCGGGCCCGGCAACTGTCGGCTTGTCGCGTTGGGCACGGGGCCGGCGAGCCACTCGACTCGAACCCGGCCTCAGCCAAACAGCTGCGGCTCGCCCGGCCGCGGGCCCTCAGGTTCGCGGACCGGTGCGCGTAGCCTACAGCCTTCCACCGGAACCGGCTCGCAACCTCTCACGGTTCGGTCCGGTGCCATCGATCGCCGGAACGCTCGGTTCCGTCCGGGGAGATGGCGCATGCTCGTGCTGTTCACCAGGTGGTCAAGGGGGAGGGGCCCACACGCCGTGGAGACGCTCGACGACTTCTTCTCAGTCATGACGACGCTCCCCCGCGACCAGCTCATGGCGCTCGCCGCGGCGCACTCGGAACCGGATCCCGCGCGGGAACGTGCGTGGGCGTCGGCCCGGGGCATCATCGCGCGGGATGGTCTCGCCGCCGACGTCGACCGCCTCCGATCCGTCGTCATCAACTGGGCCACCAGACCGGCGAGCTCGCCAATGCAGTGGGCCGAGATCCTGATGGCCGACGGCCTCCTCGATCAGGACGTCCGCAGGGCGGCCGCGCCCGCCCTCCTTGATGCCGCGGTCGCGCTGTTCCTGGGCGAGTCGCTCGAAGCGCCGGATCGCGACGCCATGCTGGGCCCGTGGCGAGGCCTGTCAGCGGAGCCCGAGCTTCACTAGGCGCCGCTCAGGTCGTCGGCGGTTCGTTGCAGCGGACGCGCCCGGTCACCCTGCTCGTCCCCGTCAGCGCCGCGTGAGCGTCGCGAGGTCGGCCGCCGCACGGGCAAATGCCACAAGGCGCGGGTCCAGCAGCTCTTCGGGCGTCGTGAGCGTGAACCAGCGGGCGCTCTTCGTCTCGCCCTCTCCCCCGAGGGCGCGATCGGGGTCGTGGAGGAGGACGCCCTTGGGGAAGCCGAGATGGACGTGGACGCGCTCCGGCATGACCCAGGCGAAGTACGCGGTGCGACCCCTGCGGACCGGGACGTCGTAGCCGATGATCCGCCAGCCTGGACGCACCCGTTCGACCGCCTCCGGCACCGCCGCCAGCACGACCTCCCGAAGTCCCTGCGCGAGCGCCGCCATGGCGGGCGGGTAGTCATCGAGCAGGACCTCGGGCGGCACAGAGTCGGGCACACCGGTCATGCGTCCGCCTCGGCCCCGAGATCGCCATCGACGGATTCGGCCGATGTCGCCAGCGCCCGCTTCGCCACCGTCGAGCACACGTCGGGCGCGAAGCCGTTGCGCGCGAGGAGCGCATAGGCGCGCTGGAGCCGGCGTCGTGGATCGGGTTCGCGCAGGATCGGCGCGAGCTTCTTCGTCAGCAGGCGCTGGGCAGCCGCCTCGTCCGGGCTCGCCGCGCCGTCACCGTCCGCCTCCGCCGCGGCGTCGTCGCGCCGCTCGCCGAGCACGGTGTCGACAAGGGCGCGGTCCACGCCCTTCTGCCCGAGCTCGCGCCGGAGCGCGTGCTCGCCGCGCGGCCGGGCGCGGTCACGCGACTCCACCCACGAGCGCGCGAACGCCTCGTCATCGATGTAGCCGACGCTGAGCAGCTTGGCCAGCGCTGCATCGACCATCTCGGAGCGATAGCCGAGACGCAGCAGCTTGCGGCGGACCTCGCCCTCCGATCGCGGGCGCGCCTCGAGGAACCGGGCCGCAGCGTCGAGCACCTCGGCAGGGTCCTCAGACGCGGCGCGCTTCTCCCGGCGCTCAGCCGGGGTGGGCTTGGGGGGCCGGGGCGCGTGGCGCGTGCGCTCGTCGCTCACGCGACCGCCCTACTCGGCTTCCTCGATCCCCTCGACCGGGAGCGTGACTTCGTTCATCTTCCCGCGGATGCGGCGCTCAATCTCGGTCGCCACGTCCACGTTGTTGCGGAGGAACTCCTTCGACGCCTCGCGGCCCTGGCCGAGGCGCGTCTCGGCGAAGTTGAACCAGGCGCCCGTCTTGCTCACGACGTCCATGGCGACGCCGACGTCCAGGAGGCCGCCCTCCTTGCTGATCCCCTCGCCGTACATCACGTCGAACTCGGCGACGCGGAACGGCGGCGAGACCTTGTTCTTCACGACCTTGACCCGGACGCGGTTGCCCACCGACTCGGTGCCGTTCTTGATGGTCTCCACCCGGCGGATGTCGAGCCGAACCGAGGCGTAGAACTTGAGCGCGCGACCGCCCGGCGTGGTCTCGGGGTTGCCGAACATGACGCCGATCTTCTCGCGCAGCTGGTTGGTGAACACGAGCGCCGTGTTGGAGCGCGAGACGGCGCCCGTCAGCTTGCGCAGCGCCTGGCTCATCAGGCGGGCCTGGATGCCCACGAAGCTGTCGCCCATCTCGCCCTCGATCTCCGCCCGCGGCACGAGGGCCGCCACGGAGTCCAGGACGACGATGTCCACCCCGCCCGAGCGGATCAGGGTCTCGGTGATCTCGAGGGCCTGCTCGCCCGTGTCCGGCTGCGAGACGAGGAGCTCGTCCACGTTCACGCCGCAGGCGCGCGCATAGCCAGGGTCGAGAGCGTGCTCAACGTCGATGAACGCGGCGATGCCGCCCTTGCGCTGGGCCTCGGCGATGACGTGCTGGCAGAGCGTGGTCTTGCCCGACGACTCCGGCCCGAAGACCTCGCAGATCCGGCCGCGCGGGATCCCGCCCACGCCGAGCGCGAGGTCGAGCGCGATGGAGCCCGTGGGGATGAAGTCCACCTGCTGGCGCTCGGCCGAGCCCAGCTTCATGATCGAGCCGCGCCCGAACTGCTTCTCGATCGCGAGGATGGCGGCGTCCACCGCACGCCCCCGCTCGGCGACGGCCTTCTCCGCGGTGCGTGTGTCCAGATCCCTGCCGGTCGACATCGTGTCCTCGCTCCTGGCGGCTTCAGCCTGCCCGACGGAGCGGGGTCAACCCGCCCGGCCGGTGGATCAGCCCTCCGACTCGTCCTCGCGCCGTGGCTTGCGCTGCTTCTTGATCAGCTCCGCCTGCTGGGGCGGCTCCGAAAGCGGCGCGAGATTCGGCGAGGCCGACTTCTCCTTGGGCTTCTTCTTGACTTCCTTGTGGGGGCGATCCCTCGAACCCATAACGCGCCTCCACGCCTAGCGACGATACCGACACGGACTTCACGCCGGCTTTGCGGCCCCTTCGCCGCCACTCATCCGGACAGCGCGTCGGCGCATCTCCGGCATCTCCGCGGGAAAGGTTCCGGCGCGCAAAGCAGCACGGACACCGGCCATGAAGTCTAGGGTGAAGGTCAGGTTGTGACAAGTCGCGAGACGGTACGCGAGCATCTCCTTGGCCCGGAACAGGTGGCTCAGGTACGCCCGCGAGAATCGCGTGCACAGCGGGCACGGGCAGCCCTCCTGGACCGGGCGCGGATCGTCCCTGAACTGCTCGTTGCGCAGGTTGAGGCGGTCGCCCGGGATCCAGAGCTGGCCGTTGCGGGCGACGCGCGCGGGCAGGACGGAGTCGAACAGGTCGACGCCTCGGTGGACCGCCTCGAGCAGGTCGAGCGGAGAGCCCAGGCCCATCAGGTACCTCGGCCGCGGGTCCCCGTCGAGGAACGGGATCGTCTCCTCGAGCGTGGTGTTCCGCTGCTCGGGCGTCTCGTCGCCCGCGAGGCCGCCGATGTTGATCCCGTCGAACGGGAGCCCGGCGATGAACTTGGCCGACTCCTCGCGGAGCTCGGGGTCCAGGCCGCCCTGGACGATCCCGAACAGCGCCTGGTCGGTCCGCGTGTGGGCCTGAAGCGAGCGCTCCGCCCATCGGTGGGTCCGGCGCATCGCGTCCTCGACCACCGCTCGCGGAGAGCTGGGGAAGACCGGCTGGTCGAAGGCGACCGCGATGTCGGGCCCCAGCGACTGCTGGACCGCGATCGAGTGCTCGGGCGTGAAGCGGTGGATGGTCCCGTCGAGGTGGCTCTTGAACGTCACCCCGCCGTCGTCGATGACGCGCAGGTCGCCCAGCGACACGACCTGGAACCCTCCAGAGTCGGTGAGGATCGGGCCGTCCCAGCCCATGAACGTGTGGAGACCGCCGAGCCGCTCGATCCGCTCGTGCCCGGGCCGCAGGTAGAGGTGGTAGGTATTGGCAAGAATGATGCTCGCGCCCGCCGCGCGGACCTCGTCCGGGTGGAGCGCCTTGACCGTCGCATTGGTGCCGACCGGCATGAACTGCGGCGTCTCGACGACGCCGTGCGGGAGGTGCAGGCGGCCCAGCCGGGCGCGCGTGGACCCGTCCGCGGGCGGCGGAACCAGGACCTCGAAGCGGGACGCGCCGGGCACGGTCTGGCGGGGTCTCAGCGGTTGGGGAGGTCGTCCCACAGCGCCGGCATCTCGGGCTCGGGGCGGCGTGGGGCGGGAATGTCGAAGCCGAGCGCCGCGAGGTGCTGGCGCGCGGGCTCCGTGGCGATGCGGCCCTGCGGTGTCCGGTCGAGGAAGCCGAGGCGCAGGAGGTACGGCTCGTAGACGTCCTCGATGGTGTCCGCCTCCTCGGCCAGCACCGCGGCCAGCGCCTGGACGCCGACTGGCCCGGAGCCGAACTTCTGGATGATGGCGGCCAGCAGCTTGCGGTCGGTGGTGTCCAGCCCGAGGTCGTCGATGTCCAGGATGGTCATCGCCTCCGCCACGGCCTGGACGTGGATGCGGCCGTCGCCGTGGACCTCCGCGTGGTCTCGGACGCGGCGCAGGAGGCGGTTGACGATGCGCGGGGTGCCGCGGCCGCGCTTGGCGATGAGCCGTGCCGCGTCCCCGTCCACCTCGACGCCCAGGATCCGGGCTGAGCGCTCCACGATGGAGGTCAGGTCGTCCTCGCCATAGAAGTCCAGGCGGTACGTCATCCCGAAGCGGTCCCGGAGCGGGCCGCTGATCCGGCCGGCCCGGGTGGTGGCGCCGACGACGGTGAACGGCTTGAGCGACAGGCGCAGGCTGCGCGCGGACGGCCCCTTGCCGATCATCACGTCGAGCGCGAAGTCCTCCATCGCCGGGTAGAGGATCTCCTCCACCGCCCGGTTGAGGCGGTGGATCTCGTCGATGAACAGGACGTCCCGCTCGTCGAGGGCGGTGAGGATGGCCGCCAGGTCCCCTGCCCGCTCCACGGCGGGGCCGCTGGTGTAGCGCACGTTGACGCCGAGCTCACGCGCGATGATCGTGGCGAGCGTGGTCTTGCCCAGGCCCGGGGGCCCGTAGAGCAGAACGTGGTCCGCGGCCTCCCCCCTGCCCTTCGCCGCCTGGAGCAGCACGTCGAGACTGGCCTTGACCTCTCGCTGGCCGATGTACTCGTCCAGCGTCCGGGGGCGGAGCGAGCCCTCCACGGCGAGGTCGCCGGGTTCGGAGGCGCCGGCCGCGAGCAGGCTCATCGCGTCGTCGGTCATCGCCGCGGAGTCTACCAGTTTCTTCCGAAAGCGTACAGATGTTCTACGTGAGGAGCTACGTGCCGTCTTTCGTGGGGACTCCAATTGATGGGGCGTGCAACCTTGGTCATTGCTGCACCGAGGAGCAGGCCCGATGGCGCCGGCACCCGCCCGCCTGACCGACCGCAGGGACGCCCGGCGGTGTCGCGACGCGCTCGACGAGGGCGCGCTGTGGTGCGACCTCCGCCCCGAGCTGCTCGAGGCGGTGAAGGCGATCCTGGAGGCGACGATGGAGGACGACCGCGGCGCCCCGCTGCGGGCGCGCGCACCTGCGTCTCGACGTCCGCAACGGCGCGTACCGCCGCCACATGGTCACCGACCTCGACGACGTCGTTGCGGTGCTCGCCCTGCCCGAGCCGCTGCGGGCGAGCCTGCGGACCACGAACCTGATCGAACGCGCCTTCCGCGGGCTTGGGCGCCGCACCCCCGATCGGCGTGGTCGGCGGACCGGATCCAGCGCGGCCAGGCGCTCCGCCTAATGAGCTCCTGGCGAGGCGCCCGCTCGCCTCATTCACACGAGAGTCTCGACGTCCCCATCGCGGGCGGCGCCGGGCCCTGGCCGGTGACCGCCAGATGGGCTCTCGGACGCCCGGAGCTGCCGTGTGCCCGGATAGCGGACAGGGAAGCATGACCGCCGCGCCGGAGAGCCGACAGCCGGTGCGCCGCGCGGGCAAGCTGTGCGAGCGGCCGTCGCAGGGCCCACTGGGTGGGCAGCCAGGCCCGCCTCAGTTGGACGATGCACCTGGCTGATCACAATGGCGTTCGGACGGCGCGCGCGAACTCACTCGATTGTCGCAGTGCTCCCTGGGAAATCGAACCTCACCCGAAGGCCAAGGTTGATGCGCCCAGCGCCGCGGCGGCGATCCTCATCGCGCGAAGCCGACGTCGCTGCGCCCGTGCATGGGCGGCGCGATCCGTCCGTCACGCCTGGGCTGGTACGCCCGGCGCCTCGGCGGCAATCCCCGCGTGGGCCAGCGCCGCCGCGATGTCCTCGGCAATCACCCGCTGCTTGCCCCGCTCGATGAAGAACGCCGGGCCTGCCTGCAGGTATGACGGGAAGACGCGGCGCCCGCGGAACGTGAACTCCCCGCCCCGGAGCTTGTAGGTCGGCACGGCGGGCACGGGCCGGGGCTCTCCAGCGCGGCGCGCGATCTCGTTGACGGCGCGGATCGCGACGTCGCCCATCAGGAGCACCGCCGTGGCGTTCGGGAACAGTGCGAGCTCGCGCTCCAGGAGCACCGAGCAGGCGCGGATCGTCGACGGCGCGAGGTTGTATGCCGTCTTCGCGCACTTGACCGCGGTCGTCAGGTGCACGCCCAGCCGACGGACGTCGTCGAGGTCCCGGACCGGGAACCCCGCGGCCTGGAACGCCAGGACCGTGGTCTTGGCGAACACCGCCTCGCCGGTGCCCTCGTAGCCGTCGGCGGCATCGGCAGGCGCCGCCTCGGACACGAGGATGACGCGCACCGATGCCGGGTCGACGTCGACACCCGCGACCTCGTATGCCTCGTGGCGGACGTCGCCGCACGGGTAGTCCTCGCATCGGACCACATCGCGGACGCGCATCGTGTCCCTCCGGGGACGCCCGGCGATTGTGGGCGGATCGGCGTTCACCGTCACGTGCCGGGTGGCGCTGGAGTCGGCACGCCTGAGCCCCGGCAGGGCATGATGCGCACATGAGTGAACCCTTCGCGATCGACCGCATGCTCCAACTCCCGCGCCTCTCGTCGCTCCAGCTGAGCCCCGACGGGCGGCGGCTGGTCGTGGCGGTGGGGACGGTGGCCCCCGACGGCAAGAAGATGGCGACCGCGCTGTGGCAGGTCGATCCGGAGGGCGGCTCCCCGGCAAGGCGCCTGACCCGCTCGGTCGCCGGGGAGTCGGGCGGACACGCGTTCCTTCCCGACGGCTCGCTCCTCTTCGCCTCGGCCCGCCCCGACCCGGACGTCAAGGCTCCCTCGGGCGACGACGCGCATCCGATCCGCGCGATCTGGCTGCTCCCGCCCGACGGAGGCGAGGCGCGCCCGGTCGCCAGCCCCGACGGCGGCATCGACGGCATCGCGACGGCCCGCGCCTCGCGAGCGGTCGCCTTCGGCGCCATGGTGCACCGCGGCGCCTCCGACCTCGCCGACGACGAGGGCCGCGAGAAGGCGCGCCGGGAGGCTGGCGTGCAGGCCCTGCTGTTCGAGGACTACCCGATCCGCCACTGGGACCACTACCTCGGCCCGCGGCATCGGCGCCTCTTCGCGGCCACGGTCCCCGAGGGCGAGGGGCGGATCTCCGAGCCGCGCGATCTCGAACCGACCGTGAGCGGCTTCACGTTCGAGGAGGGGGCGCTCGACATCGCACCCGACGGATCGTTCGTCGTGGCAGTGCGCCGCCGGCCGGGCGGGTTCCCGGAGACCTGGGACGACCTCGTCCGTTATGACGTCGCCACGGGCGAGGCTCGCCAGCTGACGAACCACGAGGCGGCCTACGCCGGCTGCGCCATCTCGCCCGACGGCGCCACCGTGGCGGCGGTCCGATTCAGCTACGCGGCCCCGACCGAGCCCGAGCGCTACACGCTGGTGCTCATCGACCTCGCCACCGGCAGCCAGCGCGAGATCGCGGGTGGCGCCGACCGCCGGCCGGAGGCGCCCACGTGGGGCCCCGACGCATCAGTGCTCTTCTTCGACTCTGACGACGCCGGGCTCCACTCCGCCTACCGCGTCGACCTGCCCGAGGGACGGGTGACCCGGCTGACGGCCTCGGGCCACGTCTCGGACCTCTGCCCGTCGCCGGACGGGTCGACGGTCTACGGCCTCCAATCGACCATCGGCACGCCGCCGCGCATCGTCCGGTTTGACGCGCGGGCCGCCGACCAGGCGCCGGTCGAGCTCACAGCGAGCGTAGATGAGGGCGGCATCGCCACGGGCACGGTCGTCGAGCGCATCGAGACCGACGCGGCCGACGGCACCAGGTTGGGAGCCTGGCTGGTTCGACCGGCATCGGCGTCCGCGGCCGCCAAGGCGCCGCTCGTCCTTCTCGTCCACGGCGGGCCTCTCTCGTCCTGGAACAGCTGGCACTGGCGCTGGAACCCGAACGTGCTCGCGGCGCATGGGTTCGCGGTGCTGCTGCCCGACCCGGCCCTCTCCACCGGGTACGGCCAGCGGATGGTCGACCGCGGCTGGGGCCAGTGGGGCGGGAACCCGTACTCGGACGTGATGACGGTGCTCGACGTGGCCGTCGGGCGCGAGGACGTCGACGGATCGCGGGTGGCCATGATGGGCGGCTCGTATGGCGGCTACATGGCCAACTGGATGGCCGGGCACACGGACCGCTTCCGGTGCATCGTCACGCACGCCTCGCTCTGGGAGCTGCTCGGGTTCCACGGGACCACGGATCACGGTCCGGCCTGGGAGCACGAGATGGGCGATCCGTACGCCGACCCGTCGGGCTACCTGCGCTGGTCGCCCCGCGAGTTCCTGGCCGAGATGGCGCGCATGAAGACGCCGATGCTCGTGGTCCACGGCGAGCTCGACCATCGGGTGCCCATCAGCGAGGCGCTCACGCTCTGGACGGACATGCGGCGCATGGGCGTGCCGGGGCGGTTCCTCTACTTCCCCGACGAGAACCACTGGGTGCTCAAGCCGCAGAACGCGAAGCTCTGGTACGGGACCGTGCTCGCGTTCCTCGACGAGCATCTCAATGGGGTGCCGTTCGAGCGCGACGCGCTGCTCTAGTCGGGGTCGCTCGCGCGCACGCGCCGTCGTCCCGCCCGTTTCGGCTGGCGGCTCCTGGCTGCGCCGTCGCGCCGCCAGGCTCGCCGCGCCCCGTTGCGGCTGGCGGGCCCGAGGTGCGCTGACTCGCGCCGCCAGGCGTGATCGCGCCGCCAGTGCCCCGTTGCGGCTGGCGGGTCCAAGGTGCGCTGGAGGCGCGGACCGACCGCCTGCCGCAAGGCTCGTGCGCTGGAGGCGGACATCGGGGGCCTGTGGCGCACGGATCGCGCGGCAGGCGCAAGCCCCGTGCAGGCGCCGCACCTTAGAACCGCTGCAGCCGCTAAGCGCGACGCTCGCCGCAAGCGCGACGCTCGCCGCAAGCGCGACGCTCGCCGCAAGCCCGACGCTCGCCGCAAGCCCGACGCTGGCCGCAAGCGCGACGCGGGGCGCACGACCCCGAAACCCAGCGCCGAACGGGCACCGAACCGACGCCTGGCCGCTACCGGGAACTCCACGTGGTCTCGCGCTGCGCCTCCTACGATTCCGGGCCAGCCGTCCGCCCTCCCTGACCGGATGGCGTGACGGCTCGGGTCCGTGCGTTTCGACCGGACCGGCCCAGCGAGGAGGATCGCCCGATGCTGGCCGCCCAAACCAGCCCCGCGACGCAGCGCATCCCGCTCCGGCTGGTCATGGCCGCCGCGGCACTGCTGCTGGTCCTCGCGGCCGTCATCGCCGTCGCCTGGTCTGATACGGCGCCCGCCGCGCTCCCCCCGCAGCCGCCAGTCGACACGGGCGCCACCGCGTGGATGCTCGTCTCCACCGCCCTGGTCCTGCTCATGGTCCCGGGTCTCGCGATGTTCTACGGCGGCCTCGTCCGGACGAAGAACGTCCTGGGCACGATGATGCACAGCTTCGCGGCCATGGCCATCATCGGCGTCCTGTGGGTGGTGGTCGGGTTCGCGCTGGCCTTCGGTCCCAACACCCTCGGCGGGTGGATCGGCTGGGACCCGGGGAACGTGTTCCTCCACAAGATCGACGCCACCGTGGGCAGTGGCGGCGTCCCGGACCTCGTGTTCGCGATGTTCCAGGGCAAGTTCGCGATCATCACGCCGGCCCTGATCGCGGGCGCCTTCGCAGAGCGCGTCCGGTTCCGCGGCTACGCCCTGTTCATCGCCCTCTGGAGCCTGCTCGTCTACGCCCCGCTGTGCCACTGGGTATGGGCGTCCGACGGCTGGCTGTTCAAGCTGGGCGCCATCGACTTCGCCGGGGGCACGGTGGTCCACATCTCGGCCGGCGTGTCGGGTCTTGTGGCTGCGCTCTACCTTGGTGCGCGCCGCGGCTACCCGCAGACGGCCATGCACCCCAACAACCTCGTGATGACGCTGATGGGCGTTGGGCTGCTGTGGGTGGGCTGGTTCGGGTTCAACGCCGGCAGCTCGCTGACCAGCGGCGTCAAGACCGCGCAGGCGCTGACCGTGACGCAAGTGGCCGCCGCGGCCGGGGCGCTCGCCTGGATGAGCATCGAGGCCCTGCACCATCGCAAGGCCACCAGCCTCGGCATCGCGTCGGGGATCCTGGCGGGCCTGGTCGTGATCACCCCGGCCGCGGGCGTCGTGCAGCCCGCGGGCGCGGTGGCGCTCGGGTTCATCGCCTCGGGGCTGTGCTACGGCATGATCCTGCTCAAGAACCGCCTGGGCTACGACGACACGCTCGACGTGTTCGGCGTCCACGGGACCGCTGGCATCGCGGGCGCGCTGCTGCTCTCCCTCTTCGTTCGGGTGGGCGAGATGCCCGAGGGCCGGGCTGCGCTCGAGCAGCTGGGCGTGCAGGCACTGGGAGTCGTCTCGACCATCGTCTACTGCGGGGTCGTGAGCCTCGTCCTCCTCGTGCTCGTCAATCGGACCGTCGGGCTCCGGCTCGACACCGCCGGCGAGATGGCGGGCATGGACCACGAGCTCCACGGCGAGCACGGCTACGGCCTGCTCAACCTCAACTGATCGAAGGCTGGAGGCACGCCATGAAGCTCATCGTCGCGATTATCCAGCCCGACAAGCTGGACGAGGTCCACCAGGCGCTGGTCGACAACGAGATCTTCCGGATCACCGTGAGCCGGGTCGCGGGGCACGGGCAGCAGGAGGACCCCGACCTCTACCGGGGCCAGGAGGTGGCGCCCAGCCTGCTGCCGAAGGTGCGCCTGGAGATTGGCGTCAACGACGCCTTCGTCGAGCCGACGATCGAGGCGATCCTGCGGGGCGCCCGTCACGGCGACGGGACGATCGGCGACGGCAAGATCTTCGTGATGCCGCTCGAGGACTGCATCCGGATCCGGACGGGCGAGCACGGGGGCTCGGCGATCTAGGGTCGCCGGTTAGCGCCGGGTTAGCGCCGGCCGCTCGCGCGGACCGACTGGCAGGCGCCGATTTCGGTGTCCGCACTTGACCGCGTCGGTCACGGCTATGCGGCCCCGCCGGCCAGCGTCCCGTCCCTGCCCGCAGCCGCGAGCCCCTCCAGTCGCGGGAGTACCGCGGCGGGTGACGGCATGGCCTCGAGCTGCTCGCGGACCCGTGCAGCTGCGTCACGGTAGCGCCGATCCGCGAGCACGGCCCTGGTTGCCGTCGCGATGTCCCCCGCCGTGCGCGCCGCAGGCTCCAGGACGATCGCCACGCCGGCGGCGGCGCAGCGGTCGGCGTTCTCGGGCTGATCGGCGGCCACCGGCAGCACCACCAGGGGAACGCCGTGGGCGAGGGCCGCGAGCATCGTCCCGGAGCCCCCGTGGAAGACCAGGGCGTCGACGGTGGCGAGGAGTCGGGACATCGGGACGTAGCGCTCGACGCGCACATGACCAGGCCGGCCTCCGAGCGACGCAGGATCCAGACCCGGCCCCACCGTGGCCACAACCTCGACCTCGAGACGCTCGAGGCCGGCCAGGATCGCCTCCATGACGTCGAGGCGCCCGGGCAGGATGGTCCCGAGCGTCACGGCGACCCGCGGCCGGGACGGATCCTTGGTGCTCAGCCACGACGGCGCGCCCTCGTCGGTCCCGTCGAGGGCGATCGGCCGCAGCGGGATCGACGAGCGCGGGACGGGGTCGTCGGGGTTCTGGAGCAGCGGTGGCCGGGTGGTGAGATACCCATGGCGGTGCCACCGGGCCAGCGCAGGGTCCGGTGGGAGGCCGAAGCGCTCACGGAGGCGCCTGAGCGGCTCGGCAGAGAGCCGCACGCCGGCGCCTCGCCACGCGGTCGCCTGGAGCGAGACGTGCGGGACGCCGAGTCGTTCCGCCGCGATCCAGGTCCCCTGCTCGCTGTCGTCATGGACCACCAGGTCGGGGCGCCAGTCGCGGGCGAGATCGAGGAGCGCCTCGGCCATCTCCGGAGCGATCACCCCGCCGAAGACGAGGCTCCACGTCGCGGCGGCGAGCCGCCTCCCGGTGAGGCCGGCGCGCTCCGGGACCTTCGCGAACGCCTCCTGCAGGTCTGCCGGCCCGGCGACGACATGTGGGAGCCCGGTCCGCGCGATCGGTCCGGAGAGGCTGGACCCGCCGAGCACGACGACCTCGTGTCCGGCGTCGCGGGCAGCCAGCGCCAGGGGGACGATGGGGAGCAGGTGGCCGAGCGCCGGCTGGGTGGAGAAGGCGATCCGCATCCGGGGACTCTACCCGGTGCCGGCCTCAGTCCCGGAGCAGCGTCCGGAGGGCCGCCTTCACGCGCTCCTCGAGGCCGGCGCCGACCGCACGGTCCGAGACGGCCAGCCGCGACGCCTCGCGCGCCTCGCCCAGCGAGTAGCCCAGGGCCTGCAGCGCGGCCACGACCTCGTTCTCGGAGGCCGTGGACATGGCGGCGGAGGTGCCGGCGGCGATCCCCGCGGCCGACACCTTCTCCTTGAGCTCGAAGATGATCCGCTCGGCCAGCTTCTTGCCGATCCCCGGGATCGAGACGAGGACGGCCTGGTCCTGCTGGAGGATGGCGAGCTGGAGGTCGGCCGCGGGCCGCGAGCCCACGATCGCCATCGCAACCTTCGGCCCCACGCCGGTCACGGTCAGCAGCAGGTTGAAGAACCCGAGCTCCTCCGCGGAGCGGAAGCCGAACAGCGCCTGCTGGTCCTCGCGGACGAGGTGGTACGTGTGGAGCTTGAGCGTGCCGCCGGCTGGCGTCGAGGCGAGCACGGACGGCGCCGCGAAGACGCGGTACCCGATGCCGCCGACCTCGATGACCAGCGAATCCGCGGCGATCGCGCCGACAACACCCTCGACCGAGGCGATCACGCGAACCCCCGCGCTACGGCTTGCGCGACATGGGCGCTGCCGCGGGCTTGCGGGCGGCGCTGCCGGCTTTGCTCGCCACCGGCTTCGCCTCGCGGGCGACGGCCTCGCGGACGGCGCGCTCGTAGGGCGTCTCCCCGCGTGTGATGGGCGCGATGGCAGCGCGGTCCACCACGGCGGACTTGGCCACGGCGCCAGCGTTCAGCCGATCGCCAGGCCGCTCGGCATTGGCGATCGAGATCGCGCAGGCCAGCGCGTCGGCGGTGTCGTCCGGCTTGGGCACCTCGTCGAGGCACAGGATGACGGCGACCATCCGGCCCACCTGCTCCTTGTCAGCCCCGCCGAACCCGGTCACGCCCATCTTGATCTCGTTGGGCGTCGCCTCGCGGACGGGGATCCCGTGCTGGGCCGCGGCCAGCAGCACCACGCCGCGCGCCTGCCCCACGCCGAACGCGGTCTGCGCGTTCTTGGAGAAGAACAGCCGCTCCACGCCCACCAGGTCGGGGCGGTGCGTCTCGATGAGCTCGGTGAGGGCCTCGTGGATGCGCAGCAGGCGCTCCGGCAGCGGGGCGTCGGGCGTCGTGACGATGCACCCGTAGTCCACCGCCCGAAGGGTGCCGCCGGTGCGCTCGACCACGCCGTAGCCCATGGCCGCGGTCCCGGGGTCGATCCCCAGGACGATCACCCGGCGTACTCCTCCATGAGCTCCTCGGGGATGTCGGCGTTGCTCGTGACGCGCTGGACGTCCTCGATGTCCTCGAGCAGGTCCATCAGCCGCAGGACCTGCCGGACGTGCTCGGCGTCCACCGCGGTGGTCTGCTTGGGGATCATCGCGTTCTCGGCGTCCTCGACCGCGACCCCGGCCGCGTCGAGCGCCTTGCGGACCGCCTCGAGGTCCGAGGGCTCCGTGTAGATCTCGATCGGGTCCGTGTCGGTGTCCACGTCCGCCGCGCCCGCGTCGATCGCGGCGAGGGCCACATCGTCGGGGTCAACGCCGTCGCGGGAGACCGTGATCAGGCCGCGGATCTCGAACTGCCACGCCACGGCGCCCGATCCGGCGAGCTGCCCGCCGCTCTTGGTGAAGATGGAGCGCACCTCGGCCGCGGTGCGGTTCCGGTTGTCGGTTGCCGTCTCGACGAGCACGGCGACACCGCCGGGGCCATAGCCCTCGTAGGTGATCTCCTCGTACTCGACGTCGCCGCCGGCGCCGGTGGCCTTCTCGATCGCCCGCTTGACGTTGTCCGCGGGCATGTTGATCGAGCGGGCCTTGTCCATCGCCAGTCGCAGCCGGTAGTTCGCGTCAGGGTCGCCACCGCCCGAGCGGGCCGCGACCATGATTTCGCGGGCGACCTTGGTGAACATGGCGCCGCGCTTGGCGTCATTGGCGCCCTTCTGGCGCTTGATCGTTGACCACTTGGAATGTCCGGACATCGGCCGGGAGTATACCGACTATCAACCGACTATCATCGGGCCAACGGGTCCGGTTTCCGATTTCACGCGTCCCGCGGCCCCAGGGACGGACCTGGCATCGCAACCGAGCGCAGCCTGCGCCCACTGCCCCGCGTCGTGTCCGGGTCGAGCGGTCCGGCACACCGGAGCCATACCGAGAGGAACCGCGCGCGATGACCCTCAAGAGCCACGACGTCGCCCACATCAGGAGTGTCGTCCTCGCCGGCCATGCCGGCGGGGGCAAGACAACGCTCGCTGAGCAAGTGCTGTTCCGCGCGGGAGCGATCCCCCGCCTGGGCCGGGTCGACGACGGCACGGCGCACCTCGACTACGAGCCCGAAGAGCAGAAGCAGCACCGGTCGCTGTCGCTGGCCGTGGGCACGTTCGAGCACGGTGAGCACGAGATCACGGTGGTCGACACCCCCGGCTACCCGGACTTCGTGGCCGAGATGATCGAGGGCTTCCACGCTGCCGACGCGGCCCTGTACGTGATGGACGCGTCGGGCCACGTCGAGGCCGGGCTGGAGAACGCCGTCAAGGTTGGCCGGTCCACCATGACCGCCGCCTGCTTCGTGATCAACAAGTGCGACCGCGAGAACGCGGACCCCTCGGGGGCCCTGGACGCGCTGCGCGCCGCGTTCGGCACCAAGGTGGCCCCGCTGCACCTCGCGATCGGCGCCGCGGAGACCTTCACCGGCTACGTGGACCTCGTCCACCGCAAGGCGTACCGGCTCGAGGGCGGCAAGGAGGTCGAGATCCCGGTGCCGGCCGAGCTCGCCGACGAGGTGGCCATGCGCCGCGACCAGCTGCTCGAGGCCGCGGCCGAGGCCGACGATGCGGTGTTCGAGAAGTACCTCGGCGAGGAGGAGATCACCGACGCCGAGCTCGACGCCTGCCTCCACAAGGGCGTGCGCGAGTCGATCCTCGCCCCCGTGCTCGTCACGTCCGCCACGAAGGGCATCGGGCTCAACGCGCTCCTCGACGCCATCGTGCGCTACCTCCCCTCGCCCGAGGAGGAGGGCCCGTTCGCGGCGCAGGACAAGGCGGGCAAGGCGGTCGAGGTGCCGGCCAGCGCCGCCACGCCGCTGATCCGCGTGTTCAAGACCGCCGCCGACCCGTTCGTTGGCCGTCTCACCTACCTGCGCGTCCTGGCCGGGACCCTCAAGAGCCAGGGCTCGGTGTTCAACAGCACCAAGGGCGAGGACGAGCGCATCGGCCAGCTGCTCTACCTCCACGGCAAGGAGCAGGAGCCCGCGGCCGAGCTGCGGGCGGGCGAGATCGGCGCGATCGCGAAGCTGGGCGTGACCGAGACCGGCGACACGCTGACGTCGCGCGACGCCGCGCTCAAGCTCGACGACATGGCCTTCCCCGACCCGACGCTCCAGGTCGCGATCGAGCCGCTGTCCAAGGGCGACCTCGACAAGATGGGCCCGGCCCTCCAGCGGATGCTCGAGGAGGAGCCCACGGCCCGGGTCGAGCGCTCAGAGACCGGCGAGCAGATCCTGCGCGCGGTCGGCGAGGCGCACGTCGCGGTCATCTGCGAGCGGCTCAAGCGCAAGTTCGGCGCCGCGATCGTGACTCGCACCCCCACCGTCCCCTACCGCGAGACCATCCGCGGCACGACCAAGGCCCACGGCAGGTACAAGAAGCAGACCGGCGGGCACGGCATGTTCGGCGATGTGTGGATCGAGCTCGGGCCCAACCCGGCCGCGGGCGTCGAGTTCACCGAGAAGGTCGTCGGCGGCACGGTGCCCAAGGGGTTCTTCCCGGGCATCGAGAAGGGCGTCCGCGAGACCGCGGCCGAGGGCGTGCTGGCGGGCTTCCCGCTGATCGACTTCAAGGCCACGCTGTACGACGGGTCGTTCCACCCGGTTGACTCCAACGAGCTCTCGTTCAAGATCGCCGCGTCCATGGCGCTCAAGGACGGCGTCATGCAGGCCAAGCCGGTGCTCCTCGAGCCGATCATGTCCGTGGACATCCGCGTCCCCGAGCAGTACATGGGCGAGGTCAACCGCGACCTCAACGGGCGGCGCGGCCGCGTGCTCGGGATGGACACCGCCGAAGGGGTCCAGGTCATCTCGGCGCACGTCCCGCAGGCGGAGCTGTTCTCGTACGCGACCGAGCTGCGCTCCCTCACGGGCGGGCGCGGGACGTTCTCGGCGGTCCTCGACCACTACGAGGACGTGCCGTCGAACCTGGCCGAGAAGATCATCGAGGCCCACAAGAAGGAGCACAAGGACGAGGGGCACTGACCCTCGGCCGCAGCGCGACGCGGCGTCGGTGTCCGGCGCCGCGTTTCGATTCCCACGAGCCCAGCCAGACGATGCCCGCGTCCCTCGACGCGGGGCAGCCGGTGACGAGAGTCCTTCAACGTGCTCGAGGATCGACCCGCCAGACGGAGAGGAGTGCCTCCGATGACCGAGGGCGCGAGGAGACAACCGAGGCTGGTGTTGCTGTGCGGCCTGCCGGCCTCGGGCAAGACGACGCTCGCGCGCGAGCTCGCGGACGCCTACGGGGCGGTTCGGCTGAACCCCGATGCGTGGGAACTGGCCCTGGGCGTCGACCCCTTTGACGGGGACTTCCAGGCCAGACTCGAAGCCGAGTTTGCGCGACTCACCGAGCGGCTCCTCACGCTCGGAACGTCGGTGATCCTGGAATGGGGCTTCTGGGCGCGGTCAGAACGCGACGCGAAGCGAGACCTCGGGCGATCGCTCGGCGCGGCGGTCGAGCTCCGTTTCCTCGATGTGCCCTACGACGAGCTGGTGCGGCGGGTCGTGGATCGTCACGCCAACGGGGGCCTCGCGATCACCGAGAGCCACATGGAAGGGTATCGAGGTCGCTTCGAGCCGCCAACGGATGACGAACTGGCTTTGTACGATCCGCCCCTGTAGGCCAGGTGTCCGCCGTCAGCGAGGCACCCGGCGTCAGCGGCTGAGGTCGTGGCCCTCGATGGCGCTGATCAGCTCGTGGACGGTGACTCTGCCCTCGTAGAGCGCCCGGCCGACGATGACCCCGGCGCACCCCGCCGCCTGGACGGCCAGCACGTCGTCGAGCGACGACACCCCGCCCGACGCGATGATCCGCCCCCTGCCGAGACGGACCAGCGAGCGCAGCAGCGGCACGTCCGGCCCGCCCATGAGGCCGTCGCGGTCGATCGCGGTGACCTCGAAGGTGTCGATGCCGGATGCCGACAGCATCTCGAGGGCGTCGGTGGCCGGCACGCCTGCCGACCCGTGGCGCCAGCCCTCCCCGTAGGCCATGCCGTCGCGGATGTCGAGCGAGCCCACCACCCGGGCAGGCCCGTAGCGGGCGACGATGCCCAGGGCGAAGGCCGGGTCCCGAAGCGCCGCAGTCCCCACGGACACCCGGCTGGCGCCGGTCCCGAGCGCCCCGGCGACGGCCTCGGCGGTGCGCAGTCCCCCGCCGACCTCCACGTGCATGCGACCGTGGACCTCGGCGACGATCTCAGCCACGAGCTCGAGCTGCATGGGCTCCCCGCGCCGCGCACCGTCGAGGTCCACCACGTGCAGCCATGAAGCACCCGCGTCGGCGAACGCCCGGGCGACCGCCACTGGCTCCTGCTCGTAGACGGTCTGGCGTGCGAAGTCGCCCTGCTGCAGGCGCACGACGCGCCCGCTCTCGAGGTCGATCGCCGGCAGGATCTCGAACCCGGCCACGGATCCTCCGTGTTGGCGTATTACTACGCTACTACGCTATCATGCTACCAGAGCGGCTGGGAGCGACCCGGCCGGCCCCTGATCGGGAGGATCGCACCCGTGGCAAGCGAATGGCGGACCCCCGACCTCGACGCCCTGCTCGACGTCATTCTGCGCCTCGGAGACCGGGAGGAGGCACTGGGCTTCCTGCGCGACCTGTGCACGGTCGGCGAGCTGCACGATATGGCCCAGCGCTGGGCGGTGGTCCGGATGCTCGACGCCGGCCTCCACTACGCCGAGATCTCCCGGCGCAGCGGTGCCAGCACCGCGACCATCACGCGGATCGCCTCCTGGCTCCACCACGGCGAGGGCGGCTACCGCCGACAGCTCGACCGCCTGAAGGCCGAGACCGGCAGCGTCTATCCCGAGGCCAACGAGGCATGAGGGACCGCCTGCGGCTCGCCATCCCGAACAAGGGCCGCCTCGTCGAGCCCACCCTGTCGCTGCTCCACGCGTCGGGCCTGGTCTTCGAGGAGCACGATCGCAGCCTCGTCTCGCACGTCGCGAACCAGCCCCTCGACATCCTGTTCGTGCGCACGGGCGACGTGGTGGAGTTCGTGGCGGACGGTGTCGCCGACGCCGGGATCACCGGGGCGGACATCCTGGCCGAGGCGGGCCGCGACCTGCCGATCATCGCCCGGCTGGGCTACGGCCGGTGCCGCCTGGCCGCCGCCGTCCCCTCGGACGCACCGGCGCGCGCCGTCGAGGACCTCGCGGGCCTGCGCGTCGCAACCTCCCACCCGTCGATCACCCGCCGCTTCTTCGCCGAGCGCAACCTCCCGGTCGAGGTCGTGCCGCTCTCGGGCGCGGTCGAGGTGGCGCCCCGCCTCGGCCTCGCGGACGCCATCGTGGACCTCGTCTCGACGGGCTCCACACTCCAGATGAACGGCCTGCGCGCCATCGGCGACGTGCTCGCCTCGGAGGCCGTCCTGGTTGCGGACCCCACCGCCCAGGAGCAGCGCCCCGCCGATCTCGAGAGCATCGTCCTGATGCTCGGCTCGGTGCTCGCGGCCCGCAGCCGCAAGTACCTGATGATGAACGCCCCGGTGACGCACCTCGAGGAGCTCGAGAGCCTGCTCCCCGGCCTCGAGTCGCCGTCGGTCATCCCCCTCGCGCACACCGGCATGATCGCGATCCACTCGGTCGTGGGCGCCGACGAGGTCTGGGGGCTGCTGCCCCGCCTGAAGGCAGCCGGCGCCTCGGGGATCCTCGTCCTGCCCATCGAGAAGATCCTCCCGTGAGCCCCACGCCCGTCACCTTCGCCGACCCCGCGCAGCCAGCGTCGTACAGCTGGGAGGCCACCGACGAGGGCGTCGCCGCCCGGTTCGGCCTCCCGGTGGAGCAGGTGATCCGGTTCGACCTCAACACCTCCCCCGCCCCGCCGGAGCTGCTGGGCGAGATGCTGGCCGCGGGCCGCTTCGAGACGAGCCTCTCCGAGTACCCGCCCGGCGACTACCGCCGCCTGGTCGAGGCGGCGGCCGCGCGCTACGGCGTCGGCATCGACGAGGTGGTCCCGGGGGCCGGGGCCGACGAGATCCTCGACATGGCCGTCAAGGCATTCCTGCCGGCCGGCGGGCGGGCAGTCGTCCCCGTCCCCACGTATGCGATGTATCGCGTGGTCACCGAGCAGCGGGGCGGGGCGATCGTGCCTGTCCCGCGCCTCGGGCCCGACCAGGGCTTCGCGCTGGACCTGCCGGCCATGCGCGAGGCCGCCCGCGACGCCGCGCTGGTCTGGGTGTGCAACCCGAACAACCCGACGGGCGCCGAGGAGCCAGCGGGGACCATCGAGGCACTGCTCGACGGGATCGAGAGCGATGCTGCCGCCGCGGGCCGGCGGCCGGCCGCCGTCGTGGCGGACGAGGCCTACGTCGAGTTCACCGGGCGCTCCGTGATCGGCCTGCGGTCGCGCTACGCGAACCTCGTCGTCGTCCGGACAGCGTCGAAGGCGTACGCGCTCGCGGGCCTGCGCGTGGGCTTTGCCATTGCCGCGCCCGCGACCCTCGAGCGGGTGGCCCTCTACCGCCCGCCCGGCTCGATCGGGACGATCTCGGAGACCGTGGTCACGCGGGCCCTCCGCGAGCCTGCCGCGATGCTCGCGAACGTCGCCCGCGTCGATGCCGAGCGCCCGCGGCTCGCAGCCGCGTTCCGCGCCGCTGGCTGGCGACCCTACCCGTCCGTCACCTGCTTTGTGCTGGTGGACCTCGGCTCCGCGGCCCGCGCGTCGTTCGTCGCGGAGCGGCTGCTCCGCCGCGGGCTGGTGCCGCGGACGTTCCCGGCCGGCCACCCCGCCGAGCGCTGCCTGCGCGTCACCGTCCGCGCCCCCGAGGAGAACGACCGGCTCATCGAGGCCGTCGCGCAGATCGCGCCCGTCGCAGCCGGGATCGCACCCGAGGCGGGGCAGGTCTCGCCCGGCCCGGTGCAGCCCGTGCCCAGCGCTGCACCGAAGGCAGCACCGGAGGAACCCGCATGACCACGCCCCTCGGCACGCTCGAGATCATCGAGAGCAGCGTCCGCAGCGTCCGCCTCCGCCGGGCGACCCGAGAGACCACGGTCGTGGTCGCGCTCGGCCTTGACGGCAGCGGCCGGGCGCAGGTCTCGACCGGCATCGGCTTCTACGACCACCTGCTGACGTCCCTCGCTCACCACGGCCTGTTCGACCTCGAGCTCGACGCGAAGGGCGACCTCGAGGTGGACGAGCACCACACCGTCGAGGACGTCGCGCTCGTGCTGGGGGCGGCGTTCGCGGAGGCGCTGGGCGACAAGGCGGGCATCAACCGGTTCGGCGACAGCTCGGTGCCGATGGACGAGTCGCTCGCGACCGCGGTCGTCGACCTCAGCGGGCGGCCGTACGCGGTGATCGACCTGCCGTTCCACGGCGAGCGGGCCGGCGGCCTGCCGCTCCAGCTTGTCGACCACGCGCTCGAGTCGTTCGCGCGGACCTCCGGCGCAACGCTGCACCTCCGGGGCGCCGGCCGCAACGACCACCACCTTGCCGAGGCGGCGTTCAAGGCGCTCGGTCGCGCCCTGCGCGTCGCGTGCGAGCCGGACGCCCGTCGAACTGGCGTCGCCTCGACGAAGGGCTCGCTGTGATGGCCGGCGTCGAGGCGCGGTCCGGCGCCCGCGTTCGGGTTCCGGTGACGGTGGTGGACTATGGCGCGGGCAACTTGGTGTCGATCGAGCAGGCGCTGCTCACCGCGGGCGCCGACGTCCGGCGCGCGGCGAGCGCCGACGAGATCGGGCAGCCGGCCCTGCTGGTCGTGCCCGGCGTCGGCGCCTCGGCACCGGCGATGGAGCGCCTGCGCGAGGGCGGCTTCGTCCCCGCAATCCTCGATTGGATCGCCGCCGACCGGCCGTTCCTGGGCATCTGCCTGGGGCTCCAGCTGTTGTTCCAGACGAGCGACGAGGACGGCGCGGCGACCCTGGGCGTCCTGCACGGCCACACCGTCCGGCTCGAGGGAGCGCCCACGCTGCCCCACATCGGGTGGAACCAGGTCGAGCGGCGCTTCGACCACCCGGCCTTCGCGGGGATCGCGCCAGACGCCGACTTCTACTTCGTCCACTCGTACGCGGGCGCGCCCGCCGACGACGGGGTCATCCTCGCCGAGACCGAGCACGGCGCCCGGTTCACGGCGGCTGTGGCGCGCGGCAAGCTGCTGGGCGTCCAGTTCCACCCGGAGCGTTCGGGCGCCGACGGGCTGCGCCTCGTCGCGAACGTCGTCAGGCTCGCTGCGGACGCCGCCTGATGCTCCGCCGCCGCGTCATCCCCTGCCTCGACGTCGCGAACGGCCGTGTCGTCAAGGGCACCCGCTTCGTGGACCTTCGTGACGAGGGCGACCCGCCCGGGCTCGCCGAGCGCTACGCCCGCGAGGGCGCCGACGAGATCGTCTACCTCGACATCACCGCTGCCCCGGAGGGTCGGGGCACGCTGCTCGACATCGTGGAGCGGACCGCACGGCGCGCGTTCATCCCGTTGACCGTGGGCGGCGGCGTGCGGAGCGTGGACGACATGCGCGACGTGCTGCGGGCCGGCGCCGACAAGGTGAGCCTCAACACGCGGGCCGTGGAGGACCCCGAGCTCGTGCGTCGCTGCGCAGCACGGTTCGGCAGCCAGGCCGTCGTGGTGGCGATCGACGCCCGGCGCGTTCCGGCGAGCGAGGCGATCCCATCGGGCTTCGAGGTTGTGGTCAAGGGCGGCCGCGAGCCCGTGGGCCTGGACGCGCTCGCATGGGCGACGAAGGTCGTGGAGCTGGGGGCCGGCGAGCTGCTGGTGACCTCGATCGACCGCGATGGCACGAAGTCCGGGTTCGACACCGAGCAGCTGCGCGCGATCTCGGACCTCGTCCCGGTCCCGGTCATCGCCTCGGGCGGGGCCGCCGGCCCCGACGACTTCATCGCTGCCGTGCGAGAGGGCGGCGCCGACGCCGTGCTCGCGGCTGGGATCTTCCATCGGCGCGAGTGGACGATCGCGGGGATCAAGGCGGCGATGGCCGCGGCGGGGCTGCCGGTGCGGTTGCTGCCAGACGGGAGGGAGGCGGCATGAGCGGCGGATCGAGCTCGACCCAGCCCGGCGGCATGTCGCCCGTCGGGATGTCGGCGCCCGGCGGGGCCGGTCCCGTCGATCTCGCGATCGGCCTGTCGCCCGACGCCGTCGCATGGCGCGACGGCGGGCTGGTTGCCGGTGTCGTCCAGGACGTCGCGGACGGCCGCGTGCTGATGCTCGGCTGGCTCGACGCCGAGGCGCTGGCGGCGACGCTCGCCACCGGCGAGGTCCACTTCCACTCCCGATCGCGGAGCCGGCTCTGGCGCAAGGGCGAGACCTCGGGCAACGTGCTGCGCCTGCGCACGCTCGCGCTCGACTGCGACGGGGACGCGCTGCTCCTGGGGGTCGATCCCGTCGGCCCCACCTGCCACCGAGGCGTCCGGTCCTGCTTCGACGCCGACGGCGCCCGGGCCGTGGGACCTGGCCACCAGGGTTTCGCCTGGCTCGAGTCTCTCTGGGCCACGATCGCCTCGCGCGCGGTCGAGCGGCCCACGGGGTCGTACACGACGCGCCTGCTCGAGGGCGGCGTGGACCTGGCGGGTCGCAAGGTGGCCGAGGAGGCCACGGAGGTGCTGCTGGCAGCCAAGAACGACGAGAGCGCACAGCTCGCAGGCGTCGACCGATCAACGTCGCGCACATTGCTCGCCGGCGAGGCGGCCGACCTCCTCTACCATGCGCTTGTCCTACTCGCCGAGCGGGACCTCTCGCCGGCCGACGTCCTTGCGGTCCTGCGCGACCGCCACGGGAGGCCGGGCGGCCGCTGAACGGAGGGCTCCGATGTCTGCTGCGGACGGGGTGGCGCCCAGCGCCCGGGCGAAGCAGGTCTTCGCGGTGACGCTGTTCGTGGACGACTTGGCCGAGACCGAGCGCTTCTACCACGAGGTCTTCGGCATGCCGCTCGTCCACAAGGACGACGACTCGGTCGCCTACCGGTTCCCGAACATGATCGTCAACCTGCTCGTGGCATCTGCTGCGCCCGAGCTCATCGCGCCAGCTGCGGTTGGCCCCGCGGGCACGCCGGCGCGAATGATGCTGACCCTGGAGGTGGAAGACGTCGACGCGCTCGCGACCCACTTGCGGGCGATCGGCGTTCCGATCCTGAACGGCCCCGTTGACCGCGCATGGGGACCTCGGACGGTCACCGTTGCCGACCCCAGCGGCCACTGCTGGGAGTTCTCCGCCGGCTGATCCGGCCCCGCTCCGCCGCGACCCGGTTCCGCGGCGCCCCGCTCCGCCGCGCTGAGTCGGCTCTGACTCGGAAGGCGGTCCCCTGAGCGTTGGTCGGCGACGCGATCACCCTCGACGGGCTCCGGCCATGCGGCGGAGGGCTGGATGACAGTCTGACGCGACTCACGGGGCGTGAGGGGCGGATTTGCCGCGGGAACGGGGGTTCAGCCGCCTCGCGCCACCCGCACCACCGAGCGGTTGCGCTTCCCGACGCGCACCTCGAGCCACTCGCCGGCCACTGGCGCCGGCACCGCGGCCGCCTGGTCCGTGATGCGCTCGCCGTTCACGGTGATCGCACCCCCCGAGATGAGCCGGCGCGCCTCGCCGCGCGAGGAGGCAAGCCCGCTCTCGGCGAGCAGGACGGCCACGCCGCCCGCAACGATCTCCGGCGTGGCCTCAGGCCCGTTCGTCGCGGCGTGGATTCGGGCGAGGAGCGCTGGGTCGGTCACCGGCTCGCGCTGGAACAGCGCGCCCGACACCTGGACTGCCGCTCGCGCCTCCTCCTCGCCGTGGACCCGTGCCGTCACGTCATCGGCCAGCTCGCGCTGCGCCTCGCGGGCATCCGGGCGCGCCGCCGTCGCGGCGTCGAGCGCCTCGATGTGCTCCCGCGACCAGAGGGTGAACCAGCGCATGTACGTCCCGATGTCGCGGTCGTCGACGTTCACCCAGTACTGGTAGAACGCGTACGGGGTCGTCCGGCGCGGGTCCAGCCAGACCGAGTCGCCGGTCTCGCTCTTGCCGAACTTGGTCCCCGATGGCGACAGCAGCAGCTTGTAGCTGATGCCGTGCGCGGGGCTCTGCTCGGCGCCCGCCCCGCCCTCCGCCGCGGTTCTCCGGATCAGCTCCAGGCCCGCGGTGATGTTCCCCCACTGGTCCGCGCCGCCCATCTGCATCTCGACGCCCTGCGTCCGGTAGAGGTGCGCGAAGTCGGCCGCCTGGAGGGTCATGTAGCTGAACTCGGTGAACGAGAGGCCGCGCTCCAGGCGCACCTGCACCGAGTCCTTGGCCAGCATGTACGGGATCGTGAAGTGGACGCCGACCTCGCGCAGGTACTCGATGAGCGACATCGGGCCCAGCCAGTCGAGGTTGTTGGCCATGACGGCGCCGGTGGGGCCGGGCGAGAAGTCCAGGAACCGCTCGAGCTGGGCGTGGATGGCGTCAGCGTTGGCGCGGACGTCCGCCTCGGTCAGCATCACCCGCTCGGTGGAGCGGTGCGACGGGTCGCCGATCATGCCCGTGCCTCCGCCGACCAGGGCGACCGGGCGGCCGCCGCGCAGCTGCAGTCGGATGAGCCCGAAGATCGGGACGAGGTGCCCCACGTGGAGCGAATCGCCGGACGGATCGAAGCCGTTGTAGGCCGCGATGGTGCGGCCGGTGGCCAGCCGCTCGCGCAGGCCGGGCGTCGTCGCGTGCAGGATTCCGCGCCACTCGAGCTCGTCGACGAGGCCGGGCAGACCGGGCGCGGGTTCCACGGGCCGGGCCCCGGGCGTCACAACGGCTGCGTCGGATCCGTCACGGTCCGACCCCTTGGTGGGGACACGGTTGTTCATTCCCTGCATGGTATCGTCCACCAGACATGCGAAACAGCCTCACCCGGCGGCAGCGCCACCGCCGCCAGGGTGCGCGCCACCGGCCGCGCGGCGTAGGAGTCGTTCAATCGACGCTCGTCGCGCTCCCGATCATCCTGTTCGGACTGCTGGTCGTGCTCGGCGTCGGGGCCGGGGTCGTCGCGGTCAGCGCCTACGGGTACCTCTCGCAGGGTTTGCCGGACCCGACGGCGCTCGGCGCGATCACGTTCACCTCCCAGACGGTGGTGTACGACCGCACGGGGAAGACCGAGCTGGCGAAGCTCGGCAGCGATCGCCGTGACGTCGTCCAGTTCAAGGACATCCCGGCCGCGCTGATCGACGCCACGACAGCCGCCGAGGACAAGACCTTCTGGGAGAACGCGGGCTTCGACCCCGCCGCCTTCATCAAGGCGACCATCGACACCCTGCAGGGCAACGACCGCGGCGCCTCCACGATCACGCAGCAGCTCGTGCGCGCCCGCCTGCTCCCGCAGGACGTCGTCCAGGGCGACAAGTACATCCGCAAGGCCAAGGAGATCATCCAGTCGATCAGGTTGACTCAGGCCTACCCTGGCGTCGCTGGCAAGCAGACGATCATGCAGGACTACCTGAACCTGAACTTCTACGGCAACCGCTCGTACGGTGTGGCGGCGGCGGCGCGCAGCTACTGGAACAAGGATCTCAAGGACCTGACGCTCGCGCAGATGGCGCTCCTCGCGGGCATCCCCAAGTCGCCCACCCAGTTCGACCTTGTCACGAACGCCATCCAGCAGACGGTCAAGGGCGCGGACGGCAAGGAGACGACCGAGCTGGTCGTCCCGGACACCACGGCGATCGTCCAGAGGCGCAACTACATCCTCGACCTGATGCTGACGCAGTCGAGCCTCGGCACCTACACGCAGGCGGAGATCAACGCCGCGAAGGCCGAGCCGGTGATCCTCGCCTCGCAGGCAAACCCGCAGTGGCTCGCGCCTCAGTTCGTGTGGCAGGTCCGCGATGAGCTGGGCCAGCTCCTCTGCGGGACCCCCCAGTGCCAGAAGATCGACACCGGCGGCTACACCGTCTACACGACCCTCAACTACTCGATGCAGCAGACCGTCGAGAAGTGGGCGTACGCCGCTGCGGTCATCCCCAACCTCTCCACCCAGGCAGCCCAGACCGCAGCGCTCAAGGCGAAGAAGATCCCGTCGTCCGAGTGGGGCTGGATCCGAAACCTGTCCGGCCAGAACGTCCACAACGACGCGGCCGGCGTCGTCGACTACCGCACTGGGGAGGTGCTTGCCTACGTGGGCTCGGCCGACTACCTCGGCAAGGGCAACACGAAGTTCCAGCCCCAGTTCGACGTGCTGGGTGACGGCTTCCGGCAGCCAGGCTCCTCGATCAAGCCCATCGACTACGCCATCGGCATCGACGACGAGACCATGACCGCGTCGACCCTGTTCATGGACGTGGTGACCAACTTCGCGAGCGCCGGCCAGACCCCCTTCCTCCCCACCCAGGCCGACAGCGCCGAGCGCGGCCCGGTCCGGATGCGGAGCGCCCTGCAGTTCTCGCTCAACGTCCCGGCCATCAAGGCGGGGTTCATCAACGGGCTCGACCACCAGCTGCAGCGGTCAAAAGACTTCGGCCTGGTCTACCCGGCCAACACCTATGCGGTCGCATCTGAGAGCATCGGCACGCTGCTCGTCCACCCCATCGACATGATCAGCGCCTTCGGAGCCATCGCGGACGGCGGCGTCCTCATGCCGCGCCACACCATCCTCAAGGTCATCGGGCCCAACGGCGAGCAGGTGTGGCCCCAGCAGGGCATCACCCTCGCGGGCAAGCGCGTCGTGTCCAAGCAGGCCGCCTACATCATCACCGACATCCTGGCCGGCAACACGCAGACGTCGGTCAACCCGTTCTGGGGCAAGTGGCGGATCACCGACGGCGTGACGAGCAGCACGGTCCGTCCCGCGGCCTACAAGACCGGCACCACCAGCGACAATCGCGACGTGCTCGCCGACGGGTACCTGCCCCCGCCGTCCGACCCGAAGCTCCCCGGGCTCGTCGTGGGCATCTGGATGGGCAACTCCGACAACTCGCCCAACTCCGGCCGGCTCTCGCTCGACAGCTCGGCGCCCCTGTGGTCCGCCATCCTGTCCGAGATCTCGAAGGGCATGCCCATCGAGAGCTTCAGCCGGGTCAAACCGGCGGGGCTCGTCACGGCGACGATTGACGCGTTCACCGGCATGAAGCCCGGGCCGACGACCGTCAAGACCGTCACCGAGATGTACCTGCCCGGCACGCAGCCCACCACCTCGGCCAAGGTCACCGTGACCGCGGACATCGACGCCGCGAGCGGCCTCCTCTGGCAGCCCGGATGCGTCGGCCCGATGGAAACCCGCTCGTTCATCGACTTCAGCCAGGTCGAGGCCGGGTTCCCGGCATGGCAGAAGGCCGACATCGCCTGGCAGGCTCGCGCGGCGCGCGGGCTCGGGCGTCGTGGGCGGTCCGAAGCACACCCACACGCAGTACTTCTACGGCCAGGGGTTCTTCCCGTTCGGGGCGACCTTCGGCGGCTCCTTCGCGCCCACGGCGAAGTGCACCGTCGTGCCGGTGACCCCGCCGCCCACGCCGTGCATCTCGCTGGATCCGTTCGCACCCTGCCCCACGGCGCCCCCGCCGGGCCAGACGCCCATCCCGACGCCTCCGCCGCCGCCGGCGCCGACGCCCACGCCGAAGGGCAGGCACTAGCGCACCAGCGGTGCCCTGGTCCGGGTGCCGTGGCCCGGCCGACGGGCGACCTCTACAGCTTGACGATCGTCGCCCCGTCGCCGCCCTCGCCGCGCTCGCCCGCGCGGAAGCTGCGCACGAGCGGGTGCGAGCCCGCCATGTCGCGCACGGCGTCGCGCAGGGCGCCCGTGCCCATGCCGTGGATCACGACCACCTGGTCCAGGCCCGCGAGCGACGCGTCATCGAGATAGCGCGACAGGGCGTCGAGCGCCTCGTCCACGCGGGCGCCGCGGAGGTCCAGCGATGACGCCACGCTGCGCGCCCGCTGGAGCCGCAGGCCGCTGATCCCCGATGGGGCCTCAGCGCTCAATCCCGGCGTGCGCCGTGCGCCGGTCCCGCCCGAGCCGCCGTCGCCGGCTCCCCCGCCCCCGGTTGGGCCCATCGCCGGCTCGAGGTCGTCGACGACCACCGACACGCGCATCCCGCCCGCCTCGAGCGTGGCCCGCGTGCCGCTCTTCTCAAGCGCGGCGATCCGGCCCTCCCAGCCGCCGCTGCGGCTCCGCGCCCGGTCGCCGAGGCGCCACGTGATCGGCGCGGCCGGCGCGCTCCGGCGCTCCTCCTGGGCGGCTGCTTCCGGCAGCCGCTCGAGGGTCCGGTCGGCGCGGGCGAGGGCGGCGTCGATCGCTGGCGCCGTGACCGTCTCGCGCTCCAGCTTGCGGCGCATGTCGGCCACGTCGTCGCGGAGCTGCGCGACGAGGCGCTGCGCCTCCTCGCGCGCCGCCTTGACGGCCTCGTCCCGCTCTCGGCGGGCCTTGCGGCGCTCCTCCTCGGCGGTGCGCAGCGCGTCGGCTGCCTTGGCCTCGGCGGCCCGCGCCCGCTCCGCCACCACGGCGATCTCGTCCTCCTGGCGCCGGATCGAGGCGAGCGTCGACTCGAAGGCGCGCTCGTTCTCCGTGAGGCGGCTCCGGGCGTCGGCGACGATCGGCTCGGGCAGCCCCAGCCGCTCGGCGATCGCGAACGCCTGGCTGCCGCCCGGCAGGCCGATGGTGAGCCGGTACGTGGGCGAGAGCGTCTCGAGGTCGAACGCGACCGAGGCGTTTCGCGCCTGCGGGGTCTCGTGCGCGTAGACCTTGATCTCCGCGTAGTGCGTCGTGGCAGCCACGAGGGCGCCCGAGCGGATGAAGTGGTCCAGGAGCGCCTGCGCCAGCGCCGATCCCTCGGTGGGGTCTGTGCCCGCGCCCAGCTCGTCGAGGAGGATCAGGGTCGACGGCCCAGCGTGCTCGACGATCCGGATGATCGAGCGCAGGTGGCCCGAGAAGGTGGACAGCGACTGGGCGATCGACTGCTCGTCGCCGATGTCGGCGAAGACGTCGTGCAGGATCGGCAGCTTCGAGCCCGTCTCGGCCGGGATGTGGAGCCCGGCCTGGTGCATCAGCGAGAGCAGGCCGAGGGTGCGCAGCGTGACGGTCTTGCCGCCCGTGTTGGGCCCGGTGATCACGAGCGCCGTGTAGCCGTCGCCGAGACGGATGTCGATGGGGACCACCCGCCCGGTGAGGCCGGGGTGGCGCGCCGAGAGCAGCACGACCTCGGTCCGCTCCGACGTCTCCGCCCGGACGCCGTCCATCTCGGCCGCCAGCTGGGCCTTGGCCGCCCAGAAGTCGAACTGGGCGAGCGCCTCGAGCGACTCGCGCAGCATCACCGCATTCGCGGCCACCAGCGCGGAGAGCTCGTCGAGGATGCGGCCCTCCTCCTCTTCGACCGAGGCCTGCGCCTCGCGCCAGGCGTTGCCCAGCTCCACCACGACCAGCGGCTCCACGAAGATGGTGGCGCCGCTGCCCGACGCATCGTGGACGATGCCCTTGACGCGGCTCCGGGCCTCGGCGCGGATCGGCACGACGTACCGGCCGTTGCGCATCGTGATGATGGGCTCCTGGAGCGCGCTGCCGAGCTCCGAGCCGACGAGCGAGTCCAGCCGCCGTCGAAGCCGGTCGTACGCGATGCGGACGGACGCGCGCAGCGAGCCGAGGCGCGGCGACGCCGTGTCGAGCAGCTCCCCCGCGGGATCGAAGCTGCGCGCGAGCGTCGAGCGCAGGGCGGGGAGACCGTGCAGCCGCCGGCCGACGTCGCGGATCAGCGGGCGGCGGTCGTCGGCGATCCCCGTCGCGAGGCGCACCACAGCGTCGAGCGTGTCGACGACGTCGATGAACTGGAGCGCCTCGAGACGCCCGCCGCGCAGCGCACGCCCCACGAGCGGGTCGATGTCTTTGGCGCCGCCGATCCCGACGCCCGGCCGCTCCGAGAGCAGCGATCGCGCCTGGTCGGTCTCGTCCAGTCCGCGCGCGACGATGACCGGGTCTGACGAGGGCAGCAGCGAGGCCGCCAGGCGCCGCGACGGCTCGAAGCTCGTCCGCTCGGCGAGGCGGTCGCGGACCAGCGGGTACTCGAGGAGCGCGATCGAGCGGGCGTCCACCTCAGGGCACCCGACGGCTCAGCGCGGGGCTCCCGGCAACGGCCATGCGCCACGGGACGCTCGTCCACGGCTCGCCCGCGTAGGCGATGCCCACCCGCGGTCCGGACACCACCGCGGGCTCGGGCTCGTCGTCGGGCCGTGCCGCGAGGTGGAGCGGCGCCGACGGGTCGCACAGGTCGATGCCGGTGAAGGAGCGATCGACGCCGAACGCGGCGCCCACGCTCCCCGGGCCGGCGGCCAGGCGATGGTCCGCCGCGCGCACCCCGCCGCGCGCAGCGCGCATCGCGTCGAGCCCGGCGAGGGGCTCCACGGCGCGGATGAGCAGGGCCGCCGGGCGTCCGACGGCCTCGGTGACGACATTGAGACAGTGGTGCATGCCGTAGACAAGGTACACGTAGGCGACGCCGGGCGGCCCGAACATCGGCCGGTTGCGCGCGGTGGGGCCCATCCGGGCGTGGGACGCGCGGTCGTCCGGCCCGATGTACGCCTCGACCTCCACGATGCGGCCCTCGCGCCGGACCGGGACGGCCTCGTCGGGCTCGCGCACCAGGCGCGCGCCGAGCAGCGCGCGCCCGGCGGTGAGCGTGTCGCCGGCGAGGACGTCTCTCGGGAACGGCCGCTCCGATGGCGGGCGGGTCACCGCTGGTAGGTGGCGCGGACCGCAGGCGGGATGAGGAAGCCGGTGAGGGTCACGAACCCGGGGATGATGGTGGCGTGGAGCTGGGTCCCGGTCCAGGACCCGTTGATCGCGTTCCAGACGTCCCGGAGGACCGGCAGCTCACTGGAGTTCGCAGCGGGCGAGGCGGTGAGGAAGAACTGGTCGAGGATGATCGTCACGAAGATCAGGAACAGGGCGCCCTGGACCAGACCCAGGACGCCGCCGAGGGCCTCGTCGATGATCGGGTGCGCGGCGAACACCGCGACCCGGCTGTAGGTGCCCTGGACGACCAGCGCGAATGCGAGGGACCCTGCCGCGAACAGCGTCCCGAAGCCCAGCATCTCGGCGTAGCCGGCCGGGAACTGCACCCAGTGGCTGGCGAGGAACGGGCCGAGGTAGACGTTGAGCTGGGCAGCGAGGAAGAACGAGAACAAGATGGTGAGGATGCCCACGAGGCGCCGGACCGCGCCCTGGGCCCAGCCGAGGACGAACCAGCCCACCATGTAGGCGAAGACCACGAGGTCAGCGAGGCTCACCGTCGCCAAGGAGCCCGTGATGTCCACCCTCTGCCCTCCACCCGGTGCGAGAGTGCCAGCGTCCGCGGCGCTCTCCGGGCCGAAGCGTAGCAGCGGCTCGACCCGTGCGGCAATGGGTCGCGCGCCTTACCCGGGCAATGGACCGCCGCCCAGCGGCTAGGAGCGCAGCCGACCGCCGATCGCGGGCAGGGCGCCGACGACGGCTGCCACCGCAGCCTCCACCTCGCGCTCCGTGAGGGTCCGGTCTGGAGCCCCCAGCCGGACGCGATATGCGAGGCTCTTCTCGTCGGCGGCCAGCGGCACGCCGCGGTAGATGTCGAACAGCGCCACGTCGCGCAGGAGCTCGCCGGCGTTGACCCTGACCAACGTCTCGACGGAGGCCGCGGCCGTGGCCTCGGGCACGATGATCGCAAGGTCGCGGTCAACTTCCGGGAAGCGCGCGACCGGATGGGCCCTTTCCGGTGCCAGGCGACCGGCCGCCAGCCCGCGCAGGGCGACCTCGGCCACGATGACCCGCTGGGCCGTCCGCAGTCCCCACTTGTCCGCGATGTCCGGGTGGATCTCCCCCACGATCGCGTGCAGGTCGGTCCCGGCGCTGGCGCGAGCCGTCCGCCCGGGGTGGAACACGGCTTCGGCCGGCTCGGCCTCGTAGACCGGGCGGGGCAGGGCGAGGCGGCCAGCGAGGAGCTCGAGCAGGCCCTTGGCGTCGTCGAGGTCGAACGGGCGCGCAGCCCGGTTCCAGGCCGCCGGCTCCGCGGCCCCGCTGAGCGCGAAGCCCAGACGCCACCACTCGCGGGCGTCGCTCCCGTCTCGTGCGTACCCCTTGCCGATCTCGAACACCGCGATGTCGGCGGTCCCGTGGCGCAGGTTGACCGCCACCACGTCGAGCAGGCTGCCGAGCAGGTTCCTGCGGAGCAGCGAGTGGTCGCGCGACAGGGGGTTGGTCACGCCGATCGCGTCGCCCCCCGGCTGGTCCTCGCCTTCGATCGAGGGGACCTCGCGCGCCATCACGAACGTCTCGACGTGTCTGGGCGACACGAGCGCGTTGGTGACAACCTCGGTCAGCCCCGCTCCGGCGAGGATCTCCCGGGCGAGCTGGCGCACCTCGAGCGGCGAGGCGCGGAACTCGGGCATCAGCGTGTCGGGCGTGACGGACGGGACGAGCTCGTAGCCGCGGACGCGGGCGATCTCCTCGGCGACGTCGGCCTCCACGGCGATGTCGCGGCGCCAGGTCGGGACGAGCGCCGTGACCGCAGCCGAGAGGTCCGGCACGATGGCGAGCAGGTGTGGCTGGAGGGCGACGTTGACGCGGTCCCCGGCCTGCGCGGGCTCGGTCTCGACCTCGACGCGCGCCAGCAGCTCGCGCTGCTCGTCGGCGGTGAGCTGGGTCCCCAGCAGGTGGTTGACCCGGCCGGGGCGGAACGACACCCGCGAGCGGCCGGGCTCGTCAGGCGCCGTGTCCACGACGCCAGGGGCGATCACGCCGCCCGCCCACTCGTGGAGCAGCTGCGCGGTTCGGTCGGCGCCCAGGCGCGCCATCCGCGGCTCCTGGCCCTTCTCGAAACGGCTCGACGCCTCGGAGCGCAGCGCGAGGCGGAAGGCCGTCCGGCGCACGCTGACGGGGTCGAAGATCGCCGACTCCACGATCACGTCGGTCGTGGCGTCGGACACCTCCGAGTCGGCGCCGCCCATGACGCCGGCCACGGCGAGGGCGCCCTCCGGGTCGGCGATGAGCAGGGTGTCGCTGGTCAGCTCGCGGTCAACGTGGTCGAGCGTCTGGAGGTGCTCCCCATCCGCCGCGCGTCGGACGATGACCTCGCGACGGCCGTCAGGCCCGGCGTGGACCGCTCCGGCGTCGAACGTGTGAATGGGCTTGCCCAGCTCGAGCATCACGTAGTTGGACGCGTCCACGACGTTGCTGATGGGCCGCTGCCCCGCCGCGAGCAGGCGCATCTGCACCCAGTCGGGTGAACGGCCGACCGTCACGCCGCTCACGTACCGCCCGACGAAGCGGGGGCAGAGGTCAGGGTCACGGACGTCGACGGCCAGGCGTTCGGCCGTGGAGGGGCCACTCCCCTCCTCCACCGTGATGGCCGGCTGGCGAACCTGTTGGCGAGTGGCCGCGGCGACCTCGCGGGCCAGGCCCAGGATCGAGAGCGCGTCGCCGCGGTTGGGCTTGACGTCCACGTCGAGCACCACGTCGCCGTACAGGTCGGCCAGGGGCACACCGAGCGGGGTGTCGGCGGGCAGGATCAGGATTCCGTCGGCGTCACCCGTGAGCCTGAGCTCGTCACCCGAGCACAGCATGCCGTTGGACACGGCGCCCATCTTCTCGGTGCGCTCGATCCGCCGGTCGCCGGGGAGCACCGCACCAGGCAGCGCAACGGGGATCCGCTGGCCGGGGGCGATGTTGTTGGCGCCGCAGACGATCGAGAGCGGCTCGCCCGCGCCGACCGTCACGGTGGTGAGGTGGAGGCGGTCCGCGCGCGGGTGGTCCTCGACGGTCAGCAGCTCGCCGATGACCACGTTCTGCCAGTCGGCGCCCCAGCGCTCGATGGTCTTGACTTCCATGCCGAGCAGCGTCAGGCGCTCGGCCAGCTGCTCCGCCGTCAGGTCGACGTCGACGAACTCGCGCAGCCAGGACAGGGGGACTCTCACCGGAACGCTCCCAGGAAGCGGAGGTCATCCTCCATGTACTGCCGCAGGTCCACCACGTGGTGGCGCAGGTTGGCGATGCGCTCGACGCCCATCCCGAAGGCGAAGCCCTGGTACCGCTCCGGGTCGATCCCGCCGTAGCGGAGCACGACCGGGTGGACCATGCCGGCGCCGAGGATCGTCATCCAGCCGGTGCGCGAGCAGGCCGGGCACTTCTCCCCGTTGCAGATGACGCACAGGATGTCGAACGCCACGGACGGCTCCGTGAACGGGTAGTAGCCCGGCCGGAAGCGGGTCGGGCGGTCGGCGCCGAACATGGCGTGGGCGAACTGGTCGAGCAGGCCCTTGAGGTCGGCCATCGACGTCCCCTCGTCCACCATGAGCCCCTCGACCTGGAAGAACTCCGACGCGTGGCTGGCGTCCACGGCCTCGTACCGGAAGCAGCGGCCGGGCAGGAGCGCCCGGATGGGCGGCTTCGACTGGTGCATCACGCGGATCTGGCCGGGGCTGGTGTGGGTGCGCAGGAGACGCCCCTCCAAGTCCAGGTACAGGGTGTCCCACAGGTCGCGCGCGGGATGGTCAGGGGGGATGTTGAGCATCTGGAAGTTCGTGAGGTCGTCCTCGACCTCCGGGCCCTCGTAGACCACGAAGCCGAACTGGGCGAACACGTCGGCGATCTCGCGGGCCGTCTCCATGATCGGGTGCAGGCTGCCGCGCCGGATCGGGCGGCCGGGGGTTGTCACGTCCACGGCCTCGGCGGCGAGCCGCGCCGCCATCTCGGCCGAGGACAGGCTGGCGCGAGCCTCGCCGAGCGCGGCCTCGACGGCACCGCGCACCTCGTTGGCGATGGCGCCCACCTTCGGGCGGTCCTCGGCCGGCAGCGCACCGATGCCGCGCAGGATCGCCGTGAGGTCGCCCTTCTTGCCCAGGACCGCCACCTCGAGCGCGTCGAGCGCGGCGGTGTCGGCGGCGGCCGCTGCATCAGCGGTTGCCCGGGCGCGGAGGGCCTCGAGGTCCGAGGTCAGCTGAGCGAGGTCCATGTCGGCTGGCGGTCCGATCCTGCTGCGGCGATGGGGGGTGGGCGCGGACGGTCCCCGAGAATCACGAACCCTCGAGCGTCGGGGGACGCCGAGGGTCCGAACGAGGCGACCGCGGGGGTCAGGCGCTCTTCGCAACCTCGGCGATCAGCCCAAAGGTCGCGGCGTCGCGGACGGCGATGTCCGCGAGGACCTTGCGGTCCAGCGCGACGTCGGCCTTCTTGAGTCCGGCGATGAGCTTGCCGTAGGTGATCCCGTTGATGCGGGCCGCCGCGTTGATGCGGACGATCCACAGCTCGCGCATGTCGCGCTTGCGCTGCTTGCGGTCACGGGTGGCGTAGGCGAGGGCGTGCAGCTGGGCCTCATGCGCGCGCTTGATCAGCTTGCGGTTCGTGCCCTTGCGGCCCTCTGCCTCGTTGAGCAGGCGCTTGTGGCGCTTGTGGGCGGTGACGCCCCGCTTGACGCGTGCCATCGACGGCTCCTAGATGTACGGCAGGAGCCGGCGGAGCTGGTCCGTGTGCTCCGGGCCCAGGATGGACTTGCCCGCGTAGCGGCGCGTCCGGCGGGACGACTTGTGCTCGAGGTGATGCCCGCGCCAGGACTTCACACGAATGAACTTGCCCGACCCGGTGACCCCGACGCGCTTCTGGGCCCCCTTGTGGGTCTTCATCTTCGGCACGCTGGCCTCACTCTCCTGCTTGCGGCGCCTCGGCCTCAGCCGGGACGGGCCCGGCCGGCTGCGGCGGCGTTGGCGCTGTGACGAGAGGGGTTTGATCCGCCTCGCCTTCGGTCTTGCGGTGCTCGTGGACCCTCGGCTTGTGGACCGAGAGCAGGGTCATGAACATCGACTTGCCCTCGAGGGCCGGGGTCCGGTCAACCGTGCCGTGGTCCTTGACCGCCTCGCCGAACTTGGCGAGGAGGTTGCGGCCGATCTCCGGGTGGGTGAGCTCGCGGCCGCGGAAGCGGACCGTGACCTTGAGCCGATCGCCGTCCTCGAGGAACTCGACGGCGCGATGGACCTTGGTCTCGAAGTCGCCCGTGCCGATCTTCGGCGTGAGGCGGACCTCTTTGAACTCAACCGACCGCTGCTTGCGCTTCGCCTCTTTCTCCTTCTTGGTCAGTTCGTACTTGTACTGACCGTAATCGAGAAATCGGACGACGGGCGGCGCCGCCATCGGCGCGACCTCCACGAGGTCGAGGCCGCGTTCCTGCGCCATGGCCAGAGCCTGGTGCGTCGGCATGACGCCAAGCTGCTGTGCGTCCTCATCGACAACCCGCACCTGAGGGACGCGGATCATCTGGTTAATGCGCAGGTCTCGGCTGATGGCAGGTATCCCCTTGCTCGTACGTTACTGGCTTCGCGGCGCATCAGGGCACACGGCCCGGGCGCGGTCGCCGCGGCAGGATAGCACAGGGGTTCGACGGGCCGCAACGCACGGCGAGCCCGGATTCGATGGCCCGCTCGGTGCCCCCGGGTGGTGCCTCGGACACCTGTCGACCGGGGCGACCTGAAACCAGGCCCTCGACTCGCCACAGGGTCATTTCGGCCATCTTCAAGCGTGGTCCGGCGCCGGAACCGTGGGTTTCGGACCCCGGCCACGCTCACATGACCGCCATCTGACACCAGGGCGAGTTGAGCCTAGCAGGACCGACGTCCGGGGGGTCGTCGCCGGACTGCTCATGGCACGCCCCAGAGCCAAACCGGGCCGGAGGGAGCATGCCGCGTCCCGGCCGCCGTGGCTGCGTGAACCGCGCTCGCAGACTTGAGCTGTGGCTCAGCCATGTGCCAAGGGACCGGGTGCCCGCCTTCCAAGGCACCGTTTGGTGCGGTCCCGCTCGTCGCTGCGCTCCCCTACCCCAAGCGCTTCTCGCGGATCTCCTCGCCCAGGCGCGCCGCGACCTCGGCCCAGGGCAGCACCTCTTGGGGCACGTCCTTTCCCGCGCCCCGCCGGCGGACAGCCGCTGAGCGGGCCTCAACCTCGCGGTCGCCCAGGATCAGCATGTACGGGACCTTCTGGCCCTGGGCGAGGCGGATCTTGTTCTGCATCCGGTTGTCGGAGTCGTCCACCTCGACGAAGCGGACGCCCGCGGCGCGAAGCTCGGCGGCCAGCTCCTGCGCAGCCGGCACGTGGCGGTCCGCGATCGGGATGACTACCGCCTGGACTGGCGCGAGCCACAGCGGGAACGCCCCGGCGAAGTGCTCGGTGATGACGCCGATGAACCGCTCCAGCGAGCCGTAGATGGCCCGGTGGATGGCGACCGGGCGCTTCTGCGAGCCGTCAGCGTCGACGTACCACAGGTCGAACCGCTCAGGGAGCATCACGAGGTCGGCCTGGATGGTGGCAGTCTGCCACTCTCGGCCGAGCGCGTCCTCGATCTGGATGTCGATCTTGGGGGCGTAGAACGCCCCGTCCTTCTCCTTGACCCGATAGCTGACGCCCGAGCGCTCGAGCGCCTCGCGCATGAGCCTCTCTGCCTGCTCCCACAGGGCCGGGTCCCCGAGCGCCTTGTCGGGCCGCGTGCCGAACGTGAGCTTCGGCGTCAGCCCGAACCACGAGTAGGCCTCCGTCACCTCGCCCATCAGCGCCTCGATCTCGGACCCGATCTGGTCGGGCCGCACGTAGATGTGCGCGTCGTCGGTCACGAAGTGGCGCACGCGCGTGAGTCCCGACAGGGCGCCCGAGAGCTCATTGCGGTGGAGCTTGCCGTACTCGGACAGGCGCAGCGGCAGCTCGCGGTAGGAGCGGACGCGGCTCTTGTAGATGTACGTGCTCTCCGGGCAGTTCATCGGCTTGAGGCTGTACGTCTGGTCCTCGGACTCGACGAGGAACATGTGCTCGCGGTACAGGTCCCAGTGGCCGGATTGCTGCCACAGCTTCTGGTGCACCAGGGGCGGCGTGTAGATCTCCTGGTAGCCGCGGCGGTCCTGGAGTTCGCGCATGGCGTTCTCCAGGGTGCGGTACATCGCCCAGCCCTTCGGGTGCCAGAAGGCCGAGCCGGGGCTGACGTCGTGGAAGCTGAACAGGTCGAGCTCGCGGCCCAGCTTGCGGTGGTCGCGCTTCTTGGCCTCCTCGCGGCGCCACAGGTACTGGTCGAGCTGCTCCTGCGTCTCCCAGACCGTGCCGTAGATGCGCTGGAGCATCGGGCGCTTCTCGTCGCCCCGCCAGTACGCGCCCGCGACGGAGAGCAGCTTGAACGGGCCGATGTGGCCCGTGGACTCCACGTGCGGGCCCTTGCACAGGTCGCGGAACGGGCCGTGCTCGTAGAACGTCACCGGCGGCATCGGCTCGCCCGACTCCGTCGCCTTCTTCGCGAGGTCGTCGAGGATCTCCACCTTGAACGGCTGGCCGGACGCGTCCTCGACCGATCGGCCCTCGTCGAAGCCGACCTCCCTGCGGACGAACGCATGGTCGGCCCGGACGCTCTCGGCCATGCGCGCCTCGATCGCCGCGAGGTCGTCGGGCGTCAGCGGGCGCGGCAGGTCGAAGTCGTAGTAGAAGCCGTTCTCGACGGCCGGGCCGATGCCGAGCTTGGCACCCGGGAACAGGTCGAGGACGGCCTCGGCCATCACGTGCGCCGTGCTGTGGCGCATTGCGTCGATGGGCGCGTGGGCGCCCGCGTCGAGCAGTTCGTCCGCAGAGCCGCGGACCGGTGCCTCGAGCACCTCGTCCTCGGCCTCGTCGCCAGCGCCGCCCGCGGCGATCGCTGCCTTGTCGTCCGCCATCTGAAGCCTCCTGGAGAATCACAGAACCTCTCGTCCCGACAGGACGAGAGGTTCGACCTCCCGCGGTTCCACCCGCCTTCGCGCCGGCTTCGTGGATCGCTGCCGCCGCGCTCTCGTGCCGCGCTAACGGGCGGATCCCGGGCCGGTTCGCCGGCCGCTCGCGGGTGGTGCCGTGGTCCCGTGGCCCCTGGCGCGACTCTCAGCCGCCGGTCGCGCCTCTCTGGCGGGTGCGGGGCCGGGCGTGTCCCGGTCAGCGCATGTGGTGGGCGATACTGGACTCGAACCAGTGACCTCATGCATGTCAAGCATGCGCTCTAACCAACTGAGCTAATCGCCCTTCGGCGGCGGAGGATAGCACGAACTCCTGCCGCGGCGGCATGGTTGCGGCTCGGTCGGCAGCCCCCGTTCAGGGCCGATCAAGGCCAGCGGGCGCCCATTCCCCGACGTCTCGTGCGACGATGGGCGCATGTCCGACCTGGAGCTCCTCGACTGCGGCGACGGCCGGCGCCTCGAGCGCTTCGGCCGAGTCGTCGTGGACCGTCCCGCTCCGGGCGCCACGATGGCCCGCCGCCTCGCCGCCGCTGAGTGGGCGAAGCCCGAGCTGCGCTGGGGAAGGGGCGCGTGGATCCGCGGCGCCGCGGCTGACGCCTGGCCGGTGCGCGTCGGCGACCTGACGCTCGAGTGCCGTCCGGCTGCCGGTGGCCAGGTGGGCGTGTTCCCCGAGCATGCGGTGACGTGGGGCTGGCTGGACGAAGCCGTGCGAACCGCGGCCGAGCGCCTCGAGCGTCCGCCCGAGGTGCTGTCGCTGTTCGGCTATACCGGTGGCGCGAGCCTCGCCTGCGCGCGGGCCGGCGCCCGCGTGACCCACGTGGACTCGTCCAAGCCCGCCGTCGCCTGGGCGCGGCACAACGCCGGGCTCTCGGGGCTTGCCGAGGCGCCGGTCCGCTGGCTCGCCGAGGACGCGCGGGCCTACGTCCGGCGCGAGCGGCGGCGTGGTCGCCACTACGACGGCATCATCCTCGACCCGCCCACCTATGGGCACGGCGACGGCGCGTGGCAGATCGAGACGGACCTTCCGGCCCTCCTCGACGACCTCCTCGCGCTCTGCGGCCCCCGGCCGTCGCTCTTCGTGCTTTCCGCGCACACGCCAGGCTACGACGGGGACCGCCTGGCCGCGATGGTGCGCGAGCACATCGGCGTGGGGGCCGACGGCGCGCCCCTGGCGCTCGACTCGCGCGCGGGCAACCGGCTCGAGCTCGGCGCCTGGGCGCGCGGCGGTGTCCATGGCCCGAAGCCGGCCGTCGGCAAGCGCCCGGCGCCAGCGCACCGCCGCTGACCCGCCCCGCGAGGATCGACCCCGTGCCCGCCTACGAGCCCGAGATCACCAGCCCCAAGAACCCGCGCGTCCGCCATGCGCTCGGCCTTCGCGAGCGTCGCGCCCGCGAAGAGGCCGGCCTGACGCTGGTGGACGGCATTCGGGAGCTGGAGCGGGCGATCGCCGGCGGCGCCCGCCCCATCGAGGTCTTCGTGGACCTGGCGCGGCTCGACGACCGCGGCCGCGACCTCCTGCGCATCGCGCGCGAGCGTGGTGCGCTCGTCCTTCCCACATCGGGCGCGGCGCTCGAGCGCCTGGCGTTCGGCGACCGGGCCGAGGGAGTGGTCGCGACGGTCTCCGTGCCGGACCTCACGGTCGCTGGGCTGCGACTGCCCGACAACCCGCTCCTCGTAGTCCTCGAGGGCGTGGAGAAGCCGGGCAACCTGGGCGCGGTGCTGCGCACGGCCGATGCCGCCGGCGCCGACGCCGTGATCGCTGCCGATCCGCGGACGGACCTGTTCAACCCCAACGCCATCCGCGCGTCGCTGGGCGCGATCTTCGCGCTGCCGGTGGCCGCGGCCTCGAGCGCGGAGGTGCAGGCGGAGCTGGCGCGCCGCGGGGTGCAAGTCGTCACAGCTCGCGTGGACGCCGCGGACCTGTACACCGACGTCGACCTCACCGGGCCCGTCGCCATCGTCCTGGGAAGCGAGGCCGACGGGCTGACCGACCGCTGGCCGGCGCCGCCCGCGCACCCTGTCCGGCTGCCGATGCTGGGCGTGGGCGATTCGCTCAACGTGTCGATCGCGGCGGCCGTGCTCCTGTACGAGGCCCGGCGCCAGCGCGGCCTGCCCGGCTGAGACTCGGCCCCCGGCAACGCCCGACCGGGCCGATCAGCTCCCGGCGACGACCACGCCGTCCATCAGCACCAGCCTCGGACGGGCGCCCCAGAGCGCGCCGCCCACCTCGACCGGCTCGGCCAGCGCGGCCGAGGGCAGCACCACGATGTCCGCGCGCTGCCCGGGGGCCAGCCTCCCCCGACCGCGCTCCCCCGCCGTGACCGCAGGCCCCACGCACCACGTCCGCAGCGACGCCCACAGGTCGAGCGCGTTCGCGGCGCCGAAGGCCGGCGTGCCCGGCGCCCAGTCAGGCCCGGCGCGGGTGACCGCGCAGGCGACGCCGGGCCACGGGTCGACGGGCTCGACGGGAGCGTCGGTCCCGGCCGCGATCACGGCGCCCGTGCGGGCGATCGCGGCGAGCGCGTATCCACGTGCGTCGGCGCGGGGGCCCCACAGGCGTCGCGCCTTCGCGGCATCCGAGCGCACGTGGACCGGCTGCATTGACGCCGCCACGCCCAGCGCCGCAAACCGGGGGATGTCCTCGATCGACACGAGCTGGGCGTGTTCGACCCGGGGCATGAGCGGCGTGGCGCCGACCGTGGGAGCCAGGGCGTCGAGGGCCGCCCGCACGGCCGCGTCCCCAATGCCGTGGATCTGCGTCGCGATCCCTGCCGCCGCAGCCCGCCCCGCCTGGTCGAGGAGCTCGGCCGGCGGGGTCAGCCACACGCCGTAGCCGCCGTTCGGCGCGTCGGGCTCGCCCGGGAGGCGGCCGAGCGGATCCAGCAGGGCCGCGGTCCTCGATCCGAGCGACCCGTCGGCGAAGGTCTTGAGCCAGCCGAGCCGCAGGCGGTCCAGGGGGTCCGGGCCGAGCGGCGCGCCGGAGCGCAGCGCCTCGGCGATGCCGGCGGCGAGCTGCTCGGGACGCAGGCACGCGTGCACGCGGACGCGCAGGCGCCCTGCGGCTGCCAGGGCCCGGTAGGCGGCGATCGGACCGCCGAGCCCCCTCGACGGCGCCAGGCCTCCCGGATCGTGGACGGCCACCACGCCCAGCCCGACGAGCTCGGCCGCGAGAGCGTCGATCGCATCGGCGATGGCGGTCTCGTCCGCGGGCGGGACCAGTCTGCCCACGAGGCTCGCGGCGACCTCGTGGAGGACCCCGGTCGGCTGACCCGCCGCGTCGCGCCGGATGACGCCCCCCGCCGGATCGCCGCGCTCGTCACCGATCCCCGCCTCCGCCAGGGCGCGCGTGCTCGCGAGCAGCGCATGGTGGTCGTGGGCCCACACGGCGATGCGTCGACCGGGCGCGGCCCGCTCGAGGTCGTCAGCGGTGGGCCAGCGCCCGAGCGCGTCAGCGTCCCAGCCGCCGCCCTCGATCCAGAGGCTCGGATCCGGGTGCGCGGACGCGAAGGCCCGCACCCTCTCCACCAGCTCGCCGATCGTGTCCGCCCCCGCGAGGTCCACGGCGCGGCGCGCCATCGCGGCTGACGCAAGGTGCAGGTGGGCGTCGGTGAGCCCGGGGACGGCCGCCTCGTCGGGCGCCAGCTCCAGCCGTCGCGTGCCGGGACCTGCCAGCGCCTCGACGTCGGCTCGCGAGCCCGCCGCCACGACGCGACCGCCGCCAATGGCGATCCCCTCGACCCAGCCCGCGCCAGAGTCGCCGGCAAGCGTGGCGATCCGCCCCAGGACGATCAGATCCGGGCCGCCGGTCATTCCCCCTGTGACTCCTCCGAGTCCGGGTCGCCTCGGCCGCCGTCGCCGCGGCCGCTGTCGCTGGGTGCCGGCGTGGTCGCCGCGAGGTGGGGGCCCTCGCCGACCGCGCCGTCCGCCGCGTGGGCCTGTGCTGCGAGCCGCCGCTCACCGGCACGCCGCTCGCTCGCCCCGAGCTCCGTTGCCACGGCGACGGCCACGGGATCGAGGCCGGCCGGCGTCAGTGGACCGGTCGCGGTGGCTCGGGCCTCGGCGGGCTTGAGCGGGCCGCGGCGGATGATCGAGACGACCCCCGAGAGGGTGATGCCGACGCCGACGGTGTAGAGCACGTTCGTCGTCCCGATGAAGTCCGACAGCGGCCCCACGATGATGATCGGCAGGAAGCTGGCGGTCGACACCAGCATGTTCAGGACGCCGAACACGCGCCCCCGGACGTCCTCGGGCAGCTCCTCCTGGAGCTGGGTCTGCGCCGGGATGGCCACGAACGCGTAGGCCACGCCGGCCAGGAGCGCGATGAAGACGACGATGGAGAGCAGGCTGCTGAAGTCGGCGAGCGACGGGAGGCCGGCGGCCTGCTCCGCCCTCTGGAGGAGCCGCGACACCGGCCCCACCGACACGATGAGCACCACGAAGATCCCCAGGGCCACGAGGCCGGCCTCGATGATCCGGCGGCGCGGGATCAGGTGGCCCCACGAATTGAGGACCAGGATCCCGGTCACGATGCCGAACCCGAGGGGCAGCACCACCACGGCGAAGTCCTTCGCCTCGAGCCCCAGGGCCGACTGCGCGAAGTCGGGGCCCAGCACCCCCAGGACGCCCACCAGGGAGGCCGCGATCCCGAGGTAGATGAGCGACCAGCTGATCGCGCGGTTGAGCCGGATGTAGGCGATGCCCTCGCGCAGCTGGCCGAAGGTCGAGTCCATCGCCGCGGCCGCGGCGGTGTCGGCGGTCCGGTGCGCCGTCGGGCGCTCGGTCATGGTGGGCGGGGCGGGCGGGAGCCACCAGCAGAACACGGCGGCGACGAGGTAGAAGACCGCGACCACGATGATCAGCCCGGGCGCGCCCGCCAGCGTGACCACGATCGAGCCGAGCAGCGCGTACCCGACCGCGAACGCGGCGTTGAGGGTGATCGTGAAGATCCCGTTGGCGGCGACGAGCTGCTTGCGCGAGACGAGCTGCGGGATCATCGAGGCCTCGGCCGGCGCGAAGAAGACCGTGACCGTGGAGACGAGCGCGTTGAGCAGCAGGATCAGCGGCAGGGCCGACTGCGCGAACCACAACAGCACGAACATGCCCGCGCGCAGCAGGTTGGTGGCGACGAGGACGAACCGCTTGTCGAACCGGTCGACGTAGACGCCGGCCACCGCCGAGAACAGCACGGCGGGCCCGAGGAACGAGAGGATCAGGACGCTGACCGCGGTGTTCGACTTCGTCGTGTCGCGGACGATGACGGTCAGGCCGAACAGCACCATGTTCCCGCCGATCTGCGTGAACACCTGGCTGAGCCAGAGCAGCAGGAACGGCCGGTTGCGGAAGACGTCAAGGGCGCCTGCCTCGGTGTCCGGCTCGTTGCCGTTGCCGTTGCCGTTCGTGGAGAGCCCCCCGGTGCGGATCTCGCTTGCCGTCACGGCCGCCTGGGCGCCACCGCGGCGCTGATCGCGGGATCGCCGCGGCTGACGAAGGCCACGAGCCGCCGCTCAAGGGCTGCGCGCTCGAGCAGGACGTGCCGGCTGCAGCCTTGGCAGCGCAGGCCGATGTCAGCGCCGAGCCTGTCCACGAGCCACGTGTCCGAGCCGCAGGGGTGGGGTCGGCGCAGGCGAACCACGTCGCCGAGGTAGAGCGCCATCACGGGGGTGCCTGACATCGCGCCCGAGCGTAGCAGAGGGCGTCCGCGGGGGTCGGGCGGGTGCGCGCTCGCCCGGCCGCGCTCCGCATGGCGACGACCGCCCCTGAGGAGCCGTCCGCCACGCCACGGCTACAGCATCGGCTTGCCGAGGACCGGAGCCTGGTTCCGGGTCGAGGCGGGCACCGTCACGAAGTCCTGCGGCACAACCGTGACGTCCACGGCCGGGTACTGGGCGGTGAACTGCGCGATGAGGCCGCCGGCCCGCGAGAGCGAACCCGCGAGGGTCTCCTGCTGGCCCACCGCCACCATCACGAGCGGCTCGGTCAGCGGCTGGCCCGCGATCATGAGGCTGCCCGGGTCGCCGGTGACCACGATCCCGGGCACGAAGCGCGTCCCGTTGACCGCGATGGCCTCGGCGCCAGCGTTGAGCAGCTCGTTGATGAGCTGGCCGACCGCCGACCCGGGGAGCTGGCCGTTGACCGTGACCTGCACGCCCGCCCCGGTGACGCCGAGCGAGCCCGACCAGGCGAGGATGTGGGTCAAGTCGGAGCGCACCTGGGACGACGAGGTGTCGCCCCGCTGGACCGCGCTCGCGAGGGACTCCTGCTGGGCCTGGAGGGTCTGGATCTCCTCGCGCAGCTGGTTGTTCCGCGCGGTCACGTTCGCGACCAGCTCAGTGAGGTCCTGGACCGACAGCTGGGCGAGGCCCTGGCCCTGCGCCTGCGAACGGAGCTGGGCGACCACCAGGAACCCCAGGATCGCCAGGACGAGCCCGACAGCGAGCGGTCCCCTCCCCCGGCCCATCAGGGGGTCCCCACTGACGGCGAGGCGGACGGCGCGGCCAGCCCGTAGCGGAGGTTCATGGAGCCCGCGTACGCCGGCAGGTCGACGTGGTCGGGCGTGGCGTACGAGACCCCGATCCCGAACGCCTCGCCGCGCGCTCGGACGAAATCGGCGAACTCCTGCTGGTGCGTCAGCGTGTCGAACATCGTTGCGGGCCCGATCGCGCTGATCTGGTATGGCGCGGCGACATAGGCGCCGTTCACCACGACGGAGCCGCCGATGTCCACGACCGCCGTCGAGACCGTGATGCGCTCTCCGTTGATGGAGACGCCCTCCGCGCCGGCGGCCCACACCTGGTCGACCACGGTGAGCACGTCGTTCCCGGACACGAGGTAGTCCTGCTGGTTCCCGTCGGCCGGCACGGGCTGGGTGGAGTCGGAGAGCTGGATCACGAGCCCTGGGCCGGTCATCGCGACAAGTCCCGCGGCGATCCGCGCGTTCTGGAGCTCGTCGTTGAGCCGCTGGGTCACGGCCGCGCCGCCTTCACCCGCAGCCTCCAGCTTCTGGATCGCTGCCCGCGCGTCCAGCACCTGCTGCTTGAGCTGGTCCTGCTGGGCCTGGAGGTCCTGGACGGTCTCGACCAGCGGCGTCCGCTCCTGGCTCGTGTACCGGACCCGCGGCCCCTCGGCCGCCAGCTGGGCGGCGATCAGGAATCCCAGTGCGAGCAGCGCGAGGCCGAGCGTGAGCTGCCAGCTGGGGATCGCGCGGATCCGGCTGGCGACCGCCGTCACGGCGAAGCTGCCCGCCGGCCGGCGAGGACGATGCCCGCAAGGACCGCCGCCGCGACGACGACGAGGGCGACGAGGACGAGCACGAGGTCGCCGTTGGAGTTGCCCGTGTCGTTCGACACCGGCGCTGTTGCGATGGTGGGGGCGGCCGTGGGCGTGGCGTTGGCCGCTGCCTCGGGAGAGCCGCTCGCGGCGGCTCCGGCGGACGCGGCCGGACCTTGCGTCGTGGCGGGGCCATTCCAGCCCGAAGGCAGCGGCCCCGACGGCGCGGGCTGCGGTCCGAACTGCGAGGGGGCGCTGGCGCCGATCGACTGGTACCACTCCGCCTGGAAGTCCGCCATGTTCTTGCCGATCGCGGCGGTCAGGGCCTCGTCATCGGTGGGGCCGTTCTTGTAGGCGAGGATCAGCTTGACCAGCGCGGCCTTGGTGTACGTGCGGACGATGTAGTCCACGGCGGACACCGATTCCGCGTACCCGAGGACGGTCTTCTGCGGGTCGGTCGGGAACTGCCAGCCGAGCGCCGTGAGGGGGAGCAGGTCGCCGGAGCTCACGGCGTCCTGCACCTGCCCGCGATATTGGGTTGTGTTGCCCTCAGACTGGTACACGGCAACGCCCTCGTTCAGCCAGCGCGGGAGGGTCCGGTACGGGTTGTTCGTGGCGTCGTCGATCACCTGGTGCGTGAGCTCGTGCGTGATCACGATGTTCACCCACGGGTCGTTGAGGATGCTCGGCGTGAGCTCGGCGAACAGGGTCCGGATCTCGGTCACCGCCTCGCCGCCCACGTTCTCGCGCGTGCCCGGGCCCAGCGCCGCGCGGAAGCTCGCGTCATCCGCGTAGATGAAGAAGTCCACGGGCGTGGTCTCCTGGATCCCGAGCAGCGCCGCGTCCGTCGTGATGGCCTTGACGGCGACCCCGGCCGCCTTCTGCGCGAACGACGTGGAGCCCTGGGTCCAGTGCACGGTCACGATTCCGTCGCGCAGCGTCTGCCACTGCTGCGTGGTGTCGGCGTAGCGGTAGGTGCTGGCCTGGCTCCGGACCGGGGCGCCGCCCCCCTGCGGGTACGCGACCCACGAGGAGCCGATCGGCGTGTTCGGCATGAGGTGGCCGCTGCCCGTGGTGTCGAGCGCGTAGTGGAGCGTCGTGCTGCCGGCGGGCACGGGATCGGTCAGCTGAACCACGAACGGGCCGGTGGCGGCCGGGTAGGTGATCTGGAGCTCGACTCGGGCCGGGGCCTCGCTGGCGTTCAGCTTGATCGAGAAGTCGATGCCCTGGTTGAACGTGCTGCTTGTCTGCGGGTCGCTGAAGGTGAACGTCGCGGCCTGGACGGGCGCCGCCGGCGCCAGCAGCGCGAGCGACGCGGCGAGGGCAAGGAGCAGCCTGCCGAGGCGGCCCCGCCCGAGGGCGATCACTGGCCGCTCCACGCCAGGCCGGCCAGCCGCAGGATCCCGGTGCCGTTCTGGGCCGCGCCCAGCACGCCATCGCGGACCAGGGACCACGAGCGCCCGTACGAGACGGGCACCACCGGGACCTGGTCCTGGACGATCTGCATGGCCTTGGTGTACCCGTCGAGCGCCGCCGCCGCGTCGCCGGCTGAGCTCGCCTGCCCGACCGCCGCGTCGAACTGGGGGTTCGACCAGCCGCCCTGGTTGGCGGTGGAGCCGGTGCCCAGCAGCACGCCCAGGAAGTCGTTGGGGTTCGGGTAGTCGGCCACCCACGACTGGCTCCAGATGTCGGGAGGGTCGGTCGCGAGGCGCTCCAGGTACGGGTTGAAGTCCATGCTCTCGTACTGGACCGTGATGCCGAGGTTGGCCTTGAGCATGGCCACGATCTGGTCGTCGTGGCTGCCGCCTCCCCCGCCGATGAACGTGATCGTCGGCAGGCCCTGGCCGTTGGGGTAGCCGGCGTCGGCCAGCAGCTGCTTCGCCTTGGCGACGTCGAACGGCGGCAGGTAGTCGCCCTGGGGCGCGCCGGGCATCCCCGCCGGGACCATGCTGGTCGCGGGCTTGCTCGCGATCGGGTCGTCCAGGGCGGCGAGGCGCCGCCAGTCGATCGCCATCGCGAACGCCTGTCGGATCCGCGCGTCCGCGAACGGGCCCTTGCGGGTCTCGAAGCCGTAGTAGGAGACCGAGAGGTCCGGGTCCTCGCGCAGCGACGGCCCGAGCTGGCGGTCGTAGGCGAGCCAGCTGGCGTCCGTGAACGAGACGGGCGCGATGTCCACGGTGCCCGCGGAGAACGCGTCGACCGGCGACTGGCCGTTGAGGGTGAGCAGCATCTTCACCGTGTCGATCGCCGGCTTGCCCGCCCAGTAGTGCGGGTTCGACTGCAGGGTCCAGGCGTCCGACGAGACCGAGGCGAGCGTGTAGGCGCCGCTGCCGACCATCCTGCCCGGGTCTGGCTGGAACTCGGCGTCGCCGACGGACGAGGGCACCACCGCGAACGGCGAGCTGGACACGATGGCGGGCAGGTTGCCTCCGCCCTGGACCATGTCCACGACGACGGTCTTGGGGTCGGGCGCGCTCACGCCGAGCGTGCTCGTGTCGGTGGACTGGCCCGAGAGCAGCTCGCGCGCGCCCTTGACGTCGGCCATCAGCGAGGCCAGCAGCGACGGGTTGCCCGGGACGAACAGGCGCCGCCAGCTGTGGACCACGTCCGACGCGGTGAGCGGCGAACCGTCGCTGAACTCGAGCCCGTCGCGCAGCGTGAAGGTGACCTTCGTGCCGTTGTCGCTGACCTGCCACGAGGACGCGAGCGCCGGGCGGATCTGGAGCGACGGGTCGACGGCGGTCAGCGTCTCGAACAGCTGGCTGATGTATTGCGCGCTTCCGAGGTCCCCGGCATGGGCGGGGTCGATCGAGGACGGCGTCCCCGCGAGGAAGGTCACGCTGTCGGTGGAGGCTGCCGACGTGCGGTCCGGCACGGTGCCCAGGGGCGTGGGGAGCAGGTGGACCACGAGGGCTGCCGCGGTGACCAGCGCGATGAGCGCAAGCGCCGCGCGCCGCCAGCGCGGGCCCGGCCCGCTCGCTGCTGCGTCCGGCCAACCGGTCCCGCCCCATGTGGGGTCGCTCGGCGGCGCGAACGCGCCGGGCTCGTCGGGTCCGGTCAGATCAGGTTCCACCACGCCACCTCCGGCAGTCCCGGCTCGGGCCGCCGAGGGTCGAGCACGCGGACCATCGGGACGGCTGCGCGCGGGCGCGCGGTCCACGCGTAGCCACTACCGGAGAACCCGGCGAGCATGAACACGATGCAGACCCAGCGACGCACGGCCGGAGTATAGGCCGGGACCGCCGTCCGCCCCGGAGTCCTGGTCGCGGACAGAATATGAGGCCTCGCCGTGCCACACCGCCGGGGGAACGATGCTGTCTGCGAGGCCTCTGCCTATGGAACGAGGGGCCCCGCGTTTCGTTAGGGCGGTCGTCGGGGATTTCGCGGCGGATTTCTCAGCCCTGCGTCGCCGTCCCCTGACCGCCGACGAGCAGGTCGCGCCGGCTCGCGAACCACTTCAGGAATCGGTACCGCTGCTTCTTCGCGAGCCGCTCGTCGGGCAGCGGCGGCTCCTCGCCGAGCATCCGCAACGTCGCCGGCACCACGACCGCCCGCCTGGGGACCGCGTCGGCTACCGCGTCCTCGGGCACGTCGCGCAGGACGAACCCCCACCACGCGTCGAGGAACACCTCGAGCGCGAAGTGCTCGTCGAGCGGCCCCCGGGCAACGTAGTCCGCCCGCCGGAACGCCATCGCCCGCAGGTCCACGCTCTCGGCCTCGGCCACGCCCGCGGGGGGCGGCGAGAAGTGCACGAGATCCGTGGTGGCGAGGCCCCCGACGCCCGCGAGGGCGACGGTCGGATCGTCGAGCTGCACGGCCAGAGCGCCGATGAGGTCGCCCTCTGCGTCGACCCTGGGGCTCAGCAGCACCACGATGGTTCCAGCCGCCCGGCGGATCCCCGCGTTGCGCGCCGCCGCCGCGCCCAGGCGCGATGACAGCCGGACGACCTCGACCTCCTCCGGGAGGCCCGCGATCTCCGCCGCGACGGCCTCGGACGGGCGGTTGGCGACGACGACGACCTGTGTTCCGGGCGACTGCGCGATGACGGCCGCGACCGAGCGAGGCAGCAGGCCCGCGACATCGTCGGCGACCAGCACGGCGGCGGCCACGGCCGACGGCGCATCGTCGAGCCGCGATGGGACGGCATCGCTGGTGCCGTATCGGACCTCGCCGTCCAGCTCGACCACCGGGTCGGGGCGGCGCTCGAGCGAGTAGAGGCTGGCCGCGTCGACCACGTTCCAGCCGGCGGCCGCGAGCTCGGCCTTGAGGCGGTCAGCGGTCGCCCAGTCGTGGGCTCGGCGGGCTCGTGCGCGCTCGTCGGCAAGCGTGCGGATGTCCTGGGGAACGGGGTCGGCCATCGGGCGAGGATACCCGGGCTGGCGCCTGCGTCCTGCCTCGCGCGGCTCAGCCCGCCGGCATCCCGACGGCGGCCGAAGCCAGCACCATGCAGGCCAGGATGCACGTGTGCGCCAGCCCGCTCCACAGCACCGAGCCGGTCCGCCAATCGAGCCAGCCGTAGAGGAACCCGCCGCCCAGCGTGGAGAGCGTCTCGAGCTCGGGCTTGCCCAGGTGCGAGAAGGCGAACGGCAGCGTCGCAACCACGACCGCGATCGGCCCCACGGCGCGGAGGAGCGCGAACAGCAGGAAGCCGCGGAAGAAGAACTCGGCCGGCAGCACGTCGAGGGCCGTGGTCAGGAAGACCTGGGGCGGCGGCGCCCCCTGGGGCGCGTAGTAGGCGGCGAAGGCGGGCACGTGCGCGAAGGCGAACACGACGGGCGTCATCACGGCCACCCCGCCCACCGTGATCGCCAGGCCCGTGCGCCAGTCGCCCAGCCGGAGGCCATACCGGCTCGGCCGGTCGCGGAACCCGAGCAGGACCACCAGCAGCGGGACCCCGCCGAGCAGGAGCAGCCGGCCCACGCCCTGGACGCGCTTGAAGTCGGCGTCGTTCAACGTGGACCAGCCGGTGGCCCAGGCGACGAGGGTCGTCACGCTGCCGTGGTAGTCGAGCAGCAGGAGCAGGGCCACCAGCATCAGCGCCGTCGTGGCGCGCGCGGGCACCCGCAGGCCCAGGAACTCCACCGAGCGAAGGTCCGCGGCATCGGCCGGGTAGCCGGGCGCGTCGACGAGCCAGCCCCGGAACCGCGCCAGCGCGGAGGCGCCCGAGACCGCTCCCGCGTCAGCGAGACTTCGATCGGAGGCGTCGGTCATCGCATGGGCTCCCGGGCGACGCTGCGCTGCGACTCGGGCGCGAGGCAGCGCCACACGCGGATCGTAGACTGTGGGGGCATCGCGCGACACCCGCGTGGGGCAAGATAAGCGCCGCCCGTCGCCAACGCCGCGGCGGCGCGGAAGAGGGACGCGAACCCATGGCCCCGCGCGTGCTCGTCGCCTATGCCACCAAGATGGGATCCAACGCCCAGGTCGCAGAGGCCATCGCCGCGGTCCTCCGTGATGCGGGACTCGAGGCCACGGCCCTGCCCGCACGCGAGGCCCGCGACGTCACACCGTACGACGCGGTGATCCTCGGCAGTGCGCTCTACGCCGCGCACTGGCAGCGCGAGGCGAACCGGTTCGTGAACCGCGCGCGTGAGGCGTTGCGCACGAAGCCCGTCTGGCTGTGGAGCAGCGGACCGCTCGACCGCCGCCTTGCCGCGATGGACCTGCCGCCTGCTGACAACGTTCTCGCGATCATGGCCGACGTCCCGTTCCGCGCGCACCACACGTTTGGCGGGCTGCTGGACCCGAGCGTACCTGGCGTTGACGAGCAGATCCTGCGCACCCACCAGGTGGGCGACTTCCGCGACTGGGAGCGGATCCGCGCCTACGCCCGGGAGATCGCCCGCGAGCTGACGGCCGCCTGAGGCAGCGCCCCACGGCGATGCGTCGCCGCGGCCGGCCCTCAGCCTCTCTCGACCCCAGCGGCCCCAGGCTCGGTCCGCTCTTCGTCGCCCACTTCGCCAGCCCAGAGATCGGCGCCGAAGCTGGTGGCCAGCGGCGGGGCCTCGATGATGCGGAAGGGCCGGTGCATGCCCTCGCCCCGCTCGGCGCGCAGGAACCGGGCCGGCCCCGGCGGGGCTTCGTGGAGCCTGACGGCCAGCTCATGGTGGTGGGTCACCAGCCAGACCTCGGCCCCACCGGCCACGAGGCCACGGACGAGCTCGTCGACAATGGCCGAGCCGTCGCGCTCGTTGACGTTCGAGAGCGGCTCGTTGAGCAGGATGAGGCTGCCCTGTCGCGCGCGCTCGACGAGGGCGTCGAGCCGGCTCAGCTCGGCATCGAGCCGGCCGCTTCCCTCGCCTCCCTGTTCCGGGCGCGGGAAGTGGACGAGGATGCCGCCCGGCAGGCTCGCGCTGAGTGCCTCGGCGGTGACGGGTAGCCCAGAGGCGTGGAGGAGGCGCGCGACGCCCACCGCGCGCAGCAGCGTGGACTTGCCCCCGCCGTTGGCCCCGGTCACGACGGTGAGCGGGCGATCCGCTGTGTCCACGTCGTTGGCCACGAGAAGCGCGTCGGTGGCGAGGCCCAGGCACGGGTCCACGATCCCGGTCGCAGCCAGCCCGCGCATGGCTCCCTCGAGGGGCTGCGGCACCGTGCGGGCCAGGCCGCGAGCTGCCAGCGCCGCGTCCAGGTTGGCGCAGCCCACGAGGAACGCCGCCTCGTCGCGGAGCCGGCGGCAGAAGGCGAGGAGGTGCGACGCGGAATCGGCCACTGCGCCGGCGGCATCGGCGACGGCGCGGGCGCGGAGCTCGCCAAGGGCGTTCATCGCGTTCTGGTCGTGGAGCGCGACGTCGATCGCGAGGCCGCGTTGGCGCGGGAGTCCCACGCGGTCCCGGAGCCCCCGTCGCGCTTCGGGCGTCCTGAGCAGGACGAACGCGGCGGGCCGATTGCCCGGGCCTAGCCCGGCGGTGACCGCCAGCGAGGACTCCCGGAGCCGTCGCAGGCCGTCTCGAGCGTCGGCGAGGAAGGCATCGTCCACGTCGGCCGCGAGCCGGTCCGCGAGCCCGAGCACCGCCGGGGAGCGGAATGACGGGCGCTCGCGGCCCAGGAGGTCCCGGATCTCCGCAACGGCACCGAGGAGCCCGTCGAGGACCTCAACCGACCGGCGCAGCACCAGCTCGGCGCTCCGCAGTGCGCCGCCCCAGACGCGGCGCTCCACGTCGACCGCGTCGGATGCCAGCCGGTAGAGGGCGCGCATCGTGTCCGGCGCGGCCAGGGCATCGGCCACGGCGCCCTGTCGATGGCGCACGGCCTCCAGGGCCGGCTCGCGCTCGTCGAAGGGGCCCATTCCTGCCGCGGCCAAGGGCACCACTCGGCGGACAACGGCGGCAATGCGCTCGTCGCCGGCGGCCATTGCCCTGAAGAGCCGCTCGAGCTCGAGGTCCACGAGCAGGTCCGGGTCCGGGTCGGGCAGCTCGCCGAGCTCCAGGTCGCGGTCCGCGAAGAGCAGGCCCACCCTCATCGCGACATCCTCGCCCGGACAGCGCCGGAGCCGAGACCGTGGCTGGCCGCAAGGGCGTGGGCGTGGGCAAGGCCGTCCGCTGGCCGGCGCTCGAAGCGGAAGGTCCGGGCAGTGGGCCGCGCGGCGTCTGTCACCGCGGCGATGCTGACAGCCGCGGGATCTGCCGACAGCTCCTCGAGGAAGGTCACGACGACGACGCGCGCCCCTCGGCGGACGATGGCCCGCAGCAGGCGCCGCGCGAGGGCGAGGGCATCGTCGGCGGTCGTCGATGCGAACGGCTCGTTCGCGACGACCAGGCTGGCCTGCGTTGTGGCATCCAGCAGCCCCCGGATCTGCCGCAGCTCGCCGCGCAGGCGCCCGCCGGGATCGTCGAGGCGCTCCGACCGGTCGAAGACCGTGTGCACGACGTCGATCAGGGGCACCCGGGCGGTGGCCGCCGGCACGGGGCACCCGGCCGCGGCGAGGACGTGGATCTGGCCGAGCGCCCGAGCGATGGAGGTCCGGCCGCCCTGGCTCGGGCCCGTGACGACCGCCAGTCGCTCGACGGGCCCGAGCGCGATGTCGCTCGTGGCGACCGGCTGCCCGGCGCTGACAAGCCGCCTGGCGAGCGCGAGGTCGAACACTCGCGCGGCTTCGAGGCCCCCGTCCTCCGTGATGGCCGGGTACCCGCAGGCGAGGCCCGCGCCGCGCACCGGCGCCAGCAGGTCCTGCACGGCGAGGTACCAGGCGGCTTCATCGGCGAGGCTGGCGATCCAGGGGTCGATGACCGGCTGTTGCTCGGCCACCGTCGCCGCGAGCAGGGCGAACGGCTCTGGGGCCAGCCGAACGACCCGCGCCACCACCTCCGCCTCGAGCGGGTTCATGTCGAGCGTGTCGAAGGCGTCCACGCGAAGCGGCTCAGGCGGCCCGTCGCTGAAGCGGGCGAAGGTCGCCCTGATCTCCTGCGCGAGGTCCGGCTCCGGGCGAGCGCGGCTCACGACAACGCGCTGCAGACCCAGTCGCAGCCCGAACGCCACGCCGTCCAGGGCCACCCGCGCTGCGGCAACCGCCGCCCGCCGCTGCCCGAAGCGAAGCGACGAGACCATGGCGCCCAGCCGATCACGGGCGGCGCCGAGCCCTCGCGAGTGGATCGGGCCTGCCCGGAGCGCCTCGTCGAGCGCGATGACGGACCGCGTCATGCCCCTCGAGCGAATCGAGGATCCAGCGATTGCGCTCCGCGGGATGGCGCATGCGCCCCGCCCGCTCCAGGGCGACCCGGATCCCGGCCACAGACGCGCCCAGCGCCCGCAGCGCCGCGCCGACGCCGGGGTCCTCGAGGTCGCGGAACACCTCCTGCCGGTAGCGGACCGCATCAGCCGTGGGCAACGGGCGCAGCAGCAGCGCCAGGCGGGCTGCCCCCGCGTCGCCCGGCCCCAGCGCGCTCCCGAGCTCGTCGAGGCGAAGGTCGACCGCCCAAGGCGGGACGCCCGCTGTCGGCGCCCCCGCAGGATCACCGGGGCGGAAGAGCAGGCTGGGCGGCGGCAGGGTGTCGACTGGCGGACTCCCGTGGGTCTGGGTCGCGAGGGTCAGCCGGCCAGGCGCTTGTACCGGATGCGGTGCGGCTGGTCCGCGGCCGCGCCCAGCTCCTTGTGGCGGAACGCCTCGTAGTCGCTCACGTTGCCCTCGAAGAAGCGGACCTGGCTGTCGCCCTCGAAGGCCAGGATGTGGGTGGCGATCCGGTCGAGGAACCACCGGTCGTGGCTGATGACCACGGCGCACCCCGGGAACGACTCGAGCCCCGCCTCGAGCGCGCGCAGCGTGTCCACGTCGAGGTCGTTGGTGGGCTCGTCGAGGAGCAGCACGTTGCCGTTGGTCTGGAGCAGCTTCGCGAGGTGGACGCGGTTGCGCTCGCCGCCGGACAGCGTCCCGACGAGCTTCTGCTGGTCGGTGCCGCGGAAGTTGAACGAGGACACGTAGGCGCGGGCCGGGACCTCGCGCGTGCCCGCGCGGACCACCTCGACGCCGTGGGTGATCTCCTGGAAAACGGTCTTCTCCGGGTCGAGCTCGTCGCGAGCCTGGTCCACGTACGAGAGCCGGACCGTGTCGCCGATGGTGATCGACCCGGCGTCGGGCGACTCCTGGCCCATGACCATCCGGAACAGCGTCGTCTTGCCCGCGCCGTTGGGGCCGATGATCCCGACGATCCCCGAGCGCGGCAGGCTGAACGTGAGGTCCTCGATCAGGAGCCGCTCGCCGAACCCCTTGCGCAGGTCCGTGACCTCGATCACCTGGTCGCCCAGGCGGGGGCCGGGCGGGATGGCGATCTCGAGCTCGCGGGCCACGGCCTTCTCGTCGTTGGCCTCGGCGAGCAGCTGCTCGTAGGACGAGAGGCGGGCCTTGCCCTTCGACTGGCGGGCCCTGGGCGACATCCGCACCCACTCGAGCTCGCGGGCGAGGGTCCGCTGCTTCGCGTCGGCCTGCTTCTGCTCGGTTGCCATGCGCGCGAGCTTCTGCTCCAGCCAGCCCGAGTAGTTGCCGCTGAACGGGATGCCGCGCCCGCGGTCGAGCTCGAGGATCCACTGGGCGACGTTGTCGAGGAAGTAGCGGTCGTGGGTGATCGCGACGACGGTCCCGCTGTACTCCTGGAGGAACCGCTCCAGCCAGTCCACCGACTCTGCGTCGAGGTGGTTCGTGGGCTCGTCGAGGAGCAGCAGGTCCGGGTGGCGCATGAGCAGCCGCGCGAGCGCGACTCGGCGCTTCTCGCCGCCCGAGAGCGTCGTGACGTCCGCGTCGTCGGGCGGGCAGCGGAGCGCGTCCATCGCGATGTCCACGTTGCGCTCGAGGTTCCACGCGTCGGCCGCGGCGATCCTGTCCTCGAGCGACGCCTGCTCGGCACCGATGGCCTCGTAGTCCGCGTCGGGCTCCGACCACTTGGCCATGACGGCGTTGTACTGCTCGATGAGCGCCTGCACCTCGCGCACGCCGTCAAGCACGTTGCCCTTGACGTCCTTCGCGGGGTCGAGCTGCGGCTCCTGGCTGAGATAGCCCACCGTGAAGCCGGGCGTCAGGCGCGCCTCGCCCACGTAGCCGTCGTCGAGCCCGGCCATGATCCGCAGCAGGCTTGACTTGCCGGCGCCGTTGGGGCCGATGACGCCGATCTTGGCGCCGGGGTAGAACGAGATCGAGATGTCCTCGAGGACCGTCTTGTCCGGCGGGTAGTGGCGGCCGAGGCGATAGGTCGTGTAGATGAACTCAGCGGGCATGGCCGCAAGGGTACCGGGCGTCAGGGGCTGGGCGTTCGACAACCAGTCGATCGGTGAGGCAGGCGTGCGGTTGGAGAGCGCCGCTCGCGAGGGCTGGCTGCCGGCGATTCGCCGGCGGCGCCCCGAGCCGATCGGCACTTGCCGACGGTGCGCCCGGAGGCTGTCCTGACATCGATCGGCTCGGGCGGACATCTCGCCGGCGCCGACGCCGGGGGCGCGGATGCGGGCGGAACGCTCGGGGGAGGCACAGATGGCGAAGCATGAGCCGTTGCCCGTGGAGCCGACGCTCCCCTACGGCCCGGCCACCCGACGACTGCTGCCTGCGATGCACCGTGGCTTCATCACGGTGAACCGCCGGCTTGCGCTGCCCGTGCTCCATGCCGGGCTCGCGCCGTTCTGGTGCCTGCCGATCTCCGGGTACATGGCGATCCTGCGCACGCGTGGCCGGACGACGGGTGCGGTCCGCGAGGCGCCGCTCGGGTACGTGATCTGGGAAGGCTCCGTCTACGTCTGGGCAGGGTTCGGAGCGGGGACCCAGTGGCTGCGGAATGTCGAGGCCGAGCCGCGCGTGGAGATGATGCTTCCCGGCCGCTCGTTCAGCGGCATCGCCGAGGTCGTCACGGACCCGGATGAGCGGCTTCGCGCCGGTCGGGCCCTGACGGCCTCGCTCGGCCTGATCGGCATCGCCGCGCTGGGCGTCGACGCGCGCACCGCGTCGGACGCTGAGCTCGCTCGGCGGACCGAGGGCCTGCCGCTGGTCCGGATTCGGCCCACGGGGATCGCCGCCGGGCCCCTCGACCCCGGCGGCAGGGCGTGGATCGCGTACCAGCTCATCGCGCTCTTGGCGACCTGGCGCGTCCTGGCCTGCGTCGGCGGACTGGTCCGGCGACGGGGCCGCTGACCTTCGCGGCCGGCCGTCCGGCGAGGGCACGCCGCCGCCAGGCGCGCCGCTCGGCGCAGGAGGGTTCTCGGGGTCCGCGACGACCGTCCCCCACTCGACCGCGCCGTCCCGATCTGCTGTCAGCCCCCGACCAGCTCGATGAGCTCTTCGAGGTGGCGGATCTCGTGCGTCGGCAGGGGTCCATCGCCACGCGGCTTGGCGCGCGGGTTGAACCAGCACGTGTCGAGCCCAGCGGCCGCTCCGCCCGCGATGTCGGAGCTCAGGCTGTCGCCGATGACGAGCACGTCCTGGGGGTCGGGCGCCCCCATGCGCGCGAGCGCGACGGCGAAGATGGCGCGGTCGGGCTTGGCCGCGCCGACCTCCTCCGAGATGACCAGGTGCTCGACCACGCCCGCCAGCGGGGATCGGGCGATGCGCGGCCGCTGCACGTCCGAGAGGCCGTTGGTGATGATCGCGAGCCGGTGGTTCACCCGCAGCGCCTCGACGACCTCGCGGGCGCCCTCCACCAGGTGCGCCTGCATCGCCAGCTGCGCGAGGTAGACCGCGCTGAACGCGACCGGGTCGAGCTCGAGGCCCAGCTCGGCGAACAGCTCCTCGAAGCGCTGCACCCGCAACCGCGCCGGCGTGATCCTCCCCTCCTCCAGTGCCCGCCAGGCCCGCGCGTTCACCAGCTGGTACGCGGCGAGCCAGCGGTCGTCGAACGCCACGCCGTGCGCGTCGAACGCGCCGCGGACAGCCTCGGCCTCGGCCCGCCCGTAGTCGAACAGGGTGTCGTCAGCGTCGAACAGGAGCCAGGGATACCGGGTCGTCACGAGCCGATCATCCGCCGCTCGCTCCCAGGGTCTTGCCCAGGCCGTCGATCAACTGCTGCTTCTCGGCATCGGTGAGGCGGGCGTCCGGGTGGAGGAGCTGATAGTCGCCGGGCGGCATCTCGCCGCTGGCGATGAGCCGCGAGGAGCGCCCCGCCTCGTGGCGCGTCGTCCCCCATGTCGAGAAGTCCAGCACCGCGCGACCCTCGTCCACGTGGTGCTGGAGCAGCCACGACAGCGGCGCGATGTTCGAGTACCAGGGCCAGACCGTCTGGTTGCTGTGGCAGTCGAAGCACGCGCGCACCGCGAGCTGCCGGGTCGTCGGCGAGTCCCAGGCCGGCTCGCCGGTGACCGGCGGGTTCGTGTGCGCCCGACCGTACGGGACCAGCTGGATCAGCAGGAATCCAGCGATGACGACCGCGAACCCGCGCAGCAGCCAGCGTCGCATCGAACCCCTCGTCGTCCCATCGGGCGCGAACCACGCCCCTCGCACGATCATCGGTCGTACGGCGGGGGCGCGCAGGCCGATCGCGCATCGCGCTCCCTTGCGAGCTCGCTTCGTGGCGCGGCCCGAGGCCCTCGCCAAAGGCCGTCTTCGAACACCTGTGCTAAGGTTCCAGCACCGCCGCCTCTTGCGACGATCTCCGCGTGGTCATCCTTTTCGAACAGACCGTGCGAGCTGCCACCTCCTTGTTCGGGAAGTGTTGGAGGCCCACGTGACCACCGGAATCATCAAGAAGGTCGTTGCCGAGCGCGGTTTCGGCTTCATCACCGCCGACGATGAGAAGGAGTACTTCTTCCATCGCGGCGCCCTCGACGGCTCCCTCGAGTTCGAGCGCCTGGTTGGCGGCGAGCACGTCGAGTTCGTGATCGAGCAGAACCCCAAAGGACCGCGCGCCAACCGGGTGCACGCAGCCTAGCCGGGCCCGGGCGCGCGCCACGCAGCGCACGCCCCACGCCACCTCCGCCCCGAGCGGGCCGCGGTTCTCGATCGCGTCTCGCCGGGCGCTCAGGCCACCCTCGCGCCCGCATCGGAGAACGCCATCGTCCGGACTGCCCTCGTCGCCACCTACCCGCCCCGTCGCTGCGGCATCGCTGCGTTCACCACTGACCTGGCTGCTGCCACCGGAGCCCGGACCATCGCTGCCCTCCACCCTGGCAGCGACACCGTGGCATACCCGGCTGAAGTCCGGCACGTGATCCGCAAAGACGAGCCCGCCGACTACCTGCGGACCGCCCGAGCCCTGAGCGCCTCGGTGGACGTCGTGTCCGTCCAGCACGAGTACGGCATCTGGGGCGGCACGGACGGTGGCTACGTGCTTGACTTCGTCGAGGCGCTCCGCGTCCCGGCCGTCGTCACGATGCACACGGTCCTGCGCGCGCCGACCTCCCACCAGCGATCGGTTCTCACCAGGCTGGCCTCGCTGGCCCAGGCAACGGTCGTCATGTCGCGGTCAGCCGCCAACCTGCTCCTCCGCGACTACGGTGTCGATCCGAGACGCGTCCACGTGATCCCCCACGGCGTGCCCTCGGTCCCGCTGGTCAACGCGGACCGCGTCAAGCCGACCCTGGGCCTCGGGGGTCGGGACGTGATCCTGAGCTTCGGCCTGCTCGGACCGGGCAAGGGCTACGAGCTTGCGATCGACGCGCTCCCGGCCGTCGTCGCGGCGCACCCGTCGGTGGTCTACGTGATCCTCGGGGCGACGCACCCTGACCTCATCCAGCGGGAGGGCGAGGCCTATCGTCAGTCTCTCGTCGCAGAGGTCGAGCGCCTCGGGCTGCAGGAGCACGTCCAGTTCATCGACAAGTTCGTGGACATGGCCGAGCTCACGCGCTGGCTCGAGGCCGCGGACATCTTCGTGACGCCCTATCCCAACCTCGCCCAGATCGCGTCGGGGACGCTGTCCTACGCGATGGGCGCCGGGCGCGCGATCGTCTCCACCCCGTATGTCTACGCCGCCGAGCTCCTCGCGGACGGCCGGGGCGTGCTGGTGCAACCGGGATCGCCGGCCGCATTCGCCGCGGCCCTGTCCGGGCTCATCGCCGACCCCGCGCTGCGCGCCCGCATCGGGGGCCGGGCCTTCGCCTACAGCCGGCGCATGGTGTGGTCCGAGGTCGGTGCGCAGTACGCCAGCCTGTTCGCACGGCTTGCTCCGAGCCTCGCGCACGTCTCGGTCGCGAACGAGATCCCCGTCGGTGCTTGACGGACGTGGGTCCGAGGCAACGGCCGAGATGCCGCCCCGGCGCGCTCCCCTCCACCCGATCAGCCGCCGGCACATCACCGCGCTGACGGGCGAATTCGGCATCCTGCAGCACGCCAGCGGATCGAAGGCCGACCCCGCCCACGGCTACTGCGTCGACGACGTGGCGCGAGCGCTCAAGGTGGACCTGCTGCACGCGCGGGTCCTCCCGTGGGCAACCGTGTCCGAGAGCGCCTGGCGCAACCTGCGCTACCTCGAGGATGCGTTCGACCCGGCCATCGGACGGTTCGGCAACTTCCGGGCCGTCGACGGGACGTGGGCCGCCGGGCCCGGGTCCGACGATTCCTTCGGACGGGCGATGCTCGGCCTCGCGTGCGCGATCGCATCGGCGCCGGAGCCCGAGATGGCGGAGCGGGCCGACGCGCTCTTCGACCGTGCGCTTCCCAAGGCCGCGCGGATCAGCTCGCCCCGTGCGCGGGCCGCCGTCGTGCTCGCCTGCCACACCGCGCCCAATCCGGCCCGGAAGGTCCTGATGCGCACGCTCGCGACCGACCTCCACGTGCTGTTCCGCAGCTATGCGCGCCCCGGGTGGCCCTGGCCGGAGCAGGAGCTGACCTACGAGAACGCGCTGCTGCCGCGGGCCATGATTGTCGCCGGGCACGCACTGGGCGCCACCACGATGCTGCGGATTGGCCTCCAGGTCCTCGACTGGCTCATCGACATCCAGACGTCCGAGGACGGACATCTGTCCCCCGTCGGCAACGGCTGGTGGGTGCACGGCGGCGTCAAGTCGAACTTCGACCAGCAGCCCATCGAGGCGACGTCGCTCCTGCTCGCGAGCGAGGCTGCCTTCACGGCGACCGGCAAGCCCTGCTACCGGGACACCATGGAGCGGGCCTACGCGTGGTTCCTGGGCGAGAACGACCTCAAGGTGCGCATCGCCAGCCCGCTGCGCGGTGCGAGCGGCGACGGCCTCACGCCCACCGGCAGGAACACCAACGAAGGCGCGGAGTCGACGCTGTTGTGGCTGATGGCGGCCGAGCACATCCGAGCGAGCCGAGCACTCGAGGCCGCTGCCGCGTCGCCCGCCGTTGCCCTCCCCGCGGCCCCGGCAGGCGCCATCGCGATGGGCTCGGGAGGGAAGCACGTGGACGCGGTGCGCGCGACCGCCGCGCGAACCACCGCCGCGGCCCGCAGGAACTCCATCCAGCCATCGATGCAGCCCTCGATCCAGCCCTCGGACCTCCACCGGTGACGGTTCCTGAGCCGCTCTTCACCCGGTCTCCCGCCAACCCGATCCTGACCGCTGCCGACCTCCCCTACTACGCCAACACCGTGTTCAACCCCGGGGCGACGCGGGTGGGCGACGAGACCGTGCTCCTGATCCGCGTTGAGGACCTGCGCGGCATCTCGCAGCTGCAGGTCGCCCGCAGCACCGACGGCGAGCACGACTGGCGGTTCGACCCTGAGCCCCTGCTCCGGGCGGACGTGGACCTCGACCCCGAGGAGACCTGGGGCTGCGAGGACCCGCGTCTGACCTGGCTCCCCGAGCGCGAGGAGTGGGTGATCGCCTACACGGCGTACAGCCGCCGCGGGCCGCTCGTCTCCTTGGCAACGACCCGCGACTTCCGGACCGTCCAGCGCCTCGGCCCCGCAATGCCACCAGAGGACAAGGACGCCTCGCTCTTCCCGGTTCGGTTCGGGGGACGCTGGGCGATGATCCACCGCCCCACGCCGCTCCGCGGCCTCGCCCACATGTGGCTCTCGTTCTCACCCGACATGCGCCACTGGGGCGACCACAAGCTCCTGCTCGAGGCCCACGAAGGGGCGTGGTGGGACGCCGGCAAGATCGGCCTCGGGCCGCCGCCGCTCGAGACCGCTCACGGCTGGCTCCTCATGTACCACGGCGTCCGGCAGACCTCCGACGGGCCCATCTACCGCGTGGGGCTCGCCCTGCTCGACCGGGACGACCCGGGCAAGGTCCTGTGCCGCTGTCCCGAGTGGGTCTTCGCGCCCGAGGCGGCCTACGAGATCACGGGCGATGTCGGCCGCGTGGTATTCCCCTGCGGCTGGGTCCTCGACGAGGCGAATGACCGCCTCTCGATCTACTACGGAGCCGCGGACAGCGTCATCGGCATGGCGACGGCCAAGTTCTCCGATGTCATGGCCCGCGTGCTGGGCTCGCCAGTCACGGCCGGCTGAGCGCCGCGTCCAGCGGCCCCCTGTCGTGGAGCGGATCTCCGGACTCGCGACGGCCCGCTGACACGGGCGGCATCGAGAAGGTAGGGTTCGGGGCGATGAGTGACGACTTTGCTGCGCGCCGCCGCAGCCTCCGAGTGGTCGGCGGGTCGGAATCCCGCGCGACGCGCGGCCACACCGCCTATGTGTGCACGTGGTGCGCCCTGCGCTTCCCGAGTCGGGCAGAGCTCGACGCACATCGCATGACATCGGTGGAGTGCCGCGCCAACCAGAAGGTGTCGAGCCCCCTGCAGACGCGCTACGGCGATGCCGACATGGTCTGGACGCAGCCCGGCGAGGGCACGCTGCACCGGGTCCGGTCGCGGACCTGCCCCCACACGCACCCACGTGCGCGCCTGGTCGATGCCGCCGGCGCCACGCTGGGCTACCAGTGCGGCTGGTGCTACAGCCTGCTCCCGGAGGACCTGCCGGGCGACTGAGCCGGCGGCGCGCAGAGCGCTCGAGGCGACCCGGACAAGGTCACGAACGCGCATCACGGCCGGTACCATGGCCGGACCGGCATCGTGGAGGGTTCTTGTGAGCCGGCTGAGGAAGCTCACCGCTCGAGAAGCGTCCCGACGTCGCGCACTGGTTTCGGGCCAGGTGATCCCGGATGCCGTTCGCTGCATCCAATGCGGGATCTGCTCGTACAACTGCCCCCTCGACATTGACGTCCGGTCCTACGCGCGGCGCGGTCTGGCCGTCAACGATCCCCGCTGCATCGTGTGCGGCGAATGCGTGGCGCGCTGCCCGCGCGGCACGCTCCGGATCGATCAATCGGCCGGCGCCGTTCAAGCTCCCCCGACGAGTGGCGACGTGCGCGGACGCTTCGTGATCGTCGGTCACGGCCCCGCCGGGCTCAGTGCAGCCGAGACCCTGCGGGAGCGCGCGCCGGACGCGGAGATCCGGATCGTCAGTGCGGAGCCACACCACTTCTACTCTCGCCCCGGCCTTGCCTACTACCTGGCCGACGAGATTCCCGAAGGGCGGCTCTTCAGCCGACCCGATGACCACTACCGGTCCCTGGGCCTCGAGCTGATCCACGCCCGCGCCGAGACCATCGAGCCGTCAACGCACACGGTGCGCCTGTCGGACGGCGGCACCCTCCCGTACGATGCGCTCCTCCTGGCGACCGGTTCGAGGGCGGTGCGGCCGGACGTTCCCGGCATCGACCTCGACGGCGTGGTGACGCTCGACAACCTTCCGGACATGCGCAGCCTCATGGATGTCGTCCGGCGAGCGCGACAGCGGGGATCGCTCGACCGGGGCGCGGTGGTGGTTGGCGGGGGGATCACGGCGCTGGAGATGGTCGAGGGCTTCCTGAGTCGCGGCCTGAAGACCCACTACCTTGTCCGCCAGACGTACTTCTGGTCGAACGTGCTGACCGAGCGGGAATCGGACCTGATCCTGCACCGCCTGCGCGAGATGGGCACGCAGGTGCACGTTGAGTCGGAGCTGGTCCGGATCGACGGGCGCGGCGGGCGGGTTGCCGGCATCGAGACCAGCCGCGGCGAGACCATCCCCTGCAGCATCGTCGGGGTCGCGGTTGGCGTGCGCCCGCAGGTGGAGCTGGCTCGCGACGCTGGTCTGCGGGTCGATCGCGGCGTGCTGGTCGACGACGGCATGCACACGAGCGATCCGGACATCTACGCCGCGGGCGACATCGCGAAGGTCGTTGATCCCAGGACCGGCGCGGCCGCGCTCGACATCCTGTGGCCCTCCGCGATTGCCACGGGCCGGGTGGCCGGCGCGAACATGGCGGGCGCGGGCCTGCGCTACCGGAAGGGAGCGCCGTTCAACTTCGCCCGTCTGGCCGAGCTGCCCATCACGATCATTGGGCAGGTCGGCACCGGGCGAGCTGACGCCGACACGGTCGCCGCGGGGCGCGGTTCGAGCGAGGTCTGGGAGACTCACGCGTCGTCGCTGCTCAGCATCGAGGCCACGGATCCGCCCGACCTGCAGCGCTGGATGGTGCGCGGGAATCGCCTCGTGGGCGCGGTCCTGCTCGGGGACCAGCGCCTGTCCGAGCCGCTGCGCTACCTGATCGAGCACGAGACCGATATCGACCCCATCCGCATGGCGCTCCTCGCGCCTGATGCGAGCCTGGCCACCACTCTCGCGGCATTCGCGGAGCAGGCGCGGGTCCAGAACCCATGAGGCGAAACCGCGAGCTGATCCTCGCCCTGCTCGCCGTCCTGGCTGTCACGGCCGTGTACGCCTACGTGTTCCAAGCGGGCGCGCCGCGATCCGGCTCGCCCGTCGGCCACGCGATGGGCGTGGTGGGCATGGCGCTGATGCTCGCGACCGAGACTCTCTACAGCCTGCGCAAACGAGCCAGGCGAGTCCACGTCGGCAGGCTGAATCGCTGGCTCTCGGTCCACATCTTCATGGGCATCTTCGGGCCGTACCTGGTGCTCCTGCACAGCGCGTGGGCCTTCAACGGCGTGGCCGGGGCGGCCATGCTGATGACCGTGCTGGTGGTCATCAGCGGATTCGTCGGGCGATACATCTACACCCGCATCCCGCGCTCCGCGGACGGATCGGAGCTGCCAACCGCGACCGCCGCCGCCCGCCGGATGCTCGCCACCTGGCACACCGTCCACGTACCGCTCGGGCTGGCCATGTTCACCATCGCAACCCTGCACGCGCTCGCAGGGCTGTACTTCAGCACGCTGGCCAGGTAGCGCCCATGCGCAGGCCCGGCTTCCTCTCCCCGCTCAGCCTGACGGCGTCGGCGCTGGTGGTCGTGACCGTGGGCGCGATCACCTGGCTGGCTGGCGGAGTCCTGTTCAGCCCCGGCCCGCTCAGCGCTCAGAGTCGCACGCACCTCCCACTCAACGGGGTCACCTCCCACGCCGACCTGTCGGGCAACTGCGGGGCCTGCCACCCTGCGCCGTGGGCGAGCGAACGCACGTCCGACCTGTGCCTGGCGTGCCACACCGACGTCACGACGCAGCTGGCGTCTGCCAGCGGGATCCACGGCGTCGTGGCGGCCGGCGACGCCGACTGCCGGACATGCCACGTGGACCACGGCGGCGCGGCCGGGGTCCTCACCGACTTCCAGGGTGACGCCGCACTGCACGAGCGGACCCGGTTCTCGCTGGCCCAGCATGCGACACAGGCGGACGGATCGCCGTTCGCGTGCACGGCGTGCCATGCCTCGAGCTATACCAGCTTCGACCAGGCCGTGTGCACCGCGTGCCACGGCCAGCTGAACGCCCCCTTCATCGCGCAGCACCGGGCGGACTTCAGCGGCGATTGCCTGGGCTGCCACGACGGGAAGACCACGCTCGCCACGTTCGACCATTCCATCACGCGCTTCCCTCTCGAGGGCAAGCACGCCAGCGCCGTCTGTCGGCAGTGCCACACTGGCACGACGCTCTCGGCGGCCCCCACGACGTGCAGCGCGTGCCACGCCAAGGACGACGCCCACAAGGGGCAGTTCGGCACGGACTGCGGCGGGTGCCACAAGGCGACGGCCTGGCTCGACGTGACGTTCGACCACAGCAAGTCATCGTTCCCCCTCGACGGCCAGCACAAGACGGTGGCGTGCACGCAATGCCATGCCAACAGCGTGTTCAAGGGGACGCCGACTGCGTGCTCAGCCTGTCACCAGGCGCCCGCCACGCATGTCGGCAGCCTCTTCACGGGCAGCTGCACCGATTGCCACACCACCGCTGGCTGGAAGCCGGCGACCCTTCTTGACCACTCGTTCCCGATCGATCACGGCGGGTCGGCGAGCGAGTGTGCCGTCTGCCACCCGGCCAACTACGCGGCGTACACGTGCTACGGCTGCCACGCCCACACGCAGGCCGGCATTGTCGCCAAGCACCTGGACGAGGGGATCACCAACGTGCAGGACTGCGTGAAGTGCCACCCCGACGGCCGCGGCGGAGGCTGAGTTCACGTCGATCCCCGGCGCCCGGTCGCCGTCAGGTGCGCTCGATGATCCGCCCTCGACCAGCGGTGAGCCGAACCGCGGGCGCCGACAGACAGCCCCTGGGCGACCCGGGCCGTGCGCTGTTACCGTGACCCGATGCACGCTGCCGACCGCCACGACCTGATCCGCGTCCACGGGGCCCGCGAGAACAACCTCAAGGACGTCAGCATCGAGATCCCCAAGCGGCGGCTCACGGTGTTCACGGGCGTGTCAGGGTCCGGCAAGAGCTCGCTCGTCTTCGCCACCATCGCGGCCGAATCGCAGCGGCTGATCAACGAGACCTACAGCGCCTTCGTGCAGGGCTTCATGCCCACCCTCGCGCGCCCCGACGTCGACGTCCTCGAGGGCCTGACCACCGCGATCATCGTCGACCAGGAGCGGATGGGCGGCAATCCCCGCTCGACGGTCGGCACGGCCACCGACGCGAACGCGCTCCTGCGGATCCTGTTCAGCCGCCTCGGGCAGCCGCACATCGGCTCGCCGCAGGCCTACTCGTTCAACACGCCGTCGGTCCGCGGGGGTGGGTCGTTCACGGTCGACAAGCCGGGCGCGAAGGCGGAGAAGCGCACGTTCTCGATCACGGGCGGCATGTGCCCGCGCTGCGAGGGCCGGGGCAGCGTCTCCGACATCGACCTCACCCAGCTCTTCGACGACGCCAAGTCGCTGGCCGAAGGCGCGCTGACCATCCCCGGATACACCCCCGGCGGCTGGAACTACCGCCTGTACACCTCGTCCGGCTTCGTCGACCCCGCCAAGCCCATCCGCGACTACACCGCGCAGGAGCGCCACGACTTCCTCTACCGGGAGCCGACGCGGATGAAGATCGAGGGCATCAACATGACCTACGAGGGTCTGGTGCTCCGGATCCAGGGCTCGTACCTGTCGAAGGACCAGGACTCCATGCAGCCGCACATCCGGGCGTTCGTCGACCGCGCGGTGACCTTCACGGCCTGCCCCGACTGCGGCGGCACGCGCCTGGCCGAGGCCGCGCGCTCGTCGAAGGTCAACGGTGCCAACATCGCCGACCTGTGCGCGATGCAGATCAGCGACCTCGCCGATTGGGTCCGCAATCTCGACGCGCCCTCTGTGGCGCCGTTGCTCGGCGCGCTTCGGCACACCGTCGAGTCATTCGTGGAGATCGGCCTGGGCTACCTCTCGCTCGACCGGGCCTCGGGCACGCTCTCGGGCGGCGAGGCGCAGCGCGTCAAGATGATCCGCCACATCGGCTCGGCGCTCACCGACGTGACCTACGTTTTCGACGAGCCGACGACCGGGCTCCACCCCCACGACGTCCAGCGCATGAACGCGCTGCTCCGGGCCCTGCGCGACAAGGGCAACACGGTGCTGGTGGTCGAGCACGAGCCCGAGGTGATCGAGATCGCCGACCACATTGTTGACCTCGGGCCTGGCGCTGGGTCCCATGGGGGCACGGTCTGCTTCGAGGGCACCGTCGAGGGGCTGCGGGCCAGCGACACCATCACCGGGCGCCACCTCGGCTACCGGGCGGGGCTCAAGCCGTCGAGGCGAACTCCCAGCGGCCAGCTCGAGATCCGCCACGCAACGCAGCACAATCTGCGCGACGTGAGCGTGGACGTCCCGCTCGGGGTGCTGTGCGTGGTGACCGGGGTCGCCGGGTCCGGCAAGAGCTCGCTCATCCACGGGTCGATGCCCAAGGGGGCGGGCGTGGTGGCGATCGACCAGACGCCGATCAAGGGATCGCGGCGCAGCAACCCCGCGACGTACACCGGGCTCCTGGACCCCATTCGAAATGTCTTCGCGAAGGTGAACGGCGTCAAGCCCGCCCTGTTCAGCGCCAACTCGGAGGGCGCCTGCCCGGTCTGCAACGGCAACGGCGTGATCTACACCGAACTCGGGTTCATGGACACCGTGGAGACGGTCTGCGAGGAGTGCGGGGGCAAGCGGTTCGAGGCCAGCGTGCTCGAGTACAAGCTCGAGGGACGCGACATCAGCGAGGTGCTCGCGATGTCGGTCGACGAGGCGCTGCCGTTCTTCAGCACCGGCGCCGCGAAGACGCCGCCCGCGACGGCGATCCTCGCCCGGATGGCCGATGTCGGGCTCGGGTACCTGCGCCTCGGCCAGCCGCTCACCACGCTGTCGGGCGGCGAGCGGCAGCGGCTCAAGCTCGCGATCCAGATGGGCACCGACGGCGGTGTCTACGTGCTCGACGAGCCGACGAGCGGCCTCCACCTCGCCGACGTCGAGCATCTGCTCGGGCTCCTGGACCGCCTCGTGGACTCGGGCAAGTCGGTGATCGTCATCGAGCACAACCTCGCGGTGATGGCGCACGCCGACTGGATCATCGACCTCGGCCCCGGCGCCGGGCACGACGGCGGGCAGGTGGTCTTCGCCGGGCTCCCCGGGGATCTCGTCGCCGACCGCAGCACGCTGACGGGCCAGCACCTCGCGCAGTACGTGGGCTGACGTCGCTGCCGCCGCCCCGCCTCCTGGCGGGCCTGGCGAGAGCCGCCTGCGCCGAGCCGCGAACCCTGCCGCGGCCGGGTCCACCTAGCCGGTGTAGTCCGCGCGGCGCCACCACTCGACCACGAGCACGAGGCCGGCCCCGCCGACCAACAGGACGAGGACGATGCTCGCGGGCGTCGCCCCGGCGTCGGGTCCTGCTGACACCAGCCCGGGGACGGCCCACGGGAATGCCGCGCCCAGGCCGAGGACGCTGAGCACCTGGGCGACCGCGATCGTCAGGACCGCCCACGCGAGCCCGGCGATGTAGCCGCGCCCGACGCTCGCGAGCAGCCCAGTCACCGGCTGGAGCACGATGGTGAGCAGGGCGGCCCCGGCGATGCTGCGCACCGAGTCCGCGGCCAGCGCGTGGGACCATCCCGGCAGCCCCACGACTGCGCCGACCCCGAACGTGAACACGATGATCCACGCGGTGATGGCGACTCCCCAGACGCCCACGACGATGGACTTGGCGACGACGATGGCGCCGCGAGACGTCGGGCTCGCCAGCAGGCCGCGGAGCGTCCGGTCTGCGTACTCGCGGCCGAACACCCACGACGTGAGGAACGCGAACAGGATCGCCCCGCCCACGGCCACCGCCTGCGCGAGCATGCTCATCATGGTCGGCCAGTCGGCGCTCCCACCGGTGAGCAGCGCCTTCTGGCCGAGGAGGCCGAGCCGCCGGGCACCCTCGGGGTCCTTGAGGATGACCATGAACAGGCCAACGACGAGGGGCACCATCGAGAACCCCGCGAGGACGAGCCAGGGCACACGGGACCGCCGGGCCTTGAGCCACTCGGTGGCGAGGGCCGCGCGCAGTCCGTTCACGCCGCCTCCCCCACCCCGGTCAGGCGGATGAAGTGGTCCTCGAGGGTCTCCCGGGCGATCGCCAGGCGGCTCGGCGGTGTTCCCGCCGCGGCGAGCAGCGCCGCGACGGACTCGGGCGCCTCGATGGCGCGCGGCTCGCGCAGCTCGAGGATGGTCCCTGACGCCGCCTCGACCCGGCGCGGCTCGTAGCCCCCCGCCTCGAGGGCCGTTGCGGCCGCGGAGATGTCGGGTGCGCCCACCTCGAGCCGAGGGTCGCGGTGACGCCGGAGCGCCTCGCTGTCGAGCTCCTCGATCAAGCGCCCGCGGTGGACGATGCCGATCCGGGTGGCGAGCAGGTCGACCTCGGCCAGGATGTGGCTCGACATGAACACAGTCGACCCGCCGTCGGCAACGAGCTCGCGGAGGAGCTCCCGGACCTCGATCACGCCCGCCGGGTCGAGGCCGTTGGCCGGCTCGTCGAGCACGAGCAGCTCGGGGGCGTGGAGCACCGCGCGGGCCAGCGCCAGCCGCTGGAGGTTGCCCAGCGACAGCGTCCCGGTGCGCCGGTCGCGGTACTGACCCAGCCCCAGCCGCTCGATCGCGCGCCCGACGACCGCCTCGTCGCGAACGCCGAGGAGCCGTCGGGCGACGTCGAGGTTCTCTCGCACGGAGAGCTCCGGGTACGCCGTGGCCGATTCGACGAGGTGGCCCACGCGCGCCCAGAGGCCCGGCGCCTCCGCCCGGACGGCCTGGCCCAGCACCATGGCTGTTCCCGAGGTGGGGCGGATCATGCCCAGCAGCATCCGGATCGTCGTGGACTTGCCGGCCCCATTGAGCCCGAGGAAGGCGTAGATCTCGCCGCGGTCGACGCGCAGGCTCACGCGGTCGACAGCGAGGACATCGGACGTGTATCGCTTGGAGAGGTCCGTCGTCTCGACGGCGGCGGAGGTCACCGCGGCACCCCGGGCCGATGGCCGAGCCCGCGGAGGATGAACGCGTTGAGCCCGCCGACGACGTCGTGCAGCTCAGCCGGATCCCCCACCAGGTCGTGGATCGAGGTGAAGCAGCCGAGGACGAAGGCGGCCGCCTGGCGGGGATCCTGGGCGGCGAACTCGCCGGCGGCCATCCCGTCTTCGATGACCTGCGTCACCGCTGGAAGGAGCCGGTCCGCGATCCGCCCCGAGAGCCGGTCGTGGACGGCGGCGTTCCCGGGCGCGTGCAGCGTCCCGATCAGCTCGCGGTCCATGGCCTCGGATCCGACCGTCGTCATGGCGCCGGCGATTCCGCAGATCCGTTCGGCCGCGGTTCTGCCCCGGGAGGCGAGCGCCTCGTCCATCTGCCGGCCGATGCCGTCCACCAGGCGCTCCGCGACCGCGGTGATGATGTCGTCGCGGGTCTCGAAGTACAGGTAGAAGGTGCCCTTCGCCACGCCCGCGGCGCGGACGATGTCGTCAACCGACGTCCCGCCGACGCCCTTGGCAGTGAAGAGGCGGACTGCCGCGTCCACGATGTCGTCGCGACGGCGCGGGCTCCTGCGGCTGGACGGGGCTGTGGCTGGCTCGCGGCCGTCGTGCATGCGTTTCGCACCTAACTGACTGACGGTCAGTCAGTCTACCACTGACATGCGGCACCGCCTCGCTCGAGGTCCTGCCGGGAACGAACCCCGACAGCCTGAGCTCCGAGGGATCGACTCTCGTGGAACCGAGCGCCATCTCTCGCGGAACGCCGAAGCGGATCCGCCACCCGCTCGTCGGGGACCTCACGCTCGCGTACGAGCGCCTCGAACTCCCGGCCGACGCCGGCCTCGCGATCGTCACGTACTCGGCGGAGCCCGGGTCGCCGTCGGAAGCGGCCCTCGCCGAACTCGCGTGCTGGGCATCGACGCGGGAGCGACTCAGCCCGGCCGCTGACCGCTGAGGCTGCGGGGCTCATCGCCTCGGACCAGCGCCGTGGCTGGGATGCCCGACCACCCCCCCAAGCGAGGTCTCGATCGTCCGCTCATGGAGACAGGACCGCCCCGATGCCCTATCCGGCCTGGACCCCGATGAACGTGCCCACCGCGAAGGTCACGGCGGCGGCAGCGCCGCCGAGCAGCATCTGGCGGACCGCGGTGTACGGGAGTGACCGGCGGGTCATGACCCCGATGCCCAGGCCGAGCACTCCGAGGGCGACGAGGCTCACGCCCAGCGACAACGCGAACGCCATCGGGCCCGACCAGATGAGGTACGGCAGCAGCGGGATGAACGCCCCCAGGGTGAAGGCGACGAAGGACCCGCCGGCCGCCGTCAGCGGCGATCCGATGGACCGCTCGTCCAGGCCCACCTCCTCGAAGATCATCGTGCGCACGGCGTTCTCCGGCTCCTCGAAGATCACCTCGACGATCCGCTCGGTCTCGTCCGGCGGGAACCCCCGCTCGATGTAGATCCTGGTCAGGATCGCGCGCTCCTGGTCGGCTGCCTCCCGGAGCTGCTTGCGCTGGAACGCGATCTGGTAGTCGAGGAGCTCGCGCTGGCTCTGGACCGAGATGAACTCGCCCACGGCCATGCTGAAGGCCCCGGCCAGCAGGCCGGCGATGCCCGCGAGGACGATGATCGACGGCGCGGGATTGGCGCCGGCGACCCCCATGACGAGGGCGAGGTTTGACACGAGCCCGTCGTTGCCGCCGAAGACGACGGGTCGGAGGACGCTGCTGGCGCCCGTCTCGTGGGGCTCGGTCGCGTCGGGCAGCTTGTGCTCGTGGATGGCGGCTCTCGGTGTCATTCGGCCACCCTACCCCATGCGCGCCGTCGGCCGACAGGGCATCCGGCAGGTGTCGGCCTGAGTCGAACCGCCCCGACCTTCGGTCTCAACTGCTCGCCGGCCAGCGGTTCGATCCAACTGCTCGAGGAGCAGCCGCCAGGCGGCCTTACGGCCCCGCTCGACCAATTCGTTGCGGCCGAACCGCTCCAGACGGGCCGCGGCCCGGTCCTGCGACAGACCCGCCGACGACATCCGTGTCGAGGGCTGCGGCCACCACGGCGGCGGGCGTGGCCCAGGCACGCACTCGCTGCCGGTCCTCGTCCTCGGCTGAGAGCATCGCGGTCATCCATCCCACCCTGTCGCGGCCGGCCGTCCGGCACTCGTCCAAGAGTCGGTGTCGCACGGCTCAGGCGCGAGGATCAGCGTCCCCGATCGGCTGTGCCGAGCGTCCCGATGCGGCCGGGCTGGCGTCGCCTCCGATCAGGACTCCGCGCGGGCCATCGGGCTGTCCTCGGTGGTAGGCCCCGCCTCAGCGGCGCCCCCGGCCCTCCTTCTCGGAAGCCGCGGAAGGATGAAGGGTGTCGCCCGTCGGTACGCCACGTACGGCTCGCCAAATCGCTCGACCAGCTCCCCCTCCTCGAGGCGCTTGAGGTACACCAGCAGGGTGGCCCCAAGGGAGAGGACCAGGGCGAGCCCGGCGGTGGTCCTCGCAGCCAGCGCGATGCCCAGATAGGCCATCACGGTCCCCAGGGTCATCGGGTTGCGACAGTACCGGAAGGGCCCGTCGGTGAGCAGCGTCTGGGTGGGCATCACGGGCAGCGGCGTTCCCCTGCCCCTGCCCAGCTGGGTGAGGACCGACCACATGCCAAGGGAGAAGCCAGCTGCCGCCAGCAACCCGCCCAGCACCTGGCCGGCCGTCCCGATCCCGGGCCTCGGCAGCCGAAGCCCCTGGTCAAGGCGTGGAGCGACGACCGCAACCAGGATCGGGAACAGGCCGAGGAACACGGGACCCGCGAGGAGCGTGGTCGCGACCCTCGCGGCCTCGCTGTGCTCCGAACGGGACCACTGCACATAGCGCGACATCTCGGACCTGTCTCCTCGGCGCCCAGAAGCGCGGCATAGTCGGGGGACTTGGGTCGAAGCGTCGGCCGCGAAGCGGGACCACGCCAGTGCCGGACGGACCCGGGACGCGGCAGGACGCGGAGGTCTGCACCCGGCCGATCTCGGGTGCGTGCAATCCTAGCCCCGTGACCTCCCCGTCCTCGCCGTCGGGCGCCTCGCGCGATGGCGCCGCCCGCCCCCCGATCACCGACGCCGTCCCCGCGCCGCTGCTGGTGCTGGGCGGCATCGTGTCCGTCCAGGTGGGCGCCGCGGTCGCGTCTGGCCTGATCCGGGAGATCGGGCCGGTCGTGACGGTGGGGATCCGGCTCGCAGTGGCGGCCGCCGTGATGCTGGTGGTCGCCCGGCCCGGCGTCCGGGGGCGAAGCCGCCGCGACTGGCTGGTCGTGCTGGCGCTGGGCCTGAGCCTCGGGGCGATGAACATGTGCTTCTACGGCGCGCTCGGCCGGATGCCGCTGGGCATCGTCACCACGATCGAGTTCCTCGGTCCGCTCGGCCTGGCGGCCGCGCTGTCGCGCAAGCCCGTGCACGTCGTCGCGGTCCTCCTCGCGCTGGCCGGGGTCGTGGCAGTCTCCGGGGCGCTCCAGGGCGGGATCGCGGCCCTCGATGCCTTGGGCCTCCTGCTCACCGCGGGCGCCGGCGCGGGGTGGGCCTGCTACATCCTGGCGACCCGGGCGGTCGGCGCGCGCTGGCGGCAGCTCGACGGTCTCGCGCTCGCGATGTCGATCGGTGCCGTCCTGGTGGTCGCCCGCGGCGGCGGTGTCGTGGACAGGCGCGGCGGTGACGCTGGGCGTGGTGCTGGCCGGGGCCGGGGTCGCGGTGCTGTCCTCGGTGGTGCCGTACTCGTTGGAGCTGCTCGCGCTGCGGCGTCTGGACACGCGCGTGTTCGGCGTGCTGCTCAGCCTGGAGCCCGCCGTCGCGGCGACCGCGGGGTTCATCGTCCTGGGCCAGCTGCTGAGCCCCGTCCAGATCGCTGGGATCGGCCTCGTTGTCGCGGCCAGCGCCATCGTGATGCGCGAGCAGGCGGCCGAGCCCGCCGTCGAGGCCGCGGAGATCGGCTGACCGGACGACCTGGGCTCAATCCTGCTGCAGCTGGCCGTCACCGGTCGCGAGTTCTCCGACACGGTCCAGTTCAAGTCGCCGCCGCCCGCGCTCCAGCGGGTCATGTTCGCGTCGCGGGCACCCCTCGCCCATGCCCTGGGTTACCGCGGGGCATATCCGGAGCTGTCGCGATCGCTGGTCGCCGACGGACCGGTGGTGCCGACGCCGACGGTGGACGCGGCCACGCCCCGATGAGAGCGATCCGGCTCCGAGCCGGTTCGGTCGTGGCGGCCGCGCCGCAGCCACGGGTGTGCATCAGGTCTGAGGCAGGAGCCGCCGCGGCTTGATCCGGCCGGCGTCCGAGGCGAAGGGCCCTCCACCAACCGCGTGTATCGTGACGACCGGCTCCATGGCCGCCGGGAATTCGAGGAGCGCCTCGCGGTAGTCGGCGTTCAGGTCTCGCAGCCCGTCCCGGAACTGGACCGTGATCGCCGCCCGCCAGGCCTCGTCGGCCGTCTCGCCCGCACCGAGCTCGAGCGCGATCGCGGGCCGGGGCGTCCCGCTCTCGTCGGTGACCGACATCAGCAGGAACGATTCCAGGCGCCGCGCCAGCGCCGGGTCCCCGTAGACGAGCGTCTCGATGTCCTCCGGGTAGATGTTCGCCCCCATCACGCTGATCGTGGCGTCCCGGCGGCCGTAGATGTAGACGAACGGGAGCGGGATCGGCGCGGACCACGGCAGCGGACCGCGGGGGCCCGCGACCTCGGGGAGGGAGCCGAGTCGGCCGATGTCGAACCCAGCGGCCGACAACACCCGACGGGCCGTCGCGAAGTCGAGAAGGCCGCCCGCATCGTGCACGTTGTAGCGGATGCGCGGGCGCCATCAGGTCGAGCCGGCTGACGGTGCAGAGGACCTCGCCGAGCCCGTTGACCTCGAAATGGTGGATGAGCGGGTTGTACTGGAAGACCATCGGCAGGCGCGGGTCCTCGCCGAACAGCGCCGCCCGGACGTCCGGCCGGGCCCGGGCGAGGCGCCGGAGCGCGACGCTGACCGGCGACTCGCCGGCCATCCCGATCTCAAGGTCGGTCGCGCCATAGCCCGAGTAGACCACCTCGAACCGCTCGAGGAGCCGGTCGCGAAGCTCCTCGGCCATCCCCTCCCCTCCGACGAGCGCAGACATCCGGTACGAGGACCACGGGAACGCCCGTCGATCGCCCTCGTCGAGCAGATGCTTGATGAATGGCGGGTAGCCGCTGATCAGGTAGCGCAGGCCCGGTCCGAGCATCGTCAGCGACGAGAGGATCTTCGGGATGTCGGGCCCGATCGACTTCACCAGCCCATGGCGAGTCATCCCGAGCGACATGTTGAAACCGGTGGCCCAGGCGCCCATCGAGAACGCGTTGAGGGTGACCAGATTTCCGGCGCCGAAGGCAGTAGCGCGCGAAGAACGCGATGTTCCGCTGGGTGACGGTCCGCTCGGCCGCGCCGCGGATCCAGTTGTACGGCGTCCCCGTGGAGCCGCTCAATTCGTCGATCGTCACACCCTTGAACGCGATCCGGCCGTCGACGCAGCGCTGCTCGATCGGGTACCGGTCGATGTAGGTCCGCTTGTCGGTCTCAGGCACGGACTCCAAGATGGCGGCAGGGGGGAGGCGGTCAGGGTCGATCCGGGTGCTTTCGAGATAGGCGCGATAGGCCGGGACCCGCCGGATCGCTCGCCAGACGGCGCGCTCCGCCCGCAGTCGACCGGTGATCGCCAGGACCGGCGGCGGCATGATCTCGAACAGCCACTTGAGCCAGCCGTAGCGAATCCCGACGACGCGGAAGGTGACGTCGAGCGGCAGCAGCCACGCACTCCGGCCCAGCCCGAAGCTCCAGGCCCTGAAATGACGAGCGGCAGTCGAGACTGCGGACACCCGACTGTGCATCCCAGTCTGGCGGGTGTTCTGTCTCCTGACGTGGCCCGCGTTGGTCCTCACGGTATTCGCCCATGGTGCGGGGGTTGTGACTGGGAAGACGCCCGGGGCCTACACGCGTTGCAGAGCCCGCCCACGGACCGTGGATGGCCCACCTCAGCACGGCCTCGACGACAGGCCAGGAACACGGTCCCCCTGGACCGGGGAGCGCTCGGCGCACCGCCTGGCGCGATGCCAACTCGGCGCCCATGCGTCGCCCGTTCAGCGCCTCAACGGCGACTCGGCGAAGGTCAGGGTTCCCCAGCGGGGATGAGGCGCCCATCATCGGGCGGAGAGCTCTGGCTCCGCCGAAACGCGGTCGGGAGGTATCTCGCACCGCTGGAGGCGGCCCCGATGACGCAGAACCTCGCCACGCTCGTGAGCTTCGTGAGCGACGCGCAACGTCGAGTTCGCGAATCGACACGACAGACGCCCGATTGGCGCGACGCCCAGCGAGCCGCGGTGCGGGCCCGCCTGGACTACTGGAACGCCATGTGCCTCTCATGGGACGTCCGCCATCCGAGGGGCGCCACAGACGAGGTTCCTGTCAACGGCCGGTCGCACCTCTCCGCCTCCGGTCAGGAACGCAGGCGGCGTCGATGGATTCCGACGCCCAGTTACCGTCGCGTCGCCGCGGACGAGGCGCCGGCCATCCGCGGGCCATCGCGAGGGTAGCGAGCGTCGTGCGGGCACCATGGCGGCTGCCCCCCATGATGACGCGACGTCATGACACCCATCCGCGGCACGACGATCCTGCAGCCTAGATGCGGAGCCCCGGCGGCGGGGTGGCCGCCATCTGCCGGGCGAGCAACGCAAGCGAACGCAACCGCCAAAGCACCTCGACCAGGCTCGGTCCTGGTGTTCGACGATGTTGACGCCACCTCTTCCGGCATTGCCGCTTGGCCGGCATGAGAAGAGGGGGAGCGCACAGTCCGATGACGCGGCCCATGGCCCGACCTCCTCGCAACCGGGGCCCGCGGATCCTCGGGGGACTGCCGCGTCCCCCGACCGCCGCGCTGGCGGAGGGCAGCGACCCTCCTGTTGCCCTTCTGCTCGACGAGGTGGAGTCGGTCGCACAGGTTGGGTCGTACTCGCTCGACGTCTTGACGGCGCGCTGGACGAGCTCGAGGGGCCTTGACGCGATCTTCGGGATCGACGCTGCGTTCGAGCGGTCCATGGAGGGCTGGGCATCGCTGATCCACCCGGCTGACCGCGCACGGTTGGTCGCCTATCTCGCCGACGACGTGCTTGGCCGCGGCGGTTCGTTCGATGCGCAGTACCGGATCGTCCGCGTCGATTCCGGCGACGAGCGCTGGGTTCATGGACGCGGCACGCTGACGTTCGATGGGTCTGGGCACCCGATCAGGATGCTGGGCACGATTGCCGACATCACCGATCAGCGACGGCTGGACCTGTCGCGCCGCCGCATGTCGGAGCTGGTTGAGCGCGCTGTCGAGGTCGCGAAGATCGGCGCGTGGGAGATGGACTTCCGGACGATGCAGGTCGTCTGGTCGCCCGAGACGTTCCGCATCCACGAAATCGAGCCGGCCGCTGACGCCCGGGCTCGACCAGGCGATCGACTTCCACTCCCCCGAGGCCAGGCCGGTCGTCCAGGCCGCGGTGCAGGCCGCGATCGACGGTCGGTCCCCCTTCGACCTCGAGCTGCCGATGGTCACCGCGAAGGGTCGGGCCATCTGGCTGCGGTACCACGGCTCCGCGACGATCGAGGACGGCAAGGCGATCCTCGTCCACGGCACCGTCCAAGACATCACCGAGCGCAAGCAGGCAGAGCAGGAGCTGCGCGCAAGCGAGGCGCGCACTCGCGATCTCATCGAGGGGTCAGGCGACGGCATCCTCGTCTCGGATCTCTCGGGCCGGTACGTCGAGGCCAACCCGGCCATCTGCGGCATGCTCGGATACACCCGAAGCGAGCTGCTCGCCATGCGGGCCGGGGATCTCACAGCTGCCGACGACCCGGTGGGCAACGAGGGCATGGACGAGCGCCTCGGCGAGGCGGCGGGTGAGACCGGGATCCTCGTCGAACGCCGCTACCGGAAGCGCGACGGCACAAGCCTGCCGGTCGAAGTCCGGTTCAAGGTGCTGCCCGACGGCCGGCAGCAGCGGAATGTGCGCGACGTCGGGGAGCGCGCCCGTGCCGACGAGGAGCGAGCAGCGCTCGTCGAGGGGCTCCGCCGAAGCGAGCGCAACCTCGCCGAGGCGCAGCGGATCGCCCACATCGGCAGTTGGGAATGGGACCTCGCCACGGGCGCCGCCCACCGCTCGGAGGAGTTGCACCGGATCTACGGCGTCGAGCCCGGCTCCATTCCCGAGACCGCCGACGCCTTCTATGCCTACGTCCACGCCGATGACCGGGCCCGGGTGCAGGCGGCCGAGAAGGCGGCGATCGAGAACGGGGCCGGGCATTCCATCGACTACCGCGGCGTGCGGGCGGACGGCAGCATCCGGCTGATCCACGACGAGGCTGAGGTCTTCCGCGACGCAGCGGGCACGCCGGTCAGAATCGTCGGCACCGTCCAGGACGTCACCGAGAGGGTCGCAGCGGACGAGGAGCGGGCCCGACTGGCCGCGGCCATGGAGCAGACCGCCGACGCCGTGTGGATCAAGGACGCCGAGGGCAGCGTGGTCACCTACGTGAACCGGTCGTTCTGCCGGCTCTACGGCTATGAGCCGGACGAGATCGTCGGTCGGTGGGCAGGCATCCTCCACAGCGGCCGGCACGAGCATTCCTACTTTGACGCCATCACTGCCGCGGTGGCGCGGGGCGATACCTGGGCCGGCACGATCGTCAACCGGCGCAAGGACGGTGCGCTCGTCGAGGTCGAAGCGGTGATCTCGGGGATCCGGGACGCTTCCGGGCGCCTGGTGGGCGACATGCAGACGGACCGCGATGTCACGCACGAGCGAGCCCTCGAGGGCGAGCTCGCGCGCCGCGCCCGTGAACGCGACCTGGTCGAGGCCGCGCTCCGGCACATCGACCCCAGCGCCACCCCCGAGCAGATTGCCGAGGTGGCGTGCACCGAGCTGGCCAGACTCCCGAGCGTCGGCTCGGCGTTCGTCTTGGCCCTGGACCGCGACGATCACGGGCTCGCACTCGCGGTGGAGGGTCAGCTCGCGGCGGCCTTCGGTTCGGCACGCGAGATCCCCGCGCATCGGGCACGGCACATCGTGGAGCGTGCCACCGACGGTGTCTGGACGGAGAGGTGGCACGCTCGGCTCGAGGACGGCGCGTACGGCGAGCGGGTCACGGCCACGGGCCTGCACACCGTCGCGTATGCGCCGCTCCACGGGCCGAGCGGCGTCATCGGGGTCGTCGGGCTGGGTAAGCACGTCAATGGGCACGACGCCTTCCTCGAGCAGCTCCCGGTGCTCGCGACGTTCGCCTCGATCGTCGGGACCCTCCTCTCGCCGGGCCTGGAGACGCGCAGTCGCGAGGATGACGCCCGGGCGAAGATCCAGACGATCCTCGATGCGGCGGCGTTCGTCCCGTTCTTCCAGCCGATCGTGGAGCTGCACACCAGGTCGGTCGTCGGCTACGAGGCGCTCAGCCGCTTCTCGAACGGAGTGGCGCCCGATGTGACCTTCAGGCTTGCCATCCGGTCTGGGCTTGGGCTCCAGCTCGAGGCCGCCACCCTGCGCGCCGCGCTCGAGGCCTCACATGTGCTCCCCGCCGAGGCGTACCTCAGCCTCAACGCCTCGCCGGCGTTCATCCTGTCCGGAGCCCTCCGGGCGCTCCTCGCAGGGATGACAAGACAGGTCTTCATCGAGATCACCGAGCACGTTGCCATCCACGACTACTCGGCGCTGCGCACCGAGCTCGCCGCGCTCGGCGCCACCGTCGGCGTCTCGGTCGACGACGCAGGTGCCGGCTTCGCCAGCCTCCACCACATCCTCGAGCTGGCCCCTGACCTCGTGAAGCTCGACATCAGCCTCGTCCGCGGGATCGACTCCGACCCCGCGCGCCAGGCCCTGATCACAGGGATGGGCTACTTCGCCGTGAAGCGCAAGCTCCACCTGGTCGCTGAGGGGATCGAGACCCAGAACGAGCTCGAGGCTCTGCAGCGCCTCGGGATCGGGTACGGTCAGGGCTACCTTCTCGGCCGGCCCGCCGACGGACGCGGCCCGGGGCCGTGGCCCTCGACGATCGCGCCACCAGAGAAGCGATAGCCCGTGCCAGACTCCACCCACACGCGATACGTCCCCGACTTGGCGTCGGCTGCGTGACCCAGAGGGAGGACCGGTGAGCGACCCCGCCGCCCAGACCACGCAACCCGAGTCTGAGGGACGATTCCGCGAGCTTGTTGAAGGCATTCCGGGGGCGGTGTACCGGCGGGCGCCACAAGAGCCGTGGCGACTCCAGTACGTGAGCGGCGCGGTCGAGTCGATCGTCGGGTACGCGGCGAGCGATCTCGTCCCGCCCGGCACCGCGACCGATGCCCTCTCGCCCGTCGAGGGCGATCTCGCCACCCTGGCTGAGGCAATCCGTCTCGCGGCGTCCGAGGGACGGGCCTACGACCTGGAGTACCGCGTCAGGCATGCAGACGGGTCGACCCGATGGGTCCACGACCGTGGACAGCCCAAGCTCGACGCGTCCGGGGCAGCCTGGCTCGACGGCGTGCTCTTCGACATCACCGAGCGCAAGCAGGCGGAGCATGGCCTCGAGCGGCAGCGCACCCGGCTCGTGGCCCTGATGGAGAACATCCCGGACCACATCTACTTCAAGGATGCCGACAGCCGCTTCACGATGATCAGCAACGCCATGGCGAGGTCGTGCGGACTGCGCGAACCCGCGGAGGCGATCGGCAAGACGGACTTCGACTTCTTCCTCGAAGAGCACGCGCGGCCTGCGTTCGAGGATGAACTGGCGGTCATGCGGACCGGCCAGCCGGTCATCGGCCGCGAGGAGCCCGAGACGTGGCCCGACGGGCGCCAGAGCTGGGCGTCAACCACCAAGCTGCCGCTGAGGGATGAGGCCGGGAACATCATCGGAACCTTCGGGGTTTCGCGCGACATCACCGAGCGCAAGCGGATCGAGGCGGAGCTCGTCGAGACGAACGAGCGGTTGACGGCCGCCATCGCCAAGGCGACGGAGATGACCCAGGTGGCCGAGGCGGCGAACGCGGCCAAGAGCAACTTCCTGGCCAACATGAGCCACGAGATCCGCACGCCGATGAACGGGGTCATCGGCATGGTCGGGCTGCTGCTGGACACCGAGCTCGATGACGACCAGCGGCACTACGCGGAGACCGTCCAGGCCAGCAGCGAGTCGCTCCTCGAGCTGCTCAACGACATCCTGGACTACTCGAAGATCGAGGCGGGCAGCGTCGAGCTCGAGACCGTGGACTTCGACCTTCGCGGGCTCCTCGACGACTTCGCCTCCATGCCCGCCTTGCGCGCCCACGAGCGGGGCCTGGAGTTCATCTGCGCGGCGGCCCCAGACGTCCCGAGCTACCTCTCCGGCGACCCCGGCCGCCTGCGCCAGGTGCTGCTCAACCTGGCCGGCAACGCCCTGAAGTTCACCCACGAGGGGGAGATCTCCGTCCGGGCCACCCTGGTCGAGCAGTCGGACGCCCACGCCGTCGTGCGCTTCTCGGTCAAGGACACCGGCATCGGCATCGCCCCAGGTCATCAGGGGCGCCTGTTCGAGAAGTTCACGCAGGCGGACGCGTCCACGACGCGCCGCTACGGCGGCACGGGCCTCGGGCTCGCGATCTCGAAGCGCCTGGTCGAGCTCATGGGCGGCGAGATCGGGCTCGTGAGCGAAGAGGGGCGCGGCTCGGAGTTCTGGTTCCGGGTCCGCCTCGCCAAGCAGCCCGAAGGCGACCACGCCGCTGTCCCGACGACGGAGATCCGCGGGGCGCGCATCCTGGTGGTCGACGACAACGCCACCAACCGCGAGGTCCTCGTCACGCAGCTCCTGGCCTGGGGCGCTCGCCCCGACGAGGCCAGCGCCGGCCCGGCCGCGCTCGATGCCCTCGCCGCCGCCCGCGACGCGGGCGACCCCTTCGCCGCGGCCATCCTCGACATGCAGATGCCCGACATGGACGGGGCGGACCTCGCCCGGGCGATCAAGGCGGACGCGACCCTCGAGCGCACCCACCTCGTGCTGATGACCTCCCTCGGCCAGCGGGGTGACGCTCGCCGGAGCCAGGAGATGGGCTTTGCTGCGTACCTGGTGAAGCCGACCCGGCAATCGGACCTGTTCAACAGCCTGTCCGCCGTGCTGGCCCGAACGCCCGCAGTCGCCACCAACCAGCGGATCATCACCCGCCACACGGCGCGGGAGATGCGCCGCAGCGCGCTCCGCATCCTCCTGGCCGAGGACAACGTGACCAACCAGGACGTGGCGCTCGGCATCCTGCGCAAGCTCGGCCTCCGGGCGGACCTCGTGGCGACCGGCGTCGACGCCGTCCAGGCGCTCGAGACCATCCCGTACGATCTCGTCCTGATGGACGTCCAGATGCCCGAGATGGACGGCCTCGAGGCGACGCGCAGGGTTCGCGACGCCGGGTCCGCGGTGCTGAACCACCGCGTGCCGATCATCGCCATGACGGCGCACGCCATGAAGGACGACCGGGAGCGGTGCCTCGCGGCCGGCATGGACGACTACGTCACCAAGCCGATCTCCCCTGTCGCCCTGGCCGAGGCCATCGACCGCTGGCTGCCCCGGGAGCCGGACGAGGCCCTTCCACTGGATCGGTCCGCAGCGCAGCCAGGCGCCACGGCCCTCGTCGGGGCTGGCGGATCCGGGACCCCGGTCTTCGACTCGGCCGGGATGCTGGCCCGCCTCATGGGCGACGCGGAGCTCGCCCGAGCCGTCGTCGGGGGCTTCCTCGGCGACGTCCCGCGGCTGATCGAGGCGCTGCGCAGCCGCCTCCTCGCGGGAGACCTCGAGGGTGCGATGCGCCAGGCCCACACGATCAAGGGCGCATCGGCTGCCGTCGGCGGGGAGGCACTTCGGGCAGTTGCAGTGGCGATGGAGGACGCGGCAGTCTCCGGTGACTCCGTGGCCCTTGCCACCCTCCTCCCCGATCTCGAGTCCGAGTTCGGGCGCCTGCGCGACGCGATGGCCGATGCCGGCGGATTCGGACCGGGGCAAGGAGCCGGGCAGTGAGGATCCTCATCGCCGACGACGACGTCACGTCGCGCCTCGTCCTCGCGGGCGTCCTGGGCAAGCACGGCCACGAGGTGGTCGCGACCGTGGACGGCACAGAGGCCTGGGAGGCGATGCGCCGGCCCGGCGCACCCGCCCTGGCGATCCTGGACTGGATGATGCCCGGGCTCTCCGGCGTGGAGGTCTGCCGCCTCATTCGCGACCAGCAGACGGACCAGCCGCCGTATCTCCTCCTCCTGACGTCCCGGGGTGAGAAGACCGACGTCGTCGAAGGTCTCGAGGCGGGCGCCGACGACTATCTGGCCAAGCCGTTCGATCCCGGTGAGCTGCGCGCCCGGGTCGAGGTGGGCCGGCGGGTGATCGAACTGCAGGCTCGCCTCCGCGAAGCCTACGAAGCCGTCGCGTACGAGGCGCAGCACGACCCGCTCACGGGCACGCTGAACCGGCGGGCGTTCGGCGAGGTCCTGACTCGCGCGGTGTCGGAGGAGCGTCAACACCACAGGGGGCTGGCGCTCGGGATCTGCGATGTCGACGAGTTCAAGAGGGTCAACGATGCGCAGGGCCACCAGGTGGGCGACGAGGTGCTGTGCGGGCTGGTCCGGATCGTGACCGGCGCGCTCCGCGCGGGCGACGTCCTGAGCCGATTCGGCGGAGACGAGTTCGTCGTCCTGGCGGACGGACTCGGTGCCGAGGACGCCGGGGCGCTCTTCGAGGGGATGCGCGCGGCGGTCGCGGCCGAGTCGATCGCCACCCAGGCTGGGAACGTCCCAGTCACGATCAGCATTGGCGTCGCCTCGTGGCGGGAGGACGACACCGAGCGCCAGCTGCTCGTGCGAGCCGATGCGGCCCTGTACTGGGCGAAGAGCGAAGGGCGGGATCGCGTCCGCCTCATCGGCGATGCGGGGTTGTGACGCCATCGTCGAAGGTGCCGGGATCGCTGGGGCGGCGGGGCCAACGGCACCGTAGACTCGGCACGTGAAGAAGATCGGATTCCTGTCGTTCGGGCACTGGACGCCGTCACCGCACTCGCAGGTGCGCACCGCGGCGGACGCGCTCATCCAGTCGATCGAGCTTGCCGAGGCGGTCGAGGAGCTCGGGGGCGACGGCGCGTACTTCCGCGTGCACCACTTCGCCCAGCAGCTCGCCTCGCCCTTTCCGCTGCTGGCCGCGATCGGCGCGCGCACGAAGCGCATCGAGATCGGGACGGCCGTCATCGACATGCGCTATGAGAACCCGCTCTACATGGTCGAGGACGCCGGCGCCGCGGACCTCATCGCGGGCGGCCGCCTGCAGCTCGGGATCAGCCGGGGCTCGCCCGAGCAGGTGATCGACGGCTTCCGCTACTTCGGCTACGCCCCGCCCGAGGGCCAGACGGACGCCGACATGGCGCGCCAGCACACGGAGGTGCTCCTCGAGGCGTTGACCGGCTCGCGGTTCGCCCGGCCCAACCCGTCGCCGATGTTCCCGAACCCGCCGGGCCTGCTGCGCCCGGAGCCGCACTCGCCCGGCCTGCGGGACCGCATCTGGTGGGGCGCGGGAACCCGCGCGACGGCCGAGTGGGCGGGCAAGCAGGGCATGAACCTCATGTCGTCAACGCTGCTCACCGAGGATGCCGGCGTGCCGTTCCACGAGCTCCAGGCCGAGCAGATCACGCGGTTCCGCGAGGCATGGGCCGCCGCTGGGCACGAGCGCGCGCCGCGGGTCTCGGTCAGTCGCAGCATCTTCGCGCTGGTGGACGACCGCGACCGGGCGTACTTCGGGCACAGCAACCAGGGGTCGGATCAGGTGGGCTACCTCGACGCGCAGACCAAGGCGATCTTCGGCCGGTCGTACGCCGCGGAGCCGGACGTCCTCGTCAAGGAGCTCGCCGGGGACACCGCGATCCAGGCGGCGGACACGCTCCTGCTCACCGTGCCGAACCAGCTGGGCGTGGAGTACAACGCCCACGCGGTCGAGAGCATCCTGCGGTACGTGGCGCCTGAGCTGGGCTGGCGCTAGCGGTCCGAGGGACCTCGCCGACCGTATGGCGGTGGCGCCTCCGAACGGACCCGCGGACTCGGGACCGGCCCACGGTCGGGAGGCCGGAACCCGGGCGGCTCACGGAACCCAGGCTCGGTGACTGCGCCCGAGTGGCGTTCAGGCGACCCTCCGTTCGGCGTCGAAGCGGCGGCATCATCGCGATCGGCCGGCGGGGCCGCGGACCTGCGGCGAGACGACCGTCGATCAGGACCCGCTTCCTGTGGGCTGGGCCTTCGGGTCGCACAGGCGGAATGTGCTGCCCGAACCCCTGTAGTCGTAGGACCTGCCACCGGCAAGGGCGACGATCCGGTAGCCGTCAACCTGAACCTGCGTGTACGCCATGCCGGGGACGGGGCAGCCGAGCCCACCATCGGGGAAGGTCACGCGCTCGGCGGACAGGATCGTGACCTGGTCGACCGTCACGCCGGCCAGCCGCGCGATGTCGGCGACGACCGCATCGGTGATCGACGTCGGCAGATCAATCGTCCCCGACGGCGCGCCGGGCCTGCTGGCGGCACTCTGGGTTGGCTGCTCGCTGTCGCGGGTGAAGGAACCGGATGGGTCCCCTCCGGATGCTGAGCATGCGGCGACGCCGCACAAGGAGGCGAGGAGCGCGATCCGGAGGGCCGTCACGACCCGATGGTACGGAGGCCGTCGCAGTGGCGCAACGAGTGTCGTCATCGCCAGCACTGACGGTCTCGCCGGTCGATGGTTCCCTGGACGCCTGGCGACACCCGGCGTTCCGTTCCATTCGGTGACGAGGACGAGCCTGCGCATCGAAGAGGGCAGCCTGCTCCAGGCCCGTCCGAGAAGGGCAGAGGCCGTGCACCCCATACGGAAGGGCCGCCCGACGGGCGGCCCTTCCGACTGACTGATGACCTCGGCTAGCGGGTGATCGTCAGGGTCTGGACGACCTGGGTGGTGCCCGGGGTGAGGTTGGACGCTCATCGCGGCCACCGACTGGTAGGTCCCTGGCTTCTTGGCCGACACGTCGTACCTGATGGTCTGCGTCCCACCGGCGGCGGGACCTGTCGTGTTGACCGCCCACTCGGTGTTGTTCGCCGGCGCGGCGGCGAAGTTGACCCCGCTGCTGCCGGTGCGGTTCTCCGCGCCCCAGTTGATCGCCGGAGTCCGGATCACCCAGGGCGGCATTGGCGGCCTCGTACGAGATCGTCGTCTGCTCGCTCGAGGGGCCGGTCCCCGCCGCACCGGAGGCGAGGCGGATCCAGATCTCCCCCGTGTGAGTTGTCGCGTTGCCGAAGTTCTTCACGCCGGCCCAGTCGACGACGAGCCAAGTGGTCGCCTCCGCCCGTCAGCGTGCCGATTCGGATCGCGCCAGCGCCGCTGGACGCGGGATTGAGATCGCTCCAGAACGGCGCGACCACGTTGTTCGGCCGTGCCGCGTCCGGGAAGTGCTGCGGCAGGTACACGACGTCGCTGCCCGTGCCGCCGCCGATCACGACATAGCCGTTGGACACGACCCCGACGCTCGTGTATGGCTCGCCGCCGTAGAAGAACGTCGGCACGTTGAAGTTCGTGATCGTGTCGTCACCGACGCCGGCGATCGGCGCGATGCCGAACAGGCGACAGCGGCAGGTAGCCGCCGGCCGGTCCGGTCGGTCGCTGCGGTGATGGAGTTGACCTGCGGCGGCACCGCCGGGCGAGAGCGTGCCGTTCCACGTGGACGCCGTCCTGCGCCGGGCAACGCGCGCGCCGGGAACGCCGACGTTCGTGTAGTCCAGCGTGCTTGCCGGGCGCTGTGTCACCGTGGAGCGCGACGTTCGCGGCGACGCTCCCGAAGTTGGTGACCGTCGCGCGTGCAGTGGCGCGAGGCGCTCCTCACGAAGGATGGTCGGGGCGCACGATCTGGCCGAGCGTCACGACGCCCTGCTTCTTGACGAAGGCCACGGGGATGGTGACCGGCGTGCCGCCGCATCGGGCTTGAGCGTGATCCGCCCGAAGTACTGGCCGTCCGCCAGGCCGGGCGCGCTGATCGTGACCCAGAACGTCGAGGGTGCGGCCCTCTCCGACGCCCAGCGTGCTGTTGCTCCTGAGGGGGCCGGGGCCGGGTGCAACGTTGGAGACGTAGATCGTGAGCGCCGGCCGGCGAAGTGATCCCCACGCGAGAGTCGACTGGCTCCGTGCCCGAGACGTTCAGCGCGGTCCGCTTCGTCGTGATCTGGCCCGGTCATCGTGGTCGCGTCGATGCTCGGGATGTTCAGGTCGACCCGGTGGAGGACGTCCGACCCGGCCGCGACGAAGTCGGCGTACGTCTCGTCGAACACGAGCGTCGGATTGACCGCCCGGTCTGCGCGGATGGAGCCGGCACCCATGTCGAACGGGGTCGCCGGCGTGACTCCGTCCTCCTTGACGACGGCCTGCACGGACGACGTCATGAGCGCCGACTTGATCTCCGCGGGCGTCCAGGTCGGATGCGCCGCCTTGACGAGCGCCGAGACGCCGGCCGCGTGCGGGCTCGCCATCGACGTCCCGGCGATGGCCTGGTACAGGTTTCCGCTGGGGCCGTTGGTCGGCGGTGGTCTGGTCGGGCTGCGGCGTCATGCCGGCGAGCACCTGGACGCCGGGCGCGGTCACGTCCGGCTTGATCCAGTCGCCCGTCGGGCCGCGCGAGGAGAACGAGGCCATCATGTCGGCCTGCGTCGCCGTCGGCGTGCCCTGCACCCACGTCGCCATCACGTTCGTGTGGCCGTTGACGAAGGCGAGCGAGCGCCGTGTCCGGGCCGTCGACGTGGATCGCCGGCAGCCAGTGGTTGTCGGTCTCCTCGGTCCTGCTTGATCGGGTTGTAGAGGATCATCCCGGCGGCGCCGCCGGAGAGACGTTGAAGCCCTTGTCGACGCGGGCGTTGTTGCCCCGCTGCGCACATGACGACCTTGCCGGCGGCCGCGCCCGCCGGCGAGCTTCGCCTGGCAGAGCACGTCCTCGCCCGGGATGCTCTGCGCGAGCACGACCGGGGTCGGCGACGTGATGCCGTTGGTCAGCGTCACGCCCGGCATGTCGAACGAGGCGCCGCCGTCGGCGGTCAGGTGCAGGGTCGAGAGTGAACGAGCGCGGGCCGGTCGAGGCGCCGACCGTCGTCACCCACGGGCCGCCGTGGTCGGAGGTCCCGGCGCCCGGGCCGCTGTTGCCGGCGGAGGCGTTGACCGAGATCCCCGCGTTGGTGGCGTCGAGGAACGCGAGCTCGACCGGGTCGGTGTACGGGTTGGCCGCCGCCCGAGATCGAGAAGTTGATGACGTTGACGCCGTCGAGGATCGCCTGCTTGACGGCCGCCGACGGAGTCGGAGCTGTAGCAGCCGTGCGACAGGCAGACGCGGTACTTGATCACGTGCGCGCCGGGCGCGATTCCGCAGACCGGGCCGCGCTCGACGCCGTACAGCACCGCCGAGGCGACGCAGTCGACCGGCGGCGGTCGTCGTCGTGTGGGTGCCGTGGCCCTCGGAGTCGCGCGGCGAGCACACGCCGGTGGCGTTGTTGCAGAACTCCTGGCCGTCCGAGCCCGACGTTTGCCATGTAGGTGGCCGTCTCGGCGTAGGCGCCGATCAGCTTGTTGTTGCAGGGGAACGCCGGGCCGAGGTGGGCGACGTCGGTCCCGTCACCGAACTGGCAGTCTACGGAGCCCGCCACCGGGCGCCCCAGGCTGCCCGGGGCGAGCATCGGGTGCTCGGGCCAGACGCCGGTGTCGATCACGCCGACGATGACGTTGCTGCCTGCGTTGGCCGAACCGCCGAGCGACGGCCACACGGCAGTCGCGCCGATGAACGAGGTGTTGTCATCGAGCGGCTGTTCGAGGGTGTCCTGCTGGACCGCGACGATGCCGGCCGTCTTGAGCAGGGCGCCGATCTGGTTCGCCGGGACCGCTCGCCTCGATGCCGCCGTAGGCGGTGCGTGTAGCGTCGATGCGGACCTTCAGGCCGGGAGCCGCGTTCTGTGCGCGCCGGCGGTGATGCTTGCCGAGAGGTCCGCCGATATAGGCGTCGTAGGCCTTGACGGCGGCCGCGTTGGCCTGCAGGGACTTCCCGGTGACCCGAGGGCTCGTCGCCGCGAGTCCGGCCACGGCCGCCGGTGTAGGACGCGGCGACGTCGTAGTCGTACTTGATCATCACGTTGACCGGCGTCGTGTCGGTCCGACCGAGCAGCGCCGGGTCGCTCCTGGCGATGGCGCCGGACGTGGACTTGGCGCCGACGAACGTCGTGCCCGGGGTCAGCGGTGATGCGGTGAACCGGGATGGATTCGCCCCGGCCGCGGTTCCCGCGACGACCAGCTGGCTCGCCGTCAGGCACAGCGTTGCCAGGACAACGGTTACCCGTCTCATGAACGACCCTCCTCCGACCTCGACATCCCGGCTCGCCAGGGACGCGTCGCAGGGTGCGGAGTCTGGCAGCCGAGTAGGCGTGGTTGGAGCCTACGCCCGCACCAACGGCCGGTCAATTCCGGCGCGCGCCCCGGCCCCGGCGCGGTGTCAGCACGCACCAGGTGATCACCGGTCGGAGCGCTTCGGAGCCGCGGCGTTGCGCTCCTCTCGGCGGCCGGTCATCATCCCTCGATGGAACCCGCCCTGTTCGTCCCGCCCGAGTTCGTCGCACCGCCGCCACTGGAGACGCCGCTGTTCCGCCTCGAGCCGCTCGGGCCGAAGCACAACGAGGCCGACTACGCGGCCTGGACGTCGTCGGTCGAGCACATCCGCCGCACGCCGGGCTGGCCGGACGGCAGGTGGCCGGACGGGCGCTCCCTCGCCGACAACCTGCGCGACCTCCGCCGCCACGCGGACGACTTCGAGAGCCGGCGCGGGTTCACCTACACGGTCCTCGACCCCGCCACGGCAGACGTCATCGGCTGCGTGTACATCTACCCAGAGCCCGGCGGGCTGGACCGCGCCCACGTCAAGTCGTGGGTGCGCGCCAGCCGACCCGAGCTCGACGTTCCCCTGTGGCGCGCCGTCAGCGCCTGGCTCCAGGCGTCGTGGCCGTTCCAGGGCGTGACGTACGCCGCGCGCGCGCCACACCGACTGGGCTGAGACGAGCGCACCGCGTAGCATCCGCGGATGAGCGGCATCGTCTTCGCGTGCATCGCGCCCCACGGCAGCCTCGCCATCCCGGAGGCGTCCGCGCCCGCGGACGCTCCCCTCGCGACGGCCACGCAGGCGGCCATGGCTGAGCTGGGGCGACGTCTCGAGGCGGCGGCGCCCGACGTCGTCGTCCTCGTCACGCCGCACGGGATCCACGTCCAGGCGCACCTCGCGGTCGTTGTCGCCGGGACGGTCGCCGGCGCCCTTGACGACGCGCCCGCGATCTCCCTGGAGCTCCCGGTGGATCGCGCGCTCGCCGGGGCCGTCCTCCAGCACCTCCGCGAAGCCGGTGTCCCCGCGCTCGGCGTGAGCTTCGGCGGGAACGACGCCCGGGGCGCGACGTTCCCGCTCGACTGGGGATCGCTGATCCCACTGTGGTTCCTCGGCGGGCGGATGCGCCCGCCCGTCCCGGTCGTGGTGATCGCGCCTGCGCGCGACCTGCCGGCCGAGGCGCACGTCACGGCCGGTGCGGCGATCGCGCGGGCGGTCGCCTCCCTCGGACGCCGAGGCGCGATCGTCGCCAGCGCCGATCAGGCGCACACCCACAGTGCCGACGGCCCCTACGGCTTCGATCCGGCAGCGCGCGTCCACGACGAGCTGATCGTCAGGCTGCTGCGCGAGGGTCGGCTGGCGGCGGCGTGCGACCTCGACCCCTCGCTCATCGCCACTGCCCTGCCCGACAGCTGGTGGCAGCACCTCGTGCTCCTCGGGGCCATCGGCGAACGATGGCGCCCCCGCGTTCTCGCGTACGAGGCGCCGACGTACTACGGGATGCTCGTCGCCGCCTTCGAGCCGCCCGCTTCCTGACGTGCCCGGCATCGGATCGGGATGCCTGAGCCCGACCCACCGGCGTCCGAGAGAAGGGCTCCGCCGTCATGTCGAATCCAGCCCTTCCTGTTCGACCCATGGGTGAGCCGTGGTTCAAGCGGTCAAGTGCGGCCGATCCCGGTCAGGCGCGACCACAGCGACCCAGGAGGCGATCGACGCGGTCTGGCGGATCGAATTCCGCCAGGCTGATCGCCAACCTCGCCCGTGTCGTTCGCGATACAGGACTGGCCGAGGCCAGCGGATCCTGATCGGGACTGCGACGGCCCGGGCTCGTCAGCCGCTCAGCGGCGCCTTCTCGACCTGCTTCGCAATGGTGCAGGGGCTCGCGAGGTGGCCGTCACGCTTCAGGCTTCAGGCTTCACGGCGAGGGTGTGAAGTGCGTCAAGCGCCGCCCGTCCGCAGCGCACCGGGCCTACGGGAGGGCGCCGTCCACGAACTCGACCGCCACGGACGACGGCCACGACGCGCAGCGTCCCTGCGGCCGGACCGGGCGCGAGGATCTCGAAGTCCGCGGGCGCGCCCGGCCTGAGCGTCACGGCGAGCGGCACGACGTGCGCCCCGTGGAGTTCGATGAACCGCGAGTCGCCGCGCGAGATCGAGCGGACCGCCGCGTCGCTGCCCACCGCGAGCACCGTGCCGTGCGCCCAGGCGATGGCGGTGAGTCGGGGCGCCGACCTCGACGCTTCGGGGCGGACGCCCGCGCCCGGACGCCCCGGCGTCGCGTGGACCCTCCCGCCGAGCAGGATCGTGTACTCGTGGGTCACGGCCCGAGCGTAGCAGCCCGCCACTCATCCCACGCGGCGATGGCACGGCTCGGAGCGCAGTCTGTCGAGCACGACCGCGCCGCGTTCGTCGCGGCCGGTCGGCCGCGACCGTGGCCGGCTGCGGCGGGCACTCGGCCGCTGACCGCGCGCCGCCCCTTCGACAGCCCTCGCGACGCCGGCCGTCTGACGCCGGCCCGACCGGAACTGCGGGCGGCGGCGCGCCGTCGTAGGCTGGTCGCGTTCGCTGGGGGCTCGTTGATGAGGTGGCTCGCGGTCTGGCTGGTGGCGGTGGCGCTCGCGGCGTGCTCGGCCGTGCCGACGCCCCCTCCCGGCGCCGGGTCCGGCGGCCTGCCGGCGCTCGGGGTCTCCAACGGCACGAGCCTCGACGTGACCCTCGTCGTGAACGGCGCGGCGGTCGCCGTCTACCCGGCGCGCGGCCCGGCGCCCTCGCTCGCCCCCGGCGCCCTGCCGCCGCTGCCGTGGTCCGTGGAGGCCCGCTCGCCGTCGGGCCGGGTGCTGGCGTCCATGGCGGTCACGAGCCCCGGGTCGGCCACCGTGCTCCCGGACGGCGCCGTCGAGCACGTCGGGGCGGGCATGGGGCGCGTGGACCTCTCGTGCGGCCGGCTGACGATCTGGGCGGGCGACGTGGTCCCGTCGGGGCCGGCCCCGGCCAGCAGCCCGGGCACGCCCGGCGACTGCGCCCCGTAGGGCACCGGCCGATCGTGATGCCCCCGTCGCAACGCCCCGCCCGGCGCCCGTCCCGGCACCCGGCCCGACTCCTGCTCGTCGGCGCCGTCGTGACGGCCACGGTCCTCGCGGGCTGCGGTCCTTCTACGACGCCACCGACGGCACCCCGGCAGCCGGACGAGGCGCCGTCAGCCGCGAGCCCGACGCCGCAGGCGAGCACGACCGGACGGATCGTGCCGTGGGTCGGCGCGACCCCGGCCCCGGTCACGGTCCCGACGCCTGCCGCTGTCCCCACCGGCACGCCGGCCTGCGCGCCGGCCGACCTCACCGCGACGGCCGGCTGGCAGGGCGCCGCTGGGCAGGTGGTGGGGTGGCTGATGGTCATGAACACCTCGCCGCGCGCGTGCGTCGTGAGCGGCAGCCCGCGCCTCGTCCGCCTGCGGTCCGCGGCCGGGACGATCGACGGGATCGCGTACACGGCTGGCGCGGATGCTGGGCCCGGGAGCCAGACGGGGTCAGCGGGTCCCGTGCTCCTCCGGCCGGGCGAGGTGGCGGAGGCGTACCTGTGGTGGGCGAACCTCTGCTCCCCGGCGCCAGGGGTCGAGGGGCTCCTCGTGACGCTGCCCGGCGGCGGTGGCCTCATCGCGGCTGGCCCGGAGGGGAAACGCTCGCTCAGTGGGACCCCGGGCTGCGACCAGCCCGCGCGGGGCAGCACCCTCACCGCCTACGCGTTCGTGCCCGTCCCCTCGATGGCGTCGCTGGAGCAGCCGCCCTGGCAGCAGCCGGCCGGCGTCGACCTGGCGGTGCCGGGGAGCGTCGCCCCCGGCGGGATCCTCGGCTACCTCGTCACGCTCGACCGACCTCGGCACCGCGCCGGCCCCGCTCGCGCCCTGCCCGTCGTTCACCGAGGAGCTCGTCGTCGGCGGCAGCGCCCTCGAGCCGCCCGGGCCGCAGCGGTTCCTGCTCCCCTGCGACGACCTCGGCGGCGCGCTCGCCCCGGGCGTGCCGGTCACGATGCTGATGGAGTACGCGGTCCCGGCGGGGGTCGCCACGGGGCCGGCGCAGGTCGTCTGGGCCATGGACCCGGGCGGTCCGCTCGACCCCGGCACGGCCGTCGCCCGGGCGTGGCTGACCGTGACGGCCCCGTAGGCCGGCGGCGCCCTCGGCGCTAGGGCATCGCCCAGCCGGTCGGCGGCACCTCGAAGGCGACGACCGCAGCCTCCCAGGGCCCCGGTGGCGTGGAGCCTCGGGGTGGGGTCCGAGTCAGCTGGACGGCGGCGACCCTGGCCGTTCCGGCAAAGGAGACCCAGCCGTGCATCGCGGTGCCGGGCATGGAGATGGGCGCGAGGCAGAGGGGCATCGACTGGGCCCCGGGCCAGAGCACGCCGCACATGAAGGTCCCTGGCTGGATGCGTGTCCGCGTCGGAACACCGAGCGGCCCCACGACGACGCCGACCGCGGCGAGGGCGGCCAGACAGGGGTCGCCCGAGGCAACAGGCGCCATCTCGGCGGGCTCCGGCACGCACGTCACCGACGGGCTCGCCGCGGGTGGCGCGGTCGGGTCTGGAGCCGGCGAGGGCGACAGCGCCGTGACCGATGGCTCGGCGCGTGCCTGGGTCGCGGCCGGGCTGGCGGGCTGGCCTGTCGAGCCGCAGCCCACGACAGCAAGGCAGAGGAGGGCCGCGGCAAGATGGGGCATCGGGCCCCACGGACGCACGCGCGACGGCGGATGTTCCGCACGATCGCCTCGTGCGGGACCCGCGCGCCCCATCATCCAGCGGCCGCGACCGATCGCCAGCCGAATCGGAGGTCTGCATCCACGTGATGTCGAGCGCCGCTGACGGGCTCAGGACCAGTCCCCGTCAGCCCGCTTCGAGGAGCAGCTCGCGAATGGCTTCCTCCGAGCCCGCGTAGTCGCCCTCGCCCGCGTGCACGTGGCGGATGCGGCCCGCTCGGTCGACCAGGTAGAAGGCCGGCCAGTAGCTGTTGCCGTAGGCGTTCCACGTGGCGTAGGCGGGGTCGAACGCCACGGGGAACGTGACGCCGTCGTCGGCGACGGCCTTGCGGACGTTCCCGATGTCGCGCTCGAAGGAGAGCTCCGGCGTGTGGACCCCGATCACCACGAGGCCCGCGGCCGCGTACCTCGCGTACCACGCCTTCACGTACGGCTGGACGTGGATGCAGTTGATGCAGGCGAACGTCCAGAAGTGGACCAGCACCACTTTGCCGCGGAGCCCGGCGAGCGTGAGCGGCGGGCTGTTGATCCAGTCGGTGATCCCGGCCAGCTCGGGCGCGGGCCCGAGGTCGCTGAGCTGCGCGTTGGCCGGCAGGTCAGCCGAGATCGGGGCCGGCAGTCTGAGGTCGCTCGCCGAGGCCGACTGCGGCACGGCCGCGGCGGACCCGTCCGCGGGATCGGGCACGGACGCGGTGCCGGACAGGGCGCTCTCCAGCGTCGTGTCGTAGCCGGTCGCGACCGCAAGGCTGGCGACCACCATGATCGCGCCGAGCGCCTGCCGCATCCGCGCCCGGGCGCCGGCGCTCCCGACCCATCCGATGGCGCGCCGGCCGAGCGTGGCGACGGCCAGGAGGGGCACCGCCGCGCCGGCGACGTACGCGACGGACAGGGCGACGGTCGCCGCCGTCGGCCCGCTCGTCGCGGCCGTCACGAGCACGGCCGCCATGATCGGCCCGACGCACGGCGCCCAGACCAGCCCGATCGCCGCCCCGACTACCAGCCCGTCGGCGAGGCCGCCGGAACGCGAGGAGATGCCAGGCGCCGCCCGGCCCACGGGCGCAAGGACCGCCTCGAGGCGCCGCCCCAGCAGGGGCACAGCCAGGGCCACCCCGACCAGGGCGAGCACCACCGCGCTGGCGACCCGGAGCTGGGCCGCGGCGAGCCCGGACGCCCCGAGGAGCGACGCGAGGAGCACGGACATGACGACGAAGCTCCCGCCGAAGCCGACGACGACGCCCAGCGGGCGCCGGCGGCCGCCGGCTGCGCCCGCCCCGAGGACGAGCGGGAGAACCGGCAGGGTGCACGGCGCGACGAACGTCAGCAGGCCGGCGACGAACGCGGCGGCGATCTCGAGCGACATCAGGTGCGCGCCTGGTGGGTTCGCCGGCCGACGCTACGGCGTCGAGGCCGAGGGGCTGGCCTCCATCATGCCGCTGGCCGAGGGGCTGGCCTCCATCATGCCGCTGGCCGAGGGGCTGGCCTCCATCATGCCGCTGGCCGAGGGGCTGGCCTCCATCATGCCGCTGGCCGAGGGGCTGGCCTCCATCATGCCGCTGGCCGAGGGGCTGGCCTCCATCATGCCGCTGGCCGAGGGGCTGGCCTCCATCATGCCGCTGGCCGAGGGGCTGGGTACAGCCGCCGGGGACGTGCACGCGGCGAACGCGAGGCTTGCGAGGATGGCGGCGCAGGCGACCCGCGCCTGCCGAGGTCGACGCATGTTGACTCCTTCATCTGGCTGGTCGTTCCGACCCTAGCCGGGGCCGGTGACGCGCCGATGACGGGAGGAAGACAGGCTCGTGACGCCCGCCGCCGGCGCTGGCGACGGCTTCGCGGGCCTCGCTCTCGAGCGCGACCTGCGGTCAGCCGCCGGCATCCGACGCCTCGTGCAGAGCGACGACCCGGCCGAGTGCCCGCCGCGATCTTCGCGCGCCTCCGTCACCCGGCGTGAGCAGGACGTTCTCCGCGGTACCAGCAGTGCACCGGTCACCCGACCGGGCACGGCTCTGACATCACGGCTCTGCCGCGCCCGCTCCGAGTGCGGGCGACGGCGTAGCGTCGTCGCCCGGGCCGGGCGCCGCCAGGAGCGCCTCGACCCTCGCCGCGGCACCCGGGACCGCGAAGATCGAAACGCGGTCCTTGGTCCGGAGCTGGAGGTCGCCGCGGGGGACGATGAGCGTCCCATCACGCTCGACCGCGACGAGCACGGCGTCGCTCGGCCACGGGACGTCCGCCACGCGCCGCCCGGCCAGCGCGCATTTGTCGCACACCTCGGCCTCGATGATCACGCCGCCCGCACGGAGCCCGCGGACCTGCCGAACGTTCCCGCTGAGCGCGTCCCGGTAGGCCGCCATCGCGTCGCGGATCGAGAGGATCCCGGCGAGCCGGCCGCCTGACACGACCGGTGCCCAGTCCCGGTGGTGGTCAGCGAGAGTGCCGAGGGCGTCGTCGAGGCCGTCCTCCGCCGTGAGCAGCGGGACGTCGTTGGCCAGGTGGCGGCCGACCGGGTCGTCGCCGGCGAGGCCCTCGAGGTCGGCGAGGTCGACGAGCCCGGCGACCGTCCCGTCGCGGTGGACAACGGGAGCGCCGGGGACGCCTGCCGCCGTCGAGGCGGTCGCGGGCCGTGGCGACCGTCTCCTCGGCTCGCAGCACCGCGCGCGCCTGCCGCGCCGCCCCGCCGACTGGCACGGCGGCGAGCAGCGGCAGGGCAAACCGGAACCGCTGGGAAGGCGAGTCGGCCCGCGTCGCGAGCTGGCTGCGGTAGATGCTCTTGTTGCCAACGACGAACGTCGCCAGGCCCACCGCGACCATTGCCGGGGCGAGCATCGAGAGGTTGCCCGTCATCTCGGCGACCATGAGCATGACGGCCAGCGGCGCGTGGGCGACGCTGCCGAAGAGAGCCATCATCGCCACGATCACGAACGGCGCCGGGTCGGCCGGGATCGCCGGCGCCATCGGCTCGAGGAGCCGCCAGATCGCGGCCCCCAGCAGGCCGCCGATGAACATCCCGGGCCCGAAGATCCCGCCCGAGCCTCCCGACCCGATCGAGAGCGAGGTCGCCACGATCTTCGCGAACGGCAGCACGAGCACCATCCAGATCGGGATGGCGAGCAGGGCCTGCCGGTCGAGGCCCGCCTGGACGAAGCCGTAGCCCGTGCCCAGCGCGCCCGGCACGACCAGGCCGATGCAGCCGACCGCGAACCCGGCGATCGCGGGCTTCGAGCCACCGGGGCGGCGACCAGCGGCGGAACCAAGCGGTGAGGCCGTAGAAGCTGTTGATGTAGAGCAGGCCGACGAGGCCGCAGGCCAGCCCGATCAGCGCGTACCACGCGAGCTGCGCGGGGTTGCTGAAGCTGCTCGACGCCTGGACGCCGAAGATGGGCGTGAACCCCTCGACCGCGCCGAAGATCGAGTACGCGACGATGGTCGCGATGAACGACGGCACGAGCGCGTCCGACTCGACGTCGTCCCGGTAGAGGAGCTCGGCCCCGAGGACCGCGCCCCCGAGCGGCGCCCGGAAGATCGCCCCGATGCCCGCGGCCATGCCGACCGCGACCGCGATCCGCGCGTCCCGCGCGTCGAGGTCAAGCGCCCGGCCGAGGAACGACCCGAAGCCCGCGCTGATCTGCGCGGTCGGGCCCTCGCGGCCGCCCGACCCGCCCGAGCCGATGGTGACCGCCGAGGCGACGAGTTTCACGAGCGGGATGCGCCCTCGGATCCCTCGCGGGTTGTGGTGGTACGCCGCGATCGCCGCGTCGGTGCCGTGGCCCTCGGCCTCGGGCGCGAGCCGGAAGACGAGGATCCCGGAGACGAGGCCGCCGAGGCCGACGACGAGCGGGATCGCCCATGCCCGCGCGAACTCGCCCATCGGGGCGCCCCCCTCGCCAGCGGGCGACGGCGGCGTGTAGCCGCCGAGGAACCCGAGGAAGAACCGCGTCGCGAGCTCGAGCGCCGTGTAGAAGGTGATCGCGCCGACGCCGCCGACGACGCCGATGACCGCGCCAAGGATGACCCACTTGCGCAGGTAGCTGGCGGACCGGATCCGGCTGCGGAGGACCCGCAGGCGGGGCTCTGCGAGGGCGCGCAGCGACGGGGTCATGCGTACGCTCCGAGGGCGTCGGCGAGCGCTGCGACCATCGCGTTGAACGGCCTCGCCGTCTGCGCGTCCATCGCGGCTGCGACCTCGCGGAGCGCGTCGAGCCGGTACCGCAGGATCGACGACCTGACGGAGGCACCTGCGTCCGTGAGCCGCGCCCGGGTGGCCCGGTGGTCCTGCTCGTCCGCGCCGAGCGTCGCGAGGCCGCGGGCGGCGAGGCGCCGGAGGAGCCGGCTGGTCGCGGGTAGCGTGACGCCGACGCGTGCCGCGACCTGGCCTACGCGCGCCCCGTCGGCGTCCTCGCCCAGGATCAGGAGCGCCCGCCACTGCGGGAACGTCAGGTCGGTGCCCGGGGCCGCCTCGGCGAGGGCGCGGGTGGTGAGCCCCACGGCGCCGACGACGACCCGCTCGAGCTCGGCGACGGGGTCAGTCGTGTCCATCGCGCGAGGATAGCAGGAAGGTTGCCTACTGGCTATCATCGGCCGCACGACGACGCGGGGCGTGGGCGGGGCACCTTCCGGTTCGGGCTCCATCCTCAGGCGTCCGGCAGATGCCCTTGACGGCCAGCTGATCAGATGTTTAGGATACTGAACATGAGTTCAGCCATCGACCCCGGAGACCTGACCGCTCGCGCGACCATCCGGAATGCCGCGTTGCGGCTCTTCGCCGACCATGGCCCGGACGCGGTGACCGTGCGCGACATTGCCGCCCAGGCCGGTGTGTCCCCGGCGCTCGTCCTCCACCATTTCGGGAGCAAGGACGGCCTGCGTGCCGAGGTCGACGCGTTCGCCGCGAAGGCATTCGACGCAATCCTCGAGGCCATCCCGTCCGACGACCTCGCCGAGCTCCTCACCGGCGGGGCGGCGAAGGGCTCGCTCGCCGAGGCATTCGCCCGGGGCTTCCCGCCCGGCTCGCCGCTGCCCGCCTACCTTCGCCGGCTGCTCCTCACGAACGACCCGGCGGGAGCCGCGCTGTTCGGGCGGTGGTACGCCGCGACCCGGCGCCTCCTCGACGTGATGGCCGAGATGGGCGTCGCGCGGCCGAGCGAGGACCCCGACGTCCGGGCGGCGTTCTTCCTGGTCAACGACCTCGCGCTCATCCTCCTGAGGAACCAGATCGCGGCGGCGATCGGTGCCGACCCGCTGACGCCGGACGGCATGGACCGGTGGGCCCGGGAGGCCAGCATCGTCTACGCCGAGGGTGCGTTCCGCGCCCCGCGGAAGGAGTAGCACACCGATGTCCGCGTCCCATCCCGTCATCCGCACCCAGGGGCTGACCAAGACCTTTGGGCCGGTCCGCGCGCTCGACGGCCTCGACCTCGAGGTGGCCCAAGGCGAGGTCCACGGCTTCCTGGGGCCCAACGGCGCGGGCAAGTCGACGACGATTCGCATCGTCCTCGGCCTCATCCGCGCCAGCGGCGGCCAGGTGGAGCTCTTCGGCGGCGACCCGTGGCGCCAGGCCGCGGCGCTCCACGACCGGCTCGCCTACGTCCCCGGCGACGTCGCCCTCTGGTCCGGGCTCACCGGCGGGCAGTGCCTCGACGTCCTGGGCGCGACCCACGGCGGACTCGACGAACGTCGCCGGGCCGCGCTCGTCGAGCGGTTCGACCTCGACCCGACCAAGCGGATCCGCGACTACTCCAAGGGGAACCGGCAGAAGGTGGCCCTCATCGCAGCCCTCGCGGCCGACGCCGACCTGCTCGTGCTCGACGAGCCCACCTCGGGGCTGGACCCGCTCATGGAGCAGGCCTTCCAGGAGGTCGTCCGCGAGCGGCGCGAGGACGGCTGCACCATCCTCCTGTCGAGTCACATCCTCGGCGAGGTCGAGGCCCTCGCCGACCGGGTGACGATCATCCGCCGGGGCCGGACGGTGACGACCGGGACCCTCGCCGACCTGCGACGCCACACCCGCACCCACGTCCACGCCGTGACCGTCGACCCGCCCGACGGCCTCGCTGCCGCGGCGGGCGTCGCGGAGTACGCCTCCGTGCGGCTCGACGGCCACGTCGACAGCCGGTTCACCATCGACGCCGAGCACGTCGACGCAGTCGTCGGCCTGCTGCACGCCGCGCGGATCCACACCCTCACGGTCACCCCGCCGAGCCTGGACGCGCTCTTCCTGCGCACCTACGACGCGGAGGCCGCGCCGCTCGACGCCGCCGAGGTGGGAGACCCCCAGGAGGCCCACCGATGAGCACGACTGGCCTGCGGGCCATGCTCGGCGTCGAGTGGCGGACGCACCGCCGCGGCACGCTCGTCTGGGTGCTCGCGCTCATCGCGATGATGGTCGGCACGGCCGGTTCTATCGCCGGCCTCTACCCAACCCCCGAGAAGATCCACAGCTACGCCCAGGCTGCCACCGCCGGCGACGCCCTCGTCGCCATCAACGGCAGGGTCGAGGGGATCGACAGCCTCGGCGGGATCATCGCCGACGAGTTCGGCTTCCTGGCGGCCTTCCTCCTCCCCCTGCTCGGGATCAGCCTCGTCGCGCTCGCGACCCGGGCCGAGGAGGAGTCCGGGCGGCTCGAGGCGCTCCTCGCGGGCCGGGTCGCGCGCGAGGTCCCGGTGCTCGCCGGGCTCGCGCTCGCCTCTGCCGCCATCGCCGTCACCACGGTCGCGTTCGCGCTCGGGCTCGTCGCCTTCGGCGTGCCCGCGGCCCGGTCGGTCCTCTACGCGGCCTCGCTCGGCGCGCTCGCGTTCGTTTTCGCCGGGCTCGCCGCGCTCCTCGCGCAGGTCGTCCTGCACTCGCGGGGCGTCTACACGTGGGGGCTGCTCGTCCTCGGCGTGGCCTACGTCCTGCGCGGCGTCGGCGACGTGACGAACACGTGGGTCACCTGGCTCTCGCCTCTCGGCTGGGCGGAGAAGGCCGCGCCCTTCGGAGACATGCGGTGGTGGACGCTCCTGATTTCGCTTGGCGTGGGCGGGCTGCTCGCCACGCTGGCCGTCCTCGTGGCAGGCCGCCGCGACCTCGGCAGCGCGCTCGTCCGCGGCGGTGAGGGCTCGGCGCGCGCGACCTCCTGGCTGCGCAGCCCGCTCGGGCTGGCGACCGCCATCCACCGCCCGGCGATGCTCGGCTGGCTCGCCGGCGCCGTGATCCTCACGGGCACGATGGGCGCGCTGGCGCAGCAGTTCATCAACGCCGTGCTCGGCAACCCGGCCATGGCCGCGGCCTTCGGGATGTCGGGGGCGGAGCCCGTCGACGCGATGGTCGCCCTCACCCAGCTCTACGCCGCGATCATCGCCACGGGCTACGCCGTCCAGGCCGTCGGCAGCCTGCGCGGCGAGGAGACCGCCGGACGCCTCGAGATGCGGCTCTCGGGCACCCTGTCCCGTATCCGCTGGCTGGCCGCCCACGCGCTCGTCATCGTCATTGGCCTCGTCGTCATCATCCTCGTCTCCTCGATGGTGCTGGCCGCGGGGATGGCCTGGTCGATGGGCAGTGCGGTGGATCTCGGTCGCGTCCTCGGGGCAGGCGCGGCATACCTGCCGGCCGAGCTCCTCGTTGCCGGGCTGGCGCTCGCGCTCTTCGGCCTGTGGCCCGGGCTGTTCCCGGTGGCCTGGGCGGTCGTCGCGTTCATCGCCGTCATCGCCCTCCTGGGTCCGGGCCTCAGCCTGCCTCAGTGGGTGCTCGAACTGTCCCCGACGACCCACGTCGGCAATCCTCCGCTGGGCACCGTCGAGGCGCTGCCGCTCGTCGCCCTCGGCGCCATCGCCGCGGTCCTCGGCGCCGCTGCGGCGGTCGGCTTCCGCCGTCGCGGGGTGCCGCAGAGCTGACGGCCCACACGTTCAGGCGGCCCGACCGCGTGGTCATCGCTTGAAGCAGCAGTTCGAGTGAGGCGACATCGAGGCGCCCGAATACCGGGCGACGATGCAGGAGACCCAGGCGGAGATCGCCTTGCTGCCCGAGCCCAACAAGGTCGTGACGTTCGAGACCGTGGCGGCTGTGGTCGCGTCGCTGCGTGCCGCGATCGACGCGGCCAGCCCCGAACAGCTCCGCGAACTGATCGGGATGCTGATCGAGCGGATCAAGGTCACCGGGGACGGCGAGTACAAGATCGAGCCAGTCCCGGCCGCACAGCCGTTCGTCGCGGCCGCGGAGCGGCAGTCGCGCCGTATTCCTATCGGCTTGGGGTGACCGCAACGGTGAAGCCGAGCTGGGCGCCTCCGGGCGCGGTCCCGGTGACGGAGACGGAGATCGGGACCCCCGCCTGCGTGAGCAGGTGCCCGACCGAATGGCCGGGCTCGAGCGGGGTCATGGTCACGGGGGTTGGCGCCCCGCCGCCCGTCGCCGCGGCGGCCGTGATGTCGGTGACCGGGAGTCCCTGGCCCCCGGCGTCGAAGAAGGTCACGTGCAGGTCCGCGGCGCCTGTCGCCCACGGGTCGAGGTAGAGCTGCGCGCTCGCCCCGCCGTCGAGGTGGACCGTGTAGATGGTCGGCTGGCCCTGCAAGCGGTTCACGTCCACGCGGACCGGGGCCGCCGCCACGGCGACCGAGAGCGGCACCTCGACCGAGGTCGTCGGCTCCACGACCAGCGCCGTCACCGCCCAGGTCCCGGCGAGCGAGAGGTTGCTCCCCGCGCCCGTGTACGAGCCGTCGCCGGCGGGCCGGAGCTGGAGCGTCGACCCGCCCACGTCGGGCCGCGCGGGCAGGGCGAACCGGAGCGTCACCGAGCTGGCGCCGACGGGGGCGCCAGTGTCGTAGTCGGCCACGACCGCGCGGAACGTCGCGGGCCCGGCCGTCCCCGGCGTGACGGTGAGGCGGATGCGGACGCTGGTCGCGTAGTCGCTGCCCTCGACGGTCGTCCCGGCCGGAGCGGCGCTCCCCACGGCGACCGCGTCGGCGGGCGGCGGAGTCGTGACGAGCGCCGCGGCGAGCACCACGACCGTGGCCCCGGCGAGCAGCTCGATCGAGCCGACCCGCCGCAACGCGCCGACCCGACCCTCCCCACCGGGGACGTGGCGGAAGTGGTTCACGGCCCCGAGGAGCGCGAGGACCGCAAACAGGGCCGTCTTGGCCGTGATCAGGCGGCCGTAGTCGGTGGAGAGCAGCTCCCCCGCGTTGTGGAGCTCGAACGCGGCCCGGACGACGCCGGTGACGGCGACAACGAGGATGCCGGCCGTCGCCCAGCGGCTGAACCGAGCCATGAGCGCCGCGCGCTGGTCGGTGTCGGGGTCGCCGAGCTCCAGCACCACGCCCGCGAGTCCCCCCAGCCAGACCGAGATCGCCAGGGCGTGGAGCCACTGGAACGCGATGTTCACGGCCGGCAGCAGCGTGGAGGCCGCGTGGCTCGCCGCCGCGTCCGCGAGCAGGCCGATCGCGGTGAGCGCGGCCGCGACGAGCACGAGCGGGCCGCGCGTCGCGCCCCTGCGGCCGGTGACCAGCAGGAGCAGCCCGGCGCACAGGATGGGCACCAGGCGGGCGAGGTCCTCGATGCCGAGCGTGGTGCCCGGGAGGTCCGCGAGGCCAACCCCCGCGTCGGACGCTCCGGCGACCGCAACGCCGACCGCTCCCGCCGCGGCCGCGACCCACGCGAACGAGCGGAGGCGCACGATCCGGCGACCGCGACTCGTCACCACGACCGCGCCGGCGAACAGGGCGCCGAGCAGCGCGACGAGCCCGAGGTACATGAGGGCGCGGGCGAGGACGGACGCCGCGGACACGGTCGAGTCGCCGGCGGGGGTCGTCGCCGCGGCATCCGCCGGCGGCGGGGCCCCCGTCCCGACGCTGAAGGCGAACGAGCCCGCTGTCGCATGGCCGTCGGCGGCCGAGACCGTCCGCCAGGCGACGGTGTAGACGCCCTCCGCGAGCGCGCCGAGGGGCACGGTCAGCGTGTCGGACCCCGGCGCCCCCGCCACCACCGGCCCGCTGGCGTGCGAGGCTCCCGAGGCGTCGAGCACCTGCACCGAGGACAGCCTGAGGTCGGGCTGCTCGGTGAACCGCAGGGTGACTGACGTCGGGGCCGTCGCCAAGATCGCGTTTGCGGCCGGGTCGGAGGAGGCCAGCAGCGCGTGCGCGGAGACGCTCGCGCTCCCCGCCGCCAGGGCGGAGAGCGCGAGCAGCACGGCCAGCACGGCTCGGCGCGCGCGGGGCATGGCTCAGGCGGCCCTGCGCGCCCGCAGCGCCAACGCGAGCCCGGCGGCACCGAGCACGACGCCGATCGCGCCCAGCCCGGCTCCCGCCAGGAGGGCGCGGCTGGCCGCGTCCGACGCATCGCCGGCAGCCGCCTGGGCGGCCGTGATCCGGCTGTCCTGGCGGTCGACCTTGGCCGAGAGGTCCGTGGTCGACGGGATCTTGGCCGGGAACTGGGCCGCGGTCTGGTCCTGGACCGCGTCGAACGTCGTGTCCGACGAGGTCACCGTCTCGTCGACGGCGGTTCCGTGCACCGTGCCGGCGAGGTGGAAGGTGTAGTCGCCCGGGATCGTCGGGATGACGTGGGCGGTGTACTCGCCCGGCGTCCCGAGCCCGGTGTCCGGGTCGTGCGAGGCGTTGAGCGGGAGGACGGCGGACGTCTGGCCGCCGGCCGAGACCGTGACCCCAAAGTCGGACGCGGGGACGTCGTCCACGGGACTGCCCGACCCGTCCTTGATGATGACCTGGACAGCATTGTCGACCCCGACGTAGGCGGGCTCGTGGAGCCACCCGAGGGCGATGGAGTACGGCCCGAACTGCTTGACGACGTGGGCCGAGGCGACGCCGGAGACGACAACGATGAGGACGGCGGCGGCGCAGACCGCAGCGCCGAGGACACGACGGTGCATGGGGACCTCTCGCGCGAGTGGTATGGCGCGCCCGCGGGCGCGGCTACGCAGCGAGCGGCGTCGGCGGGGCCCGGAGCCCGAGGTTGTGCGCCAGGCCGCGCGACCTGCGCAGCCGGGGCGCTGCCGGCACGCGGACTCGCGCCGGCCGGGGACGCGCCGCGGCCGCCGCTGCCGCGGCGATCCGCGCTCGCAGGGCCGCCGCGCCCCAGCGGAAGAGGCCGCCGACCAGCGCGACGACCAGGGAGACGGCAGGGATGATGAGGAGCGGCCCGCCCAGGCCGGGCCCGACGATGGGCTCGAGTCCGGCGGGCGGCAGGCCGGCCGACACCCGCTCGAGGTTCTCCTGGGCCAGGAACCAGCCCGCGGTCGCCAGCGCCAGCGGCGCCCAGATGACCAGCACGGTCCGGGCGTAGGCGCGCCAGCCCGGCCGTGCGCGCGTCCGGGAGTCGCGCTCGGCCCGACGCGCCCTGCGCCAGAGCGAGAGGAGTCGGCTGAGGGCCGCGACGCCCAGCACCGCGGAGACCGCGATGACCGCCGCGACCGCCGAGGTCCAGCGCGCGTCGTGTCCGGTCGCGCGGAGCGCCGCACTGTATCCAGGCCCGTACGCGGCCAAGAACGACAGGTCGTGCGAGAGCACCAGCGAGACCGGGCTCAGCGCGGCCACCCACGCAGCGAGACGGACCTTGGGACGCCGCATCGGCGAAGTGTACGGCGAGGTTTCACAAGGTGCCCCGCCGGCGCCTCGGCGCGGCAGGGGCCTTGTGCCGGCGGGTCCTGACCCTCAGGATGCGAGGATGCGTCGACTCGCAGTTCGTGGGATCGGCATCGGTTCGGCGACCGCCTGGCTCGCGGTCCATGTGGTCCACGTGGTCGCGGCCGCCGCCGCACCGACCGTCGTCGGCGCGGCTTTCCACTTCATCTGCCGCATCCCCTAGCTTTGTAACCGCGCCCATCGCGCTCGTCGTGGCCCGGACGCGACCGTGATCAGCTTCCCGCTGACCGTGACGCCCGACCCGCAGGGACGTCAGCGACGCCGGACCTTGTGGGCGCCGCGGTACACAGGCGCGGACGGCGGCTTCGGGCCGGAGCGGCGCCCGCCCAGGACCAGCACAGCGAAAACCAAGAGCGCAACGGCAGCGGCGCCCACGATCGGCAGCAGGAGGCTCGAGCCGGCCGAGCCGGTGCCGCCAGAAGCGGCGGCGCTGGCGCCGGGCGACGGAACGGCGCCGCGCGCGTTCGCTCCGGGGGCCGTCGTGGCGGTGCCCGAGGGAGGCGTCCTCGGTGAACCGACCGCCCCCGACCCAGCCGGCGGCGATGCGGCGGCTCCCGGCTGCACCACCGCGAAGTCGCCGAACTCGGTGACCACCGCGAGGTAAGTGCCCTGGGCGACGACCGGGGCCGTCTTGACCCGGACCCAGGAGCTCCCGTCGAACCGCTCCACGACGCCGGCCACCAGTGCCGGGTCGGCGGAGCGCAGGACGATGCTGACCCTCGCCGACGCCTTGGCCGTGGCCGCCGCGCCGGTCTGGTCGACCAGGTCGAAGCGGTAGACGTTGCTCGCGAGGACCCCGTCCGCCGGCAGGGCGGGCGCCCCGACGGGCGCGATGGAGACGGAGAGGGTGGCGGCGCCGGCGGGCAGGTCCAGCGCGCCGGGGACGGCCTCGACCTGGGCCTGCGGCAGCGACTCCGGGGTGGCGACGGCGACGAGGCCGTTCTGCCCGCCGCTGACGGCGATCTCGGCGGTCGCGCCCTGCGCCCCGCCCTGCTGGCCCGCGGCGGGCTCGAGCCAGAGGTACGGGCCCACCGGGACGACGCCGTCGTACAGCGGCGGGCCTCCCAGACCGGGGGCCAGGCGGACGCCGACGACGAGCGCCAGCCCGAGGAGCAGCGAGGCGATCCCCGCCCGGCGCGGACCGGTCACAGCCAGGCCACCGCCAAGTCCGCCACGGCGTGGGCGACCGCCGGCGCGGCGACGCCGCCCGACACCAGCCGGAGGCCCGCCAGCACCAAGCCGACGCCCACGTCGAGCGGGACGGCCTGCCAGCCGTACACCGGCACGTGCATCAGCCCGAAGGCGACGCTCGTGGCGACGACCGCCGCCGGGACGCCGAGCAGGCGCGAGGTCTGGTCGAAGAGCGCCCCTCGGAGGACGAGCTCCTCGGCGCCGGCGACCAGAACCGTCGCCGCCGCCCACGGGCCGATCGGGAACCCGGCCGCGTAGGCCGCCACCGAGCCGGGGTGCGGGCCGAGCAGCGCGGTGAGGGCGAGGCCGACGCCCGCCGCGGCGCCGAGGGCGATGGACCGCGGGAGTCGGCCGGGAAGCGCTGCCTCCGCCTCGACCGCCTCCTTCGCCGCCCGCTCCGCGCGCGCAGCGCGCGCCAGGCCTCGGCCCGAGGCGATCCCGAGCGCGAGGAGCGCCAGGCCGAACAGGGCGCCGATCGCGATGGGGTCGAGCGCAGCCGACCGCCAGGCGGCCCACCTCGCGAGCACCACGGCGCCCAGGGCGAGCGTGGTCGCGGCGGGCGCGCCGACCGCTCCCGCCGCAGATCGCGCGACCGGCCCCCTCGGGGCGGCGAGCGCCGTCATCCGGTGACCGTGAAGTAGACCTCGGGCGACCAGACCCGCGGGTTGAAGGGCACGTGGTCCGACGCCACGAACTCGGCCTTGAGCACGTACGTCCCGGGCTGGAGCGTGATGTCCTGCGTCAGGCCGTAGTTCATCGACACGAGCTGGTTGTTGACGTAGAGGTGCACGTGGCCCTGGTCTGGCCGGACGTCCAGGCTCGTCGCCTGGACGATCTGGGCCCCGGTGAGGGTGATCGCCACGTGCACCCTCGGGCCGGCGAGCGTGGCGCCGACGGCGGGCTCGGTGATCGCCACGACGGCGGGCGACGAGGGCCGGGCGGCGGACGACGCGGCACTCGAGGCGCCGGGCGACGGGGCGCCGCCGGCCGCGGCGGAGGGTGCGCCCGCAGAGGCGGGGGCGGCCACGGGGGCGGGGGCGCATGCGGCGGTGGCGATGAGCAGAGCGAGCGCCGCGCCGGCGAGGCGCGACGAGGTGGGACGCGTCATGGTCGGCGACTATACGACGGCCCCCGAGGAACGCACGATTCCGGGCCCGGAGCCCAATGCGTCTACACTGCGCGACCATGTCGTCCCTTCGCCGCCCCCGGTCCCGTCGCCGCGTGGCGCTCGTCACCCTCAGCATTGCGGCCGCGGTCGCGGTCCTCGCCGCGGGTCTGGCCCTGGCGGCGCCCCCGCCCATCGTGATCGGGGCGGTCTTCCCGCTCAGCGGCAATGCGGGGCCGCTCGCCCGCGAGGAGCTGCGGGGCGTCCAGCTGGCGGCCGACATGGCGAACGCCGACGGCGGGGTGCACGGCCGCCGCATCGTGCTCGACGTGCACGACCTCGCGTCTGCGGCCGACGCCCCGGCCGTGATGGCGTCGATCCGCGCCGAGGGCGCGTCGGTCGTGGTCGGCGCGTACAGCTCGGAGTTGTCGGTCCCGGCATCGACGGCGGCGTCCGGTGCCGGGCTCGTGTACTGGGAGGCCGGCGCCGTCGCGGACCGCCTGACGGGGCAGGGCCTGCCGCTCGTGTTTCGGGTGGGCGCCAGCGGGAGCAACCTCGGCACGAACTCGGGCGATTTCGCGATCGGCGAACTCGCGCCGCGCCTGGGGCGCCAGGCGTCCTCGCTCCGGGTCGCCATCGTGGCAGCCCAGGACGACTACGCCAGCTCGGTCGCCGACGCCGCAGCTCGGGCCGTCACGTCGGCCGGCGGGCAGATCGTGGTGAACCTCTCGTACAGCCTGCTGGCGCCGCAGTTCCCGGACCTGATGCCCGCGCTGGCCGCCGCGCGCCCGGACGTCCTGATCCTCGCCTCGCACATCCCCGACGGCGTCGCGTTCCGCCAGGCGATGATCGCCGCCGGGCTCCACGTCGGGGCGTTCATCGGCACCACGATGGCCGAGTGCGACCCCGACTTCGCCCGGGCGCTCGGCCCAGACGTCGTCGGCGTGTTCGCGTCCGACCGTCCGGTCGGCGGATTCCGCCCGGACGCGCTCTCCCCGGCGGCCCGCGCCGTGTACGACCGATTCGCCGCCCTGTGGGCCCGCGACCCGGCGACGGCCGTGCAGGGCGCCGCGGGCACCGACGCCGCCCTGGGCTGGGGCGGCGCCTGGGCGCAGGGCACCGCCGGAGCATCGGCGTACGGGTTGCCGACCGCCGCCGGCGGCTCCCAGGCACCGGCCGCGCCGCCTGTCACGGGACCGGCGCCCACCATGGCCTGGAACGGCCCGACCGAGGAGGGGCTGTCGGGCTTCACCGCGGGCTGGGCACTGTTCCACGACGTGCTCGCGACCGCGTCCGGCACCGATCCGCAGGCGGTCGCCGCCGCCGCCCGCTCCCAGGACCTGCCCGCCGGCAGCCTGCCCAACGGCGCCGGGCTACGGTTCTCGACGGATCCCGCGACGCTGGGCCAGAACACCCTCGCGGCCGCGGTCATCTGGCAGTGGCAGGCGGTCCGCCACTACACCTACGTGTGGCCCGCGACCTACGCGACGGGGACGATCGCCGACGTCCCGCTGGCGCGCTGAGGATTGGCCCACGTCGGAAGTGGCCGATCGTCATCGACAGTCGGCTGGCGCCCGCCGCGGACGGTCCTGTGCGCCCGACCGAGGAGCGGCCCCACCGAGCCCGGGCCGCGCAGCGTGGGGCACGTGGCACGGTTCGTCGTGGACCACGCCCCCGTGCCCGTGGTGCTCGTCGGGCGCAGCGCCTGACATCCAGGTTGTCCTCGTTCGCGGGGGGTGGGCGGGACGAGGTGCGTTCAGGGATTCGCCATACCCATTCACCCGTCGACCCGCGCGACCCGGGCGAGCAGGTCCGACTCGTACGTCGAAGCTGCGCGAGCGCTCCCGGGGGGGTTGACAGCCACCTCGGCGCACCGACACTCGCGGGTTGGGCATTGAAGAAGCGACCCCGGACGGACTGGGGGGCCGGAAACCAAAGCGCCGGCCCGCTCGCCTGGTGCGCGACCGCCTGACCCGTATTCTGGTTCGGCGGATGGTCATGGACGGCCTGGCATGCCGCGGCGGCTCGGGTGCGCATCGAGGCATGCGCAACAACACAGCGACCCCCAGCTCGTCGCGGTCCTCCGCGTGAGGTTGATGGTTCACATGCCCAGGCCCTCATCCCGAGCGCGACCGCCGGAGGTCACGCCGACAACAGCGAGGGCGCGAGCAGGCTCACGACGAGCGCCAGCGACAGCACGCCGATCGCGGCGGTCACGGCCCAGCCGACGGCCGAGAGGCGCGTGCCGCTCCGAAGTGGGCCCATGAGCTCCGCGTCCCGGGCGAGCAGCATCACGAACACGAGGATGATCGGCAGCAGCAGGCCGTCGAAGACTTGCGAGAGGAACATCACCGTGAACAGGGGCAGGCCCGGGACCAGCAGGAACAGCGCCGCGGACCCGACGAAGAACGCGAGCAGGCCGTAGAAGGCGCGCGCCTGCGTCCAGCGGTGGTCGAGCCCGGCCTCCCAGCCGAAAGCCTCGCACGCGGCGTACGCCGACGTGAGCGGGACGGTGCCGAGGCCGAGAAGCGAGGCGGCGAGCAGGCCGAGCGCGAAGAGCACCTCGGCGGCCGGGCCCGCGAGGGGCCCGAGGGCCTTCGCCGCGTCCCCCGCGTCGGCGACGAGGACGCCGTTGGTCCAGAGCGTTGCCGCGCAGGCGACGACGATGAAGCCCGCCACGAGGTTGGTCAGCAGCGAGCCGACCGTGACGTCGACCCGCGAGCCCGTGAGGTCCTTGGGCCGCAGGCCCTTGTCGACCACGTAGGACTGGATGAACGACTGGCCCCAGGGCGTGATCGTCGTGCCCACCACGCCGACGACCGTGAGCAGGTAGGCGGTGTTTCGGAAGTCGGGGGTCGGGATGACGGTCGACCGCAACGCCAGTCCCCAGTCCGGCTTCGCCAGCACGGCGCTGACGAGGTAGGCGACCGAGATCGCCGCGCCCATCAGCACGAACAGGAGCTGGATGCGCCGGTAGTTGCCGCGGGCCAGCAGGAGGACGACGAGCACGGCCGCGACGAGGGCGCTGAGCTGGGTCGGCACCCCGAAGAGCGCCAGCGCGGCGCCGATCCCGGCGAACTCCGCGACCGTGTCGCCGAGGTTGGCAGCGAGCATGGTCAGGACAGCGAACGCCGCCCAGCGGACCCCGAAACGCTCGCGGATCAGGCCGGAGAGGCCGTGCCCGGTCGCCAGGCCGAGCCGAGCGCCGGCCTCTTGGGTGACCATGAGGGCGAGTTGGCTCGCCAGCAGGACCCACAGCAGGGCGTAGCCGAACTGGGCCCCGGCGATCGAGTAGGTGGTGATGCCTCCGGCGTCGTTGTCGGCGAAGCCCGAGACGAGCCCGGGGCCGGCGACGGCAAGCAGGCCGAGCAAGGTGAGGCGCGCGCGGCGGGCGCGCGAGGGCGCGATGGCAAGGCGGAGCACATCGAGGACCTCCGGCCGGCGAGAGCCGGCTGACACGGGGCGGGCGGCGAGCGCTCGGGGCCCTCCGTCGGGAGGTCAGGCGGCGCTCAGCCGAGTGGCAGCGGCCGGCGCGGCATCGACCATGCGCCGGCGCGGGGACGTTCGGGTGTCATCGTCGGCTCCTCCGCGCACGGGTCTAGTCTGCCCTCGCTCCGAGGACTCGTGGATGGTAGTTCAAAGGCCGCGATCGTGACGTCCACACCATGGCTATCCGGCAACGCGGGCGACAGCCGCTGGCAGGGTCGCGGAAGTCCTGCTCCAGCCCGCCGCCTACCCGTTCTACGACGGTGCGGGCGTATTGCTTCTGGCGCCCCCGGACGGACTCCGGGGCCCGGAAACCAAAGCGGCTGACGCGCTCGCGTGGTACGCCCTCGCCGGCGGCGAGCTCAGCGCGGCTGCGCACCCCCCGTTCAGGGTGGCCCGTCAGTGCGGGACGACTGGTTCCTGTCCGCACCAGGGTCGCGGGCCTACGGTGCTCGCAGCGTCTCGGGTCATGGACGACCCGACCCCTCCGGTGGCGTCGCCCCATCATGGCCGATCTCTACGCGATCCTCGAGGTCCAGCCGACTGCCCCCCCGGAGGTGATCGGCGCCGCGTACCGGGCGCTCGCGAGGCTCTGCCACCCGGACCTGGGCGGCGACGAGCGGGCGATGATGGCCCTCAACCGCGCCTGGGAGGTCCTCCGCGACCCCGTTCAACGCGCCGTGTACGACGCGACGCGCACCGGCCCCGCCGCTGAACGGGCCCAGCGGGGCGCGGGCGCACCGTCTCATGGCGAGCCCCCCGAGGAACGCGCGGTGCCGACCGCGGTGCCGGGCCCCCAACCACGTCGGCAGCCACCCGACCCCGCGGTCCTCGACTTCGGACGGTACGAGGGCCAGTCGGTCGCGCAGGTCGCCCGCTCCGACCCGGACTACCTGCTCTGGCTCGTCCGGACGCCGAACGGCCGACGGTACAGCCACGAGATCAGCGACCAGCTGGAGTCGCGGAGGGCCCCGGCTCCCCGGCCGACGGTGCGGTCGCCCAGAAGGTGGCAGGCGCTCGACTTCCGCCGGTGAGGCCTGTGGCGGCATGACGGCCAGACACGTGCGGCCGAGGTTGCGGTTGGCCAGGCGAGAGAAGCCCGGCGGGGTTTCGGCCTCAGGCCGGCAAGCCGCCTGGTCCTGCGCGCGAGATCAGATGTGCCGGCCCAGACTGATCGGCGAGGCCGATCGGCCCCTGTGCTCGCGAAGCGCTACGCCAGCGCGCGAAGCCGCATAGGCACGCTCACGCGAGCCCAGTCGACGATCTCGCCCGAGACCGCGAACCGCCGCGGCCGGGTCTCGCTGGCGGCGCAGGCCGACGCGCTGACCGGCTGCTGAACCTGGTTGGTCGCCGGACCGCTCGTTGTGGCGAGCGGCGGACCGGGTGCCAGCGCCCCGGCTCAACGGCCCCTTCCGGATAGCATCCGCCCGAAGTCGGCCACCGACTGGAGCGATGGGACGCCGTGCCCCGGCCCGAGGGAGGGAGGGCCGGGGCACGGCTGCCACGCCCTCTACGACACCCTCGGGATCCCTGCGTCGTCGGCGCTTCCCGCAAGCGAGTCGATGACGTTTAGGAGCGCCCGGAGCCGGAGGGGCTTGGCGAGGGACATGAACGGGGCCTCGACCACCAGGTGCCCCACCCCGCGCGCCCCTGCCATGAGGAGGACGGGCAGGTTGGCGTGGTGGACGCGGACCGCGGCGGCGAGTTCGACGCCCGACATGCCGGGCAAGTCGTCGCCGGCGACGAGGATGTCGACCGGGAGGTCGCGGGCGAGCGCCGCGGCCGTCAGCGGGTCGTTCGACACGATCGTGCGCCAGCCCTCGGTGCCCAGGGCCATCGCGGCCATGGACGCCGACTCCACGTCCTCGTCGACGACCAGCGCGAGCCGTCGCCGGGGGAGCGGCGGGGCGGCGGTACCGGCGAGGGCCAACGACGCTGCGGGCTGCATCCCGGGATTCTGACCCGCGGCGCCCGGCCGTCATGACGATCTGTCATCGGGGAGGCGCAAGGACGCGTCGGCCGGGTCCGGTCGTTGTTCCGAGCGGGCGGCCCCCGGTGGCTTCCTTCGACACGTCCTGGATCGCCTTGGTCACGCCGATTGGCACCATCGCGATCGGCGGGGCGTGTCTGGCCCTCGGCTGGGTCATCGCGCGGTGCACTCCGATAGTGGGGTTGCTCGGCGCGCTCGCGGGCGCGTTCCTCGCGCTCGCCCCGGACAGGTCTGCGCTTGACGCGGTCAGGCGCAGACCTGTCCGTGCGGGCCGGATGCCGAGACATGACGCCCGGCCTTTGACACGAGGCGGCGCCACACCCATGGTGACTCGTGGAGGTTCGAGATGACCCTGTCAGGTCCCGGGGACTCACGAAGGAATGTCGTCGCGTTCATGCTCGACGACGAGCGCCACAGGCTCGACGCGGACGCCGCCAGTTCGCGGGGTGATGCTGTCGAGGACGCCGAGGAGGCTCGCAGCCAGGGTCGCGGGCGTCCCGGTCGCGCAGCCGCATTCATGCGCCGGCTCCGGCGGGCTGTTGGCCGCTGACCGCACCGCTCCAAGGGCGGCAGACGCATCAACAGGGGTGCTGTCAGATGTTCGGCTGGCTCCGCAGCTTCCTCGCGGCCGAGGTCGAGGACCCACTCGACGACCCGGGGCTCGACGCCCTCTTCGGGCGGTTCGACCGCCTCGGCGCGGGCGACCTCCTGGCCATCGGCGCCGCGGTCCGCCGTCCGTCGGCCGAGCTCGTGGCTGCGCGCAAGACGGCGCTCAGCCTGGTGACGCCCGACGACGAGCGGTCGCTCCGTCGCGGCCACGACCGTCTGGTGGGATGGGCCACCGCCTCAAGCCACTCGATGCGGACGTACGTCGTCGGCGTGCCCGGGAGCCCCGAGACGCTGACCGACCTCCCGAAGGTCCGAGCCGAGGCGCTGCCGGCGCTCGAGGACGCCCTCGTGGCGGCCGTGCTCGGAGAGCGGCTCGACCCGGCCTCGCGCGATCGGCTCGAGGTGGCGACGGCGCTCGACTGACGGTGAGCCGCGGCCGGGCACTGGCCTGAACGGCGCCGGCCCGCGGAGCCTGCCGGCGGGCCTTGCCATCAACACGGTCTCACACCGGACTGCCGTACCGGGGGGACGACGCAGAGCGGAGCGCCGTCTGAGGATCGCGGCTGGCGAAACCCGCTCGATCGCCGCCGCCGCGCATGCTCACCAGATCGGCTCGCTCACCTCCGCGGGGACGACCGGGCGGAGCATCGTCGGGGGATGGCGGGTGGGGGCCCCGGGGTGACGCAACTCCGCTGTTGCTCGGCGGGCCCTGTGAGCCTGACACAACCGAGCGACAAGGCCGGCGTCTAGTAGGCGCACTGCCAGCACACGTCCTGCGTGGCGAGGATCGTGAAGATGCTGTTGCCGGCGCTGTTGCTCGCCCGGATCAGGTAGCTCCAGTAGGGGTCCGGCCCCGCGCCGGTGTAGCGGGTCCAGTGGATCGTCATGGTCCTGGCGTCGCCGGGAGCGGTCCCGAGCAGGACGAGGCTGTCGCGCGGGATGGGCATGCCCCGAACGATGCAGGGCGTGTTGTCGTTCGCCGCGGCTTCCCGGAGGCAGCGGGTCACGCCGTAGAGCAGGAACTTCGTGGCGGCGCCGGCCGGCTCGGACCAGGTCGCCCGGTAGGTCAGGGTCACGGTGGTGTTGTCGGCGCTCACCTTGCTGCCGACCAGATTCCAGGTCGTGCTGGCCGGCTTGGGGGGCACGGCGGGCTTCGGCGTCGGCTTTGGGGTGGGGCTGGGCGTGGGCACCGGGGTCGGCGACGGAGACGGCGACGGCGCCGGGGTCGCGGGCGCCGTCGACGAGCTCGCCGCGGCGCCCGGGCCGGACGTGGACACGGCGGCGACCGGGCTTGTCGTGACCGTCGTGGACGTGGTCGGATCGGGCTGCTGGCAGCCCGCGGCGAGAGCGGCGAGCAGGAGCAGCGCGATGCCCCTCGTCTTCATTGGGTTCCCCCTCACCCGTTCGGGACGCACTCCGGTCGACGCAGAGCATCTTGGCCTGCCGGACCAGGGTCCGCTCGGCCGTTTCGCAGCTTCGCCGCCGCCGACGCCGCCCGCTCGCGCCCACGGAGCGAGGCGAGCCCGGCCGCCGGGAGCCCGCCGAGGGCAGCCACGAGCGCGCCGACGGTGAGCGCCAGTCCTCGCATGGGACCCCCCATTCTCGCTGCCGGAGCGCCAGTTGATCGGCGGCGGGCCTCCGTCGGCATCGTCGGCCGTGGGGGCGCGCCGGTCAAGCAGGCCATTCGCCGGCCTGGCGCACTGCGGCTGTTGCGCTTGTCCCGCTTTACACGCCAGGACCCAGACGTGGCGGCGGACGAGGGGGTGCGATTGTCCCCCTCACGACGCACAGCGGCACGTGGCGCTGATGCGGTCGCGGCCGGAGGCGATGCCGTTCATCGCTTCCCCGGACCCCGTCTTGGTCTTGGCGCCCCCGGACGGACTCGAACCGCCGACGCGCACCTTAGGACGGTGCCGCTCTATCCACTGAGCTACGGGGGCGTGCCCGAGCAGTGTACCCGCCGGCCGCCGGTGCTCGACTCATCTGCGGCCGGGACCCGGGTGGCCAGGGCCGACACCGGCGCCAGCGGGCGATGAGCCCCAACGCGCGCCGTCCCAGAAGTCGCGGCGGGCCCCCTCGCCGATACCGGTAGCGCCCGGGCCAGCCGACGCCCCAAGGCGACCGGCAATCTCGTGGCGCACCGCCCACAGGCTCAGTGCGACCGCGCCCGCGAGCAGAACCGCCGTGCCCCCACCCGCTTCGAACGCATCGCCCGCGAACCCGATCGCCTGCGGCGCCGCCCCGAGCGCGAAGCCGACGCGGAACCGGTTGCACGGCAGCGCGACAGCCGCAGCACCTACGAGGATCGAGAACGCAAGCGTGGCGCGCCAGACCGCACCTTCGGGCGGCTCGCGGTAGCACGTCGGGCAGAGCACCGCGACGCAGGCACCCGGCCAAAGCGCAAGCGCCAGAACGAGCGTTCCGACGAACCCGGCGACGCCACCCGCGACCGCGAGCGGGACCCCGCCGACCCATCGCGGCGCCCGAGCCGCGTCGAGCAGGAGGCCCAAGGTGCACAGGAACAGCACCGCGACCACCAACCCTGCCAATTCGACCATCCCTCGCTCCCGGCCGGCCCCTGCTGCAGTCGAGACGCGCGCGCAGGCCGATCGTGTCGGGCCGTCAGCCGGGCGCGCCGCCTAGCTTGGCCCCGGGTGACGTATCCGGCCTTCCCGGCTCCTCGACGTTCCGCATCGCGTCGGCCGCGAGGGTCATGTACTGGTGCAGCTCCGCGCGCTCCGCCGGGCCGGCGTCGGAGGCGTCGATCGCGGCGCGCATGTGGAGCAGCCAGCGGTCTCGTGCCGCCGAGTCGATGTCGAACGGGAAGTGGCGCGCGCGGAGCCGCGGGTGGCCGCGCTCGGCGAGGTAGGTGGTCGGGCCGCCCCAGTACTGGACCAGGAACAGCGTCAGGCGACGGCGCGGACCCGCCATGTCCGCGTCGTCCGGGTCGTGGAGGTACATCGGTCCGATGCGCTCGTCGTCGGTGACCGCCGCATAGAACCGGTCCACGAGCGACTCGAAGAACGCCATGCCGCCGACGCGGTCGTACAGGGTCGGGGACTCGGGCATGGGCTGATTCTATGGAGCCGGACGGGTCGGCGGGCCCTCCCGGCGCACGCCTCTACAATGGGCGGGTGACCGCCCCGACCGAGATCGTCCTGTACAGCCGGCCCGGCTGCCACCTCTGCGACGAGACCCACGCGATCCTCAACGAGCTGCTCGCCAAGCGCGCCTCGGTGGGGCTGCCCGCGCCCGCAATCGTGGAGCGCAACATCGAGGACGACGCGGACTGGCACCGCCGCTACATGTTCGTGATCCCGGTGGTGGCCATCGGCGGGCGCGAGCTGGAGCTGGCGACGAAGCCGACGAAGCTGGGGCGCTTCCTCGCCGAGGCGCTCGACGCTGCGCCAGGGGCCACGAGGCCCGCATGACGGCCGACTACTCGATCCTCGCGGCGCTGGCCGCCGGCCTGATCTCGTTCCTCTCGCCCTGCGTGCTGCCGCTGGTCCCGGCGTACCTCGGCCAGCTCACGTCGGTCGCCGTCGCGTCGCAGGACGCGGACGGTCGGCCCTCGCGGTGGACCGCGGTGCGCCACGCGCTGCTCTACGTCGCGGGCTTCGGCCTGGTGTTCACGCTGCTGGGGGTCACGGCCACCTTCGCCGGGGGCGCCCTCGCGCTCTACATGCGCCAGATCCGGATCGTCGCGGGCGCGATCCTGGTCCTGCTCGGCCTCAGCCTGGCGGGCGTCCTGCGGATCGGGTTCCTCGAGCGCACGTGGCGGCCACTGGACACCGGCGCCTCGACGGCGCTGATGACGACCACCGGCGGCATGATGCTCGGGTCGGGCGGGTCCGCGGACGCGGGCATGGGCGGTCGACTGGGCAGCCGGCTCGTGAGCGGACGCGCCGGGTACGGCACCTCGTTCGCGCTCGGGACGATCTTCGCCCTCGGCTGGACCCCGTGCATCGGCGCCTTCCTGGGGTCGGTCCTGATGATGGCGGCCGACGCCAACGACAAGCTGAGCGCCGGCGTGCTCCTCCTCGCCTACACCGCAGGGCTGGGCATCCCGTTCATCGCGGTGGCCGCCTTCTACGACCGGGCGCGCGGGCCGATGCGCTTCCTCGTCCGCCACGGCCGGGCGGTGTCACTGGTCGGGGGGCTGCTCATCGCGGCGTTCGGCCTCGCCATGATGTTCGACATGCTGACGTTCCTCTCCCGCTTCGCCTCGATCGTGTGACCAGCGAGCCTCCCCTCAACGAAGTCCCGGACAACGGCGCGCGCGTCACCGGGCCGTTCAGCTGGCGACAGCTGGGCTTCGTCGCCGGCGTGGTGGCCGTGGCGGCGCTGGCGCTGTTCGTCGCGACGCGGCCCATCGGCCCGGGTCCGGACTCGAGCGGCACGACGGACCTCGCGGCAGCGACGCCGTTCCTCGTGGGCAGCCCCACCGTGGGCCTCGCGCCGGGCGACGCGGCACCCGAGCTCTCGGTGAAGGGCCCCGACGGCTCCCCTGCCCCGCTGCTCGACCTCAGCGGGAGGCCGGTCCGGCTCGCGGACCTGCGCGGTCGCCTCGTCCTGCTCAACTTCTGGGCCACGTGGTGCCCGCCCTGCCAGGGCGAGACGCCCATCCTGCGCGACCTCGACGCCCAGTACCGCGCGCGCGGCCTCTCGATCGTCGGCGTCGCCGTGCAGGAGACCACGCCGGCCGATGTCGCCGCGTACGCGGCGAAGTACGGGATCACCTACACGATCGGCTTCGACGGCGCAGCGGACGTCTTCCACGCCTACCAGGTGTTCGCGCTGCCCACCCAGGTGCTCATCGGGCCTGACGGCCGCGTGCGCAAGGTCATCAACGGGCCGCTGGCCGAGACCGACGGCAAGACGCTGCTCGAGCCCCTGCTGCCGCTGGTGTCCGGAGCGCCCGCCCCGTTCGCATCGGCCGACGCGAGCCAGTCGCCAGCCCCCGCCTCGTCAACGCCCGGTCAGTAGGCGCGAGCGAACACCGCCGTCTCCGTGGCCGGCTCACCGCAGCGCGCGCAGGCTCCCACGGGCTCACGCTCCCCGAGCTCACCCGCAAACGGGAGGACGCGCAGCGTGGCGCCAGTCGCGGCCTGGACGTCGCGTTCACATGCGCCCGAACCGCACCAGCCGGTGACGATGAAGCCACCCTGCGCGGCATTCACGGCGACGAGCTCATCCCAGCTGGAGACCCAGTGCGTGTTGGCGCGCTGGAACCAGATCGCGCGCTCCAGGAGGCGGGCCTGGAACCGCTCGAGCCTCGCAGCGACGTCGGCTGGAAGCTGCTGGGCCGAGACCGACTCCTTCGCGCTCGCGCCGTCTGTCGCCGGCAGCCGCTCGGCGACGACGACCGTGCCCGCCGCGACATCCCGTGGCCCCACCTCGATCCGGATCGGGACGCCGCGCAACTCCCAGTCGTTGAACTTGTAGCCGGGGGTCAGGTCGTCGCGCCAATCGACCCGCACCCTGATGCGCTGGTCGCCGAAGACGGCCTGTGCCCGCAGCGCGGCCTCGACCGGGGCGATGGCCGCCTCCACCGCCGCCCGCTCCTCATCCGTTCGCCAGATCGGCACCACCACGACCTGGATCGGCGCGACCCGGGGTGGCAGGACCAGGCCGCGCTCATCACCATGGACCATGATCACGGCCCCGATCGTGCGCCACGAGAAGCCCCACGACGTCCCGAAGGGGTGCCGCCGCTCGTTGTCGCGGTCGAGGAAGCGGATGTCGAACGCCCGGGCGAAGTTCGAGCCGAGGTCGTGGCTCGTGCCCATCTGCAGCGCGCGCCCGTCGCCCATGAGCGCCTCGCCGGTCATCGTCACCTCGGCGCCCGGGAACTTCTCGGCCTCGCTCTTGCGGCCCCGGATCGTCGGGATCGCGAGCCAGTCCCGCCAGATCTCGCGGTACACGCCCAGCATCCGCTCCGCCTCCTCGCGGGCCTCGGCCGCGCTGGCGTGGAACGTGTGGCCCTCCTGCCACAGGAACTCGGCGGTGCGCAGGAACGGCCGCGTGCGGAGCTCCCAGCGGACCACGTTCGCCCACTGGTTGACGAGCACGGGCAGGTCGCGATAGCTCTGGATCAGGTCGCGGTAGACGGCACCGACCATCGCCTCGGACGTGGGTCGGATCGCGAGGCGCTCGGCGAGCTGCTCGGCGCCGCCGTGGGTGACCCAGGCAACCTGCGGGCTGAACCCCTCGACATGCTCGGCCTCGGTCTCCAGGAGGCTCTCGGGCACGAGCAGGGGCAGGTAGATGTTCTCGTGACCCGTCTCCTTGATCCGCCGGTCGAGCGCGTCGCGAACGTTCTCCCACAGCGCGAAGCCATAGGGACGGACGACGATGCAGCCCCGGACGGGCGCATAGGACGCGAGCTGGGCATCGCGGACGACGTCGAGATACCACTGGCCGAAGTCGGCCGATCGGGATGCGCGGGAAGGGTTGGATGCGGGCGCGGGCATCAGGAGGGCTCCTCGAATCTGGGCGATCGTGGCCAGCGGCTCTAGCCGTGTCGGCGGTGCCGACGCTGTTCGGCTAGAGCCCGATCGGGATTCGGAGGAGTCTCGGATAGCGCATGGTCGCCGGATCGTAGCCCATCCCGATGGCCCCCGCGTCGCGCACGCTCACCGGCCCTCACCGCCTGCACTCCCGCCGCTCGAGATTGAGCGCGGGAGTGCGTCAGGACCTCAGAGCGCGTCGAACCGGAAGCGGTCGCGATCAGGCGTCAGCTTGCCGACCGGGGCCCGCACCTCGTGCGAGAGCACGACGATCCAGTCGTCCTCGACCGCCCGTCGGAACAGCTCGCCCTTGACAGCGACGGAGTCGAGCGGGAAGTCGTCGAACGCGGTCACCCAGCGCGGGTTCGCCGACCACGGGCGCATGGCGAGGTCCCCGAAGAAGGACACGGTCTTGGCCCCGGCCCCGGTGCCGCGCACGACGATGGCCTGGTGCCCGGCCGAGTGCCCGCCGGTGCGCACCACCGACACGCCCGGCAGGAGCTCGCGGTCGCCCTCGGCCCAGCCCTCGGCGCCCCAGTCAGCCACCAGGCGCAGCTCCGGCTGGTCATACGAGGCCAGCACCCGCGAGTTCCCCGAGAGCGCGATCTCCCACTCGGCTCGCTGGGCGATGATCCGCGCGCGCGGGAACGCCTTGGTGCCGTCGGCGAGGAGCAGCCCGCCCGCGTGGTCGTAGTGGAGGTGGCTCATCGCCACGAGGTCCACCGAGCCCGGGTCGAAGCCCGCCTCGCGCAGCCTGGGCACGACGGGCATGCCCTCGTAGCCGCGCATCGCGCGGTTCTTGTCGTCCATGCGCTCGCCGATGCCGGTCTCGATCAGGAGGCGACCTGACGGCGTCTCGACCAGCAGGCAGTTGAGCGCCTGCGTCAGCCGCCGGTGCTCGTCGAGCTCGGCCTCGGCCCACGGGCGCCACAGCACCCACGGCACGGGTCCGAGCAGCGTGCCCGCGTCGGAGCGGAACGTGCCGGCCTGGATCAGCGCGACCGTGGTCCCGCCGCCCAGGTCCGCGCGCCAGTGGACCGCGTCGTTGATCGCCATCGACCTCAGCCTCGCGCCTGCTTGGTGTTGGGGCGGGCGTCGCGGAGCCCGTCGGTGTGGATCGCGGAGGCCGTGGGCTCGCGCTGCCCCTGGTACTTGGAGCCGAGCGACTTCGAGCCGTACGGGCGCTCCACGGGCGAGCTCATGCGCATGAAGCTGATCTGCCCGATCCGCATCCCCGCGTACAGCGCGATCGGCAGCGTGGCGACGTTCGAGAGCTCGAGGGTGACGGTGCCCTTGAACCCCGGGTCCACGTAGCCGGCCGTCGAGTGGATGACCAGGCCCAGCCGGCCGAGCGAGCTGCGCCCCTCGAGGCGGGCCACGATGTCGTCCGGCAGCTCCACCCACTCGACCGTCTGGCCGAGCACGAACTCGCCCGGGTGCAGGATGAACGGCTCGTCGCCGCTGACCGCGAGCAGCTCGGTCAGGTCCGGCTGCGGGGTCCGCGGGTCGATGTAGGCGTAGCGGTTGTTGCGGAAGACGCGGAACGAGGCGTCGAGGTGCAGGTCAACCGAGCTCGGCTGGAGGTCCACTGGGTCGTACGGATCGATCCGGATGCGACCGGCCTCGAGCTCGGCGCGGATGTCGCGGTCCGCGAGCACGCTCATCGGTTGGGCTTCCCCTTCTTCACGATCGGTCCCTCGGCGAACAGGCTGTCGACCTCGCGCTTGAGGTCCTCGAGGTCCGCGAAGCTCTGGTACACCGAGGCGAACCGGATGTAGGCGATGTGGTCGAGCGACCGGAGGCGGTCCATGGCCAGCGCCCCCACCCGCGAGCTCGGCACCTCGGACTGGCCGGCCGACCGCAGCTCGGCCTCGATCCCGTCAGCGGCGCGCTCGGCGGCGTCCTCCGGGACCGGGCGCCGGGTCAGCGCCTTGCGCAGGCCGGAGGCCAGCTTGTCGCGGTCGAACTCCTGGCGGGTCCCGTCGCGCTTGACCACCACCAGCCGGGCAGCCTCGACGCGCTCGTACGTCGTGAAGCGGGCCGTGCAGGACGGGCACTCGCGGCGGCGGCGGATGGTCGTGGACTCGTCGAGGTCCCGCGAATCGACGACCCGGGTGTCGTGGTTCCCGCATTGCGGGCAGCGCATCGTTCCTCCTGTCGCACCACTACCGCTAGTGGTGCTGGCGCAGAATACCACTACATCCTGCGCTGACTCAGACGACGGGGGGCTCCTCGGCGATGGCCAGCAGGTCCTCCTCGAGCCCCGGCGTCGGGATCCCGCCCGCGCGCGCGGTGCCCGAGGGCGGCATCACCCGGACCTCGGCTGGGCTCAGGGCCGCGACTCCGGCCACCACCCTCCCAACGGCCTCCCGCGCGTGGCGCAGACCCAGGGTGCCGCGCTTGAGCGCGACCTGCGCCTCGGTGCCGACGACACTCCGGCCCCGGATGGCGGCCATCGTCTCGACGCCGTGACCCGCCATGTCGGCAGCCCGGACGGCGCGCTCGAGCTCCCAGAGCAGCTGCGCCACGCGGTCGGCCAGGGCGGCTGGGGACTTGACCGTCCCGGCCTCCTTCGCCAGCGCCCGCAGGGCGGTCCTCGCAGCGGTGAGCTCCGGCATCAGGTCGGCTGGGTCGCTCGCGCCGCGTCGCACCGCATCGAGGCGGCCCACCATCGGATCCACGACCGTCGCGAGCCGCCGGTCGATGCCCGCGAGGTCGGACTGGAGGCGCTGCAGCTCCCGCGTGCCGCCGGCGAGCGCTCCCATGCGCCGCAGCACGAGCGCGGCGATCGCCGACAGCGCCGCGAGCGCGACCAGCCAGAGGAGCGTCCCCGTCATCCCCGCGCCTCCCCGCCCGCCCCGACGCCGCTCAGCCGCCGCGCCGCGCGCGGATCTCGGCGGCGAGCGCGGGGCCCACCGCGAACAGGTCGCCGATGACGAACAGGTCCGCGATCTCGGCGACGGGCGCGTCAGGGTCGCGGTTGATCGCGATCACGTTCTGCGACCCCTGCATGCCCGCCCGGTGCTGCATCGCGCCGGACACGCCCAGGCTCAGGTACAGCGCGGGCCGGACCACCTTGCCGGTCTGCCCGATCTGCCGGGCGTACGGGATCCAGCCCGCGTCGACCGCCGCCCGCGAGGCACCGGTGACCCCGCCCAGCAGCCCTGCGAGCTCGTCCACGAGCGCGAAGCCCTCTGGCCCTCCGACGCCTCGGCCGCCCACCACCACGACCTTGGCCTCCTCGAGCGAAGCCTCGGCGCCCGCCTCGACGACCCGCTCGAGGACCCTGGCCGCCGGGACCACCGGGGCCCTGAGAGGCTCACGGCGCTCGACCGCTCCCGGGGCACCCGACTCGACCGCGTCCGTTGCCCCCGGGGTCACGGTGACGATGGCATTCGGTGCGTCCACCGTGCTGCGCGTGATCGCCTTGCCGGCGAGGACCATGGCCTCGACGACCAGCTGCTCGCCCTCCCAGGTCGCCCCGGCGGCGTTGGCGAGGACGCCCCATCCCAGCGCGCCGCAGAGCAGCCCCGCGACGTCGCGCCCGTCGTTGGTGACGCCCGCGAGCACGTGCGTGACGCCCTCGTCGACGAGGCGCCGGCCCTCGGCGGCGGCGTGGGGCGCCCAGGCCTCGTCTTCGGCGGCGGCACTCGCGACGCTGACGACGCGCGGCAGATGGGCGGCCAGCTCCGCGGCGGCCCCGTCCGGCGCGGCGTCCACGATCAGCCCGAGCGCGGTCCCGCCGCTGCTGGCCGCGAGTCCCGCAGCCAGCGTGGCGATCTCCGCGGAGAGCTTGGTCAGGTGGCCGTCGGCGACCTCGCCCACGACGAGCAGGGTGGGCGGCATCAGATCAGCCTCCGCTCGGCGAGGAAGTCGGCGATCTCCCGGGCCGCGTCCGGCGGGGCGGCCGTCACCGTGCGCCCGCCGCCGCGCGAGGGCGGCGGCTCGACCCCCAGGACCCTGCTTGGCCACTGGCCGCCGGCCGGCAGCAGGTCGCCTCCCAGGTCCGCCAGCGAGAGCGTGGTGATCTGGCGGCTCCGAGCGGCCATGATCCCCTTGAGCGAGGGGTAGCGCGGCGTCCCGAGCACCTGCGTGCAGGAGATGACGGCGGGCATCGGCGCCTCGAGCACGTCGTAGCCCTTGGCGGACAGCCGCCGGACGCGCACGGTGCGGGCGGCCTCGTCGGGCTCGATCAGCCCGGCGGCCGAGAGGAGCGGCAGGCCGAGGCGCGCGGCGACCCCCGCGGTGACCGCGCCGCCTGCGCCGTCGGAGGTGTCGAGCCCGCCCAGCAGCAGGTCGAACTCCTGGGTCGCGGCCGCGGCGGCGAGCACGCGGATCGTTGTCGGGATGTCGGCTCCGGCGAGGGCCTCGTCCGCGACCAGGACGCCCCGCAGCGCGCCCATCGCGAGCGCCTTGCGCATCGTCTCGACGCCGGTCGTCGGGCGCCATCGTGAGGATCGCCACCTCGCCGCCCAGGCGCTCCACCAGCTGGAGGGCCGCCTCGAGGCCGTACTCGTCGTTGCCGTTGACGACGCTGGGCGAGGCGGCGCGGTCGAGCCGCAGGTTGGGCCCCAGCCGCTCGGCGTTGGCTGCCGGGTCCGGCACGGGCTTGGTCATGACGAGGATTCGCACGCGATTGGCGCTCCTGCGGATGTGGAACCCTGCGTCAGCTCCGCGTGAGGAGCGACCGGGCGACGATCAGGCGCTGGATCTGCTGGGTGCCCTCGTAGAGCTGGGTGATCTTCGCGTCGCGCATCATCCGCTCCACCGGGTACTCGTCGATGTAGCCGTACCCGCCGAACACCTGGACGGCGTCGGTGGTCACGCGCATCGCCGTGTCCCCGGCCACGAGTTTAGCGATGGCCGCCCAGCGGGCGGCGTGGCTGTTCCCCGCCTCGATCTCGTCGCACGCGGTGTAGAGCAGGTGGCGGGCGGCCTCGGTCGACGCGTCCATGTCGGCGAGCAGCGCCTGGATCATCTGGAGCTCGCCGATGGGCTTGCCGAACTGCTTGCGCTGGTTCGCGTAGGCGGCCGCGGCCTCGAGCGCCCCCTGCGCGATGCCCACCGCCTGGGCGGCGATGCCGGGGCGCGAGCGCTCGAACGTCTGCATCGCGATGGCGAAGCCCTGGCCCTCCTCGCCGAGGCGGTTCGAGACCGGGACCCGGAGGCCGTCGAACGCGAGCTCGGCCGTGGGCGAGCCGCGCAGGCCCATCTTGTGCTCGATCCGCGCCACCTTGAACCCGGGCCGGTCCGTCTCGACCAGGATCGCCGACAGGCGCCGGCTGGGCTTGTCGGCCTCGGGGTTGGTGACCGCGAACACGACGACGTAGTCGGCGACGCTGGCGTGGCTGATGAAGCGCTTGCCGCCGTCGATGACGTACTCGTCGCCGTCGCGGACGGCGCGGGTGCGGATGCCCGACGGGTCGGACCCGGCATCGGGCTCGGTCAGGCCGAAGGCGATCAGCTTCTCGCCCGATGCGAGCCCGGGCAGCCAGCGGTCCTGCTGCTCCTCGGTGCCGGCGATCTGGATGGGGATGGCGCCCAGCGACTGGACTGCGAGGATCAGGCCGGTGGTCGCGCACGCCCGGCTCAGTTGCTCGATGGCGAGGATCAGCGTGAGCAGGTCTTCGCCGAGGCCTCCATGGCGCTCCGCGAACGGGATGGCGAACACGTCGTGCTCGGCGAGGAGCTGGCGCATGTCCTCCGGGAACTCGGCCTCCCGGTCGATGGCCGCGGCGCGGGGCGCCACCCGCTCGTCGGCGAGGACGCGCACGGCCTCGCGCAGGAGGACCTGCTCCTCCGTGAGCCGGGTCGAGCCAAGGATCGGACCGGTGTGGGTCACGGTCGCATCCTATCAGCGTCGGGGTGGCGCCAACCGCTCGCCGACCGCGACGATCGTTGCGGCGATAGGGACATCGGCCATCGTGACATCGGGATCCGAGGCGCCTAGTCTCGGCGACGTCCGGCAGGCGTCGTGGCCGCGGGGTCCAGTTGGCGCCGCCGGCGGAGGGCGCCACCATGGTTTCGCCGCTGCTCCTGGGCCTCGCGATCGCGCTGGTCCTGCTCCTGGCCGTGTGGGGCCTCCACCTCACGCGGCGGCCTCGCGGCTATCCCGACACCGGACTCGCCACCTCCACCGAGGGCATGACGATCTGCCCGCGCTGCGGCATGGGCAACACCTGGACGTCGCGCCAGTGCTCCGCCTGCGGGAAGGGCCTCAGGGGCTGACATTCGCTCGTCCAGCCACGGGGGTGGGCCGGGTCGCCCACCCCGCCCGGGCGTCACTGGAACCGCGTCGCCTCGGTGTCGGTGATCCGCGGGACCAGCGGGAGCGCCGCCGCGACCACGCCCAGCGCGCCCGCGGTCGCCACGGTCAGCAGCGCGACCAGGCCGAGATCTGGACCGGGGACGGCGACCTCGGGCCGACTCGCCAGCAGCGTCCGCAGCAGCAGTTGCGCGACGCCCGTCCCGAGCACCGCCGAGAGGAGGGCCACCGCGCCAAGCGGAGCCGCCGCCTCGAGGAGCAGGACCGCCTGGAGGCGCCGCACGGGCATCCCGGTCAGGCGCAAGAGCGCGAACGGCGTGCGCCGCTCGAGCAGGCCCGTGATCACCGAGATGGCGAGCGTGGCGCCCGCGATGAGCATCGCCACGATGACCCCGAGCGACACGACCCGGCCGAGCTCGGCCACCGCCGCGGCGGAGTCGGTCGCCTCCTCCCCGACCGTCGAGACCACCGACGTGGGCATCGCCGCCTCGAGCGCGGTCCTCGCCCGCTCGATCGCCGCCGTTGACCCGTCGGTCCGCACGACGATCCGGGTCGGGAGGAATGCGCTCAGGTCGGCACCCACCGCGGCGGGCTCGACGATCACGGCGGGCAGGACGCCGGGCGCCGCGGCCGCCTGCCCCTCGGGCGCGTAGCGGTCGACCTTGTCCGGGGGGATCGCGAGCTGGACCTGGCGGACGGGCGCCGTCGAGGTCCAGATCCCGCCCAGGTACTTCATGCTCATCGCGGTCCCGGCCGGCAGCGGCTTCCCGCCGGGCCCGAGGTGCTCCAGCCCGGGACCGCAGGACAAGCCGTCAGCGGCCAGTGTCGCGACCAGGGCCTGGCAGTCGGCGACCACGGCGAAGTCCGTGATCGTCGAGCCGTCAGCCGCCCCGGCCGGGGTGACCATGATCTCGCGCAGCACCACCGCTCCCTCGACCCCGGCCGTCGTGCGCACCTTCACTACCGCCGCGTCGGCCACGGCACCGTCGTCGCCGGGCACCGTTGCGAAGAGCACGTCGGGCCGCACGGCGAGCTGGTCTGCCGTCGGCGCCAGCGACGTGATGAACGACGCCATCGCCAGGTAGGCGCTGCCGACGAACACCGCCATGACCACGCCGCCGATCGCGCGGAACGACGCTCGGGGGTCGTCGAGCAGCCGCCGACCCGCGAGCAGGCCCACCGGCCCGCGCGCGAACCGGGCGACGATCGACCCGACCCCCACGGTCACCCACGGCCCGGCGATCGAGATCCCCACGATGATCGCGAAGAACGATCCTCCGAGGCCCCACAGGAACCACTCGGGCGCGCCCGCGGATCGGTTGGCCTCCGCGACGAGCAGGACGCCCGTGAACACGGCGAGGCTGGCCGCGAGGGGAAGCAGCCGAAGCCGGCGCAGCGGCCCGGGCCGTTCGTGGCGCTGGACGCCCAGCGGCGACACGTTGAGTCGGCGCAGCGCCACCACGGCGGCCACCACCCCGACCACCGGGACGAGCGCCAGGAGCGCGACGGCCGGCCCGAGCGGCGGCAGGATCGACCCGGGGAACCACGTCGCCTGCATCAGCGGCACCTGGGCGATCAGCGGGCGGACGGCGAAGAAGAGCAGCACGCCGCCGAGCGCGCCCGGGATCGTCGCCGCGAGCGCCTCGACGGCGGCCAGGATCGTCACCTGCCAGGGCGTGGCACCCGCCAGTCGGAGGGCGGCCAGACGGCGCTCGCGCCGCGCCGCCGAGAGCCTCGTGGCCGTGGCGACCAGCATCGCCACCGGCGCCAGCGCCCCGATGACGGCGATCACCACAAGGATGCGGATCAGCTCGTTGCGGGGCATCGGGATCTGCCCGGTCCCGTCGAGCGCCGTCACCACGCGCGCCCCTTCCGCCCGCAGCGCGGCTGGATCGCGTCCGACCACCACCGCGAGCTCGTCGGGCGACATGAGGCCGGCGTCGCCGATCGTGCCCGTGATCGCCCCGAACCGGTTGCCCAGCTCGTCCCCGGGGTTGGCCGCCATGAGCTGCTCCAGGGCGGGCGACACGTAGACGGTCCCGGCGGCGGGGACGTGGTCGAGGCCGGGGGGCACGGGCGCGTCGGGCGAGAGCGCGGCCACGTCCATGCGCGTGAGGTGCTGGCCCTGCCAGTGGTCGTCGGTTCGCGAGAGCATCAGGCCGTGATCCGCCGTGGCGGGGTCGAGCTGGCCCGGGGTGTCGCGCCAGGCCGAGTGGTCGTACCGCGTCGCGAGCGCCGGCTCGAACGAGAGCGCGAACAGCAGGATAGCGGTGCCCACGGCGACCGCCAGCGCGGTCAGGGACGTGACGATGGCGCCCGACCGGCCGCCGGCGACGGCGAGCCGCCAGCCGAGGCGGATCATGCCCCGGCGCCGTCGGCGAGCCGGCCGTCTCGCACGATCAGCTCCCGATCGGCGTACGCGGCGATCCGCGGCTCGTGGGTCACGAGGATGACGGTCACACGCGCCGCGCGCGCCGCCTCGGTGAGGAGCTCCATGACCTGCTCCCCGGCGAGGCTGTCGAGCGAGCCGGTGGGCTCGTCGGCGAAGATCACGGCCGGCTCCGTCACGAGCGCCCGGGCGACGGCCACGCGCTGCTCCTGCCCGCCCGACATCTCGCCGGGTCGGCGGCTCTCGAGCCCGTCGAGCCCGAGCTTCGGGAACATGGCCTCTGCGACCGCAATCGCCCGCCTGCGCGGCACGCCGTCGAGGAGCAGCGGCAGGGCGACGTTCTCGACCGCGGGCAGCTCCGGAACGAGCTGGCCGAACTGGAAGACGAAGCCGAAAGCGGTCCTCCGGAGTCGGCTCCGCTCGCCCTCGCCCAGGTTGTCGATGCGGCGCCCGTCGAAGGTCACCCGCCCCGCGTCCGGCCGCAGGATCCCGGCCAGGCAGTGGAGCAGCGTGGACTTGCCGCTCCCGGACGGGCCCATCACGGCCACGATCTCGCCCTGGCGGATCTCGACGTCGATGCCGCGCAGCGCCTCGGTCATGCCGAAGCGGCGCACAAGGCCCTCGCCCACGAGCATCGGGCGGGCCGTGGCGAGTGCCGTCGCGGGAACAGCGGGCGTGACCCCCGCCCTCGCGCCCGGCACCGCGAGTGTGGCGTGCGTGGCCGACGCCGGGACCGCCGACGCCGAGAGCGCGAGATCGTCGTTCATTCGACCGTCTCCGGGTTCGTCCCGACGGTGACGTCGCCAGGAAGCAGCGGCGGGATCTGGCTCGCGAGCTCGGTCGCGCGGGCGGCCGTGAGCTCGATCCAGCGCAGGTCCGCCTCGAGGTGGAACAGCGCGTAGTCGGCGAGGAGCGCGATGGGGAGCGGCGCGGTCCGGCGCAGCGCGGTCAGCTCGCGCATCCGGGCGAGGTGCGCGTGGCGCTGGGCGTCCAGCAGCGGGGTGATCGGCCGGCCCGTGATGACCGCCAGGGTCACCTTGGTGAACAGCGTCGCCTGGAGGTGCGGCTCGGGATCGATCGGGTCGCCCAGCCAGGAGGCCAGGGTGTCACTCCCCTGCCCCGTGATCGCGTAGATGCGCCGCTCGGGGCCCTCTGCCTGGTTGGTGCCTGCGACCACGACCAGGCCATCGCGCTGGAGGCGGCCCAGCGTCGCGTAGACCTGGCCGAAGGCAAGCGGCCGGTCGGGGGCGAAGTACCGGTCGAACAGGCGCTTGAGGTCGTAGCCGTGGCGCGGTGCCGGTTCGAGCAGGCCCAGGAGCGCGTGCGAGGTGGACATCGCGGGAACTATACACCGAGTGCATAGCCACGCAAGCGTCTGGGGCATCGCCCGTTCGCGCGCCGGTGCCCGCTCAGCGGGTCTTCCGGCAGACGGCTCAGCAACCTGCCCGCTGGGCGGCCGGAAGCACAGGTCCTACGCCCCATTGCGGGCGAAATGGGGACCGCCACGCGGGCAGGATGGGGTGCGAGCCGTCGCAGTGCCCGCCTGGCGGCCCCCGGGGCGGCGGGCGCGGCTGGGGGGCGGCGGGCGGCGCGGCGGCGGGCGGCGCCAGGCGGAACCACGCAGCGACCCGCAGCGGGAACTCGCCCCGCCACGGCCGAGGCCCCCCGGCAAGTCCGCCTAGACCACCGTGAGGCGCCGGCCCTCGGGGACGGTGCGGTCCGGGATTGGGGCCAGAGAGGCGGCCAGCAGCTCGCTGATATCGGCCGAGGTGACGGCGTCGGCTGTGTCGGCGCCGCGTCCCGCCTCCGCGATGCCGTCGCGGAGCATGACCATGCAGAACGGGCATGCCGTGGCCACGGTGCTGGCGCCCGTGGCGAGCGCCTGCTCCGTGCGGGAGGCGTTGATCCGCGTGCCCCGGCTCTCCTCCATCCACATCCGCCCGCCACCCGCGCCGCAGCACATCGTCTGGCGGCCGTGGTCGGCCATCTCCACCATCGTCACGCCCGGGATCGCACCGATCACGTCGCGCGGCGCCGCCATCACGCCGTTGTACCGGGCGAGATAGCAGGAGTCGTGGTACGTGACGGTCCGGGGCTGCGGCAGCCCGTCGGTCCCGATGCGCAGCCGCCCCGTCCGGACGAGGTCCGCCAGGAACTCGCTGTGGTGGCGGATCTTGAACGTCCCGCCCAGCTGGCCGTACTCGTTGCCGATGGTGTTGAAGCAGTGCGGGCAGGCAGTGACGATGGTGCGCTCGCCCATCCCGTACTTGTTGAGGGTCTCGATGTTCTGCGAGGCGAGCATCTGGAAGACGTACTCGTTGCCCATGCGCCGGGCCGGGTCGCCGGTGCAGGCCTCCTCCTGGCCCAGGACGGCGAAGCTGATCCCCGCGGCGTTGAGGCACGTCGCAACCGCGCGGGCAACCCGCCGGTTGCGGTCGTCGAAGGCGGCCGCGCAGCCCACCCAGTAGAGGACCTCGAGCTCGTCGAGCTTGCCCGCGCGCTTGACGTCCTCCGCCGTGCGAACGTCGAACGCGAGGCCCTTGGCCCAGTCGAGGCGTGCGCTGGGCGGCTGGCCCCACGGGTTGGCGACGCTCTCCATGCCGCGGAAGGCGGGCGTGAGCTCGGCGGGGAACTTCGAGTCCTCGAGCACGAGGTTGCGGCGCAGACTGACGATCTTGTCGACATGCTCGATGGTGACCGGGCAGGCCTCCACGCACGCGCCGCAGGTCACGCAGTCCCACACGGCGTCGTAGCTGATCGCGTTGCCGACGATCGGCGCGAGGAGGAGGTCCTGCTTCGGCTTCGCGTCGGCGAGGCCGTACGTCGCCGTGACGCCCGGGCTGTTCGGGATCAGGTCGATCCCCGCCTCGGCCGCCTCGGACATGCGGCGGATCCCCATGATCAGCGCCCGCGGGTCGAGCGGCTTGCCCGTGCGGTTGGCCGGGCAGGCGGCGGTGCAGCGCCCGCACTCGGTGCAGGTGAAGCCGTCGAACACGTCCTTCCAGCCGAGGTCCGCCAGCGTCCGGACGCCGAACGTGGCGTCCTCGCGCTCGAGGTCCATCGCCGGCAGCTGGCCGCGCGGCTCGAGCTTGCGGAGCCAGACGTTCACGAAGCTCGTGTAGACGTGGAAGTGCTTGTTGTGCGGAATGAAGACGAGGAACGCGGCCAGGACGAACACGTGGCTCCACCACAGCACCACGAACGCTGCGTTGGTGGCGTCGTGGCCCAGACCCGCGAGGAAGCCTCCGAGGAAGTTGGAGATGAACGCGCCGTTGATCGGGCCGAAGGCGGCGGCCTCGAACCACTGGGCCACGAACTCGGTGCTCACGACGAGGGCGATGAACGCGAGCGTCTGGTAGTGGACCTTGGACGAGATCAGGCGCGTGGGCTTGACGACGATGCGCCGATACGTCGCGTAGGCCGCCGCGAGCAGCGCCGCCACCGCCATCAGGTTCTGGAGGCCCAGCAGGAACGCCCAGATGGCGCCGTCGAGGGGGTAGCCCAGGATCAACTCGGGCAGGCCGCCGGTGACGAAGTTGATGTTGCCGATGAGCAGGATCGTCGAGCCCAGGAACAGCCCGAAGTGCATGACCGCGACGTTCGGCTCGGTGAACATGCGGGTCTGCAGGAGCGTGTAGCGCACGAGGCCACCCGCCCGTCGGGGGACGTTCCGCAAGGCCCGGGGCTCCATCGACCGCACGGCGACCCAGACGCGGGCATGACGCATGACGATCAGCAGGAAGACCGCGAACGCTCCCCAGAAGATCGGGAAGACCAGCGGGTACGCCGGGACGTGGGCGAAGGATTCGAACACTGGGACTGGTCTCCTCCTCAGGATCCCGGTGGCAGGTCGCGCCGCCCGGCGGCTCGTTCCTTGTCGTGGTCGAATGGCCCGGACAGCGTCTCCAGGGCGTGGTCGAGGACTGGGACGACGGCATCGAGCGACTCGATCGACCCCTTCGGCGAGCCCGGCAGGTTGACCACGAGCGCCCGCCCGGCGACGCCGACGAGACCGCGCGACAGGGCGGCCATGGGCGTGGACCTGCGGCCGTCCGCGCGCATCGCCTCGGCGATGCCGGGCACCTCGTAGTCCAGCACAGTCGCCGTGGCCTGCGGGGTCACGTCCCGGGGGGTGAGGCCGGTGCCGCCCGTGGTCACGACCAGCGGGTGGGCGGCCGCCCCGGCGCGGATGGCAGCCGCGATCGCGGGGATGTCATCGGCGACCACCCGCCGCTCCACCAAGAAGCCCAGCCCCTCCAGGCGCGCGGTGAGGGCCTCGCCCGACGCGTCGTCGCGCCTGCCACCGGCCACCCGATCGCTCACGGTCAGGACGAGCGCGGACCGTCCTGTCACCCGCCCACCGGCTTCTTCCGGCCGATGCGCCCCGCCATCCGGTCCCCGGGTCGCCGCGCCGCGCGGTCGCCGTCGCTCGCGGGCGGCCCAGCCGGGCGGTGCCACTCGCCGCTCCTGCCACCGCTCTTCGAGAGCAGGCGGAGGGCGCGCACCTCGACGCCGCGCTCGACGCCCTTGACCATGTCGTACACCGTCAGCGCGGCGATGGACGCGGCGGTCAGCGCCTCCATCTCGACCCCAGTCGGGCCGGTCGTGGCGGCCTCGGCGCGGACGCGCAGGACGCCGGTGGCCCGGTCGGGGGTGATGGTCACCACGAGGTCCGTGAGCGCGATCGGGTGGCACAGCGGGATCAGCTCGGACGTGCGCTTGCCGCCCATGACGCCCGCCAGCTCGGCCACGGTGAGCACGTCGCCCTTCGCGCCGCCGCCGTCGATGACCAGGCTCATCGTCTCCGCCGCGACGACGACCTCCGCCTCGGCCACGGCGCGGCGGGCAGTCGCGGGCTTGGCCGAGACGTCCACCATGCGCGGGCGCCCGCGTCGGTCGACGTGCGTGAGGCGGCGCCGCTCTGTGCGAGGCGCGTCGTTGCGGTCCATGTGGCCCTCCGAAGTTCCAACGATCCTACCGGGGTGCGCAACGTTGCGCGCCGCCGATCCGAGCAGGCGGCTGGTCGCGGCCGCGAGGCTCCCCCGCCCCCGGAGGGGCACCGAGCGGCCGGGGGGCAGCGACGCTCCCGGGATCAGTCCCGGTCGAGCCAGCGCAGTTCGAGCTCCATCCCGGCCTCGGCGCGCGACAGGGGCTCGGGCACCACGGCCAGCGCGTCCGCTGCCGCGAGCGCAGAGAGGACATGACTCCCCTGCCCTCCCGCCAGCCGCACGCGCACCCGCCCGGCCTCGTCGCGCAGCGGGCTGCCGTCGGGCGCGCGCAGCGCTGTCACGCGCTGCATCCCACGCCGGCCCTCGCTCTTGGTGACCGGCTCCTCGAGCACGCAGCGGTCAGCTGGCCGGTGCAGCCGCCCGTGGCCCGCGAGGCGGCGGATCACGGGGCGCACGAACAGCTCGAAGGTGACGAACACCGAGACCGGGTTTCCCGGCAGCCCGAACAGCAGCACGGGCGACGCGCGGCCCGGGACCTCGGCCCGGCCGAACGCGAACGGCTTGCCGGGCTGGAGCGCCACGCGCCAGAGGTCGACGTGGCCAACGGTGTCGAAGGCGGTGCGGACGACGTCGTACGGGCCAACCGACACGCCGCCGGCGACCACGACGAGGTCGGCCTCCGCCAGACCGCGCCTCAGCCGGGCCAGCACGTCCTCGAGGCGGTCCTCCGCGATGCCCAACTCGAGCGCGTCTGCACCCGCGTCGCGGACGAGCGAGCGGATGCCGGGCCCGTTGGCGTCGGGGATCCCAGAGCTGCCGAGCGGCTGTCCCGCCGCGCGCACCTCGTCGCCGGTCGCGAGGACGGCGACGACCGGGCGTCGGCGGATGCTGACCCTGGCCACGCCGGCGCCTGCCGTCAGCGCCACCACCGCGGGCGTCACCAGATCACCGGCGCTGGCGATCACGTCGCCCCGCCGCACGTCGGAACCGGCCGCGCGCACGGCACCGCCCACGGGGACGGCCTCGTGCACCAGGACCGCCGCAGGCAGCGGGCCCGTCGCATCGCGGCCGCGGGGACCCGCGTTCCCGCTGCGGTCCAGGGGCGTCGTCTGCTCCACCGGAACCACGGCGTCGGCGCCGGGCGGCAGGGGCGCGCCCGTGGCGATCCGCACGGCGGTCCCCTCGAGCACGCGCACATCCGGCTCACCGCCGGCCCGCACTTCGCCCACCACCGCCAGGCGGACGGGGTCGCCCTCGAGGGCCGCGGCCACGTCGTCGGACCGGATCGCATAGCCGTCCATGGCCGAGTTGTCCCAGGGCGGGAGCGAGGTCGCGGCTGAGACCGGCCCGGCGAGCACCCGGCCGAGGGCTGCCTCGGGCGCCAGCCCATCGTCCGCGGCGAGCGGTTCCACGCCCGCAAGCACCGTGGCCTGGGCGGCCTCGATCGGCATGAGCGGGCTCATCGGTCCGGTCCCTGCCGGACTGCCAGCGGCAGCCTTGCGCTCACGGGCGGCGTCCCCGCAGGAACGTCGCCGCCGGCAGCCGGCTGCGCATCGCCTCGGCGGCAGAGTCGCGCGTCACCATCCCCACGAGTCGGCCCTCCTCGACCACCGCGAGCCCGTCGAGCCCGCGCCGCTGCATCGTCTCCATCACGCCCCAGATGGCGTCGGCCGGACGGACCAGCGGTGCCAGCGGCGGCGTCGCCATGACCTCGCCGACGCGGGCCGTCGCGAGGCGCCCCCGCCCCAGGCGCCGGAGGGCGCCCTGGCCGATGACCCCCAGGACCCGCTCCCCGTCCAGCACCGGCATCGCCCGGGGAGCTCCGCCGCTTCCCAGCTGGTTGGCGAAGGTGTCCACCGTCAGGCCCGGCCCGACGTGGGGAACGTCGCGGAGCATGCCGTCTGCCACCGTCAGGCCGCGCATCGCGTGCTCCAGCTCGGCGCGCTGCGCAAGGCCCCGCGAGGCGCTGCCAAGCAGCCAGCCCATCGCGACCAGCAGAATGCCGAGCACGCCGTCATCGATGACCACAATGGCGACGCCGATGAGCGTGATGCCCCACCCGAGCAGGCTCCCCACGCGCGCCGCGACGACCGTGGCCCGGTCCCGGTCACCGGTCCGCGACCAGGCGATCCCCCGCACCAGACGCCCGCCGTCGAGCGGCAGTGCGGGCAGGAGGCTCGCCAGCCCGAGCATCAGGTTGAGCACACCGACCACGAGCAGGGCGCTCGCGATCACGTCGAACGAGGTGGTCGCGACGCTGATCACGATCGCCAGCGGCAGCAGCACCGCGGCGATCGCGAGCGACGCCAGCGGTCCCGACACTGCGATGGCAACCTCGTCGCGCGGGCGCTCGGTCTCGATCGAGAGCGGCGCGAGCCCGCCGACCAGGCCCAGCACGATGGTCGTCGTGGCGACTCCGCGCCGTCGCCCCACGAGGGCGTGCGCGAGCTCGTGGACGAGCACCGAGAGCAGGTACATCGCGGCGACAGCCGCCCCGACCACCCACTGCAGGGGTCCGGCGAGGTCGGGCGAGAGGAGGGACGCCTGCTCTGCCCCGAGGAGCGCCACGATGCCCGCCATCACGGCCAGCGACAACGAGACCCGGATCTCCATCCCGAACAGGGAGGCGACCGGGATCCCGCCGTTCACGCTGTCGCCGCCAGCGCCGCCGATGGGCTCCCGCGCTCCAGCCCTGCCGCCCGCCGGCCGCCGAGCCAGCGCAACGCGAGGGCGAGCACCACGATCGTGATGCCGACCGCGACGGTCGTCTCGCTCCAGAACTGGTCGGGGAACAGCTGGACAAGGCGGTCGGTGCGAGGGTCGAACTGCCAGTTGCCGCCGGGGAAGAAGATCTCGTGGAACAGCGTGAACGCCTGGTCGAAGACCAGGACGCCGATCCCGCCGCCGACGACCGTGACGACTGCGATGACGGTCCCCGTGCGAGCCAGCCGGCGCCACAGGCGAGCGCGGGCAGCGCGGCCCCGGCTGAGCAGGAACGCGGCCGCGAGGATGAGCGCGCCGCCGATGGCCAGGACGTAGAACCCCGCGAACACGCCGCGGACGTCGCGCATGTGCGCCCGCTCATTGGGCTTGAGGACGGGTGCGGTCTGCCCTGGCAGGGCCGCAAGGAAGTCCGGCGGCCCCAAGACGAGGTCGTGGAGGACCGAGTCCGTGACGGCGTGGAGCTGCTCGTCGGTGAAGCCGGTCCAGGCAGCCGCCTGGGCGCGGCCCTGCTCGAAGGCAACCCAGGGGGGCGCGAGGAACGGCAGGATGGCGAGCGCGACGACGACCAGGGCGGTCGAGAGGCCGATGACGATGGAGGCGAGCGCGCCGCGAAGGGTTGGCATCACCCCCGATGGTACCGGGAAGGCGCCTGGAGCCTGCGCCCCGCTACTCCTCTTCGAGCGTCCGCGCCTGCTCCCACCACGTCTCGACCATCAGGTCGCTCGGGGCATCCGTGGCGAGCTGGGTGGCCGCGCGGGCGATCCGCACCCGAAACTCGGGCAGGTCGGTCGCGAGGACGTCGCGCAGACCGTCGATCCCCGCCTGGGCGAACAGCTCGTGCTCCGGGTGGCCGAAGCCGGCGAGATTGAGCATGAGCGCCTCGTCGCGCCAGGTCTGCACGTCGTTGGGCGACGCCTTGACGTGGTCTGCCAGGCTCTGGCGGCGCGTTGGCGTCTCGGAGACGTCGAGCAGGATCCCCGTGGTGGAGATCCCCTGCTTCTGGAGGCGGGCGAGGTAGACGGGCTCGATGCGGGTCAGCTCGGTGATGGGCGGCACGGGCGGACGGGCCTCCGGGGGTCAAGGGGCGATCAGGGCGCCATTATGCCGTTGACGTGACGTGGGGCGGCAATTCACGGCACAATCGGTCCCATGCAGATCTGGCTGGTCTTCAAGCTCGTCCACATCCTCGCCGTCATCGCCGCGGTGGGGGCCAACGCCACGTACCAGTTCTGGTACTCGAGAGCCGGTCGCGACTCTGCGCGGCTCGTCTGGGTCATCGAGAACATCCGGATCCTCGATCGGCGCATCGCCAACCCCTCGTACATCGTCGCGCTGGTGGCCGGCATCGCCACCGTGCTCACCGGGGCGTTCTCGTTCCAGTCGCTGTGGATCTCCGCCTCAATCGGGCTGTACGTGCTGGTCGCGGTGATCGGCATCGCCCTGTACGCCCCTGCGATGCGGCGGCAGCAGGCGCTCGCCGCGACGGACCCGATGTCGTCCGACTACGAGGCGTCGGCGAAGCGGTCGCGGATGCTCGGCGGGATGGCGATGGGGCTCGTCCTCGTGATCGTCGCGCTGATGGTGCTCAAGCCCACGCTGTAGACCGGCGGGTCGGCGGAATCGACGGACGACGTCGCCCAGCCGCTACGCGAGCGGCTGCTCCTCGAGGACGACATCCCAGTGCGCCTCGAGCAACTCGAACCGTCGGCGCTCCTCCACTCGGAACGCGGCCTGGTCCGGGTAGAGGCGCGAGATGATCGTCCCGTCGCTGTGCTCCTGGACGGCCGCCCAGTCGCGGTACGTGATCGAGACCATGATGTCCCACCCAGCGAGCCCGTCGCCGTGGAAGCGAGGCGCGGCCATCCGGACGGCGGTGTAGCGGCCCTGCGCCATCTGCTCGCGCAGGATCGGCCAGTGGTTCCGGAGGAACAGCTCGATCCACTCGTCGTGGGCGCCCCACCGGGTCTTGTAGAAGTACTGGATCTCCACGGGCTCGGGCATCGGGCGCCTCCTGGCGATGCGGGTTGGTCAGAACCGGGTCGGAATGTCGGACGGGAACGCGGTCGATGCCCGCAGGCTACGCGAGGTTCGCCGCCTCTGCTCGGAGCAGCTCCCAGGCGCGGGCCACGTGGCGCGGCTCGGTCCGCAGATTCCCGATCGCCACGCGCATGGTGAACCGGTCAGCGAGCCGCGTGTGCGACAGGAACACCTCGCCGGTTCGGTTGACCGCGTCCATCAGAGCGGTGTTGAGCTCGTCGAGGCGGGCGTGGACGTCGGGCTCGTCCTCGCGACCGGCGAGCGCCGCAGGCCGGTAGCGGAAGCAGACCGTCGCGAAGGGCACGGGCGCCAATCGCTCCCAGTCCGGGTCGGCGTCGACCCAGCCCGCGAACTCCTCGGCCATCGCGAGATGGTGCCGGATCCGCCGACGCAGCCCCTCGAGCCCGAACCAGCGCAGCTGCATCCACAGCTTGAGCGCGCGCATCCGCCGGCCGAGCTGGGGCGTGTACTCGTTGTAGTCGAGGACGGGGTTGGCGCGGTCGAGCGTGCGCAGGTACTCGGGGACCAGGCTGAACGCCGCCCGCAGCTGGTCCATCCGCCGTGAGAGCAGCAGCGACGCGTCGAGCGGCGTGAACAGCCACTTGTGCGGGTTGACCACGATCGAGTCGGCGCGCTCCCAGCCCGCGAAGGGGCCGCGGCGGTCCGGGAGCAGGGCCGTCACGCCGCCATAGGCCGAGTCGACGTGGAGCCAGATGCCCTCGCGCTCCGCGATGTCGGCGATGGCCGTGACGGGGTCGACCGAGGTCGACGACGTGGTGCCGATGGTCGCGACCACGCAGATGGGCGTCCGGCCGGAGGCGCGGTCCTCGGCGATGGCGGTCGACAGGGCCCCGGCGTCCATCTCGTAGCGGCCGTTGGTCGGCACCTTGACCAGCGCGGCGCGCCCCAGCCCGAGCGTCATGCAGGCCTTCTCGATGGAGCTGTGCGTCTCGGTGGAGCCGTAGACGCGCGGCTGGCCGAAGCCGTCGCGGGCTGCGAGCCCCCTCGCCGAGGCCTCGAGGCCCGCCGCCTCGCGTGACGCGCCGATCGCGATGAGCGTGGAGGTCGACGCGGTATCGGTCAGCAGGCCGTCAAAGGCGTCCGGCAGCCCGAATCCCTCGCGCAGCCAGCGGACCACCACGCCCTCGAGCTCGGTGCCGACGGGCGAGGTCCGCCACAGCATCGGGTTCTGCCCCAGGGCCGCCGTCACCATCTCGCCCAGGATCCCAGGCCCCGACGCGGACGTGGAGAAGTACGCGAAGAAGCCGGGGTGCTGCCAGTGGGTCGCGTTGGGCAGGACCAGCCGCTCGACATCGGCCAGGATGTCCCCCACCGGCTCGGGCCCCTCGGGCGCATGGGCGGCGAAGGACGGAGCGATCGAGCCGGGCTCGATGGGCGGGAGGATGGCGTAGGACTCCACGCCCTCGAGGTAGTCCGCGATCAGATCGGCGACCTCGTGGGCGGCCGCGCGGAAGCCGGCGGGGCTCATGTCGGTGAGGCCGGTGGTCTGCTGCGGGTCGAGGCGGGAGTCGTCAGGGCTCATGGCCCGAGGGTAGCGCGGTCTGGAGGCCGCCCGTCAGACGGACGTGCCAACCGCGGACAGGATCCCCGAGATGTCGCCGCTGAGCAGCACGAGCACCACTGCCGCCACCCAGAACGCGAACAGCGCGACCGCGATGACCAGGCAGGTCACGGCCGGCGTCTGGGTGCCCGCCGGCTGGACAAGCGCGGTGTTCGCCATCCGGTCGTGGAGGCCCTGCCTGGTGGGACTCGAGGCGGTGGTTGCCAGGAGGGCCAGGTCCCACAGGAAGGCGAGCAGGCCGGCGAGCAGCAGGAGGGGCGGGACCAGCTCCACCAACTGGAAGGCGCCGCCCAGCGCCAGCCACCGGACCAGGCCCTGCTGGACCGTCAGCGTGTCGCCCGTTCGGGCGTCTGCGATCTGGAGCTTCATCAGCCGCATCCCGACCGTCGCCCGGGCACCACCTGTCCAGAAGGAGACGAAGTACAGCAGGTGGATCCCCGAGCCGACGATCCCGGTCACCAGCGTCAGGCCGCCCTCCCGCATCCCGCCCAGCGCCACCCCGCTGCCCACGACGAACCCGACGACGAGCACGGGAACGCTGACGATGACCGCGTCGAGCAGGTAGGCCATCACCCGGTCGAGCGTGCGGCCGTACTGGAGCCCCTGCGAGCCCGGGACGCTGCTGCTGTAGGCGCCGGGCGGAGGTGCCCAGGGCGAGATGGGCTGGGGAGGGCCGGGCGGGGGCGGCGGGGGCGGCGGCCCCGGATCGGGCGGCGACTCGGGTGACGGCCCATACGGCACCGGCCCGTCGCTGCTCCGGTGGAACCTCGCCATGACGCGCCTCCAACTCGCGCCGGACGGCGCATCGAGCAGAGGATAGGGCCACGACACCCCTCGGAGGGTCCTAGCCGAGGATCCGCGCTCGCTCCGGGTCGTAGAGGGGCCGGACGGAGACGCGGGCCGGGTGCCTGACGCCCGCGATGTCGAGTGCGTAGACGTCCCCGTCGACTTCGGCCACCGGCAGGCCCGCCTCGTCCTCCAGCGTCGCCAGGCCCACGGCGCCGCCCAGCGTGTGCCCATACGCTCCGACGCGATTGTGTCCCACCAGCCGCCCACGGCGATACAGCGGCTCGTGGCCGTAGAGGAGCGGCTCCGGGTCCAGCACGAGCACCCCGACGAGGCGGCGGATGGGCGGGCCGGGCCTGCGCGCGGCCAGCAGCGCCTCGCGCCCGACGAATCCGCCGGGCTTGTCCCACGCGACCGCGAACCCCAGCCCCACGTCGAGCGGCGTGTCGGTGGTGTCGATGTCCACGCCGTAGTCGCGGTAGCCCTTCTCCAGGCGCAGGCTGCCCATCGCGCCGAGGCCGACGTTGGCGAGGCCGAAATCGGCGCGAGCCTCGAAGAGCGCGTCGTAGACCGTGAGCGCCTGGTCGGCCGGCACGTGGAGCTCGAAGCCGAGCTCGCCCACGTAGGTGACGCGCATCGCCCAGCACCGCGCGTAGTGGAGGTCGATCTCCTTCGCGGTCAGGTACGGGAACGCGGCGTTCGAGAGGTCCGCGCTGGTCAGCGTCTGCAGCAGATCGCGCGAACGCGGCCCCTGCACGGTCAGCAGCGTCCAGGCTGCGGTCACGTCGGTCGTCGTGATGTGCGCGCCGTCAGGGGTGTGGCGCCGGATCCACGGCTCAAGGCGGCGGTGGATCGTGTCGGTGGACACCACGAGGTAGCGGTCCTCGGCCAGGCGGGTGACCGTCACGTCGGCCTCGATCCCGCCGGCCGCGTTGAGCCACTGCGTGTAGACCAGCCGACCGGGCTCGACCGCCACGTCGTTCGCGCAGATGCGGTTGAGGACCGCTTCGGCGTCGCGGCCCTGGACCAGGACCTTCGCCATGACGCTCATGTCCAGCACGCCCACGGCCTCGCGGACGGCGCGGTGCTCGGCCGCCTGGACCGGGAACGAGGCGTCCCTCCCCCACCCGACCTCGATCTCCGGGTGCTGGCCGTTCGGCGCGAACCACTCCGCGTACTCGAAGCCCGACGACGGGGCGAAATGCGCGCCCGCCGCCGCCAGCCGGTCGTGGATGACCGAGCGGCGGACGTTTCGGGCCGTCGAGGCGTGCCAGTTCGGGAACGCCGCGTCGCCGAACAGCCGTCCCAGCTGCTCCACCGCACGGTCGCGCCGGAAGCGCCGGCTCGTCTCGAACGTCTGCGTCCGGTCGACGTGCATGCCGGAGAGGTCGACCGGCGCGACGCCAGTGTCGATCAGCTCGGCCATCGTGGCGCCCACGCCGCCGCTCATCAGGATCCCGAGCGAGTTGAGCCCGGCCGCGACGTAGAACCCGCGCACCTCGGGCGCCTCGCCCAGCTGGGGCATGGTGTCCGGCGTGAACGACTCCGGCCCGCAGAACAGGGTGCGCACGCCGGCGTCGCGCAGGCTCGGGAAGCGCCCCATCGCGTCGTCGAGGAACGGCGTGATGCGCTCCCAGTCGGGCTCCAGGCTCGCGAACGCGATGTCCTTCGGCACGCGGTCCAGCGACCAGGCCTTCGCGACGGGCTCGAACAGGCCCACCAGGATCCCGCCGCCCTCCTCGCGGTAGTAGCCGTATCGGTCGGGGTCCTCGACGACCGGCAGGTCCGGGTGCGCCCACGGGACCGTGTCGGTGATCAGGTAGTAGTGCTCGGCGGCCTGGAGCGGGACCGAGACGCCCGCCATCGCGCCAACTTCGCGGCCCCACATGCCGGCGGCGTTGATGACGACCTCGGTCTTGATGGGACCCTGGTCCGTGAGGACGCCCGTTGCGCGGCCGTTCGCCTGGGTGATCCCGGTGACGGTGACGCCCTCGACGATGCGCGCTCCTCGGATGCGCGCGCCCTTCGCGTAGGCCTGCGTGAGGTCCGCCGGGTTCACGCGGCCCTCGTCCGGGACGTAGAAGGCGGCGAGGACGTCGTCGGTCTTCGCCTCCGGCCAGAGCTTGGCGAACTCGGCCGCCGAGAGCTCCTGGTCGTCCACGCCGAACATCCGGACGAAGGCGGCCTCGCGTCGAAGCGTCTCGAGTCGACGCGGGCTCGTCGCGAGGTGGCAGTGGCCGACCGGTCGGAAGCCCGTCGCCTGGCCCGTCTCGGCCTCGAGCGAGGCGCACAGGTCGCGGGTGTAGCGCGACATCCACAGCAGGGTCTCGGTCGCCATCCCGGCCGAGGTGATCAGTCCCGCGGCATGCCACGTGGTGCCGGCGGTGAGCTGGCGGCGCTCGAGCAGGACGACATCCGACCAGCCCAGCTTGGCGAGGTGGTAGGAGATGCTGGTGCCGATCGCCCCGCCGCCGATGATGACGGCGCGCGCCTGCTCGGGGATCAAGCCCTTCGTCTGCTGCTCGGTCACCGTGTGCCCTCGCTGCCGCGTCACGCGGCACCGCCCCGAGGACGGTCTTCCCGTGCCGATGACCGGATGCTAGTCGCGCCCTCGCCCGCCGACGCGAGCAGGGCCGCGAGCCGGGACGGGAGCCGGAGGCCGATCGGGCAACCACATGTGCCCGATTGACCGTCCCGGACATGCTTGCCGAACAAACCTGCTGAGGACAATGTCTCGCGATGCGGACATCCAACGACTTGGTGGTCGCCTCGACACCCGATCTGGTGGTCGTGTAGGCGAGCGCGGTGGTTCACGTTCGACGCGACGACGCCGACCACCACCCTCCGCGGCCGCGTCTGGCCGCGCCCGGCACGCACGAATCGACTCCGCTGCTCCAATTCCAACGGCTCGCGGGCAACCGGGCCGTCCGCGAACTGATGACCAGCCCGGGGCCAGGCTCGGCGGGTCGGAGCGCACGACCCGAGGTCCTGAGCCTGCAACCGGCGTCGCTGGTCGTGCAGCGCGCCTACGACTCCGAGGACTTCAAGGCTGGTTACAAGGCCGCACAAGACCGTGTTGAGGAATACCCGGGAAATCGCACCGGAGAGGCGGCCGACGACTACCACGAGGGCTATCAGAAGGGCGCGTACGAACTCGGCATGTCGGAGGCGGCCGCCGCGCAGGCGGAGAAGGTCAAGCGTCTCGACACAAACTTCGAGGCCTGGCTCGCCGAGGGCAACTACGCGGAAGCGGCCGTGAACCTGAACGAGTTCAGCCCCGACGACATCCGCGCGCGGATCAGGCGCCACCCCGAGGCCGTCGCCAAGCTCCACTCGGCGGCGGTCGGCGACCGTCGGCTAGGGCCTGACTCCAACGCCGCCATCTACGCGGTGCCGGAGGAGAGCAAGGCAGCGGCGACCACCGCGCCGGTCGGGTCCACGAACAACGTGCCGCAGCAGCGGCCCGCCGGGGCGCCCACGTCGTCTGCGTACCAGCAGGGTGTCGATGACGCGTGGAAGGGCGTCTGGCCCCGCAGAGGCCTGGGTTGGGACGTACGACCTGACTACGCGGCCGGCTACGAAAGCGTCCTCCGCCAGCTCGAGCAGGGCAACCTGACGCCGCCGGGCGACGCCGCCGAGGTCGATGGCATGGAACGTCTCAAGGAGACGGCGGTGGAGAAGCTGAAGGACCAGCCAAAGGAGCAGGCCACCACGGGTGCCGACTGGGCGTTGCACAAGGGGCTCGAGAAGGCAGCCGGGCTTGAGCTCGCCGAGGCGCCGTTGTTGGACATGGCCACGGAGCTGAAGGGCGACACGCCAATGCGGGAGGAGCCCACGCGCGAGAAGCCGCAGGCGCCGGGTGCCTTCCTCGACCCCAGATATCCGGAGATGGCCCGGATCTACGTGCGCGACATGAGAGAGGAGCTGCGCAAGTCCATGGCCGAGCACATCCACACCGATGCCGAGGACGAGCAGCCAGACGCCTCCGTCCCCGATGCAACAGTCCGATGATGCCGACAGAGGCGTGCCCCAGCCGGCCATCGTTACGCGGCAGCCGTCGCCTCGTCGCCGCGGCCTGCCTGGCCGTCGCGGCGTTCATGGCCGCCTGCACCGGCTCGACAGGCTCGAGCACCTCCGCGACCTCCCCGGCCAGCGCCGCCCTGACAAGCGGGGCGCCGGCGTATCCGTTCGGTGGCGACGCGTGCAAGGCCCTGAGCGACGCGGACATCGCCGCCGCGACCGGTCTCACCCCGACATCCCACGACACTGACACGGCCTCTGGGGTCACCGGTGGGCCGCACTGCTACTGGCACCTTCCTGCCGCCTCTGGGCAGGACGTCCTCGGCGTGGAGTTCGGCGACCTGGCGTACTTCAGCACCGGCACGCAGTCGAACGGGGGCCCGAGCGCGGCTCCCGTCGCGTCACTCGGCGATCAGGCGTTCTTCGTGCCCTACGCGAATCCTGACCTGTGGTTCAGCCACGGCTCCTTCATGGTCAGCGTGGTGTCGCTGGGCGACCACCCGCTGACCAGGGACCAAGTCGAGACCCTGGCACGCAACATCCTGGCGAAGCTCGGCTGAGGGGCCGTCAGGCGCGCGAAGCCCGGGAAACGATGTGCCGGCCGAGAAGGTGCCCTAGCGTCGCCGGGATCGCCGGACAAGAAACGCACCGATCACAACGAGGACGACCACGACGGCCGCGGCGATCGCCGCCTCCTTGCCGGAGAAGCTGATCCCGCCGAGAGTCACGAGGTACAGGGGCGTCATGGGTCCTCCGTTGTCATCGGTGCCGTCCCGCCCCCCCGGCTCAGCGGCGGGCAGGGTACACCACGGACGCCGCAGACGGGCCGCGCGCCTATCGGAACCTCGTGCACGGCGTAGTGCGCTCGCCCAAGTCGATGGGCTTTGGCCCAAAACGAAGCCCCCCGGATCGCTCCGGAGGGCCGACATTCGTGCGAGAGAGTGGTCGGGGCGGAGCGATTCGAACGCTCGACCTCCTGAACCCCATTCAGGTGCGCTACCAGGCTGCGCCACGCCCCGAGGCCGACGAGTCTAGCACTCGCGGGCCTCCACCCGGTTGGGGGATGGACACGGGCGAGTCCGGCGGTGACCCTTGCACCGCAGCCGGCGGCTGCGTGTCTTCCGCTGCCTGGTGAATGGATGCCCGATCAGCCCCCCGCAACCGTCGCGTCCGACAGCCACCGGCTCGACGCAGGCGTCCGTCTGCCCGCGATGTTCCGGCTGGTGTGGGTCCCCGCGCTCGTCGTCCTCGTCGCCATCGAGCTGCTGGCCGAGCCGATCGAGCAGGAGCCGATGCTGATCGGCCTGGTGCTGCTGACCGTCGCGCTGGGTGTGATGCTCGTGCTGATCCCCGGCCTGGCCGGGCGGCGCAGGCTCGTGCTCGCCGTGGTGGGGGCGGCTGTCCTGACCGACCTGAGCGCCCTCATGACCCCGTTCATCAGTTCATCGGGCAACGACACCGCGCTCGTGGCGCCGTTCCTGGGCGCGCTGCTGTTCGCGTCGATGTTCAAGGGCCGGCGCCTGCTGGCGCTGCTGGCCGTGCAGTGGACGTGCGGCATGGTCGCATCGTGGATGGCGTACACGATGAGCGGCCTTCGCTTGGTCCCCGACGCCGACCCGCTGCCGCTGAGCCTGGCGGCCGCAGCCGCGTCGACGCTCGTCGAGTACACCGTCCTGTGGTGGGTCCGCTTCCGCCTCACGGCGGCGACGGCCAGGGCAGACGCGGCGGCGGCCGAGTCGCGCTCCTCGGCCGAGGCACTGCGGGCGATGATCGCATCCTCGCCGCTGCCCGCGGTCGTCTTCGACCCCGACGGTCGAGTCCGATTCGCCAACGCCGCGGCGGGCCGCTGGTTCGGCGTCCCCGACATTGAGGGCGAGGCGGCAAGCGCGGCCGGCGGCGAGTCCCCCATCCCCGGAGCATGGCTCGAGCGAGCAATGCGCGGCGAGGCCGAACCTGGCGAGCGCGCCACGCTGCGCCTCGGCGGGGGGCAAGACGTCGAGGTCGAGCTCCACGCGGCGTTTGAGCGCGTGGACGGGCGCGTGTCCGGCCTGATCTGCCAGGTTGTCGACGTGACCGAGCGCGAGGCGCTTGCAGAGCGCCAGGCGACGGCGGACCGCCTGGAGACGGTGGGGCGCATGGCTGGCGGCGTGGCCCACGACTTCAACAACATGCTCACGGCCGTCGCGGGCCACGCCGACCTGCTGCTCGCGAGCCTGCCCGCCGGTGGCACCGACGCCGGCGACGCCGCAGCCATCCGCGAGGCGGCCGGCCGAGGCGCGGACCTGGTCCGACGTCTGCTGACCTTCGCCCGCCGCGAGCGCCTCGAGCCCGTGCTCGTCGACGTCAACGCCCTCGTCGAGTCGCTGGAGCCGATGCTGGGCCGCCTGATCGGGGGCGAGGTGACCCTGTCATTCGACCTTGCACCGCTGGGCCTGCCCGTTCTCGTGGACCGGGTCGGCGTCGAGCAGGTCCTCGTCAACCTCGTCCTCAACGGCCGCGACGCGATGCCGGGCGGCGGCAACCTGCGGATCCGGACAGCGGCCGTCGCGCGCGGCGATGGCAGCGACGAGACGCCAACCGCCATGATCGAGGTCAGCGACACGGGCACGGGCATGGACCGGGTGACCCTGGACCGGATCTTCGACCCGTTCTTCACGACCAAGCCCGGCAAGGGCACCGGCCTCGGCCTCACCACGGCGCTCTCCATCGTGGAGGGGTCGGGCGGCTCCCTCGTCGCCGAGAGCCGCCTCGGCGAGGGTTCGGTGTTCCGGATCACCCTTCCCGTCGCGCGGGAGGCGGCGATTCGCGCCGAGCCCGTCGCCACAGGCAGCACCGCGCTCCCGGCCGAGGTCGCGGGCGTCAGGCCGCAAATCCTGGTGGTGGACGATGAGCCCGCGCTCCGGACAGTGACCTCGCGCATGCTCTCGGCGCGGGGGTACCGCGTCGCGACGGCGTCGGGAGCGGCAACCGCGCTCGCTGCCGTCCTCGAGCGGCCGTTCGACCTCGTGCTCACCGACATGGTGATGCCGGACGTCCGGGGTCCTGTGCTGGCCAGTCAGCTCCGCGCCGCTGCGCCGGGCCTCCGCGTGGCGTACATGAGCGGGTATGCCGATGATGCCCCGGCGCCCGAGGACGGCGCCCTGCCGGTCCTGGGCAAGCCGTTCAACACCGACGAGCTCGACGCGTTCGTCCAGGCAGCCCTCGACTCGGCCTGAGCGCAGGAGCACGGCCGCGGCCGGTGCGGCCGGCTGGGGCCGAGAATCGCCGGGCGGTGGCCCTCACGCCCCAGCGAGCGGCGCAGCGTCGCAGCGCGCGAGCGATCCGCAGCTCAACGCCGGGCGCGCGCTCCCCTGCTCTTCGGCGGCCGCTTCTCGCGGACCTGCTCGCGGAACACGAGGCGGATCGGCGTGCCGTCGAAGCCGTACGCCTCGCGCAGACGGTTCTCGAGGTACCGCCGGTAGGAGAAGTGGAGCGACGCGGGCTCCGTGGCGAAGAACACGAACGTCGGCGGGGCGACGCCCACCTGGGTGGCGTACCGGACCTTGGCGCGCTTGCCCTTGACGATCGCGGGCGGGTTGCGCTCCACCGCCTCGCGGACCAGCCGGTTGAGCTCGCCCGTGCCGATGCGGCGGCGCCGCTCGCCCCACACGTCCACCGCCAGCTCCAGCACGCGGGTCACGCGCTGCCCGGTCTTGGCGGAGATGGACAGGATGGGCGCGTAGTCCACGAACGGCAGGTCGCGCCGCAGCGTGGTCGCGAACTCGTCGAAGGACTTGTGCGTCTTGCCCTCGACGATGTCCCACTTGTTGACCGCGATGATGAGGCCCCGGCCCTCCTCGATCACGTAGCCCGCGACGTGCGCGTCCTGCGCCGTCAGCCCGTCGTTCGCGTCGAGCACCAGGACCGCCACGTCGGCGCGCGAGATGGCCTTGAGCGCGCGCAGCGTGGAGTAGCGCTCTGCGGCCGGCCCGTTCGCGACCTTGCCCCGGCGCTTGATGCCCGCCGTGTCGATCAGCACGACCTCGCTGCGGCCCCACGGGATGGTGGTGTCGATGGCGTCGCGCGTCGTGCCGGGCGTGGCGGACACGATGGTCCGCTCCTCGCCCAGGAGCGCGTTCAGCAGGCTCGACTTGCCCACGTTGGGACGCCCGACGAACGCGATCGCCGGCGGCTCCGAGCTCTCGGCCGCCATCATGGCGTCCCAGCGCGCGGTCTCGGCCTCGTCGGACTCCGCCTCGTCGGCCTCGTCCGCCTCCGCGTCGCCCACCACGAACGGCTCGAGGTCGCCCGCGGCCATGTCCTTGGCCCAGGCCTCGGCCTCTGCCTCGCGCTCCTTGCGGGCGGTCTCGGCCTGGCTCTCGGGCGGCAGCGCCCACACCACCGCGTCGAGCAGGTCCGCCACGCCGCGCCCGTGGTTGGCCGAGATGGCGTACTGCTCCTCCCAGCCCAGCGCGTAGAACTCGGCGGCGTCCTGCTCGCGCCGCTGGTTGTCGGCCTTGTTGGCGGCCACCAGCACGGGCTTGGTCGTCCTGCGCAGGAGCTCCGCCGCATCCTGGTCGGCCGGGGTGAAGCCCGTCTCGGCGTCGACGAGGAAGACGATCACGTCGGCCTCGCTGATCGCGAGCCGCGCCTGGAGCTGCACCTGCTCCTCGATGGCGTCGCCGGGCGCCATCTCGAGCCCGCCCGTGTCCACGACCACGAAGCGTCGGCCGTTCCACTCGGCGTCGCCGTACAGGCGGTCGCGCGTGGTGCGGGCGCGGTCCTCGACGATGGCGGCGCGCGAGTCGCCCACGACGCGGTTGAACAGGGTGCTCTTGCCGACGTTGGGCCGACCGACCAGGGCGACAACCGGCAACCCGGCGGAGCGGCTCGACATGGCGTCAGGCGACGCCGGCCGGCGTCGGGCGCGGCAGCGAGGTGGTGCGGCCCGCGGGCGTGGCGACGGCGTCGAGGGCCGCGGACGCCAGCTGCGTGGCCCGCTCGGCGACCTGCGGCGTGCCCCCGATCCGGAGGATGTGCTCCGCGACCTCGCGCAGGTCCTCGAGCGGCGTGGAGGTTCCGCCCGTCACGCCCACGATCTGCGCCTGGGCGAACGCCCCGGGGTCGCTGAGGTCGAGCGCGTTCTCGATCTGGATGGCTGGCGTGCCCACGATGGAGCACAGCCGCGTCAGCTCCTTGGTGTTGGCCGAGTGCCGCCCGCCGACGACGACCATCAGGTCCACGCCGCGGGCCGTCTCGAGCGTGTCCTCCTGCCGGCGGATGGTGACCGGGCAGACGGTGTTCACGATCTTGAGCTCGTGGGCCTTGGAGACCATGAAGGCCGCGAGCTTCTCGAACTTCCACGGCGGCTGCGTCGACTGCGTGATCAGGGCCATGCGCTTGCGGCTGGGGATGCGGACCCAGTCCTCCTCCTCGTCCACGACGATGGCGTCGGGGGCGAAGCCGAGCAGGCCGACGACCTCGGGGTGCTTGGGCGTGCCCAGCAGCACGATGGTATAGCCCTCGTCGACGAGCTCCTGGAGCTGGCGCTGCTCCTGGATCACCCAGGTGCAGGTGCCGTCGATGACCTCGAGGCCGCGCGACTCCGCGCGCTCGAACACCTCGGGCTTCACGCCATGGGCGCGGATGACCACCGCCGCGCCGCCGCTGACGTCGTCGAGCGAGTCCACCGAGCGGACGCCGGCCTCCTGGAGCTGGCGGATGACGCCCTCGTTGTGGACGACCTGGCCGAGGGTGCTGGTCTGCTTGCCGGCAGCCGCCGACACCTTCGCCTTGTCGATCGCCTCGCGAACGCCGTAGCAGAACCCGGTGCGGCGGGCGATTCGAACTTCCTGGACCATACCCATAGCCGACTGATGGTCGCACAGGTGGGGCGATCGCGCCGGGGCGGCGACGGCTCAGGCGGGGTCCGAAGGCGCCTTGTCGCCCTCCGGCTCGCGCACCGCGGAAGCGTAGACGCCGCGCTGGCGCTGCTCGAGGAGCTCGGCGATCCGGCCCATGATCGCGGTGGTGGCGGCCGTCTTGGCGGCTCGGCGGTCGGCGGCGGGCGGCACGACGTCGGCCGCGAGGAACGGCTCGCCGATGCGGACGAGGATGCGGCGGCGCGGGAAGGGGTGCGGCAGCCTCTGGCCCTTCGGCCAGACGCGGTCGCTGTCGTTGATGCCGATGGGCAGGATCCGGGCGCCGGTCCGCATGGCGAGCTGGGCCATGCCGTCCTTCGCCTCCTGGAGGGCGCCTGTGGGGCTGCGCGTGCCCTCGGGGAAGATCAGCAGGACATAGCCCCGCTCGAGGATCTTGGTGGCGAGGCGGTAGGCCTCCACGTCCGCGGTGGACCGGTCGACGGGATGGACGCCGCCATGCGCGCAGATCCAGCCGAAGACGGGCCAGTCGAACAGCTCGCGCTTGCCCAGCCAGTGGATGCGCCTCGTGCGGAGCGCGTCGCTGACCCACGCGCCGCCCACGATCGCGTCCGCGTTGGACGCGTGGTTGAGCGCGAGGATGAGGCCGCCCGAGCGAGGGACGCGTTCGAGACCCTCGATCTGGACGGTGGCGAAGACGCGCGCGGCCCACTGCGAGAGGCGCGCCACCATCCGGACGAGCATCGTCTGGTCGTTGTCGAGGCGCATGGCGACGTCGAGGAGGTGGTTGCGCTTCCCGGGCTTGGCGGGGCCACCGGCAGGGTGAGCGGCGCCGGGGCTGCGGGATCCGGCAGCCTTGCCACCGGAGGCGACGGCGGCCGATGCGACGGCTTCCGCCTTCGACAGGCCCGCATCGGAGTCCGGTCTCGAACCCTGGTCGCCGGCCTTCGGCCCCGCGTCAACCTCGTCGGCCCGCGGCTTCGCTCCGTCCCCCTCGACCGCGTCGAGGCTTGCCTTCGCGGCCTCCGCCGCGGTCACCAGCCGCGCCACCAGGTCCACCACCTCGTCGACGTCCATCCCGTCGGTCGTGACCACCACCGCATCCTCGGCGGCCCGAAGCGGCGCCACCTCGCGGCCTCGATCCACCGCATCGCGGGCGCGCAGCTGGGCGCGGACCGCCTCGGCCTCCTCGCCCGACGGGTCCAGGCCGCGCTCGCGGATCCGGCGCATCGCGCGCTCCTCGACCGAGGCGTCGAGGTACACCTTGAGGCCGGCGTGGGGCAGGACGACGGTCCCGATGTCGCGGCCGGCCATCAGGATCCCGCCCGGCTCGGCCAGCCCGTGCTGATAGGCCAGCAGCGCCGCGCGGACATCCGGCTGGCGCGCCACCGCCGACACGCTCGCGTCCACCTCGTGGGAGCGCACATCGTGCGTCGCGTCCCTGCCGTCGATGAGGACCTGCGTCAGGCGCCCTGAACCGTCGTCGCGCAGCTCGAAGCGCGGGATCAGCCCGATCAGGCCGGGCTGGTCGTCGGTGGCGACGCCCGCCTCGAGGGCCAGCGCGGTGAGCGCGCGGTAGATGAGCCCCGTGTCGAGGAACCGCAGGCCCAGCCGCTCCGCCACGGCCGCGCCAACCGAGCTCTTCCCGCTCGAGGCGGGCCCGTCGAGGGCGACGACGATCTGGGGGGTGGCTGATGCAGGCGCGGTCATCGCCCCGAGGATACCCGGCAGCCGAGCCGCAGGGGCCAGCCGCGACTCAGCGCGACGACGCAGCGCTCGGCGACCCGGGGAAGCCCGCGATCAGCCGCGCCGCACCGCGAGCCGGCGAGCCTCGGCCGGGGTGAGCGCCCGGACGTCGCCGGTGGCCAGCGGGTCCAGACGCAGGGTGCCGATCCGGACGCGCACGAGGCGCCGAACGGGCGCCCCGACCTGCCCGAACATCCGCCGCAGCTGCCGCTTCCAGCCCTGGTGGATCGTGACGCGGACCCAGACCAGGTCGGGCGACGGCGGCGAGATCAGCTGGGCCAGGCGGCGGTCCTCGGTCTTGGTCTGGCCACGAAGGGCGGCGACGGTCGCGATCCCCTCCTCGAGCTCGATGCCCGCCTCGAGCGCCTCGGCCTGCTCACGGGTGAGCATCCGCGCGAGGCCGACCGCGTACTCGCGCTCGACGCCGTAGCGGGGGTGGAGCACGTGCTCTGCCCAGTCGCCGTCGTTGGTCAGCAGGATCAGCCCCTCGCTGTCCTGGTCGAGCCGCCCCACCGGGTAGAGGCGGGAGGTCAGGGCGAGGTCCCGCGGCACGAGGTCGATGACGGTGTGCGCGGCATGGCGGTCATGGACGGTGGACGTCACGCCCGCCGGCTTGTGGAGCGCGAGGTAGACCGGCTGCCGCTCGGGCGCAGCGATCGGCCGGCCGTCGACGGCCACCTGCTGGAGGGCGGGGTCCACGCGCTCGCCGACGAGGGCCGGGCGGCCGTCCACCGTGACTCGACCCGCGGTGACCAGTTCGTCGGCGGCGCGTCGAGAGGCCACGCCGGCGGCGGCGAGCACTTTGGAGATCCGCTCGGGGGCCACGGCGTCAGGCGTCGGCGTCGGGTGGGGCCAGCGGGTCCGCGTCGCCGGCGGCTCCCGTCGCGCCGGGCGGCTCCGCGTCGCCGGCGGCTCCCGTCGCGCCGGGCGGCTCCGCCAGGTCGCCGTCCACGAGACGCGCCGCAACCTCGAGGTCCAGCGGCGGCAGGTCATCGAGCGAGGTCAGGCCGAACCGCTCGAGGAACTCGAAGCCGGTGCCGTACAGGATGGGCCGGCCCGGCGCCTCCGAGCGGCCCTGCTCCGCGATGAGGCGACGGTGCAGCAGCGCCCGCACGGAGTAGTCCGAGTCCACGCCGCGGATCCGCTCGATGGCGGCGCGCGTGACGGGCTGGCGGTACGCCACGATCGCCAGCGTCTCGAGCGCCGCGGGCGACAGGCGCACGGCGTCGACGCCCATGTACCGGGCCACGAGGGCTCCGGCCTCGGGGGCGGTCGCCAGCTCCACGCGGTCACCGACGACGAGGAGCCGAATCCCGCGCCCTGCGAGCGACACCTCGAGATCACCGAGGCGCTCGTCCACCGTGGCACGGTCGACACCCGCGAGCGTCGCGATCTCGCGCCGATTGAGGGGCTTCTCGGCAACGAACAGGAGCGCCTCGAGCTGGGCCTCGGTCAGCTCACCCGTGGGGACCGCCGCCTCGCCGGCGATGGCCTCCGCGGCCAAATCCCCGGTCAGGGCTTCGGACGCGTCGTCCTCCGCCTCGAGCCCCTCGAACCCTGCGGCCCCCATGGGCTCGGGCCCCTGCCCGGTCACGCGTAGTCCTCCAGCGTCTCGTCGAGCGGCGCCTCGTCTGCGACCGGGGAGAGGCCGGCAGCCACCCGCTCCTCGGGCGTCGTGCGACGGGCCACGATGGGCCCCCACGGCTCCCGCTGCTCCACCACGATCTCGCGGCGCTTCATCAGCTCGAGCATGGCGAGGAAGGTGACCGCCACCACCACCCGGTCACGGACGCCGCGGAGCAGCTCCTGGAGGACCACGACGTCGGCGTTGGCGAGGGCCTGGCGGATGATCTGGGCGCGGGCGGTCAAGGTGACTGAGCGCCGGATCGTCTCGGGCGGCGGCGGGGGCAGCGGCACCACGGTGACCAGGGCCGCGAGCGCGTCCGTGATCCGCGAGACCGGCATCGGCTTGGTCGCCGCGGGCCGGGCGCCAGCCAGGCCGGCAGCACGGGAAACCGCGGGCTCTCGATGGAACAGGCCCACGGTGGCCTGGGCATCGTCGAGCAGCCGGCGGCCGGCGTCGCGGAACGCCCGATACAGGATCAGCCGCGCTCGAAGCTCGGCCTCGGGGTCCGGGCCTTCGTCGAGCAGCGGGACCGCGCCCTCCACCACACGCCGGGGGAGCAGCGCCCGCGACTTGATCAGGATCAGCTGGCTGGCGATCGCGATGAACGACGAGACGTTGCCCATGCGGTCCGCGTCGAGCGATGCGAGCGCGTCGAGGTACGCCTCGGCGAGGGCGCCCAGCGGCACGGTGAGCACGTCGAGCTGACGCGCCTCGATCAGCGCAAGCAGCAGGGCCAGCGGCCCGTCGAACGCCGCCATCGTGACGCGGGTGGCGGCCTCCGGTCGGCGCCCCTCCCCGAACGCGACCGCGGGCGGCGCGACAAGGGCCATCAGCAGGCCTCGTCCGCGGCGTGGAAGACGCGGCCGAACTCGGGGTCCGACGGGGCGGCCTGCTCCCGGACGAGCCCGACAGCGCGGGGTGAGAGGCCGGCGGCCTCGACCGCTTCGGCGGAGAGATCCGCGTGGTCGCGGAGGCGGCCCATCGCGTCGCTCCAGCCCGGGAGCCGGGCGGCCGCCGCCCACACCCACGGCCCGAACGCCTCCCCCAGCGACCACGCCACGCGCGGCGGCCAGCCGGTATCGCCCTTGCCGCAGTCGTGGAGCAGGCCGGCGGCCAGGACATCGCGGTCCGTGACGCCGGCGCGGCGCAGGTAGGCCACGACATCGAGACCGTGGCGGCGGTCGGCGACGTGCATCGCGTCGAACAGGGCGAGCTCGGCTGGCCGGGTCCAGGCCGTCAGCACCTGGCGCTCATCGGGCGTGACACGGGCGAGCAGGTGCGCACGGAACTGGCGGGCCTTACCAGCCCAGAAGCGCGAGCGCGGCACCGTTGATGACACGGCCGAGCAGCGGCCCGGCGAGGATGAGGACGCCCAGCAGGATGAAGATGCCGTACTGCGACAGGATCGGCCGGATCTCCCAGACCTGGCGCGGCGAGAGGAACCGGAAGAGCAGCGCCGAGCCGTCGAGGGGCGGCACCGGGATCAGGTTGAAGATCCCGAGGACCACGTTGAACAACACGAAGTAGTAGGCGACGAGGCTTGCAAGGCTGCCGTCGAAATTGAGGCCCACCACCCGCACGACGAGGGCGCCGGCCGCCGCCATCAGCCAGTTGGAGATCGGCCCGGCGAGCGCCACGAGCACCTCGCCGTTGCGCCGGTCGCGCAGGTTCGCGGTGTTCACGGGCGTGGGCTTCGCCCAGCCGATGATCAGTCCCGAGCCGAGGCCCACCGAGATGAGCAGCATCAGTGAGCCCAGGGGGTCGAAGTGGACGATCGGGTTGAGCGAGACGCGCCCGAACAGCTTCGCCGTGGCGTCGCCGAGGCGATAAGCCGTCCAGGCATGCGCTGCCTCGTGGATCGGGAACGCGATGAGCAGCAGGATGGCGACGACGAGCAGCTGCGGGAGCAGGTTTTGGATGGACACGCGTGCCTCACGGGGGGTCGAAGAGTCGCGCGTATCCTACCGGGCCTGCTCCCCGATGGCGCCAGGGCTCCGCTGAGTGGCTCAGGAGTGCGTGGAATGCCGCCCGATGACGATCGCCGGGTCGTCGGGGTGCTCGAGCGCGAACACCCTAGCGTCCCGATCCGCCGATCCCTCGCTGGTTGAGTCGCGTCAGGGTCAGGGGCGCCCCCCGCGCGCAGAGGTCACACCGCGGACTCCCGGTTCGGGTCGGCGTTCGCGCACGCCACCGCGCGTGGCGACCCCAGCACGACTCAGCCGCCGGCGCGAGGAGGCTCCCGGGCGGCAGCCGGCGGGCGACTTCAGGATCGGGACCCTAGAGGCGGGCGAGCAGCTCCTGCTTCTTCGCCTCGAACTCCTCCGGGGTGATCAGGCCCTTGTCGCGCAGCTCGCCAAGACGCGCCACCGCGTCGGTGACCTCGCGCGAGGTGTCGACGTGCGGCCTCCGCCTGGACGGGTGCCGCGGGCTGGAGCGTCGGGGCGGGCGCCTCGGCGCGCATCGGCGGCATCGTCGGGCGCGTGAGGTCCACCTCGAGCTCGTGCTTCGCGTCGAGCATGGCCTTCTTGAACTCCCGCGCGTCGGTCAGCATCCGGAGCCGCTCGATGCCGCTCTCGGACGCCGTGAGGACCTCGAGGTCGCCGAAGCCGAAGATGCGCCCGAACATGGACTCGGTGAGGACGGCGTCGTTGATCTTCTCGAGCGAGGAGTCCGAGGCCCGCTTGTTCACCAGACCCTGGGTCTGGATGATCCGCCGGTTGGTGATGACGAACTCGCGGCTCCGATAGACGACCCAGGCCCAGAGGAGCCACGCGAGGCCGCCCACGAGCAGGACAAGGACGATCCAGCCGAGAATGTCCCGGAGCATCCCGCCGCCGCTGAGCACGGTGAGCCACAGGATCCCGCCCACGAACGCGAGCACGATCGCCAGGACGGCCTCCTTGGCATCCCAGACCATCACGAACCAGTGCTGGCGCGCCCGGCGCATCACGCGCTCGCCGTCGGCGAGCAGCCCATCGACATAAGCCATGGCGTCAACCTCCCTCAGGCGCGCGGGTGGGCCCGCGAGTAGACCTCGCGGATGCGCTCGCCGGTCACGTGCGTGTAGAGCTGCGTGGTCGATATCGTCGCATGTCCGAGAAGCTCTTGGACCACCCGAAGATCAGCGCCGCCCTCGAGCAGGTGGGTCGCGAAGGAGTGGCGCAGCGTGTGCGGCGACACGCGGTCGTCGAGGCCGGCGGCGACCGCGGCGCTCTTCACGATGCTCCACGCGCGGGTACGGGCGAGACGGTGGCCCTGCGCGGTCACGAACACCGGCGACCCCGGCCCGTCCCCCGCCCCGCCCGCCGCCAGCCACGCCGCGCGCGGCCAGGCGAGGTACCGCGACAGCCAGCCCAGCGCCACCTCGCCCACCGGCACGATGCGCTCCTTGTCGCCCTTGCCCACGACGCGAACCAGCCCCGCATCGAGCTGGAGGTGCTCCACGTCGAGGTTGAGGGCCTCCGACACCCGGAGGCCAGCGGCGTAGAGCAGCTCGGTCAGCGCCCGGTCGCGGAGCCCGATGCCGTCCCGCTCGGTGGGGCGCCGCGGGTGCGTCGGCTCGCCGCCCGACGCCTCCAGCAGCCGTTCCACCTCGGCCACGGTCAGCGTCTCGGGGAGCAGCCGAGGCTGGCGCGGCAGGTCCAGGTGCGCGGCCACGTCGCGCTCGATCAGCCCGTCGCCGAACGCGAAGCGGTAGAAGCCGCGGATCGCAGCGGCCCGACGCCGCAGGCTGGTGGGCGCGAGGCCGGGATCCGCGGAGCGCCCCCGCCGTCCCCGCGCCGCGAGGTACCGCTGGGCCGTCTCCGGGCCGTCCGCCCAGGACGCCGCCGCGCCCCGGCTCATCGCGAAGTCCTCGAGGTCGGAGCGGTACGCGGTGAGGCTCGCCTCCGCCAGCCCTCGCTCCACGCGCAGGTAGGCGAGGTAGCCGGCGATCGCGTCGTCGAGGCTGGCGCCCGTCACGGCTGCGCCCGCTCATGGCTCAGGCTGGTCATCGCAGGGTCGGGCTCCTCGCTCAGGCGGTGGCCGCGGCCGTGCGCGTGCCGCACCACGCCTCGGCGCGGTCGAGCAGCTCGGTCGCCGAGTGCCGCGCAGCCTCGCCGCCATCGGTCCCGCCGATCATCGCCGCGAGTTCTGCCACCCGCCCGTCCCGGTCGAGGCGCGTGATCTCGGTCACCGTCCGGCCGTCGCGCTCGCGCTTGGCGATGCGGTAGTGCGCGTCCGCGTAGGCGGCCAGCTGCGGGAGGTGCGTCACGCACAGGACCTGGTGCGCCCGCGCGAGCGTCCAGAGGCTCCGCCCGACCGGGTCCGCTGAGCGTCCGCCGATCCCGGCGTCGATCTCGTCGAACACGAGCGTGGGCGTGCGGTCCGCCTCGGCGAGGACCTGTTTCACCGCCAGCGCCACCCGCGAGAGCTCGCCGCCCGAGGCGATCCGAGCGAGGGGGCGCCCGGGTTCGCCCGCATTCGGCCGGAACGTGAACACGACGGTGTCGATTCCAGTGCCGTCGAAGGCCACCGCGTCCCCGTCGACCTCGACTGCCGGGTCGTCGCGCGCCGCCGTACGCCGCCCGACCGCCACCGCGAACGCCTCGCCCGGGAACCCCAGCTCGACGAGGACCGCCGACACGGCCGCCCCGAGCGCCTCCGCCGTGCGCGAGCGCAGGATCGAGAGGATGGCCCCGGCGTCGGCGATCTCGAGGAGGAGGTGCCCGTCAGCGGCGGCCCGCCGCGCCCGCTCGTCCTCGAGGCCGCGCAGACGTGCCGCCTCCGCCGCCGAGCGCTCGCCGTGCTCGATGACGGTCCCCTCGTCGTCACCGTACCGGCGCAGGAGCCGGTGGATCTCGCCCAGGCGGTCCTCGAGGCGGGCGAGGCTCGCCGGGTCGTGGTCCACGGTCTCGGCGAGGGCCCGGACCTCGGCCGCAACGTCCTCCACCTCGGCCTCGAGCCCGGCCAGCCGGTCCGCCAGCGGCGCCCAGCGCTCGTCGAGCCGCGCCAGGCCCCGCAGGTCGTGGCCCGCCCGCGCCAGGCGCTCGCGGGCGCCGCGGCCCTCCGCCTGGAGCAGGTCGCGGACCCCCGATGCCCCCGACAGGATGGTCTCGGCGTGCTGCGCCGCGGCGAGCTGCCGCGTGATCTCGTCCGCCTCGCCCACGCGCAGGCCCGCAGCGCCGATCTCCTCGGCCTCGTGCTCCAGCAGCTCCAGGCGCCGCAGCAGATCCCGCGGGTCCATGACCAGGCTCGCCATCGCCGACCGGTTCGCCCGCCATCGCTCCACCGCGGAGGCAACCGCCGCCAGCGCCGCCTCGTGGCCGCCGTAGGCGTCGAGCAGGTCGCGCTGCCAGTCCTCGTCGAGCAGCCGCTGCTGGTCGTGCTGGCCGTGGATCTCCACGAGCGGCCCCACCATGAGCGACAGGCGCCCGGCGGTCACTGCGTCGTCGTCCAGGCGCGCGGTGGAGCGGCCGGTCGCGGCCACCTCGCGGACGGCGATGAGCGGTTCCGGCAGGCGGTCGAACAGGGCCTCGACGCGCGCGGTCTCGGCCCCATGGCGGACCAGGGACGTGTCCGCGCGCGCGCCCAGCGCGAGGCCCAGCGCGTCGATCAGGAGGCTCTTGCCCGCGCCGGTCTCGCCGGTGAGGACATTGAGCCCGGGCTCCAGGACGAGCCGGAGCCGGTCGATCAGGGCGAGGTCGGTGACCGCGAGCTCGACGAGGCGTCCGGCGCGGTCCGCGGTGGGCAGGGCGGTCATCGTCAGGATGGCAGCAGCGCGACCTTGGTCCGCAGCAGGTCCCAGAACGGCATCGCTCCGGTGGGCTCGACGAACCGGATCGGGCGCTCGAGGGCGCGGACCTCCACCACGTCGCCAACCTGGAGCCGGCGGTCCTCGCGGCCGTCGATGGACGCGAGCGCCTCGAAGGCGTCCACCACCCGGCAGCGGACCACCTGCTTGGGTGACACCACGATCGAGCGCAGGGCGGAGAGGTACCCGGCGATGGGCGTGACGACCAGGTTGCGGCTCTGCGGGTCGAGGACCGGGCCGCCCGCCGAGAAGCTGTAGCCGGTGGAGCCGGTGGGGCTGGCGACCACCAGCCCGTCCGAGACGAACGTGGCCAGGTGCGACGCATCGATCGCGACGTCCAGCCGCACGACGCGGGCGAGGGAGCCTCGGGCGATGACGATGTCGTTGAGGGCCGTGAACGTCTCCTCGGACGGGAGCCCGCCCCGCAGGATGGCCCCGGTGAGGGCCATCCGCTCCCCCACCGTGAAGTCGCCCTCGACCAGCTGGACCAGCACGGGCTCAAGCTCGTGGGCCTCGACCTTCGAGAGGAAGCCCATCTTGCCCAGGTTCACGCCGAGCAGGGGCACGTCCACCAGGGCGACGGCCTGGGCCGCGCGCAGGAACGTCCCGTCGCCGCCGAGCACCACCAGGACGTCCGACGTGGGCAGCTCGCGATGGAGCGTGGCCCCGTCGCCCGCCGGCGCCGACCAGTGGTCGAGACCGCCGGCCTGGCACCAGCCCTCCGCCCGGTCGCGCAGCTCGACGGCCGCGTCGTTGGTGGGGTTGAACGCGAAGCCGATCCGTCGGACGCTCACCGGGCTCCCTCCCACGCGCTTGCCACCGCCTCGTCGATCCGCTCGTCGATCCGCTCGTCGAGCTCGGCGCTGGTCATTCCAGCGCCCAGACACGCCATGAACTCCCGGTTTCCCTCCGGGCCCAGGATGGGCGACGGGATGACACCCTGCATCCCGATGCCGAGCGCAAGGGCGCGCGCCGCGACCTCCTGCAGCACTCGGCGGTGGACCTGCGGATCGCGCACCACGCCGCCCTTCGCGTCGGCGCGGCCCGCCTCGAACTGCGGCTTCACCAGGGCCAGGATTGGACCGCGCCCGTCGCGCAGCACGGAGCGGACCGGCCCGAGCACAAGCCCCAGCGAGATGAACGACACGTCGATCACCGCGAGGTCCGCCGCCTCCGGGAGGCTCTCCGCCGTCAGCGTCCGGGCGTTGACCCGCTCCATGCTGACCACGCGCCCGTCGCGGCGGAGCCGCTCGGCGAGCTGGCCGTACCCGACGTCCACGGCGTAGACCCTCGCGGCGCCCCGAGCCAGCAGCACGTCCGTGAAGCCGCCTGTCGAGGCGCCAACGTCCACGGCGACGAGACCGGCCGGGTCCACCTCGAACGCGTCAAGCGCCGCCAGGAGCTTGTGCGCCCCGCGGCTCACCCAGGTCCGGCTCTCGGCAACGCTCACCGCCGCCTCACGGTCAACGAGGTCGCCGGCCTTGAGGTCGTGGCGGGCCGCGTCTCCCTCGCCCACCCGGACCTGCCCCGCCATCACCAGCGCCTGGGCGCGGGATCGCGTCGGGGCCAGCCCGCGCTCCAACAGGAGCTGGTCGAGCCGGAGTCGCTTCGCACGTGCCGTGGGCATGACCCAATGGTGGCACACGCCACTCATCGCGGGTATCGCTCGCCCGCCGTCCGTGTCAGCGCCGTCCCGGCCGCCGGGTGCCTGCCCCGCGCCGGCGCCTCCCCCGCGCCGGGGATCCCCCGTTTCGGGGGTCGCAGGCGCGCGGGATGTGGGGGTGAACCCCGATGGGCGGCGCCGCGGTGACGGCGTATCCCTGTACCAGTCGGCGCCGAGGCCCTGCGCGATGGGCCGGCGTGCGAGGCCGACGCCCTCCGGCGGGGCGAACCAGACGCCGGGGCACCACACGCGGGGGCGCGACGAGGCCGACGTTGCGCCCCCCACTCCTTCGGTTTGGATGCGCCGCCTCGGCGGTCAGTGCGCCTCGGCTCGCGTCGGCGCCACGCCGAGCTGCTCGAGCGCCTCGACGACCTGCGCGGTGATGCCGGGCACGTCAAGCCGGAGCATGCGCCGCAGGTCGTTCACGGCGCCATGGTCGACGAACCGGTCGCCCGGGATGCCGATCAGCCGGACGTGCGTCTCGCGGTACGCCGCGTCCACCGCCCGCGCCTCCTCGAACGCCTCGAGGACGCCGCTGCCGAACCCGCCGGTCACCACGCTCTCCTCGAGTGTGGCCACGAGTCGCTTGCCGCGCGCCTGGTCCAGGATCAGCTGGCGGTCGAGCGGCTTGGCGTAGCGGGCGTTGATCACCCCGGCCGACCAGCCGAGCGCCTCGAGGGCCGCGGCCACCTCCATCGCCCGCATCGTGATGGGCCCGAACGCCACGAGCAGCACGTCCCGGCCCTCGCGCAGCACCTCGCCCCGCCCGACGGGCAGGACCTCGGGATCGCGCTCCGGCACGCCGAACCCCGCGTCGCGCGGGTAGTGCAGCGCGAAGGGGTGGTCCTGGGCGAAGGCGGTCCGCAGCAGGGAGCGGAGCTCCTGCTCGTCCTTGGGGCTCGCGACGACCAGGTTGGGCAGCATGAGCTGGGCCGGGAGCGTGAACATCCCCTGGTGGCTCGTGCCGTCCTCGCCCACGAGGCCCGCCCGGTCCACGGCGAGGACGACGGGCGCGTCGTTCTGGCAGACGTCGTGGACGGTCTGGTCGAACGCGCGCTGGAGGAAGGTGGAGTACAGGGCGACCACCGGCCGCATCCCGCCCAGCGCGAGGCCCGTGGCGAGCGTGACGGCGTGCTGTTCGGCGATGCCGACGTCGATGAACCGGTCCGGGAACCGCGCCTGGAACTTCGCGAGGCCGGTGCCCGTGGGCATGCCCGCGGTGATCCCCACGATGCGCCGGTCGTCGGCGCCGAGGTCCACGAGCTCCTTGGCGAAGAACGCGGTGTAGTTGGGGGTCTTCTTCGCCTCGGCGGCGGCCTCGGGCGTGGCGCTGCGCGTGCCGCCCTTCTCGAGCGGCGAGCCGTGCGGGTAGCCCCGGCGGTCCGCCATGACCGACGACGACGGGGGCGCGCCCGCATCGGCGTCACGCGTCGACGCCACTGACGCCCCGCCCGCCGCCGATGACGCCATCGCGTCGCCGTTGTGCTGCGCCGCCGGGTTGATCCGATCGTGCGTGTCGGCCGGCAGGTCGATGGGCGGCAGCGCTGCGCCGTGGAACGAGACCTGGTCCTTCTCGGCGGGCCGGTAGCCCTTGCCCTTCTGCGTCCGGACGTGGACCAGCACGGGCTCGTTGAGGGTGAGCGCGCGACGGAAGGTCTCCTCGAGGAACGCGCGGTCGTGGCCGGGCATGACGCCGATGTAGGTGATCCCCAGGTCCTCGAACAGCTGCCCCGTCTGCGCAAGCGAGACCACCGACTGCCGGACGCGCCGCGAGAGCTCGACCGCCCGCGTGCCGACGACCGGGATGCGCTCCGTGACCGTGTCGTACGCGGTGCGGCCCTGGCGCCACGCCGACGAGAGCTTGATCTCGGAGAGGTACTTGCTGATCGCGCCCACGGCCGGGCTGATCGACATCTCGTTGTCGTTGAGCACGATGAGCAGCTGCGTCTGGCGGTGCCCGATGTCGTTGAGCGCCTCGAGGCTGAGGCCCGACATCAGCGCGGCGTCGCCCACCACGACCGCCACGCGCTCCATGGAGTGGCGGATGTCCCGCGAGGTGGCGAGGCCCTCGGCGATGGAGAGCCCGGTCCCCGCGTGGCCCCCGTCCATCACGTCGTGGTCCGATTCGGAGCGGCGCGGGAAGCCGCCGACGCCGTTCATCTGGCGCAGGGTGTGGAACCGGTCGAGGCGGCCGGTGAGGAGCTTGTGGGCGTACGCCTGGTGCCCGGTGTCCCAGACGATCTTGTCGCGCGGCGACTCGAGCAGGCGGTGGAGCGCGAGGGTGATCTCGACGACGCCCAGCGAGGAGCCGAGGTGGCCTCCGGTCACGGCGACGGTGCGGATGATCGTCTCGCGGATCTCTGCGGCGAGCTGGTCGAGCTCCTCGTCGGACAGGCCGCGCAGGTCAGCCGGACCCGTGAGGCGCTCGAGGATCGGCACGGTTGCTGGCTCCTTGCTGTCGGGGTTTCGTCACCAGGTCGCCAGTGAGCCGCCGGCGGATTTGGTGGTGGGTCTCTGGTCGGTTTATTGATATCCGATGGTAGCGCGTTCGCCCTGCGCGCCAGCGCGGGGCGACGCTGCGCGGATCAGTTGCCGGACTCTTCGGGCGCGGCATCCGTGACGGCGAGCGACCCGTCGGCCCGGGCCATGAGCTGCGACACCCGCAGCTCCGCCGCCGCCAGCAGCCGCTCGCACCGCCCCTGGAGCGCCACGGCCCGCTCGTACGCGCCGATCGTCTCCTCGAGCGACTGGTTGCCCGTCTCGAGCGCCCCAACCACGCGCCCCAGCTCGGCAAAGGCGTCGTCGAAGCTGAGCGACTCGACGTCCATTCGCGCGGGGGCGGGCTCGGTCACGACTGCTCCTCCTGTGGCGCCACGGGCGCCGTGGGCGGGTCGGGTGGCGTCGCCGGCGACTCGGCCGGGCGACGCGTCATGAGCCGGTCCATCCGGCCGGCGACGATCATACCCAGCGCGATCCCGACGCCCGCCATGGCCGCCACGATCACGACGAACAGGATGAGGTCGCTCATTCGCCCCCCTCGCCCGCCGCCCCGTCGCTCGTCGCGCCCAGCGCACCCCCCGCCAGCGCGATGTGGAGGCGCTCGCCCGCCGGTGCGTCCGCCGGGACGCGCAGGATCGCCCCGTCCGCCCGGCGCCGGACGATCGCGTAGCCCCGCCGGAGCGTCGCGTCGGGGTCGAGCGCCGCCAGCGACGCCGAGACCGCGGCGAGCGCGGAGGCGGTCGCGGACAGCCGACTCTCGACGGCCCGGCCCGGGCGCGCGGCAAGGGTGGCCACGGTCCGGCGGTCCGCGTCCAGCCGGCGAGCGACCACGCGTGCGGCGCGGTCCAGCAGCAGCCCCACACGCTCGCGCGACGTCGCCAGCTGCGCGGTGGGCTCCACGCGGGAGAGCACGCGCGCCTCGTTGTCCAGAGCGCGCCTGGCGGCCCCAGCGCGGCGGGCGACGGCTGCATCCGCGCGACGGCCGAGGGCGTGCGCCGCCTGCGCGACCTCCACGCGGTCGGGCACGACGAGCTCCGCCGCGGCCGACGGCGTTGGGGCCCGCACGTCAGCGGCGAAATCGGCCAGCGTCACGTCGGTCTCGTGGCCGACGCCGGCCACCAGCGGCAGGAGGTGCGCGGCGACAGCCCGCACGACGCGCTCGTCGTTGAACGCCCAGAGGTCCTCCGGGGAGCCCCCGCCCCGGGCGAGGATCGTCAGCGCCGGGGCGTCGGCCTCGCGGCCGGCGGCCGCCTGGTCCTGGACGTAGGCCTCCAGGGCGCGCAGCGCCGCCACAATGGAGCCCGGCGCCCCGGCGCCCTGCACCAGGCACGGCACGAGCAGCACGCGCGTCAGCGGCCAGCGGCGCGCCAGCACGTTGCACACGTCGTGGCGGACCGCGCCCGTGGGCGAGGTGACCAGGGCGATGACCCGGGGTCGCACCGGCAGCTGGCGCTTGCGGGCGACGTCGAACAGCCCCTCCGCCGCCAGGCGCGCCTTGGTCTCCTCGAACTTGAGCGCGAGGTTGCCGAAGCCGGCGGGCTGGAGCGACTCGACGTACAGCTGGACGGCGCCCTGGGCCTCGAACACGTCCATCCGGCCGTGGGCGACGACCGCGAGGCCGGGCGACGGCTGGAACGAGGAGCGGACCCGCTCGTCACGGAACCAGACGCACTGGATCTGGGCGCGGGCGTCCTTGAGCGTGAAGTACGCGTGGCCCGCGGTCGAGACCGTGTAGCGGCTGACCTCGCCCTCGACCCACAGGTTGCGCATCGCCTCGTCCGACCGGACGCGATCGCGCAGGGCGCGCGCCACCTCGGACACGGTGCGCACCACGAATGCGGGCGCCTCGGGCGCGGGGCGCGGCGCCGGCGGGGTCGGAGCGGCCGTCGGCTCGTCCGGGACGGCGTCCCACGGCGGCAGCATCGCGTCGGGCTGCCCGTCGGGGCGCATCGGCGTCACGCTGCCGCCTGCTGGAGGGCTAGAGCCGGGTCTGGTACTCGCCGGTCCGGGTGTCGATCCGACAGGTGTCACCAGCGTTCACGAAGAGGGGCACGGAGACCACCAGGCCGGTCTCCATCGTGGCGTTCTTGCGCGCGCCCTGGGCGGTGTCGCCCGCGAAGCCCGGCTCCGTCTCGGCGACCAGCAGGTCGACGGTGACCGGGAGCTCGACGCCCAGGGTGTCGCCCTGGTAGCTCGTCCGGTCGAGCGTCATGCCCTCCTTGAGGAAGCCGACGACGTCGTCGAGCTTGTCGGCAGGCAGGCTGAACTGCTCGTACGACTCGGTCTCCATGAAGTGGAGGTCGTCGCCGTCCCGGTAGAGGAACTGCACGGGGCGGCGGTCGATCTGGGCGCGCGGCCAGCGCTCGCCGGCCTGGAACGACTTCTCGACCGTGCTGCCCTTCTTGACGTTGCGCAGCTTGATGCGGACCTGGGCCGAGCCGCGACCCATCTTGATGTGGTGGTAGTCGAGGATCTGCCAGAGGTCGCCATCAAGCTCGATGACGACGCCCTTGCGCAGCTCGCCGGTGCTGATCATGGGTTGGGTTGCTCCGGTGGCGCGTGGCGCGGTCTCGGGCGTGCGTGGCCCCCGCGCGAGGACATGGTTGTGCCCCGGGATGCTACCAGACCGCCCGCCCGGGGCCGAATGGCCGTCTCGCCCCCGGCTCCGGTGCCGTCACTTCCGGCGTCGGAGCGCGCGAAGGCGCTCCCCGTACTCGACGAGCGAGATTTGGCCCCCGTCGAGGCGCCCGCGGAGCTCGACGACCTCCGGGGGGTCCGGCTCCTCATCGGTCTTGCTCATCGTGCGCCGGAAGCCCCAGGCGAGGATGCCGCCGACCATCAGCGCGACGACGAGGACCGCGACGAGGGCGAGCGCCAGGATCGCCTCGAGCAGCCCCAGCACATCGGGCACCTCAGGCGCCCACCACCAGAACCTCGCGCGGGAACCGGGTCAGGAGGTCGCACACGCCGGCTGCGGCATCGAGGTGCACGAGGTCCTCGATGCGGACGCCCGTCTCGCCCTCGAGGTAGATCCCGGGCTCCACGCTGAACACCGTCGGGCTGGGCAGCGGTGTCTCCGGGGCGTTGCGCGACAGGGCGGGCGCCTCGTGGGTCGCCAGGCCGATCCCGTGGCCCAAACCGTGGCCGTAGGGCGGCCAGCGCCCATCGCGCTCGATGAGGCTGCGCGCGGCTGCATCCACCGCCTTCCCGTCCGGCAGCGTCTCGCTGGCCCGCACGGCCGCCGCCAGCAGCTCGATGGCCGCCTGCTGCGAGCCCGCCACCAGCTCGTACACCGCGAGGTCGCGTACCGCGGGCTCGCCGACGAACAGCGTCCGCGTCATGTCGCTGCGGTAGCCGTCCACCTGCGCTCCGAAGTCGAACAACAGCACCGCGCGGTCGAGCACTGGCCGGTCGCCCGGCGCGCCGTGCGGCAGCGCGGCCTCGGGCCCGGCGAGGCACGCCACGTCGAAGGCCAGGCACTCGGCGCCGCCCGTCCGCATGAGCCACTCCAGGCGCAGCGCGAGGTCGCGCTCGGTCACGCCCGGCCGGATCTCGGGCAGCAGCGCGGCGAGGGCCCGGTCCGCGACGGCGCACGCGGCGGCGATCCGCTCGATCTCGTCGGGCGTCTTGACCGCGCGCATCGCCTCCACCCAGCCGTCAGCAGGGGCGAGCTCCACCTCTGGCGAGGCCTCGGCGAGCTGCGTCCAGAGCGCATGCGGGATTGCGGCGGCCTCCATCCCGACACGGCGCGCGCCGACCGACGCAAGCAGCCGGACCCACGCACCGGGCAGGTCGTAGCCGATCTCGTCGACGACGGCGTCGGGCGCTTCGCGGCGGGCCTGGATCGCGTACCGCGAATCGGCGAGCAGGGTCAGCGAGTCGGGCCCCACCAGGAACTCGCCCGAGTGGGCGGCCGAGGGCTTCTCGCCGGGGCCGAGGGTGAAGCCGGTCAGCCAGCGCATGTGCTCGGGGCGGACGCCGAACCACGCGTCGACCCCCTCCCGTGCCATGCGCTCTCGAAGTCGGGCGAGGCGAGCCGGACGGGCGACTCGGTCAGCATCGCGCCAGTGGGCACGCGTGGCCGCGTCCGGGGCTGGCGCGAAGTCGGCGGGGACGGGCGTCGCGTTGCCCACCGTCAGTGGAGGTACTTCTGGACGTTGGCGTCGTGCTGTGCCTGCGTCTTGGCGTACACCGTCTTGCCGTTCTGGCCTGTGGCGAGGAAGAAGAGGTAGCCGGTCTTGGTGTTCGGCGTGAGGGCGGCGTCGATGGACGCCAGGGCGGGCGAGCAGATCGGTCCCGGCGGCAGCCCCTTGCTGGTGTAGGTGTTGTACCCGGCGAGGTCGGCGGGCAGCGGCACCGGCAGCTGGTATCCGGCCGGCAGCTTGTCCCAGAAGACGTACGTCTGCCACTTCGCGAACGCCAGCTTGTCGAGCTGCATGGTGTCGTTGACGTAGAAGATCGTCGGGTCCGACTCGAGGAGGCCAGTCGCCCACAGCTTCGGGTTCAGCCGGTTCTGGTACACGCCGGCGATGAGCGGCCGGTCGACGTCGAGCTGCGCCTCCTGCTCCACGATCGAGGCGAGCGTCAGCGCCTGCTGGAACGTGAGGCCCCCCGCGGCCGGCACGGCCATCCGGTCCGGCCCGACCTTCGCGTAGAACGCGTCGAGCATCATGCGGATCAGCCCCTCGGCGTCGGTCGGCGCGATCGGGTCAACGCGGATCGTGTACGTGGCGGGGTAGAGGAAGCCCTCGAGGCTCGCGCCCTTCGTGTGGATCTTGGGGTCCAGCAGCCACGGGTAGTCGCCGAGGAGCTTGTCGGACGGGTGCTCCGCAAGGTCGTAGAACGCCTTGGGGTCGATCCTGGTGCCGGAGATCGTCTGGAGCTTGGCGGTCATCTGCTCGATCCGCAGGCCCTCGCGGAACGTGATGGTCATCGCCTGCTCGACGACGCGGTTGTTGATCAGGCCCTGGACCACCTGCTCGGGCGTCATGTTCTTGGCGAGCTGGAAGTTGCCGGCGACGAGCTGAGGCGCCAGGTTGTCCTCGCGGGCGAGGAAGAGGAAGGCGGGTTGGCTGGCGATGAGCCCCGCCGCCTGGAGCTTGGGCGCGAGGAGAGCGGGCGTGTCGCCGTCCGCCACCACGAAGGTGACGCTGGTGGCGTCGGTGCTGGCCGGCGCTGTGAGCGCAGGGCCGAGGTCCTCGCGGACCAGTTCCGCAACGAACCCGATGGAGAGCGCGCCTGGGTTCTGCTCGGCCCACGGCGCCACCGCCATCCTCAGGATCGGCCGCGCCACCGTGACGAGCACGAGCACGACCGCCCCGGAGAGCACCGCGAAGAACAGCAGGAATCGCAGGAGCCCGCCGAGGCCGCCACCCTGGTCACCGTAGCGCTCGTACCGGCGCTGGTCGCCCGGCCCTCGGCCGTACCGGCCGGACCGACGGTAGCCGTAGTCCGCGGGGGCCGGCTGCGGCGCCGGGTCGGCCATCGGGTCACGGGGTCCGCGTCCGCCTCGCACCGTCATTGCTCCTCCTGGGGGTCGGGTCGCAGGCCGTCCGACGCGCTCGTCGTGGCGGGCGTGACGGCGCGCCGGGCGTCGAGTTCGTCCTGCAGGATGATCGAGGCCGCCTCGCGGTCGATGCGGGCGCGGTAGGTGTTGCGCTGCGCGCGACTCGGGGCGCCACCGCTCCTCCCCCGTGGCATCCGGCCGAGCCGGCGCTCCGCCTCGAACGAGCTCAGGCGCTCGTCGCGGAGGACGATGGGCAGGCTCAGCCGCTCCCCCATCGCCGCCGCCCAGTCGCGGGCGATGACGGCCATCTCGCCCTCGTTGCCGCGCGCCTCCAGGGGCAGCCCCACCACCAGCTCGACCACGCCCTGTTCCCGGCAGGCGCGACCGAGCGCCACCGCGTCCTCGTCGAGCGAGGCGCCGCGGTTGAGGGTGGCGAGTGGCCGGGCGATCCCCATCTCGACATCCGCGACCGCGAGGCCGATGCGGCGCGTGCCGAGGTCCACCCCCAGGATCCGGGGCGTCACCGGCTTCCGATGGCGCGCCGGGCGGCGCGCGGACGTGCAGCGTGCATCAGCCCGATGGTACCGGCGATCCGCCGGGGGCGGTCGAGGCAGGGGCCGATGGCGAGGGGTTCACGCTCGCGGGCGCCTTCGTGGGCCTCGCCGTGGGCGTGGGCGGCGGGGTGGGCGTGGCGGCAGGCGGCACCGGCGTCGCGATCGAGAGGGTCACGCGATCACCGCTCGTGGGCACCCCGGTCACCCAGAACGGCCACAGCGTGATCGCCACCTTCCCGAACGGCTCGAGCGCGGCCGTGGCGTCCGCCTCCGACTTGCCCAGGACGGAGGACTTGAGGGCCGCCACGTCGAGCGGCCGGCGCTCGAGCGCGGTTCCGCTCACCGGGTAGCTCACCGTGCCGTCCTCGCCCACAGTCCCGTCACCGACCGTGACCTGGATCGAGGACTCGACGATCTGGTCGCCGGGCGTGACCGCGGCCCGGACTGCCGACTGGCCGATGGCCGTGAGCGGTGTCGGGTCGACCGCGATGGCCGTCGACGTTGCGTCCGCCTTGAGGCTGAACGTGGTCTGGCCGGCCTTGAGCACCTTTCCCGCGAGCCCCGCCGCGTCGGGCGTGAACGTCGGGCCGCCGAGGGTGGCGGTGTCGGGGTAGAGCGTGGTGCCCTGCGGCGCGAGCGTGGGGTCCGCCAGAGCGGTCGCGAGCGCCGCGGTGAGGTCCGCGGAGAGCTTGTCCTTGGCCGCGACCACGTCGCCGGGCGCGATCTTCGGGAGCTCGGTGCGGGTTCCGCCGGTGGTCGCCGACCCGTTGGACACGCTGATCTGCATCGCGGCGAGCGAGCTCGGCACCTGGTCGATGGCGCCGGCCGGGACGTTGCCCTTCGGGCCGGAGGACACCGCGACCACGCCGACCGTCGCCGTGCCGTGCGTGATCGTGGTCCCGCCGCCGGGGACCGTCGCCCGCGGGACCGTGACCGAGTCCGTGGTGGAGAACGTGACGCCGTCGCTCGTCGACACCCGGGTGCCGCGGGCGACGGGCATGGCGTTGACGGTGTTGATGCTGTCGAACGTGACCGAGCCACTCGCCGGCGTCTGCTGGATGCTCACGCCGGTGACGGGGAAGTCGCCCTGCGAGGTCACGGGGACGTCGACCGATGTGGCCGGGATGATGAGCCCCACCGGGTCCACGCCGATGGCGGTGGTGTCGGCGCGGACGGTCACCGAGACTGGCGGGACCGCTTGGAGGACCGGCGTGACCGTGATGTCGGCCGAGGGGAGCGCGACCGCCGCCACGGCGCCCCCGAAGCCGAGCACGACGGCGAGGGCCAGCACGACGATGAGGATGCCGGCCCGGCGGCCCCGGCGGTGCGCGGACGGGGCGACCGGCACATCGCGGGCTTGTGGGTTGCGGGCCGCGGCGGATCGGCCGCCGGCGGCGAGCGACGCAGCCTCGGCTTCCGTCGCCGGTCGGGCGTGCGACTTTCGCCCCTGCGACGCGGGTTCGGTGGCCGTGCGCTGTGCGCCTGCCAGAGCCGCCGGCGCGCCCTCGGCCGGTCTCGGCGTCCCAGCCGCCGCGGCGCCCCGGATGGTCGGGGCCCCGGCGGGCGAGCGCCACGGCGGCACGGCGGCGGTTGCCGCCGCCTGCTCGATGTCGGCCGCCTCACCCGATTCCAGCGCGGCCTCGTACTCGGCCACGGACGCGAACACGGGCAGCCCCGCCGACGCGGCGAGGGCCCGCGCGGATGCGTCTGGCGCCACGACGTCGAGGCGCCGGTTCGCGTGCTGCGCCTCTCGCGCGAGCAGTCGGAAGTTGATCCGCGAGGTGGCGACCCGCGACCCGAACGGGATCACCATGCCCACCCGAGGCGCGTTGGCGGTGCGGATGCGTGCTGCCGCGGTGGTGATCTCGTCCTCGACGTCCAGGTAGACGATCGTCGCCATGCCGGCCAGCCTAGACCTTCATCGCGTGGAGGACGCGGCGCAGCGTGGCGTCGAGCGGGTCTTCGGTGGTGTGGAGCTCGATGGCCTGGTACGCGAGGCCGAGCGGCGTGACGTCCTGCTGGTCCACGAGCAGCGCGGTGGCATCGGAGATGGCGCTGATCTGGTCGGGCGCCATGATCGAGACCTCGGGCGGCCGCGCGAGCGGCAGCCGCTTCCAGAACTGCTCCGACGCGAGCGCCCTCTGGATCTCCGGCAGCCGCGACCCGCCGCCGCACAGGTGGATCCGGCTGGGCAGCATCTCGCCCGCCGCCAGCTCCTCCATGACCAGCTCGACGCCGGCCGCCCACACCGCCACGTCGTCGCGGACGATCTCGGCGATCTCGTCGTGCCGGTCCACGGCCAGCCCGCGGGCGTAGTCCACCTTGAGCGACTCGGCGCGCGGGAACGGCAGGTCGAGCCGGTCGGCGATGGACTTGGTGAATGCGCGCCCGCCCAGCGCGAACATGCGCGTCCCCTCGATGCCGCCCTGGCGCACCAGCGCGACGTCGGTGGTGCCCCCGCCCACGTCCACGAACATTGCCCCGGCCTGCCGGACGTTCTCGGCGCCCAGGACGCGGGCGACGGCGTACGGCTCCGCGACCACCTCGAGCAGCTCGAGGTCGAGCTGGCTCGCCACGGACTGGAGGGCCCCCAGGTGCACCAGCGGCGCGAACGCATTGAAGATGCCGATCTTGACGTGGCGGCCCTGGAACCCGATGGGGTTCGAGAGCGCGTAGCCGTCGATGGAGGCGCCCACGACCGCGCTGTGGACGAGGCGCACATCCACGTGCGGGAGGCCGGTCTCCCAGGTGATCGCGCGTTCCGCCTCGCGGAGCGCCTCGCGCTGGACGCTGTCGATCAGCTTCACCAGCTCGGCGTCGTTGATGGGCAGGCCCGGCTTCTTGCGCTCCTGCGTGAGCGTGGTGGTGAAGCCCTTGACGAGCTCCCCGGCGATGCCGATGACCACCTGGCTGGGCCGGAACCCGGCCATCTCCTCGGCCTCCTGGAGCGCCACCGAGCAGTTGTCGACCACCGCGGCGATGTCCGCCACCGTGCCCGACTGCATGTGCGAGAGGCCCTGGCGCTTGCGGCCGACGCCGCGCACGGTCCCGTGTCCCTGGTCGTCGATCTCGAACACGAGCGCCTTGGCGAACTCCGTGCCGACATCGAGGGCCGTGCACGCCGCCGGCACCGGCTCCTCGTCGCGGCTCCAGATCCGCCGCAGGAACGCCATCTAGACGCCCGCCACTCGTATCGCCCCCTCGGCCGTCACGCGGCGCCGACCTGCTCGGCGGCCGTCGCCCGGACGGCCGCGATCGCGTCGGCAAGCCCGTCGCGCCTGGCGCCCTTGCCCTGCGCCATCTCGGGCCGGCCGCCGCCGCGCCCGTCGATCTTCGCCACCCCGGCCTGGACGAGCGCCCCGGCCGCCACGCCGCGCTTGACGAGATCGTCGCTGACGGTCACGAACAGCTGCGGCTCCTCCGAGTCGAGGCCCACGGCGATCACGCCCGACGGCAGGGAGCCGCGGATGTCCTTGGCGAGGCCCTTGAGCTCCTCGATGGACGCCAGATCGCCGGTCCAGCTGACGAACTTGACGCCCGGTGCGATCTCCTGCGCCCCGGCGGCGAGCTCGCCCGGCTTCGGTCGGCCACCGGTGGCGCCGGCCTTGAGGCGGCGCCTGGTCTCGCGAAGCTCGTCCTGGAGGGCGGTGATCCGCTCCCCGATGGCCTCCGGCGTCCTCGCCCCGACCGCCGATCGCCGATCCCTCGAGCAGCGCGAACCGCTCCTCCATCAGCTTGTCGGCCCCTGCGCCGGTCACGGCCTCGATGCGCCGCACGCCGGAGCCGATGCTCCGCTCGCCGGTGATGATGAAGTTGCCGATCTGCCCCGACGCACGGCAGTGGGTGCCTCCGCACAGCTCGTGGCTGAAGCCCTCGACCCGGACGGTCCGCACCCGCTCGCCGTACTTCTCGTCGAAGAACGCGTCGGCGCCGGCGGCCTGGGCCTCGGGCATCGTCATCCACTCGACGTGCACCGGGTGGTCCTCGCGGACGATGCGCCGGACCTCCCGCTCGATGGCGAGCTTCTCGCCGTCGGTGAGCGCACGGTCGAACGGGAAGTCGAACCGCAGGTAGTCGGGGTGGACCAGCGAGCCCGCCTGGCGCGCCCGCTCCCCCACCACGTTGCGCAGCGCGCGGTGGAGCAGGTGCGTGGCCGTGTGATTGCGCATCGTGTGGGCGCGGCGATCGGCGTCCACGATGCCCAGCAGCTCGTCTCCGACGCGCACGACGCCGTGCAGCACGCCGCGGTGGACCGTGAGGCCACCGGTCTGCGTGCCCGCCACGCGCTGGACGTCGTCCACCGTGAACAGCGCGTCGGACTCCGCCACCTGCCAGCCGCCCGCGTGGCCGCCCGCGTGGCCGAACGGGGAGCGGAACAGGAGCCCGTCGTCGGCGACCTGGCCGCCGGACTCTGCGTAGAACGGCGTGCTGTCCAGCACGATCTCGGCCCGCGCCGCCGCCTCGAAGCGCAGCTCGATCTCGGGCACGGCCTCGAGCGACTCGTACTCGACCCCGTCGCGCAGGATGGCCACGACCCGCCCGACCGCGCTTGTCGTCTCGTAGCCGACGAAGGTTGTGGGCCCGGTGCGGGAGAGGATCTCGGCGTAGCGCGACGCAGCGAGGTTGGCCTGGGTCAACCCGGACTTCGTGTTCGCGCGGCTCCGGTTGCGCTGCTCGGCGAGGGCGTCCTGGAACCCCGCGAGGTCCGTCCGCACGCCGTACTCGGCGGCAAGCTCAACCGTCAGGTCGATCGGGAAGCCGTACGTGTCGTGGAGCTTGAAGGCGACCGCGCCCGGCAGGACCGGCGCGTCGGGCGGGAGCTTCTCGGCGAGACGGCCGACCACCCGGTCCTCGGACGTCAGCGGGATCAGCGCCTCCTCGAGCTGGCCCATGCCCGCCTCGAGGGTCCGGTTGAACTGGCGCTCCTCGCGCTCGATGATGCCGAGGATCTCGTCGCGGCGCTCGGCGAGGTGCGGGTACGCGCCCGACATCGTGTCGATCACGACCTTCGCCGTCTCGCCGAGGAACGGCTCGTGCCGGCCGAGCAGGCGCCCGTGGCGGATGGCGCGGCGGACGATGCGGCGCATCACGTAGCCCCGGCCCTCGTTGGCGGGCTGCACGCCGTCCGCGGCGAGGAACGTGATCGCGCGCGAGTGGTCGGCGATGACCTGGTAACTGAAGCGCTCCGCCTCGAAGGAGTCGGGGTCGTGGCGCATCAGCTCACGCATCTTGGCGTGGATCGGGGCGAACAGGTCCGTGTCGTAGTTGCTGGCCACGCCCTGGACCACCGACGCGATCCGCTCGAGGCCCATGCCCGTGTCCACACCGGGCGCAGGCAGCGGCGTGAGGCTCTTGTCGGGGTGGAGCTCGTACTCCATGAACACGAGGTTCCACACTTCGAGCCAGCGCGGGCAGTGCTCGGAGTGGTCTGGGACGCACTCCGGCCCCTCCGAGAGGTGCGCGCCACGGTCGTAGTGGAGCTCGGAGCAGGGGCCGCACGGGCCGACGTCGCCCATGCGCCACCAGTTCTTCTCGTCGCCCGCCGGGAAGTCGCCCCAGCGCACGAGCCGCTCGGGCGGCAGGCCGATCTCGTCCTTCCAGACGGCGTGCGCGAGGTCATCGGTCGAGTACACCGTCGCCGCCAGCCGATCGCCCGGGATCTGGAGGTCGCGGGTGAGGAAGTCCCAGGCCCAGTGGATCGCCTCGCGCTTGAAGTAGTCGCCGAAGCTCCAGTTGCCCAACATCTCGAACAGGGTGTGGTGGCGCGGCGTGCGCCCGACCTCCTCGAAGTCGTTGTGCTTGCCGGCCACGCGCAGGACGCGCTGGTAGTCCACCGCGCGGGTGTAGTCGCGCTTCTCCACCCCGGTGAGGGCGTCCTTGAACTGGACCATGCCAGAGTTGGTGAACAGCAGGGTCTGGTCGCCCGCGGGCACCAGACTCGCGCTGGGCACCACCGTGTGGCCGCGCTCCGCGAAGTACTCGACAAAGCGCCGGCGGATCTCGGCGGCGGGCAGGTACGGGATCGGGGCGTCGTTCGGCATCGGCGCAATGGTACCCAACGGGCGCTGCCACTTTGCGGAGGTCGGCGAGATGTCCGGCGCTGCCGTCGGCCCCTGACCGCCAAAGGTCCCACCGCGCCCCTGACCGATGCATCCCTCACCGTTCAGGATGGTGCGCCTACGCTCCACCGAGCGACGACCCAGAGTCGTCGCCGGCATCGAGCGCATATGCCCGGGTGCCGCGTGACCGGCGCCGTTAATCAGGTCTGCTCGTGACATCGGACGATCCCCTGTCGTGGCTGCTCCACCATCGCCGCGTGGCGCTGGTCGGCCTCGCCCTCGCAACCGTGCCCGCGATAACCGCGGGTTTGGTGATCGAGGGCTGGTCGCTGGTCGCCGGGCCGGACTCGCTCCCCCTGCCCGCCCTCGCCTGGGCCATGCCCCTGGTCGCCGTGCCCCTGGCCGCCCTTCTCCTGGCCCTGTCCGCGACGGAGATCGCCGCCCGGGGGCGCCGCGTCCGCGAGCTCGAAACGCTGGCGGACCGTGTGGAGAGCCGGCTCGAGGAGGTCATGGCGTCCCCGGCGGCAACCGACACGACCGCAGAGACGGCGGCCGCCGAGCGCCTCGCTGAGTCGCAGGGCCGGGCCAGGCTCCTGGCCCAGTCGGCAATCGATGCCGTGGTCAGCGCCAACAGCGCCGGCCAGCTCGTGGACTGGAACCCGGCCGCAGCCAAGCTGTTCGGCTGGATGCGGGACGAGGCGCGCACGCTCACGCTCGATGACCTGATCCCGCCCCCGGATGGCGGCGCAGAGGCGCCCTGGCGCACGCTGGCGGGCCGCACCGAACGCGTCGCCGCGCGGCGGCTGGACGGCACCACGTTCGAGGCGGACGCCTCCGTCGCCGTGTACGAGGATGGCGGCCAGACCTGGTTCACCGCGTTCCTCCGCGACGCCACCGAGCGAGCGGAAGCCGAGCGCCGGGCTCTCGAGAGCGAGGCCCGGTATCGCTCCCTTGTGGAGCACCTGCCGGGCGTCGTCTATGCAGCCCGCGCGGGCCGCGGGGCGCCCGTCGAGTACGCGAGCCCGCAGCTCGCCGAGGTCCTGGGCTACGAACCCGAGGAGTGGGTGGGGATCCCCGGGATCTGGGAGGAGCACATCCATCCGGACGACCTCGGGCGCGTCCTCTCCGACGACGCCAGCGACGAGCGCGGCGACCAGCTGGCCCGGCCGGCGCGCGAGTACCGGATGCGCCGCCGCGACGGGCGCGAGATCTGGGTCCGCGACCACGCCGTCCTCGACAGCGACGAGGCCGGCGAGCCGGTGCGCTGGCACGGATACCTCACCGACATCACCGAGCGCAAGCGCCTCGAGGCCGAGCTGCTGCGCCTGGCATTCCACGACCCCCTCACCGGTCTTGCCAACCGCGCGCTGCTCAACGACCGCGTCGCGAATGCGCTCGCGCGAACGGAGCACGGCCCGGGGCTCGTCGCGATGCTGCTCATCGACGTGGACGACTTCAAGCGGATCAACGACACCCATGGCCACGAGGTCGGCGACCGCCTGCTGGTCGCCGTGGCGCGCCGGCTCCGGGAGACGATCCGCCCCGGCGCGACCATCGCCCGCCTCGGCGGTGACGAGTTCGCGATCCTCATCGAGGGGCTGGCCGAGGACGCCGAGGCGCTCGCGATCGCGCAGCGCCTGGTCGTCGCGTTCGACCAGCCGTTCAAGATCGAGGGCCTTCAGGTCGGGGCCCGGATCAGCGTGGGCGTCGCGGTCGACATCACCCACAAGCGAGCCCCGGCCTGGCTGCTCCGCGCCGCCGACCTCGCGATGTACGAGGCCAAGGGTCTGGGCAAGGGCCGCTGGCGCGTCTACGACCCCCAGGCGCATCTCGCCTCCGCGCGGCGGCTCGTGCTCGAGAGCGAGCTCCGCCGGGCGGTGGAGCACAAGCAGTTCGTGCTCCACTACCAGCCCGTCTGCGATCTCGCCACTGGCGAGATCGTGGGCAGCGAGGCGCTGCTGCGCTGGAACCACCCCAAGCGGGGCATCGTGGCGCCAGCGGAGTTCATCCCCACGCTCGAATCCACCGGGCTCATTGCTGAGGTGGGGCGCTGGGTGGTGGACGAATCCTGCCGCCAGGCCGCGGTGTGGGCCAAGCAACTCCCCTCGCTGCGCTGGACGGCGGTCAACGTGTCCGCGGCCCAGCTGCGCGGCGGATCGTTCGTCCAGTTCGTCCGCGATTCGCTCCTGCGCCACGGCGTCGACGCCTCGCGCCTGTCGATCGAGATCACCGAGAGCCTCGCTCTGGACGATTCGCCCGACACGGCGCATCTGCTGCGGAGCCTGCGCGAGCTCGGCGCCCGGATCGCGGTGGACGACTTCGGGACGGGGTACTCGTCGCTCGCGTACCTCCGCCGGCTGCCCATCGACCGGATCAAGATCGACCGCTCCTTCGTGGAGGGCGTGGGCACCGACCCAGAGGCGACCGCGGTGGTGCGCGTCATCGTGGAGCTGGCGCGCAGCCTCCACCTCTCGACGGTGGCCGAGGGGATCGAGCACGAGCTGCAGTCGCGGACGCTGGCCGAGCTGGGCTGCGGCATGGGGCAGGGCTACCTGCTCGCGCAACCGCTCGAGCCTGCGGCGATGGCGGCGCTGGTGTCCGCCCAGCGGATCCGTCGCGAGCTGGCGACGGCCGTCTAGGGCCTCGTCCTGCGGCCGGGCCCGCGATTGCGCAGGAATGACGTCCCCGCGAGCGCCGCCCCGACGAGCGCGCCCAGCATGACCCCGCCGAGGAACGCCCGCGAGGCCGCGCTCTCTCCGGCCAAGAGCTCGAGGACCTCGGCGAGGGGCGCCGGCGGCTCGGCCCCGGCGGGCTCTCCCCGGCCGTCGCGACGGCGTCGAGCGGTCTGGCTCACGGGTGCTCCTCCCGGCGATCGGGGCCCAGCGTGGAGACGATCGCCACGAAGCCGATGCCCAGCCACGCCACCACCGACGCCGGGATCAGGGCGAAGTCGCCGATCGCGAGGAACGTCATCCCCGCCTGGGCGCCCACCGCCGCGCCCGCCCACGAGCCCAGGGCGGCGGCGCCGTACGTGAGCGGGAGCCGCCCGCCCGACTGGCCGCGCACCAGGACGTAGAGGCCGGTGTGGACCAGGCCCAGCAGCAGGGCGAGCAGGAGCGACGGGCCGATGTTCACCGGGCGGCACCCGCGGGCGCGGCCTCGGCGCGAGCGTTCGGACTGGTCCTGGCACCGGCCTTGCTCTCGCCGGCCGTCGCCGGGCCCGCGATCTTCCCGCCGCCCAGACACGTGTCGCCGTCGTACAGCACGCACGCCTGTCCGGGCGCTGCGGCCCACACCGGCGTGTCCACCTCGGCCACCCAGCGGCCGCCGCGGGCCGGCTCGTCGGGGCCGGCCGGGCGCACCACCGCGGGCACGAGCGGGGCACGGTGGCGGATGCGGACCTGTGCCCGGAACGGCCGCCAGCCCCCGTCGTCACCGCGGTCGGTCGGCGGCATGTCCGCGATGAACGAGGCGGCGTCGATCTCGACCGTCCTCGTCTCGAGGTCCCGCCGGCGCCCGAGCTGGATGGTGTTGGTGACCGCGTCCACGCGAGCGACGAACTGGGGCTCGCCGAGCGCGACGCCGAGGCCCTTGCGCTGGCCCACCGTGAAGCCGGCCGCACCACCGTGCGACCCGACGGTCCTGCCGTCCGCGTCGAGGACCGGGCCGGGCTCGGGCGTCCAGCCGCCGCGCGATCGAAGCTCGGCACGGTAGTCGCCGCCGGGCACGAAGCAGATCTCCTGGCTCTCGGGCTTGTCGGCCGTCACCAGACCGAGCGACCGGGCGATGTCCCGCACCTGCGGCTTCTCGAGGTCGCCGAGGGGGAAGCGGCTGAACCAGAGCTGCTCCTGCCGCAGCCCGTAGAGGAAGTACGTCTGGTCCTTCGCGGTGTCGGCGGCGGCGGCCAGTCGTGCGCGCGGGCCGTCCGGCGTCTCGTCCACGAGCCGTCGGGCGTAGTGGCCGGTCGCCACAGCCTCGCAACCGTACAGGTGGCGGGCCCGGCCAAGCAGCGCACCGAACTTGACGAGCGTGTTGCAGTCGACGCACGGCGAGGGCGTCCGGCCGTGGGTGTAGTCGGCCACGAACGGGTCGATGACGCCGGCGGCGAACTCACGCTCGAGGTTCATGACGTAGAACGGGATGTCGAGCCTGGCGGCGACCCGTCGGGCGTCATCCGCGGCGTCCGCCGAGCAGCACGACTTGCGGAACTCGGAGTAGCTGTCCGCCACGTCGTGGAGGCGCATCCAGACGCCCACGACCTCGTGGCCCTGCTCATGGAGGAGCGCTGCGGCGACGGAGCTGTCCACACCTCCGGACATGGCGACGAGGATCCGGCTCATCGCCCGATTGTACGGCGCTGGCCTGCGGGACCCCCTGATCGCCGAGGCGCGAAGTCCCAGGGCCCGATCCGCCCGGCCCAGGCGTCCCGAGCGAGGAGCGCGGCGCCCTCGACCGGCTTCCCGTCAAGTGTGTGCAGGCGTGCGTCAGGCACACCGGCCAGGATCGCCGAGCGGATGCGCGCGCCAAGCCAGGGTGAGGCGTCGAGCAGGCCGCCGAAGACGATGACGCACGGCGACGCGCCGAGGTCGAGCCGCTCGGCCTCCTCGCGGATCGCCGCCGTCACGCGGCCGCACCAGCGGTCGACGATCTGCGCCGGGTACGTGTCGCCAGCCTCGGCGGCAGCGGCCACCGCAGCCCCGAGTTGCGCCGCGGATGGATCGGGCCGCCGGCCGCGCCAGGTGAGCCCGGCAGCCCGGACGGCGTCGGCAAGCGCCGGGGAGACGAGCGGGTGCGACGGATGCCCGGCGACGAGGTCGCTCGTCACGGGGGTCTCGCCCCCGCGCATGGCCGCCCGGGCGGCGAGCGCGCCCAGCACGTACCCGCCCCCGAAGATCCCGTGGCCGCGGTCGGTCACACGGCCGTCCGGGCCGCGCCCGATCACGTTCCCGCCCGTGGACACCGGCACGACCAGCCCAACGCCGTCCGGAGTCCCGCAGCGGAGCACCGCGAGCGTGTCGTTCGCGGCCATCACCCGCGTGCTCGGCAGGCGCTCGGCGAGCGCACCCTCGAGAGCGCGCGCGTGCTCCGGCCGGTCGATCCCCGCCCCGGCGACGAACACGAGCGCCGGGGAACGCGGCTCGACCCCCTCCCCCGCCCCGCCCGAGGCCTCGAGCACCAGCGCGGCGATCCGCGAGGCTGCCGCGGCCAGGCCATGCCGCTTCGGGTTCGCCCCCTCGCCCCACGCGCGCCCCACGGCGGCGCCGGCCGGCGTGACGGCCAGCGCCACGGACTTGGTGGCACCGGCGTCGACGCCGACGAGGACCACGCGGCCGCCGGTCATGGGCGAGTCAGGAGCCGGTTGCGCGGGCCACGACCGGGTCAGGCGCCGGCGCCCGTGACCCCCGCGACGCCGGCGATCGGATTCCCCTCCGCCACGCGCGCCAGCACCGCGGGCACGACTCGGCAGGCCGCGTCGACCTCGGCATCCGTCGTGGTCCGGCCGAGCGACATCCGCAGCTGGCCGCGGGCCTCGTCGGCGGGGTAGCCCATCGCGGTCAGCACATGGCTCACCTCGGTCGAGCCGGTTGCGCAGGCGGAGCCCGTGGAGATGGCGATGCCCTCGAGGTCCAGCGCGAGCGCCACCGAGCCGCCCTCGATCCCGCGCGCCACGAACGATGCGATGTGGGGCAGCCGGTCCACGGGGTGCCCGGTGGCCTCGACCAGACCCGTGGCGAGGACCGCCGCCGACAGGCGGTCGCGCTGCGCGCGGACCCGCGGCAGGATCTCGCTCCGCTCGGCGGCGCGAAGCTCGAACGCCCGCGCCATCCCCACCGCGCCCGCGACGTTCTCCGTGCCCGCGCGGCGGTGGCGCTCCTGCCCGCCGCCGTGCTGCTGCGCCAGGAGGTGCGTGCCCCGCCGGATCCACAGGGCGCCGACGCCCTTCGGCCCCTCGACCTTGTGCGCCGCCAGCGAGACGAGGTCTGCCCCGAGCGCTGCCAGGTCGAATTCGGTCCAGGGCGCCGCCTGCACCGCGTCCACGTGGAACAGGATCCCGTGCCGGGCGCGCACGCGCTCTGCGATCTCGGCCACGGGCTGGATGGTGCCCACCTCGTTGTTGCCGAGGATCACCGACACGACCGTCGTCCGGTCGGTCAGGGCACGCTCGATGTCGTCCGGGTCCACGCGCCCGTACCGGTCCACGCCCACCTCGACGACCTCGAACCCGAACTTCTCGAGGTAGCGGAGCGTGTGTTCCGTGGCGTGGTGCTCGACCGCGGTGGTGACCAGGCGATGCCCGCGCGGCCGACCCGCCCACGCGGCGCCCTTGAGCGCGAGGTTCGTCGCCTCGGTGCCGCCGCTCGTGAACACCACCTCGCGCGCGTCGGCGCCCAGCGCCCGGGCGAGCCGCTCGTGCGCGTCGTCGAGCGCCTCGCGGGCCGCGCGGCCGAAGACGTGGGCCGACGAGGGGTTGCCGAAGGTGCCGCTCAGGAGCGGCAGCATGGCATCGAGGACCTCGGGTCGGACGGGGGTCGTGGCGGCGTGGTCGAAGTAGATCGGCATCGTCCGCGGATTGTACGACCGGGGCGAGGGCCAACCGTGGGCGAGGGCCTCGACGTTGCGTGGCGGGTGGAGAATGGGGGCATGGACGCGGTGCTGTTCGCGGTCCTCGTCGTGGTGTCCGGTGTGGTCGGCTGGGCGATCCGGATCCTCACCGCCGATCGACCGATCCTCGGTGACGTGTTCCGCTTCCGCGGACCCGGCTGGCCGAGCGGCGTGCAGGAGGACGACGACCTCCAGTGGCGATGGCGGTCGGCTCCTGCGCCACCCGGCCCGACAACCCAGCGGCTCCGAGCGCACATTGGAGCCGGGAGGCCCATCGACATCCTGCGCCGCCGGCGCTGATCCCGCGAACCGAGACCCGCTCCGCCCGAGTCGCCCCAGACTCATTCGGGCCCCGCCCCTGCTGTGGAAACCCCCCAAACGCGCGCTTCGACCGCGGGCTCACGCTCGAGGCGCCCGGCCTCAGCCTGACGCACTGGCGCGACTCAAGCGGCGACGCCTGACCGGGAAGCGGGATCTGATCCAGGGAGACCGAGGGTGGGGATCCCGGGAAACGAGTGCCGGGCTCTGGCCGTGGGTGGGGCCCGACGGGGCCTGACGCGCCCTGCCGCTCTCGTCGGCGACCCGGGCGTCCTAGCCGCGCTCCGCTCGCGACAAGTCGTATGCCCGCCCACGCTCCTTCTCGCGGTCCTGCTTGATGAGGAGCCGCTTGCGCAGGCGGATCGCCGACGGGGTCACCTCGACGAGCTCATCGGTCCCGATGAACTCGATGGCGCTCTCGAGCGTCAGCGGCCGCGGCGGGGTGAGCCGCAGCGCCTCGTCGTGCGAGTGCGTCCGGATGTTGGTGAGCTTCTTCTCCTTGGTCGCGTTGACGTCCATATCGCCGGCGCGCGCGTTCTCGCCGACGATCATCCCCTCGTAGACGTCCACGCCCGACCCGATGAACAGCTCGGAGCGGTCCTGGAGGTTGAACAGCGCGTAGGCGTTGGACGTGCCCGCGCGGTCCGACACCAGCACGCCGTTGGTGCGGTGCGTCACCTCGCCCGCCCAGGGTCCATACCCCTCGCCGATCTGGTGGAGCAGCGCGGTGCCGCGCGTGTCGGTGAGCAGCTGCCCGCGATAGCCGATCAGCCCGCGGACGGGCAGGACGAACTCCATGCGGACGCGGCCATCGGCATCGGTGCTCATCTGCTCCAGGCGACCCTTGCGGCCGGCCATCGCGGTCTGCACCTCGCCGATGTAGTCCAGCGGGATGTCGATCGTGATCCGCTCGTACGGCTCGTGGACCTCGCCGTTGACCTCGTGGAGGATCACCTCGGGCCGGCTGACCGTGAGCTCGAAGGACTCGCGGCGCATCTGCTCGATCAGGATGGCGAGCTGCAGCTCGCCGCGACCGCGGACCTCGAACGTGTCGCCGGAGTCGGTCGGGTAGACCTCGATGGAGACGTTGCCGAGGACCTCGCGCTCGAGGCGGGCCTTGATCTGGCGCGACGTGACGTACTTGCCGTCGCGGCCGCCGAGGGGCGACGTGTTCACGCCGAACGTCATGCTCAGCGTGGGCTCGTCCACGTCCAGGCGAGGCAGCGGCCGCGGGTCGCCCGGGTCGGTGAGCGTGTCGCCGATCGTCACCTCGGGCAGGCCCGCCACGGACACGATCTCGCCGGGGCCCGCTTCGGGGATGTCCACGCGGTCCATGCCGTGCGCCGTCTGCAGGCTCGTCACCGTGCCGTTGAGGACGACCGTCCGCCCCGGCTCCACCGAGCCGCTGGGATCGTCCTCCTCGGCGCGGACGACGGTGATCCGCTGGCCCACCCGGATCGTTCCGTTGCGGATCCGGCCCACGGCCATCCGACCCACGTATTCGTTCGCAGAGAGGTTCGTGACCAGAAGCTGGAGCGGGTGGCCAGGCTCGAACGTGGGCGCCGGCGTGACGTCGATCAGCAGCTGGAGCAGCGGCTGGAGGTCGGTCCCCGGCGTCGCGAGGTCGCGGGTCGCCGTGCCGGCCTTCGCGTTCGTGTACACGACCGGGAACTCGATCTGGTGCTCGTCCGCGCCGAGGTCCATGAACAGCTCATAGACGTCGTCGAGGACCTCCGCAGCCCTCGCGTCCGACCGGTCGATCTTGTTGAGCGCCACCACGACCGGGAGCCGTCGCGCCATGGCCTTCTGGAGGACGTAACGGGTCTGCGGCAGCGGCCCCTCGGCCGCGTCCACCAGGAGAAGCACGCTGTCCACCATGAGCAGCGAGCGCTCGACCTCCCCGCCGAAGTCGGCGTGACCGGGCGTGTCCACGATGTTCAGCCGGACGCCGCGGAAGTCGACCGTCGTCTGCTTGGCGAGGATCGTGATGCCCTTCTCGCGCTCCAGGTCCATCGAGTCCATGACCCGATCGACGACCGCCTGGTTGTCGCGGAAGGTGCCGGTCTGGCGGAGCAAGGCGTCGACCAGCGTGGTCTTGCCGTGGTCGACATGGGCGACGATCGCGACATTGCGCAGGTCGGCTCGGACGACGGCGGTGGGGGTTGAGGGCACGGCGGTGCCGGGGATGTCACTCATGGGCCGAGCAAGTGTCGCACATGCCGCGCGAACGGGCCGCGACCGGCGACTATGGGCGCGGGGCGCGACGCCGCTCGAGAAGCGCGCCCGTTCCGCGGGGTCGTCCAGTCGCCCGCCCTTCCCGCTGCCCGCGGACCGCCGAAACACCTCCCCACGGCGCTTCGGAGACCCCACCGCCGAATGCACCACCAGATCGCCCCCTGGAGGAGGTCCGGTGCCCGAACGTTGCGGAATCGCCTTCCGCAGTTCGCCGGCCCATCCATCAGCGCCTCCCCCAGGCGTTTCGGTGGGGTCTGGCGACGGGCTCGGTCGAGGGGGCCCCAGGGCGTGTCTGCGAGGACACAGGCTCCGTGCGCCCGGCAGAAGGCGCTCCCACGGAACCGTCGCGCGGGTGCGGCGCGGGTCCAACGGCGGCCCGCTCCCCAACCCGCGCCGACTACACTCCTGTCCGTGCAGGAGGAGCCCGTATGACCGTCGCCGCCGTCATCCTCGCCGCGTCACCAGCCGCCGCGCTGGCTGACGCCGAGGGGACGCCCGCCGCCCGCCGCATCGCCGACGCGGCGTGGGCCGGCGGCGCCACGCCGGTCGTCGTGGTCGGAGATGATCCGGGCGGCGCGGTGGCGGCTGTCCTCGCGACGGCCGAGGTGACACTCCTGGCTCCCGCCCAGGGCCACGGCGGACCGGCCGAGCGGATCGCACAGGGCATGGCCGCAGCCCGTGGAATCGTCGGCGGGACGACGGCGGCCCTGCTCTGGCCCGCGCAGATGGCGTGGGCGGACGCCGAGACCGTCACGACCCTGATCCACTCGCACGGCGATGACCCCGCCGCGGTCCTCCGCCCGGCGTACGAGGGTGTCGCCGGATGGCCCGCGCTCGTGCCGATGGAACTGCTGGACCGCATCTCGGCGCTCAGCCCGTCGTCGGTGCTTGAGGAGATCCTCGACGGCCTCGCCGCCGCCGGCTTGGCGATCGAGGCGCTGGACACCGGCGACCCGGGCACGACCCATGACGTCTCGGTCCCCCGGGCCGCCCTGCCGCCGTTCGACGGGCCGCCGCGGCCTGACGATGATGTCGAGCGCGAGTGGGGCGCCCCCGCCGCCGACCAGCCCGACGACGCGCCGCCCGCCGGGCCGACGCGCCTCGCCAACCCAGACCCGGCCTCCTAGGACACGCCCGTTGGCTACCCGACTCGCCCGGCCGCGCCGCCGGACGCTGGGCCTGATTGCCCTCCTCGTGCTGGTGGTCGCCGCCGGGGCGGGCGCCTGGTCACTGCGGCCGCAGCCGCTGCTCCCCGAGGCGCAGGCGTCGCTGGGCGCGAAGCCGGACACCGCGTTCAAGCGGGTGGGCGACAGCTACGAGTGGATGCCGCCATCGATGCACTACTCGGCAGGCCTCATCGTGTACCCGGGCGCTCGCGTCCTGCCGGCCGCGTATGGCCCGCTGGCACAGCGCATCGCGGCGCACGGCTACCTCGTCGTCGTCGCGTCGATGCCGTTCAACCTCGCGGTGCTCGACATCGATGCCGCCAATCCGATCATGGCCGAGCACCCCGAGGTCACGCGCTGGGCGATCGCCGGGCACTCCCTCGGCGGCGCGATGGCGGCCCAGTTCGTGGGGACCCACCCGGGCGTGATGCGCGGCCTCGCACTCTGGGCGGCGTACCCGCCGGGCGACATCTCGACGTCCGGCGTGGCGGCAACCTCGATCTACGGCTCCCTTGACGCAGGCGCGGACCAGATCGCCTCGCCCGACACGCGCAAGTTGCTTCCGCCGGACACCGTGTTCGTCGTGATCCCCGGCGGCAACCATGAGCAGATGGGCTGGTATACCGGGCAGCCGAACGACCCGCCCGCAACGATCAGTCGGGACGACCAGCAGGGCCAGGTGGCCGACGCCACGCTGACGATGCTCGCACGGGTGCAGGCCCAGCCCGACCAGTTCCCGGCATCCGCGTCGCCAAGCCCGGGGTCGGGCGCTTCGGGCTCGCCCTCGGGCTCGTAGGGACCGCCGCTCTGGGGCGCGATGCGGACGAACCGTGCTCCCGCTCTCGCTTGGCGTGCACCGGTCGGCGCTGTCGGCGCTTCATCCGCCCGGCGAGCCGCGCCGCGCCGCCTGACGCTCGACGGAGATCCAACCGACGGCACGGAGCGGCTCCTACGGCGCTCCGCCCGCCAGCAGAGCCGCTCCGTGCACGGCTGAGCGGGGTCGGGCCGGCCAAGGATCGGGCGCCTGGGGGCCGCCACGCCTACTCCGCGAACGACCGCCTCACGCCCGTCGCCCTCGCGATCCTGCGCAGTGCGCCCGTCGCGAGCGCGATGCCGCCGACGATCATCACGACCCCCAGCAGCTGCGTGCCGGATGGATCCTCGCCGAGCAGCACCACGCCGAGCACCAGGGTCGCCACGGGCTGGACGAGCAGCAGGACCGATGAGATGGCCGCGGGCAGCCGGGGCAGCGCGGCCTGGATCGCGAGATAGCCGAGGGACTGCGCGACCACCCCGTACGCGACGAGCGGGACCAGCGCGGGCAGGCTGGGCGCGAGGTCGAGGCCGCCGACCGCCAGTCCCAGGCGTCCCGCCGCAATGCCGAAGAGCCCGGCCAGCAGCCCGGTCACGGCGGTGGCGATGGCGACCGGGCCGGCGGGCCGGTGGTCGGGGCTGGCCTGCCGGATGACGAGCAGGTAGCCCGCATATGCGAGCGCGGTGACGAGGCCGATCGCCACACCCGCCCGCGGGTCGGCGCCGTACGCCCCGGCGCCCAGCACGCCCGAGATCAGGACGACGCCCGCGAGCATCAGCGGGATCGCGACGAACACCTCCCGCCGGGGCCGCTCCCCAAGGAGGCGCCATGCCGCGAGGGCCACGATCACCACCTGCAGGTTGCCCATCACCGTTGCCAGCCCGGCGCCCATCAGGTCCACCACCAGGTGGAAGGTGACGAGGTCGACGGCGAAGAACGACCCCGCCAGCACGGACAGGCCGACCGTTCGACGGCTCATCGGGCCGCGCGCCCGGTTCTCGCCCCACGCCACCGCGAGCAGGATCGGCAGGCCGAACAGGCAGCGGAAGACCACGCCCGTGGCCGGCGACACCCCGGACCAGCGGTAGAAGATCCCCGACGATGCGATGGCGAGGGCGCCGAGGACCGCGGCCGTGCGCGGCCGCCCTGCCATCCGCTCGAGCAGGCTCAGCGCTTCTCCGGCACGCCGACGAACCGCAGGCCGAGCTCCTGGTACTGCTCCTCATCGGGGGCCGAGGGCGCCTCGAGCATCAGGTCCGAGCCCGACTGCGTCTTCGGGAAGGCCATGACCTCGCGGATCGTCGCCTGGTTCGAGAAGAGCGCGGCCCAGCGGTCGATGCCCAGCGCGATCCCGCCGTGCGGCGGGGCGCCGTACTCGAACGCCTCGAGGATCGCCCCGAAGCGCTCCCTCATCTGCTCGGCGGTGTAGCCCTGCAGGTTGAAGCTCCGGGCGAGCAGCTGCGGGTCCCAGATCCGCACCGACCCGCCGCCGAGCTCCCAGCCGTTGAGCGCGATGTCGTACTGCATCGCCTTGGCGCGCCCGGCCGGGTCACCCGGGTCGCGGACGCCCAGATCGCCAGACGTCGTGGTCAGCAGCGCCTCGTCCTGGGGGACCACGCCGCTGAACGGGTTGTGCGTGGCATCCCAGCGCTGGTGCTCCGCGTCCCACTGGTACATGGGGAAGTGGTGAATCCAGCAGTACGAGAGCTCGTCGGGGTTGGCGAGGCCCAGGCGCCCGCCCAGCTCCACGCGGAGCCTGCCGAGGACATCGTTGGTCGTCTCGGCCTTGTCGGCGATCACCAGGATCAGGTCGCCCTCGCCGGCGCCGGCCGCGGCACGGACGGCTGCCTGCGTCTCGGGGACAAGGAACTTGGCGATGGGGCCGTGGAGCTCGCCGCCCGTCTGGACCGCGAGGTGGACCAGGCCCCGCGCACCGAAGCGCTTGGCGAACTCGGTCAGCTCGTCGATCTCGCGCCGCGACGCGCCGCCCATCCCGGGCGCCGTGATCCCCTTCACGCGCCCGCCCTCGGCGAGCGTCTCGTCGAACACCCGGAAGCCCGAGGCCGGCGCCCCGTCGGGACCCGCGAGCGCGGGCGCGAGGTCGAACAGCTCCATCCCGAACCGGATGTCGGGCTTGTCCGAGCCGTACCGCTCCATCGCGTCGTCGTACTCGAACACCGGGAACGGGACTGTGCGGATCGGGCGGTCGGGCACCGTGGCGCGGCTGACCTCGATGACCATCTTCTCGATGAAGCCCATCACCGTCGCCTCGTCCACGAAGCTCATCTCGAGGTCGAGCTGGGTGAACTCGGGCTGGCGGTCGCCGCGCATGTCCTCGTCGCGGAAGCAGCGCGCGATCTGGAAGTAGCGGTCCACGCCGCCCACCATCAGCAGCTGCTTGAGCTGCTGGGGGCTCTGCGGCAGGGCGTAGACGGTGCCGGGCTGGAGGCGGCTGGGAACGATGAAGTCGCGCGCGCCCTCCGGTGTGCTCTTGATCAGGTTGGGCGTCTCGACCTCGACGAAGCCGTTGGCGTGGTGGACCTCGCGGATCGCGTGGACGAGGCGGCTGCGCATCACGAGCCGGCGAAGCATCGCCTCGCGGCGGATGTCGAGGTAGCGGTAGCGCAGGCGGAGGCTCTCGTCGATCGTCGCGTCGGGGTCGTTGATGTAGAACGGCGGCGTCTTCGCCTCGGTGAGGATCCGGACGGTGCGCGCCTGCAGCTCGACCGCGCCGGTCGCGAGCTTCGCGTTCTCGGTCCCGGGCTGCCGGCGGGCGACGACGCCCTCGACCACGATGACGAACTCCGAGCGCACCCGCGACGCAGTCTCGTGCGCCTCGGGGGCATCGGCGGCGTCCACGACGACCTGCGTGATGCCGTATCGGTCGCGGAGGTCGATGAACACGAGCTTGCCGTAGTCGCGCCGGCGGTGGACCCAGCCCGCCAGCTTCGCGTCCGCGCCGTCGTCGTCCACGCGGAGCTGCCCGCAGGTGTGCGTGCGGTAGGGCGTGGCGAGCGGAGCGGGTACGGCGGACACAGGGAACTCCAGGGTGCGGTTCTGGCTGGCCCCATCGTAGCGGAGGCGGCAGGCTCAGCCCGTGTCAGCCGTGGTGGTGCGACGCCTCCGCACGGGCGAGCTCGCGGGCGAGGTCGGCGAGGGCGACGGTGCGCTGCGTGCCGGCCTGGAGGTCGCGGACCTGGACGTTTCCCTCGGCCAGCTCGTCGCCCAGGATCACCGCGAAGTGGGCCCCATCCTTCCCCGCCGCCTCAAGCTGGCGGCCCAGCTTGCGACGCGCGAGGTCGGCGCGGACGCGCAGGCGCGAGGCTCGCAGCGTCGTAGCGACGCGGAAGCGGGCCACCGTGTCGTCCGCGTCGGCGCCGACGACCACGGCGAGCGGCGCAATCTCGGGAGGCGCCACGTGTCCCTGCTCGGCCAGCACGAGCGCCACCCGGTCGAGCCCGAGGCCGAAGCCGATGCCGGGCGTGGGCTTGCCGCCGAGCAGCGCGACGAGGCCGTCGTATCGTCCCCCGCCGCCCAGGGCCTGCTGCTGGCCCTCGCGCCCCGCGACATAGAACTCGAACGCCGTCCGCGTGTAGTAGTCGAGGCCGCGAACGAGCCCGGGCTCCACGCGGAACGCGAGACCGACGGCCGTGAGGTGCGCCTTGACGCTCTCGAAGTGCGCCGCGCAGGCGTCGCACAGGCGGTCGGTGATCCGCGGCGCCGCGGCGTTGAGCTCGGCCATGGCCGGGTCCTTGGAGTCGAGCAGCCGCAGCACGTTGCGCTCGAGTCGGTCGCGCTCGGTGGGCGGCAGCCGGTCTGCGTGGGCGCGGTAGTACGAAATCAGCTCCGCGACGTACGCGGGCCGGCAGGCCGGGTCGCCGATCGAGTTGACCAGGACCTCCACGCCCTCGACGCCGGCCTCGGTGTAGAAGCGGTGCGCCAGCTCGATGATCTCGGCGTCGATCGCCGGCCCCGCGTCACCGATCGCCTCCACGTCGAACTGCCAGAACTGGCGGTACCGGCCCGCCTGCGGCCGGTCATAGCGGAACATCGGGCCGGTCGTCGTCAGCTTCACGGGCTGCGGCCACGTCTGCATGCCGTGCTGAACGAAGGCGCGCACGATCCCCGCCGTGGGCTCCGGACGGAGGGCCCAGGATTCGGCCTCCTCGCTGCGCGGCGCGATCCGGAAGAGCTCCTTCTCGACGACGTCGGTCACCTCGCCGATGCCGCGCTCGAACACCGCCGTCTGCTCGAACAGGGGCGTCTCGATGGGGCGGTAGCCATATCGGTGCGTGAGGTCCGCGGCAAGGCGCAACAGGCGGTCGAAGACCGCCCGGTCGTCGGGCAGGAGATCGCGGGTGCCCCGGGGGGCTCGATAGGTGGGCATCGCGCAAAGGATATCGGCTGGCGGCTGATCCGCGGCTATCGCCGCGTTGTCGGCTGGCGGCTGATCCGCGGCCTTCGCGGCGATGTCACCTGCGCGCGCTCCACTCCTCCCTCCGCCATGCGGGTAGCGCTTCTATGGTGCACTGCCCGCGCGGCGCGACCGCTGGCTGTACAGGTCGCGCGGCGAAGGCCCGCAAAGCGACGCCGTACCGCACCAGGCATGCGCCTTCCGACGAATCCGTGCAGCGGGCGCCTCATGGCGTCGGCGGCTGCACGGCAACGCACGACGGCGCGCGTCGGCCCCGGCGACGGGGCCAGTCAAAGGGCAACCTTCACGTTCGCGTCAAGGTTAAGGTAGAATGAACGACCGATGGGTCATGACGCCGCCGCCCCCGCCGCCCCCGAGGCCGAGCCGAGGCTGCTGCGCATCCAAGAGGTCGCCGCCGAGACAGGCCTGACGCCCCGCTCCATCCGGTACTACGAGGAGATGGGGCTGCTTGCCCCCGCTGCCCGCTCCGAGGGCGCGTACCGCCTGTACGACACCGACGACCTCGAGCGCCTGCGCTTCATCGGCGGACTCCGCAATGACGCGGGCTTCTCGCTCGCCGAGATCGGCCAGATGCTCGAGGATGAGCAGGCGCGATCGCGCAACCGGGTCCAGTTCCGTGCTGGTGATCCCGCCGACCAGCGGGTCGCCCTCACCGACGCCATCGCCCGAATCGATCGCCAGCTGGCCACCCTCGCCCGCAAGCGCGACCGCCTCGATTCGATGATCGCCGATGCCGCCGCGCGCCGGACACACCTCCGGGACCATCTCGCGGACCTCGAGGCCGGGCGCTCGCCCGACCATGCGCCGCACGCCGGCGTCCTCGAGCCGAGCGTGGAGGCCGGGCGATGAGCGGTCGACTCCGCAGCGGCTCGCGAGCGCTGGCGCACCGCAACTACCGCCTGTTCTTCGGCGGTCAGTTCGTGTCGCTCGTCGGCACGTGGATGCAGAGCGTCGCTCAGGCGTGGCTGGTCCTGAACCTGACCAACGACCCCTTCGTGCTCGGCGTGCTGTCCGCGGTCCAGTTCCTTCCTGTCCTGTTTCTCGGCCTGTTCGGCGGGATCATCGCGGACGCCCTGCCCAAGCGGAAGACGCTGATCGTGACCCAGACCATCCAGATGCTGCTGGCATTCGCCCTGTTCGCCCTGGCGCAGTCGGGCACCGTGGAGGTGTGGCACATCCTGGTGCTGGCGACGCTGCTCGGCGTGACGAACGCGGTGGACATGCCCACCCGCCAGGCGTTCGCCGTGGAGATGGTGGGGCGCGACGACATCCAGAACGCCGTGGCGCTCAACTCGGCGATGTTCAACGGCGCCCGGATCATCGGGCCCTCGGTCGCCGGCTTCGCGATCTTCATCTTCGGCATCCCGGTGGCATTCCTGCTCAACGGCCTGAGCTTCCTGGCGGTGATCGTCGCCTACTGGGTCATGCGCGACGAGGACCTGCGCTCCCCAGTTCGCTACGTCCGCCCCGCAACCGTGCGCGCCGTGGGCGAGACCCTCGCCGACGGGCTCCGCTACGTGGGCCGCTCGCCGATGCTGCTGCTGCCCATCGTGACGATCGGCCTCGCCTCGACGTTCGGCATGAACTTCGGCGTCATCATCCCGGCCTTCGCGTACAGCGTGCTGCACACCGACGCGCTCGGGTTCGGGATCCTGATGGCGTCCACTGGCGTCGGCTCGATCCTTGCCGCGCTGCTGATCGCGTTCTCCGGCCGGTCGCGGCCGATGGCCATCGGCGCCGGGTCGCTAGTTCTCGGCCTCGGCCTCCTCGCTGCCGCAGCCATCGGGTCCTTCGCCCTGGCGCTGCCCGCGATGGCCCTGATCGGCTTCGGGGCGATCGGCATGGCCGCCACCGCGAACACGACGGTCCAGCTCAACGTCGACGACGAGTACCGCGGGCGCGTGATGAGCGTGTACACCACAGTCTTCGCGGGCTCGACGCCCATTGGCGGCGTGTTCGCGGGCTCGCTCGCGTCGACGTTCTCGGTGAGCGCATCGCTCCTGGCCGCGGGCGTGCTGTGCGTCGCGACGGGCGTGGGCGGGATGGTCTGGCTGCAGCGCATCCGCGCCCGGGGCATCGCGCCCGTGCTGCCCCCAGAGCGTGTCGGTGCGGCCTCGTCGGCGGGCGCGCGCCCGCGCTGATCGACCGCTGCCCCCGGGCACCTGACCGGTTCCAGCCCTGCGGGCGGCCCGCAGCACGCAGCTACCCCAGGTCGCGCTGGGCGTTGAGGACGTCCTTCAGCTGCTCCACGCGGCTCATCACCTTTGCCAGCTGCGCGACAGACGCCACCTGGAGCGTCATCGTGACCAGCGCCGTGTGGTCGGGCGAGACCGACACGTTGGCCGCGAGGATGTTCACGCGCTCACCCGCCATGACCTGCGTGATGTCCGACAGGAGGCCCGTGCGGTCGTAGGCCTCCACGCGGATCGCGATCGGGTAGGTCTGCGCGGGCGCCGCCTCCCACTCGACGTCGATGAGGCGGGTGACCTCGCGTTCGTTGATCACGGTTGGGCAGGAGCGCAGGTGGACGGTGATGCCCTTGCCCCGGGTGATGAACCCCTGAATCGGGTCGCCTGGGATGGGGTGGCAGCACTTGGCGAACCGGACCAGGAGGTCCCCCACCCCCTTGACCCGCACGCCACCGGTGCGCGCTGGCTGCGACGGCGCGACCGTCGGCAGCGTGGCCTGCCCATCGTCGAGGACCCCCAGCCGGATGACCACCTGCTGGGCGGACACCGCGCCGTAGCCGATGGCGGCGAAGAAGTCGTCGAGCGACTCCGCGTTGTAGCTCTTCGCGACCTCGACGATCTTGTCGTGGCCGACCGCCTGGGCACTCGTGCGGGCGAGGCGGCGGAGCTCGCGGTCGAGCGCCTCGCGGCCGTGGACGATGTTCTCGGCGCGGTCCTTCTTCTTGAACCACTGCCGGATCTTCTCCCGCGCGTGCGAGGTCCGGACGATGTTGAGCCAGTCGCGCGACGGCCCGTGCTCGCCCTTGGTGGTCACGATCTCGACGATGTCGCCGTTCTTGAGCCGGTAGTCGAGCGGCACGAGGCGGTTGTTGACCTTGGCGCCGATCGTGCGGTGGCCGATGTCCGTGTGGATCCGGTAGGCGAAGTCGAGCGGCGTCGCGCCCGCCGGCAGGTCCTTGACGTCGCCGCGCGGCGTGAACACGAAGACCTGGTCCTGGAAGATGTCGAGCTTGATCCCCTCGACGAACTCGGTCGCGTCCGAGTCGCTGACGTCGCGCTGCCACTCCATCAGCTGGCGGAGCCAGGCGAGCTTCGCGTCGTAGTCGCGCTCGGCCTTCGAGCCCTCCTTGTACCGCCAGTGCGCGGCGATCCCCACCTCGGACACTTGGTGCATCGCGTGGGTGCGGATCTGGATCTCGAGCGGCTTGCCGTCGAGCGCGATGACCGCGGTGTGCAGCGACTGGTAGAGGTTGTTCTTGGGGACCGCGATGTAGTCGTCGAACTGGCCGGGGATGGGCCGCCACAGCGCGTGGACGATGCCCAGGCTCGCGTAGCAGTCGCGGATCTCGTCCACCAGGATCCGGATGGCGTAGACGTCGTAGATCTCGCCGAACTCGGCGCCCTTGCGCTGCATCTTCTTGTAGATGCTGTAGATGTGCTTGGGGCGGCCCTGGAGGTCCGCCTTGATCCCGGCGTCGGCGAGGCGTGGGCGGAGCTCCTCGATCGCCCGCTCGATGTAGGTCTCGCGCCCCTGGCGCCGGGTGTCGAGCAGCTTCGCGAGCTCGCGGTAGCGCTCGGGCTCGAGCGCCTTGAACGAGAGGTCCTCGAGCTCCCACTTGATCTGCCAGATGCCGAGGCGCTCCGCGAGCGGGGCGTAGATCTCCATCGTCTGGCGCGCGATGCGCTGCTGCTTCTCGCCGCCGAGGGCGCCGAGCGTGCGCATGTTGTGGAGCCGGTCGGCGAGCTTGATCAGCACGACGCGGATGTCGTCCGCCATCGCGAGGAACATCTTGCGGATGTTCTCGGCCTGCTGCTGCTCGTGGCTGTGGGTGCTGAACTTGGACAGCTTGGTGACGCCGTCCACGAGGTGCGCGATCTCGGGGCCGAACCCGTCCTCGACGTCCGCGAGGCTGAACTCCGTGTCCTCCGGGACGTCGTGGAGCAGCGCGGCCGCGACGGCGACCGGGTCGATGCCGAGGTCCGCGAGGATGTGCGCCGACGCGATGGGGTGCGTGACATAGGGCTCGCCCGACGCGCGGACCTGACCCGCGTGGGCCTCCAGGGCGAGGGCGAACGCGCGCTCCACGACACTCAGATCGGCCTGGGGGTGATGGGTCCGGAGCGTCTCTAGCAGCTGGCGCTTCGCCGCCTCCGGGTCGTGGCGGCTCCGGGGCCGTGGCGCGTGCGCCTGGCCCTCGACCGGCGCGGCGGGCCCGCCCTCACGCGTGCCGCGCTGTCCCGCGGGAGGGGCGGGACGCGGCTTCGCGAGCGGCACTTCGGGGTCGCGGACGACGGGGTCGGCCATTGCCAGAGTCTACCGCGCCGTTTCGTGCGGCCCGTCGACCCCGTTCACGCCGGCGCCGTGGACGCTGCTCACGGCCCGAGGAGGCTCACGGCGAGGGTCCCCGCGAGGACGAGGCCGCCCGTGGAATCGACCCGCACGGAGGTCAGCCGGACCGGCAGGTCCTCGCCGGCGCGCAGCATGGTGACAGGCCCGACGCTCGGAACGGTCGCCACCAGGTTGCCCGCCGCGTCCACCGAGAGGGTGACCGTGCCGGTCAGGCCCGCCGCCTTGACGATGACCTTGTCCGGCGCGGCGAGGTGGACCGCGGTCACGGGCAGGCTGATGCCGGTCGCGGCCGCGATCTCCGACGCCACGAGCGTCTGCGCGTCCACGGCGGCGATCGTGGTCGCTGCGGTGACAGCGTGGCCACCCCCGCTGAGCACGATCGCGGCGAGGCCCAGCGGGTGCCCGCCGACGTTGGGGACGGTGACGCCCGTCAGCTGGCCGTTGACCGCGGCGGCGGTGCGGTCGAGGAGCACGACATCCTGGAGCGTCACGTCGAGCGCGCCGATCTGGAGGCCGCGGAAGGTGGCCTTCGTGGCGCGGACGCGCACCCGGTCCGCGTGGAGGAGCGCGAGGTCCCAGGGGGGATCGCTGGTGACGTTGACGGTGATGTCGTTGGACTGGAGGCCGGCCGCGCGCACGCCAGCGGTGAGCAGCCCCGCGGCGACGGCGGGCAGCCCGATGACCACGATCAAGGCGACCACGACGAACGCCAGCGCGAGGGTGAACAGGCAGCCGCGCACGCCTACGAAGCCCCGTAGCCCATGGCGGCGAGGGCCTCGCGCGCGACCGCGGCCTCGTTCCACGGGAGGTTCCCCGACGCGTACTCGATCGTCTGCTCGTGCCCCTTCCCGGCCAGGAGGACCACATCGCCGGGGCGCGCCCGCTCGAAGGCCGCGGCGATCGCCGCGCGGCGGTCCGCGATGAGCAGCAGGTCCTGGCCGCGACGGCGCCCCACCGCCTCGGCGCCCGCGCCGATCTCCTCGAGGATCGTGTTCGGGTCCTCGCCCCGCGGGTCCTCGTCGGCCACCACGACCAGGCGGCAGTGCTCGCCCGCGACCCGGCCCATCATCGGGCGCTTGCCGCGGTCCCGCTCCCCCGCCGACCCGAACACGACGATCAGGCCCCCGCCATGGGCTGCCGCAGACGGCCCGAGGAGGCCCAGGACCTTGTCGAGCGACGCCGGGCTGTGCGCGAAGTCCACGATGACCCCGAACGGCTGGCCCGCGTCGATCCGCTGCATCCGCCCGGGAACGCCCGGGAGCGCCTCCATGCCGTCGCGGACCGCGTCTGGGTCGAGCCCGAGGGCGCGCCCCAGGGCGACCACGGCGAGCGCGTTGTGGACGTTGAACTGGCCGGCGAGTCGGAGCGCGATGCGGCCGGACCAGCCGGGAGCCGCCACGTCGAAGCGGAGGCGGGCGAGGTCCTCCTCGACGTTCGAGCCGCGGACGTCGGCATCCGCGCCGGTCCCGTAGGTCAGGAGCGCGGCGCCGGCCTGCCGCGTCGCGGCCTCGAAGAACGGGGCGCTGGGGTCGTCCCGGTTGACGATGCCGACGCTCGGCCACGCTCGCCCGCCGCGTGGACCGGCGAGGCGCTCGAACAGCGACACCTTGGCGGCGCGGTACGCCTCGAACGTCCCGTGGAGCTCGAGGTGCTCGTGGGTGAGGTTCGTGAACACGGCCGCGTCGTAGGCGATGGCCTCCACGCGGTGCAGCGCGAGGCCGTGCGACGTGGTCTCGACGACGGCCGCCCGGTCGCCCGCGTCGGCGATGGCGCGCAGCGTCGCCTGGAGCTCGGGCGCCTCGGGCGTCGTCACGTGCTCGGGGTTCGCCTCGCGGACGGCGCCCACCTTCGTCTCGACTGTCCCGATGAGGCCCGTGCTGACGCCGGCGCGCTCGAGCGCAGCCACGGCGAGGAACGAGGTCGTGGTCTTGCCGTCAGTGCCGGTGACGCCCACGATCCCCAACGACGCGCTGGGGTCGCCGTACCACCAGGCGGCGGCGAAGGCGAGGGCACGACGGGCGTCCCCGACGACCACCTGGGCGAGGGCGAGGCCGGGATCCGGGCGCTCGACGAGCGCGGCGGCAGCGCCGGCGGCGGCCACGGCGGGCAGGAAGGCGTGCCCGTCGGCCCGGGCACCCGGGACCGCGACGAACAGCCCGCCCGGGACTGCGCTGCGCGAGTCGTAGGCGAGCGAGCGGATCTCCATGGCTGCGACGTCCGCCGGGTCCACGGCGGCCCCCGCGCGCACGGCGCCGCGGAGCAGCCCGACGGACGCGAGCCGGACGAGCAGGGCGTCGAGGCGCTTGGGCGCCGTCGGCTCGGCTGCGGCGATCAGCCGGGCGACCTCGCCCCCGGAACCGCTCACGCGGCCACGCTCCCGCGCCCCTTGCGCGCGTCACGCACCCGCTCGAGGGCGTTGCGCACCGTGTTCCAGGTCGGCGACACGACGAGGTCCCATGTCCCCGGATGGGCGAGCGGCGTCCCGCGGAAGTGGCGCTTGAACTCGCTGAACCCGGCCCACGACGGGTCGGCGGTCTCGTCGCCCGGCTCGGCCACGCCCCACAGGTCCAGCGTCGCCACGCCGTCGCCCGCCAGCGCGTCCATCGCCCCCGCGAGCCCGGCGTACGCGGGGAAGAGGTCGCGCGTCTCGGGCGCTCCGTGGATCGCCGTCGCCCCGTAGAGGTAGAACGCCCGGTCCCCGACCCTGGGCGTCACCACGGAGCCGATCACGCGACCCTCGAAGCTGGTCATTGCCTGGTACCAGCGGCCCTCGGGCGCCAGGGCAGCGGCGATCCGCTCGAAGTGCGCTTGCTCGTGCGTCCGGAACCCCGCGGTCTGCGCTGTGGCGGCGAGGAGCTCGTGGAACGCGCGGATCGCGGCTCCGTCAGGGCGGCGGTGGACCACGACGTCGACCCCGGCCTCGGCCGCGCGCCGAACGCGGCTTCGCGCCTTGGTGTCCCAGCCCGCCCGCATCGCGTCACCGCCGCCCTGGAGGGACACGATCCGCGTCGTCCGGGCCTGGAGGTCGTGCGCTGAGCGCCGAAGGCCCAGTGCCGAGAGCGCGCTCGTCAGCGGGGCGGTGTCCGCGCCCGGGACCGCCCGGGGGTCCAGTTTGACGACGATCGCCCGCTCGGTCCGTCCGGCGTGGCGGATGCCCGCGACCAGCGCCCGAAGGATCACGTCCGCCTCGGGGTCCTCGCGCAGCCACAGCGGGCCGTGCGGCACGTAGCCGACGGTCCGGCCCGCCACGCTGGCCCGGACCAGGATCGCCGCCACGCCCACGATCTCGCCGCCTCGCAGGGCCGCGAGGCGCACCGGGCGCTCGCCCGCGGGCGCCGTGACCTCGCCCCAGGACCAGGTTTGGAGGATGTCGCCCTCCGGCCGCGCCTCGACGAACGCGTCCCATCGCGCCCGGTCGGCATCGCCCGCCCGCTCCACGCGGATCCCCGAGCGCGTCGTCGTGGAGCTGCCGTCGCGCACGCTCATCGCCGACGCCGCAGCGCTCGTCGCAGCGCCCGACCAGCGAGCGAGGCTCGATACACCCACGGGCGAAGGATGATCTCGTGCGCCGGCGCGGACTCGGTCCACACCGCCCCGAACGACGCCTTGTGCTCGTACAGGCCGTGCTGGGCATCACCCGGCGCGGGCTTCGAGCGCGCGCCCCGGACGTCCACGCCGGCCAGGTCCACCCGGTCGTCGCCCGCCTCGACGGCCGCGCGGATGACCGTCCAGCGCAGCAGGTGCATCGTGCCCGGCAGGGACTTGCGGAGGTCCGCGCGATCGGCGGAGTAGGCGGTCGCGAGGTGGCCGCCCTGGCGGTAGACGAGCAGGCCGCCCACGACCTCGCCGTCGTGGAGCGCCACCCACAGCCTCGCCTGTCCCGCCGCGAGCGCGGCCCGCCACCAGTGCACCACGCGGGTCTCGTCGAACGCGAAGCCCTTGCGCTCCGCCGTGGCACCGTGCAGCGCCGCGAACGCCTCGAGGTGCTCGCCGGTCGTGTCCTCCATCGCAACCGTGCCTGCCTTCTCCGCCCCACGGATCCGCTGCCGCGTTTGCTTCGCCACCCGCGCCAGCACGGCGTCCTGGTCCTCGCCCGGCGTCAGCGGCACGAGCATGCGGTGGCGCGAGGGCTGGATCTCCTCGGTGTCTCGGAAGCCCGCGGCTGCCATCGCCCGCTCGAACCCGGCGTCCGCGTTGAGCTCGGGGTCCACGCCGAGCACGATGACCGCGTGCTTGCGCGCCCACGCCGCGAGGCCCGCGGCCCGGGCCGCGACCTGCTCCGGCGGATCTCCAGCCGAGACGGGACCCCGCGGTGCGTAGGCGACGACGCCGGGCAGCGGCGGCTGGGGGTGGGTCAGGACCAGCGCGCTGCGGCCGTCCCCGAAGCCCAGAAACCAGGGCGCCCACCCCTCGGCGGCGCGGTGCGCGGCGGAGGCGGTGCCCTGGAGGACGCTCCCGCCCGGAACCGCCACTGTGGCGTCGTCCCAGCCTGCGGGCGGCGCGCTGGCCTCGCTGGTCACAGGGACGATCTGCGCGGCACCGGCACTGGCCGCCGTGGAGCCCGTTCCGGGCTCGTGGGCCCGCCCCTCGCCCACCGGAAGCCCCTGCGACCGCCGCGCGAGCGCCACCTGTGCCCGGCGCGCCACCTGCCCCAGCCGGACCACGGGTCCGTTGAGCACCAGCTTCATCGTCCCTGCGTACGCCACCTCCTCGCCGCCGAACCCGGTCTTGAAGTGGTCGATGCCGGCGTGCGCGATCCCCCACATGTCGTACCGGCGATAGCCGCGCTCCCGGGAGCTGCGGATCGCCTCCCACTTGAGCAGGTAGTTGGCGCGGGTCTCCGCGCCGGTCCCGGTCATCCCACCGTAGGGCTCGACGACCGTCGCGCCGCAGGCGAGCAGGATCAGCGTCGCCGCCGGGGTCCCGTCCTCGAGCCGGGCGATCAGCAGCCGCGCGCGGTCACGAGCGGCGAACGCGCGATAGACCTCCGCATAGGCGCGCTTGGCCCGGACGACGAAGCCCGCCCGGCGCGCCGTCTCGATGTAGACCTCGTAGAAGGCGTCGAGGCCGTCCTCGCCGAGGTCCTCGACCGTCACGCCGGCGCGGCGCGCCTTGCTCACGTACTGGCGCCACTTCGGGCGAACCGCCGACCACAGCTCGTCGTCGGGCAGCGCGAGGTCCACGATGCGCGACCGGTCCGGCTGGAGGCTATCGGCTGGGCGCCATCCAGCCGAGCGCAGGGCGTCCACGAGCGGGTGGTCCCCGGCCACCTCCGGGTCAAGGCTCACCTCGACGAGGCGCTGGCGCCGGCCGACGGCCCGCAGCTGGTCGGTGAGCGCCGCGACCGCCTCGCGATCCTCGACGGCTCCGACGGGCCCGCGAGGCGCATACCCGATCCCGAGCGGCACCGGCCGACGCCGGTACGCGAGTAGCTGCACGCCCAGCGGTCCCGAGGCGCCGTCGACGATGACGCGCTGCGCTGTCCAGCCGTTGTGCGCCTTGACCTCTGCCCATGCCGTCAGCTGGGGATATGCGCCTGTCGGCGCCGCCTCCACGAACGCATCCCACGCCACCGCGTCGGACCGGAGCTCCGCGGCTGTCGTCATCGGGTGGCCGGCAGGCGGCTCGGCGGACCACTGCAGGGCGCGACCACGGGATGGGCCCGCCGGGCCACGGGGCTGCTCAACACGCCGGCAATGCTACCGCGCGGCCGTTGCCCGGCGGCCGGGGGCACCTCGCGGACGCCGTGGGCGCGTCACGGGCGCCTTGACCGCGTCATCGGCGACCCCGGCGCGCGAGGGACATGACGATGCCCACGATCCGGCGCGGCTCCTCGATCCTCAGCGCAAGCGACAGGCCCAGCCCGACCGCACCGCCGGCCGCCGTCGCCAGGCACAGCCTGCCCAGCGAGACGAGCGTGCCGCCGGGCGTTGCGCCGAGTCCGCCGAGCGCGGACTCCACACCCCAGGCGACGGCAGCGGCGGGCGTGGCGGCGACCAGCGTGAGCGCCATGTCGCGCCACAGCTCGCCCAGGTGGAGCCCCGGCATCCGCCGCTCGAGCATGATGACCAGCGCGATGACCTCCAGCCATGCACCCACCGCGATCGCGATCGCGAGACCGACCAAGCCGAGCGGCCCCACCAGGGCGACGCCGACGACGATGTTCACGACCACCGATCCGATTGCCGCCACGACCGGCGTCGTCGTGTCCTGGAGCGCGTAGAAGGCGCGGGCAAGGATGGCGATCAGCGAGTGCGCGGTCAGCCCCAGTAGGAACACCGCGAGCGCCTGCCCGATCCAGCCCATCACGTCCGGCGTGAGGCTCGAGAGGCCGTAGGCGACGCGCGTGACGTCGCCCGCCCCGGGGACCCCGAGCGCGGTCACGGCCAGCATCACGTAGCCGAGCATCCCGAGGCCCCGCACCAGCAGCCGACGGAACTCGTCCCCGCCGCCAACCGCGGCCACACGCGAGAGCGACGGCAGGAGCACCGTCCCCAGCGGCACGCCGATCACCCCGATCGGGATCTGGAGGAGTGCGAACCCGTTCATGAAGGCGAGGACCGAGCCGTTGGGCAGCGTCGTGGCCAGCGACTTCACGACCATGAACACGATCTGCGTGGCGCCCAGACCGATCGTGCGGGGCACCATCAGCACCAGCGCCCGTCGCGTCGGCTCGTCGGTCAGGTCGAGCGAGGGCACCACGTGGGCATGGATCCCGAGCAGCCCCGGGACCTGCACGATCAGCAGGCCGACTGCACCGAGCACGACGCCCGCGGCAAGCCCCTGGACACCCATCAGCGGCACGAGGAAGACAGCCCCGGCGATGATCCCCAGGTTGTAGACCAGCGGGCCCACGGCCGCGGCAGTGAACCGGCCGCGGGCGTTCAGCGCCGCCGAGGCGATCGCGCCGCCGGCCATGAACAGCGGGCCGAGCAGCATGACGCGGGTGAAGTCGACCGTCAGCGCCACCTCGGCAGGGTCGGTGAAGCCGGGCGAGATGAACGCCACCATCTGTGGGGCGGCGAACTCCGCTGCGATCACGAGGAGCAGCAGCGCCCCCAGGATCAGCGTCGTCACCGTGGAGACGACGCGCCACGCGCGGGCTGACTCGCCGGTGGCGAACAGCGCCGCGATCACCGGCACCAGCGCCGAGGCGAGGGCGCCGGCGGCAACCAGCTGGAACAGGAAGTCGGGGATGCTGAACGCCTGGTAGAAGGCGTCGAGGGTGGTCTTCTGGGCGTCGATCGGGACGGCGCGCGCGATGACGACGAGGCGCACGAAGCCGAGGATCCGGGAGCCGAGCGAGGCCGCCGTGACGATCAGGCCCGCGGTCGCGAGCGCCCGTGTGGTGGACGGGCCCGTGCCCCGGGAGTCACCCGGGATCGCACCGCGCTCCCGCACCCCCTCGAGCGCGTCGGGGTCGAACGTGCTCTCGTCCATCAACTGTGGGCCCTCGCCCGGGGGTGCGCCTGCCGGTACGCGTCGCGCAGACGGGACGGGGACACGTGTGTGTAGACCTGCGTGGTGGCGAGGCTCTCATGCCCCAGCAGCTCCTGGACGACGCGCAGGTCCGCGCCGCCGTCGAGCAGGTGGGTGGCGAAGCTGTGGCGCAGCGTGTGGGGGCTCACGCCCACCGGCAGGCCCGCGAGGCGGCACAGGCGGTCGAGGCGGTAGCGGAGGCCCCGCACGCCGAGCGGCCGCCCGAGGTGGTTGAGGAAGACCGCCGTGTCCGCCGAGAGGTCGGTGGAGCCCGCGACGGACGGCGCCCGCGCCGCGAGGACCGGCCGGCCCTCGTCCAGATACGTCCGGAGCGCCTCGCGGGCCGGTCGCCCCAGGAGCCCCACCCGCTCCTTGCGGCCCTTGCCCAGCACCCGGAGCTCGCCGCGCCGCAGGTCGAGGCTGCGCAGGTCGGCCGCCGCGAGCTCGCTGATGCGCAGGCCCGCGGCGTAGGCCGTCTCGACGATCGCCCGGTCGCGGAGCGCGAGGGCGCGCGTGCGCTCCGGGTCCCGCGATGCGGCGGCCCCCGGCTCGGCGCCGGAGGCCAGGTCCTCGTCCACCGCGGCGATGAGCCGCTCGACTTGCTCCACCTCGAGCACGCGCGGCAGGCGGCGCGGCAGGCGCGGCGTCGCGACGGCGCCCCAGGGGTCGCCCGGCGTGATCTCCGAGCGCGACGTGTAGCGGTAGAAGGAACGGAGCGCCGCCATCCGCTGGGCCACGGACGAGCGCGCGTGGCCCTCCGAGAGCGCCGCCAGGTAGACGCGGAGTGTGGTCCGCGAGGGGGTCTGCCAGTCCGCGCCCTGCGCCTCGGCCCAGGCGAGCCAGGCGGCCACTGTGCGCTCATACGAGCGGCGGGTCTCGACCGAGGAGTCACGCGCCTCGAGCGAGCGGATGAACGCCCGGAGTGCCTCCGGGCCGGTCACGCGGCGAGGCCTCGCGTCACGACGCCGGGCGACGCGAGCCCGTGCCGGAGCGTTCGCCCGGGGCCCGGGTGGACCGCCGGCCCGTGGACGCGGCGCGTGGTGCCGGCGCCTTCCGCCCACCCCCGCGACGGGCCGGCCGCTCGAGCGCCGCCGCGTTCGCCGGGCCGCCGGGCAGTCGCTGGCCGGCCAGGTCCCCGTCGGGCAGCGCGACGGCGGCCCCGCAGGTGAGGCAGAGCCCCGCATCCCCATGCCGGGCGACCGCGCCGAGGCCGTCCGCATGCGCATCGTGAAGCGCACCGGTCGGCTCGTCGTTGGTGGTGAAGTCGCATTTGGGGTAGGCAGAGCACCCCCAGAAGACGTTCCCCGTCCGCCGCACGCGACGCGCCACCAGGTGGCCGTCGTTGTTCTTGGGGCAGCGCACCTCGAAGGGCAGCTGGTCGGGCGGCGGCGGGCCGTCCTTCTTGATGTACGAGCAGTCCGGGTACCGCGAACAGCCGACGAACGCGCCGAACCGTCCGCGCTTGGTGACGAGCGTTCCCTCGCCGCACACGGGGCAGGTCTCGCCCTCGCCCTCGAGCTTGGGCGTCTCATCGCCCGGCAGCGGGCGCGTCTCGCGGTGCTCGGGGTAGAGCGAGCAGGCGAGGAACTTCCCGTTTCGCCCCAGGCGGATGACCATGGGGTGGCCCTCGGAGCAGACCTCGTCGGTGGGCTCGGTCGTGAAGTCGCGGCGCTTGAGCTCCTTGCGCTTCTCGTCGACCCGCAGCTTGAGCGGCCCGAAGAAGTCGCGCAGCAGCGGCACCCAGGCGCGCTCGCCGCGGGCGACCTCGTCGAGCTCCTCCTCCATGCGGGCGGTGAACTCGAGGTCCACGTACTCGCCGAAGTGGTCGACCAGCAGGTCCGTGACGATCTCGCCGATCTCCTCGGGGCGGAGGCGGCGGTCCTCGACCTTGACGTACCCGCGGTCCACGATCGTGCTGATCGTCGCGGCGTAGGTGGACGGCCGCCCGATGCCGTGCTCCTCGAGCGCCTTGATCAGCATCGCCTCGGTGTAGCGGGGCGGGGGCTCGGTGAAGTGCTGGGTGGGCGTCACGGACTCGACGGTGGTGCGGTCGCCCTCGGCCAGCGCCGGGAGCGTGCGCTCGGCCTCCTCGTCGTCGTCGTCGCGGCCCTCGGTGTAGACGCGCGAGAAGCCGTCGAACAGCGTCCGGGTGGCGGAGGCGCGAAGCCGGTACGGGCCGGCCTCGAGCTCGATCGTGGTGGTCTCGAGCTCCTTGGGCGCCATCTGCGACGCGATCGCCCGCTGCCAGACCAGGCGGTAGACGCGGAGCTCCTCCGGCTTGAGGTGGCCGCGCAGCGAATCCGGGTCTCGCATGAAGGACGTCGGGCGGATCGACTCGTGGGCCTCCTGGGCGCCCTTCTGCTTGGTCTTGTAGACGCGACCGCGCCCGGTCCCGTACTTCTCACCGAAGCGGTCGGCGATGACCTGCTGCGCCTCGGCCATGGCCACGGCGGCGATCGCGGTCGAGTCGGTTCGCATGTAGGTGATCAGGCCGACGTGGCCGTCGGGCGTGTCGACGCCCTCGTAGAGGCGCTGCGCGATCGACATTGTCCGCTTGGGCGAGAAGCTGAGCTTGCGGCTCGCCTCCTGCTGCAGCGTGCTGGTGGTGAACGGCGGTGCGGGGTTGCGCTTCGACTGGCGCGTCGCGACGGAATCGACGAGCGGGCGCTCCTGGCGGATCGCCGCGGCGTGGCGCTCGGCAGACTCGCCGTCGCCGATCTCCACGGCCGCACCGTCGATGCGGACCAGGTCTGCCGTGAACGGCGTGCCGTCGGGCGCGTGGAGCAGCGCCTCGAGCGTCCAGTACTCGCGGGCGGTGAAGGCGCGGATCTCGCGCTCCCGCTCGACGACCATCCGGACGGCAACCGACTGCACGCGGCCCGCCGACAGTCCGCCCCGGACCTTGCGGCTGAGCAGCGGGCTCAGCGTGTAGCCCACGAGGCGGTCGACGATCCGGCGGGCCTGCTGGGCGTCGACGAGGTTGCGGTCGATGTCGCGCGGATGGGCGAACGCTTCGAGGATCGCTCCCTGGGTGATCTCCGAGAACGTCACCCGGTGCGTCTTCGTCAGCGGCACCTTGGCCGCCTCCGCCACGTGCCACGCGATCGCCTCGCCCTCGCGGTCAAGGTCGGTGGCGAGCCAGACGTCCGTCGCCCCGCGGGCCGCCTTCTCGATCTGCGACACCTGGCGGCGCCGGTCCTCTGGAACCACGTAGTCGGGCGCGAAGTCGTGGTCGACGTCCACACCGAGCTTGCCCTTGCCGGGGTTCTCCGGCAGGTCGCGGACGTGGCCGTACGACGCGAGGACCTGGTAGTCGTCACCGAGGTAGCGTTCGATCGTGCGCGCCTTGGCGGGCGACTCCACGATGACAAGGTGCTTGGGCATGGCGGCCGGGAGTGTAGCATCGGCCACTTCGCCCGCAGTTGCGGCCTTCTCCCGGTCGCCCGCAGGTCCTCGTCGGGCGGAGCCGACCCTGCGCGGCGGCGTGCGCGGGCGCCGGCCCGGGCCGGGAGTTCGCGGTGTGACCCCTGCGCACGCGAGGCGCCCCTGACCCTGTCGCGACTCGACCGGCGAGGGATCGGCGGATCGGGACCCTAGATGTCGCGGATGCGGCGCAGGAAGTCCTCGTCGATCTCCCCGAGGTCAGATTCGTCGTCCTCGGCCTCGGCCTCGGCCTCGACGATCACCGGCAGGAGGCTGCCCGGCTCGAGCTCGATGGCGGCGCGCATCTCCCCGCGGGCCTGCGACCTGCCACCGCCCGATTCGGCCAGGTGACGGTCAATCGCCCCGACCGGGATCTCCAGGAACCGGATGACGTGGTACGGGAAGAAGAAGGTGTTGTCGACGTTGTCGACGAAGACCGGGCGCTTCCCGTCCATCGAGCGCAGGTTGGTGCACAGCAGGCCGACGTCGGCGGGCGAGGGCACGGCGAACAAGTCGGTGAGCAGCGGCTGCTCGTTGGAGATGTGCACGACGACGTTGCGGATCACCTTGCGATCCTCGTGGATCAGCGGCCCCGCGTCACCGGGCTGATGGTCCCGCCGGGCAGGGGGACCCGCCTACGGCCGGTAGAAGTCGATGACCAGGCGCACGCGCCCGTGGTCCACCCACATGCCGATCCCCGCCTCGGTGTAGAGCGGGTTCATCAAGTTGCGGTAGTGGCCGCCGTTGTACGACTTCTCGCTCTGGAAGAACAGGTGGTCGCCCAGCGCGGCCTTCGAGGGCGAGAGGTTCTCGCAGCCGATGTTCTCTGCCCAGTTGTAGCTGGTGTAGCCCGCCCTGCTGAGTCGGTCGTTGGGCGCCCCGTCGTACCAGTGGTTGCACAGGTTGCGGGTGGCGAGCAGCTTGGCGTAAGGGCGCGACACGGTGTCGCTGATGCCCGGCGACAGCTTGAGCGGCGCCACGTCCCGGCCGCCCGGCGAGGAGCACGCGCCAGCCGAGGTCACCCAGCCGCCGGTCCTCGTGCAGTTCATCAGGCTCAGGTAGTAGACCTCGACCGAGTGCCAGCTCCCCGACGCGCCGCCGGTGCCGCCCGATCCGCTCGGGGTCGGGATGGGCTTGGTGGTCGTGCCGCCGGTCGTCTTCACGGTGGTGGTCTTGGTCGTCGTCGTCTTCACGACAACCGCCTTGGCCTTGACGGTGAAGCTGGCGGTCGCTCCCGCCGCGATCGGGACGCGTGTCGCCGACGTCGCCGTGGCGCCCACGGTCATGACCACCCTGGCGCCGTACGGCAGGGCAGAGGTCGGCGTGAAGACGAGGACGTGGTCAGACTCGGCCCATGCGACCTTGCCCGCGACGGCCTTGCCGCTGGCGGTCGCCCCGAATGCGGCGCCGGTCGTCGTGCGGTCCATCTTGTCCGTGAAGCGGACCGAGAGGACGGCGGTGGGCTCGACGCTCTTGGTCCCGTCCAGGGGGCGGAACCGCACCACCGCGGGCGCCACGGCGGTCCGGACCTGGATCGAGGGCTCCGAGGCGAAGGGGATCCCGTCGCTGTCCACCAGGCCCACGAGCGACAGGCTGTAGGCGGTGTTGGCCGCCAGCGGGACGTCGGGGGTGAACAGGAAGTCTCCGCTCGCGTCACCCGCCGTCACCGTGCCCGCGACGGGTGGATCCGTCTGGAGCGCTGCCTGGACCGCGTCGACGGTGACGGTCCGGTCGAGGTGGATCGCGAAGGCCGTGTCGACGGCCACGCGGGTGGCGATCGTCATGGTGGGGCCCAGGGTCGCGGTGCCGGCCTTGGCGGTCAGGATCACCACCCGGACCGGAGAGGAGAGCGCCCCGCCATCGGAGGCGCGCGCCGTCGCGTCAACGGTGATCGTGTAGAGGGTGTCCGGCGCCCAGGCCTTCACGGGCGCGAGGGAGAGCGTCCGGCCGGCGCTGTCCCAGGAGAACGTGACCCCCGCCTCAGGCGTCATCCGCAGGGCGGCGGCAACGGAGGGACCGTCCATGGGCGCGTCGAAGCCGATCGTGATCGGCGACGTGAGGCCATGGTCGGTCACCACGGCATCCAGCAGCTGCGCGGCCACGAGGCGCGGCACCGACGGTACGGTGGCCGTGCTCGGCGCGGGCCGAGAGCCGGTCATCAGGGCGAGGGCGATGAGCCCGGCGACACCGACGAACCCGAGGGCCCGGAAGCGACCCGCCGACTTGACCGCGAGTGCCAAGTAGACGAGCCCAATCACAGGCAGTGCGAGCAGGGTGGGGCCGAGCTTCCGCAATCGGTCGTCCTCCATTGCGTCAGTTCCGTGACGGCCGGGGGGACACGCCGGCGCCAACAGCCCCGGAGACCGCGCGCACGACCCTCAGGGCTGGCGGGAGGGTAACACCGCGATCAAGGGCGAGTCCACCTCCGTGCCGGTCGCGGGCCGACACCAGACGCGCCTCGGGCCTCGCGGTGCGTGCCGATCCAACCCGCGCGCGTGCCGCCTCGTCGGCCATGAGGCCTCCGGTCCGCCCGGGATCATCCGCCACGGCGGCCGGCTCCGGGCAGCCCTGAGGCGCCTTCGGGTCCGTGCTTCATCGACTCGGCAGGCCTCCCGGCGGTCGCTTGGCCCATTCTCCGGGGCAGCCGCCTCGGGTGATCGGCGATCCGCCCGGAGGGCTGGTAGCGGCCCAGGACCTCGACCACGAGCCCTCGGAGCTCGAGGGTCGTCAGCGCCGCGAGGATGGCGGCGCCGGGCAGGCCGGTGGCCACGACCAGCTCGTCCGGGCTGCCGGCGCCGCGCTTCAACGCTCCCGCCACCAGTGCCTCCGCGGCGCCGAGACCGGCTGCGGCACTCGCCTGTCGCGCCGTGACCGGGCTGTAGGGGAGCACAACCTCCTCAAGCCCGAGGTCCTCCACCAATTCCGCGATCCCGGCGACGACCCTGGCCTCCGGACCCGCCTCGCGCAAGAACGCGAGCGAGCCCGCGACTGCCGGGTCGTCAAGGCGACCGGGAACGATGAACAGGGCGCGGCCCTGCTCGAGAGCCCATGCGGCGGTCGTGAGCGCGCCACTCCGCGCCCCGGCCTCGACCACGATGGTGGCGTCCGACAGACCGCTGATGATCCGGTTCCGCCGCGGGAACGTGCCGCGGCTGGGCGCAACGTCGGGCGCGAACTCGGAGACCACCGCACCCCCGCCCGCGACGATCCCGGCGGCGAGGCCGCGGTTCCCCGTCGGATAGAGGTGCTCATGGCCGCCGCCCATCACAGCCACGGTTGGAACGCCGCGGCGCACCGCAGCATGGTGGGCGGCGGAATCGATCCCGTAGGCGAGCCCCGACACCACCGACGCGCCGTGCGCGCCGACCGCCTCCGCGATCCTCCCTGCTGTCGCACGCCCGATCGCGGTCGGCCGCCGTGTGCCGACCAACGCCACGGCATGGGCGGGCGACAGGGCCGCCACCTCGCCCTTCACGAACAGCACCGGCGGCGGCAGCTCGATCTGCCGGAGCCGGGCTGGATACGCCTCGTCGCGCTGTGTGAGCACGGTTACGCCCGCTCGCCGCACCGCCGCGAGCGCATGCTCCGGTTCGGCCGCCGCCTCGATGACCGTGGCCGCCGCCGCCGCGGTCAGCGCTGGCGGGGCGTCCGGTCCCGCCGACGCCTCCACGAGCCTCGGCACGGCACTCGGCCCGGAAGCGACGCTCAACACGGCGGCCGCGGTGCCGAAGGTCCGGAGCAGGCGCTCGAAGCTCACCGGGCCGACACCCCGGGCTCCCGCCAGGACAACCCACGCGTCGTGCTCGTCGAGCCCCGGTGGCCCGCCAGACGCTCCGCCACCGACGTCCGGCCCCGCATCGCGACCCAGCGGCCCGCGCCGCCCCACCCCGAGCATCAGCCCGCCAGCCCCAGCGCGAACCTGTCGGCCGGGATCCGGAATCGGGCGGCCTCGTCGAGGTCCTGGGCGATCACCGCAGGGCGCTCCGCCAGGTCCGCGATCGTGCGCGCCACGCGCAGCAGCCGGTCGGTGCCACGCCCGGAGAGCCCCTCGCGCTCGGACAGCAGCACGGCGCGCGCGACCGCCGGGGCGGCCAGCCCGCACGCGTCACGCAGCGCGCGCCCGCCCAGCCGTCCGTTCGGCACGCCCTCGTTGCGGCGCAGCTGGCGGCCCCTCGCCGCGGCGATCCTTTCGGCGACTGCTGCCGAGGACTCGGGGGCGGGTCCGCGGAGCAGGATCTCGGGCGGCACGCGGTCCATCGCCGCCCACAGGTCGATCCGGTCTCGCAGCGGCCCCGAGACGCGGCGGAGGTACCGCTGGGGCGCCCCCGCCGGGCAGCTGCACGTCGAGGCGGCAGACCCGAGGCGGCCGCAGGGGCAGGGGTTCATCGCGGCCACGAACGTGAAGCGCGCCGGGAACGTCGCCCACCGACCCACGCGGACCACGGCGACGCTCCCCTCCTCCAGCGGCTGGCGCAGGGCCTCGAGCACGTCACGCCCGAACTCGGGCAGCTCATCGCACACTAAGCACCCCTGGTCGGCGAGCGTCACCTCGCCGGGCGTGAGCCGCGGCCCGCCGCCGACCATCCCCGCGTAGCTCACCGTGTGGTGGGGCATCCGCACCGGGGGCCGCCGCTGGAGCTCGGTGACCGGCGCCTCGGAGGCAACCGAGGCCACCACGGTCGCTGCGAGCGCCGCCCCGTCGTCGAGATCCGGGAGCAGCGACGGGATCGTGCGCGCGAGGAGCGTCTTGCCGGCTCCGGGGGGCCCGATGAGGAGGAGCGCGTGGCCCCCCGCGAGGGCGATCTCCAGTCCCCGGCGGGCCGCGACCTGCCCGCGGACCTCGGCCAGGTCCGGAATGCGATCGAGGGCGTCGGGGGCGCCCGCACCCGCGCTGGCCGGCGATGCCCCCGGGCCAACCCCGGCGCGGGGCAGTGGCTCGGGCGTCCGTCGCCGGGCGCGGGGCCGACGGAGACACGCGGCTGCCTCCCCCAGCGACCCGACGCCGATCACCTCGAGTCCGGGCGCCAGTCTCGCCTCGGCCAGCGCCTCGTCCGGGACGAGCACGCGCCGCACCCCCCGGTCGCGCAAGGCGAGGGTCATCGGGAGCAGCCCCGGAACGCGGCGCACCTCGCCACCCAGGCCCAGCTCCCCCACCAGTCCAACGCCCGCGATGTCCACGGACACCTGCTCGGACCCGAGGAGGACGCCCATCGCGATCGCGAGGTCGAGCGAAGCCCCGGCCTTGCGCAGCTCGGCGGGCGCCAGGTTCACCGTGATCCGTCGTGGCGGGTGCCGGTACCCGGCGTTGCGGAGCGCCCCGCGCACTCGCTCGCGCGCCTCGGAGAGCGCGGCGTCGGGCAATCCGACGATCGTGAACCCGGGGAGCCCGGGCGCCACGTCGACCTCGACCCGGACGACGCGTCCGGCGAGGCCGTGGAGGGTGGCGGAGAGCAGCGTTGCGAGCACGAGCGGCACGGTAGGCGGCCGCGCTCACCGCGGGCTTATGCGCGCCTTCGCGCCGACTCGCATGACGTGGGCCGGGAAGCGTCGACGCCCCCGCGGACGTGGGCCGACTCGCGACTGGCCCTCCCGCGGGCGGCGCCCCGCGAGGAGCCGGAAGCAGGCCTAGCGAGCCTGGCCCGGCGCCAGCTGCGGCGCCGAGCGTGCCGGCGCCTTGTCGATCGCCTTGGCGAAGTCGAGGACTGAACGCCCGAGCACCGAATCGGCCTTTGCGGCCATGAACGGCGCCCCCGTGTTGAGCGCCGAGATCGCCCCGCGGTACTCGTTCACGATCTGGTGCTCGATGGGCTGGCGCAGGGCGCCCTCCGCGCTCTTCACGTTGATGCCCGTGTAGGCGTTCGAGCGGTTGAGCACCAACTTGAGCTTGCCTGACTGGTAGCCCAGGTGCCCGATCGTGCCCAGCACCAGCCGCACGTTCTTGAGGCACGAGAGGTCAGCGGTCATGACCGCGAAGATCGTCTCTGCGATGTCGAGGACCATCAGGTTGAGCTCGTCGAGGCGCTTGTCGATGTCCACGATGACGTAGTCGTACATCGTGGCGAGCACCGTCAGGATCTCGTGCATGTGGCCCGCGGTGACGAGGTCCGCGGCCTCGGGCGTGGGGGGCGCCAGCAGCAGGTCGACACCCGATTCGTGGGACTGGATGACGCCGCGCAGCAGGTCTGCGTCGATCGAGGGGGCGCTCACCGCGTCCACGATGCTCTTGCGGTCGTTGGCGAGGTCCATGAACACGCGATGGTCGCCGAACTGGAGGTTGCCGTCGACGAGCACCACCCGCCGGTCGAGCGACTGCAGCGCGATCGCGGTGTTGATCGCGATCGTCGTCGTCCCCACGCCGCCCTTCGCCCCGTAGTAGGCGTGGATGCGGCCCATCGGCGGACGGCCGACGAGCGAGTCGCCAGGCCCGAACCGCGCGAGGAGCGCCTTGATCCGCGCGAGGAGCTCGGCCGGGTGGAACGGCTTGACGAGGTAGTCGTCAGCACCCGAGCGCAGGGACTTGACCTTCTGCGACACGTCGCGGTCCGAGGTCAGCATGATGATCGGGACGTGTCGGCCTGACGGCTCGGCGCCACGGATGCGCATGGCGAGGTCATAGCCGTCGACGCCCGGGAGCGTGACGTCGAGGAGGACCAGGACCGGCCCCTCCTGTTGCCACAGGCGCAGGGCCTCGGCGGCCTCGGTGGCGATCAGGACCTCATAGCCCTCGCCGCGCAGGGTCTGCTGAAGGAGTCGCTGGACGCTCGCGTCGTCGTCAACGACGAGCACCTTCCCGGCCATCGAACCTCCTGCACCTTGAGCTGCGGGGGGGCGCCTCGGCTCCCCCGTCCGATGCAGTATACGGACCCGCCCGCTCGGCGCCGCCGCCTAGTCTCGAGCCTCGGCGAACGCAGCGCGCAGCAGCTCCGCCGCTGCCGCCTCCCACGCCCGTGGGTCCTTGGCATGTGGCTCGCCGTGGCCGGCTCCCGCCACGACGACGTGGCGAGCACTCTCCGGCGCCGCGGCCGCCAGTCGTGCCGCAGCCTTGCGCGGAATCAACTGGTCAGCGTCACCGTGCACCAGCAGGAGCGGCACGTCCTCGAGCATGGGGACCACGGCGATCGGCTGTGTTGATCGCGGGTCGCCGCCGACGATCCGCGGGAACCGCGAGAACGCATGGTCGGCGAGCCGCACCCCGCCGCGCAGGCCGAGGCGCCGCCCAACGACCAGCGCGAGCTCGGGCGACACCGAATCCGCGATGATTGCCACGATCCGCGGTCGGGGGGCGACCACGCTTGCAACTGGGGCGTCAGGGTCCACGTCGGCCGCCGGCAGACGCCCGTCTCCCAGCACCGCGGTGGCGGCGATCGCGGTGATGCCCCCCATCGAGGAGCCGACGAGCGCCACCCGGCGCACGCCACGCTCGCCCAGCCAGGCCAGGGCGCCAGCGACATCCTCGACCTCGTCGAGCCCGAAGGTCGTCGGCGCGTCATCGGACCCGCCGTGCCCGCGAAAGTCGAGGCCCAGCACGCCGGCGGTCCGGCGCAGGAACGGGCCGAGCTCCACGAGGTCCGGTGTCACGGAGCCGCTGTAGCCGTGGAGCAGCAGGATCGCCTCGCGCGGGTCGGCCAGCCAATCGTCGCCGTCGGGCTCGGCGGCGAGCCAGCGGCCGGTCAGCCGAATGCCGTCCCTCGAGCGCAGGCGAACCACCTCACCCCCGAGCCGGTCGAGGAGGATGGCCATCCCGGCCTCCTCCGGCAGGCGCCTCGGCGCGGCCATCAGGCGGCGGGCGAGACGGTCGCTGACCGGCCCGATCGAGAAGACGGCGGCCACGAGGGCCGCCGTCGCTACGAGGACGCGCCGGATCACTGGGCGGCGGAGTCCTGGCCTGCGGCCGGACCAACCCCACGGTCCACGTAGCTGCCGATCTTCTGGGCGAGCGACATGAACTCCGTCGGGATGAGGAACTTCGTGGACGGGCTGGCGCCGAGGGCCTTGAGCGCCTCGAGGTACTGGAGCGCCATGGTCTTCTCGTCGATCTGGTGGGCCGCGGCGAAGATCCGCTCGAGCGCCTGGCTGAACCCCTCGGCGCGCAGGATGGCGGCCTGCCGCTCGCCCTCCGCCTTGAGGATCTCGGACTGCTTCTGGCCCTCGGCCACGTTGATCGCGGACTGCCGGGCGCCCTCGGACTCGGTGATCACGGCGCGCCGGGTGCGCTCGGCGGACAGCTGCCGGTTCATCGCGTCCTGGACGTCGCGCGGCGGGATGATCTCGCGGATCTCGACGGTCGTGACCTTGCCGCCCCACCGCTCGGTGACCTCGTCGAGCTTGGTCCGCAGGACCTCGTTGATCTGCTCGCGCTTGGAGAGCACCTCGTCGAGGCTGATGTCGCCGATGACGGCGCGCAGGGTGGTGGTGGCGACGCCCTGGAGGGCGCCTGCGAAGTAGAAGACGTCCCGGACGCTCTTGAGCGGGTCGGAGATGCGCCAGTAGATCAGGAAGTCGACGTTGATCGGGGCGTTGTCCTTGGTGATCGTCGTCTGGCTCGGGACCTCGATGAAGTTCTCGCGCATGTCGACCTTCACCGGCCGATCCACGAACGGGATGAGGAACCGAAGGCCGGGCTCGCGGACGAGGGCCTCGCTCATCCTGCCGAGTCGCTTGATCACCAGCCGCTCGTACTGGTTCACGACCCTGACCGAGAGGTACACGAGCATGAGCAGCGCGAGGATGATGAGCGTGACGATGGCCAGCGCGATCGGGCCTTCCACTGATCCCTCCCTGTGCGATTACGGATGGCCGGCGGGCGGAACGACCGTCGCCGGGCTCGTGCCTGTGGTTGGTTGGGGCTGCAGGGTGGCGACCGCGGTCACCGGCGCCACCACCGCGACGAGGCGGTCCATCGCGACGAGGCGCACCCTGGTGTCGCGGCCCAGCTCGCCTCCGTCGACACTCCGGGCGCTCCACGTCTCGCCGCCGAGGTAGGCGGTCCCGAGCGGCTTGAGTGGCGCCTGGACAACGCCTTCGGTGCCGACGGGAAGCGCGGTGCCGACGCCCTCTCGCGGCGCGGGCATCCGCCGGATCCGCATGGCAGCGAACGTGATCCCGATGCCGAACAGGCCGGTCGCGACGGCAGCGGTCAGGATCACCGGCCATGCCACCCCCACCACCGGCTCGAAGGGACTCGCTCCCGCCGGGCTGTAGAGCACCGAAGCCCCGAGGACGAGCGCCACCACCCCGCCCAGTGTCAGCAGGCCGTGGCTGGTGATCTGCGTCTCGAGCAGGAACAGCGCCATGCCGAAGGCGATCAGCAGCAGGCCCGCCACGTTGAGCGGCAGGCTGCCGAACCCGATGAACGAGAGGATGAGGCTCAGCACGCCGAGGATCCCCGCGATCACCGTCGGGTGCACGAACTCGATGATGATCCCCGCGAGGCCGACGATGAACAGCACGAAGGCGATGTTCGGGTCGGCGAGGAGCTGCATGAGCGTGAGGACGGGGTTCATCGGTGCGTCGATCACGGGCTTCCCGGCCACGTCGACCGTCACGAGCCCGGCCCTCGTCGTGACCTGGCGACCCTGTGCGGCCGCGAGCACCTCCGGCAGGGACGCGGCGATCCCGTCCACGACGCCCGCCTGCACGGCCTCGGTGGCGGTGGCGGACACGGCACTCTGCACGGCCGACGCCGCCCACGCGACGTTGCGCCCTCGGGTCTGGGCGATGGAGCTGATCATCGAGGTCGTGAAGCTCTTGACCTTCTGTCCCTCGGTGCCGGTGATGTCGTTGCCGTTGGCGTCCACCGGGGATGCCGCCCCGATGCTGCTGCCCGGCGCCATGTAGGTCAGGTTCCCGGCGAGGGCGATGAACGTCCCGGCGCTCGCCGCCCAGCCGCCCGCCGGCGTCACCCAGACGATGACCGGGATCGTCGCGTCGAGCTCCGCCTGCGTGATCTCGGTCATGGAGTCGAGCGAGCCGCCGGGCGTGTTGAGCTGGATCACGACGGCCGAGGCGCCGCCCGAGGCCGCCGAGGCGATGCCGTCCTTGAGGTAGCCCGCCATCACGTTGTCGACGACGCCATCGGCGGTGAGGACGACGACGTCACCGGATGCGCCGTGCGCGGGGGCCACGAGGGCGATGAGGAGCAGACCCGCCGCGACTGCAGCGCGGGCGACCTTGAGACCGGAGCTCGAAAGGTGAATCCTCATCAGACCTGCGCCGAGTATGGCACCCGGCCCAAGGGTCCGCCCGGGCCGCCCGACCCTACCGCCCGGGCCGCTCGGTCAGGGCGTCGAAGGCGAGGCGGCTCCACGTCTCGAGGTGATCGCCCACCGCGGCGACCTCCTCGCTCGTGGCGAAGGCGCCAGTCAGCTTGTCCGTCTCTCGGATGGCGACCGGACGGCCCGCCGCGTCGGCGGTGTAGACGAAGCCGACGTGGACGGTGCCGACGGGCGTCGTGTCGTCGTTCAGCAGCCCGACCGGGGTGAACTCGGGAAGGAAGTCGGCCTCCAGCTCCTCGTGCCACTCGCGGCGCAGGCCGCCGGCCACGTCGCCGTCGCCCGGGTTGAGGTGGCCGCCCACGCCGATGGAGCCGAGGTCGTGGAGTCTCGCGTCGCCGCCGGCGCGCGTTCGTTGCATCAGGAACCAGCGCTCGCCGTCGCGGAGCACGAGGTACGGGATCACCTGCTTGTGGGTGGGGTCCTCCTCGGCGTCGCCCCGCCGCATGAACCGACCGTCGCGGGCGACCACGGCGAGCGCCTCCGCCAGGTCCATGCGCCGCACGCCCGTCCAGCCGTCGCCGGGGACGAGGGCATCGCGCGGGACGACTAGGACCAGTTCGTCCGGGTTCGCCATGCGCTCAGGCCTCCGGCTCGTTCGGCTGGTCGCGCGCCGGCTGGTTCGGCTCGTTCGGCTGGTCGCGCGCCGGCTGGTTCGGCTCGTTCGGCTGGTCGCGCGCCGGCTGGTTCGGCACGTCGGGTGCGCCGTCCCCCGACCTCTCCAGCCGATCGCGGGCCGCCTCGAGTCGCTCGCGGATCGCCGCCGGATCGGCGCCGCCGGGCGCCTCGAGCAGCTCGAGCCACGCATCGAGCCGTGCACGGTACGCCCGCAGCCGCTCAGCCAGCCGGTCCGCGTTGGTGGCGAAGATCTCCGCGCCCATCGCGGTGTCGCCGCGGGCGAGGCGCGTGGTGTCTCGCCAACCTCCGGCGGCGAGGCCCCTTGCCGCGCCCCAGTCGCGGTCCTCGGCGCCCGGCAAGCCCGTCACCGCCTCGACAAGCATCACAGAGGTGAGGAGCGGGAGGTGACTGACCGAGGCGACGAGGCGGTCGTGTCGGCCGGCATCCATGAGCACGGGCCTTGCGCCGCACGCGAGCGCCAGCGCCTCGACCCTCGAAGCGTCTCCCCCGGCCTGCGCGGCCGTGATGACCCAGGGGCGGTCTTGGAAGAGCGTCGCGTCCGAGCTTTCGAAGCCGCTCGTCTCTCGACCGGCCATGGGGTGGCCGCCAACCCACGGGAGCCCCGCGTCGCGGGCGACACGTTCGAGCTCCGCCTTCGTTGACGCCACATCCGTGACGGTGGCGCCCGGCCGGATCGCGTCGCGCCAGGACCCCGCCAGACGACCGATCAGCCCGACGCAGGCGAGGGGCGGCGCCGCCAGCACGACGAGGTCCGCCTCGGCGAGCAGGTCCCTCGCCGACGCGTAGGCGGCGTTGATCGCGCCCGCTGCCAGCGCCTGCTGCGGTCCCCTCCCGGACGGCGTCCACGCGCCGACCCACCAGTCATCCCCGGCCACGCGCAGGGCACGCGCCACCGATCCGCCGATCAGGCCGAGTCCAAGCAGGGCAACACGCATGAGGCGATTATCACGCCCGGCCCAGCGCAGGCGATGCCCAGCCTAACGAGATTGCTGTCGCTGCGTCCCTCGGCCGCTCCCTCGAGTCGGGTCCGACTCGAATCCGGCCCACCGCCGCACAGCCGCAGCTCCGAGATCAGGCTCCGTCGCCCGGGCCACGCTCGCGGGGTCGCAATTTGAGTCTTGCCCGACTCGTGGTCGCCCTGAGGGCGCGGCTCGGCCTCTCGGGCGCCGTCTCGGGCGCCGTCGCGGGCGCGGCTCGGCCGTCTCGGGCGCCGTCGCGGGCGCCGTCTCGGGCGCCGTCTCAGCCGGTCGTGGACCGGCGCGGCCCCTGTCGTCGCTCGCCCAGCCGACGCTCGCCGGTCTCGGGCGGCGGGCCGGGGTCGTCGGGCGGGTTCACCCGACGCACGCGCACACGGCGATCAACCTGCCGTCGCTCCGCGGACAGGAAGGCGCCGCAGCGCGGGCAGCGACGCTCCTCGGCGAACAGCGACTCGAGCGGTGCGACCGTGTAGATCTGGCGACCGCAGGCGTGACAGGCGAGCTTGGGCACGAGCCGATCCTATGCGTTAACGCAGCCGCGGCGCACGGGAAACGTGCGCCGCGGGAGTCATAGTAGCCCGCCGCCGGCGAGCGAAGCGCAGGGCGTCAGGCGGGAACCTTGGGCAGCGACGCCAGGGACTCGGCCACGCGCGCGGCCGGGTACTCGTAGTCCTCGAGGGCGCCCTGCAGGTACCGCTCGTAGCTGACCAGGTCGAAATGGCCGTGACCCGAGAGGTTGAACAGGATGACCTTCGACTCGCCGCGCTCCTTGGCCTCGAGCGCCTCGTCCACCGCGACCCTGATCGCGTGGGTGCTCTCGGGCGCCGGCAGGATGCCCTCGGTCCGGGCGAACTGGACGCCGGCATCGAAGCACGCCACCTGGTGGACGCTTCGCGCCTCGATCAGGTCGTGCTCCTTGAGCAGCGAGACCAGCGGCGACATGCCGTGATAGCGCAGGCCGCCCGCGTGGATCGGCTCGGGCATGAAGTCCGAGCCCAGGGTGTGCATCTTCACGATCGGCGCCATCTTGCCGGTGTCGCCATAGTCATAGGCGTACACGCCGCGGGTGAGCGACGGCGCGGCCTCGGGCTCGGCCGCGATCACGCGGTAGTTCGCCTCGCCGCGCAGGTTCTCGCCCACGAACGGGAAGGTGAGCCCCGCGAAGTTGGACCCGCCGCCGGCGCAGGCGATGATCACGTCCGGCCGCTCGCCGGCCATCTCCATCTGCTGCTGCGCCTCGAGGCCGATGACGGTCTGGTGCAGCATCACGTGGTTGAGGACCGAGCCGAGGGCGTACTTGGTGTCGTCCCGCGTCGCCGCGTCCTCGACGGCCTCGCTGATCGCGATGCCCAGCGAGCCGTTCGAGTCGGGCGTCTCGGCCAGCACGCGTCGGCCGTAGTTGGTGGTCATGCTCGGGCTGGCCACGACGGACGCGCCGTAGGTCTCCATGAGCATCCGGCGGTACGGCTTCTGGTCGTAGCTCGCGCGGACCATGTAGACCTTGACCTCGAGGCCGAAGACGGCGCCCGCGAAGGCGAGGGCACTCCCCCACTGCCCGGCGCCGGTCTCGGTGGCGAGGCGCTTGACGCCCTCCTGCTTGTTGAAGAACGCCTGCGGCAGCGCCGTGTTCGGCTTGTGGCTGCCCGCCGGGCTGACGCCCTCGTACTTGTAGTAGATGTGCGCGGGGGTGTCGAGCGCCCGCTCCAGACGATGGGCGCGGTAGAGCGGCGACGGGCGGTAGAGCTGGTAGGCGTCGCGGACCGGGTCCGGGATCTCGATGTCCCGCTCGGTGGAGACCTCCTGGAGGATCAGCCCCATCGGGAACAGCGGCGCGAGATCGGCGGGGCCGATCGGCTGCATCGTCCCGGGGTGGAGCGGCGGCGACATCTGGACCCCGGCCGGCAGGTCCGCCACGATGTTGTACCAGGACCGCGGGATCCGCTCCTCGTCCAGGATGAACTTGGTGCGTCGAGGTGCGGCGCTGGCCATCGAGGTCTCCTCCCGGGTTCGTACGACTGTGGGGAGGTGCGAGCCTAGCGCCTCGGCCGCCCGCGCCGCAAACGCGGTGCGAACGCTGGCGCGGTCAGGCGCGCAGGGCGGCCTCCACGATGGGCTCGTAGCGCGGCGGGCCACCGCCCAAGTGGCTCCGGAAGAGCGTGAGCGTCTGGACGGCGAACTCGGCCCGCCAGTCGGTCGCCGCCTGGGCCAGCGCGTCGGCGATGGCGTGGCTGACCTCGCCGCGGACTGCGTCGGTCCGCGCAACCGTGAGGTGCGGGCGGCGGGCGCGCGGGTCGGGAGCCCAGCCCAGACGGTCCAGCGGCTCCTCGAGGGCGTCGATGATCCGCATCAGGCCGTCATTTCCCCGGTCCACGCCCAGCCACAGCGTCCGCGGGTGGCGGCCGTCGGGGAAGGCCCCCGCCCCGGCCAGCTCGACCTGGAAGGGCTCGACCCGCTCGGCGGCGGCGATCACGGCCAGGCCCACATCAGGCACGAGGTCGGGTGGCGTGTCGCCCAGGAAGCGGATGGTCAGGTGGAGGTTGTCGGTCCGGACCCAGCGGGCCTCGCGGCCGAGCATGCTCGTGCGGACGGGGTCGATGACCTGGCAGCACGCGTCGAGCGCGGCGGGCGGGACCGTGACCGCGACGAACAGGCGCTGGAGCTGCTCAGCCACCACGCTCCGGTCCGAAGCGCTCACGGTCGCTGCGCAGGACCTCGTGCGCGCGGTCGCGATCGCGCCAGCCGTCGATGTCGACCTGCTTCTTCTCGAGCAGCTTGTAGGTCTCGAAGAAGTGCTCGATCTCGACCAGTCGGTGCGGGCGGATCTGGTCCAGCCGCTCGATGTGCTGCTGGTGCGGGTCGCCGATGGCCACGCAGAGCACCTTGAAGTCGAAGCCCATCTCGTCGTGCATCTCCAGGCCGCCCACGGGACGCGCCCAGACGTGGCAGCCGGTGAACGTCGGCTCGTCGATGATCAGCAGGGCGTCCGTGTGGTCGCCGTCGTCGGCGCGCGTGCCCTCGATGAAGCCGTAGTCGAAGTTGTAGAACACGGCCGACGAGAGCACCCGGTCGAGCCGGAAGACGCCCGCCTCCTCGTCGAACTCGTACTTGTTGCGGCTCCCACGCGGGATCTCGACCACGATCTCGACGATGTCGGGGAAGTTGTCGGCATGGTTGCTCATGCGGCGAACTCTAGCGGTTCGGGTCCATCGGGGTGCGGACGCCACAGGCGACATGCCAACGATGGGTCGGATCAGCGGGCCGCCAGCACGTTCTGGACCCACTGCACATCCGGGCTGTAATTCATCGGGATCAGCACGGCATCACCCACGATGTGCGGTTGACCGTAGACCGGCCGGATGTCGCCTCCCAGTCGACGAGGCGCACGACTGCGGCGGCAGATCGGCCGACCATTCGCCCGGGCGCGCGGACCGGCGGCGCCGAGCGTGAGTACCGCCAGGACCCTGGCTGGTCGGACCAGCCAAATCGCGCCATCCGGCGCCCCCGCACCTCTGGTGGACCCCTTGTTGGCCGAGAATTGGCGGGTCCGACCGGCCAATCCCGGGCGCACGGCGGGGCGCGCTCGGGGATCTGGCGCGATCTGGCGGGTTTGACCGGCCACGGCCCAGGGCCCACAAGTTCGGCCGGCCCCCACGCCCAGCCGGCCTGCCGCTAGTCGTTGTAGAGGCGCTCCTCGATCAGCTTCTCCTGCACCGTGCGCCCGTTCGGGTCGAAGCAGGAGAACTCGAAGTGCTTCTCGAACTCGAGGTCAACCGCGTCCATGCCGCCGCGGTTCTTCTCCACGGAGAGCACCACCCAGTCGCGGAACCGCTGCGCCTGGTACGGGTTGAACTCGATGTTGACCTTGGCGACGATCTGGTACTTCTCGTTGAGGATCAGGATGATGTCGGCCTCGTAGTTGATGGCCGACGAGCCGCGCAGGTGGTAGTTGCGCAGCCGCGACGCCTTGAGGCCCTCCTTGTCCGCGGCCACGATCGCGATCATGGGCACGTCCTCGGACAGCGCGATGTCCTTGAGGCCGTTGATGACGAAGGTGACCTTCTCCAATTCGTTGGAGGGCTCGGGGATGACCGGCACCTTCTGCATGTAGTCGACGACGACCATCAGCCGCCGGTCGCCCGACAGGACGCGATGCTGCTGGACCAGCTCGCGGATCCCGTCGATGGTGCTGGCGGTCTGCGTGCCGCGGAGCAGGAACAGGTTCTGGCCGTAGCGGGCGATGCGGTCGAGCGACGGCCGCAGGCGCGGGTTCGCCGCCAGCTGGGCCACGCCGCCGCCCTCGGACATCCAGGTGCCCAGGATCTCCTTGCGCACGTCCTGGATCTTGATGGCGCCCGTGGTGTGGGGCAGGTGGGCAAGGGCCGACTCAGCGGCGATCAGGCGGTTGAGCAGGTAGAGCTCGTCGTGCTCGTAGCAGATGTAGAGCACGTTCGCCTGGCCCCCCGAGGCCACGTTGCGGGCCATCTGGAGCGCCATCGTGGTCTTGCCCGTGCCCTGGGCGCCGCCGATGAGCATCAGCTCGCCCGCTCGCAGGCCGGTGCCGATCGTCTTGTCGAGGGGCGTGAATCCAAGCGGCAGGGGCTGGTATTCACCCACCTTGCCGGTGGCGACCTTGTCGTTGAGGTCGACCAGCACCTCGATCGCCGACCGGGGCGCCAAGCTGCCGTTGGGCCCGTCGAGCCGCCAAGCCGACCTCGGCAGCGGCCCGGTCTCCGCCGGCCCGGTTTCCGTCGTCACGCCGTCATGCCCTCCCGCGGAACCCACCATCACCGCATCCTAACACTCGTGCGAGGTGGCGCCCCTGCGCCGATCGTCCTGCCACTCGCCTACCCTGCTTCGCCGCGCGGCAGACTCGCGAGCTCGTCCCAGAGCCGGACGATGATCCGCGTGCCGGCCTCGAAGTTGTGCTCGTCGAGCCACTCGTTGGGGGCGTGGGCGTTGCAGTTGGGCTGGTCGAAGCCCGCCAGGACCACCGGCAGCCCCAAGACGCTGCTGAACGCGGCCGTGACCGGGATCGAGCCGCCCTCGCGGATGTACACCGGGTCCACGCCCTCGACGGCCCGGATGGCGCGCGCCGCGGCCTGCGTCGCCGGGTGGTCGGTCGGCGTCAGGCTCGCCTCGCCGCCGTGGATGAACGTCGTGGTCACCTTCACGCCCGGAGGCGCCACCTGGGCGACGTAGTCGCGCAAGGCCGCGAAGACCTTGTCGGGCTTCTGGTCCGCGACGAGCCGCGTCGACACCTTCGCGTGGGCGTGGGCCGGGATGATCGTCTTGGCGCCGTCGCCCTGGAAGCCGCCCCAGATCCCGTTCACATCCAGCGTCGGCCGGGCCGTACGGCTCTCGAGGATGGTCCAGCCCGTCTCGCCCACCAGCGCCGAGACCTGCGTCTCCTCGCGGAACGCCTCCTCGTCGAACGGCAGGCCGGCCATCTGGGCGCGGTCCGCGTCGGTGAGCGGGACCACATCGTCGTAGAAGGTGGGGATCCTCACGCGGCCGTCCGGGCCCTTGAGGGCCGTGATGATCCGGGCCAGCGCGATGGCGGGGTTCTCGACCGAGCCGCCGTACTGCCCCGAGTGCAGGTCGACCGGCGACAGCTCCACGTCGATCTGGGCGTACATGATCCCGCGCAGCGCCACGGTGATCGCCGGGACGTTGCCCTCGAAGTACGTGGTGTCGCTGATCACCGCGACGTCGGCGGCCAGGCGGTCGCGGTTCTCGGGGATCCACTTGAACAGGCTCTCGGAGCCGAACTCCTCCTCGCCCTCGAACACGAACGTCAGGTTCACGGCTGGCGCCCGTCCCACCGCCCGCAGCGCCTCGAGCGCCGAGAGGTGCATCACCAGCTGGCCCTTGTCGTCCGCCACGCCGCGCCCCACGAACCGCCCGTCACGCAGGAACGGCTCGAACGGGGCCGTCTCCCACAGCTCGATCGGGTCGACCGGCTGGACGTCGAAGTGGCAGTAGACGAGCACCGTCGGCGCGCCGGGCGCCTCGTGGATCCGCCCGTAGACGATCGGGTGGAGCTCGGTCGCGCAGACCTCCACCTCAGTGGCGCCCACGCCCCGGAGCTTGTCGGCAATCCACTCAGCGGCGGTCACCATGTCCGCCGCGTACTGCGGTTGGGTGGAGACGCTGGGGATCCTCGCGAACTCCAGGAGGGCCGCCGCCCGCGCCTCTCGAGAGGCCACCAGGGCCGCCTCGACGGCGGGGTCGATCGGGGTGGGCTCGGGGCTGCGCGGCACGTCGGTCATGGTGGCTCCTGGCGGCTGGGATGGCACGTCCCGATGCTACCCGGCCCGGACAAGCAGCGAGGGCGGACCGGTGGTCCGCCCTCGGGTGGTTCTGGTGTGGCCTCGCGGCCCCGGCGTCAGGCCGGCTGGGGCGAGGGGCTGGGTGCGGGCGCCGTGGGGCCGGGCGAGGTGCCGCCCTCGTTGCCTGGCGCGATGACCCGAGGGATGCCCGCCTTGCGCTCGGGCTTGGGCGGGAGGCCGTCGAAGATCGACTCGAACCCCTCCGCGTCCACGGTCTCCTCGGCAATGAGTTTCTCGGCGAGGCGGTCCAGGCGGTCGCGGTGCGCGGTGAGCACTTGGGTCGCCCGCTCGTACGCGTTGTCGATGAGCGAGCGCACTTCCTCGTCGATCATCTTGGCGACGTCGTCCGAGTAGTTGCGCTGCTCCCCGATCTCGCGGCCGAGGAACACGAGCTCGTCGCGCTTCCCGAACGAGAGCGGGCCGAGGCGATCGCTCATGCCGAACTCAGTGACCATGCGCCGTGCGAGGTCGGTGGCCTTCTCGATGTCGTTGCTGGCACCGGTGGTGATGTCGCCGAACACGAGCCGCTCGGCAACGTTGCCGCCAAGCAGGCCCGCCAGCTTGTCCTCGAACTCGGTCTTGGACTGGAGGTAGCGGTCCTCCGTGGGCAGGGCCATCGTGTAGCCGAGTGCCATGCCGCGGCTGATGACGGTGACCTTGGCGACCGGGTCGCACTTGGGCAGGATGCGCTGCACGACGGCGTGGCCGCCCTCGTGGTAGGCGATGATCCGCTTCTCCTCGTCCGAGATGACGCGGCTCTTGCGCTCCGGGCCGGCGACGATGCGTTCGAGCGCCTCGCCGAACTCGTTCTGCCCGACGGTCTTCTTGTTGCGCCGGGCAGCGAGGATCGCGGCCTCGTTGACGAGGTTGGCGAGGTCCGCGCCCGAGAAGCCCGGGGACTGGCGCGCGACCTCTTCAACCGAGACCGTCTTGTCGAGCGGCTTGCCCTTGGTGTGGACGCGGAGGATCGCGACGCGGCCCTTCATGTCCGGCCGGTCGAGGATGACCTGGCGGTCGAAGCGGCCGGGCCGCAGCAGCGCCGGGTCGAGGACGTCGGGGCGGTTGGTGGCGGCGACGACGATCACGTTGGTGTTGGTGTCGAAGCCGTCCATCTCGACGAGGATCTGGTTGAGGGTCTGCTCGCGCTCGTCGTGGCTGCCGCCCAGGCCGGCGCCGCGCTGGCGGCCGACCGCGTCGATCTCGTCCACGAACACGATGCACGGCGAGTTGCGCTTGGCCTGGTCGAACAGGTCGCGCACGCGGCTGGCGCCGACGCCCACGAACATCTCGACGAACTCGGAGCCCGAGATGCTGAAGAACGGCACCCCGGCCTCGCCGGCCACGGCTCGCGCCATCAGCGTCTTGCCGGTGCCCGGAGGGCCCACCAGGAGCACGCCGCGCGGGATGCGCGCGCCGAGCGAGTTGAACTTCTCGGGGTATTTGAGGAACTCCACGACTTCCTGGAGCTCGGTCTTCGCCTCGTCCACGCCGGCGACGTCGGCGAACGTGACGACGGTCTTGTTGCCCAGGAACATGCGCGCCCGGCTCTTGCCGAAGGACAGCGCCTGGTTGTTGGTGCCCTGGGCCTGGCGCATCATGAAGAAGATGAAGCCGCCGATGACGAGGAGCGGCAGCAGGCCGGTGAGCAGCAGGCCGATCCACGACGTGTCCGGCGTGGGCTTGCGAATGTAGACGTCGCCGCCCAGCGACACCCCGCCTGCCGTCGCCGCCTGCTGCATGTCGGCCGCGACATTGGTCATGATCGCGTTCGGGACCACCACCGAGTAGGTGGAGTTGTCCTTGGTCGTGACGGTGACGACCTCGCCATCCTGGCTGGCCTTGGTCACCTGGCCGGCCTTCACGTCGTTGAGGAACTTGAAGTAGCCGGCTTGGTTGGGCTGGGTCGATGAGTTGACCCAGGTGTAGAGCAACACGACCGTGCCCACCACGAGGACGAGCATCACGATCCCATTGCGCAGGAACTTTGCGTTCAAACGGAGCGCCTCCGAAAGGTCAGAGGCCGGAGCGTGCCGGCCGTCGGGCGAGTATAGCGCCGGGTCCCCGGACGGCCCTCCGACCGAGGGTTTCGCGCTCGCTTCCCGTCAGTACGCCCCGGCCCCCGTTGCGGATGCATGCCCGGCGACTCGTGACGCATCAAACAGAAGACCCGCCCGGGTTGATCGCCCGAACGGGTGATGAGTGCTGGTGGCTGGGGACAGAATTGAACTGTCGACCGGGCGGTTATGAGTCGCCTGCTCTGCCGCTGAGCTACCCAGCCACGGGCGCGGATTGTAGACCAGTTTACCCGCCCCGCGCGGTCTCCTCAGAATTGCCCATTCCCGTGAGCGTCGCGACCGGTGACAATGGCGGCGCCCAGAGTTCCTGCACGGGGAGACGTGGATGGCGAGCGACATGCCCGGCCAGGGGGCCGGTCCGGATCAGCCCGAGCCCGAGGCGCAGCAACCCGCGCCCGCCCCGCCCGCAGAGCCTGCGGCGCCGGGGTGGACCACGCCGCCGCCGCCAAACCCGAACCCGAGCGCCGGCGGCCCGATCCCTGGTTGGGGCGCTGCACCGCAGCAGCCAGCGCAGCCGCAGAGCGGCCAGGGGCAATGGGGCGGTGCGGCACCGCAGCCGCAGGCCCCTGCTTGGGGCGCTTCGCCCCAGACGCCCGCCCCGGCCTGGGGGGCCACCGCGCCGCAGACGGCCCCGCAGCCGCAGGCCACGACGCAGTGGGGCGCCGCGCCGCAGCCGGCTCAGCCGGCCCCGCAGCCGCAGCGCCACGCAGCCGCAGGCCACGACGCAGTGGGGCGCCGCGCCGCAGTGGGGCGCCGCGCCGCAGCCGGCCCCGCAGCCGCAGGCCACGACGCAGCCAGAGGAAGCCCCGCTGCCGGCCGACACCCAGCCCGTGGAGGCTCCGCAGGCGCCCGCGCAGCCGCAGGTTTCGGCCTGGGGCGGCGTCGCGCAGCAGGACGCCCAGCCGGCGCCCCAGCCAACTTGGAACACGGCGCCTGAACCGCCCTCCGGACAGCCGGCGTGGGGCGGCGCGCCTCAGCCGGCTCAGCCGGCCCAGCCGCAGCAGCCTGCCCAGCCGCAGGCCCCCGCATGGGGCGCCACCCCCCAGCAGCCTGCCGCCCCGCAGCCCGGCTGGAGCGCCGCCCCGCCTCCGCAGGCCCCGGCCCCGCAGGCCCCGGCCCCGCAGCCCGGCTGGAGCGCCGCCCCCCCGCCGCAGGGACCCGCCCCCCAGCCCGGTTGGGGTGCACCCGGCCAGCCGCAACCGAACTACGTCTACGGTGCCCCGCCGCCCGCCAAGACCGGCACCAGCGGGTGCCTCAAGGCCTGCCTCGTCGTCGGCGTCATCTTGGTGGTCCTCGCGATCATCAGCTTCATCGCCCTGTGGGTCGTGGGCTCGAGCTTCCTCAGCGGCTTCGGGATCGACTCGAGCGGCAACCTCAAGGACTGTTCGATCGTGTCGAGCGCACAACTCAAGAGCACGCTCGGCTCCGATACCGAGGCACACCCGATTTCCGGCCTGGCCAACAGCACGATCGGCCTCACCCTCGACAAGCGCGTGCTGCCCAACGCCGACAACTGCTACATCATCTCGGGCGCCAGCCCGAGCGCGAACCAGAACTCCGGCGGCTACGGAAGGATCGCGAAGTACAGCAACGGCGACGCGGCAGCCGTGTTCGCAACCGAGAAGTCAAAGGCTCAGACCGGCCAGTACTTCGCGGTGGATGTGCCGGGCGCCGACGACCAGGCCTTCTGCACGGGCTGGTCCGACACGTACCCGGCCACCGGCGCCCTGGTGCGCAAGGGCAACGATCTCGTGTACGTGAGCCTCCTCGTCGGCACCACCTTCGGAGACCTCAACTTCGACCAGGCGTCCAGCGACACGGGCATCCCGTACTCGCCGAACGCGTGCCAACAGGCGGTCTCGGTCGCAGAGCTCGCACTCCACTAGTCCGCCCGAGCGGACCCGGCGGCGTCAGCCCTTCGGGCTGCCCGCCGGGTTCGACGGACCGCCGCCTGGACCGAACAGAAGCCGAATCCACTGCTCGAGTGGGCTCGGCTGCTCGGCGACGGCGCCCAGGCGCACGTTGGCCGAGCCGGGGGCGTCGGGCGGGAGAGCAGGCGCGTTGTCCGCCAGCGCGAACGGGATCTCGCGGGGTGTCCCCAGCCGGTAGGCGCGCGCCTGCTGCTCCACGTAGGCCTGGCGCTGGATCAGCGCGAGCTCAGTCTGAAGACCGGCCACATCAGCCTGGAGCGAGGCGTTCGACGTGCGCATCGCGTCTGCGCGGGCAGAGGCCTCGCTCGCCTGCCCCACCTGGTGCGCGAACAGCAGGATGACCCAGGCGGCGATGAGGGAGCCAAGGAGCAGCGCAACGCGGCGGCGGGTCAGCCCGGCGACGGGAAGGTCAGCGAGGCTGACGGAGGCGGCTCCGCCCCAAGAGGGCGCCGGGGCCGCGGCGGACTCGGCTGCCTCGGGCTGGGGGGCGCGATCAGGTGCATCGGGTCGAGACATTGCGGCGAGGGTAGCTTCGCCCGATTCGGCTGTCAACCCGGTCTTGGCCGTCTTCGTGGCAGCGTTTCCGGCTGACCCCCGCACGCGCTGTGACAGCCGAGGTGTCACACGTCCCGGGCAGGCTGGCGTAGACTTCGCTCCAATTCGCTCATCCGTTCGGTTTGCATCGGAGCCGACCATGCGCACCTACGCCCCCGCGCCCACGCTCGCCGTGCTCGAGCGGATCCTGGACGAGCCATCGCTCGCCCGCGGCGTCGTGCACCACGAGGTTCGGCCGGCCACCGAGGCACGCTACGCCGAATGGCCGGCCTGGCTGGACCCTCGGCTCCGCGCCGGCCTCGCCAAGCGCGGCATCGAGCGGCCCTACCTCCACCAGGCCGATGCCATCGAGGCGGTCCACGCCGGGCGGGACGTCGTCGTGGTGACCCCCACGGCGTCGGGCAAGTCGCTGTGCTACACGGTGCCGGTGCTCCAGGCACTGGCGGAGGACCCGTCGGCCAGGGCGCTGTTCCTGTTCCCCACCAAGGCACTGGCGCAGGACCAGGTGGCGGAGATCAGCGACCTGGTCCGTGAGGCGGAGCTCGAGGTCTCGTCCGCCGCCTACGACGGCGACACGCCCGCGCCCATCCGCTCGGCGATCCGCAAGGCTGGCCAGGTGGTGGTGACCAACCCGGACATGCTCCACTCGGCCATCCTCCCCCACCACACCAAGTGGTTCCAGCTGTTCGAGCAGCTCCGCGTCATCGTCATCGACGAGCTCCACACCTACCGGGGCGTGTTCGGCTCGCACGTCGCCAACGTGCTTCGTCGGCTGCTCCGCCTGTGCGCCCACTACGGCAGCCATCCGGTCATCGTGTGCTGCTCTGCCACCATCGGCAATCCGTCGGAGCTCGCCGAGACCCTCATTGGCCGCCCAGTCCTGCTCATCGACCGCAACGGCGCGCCGTCGGGCGAGAAGCACCTGGTGCTCGTCGACCCGCCGGTGATCGACGTTTCCACCGGTGCTCGGGGCTCAGCGCTCACCCTCGCCGAGCGCTGGGCGCTCCCGTTCCTGCGCGCAGGACGGCAGACCGTCGTGTTCGGCAGGAGCCGCGTCCAGGTCGAGATCATGCTCAGCAACCTGCGGGAGCGGCTCCGCCAGGACCTCGGGCCGAGAAGCCGTCTCCGTGGCTACCGGGGCGGCTACCTGCCCACGGAACGCCGATCGATCGAGCGCGGCCTTCGGGACGGCGAGGTGCTGGGCGTCGTGTCCACCAACGCGCTGGAACTGGGCGTGGACATCGGGCGGCTCGACGTCGCGATCCTCGCCGGCTACCCGGGCTCGATTGCCGGGACGTGGCAGCAGATGGGCCGCGCCGGTCGGCGCGGGGACGTGAGCGTCGCGGTGCTGGTCGCCTCCCCCGCGCCGGTGGACCAGTACGTCATCCACCACCCGGACTTCGTGCTGGGCGGGCAGCCCGAGGAGGCGCGCCTGGATCCGGACAACCTCCACGTCCTGCTCGCCCACGTCCGCGCCGCCACGTTCGAGCTCCCGTTCGAGCCCGGTGAGTGGTTCGGCCCGGGCCCGGCGGACGAGCTGCTCGCGTTCCTCGCCGAGGGAGGACAGGTCCGCCAGGCGGACGACGGGCGCTGGTACTGGAGCTCGGAGAACTTCCCCGCGTCCGAGGTCTCGCTCCGCGCCGCGGCACCGGAGAACGTCGTGATCATCGACACGTCGCCCGACCGGCCGCGGGTGCTGGGCGAGGTGGACCTGTTCAGCGCCCAGGTCCTCGTCCACGAGCACGCAATCTACATGCACGAGTCAGTGCAGTACCACGTGGACCGGCTCGAGTGGGGCGAGCGCAAGGCCTACGTCCACAAGATCGACGCTGACCACTACACGTACGCGAACCGCGCCGTCACGCTCAAGCCGCTCGACGTGTTCGCGACGGCGCCGGCCGCTGGCGGGTCGCGGGTCCATGGCGAGGTCATGGTCGCGAGCCTCGTGACGCTGTACAAGAAGCTCAAGTTCGGCACGGACGAGAACGTGGGCTGGGGCCCCATCGACCTGCCGGAGATCGAGCTCCAGACCACCGCGTACTGGCTCACCGCAGAGGCCGCGGCGGTCGGCTGGCGGCGCGACGAGCTCGACGTGGCGCTCATCGGCGCCGGGCGGGCGATCCAGGCCGTGGCGGCCGTTCTGCTCATGGTGGACCCCCGTGACCTCGGCCTCGTGGCGCAGGTCCGCTCGCCCCACCACGAGGCGCCGACGATCTACCTCTACGAGGCGATGCCGGGCGGCGTGGGGCTCTCGGAGCGCCTGTGGGCCCGCCACGACGAGCTGGTCACGGGGGCGGCCGAGCTCATCCGAGCCTGCGGCTGCGGGGCAGGCTGTCCCGCCTGCACAGGCCCGCGCCTGGAGCCGCAGGTGGACGGCAAGGCGCTCGCGCTGCGGCTCCTGGCCTCGCTCGCCTCTCCCACATCGGCGAGCCGACACTCGCCGGCCAGCCCGGAGCGCGAGACCCCGCTCCCCTCGCAGGCGGCGGTCGCGTGACGATCGAGCCTGCGCTCGGGGCTTCCCAGACCGCAACGGCCGTCCCCCCGGTCTCGGACGCCGGCACCGCCGTCACTCGCGAACGGCGGCTGGCGAACCTGCGGGCGGCGCTCGCACGACCCGGCGGGCCCCCGGCCGGGCCTGCGCAGCTGCCAGCCCGTGCGCCGTTCGCCGGACGGCGTTCGGCGGACCTCGCGCTGCGCCTCGCGAGGGCGCTTGGCGCGGAGGCCGCGGACACGGCGGACGGATGGCTCGTGCGGCGGGTCATCACCCCGATCGAGATGCCGGTTGACCGCGATCGCCTGGCGGTCCTGCCCGGCCATCCGCCCGCAGACGCGCCGCTCGTCTGCCTCGACACCGAGACCACCGGCCTCGCCACCGCGGCGGGCACCCTGGCGTTCCTCGTGGGGCTGGCGCGCTGGGACGGCACCTCGTTCCGCCAGACGCAGCTGGTGCTGCCCGATCACGCAGACGAACCCGCGCTCCTCGCCGAGATCGAGCGCTGGGTCACGCCGGACGCGTGGCTCGTGTCGTACAACGGCCGCGGCTTCGACTGGCCGCTGCTCGAGGCGCGCTTCCGGCTCGCCGGCCGGGCGGCGCCGGCCCACGCCGGGCACCTCGACCTGCTGCCGTTCGTGCGACGCGTGTTCCGCCACCGCATGGAGGACGCCCGCCTCCGCACGGTCGAGGAGTCATTGCTCGGCGTGACCCGGACCGGGGACGTGGAGGGCTGGGAGATCCCCTCGATCTACCTCGACGTGCTCCGTGGCGGGCCTGTCGAGCCGCTAGCGGGCGTCGTGATCCACAACGAGAAGGACGTCCGGTCGCTTGGGCTGCTCCTCGCGCACGTGGAGCGGCACTACGCCGAGCGCGAGACGCGGCTGGGCGCGCCGCGCGGCGACCTCGCGGGCCTTGCCCGCGCCTACGCCCGGGACCGACGCCACGAGGAGGCGCTCGCCTGCCTCGACGACGCGCTGGCCGGACCCGGCGAGGCCCGGGATCCGTTCGGCCGGACGCCCGTCGCCCGTGGCGGGCCAGACGAGGATGACGTCCGGCCCGGGGTGGGGTGGTGGGAGCCGCGGACGCGTCCGCACTTCGGCGGCAGGGCGCCCCGCGGCGGCTGGCGCGGCGAGCTGGCGGCCGGGCGGGGCGGGCCGCTCGGCCCCGAGCCCAGCGCGGCGCCCTGGGACGCCGGCCCAGCATGGACAGACGAGCGGATTGCCGCCGAGCGGGCGAGGACGCTGCGGCGCCTCGGGCGCTGGGCGGAATCGTCGGAGGCGTGGCAAGCCGCCGCGGGGGCCGGCGGTGCGCTGGGCGCCATCGCCTGGATCGAGGTGGCGAAGCTGCGCGAGCACCGGCTCGCTGATCCGCGTGGGGCGCTGGCGGCGACGAGGGCTGCCTGGCGCATCCTCGAGCGGGCGCGACAGCTGGGACGGCCCTACCCGCGGGTCGAGGCGGACCTCGCGCGGCGTGGGGCGCGGCTCACGGCCCGGATCGGCCGGAGGCCGCCGGTGGTCGCCGACGGATGAGCGGAGGGCGCCGTGTCGGGCTGTCTGGCCCAGCGCGCGAGATCAGCCCAGGTGCTTGCGCACCGCGTCACGGAACGTCGCACCCACGGTGCGGGCCTCGTCCTCGCCGCTGGTCACCCGGAGGCCGTACGGCGCGAGGTTGCCGTCGCGCACGCCGATCCCGATGCTGATCGAGCGGTTCACGAGCCCGTCGGTCTGCGGCAGCATCCCGGCGTGATAGTCGCCCGGGGCGTGGTCGGTGTGGCCGCAGTCGAAGGGGCAGCCCTTCCCGGTCACGGTCCGCCGCGAGAGCACGTGGTCCATCCTGTTGTACACGTGCCAGCCGGACGAGCCCAGCGTGATCGAGCCGACCTCCTTCGCGACCGCCTCCGCGACCGCCTGGGACGGCAGCACGACCACGAGGTGCGTCGCGAGGTCGCCCTCCGGATCGACGAGCGTGCGGAATCCGATCCCCGGCACCTCGCGCAGGATCGACTTCACGATCGCCTTGTTCGCCTGGAGGCGGGTCCGGATCATGTCGAGCTTGCGCAGCTGGGCGAGGAGCACGGCACCGGAGAGCTCGGTCATCCGGAAGTTCATGCCCAGGAACGGCCGCTCGGCGTACTTGCTCTCGAGCCGGAACGGGGCGTGCCCCTGGTCGTGCATCGCGAAGCAGCGCTCGTACAGCGCCTGGTCGCCAGTCACCAGCGCGCCGCCGTCGCCGCAGGTGATCGTCTTGTACTCGTTGAACGAGAACGTGCCCACCGCGCCGACGCCGCCGACGCCCTGGCCCTGGTAGGTGGCGCCGAACGCCTGCGCACAGTCCTCGATGAGCGCGATGTGGTGGGCGTCCGCGAGCACCTTGAGCTCGTCGAGGCGGGCCACGCCGCCCAGCATGTGGACCACCATGATCGCCTTGGTGTGGGGCGTGATGCGCGCCGCCACGTCGGCCGGGTCGAGGCAGAACGAGTCGTCCACCTCCGCGAGCACCGGCGTCGCGCCCGTGTAGACGATCGAGGAGATGGAGGCGACGTAGGTGAAGCCCGGGACGATGACCTCGTCGCCCGGCCCGATCCCGAGCCCCAGCATCGCGAGCCACAGCGCAGCCGACCCGCCGCCGCTGACCGCGAGGCTGTACTCCACGCCGGCGATCGCCGCCAGCTGCTCCTCCACCCTGCGGACCTTGTGCAGGAAGGCCGGGTTGTCGGCCGGGCCGTAGCGACTCAGGAACCCGCTCCGCATGACCTCGAGGACTTCCGCGGTCTCCTCGTCACCGATGAGCTCGATTCCCGGTCCGGGCATTCCGGTCTCCTTGGGTTACGCAAACGCTTGCACCGTAGCGTTTCGGACCCGGCGTTGTCAACGTCGGGGCTGATTTGCGAGGAGGCGGACGACCGCCCTGGAGGGCCGACGAGGCGCCTGCGGCAGCCCGCCGTTCGGTGCCTCCCTGATGTCCGGCCTCCGACGGTCCCCTCACTCCCCTCCCGGCAGCCTTGCCCCGCGGGTCCTCCGCCCGCACAATGGCCCGACCGAAGCCAGGCAGGGGGAGCGCGCCCGGGTGACCGCATTCATGGGCCGAGACGACGGCATCGATGGCGTCGACGGAGGATCGCAGGGGTGCCGCCAGTGAGCGGTGAGCGCCGGATCACGCTGCGCGAGGTGGCCTTCGCCGCGGGCGTGTCGGTCGCCACCGTGTCCCGGGCCCTCAACGACGATCCGCAGATCAGCGCCGGAACTCGGGAGCGCGTCGCGGCGACCGCCGAGGCGCTCGGCTACGTCCCCGACCTCGCGGCCCGCAGCCTCGCCGTGCGCGCCAGCCGCACGTTCGGGCTGATGATCCCCGACACCACCGACCCCATCCACGGGACCGTCGTTGCGGGGTTCGAGGCCGCTGCCCATGCCGCCGGCTACACCGTCATCATCGCGAACAGCCTCGGCGACGCGGCCCGCGAGCGGCGGGCCGTCCGCGAGTTCCGCGCCCATCGGGCGGACGGCCTCGCCCTGATGGGCTCCGTGCTCGACCTCGAGGCGGTCGCGATCATGGTCCGCCCGAGCCCCGTGGTATTCCTCAACAGCGAGCGCCTGAAGGGCGGCATCCCGGTGCAGCTCCCCCTCGGCTGCCTCCGCCCCGACGAGCCCGACGGCATCCGCCAGCTGGTCGACCACCTGGCCGACGAGGGCTGCCGGAGGATTGCCTACGTCGGCGTTCGCGACCGCCCGGGCTCGGATACGGTCCGCAAGCAGGCGTACGAGGCGATCGTCGCCGAGCGCTTCGGCACCGCGCCGATCAGCGAGTTCTCGTTCCTGCCCGGCCACCACGCGGAGCTCGCCGCGGAGTTGCGCGATGCCGGCGTTGACGGCGTCATCGCGTACGACGACCGCGTCGCGCTCCACGTCCTCGACGGGTTCCGGATGGTCGGGGTCTCCGTGCCCGGGGACGTGGCGGTGGCGGGGTTCGACGACATCCCGTTCGCGGCCATCTCCAACCCCCGGCTGACCACGGTGGTGCAGCCGGCAGCCGAGATGGGCGAGCTCGCGGTCGCGGAGCTCCTGGGCGCCATCGCCACAGGCGAGCCGTCCGCGTCGAGGGTGCTCCCCGTGCGCCTCATCGTGCGCGAGAGCACGCAGCGGCGAGGGAGCGGCGATCACGCCTGACGAGGCGCCTCCAGACTGCCCAGCGGGCCAGTCTGGAGGCGCGAGGTTGAACCCGCGGCGCGAGAGCGGGCGGCGGCGCGAGGGCGGGCGGAGGAACCCGTGTCCCGCTTCACGCCGCCAGCGCTAGATGCCGAGGTTGGCCAGATACTCCCGGTTCGCCCGCTGCCCGGCCACCACGTCCTCTCGCGTGACGGATGCGGCAAGGAACTGGTCCTGCTCCACGACGACCCAGCCGCCGTACCCGGTCTCCCGCAGCGCCGCCACCACGCCGGGGATGTCCGCGTCGCCGGAGCCGAGCGGGCAGAACACCCCGCCCGCGAGCGCCGACACGACATCCTCGCCACGCGCCACCACCTCGTCGCGGATCCGCGTGGCGCAGTCCTTGACGTGGACGTGGCGAACCACCTCCCGATAGTCGCGGATGCACGCCGCCGGATCGGCGTCACCGAACCGGAAGTGCCCGGTGTCGAGGCAGAGGCCCACGACCGATGCGTCCATCGCGTTCACGAGACGGTCGATCTCCCCGGCGGTCTCGAGGTACGTGCCGCAGTGCGGGTGGATGACAGGCCGGAACCCGTGCGAGGCCGCCCGCTCGGCCGAGCGGTGGAGGTTGTCGATCAGTCTCCGCCAGCCGGCGTCGTCGAGCTGGGCGTCGGGCCGGGAGGCGATCCGCCCCGCCGCCTGCTGGCGAATCGGCTGGGTGATGGAGTCGGACAGCACCGCGAACGGGGCTGCGCCCTCGGGCAGGCCGCGCCGCAGGTCGGCCAGCAGCCCGTCGAGCCAGGCGCGGTCCGCGACGCACTGCGCGTCGTTGACGAGCGTCTGCGGCAGGAACGTGCCGAGGAACGCGAGGCCGCGCGCCGCGAGGCGCTCGCCCATCACCCGGCCGTCGCCCATGAAGCCGGGCGGTCCCAGCTCGGTGCCCCTGTAGTCGAGCGCGGCCATCCAGTCGAGCATCTCGTCGGGGCCAGGCATCCAGGTGTCGTGGACCACCACCTCGTCGACGCCGAACGAGCACGGCGCCGACCCCACCTGGATCTCACTGCTCACGGCGTGATGACCACTTTGGTGGCCTCGCCCGACTTGAGCATGGCCAGCCCCTCGGCCACCCGCTCGAGCGGGAGCACCGCCGACACGAGTGGCGCCAGGCTCACCGATCCGGCCTCGAGCAGCCGGATGGCCTGCGGGAACGTGAACGCTGTGATGTAGCTCCCGAAGATCGTCAGCCCCTTCTCGGTGATCTCCACCTGGTGGACGGCCGGCCGGGCGTTGACGTTCATGCCGAAGATCACGATCCGGGCGCTCATCGCCGCCGCGTCGATCGCCTCGGGCAGCACGCTGCCCACAGCGTCCACCACCACGTCGGCCCCGCCGGGCAGGATCGACGCGCGCTGGGCGGTCCACTCGGCCGGTGTCAGGACGTGCGTGGCCCCGACGGCCTTCGCCATCGGCGCCCGGACCGGGTTGGGCTCCACCACCACCACGTTCGCGGCCCCGCCCGCAGCGAAGATCGCGGCGTACAGGCACCCGATCGCACCGCCGCCGAACACCACGGCCAATTCGCCGGGGCGCAGGCCGGCCTTGTTGGTGCCGTTGACGACGCACGCCAGCGGCTCGGCGAGCGCGGCGAGGTCGGCGGGGACGCTGTCGGAGATCGGGTGGCACTCGCTCGCCGGGGCCGTGACGAACTTCGCGAGCGCGCCGTCGCGATACACGCCCAGGGCGACGATCCGCTCGCAGGTGGCCGGCCGGCCGGCCTTGCACGACGGGCAGGAACCGCACTTGGGGTCGGGATCGACGATCACCCGCGTCCCGGCCTCGATGGACGTGACGCCCTGACCGAGCGCCACGACGCGCCCCACGAACTCGTGGCCCAGGACCACGCCCGGGGTGCCGGGGTGGCGCGGCGGGACGTCGAGGATGGCGAGATCGGAACCGCAGATCCCGCAGGCCTCCACCTCGACCAGCACCTCGCCGGGCACCGGCTGCGGCACCGGCCGCTCCTGCAGCGTGAGAACCCCATTCCCCTCGAAGACGGCTGCTAGCACGGGACCTCCATGTCCTTTCAGGCTGCGGCCTCGTGGACCGCGGCACGCTCTCGCCGGTGGCGGCGGACGCGGCCGAACAGGGCCGCGACGGCCGCCCCCAAGGCGAGGATGGCGACCGAGAACACGAGCACGAGCGTGGCGACCGCGTTGACCTCGGGCGTCACGCCGAACTTGATCTGGGTGTAGATGTAGATGGGCAGGGTGAGCTTCGGGCCGACCGTCCAGAACGTGACCACGAACTCGTCGATCGAGAGCGTGACGCTGATCAGGGCGCCCGCGAGGATGGCCGGGAAGATCAGCGGCAGGACGATCCGACGCAGCACCTGGATCGGGCTCGCACCCAGGTCCGCCGCCGCCCACTCGAGCCGCCGGTCGAACCCCTGGAGCCGCGCCGACACGATCAGGACGACGAACGGCATCGTCAGGACCAGGTGCCCTGCGACCACCGTGAGCTGCGAGAGCTGCACATGGAGGAAGTTCGCCAGGAAGATCAGGATGCCGATGCCGATCAGCAGGCCGGGCATCATGATCGGCATCGTGAACATGATCCGCGCCACGTTGGGCCAGCGCATCCCGGAGCGGACGAGCGGGAACGCCGCCATCGTGCCCACGAGGGTCGCCACCACCGCGACGATCGCCGCGGTCGAGACGGACTGCCCGATCGCGCCCAGCAGGGGGCCGTTCTCCGGGAGGCCCTGGTACCACTTGAGCGTCCAGCCCGGGATCGGGAAGCCGACGGACTTGCTGTCCTCGAAGCTGAACATCACGAGGAACACGATCGGGATGTACAGGTACGCGATGATCACGCCGGCCCAGACGCGCAGCAGCCGCCGCGTCAGCCGCGCGTGGGGGCTGACGGGCATCGTGTCGAGGCGGTCCATCCCCTTGGCCATCAGGTCATCGCCACGACGTCGGCGACCTGCAGGTAGCGCCGGAAGATCACCAGCAGCAGCACGATCACGGCCGCGATCATGAACGACGCCGCGGCCATCGCCGGGAGGGCGCCACCGCGGTAGAAGTTGTAGACGAGGTTGCCGATCAGCACGCCCTTCGTGCCGCCGACCAGGGTGGGCGTGAGGTATTCGCCCAGCACCGGGATGAACACGAAGATGCAGCCCGTGATGATCCCCGGGCGGACCTGGGGAACCATGATCCGCACCAGCGCCCTCGCCGGGGTCGCGCCGAGGTCCTGGGCCGCCGTGAGCTGCGTGAAGTCGAACTTCTCGAACGACGTGTACAGGGCGAGCGCCGCGAACGGGAAGTACAGGTAGACGAGCACGATGTAGACCGCGACGTCGTTGTAGACGAACACGTCGAGCGGCTGGGTGATCGCGCCGATCAGCTTGAGGAACCCGTTGATGGCGCCCTGCTCGCCCAGGATCGACTGCCAGGCGTAGATGCGGACGAGGTAGCTCGTCCAGAACGGCAGGATCGTCGCGAGGAGCACCACCCGCTGCCAGCGCCCGCCGAGGTACCGGACGAGGAAGTAGGCGAACGGGAACGCGAACAGCAGGGCCGTGACCGTGACGACCGCCGCCATGAGGATCGTCTTGCCGAACGTGCGCAAGTAGGGGTTGTCGAGGTTGAAGAACGTCTGGTAGTTCTTCAGCGTCCACTGCGGGACGACGAGCAGGGTGTTGTTGTCCACCGACCAGAACGAGTAGACGAACACGATCGCGAGCGGCACGAAGAACAGCCCGATGAGCACCAGGGCCGCTGGCGTGAACGGCCAGAACCGGCGCCAGGAGAGCCTGGCGCCGGCATGGGCCTCCACGGGCGGGCTCGCGGGGAGCCCGTCCGCGCGTTCGGTCATGGGTGGATCTCGGACCGGGGCGTCAGCCGCCGAACACCGAGTTGAACGCGTTGATGTAGGCGTCCACGTTCCCGGCCGGGCCCTTGAGCCGCATCTTGAGCGCCATCTCGGGCTGGTTGTACAGGTAGCGGTCGGCCTGGTCCTTGTGGCCGTTGTTGACGAGCAGCGTGTACGCCTTCTCGTTCCACAGCGGCCGCCCGTTGTCGAGGAAGTTCTGGGCCACGTACTCGGCCTGTGCGCCGGCCTCGAGGTACGGCAGGACGAGCGGCTGGTTCTGGCCGCCCTTGACCGTCATCTCGCCGTCGATGAAGCCTGTGGTGCCCTCGTCGGGGACGAACGCGGTCATGTCCGGTCCGCCGGCGGCCTTGATGCGGTCGGGCGAGCCCAGGTTCTGCGTGCCGATCCAGGCTTCGCCGCTCGCGAGCGCCGTGATGGTCTCGTTGTTCTGCTGGACCAGTTTGTAGACGTTCGGCTTGAGCTGGGTCAGCCAGTCCTTGCAGGCGGACAGCTCGGCGTCCGTCATGTTGTAGATGTCCTTTGCGGCGGTGGCGATGCCCGCGAACAGCATGATGTCCGTGGGCTGGTTCTCCATGACGATCTTGCTCTTGTACTTGGGGTCGACAAGGAGCTGCCAGCTGTTGGCGCCGGGAGTGACCTTCGCCGGGTTGTAGACGATCTGGATGGGCGACCAGCCCCAGGGATAGGCGAGGTAGCCGTCCGGCTTGGTCCAGAAGTCGAACGAGCGGGCCATCGAGTACAGCTGCTGCGAGACGGCCAGGCTGTTGATGTCGATCGCCTGGACCAGGCCTGCGTCGTAGTACTTGGGCACCCACAGGGCGTCGCCGGACACCATGTCCAGCTGGCCGTGGACCTGGTTGAGCTTGTTGAAGCCGTCGATGTTGTCGGCGAGCTCTGTGATCTGGACGTCGATGCCGGTGGATGTCTTGACGCCGGCCAGCTCGTCCTTCGCCCAGTGGTCACTCCAGGTCAGGAAGTTGAGGGTGCCGCCTCCGGGAGGTGCCGTGATGGCGGCCATGGCCGACGGCGACGCTGCTGCCGAGGCGGTCGCGGCTGCGGAGGCAGTCGCTGCCGCGCTGGCCGTGGGCGCGACGGTCGGGGCCGTTGACGCTGCCGCGCTCGGCGACGCCGTGGCCGACGACCCGCTGCAGGCGGCGAGGAAGGCGCCTGCGCCGGCAAGGCCCGAAGCCTTGAGGAACGCACGACGCGAGACGGAACGATCCACGAACACGCTGCCTCCTCCTCAGTCCTGGCCGACGGCCACGGCATCTCCGGGCCACCACCAGACCCACACTTGCTGGTCGAGCAACTCGGCATGCGCCGCAGAGCGCGACCCCTCAACGTTCGGCGGAGCGGCCACGAGCCGCCCGGCCTGTGTGTCGACTGCCAATCGCGTGTAGGCGCCCAGGAAGCTGACGCCGACGACCTTGCCGCTGATCGCGGCGACATCGCCGGAGGGACGCTGTGCCTCGACGCGCATGTTCTCGGGGCGGACGACGAGCGTCCTGGGTCCCGTGCCCAGGTCCGCCGGTCCCGGCACCACCGTTGTGGGGTCCACTCGGAGCGCGCAGCGGCCGTCAGCGTCGGTCTCGCCCGCGCCCGAGATGAAGTTCGACTCGCCGATGAAGCCCGCAACGAATCGGCTGAGCGGGCGGTAGTAGACGTCACGCGGCACGCCCAGTTGCGCGACCTGGCCCGCGGACATGACGGCCACCCGCGTGGCCATCGAGAGCGCCTCCTCCTGATCGTGCGTGACGAACACGAAGGTCGTGCGCACTTGGCGGTGGATGCGCGCCAGCTCGATCTGCATCTGCTTGCGCAGCTTGAGGTCGAGGGCGCCGAGCGGCTCGTCGAGCAGGAGGACCGCCGGCTGCTTGACGAGCGCCCGGGCCAGGGCGACGCGCTGCTGCTGACCGCCCGACAGCTGGCTGGGCATCCGCTGCGCGTAGGCCTCGAGGCCCACCAGCTCGAGGTACTCCATGGCGCGCCGGTCCCCGGCCGATCCCTTGACGCCGCTCATCTGGAGCCCGAACGCGACGTTCTGCAGCACCGACATGTGGGGGAACAGCGCGTAGTTCTGGAAGACGGTGTTGACGTTCCGCTTGTGCGGGGGCAGCTCGTTGACCAGCCTGCCCTCGATCCGCAGCTCGCCCGTGGTGAGCGGGATGAAGCCGCCGATGATGTTGAGCGTGGTGGTCTTGCCGCAGCCCGACGGGCCGAGGAGGCAGAAGAACTCGCCCGGCATGATCTGGAGCGAGACGTTGTTGAGGGCGACGGTGTCGCCGTACCGCTTCGTCACGCCGACGAGCTCGATCGCGGGGGCGGTCGGCGAGGCGTGTGCCGCGTCCGGGGCGCTCACCAGCAGCAGGCCAGGGCGAGGCCGCCCCGTGAGTTCCCGTCTGAGTCGAGCCGATACGTCACCAGCGCCTCCGACCAGGGTGAACGCAAACGATTGCGTGAATCGCAACCTAGCACCGCGGACGAGCGGGTGTCAACGTACTGCGCCCTACCGGCGCGGCTGGTGCAGCACCTGCGGTTCGAGCCCGGCGAGGGCATCGAGCGTCTCGTCGTCGAACGGCGCGGGCCAGTCGATCAGCACCTCGGCCGCCCCGGCGTCGGCGTAGGCCCGCAAGGCCTCGGCGACCGCGCCCGGCGTTCCGGCGACAGGCGACACCTCGGCGATCTGCCGCGCCTCGTCCGCGTCAAGCCCGTTGGCGCGCAGGCGCTCCACCAGCGCAGCGACCGCGGCGGCTCGCGTCGCTCGGATCGACGCAGGCGGCAAGCCAACCGTCCGGCGGATGGCGCCGGGATCCCTGCCCACCACCGCGCAGTGCTCGTCGAGGATCGCGTTGCGCCGTGCCCAGGTCGCCACGTCACCCTCGCCGTTCCAGACGTCGGCGTGGCGGGCCACGATGCGCAGGGTGCGCTTCTCGCCACTGCCGCCCAGCAGCAGGGGCATCCGGTCTCGGACCGGGGGCGGCAAGTTGACGGCGCGCTCCAGCCGGACGTGGCGCCCGGCCGTGGTGACCGTCTCGCCGTCGAGGAGCGCCCGCGCCGCCGCCGCCTGTTCCTCCAGCCGGTCCAGGCGCTCGGCGATGGACGGCAGGTCGAACCCGAATGCAGCGTGGTCGCGTGGATGCCAGCCCGCCCCGAGGCCGAGCGTCACCCGCCCTCCGGCGAGATGGTCCACCGCGGTCGCCTGCTTCACCGTCAGGCCGATGTTGCGGTACCCGGCGCCGCTGACAAGGACCCCCAGCGCCACCCGCGAGGTCGCCATCGCGAAGCCTGCGAGCGTGACCCAGCCCTCGAGGAACGGCCCCGGAGGCGCGCCGTCCGACTGGTACGCGGCCCCTGCCGCCGGGAAGAAGTGGTCGTTCGACCACAGGCTCGCGAAGCCCAGCCCATCGATCCGTCTCGCCGTGTGCTCCAGCGATGGCCAGTCGGTGAACTGGCCCCACACCTGGAAGCCGATCGCCGGCAGCGTCTCGCTCATCCGGCAACCACCGACGCCACGGTCACGGTCCCGCCGCGCTGGGCCGACGCGCGCGCCGCCAACGAGATCCGCAGCGCGGCCAGGGCATCCTCGCCGGTTGGCGTGACCGGCCGATCTTCGGCCAGTGCCCGGACGAATGCCCGGACCTGTGCCGCGTAGGCCGTCGCGAATCGCATCTGGGCGGGATCGACCGCGTCGATCGTGATCGTCTCGCGGGTCCCATAGGCGCCCTGCGAATACGGCAGCCGCCCGACGAAGACACCGCCCTCGCTCCCGACGACCTCGGTGCGGACGTCCTCGCCATACACCGCCGTGCGGGCGAGCTCGACGGTGCCCGTCCCGCCCCCCGCGAACCGCAGGTTGACCACCGCGCTGTCGTAGTCCCCCACCGAGGCAAGTTCCGGGACGCCGACCGATGTCGCCCAGGCGTGCACCTCGACCACCTCGTCGGCCATCAGCCAGCGCGCGAGGTCGAACTCGTGGATCCCCATGTCGAGGAAGATCCCGCCCGAGACCCTGGGGTCGCAGAACGCGAGGGACGGCGGTTCCGGGTCGAATTGCAGGCTCTTGAACAGCACGGGTCGCCCGACAGCACCCCCGGCAAGGCGCTCGGCGGCACGCAGGTAGTCGGGGTCGTGGCGGCGCATGAGACCCACCTGGAGGCGGACGCCGGCCCGCGCCACCGCGGCGAGCGCGGCCTCCGAGCCCGCCACCTCGAGCGAGAGCGGCTTCTCGCACAGGACGTCCTTGCCGGCCGAGGCAACCGCGATCACGTCGTCGGGATGGCGGACCGACGGGGTGGCCAGCAGGACCGCGTCCACATCGGGGCAGGCCGCCAGCTCGGCCGCCGAGCCGAAGACGTTCGTGACGTCCAGCTCGGCGCCCATCGCGCGGGCTCGATCGGTGTCGAAGTCGGCGACGGCAACGACCTTGGCCCCAGGGACGCCACGCGCCACGTACCGCGCGTGCATCGCGCCCATGCGCCCCAGCCCGACGACCCCGATCCCGAGCCGTGCAGCCATCCGATCCTCCTCTGGGCGCCCTTGCGCCGTGCGCGCACGCGGACCCCGCATCAGGCGATTGTCCGCTGCCCGCATCATCGTGCCATTCGACGCAAGCGCTTGCACGCGGAAGACGCGGGTCCGCGGCTGCACCGCGGCCGCGACGGGGCGTGCGAGGCCCCCTGTCAGTCGGGGTTGTCGCCCCCGGACATCCGCGCGAGCGCGTCACCGATGTGCGGAACGCCGAACAGCCCCGGGCCCTCGAGGATCAGCGAGCCGCAGGCCGCGCCCAGCCGCAGGTCTCCGTCATCGCCGGTCCAGCACGCCACCAGGGAGGGCTGGACCTGGGCCGCGAAGACGCCGGCCAAGAACGAATCGCCCGCGCCGACCGGGTCAACGTAGGTCCGGATGGGGATCGAGTGCCAGTGCCGCGTGGAGGCGATGACGCCGTCCTCCCCCACCCGGTGGGCATTGCCGCCGTGGATCCCGTCGGTGAGCAGCATCTCGGCGCCCGGGCGGAGCAGGGTCGCGAGGTCGGCCGCGCTCGTGGCGTCGTCGATGTCGTCCACGCCCACCCCGATGAGGTTCGCCCGCCACACGACCGGCGACGTGAACGGCTGGCGGTGGTGGACCTTGGCGCCCGCGACCAGCACGCGCAGGAGGCCCTGCCAGCCGAGGGCGACGTGGGCGTCGGGCGGCGGGATGTCGGCCCAGACGTCGGGGATCTCGGCGGCCACGGGGGCGATCATCCACGCGTGGGCCGCCCGCCAGGCGTCCGGCAGCGCGGCCGGGTCGACGGGATCGGACACCTGGGGGGTCTGCTGGATACGACCTGTCGGCGTCTCGGTGTTGATGAAGATGGGCCCCTTCGAGTCTGGCTGGATCAGGACGTCCACGCCCGCGTCGCGGATCATCTCGATCTCGCTGGACCCGGCGGCAAGCTCATCGGCCACCACGATCGCGCCCACCCGCAGGCCCAGGCGCGCCAGCGCGAGCGCCGAGTACGAGGCGCCGCCCCCAAGTCGCCAGCCGCGCGGGTCGTCATCGACCAGGTCACGGCAGGCAGACCCGACCACCACGACGTCCGGCGTTCCGCTCATCCATCCTCCCGGGGTCGCTCGACGCCCCGCCTATACTGACCGCCCTGCGCATGCTCACCACGACGGCTCCAGGACGCCGTCTCGACCGAGGTCTCCAATCATGCACTTCTACGAGCTCCACGAAGGCGACGACGACGTCTACGCCGACATCCTCCTCATCCGCGAGGACGAGATGGACCCCGAGGAGTTCTTCGAGATCGTCCAGACCATCCGTCGGCGCGTGGTGGACAACTTCGAGAGGGACACGCTCGTGGAGGCCATCGCCGAGGAGCTGGAGGCGAACTACGAGTTCACCGCCATCACCGACGACCGGCTGACCGCCGCGGTGAACGTATCGCGCGACCCGGAGGAGAACTTCCTGGCCGACCTCGAGCCCGCCGAGGAGGGTGCGGACTACGCGGAGATCCTGGCGGACCTCCAGGCGGGCGACCCTCGGCTGAACTGAGTCCGTCGCGGCGCAACCGGCGTTCGGCGCGCTCGGCCCCGCCCCTCCCGCGGCGCACGGGCAGGACCCGGTGGCCCGGCGCCACCAAGTCGCGCCATGCCGCGGCGCACGGGCAGGACCCGGTGGCCCGGCGCCACCAGATCGCGCCCTCCCCCGAGGCCGACGCCGCGTTTGGTGGTCCGGCGCCACCAATTCGGGCCATCCCGCGGCGCACGGGGAGGACCCGGTGGTCCGGCGCCACCAAATCGCGCCGTCCCGCGGCGGCCGACGCCGCGTCTGGTGGTCCGGCGCCACCAAATCGCGCCGGATCAGGCGGTCGACGCCGCGTTTGGTGGTCCGGCGCCACCAAATCGCGCCGGACCAGGCGGTCGACGCCGCGTTTGGTGGTCCGGCGCCACCAGGCAAGGTCGTTGGCGGATTCGGCGCCACCACCCCGGATGCGGCGTCCAGCTAGCTCTGGCCACCCTCGATCGTTCGCTGCATGAGGAGCAGGTCGTCGCGGGGGCGCCAACCGGTGGCGCGCCAGAACGCCTGACCGTCGGCGTTGTCGCCGTAGACGACGATGTTGCACTTGCCGATGCCGGCGTCGCGGAGCCCGTCGAGGCAGCGGTCCACCAGTTCGCGGCCGAGGCCCCGGCCGCGCTCGCCGGGCACGACCGCCAGGTGGTTGATGCTGCCGCGCCGTCCGTCGTGGCCGCACAGCACCGCCCCCACCAGGGTCTCGCCCCGCAGCGCGACCTGGCTCAGGCCCGGGTTCCGATCGAGGCACGCCGCGACGGCCTCGCGCTCGTCCCCCACCCCGAGCCCGACGCCCGGGGTATCCCGCCAGAGGGCGACGACCGCGTCGTAGTCGTCCGCAGTCATCTGGCGAATCCGCAGGCCGGCGTCGGTCATCACGAGCGCCTCGCTACTTGCTGAACAGGATCTCGATCACGTCGCCGTCACGGACGCGGTACGTCTTGCCCTCGGAGCGCAGCTTGCCGTGCTTCTTTGCCTCGGCCATCGACCCGATCGCGAGCAGGTCCTCGTAGCCGATCGTCTCGGCGCGGATGAATCCGCGGGCGAGGTCGGTGTGGATGGCGCCGGCGGCGTCGACCGCATTCGAGCCGTCCGGGATGGGCCAGGCGCGAACCTCGTCAGGGCCGGCGGTGAGGAACGAGATCAGCCCGACCAGCCGATACGAGAGCGCGATGACCCGGTCGAGGCTCGACTCGTGGAGCCCCAGCTCCTCCATGAACACGGCGGCCTCGTCGGGCTCGAGCTCGCCCAGCTCCATCTCGATCCGCGCCGACAGCGCGTCGACCATGGCGTGACGGTGCTCGTAGCCGGAGGCGATCTTGGCGATGAGCGCGGGCTCTCCCGTGAGGTCACCTTCGCCCACGTTGAGCAGGACCAGCACCGGCTTCTGGGTGAGGAACCGGTAGCCGCGCAGCGCCTTCTCCTCGTCCTCGTCGAGCGGCTCGTCGCGGATCGGGCGGCCGGCCTCGAGGGCGGGCTTGAGGCGCGAGAGGATCGCCTCCTCGCGCTCGTTCGCCTCGCGCTCCGCGGGCGTGCCGTGGCGGCCGGACGACTTGAGGCGCTCCAGCCGGCGGTCGACCATCGAGAGATCGGCGAGGATGAACTCGAGGTCCAGCTGCTCCAGGTCGCGGGCGGGATCCACCGAGCCGGCCGAATGCGGGCGCGCTGGATCGTCCCAGGCGCGGACGACGTGGAGGAGCGCATCGGAGTCGCGGAGGCGCGCGAGGTGCTCGGCGGGGAGCTCCTCGGTGCCCACGTGGAACTCGGTGGAGGCCGGGGGCGCGGGCAGGTCGACGTAGGTGACGTCCGCGTGGACGATCTTCTTGGGCTTGAACACCGCGGCGAGCCGCTCGAGGCGCGGGTCGGGGACCTTGACCACGCCCACGTTGAGCGTGACCCCGCCGTAGCCGCCGGTCTCGGCGTGGCCCCGGGTGAGCGTGTTGAACACGGTGGTCTTGCCGCACCCGGCAAGCCCGACGATGGCGATCTGCATGCGTTGATGCTACCGGTCGCCGAGGACGCCGCGACCCGCAGCTCCGCTCAGGGCTTGTTGACGACCACGATCGAGAGCATGAACAGGCCGCCGACGACGACGCCGATCAGGCTCCCTACGCCCAGGTCGAGGGCCGGCGACGACGCGTCCAACACGCCCGCCCCGCGGGCAAGGGCCCGGAATCGCGCAAGCGAGTCAGCGTCGAACACCCGCTTCGGGACGATGGCGCCGCCGCCGGTCCCGAGGTCCAGCAGGAACGCCGTCCGGACGTCGCGAACCCGCTTGAAGGTGGACCAGTCGACCTCGCTCTTGGTACCCGCGAGCGAGGAGCGGACGCCCGTGGCGTCGGCGTGGATCACCACCTCGCGAGTCAGCAGGCTCCGCTTGCGCCAGACGGTCCCCAGGCTCAGCGCCGCCGGCAGGTGGCCGGTCAGGAAGAGGATGCCGGCAAGCAGGATCACCACGCTCACCTTGTCGCCGATGAGGACGATGGCCGTGGACGCCATGACGACAAGGGCGGCACCCATCGCAGCCGCGAAACGGGAGTGCCTCGCGGCGGACGCCATGGCATCGAAGTAGTCACCGATCACGGGCTGGTAGCGAAGGTCCACCCCGGCTGGGTCGTGGCGCACGTCGGTCGTCGTCCCCTTGTCTAGTACCCGGCGTTCGGGTCCACCACGTTGGCCAAGGGCTCTCCGGCCGCGTAGCGGCGCAGGTTCTCCGCGAACAGCCCGACGGACCGGTCCAGCACACGTGTCGAGGACCACGCCGTGTGCGGCGTGATGATCAGGTTCGGAACGTCGTACAGCGGCGAGGTGGGCGGCAGCGGCTCCTCGAGGAACGTGTCGAGGACGGCGCCGCCAAGGCGGCCCTCGCGCAGCGCACGGGTCAGCGCGCGCTCGTCCACGAGCTCGCCGCGGGCGATGTTGATCACCCAGGCGCCGGGCTTCATCTGCGCGATGGCCGCGTCCGAGATGATCCCGCGCGTGCCCTCGGTGAGCGGCGCGGCGAGCACCACGAAGTCGCACTCGGCGAGCATCTCGGGCAGCCGCTCCGGCGGGAGAACGCGGTCGAGCACCAGCGTGCCGTGGAACGGCTCGTCGCCCGCCCCGTCAGAGGCCGCGGACCCCGCCTCTGGGCGCCGCCGCGTCGCCATGACCCGGCAGCCGAACGCCGACGCGAGCGCGCCCACCGCTCGGCCGATGGACCCGAGGCCGACGATCCCCACCGTGATGTCCCGCAGCTCGCGCGCCTCGAGCGGCTGCCAGGTGCGCTCGGCCTGGAGCTCGAGCAGCTGGGGCAGGCGCCTCGCCGCCGCGAGCATCATCAGCAGCACGTACTCGGCGATGGGACGGCTGAACACGCCCCGGGCGTTGGTGATGACGAGGCCGCGGGCGCGCGACGCCGGGGTCAGCACGCGCTCCACGCCTGCTGTCGCCGAATGCACCCAGCGCAACGCTGGCGCTCGGACCAGGATCCGGTCGAACACCTCGGCCGGCAGCCCTCCCCGGAGCATCACCTCCACGTCGTCGAGCGGCCCGTCGGGATGCCCGTCGAAGCCGATCGTCACGATTCGCGCACCGGGCGCGGCCGAGCGAACGACCTCGAGGTTGCGCGCGCCGTAGCGCGCCGCGAGGATCGGGCTGAGCGCGATCGCTGCCGGGACGCCGCCCGGGCCCGAGCCCGGCCCGGGTGCGTCCGAGCCCGCAGCCGCAACCCCATCCGTCCCCGTCACGCCGTCCCTCCCTGGCTCCGCCCCACACCCACCCGGCGCACCCACGCCGCGGGGTCGTCCATCTCGTCCGGAGTCGGCAGCGTCTCGGGTCCGTCCCACAGGCGCCGGAGCGCCTGCGGCCCCGCGATCTCCTCGATGCCCGCGACGAACTCCTCGCCCCGACGGTACTGCTCCATCTTGAGGTCCATGCCCGTGATCCGCAGCATGGCCCGCTCGAACGGCGTCCGGTTGGCGCGCCGGCCATGGAACCGCGCCGAGATCCGGGCGTGGCCGGGGACCAGGTCGCGGCCCACCTCGTCCATCACGTGGTCGCCGAACCCCTCGAGAAGGCTCATCACGGCCTGCGTCTCGCGGAACACCTGACGCTGCTCGACGGTCATCAGGCGCTCCAGCCAGTGCTGGTCGTCGCGGCGGCCCTCGCCGCGGAGCGTTGCCCCCAGCTGGTGCACGGCGTCGCGTCCCAGATCCGAGGCGTCGTCGGAGAACATCGAGACCTGCCGCTCGAGGCGCGAAGCCAGGTACGGCCGGAGCCAGGGGTGCGCCTCGAACTCGAACGCGTGGGTGGTCTCGTGGAGCGCGATCCACACCCGGAACGGCTCCAGCGGCACGTCCATCGCCTTGGCCGTCGCGCGGATGTTCTCCTCGACGAAGAGCAGGCGCCCCGGCGTGGTCTCGGCCGAGATCAGCGCGAGGTCGTACTGCCCCAGCACACGCTGGCCCATGAACCCGAGCAGCACGCCCAGCTGCGTGGTGGTGACCCAGCGATTCGCGAGCGTCATCGCCGCCTTGGTCAGGCCAGCACCGGGAGGCAGCAGCTGGTCGAGAAGGCCCAGCTCGAGCCTTCCCATGAGCGCGGCGAACGCGACGGTGTTGGCCGCCACCCAGCCGCCGCGGTCCACCACCGCCACCCGGTCGACAACGCCGGGCAGCGGCGTGCCGAGGTGCGCCTCGAGCGCAGGCACCACCCTCGCCATTGCCGCGGCGTACGAGGGCTCGGCGTCGCGGAGCTCCCAGGGCTGGAGGGCGCCGGGCGCTGAGCGCAGCCGGGCGGTGGCGACGCGCTCGACGCGGGCCCAGTCGACAAGCCCGGCGGCCCTCGCGTGGTGCTCGATCCGCCGGCCGGCGACGGTGGCCGCAACGCCCAGGACGGCCCCGAGCGCGAACCCCGCCTGCCAGATGCGCGACGACGGCTGCTCCCGCGGCGGCCGGCGCGAGGTCCGGTCTGGGCTCATCCGCCGTCAGCCAGCTCGATGCCGCACACGTCGGGAAACGCCTCGCCGAACATCCGCGACGCGATCGAGGTGAACAGCGCGACATCACCGGTCGTGAACTGGACGTGCACCGGCGGCTCGCCATACGTCTCGGCGGGGCGGGAGTGGCCGGCTGCGCCCGGGTCGGCGGCGGTGCCGCGCGTAGTACCCGGGGCTTCGAGGGCGTTGACCGACAGGAGCTCGGCGAGCGTCGCGGCCGTGGCCGTGGCAGAGTCCACGATGGCCACGCGGTCACCGACGGCGGCGCTCAGCACGGGCCGCAGCAGCGGGTAGTGGGTGCAGCCCAGCAGCAGGGTGTCGATCTTGGCCGACGGCGGCCGCGGGAACACGAACTCGCCCGCCCCGTCGCGCTCGCCCAGCAGCGGCGCGAGCTCCTCGGCCACCGCAGCCTCGAGCTCCGGCCCCGCGAGGATGCCCGCCTCGACCATGGGCACGAACCGGGGCGTCGCGTGCTCGTACACCTCGACTGCGGGGTTCTCGTCCTTGATCGCGTTGAAGTAGGCGTGCGAGCGGACGGTCGCGGGTGTGGCGATCACGCCGACGCGCCGGTTGCGCGTCGCCAGCGCCGCCGCCGCGGCGCCGGGCCGGACCACGCCCAGCACCGGCAGGTCGTACCGGGCGCGCAGGTCGCGGAGCGCGACCGCCGTGGACGTGTTGCAGGCCACCACGATCGCCTTCACGTCGCGCGAGGCGAGCGCATCGAGCGCCTGGATCGAGAAGCGCAGGACCTCGTCGTCCGTCCGGGTGCCGTATGGCGCGCGGGCGTTGTCGCCCAGGTAGATCGTGGACTCGTGGGGTGAGCGGCGCAGGATCTCGCGCAGGACGGTCAGCCCGCCCACGCCCGAGTCGAAGACGCCGATGGGGCGCGGATCCGACACGAGTACCCTACCGCCGCGCGGCCACGGCCACGGGCCTGCCGATGAGCTCGGCGGCCGTCCGGAAGACGTCCTGGCTGATCTGCGCCGTCGGGTCCGCGAGCACGAAGGGGATGCCCTCGTTGTTCGTGCGCACGACCAGGGCGCCGCCCGACGACACGCTGTGCTCGGGCACGCGCCCGAGGGCGTTGGCCAGGAGCTGGGTGTCGAAGCCGCCCGTTGAATCAGCGCGGTTGACGAGGTAGCGGACCTTCGTCGGCGGATAGCCGATCGCCCGGAATGCGTCGGCCATGACCATCGTGCTGTGGATGGTCGTGGAGTCCCAGCTGACGATCTCGAGGATGGTGTCCGAGGCGTCGAGGAAGGCGAGGTTCACGTCGTTGATGACCGCCGGCGTGTCCACGATGACCACCTGGTACACCCGCCGCAGCAGCGAGAGCGTCTTCTCCAGGTCGCGGACGGTGACCATCTCGGCCAGCTCCACGCGGGGCGGCGCGAGCAGGATGTCGATGCCCGACGGGTCGCGCCACAGCACGTCCTCGAGGTCCGACTCCTGGATCCGGTCGGTGGGCAGGTCCAGCAGTGATGGCGCGTCCATCGGGACCTTGAGCAGCGCGCGCATGTCGCCGAACTGGAGGCTGCCGTCGATCAGCACGGTGCGCATCCCCGCCTGCCCGATCGCGACCGCGAGGTTGAACGCCAGGGTGGTCTTGCCCACACCGCCCTTGGGCGCGAAGATCGTGATCATCCGGGCGCCGCCGGAGGCATCGGCATCAGCCGCCACCTGGCGCGACTGCTGGATCCGGGTGACCAGCTCGTAGCCGGTGAACGGCATGGGCAGGACTGCGTGGATGCCCATGCCCGGGTTCGGCTGCACCGGATGCTGCGGCACGGTCAGGACGATCACCGGGATCTGGTTGCCGGCGTCGTGGAGCTTGGCGACCAGCTGCATCCCCTTGAGGCGGCCCTGGAGCAGCGCGTCGACGAGGATGACGTCCGGGCGGAGCTCCTGGGCGAGCCCGAGCACCTTGTTGCCGTCGGTGACGACGTCGAGCAGCTTGATCACGGTCTGCGAGTTGAGCAGGCCGCGAATGTACTGCGCGACCTGGGGCACGTCCTCGACGACAAGCAGGCGGATCTGGTCGGGCATCGCCGCGACGATACCACCTTGCTCCGGCTCGACAGGTCCCCGAAGGTCCCTGCCCGACGCCCCCGACAGGGCTGCGGGGGGTTGTCTGGACGCCCCAATCACCCGACGGGCCGAGCGTCGGCCCCGCGTCGCCTCAGCGCCTGCGGGCCACCAGCACCGCCCGGTCCGCGCCGGGTCCCAGCGGCTCGAGGTCGTACCCGCCGGCCAGCTCCTCGACAACCAGTCCCGCGGCCTCCGCGAACGCCGCCAGCTCGTCGGGACCCACGAGCCTGAGGCGGTCGCAGCGCACCCAGCGCGCGGCCGGCTCACCGGGCCGCCCCGACTCGAAGATCGTCGTGAGCCGGACGACACCGCTCGCGGCGTCGTACTCGGCGGCGCCCGTCTTGGTGACGGTGTGGCCGGTCTCCGGATCGTCGCGCACCCACTCGAGCACGAGGCGCCCGTCGTACCGCGAGAGGTCGTCCGCATCGGGCAGCCAGACGTCGAGGACCGCGAGGCCGCCGGGCGCCAGGTGCGCCGCGAGCGTCGCCACGGCGGCGGCCTGGTCGGCGCGAGTGCCCATGAGGAAGATCGAGTTGAGCGGAATGGTCGCGAGCTGGTAGGCGCCCGCGTCCTCGAGCCGGACCGTGCGCGCGTCACCCTCGACCAGGTGCAGGCGGCGGGCGGTGGTCTTGCCGGCCCCGTCCGCGGCCGCCCTCGCCCGCGCAAGCATCGCCGGGTCGAGGTCGACGCCCGTGACGTCGTGGCCGTCTGCCGCGAGGGGCACCGCGATCCGGCCCGAGCCCACGGCCAGCTCGAGGATCGGCCCGCCCGTCCTCGCCGCAAGGGCGAGGTAGAGGTCGAGATCGCCCGGGTCGGACGTGAGGTCGAGGTCGTACAGGCGGGCCAGCGCGTCGGCCGCGCGCTCGGGGGTGGGGCTCATCTGCCTATTGTTCGCCGCTCAGCGCCGGTCCGCGCCTTCGAACCGCACGGTCTGCCCGTCGAGGCGCTTCTTGGCAAGGGCGCTGATGCACTCGAGCGCGATCCGGTTGGCGGCCATCGCGGTGACCTCGGCGTGGTCGTACGGCGGCGAGACCTCGACGATGTCCATGCCCGCGACCTCCACCGAGCCCGCGATGCGGCGGATGGCGCGCAGCACCTCGCGCGGCAGCATGCCGCCGGGCTCGGGCGTGCCGGTGCCGGGGGCGATGCCGGGGTCGATGACGTCGATGTCGACGCTGATGTAGATGGAGTCCGGGCCGTCGAGCGCCTCCGCGATGGCGTCGTCGATCACGGCCTCGGCGCCCCGCTCCTCGATCTCGCGCATCAGGTGCCAGCGCAGCCCCTGGGCCTTCATCCACTCGAAGGTCTCGACCGGCGGCCAGTAGCCGCGCAGGCCCACCTGGACGAAGTTCGAGCCCTTCACCGCACCCGATTCGATCAGGCGGCGCATCGGCGTCCCGTGGCCCGCGAGCACGCCCCAGTCCTCGTTGGCGGTGTCGGCGTGGGCGTCGAAGTGGACGATGCCGATGCTGCCCGGCCGGCGCACCGTGGCGACGGCGGTGGCCGACGGCCAGGTGATCGAGTGGTCGCCGCCGAGCACAATCGGGATCGCGCCCGTCGCAGCCACCTCGTAGACCTTGCGGTAGATCACGGCGTGGGCGCGCTCAATTGCAGCTGGGACGACGGGCGCGTCGCCGGCGTCGGCGACCTTGAGGATCTCGAACGGCTCGACGCCCAGCTGGAGCGAGTGGATCGACCCGCTCGTGTACTGCGCCTCGCGGATGGCGCGGGGGCCGAAGCGGGCGCCGGGGCGGTGGCTGACGGCGTCGTCGAACGGGGCGCCGACGATCGCCACGTCGATGTTCCGCGCCCGCAGTCCGGCCGGGTCGGGCACCCAAGGCAGCTTCATGAACGTCGGCAGGCCGACGTAGGTGGGCAGGTCGAAATCGTCGAACTGCTCGAAGGGGCGGTCCCAGCCGTTGTTGGCGGCGAAATCGACCTGGTCCACGTGATGGGGACGCTCGGCCACGATGTCCTCCGGGGCCGGCGCGCCTCCGAACCGGCAACCGTGCCGGGCTCGGGCGTCGCCGCCTCGCTCGCGGGCGCCGCCGGTTCGGTTCACCGTCCAGCGGGGCGCGCCGGGCGGCATGGTACCCGGTCGCAACGTTCCCGGCGTCGGGCGTTGCGGTGCGGGGCGCGTCGTCCCGGCGGATCCGCGCTGGTCTGCGGCCCACCGCGAAGTTCGCGAGCCGTCCGTCGCCTCCTCACGACTCACGGCAGAGTCAAAGCCGACCCTACCGAGCGTGGGCCGCGCTCGAAACCCGCGTTTCGCGCCCAACCGGTGCACGTGCCGGGCCCGAATGACTCCACCGTGAGTCGCCGTCTGGCGCGACGCAGGAGCCAGTGCGCACGATCGGTTCGACTCAGCCGATCACCCGAGACCACGGTCCGAGAAGGATCTCGAGGACCTCCGGGTCCAGCCGCTCGGGTGCCACGAGCGCACACGCGGCGTATCGAGCCGTGCGCGCAGCCCCCGACCCGATCCAGGTGACCACGCGCCAGTAGCCGTCATCGGGCGTGGGACGAAGCCCGAGGCGCTCCAGCGATTCAGTGACGGCCTCCCAAGAGCGGTTGCGTGCCGCGAACCGCTGGTCGCGCACATCCAACCCGCCCATCTGATCGCGGAGCAAGTCCCAGCCCGTGAGCAGCAGCCCGGCGCGCAGGCGTTCAGCGAGGTCAAGGCGAACGACCTCGTTCCGCGTGAGCGTCCGCGCCCGCTGGACGACGGCCTCTGCGGCGGGCGGCAACAGATCGTCCACCGACTACCCCGTGAGCCGCTTGCGGAAGACCACCATGTCGAGTCCGTCGCCCTCGTAGTCGAGGTAGGCCGTCGTGCCGTACAGGCGCTGGGTGCCCGGGCCGTCGTCCACGCGGAAGCCGATCGAGGTGTGGAAGCCGATCGAGACCCGGTTGCCCGCCCACGTGATCGCGCGGACCTCGCGGACGCCGCGGGCCGCCACGTCATCAATGAAGTGCCGGTAGAGCTCTCGGCCCAGCCCGCGCTTCCGGCGGTTCGGGCTCGTCGCGATCATGTGGACGTAGCCGACGGTCGGGTCGTCCGGGCTGACGAATCCGACGAGGAACCCCGCCAGCGAGCCGTCGGACGTCTCGGCGATCCACGACGTGCCCGTGAAGAACTGCAGCCACAGGCGCGGCAGGAGGTGGGCGAGCTGGCGTCCGCCCCACCAGTCGTCGATCACCGCGACCAGGCGCCGGTGGTCTGCCTCGACCGGGTGCCGGAACGTCAGCGGCGCCGTCCCCGCGTCCACGCCGCTACGCCTCGCCCCGGAACTCCCGCCACGCCGCAGCCGACGTCGCCGGGTCGAGCAGCAGGTCGAGCGCCGTCTGCGCGACGAGCGTGGCGGCCAGCAGGACCGTCCGATCAGCTCGCGGGGTCGCCGCGGCCTCGCGGAACTCGATGGTGTGGCCCGGCACCGGCGTGTCGCTGATCGCGAGGTCGGGGTGGATCGCCGGCAGCGCCCAGGACACGTTGGCCATGTCCGTCGAGCCCGACGTCGGGTCCTTGCCTTGGTCCTCGATCCCGTAGGCGGCGGCGTTGGCGACCCACAGGTCCGCGAGCACGCGGTTGTGCTTCATCGTGCTCGCGTAGCCGCTGTACTCGACGGTCACCTCGACGTCGGCCGCCTTCGCCGCCGCCTCGCAGAGCGCGGTGAAGCGACGCTTCATCACCTCGTAGTACGGCTGGTCGGCCGAGCGGATCATGAACCAGGCCTTCGTGCGGCTGGGGATGATGTTCGCTGCGGTGCCGCCCTCCTGGATGACCCCGTGGACGCGGCAGTGGGTCGGCAGCTGCTGGCGCCACAGCCCGATGCTCACGAAGAGCCCGATCATCGCGTCGAGCGCGTTGCGGCCCATCCACGGATCGCTCGCGGCGTGGGCCGCGAAGCCGGTGAACGTGACGACCACGTCCTCCGACGCGAGCGGCGCGCACTCGACGTGGTTGCGGTCGCAGGGGTGGTAGAGGAGCGCGGCGTCGAGGCCCTCGAACAGGCCGTCGCGCAGCATGATCTCCTTGCCGCTGCCCCGCTCCTCCGCCGGCGTGCCCAGGAAGACCACCTCGCCCGCCCAGGCGTCGCGCACGGCCGCCAGGCCCACAGCTGCGCCCACGCCCGAGGCGGCCATCGTGTTGTGCCCGCAGCCGTGGCCGAGGCCGGGGAGCGCGTCGTACTCGGCGAGGACGCCGATCCGGGGCCCGTCGCCGCCGCGACCGCCCACCAGCCGGCCCCGCACCGCAGTCTCGAGGCTGCCGGGGCCCCGCTCCACCTGGTACCCGTGGCGCTCGATGACCTCGGCCACGGCCGCCGCTGCATAGCGCTCCTCGAAGGCCGGCTCGGGGTTGGCGTGGATCCGGTGCGAGAGGTCGAGGAGCTCCTCGCTTGCGGCGGCGATGGCCGCGGCGGCATGCGCCTTGACGTCCGCGAACGGCCCGGCGGGGGTGGACGACGAGAGCGGAGCGGCGGCGTCGGTCACGGGTTGCTCTCTCCTAGCGCTCAGCCGAGAGCGTGATCTCGGCCACGACGAAGATGGCGGCGAGGAACAGCAGGATGGGGAACTGGAACGCGCCCACAACACGCAGCACCACGATGACGGCGAAGAACAGGCCCACCCATGCCCCGCGGCGGACCGCCCGGAACCAGTCGCCGTTGTAGGCGATGCGCCGATGGCGGGCGAAGACCACCAGCCAGGCGAGCGGCGCGCAGGTCAGCCCGATCGCGAGCCCGATCAGCAGCGCCCCTTCATAGCCCGCCATGGCATCGCCGTACGGGTCCCGGGTGGTGACGAGGATGCCGACGAGCACCCAGACGACGGCTGCCGCGCCGAGCAGGCCGATGTTCGCAAGGCGATCTCGGGTCTCCACGGCCCGAGTGTACGGGGGGCCGAGAGGAGGCGGGCGCGTGGCGCAGCGCGCGGGTCGGAGACTTGTCACGGCGCGAGCGTGAGCGCAACTGGCTGTCCAGTCACTGGATCGAGGACGGGGCGATCGCCGAGTGGAGTTGCGAGCGTCGCCGTCGCCGTCCGAAAGGCGCCAACGGCCGAGCACCCAACGGGCAGGAGGCTGATGGTCGCGTGGCGCCAGACCAGGACGGCCACGGCGAGATCGCTCTCGACGGCGTCCGCGGTGTAGTCCTCGCCGCATGGCTGGCTTGCCGGATCCGGCGCGCCGACGAAGCGCACCGTGACGCTCGAGCCGGAAGCTGCCGCAGAATTCGATCGCCAACGCCCCGCCGGCATCGCCAGGCATCGTGGCGACCGTTGCCGCGTCGGCAACCGCGATACGGGTGACCTTGACGGCCGTCCCCTTGATCGTGAACTCCCACACCGGGCCGGTGGCGGGACCGCGGGTGGTGGTGATCGGCGCGGTCACGAGCGTCGCGGACACCACCTCCAGCGCCATGCAGTCGCTGCAAGTCGCGCCCGGCTCGGGCGATCGGCCGATCGCGGTGAGGGCGTCTTGGGCGCCGATCACGCGGACTGGCGTCGTCGATCCGTCCGCCCACGTGACCGTCGCGGTCGCCGCGGAGGGGACGGTGAGCCCGCTCTCCGAAGTGACGAGCCCGGCCATCAGCGCACGCTTCGCGTTGTCGCCGAAGGCCTCCTCCCAGTCGCCCACTTGACCGGTCAGGCTTCCGACTGGGACAACCGCCGGCCTCCCGCCTGATGCCTTGACGGCGGCGGCCCAGTTGTCAAGCACCGTCGTCGCACGACTGCGCGCCGTCGCCATCGCGGCGTCACCGGGACCGCTCGGCGCGCAGCCGGCCACCAACGCCATCGCGGCGATCGCCACTGCCGTCCGGAGGACCTGCAGCATCCGTCGCTCTCCTCCGCTTCGCCCGAACCACGACACGTGCGGGCGTGACGTCAAGGGCCGGCAGCATGTTCCGGTGGCTTTCGAGGCGCCTCCAGGTCGATCTCAGCCAGCGCCGCCTCCAGCTCATCAAGACGTTGGATCACCGCGTCGGCCTCGACCCTCTCGTCGCGCTCGCTGCCCGGCAGCGGCGAATCGTCGGGCCGTGTCGCGAGCCACGCCGCCCGCCAGCCGACCCGTTTCGCGCCCACCACGTCCGCCGCCCAGTCGTCGCCAACATGGAGGATGCGGTCCGACGCCGGGTTGCCGAGCGCCTCGCGCGCCGCCGCGAAGATCGCCGGATGCGGCTTGATGGTCCCGACGCGCTGGCTCACCACGATGGCGGTCAGGTGCTCAGCCCAGCCGGCGGCCTCGCAGTACCGGTCGATCGTCTTGGCGAGTGGCCAGTTCGACAGGACGGCGACCCGCCGATCCCGCGCCAGGCGCTCGATCAGCGCCCCGGCGCCGGGCGCCGCTGGCAGCGCGTCGACAAAGGCTGCCGAGTAGACCTCGACGGCCCAGGCGACCTCCTCCGGGTCAGCGCGCTGCAGCGCAGCACCGTCGTCCCAGCGCGCCCCGCCGGCTGGCGGCGGCATGCCGCGCAGGCGCGCCAGGATGCGGACGATCCGCTGCGCCAGGTCCACCTCGCGGAACTGCGGCACCTCCTCGCGGAACTGGCGCTCACGCTCCTCGTGCCACGCGGCCAGCACGTCCGCCACCGGGAACGGTCCGAGCCGCTCGGCCATCCCTTCCGCGGTGATCGCCACCACGCCGCGCAGCGCCGCCGCCGGCACGGGGACCAGCGTGTTCCCGAAGTCAAGCGTGATGGCCTCGATCATGGGCCCCGGTCCGGCGACGGCGCGGCCTCGCCGGGAGGCTCCGCACCGTTCATGAACTCAGCCAGCCGGCCCCGCGCAATGTCCACAGCAACCGGGTTGCGGTCTGCCAGCAGCCAGCGCCGTCCGAGGCGTGCGGCAGCGACCCCCGTCGTCCCGCTGCCCGCGTACGGGTCCAGCACCAGGTCGCCGAGCCGGCTCGACGCTGCGATGATCCGCTCGAGGAGCCGCACGGGCTTCTGGGTCGGGTAGCCCGTCCGCTCCGTCGACCCCGGCGGCACGATCGTCATCCACCACACGTCGGTGGGAACCTTGCCGCGCGACGCCTTCTCGGGGCCGACCAGGCCGGGCGCCATGTACGGGATGCGGTCGATCGATTCGCGCTCGAAGGTCCAGGTGTCGCCCTTGGCGTACCACAGGATCGTGTCGTGCTTGCGGGGCCAGCGGTCCGGCGAGCGACCGCCGTAGTCGTAGGCCCAGACGATCTCGTTGAGGAAACGCCCAGCCCCGAACACCTCGTCGAGCATCAGGCGGACGTGGTGGACCGTGCGCCAGTCGACGTGGAGGTACAGGGACCCGCTCGGCGCGAGGACGCGATGGATCTCGCGGACTCGCTCCCGGAGCGCCTCGAGGTGGTCCGGCAGCGGCAGCCCGTCGTCGTACGCGAGGTCGCTGGTGACCTCGTAGCGCTCGCGCCCGCCGCGGAACCCCGGGCGCTCCCGATCCCCGGTTCCGAGGCGGATGGTCCGGAGACGGCGCGGCGCCCCGGTGGCGAACGGCGGGTCCGCGTACGCGAGGTCGACGACGCCGTCGGGCAGGCCGGCAAGGAGCGCGAGGTTGTCGGCCTCGACGATCGCTCCTGTTGCACGCCGCTCGAGCACAGCTTCGACCGCCGCTCGGGCATCCGGGTCGAGGTGACCGGTCGTCATCGCCCCTCCGCGCCGACGTCGCCTGTCGTCATCGCGCTGCCGAGGAGGGGCAGATCTCGCGGAAGGCGCAGAACCCGCACGCGATGTAGTCCGGCTTGGGGCCGAACTCGCGAGCCCGGATCCCCGTCGCCGCGCCCTGAACCGCCTCTCGTGCCTTGTCGATCCGCGGGCGGTCCACGGGCGACGTTCCCACGAGGCCGGTGTCGAGGAAGTGCAGCGCCACCTCGTCGGGCAGGCGGCCGGTCATCGCCTCGTAGGCCATCGCGTAGATGGAGAGCTGGAGCGACTTCCTGGCGCGCTCGCGCGCCTTCGCCGGGTCGCGGACGTCGGAGGACTTGTAGTCCGTGATGACCACGTACTCGGGGGCGAGGTCGAGCGCAGGCTGCACGATGTCGGCCGCGAACGCGCTGCCGTCCCCGTCGGCTGCGGGCGCGGGTGCCATGCCAGGCTTGCGCGGCACGACGTCGACCCGGTCGAAGCGCCCGCGGACGCGGTCGCCGTCGAGCTGGAACGAGAAGTCGCGCTCCACGTAGGCCGGGATGACCGCGCCCGGCCGCAGCTGCTCGTCGCGGAACCGGCGGAGCGCCTCCCGCCCGGACGCCAGGCGCGCCTCCTCGTGCTCCCGCGAGAGGAACCCCTCGCTCGACCATGCCCCGGCGAAGGCCGCGAACAGCGCGTCCTCGCTCATGACCTCGCCGCGGGCGTGGCGCTTGTGGAATTCCGAGACGGCCAAGTGGAGGGCTGCGCCGTAGATGATCGAGTGGTGCGGCGCGAGCGGGACCCGCAGGACATGCGCGAACTTGTACTTGAGCGGGCAGGTCAGGTAGTCGTCGATGGCGTAGAAGCTCAGCGTCAGCGGCTCGTCACCGCGCCGCGGGATGGCGGCCGGGACGGCATCGGTCCGCTCCAGGCTCGCGAGCCGGTCCAGCGGCCGCTGCGCCTTGGCGCCCGTGCCCACCGTGCCGGCGGCGACGGGCAGGTCCAGCGCCTCGAGGACAAACGGCGACACCCGGCGCGCCCTCGCCCCGCCATAGTCCGCCGCGTGGGAGAGGACCAGCTCGTCACGGGCCCGGGTCATCCCCACGTAGAACAGCCGCCGCTCCTCCTGGAGTTGGTAGTCGCCCTCGGGCAGCGTCTCGTCCACGAGCTCCACGGGCAGCGCGAGCGGCTCGCGGCGCGCCGTGGCCGGGAAACGACCGGACACGAGCCCGGGCAGGTAGACGACCGGGAACTCGAGCCCCTTCGCCTTGTGCACGGTCATGACGGCCACGGCGTCCGCATCGGGGTCGATGTCGGCCGTCGCCGGATCGTCGCCAGCGTGGATCAGGGTCTGGAGGTGCGGCGCGAGGAAGATCGCCCGATCGTCAGGCAGCAGCGCCGACTGGGCGCGGACGATGTCGAAGAACCGCGCGAGGTTCGACAGGGCCTCCTCCGCGGCCACCGTGCCAGCCGACGCCAGCCGCTTGAGCCAGCCGGTCTCGCGCAGGAACGCATACGCCACCTCGCCCGCCGGCCGCTGGTGCGCGAGGTCCAGGAAGCGCCCGAGGTCCGCCACGAGGCGCGCTGCCGCGGTCCGCGTCTGGGGCGCCAGCCGCAGGATCCCCGGCTGGCGCCCCAGCTCCTCGAGCACCTCGAGGACCGAGCGGTTCCGCCGGCGCGCCATCTGGACGATTGCCGTGAGGTCCTCGCCGCCGAGCCCGTACAGCTCAGACGCCGCGAGCGCGTACACGTCCACCGACGATCCCGGGTCCGCCACGGCGCGGAGGAATGAGAGCAGCAGCTTCACCTCGGGCCGCGCGTACAGTCCGCTGGTCCCCGAGAAGCGCCACGGGATGCCCTCGAGGTTGAGCGACCGGAGCACCGGGTCCGCCGCAGCGTTCGAGCGCACCAGGACCGCAATGTCGCGCGCAGGCACGCCATCCGTGATGCGCCGGGCGATGTCCTTGGCGATCCAGTCCGCCTCTTCGGTGCCCGTGGCGAACGCCTCGTGGCGGACCGGCGCGGCAGCCTTGCCCTTGCGGGTGGCGACGAGACGCTTGACGATCCCCGCCCGCACCTCGAGGCGGTCCGGGTCGTTGTGCCGAACCAGGCGGTAGGACGCGTCGAGGATCGGGGCGCGCGAGCGGTAGTTGCGGCGCAGGACGACCACCTTGGCCGCGCGGTACCGCTCCCGGAACTCCAGGATGTTGCTGATGGCCGCGCCGCGGAACTTGTAGATGGACTGGTCGTCGTCGCCCACCACCGTCACGTTCCGGTGGCGCTGGGCGACGAGCGCCACGAGTTCCGCCTGTGCGCGGTTGGTGTCCTGGAACTCGTCCACCAGCACGTACTTGAACCGGCGCTGGACCGATTCGCGCGCCAGGGGCGACTCCCGCAGCAGCCGCAGCGCCAGGGACACCTGGTCGCCGAAGTCCACGGCGCCGTGCTCGGCGAGCAGCCGCTGGTAACTGCCGTACGCCCGGGCGAGCTCAAGGCGTCTGCGGGCTTCCTCCGCCTGTGCCAGGGCGGCCTCCCGGTCCGCTGCCGGATCCGCCTCTGCCGCCTCGATCGCCACGGCCGCTCGCTCGGCAAGCGCCTCCGCGTGCACGAGGAAGGCGTCCGGCGAGACGTCCTCGTCCTTCGCCCGGCTGAACAGTGTGGCCAGTGCGTCGAGGAACTTGGTGGGGTCCCCGAGCGGCCGGTACTCGTCCAGCCCAAGCTCGAACACGCGCTCCCGCAGGAACACCACCGTCTCGGGCCGGCTCAGGACCCGCAGGTCCGTGGGCAGGCCGAGCTCCAGCGCGAACTCCCGCAGCAGCCGGTCCCCGAAGGCGTGGAAGGTGGAGATGGCGGTGTCCGTGTAGCCGTACGGGACCAGCTGGTCCACGCGGGTCTGCATCTCGTCCGCGGCCTGGTCCGTGAACGTCAGGGCGAGGATCTCCGACGGCTTCGCGCGCCGCGTGGCGATCAGCCACGCGATCCGCCGCGTGATCACCTGCGTCTTGCCAGTGCCCGCGCCCGCGACCACGAGCAGCGGGCCGTCCGCGTGGGTGACCGCGCGGAGCTGCTCCCGGTTGAGCCCGGCCAACAGGTCCTTCAGTCCGTCCCCCGGCGCATCCGCCGTCGGGCTGGCCTTCGAGGGAGCGGGCGCCGACAGCGCGGCACCCCAGACGGGAATCTGGACGAGGGCCGCGGGATCGCCGCGTCGACCTCGGCGATTCATCTTGCGGGGGTTGGGTGCGTTGAGCTCGAGCACGGGGCCACGATGGGCCGGGGCCGTGTCAGCTCAGGTGTCACGGCGGCCCGCCCGATCAGGACGACTTCGCGCCGGCACCCTGCCTGGCCATCGCCTGGCGCAGTGCCTCGGACTCCTCGTCGGACAGCGCCGCCTCGGCGCGGCCGCCGACGATCGCCTTCGCGTAGACGCGGGTGTTCTGGCGGGCATGCAGGCTGCTGACGACCACGCCGTCGCCGTTCGCGTCGAGCAGGGCCACCGCGAAGCTCTGATTGCCGCCGGTGTCCTCGAACGGGTTGTACCTGACGAGGCCCGTCCGTTGGATCGCCACCTTCTGGGCCGCCTCGAGCACGGCGGTGCGCCCGCGCAGCTGCTCGACCCCGCCCGACAGCGCGCCAACGCGCTCGAGCGTGGCGTGGAGCGTCGACTCCAGGCTGGTCCCGTCTCCCCCGCGGGTCAGGCCCACCAGGCGGCCGTCGACCGCGGCGAGACGCCGCCAGAGCAGCGCGACCAGCGCGAACAGAATGACGACGGCGATGGCGAGGGCGGCGATGACGATGCCGCTTGTCGTGGAGTCCAAAGTTCCCTCCCGGTCAGGCGAGCCCGAGTCTATCAGCGGGACGCCACGCCACGGACCCGGTGTATCCTCCCCGCCGACGGCCTCGCGCTCGCGACGGTCGCTACTAGGAGGCCCAGGACCCCGTCATGGCGAAGCGTGTGCGCGGCAGCGTCCGTCCCGGCCAGCGCCGGCCCATCGACCGCCGCCCGGCCGGAGCCGCGGCATCGGGGTCGGCTGCGACGGTTGAGCCGCGCCCTTCCGGCCTGACGTCGAGCGAGGAGGCCCGCGCCGCCGAACTGGAGCAGGCGCTCCTGGCACAGGAGCGCCAGGCCGAATCGGCGCGCGTGAGGGCCAGGGAGCGCGCCACCCGCGAGACCTACAGCGGCGGAACCGGCACCCTCGCGGTGCGCGCCGAGCAGGAGTACGCCTACGTCGCGCGCGACGTGCGCCAGATCGGCCAGATGGCCGTCCTCATGCTCGCGATCCTGTTCGGGCTGTGGTTCCTGATCGACATCGCCAAGGTGTTCCCGATCAACTAGTCCCGGCCGACGCGAGCGCCAGGCCATCTCGCAGGTTTCGCGCTCCCTCCCGGAGATCTTCGGGCGGCTCGCCGCCGAGGCAGGCACCGCGAGTGTGGCAGCTGCCTCGAAACCACGCCCCCGGCGGCCGCCACGCGACTCCCATCCGCAGCCGCCACGTAGACTGCTCGCGTGCCAGCTCAACGACCGAGGGGCGGTGCCCGCCCCGAGCCCCTGTTCACCCCGCCGCCCGAGCGCCAGCCGCTCGCCGCCCGCATGCGCCCTCGCACGCTCGAGGAGTTCGTGGGCCAGGCGCACCTCGTGGGCGAGCGCGGGCCGCTGCGCCGCTCGGTCAGTCGCGGCCACCTCGCGTCGATGCTGCTGTGGGGGCCGCCGGGCACCGGCAAGACCTCGCTCGGGCGCCTGCTCGCCGACGCCGTGGGCGCCGAGTTCCGGACCGTGTCGGCTGTCATGTCGGGCGTCGCGGAGGTGCGCGCCACCATCGCCGAGGCCCAGGAGCAGCTCGTGCTGTCGGGCCGCCGGAGCGTGCTGTTCATCGACGAGATCCACCGATTCAACAAGGCCCAGCAGGACGCGCTGCTGCCGCACGTCGAGGACGGGACGGTCACGCTCATCGGCGCCACGACCGAGAACCCGTACTTCGAGGTCAACTCGGCGCTCCTCTCGCGAATGCGGGTCTGGCGGCTCGAGCCGCTGACCGACGAGGACATCGCCTCGATCGTCCGGAGCGCCCTGGCCGACGTCGAGCGCGGCATGGCGGGGCCGTTCGGGCCGCGGGGCGGCGTGGCGATGGGCGACGAGGCGTTCGAGCACCTGGTCGACGTGGCCGGCGGCGACGCGCGCCAGGCGCTCACGATCCTCGAGGGGGCGATCGCCCTCGCGGAAGACGAGGACGCTCGCGACGAATCCGGCCGCGTGTCCCCTGCCCTGACCCACGTCGAATCGGCTGCCCAGCAGCGCGTGCTCGCCTACGACCGGGCGGGCGACGGGCACTACGACACCGTCTCGGCGTTCATCAAGAGCCTCCGCGGCAACGACCCGGATGCCGCGCTCTACTGGCTGGCGGCGATGATCGCAGCCGGCGAGGACCCGAAGTTCATCGCGCGGCGGCTGATCATCTCGGCGTCCGAGGACGTGGGCAACGCCGATCCCCGTGCCCTCCAGGTCGCGGTCGCCGCCGCCCAGGCGCTTGACTATGTCGGCTTGCCGGAGGCCCAGTACGCCTTGGCGCAGGCCGCCTCGTACATTGCCACCGCGCCCAAGTCGAACCGCTCTGGCGCCGCGTACTGGCAGGCGGTCGCCGACGTCGTCGAGCGCGGCTCGCTCCCGGTCCCGAACCACCTGCGCAACGCGGCCGACCGCCGGATGAAGGCGCACGGCATCGGCGTCGGCTACAAGTACCCGCACGACTTCGCGGGCCACGACGTCGATCAGCAGTACCTGCCAGATCCCGTGAAGGACCGCCGTTACTACCTGCCCACCGACCAGGGCTACGAGCGCACGATCGGCGAGCGCATGGCGTACCGCGAGGGCCAGCGCGAGGAGGCGCGGGCCGCCGGCCGAACGCCGCGCAACCCGGTGCCGGGGCCAACGGGTGAGGGCGCGGGCATGGGCGCCGCCTCGAAGCTGGTCCGCACCCGCGAGGAGAGCCGCCGCAAGCTCGCCGACACCGCGAAGCGCGACGCCGAGGGCTGATTGCAGGCGAGGCGAGCCCGCCGGAGCGCGGTCGTATAGTCCGCGGCGTGGACGCATCTGCATGGGCTGCCGCAATCGACTCGTGGCACGACTTCTACCTCGCGATCGCTTCGGCCTCAGCTGCCCTCCTCGGACTCCTGTTCGTCGGCGTGTCGATCAATCTCGCGTCGATCACGGCCGCAGAGCGGGTGGACCTGCGGACCAGGGCTGACCTGGCGTTCTCGAATCTGCTCTACCTGCTTGGGATCTCGCTGATCGCCCTGATCCCGGCGCTTGACCCAGGCTCCCTGGCGATCAGCCTTGCCTTCGTTGCGGGGCTGGGATTGCTGCGCCTTGGGCGGCGCGTGTTCGGCCTGGCGCGCCACGGCCGCCATGCGCAGGACTTCCGCACCATCCGCCGCATCGCATGGACACTGGTGGCGGACCTGCTGGTTCTCTTCGTCGCCGCGAGACTGCCGGACGCGCAGGACGCCCACTTGTTGCTCGTTCTGCCGGTCGCTGCGTTCCTGCTCCTCATCGGCTCTGCCGACGTTGCCTGGAGCCTGCTGGTCCTCGAGGTCGACGCGCGGGAGTAGCGACGCCGAGGAAGCGCCGCCGCGACCCCGATGGCCGCTATCGCGCGATGCCGATCGGGGGCAGAATGCTCTGGCGTTCCACGGCCCCACGCGCCCGCCGGCGCCATCACGGGGGAGGCCCATGCGCCACGCCGTCGCTCGACTCGCGCTCCTCATCCTGACTGCAACGGCGCTCGCGCTCGCCCTCGCGCTCCTGCTCGCGCCGCTCGCCGTCGGGGCCAGCCCCACACGCCTCGCCAGCCCAGTCACCGACGACGCCGGCGCGTTGCCGTCGGGCGCCGCGGCGCAGATCCAGACCGCGTTCGACCGCGTGCAGTCGAGCTCCGGCGTGCAGCCGTGGGTCTGGTATGTCGACACGACCAGCGGTGCCGACCCCGGTCAATTCGCCACCGACACCGCCAAGGCGAGCGGACTGGGCGGGGCGGATCTCCTCCTCGTGATCGCGATGCAGGACCGCGCCTACGGCTACTGGAAGGGCGGCTCGGTCGCCCTGTCGGACAGCGACCTCCAGCTCCTCCTCTCGCGCACGCTGCCTGCCAACCTGCGCGCCGGCACGCCGGACAAGGCCGCGATCGACTTCGCGGACCAGCTCGCCGCAGCGCTCGCCCCAGCGCCGACATCGGCCCCGACATCGGCCCCGACAGCCGTGGCGACCAGCGCCCCGGTCGCCACGCCGAGCCCGGGCCCCGCGTCGGGCGGTGACGCCACGCTCGGCACCCTCATCGCGATCGTCCTCATCTTGGTGGGCGCGGGCTTCGTCGTCTGGTACCTCGCGACGCACCGGCAGCTGACCGGCAATGTGCCGTCTGCCGGGGGCGGACCCAACGACGACCTCGGGCGCCTCTCCACGAAGGACCTCGAGGCGCTCGGGAACAGCATCCTGCTGCAGACCGACGACGCGGTGCGCGACTCCGACCAGGAGCTGGGCTTCGCGCAGGCGCAGTTCGGCGACGAGGCGGCCGCGCCGTTCGCCGAGGCGCTGACCGGGGCCAAGACCGATCTCAAGGGCGCCTTCACGATCCGCCAGCAGCTCGACGACGCCACGCCCGAGACGCCTGCGCAGCGGCACCAGATGCTGGTCGCGCTGATTGGGGCGTGCCGATCGGCCCAGCAGCGGCTGGACGCGCAGACCGAGCGGTTCGAGCAGCTGCGCGCGCTCCAGAAGCAGGCTCCGGGGATCATCGCCGCACTGCCCGCGCAAGCCGACGCGCTGGCGTCCCGCGTGGCTGCGGGCGGCCAGGCGATGGCGCACCTCCAGAGCTACGCCGACCCCGACTGGCAGGCCATTGCGCCCAACCTCGACGAGGCGACCGCGCGGGTCGCGGCGGTGCGGGCGGCCGTTGCTACGGGCAACGCGGCCATCGCGGCCGGCGAGGCGCCCAAGGCGGCCGCCGCTGCGCAGGCGGGGCAGGACGCGCTCGCGCAGGGAGGCCGATTCCTCGACGCCATCGATGAGCTCGCCAAGCAGCTCGACGCGGCCGCCGCCGCCGTGGCCGCGCAGCTGACGACCGCGGAGCAGGACATCGCGAGTGCGAAGGCGGCCGTGAGCGCCGCCAAGGGCGCCGACGCGACCGCCGCCGCGCGGGTGGCCCAGGCGGACCAGCTCCTCGCTGACGCCAGGACCGCCCTCAACCCGCCCAAGCCCGATGTCACGACAGCCCTCGACAAGGCGCGCCAGGCCGACAAGACGGCCGACGACGTGCTCGCCCAGATCCGCTCCGCGCAGCAGGCGGCCGCTCGCTCCGCGGCCCAGCTCGACGCGTCGGTCCGGACGGCCCAGACAGCCGTCACCCGTGCCGGCGGCCTCATCGCGACCCGTCGAGGAGCGGTCGGGACCGAGGCGCGGACCAGGCTCGCCGAGGCGCAGCGGCACCTCGACCAGGCGATGGCCATCGCGCAGACCGATCAGCCCGGCGCCACGAGCGAGGCGGACGCGGCGACCCGCCTCGCGGGTGAGGCCGAGTCGCTGGCCCAGCGCGACTACGGCAACTGGAATGACCCGTGGCACGGCGGAGGCGGCGGAGGAGGCGGCGGAGGAGGAGGCGGCGGGGGCGGGGGCGCCGGTGCCGACCTCGCCGGGGCGATCATCGGCGGGATCATCGGCGGGATGCTGAGCGGCGGCGGTCGGCGCGGGGGCGGCGGCTTCGGCGGCCCGTTCGGCGGCGGCGGCGGCTTCGGCGGGTTCGGCGGCGGCTGGGGTGGGGGCGGCGGCTTCGGCGGCTCGTCGGGCGGCGGCTCGTTCGGCGGCGGGGGCGGCTCCTCGGGCGGAGGTCGCTGGTGATGGTCGCCGTCACCCGCGCCGCGCGCCGCGTACGATGGACCGCACCTGCGCTGCGATCCCCGCGCACCTGATGGACTGATCGCGGCACCACTCGGCGCCGCCAGAAGCTGGAGGGGCAGTCATGGCCCAGTCATCGATCCTCGGACGCGTCAGCCAGCTCGTTCGGGCGAATGTCAACGCGCTCATCGACGGCGCCGAAGACCCGCAGAAGATGCTCGACCAGCTCGTGCGCGACTTCACGGACAACATCCGCGAGGCCGAGGAGGCCGTCGCCCAGACGATCGGCAATCTCCGCCTCCAGGAGGAGGATTCGAAGGAGGCATCGGACGCTGCCGCCGATTGGGGCTCAAAAGCCGCGGCCGCCTCGAAGAGGGCCGACGAGCTGCGCGCCGCCGGCAACCCCGACGCTGACAAGTTCGACAACCTCGCCCGGGTGGCGCTCAAGCGCCAGATCTCGTACGAGGACCAGGTCAAGGCCTTCGCCCCGCAGATCGAGCAGCAGAACGCGCTCGTCGAGCAGCTCAAGAACGGGCTCAACCAGATGCGCGCCAAGCGCGAGGAGCTCGTCCAGAAGCGAGACCAGCTGATCGCCCGCGCCAAGATGGCCCAGGCGCAGGTCCAGGTCCAGCAGTCGCTCAAGAGCGTCAACGTCATGGACCCCACGAGCGAGGTCGCCCGCTTCGAGGAGAAGATCCGCCACGAGGAGGCCCGCGCCACGGGCATGGCCGAGGTGGCCGCGAGCTCGCTCGACGCGCAGTTCGCCAGCCTCGAGGACGAGGACAGCAACGCCGAGATCGACGCCCGCCTGGCTGCCCTCAAGGGGGGCGGCGCCTCCTAGGCCTCCCCTCCCCCGTCAAACGCGGAAGCGCGGGCGCCTCGCCAAGCGGCAGGGCGCCCGCGTCGATTTCGGGGTGGCGTCAGGCTGCGGCGGCCGCCCGTTCCAGCTCGCCAACCTCGATCTTCTTCATCTTGAGCATCGCCGCCATGGCGCGGCCGGCGCGCCCCGGATCCGGATCGCCCAGCAGGCGGCCCAGCGCCGCCGGCACAATCTGCCATGACAGGCCGAAGCGGTCCCGGAGCCAGCCGCACTGTTGGGCGGCCGGGTCGCCGCCCTCGGTGAGCTGGTCCCACAGCGCGTCGAGCTCCGCCTGGGTCTCGCACGTCACCATGAACGAGACCGCCTCGGTGAACTGGTACTGCGGCCCGCCGTTGAGCCCGACGAAGGGCTGCCCAGCCAGGCGGAAGTTGACGATCATCGCCGAGCCCGGCTCGCGGCCGTGGATCTCGCGACCGACGTCCGAGTATCGCGACACGTTGTCGACGCTGCTGTCGGCGAACAGCGTGCAGTAGAACTCGGCGGCCTCTTCGGCCTGGCCGTCGAACCAGAGGTACGGCGTGATCGGCCCCAGCGGCCGGATCGGCAGTGTCGTCATCGGGGTCTCCTTCACCGTGCCGCTGCCAGCTCGCCAGCGAGCAGCTCGTCGAGCTTCTCGAAGCCGTCGTTCATGCCCTCGCTCATCCCGGCCGCGACCATCGCGTCGCGCGCCTCGACCGTCTGGTGGACGGAGCGGAGCTTGGCGATGGTCTTGTCGCCCGCCTCGACCAGCTTCAGCTCGTCGAGCGAGACGTACCCGGGCGCGCCCTCGTACTCGAAGGTCTGGAGCAGGGTGTACGGGTCCGCGCCGGTCCGGTGGAACGAGCCGTGGAAGGCGTGCTCGACGCCGTCCTCGCCCGAGTGGATGTAGCGGTACGACCCGCCGTGGTCATCGAGCTCCCAGTAGTCGATGCGCATCTGGAGCCGTCGAGGGCCCAGCCATCGGACGATCAGCTTCGGGTCGGTCCAGGCGCGGTAGACGAGGTCGCGAGGGGCGTCGAACTCGCGCTCGAGCTCGAGGAATGGGGTGCCCGGGGTCGCAGTGACGCGGATTGTGGCCATGGAACAAATGCCTCCTGACGAGGATGGGACGCGGGTCAGCGGGATGGGCGCTGGAGTTCGTCGAGGACCTCGTCGAGGCGCTCGAACCGCTCCTCCCAGGCCTGCCGATAGCGCTCGAGCCAGTCGTCGGCGTCCCGGAGGACCTCGGGCTCGAGGCGACTCAGGTTGGCCGTCCCCCGGCGGTGGCGGGACACGAGGCCGGCGGCCTCGAGGACCTTGAGATGCTTGGACACGGCCGGCTGGGACATGCGAAACGGCGCGCCCAGCTCGCCCACGGTGGCCTCGCCGACGACGAGGCGCTCCAGGATCGCGCGCCGCGTGGGGTCCGCCAGAGCACCGAAGACGGCGCTCAACGGGTCGGCGGGCGGCTGATCTATAACCAGTTGGTTATGCACAGGCAGATTGAACGACATTGGGGCCGGCCTGTCAAGCGCCCTCCTCGCGCAGCGCCAGGAGACCGGGCGGATGACCCTCCAGTTCGTCGCGCAGCGCAGCCAGGGCCACGGTGCCGTGGTCGCGCCGGGCCTGCCCCTCGAGGACCACGCCGATCGCGATGTCGGCCCCCGGAGCCCAACGCGACACCACCTCGGCGTCGTTCATCCATCGCCGCCGTGCCGCGCGACGGGTGAGGGCTCGCCAGACCGCCTCGCGTGGAGCGGCAATCTCGAGCGCGGTGGTGAACGAGGCTGACCGGGACACGGCCCCGTCGTGCGCCCTCGGCACGTGTCTCTCGACGAGGGCCCCTGCCAACGCGGGCGGCGTCCAGGACTGCCCGTCGTCGAATGTCCCCCGCCCGGGACGGTGCCGTCAGTGGCGCCGGCGACGCCGCCGCGTCGGCACACTGTCGGGGCGCGGCGGGAGGTGAAGGCCCAGGTCGTCGGGAGCGGGGGTGCCAGCCTGAAGGTGGGAGTTGACCTGCGCGGCACGACCGATCCCACCGAACAGGCCGTCGAGGCGGCTCTTGCGGCCGGCGAGGTGTCGGTTGGCGAGGAGGACGAGCACGCCCACCGGCAGCAGGGCGATGACGAAGAACGCGATCACGCCTGCCGCGATCACGACCCCTTCGAGCGTCATGCGTGCACGCACCCCCTGCGACTTCGCCTGCGCCAGATCTGCGACGCGCTGGCGCCCCGGATGAGCCGCCCGGTCAGCCGACCTTGGGCTTGCGGCCCCGGCCTCCGGGGAGCGTCGCCGTCGAGACGTAGATCGTCCGGCCGCGGATCGCCATGTTGACGTCCGGGCGGTGCGTGGTGATCACCCGCTTCACGGCGGCCCGCATGGTGGGCACCTTGTCCGCCGGGTCCAGCTCGATCGCGACGATGTCCTCGTTGCTCCGGAGGCGCGCGAACGCCTTGCGGATCTCCTCCTCGCGCTGCAGCGCGGCCAGCTGGCGCGGGCTCAGCGCGCGTTCTCGCGACTTGGGCGCGAGCTCTTCCAACTTCGCGGCACGGATGCGCATGGGTCCTCGATGTCTGCGTTGCGTGACGTCGGCACGAATGATGACATGGCCTCGGCTGCCGGAATACCGGCTCCATGCAGTCCTGCCCAGAATTGACCATGATTGGGGCTCCAAACCTTGCGCTCCGCGTCGTATGCTTCACGCCTTGGCGCACGGTGCGCCGTTGAGGGAGGTCCACGATGACAGATCCGGCCGGGGGCGCGCCTACTCCCCCTCCGCCTTCTGGCAACTGGCAGGCACCGCAGCCCCCGCCGGCAGGCGCTCCGGGCGGGTTCAACCCCAACTTCCAGCAGGCTGCTGTGGAAGTGGGCCCCGCGCCGGGCATTGTCTATGCCGACCTGGTCAACCGGATCATCGCGCTCGTGATCGATTCGATCATCCTCGCGATCCCGTACTGGATTGTGAACGGCATCGTCGTGGGGATGTTCATCCTGAGCGGCGGCGCGATGTTCACGCTGTTCCTGCTCGTCGTCGGTGTCCTCTACGCCGTCTTGGCCGGAGCCTACTTCGTGTGGACGTGGACGACGCAACGCGCGTCCTACGGCATGAAGTTCCTGAAGCTCGAGTGCGTCAACGCCGCCGACGGCGCCACGCTGACGCGCGACCAGGCGATCAAGCGCTTCATCTTCCTGTACGCCGGCAACCTGCTCTCGATCGTCGGCAACAACGTGTTCGGCTTCGGACTCGGCTCGCTGCTGGGTCTGGTCGGGTTGCTGTACACGCTGTACCTGCTGTACACCGCGTCGCAGAGCCCCAAGCGCCAGGGCTTCCACGACCTCCAGGCCGGCACCGTGGTGATCAAGCACCTCTAGCCGTCGGCAACACGCCAAGCGAACGGGGCCGGTCCGCCGGCCCCGTTTTCGTTTGCCCCGGCTCGCGCCACCGGATGCCCCCGCGCTGCGCTCTTGGCACACGCTGGTGCCAGATCGAGGCCGATCCAGCGTTGCTTCGGCGCCCAACCACGGGTTTCGCGCCAATGCACCCACGCAGGAGGGCGACTTGGCACGTCCGCGTGCGATGAGCGCCGGGCCGCCCCCGCGCTGCACCCCTCGGAGCTCAACGAGTGGCGCCCGACCGAGCCGGACGCCGGGCGACGCAGCTCCGTGCCGGACCGACCGCCGAGCCTCGAAGGCTCAGCCAGGGCCGCCTCGAAACAGCGAGATCAGCCAAGATTGGGCCCCGCGGTCTCGGCAGGGTCCTTTCGCCGTGGGAGTCGCGTGGAACCCACCAGGTACACACCGCGCAGCCCTGACGTCAGTTCGTTGCCCATCAGGCTACGAAGTGACGCGAAATCTCTCCTGCGGACCGCCGGAACGTCATTTCGTGACCTGACAGGCAACGAACTGACGATCTCGGGGCCACGCTGTGTACCTGCCAGGTGACGAGCGGTCGGCAGGGCGATCGGATCACGTGGCGCGGGCGCCGGCGTCGGGCCGGCCAGGCCTACGGCTCGAAGTCGAGGGTCCTGACGTGGCGCGGCCGGAACACGGCCAGCGGCCGCCGGTCGAACCCAGCCACCCGGCGGATCCCGAGGCGCTCCGCGGTCGCGATGAGCAGCGCGTCCGCCAGTCGGGGCCGGTGCTCGGCCGTTTCCCCCATCAACTCCGCGGCACGGCGCAAGTCCTCCGGCGTGGGCGTCACGAGGCGGATCGATCCCGCCACCACGCTCTCGACGACGGCCATTGATGCCGCGGCGCCCAGCTCACGCTGGAGCAGCACATCGAGTTCCGCCAGCGACAGTGCGCCCAGCAGCAGGGGCTCGTCCACGCGCTCGAACCAGGCCACGGCCGCGCGGTGGTTCAGGTCCGCGGAATCCGCCGCCGCGAGGACCACCGAGGGGTCGAGCAGCACAGCCACGTCAGGTAGCGCCCTTCCGCCGCCCCGCCTCGCGCCGCATGATGGCCCGCCCGTCGAGCGAGAGGCGTCCGTGGCTGCTCCGCCCGATGCCGAGGAACGGGAACTCGGGCGTCGCGCCGTTCGAGTCCAGCCACGCCTCGAGCGCCGCGGAGATCACGGACGTCTTGGTGGTGTGCTGGCGCCGGACGTGGCGATCGAGGCGGTCGAGCAGGTCAGCGTCGAGCAGGATGGTCGTCCGGACGGTCTTCATATGACGTCATATCTACCACGGTAGACGCGAAGGCGCCACAGCCTCACCATGCAGCCCAATCCCTTGCGCCGTCTGGAGAGTCCGCCGATGACCCGCTTCGAGCCCAACCTCCGCATCCCGGGGCCGACCGCCCTCCCGCCCTCGGTCCGCGAGGCCGGCGGGCGCCAGATGGTCAACCACCGCGGTGACGAGTTCAAGGCGCTCACCAAGCGCGTCGAGGCGTCGATGAAGCCGTTCTTCGGGACGGAGCACGACGTGATCCTCCTGACCTGCGCTGGCACGGGCGGGCTCGAGGCGGCGGTGGTCAACACCCTCTCGCCCGGCGATCCGGTGCTGGCCGTCACGATGGGCGCCTTCGGGGACCGGTTCGCCAAGGTGGCCGAGGTGTACGGCGCCGCCGTGACGAGGCTGGAGATCGAGTGGGGCCAGGCGCCCGACACCGCGGCGGTTCGCGAGGCGGCGTCGGCGATCCCGGGCCTCAAGGCGGTGCTCCTCACCCACAACGAGACCTCCACGGGCGTGACGAGCGACATCGCGGGACTGGCCGGGGCGGTGCGCGACGCGTCGCCCGACGCGCTGGTGCTCGTGGACGGGATCTCGGCGCTGGGCGCGGTGCCGTTCGCGATGGACGCCTGGGGCTGCGACCTCGTCGTCACGGGCTCGCAGAAGGCGTGGATGTCCGCGCCCGGCATGGCGTTCGCCGCGGTGGGGCCGCGCGCGTGGGCGGCCTCAGAGACCGCGAAGATGCCCCGCTTCTACCTCGACCTGCGGCGCCACCGCGACTCGCAGATCAATGGCGAGAGCCCGTGGACCCCGGCCGTGGCCGTGATGTACCAGGTGGACGAGGGCATCCGGCTGATGCAGGCCGAGGGCGAGGGCGTCTACGCCCGCCACGCCGCGTGCGCCGCCGCCACCCGGGCCGGCCTCCGAGCCCTGGGCTTCGCGCTGCTGGCGGACGACGCGGTGGCGTCGAAGACCGTCACCGCCGCCTGGATCCCAGACGGCCTTGACTGGAAGGCGTTCAACGGGGGGCTGAAGCGGCGGGGGCTGATCCTGGCCGGCGGGCAGGGCAAGCTCAAGGGCCGGATCTTCCGGCTCGGGCACCTGGGCTCGGTCACCACCGACGACATCATCGCGGCCATCAGCGCGATCGAGGCGCAGGCCATCGAGGCGGGGCTTCCCGTCACGCCCGGCACCGGCGTCACGGCTGCCCAGGCGGCGCTGGTCGCCGCGGAGGCCCAGTGATGCGGATCCTCGTCGTCGAACCGCTCGCGCCCGAGGGCCTCGAGCTGCTCCGCCGCCACCACGAGGTGGACGAGCGGCTCGGGCTGCCGCGCGAGGAGATCATCTCGATCCTGCCCGAGTACGACGCACTGGTCGTCCGCAGCCAGGTCAAGGTGGACGCCGAGATGATCGCGGCCGGGACCCGGCTCGTGGTCGTGGGCCGTGCCGGGGTCGGGGTGGACAACGTGGACCTCGAGGCCGCGACGCGGGCCGGGATCACGGTCGTCAACGCCCCGACCGGCAACACGATCGCCGCCGCCGAGCTGACGCTCGCCCTGCTCTTCGGGCTCGCCCGCAAGACCGCCGCCGCCGACGCGTCGATGCGCCGGGGCGAGTGGAAGCGCTCGCAGTTCACGGGCATCGAGGTCCGCGGCAAGACCCTGGGCATCGTCGGCCTGGGCAAGATCGGACAGGCGATCGCCGTTCGCGCCCACGCCCTGCAGATGACCGTCATCGCGTCGGACCCGTTCGTGACCCCCGAGCAGGCGGCCAGCATGGGCATCGAACTGGTGCCGTTCGACGACATCGTGGCGCGCTCGGACGTCATCACCGTCCACGTCCCCAAGACCAAGACGACGACCGGGCTGATCAACGCGGCGGTCATCGAGCGCATGAAGCCGGGCGTGCTGCTGCTCAACGTGGCCCGCGGCGGCGTCATCGACGAGGCGGACCTCGCGGCGGCGCTGCGCAGCGGCCGGGTCGCCGGCGCCGGCATCGACGTCTACACGGCCGAGCCGCCCACGGGGAACCCACTCCTCGACGCGCCCAACACGCTCCTCACGCCGCACCTGGGCGCATCCACCGAGGAGGCGCAGGTGGCCGTGGCCGAGGAGGTGGCCGAGCAGGTCCTCGAGGTGCTCGACGGCCGCTCCGCGCGGTACGCGGTCAACGCCCCGCTGCTGACACCCGAGACGGCGCAGGCGATCGCGCCGTACCTGCCGCTCGCCGAGACCCTCGGCCAGTTCGCGGCGCAGATGGTCCCGGGCGCCCCCCACACCCTCACGATCGAGATCGCAGGCGAACCGGCGGCCTATGACGCGTCATCGCTCGTTGCGGCGGCGCTGCGCGGGCTGCTCGAGGCGACAACGGAGGAGCGCGTCAACCTCGTCAACGCGGCCACGCTCGCCAGGGCGCGGGGCATCACGGTGGTCGAGCGCAAGACGCCCGATGCCGGCGTGTTCGCGTCGCTGCTCACGCTCAGCGCTCAGGCGGACGGCGGGAGCATCACGGTGGCGGGGACCGTCGCCCGCGGGGAGCCGCGGCTCGTTCAGCTGGGCGAGTACGCGATGGACCTCGCGCCGGCCGAGCACATGCTGATCACCAGTCACCGGGACCGGCCCGGAACGGTGGGCCGCGTGGGGGTGATGCTGGGCGAATCGGACGTCAACATCAGCTCGATGACCCTCGCCCGGTCCGCACCGCGCGCCGACGCCTTCATGGTCCTCGCGCTCGACGACGACCCGCCGGCGTCGGTGCTGGCCGCGATCCGGGCCGACGACGCCGTGATCGACGTCTGGTCGGTCGCGCTCGGCGGGCGGCGTTGAGCCCCGGAGCCTCGTCCGCGGGACGCCCTGACGGCTCGCCACTGGTCCCCGACGGCCTCGACGCGACGGTCGTGCTGCTGCGGCACGGCGAGAGCGAGTGGATCCGCGAGGGGCGGTTCCAGGGCCAGGCGGAGACGCCGCTCTCGGCGCTGGGGCGGCGGCAGGCCGCGCTCGCGGGCGAGCGCCTGGCGCGACCTCATGCCTCGCCGACGCTGCCGATCCCGGGCGGGCTCCCCCGCGAGATCGTGCACTCGCCGCTGAGCAGGGCGGCTGACACCGCGCGGGCCGTCGCCTCCGCCATGGCGGACCTGCGGGCCGCGAGCGAGGCCGGGGCTGCCGCCGCTCCCCTTCCCGTCCTGCGCGCGGAGCCCGGGCTCCTCGAGATCGGCCAGGGCGAGTGGGAGGGCGTGACCGCCGACGAGATCGGACGCCGCTGGCCAACCGAGATCGCCGGCTGGCGCCGGGACCCGCTCTCCGCGCACGCGCCCGGCGGCGAGTCCCTCGCCGACGTGGACGCGCGCGTGCGCCCCGCCCTGGCGCGCGCGCTCGGCGAGCTGGGCCGCGACTATCCGCGCGGCACCACGGACCGGCCGCAGGTCCCCGGGTTCCGCGGCACCGGCCGGCCAGTCGCGCAGCCGTGGTCCGTGCTCGTCGCCCACGACGGCGTGTTCAAGGTCGTGCTGCTCGCGCTGTTCGGCCTGCCGCTCGCGAAGTTCTGGTCCTTCTCGTTGGGGCTGACCGGCATCTCGGTGGTGGAGTTCCTGGGGGGTCGGCCGGTGCTCCGGGCGCACAACTGGACGGGCCACCTCGCGCCGATCGAGGACGAGGTGGAGCGCGAGGCCGCCGAGCGGCGGTCGCGGAGCGGCGCCCTCTAGTCACCACCGCGGGCCGCGCACGCCTCGGCAGTCCGAGCCGAGTCTGGCCAGATACCCAAAGGACGCATGCTCGACCTGTGCGGGATCGGCGATCCCTGACAGGCAGTCGAGGGACGCCTGCCTGTCAGCGGGTTCGGGCTTGGGACGGCGTCCTGAGGCCGCCAGAGGGCCGCCCGGCGGACCACCATTCGTGCTTTGACTCCCTGTCAAGAGGCGCGGGCGGGCGCCGGGATGGGGGCGCCTCGGGCCGGGCGCGGGGGGCGGGCGTGAGGCAGCTCGTTCGCCAACGGCCGTTCGGGGAGCCGCGTCGGCCTCAGCGGCGGCGGCGCCCAATCCGGGCGATGATCAGCCGCGTCAGCGACCGCCGCAGGCGGCGCATCGCCGCGGTCACGGCCTGCGCACGCTCCGGCGCCAGCTCCACCCTCGCGTACGTCGTCTCGACCTTCGCGTCGGCCACGGTGCGGATGTCCGGCCTGGCCACCGGGACCAGTTCGCCGAGCGAACTCGCGTACTCGTAGACGGTCTCCGTGGGGCGCTGCGCGAAGCCGAACCTCGACGCAGCGCTTGACACCGCCGTCCACGCCGTCTCGGGGCTCACCTCGCCGCGGGGCCCGCGCCACCACGCCACCACGATCAGCGACCCGACGGCAAGCAGCAGCAGCCCGCCGCAGCAGGGCCGCCAGCGCGCGGTCTCCCTGCTGGGGCGAGGGCGGCGGCGTCACGGCGCCGGATGGGTCGCCCGGGATGTAGGCCCGGGGGGTGGGCACGGGCTTGATGGGCCCTTCGTCCTGGCTCGGGACCGGCGCCGCCGTGGGCACGGGCGCCCCCTCCTGGATCCGCGCCGGCCGGCCGACGCCGCCCCCGGTCGGGTCGAAGGGGATCCAGCCGTAGCCGGGGAAGAACACCTCGACCCAGGCGTGCGCCTGGCGGTTCTGGACCGTCTCCTGGCCGCCCACGATGTTGGATGGCAGGAACCCCTGGACGAGCCGCGTCGGGATGGGGTTGGCCGGGTCCGCGGCGCGAAGCAGGATGGCCATCGTGGAGGCGTAGTGGAGGCAGTAGCCCTCTCGGTACTGGGCGAAGCACTCCACCGCGCTCGCGCTCTGGCAGTTCACTCCCCGCACGTCGGTCGTGTAGGTGAAGGGGCCGTCACGCAGGTACTGCTGGATCGTGTCGGCCAGGTCGTAGGGGTTCTGGCTCGGGGACTTGGCCATCACCGTCCGCAGCAGCTCCTGCGCGTAGGGGCCCATCGCGCCCGCTGGGACCTGCGTGTACTCGGCCGTGACGTCCGCGGGGTAGGCGGTGGAGGCGGCGCGGAGCTTGTTCTTGGTGATGCCGGTCTCGCCGGTCAGGAGCGGCACGACCGCCGTCGCCGTGTAGGCCGTGTCGGCCGGGACGTCGTCGTACGCGAACCAGCCTTCCACCCCGCTGATCGCGAGCGTGGACGGGATGCCGACGGTCGACGCCAGCCCCGGCGAAAGGAGCCGGGTGTCGTGGTAGCCGACCGGGTTGACCGTGACCGTGAGCTTCCCGTAGAGGTCCGGCGCCGGGACCTCGGGCGAGCCGAGGAGCAGCGAGCTGTCGGCCGGGACATCCGCGGTCCGCGCATCGGACTGGATCCAGCCGCCCAGGGCGAACTGGTCGTACGTCGCGGCCCGCCACGATAGGCCTGCGGCGCTGGAGGGCACCTTCGCCGTAAACGCCACGCCGTCATCGCTGAACCACTGGGCCGAGATCCGCGCCGACGAGCCGAAGGAGACGCCGCCGCCGCCGCGCAGGTCGCCGCCCGTCGGGAAGAGGCGGCCCACGTCCTGACTGAACTGGATCAACTGCGTCCGCAGCCCGCCCCAGGCGCCCGCGAGGGGGCTCGATGAGGCCCGCTGGGTCAGCACGAGCGAGCCCACCATGGCCAGCAGGATGAACACGGTGCCGCCGCGCAGGTAGAGGAAGGCGACGGACCCCGGGTCGCCGATGCGCCGGCGGGCCCACGCGAGCCGCTCGCCGAACGCGTGCATCTGGATCAGCAGGAACAGCGAGACGGCGGCGTACAGCACGAGCCAGCCCAGTTGGTCGCGTTCTGTGAGCGCCATGTTCGCCAGCAGGACGAGCCCCACCACCACCACCGCCGAGAGCGGACGGCGGTGGCCGAAGACCGCGTATGAGCCGAACTGCATCGTCCCCCACACCAGGCCGCCCAGCACCAGGACGTAGTGGACTTCCTGGGTGGTGAACGCGAGGTTCCGGACGGTGAGGTCGAGGTAGGCCTGGAGCGTGCCGTCGGCGGTGACGCGGAACGCCTGGGCGGCACTGACGCCCGGCAGCACCGCCCACCCGGCGATCATCGGGATCAGGAGCCCGGCGAACACGGCGCCGACCAGGTGCGTCCTCCAGCGGCCCCAGCCCAGCTTCGGCCCGGCGAACCCGACCAGCGCGCCAAGCAGCGCGATCTCCGAGAGGCAGTCGGTGAGGTACCCGCGGCCGTTGACCCAGCCGGGCTCGTCGATTGCTGTCCCGATGATCAGGGCGAGGACCGCCACCAGGACGACGACCGACCATCCCTCCTCGGGCGCCCATCGCAAGTCGCGACCCTCGGCCTCGTCCCATCGCACCTGCGCGCCGTGGACGGCAGTCATGCCACGAGCACCTCACCGAGACGGCGCGACGGGCCGATCACGTAGGTCGGGATCTCGAACTCGGCGAGGGTGTGGCGCAGCGCCCGGGACCGCTGGCGCACGGCGTCCGCCTCGGCGTCGCTGGCCGGGGGGTCGAACTGCGCCTGGTCCAGCGAGATGACCACCACGCCGACCCCGCGGGAGCGCAGCGACGCGAGCGGCCGCACGAACGACGGGTCCTGCGTCGCCGTCACCACGACCGCGGTCATGCCCCTGCGGAGTCGCGTCAGGCCGGTCACCAGCACCTCGTCGAGGCTCGTGCTGCCGTCGGCCTCCACGGCCGCGAGGAGCTGGAGGATCTTGAGCCGCTGGCGGGCCCCGCGGTCGGCGGGGATCACCGTGGTCCGGTGGCCGCTCACGGTGAGCCCCACAGCTCGGTTCTCGCCGATCGCCTTGTCGGCGATCGAAGCCGCCGCGCGCACCGCCACCTCGGTGGTCGAGTGCTCGCCCTCGCCCAGCTCCAGCTCCACGTCGAGGTCCACGATGAGCCAGACGTCGGTGGTCTGCTCCAGCTCGAACTCCTTGACGAAGATCTCACCGCTGCGCGCCGTCGCACGCCAGGCGATGCGGTTCATCGAGTCGCCCGGCGCATACGGGCGCACGGTCGTGGCGAGCGGGGTCGTCTGCAGCGTGCGCTCCGGCGAGGCGTTCGCACCCTCGATGCTCGCGGAGGGCAGGCGCCAGAACGGCAGCGCGTCGATCCGCGGGTAGACCACGAGCGTGATGCCGTGCCCAACGCCCGCCGACGCCTCGAAGAAGCCGAACGGGTCGCCGGTCCGGACCTGGAGCGGGTCGATGCGGAAGTGGCCGCGCTGGGCCAGCGGGATGCGGACCATCCAGGAGCGCTCGCCGTGGCCGCCCAGCGAGAGCGCGCGTCCGGGCAGCCCGTCCGGCAGAGAGGTGGGGTTGTGCACTTCGAGCCACGGCTTGGGCAGCCGCCCGGTGTTGCGCACTGTGTACGTGATCCGCAGCCGGTCGCCCACGTGCCCGGTGAGCTGGCTCACCGCATAGCCGGCCTCGAGGTCCGCGAGGCCCAGCCGGGTGACGATGTAGCTGCCGCCGCCGACGAGCACGCCGAGGTAGACCAGGAAGAACAGGAATGCGTACCCGGTCGAGAACGCCGCGACCGCGACCACGATCGCGAGGCCCAGGAGCTGGAGCCGACGAACCATCGTCGCGCCTTCCGCGCTGCTAGTCTGCGACCGCGCTCGGGCTGGTCTCGCGCGGCCCCCCGACGATGCGGCGGGCCGATTCGATGGGCGTCGAATTGAGCAGCTCCCGGACGACATGCGCCGACGACACGTCGTGGATCGTGCTCGCGGTCTTGATGATCACGCGGTGGGCGAGCGCGGGCTCGGCGAGCGCCTTGACGTCGTCCGGGATCACGTAGTCGCGGCCCAGGAGCCCCGCGAGCGCCTGCGAGGCGCGGTACAGCGAGATCGACCCGCGCGGGCTGGCGCCGAGGTAGACGTCGGGGTGGGCGCGCGTGGACGCCACCAGGCGGACGATGTAGCTCGCGACCGCCGGATCGACATAGATGTCGCGGACGGCCGCCTGGAGGGCGCGGAGCTCGTCGCCGGTGCACACCTCCTCGAGGTCGTCGAGCGGGTGCGTCACCTTCTGGTCGTTCAGCACGCGGATCTCGTCGGCCAGCGCCGGGTACCCGAGGCGGATCCGGAGCATGAAGCGGTCGAGCTGCGCCTCCGGCAGGGCGAACGTGCCCTCGTACTCGATGGGGTTCTGGGTCGCGATGACCAGGAACGGGTCCGGCATCTGGTGGGTCACGCCGTCGATGGTCGCCTGGCGCTCGTCCATGCACTCGAGCAGCGCGCTCTGGGTCTTGGGCGTGGCGCGGTTGATCTCGTCGGCGAGCACCACCTGGCTCATGATCGGGCCGGGCCGGAACTCGAACTCCTGGGTCTTCTGGTTGTAGATGGAGAGGCCGGTCACGTCGGACGGCAGCAGGTCAGGCGTGAACTGGATCCGGCGGAAGGTGCAGCCCAGACTCCGGGCAATGGACTTGGCGAGCACGGTCTTGCCTGTTCCCGGCACGTCCTCGATCAGGAGGTGGCCGCGGCACAGGAGCGCCACCAGCGCGAGGCGCACCTCCTGGTGCTTGCCCACGATGACCCGCTCGACGTTCTCGAGGACCCTGTCGCCGATGGTTGCGATGCTGCCCATTGGACTCCCGTCGTGATGGCGGCGGCGCCGCCTGCTCCCGCTCGAGCCGGAGGACCGGCCCGAAACCTCCCCGGGCGCCGCTCCACGGGAACGGGGGACGACGCCGTGTCACTGCCGGGAGTGTACGGCGCGTGGGCGAAACCGGTTCTCCCCGGGCGTGCCTCGGACGCTGCGGGCGCGATGCCAGTGACGACGGCGGTTGCTCCAGCTGAGTTCCGTGCCGGCTTCCGCGGCGTCGACCGCTCAGCCGCGGAACAGCGTCATCGCCCCCACCCAGAGCACCATGAGGCAGCCGATCGCGCCCATGGTCCCCAGGAAGGCCTCGCCGCCAGCGAACGAGGCGGCGGCGACAGCCGCGAACAGGCCGGCCATGACGAGCGCCACCACCGCCATGCCGAGCCGCTCGAGCAGGGGCCGCCGACGGGGCGCAGCCGGCTGGTCCGGATCCGCGGGAGGGTTCGGGAGGGCGTCCATCCGAGCAGCCTACAGGCCCGCTCAAGCCCGCGCCTACGGGCGCCCGTAGAGCGTGAAGTACTGGGAGAGCAGGCTCCCGGCCAGCGGCGCGGCCCGCTCCCCGCCCCGGCCGCCCTGCTCCACGACCACGGCGATCGCGACCTTCGGGTGGTCGACCGGTGCGAACCCGATGAACCACGAGTTCGGCTCGCCGGTCCCCCCGAGCTGCGCCGTGCCGGACTTGCCGGCCGTCGGGATGCCGGGCACGGCCGCCCCAGTGGTGAACAGCCGCCCGAGGTCGCCCTCGACGGCCTGCTCCATCGCCGCCTTGATCGCCCCGGCGTCCTCGGACGACAGCACCCGGCGCCAGGTCTCGGGTGCGATGGTGCGGGCCCCAGGCGACGTGCCGGTGAGCGCCGTCACGAGATGGGGCTTCATCAGCCAGCCGTCATCGGCGATCACGCTCGCAATGAGCGCCATCTGGAGCGGCGTCACGACCGCCTCGCCCTGCCCGAACGCGGCCGATGCGAGCTCGGCGTCATCGGCGAACCCGCCGGGCGCCGTGCCCTCGCCGTTGGTGAGTCGACTGGGCGAGGTGGGCAGGTCGAACGGGAGGGGCTGCCCGAAGCCCACCTTCGCCGCCTCGGACACGAAGCGGTCGCCGCCGATCTGGATCCCGGTCAACGCGTACCAGATGTTGCAGCTCACCTCGGTGGCGCCGATGAGGTCGAGTGCTCGGCCGTCCGTCTGGGGGTGGTGGCCGTCCTTGATCCGGAACCCGTCCACGAGGAGCCCCGTCTTCTCGGCGGCCGGCTGCTGGGCGTACGTCGTGGACGGGGTTATCGCGCCGGTGTCGAGCCCGGCGATCGCGGTGAGGATCTTGAGCACCGAGCCCGGCACGTACTGGCCCAGCGTGGCCCGCGGGAGGAGCGGCAGGTCCTCGTTGGCCTGGAGCGCCTTCATCGTGGCGGCCGCGGTGGCCGGATTGGCGATGGCCGAGGCATTGAACGTGGGCGTCGACGCGAGGGCCAGCACCTCGCCTGTCGTCGGGTCGAGCATCACCACTGCGCCCTTGTCGGTCCCGAGGCCGGCCACCGCGGCGCGCTGCAGGCGTAGGTCGAGCGCAAGCTGCAGGCCCAGCACCTGGTTCGTGTTCGGGAACAGCTTGCCGGTCAGGCCCGATACCGGATCGCCCGTGGTCAGCCCGAGGAGCTGCGCGTTGTAGGCGCGCTCGAGGCCCGCCGTGCCGAACTGGGAGGACGCGTACCCCACCACGTCGCTCACGCTGGCATCGCGGTATTGGCGCTGGGCCTCGCCGTTCTTGTCGCGCACGCTGCGCGCCAGCCAGGCGCCGTTGCGATCGACGATGCCGCCGCGCAGCGTCCGGCGGCCCGCGGCGATGACCGACGGGTTGTCCGGCCTGGTCGAGAGCCGCTGCGCGTCGATGACTTGCCACCAGCCTGCGCCGGCCGCGAGGACGGCGAAGGCGAGCACGAGCGCGAGTCCCGTCCGGACGACGCTGGTGCCGATGGGCTGGACGCCGCGGGCGGAGGAGCCGGGCGTCGTCGACCAGCCGGAGGTCTCGATCGGCGAGGCTGTCGGGTCGTCGCCGGCGTCGACCATCCATCCCCGCCCCTCGTCCAAGGGCTCGCGGGGGGGCGGCGGCTGGGCCGTCATCGCGCGCCCCTCCGCCCAGGCAGGCCATGCCAGCGCCGGCGCTTGGGCGGGGGCGGCGGCACGGCTCCCCGGTCGGACAGCGCCAGCAGCAACCCCACCGCGATCGCGTTGGCGAGCAGCGACGACCCGCCATATGAGATGAACGGCAGCGTGATCCCGGTCAGCGGGATCAGCTTGAGGTTGCCCGCCGCGATGATGAACGCCTGGATGCCGATGACCAGCGAGAGGCCCGCCGCGAGCAGCGCCTGGAACTCGTCCTGGGCAGTGGCCGCGATCCGCAGCCCGCGCTCCACGATCACCAGGTACAGCCCGAAGATCGCGAGCAGTCCCATGAGGCCCAGCTCCTCGCCCAGGGCCGCCAGGGGGTAGTCGGTGTGGACGGCGGGCACGGGAAGGTTGCCCGCGATCGTTGGCAGGCCAGCCCCCAGTCCCACGCCCAGCAGTCCGCCGCGGGCGAAGGCGTACAACGCCTGGACGGTCTGGAAGCCGTTGCCGAGCGGGTCGCGGAACGGGTCGAGCCAGTTGTCCACGCGCTGCTGGACGTGGCCGAAGAGGTGGTACAGCACCCACGAGCCGACGAGGAACAGCACGATGCCGCCCAGCACGTACGAGACGCGTCCCGTGGCCACGAACAGCAGCGCCAGGAACACCGCGAAGAACAGGAGCGCCGCGCCCAGGTCCCGCTGGACCACCACCACGCCGAGGGCGATGGCCCACATGGCGACCATGGGCGCCAGATACGGAATGGGCGGCAGGCGCAGCGGGCCGATCCTGGTGCTCTCCTCGGCCAGCAGCGATCGGTTCTCCGACAGGTAGGCCGCGAGGAAGACCACAAGGATGACCTTGAGCAGCTCGGACGGCTGACCGCTGATGGGCCCGATCGATAGGGTGAGCCGGGCGCCGTTCACGTCGGTGCCGAAGACGAAGGTCATGGCCAGGAGCGCGATGCCAGCCGCCGCCCAGGTGTACTTGTAGGCGCGGAGCCAGTGGTCCGAGCGGACCAGCAGGGCGAGCACAGCCGTGACCGAGAGGGAGATCAGCAGCCACAGGAGCTGGAGCTGCCCCAGCCGCAGCTCCAGCGGACCGACCGACTGCGTGACCAGATCCTGCGGCAGCCGCTGCATGAGGAGCAGGCCGATCCCGCCGAGCATCGCGATCGCGGGCAGGAGGATCTGGTCCGTGCGGCGCCCGGCGAGCACGAACAGGAGGTGGATGACGAGTAGGGCGCCGAGGTACATGCCCAGCCCCCGTGGGTCTGGCGGCGCGAACCCGAACGCCGCCAGCTTCTCGCCGGCGGCCTGCGCCTTGAGCCAGCGCTCGGTCGCGCCCAGCGACGCCCCGCCGACGAGGAGTGCCATCGCCACCAGCACGAGGAGGCCGAGCTCGACGGGACGGGGGCGCGGCCGGATCCGAGGCAGACGTCGCGCCATGGGGCGCGCCTGCGCGAGGGCGCTCACCCGCGGCCTCGGGAGCCGGTGCCTTGCTCCGTCATGAGCGCCCCCGGTCAAGGCGGAAGCGCACTTCGCCGATCTGGAGCTGGTCGCCGAACCCCAGCGCGGTGGGCCCCGCCACCAGCACGCCGTTCACGTACGTGCCGTTGGTGCTGCCGCGGTCCTCCACGTACCACACGCGGCCGCGGAACGTCAGGACCGCGTGCTCGGTGGAGGCGAACGGGTCGTCCACGATCACGGTGTTCGTCAGGTCGCGCCCGAGCGTTGTGACCGCGTCGAGCGGATAGGAGGCGCCCGGGGCCGGCTCGCCGCGCGGCGAATCCAGCACGACCAGGCGTCCCAGCTCAGCAGGCCCGCGCGCTGCGGCCCGGAGGTCGCGCAACAGCACCCGGGCCACCGCGAACAGGAAGACGTAGATCAGCCCGAGGAACAGCAGGCGCAGGACCCAGAGCGCCAGGACGAAGCCGTCCACGGTCAGCGGGGCAACTGCTCGACAACCAGGACGACGTCGCCGATCTGAAGGCGGTCGCCGGGCCCGAGGACGATCTCGTCGACGCGGATCCCGTTCACGCGGGTGCCGTTGGTGCTCCCGAGGTCCGTGTACACCAGCGTGCCGTGGCGGGCCTGGAAGCGGCCGTGATGCCGCGAGACGCGCGCGTCGGCAATGACGAGCGCGTTGTCGGGTGCCCGGCCCAGGGTCAGCGGCTGGGCCTCGACCCGCATCTCGCGCTCGCGGCCGCCCGACTCCAGGACGCGGAGCAGCGCCCGGCTCGGAGGCGGCGGGGCGGGGCGGACCGCGTACGGCCGGTCGCCCACGCGGAGCCCGTGCTCCAGTGCGGACGGGGTTTCGGGCGCCGGAGGCCCGGCGGACGGCCGAGGGCCGGCTTCCGGGTCCTGCGTCACATCGGGTCCGGGCAGCAGCGCGGCCCGCGATGGCGCGGGAGCGGGCACCCCCGGCGAGGGATCGGCCGGCGATGGCAGGATCGGCGGGCTCGCCCCGTCGGGCGACCCGTCAGACGGGGCCGGAGCCACCGCGAGCGCCGCCGCGGCGAGCGCCGGATCGTCCATCGGGGGACTGGCGTCGGGAACCTGCGCTGCGACGACCGGCGGGCGCTCGCCCGCCGGCGCTCCGGCGACCGGCGGTCCGGAAGGTGCGGACGTCGACCGAATCACGCCCTCGCCGGCATCGACCTCCACCCGGCCCCGCTCGACCGACGGGTCCGCGACCACGCTGACCATCGGCCGCGCGGCCAAGTGGTAGGCGTGCAGCCTGGCGAAGGCGAGCGCACGGTCAGCCAGCCGCACAGCAAGAGCCTCGAACCCGCCGGAGCGCTGGGCCAGGTCGTCGAGATCGGCTGGGTGGAGCCGGACGCGGTACCGGCTGGGAACGGTCGTGGAAGCGCCGCGACCGGTTCGACCCGCCTCCATCGCCCGCTCGACGCGGCGCTCCACCTGCACTGCCTGGATGCGCGATCGGAACAGCCGGGCGGAGGTCCGCTCGAACACACGCTCGAGGAAGCGTTCGAGGTCAGCGACGGCAACCATGGCATCGGCAACCGTACCAGAGCCGGTCGCGCTGGCCTGAACGGGGTTGAACCATCGTCCGAGGCCCGGCGGTACCTCGAGGGAAGGTCCGCCGAACGACGCTGGCTATACTCTGGACCCTGCCCGACTGCACGTCGGGTGCGTTCCAGCGGCGGAGACCGTGGGCAGATGACGGAGATCCTCACCGAGTCGTTCTGCGAGCGGTGCGGCACTCGGTACACGTTCGAGACCGCGCGGCCCCAGAACTCGCGCCTTGGCCGGGCGCGGACCCTCACGAAGGGGCTGCGCAACTTCGTCCTGTCCGACGACCCGCTCTCGGTCGCCATGGCCGACGCCAGGGGCGAGGAGGAGCGGGCCGCGACCGCGCTCCAGCTCGACGCCTTCCACAAGACGTTCAACTTCTGCCTGTCCTGCCGCCAGTACACCTGCAGCAACTGCTGGAACGCCGAGGAGGGGCGCTGCCTCTCGTGCTCGCCCCGGCCCGACACGGTTCCGATCGAGCCGGTCGAGGCGGTTGACTCGGCCGCCATCGCGGCCCGTCTGGCGGCCATGACAGCGCCTCCCGAGGCGGCGCCGCACGAGGTCATCGGCGTGTCGGCCTGGCCCGAGGCTGACATTCCGCGCCGTAGCGCCGACGAGGCGACGCGGGCTGAAAAGGACAACCTCGAGCCCGCGGCCGTGCTCTCGGAGGTCGAAGCCGTCGATGCGGTCGAGGCGGCTGTCGCCGAGCCTGAGGCCGACGTCGAGACGGTGGCCGCAGCACCCGGGCCGGAGGCGGTCGAGGCCGTCCGCCCTGAGCTCGCGATCGCGGCGGTGCCGGAGGCGGTCGAGGCCGTCGCAGTCGAGCCCGAGGCCGCGCAGTCGAGCCCGAGGCCGTCGAGGCGGTCGAGGCCGTCGCAGTCGAGCCCGAGGCCGTCGCAGTCGAGCCCGAGGCCGTCGCAGTCGAGCCCGAGGCCGTCGCCGGAGGCCGTCGAGTCGAGCCGAGGCCGCGCCGGAGTCGGTCGAGGCGGCTGAGCCGGAGAGCGTCGAGGCTGCGGCCGTCGCGCCCGAACCGGAGACGGTCGAACCGCTGGCACCAGATCTCGCAGCTGAACTGATTGCGGGTGACGTGGTCGCATTGGCGTCCGAGCCGGAAGGAGTCCAGCCGGTCACAGGCCAGGCCGAGCCCGACGCCACCGAGATTGCGCCCCATCTGCAGGGGCTGAAGCCCGGTGAGAGCCTCGATCACGCGATTGCCGTCTACGAGGCCGAGCTTGCCGCTCTGGAGACCGAGGCTGCCCAAGCAGGCGCGCTCAGCGAGCCCGGCGTCGCGGAGGCGGAGCCGGTCGCGGCGGAGGCGGAGCCGGTCATCGCGGAGGCGGAGCCGGTCGCGGCGGAGGCGGAGCCGGTCATCGCGGAGGCGGAGCCGGTCGCGGCGGAGGCGGAGCCGGTCGCGGCGGAGGCGGAGCCGGTCACGCGGAGGCGGAGCCGGTCGCGGCGGAGGCGGAGCCGGTCATCGCGGAGGCGGAGCCGGTCATCGCGGAGGCGGAGCCGGTCGCGGCGGAGGCGGAGCCGGTCATCGCGGAGGCGGAGCCGGTCATCGCGGAGGCGGAGCCGGTCGCGGCGGAGGCGGAGCCGGTCGCGGCGGAGGCGGAGCCGGTCGCGGCGGAGGCGGAGCCGGTCGCGGCGGAGGCGGAGCCGGTCGGCACTCCGATCGAGCGCGAGCCAGAACCGGTCGGGGCGGTCCTCGAGCCCCCTGCCGCGACCGAACCGGAGCCGGCTCTCGTCCCGCAGCCCGTCGCAGTCGAACCGATCGCCGCGGCGGCTGAGCCCGAACTGGGCGCCGTCGAGCCGGAAGTCGTGGTCTTCGCCCCTGAACCCGTCGTGGTCGCGGAGCCCACCGCGCCGGCGCCGGTGCTCGCGGCTGCCCGGTGCTCGCGGCCCGAGCCCGCCGAACCGGAGCCCGTGGCCGCCACGGTCGCCGAGCCTGCCGTCGTGCCGGCACCAGTCTCCCCGGCGCCGGAAGCGCCCGATTCGATGTCATCTGGCTGGCTAACCGTCGCGCCCGACGACGGCGTCGCTCCAATGTGGCCGCCGCGGCCCAGCTGGCCCGCGCGCCCCCCTCTGGAGGGCGGAACCCTGGCGGGCCGCCGGGTGATGCCCAACAACAACGCTGCTGCGCTCTGGGCCGCGTCTGCGCGCGAGGTTCTCGAGACCGGGCCGCTCCCGGGCCAGGCCGCCTTCGTCGCCCCGTCAGCGCTCCCCAGCGCGCAGCCCTGCGTGGGCTGCGGCCTGCCGCTGTCGGCGAACGCCCGCTTCTGCCGCCGCTGCGGGAGCCGTCAGGGCTAGGTCCGCCCTCACCGGTCCGCGCCCGACCGCTCGGCGTCCCCCGCCTCGGCGGCCAATTGCTCCTCGTCGCGCACAACATCGTGCGCGAACCGGCGCAGCATCTCGTCCGCATAGAGCCCGCGGCGCACTCGGACCTCGGTCCACGCCGCGCCGAGCAGCAGCAGGTTGAACGCGATCGAGAGCCACGCCAGCAGCGCGAACGCCGCCACCAGCGTGCCGTAGACCGCCGCCACTCCCACCAGGCGTGGCGCGATGAACGCGTAGACCTGGGTGAACAGCGCGAGGGCCAGCCCCACCACCACAGCGGGCAGCCGAAGGGCCTGCCAGGAGACAGGCTCGCTGGGCACGTACCGGTAGCAGAGCGCAATCGCCAGCACGAAGGCGACCAGCGAGCCGAGCGGCGACGCAAGCTTGACGACCGTCGCGATCAGGGCTGAGAGGTTGGCGCCTCCCGGCGCGTACTCCGTGATCCACGTCATCACCGATCCGGCGGTCACGAGCCCCACCGGCAGCACGACCAAGACGGCCATGAGGGCCACGCCGCGCACCGTCTGGGCAACCGCGTTGCGCCGGGGCGCACCCAGGAAGACCCGCGACAGCGCGGTGTCCAGATTCGCGTAGAAGCGGCTGGATCCCCAGAGCAGCGTGACGATCGCCAGGATCGAGGTTGGGACCGCCCCCGAGGACACCTGGTCGAAGGCGACCCCAGCGAGGTCTTTGAGGGGCGGCACGGTCTGCGCGATGAGCGTGATGACCTGGGCCTGGTCGACGGGGTCCCGGACCAGCCATCCAGCCACCGAGAGGCCCAGCAGGAGTCCAGGCAGCACGGCGAGCAGCGAGGTGTAGGCGAGTCCGCTGGCGATGAGGCCGCCGCCGGCGCGGTCATAGGAATCCATGACGGCCCGGAGGCGGACGACGCCGGGGCTGCCGGCGAGGCGGCGGGCCACGCGCTCGGCGACTGATCGCATCCCGTGGGTGCGCCCCTCGCCCTTGCCCATGCGCTAGGGCAGGTCTTCGAACAGCCCCGGCTGGATGAGCTCCGCCGGCACCCGTCGCGGGGCGGCGATCAGCGCCCTGACCTCGCCCCGCCGCACATAGCGCCGGCCGCCGAGCTTGATGCTCGAGAGGCGCCCAGACCGGGCCCAGCCGCCAATCGTCGCGGGCGCGAAGTGCACATTCACTGCGGCCAGGAGCTCGGCGGCCTCACCGAGTGTGATCCAGTCAGCGGCGGAGGGCATCGATCAGTCCTGACTGCCCGACGGGGACGAAGACGACGTGGACGAGGACGACGTTGACGAAGGCGGGGTCGACGACGGCGGCGAGTCCGAGGACGCAGACGATGACGACGAGTCGCCCGAACCCGAGGATGACGAGTCGTCGCCCTTGGACTCCGCGTGCCTCGAGGCCTTGGTGCCGGGGCTGCTCCCGCCGCGATCCTTCTTCGCCCAGCCCGATCCCTTGAAGTGGATCGTGGGCGCGGAGAACTGCTTGCGCATCGTCCCCTCGGCCCCGCATGACGGGCAGAAGTGGGGGCCCGGGTCATTGATCCCGTGGAGGATGTCGGCCCGATGGTCGCAGGCGGTGCAGAGGTAGTCGTAGACGGGCATCGTGGGGGCCTTCGGTGGGCGGTCAGCCGCGGAGCATCCGCATGCCGCACTTGGGACAGTAGAACGCGCGCTCGTGGCCGGACGCGAATCCGCAGTGGGGGCAGACCAGGCCGCCACGACCCGCCGCCGGGACTGGCCGGTCGACGGCGGTCAGGCCCATCGCGTGCTGGCTGCCCAGGACGTTGCCGAGGATTCCCGCCAGGATCCGCTGGGCGATCCGGTCGGTGTCGCCGCGGACCCCGCGGCCGCCCCACCCGACGACAGCCCGGACGATCATGTCGCCCGTCGCCTCGTCCCAGTGAGAGGCCACGCCGCCCACGATCGCGTTGTAGTCGGGGTAGCCCGACGTGTCGGTCTCGCCGTCGAGCAGCGCGCACGCGAACGTGTCGAACGCGAGGTCCACGGCATCGATCGTCTCGAGCACGACCAGCGCGTGCCGCGTGACCGGGCTGAGCTCGTTGTGCGCGTGCAGCCACTGCATCGCCTCGGATGGGCGCGCGATCTGCGGCATGGCCTGCGAGAACTCGAGCGGGAGCGGGTCCACCACCTCGACGTCGCCCTTGGCGAAGCCCATCAGCATCTGGGGCAGCTCGCCGAGCGCGCGCGGACCGGCGCGCATCCGGACCCCCTCGCTGCTCTTGCCCGCGTAGTAGAGCTTGAGGGCGAACTCCTGTGCGACCACCTCTTCCGGCGGCCCGACGCGGGTGGCGCCCGTGTTGGCGTTGGACTTGGCGGGCGGCTCGGGTTCGCCGCCGCGCCGCTTCAGGAACTCGAGCGGCACGCAATCCTCCCTGACGCGGCACTCGGCCACATCGCCGTCATCCTAGCAGCGACCGAACTCCGCCACCCTAGGCCGAACGCCCTAGCCGCTCCCGGAGGCGCGCCACCTGCTCAGCCAGCTCCGCCTCGCGGGCGCGCGCGCCCTCGACGATCGCCGGCGGAGCCTTGGCGGTGAACGCCTCGTTCGCGAGGCGGCCCTTCGCAGCGTCCCACAGCCGCTCGGCGTCGGCCAGCTCCTTCTCCAGCCGGGCCCGGTCTGCCTCCGCGGTGGACGCGTCCGCCACCCCGGTGCCCACGATGGCCTCCGCGGGCCCGGCGATCACGGCCAGCCCCGACGCCGTGGCGTGGAGCGCCTCGCGCGTCGCGTGGCGGCGCAGCGGCCGCGCGTGGGAGAGCCGCTCCAGAGCCGGCCGCAACGCCTCGAGCGACGATGCGAGCGACGGCTCAACGAACACGTCGAGCGGCAGCCAGGCGCCGGGCTCGAGCTTCGCGTCGGAGCGGGCGTTGCGCACGGAGCGCACCAGCTCCACCAGGGCGCCCACCTCGGCCTCGGCGGTCTCGTCGCGCTCCCCTGCCGCTGGCCAGCGCGCCACGATGAGCAGCGCGGGGTCGTCGGCCGCGTGCGGGATCGACGCCCACAGTCGCTCGGTGATGAACGGCATGACCGGGTGCAGCAGGCGCAGGTACGTGTCGAGCGCCTCGACCAGCGTCCACCACGTCGCCTCGCGATCGGCGTCGTCGACCGTCGCGTCGGCCAGGCGCACCTTGGCGAGCTCGATCCCCCAGTCGCAGTACTCGCTCCAGATGGCGTCGTACAGGAGGCGGGTCACCTCGCCGAAGGCATAGTCGGCCACCGCCCGGTCGACGGCGGCAACGGTCGCCGCGGCGCGCGAGCGGACCCAGCGCTCGGCGGGGCCGAGGCGCGACGGGTCGGGCGAGCGGCGCGGCGCGTCGGCTGGGATGCTGGCCGGGCGCGCTCCCAGCACGAAGCGCGTGGCGTTCCAGAGCTTGTTGGCGAAGTTGCGGGCGTTCTCGACCTTCGCCATGCCGAACTTCTGGTCGAGGCCGGGCGTCGTGCCGTGGACCACCGCGAACCGGAGGGCGTCGGCGCCGTGCTCGTCGATGGTGCCCAGCGGGTCGACGGTGTTGCCCTTCGTCTTGGACATCTTCTGGCCGTAGGGGTCCCGGATGAGGCCCGACAGGTAGACCGTGTGGAAGGGCGCCTCGCCCGTCAGCTCGAGGCCGAGCATCATCATCCGCGCGACCCAGAAGAAGATGATGTCGTAGCCGGTCTCCATCACCGAGCCCGGGTAGAAGCGGGCGAGGTCGTCGGTGGCATCGGGCCAGCCGAGCGTCGAGAACGGCCACAGACCGCTGCTGAACCAGGTGTCGAAGATGTCGGGGTCCTGCTGGAGCTCCGGCGCCGGGCGGCCGCAGACCTCGCACGCGTCGGGGCCGGCGGGGTCCGCGCTCACCGTCGCGTGGCCGTCGGGGCAGTACCAGGCCGGGATGCGGTGGCCCCACCACAGCTGCCGGGACACGTTCCAGTCCCGGATCGTGGTCATCCAGTGCTCCCAGACCTTCTCGAATCGCTCGGGGAGGATGGCGGTCCGGCCGGCGCGCGTCGCCTCGAGGGCGGCAGCGGCCAGCGGCGCGGTTCGGATGAACCACTGCGTCTTCAGCCGGGGCTCCACGGCGTCGCTGCTGCGCTGGCACCGGCCGATCACCATCTCGTGGGCCTGCTCGCCCTCGAGGTCGCCTGTCGAGGTCAAGTCCTCCAGGATCGCCGAGCGGGCCCTGTAGCGCTCCATGCCGTCGTACCGGGTGCCGGTGTTGACGATGTGGGCGGCGTCGTCGAGCACGGTGGGCATCGCAAGGCCGTGGCGCTTGCCCGTCTCGTTGTCGTCGTGGTCGTGGGCGGGCGTGATCTTCACGGCGCCCGTGCCGAACGCGGGGTCCACCACGTCGTCCGCGATGACCGGCACGTCGCGCTCCACGAACGGGATCCGCACGCGGCGGCCCACCAGGGCTGCGTAGCGCTTGTCGCCGGGGTGGACGGCCACCGCCGTGTCGCCCAGCAGCGTCTCGGGGCGCGTGGTGGCCACCGTCAGGCTCGCTGCCTCCGGTTCGCCAGTCGCCTCGTCGAGCAGGTGGTACCGGATCCGCCAGATCGTCCCCGTCTCGGGCGTGGGGATCACCTCGAGGTCCGACACGGACGTCCGGCAGCCGGGGCACCAGTTGACCAGCGCCTCGGCCCGGTACGCGAGGCCCTTGCGGTACAGGCGCAGGAACGCCTCGCGCACGGCCTTCGCACTGACCTCGTCCATGGTGAACCGGAGGCGGCCCCAATCGCACGAGCCGCCGACGCGGCGCTGCTGGGTGAGGATCTGGCTCCGCGTGGCCTCGACGAAGGCGTGCATCCGCTCGAGGTACCGCTCGCGGCCCAGGCTGGCGCGGCTCTCGCCCTCCCCGGCGAGGATCTTGTCGAGCACGAACTGAGCGGCGATCGACGCGTGGTCGATGCCGGGCAGGAACAGGGCCGGCCGACCGGTCATCCGCGCGTGGCGGGTCATCAGGTCCTCGACCGTGGTGCGCTGGGCGTGGCCCAGGTGCAGCGAGCCAGTCACGTTGGGCGGCGGCTGGATGATCGTGAACGCGGGCAGCGACCAGTCCGCGGTCGAGCCCGCCCCATCGGGCGCGAAGACGTCCGCGGCCAGCCAGCGCTCGTAGATCTCGTGCTCGAACTCGGCCGGCGCATAGGCCTTGGCGAGCGTCCCGGTCGGCTCGGTCATCGTTCGGACTCCTGGAAAACAGAACGCCCCGCTCGTCCAGCGGACGATCGGGGTCGTGGTGCCACCTGCTGGTTCCGTGGCCGGGGCCGTCGGGTCATCCCCGCGGCGTTGTCCGGTCACGCTCTGCGGCGCGCTATCGGGCGCCACCCGCACGGCTCGCGAGCGACCTTCGGTCCCGTCGTGCCCGCGCGGCTCGCACCGTCCCGCGCTCGCTTCCGGCCGACTCGGGCCTACTCCTCTCGGTCCACGCCGTGAGAGCGGAGTCTAGCACGCGGCTGAGCGGGCCCCCCGGGCCGACGGGCGGGCTCCTGGCACCGGATGCCCGCTGGGCGACCGCCCCCCACCTCGCGCCCTCACTGCCGCTCCACCTCTCGGCGCATCTCCGCTGCGACGTCTCGCTCGCCGAGCCCGCCTTCGGCGAGTCCCGCGATCGTGCCCGCCACGTCGTCCCCCGAACGGTTCTGGCTGAGCTTGCGCTTGGCCTCGATGCGGTCGATCTGCAGCTCCAGCCCGACGATGCCGCGCGCCTGTCGCTCGATGTAGCCCTCGGGCGGCTCGTCGACGGACCACGGGTCCGACCGCTCAGCCTCGTGCTGCTCCACCAGGCGGCGGAGGTGCCGCGCGAGCCATGCGGGATCGCGTTGAACGACGAGCGTCCCGTGGGCGACCACCGTCACGTAGTTCCATGTCGGGACGACCCGACCGGAGCGGCGGGTCTCTGCGTACCAACGCGGCGTGACGTAGGCGTCAGGCCCGATGAAGACCGCGATGGCCCCAGCCCCGCCGGCCGACGCCCACTGCGGGTTCGGGAGCGCGATGTGGCCCGCGAGCGTCCCCTGCTCGCCCGCCGTCAGGTCGAGCAGCAGGGGCAGGACCGTGGTGTGGAAGCCGTCAGCGGCGTGGGTGACCAGCGTCGCTGGCGCGGACGCCGAAAGCTCGGCGAGCAGGGCAACGGGGTCTGGGACGGCAAACCGACCGTGGGCGGGCTGGTACATCCCGCGGATCGTAGCGCCGGTCGGCGAAAACCGGTCAGCGCTCGACACGCCAAGGGCGCGAACCGAGCGCGCAGGACGGCGGCCACGGGCGAGTGAGCTAGCCCGCCTCGGGAACCTCGGTGGCAGGCGCCTCCACGGCCTCTGTCGGGCGTTCCGTCGTCCTGCCGCCGTGCGACGCCTCGCCATTGTCCGTGCTGGAGCGCAGGGCCAGCTCCCGATCCGCGGCCCGCAGCCAGTCCACGGCACCCAGGATGAGCGGCACGGCGCCGGCGATCAGGAACCACGGCCCGAACGCCCCGGCGAGGGCCATGGCCGCGATCCCGAAGCCCACGGCCAGCGGGGCGCCGCTCCGCGTCGGCACCGGGCCGGACTCGTCCGCGAAAGGCGCCTCCGACGCGGCGGCGCCCCCATCCGCGCCAGCGGCGGCGCGCTCCTGCCGTACCCCCCTCCGGAGCACCACGAACGCGGCCCCGGTGGCCAGCCCGAACCCGATCAGGAGCACCGTCCCGGCCGGCTCGTAACTGAGGAACCAGTAGGCCGCGCCCACAAGCAGGGCGTAGATCGCCAGGCGGCCGAAGTAGCGGACCTCTTCCATCAGCCGGCACTGACCTCGGGTGTCGTGCCTCGACTGGCACTGTCGTTCCTGTCCAACCCGTCCTGCCCGCCCCCAGCGCTCGATTCCCGCGCCTGTCGTTGCGCCTCGGCCGCCATCCGGGCGTCGAACACGGGCCGGAACGAGCGGATCGGGGGCAGGCGGTCGAAGTTGTGGTGGGGCGGCGGAGACGACGTGGCCCACTCGAGCGAGTTGCCGCCCCACGGGTCGGCGGGCTGGTCGGGCGGCCGGCGCAGGGCGCGCCAGACGGCGAACAGGAAGGGCAGCATCCCGGCGGCGAGGATGAGTGCACCGACCGTCGAGATGAAGTTGAGGGTGTCCCACCCACGGTCGGGCGGGTAGTCGGCGATCCGCCGGGGCATGCCCTCGGCGCCCAGGATGTACTGGGGGACGAAGGTGATCGCGAAGCCGATCATCCACATGAGCCAGTGCACCCGCCCGAGCCGCTCGTCGAGCATCCGCCCGGTGAACTTGGGGAACCAGAAGTACACGCCGGCGAACCCGGCGAACATCGTCCCCCCGATGAGCACATTGTGCAGGTGGGCGACGACGAAGTAGGTGTCCTGCGCCTGGTAGTCGATCGGCGGTGACGCGAGCATCACGCCCGTGATCCCGCCGATCGTGAACACGTACAGCAGGCCGATGCACCACAGCATCGGCATGGTGAAGCGCAGGCTGCCGCCCCACATCGTGGCGGTCCAGTTGAAGATCTTGATCCCGGTCGGCACGGCGATCAGCAGGGACAGGAACGAGAAGAACGGCAGGTCCACCTGGCCGGTGGTGAACATGTGGTGGGCCCAGACGCCCATGGACAGCCCCGCGATCACGATGGTCGCCAGCACCATGAAGCGATAGCCGAACAGCGGCTTGCTCGAGAAGACCGGCACCACCTCGCTGACGATGCCGAAGAACGGCAGGACCAGGATGTAGACCTCCGGGTGGCCGAAGAACCAGAACAGGTGCTGCCAGAGCACCGGGTCCCCGCCTCGGGTGGGGTCGAAGAAGCCCCCGCCGAGGTGGCGGTCGATGTACAGCGCGGCCAGCGCCGCGGTGATCGAGGGGAAGGCGAACAGGATCAGCGTCGAGGTCACCAGCATCGTCCAGGTGAACATCGGCATGCGCAGCATGTTCATCCCGGGCGCGCGGCGGGCGTAGATGGTGACCATGAAGTTGAGGGCGCCCAGGATCCCGGAGATGCCCACCAGGGCCACCCCCACGATCCACAGGTCCATCCCCGCGCCGGGCGAGAACGCGGCGCCCGACAGCGGCGGGTAGCCCGTCCACCCCGCCGCGGCCGCGCCGCCGGTGGTGAGGAAGCCGGACATGACGATCAGGCCGCCGAACAGGAACAGCCAGTAGGACAGGGCGTTGAGCCGCGGGAACGCCATGTCCGCGGCGCCGATCTGGAGGGGGATCAGCGCATTCGCGAAGCCGATGGCGAGGGGGCCCGCGAAGAACAGCAGCATCAGCGTCCCGTGCACGGTGAACAGCTGGTCGTAGGTCGAGGCGTCCACGAACTGCTGGCCCGGCGCCGCGAGCTCGAGCCGGATGACCTCCGCGATGGCCCCGCCGATGAGCGCGAAGCCGAACGCGGTGGCGATGTAGAGCACCCCGATCCGCTTGTGGTCGGTGGTCGTGAGCCAGTCGAGGATCGACGTGCGCGGAGCGGTGGAGGCAACGGCGCCGACCGCGCTCACGGGGCCGTGCTCCCGCTCGGCGCGGAGCTCGTGGCCGCCGTCGCGCTCGGGGCCGCGCTGGCGGCTGGCGACACGCTCGGGGCCGTTGGGGCGCCGGGCGCCGTACTCGGGGCCGCGCCGCTCGGGGCCGCGCTTGCGCCCCCTGCCTGGCTCGCAAGCCAGGCCTGGTACGTGGCCATGTCAACCGCCTTGACCGAGAACAGCATGTCGTCGTGGCTCACGCCGCAGAACTCCGCGCAGGAGCCCGGGTAGGTCCCGGGCGCAGTGATCTGGATGTCGAACGTGGTGAGGTGCCCGGGGATCGCGTCGCGCTTGAACAGGAACGCGGGCAGGAACATCGCGTGGTTCACGTCGAGGGACTCCAGGGTGACGTGGACGGGGGTGTTGACGGGCAGGACGATCTGGAGCGGGTTCGCGGCCGTGCCCGTGTTGGTGACCCCGGCGTCGGTGTAGACCACCTGCCACTGCCACCGGAAGGCGACCACCCGGATGTTGACCCCGCCCGGCTGCACCGCGTCGAGCGACCCGAGGGTGATGACCGTCAGGACGAACAGGGCAAGCACGGTGGCCAGCGGGATCGCCGTCCAAACCGCCTCGATGCGGATGTCACCCATGTGCTGCTTGGGAAGTCGGCCGTCGCGCCGCCGGTACCGGAGCACCGACCATGTGACGAGCGACCACACGATCCCGGCGACGATGATCCCGGCCACGAGGAACACGTCGTACAGCCCCGAGATCTCCTTGCCCTGCGTCGTCGCGCCCGCGGGCATGCACCCGGCGACGCCGAGCGCCACGATCCCGAGGAGGGCGGATGCCCGCCGCACGCGACCCAGCCGCCTCACGATTCGTGCTCCGCATCGCGGAAGCCGCCGCTCGGGCCGCGCACCAGCAGGACGGCCGCAGGCTCCCGCTCCGTCCCGGTGCGCGCCCGCCGCTCGTGCCCGTCGCGGACGTCGCGCGCGATCCGGTACACGAGGAGCCACGTCACGACCGGAGCGACGACCAGCAGCACGCGGAACACCATCGTCACGGTCTCGACCGGCAGGTCGAGCATGACGGCCAGCACATCGTTGCCGCCGGCCAGCGTGAGCACGAGGAACAGCGCCACGCCGGCCGCGCCCGTCGCGGTCCGGATCGGCGTCTGCCAGGGCGAGTCGAGCAGGTGGTGCTCGGCGTGGTCGTGCGTCAGCCGCGCCTCCAGGAACGGCCACACCGTGAGCGCCCCGACCAGGATCCCCGGGATCAGGACCCCGGGCACGAACGGCGACGGGATGGTCACGCCCAGGATCGTCGGCTCGATCGGCAGCCCGAGCCGCAGGGCGCCCTCCAGCCAGCCCACGTACCAGTCGGGCTGGGCGGGCACCGTGGCCACGTACGGGACGTACGGGCCGTACAGCCAGACCGGGTTGATCTGGATGAGCCCGGCCACGAGGGTGATGACTGCGGCGGTCAGGAAGAACAGCCCGGTCGAGCGGAACACCTGCCCCGGCCAGAAGGGCAGCCCCACCACGTTGCCCTCGCGGGCGCCGTGGCCCCGGTACTGCGTGTGCTTCTGGAACCACAGGATGGCCAGGTGGGTCGCGACGCCGCCGACGAGCAGTCCGGGCAGCAGCATCACGTGGAACACGAACAGCCGGCTGAGGATCCCGACGGTCGGGAACTCGCCGCCGAAGAACAACGAGGCCAGCCACGGCCCGATGAACGGCACCGAGAGCATGACCGAGTCGATGATCCGCAGCCCGGTGCCCGAGAGGAGGTCGTCGGGGAGCGAGTAGCCCGTGATCCCCTCGCCCAGCGCCATCAGGAGCAGGCCGATGCCAACCAGGTAGTTGACCTCGCGCGGGCGGCGGAAGGCGCCGGTGAAGAACACGCGGGCGAGGTGGACCGCGATGGCGCCGAAGAACACCAGGGCCGTCCAGTGGTGGACCTGGCGCATCAGCAGCCCGGCCTGCACCTCGAACGAGAGCCGCATCACCGATGCGTACGCCGCGGACACCGACGCGCCCTGGAGGACCTGGTACGGGCCCTGGTACGTCACCTCGCGCCCGTCGGGCGTGTAGAACAGCGTCAGGTAGGTGCCGGTGGCCACCAGGATGATGAACGCGAACAGCGCGATCTCGCCCAGCAGGAAGCTCCAGTGGTCGGGGAACACCTTGCGCATCGCGACGCGCATGGTGTTGGCCAGTCCCAGCCGACTGTCGAACCACCCGACCACTCGCTCGAGCTCCGTGGGGCGCGGCGGCGCCTCTGGCGCGACATCCGCGCCGCGCGTAGCGGGATCGAGAGGCCGATCGCCCTGAGCTGTCGTGTCGCCCTCAGCCATCGTGGATATTCCAGAAGCCCGGGCCCACCGGCTCGGTGAAGTCGCCCAGCGCCACGATGGTTCCGTCGGCCTGGATCTGGATGGGCAGCTGCGGGAGCGGCCGCGACGCCGGGCCGAAGACCGGCTGCGCCCCGGTCAGCACGTCGAAGGTGGACTGGTGGCACGGGCAGATGAGCCGGTGCTCCACGCTGCGGTAGAGGCCAACCGGGCATCCCGCGTGGGTGCACAGCTTCGAGTACGCCACGTAGCCGTCCGGCGCCCACGCCATCCGGTCGGGCGCCAGGCGCAGCAGCCCGGGCCCCACGCGGATCAGCAGGGCCTGTCCGTCGGCCGAGCCGGGGACACCCTCCGGGAACCCGGTGAGGATCCCGCCCACCGGCACGTCACCTGCCTTGATCGGCTGCCCGTCAAGCCCCACCATCCGCAGGCCCTTGCGCCATGGGGTCTGGAACAGGCTGCGGCCCGGGGCGGGGCCGAGCGACAGCACGGGGATGGCGAGTGCGGCGGCCAGACCCGCGAAGGCGCCGCCCAGCGCGCGGATGAGGAGCGACCGCCTGGTGATCGCCCGCTCCTCCGCAACGATGTCCTGCACCGCGGTGCTGCCCGGATCGGCGGCGGCGTGCCGGGGCTCCACGTGAAGCTCGTTGGGCAGAAGTTGCTGTGACCACACGATGATCCCGGCACCGATCCCGCCCAGGCTGGTCGCGAGCAGGACCGCCTCGATCTGCGTCTGGCCGCCGGCCAGGTAGACGCCCAGGAGCGCGAAGCCCGAGACCATCGAGATGCCGAAGCTGAGCGCGATGCGGCGCTCGGCTCGCCGGGTGTCCGGGCTGGGCTGGCTCACCCACGACCACCTTTCGGATCGCCCGCCGAATCCGATGGCACAGCGCTCGCGGGGTCGCTCGCCGAGGCGCCCCCGGTCGTCGTCCCTGTCGAGTGGGGACCGCCCGCCTGCGCGTCGGCGAGGGGGTCGCCCGCGGTGTCTCGCCGGACGCCCACCCAGCGGGCGACCAGGAGGAGCCCGAGCAGCGTCACGCCCGCGATGAAGCCCTCCGTGACGGGCCCGACCTCCGGAGAGGTGGCGCCGCCCGGGTGGGGCGCATCGCGCAGGTAGGCCACATAGGCGGCGAGGCTGTCGAGCTGGTCCGGGCTGAACGAGAAGCGGGGCATCGGGCCAGGCCCGGTGACCACAGCCTCCCCCACGGTCGTGGCGTCGGCCTGGGTCAGTGACGGCGCCACGAAGCCCCCGCCAACGGCGCCGCCGCCGCCGGCAGGCCCATGGCAGGCCGCGCAGTTGCTGGTGAACAGGTTGAGCCCTGCCCTGATGTCAGCGCCCGAGGTGACCACGTCCGGGATCGCCGGCCCCTGGCCCAGCGACGCGACGTACGCCACCAGCGCCTGCCGGTCGGCATCGGAGAAGTACGGGTTGCCGCGAATGGCGGGCGCGCCGGGGTCGGCGAGCGGCATGCGTCCGGTCCGGAGCATGAAGTCGGCCAGCGCCGCGCCGGCGTTGCGGATGTCGGGCCCGTTGGCCGTCCCGGCGCCCTGGACGCCGTGGCAGGCGGCACAGCTGGTCAGGAAGAGGTTCGCGCCGCGGCCCGCCTCGGTGACAGCCTGCCCGTCCAGGCGGCCGAGGGGCGTGGTCGCCGCGCTCACGACACCGGCCACGGCGCCGAGGGCCAGGCCGCCGATGAGGAGCAGGCCCGCGTAGACGGCGAAGAGCCGGCGGACTGGGGCCGCTCGCCGGGCAGCCGCGGACGCAGGGGCTGGAGCGCTGCCGGTGGGGGACGCGGGCAAACGGTCTGTCATACGGGGGTCTGTCTGTGATGCTAGAGCGAAACGCGGAAACTCGTCGTGCGGAGGCCGGCCCCAGTGATCGCAAACGTCCACCACCTCGCGGCGCCGCTCGTCGCCGCGTCTGCCCTCGCCCTCCTCCTCGTCGTGGTCGTGGGCGCTGCCGGGCACCGCCCCGTCCGGTTCGCCTCGGACCGCGCGATCCTCCTGGCGCTCGTGCTCGTCAGCCTCGGCATCCTGAGCGGGCTCATCGTGTTCGCCACCGGTGGAGCCCCCTCTGACCCGCTCCACTTCGTCTATGCGATCGTCGCCCTCGCGGTCCTCCCGGCCGTCAGGTTCTGGGATCGGCTGGCCCGCCACCGCGCCCTCGCGCTCGCGATCGGTGCCGTCCTGCTCGCCGCCCTGATGCTGCGCCTCTTCCAGACCGGCTGAGGGCGCGTCCCCTCGGCGAGCGCGGCGACAGTGGGGCCTGTGATCCTCGCCTGGCCGCCGGGCCGTCGGAGGGACGAGCGGGGCAGGACATGCAGGCATGCTCGCGCCTCTGGGCACAGAGAGACGGGAGCGGAGCGATGGAGCAGCCCCGCCGCCCAGTACCGAGTGCGTCCGACGAGGTACGCGACCGGACGACCGGTGGATTCCCTAGGCGCTTTCGCCCTGCTCCGCGAGCCACGTGGCGTAGTTGGTCTCGTCCACGCCCTTGTCCACGTCCGACTTGGTCAGCAGGAGCGGCGCACGACCGGCGCGGATCGTCTCCTCGGTGATGATGCAGCGGCGGACGTCGGTGCGCTCCGGGATGTCGAACATCACCTCGAGCAGCGACTCCTCGACGATCGAGCGCAGCGCCCGGGCGCCCGTCTTGCGGTCGAGCGCCACCTCCGCGGCGGCCTGCAGCGCTCCCTCGGTGAACACCAGCTCCACCTTGTCGAGCTGGAGGAACTTCTGGAACTGCCGTGTGACGGCGTTCTTGGGCTCCACGAGGACGCGGACCAGGTCCTCCACGGTGAGCGGCGACAGCGTGACGATCACCGGCAGCCGGCCGATGAACTCCGGGATCAGCCCGAACTTGAGCAGGTCCTCGGGCATGAGCTTCTCGATGATCTTGGCCCGGTCCGCCCGGGAGATCGTCCCCTCCGAGCCGAACCCGATCGAGCGCTTCCCCACCCGCTCCTCGACGATCTTCTCCAGCCCGTCGAACGCCCCGCCGCAGATGAACAGGATGTTCGTGGTGTCGATCTGGATGAAGTCCTGGTGCGGGTGCTTGCGGCCGCCCTGGGGCGGCACGTTGGCGACGGTGCCCTCGAGGATCTTGAGCAGCGCCTGCTGGACGCCCTCGCCTGACACGTCGCGCGTGATCGACGGGTTGTCCGCCTTGCGCGCGATCTTGTCGATCTCGTCGATGTAGATGATCCCGCGCTGGGCCCGGGCGACGTCGAAGTCGGCCGCCTGGATGAGCCGCAGCAGGATGTTCTCGACGTCCTCGCCGACGTACCCGGCCTCGGTCAGGCTGGTCGCGTCGGCGATGCAGAACGGGACGTCCAGGATGCGGGCGAGCGTCTGCGCCAGCAGCGTCTTGCCGGACCCCGTGGGGCCCACCAGCAGGACGTTGGACTTCTGGAGCTCGACGTCGTCGACCGAGTTGCCCGCGTTGATCCGCTTGTAGTGGTTGTAGACGGCGACCGAGAGGACCTTCTTCGCCTTCTCCTGCGAGATGACGTACTGGTCCAAATTCATCGTGATCTGACGGGGGTTCGGGAGCTTCGGCTGGGTGGTGCGCTGCTTGGGCGCCTCCAGCATCTCCTCCTCGATGATCTCCTGGCACAGGTTGATGCACTCGTCGCAGATGTAGACGCCCTGCCCTGCGATGAGCTTTCGCACCTGCTCCTGGCTCTTGCCGCAGAAGGAGCAGCGGTACGGGACCTTGGTTCCCTTGGACCCCGTCGTGGTCACGCGTTCGGTCTCCCGCGGTTCGCTACTGGTCTGTCGCCGGCCCGGGCTGACCGCCGCCCTGGTCTGCCTCCGACCCCTCGCCGCCCGTCAGGCCATGGTCGTGGGCCTGCGCGATCAGCGAGTCGCCTTGCAGCGAGTAGATCGGCATCGATGATGCCATACGCCTTCGCCTCGTCGGGCGACATGAAGTTGTCCCGGTTGGTGTCGTGGACTCGACCTTCTCGAACGGCTGGCCCGTGTGCTTGGCCAGGATCTCGATGTTGCGCCTGACGAGGAACTCCCACTCGCTTCATCTGGATCATGGCGTCCGGCGCGTTGCCGCGGAACCCGCCGGACCCCTGGTGGATCATGATCCGGCTGTTCGGCAGCGCGTAGCGCTTGCCCGTTGCGCCGGCGGCGAGGAGGACCGCCGCCATCGAGGCCGCCATGCCGATGCAGATCGTGTTCACCGGGGCGCGCAGGTACTGCATCGTGTCGTAGATCGCGAGGCCCGCGTCTCACGACGCCGCCGGGCGAGTTGATGTAGAGGCTGATGTCCTTCTCCGGGTCCTCCGACTCGAGGAACAGCAGCTGAGCGATCACCAGGTTGGCGAGGTGGTCGTCGATCGCGTCGCCCAGGAAGATGATCCGCTCGCGCAGCAGGCGCGAGTAGATGTCGTAGGCGCGCTCGCCTCGGCTGGTGGACTCGATGACCATCGGGACGAGCATCGTCGGTCTCCCTGCGGTGCCTTCGGGCATCGATACGGCTGGGCCGGCGTCAGGCGCCGGCGGGCTCGCCCTCGACCTCGGCGTCGCCGTGGTCGTGGGGCTGGCCCTCGTGGAGGCTGCCCGGGAGGGTGCCTGGATCGGTGGCGTCGATGGACGCCGAGGCCTGCGCCTGCGGGGTGTCGAGGGCCGACGGGGCGTCGTCCTCGAGGTGCGGCAGCGCCGGGTGCTCGGGGTGCGCCGCCAGCCATCGGTTGACCAGCGACTCCACGAGCTGCGAGCGGCGCAGCGTGCTGCGGATGAAGTTGTGGCCCCGCTCGGACTCGAAGTACTTGACGGTCTTCTGGTCCTTGTAGCGCGCGCGGGCCAGCTCGACCTGCTCCTCGACCTCGGCGTCTGAGACCCGGAGGCCTTCCTCGTCCGCGATCTTGGACAGCACGAGCAGGGTCTTGGTCCGCTGCTCCGCCCGCGGGCGGAACTCGGTGTGGAGCTCCTCCTCGGTCTGCCCGGTGGCCTTGAGGTAGGCCGGCTCCGCGATCCCCTGCCGGGCGAGCGTGGAGCGGAACTCGTCGTGCATCACCTCGACCTCCTGGTCAATCAGGATGTCGGGCAGCTCGAGCGTGGCGTTCGCCACGGCGTACTCGATGATCTTGTCGCTGAACTCGTGGCGCGCCCGGTCGAGCGCGTTGCGATCGCAGGCGCTCGGCGATTTCCACCTTGAGCGACGCGAGGTCCGGGTAGTCGCCCATGTGCTGCGCGAAGTCGTCGTCGGCCGCTGGGAGCACCTTCTCGCGGAGCTCCTTGAGGTCCACCTCGAAGTGCGCCGGCTGGCCGGCGAGCGTCTCCTCGGCGTAGTCATCGGGGAACGTGATGTCGAAGGACGTCGTCTCGCCCGGCTTGAGGCCAACGAGGTTCGCCTCGAAGCCCGGGATCAGCCGGTCCTCGCCGATGATGAGCGGCATCCGCTCCGACGTGCCGCCCTCGAACGCCTCGCCGTCCCTGGTGCCGCGGAACCCGATGACGGCCCAGTCGCCGTTCTGCGCCCCGCGGTCCTCGACCGCCTTGAGCGTCGCGTTCTGGTCGCGCAGCTCCTCGACGACGTTGTCCACCTTGGCGTCGTCAACCGCCTCGATCTCCGGGGCGAATGTGAAGTTCTGGTAATCCCCGAGCGTGACCTCGGGCCGGACCTGGACCGTGGCCTTGAAGCGCAGCGGTTGGCCCTCGACCGCCTCCAGGATCTCGACGTCGGCGTTCGTCAGGGGCACGATCCCCTGCTCGATGATCGCATCGCGGTAGGAGGACTGGACGAGCTGCTCCACCGCCTCGTCAAGCACGGCGCCGGGGCCCAGCACGCGCTCGAGGATGGGGCGCGGGGCCTTGCCGGGGCGGAAGCCCGCGACGCGGGTTCGCCGCGACAGGCGGCCGGTGGCCTCGCGGACGGCGCGGTCAAGCCGATCGGCCGGGACCTCGACCTCGAGGAGGATGGAGCTCTTGGGGGCGGGGGAGGCGGTCACATTCATCGCCCGGGGAGTATAGGGCGGGCGGCTGGATCGCCGGGCGCGAAGCGGGCGTGGAACGGCGGTCGCGACCGAGGCGGCAGTTTCGCGGGATCTCGCGGCGGTAGACTCCGAGCCCACGGGCGAGTGGCGAAATGGCAGACGCGCCGGCCTTAGGAGCCGGTGCCGCGTGAGCGGCGTGTCGGTTCGACCCCGACCTCGCCTACCAGCCCCGAGGCGCTAGGCGCGCCTGCTCCGGACCTTGTCGAGCTGCTCCTGGAAGCTCGGGCCGTCGGGGCGGAGCATGTCGGCCGCGAGCTGCTTGCCGTACTTGACGGCCAGCGGCCGCCCGACGGTGAGCAGCAGCCCGCCCACGATCCCGACCAGGTCGCGCTGCTTGCGCTCCGGGGCCTTCTCGTCGAGATAGCGGGCGAAATCGCGCTCGATCGTGCCCCGGACCCGCTCGCCGTCGCCGCCCAGCTTGCGCAGGGAGTCGTCGATCTCCTTGGGCAGCATCGACTTGGGCAGCGGGTCTGGCTTGCCGAAGATGGCGTTCCGTGCGCCCCGAAGGACGCGCTTCGGCCCGCCCACGAGGATGAACCCGGCACCGGCAGCCGCGCCGGCGGCCTTGACGGGATTGCGCTTGACCCTGGCCTTGACGTCCACCGCGGCGCGCGCGGAGGCCTCGAGGCGGACCAGCTCCTCGTCGAGCCGCCCCCGGGCCGCCAGGACCTCGGCCCGAGCCGCTAGGACTTCGGCCCGAGCGGATTCCGTGCCTTCGCCCACTCGATCGTCTCCCTGGTGGTGTCGATGGTCTGCTGCGGCCAGAACCGAAGCTTGATGGTCTCGAAATCGACGCCCTTGGCCCCCACGCGAGCGACAAGGACGCCCATATACACGGCGTATGCGATGGCCAGTCCCAGCGCCGCCCCGACGCGCCATCCGAAGTCGTAGGCGAGGAACGCGCCGATGAGGCCGCCGAGGATCGCCCCGCCGACGAGTCCGGCGAACGCGCCGCCCGCGCCCATCGCCCGCGCGCCGCCGATCAATCCGACCAGCGCGCCCAGCACGCCCACGACGACGACCGCCACGAGCCAGGTCCGGAGCGGCGGGTCGACGTTGAGGTTGAGCGTCTCGCCGAGGCGCTGCCAGAGCATGTGCGGCCAGCTGGCGCCGAGCACGATGAAGGCCACGAAGCCCACGATGACGGCAATCGCCAGGGAGGGAGTGCGCCCCTCGAGCTTGAGCGCGGCGATGACGGCGGTGACAGCGATCGCGAGCAGCATCTCGGTGCCGAGGAGCAGGCCCCAGCCGATGCTGCCGAACAGCCATTCGCCCGTGAACAGCAGGATGGCGACCGGCAGGAAGACGCCGAGCAGCAGCAGGACCGCGATCGCGACGCCGACGAAGGCTGCCGCGTAGGCGATCTCGCCCTTGATGACCTCAGCCTCGGCCTTGCCGAGCGCGATGTGCGAGCGCACCACGCCGAGCACGGCGTCCTTGGTGGCCTTGAGCTGGGCGATCAGGCCCGGCGGCTGGGTCCCGGCGTCACCGGCGGTCGACCCGCTCGACCCCCCGCTCGGTCCGCTGGCTGCCTCGCCTGCTGGCGCGCTTCCGCCCGTCTGGCCGCCCGGTGCGCTTCCGCCGCCCGCGGCCGGGGCAGGATCGGGCGCGGGACGCTCCGAATGGGGGTTGGGCCGGTCGGGATCCAGCGGTCGTCCTCCACGATCTGGCTCGGAGCCTCGGGCGAGGTCGCTCTCATCATACCCGTGGTCGGCGTGGCCAGGGTGTCCGGAGACCCGACGAAACGACGCGGTGACGTTGCGGCGACGCGGAGTACGCTGGCGAAATGGACGAGTCAAACCGCCCCGCGCTTGTCCGCGCCCGGGCGATCCTCGCTGCCGAGATCATCGCCATCGGCACCGAACTCACCGTCGGCGAGACGACCGACACGAACAGCGGCGAGCTGGCCCGGTCGCTGGTATCGCATGGCGTGGCCGTCACCCGGGTCACGGACCTGCCGGACCACCAGCCCACGGTCGTCGAGACCCTGCGTGCGGCGCTTGGCCGGGCGGACCTGGTGGTGTGCACCGGCGGCCTCGGGCCCACGCCCGACGACCTCACTCGCGAATCAGTGGCCGAGGCCTGCGGCGAGGAGCTGACCGTCGATCCCCGGACCCTCAATTGGCTCGAGGGGCTGTGGGCACGCCGGAACCAGCCCTTCCCGGCGTCGAACGTCAAGCAGGCATGGGTCATCCCGTCGGCTACCACGCTGGCCAACCTCCACGGCACCGCCCCCGGCTGGTGGGTGGACCGGCCCGACGGCCGCGTCATCGTGCTGCTGCCGGGCCCGCCGCGCGAACTCGGGCCGATGTGGCGGGACATGGTGCTGCCGAGACTGGTCGAGCGCGGCGTCGGCGACGACATGGACGTGCGGACGCTCCGGCTCACCGGGATTGGCGAATTGCAGGTGGCGGATCGGCTCGGCGAGCCGCTGCTTCGCCGCTCGAACCCGGTCATCGCCACGTACGCCCGCCATGAGGCGGTTGACGTGCGGATCTCGGCGCGCACGGAGTACGGCCGGCCGGCGGTCGAGGTGGGCGACGAGGCGGAGGCCGCCGTGTTGGGCATCCTCGGCGAGCATGTCTGGGCGCGCGGCGACACCAGTTGGGCCGAGGCGCTGGGCGAGGCGCTGGCGAGCCGCGGCTGGACCCTCGCAGTCACGGAGCGCGGCAGCCAGGGCGCACTCGTCGCGCTGCTGCGCGGGATGCCCGCGCTGCGCAGGGGCGAGGTGATCGGCGCTGGCGCCGAGCCGCAGCGGCAGGCCCCCTACGAGGGCGAGCCCGAGCTCCACGAGGCCGAGCGCATCCGAGCCGATGGTCGCGCCGACGTCGGGCTGGCCATCCGGGTCGAAACGGCCGGGCAGGACACCGCGGTGCACGTGGGCGTGGTCACGCCGATGGGGCGCCACGCGGAGCGGCGGCTCGCGTTCCTCGGCGGTCGCCAGGGCGCGGATCGCGCGGCGATCGCAGGCGCCGCGGTGCTGCAGGGGTTCCTGGGCCGCTGATCCCGGCGGCCGCCCGCACACCGGCGGGCGCTTGCCCTCCGGTTGTCCACGGCGCTCCGGCACCGGGGTTCTCGAGCGACGGGGGCGGATCGGGCACGGGTCGGCGAACACCGACGGAAGCGGCCCGGCAACGCCGGCAAACGTGTCAGTGCCGGGTCCCGATCACCTCGGTCGAGAAGGCGTCCATGACGACGTCGATGCCGCCCTCGCCGTCGAGGCACGGTGCTGCCGCAAGGTCGACCGGGCCGTCGAGATAGCCGGCTGGGCAGGGCGGCAGATGGAGTTCCGCGCCCGCGAGGCGGACGGCCCACAGCCAGTCGTGTCCTGAGGGGACATCCGAGTCGGCGGGCTGGACCACGGCCCAGACGACCATCGCAGCCGCACCTCCGTCCGCCACAGCCTCGCGAGCACGGGCGACCGCAGTCGCCTCGTCGGCAACGCCTGGCGGTGCCGTTGGCGGGTAGGAGCAGGCCGGGGTTGGGCCGGCCTGTCCACCTCCGCCACAGCCCCCGCTGCCCGGGACGAGGCCGGAGGTGCAGGCCGACAGGGCCACAGCGAGCAGCAGCGTCGTGCCGCTTCTCCAGGCGACGCCACGGATGCGGATCGGTCCTCGTCGGTCCATCGGGTCCCCTCGTTGCACTGATGGAACGATCGTGGCGTCCTGCCCAGCGGCGTCAACGGGCGAGGGTCACGGTCTGTCCGCCCCATGCGCAGAGGACTCCTTCCGACACCCAGGCTGGTGCACGAGGCGGCCCTGCGGGAGCGCGAGGCGCCCCGGCGAGCCGCTCGGTGCCGCAGATCGCACGGTCGTCGGGCGCCACGCGGCACGGGGCGGCCAGCCAGCCCGGCGATGCTCCGTTAGGGCCGCTGGGTGCACGGCGCGCCGGGCGCGAGGTGCGGCGCGGTGCACGGCGCGCCGGGGGCGAGGCGCGGTGCACGGCGCGCCGGGGGCGAGGCGCGCCGGGCGCGAGGTTCGGCGCGGTGCACGGCGCGCCGGGGGCGAGGCGCGGCCGGAGCGCGGCTGGGGAGAAGGCGCAGCGGGCAGCGCGGGCGCCGGGGCGCCCGAGCGGCTAGTTGACCGTCAGCACCGGCGTCGAGGCGTTCGCCGCACGCACGCTCATGGACGCGGCCACGAGGCCCGCCATGTGCTCGAGCGCCTGGGCGGCCGGCCCCGGCTCGCGCTGGGCCACCGCGGGCACGCCAGCATCCCCACCCTGGCGCACCGTCACATCGATCGGCACCTTGCCCAGGAACTGGAGGCCGTGCTGCGCAGCGAACGTCTCACCGCCGCCGCGCCCGAAGATCTCGGTCGTCTCGCCGCAGTGCGGGCAGACGAACGCGCTCATGTTCTCGACCACGCCGATGATGGGCACGTTGAGCCGCTGGAGCATCGCGAGCGCCTTGCCAACGTCGGCGAGCGCCACGTCCTGGGGCGTCGTCACGAGCACGGTGCCGCTGATCGGCACGGCCTGGGCGAGGGTCAGCTGCGCGTCGGACGTGCCGGGGGGCAGGTCCACGACGAGGTAGTCGAGCTCGCCCCACTCCACGTCGCGCAGGAACTGGCTGATCGCGCCGCCGATGAGCGGGCCGCGCCAGACGATGGGCTGGCCCTCCGGGACGAAGAACTGGATCGAGATCGCCTTCACGCCGTGGCGCTCGAGCGGGATGATCTTGTTGTTCGCGCTCGCGCTGGGCTGCCCCTCGAGCCCGAGCATCATCGGGATGTTCGGGCCGGTGATGTCCGCGTCGAGCAGACCCACGCTGGCGCCCGCCTTGGCCAACGCCACCGCCAGATTCACCGACACCGTGCTCTTGCCGACGCCGCCCTTGCCCGACGCCACGGCGATCACGTTCTTGACGCCCGGCACCAGCTGCTCGGCGCTGCGCGGTGAGGAGCGGCGGACGGTGGCCCCCCACTCGATCGCTAGGCCCTCGACGCCCAGGGGCAGGAGGGCTTTGCGGACCTCGCCCTCGATCTGGTCCTTGAGCGGGCAGGCGGGCGTGGTGAGCTCGATGGTGAAGGCCACGTCCGAGCCCGTGATGGCGAGGTCGCGGATCATGTTGCGCGTCACGAGGTCACCGCCCAGCTCAGGCTCCTGGACGGTGCGGAGGGCGTCGAGGACAGCTGCCTCGGAGAGCACGGACATGGCGGCTTCCTCGCTGATCGGGACGATGGGCGCCGGCGGGAAGGACGCCGGGAACGTCGGGACCGCGAATTGTACCGCCGGACGGCGTTGGGCGCCGCCAGTCAACGCCCGCGCGGGCCGGAGACGGTGTCGCCGGAGGCCCGCCGCGTTGCGAAACTGCGAAGCCGAGGATGCAATTCGGGACCTTCGTCCCGCCCAGTGCACCTGACGGCACGGGTGAGCCCGGGCCATTTGACACCGTCCTGACCCATGCCTATTGTTCGCCCGCGTTCCCCTACTGTACTTCGGCAGCCTTTGCGGACGGCCGCGGCTCCTCCATCGCACCGAACCGCCGTTCACGGCATCACCTCTCCCCGACGGGCAGTTCAGGAGTACTCCGAGCGTGGCAGAGATCGAGGTCCGGCTCGTCGACGTGACCAAGCGGTTCGGCGACTTCGTCGCCGTCGACGCGATCAACCTCGAGGTGCGCGACGGCGAGTTCTTCTCGCTCCTCGGCCCGTCGGGATGCGGCAAGACGACCACCCTGCGGATGCTTGGCGGCTTCGAGGAGCCGACATCGGGCCTCATCGAGCTGAGCGGCCAGGACGTGACCTGGCTCCCGCCCTACAAGCGCAACGTCAACACCGTCTTCCAGAACTACGCCCTGTTCCCGCACCTCACGATCGCGGAGAACATCGCCTTCGGCCTCAAGCGCCGAAACGTCAAGCCCGACGAGATCAAGCGGCGCGTGGCGGATGCCCTCGAGCTGGTCCAGCTGACGGGCTACGAGCACCGCAAGCCCGGCCAGATCTCGGGCGGCCAGGCGCAGCGCGTCGCGCTGGCCCGCGCGCTCATCAACCGGCCGGGCGTGCTGCTCCTCGACGAGCCGCTGGGCGCCCTCGACCTCAAGCTCCGCAAGCAGATGCAGGTTGAGCTCAAGCGCATCCAGCAGGAGGTCGGGATCACGTTCATCTACGTGACCCACGACCAGGAAGAGGCGATGACGATGTCGGATCGCATCGCGGTGATGAACAAGGGCCACTACGAGCAGCTGGGCGAGCCCGAGGTGCTCTACGAGCGGCCGAAGACCCGCTTCGTGGCCGGCTTCCTGGGCGTGAGCAACCTGATCCCCGTCAAGAGCGAGGGCATCGCCGACAACTACGCGATCCTGCGCCTCCCCGACGGCCACGCTGCGCGCGCGCCGCGCGCGCTGATGGACGGCCACAGCGGCCCCGTCGCGCTCGGGGTTCGGCCGGAGAAGATCCGGCTCAAGGCGCGTACCGAGGAAGTCGGCGGCCAGTACAACCGCCTCGACGGCGTGGTCCGCCACGCGTCGTACATCGGAGTCAGCACGCAGTACATCGTCGAGCTCGCGGACGAACGCCAGCTCACGGTGTTCGAGCAGAACGTTGAGCGGGCCACCAAGGCCGAGCTCTGGGCACCCGGCGAGGAGGTCGCCCTGACCTGGCTCCCGGAGCACTGCTTTGCCGTCCCCGACGACACCGGCGGCGTCGTCGAGCAGACGGGCATCGCCGCGGTCGAGTAGCCGGGCCGCTCCGAGGTCAACCACCCAGCCACCCCTCCCCTTCCCACCGCCAGGGACCGCGCACCGAGGAGCCCGATGTCCACGAACGAGAACCTGACCGGCACCCCCATCTCTCGGCGACGCCTGCTCCAGGGCGGCGCGCTGATGGGCGTCGCCGCCTTCCTCGCCGCCTGCGGCACCAAGGGCACCGCCAGCACGCCCAGTCCGAGCGCCGCTGCGACCGCCGTGCCGTCCACGGGCGGCAGCAGCGCGCCGAGCGGGGCCGTCGTCGCCAGTGTGGCGCCCACCGACACGCCTGTCCCGACGCCCGCCCCGACCGACGCGCCGGGCGCGATCAACTGGGCGAACTGGACCTACTACATCGACGTCGACCCCAAGGACCAGAAGAAGCACCCGACCCTCGACGCCTTCACCAAGAGCACCGGGCTCCAGGTGAAGTACCAGGAGGTCATCGACGACAACGAGACCTTCTTCGGCACCATCCAGCCGCAGCTCCAGGCCGGCCAGGACACCGGCTGGGACATCATCACGATGACCGACTGGATGGCCGCGCGGCTCATCCGCCTCGGCTGGGTCCAGAGCATGAACGCAGCCAACATGCCCAACTTCACGGCCAACCTCAAGGACACCTACAAGGGCGTGGGCTGGGACCCGGACGGCTCGCACCACGCCCCGTGGCAGTCGGGCATGACCGGCATCGGCTTCGACCCCGCCAAGACCGGCAACGTCACCAGCCTCGCCGCGTACTTCACCCCGGACCCGCGCTGGAAGGGCAAGACCGAGCTCCTGTCCGAGATGCGCGACACGATCGGCCTGACGATGCTCTACCTCGGGCTCGACCCGGCGCAGCCCACCCGCGACGGCTGCGACAAGTGCGTGACCGCCCTGCAGGGGGCCAAGGACGCGGGGATCATCCGCGGCCTCAAGGGCAACTCCTACGCGGAGGACCTCAAGGCCGGTGACGCCGTGCTGGTCATGGCCTGGTCGGGCGACATGGTCCAGGTGCTGGTCGACAAGCCGGGCATCAAGTTCAACATCGCCGACGAGGGCGGGATGCTCTGGACCGACAACTCGATGATCCCCAACGGCGCCAAGCACAAGAACGGCGCCGAGAAGCTCATCGACTGGTACTACATCCCCGAGAACGCTGCGCTGGTCGAGGACTACGTCAACTACATCTGCCCGTGCAAGGGCGCCGACGTGGCCCTCAAGAAGATCGATCCGACGGTCGCGAGCAACCCGCTGATCTTCCCGCCCGACTCGACGACCGCCAAGCTGCACATCTTCGGCGCGCTCACCGAGGCCGACGAGACGTACTTCAACCAGCAGTTCGCGAAGGTCCTCGGCGTCGGCTGACGGCTGAGACCGACCACCACCTGCATCCCGAGGGACCCGCCGACCGATGGGCACATTCCTGAAGCGCCATCACTGGGTGACTCCGCTGGCGCTGCTGACGCCCGGCATCCTGTGGCTGCTGGTCTTCTACCTGTGGCCCGCGCTCCAGATGTTCATTGCGAGCTTCTGGCATGGGACTCTCGAGACGGGCTTCGTCTTCTCGCTCGACAACTGGACGAACTACCCGAATGCGGTCGGCCAGTTCGCCCCGTTCTACATCCGCTCAGTGGTGTACGCCGCAGCGGCGACGATGACGACATTCCTGATCGCCTACCCGCTCGCGTACACCATCGCGTTCAAGGGCGGCCGCTACAAGAACCTGATGCTGTTCCTCGTGGTCGCCCCCTTCTTCACGAGCTTCCTGCTCCGCACGATCAGCTGGAAGATCATCCTCGGTGACGTCGGGCCCATCATCGGACCGCTCAAGGGCATCGGCGTGCTGCCCCAGGACTTCCACATCCTGGCCACACCGATGGCGGTGATCGCCGGCATCACCTACAACTTCCTGCCGTTCATGACCCTCCCCGTCTACGTCGCGCTCGAGAAGGTGGACGTCCGTCTGGTCGAGGCGGCGAAGGACCTCTACGCGGGGCCGTGGCGTCCAGGCGGACTGATCGCGGGCGGGCTCCTGGGCGGCGTCCTCATGGCTGTGCTTGGCCTCGTCTTCGGGGCCGACTGGCCGATCTTCGCAATCATCGGCGCGGTGTTCGGCGGGCTCGTCGGCTGGTTCCTGGTGTCCGAATTGTTCATCCGCGTCACCTTCCCGCTCTCGCTCTCGGGAGTGTTCGCCGGAGGCCTGTTGACCTTCATCCCGGCGATCGGCGACTACATCAACGCGGAGCTGCTGGGCAACCCCAGCACCAACATGATCGGCAACGTCATCCAGAACAAGTTCCTCACCCAGAACGACTACCCGACGGCCTCAGCCCTGTCCTTCGCGATGATGGCAGGCGTCCTGATCGTGGTGGCCATCTACGCGAAGGTCCTCGGCACCGAGGAGCTCTCCGCCGCAGCCGCGAGGGCCTAGAGGCATGACGACCGCTGTTCCCGCCCGCGTCGCCGCTGCCCGTCCCGCCCGCCAGGTCATCGCGAGGTTCTTCGACCGCTGGTCGCTGGTCGTCTACACCATGCTGGCGGTCATCTACCTGCTGCTGCCGGTCGCGGTCATCATCCTGTTCAGCTTCAATGACCCGGCTGGCAAGTCGAACTTCGTCTGGCAGGGGTTCACGGTCAAGTACTGGCTCGACCCCTTCGGGCCACTCGGACTGTCCGATGCGGTCACCCTGAGCCTCGTCATCGCATTCCTCTCGACGGCGATCGCGACCGCCCTGGGGACCCTGATCGCCCTCGCCCTGGAGCGCTACTCGTTCCGCGGCAAGGGGTTCATGAACTCGCTGATCTTCCTGCCGATGGCGACCCCCGAGATCATCATGGGAGCCTCGCTCCTCACCATGTTCGTCTCCATCGGGACGCCGCCGTTCTTCCCGCTGAACTTCCTGACCATCCTCATCGCCCACGTGATGTTCAACATCAGCTACGTCGTGGTGACGGTCCGGGCGCGGCTGGCCGGTTTCCCCCGGCACCTCGAGGAAGCGGCCGGGGACCTGTACGCCAACGAGTGGCAGACCTTCTGGCGCGTGACCTTCCCGCTGATCCTGCCCGGCATCGTTGCCGCCGCTCTGCTCGCCTTCAGCCTGTCGATCGACGACTTCGTCATCACGAACTTCACGGCTGGTGGGACGCAGACCTTCCCGATGTTCATCTACGCCAAGTCCCGGATCGGCATCCCGGTCCAGGTGAACGTCATCGGCACGTGCATCTTCCTCATCGCCGTGGGCGGCGTGGCCCTCACGACCGTCGCTGGGCGCCGGAAGCAGCGCTGATGGCGAGGCCCGCCGCGGCGCCGTCCCGCGCCGCGGCACCCCTCGGCGCGATCGGCATCGAGCAGGTCGCGCGTCTCGTCGGCGCCTCTCCCTCGGCGCTGCGCGAGTGGGAGCGGCAGGGGCTGGTGCGACCGACGCGCACGGCGGGTGGCGCACGACGATACGTGGCCGACGACGTCGAGCGGCTCCAGCGCATCCGCGCCTGGCGGACGGTCGAGGGGCTGAACGCCGCCGCCATCCGCCGCCTGCTCGACAGCCCCCCGACGGGCGCCGAGGCGTCCGGGGGACGCCACCGACCGATCGATGGCCGCGGTGACGCGTCGGGCAGTTCGCGCACACGGTCCGCCGGCCAAGGCCCGTCGGGCACCGCCACCTCCGCCGCCTCGCCAGCCTGGCCAGCGGGCTCTCAGCTTCGGGCCGTCCGACGGGAGCGCGGCCTGACGCTTCGGGCGGCGGCGGCGCAGAGCGGACTCTCGACCTCATTCATCTCGTCGCTCGAGCGGGGCGTCACGGGCGCCTCGATCGCGACGCTGCGTCGGCTCGTTGAGGCCTACGGCCGCACCGTCGGCGAGCTGCTCACGGGTCCTGCCCCCGCCAACGGCCGGCTCGTCAGGCCCGACGAGCGGCGCGTGCTCGATGCCGGGCGCGGGATCCGGATCGAGGACCTGTTCGCCGGGCCCACGTCGCTCGAGTCGCAGCTGTTCGTCCTGGCGCCCGGCGCGTCGTCGGACGGCTACTACCGCCACATCGGCGAGGAGTTCATGTTCGTCCTGACCGGGTCGCTGGGCGTCTGGCTCGACGACCCCAACGAGTTCTACCGGCTCGAGCCCGGCGACGCGCTCACCTTCCCGTCAACCGTGGACCACCGCATCGCGGCGCTCGGCCAGGTCGAGACGCAGGTGCTGTGGATCAACACGCCCCCCACGTTCTGACGGCCGCCCACGTTTCACCCGCCGCGGCTCGTCGCCTCTTCGTCTCTCCCTCCCCGACTCCAAGACCCCGACCCGCCAGGAGGACCGCCCGATGACGCAGACCGCTCCGTCCGCCGCCGAGACGCTGCCCGACACCTCGGTCGTGCCGCCGGTGTGGGGCCGGATCTTCAACCTGCAGGTCGAGCGCGGGGAAGGCTCCTGGCTCGTCACCCGTGACGGCGAGCGCTACCTCGACTACACCTGCGGCATCGGCGTGACCAACACGGGCCACGCCCACCCGCGGGTCGTCAAGGCGGTCCAGGACCAGGCCGCGAAGCTGCTGCACGGCCAGCAGAACATCGTCTACCACGAGCCCGGCCTGCGCCTGTACGAGCGGCTCCAGCATGTGCTGCCCGGCGGCCCGTGGCAGGCGTTCCTGTCCAATTCGGGCGCCGAGGCGGTGGAGGCGGCGGTCAAGCTGGCCCGGATGGCGACCGGCCGGCCCGCGATCATCGCGTTCCGCTACGGATTCCACGGCCGCACCGCGCAGACGATGGCGCTGACGGCGGCGAAGGACGTGTACCGAGCAGGGTTCGAGCCGCTGCCGGGGTCGATCTACCACGCCAGCTATCCGTACTGCTATCGCGCCGCCGGCGGCGCACATGACCCGGCTGACTGCACGTGTGACTGGGAGGCGCAGCTGGACCTGCTGTTCCACCAGCTCGTCTACCCCGAGAAGGTGGCAGCGGTCATCATCGAGCCCGTGATCGGCGAGGGCGGCTACATCGTGCCCCCGCCGGGATTCCTGCCGCGCCTGCGCGAGATCACGCGCCAGCACGGGATCCTGCTCGTTGCCGATGAGGTGCAGACCGGCTTCGGCCGCACCGGCGAGCTGTTCGCGGTCCGCCACTGGGACGTCGAGCCGGACATCCTGGTCATGGCGAAGGGGATCGCGTCGGGACTGCCGCTGTCGGGGATCATCGCGCGCGCCGACATCATGGCCAAGTTCGCCCCCAGCTCCCACGGCGGCACCTACGGGGGGAACGTCGTCTCGTGCGCCGCTGCCCTCGCGACGCTTGACGTGATCGAGGAGGAGGGCCTCGTCGCCAACGCGCGGGAGCGCGGCCAGCAGTTCCTGGCCGGGCTGCGCGCGCTCCAGGCGCAGCATCCGGCCCTCGGCGACGTGCGCGGGCTGGGCCTGATGCTGGCGATGGAGTTCGTCAAGCCCGGCGAGGGCGACGGGCGGGTGCCGGATGCCGCGCTCACCAAGCGCATGCAGGCCGAGTGCTTCGACCGCAAGCTCATGATCCTGACCGCGGGCTCGTACGTGAACGTGGTGCGGATCATCCCGCCGCTCAACACGACAGCGGAGGAGGTCGACCTGGCCCTGCGGATCATTGGGGAGGCCCTCGACGCCGCAGGCGCCTGAGCGCATCATCGGCTCATGAAGGACAAGGGGACCGACCGAGCACCGGGCCTCATGGCGAGGCTGCGGCGCTAGAGGGGCTGCCAGATGGATGCTGTTGCCGCGGTCGTCATCGGCTGCACGATTCTCCTCGCGCTCGGGGCCGAACCGCTCCTGGAACGCCTCAACGGGCGCTCCGCCTGGGGCGAGTTCCTCCGCGTCGACAGGTCGGGGCGGACGCTGTTCGTTCCCTTCGGCACGGTGGCGTACGTGGTGCGCGACCCTGCTGTGGTGTGCCGGATCGAACGGCTGTCGGCACGCGCGTTCAGCCTGCTGATCGAGGACGCCGTCCTGTTCGCGGGGGTGATGTGCGCCCTGCTGTTCATTGAGGAGGAGCTGTTCTTCGGCATCGGCGCCGCGGTCTTCGTGACGTCGTGGGTCGCCCTCATCGCGTGGGTCATCCACGAGGCCAAGGCCATCAGCGCCGGGCTGCCACGCGCCCTCTGACCAGCGCGACTGCCACCGGCATCGCGGCGCGTCCCGCCGTTTGGGACCATTCGGACCGCCGCAACGGGTCGTACGGAGCGTCATCTGCACGCCGTTGGGTCCCAACCTGATCCGCGAAGGGGAGCGGTAAACCTCCGTCCCGCAGTGGGCGAGGGGGTGGCTGGTAGGCTCAGGCACCGACTGCTCCGCGGCGCACCGACCGTCGGCCCAGAATCTGGGCCTCGGACAATGGATCGCCCGGTACCTCACCAGAGCCACTTCTGAGGTCAACGAGCGTCATGGATCCCCGTATCCAACTGCCCACACCCCTCGTCTGCCCCAAATGCCAGAGCGCCATGCGCGGCTATGAGCGCAGCGGGATCACCGTGGACCAATGCACCGAGTGCCGTGGGATATTCCTCGACCGCGGCGAACTGGAGCGGCTGCTGGATGCGGAGGCTCCCCCGGCTCGATCCGGCTCAGGGCTCGTCGAGCGCGACGACGTTGACGGGGGCCGTGGCGATGGCCATGAGAGCCGCGAGCGTCACGACAATGGGCGCGACCGAGACCAGCGTGAGCGCGGGACCCTTGACACGGGGCTGACGCGCGACGGGCAGCGGGCGGACGGGCGGCGCCAGAGCCGGCTGGGCGGCCTGCTCGACCTGCTTGGCGGAGGCGACTGAGACTCCCCCGTTCGCGCCATCGAGGCGCGAGCCCTGACAGCCGACAGGGGCCGTCCGCCCCCCATGAAGAGCAGGCAGATGACAGACACCTCTGATGACCGCGCCGACGGAGTCGGCATGACCGCCCCCTGGGCGGTGGACGCCTGGGACGTCGCGACCCACTTCAAGACCGACTTTGCCGTGGGCCTCACCGCCGCCGAGGCAGCGCGCCGGCTCGAGGCCGACGGCCCCAACCAACTCGAGGAAGTGGCGGCCAAGCCCGCCTGGCGACTCTTCCTGGACCAGTTCGCGAACACGATGATCATCGTCCTCCTGGTGGCCCTCGCGATGACCGCTGTGGTCGGCGACATCAAGGACGCCCTGGTCATCGCCGCCGTGGTCGTCCTCAATGCGGTCGTCGGCTTCGTCCAGGAGCACCGCGCCGAGCGGGCGATGGCTGCGCTGCGGCGGATGACGTCGCCCCAGGCCCGGGTCCGTCGCGATGGCGCGACCGTGCTGGTCCCGGCGCGCGACGTCGTCGTCGGGGACATCGTGGACCTTGACGCGGGGGATCTCGTGGTCGCCGACGGGCGCCTGCTCGAGGCACCGAATCTCCGTGTCAACGAGGCGTCACTGACCGGCGAATTGGTGCCGGTTGACAAGCTGGTGGATTCGATCGGGGAAGCCGACGGCGCGCTCGTCGCAGATCGTCGCAACATGGCATTCCGGGGCACGGCCGTCACCTACGGGCGGGGCCTCATGGTGGTCACCGCTACCGGCATGCGCACCGCACTGGGTGGGGTCGCCGCGCTGCTCCAGGCGCACAGCGCGCCCCCGACCCCGCTCCAGCGCCAGCTCGACGATCTGGGCGCCAAGATCGCTTATGGTGCGGTCGCCATCTGCGTGCTCGTCTTCGCCGTGGGGGTCGCCCGCGGGGAGCCACTGACGCTCATGTTCCTGATGGCGGTCAGCCTGGCCGTCGCTGCGATCCCCGAGTCGATGCCCGCGATCGTGACCGTCTCGATGGCGCTGGGAGCGCATCGCCTCGTGGCGCGCCACGCCCTCATCCGCAAGCTGAGCGCCGTTGAGACGCTCGGCTGCGTCACCGTGGTGGCCAGCGACAAGACTGGGACGCTCACCGAGGGCCGAATGGCCGTCGAGCGCCTGTGGACGGCCGACGGGTGGCTGCTGGCGAGCGGCTCCGGCTATGAGCCCCGTGGCGAGATCCACGCCGAGGCAGCCCCGAACGAGCCTGCCCGATGCGGTTCCCTGCGCCTGCTGCTCGAGGCTGGGGCGCTGTGCAACGATGCCGCGCTGATCCCCCCGGGGGCGGAGGAGCGTTCGTGGCGAGTTGCCGGCGACCCCACCGAGGGAGCGCTGCTGACCCTTGCAGCACGGGGGGGCGTGGAACCGGCGGTCGTGCAGATGGCGAACCCGCGCTTCGCCGAGATCGCCTTCGACGCGGGCCGCAAGCGGATGGCCACGTTTCACCGGACCCCGTCGGGCGGGGTGCTCGTCGCTGTGAAGGGGGCGCTCGAGGCCGTCTTCGGGGACGTGACGCGTCTTGCCGAGGGAGAGGGCGATCGGCCCATCACGGAGGCCGACCGTGTTCGTGCGCGTGGTGCGGCCGAGGCTGCCGCTGCCGACGGCTACCGCGTCATCGCCGTCGCCGGGCGGCACGCGGATGCGGAGATCACGAACCTGGAGACCGCCGAGCAGGACCTCGTCCTCTATGGCCTCGTCGCAATGGCGGATCCGCCCCGCGCCGAATCAGCCGCGGCAGTCGCGGCCGCCCGCGCTGCCGGGATCACGCCGATCATGATCACGGGGGACCATCCCGCGACGGCCCGGGCGATCGCGACGCGCCTTGGCATCCTGCGTGAAGGCGGCAGGCTGATGACGGGCACCGAGCTCGCCGCCGAGGGGCCGGAACATCTCGCCCGACACGTCGCCGATGTCGCGGTCTACGCGCGAACGTCGCCCGAACAGAAGCTCGACATCGTGGCGGCGTGGCAAACGCGCGGCGCCGTGGTCGCCATGACCGGCGACGGCGTCAATGACGCGCCCGCACTGCGCCGCGCCGACATCGGGGTTGCCATGGGTGCCTCCGGGACGGAGGTGTCCCGGGAGGCGGCCGACATGGTGCTGGCCGACGACAACTTCGCGACGATCCTTGGGGCGGTCCGCGAGGGGCGCCGCATCTACGACAACATCCGACGCTCCGTGAGGTTCGGGCTGACGGGTGGCTCGGCCGAGATCTGGCTCATCTTCCTCGCGCCGTTCCTCGGCCTCCCGCTGCCGCTCCTGCCAATCCAGCTGCTATGGGTCAACCTCGTCACCCACGGACTGCCGGGCGTCGCCCTCGCGACCGAGCCTGCGGAGCCGGATGTCATGCAACGGCGGCCTCGCCCGTCGAACGAGGGCATCCTCTCGGGAGGCATGTGGCAGCACATCCTCGCCGACGGCATGCTGCTCGGGGCCATCTGTCTCGCGATGGGCCTCTGGGGCTACTCGACCGGCAGGCCCTGGCAGACGATGGTCTTCACCTCGCTCGCCCTGCTGCAGCTGGGCAACGCGCTGGCGCTGCGATCAGATCGGCGCTCAGTCTTCACGCTGGGCTGGCGCGGCAATCCGTTCCTGCTCGCCGTCCTGGTCGGAACCTTCGTCCTGCAACTCATCCTCGTCTACTGGGCTCCGGCGCAGTCGATCCTGTCGACCGAACCGCTCGCCGCCGGCGACCTTCTCATTGTGCTCGCTGCCTCGACGTCGCTGTTCTGGATCGTGGAGGCGAAGAAGCTGGCGCGACGCATCCGCGAGGGGCGGGGCAGCAGTGCCATCGAGCCTCTCGGGACCGCGCTTCAGACCAGCGATCGGGATGCGGCATGAGACCGGCCACACGATCGGTCTCCGGCGACGCACCCGGACAACTTGCCCGAGCCTTTGGGAGGGCTCCCGATGACCACGATTCCGAGATGATCTGCCCGAAGTGCGGCGGTCGAATGCACTCCTTCGAGCGGAGCCGCCTCGTGGTTGAGCAGTGCGAGGACTGCCGGGGCTTCTTCCTCGATGGCGGCGAGCTCGAGCGGCTCATCGATGCCGAGGGCGGGGGCTGGTCGGGTCTCATCGGGCCGCCGGCCGAGCTCCTCGCGCATCGTGCGTCGCCGCCACCGCGGCCCCACCTCCCCGGAGCCTCGAAGCGGCATCCCCCGGCTCGGTGAGCGATTGCGCCGTCGGTGAGCCGCGCGCCCACGGGACGGCACCAGCGCGTCCCTCGCGGCAGCGGCGGGCCGATGCTCAGCCGCGCTCATCCAGCCGCCGCAGGATCTCCTCGTGGAGCAGCCCGTTCGTGGCCACGAACGAGGGCGCGTCGATGCGGCGCTCACCGTGGACGTCAGTGACGCGGCCGCCCGCCTCCTCGATCACGATCAGGGGCGCCGCGAGGTCCCAGGTCTTCATCCCAACCTCGATCATCGCCTCTGCCGCGCCCTCGGCCAGCAGCGTGTAGCCCCAGAAGTCGCCGAAGCCGCGGTCGCGCCAGGCGGCCGCGATCAGCGCGTCGAATCCGGGCATCAGCCCCGACGCGACGTTGTCGCTCCGCGAGCCGTACAGCAGCTGCGCGTCCTCGAGCGACGCGACGCGCGAGACGTGCACGCCCCGCTCGCCGTCGAGCCCGCGCGCCCACGCGCCCAGCCCGCGGGCCGCCCACCAGCGCTCGCGGAGGATCGGCGCCGAGATCACGCCGGCCTGGATCTCGCCCTCGTGCTCCACGGCGAGCAGCGTCCCGAACAGCGGCACCCCCCGGATGAAGTTGTGCGTCCCGTCGATGGGGTCGATGTACCAGCGGGTCGCCGCGTCGCCATCCTGGGTCCCGTACTCCTCGCCCACGAGGCCGTGACCGGGGAAGCGCGACTCGATCCCCGCCCGGATCCCCCGCTCGATCGTCTGGTCCGCAATCGTCACGAACGACCGGTCGGGCTTGCGCTCGAGGTCGAGGTCGCGCCGGAAGTGCGCTCGCGCGATCTCGTCGGCGGCATCGCACGCCTCGTGGGCGAACGCGAGCCAGTCGTGGAGGGTGGCCTCGGGAACGCGAGCGCGGGCGGCGGACCAGGCTGGTCCGAAGGGCTGGGGCTGGTGGGTCATGGGCGCAATGATGCCGGAGCGGCGGGGCCTGCCGCTATGCGCGGATCCGATCCCCCGCCGGGTCGTAGAGCGGCTCTCGCATGACCTCGAAGCCGACCTGGCGGCCGAAGACGTCGATGTCGCCGCGGGCGCCGATGGGAACGTCGGGCGGAAGGTAGGCGTAGGCGATGCTGCGCGCAACCGTGTACCCGGCGCCGCCGGACGTGACGCGCCCGACCACGGCGCCGCCGACCCGCACCGGCTCGTTGCCCAGGCAGACCGCAAGCGGATCGTCGAGGACCAGGCAGCGCAGTCGCTTGCGAGGACCGGCAGCCCGCGCCGCCACCAGCGCGTCGCGGCCCAGGAAGTCGCCCTTGCCGAGCTTCACGGCGAAGCCCAGGCCCGCCTCGTACGGCGTCTCCTCGGGGGTGATGTCCGAGCCCCAGGCCCGGTAGCCCTTCTCGAGCCGGAGCGCCTCGATGGCGCGGTACCCGCCCGCGACGAGCCCGTGGCCGCTGCCCGCCTCCCAGAGCGTGTCCCAGAGCGTGGCGCCGAACTCTGCGTGGGCGTACAACTCCCATCCGAGCTCGCCCACGTACGTCACCCGCACGGCGTACACGGGCACCGGTCCCACCGTGATCGCGCGCGCCGTGAGGTATGGGAAGCCAGCGTTCGAGACGTCGTCGGTCGTGAGCGGCGCCAGGACCTCGCGCGCCGCCGGGCCCCACAGCCCGAAGCACACGCGGCCCGGCGTCAGGTCGTTGATCACCACCGAGCCGTCATCGGGGGCGTGCCCGCGGATCCACGCCAGGTCGTGGTTGCCGAACGCGGTCCCGGTCACGAGCAGGAACCGGTCGCGCGTCACCCGGGTGACCGTGAGGTCGCACTCGATCCCGCCGCGCCGGTTGAGCAGCTGCGTGTAGGTGACCGTGCCCACCTCGCGGTCCACGTCGTTGGCGCACAGCCACTGGAGCAGGCCGGCGGCGCCGCGCCCAACCAGCTCGATCTTCGCGAAGCTCGTCTCGTCGAACAGGGCCGCGGTGGTCCGCGTCGCGATCGCCTCCGCGGCGATCGCCGGATGCCAGTGCTCGCCCGCCCAGCCGTGCGGCCGAAGCGCCGCGAGCACGGCTTCGCCGCCGAACGCCGGGTCCGAGGCGTTGGGCGCGAACCAGTTGGGCCGCTCCCAGCCGGACTTCTCGCCGAACTCGGCGCCCAGCGCGGCGAGGCGGGGATACGTCGGCGACAGGCGCAGCGGCCGCCCCGCCTGTCGCTCCTCGTTGGGGTAGTGGATGTCGTAGTAGGTCGCGTAGTTCTCGTACGAGCGGCTGAGCGTAAAGCCGCGACTCCGGTACTGGGCCCCGAACCGGCGGATGTCCATCTTCCACAGGTCGAGCTCGGGCTCCCCGTCCACGATCCACGACGCCACCTGTCGGCCGATGCCGCCGGCACCCGCGATCCCGTGCGCGGAGAACCCGGCCGCGACGAAGAACCCGCGGACCTCGCTCTCGCCCAGGATGAACTCGTTGTCGGGGGTGAAGCCCTCGGGCCCGTTGATGATGCGCGTGACCTGCGCATCGGCCATCGCGGGCACGCGGCGGATGGCGCCCTCCATGATCGGCTCGAACCGCAGCCAGTCCGGGTCGAGCAGGCGGTGGTTGAAGTCGGGCGGGATCCCGTCGAGCGCCCAGGGTGCGGGATTGCGCTCGTAGCCGCCCATCAGCAGGCCGCCGGTCTCCTCGCGGAAGTAGACCAGGTTGTCGGGGTCGCGCAGCTGGGGCAGGTTGCGGGTGACGCCCTCGACCGGACCGGTGAGCAGGTACTGGTGGGCCATGGGGATCAGCGGGACGGTGACGCCGGCGAGCCGCCCGATCTCCGGGGCGTACATGCCGCCCGCATTGACCACCACCTCGGCCTCGATCTCCACGCGCTCGCCGCCGCGCTCGACCGTGAGCCCGGTCACCCGCCCGTCGCGAACGCGGATGTCGACCACGCGGTGGTGCGGCAGGATCCGGACCCCCCGCTTCCGCGCCCCGGCTGCCAGCGCGAACGCCAGGTTCGAGGGGTCAAGCCAGCCGTCCGTCGGCAGCCACACGGCCCCCAACACGCCGTCGGTCGCCATCAGCGGGAAGCGCGCCTGCGCGTCCGCGGCGCTGACCAGGTCGATCGGCAGGCCGAACGTCGCCGCCCAGGCGGCCTGGCGCTGGAGCTCCTCGTAGCGCGCCTTCGTGCTGGCCAGGCGCAGCGAGCCCACCTCGTGCCACGACGGGTCCACGCCCGTCTCCGCGGCCAGCCGCCGGTATAGCGAGACGCTGTACATGATCATCCGCGTCAGCGTCACGGAGCTGCGCAGCTGTCCCACCAGCCCCGCGGAGTGGAACGTGGAGCCCGAGGTCAGCTCCGCCCGGTCCACCAGCACCACGTCGGTCCAGCCGCGCTCGGCGAGGTGGTACGCGATCGACGTCCCGCCGACCCCGCCCCCGATCACCACCGCCCGTGCGTGCTCCGTCACCCGCCCGCGACCTCACGCAGCGCCCGCTCGAAGCGCGGCGCGGTGGCGTTGGCGAGCAGGCGGTCGAAGTGCTCGGCGGCATACGCGCGGAAGTCCACGTCGAGCGTGCTGATCCCCTCCTGGAGCACGCCCCACATCGCCTCGCGGAAGTCGCTGATCGCGCGGAACAGCACCATCCGGGCCAGGCGGTCGGGCCGGGGGCTGGCCTCGGCGTCGTAGAAGGCCAGGAGCGCCGCGTCCTCGTCGGCGGTCAGCCCATTGTTGACGCTGAAGTTGCCGAGGTCGAAGAACGGGTCGCCCATCCCCGCGTACTCCCAGTCCACGATCCGCATCCGCGACCCGTCGTCGATCAGGTTGCCGGGCAGGAAGTCATTGTGGCAGGGCCGCATCTCGAGCGGGTTCGTCAGCAGCGCCAGCTCCACGCGCCGCCCGATGACCTGGGCGAGCTCGAACTCAGGCGGGATCCGGACGCCGTTGTCGCGTGCCAGCGCCCGGTACGCCTCCACGATCCGGAGCGGCACGAACAGGCCGGGGATCGCCGGGCCCTCGTGGAACCGGCGGACCGAGTCCGCAACGCGCTCGATGACGTGCGGCGCGTGGACGTCGAGCTCGGCCATCGGCGTCCCCTCGATGAACCGCGTCACGAGGTACCCCTCAGGGCGCAGGAACGCGACCACCTCGGCGCCGACCCCGACGCCGGCGGCAGCAACGGTCGCCGCGTGCTCCACCTCGCGGCTGATCCCCAGCAAATGCGTGTCGTTGCCGCCCAGCCGGATGACGAAGCGACCGGCCTCGCCGGCGACGTCCACCCGGTAGTTGCGGTTGGTGATGCCACCCGAGAGCGCGACCAGCGTGAGCGGCTTGCCCGCCAGCTCGGGGACGCGCTGCATCGCCCCGACCAGCTCGTCGTGGAGTTCGCCGTGGAGGACGTCCTCGGTCTCGGTGGTCATGCGCGCCTCCCGGATGAGCGCGGGCGGGGCGACGGGAATGCCGCCGTCCCGCCCGGGACGCTGTGGTGCAGGCGGGGCTCAGGCGATGGCGACCTCGCCCGTCGCCGCGTCGGCCTCGACGTCCGTGCCCACGGCGTCGATCTTCTCGCCCACGGCGTAGACCACGATGCCCGCGACCACGAGGACGCCGAGCGTGGCCTCGAAGATCGGGATGGCTGGCAGCGCGCTCAGGACGTTGCCGAAGAAGCTCAGGCCGTTGATGAGCGGGTTCGTGAAGTCGCGGAAGGCCGCGAAGTTGCCGAACCAGTCGGGGGCGTTCCACAGCGCGAAGTTCACGATCATCACGCCGCCCCAGACCAGGGCGACCACGTTGATGATCGTGCCCCAGCCGCCCAGCGAGAACCAGGCCTTGCCGTGCGGCCAGCCCTTGGTCCGGGCCATGAAGACGCCCACGTTGCACAGGAAGTAGCTGATGTAGATGAGGCCGGTCGCGCCGCCCGCAAGCAGGAAGGGGCTGTCCGTGACCAGCAGCGGGATGCCGGCAAGCACGCCGACGGCGATGGCGGCGTTGGTCGGCGTCTTGAACCTGTGGTTCACATGGCCCCAGACGGAGCCCAGCGGGAGTCGCCGGTCGCGGCCCATCGAGAACATCAGGCGTGCGGTCGCGCCCTGGATGGCCAGGGTGCAGACGGCGACCGCGATGAAGATCACCCACAGGTAGGTGCCGCCGACGACGTCACCGAGGTTCGACTTGATCGCGGTGGCGATGGGGGCCGTGTCGGTCAGGGCAGCCGTCATGTCCTTCGTGGACAGGACGATGGCCAGGAGGAACACCGCGCCGATGATGCCGGAGAGCCAGATGGCGGTGAGGATGCCGCGCGGCGCCTGGCGGGACGCGCCGACGGTCTCCTCGCCGAACGTTCCCGCGGTGTCGAACCCGTAGACAACGAACAGGCTCATGAACATGCCGACCAGGAAGATCGGCAGGTAGCTGCCGCCGGTCTGCGATTCGCTGCCAGCCGTCGTGGTCAGCACCGACAGCGGCTGATTGGTGTGCAGCACCAGCAGGATCAGGGCGAACACGAGCATGCCCAGGATCTCGGCGCCGACGCCGATGTTGTTGATGATCGAGAGCAGCTTCACGCCGAAGGCGTTGATCAGCGTCGTGACGACCAGGGTCCCGAGAGCCACGGCAACCTGGACGTTCGTGAACAGGAAGGGCTGCTTGGACAGATCGGTGCCGAGGATCCCGCCGAGGACCAGCGGGACGGTGATCGCGACGGCCGTCGTGGTCAGGACGCCCGCCCAGAAGTAGATCCAGCCGGTGAACCAGCCCAGCGTCCTGTTGGCCAGGCGCTTCGACCACTGGTAGATCGATCCGGCGACTGGAAAGTGGCTGGACAGCTCGGCGAAGTTGAGCGCGACGAAGGTCTGCCCGACGACGACGATGGGCCAGCTCCAGAAGAACGCAGGCCCGGCGACGCCCAGGCCGAGGGCAATCAGCGTGAACGTGCCCGTTGAGACGCTGATATAGCTGAAGGCGACCGCGAAGTTCGACAGGAAGCCCAGCGTTCGCTGCAGCTCGGGCTTGATGCCCAGCGATCGCAGATGGGCGTCGTCCTGCGCCGCCTGGTCCAATTGCGGGGTACCGGCCACGTGCGAAGACCCTCCTCCCAGGCGCCCCAGGCACGGGACGCTTGACACCTTGGAGTGGACGCGGGGGTTCGCCGGCGCTCCTCCGGCGCCGGCTTGCGCGGATCGTGGGGCTCCGGGTGTGCGCCGTCAACAGGGCTGCAATCGGGTCGCGCTGTGCGGGCCGACTGACTCGACAGCCCACGACGGGGCGACCGGGCGGACTGCCTCAGGCGAGGGGCTCGAACGCCTCGGGGTAGCGGACCGTCCCGCGAAGCTCGTCGTGCCATGCCGGCAGGAGCCTGGCCAGCCAGGCGGCATCGGGCCAGGCGTCCGCAGGCGGCTGCAGCCCGCAGGAGCGCGCCGAGATGAACCCGAACCGCGGGTAGTACCCCGGCTGGCCGAGGAGCACGATGGCCGGCACGCCGCGCGCCATCGAGAGGCTGACCGCTGCGGTGATGAGCGCGCTGCCGACCCCGCGGAACTGGACCGCCGGCAGCACGCCGATCGGCCCCAGCGCGAGGACCTCCCCCACCCGCTCGCCGGCCGCGTCCTCGACCGGGCACGGCGAGAGCAGCACATGGCCCACGATGTCGCCCGCACGGTCCACGGCGACAACCGACTGCCAGCCGGGGGGCCCGAGCCGGCGGATCTCGTCCACGATCGCCGCCTCCTCGGGGCCGGGGAATGCCGCTTCGTGGACGCGCCGAACCCCCGGCTCATCGCCGGGGGTCTCGAGGCGGATCGTGATGGGGAGCGGCTCCGGCCCCTCGGACGCGAAGACGCCGCCGGGGCCGGGCACCCGGGTCAGCCGACGACGGCGGTCTTGAGGGCCTCGGGGATGGGACGCGACACCGGGACGGGCTGGACGTACTTCGCCACCAGGTCGGCGGTGCCGGGCACCTTGAGCTGGTCGAACAGGAACGCCATCTTGGCGCCCTGCGAGGCGAGGATCTCGTCCTTGGTCTCGAGGTCCCAGATCTGCCGCTTGAACGGCCCGATGGCCTTCTTGCGCGTGGTGTAGAGGAACTGCTCCTCGGTCTGGCCGTCCTTGCGCTCGTCGGCGGCGTTCACGTGGAGCCACGCGTAGATCTCGTCCATCAGCGCCTTGGGGAACGCCGGGTGGTCGTAGAGCGCGTTCTGGAAGCCGGTCGCGAGGTGGATCTCGGCCGTCTCGACGGTCGGGAACCGGTGGAACAGCTCATCGGGCAGCGTGGACGCGCCGTGCTGGACGGCGCCGGCGAGGCCGTAGGTGCGGGCGAGCTCGCCCAGGGCGCGAAGGACCTCGAAGTCGAGCTTGACCTCGGCCACGCCGCCGCCGGGCAGCGGGATCCCGCCGTGGCTGGTGCCCGTCTGGACGCTCACCTTGCTGACGCCCTTGGCTCCGGGCGCCAAGCGCGCGAGCACCCCGTTGTACCCGTCGAGGTACGTCTTGAGCTCCTCGACCGTCGAGTTGGCCTTGCCCACCTCGCCGATCTCGCCGCCCACGCTGACGGTCACGCCGTCGGTCTCGAGGCTGCGGATCAGGGCAGTGAGCTCGGCGGCGCGGGTGTAGTTCTCCTTCTGCTCCTCGTCCAGCGAGCCCTTGGAGAGGTCGACCAGCGTGGAGCTGTCGATGTCGATGTTGCGGTAGCCCGCCTCGATCGCGAGCTTGCACGCCTTGCGGATCTCCTCGGTCATCGACTCGGGATCGGCGGCGTACTTCTTGGCGTTGAACTGGTAGTGGTCGCCCTGGATGAACACCGGGCCGACATGCCCGGCGGCGATGGCGCCGGCCAGCACGGATGTCGCGAAATCCTGCGGCCGCTGGAACGTGTAGGTCTGCTCGCTCCGGGCGATCTCGAAGATGATCGCGCCGACTTCCTTCTCCTTGGCGACGCCGAGGAAGGTGCGGGCCATGTCGAAGGTCTGGGCGCGGAGGTTCACGGCCGGGACGGTGAAGCCCGAGACCTCGCCGCGGCTGCGGGCCATGTACAGGCCCTGGATGCTGGCGGAGCGGGCGCCCAGCGCCTGGCTGGCCTCCCAGACGAGCCAGCGGGTGGCCTCGGCCGTGGTCTCGTCCGTGGTGAACGCCGCGGTCCAGGCCAGGTCCTTGATCGCCTCGGCGCGGAACTTCGCCTCGTTGTCGATGACGAGCCGGTCGTCCTCGACGTGGGCGGCGCCGGCCAGCGTATCCAGCAGGTCGGCGATGGAGGTGGCGACGTGGGGCATCGGGGTCAGGTCTCCTGTTGCGGACGCACCGGATGGTACCGGCCGATGGCGTGGCGGGCGCGCATTCACGCCCCGGCCTCCGGGGGCATACCGAGAATGCCCCGTCACGGCGCCCGATGAATGGGCGGAACGGCGTGCCGGTCGTGCGCGATGCGTCGCGGCGCGGGGGCCGGGTGGACCCCGGGTGAGAGCCGGTTGGCCGTGCGGCCCCGCCTATGACCCCGAGCCGAGGTCAGACGCCCGGCTTGGTCACCATCAGGACGACGATCAGGACGATCATCCCTGTCAGGAACATGCCACCGCGGGCGAGCCGCTGACCCGTCGCCACGATCTCCGGCGGCGGTCCGGACGGGGCCGCGACGCCGGGCGCCGGCGCGGGCGGGGGCGTCTTGGTCAGCTCGACCATCTTCTCGGCGTTGCGCGCCTGGACGGCGAAGGCGAAGACGATGGCGATCGCGTACAGGATGACCCCGCCGAGCAGCCAGCGGTTCGCCTTCTGGGTGAGGTCGAACCCGCCGATCAGGATGAGACCGACGCCGGTGATCCCCTGGACCACCGCACCGGGCAGGACGACCTTGCGCTCGATGGCATTGCCGACGACCGCCGCGAAGTGCCCGCCCTGCGGCATCCGGCGCGCCTCGCTGGCGAGGAACGTGAAGGCCACCGACGGGCCGAACACGAAGATGGCGCCCAGGACATGGAGCACCAGGAACAGCTGCAGCATCCGCTCTCTCCCTCGCGCGCCCACCGCCCCGGGGGACGCCGGGATCAGGCGGAGACGCGCCGCGCGCACTCTAGCGGAGGCACCCGCACGCTCGTCAACCCGTTACGGCTGCCGAGATGGCTGCCGCGCGCCGGGCCTGCTCGCGCTCGAATGCGATCGGGCGGCGGCTCGTCCGCGCCGCCAGCTCGGCGGTGACGCCCCAGGCGAAATGGTCGAACTGCCCAGAAGCAGGGCGTCGCGTGGCGAGCACGGCCGGCGGCAGGCGCTGCACGTGGCCGCCCGGGTCGCGTGCGACCGGCCGGAGGTAGTGGGCCGCCTCGACCAGCGGCGCCACCCCGGGCTCCGGAGCGGTCAGCACCAGGATGACGCCCAGCCGGGCGAGCTCGTCCGCCCCGGCGGCCACGGGCGGGGCGCCCAGCTGGCCCAGCACGTCCTCGAGCCTCCTCCCGGCCATCGTCGCGAGCAGCGAGTACCCGGCGGTCAGCGCCCGGATCGCGAGGTGTGCGGCCTCGCCCCAGGTCCCACCATCGCCGTCCGCTTCGTCGAAGTCGGCCACCATCACGGCCCCGGGCATGCCCGGCTTCCCCGTCCCGCTCGAGCTCCAGCCCAGTTCGCCGGCCTGCGGCATCCACGCGAAGTCCTCGTCGGCGCCCGCAAGCCGGACGACTTCGCGGTCGAGGGGCATCAGGGTCAGCAGCGCGTCGCGGACGCGCCACCGGCCCGCAGCGTCCCCGCCTGTGACCACGAGGGGGACCCCGCCCTCGACCGTCAGGGACAGCAGCGCGCCGAGCTCGGCGTCGAGGGTCTCGGCACGGATGAGCGCGGCAAGGGCGTCTGGCGGCGCGAATTGCGTGGGGGCAGGCGGCTCAGTCACCCGGCCAGCCTACCGTCGCGCCGGGTACGCTGCCTGTGTCCGCGACCCACAGCGCTTCGGAGGTGCCCCGTGTCCATCGTCCGCATCGACCCCGGTCAGCGGTTCGCCTCCGCGGTGGTCTACGGCGGCCTCGTCTTCCTCGCCGGCCACGTCGCCCACAACCCCGACGCCGGCGTCCGGGAGCAGACCCGCGAAATCCTCGAGGCCATCGACCGCCATCTCGCCGATGCCGGCACCGACAAGTCGAGGCTGATCTCAATGCAGGTCTGGCTGGCCGACATCACCCACTTCGACGAGATGAACGCTGCCTGGGACGCCTGGGTGGACACGTCGAACCTGCCGACGCGAGCGACTGTCGAGGCGAAGCTCGCCTCGCACGCCTACAAGGTGGAGATCGCAGGAATCGCAGCACTCTGAGGGCGGGCGCGCGGATCGACGCCCCGGTGGCCTACTGGAAGAAGCCCGCCGCCGCGTACACGTAGGTCACGCCGTAGAGCGACTTCGCGGTCTTGCCGCCGACCTTGTCGATCTTGAGCCAGTCACTGCCCGACGTCCCGCACGCACCGGCGGTGTACGCCGTGCCGCTGACCGTCGCGGAGACGTGGACCGAGGTGCCCGAGTTGATCGCCTTGACCTTGGCGCCCGAGCTCGCCGGCGACTTGCGCAGGCTGATCCCGTCGCACACCGCGGTGCTGATCCCCTCGGCAGGAGACGAAGCCGACGGCGAGGCCGCGTTGACGCTCTCGCTGGCGGAGGGCGACTCGCCGGGCGTCGATTCGGAGCCGGAGGGGGCAGCCGAGGACCCGGCGTCGGATGCGCTCGGCGAGGGGGAGCCCGACGATCCGCCGCACGCCGCGAGGGCCATGGCGAGAACCCCGACGAGGACCATCCTGCGACGCATCCGCCACCTCCCTGCGACTCGACTTCGCCAGCTCGTGCCTGCCGGGAAGCATACCCCGTGCACGCTGGCGAAAGGACGAACGGACGGTCGGAATGTGGTGCCGGCCTGCGAACGACCGGATCGGGCGTCGCCTCTCCACCGGCGTTGACGAGCCGGCGCACGGCCGTCGGCCGAGAACAACACGGCCGTGGGGGGTTGACGCCGCCGAGCCGAGGCGGTTAGACTCCGGGCCGGTCGAGCAGGTCGCTCGGCACGTCCTACTACCGGAGGCGTGAGCCAGATGGTGCAGAACGCAACGCTCTACCCGCACACGTCGGCGCCTCGCTGCGTCGAGGTTCGCGGCAGGAGTGTGCCCACCGCAGAGTAGGACGCGGGGCGAGAGCCCCAGGAGCGACCGACGAGCCGTGGGCACAAGCCCGCGGCTCTAGTGTTTTACGGGGCACAACCCGCCCCTTCGACCACGAGCCGCAGGCACCCGGAACTCCCGGGCCCGCGGCTCGTTTCGTGTCCAGCACACGGGACCCGCGGCCCGGCTCGCAACCACTGAGCCACCCATCACCGCCAGGAGGGTCCCATGACCACCACCCTCGCGCCGGAACTGAACATCGCCCGCCCGGCCGCTGACGCCGCGGCGACCGCGAGCGCGACCGTGGCCTCGGCCCCGGCCCTGCTCGTCGAGCACGTCACCAAGCGTTTCCGGCCCGACCGCCGCAAGCCACCGGTCCTCGCGATCGACAATGTCTCGCTCCGTCTGGAGCGCGGCACGATCCACGGGGTCCTGGGCGCCAACGGCTCCGGGAAGTCCACGCTGATCCGCCTCGTCTCGGGGCTGCTCACGCTGGACGAGGGCCGCGTCGAGGTCTTCGGCCTCGACATCGAGCGCGACGAGCTCGCGGTCAAGCGGCTCATCAACCGGGTCAGCGTGGACGCGGCGTTCTTCAAGAAGCTGAGCCCGATGGAGAACCTGCTCTTCGCCGCCCGCCTCTACGGCATGGATGCCGGGGTGGCGCGACGAGAGGCCACGGCGATCCTCGGTCGGCTTGGCATCGCGAAGGATCGCCTGGGACGCCCGATCGAGCAGATGAGCCGGGGCATGCAGCAGAAGGTTGCCATCGCGCGAGCCCTGCTGACCAGCCCGACGCTCCTGCTGCTCGACGAGCCCACCACAGGTCTCGACCCGCGCAGCAAGCTCGACGTCCAGGCGTTCATCGAGGAGGTCAACCAGTCGCACGACGCGACGATCGTCCTCACGACGCACGACCTGGCCGAGGCGGAACGGCTCTGCGAGCACATCACGCTCCTCAACGGGGGGCGCGTGGTGGCCGAGGGCACCTCGCCTGAGCTCAAGCGCTTGGTCGCCGAGCGCCACGGGCAACCGGAGACGCTCGAAGCCGTGTTCATGACCTTCACCGGCCGCTCCCTCGACGACGACGTCGAGGAAGACGGCGACACCAACGACTAACCACGAAAGGAGGAGCCCGATGACGATCAGCCGACACGCACGCTCCGGCAGCCAGGCCCTCGCCTGCCGCCAGACCACACCGCGCCCGCAGGCCCTGGCCCGCTGGCATGGCCCGTCCCGCCATCCCCTCCCCCTTCCGAAAGGACCTTCCTGAGATGTTCTTCCACTTCGATTTCCGCATAGCCGAGATCAGGGAGCGCGAGCGGCGCCTCCGGATCGCGGCCGAGCATCACCGTCTGTTCGGCCACGAGGGTCGTGGCCTCCGCCTCCGCCTGGGCGAGCTGCTGATGCGGCTCGGCCGGGTCGTCGGCGGCGAGGCGATCGGCCCTGCGTCGATGACCGCCCACGCGACCAACGCGCGGCCGGGATGAAGACGCACTGCCCGCGCGCCGGGTCGGCGCCCGACCGGCCCGGCGCCCAACCTCCTGAAAGGAACCCTCCCTTGACCGTGCTCGCATCCGAGCTGAAGGCGTCCTACGCCTTCGTCGAGCGCAACTTCTTCCTCACCCGCAGGTACTGGGGGTGGGAGCTGGCGTTCCTCGTCTACTCCGTCGCCGGCGCACTGTCGATCTCGCTGATCGGCGCCGCGGCGGGCGACAACCGCCTGCTGCTCACCCTGATCGTCGGCGCGGTGTTCTGGAACTACCTCTCCGTGGTGTTCAGCTGGATCGCCGAGACGATCGCGGTGGAGCGCTGGGAGGGCACGCTCGAGTACACGTTCATGGCCCCGGTCCGGCGCTGGACCCAGCTGCTGGGCTCGTGCCTGTACGCGATGGCGTACGGGCTCGTCCACACGGCGGCCATGCTGCTCGTGCTCGTGCTGTTCTTCCCGCAGCTCCGCCCTGAATCGATGAACCTGCTGACCGCCGCGGCGTTCGTCCTGCTGGGCTCGTTCAGCTTCGTCGGCATCGGCATGATGGCGGCGATCCTGCCGCTCCTGTACGTGGAGCGGGGCGCCCAGATGACGTTCGTGATCCAGTCGTGCCTGCTGCTGGTGTCGGGCGTCTACTACCCGGTCAGCGTGCTCCCCGGGTGGATGCAGGTGATCGCGAACGTCTCGCCGGCCACGTATGTCCTCAAGGGCGTGCGGGCCGGGCTGCTCGACGGGACGCCGGTGACGGCGCTCGTCGGGGACATGCTGCCGCTGGTGGTCATGGGCATCGCCCTGATCCCGGCGGGGCTCTGGGCGTTCGGGCGTGCCGAGCAGTACGCCAAGCGCACCGGCAAGCTCAAGCGGGTGGGCTGACGATGGACCCCATCGCCGCCTCTCGCGCGGCCCCCGCCCCTGCCCTTGACCCCTCCCCTGCCCCGGCCGGCCTCGGCTGGGACGGGGGCTGGGCGTCGTCCTTCACGCCCCACGCCGCCGCCGGGCTCCTTCCCGGGCGCGTCGTCGCCGCCCACCGGGACGCCTGGCGCGTGGCCCTGGCCACCGGCGACCGCGACGCCGAGCTGTCCGGCCGGTTCCGGTTCGAGGCGGTCGGCCCGGGCGACCTGCCCGCGGTCGGCGACTGGGCCGCTCTGACCGACAGCGAGCCCGCGCTCGTGGCGGCCGTCCTCCCCCGTCGCACCGCGTTCGGCCGGAACCGCGAGTCCGGTCAGGCTGCCGCCGAGCAGGTGCTCGCGGCGAACGTGGACGTCACGCTCGTCGTCGCCGGGCTCGACGGGGACTTCAACCTGCGCCGCCTCGAGCGCTACCTCGCGGTGGCGTGGAGCGGCGGGGCAACGCCGGTCGTCCTGCTCAACAAGGCCGACTCGGCCGCCGACCCGGACGGCGCGCGGCTCGCCGCCGAGGCCGTGGCGCCGGGCGTGGACGTCCGGCTGATCTCGGCCCTCGCCGGTGACGGCGTGCGCGAGCTGGCGCGCGACCATCTCCTCCCGGGGCGGACGGCCGTGGTTCTGGGCTCGTCGGGCGCGGGCAAGTCCACGCTGCTCAACGCGCTGCTGGGCGAGCAGCGGGCGCGGACCGGCGCCGTGCGCGCCGACGACGCGCGGGGACGCCACACCACCACCCACCGCGAGCTCCACCGCCTGCCGGGCGGCGGGCTGCTGATCGACACGCCCGGCATCCGGTCACTGGGGGTTGCCGGCGCCGATGACGGGATGGCGTCCGCCTTCGCCGACGTGGCGGACATCGCGGCCGATTGCCGGTTCGCCGACTGCCGGCATGAATCCGAGCCCGGCTGCGCCGTGCGCTCGGCCCTGGCTGACGGCCGCCTGTCGCCTGAGCGGTTCGCCAGCCACCGCAAGCTCGAGCGCGAGGCGGCCCACGTCGCGCGCCAGGGGGACCGCCTCCTCGCCGAGGCCGAGCGCCGCAAGTGGCGGCTCATCTCGAGCGTGGGTCGCGAGCACATGGCCCGCAAGTATGGGAGCGAACGATGAGCGATCAGGTGGCGTACCGACCGGCGGCCACCGCCGACTGGGCGGCGCTCGCGGCGGTGGTCAACGCCGCCCGAAAGGCGGACAGCGCCGACGAGATCTACTCGGCCGGGAGTCTCGCCTCGGACTATCCGGGCGTGGAGATGGAGCGCGACGGCGTGGTGGCCGAGGTGGCGGGCGAGGTCGTCGGCTACTGCATCGGCCAGCTCCGGGAGCGGGACGGCGTGCTCGTCGCCGACCTGACGGGCGCCGTCCACCCGGCGCGGCGGCGGCGGGGCATCGGCTCACAGCTCCTGCACGAGGCGCGCGACAGGGCCGCGGCGCGGATGGCCGGTGATCCCCGCACCATGCCGCACGAGCTGCGCTCCTACGCGATGGACTCCGAGACGGGCCTCGTCGCGATGCTGGAGGACGAGGGCTTCGTCCCGATCCGGTTCGGCTACGAGATGCGGCGCTTCCTGACCGGCGCGCTCCCCGACCGGTCCATGCCGCCCGGCCTGGAGATCCGGCCGGTCGCCGAGGCCGACCACCGGCGCATCTTCGACGCCGGCGAGGAGGCGTTCCAGGACCACTGGGGCCACCGGCCGGCAACCGAGCAGGACTTCCACGACCTGTTCCACGGCGCGGACATGACCCCCGAGCTGTGGTGCGTGGCGTGGGATGGCGAGGAGGTGGCGGGCGTCGTGGTGAACACGATCCACCCCGACGAGGTGGACGGTCTCGGCATCCGCCGCGGCTGGCTGAACCGCGTGTCCGTCCGTCGCCCCTGGCGCGGCCGCGGACTGGCCAAGGCGCTGTGCGCCGAATCCATGCGCGTGCTGCGCGCGCGGGGCATGGAGGAGGCGTGGCTGGGGGTCGACGGGCTGAACCCCTCGGGCGCCGTGCACCTGTACGAGGGACTCGGCTTCCACGTGGCGAAGGGCTGGAAGGCGTTCGGGCGGCCCGTGGACGCACCGGCGCCGCGCGGCTGGCGGACGGCGGGCGATCGCGAGACGATAGGGGCATGAGCCGGCCACCAGTCGCGCGCGGTTGCATCGCCATCGTCGCGATGATGCTCCTCGGCGGCTGCGCCGCGAACCCCTCGCCCAGCGCATTCGCCGAGGAGACAGGCCGCGCCTCGCCATCGGCCTCGTCGGCCGCCGCCGCCCCGTCGCCGTCGGCCGCGGCGTCGGCTTCAGCTGCGGCGTCGGCTTCAGCTGCGGCGTCGGCCTCGGCGACAGCCAGCGCGGTCGGGTCAACGACAGGAGGACCCGTGCCGACCCCGACCCCCGCTCCCACCCCGGCTGGGCAGTTCGCCCTGGCCTCGAGCGCCATCCACCAGGGCGGCGCGATCCCGCGCAAGTTCACCTGCGACGGCGCCGACGTGTCGCCCGCCCTCTCCTGGTCCGGCGTGCCCGAGGGGACGGAGGGGCTCGCCCTCATCGTCGACGATCCCGACGCTCGCGACTTCGCGCACTGGCTCGCCTACGCGATCCCATCGAACATGCATGAGCTCGCCGAGGGGGCCGGCTCGCCGGTCACGCAGTTCATGCCGCAGGGCACCAACGACTTCGGGCGCCAGGGGTACGGCGGCCCCTGTCCGCCGTCGGGCACCCACCACTACCGGTTCACCCTCTACGCCCTGGCCTCGCCGCTCGGGCTGTCCGGCGCGCCTGGCGCTGCAGCCGTCCGAGCGGCGATCGACAAGGCGACGGTGCTGGGCAAGGTGACGCTGACCGCGACGTACGCCCGGTAGCGGGGCGGGGCCGGGGGCGCGCGAGCCGGCTGGTATCGGATCACCCGTCCTCCTGGCACGCTGCGGTGCCGCGGGGGGGCAGAGCCGAGGCTGGCCCAGGCGTCGAGTGAGGATTCCGGACCTGGACGGCACATGCGCAGCGCGGCCCCGGCACCGGCACGTGCCAGCTCACGCCCGATGCGCCGGGACGGCGTCCTGTTTCGTCAGAAGGGCAGCCGGTTCGTCAGAAGGGCAGCCGGCCCCCGCGGCGCACGAGATCCAGCCACGGGCGCTCCCTGCCGATCGTCGTGGCCGGACCATGGCCGGGCAGGACAGCGAGCGCGTCGTCGAGCCCGGCGAGGCGCGCGATGGACTCGGCCATGAGCTCCGGCGACCCGTTGGGCAGGTCCACGCGGCCCCAGCCGCCGGGGAACAGCGTGTCGCCGCTGAACAGCAGCCCCTCGTCCTCGTGGAGCAGGCAGACCGAGCCTGTCGTGTGGCCCGGGGTGTGGAGCACGCGGAGGCGCACCCCGCCGAAGCGCACCTCGCCTCCCTCGGCCAGCTCGACCGCCGGTACCGAGGGGATGATGGGGAACGGCGCGAACAGCGGCTTCGGGTCGAGGAGGTAGTGGTTGTCGGCCGGGTGGATCGCGATCTGGGCGCCCGTGTGCTCGGCCACCGCCGCGTTCTCGCCGACGTGGTCCCAGTGCCCATGCGTGCTGACGATGAGCTTGAGCGTCCAGCCACGCGCGTCCAGGGCGCGGGCGACCCACTCGAGGCAGGGCGTCGCCGTGTCGATCGCGATCGCCTCGTGCGAGCGATCGTCGGCGAGGACGTAGACGTTGGTGTCGAGGGGCCCGATCACCGCGTGGAGACGCTCCATGCGGCCATGGTAGCGGTGCCGCGCTGCGTCGATGCTCCAGCGCCTCGGTCACGGCCTCAGGCACAGGGGCGGGCCGAGTCCGCCGGGCCCAGTCGGCCGAGCCCAGTCCGCCGGGCCCCATTTCGCCTCTCGGAGGCGCTCATGCGCCAGGTCGCACCCGCCGCGGCTGATCCCGCAACGTTCGAGCCCCACTTCGGTCTCCCCGAGGAGCTTTGGGCCACGAGCGAGACCTAGGCGCCTCCGGGAGGCGAAATGGGGGATGCGGCGGCTGCGCGGGGCGCCGGCGACCGCGGGGGCCGCTCAGCGCCGCGGGACCTGAGGGTCGCGTTTCGCAGACGGCGGGCATTCGCGGGATCGCGGGGCTTCCGGCCCTGCCCAAGGCACAGCCCAGCGCGCAGAATCCCGCGTGGAGGTGGTCGAGATGACGACCATGACGCACATCAGGGCGAAGATCACCCCCTGGGATGACCCCGCATTCGTCCGGGCCTTCGAGCAGGCGCGTGACCAGACGGCGAGCGAGGGGTACTCGGACGGGCCGCAGGCGGGCTCGCGCGTGGAGCACCTGCTCCGCGAGGCGGGCTATCCGACGGCAACCGTTGACGTGATCCGAACCGTCCGGGAGGCTCTCGAGCAGACCTCGCACTGGATCGTGACCCGCGACGGATAGCGATTCGACGCGCCACCCGCGGTCGGACGGGCGCGACGGCGATCCGCTCGGCCGCCCCGCGCAGGACCGTGAGAACGAGCGCTCGGCCCGGGGCGCGTTTCCTGCACTCGACCGCGGTGCGGCCCGTAACGGCTGGTCGCGCGGCGGGGTCGCCGCGTCGCCGACCTCGCGCGCGCGGGCGCGCCCGCGGGAACCGCCAGATGGTCGCCGGGCGGCCCGTATCCAAGAACTACTCGGACAAGGGCCGCAGCGCGGTCATCTGGGAACGAATCAGGCCTCGTCTCCCCCGTATGCTCGCCTCACGGCCATCGGCGTGAAAGGCGGCGCATAGGGACCGCCCGGGGACCATTTGCAGGAGCGCCGCGGTCTCGAGCGACGCCGCGGCCGACGACAGACCCCCAGTCCCGCGAGGGACGACACGCCCGCGAGGAACCCCACGCCCGCAAGCGACGCCGCGGCCCGCGAGCAACCTTGCGAGCAGCCCCACGCGGGACCAAAGCCGAGCCGAGCTCAGCCGGCCTCGAGTTTGGCGCGGATGCAGTCGAAGGTCTGGCCGATCATCTTGTTGGCCGTTCCCTCGATCATCCGGGCGCCGACCGACGCCAGCGTGCCCGCGATCGAGACGTCGGCCGACCAGGTCATGGTGGTCGGCCCATCGGCGGGTCCCGCGAGCGCCATGTCCGCCGTCGCGTCCACCGCGGACCCAGGCGCCTGGCCGTGCGCCTTGATCAGCGCGTGGTCTGGCTCGGTCCGCTCCGCAATGGTCATGTCCACCGTGAACCGTGCGGCGATGAAGCCGATGCCGACTTTCGCCTTCGCCTTGAAGCGGTCGGCGTCGATGACCTCGATCGACTCCACCCCGGGCCCGCACGAGCCAACCCGCTCGGGGTCCATCAGGAAGGCCCAGACCTGCGCGCGGGGCGCGGCGATCTGGAGCGTGCCGGAGAACTGCATCGACCCCTCCCGAGGCGGCTATGACATCCGGACGACGGGCGTCTCGGCGTTCAGGTAGAGCTCCGGCTCGCGGATGAACGCGGTTCGGCAGCCCATGCGACAGAAGGCGTAGACGACGCCGTCGTGCTCGGCCAGGTGCCGGGCGCGGTCCCGGTCCACCGTCATGCCGCAGACCGGGTCGACCAGCACGATGTCGCCGGCCGCCGATTCCGGCTGCAGTGGCGCATCGTTCCCGGCGCCCGCAAGCGTGGCAGGCCCCGGCATGGCCACGAACGGCGCCCGGCCGCGGCGGACGAGGGTGAGCTCGGCCAGGATCGAGACGGCCACCTCCTCGGGCGTCTCCGCCCCGATGTCCATGCCCGCGGGAGCGCGCAGGGCGGCGATGCGGTCGGCCGGAACGCCCTCGTCCGCGAGCCACGCCCGCAGGACCGCGGCCCGCGTCGGCGAGGCGATGAGGCCTACATACGACACGTGGTCGCGCCGCAGCAGGCGCTCGACCGCCTCCTCGTCCCAGATCCCCTGGGTGGCCACGAGCGCGTACGGGCTCGTCTCCGGGTCGATCACCCGCAGCCCGCCCTCGGTCAGGACGCGTTCGGCGCCCGGGAACGCGGAGGCGTCGGCGAGCGGGTCGATCACCGACACCCGCCAGCCCGCCGCCGCCCCCAGCGTGGCGACGGCGACGGCGATCGGCGTCGTGCCCGCCACCCAGAGCGCTGGCGCCGGCAGCCGCGGCTCGACGTAGATCTCGAGCGTGCCGCCCGAGTGGCAGCTCATCGTCAGCTCCACGATGCCGTCCGAGCGGCGCCCCTCGGCGGGGCCGTCCTTGGACAGGCGCAACAGCCGCGGCTGGCCGTCCTGGAGCGCCCGGAGGGCCTCGCGGATGACCACGGGCTGGGCGCAGCTGCCGCCCACCCAGCCCTCGATCGTGCCGTCGGCGCGGATGATCCCGCGGGAGCCGGGCTTGGCGGAGGTGGGCCGCCGCACGGCGACCACGGTGGCCAGCGCGAAGGTGACGCCTGCCTCCTCGAGCTCGGCGATGCGCGGGGTCAGGGACGCCGCCGCCATCACGCCACCACACCCTTGTCCTGCAGGATCCGCCACACCTTGTGGGGCGTGATCGGGATGTCGATGTGGGTGACGCCCAGGTGGGCGAGCGCGTCCACGACCGCGTTCGCGATCGCGGGTGGCGCGCCGACCGTGGCAGACTCCCCCACCCCCTTGGCGCCCAGCGGGTGGTGCGGCGACGGCGTGATGGTCTTGGCCGTCTCCCACGACGGGGTCTCCATCGCCGTCGGCAGAAGGTAGTCCATGAACGTGCCGGCGAGGTTGTTGCCCTGCGCGTCGTACGAGATCTCCTCGTACAGCGAGGGGGCGAGGCCCATCGTCAGGCCGCCGTGGATCTGCCCGTCCACGATCATGGGGTTGATGATGTTGCCGCAGTCGTCGACCGCGACGAACCGCCGGACCTTCACCTGGCCGGTTCCCTTGTCGATGTCCACGACGCAGATGTAGCTGCCGAACGGGAACGTGAGGTTGGGCGGGTCGTAGTAGTCGGTCGCCTCGAGGCCCGCCTCCATGCCCTGCGGATGGTTCGTGTAGGCGGCGAACGCGAGCTCGGCGATGGTCTTGACGCGGTCCGGCGAGCCCTTGACGCTCCACTGGCCGGGCGTCCACTCGAGGTCGTCGGGCGAGCACTCGAGCAGGTGCGCGGCGAGCAGGCGCGTCTTCTCGCGGATCTTGCGGGCGGCGATGGCGGTGGCGGCGCCAGCCGTGGGCGTGGAGCGCGAGGCGTACGTGCCCAGGCCGTAGGGCGCCGTGTCCGTGTCGCCCTCCTCGACCTTGACCTTCGACGCCGGGATGCCCAGCTCCTCGGCCACGATCTGGGCGAACGTCGTCTCGTGGCCCTGGCCCTGGCTCTGGACGCCGAGGCGCACGATCGCCGAGCCGGTGGGGTGCACGCGGATCTCGGCCGAGTCGAACATCTTGATGCCGATGATGTCGAAGTCGTGCGACGGGCCGGCGCCGACGATCTCGGTGAACGAGCTGATCCCGATGCCCATCAGCTCGCCCCGGGCGCGCTTCTCGGCCTGCTCGCGGCGGAGGTCGTCGTAGCCGATGAGGTCCATCGCCTTGCGCAGCGCGGTGTGGTAATCGCCCGAGTCGTAGTCCCAGCCCGTCGGCGTGTGGTACGGGAACTGGTCCTTGCGGATGAAGTTCTTGAGGCGGAACTCGGCCGGGTCCATGCCGATCGCGCGGGCCGCCTCGTCGGCCAGCCGCTCGATCGTGTGGACCGCCTCGGTCACGCGGAACGAGCAGCGGTAGGCGACGCCGCCCGGCGGCTTGTTCGTGTAGGCGGCGTCCACCTCGACGAACGCCTGGGGCATCTGGTAGGAACCGGTGATGACATTGAACAGGCCGGCCGGGAACTTGGAGGGGTCCGCGGCGGCGTCGGTGTAGCCGTGGTCGGCCAGGGTCTTGACGCGCAGGCCCGCGATCGTGCCGCCGGCCGTCAGGCCCATCTCGGCGTGGATGTGGTAGTCGCGGGCGAACGAGTCCGCCTGGAGGTTCTCGCTGCGGTCCTCGATCCACTTGACGGGCCGGCCCAGCGTCAGGCTCGCCACGATCGCGCAGACATAGCCCGGGTACACCGGCACCTTGCCGCCGAAGCCGCCGCCGATGTCGTGCGTCTTGACCCGGATCTGCGACTCGGGGATGCCCGAGACCAGGCTGATCACCGTGCGGTAGACGTGCGGCGCCTGGCTGGTCACGTGGAAGTCGAGGTGGGCCCGGACGGGGTCCCAGTCCGCGATGCAGCCGCAGGTCTCGATCGAGGCGACGTGGATTCGCGGGATGTAGACATCGATGGGCACGACCCGGTCCGCCGCGGCGAGGGCGGCGTCGGTGGCCGCGCGGTCGCCCGACTCCCAGTGCCAGATGTGGTTGTTCTGCTTGCCCTCGCCGCGATCCGGCCGGAGCACGGGGGCGTCGGCTTCGAGGGCCTTGAACGGGTCCACCACCACCGGCAGCGGCTCGTACTCCACGGCCACGGCGTCGATCGCGTCGGCCGCCTGGTAGCGCGTCTCGGCGACGACGACCGCCACCTCCTGCGCCTGGTACATCACCGTGTCGACCGGCAGCACCATCTGCTTGTCGCCGGCGAGCGTGGGCATCCAGTGGAGCCCCGCCTTCTCGAGGTCCTTGCCCGTGATGACCGCGAGGACCCCGGGCATGGCCAGGGCGGCGCTCGGGTCGATGGACGTGATCTTCGCGTGGGCGTACGGGCTGCGCACGATGTCCATCCAGACCATGCGTGGCAGGACGACGTCCTCGATGTACTCCCCCTGGCCGCGGATGAAGCGCGGATCCTCGCGGCGCTTCATCGAGTGGCCCATGCCCGAGACCTCGGGCGACGTGGTCGGCGGCTGCGCCTCGGTCGTCATCGTCGTCTCCTCGGGGCTCAGGCGGCCGCGGTGGCGTCGGACGGCGCGCGGAGCTCGGCCGCCGCCTGCTGGACCGCCTTCACGATGTTGACGTACCCGGTGCAGCGGCAGAGGTTGCCCGCAATCCCCTCCCGGATCTCGTCCTCGGTGGGATCGGGGTTCTCGCCCAGCAGCCAGGCCGACTGCATGATCATCCCCGGCGTGCAGAAGCCGCACTGGAGGCCGTGGCAGTCCCAGAAGGCCTGCTGCAGCGGGTGCAGCTTGCCCGCCAACTCCATGCCCTCGATGGTCGTGACGGTGGCGCCGTCGGCCTGGACGGCGAGCATCGTGCAGGACTTGGCGCTCCGCCCGTTGACGTGGACCGTGCAGGCGCCGCAGTTGCTGGTGTCGCAACCGGTGTGGGTGCCGGTCAGGCCCAGGACGTCGCGCAGCAGGTGCACCAGGAGCAGCCGCGGCTCCACGTCCGCCTCGCGCGCCTGGCCGTTGACCGTCAGCCGCACGTGATTCGTGCTCATGTGCTTGGTCTCCTCTCAGGCGGCGGCGGCGCGCTCGGCCGCGAGGCGCAGCGCCCGGATGACGATCTCGCGGGCCATCGCCCGCTTGTAGTCCGCGGGGCCGTGACCGTCGGCGACGGGCCTCGCCTGTGCTGCGGCCGCCTCCCCGGCGGCGGCGAACGCCTCCTCCCCCGGCGCCGCCCCCGCCAGCGCGGCCTCCGCATCGCTGGCCGTGAACGCGGCGTCCCCGACGGCCGTGAGGGCCAGCCCGGCCTTCGCGATCCGGCCGTCCGCACCCAGCTGGATCGAGGCTGCCGCCCCGACGGTCGCGAAGTCGCCCGCCCGGCGCTCCAGCTTCACGTAGGCGCTGCCCGACTTCGGTGCGGCGATCGGGACGCGCACCTCGGTCAGCACCTCAGTGGGCTCGATGCCCGTCTGGAACGCGTCGACGAAGAACCCGCGCGCCGCCACGACACGCTCGGCGGAGGCGCTCCGGCAGACGAACGAGGCGCCCAGCGCCTGGAGCACGGCCGGCCAGTCGGAGCTCGGGTCCGCGTGGGCGCAGGAGCCGCCGATCGTGCCCCAGTTGCGGACCTGCGGGTCGCCGATCCCGCGCGCGGCATCGCGGATGACGGGGTGGTCGGCAGCCAGGGCGTCGTGCCCGAGGATGGCCCGGTGCGTCGTGCGGGCGCCGATCCGCCACCAGTCGTCGGTGCGGGCGATGCCGTCGAGCCCCTCGACCGCCCCGATGTCCACGACCAGCGCGGGTTGCGCAAGCCGGAGCTTCATCAGCGGCAGCAGGCTGTACCCGCCTGCCAGCACCTTGGCCTCGCCCTCTCGGTCCCGCAGGATCGCGAGGGCCTCCTCGAGCGTGCCGGGACGGACGTAGTCGAAGCTGGCGGGGATCATTGCGCGGCGGACCTCCCATCGCAGGGGACACGAGGGATGTCGGGCTCGCCACACCTGAGCTGGGACGAGCTCGGCGTTGCCATGACCGTCGGCGGGGACCGCCGACCACTGTTCGGGCCCGCGACGGGTGCGGGCCGATGGAAGGCGCGAGTATGGTCCGGGGCCGTTGACTCGTCAATCGTCGCCCGCGGGGCGAGACGCGGCCCGGCGAGGCGCGCGCAGGCGACGGCGAGCCGCCGGCGTCAGCCCCTCAGCACCGGCCAGGTCACCACGCCAACCGACCCGGTGGGGCCCTCCGCAAGCGTCCACGCGCCGTCCCGGCGGACGATGCGGTCGGGCAGGATCGCCCGGAAGTGGACGTCCTTCTCGCCGCCCTCGGCGATGAACAGCTGGCGGCGCAGGAATGCGGTCAGGGCGTCGACCGAATCGAAGCTGCGCGTCGAGCGCACCACGCGCACCACCTCGGTCTGGCGCCCGCGCGCCGCGAGCAGCGCGATGAGGTCGGGCAGCGCGGGCAGCGGGACCCGCGGCTCCCCGTGGACCACCGGCCAGAACGGGTCTGCCACCGCGCCAGGGCTGCGGTCGGTGAGCACGGCCACGCAGCGCTCGCCGGCGGCAGCCTCCATCGCGTCGAGGAAGGGCCCGATCGCCTCGATGTCGTAGCCCACGTGAGCGATGAACGCCACGTCGGCCGCCGGCAGGGTCCCCAGCTCCCCGAGCGCCTCCGGCCAGGAGCCCGGCACGACGCGGACGTTCTCGAGGCCGTGCTCGTCGATGCCCGTCCGCAGCGCGCGCCGCATCCCCGCCGACGGCTCCACCGCGATGACCTGCTTCACGCGGAGCGCGAGCGGGAGGGCGTAGCGTCCGGCGCCGGCTCCGATGTCGAGCCACGTGGACTCTGGCCGCGCGAGCGCCTGGAGGACGTCGAGCACGGGCTCGTCGGTGCGTCGGGGGTCGGCGACGAAGAGCGAGCTCACCGGAGCGTAGAAGTCCCCGGCGCTGCTCTCGCGGAGGCGCTCCGCCTGGTCGCGATTGGCGCGGACGCGGTCCGACCAGACGGCTTCGAGGTCGGCGGCGGGAGCGGGCGCGTCAGGGGTCATCAGCAGTCCTCAGCAGTCGGGACGGCGAGCAGCGGCATGGTCGCGAGCATCGACATCAGCAGGCGTCCTCGTCCGACGCGGGCGACACCGCCGCCAGGTCGGCCGGCGTGTCGATGTCGGGGTTGGCCCCCTCGACAGGCACTTCGACAACGCGGTCAAGGCGGTCTGCCATCAGCGGCCCCAGCCCCCAGTCTCCGCCGAGCCCCGCGGCGAGCGCCCAGGCGGAGCGCCGGACGAGCACCGGGTTGGGCGCCGGGTCTGCGGCGTAGCGCGGGCGGACGAACTGGGCGTGGGCGGCAGCGGGCGACGACGCCACGGTGAGGACGGCTCGGACGACACCGGGCCGGAGCTGCGGCTGATCGCCCAGCACCACGAGCGCGGAGTCGGCGTCAGGGACCTCGACGGCGGCGTCGAGACCGACGCGCAGCGAGCTCGAGAGGCCGTCCTGGGGGCGCTCGTTGACCACGCGACGCTCGCCGCGCCAGGCGATCGCCGCCTCGACCTCCTCGGCCTCCGTGCCCAGCACCACCACCACGTCCGTGACCCCCGCCGCGGCGACGGCGTCCAGCGCGTGCTGGAGGAGCGGGCGGCCGTTCAGCGGGGCGAGGAGCTTGTTCGATCCGAAGCGCGACGCGGCGCCGGCGGCCAGAACGACGGCGACGGTGCTCATCCCGCCGCCTCCCGCTCGCGCGCGATCTCGCGCATCGGCCGGCCTGTGCCCGCGCGACGCTCGGCGACCACCTCGGCCAGGATGGCGAGCGCCGTCTCGGGCGGCAGCCGACCACCGAGGTCAAGGCCGATCGGCCCGCGCAGGCGGTCGAGCTGCGCGGCGCTGACGCCGGCCTCGAGCAGGCGCGCCCGCCGGTCTGCCTGGGTCTTGCGCGACCCGACGGCACCCACGTACCGGCACCCGCGCTGGAGCGCCGCGACGATCGCGGGCTCGTCGAACTTCACGTCGTGCGTCAGGACCGCGACCGCATCGGCCGGCCCCAGCCCGATCTCGTCGGCCACCTCGTCCGGCCAGCCCACGATCAGCCGGTCAACCTCGGGGAAGCGCGCCCCGGTGGCGAACGCAGACCGCCCGTCGATCACGACCGTCTCGTACCCCAGCTCCTTCGCGAGCCGCACGAGCGTGCGCGAGACCTCGACGGCGCCCACCACCACGAGGCGGGGCCGAACCGGGTACGCCTCGATGAACGCCTGGCGGCCCGCGACCTCGACCGTCTTGCTGACGCCGTGGGCGAGCAGATCGAGCGCCGCCCTCACGAGCGCCGCGTCCGCCTCCGCGTCGCCCAGCGTGCCGTCGAGGCGCCCGTCGTCGTGGACCACCAGGGGCTCCGTCGGCGCCTCGCCGGGACCGGGCTGGTGGGCGCCGAAGGCAGGCGGCGGGGCGTCGGCCGGGAGCAGCGTGACGACGGCGCGCCCGCCGGAACGCCCGTCGGCCGTCTCGCGGGCGGCGTTGGCCGCCTCGGCGGGGACCGCAGGCTGGACCAGCACGTCGATGGTCCCCCCGCAGGCGAGCCCCACGTCCCACGCCTGCTCGTCGCTGATGCCGTAGCGGATGACGCGCTGGCGGCCCGTCCTGCGGGCGGTCGCGATCTCCTCCGCCGCCGCGCCCTCGACGCAGCCGCCCGACACGGAGCCCGCGATCCGGCCGTCGTCGGTGACGAGGAGCACCCCGCCCTCGGGCCGGGGCGCGCTGCCGAAGGTCCGCACGACCACCGCGCGGCCCACACCTGCGCCCTCCGCGGTCCAGGCATCCAGCTGGTCGAGCAGCTCGCGCATCGGCAGTCCTCCCTACTCCAGCGGCCGCGCCTGGCCGGGCGGGGTTGGGGCGCGATCGAGTGGCTTGGGCGCCGCTGCCTCGGGCGCCGTGAGCCCGAGCGACGGCGTGACGGTGGTGGCGTGCGTGACGGCGGCGCCGCGACGGCCGCCGCCCTGCGAGGCGCCTGCCAGGACATGGCCCAGGCGCTCGAGCGAGGCCAGCGTGCCGGCCGGCAGGAAGTCGTCGATGAACGGGAAGGCCGCCTTCATGCCCGCGGCGAGGGGCTGGTAGCCCGGCGCTGACGCGAGCGGGTTGAGCCACACGAGCCGGTGGCAGTTGCGGCGAAGCCTGGCGGTCTCGGCGGCGACGAGCGAGGGGTCGCCGCGGTCCCAGCCGTCGGACACGACGATCACCACGCCGCTGGTCCGCAGCGTCCGGCGGGCCCACTGGTGGTTGAACTGGCGGAAGCTCTCGCCGATGCGGGTGCCGCCGGCCCAGTCCGAGACGGTGTCGGCGACCCGGGCGAGCGCGCGGTCCCGGTCGCGGTCCTTCATGACGCGGGTGACGCGGGTCAGGCGCGTCCCGAAGACGAAGGACTCCGTGCGGACCTCCTTGTCGCGGGCGAGCGCCTGGACGAAGCGCAGGAGCAGGCGGGAGTGGCGTTCCATCGAGCCTGAGATGTCGCACAGGACCACGAGCTGGCGTGGCTCCTTGACCGGGCGGCTCCAGACCCAGTCGGTGAGCTCGCCCGTGGCGAGGTTGCGCCGGTACATGGCGCGCGGGGCGAGGCGGCGGCCGTGGGGGTGGAGCTCGTGGCGGCGCGTGCGGCGGCGCTCGAGCCTGGGCGTGAGCAGGTCCACGAAGCGCTCGGCGTCGCGGAGCTCCGCGGCCGTCATGCGGTCGAAGTCGCGGTGGCGCAGGACCTCGCCCCGGGACCACGCGTCGGGCGAGATGGTCTCGCCGTCGGTCTGCGCGCCATCCTCGACATCCACCGACAACTGCACGCCGAGGCTCGCGATCTCCGCCATCGTGGCGTCGCGGCCGTCCTGCGGCTCGTCCGAGGCGCCCGGCTCGCCGTCCTCGTCGCGCTCTGCGTCCGGGTCGATCGGCAGGTCCGCCCGATTGGGCGCCAGCTTCCGGCCTCGGCGGCGCCAGAACTGCGCGAACACGCGGTCGTACACCTCGCGGTCGTCGCGGCGCCGGACGAACAGCGCCTCGCCCGCGTCGTGGACCTGCTCGCGGCGGCCGAGGTCGATGAGGCTCAGCGCTCGCGCGAAGTCCATGGCAGCACCGAGGTCCACCGCAAGCCCGGCGGCGCGGAGGGCCCGCCCGAAGCCCACCGACTCGGCCAGCAGACGGCGCCCGTCGATGAGCTCCCCGGTGGGCGACGCGATCAGCGGTGACTCGTGCACGTCCACAGACTAGCCGACCTGCGCGGTGGTGCCCTTCAGGGGCGGGTCCCCTAGTGCAGCGTGGCGGCCGGCGAGTGCATCAGCTAACCGTTCCCAAGGGAGGTGCGACCGTCGGAGCGCGAGACTTCGTCCTCACGGCGTCAGGCGCAGCGTTCCTGCCCTGGCGGCGTACGCCACGGGGGCCAGGATCACCACCGCGGCGTAGAGCGGTGCCATCGCCGCGGACAGGTTCGGCCGGCCGAGCAGCCCATCGAACGCCGCGTGGCCGGTGAACGTCAGCAGCCCGAAGAGGCCGATCAGCACGCCCAGCCCGAGCGGACCGCCGTAGACGTCGCCCGGCGCGAGTACCAGGAACGCCGCGAGCCCGCCGATCGGCCCGCCCACCAGGCACACCAGGGCGGCGTGCCGGACGAGCAGCGTGCGACGGGCCGTTGCGCGGTCCGCCGGCCGTGGCCTAGGTCGGCGCCACACGGCACACGCGAAGGCCATGACGAGGATCAGGAGGTCGAGCCAGCCAGGCACCCCGCCGTGTCCCAGGCCGAACAGCGATGCGCACGCCATGCAGGCGCCCCGACACGCGGGTCCGAAGGCGATGCTCGAGAGCGTCCTGCCCACGAGCACGGGCCAGACGGTCAGCGGGCACCACAGGACCCAGACCGTGGCGAGGACGAGGGCGAGCCGCATGACGGGCTGCGGGAACCTCGCGAGGCCGGCGACCAGACCGAGGATTGCAGCGATCTTGAGGACACCGACAAGGCTCAGGGTGTCGATCTGCCGCGGCCACTCGAAGAACGTGTACGCCGGCACGATGGCGATCGCCCAGAGCACGGCCGTGGCCGCGATCCCAACCGCCGAGTCCGCTCGCGCTGTCTGCATCCCGGCCCTCCGGCAAGGAGGACGCCTCAACGCGTCGAGCGTTGCGGCTGCCTAGCGTGGGGACCGCTTCTGGACGACCACCCGCCCGATCGCGAGCGCCGCCGCGATCCCGATGGCATCGATGGCCACGTCCTCGATGCTCGGCTCACGGCCCAGGACGCCGATCTGGTGGAGCTCATCGCTGACGGCGAAGGCGAGCGTGACCGCGGCGGCCCACGCCCATGCCGGCCGCAGCCGCGTCGTCAGGGCCAAGGCGCGCCACAGGAGCAGCGTGCCGACGGCGTAGACGACGATGTGGCCGGTCTTGCGAATCAGGAAGTCCTCGGTTTCGCCCTGCGCGAATCGCAAGTTGGCCTGCGCGGACGCCCAGAAGAGGGCGAGCGCCAGGACGAGGACCGGCAGCCAGGGGGTCAGGCGCCGCACCACCGACCGGTCAGGCGCCCGCGGCGGATTCGGCGAGGTAGCGGCGCGCGTTCGCGCCCCGCACGGCGCGGATGTCCTCTTCGTACTTGAGGACCACGCCGAGGGTCTGGTCGACCACGTCGCCGTCGAGCTCGGTTGCGCCCAGGCTCAGCAGCGCGGCGGCCCAGTCGAGCGTCTCGGCCACGCCCGGGACCTTGGTCAAATCGGCAGTGCGGAGGCGGTGGACGAAGGCGACGAGGTCGCGCGCGAGGGCCGCCGGAGCCTCCGGCACCCGGGTCGAGACGATCTCGAATTCCTTCGCCGCGGTCGGGTAGTCGATCCAGTGGTAGAGGCAGCGGCGCTTCAGCGCGTCGTGGACCTCGCGCGTCCGGTTGGAGGTCAGGACCACGCGCGGCGCCTCGGCGGCGCGGATGGTGCCGATCTCAGGGACAGTCACCTGGAAGTCGGAGAGGATCTCGAGCAGGTAAGCCTCGAACTCCTCGTCGGCGCGGTCGATCTCGTCGATCAGGAGGACGGGCGGGACGCCGTCGCTGGTCTCGAGCGCCTGGAGGAGCGGGCGCTTGAGCAGAAAGTCGGCGCTGAAGATGTCGTGGGCGGTGGCCTTGTCGATCTCGCCGCGCGCCTCGAGGAGGCGGATCTCGAGCATCTGGCGCGGGTAGTTCCACTCGTAGACGGCGGTGTTGACGTCGAGGCCCTCGTAGCACTGGAGCCGGATCAGCCGTGCGCCGAGGCTGGCCGCCAGCACCTTCGCGAGCTCCGTCTTGCCGACGCCGGCCTCGCCCTCGAGCAGCAGCGGCCGGCCGAGCTCCAGCGCGAGGAACACCGTCGTGGCGAGCGAGCGCTCGGCGATGTAGCCCTGCTCATGGAAGGCCGCGGTGAGGCCCTCGATGCTGCGCATCGGCTCCGGGCGGGCAGCGCGGGCGGCGGATCGGTCGGCGGCAGCCGCTTGCGCGGCGGTCTGGTCGGTCATGGTCCCGCGATGCTACACCGGGCGGGGGTCGGGACCGGTGCGTAGTGACCGGGCCCAGCTGCCGGTGTCCTCACCCTCTTCGAGACGGCCCAGTTCCCATCTACGGGTGGCAGCGGTATTGGCAACGTCATGCGGACCTGACGAGCGCGAATCTCGCTCAGGCACCGCCAACCACCCGTGGCTGAGACGAATCGCGTCGCGAGCACCGCCCCCACCCGTGGCTGAGCACGACGTCCCGCCGTCCTCGCGGCGGTCGCGGCGGTCGCCGCCGTCGCGCGGCCCAGCAGAATCGGGACTCAACCGTTCCGCGCCGCGCCGTCCCACCCGATCCCGGGGGCAGCCGTTGCGCGCGGGCCGCCGGCGTGCAAGGAAGGCGACCCGATCCTGCCGCCTCGGCGCGTCACGCGACCGTTGAGCCTCGATTCGGGCGACGCCGCGTCCGCGAGCGGCAGCGCGGGAGCCGAAGCGGGAGCCGAAGCCGAGCCGGCATTGATCGCGCTCGCTCCGCTACCCCTCCGGCGCGTCGAGCTCGCGGGCGTAGGCCGGGAAGCGGAAGCGCTGAGTGCGGTCGAGGACGCCGCCGTGGCCCAGGCGCGCGACCGTGGCGGCGGTCGCCGGGAAGCCGGCGACGAGCAGGGGGAGCAGCAGGTCGGCGGCCGTCGCGCGCGAGTACGCGCCGCACGACGGGAGCCCCACGACGGCGCTGTGGCCCAGCCGCGCCAGCCAGAGCATGGAGCCCGGGTGCGCCGGGACGCCATGGCGCACCACGCGGCCGCCGAGCGCCTCGATCGCGGCGAAGAAGGCGTCGCCCGGGTCGGTGGAGGCGCCGCCGGCCGTCAGGACGATGCGCGCGGCGCCCGGGCCCCGTGTCGCCGCGGCCAGGGCCCGGCACACGGGCTCCAGCGAGTCTTTCACGTTCGTGATGCCCGTCAGCGTCGCCCCCAGCCCCGCGACGCGCGCGGCGATCGACGCCTCGAAGCGGGTGCGGTCGGCAGCCGACACCGACTCCTTGACGACGACGGCGATCGATGTCGGGCGGAACGGCCGAACCCGCACGATGGGCCCGCCAGTCCGTGTGACGGCATCGGCTGCCGCGAGGACCGCGGACGACACCAGGTGCGGGGCGACCTTGGTCGAGGCGACGAGGTCGCCCGGCGCGACCACCCGGCCGTCGGCCACCGTGAACAGCTCGACGGGGTCGAGGCGGTTCAGACGGTCGAGCGCGGGGAGCCGGACCATCACGACGCCCGCGACCGCCGCGATGAGGTCGACCCGCGACTGCGTCGGCCCCCGCAGCACCAGCCCGGCCAGCTCCGCGTCACCGGCCACCGCGACGGCCGCCAGCCGGAGCCCTGCCTCGTCCTCGTGCACGTCGTCGGCTCCGGGAATGAGGACCGTGAGCGCGGGCCCCGGGCGGCGCAGACGCCAGTGACGGCGAGATCGTCCTCGGACAGCCGTCGCCCCTTCGGCCAGCGCTCGCCCGCCACCACGATGTCGCGGGCGAGCACCGCGCCGACGAGCCCGGCCGGGGTTGTCCGACCGGGCTCGAGGCGCTCGACGCGCATGGGCGGCAGGTGCGCGGGGTGGCGAGGTCAGCCGGCTCGCGCCAGCGCCGCCTCGATCGCCCGCCTCGCGTGGACCACCGCCATCGCCGCGCGGTACTCCCGCCCGGCGTGGATGTCGGCGCTGACCTCGCGGTCACCGACCACCAGCGCCGCCGCGGCAGCGATCGCATCGGCCGTGCCGGTCGTGCCCACCAGGGCGTCCTCGACCTCGCGGGCGCGGTACGGGTGGTCCGACACGCCCGTCACGCCCACGCCGGCTCCCTCGACGAGGCCGCCCGCGCCGACGACGACCGCCACGGCCACGCCGGCGATCGGGTATCCGGACGCCCGCTGCTGGATCGACGCATAGGCCGACCCGGCATCGGCCCGAGGGGCGGGCAGGATCACCGCGGCGAGGATCTCGTCGTGGGCGAGGCCGGTGGTGAACGGCCCGTGGAAGAAGCCGTCGGCCCGGACGTTGCGCGTGCCGGACGACGACTGGATCACCAGCTCCGCGTCGAGCGCCAGCAGCGCCGCGGGCAGGTCGGACGCAGGATCCGCGTGCGCCACCGCGCCGCCGACCGTGCCGCGGTTGCGGACCTGGACGTCGGCGATCGCCGGGACCACGTCGCGGATGACCGCGAGGTGGACCGCCGGCGACGCCATGAGCTCGGCGTACGTCGTCAACGCGCCAACGGACAGCCGCCCGTCGTCGAGCTTGGACACGCCGCGCAGCTCGGGCAGCCGCCCGATGTCGACCAGCCGCGCCGGCTGGGCCAGCCGCAGCTTCATCAGCGGCAGCAGGCTCTGGCCGCCCGCGATCAGCTTGGCGTTCTCGTCGGCCGCAAGGATCCCGAGCGCCTCCTCCACGGAGCTCGCCCGGGTGTAGTCGAAGGCCGCCGGGTTCATGCCTGGCCTCCTTTCGCGGAGCCGCTGCCGTTGGACGCCGCCTGGATGGCGCCCCAGACCTTCTGCGCCGTGAACGGCATGTCGAGGTGGCGGATGCCGAGCGGGCTCAGCGCGTCGTTGACCGCGTTGGCCACCGCCGCCGTGGACGCGATGCAGCCCGCCTCGCCGACGCCCTTGACCCCGAGCGCGTTGACCGGCGACGGTGTCACGGTCTCGTCGAGCTCGAAGCTCGGCAGCCACTCGGCGCGCGGCAGGGCGTAGTCGAGCAGCGAGCCCGAGAGCAGCTGCCCGTCGTCGTCGTACACCGCCTCCTCCCAGAGCGCCTGGCCGACGCCCTGGGCGATGCCGCCGTGGAGCTGGCCGTCCACGATCATCGGGTTGATCTTCTTGCCCACGTCGTCCACCGCGACGTAGCGCACCAGCTCCACGTTGCCCGTCTCCTCGTCCACCTCGACGATCGCGACGTGCGTGCCGAACGGGAACGTGCAGTTGGGCGTGTCGTGGTAGGCCGTCTCGTCGAGGTACGGCTCCATGCCCTCGGGCGTGTCGAAGGCGAGGTCGAGCGCGAAGGCGATCTCCTGGATGGTCTTCTTCTTGTCGGGCGAGCCCTTCACGCGGTACTCGGCGCCGTCCACCTCGATGTCCTCGACGTTGGCCTCGAGCATGTGCGCGGCGTAGCGCCTCGCCTTCTCGCGGATCTTGGCGGCCGCCTTGAGGGCGGCGCCAGTGCCCACGTTGGAGGTGCGCGAGCCGTACGAGCCGTAGCCGAACGGGGTGCCCTGCGTGTCCGAGTGCTGGACGACGATGTCGTCCATCGGGATGCCCAGCTCGTGGCTGATGATCTGGGCGTAGGTGGTCTCGTGGCCCTGGCCCTGCGGCTGGGTGCCCATCGTGACGACCACCTTGCCGGTGAGGTGGACCTTGATGTTGGACGATTCCCACATCGCGGCGCCCCAGCCCTCGCCGACGGCGCCGATCCACTTTGACGGAGCCACGCCGCAGACCTCGATGTACGTCGAGAGCCCGACGCCGAGCAGCTTGCCGCGCGCCTTCGCCTCGGCCTTCTTCGCCGCGGTGTCCGCGTAGCCCGCCATGGCGAGCGCCTTGTCCATCGCCGGCTCGTAGTTGCCCGAGTCGATGAACAGCTTGCTGCCGTTGACCGCGGTGAGCAGCCCCGACGGGTTGTCGTACGGGAAGCTGTCGGGCGGCAGGAAGTTGCGGCGGCGGATCTCGGCCGGGTCGATGCCCAGCTCGTCGGCGACGAGGTCCATCGCCCGCTCGACGACGTAGGTCGCCTCGGGGCGCCCCGCGCCGCGGTACGCGTCCACGAACGTCGTGTTGGTGTAGACGCCCGTGACCTCGCAGTGGACCGCGGGGATCTTGTACGGGCCTGACAGGATGCGCCCGTAGAGCGTCGTGGGGATGCCTGGGCCGATGGTGGACAGGCGGCCGCCGAGGTTGGCGATCGTCCGGACGCGGAGGCCCTTGACCTCGCCCTGCTTCGTCGCCGCCACGTCGACGTAGGTCACGTGGTCGCGGCCGTGGATGGTGGACCCGAAGCTCTCGCGCCGGCCCTCGACCCACTTCACCGGGCGCCCGCCGATCAGCTTGCTCGCGAACAGCACGAGCGCCATGTCGGCGTAGCAGAAGATCTTCGTGCCGAAGGCGCCGCCGACATCGGGGCTGATGCAGCGGATCTTCTGCTCGGGGATGCCGGTCACGAACGCAGCCAGCAGGAGCCGCTGGATGTGCGGCGTCTGGCTGGACATCCAGATCGTGTACTCGGCGGTGCCGGGGTTGTACCAGCCGATGTCGCCCCGGACCTCCATCGGGTTGGGGATGAGCCGGTGGTTGACGAGGCGCTGGCTGACCGTCACCTCGGCATTCGCGAAGGCGGCGTCGGTGGCCTCCTTGTCGCCCACCTGCCAGTCGAACACGCGGTTGTTCGGCGCGTTCTCGTGGAGCTGCGGTGCGCCGTCGGCCAGCGCCTGCTCCGTGTCGGTCACCGCGGGGAGCGGCTCCCAGTCCACCTCGATGAGCTCGAGCGCGTCCTGCGCCTGGGCCTCGGTCTCGGCCACGACCGCCGCCACGCCCTCGCCGGTCCATTTCACGGAGTCCGTGGCGAGCGCGCGGGGGGTGTTGATGTTGTTCTGGATGCCCGAGGCGCCGCCCGCCGGCCATGCCATCGGCAGGGGGTTGTACGGGATGTCCGCCCCGACGATCACGGCGACGACGCCGGGTGCCGTCTTGGCGGCGTCGATGTTGATCGAGCGGATGTTGGCGTGGGCGTACGGGCTGCGCAGGATGGCCATGTGGGTCATCGCGGGCAGCTTGATGTCGTCGAGGTAGCGGCCGTTGCCCGTGATGAAGCGCGGGTCCTCGACCCGCTTGACCGGTGCGCCGAGGACGTCGGTGGTCATCGTCGTCGACCTCCCGTCACGCGGTCGCCGCGTGGGCGGGGGCGCCCTCGCGGAGCACGCCGGCGGCCTCGCGGACCGCCGCCACGATGTTGTGGTAGCCGGTGCAGCGGCAGATGTTGCCCGCGATCGCGTGGCGGATCTCGGTGTCGGTGGGGTCCGGGTTGTGGGTGATGAGCTCTGCCGCGGCCATGATCATGCCCGGGGTGCAGAACCCGCACTGCAGGCCGTGCTTGTCCCAGAACGCCTGCTGGATGGGATGGAGCGAGCCGGGCTGGCCCATGCCCTCGATGGTCGTCACGGCTGTGCCGTCCGCCTGGACGGCGAGCATCGTGCAGCTCTTCACGGCCAGCCCGTCGACGTTGACCGTGCACGCGCCGCACTGGCTGGTGTCGCACCCGACGTGGGTGCCGGTGAGTTCGAGGCTCTCGCGCAGCATGGAGACGAGGAGCGTGCGCGGCTCGACGTCGACCTCCCGGTGCTCGCCGTTCACCTCGAGCGCAATGTGCAGCTCGGCCACCAGGACGACCTCCTTCCGCCGATGTCGGCGTGGCCGCGACCCCCGGCCGCGGCAGCTAAGGGTGACGCTGATCGTCCGTCGGGGTGCCTCGGGCGACGCCCGCGGCTCGACGGGTGGTGTGTGGGTCCGACGCGGCCAGGAGGCAGTGGCCCCGCAGCAGGGGAACACCGGGCGCAGGCGCGGTCCCCGGATGGTGGCAGGGTGTCGCGATCGGCGCAACCGGGGTTTCCATCTGGTGGCGCCGCCGCGCTCGCCGAGTCATCGCCTGTGTGTGCACGCAGGGGCTCAGCCGGAGCGCGAGCCGCCCGGCGAGCCGTCCCGTGCCGCATCCGGACCGGCCGTGCCTCGAACTGGCGCACCGAACGGACGCCGCAGCGGATCGTCCGCCAACAGGGCCGCTGGGTGCACGTCGCGCGCCCGCAGAGTCAGCCGCCGGCCACGTCCCGCAGCGCCGCGTCGAAGCCCTCGGCGATGCGCGCGATGTCGTCCTCGGAGATCACGAACGCGGGCGAGAACTGCAGGCCGACGCCCCGGATGTTCCGCGTCAGGACGCCGTGACGCTTCGAAGCGCCGACCACCGCGTCCACCGCGCCCGGGTTCGCGGCCCGCGCGTCTGCCGAGAGCTCGACGCAGGCGGTGAGCCCGACGGTTCGCACCTCGCCGACCATCGGCGACGCGGCAAGTCGTCCGATCTCGCGCTCCACCACAGGCTCGAGCGCCCGCACGCGACCCACCAGGTCCTCGCGCTCCAGGATGTCGAGGTTGGCCAGGGCTGCCGCGCAGGCCGTCGCGTGGCCCGAGTACGTGTAGCCGTGGCGGAATATCGCGCCCGGCACCGGCTCGTCCCAGAACGGCGCGCGGACCCGGGGTCCAACCACCACGCCGCCGAGCGGCACGTAGCCGGACGTGATCGCCTTCGCGAAGGTGATCATGTCGGGCTCGAAGCCGTAGCGCTGGCTCCCCCACCACTGGCCGGTCCGGCCGAACCCGGTGATGACCTCGTCGGCGATGAGCAGGACGTCGAACTGGCGGCACAGCTGCGCAAGACCCGCGAAGTACCCGTCCTGCGGCGGGATGACGCCGCCAGCGCCGACCACGGGCTCCGCGATGAACGCCGCGATCTCGCCGGCGCGCGCCGCGAACATCGACTCGACCGCGTCGAGGTCGTGGACGCCCACCTGGAGCGTGTCCGCCACGAGCGTCCCGTAGCCCGCCTTGTTCGACGGGATGCCGGCGAGCGACGTACCGAGGGCCGCCATGCCGTGGTACGCGTGCTCGCGGTTGACGATGATCCTCTTCTCGGGCTTGCCGACCACGTCCCAGTAGCGGCGCGCGAGCTTGCCCGCGGTCTCGACCGACTCCGAGCCGCCGCTCGTGAAGAACACGGCGGCATTGGGCATCGGGGCCATGCCGGCGATGCGAGCGGCGAGCTCGACGGTGGGCTCGGTGGTGTAGGCGCCGAAGGACGAGTACGCCGAGATCCGCTTCATCTGCGCGGCGGCCGCGTCGGCGATCTCTGCCCGACCGTAGCCTGCGACCGCGTACCAGAGCGCCGCGGTGGCGTCGAGGTACCGGTTGCCCGCGACGTCGGTGACCCAGGCCCCATCGCCCTCGCGGATGATGAGCTCGGCGTCCTTGACGGCGTGCATGTCGGCGAAGCCGTGCCAGAAGCTCGTGCTCATTCGGGTCTCCTTGGTGGGCCGGGCGGCCGTGTGGTCGTCGAGGGCGCCGGCGACGACGGCGGCGCGACAAGAGGATGGGGCCGCCAGGTTAACGGCTGTCGCGCTATCGGCTGTCGCGCTTCGCCTCGCGCGTCTGCCGTCGGCGCGACGCCCGGTTGTTCGTGGCCGGGATCGGGCGCGCGTCGCGGATCGTGCGGGGGTCGAGGCCGGCCTCAACCGCATCGGCCAGGGGCATGGCAGCGAACGCAGCGGCCTGTGCGAGCTGCCGGACCGCCATCCGCGCGGCCTCGGGCGTGCGGTCCGCGAGGCGGGTGGCGTTGGTCAGGCCGACCCGGGCGAGCCCGCGGCCGTTGGCAGAGGCCGCGTACTGCGACGCCCACACGAGCTCGGGCGCATGGTCCACCTCCGAGCCGTCCGCCGCGACGGTCAGCGCGGCGCAGACGATGCCCCGGTCTCCGGGCGTCTGGCGGACGAGCTGCCAGTTGTCGGGCCCGGCGATCAGGTCCACCAGCAGCGACTGCCAGGGAGCCTCGAAGATCGCCGCACCGCCAACCTCGTGGGCCGAGCCGCCGGTGATCGCCAGCATGGCGTGGACGCTGCCCGAGCGCTCGAGGAGCACCTTGCTCGCGTTGGACAGCAGCACGCGCTCCGACTCGTTGGTCCCGATCAGGACCGCGTCGGGCTCCTCGACCACGATGACGCCACAGCCCGCCGCCGCGAGCGCCTCGACCTCGTCCGCCAGCGAGTGCGCGATGGAGAGCGTGACGTCGAACCGGGCGGCGTTGAGCTCGGCTGCCTGCGGTGGCTCCTCGCCCGCCTCGCGCGTCCTGGCCAGGGCATCCTCGATGGCGCGGCGGCCCAGGGTGTACGGGCCGGGGATGGCCTGGGCGACGGAGGCCCCCTCTGGCGCAACGGCGGTCGCGGCCTTCCAGGCGGCCAGCAGGGGCCGCTCCGTCTCGAACCGGCGCTTGGACAGCGAGAGGCGGACGGCCTCGGTGAGGCTGGCCCAGCGAACCTGCCCATCGGTCAGCAGGTCCATCCCGGCCTCAGCCTGGACGGCGAGCACCTCGGCCACCAGCTGGTTCGTGGCGCGCTCGAGCGCCTCCACGTCGGCCCGTCCGGCGGCCACGTCAGCCTCCAGCGCGGACAAGTCGATCCCGTCGGAAGTCAGGCGGGGCCAGGCCCCTTGCAGCATGGCGAACATGGCCCTAGATCGTACCGTCTCGACCGGCCGCGCCGCGGCAACCCCGGCGCGGCGTCGCGGCGGCGAGCGGAGACTGGCGGAACGTTCCGCGCCGCGATCCCGCGACCCTGCTCCTCCCTACGACCAAGCCTGCACCCCGACGCCCCAGAGCACCCAGAACGCCGCCGCAAGGGCGACCATCCCCGCGACCTGCACGCCCATCATCCCAGCCCGGCCGACGATGGGCACCGCGCCGCCCGGCGCCTGCCCGGGCCGCAGCCACATCGACCGCAGGGCGGGAACACCGGTGGGGAGGAAGAGCACGCCGAACCACAGGCCTGTCAGCAGGCCGCCGATGTGGGCCCAGTTGTCGATGCCGGTCGTGGTCGCCCCGAGGAGGAGGTTGATCGCGATGAGCGCGATGAGCTGGCCGAGGAGCCCGCGCATCGCGCCCCCCATGGCGGGGCGCTGCACGGCGAGCGCGCCCACGAGCAGCCCGAACATGCCGAAGATCGCGCCCGACGCGCCCGCCGCATAGCGATCGTTGAGCACCTGGCCGCTGTCGAGGACCACCCCGTTCGCCGTGGCCAGCGCGAACGACAGCAGGGAGGCGCCCAGCGTGCAGACCACGTAGAACGCGAGGAAGCGCCAGCGCCCGTAGAGCCGCTCCACGAGCGGCCCCACCAGCCACAGCGCGTACATGTTGAACGGCAGGTGGAACGGGTCCTGCGCCAGGGGGACGTGGACCAGCGCCACCGACAGCAGGCGGTACAGCTCGCCATGGGCGACCAGGACCTTGTCGAGGGCCAGGGTGTCAAGGAGCGTGCTGCCGTCTGAGCCGCCGATGTCGGCGACGAGCGAGACGACGGTCGTGATCGCGATGAGCGCGAGGGTCATCGCCATCGCCGAGCCGCCGCGGGCCCGCGAGAAGTAGCGTCCCGCTGCACGCGTGTCGCCGAGCTCCTTGCTCAGCCAGCCCAGCCGCGACGCGATCTCCGCCCTGTCCTCGCGCGGCGCCAGCTTCTCGGCCGCCCGGTACGCGTCAGCCGCGCCAGCCAGGTCGCCGCTCCGCACGCGCGCGCCCGCGAGCTCGCGCCAGGCCGGGTAGGTCGCCGGGGTGGCGGGCAGCTGCGTCACCTCCTGCCAGGCCCCGACGGCGGCGTTCTCGTCGTCGAGCCGGTGCATCGCCTGGCCGAAGCCGAGCAGCGCGGCCGCCGTCACGCCCCGGTCGTCGAAGCCGATGACCCGCTGGTAGAGGCGCGCTGCGTCCACGAACCGCGACTGCGCCATCAGCTCGGCGGCGTGGTCGAGCGCGGCGAGCGCGGCGTCGCGCGAGAGGGGGCCGTCGTGGGAGAGCGTGCTGTGGAGGTCGAAGGAGGGCGGCTGGGTCACGCGCGGACTGTACACGGGAGCGCGTCCGGTGGTCCCGTTCGGCGCGCGTAGACTGGCCCGCATGTGCGGACGGTTCCAGCAGCAGCGCCCCACGTCCGAGCTGGCGAGGATCTTCGAGGCCGAGGACCTGACGGATCAGCCCGAGCCCAAGTTCAACGTGGCGCCCACGGCCGAGGCGACAGTCGTCGTGGCCCGCGAGGACCGCAGGGCGCTCGTGCGGTATCGCTGGGGCCTCATCCCGCCCTGGGCCGACGACCCCAGGATCGCCGCCCGGACGTTCAACGCCCGCGCCGAGACCGTCACCACCAGTCCGATGTTCCGCGACGCGCTCCGCAAGCGCCGCTGCCTGGTCCCGGTGGACGGCTTCTACGAGTGGCGGCGCGAGGGCAAGGCGCGCACGCCGATGAGCATCTTCGACCCCGACGGGCGCCCGCTGGCGCTGGCCGGGCTGTGGACCGGTCGCCAGGACCCGGAGACGGGCGAGTGGAGGCGGACCTTCACGATCATCACCACCCGCCCCAATGGGTTCATGGCACACATCCACGACCGCATGCCGGTGGTCGTCGCGCCCGACCAGTGGGGGCTCTGGCTGGACTCGGCGCTCAAGGACCCGGGCGAGCTGATGGCGCTGCTGGAGCCGAGCGACGACCTCGAGCTCGACGCCTATGCCGTCCAGGCCCTCGTCAACAACGTGCGCAACGAGGGGCCGGACCTGCTGCTCCCCGCCGCCGCAGCCGGCGTCGCGGCCGAGCAGGGACTGCTGCTCCCCGCCGTGCCCGACCCCGGCCTGCTGCTCCCCTGAGCCGCGGCCCCCAGCGGTCGGGGAGTGTCGTCGGCTCCCGAGGCCGCGCCGCTCAGTCCGGCGCCGCGGCCCCCCAGCCGGTGGCGCCCTGGGCCGTCGCGAAGGCGAGCGCCGGGTCGGCGCCCCCGTCGAGCGCTGCAGCGTACGCGCCGACGAGCGCGTCGAAGGCGCCCTCGTCGTCCTCGTCCGGCGCCGCGAGGACCGTGGCGTCATCGGGCAGCCCTGCGGGCAGGGCGCGCGATGCGAGACCGCCCGGCGCAACGAGCACCACGAGGCGCGTCCCCGCGAACCGGCCTGCCTCGACGGCCGCCGCGAGCACGTCGGACGGGACGTCGTCGGCCACGACCAGCACACCGGACGGCGCGAGGTAGCGGATCCCCAGGTCCACGTCGGCTCCCTCCAGCCGCGGGCCTGCATCGTCGGCGACCGAGGCGGGAGTCCGGGCGGGCGCCGGGGCCGGATCCTCGAAGGGCGAGGGGTCGTCGTCCCCGCCGGGGTCGGCAGCGGCGGCGCGCGTGAGCAGGGCCGTGGCCCGAGCCGGGTCGCGGAGGACGGCCACATGGCCGACGCCCGCCTGTGCCAGTGCGAGCAGGAGCGCCTCGCCGTCCGCATCCTCGCCCACACGGCCGACCAGCTCAACGCGAGCCCCGCGCGCGACAGCGGCCAGCGCGATGCCGCACGCCCTCCCGGCAGGACCCGCCGGGGGCGCCGGGCGCCAGGCGAGGCTGCCGACGACGACGATCACGCGCTCAGGCTACACCGCGTCTCCGCGGCCAGGGCGGGCAGATCCGGCCGTCGCCTCGCGCCGCGCCCGTCAGTGGTGCTCAGTGCCGGACGACGGCTGCTGGGTCTCGGAGGGTTGCGGCGTCGAGGAGTGCTCCCCGCCGCCGTCCTCGGTCGGGTGGGGCGTCTCGGTCTCGGTGGGGCGCGTCGTCTCCGTGGGCCGGGGCGTCTCGCTCGCGCCGCTCCCCGGGCTGGACTCCCCGGAGCCGCCCGAGCCCGAGTCGCCGCTGTGCGTCTGCGTGGGCTGGGGTGCGTCGCTGGCCTCCGGGCTCTCGGAGGCCTCAGGGCTCTCGGAAGGCTCGGGCGTGCCCGTTGCGTCGGGGCCCAGCGAGCTCTCCGCGGGGCCGGTCGTGTCCGAGGGCTCGGGCGACACGCTCGGCTCTGGCGACTCCGTAGGCGAGGGCACCACGAGCGGCGTCGGCGCCGGGCCGCTCTCCTGGGGATTGAACAGCCCGAACGCCCCGGCCGTCCCGACGGCGGCTGCCCCCACGGCAAGGGTCGCCACCAGGACGAGTGCCATGGCCTGCACCCGCGCAAGGACGGGGAAGCCGTGGCCGAACGTGATTCGGACGGCATCCCGGACGGATCCCGCCAGCCCGAACAGCGACAGTCGCCGGACGGCCGACCCGGCAGCGACCACCGGCGCGGGCACGGGCTCGGTGGCGATGGCCGCCATCACGCGATCCGCGAAGTCCGGGCTCGGGCGGACGGTGCCGCGGTCGGCGAGCGCCTCCAGGCGGCGGGCCAGCTGGGCGTCGGCCGCGATCTCGTCGGCGGGGAGCTCCACGCCGCCCAGCTCGGAGCCGGAGAACGGGTTCGGGTTGTGACCCGGGTAGCGGGCGCTCATCGTTCGTGGTCCTCGAGCGCCTTGCGGAGGCGGGCAAGCCCCCGGTGAAGGTGCGTCTTGACGGTGCCGAGGGGCCGATCGGTGGTCTCGGCGATCTCGAGCAGGGAGCGCTCCGCGAAGAACCGCAGCGCCACCACCTCGCGATACGGCTCGTCGAGCGAGGCGACCGCGAGTCGGATGCGCGCGTCCTGCTCGGCGCGCAGCACGGCATGGGCGGGGTCGATCGCGTCGCCGGCGCCGCTCGTGCGGAATCGGTCCTGGCCGGGCTCGTCCGCCTCGGCGGCGAGCGGGTCAAGCCAGGTCACCCGCTTGCGGCGGCCGGCGCTCCGGATCGCGAGCCGGACGGCGATCCGCGACAGCCAGGCGCCGAAGGAGCCGTCGGCGCGCCACGTGCCGAGCGACCGATAGGCGATCACGAAGGCCTCCTGCGCGACGTCCTCAGCCTCGGAGCGGTCGCCGAGGATGCGCGCGCAGGCCGCGACGATCGAGGCGCTCTCCCGCTCGACGAGTCGGCGGAACGCGTCTCGATCCCCGGCAAGCACGGCTTCCACAATCGTGCGGTCATCGCTCGCTGCACCGGTCTCAAGGGCGACATCACGGGTTCCGTCCGTGGGCCTGTCCTCCGTGCTGCGAGTGGTACCGGCCCGGGCGGGGCCAGTCTGGGATCGCTCCATGTCCGACGCCATTGTCGCGGACTCGGAGGGGTCCCATCGCAGAACCGAGGTCATGAGCCCAGTAATCGGATCGACCTAGTTGTCGCCACCTCCGTCTTGGCCGCCGTCGCCGCCGTTCTGGCCACCGTCGTTGTGGTCGCCGCCGCCGTTCTGGCCACCATCCCAGCGGCTGCTCGACGTCGGTGCCGTGGTGCCCGCGTGGTGGTCGCCGTCACCGTCGTTGCCCTGGCTGTCGCCGCTCTCGTCGTCGCCCGGCTGGTGGCTCGGCTCGGCAGCGTGCTGCGGCTCGGCGGTCTGGCTGGCCTCCGGCGTCTCGGTCGGTTCGGGCGCCCTCGTGGCACCCTGGGTCTCGCCGGGCTCGGTCGCCTCGCTGGCCTCGGGCGTCTCCGCGGCAGCGCTCGCCTCCGGCTCGGCGCTCTCGGACCCGTGCGCAGAAGCCGACGTCTTCCCGGTCGCGGACGTGTCGACCGCGTGCTCCGCCGACGTGGTGCGCGCGTCCGTGCTCCGGCTCCCGCCGGTCACAAGCTGGTTGGTCGCGAAGGCGGCGCCGGCCACCAGCAGGACCGCCACAACGGCGGTGGCAGTCGAGCGGACGAGGGTCGGTTGGGTGCGCATGCGGGCGGTGACTCCTGGGACGCTGCGGGGCCCCATTCGGGGTTCGCTCCACCCTGCCTGAGCCCGGATGGCGGCAAAAGGTTTCGGTGTTCGAGCGATATTTCTAGCGCGGCGCTGTGAATTTCAGCTGGAGAGCGCGCGGGCGTCGCTCGCGAGGGTGCGTCGAGTGTCCCGATCCGCCGAGTCCTCCCCCTTGAGTCGCGCCAGGGTCAGGGGCGCCTCGCGTGCGCAGGGGCCACACCGCGAACCCCCGGCCCGGGCCGGCGCCCGCGCACGCGCACGCCGCCGCGCGCCGCGACCCCGGCGCGACTCAGCTGCCGGCGCGCGGCGAGGGTCCCGGGCGTAGGCGTCCCGCGGGGGCCTCAGGCGTCCGCGACCGGCGCCTCGGGCTCGTCGGCCACCACATCCACCGCGGCGACCCCCGCCGCCTCGAGGTCGGCGCCGAACTTGCCGTAGTCGCCCACCAAGACGATGGCGCAGCGCTCCGGGTCGACGTGCTCGCGCGCCACGCGCAGGACGTCGTCCGCCGTGACCGCCTCGATCGCGGAGCGGTAGTGCAGCGGCTCGTCGTCCGGGAGGTCGTGGATGAAGAGGCCGCCCAGCCACCCGGCGACTGGCCCGGGCGTCTCGAACCGCAGCGGGAAAACGCCAACGAGGTAGTTGCGCGCGGCCTGGAGCTCGGCCTCGGTGGGCGGAGCCTCGCGGATGCGCTCGAGCTCGGCGAGGACCTCGGTGATGGAGGGGACGGTGACCTCGGTGTTGACCGCGGCCCGGGCGGAGAACGGCCCGGCAGCACGCCGCAGGTCGAAACCGGCGTAGGCGCCGTAGGTGTAGCCCTTCGCCTCGCGCAGATTGCTCATGAGCCGAGAGTTGAACAGCCCGCCGAGGATCATGCTCATGACCGACACGGCGTGGTAGTCGGGGTGCCGGCGGGCCAGCCCGGGGTGCCCGATGCGGATTTCCGTCTGGACAGCGCCCGGCCGGTTGACGACGCGCACGAACCGCGCGTCCACAGCGCTCGTCGCGTCTGGGGCCGTCACGGTGGCGCGCCCGCCGGTCCAGTCGCCGAACAGCCGGGAGGCAATCGCGACCACGGCGTCGGGGTCCACGTCGCCGGCCACCAGGAGCGCGGCGGCCGCAGGGCCGTAGGCTGCCGTGTGGATCGTGCGCAGGTCCGCCGAGGTGAGCGCCGCCACGGTCTCGCGCGTACCGCCCGCGGGACGGCGGTACGGGGACGACGGCGCGTAGATCGAGGAGACGAACGCCTCGTCGGCGCGGCGACGAGGGTCCGCCTTGGCCTGGATCAGGTCGTTGAGGCGCTCGTCACGGAGGCGCTCCACCTCCGACTCGGGGAACGACGGGCGGCGGACGACCTCGGCCAGGAGGTCGAGCGCGGGCTCCAGGCGCGACGCCGGGACGTCGAGGCCGGCCGAGATCGCGTCCCAGCCCGCTTCCGCGTGCATCGAGGCGCCGAGGCGCTCGAACGCCTCGGTCAGGGCGATCGCATCGCGGACCTCGGTGCCCTCGGTGAGGCCCCGGGCGGCGAGCACGGTCGCCCCGCCGATCCGCTCGGGCTCATCGGCGGCACCGGAGCGGATGGCGAGCGAGGCGGCGATGAGCTGGCGGCCGGCCATCGGCGTGACGATCACGCGCAGGCCGTTGGGCAGCGTCGTCCGGACGGTCGTCGGGAACTCGTAGGGGCGCGGCTCGCCCGGGACGGGCCGCTCGTTGATCATGCCGGCGCGCGGGCTCATGCCTGTGCCTCCCCCTCGTCGTCGGTCTCGACCACGTCGGCGGTCTCGGGCGCGTCCGTCGGCTCGGGGCCGGCATCGCCGCCGTCTTCGGGCCCCACCTCGTCCCCCGTCCCGCCCTCGAGCGCCTCGGCCCCGATGGCCGTCGGCAGATAGGTGAGCACGACCCGATTGTCCTGGCGGAAGACCGCCGCGGCGATGTCGCGGATCTGCTCGGCGGTGACGGCGAGGTACCGGGCGAGGATCGTGTTGACCATGCCCGGGTCGTTGAACAGCGTGGCGTACATGGACAGGCGCTCGGCGCGCTCCTCCACGCGGCTGAGCGCCCCCAGCTCGTCAGCCTCGGTCAGCGCCCTGGCGCGGTCCATCTCGTCCTCGCTGGGCGCCTCGGCCGCCAGCTTCGCGAGCTCCTCGAGGTAGGCCGCCTCCACCACCGCGGGGTCCACGCCCGGGCGGACCGTGGCGTAGCCCAGGACGATCGAGGCGCCGCCCACCGCCGGGACGGTGCCGATCATGACGTCCTGCGCGATCCGCTCGTCGCGGACGAGGCGTCGGTGCAGCCGGCTGCTCTTGCCGCCGGACAGGAGCTGCGTCGCGAGGTCCAGGGCGTCGAGCCGTGGATCGCCGAACGCCGGCGCCCGGAATGCGAAGCAGATGCGCGGCAGCGGAACACGGTCCACGACCGTCTCGCGCTTCTCCTCGCCGATCACCGCCGGCAGCGACATGTCGGGCAGCGGCGGGATGTCGGGGTTGGCCGGGATGGGGCCGAAGTAGCGGTCCACCCAGGCCCGCACCTGGTCGTGGTCGCAGTCCCCCACCACGGAGATCACCGCGTTGTTGGGCGCGTAGTAGGTCTCGAAGAAGTCGCGCACGTCCTCGAGCGAGGCCGCGTCGAGGTCCTCCATCGAGCCGATCGTCGGGTGGTGGTACGGGTGCCAGTCCGGGTAGGCATGGCCGAGCAACTTGTGGATCCACGTGCCGTAGGGGCGGTTGTCGTAGCTCCAGCGCTTCTCGTTCTTGACCACGTCGCGCTGGTTGTCGAGGTTCTCCTGGGACAGCGCGTCGAGCAGCGTGCCCAGGCGGTCCGCCTCCAGCCACAGCGCGAGCTCGAGGTGGTGCGAGGGCATCGTCTCGAAGTAGTTGGTCCGGTCCAGCCAGGTGGTGCCGTTGAGCGTGCCGCCAGCCGCCTGCACGAGCGCCATGTGCTCCGACTTGCCGACGTTCGCGCTGCCCTGGAACATCACGTGCTCGAACAGGTGCGCGAAGCCGGTCTTGCCTGGGACCTCGTGCTTGGAGCCGACGTTGTACCAGACGTGGACGGCGGCGACGGGCGCGACATGGTCCTCGGCGACGATGAGGCGCAGGCCGTTGGGCAGGCGCTCGTCGCTGAACTCGACGACGGGAACGGGCATACGGACTTCGACCCTCGGGCGGCGGGTAGGTCCCGCGATTGTAGGCTGCCCAGCGCGAGGAGCCGCGCGGGGCCTCCCGCCTCGACCCTGGCCTCGCGGCTCGACCCTGCCCTCGCGGCTCGACCCTGCCTATAGGTCCCGCCCGGCGGCCTACGACGCCACCCGCCCTGCGCTACCCGCGCCGTCCGGCAGGCGCTCCCCGCCCTGAGCTACCCGCCGCCCCCAGCGGCCTGCGACGCCCCCCGCCCTGCGCTACCCGCGCCGTCCGGCCTGCGACGCCGGCTACGTGCATAGAGCGGCCCTACCGGAGGACGGGGCGCCCCGGCGAGCCGCTGCGTGCCGCGAAGCGGGGGTCGAGGGCGCGGCGGAGGGCACCGACCGGCCCGCCCGGCGGTGGAAGCGCCGACAGGACCGCCCGGTGCAACGCGGAGCGCGCAGATCGCAGCGCTGGGCGCGCGCGGCGCGCAGACCGCGGGACGAGCCGCGGGACGGGCCGAGGCGGGGGGCGTGCCGCGGCACGGGCCGAGGCGGGGGGCGTGCCGCGGGACGAGCTGCGGCCCGCAGGCCTGGTCGGCTCGCTTCAGAGCGGCAGGAGGAACGCCACGATTGCCAGTGCGAGGCCGATGAGGAACGAGTCGCGCGTGAGCCGGGCGAGGCCCGCCATGTCAGCGCGGTGGGCGGCCTCGTCAGCCACGTCCCGCACGGTGCCGTACGTGTCGCCGAAGTTGGAGATGCGGCGCAGGGCATACGCCCCGCAGAACCGGCGGCGGGCCTGGAGCACCGAGAACGCGCCGCCCCAGGCCGGAATCAGGACGAGGAGACGGGCGATGGCCGGTGCGCCGAGCGCGACGAGCAGCACGAGAAGGGCGCCCGCGATGACGAGGCCGGCAATCCCGAAGGCCCACCGCCGCCGGGCCTCCCATGGCCCGATGTTGCACACTCCGGGGACGTAGCCCTGCGCGACGGCGCCCTCGGGCACGGCGTCCACGGCATGGAGCGAGTCGGTCGTTCTGGGGCTGGCGGGTGCGGGCATCTGTCTCCGGTCGGCGTGGCGGTGCTGGTCTCACCGCTATCTTCGCCCCGACGGCCGATTCGGTTGCGCAGAGGGCTCGTCTGCGCAATGGGCGGTCCACGGCTAGACTCCCGACCCGTGACCGTCACCGCGCCCCGCCGTCTGCTTGCCCTCGTCGCCACCGTGGTGGCGTCGGGCCTGATGGCGGGCACCGCGCTGGGACATGCCGCGCTCATGAGCTCGTCACCGGCCGATGGGGCGACGGTCGCCGCCGACCAGGTGCGCACCGTCACGCTGACCTTCGATGACGACCTCGACGCGACCAGGAGCCAGTTCCAGCTCGTGGACGGGGGCGGCACGACCGTGGCGATGGGCCGGGTGGGCGCCGACGCGAAGACGATGGCGGCCGACGGCCTGTCCCTCGCCCCCGGCTCGTACGAGGCGCGCTGGACTGCGGCCACGAGCGACGGACACATCACCCGCGGGATCGTGTCGTTCGCCGTGACGGCCACCAGCGGTCCTTCGACCTCCGCGTCGGACGGCTCGATCGCCGCGATCGCGTCCTCGGTGCCAGCCGCCGACCCGCCAGCCGCACTGGACCCATCCCCGTCGCCGGATCCCGGGAGTGTTGTCGCGCCGATCACGGCAGCCGCGGCCTTCATCGCGCTCGTCGCCGTGCTGCTCGCACGCCGCAGCCGGGCAGCCTGACGGTGGCACGCGCGAGTCGCAGCACTGTCGCGCGCGCCGCAGGGACCGTCACGGCCGTGCTGGTTGTGGCGCTCTCGCCGGCAGTCGTCGCCGCCCACGGCCTCTCGCCCGTCTACCAGAGCCCGCTGCCGCTCGCCGTCTACCTGGTCGGCGCGGCCGCCGTCGTCGGCCTCTCCTTCGTCTTCGTCATCGCCCGCGACATGCGCGCCTCCGTCGGAACCGCGCGAGCCGTCCACGTCCCCCGCCCGATCCGCGTCGGCCTCCGCGTCATCGGGCTCGTCGGCTGGGCGTGGATCATGGCCCAGGGACTGGCGGGGGGCACGTCGGACGCTGCGGTTGCGGGCCTGTTCCTGTGGGTCTACGGCTGGGTTGGCGTCGCGATGATCTCGGCGCTGGCCTTCCCGGTGTGGGAGTGGCTCGATCCCGTTCGCAACGCTGTTCGACATGGGCGCATGGGCGATGCGGCGGACAGGGGTCCGCGGCTGGGCAGTGTCGGAGCTCCCCGAGAGGCTGCGCGTCTGGCCTGCGGCGGCCGGCTTCGCCTTCTTCGTCTGGGTGGAGCTGGTCGTCGTGCCGGGGACCAGCGCCCTGACGCTCGTGCTGGCCGGGTACACGGTGCTCACGCTGGTGCTGATGGCCCAGTTCGGGCGCGACGCGTGGCGCGCCGGAGGCGAGACGTTCAGCGTGTGGTTCCGGACGCTCAACCGGCTCGCGCCACTCGGGATCGCGCCGGGCGCCGACGCGGACCGGGGCGGCAACCCCGATTCCGTCGCCGGTGACTTCGTCCTGCGCCGCCCGGTCGCCAGCGGCCTGCTCGACTGCCGCTGGGAGGATGGGCGGATCGTGCTGGTCGCGCTCGGCGTGGCGTCGATCATCTTCGACGGCGTCTCGCAGACGGTCGCATTCGCGGGCGTGTTCGGCGGGCCGGCGTTCCTCCCCAGGACGCTCGAGCTGGGAGCGTTCCTGGGCCTCGTCGTCCTGGCCGCGATCGTGGTGGCGCGGACCGTGGGCCCGGGCGCCATCGGCTCGGGGCTGCTGCCGATCGCGGTGGGCTACCTGATCGCGCACTACCTGACGTACCTGCTCATCGACGGGCAGCGCATCGTGATCGCCGTGTCGGACCCGCTCCAGACGGGCGCCGATGTGTTCGGCAGCGCCTTCTACGTGGTCCAGACCGGCTGGCTGCCGCCGGGGCTGGTCTGGACGGTCCAGCTCGCCGCGGTGGTGGGCGGGCACATGCTGGGCGCGTGGGCCGGGCACGTCACCGCCCAGCGCGACGTGGACGCCCGCGCCACCGCGAAGCCGACGCGCGACATGCGGCACCGCAAGATCCATCCCGCGCCCGCTCCCGCCGCGCCGAACATCCGCCGGCGCGAGGTCCCGCTGGCGGTCGTGATGGTGGCGCTCTCAACGCTCACGCTGTGGTCGCTGGGCCAGGCGATCGTGCGGGAGCAGACCGCGTCGCGCGAGGACGCCCCGGCGATCGCGGCGAGGCCGTAGCTCGCCGGAGCGGGGTGCTCGGCAGGCGTCGCTGTCCACGCCCGGCGCCTATGCCTTCGGGACCCACTCCGTGATGGGGCGCACCTGTGCGATCGCGTCCACCAGGGACGGGTCCAGCGCCTCGGCAGCGGCCACGCCCGTCTCGATGGACGTGAAGCACAGGATGCCCTCGGCGATCGTGGCGTGGCGGATGTCCGCCGCGTCGCGGACCGGGCCGGAGCGCGGCGTGGGCGTGTTGACGACCAGCCGCACATCGCCGGAGGCGATCAGCTCGAGGATCCCCGCCTCGTCGCCCACGGGCTCGGCGCCCAGCTTCGCGACGGCCGCAATCCCAGTGATCCCCGCCTCCTCAAGGAGCGCTCGCGTCCCGGCGGTCGCCGCCAGGCGGTAGCCGGCGCGGACCAGCGCGCGGCCCAGGTCGGCGAGGCCCCACTTGTCGCGGTCGGCGATCGAGAGCAGCGCCAGCGGCACCTCGCCCTCGCTCGCGCGCGGCGGGATGAGCGCGGCGCCCGTGAGCGCCTTGGCCATCGCGACGGGCGCCCGGTCGGCGATGCCGATGACCTCGCCCGTGGACTGCATGAACGGCCCGACCGAGGGGTCCACGCCCTTGAGCTTCGCCGTGGAGAACGCCGGCGCCTTGACCGCGACGAACGGCGGCGGCGGGACGAGGCCGCCCTTCCAGCCCAGGGACGCCAGCGTCGCGCCGAGCGAGATCCGCACAGCGAGCTCCACCATCGGGACGCCGGTCACCTTCGAGAGGAACGGCACCGTCCGCGATGCCCGCGGGTTGACCTCGATCAGGTACACGCCGTCGTCGCGGACGATGAACTGCGCGTTGACGAGGCCGCGGGCGCCGAGCGCGAGACAGATCCGCTGCATCGTGGCGATGATCAGCTCCTGGTCGCCCTCGGCCACGCTCTGGGGCGGGAACCAGGCGATCGAGTCGCCCGAGTGGATCCCCGCCCGCTCGACGTGCTCGAGCAGGCCCGGGATGAGCACCTCGGTGCCGTCGCTCACCGCGTCCACGTCGACCTCGATCCCCTCCAGGAACCGGTCGATGCGCACCGGCCGGTCGGGGTCGACGATGGCCGCCGACGCCAGGTGGCGGACGAGGTCCTCGGGCGAGTACGCGAAGTCGATTGCGAGCCCGCCGATGACGAACGAGGGCCGGACGATGACCGGGTAGCCGATCCGCTCGGCGAGCGTGAGCGCCTCCTCGATCGTCTCGGCCATCCCGCCCTCGGGCTGGGGGATGCCCAGCCGGTCGAGCAGCGCGGAGAACCGCGTGCGCTCCTCGGCCTGGTCGATCGCCTCGAGGTCGGAGCCCAGCAGCGGGACGCCGGCGCGGACGAGCGGCCCGGCGAGGTTGAGCGGCGTCTGGCCGCCGAACGCGACGACCGCCGGCAGCACATTGCCGCCGTGCATCGCCGCCACGCCGCCGCTCTCGAACTCGATGATGCTGCGCACGCTCTCGACGTCGAGCGGCTCGAAGTACAGGCGCGTGGACGCGTCGAAGTCGGTCGACACGGTCTCCGGGTTGGAGTTGACCATGACGGCGTTCCAGCCGTTGCGGCGCAGGACGTCGGCCGCCTGGACCGCGCAGTAGTCGAACTCGATTCCCTGCCCGATCCGCACGGGACCGCTGCCGATGACGAGGGCGGCCGGTCGGCCGACGGGCGGCGCCTCGGGCTCGGAGCCCGCGGCAGCGTACGTGGAGTAGAAGTACGGCGTCTCAGCCGCGAACTCCGCGGCGCACGTGTCCACCATCGCGTAGCCGGGCGCCAGGCCCAGGGCTTCGCGGGCCGCTCGAATGGCGGCCTCCCCCACCCCGGCGAGGACACTGAGGTCGCGATCGGCGAACGCGAACCGCTTGGCGGTGGCGAGGAGCTCGGCGCCCTCCGCGTCCACCGGGTCCGCCAGTCGGGCGCCCATCGAGCGCACGTCGCGCTCGAGCTCGAGGTTCCGCGCCATCTCGGAGAGGAACCAGGCGTTGATCCCGGTGGCGCGCCGGACGACCTCCTGCGGCACGCCGCGGCGCAGCAGCCCCAGCACGCGCCAGAGTCGCGAGTCGGAGGGCTCCACGAACTGGCGCAGGACGATCGGCGCGGCCGAGCGCTGGGCGAGGCGCGTGCTCTCGCAGGCCTCGCCGTCGTCGCTGATCCAGCGGATCGGCGCGTCCTCGATCGTGAGGGTGTCCAGCCCGCCCACGCCCACGCGGATGCCGTCACCCTCGTCGTCGGGGTCCACGCCGCCGTAGACCGCGGCCAGGTAGTCGAACGTCGGCCGCCACGAGGGGTCCTCGCCCAGCGGCCCCGCCCCCGCCTGCTCGAGGCCTCGGAGCGCCTTGTTGAGCGCGGCGCCGAAGGTGCGGTCGATCGCCATGACCTCGCCCGTCGCCTTCATCTGGCTGCCCAGGCGCCGGTCGGCCGTCGGGAACTTGTCGAACGGGAAGCGCGGCAGCTTGACGACGACGTAGTCGAGGGCGGGCTCGAAGGCGGCGACGGTGGTCCCAGTGACCACGTTGGGGATCTCGGCCAGCGTCCGCCCGGTGGCGATCTGCGCCGCGACGCGGGCGATCGGGTAGCCGGTGGCCTTCGACGCCAGCGCCGATGACCGCGAGACGCGCGGGTTCACCTCGATGACCGCGTAGTCGGTGGAATCGGGCGAGAGCGCGAACTGGACGTTGCAGCCGCCCTCCACGCCGAGCGCGCGGATGATGGCCAGGGCAGCCGACCGGAGCCGCTGGTGCACGCTGTCGGTCAGGGTCTGGACGGGCGCCACCACGATCGAGTCGCCGGTGTGGACGCCCAGCGGGTCCACGTTCTCCATGGAGCACACGGCGATGCACGTGTCCTCCGCGTCGCGCATGACCTCGTACTCGATCTCCTGCCAGCCCACGAGGCAGCGCTCCACCATCACCTGGTGGATCGGGCTCGCGCGGAGGCCGCTCTTGACCCGCTCCCAGTAGGCCGGCTCCGTCTCGACGATGCCGCCACCGGTTCCCCCGAGCGTGAACGCGGGGCGAACGATGGCGGGCAGGCCGATCTGCGCCAGCGCCGCCTCCGCCGACGCACGACGGGCAGCCTCGTCGGGCCCCTCGACGATCGACGACGGCGCATACGGCTGGCCGATGCGGTCGAGCAGGTCGCGGAACGCCTCGCGGTCCTCGGCCATGCGGATGGCCTCGAGCGGCGTGCCGAGGAGGCGGACGTTGTGGCGCTCCAGCACCCCGGCCTCCGACAGCGCCATCGCGAGGTTGAGCGCCGTCTGGCCGCCGAGGCCCGCGAGGAGGCCCTCGGGCTTCTCGCGCGCGATGACGGCCTCGATGGCCGGCACCGTGAGGGGCTCGAGGTACACGGCGTCCGCGACCGACGGGTCGGTCATGATCGTCGCGGGGTTGGAGTTGACGAGGATCGTCCGGACGCCCTCGGCCCGCAGCGCGCGGCAGGCCTGTGTGCCCGCGTAGTCGAACTCGGCGGCCTGGCCGATGACCACCGGGCCGGAGCCCAGGATCAGCACCGACGACGGCTTCGGCCGGTGCGCGCGGACGGGCGGGACGGGCAGCGTGGCGGTCATGCGGGCGTCGCGGTCATGCGGGTCGGGCGCCGCCCCGCCGGCAGGCGTCGACGAAGCGGTCGAACACGGCGAGCGCGTCGAGCGGCCCGGGGGCGCCCTCAGGGTGGTACTGGACGGTCTCGATGGGCTTGGAGCTGTGGCGCAGGCCCTCGACCGAACGGTCGTTGAGGTTCAGCTGGCTCACCCGGAAGCCGGACGCCGCAGGGAGCGTCCCGCCGATGACGTGGACCTCGTGGTTCTGCGCGGTGACCTGCACGTAGCCGGTGTCGAGGTCCTGCACCGGGTGGTTCGCCCCGTGGTGCCCGAAGCGGAGGCGGCCGGTCTGCGCGCCGGCGGCCCGGGCGACGATCTGGTGGCCGAGGCAGATCCCCAGGAGCGGGCGCCCGTCGTCGATGATCGCCTGCGCGAGCGCAACCGGTCCGGCCAGGCGGGCGGGATCGCCCGGTCCGGGCGAGAGGACCACGCCGTCGACGTCTGCCGCCAGCACCTCGGCCGCGCTCGCGGTGTGGGGCAGGATCCGGACGCGAGCGCCACGCCGTCGCAGGCTCCGCACGATGTTGGACTTGAGGCCGTAGTCGACGATGGCGATGAGGGGGGTCGACGCCTCGTCGCCGACCTCGGTCACCTGCGCCGGCGACACCTGGGCGACGAAGTCCTGGTCCTCCCAGGCGGGCACGGCGCGGGCCATCGCCACGGCCTCGTCGGGATCGGTCATGCCCGGCCCGGTGATGATGGCGCGCTGGCAGCCGCTCGAGCGGAGCCGCCGCGCGAGCGCCCGCGTGTCCACGCCGGCGATGGCCGGGATGCCGTTCTCGCGCAGCATCGTGGCGAGCTGGCGGGCGTCGTCGAGCACAGCCGCCGTGGCATGCGCGACCACGAGGCCGCGGAGCCAGGGGCGCGCTGACTGGTCGTCCGCTTCCAGGCGCCCGTAGTTGCCGATCAGCGGGTAGGTCATCACCACCACCTGGCCGGCGTACGAGGGGTCGGTGGCGATCTCCTGGTAGCCCGTCTGGCTCGTGTTCACGACGAGGTCACCGCCCGCGGCCACGGCTGCGCCGAACGCGATGCCGGGGAACACGGCGCCGTCCTCGAGCGCGAGCAGCGCGGGACCGGCGTCGCCAACGCGGGGGTCGACAATCGCGTCGGCGCGCGGCAACGGCGGGCGGGTGGGGTTCGGTGGGAGGGTCACTCAGTTCCCGACGGTGCGGCGCGCGGGGGCGCCGGCTGCGGGCAAGCGCAGATGCATCAGGCCTCCTACCCGGCCTCTCTGGACCGGCACGCCGGCCTCACGGGACCGGCTCTCAGGGTGGCCGAACTGTACCATGCGGCGCCCGCCGAAGCGGGCACGACGAGACCCGCCGCGATCGCGCCGAAGCCGGCTAGCCCAGCAGCATCGGCGGCGGCGTGAAGTCGCTGCGGGCCGCAGGCGCCTCCGCCGGCCCCGCCGTGGGCAGCTCCACGCGGAACGCGGCCCCGCCCTCGGGACGGTTGGCCACGCCGATCCGCCCGCCGTGGCGGTCCACGATCCAGCGTGCGATCGCGAGCCCCAGTCCCGTGCCGCCGGACGGCGCGCCGGGCGCCCGCCAGAACCGGTCGAACACGTGCGGCATGTCCTCCTCGCGCAGGCCTGGCCCCTCGTCGGTGACCTCGACCGACGCCGTGCCGCCGGCGGGCCGCACGACCACGCGTACGCGCCCGTCGCGCGGCGAGTGCCGGATCGCGTTGTCCACCAGGATCGTCACGAGCTGGCGGAGCCGCGCCGGGTCGCCCTGGAGCATCGCCGGCTCGGGGTCCACCTCCACGTGGACGCCCCGGTCCTCGGCCATCCGCCCGAGCGCGCCGGCCGCCTCGAACGCCACGTCGCCCAGGTCGAGCGGCATCCGCTCGAGCGCGATCGCGCCGGAGTCAGTGCGCGCGAGCAGCAGCAGGTCGTCCACGAGCGACGCCAGGTTCGACACCTCGGCATCGATGTCGTCGAGCGCCTCGCGCTGCTCCCCCACCCGCTTGTCGGGGTGGCGGGCCAGGTGCTCCACCGATGAGCGGATGACCGTCAGCGGCGTCCGGAGCTCGTGCGACGCGTCGGCGGCGAACTCGCGCTGGCGGCGCAGGGCCTCCCGCTGCGCCTCGAGCGAGACCCGGATGGGCACGAGGGCGCGTCGGGCGTAGATCCAGCCGAACAGCACCGACACGATCACGACCAGCGCCCCGCCCACCAGCAGCACGGTCAGCAGCGACTGGAGCGTCGACACCTCGAGCGAGCGGTCCTGGAGCGCCTGGAGGAAGTACGTCTGCCCGTCCTGCTGCCATGTGAACCGCTGTGTCAGGAGCCGCGCGGGCACCTCGGTGCTGCCGATCTGGACTTTGACCTCGCGGATGTCGCGGCCGTCGGGCGCGGTTCGTGAGGCAGCGAGGCTGTCGGGCTGGGGCATGCCCTCGAGCGCGACGACTGGCTGGTTGTTGAGCCGCACCTGCTGCCCGTTGGCGTTGAAGGCGAACAGCCAGACGTTGCCGCGCCCGGGCAGGAAGCCGAACGGGTTGCCCGGGGCGTCGGTACCGGCGCCGCCATCCGGGTCCACCTGGCCCGTCAGACTCGCCACGACCGGGTCGACGCGATTGGAGAGCTGCGCGACGGAGGCGCCCACCAGCGTGTTCTCCACCGCGGCGAAGATCGCCGCCCCGAGCACGAGCAGCACGACGAGCGTCGAGACGCCGCTCCACAGCACGAGCCGCCAGCGCGTCCGGCGGAGCAGCCGGGCCTCGCCCGCGAGCTCCGCCTGCTCGGCCCCGTCATCGCGGGGCGCGACCCCGACGCCGTCCCCCATCAGACGTCGGCTCCGTCACCCAGCCGGTAGCCCACACCCCGGACGGTCTCGATCTGGCCGCCCGCCTCGCCGAGCTTGGTCCGCAGGTAGTGCACGTACGCGTCGACGGCGTTGGGCGTCACCGCCACGCTGAACGGCCAGGCGTGGTCGAGCAGCTGGTCGCGCGTGAGCACCTGCCCGGGATGGCGCAGCAGCGCCTCGAGCAGCGAGAACTCGCGCGGCGAGAGGTCCACGCCACGCCCGTTGACCGTCACGCGCCGCGCCGCCTCGTCGAGCACGATCGCGCCCGAGGACAGCTTCGGCTCCGGCCGCCTCACCCCCGGTTCCGCCCGTCGGGCGAGCGCCCGCAGCCGAGCCGAGACCTCCTGGTACGCGAACGGCTTGACCACGTAGTCGTCGGCACCGGCGTCGAGGCCCACCACGCGGTCGTTCACGGTGTCGCGTGCGGTGAGCATCAGGATCGACACGTCCACGCCCGCCGAGCGGATGCGCCGCGCCACGTCGAGCCCCGACATGTCCGGCAGCCCGATGTCGAGGATCACGCAGTCCAGCCCACCGACGCCCGTGGCCAGCTCGAGGCCGGTCCGGCCGTCCGGAGCGTGCTCCACGACGTGGCGGTCCTCCTCAAGCAGACGCGTGAGGGCGCGGGCGAGCCGATCGTCATCCTCGACCAGGAGCAGGTGCATGCCGAGCCTCGAAGCTTCCGTCAGGGCACCACCGTCACGTCGGTGGCCGTGCCTAGAGTGCCACCACCCTGCTGGTCGTCGGCCCCGAGGCGGCCGTTGACCCGCAGGATGACGGTCTTGCCGGCGGCGAGGTCAGCCTGGCTGCCGGACGTCTGCTGATGGTAGGACGTGGACGGGCCCAGGCCGACGCGCACCGACGCGCCGTTGGCGAGGCTGACGGTCACCGAGTTGCCGCTCACCGATTCGACGGTGCCCTGGATGGATGGGCCGCCGAAGCTGCCGCCGCGACCGAAGGCCTCGCCGCCGTTTGTGTCGCCCCCGCCGCCGTTGCCGTTGGGCTGCCCGTTCGCATTGGGCAGCCCGCCGCCGGGCGCCGTGCCCGCCCCCGTGCTCGGCGCCCCGGTGGCGAGCCCGCCCGCCGGGTCGTCGATCGCACCCGCCGCGGCGCCCGAGGCGACGACCGGCGCCGTCGCCCGTCCGGCGGCGAACGACACGCCGCATCCGGCGATCAGCACGGCCACGGCCAACGCGATGCTGAGCCCGCCCGCGCCGCCGCCCGAGCGCCGGACGGGCACCGTGGGCTGCGCGTAGTGGGGCTCCGGGGAGATGGGCGTGAAGGGCGCCGTGTCGTCGGGGCCGCGCTGGGGCGGCTCCGGCGGGAATCGCTGCGAGGACATGCGTGGGGCGCTCCCTGGAACCGGCGGCGGCCTACTTGCCGAGCACGGTGATGTCGTTCACGGTGAAGCCCAGGGCGCCGCCCTGACCCGGCTGGCCGCTTGCCGCCGGCTGGCCGGATGCCTCGGCTCGACCGCTCGCACGGCTGGCGCTGATCTGCACCTTGGAGCCCACCGTCACGTCGGTCGAGGTGGCCGGGGCCTGCGCGTGGTAGGTCGCCGTGCTCGGCACCTCGAGCGTCACGCTCTGTCCATTCGAGGTTTGGACCGTGATCGTTCCGTTGGCCACCGAGGTGACCTGCCCGTCGATCGAGACGTTCCCCGCGAAGGCGCCGCCGAGGCCGCCAGCGAAGGCGCCGCCCCGAGTCGGGTTGCCGCTTGCTCCGGGGTTGAAGCTGCCGCCTGCGAAGTTGCCCCCGAAGTTGCCCCCGAACCCGCCGCGGGTCGCGGCGGCCGCCGGGGCGGTGAGCCGCCCGCCGGCAAAGCCCAGGCCGGCCCCCGCAATCACCACCGCCACGACGAAGGCGAGCGTGCCGGCGGAGGTTCCACTCCGCTTCGGATTCGCCACGGTGGACGCCACCGAGGGCGGGATGAACGACGGCACGGCCGGCTGGCTCCGCGGCAGCGGCTGGCCCGACGGCGCGTAGGTGGGCTGGCCGGCGGCAGGGGCCGGAGGCTGGCCCGGATAGGCTCGCGCTGCTGGCCGGCCACGGGGCCGGGCTCCGGCGCCGGGAACGGGCTCGGCTGCGGCTGGTTGGGGTCGTAGGTCACGGGAGCGTTCTCCTCTCGGGGCGGTGGGCGCTACTCGGAGCGCAGGGAGGCGATCGGGGCGAGGCGGGCCGCCGTTGCGAGGCGGCCGAGCCCAAGCGCGGTCACTGGACCAGCAGCCCGTCGCGGACGTGGACCTGGCGACGCGCCTGGACGGCCACGTCGGAATCGTGGGTGATGAGCACGATGGTCGTGCCGGCCTCGTTGAGCTCGTGGAGGAGCGCGATCACGTCGGCGCCGGACTGGCTGTCGAGGTTGCCGGTGGGCTCGTCGGCGAGAATCAAGGCGGGTTCCGTGACCAGCGCCCTCGCGATCGCCACCCGTTGCTGCTGGCCGCCGGACAACTCAGACGGCTCGTGGTGCAGCCGGTCACCCAACCCCAGCCGCTCGAGTGCGGTCTGCGCGCGCGCATATCGCTCCTTGCGCGACACGCCCTGGTACAGCAGCGGCGTGGCCACATTCTCGAGCGCGGACGTGCGCGGCAGCAGATTGAAGGACTGGAAGACGAAGCCGATGGCGCGGCCCCGCACACGTGCGAGGTCATCGTCGGAGAGCTGCTCGACGGGGGTCCCGCCCAGGAGGTACGACCCGGCGGTCGGCCGATCCAGGCAGCCGATGATGTTCATCATCGTGCTCTTGCCGCTGCCTGACGGCCCGACGATCGCGAGGAAGTCGCCCTCCCACACGTCGAGGTCCACGCCGCGAAGCGCCGCGACCTCGAGCCGGCCCGTGCTGTAGATCCGCGTGATGCCGCGAAGCTCGATCACGGACGCGGGGGGCCGCGGGCCATCAGCGCTCTGGGAGGACGCAGGCGTCTGGCTGAGGAACGGGTTGGGCTGAGGGGATGCGGCCACGCTGCTGTTCGCCATCACGGCACAACCCCCCGGATCGTTCCGCCGCCATCCTCAATGATGTCGTCGACGCCGACGACGGTGATCAGGAGCGTGCCAGAGAGGCGGAGCCGCATGCGAATCCTTTCCGGTCGGAAGCGCGCGTGTCTTGGGGCCCGGGAGGCGGAGCCGATTGGATGCTGCCGGGCACCTCTGACAGCCGTCTGAGAGCGGACCGGCAATGACGGCGCCGTCAGCGGCGGGCGGCCGAACTAGGCGCCCGTGCCCGCCGTGGCCTTGTCGATCAGGGACTTGGCGTCGTTGATGGGGATGGCGAAGCCCAGCCCCTGTGCCGTGCTGGAGACGGCCGTGTTGAGGCCGACCACCGCGCCGCTGGCGTCAAGGAGCGGTCCGCCGCTGTTGCCGGGGTTGATCGCAGCGTCGGTCTGGATGAGGTTGCTCAGGGTGACCGGGCGGCCGGTGGTCTCGTCACGCACGCTCACGGTCCGGCCGAGACCGGAGATGATGCCGCGAGTCACGGTCTCGGTGTACGTGCCGAGCGGGCTGCCGATCGCGAGCGCCGTCTGGCCCACCTGGATCTTGGAGGAGTCCGCGATCCGCGCCGCGGTCAGCCCCGTCGCGTCGATCTTGATCAGCGCGAGGTCGTTGCTGGTGGCGGTGTCGACGAGCTTGGCAGCGTACGACTTGCCGTTCTCGAGCTCGACCGACAGGGTCTGGCTGCCCTCGACGACATGGCGGTTGGTGAGGATGTAGCCGTTCGACGTCAGGATCACGCCCGACCCGATGCCCTGGGTGGGCTGGCCGACGTTGAACCCGTTCGCACTGACGCCGTCAGCGGTGATGGTGACAACGGACTCTTTGGCGAGGGCGACGACCGCGGTGATGTCGGTGCCCTGGGCCGTGGTGGCCGCGGTGGCAGCCGAGGGAGCCACCGCGGCCGCGGTCGGCGCGGGAGCAAGCGCGCTGGGCGCCTCCGTCGCGGACGGCAGGAGCGCATGCACGGCGAGGGCGGTGCCGCCCGACGAGAGCACCGCGGAGAGGATCGCGACAGCCAGCAGGGTTCCCACGCCGGTCCGGGCTCGGCGGCGCGGCGCCGCGACATCGTTGTGGGAGTGCACGGGCCCGAGGGCCGCGGGCGACCATGCGGCGGGCGGGGCCGGCGGTGTGGAGGCCGCCCCCCAGGCGGATTCGCCGGCCCAGCGCTCGACGGGTGCGGGCGGCGCTGCGGGCGATTCCCACGCGCGGGCGGGCTCGGGGGCAGCCCACGGGCTCGGCTGCGGCTCCGTGCCGTCCTGGCCGGTGGGCTCAGGGCTGGCGGGCGGGAAGGGCGAGGTCATGGGAGGGGCTCCGTGCGGACGCTGGTGAATTGTGATCCAGTCAAGCGCCAGGCGCTGAGATTGGCCTGAGAGGCGGCGGTCATCGCGGCCTGCTTCCGGTCGAGACCGCGTCGCGCGGCCCTCGCCCGTCTCAAGCGGCGCCCGCGCAGTCGAAGAGGCTGCCGTTCGCGACACCCGGCACCGCACGGCAAGCGCTGTGGACCCACGCGTTCCGCGCCGATGCCACGGTCCCCCGCCCGTCTCCGCCGAGGAACCCCCCGGGACCGCCGCCGTCGCCCCCGAGCAGGACGAAGCGGAGTCGTCCATCGTGGACGTCCCCCTGGAGCTGCTCCTGCGTCGGCGCCGGATCCGACCCCATGAACCCGCCCATCGCCATCACCGGTACCCCGGTCGCAAGCTGGAGCGGGCCTGCGGCGTTTGCCGACGACACGGCGACAAGCCACGTCGCCGACCCGCGGTTCGCGAGGAGGTAGTCCACCATCGCCTGGTCGGTGCCCCCGGGGTCGCCTGCAAAGCCCGCGGGCCCACCGGGACCGCCCAGCCGGCCGAACGCCCGGAACGAGTCCTCCGCGACCGGCCCGGACGACGGGTCGCCGCCCGAGATAGGACGGCCGAGCGTCGCGGCCGTCCAGACCGTCGGCCCCACGAGGATCGCAACGAGGCCCACGAGCACCGCACCGCGAGCTGCGCGCTGCGCGAGCGGGTCGTCGGGCACGGCGGGCACGGCCAGCACGATCGCGGCGGCAAGCGCCACCAGCAGGGCGCCCACGCCAAGGCCCGGCATGAACGTCGGTGCCCGGTCGAGCAGCTGGAGCTGCCACCAGGCCGTCGCCAGCAGCAGCGCCCCGAGGATCAGACCCGCCCAGCGCATCCGGTCGCGGAGTCGCCACGCCTCGACCATGCCGATCCCGGTGAGCGCCGCGGCCGCCGGCGCAAGGGCCGATGCGTAGTACGAGTGCGCGATGCCCGACATGAGCGAGAACACCGCGACGTGGACGGCGGCCCAGCTGCCCCAGAGCAGAAGGGCGGCGAGGCGCGGGTCGGTGCGCGGGGCCCGCAGGCGAGCGGCCAACCCGACGACCAGGCTGATCGCCGCCGATGGCAGGAGCCAGCTGATCTCGGTCCCCCACTGCCGGTTGAACATGCGAAGGGGACCGGGGGCGCCCCCGAAGCCCGATCCCGGCCCGCCGACGCCGCCGCCCGGCGGAGGGCCGAAGCCGGCGCCTGTTGCCGGCCCGCCCTGGCCGAAGATCCGGCCGAGCCCGTCATAGCCGAACACGAGATCGAGGACCGAGTTGCTGGTGCTCCCGCCGATGTACGGGCGCGACCCCGACGGGACGAGCTCCACGATGGCGACCCACCACGCCGAAGCCGCGAGGGTCGCGAGCCCCGCGACGACGAGCCCCTCGAGCCGGTGCCGCAGGCCGCCCTTCCCAGCCACGAGGTAGGTCAGCCCGAACCCGGGCAGCACCAGGTACGCCTGGAGGTACTTGGTCAGGAAGCCCAGCCCGACCAGCGCGCCGGCGACGGCGAGCCACGCCATCCGGTCGCGCTCAAGTGCCCGCACCAGGGACCACGCCGCCGCCACCAGCAGCAGCACGAGCAGGGCGTCGGGGTTGTTGTAGCGGAACATGAGCGCCGAAACCGGGGTCACCGCCAGCGCGGCCCCGGCGATCACGCCCGCCGCGACGCCCGCCTGCCGCCGGACCGCGTCGAACAGCAGGAGCGCGGAGGCAACGCCGCAGAGCGCCTCGGGCAGGAGAACCCCGAACGGGCTCAGCCCGAGCAGTCTGACCGAGAGGCCCATCGCCCAGAGCGAGGCCGGCGGCTTGTCCACGGTGATGAACCCCGCCGCGTCGATCGAGCCGAAGAACATTGCGGACCAGCTCTGGCCCGCCGCCTGCGCCGCCGCCGAGTAGTACGTGTTGGCATAGCCGCTGACGTCGAGCGACCAGAAGGCGACGAGCGCCGCCAGCAGCCCGACCAGCACCGCCCCCGCCCACGCAGGCGGGACGGCGAGGCCGGCCGCCCAGGCACGCCCGGTCCGGTGGTCCGAGGTCGAGGCCCGCGTGGCCGGCGAAGGCGCGAGATGCACGGGGTGGCTCACACAGCGTTCGCGTCAGGACAGACGTTCGCGGCGCTCTCGGTGGGGAGGAGAGGAGGGAGCCACCGAGAGCGCCGCGTTGACTCGTACTTCAGCGGATGGGCCTGAGAGGCGCATGAGAAGTTGCGGGTCCGGCGCACCGCGTCTGGGACAAGCTCAAGGGTCAGCCGCCGGCCTTGTATGGGTACGTGACCCAGCCCTCGACCGTGGCCGCGTGGTGGTCGGGTCGGCCCGAGACGCGCGAGCGGCCAGGCTTGAAGTGCAGCACCGCCGACACCGGCATCGCGCCGGCGGCGCGCACGCGCGCGACGACCTCGGTCATCGTCTCGCCGGTCTCCCAGACTTCGTCGACCACCAGGACGCGCTTGCCCGCGAGCAGCGACGCGTCGGGGAAGTGGAGCACCAGCGGCTCGGGGTGCGTGCCGCCCTCGCTGCGGTAGAACTCGACGCCCGCCACGAGGATCTCGCGCAGGTCGAGGCGGTACGCGAGCATCCCGGCGGGAACGAGCCCGCCGCGAGTGATCGCGAGCACGAGGTCGTGGTCGCGTCCCACTTCGCCCGCCAGCGTGGCCACGAGGTCGTCGAGGTCGTCCCAGGTCAGCACGAGCGGTTCCGGCATGACCCAATCATGGGGCAGGTCGCGGTCCCGGCGCGAGCCGCCACGACGTCAGGGCAGGTCGCGGTCCCGGCGCGAGCCGCCACGACGTCAGGGCGTGGTCGCGGTCCCGGCGCGAGCCGCCAAGGCGTCAGGGCGAGGTCGAGGTCAGTTGGCTCCCGGCCGGCGAGACGGCTGGCAGCGCGGGCAACACGGCCGCCGACGCGAGGGGCAGCCCGCCCGGCGACGACAGTCCGCTCGCCCCGGGCGACGCCGTCGTCCCCGGCGACGCCTTCGACCCGCCGCCGATGTCGTGGCACAGGACACAGGTGTCGTCGCCGCGCAGCGCGTGGTCGATCGGCAGGCCCCCGACCGAAGAGGACTTGTGGCAGTCCCGGCACGAGAGGTTCTGCGGGTCCGGGTGCGGCTTGATGGGCGGCGGCGACGGGTTGGGCTTGTGGCACAGCCAGCACTCGTCCTGGTTGCGGCCGACCATCGACGTCGGCAGGTGGGCGACCGAGCCGTGGCAGCTCAGGCAGGGCTTGTTGAGGTTGGCGTGGGCCTGCGTGATGGCCGGGCCCTGAGTGGGCTCCTTGTGGCAGCTGGTGCACTCGCTCTCGGCGATCCCCTCGTGGCCCGGCGCCTCGCGCCCCAGCTTCTCGTTGGTGTGACAGGTCAGGCAGGCCGTCCATCCCGCCAGCGGGTGGCCCATCGCCGGAATGGTCTTGACGCCCGCGGACCCTCCGGACGTGTGGCACAGCAGGCAGTCGTTCGAGGTGGGGATGTGCGCGAGGCCCATCTGGAACACCTGCTGCGACGGGGTGGCGCCCGGCGCGAGCGAGGATCCCGCCGTGCCCGGGGTGCCGACCGGGCCACTGCCGCGGGCAGGGATCAGCTGGAGCCAGTTCGCGACCATGATGGCGGCGAGCATCGCGATGACGGCCATGTTGAGCAGGATCAGCAGGCGCAGCGTCCTGTCCATGCGTCGCTTCATGCCATCGCCCCTTCTGCCTCGCTGGTCCCGGCGGTCCGGGGCCTGGCCGCAGCCGCGAGCTCGTGGAGTTCGCGCAGCTCGTTGCGTGCCGTCGCGATCGCGTGCGGCAGTGACGCCTCGACCGCCTCGGACAGCCCGACGCCGAACGTCGTGTCGTGCACCTGGATGCCCACCATCGCGACCGGGTCGGGGAGCCAGTCCATCAGCCGTGCCACGGAGAGGAGCTCGCCCACGCCGCCCGGGACGCTCCGGCCCCAACTGCTGCCAGCGGCGAGGATCGCGTCGCCGCGGAGCACGCTCACCGTGCCGGCCCTCTGGCCGAGGTCGACCGCATCGAGCAGCAGCAGGCAGCCGGCGTCCTCGACCGTCCGGAGGAGATCCAGCCCGAGCGTCCCGCCGTCCACGAGCCGTGTCCTCTCGGGCAGCGAATACGGGTCGTGGCGGACGAGCGCGCGCAGCGCCTCGACGACGCGCACGCCGACGCCGTCGTCGCGGAGCAGGACGTTGCCCACCCCGAGGACGACGGCCGGACCGCCGAGCGTGGCCGTCACTCTTCGGCCTTCCTCTCGGCCTGCTCGAGGACCTCGACGCCGCCGTCGCGGGACTCGACCACCTCTTCGCGGGTCGGGAACTTGAAGCCGGTGAACATGCTGGTCACCACGCCCACGTTCTCGATGTGGTCCACGAGCACGCAGCTGTAGACGTGGAACAGGGCGATGGCGAGGATCAGCCACATCGAGAGGTGGTGGACCAGCCGGAGCATCTGCGGGCCGAACAGCTCGCGCAGCCACGCGAACCCTGTCGCGCCCGGCTCGGCGCCCATCAGGCCGTCGAGCGCGAAGCCCGTGACGGTCTCGACCAGCAGCAGCACGAACAGCGCGAGGTACGCGGCGGCCGCGAGCTGGTTGTGGCCCAGCACCTTGGGGATGTCGCTGCGGACGAAGCCGTAGAAGCCGGCCTGGCGGAACAGCTCGGTGAACTGCTTGCGATTGGTGGGGATGAACGCAGTCCAGCGCACGAACCGGTTGCCGAACAGCAGGTACGCCGTCCGGATGGCGCCCGACACCAGGAACGTGAGCGCCGCGACGATGTGGATCATGCGGATCGTGGTCATCACGTGGCCACCGGGCGGGATGAGGAACGGGTCCGCGATGTACCCGCCGGTCAGGCTGAGCGTCACGATGCAGAGCGCGGTCACCCAGTGCGTGATGCGGACTGGCGCCTGCCAGATGTAGACGCCGACGCGGTCGTGCGGGCGGTCGATGATCGCGTGGTGGCCGTCCGGGGCCGCCGCCTCGACGTCCGCGAGTGCCGGCGTGGGGCCCGGAGCAGCCACGGGGGCGGTCCGGAGGTCGTCGAGCGCTGTCATCGGGTGGCCTCCGAGCGTGCCGTGCGCTCCACCGGGATGTCCCGGCGGGGGCCGAAGGTGTGGGCGGCGCAGCCCGCGCAGGGGACGAAGGAGTGGACGACCCGCAGGGCCTCGAGCGGCCGCTTGGCGTCCGACACAGGCGTCGTGCGGAGCGCCGCCTCGAGGGGGCCCCGGCTGCCGGAAGCGTCACGCGGCGCGAGGTTCCAGGTGGACGCGTCGATCACCTGGTAGTCCGCGACCACCTTGTCGCGGATCGTCACCCAGTGGCCGACAGCGCCGCGCGGCCCCTCGCCCAGCGAGAAGCCGCGCGCCTCCTCGGGCCACGACTCCGGGTCCCAGGCGGTGACGTCGGCAACCGCGAGGTCGCCGGTGGCGAGGTTCGCCTTGAGGTCCGAGAGCCAGATGGCGGCGTGGCCGATGACCACGTCGGCCTCGACCGAGCGGGCCACGAGCCGGCCGATCACGCCCGGCAGCTGGGCGACCTCGAGCTTGACCGACGTCAGCGCGGTGGCGAGGGTCTGCGCGATGTCCTTGCGCCCGTTCGCCAGGCCCACGAGCACGCGGGCCAGCGGCCCGACCTCCATGGGCACGCCGCGGTAGCGGGCCGACTTGACCCACGAATAGGCGGTCGCCCCCTCAAGGGTCTGGAGCGGCAGCACCAGGCCGGGCCACGCCGGCGTCGTCTCGCCGTTCCCGCCGCCGAGGAGCGCGTCGCTGCCGGCCCCGTAGCGGTACCAGCTGCTGCCCACGGACTCGAGGAACTCGCCGTCCGCGACGGGCTGCGACCCCTCGAGGTTGCCGTCGTCGAGGCGCCCCGTGGGGAACAGCAGCTCAGGCGGCGAGGCGTCGTTGGCCGGGTACTCGCCCGCCGAGAGATAGCCCCCGGGACCGGCGCCCAGCGTCACCCAGTCCGGATAGGCGCCCGCGAGGAGCGCGACGTCCGGCGCGAAGACCTGGGTCACGAAGTCCTGGGCGGTCTTGACCAGGCCCTCCATGAACGCGAACCCCTCCGCGCTCAGCGGCTCCGGCGCGTTGCGGTCCGGGACCTGCGGGTGGTCACGGCCCGCCGTGCCGGTCGGCCCGCCCCAGGGCGGGGTCACGGCCATGCCGCCCACCAGGTACGTCTGGGGGTGGGGGTCCTTGCCCCCGAGGAGCGTCTGGAGCCGCATGAATTCGCGCTGCCAGTCGAGCGCCTCGAGCATGTGGGCTGCGAGCAGGAGGTTCTGCTCCGGCGTCAGGCGGTAGGCGGGATGGCCCCACCAGCCATTCCCGATCACGCTCGGGTGGCTGCTGCCGACCTCTGCCGCCAGGCGGTCGCGAACTTTCGCGAAGTCAGCGGCCGCCGTGTTGGGGCGATCGGCCTGGTTGGCGGCGAGGGCAGCCGTGGCGGCGGGGTCGGCGGTGGTGGCGGACCTCGTGTCGACCCAGTCGGGCAGCTGCACCAGGTAGAGGCTCATGACGTGGTCGCGGACGAGCAGTGTGCCGGCGAGCAGGTTGCGGATCAGCCGGGCGTTGACCGGGATCCGGATGCCGAGCGCGTTCTCCACGGCCCGGACCGAGGCCAGCGCGTGGACGCCCGAGCATGTGCCGCAGATGCGCTCTGCGAGTGTCCAGGCGTCGCGCGGGTCGCGGCCAGCGAGCGCCAGCTCGATCCCCCGGAAGCTCATCCCCGAGACCCAGGCGTCGTCAATCGCGGAGCCTGCCCGGGTGAACTCGACGCGCAGGTTGCCGCCGGCGCGAGTGACAGGGTCTAGGACGAATTCTGGCCACGTCAGCGCGCCTCCGGCTCGGCGGGGGTCTCGGCGTCGAGCACCGCTTCGGCGGCCGCGTCGCGCTCGGCAGCCTCGAGGGCCGCGGCAGGTCGCACCGGCTCGGCTTCGGCCACCGCCTCGGGCGTGGGCACTGGCGCCGCCGTCACCTCGGGCGCCGGATCGATCGCGACCGTCGACTCGGCTCCGGGTGTGCCGACCGCGAGGACAGGAGGGGCCACGACGGCCGATGCCGCCGCTGCGCTGGCCCGCTCGCGGGCGGCGATCATGCGGCGGCGCTTGAACCGGACGCCCATGCCCACCGCGTGCACCCCGGCCACGCCGCCGATCCCGGCCAGCAGGCCCCCGCCGAGCATGTCGGCCGTGACGTTCGGGAGGAAGAACACCGGAGCCGGCAGCCGCGTGTAGGCAGGCCCCATCTCGTTCCAGAAGCTCGGCGTCATGCAGCCGATGCAGCCGTGGCCCGCGCGGACGTTCCAGCTGATCTTCTCGCCGTACTTGACCGTCGGGCAGTTGCCCATCGTCTCAGGGCCCTTGCAGCCCAGCTTGTACAGGCACCAGCCCTCCTGGGCGCCCTGGTCGCCCCACTCGGTGGCGAACTCGCCGAACTCGAAGTGGGGCCGGCGCTCGCACTGGTTGTGGATCAGGTTCCCGTACGCCGACAGCGGGCGCCCCGCCATGTCGGCCGCGGGCAGCTCGTTGAACGTGATCCAGTGGACGAGCACCGACGCCAGGTTGACCGGGTTGACGGGGCAGCCGGGCAGCGCCATGTACCTGCCGCCGCCCACGAGGCGCTTCACGCCGCCCGCCTGGGTTGTATTCCAGCCGGCGGCGGCCGCGCCGCCGTCGCAGGCGCAGGAGCCCACCGCGATCGTCGCGAGCGCGCCGGCGCTGACCTCTCGGATGACGTCAGCCGCGGGCCGCCCGCCGATCAGGCAGTAGGCGCCCGAGGCGCCGTCGGGGATGGAGCCCTCGACGACGGCGATGTAGCCGTTGGGGTAGAGCTGCATCGCGCTCGTCCGGGCCAGCTCGGCATCGGCGCCGGCGACAGCGAGCAGCGAATCGTGGTACTCGACCGCGAGCACGTCCAGGAACAGCGAGACGGCGGTCGGGTCGCCCGAGCGCAGCAGCGCCTCCGTGTCGCCGCCGCACGACTGGCCGCGGACCCAGATGAGCGGCAGGCGCTTGGCGCCCTCGACCGCCCTGGCGATCTGCGGGGCGAACGACGCGGGGAGGGCGAGAGCGGCGGCCATCGCTGCCGAGAACCCGAGGAACGAACGGCGGGTCATCCCCCGCCGCAGCAGCGCGGCGTACAGCCCGTCGTCCTGCATCCCGTGTCCTCGCGCCAACTGCGCCATCGGCCGCGGGTGGACCCGCAGCGGCGAACGGCGCGGCATGGGGACGCCGGTGTCCATCTTGGGTGACGGCGGTACTGTCGGCTCAGACCCGATCGTCCCCGCGCTGGGGTGCAGAGGGCACGCTGCGTGGGGGCCATGGGCACCCTGCAACGGGCCCCTCGAGGCGAGTTGACCTGCCGTCGGGTAGAGACTCGAGCGCGGACTTCATCCCGAGGCGGGCAAACGAACACCCCTCCAGCCGCCCAGAGGGGTGTCGGGGTATTCGAACGATGGTGAGCCCGCAGGGATTCGAACCCTGAACCTAGGGATTAAGAGTCCCCCGCTCTACCGTTGAGCTACGGGCCCGGAACCGCCGGAATGGTAGCGCATGTCACCTGTCGCGCGCGGCGACGCTGTCGAGCGCGGCGATGCTGCCTGAGCGCGGCGACGCTGTCTGAGCCCGGCAGGCCGTTCGTGCCGGCCGCTCCATCGGCGCGGGTGGCCTCGCATGCCGCCGGATGGCCGCCGGGTGCACGCGAGGCACGTCGGGCGCGTGGCGGGTGACGCGCCACAGAGCCGACGGAGGACTTCGCGTCGTCGAGCAGGGCCTGCGATCGAGCGGATCGTGTCGGGCCATGGCATCCGCATCGGGCCCGCCACGTGGGGCTGCCCTAGCGCACGCCGATGCCTCAGACCACCGTCACTGCGGGCCGGTCTGGCGTGCGGGCCTGCGCTCCCCGCGACTCGACCCCTCGGCGCGCTCGAGCCCGGTCGAACGGCTCGCCGCCCCAGTGCCGGCTGGTTGTCGATCTGGGCGCGCTGGAGCTTGCCGCTGAAGTCGATGTACACCGACTTCCACTCGGTGAAGGTGTCCAGCGCGACGTGGCCGGCCTCGCGATGGCCGTTGCCCGTGTCCTTCCAGCCGCCGAACGGCAGGTGCGTCTCGGCGCCCGTCGTGCCGGCGTTGATGTAGACGATCCCGGTCTCGAAGTCGCGCATCGCCCGGAACGCCGTGTTGACGTCGCGGGTGTAGATCGATGCCGACAGTCCGTAGTGCGTGCCGTTGGCGGCCGCCATCGCCTCGTCGTAGCCGTCAACGGGAATGACCGAGAGCACGGGGCCGAAGATCTCCTCCTGGGCGATCCGGGCCATCGGGCCGACACCGGTGAAGATCGTGGGGGCGAAGAAGTGGCCGTCGTCGAGGTCGCCGCCGGTCGCCCGCGTGCCGCCGCAGACCAGCTCGGCCTCGGACTTGCCGATCTCGATGTAGCGCTCGACCTTCTCGACCGCCGCCGCGTTGACCAGCGGACCCACCTCGATGGACTCGTCGAGCCCGGAGCCCAGCGTCAGCTTTGACGTCCGGTCCGCCAGGCGCCGCACGAGCTCGTCGGCGATGGGCCTGTCCGCGATCACCCGCGAGCAGGCAGTGCAGCGCTGGCCCGTGGTGCCGAACGCTGACCACAGGATCCCGTCGACCGCGAGGTCGAGGTCGGCATCGCGCAGCACCACGACCGCGTTCTTCCCGCCGAGCTCGAGGCTGAGGCGCTTCAGGCGGCGTCCGGCCCGCTCGGCGATGGTCCGGCCCGTGGCGGATGAACCGGTGAACGAGATGACCGCGACGTCCGGGTTCTCGACGATCGCGTCGCCAACCTCGCCCCCCGCGCCCGTCACCAGGTTCACGACGCCCGCCGGGAAGCCAGCCTGCTCCAGCAGCTCCACCAGGAGCGTGGCGCAGTGGGGCGCGTCGGAGCTGGGCTTGAAGACGACGGCGTTGCCCGCAACCAGCGCGGGCATCATCTTCCAGCACGGGATCGCCATCGGGAAGTTCCAGGGCGTGACGATGCCGGCGATGCCGAGCGGCTGGCGGATGCTCATCGCCCACTTGTCGGGCAGCTCGGACGGGACCGTGTCGCCGAACAGGCGCCGCCCCTCGCCCCCCATGAGGAACGCGATGTCGATCCCCTCCTGGACGTCGCCGCGCGCCTCGGCCAGCACCTTGCCCATCTCGCGGGTCATCGCCCTCGCCAAACGCTCCTTGTGCTCAGCCATGAGCGCGCCGAAGCGATAGAGCAACTCGCCGCGCTTCGGAGCCGGCGTCGCCTTCCAACCCCGCAACGCCTCGTCCGCAGCTCGGACGGCCATCGCCACGTCGGCGGCGGTGCCCGCCTGGAAGCGGCCGACGACATCGCGGGTGTTCGCGGGGTTCATGCTCTCGAAGGTCTGGCCTGACACGGAATCGACCCAGCGGCCGGCGATGAACAACTGATGGACGGCGGACTCGGGCATCGGGGACCTCCGGGGTTGACGACGGGCCGATCGTCGGGGGTGCCACCCGGCCGCGTCAAACTGGGGCCGCCTCGCGGCGCCGAGTGGGCTGCCACGCGGACCGCCACGTAGCACCATTCCTGAACACGCCCCAACGGAGTGCTGTGTGGACCCGATGTCCTGAACACGCCTCACAGGCGTATTCCGGCACGCTGGATACCGGGATACGCCTGGTGAGGTGTTTCCGGAAGGGCGGCCGGCATAGCACTCCGGTGAGGCGTGCCGCGGGGCCGTCGCCGGGCAGGAGACCGCGCGGCTGCCCGTACCATGGGCCTATGCCCGGCCACGACCCTGTCTCGCCCCTCCTCGAGTTCGACCCGTCGCCCGTCGCGGTCATCGAACCGGGTGCCACCGTGCGCCCGTTCCCCGTCCCGGAATCGCTCGTCGTCTGCTACTTCCGCGACGCGATCAAGCTGCTGTGCGCAGAGACCGGCGCCGACGTGGTCGGCCGGCTGGAGTCCGAGATGGGCCACATCCCGGTCCACGCCGTGGACTGGGCCGGCACGCGGATCGGGATCGTGCAGGGCGGGGTCGGCGCGCCGCTGGCGGTCGGCTGGCTCGAGGAGCTGGTCGCCATGGGCGTGCGGCGAGTGGTCGTCGTGGGCGGCGCGGGGGCGCTCGTGCCGGGGCTGACCCTCGGCCACGTCGTCGTGCCCACCTCTGCGGTCCGCGACGAGGGCACGAGCCACCACTACCTGCCCGCGTCGCGCACGGTCGAGCCCACGCCGGTGGCCGTCGCGGCGATCACGCGCACGCTGGATCGGCGTGGCGTCCCGTACGTCAGCGGCGCCACGTGGACCACGGACGCCCTGTTCCGAGAGACGCGCGACAAGATGGAGCGGCGCGTGGCCGAGGGCTGCCTCACCGTCGAGATGGAGGCCTCCGCGCTGTTCGCGCTGGCGCGGTTCCGCGGCATCGAGCTCGGCCAGATGCTCTACGCCGGCGATGACCTCTCGGGCGAATTCTGGGACCACCGAGACTGGAAGGGCCATGCGTCGGGCCGGGAGCTCCTGCTGAGCCTCGGGTGCGATGCGGTGGTCGCCATGGGCGAGGCCGAAGCGGCGCTGGCGTAGCGACCCGGCGCTCGCTCGGCGGGCTGCTGGCGTGGCGCCATCACGGCCTGGCGGTGCGGGGAGGACGGGTGAACGGGGACGTGCGGGCGCGCGGGGGCGGCGGCCCGAGGGGTGGCCAGTGGCGTGGAGGCGCGACGACCGGGCCGAGCACCGCTCTGGGTCAGCCTCAGGCGCAGGGGGCAGGTGCGGGGATCGGGAGCGGCGCCTAAGACGGTGTCAGGACGATCCGGTCGTCGCGCAGCCGGAGTGGACACGCCGGCATGGGGGGCTCATCGCTTCCGCGCCGACGGCCCGAGGGTGCCGGGCTCCTGCGTCGACCGTCAGGGCCGGACGGCCCTCAGACGCGCTCGAAGGCCATCGCCACCGAGCCGCCCCCGCCGAGGCACAGCGTCGCCATCCCGTACCGCCCGCCACGACGCCGCAGTTCGTGGAGCAGTGTGGCGACGATCCGCGCGCCCGACGCGCCGATCGGGTGGCCTAGCGCGATGGCCCCGCCGTTCACGTTGACCTTCGACCAGTCGAAGCCGAGCGCGCGACCGTCGGCCAGGGTCTGCGCAGCGAACGCCTCGTTGATCTCGATGAGGTCGTAGTCGGCGGGGGCGAGGCCCGTGCGGCGCTCCAGGGCTCGGACGCCCTCGATGGGCGCGAGAAACAGCCAGCGCGGGGTCGTCTCGGCCTGCGCATAGCCCACGATTCGGGCGAGGGGCTTGAGGCCGTGGCGCTCCACCGCCCGCTCTGACGCCACGACCGTCGCCGCCGCGCCATCGGTGATCCCGGGCGCGTTGCCGGCGGTGACCGTGCCGGACGTCGCACCTCCCCGGTCCTGGCCCTCGGGCAGCGGGAAGACCGCGGGCAGCCTCGCGAGCAGCTCGGCTGAGGTGTCGCGCCGCGGCCCCTCGTCAACCGTCACCAGGGTCTCGCGGCCCTTCGCGTCCCGGATCGTGACCGGTGCCATCTCCTCATCGAAGCGGCCAGCGTCGATGGCCGCGACGGCCCGCTGGTGGCTCATGAGCGCGAACGCGTCCTGGTCCTCGCGAGAGACGCCGGATCGGATCGCCACACGCTCGGCGTGCGTGCCCATGTGGCAGTCATCGATCGAGCACCACAGCCCGTCGAGGACCGCGGAGTCGTCCAGGGTGCCCTGGCCCAAGCGGTAGCCGAATCGGGCCTTCCGGAGCAGGAACGGCGCCTGGTTCATCGACTCCATGCCGCCGGCCACGTACACATCGCCGTCACCGGCCCGGATCCCCGCCGCCGCGTACATGATCGCCTTGAGGCCCGAGCCGCAGACGCGGTTGATCGTCGTGGCGGGCACGGTGTCGGCCAACCCCGCCACGAGCAGCGCCTGGCGCGCCGGCGCCTGCCCGGAACCCGCCTGGAGCACCTGGCCCATGATCACTTCGGCGATCTCGGCGTCTGCCGGCAGGCCCGAGCGCTCGACGGCGGCACGGATCGCCGTCGCGCCCAGCTCCACCGCGGGCGTCCCTGACAGCGCCCCGCCGAACTTGCCAATGGGCGTCCTGGCGGCGGCGACGAGGTAGACGCGTCCATCGCGTCCGGCGAACTCTTCCATCGGCCGACTGTACACCTGCGCACAGGACGGCAGGCCCTCGACGGCCCCGCTACGATTTGAGAGGTCATCCGACCGTCCAGGGGGTTCAGCCGATGTCCGTCGCACCGGGCCAAGCAAGCGCCGGGGCCCTTCTGGCCGCGGTGGCCGAGCCGGCTGTCATCGTGGACGCGGACGGCCTCGTCATGTCGTGGAACGCCGCCGCGCAGGCGCTGCTGGACCTCGCGGACGATGTCGCGGGCCGCTCGCTGGAGTCGATCGCCGGTGTCCGGGCGGGCAGCGCGCGGCGGGTGGCGCTGGCCGAGCCGAGGGGCGCAACGCTGCACGTCTGGCCCGCGGACGCGGACAGCATCGGGCCCGTCGACATCGCGCTCGAGAAGCTGGACACGATCGGGCGGATCGCCGGCGGTGTGCGCCACGACCTCATGAACCCGTTGAGCGCGGTCATGGGCTTCGCGGAACTGCAGGCAGACGATCCGCGGATGCCAGCGGACCTGCGCGAGTCCGCGCAGGACGTCCACGAGGCGGCGCAGCGCCTCTGGCGGATGACCCACACGATGCTCGAGTTCTCGCGAGAGGTTCCACCCGACCCCCGGCCGCTCGCGCTCGGCCCCCTGGTGCGCGATCTCATGGCCCTCCTGGCGCATCCGACGACCGACATGGAGGGCCGGATTGCCGTGCCTGATGAGCTGCCGGAGGTCGAAGCGGATCGCGGGCAGATGCAGCAGGCGCTCCTGGCACTCCTGATCAACGCCCTCGAGGCGCAGGGGACGTCGTGGGCCAAGGGTGCCCGGCACGTCCCCGGCAGGCTTAGGGTCACCGGGCGGGCCATCGACGACGCGCGCGGCAACCGGGTTCGGCTGGTCGTCGAGGACGGCGGGCCCGTGGTGCCGGCCAGCGAGCGCCCGTCGCTGTTCAGCGGCACCGGGGCGGGACGGGGCGGCCGGGACCTCGCGGTCGCGCGCGCGCTCGTGGCGCGGGCCGGCGGCCGCATCGTCTACGAGCCGCTTGCCGCTGGCAACCGCTTCGTGATCGAGCTCCCCGTGGCCGGCACGGCCCTGCCCACGGCGCCGGAAGGGGAGGAGAGCGGCGAGATCGATTCACGTCCCACGCTCGTGCTCATCTGCGACGCCATGCCGCTGATCCGGACGCTCCTGGTCCGCTTCACGGCGCGGGCCGGCGCCGAGGCGGTCGAGGCGCGCGACAGCCGTGAGGCACTGTCAATCCTGACGCAGCAGCCGGTGTCGTTTGTCATCGCGGACCTGAGCATCGAGGGCGGGGGCATGGACCTCTACGAGCAGGCCACCGCACTCCGACCCGAGCTCGCCGGCCGATTCGTCCTGCTCTCCGCCGACCCCGGCAACGCGAGGCTTGTGGAGTTCACCAGGCGGACTGGCGTGCCGGTGATCCCCAAGCCATTCGACAACGCCCGACTCGAGCAGCTGGTTCGGGACGCCATCGACGGCTGACACCCCCGCCAGCTCCGGGGCGCGCGGCACAGCGTCGCGGCCCCGCGCGGCTCAGCGCGGGTAGGTGTGGAACCCGCGGCCCGTCTTCTGCCCCAGGTGCCCGGCCTCCACCAGCTCGACGAGCACCCGCGGCGGCTCGAACTGCGGGCCGCCCAGCCCCTCGTGCAGCACGCGCATGATCCCCAGACACACGTCGAGCCCGATGAAGTCGGCGAGCTCGAGCGGGCCCATCGGGTGGTTGAGGCCAACCTTGGCGCCCGTGTCGATGTCGTCGGCGGTGCCCGTCCCCTCCTCGTAGGCGCGCATCGCCTCCCCCAGGAGCGGCATCAGCACGCGATTGACGAGGAACCCCGGCCGGTCCGCGCTGACGATCACCTGCTTGCCGAGCTCGGCGGCAAGGGCGCGAATCGCAGCCTCGGTCGCATCGCTGGTCGCCGCGCCCCGGATCAGCTCGATCAGCGGCATGACCGGGACGGGACTGAAGAAGTGCATGCCGACGAACTGCGGACGCCGTGCCTCCGACGTGGCGGCGGCGAGGCGGTCGATGGAGATCGACGAGGTGTTGGACGCGAAGATGGCCGCCGCGGGCGCGATGGCGTCGAGCGACGACCAGAGCGCGGTCTTGACGGCCTCGTCTTCGAACACGGCCTCGATCACGAGGTCTGCGTCGCCGGCGGCGTCGAGGGCGTCGGTCGCGGTCAGGCGGCCCAGCGTGGCGTCCCGTTCGGCGTCCGTCAGCCGTCCCTTGGCGACCGAGCGGTCGAGGTTGGCGGCAATCCGAGCCTTGCCGGCCTCGGCTCGGGCGAGCTCCGGCTCGTAGAGGGTCACGTGCTTGCCGATGGCGGCGTGGACCTGGGCGATGCCGTGGCCCATGAGGCCCGCGCCGGCGACGAAGACGTGGTCGATCCTCATGGCGCCTCCTGAGCGCTCCTCGCGACATCCTGCGCCAGGCGCGGCGCAACGCCTCGTCGGCAGGGCATGCTCATCTCGTCTCCTCCCGGCCGAGCGCGGCGAGCAGCGCGTCGGCGGCCGCATACGGGTCGCTGTCGTGTCGGGCGACGGCGTCGAGGGCGGCCTCGGTCTGGGGGGCGAGGTCCGTCGAGGCCAGGCGCTGCCAGAGCCGCTCGACGAGGACCGCACGGACCTGCGCGGCAGCCCTGGCCCGGCGCGCGGCCGGCGTGGCCTCGGCGGCGCCCGCGACGCGGTGGCGGTCGAGGGCGGCCACCAGCTCCGGAACGCCGTCCCCGGAGACCGCGGTGGTGATCAGCACGTCGGGGCGCTTGGCCGGCGGGCGATCCCCGTGGACCTCCCCCGCCGGCGCGAGCATGGCGCGGAGCTGCGATGCCGTCCGCTGCGCCCCCGGCCGGTCGCCCTTGTTCACGACGATGATGTCGGCCACCTCGAGCAGGCCCGCCTTGATGGCCTGGACCTCGTCGCCCATCTCGGGCGCCTCGAGCACGACGGTCGTGTCGGCTGCGGCCGCCACCTCGACCTCGCTCTGGCCCGTCCCGACCGTCTCGAGCAGGACGATGTCGAACCCGGCAGCGTCGAGCACGGCGGCGGCGGAGGTCGACGTTGCCGCGAGCCCGCCCGCGTGGCCGCGCGAGGCCATGGAGCGGATGAACACGCCGTCGTCCTGGGCGTAGCCCTGCATCCGGACGCGGTCGCCCAGCAGCGCGCCGCCGGTGATGGGCGACGAGGGGTCCACGGCGACGACGGCGACCGTGCGGCCAGCGGCCCGCAGCTGCGCGATGAGCGCGGCGACGAGCGTGGACTTGCCGGCGCCCGGCGGCCCGGTGATCCCCACGAGGTGGGCGCCGCCGGCGAGCGGGTAGAGGCGGCGCAGGGCCTGCTCTGCGACGGCGGTGTGGTTCTCGACGGCGGTGAGGAGCCTCGCGAGCGCCCGGCGGTCCCCCGCCCGCGCTGCGTCGGCGAGGGCTGCGGCCCGCTCGGCCGGCGACCCGGCGACGTCGGTCACGCCTCGCGCGGCGTCGCGTTGGCGCGGATGAAGTCGGCGACCTCGCGGATCGTGGTGCCCGGGCCGAACACACCGGCCACCCCCGCTGCGCGGAGCTCCGCCACGTCGTCGTCGGGGATGATCCCGCCCACGGTCACCAGCACGTCGCCCATGCCCCGCTCGCGCAGCTGGGTCAGGACCCTGGGCACGAGCGTCATGTGGGCGCCCGAGAGGATCGACATCCCCACCACGTCCACGTCCTCCTGGAGCGCGGCCGTGACGATCATGTCGGGGGTCTGGCGGAGGCCGGTGTACACGACCTCGAAGCCCTCGTCGCGGAGCCCGCGCGCGAGCACCTTCGCGCCACGATCGTGGCCGTCGAGCCCGGGCTTGGCGATCAGCACCTTCAGCGGTCGGTCGGTCATGGGCCGATTGTAGTTGCTGGGCGCGCGGGCCCGTTCGGCCGAACCGGCTGCGATGTCCGTCGGCGCTCGCCGTTCGAGCGCGGCCCGGCTCGCCGGCGGCTGCACGTGCACGGTCCGGCCCGGTCAGCGGTGGGGGGCGCCACGCGGGCCGGCCCGTGCTGCCGATCCAGCCTCGGTCGTGCGCCGGGGCCGCCCCGTGCGCTCGCGCCGCGGGCCGAGCGCTCGTAGGGCCGCTGGGTGCACCACACCGCAGTCTCGAGCGCCCGCGCGCCGGGCGGAGCGCCCGCAGCGCCACTGGGCGCCCCACAGTCTCGAGCGCCCGCGCGCCGGGCCGAGCGCCCGCAGGGCCGCTGGGTGCACCACACCGCAGTCCGGTGCAGCGGCAGTGCCCGGGTGTGGACGCGCCGCTGGCGACGCGCGGTCAGGCCTCCGGCGGTCGCCGGCCGATGTGGGCGAAGAACTCGGCCCGCGTCTTGTCGTTGCGCCGGAACAGCCCCAGGACCGCCGCCGTCGTCATGACCGTGCCCGGCTTGCGCACGCCCCGCATGGCCGCGCACAGGTGGGTCGCCTCGAGCACCACGCCCACGCCGTCGGGCTGGAGGCGGTCCATCAGCAGCTCGGCGATCTGCGTGGTCATCCGCTCCTGCACCTGGAGGCGGCGCGCGTACATCTCCACGATGCGCGGGATCTTCGAGAGCCCGATCACGTGGCCCTTGGGGATGTACGCGACGTGGGCGCGGCCGAAGAACGGCAGCAGGTGGTGTTCGCACAGCGAGTGGAACTCGATGTCCTTGACCACCACCATCTCCGAGTAGTCGACCTCGAAGATGGCTCGGTTGATGAGGCGGTCGACGTCCACGTGGTATCCGGCGGTCAACTCGCGGTACATGCGGTGCATCCGCGACGGCGTGTCGAGCAGGCCCTCGCGCTTCGGGTCCTCGCCGATCTCGACCAGGATCTGGCGCACCGCCGTCTCGATCCTCCCGTTGGAGTGGCCGTCGGCGAGGGTGAGCGGCGAGTCGTCGCCGCTGTCGGTCTCGATCTCGTCGACGATCCGGCGGACGTGGTCAGGCAGCGTGGCAAGGTCGCGATGCGGCATCGGCCGATGGTACCCCCGCTCAGCGGGCCGCTAGACTCCGGCCTCCGTTCGGCCAAGCGCAGCGAGGGCATCGGCAGCCGCCACGACCTGCCTCCGGAACCTGTCGGGACGATCCTCGGGCGCGATGAGACACGTCGTCGGCGGCAACGGCATGACGACCGGCTCCGCGTATTCGACGAAGTACACGGAGAGCGTCGGCAGGAGATCGTGGAACGGCTCAAGGGCCTTCCAGAGGGCGCGCTGCTGCCGCGGGGAACCGTGGAGGCGCCGCGCGTCGGACAGCCGCCGCTTCCAGGCCTGTCCCCAAATCGCATAGTCGGCGGAGAGCTCGCCGAGCCGCGCCCGGAGCTCCTCAGAGCCCGGACACAACGACCCCGGCGCGCTCAACACCTCCGCGGCAGCACGCTCCTGCTCGAGCAACGGTCCTGGCGCCTCCGGCGTCCCGCGCGCCGGCGCGCGATCGCCGAGGATTCCCTGCTGGCGCAGGATCGAGGCGACCCACGCCTGCCACGTCGCGAGGTCCAGGCCGAGCTCGCGCAATCGGCCGTCTCCGTCACCGTGTCGGTCAAACGGCGGCACCGCCAATCCGTCGAGGACGAGGGCACGGACGCAGAACGAGATTGGAGGGAAGGCGTCCTCGCTCCAGGACCAGAAGTCGCCTGGGGCGGCGACGCGCTTCGTCAAGAATCTCACGCGGCCATCCTGCCAGCCGGCAGAGCCGCGCACCACTCGCCGGGCCAACGAGGGGGCCGTCTCGGCCCTCGACTCCCAGGATCGCCGCGGTCGCGTCGGCCGGAAGATAGCGTGGCAGGTTGTGCGCGGCGCCAGCCAGGCCCGCCACGCCGCGCGCCCGGTGCGCCTACAGGCGCCAATGCCCGGCGTCAGCCCAGGCGCGGACCTGCACCTGGTGCGCTGCCCACGAATTCCAGATCCCGCGGACAAAGGCGTCGATGGCGATGCCGAGCGCCGGGTCCGGCTCAATTGCTGCCGCCTCCAGGGCCGCGATCGTCAACGCGCCATTGGGCCGCGGCGGATCGAGCCATCGCCATTCCGGTGGCCGGGCGAGTACGCGCTGGAGGGTCGAGGACAGCTGGGCCGGTGGCAGGCCGCGCTCCAGCACCAGGTGCAGCGCGACGAGGTGCAGCCCCACGGACTGGATCGCCCGTCGCTCGGGGACGCCGGGGTGCTGAACCATGTACCCGTCGGTCACCAGCCGCCGCAGCGGCGTGCCGCCGTCGGGCAGGGTGGCGCTCAGTTCCGCGAAGCGGACCCAGCAGGCCGACGACGCCCCGACATACGGGTGCCGCGCCCCGTCCGCGGCCGGGAGCCGATCGCTGCACCCGGGACAGGCCTCGAGACCGCCAGGCGCCATCTGCCCGCCAGACGCCGGGGCCCTCATCTCCCGCGAGACCCGATCACGCTTCGACGCCCCCGTCCGTGAAGCCGAGAGCGGGCCGGGGATCGTAGGCGCGCCCCTCGGCGCCGCGCAGGAATGTCCTGGCGTTCTCGCCCAGGGCCGGCAGGTAGTAGCCGCCCTCGGCGAGGATCACCAGCCGCTTGCCCAGCGCCGCGCACCGCCGGCCGACCTCGTGGTAGACGTCGGTCGTGAGCGCGAAGTCGCCGATCGGATCCTGGCCGTAGGTGTCGAAGCCCAGCGAGACCACCATGGCCGAGCCCGGCTCCGATGCAATCCGGTCGAGCCCGCGGTCGAGCGCTGCCAGGTACGCCTCGTTGGTGCAGCCGGGCGGGAGCGGCAGGTTGAGGTTGGCGCCCTCGCCGGCGCCCTCGCCCGTCTCGTCCTCCCAGCCCAGCGCGTACGGGTACTGGCGGTCGGGGTGGGCGTGGAGCGACACGTACAGCACGTCGCCGCGGCGCCAGAAGATCTGCTCGGTGCCGTTGCCGTGGTGGTAGTCGACGTCGAGGATCGAGACGTGCTCCCCGGTCCGCCGGGCGATCTCCTGCGCCGCGACGGCGGCGTTGTTGAAGTAGCAGAACCCGCCGTACATCGAGCGCGCCGCGTGATGGCCGGGAGGGCGACACAGGCCGTAGGCCGCCGCCTCGCCGCCGTCGAGGACGAGGTCGACTGCCGAAAGGGCGACGTCGACGGCCGCCCGGGAGGCAAGGTAGGTGCCCGCGACGATGGGCGTCGAGGTGTCGAGCGCCCAGAAGCCGGCGCGACCCTCGACCCGCGGCGTCTCGCGACGGAAGCGGGCCGACATGCCCTCGGTCAGTCCCGGGGCGGAGATCGTCTCCGGGGTCAGGTGGTCGTACGGGTGGTGGACGCGGCGGGCGTCGGTCCACGCCTCCTCGAGGAAACGGAGCAGCCCCGGGTCGTGGACCGCGACGATCGGCGCCGTCCCGTGCTCGGTGGGCTCGCCGAGCTCGAAACCCCCGTCCGCGAGCAGCGTCGAGCGGATGCGCTCCGCTCGGGCAGCCACTTCGTTGGCCGGGATCTGCACCCCGAGCACGGTCTGCGTCGTGATGTCGTGGCCGAGGTGGAGCGGCGAGTAGACGACGCGCATGCGGTGGATCTCCCGGAGACGCTGGTTGGGCGATGCTGCGGATCGTAGCGATCGCGGACCGGGACCGATCATCGTCCCGCGCCGTGCGGCGCGGCGGCTCCTGCGGCACTCGGCGCTCGCCCGGAGCACGGCCCCGCGTTGTCAGCCCGCGATGCCCAGGATGGCCGCGGTCACGTCGGCCGGGCGATAGCGGGGCAGGTTGTGCGCCGTGCCCGCCAGTCCCGCGACGCCGATGGGGCCGTGGCCCGCAGCCAGCCGCGCCACGCCCGCGCGGCGCAGCTCCGCGAGACGCGGCACGGGATCGCCCGCGGCCATCGCGACGAGCGCGTTGATCGGCGCCGAGACCCGGGCCAGCACGTCGGCCGGGTCATAGGCGAGCAGCGTCGGCACCAGCGCCGCCACCACGAACGGCCGGACCGCCCGCACCACATGGCCAGCCGCGGTCTCCACCACGGCGTCGCGCGCCGCCCGCTCCTGATCGGCATCCCAGCTGTCCTCGTCGAAGGCGCGGCGGTCGGCCAGCCACGCGTCCATCGAGCGGAGCACCTCGGGCGGCTCCTCGAGCGAGCGGAGGAGCTCCTCGGCATCGACGTCGGCCGTCTCGGCCAGCCGCTCAAGGCCGCCGTCCACGAGCACCAGCCCCGCACACCGCTCGCCCAAGGCAGCGGCGGCCGCGGCGGCAACGCAGGCGCCGAAGCCGTGCCCGGCGAGGACGACACGCCCGTCACCGTCCGCGATCCCCGAGGCCGTGGCGACCAGAGCCGCGTCCTCGGCCAGCGCGTCGAGGTCGTACCCGACCGGCGGCGAGTCCGAGAGGCCGTGGCCGCGCAGGTCCATGACGCACGTCCGCCGCACGCGGGCCAGCCGCCGCGCCACCGGGGCCCACGACCAGGCCGGGGTCAGCAGTCCGGGCACAAGGAGCACGCCAGGCCCGTCGGCCGGCGCGGCAGGCTCGCCCCAGTCGAGGAAGTGGAGCCGCACGTCCCCGTCGCCCCCGGCGAGGAACCCGTCAGGTTGGAGCAAGGGGTCGGGCGGCGGCGCCAGCACGAGGTCGATCTCGTACGGCTGCACCGGGACCGCGGCGGGGAGGGTCATGGCGGCTAGGATAGGGGCGCCATGGTCAAGCGACGCCGGGGCTCGAGGTTCGGGGCGCAGCGTGCCCGGCGCACGACCCACGTCGGCTTCGATCGCCTCGTCGACCGTGCGATCGCGTCCATCCCGCCCCGGTTCCGCGCCGCGCTCGACGGCGTCGCGGTCGTCATCGCCGACGAGCCCACGCCCGACCAGCTGCGCGAGAACGGCCTGGCCCGCGACGAGACCCTCTACGGGCTCTACGAGGGCGTGCCGCTCGACGAGTGGGGCGGCGACTGGGTGCCGGTCCCAACGCGCATCCTGATCTTCCGGCTGCCGCTCGAGGAGGACTACCCGGACCCCGACGAGCTCGCCGACGAGGTGCGGACCACGGTGCTCCACGAGCTCGCGCATCACCTCGGGATCCATGACGAGGACCGGCTCCGCGAGCTCGGGATCGACTGATCGTGTGGGGCCGCCGGCCTGCAGACCGCCGGTCCTCACACCGCCGTCGGCCGACGTGAGCGGTCGGGTCAGCCGGGAGCGTGCCGTGCCCTACCCGGCCCCTGACCACGGCATCGTCGCCAGGCCGAGCAGCAGCGCCACGAGGCCCAGGGCCGCCATCGCACCCAGGCCCCGCGTGACCCAGGGGTCCCACACGTGGCGGACCGGCAGCGGCTCGCGCCGTCCCTGCTCGAGCCCGGCCGTGTAGTGGGTCAGCGCCACGAAGGCGTGGACCGCGGGGGCCGCGGCGATGGCCTCGGTGAGGAGCATCAGGGTCCCGTAGGCGAACACCATGGCGGCGGCCAGAGGGACCACGAGGGCCGGCGGCACGTGGTTGACGAAACCGGCCCCGGAGGCGACCCGCGAGACGGTGTCGACGGCGACCCCCACGCCGAACTGCACGACCAGCCCGGCGAGCACCGAGAACAGCGTGATGACGACTGCCAGCTGCTTTCGGGCGCGCGCGAGGCGGACCGAGCGGCGGAGGGCCTCGATGGTGTCGGCCTCGCCGAGGACGATGCCCGCGGGCGCGTAGATGAACGGCGTCCCGACCACGACCCCCACGGTCACCGACACCGCGTAGCTGATCGCGTCCACGCGACCGATCATGGTCTGGAGCAGCGCCGTGATCACGAGCTGGATGCCCAGCGACAGCATGCCGATCAGGATCTGCGCGCCGAGGACCGGCCAGAACCGCGCGCGAGCCACCGCAATCGACTCCCGCAGCCGCAATGGCCGGCCCTCCGCCCGCCCGCCGATCACGGCCGTCGCGAGGGCCCTCGCCTCCACCCCGGCGGCGAGGAACCCGAGGGCAGCCGGGAGGAGGGCCAGCATCAGCCACCAGAACCACGCGGGCGCCTGGCGCGTGGGCGAGCTGTCGTTCGCGAATGCGTCGAAGGCGCCATTGACCATGGCGATGCCGAACACGACGACGGCCGGGCCGACGGTCACGAGCAGCATGAGCCCGATGTAGAAGGAGGCACCGCGGAGTCCCGCGTCCGGTCGGGTCAGCAGGTCGAGCGCCATCCCCACCAGGCGTCGCGGGCCGAGCGGGATCGCGAGCGTCTCGGCCGTGGGCGGCGGGATCCGGGCGGCCGGCGCCGGCTGCGCCGTTGCGGCGAAGGGGCCTGCGATGAAGCGCGGCGGGGGCGGCGGGACGAACGCGGGCGGGGGAGGCGGCAGGTCGGACGGCGTCCCCTCTCCGTCGGTCACGCCGTGGGCCCCAGCGGTGCGGCACCCGCGAGCAGTTCGCCAAGCCGTTCAACCGCCACGTTCCCGCCCGAGAGGATGACGCACACGCGGTCACCCTCGCGGAGCGGCACGGCCCCGGTGAGCACCGCTGCCAGCGCGGCTGCGCCGGCAGGCTCCAGCACCTGTTTGAGGCGCTCGACCGAGAAGCGGAGCCCGGCGAGGATCGCGGCGTCGGTGAGGAGCAGGACATCCTCGAGGTAGTGGCGGGCGATCGAGGTGGCCAGCCGCCCAGCCGAGGGGGCGTTGAGGCCGTCGGCGATGCTGTTCGGGGTCAAGGCGACCGGGGCGCCTGCCGCGAGGGCCCGGTGGAGGGCGTCCGAGCCCTCGGGCTCGACACCGTAGACGCGGATCCGCGGCCGGCTCTCGCGGAGCGCCACCGTGACGCCGCCGAGCAGCCCGCCGCCGCCCACGGCCACCACCACGACGTCCACGTCGGGCAGGTCCTCGAGGATCTCCAGGCCGCAGGAGCCGTTGCCCAGCAAGACCTCGGGGTCGTCGTACGGGTGGACCAGCGTGAGGCCGCGCTCGTCGCGGAGGCGGTGCAGGTGCTCGAGCGACTCCCCGACGTGCTTGCCGTGGAGGACAACCTCCGCGCCGTAGCCGACGCATGCGGCGACCTTGGACGCAACGGCGCCCTCGGGCATGACCACCGTCATCGGCACGCCGGCCTCGCGAGCCGCCCAGGCGTACGCCTGTCCGGCGTTGCCCGCGGAGATCGTGATCGCGCCGCGCCGCCGCTCGTCCGCGTTGAGCGACGCAATGCGCGCGAGCGCCGCCCGGGGCTTGAAGGAGCCCGTCTTCTGGAGGTGCTCCGCCTTGAGGTAGAGCCGGTCGTCAGCGAGCCGGACGCCGCGAGCCGCGCCCGCGACCCGGGCGGCGGTGGCGGACGAGAGGACCTGCGTGCGGTGGATGCGCCCGTCGAGGATCCGGCGCGTGGCCCGGATGGCGGACAGGGTGACAGGCGATTCGCTCACACCCCGGAGTATGCCGCCCGGGTAGCCTTCGCGACCGCGCAGGTTCGCTCCCCAGTGCGTCGGCCAGGCCCGTCCCGCAGCCGGACAACGTACTTGCGTTCTTGCGCAATTGATGAGACACTACCCGACGTGATCGACATCGCAACCTCCGAGGACGAGCGCGCCAGGTCGGCTGCCGTCGCCCGAGCCCTCGGCGACCCCAAGCGCCTGTGCGTCCTCGAGTCCCTCGCCGCGGGCGAGGTCTCGGTTGGCGACCTGGCAATCAGGGTCGCCTGCCAGGTGCCGAACATGAGCCAGCACCTCTCGGTGCTGCGCGCCGCCGGCCTCGTCGCGGCACGCCGCGACGGGAACACCGTTTACTACCGCCTCGCAGACCCGCGAGTCCTCGAGGCGTGTCAGCTCCTCATGTCCATCGCCCGCTGACGGGCCGTCCCGCCCTCGCGGGAGAAAGGAGCCGCCCCATGGCGGAGATCAAGCACATCACCGACGCCAACTTCTCGGACTTCCTCATCAACGGGAGCCGGCCGCTGGTCATCGACTTCTGGGCCGCCTGGTGCGGACCCTGCAAGATGGTCGCACCCGAGATCGAGAAGCTCGCCGCCAAGTACGACGGAGTGGTCGACGTCGCCAAGGTGGACGTGGACGCGAACCCGGGCATCTCGCAGGCGTTCGCCGTCATGAGCATCCCCACGATCGCGCTCGTCGAGCCGGGCGAGCAGCCCAAGCTCCTCCGCCGCGTCGCCGGCTTCCGCCCGCTCCAGCAGCTTGAGCAGGAGTTCGGCCTCGACAAGCTTGCCGCCACCCCGGCGAGCTGATCCCGACCACCCTTGACGCACAGCGGCCCCGGTCTTCGACCGGGGCCGTTTCGATTCGTGCGGAGCGCGCCGGGGCCCTCGCCCCTACCCCGCCGCGCGCCGGTGCCCGAGGCGCAGCCAGGCCTCGGCGCGGTCCAGCGCGAACCGGTCGGGCGCCTTGGGCGTGAACGCGATCCAGTCCGCCCCGCGCGTCGACCGCCGGGTGTCAGGCGTGCGCAGGGCGGCCGCGGCAACGGGGGCGTCGAGCGCCACCTCGAGCAGGTCCGCGCCCAGCACGGCGAACACCCGCTCGCGGACCGCGAGCAGCACCACCGCACCGTCGCGGCGCCGCGTCACGCCGGGCAGGTCCTCGAGAACGAGCTCCGCCCGCTCGTCGAGGCTCTCGTCGAGCGCCTCGTCGGCTGCGGCGTCACCCGCGGCGGCCTCCGCCTCGTCGAGAGGGGCGTCGTCGTCGAGCAGGGCGTCGTCGTCATCATCGTCGGGGTGACGGCCGGGCTTGTCCATCGGACACAGGGTGCCACACGGGTGGCCCGGCCGCGTGCCGGCGAGCCGAGCCTACGCCGTCGGCATCGGGCTGAGAAGCTGGAACAGGTTGCCGTCCGGGTCGGCGAACGTGCAGATCAGGCTGGGCGCCTGCTCGGTTCCCTCGCCCATCGAGTACGGCTCGGCCACCACGATCCCGCCGGCCGCCTTGAGCCGGTCGAAGTCGCCGCGGACGTCGGCCGTCTCGAGGTTCCAGATGACCCGGCCCGGGCTGGCGTTGGCGCCCTTGACCTGGTCGTGCGGGCCGACGGTCAGGAACCCCGCGCCCAGCTGCCAGCCGCGGTAGCCGCCCATCTCGAAGCCCGGCGCGCCGAACAGCCCGGTGAAGTACGCGCTGAGGCGCTCGGGATCCTCGGAACCGATGAGGACGCTGTTGAGATTCATCTCGCCTCCGTGGGTGCGCCGGGGACAACGGCTGTCACCTGCGGGCAGGGTACGACCCTGCCGCAAGCCCACCGCGTGACCGTCCGGCGACTGCCCGCGCGACCCAGGCTCCAGCCCCAGCCGCGCGGCGTCCACTTCGCGCTCGCCGGGGAGACCGTGCTGACCCGGCGGACTCCCGGTAGGCTTGGAGGACTCGCCCGGCAGCGTGCCCGGGCGACGGCTGGGAGCGAAGGTCCGTCCGCATGACCCTGGGTGCCGATGTCGGGATCTTCGTCGTGTCGCTGCTCGCGGGAGTGATCGGAGCCCTCGCGGGAGTCGGCGGCGGGATCCTCGTCATCCCCGCGCTGACGATCCTGTTCGGCGTCGACATCCGGCTTGCGATCGGCGCCAGCATCGTGAGCGTCATCGCCACGAGCTCGGGCGCGGCGGCCGCCTACGTCAAGGACCGGATCACCGACATGCGGATCGGCATGTTCCTCGAGCTCGCCACCACGACGGGCGCCGTGGCCGGTGCGCTGCTGGCCGCGGTCGTTGCCCCGGCGCTCCTCTACGTCCTCCTTGGCATCGTGCTGCTGTTCTCGGCGCTCCAGCAGGTGATGCGCCTGGGCGAGGAGCTGCCCGCCGTGACGCTCGTCTCCCCCGTCGCCGAGAGGTTCCGGCTCGTCGGCTCGTACCCGGACGCGAAGCTCGGCATGGACGTGTCGTACGCCGCCCAGCGGGTCCCCCTGGGGTTCGTGATGATGGCCGGCGCGGGCCTGGTGTCGGGGCTCCTGGGCATCGGGTCCGGCGCCCTGAAGGTCCTCGCGATGGACGGCGCCATGCGGCTGCCGATGAAGGTCTCGTCGGCCACGTCCAACTTCATGATCGGCGTCACGGCCGCCGCGTCCGCCGGGATCTACCTCGGGCGGGGCGACGTGGACCCCACGATCGCGGTGCCGGTCGCCCTGGGGGTCCTCGCCGGTGCGACCCTCGGCGCGCGGGTCCTGCCCAAGCTGTCGAACCGGTCAGTTCGGCTGGTGTTCCTGCCGGTGCTGGTGGCGGTTGGCATCGAGACGCTGCTGCGCGGGCTGGGGGTGGGGATATGACGCGGACCATGACGCCGGAGCGCTTCCGCATCCTCGTCAGCGGGATCCTGATCGTCGGCGTCACGCTCAGCGCAGCGCTGATGGTGCTCGGCTTCGCGGGGTCGCTGCTCGTCGGCTGGGAGGGATCGCTGAACGGCGGCGCCGCCGGGGCCTCGGGGCTCGCGGACTTCTCCGCCATGGGCGATTCGCTCGCCGCGCTCCGGCCGGTGGGCATCGCCCAGCTCGGGCTTGTCGCGCTCATCGCCACCCCGGTGCTGCGCGTCACGGCGTCCTCCATCGCGTTCGCGATGGAGGGCGATCGGCTCTACGCGCTGCTCACGCTCGCGGTGCTCGCGATCCTGCTGACCAGCCTCTTCGGGCTGCGGTAGGCGACGAGCCGAGCTGCCAGGACCGCCCAGCGGGGGCGCGGGACGCTGAGGCCGGGTGTGCCCGACGCGGCCCGAGCCACCGTCAAGCAGGCGCTCGGCGGCGGTGCCGCTCAGCGGCGCAGGCTGACCTGCGAGCGGATCCGGTCCGCCATCTCCGCCTCGACCACCGAGTCTGGATCGCGCAGGCCGCCGAGCGAGGCGCGGACCCCGACGAGGCTCGCGTACAGCGGCGGGCATGTGGGGCAGTCCTCGAGGTGCGCCTCCACCGCCGTCCTGGTCGCCTCGTCCAGCTCCCCGTCGAGGTAGCCCGAGATGTGGCGCCGGGCGCGCCAGCAGCGCAGGGGCTGCGCCTCGGAGGCGAGGCGGCGCTCATCGTCCGCCGCGAGTGCGCTCACGAGCATCATCCGTCCCCTTCGCAGGCGCTGCTTGGTCGCCGGCAGGCTGGCGCCGGTCGCCGATGCGATCTCCGCCGCCGTCCAGGCGAGGGCGTCGTGGAGGACCACCGCGACGCGGTACACGGCGGGCAGGCGGGCGAGCGCGTCCTCGAGCTCGTCGCGCAGTTCCGCCCGCTCCAGAACCCGCTCCGGCACCACCGACCAGTCGTCGTCGTGCCAGTCCGCCTCGACGGCGTCGAGGTCCAGCTCGTCACGGTGGACGCGCGAGCGGTCGATGACCCGGTTGACCAGGCTCCGCCGCAGCCACGCCCCGATGGCCTGGCCGTCGCGCAGCTGGTCCCGACGGCGCCACGCCCCGACGATCGTCTCCTGGGCGCAGTCCTCCGCCTGGTCGGGATCCCGGACGAGCCGGGCCGCCAGGTGGACGAGCCGTGGGAGCTCGGCCATGAGGGCGCTCGCGAAGGCGTCGCCCTCGCCATCGCCCGCATGGCCCGCGAGCGCCGGGGTCACGGCCGCTCGGCTCCGCTCGAGCTCAGCGCGAAGCCGGCTTGGTGCTGAAGCGGAGGACCGCATACGCCGGGCAGAAGCCCACGACGCCGGTCACCAGCAGGAGCGCCGCGAGGACCCAGGCGACGATGGTCAGCGTGCCGGTCGCGACACCCGTGATGGCGAGCGCGGCGAGGATGGCGCCGAGGACGATCCGGACGATCCGGTCGGCAGTGGATTCGTTGGTCTTCATGGCAGTTGCTCCGTCATCTTGCGTCGGGGCCGCGCTCGCGACCCCTCTGCCCTATTGACGAGACACGGTCCGAAAGGGATACATCGCGCTCGGCTACAGACCGGGCACGCGCGGGATGCGGCCGAGCTTGACCGCCCTCGCATAGCGTCCCCAGGCCTGCTTCATCCAATGGCCCACGATCGGCAGCGGGACCACAACGTTGCGCGTCCGGCCGCGGTAGACCATGGCGGCGCCGTCGCCCGTGTCCATGAGGCACACGATCGAGAGGTGCGCCTGGTACCCCTTGCGCTCGGGTCGCCCGGCGTCGGACGCGATGATGTTGAAGGCCGCGTTGCGGGCCATCACCTCGGCTGTGTGCCCCTGCTTCGCCCGCCAGTCGGGGCCCTCGAGGGCGGCGGCGTCGCCCGCGGCGTAGACGTTCGTCGTGCCCTGGACCAGGCCGTGGTCGTCGATGCGGATGAAGCCCGCCTCGTTCAGCGGCAGATCCGAGGTCGCCATGACGTGGTGGCCGGCGGCGCCGGGGATGAACAGCACGAGGTCGGCGTCGAGGCGCGAGCCGTCGGCGAAGGCGACACCCGCCGCGTCGAAACCCGCAATCGGCGTCCCGACGCGCTTCGCGATGCCGTACTTGGCGAACATCGCGTCGGTCATCGAGAGGGCGCGGCGCCCCATCCGCTCGCCCGGCTCCGCCATCGGGGCGAAGAACGTCAGCTCGAACCGGTCGCGGATCTTCTTGCGCCGCAGGAGCGCGTGGATGTTGAACAGCAGCTCGAAGGCCGGCCCCCCGCGCACCGCCGAGCGGTCCTTGGGGTTGCCGCCGAAGCCCACGGCGATCGAGCCGCTGCCATGGGCGATCAGGGCGTCGAGGCGGTCGCGGATCTCCAGCCCGGTCTGGGGGTTGCCGCAGATCGAGAGGGTGTGATCCACCCCGGACGGACGGAGCTTCTCGGCTCCCAACGCGACGACCAGGTAGTCGTAGGCGTAGGTCGCAGCGGCGCCCCGGACCACGTTCTCAGCCGAGCAGATCTCCTCGACCGTGTCGACTGCCACCGTGAAGCCGCGCTTCCGCGCGATGTCGTGCAGGGAGACCTGCGCGCGCCCGAAGGGGATGCCCCGAACCGGCACCCAGACCGAGATCGGGAAGAGGTAGAGGAAGTCGCGGTCCGACACGAGGGTGACGTCGAACCCGCCGGCCCTCTGGAGTGCGGTCGCCGCCTCGACGCCGGCGAAGCCGCCGCCGATCACCAGCGCCCGCTGGCGCCCTTTGCCCGACGCCCCGGTCTTCCGGGCCGCAGGGTCCACCACCTCAGGCCGCCACCGACTCGACGGTCGCGTCGCGGAGGACCGCCAGGAGGTCGGTGCTCTCGATGATGAGGTGGTCGGCATCGGCGACGCGGATCTCGGTGCCCGTGTACTTCGGGAACAGGACCCGGTCCCCCACTGCCACCTTGATGAGTTCGGTGTCGTCACCCACGGCGACGACCTCGCCGCGCTGCGGCTTCTCCTTGGCCGTGTCCGGGACGTAGAGGCCGGAGGCGGTGACGCTCTCCTGGACCATGACGCGGACGAGGACGCGGCTCCCAAGCGGCTGGACGGTCTCGGACATGACGGAATGCTCCTGGCGGGACACAGTGACTGGACGGAGAGGGATCAGTTGGGCCGGAGGCCGAGGGCGGCGTCGATGCGCGCCTGGTCGAACCCGACGATGGGCCGGCCGTCGATCTCGATGACCGGGACGCCCATCTGGCCGGTCCGCCGAACCAGGTCGCGGGCTGCCGCGGGATCGCGGCTCACGTCGACGTCCCGAAAGGCCACGCCCCTGCCGCGCAGGTACGTCTTTGCGCGTGTGCACCAGGGGCAGGTGGGCGTCGAGAAGACGATCACGCGGTGGGGTGTCGGGGTTCGGTCGGGGGCGGCAGTTGCCATCGAGCGTGCTCCTGGTCAGACGGCGAGCTTCGTATGTCAGGGTCGCCGGCGGGAGCAAGCCTACCCTTACTTGCGTTATTGCGCAAGTCCGATAGCAACAATTCGTGCGGCTGGTCGCTCAGCCGTCGCCGGTGACTGCGGCCTGAGGCGTCAGCGGGCCGGGGCGCGGGGGATCTCGATCCAGAACGTCGTGCCGCCTCCCTCTCGGTTCTCCAGGCCCACGCGCCCTCCGTGCGCCTCCGCGATCGCCCGGGCGATGGCGAGGCCGAGCCCCGACGTCCCGGACGACCGGTCGCGGCTGTCGTCCGCCTGGTAGAGGCGGTCGAAGACCCTCGGGATGTCCTCGGAGGCCACCCCGGGCCCGTCGTCGAGGACCTCGACACGGACGGCAGCGGCGCTGGGGCTGCTCCAGCGGAGGACGACGTGGCCCCCCGGGGGCGCGAACCGGATGCCGTTGTCAACCATGGTGGCGATGGCCTGGCCGAACCGGTCGCGGTCCACGCGGACCATCGGATCCTCGCCCACCGCATGCGCCACGGTCAGGGCCACGCCGCGCGCCTCCGCCTTCGCCGCGAAGGCCGAGGCCACCGTGTCGAGCACGTCCCCCAGCTTGACGTCGAGAGGGCTGAGCGGCAGCGCGCCGGTGTCCGCGAGGCTGATGGTGCGCAGGTCGTCCACGACCCGGCCGAGAAGGCGCGCCTGCTCGCGGATCGTGGCCAGGTGCCGGTCGTCGTGCGGGTAGACCCCGTCCATCACCGCGGCCGCGGTCGCGTCGATCACCGCCAGCGGCGTCTTCATCTCGTGGGCCGCGTCCTGGAAGAACCGCCGCCGGGACTGCTCGAGGCGCTCGAGGTCCGCTGCCATGGCGTCGAAGGAGCGCCCCAGCGAACCGATCTCGTCACCGCGGCCCGCGAGGCCGGACCGCGCGGCGAGGTTGCCCTGGGCGACGGCAGCGGCGGTCGCCTCGAGGCTGACGAGCGGCTTGGCGATCCGGCGCGCAAGGAAGAGGCCGACGATCGAGGCGAGGCTCGCCGCGATGATCGCCACGAGGACGATCGTCATCGTCGTGTCCTGCTGGAGCTGTGCGGCGTACGCACCACCTGCCCCGGGGCCCATGCCCGGCCCGCGTCCAGGGCCGAGGCCCGTGGAGCCCTCCGCCGCCTGCATGGCGGCGAACCCGCGCCCGACGATGGGCGGGGCGGCGATGGCGACCGCCAGCGCCGTGGCGAGCGCGACGCCCGCGAACGCGAGCGCCAGCCGGATCGCGAGACCCGTGCGGGCGAGGTGGGGGGCGTTCACTCGCGTGCCGCCCGGTAGCCGACGCCGCGAATGGTCTCGACGTACTCACGGTCCCCCGCCCGGCCGCCGAGCTTGCGCCGCAGGTTCTTGACGTGGCTGTCGATGGTGCGGTCGAAGGAGTCGAACTCCTCGCCGAACACCCGGTCGCCAAGCTGCGCCCGGGTCCAGGTGACGCCGGGCACCTCGGCGAGCGCGACGAACAGGTCGAACTCGGCGCGCGTCAGGCCCAGGTCGACGCGTTCGCGGCGGACCTCGCGCGCCGGCTCGTCGATCTCGAGGTCGAGATAGGCGCGCGTCGGGGCGGACGTGGGCGGGACGCCGGCTCCCGTCGCCGCGGTCACGCGGCGCAGCACGGCGCCGACGCGGGCGACGAGCTCGCGCGGCTCGAATGGCTTGGTGACGTAGTCGTCAGCCCCGATCTCGAGCCCGGCAACGCGGTCGATCACCTCGTCGCGGGCGGTGAGCATGATGACGGCCGGGCGACGGCCGGCGGCACGAAGCTCGCGCAGGACGTCGAACCCGGAGCGTCCAGGGAGCATGACGTCGAGGACGATGAGGTCGGGCTCCGACTCCAGTGCCGCCGCCAAGGCCTCGTTGCCGTCCGCCGCGTAGCTGACGTCGTGGCCCTCGCGCGCGAGGTACGACCCGACGATCTCGCGGATGTGGGGCTCGTCATCGACGACCAGGATGGTGCTCATGACGTGGACCATGGTAGGGCGGGCCGTCCCAGGGGAGACAGCCCGCCCTGCCGAGTGGCTCAGTTCGAGGGAGCCGTCGTGGCCAGCGGGCAGACGCCGGTGCCGGCACCAGCGCCGCGCATCGCCCCGCCACGGCCCATGCCGGCCGCGCCGGCTGCGCCGGTCGCGCCATTGACGGCAGCGCCTGCGCCCGTGCCCCGCATGGCCCCGTTCGGGCCGGCGCCCACTGCGGCGCCACGCATGCCACCGAGCGTGGTCTGGTTGACCATCGCCTTGGCCTGAGCAGCGAGTGCGTCCTTGAGGGTCTTCGCCTGGTCGGCCGTGATCGCGCCGACCGAGAGGCGGGCGTCGATCCGCGAGGACCACTGGGCGACAAGGGCGTCGATCAGCTTCTGGGGATCGACGTTCTGGCGGACCGCGATCTGGGCGAGGCTGAGGCCCTGCTGGCGAAGAGTCGCCACCTGCGCGTCAGTGAGGCCGAGGATCGCAGCGAGTGTTCCGGGCGCTGCCGCCGGGGCAGCGGCCTGCCCGGTGGCGACCGCGGGGGCGACCGTCACGCTGGGTGCAGCGGTCGCGGGAGCGGGCGTGGCGGGCGATGCCGCGGCGACCGCGCCTGCCGCGACCAGGAGAAACAGGCCGGCGCCTGCGATGGGGGTGAGGAGCTTCTTCACGAGGATGACCTCCGAGGGGATGGCGCCCGATTGGTGGGTTGGTTCCCGGTTGGGGCGCTTGACAGGGGTCATCGTCGCGGGCCTCCATGGACGCCCCGTGGAGCCCGGGTGGAGATCACGCGGGGATGTCAGTCGCCGCACTTTGGGCGTCGGCGGCCAAGGTCCGGTCGGCAATGCCCCGGCGCGGCCGCTCAGCGGGCGTGACGCCGGGGTCCGTCCATCGAAACCGCACGCACGACACCGCGATCTCCACGACTTCTCCACGGGCGATCCACCGGGCGCCCGGAGCCTTGGGGACGGCACCGCCGGACAACAGAGCTGGGCGGTGCCTCCAGCCCAGGAGCCACGCCATGCGACCGCTGCCCACCACCGTCCCCCGACCGCTGACCGTCGACGGCACAGCGCGCGATCCCGGAGCTCGGCCGTGACCGGCCAGCCGCTCGTGATCCTCGACGCCCAGCCGCGGCCGCGCCGGGACGCCGTGGTGCGACGGCCGCGCCGAGGATTTGCTGCCCTGCGCGGCGTCCAGGGGCTGCGCCGGGGAATCCAGCTTGCAGTCGCGCTCTACATCCTGTGGGTCGTCATCGACCGTGCGGTCGTGGCAGCGGCCGGAGCCATGGGCACGAGTCCGGAGTCCATCTGCCCCTTCGGCGGGATCGAGACGTTCGTCACGTTCCTGACCGGGGGCTTCTTCGTGGCCCACGTGCACTCGTCCAACCTCGTGCTCGCGGGTGCCGTGCTGCTCCTGGCCTTCTTCGCCCGGGGTGCCTTCTGCGGCTGGATCTGCCCCCTCGGGTTCCTCCAGGACGTGGTCGCGGGCTTCAGCTCGCTTGTCCAGCGCCGCGTGCCCGCGGCCTTCCGCGCCATGCGCGCGCTCCGCCGGCGTGCCGCTCCGCTCGCCGTCCTCGACCGCCCGCTGCGGCTCCTCAAGTACGCGGTGCTGGCCTGGGCCGTCTGGGGCACGGCCACGTTCGGCCTCATGGTCTTCCGCGACGTCGACCCCTGGATCGCCCTGCTCGACATCGGGCAGGAGAGCACCGGCTTCGGCCTCGTCGTCCTCGCGCTGCTGCTGCTCGGAGCGCTGTTCGTTGACCGTCCGTGGTGCCGGTACGCCTGCCCGCTCGGCGCCGCCAACGGGATCGTTGCGCGCTTCAGCCCCGTCCGGCTCGAGCGGTCGGCGGCCGCCTGCGTCGACTGCAACCTGTGCACCAAGAGCTGCCCCATGGGCATCGACGTCGCCAAGGCGACCGCGATCACGTCGGCCGACTGCATCGGCTGTCTGGAATGCGTGGAGGCGTGCCCGCGCGCCGGCGCGCTTGAACTCCACGTCGGACTCCCGGTCCGCGGCCGGGCATGAGCAAGGAGATCATCATGGAGACACCCGCCACCACAATCCCGGTGCGCCGCCGCCGGATCCCGCCGTTCGCCTACGGGCTGCTCATCGTCGCGGTCTTCGCGGGGACGGTCGGCCTGGGCATGGCCACCGGCACGTTCCAGACATCGGGCAGGACGGCGGCCGGCGGAGAGCCCGTCACCCTCGAGGGCGAGACCGTCACCGAGATCAAGGGCTGGATGGCGCTCGGCGACATCGCGGACGCATGGAACGTCCCGCTCCCCGAGGTGCTCGCCGCCTTCGCCCTGCCAGCCGACACGCCGCCGGCGACGGCCCTCAAGGACCTCGAGAGCGACCTGTTCTCGGTCACGGCGCTGCGCGACTGGCTCGAGGCCCGGGACGCGGGCACCCCGTGACAGCAGGCTCCCCTTCCATGTGTCTCACCCCCTCCTGGCCGGCCCCATCCGCCAAATCCGTCCATCGGGCAGCGGGCGTCGGCCGGCGGCCGGGGCACGACCTGCTGTTGGCCGGCCCCGTCCGCCAAATGCGTCCATCCACCTGCCCGACGGGCGCAAGACAGGGCCCGACGGGAGGTTCTGGACGACGGGATCGGCCACTTCCTCCAGTTCGGCGGTCGAACTCAGAAGCGCCAGCGCGACGTTGGACCGATTTGGATGGTCTGCTCGGCAGTCCCGCCGCCAACGTCCCGCGGGAGAGTCCAGGACCACCAGGACGCTCCTCGACCGCCTCGGCACGTCGTGCGCTCACGTCGCGCACCTCGCGCCACATGAACGCCTCCACACGCTCCCACCGTAAACTGCGGACTTGCGCAAGTACGCAATTGCAGGGTATCCTTCGACTGCCGCGCGAGCAGCGCGCCATGGGCACGCTCCCGTGGCCCGAGGACATCTGAGGGCGCCGGCATGAAGAGGTATCGCAGATGGAAATGATCGTCGACTTCCCCGGAGGCGCCCGCGTGGACGCCCACTTCGGCGGCTTCGTCGTGCCCACCGACCAGCCCCCGTCGGGCGGCGGCCAGAGCTCGGCGCCGACGCCGTTCGCCACCTTCCTCTCGACGATCGGCACCTGTGCCGGCATCTATGTGCTCGGCTTCTGCCGCCAGCGCGGCATCTCGACCGACGGCGTCCGACTCGTCCAGAACATGCAGTTCGATCCGAGCACGCACCTGGTGAGCCAGGTGGACGTCACGATCGAGCTCCCGGCCAGCTTCCCCGAGAAGTACGCCGATGCGGTGGTTCGCGCCGCCGAGCAGTGCGCGGTGAAGAAGCACTTCGAGAACCCCCCGAAGATCCGCGTCGGCAGCGCCCTCGCCAGCTGACCGCCGCGCCTGCCCCGCCACGGGGCGCACATGCCGCCTAGGGCGCCCAGGGCGGTACAGTGTCGACGGCAGGAGGTCCCATCCACACGAACACCGCGACGATCGTCCCCATCGTCCAGGTCGCGCCCTTCATCGCGGGCTCGGTTCGGCGCACCTGGGTATGCCGGTAGATGGCGCGCCCAGACGACCGGACGGCAGCCGCCCTGCTCGTCGAGTGCCTCGGCGCTGAGGGCTGCGAGTACGTCTTCTCCGTGCCCGGGGAGGAGACCATGGACGTCCTCGACGCCCTGGGCCGCCAGGGCGCCGTCCGCCACGTGACCACGCGCCACGAGCAGGGCGCCGCGTTCATGGCCGACGTCTACGGCCGCCTCACCGGACGCGCCGCGGTGGCCATGTCAACGCTCGGGCCCGGCGCGACGAACCTCGTGACGGGCATCGCCGACGCCTTCCTCGACCACGCTCCCATGGTGGCGCTCACCGGGCAGGCGGGGCTGGACCGCACGCACAAGGTCGCGCACCAGTTCGTGGACGTCGTGCGCATGCTCGAGCCGGTGACCAAGTGGAACCAGCGCGTGGAGCAGGCGGACGCGATCCCCGAGATCGTGAGCAAGGCGTTCCGCGTGGCCCGGCTCGAGAAGCCCGGCCCCACCCATGTCGAGCTGCCCGAGAACATCGCCGCGACGCCGGTCGCCGACGACCTCCGCCCCCTCGCCCCGACGCAGGCCTACTTCCCGGAGCCGACGGAGGAGGCGATCGAGCACGCAGCGCGCCTGATCACCGGCTCGGGCCGTCCCATCGTCCTCGCCGGCAACGGCGTCTTGCGCCGCAACGCCGCACCGGAGCTCCGTGCCTTCGCCCAGGGCCTGCACGTGCCAGTGGCGGCGACCTTCATGGGCAAGGGCGCCATCGACGACCGGAGCCACCTCTCGCTGCTCGCGGTGGGGCTCCAGGCGCGCGACCACGTCCTCACGGGGTTCGACCGCTCCGACCTCGTGATCGCGGTGGGCTACGACCTCGTGGAGTACGCCCCGTCGCGCTGGAACCCGGACGGCCGCAAGCGGATCATCCACATCGACACGGCGCCCGCCGAGGTGGACGCGGCGTACCGGCCCGAGGTGGAGCTGATCGGCGACATCGAGGGAACACTGCGGCGGCTCCTCGCGGCCGTGCTCCCCTCGGGGATCGGCGGGCAGGACGCGCGGGCGCGCCATGCCGCCCACGAGACGGCCGCCCATCAGGACCTCCGCAACGCGATCCTCGCCGACCTCCACGCGTTCGAGGAGGACGGCGGCTGGCCCATCCGGCCCCAGAAGGCGATCGCGGACCTCCGCCGCGCGCTCGGGCCGCACGACATCGTCGTGAGCGACGTCGGGGCGCACAAGGTCTGGCTCGCCCGGCTCTACCCGACCTACGAGCCCAACACCGTGGTCATCTCGAACGGTTTCGCGGCGATGGGGATCGCGGTGCCGGGCGCGATCGCGGCGAAGCTCGTCCACCCCGACCGGCGCGTCGTGGCGCTGTGCGGCGACGGCGGGTTCCTCATGAACTCCCAGGAGCTCGAGACCGCCCGGCGGATCGGCGCGAACATCACGGTCGTTGTGTGGCGGGACGAGGGGTACGGCCTGATCGACTGGAAGCAGCGGATCGAGTTCGGCCAGCCGTTCGGCGTCGACTTCACGAACCCGGACCTGGTCGCCTACGCGCAGTCGTTCGGCCTCGCCGCCTTCCGGCCCTCCTCGGCCGAGGACCTCTACCCCACCCTGATGCGCGCGCTGGAACACGACGGGCCGTCGGTCGTGGACGTGCCCATCGACTACCGGGAGAACCTCCGCCTGACGGAGCGCCTGGGCGCCCTCTCCTGAGATCGTGGCGCCCCTGGACCGATCGGCAGGACGGTGCCGCGGGCGCCCACGTGGGCGGCATACCCGTCGGCAATCGGCCCGATCCCCTGCCGGGTGCCGTGGGTCTATCGTGGCGGCATGACAACGACGCACACGTTCTTCGCGGACCTGACCGCCGAGGCGCCCCTGCCCGCACGAGGCATCCACAGCCAGACGCTCTCCGACGAGGCCGGGGTTGAACTGGTCATGTTCGCGTTCGCCGCCGGCGAGCGCCTGTCCGAGCACACCTCCGCGCGCCCGGCGATCATCCACATCCTGTCCGGCGAGTGTGACCTCACCGCGGGTCGACGACGTCTGGGCGGCCGCCCCGGGAGCGTGGCTCCGGATGCCGGCCAACACCAAGCACAGCGTGGTGGCGCGCACGCCACTGGTGATGGCCCTGTACCTGCTGCCGCTCTCGAGCTGAGCGAGTCCCGGCACTGGTCCGCGGGCAGCCAACGCCGCTTCGGGATCGGCTGCGCTCGTGACCGTTACCCGGCGGGCGACTGGGCGACGGCGTCCAGGATCGCGCGCAGCTCCTTCGCGTGGTCCTCGTAGTGCTCGGTCATCTCGCCGAAGAAGTACTCCTGGTGCGTGGAGTGCTTGATCCAGCGCGACTCGGGGACCACCGTGAGATAGCCGCGAAGCTCGCCTGCGGTCAGGCGGAAGACCGAGCGAACCTCATCCATCGACATCGCTCGGAAGCGGCTGAGGCCCTCCGCGTTGATCGCGTCGCCTCCCGCTGCTGCCCACTGCGCCTCCACGCGATCCAGCGACGGGCTGGCCTCGTTCACCGCGAGCTCCTTGGCGGCGGCGAGCGCGGCTTCCTGCCACAGGGCGATGTGGCCCATGAGGTCCCGCCCGGACCAGCCGCCGGCCGCCTCGACCGGCCGGTCCAGTTGCTCGTCGGTCAGGTCGAGCAGCGCCTCGTAGGGTCGAAAGGCGTCGCGCTCGTCTTCGAGGAAGGAGAGGGCATCGAAGTACATGGCGGCATGGTAAGCCCGAGCCGCGCCATCACGACGCGTCCATCACCGACAGGCGCGCCACCGACGGGCATCCAGCCGGTGGATGTCCGCTCCCGGCCTGCTGAGTCATCGCAGACTCAAATCGCGGACACCCAAGCGTGGGCGCCGGCGCCCGGACACGATTCTCCCAGGCTGCCGCGCTCGCCGACCCGAGTCTGAGTCTGACCCGACTCGCCGGCCTCAGCTGCCAAGCGCAGACTCGTCGCGCCATGCAAGCCCCGCCGCCGTAAGCGCGTCGCCCAGGATCCGCAGCGTGTTCGGGCCCATGCCGTGGAGCCTGGCCACCTCGCGCTGGGTGTGGACGGCGAGATCGCGCAGGTCGCGGATGCCGGCGCCCTCGAGTGCACGCGCCGCCGGGGCCGCAGTGCGCGGCAGCGCGAACGTGTCGCCCGCCATCAGGTCGCCATCAGACCGCCACGGGCTCCCGGTACTCGCCGAAGACCTCGCGCAGCACCTGGCACTGCTCGCCGAGCGTTGCATACGCGGCGGCGCAGCGGATGAAGTGCGGCATCAGGTTCGTCTCGGACGTGCCGGGTCGGGACGCGGCCTCGCGCAGGCCGGCGAGCGCGGACGCGACCTCCGCGGCATCGCGCTCGCGGCGCGTCCGCTCGAGCCGCGCGAGGTGCCGCTCGAGTGACCCCTCCGGCACCGAGAGCACCGGTACCGCGACCGGGCCGCCGGCGACGTAGCGGTTCACGCCCACGATCGCGCGCTCGTTCGCGTCGAGCTCGCGCTGGAAGCGGTAGGCGGAATCGGCGATCTCGCGCTGCGGGTAGCCGTCGGCGATCGCCGCCACCATGCCGCCGCGCCGGTCGATCTCGTCGAGGTAGCGCCAGACCTCGCGCTCCACCTTGTTGGTGAGCGCCTCCACGAACCACGAGCCGCCCAGCGGGTCCACCGTCGACGCGACGCCCGCCTCCTCGAGCAGGATCTGCTGCTGGCGCAGGGCGAGCAGCGCCGCCTCGGCCGTGGGCACGGCCAGCGCCTCGTCGAAGGCGTCGGTGTGGAGGCTCTGCGTCCCGCCCAGGATCGCGGCGAGCGCCTGCGTGGCGACGCGCGTGAGGTTGTTGAGCGGCTGCTGCGGCGTGAGCGAAGACGCCCGCGGTCTGGGTGTGGAAGCGCATCCAGGCGGAGCGCTCGTCCTTCGCGCGGTACCGCTCGGTCATGAGCTTCCACCAGATCCGGCGCGACGCCCGGAACTTCGCGATCTCCTCGAAGAAGTCCGAGTGGCTGTTGAAGAAGAACGAGAGGCGCGGCGCGAACTCGTCCGGGTCGAGGCCGCGGGCCATCGCCGCCTCGACGTACGCCATGCCGTCCGCGATCGTGAAGGCGAGCTCCTGGACCGCGGTCGAGCCCGCCTCGCGGATGTGGTAGCCGCTGATGGACACCGTGTTCCAGCGCGGCAGTTCGCGCGTCCCGAACTCGATCGTGTCCACGACCAGGCGCATCGACGGCTCGGGCGGGAACAGGAACTCCTTCTGGGCCACGTACTCCTTGAGGATGTCGTTCTGCGTCGTGCCCTCGAGCCGCCCGCGCAGCACGCCGGTCTTCTCCGCCGCGACGATGTACATCGCCCAGATCGGGGCGGCCGGCGAGTTGATGGTCATCGAGGTGCTGACGCGGTCGAGCGGCAGGCCGCCGAGCAGGACCTCCATGTCGGCGAGGCTGCTCACCGCGACGCCGCAGGTGCCGAACTCGCCCTCGGCCTCCGGGTCGTCCGTGTCGTAGCCGTAGAGCGTGGGCATGTCGTAGGCGATGGAGAGCCCGGTCTGCCCCGCGGCGAGCAGCTGGCGGAAGCGGGCGTTCGTGTCCTCGGCCGAGCCGAAGCCCGCGAACATGCGCATCGTCCAGGGGCGGCTGCGGTAGCCGGTCGGGTGGACGCCGCGCGTGAACGGGGGCTCGCCCGGGAAGCCGATGTCGCGGACGGGGTCGAAGTCGGCGTATTCGCCCGCGCCGGCGCGCAGCGGCTCGCCCCGGTGGTCGACCGCGGTCGGGCCGCCCGGGCCTGCGGGTTCCGCGTCGGGGCCGGCCTCGAGATCCCACGGGCCGTACAGGCCCTCGACGGGCAGGTCGCCCATCGTCGCGAAGCGGTCGCGCCGCTCGGGCAGCCGGTCGAGGGTCGGGTCGAGGCGCTCGACGCGCCACCGTCGGCGGCGCTCGCTCCAGGGGTCGGGACGCTCGCTCATCGGCGCGACTCTACACCTCGGAGCCGCGTCTCGGGCTGCCCCCGCCAGGCGTCGCGCGGCCCAATAGGGCGTTCTACCGAGGGGTCTGATGGTCAGACGCCACATCCAGCCGATGGTCCCGGCGGTGCACGCATGCGCCTGACCTATCGGTCCGCGAATCCGTACCGCCGACCCATTCCCAGCCGGCACACACCGCCCTAACGTTCGAAATGCGTTCGACACGCGCCGTCCACGACCAACCGGGGTAACAACCTGGGGCGTCGGTCACGGACCGGAGGGCAGGACGACTCGACCGTTGGGGACGCTCGACGGCACGAGGGAACCAAAGCCGCGGTCACGAGCCGAATAACCATGGACCTACCGGCCAGCAGGCCCGGTGGTGGGGCGGCAGGACTGATCTCATTTCATCGCCCCCGGCGCCTCGCCGCCGGGGGCGTTGTCATGTCTGGCGCCAGGCAGGCGTCGAGCTCCCCGCGCCGACGCCGTTGCCCGTGCGTTCCTGACAGACAGTCGAAGGACGCCTGCGCGGCACGCTGGAAATCGCCAGCGTTCGTTCTCGCGACTGGCTGGCAGGGATGCGGGCCGATCGGGCGTCTGCGGGGACGTCGGCGGCCGAGATCGGCGCCGTGCAGTCGTCCTTCAACTGGCTGTCAAGAAGTCGCCAGGATGGCTGTCAGTGGAACGGGTTCGACTGCCAGCCGGGCCGGGCGGGCCGATGCTCTCGGTGGATGCCCCGTCGGTCCAGCTCGTCACGGATCACGCGGGCGGCCAGGGTGATCTCGGGCTCGCGCGTGAGCGTCCCGGCCAGCCAGTCGATGTACGAGGGCTCGAAGGCTGCCACCTCACCCAGCGTGTGGCCGTGGAACTTGCCGAACGTCAGCTCGATGTCAAGGGCATCCTCGAGGCACGGTGGCTCGGCGACCAGGTGTCCGGCCAGTCGATCGCGCTCGAGCGGACCAGACGGCTTGGACGCGCGGAGCTCGGGGCGCGAGCGGTCGGGCCGAAGCGGCGGCTGGCCTGTGAGGGGGATGCGGAGTCCCGGCGGCGTCGTGGTCTGGTTGCGCGGCACGTAGGTCGCCGACGTGTCGAGGCGGCCCGTCACGGGCTTGGTTCGCGGCGGGGGCGGCGGGCCGGCGCCCGGCCGGGGCGTGGGCGCGGGCCTCGCGCGGGTGGCAGCTTCGTCGGCCGCGGCCTGGCGCCGCCGGCGGCCCGCGGACCGGGTGAGCGACGCGTAGGCGGCGTTGATCTCGGCCATCCGTCGGGTTGCCCGGCGCGCGGCGTCGGGATCGTCGGCGGTGAGGTCGGGGTGGTGCTGACGCGCGAGCGAGCGCCAGGCGGCCCGGACCTCCTCGTGCGAGGCACCGGGCTCGACCCCGAGGACGTCGTGGGGATCGCGACCAGGCATCCGCCCAGTGTACCGACGCGGCACCCGCGATCGGCCGGCTGCCGAGACTCGTCGAGTGTGTCCTCCCGCACCGGGCACAGCGGGGGTTCCGCGGGGGACGAGGCTCGCAGTGCTGAGCGTGCGATGCATTGACCGGCATGGCGACCTCGACGACGATCACCGCAGGCGATGGGTCCGGACTCCAGGGGGAAGAGATGTCGAGAAGAGCCAACGACAACCTGCTGACCTACGACGGCGCGATCTACCGGATCGAGGCCGATGCCCTGGCTGATTTCGTGGAGCGTGGGGTGGTGGTCCCCGACCCGGAGCAGAGGGGCGCCTTCCGGCTGTCGCCCGAACATCTCTTCGAGGAGGTCGACGAGCACGCCATTCCCGTCTGGCGGCGACCTGGCTTCGACCCGCGGGGCGCCCTCCTGAGCATGCTGTCGAGCCATCGGGACGGCCAGCGCTAACGCTGACGACGCCCGGGGCGCCGGGGCCGCCGGTCATCGCGCGGGCTGCCGGGTCAGCGCGGGGAGCAACTGGGAACCAAACCGCACCGAACAGACGCGGGGGGCCCATTTGACAGGCCGGGCTCGGCGGGTTCCCATTCGGCCATGGTCCCGACCCCCGGCACCCGGCGCGCCGGCATCGCCGCTGCCGCCGCTGCGCTGCCCGTCGTGCTCGCCTACCGCTTCGCGCAGGTGTACCGCGTTCGCGCCGGCTACCCCCAGCGCCACGCGCCGCTGTGGACGCCTGATGCGCTCGGCATGGCGTACGAGGAGGTCGAGGTCGCGACCACCGGCGGCCTGTCGCTCAAGGCGTGGTTCATTCCGGCCGGCGACGCGCCAGCCCCGGGCATCGTCCTCGTCCACGGCTGGGAGTCGGCGCGCGACCGCACCCTGCCGCACGCCGCGTTCCTCCACGCGGCCGGGTTCCACGTGCTCGCCCTCGACGTGCGCGGGCATGGCGGCAACGAGGCGGAGACGCTGCCGATCAGCGTGGGCGAGTTCGCGGCCGACGCACTGGCGGGCGCCCACTGGCTGGCTGCGCGGGGGGAGGTGACGAGGATCGGGATCCTCGGCCACTCGATGGGAGCCGCCGGGGTGCTGGTCGCGGCAGCCCGCGAGCCGGCGATCCGCGCGGTCGTCGCGGTGTCGACGCCCGCTGACCCGTATCGACTGACCCGCCAGACCTTCCGCCTCGCGGAGCTGCCGATCCCGGGGCTCGTCGCCTGGCCGCTGGCATGGCTCACGGCGCGCGTCTATCTGCGTCCGCGGGGCCACACGATCGCCGGCACCAGCGCCGCGCGCGCCGTCCGGGTCATCGCGGCACCGGTGCTGCTCGTCCACGGCGACGACGACCACGTCGTGCCGGTGGGCCACCTTGCGCGCCTCGCGGCCGCCCGGCGGGCTGCGAACCCGGGCACCACGCAGACCCTCGTCGTCCACGAGGGCCACCACTCGTGGCTGTACGAGTTCGCCGTCTTCCGCAGCACAGTCGCACGGTTCTTCGCCACCGCCCTGGGCGGGTCGCTCGACCCGGACGCCGCGGCGCGCGTGGCTGAGGCGGTCCCCGCCGCCCGCCTGCCCGAGCCGGAACGGCTGACGACCCTCGACGAGGAGCCCGGCGGCGTCCGCTCGCTCCTGCGCGTCTTCGAGCGGCAGTCCGCGACGCCCGATGCGGGCTCACCCGACCGCCCCGCCACCGCCGCACCTCCTTCACCTGCCGCGCCTGCCGTCAACCCGACCGCCCCGGAGGCCTTGCCATGAACGTCCGTGATGCCGTCCACACCAAGCGCGCCGTGCGCGAGTTCGCCGACCGCCCGCTAGCCGATGCAGACCTCGCCGCAATCCTCGAGGCCGGCCGCCGCGCCCACAGTGCGAAGAATGTCCAGCGCTGGGCGTTCATCGTGGTCACCGAACGTGCGCGGCTCCAGCAGATGGCCACGCTGGGCCCATGGTGCGGGCATGTCGGCGGAGCCGCCGCAGCGGTGGCGCTCGTCACGCCGGACCCGAAGGCCGAGGGCGCTCCCCTCTCGGTCATGTGGGACCTGGGCGGGGCGGCCGCCCAGATGATGCTCGTCGCGTGGGAGCTCGGCATCGGCAGCTGCCCGGCCACCGTCTACGAGGCGGGCCGCGCCCGGGAGGTCCTCGGCTACCCCGCCGACATGCACTGCGAGTTCATGCTCTCGTTCGGATACCCGGCCAAGCCCGAGGTGCTGACCAGGCCGAACCGCGCCGGCGGGAGGAAGCCGGTTGAGGACCTCGTGCACCGGGAGGCGTGGTCGGCGTCAGTGGACGCCGAGGCGGGAGCGTAGGCCGAGGGCGTATCGGGCTCGGGTGGCGTCACCTCGGGTGGGCTCGCGTCAGCCTGGGATCCCGTCGTCGCCGAGCCCGGACTCCATCTCCACGTCGAGGCCCGAGAGGGGGTCCATGACGTCGCCAGCCGCGGTGACCACGACCTCGGGCGCCGGCGCGCCCGCCGCGAGGTAGGACTCGACGGCCGCCTCGAGGCCGACGTCATAACCGGCCTGCTCGGAACGCAGCCACTTGTGCTCGAGCACGTCGCAATACGCCTGGACGAGGTCCCGATTGGGGCCCACCTCGCGGGCGATCCGCGCCTGCGTCGGCCGGTACACAGAACGCAGCCAGCGGTCAGCCTGTTCGTCTGGCTCGACGACGCGCCGCTCGTGGTACTCGAGCCATGCCCCGTACTCGGCGAGGTCGTTGAGCAGGATGCGCGCCTGCCCCTCGAGCGCGCGGAGCCTCGTGCGGCGCTCAAGCTCATTCGCGTGGTACCGGCGCGTGGTGACGCTGGTCCGAAGCCGCACCGAGCCGACGGACACGGGGTCGAGCTCGACATCCACCGAGAACCCCAGGTCGTTGAGGCGTCGAAGCCTGGCGCGGATTGCCTGCCGGTCACCGGGCATCAACTCGGGCTGGTCGTGGAGCTCCGACCACACCGCGCCATACCGGCCACGGACCGACTCTGCCGCCTCGATCGAGACCTCCATCTCGTCGGGTCGGCCCTGGTACGCGGCGAGGTCGGCGAGGCCGAAGGCCACGTTCTCGACGAGGATGTCGAGGTCGTAGGCGCGCTGCCCCTCCGACAGCCTCTCGTGGATCTCGCTCGTCTCGGCGTCGACCAGGTACGCCTGGATCCGGTCGCCGTCGCGGCGGAAGAGCGTGTTGGCGAGCGAGCAGTCGCCCCAGTAGACGCCGCCGCGGTGGAGGTCGACGAGGAGCAGGGCCATCGCGTCGAGCAGCCGGTCGCGATATGTCGGGGTCACGCCGCGGAACCGCATCAGCAGGCGGCGGTACTGCATCGAGTGGCGCAGGTACTCCGTCACGAGGATGGCGTCCTGGCGCTCTGGGCGGATGGCGAGGCCCACCGCGCGCACGCCCGGCAGGCGTGCCTCCTCGAGCCGCCGCAGCACTTCGAACTCGCGCTCGGCGACCGCCTCGGGCAGCTCCTTGAGCGCGTAGACGATGCCCGCGTGGACGAGGAACCGGACGAGGTGCCGCGACGGACCCACGGGCAGCTCGCGGAAGCGATGCCCGGTGTCCTCCCAGGCCCCGAGCGGATGCTCCCAGGGCAGGTCCAGGAGGCCGGCGACCTCGTCGCGCAGTCGCAGACGCGGCAGGCTCATCGCCTCACCGCCGACCTGCTCTGCGCGCGGCGCGGACCCGTCAGACCCGCTTGCGGAGATAGGCCGCGACACCGGGGTCATAGCCCAGCGACTCGAACAGGCGGCGCGCGTCCGGGCGGTGGTGGCCGGCGGTGACCTCAAGCCAGGCCGCGCCCGCAGCCTTCGCCTGCTCCTCCGCCGCCTGCATCAGCAGCCGGCCGATGCCGCGCTCGCGGACGCCCGCATCAACCACGAGCGAGGTGACCCGTGCAAAGAGGTCGTCCAGCTCGAACCTGGGCAGGACCAGGATCGTGACGAAGCCGACGACGTCGCCGGCGGCATCCGCCACGAGGACCTCCGAGCCGAGCGACCCGTACCGCTCGATGCGCGCCGCGAGATCGGAGCCGCCGGCGGGGTAACCCTCATCGGTGAGCAGCGAGGCGAGGCGTTCGGCATCGTCCGGCGTCGCCGGGCGGACGGTCACGTTGGCGTCGTTCATGGCGCGATGGTACTCGGGCGGGCCGTCGTTGCGGGCGGTCCCACCACCAGCACGTGCGGGCCGGCGATGGCGGCGCCTGGCAGCAGGACCGCGGTGCCGAGGGGGCCCGTTCGCCGCCCGGACAGCCGAACACCGCGGCCGCGCGCCGCCGCGGCCCACGCGCCAAGGCCTGCGGCCGGCCGCAGGTACAGCGCGCACGGACCCTCGCCGTCGCGCGCGAGCGAGCCCGCCAGCCGCCCCTCGGTGCTCGGCTCCGACAGCACCAGCGTGCCGCCCGGGAGCGACGTGCCGCGTCGGATCCGCGTCCGGGCTCCCAGGTGTCGGTCCGGCACGGCGTCGCCGTCGCCGAGCGATGGATCGCTGGCGACCAGCCAGGGGTCGAGCTCCTGCTCCGCCCGGTCGAGCTCGACCGTCGACCAGGCGACCCCGACCAGCGTCAGCGGAGGATCGGGTGCACCGTGGGCGGCCGGACCCAGCGCCGGGACGAGCCCGCTGCCAGTGATGGGCTCGAACACCAGGCGTCCCTCGGCGGTGGGGTCGTCGCGTGGCCCCTCGCGCTGCCACGGGACGACGTCGAGCGTCTCGCCACCCAGGTCGAACCGCCAGGCCCCGCCGTCGACCGGCACCGGTCGTGCGCCCAGCCGTCGGGCGAGGCCGTCCGCGAGCGCGCGCGGGTCGGCCGCCTGCCAGGTCAGGCGGGCCCAGCGGGTACCGGTCATCGTCCGCGATGCTCCCCGGCCGCCGGGCAGGCGTGCACACAACGGCTCTGCCGCCGGACGAGGCGCCCAGACCGCCGCCCCGTGCGTTCGATCAAGGTGCGGCGCTCCCGGAATCGGCACTGCGTGGCGCGTCCGGCCCGCGGAGCGCCGACTGAGCCGCTCGGAGCACGCGCGAGGGCAGCGCAAGGTGGAGGCGCGACTCGGAGCGCCAGCAGTGCGGGGAGTCCCGTGTTCCTCATTGGGCCGGAACCGTCTCGAGCAGCAGATCCGGCGACTCCCCCACCGAGCGGAACCCCAGCCGTTCGTACAGGCGGATCGCGATGTCGTTGCCGCTGGACACGCCGAGGTACGGACGGCCCGGCTCGATGGCAGCGGCGCTGGCGATCGCCTGTCGCGTCGCGAGGGCCGCCAGCCCCCGGCCGCGATACCCCGGCAGCGTGCCGATCGACGAGAGGTACGTCCAGCCGTCGAACGTGGTTGACTTCGCGACGGCGGCCGCGACGCCGTCGACGCGGACCAGCACGAGCACGACACGCGGGTCCGGAAGCGTGCGCTCGATGTCGACGGCCAGCTCCGACGCCCGTGTCAGCGGCGCCCCGAACGAGAGGGCGAGCACGAAGCCCGCATCCTCGAGATCGAGCGGCCGCGCGTCATGCGGCTGTGCGATCGGGTGCAGCGTCACGCCGGCAGGCGGCTCGCCGGGGCGGACGGGCGGCGCGGCCTCCGGATCCGCCATCACCATGAGGTGCCCGCCCCCGATGTCCACGAAGCCGTTGCCCTGGAGCCGCAGCGCGAGATCGGACGGCCCGGCGTGGACGGGCGAGGGCCAGACGTGGGGCTGGCGTCCGAGAATGGCGAACAGGGCGAGCGTCTCGGCCAGCCGGTGGTCGAACGCCGCCGGCTCGTCGGGCCAGCGGACGGCCTGAAGGCGGTTCCAGAATGGCTCCCGGTCACGCCGGTCGTGGAGCAGCAGGGCATCCCCCAGGTCCCGCGTCTCGCGCGACGGGATGGCGTGGGCGAGAAGCTCGTGCCGCTCGATGGCGGTCATCGAGGCAGCGTCGATGGCGAGGCGGCGGGTCACGGGCCAACCATAGCGGGCGGGCGACGACCTCGGCGCGGAGGGCCGGCCGATGCGACGGCGAGATCGTCCGGGCGCCGGCGACCCGATGCCGAGCCGACAGCGCAACCGGCGACGGTGCAATCGCCGTCACGGCTGAACCGCAGCGAGTCCGCCTGAGTCCGCCCGCGGGCGGCCCGCGCTGTCAGCGCCGGTGCAGGACGATCACCGTGGCGCCGGACGGCAACTCGACCAGCTCGGGCACGGGCAGACCCGCCGCCGTGAACCACCCGAGCGCCTCCGACGCGGTGACCAGTCGCGTCCCCTGGACAGCCTCGTCGAGCTGGAAGCCCGCGATCAGCTCACCCTGCGGGGAGTGCAGCTCGTCGGGGTCCGTGGGCAGGTGCCAGCCGAGCGCCACCAGCCACCCGCCGGGGCGAACGGCATCCCATGCCGAGCGCAGCGTGCCGACCGGGTCCGGCAGCTGGTGGAGCGCGTACTGGAAGTAGACGAGGTCAGCCTCGTTGGCGTGGCCCACCGAGATCATCGACCCCTGCTCAACCGTGATCCGGTTGGCGAGGCCAGCCTCGGCCACGTTGTCGCGTGCCCGCGCGACCGAGTCGGGCTCGAACTCGATGCCCGTCAGGGCGAGGCCCGGAAACCGCCGCGCCATCGCGATCAGCCAGCGCCCGCCGCCACAGTGCACGTCAATGGCGCGGGTGCCCGGCCGAAGGTCCGCGACGAGCTGCGGGAAGGTGCCCAGCACCTCGGTGAAGAACACCGCCACGTCCTGAACCGTCAGCCGCTCGATCGCGATCCGGTACCGGTCAGGCCGGGCACGGTGTGACCGACCCGTCCGGAAGACCTCGGGCAGGACGTCGTAGTCGAGGCTGCCGACGGCGGCGAACTGGAACTGCCCGCCAAGGAACTCCGGCCGATTGGCATCGAGCAGGACCGCCGCCACGTCACTGGGGACCACGACCCGCCCGTCGAGCATCTCCACCAGGCCGTGCGCGTCCGCGCCCCAGGCCCATCGTGCGGTCAGCGAGGGCTCGACACCGCACTTCGCCGCCAGGTCCGCCGCCGTCAGGCCAGCCGCGCCAGCGTCGCGCAGCGCATCGAACAGTCCCAGCTCCAGGCCCACGAACACGTACCACGTCCGGTAGAAGCCGCCGAGGCTGGCGACGAGTTCTTCGAAGCGGTCGTCGAGGCGCATGCCGGGATTGTGACATGCGACGATGGCTCCCCGGCATGCCGCCCGGTGACCGGCGGGTGGCGGGTGCGGCACGAGCCCGGATGCAACCGCGCCGGTGCCGTGCGTGTTCAACAGGTGTGATGGACGACCCGACCCTCGCCGACGCGCTTGCCCGCGACCTCGACGCCGCCTTCGAGCCGCTCGTGCGCGCCCACGCAGACCGCTGCTACGCCATCGCCCTGCGCGTCCTGGGAGATCCCCACGACGCCGAGGAGGTGGCGCAGGACGCCCTCATCCGCGCCTACCGCGCGCTCGCCGGGTACGAGGCGACGCGGATCCGGGACATCCGGCTCCGCCCGTGGCTCGCGACGATCGTGGTCAACCTGTGCCGGAATCGGGTCCGTCGGGGTCGCGTTCCCACCACGCCGCTCGATGGCCTGGCCGAGGTCGGGCGCGAACCGGCGGCCCCCGTGGAGCACGGCCCGGCGGCCGTGGCGGAGCAGGCGGTCGAGCGCGAGCAGCTCGCGAGGCTCCTGGCCGCGCTGCCCGAGCGCTATCGGGTGCCGGTGGTGCTCCGGCACGTGGACGACCTCTCGTATGCGGAGCTGGCCGAGGTACTCGGTCGGCCGGAGGGCACGCTCAAGGCACAAGTGCACCGCGGGCTCGCGATGCTCCGGGCCGCCGCCGAGGAGGCGGGGCTCGAGGAGGTGATGGCATGACCACCGATGTGATCCTCAAGCTGGCGGCCCGCGACGTCTCCCCGGGCGTGCTCTCCGACCTCGCGGATCCGGCGCCCCGGACCCTGCCCGACGACGTGCTGGTCGAGGTGGGCCTGGCGGACCGGATCGCCCCCGTCGCCGCCGCGATCGGGACGCTCTGGGTGGCATGGAACGGACGCGGCGTCGCCTCGGTGGACCTGGGCGACGACGGGCTGGTGGTGGCGGCCGAGCATGCGGCGCGGACCGGTCGCAGGACGCTGCTCGCCGACGAACTCCCGCCCGATCTCGCCACCGCGGTCACCCGGCGCCTGGCCGGCGACCGGCGCGCGCCGGTCAGGCTCGACCTGCGGGGCCGCACGCCCTTCGAGGTGGCCGTGTGGCACAAGGCCCTCGAGATCCCGTTCGGCGAGGTGCGCCCCTACGGCTGGATCGCTGCCGAGATCGGCAACCCCAAGGCGGTCCGGGCTGTGGGCACCGCCCTCGGCCACAATCCGGTGCCCCTCGTGGTTCCGTGCCACCGCGTCGTCCGAACCGACGGCTCGATGGGCAACTACTCGCTCGGCGGGCCGCGCAACAAGCGGGCCATCCTCGCGGCCGAGGGCCTGGACCCCGACGCCCTCGAGGACGCCGCGCATCGGGGGGAGCGCCTCGTGGGCTCGGACACCACGCACATCGTCTGCTGGCCCACGTGCCGACATGCCCGACGGGTGGCGCCCCACCACCGAGTCGCGTTCCGCTCGCTGCGCGAGGCCGGCGCGCGCGGTTATCGGCCGTGCAAGGTGTGCCGCCCCGTGTCGGTCACTGCGGCCGCCTGAACCGGAGTCCCGGAGGGCAGCATGCGGCGAGCGGATCGAGGCACGGCCCCGGCACGAGGGGTGGTGGCCCGGGGGTGGTGCCCCTTGGAACCGCCCCATTCGGGCCCCCCATCTGGTCCCTTTGAGGTATACGGAGAGGGGCACCTTCCGGGCTAGGGTTTGGGGTAGGGAACAACAAACTCGTTCCCGGCCCCTCAGGCCCGCTCCTAGCAAACCCGTCGCGAGGCGGGGACGCAAAGCCAGGGATCTCTCCCGCGTCACCGAGAGACCGCCCGGTTGCCAGGCCGAATGGGCTCCTGCCACCTTGTAGTCGAGGGGACTGGCGTGAGCTCGAACCTGGTACAGCGTGCCGCGATATCGCGGACCGACGACCGCCGTCGCAACCGCGAAGTCGTCGCGATCGCATCGACCCCCGTTCACTCCGGGCGCACGCAGTCGCGACGGCCGATCGGCCTAGGTCGCGCACTCCTCGCGAGCCTCGTCCTGGTCTCGGGAGTCCTCACCGCGGCCGCCCCGTCGACGATGGCCTATGGCTCCGCGTACTCGTGCACTGGCCGCACCCTGGCGCAGTACTACAAGCATTGGGGCGACGCCAACAACTACTTCCGCATCTCCAACGGCGGGTTCGAGAGCGGCACCACCGACTGGCAGCCCAACGGCTCTGCTGCCGTCGTGACCGGCAACGAGAGCTTCCACGTGGCGGGTGCTGGCGACGCCAAGGCCATGCGCCTCGGGTCCGGCGCGTCGGTCGAGTCCCACACCCTGTGCGTGTCGATGGGCGAGGACAAGATCCGCCTGTTCGCCTACAACCCCAAGGTGATGGGCGCCATCCTCCACGTCGACGTCGTCGTCCGCAACCCGTACACCAACGTCTACGGGTACTTCGCCTGGGATCTGAATGCAGATGCCTGGCCGGCCGGCTGGCAGCCGACCCCGGCACTCACGATCCCCAATGTGTTCAACGGCAGCTCCACCGAAGAGCTGACGATCACGCTCTCGACCCGCGGCAGCGCGGCGACATGGCTCGTGGACGACGTCAGCGTCGACCCCTTCAAGTCGTTCTGATCCAACAGGTCCACGCAAACGCAGCGAGCGACGCTCGGCCCGCCGGGCGACCGAGCGTCGTGGGACCCCCCCATGCACCACGAGACCCCTGACCGCGGCCGAGAGGCCATCCAGGACGCCGTTGACGCGGCGGCGCTCGTGGGCGCGACGCGGAGCCGTGCCCGTGCTTCGGTCGCCGCTCCAGATCGGCGGTCTGGGTTGCTGGCCGGCGGCTCGTTCGCGACGGTCCTCGCCGTCTGGCTCCTGCTGGACCCGCCCTTCGGCGCCTCGATCGCTGCGTTCGCCGCGTGCGCCGTGGCCCATGCGATCGCCTCGTCCATCGAGTTCGAGATCGGCCCGGGCTGCGCGCTCCCCACGACACCCGTCCTGGTGGTGGCGCTGTTCGTCCTGCCGCCACCGCTGGTGCCCCTGGTGGCCGCCAGCGGTCTTGTGCTCGCGGCGTGGGCGGCCCGGCTCCGCGACCCGTCCCGCCATGAGCGGCTCGCCGTCCTCGTGGGCTCGGCGTGGCACGCGGTCGGGCCGGCGGCGGTGTTCGCCGCGGCCGGCGTGAGCGGGCCGGACCTCGGCCTCCTCCCCGTCTTCGCCCTCGCGATCCTGGCCCAGCTCGCCTGCGATGCGGCCGCCTCGTGGGTGCGCAACTCCTACGGCCTCGGCGTGCCCACCCGGCAGCTCGCTGAGGCCCTGCGGTTCACGTTCGCGGTTGACGTGCTCCTCGCGCCCATCGGGCTGATGGCCGCGCTGGCGGCACCGGGACCGGAGGCCCTGCTGTTCCTCGTCCCGCCCACCGCCCTGCTCGCGATGCTCCAGCGCGACCGCGAGCGGCACATCAGCCGAACCGTCGTGCTCGGGGTGGCGGTCAGCGCGGCCTCGGACCAGGCGCGGCTCGACGCACTGACGGGGCTGCGCAACCGCTTGGCGTGGGAGGAGGCGCTCGTGACGCACCGCACCTCGCCCCAGCCGTTCGGCGTCGTGTTCGCGGATGTTGACGGCCTCAAGCTCGCCAACGACGCGCGGGGCCACGAGACGGGCGACCGGCTGCTGGTCGTGGTGGCTCGCGCGCTGCAACAGGTTGCCCCTGAGGCGGAGGGCGTTCTGGCGGCGCGCCTCGGCGGCGACGAGTTCGGGATCCTGCTGCCGGGCGACGCTGCGGGCGGGGCGGAGGCGGTGGCGGCTGCCCTGCGCGGGGTGCTCGCAGCGGCACCCGCTGTCGACGGGCTCGTGCCCGTGAGCGCGTCGATCGGCGTTGGGGTCGCTGCGTCCGGGTCGCGGCTGGGCGCGGCCCTTGCCGAGGCGGACCGCAGGCTCTACGAGCACAAGAGCGGCAAGGCGTCGCGGCGGCGCGGCGAGCCCATGACGGGGCGCTGACCGAGCGCGCCCGCCGGTCCGGCCGGGGCTGCTCGCCCTCCGAGTTGCCCAGGATCGTCTCGCCGAGCGCCGGTTCCTCGCCGGGCTTGGGCTCGCGACCGCGCCGTGGCGCGAGGGCCTCCGACGGAGGTTCTCCGCTGGGCGGACGTCACGTCGGCGGCGTGGCACGCCCACAACGCCGCCGTCCGGGAACGTGCGGAGGCACTTGGCGTGACCTAGGGGGCGAATCCGGATCCGCCCCGTTGGCAACGCGCCAGGCGATCAGAGCTTCGGTTGCAGCGTCTTGATCAGCGTGATGGCGGCGGCGTCCGACTGCAGGTTGGTCACCGAGATCTGGACGTTGCCGAAGAGCGCCTCCACTCCGAGAATTCCGGAGAACGCCTTGTCGCCAAGTCCGCTGATCAGCTTGGCGCTCGAGTCGGCCTGCATGCCGCTGTCGAAGCCGGCGGCCGCGTCGAGCGCCAGCACGCTCACGTCGACGCCCGAGGTGCCGCTCGCGCTCGTATAGGAGCACGAGTAGATCTTGAAGTCCGGGGTGTCGTCCTCCTTGGAGACCGTGAGCGGCTCGCCGGTGATGGAGGCCACCGTGGCCACGGGGAGCAGGTCACAGATGTTGACTGGGTGACCGATGCCGTCTTCCGCCGTCCCGCCGTTGGCGGCGGCCGCCTGCGCTGTGGCTCCCGCCGCCTGGCCGCCGGCCGAGGGGCTCCCTGTGTCGGAGGCAGCCGGTGCCCCCGACGGGGTGCTGCTGCTGATCACCGCCGGGGCCGTGGTCGCGGCGCTGTCCCCGCAGCCCGAGATCGCGAACGCGACGATGACAAGGCCGACCAAGGCGCTGAACGTGAAACGTTGCATTGTTCCCTCCTCTTGAGTCGCGGGGTTCCGGCTGCCCGCCGATCGCGCGCCACGGCAACCATGGATCGACTCGATCGCAATTCGATCGCAGGGCGATCCCGCCGGCGCCCTCCCCTACGGCACGACCCATGTCGCGTGGTCGGTGGCCGTGGTTTCGTCGATCTCGGCACCCCCGACACGGATGCCGACGCTCGCGAGGGCCACGCCGGTCTGCACCAGGAATGCGTCACAGGTAGTCCGCGGCTGGCCTGGCCGCTGATCGCGGGCCGGCGCCAGACCGTGGTCGGCGTTCTGCGGTCGTCCCGCGGTCGGCGTGTGGTCGGCTGCGAGCCAGCGATCGCGCCGCTGGGCTCGACGTACCGGCCTTCGGCCGAAAGCGAGGATGTGATGTTCAGGACTCCGGCCCGGACGCCGCGGTGGGCGCGCCTGGGCGCCTTCGTCTCTGTGCCCCACCTGGCGGCAGCCTGCTCGACGTCGGCCGTTGGCACCGGCTCAGGCAACGTTCCAGGTCTCAGCCAGGGTACCGGGGCGTCGAATCCACATCGCCCGGCGCGACGCTCACGGCGGCCTCCCGCTCGACCCAGCGCGCCGCCGGTCCGCGCGAGCCCGTTCGCCCAGCGATCGCCCCCGCTCCAGCTACCCCCGCTCGAACCCCTGCGCCGGCCACGGCTCGCATCGCAGTGGGCGATCGTGGCGGTAGCCCATCGCGTAGTCCGCCTGGATCAGCGTGTGGAGCTGGCTCGTGCCCTCGTAGATGACTGCAGCCTTCGAGTTCCGCAGGTAGCGCTCCACGGGGAACTCGTTGGAGTAGCCGCTGGCACCGTGGATCTGGATGGCGTCGAGCGCGGCCTGGACGGAGTGGTCGGTGGCGTGCCACTTCGCGAGCGAGGTCTCGCGCGTGTTGCGCAGCCCGCGGTTCTTGAGCGCCCCCGCCTGCCACACGAGCAGCCGACCAATCTCGGTGCCCTTCGCCATGTTGGCCAGCATCTGCTTGACCAACTGGTGCTCGCCGATCTCCTGGCCGAAGGTGTGGCGCTCGTGCGCGTACTTGACGGACGCGTCGAGACACGCCTGCGCCAGGCCGACAGCGCCCGCGGCGACCGTGTAGCGGCCCTGGTCGATGGCGCTCATCGCGATGAGGAAGCCCTCGCCCTCCCCACCGATCCGGTTCTCGATCGGGACGCGGACGTTCTCGAAGTTGAGGAGCCCGGTGTTGCCCGCCCGGATGCCGAGCTTGCCGTGGATGGTGCCGGTGGTGAGCCCGGGCATCCCGCGCTCCACCACGAACGCGGTGACGCCCCTGTGCTTCTTGGTGCGGTCGACCGAGGCGAACACGAGGAAGTGGTCCGCGAGGTCGGCGAGGCTGATCCAGAGCTTGTTGCCGTTGAGCAGGTAGCTGTCGCCGTCGCGCCTCGCGGTGGTCGCGAGGCTGCCCGCGTCCGTCCCCACGCCGGGCTCGGTCAGGCCGAAGGTGGCGAGCTTCTCGCCCTTCGCCTGCGGGACCAGCCAGCGCTGCTTCTGCTCCTCAGTCGCCCACTGGAGGAGCGTGAGGCTGTTGAGCGCCACGTGGACGCTCTGGACGACGCGGAACGCGGTGTCGGCCCGCTCGAGCTCCTCGCACAGGATGGCGAAGCTGATGTAGTCCATCCCCGACCCGCCGTACTGCTCTGGGATCGGCGCGCCCAGGAAGCCCATCTCGCCCATCTTCGCGAAGACCTCGCGATGGGTCTCGCCGTTGGCGTCCCACTCCCGGATGTAGGGCAGGATCTCGGCCTCGGCGAACGCCCGGGCGGCGTCGCGGACGAGCTTGTTCTCGTCGGTCAGGGTGAAGTCGATCACGGTGGTGGCGCCTCGGGCTGGTGGCCTCCCGCCGCGCGAGGGGTCAGGGCGGGTCCGGCCGGGCCATGCTACCGCCCGGCAGCGGCCCGCTCGCGGCCGTTGCACGCCATGCCGGGGTGCGCGCCCAGATGAGCCAGCGCTAAGGGGCCGTGCCTATACTCGGCCCGTGGACACGACCAAGTCGCTCGACCTCGCCGCCCAGGCGGCCAACATCAGCCCCATCCTCGGCCGGTACATGGACAAGAGCTGGTCCCACGGGATCGGCCACCGCCTGTACGACACGGCCGGCAACGCGTACCTGGACTTCGCGAACGGCATCGCCGTCACCGCGCTCGGGCACGCCCACCCGCGGGTCACCGCGGCGGTCCACGCGCAGGTGGACAAGCTCATGGGCCCGGTGCATGCGATCGGCTTCTCGGAGCCCACCGTCAAGCTCGCCAGCATGCTCGCGGAGACGATGCCCGAGGGCCTCGACAGCGTCTTGTTCCTCAACTCGGGCTCGGAGGCCATCGACGGCGCGATCAAGCTCGCCCGCCGCGTCACCGGCCGGCCGGCCATCATCGCGTTCCGGGGCGCCTTCCACGGCCGCACCATCGGCGCCACCAGCATCACCACCTCGTCGCTCAACTACCGCATGGGCTACGAGCCGCTCCTGCCGGGCGTCTACACAACCGTCTTCCCGGCCGTGTACCGCTACTACGCGGGCGACGAGGAGCGCGCGATCGCCGACGCGCTCAAGCACCTCGACGGGCTGCTCATGACCACCGTCGCCCCCGACGAGGTCGCTGCGATCGTTGTCGAACCCGTCCAGGGCGAGGGCGGCTACTACCCCGCGCCGCCAGCCTTCCTGCGGGGGCTCCAGGAGCGCTGCCACCGGTTCGGCATCCTGCTGGTGGTCGACGAGGTCCAGTCGGGGTACGGCCGGACCGGCGACATGTGGGCGTTCGAGGCGTCAGGCATCGTCCCCGACGTCGTCTGCGTCGCCAAGGCCATTGCCAACGGGCTGCCGCTCTCGGCCATTGTCTCGACGCGCGAGATCATGACCGCCTGGGGCAAGGGCGCCCACGGCACCACGTATGGCGGCAACCCGGTCGCCTGCGCGGCTGGCGTGGCCGTGCTCGAGACGATCGCGGAGGAGCGCCTGCTGGCCAACGCCAAGGCGCGCGGCCTCGAGCTGCTGGGCGGCCTGCGAGAGCTCATGGCGGACCACGACGAGATCGGCGACGTGCGCGGGCGCGGCCTGATGATCGGGGTCGAATTCGTCAAGGACCGCGCGACTCGGACGCCGGACGGGCAGACCGCCGAGGCCGTGATCGCGCGCGCCCGCGATGCCGGGCTGCTGCTGCTCTCGTGCGGGACGGCCCACCAGGTCATCCGCTGGATCCCGCCGCTGGACGTGACCGTGCCCGAGGTCGAAGAGTCGTTACGCATCTTCGAGGCCGCGCTCCAGGGCTGAGGCTGATCAGCGCCACGCCCAACGGGCTGCCGCGGCGCTCGACCTGGCCCTCCAGGCTGCCGTGGTCGATCGGGTCCGCCAAGTCACGGCCTGGCGTCGGCGTGAACGCGGGCCGAGTCGCGTCTGACTCAAACCGCGGGCCGAGTCGCGTGCGCCGTGCGGCAAAGGCCGGATCGGCGGGATCAGCCCCGCTCGCCAAGCGAAGATTCGAGTCTGAGGCGACTCGCGGTGCCCGGCAAGGCGCCGCCTGCGGCAGCGCGAGCGTGGGCGAGGGGCGGGTGCGACAGCGCCGCGATGAGGCGACTCGCGGCGCCCGGCAAGGTGCCGCCTGCGGCAGCGCGAGCGTGGGCGAGGGGCGGGTGCGACAGCGCCGCGATGCGGCGCCTGGCGGCGCTCGGGACGGTGCCGTCCGCGGGAGCCAAAGCGCGCGGGGGGGCCGGGCGACAACGCCGCGATGGCGGCGGATCCGGTGCCAGCCAGGACGCCGAGTTCAGCGGTTCCGGGCGAGGAACTGCATCACGTCCTCGAGCCGGAAGCGGCGATCGCCCCGCTTGCAGACGCGGTAGTACGGGAGCTCGCCGCGATCACCGAGCCGCTTCACTGTGTTCACGTGGAGGTGGAGCATCTCGGCCACTTCGCTCGCCGTGAGCATCGGCCCGAGATCGTGCATCGCCATGGACGCCATTGGTCGTTTCCCTTGTCTGCCGGGCCGGTTGTTGCGATGAGGGCACTTCGGTGCAGTCCGGCTCCTTGCTGTAGGGAGTGTCGGAGTCCGGAGGCCTCGGGACAACCCGTACTCTCGGTAATCCGGTGGTACCAATCGGGGACCTGCGGTGGCGGGTGGTGCAGTGCCGAGGGGTCCGCTGGCGCTCGCGGAGCGCGCCCGGCCAGTCAGCGCGTGCCGCCGTCGCCCGCTCAGTGATGCTCCGGCGCGCGCTCGGACACCACCTGCGCGCCCTTGGGCGTGAGGCCGTAGACCCCGCGATCGACCCGCTCGAACCAGCCATAGACGTCGCGGCGCAGGATCGAGGCGGCGTTGGGGACGTCGCCGGCGGCGCGGAGCACGCGCAGGTGGGCCGGACCGGCCGCGAGGTGCCGCGCGCAGCGCTCGGCCTCCTGGCGGTAGGCGGTCATGATGGGCCGGCGCGTCGAGCCGCCCGTGTTCGGGTCGCCCACCCGTCGCTGGTGCTCGCCCAGCAGGCGCGTCGCCCGGCGGCGGTCGCGGCGCGGGAGGTACGGCCCCGGGTCCAGCACCACCGCGGCATCGCCGTGGCTGACGACGATCAGCCCGAGCCCCACCCGCCGCAGCAGCCGGCGCACCTCGTCGAGCTTGGGCGGCCAGGCGCCCACCGCCACGTAGACGGCATCGGTGACCGCGAGCCGATCGATCCCCTGGAGCACGACCCCAAGGCCGAACGTCCGCTTCAGCTCCACGATGACCGGCGGCTCGTCTCCGCGCACGGCGACAGCATCGCAGCCGCCCACCTCGGCCTTGACGACGTACCCCTGGCTCTCCAGGAGCGCCTTGACCGGCGCGTAGAGCTCCACCTCGAGCGGCAGCACGGGACGGGTTCGCGGCATGGCGCTACGGTGCCACGTCATGGGGCCCACCGGTGGGCGGAGACGGCCGCCCATGCCCCGCTCTGGGCTGCCGAGCCGCTCCGGCGGGCCGGCGCCGCGCAGAACGGCGCGTGGGGGCACATCCATGCGTCGATCGATCGCGATCACCGGCCCCCGGTGGCATCTCCTCGCCTGGAGGTCCGGGTCGGGGAGCGCGACGAATTCTGCCGCTCACGGGCAAGCCGCGCACGTCCAATTCGCAGAACAGCGTTGCGGTTCGGCAACGATTCCGGCGCGTCGAGCGGCGAAGCGGCGACACGGGTCAGGGCGAGGTTCGGACCTCGACCAGCTCCAGCTCCGGCGTGGGCGGGAAGGACCGCAGCTCCCCGCACGAGGGACACACCGCCTGCCCGGGCCCGATGACGTCGTCGTGCTCCAGCGGACCGGCGAAGCCGCATTGGCAGGCCAGCCGGACATCGAACGGCTCCGCGTCGAGGACCGCCGACGAGAGCGGGCCGTCCGCGGTCAGCATCTCGAAGGCCTGGCGCAGGACGTCCTCGGGCACGGTGGTCGCGTAGCGGATCCGGACAGCGGTCACGGGGCGTCCGCCGGCAGTCGCCACCGCGGCATCGACCAGCTGCGCCACCATCCCGACTTCGTGCATCTAGCGCTCCCCTGCCCCACCGGCGGCTCGCGCGTCGCGATGCGCAGCCATCGCACCGGCGATCGCGTCGATCGCCCGCGGCACGGCCGCCTCGACCTCCGGCGTGAGGTCCTCGCCCAGCTCGAGCGAAGCCGGCCCGATGCCCACCAGGATGGTCCGCGGGACGGCGCCCCAGAGCTCGCCGGCGAGGCCCAGGAGCGCCGCCGGGTCAACGTGGTGCGTGAGCGGCGGGCCGCCCTCCTCGACGCGGCCCGCCAGCCCTGCCTCCGCGCCCCCCGCGGAGCCCGCCGGGCCCAGCTCGCGGATGACCACCTCCCCCACCGCGACGCCCTCGGCGGCATCGACCAGAACCAGCAGCCACGAGCGGCTCGCGTCGAGTGCGAGCTCCGGGGTCAGCTGGTGCTCGGCCCGGACATCGGCGCCCGCGAACCGCGGGTCCGAGGCCAGGCGTTCAGCCACCACGGGACCGACGCCGTCGTCGGACCGCAGCGGGTTGCCATACCCCACGATGAGGACGCCATCGGCCGGGGCAGACGCGGGCGACCCCGAAAGCGGCGACGGGAGGCTGGACCTGGGCGACCCGGGACCCGGCGACGCGAGTCCGGACGCGAGCTCCGCCGAGCCCAGCGCCTCGGCGGCGGATGCGCCCGGATCGGCCGTCACGGTCAGCGCACCAGCTCCGAGAGCACGTGACCGTCCGGCGCGAGCAGCTGGACGCGGAGCGCCATCTGCCCCAGCGCGTGGGTCGAGCACGAGAGGCACGGGTCGTAGCAGCGGATGACGGCCTCGACCCGGTTGAGCATCGACTCCTCGAGCTTGTCCGCCTTGACGTGCTTGCGCGCGACCTGGAGGACCGCCCGGTTCATGGCCATGTTGTTGTGGCCCGTCGCGATGACCAGGTTCGCCCAGGTGACGAGCCCGTTGTCATCCACCTTGTAGTGGTGCATCAGCGTCCCGCGCGGGGCCTCGGACACGCCGATGCCCTCGTTGCGGTTGATGCCGGCCACCGAGCGGACGTGCGGCGAGAGGATGTCGGGGCCGCGCAGCAGCTCCTCGATCTTCTCGATCGCGTGCAGCGTGTCGATCAGGCGGGCGTAGTGGTAGTGGAAGGAGGAGCCGGCGATCCGGCCGACGCGCCAGCGGAACTTCTCGAGCTCCTCGTCCGCGCGCGGCGTCCCGGTCTTCTCGGCCACGTTGAGGCGCGCGAGCGGCCCCACGCGGTAGATGCCGTCCGGGTAGCCCATCGGCTTCCAGTACGTGGACTTGAGGTACGACCACGGCTCCACGGCCTCGCCGATGTAGTCGTTGAACGTCTTCGGGTCCACCTTGTCGGCCAGGTAGTGCCCGTCCGCGTCCACCACCCGGATCCAGCCGCCGTAGTGGTCCACGTTGCCGTTGCGGTCGACGAGGCCCATGAACGCCGAGCGGAAGTTGCCGAAGGTGGACGCCTCCTCCTCCCAGCGGACCATGTCGGTCTTGTACCAGGCGATGGCGCGCTCGGTGGCGGCGATGGCCTCCGGCACGCCCGCGAGGATGCGGTCCCGGATCTCGGGGGTGAGCTGCGTCGCCATGCCGCCCGGGACGATGCCCGTCGGGTGGATCCGCTTGCCGCCCATCCACTCGATGATCTGCTGGCCCCACCTTCGCAGCCCGATGCCGTCCTTGGCCAGCCCGGGGTTGGCCTGGGCGACACCCACGATGTTGCGCTTTGCGGGGTCGGCGTCGAACCCGAACAGGAGGTCCGGCGACGAGAGGTGGAAGAACGAGAGCGCGTTGCTCTGGACGATCTGGCCCAGGTTGATCACGCGCCGCAGGTCGGCGCCCGTGGGCGTCGGCTCGACGGCCATGATGTCGTCGACAGCCTTACTGCTCGCGATGAGGTGGCTCACCGGGCAGATGCCGCAGATGCGGGCCATGAGGGCCGGCATCTCGTGCACGGGGCGGCCCTGGGTGATCCGCTCGAAGCCGCGGAACTGGGTCACGTGGAAGTGGGCGTCCACGACGTCGCCGTGGTCGTCCACCTGAATGGTGATCTTGGAGTGGCCCTCGATCCGGGTGACCGGGTCGATGACGATGGTCTGGCTCATGGTCGGCCTCCTCAGCGCCCGAACCGGGCGCCAGCGACCTCGGGGGTCCGGCCGGACAGCAGGTCGTCGAGCAGCGTGTAGATCAGGTCCGCGTGCGGCGGGCAGCCCGGCAGGAACACGTCCACGTCCACGAACCGGTTGATGGGCTGGGAGGTGGGCAGCAGCTTGGGGATGATCCGGTCGGGGATGCCCTTGTTGATGTCGGCGTTCTCGATGTACGCACGCTCGAGCAGCGGCTGGACCCCGATGGGGTTGCGCATGCCCGGCACGTTGGACGTCACGGCGCAGTCGCCGAACGCGATCAGCACCTTGGTCCGCGCGCGGACCTTCGTGAGCCGCTCGAGGTCCTCCTCGGACGAGACGGACCCCTCGACGAGGCACACGTCCACGTTCTCAGGGAACTCCTTGACGTCCACGAGCGGCCCGTAGACGAGGTCGGCGCGCCCGAAGATGTCGAGCAGCCGCTCGTCGAGGTCGACGAGGCTCATGTGGCAGCCCGAGCAGCCGTCGAGCCAGACGGTGGCGACACGCGGCTTGGTCACAGCCCTCGCTCCTCCTGGTGGACCCGCAGCCAGGGAAGGAACGGGCGCTTGGTCTTGGAGCCGGCCGCGACCGGCCGACCCTTCTCGAACAGGGCGCCGGTGGGGCACACCTGGACGCACTTGCCGCAGCTGGTGCACGTCGGCGACTCGCCCCACGGGATGCCCATGTCCGTCTGGACGCGGGTCTCGAGACCCCGGTGCATCACGTCCCAGGTGTGGGCGCCCTCGATCTCGTCGCAGACGCGCACGCAGCGCAGGCACAGGATGCAGCGGTTGTGGTCGATCGTGAACAGCTTGTGGCTGGCGTCGATGTCGACCGCCGGGCTGATCCGCGGCAGGTCGAAGTGGGTCACGCGCAGGTCGTCGGCGAGGTCCTGGAGCTCGCAGTGGTTGTTGGCCACGCACACGGCGCACACGTGGTTGCGCTCGAGGAAGATCATCTCCGTCGCCGCGCGCCGGTACTCCTGGAGCTTGTCGCTGTGCGCGGTGACGTGCATTCCCTCGGAGATCTGCGTGACGCACGCCGCCGCGAGCTTGGGCGAGCCCTCGATCTCGACGACGCACAGGCGGCAGGCGCCGCGGTCGTGGATGCCGGGCAGGTGGCACAGGCCCGGGATGTCGATCCCGTTCTCCTCGGCCACCTCCATGATCGTCTGGCCCTCGTTGCCGGCCACGTCGCGGCCGTCGATGGTCAGCGTGTGAACAGTGCTCATGCCGGCACCTCCGCCGTCTGCTCGATCTCGCAGACGCCGGCCGGGCACCGCCGATCGACGATGTGGGCCATGTACTCATCCCGGAAGTAGCGAAGGGTGGAGAAGATCGGGTTCGGAGCGCCCTGGCCGAGGCCGCAGAGGCTCATCCGCTGGACGACGCCCGCGAGGCGCTCCAGCTGAGCGAGGTCGATCGAGGTCAGCCCTGCCGCGCGTGATCTTGTCGAGCAGCATCCACATCTGGGTGGTGCCCACCCGGCAGGGCACGCACTTGCCGCACGACTCGTCGCGGCAGAAGTCCATGAAGTACTTGGCGACGTCCACCATGCACGACGTGTCGTCCATGACGATGAGCCCACCCGAGCCCATGAACGAGCCGACCTCGATGAGCGCCTCGTAGCGTCATCGGCATGTCGAGGAACTGGGCCGGAATGCAGCCGCCGGAGGGGCCGCCGGTCTGCACGGCCTTGAACGGCCGGCCGTCGATGATGCCGCCGCCGATGTCGTACACGATCTCGCGCAGCGACATGCCCATCGGGACCTCGACGAGGCCCGTGTTCACGATGCGCCCGGCGAGCGCGAACACCTTGGTGCCCTTGCTCTTGCCCACGCCGAGGCTCGAGTACCACTCGCTGCCCTTGCGCAGGATTGCCGGCACGTTGGCGAAGCTCTCGACGTTGTTGATCAGCGTGGGGCAGCCGTGCAGGCCCTCGACGGCGGGGTACGGCGGGCGGGGCCGCGGTGTGCCGCGCTTGCCCTCGACCGACTGCGATCAGCGCCGTCTCCTCGCCGCACACGAAGGCGCCGGCGCCGAGGCGGATCTGGATGTCGAAGTTGAACGAGGTGTCGGCGATCCCCTGGCCGAGGAACCCGGCCTTCTGAGCCTGGCGGATGGCGCCCCGGAGCCTCGCCACGGCGAGCGGGTACTCGGCGCGGCAGTAGATGTAGCCCTCGTTGGCGTGGACCGCGAAGGCGGCGATGGCCATCCCCTCGAGGACGCGGAACGGGTCGCTCTCGAGGACCGAGCGGTCCATGAACGCGCCCGGGTCGCCCTCGTCGGCGTTGCAGATGACGTACTTCTGGGTGCCGGCCGCCTTGGCGACCGTCGTCCACTTGAGGCCCGTCGGGTAGCCGGCGCCGCCGCGACCGCGAAGCCCGCTCTTGGTGATCTCCTCGCGCACCTGCGTCGAGGTCATCTCGGAGAGGACCCGCTGGAGCGACTCGTAGCCGCCCCGCGCGACGTAGTCGTCGAGGCTCTCGGGGTCGATCTCGCCGAAGTTCTCCGTGACGACGCGGACCTGATGCTCGAAGAAGGGGCCCAGCGGCAGGCGGACCGGCGCATCGGTCACCTTGTCGAGGGCCTGGACGATCGGCTCGACGTCGTCCGGCTTGACCGCGCTGAACAGCTCGCCGGTCTCGGGGATCTGGACGAGCGGCCCGGCGGCGCACAGGCCCATGCAGCCGACACGCTTGACCACGACGTCGGTCATGCCCGCGTCAGCGGTTGCCTGGGCCAGGCGCAGCGTGATGTCGTGCGCCTGGAGCGACATGCAGCTGGCCGCCTCGCACACGTACGCGCTGGCGCGGACGGAGCCCTCGTGGGTGTCCTCGTTGGGGCGGCGGCGGACCTGGCGCGCCGCGCCGTTCAGCTCGCTCACATCGCCTCCAGCCGGGCGATCAGCTCGCCCGTCTTGACCTTGCCGGCCACCTCGCCGTCCACGATGACCGCCGGCGCGAGGCTGCACGCCCCGAGGCACCGGGCGGTCAGGAGCGAGAGCCTGTTGTCCGGGGTGGTCTGCTTGGGCTTGACGCCCAGCTCCCGCTCCAGCCCGGCGAGGATGTCCTTGGCGCCGTTGATGTAGCACGCGGTGCCGGTGCAGACCACGCACGTGTGCTCGCCCTGCGGCTTGAGCGTGAAGAACGAGTAGAAGGTCGCCACGCCGTAGACGCGCGAGTGGGGCACGCCCAGCGTGTCGCCCACGAAGTGGAGCGCGTCCGCGTCCAGGTAGCCGAATGCCTCCTGGGCGGCGTGGAGGGCCTCGATCAGGGCCGCGGGCCGGTCGCCCATGCGGCGCATGCGCGTCTCCACAATCTTCCAGCGCTTGTCGTCACTCGGTGGCGACGGCTTCTTGTACAGGGCGGGCATGCGCTCCCTCCGTGCGGATTGCGGACAGACGCCGGGGGCGCGGGCGCGAGTGAACTCGGTTGTGGGACCCGGCGGGCCCAGTGACCACGGTACGGGAGGGCGACGCGTGCGGCGCCTGCCGCCAGACCCGGCGCCGTGGTTGCGGTTCCGTGTGGGTCCCGGGCCGGACGGGCCGTCCCGACGGGACTATCGGACCGGGGGAGCGCCTGCGCGGCGGTCGGGCGCTGGTCAGCGCAGTGCTCGGGCGAGCGCCTGCGCGGCGCTCGGGCGCGCGTCAGCGCGGCGGTCGACGGGGCGGGTCGTTCCAGGCGGACCAGTAGTCGTCCCAGGTGGGGGCGTGGTCGTAGCTCGGCTTCGTCGGCGGGTGCTTCGGGTCCGTCGGGCCTGACGGTGGACCGGGCTCGTCGCGCCCCGTCGCCCCTGCGTGCGTGCCCGCGAGCAGCTGGTCGCGCGCCGTGTTGAGGGCCGCCATCTCCGCAGTGGTGTCCGTCGCCGCCACGTCGGGGTGGATCTCGAGCGCGCGGCGGCGGTAGGCGCGGCGGATCTCGGACCGAGTGGCGCCCGGCTCCACGCCGAGCACGGCATGGGCGTCGACGGGCCGGCGGCTGGGACGCATGCTCGTACGGTGCGCGCACCGATGGCGTTTGGTCAACGGGTGCGAAGTCGGTACGCTGGGTGCTCGACCCGCGGCGATCCGGGCATCAGCGGGAGGTGGGGTGCAGGCCACGCGAACTGGAGACGATGGGCTGGCCGGCGGGCCGACAGGCGACGTGCCGTGGCCGGTCGATGCCCCGCTCTTCGCGTCGGGCACGGACGCGCTGGCGGCCCTCCTCCGTTGGGGAGCAGAGCATCGCGGCTGGTCGCGCGTCTGGCTGCCGAGCTACTACTGCCCGGAGGTCCCGGCGGCACTCCGGGTGTCCCACGTCGGCGTCGTCGTGCTTGCCTATCCAGACCATGACCTGCGGGCGGAGCCAGACACCCGCGGGGTCGCGGTGGCCGAGGGCGACGTGGTGGTCGTGGCCAATCAGCTGGGCGTCCGTGCCCAGCCTGAACGGGATCACGTCGCCCGCCCGGGCATCGTGCTCGTGGAGGACCACTCGCATGACCTCGGATCCGACTGGGCGCTCGGCAGCGCCGCCGACTACGCCTTCGCGTCGCTGCGCAAGACGCTCCCGATCCCCGACGGCGGCGTCGTCTGGTCGCCCCGCGGGCTGGACCTGCCGCCGGAGCCGCTATCGGCGGGTGGCGGAGCGGCGGCGCATCGCCTTGCCAGCGCGATCGAGCGCCGGGGCCGAGCGGCCCGAGGGGTGGCCGACGAACGCCTTCGGCTTCGGGCGCTCGCGCGGATCGCAGCAGCAGCGGCCGGGAAGGACGCCGAAGCCGTTGCAGCGGCGCCGCCCGGATCCCGCGGGCGCGCTGGGATCTCGCCCGTGTCGAGGGCCCTCCTGGCGCAGATGCCCGTGCAGGCCTGGCGTGGCCGGCGGCGCGCGAACCTCGAGATCCTCACCGCAGCCATCGGCGCGCCGGGCGGCGCCCGGATCCTGGCGTCACCCAGGGGCGGCGTGGCATTCGCGCTGACGCTCCTGTTCGACACCGCGGGGGCGAGGACGCACGCCCAGGGGGCCCTCACGGCGCGGGCGGTGGCCCCGACGGTCCTGTGGCCCCTGGACCCGGCGCGCGACCCCGGAACGAGCCGCGCCGACGCCGACCTCTCGCGCCGGATCCTGTCCGTCCACGCCGATCAGCGCTTCGACGAGGCCGACATGCTCGTGCTGGCGGCGATCCTCCGGGAGGCGCTGCGGTCAGCGTGACGCCGCGCGCGGCCGCGACTACGGCCCGCGGCTACGTCCCGCTCGGCATGCGGCGCGCCTCCAGCCCGCCCTCGGCGGTCTCGCGGACCTCGAAGCGGGGCTGGTCGTAGACGGCCGGGCCCTGGCGCACCTGCCCGTTCGCGAGGTCGAACCGTGACTGGTGCCACGGGCACTCGACGCAGCCGTCCACGATCCTGCCCTTGTCGAGCGGCCCGCCCTGGTGCGAGCAGACGGCATGGAACGCGGTGACGGGGGCCCCGTCGGTCTCCCGGTACAGCACGATCGCCTCGGAGCCGCACTTCGCCTTCACCAGGGTCCCGGCCGGGACCTCGGAGACGTCGAGCGAGCGCCACTTGCTGGTCCTGGCCTCGAAGGCGTGCCGGTCAACCTGGTTGCCCGAGCCGTAGGTGAGGTCGCCGCCGACGTAGGCGCCCGCGGTCATCACGCCGTAGCCGGCATACCCGAGCAGCCGGGCGAGCGGGCGAGCGGCCCGCGGGCCGAGGCGCAGCAGGCCCGAGAGGAGGTACACCCCCGCGCTCGCGGACATCAGCGTCGCGTGGACCGTCGCGTGCGTTCGCTCCCGCCCGTAGGCGTCAACCGCGTCGGACGCCCCGGTGACGGCCGAGGCCACCATGCCGGCGATGCCCACAGCCACCGCGGCATCGGCCGCCGCATCGCGCCCGGTCACGTCGAACAGCGCCGCCAGGGTCATCGCGCCCACCGGGACATCGGTCACCGCGGGGTGGACGGGGTGGCCCAGCCACGTGCCGTTGAGGACGTCCTTGATCGGGCGGCGCCCGCCCTCATGGAGTGCCCGCGCGAGGATCGACTGCGCCCAGTCGCCGAGCGGACCGGCCCAGCCCTCCTGTCGATCGATCAGCGCGGCGATCTCACGATGCATGCCTTCACTCCCGAGCCATCCTCGTCGTCCCGCCAACCATAGCGCGGCGGCGACGCGTGCACGGTGGGTTCGCCCGGCGCTCCGTGGCGGTTTCGTGGCAGGCTCGCGGGCCTCAGTGCGGCAGGAGCCCGAGCCCCTCGGCCACGAGGAGGACGCCGAAGACGACGAACGCACCGGCGGCGAGCACCTTGATCGCACGCTCGGGCAGCCGGGCGCCCAGGAGCGCGCCGATGGCGATCGCGATCGCGTCGGCCGCAACCATGCCCGCAGTCGAGCCCAGCCACGTCCCGATGGGCTCCTCCGTCGTCGCGAGTGCCATCGTCGCGAGCATGGTCTTGTCGCCCAGCTCGGCCAGGAAGAAGGCCGTGCCGATGGTCACCAGCGCCCAGCGCCCGGTCTGGCTCGCGCGCTTCTCGTTCTGCTCGCCGAGCGTGTCGCCGCGGATCGTCCAGGCAGCGAAGACGAAGAACGCGACGCCCGCCACAACGAGGATCACGTTGGTCGGCAGGGCCAGCGCGAATGCCCGGCCGAGCAGCACCGAGCCCGCATGGACCAGCAGCGTCGCGATCGACACGGCGACCAGGACCGTGAGGGCGCGGTAGCGCGCGGCGAACGCGAGCGCCATGAGCTGGCTCTTGTCGCCGAGCTCGGCGAGGAACACCACGCCGAGCGCGAGGAGAAAGGCGTTCACGGGGGCTCCGGTTCCGGCTGCTGGGATCGGGACCGACGCCCTGCGGGCTGCGGCGCTCCGGTTGTGATGGCGCCCCCGGCAGGAATCGAACCTGCGACCAACCGCTTAGAAGGCGGCCGCTCTATCCGCTGAGCTACGGGGGCGCGGTGAGGTGCCCAGTCTACGCACGAACGTGGGGCATCGACGGCACTGACTGCCCCCGAGATTCTTTGGCACGCCGCTGGACTGGACGACGATGCCCCCTGCCTGCCGGCGCCTTCCTCTGGCGACCGGGCCTCGCGCAGGCACCCGAGGTATCGCCAGCAGCGGATCCCGTCACGCGTCGCGAAGGTGAGTGCGAAGACCCCACGCCGGGGCGCCTCTTGGGCGTGACTCGAGCTGGTCGCCACATTCGCCCGGCCGAGTCAGTCCGGTTCGCCGATGCCCTCGCCCAGTGGTGGATCCGGCAGGGCGCCAACGACACGGTCTAGATCTTCGCGACCGCCGCCTTCAGGATCGCGATCGCCTCGGTCTTGGAGCTGAACATCGTCGTCACAAGGATGGCCTTGTCACCCTTGATCGCGTAGGCGCCGCCATCCCAGGCGAACGCCTTGTCGCCCATGCCCGAGAGGTCCTCGACCTTGGCCATGGTCCCGTAGACGGCCTTGGTGATGTCGAACTGCTCCTGGGCCGAGGGTGAGCTCGACTTCGCGATGCTGGCTTTGTCGCCGTAGTCGAGGCTGAACCTGACCTTCATGTCGGCGCTGTTCCACCAGCAGGTTCCGGCCACCCAGTCGGCCATGTCCGAGCCCTCCGGACCCGCGGTCGTCGCCGCGCCGGTGATCGACTTGACCTCGTCGGGGGTCAGGAGCGTGCACGCGTCGAATGTGCCGCCTGCGGCGGGGCCCTCGGTGGGCTGCTCGGCGGCCGCAGTCTCGGCCGCTGCCCCGGTTGCCTCGGGGGCGCTGGTTGTGGCAGTGGACTGGGTCTGCCCCGGCGTCGCAGCGCCGCCACAGGCAGTGACCGCGAGCAGGACGGCGGCGAGCAGGATGGCTGGGTCGCGGGCAGGTCGCATCAGGTGCCTCCGGGCTTGGCGCGTGGGACGCGACCCGCCTAGTCTCCGTGCCCGACCGCGCCGACCGCATCCGCCATTTGGCCCGCGGCTGACATCCAGGCGGTCGCCGCGACTCGCCGACCGCCACTCGGGACGCTCGTGACGGGGATCGGCAGGACTGGCGACGTTGGGTCGGCGCCGCTCGCACCGACCAGCGCCAGCGCCAACGGCTCCACGGCAACGAGATCGAGCTCGCAACTGAGCAACCAACTGGAGCCCGTGCGCTCCCCTGCCCACGCTCGGTAGCACGGCGTACAGGCGCGATCTCCTGGAGGGCGGCCGCTCTATCCGCTGAGCTACGGGGGCGGACGAGGCGAGTCGATCAGCGTGCCGAGAAACGACACGACCCACCGGACGTCGAATTCGGGTGCGGAAGGCAATGACGCACTCCCGCGCGGAGGTGGCGCCATGGAGCTGCTCATCGTCATCGGCCTGGTGGCCCTCATCTGCGTCGTTGCAGCCGCCATGGGCCGGCCATGGGGACCGGCGATCCTGGCGCTCGGGTTCGGCGCATGGGGCGTCCTGCTCCTGATCTCCGGATTCACCGGGCCGTTCCCGCTGTTCGGGCTCCTCTACATCGGCGCGGCGTTGATCGAGCTGGTGGCCGCGTACGAGCTGGTGCTGCCGCCCGGGCGGGTCCACGGCGAGCTGGGCGAATGGCGGGCGTGGTCGGCCGTCATCGGCGCGACGGGATCGGTGGCGTGTTTCGGGCTGCTCATGTACATCGCCGCTGCGGTGATCTCGGCCATGATCATCTGAGGATGCCGAGGCCTCGTGACCGCAGATCGGGGCTGTCGCGCTCGCGACCCTGCTCCGGGATGGCACGCGAGACGCCCGGGCGGCATGCCGGCCCGGGCGTCGTCGGTCTCGATTTCCGGCCCGGCGCGTGCCGGGCGGTGGATCAGCCGGGCAGCATCTCCCGACCGAACGCGTCATTGATGACCCCGCGGGCGGAGGCGTACCAGGCCGCGATCGCGGTGAGGAGGCCGACGAAGCCGCCGACCTGCTTGATGGTGCCGTTACTCGTGTACTCGGCGACCGCGAGGAGCAGGAACGTGATCCACAGCAGGAGGAACACGATCATGACCGTGCGGGCCAGCTTGAGCGTGGCGATCCACATGTAGAACGTGAAGATGCCCCATGCCAGCAGGAAGGTCCCGACCGCGCCCGCCGGCGTCCTCAGGCTTCATGTTTCCTGCGAAGAACCAGACGAAGAACGCGTAGCTGAACCAGAAGGCCCCGTACGAGCTGAACGCCGTCGCCCCGAACGTGTTGCCGTTCTTGAACTCCCACATCCCGGCGCAGAACTGGGCGAGTCCGCCGTAGCCGAGCGCCAGCGCCACCACGACCTGGACCGAGCTGCCGCCGATGACCCCCATGTTCGTCAGTGACAGGACGAACGTGGTGAGCGCGAATCCCGCCAACCCCAGCGGAGCCGGGTTCGCCTCCTTGGGTGCCGATTGGGCCTGAGCCACGCCTCACTCCTTTCTCCGCGCGGGCGGCGGGATGCCGCCCGTCACGGATACCTCCGTGCCTCTCGCGACCATCCGGCGCTCTGTGGACCCCGCGGAGCGCCGTGTGTTCGGAGCCCTAGTCGGACTCGCCGGCGCCGGCCTTCTCGCGGATCGTCTCCACGATGCCGGAATCGGCGAGGGTCGTGACGTCACCGAGTGGTCGATGCTCGGCGATGTCACGCAGGAGCCGCCGCATGATCTTCCCGGACCGCGTCTTGGGCAGCTCGGGCGTGAACAGCAGCTGCTTGGGTCGGGCGATGTGCCCGATCTTCTCGGCGACGTGCTCGCGCAGCTCAGCGGCGAGCGCCTCGCTGGGCTCGATGTGCGACTTGAGGATCACGAACGCCGAGATGGCCTCGCCCGTGATCGGGTCGGCGCGACCCACCACGGCGGCCTCGGCGACAGAGTGGTGGTCGACCAGGGCGGACTCCACCTCCGTGGTGCTGATCCGGTGCCCGGACACCTTCATCACGTCGTCGACGCGGCCCGAGGAGCCAGAAGTAGCCCTCGGCGTCCACCTTGCAGCCATCGCCGGCGAAGTACATCCCCGGGAAGCGCTTCCAGTAGGTGCTCATGAACCGCTCGGGATCCTTGTAGATCCCGCGCAGCATCGCCGGCCACGGCCGGGTGAGGACGAGGTACCCGCCGCCCACGCCATTGGCCACCTCCTTGCCGTCGGCGTCGACCACCTTGGCCGACAGGCCGGGGAACGGGACGGTGGCGGAGCCGGGCCGGAGCGTGGTGACGCCAGGTAGCGGGGTGATCAGGATCATCCCGGTCTCGGTCTGCCACCAGGTGTCGACGACCGGGCACTTGCCGCCCCCGATGGTCGCGTGGTACCAGAGCCAGGCCTCGGGGTTGATCGGCTCGCCCAACGGTGCCCAGGATCCGCAGGGAGCTGAGGTCGTGCTTGCCGGGCCACGACTCGCCCTGCTTCATGAACGCGCGGATGGCGGTCGGGGCGCAGTACAGGATGCTGACCTTGTACTTCTCGATGATCGACCACCAGCGATCGGGCTCCGGGAACATCGGAGCGCCCTCGTACATCACGCTCGTCGTCGCGTTGGCGAGCGGGCCGTACACGATGTAGGAGTGGCCCGTGACCCAGCCGATGTCGGCGGCGCACCAGTACACGTCGTCGGGCTTGATGTCGAAGATGTAGTGGTGCGTCGTGCTCACGCCGGTGAGGTAGCCGCCGGTCGTGTGCATGATGCCCTTGGGCTTGGCGGTCGTGCCCGAGGTGTGGAGCAGGTACAGCAGGTGCTCCGAATCCACCGGGACCGGGTCGAACTGGTCGGACTGGCGCTCGACCATGTCGTGCCACCAGTGGTCGCGACCGTCCTCCATGGCCACGTCGTTGCCGGTCCGCTTGACGACCAGCACGTTCTTGATCGTGGTCGCGTGGTCGACCGCCACGTCGGCCGCGGACTTGAGGTCCAGGACCTTCCCGTTCCGCCAGGCGCCGTCGGATGTGACCAGCACGACCGCCTCGGAGTCGATCATCCGGCCCTCGAGGGCGTCGGAGCTGAACCCGCCGAACACCACGACGTGCGGCGCGCCGAGCTTGGCGCAGGCCAGCATCGCGATGGGCAGCTCGGGGATCATCGGCATGTAGATGCCGACCCGGTCGCCAGTCTTCACGCCCATCTCGACGAGGGCGTTGGCGCACTTGTTGACCTCGCGCTGGAGGTCGGCGTAGGTCAGCGTGCGGGCGTCGCCCGGCTCACCCTCCCAGTAGTAGGCGACCTTCGAGCCGAGCCCGTTCTCCACGTGGCGGTCGACGCAGTTGTAGGTCGCGTTCAGCTCTCCCCCGATGAACCACTTGGCGAAGGGGAGCTCCCATTCGAGAACCTTGTCCCAGGGCTTCGACCAGGTCAGGCGGCTGCTCGGCCTGCTTCGCCCAGAAACTCTCGAAGTCGGCCTCGGCCTCCTGGTACAGGCCTGGGCCGGCGTTGGCGTGCGCGGCGAGCTCAGGCGGGCGGCGCGAACTCTCGCCGCTCAGAGAAGAGGGCCTCGATCTCGGGCCGCGGAACGGTCAAGCGTCACCTCCTGGCGATGGGGCGCGACGCCGGGACGCGGGACACTGGCCGGCCCGGGCGGGGATCGGTCCCGGTGCGTGTGTCCCGAACGCTAATCGTCCGTACGGATCTGTCAAGGAGGTAGCCCTACGGCTCGTACATGTGGCCGCATGCCTCTTGATCTTGTGAAGCGGACCGGTTAGCGACTCAGATCCCGCTCCAGAACGCGGAGGGTGTGCTCGAGCGCCCGTGACACCGTTGCCCGGTTCGCCTCGGCGATGCGCGGCGATTCGGTGGCCGTGGACCCGACGGGATCGAGCATCTCGTGCGGCGGCGGGCCGGCGTGGTAGGCGGCGGCCTCCTCCGCCCAGCGCTCGCGCCACCCGCGCGGGGTGTGGGTCGGGGCCTCGCGGTGGGCCTGGGCGAGCCACACCAGCGCCCACGAGCGGGGCACCACGCGGTACACGTCGTAGCCGCCGCCGCCCGTCGCCAGCCAGCGGCCCCCCGCGTGCCGGTGGGCGAGCTCGTCGAACAGGCGCGCCACGCGGAACATCGCCCGAGTCGAGATCTGCAGGTTCGCCAGCGGGTCGAGCGCGTGGCTGTCGCAGCCGTGCTGCGTCACCAGGATCGTGGGCCGGAACGCCGCCGCCACGACGGGTGCGACGAGCTCGACCGCCTCGACCCAGGACCCGTCCGACGTGCCGGGCTCGAGCGGGATGTTGACGGCACTGCCCTCGGCATCGCGACCCCCCCGATCCTCCACCCAGCCGGTGCCCGGGAAGAGGTTGAGCCCCGTCTCGTGGAAGGACACCGTCTGCACCATGGGGTCGTCCCAGAAGATCGCCTCGACGCCGTCCCCGTGGTGGACGTCCACGTCCAGGTACAGGACCCGGTGACCCTCGTCGCGGGCCCGGCGGATTGCCACCGCCAGGTCGTTGTAGACGCAGAAGCCGGTCGCGCGGCCCGGGAACGCGTGGTGCAGGCCGCCGCCGGGGTGGAAGGCGTGGATCCGTTCGCCGGCGAGGATCCGCTCCATCGCCCCGAGCGTCCCGCCGACCACGCTCGCCGCGGCGCGGTCCATGCCGTAGAAGGGCGGCGTGTCGGCATCGGTCACCGCCTCGTGGTCGGCCAGCTCCGGGTACTCGGCGAGCCGGTGGATGCTCGCGAGGAACGGCGCGCGTGTGGACGGTGCCGAGGTCCTCGTCGGAGGCGGGCTCCGGGGGCGCGAAGTCGTCCGCTTTGGCGCCCAGCTCGCGGAGGAGGTCGATCCCCGGGCCGAACCGGCGGGGGGTGAACGGATGGCCGGGCCCGAAGTCGTAGTCGTGGTTCGCGGGGCCGTAGACGACGAGCGGTTCGAGATTGGGCGTCGGCATGGCGGCGGGACTGCCTCGGGGGCCCGGACCACCGGCGTAAGATCGCAACGGCCACCGGGCGGATGCGGGACGGGCGGAAGGTAGCACGGCAGGACCCGCCGCAGACCGTCGAGGGCGACAAGGAGAGCTGCGTGGATCGCTTCAGCCCCGCCGCGAGCCGGGACCGATCGCGCGACACGATCCTCCGCGACGGGTCCTCGATTCGGATCCGCGACGCCATCGAGGCCGACGTGCCGGCGATCGTCGAATTCCTCGAGGGGCTCGACCCCGAATCCCGCCGGCTGCGCTTCGCGAGCGTCGGCGGCGACCTCCTCGAGCGCGCGCGCAAGTGGGCGACGCTCGAGGACTCGCGCGACTGCTCGCTCGTGGCCGAGACGGACATCGCCGGCGCCACGCGGATCATCGGCAACGGCAACTACCTCTGGCTCGAGCCCGGGACGGCCGAGGCCGCGTTCGTGGTGGCCGAGGAGTAGCAGGGCCGCGGCGTCGCCACGCTGCTGCTCGAGGAGCTGGCGCGGCGGGCGAACGAGGCGGGCATCACGACGTTCCTCGCCGAGGTCCTGATCGAGAACGCCCGCATGCTCGACGTGTTCCGCGCAAGCGGCTTCCCCCTCCGCCTCCGCTCCGAGCCCGGGTCCATCCAGGTGGAGTTCCCCACCGAGCTCACGGGCGAGGCGCGCCAGCGCTTCGAGCGCCGCGAGCAGATCGCGGCGGCCGCCGCCGTCCGGGCCCTGCTCCACCCGACGTCCGTCGCGGTCATCGGCGCGTCGCGGCGCCGCGGCACCGTGGGCGGGGAGCTGTTCCACAACCTGCTCAGCAGCGGCTTCGCCGGGCCGGTCTACCCGGTCAACCCGGCCGCCGACGTCGTCCAGTCCGTCGCGGCCTACCGCTCGGTCCTCGCGATCCCCGGGCCGGTCGACCTCGCGATCGTCGTGCTGCCCGCGGAGACCACGATCGAGGTCGTGCACGATTGCGCCGCCAAGGGCGTGAGGAGCGTCGTGGTGGTGTCCCCGGGCTTCGCGGAGACCGGCGCCGAGGGCGCGGCCCGCCAGCGCGAGCTGGTGGCGGCCTGCCGGGGTGCGGGGATGCGGCTCGTGGGCCCCAACGCGATGGGCGTGATCAACCTCGAGCCCGACGTCCGCCTCAACGCCACCTTCTCCCCCACCCTGCCGATCGACGGCCGCGTCGGCTTCCTGTCCCAGAGCGGCGCCCTCGGGCCTCGCGATCATCGAGCACGCCAACCGGCTCGGCCTTGGGCTCTCGAGCTTCATCTCGATCGGCAACAAGGCGGACCTCTCGGGCAACGACTTCCTCCAGTACTGGGAGACCGACGAGGCCACCAGCGTGATCGCGCTGTACCTCGAGTCGGTGGGCAACCCGCGCAAGTTCTCGCGGATCGCCCGGCGGGTGGGTCGGACCAAGCCGATCATCGCGGTCAAGAGCGGCCGATCCGCCGCGGGCGCGAGGGCCAGCCTGTCCCACACGGGCGCCCGCGTGTCGTCCTCGGACGTCACGGTCGAGGCGCTCTTCCACCAGGCCGGCGTCGTCCGGACCGACACGCTGTCCGAGTTCTTCGACGTCGCGGCGCTCCTCGCGAACCAGCCGCTGCCGCCGGGCAGGGGCGTGGCGATCCTGACCAACGGCGGCGGGCCGGGGATCCTCGCAGCCGACGCCTGCGAAGCCGATGGCCTGGTCGTGCCGCCCATCCCCGAGGCTGCCCGGCGGGCGCTGGCCGAGTGCCTGCCGCCGATGGCCACCCTCGACAACCCGGTTGACACGATGGACGCCCCGCCGGAGGCGTACGGCCGCGCGATCAAGATCCTCGCCGGCTGCGACGAGGTCCACGCCATCATCGTGCTGTTCGTGCCCCCGCTCGGGTCCAGCAGCGAGGAGGTCGCGGGCGCCGTGCGCGAGGCCGTCGCCGCACTGGACCGGCCGATCCCGGTGCTGACCGTGTTCCTCTCGGGCGAGGGCGGCCCGGCCGCGCTGCGCGAGGGCTCGATCCGCGTGCCCGCGTTCACGTTCCCCGAGGAGGCCGCCCGGGCCCTCGCCCATGCCGCGCGGTACGCCGAGTGGCGCGCCGCCCCCGAGGGCAGCGTGCCGGCGCTGGAGGGGCTGCGGACCGACGAGGCGGCCGAGCTGCTCGCGAGGGCGCTGGCGCTCGCCGTCGCCGAGGCGAAAACGCCCGGGGCCGATGACGCACGCCTCCCCGCGCAGGCGCCGACGACCCCACCGACGCGCAGCGGCGTCGGCGCCGTTGGCCGGAGTCGCTGGCTCCGGCCCGATGAGGCGGCGCAGCTGCTCGACTGCTACGGCATCCGGGTCGCCGACTGGCGACTCGTCTCGACGCCGGCCGATGCCGGTGCCGCGGCCGACGAGCTGGGCGGGCCGGTCGCGCTCAAGGCCGTTGCGACCGGCGTGGTCCGCAAGCGCGATGCGCGCGCGGTGGCCCTGGGGCTCGAGGGCGCCTCCGACGTGCAGCGCCGGGCCGAGTCGATGACTCGCGAACTCGCGGCCGGCGGTCACGAGGTCGAGCGGCTGCTGGTGCAGCGCATGGTCCCGCCGGGCATCGAGATGCTCGTGGGCGTCGTCCACGACCGCCTGTTCGGCCCTGTCATCGCGTGCGGCGCGGGCGATTCGGAGTTGGAGCTGCTCAAGGACGTGGCCGTCCGGATCACGCCGCTCACCGACCGCGACGCCACCGAGATGCTCCGCTCGCTCGCGATGTACCCGCTGCTCGAGGGTTATCGCAACGCCTCGAGGGCGGACGTGGCGGCGCTGGAGCAGGTGCTCCTGCGCGTGAGCGCGATGGTGGAGGCCCACCCCGAGATCGTCGAGATGGACTGCAACCCCGTCATCGTCCTGCCGGCGGGCGCGGTGGTGGTGGACGCGCGGGTCCGGATCGAGGCGCTCGGACGACGCTAGGCACAGCCGTGGCGAACAGGACCACCGACATCGCGCTCAGCATGGACGACCTCCGCGAGGTCGCCCGCTTCGCCGCCGCGTGCGCGCAGGACGTGGTTGACATCTTCGAGCGGGCCTACCCGGCTGACCTGCGCCCTCGCGAGGCCATCGACGCCGCGTGGGCGTTCGCCAGGGGCGGCCGGCGCGACAAGACGCTCCGCGACACTGCATGGGCGGCGCTCAGGGCCGCCGGAGAGGTTGACAGAGCGCCGAGGCTCAGCGCCCCGGGCGCCGGCAAATCGGCGCGAGCGGCGATGTCCGCGGCGTCCAGTGCCTACCTGCATCCACTTGCCGACGCCGGCCAGGTCAAGCACATCCTGGGGGCAGCGGCATTCGGCGCGAGGGCCGCCGAACTCGCGGCTGGCGATGATCGAGCGGTGGGCGCGGTCCGCATTGAACGGGCCCTCCAGCGCGCGACGCCATCCCTCGTCGAGGTCCTGCGCCGCTACCCTGTGGCACCGGCCGGCGGAGGGCGGGTCGGGGAGCTGCTTCGCGACCTGGACGCGGCCCTGCGCCGCCGTCGCTGACCCTTCTGTCGCCCCCGGTCTGCGTGCCACGGCGCGCGCGCCGGCAACCCGTCATTCGGCCTATTCGCGCACCGATTCCCGCGTGCTACGCTTCGCCGCCCCGCGGGGAGCCTCATCCACGCGGATCTGTCGAGCCCGGGAATGCCCGACCAGATGCCTCGCGGAACACGGACCACTGCCGGCCAGCTCGCGCTCGAGCTGCCGAGCGCCCTGCCGTCCCTCGCGCTGGAGCCCGAGTGGAAGGAGCAGGCGCGCCTCTGGGGCCACAGCCTCCACCCGATGTGCTCGTACCTGGCGAGCTTCCCGGCTGCGCTGCCCCACGCGTTCATCGCCCGCTACACGCGCCCCGGCGACGTGGTGCTCGACCCGTTCTCCGGCCGCGGCACGGCGCCCCTCCAGGCCATCGCCGAGGGCCGGATCGGCGTGGGCAACGACCTCAACCCGCTCGCTCACGTGCTCACTGCCGCGAAGCTGGTGCCCGCGACACCGGCAGAGGCCAAGACCCGGCTGACGGCCCTGCGCCTCGCCTGGAACGCCGACGCCGCCGCCTGGGACGCGCTCGGCGAACGCGTCATCGCCCGGCCCGGCCACCCCTCGGCCTTCGTCCCCACCGCTGGCAGCGGCGGCGGCCCGGAAGCCCGCGACGAGTCCGTCCCCGACGAGGTGGCGCTCGCGTTCCATCCCCGGACGCTCGGGCAGCTGCTGCTCCTGCGCTCGCAGCTCCGCCTCGAGGACCACACGGACCGCTTCCTCGCCGGCGCACTCACCGGGATCCTCCACGGCAAGACGCCGTCGTACCTCTCCACCGTCATGCCCAACACGTTCAGCATGGCCCCCCGCTACGTCCGCACCTTCGTCGCCGAGCACGGCTACGTGGCGCCCCGCCGCGACGCCTTCGACGCGCTGGCCGCCAAGTTCGACCGCCTGTACCGCCAGCCGGTGCCGACCACCGCCGGGATCGCGCTCCTCGGCGACGCCCGGACTGCCGGCCCCCGCGCCCGCGCCGCCCTCCGCGCCCGGGGCCTGCCGGACCGCGCCCGGCTTGTCGTCACCTCGCCGCCGTACCTGCGGGTCCTCAAGTACGGCTACTACAACTGGCTGCGGACCTGGCTGCTGGGCTTCGACGCCCACGCCATCGACGAGGCGCTCGACGACGCCCACACGCGTGAGCCGTACCTCGCCTTCATGCGGGAGGTGCTCGCCAGCCTGCGCCCCTCGCTCACCGACGACGGGATCGCGGTGCTGGTCATCGGCGACGTCGAGACCGACCGCGGCAAGCCGTCGCGCGAGGGGCTGCACCTCACGGAGCGCGTCTGGGAGGAGGCCGCGCACCCGGCGGGGTTCCACCTGGCCGGCATCGTCCGCGACGAGGTGGCCGCGAACCGGAAGATGACCCGCCTGTGGGGCGACGAGGCCGGGCAGGCCACCAAGACGGACCGGATCCTCGTGCTTGGCGCCACCGAGGCGGGTCGCCGTCGGGCCGTCGCTGCCGCCGACCTGCCGATCGACTGGGCCTGGCCGCCGCGGCGCCTCCGCTCGATCTAGGCGTTCGCGCGCCTGGCGGCCGCGGCGCCTCCGCTCGATCTAGGCGTTCGCGCGCCTGGCGGCCCCGTTGTTGGCGGCACGCCACCGAATCCCGCCCCGGGCCGGGATGAGCCCCGGGACGGTGGCCCGCGGCCGGCTTCTGGGCCCCGTTGTTGGTGGCGCGCCACCAAATCCCGCCTCGGGCCGGGATTCGGCCCCGGGACGGTGGCCCGCGGCCACCCATTTGCACCGCTGTTGGCGGAGCGCCACCAACTGCTGAGGGTGTCGGTGTCTCGAGCGCGATTTGGTGGCCCATTGCCACCACGGAGGCGCCTCAGACGACGGCGAACCGTCGGACGACAGCGCCATCGGTGTCTTGAGCGCGACTTGGTGGCCCATGGCCACCATGGAGGTGCAGCAGACGACGGCGTACCGCAAGTCGACAGCGCAGTCGTCGCCGTGAGCGCGGTTTGGTGGCCCATGGCCACCACGCGGCCCGCGGCGAGCCGCCCCGCGCGGATCCCTCGATGCGTGACGGTCACGAAGCGCCCGGCGTCCAGCAGCTCGGTGTTGCGCACCGCAGCGCGTCATCGGCCTCCCCGCTTCGGCTAGCATTGCGGGGCGATGAACCAGATGTACCCCCCGTCCGACCTCGCCTCGATGGACCCCCTGGTCCTGATGAAGAACCTCGACCACGTGCGGATGACCAGCCGCCGGCTGTCGTACATCCTCCAGCAGCAGGTGCACCTCTACACGCCCGAGGCGAACCAGCTGCGCGAGCAGATCGACCGCTACGTTGAGGCCGAGCGCCAGATCGAGGGCGAGATGGCCCGGCGGCGCATTCGCGCCTGACGATCCGCCGCAATCACCCGGCAGCGCGGCCCCTGGCTCCTATCCGCCCATGGCGGAGCCCGCAGCCGGCAGATCGGCGAGGACCGTGTCGAATGGCTTGCCGTCGTGCGCCGCAGGCCATGCGCCGGGCGCCTGTGCGGGGACCCACGAGGTACCAACAGCATCGCGGATCAGTCCCTGCATGCTGTTGACCTGGTAACCGGTCGGGTCGTAGCGCTGCGTCGCGCTTGGGTCGAAGCGACTGTCGTACGAGACGAGGTTCTGGAGGAAGAACACGCCCTGCTCCTTCGGCATCGAAGCGGCCCTGGTCGGCGCCGACCCGTACCACTTCGCGCACGCTTTCCCCACACAGCGGACGTGTTCCTGGGCAGGCGGCGACAGCCGCCGACCCTCTGGGGACTGCAAGAAGCCTTGCGCGACGGACGACCCCCGACTCGTGGGGTCACCCGCCTGCTCAGGCGGCGTTCACCACCATCGACGGGGCAGCCGTGGCGCGCTCGGCCTGCTCGACGACGCGCGCGGCATCGATGGCCGCGGCCCGGGCGGCGCGCCGTGCGGCAAGCTCCTCGCCCACGACCCGGTGCACGAGCTGGGCCATGCGCGGGGTCTCGAACAGGCTGAACCCCACGCCCACCTCGGAGAGTGCGTCGCGGCCCATGCCGCGGAACAAGCCGCGGGTCGCCACGAGGCACATCTCGTCGTAGAGCTCGGGCCAGCCGACCCGGCGGCGCTGGTAGCAGAACCGCACGAACGCTTCGGCCTCGGGCGTGGTGGCGAGTGCAGCAGTGGCGGTTCCAGCGGGCAGCATGAAGACGAAACCCTCCCAGGATCTGGAAAGCGAGTGCGGGCCGTGACGGGCGAATAGCTGGGCCCCGTACACCGGTCAGATAAGTGCTGGGCTCGGTCGCGGCCCCCTTGCCGAGGCTCCCCGGGCGGCGACTCAGGGAATCCTACGGGTCATCGGGCGCCGGCGGAAGGGCCTTCTCCACGATGTTCCCCACCGACTTGTCCACAGGTTACGGCGGGTGGTGGACATACCGCCGAGGCATCCCCAAGTCTGTGGATCCGCCCCCTTGACGAGCCTTTTCAAGGCCCCTGCACTGGCCGCGCGGCCCTTGCCAAGAAGCCTACGGTCGTGCGTCGGCCCGCAGCTCGAGTCCAAGACCGGGGCGCTCGGACAGCTGCCAGACCTTGTCCGGCCCGATCTCGAGGCCGCTCACCGGGTCGTCGGCGAGGAGCAGGCAGCCGTCGAGGTCCACCCAGTCCGCCAGCGGCGAGACGGCGGCAGAGGCGGCGATCACGACCGACGTCTCCTCCATGCAGCCGAGGAACGTCCGGAAGCCCATCTCGCGCGCCCGCTGGAGCATCCGCTTCGCGGGCCCCGCGCCGCCGACCTTCGCCAGCTTGACATTCACCCCGGCCACGACGCCTGCCAGCGCGTCGAGGTCCTCGATCGTCACCGCGCTCTCGTCCGCCACGATGGGCAGCGGCGAGCGCGCCTGGAGTTCGCGGAGCAGGTCCAGGCGACGGGCCGGGAACGGCTGCTCGATGAGCTCCACACCCAGCCGCTCCAGCACGGGCAGCAGCCGCGTGGCGCCGTCGAGCGTCCAGCCCGTGTTGGCGTCGACCCGGATCGGGCCGTCGTACACGCTGCGCACCGCCTCGAGCGTCGCGATGTCGGCCGGGCCGCCGACCTTGATCTTGAGGGCCGGGAAGTCCGCCGCGCGACGCGCCCGCTCGGCGACCACATCCGGCGTGTCGATCCCCAGCGTGAAGTCCGTGGGCGGACGCTCGGCGGGCATCTCGAGCAGCTCGCGCATCGACACGCCCAGGCGCTTGCCCACGAGATCGTGGAGCGCGATGTCGATGGCGCACTTTGCCGCCCCGTGGTGCGCCAGCTCGGCCCCCATCAGGTCCGCGGCAGTCGCGAGCGCTGCGCGCGCCTCCTCGAGCCCGCCACGCAGCCCCGCGGCCGTCGGCGCCAACGCCGCCAGCAGCAGCGGCGCCACGGCCCGCATGGTCTCGGGCGTGTCACCGTAGAAGGCGTCCGGGTAGCCCTCGCCGAGACCCACCGGGCCGTCGGGCGGATCGGCGTCGTCGCGCAGCTCGGCGATGACCGTTGTGATCCGCCGACCCTCGCCGTGCGAGGCGCGGGCGATGACGAACGGGTCGCGCAGCGGCAGCTCCAGGGTCCGGAACCGGATCGCGAACGTCATGCCGCCGACGCCTCGCCCCGCGCGTCGTTCGCCACGACCCACGGCAGCGCCTCCGTGGCCGCCGCGATGCTCGCCCACAGCGCCTCGCCGCCGAACCGGACAGGGTCGTCGGTGGGAAGGCCCGTCTCCGCCGCCACCGAGGCGATGACCCGTCGCGCGTCTGCCTCGTCGGTGATCCGCGAGGTGTTGAGGGCGATCGCCACCACCTTCGACGGCGCCACGAGCCCCGCGACCTCCTCGTGCACCCGGATGAAGTCGGGCAGCGGCTTGAGCGGGAACTTGCGGTCCGGGACGTGGTCCCAGTCGTGCTCCTCGAGCCCTGGCATGTGCACGAGGACCATCGCCTGGGGCGTGAACCCGTGGATCAGCCCCAGCGTGACCGAGCTGTAGGCGGGATGGTCGAGCGAGCCCTGGCCCTCCACGAGCACCCAGTCGCCGCGCCGCTCCCCCTCCTCGCTCAGCCACTCGCACGCGCCCTGGACGAAGTCCGAGATCACGCGGTCCACGGCGACGCCCCAGCCCTCGATCATCATGCCCGTCTGGCCGGTGGGCACGAACGAGGTGGACCGCCCGCTGGCAATCGCCGCGCGGCGCAGCTCGAGAGCCACGGACATCTTGCCGATCGCGCAGTCGGTGCCCACGGTCAGGACCACGCGCTTGCCGGGCTCGTGGAGCCGGCCGACCGAGGTCTCCATGCGCTCGGGCGCTCGCCGGTAGTCGATGAGCCGCACGCCGGCCGACTTCGCCGCGTCCGCGAACTCCGGGTCGTCGCCCAGGAGCGTGTGCAGGCCGGAGTGGATGTCGAGACCCGACCGGATCGCGGCGAGGATGACGGCGCGCCACTCGTCGGGCAGCTTGCCGCCGGTGGGCGCGATGCCGATGAGGAGGCCGTTCGCGCGGGGCAGGAACCCGAGCGCGTCCGAGAGCGAGGCGACGATCGGGATGTCATACCGCCCGGTGTCCCCCAGCCACTCGCGGACGTTGCGCCCGGCCTGCGTTGAGTCGATGACGGCGAGCACCTTGTCCTGGCCGAACCGGATGACGCCCATCGCGGTCTTGCCGTGGTGGTAGCCGAAGTTGCCCTCGGCGAGGATCACGAGGCGGCGCTCAGCAGTCGGCGGCATTGGGGGCTCATCCAGCACGGTGGGTAGGGACGCCGAGGAGTCTAACGGCTATCGCCGGCGCAGCCGCTGGCTGGTGCGACCGGCGGGCGGATGGACCGCTCGGCGACGGCCTGGTCGAGGGCGTCCCGCGGAAAGACAACGCCCCCGGGGCGGACCGGGGGCGTCGAGGGGAGGCACTGGTACCGCATATCGGATTCGAACCGATGGTCTCCGCCTTGAGAGGGCGGTGTCCTGGGCCTCTAGACGAATGCGGCGAGGCTCTGGCCGATTGCTCGACCGGTCGCGCAGGATAGCAGCGATTCCGTGGAGCCCGCAAACGAGGACGGGTTGCGGTCGGCGCCAGCGGAGGGGAACTACAGGCGGTGCTGCTCCAGGAACGCGCGCAGCGTGTCGGCCACCTGGAGGTAGCTCTGCTCGCCCAGGAGGAGCCCGTAGTGGGAGTGGGCGCCGAAGGGCTCGTAGGGTGCATCGAGCCACTCCGCGAGGCGCTCCACGTCGGGCTCGGGGACGAAGGTGTCCAGCCCGCCGCCGATGACCATGCGCGGGACGTCGGGCAGCGAGGCGCGGTCCACGGGCACGCCCTGGAGGACCTGCCGCCGCGCCGGCCCCGACTCGAAGGCCTTCTGGCCGAGGAGGTGCTGGATCCGCACCACGTCGGCGACCGTGAGGTCGCGCTGCTCGCGGATCAGCTTCTCGGGCAGCGTCTCCCAGCCCAGCTCGGCACGACCCCAGGCGTCGGGCACCTCCCGCACGACGTGCGGCCGGGCCGGCTCGCGGATCTCGCGCGGCGCCTCCGGCGCGATGAGGACGTACGCGGAGACGGGCGCGCGCTCGATCGCCTTGAGCACCAGCAGCCCGCCCAGCCCGTGGCCCACCGCAACGGTGGTCGGGCCAAGCCGCTCGAGGGCCGCGATCACGTCCTCGGTGTACGACTCGATGGTCAGGCTCGCCGGGTCCGCCGTCTGGCTCCAGTAGTGGTTGCGCAAGTTGAGCGCGTGGCCCTCCCACCCCCGGGCGGCGAAGTGGTGCAGGTACCGCTCCCAGACCCACGACCCGCCCAGCACGCCGTGGACGAACAGCAGCGGCTTGCGGCGCGAGCGGCGCTCCGGCAGCCAGGACTCCACGTACAGGCCCCGGTCGGGCAGCTCGAATTCGTCTTTGCGGACGGGGCGGCCGCCCGATACAGGACGGCCCAGGATGCGGTCGCCAGGCGTGGAGAGGTCGGTCATCGGGCGGTCGTCGCTACCACTCATGGGGATTGAGGAGCAGCCCCGTGAGGGCCTTCGGGTAGAAGTAGGTGGACTTCTGCGGCATCACGTCGCCGTCGCGGGCCACCGCGAGGATGCTCGCGACCGGCGTGGGCTCGAGCAGGAACGCCGCGTCCAGCCCGTCCTCGCCGGACGCCACCGCGGCTGCTGCCTCACGTGCCGATTTGGTGTACGCGATGCGCTGCCCCCCGGCGACCGCCGTGGCGTCGATGCCCAGCAGCGCCTCGAGCGCGCTCCCGAGCAGGGACACGTCGAGTGCCCCGACCGCCGGGCCGCCTGACGCCGGGAGCATCGCGAACGCCTCACGGCGCGCGGTCAGCTGCCAGGCACCCAGCCGCGTCACCAGCCCGAAGCGTCCGGCGCCGCCCGGCAGCGCTCCGGCCGCCTCGAAGTGCTCGACAAGCGCCTCCGGATCCGTCGCCTCCACCGTGAACAGCCTCGGCAGCCCCTCGGCCAGGCGCGCCAGGCCGGTCTCGCCCAGCCCGCGCACGAGGCGGTGGGTCGGGAGCACCGTGAGCGCGTCGGCGGCGTCGAGGAAGAGCATGAGCAGGAAGTCGAACGCGGGGTCCGTCTCCGACGAGTGGACGCGCCGCTCGTCGCGGTAGCGGACCGCGGTCTCGTAGCGGTGGTGGCCGTCGGCGATGTACACCGGGCCTGTCGAGGCGGCGGTGAGCATCGTCTCGGCAACGCCGCCGGGCTCGGCAGGGACCACCCACAGGCGGTGGCGCACGCCGTCGTCATCGAGGACATCCGCAACCGGCGTCCCGGCGACCACCTTCACCAGCGCCTCGGCTGCGCCCCGGGCGGCGTCCTCGTACAGGCCCACGACGGGCGAGGTGTTGAGCCCCGTCGCCCGCAGCAGGCGGTAGCGGTCCTCCTTGGGCGCCGACAGCGTGCGCTCATGCGGCAGCACCGACGATCCGGGCCCGAACGGCTCGATGCGGAGACGGGCGAAGAACCCGCGCTGCGTCCGCTCCAGCGTGGTGCCGGGCACGCGATACGCCTGCTCGTACACGTAGACCGCGGGCCGCGGATCCCGGCGCAGCGTCCCGTCCGAGCGCCACTCCGCCACGGTCCGCGCCACCCGCCGGTAGCGGTCGTCGGGCTCCTCGCCGGGCTGCGACGTGGGGAGGTCCAGCCGGACGGCGTTCCGCGGATGCCTGGCGAGCAGCCGTTCGTGGAGCGCCGGGCCGATCACGTCGTACGGCGGGGCGACCAGCAGCGCGGGATCGCCGGCGACCTCGGGGTCGTAGCGGAGCGCGCGGAACGGGCGGATGTCGGGCACGAAATCCTCAGGCGACGTTCGGGCGCGACCACTCGGCGTCGGCCGGGCCCGGGGCTCGTGCATCGTACGGCAGGCTGCCCGGAAGGGCCAACAGGTCCGCCCGCGGGACGGGCCGGTCCGCGGGCGCGGCGATCCGGGCGGACACGGGCGGACACGGGCGGGCACGGGCGGGCACGATCACGCACCTCCGCGGGACCGAGCGGCGAACCCGGCCGATCGGGACAGTGGCCCCCGGCCCCCCGGAACCCGGTCCACGCCCTAACACGGCCCTATCTCCGACAACTGGGGCTGTCGGTGGCCCCCACCCGACTGGCACAATCGCACGAGTCCCATCGACGGTCCCCACCAGTAGGAGAGTCATGGATCTGAACCGAGTGCGGGGGATCGTTCGCTGTTGTGCGGCAGTCCTCGGCGCCACGCTGCTCGTGGCGAGCCTCGCGCCACTGCCGCTGTCCGCGGCGCAGACCGGCCTCGCGGTCGGCGGCCATCGCCTGTCCCAGAAGGTCGTCGCGACCACCGGTCACATCGACGCCGCCGCCGCCTCGCGCATGCCCAGGCGCAGCATGCCGGCCCCGCGCCAGCTGCCCGCCCGTTCCCGCCCGGTGGGCGTCGCCGGGAGCGCCCCCCTGTCGGGGCGCTCGGTGCGGGCGGTCGGCCCGAGCGTGATCGGCATCCCGCCCCTCTCGATCACCCACGTGACGATGACCCAGGGCCAGCATGACGTTGACCTCCAGCCGCCCGACCCGTGGGTGGTGGCCAACGCCTCGTACGTCATCAGCACGAGCAACGGCCAGGTTCGCGTCATGAACCGCAACAACGTCACGCTTGCCACGATCCCCACGTACGCCCTGTTCGACACCGACCAGTTCCACTACGACTCGGACCCGCGGATCCTCTGGGATGCCGCCCACGCCCGGTGGCTCGGCGTCGTGGTGACCTACGACGACCCCACGTACGCCGACACGTCGCTGACGCTCGCGATCTCCGACACGGCGAACCCGCTCGGCACGTGGACGACGCACCGCTTCGGCTATGGCGCCGTGATGCCCGACTTCCCGGGCATCGCCTCGTCGAGCGACAAGGTGGTGCTGACCTCGAACCTGTACGCCGACCTGGCGACGGACCCGGTCGGCACGCCCGAGGGCACCAGCGTCCTCGCGGCGTCGTGGACGTCGCTCCTCGCCGGGTCGACGGTTGCCGGCTTCAAGTACACGTACGCAGCGGACGACTTCGGCCTCCGCCCGGCCCGCAACGCCGGCACGCCCGAGGCCGACGTCCCGCTGGTCTTCGAGAACGCCACGTCGGGCGACCTCACCTACGTCCGGCTGACCGGCGCCGCATCCTCGGCAACGCTGGTCCACGAGACGGATCTCGGCATCCCGGACGGTCCCGCGCTCGACAACGCGCCGCGGCAGCCGGGCGGCACGATCGGCGACGCGGCCACCAACCCGGTTGACAGCCGGATCCCGGACGTCACCTACCTGGGCAATTCGCTCTACTTCGCACGGACGTCGCAGTACCAGTGGGACGGGGTCAACACCGACCTCGTGGTCGAGGAGTTCGTGGTCTCGATCTCGTCCCTCGCCACGGCACCGGTGGTCCGCGCCAACCGCTGGGGCAAGGCGGGCGAGGACTACTGGATGCCCGGGATCGGCATCTCGAGCGGCGGGGGCTTCTTCCTGAGCTACACCCGCTCGAGCTCCACGGTGGCGCCCGAGGCCTGGGTCGCGGGCTCCCTCGACGGGGTCAGCTACACGGACAGCGCGATGCTCGCCGCGAGCACGGGCGTGTATGCCAACGACCGGTGGGGCGACTTCATGGGCATCACGCCCGATCCTGGCGGCTCCATGAGCGCCTGGGCGGCCACCGAGGTCGCCAACGCGGACGGTTCATGGCAGGAGGTTGTCGGCCGGCTCGTCCTCGACGACAAGGCACCCTCAGCTCCGTCGACCCCGAACGAGACGCTGGTGGCCGGCTCCACGCTGGGCCTGACGACCGTGCCCATCAGGGTCTCGTGGACGGCGGCGAGCGACCCGGAGAGCGGCGTGCAGCGCTACGCGCTCCAGGACGAGTACGACCTTGTGATCACGCAGGGCACATCGGTGACGCGCAGCCACCCGTTCGCCCGCTACGGGACGGGGCTCGACGTGCAGAACGACTGGCAGGTCAACGCCATCGATGACGGCGGGAACAGCACGTCGTCGGACTGGAGCGCCACGCTGTCGCCCACCGTGTTCGAGCAGACCCTCTCGTCCACCAGGTTCAGCTCCGGCTGGTCCACCGCCACGGGGAGCGCCTACTCGGGCAGGAGCGCCAAGTACTCGGCCAAGGCGGGCGCCTCCGCGTCGTTCACCGCGAGCGGCCGCAATTTCGCCTGGGTGAGTTCCAAGGCCCCGACCCGAGGCAAGGCGAAGGTCTACGTGGACGGCGTCTACAAGACGACGATCACGCTGAAGAGCTCCACCAGCAAGGCCCGGAACCTCGTCTACGCGATCAACTTCAGCGCGACCCGGACGCACACGATCAAGGTCGTGGTGGTGAGCGGCCGCGTGGACGTGGACGCGTTCGTCGTCCTCCGGTAGGGGAACGTCCGAAGGGGCCGGGCCGCACGGCTCGGCCCCTTCACTGCGTGGCGGCTGTGACTCCCCCATCCGGGGAGGGTCCTGCCCGGGTACTGCGCCCAACCGCACAAGACCCCACCCAAACCGTCGCCATCGCGGGTCCGGTCACGGGGTCACGGATGACGACCGGGCCGTCGATCCGGTGCGCTGACGCGCCGATCCTCCGGGCATGGAACCGACCCGTCGCCACCGTCGTGCCCTCTCGACGGCCCTCGCCCTGCTCCTCGCCGTCGAGTCCATCACCGTCGTCTCGGTCGCCGCCGTCAGCGCCCTCACGGCCCAGCACAACGCCGCGCACGAGCTCCCCGTCGCGCCCCCCTCCGGCGAGGTGCTTGGCGAGACCGGCACCGTCGATCACGCCTGGGGAGCGGGTGTCGCCGCCCCCACAGCCAGCCCCGGCCCGGCGTCGTTCGTCGTGCCGGAGCCGTCCCTGGACCCGCGGCCCTTCGTCCACCCGCAGGCGCAGTCCACGCCGTCTGCGGCCCCCGAGCCCAGCGCCGCCAAGCCAACGGCGGCCCCCAAGCCAACGGCGGCCCCCAAGCCGAAGACCGCGCCCAAGCCCACGTCGGCTGCCGCCCGGACCACGAGCTCCCCGCCGAAGGCCGTGGCGTACGTGGGCCGGAACCGCGTGTGGATGCCGACGCTGGGCGTCAACCAGTCGGTGTCGTTCTTCTCGTGCACCCGCTCCGCCGCGCCCGACAACTACGTCTACAGCTGGGGATGCGCGGGGGACAACAACGTCTACCTGCTGGGCCATGCGTACGGCGTGTTCAAGCCGCTCCACGACGCCTACCTCAACGGGCGGCTTGTGACGGGGATGCGCGTCTACTACGCCGACGGCTCGGGCACCGTGCACGCGTACAGTGTCCAGTGGTGGAAGCTGACCAAGCCCACCACCGACGCGAGCTGGGCCTGGGCCGCCCAGTCCGTCCCCTCGATGACGCTGCAGACCTGCATCGGCGCCAACAGCCAGTACCGTCTGATGGTGCGGCTCGTCCAGGTCAGCTGAGCCGCCCCCAGGGCCAACCGGGCACCCGCGCCGTGGATCAGGACCCGTCGCCACCCACGGCCCGGCTTCGAGGGTTGACCGCCCACGGCGGACACGCCCACGGCGGACACGCCCACGGCGGTCCGGCCCGGTTCCTGCTAGCCTCCTCGCCGCATGCCTGACGCCGCGTCCACGACCCCCGAACCCGCCCTCCGCCGCGCCATCCTGGTGCACCTGCGCCGGAACGGGCCCGGCTCGCCCGACGCCATCGCCGGCTCGATCGGGGCAAGCCGCAGTGGCGTGGCCCAGCAGCTCCGCGCGCTCGAGGGCGCCGGCCTCGTCACGCGGACGGCGGTCCGCCACGGTGTCGGCCGCCCCCGCCACCTCTACGACGTCACCGAGGACGCGCAGGGCCTCTTCCCGTCCAACTACGAGGGGCTGGCCAGCGGGCTGATCGCCGCCATCATCGAGCTCGGTGGCGACCAGCTGCTCGAAGACGTGATGGCAGCCCGGAGCCGCCAGGCCGGGACTGCGCTGCGCGAGGGGCTCGCGGCAGCCCTGCCGCCGGAGGCCCCGCTGGCCGATCGCGTGCGCGAGCTGGCGCGCCTCCAGGACGGCCTGGGCTATCTCGCCGAGGCGCGAGTCGAGGACGGGGTCATCCGCCTGGTCCAGCACAACTGCGCCGTCCACGACATCGCGCGCGCGAATGGCTCCGCCTGCCGGGCCGAGCTCGCGATGTTCCGCGACCTGCTGGGCCCGGGCGTCGAGCGCGAGTGCCACATCCTCAACGGCGACCGCTGCTGCACCTACCGGATCGCGCCGCCCGCCTGACGGGACCGCGCGGGGGCGGCCTGGCGCTTCCGGCACCTCCCGGCGCTTGGGCGCGGCACTGGGGCTCCGGCGCTGGACGCGGCGCTACGCCTCTTCGCGCTCCACGACCTCGCGGCGGGCCGGCTCGCGCGACGGCAGCGGCACGTCCGACACGTTGGGCACGAACGACGCCGCGAGCGACGTCGCGGCGGCCTGCAGCTGCTCCTCGAGCGAGAGGATGCCCAGCCGACCGAGCGTCGCCAGCTCGTCGCGGATGTAGGTCTTGAGCATCTCCGGGCCGTCCGTCGAGATGACGTAGCGCACGCCGTTGCGCCGGAACTGGTCGAAGATCCAGCGGAACTCCTCCCATCCGGACACGACCGCGGTGTTGAGGTTCGACGTGGGGCAGATCTCGAGCACGATGCCCCGCTCGCGCAGCATCGCCATCACGCCCGGGTCGTAGGCGGCCTTGACGCCGTGGCCGATGCGGTCGGGCTCGAGCAGCTCGATGACGCGGGCCACCTCCTCAACCGGGCCCGACTCGCCGGTGTGGACAGTGATGCCCAAGCCGTACTGGCGGGCGCGGCGGAAGATCCGCCGGTAGTCGGCAACGCGGAACGTCGCGCTCTCGGGCCCGGCGATGTCGATGCCGACGACACCCCGGTCGCGCCAGATGATCGCCTTCTCGACAAGGATCTCGTTGAGCTCGAAGGGGAATGCCCGGTCCAGGCAGAAGATGAGCCCTGGCTTCACCGGGTACTCGAGGGTCGCCCGGTCCATGCCCCGGACCGCGGCGGCGATGATGTGGTCGAGGTCCTGCTCGCCGCCCCGGTTCCGCTTCATCGGGTTGAAGCGGAGCTCCATCGTGGTGATGTTGTTCTTGCGGTACGCGCCGCCCACGACCTCGTAGACTGCGCGCTCCACCGCGATCGGGCTCGACTGGATGAGCTCGGTCCAGTGGAACAGCTGCAGGTAGCCGTCGAAGCTCTTGGGGCGCCGCGGGTGGACCGTGATGAGGTCGCGGAAGTCCCAGTAGTCGCGCGTGGGCAGCTTGATGCCCTGGGCGTGGGCGATCGACCACATGATCGAGGGGGTGACGGCGGACCCGAGGTGGCAGTGCAGCTCGGCGAGGGGGACCTTGCGGCTGATCGTTGACGGCATGGCCGAAGGATAGCCGAGACCCTCGCTAGATCGGGCCCACGCCCCTGTCAGCCGTGTCGGCTTCAACTGGCCGCGCGGCGCGCAGGAGCCCGGCCACCGCCATGGCCAGCTGGTTCGGCTCGAACGGCTTCGCCATGAGGGGCGCCCAGGCGGGCGGCTCGCGCTCGGAGTACCCGGACACAAGCAGGACCGGCAGCGCCGGCCACCGTGCGCGGAGCTCCTCGGCCAGCGTGATCCCGTCCACGCCGCCTGGCAGGACGATGTCGGTGACCAGGATGTCAGGGCGGCGCTGGTCGGCGAGCCGTCTGGCCTCGGCCGCCGTCGATGCCGCGGACACGTCGAACCCGGCGCGCGCCAGCGCCCGCTCGCCGACGCGCCGGACCAGCTCTTCGTCCTCCACGTAGAGGACGGACGCACCCTGCCCGACCGTGGACGGGCGGGCGTCCGGGCCGGACTCTGCCACGACGGGATCGGCCGCCGGCAGCTCCACGCGGAACGTGCTGCCCGCGCCAGGCCGGGTGGCGAGACTGATCGTTCCACCGGCCTGCGTGATGATCCCGTACACGGTGCTGAGGCCCAGGCCGGTGCCCCGCCCACGCTCCTTGGTCGTGAAGAACGGCAGGAAGACGCTCTCTGCCACCTCGCTGGCCATGCCGACGCCGTCGTCCTGGACCTGGAGCCACGTGACGTCCCCCTGGTCGGCGCCCGCGACACGACCGGTCTCGATGTGCAGGTGGCCGCCGGAAGGCATCGCATCTCGCGCGTTGACCGCAAGGTTGACGATCACCTGGTCGAGCTGTCCCGGGTCGATCAGGGCGACGGCCCCGCTCCCGTGCCTGGTCTCGATCGCGATGTGCTCGCCCAGAAGCCTGCCGAGCATCGGCATCATCTCGTCGACGGCCGCCGCGAGGTCCACCGGACGAGGCTTCACGATCGCCCGCCTCCCGTAGGCGAGGAGCTGGGCTGTCAGCGACCTGGCCCGCTCGACGGCCGATTGCACCTGAGCCAGGTCGTCGTCGGGGGGCAGGCCCTCCTCCACGGACAGTCGCGCGAACTCGGTGAAGCCGGCGATCGCTGTCAACAGGTTGTTGAAGTCGTGGGCCACGCCACCCGCGAGCATGCCAATCGACTCGATGCGCTGTGCCTGCAACAACTGCTCCTGGAGCCTCCGCTCGTCGGTGACATCGCGGACGACGCCCACGATCCGGGGCCGCCCGTCGGCATCGATCTGCCGGCGCCACGCCACCACGACGGTCCGCGTGCCGCCGTCCAGCGCCTCAAGGCGCAGCGAGAGCTGGGTGCGCGGCCCGGTGCCTGCAAGATCGGCACGCAGTCGCTGGGCGTCGTCCGGCTCCAGCAGCGACGGAAGGCTGTCCGCACGGACGGGCGTGCCTGGCGCAAGCCCGGTGATCCGGTACAGCTCGTCTGACCAGGTGGCCTCGTCGGTCCCGGGATCGACCTCCCAGGAACCCACCCCGCCGATCGCCGCTGCATCGGCCAGGAGCGCCTCGCTCCGGCGGAGCCGGTCCTCCTCGAGCTCGAGTCCCGCGATCGCCCGTCGCCTCCCCGCCAGAGAGGCGGACACGAGCAGCCCGATCAGGCCGGTCGCCACAATGCTGCCCTGGAGGCCCGCCATGTCGGCTGGGCCGGTCGGCATCCCGGGCTGGGTGAAGGCGAGGAAGGCGACGGTCGCCATCACGGCCGCGACCAGGGCGGCCATGAGCCGTTCGTACCGGACGGCCATCCAGGCGATCGGGAGGACCCACAGCGACGAGAACACCCCTTTCGGTGTGGACTGGAGCTGAAACACCGCCGCGGACGCGATCACCGTGCCGATGCTGACCGCGAAGATCACGGGGATCTCTGCGCGAGTGATCGCCCGGTGCGGCACGGCCAGCGTTCCAGATGCGCGGTTCACCACCAGCAGCACGAGCGGCAGGACCGAGGTGGTGGTCGTGACGTCGCTCAACCACCAGCGGAACCACAGCCCGGCGTAGTCCCCGCCATGGGTGTTGGTCGCCGCGGCCAGGACTGCTGCGACCGTCGCTCCGGTGACGGCGGTGGCCAGGCTGACGCCTGCGAGGAGGAGCGCATCCTCGCCGCGCTCGAACTGCAGGACCAGCCGTCGGAGCACCAGGGCGGCGACCGCCGACTCGACGACGGTGGGCAGGGCCAGGACGAGGATCGCGGGCGCGTCCGGCCCGACGGCAAGCAGACCGCCAAGAACCTCGACGCCCAGAACGAGCGGCCACCAGCGCAGACCGCCAGCGACCATGACGCCGATCGCGACGACGAGCGGCGGGTACCAGGGCGCCAGACCGCCGTCCCGCGGCAGGGGCATCACCACGAGCGCAGCCGCCACGTATGCCGCCAGCCACACCAGGACCCGGGTCCTGGGCCGGTCGAGAACCATCCTCTACCCCATGCGAACAGCAAGGCCCCGGGGCATTCTGCAGGATGGCCTGCCGTCTGACAGCCCCACGAACGGGGCGGTGGTCAGTCCCCGGCCGGGACGATGCGGCCCTCGGCGTCGATGACGGCGCGTCGCGCGGCTGCCCGGTCGGCGGCGCCCGGGACCTGGTCGCGAGCGTGGTAGCTCGAGCGCACCAGCGGGCCGCTCTCGACGTGCTTGAACCCGAGGGCGAGCCCCTCCTCGCGCATCTCGGCGAACTCGTCGGGGTGGTAATAGCGCTCCACCGGGAGGTGCTGGGTGCTCGGGCGCAGGTACTGGCCGATGGTGAGGATGTCGCAGTCGACCGCGCGGAGCGCCTCGAACGCCTCGGTCATCTCGTCGCGGGTCTCGCCCAGGCCCACCATCAGGCTCGACTTCGTGTGCGCCGCGTGCCCGTACTCGCGGGCGTAGGCCTTGGCCCGCTCGAGGACGGACAGGGTCCGGTCCCACCGGGCGCGCTTGCGGACCGGCTTCTGGAGCCGGCGCACGGTCTCGAGGTTGTGGTTGAGGATGTCCGGGCCGGCCAGCATGACCTCGCGGAGGGGCGCCTCCTCGCCGTTGAAGTCCGGGATCAGCACCTCGACGCCCATGCCGCGGCAGCGGGCGCGCAGCTCGCGGATCGTGGCGGCGAAGGCGCCGGCGCCCCCGTCGGGCAGGTCGTCGCGGGCGACGCTCGTGACCACCACGTGCTCGAGGCCCATGTAGGCGATCGCCTCGGCGACGCGCCGGGGCTCGTCGTCATCGAACCAGGTCGGGCGACCCGTCTTGACGTTGCAGAAGCCGCACGCCCGGGTGCACACATCGCCCAGGATCATCACCGTGGCGGTTCGCTGCTCCCAGCACTCCCCGAGGTTGGGGCACATGGCCTCCTGGCAGACGGTGTTGAGGTTCAGGCCGGCCAGCGTGCGCCGCAGGTCCTGGTAGGTCTCGCCCGCGGGCATCTTGGCCCGGATCCACTCCGGGTGGCGGCGGACGCCGACCGCCGCGGGCGTGGTGCCGGCCGTCAGGTCCATCGCCCCGCCGCCCATGGCGATGGTCGGCGGCAGGGAGGGGGCGTGCGGATGCGTCAAGCCGGTGGCGTTGAGGACGGGGAGTTCGCGGGCCATGGGCCGAGTGTACGGCTGATCGCTCACCGGATCGCGCGGGCTAGTAGATCGCGGTCTCGGGGCCGACGCCCTCGAGCCACGCCTTGATGTCGCGCAGCATCGCCGCGCCACTCGCGCCGTCGTTCGCCCGGTGGTCGATCCCGAGCACCATGTTCATCACCGGGCGGATCGCGATCACGTCGCCGTCGGGCGTGCTCACCACGACTGGGCGCTTGGTGATCGCCTCCATCGTGACGATGCCCACCTCGGGGACGTTGATGATGGGCATCACCAGCGTCGTGCCCAGGTACCCGGTGTTGTCCACGGTGAAGGTCCCGCCGCCGAAGTCGTCGAGGCGCAGCTTGTTGGCGCGCGCCCGGTTCGCGACGTCGGTGATGGCCAGGTTGAGCCCGTGGATCGAGAGCTGGTCGGCGTCGCGGATGACCGGCACGATCAGCCCCTCGTCCACCGCGACCGCCACGCCGATGTTGATCCGCCGCTTGGCCAGCAGCCCCTGGTCGGTCCAGTGGGCGTTGAACGTCGGGTTGCGCTTCAGCGCCTCGGCGCTCGCCTTGACCACGAACGGGACGTAGGAGAGGCCGATCCCCTCCTTCGCCTGGTATCCGCGCTTCTCGCGCTCGCGGAGGGCGACGAGGCGCGTGACGTCCACCTCCATCTGGAGGTAGGCGTGGGGCGCCTGGAGAGCTCGGGTCATCTGGGCGGCGATGCCCTTGCGCATCTGCGACATCGGTACCAGCACCTCGTCGGTGCCGGGCGGGAAGGCGATGCCGCCACCTGGTGCGGTTCGCGCGCCGGACGTCGAAGCGGGGGCCGGGGCCGGAGCCGACGCCGAAGCGGGGGAGGCCGAGGGCGCGCTCGGGGCCGGAGCCGTCGTCATGCTCCCATTCAAGCCGCGGGCGGGAGCCGTCTCCGCGACCGGTGCGACCGCGCCGGTGCGGATCGCCTCGACGCGCGCCAGCACGTCTTCGCGGGTGATGCGCCCGCCGCCGCCCGTGCCGACGAGCTGCGACGCCTCGAGCCCGTGCTCGCGAAGGAGGCGGCGCACAGCCGGTGTCATGCGCGCGTTCGGGTCACCCGCGTCCTCGACCTGAGCGGCCGCGGTGGGCGGCGTGCTGACGACCATCGTCCGCGGCGCGCCGGCGGGCGTGGGCGTGCCGACGGGCTGCGCCTCGGCGGCCGACTGCGCCGGGGGGGTGGTCGCCCCGGCTTCCTGGGCGGCGGGAGCGGGCGTCGCGGCCGCGGTCTGCGCCTCGGCGGCCGCCCTCGACGCGCTTCCGTCGTCGGCCGTCTCGATGATCGCGATCTCGGCGTTGTTGGGGACGACGGCACCCTCGGGCGCGAGGATCTCGCGCAGGACGCCCGCGAACGGCGACGGCACCTCGGCGTTCACCTTGTCGGTGATCACCTCGAGCAGCGGCTCGTACTTGGCCACCGAGTCGCCGGGCTGCTTGAGCCAGCGTCCGATCGTGCCCTCAGCCACGCTCTCGCCGAGCTGGGGCATCGTCACCTTGGCCACTGGGCGGTTCCTCCGGTCGATTGCCACGCCTGCGGGGACGCGGGCTCGCTTGGGCGGGGCCTAGTGTTGCGCATCCAGCGCAGACGTGCCGGTTCGGACGAACCTCGACGGCGGCCCTGCCGACGCGACCCGGTGGCGCAGGCCGCGCCTCCGGCGGAAGGCTGGCGACTGGCGGCGGATGCTGCCCGATCGGGCAGGCGCACCTGCTCCCCCGGCCCCTCGCCACCTGTTGGCCGCCGAACGGCGACTGCCTAGACTTCACGAGGTGAGCAGCAGGACCTATGCCCAGCGCGGGCGGAACGTCGGTCCCGGTAGCACCCAGGCGGCGGCATCGCGCCGTCCCCGTGCCGTGAACGGCCCGTCGAGCACCGATGCGCTCCTGACGCAGGTCCCGGGCTGGGGCGAGCCCGGGCCGGCCCACGCCCCGGATGGGTTCGAGGCAGCGCCACGTCTGCTGGCCCTCCAGCGACTGGCGGGCAATGCCGCGGTCGCCGGCGCGCTTGGTGGCGGCCGAGGCGGAATCGAGGGCGTAGCCCCTGGCGTCGTCCAGCGCCTCGTCCTCGACCGACCCGAGACCCACCCCGTCCTGCGCTTCGGCCGCCACGACCCGGACGTGGGGGATCTCCAGCAGCGCCTGAACGACGAGGGCGTCGCGGACCCGGCGCTCGTCGTGGACGAGAAGTTCGGGCGCTTGACCCGTGCCGCGGTCCGGGAGTTCCAGGCGCGCCACGGCCTGGCCGTCGACGGCGTCGTTGGCCTTCGGACCTGGGGCGTGCTCGATGAGCTCCAGCGGCGCGGCATCGCCGGGCCGACCTCCTCCGCACTCGACGCCGCGACTCCCGTGGACGTGGCCGGCCACAACGATGTCGAGGCGATCCTCCACCCGGGCACCACGCCGGGTGACGCAGGACCCGCCATGACTGAGACCGGTCCGGGCGGCGCGTACGAGACCGAGGTCGTCGCCGCGCTCAACGAGTTGGCGGCGGAGGTGATCGCGCGACCCGTGGCGCATCCTGCAGTCAACATGGACCACGCGAACCGCGTTGGCGACCAGGCCCAGGAAGAAGTCGAGTCGTTCTTCGGCGGCCTGATCGTGCTGTCGAGCCGAGCCCCTTCCGGGGCATGGCACCCAGGAAGCACGCGCATGGGCCTAGCCGACGCCACGACCCGCCACTCCGACGAGCAGGACATCTTGGGCTGGACCGACTACTTCATGGACAACGGCAGCTATCGGCCGGCGCAGGTCGCCGCCACGCACCACTACAACGGCACCCGGACCAGCCCCGACAAGCACGAGCACGACCGCGTCCGCGACGTGTGGCTCTCGAGTGGGGGTCGGGCCAAGGTCGACCGGATGGTGCGGGCGTGGCCGGCCGAGGCCAGCACCGGCACCGTGTTCCTGCAGCTGCGCGACCCGGCGTACCAGACCCGGGTCGGCATGTGGGACCTATTCGGCACGCTCGTCCACGAGTTCCTGCACCTCGTCACCCACCCGAACTACATGGCGACGTCGGACGCCGAGGGCGGCGGGGCCAGCGACATCCTGGCCGAGGGCATGGACGAGCACTTCAAGAACGAGGTGTGGAACTCGGTGCGGCCCAGGATCGCGGGGGACGTGGCGTTCCGGACGCTTGTCGAGGGACCGTTCGCGGCCCCGGTCGTGAACACTGCGGACTACGACGCGGGCTCCGAGATCGACCAAGCGATCCTCGGCCACCACTACGACTCGCTCGCCCAGGCGGATGAGATCGCCGTCCGCGTGGGCGAACAGAACGCCCGCGCGGCCTTCTTCATGGGCCACGTCGAGGCCTTGGGGATCGGCCAGGGGTCACGCAGCGAGAACAGTCTGCGGGGTCTCGCCAGCTGGACGCCGACCGGCGGCGGTACGCCGGACGAATACGTCGTCCGCGCCGGGGGCGAGACGGTGGCCCAGGTACGCGACCGGACCGGCTCGACCCACGTCGAGGACTCGTCGGGGATGGTCTGGGTCGACACCAGCCATGCTTTCGCCGCCGGCGAGCGGCTGCGGATCCCGGGCCTCCGGTGGCACACGGCGATCGCCCAGGACACTCGAGCGCAGGTCGCCAACCAGCACGGCATCAGCCAGGAGGACCTCGAGCGCGCCAACGGACTCGCCCACCGGCCCGCGAGCACGCAGGTGGCCGCAGGCACCGTGCTCATGATCCCGGTGAACCCGTGAGCGCTGACGGCCCGGCCTGGGCGCGCGTCGTGGCCACAGGCGACTGGGCGACGTGGCCCGGCCTGCCACAGGGCATGCGAGAGCCCGACCTGGCGGCGGCTCTCGGCGTCGACGCGGCTGCAGCGGTTCGGCGGCAGGTCAGGCTCGGCGCAGGCGTAGCCGAGCTGTCAATCGCCGGGCCGCTCCGCTGGTGGACGGCCGGCGGCCTAGTGGTGCTCTTGCAGGCTGAGGACCCGCCGTGCGTGCCGCCGCCTGTCGCGCTGCTGGCGCGGCTCGGCCCAGCCGACCGCTCGGGCGACGGGCGATGGCTGCGTTTCGGGGCGACCACTGTCGAGCACGTCTACGCCGGGCGCGGCCTGAGCCTCACGGTCGCCGAGAGCTATGTCGAGCCACCGGCCTTCGATCCGTATCTCGCGGCCGTCCTCTTGTTCAGCCCCGCAGACATGCTCCGGTTCGTGCTCGAGCTGGGCGGCAACGACCGTCCGGGACCCCGCTCCTGACGCCGGCCCGCTCCCGGCGACGGCCCGCTCCCGGCCAGCCTCGGGTCGGGGCGCGGAGCGGCTCAGCCCGCGTACACCTCGAATGCCCGGGCGAGCAGTGCCTCGACGTCGCCGGCCAGGTCGTCCGGGAGAGCCCGGAAGTTGAACGTTGACGCCCCGGTCTTGCGGGCGCGCAGCTCGGGCGAGCACCCGTCGAGCAGCTCCGGGTGCTCGTGGACCGGCAGCAGGAACAGCGACACGTGCTTCGCGGCGGGCTTGACGAAGGCGAACCAGTCGTGGGCCTTGGCGCCCGGCCGCCGGAGCGTCGGGATGCCGTAGATCGTCGCCCACTCGAGGCGGGACTCGTACGGCGTCAGCATCGCCCGCAGGCGCGCCTCCACAGCGGACTGGTCGGCCGCCGTCAATACGCCGCCAGCTTTCGGATGGCGTCGGCGATCTTGGCCGGGTTCAGCATGAACCAGTCTTCGAGGATGTGGTTGTACGGCATCGCCGGCGAGTCCGGCCCGGCGATCCGCGACACCGGCCCGTCGAGGTAGTCGAAGGCCTCCTCGGCGACGATCGCCGCGATCTCCGCCCCGTACCCGCCAAACCGGTTGTCCTCGTACGCGACGAGGCACTTGCCGGTCTTGCGCACGGATCCGAGCAGCGTCTCGCGGTCGAGCGGCCGGAGCGAGCGCAAGTCCACCACCTCGCAGTCGATGCCCTCGTCGGCGACCCGCTCCGCGGCCTCGAGCGCGTAGTGGACCATCAGGCCGTACGCCACCACTGTCAGCCGGCGGCCCGGCCGCCGCACCACCGCCCGCCCGATCGGCACGGTGTACTCGCCGCCCGGCACGTCACCGCGCACGGAGCGGTAGAGCTTCTTGTGCTCCAGGAACAGCACCGGGTCCTCGTCGCGGATGGCGGCGACCAGGAGGCCCTTGGCGTCGTAGGGCGTGGACGGGACAACGGTCTTGATCCCCGGGACGTGCGTGAAGAACGCCTCGATTGACTGCGAGTGGTACATCGCGCCGTGGACGCCGCCGCCGTATGGGGCCCGGACCACCATGGGCACGCATGACGCCCCCATCGTCCGGTAGCGCATGCGGGCGGCCTCGGACACCAGCTGGTTGAACGCCGGGAAGATGAAGTCGGCGAACTGGATCTCGGCGATCGGCCGAAGGCCATTGAGCGCAGCGCCGATCGAGGTCCCCACGATCATCGACTCCGTCAACGGGGTGTCGATGACCCGGTCGTCGCCGAACTCGGCCCACAGCCCGTCGGTGGCGAGGAACACGCCCCCCTTCTTGCCCACGTCCTCGCCCAGCACGATGACCGATGCGTCGCGGCGCATCTCCTGCGCCATGCCCTCGCGGATCGCCTCGATGAAGGTCCGGACGGTCATCAGCCGGGCCCTCCCTCGGGCGCCGGGTGCCACGGCGGGGGCGGCTCGCCCGCGGTCGCGTCGCCGAAGACGTGGTCGAGCGCGCCCGCCGGCTCAGGATCGGGCGCATTCTCGGCGAATTCGGTGGCGTCCTCCACCGCGGCCGAGACCTCGGCGGCGAGCGCTGCCTCGGCTTGGTCGTCGAGGATGCCTGCCGCCCGAAGCTTGTCCCGGAAGATCGGCAGCGGGTCGCGCGTCAGCCCCTCGGCCAGATCCGACGCCGAGCGGTACTTGCTCTGCTGGTCGTCCGACGAGTGGCCCGTCAGCCGCGTCACCTTGGCCTCGAGGAGCGTCGGGCCCTCGCCGCGCCGCGCCCGGTCCACCGCCTCACGCGCCGCCGCATAGCAGGCCAGCACGTCGGTCCCGTCCACGACCACGCCCGGGATCCCATAGCCCGACGCGCGGTCAGCCACGTCGCGGACGGACAGCTCCTTCTCGGCAGGCACGCTGATCGCGTAACCGTTGTTCTCGATGACGAGGACCATCGGCAGCTTGTGGATCGCCGCGAAGTTGAGCGCCTCGTGGACGTCGCCCTGGTTGCTGCTCCCCTCCCCCATGATCGCCATCGCCACCTGGTCGAGGCCGCGGATGCGCGACGCGAGTGCGATGCCCACCGCGTGGAGGATCTGCGTGGCCACGGGCGACGACACCGACACCACGTGGTGGCCGGTGTGGCCGTAGTGGCCGGGCATCTGGCGACCGCCCGAGCTCGGGTCCGCGGCGCGCGCGAACTGGGCGAGCATGACGTCCCTGGGCGTCATCCCCACGACGAGGCACGTGGCGATGGAGCGGTAGAACGGAGCCACCCAGTCGTGGTCCCGGCGCAGCGGCCAGGCGATGCCCACCTGCGCGCCCTCGTGGCCCTGTCCGCTGATCACGAACGGCGCCCGACCGGACCGGTTGAGCACCCACATCCGCTCGTCGAGCGCGCGCGCCAGCGCCATCGTCCGGTACATCGCGTGCAGGTCGCTGTCCGCGAGCCCGTACTCGGCGGCGAGGTGGCCGGCTTTTCGGCCGCCCTCCTGGTCGGTGATCGTCATCGCACCTCCTCCGGCTCGAGGCCGCAGCGGTGAATGGCCCTCGTGCTTGCCCGCTGACTATGCGCTAGAAGTTGATCGATCGCCCGTCCACGGCCATCGCCGTCTCGCCAAGGATCTCTGACAACGTGGGATGGGCATGGGTCGCGGCGCCGATCTCCCAGGGCGCAGCCTCCAGGAACAGCGCCAAGGACGCCTCGGCGATGATGTCGGTGGCATGGGGGCCGATCAGATGGATGCCCAGCGTCTCGTCGGTCTCGGCGTGGCCGATGATCTTGCCGAAGCCCTCGTACTCGCCGCCGATGATCGCCTTGCCGATGGCCTGGAACGGGACTTTGCCGATCTTGACCGGGATGCCCTGCGCCTCGCACTGCTGCTCGGTGAGGCCCACCGACGCGATCTCGGGCCGGCAGTAGGTGGCGCGCGGCTGGCGGACGTAGTCCATCGGGTGGACGTCGCTCTCGCCGGCGATGACGCTGGCGGCGATGATCCCCTCGTGGGCGGCGGTGTGCGCGAGCTGCAGGCCGCCGACGATGTCGCCGATGGCGTAGAGGTGGGCCTCACGCGTGCGCATCCGCCCGTCGACCTTGACGATGCCGCGATCCACCTCGGCCGAGGTGGTCTCGAGCCCGACGTCCTCGACGTTCGTCGCACGCCCGGCGGCCACCAGCAGCACCTCGGCGCGGATCTCCTCCGCCTGCCCTCCGTCCGGACCCACCGTGATCCGCACGCCCTCGTCGTCGGCCGCCACCGATGCCGCGTCGAATTGGGCGCTGGTCATCACCTTGATCCCGCGCCGCGTGAAGGTGCGCTCGAGCTCCTTGGACACGTCGCGGTCCTCGAGCGGGACGACCGCGGGCAGGTACTCGAGCAGCGTGACCGTCGATCCCAGGTCATGGTAGAAGGAGGCGAACTCGACCCCCACCGCGCCGGCGCCGATCACGATGACGCTCGCGGGGAGCGTATCCATCCTGAGCACGTCGTCGCTCGTGACGATGCGCCTCCCGTCGGGCGTGATGCCGGCCAGCGACTTCACGCGTGAGCCGGTGGCGAGGATCACGTCGGTCGCCTCGAGGACGACCTCGTTCCCGTCGTCGCCCTTGACCCGGACCTTGTGCGCGCCGTCGAGCCGGCCGCGGCCCTGGATCCACGTCACGTTGTACTTCTTGACGAGGCTGCCGAGGCCCTTCCACATCCGGTTCACGACCTGGTCGCGCCGCTGGGCGACCTTGGCATAGTCGATGACCGCCTCGCCGGGGACGGTGACGCCGAAGTCGGCCGCATGGCGGACCCGCTGCGCGACCGCGGCGGTCTCGAGCAGCGCCTTGGTGGGGATGCAGCCGCGGTGCAGGCACGTCCCGCCGATCTTGCCCTCGTCCACCAGCGCCACGCGGAGGCCCAGCTGCGAGGCCCGGAACGCCGCCGCGTAGCCGCCAGTGCCGGCGCCGAGGACGACGAGGTCGAACGAGTTGGACGAGCCGACGGCCATGGGTTCGGGGTTCTCCGGAAGCGCTGCGGGGGGAACGGGGCGGGTGGGCTGTGCCCCTCGGTAGGGACGTCGAGCGGGATCCTACACCGCGACGCGGCCGCAGCCGCTCCCTCCGGCGCGGTGGCGCCTTCGATGCCGAGACACCGCGACCCGGATCCGCACTGGGCCTCCCCCACAGCACACATCACCGAACAGGTCGAGTGCGCCGCAGAAGGCCAACGCCGCGGGTAGTTCGGCGGGAGCCGCGCGGATTGGCGGACCAGCAATAGGCCCGTGAGCCGCTCCGGGTACGAGGCCGTGGCGCCGGTGGCGCCGACGGACAGACGCCGCGGTCGATCGCCGGCCCTGAGCGTTCAACCGAGTATCTGCCGGGGCTTTGAGGCATCACTATCTTATGCCATCTGGACCTATGACATCAGTATATTGCAGCCGACGATCTGCCAAACCGGAAGAGGCGTGTCCGGTGAACGTCAGCGGGAGGGAAGCGCCAGGGCGAACGCATCCGCGACACCAGCGGCTCAACCCGAGGGGAACGAGTCCCGGCACGTAAGGGAGACAGTTCGAAGGCCATGGAAACAAAAGGCTTCCGCGTCAACGGGGTGAACCGGACCGTGCTTCACGATCCGGAAGCGTCGTTGGCGAGCGTTCTGCGCCGCCAGCTGATGCTGACGGGCACCAAGGTTTCGTGCGACACCGGCCAGTGCGGTGCCTGCTCGGTCCTCGTCAATGGCAAGCTCACGCTTGGCTGCGCCACCAAGATGGCGCGCGTGCCCGACGGCGCCGAGATCACGACGATCGAGGGCATTGGCCAGCCTGGCGCCCTCCACCCGATCCAGCGGGCGATCATCGCCAACGGCGCGACGCAGTGCGGCTTCTGCACGCCGGGCTTCGTCGTCTCCACCAAGGCCCTGCTCGAGAAGAACGAGAGCCCGTCCCGCGAGGACGTGAGGACCTGGTTCACGCAGCACCACAACGCCTGCCGCTGCACCGGGTACAAGCAGATCGTCGACGCCGCCATGGACGCGGCCGCGGTCCTGCGCGGCGACAAGCCCGTCGAGGACCTCGACTTCACGATGCCGGCCAATGGCAGCATCCTCGGCACCAACTACCCGCGGCCGACGGCGATCGCCAAGGTCACCGGGACGCTCGACTACGGCCAGGACATCGGCCTCAAGATGCCGGTCGGCACCCTCCACCTGGCCCTCGTCCAGGCAAAGGTCTCGCACGCCAACATCCTGGGCGTCGACACCTCCGCGGCAGAGGCTGTCCAGGGCGTCGTCAAGGTCATCACGGCCAAGGACGTCAAGGGCAAGAACCGGATCACCGGCCTCATCACGTTCCCCACCAACAAGGGTGACGGCTGGGATCGCCCGATCCTGTGCGACACGAAGGTCTTCCAGTTCGGCGACGCGATCGCGATCGTGGCCGCCGACACGCCGGAGATCGCCCGCGCCGCGGCCGAGCTGGTCAAGGTCGACCTCGAGGTGCTGCCGGCGTACATGAGCGCGCCCGCGGCTATGGCCCCGGATGCAATCGAGATCCACCCCGGAACCCCGAACATCTACTACGAGCAGAAGATCGCCAAAGGCCCCGACACCAAGCCGATCATGGATTCGGCTGCGGTCGTCGTCGAGGACAGCTTCTATCTCCAGCGCCAGCCGCATCTCACCATCGAGGGTGACATGGGCTGCGCCTACATCGACGAGGAAGGTCGCCTGACCATCCAGTCGAAGTCCATCGGCCTCACGCTGCACGCCCTGATGATCGCCCCGGGCATCGGCATCGAGATGGACAAGCTCCGCATGATCCAGAACCCGGCCGGCGGCACGTTCGGGTACAAGTTCAGCCCGACCATGGAGGCCCTGCTGGGCGTGGCCGCCCTTGCCGTCGAGCGGCCGGTCTACCTCGAGTACGACTACACCCAGTTCATGCAGTACACGGGCAAGCGCAGCCCGGTCTGGCTCGACTGCAAGCTCGCCGCCGACAAGGACGGCAAGTTCGTTGCCTTCGAGAGCGACTGGTCTGTCGACCACGGGCCGTACTCCGAGTTCGGCGACCTGCTGACCCTCCGCCAGGCCCAGTACATGGCCTCCGGCTACGACATCGCGTCAATCCGCGGCAACGGCCGCACCGTCGCGACGAACCATGCCTGGGGCTCTGCCTTCCGCGCCTATGGCTCGCCGCAGGCATTCCTTGCTTCCGAGAGCCTCGTTGACGAGCTCGCCGAGAAGATGGGGATCGATCCCTTCGAGCTCCGCTACAAGAACATCTATCGCCCGGGCGCGACGACCCCGACCGGCCAGACGCCGGAGGTCTACTCGTTCGTCGAGATGTTCGACAAGATGCGGCCGCTCTACCTCGCGGCGAAGGAGAAGGCGGCTGCCGAGTCGACGCCCGAGATCAAGAAGGGTGTCGGTGTCTCGCTCGGCATCTACGGCTGTGGGCTCGACGCTCCGGACAGCGGCGAGGCCTGGGTCGAGCTCACGTCGAAGGGCGTGACCATCTACGACATGTGGCACGATCATGGCCAGGGCGCCGACTCCGGCACCCTGGGCACCGCGCACGAGGCCCTGCGCCCGCTGGGCATCGCGCCGGACAAGATCAAGCTCGTCATGAACGACACGGCCAAGACGCCGTGGGGCGGCCCGGCTGGCGGCAGCCGCAGCCAGCTCATGATCGGGAACGCCATCGTGAACGGCTGCGACCAGATGATCGCAGCCATGACCAAGCCCGATGGGACGTTCCGCACCTACGACGAGATGGTGGCGGAGGGAATCGCCCTCAAGTACGTCGGCAAGTGGGGCAACGCCACCACCAACACCGGGTGCGACGAGAACGCCCAGGGCGCACCGTTCTCCACCTACATGTACGGCGTCTTCCTCGCGGAAGTCGCAGTCGATACGCGGACCGGCAAGACGACGGTCGAAGGCTTCACGGCCATGGCCGACATCGGCAAGATCATCAACCGCGCAACTGTCGACGGCCAGATGTACGGCGGCATCGCCCAGGGCATCGGCCTCGCGCTGTCCGAGGACTTCGAGGACATCGAGAAGCACTCCACGATGCTCGGCGCGGGCCTTCCGTTCGCGAAGGACATCCCCGACAAGTTCGACATCATCTACTTCGAGAATCCGCGGCTGGTCGGCCCGCACGGCGCCTCGGGCGTCGGCGAGCTCCCGCTCACTTCCCCGCACGTCGCAGTGATCAACGCGATCGCGCAGGCGACGGGCGTCCGCATCACGCACCTCCCGGCCCGACCTGAGAAGGTCCTCGAGGGGCTGCGGGCCAAGGCCGGCTCGAAGGAGCCTGCAGCGGTCTAGCGTCAGGCGACGATCCAACGGCGGGCGGCGGTCATCGCGCCGCTGCCCGTCGCGCTCATCCGTGCCACGCGGCGACGCGAGAGGCGTCCTGACGCAGCTGCCGCCCGCCCATACAACACGGGAGACACTCGGTTGAAGAAGACACTGATCCTCGCGACGGTCATCGCAACCCTCGCGGGTCTCTGGACCATGCTTCTGTTCAACGTCAAGTCGATCGGCGACCTTCCGCTCATCCTGTGGCCCACGTTCATCGCGTGGGGCGCGTTCTTCTATGCCGGCGCCACTGTCGACGGCGCGGTCAAGGGCATCGTCCAGTTCACGACCGGCATCGCCGTCGCGGCGGTGGCCTCGTACATCTACCTCCATGTCGGCACGCTCGCCGCAGACGATCCGAACCGGGGCTTCATCGTCCTCGGCGTCCTCGTCTTCATCCTGGCCTGGCCGATCACGGCGCTCAGCGGCGTCGCGGCGCTCAAGGGCTACTGGGCGGCCGTCCCCGCGGGCTTCATGGGCGCCGCGGTCTTCTTCGGCATCTTCTTCTTCGGCAACAGCGCGGTCGCCGCCGGCGGCACGTCCGCGAGCGAGCTGAGCAGCGCAATCGTGGGATTCATCCCGCTCGCGAGCGGGCTGGTCCTCGGCTGGCTCTCGCTGCAGATCACCAACGTCCTCGCCGCCGAGCGCAAGACCGCGGTGCAGCTGCACGCGGCCTAAGGACAGCGCTTCCCAATCCTGCGCCTGGGCGGCTTGGTGCCGCCCAGGTGCACCGCAGCAGGTCGACACCATGGGCGTCCTCGACGAACTCCTCACCGCTGCTCTCACCGGGGCTCCCCGGGATCCCGCAGTGCGGGTTGCCGTGGGCGTCTACTACACCGCCGTCCAGAGCCGAGGCGTCGGCCTCGCCGCCACGGAAGTCCGGGCGGGCTGCTGCGAAGCGGCCCATCATGGCTGGATCGGCCATCTCCACGAGCGCAGCGCCGTCGAGATGCTCCCGCTGCTGCGCTCAGACGATCCGCTCGAAGCGGCCATCGGACTGGCGGCCCTCAACTCCCTGATCGACGTGCCGCAGGCGGCCGCCACGGAGGACAACGCCGCCGGGCTGCTCATCGAGCGCGGCCGGGGCCGGCATGTGGTCACCGTGGGCCACTTCCCGTTCACCGCCGAGCTCCGCGCGGCAGCGGGCCGGCTTGACGTCCTCGAGCTGAACCCCGGCCCCGGCGACCTGCCCGCCAAGCGCGCTCCGGAGGTGCTCGCAGACGCCGACGTTGTGGGCCTGACCGGGACCACCATCCTCAATGGCACCTTCGATGGCCTGGAGCGGCTGCTTCCCCCCAAGGCCTACGTGGTCATGGTCGGCCCGACAACCCCGCTCAGCTCGGTCCTGTTCGACCATCACGTGGACGTCCTCGCCGGATCTGTGGTGACCGATGCAGACGCGCTCTTCTGCTCGCTGGTCGAGGGCGCGTCGCGCCGCGAGCTCGCCGGGTGGCGGCGGCTCACCCTCGCCCGGGATCAGCGGCGCTGAGGGCCGGGAGCGAGATCGATGAGCGAGCCGCGCGAATTGGGCCAGGAGGAGCTGCGTGCGCTCGAGCGTCAGTGCATCCAGGAGTGCGCGCCCCCGTGCACGGCGAGCTGCCCGATCCACGTCGACGTTCGCGTGGTCCTCGATGCGTTTGCGAATGGCGACGATGACACCGCGCTCAAGGCCCTGCGCCGGACGCTCCCGTTCCCCGGGATCATCGGCCGGATCTGCGACCAGCCCTGCCGGCCCGCCTGCACCCGCGGCAAGGCTGGGGACCCGATCGAGATCGCGGCCATCGAGCGCGCCTGCGCCGACTACGCCGTGGTCCGCGCCGAGAGGGCCCGGCCGCTGCCGCGACGGACCCAGCGGGTCGCAGTGGTCGGCGGTGGCCTCAGCGGCCTGACCGCGGCCCACGACCTTGTCGGCAAGGGTTATCACGTCACGCTCTTCGAGGCCCTTCGGCCAGTGGGCGGACGGCTGTGGAGCTTTCCTGAGGAGCGGCTGCCTCGCTCGGTGCTCATGGCCGAACTCCGGATCGTCGAGGAGCGCGGGGTCGTCATCCGGACCGATGTGCGGGTGATGGGGGGCGACGAGGCCGCAGAGGGCCAAGTCACGCTGCAGGCCCTGCGCGAGGCGCACGGCGCTGTCTACCTCGCGGTCGGCGGGCAGGGCAGCAGGTTCGGAGTGGCGGCGGATTCATCGGGCCGCGTAGTCGTGGACCCCGTGACGTTCGCCACGAGCCTGGACGGAGTGTTCGCCGGCGGGAGCATGCTCCGCCCAGCGGCCGCCTACTCGCCGATCGCGTCCATCGCCGACGGCCGTCGGGCCGCCATCTCGATCGATCGCCTGCTGCAGGGCGTGTCGCTCACCGCGTCTCGCGAGGGCGAGGGCAGCCAGGAGTCCTGCCTGTACACGCGAACCGACGCGGTTGCCCCGGCGCCGATGGTCCCTGCTGCCAGCGGCTCGTACTGCCGGCTCGAGGCGCAGGAGGAGGCCCGCCGCTGCCTCCAGTGCGAATGCCTCGAGTGCGTCAAGGTCTGCGAGTACCTCGACCACTATGGGAAGTACCCGCGCAAGGCGGTCCGCGAGGTCTACAACAACCTGTCCATCGTCAAGGGGACCCGATACGCGAACCGCATGATCAACTCGTGCAGCCTGTGCGGCTTGTGCGCAGAGGTCTGTCCGACCGACCTGGACATGGGCGACGTCATCCGCCAGGCCCGCCAGACGATGGTCGCACAGGAGCGCATGCCCCTCTCGACGCACGACTTCGCACTGCGGGACATGGCCTTCAGCCAGGGCGAGCACTTCGCGCTCGCGCGCAATGCGCCGGGCACGACCGCCAGCGACGTCGTGTTCTTCCCGGGCTGTCAGCTGAGCGGCGCCTCGCCGGAGCAGGTGCTGCAGGCCTACCGGTACCTCGTCACCGCCCTGCCCGAGGGGACCAGGGTGGGCCTCCTGCTCGGGTGCTGTGGGGCGCCCGCCGAGTGGGCGGGACGCCGCGACCTGTTCGCCGAGAACCTCACGGTGCTGCGCGAATCGCTCGCCGGCATGGGCGACCCGAAGCTCGTCCTGGCGTGCTCGAGCTGCCACCAGTCATTCAGGGCCAGCTTGCCAGACGTCGAGGTCGAGTCCCTGTGGGAGGTGATGGCAGCCCGGGGCATCCCTGCGGGCGCCGCGAATGGCGCGGGCCGAACGGTGGCGATCCACGACGCCTGCGCCACGCGCCACGAGCAGGGCCTGCAGGACAGCGTTCGGACCCTCCTCGCGGACCTCGGCTACCTGGTCGAGGAGCTCCCGAGGAGCCGCAGCCAGACGACATGCTGCGGGTACGGTGGTGCCCAGTGGCTTGCCAATCGGGAGGTCGCCGACAAGGTCGTCGCGCGTCGCGTGGCCGAGAGCCCGCTGGACTATGTCGCGTACTGTGCGATGTGCCGGGACTTCCTGGCCCGAGGCGGCAAGCCCACGGCGCACCTGCTGGACCTCGTCCTGGGTGCGGAGTTCGACGGGCGTGCCAGCGAGCCTGCGCGGGGATGGTCGGAGCGCCACGAGAACCGGGCCCGCGTCAAGCGCCGGGCGCTGGAGACGATCTGGGGTGAGCACATGGATGGACCCGACGCTGCGGACTTGATCGTGCTGCACGTCTCCGAGGAGGTGCGGGCGCGCCTCGAAGATCGCCTCATCCTCGACGAGGACGTTCGCCGGGTCATCGCCGCGGCCGAGCGCTCGGGTCGCCGACTGCTGCTCGGCAATGGGCACTGCCTCGCATCGCTCCGCCCGGCGGCCGTGACCTATTGGGTCGAGTACTCCGTCGGCGACGATGGCCACACCATCCACAACGCCTACAGCCATCGGATGGAGATCGGACGCGGCACGGATGAGCGGGGGCCCCGGGCGTGAGCATGAGCGACGACGGGCCGGTCGAGTGCGCCCTGTGCGGCCGCACGCTGGAGCTGGCGTCCGTGACCGTCTCGTATCTCGGCAGCTCGTTCCAGGTGGACCTCCTCCAGTGTCCGGGCTGTGGCCAGGTGCACATCCCCGAGGACCTCGCGCTGGGCAAGATGGTCGAGGTTGAGCAGCAGCTGGAGGACAAGTGACAGCCGCTGAGCGCCCGGCGCCATACGACCGACCTGAGTGGCGCGCCGTCCCCGACGGTCAGCTGCGGCCCGGCGGGTTCACCCTCACGGACCGAGCGGTCGCGCTCTGCGGGCTGGCGCGCGGCAGTCGCGTCTGGGACATCGGGTGCGGCCTTGGCGTCACCGTCGAGCGGCTGATCTTCGAGCACGGCCTCGATGCCGAGGGTGTGGACTGGTCGCCGGACCTGCTCCGCGCAGCGCGCGCCCGCTCGCCGAGCCTGCCGCTCCACCGGGCGACCGGTGCCGACCTCCCCTGCCCCACCGCTGCGCTCGACGGTGTGTTCCTCGAGTGCTCGTGGTCGGCCATGGCACGGCTTGCCACCAGCACGACGCCCGACCCGATCCTTGCCGAGTGCCGCCGCGTCCTGCGAACCAGCGGGCGATTGGCGATCACCGATCTCTACGCCAGGGCGACCGCACCAGTGGGACCGGCGACGGCGACAGCGCCTTCGCCGCTCGGCGAAGCCTGCTGGTCCGCCATGCCCACGGAGGCGGAGATCCGTGCCGCGCTGGCCCGCCACGGCTTCACGGTGGACACCTGGGAGGACCACTCCCTCGCGCTCCGTGAGTTCGCCGCGCGGCTGATCCTCGAGCACGGATCCCTCAGCCCGCTCTTGGGCGAGGACGCGGCACGCCCTGAGGCGCGAGCCGCGCTGGCGGCGGCACGCCCGGGCTACTTCCTCCTCGTCGCTCGAAGGGACTGATCGATGACCGACTTGGAACGCATGCGGGAGCTCCGCGATCAGCGCTTCTACTGCAGCCAGATCGTCATGCAGATGGCCCTCGACCTCCAGGGCAGGGATGACCCCGCGCTGGTTCGGGCGATGGAGGGCCTGGCCGGCGGACTCGGCTTCACCGGCGAGACGTGCGGGACGCTCACGGCTGCCGCCGCGGTGCTCGGCCTGTATGCGGGTCGAGGACGCGCCGAGGAGGACGACGACCCCACGCTGATCTTCATGATCGAGGACCTGGTCGGCTGGTTCCGGGACGGCTACGGGCGCGACTACGGCGGGATCCGCTGCGCTGACATCCTCGCATCGGAACCCTCCAGCCAGGCGACGCGCTGCCCCGGAATGATCGCCGGCACCTTCCAGCGGACCAAGGAGCTACTCGTCGAGAACGGCTTCGACCTCGCGGGCAGACCTGACGATGACGATTGACATCGATGCCATCGGGGCGGGCGAGGGCGTGCCCATGACCGAACGGTCCGTGACCGAGCGCATCCTCGGGGAAACCGAGAGCGTCTGCCCGATCTGCCTCGCCCGGATTGGGGCCGTCCGCGTCGCCCGGGGCGAGGATGTCTACCTGCGGAAGACCTGCCCCGCCCACGGGACTGTCGAGACCGTGGTCTGGCGCGGGCAGCCGGCCTTCGGATCGTGGCAGCGTGCGAGGACCGCCGTGCCGCCGGAACGGCCAGCCACGTCGGTCGACCGCGGGTGCCCATTCGACTGCGGGCTGTGTCCAGACCACCGGCAGCAATCGTGCTGCGTGCTGCTCGAGGTCACCCTGCGCTGCGACCTGCGCTGCGCCATCTGCTTCGCAAGCGCGGGCCGAGCATCGTCGGACCCGAGCCGAGACCGCCTCGCCGACCGAATGCGGCGCCTGTACGAAGCGGCCGGGCCCGTGAACCTCCAGCTCTCGGGAGGCGAGCCGTGCACCCGCGACGACCTCCCGGACATCGCCGCGCATGCGCGCCAGATCGGCTTCACGTTCGTCCAGGTGAACTCGAACGGCCTCAGGCTGGCGAGGGACCCGGCCTTCGCGCAGCGGCTCCGGGATGCCGGGGTTGCCACGGTCTTCCTGCAGTTCGACGGCACCCGCGACGAGATCCACCGGCGCATGCGCGGTCGCCCGCTGCTCCGCGAGAAGATCGCGGCGATCGAGAACTGCGGTGCCGCGGGACTCGGGGTGGTGCTCGTGCCGGTGGTCGTGCCGGGGATCAACGCCGACAACCTCGGCGACATCCTCCGGTTCGCCGTGGCCCACCAGCCCGTGGTCCGGGGCATCCATCTCCAGCCCGTCAGCTACTTCGGGCGCTACCCCACGGCCCCAACGGACGCCGACCGGATCACCCTGCCGGAGATCATGTCCGGGCTCCAGGCGCAAACCGGCGGCGTCGTGCGGATCGAGAACTTCCGGCCGGCCGGCGCCGAGAACGCCCTGTGCTCCTTCAGCGGCTCCTTCGTCACGATGCCCAACGGCCGGCTCCATCCGCTCACGCGCGCCCAGGCTGCGACGAGCTGCTGCGCTCCGGCCGACCCGCAGGCACCAGCGGCGCCGGGCTGCTGCGCGCCGGCTGCGTCCAAGCCGCCGACGCCCGCCGCGTCGGGCTGCTGCGCTCCTGTCGCGTCGCCCCAGCCCGTCGTGATCGAGCTGGCGCCGCGACCGCGACCCGATCCGACTGGTTCGGGCGAGTCTGCCCCAGTCGGCGTCGGCCGCGCCCGCGACTTCGTCGCCCGCTCCTGGTCCGCGCCACGTGCTGTCGTGCCGGAGCAGCCCGCCACGACCGGGCCGGGGCTCGACGAGCTGGACATCTTCCTGGCACGCGCCAAGACGCACACCCTGGTCATCTCGGGCATGGCGTTCCAGGACGCCTGGACGCTCGACATCGACCGACTCCGAGACTGCCACATCCATGTCGCCGACCAGGACGGCGGGGACATCCCGTTCTGCGCCTACAACCTCACCGGAGCCGGAGGGCGCGGCCCCTACCGTCCGGCACGCGCGGCGAGGACATGAGGCGGACTCCCCTCGAGGCATGGATCGCGAGCACCGTCGCCGCCGACGAGGGCACGGGCGACAGCGTGCGTGACGGGCCGATCCCGGCTCTCGATCGCGCTGCCCTCGAGCGCTACCAGCTCCGCCGACTCCTCGAGACGGTCCGGGCGGCATCGACGGGGAGTTCGTTCTACCGCCGCAGGCTGGCCGGCGCTGACGAGGCGCTCTTCACCGTCAACGACGTCCGCCTGCTGCCGTTCACCACCGCTGACGACATCCGGGCCAACCCGCGCGGCCTCGTGTGCGTTTCGCAGGATTCGATCAGCCGCGTGGTGACGCTCGACAGCTCGGGGACGACTGGCCGCCCCAAGCGGCTGTACTTCACGCCCGCCGATCAAGCCCTGACTGTCGACTTCTTCCGCGTCGGCATGTCCACCTTCACGGCGCCCGGCGATCGGGTCCTGATCCTCCTCCCCGGCGAGACCCCCGGCAGCGTGGGCGACCTCCTCGCCACCGCGCTGCGCCGCATCGGCGCCATGCCGATCAAGCACGGACCCGTGCACGATGCGGAAGCGACGCTGCGGATCGCGGCATCCGAGCGCGCGTCGGTGATGGTCGGCGTCCCCACCCACGTGCTGCGCCTCGCGCGTCACGAGCCGCCGCCGGGCGGCCTGCCCGATCTCCACAGCGTCCTGCTCAGCACCGACCATGTGCCAACGGCGATCGTCGCGGCGGCCGAGCGTGCCTGGGGCTGCCGCGTCTACAACCATTACGGCATGACCGAGATGGGTCTCGGCGGCGGCGTGGACTGCAGCGCGCGGGTTGGCTACCACGTGCGCGAAGCCGACCTGCTGTTCGAGATCGTCGATCCTGGCACGGGCGGCCCAGTCATCGACGGCGAGCCGGGCGAGATCGTGTTCACGACCCTGACCCGCACGGGGATGCCGCTGATCCGGTATCGCACAGGGGACATCGGCCGCTGGCTGCCGGAGCGGTGCCCGTGCGGGACTCGGCTGCGGACGCTGGCGCACGTCGCGTCCCGCGTCGAGGGCGCCGTCACGCTCGGCGATACCGGCGCCATCACGCAGGCGGACCTGGACGAGGCCGTCTTCGCGATCGACGGCGTGATTGACTTCGTCGCGACCGTCCGCCGAAGCGATGCTGCGGCGACGCTGTCCATCGGGGTTCGGGTGGCACCGCACTGGGCGTCCGACGAGGTGCGCGATGCGGTTGCCGAGGCGGTGTCGGGCATTCGCCAGGTCGCGCTCGCGACGGCCACAGGGAGGCTGGCGTCCATCGACGTGGCCGCCTCTGGAGCGCCCGTGTCTAGGACCACGCTTGCCAAACGCTCCATCGCGGTTGCGTGATCGCCGCGCGGGTCCAAGTCGCGGCGGCCCGAGATCCGCGCGCAGGCGGAGAGTTGTGAAGACACGGGCCGATGGGCACTCTAATATATTGATTCTCGCTTCGTAATATGTTGCACGACCTCGGCGCCTGGCCCATTCGTGACCCGGCCGAAGGCGAACCGGACACGAGGAGGAACGGGCCGTGCGGCGATCACTTGCATGGCTGGCGCTCGGCGCGACCATCGTGGTCGGTGCTTGCGCGGCCGCGGGCGCGGGGACGGGCGCGGCGCCGAGCGGGTCGGCCGGCTCCCAAGCCGCGGCGCCGATCGCTGTCACCGACGCACTCGGGCGCCAGATGGCGTTCTCGCAGGCGCCCAAGCGGATCGTGCTGGCCGGCAAGGCCCTGTTCATGGTGGCCGACGCCCTCTATCTCTTCCCCGAGGCCGCGCAGCGTGTCGTTGCCATCGGCAGCACCAAGCAGAACAAGCTCGACTTCATCCCGGTGGTGGATCCCACGTACGCGAGCAAGATGATGCTCGACAGCTCGGCCGGCGCCGAGCAGATCGCGGCGGCCACGCCCGACCTAGTGCTGCTCAAGAGCAGCAACGCGGACTCCCTCGGCAAGCCGCTCGAGGCCCTGGGGATCCCAGTCGTCTACGTCGACTTCGAGACGCCCGACCAGTACCAGCGCGACCTCACGACGCTCGGCCAGCTGCTCGGGGACCAAGCGCGCGCCGAGGTCCTCAAGGCCTACTTCGCGAATCGGGTCCAGGCGGTCACGACGGCGCTCGGCGACCTGCGGACTGACCAGAAGCCACGGGTCCTGCTGCTCTACTACTCCGACAAGAACGGTGCCATCGCGTTCAACGTGCCGCCGTTGACCTACATCCAGAGCATCGAGACCACGCTCGCGGGTGGGACGCCTGTCTGGAAGGACGCCCAGCTCGGCAGTGGCTGGACGACGGTCACGTTCGACCAGATCGCCGCCTGGGACCCGGACCAGATCTACATCGCGGCCTACTCCGCGGACATCGGGGGCGTGATCGCCAAGCTCAAGGCCGATCCCCAGTGGCAGGCGCTGCGCGCAACGCGGCTGGGCCAGCTCCACGGCTTCCGCGGCGACTACTACAGCTGGGACCAGCCGGACCCGCGGTGGGCCCTGGGGCTCACCTGGCTGGCCTCCTCGATCCACCCGGAGAAGGCAGGAGAGCTCGGACTCGACCAGACGGTCCGGGGGTTCTACAAGGACCTCTACGGGCTCGACGACGCCGCGTTCGCCAAGGACGTCCTGCCAAACCTGACCGGAGACGTCCCCTGAACGCCGCCGGCGCCCGCTCGCGCGAGACGGCCCGCGACGGGGCCCGCGTCGTCGCCCCCGCGGGCACGCGACTCGCGGGGGTCGCCGGCATCCTTGTTGTCGCCGTGCTGCTGTCGCTCGCCCTCGGCCGATACCCGGGACCCGGGATCATCACGCCCGACCAGCTCGCCCATGACGACCTCGCGCAGCGGCTGCTCCTGAACCTGCGGCTGCCGCGCGTCCTGATGGCTGTGATGCTGGGCATGAGCCTCGGCGCGGCGGGCGCCGAATTCCAGATCATCTTCGGCAACCCGCTCGTGGAGCCCGGGTTCCTCGGCGTTTCGCAGGGCGCCGCCTTCGGTGCGGCGCTGGCGATCGTGTGCTGGGGCAGCACGGCGTGGCTTGTCCAGGGGTCGGCCGCGCTGTTCGCGCTGGTCGGCCTCGGCCTCTCCTATGCCGTCGCCCGCCGGGGCCGGTTCGGGGGTTCCGTGCTGCGCCTCGTGCTGGCAGGCGTCGCGGTGTCAGCCCTGTTCTCGGCCGGGCTGGGCGTTCTCAAGTACGTTGCCGACCCGCTGAGCCAGCTCCAGGAGATCACGTTCTGGCTCCTGGGCGGCCTGTGGAGCGTCACGTGGGGCCAGGTCGCGACGGTTGCCCCGGTGGTCGTGGTGAGCCTCGCGCTGATCTTCCTCATGCGGTGGCGAATCAACATCCTCTCGCTCGACGACACCACCGCATTCGCCCTCGGGGCCACCCCGGGCAGAGAGCGGGCCGTCGTCCTGACAGCGGCAGTCGCAGCCACGGCTGCCGTCGTCTCCGTGTGCGGCATGGTCGGCTGGGTCGGGCTCATCGTGCCCCACATCGCGCGCCGCCTGTTCGGCGCGGACGCCCGCCACGCAATCCCGGCCTCCATGCTGATCGGCGGCCTGCTGGCGCTCGCCTGCGACGACCTCGGACGATGCCTGCTGGCGGGCGAGATCCCCATCGGGATCCTGACCTCGCTCGTTGGCGCCGGGTTCCTCGTGGTCATCATGGCGACATACGGCGTTCAGGTGGAGCGATGACCACGCCGCTGCTGGCATTCGACGAGGTCACGTTCTGGTACCCGGGAACCGGCCGTCCCGTGCTCCAGTCGCTCTCGCTCGAGATCGGCGCGGGGTCGGTCACGGCGATTTTGGGACCCAACGGGACGGGCAAGACCACCCTGCTCCAGCTGGCCCTCGGCTGGCTCGCCCCCAGGGACGGCAGGGTGCTCCTCAACGGACGACCCCTGGCGGCCTATCCCCGCCGCGCGCTGGGCAGGACGATGGCGCTCGTCCCCCAGGCCGAGCGCATGCCCTTCGACTACGACGTGACGAGCTACGTGATGATGGGCCGGGCGCCGCACATCGCGCCCCTGGCCATGCCAGGGCCGTTCGACCTCCGGATCGGCGAGGAGGCTCTCGGCCTGGTGGGCATGGCCAGCTTCGGCCAGCGGGCGATCACACGGCTGAGCGGCGGCGAACGCCAGCTGGCATCCGTCGCGCGGGCGCTCGCGCAGCAGCCGAGCCTCCTCCTCATGGACGAGCCCGCGGCCCACCTCGATCTCGCGCACAAGGCGCGGCTCATCCGGTTGGTGCGCACCCTCGTCTCAGGCGGCATGACGGTGCTGCTGACGACCCACGAGCCCGACGTGGCGTCCGCACTGGCGACGGACCTCGTGTTGATGCGCGACGGGCGGGTCTATCGAACCGGCACGCTGGACGAGGTCTTCACGTCGGAGCACCTGAGCGCGACCTACGGGATCCCCGTGGACGTGGCGATGGTGCGCGAGCAGCGGGTGGCCCTGTGGACATCGTGACGGCTCCGCGCGGGGCGCAGGTCCAGCAGCTGACCGACTGGGCGGCTGTGTGGCGCGAGCTGGTGGAGCGTCGCGCGCGCGGCCACGGCGGCGACGGCGGGCCCGACGACCACCACGACCCCTGGGCAGGCAGGGCCCACGAGTTCGGCAACCGGGTCCGGCGACGCTGGAGCGGTGCGGACTCCAGCCGAGAGCTCGTGCTCAGCCGGGTGGAGCCGGGGACGTCGGTGCTGGACATCGGGGCCGGGACCGGCGCCTGGTCGATCATGCTCGCTCGCAAGGCGGCGTTCGTCACCGCCATCGACGCCTCGCCGGCGATGACGAGCGTCATGCGCGAGAACATCGCGGCCGAGGGCGTCACGAACGTGGCCGTGGTCCCGGGGCGCTGGCCGCACCTGGAGGTCGAGCCCCACGACTACTCCCTCTGCTCGCACGCGATGTACGGCTCGCCCGACCTGCCCGCGTTCGTGGAGCGGATGATCGGCGTCACGCGCCAGACGTGCTTCCTCGTGCTCCGCGCACCACTGGCCGGCGGGGTCATGGCGGAGGCGGCCGACCACCTCTGGGGGCACCCCCTCGACAGCCCCAACTTCACGGTCGCCTACAACGTGCTGCTCCAGATGGGCATCACCCCGAACGTGCTCATGGAGACCGGGGGCACGTGGGACGCGAGGACGAGCACCACCATCGACGAGGCGCTCGCCCGGATGCGGCGGCACTTCGGGCTCGGCGATTCCGCAGCCCACGACGCGTACTTCCTCGAGCTCCTCGAGCGACGCCTCGAGCGGAGGGACGACCGGCTCGTGTGGGAGCGCGACATGCGCTCGGCGCTGGTCTACTGGGATGTCGGCTAGTCCTCCTGGGCCGGAGGCCGCCTGGTTCGGCCGGGTCGCGATCCTCACCGGCGAGTCCGGCTGCGGCAAGACCACCGCCTGCGGGGCCCTGGCGCACCGGGCTCGGGCACGCGCCCTGTCCTGCGCCGGGCTGGTCTGTCCCGGCCGGTTCGAGGGGGACCGGAAGGTCGGGATCGACGTGGTTGACGTGCGCAGCGGCGAGCGTCTGCCGCTCGCGAGCCTGACTGGCGGCCCGGATTCCATCCGGCTGGGCCCGTGGCACTTCGACCCGGCGGCCATCAGCTGGGCGCGGGCGAGCCTCGCCGAGGCGTGCCCGTGCGACATCCTGGTGGTGGACGAGATCGGGCCCCTGGAGATGGAGCGCGCCGAGGGCTGGCCGGAGGCGCTCCACCTCGTGCGGGCCGGCGACTACCGCGCAGCCGTTGTCGTCGTGCGGCCCAGCCTGGTGGGCGCGGTGTGCGCTGCCCTGGGCAACCCAGAACCCGCGGTGTTCGGTGAATTGCGGGCCACGCCGTCGCACGATGCCCTCATGGGCGCGCTGGGGCCGCTCCTCAGGGGCTGATCGCCGGGGCGGATGACCGCACCGCCTTGGCGCACAGGGGCACGCCCGTGCCGCCGTACCGCTCGGCGACGATCTCCGCCATGATCGCGAGCGCCGTCTCCGCGGGCGCGCGGCCGCCGAGGTCCAGCCCGATCGGCCCGTGCAGGCGCGCGAGGTCGGCGGCCGAGACGCCCTCCGCGAGGAGCCGCGAACGCCGCTCGGCCTGCGTCGCTCGCGACCCGATCGCGCCGACATACCGGCACCCGCGGCGGAGCGCCTCCCCAATCGCGGGCTCGTCGAACTTGGGGTCGTGGCTGACCACGGCGACCGCGTCGCTGCGGCCGAGGCCGATCTCGTCGGCCGCCTCGTCGAGCCATCCCGCCACGAGGCGGCCGATGCCCGGGAACCGCTCATGCGTGGCATAGGAGGCGCGAGCGTCCACGACCACCGTGGCGTAGCCGAGCTCGTGCGCAAGCCGCACCAGCGGCATGGCCACCTGGACGGCGCCCACGACAACCAGCCGGGGGGCGACCGGGTAGGCCTCGAGGAAGACCTGCCGACCCCGGAGCTCGATCGTCCGCGATGCTCCACGCGCTAGGGCGTCGCGGGCGCCACGCTCGATGAACCTGTCGAGCTCGGGATCCCCGGTCGAGCCATCGACGATGCCCTGCTCGCCGACGGCGAGCGCTGCCTCAGGCGCCGCCCCGTCCCCGCGCGGATGTGGTCCCGGGTCGGGCGGCGGAGCGTCGACCGGCAGCGGGATGGCAACCACGAGCCCGTCCTGCCCGCCGGCCGCGGCGACGACGTCGGGCCGGAGCGCCTCGACGAGCACGTCAACCGTGCCGCCGCACGCCAGGCCCACGTCCCACGCGGCCTCGTCGCTGATCCCGTACCGGATCACGCGGCTGACGCCGTCCCTGCGCGCCAGCCCGATCTCCTCGCAGGCCGCGCCCTCGACGCAGCCGCCCGAGATGGAGCCCGCCAGCCGCCCGCCCTCGGCCAGCACGAGGCTCGCGCCTTCGGGCCGCGGCGCGGAGCCGAAGGACCGGACGACCACCGCCCTGCCCAAGACGACTCCCTCGGTCTGCCAGCCCCGCACGGTCTCGAGGATCTCCCTCACGCCAACCTCCTGAAGAGCGGCCCGAGCCGGGCAGGGGCGACGCCAGCGCGGGGCGCCTTCCGCGAAAGCGTCCCGCGCTCGACGATCCCGCGCAGCGCGTGTCAGGCCGCGACGATCGCGTCCGCCGGGCAGACGGACATACAGGCGGAGTCACCGCCGGTCGAGGCGCACTCGTCACAGCGGTCCGGGTCGATCGCGTACAGCTCGCCGCTGGGGCCGATGGCGTCGTTCGGACATTCCGTCTCACACGCTGCGCAGTTGATGCAGTCCTCGGTGATCCTGTTCGCCATGTCGCTGACTCCTGGTGGCGCCACGTCACGGGCGCCTGGTCTGGGTCGCGGACCCGCGGGGGCTCGCGAGCTAAACGGCAGCCGCGAGCGTCGGGGGCTCGGCGGTTGCAGCCGGGCCCCCGACCAGGGGCTCCTCCTTGTGCCATGACTCTCGACCGGGGCGTCGTCCATCCGGCCCCGCCTCGGCTGCGACTCGCACCCTGGGGGCCTCGACCGACATCGAGAGGCTCCGCTTGTTGCACACGTCCACGCACACGCCACAGGCGATGCAGCGCAGCTGCTCGATGGTGAACGTGCGCTCCTCGCGCGACACGGTGAGCGCCGCCGTGGGGCACCGTCGGGCGCACAGGCCGCAGTGGACGCAGCTCTGCTCGTCGAACTCGATCGTCCCGCGGGCGCCATCGAACCTGGGCCGGACCTCGCTCGGGTAGCGGCGGGTGGCCGGGCGGGAGAAGAGGTTCCGGAGCGACCGGCGGACCATGGGGAGGCGAGTGGGGTTGGGCATCTCAGCGCTCCGTGCAGCTGATGCAGGGGTCGATGGTGAGGACGATGTTCGGCACGTCCGCGAGGTCGCATCCCTTGACGAGCTTGATCATGGCCGGGATGTTGGCGAAGGTCGGCGTGCGGGCCCGATAGCGCTCGAGGAACTTGGTTCCATTCGCCTTGATGTAGTAGACGACCTCGCCGCGCGGCTGCTCGAGCCGGGTGAACGTCTCGCCCTTCGGCAGCCCACGCACCTTGACCTCGATCGCCTGGCCGTCGCCCTTGGGCATCCGGTCCACGGCCTGGCGCACGAGGTCGATCGACTGGCGGACCTCGCGCAGGCGAACCTTGACCCGGGCGAGGCAATCGCCGTCCTGCTCGACGATCGGAGCGAAGTCGAGCCGCCTGTAGAGGTGCTCGCCGCCGGTCCGGACGTCGAGCTCGATGCCCGAGGCGCGGGCCATCGGGCCAACCGCGTCGACGGCGTGCGCGTCGGCCCGTGACAGCACCCCGACGCCGGACAGCCGGTGGCGGATGGAGGGATCGGTCTCGAAGACGCGGGCCGTCTCCTCGAACGCGGCGCCCAGCTCAGCGAGCTTGGCCACGATGGCGCGCAGCTCCGAGTCCTCGATGTCGCGGCGGACGCCGCCGATTCGGTTGACCGAGAAGATGATCCGGCCGCCGGTCGTCTTCTCGAAGATGTCGAGGATCTCCTCGCGCATCCGCCAGCAGTGCATGAACAGGTTCTCGAAGCCGAAGGCGTCGGCGCCGAGTCCCAGCCAGAGGAGGTGGCTGTGGATCCGCGACAGCTCGGCCCACACCAACCGCAGCCAGCGGGCCCGGTCGGGCACCTCCACGGCCATGATCTCCTCGAGCGAGACGCAGTAGCCCATCCCGTGCATGAAGCTGCAGATGCCGCAGATCCGCTCCGCGACGTAGCCGAACTCCGTGTACTCGATGCGCTCAACGAGCGCCTCGAGCCCCCTGTGCACGTAGCCGATGGTGGGGATCGCGTCGACGACCCGCTCGTCCTCGAGGATCAGGTCAAGCACCAGGGGCTCGGGGAGGACCGGGTGCTGAGGCCCCATGGGCACGACCGTTCGCTTCATGACGCCGACCTCATCGCCTCGAGACGCGCCTTGATGGCGCTGGGGGCGAAGGGCACGCGGCTCGAGGTCTGGTAGAGCTGCCCGCGGAGGTCCACCACGATCCCGGTCACGTTGATCCCGAACAGCTCCCGCATCTCGTTCTCGTACAGGAACGCGGCCCCGAACGATTTGGAGATGCTCGGCACCTCCTCGCCCGGGAGGATGTGCAGCCGGATGTGCTCGAGGCGCTCGTCCGTGGCGAAGGTCCAGCTGACGTCGAAGGCGCCGTCCTCGGCCTCCTCGCCCGCGAGCACCGTGGTCGCATTGATGATGGCCAGCCGCCAGCCCTCCTCCCGGTAGCGGGCGACCTCGGCGAGGAACCATGTCGAGTCCATCAGGCGGCCATCCGGCGCTTCTGCTCGAGCGCCTCGATGCCCCGGACCACGCCGTCGATGATGCTCTCGGGGCGCGCCGCGCAGCCGGGCGCGTAGACGTCCACGGGGACCACCTGGTCCACGCCGCCCTGGACGTTGTACGCTCGGGCGAAGATGCCCCCGGAGCTCGCACAGGCTCCCACCGCCACGACGACCTTGGGGTCCGGCATCTGGCGGTACAGATTCTGGATGATCTCGACGTTCCGCTCGTTGACGCTGCCCGTGACGAGCAGGATGTCGGCGTGCTTGGGGTTGCCGGTGTTCACGATGCCGAACCGCTCCACGTCGTAGAGCGGCGTGAGGCACGCGAGGACCTCGATGTCGCAGCCGTTGCAGCTGGAGCCGTCGTAGTGGAGGATCCAGGGCGAGCGCGAGAGCAGGGACATGGACGTCAGCCTCTGAGGAGGAAGAGGACGAGGAGGTTGGTGCCGCTGAAGACCAGAGTCGCCGCCCACGTCGAGCGCAGGACCAGCTGCCACTTGGCCCTCGATGTCGAGTTGTCGACGAGGACCTCCAGGATGTAGGCGACCAGGAACGCGCAGACCCCCAGCGGCACGCTCCAGTTGAAGAACAGGAGCACGAACACGCACAGGAGCGCCGACTCGTACCAGTGGGCCAGCTCCACGTACGCGATCAGCCGGCCCGACATGTCCGACGTGAGGCCGCGCACGAGCTCCTGGTGGGGATGGTGCGAGGTCGAGATGTCGAACGGCGACTTGCGCAGCTTGACCGTCGCCACGAGCGCGAAGGCAAGGAGCGCCCCGGGCAGCTCGAGGGCCACCGGGACAGGCGATGCGAGAACGCCACCGAACGTGGTCTCCCCGGTGACCTTGCAGATCGCGGCGAGCATGAGGATGAAGAAGGGCTCCGTGGCGAGCAGGACGATCAGCTCGCGCTCGGCGCCGGCGTGGCTGTACGGCGAGTTGACCGAGCCTGCCGCGAGGACCAGGAACAGGGCGGCGAGCGCGAACACGAAGATGGTGAACAGCAGGTCGGTCCCGCCGACGATGAGCGCTCCGGTGAGTGCCATGAACCCGAGGTGGCCGAGCAGCAGCGGGCCAGCGATGGGATTGACCCGGCGCGCGTCCTTCTGGAACAGCTTCCCGACGTCGTAGAACGGCTGCAGGATCGGCGGCCCGACCCGGCCCTGCATCCGGGCGCTGACGATCCGGTCCGCGCCGGCGAGGAGCCCGCCGAAGACCGGCGCGACGACGACGAACATGAGACCCCAGGCGATCTGGCTCATCAGCGGGCCACCACTCCCATCAGCACCATGGCGGCCAGGATCGCCGCGCAGGCGACCGTCCCGGCGCGGAACACGAGGGCGCCGTCGATGACGCCGTCGAGGTAGTAGCCGCGGAGCGTCACGGCGCGCGTCCCGCCCAGCGCGGCACCCATCACGTGTCCGGCGTCAGTTGAGCGTCCGCTCGCATAGAAGTCCGCCTGGTCGTACCCGGTTGCGCGAGACGACCACAGCGCGAGTGCGGGCAGGAAGAGGATGGCCGCGAGCATGAGCACGACCATCACCGGGTCCAGGTGGAGAAACGCGCGCGGCCCGACCGCGAAGGCGGTCGCGGCATACGGCCCGATCACGCTGTCCGAGATGACCCCGACCAGGGCGGCGACCGCGATGACGCCCACCGCCAGCGCGATCTCGGCGAACCACTCGTAGGCGGTGACCCGCTCCTCCACGGAGCGCTGGTACTCGTCGATGCCGCGCATCGAGAGCACCTTGATGAGGAGCTTGCCCCAGTAGAAGATCGTCAGCGAGCTGCCGAAGGCCATGATCACGATGAACGCCGCGCCGGGCCATCCCGGGACGTCGAGGAACGCCCGGATCGCCGACCACTTCGCCACCGCGATCCCGAACGGCGCGATGAACATGCCGGCGATCCCGGTCAGAGCCAGGACGCTCACACGCGGCATCCGGCTCAAGAGCGTGTCGAAGAACTCCACGTCCTTGGTGTAGAGCCGGTTCTCGAGCGTCCCCACCACGAGGAACAGGAGGCTCTTCGCCACGGCGTGGAAGATGACGATCATCACGCCCACCCAGACCAGCTCCGGCGTCCCGACCCCCGCGCAGCCCGCGATCAAGCCGAGGTTGCCGATCGTCGAGTAGGCGAGGACCTTCTTGGCGTTCTGCTCCGTGGTCGCGACCAACGACACGAACAGGAACGTCAGCAGGCCGACGGCAGCGACCAGCATTCCGACTGCCGAGCCGGCCATCGCCGGCGAGAGGCGGAGCAGCAGGAACACCCCGGCCTTGACCATCGTGCTCGAGTGCAGCAGCGCAGAGGTTGGCGAGGGTGCGTACATCGCGCCGAGCAGCCAGGAGGAGAACGGCATCTGGGCGCTCTTGGTGAGCCCCGCGAGGGCGAGCAGGGCGATCGCCGGCAGGACGGCGGCCGTGGCGGGACCGGCGGTCAGCAAGGCGAGGTCGAGGCCCCCCGGCTGCCCCGCCAGCAGCAGGATCGCGATGGAGAATCCCAGACCTCCGAACAGGTTCATGTTCAGGGCCCTGAACGCGTAGCCCACCGTCTCCTCGGTCCGCGTATAGCCGATCAGGAGGAACGAGCAGAGCGTCGTGATCTCCCAGAACACGTGCAGCAGCGGGAGGTCGTTGGTGACCACCAACCCGAACATGGCCGCCAGGAACAGGAACAGCAGGAAGAAGAAGGACGTGCGCCGGCCGCCGATCATCGGGTTGGAGCGCTGGTAGTCGCGCATGTAGCCGAGCGCGTGGATGCAGATCAGCGACCCGACGATCCCGATGATCAGGACCATCACCATCGTGAGGCGGTCGAACCAGAACAGCCGCTGGGGATCGAGCTCGGGAATGTGCCCGCCGAGCTCGAGGTAGGCGGCGATGCCGAGCTGGGCCAGGGCCATCACGGGCGCGAGGAACCGCCGGTGCTGGACGCTGACCACCACGACGAACAGGGCGATCGCAGCCTCGAGGACCAGAATCGCGTTGCCGGGCGTCAGGCCGCCGGGGAGGCCGAAGAACACAGCGTCCCCATTGCCGAAGGCGATCACGGTCCCCACGGACGCGATCACCACCCCGGCGCACGCGGCGATCACGATGGCGTTCCGCCATGAGCTGCGCGTCACGACGAGGAGGACGCCGCTCACCGCTAGCGGCAGGAGGATCAGCAGGAGGACCCAGGAGGCCATCTCGCGCGCGCCTGCTCAGTCGGCGGTCGGGAGGACGTGCTCGACCTCCTGGGCCAGCACCTCCGGCAGCACGGGCTTCTCCATGAAGCGGCGGACCGGGAGCCACCCGCCGTCATGATCCTGCTCGGCGCGCTCGTCCGAGCGGAGGTGCTCGTCGACGCGGCTCAGCATGATGAGCGGCATCGACGGGAACCGGCCGGCGAGGTAGCGGGCGAGGTCGAAGCCGGCGAAGCCGCCGTCGAGCATGGCCTCGAGCACGACGACGTCCGGCGCAAGGGCATGCACCGCTGCCTTCGCCTCTGACGTGCCCGATGCGGTGAGGACGGCATGGCCCCGCGCTTCGAGCGCGGCGGCATTGCCGGCCAGAACGGCGGCGTCGTCGTCCACAAGCAGGACTTCAGCCATTCCTCGCCTCCAACATGCGTGGCGCGCCCGACTCGGTTGGTCGCGATGCATTCGATAAAGTGATCGGTAATGCACAATATAGTATCTGCGCAACGAACTGATGGGGTCCCGAAGAGGCACAGAAAAGGCGTGTCCTTCGGCCCACACCTCCGACCGCATGACCGGGTCGGTCCTGCCGCCGAGCGCAGTACGCTCGATCCCCCACCAGACAGAGGGTCGCCGGGTGCACGAGCTCTCGATCGCAGCCTCCATCGCCGAACAGGCCAAGCGCTACTCCCCCGCCCTCGCGTGCGTTCGCACGGTCGAGATCCGTGTGGGCGCGCTGCGCGGCCTGGAGACGACATCCCTGGAGCTGTGCTGGCAGGCGGTGACGCACGAGACGGCGCTCGCGGGCTCCCAACTGCTGGTGGATCAGCTCCCGTGGTCCATCGCCTGCCCGACATGTGGCCGGAACTGGCCAAGCCCCGTGCCGTTCGTCGATTGCGCGTGCGGCGAGACTTCGCCCTACCCGACTGGAACCGATGAGCTGGAGCTTGTCGCGATCACCATCGATGACGAGGAGGACGCGACGCCATGAGCCAGCCCGCCCGCACGCGACGGGTTCCGGTCGCCGAGCGCATCCTCGAGTCGAATGACCGCATTGCGGCGCTCAACCGAGAGGCGCTGCGGGAGAGGGGCATCCTGGCCGTCAACCTGATCGGGGCGCCCGGCAGCGGCAAGACCGCCCTGCTGGAGGCGACGCTGCGCGGGCTCCAGGGGCGTCGGCGCCCCGCCGTGCTGGTGGGCGATCTCACGACGCGACGCGACGGTGACCGCCTCGCGCGCTGGTGCGATCAGGTGGTCCAGATCTCGACGGGGCGCGGATGCCACCTGGAGGCTGACCAGATCCGCGACGCGTTCGGCCAGTTGGATGTCGATGCCATCGAGATCCTGTTCATCGAGAATGTCGGCAACCTCATCTGCCCGGTCGGATTCGACCTGGGCCAGGAGGTCACCGTCGGGCTGTTCAGCCTCACCGAGGGCGACGACAAGGCGGCCAAGCACCCGTACCTCGTGCAGGCGGCGGACCTGATCCTGCTGAACAAGATCGACTTGGCGCCGTATCTGTCGTTCGATCGCGTCGGGTTCGAAGCCGACGTGCGGCTCCTCAACCCGACGGTTCCGGTGCTGGACGTCTCCGCAACATCGGGGCAGGGGCTTGACGCGTGGCTCGCGTGGCTCGCCCGTCCGCGGTCGGCCAGCGCCGAGGGGGCTGCGTTCTGAGTCGGCCCTCGGGGCGCGGCCCGGCTGACCCCGGCCCGTCAGGTCTCGACGATGGTCAGGCAGACCAGCGTCTGGTTGAGCAGCTGGTAGGCGATCTCGCCGAAGGTCATCGGCCCGGTCGCACGCCCGATCGACCGACCCTCCAGCTCGCCGTAGACGTAGTTGAGGATGCAGTTGCAGGCGAATGTCGTGTCTTCATGGGACTCGCCCACCGCCTCACGGAACGCGGCCGCGTAGTCCGCAACGGGAGCAGCAAGGCGGTAGTCGATCCCGGTGAACACGGGGGCGTACAGATTGACGACGCCCGCGGCCGAGTCGATCGACTGGAAGCTCGTGTTGACCGGAGCTCCGGCGTAGTCGGCGACCAGGGGCAGGCGGGTGTCGGCTCCCGACGCCGTCAGGTACCGGGCGAAGTTGCGGGTCTTGCCGCCCACCTGGCAGTCCGTGACGGTCAGGCCGTCAGTCGGAAACGTGATGATGTCGCCCGATCCACCGCGGAACGGGTTGGCGATGCTGATCTGGGCCGACTGCCGGGCGGGCAGGGCCGCATGCAGCACGATGGCCCGATCGGGCTCGCGGAGTCCGGTGCGCCCGTCGAAGGTGAGCGGCGTCACAGTCCCGAGCTCCTCGAGCGACACCCCCGAGATCCAGCCGGTGATCGGCGTGCGGAAGATCCCCGGGTAGTACGGGGCGCGCTCCGCGTACTCCAGGTGGGCCTGGCTGCCCGCGGGGATGATCACAATGGAGAAGCCGTTTGACGGGGCATCCGTGACGATCAGCCCCAGCTCGTGGGCGGCGTAGGAGCGGATCGTGATGTCGGCCGGCGCGACCGGCAGCTCCGTCACCAGCACCCGGTCGGTGGCCTCGCCGCTGCGCTCGGGCGTCATGAAGTAGCGCATCGTGCCGCCGATCCAGTTGCCCGTCGGCAGCTGGGCGAGAAGCTCCTCGGTGCCCGCGACGACCGCGACGACGCCGGACGAGATGAGCTCCGCGGCACCCTCGACGGTGAAGAGTCCCCTGACAGCCATGTCCGCCGCGACTCAGCCGAAGATCTGTGCCAGCTCGGTCGCCGACACAGCTTCATACTTCACGAAGAACCCCCGCAGCTCGCGAACCCACCGCTCGACGTTGGGCGACGAGGGGTCCTGGCGCACGCAGCGAACCACGTGGGTGAACAGCATCTGGCAGGCGAGGGTCGTGGGCTCGAAGGGGATCGCCCCGCGCGCGAACTCGAGCCATCGCGGGTCCTCGGCTGGCGGGATCGCGAGCGCATCAGCGTCCGGGCTGGCCGCGCTCCCCCGAAGGCGCAGGTCCACCGACAGCGGACCGCGCCCCTCCGCCAGGTCGGTCCGGTCGTGCAGCGTCAGCTCGAGCGTGCCGTCGAGGACGCGCACGTGCGCCTCCTCACCGCCGCGAAGCACCATGGAGGATCGCCAGGCTCGGCCGCCCGGGTCCGGGTCCTCGGGGCCGTCCCGCCACTTGCCCGCCGTGGGCGCGGCCTCGACGATCGAGCCGGCCACGGGCCCGAGGGTGGCGACGAGTGTCTCCGTGCCGCTCTGGGCGCTGATGGCGTCCGCCACAAGCTCGGGGAGCGAGACGCCCAGGGCGCCGGCGATCGCGCCAAGCGTATTGATGGACGGGTTGCCGCGGCCGCGCTCGATGAGGCTCAGCAGACCCGCGCTGACCCCGGAACGGGCGGACAGCTGGGCCAGCGTGAACCGGTCCGCGCGAGCCAGGCGGATCGCCTTGCCGAGCGCGATGCTCGGTCGTGGCGAGGCGTCGACCTCGGGCCCTGTGGCTGCGTCGGTGTGGGTTGCGGGATCCATCGTTGTGTCGATGGTAGCCGAGGCCGACATTCGATGTATTGATCGCGGCCCAAATTGATTGTGGAGCAGGTCGGCCCTGACGACGTGGATGGGGCCCACTTCGCTGCGGGCCCCACGGGGCGCCAACCCAACCTCGGGGCCGCCTCCAACGCCGCCCGCGCATCCATTTCGTGGTGCGCAGGCTGTGAGCCGACACCCAGTCCGCAGGACGCGCACCCTCCGGGTGCGTGAGCGAGCACCTCAGGCGACACCGCGCAGGATGGGGCGGGGATCAGTCGGCCATTAACGAAGAAACCGGGCCGCTTGCGCGGCCCGGTCGACCAATCAGGAGCCTCAGCCGCCCCGCTGCGAGCGGAAGCAGTCCGAGCAGTACACCGGCTTGCCGTTGGTTGGGCGGAACGGGACGCGAGCCTCGCGGCCACAGGAGCTGCACGTCGCGGTGAACATCTCGCGCGGCCCGCTGCTGCGATTGCCGAAGCCACCGCCGCCGCCGCCGTTATAGCCGCCGGCGGAATAGCCGCCGCCACCGCCGTACGCGGAGTCGTAGCCGCTGCCAGCCGAGTACGAGCCGCCGCCGAAGCTGCTGTCACCGCCCGAGCGGGCGGCTTTGCGGCTGGCGCGGCACGACGGGCAACGACGGGGCTCCGAGAAACCCTTCTCGGCGTAGAAGGCCTGTTCTCGCTCCGTGAACGCGAATTCCATTCCGCAGTCGGAACAGGTCAAGGTCTTGTCGGCCACGTGCCGATCTCCTCCAGATGTCGCCGCTTCTAGACCAGGCCCTCGAGCAAATCCGGAGGAGACCAAGGCGTCGTGCGCGCGAACGGGTGTGAGCTGCGCGCGGGTACGCGCAGCCGCACTCTACCCTCAATCGACGAGCGTGGCGATACCCAATTTCGCTCGCCCTGGACCCGTCGACAAGGGCCATTTCCGGCCCGCCGGGAAGGTCGGCTATGCGGGGACGTCGAACTCGCGGTGGGCGCTCTCGAGATAGCCCGCGACCTCGGCGGCCTGGCGTTCCGCGTCCCAGCCGAGGACCCCGCCGACGAGCTCCGCAACCCTCGGCGCGATGCACGCCCCGCGATCCGGGAGCGTCATTGACAGGCGCATCCGCCGGGTCAGGACGTCGTCGAGGGACATCGCCAGCTCGCGCTCTGCTGCCCACGCCACCTCTGCCTCGAGGAACGGGTGTCCGGCCACCAGCGGCCGGACGAGATCGCGCTCGCCTCCCATCGCGAGCACATCGACGGCCTCCGTGCCGTGCCGGTCGACGAGCGCCTGCGCTGCCTCCGCGTCCATCCCCGGCTCGCGGGCGAGGCGCAGCGCGAGCGCGTCAAGCTCAGCCCGCGACGCGGCACCGATGATCGGCAGCTCCGCGGTCCCGCTCAGGCGGTCCTTCGCGTCGTCGCCCAGCACCGCGTCGATCGCATCGCGCGCCATCAGGCGGTACGTCGTGTACTTGCCGCCGCTGATCCGGACGAGCCCACGGCCCTCGACCGCCACCTTGTGCTCGCGCGACACCTTGACTGTTGAGCTTGCCCCCGAGGGCGCGATCAGCGGACGCAGCCCGGCGAAGGTGCCCACGATGTCCGCGCGGGTGACGTTGGCGTCGAACGCCCCGTTGAGGGCAGCGAGGATCTTGTCCACCTCGGCACCGCTCGCCGACGGCCGGTCCACCGGGCCCTTGAACGGCTCGTCGGTGGTGCCGATGACCCAGTGCCGGGGCCACGGGACCATGAACGCCACCTTCCCCGGCACACGGATCGTGACCCCGGTCGAGACCGGGATCCGCTCGCGCGGGACGACGATGTGGGTGCCGCGCGACGGCAGGACGTTGAACGTGGCCTTCTCGCTCCCGAAGGGGCGGTCGGGCTTGGAGCCCCAGACGCCCGTCGCGTCGAGGACCGTCGTGGCCCGGACATCGAACTCGGCGCCCGTGAGCTCGTCGCGGACCGTGGCGCCGGCGATTCGCTCGCCCTCGCGCAGCGCATGCACGGCCCGCACGCGCGTGACGGCCAGACCGCCCTCGCGGCGCGCGGTCCGGAGCACCGCGAGCGTGTAGCGGGCGTCGTCCTCCATGCCGTCGCTGTAGAGCATCGCGCCCTGAAGCCCCGGCCGGTGGAGACCTGGCGCCAGCTCCAGCGCCCCCTCCACGGAGAGGTGGCGGTGGCGGCCGCCGGACTTCGCCGAGCCGAGCAGGTCGTACAGGGTCAGGCCGGCCTGGAAGAACGAGCGCGTGATCACCGGGCGCCCGTACAGCGGGAACAGGAACCGCTCGAGGCGGACGAGGTGCGGCGCGAGCTCGAGGAGCCGGGCCCGCTCGTGGAGCGCCTCGCGGACGAGGCCGACGTGGAACTGCTCGAGGTATCTGAGCCCGCCGTGGATCAGCCGTGACGACCGCGACGACGTTCCCACCGCGACGTCGTCCTGCTCGATCAGGGCGACGCGCATCCCGCGGCTGGCCGCGTCGAGGAGCGCGCCGCAGCCGACGATCCCGCCACCCACGATCAGCACGTCCCACGTCTCGCGACCCAGCTGCTCGAGGTCCGCACCGCGCGCGGCAAGGGGCGGGCGGGATGCGGCGGTGGCGGGCGACGGTGCGTGGGTCATGGCGGTGGCCTCAGGCTTTGGGCGCACGCAGGATGCGCCACAGGACGACGGCGGTGCCGAGGACGAGCACCGCGATCGCGAGGGGGGTGTGGACGACGACGTTCTGGATGTCCGCGGGGAGCACGTTCGTGAGGGCGTCCGCAGCGAGGACGACCACGACGACCAGCGCGGCCACAAGCAGGACCTCGCGCAGGCCGGGCTGGCGCGACGAGGCGGCGGGCAGGCGGTTGGGCATCGCGGGTGCTCAGCCTCGGTCCGCTTCGACCGGGATCCCGATCGGCGCCACGAGGACGCGCCCGGCCAGCGCACGCCCGAGCTTCGTCTGGAGGCCCAGCTTCGGTCGGTGGAAGGTGACCGTCAGGTCCGCACGGACCACCGGGTCCGACGGCTCGCCCGACGTCAGGTCGAGCGCGGTGGGCGTGTCCACCGCGAGCACCGGCGTGCCCCCGTCACGGGCGTGCTGGATCACCTCGACCGCGGCGCGGACCGGCTCGCGGAGGCGGCCGCGGACGCCGGTGCCCAGCAGGGCGTCCACGATGATCCCGGCCTTGTCGATCCCCTGCCCCAGGATGGCGACGTCGCGGGCGACGGGCGCGTGGATCAGGGTGACGCCGGCCAGGCCGTCGAGGCGCTTCCAGTTGCGGGCGGCGTCGGCCGTGCCGGGCCGCTCGACACCCGAGACCAGCACGGCGATCACGGGGACGCCCCAGGCGGCGAGCCGCCGTGCGGCCACGAAGCCGTCGCCGCCGTTGTTGCCCGGGCCGCCGAAGACGAGCACCGGCCGGCCCTCGCGGTTGTTGTGGACGAGCAGCGCGTGGGCGGCGGCGGCGACGGCGGTCCCCGCGTGCTCCATGAGCGTCTCGCTCGCCACCCCCAGCGCCTGCGCCTTGCGGTCCGCGCCCGTCATCGACTCAGCGGAGATCGCCCCGCGCGCGGCGGTGTCGGCCCAGCGCAGCTCCAGCTCGTCGAGCGAGAGCGCGGCCAGGTCCGGGTCGTCGCCGGGGAGGGTGCGGTTCCGGGAAGGCACGCATGAAGGGTACCGTGACTTCAGGGCACCGACCCGTGCCGGCGGCCATCGCGGGCCGGCGCCGGGGTCCGGTCCAGCGGGACGCGACTCGACCGCGGACCATGCCGAACGTCTCAGGAGTGGCTACCTTTCGAACGACGGCCAACGGCGCCGAACCGCTCACGTGGGCAGCCTGGCCTCGATCCCGTCTGCCGTCTCCCGCGCCTCGAGGAGGCCCTCGACCGCAAGTGCGAGGACCGCCTCCCGGACCGCGGCCGCTGCGTGGCCGCCGATCGCGTCGGGGTAGCGGCACCAGGCGCCGTCCTCGGTCACCCGCGCGCGGTCGAGGACGCGGCCCCGCAGCCAGCGGTTGGTTGACGCGAACGATGGCGCGGCGCCCTGCCGACCGAGCGGCGATGCGGGGGCGGGAGCCCGGTCCCCCGCTGCGTATCGGCACCAGCGAGATGCCGGGCACTCGCCGCAGCGGGGCTCCCGAGGGGCGCACAGGCCCGCCCCGATGTCCATCAGCGCGTGGGTCCACGCCGCGGCCCGCCCGTCCGGGACCACTGCGTCCGCAAGCGCCTGCATGGCGCTCGCCCCGAACGCCCCGGGACCCCCGCCGGCAACCCGCCCGAGGACGCGGCGCACGTTCGTGTCGACTGCGCCAACCCGCCGCCCGAACGCGATCGCCGCCACGGCACGCGCGGTGTACGGCCCCACGCCCGGCAGCCGCTCGAGGGCGCTGACGTCGTCCGGCACTTCGCCGCCATGGACGTCCACGATTGCCCGCGCGGCGCGGTGGAGCGCGAGTGCACGTCGGTTGTAGCCCAGTCCAGCCCAAGCCCGAATGACGTCGCTGACCGGCGCGGCGGCAAGATCTGCGACTGTTGGCCACCGAGCGATCCAGGTGTTCCATGCCTCAGCTGCGCGCTCCGCCTGCGTCTGTTGTGCCATGAGCTCGGACATGAGCACGGCGTACGGGTCCGCGCTGGCTCGAAATGCCAGGGGACGGCTGTTGGCCGCATACCACACGAGGACCGCCTCGCGGAGGGCGGGCGGGACGAGGGTGTCAGGATCGCCGAGCGTGGACATCGCGCAAGGGTATGTCGCCGAGTTCACTGGGCGTTCACGGTCCCACGCTTTCCGACGGTCCTTGCCCGGACACCGAGGTGCCCCCTCGAAACCATGGGTCGCGCGCGGGTCTTGGGGCGCCACGAGACCGAATCGGCACAATGCGGTACTCTTGCGGTATTCGTGCTCGATGGGCGCCCCGGTCTGCGTCCACGGTTCCCGCCGTCCGACCCCGATCCACTTGTCGCCCTGACCGGGCCCCGCACACTCGCGGGAGGGCCCCAGGAGCGCATCACCACATGACGTTTGACAGCCTCGGGCTGGCCCCGGAGTACTTGCGCGCCGTTGCCGACGAGGGCTACACAGAGCCCACGCCCGTGCAGCGCCAGGCAATCCCCCTCGTTCTCGCAGGCCGCGACCTGCTCGCCGGCGCCCAGACCGGCACCGGCAAGACCGCCGCATTCGTGCTCCCGCTGCTGCAGCGGCTCCACGCCAGCGACACCCAGGCCGGCTTCGCGCCGTCCGCCCACGCGAAGCCTGTCCGCCCGCATGTCCGGGCGCTCGTCCTGACCCCCACCCGCGAGCTCGCGCTCCAGGTGGAGGAGAGCTTCCGAACCTACGGCCGCCACAAGCCGATGCGCTCGGTCGCGATCTACGGGGGCGTCGGCTTCGAGCCCCAGGCCCGCGCCCTCCGCGCCGGCACGCCGATCGTGGTGGCGACGCCGGGCCGTCTGCTCGACCACGTGATGCAGCGGACGATCGACCTGTCGCGGGTCGAGGTGCTCGTGCTCGACGAAGCGGACCGGATGCTCGACATGGGCTTCATCCGCGACATCCGACGCGTCATGGCGCTGCTGCCGCCGAAGCGCCAGAGCCTGCTCTTCTCGGCCACGTTCTCGGATGAGATCCGCGGGCTCGCCGAGGGCCTGCTCCTCAGCCCGGCAACCGTCGACGTGGCGCCGCGCAACACCGCGGCCGAGCTCGTCGACCAGCTGGTCATCCCGGTCGACCGCGAGCGCAAACGCGAGCTCCTCGCGCACCTTGTGAAGTCGGGCCGCATCTCTCAGGCACTCGTGTTCACCCGGACGAAGCACGGCGCGAACCGCCTCGCCGAGCAGCTGGGGCGGGACGGGATCGGCGCGGCCGCCATCCACGGCAACAAGAGCCAAGGACAGCGGGTCCGGGCCCTCGACGACTTCAAGGCGGGACGGGTGGGCATCCTGGTCGCGACCGACATCGCCGCCCGGGGCATCGACATCGAAGCCCTGGAGCACGTCGTCAACTTCGAGCTGCCGATGGTCGCGTCCGACTATGTGCACCGCATCGGGCGCACCGGTCGCGCGGGCGTCGGCGGCCAGGCCGTGTCGCTGGTCTGCATCGACGAGAACGAACTGCTCCGCGACATCCAGCGCCTGCTCAAGCGGCCGCTGCCGTCGGAGCTTGTTGCCGGCTTCGAGCCCGACCGGTCCGTCCGCGCGGAGCCCATCCGCGTGAGGTCCGGCGACCCCGGCCACCGCTCCGGTGACACGCGTCATCGCTCTGCGTCCCGCAGTGGCGCCCGCCCGGCCCCTGCCACGCACGCCAAGCCCCAGGGAGAGCGTGCGGCCCGGCCCTCGGCAGGGGCAGCGATCGGCCGAGGCGAGGCCCGGCCAACCGTCCCTCAGCGCACCCGCCCGGCGGGGCACGCCGGATCCCATCGCGCTGGCCCGCCGGCGCACCTCGACCGTCGAGGACCGTCCATCGGGCAGCGCCCGGTCGTGCTTCCTGGCGAGCGGCTGCGCCGCGCGGCCGAACCCACGCATACTAGTCACCACGCAGGCGCCGGCCCGGCCGGGGAGAGGAATTGATGACCAAGCATTCGCCCTTCGAGCGCGCTCGTCGCACCGCAGAAACCGAGCGAACCAAGCAGATCGAGGCCGCGTGGTACGCGAGCATCCCGCCCGAGACGCTGAGCGCCTTCACGCGCGAAGTGGCTGCGGCGCGCGCCCGCGGCCCGCTGCCGCCCCCGCCGAACATGGCGCCCGGCACCCTGCCGAACCCGCCGCGCCCCGGCCATGAGCCCAAGGCGCCCAAGGTTGACCGGAACGCCACGCGCGGGCGGCGCTCATGACGCGTAAGCGGCGTGTCACCTACCCGCCCCCCCGCAGCTCCAAGGGCCCCGCTCCGGCCTACGTCCCCCAGGTGACCCCGCCCACGGTCGCGGTCATCAACCGGCAGGCGAGCCACGGCAAGGCGGGCATCGAAGTCGGCATGCGCGTGACCATCCTGGGCACCGGCCTGTACGCAGGCGAGACCGCGACCGTCGAATCCATCGTGAGCGGCGTGATCCCGGCGGCGGCGGTCCGGACCGAGGCCGGTCGCACCCGGCGAGTCCGCACGATCGACCTCGCGCCCGTCGCGCGCCGCGTGCCGCAGCGCGCCGAGGGGGAACCGGTCGGCGAGTAGTCCTCGCTGGCGCCGCGTCTGGGCCCCGGAACGTCAGCCGGGGCGGCTCGCCACGACCACGGCGTCCGTGGACAGCCGCCCCTCGCCGAGATCGTGGACAACGCGCCGCGCCTCGTCCACGACGAGCGGCGCCAGGTCTGCGGCCACTTCGTCTGTGGCGTAGAGCAGGTCGGGGTCTTTCGGCCCGGGCACCTCCCGACCGGCGTTCGATCGGTCGTGGCCCACGAGCAGCAGCCGGCCGCCCGGCGCCACAGCCTGCGCCGCCGCGGCGAGGACCGCGCGCCGCTCGGCGACCGGCAGGTGCAGGAACATCAGGAGGACGAGGTCCGCCGAGCGCGGCTCTGGCCGCCACTCGAGCAGATCGGCGTGGATCCAGTCCACCGTGACGCCCGCCTTGTCGGCACTCGCCGCCGCGCGCTGGAGCGCGACGCGAGAGAAGTCCACGGCCGCGACGCTCCAGCCTCGGGAGGCCAGCCAGATGGCGTTCCGGCCGTCACCGGCCGCGAGGTCCAGGGCCCGGCCGGGCACCATCGGCGCTGCGAGGCCCGTCAGCGTCGGATCCGCCTCTATCGACTCGATGGGTTCGCGGGCCGCGTGGCGCTCGTCCCACAGCTCCTGGCGGGTCTTGGGCTCCATGTCGGTCATGTGATCTCCTGCTGCCGTCCCAAAGACTCTATCCGTGCCCGGATGGACCGCACCATCCTTGAGATTGCCGCCCCGTCGCGGTGCCGGTGAGCGGAGGGCATCGCCTAGTTGCGCCCTTGCGCAAATGCCGTCGCAGCGTACGCATCGTCATCTACTTGCGCAAGTCTGCAACTAAGCCTACCCTTCGTGGGCGTCCCCTCCAGTCCCGGTCGTGTACCGGCGCCCGCGTGCGCCCCATGGAGGATCGGATGGCACGCGTCGCCATCATCGGCGCCGGGTTCGCCGGCCACACGGCAGCCCTCTATCTGGGCGACAAGCTCGGCAAGGGTCACGAGATCACCGTGATCAACCGGCTGGACCAGTTCTCCTACGTTCCGTCGTGGGTATGGGTTGGTGTCGGCCGCATGCCCCTGGCCAAGACGCAGTTCCCCCTCCGCCCTGTGTACCGCAAGTTCGGCGTCCGCTTCATCCTCGGCAAGGCCACGGAGATCCACCCCGACGAGCGCTACGTGGTGGTCGAGCCCGCCGACGGCAACCCCACCGACGCACGAGTCGACTACGACTATCTGATCGTGGCGACCGGCCCGCGGCTCGACTTCGCCGGGACGCCCGGTCTCGGCCCCGACGGCGGCTTCACGGAGTCCATCTGCACCGGGCCGCATGCCGAGCGCGCCCGCGACCACTACCTCGCCGAAGTGGAGCGCCTCAAGGCGGGCGAGAAGCGGCGCTTCGTCGTGGGCACCGGGCACCCGGGCTCCACCTGCCAGGGAGCGGCCTTCGAGTACATCACCAACCTCCACAAGGACCTGGTCCGCAGGGGCGTCCGCGACAACGTCGACCTGCTGTGGCTGTCCAACGAGCGCGCTGTGGGCGACTTCGGCGTCCGCGGCGTCCACGTCAGGCGCGGCGGCAAGATCCTGTCGAGCGCGGACTTCATCGAGGCTGCATTCCGAGACTACGGGATCCGCCACCAGGTCCAGACCGGCGTCAAGGAGATCACCCCCGATGTGATCCGCTGGGAGGATTACGCGGGGACGGAGGGCGAGACGCCCTACGACTTCGCGATGCTCATCCCGCGGTTCCTGGGCCAGCCGCTCAAGGTGCTCGACCGCGACGGGAACGACGTGTCGGCGGACGTCCTGGCGCCCAACGGCCTGGTCAAGGTGGACGCGACCTACGGGCTGGCGTACGAGGACCTGATGCGCAACCCCGACGCCTGGCCCGAGCGCTACCAGAACCCGCGCTATCCGGAGATCTTCGCGGCGGGGATCGCGTTCGCCCCTCCCGGATCCATCTCGCAGCCGCACGTCAACCCCAACGGCATGAACATCACCTCGGCGCCGCCGCGGACGGGCATGGTGTCGGGGATCATCGGCCGAGTCGTGGCGCTCAACATCATCGACCTCGTCAAGCGGGGCAGGATGACGCACGGCGAGCGAATGACCGAGATGTACGCGGCCTGCATCGCGTCGATGGGCGATTCCCTCCGGGACGGCTCGGCCGCGACCATCATGATCTATCCGGTGGTCCCCGACTTCCGCCGCTACCCCAATGAGGAGGGCCGCGACCTGTTCGTGACCCACATGGAGCTGGGGCTGGCAGGCGCCTGGATGAAGCGGATGCTCCACACCACGTTCATCCACAAACTCAAGGGCGGGATCGGCTGGAGGTTCATCCCCGAGTGAGTGCCCCTCAGCCGCAACTCCCCTCCTCCCCCGCCGCAGGAGTCCCCGCCATGGAGATCACGCCCCGCGACCGGTTCTGGATGAACTTCAAGCTCTTCCAGTTGCTGCGGTTCGTCGTGCTGAACCTCAAGATCCTCAAGGGCGTGAACTCGAGCAAGCGCGCCTAGGCTTGACGGGAACCGCCGGGCCCCCGCCTGCGACCGGCACGATCCGCGCTGCGCCACGGGGCCCTCGGCGGCTCCGCCGGCCCCGCCGACCCCTGCGGTGCCGCGCCCTGTGGCCGATCGCCCAGCCGCTCGCCCCGGCGCTGGACGCCAGCTACGCCCCGTCGCCCGCGTAGCGCTCGACGCCCTCGAGCGGGTGGCCGTCCGCCTTCCGGCCGAACCGGGCCGCCTGCTCGGCGAGCACCGCGTCGAGGACCTCGTCGGCGGTGCCCGATCGCGTCGTGGGCTCGCTCCAGGCGAACTCCGAGAGGTAGTCGTCCGTTGCGGTCAGGCCCTCCCGCATCGTGATCCGGCTGATCTCGCCCATGAACCAGCGGGGCATCGGCCGCTTGACAACGACACCGTCGTCGCCGGTCACCTCAACCTGGGTGGGAATGGAGCGCCAGGCGAGGACGCGGTAGGTGGCCATGCTCAGACGGCCAGCAGGGGCGCGGGCGTGCACAGGATCGCCGGGCGGGCGCAGTCGGCCAGCAGGGCCGCAGCCGCGGTCGCCTCGGCGACGTCGGGGGCAGGCAGGTCGAGGCGCGGTTCGCCCGGCGCGGGCAGATCAGGCGGCATGTCATCCCTTGATGGGCCGGGGCGGGACACCTCAGCGCACCGTGACCGTCACATCCGGGCCTTCGGCCCCGCAGGAGCCGGCCGTCACGAATGCACGAGTCGAGCGGCCCGACGGGCCGTCCGCGTGCATCCGCTCCACGGCTGGCCACAGTAGGGCACGATGTGCCTGAGCGCGTGGACGAGCCCGCGCACCACCGGCAGGCATCCGATGACCGCTCCCGACCAAGGCTTCACCTCGCTGCGCACCACCAGCGAGGAGCACCACGCCCGATTGATCCCGCACGTGGACCGGCTCCTCTCGCTCGCCGAGATGGTCGGCCACGTCGAGTGCACCTCGCTCCACCCGCTGTTCGAAGACGAGTACCGCTTCATCGTGGGCCAGCTCATCCCGCACATGGAGACCATCGAGCGCACGCTCTACGACCGCATCGAGGCCGAGCTCTCGGGGCACCACTCGCTGGCCCCGATGCGCGAGGAGCACCGCACGATTGCCCGCCTCGTGGCCGAGCTGGGCCGGTACCGCGACCACGCCGAGGAGTGCACCTGGAGCGCGATGGAGGGCATGGCCCTGCGCCGTGCGCTCTACCGACTCCACGCGCTGCTCAAGGTGCACCTCGCCGAGGAAGAGCTCTACCTCGACGTGCTGGAGCGGAATCTCGGCGATGCCGAGAAGGACCTCCTCGCCCGGAGTCTCGGCCACGCGATGGCCGAGGGCCTCTAGCCCGCCGCGCCCTTAGAAGTCCCCTCTCGCCCGGGCCGCGACCCATCCCAGGTAGGCGGCGTCGAACTCCGCGATGAGCCGGCCGCGCTCCTTCATGACGGCCGCCCACTCGTCGAGGGCCAGCGCGCCAAGCTGGGTGATGGTGTAGTCGCGCCGCGCGGGGCCCACTCCGGTCGTCCACTCGGAGCTGATCTGGCCAGCCTGCTCGAGGTCGCGCAGCGTGCGGTACACCTGCCCCACATCGAGCGCCGTCTCGGTCATGCCGACGGTCGTCAGCACGCCGATGACCGCGTAGCCGTGCGTGCTCCCGCCGGCGAGTGCCATGAGCACGAACGGCTCGAGCCAGCGGTGGTGCCCGGCGACCGGCAGCCAGCCCCGGTGGAGCGGCGCTCCGGTCGCGTCGCGTGCGGTGGCGATGGCCTGCCCCGGGGTGGCATGCCCAGGATCGCCGACATCGCCGCCGGCGTCATCGGGCTCGACGGGCGCCAGGACAGGACGGTCCTCGCTCGTCGCCGGCCCGGCCGGGGCACGCGGCTCGCCCCTCGCGGGGGCGCGGCTGAGGGTCACGTCCGGTTTGGCCATGGGTCTGGTCCGCTGCTGCCCGACGCTGCCGCTGGGCGGTCAGCTCGCGAATGGGTGCTCGAGCGCCGCGGCGATGAGCTCGCTGATGTCCGAGCCGCCACCCCGCTCGACGATCCGCAGGTACGCGTCCTCCTCGGCCAGGTGGACCTTGAGGAGCGCGTACAGCCCGAAGATCACGCGCCGCAGGGCCAGGCTCCGGCCAAGCGTGACCCGGCCCTCGCGCAGGTCGGCCGAGAGCTTCCCGTACTCCCCCACGAGCCGTCGGATCTCGTCGTGCTCGTTGCGCATCGGGCGCATCGAGTGCCGGTTCTGGAACATCCGCTCCAGCTCGGGGTAGATGCTGCGCTCCGCCGCGTCGACATGCGGCAGCAGGGTGCCGTTGAGGAACTCCGCGGTCGCGACCACGCTGGCGCGCACGTCGTCCGCGCTGGCGGTGAGCAGCGCGTCGGCCATCTCGGGCATGCGATCGACGTGGGCCAGGATCCGCTCGTGGTGCTCGTGCGCCGCCTGCGGCAGGGACTGGGCCATCACGATGCCTCCTTCGGCTCCGCCGCCAGGGCGACGAAGAACAGCGCCACCGGCCGGTAGACGGCGTGGGCGAGCTTCATGAACGGGGCGAGGAGCACCAGCTCGAGGGCGACGGCGACGTGGACGAGGAACAGCCAGTAACCCCACACCGGCGCGCTGGGCAGGTAGAGCGCGAGCTCGATCGTGAACCCGGTCACGGCCGTGACCCAGAGCAGCGCGAGCAGCAGCCAGTCGGCCGTCGTGGAGCCCGTGACCGAGCGGTTCGCCTTGCGGAGGCGATCGATGATGAGCACGGTCGCGCCGTAGACCAGCGACGCGCCGGCGAGGGTGCCCAGGAGGCGGACGGGGTACCAGAGCGGCACCGGAGCCCCCGTCTCCTTGACGCCGATGAGCGCGAGGCCGTAGTCGAGGCCGGTGGCGGCGAGGAGGCCGACGAAGCCCCAGACGACGAGCGCGTGGACGAGCCAGCGCCGCCGATACCACGGCACCGCCTTCGCGACGGGATCGGACTCGCACTCCTCCCGGAAGCGGACCTGGCCGAAGCTCTCGCGGCCGATGGCGGCCCAGAGCGCGCGGCCGGTTCGCGCGAGGCCCCTGCGCGAGCCCAGCGCGCCCTTGGCGGACACGCCCTCCTTGCGCCCGATGTCGCGGACCATCGTCCCGATGCCCACCAGCCCGGCCAGGACGACGATCGCCATGACCACGAGACCGGTCGTGTGGATCAGCCCCTCGGGGATGAACGTGAAGATGGCCAGCTCCTCGCCGGGCATCGGCCCGTGCGCGGAGTACATGAACGCGGCGAAGAACAGCGCGATGAGCACGGCGAGCACCGCGGCGACCGCGGGCCGCGTGTACATCGTCTTGGCCAGGCGGGTCCGGTCGTACGACGCGATCGCGTAGCGCCTGGTGGCCGCCATGAACTCGGAGGGGTCGGCCTCCGTGGGGCAGGTCTCGGCGCACTCGCCGCACTGGTAGCAGGTCCAGAGCTCTTTGGACGAGAGCAGCTGCTCCTTCATGCCCAGCTGCGCGTAGCGGATGATCCGCCGCGGGAACGTCCCGTCGGTCTGGCTCATCGGGCAGGTCGCGGAGCAGGTGCCGCACGAGAAGCAGGCGCTGATGTCGGTCGCGCCGAACTTCTGGATCTCGGGGTAGAGGCCCAGGTCAACCCGCACCGGGGTCGAGGCGGGCACGGTTGTCGCGGTCATCAGGACACCCGCCCAGTGGGCTCGTAGCGGAAGAAGCCGTCGGCCTCGCTCCCCTTGATCTCGGCCAGCCAGCCGTAGCGGCGCAGGCCCATAACCCAGAACACGGTCTCGTGGGTGGGCGCGCCGATCGCCTCGGCGATCTCGGGGACGGTCAGCGGACCGCCAGCCAGGGCGGCGAGGATTCGCGGTCGCCAGACCGCCTCCTCGCGGATGACCTCGCGGACATCCCGATTGAGAGCAGGCATCAGACGGGCACCTCCGCCAGGCTGGAGATCATGTCGGTGATCTGGGCGTCGGTGTAGCCCAGCAGGTCGATGGCGTTCTCGGGGCATATCGGGACGCACCCACCGCAGCCCTTGCAGTTGGCGGCGCTGATGACCGCGTAGTGGCGGTCCCCCTCCTCGTGCATCGCGATGGCGTCGTAGGGGCAGACCGTGAGGCAGTCCCCGCACGCGGTGCACGCCTCCGGCTCCACGATCGCGACCAGCGGGTCGAGCTCGGTGAAGCCCTTCTTGAGGATGGCGGCGCTCTGGGTGACAGCGGCCAGCGCCTGGGCGACGGACTCGCTCGAGGTCTTGGGGCCCTGACTTGCGCCGGCGATCAGGACGCCGTCCACGACGGTCTCGACCGGCCGCAGCTTGGGATGGATCTCGTTGAAGAACCCGTCGGCGCCCTTGGGCACCTTGAGCACGTCGATGAGGGGTTGGTTCTCGCGCGGCACCATGCCCGTCACGAGGACCACCAGGTCCACCGGGATCGCGAGCTCGGTCCGCTCGGTGAGCAGGTCCCGGACGGTCACGGTGAGCCCCCCGCCCGGCGCCAGCGCCACGGTCGGCGGCTCGTCGTTGTCGAACTTGAGGAAGACAGAGCCCTTGTCGCGCGCCTCGGTGTACAGCGGCTCGAACTTGCCGTAGGTCCGCATGTCCCGATAGAGGTGGAACTGGCGGACCGACGGGTCGAGGCCCGACACCTCCACGGCCGTCTGCACGGTGGACGCGCAGCAGAACCGCGAGCAGTACTGGTTCGCGCAGCCCGCCGTTCCCCGGCTGCCCACGCAGTACACGTAGGCGACACTGCGGACCCGCCGGCCCTGCCAGGCGAGGGGCCCCTTGGCGGCGTCGACGAGCTCCTTGAACTGGGGCAGCGTGACGACCCCGTCGATCCCGAAGCCCAGCTCGCCGTCGGCGGGCGTGTAGGCGTCGAAGCCGGTGGCCACGATGATCGAGCCCACCAGGATCTCGATCGTTCCCGCACCCTCGCCGCCGACCCGGACGGTCATCCGGAAGTTCCCGAAGCTGCCGGCCTTGCCGACGACCTCGGCGCCCGTGAGCACGGTGATCGACGGGCGGCGCTTGACCTGCGCCACGAGCTCCTCGATGAGCGCTCGCCCGTCCTTGTTGTGCGGGTACATCCGGCCCAGCTGCTTCACCCAGCCGCCGAGCACCCGCTCGCGCTCGACAAGCGTGACGCGGAGGCCGATGTCGGCCAGGCCCACGGCAGCCCGCAGGCCGGCGATCCCGGCGCCGATGACGAGCGTGTGCGGGACGGTGTCCACGACCATCGGCTCGAGCGGGACGGTGTTGCGCGTGCGGCCGATGCCCGCGTTGACGAGCGCGGTCGCCTTGGCCGTCGCGCCGTCGTGGTCGTCGGTGTGGACCCACGAGCACTGCTCGCGGATGTTCACCTGCGTGTACTCGTAGGGATTGAGGCCCGCCCGCTGCGCGACGCCGCGGAACGTGTAGGTGTGGAGTTTTGGCGAGCAGGACGCCACGACCAGGCCGTCGAGGTTGTTGGCCCGGATGTCCGCCTCGATGTCCTGCTGCGAGGCGTCGGAGCAGGCGAACATCGTGGTCCGCGAGACGATGACGTCGCCGTTGTCCCGGATGTCCTGGGCAACCTTCTCGACATCGACGTAGTCGGAGATGTTCCCGCCGCAGTGGCAGACGTAGACGCCGATGCGACGGCTCTCCGGAGCGTCCGCGCCGGCGCTTTCGCCGGGGGCGGTGGGGGTCTCGTCGCTCATGCCGTCACCATCTCGATCTGCGGCAGGGCGGGCTTGGTCCGCTCGAGGTGGGCGGCGACCTGCGCCGCCGCGGCCCCTGCGTGGACGATCGAGTCCGCGATGTCCTTGGCGCCCGACGCGGCCCCCGCGACGAACACGCCCGGGATGCTGGTCTGGCCGGGGTTCAGGTCCTCCTCGGGCTCGTCCACGTAGTCCCACTCGTCGAGCGAGAGCTCGCCGACGTTGAACAGCTGCTCTGCGTCCCGGTTGGGCTGGACGCCCACCGCGAGGACGACGATGTCGTACTCGGCCTGGGTGATGGCCCCGCCGTTCTCGATGTCCTCGTACTTGAGGAGCAGGTCCCCGTTGGGCTGCTCGGTGATGTCGGCGACGCGTCCCTTGACGTAGTTCGCGCCCATCGCCTTGGCCTGTTCGTAGAACTCGTCGTAGCGCTTGCCCGGAGCTCGGATGTCCATGTAGTGGACCGTGATGTCGGCCAGCGGCAGGGCGCCCATGAGCAGCTGGTTCTGCTTGATCGAGTACATGCAGCAGAACCGCGAGCACAGCGGGTTGCCCACCGTGAGGTCGCGGGACCCGGTGCACAGGACGTAGGCGATCCGCTCGGGGACCTTGCCGTCGCCCGGGCGCAGGATCGTGTTGAACGGCCGCGTGGGGGCGAGCAGCCGGTCCATCTGCATGCCGGTGATGACGTTCTTGTAGACGCCGTACCCGTACTGCGGCTTGAGGTCGGCCGGGAACAGCTTGAAGCCCGTCGAGACGACGACCGCCCCGACCCGGATCTCGTGGGTCTTGTCGCGCGCCCGCAGGTCGATGCAGCCGTCCACCGGGCAGTGCTCGACGCACTCGTTGCACTCGGAGCAGACGGCACAGTCGATGCACCGGCCCGACGCGCGGCGCGCCTCCACTTCGGTGAGGGGGGCCTCGATCTCGCTGAAGTCGGCGGGCGCCGGCTGCAGGTTCATGCCGTCAGGCGTCGGCGCACTCAGCGCGAACGCCTTCTGGCGGGCGAGCACGGCCTCCTTGTCGACGACCGGCAGCCGGTCGTCCCAGTTGTCGAACGCGCGGCCGTTGAGCCAGGCGTCGATCTGGTGGGCGGCCTTGCGGCCCTCCCCCACGGCTCGGGTGATGTCGGTGGGGCCGTTGACCGCGTCGCCGGCCGCGAACACGTGCTCGACGGCGGTCTGGCAGGAGGCCTTGTCGGCGGCGAGCCGCCCGTTGGGCGTGACCGCCACGCGGTCCCCGAACATCGAGGTGTCGGGCTTCATCCCGATGGCCGCGATGATGACGTCGGCCTCGAGGGTCACCTCCGAGCCTGCGATGGGCTCCACCGAGCGGCGCCCGGAGGCGTCCGGCGTGCCGAGGCGCATCGCCTGGCAGCGCAGGCCGGCCACCGCACCCTGCGCATCGCCGAGCACCTCGGCCGGGGCCACGAGCAGGCGGAAGGCCACGCCCTCCTTCTCGGTGTCGGTCGACTCGACGTGGTGCGCCGGCATCTCGTCGCGCGAGCGCCGGTAGGCGACGGTGACCGATGCCGCGCCCAGGCGCCGGGCGGTGCGCGCGGCGTCCATCGCCACGTTGCCGCCGCCGACCACCACGACGCGCTTGCCGGCCAGGTCGACTGGCTCATCGAGCTTGACCTTGCGCAGGAAGTCGGTCCCGCCCATCACGCCCAGCCGGTCCTCGCCCGGGACGCCGAGTCCCAGGGAGCGGTGGGTCCCGGTGGCCACGAGGACCGCGTCGAACCCCTCGGCGGCCAGCGCGGCCGGGTCGTCCACCCGGCGGCCGGTCTCGATCTCGACGCCGAGGTCGGTGACGTTCTCGATGTCCCGCTCCACCACCGCCGCCGGCAGCCGGTACGACGGGATGCCGAGGCGCAGGAAGCCGCCCGCGACGGGCGCTGCCTCCAGGATCTTCACGGCGTAGCCCATGCGGGCGAGCTGCCAGGCCGCGGTGAGGCCGGTGGGCCCGGAGCCGACGATCGCGACCCGCTTGCCGTTGGATTCGGGCCGCTCGACGCCGTTGTCCTTGCCGGACGCGTCGTGGACGTCGGAGGCGAACCGCTTGAGGCGCCGGATCGGGAGCGTGCCCTCGAGCGAGCCGCGGGTGCACTCGCCCTCGCACGGGGCGTAGCAGGCGCGTCCGAGCGTGCCCACGAGCGGGGTCGCATCAAGGACGAGTCGATACGCCTCCTCGTCGAGGCCGCTGCGGATGAGGCTGACATAGCCGTGCGCCTGGATCCCGGCGGGACAGGCGAACGAGCAGGGCGAGCTGCCGGCGCGGTCGATGACCGCCTTCTTGGGCACCGCCTGGGGGAACGCGATGTGCGCCGCGCGGCGGGCGACGAGGTCGGCGTTGAACTGGTCGGGCACCGCGACCGTGCAGGCGGTCTCGCACTTCTGGCAGCCGGTGCACGCGTCGATGTCCACGAACCGCGCCTTCTGCGTGACGGTGGCGCTGAAGGTGCCGTCGGCGGCCTTGCGGATCTGGTCGACCTTGCTGTAGGTCCAGGGCGTGATGTTGGGGTGGTGGATCGTCGAGGCCATCTTGGGCGTCGAGATGCACGACGCGCAGTCGAGCGTGGGGAACACCTTGGACAGCAGGATCATCTTCCCGCCGACCGAGGCCTCCTTCTCGACCAGCAGGACCTTGTAGCCCATGTCGCCGAGCTTGAGGGCGGATTCCATGCCGCCGATGCCAGCGCCGACGACGAGGACGTCGTAGTCGAGGGCGGCCGGGGCGGCTTCGGGAACAGCGCAGGTGTCGGTCATCGTGGTCAACCCGCCTTGGCCGGGCCCATCGCGAGCAGCGCCGCGGTGAACGTCGTCATGTGCTTGGTGAAGGGCTCGGCGCAGACCGAGCAGATGGCCGCCACGCGGATGCGGGACGCGTCCATGCCGCGGTCCTTGAGGGCCTTCTGCGCGGTCTGGACCACCTTGTTCGACCGCTTCGCGCAGTCGTGCAGGTAGGCGCACTCCTCGCCGTCCGTCGCGATGAACACGCCGTCGAACCCCTCGTCGAAGGCGTGGAGGATCCAGCTCGGGCGGATGCCGCTCGTGCACGGGAGGGCGATGACGTTGACGCCCGGCGAGTAGTGGAAGTGGGAGGAGCCGGCAAGGTCAACGCCGGGGTCCGAGATGTTGTTGGTCGAGAACACGAGGATCCGCGGGACGAATGTGTCCGCGCTGGAACCCGGCTCGACGGCGACGGGTGCGGTCATCGACGCTGCTCCTGCGCGAGGAGGGACGCTGCCGCGGCGTCTGCCCGTGGATGACGACGTCGCGGCAGCGATGAACGGGAGGGCTACTTGCGGCGGATCACGAAGACGCGGTCGTAGCCGTCGGCCTGGAGGGTGCCGAGGAAGTCGTGGCCGACCTTCCCGGACCAGGCGCTGATGTCGTTCTTGGTGGCGGAGTCGGTGGACCAGATCTCGATGGTGGAGCCGAGGGGAACGGTCGTCATGCCCTTCTTGGCTTCGAGGAGCGGCCCGGGGCACGCGGTTCCGCGGGCATCGATGATCTTGTCGGCGGTGATGGCTTCGAGCTCGGCGACGGTGGGGGTCATGGAGTGGGTCTCCTAGTAGGTCAGGCTGTTCGTGGCAGAGGTGATCTCGGCGATGAAGCGGCCGGCGGCGACCACCTCCGCGCCCTCGACGAGTTCGGCCGGGGCGATGCCCCGGCTCTTGAGGCAGGGGTTGCAGACGAGGAGCGAGCCGCCCAAGCCCCGGACGTCGCCGAGGAGCTTGGCGAGCGGCGGGAACCCGGGCGCGTCGACGGTTTCGGCGACGCCAACCTTCATGAGTTCGACCGCGTCGCCCTGGAACCCCATGACGACGGCGACGTCGGACGCAAGGGCGGCTGCGGCCATGACGAACGGGATGGTGGCAAGCTCGGCCTCGGCCGGGCCGCGGGTGACCATGAAGACCAGCTTCTGCGGGTCCGCCATGCCTGACTCCTTGTCCATTCGGGCTAGATGAAGACGATCTGGCCGTCTTCGGCGTTCATGAGGAACGTGGCGATGCCGCCCGAGGCGTCGACGATCGGGTCGAGCGTCGTGACGTCGATGCCCAGCACGTCGAGCGAGCCGGAGCAGGCGAGGACCGACACCTGGCCGAGCTCCTTCGCCATCCGGAACGTCTCCAGCCACGGGATCGACCTGGTCCCGTTGACCGGGCGTGCGGTGCCTTCTGACGTGGCGTCCCAGGACAGGCCGTGACTCTCGGCCAGGCGCTCCGTCCGGAACGCGTCGAGCGCCCAGTACTGGAGCAGGATGTTCACGGGGCGGTCCATCGCGGCTGCGCCTGCGGCGAGCGTCGCGGCGGCGTGCAGCTTGTCCGCCGTCCCGGAGAAGAGGACGAGGTTGAGGGTGTCGCTCATGCGCCTTGGCACCTGGTAGAGCGGTCGGCTGGCCGCGGATTACGTGTCATTGGCAGTTGTATGCTTTTGACACATAGATGCCCTGAGCCGCACGGCACGGTTCCGCGGGTCCAGTGGACCCCTGCGCGAGGGCCGACGCGTGCGGCGCCACGCTCGGCCCGGTGACGCACAGAGCGCACATCGGGTTCGCGTGGCCAGCAATCAAAGGGCGGACGCACTGTGCCCCGGGACGCCGGTCCCTCGCCGGACCCGGGTCAGCGCTGGAGCGGGTGACCCTGAGTCCTCACGCGATCAGGCGAGGAGCAGGCGCCCTGAGCTCGAGTCCTCGCCCGCAACCGTGGGCAGGTCGCCGCCCAGGTTGGCGCAGCAGCCGGCGGCGCATACCGAAGGCCACGGGCCGAGTGGGCTGAGCGCCGCGCCCGCCTCGCCGGCCACGCGGTTCTCGACCAGGTCCGCGATGGCGGCAACGAACAGCGGGTCCGCCCCGGGCGTCGCGACCCGCAGCATCCGCATCCCCAACTCGTCGCACGTCTCGCGCGCCTCGTGGTCGAGGTCCCAGACAACCTCGACGTGGTCGCTCACGAAGCCGATCGGGACGACGACTGCGGCGGTGGCGCCCTCGGCGCTCGTTGCGCGGAGCGCGTCGTTGATGTCGGGCTCGAGCCACGGGACGCGCGGGGAGCCGCTGCGCGACTGGTAGACGAGCGACCAGGCCGGCACGGCAAGGCCCCGACCGCGCACCGATGCCAGGACGCACTCGATGGCGGCGCGGTGCTGCGCCACGTACGCGCCGTTCGCGTCGAACCGCCCGCGCGGGCCCGACGCCTCGGCCATGGCCAGCGGGATCGAGTGGGTCGTGAACAGCACACGGGTCTGGTCAGCCGGCACGCCGTCGGCAGCCAACGCACCCAGCGCCGCCGCAAGCCCCGCCGCGAACGGCTCCACGAACCCCGGGTGGTCGAAGTACAGCCGCAGCTTGTCCACCGCCAGGCGACCCTCGAGGCCCGTCTCGGCCAGCGCCCGGGCCACGTCCTCGCGGTACTGCCGACAGCCCGAGTAGGACGCGTAGGCGCTCGTTGCGAGCGCGAGGACGCGCCGATGCCCGTCGGCCGCGATCTGCCGGAGCGTCGGCGCGAGGTACGGGTCCCAGTTCCGGTTGCCCCAGTAGCGCGGGAGCGCGATGCCGCGGTCGGCGAACGCGCTCCCCAGCGCGGCCAGCAGCGCGCGGTTCTGCGCGTTGATCGGGCTCGCGCCGCCCAGCGCCAGGTAGTGGTGCGACACCGCCTCCAGCCGCTCGCGCGGGATGCCCCGTCCTCGGGTCACGTTCTCGAGGAACGGCATGACATCGTCGGGGCCCTCCGGCCCGCCGAACCCCAGCAGCAGGAAGGCGTCGTACGCCACGGTCAACGCAGGACCTCGACCACGCCGGCGGCGTCCACCCGGCGCCCCGTGTGGAACGGCGTCTCCTCGCGGACGTGGCGCCGAGCCTGGGTCGTCCGCAGGTCGCGCATCAGGTCCACAAGCTCGAGGAGGTCGTCCGACTCGAGCGCGAGGATCCACTCCCAGTCGTTGAGCGCAAACGCTGCCACCGTGTTCGCCTGGACCCCGCGGAACTCGCGGCCTGCCATGCCGTGCTCCCGGAGCATCTCGCGTCGGTCGTCCTCGGGCAGCAGGTACCACTCGTGGGAGCGCACGAACGGGTAGACGCACAGCCAGCCCTTGGGCTGCGTGCCGAGCATGAACGACGGGATGTGGTCTCGAGTGAACTCGGCGGTGCGGTGCGTGCCCATGGCAGACCAGGCGAGTCGGAGCGCCGATCCGGCTCCCGTTCGACGGAACGAGCGGAGCGCCGCCTGGAGCGATTCGGCCGACGGACCGTGGATCCAGAGCATCAGGTCTGCGTCCGGACGCATGCCGGACACGTCGTACCAGCCCCGCAGCACCACGTCGTCCGCCGCGACTGACGCGGCCCACGCATCAAGACCGGCGGCTGCACCCTCGCCCGGCGAGCCACCGGCTCTCGCGAACACGGCCCACAGGGTGTAGCGGATGGGGGCACTGGGATCGGCGGCGGGCTGAGGCGCGGTCACGAGGTTCCTCCGGGGATGGACAGGACGCGAGGTCCGGAGCAGTCCACCCAACATAGCCCGACTGCGTGAACAGTGCCGCGCGGCGGATGGCGGCGGGGAGGGTGATCCTCCAGGCCACGACCGCAATCTGGGCGAGCGTGAAGCACCGGCGAGGGCCTGCACAGGCGAGATCGGCCGGGGCAGTTCGGGAACGTGGCGGGGCCACGACGACGTTGCCACTACGATCTGGGCCAGGAGGTGGGCGGCCATGCGGTTCGGGGCGGCGTTCTGGGTCCAGCGGACGGGGTGGCCGGAGTTGCGCGAAGCTGTCCTGGCGGCCGAGGCCGCTGGCTTCGACGACCTGTGGATCGACGACCACCTGCTCTCCGACGAGGGCGACTGGCCGGACCCCAAGCTCGAGGGCTGGACGACGCTGGCCGCAGTCGCCGCGGTCACCTCGCGGCCGCGGTTGGGCCTCATGGTCGACGCGAACACGCTCCGCAACCCCGGGCTCGTCGCCAAGATGGCAACGACGGTCGACCACATCTCGTCCGGGCGAGCGGTCCTGGGCATCGGCGCGGGCTGGTTCGAGCGCGAGCACGAGGCGTTCGGGTTCGACTTCGGCTCCGGGGTCGGCGAGCGTCTCGATCGCCTGGTCGAGGCGGTGCCGCTCATCCGACAGCTGCTCGACGGCGAGGAGGTCAGCCACGACGGACGCTTCTACCGCTTCGACCGCGCGGTGTGCGCGCCTCGGCCGGTCCAGGCGAGGCTGCCGATCCTGATCGGCGGGGCTGGGCCGCGCAAGACGATCCCTCTGATCGCGCGGTCGGCGGACATGTGGAACGCCTACGGCACCCCCGAGGAGCTGGCTGCGGCGGACGCGCTCCTCCGGGCGGCGTGCGAGGCGGTTGGCCGCGACGCGCGAGAGATCGAGCGGACCACGGACCTCAACGTGGTGATCCGAGAGGATCGCGCCACCGCCGAGGCGGCCTGGGCCGACTGGCACCGGGTGCACCGGCCGCAGGCCGGCGAAGGCAGACTCTCGGCCGGCGGCTCCGTCGCGGAGGTCGCCAACGCCCTGCGCGCCTATCGCGACGCCGGCTTCGGGCACCCCGTGTTCATCTTCCGGACGCCGTGGGACCTCGAGTCCATCGAGCGGCTGCCGGAGCTCCGCGCCGCGCTCGCGGCGGGCTGACGATCCGGGGTGCAGGAAATGACACACCGAACGGCCGATGCTTGACCAAGTCGACGCCGCGCCGCCCGATCCGCGCTTCGTCGCCGACGCCGAGGTGCGGGCGAACGGTGGCGAGATCGTGTACCGCGGGCCGTTGCGCGTGGATGATCCGCTCTGGCCGGCAGAGGCGGCTCGGCTGCATCGGGGGCTGCGCATCCGCAACCTCGCCGACCCTGACCCGAGGGGCTGGGTCGTGCTCGTGTTCCCCGACGGGAGCGTGCGGCTGTCGGCAGAGATCGCTGAGGAGCGCTGGTTCCGCACGCCCGGGGGGTCGGCAGAGTAGCCGACCCGGGTGACGCCCACCGGAATCGGGGCTCTACGGGCGCGTCGCGCGCCGCCTCGACGGAATCGGGAGGCGTTTGACGCGCCGCCGGGCAGCCGATGCAACAAAGGCGGCCCGATACCGTCGGCCTGTCCCCGCGTGCAACCGCTTGCCCTCGATTTCGGGCGAGGCCGTCGTGGCCGGCGCGGAGGCGGGCTGGCGGAGGACGCCGCCGGCCGAGACGAGCTACTCCCAGCGGAACGTCCGCGCGGCGATCCCCAGGCACACCACCAGCCACCCGGCGAGGATCGCGATGTCCACGCCCAGGGGCGCCACCTGGGTCCCGTTGACCATCACCTGGCGCATCGCGTCGCCGAGGTACGTCAGCGGCAGGAAGCGCGCGATGGTCTGGAGGAACCCGGGCAGGAAGTCGAACGAGAAGAAGATCCCCGAGAGGAACATCATCGGCATCTGGACGACCTGGACGACGCCTGTCGCCTGCTCCTCGGTCTTGAGGAACGAGGCGAGCGCAAACCCGATGGCGAGGAAGGACCCGGCGCCCAGGAGGACCACGCCGACAACCGCGATCAGGTTGCCGACGATGCGGACGTCGAAGAACACGTAGCCGATGCCCAGGATCAGGACCATGTCCACGAGCGCGACCATCAGCCGCAGCAGCACGTTGCTGCCCACCAGCTTCCAGCGGGCGAGCGGGGTGGCGCCGAGGCGCTTGAGGATCCCCTTCTCGCGCTGCTGGACCAGCGGGATGGCCGCGAACACGCCCAGCTGCATCAGGGCCATGGCGAGGATGCTCGGGACCAGGTAGGCGACCGAGCTGATCGTGGTGGACTGCAGCGAGAGCTGGCTGACCGTGACGACGGCCGAGCCGCCGACCGCCTGGAGGTTGACCGCGTTGGCCACCTGGTTCACGACACCCGCGACCACCTGCGTCGTCTGGTTCTGCGTCGGATCCCCGTATACCTGGATCGCGACGGGCGTCGCACCGCCGGACCGCGCCTGCGCCAAGGCGTCCCCCAGGCCCTTGGGGATGACGATCACGGCCGACACCTCGCCGCGCTGCATCGCCGCCTTCTCGTCGTCCACGGAGCCGTCGTGCAGGCTCAGCAGCTGCACGCCGCCGAATGCCTGGCGCATGCCAGCGGACGCAGCCGAGCCGTCCTGGTCCACGTAGCCCACGGCGATCTTCGTCTCGGCACCACCGCCACCGAAGATCCAGCCGAACAGGAACACGAACATGATGGGGAAGAAGATCGTCCAGAACAGGGCCGCGCGATCGCGCGCCAGGCTCCTGACATTCGCGCGGGTGAGGCCAAGCAGGGTTCGCATCGTCGGCCTCCTAATCGCGCAGCGCTCGACCGGTCAGGTCGAGGAAGACATCTTCGAGCGTCGCCTGGCGGATCCCGAGGTTGTGCGGCTCGACATCCAGCCCGTCGGCGGTGGCCAGCAGCGCGCCGATGGTGCCGCCGACGTCGAGCGAGTACAGCACCGTCTGGCCGTCCTCCTGGGCCGTGCGGGTGACGCCGCCCAGGTGGGCGAGCTCCGCCATGGGGAGCCGCGGGTTGGAGTCGAAGAACACCGCCCGCTCCTTGAACCGGCGGCCGATCAGGTCCTTCACGGCACCCATCTCCAGGATGTGGCCGTGGTCCATGATGGCCACCCGATCACACAGCTCGGTGGCCTCCTCCATGTAGTGCGTTGTGAGCATGACGGTCTTGCCGCGCGCCTGGAGCCCCTTGATCAGCTCCCAGAGTGAGCGCCGCGCCTGCGGGTCGAGGCCGGTCGTGGGCTCGTCGAGGAACACGAGCTCGGGGTCGTTGACCAGCGCCAGCGCGATGGACAGGCGCTGCTGCTGGCCGCCGGACAGGTTCATCGACCACGCCTTGGCGCGCTCGCCGAGGTCAACCGCGTCGATCAGCTGCTGGGTGGGCACGCGGTGGCTGAAGAAGCTGCCGAACAGGTCCAGGAGCTCAGTCACCGTGAGCCGCGGGTACAGCGACACGGTCTGCAGCTGGACCCCGATCCGCTCTTTGATCGACGTCTGGTGGCGCCCCGCGTCGAGGCCGAACACCTCCACGGTGCCGGAGTCCGCTGAGCGCAGCCCCTCGAGGACCTCGATGGTGGTGGTCTTGCCCGCGCCGTTCGGGCCGAGCATCCCGAAGACCTCGCCGCGCGCGACCTCGAACGTAACCCCGTCAACCGCCTTCACGTCGCCGTAGTAGCGACGCAGGTCGGCCACGCGAATGACGGGCTCCCCGGCTTGCGTCATCTCACTCCTCGCCGCCAACAGTCAGCCGGGCCGCGTCGCCGCGTTCCGGCCGGATCAGGCCGGGGAACCCCGCGGGTACGCCCGTCGGCCGCTCGCCGATACTACCCTCCTTGCCCGCCCGGCCGCCCGCCTGCGAGACGATGCAGACGCCGGGTGCCCGCCGACGCTGGTCGTCAAGATCGAATGCCTACGGTCGCATCATGCGACGAGTTGCCGGGATCCGGATTCGCTAGTTGCGCGCGGAGGGTCCTCGTGTGGCAGCCCTGCCCCGGACCGGGTGGAGTGGCGCGTCATTTGCCCGTTGCGCCTCGATTCCGATGGGGCGACCGGGCGATGGGGCGACTACCCCCGCGCCACGGCCGCCGCAATTGACGGCTCACCCGACACCTCCAGCGACCCCAGACGCTCGGCCACGCGGGCGGCCGCCGCCTGGCCCTGCGCGATGCAGTCGGGAAGGCCCACGCCCCGGTACGAGGCGCCGGCGAGGGTCACGGCGGGCCACGCGCCCATCGAGGACTCCACGGCGGCCACGCGGTCGAGGTGGCCCACCGTGTAGCGCGGCATCGCGTGCTCGTGGCGGGTGCTGCGGACGAGCACCGGGTCGCCCGTGATCGACAGCGTCCGCTCCGCGTCAGCGCGTGCGGCGGCGATCAGCGCAGCCTCGGGCAGGATCGTGGACGGACCCTCGTCGCGGACGAACATCCGCAGCAGCACGGTCTCGTCGGGCGCCCGGCCGCTCCACTTCTCCGAGGACCATGTGCAGGCGGCGATCGGCCCACCCTCCGACCGCGGCACCAGGTACCCGTGGCCGAGGAGGTCGTGGCCCACGCGGTCCCGCGGATACGCCAGCGTCACGAGCACCGACGTGCCGTGGGGGATGGTGTCGAGCTGTCGGGCCGCGGCCGGCAGCGGCTCGTCGAGCAGGACCGCTGCGGCATTGGCCGGCGTGGCGACCACGACAGCGTCGAACCGGGCGGACGAGCCGTCCGCGAACCCGGCGCTGACTCCGGCGCCGGACGGCGCAAGCCACCGCACGCCGAACCCGGTGCGCAGGTCAGCGCCGCGCTCGGCGGCCGACGCGGCGACGGCGCTCGTGAGTCCGTCCAGCCCGCCCCGGAGCGAGACGAATGCGCCCAGAGATTTCGCGCCCGGGTTCGCGGCTGCCCGCATCGCCGTCGCGGCGCGCATCTTGCGCCCGTCGGCGAGCCCGGCAAGGAGCAGCGAGCGGTGCTCCCGCTCGGCGGTGCGCAGCGTCGGCACGACGGCGTCGAGTGACAGCTCGTCGATCGGCGTGCCGTACACACCGCCCACCAGCGGCCCCGCCAACCGCTCGACGAGCGGACTCCCGAGCCGCCGGCGCAGGTACTCGCCGACCGCGATGTCGTCGGCGGGCATCGAGGCGCGGCGCCACGAGATCCCTCGCCATCCGCAGCTTCTCCGGCCAGGAGAACAGACGAGTCGTCGCGAAGGGCAGGAACCGGGTCGGCAGGACGAGGCCAAGGCCCGCAGGCATCGGCACGAGGCGCCCGCGGTGCCGGATGTAGACCGTCCGCGTGCCGGCGGTGCCGACCAGCTCATCCGCCAGCCCCAGCTCGCGCACGAGCGCTGTGCCGGCCGGGCGGGCTGCCAGGAACGAGTCCGGACCGTGCTCGACGGTGAAGCCGTCAGCGTGCTCGGTCGAGACCTTGCCGCCCAGCCTCGGGGAGGCCTCGGCAAGCAGGACCGGCACGCCGTCGAGGGCCAGCGACCGGGCCGCGACGAGCCCTGTGATGCCACCCCCGACGACGAGCACCTTCATCAGCAGCTCGCCTCAGGCCATGCCGTACGCCGGCACGGTCCCGGTGGGGACGTACGGGCAGAGCGGGTCGGCCTCGAGAGGGTCGCCGGTCCACGCGTAGGCGCGGGCGCGCGAGCCGCCGCAGACGCGCGCGTACTCGCACATCCCGCACCGGCCCTTGAAGCCCTCCGGGTTGCGCAGCGCCTTCATGACCTGGTGGTCGCGGTACAGGTCCACGATCGAGGCCGTGCGGACGTTGCCGAGGGGGATGGGCAGGAAGCCCGAGGGGTTGACGGTGCCGTCGTGGTTGATGAACACGATGCCGTTGCCGTCGCGGATGCCGAAGCCGCGCCCGACGGACGTCTTGCTGATCGCCTCCGCGTCCATCCCGTCGGCCTGCATGTGCTTGATCGCCAGCCGCCGGTAGTGGGTGGCCTCCGTCGTCTTGACCTGGAACGGCGAGGTTTTCACGAGCGAGAAGGCCCACGCATTCAGGCGCTCGGACTCGGCCGGGCTGACCTCGTGGAGCGCGCTCCCGCGCCCCGTCGTGATCAGCATGAACAGGCTCCAGCGCATGATGTCCATCGTGAGCATCAGGTCGTAGACCGCGGGCAGGTCGGCGAGCGTCTCGTCCGTGACGAGCGTGTTGACCTGGATGGGCAGGCCCACCTCGCGCGCCCACTTCGCCGCCTGGAGCGTCTTCTCGAACGTGCCCGGGACTCCGCGGAAGCCGTCGTGTCGGGTGGCGTCGGAGCCGTCGATCGAGAGCGAGATGTTCTGGACCCCGGCCTCGCGGAGGCTGGCCATGACGTCGCGCGTGAGCAGGTCCGTGGCGGCCGGTGCGAGCGACGCGCCGATCCCGCGCTCCGTCGCGGCGCGGACGAGCTCGTGGAGGTCCGGGCGATTGAGCGGGTCACCGCCGGTGAACACGAGGTGCGGATATGGCCGGCCGAACTTGGTGATCTCGTCGAGCAGCCGATAGCCCTCGTCGGTCGTGAGCTCGAGCGGGTTGCGCTCAGGCTGGGCGGTGGCGCGGCAGTGGCGGCACGCGAGGCCGCAGGCGAGGGTCGTCTCCCAGTAGACGAGCATCGGGGCGCGGTCGTAGACGTAGCCCTCGGCGCGGACGGCGCCGACGCCGGTGATGCCCGGATGGCCGCCGGGGTGGCCGGCGCCGGGGTGGCCGCCCGGTGTGCTGTCGATCGTCGCGGTCACGAGGGGCTCCTCCTAGGCGGCCGCTGGGCTGCCCAGCGCCGCGAGCGCGACGTCGGCCAGGGCGGCGATGAAGACGGGGTCGGTGTTCAGGGACCGGGCGCGCTCGAGGCGGATGCCGACTGCGCGGGCGACGGCCTGCGCCTCGATGTCGATGTCGTAGAGGACCTCGAGGTGGTCAGCAAGGAAGCCGACCGGCCGCACGACCAGCTCGGTTACGCCATCCGCCGCCAGCCGGCGGATCTCGTCGAGGATGTCCGGCCCGAGCCACGGCTCACCGGTCCGGCCCGCGGACTGGAAGCTGAACACGGAGTCGTCGAGGCCCAGCCGCAGCGCGACCAGCGCGGCCGTGGCGAGCAGCTCGTCGGGGTACGGGTCGCCCTCGGCGACGACGCGCGCCGGCAGGCTGTGGGCGCTGAACATCACGGTGACGCGCGAGGGGTCGGCGAAGCGGTCGAGCGCCTCGCGCGTCGTGGTCGCCAGCGCCTCGATGAAGCGCGGCGCGTCATGCCAGCTCTCGACGAAGACGACCTCGGGGGCGTCGGCGAGCCCGGCCAGCCCGGCGTTGACGGCTCGCCGGTACCCGGCCGCGTTGGACGACTTCTGGGGCGCCAGCGGGATCGCGACGATCCGTTCCACCCCGTCGGCGGCCATCCCCTTGGCCACGTCGCCGATCCGCGGCGCGATGTGGCGCATCGCCGCGTACACGGGCATCGGCGTGCCGCGCGCGGCCAGCTCGGCCTCGAGCGCGGCGCGCTGCTCGCCCACGATCCGGCTCAGCGGTGATCCGCCGCCGATCGCGCGGTAGCGGCTCTTGAGCTCCTCGAGCAGCTGCGGCGGGGGCGGCGAGCCGCGGCGGATGTCGGTGTAGTACGCCTCGACCTGGTCAAGGCTGTCGGGGCTGCCATACGCCATCAGCAGGACCGCGTCGCGGGTCACAGGGACGCTCCGTAGTCGTGGACGAGGTCGACGAGGCGGCGCAGGTGGTCCGGGTCCGTCCCGGGCAGCACGCCGTGGCCGAGGTTGAACACATGGCCGGGGCGTCGCGCGTTCTGCTCGAGGACCCAGCGCGCCGACTCCTCGACGCCCGTCCAGGGCCCGAGCAGCAGCGTCGGGTCCAGGTTGCCCTGGACCGCCCGGTCGCCGACGATCTTCCGACCCTCGGACAGCGAGATGCGCCAGTCGAGGCCGATGGCGTCACCGCCCGCGGACGCCTGCTGGTCGAGGATCCCGGCCGTGCCGACGCCGAAGTGGATGGACGGGACGCCGAGCCCCGCGATCCCCTCGAACAGCCGGTGCATGCGCAGCCAGAGCCGACGCTCGTAGTCCAGCGGCGAGAGCCCGCCCGCCCAGGAGTCGAAGACCTGGACGGCCTCAGCGCCGGCGGCGACCTGCGCCCGCAGATAGGCGATCGTCGCGGTCACGAGGTGGTCGAGGAGGGCGTTCCAGGTGGCAGGCTCGCTGCGCATGAGCGCCTTGGTCTTGAGGAAGTCGCGCGATGGGCCGCCCTCGACGAGATAGCACGCGAGCGTGAATGGGGCGCCCGCGAAGCCGATGAGCGGCACGGGCGACTCGCGTCGGATGAGCGAGATGGCCTCGAGCAGGGGCGCGACGGCGGTCTCGGGCTCGAACGGCCGGAGGGCTGCCACGTCGGCGGCCGTCCGGATCGGGTGCTCGATGACCGGCCCGCGGCCCTCGACGATGTCGAACGCGACGCCCATCCCCGCGAGCGGCGTGGTGATGTCCGCGAACAGGATCGCGGCGTCAACGCCAAGTCTCCGGACGGGCTGGAGCGTGACCTCGGCGCACAGGGCGGCGTCGCGGGTGATCTCGAGCAGAGTCGCCCGCTCGCGGATCGCGCGGTACTCCGGCAGGGCGCGTCCGGCCTGGCGCATGAACCAGACCGGCGTGGCGTCGACGGGCTGCCCGCGGACGGCCCGCAGGAACCTGGCGTCGGGACGGGGCGCCGGGGTGGCGGACGGCATGGCGGGCTGGGCCGCAGGCGTGGTCATGCCCGGAAGGCCTTCCGCGCGGCGGTCACCGTCGCGTCGAGGTCCGGGTCCGAGTGCGCCACGCCCAGGAACCAAGCCTCGAACTGCGAGGGCGGCAGCAGCACGCCCTCGTCGAGCATCGCCCGGAAGAAGCGCCCGTACGCGTCACGGTCCGACGCGAGCGCCTCGGCGCCGTCCTTGGGCGCCCCGGACCGGAAGAACACGGTCAGCAGCGAGCCGACCCGCGTGATCGCCACCTCGCGCCCGGCCTCGGCGGCGGCCTCGCGCAGCCCCGCCTCGAGCCGCGCCCCGGCGCGCTCCAGCCCCTCGTACACGTCGGGCGTGAGCAGGTCGAGCGTGGCGACGCCCGCGGCCATCGCCAGCGGGTGCCCCGACAGCGTGCCAGCCTGGTACACCGGGCCCTCGGGCGCGATGAGCGCCATCAGGTCGCGACTGGCGCCGTACGCGCCCACGGGCATGCCGCCCCCGATGATCTTGCCCAGCGTGGTGATGTCCGGCGTGATCTCGTAGCGCTCCTGCGCGCCGCCCCGGGCCACGCGGAAGCCCGAGATCACCTCGTCGAGGATCAGCAGCGCCCCGTTCGAGGCGGTGAGCGCCCGCAGCCACGCGAGATACTCCGGGTCGGGCGGGACGACGCCCACGTTGGCGACCACGCCCTCGGCGATGACGCCGGCGATCTGATCGGGATACGCGTCGAAGGCGGCGGCGATGGCGCCGGGGTCGTTGTACGGCACCACGATCGTGTCGTGCGCCGACCCCTGGGTCACGCCGGCCGAGCCCGGCATCCCCAGCGTGGCGAGCCCGGAGCCCGCGTCCACCAGCAGGCTGTCGCCGTGGCCGTGGTAGCCGCCGGCGAACTTGACGATGATCTCGCGGCCCGTCGCGCCGCGCGCCAGGCGGATCGCGCTCATCACGGCCTCGGTGCCCGAGGAGACGAACCGCATGCGCTGCATCGACGGCACGGCGTCGCGGATCCGGCCGCCCAGCTCGATCTCGAGCGGCGAGGTGGCGCCGAGCGCGAAGCCGTTGAGCGCGGCTTGCCGGACGGCCTCCACGACCTCCTCACGGGCGTGGCCCAGGATCGCCGGCCCCCAGGAGCCGATGTAGTCGAGGTAGTTGTTGCCGTCGGCGTCCTGGACCCGCGAGCCCGAGCCACCAGTCAGGATGAGCGGCGGCCGGCCCACCGAGCGGAATGCGCGGACGGGGCTGTTGACGCCGCCCGGGAACAGGTCCTCGGCGTCCTGGCGCAGGAGCGCCTGGCGGCCGGTGGCGGCGACGGGTCTGCCCAGCGGGGTGTGGAGGGACATCACCAGGCCTCCCGAGCCCACGCCGCGAGGTCCGCGGCGGCGTACGTGATCACGAAGCCAGCACCGGCGCGCAGGATCGACGTGGTTGATTCGGTGAGCGCCCGACGCCGGTCGAGCCAGCCGTTGCGGGCCGCCGCCTCGATCGCCGCGTACTCGCCGCTGACCTGGTACGCGCCGATCGGGACGTCGAAGCTGGCGCGCGCGGCGGCGAGGATGTCGAGCGAGGGCATCGCCGGCTTCACGAGCAGCATGTCGGCGCCCTCGGCGAGGTCGACCTCCATCTCGCGCATTGCCTCACGGCCGTTCGCGGGGTCCATCTGGTAGCCCCGCCGGTCGCCGAAGGAGGGCGCCGAGCCCGCGGCCTCGCGGAACGGCCCGTAGAACGCGGACGCCGTCTTGGCGGCGTAGGCGAGGATCGCGGTGTCCTGGCGCCCGGCTGCGTCGAGCCCGTGGCGGATCGCCGCCACTTGGCCGTCCATCATCGCCGACGGGGCGACGATGTCCGCGCCCGCCTCCGCCTGGGAGGCGCCGGTCCGCGCGAGCAGCTCGATCGTGGCGTCGTTGTCCACCTGACCGTCGGCGAGGAGCGGGCCGCAGTGGCCGTGGTCCGTGTACTCGCACAGGCAGGTGTCGGCGATCAGCACGAGGTCCGGGTCCGCGTCGCGCAGCCGGCGCAGCGTCTCCTGGACGATGCCGTCCGCGATCCAGCCGCCCGTCCCCACGTCGTCCTTCTCGCCCGGCAGCCCGAACAGGATCACGCCGCCCACGCCCAGCGCCGCGAGCGCCTTCACGTCCTTCACAGCCTCGTCGGGCGTCACGCGCTCCACGCCGGGCATCGAGCCGACGGGCTCGCGGAGGGCGCGGCCCGGGAAGACGAACAGCGGCGCGACGAGCTGGCGCGGGTGGATCCGCGTCTCGCGCACGAAGGCGCGCAGCGCCTCGGTCCGTCGCAGGCGCCGGAGCCGATGGGCCGGGTCCGGGAGCGGCACCCCGCCGGCGGTGTCGGAATGCTGGTCGGCGAGCAGGCTCATCGAGGGCCTCCGGAGGCGGTGTCGTGGTCGGCAAGGGCGAGGTCGAACAGGCTCTTGGCGTCCGCGACGCCGAGGGCCCGCGCGGTGAACGCGACGAGGTCGGCGGCAGCGGGTGACGGGGCCGTGAGCACGGTTGCGTAGCCGGCGGCGCGCGCGGCAGCCGCGGTGGAGGCGCCGGCGGCGATGACGGGCGTGGCCGCAAGGCGAACGCGGGCCTCTCGGTCGGCCAGGGCCAGCACGCCGCGGGCGGTGGATCCGCTGGTCAGGATGAGCGCGTCCACCGGGCCGTCGTCGAGGGCGGCGGCGAGCAGCGGTCGGGAGGCGTCGGGTGCCTCCACGGTCTCGTACGCGACCACGTCCGTCACGCGGACGCCGCGCTCGGCAAGGGCGTCCACGACCAGGCCGTCGGCGATGTCGGCGCGGGGGACGAGGACACGATCGCGGGGGTGGATCGGCAGCTCCCGGGCGAGCGTGGCGCCGCTGGCGGCCGACGGCACGAAGACCTCGGGGATCTCGGCCTCGCGGAGGACCTTGGCGGTCGCCTCGCCGACGGCGGCCCAGCGGAGCATCAGCGGCTCCAGTTCCACGCGCGCGGCAGCGTCAAGGACGGCGTGGGCGGCGCTCGCGGAGGTGAGGACGACCCAGTCCGCCGGTTCGGCGGCAGCCAGCGCCGCGTCAAGCGAACCGCCTCCAACCGCCGGCCGGATCTCGATGGCAGGAACCCGGACGGCGTCGATTCCGCGCGCCCCGAGACCCTCGAGCAGATCGCGCCCACGACCAGCCGGCCGCGTCACCAGCACGCGTGGACCGGCGCGCAGCGCCACGACCCTGGCCGCCAGGCGCTCGGCGAGGGCAATGCGCTCAGCGACCGGCGCACGGCCGCGGACCCAGCCGACTTCGGCGGGGGCGAGCGGTGCGCCAGGCTCGGGCGTCCAGGTTCGAGCAGCGCCGGCAAGGACCGTCAGGTCACCGCCGTCCACCGTCCCGATGACGCCGATGGGTGACCTGCAGCCGCCGCCGGTCCCGGCCAGCAGGGCGCGCTCCGCCTCCACGGCCGCCCGGGTCGCGGGATCGTCCAGGAGCCCGAGTGCGGCGATCGCCTCGTCGTCCCCGGCCCGGACCTGGAGTGCGAGCGAGCCCTGACCGGGTGCCGACGGCACGACGGTTGACGGGAGCAATTCGTCGATCCGGTCCGCTCGCCCCAGCCGCGTCAACCCGGCCACGGCGAGGACCAGGGCGTCAGAATCGCCGCGGTCGAGCTTGGCGAGGCGCGTGTCCACGTTGCCGTGGAGCGGGTGGAGCTCGAGGTCCGGGCGGACGGCCCGCAGGAAGGCGACTCGCCGCGGGCTGTCCGTGCCCACGCGCGCGCCGTGCGGGAGGGTTGCGAGCGTCGTGCCGCGCACTCGGCAGACCAGCGCATCGCGCGGGTCCTCGCGCGGCGGGTAGGCAGCGATGACCAGCAGGTCGGGCTCGGTCGTGGGGACGTCCTTGGCGGAGTGCACCGCGAGGTCGACGCGGCCCTCGACCAGCGCCGCGACAATCCGGGCCACGAACGCGCCCTCGCCCCACGCGGTGTCGACCGGCCGCTCGTCGCCCTCGGTCCGGATGATCTCGAGCGCTGTCCCGATGCCGTGCTCGGCGAGGCGTGCCGCCACCCACCGGGCCTGCACGAGGGCGAGCTCGCTGCCGCGGGTGCCGATGCGCAGTGTCCGGGCCACGGGGCGCTCCCCCGTCACAACGAGAACAGGGCGCGGGCGGCGCGGTCGAGGTCGCCCGACGCGTCCTCACGCAGCGACGCCAGCGGGGCGTGCAGCAGCCCGGCCACGAGGCGGTGGCTCATCTGCTCGACCAGCTCACGCTCGCGATCGCCCAGGTCCAGGCGACGGAACAGGCGCTCGAGCTCCTCCGCGCGGCGGCTCTCCGCGATGTCGCTGAGGGCCTGGATCGCCGGGACGCTGGCGCGCGTCTGGACCCAGCTCGCGAACTGCGCCTCGGCCGCGTCGATGGCGCGCTCGAGACGATTGCGCAGGCGCGGGCGGATCTGGTCCTGTGGGCTGCGCGCCAGGTCGTCGACCGAGGTGTACCGCTCGCCGAGCGCTGCGCGGAGCTCGGGGTCGAGCGCGTTGGGCGAGGACAGGTCCACGACGGGCATCGCCCCTGCGATGAGCGCGTGACGCGCCTCGCTCGAGAGCGGCCACCGCGCGGAGATCGCGGGGATGACGGCGTCCACCTCGGGCAGCGGCGCCTCGGGCCCGAACGCTGCGGGCTCGCCGTTCGCGTCCCAGGCCAGCGCAGCGGCGCGCTCGGGGCTCCGATTGGCCACCAGCACACGGGCGCCCTGGCGCGATGCGGCCAGGGCGGCGAGGCGCGCCATGCGACCAGCTCCGACGACCAGCACGCGCTTCCCGAGGAGCGCGCCCGTCACGACCTCCACCCGGTCCGTGGCGACGTCGCCGAGGGATCTCGGCGGGCCCTCGCGCCACGCCCGGGTCTCGCGGCCGAGGTGGAGCGCCACCTGGAACAGCCGCTCGATGACCGGGTCCAGCTCGAGCGCATCCACCGCATGCGTCCCGATGTCCACCGGGCAGTCCTCGGCACCCGGCACCCTGCGGTCCGCAAGGCACTCGCGCAGCTGGTGGAGGATCTGGTCCTCGCCCACCACCACCGAGTCCAGGCCGGCGGCCACGGTCAGCAGGTGCCGCGCGGCCGCCAGGCCCTCCAGGCGCACCCCGCCGACGGGGAGATCCGGCGGCGTGAGCGCCTGGAAGTCGGGGGACGGGGAATGGATGTAGTAGAGCTCGACGCGATGGCAGGTCCGCAGCAGGATCGCCCGCGGGTCGTGGGCGATCCGCATGGCGGCCCAGCCGAACGCCTCGCGCTCGTCGCTCTCCGACGCGCGGGCGTGAATGACGAGCGCTGTGAGGTCCAGTGCGGCGCGGGGGACGTTCACGTCGGACGGTTCTCCGTTGGTCGGCTGTGTCAGGAGGCGACACGCTTCGAGCGGCGGGCCCCGCCCAGCGTCGCGGCCTCCCAGCCGCGGAGCGTGGCGAGGAGGAGGCCGTCGAGGGCGGCGTTGGCTTCGGCGATCAGGGTGGTGGTGCCGGTGGCGTCGAACTCGCGGCGCCGTGCGATGGACGCGAGCTCGTCGAGGAACGGGCGTCGGAAGCGCAGGAAGATGTCAGCGGTCATCGAGGCGCCGAGCGACTCTCCCGCGGCGAGGCGCCCGTAGTGCGCGCACGAGTCCTCCGCCGAACGCAGGAGCTCTGCCCGGCGCGCAGGGTCCTCGGAGTCGAGCGCGGCGATCAGCGAGGCCACGATGCCCCGGCCGTAGCCGCGGAACCGCTCGCGCTCCGCGTCGCCCAGCTCGGACACCCAGGGCATCCGGAGCGGCGCGTCGTCGGAGCCGCTCCGATAGCCGCGCGCCAGACGGCCGGGCGTCTCCCCGAGGTCGGTGAGCGACGGGCGGCTGGTCGGACGGCTGGGCAGCATCGCGTCGAGGCCGGCGCGGGAGAAGCGTCGGTGGCCACCGGGAGTGAGGAAGGTCCTGACCATCCCGGCGTCGCCCCAGCGGCGGACCGTGGACGGGGAGACGCCGAGCACGCGGCACGCCTCGGTGAGCGACACCCAGTCGGGGTCCTTCGCGCTCGCCGGGGACGCCATCGGTGCTCAAACCTCCCAAATCTACCAAATCACCGGAACCTGCCGCGATCTTACCGGGTTTAGTGGGATCCCGCGGCAGGGCCGACGGCCCCCGAGATGGGGGCCGCCAGTCACGGAGGCGTCCCGGCCATCGACCGACCGCACCGCCCGAAATCGCGGCATATCGGCGGCCGCACGATTTGCCAGCGCTCGCAGTGGGCAGGGGTCAGGCGCCAACGGAGAGGGCCGTCAGGCCCGGTGGTCAGGCCATCTGTCTCTTTCGTGCCAGTCGCAGGTTTGGCCGAATTGCGGGGTGAGTCCCGAGCGTCCCGCTTCCGGTCCCCCTACCCTTGCCAACCTGCGCGTCGGCGGCACCCTGTGCGTCAGCGCCGTGGAGCCGGCGTATGCAGACGAGCTGCTCCGCGAGGGCCTGCTGCCGGGCAGCGTCGTCCGCGTGGCGTCGCGGACGCCGCTGGGCGGGCCGGTGATCGTGGTGATGGGACGATCTCGGATTGCGCTCTCCGCCGATGTCGCGGCAGCCGTCCGCGGGGAGCCGCCCGCGTGACCGCAGCCTGCCACCCCTCCGCGGTCCACGACCGCCCACCGGACGGCCTCCCGGTCGTCGCACTCGTCGGCCGTCCGAACGTCGGCAAGTCGACGTTCCTCGCCCGGGCCAGTGGCCGGTTCGTCGAGACGGCGAACGCGCCCGGCACGACGGTCTCGCTGGAACGCCGCCGCGTGCACGCTCGCGGCCGAGACGCCTGGCTCGTCGACCTGCCGGGCACGCGCTCGCTCGACGACGTCCCCGCCGGCGATGACCCGTTCTGGCGGCTGCTCCTCGAGGCGAGCCCTGACGCGATCCTCGTTGTGGCCGATGCCGGTGACCTCGCCCGCCACCTGCCGCTGGCCATCGCGTGCCGCGATCTCGGTCTGCCCGTGGTGCTGGCGGCGAACCTGTCCGACGAGGCGGCGAGGCGCGGGATCGAGGTGGACACGGGGCGCCTCGCCCAGCTGCTCAACGGACCCGCGCACGCGACGTGCGGCCGGGCCGGGCAAGGTGTGGACGCCGCCGTGGGCGATGCGGTCGAGCTCGCGGCCCAGCGCCGGGGCGTGCTCGAGGGCACACGCTCGCCCCGCGGCTCCGCGCCCGCGCCCATCTACCCCTACGGCGACGAGCTGGAACTGCGGCGAACAGCCGTGGAGCTGACGGCCGAGCACCGCTCGCTGGGCGCGGCCGCCGCCGCCGACCCGCTCGCCGATGCCGTCGCCACAGGCGTGATCTCCGGCCGCGGGGCGGCCTCGATCCGCCTTGCCGCGGTGCTGGACCCCAAGCGCTGGGCGACGGCGAGCTCCTGGGCGGCCGAGGTGGAGCGCCGACGAGACACGCCAGAGCCGCTCGCCGACCGGGCCGCCCGGTGGAGCACCTCGCCCTGGCCCGGGATCCCCGTGTTCCTGGGCGTCAGCGTGGCGGCGTTCGTGTCGGTGCTCCTCGTTGGCGGCGTGCTCGCGGCAGCGCTGAGCGCGGCCTGGTCGGCGGTCGTGTCACCTGCGCTCGCTGCCGTCGTGCCTGCCGTCATCCCCGTGCCGGTCGCCGCGAAGGCCGTGCTGTGGGCAGTCGACGGGGGGCTCCTCGGGATGCTGTCCGTCGGCGTCCCGTACGTCCTCACCTTCTACCTGCTGCTCGCGGTCCTCGAGGATTCCGGGTACCTCACGTCGGCCGCCGTGCTGATGGACCGGCTGTTCGGGGTGCTGGGGCTGCCGGGGCGGGCCGCGATCCCCGTCCTCGCCGCCGCGGGGTGCAACGTGCCCGCGATCTACGGGACGCGGGTGCTGCGGACGCGCCGCGAGCGGCTGATCGGCTCCTTCCTCGTCACCCTGGTCCCCTGCTCTGCTCGGTCGGCGGTGGTGATCGCAGCCGTGGCCCCGTTCGCGGGCCCCGCCGCCGCGCTGGCGGCGTTCGGCGTGGTGATGGGCGTGACCATTGCTGCCGGGCTCGGCGCGAATGCGCTCATCCCCGGACGGCAGAGCTCGCTCGTGCTCGAAATGGCGCCACTCCGCGCGCCGGTCCCCCGCCACGTCGCAGCGAAGGCGTGGTGGCGGTTCCGCAGCTTCGTGGTGCAGGCCACTCCGATCATGCTCGCGGGGTCGCTCGTGCTCGGCGTCGTCTACGAGGCCGGCTGGTGGCAGTCGATCGCATCGGCCATCGGCCCCGCAGTCGAGTGGTCGCTGGGCCTGCCCGCGATCGCGGGTGTCGCGATCGGCTTCGCGTTCCTGCGCAAGGAGCTCGCGCTCCAGCTGCTGATCGCGTTCGCCGCCATCCAGGTCGGCCATGCGACGGGCCTGGGCGAGCTGATGACGCCCGCCCAGCTGTTCGTCTACGCGGTTGTGACGAGCATCTCGATCCCGTGCATCGCCACGCTTGCGGCCCTCCGCGGGGAGCTCGGGACCCGTGCAGCCGCGGGGATCGCGGTCTCCACGCTGGGTCTCGCGCTCGGCACCGGTGCGGTGCTCGCCCGCCTGCTGGGGACCGCCTAGCCCTCACGGCGCTCGCCTGCGGGGCGCACTCGACGAGCTCCGCGACCGCTGCTCGCGTCGGCTCCCCGACGCCTGCTCGCGTCGGCTACTCGTCCGCCGGCAGCACCCGTCCCGTCGCCCTCGTCCAGAGCTCGGCTGCCAGCAGCTCGGCAACGGCCGAGGCGATCAGGATGCCAACCGCCCAGTCGCCCGGATCTCCGGCCACCGGAATGCAGGCGTCCGCTCCGTCGCGCGCCGGCCCAGCCAAGACCACGCGCCCGCCACGGCGGTGGATCGTCTCGATCGCCGCCCCATCGGCGGGCGAGCCCGCGAACATCAGGACAGCGTCCCCCGGGAACAGGGTGTACTGGCCCACGTGGAGCCAGTCGCCGGTGTCGAACGGGGTCGCCGCGATCCTGGGCGCCTCGCGGAACATGAGCGCCGCCTGCTCGGCCAGCCCGGCGTGGAGGCCGTCGGCGAGGATGTGGAGCTCGCGCCCCGTGTCGAGGAGATCGGCTGCCCCGTCGATCCACGCGGCGTAGCCGTCCAAGAACGCGGCGAGCTCGCGCGGCGCCCGGTGCAGCCCTGATGCGGCGGCATCGGCCGTTGGCGGCGGTTCTAGCAGCAGCAGCGCGGCCACTGTGGCGCGGTACGTCTGCGACGCGATGCCCGCCGTCTCCTCCGACATAGCGCGCAGCGGGATGACACCGTCGCCGAGCGAAGCCAGCGGGCCTCTGGAGTTGGCCGTCAGGACGATGACCCGCGAGCCCTGCTGCCGATGCCGACGGGCGGCATCGAGCACCTCCGAAGTCGAACCCGAGGCGGAGATCACGATCGCCAGGGTGTCGGTCCCGCCGGGCGTGGGGCCAGACGCGGAGGCGACCTCGGCCACGGCATCCAGGCCGTGCATCCGCCAGCGTGCGGCAGCGTCGCGGGCGGCGAACCCCGAGCTGCCCATGCCGATCAGCCGACGACGCGGGAGCGCGAGCGTCTCCGCCGGGATCCGGGCCGTGACGGCCTGCTGCGCGGCGACGACGGCCGTCAGCTCGGCCGGGCCGTTGAGGGTGTCCTCGAGGAACAGCTCGTCACGATGTGGGACACGTGCCCGGAGCTCGTCCATTCATCCCTCGCCATGCGCCAGGAGCCACCGCATGCCGTCCCTCGGCGCCCACAGCCACGACGGCAGGGCGCTCGCCGCGTAGCTGAACTCGTAGCACTCCTTGGCGACCTCGAACGCGTCGAGCAGGTCGAGGTCCAAGACGATCGGCGCTCCCTCGTGGCGCAGGCCTGCAGCATACGCCGCGAGGAATCGCTCTCGTGCCCGTTCGATCCACGCGTCGACGTCGAGGCCAGGACGCTCGATGGGCCCGCCCTGCCGGCGCTCCGCGCGCCGACCGGCCGAACGCGCCACGTGGTCGAGCGAGCGCAGCATCGACGCCACGTCGCGCAGCGGCGAGTCGAGTCGGCGGCGCTCCTGGATCGGGCGCAGCGGCTCCCCCTCGAAGTCGATGATGCGGTAGCCGTCGTCGGCGAGCAGCACCTGGCCGAGGTGGAGGTCGGCGTGGATGCGCATGACGAGCGGCGGCGCCACTACGGCCTCGAACCGCGACGCGCGGGCGGCGATCTGGGCTCCGGACTCCCTGAGCTCGTCGGCCAGATCGGGGTCCACGGCCGCCACGTCGTGGACCGCCTGGTTGAGCCGGCGGTGGGCCTCGAACCGCCAGGCCTTGAGCTCGTCGTGGGTCGCGGGCCGAGGCGTCAAGTCGGCGGCCTCGCGGGGCGGCGCGGCGAGCGCGGCGTGGAGCCCGGCGAGGAGGATGCCGAGATCCTCGGCCAGCTCGGTCGCCGACTCGAGGCTGACCGCGCCGTTCGCCTCGACGAGCCCGGCCAGCCGCTCGGCCGTGGCCTCGTAGGCGTCCTCGGCGTGCGCGATGAACGCCTGGAGCATCGCCAGCGTCGCCGCGCCGCCGTCCCGCGTGACCACCTCGGCCCAGCCAGCCAGCCGCGGCACCCCCGGGAACTCGGCCTCCTCGGAGAGGAACGCCGTCAGCTCGAGGTCCGGGTTGAGACCGGGCTGGACCCGGCGATACGCCTTGAGCAGCAGGGCGCCGCCCAGCACCACCGAGGTGTTCGACTGGTCGCGGTCGAGTGGGGCCTCGCCCGCGACCGCCAGCGCTGCGGCACCGGCCGGCCACACCGCCGAGAGCCCCGGCGAGGGCCGGCAGACCAGGGCCGCGTCGACGCCGGCTCCCATCGCCGCGGCGCCGGTCCCGGGGTCGCGTCCCAGCGCGGGGATCGTCCGGCCCTCGGCGATGGCCACCGCCAGGGCACGCCAGGCGCCGTCGCCCTCCTGCGCCTCGCGGATCGCGCCGTCCTCGCCCTCGACGAACGGCACGGCATACCGCTCCGCGCGGCCCTCGCCCTCCCCCACCTGCAGATCCACGAGCGCGAGGGCGAGCGACGGCGCGAGCGCGAACGCGTGCGCGAGGCGGGCGGATGCGATCGGCTCGCGCTTGCTCGCGAACCAGCGGCGCCGCGCGATCACGTCGAGGTCCAGCGCCCGCACAGCGGCTGCCACGCGGGCGCGATCAACGGTCATGCGGCTCCAGCATCGGCATGCGTGAGCGAGCACCGCAGCGGCCAACGCGGCGCTGGCGCCGGATCCGCCGCCAGCCTCTGAGGCCAGCTCCGCTGGCCCAACCTCAGATCCCGGTGTTGATGGTGACGTGCTTGACGACGGTGTAGTCCTCAAGCGCGTACTTGCTGCCGTCCTTGCCCCAGCCCGACTCCTTGACGCCGCCGTGCGGGGTCTCGGAGGTCAGGGTGAAGTGGTCGTTGATCCACACGGTGCCGAACTGCAGGCGCCGGGCGGTGCGCATCGCCTTGCCGATGGACCCGGTGAACACCGAGCTCGACAGGCCGTACTTGACGTCATTCGCCCATGCGATCGCCTGCTCCTCGTCGGAGAAGCGCTGGACCGTGACGACCGGGCCGAAGACCTCGTCCTGGACGATCTCGGACTGCTGGTCGGGGTTCGCGAGGACGGTCGGCTCGTAGTAGGCGCCGTGGTTCTCGGGCCGGTGGCCGCCCACGACAAGCTCCGCCTTGGCCTCGATCGCGCGATTGACCATGCCCTCGACCTTGTCCGCGTGCGACTTCGCGATCAGCGACCCGATGTCGAGGTCGTCGGCCTCGGCCGGGTTGCCCCACTTGATGGTCTTGACGCGGTCGGCCAGGGCGCCGAGCAGGTTGTCGTAGATGCCGGGGCCCGCGATGACACGGCAGGCCGCGGTGCAGTCCTGGCCGCTGTTCCAGTAGCTGGCGAAGCGGAGGGTGTCCGCGACGAGGTCGATGTCCGCGTCGTCGTAGACGATGACCGGGGCCTTGCCGCCGAGCTCGAGGTGGAGCCGCTTGACGGTGCGAGAGGCGATCTCGGCGATGTGCTTGCCGGTCGCGGTGTCGCCGGTGATCGACACCATGCGGACCTTCGGGTGCGAAACGAGCATGTCGCCCATGACGCCGCCCGAGCCCGTGATCACGTTGAGGGTGCCGGCCGGCAGAGCCTCCTGAACGATCTCGGCGAAGCGCAGCGCGGAGAGCGGCGTGCGCGACGCCGGCTTGAGCACGCAGGTGTTGCCGCTGGCGAGCGCCGGGCCGAGCTTCCACGCGGCCATGTAGAGCGGGTAGTTCCACGGGGCGATGCTGGCCACGACGCCCACCGGGTCGCGCCGGACCATCGAGGTCTTGCCCTCGACGTACTCGGTGACGGCGAGACCCTCCGGGACGCGGCAGGCACCCGCGAAGAAGCGGAACAGGTCCGACGCGACGGCCATCTCGTCGATCGCCGCCTGGATCGGCTTGCCCGTCTGGAGCGACTCGAGCCGGCCGATCTCGTCGGCGTTCGCGTCGAGCAGGTCCGCCACCTTGAGCAGCGCGAGGCTGCGGGTCTGCGGCGTGGTGAGGCTCCAGGTCTCGAACGCCTCGGCCGCGGCGTCAACCGCCCGGTCGACATCCTCCTGGCCCGACGCCGGGACGCGGGCGATCGTCTCGTAGACGGCCGGGTTCTCGACCTCCTGCGTCTCGCCGGACGCCGAGTCGACCCACTGGCCGCCGATGAACTGCTGGTACGTCTTGACGTCGATCGTCGTCACGTTCGGGGCCTCCAAGGCGGGTTGCGGCGCGTGCTGCCGGTGGTCCTGTGGTGGTGGGCCTGATTGTCGCGCACGACTGCGGGCACCACCAAGTCGAAGCGCACGGGACGCGACGTCTTGGGGTTGCTGCGACGCGGCTCGGGAGATGGACGCGGCCATCGGCCGGAGGGACGCGGCACGGATCGGGGGCCGAAGGACCGAGCGTGGCGGCCAGACGGCCCGGACGGTTGGGCCGCCTTGGCAGACGCGAGCCTGTCCGCCGCCACGTCATCGTTGACCCTCACACATCGTGGGCTCGTGCATGCGGCTGCGGGCTCGGCAGGAGGCGAAGCCGACGGATGGCACTCATCATCGAGGATCTCCACAAGCGGTTCGGTGCCGTGCAGGCGCTTGACGGGATCTCGTTCTCGGTTCAGCCGGGCGAGGTCTACGGCTTCCTCGGCGCCAACGGGGCGGGCAAGACCACGACCATGCGGATCGTGCTCGGGCTCATGAAGGCCGATTCCGGCACGGTCACCTGGAACGGGCGCCCGGCCCACGACCTGCCGCGCCGCACCTGGGGCTACATGCCCGAGGAGCGGGGCCTGTACGCGAAGATGCCGGTCGTGGACCAGCTCGTCCACTTCGCCTCGCTCTACGGCATGGCGCGTGCGCGCGCCCGGGCGGAGGCCCGCGAGTGGCTGATGCGGTTCCGCATCGCCGACAAGGCCCAGAGCCGCCTCGAGACCCTCTCGAAGGGCAACCAGCAGAAGGTCCAGTACATCGCCACGATCCTGCACGGACCCGATGTGCTGCTCATGGACGAGCCGTTCGTGGGTCTCGACCCCGTGAACGTGGCCATGCTCAAGGCGGCGTTCCTCGAGATGCGCGACCGGGGCAAGACCCTGGTGTTCAGCACGCACCAGCTCGATCAGGCCGAGGAGCTGTGCGACTCCGTCGCCATCATCGACCACGGCCGGATGGTCACCGCGGGATCGACACGGGACGTCCGGCGCTCGACCGGGCACCAGGTCGTCCGGGTCGCGACGGCCGGCGAGGATCGGAACTGGCTGGAGGCGCTGCCCGACGTGACGATCACGCGAGACGGCGTGGACTACGCGGAGGTCCGGGTCGCGGACGGCGTGTCGCCGCAGCGCATCCTCGACGCCGCGATCGCCAACGGACCCGTCCTCCGCTTCGAGGTCGGGGACCCATCCCTCGAGCAGGTGTTCGTCGAGCGCGTCGGGGCGCTCGACGACGAGGAGCGGACGCTGGCCGCCGCGGGAGCCGTCGCATGAGCCGAACAGGCAACGTCGTCACCGTCGCCCGGCGCGAGTTCAGCATCCGCATCAAGACCCGGAGCTTCGTCTTCGGCACGCTGCTGCTCGTCGCGGGTGTCCTCCTCATCGCAGTCCTACCCACCGTGATCACCAAGATCGACAGCGTGGACGCCACCAGGGTGACCGTCGTGGCCGGAGACGACGCCCTGGCCCAGCGCTCGGCCACAACGATCTCGACGCTGCTCAATGCCAACGCGGGTGCGGCCCAGCCTGACGCCTCGACGAGCCCGGCGCAGCCCGACTTCATCGTCAGCACCGCGACCGACCTGACGGCAGCCCGTGCGGCCGTGACCCGCGGCGAGGCGTCGGGCGTCCTCGGCATCGAGCGGGCCGCCGACGGGACGCTCACCTTCACGTACTACAGCAATGATGCGGCGATGGGCCGCACGGCCAGCATGCTGCAGCAGGCCGCGAATGCGATCGCCGTTGGTGACCGTCTCGACCGCCTCGCGATCCCCGCGGCACAGCAGGCCACCCTCTTCGCCCCTGCCGCCTTCACCATCGCCTGGCCCGACCCCGCCCGCACGGAGCCGATCAAGACCGCAACCGCGGCGGTAGGACAGGACATGCTCGCCTTCGGCATGACCATCCTCATCTACATGATCGTGATCATGTACGGCAACTGGGTGGCGATGAGCGTTGTCGAGGAGAAGTCCTCGCGCGTCATGGAGGTCGTGCTCAACGCCGCGACGCCATTCCAGCTGCTGGCTGGCAAGGTGTTCGGCGTGGGCCTGGTGGCCCTCATCCAGTACACGGCGGTGGTCGTGGCTGGCGGCGTCGGGCTGCTCCTGCAGCCGGCGCTCCAATCCGCCGTCCTGGGGAGCTCGGCCTCGACGGCGAGCCTCGTCCCGCAGGGCATGACACCCGAGCTGCTGCTGCTGTTCGGCGTGTACGGGATCCTCGGCTTCCTGCTCTACGCCTCGCTCTACGCAGCGGCGGGGTCACTGGTCAGCCGGATGGAGGACGTCACCAGCGCCGTGATGCCGATGACGCTCATCTCGACTGGGGGCTACCTGGTCGGCGTGTACGCGGCCATGGGCCTCCTCGACGCGCGCTCGGGCTGGATCACCGGCCTGAGCGTCGTCCCGTTCCTGAGCCCGTTCATGATGCTCGGGCGCGTTGCGACAAACGTCGCGCAGCCGTGGGAGGTCGCCCTGTCCCTGGTGCTGCTCGTGGGGACAATCGTTGTCGCGATCTGGGTCGCCGCTCGCATCTACACCGTCGGCGTGCTGCTGTACGGCCAGCGACCGGGGGCTCGTGCCGTCTGGCGGCTGCTGCGCGAGGGCATGTAGCAGCAGCTCAGGACGGCCGCGAGCCTGCCGCACGCGTCCATCGCCGCTGCCCCTGCCGAGGGGCAGCGGGAGCATCGGACGGCGCCCAGCGCTGGACCCCGAGTCCAGATTCCCGACCGAACGCTGCGTTCCGCTGGACTGGCGGTCCAGTCGACGACCGGGCGATGCCCAAATCTAGGCTGTACAGGTCGCTGACTGGACTCGGAGTCCAGCCAGCCACGAAGTCGGGCCGGAAATCTGGACTCTGGTTCCAGTTCGCGCTGCCGCCGCCAACGGCGCCGTCTGCCTAGCGCGTAACCGGCCGCCCGGTGAGCGCCAGGCGCTCGATGAGGTCGGCGGCGCGAACGGTGCCGGCGGTGGACTGCATCCGCGACGCGATCGCTGCCATGCGGGAGCGAAGGGCCGCGTCCTGCAGCAGCGCGTCGATGGCTTGCGGCAGCTCCTCGTCGCGGAAGTCGTAGGTCGCCAGCCGTCGGCCGAACCCGGTCTCATCCACGCGCTGCGCGTTGTCCACCTGGTCCCAGAACAGCGGCAGCACGATCATCGGCTTGCCGTGGTGGAAGCACTCGACCACGGTGTTGTTGCCGCCATGGGTGATGACGAGGTCCACCTGGGGCAGGATCGCGGGCTGCGGCAGGAACCCGTCGCCGGTCATGTTGTCGTGGAGCCTGATCTGGCCGGCGAGCGGCCCCTTGGACACGATGACCCGGTGCTCGGTGCGGCCGAGCAGATCCACCAGGCGCTGCATGAGCGCCACGTCCGCGGACCCGAGGGAGCCGAGCGAGAGGTAGATGAGCGCCCCGGGCCGACTCGCCAGCTCGTCGGGCAGCGCCCACGAGGTCTCTGGCGCCCGCACGGTCGAGTCCAGCTGGTGCCACGTCGGCGCCAGCGGGAGGGCGCGCTCGTAGTCGGCCGCGCGCGGGAACGAGTAGAGGTTCAGGTACGGCGACTCGTGCATGAAGTCGGGGCCGTTCGGGCCCCAGGCCAGCCCGCCCGCGCCCTTGTCCCGGCAGAAGGCGTCGAAGTCGGCCCACATCTCGCCATGCGTGCGCCGGACCTCCTCGAGGAACGCCGGCCACTCGCGATGGTCAGCCACGGGATAGCCCGACGAGAACGGGGCGATCACCGGGTCCTTCACCTCGGCCGGGTTGCAGGACACGATCCGGGCCCACGGCGCACGGGTCGCCATGATCGTCGGGAACGAGACCACGTTGTCCTCGACGATGGCGTCGGGCGCGAGCTCGTCGATGATCTCTGCAAGCCGCGGCGCGACGTACTTCGCCCCGTCGATGAGCGCCTGGAAGGTGGGCGCGATGAACTCACCAAGCTGCTCGATCGTTGGCTTGCGGAACACGGGCGCGGTGTCGCGGATGAAGTCGATCCAGAACTGACCCGGCACCTCGGGCTCGGCGGGCGGCGGGCCCAGGCGCATGAGGCGCTCCTCGAAGCCGCGCTGCTCGAGGCTCCCGGCGAACGACTCCTCCACGATGAACACCACCCGGTGCCCGCGCTCCCGCAGGACCGCGCCAATCCCGGCGCAGTTGTTCGTCGGGCCGTAGGCCCCCTCGGGGAAGAACACGATCGTCTTGCGGTCGGCCACCGCTGCCACCTCGTCGCTTGGTCGTCGAAGGATCGTCGCTCGTCCGTCGCTCGGGCCCACCCCCGGCGCAGGGCCGCCAATCGGGCCCGCGGATGATCGCACGGCGGCGCATCGGCGGACCCGGCGTTGCGGCAAGCGTCACAGGCCGGACGGGGCTCTCATGACGATGTCACGCAGGAGCGCGTACGATCGGTGCACTGAACGGGGAAGCGACGCGGGCACACCCCGCGACACGGGACGAAAGCAGGACGGGCCGATGATGAACTGGGGCGGGCGTTTCGGGGACGGGGCCGGGGTCTGGTGGCTGTTCGGCCTCCTGTGCATGGTCGTGCTGGTCGGCGCCCTCGTCTGGCTGGTCGTGACCGTCATGCGCGGGCCGCGGCACCCGCAGATGCCCCAGCAGCCCTGGCAGCCGCCCTACGGCATGACGCCGCCAGCGTCGCAATTCCCTGCCCGCCAGACGCCGCAGGAGATCCTGCGCGAGCGCCTCGCCCGCGGTGAAGTCAGCGTTGAGGACTACCAGCGGACGCTGGCCGCCCTTGGCCCCGAGTCGCCCCAGCCGACGCCGCCGCAGGGCCCGGTGCCGCCGCCGTCGTACTAGTCAGGCCCGCAGGCCTATCGCCGCCGCCCCAGCACCAGGTACACGACGAGCGACGCCGCCAGCGACGGCAGCGTCCCGCCCAGCCACGGGGCGAACGTGATCACCGCCCAGTACGTCGCGATCCCAACCCCCCACGCGACGAACGCCGGCAGGCTGACCTCGCCCGTCGTCCCCTCGTCCGGGTAGTAGTCGGCCGTCGTGCGCCGGCCGCGCTTGAGCAGGAAGTAGTCGGCGAACAGCACGCCGTACAGGGGCACGAAGAGCGCGCCCACGAGGTAGAGGAAGCTCTGGTACTGGCCGAGGTCCACGGTCAGCGCGATCGCCAGCGCCAGGGCCCCGATCGCCGCCACGAGCCAGCGCGTGGGCAGGCCGGGCCGGATGTTCTTGACCGACATGGCCGCCGAGTAGACGTCCGCGAAGGCGTTGTCCGACTCGTCGCCCAGGAGCAGGATCAGGCCCGCCGAGCCGAACGCGATCGCGAGGATCGAGCCGACGAGGTCGCCCTGCGGCAAGTAGAGCGCGAGCACCACGCCCAGGGTGTAGAAGCCGATATTGGTGACGCCGTTGCCGATGACCGTGCCCCAGAACGCCGATCGCGTGCTGCGCGCGAAGCGGTTGAAGTCGCCGACGATCGGCAGCCAGCTCACCGGCATCACGACCACGAGGTCGATCCCCTGCGCGAACGTGAGGCTGCCGTCGCCGGGGCGGGCGACCGCCGCTCCGAGGTCGAGGTGCGTCGCCGCGTAGACCAGCATCCAGACCGCTGTGATGAGCACGATCCAGATGCCCGCCTTCTCGAGCCACTGGCGGACGACGACGAGCGGGCCGCCGAGACCCATGAGGATCACCACGCCGGCCCACAGGACCGCGAAGAGCGGATACGTGTTCGGGCCGAGGAGCGGGGTGGCCAGCCGGGCGGACGCCTGGCCCATGAAGATGACCTCGAACGCGCCCCAGCCCACCAGCTGGACGACGTTGACCAGGCTCGGCACGTAGCTGCCCCGGACGCCGAAGCTGGGCCGGAGCGCCACCATGGCGGTCACGCCCCGCGCGCTCCCCACCACCCCGGCCATGCCGAGCAGCAGGACGCCGATGACGGTGCCGGCCACGATGGCGGCGATCGCGGCGCCGAAGGACAGTCCCGGCACGAGGTAGGTCCCGGCGAGCAGGACCAGCAGGCCCACGCCGAGGTCTGCCCAGAGCACGAAGAAGTCGAGGAAGCCCAGCACCTGGTGGTGGCTCGGGACCGGCTCGATCCCCAGCTGGGCGGCGGCGAGGTCGCCTTGGCGGCGGTCAGGGTCGAGAGCGCCGGAGGCCTGTGTCGACACTTCGGCCATCAGAACGCCACGTACCCCTTCTCATCGAGCCTGACGGGCCGGGACCCGTCGAGGAATGTCACCAAGCCCGGGTGCTCGTCGCCCACGACGCGCCCGACGACCGTCAGGCCGCCGTCCGCGGCGAGAGCGCTGGACAGCTCGCGGAGCCGGGCGGGATCCACGGCGAAGAGCAGCTCGTAGTCCTCGCCGCCGGTGGCGGCGAGCTGGCGGGCTCGATCGCGGCCGAGCATCCGGACGGCGGCATCGAAGAGCGGCGCGGCGGCGAGGTCCACCTCTATCGACACCCTGCTCGCCGTCGCGATGTGGGCCGCCTCGCTCGCGAGCCCGTCGCTGATGTCGATCGCGCACCGGACGCCGGCTGCGGCGAGGGCCTGGCCGGCGGCGAGGCGCGGCGTGGGCCGGTGCAGCGCGCCCAGCAGGGGCAGGAGCTCCGCGTCGTCAGGCGGGCGCCCATCAAGGAGCGCGGCGAGCCCGGCCGCCGCACCGCCAAGACGCCCGGTGACGGCGAGCACGTCGCCCGCTCGCGCGGCGTCGCGCCGGAGCAGATGGTCCGGCTCCGCCACGCCCACGAGCGCCACGTTGACCACGAGCGGCCCCGGCGAGCGGACGGTGTCCCCGCCCACAACCGCTGTTCCGGTCGGTGCAGCGATCGCCTGGAGCCCGCGGGCGATGCCGGTGGCCAGCTCTCGGCGCCCAGGATCCACCGCGATCGAGATGAGCGCTCGGCCGGGGGTCGCACCCATCGCCGCAAGGTCCGAGAGGTTGACGGCGAGCGCCTTCCAGCCCACGTCCTCGGGGCTCGCCCAGTCGAGACGGAAGTGGATCCCCTCGACCAGCATGTCGGTGGTCCCCACCGACACGAGCCCCGCGGGGGTGGCCCAGGTGGCGGCGTCATCGCCGATGCCCAGGCCGTCGGCCGGCTGGCCGAACAGCGCCGCCAGCTCGTCGATCAGCTCGAACTCGCCCACGCGGGGGTCGCGGCGTGCATCGGCGCCGGCCTGCGAGCGCTTCATCGAGCGGAGCCCGTCGCGGCGGCCCGCGCGTGGGCGACCGCGTCGAGGAGCGCTCGGGCCGCCGCGCCAGGGTCCACCGCGCCGGTGATCGCGCTGATGACGGCCACCACGTCTGCGCCAGCTCGGACCGCGTCGCCTGCGTTGACGACCGTGATCCCGCCGATCGCCACGATGGGCGCCGCCGTGGACCGTCGAGCGGCCGCCAGCAAGTCCAGGCCGGTGTCGGTCGCGTCGGCCTTCGAGCCCGTCGGGAACACCGCCCCGACCCCCAGGCAGTCGGCGTCGGCAGTGTCCACGCCGGCGAGCTGGCCAGCGTCGGTGATCGAGAGCCCCACGAGCGAGTCCGGCCCGAGCAGCGAGCGCACCACGCCCACCGGCAGGTCCCCCTGCCCGACGTGGACGCCGTCGGCGCCGATGGCGAGCGCGATGTCGACGCGGTCGTTCACGATCAGGAGCGCCCCGTGCTCGAGCGTCAGCGCCCGGAGCGCGCGGCCGATCTCGAGGGCCCGGCGGGCGCTCCCCTCCTTCTCGCGCAGCTGGACGATCCGGACGCCCGCTCCGAGCGCCGCCCGCGCCACCTCCACCGACGAGCGGCCGCCCGAGAGCGCCTCCTCAGTGACGAGGTACACGCCGGCGTCGCGCAGGAGCTCCTGGCGGCTGGTGCGGAGCGGGCTGGCTCCGATGCGCGCGATCACGCTGCCACGGGCTCCAGTTGAACGCGCGCCCGCGAGCGGATCGCGTCGGCGTCGAGCAGGTACACCGCGTCCATCAGGTTCTGGCGGAACGTGCCCGGCCCGGCGCTCCGCTCGGCCGCGATCTCGCCCGCGATCCCGAAGGCGATCATCGCCGCCGCCGCGGCCACGAACGGGTCCTCGACGACCGCGCGGAACGAGCCGACGAGCGCCGTGGCCATGCAGCCCGAGCCCGTGATCGCGCCCATCAGCGGGTGCCCATTGGAGATGCTGGCCAAGCGGGTGGCGTCGGCCACGTGGTCCACGGCGCCGCTCACGACAGCCGCGCCACCCGTCCGGCCCGCGACGATGCGCGCCGCCCGTGCCGGGTCGTCGGCCGAGACGGAGTCCACGCCCCGGATCTCCGCGGCTAGCCCCGCGATCGCGGACAGCTCGGCCGCGTTGCCGCGGACCACGTCCACGTGCACCGCGCCCAGGATCTCCTCCACCGCGTCCGTCCGGAGCCTCGTCGCGCCCACGCCCACCGGGTCGAGCACGACGGGCACCCCGCTCGCGTTCGCCTGGCGGCCCGCCGCGACCATCGCCTCGATCCACGCGGGCTCGAGCGTGCCGATGTTGAGCACCAGCGCCCCGGCGTACCGGACCATCTCCTCCACCTCGCCCAGCGCGTGGGCCATGACCGGCGAGGCGCCGATGTGGAGCGTCACGTTCGCCGTGTCGTTCATCACCACGTAGTTCGTGATCTGGTGGATGAGCGGCCGCCGGGCGCGGATCTCGGCCAGGGCCGCGACGGTCGCCTCGGTCACGTCGAGATCAGGCATGTCGGTACCTCCAGAGGTGGTTGACGGGTCCATGGCCGGCACCGAGGGGCTCGGCGTGCTCGATGGCGCCGTGCAGGTAGGACTTTGCGGCCCGGGCAGCGGCCAGTGGATCGAGCCCCTGCGCCAGTCCAGCAGCGATCGCGGCGGAGAAGGTGCAGCCGGTCCCGTGGGTGTGGACGGTGGCCAGCCGGGGCGCCGAGAGCACGTGGAACTCGGTGCCGTCGAAGACGATGTCGTCCGCCCGGTCGCCCTCGAGGTGCCCGCCCTTGACGATCACGATGCGCGGGCCGAGGTCGAAGATGCGGCGCGCCGCGTCCCGGGCGGCGGTGGCGTCCTCGACCTCGATGCCCGCCAGCACGCTCGCCTCGGGCGCGTTGGGCGTGACCACCAGGGCAAGCGGGAGGAGCGTCTGGCGAAGCGCGTTCACGGCGTCCTCGCGCAGCAGCCGGTCGCCGCTCTTGGCCACCATGACCGGGTCCACCACCAGCGGCAGGGTCCCGTGGGCGCGAAGGCGGTCAGCGACCACCTCGATGATCGCGGCGCTCGAGAGCATGCCGGTCTTGGCCGCGTCCGCGCCGATGTCGTCGAGGACCGCGTCGATCTGGGCCGCCACGACCTCGGGCGGGACCTCGTGGATCGCGCGCACCTCGACCGTGTTCTGGGCCGTGACGGCGGTGATCACCGAGGCGCCGTACACGCCCAGGGCCGCGAACGTCTTGAGGTCCGCCTGGATGCCGGCGCCACCGCCGGAGTCGGAACCGGCGATGGTCAGGGCGCGCGGGCGCGGTCGGGCTGCGCCGGTGGTCGGTCGTTCGGGATCGGGCCCAGGCCCGCCGACGGTCGAGGCCGTCTCGCTCACGTGTTCGTCATCTCCAGAGGTGCGTTCCCCGGAGAGAGATGCCACGGCGTGTGCTGCCTGCTTCCTTCGCTGGCATGACCCAGATCAGGTGCGGCGGGTCGGTGGCGGGGCCACCCTCTCAGCGCGTTCGGCGCTCCCCGGAGGCGGTGTTCGGTTGTCGGCGGAGTCTACACCCGTCGCCCCGGCGGGCCACCTGGGAGACGAGCCGCGCAGAACCCGGCTCCTTTTCATTCCTTTCGAACGTCGGCAGCCCTCCGCGGGGGTCGCGTTTGCCTCGAGAGCGGCCACCTTCCTTCCCCTCGAACGTCGGCGGCCCTCCGTGGGGTCCGCCGCCGGCCGGGTGAGCCTCCCGCCCAATCCCCTTCGAAGCCAACCGGCTTCGGGAGTCGCCGGGACGGCGCGTAAGCCGCACATGAGGGTCGCGCGGTTCAATCCTTTCGAAATGTCGCCACGTCGTCGTCTCGAGCCCATGTCGCCTGCGGCCCAGGCCGCACTTCTGAGGATGGCGGTCGGTGCCGGCCAGTCGGTACGCGAGGAGCGCCGGCGTCGGGGGTGGACACTCCAGGAGGCGGCCGCCCGGGCTGGCATCGCCATCGCGGTCGTGCATCGGATCGAGGCCGGGGAGGCCGCCAGCCTTGAGTCCTACGCCCGACTGGGGGTGGCGCTCGGCAGGCGGCCGGCGCTGTCAATGGCTGATGACGGCGCCCGCTCGAACCGGAACCTGGGCGATGGCGCGGACTTCGTCCACGCCGCGATGGGCGAGCTCGAGGCAAGGGCCCTGACGCGACCGGGCCGCACGATCGCGATCGACGAGCCGTACCAGCACTACCAGTTCGCGGGCCGCGCTGACCTGCTCGCCTGGCAGGACCGGGACCTGCTCCACGTCGAGAACCGGACGCGGTTCCCGAACATCCAGGACGCCGCGGGCAGCTACAACGCCAAGCGGCGGTACCTCGCGCGGGCGCTCGCCGAGCGGCTGAACATCGGCCCGCGCGGCTGGCGGAGCGTGACCCACGTCATGGCCTGCCTGTGGTCGGCCGAGGTCCTGCACGCGCTCCGGCTGCGGAGCGCGACGTTCGGGGCCCTCTGCGCGGACCCTCCCGACCAGCTCGAGGCGTGGCTCGCCGGCGCGGCGCCCGAGCCGGGCACGGCAAGCGCGCTCGTGGTGCTCGACCCGCGCGTGGCGTTCGGCTCGCGAGGCGGACAATCGCCGCCCTCGCCGACGTTCCCCGGCTCGACCCCCGGTACCGCGGCTACGCCCAGGCGGCCGGCGCGCTCCGGCGCGACACGGGCCGAGCGCGCTGAGGCGGGTTGCCGGACGGCGCCCGACTCGCCAGCACCCGTCGCCGGTGCGGGCGATTCGGGCTATCCCGTCGTGACCCCGAACAGGTGGCCGATCGCCCAGGTGAGCGCCATCGCAGCCGACCCGCCGATGACGTTGCGCAGGATCGGACGGCCTATCGTGGAGCCGGAGATCAGCGCACTGACCCAGCCGGTGACGAACAGCCCGGCCAGGCCCACGGCCACCGTGACCGGGATCCGCAGCTCGGAGGGCGCCAGCAGCATGGACGTCAGCGGCAGGATGAACCCCGCGGTGAACGACACGGCTGACGCGATGGCGGCGTGCCAGGGCGTCGTGAGCTCGTCCTCATGGACGCCGAACTCCGCCCGCAGGTGCGCCGCGAGCGGATTGTGGTCGGTCAGCTCCAGCACCACGGCCCGCGCCGTGCCCTCGGACAGGCCCTGGCCGCGGTAGACCCCGACCAGCTCCTCGAACTCCTCCTCGGGCGTGTGGGTGAGGTCGTGACGCTCCTTGGCGATCAGCGCCTCCTCCGTGTCGCGCTGGCTGGACACGGACACGTACTCGCCCATCGCCATGGCTGTCGCGCCCGCGAGCAGTCCCGCGACACCGGCCAGCATGATGGCCTCGAGGTGGGCGGGGTTCACCGCCGCCACGCCGATCATGATGCCCGCGCCCGAGACCACGCCGTCGTTGGCGCCCAGGACCGCGGCCCGGAGCCAGTTCAGCTTGGCCCCCAGGCCACCGAACCCGACCGTCTCCCGCGGCCCCTCCGGGGCGCCGGCCATGTCGCCCGTCACGCGGCTCAACCCCCTTCGCCGCGGCCCGGCACCTGACTCCGGATCCAGGCGACAACCGCGGCCAGCACCTCGTGGTGTTCGGGCTCGTGGTGGCACTCGTGCCGCAGACCGGGCCACACCCGTCGCGTCACGCCGCCCTTGGCGCCCAGCACCTCGGACGACCGCACCGGGACGATCGGATCGTCCGAGCCATGGAGAACGTAGGTGGGAACGGGCATCGCGGCGAGCCCGGGCAGCAGTCCGCGGAGCCGGTCCTGCTCCGCGAAGGCCTCGGCGCCGAACCGGACGGTGGACGTGCCGATGCACAGCGGATCGGCGTCGACTTTGGCCTGGACCGACGGGTCGCGGGACAGGCCGTCCTTCCCCAGGCCATTGCCGAGCTGCATCCTGGGCACGATGCCGGCGAGGATCGAGGCCAGCCTCTTCTTCCAGGCGGGCTGCACCGCCTCGATCGCGGGCGCCGAGAGGACCAGGAGGTCGGGCAGCGGCCGGCCCTCCCCCGGGACGACGTAGCCGGTGGCGACGAGGCCGCCCAGCGAGTGGGCGTACACCACCAGCGGCAGGCCCGGCCGCTCGGCACGGGTCGCCTCGACGCGGTTCGCGAGGTCGTCGTGGAGCTGGGTCCAGTGGTCGACATACGCCCGGAAGCCAGACGAGCCGCCGAAACCGCGATGGTCGTAGCCGTGGACGTCGATGCCGGCCTCGGTCAGGGCGGCCGCAACTGTTTCGTACCGGCCGGCGTGCTCGCCCAGCCCGTGGACGATGAGTGCGACGGCCCAGGGTTCGCCGACCGGCGCCCAGTGCAGCGTCCGAAGCGTGGTGGCGTCGGGCATGCGGGCCGTTCCCTCGGCCGGGACCAGGGGTTCCGCCGTCGAAGTCGCCGATGTCATCGAAGCCTCCTGCCCTCCCGGCCCCCAACTCCAGACGGTACGCCCTCGGGGTGGCGCCATGCGGGTCGCCCGCGCGCGGCGGCCCGGGGGCGGTCAGTGGGGCGACGCAGCGCCTGGAGCGCGCCGGGTACGATGCGGTTCATGACGGGCCTGTGGACTGAGATCGCCGACGGCGTGTTCGTGCGCCGCTACGCGTTCTTCGACCAGAGCATCGTGGCGGTCGTCGACCGGGGCGAGGCGCTGGTGGTCGACACCCGGTCCACCTATCAGCAGGCGCGCGAGGTCATCGGGGACCTGCGGGCGCTCGGCGCGCCCCGCCTCGCGGCCGTCGTCAACACCCACGGCCACTACGACCACGCGTTCGGGAACCGGGTCTTCCGGCCGGCGCCCATCTGGGGCCACGAGCGTGCGGCGGTGATGCTCGGGCCAGGGGGCGGGCAGCGCGAACTGGCGGCCTCGGGCCTGCCTGAGCTCGCTGCCGAGCTGGCCGAGGTGGAGTTGGACCCGCCGGACCAGCGCTTCGCCGCGCGCGCCGAGGTGGAGGTTGGCGACCGCCTCGTCCACCTCGCCTTCCTGGGCCGCGGGCACACGGACAACGACATCGTGCTCACCGTGGAGGGCGCGGACGTGCTGTGCGCGGGCGACCTGCTCGAGAACGGGGCGCCTCCCTCCTTCGGCGACAGCTTCCCGCTGGACTGGCCGGCCACCGTGCAGGCGGTCCTGCAGTTGACCAGCGACCGCACCGTCGTGGTCCCGGGCCATGGCGAGCCGGCGGGCCGGGCGTTCGCGGAGCGGCAGGCAGGCGAGATCGCCCGGATCGCGGACCTCGCGCGGGCCGTCCACGCGGGCGACCTCGACCTCGAGGCCGCGCTGGCCCTGGCGCCGTGGTCGCCGGAGGACAGCCGGGCACCGGTCGGGCGGGCGCTCGCGCAGCTGCGGGGCGAATTGGGCTGAGATTCTCGGTGGCCCCCGGATGCCGCCTGAACTATCCGGCGACCCGCACCACCCAGCGGCCCCGCGCTTGACCGGCGTGGATCGCGTCGAGCGCCGTCTCGAGGGTGTCGAGCGTCACCTCGGTGATCCCGTCCGCCACGCCGCGCGGCAGGAGGTCGCCCGCCAGCCGCTTCCACAGAGCCCTGCGCTTGTCGATCGCCATGTTGGCTGAGTCCATCCCGAGCAGCGCGCAGCCGCGCAGGATGAACGGGAAGACCGTGGTGGCGAGCTCGGCGCCGGACGCGTTGCCCGACGACGCGACCGCGGCGCCGATCCGCAGCGTCCGCAGCGCGTACGGGAGCGTGGCCGCGCCGACGGTGTCCACCGCGCCGGCCCATCGCTCGCGCTCCAGGGGCCGGCCGGGCGCGGTCACCTCGTCGCGGGTCAGGAAGTCCGCCGCACCCAGGTCGCGGAGCCTGGCGTGCTCGTCGGCCTTGCCCGTCGCCGCCCAGACCTCGTAGCCGCGCGAGGCGAGGATCGCGATCGCCGCCGAGCCCACGCCGCCTGACGCGCCCGTCACCAGGACCGGGCCGTCGCCGGGCCGCAGCCCGCGCTCCTCGAGGGCCGCCACGCTCATCGCCGCCGTGAACCCGGCCGTGCCGATCTCCATCGCCTCGCGCGGCGAGAGGGCCTTCGGCAGCGCCACCGCCCAGTCTGAGGGGACCCGCGCCAGCTCGCCGAACCCGCCGTGGCGGGCCACGCCGATGTCGTAGCCGTGCGCGAGCACCGCGCTGCCGACCGCGAACGCCGGGTCGTCCGACGCGACGACCGTCCCCGCGAGGTCGATCCCCGGGATGAGCGGGTAGGCCCGCGCCACCCTGCCGTCCTCGCGCGCGGCGAGGCCATCCTTGAAGTTCACGCTGGACCACGTGACGCGGACCGTCACCTCGCCCGGCGGGAGGTCGTGGGCGTTGACGTCGCGGACGCCGCGGCTGAAGGCGCCGCCCTGGGGCTTGTCGACGACGAAGGCGCGGAACGAGGTCGGCAGGTTCGACATGGGCCGATCATAGGCGCGCGGTCGAGGCCCGGACGTCTTGCGTTCCCGATCGTCGGCAGACGGGGCTTCCGCGTCGCCGAGGCAACTGGCGCCCCCACCTCGCACTCGGCTCACGGCGAGTTCACAGCATCCTCACAGGTTACCTGCGCCAAGATGGCGCCATGCAGCCAGCCCACGGCAATGCGCACGTCCTGGTCGTCGACGACGAGCCGGCCATCACCGACCTGCTCGCCACGGCGCTGCGATACATGGGCTATCAGGTGACCACGGCCGCGACGGGGTTCGCCGCCCTCGAGGCCGCCGCCACGTCGGCCCCGGACCTCGTGGTGCTCGACGTGATGCTCCCTGACGTCGACGGCTTCGAGGTCTGCCGGCGGCTCCGGGCCGCGCGCGACTTCGTCCCGGTGATCTTCCTCTCCGCGCGCGACACGGAGGACGACCGCATCGCCGGCTTCATCCGGGGCGGCGACGACTACGTCACCAAGCCGTTCAGCCTCGAGGAGCTCACGCTTCGGATCGGCGCCCTGCTGCGGCGGGTGCGGGCGGGCAAGGGCGAGGGCGAACAGGCCACGCGCCTGCGCTACCGGGACCTCGAGATGGACGAGGACCGCCACCAGGTCTGGCGCGCGGGTCGGGAGGTGGAGCTCTCCCCCACCGAGTTCCGGCTCCTGCGCTTCTTCCTGCTCAACCCCGAACGCGTCCTCTCGAAGCAGCAGATCCTCGACCACGTGTGGCAGTACGACTTCAACGGCGAGGACAACGTCGTCGAGACGTATGTGAGCTACCTTCGGCGCAAGGTCGACGACGTCGAGCCCCGGCTGCTTCGGACGGTCCGCGGCTTCGGCTACGTGCTGCGGGCCGACGGCGCGGCCGCCGAGACCTCGTGACGCGATGAGCCTCCGGCTTCGGCTGGTCGCAAGCCTGGGCGTCGTCCTCGCGGTGGCGCTCGCCGTCGCCGGCGTCTTGCTGGTCGGCCTGGTCCGCGTCGGCCTCATCGAGCGCATCGACCGCGAGCTCGTGACGATCTCGAACTCGGCTGCGCCGATGCAGCGGCTGATGACGGTGGACGCCTCGGACAGCCCCGGCGGGCGCAGCCTGGCGGTCATCCGCTACAACCGCGGAGGCTCGATCACGCTCAGCCTGCCGTCGGGCTTCACGGACAACCCGGACCCGCTGCCGGCCATGCCCAACTACACAGGCGGCGTGCCCGCGTCGGCGATCGGGCGGGTCATGGACCTGCCCGCGGTGGACGGCTCGATGCAGTACCGGGTCCTGCTGGTGAGCGCGCGCCTCGGCGCGGTGATCGCGCTCGCCGCCCCGATGTCGGGCGTGGACGCCACGCTTGCCACGCTCGTCCGGCTGCTGCTGCTCATCGGGGTCGCGGCGATCGCTGTGCTGGTCGCGGTCTCTTGGCTCATCGTCCGCCGCGGCCTGCTGCCCGTGGAACGGGTCGCCGATGCGGCTGGGCGGATCGCGGGTGGCGACCTCACGCAACGGACGGGCGTGCCCCACGACCGGTCCGAGGTCGGCCGGCTGGGCGCCGCCTTCGACGGGATGGCCGACCAGGTGCAGGCCGCCTTCGTGGACCAGCACCACGCGCTGGCCGCGAAGCAGGAGAGCGAGGCCCGGCTGCGGCGGTTCGTGGCGGACGCCTCGCACGAGCTGCGGACGCCCGTGACCGCCATCCGCGGATACGCCGAGCTGTACCGGGCAGGCGGGCTTGCCGAGGCGTCCGCTCTCGACGCTGCCATGAGCCGGATCGAGGGCGAGAGCCGACGCATGGGCTCGCTGGTGGACGACCTGCTGCTGCTCGCACGGCTCGACCAAGGGCGGCCGCTGCGCCGGGACGTGGTGGACCTCTCGCGCGTGTGCACGGACGCCGTGGCCGACCTGCGCGCCGCTGCACCATCACACCCCGTTGTGGCCGCGGTGGACGCCGGGGTGCGGGTGACCGGCGACGACGACCGGCTGCGCCAAGTGGTGGGCAACCTCCTGACCAACGTGCGCCTGCACACGCCCGCCGAGACACCGCTCGAGGTGGTGCTCCGCGCGGCCCACGGTGAGGACGGCGCCCGCTGGGCGGAGCTGCGCGTGGTGGACCACGGCCCCGGGATTCCGCCCGAGCACGCGCCACAGGTCTTCGACCGCTTCTACCGCGCCGATTCGGGCCGCTCCCGCGAGACCGGCGGCTCCGGCCTGGGCCTGGCGATCGTGGCTTCGATCGTCGCCGCCCAAGGGGGACGGCTCTGGCATGAGGCCACGCCCGGCGGCGGGGCGACGTTCTGCGCGCTCCTGCCGCTGGCCGATGCGACCGGGACGGGAGCGCCTCTCACAGCAGACTCTCAGCCGGGCCCCGGCCAGCCCTGAGGTTGCGCCGCGACGCTATGGCCATCAACCCGGCGCGATTCGCGCCAACCCTCTCGGAGGCTCCACGTGAAACTCAGCAAGACCATCGTCCTGCCGCTCGCCGCAGCCGTGCTCGTGGTCGCCGGAACCGGTGCGGTCCTGGCCGGCACCGCGCCCGGCACCGCATCGGGCAGCGGCGCGATCGTCCCCGCCGCGGCGTCGTCGACGCCGGCGCCTGCCGCATCGGCCGCACCGGTCGCGCCCTACCTCAAGGGGGTGCTTGACCCGCTGGTCACCAAGGGCACCATCAACGGGGCCCAGGAGCAGGCGATCATCGACGCCTGGGTGGCGAAGCGGGCCGACCTCAAGGCGGAGCGCCAGCAGCTCCGTGCGTTCCTCTCGGACGGCGTCCTCACCGCCAACGAGCTGGCACAGCTCCCCGCTGACAGCCCGCTCCAGCAGCTCAAGCCGCTGATGACGAACGGCCAGCTGACCGTCGCCGACATCCGTGCCCTCGGCAAGGGCGTCCTGCGCGAGCTGCGGCAGGGCGGGATGGGCCCGAAGGCCGCCAGGCTGGGCGCGGGCGGTGGGGTGGCAGCCCCCTCGTCCAGCCCGGCAGTTGGCGGCTGATCGCGCCATTCGGCGCCCGTCTCGCGCCTGATCTCGCGCCTTTCGCGCCTCTCTTGCGGCCCTCTTGCGGCCTCTCTCGCGCCTCGTCTCGCGCCTCTCTCGCGGCCAGCGGTTCTACGGTGCACTCGCAGCACGATCGAACCGCTGGCTGCAGGGCCTGTGCGCTCGATGGGCGTTCCGGGGCCTCACGGCGCGCATCCCAGCCGCTCGCCGCATGACGTGCGCCCTGATTGCACCGTAGAGCCGCTGACCGCAATGCGGAGGGCCGAGGCTGACCGCGGCCCCCCACGGGTCCCACGATTGCATTTCGGTTGCACCACCCGCCGGGGACTTGACGGACGACGCTCAGTCCCCCATCCTCCGGAACCTGATGGCTCACACCACTGTGTCCTGGTTGATGTGCATGCGTGGGCGGCCCCGTCGTTCGGAGACGGGCGCCGAGACTCCCGCGCGCTGACCACGAGCAGCGAGTGACAGCGGGGATCTCGGAGCCGAGGTCCCGGGGCCGCGAACCACGAGGGTTCGCGGCTCTTTCGTTCTCCGGCCCACACGACGGGTAGCCGCCGAGCCCGACCCCTCAGGGGCCCCTCGACGAACCCAGCCACCATCCCGACGACCCGGAGAACCAACCCGATGAGCAGCTTCGATCCCAGCGCCCTCGGCAACCTGCGCCCCGAGACCCAGGCACTCCACGCCGGCCAGGCCCCCGACCCGACGACCAAGTCGCGCGCCGTCCCGCTGTATGCCACCACCAGCTACGTCTTCGACGACGCCGCCCACGCGGCGCGCCTGTTCGGGCTCCAGGAGTTCGGCAACATCTACACCCGGATCATGAACCCGACGACCGGCGTGTTCGAGGAGCGGGTCGCGGCGCTCGAGGGCGGCGTCGGCGCGCTCGCGCTCGCCTCCGGCCAGGCCGCCGAGACGCTCGCCATCCTCAACCTCGCGCGCGCCGGGCAGAACATCGTCTCCTCCTCGAGCCTCTACGGCGGCACCTACAACCTGTTCCACTACACGCTCGCGAAGCTCGGCATCGACGTCCGCTTCGTGGACGGGTCGGACGCGGCCAACTACGCCGCGGTGACTGACGGGAACACGCGCGCCTGGTACTGCGAGACCATCGGCAACCCGCGCCTCGACGTGGCCGACCTCGACGCCATCAGCGCCGCCGCCCACCGGATCGGCGTGCCGCTCATCGTCGACAACACCTTCGCGCCGCTCCTCGCGCGCCCGTTCGACCATGGCGCGGACATCGTGGTCCACTCGGCCACCAAGTGGATTGGCGGCCACGGCACCGTCATCGGCGGGGTCGTGGTGGACTCGGGCAAGTTCGACTGGGCCGCCAGCCCGCGGTTCCACGAGGACTTCGTCGCCCCCGACCCGTCCTACCACGGCGTGAGCTACACCGAGGCCTTCGGCCCGCTGGCGTTCATCCTCAAGCTCCGCGTCGTGGGCCTGCGCGACCTGGGCTCGGCCATCTCGCCGTGGAACGCGTGGCAGTTCATCCAGGGCCTCGAGACGCTTCCGCTGCGGATCCAGCGCCACAGCGAGAACGCCCTCAAGGTTGCCCAGTGGCTCCAGGACCGCCCCGAGGTCGAGTGGGTCAACTACCCGGGCCTCGGCTCCCACGCGTCCAACGCCATCGCCAAGCGCATCCTGACCGGCGGCTTCGGGGGGATGATCACGTTCGGCATCAAGGGCGGCGTCGAGGCCGGCCGCAAGCTGATCGACAGCGTCAAGCTGTTCAGCCTCCTGGCCAACGTCGGCGACGCGAAGAGCCTGATCATCCATCCGGCCAGCACCACGCACCAGCAGCTGAGCGCGGACGAGCAGGTGGCGAGCGGCGTGACCGAGGACCTCATCCGGCTCTCGATCGGCATCGAGCACATCGACGACATCCTCGCCGACCTCGACCAGGCGCTCCGCGCCGCGACCGCGTCCCCTGTCCAGCCGACGCCCGCCGGCGCCTGAGGCCAGCGCCATGTCGTCGGACGCGACGCTCCGCCCGGAGGGCTCCGGCTCTCCGGGCGACGCCTTCGACCTCCCCAGCGATGCCGCCGGCATCGAGGGGCTCGCCGCTGTCGGCCGCGTGCCGGCCGGCGCCCTCGAGCCGGCGGATGCCGCCGCTTCCCGCACCGACCTGCCCGCCTTCGGGACGGGTCAGGTCGAGACCGTCTCGATCGGGCGACTGACGCTTGAATCGGGCGCGTCGCTTCCCGTCACGGTCGCCTACCGCCACGACGGCCCCGGGCCCGGCGCCCCGCAGGTGCTCGTGGTCCACGCGCTCACCGGTTCGGCCGATGCCGCGGGCGACTGGTGGGAGCCGGTCATCGGTCCGGGCCGGGCGCTCGACACGGCCCGCGTCGGCGTGCTGTGCGCCAACCTGCTCGGCGGCCGCTACGGGACGACCGGCCCCACCTCCACTGATCCCGCGACCGGCCTCCCGTACGGCGCCGCCTTCCCGCAGCCCACCGCGCGCGACCAGGCGACCGTCATGTGGGCGCTGGCGGACCGCCTCGGCATCGAGCAGTTCGCGCTCGTCGCGGGCGGCTCGCTCGGCGGCATGGTGGCGCAGGAGGTCGCGCTCGCTCGGCCTTCGGCCGTCGGCCATGTCACTGTCCTCGGCGCGCCGGCAGCGATGGGCGCGATGGCGATCGGCTGGAACCACATCCAGCTCGAGCTCATCGACGCCCTCGGCGAGCGCGGCCTGGCGATCGCGAGGCAGCTCGCGATGACCACGTACCGCTCCGAGGCGGACTTCGACGGGCGGTTCGGCCGCCGAGTGGAGGCGGACGGGCAGTTCTCTGTGTCGTCCTACCTCGACTACCAAGGCCGGAAGATCCTCGGCCGCTTCGATCCCGAGACGTACCGGGTGCTGGTCCGGGTCATGGACAGCCACGACGTCGGGCGCGGACGCGGAGGGGTCCTGGCGGCGTTCCGTGCGCTCGAGGCCGCGGAGACCGGGCTGACCGGGATCGGGATCGAGGGCGACATCCTGTTCGGGCCGGACCAGGTCCGGGCGCTCGTGCGCGACGCCGTGGGCGCCGGCGTGGACGCCGTGTACCGCGAGATCAGCTCCTCCAAGGGCCACGACGCGTTCCTGATCGAGTGGGAGCAGCTGACGGCGTTCCTCGAGGAGGACCTGGCCGACGGGCTGGCGCGCTCGCGACGACGGGTGGCGGCGACCGCGTAGGCGAGTTGTTCCGCCCGCTTGCCAGCTTGTCAGGCCAGTTCGATCTGGCTATTCTAGCCAGATGAAGACCGCGACCATCACCGAGGCGAAGAACGGGCTGTCCGCCCTGATCGACCGCGTCCGCGCAGGCGAGTCGGTAGTGATCACCGACCGCGGCGTGCCGGTCGCGGTGCTGGAGCCTGCTCCCGGGCGGGTCGACCTCGATGACCGCCTTGCCAGCCTCGAACGGCGCGGCCTGATCCGGCGCGGGACGGGCGGCCCCGCGCTGGCATCGATTCTCACCCCTGGTCCCGTGCTGACGGGCCATGGTTCCCTCGTGGACGCAGTCATTGCCGAGCGGAGGGAGAGTCCGCGGTGAGGTTCTGGGACAGCTCGGCGGTCGCACCGCTCCTCGTCGAGGAGGAGTCGAGCCCTGATGCCCGCGGCGTCTATGCACAAGACTCCGGAATCGTGACCTGGTGGGGCACTCGGATCGAGTGCGTGTCCGCGCTTGCCCGACGTGAGCGCGACAGCGGCAGGGCGGCGCCCATTGCCATCGTGCGGCGGCTCGGCGAGCTGACAGAGCAGTGGGAGGAGGTCCAGCCGGGCGAGCTCGTCCGCTGGACCGCCTCCCGCCTCCTGCGCACGCACCCGCTCCGCACCGGAGACGCCCTTCAGCTCGCGGCCGCGATCGTCGCCGCGGATGGCGACCCGCGCACGCTCACCTTCGTCACGCTGGACGACCGCCTCGCGCTGGCCGCCGACAAGGAGGGGTTCCCGGTCCTCGTGCCGGGCGCCGAGGGCTGAGCCAACCTGTCCTGCGGGCGCTGGCGCTCGGGTCCGCCGAAACCCTACCCCATCCCGGGAGTCCCGGCCCCCGTCGGTGGTGCGCTATCATCCTCGGACCCGCTGGCGCGTGGCTCAACGGTAGAGCACCTGACTCTGGATCAGGGGGTTAAAGGTTCGAATCCTTTCGCGCCAGCCAACTCACGAACGATGCGTGGAAAGACCCCCTAGCTCAGGGGGTCTTCGCGTTTTCAGTAGCGCGGAGTTAGCACGCCGGCCCTCGACAGGAACTGAGCGCCCACGCCTCGGCATCGTCGGGATCTGGGCGGGTCAGTGGGGCGCAGTGACGACTGCCTCGAGGCTGGCCAGGTCGCTCACGACGAAGAAGCCTCCGCGCTGCGCGACGACCCCGGCCGTTGCGAAGCCGCCGAGTGCCCGGTTGACGCTCTCACGGCTGGACGCAACCATCCCGGCTAGGGTGGCCTGGGACATCCGGAATGGGATCCGGATCCCGCCCGGGTCGGGCTGACCGAACTCCCGCGCAAGCCTCAGTAACTGGTAGGCAAGCCGGCCGCGCACGTCGAAGAACGCCACCTGGGTGACCTGACCCGCCTGCGAGACCACTTGCATGCTCATGCTCTCGAGCATCCGACGCATGGCCGCCGGATGTCGCTCGAGGAACCGCAGCAATGGCTCTCGCGGCAGGCTCAGGAGCGTGGCCGGCGCCAGGGCGAACGCAGAGACCAGGCGAACGCCGCCGCTCAGGAACAGCGTCGGTGCGCCAAAACTCTCGCCCTCGCCTGCGACCTGAACCACGACCTCCTCGCCATTGACCGTGGTCATCACGCCGGAGACGTGGCCGCGCAGCACGAACCATAAGGCGTCCGCCGGATCTCCCTGGCGCCAGACGATGCCCCCGGCGGCCACCTGGTGCGTGTCCAGGTCCGGGAGCAGTGCCTCGACGTCGGCAACGGGCACGTCCTGAAAGGGACAGCAGTCACGAAGGACCCGGACGACCTCAGCGCGATCCATGGCAGGGTCCTTCAATCGGCGATCGCCGGCCGAACCGGATGCAGGCACCACGACGGAGCCTGCACGGTCCTGCTCACGGTGTGACGCGTGTCATAGCGACGCGGCTCGACGACGGTCACAGTGGTCGACACCCAGTCCAGCCGATGAGGAGCAGCGATGAGCACCGATCAGGCCCCCTCCGTTTCCCGTGTCGTCGCATCGTATATGGACCGACTGAACGCGGCCGATGTCCAGGGTCTCGCCGCTCTGTTCGCCGCTGACGGCACTGTCATGGCTCCGGAGGCACCCACCGCGACAGGACGCGACGCGCTCCTGCGCTTCTTCGACCAGATCCTGACGGCGATGCGATTCGGCAGGGAACTCCAGATCGACGAGGTTCATACGGAGGGAGGGCTTGCGGTCGTCCGCTGCCACACGACAGGGACGATCACCCGACGGGAGTCGGGCGTCACTGTCGAGGCGGAGTCCCGCGAGCTGTTCGCCCTGGTCGACGGTCCGGATGGATGGCAAATCCAGACGTACGTCTTCAACTCGCCCTCGGCCGCGGGCCACTGACCTCCTCGGCTGTCGCATGCGTCGGTGCGGCGGGACTGGCGTCCTTGCCCCGCCGGTCGCGGCCGCAACTGGTCGATGGGCACGGCGAGGTCCTGATCGACTCCGCGGCGGCAGCGCCATCGGCCCCCTTGACCCTCAAGCCAGGCGGCAGGCTGCAGACCCTCGTCGAGGACGGCAACTACTGCGGGGCGACACCGACGGCCCCGTGAGCATCGCGGTCGTGCTCAGCACAGGGGACCGGATCATCGCGGCCCCGGTCACGCCGACCGACATGACGCTCCCGCCATGCAACGGGTCGGCCGTCCCGGCCACGATCCAGATGCAGCCATGGGCGCCCTGACGCCTGCGCCGAATTCGACGCTCTGATCCGGTCGGGCCCGGCTCCGCTCAGAAGCTCGACCTTGGCACGATCCTAGATTCCCAGCGCCTCGGAGGCCATCCGCGTTCCGTCCACCCGCGCCTTGATCTTGGCGAACGCCGTGTCCCGCGAGGTGGACGTGTCGTCGCCGAACGGCGAGAAGCCGCAGTCGTCCGTCGTGCCCAGGTGGCTGGGATCGATGAATCGCGCCGCCTCGAGGACTCGGTCCCGGACCTCTTCCGCGGTCTCGACCCGGGGGTCGAGCGGGTCGGTCACGCCGACGAAGATTCGGCGGTCACCGGTGGCCAGGCCGCCGAGGATCCGCAGCACGTGCTCGCGGTCCGGCTCGCTGGCGAGCTGGACGTAGAACCTGCCGACGTTCATGCGGAACAGCGAGGGCAGCAGATCCTCGTAGTCGATGTCGGCGCTGTGGGTCGAGTCCTGGTCGCCGCCCGGACACGTGTGGACGCCCACCCTCGCCCGCTCGGCGTCGGTGAGCTTGGCCAGCACCTGGTTGTTGAGGTCGACGAACGAGTCGAGGAGGCCCTTCGACGGATCGAGCTTGATCGACAGGCGGGCCTCGGTGAAGTCGATCTGGACCTCGGCGCCACGCTCGATGCAGCCCCGGATCTCCGAAGCCGCTTCGGCCACCAGGTCCTCGATGAAGGCCTCCCGCGGATAGCCCTCGATCCCGCCTGCCGGATACATCAGGCTGATCGCGGAGGCGGAGATCACCGCCTGCTTGAGTACTGCCGTGGTCTTGCCCTTCGCGGCGTCCAGATACGACCAGCCGTACGTGGCATAGCGGAACGGGCCCTTGGTCAGGACCGGGAGCTGGCGGGTGTGGCCGTCCTCGAACGGGATCGTGACACCGCCCGGCGCCAGCGGCAGGCCCGCGACCGGGTACGTCGCGAAGCTGGGCTTCCGCTGCTCGCCGTCGGTGACCACCGGTGAGCCGGTCGCCTCGAAGCGCCGGAGCGTGTCGCGCACGGCGTCGTCGTAGAGGGCCTCCAGCTGCGCTGCCGAGATCAGCCCGACGGCGGCCGCCTGCATGCCGTCGATCAAGGCCTGGGGCCGGGGAATGCTGCCAATGGGTTCGGTCGGGACGCTCATGGCGGCATGCTATTCGAACGCTTTCCCGGTGTCGCCCCCGAACTCGGTCCTCCCGCCGGATTCGCGCGCCCGCATACTGCGCGGGTGAGCGACGTCGAGATCGTCCCCAGCGGCCCGTTCAGCCTTGCGGCGTCGCGTGCCTTCGCCGGCGGCTTCCCCGCGGGTATCGGCGGTGGGGGCGTTGGCGCCGAGTCCATCACGCTCGCCTTCCCTGTGGAGGGCACGGACAAGAGTGCCGCGCTGGAGCTGTGGCAGGACGCCGACGGAGTGATCCGCGGCCGGACCGACGCGCCCGACGCGATTCGCGAGGCCGCGCTCCGGCAGGGGGCGAGGTCGCTCTCGCTCGACCATGATGGATCCGGCTGGCCCACCGTCGGCGACCGGGACCCGGTGGTAGGCGCGGCCCAGCGCGAGCTCGACTACCTTCGCCCGGTCTGCTTCTACTCGGCCTACGAGGCGGCGACGTCGTTCGTGATCGGTCAGCGGATCTCCCGCCGACAGTCCGCCACGATCAAGCGCGACCTCGCCGAGCGCCTGGGCGACCGGCCGACGGTCGGAGGCACGCCCGTCCCCGCGTTCCCGCGACCGGAGCGCCTCCTGGAACTGCACGAGGCCGGCGGCCTGAGCGCCACCAAGATCGAGCGGCTCCATGGGCTGGCGCAGGCGGCGCTCGACGGCAGGCTCGACACCGAGCTGCTGCGCAGGCTGCCCGCCGACGAGGCGCTGCCGCGCCTGCGCGAGCTGCCGGGCGTCGGGTCGTTCACCGCAGAAGGTGTCTACTTCCGTGGCTGCGGCGTAGCCGACGGGATCCCGGGTGCCGACGAGATCGGACGGGACGCCATCCGGGAGCTGTACGGGATCACGGGCGAGACCGGAGCGGCTGCAGTCATGCGCCTCAGCGAGGTGTGGCGGCCGTATCGGATGTGGGCCGTCGTCCTGCTTCGGGTCGCATGGGGCCGTCGCCAGGCCGAGCCGGTGAGCTACCGGCGCGACGTTCCTCGATCGGAGGGCCGCGGGCGCGCCCAGTCCTAGGTGCAGCGACGACGCGGCTGACCCGGCACGCTCCTCGCTGCGTGGTGACAGTCTCCTCCACGATGACCTCTTGTTCCAGAGGACACCGCGGCTGTCCGGTATGAGCGCGACGGAGCGCGGGGAGATCAGCGGCGAAGGGCTTGGCGGATCCGCTGGACGATCCTGCCGAAACGACCTTCGATTTGGCCACCGCCTGACGTGCCCACGGCCTGGTCGTTCGCCCACTCAGCGCGCTGCTCCGGGCTGGGGCCACCGGCCTCCGCGATGCGCCGCCGTTCCTCGGCCGCCTGCGCGGCCCACATCGTTGTCGGGTCTTTCATCACCGTCTCGCTTCGCCCCCGCGGCCGATGCTCGGTGGGCGCGACCCGTGCCGTCAAGAGACGTTCGTCGCCCGGTTCGGCTCAGGCGGGCGGAACCGCCACCTCGAGGAGCCGGACCCCTGCCGCTGCGAGCGCCTCCGCCATGCCTGCGGGTCCGGGCGCATCCGTGACGACGGCCGTGAGCGACGATGTCGGGCAGAACGTGGCCAGCGAGCGGCGCGACCACTTCGTGTGGTCCACGAGGCCGACGGTCTCGGTGGCCGCGGCGACCAGCAGCCGCTTGATCTGTGCCTCCTCCTCGGTGCCGTCGCACAGCCCCGCCTCGACCGAGAAGCCGGTGGCGCCCAGGAACGCTCGCTGGACGTTGACCCGCTGGAGCAGCCCCTCGCCCAGGGGCCCGACGAGGGACAGCGCCTCGGGCCGGATGAACCCGCCGGGCATGACGACGGTGACGCCGGCGACACCTGCGAGCTCGAGCGCGATCCGCAGGCCGTTCGTGACGACCGTGAGGTGGAGCCAGCCGCCCCGGGCGCGGAGGTGCCGCGCCATCGCGTACGCCGTGGTGCTGGCGTCAAGGGCGATGCTCTCGCCGTCGGCGACCATCGACGAAGCCTCGCGGCCGATCGCCTCCTTCTCCGCGCGCTGGAGCCGCTCGCGAACGTCGAATGCGCGCTCCATGCCCGCTCCCGCCGGCGACACCGCGCCCCCGTGCGTGCGCACCACACGGCCCTGCCGCTCGAGGACGTCGAGGTCCTTGCGGATGGTCACCCCGGACACGCCGAACCGCTGGACGAGATCGCCCACGCGCACCCGCCCCAGCTCCCCGACGAGCCGCCCGATCTGGTGCTGGCGCTCCTCGGCGAACACCTCGCCGAAGCCGTTCTCAGTGGCCACCATCGAACGGTACGAGAGCGCGGTATGCAATGTCAAGAAAGGTATTGAAAGCATTCGAAAGTCCTGTCATCATGAGGCGGCGTCCCCACGCGGACAGCCACCCCACGACGGAGCACGCGGTGCGATACGCAGCCATCGATCTTGGTGCCGAGAGCGGACGAGTGGTCGTGGGCGCCTTCGACGGCCGCCGGCTGACCCTCGACGAGGTCCACCGCTTCCCCAACATCCCGGTGACGGTCGGCAAGACGCTCCACTGGGACGTGCTGCGGCTGTGGGGCGACATCACCGCCGGGCTGCACAAGGCGGGTGCGGCAGGTGACCTCGCTTCGTGCGCCGTCGACACCTGGGGCGTCGACTTCGGCCTCCTCGACAACCGCGGCCGCCTGCTCGCGAACCCGGTCCACTACCGCGATGCCCGGACGACGGGCATGGTCGAGCACGCCTTCGAGACGATCCCGCGCGAGGAGCTGTACGGCATCACCGGCACGCAGCTGATGCAGATCAACACGCTGTACCAGCTGCTCTCGATGGCGCGCGACGACGATCCCCTGCTCCGCCAGGCCGACAAGCTGCTGATGACGGCCGACCTGTTCGCCCACTTCCTGTCGGGCGCGTCGGTCGCCGAGTACACGCTCGCCTCCACCAGCCAGGCGCTCGACGCCCGGAGCCGAGACTGGGCCCGCCCGATGCTCGAGCGGCTCGGCATCCCCACTGGGTTCCTGCCCGAGATCGTGCCGCCTGGGACGGTCGTCGGCGGCCTCCTGCCCGAGCTCGCGTCGTGCCGGGGGTTGGGGGCCACACGGGTGGTCATGCCCGGTTCGCACGACACCGCGTCCGCCGTGGTGGGCACACCGCTCGCCTCGCCCTCGACCGCCTTCCTCTCGTCGGGGACCTGGTCGCTCCTCGGCCTCGAGATGCGCGAGCCGGTCATCAGCGACGTCTCCCGGGAGGCCAACCTGACCAACGAGGGCGGCGCCGACGGAACCTACCTCCTGCTCTCGAACGTGGTTGGGCTGTGGCTCGTCCAGGAGAGCCGTCGCGCGCTCTGGCCGGACCGCGAGCCACCGACCTACGAGGCACTGGCGGGCCTCGCCGAGGGCGCGAGGCCGTTCACGGCATTCATCGACCCCGATGACGAGCGGTTCCTGCGCCCTGGCGACATCGCCTCCCGCGTCCGGGAGTTCTGCGCCGAGACCGGGCAGCCCGTCCCGCAGGACGCGGGGACGCTGTTCCGCGTCCTTCTGGAGAGCCTCGCGCTGCGCTATGCCGCAGGAATCGAGAGCCTTCGTGCTGCATCCGGGCGGCGGGTCGACGCGCTCCGGATCGTGGGCGGCGGCTCCAGCAATCGCCTCCTGTGCCGCCTCACCGCAGACGCCACCGGGCTGCCTGTCAGAACCGGACCTGTGGAGGCCACCGCGATCGGCAACCTGGCCGTCCAGGCGATCGCTGCAGGCGAGCTGGCGTCGGTCGCCGAGGCGCGCGAGCTGGCCGCCCGGTCCTTCCCGTCCACCGAGTACGAGCCCGCGGGCGACTGGGCCGAGGCGCGCGACCGCTTCGCCGCCCTGCGCGACCGGTCCGCCGCCACAGGCGCGCGAGGCGCCGCATGAGCACCCCGCTGCTCGCCGCCAACACGCACGTCCACCTGCCGCCCAACTTCTCGGCCTTCGACGATGTCGAGGACGCGGTTGCCGCTGCCGCCGCAGAGGGCATCCGCGCGATGGGCGGGTCGAACTTCTACGACCTCCGCGTGTACCGGCGGTTCGCCGATGCCGCGCGGGCTGCCGGCATCGTCCCGCTGTACGGCCTCGAGCTGATCTCCGTGGTGGAGCCGCTGCGCGCGGCGGGCACGCGTGTCAACGACCCCGCCAACCCGGGTCGGATGTACCTGTGCGGCAAGGGTGTCGACCCGTTCCGCCAGCCCACCCCCACGGCCGCCCGGATCGACGCCGCCATCCGGACCGCCAGCCGAGAGCGCAGCGCGCGCATGGTTGCGCTCCTGCGTGAGCACTTCGCCACGGTGGGCGTGCCGCTGGACCTCGACGACGCCGCGATCGCCGCCGACGTCGCCGAGCGGGCGGGCGTGCCCCTCGAGTGGGTCGTGCTCCAGGAGCGCCACCTGGCGAGGGCCTTCCAGCGCGCCCTGTTCGAGGCTGTGGCGCCCCGGTTGCGGGCCGGCCGGCTCGAGGCCGCCTACGGCATCGCGCCGTCCGCCGTGGACGACCCCGCGGGCGTGCAGGGCGAGATCCGCTCGCGCCTCATGCGCGTGGGCGGCCCGGCGTTCGTCGAGGAGGCGGCTCTCTCGTTCCAGGATGCCTACCGCCTCATCCTCGAGTGGGACGGCATCCCCGCCTACCCCACCCTTGCGGACGGCACCTCGCCCATCTGCCCCTTCGAGGCCTCGCCGCAGGACCTCGCCCACCAGCTCGGCGAACTCGGGATCCATGCCGCAGAGCTGATCCCGATGCGCAACGCCCCGGAGATGGTGGACGCCTACGTCCGCGCCTTCCGGGCCACCGGGATGGTTGTCACGGCGGGGACCGAGCACAACACGCCCGCGCGAATCCCGGTCGAGCCCATGGCGCGTGGCGGCGCGCCCCTGTCCGAGGCAACGAGGGCCATCCTCTACGAGGGCGCCTGTGTCGTCGCCGGTCACCAGGCCGAGCGCGCAGCCGGCCAGCCGGGGTTCGTCGACGGGGACGGCCATCCCGGGCCCGGTGACACCGAGGCGCGGATCCGGCGGTTCGCCGCGATCGGCGCGGAGCTGTTCGAGCGCAGGAGCGTCCCCGCATGACCGAGCTGAGCCGGCTCGACGCCGCCATCCTCGACTTCGCCCCGCGCCTCCGGGGCGCGCTCGGGCTGGACGGCCGGCTGCCGATCATCACGTTCCAAGACGGCGCCGAGCCGGCACCCGGTCCGGGCGTCTACCTCCTCGGATCGAACGCGCTCGACGACCCCGCGATGGTTGTCGCCGCGCACCGGGATCGGGAGATCCCGATGCCGGACCGGTGGGTCGTCCCCAGCGCGGGCACGTTCGTCGTGGACCGCAGGCCGGCGCCGACCGGGCGCGTCGCCGGCCGTGTCGCGCTCGTCACCGGCGCTGCCCAGGGCTTCGGCCTCGCGATCGCCGAGGGCCTCGTGGCGCAGGGCGCCCACGTCGTGCTCGCGGACCTCAACAACGCCCTCGCCGAGGCGAACGCGCGTCGCCTCTCGGACGAGGCCGGCGACGGGCGGGCCATCGCGATCCCGATGGACGTCACCGATGAGGCGAGCGTGGCCGCAGGTGTGGCCGCGATCGTCCGGCGCTTCGGCGGCCTCGACATCGTCGTGAGCAATGCCGGTGTCCTGCGGGCTGCCAGCGTGACCACCCAGCCGGTCGCGGACTTCGACCTCGTCACCCGCGTCAACTACCGCGGCTACTTCCTCGTCGTGAAACACGCCGCGCCGATCATGGCCCGCCAGCACGCCGCGAACCCGGCATCGTGGGGCGACATCATCGAGATCAACTCCAAGTCCGGCCTCCAGGGCTCGTCACGCAACAGCGCCTACGCCGGGTCCAAGTTCGGCGGCATCGGCCTCACCCAGTCGTTCGCGCTCGAGCTCGTGGGCGACGGGATCAAGGTCAACGCCATCTGCCCCGGCAACTTCCTCGACGGCCCGCTGTGGAGCGATCCGCAGAACGGGCTCTTCGTCCAGTACCTGCGCGAGGGCAAGGTGGCCGGCGCCACCACCGTGGACGACGTGCGCCACGCCTACGAGGCCAAGGTCCCGATGGGCCGCGGCTGCACCCCGGCCGACGTTCTCGAGGCGCTCTTCTACCTCGTCGCCCAGCAGTACGAAACCGGCCAGGCCCTGCCCGTCACGGGCGGCCAGGTGATGCTCTCCTGAGCCAGAAGGACCCGCCCGTGACTGACCTCCCCGCCACCCAGCACGCCATCCAGTTCACCGGACCGGGCACGCTGGTGCACAACGCCGCCAAGCCCGTCCCGGCGCCGGGCCCAACGCAGGTTGTGCTCGAGGTGGAGGCGACCGGCCTCTGCTTCTCGGACACCAAGCTGCTGCACGCCTGGACGGGCCACCCCCGCAAGGGTCCGGTGCTCGCCGGGCTGCCCGAGGACGTGCTCGCGCAGATCCCCTCCTACACCCCGAACGAGGCGCCCGGCACGCCCGGCCACGAGTGCTGCGCGCGGATCGTCGCCGTGGGCTCGGCGGTCGAGCACCACCGGGTCGGTGAGCGGGTGCTGGTCCAGACCGACTACCGCCACCTGCCCACCAAGGGCGCCAATGCCGCATTCGGGTACAACTTCGAGGGCGGCCTGGCGGAGTACGTGCTCCTCGACGAGCGGGTGATCCTCGATCCCGACACCGGCGAGCGGTTCCTGATCCCGGTCGACGAGGCGCCGTCCGGCTCGGCCGTGGCGCTGCTGGAGCCGTGGGCGTGCGTGGAGAAGTCGTACGCGACGCGCGAGCGCCAGGCGCTCCTGGCCGGTGGCCGCCTCTTGGTCGCGGTGGACCCCGGGGCCACGCTGACCGGGCTGGCCAGCCTCCTCGCCGCCGCGACGCCGCGCGAGGTCGTGCGCCTGGACCCGGTCGAGCCGAGCGCGCTGGCTGCCCGAGCCGGCGACCGGTTCGACGACATCGTCTACGCGGGCGCGAGCGCGGACCGCATCGAGGCGCTCATCGAACTGCTGGCGCCCGGCGGGGTCATCGACATCGTGCTCGGCGGGCAGCGCATCGACCGCGACGTTGCTGTTGACGTTGGCCGCATCCACTACGACCCGATCCGCCTCACCGGCACGACCGGCACCTCCGCAGCGGACGGGTACGCAGCGATCCCCGCCGACGGCGAGCTGCGCGACGGCGACGCGGTGGCGATCGTCGGCGCCGCGGGGCCGATGGGCTTCATGCACACCGTCCGGGCTGCCACGATCGGGCGACAGGGCCTGCGCGTCGCCGCCATCGACATCGACGACAGCCGCCTCGCCCACCTGTCCGACGTCGCGGGGCCGGTGGCGGCCGCCAACGGCGTCGAGGCGACGTTCACGAACAGCCGCGTCTCGCCCCCTGCCGCACGGGCCTACTCGTACGTGGGCGTGATGGTCCCGGCACCCGCCCTCGTCGTGCAGGCCGTGACGATGGCGGCGCCGGGCGCGCGCCTGAACCTGTTCGCTGGCTTCGCCGTGGGCACCCGGGCCTCGCTCGACATGAACACGATCATCGGGCTCGGGTTGTACATGTTCGGCACGAGCGGGTCCGAGATCCGGGACATGGTCGCGGTGCTCGGTCGGCTCGAGGCCGGTCGGCTCGACACGAACATGTCGGTCGACGCGGTCTGCGGGCTCGACGGCGTGTCGGCGGCGCTGGCGGCCATCGAGGCCCGCACCTCGGGCGGCAAGATCGTCGTGTACCCCGCGCTGCACCACCTGGGCCTGGTTCGCCTCACGGAGCTGGCCGATCGCCTCCCGTCCGTCGCCGCGAAGCTCGACAACGGCAAGTGGACCGCCGAGGCGGAGGCCGCGCTGCTCGCGGAGCCGTCCGTGCGGGCGGGGGTGAAGGCATGAAGGCAGCCCGCCTCCACGGCCCGGGCGACGTCCGGGTGGCCGACGAGCCCGTGCCCGTCCCGGGACCCGGCGAGGTGCTGGTTCGCGTGGGCGCCGTGGGGATCTGCGGCTCCGACCTGCACTGGTATGCGGAGTCGTCGATCGGCGACGCGGTGCTCTCTCGCCCGCTCGTCCTGGGCCACGAGGCCGCGGGCGTCATCGCGAGCGGGCCGAGGGCCGGGACGCGCGTGGCGATCGACCCCAACATCCCGTGCGGCACGTGCGACGTCTGCGCCCGCGGGCTGCCGCACCTGTGCCCCGACGTGCGGTTCCTCGGCCACAGCACCACCGACGGTGCGATGCGCGAGCTGATCGCGTGGCCCGAGGACCGGCTGGTGCCGCTCCCCGACGCCATCGACGACGTGGCCGGCGCGATGCTCGAGCCGCTGGGCGTGGCCATCCACGCGATGCGCCTGGCGCAGCTGCGGCCCGGGGACACGATCGGCGTGTTCGGAGCCGGCCCCATCGGGCGGCTGCTGATCCGGCTGGCGCTCGCATCGGGAGCGTCTGGGGTGGTCGCCACGGACCGGCTCCCCCACCGCGTCGAGGCCGCCCGGAGCGACGGCGCCATGGCCGCGCTCGTCGACGGCGGCCGCGAGATCGACGTCCTCCGCGAGGCGCTCGGCGGACGGCCCCTCGACACTGCCATCGAGATCGCCGGCGACGACGACGCCGTTCGCACCGCTGCCGCGCTGGTCAAGCCCGGATCGCGCGTGGTCGTGGCCGGCATCCCGGCCGGTGACACGACGTGGATCCCGGCCTCGCTCCTCCGGCGCAAGGGCCTCGACCTGCGCTTCTCGCGCCGCATGAACCACGTCTACCCGGAGGCGATCGCGCTCGCGGCCAGGATCCGGCCGGGCGAGGTCGTGACCGCTGTCCACCCCATCGACCACGCGGACCGCGCCATGGCCGAAGCGGCCAGCCGCGCCGGATCCAAGGTCATCGTCCGGCCCACTCCCGGGGCCCCGCGATGACCGCCCTCCCCTCCAACGCCCCTCCCCTCTCCGCTCGCAACCCCTGGAGATCCCGATGACCCTCGACGTCCGGCCCGACCCGTCCATCGTCTTCCACAGCGACGCCCGCCCGGACTTCGAGCCGTTCGAGGAACAGCTGGGGACCCTGCGCGGCTTCACCTACCAGGGCAGCCTTGCGGAGGAGCTCACCGCCGGCCGCCTTGACCGCGCGTCGGCCATCGCGCTGCTCGACGACATGCTCGCCATCCGCGAGATGGAGGAGATGATCGTGCGGCTGCGGGGCGGCGGCGGGTACGAGCCGCTCCCGGCCTACGACTATCGCGGGCCGACCCACGTGTCGATCGGCCAGGAGGCGTCCGCCGTGGGGGCGTCGTCCGTGCTGCGGATCTCGGACAACGTGACCTCCTCGCACCGCGGCCACGGTGACGCCATCGCCAAGGGCTTCTCGGCGATCCGCCAGATGAGCGAGGACCAGCTTCGTGCCCGCCTCGGCCGCGCTGACGGCACCCGCGACGAACTGGTGGCGGCCGCCCTCGAGGAGCACCTCTACAAGGTGATCGCCGAGCTGTTCGGCAAGGACGAGGGCTACGGGCGCGGCCGCGGCGGCGGCATGCACATCGGCGACTTCTCAACGGGCAACCTGGGCGCGAACGCGATCGTGGGCGGCTCGGTCCCGATTGCCACGGGCGCTGCGATGGCGCACCGCTACGTCGGCACGGACACGGTCGTCTGCTGCTTCGCGGGCGACGGCGCCTACGCGAACGGCGTGGTCCTCGAGGCGCTCAACTGGGCGGCCCAGAGCCAGTGGACCAACCACTACGCGGGCGAGCGGCCGTTCGGGCTGCCGATCATCTACTTCATTCAGAACAACCACTACGGCATGACGCACCGGACCGACGACGAGGTCACCGGCGTCACCCACCTCGCGCGGCGCGCGGCCGGCTTCTCCGACGACAACATGCACGCCGAGGTCGTCAACGGCATGGACGTGCTGGCCGTGCGCGACGCCGTCACGCGAGCCGCCGAGCTGTGCCGCCGCGGCGAGGGCCCGGTCCTCATCGAGGCGTCCACCTACCGCTACTACGGCCACTCGCTGTCCGACCCGCGCAACGAGTACCGGACCCGCGACGAGGAGGCGTCCTGGCGCGCGGTCGACCCGATCGAGAACCTCAAGGCGCAGCTGGTCGAGTCGGGCGCCGCAACGGCCGACGAGATCGCCGCGATCGTGGCTGCGGCCGCCGAGCGCAATGCCCGGGCTGCCCAGCGCGCTGCCGCCGCGACGGACCCCGCGCCCTCCAGCCTGCTCGACCTGCTCTACACCGACGGCACCTCCGACCTGCTCCCCGCTGGCGCGGGCGAGGTCGTCCTGGCGGCTCAGCCGCCGGTCGCCAAGCGCGATGCCGACGGCCGGATCCTCTACCGCGACGCGCTCCGCGAGGCGCTGGTCGAGGAGATGGAGCGCGACAATCGGGTCATCTTCTACGGCGAGGACGTCGCCGACTATGGCGGCGCGTTCAAGCTGACCAAGGGCCTGATGGAGGCCTTCACGCGCCGGCGCGTGTTCAACACGCCGATCTCCGAGGCGTGCATCTGCGGGACGGCGGTCGGCGCCGGGATCGTGGGCCTGCGGCCCGTGGTCGAGCTGATGTACATGGACTTCGCGCTCATGTCGTCGGACCAGATCGCGAACCAGGCCGCGAAGTGGCACTACATGTCGGGCGGCCAGGTCGAGGTCCCCGTCGTCTACCGATGCTCGGTGGGCGCCGGCAAGGGCTACGGCGGCCAGCACAGCCAGAGCCTGGAGAGCCTGTTCACGCACATCCCGGGGCTGTGGGTGGTCTACCCGGCCACGGCCGAGGACGCGAAGGGCCTGCTCAAGAGCGCGATCCGGACGAATAACCCAGTCGTCTTCGTCGAGAGCCAGAGCCTCTACTCCACCAAGGGCGTCGTGCCCGAGGGCGAATACACGACGCCGATCGGGGTGGCGCGGGTTGCCCGCGAGGGCACGGACGCGACCATCGTCGCCTGGGGCCCGGCCGTCCCCGACGCGTTGGCCGCCGCCGACGTCCTTGCCGCCGAGCACGGGCTCGCCGCGGAGGTCATCGATCTGCGCACGCTCGTCCCGCTGGACATGGACACCGTCCTGGCGTCCGTGCGCAAGACCGGACGCGTCGTGGTGGCCGCGCAGGCGATCCTCACCAACAGCTTCGTGAACGAGGTCGTGGCGCGGATCCAGGCCGAGGCGTTCGACGATCTCGACGGGCCGGTGGGCCGCGTCGGCGCGGCGCCGGGGATCAGCCCCCAGGCCGAGGCCCTCGAGAAGGCCTTCCTGCCGACGACAGCCGACATCGTGGCCGCCGTCACCGCCATCGTCTGACCGCCCACCCGCCGGAAGGAGCCTCACCGATGGCCCGCCCGATCCTGATGCCCAAGCCCGGCCAGATGACCGAGGAGTGCACCCTCACCATCTGGCGCAAGGCGGTGGGCGACCCCGTCCACCGGGGCGATGTCCTGTTCGAGATCGAGACCGACAAGAGCACGATGGAGGTCGAGACCTTCGAGGAGGGCGTCCTCCTCGCGCAGGTCGCAGCCGAGGGCGAGACCGTCCCGGTGAATGGCGTCTGCGGCTGGATCGGCCAGCCGGGCGAGGCGATCCCCGAGGCGCCCACGCCCGCACCCATGCAGCCTGCCGCATCTTCGGCTGCCCCGTCGGTCCCGGCGGCGGCTCCGGCGGCCCCGTCGGTCTCCGCTCCGGCGGCTTCGTCTTCGGCTGCTTCGTCGGCTTCGTCCGCCCTGGTTGCCGCTCCAGCGGGCGACCTCCGAATCAGCCCGCGAGCCCGGCGCCTCGCCGTCTCAGCCGGGATCGACCCGTCCACTGTGCGCGGCACCGGGCCTGACGGCCGCGTCGTCGAGCGCGACGTCCAGTCGGCGATCGCGGCCGGTGCGTCGCGCGGATCGGCAGCGCCCGCCGCCGGTCCCGCCGTCCCCGGCGAGGAGGCCCCGCGCCCGATGTCGCGCATGCGCCGCGTCATCGCGGAGCGCCTCACCTCCTCCTGGCAGACCACGCCCCACTTCACGGTCACCGTCGCCGCCGACGTGACCAGGCTCCTCGCCCTCCGCGCCCAGCTCAAGGCGGCCGGCTCCGCGCTGACCGTTACCGACTTCGTCCTGGCGGCCACCGCCGACACCCTCGCCGAGTTCCCCGACGTCAACGCCCGCACCGACGGCACCTCGGTCTGGCCGCGCTCGCGCGTCCACCTGGGCATGGCCGTGTCGGTCCCGAGCGGCCTGGTCGTCCCGGTCATCCGCGACGCCGACCAGCTCACCGTCGCCGAGCTCCACGACCGCGCGGCCTCTCTCGCCGCCGCCGCCCGCGCAGGAACCGCGTCGGTTGACGACCTGACGGGCTCGACCTTCACGGTGTCGAACCTGGGCATGTACGGCGTCGAGGAGTTCAGCGCGATCATCAACCCGGGCGAGGCGGCGATCCTCGCCGTGTCCGCCGCCATCCCGACGCCGGTGGCCGTGGAGGGCCGCGTCGAGGTCCGCCAGGTGATGAGGCTCACGCTGTCGGCCGACCACCGGATCGTCGACGGGGCGATGGGCGCCCAGTTCACCCGCGCGCTCCAGGCCCGGCTCGAGGCCGCCGACGCGTTCCGCCTCGGCACGGCGACGCCTCCTGAGCCCGCGCGCCCACGCCTCCCCGACGACCCCGACTGGTTCGACCTCGTGGTGCTCGGCGCCGGCACCGGCGGCTACTCGGCCGCGTTCCGGGCCGCGCAGCTTGGCCTCAAGGTGGCGCTCGTGGACGCCGACAAGATCGGGGGCACGTGCCTCCACCGCGGCTGCATCCCCACCAAGGCGATCCTGGAATTGGCCGACCTCGCGCACCGCGTCCGCGACACGGGCGCAGGCCTCGGCGTGCACACGACCGGGGTCGCGATCGACTACGCCGCGGTCGCCGCGAACAAGGACGCGGTCGTCCGGCGGATGTGGACCGGCCTCAAGTCGCTCGTCGGCAAGAACAAGGTCGAGTGGGTCGGCGGGCGCGGACGCCTCGACGGCCCCGGGCGCGTGCGCGTTCTGCTCCACGGGGCGGACGGCACGCCGGGCGCCGGCGGCGAGCGGGTCCTGAAGGCCAACGACGTGATCCTCGCCACGGGCTCGCGCGTGAAGAGCCTGCCGGGCCTGGCGCCCGACGGGGTCCGGATCCTCACCTCGGACGACGTGCTGCGGATGGTGGAGCTCCCCGCGAGCCTCATCGTCATCGGCGCGGGCGCCGTGGGGGCCGAGTTCGCCTCAGCGTTCCACGACCTCGGCACGAAGGTGACGCTGCTCGAGTACCTCCCCTCCGTCGTCCCGCTCGAGGACGCCGAGGTGTCGCGCGAGCTCCAGCGCAGCTTCGAGCGCCGCGGCATCTCGGTCATGACCAGCGCCCGGTTCGACCCGGCGTCGGTCGTCACCGGCGAGGACGGCGTCCGCATCACGGTCGGCCCCGAGGGCGGCGAGCGCGCCGAGCTCAGTGCCGACGCCATCCTCGTCGCGACGGGCCGCGCGCCCAACGCCGAGGACCTGGGCCTCGAGACCACCAAGGCGGTCCTCGAGCGAGGGTTCGTCAAGGTCGACGGCCTGATGCGCACCGACGAGCCCCACCTGTGGGCCATCGGCGACCTCGTGGGCGGGCTCCTGCTCGCGCACACGGCCGCGCACGAGGGCCTGACCGCGGTCCACGCGATCGCCGGCGAGCGCGACGTCCACCCGATGGACTACGTCAACCAGCCCCGCGCCACCTATACCCGCCCCGAGATCGCGTCGGTCGGCCTCACCGAGGCCCAGTGCGCGGAGCGCGGGCTCCCGGTCCAGGTGGGCAAGGTACCGTTCCAGGCCATCGCCAAGGCGCTCATCCACGGCTCGCGCGAGGGCTTCGCCAAGGTCATCGCGCACGCCGAGACCGGAGCGATCCTGGGCGTCCACGTGATCGGTCCCCACGCGACGGAGCTGATCGCCGAAGCCTCGCTGGCGACGGCGCTCGGCGCCACGGTGGACCAGGTGGGCTCAGCCACCCACCCGCACCCGACGCTGTCGGAGGTGCTGGGCGAGGCCGCGATGGCCGTCCGGGGGCGCTCGATCAACTTCTAGGCCGTCAGTCGCGCGACGGCTCGGGCGAACATCGGCCGGCGCACCTCCTCCGCTCCCGGCCGGTCTTGACATTGATGCCCCTCTTATCGATACTCGATATATCGACAATCGATAAGACGGGGGACACCCATGACCCAGCCCACGGGATGGCAGACGCGAATCGAGCGGAGGCGGGACTGGGCTCGCGAGGCCGAGCAGGTCTTCTGGGTGGGCGCGGCGGCAGTGACGGCCTGGGCGGTGTTGCAGCTCGTCCTGTGCTTCATCGGGGACTTGGCCGTTCAGGTCCCGGCGTCGGTGCTGGGGATCACGGCCGCCACCGGGTCCATCCCGACGGGCGCCCGACTCAGCCTGGTCGACGACCACGTGACGGTTCTCCTGGCTGATCCGACCATCGGCCAGAGGGTGCTCGCCGTGCTGGCGGCGGTGCCGCAGCCGCTCGTGCTGGCGGTTGTGCTGGCCCTGCTCGCCCGGTGGGCGCGCACGGTGCGCCTGGGCGCGACCTTCACCGCGGCGGCGGCGGCGCGGCTGACGCGGGTCGGCCAATTCACCGCTTCTGCTGGCGCAGCGGCGTTCATCTGCCAGGTGGGCTTCGGCGGCACCCTGTCCTGGGCCGCGCGCCCGCCCGACGTGGTTGGCGGCTTCACCCTAGCGTCCCTGATCGCATTGCTGGGGCCCGCCCTCTGGTGGCCCATGATCGGCGCCTGCCTGGGTCTCGTCGGGGAGGTCGTCCGCCGCGGCGTCGCGCTGCGGGACGAGCTCGACGGAGTCATCTGACCATGCCCCCCGACGAGGAGCACCGGATCCGGGTGAACATCGACCGGCTCGTCGCCGAGCGGGGGATGACCCTGACCCAGCTCGCCGAGCGGGTCGGCATCACGCCGGTCAACCTCTCGGTGCTCAAGAACGGCCGGGCTCGCGCCATCAGATTCTCGACGCTGACCGCGCTGTGCGAGTCCCTCGCGTGCGCCCCGGGCGATCTGCTCAGCCTCGAGGAGCCCTGAGCGGCGCGTACGCTCTTCGTCGGCGGAAGAGACAGGCCCCTCGCCAAGCCGGGAATCAGAAGGCCCGCCGGGTGCCGGAGGAGCGGTACACCCGACGGGCCGGATAATTGGCGCCCCTACTTCCGCCCGTAGAGCGGGCCGAAGTTGGCGCAGGCGCGGAAGTCCGCGCCCTCGGGGTCGGCCGTGCCCAGGTTCGCCCAGGCGCTCGGCCGGAAGACGTCCTCGTCGGGCACGTTGTGCATGTGGACCGGGATCCGCAGCACCGAGGCCAGCGAGATCAGGTCCGCGCCGATGTGGCCGTAGCTGATCGCGCCGTGATTGGCGGCCCAGTTCGCCATCACGCTGTACACGTCGCGGAACGGCCCGACGCCCGTCGTCCGGGGCACGAACCAGTGGGTGGGCCAGGTGGGGTCCGTCCGCTCGTCGAGGACCTTGTGGACCTCGGGCGGCAATTCCACGGTCCAGCCCTCGGCGATCTGGAGCACCGGGCCTGCCCCGCTGACGAGGTTGAGGCGCGCCATGGTGACGGGCATGCCGCCGCGCGACACGAACTGGCTCGAGTACCCGCCGCCGCGGAAGTAGCCGCGGTTGGCCGGGTACCAGGTGGTCGCCGCGAGCGCCGCCGCGACGTCGGCCTCGGTGATCTCCCAGAAGGGCTTCATCGCGGGCTTGCCGTCGGGGCCGGTCATGGCGCCCGTCGCGTCGAGGGTCGCGGCGCCCGAGTTGATCAGGTGGATGAACCCGTCGGAGGCGAGCCCGTCGGGCTTGTACCCGGTGACCCGCTCCACCGCCTCGGGGCTCCAGTACGTCCGCACGTCGGCGAAGATCTGGGCCCGGTTGGTGAGCAGGTACATCAGGAGCATCGACGCGCCGTTGAGCGAGTCGTTCTCGGTCGCGAAGATGTGCGGCGCCCGGATCCCGTTCCAGTCGAAGCTGGAGTTCAGGATCGCCTCCATGAAGTCGCCGTTGGGGCTGTGGTCGGTCCAGGCGCGCTGGCCCTGGAACCCGCCCAGGATCGCGTTGCGGCCCATCGACTCCTCGAGGTGGCCGAGCTCGGCGAGCCTCGGGTTGCCCACCAGCAGGTCGCGCGCGATGAGGAACATCTTCACGACGGTCGCCCAGTCGGCGTCGAGGTCCTCGCGCGTCTTCGCCTTGGCCGCCTCGTTGCGGTCGGCGCCCTCGCGGCAGTTCTCCTTCGCCCAGGCGAGGCCCTTCTCGAACTCGACGGGGTCGTAGATCCCCTCCTCGAGCCGACGGGAGATCTCGGACATGTCCACGGCCTCGACGCGCATGCCGAGGTACTTCTCGAAGAAGGGCTGGTCCACGATGGAGCCCGCGATGCCCATGGACACGCCGCCGAGCGACAGGTAGGACTTGCCGCGCAGGATCGCGGCGGCGAGGCCGGCCTTCGCGAAGCGCAGGATCTTCGCCTGGACGTCGTCGGGGATCGAACCGTCGGTCGCGTCCTGGACGTCGCGGCCGTAGATGCCGAACGCCGGCAGCCCCTTCTGCGTGTGCGCGGCGAGGACGGCGGCGAGGTACACGGCGCCCGGCCGCTCCGTGCCGTTGAAGCCCCAGACCGCCTTCGGGGTGAGCGGGTCCATGTCCATGGTCTCGGACCCGTAGCACCAGCAGGGCGTGATCGTGATCGAGACCCCGACGCCCTCCTTGCGGAACAGCTCGGCGACCTTGGCGGCCTCGTACACGCCGCCGATGTTGTGCTCGGGCACGACGCACTCGACCGGGCTGCCGTCCGGGTAGCGCAGGGTCGACGAGATCAGCTCGGCCGTCCGCAGCGCCATGTTGCGGGTCTGGACCTCGAGCGACTCGCGGACGCCGTGCTGCCGGCCGTCCACGGCAGGCCGGATGCCGATCTTCGGCCAGTCGCCGACGAAGCGGCCGGACGTGCTGACGGTGGTCATTCGCCTTCGTCTCCCTCTGGGACGCGTGGTGGTCCGCGGCGCCTACGCCGGCTGGACCACGCCGATGGTCAGCAGGATGTTCGCGTAGATGCGCTGCTCGCCCGTGCCGATGGCCAGCGCGCAGTCCTTGCCGCGGGCCATGTCGTAGAACTCGAAGCGGCCAAGCCGATTCAGTTCAGTGCCGGGCAGGATCCGCCGGAAGTCCTCGTAGATGGACGGCTCACTGCCGTCGTCAGGGCCCATCACGTGGGCTGCCTCGATCGGGATGGCCCCGGCGATGACGTCGAGCACCTCGGTGACGGTCAGCTTGCCGGGCTCGAGGTTCAGGAAGACCCGATGGGCGTCGGGGTTCGAGCGCGTCGCGACCGGGTAGTTGCCGTCGGCGATCAGGACTGTCGCCCCGTGCCCGGCCTCGCCCAGGGCGGCCAGGATCTCGGGGTGGAGCAGACGAGTGGTGAGCATCGAGCCTCCTAGAGGTGTGACGACGGCGCGCTGCGGGACAGCAGCGGGTAATCAGCTGGAGCGGGCCAGACCCGGGCCGGCCGGTCCGCTCGTGCTCCACGTGACGCCGCCAGGAGCAGACGGGGCACCCGATTGCCGATGCCATGGACGCCGGGCGCGCCCAAGGGAGAGCTCGATGAGCGGAGCGTGCGCACAACCGTGAGCGCGGCGGAACGATCGGGTGGCAGCGCACGCTGGCCGGGAGATCCCGTCGCCGTGCAGGCGCGCGCGCGTCTCGCTAGGCCGCTGAACGTGCTCATCAAGGCTGCTACCTGGTCAGATGCGCTGTGCGGACGGAACTCGGGTGGCGCTGCCCGGACAGCCATCGACTCGATGGCGCAGAGGTGCGTCCGGCGGGTGCCGCGCGGCAGAGAGTTATCGATAACACTGATGAAGATAGCGCAGTCGTCAACCATTGCGCTGGGCTTCCGCGCACCCTCGCGGATCGGGTCGTCCCGAGGCTTCCGCAAGGGCGCGGAGGGACAGGCCGAAGCACCCCCGGGCCGGGCGAGCGTGGGGTCGCGATGGGCCCGATGGCGTGGTCGGAGGGATGCCCCGCCTCGGCCCGTCGGCCGGAGTCAGTCCTTCGCGATCCCGCCGGCCGCCCAGAGCTCGGCAGCGGTCTTGACCTCCTGCGACGCTCCGGCCGCGGCGACCATGATCACGTCGCCGGCGTCCACGATGATCACGTCGAGCAGGCCGATCGTGACGATGGGCCGGTCCCCGGCGAGCACGAGGGTCCGCTGCGAGCCGAGGTCGGTCCGCGGACCCCGGCCGGTCACGCCCGGCGCCGCCGTCCCAGGGCTGGAGGCGACGGCTTGTTGGGCGAGCGCGTCGCGCAGCGAGCTCCAGCTGCCGAGGTCGCTCCAACCGACCGCCGCCCGCAGCATCGCCACCCTGCCCGCTTGCGCCGCGGGCTCGAGGACCGCGTAGTCGATCGAGGTGGCGCGCACGTCCGCGTAAGCCCCGTCCAAGCCGTCTGGTCCCGCCGTCACGCCCGCCTCGACGTCGGCGAGGATGTCCGGCGACCCGGAGGCGAACGCCGCCCGGAGCGCGTCGATGCGCCACAGGAAAATCCCGGCATTCCAGGCGACAGGCGCGGGGCCGTCGAGGAGGGCGCGCGCCTCGGCCGCCGACGGCTTCTCCGTGAACCGATCCACTGCCACTGCGCCATCGTGGCCCGGCACGGGGTCGCCCGCGACGATGTACCCGTACCCGGTCTCCGCGCCGTCCGGCGCGATGCCGAGCGTCACGAGCCAGCCGTCCTCCCCCGAAGCCAGGGCGGCGGCCCGACGCAGCAGGTCGCGGAACGCGAGCTCATCGGCGACAAGATGGTCCGCCGGCAGGACGAGCATCACCTCGTCGGCCGGTCGCCGCAGCGCCGTGGCCGCCAGCGCCACGGCCGCCGCCGTGTTCCGCGCTACCGGCTCCGCCAAGAGCATGTCCGGGCGGAGGTCGGGCAGCTGCTCGCGGACAAGTTCCCGGTATCGAACCTCGGTCACGACGGCGACGTCGGCCGCGGACACGAGCTCGGGGACGATGCGATCCCACGTCCGCTGGAGCAGCGTGCGGTCCCCGAGAAGGGGCAGGAACGGTTTGGGGCATGCCGGGCGCGACAGGGGCCAGAGCCGGGTGCCGCCGCCCCCGGCGAGAATGACTGCGAGCACGGGCTTCTCCTGTGGGGCCACGACCGTTGCGTCGGAGGGCCATGGGCTGGACATCTGGATTCGTGCGTGGTAACGTTACCACCAGAAGCCCCTGGACGCTCCCCAGGCACCGCGATCCCGGCGCCGCACCCCGCAGAGAGGTATCCCGCGATGACCGCCCAGTACACCGACACAATCCCCGGCACCGCGGTCACGCGCGGGCTGGCCAAGGACGACCTGATCGTCATCGCAGGCGCGGGCGGCTTCATCGCGGGCTCGCTGACGCGGTACTTCACCGAGCAGGGCTACACCAACATCCGCGCGATCGACCGCAAGCCGCTCCCCGACTGGTACCTGCGGGTGCCCGGCGTCGAGTCCATCTCCATGGACCTCTCGCATGAGCAGAACGCCATCGAGGCGGTGCGCGGCGCGAAGGAGGTCTACAACCTGGCGGCCGACATGGGCGGCATGGGCTTCATCGAGAACTTCCGGGTCGAGTGCCTGCGCAGCGTGCTCGTGAACACGCACCTGACCGAGGCGTCCTACCGCGCCGGCGTGTCGCGCTACTTCTTCTCGTCATCGGCCTGCGCCTACAACACGGACCTCCAGAAGTCGCCCGAGGTCATCGCGCTCAAGGAGTCCGACGCCTACCCGGCCATGGCCGAGCGGGGCTACGGCTGGGAGAAGCTGATCTCCGAGATGTTCTGCCAGGAGTACTGGGAGGAGCGCGGCCTGGAGACCCACATCGCCCGCTTCCACAACATCTACGGCCCCAATGGCACCTGGTTCGGCGGCCGCGAGAAGGCGCCCGCCGCGATGTCGCGCAAGGTCCTCGAGGCGCTCGACTCCGGCGACATGCGGATCGAGATCTGGGGCGACGGCAGCCAGACGCGGTCGTTCTGCTACATCGACGACTGCGTCCACGGCATCGACCTGATCATGCACACCCCTGAGTTGATCGCCACCCCGATCAACCTCGGGTCCTCCGAGCTCGTCTCGATCAACGATCTCGTCTCGATCGTCGAGGAGATCGCCGGCGTGAAGCTGGAGCGCAGCTACAAGCTGGACGCGCCGAAGGGCGTCGCCGGCCGCAACAGCGACAACACCATGATCCAGCGTGTCCTCGGCTGGGAGCCCAGCACGCCGCTGCGGGACGGCATGGCCGCGACGTACGCGTGGATCGCCGACCAGTTTGCCGCCCGCAAGGCCGGCAAGCGCGTCGTCGAGGGCTGACCGCGATGACCGGGCTGGCCGACGCGTCCTCCCCGGTGTCCCCCGGCACGCTCGGGGCTGTGGGCGCGCTCCCCTATCGCCTCCAGCTTGCCGGTGGCTGGATCGACCAGCCGTTCGTGTCGTCATGCAATCCGGAGCCCCCGGGGTCCATGGTCGTCGTGTCCCTCCAGCCCGTGGTCCGGTACATGGACAGGTGCGGGATGGCGACCGGGACGCGCGTGGTCGCGCAGGCGCTGTGGGGCGAGACGCTCCCGCCCGGCCGGGAGCCCGCGAGCCTCGTGCGCGAACTCTACGCGGCGGAGAACGCGAACCGGATCGATCCCTCGGGCTCCCAGGACATGTGCGGCCTCATCTACCCGGGCATCAGCCGCCTGGACTACGACGCCAGAGTCGACGGGGGCTGGTTCCCCGCGCGCGTCGCGTCGACGACCGATCCCGAGGTCGTCGCGTGGCTGGAGCGCGTCATCCACCTCGTGCCCGTGATGCAGCGGCCGCCGGGGTATGGGCCGCTCGGCATCAAGCGGCTCGATCCGGCCTGGATCGCCCGGCTGTCTGCCAGCGGCCGGGCCTGCTTCGATGCCATCGTGGCCATGGACCTCGCAGCGCTGGGCGAATCCTTCAACGAGTGCTCCCGCGCGTGGGACGCCATCCTCCCCCAGGTCTTCGTGCACCCAACCATCAACGTGGACCTCAAGGGGCTGCTCGCTGGATACGCCGCGCAGCACCCGGGCGCGATGATGTCCGGCTGCGGTGGCGGGTACGTCATCGTCGCCTCGGAGTCGGCGCCTCCGGGATCCTCCACCGTCAAGGTGCGGGCGTGACCGCTCCCGCGGTGCGTCCCACGGTTGTCGAGGCGAGCCTCGACAACCTCCGGTCGGACGACGTCCGATTCCTGGAGGAGGCCGCGCGCCTGGGCCCCCTGCGGGTCCGGGTCCCGTCCGACGCGCTCCTGGCGGCCCGGACGGGCGCGGCGCCGCTCTTCCCCGCGGTGGAGCGCCTGTTCCTGGCCCAGTCGCTTCGATTCGTGGACGCGGCGGAGGTCGTCGATCAACCGGTCGCCGACGCGCTGGCAGAGCTCGCGGAGGCCGGCGGGCAGCTCGCCGCACCCGTGGACGACCCGGACCTACGCGCCGCCGCGGGGATTCGCGGCGTCCCGATGACCCTGATCGATCCCGCCGCCCGCGCCGGCTTCCCGGTGCCCGACCCGGCCGACCCGCCGCCCGGCGGACCGCGCGTCTTGGTCACGGGCTGCTACGACTGGCTCCACTCCGGGCACATCCGCTTCTTCCTGGACGCGGCGGCGTACGGCGCCCTGTACGCGGTGGTCGGCAGCGATCGCAATGTCGAGATGCTCAAGGGCCCCGGGCACCCGCTCCAGCACGAGGACGAGCGGCGCTACATGGTTGGCGCGGTCCGGGCCGTCCACCGCTGCCTCGTGTCAACGGGCTCGGGCTGGATGGATGCCGAGCCCGAGATCGAGTGGATCCGGCCCACGCACTACGTGGTCAACGAGGACGGAGACCAGCCCGAGAAGCGCGCGTTCTGCGAAGAGCGCGGCATCGACTACGTCGTGCTGAAGCGCGTGCCTCACGCCGGCCTCCCGGCGCGGTCCAGCACGGCGCTGCGAGGGTTCTAGCAGCGGGAAAGCACGCGACCGCCGCTGGACACGTCCCCACCAGCGTTGCTAGCGTGACCAGACGATCAGCCTGAAGGTGCCAGCAAGCGAAATGCCGACCCTGCATGACGTCGCGAAGCGGGCGGGCGTCTCGCCGATGACCGTGTCGCGGGTGGTCAACGGCTCCGACGCGGTGAGCCCCCGACTCCGCGAGCGGGTCGAGCGGGCGCTCGCCGAGACCGGCTACATGCCCAACACGCTCGCGCGCAGCCTCCGGGCGCGGCGGACGGACACGATCGCCCTGCTGCTGCCCGACATGACCAACCCGTTCTTCACGACGCTGGCGCACGGCGTGGAGGCCGCGGCGCGCGAGGCCGGGCTGACGATGATCCTGGCCAACAGCGACGAGCGCGAGGACGAGGAGCGGCGCCTCGCCCAGCTGCTGCTCCAGCGACAGGTTGACGGGATCCTCGTCGTCCCCTCCGGGTCGGGCGCGGACACCATCCGCCTCTGTCGCGAGCACGAGGTTGCCTGTGTGGCGGTGGACCGGCCCCCGGCGGACCCAGACGTTGACGTGGTCCGCGCCGACGCGGAGGGCGGCGCCCACCAGCTGGGCAGACTCCTCGTGGGACTGGGGCACCGTCGGATCGTGATCCTGACGGGCCCCGCCTCGGTCCCCACCGCCGCCGATCGCGTGGCGGGCTTCCGTCGGGCCGTGGTCGCCGAGGCCGGGCTCGACGAGCCGCTCGTGGTCCACGGCGCGTTCACGATCGAGAGCGGCCGCGAGATGGCGTTGCGGGTCATGCCGGCGGATCCCCGGCCCAGCGCGGTGTTCGCCGCCAATAACTTCATCGCGATCGGTGTCCTCCACGCCCTCGACGAGCTCGGCATCCGGGTGCCGGAGGACGTGGCGGTGGTGGGGTTCGACGACCTGCCCGAGGCGATGGTCACCTTCCCGTTCCTCACGGTCGTCGCCCAGCCGGCATTCGAGATCGGCCGCCAGAGCGTGGGGGCGCTGCTCGCCCGGCTCGCCGACCCGGATGCGCCGCCGCGGCACGTCGTCCTGCCCACGCAGCTCGTCGTCCGCCGGTCCAGCGGCGGTCCCGTGACGGGTGGTCCGCGATGACGACGGAAGCCGCAGGGCGCGACCCGCTCAGCGAGCGCCTGGGGCCCCTCCGGACGCTGCCGGACCTGCGACGGCGGGTGTGGGGCGGCCGGCGGCTCACGCCGCCGGGCGAGCCGGCTGTCGGCGAGGCGTGGCTCGCGGGCGGTGCCTCGGTCGTCGCCGGCGGGCGCTTCGCCGGACTGACGCTCGACGCGCTCGCGGCCGACCACGGAGCACGGCTGACCGGGTCAGCCGCAGCTCGCCCGGACCGCTTCCCGCTCCTCGCGAAGCTGCTCGACCCGGCGGACTGGCTGTCCGTGCAGGTGCACCCCGATGACGTCCAGGCCCGCGAACTCGAGGGCCCCGAGGCTGTCGGCAAGACCGAGGCCTGGTATGTCGTCGAGGCGACGGCCGGGGCGGAGATCCTGCTCGGCGTGCGTCCGTCCGCCACGCCCGACGCCGTGCGCCGGGCGATCAAGGAGGGGGGCCTGCCGGGCCTGCTGGAGCGACGACGCGTTGCGGCAGGCGAAGCGTATCTCGTGCCTGCCGGGACGCTCCACGCCGTCGGGCCGGGGTCGCTGATCTACGAGATCCAGGAGCCCTCGGACATCACCTACCGCTGCGACGACTGGGGCCGCCCTGCGACCGCCGGGCGACCGCTGCACACGGCGCAGTCGCTCGCCTGCGTCCAGCCGACGCCGTGGACGATCGGGGTGCGAACGCTGGCAGCCGACGGGGGGCGACTCGTCGACTGCGACCACTTCCTGCTCGACGCCCTGCAACCGATGCCCGGCCGGCCCGTTCGGCGTGACACGGGGCGCGCCTCGGTGCACGTCCTGACGGTCGTCGCCGGCTCGGCGCTCGTCCGCGGCGACGACTGGTCCGAGGCGCTCGAGCCCTTCGGGACGCTGGTCGTCCCGGCAGAGGTCGGTGCCTATGCCGTCGAGGCGTCGGGTGACCAGCAGCCGACCGTCCTGCTGGGTCGCCTGCCCTCGACCCGGGAAAGCTGAGCGCGACTGCGCGGGGGCCGCAGGCCTCAGGCGACGGCGTGGGCGCTCTCGGGACCAGGGGCAGCAGCCGGGCGCGCGTCCTGGGCGGCCGCGGTCGCGACGGCGGCGGCCAGCTCCGGGCTCAGGGCGGCGCTCGAGCGGCGGAGCACGAGCTCGTAGGGCAGGATCACCGAGGCCCCGGACGGGATCTGGTCGCCCGTGATGTGGTCCATCAGCAGGGCTGCGGCACGATGGCCGATGTCGTAGGCGGGCTGCCGCGCGACGGTCAGGAAGGGCTCGCTCACCCACTCCTCGGGCAGGTCGTCGAACGCGACCACGGACATGTCGTCCGGCACGCGGAGGCCCGCCTCGCGCAGGGCCCTGATCGCCCCGAACGCGATGAAGTTGTTGGCGCAGAAGACGGCCGTCGGCCGCGGACCCGGCGCTGCCAGCATGTCCATCGCCATCCGGTGGCCGTCGGCCTGGTTGCTCTTGCCGTAGTTGAAGGAGCCGTAGTGGATCATCGCCTCGGGCAGGTCCAGCCCCGCCTCCTCCAAGGCCCGGCGGGCGCCCAGCACGCGGTCCATCGAGGTGGAGATGGACGGCGAGCCCGTCAACACCGCGATGCGGCGATGGCCCAGCCCCACGAGGTGCTCCACAAGGGAGTGCGCACCCGCCTCGGAGTCGCAGCGAACGCTGTCCACGTTGCGCGACGTCACGCGACGGTCGATGACCACCACCGGGGTGCGGTGGGCCTGCAGCAGTCGGAAGGATTCGCCGGCGGTGCGCGCGGGGACCAGCAGCAGGCCGTCCACCTGGCGCTCGATCAGCATCAGGACGTACTGCTCCTCCTCGGCCTCATCCTCGTCGGTGTTGCAGTACATGACCGAGTAGCCGTGCGCGACGAAGAAGTCCTCGACGCCGCGGGCGATGGTCGTGAAGTACGGGTTGGAGATGTCCGAGACCACCAGGGCGATGGTCTTGGTTCGCTTCGACCGCAACTGGCGGGCGAGCGCGTTGGGCACATAGCCCAGCTCCTCGATCGCGGCCTCGACCCGCGCGCGCGTCTGGGCGCTGGTGTGGCCGGTGCCGTTGAGGACCCTCGAGACGGTCATCGCAGACACGCCGGCCCGCTTGGCGACGTCGCTGATCGTGCTCATGGAAGAGCTGGGTACCACCGGTGGGCGGGCCGTTGCCGGTCCGGGGGGTCGTCGGGGGCCGACCGCGTTGCGGCCAGCCCCCGACGGTCAATCGCCTGAGAGGAAGTCCCTACTTGTAGAGGACTGCCTGGATCTCGGGGTTGTTGATGTTGGTCTTGTCGAACCAGTAGTAGCCGGTGTCGATGGCAGCCGGCAGGGTCTTGCCATTGACCGCGTCGATGGCGGCGTCAACGCACTTGGCGCCGATGCCGACCGGGTTCTGGGTGATTGCGCCAGCCTCGACGCCGCTGTTGATGGCGTCGAGCTGCTGCTGGCCGGAATCGTAGCCGACGGCGACGATCTTGTTCTCGTTGCCGGTTTCCTTGAGCGCGTTGAGGATGCCCTTGATGGAGCCCTCGTTCGCCCCGAAGAAGCCCTTGAGGTCCGGGTTGGCGGTCATGATCGACTTGGCGATGTCAGCAGACTTCACCGCGTCGCCAGCGCCGTACTGGATCGAGACGATGTTGACGTTCGGGTGCTTGGCCGCCATTTCCTTGGTGAAGCCGTCGCGGCGGGTGATGCCCGTCTGCGAGGTCTGGTCGTGGACGATGACGGCGACCTTGCCGGAGTCGCCGATGAGGGCGGCCAGCTTGTCGGCCTCGACGCCGGCGGCGGCGATGTTGTCGGTCGCGACGGTCGTGACCGGGATGGTGCTGTCAACGCCCGAGTCGAAGCCGATGATCGGGATGTTCTTGGTCTTGGCCTGGTTGAGCAGGTCGCCCGCAGCCTTGCTGTCGAGGGCGGCGAAGCAGATGGCGGCCGGGTTGTTGCTGATGGCCGTCTGCAGCATGTCGAGCTGCTTGGCGACCTCAGACTCGGTGGCCGGGCCCTGATAGGTTGCGGTCACGCCAAGCTTGGCGGCCTCGTCGAGGGCACCCTTCTTGACGGCCTGCCAGAACTGGTGCTGCTCGCCCTTCGAGATGATGGCGATCGTCTTGCCCTTGGCCGCGCCGGCGTCCGTCGGCGGGGTGTAGGCAGAGGCGGCGCCGGTCGTGTTCGTCGACGCTGACGGGGCTGCCGCCTGCGATGCCGGGGCTGCCGCTGACGGCGTCGAGCTGGCGCCGGAACAGGCGCCGGCCACGATCGCTGCCGTTGCAGCGAGGCCCAAGATGCGAGTGAGCTTCATGACTCCTCCACTCCGAGAAATGACTTGACCGATGTGCCGGGTCCGACGGTTCGGGCCTGACGTTGGGCCACAAGGTGATGGGCGCGTGGGGGCACTGCCCGGAGCCTCCCGGCTCAGGACCTGCCGCGTCGTCGAAGGATGTCGAGCCAGACGGCTCCGATGACCACCAGACCGGTGATCACCGACTTCCACTGGTCCGGGACACCGCCCACGGAGAGGCCGGTGCGCAGCGTGCTGATCAAGAGGGCGCCGATCATGGTGCCCACGACGCTCCCCTCGCCACCCGACAGCGAGGTGCCGCCAATGACGGCTGCGGCAATCGCATCGAGCTCATAGCCCATGCCCTGACCCGGCTGGGCAGAGGCCGTGCGGGCGGTGACGATGATGCCGCCCAGGCCGACGAACAGGCCGTCGACGATGTAGATGATGACCTTCCAGCGGTTGACGTTGACGCCGGAGAGGCGCGTGGCCTCCTCGTTGGAGCCGAGCGCGAACGTGTACCGCCCGAGGACCGTCTTGTTCAAGAGGACCCAGGCGATGCCCGCGCCCGCGAACATGACCCACACGATGTTCGGGATGCCGGCGATGGGCCGGTCCATGAACACCTGCTGGAAGGTGGGCTGGGTCGCCTCGAAGTAGATCGGGTGGACGTCCGAGATGACCTGTGCCATCCCCAGGGTGACGTAGAGCATGCCCAGGGTGGCGATGAACGGCGGCAGCTTCGCCCTCGAGATGAGCATGCCGTTCACGGCCCCGACGACCGCGCCGGCCGCGAGCGCGGCCATGAGGCCCACGATGAGCGGGAGCCCCAGGTTGACCGCGACGATGCCCATGACCACCGACGCGAACGTCATGCCGGTGCCCACCGAGAGGTCGATGCCACCGGTGATGATCACGAACGTCACGCCCGTCGCCAGGACGCCGTTGATGGCGGTGGCGGTCAGGATGTCGATGTAGTTGTCTTTGCTGGCGAAGTGCGGGACGACGATCGAGAAGAAGGCCAGCAGCAGGACGAGGGCGCCGAGGGCGAGGAAGCGCTGGATGGAGTCGCCCGACGCCAGCGTCCGAATGCGGGAGGGGACCGCGGTCGTTTGCATCAATTCACTCCGACGTGGGTGACTGTGACGGTCCGGGGCCTCATGCCGCGGCCACCGATTCGCGCTGGGTGGCGAGGGTCATGATCCCCTCCTGGGTGGCCGTGCCGGCCACCAGCTCGCCCGTGATCCGACCCTCGCACATGACGAGGATGCGGTGGCTCATCCGCAGGATCTCGGGCAGCTCCGAGCTGATCATGATGATTGCCTTGCCCTCGCGGGCGAGGTCGTTGAGCAGCTTGTAGATCTCGCTCTTGGCGCCGACGTCGATCCCTCGCGTCGGCTCGTCGAAGATCAGGATCTCGGTGTCGGCGGTCAGCCACTTGGCGATGACGACCTTCTGCTGATTGCCGCCCGAGAGGTTCTTCACGCGCTGCGCGATGCCCGGCGTCTTGATCGAGAGCGCCTGCACCAGCTTGAGGGCCTGCTCGCGGGTGGCTCCGGTCTTCACCCAGCCGAAGCGGTTGGCGAACCGCCGGAAGGAGGCGAGGGCCGTGTTGACCTCCACGTCCATGCCCAGCGCGAGACCGTAGCGCTTGCGGTCCTCGGAGAGGTAGGCGATCCCATGGCTGACCGCGTCGGAGGGGGTGCGGATGGTCACCTGCCGGCCGTGGACCAGGACCTCGCCCGATTTGGGTGCATCGGCCGCGAAGATCGCCCGGACCACCTCGGTGCGGCCCGCGCCGACGAGCCCGGCGATGCCCAGGATCTCGCCCCGGCGGAGCTGGAAGCTGACATCCCGCACCTGCCGGCCGCGGTTGAGGTTGCGGACCTCGAGCACGACCTCGTCGCTCGGCTTCTCGGGGAGCTCCGGCGAGGCCTCGAAGATCGTGCGGCCGACCATCATGCTGATGATCTGCTGGATGTTCGTGTCAGCGGTCACGACCGTGTCGATGTAGCGGCCGTCACGCATGACGGTCACCCGGTCGCTGATCTTCTTGAGCTCCTCGAGCCGGTGGGAGATGTGGACGATGCCGTGCCCGCGCTCGCGAAGGAGGCGGGTGATCCGGAACAGCTCGTCGATCTCGGTGTCGGTCAGGGCGGCCGTGGGCTCGTCCATGACCAGGACCTCGGAGTTGTAGGACAGCGCCTTGGCGATCTCGACCATCTGCTGCTGCGCGACGGCCAGTCTGGACACGCGCGCGCCGGGATCGAGATGGACGTGGAGCTCCTCGAACAGGTCGCGGGCCTTGCGGTTGAGCGCCTTGTCGTCGAGGAACGGGCCGCGGCGCGGCTCGCGCCCGATGAAGATGTTCTCGGCCACCGTCAGGTGGCCCATCAGGTTGAGCTCCTGGTGGATGATCGCGATCCCCAGGTCCTGGGCGGCCTTCGGGTTGCTCGGATAGGCCTCCACGCCCTTGACCTTGATCAGCCCGGCGTCCCGGCTGTAGATCCCGCACAGGACCTTCATCAGCGTGGACTTGCCGGCACCGTTCTCGCCCACCAGCGCGTGGACCTCGCCGGCGCGGAGCTCGAACTGCGCGCCGTCCAGGGCGTGCACGCCCGGGAACGACTTCGAGATGTCCTTCATCTCGACCAGGAGCTCACCCATCGCGGATCCTCTAGGTCAGGGCTGACGACGGTTCGGGAGGGGCGGTTACAACGACGGTTATCGGTAACGGTTATCGGTAACCGGGCCGAACGTTAGCGCATCCGCGGACCGCCTGCAACACCATTTCGACACCTTCGCGCAATGCCAACCGGCGCCGCCGCAAGGCCCATGCAATGTCGCGAGGCCTCCCGCTGCGCCGCGCCCGAGGGGCTCGACATGCGGGGCGCAAGATCGGGCCATGGGCCGTCGACGCCGCCCAGCGCTGGGTGTCGATCCTCAATCCGAGCGCCGAGACGCTCGAGGAGGGGGTCAAACCGCTGCTCGAGGAGGCGCCCGACCGCCTCGTCCGCCAGCACGCGCTTCGCGGGCGGACGGCCGGCGAGTGAGGGTGGCGGATGATCGGGCTCAGGCCCCCGCCCTGACCGGCAGGCGCTCGTAGAGGCGCCGCGCCCAGACCAGTCCGAGCACCGCCAGCCCGATGCACCAGGCGATGGCCAGCACCGCGCTGTTCCCCATCGGCGTGCCGAGGAGGAGACTGCGGAGCGCCTCGTTGAGCGGCGTGAACGGCTGATTCTCGGCGAACCAGCGCAACGGCCCCGGCATCGACGAAGCGGGCACGAACCCCGAGCCCAGGAACGGCAGCAGCGTCAGGAACATCGGCGAGTTGCTCGCGGTCTCGACGCTGTTCGCCGCGAGCCCCAGCGCCACGCACAGGGCGCTGACGGCAATGGCGGCAAGCATCAGCAGTCCCATCGCGCCAAGCCAGTCGGCGGGCCCCGTGCTGGGCCGGAAGCCGATCGCCAGGGCGACGAGGACGACGATGGCCGTGGCCAGCAGCGTCTGGACCACCGAGCCCAGGATGTGCCCGGCCAGCACCGAGCTCCGGGCAATCGCCATCGTCCGGAAGCGGGCGATGATGCCCGTCGTCATGTCCATGGCGACCGAGATCGCGGTCCCCTGCCCCGCTCCGGCGACCCCGATCAGCAGGATGCCCGGCACGACGTAGGCGAGGTAGGCGTCGCGGTCGAGAACTGACGCTGCCGCGCCACCCGCGGAGCCGGCTGCGGCCACGCCTCCGATCCCTGCGCCCAGGGTGCCGCCGAAGACGTAGACGAACAGCAGCATCAAGACGACGGGGATGCCGGCGATGAACAGCGTGAGGGAGGGGTAGCGCCGCATCCGGCGCAGGCTGCGCCGAAGCATCGTCACCGTGTCGGCGAGCGCGTGGGCGGTCATGACTTGGGGGCCTCCTGGCTGTCGCTGCGTCCGGTAAGGGACAGGAAGACGTCATCGAGGTCGGCGGCCCGCACGGTCATCGCCTCGACCTCGACCGAGGCGGCGTCGAGCCGTTCGAGGAGCCGGCGCAGCGTGTGGACCCCGCCCTCGCCGCGGACCTCGAGCGCGAGCGCCCCTTCGTCACGAGCAGCGCCGTCCTCCGCAACGGCACGCGCAGCACGCTCGAGGTCCGCCGGCGATCCGAATTGGAGCCGGACGCTGCCGCCCGGCACAAGGCGCTTGAGCTCAGCCGGCGTGCCCTGGGCGACGACCCGCCCCGCGTCAAGCAGGGCGATCCGGTTCGCGAGCCGATCGGCCTCGTCGAGGTACTGCGTGGTGAGGAACACCGTGACGCCCTCGCCTACCAGCTCCCGGACGATGTCCTGCATGACGCGCCGGCTTCGAGGGTCGAGCCCCGTCGTCGGCTCGTCGAGGAAGATGATCCGCGGGTCGCCCACGAGCGTCATCGCGAGGTCGAGCCGCCGGCGCATGCCGCCCGACCAGGTCTGGACGGGGCGATCGGCAGCTGCGACGAGGTCGAACCGCTCGAGCAGCCCACGCACGCGGGCCCGACCCGCTGCGTGCCCGAGGTGGTGCAGGTCGGCCATGAGCAGGAGGTTCTCGGTCCCGGTGAACTGCTGGTCCACCGCGGACACCTGCCCGGTGAGGCCGATCATCCGACGGACCTCGTTCGGGTGCCGCGCAACGTCGACGCCTGCCACGAGCACCTCTCCGGCATCTGCCGCCAGGAGCGTGGAGAGGATGTGGATGGTCGTGGTCTTGCCGGCGCCGTTGGGCCCCAGCAGCGCGAACACCGTGCCCGCGTCCACGTCGAAGTCGATCCCGTCAAGGACCACCCCGTGGCCGAACGACTTGCGGAGGCCCCGCACCCGGATTGCCGGGCCGGCGCCCGCGCTCATCGCCCACCTCCCAGGATCCGCGACGGGCGCAGGACCTCAGATGTCGAGGTCCTCCACGGTTGGCTGGCGCGCGGCGCGCTCCACCATGTCGAAGAGCTCGGCCGGCACCTTCTCGCGAAGGGCGTCGAGGCCGTCGACGACCTCGAGCGTGGACTCCTTGGGCGCCGAGCCGTATCGGACGTCGCCGATGCCCAGAGCGCCCCGCCAGCCGGCCGGCTTGCCGTCGGCGCCAACAGCCCAGTACTCGGGGCCGCGCTCCACGTGGAGGACGTACTTGCCCGTGCGGCCCTGGAAGACGCGGAAGCGCTGGATCCGATTCGGGGTCGTGTCCATCCACTCGCCGACAAGAACGCCCGTGAACCGGACCTTCCGGCCGTTCCCGAGGCCCACGCGGACGGTGACGTCCTCGAATCCCCCGCCGAGGCCCTCGGCCGTCTCCACCCAGCGGCGGAGCGCGGTCGCGATCGCAGAGGACAGGTTGCCGCCCGCCAGCTCCTGCGCGCGCTGGTACAGCGGCAGGTCCCCATCGGACACATAGATCGTCTTGTTCGGCACGGGCACATCCTAGCCTCCGGTTCTGCAGGTCGTTGTACGTAGCAATATACGTATACTGTCAAGCCTGTCGCCCGGAGGCGCTCACTCCAGGGCACCGCCCCGGCGCAGCAGTCACCACCGACTCGAAACGCGGATGGCCGAGCGCGGGCGGAGAGGTGATGGCGGGATCCACTGCCCGCGCCACGCTCGCCGACCTCCACTCCGGTCTGGCGTGGTTCGCGGGGCGGATGGAGGGCCGACGCCGACCGTGCGCTAGAATCGGCGGCAGGTCGCTGATGCGTGGCTCTTGGACGAGCGCCCGGTGCTGAGCCGGGAGGGCCGAGGTTCGAATCCCGGCGCGTCAGCCAACTCCGCAGGGAGTGTGGTGCGCCCGCTCGCGTGACGCGGCTCCTCCCCCTGAACCGGTAGCAGGAGCCGTGCGATGAGCGAACCGAACGCCGAGACCACCGTCCCCGCGGAGCGCCGCGACTTCATCCGAGAGATCGTCACCGCGGACATCGCCGCCGGCCGGGTCAGCGCGCCCGTCACCCGCTTCCCGCCCGAGCCGAACGGCTACCTGCACATCGGCCACGCGAAGTCGATCTGCCTCAACTTCGGCATCGCCGACGAGTTCGGCGGGCACTGCAACCTGCGCTTCGACGACACCAACCCGGTGAAGGAGGAGCAGGAGTACATCGACTCGATCGAGGCCGACGTCCGCTGGCTCGGCTTCGACTGGGGCGAGAACCTGTTCCACGCCTCGGACTACTTCGAGCAGCTCTACGCCTGGGCGATGGACCTCATCCGCCGTGGCCTCGCCTTCGTCGACGACCTCACCGCCGACGAGATCCGCGAGACCCGCGGCACCCTGACCGAGCCCGGCACCAACTCGCCGTTCCGCGACCGGTCCATCGAGGAGAACCTCGACCTGTTCGCCCGGATGCGGGCGGGCGAGTTCCCCAACGGCTCCCGGGTGCTGCGCGCCAAGATCGACATGGCCTCGGCGAACATCAACCTGCGCGACCCCGTGCTGTACCGCATCGTCCACGCGACCCATCCGCGCACAGGCGATGCCTGGTGCATCTACCCGACCTATGACTACGCCCACGGCCAGTCGGACGCCATCGAGGGCGTGACCCACTCGATCTGCACGCTCGAGTTCGACGTCCACCGCCCCCTGTACGACTGGCTCATCGAGCACCTGCCGGTCACCCACGTCCCGCACCAGTACGAGTTCGCCAGGCTCCAGCTCACGTACACCGTGCTCTCGAAGCGCTTCCTGCTCCGCCTCGTCAACGACGGGCGCGTCCGCGGCTGGGACGACCCGCGCATGCCCACCATCTCTGGCCTGCGACGGCGCGGCTTCCCCGCCGAGGGCATCCGCAACTTCGCCACCGAGGTCGGCGTGGCCAAGGCCGATTCGACCCACGAGATGGCGCTCCTCGAGCACTGCGTCCGCGACGTGCTCAATCGGACGTCGGTCCGGCGCTTCGGCGTGCTGAACCCAGTCAAGGTGGTCATCACCAACTTCCCCGAGGACGTGGCCGAGACCATGGAGGTGGTCAACAACCCGGAGGACCCCGACGCCGGCGAGCGACCCGTCAAGTTCACGCGCGAGCTGTGGATCGAGCGTGATGACTTCATGGAGGTCCCGGCGCCCAAGTTCTTCCGCCTCTCCCCCGGCCGCGAGGTGCGCCTGCGGAACGCGTACTTCATCACGTGCGACGAGGTGGTCAGGGACGCCGACGGCAACGTCGTGGAGCTGCGCTGCACGTACGACCCGGCCACGCGCGGCGGCGACTCGCCCGACGGGCGGCGGCCGAAGGCGACCCTGCACTGGGTCTCCGCGACGCACGCGGTGCCGGCCGAGATCCGCCTCTACGACTACCTGTTCACGCGCCCGGACCCCGGCTCCGGCGGCCGCGACCTGCTCGATGACCTCAACCCCGAATCCGAGACCGTCGTGCACGGGTTTGTGGAGCCGTCACTAACCGATGCCCGCCCCGGCGAGACGGTGCAGTTCGAGCGGCTCGGCTACTTCTGCGCGGATCCCGACTCCCGGCCCGGTGCGCTGGTGTTCAACCGGACGCTGACCCTGAAGGACACCTGGGCGAAGGTGCAGGCGCGCGGCTAGCCGAGTCGGCGACCAACGGCACTTCACCGGGCACGGCCCGGCGCGGTTTGCTGTCGCAGAGAACGGAGGCGCCGCTCGGCCCCGGGGGCTACGGCGGCGTTTGCCGGTTCAGGACCGTGCGTCCCGATGCGATGGAGGCGTCGGAGATGCACATGCCCAAGACGGTGCGGCGCCTGCTGGCGCGGTCGGCCGCGATCGTGGTTGCCGCCTGCGTCATCGGTTGCGGTTCGGGGACGGCCAGCCCGCCCGCCGCATCGGGATCGGGCGGCGCCGGCCCCACGGCAGCGGGCCCATCGCCGGCGGCGACCGGCAGCGCCACGGTCATCGCCACGCCGCCGGTTGACGCTGGCGCAGCGGTGGCCACCCCGGTCGATGCCCCGACGGCAATCGACGTGGCGACCACGGTCGCCCTGGATACCACCATTGCGCCAGATGGCGGCGCCGTCCTCGCCGCGGGCGCCACGGTCTTCGTGCCCGAGGGCGGGCTGTCGTCGCCGACGCACCTCGTGGTGACGAAGCTGGAAGCGCCCTTCAATCAGAACCCGTACGCCCGCGACGAGCCAGGCTCGGTCAAAGCGGTCCCGGTTGGCCCGGCACTCGATTTCGGTCCTGCGGGCGTTGCGTTCTCCAAGCCGGTGACGGTCACGCTCCCCTACGACCCGGCGCTGGTCCCGGATGGCTTCGGCACGATCGCCGTGGCGTACTGGACTGGCTCCCGGTGGTCGGTCCTGGGCGGCGTGGTCGACGAGACGAGCCATACCGTGTCGATCTCGCAGACCGCCTTCGAGGGCGAGATCTTCACGACCATTGCCGTCGCGACGGCCGTCGGGCTCGCCGTCAACGCGGGGATCCGGTGGTACTACGGCAAGGAGGGCGTCAACGCGGACCCCATCTCGGACAAGAAGGCCGCGGGCTGGATCCAGCCGAAGGACCCCACGGTGGCAGCAGCGGCGAAGGCCACGACCGTTGGCGGCGTCGCGATCACCGACAAGACGAAACTCGCCGCGTACCTGGCGGGCCACGCAGACCCGGTGATGATCTCGGTGACGGGCGCCGACGGCACGGCGCGCTCGCAGGCGTACTCGGCGGGAGCCGGCTCGAACTGGCAGCAGCCCGCCGACTATCTCGGCAAGAACGGCATGAAGGGCGACTGCACCGACGTCACGAATGCGATGGTGTCGGTGTTCCGGGCGGCCGGCTACCAGGCCAAGGCCGTGTTCGGCTACGCCGGCGACAAGGACTCGCCCCACGCGTGGGGCGAGGTCTCCATCGGCGGAGCGGCGTACCTGATCGACGAGGAGGGCCACCTCCAGCCACTCGACGCGGCGATGAAGGCCGCCAATCTGATCCGGCCGGACGCGGGCGATCCGCGGAACTTCATGTGGGACGAGAACGGCCAGGTCCCGTACGACGCCGAATGGTGGAGCCTCGTGAGGATCAACGGCTCCTGGGCCGGCACGTTCACCCTCACTGATGTGACGATGGACGAGCAGACCGCCAAGGACGCGGAGGGCCAGGGGTGCAGCTTCGCGATCCTTGACGCCCTCAAGGGCAAGCCGCTCCCGATGTCGATGGACGTCAAGGTCGACAAAGCCGGCAAGGGCACGGCGAAGGTGGTGATCGACACCTCATCCATCAAGGACGCTAACGGCAAGTCGCTCGGCAAGGCCGATCCGCAGACGTTCAATGTGACGTTCGACGGCACGACGCTCAAGTTCCAGGTGGAGGACTCGGGTGGCTCAACCACCTCGATGAGCGGGACGCTGTCCGAGCAGGGCAGCACCTCGACCTTCACCGGCTCGATGACGGTGTCGGGCAAGGGCTTCTCCGCCAAGGCGGCCTGGACCGTCACACGGGGATAGACCGTGCTGCCCACGTTGCTCGCGTTCGACTGGTTCGGGACCTCGGTCGCGATCCCTGCGTACGGGACCATGCTGCTCGTGGCCGCGCTTGTCGGCGGGTGGCTGGCGCTTCGCGGTGTCGGGCGGGCGGCGGCGACTGCGGGACCTCGTTCCCGCAGTCGGTCCCGCCCGCGATCGGTTGCGGTCGTTGCGGGGTGCGTCATCGCCGGGCTCGCTGGCGCCCGCCTGCTCGACGTGGCGCTCAACGCCGGCTGGTATGCCCAGGATCCGGGGCGAGTCCTCGCGATGCTGCCCCGCGGGTTCGCGCTCGTCGGTGGACTCGGCGCGGCCACCGCCGTCGGTGTCGCCGGGGCGCGCTGGCTCGGTGTGGGGGTTGGAGTCCTCGCCGACCACGCCGTGGAGGCCGTGGCTTCGGCGATCGTCCTCCTCAGGATCGGCTGCTTCCTCAATGGCTGCTGCGCGGGCGAGCCGACCGACCTGCCGTGGGGCGTGACATTCCCGTATGGGTCGAGCGCCTGGGGGTCGCAGGTGCTGTCCGGGCAGGGCGGCCTGCTTGCCCTCGCCGGTCACGTGGAGCCGGTCCACCCCACCCAGCTCTATGAGGCTGCCGCCGCGATCCTCTGCTGCGCCCTGGCGATCGAGGTGCGCAGGCACGCCGGCTGGCCAACCGGCTCCGCGGCGCTGGCCTTCGCCGCTGCCCTCCTCGCCTTCCGGGTCGTGAACCAGACCCTTCGCCCCGACCAGCCCGGGGCGACGCTCCCGCAGGAGGCCCTGGTGGCGGTCTATGCAACGGCGGCGGTGTTCGCGGCTGTGGTGCTGATCGGGCGTCGGGCCGTGTCCGGTGCCGGAGCCGCCACCGCACCACTTGAGGGCTGACACCGCCCGCGGCAACTCACGTCGCGATCGACGCCTCGAGGCGCGCCGCGAGGAGCCTGACCGCGGCCACGAGCTCGGGGGGCTCGGTCACGGTGAAGTCCGCGCCGAGGAGGCCCAGGTAGGCGGCCAGCGACTCAGCCGAGTCGGCGCCGGTCTCGAGCGTGCAAGAGACGTCATCTCGAGCGGTCACCGTGCCGACCCACGGCCCGATCCGCTCCGCGAGTCGGGTGGCCGGCTCACGGACGATGACCAGGGCGACGACGCGGCGGGCCGCGGGCGGGACGCCGCGGGCGACGAGCGCCTCGACGTCGGCGTCGGTGAGCGGGCGCGGCGTGAACCGCGGTCCGGGTGACATGCCCGGCCGCATGCGGTCCACTCGGAACGTTCGCCAGTCGTCGCGGTCCGTGTCCCAGGCGACCAGATACCAGCGCTGGCCCGCGTTCACGATCCGGTACGGCTCCACGCGCCGCTTCGAGTCCGCCTGGCGGCGGTCGGAGTAGTCGAAGCGCAGCCCCAGGTGCTCGCGACACAGCCGCGCGAGCTCGGTGAGCATGGCAGGGTCGACGGTCGGGCCCCCGCCGCGCCGGACGTGAACCGTCGCCCGCTGGAGGGTGCTGACCTGGCGCCGCAGCCGGGGCGGCAGGACCTGCTCAAGCTTCGCGAGCGCGCGCAGCGAGGTCTCCTCGATCCCGGTCACCGCCCCGGCGGTGGCGGTCCGCAGGCCGATCGCGACGGCCACCGCCTCCTCGTCATCGAGCAGCAGCGGCGGCATGGACGCCCCCGCCTCGAGGCGGTAGCCGCCCACTGAGCCGCGCGTCGCGTGGACTGGGTAGCCCAGGTCGCGCAGGCGCTCGACGTCGTTGCGAATGGTCCGCGCGCTCACCTCGAGGCGGTCGGCGAGCTCGGTGCCGGTCCACGAGCGGGGCGTCTGGAGGAGGGAGAGCAGCCGCAGGAGCCGCGAGGAGGAACTCATCTCACGGATGAATCTAGCAGGCCATTAGGAACGAAACAGACCTAATGCGACGGTAGGGTTGGAGACTCAGAACGTGGCCTAGCGAAAAGGAGACTGGGTTGTCCAACCAGCCGCAGCAGACAGGGCATGGATCGGCGGATCACCCGCCGATCGAGCTCCCCCACCCCGTCCGCATGCGGATCCTCGGCGCGGTCATGGTGGGCGTCTTCCTGGGCGCCCTCGACCAGACCGTCGTGGGGACCGCGCTGCCGAGGATCATCACGGATCTCGGCGGCAACAGCCTCTACACATGGGCGTTCACCGCCTACCTGCTGACCTCCACGATCAGCGGGCCGCTGTACGGGAAGCTCTCGGACCTGTTCGGCCGGCGACCCGTGTTCCTGTTCGGCATCGGCGTCTTCATGTTCGGCTCGATCCTGTCCGGGATCGCCGGGCAGATGTGGGAGCTCGTCGGCGCCCGCGGCGTCCAGGGCCTCGGCGCTGGCGCCCTGTTCCCGATCGCGATGGCGGTGATCGGCGACCTGTTCGCGCCGTCCGAGCGGGGGCGGTACCAGGGGCTCTTCGGTGCGGTCTTCGGGCTGTCGTCCATTGTCGGCCCGGCCGTCGGAGGGCTGATCACGGACACCATCGGCTGGCCGTTCGTGTTCTTCGTCAACCTGCCCGTGGGGGCTCTTGTGCTCGTCACGGTCCGCCGCTACCTCCCCTTGTACCACCTGTCGGGCAACCGACCCCGGATCGACTACCCGGGCGCGGCGCTGTTCGCGGGCGCCCTCGTCCCGATCCTGGTGGGCCTGACGAACAAGCAGTCAGCCGATTGGGGCGACCCGTCGGTGGGCGGCCTGATCGGTCTCGGGGCCGTGCTGCTGGTCGCCATGCTGTGGGTCGAATCGCGGACCGCCGAGCCGATCATCCCGGTGGGCCTGTTCCGCAACCGCTCGTTCAGCGTGTCCGTGGCGTCGGTCTTCCTGGCGTCGGCGGGCTTCCTCACCGCCGCCGTCTTCCTGCCGCGCTGGTTCCAGGTGGTGGGCGGGTCGCCGGCCACCGTGTCGGGCTACGAGATGCTGCCGCTGCTGGGCGGCGTGATCATCAGCGCGACGGCGTCGGGCCAGATTGTGAGCCGCACGGGACGCACCCGGCCGCTCGTGTTCGCCTCGATGCTGACGCTGGCAGCCGGCCTCGCATTGCTCACGCAGCTCCGCGCGGACACCCCGCTGCCCGTGCTCTGGGCCTGGATGCTCGTCACCGGGCTGGGTGTGGGGCCGATGCTCGCGGTGTTCCCGCTGATCGTCCAGAACAGCGTGCCGGTCAGCCAGCTGGGCGCCGCGACGAGCAGCGTGAGCTTCTTCCAGCAGGTCGGCGGCAGCGTGTCGCTGGCAATCACCGGGACCGTGTTCGCGACCACGATGGCACGCGAGCTGCCGGCGGCCGTCGGCGCGGCGGGCGTCCCGCCGCAGGTTGGGCAGGCGCTGGGGGGCGGTGCGGCGCAGGCGCTCCTGGGTGTCGGCGGGTCGGGGGCGTCGTTCCTCGCCTCGGTGCCGCCCGCGGCGCGCGCGGTCGTCGAGCCGTACCTGCCCGCCATCGTGAGTGCCGCGCACAGCGCCTTCTCGATCGCCACCGGGAGCACGTTCGCGCTGGGCATCGGCACGACGCTCACGGCAGCCGGGCTCGTCCTGCTGCTCCGCGAGGCGCCGGTCGGGGCCCAGGCGCGAGGCCGCGAATCCTCGACCCGGTATCGCGAGGCGGTCGCGGACCGCTTCGACCGAACCGACGACGAGGCCATCGAGGCGGCCTGAGGACCGCTGCCAATGCGACGCCGGGGCCGCCATGGCGAGCTCCGGCGTTCGCACACCATGGAGCCAGTGGCCGCCGGCGCGTGAGATGCTCCGCACATGAGCGAATCCGAGGAGCTGGTCGACGCCGTCGATCGCTACCCCAACGGCAACCTGCGATTCGAGGGCCACACCCTCGCCGGCGCGATGCACGGCGAGTGGCGCTTCTTCCGGGCCGACGGCTCGGTGATGCGGGCAGGCGCCTTCAATCGCGGCCGCCAGGTTGGCGTCTGGCGCACCTACGCTCGCGACGGGCGGCTGGTCAAGCAGACCGACTTCGGGGCGTGAGCCGACGCTGACGTCCCAGCGACTCCGGGTGGAGCCGGCCTTGAGCCGAGCGCCGATCCGCCCTTCAGCCGCCCGTGATCCGGTGGATCGCCGAGTGCCTGCTTCGGCCCTCAGACGTGCGGCGCGACCCCGTCGGCAAGCTGGCCCATGAGGTCCACCTGCGCCTCGTAGCCAAGCATCGGGAGGTGGCTGCGGGCAGCCAGCTCGACGGGGACACCGGCCCGGCTGCGCAGATCGAGCAGCGCCTCGACAATCTCGTCTGGGCTGCCCGCGAAGGTCGCCCGGCCCCGGGTCAGCTCGTCGTCCGAGCGGGCGAGACGCGGGGGCGTCGCGACCGGGAGCGGGCGCCCGGCCGACGCCTCCATGTCGCCGTACTTCCACTGCATCGCCCACAGGGCGTCCCGGTAGCGGGCCATGGCGTGGTCGCGCGAGGCGCCGGGCAGCAGCACCGAGTAGTGGACGAAGCGGAACGTGGCGGGATCGCGGCCGATGCGCTCGCACTCGTCGAGCACCCAGCGCACCTGCTGCACGAACTCGTCGACCGGCACGTTCGCGAAGATGCCGTCCGCGAGGCGGGCCGCGCGTCGGATCGCCGGCTCGGCTCCCCCACCGATGAGCACCGGGATCGGCGACGTCGGTGTCGGCCGGACGCCCAGCGTCGGGAAGGAGTAGACCGAGCCCTCGTGCGCGAACGGCTCGCCCGACCACGCCCGGGGCAGGATCCGGAGGATCTCGTCCATGGCCGCGCCGCGTCGGCGGGGGTCCGCCCCCAGCCCCGCGAACTCGGTCTCGGACCAGCCGAGGCCCAGCCCGAGCGTGAGGCGCCCGTGGCTGAGCAGCTGCACGGTGGCGGCGTCCTCGGCGAGGCGCAGCGGGTGGTGGAGCGGCGCCAGGATGACCCCCGTGCCGATGCCGATCCGCGAGGTCGCCTGCGCGATCGCCGCCGAGACCACGAGCAGCGAGGGCATGTAGCCGTCATCGACGAAGTGGTGCTCGGTCGTCCAGACGGTGTCGAACCCCAGCCGCTCGGCCTCGACCGCGAGCTCGATCGTCTCGTCGTAGGCGCGCGTCCAGTCGGTCTCGCCGGGCCGGAGCTGCGCGGAGAGGAGGCCGAATCCCAGGCTCACGACCGGCCCCCTATGCCAGCTGCTCGCCCAGCTCGCGGACCGATGCCGCGATCAGCGAGGGCTGGTACGGGAAGCGGTCGACGTCGCCGGCAGCCGTGGAGCCGGTGAGGACCAGCACCGTGAACATGCCCGCCTCGAGGCCCGACTTCACGTCGGTGTCCATGCGGTCGCCGATGACGCCCGAGTTCTCCGAGTGGGCGTCCAGGGCGTTGAGGGCACTCCGCACCATCAGCGGGTTCGGCTTGCCGACGAAGTACGGCTGGATTCCCGTGGCCATCGAGATCAGGGCTGCGACCGCGCCGGTCGCGGGCACCGGTCCGTCAGGCGTCGGGCCAGACGCGTCGGGGTTGGTGGCGATGAACCGGGCGCCCTCGGCCACCAGGCGGATCGCCCGCGTGACGCGCTCGAAGCTGTACGTCCGGGTCTCGCCCAAGACCACGTAGTCCGGCGCTCGCTCGGTCAGGGTGTACCCCGCGTCGTGGAGCGCCGTGGTCAGGCCCGCCTCGCCGATGACGAACGCGGTCCCGCCGGGACGCTGGCGCTTGAGGAACCGCGCTGTTGCGAGGGCCGAGGTCCAGATGGCCGTCTCGGGCACCTGGAGCCCGCTGGCGCGCAGGCGCGCGGACAGGTCGCGTGGCGTGTAGATGGAGTTGTTGGTCATCACCAGGAAGCGCATGCCCAGCTCGCCGAGACGGGCGAGGAAGCTGTCGGCGCCGGGGATGGCCGTCTCCTCGTGCACCAGCACGCCGTCCATGTCGATGAGCCAGTTGCGGATCGTGGGCGGGATCATGAACGCATCGTACCGACCCGAGGTCAACCCCTGATGAACAGCGGCGCATGATGCGGTTGAAAGCCGGTGCCCAGCGAGTGGAAACAGCTCGTCAGTCGAACCTAATCCTGACAGTAACTGGCAGCATCAGCGCGTACCTTTTCCTCCTAGAGACGACACGGAGGAATGAGCCGGATGCTCCAGTTCCTGAACGCACGAATCCTCGCCGACGAGCGCGAGCGCACCATCCAGCGCCAGCTGCGAGAACACGCGATCCGGCGAGAGGCTGAGGTGGCGATGGCCGGGACAACCACGCGCGCATCGGCCCCAGAGACGCGCTCGGCAACCGCGGATCGGCTGTGTCCCGACTGCCCGTGCCGCGTGACGGTCCCGGCCCGCTGACCCTACCGCTCCGCCCGGTGGCGCGGCGTTGACGGCCGGGCCGTCGGCGTCGCGTACCGGCTCACGAGCGCGCGGCCAGCCGCCGCGAATTGCGCCCGGAGCTCGGCGGGTGCGAGGACCTCGAGGGTGCTGAGCCGCGGCAGCAGGTCCACGAACGCCGAGTCGAGCGAGTCGTGGCGGAAACGCACGCGGAGCCATCCATCGAGGTCGGGCTGCTTGGGCACCACCAGGGTGGACGCCGCCTGGCGGCCGATCGCGCGCTCCAGCCCGGGCAGGGCAGCCGGGTCGACGCGGATCGTGATCGCGACCGTGGGCGACTCGGCCTCGAAGCGCGCGGTGGACTCGGTCCAGAACCGCGCGAGGTCGAAGTCGCGCGGCCGCTCGAAGCGCTCGCCGAGCTCCATGGACTCGATGCGCGAAACGCGGAACGTCCGCGGTCCGCCCTTCGAGGTCGCGACGAGATACCAGATGCCGCCCTTGAGCACGAGGCCCAGCGGCTCGATGGGGCGTCGCTCGACGCGGTCGTCGCGGCGGTAGCGGATGTGGACCGAGCGCGTCTCCCACACGGCCGATGCCAGGTCGCCGAGGCAGGGCACCGGGTCCGCCTGCTGCCACCACCCGGGGGCGTCGAGGTGGAAGCGCTCGGCGACGCGACCGGCTCGCGCGCGCAGCTCGGGCGGCAGGGCGGCCATCACCTTGAGCCGCGCGGCCGTCACCACGGTCCCCAGTCCGAGCTCCGCTGCGGGGCCCGGCATCCCGGAGAGGAACAGCGCCTCGGCCTCGTCCGTGGTGAGGCCCGTCAGCCTGGTCCGATAGCCGTCCACCAGGCGCACGCCCCCGCCCGGGCCGCGCTCCGCGTAGATGGGCACGCCCGACTCGGCGAGCGCCTGGACGTCCCGGTAGACCGTCCTGACGCTGACTTCCAGCTCCTCGGCGAGCTCGGCCGCGGTGCGGTGGCCGCGTGCCTGGAGGAGCAGGAGGAGGCTGACGAGACGGCTGGCTCGCATAGGCGGATCGTAGGCGAAATCCTGCCCAGTGGTGTCAGGTAATCTCCTGGCACCACTCGCGAGCGCAGCCGATCGACCGCCAGTCCTCGCTGCCCCGACCCGCGGTACGCTCGGCGCAACGACCGACGCCCTTCAGCCGAGAGGTCCCGATGTCCGCCCGCCACCCCGTCCGCGTTGGCGTCCTGATCTGGCCCCAGACGCCAAGCTGGCCTGAGATCCGCGACGCCGCTGCCCGCGCTGACCGCGCCGGCGTCGACTCGATCTGGACCTGGGACCACCTCAACGCGATCGTCGGGCCCTGGGAGCAGCCGATCCTCGAGGGCTGGACCACGCTCGCCGGCTGGTCGCAGGTGACGGCGCGGGCGACGCTGGGGCTGATGGTCGGCGCCAACACGTTCCGCAACCCCGGGCTGACCGTGAAGATGGCGACGACCCTGGACCACCTCTCGAGCGGGCGGGCGGTCCTCGGGCTGGGCGGCGCCTGGTTCGACCGCGAGCACGAGGCGTTCGGCATCGACTTCCGCTCCGGCGTCGGGGAGCGCCTCGACGCCCTCGACGAGGCGGTGATGCTCAGCCGCCGACTGCTCGACGGAGAGCGCATCGAGCGCCACGACGGCCGCTTCTACAGGATGGCGGACGCCGTGTGCGAGCCGCGCCCGGTGCAGGCCCGACTGCCCATCCTGATCGGCGGATCAGGGCCGAAGAAGACGCTCCGGACGACCGCCAGGTACGCCGACGCGTGGAACACGAATGGGACGCTGGACGAGGTCGTGGCGCAGGACCAGATCCTGCGGCGGCACTGCGAGGACGTCGGTCGGGATCCCGACGAGATCGAGCGGGTGCTGACCGTGGACGCGATCCTGCGCGACGACCCTGCCGAGGCGGCCCGCGTCCTCGCCGAGCACCGGGCCGCGAACGGCTACATCGAGACCGACGAGGCCGACCTCTGCGGTTCGCCCGCCTCGGTTGCCCACCGGCTGCGGCCGTTCGTGGACGCCGGGTTCACGCACATCCTGGTCGACACGCGCCGCCCGTACGACGCCGAGACCATCGAGCGGCTGCCCGAGGTCCGGGCGCTGCTCGCAGGAGGAGCCGGATGACGAGCTCGACGAATGCGCCGGGGGTGAGCGACTCGCACTGGCCGGACTACTACGCGGTGACCGTTGACCGGCCGGCGTGGGGCACGACCCTGGACGCGGCCGAGCGGTTCGCCGCCGACGACGCCGATGGCGCTGGTGGCAATCGTGACGGGCTCCCGTCCGGCGGACCATCGACGGGCGCGATGGCGCGCCTCGCCGTTGACCTCGGCTGTGGCGCCGGGCGCGACACGCGGGAGCTCCTGCGCCGCGGCTGGCGCGTGCTTGCCGTGGACCGGGAGGCCGCCGCAATCGAGGCGGTCATGACCGCGACGGCCGAGGATGACCGCGCCCGCCTCGAGGGCGTCGTTGCCGACGTCGCCTCGTTCGAGCTGCCTCCGTGTGACCTCGTGGTCGCCAGCGTCAGCCTGCAGCTGCTCTCGCCGCCCGACTACGCGGCCGTGTTCGAGCGGATCACCGCCGCGCTGCGTCCAGGCGGCCGCTTCGCCGGGCTCCTGTACGGCGACCGCGACGAGGCCGCGTCCGACCCCGACTGCACCTGCCCGTCCCCCGACGCGATCCGCGGCTACCTCGCAGCCTTCGAGGTCGAGTCGTGGCACGAGAAGGAGGAGGACGGCCACATGGCGCTGGGCGACCCCCACCACATCCACCTGATCGAGGTGGTCGCCCGGCGGCGCCAGAGGTGATCAGCATCGACAGCGGTCGCCGGCGAGACTCGGTCAGCCGGCCGACTTTGCCTTCGGGCGAGGTGTCGGGGGGGTCGCCCTCCGACGCGACAGCTTCGCGAGGGCCTCGCGCCGCTCGGCCGGGACGTCCCAGCGACACCCGCAGAGCCCGGCTGGGCAGTCGGCGTGGGGCAGCGATGACGCCTTGAGCTCGACGCTGATCCGGGCGACACGACCGGTCTCTGCCTTGCACGCCTCGCAGCACTGGCCGCCGGACAGCTCCGCGTCGCGCGCGAGCTCGGCGATGTGGCGCAATGACGCCTCGATCCCCTCGCGGTGCAGCGCGACGACGCTGGCTTCAGGCGGGACGGTGGCGCCGGCGGCGCGATGATATGCCCGGGCCTGGCGCCAACGAAGGTCGGCGACGGTCTGCCACTCGTGCAATCGTCGGGCGGCTCGGCACGCACGATCGACGGTTGTGGCGTAGAGCGTCCTGGCGGCCGTCACGGCCTCGTGGGTGGGCCGAGCGGCGACAGCCTGGGCGCGAGCTTCGAGGACCTCCGGCGCGGCCCCCGCGAGCGCGGCCATCTGGAGCCACCGGCCGCAGTCCCGCTTGATCCGCTCACCATCGAGCAAGCGCCGGCGCTCCGCGTCGAACAGCGCGCCGACCGCCCCGGCGACCAGGACCACGCGGCCGTCGATCCGCTTGACGAGAATGCGCTGGCGGCATTCGACGCAGCGCCTCGTGGTGGACGGGACTTCCGCGAGCAGGTGCCCACAGGTGGGACAGGCGGCGGGCAGCAGGGTCACTGGCGGCTTGCGGCGTTTCCGAGAGGCGGCATTCCCGCCGGTCGCGGTGGGCTTCGCGGATCGGGGACGGCTGGCTCGCGGCGTCGTTGCCGACGCCGGGGACGCGAGGTTGGCCTTGGCGCCCACGGCGGCGGCTGGGCGCGCTGCCTCGGCCATCACGGCAACCGCGTTGGCAGGCAGCGCGATCGGTGTGGCGGCCGAGGATGCGGGAGCGAGGATGACAGGCTGAGCGACGATGAGCGTCGCAACTGCCGCTGGCTCGTCGGGGACCGACGCGGGGGACGCAGGCGCGGCCCGGTCCGCACCGCGGCTGGAGGCAAGGGGAGCGTCGTCGTCCAAGACGTCGACCGCAACGGGCGGGGCCGGGGCCGCCTCGGCCGTCGCTGACAGGGCCGCCTCGTCATCGATGGCTTGGGGACTCGGGCCGAGGCTGCGATCGAGGCCGGGCCAGCCGTGGTCGAAGGCGACTCTGACGCCGAGGCCGACAACAGAGCCGGGCGTCGCGGCCGTGGCCCCGCCCGGTGCCGATCCGGGCGTCGCGGCCGTGGGCCCGCCCGCGTCGGCGGCGACATCCTCGATTGGCACGGAAGCCTCGTCCTGCGGCTGCAGGTCGTCGAGGTCCCCCTCGCTCAACCCGACGATGGCCGCCAGGCGCGCGGCCGTGCGCCGACGCAGGGCGTCCATTGCCAGATCGTCTTCCCTGGACCTTCCGCGGATCCTTCCAAGCATCGTCGCCTCACCCGGGACGGCCTGCAGGGAGCGGGCGGACGTGTTGGCTCCACGCAACACCGCGCACCGTGCGTGCGGGTAGGGTACTACCGTACTGGGACCACCTCAACGGTCGAGGCCGGCGAGCGTTGCGGCCTCGCACCGCGCGACGGGCCGCGCGACCTGTGGCGCGACGTCACCCGAGCGCTGGCAGCGATGGCCACTGGTGTCGACGGCACCCCGATGTCGGTCGGCCGGCGAGGTCGCTGCCGCCGATCTTGGCCACCCGATCAGCCGGCCAGCAGCGGTATCGGCACACCCAGCTGCCTTGCCAGCCGCCTGCCGCCCGGCGCACCCTAGGCGTGTGACAGAACCCGACCTCGTCGCGATCCGATCGCTGCTGGCCCGCGCCCGCGTCGACGGCAGGGACACCCTGAGCGAGCCCGAGGGCCTCGCGCTTCTTGGCGCGCTCGGCATCGCCGTCCCAGCCTGGCGGCTGGCGGCGGACGAGGAGGCTGTCGACGAGCAGCTCCTCACGGTGTTCGCCGGCGAGCGGGTCGTCGTCAAGGCGGTTGCGCCCGGGCTTGCCCACAAGACCGAGCATGGCGGCGTGGCCTTCCCGGTCCGCACGGTCGAGGCCGTTCGCGCCGCGATGGGCGCGATGCGAACCCAGCTCCCCTCCCCGCCCACGGGCTTCACCGTCGCTGAGCTCGTGGCGCATGACCGAGATCCGGGCGGCGAGCTGCTGCTCTCGTTCCGCTGGACCGACGACATCGGGCCCGTGGCCGCAGTGGGCGCGGGCGGCGTTGCGACCGAGTACCTCGCCGCGGACCTGCGGCCCGGCCGCGAGCTCTCCATCGTGTCGGCCGCGCTCACGCCGCCCGGGGGCATGGAACGCGCGCTCGACCAGGCCACGGCGGTCCGGCTCGCGACCCGCTCGGTGCGCGGCCAGCCGCCGCGCCTCGCACCCGAGCGCCTCGCCGAGACCGTGCGCCGGCTGCTCGCGCTCGCCCCGCTGGCGCCCGACGTGCTGGCGGAGCTCGAGATCAACCCGGCAGCGGTGACTCCCCACGGCCTCGTCGCGCTCGACGTGCTGGTCCGCCTGGGCGATGGGCCCCGCCCGGTCCGCCCTCCGCGGCCCGCAGCGGGCGTGGCCCGCCTCCTCGCCCCGCGGTCGATCGCGATCGTCGGGGTGTCGTCGGGGACGAACCCGGGTCGCGTGATCCTCCAGAACGTCCTGCGCGAGGGGTTCGACCCGTCCGCGATCACCGTCATCAAGCCCGGCGTGGACCAGATCGACGGCGTCCGGTGCGTGCCGGATCTCGCCGCCCTGCCGACGCGCGTGGACCTGCTGGTGGTCGTCCTGCCGGCGGCCGCGACGCCCGGCTTCGTCGCCGAGGCCGTGGAGCGCGACCTCGCCGCCTCGCTGATCGTGATCCCCGGCGGGCTCGAGGAGAAGAGCGGCGGCGGTCCGCTCGCCGCCAGGATGCGCGAATCGCTCGCGGCGTCCCGCACGCGGCCCGATGGCGGCCCGGTGATCAACGGCGGGAACTGCCTCGGCATCCGCTCGCGGCCCGGCCGGTACGACACGCTGTTCATCCCGAAGGCGAAGCTGCCGTCCGGCTCGACCCCGGCGCCGATCGCACTCGTCACCGGGAGCGGCGCCTTCGCGATCACCCGCCTGTCGCGGCTCGCGCCGCTCGACCCGCGCTACGTCATCACGATCGGCAACCAGACGGACCTGACGGCGGGCGACTACCTCGCGAGCCTGTACGACGACCCCGCGGTGCGCGTGGTGGGCGTGTACGTCGAGGGGTTCGTCCGGCTCGACGGCCTGCGGTTCCTCGAGGCGGCCGCGCGTCTGCGGGCGGACGGCCGGCCCGTGGTGCTGTACCGCGCGGGCCGGACGGCGGCGGGCGCGGGTGCGTCGGCGAGCCACACTGCGGCGATCGCGGGTGACGCGACGATCACCCGTGCCCTGGCGCGCCAGGTGGGCGTGACCTGGGCGGAGACGCCGGCGGAGTTCGACGACCTGCTCCGGGCGTTCGCCCTGCTCGACGGGCGGCCGGCGGCGGGGCGACGGCTGGGCGCCGCCACGAACGCGGGCTCGGAGTGCGTGACGATCGCCGACCACGCCGGGTCCCTTGCGCTGGCACGCTTCTCGGCGGGGACCGAGCGGCGCCTGGGCGAGCTCCTGGTGCCCGCGGGGATCACCTCGGTCGTGGACGTTCGCAACCCGCTCGACCTCACGCCCATCGCGGATGCGCGCGTCGTGGGCGAGTCGATGCGCACGATCCTCGCCTCGGACGAGGTGGACGCGGGGATCCTGGGGCTGGTGCCCATGACCGACACACTGGACACGCTCCCGGCCGGCGAGGGCCATGACGAGGACCTGAGCCTCCCCGGCGCCCTGGCGGACGTGGTGGCGGACCTCTGGCGGGCGACGACGAAGCCGTGGATCGCGGTGGTCGACGCGGGCCCGCTGTACGACCCGTTCCGTGATCGCCTCACCGCCGCGGGTGTCCCGGTCCTGGGGACCGCCGACGCCGCGACGCGCGTGCTGGCCGCGTGGTGCGACGCCACCGTGCCCGAGGGCTGAGCGCCGATCGGCGCGGCGCGCGAGGACGTCAGGGGGTGCGGCTGTCCCTGCTGTGGCGCCGCATCCGGTAGCCTCCACAGGTGCAGCGCAAGTGGCTGATCCTGTCGACCGTCTCGCTCGGATCACTCATGTCCACGCTGGACGGCAGCATCGTCAACATCGCGTTGCCAGCCATCCAGGAGGACTTCCGCATCGACCTCACCACGGTCGAGTGGGTCGTGGTGGCCTACCTGCTGGTGGTGGGCAGCCTGCTCCTTCCAGTCGGGCGCCTCGGCGAAGTGCTCACCTTCAAGCGCGTGTACCTCGCCGGGTTCGGCCTGTTCACCCTGGCCAGCGTGATGTGCGGACTGTCCCCGGGCGAGGGCTGGCTCATCGCCTTCCGCGTCCTCCAGGCCTGCGGGGCGGCGGCGATCATGGCCATGGGCCCTGCCGTCGTCGCCCGCACGTTCGACGCCGGCGAGCGCGGCCGCGCCCTGGGCCTCAATGGCGTGAGCGTGTCGCTCGGCCTGAGCCTCGGCCCGGCCCTCGGCGGCCTCCTCACCCAGGTCGCGTCGTGGCGGTCCATCTTCCTGATCAACGCCCCGATCGGGGTCATCGCCATCCTGTGGGCGTGGCGCGTGCTGCCCGCCGAGGATCGCGGCCGCGACCAGTCGTTCGACATGCGGGGCGCGGCGCTGTCTGGCGTCGCGCTGTTCTGCCTGCTGCTCGCACTGTCCGTGGGCACCGACTGGGGCTGGACCTCGGTTCCCACGCTCGTGCTGTTCGCCGCGTTCCTCGTCCTCGGCACCGCGTTCGTCCTGACCGAGAGTGCTGCGGCCCAGCCGCTGCTCGACCTCGCACTGTTCCGCATCCGCCAGTTCAGCTTCGGGCTCGCGAGCGTGGTCGTCGCCTTCGCGGGCCTGTTCACCGCGACCTTCCTGCTGCCGTTCCTGCTCGAGCAGGGGCGTGGCTACTCGCCGGTCGAGGCCGGTCTGCTCCTCACGCCCGTGCCGATCTCGATGGCCCTGGTCGCGCCGTTCTCGGGCGCCGCCTCGGACCGCTTCGGGCCTGCGGTCCTGGCGAGCACCGGGATGGCGCTGATGGTCCTCTCGCTGCTCAGCCTCACGCAGCTCCCGACCGACTTCGCCCTGGCCGACCTCATCTGGCGGCTGGTGCTGATGGGCGTCGGGCAGGGCCTGTTCATGAGCCCCAACAGCTCGGCGGTCCTCGGCTCCGTGCCGGGACGGCGCGTGGGCACGGCATCGGGCACGCTCGCCCAGATGCGGGTGACGGGCCAGGCGCTGGGCATTGCGCTCTCGGCCGCGATCGTCGCCACGCGGCTGCCGGTTCACCTAGCCGGGGGCACCTCGCACGGGGACGCGCTGGCGGGCGCGATCCATGACGCGTTCTGGGTGGCGGCAGCGGTGTGCGCGATCGGCATCGTCACCAGCCTCATCCGCGGCGCTGGGCGTCGCGACTCGGCCGAGGCCCAGCCGGTGGGTCCGCGGCCCGGCGCGGCGCGCACTGGGCACGAGCCGGGCTGACGCCCGCGGGCTGACGGCGGAGGCGGGCGCACGGCCCCCAGTCGATCCCGCACAAACGAAAGCGGACGCCCCGGGAGGATCCCGGAGCGCCCGCTCAAAGCTTGCGTTCGCACGCCCTGGCGCACCCCCGTGACGCCACGACGCTCGACGGACCAGCCCCCGCCGGATCAGGCCCCCGCCCGGATCCGAGCTGGCCCCGCGGTCAGCCGGCGCGCAGCATGTCGGCGCGCACCCAGTAGGTGTGCCCGCCGTACGCCACGTGGTCCCACCGCTTGCCGCTCGTGACAGCCGTGCCCACCACGCGAAGCCGCACGCCCGGTCGCACGGTGGCGAGGACGCGGGTCGCCGTGGAGGCGCCGGCGCGGAGGTTGACGAAGTACCGCGTCAGGACGGTTCGCGCCACGGTCTTGGTCTGCACAGCGGCAGCCGCGCGAATGGGCTGTGCTGTCGCCTTGCCGAGCTGGGTGTGGACGTAACCCGTGACGGAGTTGCGCAGGGCATGCAGGCCCGTGATCCGAATGCCCTGGCTGGGGTTGAGCGCGCTGATCACCTCCCCATGGCCGATGTAGATCCCAACATGCGCGCCGCCGCCATAGATGACGACGTCGCCCACTTGCGGGTTCGTTCGGCTGAAACGGTGGTGGGCGCGTGCCCAAGCGAGCAACCCGTAGCCCGAGTGCCCGCCGCCGATGCGGCTGGCGACACCGGCACGCCGGTAGGCGTACGCGACGAGGCCCGAGCAGTCGAACGCAGAGGGACCGGCGGCGCCGAACACGTAGCGCTTGCCGCGCTGCGCCTCGGCGATGAGGACGACCCGCGTGGCGGCCGTCGTGGCGGAGGTTGACGGACCACTGGCGGCCGCGGAGGGCGCGGCGACAGTGGCGAAGGAGGCGGCAGCGAGCGCCGCAATCCCGAGGGCCCGGAGGCCGGCGGTGAACCCCAAAGTGCTCCTCTCTACCAGGACACGGCGGGCGTTCCGCCGTGGCGAAGGGACGGCGCCGGCCAGTCAGAGGAGTTCGGGGGCGGCCGCGAGGGCGGCGCGCCGGGGGGTGATCGCGCATCCGTGAGGACGACGACCGGACGACAGGTCACCCTGCCGGTCGGCGGTATGCAGCTGAAGCCCCTGTCGTCGGATTGACGGCGCGGACCTTACCAGCGATGGCGCGGCCGTGCACGAAACATTAAGGGGACTTAGTGCGTCTTGGCCCGTTCGCGCCGTCCGCGACCAGGCAGACGACACCGAGATCCCTGCACCCCGCGATGGCGGGCGACCACGACGCCAAGGCGCCGCGACTCACGCCCGGCAGGCCGTGGGCGCCTGTCACGCCGGCTGTTCCCCGCGTCTCGTCTCGAAGGCCAGAGCGGCGATCTTCCGATCCTCCGGGTGGGTCAGCAGGGCGAGGAGGGCGGGCTCATCGAGCAATCGCCACTCGCAGAACAACGGCTCGAGGCTGAACTCGCCTGCGACCCGCGCGGCGAGGAACCAGTCCACATGCTTGTGGTGCAGCCGCTTCCCGCGCCGGAAGCTGTACTCCGTCGAGCCCAGCGGGCAGAGCAGGCGGACCTCGATGCCCGCCTCCTCGCGGACCTCGCGGATCGCCGCGACCTCCGAGCCCTCGCCCGCCTCGAGGTGGCCCTTCGGGAACACCCACTCCTCACGGTCGCTGCGCCGCAGCACGAGCACGCGTTCGTCGACGAACACGAGCGCCCCGGCAGAATGGTGCTCGACGGTTCGCACCGGCTCACTCCCCGGCGTCATCGGCATCGAGCCGCGCGATGTCGGCCAGCGCGCCGGACGCCGCCTGGAGCAGGTCGGCTCGGTCGATCACGCCGAGCAGCCGCCCCCGCGGGTCCACCACCGGGAGGATCTTGCGGTGGTGGGCGACCATGAGCTGGGCCGCCTCGGCCAGCAACGCCGAGGCGAGCACGACCGGCGCGTCCCGGTGCATCAGGTCCGCGGCGCGCGCCTTGCCGCCCGGCGCCCCGCCGACTCGCATGAGCGCGCCCATCACGCCGGGCCGGGCCGATGACTCGACCGACGAGAGGACGTCGGCGTCTGTGATCACGCCGAGCACCTTGTTCTCATCGTCGACCACGACCGCGCGGTTGAGGCGCGTGGAGGCAACGACATCCACCACGTCGCGGAGCGGAGCGTCGGCCCTGACCACCGGGACATCGGTGCGCATCAGGTCGCCGGCGGTCCTCGCGCCGGGGTGGCTCGCGCCCTCCGCCGTGCCCCGTGGGAACGACTCGGCGACCGCTCGCAGCACGTCCGCCCGCGAGAGGATCCCCGCGAGACGGCCCGCGTCATCGACCACCGGCAGGCGCTTGAGGCCCGCGTCGCTCATCCGGCGGGTCGCGGTGCTCACCGTGTCGTCCAGCCGCAGCGTCACGGGCTCCCGGTGCATGGCCTCGCCGACCCGCCGCTCGGGGAGTCCGTCGAGCAGGCCGGCGCGTGCCGCCTCGGGCATCGCGGTGAGCAGCTCCAGCCTGGCCGCAAGACCGCCGCGCTCGATCAGGTCCGTGTTCGCGACAATGCCCCGCAGCACGCCGTCCGCGTCCACGACCGGCAGGGACCGGAACGGCTGGCCGATGAGCGCCTCGACGGCACTCCGGACTGGCGCGTCCTCCTGCACGCTGACGACGTCGGCCCGCATGACGTCGCGCACCTGGAGGTCGAACCGGAGCTGCTCCAGCCGCCGCCCGCCGTAGCCCGCGATCTCGACCTCCTCGACCGTGATGATCCCCGAGCCGCTGCGCGACCGGAGGCCGGGCAGCAGCCGCTCCACGCGCTCGGGCGCGTCGATCCAGGTGAGGACGACGGGCAGGTCCACCGAGAGGCGCAGGATGGTCGAGGTCTTGATCCGGCTGTTCGCCCCGAACCCCGCGATCCCGCGGGTCACCGTGGCGCCGGCGGCGCCCTCGCGCCGCAGGTACTCGAGGAGCGCCAGGTATCTCGGCGTGTGGCCTTCCTGCTCCGCCTCGCCGATGAAGATCTGGACGCGCGTTCCGCGTGCGAGCCCCTGCATGGCCTGTCCTCCTGTCAGATGGCCCGCGCCAACGAGGTGCCGAGGTAGACGCCGGCGAGGGACGCTGCGACGCTCAGGAGGACGTTGAGGCCGGCCAAGACCCAGCTGCCGTCTCGGGCCAGCGCGAGGGTCTCATAGCTGAACGTCGAGAACGTGGTGTAGGAGCCGAGGAAGCCGATCGCGACCATTGGCCGGACCCACGCGGGTGCGGCCAGGCGATCGGTGACGAGCGTCAGCACGATCCCGATCACGAACGAGCCGGTAACGTTGATGACGAAGGTCCCGACCGGAAACGAGGTGCCCCAGCGGTCCGAGATCCAGCCGCCGAGGAGGTAGCGGAGGTTGGCGCCCAGGACGGCGCCGATGGAGATGGCGAGGTAGGTCATGCGCACCCCGCGCCGCAGCAGTGAAGACGGTTGTCCACGGTCGTTCTCCGGTTCGGGCCGCACGAGGGCCCGGTCTGCCTGAGCAGTCCAGGGGCCATCATCCCGAGTCGGGCGGTTCAGACGCTGGTCGCGTCTCGGCGGACACCATCGCCGGATCGCCGCTGAGCGTAGCCGCACACAGATCCGTGGTCAATCGGTGTTGCGCAGCGGCATCGCCGGGGGGCAGGACCGGGCCGATCGGACCCTAATCACGCCCGATGGCCCCACATGGCGCGACCTAGGGTCCGTGATGTGGGGTCCATCCGGACGGCTTTCGCGGCTGGGGGAGGCGCACAATTCCCGGTGTGTGCAGGAGGGTCCCTCCGCGCGCGCCTGCGTCTCTAAACCACCGCCACCATCCCGGGTGGCCGGCGCCGCCCGAAAGGAAGCAGCGATTCATGGATCAGCACTGGGAGACCATCGACGGCAACGAGGCGGCGGCCCGCGTCGCCTATTCGCTGTCCGAGGTCATCTCGATCTACCCGATCACACCGGCCTCCCAGATGGCCGAGCACTGCGATGACTGGGCCGCGGCCGGCAAACCGAACCTGTGGGGCCTGATCCCGGACGTCGTCGAGATGCAGTCCGAGGGCGGCGCGGCGGGCGCCATGCACGGCGCGCTCCAGAAGGGCGCCCTCGCGACGACGTTCACCGCGTCGCAGGGCCTCCTGCTCATGATCCCGAACATGTTCAAGATGGCCGGGGAGCTCACCCCAGCGGTCATCCACGTCGCGGCCCGTGCGCTGGCCACCCACGCGCTCTCGATCTTCGGCGACCACAGCGACGTGATGCACGCCCGCGCCACCGGGTTCGCGATGCTGTCGTCGGGCTCGGTCCAGGAGGCCCACGACTTCGCGCTCGTCGCCCACGCGGCGACGCTCCGCTGCCGGGTGCCGTTCCTCCACTTCTTCGACGGCTTCCGGACCAGCCACGAGATCAACAAGATCTCGATCCTCGGCAAGGACGACCTGCGCGCGCTGGTCCGCGAGGAGGACGTCCTGGCCCACCGCAACCGGCAGCTCTCCCCGGAGGCCCCGGTGGTCCGCGGCACCGCGCAGGACCCGGACATCTACTTCCAGGCCCGCGAGGCGAGCAACCCGTATCACCTGGCCGTGCCGGGCGTCGTCCAGGAGGTCTTCGACGAGCTCGCGGCCCGGACCGGGCGCCAGTACCACCTCGTGGACTACATCGGCGCTCCCGACGCGCAGCGCGTGATCGTGGTCCTGGGCTCGGCAGCGGGCGCGGTCGAGGAGACGGTCAACGCGCTGGTCGCGAAGGGCGAGAAGGTCGGCATGCTGACCATCCGCCTGTTCAACCCGTTCCCGTCAGCCGAGCTGATCGCGGCGCTGCCCAAGACGGTCAGGTCCATCGCGGTCCTCGACCGGACCAAGGAGCCGGGCGCCGTCGGCGAGCCGCTCTACCTCGAGGTCGTCTCGGCCCTCGCCGAGGCGATGGACAGCGATGACGCCCCGTTTGCGGCGACGCCGCGGGTCATCGGGGGGCGCTACGGCCTGGCCTCCAAGGAGATGACCCCCTCGATGGTCAAGCCCGTCTTCGACGAGCTGGCCGCCGCGAAGCCGAAGCGCCACTTCACGCTCGGCATCTACGACGACGTCACCCATCTGTCCCTGCCGATCGACCACGACTTCCAGTACCAGCGCCCGGCCGGCGAGGTGCAGGCCGTGTTCTTCGGCCTCGGCTCTGACGGAACCGTCGGCGCGAACAAGAGCTCGGTCAAGATCATCGGCGAGGGCACCGACCTCTGGGCCCAGGGCTACTTCAAGTACGACTCCAAGAAGTCGGGCTCGATCACCGTCTCGCACCTGCGCTTCGGGCCCAAGCCCATCAAGAGCACCTACCTGGTCGAGGCGGCCGACTTCGTCGCCGTCCACCAGTTCAACCTGATCTTCAACAAGCACGTCATCGGTCTCGCCAAGCCGGGCGCCACCCTGCTGCTCAACGCCCCCTACGGGCCGGACGAGGTCTGGGAGCAGCTCCCGGCGTCGGTCCAGCGCGCCATCGTGGACAAGGGCATCGACCTGTGGGTCATTGACGCGTTCGCCGTCGCGACCGAGGTCGGCATGGGCAACCGCATCAACACGGTGATGCAGCCGTGCTTCTTCTCGCTGTCGGGCGTGCTCCCGGCCGACGAGGCGATCGCCCGGATCAAGGACTCGGTCAAGAAGACATACGCCAAGCGTGGCGAGTCCGTGGTCCAGCGCAACTACGCGGCCATCGACGCGTCCCTCGCCCGGATGACCCACGTGACTCCCGGTCCGATCAAGGCCGAGTCCGAGCTGGTCGAGCTGATCCCGGCCACCGCGCCCGCGTTCGTGCGCGACGTCACCGCCAAGCTCATCGCCGGCGACGGCGACCTCGTGCCGGTGAGCGCACTGCCGGTGGACGGCACCTTCCCGAGCGCAACGACGCGCTACGAGAAGCGGGCCATCGCCCCGTCGATCCCGATCTGGGACGCCTCGATCTGCATCGACTGCGGCAAGTGCGCCATGGTCTGCCCGCATGCGTCGATCCGCATGAAGGTCTACCCGGACGCGCAGGCCGTGGACGGGCTCCCGAACAAGGAGTTCAAGTCCCGCGACCTGCCGAACCACCTGATCACGATCCAGGTCGCGCCGGACGACTGCACCGGTTGCGGTGTGTGCGTCGACGTCTGCCCCGCCAAGAGCAAGACGGACGTCGGTCACAAGGCCATCAACATGGCCAACTACCTCGAGAACCGCGACGTCGAGCGGGAGCGCTGGGACAAGTTCGCGGCGGTCGAGCCGCTGGCCCGCGACGCGATCGCGGTGGACACGGTCAAGGGCGCCGCGCGCCTCGAGCCGCTGTTCGAGTTCTCGGGCGCCTGCGCTGGCTGCGGCGAGACGCCGTACCTGCGCCTCGTGACCCAGCTGTTCGGCGACCGGATGGTCGTGGCCAACGCCACGGGCTGCTCCTCGATCTATGGCGCCAACCTGCCCACCACCCCGTGGGCGACCAACGCCGCGGGCGAGGGCCCGGCCTGGGCCAACAGCCTGTTCGAGGACAACGCCGAGTTCGGCCTGGGCATGCGGCTCGCGCTGGACAAGCAGCACGAGCAGGCGAGCGCGCTGGTGACCAAGCTCGCACCGCAGATCGGCGAGGCGCTCGCCAAGGAGATCGTCGAGGCGACGCAGAGCACTGAGCCGGAGATCCTCGCCCAGCGCGCCCGCGTCGACCAGCTCCGCGGCATCCTGGCCAAACTCGACTCCGACGACGCCCGGTCCCTGGCGTCGCTCTCCGGCGACCTTGTCCGCAAGGGCGTGTGGATCATCGGCGGCGACGGCTGGGCCTACGACATCGGCTTCGGCGGGCTGGACCAGGTCCTGTCCTCCGGGCGCAACGTGAACATCCTGGTCCTCGACACCGAGGTGTACTCGAACACCGGCGGCCAGGCCAGCAAGTCCACCCCGCGCGGCGCCGTCGCCAAGTTCGCCGCCGCCGGCAAGGCCACGGGCAAGAAGGACCTGGGCGCCATCGCCCGGTCCTACGGCAACGTGTTCGTGGCCCAGATCGCCATGGGCGCCAACGACGCCCAGACCATCAAGGCCCTGCTCGAGGCCGACGCCTGGCCGGGCACGAGCCTCATCATCGCCTACGCCACCTGCATCGCCCACGGCATCGACATGAGCAAGTCGATGAGCCACCAGAAGGACGCGGTCAAGGCCGGCTACTGGCCGCTCTACCGCTACTCGCCGGTGGTCACCGACGACGAGGGCATGCCCTTCAAGCTCGACTCGACCAAGCCGTCGATGCCGATCAAGGAGTTCGTGTCCGGCGAGACCCGGTTCGCGATCCTCGAGCGGACCAATCCAGACAAGGCGGCCGAGCTCGCCGAGCTCATGCAGGCCGACGCCGACGAGAAGTGGCGCTACTACCAGCAGCTCTCGGGCATCCACCGCAACGTGCCGCACCTCCACTCTCCCAAGGACGACGACATCGTCGCGGGCGAGGGCTGACCATGAACACCAACCTGCGCACGCGCTACCTCGGGCTCGAGCTCCGGAACCCGGTGGTCGCCTCGTCCTCCCCGTGGACGGGGGACCCGGCGGTGGTCAAGCAGCTCGAGGAGGCGGGGGTGGGCGCCGTCGTCCTGCCGTCGCTGTTCGAGGAGGAGATCCTCAACGAGGAGATCGAGCTCAATCGGTCCCTCGAGCAGGGCGACGAGCAGTTCGGCGAGGCGCTCTCCTACTTCCCCCGGATCGACGACTACAAGGACACTGGCGACCGGTACCTGGCGCGCCTCGAGAAGACCAAGTCGCTGGTGGCGATCCCCGTCATCGCCAGCCTCAACGCCTCGACGCTCGGCGGCTGGGTCCGCTATGCGCGCCTCATGCAGGACGCAGGCGCGGACGCGCTCGAGCTCAACCTGTACCACGTGGTGGCCGACCCCGCGATGACCGGGGCTGACCGGGAGGCGCGCGACCTGGAGTTGATCGCGGCCGTCCGAGCCGCGGTCTCCATCCCGCTCGCGGTCAAGCTCAGCCCGTACTACACCGCGCTCGCCAACTTCGCGGCCAACGCCGTGGAGGCAGGTGCGAGCGGCCTCGTTCTGTTCAACCGGTTCTACCAGCCGGACCTGGACCTCGAGTCGCTCGAGATCATCAACAAGGTGTCGCTCTCGACGCCGGCCGAGCTGCGCCTGCCGCTGCGCTGGATCGCGATCCTGCGACCCCAGTTGGGCACGGGCGTGGGGCTGGCCGCGACTTCGGGGATCCACACAGCGACCGATGCGGCGAAGGCGCTGCTCGTCGGTGCCGACGTGGCGATGACCACGTCCGCTGTGCTCCAGCACGGCGTGATGCGCGTCAAGGCGATCGCCGACGGGCTGGCGGCGTGGATGGCCGAGCACGAGTACGAGTCCGTGGCGCAGCTGCGCGGCTCGGCGACGGCCGCCAACGTCATCGACCCCACGGCATTCGAGCGCGCGAACTACATGACCGCGCTTCGCTCCTACAGCACGCCGGCGGACCTCGTCCGCTAGCCAGCCGCGGACGCGCCGTGGCGGCGATGGCCCGGAGACCACCGCCGCCACGCAGGCCGCTGGCTCAGAGCTGCCCGACGGTCAGCTGGGCATCGCGCCGCAGCGCGTCATCGCCCGGCGAGGGGTTGGTCTCGCGGCTGACCATGTCCGCGCCTGCACCTCAGCCGGGGACAGCGTCCACCTCTGGCCGTTCGCCCAGACGGTCTCGCTCTCGGGGCGCCGCCGGCTCCTTGGTGCGCGCAGCGCGGGGACGCGTCGACGTGGGCCTCGACTCTTCACCGGCTTTGGACGGTCAGCGCCCGCGAAGCTAACAGCGTCGGCGCAGGTCGGGTTCCGCGACGGCGGTGCCCGCGCCCGCCGCCGTGCGCCCGTTACCCGTCCAGGCGCCCGGCGGTCTCGACGGCCTGCCTCGCGTCGCCCTGGGCGCCGGTCCGGGCGAGGATCCGCAGTTTCGCGAGCATCTGGGCCATGGGCGGGCCCATGTGGCCGGCGACCACGACTTCGACCGAATGGTCACGGAGGAAGGTGGCGACGCGGGCGTGATGCCCGCCGTCGGTGCCCACGTCGTGGAGCACGTCCCAGCCGACGGGGTGCTCCTTCCAGGCGGTGATCTGCCCCCCGTCGACCTGGGCGATCGCGACACGGGCCGCGCGACCCCAGCTCGAGTCCACCTGGCCGTCGGGGGTCACCGGCACGCATACGATCATCATGTTGTCTCCTGGCAATTGCGGTTGCGGCTATTCGATCACGGTCAGAGGACCGGTGCCGGTGCGAGGTCATCGGGCTCGCCGCGCGCCACGACCACGCCCTGGAGCACGAGGCCGGCAAGCACGAGCCCCACACCCAGCCCGGCCAGCGGCGTGAGTGCCTCGCCCAGCACCACGACGCCGAGCAGCGTGGCGACCACCGGGTCCGTGAGCATGAGGGTCGCCGTCGGTCCGGGCGGCAGGCCGTGGATGCCGCGGGCGAGGACAACGTTGGCGATCGCCATCGTCGCGACGCCGAGGTACACCACGAGCGCGATCCCCGAGGGCGAGGCCGCCCAGGCCAGGGGCTGCCCGAGGAGCAGCGGCGCGAGGAGCAGCCCGCCGAGGACGAAGCTGGCGGCCGGGACCTCGATTGCGGTGGCGTCGCGGTCAAGCTGGTGCTTCGCAGCCACGGTGTAGGCCGCGCTGCACAACCCGGCGCCAAGGGCCGGCAGCAGCCCCAGGAGGTCGCCGCCAGCCTCGAGGCGTCCCGCGGAGCGGAGCACGAGCCCCACCACCGCGATGGCCGTGGCGACGAGCCAGCCGGGCGTCGGGCGGTGGCGGAGTGCCACCCAGCCGAGCAGCCCAGCGAAGACGGGCTCGCTTCCGACCGCGACCAGCGTGCCGAGCGCGACGCCCACGCTGCTGACCGCTCCGAAGAAGCAGGGCTGGTAGAGCGCGGCGGCCACCGCCGTGACCAGGATCTGGGGGCGCCGCCAGAGCACGGGCAGCCGGCCCCGTCTCCCGCCCAGCAGCGGCATGACGACCACGAGCGCGATCGCGCCCACCTGGATCCGGAGGATGCCTACGGCGATCGGAGCCGCGCTCGTCGGGCCAAGCGCCTGGGCGGTCCCGGCCGTGCCGAACAGGACGCCCGCCGCCACGACGAGGAGGATGGAGGCGCGAATGCCGGTCACGGGCGGCTTGCGATCATGGCGTGCCGCTACCTGGCCGTCCCGCCGGGCGCGAAGCCGGCCACGTCGGGCCAGACGCGGTCCAGCCACGCGAGCCGACGCACCTCGTCCAGGACGCAGTTGATCAGCCGTGCTCGGCGCTCCGCCTCGCCGGCCGGGAGCAGGCGGTTCGGGTAGAACAGGAGGTGCCCCAGCCCCGCATCGTCGTACGACCATGCGCCGAACGTCTGCCCGTCAAGGCGCTCCCAGAGCTCGCGTCGGTTGAGTTCGTTCGCTGCCCAGGCGGGATCCGCCGCCGCCGGGGCTGAGGCGGCGCGGAGCACCGCGAGCAGGCCGTTGCCGAAGCCGGGGTGCGCCGCGTTCTCCACGGTGATCTGCGCCGGGCCGCCGAGGTTGAAGGTGTCGGCGCCCACGGAGAGCCGCGTCCCGTCGGCGGCCGACGGGATCGACCTCGCGTGCAGATCCCCCACGGTTGCGGCGAATGTCCCGCTCGGGATCCGCCCCGGATCGAGCCCGGCGCGCTGATAGGCCTCGACGACCCCGGGCTTGCCTTCGGGCTGCGTCCTCGCGCCACTCACCGGGTGCGGGGTGAGGGCGGCGATGCCGCCGAAGCCTGCGGCAAGGTGGTCCGGGTCACCCTGCTCGGGAACGGCGAGCTGGAGCTTCAGGACCTCACCCAAGACAGGCAGCAGCCATACCTGGTTGCCTGGCCGCAACGACGCGGCGCAGGCGAGCGCGACGGTCCCCGCCGCCGCATCCACCACCACTGCGCTCAGGCTCGCCACCCGGTTGGCCCCGAGGGCCATCGCGAGCGCAACGTCGAGATCGGCCAGGCCCGTCACGAGGGGCGTCGTCGCGACCACGCGGGTCGTCGGCACGTCGCGGTCCAGGCTCGGCGGCGCGACATCCACGCGCTGGCGATAGCGGTGGGGCCGGCGCGTCCACGAACGCCCATCGCGGATCGAACGCCCCTCGCCGGGGCTGAGGTGCTCGTCGAGCCAGTTCAGGAGCTCGGGGGCGAGGTCGGTCATCGAGGGCTCCGTGCATCCGGGTCGACGCTAGCGTCGCATGGCGGCCCCGGCTTGCGAGCGCCCGGCGCGCGGCTCGACGCCGTGCCTCGGACTCGCCGCGCTCCGTCGGGGCCAATCTGGCGGCCCCAGCGGCCGCTACGATGGATCGGCGCCGCGCCGGCGCGCCACGCCATCGCAGGGGAGATGCGCTCGTGCCCACCGATTTGCCTGCCCGGCTCCGGGGCGCCGCTCACCGTCCCGGCGAGGCGCCCGGCGCGGCCGAGGTCGCCCTGGACGAGGCCGGCTTCACGGTGGGGGCGGGCGGCGCCATTGCCTGGACCGCGGGGTATCGCGACATCGCGTCCGTCGCCCTCGACGCCGGCGTCGTGACGCTCGGGCTCGGGACCGGGGCGGCCGCCGAGACGTGGCAGTTCGAGCGCTTCGGGGCGATGACCGGCCTGCTCGTGCGGCTGCTTCGCGACGGGCGGCTCCGGCAGCGGCTGGCCGACGGGCTGGTGCAGCTCGATGACAGCGCCGAGATCGAGCTCGTCGAATACGCGGCCGGCGAGGAGAGCGGCGTTGCGCAGCTCGTCTACCACGACCGGGGCATCGTCCTCGCGCCGGTCGACGAGCGGATGCCGTGGCGGCGTGTCCGGCGGGCGGACATCGGCAGCGTGGAGCTGGAGCCGACCGTCGGCGGCGTGGCGATCGGCGGTGCGGGCCCGAGCCTGCCGCCCTCGCCGGAGGGAGCCCCTGCCCTCCGTCTGATCCGTCTTGGCGCGCTCGCGACCGAGCACCGCAGGCGCTGGGCGGCGCTCCGCGACGGCACGGCGGCCGACGCCACGGCGATCGTCACGGCTCTCGTGCCCGACGCGCCCTACGGCCCTCGGTCGCTCGCGTCGCGGCTGATGCTCGAGGGCCGGGCGGTGGGCCCGGCGCAGCTGGGCGAGGCATGGCCCCTGCTCGAGGCGGCGACCCTGGGCGTGCCGCCCTTCGACGAGAGCTACCGTGCCCTGCGGGCAATCGGGGGCGGCGAGGCGGCCCCGCGATGGCTGGCGTGCGCACCGGAGCGGCCCGGTGCGCCCGAGGCGGTGAAGGTCTGGTTCCTCGTGGGGCTGCCGGGCAACCTGGTCGCGCTTGAGCTCGTGAGCGAGGGCTCCCACGCCACGTACCTGTTCCGCGTCGTGTCGCGGGCGGCATTCACCGGCGCGCTGCCGCCGGGTGCGCTCGACGCGGCCGTCAATGGGATCTCCGAGGCGCTGATCGACGCCCGGTTCCTGCGCGAGCCGATGGCCCTGCCAGCCGCGCAGCTCGCTGCCCCGGCCGCCCTGCGGTATCGACTCGCCCTCGCCGCCCTGCCGAGCCTCGCCCTGGCGCGCGCCGCGTTCGTTGGCCGGATCGTCCACCGCGACGCGGCCTCGTGGGAGGCGGCCGTGCGCGACCTCGTGGCGTGGCACGCCACGGCCCGCGATGATTCCGCCGAGTGGCCCGGCCGGACGGCGCAAGAGGCGCAGGTCGGCGAAGCCGCCGGCGGTGACGACTGAGGAGCCCGATGCCCACCTTCAAGCACCCGTGCCCGCGATGCGGGACTTACATAAATCGCGACGTCGTGGCCTGCCCGAAGTGCGGGACCCGGGATCCGTTCTCGCCCGGTCGCTGCCCCACCTGCAGCGCCCCACTCGACGACGCGTCCTGGATCGCCTGCCCGAAGTGCGGCAACCCGGTGGGGGCGGCACTGGCCGCGGCGCAGGCCCAGGCAGCATCTGCGGCACCGGGCGCCGTCCCCGGCTGGGGGAAGCAGGCTCCATCGGACAGTGCGATCCCGGGCTGGGGACAGCAGCCCGGCACGCCGACCGCCACGCCCGCCCCTATTGCGCCGACCGCACCTGCTCCCGCGCCCGGGTGGGGTCAGCCCGCCGCACCGGCGCCTGCCGCGGCCGCGCCGCAGCCGACGACGTTCGGGGCCGCGCCGGCCGCCTCCCGCGAGGCGAGCCAATGGGGCCAGGCGGCGCCCGCCGAGCAGCCCGACCCGGCCCGATCGGCGCCGGTTGAACCCGCCTGTCGCGGCTGCGGCACGCTGCTCGCCGAGGGCGCCCGCTTCTGCAAGGACTGCGGGACCGCCGTCACCTGAACCGGGCCCTCGTCCGCTGCCCGGGCACGAACGGGCGATGTCCTCGACGGCGGCCTGGGCTGCACCCTCGAGTGCCCGGCCATGCTGGCGTTTCCGAGACGATGGGGCCGAGGCCGCCAGGCGCCAGCCGCGAGCCGGCTCAGCCAGCCTTCGCGCCGCAGTTGCCGCAGAACCTCGACCCCGGCGTGATCTCCCCGCCGCACTGCGTGCAGTGGTTCTGGCCCGTGGGCGTGCCGCAGTTCGAGCAGAACTTCTCCGAGCCCACCGGCTTGCCGCAGCTCCTGCACACCGTCTGCCGGGCGCTTGTGTCACCCGAGAACACCGTCTCGGTCTGCATCGCCTGGCGCATCTGGCTGATCTCGACCGAGGCGCGCTCCGCCTCCATCTCGGAGGCCAGGTTCGGCGCGCAGCGCACGCACAGTCCGCGCGGCTCGTTCCAGCACGTCTCGTCCACCCAGTTGTTGCACCGGGGGCAGCGCGTGAACAGGGCCATGATCTCGTTCGAGGCCTTCTTGAGGGCGTCGTCGCGCGCGCCCCGGTCGGTGACCTCCTTGACCCGGTCCGCCGCGTTCGCCGCGCCGCCGAAGAACCCGCCGATGAGGCTGCTGGCGCCGCTCAGCAGGTTGCCCGCGGTCCCCAGGGCGGAGCGGGTGAACTCGCTCCGATAGCCCGAGCCGCAGACGTCGCACCGGAACTCGAACTGGTAGCCGTTCTCGTCCGAGAGGTCCGAGTAGTTGCTCGTAAACGGCGTGAAGCCCGGCATCAAGCCCTCCTGGCCTTGGCATCCCGCCCGCCCGATCCCCGAGGGCGGGCGCACCCCTGAGGATACGGCGTGCGGGCCCGCCGACGAGGGCCCCGGATGCGTTCGGTGGGCGTCCCGGCGGGGAGCTCAGGACGCGCCGAGCGCCTCGAGCACGGGGGCGAAACGCTCAAGCGCCTGCGGCGTGAGGGCAGGGAGCGGGCTCGGGTCATCCTCGGTGCCGAGGTAGACGGCGAGGTGGACCAGGCCGGCCGCTGCCATCGCGCGGAGGGTGGCGGCCAGCTCCTCGGGCGAGCCCGCGAGCCAGCCCGTGCGCCCGACGCCGTTGCCGCGAGCGTCAAAGGCGATGCGCGCCCAGCCCGTCACCTCGAGCGTCGACGGGTCGCGGCCCACCCGCGCGCACGCAGCAGCCGCCGCGCCCGCGGCCGACGCCACGTCGCCCGGGCTGGCGAGCGCGCTGTTGACGTTGACGGCATCGCCCCAGCGCGCCGCCACGTCCATCGTCCGCTCGCCCTTGGCCGCGAGCCACAGCGGCAGGCCGTCAGGCCGCGGCCCGCGAGGCTGCAGCGTGGCGCCGTCCGTGCGGACGTGCTCGCCGGTGAACGTGACGGTCTCGCCGCGGAGCAGCCGCGCCACCACCTCAGCCGATTCCGCGTATCGGCCAACGGGCCTGGCGGCCTCGAAGCCGAACATCCGCCAGCTGGTGTCGCCGTCTGGGATGCCGCTCCCCAGGCCGAGGACGAGGCGCCCGCCGCTGACCTCGTCGAGGGTCTCCGCCATGCGCGCCAGGAGCCCGGGGTTGCGGAACCCGGTGCACGCCACGAAGGGGCCAATGCCGATCCGCGTCGTCGCCTCGGCGGCCGCCACCAGGATGGTCCAGCATTCACGGAAGCCCACCGAGCGTCCGGACGGGAGCACCCGCACCAGGTGGTCGGGGACCCACAGCATGTCGACGCCCAGCGCCTCGGCGTCGCGCGCGAGCGACCGCATCTCCGGCCACGTGGCCGCGGTTCCGTCGGCCCGGGGCCACGTGGGCAGGTTGAGGCCGATGCCGGGTCGGCCCGCGTGGATGCTCATCCTGCACATCCTAGGCGGTCGCGATGCGCGGGGCGGCGCGCCGACAGGCCCGCCGGGAGCCCTCCACAGCCGGTAGGATCGAAGCGTGCTGTTCCGCGCCGATCCTTGGCTCCACGTCATCGCCGGGTGCATGTCGTCGGGCAAGACCGACGAGCTGCTCCGCCTCCTCCGCCGCGCGGAGATCGCCCGACGGCGGATCCTGCTCGTCCGCCCCGACGTGGACGACCGCACGCCGGCCGAGTACGCGGAGAGCCGCAGCCATGCCCGGTACCCCTCAACGCCGGTGTCGAGGGCCGAACCGGTCGGGATCCTGTCGCTCGCGCGCGAGCGCGACGTCGACCTGATCGGGATCGAGGAGGCGCAGTTCTTCGACGAGAGCCTCGTCCGGGCCGTCGAGACGCTGCGCAGCAGCGGTCGCCACGTGATCGCCAGCGGGCTCAACACGGACTTCGCCGGGCGGCCGTTCGGTCCCATGCCCAACCTGCTCGCGCTCGCGGACGAGATCACCATGCTGTCGGCGATCTGCGTGGTCTGCGGCGAGACCGCGACGCGGACCCAGCGCCTGGTGGGCGGCCGGCCGGCGGCCATCGACGACCCGCTGATCATCATCGGCGGGTTCGACGCGCCAGCTGTCGAGACCTACGAGGCGCGCTGCCTGCGCCACCACGAGGTTGCGCCCGCCCGCTCTGCGCGCGGCGTGGTGGCGGACGGGGGCTGACCCGGGCCCTCGCGCCCCGACGTCGGGGTCCACGCGCCTGCCACGGTGCGCTGCCAGCCGCTCGCCCGAGGCTCCAGACCCGACTTCTCCACACTCTGTCCACGCACCCGCGGATTCGTGGACAACTCCTCGGGGTTTCCCCCCAAGTTCGTGGACAAGCCCATTGGAGCGCGGGTCGGGCGCGCGTATGGTTCGTCTTGCCCGAAGGGGCCGGTGGCACCGACACCGGACCGGTGAGCAATCATCGGACCGGGTCTCTGGAACCTCCGCCACGAAGACCGAAAGGTCATTGAGGTGGACGGAGCCGGAGCCGCTGCGACAAGGCCGAGCTTGCTCGGGTGCGTCGTGGGCGAGGCGGTGCGCATGGTTCCTTCGGGCGCTTCCATGTGTCCGAGGCGCTTTCGCGCGTCCGCGCGTCCGTGCGCCTCGCATTCCCATCGGCCCGCCCGAGGCGTCACACTCCCCAGCACGATGGCGAAGCATTCGGCAGGCCTGCTCCTCTACCGGCGCTCCAACGATTCCGTCGAGGTCTTGATCGGGCACCCGGGCGGGCCGATCTGGGCCAGACGCGACACGGCGGCGTGGTCGATCCCCAAAGGCGCGCCGCTGGACCACGAGGCGGACCTCGACGCTGCCCGGCGCGAGTTCGAGGAGGAGACCGGCCAGCGGCCACCGGACGGCACGCCGATCGACCTGGGCGAGGTCCGGATGCGGTCGGGCAAGACGGTCCGTGCCTGGGCGTACGAGGGCGACATGGACCCGAGCCAGCTGCGAGAGCCTCGAGGCCGAGGTCGAGTGGCCGCCCAGGACGGGCCAGACCCTCGTGGTGCCCGAGATCGACCGCGTCGTGTGGGCGCGCCCCGCCGAGGCGCGCCGGCGGCTCAACCCGGCCCAGGCTGAGTTCGTCGACCGGCTCCTGGCTGCGCTGGCACGGAGCTGAACGGGCGCGCTGCACGCGGCGCGCTACCCTCGACACCCATGGGCACCTCCTCCAGCGCCACAGAGCGCGTGGACGTCGCGATCATCGGCGCGGGGATTGTCGGGCTCGCCACCGCGCTGCAACTGCTCGAGCGGCGCCCGGACCTGCGGCTCGTCGTGCTGGAGCGCGAGGCCGAGGTGGCCGCCCACCAGTCGGGCCACAACTCCGGGGTGATCCACGCCGGCCTGTACTACGCGCCGGGCTCGCAGAAGGCGCTCCTGTGCCGCGAGGGCAAGGGGCTGGTGGAGCGGTACTGCGAGGCGCGGGCCATCCCCATCGCCTGGCCCGGCAAGCTGGTGGTGGCCCGCGACGAGACCGAGCTGCCCCGCCTCGCCGCCCTCAAGGAGCGCGGCCTGGCCAATCGCGTCGACGGCCTCGAGGAGGTGGGGCCGGAGCGCATGCGCGAGATCGAGCCGCACGTGCGCGGCGTCCGGGCGCTGTGGAGCCCGCGCACCGGCATCACCGATTTCAGGCTCGTGACGCGCGCCTACGCGGACGACGTCCGCGCGAGGGGCGGCGCCATCGAGCTGTCCCGGCCCGTCACGGCCATCGAGCAGCGGCCCGACGCCCTGGTGCTGTCCACGCCGCGCGGTCCCGTGCAGGCGAGGAGCGTCATCGCCTGTGCCGGGCTGTGGGCTGACCGGGTGGCTGCGCTCACCGGTGAGCGCACGAAGGACTCGCCCTCGATCGTCCCGTTCCGGGGCGACTACTACACGCTGAGCCCCGAGGCGGCGGCGCTCGTCAACGGCCTCGTCTACCCCGTGCCGGACCCGCGCTTCCCGTTCCTGGGCGTGCACCTGACGCGCCGGGTCGACGGCCAGGTGTGGGCCGGGCCGAACGCGGTGCTCGCCTTCCGACGTACCGGGTACCGACGTCGCGACGTCTCCCTGCGGGACCTGGCGGAGGCGCTCGCGAACCCGGGCTTCCGCTCGCTGGCGCGCCGCTTCTGGCGAACGGGCGCGGCCGAGATGTGGCGCGACTGGTCGAAGGGAGCATTCCTGCGCGAGGTGCGGCGCTTCCTGCCAGAGCTGCGCAGCGACGAGCTCTCCTTCGGCCCGACAGGGGTCCGGGCGCAGGCGCTGGGGCGCGACGGCACCCTCGTCGACGACTTCGACCTCGCCGGCGGCCACCGCGTCCTGCACGTGCGCAACGCGCCATCGCCCGCGGCCACCTCTTCGCTCGCCATCGGCGCCCGGCTCGCGGGCGAGGCGATCGACCGGTTCAGCCTGTAGGTAAGCGCGCCCGGCGCGAGCCTGGCGGCGTCGGACGCCACGCCGGCGGCAGGGAGGAACCGAACGATGATCCGCGAGAAGGAGGCGCCGCCGGCGGGGCGGGGGGCGCCAGCACGATCCGCCCGCCGGGGGCATCCTTGGGCCCGATGCACTACGACGACCCCGCTGCACCCCGCGACTGGGAGACCGCCCCTGACCGTCCGCGACGCCGGCGGCGGGGGATGGGCACGGCCGCCCGCATGGGCCTGTTCCTGTTCGGTGTTCTGGCCCTCCTGGGCATGGCCGGGGCGGTGGCCGGCATCGGGCTCTACCTGACGCTCAGCGCCAACCTGCCGGACCCGCACCAGCTCGAGCAGATGGAGCTCATCCAGCAGTCGGTGGTCTACGCGCGCGACGGCACGACCCAGCTCGCGACCTTCGGCACGGAGAACCGCACCGTCCTCTTGTTCAAGGACATCCCGCCAGTGCTGGTGGACGCGACCACCGCGGTCGAGGACGGAACCTTCTGGGACAACTCGGGGTTCGACCCGGTGGGCATCCTGGCGTCCGGCCTCGACGCGCTCCGCGGCCGGCCGCGCGGCGCCTCCACGATCACCCAGCAGCTCGTCCGCCAGCGCCTGCTCACCACGAACGGCACCGCGCAGGACCAGCCCACGCCCATCCGGAAGATCAAGGAGATCATCCAGTCGATCCGCGTGACCCAGGCCTTCCCCGGCGTCGAGGGCAAGCAGCGGATCGTCGCCGCGTACCTCAACCAGAACTACTACGGCAACGACACGTACGGTGTCGCCGCCGCGATCAAGGGCTACTTCGGCATCGACATCACCGACCCCAAACAGAAGCTGACGCTGGCGCAGGCCGCGATCATCGCCGCGCTGCCGCAGGCCCCCGACTACTACGACCTGGTCCAGAACGCGCAGCCCGTCTGCACCACGGACCCGAACCTGGATCCCACGGACCCCGCCTGCAAGGGAACCCAGCTCGTGGTGCCCCAGGACTCCCCCATCGTCCAGCGCCGCAACGCGGTCCTCGACCTGATGGCCTCCGGGCGGACGCCGCTCAGCGGGCCGTACACGCCTGAGCAGTACGCCGCCGCCAAACAGGAGCCGGTGGTCCTGGCGTCGCAGAAAGTCAAGGCGTGGCAGGCGTCGCAGTTCGTCTACCAAGTCCGCAAGGAGCTCGCGACCCAGCTCTGCGGTGCCGGCGTGGACACGTGCCCGGTGCTCGAGCGGGGCGGCCTCAACATCCAGACGACGCTCGACTGGAAGATCCAGGGGATTGCGCAGAAGTGGGTCAAGGCGGCGGCGATCCTGCCGCACCAGAAGAACCCCGCTGCGTACGCCAAGACGCTCGGGGTGCCCTACCAGGCCTGGATGCGCAACCTCACGAACAAGAGCCTCTACAACGGGGCCCTCATCGCGGAGGACTACCAGACCGGCCAGATCATCGCGTACGTGGGGTCCGCGGACGCCACGGCGACCAAGGCCACCAAGAAGTTCCAGCCCCAGTTCGATGTGCTCGCCGACGGCTGGCGGCAGCCCGGGTCGGCCTTCAAGCCCATCATGTACGCGACCGGCATCGCCGACCGGTACTTCACCGCCGCGAGCGTGTTCATGGACGTGGCGACCGACATGGGCGGCGGCTACATCCCGACCGATGCTGACCTGCTCGAGCGAGGGCCTGTCCGAATGCAGGATGCCCTTCGCTTCTCCCTCAACATCCCAGCGGTCAAGGCGCTCTCGGTCGTGGGCGTCCCGCGGGTCCAGGCGCAGGCGGAGGCGATGGGCGTCAAGTTCCAGAACGGCCAGACCAATGCCGGGCTGTCGTTCGCCCTCGGCGTCGCCGAGGTCCACGGGGTCGACCTTGTGCGGGCGTACGGCACGCTGGCGGACGGCGGCCAGCTGGCGGACCAGACGACGCTGCTCAAGGTCACCGACAGCAACAACACCGTCGTGATCGACCACACCGACATCACCAAGGTCCAAGTCACCAAGGCCATCGACCCGCAAGCCGCGTACATCATCACCGACACGCTGGCCGGCAACACCCAGCCGTCGATCAACCCGTTCTGGGGTCAGTTCGAGCTGACCAACGCCAAGGGCCAGCACCGGCCCGCGACGCTCAAGACCGGCACCAACAACGACGCCAAGGACCTCAATGCCTGGGGGTACATCGGCGCACCGTCGGCGTCCGACCGCGCCAAGGGCGAGTACGCGCTCGCCGTGGGCGCGTGGAACGGCAACTCTGACAACACGGTGGTGTCGAGCCCGTCGGACCCGCTGTTCTCCATCGACGTCACGACCTATGTCTGGCAGGGCTTCCTCCAGGAGGCGACGAAGAGCTGGAGCCTCAACGGCTTCATCAAGCCTGACGGTCTGGACCAGGCCGCCGTGGACCCGTGGACCGGCTCCCTGCCCTCGGGCAAGGGCCCGCAGGTGACCCAGCTGTTCCTGCCCGGGACGGCGCCGACGTCGGCGCTCCCGGCCGACACCTGCGGCGACGCGGTGCTCACGAGTGTGGGCTTCGAGAAGGACAACCCTGCGTGGCTGGCCGCGGACCGCGCCTGGCTCAAGCGAGCGCAGAAGGGCGCGTTCGTGGGCGGCGGGGCAAAGGGCAGTCGCACCTCGTACTTCTACAACGGCGGGTTCAACCCGTACGGCCACTCCTGGGGACCGCTCGTGAACGGTGGCGGCTGTGGCTCGCCATCGCCCAGCCCGAGCTTCGACCCGTGCGCCTCGCCGCTCCCCTCGGATTCGTCGCTGCCGTCGGACGGCTCTAGCGCGCCGGGCGCGTCGTCGGTCCTGTGTCCGTCACCCTCCGTCGCGCCGTCGGCATCGACGATCCCGTCCGAGTCGCTGCCGGTCGAGTCGGCCCCGCCCACGGCGCCTCCGCCGACGCCGACCCCGATACCCACTCCAGCGCCGACGCCGACGCCGACGCTGAGCCCCACGTCGCCGCCCTCCTCGACTCCGACGGCAAGCTGATCAGTGCCGAGGCAGCCGGGGATCGCGGAACCGACAGGCACCGCACCGGGCGGTTGAGTCACGTCTGACTGAAACCGCGACCCCGCGAGTGCGGGCCGCCCGCCCAACCCCGAGTCCGGGGCATGGCCCACGCTCGCCAGCCCGCTCTTCGAGTCTGCAATGACTCGCGGCGTCCCCGCGCTGCTGGTCACTTGCGGCAACCCGGCGGGGCGCGGATCAGCCGCCAGCCTATGGCAAGGGCACGCGCACTGCGTTCGGCGCGTCAGCCGGCGCGATCGCAAGGCGGGGCCGAGGACCGGAGCGAGCCTACCCCAAGGTGCGTGAGCGAGGACCGCAGGCGACAACGCGGCGAGCGTGCCGGATCGCGCGCCAGCCTACGACACCGGGTTGGGGCCCCTCTCACGCGGCTCTCAGGGGATTCGCCATATCATCGCCGCCGCGGAGTACTGGTGAGGAGGCCTGGCTCCGCCGTGTGACCGAGTCCACCTTCCGCTCTTGGAGACAGCGCATGTCGGATCGCGTTTCGGGGCGTCCGAGCCGGGTCAACCTGACCTCGCGGATCGCCCTTGTCCTCGGCGTCCTCGCCGTCGTCGCCGGGCCTGCAGCCCCGCTAGTCGGTGCAGCCGAGAGTCTCACGATCACGACGCCGTACCCCGAGATCGTTGCTGAGCCCGGGTCGACGGCGACCTTCAAGCTCACTCTGACCGCGTCCACGCCCACCGGCGTCACGCTCAAGGCCACGGGCGCCCCTGACGGCTGGTCCAACCGCTTCGGCGGCAGCGGATCGGTCATCGGCAGCGTCTACGTCGCCAACGACAAGGCGGCGAACGCGCCGGACGTCCAGTTCTCGGCAGACGTCCCCTCTGACGCCACGGCCAACGAGTACCCGATCACGCTCGTCGCCACAGGTGACAACGGCCAGAGCGCGACCCTCGTCGTGAAGGTGAAGGTCGAGTCCTCCGCCGGCGGCACGGTCTCACTGGCGGCGGACTACCCGCAGAAGAAGGGCGACTCGGGCTCGACGTTCTCGTTCAACCTGACCCTCAAGAACGACACCCTGAGCGAGGGCACATACTCGTTCGACGGCCAGGCCCCGGCGGGCTGGAAAGTGGCAGTGGAGCCCTCCGGCCAGACGCAGGCCACGAGCCTCATCGTCGCGGCCGGCAGCAGCGGCACCCTCGCGGCCACGGTCACACCCGACCCGAATGCAACGGCCGGGGACTACCCGGTCGAGGTGACGGTCTCGGGCGGCGGCAAGACCGCCAAGGTCGACCTTGTGGTCACCATCATCGGCAGCTACTCGCTGAGCGTGTCCACCCCCGACCAGGTCCTCTCGACCACCGCGAACGCTGGCAGCGAGAAGGACTTCACGATCGTGGTCACCAACGGCGGCACCGCGCCGGTGACCAACATCGTGCCCACGACCACGAACTTGCCCACGGGCTGGACCGTGACCTTCAACCCGGCCAAGATCGACTCGCTCCCGGGCGGCAGCGCGAACAACTCGCAGAACATCGTCGCCAAGATCACCCCCTCGGGCGACGCGATCGCCGGCGACTACGCCATCACGTTCAATGCCAACGGGACCGAGGCGAGCGGCAAGCAGGACATCCGCGTCCGCGTCGAGACCCCGCAGCTCTGGTGGATCGCCGGCGTGGTGCTCCTCCTGGCGACGTTCGCCGCGCTGTACTGGGTCTTCCGGACGTACGGGCGGCGGTAACGCAATGACCGAGGACCGGACGCCCCCGTCCGAGCCGAGGCGGGGCGTGCAGCGCCGCCGGCCCCGGCCGACGGCGGGCCTGAACGCCAGACCCCGGACTGCCGACCAGGCGCGCCCCGTGGGCGGTCGGCCCCGAGACGCCGCTGCCCTGGCGCGCGCCCCTGAAGAAGCCTCCCCGACGGACGACCTGCTGGACGCCGACGAAGCCGAGAACCTGCCCGTGGAGGGCGGCCACGTCGTCCGGCCGTGGGACGTCGAGTCCGCGGGCTCGCTCGAGGACAGGCCCCGGCGCCGTCGCCGCACGGTGGCCGAGCTCCTGGCCGACGTCCCCGAGGACTCGGTCATCGTGACCCGCCGTCTGACCAAGAAGTACGGCGAGTTCACCGCGGTGGACTCGCTGGACCTCACCATCCGCAGGGGCGAGGTGTTCGGCCTGCTGGGCCCCAACGGCGCCGGCAAGACGACCACCGTGCTCATGCTGCTCGGCCTCACCGAGCCCACCCGCGGCGTCGTCCGTGTGGTCGGGCTCGACCCGACGCGCGAGCCGCTCGCGATCAAGCGAAAGGTGGGCTACCTGCCCGACAACGTGGGCTTCTACGGCGGCCTGACCGGGCGTGAGAACCTGCGCTACACGGCTCGCCTCAACGGGATTCCCCGTCGCCAGGCCGACGCCCGCATCGACGAGCTGCTCCACGAAGTCCGCCTCGAGGACGCCGCCAACAAGCGGGCCGACACCTACTCGCGGGGCATGCGCCAGCGGCTCGGCATCGCCGACGCCCTGGTCAAGAGCCCGACCGTGCTGATCCTCGACGAGCCGACGATCGCGATCGACCCGGCCGGCGTCGAAGAGCTGCTCGGCCTCCTCCGACGCCTCGTCGACGAGCACGACCTCACCGTGCTGCTGTCCTCGCACATCCTCGGCCAGGTCCAATCGCTCTGCGACCGGGTGGGCTTCTACTCGCGAGGAAAGCTTGTCGCGGCGGGCACGCTCGACGAGCTGATGGGCGGCAGCGATGCTGCCATCGAGCTCGAGGTGGGCGTCGAGGGCGCACCCGCTGCGATCGATCCCGTGGCGATGGCAGTCCCGGGCGTGACCGACGTCCGGCCCCACGACCGGCTCGACCACCTCCGGATCGTCTCCGCGAGCCACGACGTGGCCGCGCCCCTCGCCACCGCCCTCGCGGCGGCGAACCTGCCAATCGTCCACCTGCGGCGGCGCGGCACCGACCTGCTGGAGCTGTACCGCCGCTTCGTCCCGGAGGGTATCGATGGCCGCCGCTGACACCGCCGGCTCCACCCCCGCCCGCAAGAAGCGCGCCGATGCCCGCCGCGCCGAGCGGACGCCCTCGGGCGGCTGGCGGACCATCGCCGCCAAGGAGCTCGCCGACCACCTCACGAGCACGCGCTTCTTCGTGCTGCTGATCGTCGTGGGCCTGCTGGCCGTGCTGCCCATGATCTTCGCCTCCGCGGACATGAACGCCCAGGCGAACTCGGCGTCGGGCGCCGTCAGCCCGTTCCTGCTGCTCTTCACCTACGGCTCCCAGTCGTTCGGCAGCTATGCCATGGTGACGTTCGTCTACCTGCTCGTGCCGCTCGTGGGCATCGCCTTCGGGTTCGACGGGATCAACTCGGAGCGCAGCTCGGGGACGCTCTCGAGGCTGCTCGCCCAGCCGATCCACCGCGACGACGTCGTCAACGGCAAGTTCGCGGCCGGCATCGCCGTCATCGCGCTCCTGCTCGCGTTGCTCATCCTCGTGGTCACCGGCATCGGCATCCTCCGCCTGGGCATCGTCCCCGACGCGGAGCAGGCGGCCCGGGTGGTCATCTGGTTCCTCGCCACCGTGCTGTACGCCTCGGTGTGGCTGGCGTTCGCGCTGCTGATCTCCACGGTGGTCCGCAGCACCGCCACGTCCGCCCTGGCGGGCTTCGGGGTCTGGATCGGGTTCACGCTGTTCGGCACGTTCCTCCTGCCCATCGCCGCCAAGTTCCTCTTCCCGGTCGACACGTCCGGCACGCTGTCGACGGCGGTGGCGAGCTCTATCCCGCAGCAGCTGTTCCTCCACCTCTCGCCGGCCACGCTCTACCAGGACATCGTGACCGTCGTCCTGAACCCCCAGGCCGGCGCGAACGACATCTTCATCACCAGCGCGAACCAGGTCGTTGCCGGCCAGCAGCAGATCCCGGGCCTGCTCTCGCTGGACCAGAGCCTGCTCATCGTGTGGCCGCAGATCGTGGCCCTCACGGCGCTGACGGTGATGCTGTTCGCCATCTCGTACGTGCTGTTCCTCCGCCAGGAGGTCCGCGCGTAGCGCTCTGGCTGCTCCGGCCGCCCGGGCGACGGCCCGCACCTCGCCCGAGTCCCCGCGCCGTCTCGACGCCGCCGGCCAGCCCGGCGGCGTTGTGGTATCACGCTGCAATGGTGGCCCTGTCATCGTGCTGTCACGCCGAGATGCGACGGTTGCGCCCTGCCGGCGATCCGATGACGCGATCCGAGCGAACCAGCCGGCAGATGAGCACACGAGCGTCCCGTGACTGACCACTCCGCCACCCAGCCCAGAGCCGCCTCGGCGGCTTCGGGCGCGCCAGACATCGCGGCGCCCGCCACCCGGGCCCCTGCTCCATTCGCCGCGCTGAGCGGCGTCGTCGCCGCGGGTGCCGCCCTCGCGACCGGGGAGCTGCTGGCCGGGCTCCTCAACGGCCTCCCCTCCCCGCTCGCCGCCGTCGGCAGCGCGGCCGTCGACTTCGCCCCGCCAGGCAGCAAGGACGTCGTGGTCTCGCTGTTCGGCACGAACGACAAGACGGCGATCCTGGTGCTGGTCACGCTGGTCGTGCTGGCGCTGGGCGCGGGGATCGGCCTGCTGGCGCGACGGCACCTCGCGCTCGCCGGCTGGTCGATCGTTGCGCTCGTTGCCGTGGCCGGGCTCGCGGCACTGCGCAACCCGACCGCCGTTGGGCCGCTGGTCGTGGTGGCGGCGGCGCTCCAGACGGGCGTCGGCCTCCAGGCGCTCGTGATGCTGCTCGCCGCGGCGGGATACGGGACGGCACCACGCGCCGAGCGCCCCACCGACGCCACGAACTCCCGCGCCCGACGCGCGTTCCTGCTCCAGGCGGGCGCCCTGGGGGCGATCGCTCTCGTGGGCGGTGCGATCGGACGGACCATGCTCAACGGACGCGCCGATGCGACAGCGGGGGGCGCCTTCGGCAACGGCACCGCGGGCAGCGGCCCTGGCAGCGAGGCAGCTCTCGCCGCCATCCCGCAGGCGGTGGACCCGGCGCCCACGCCGGGCCCCGACGCCTCGTTCAATCTCCCAGGCCTCACACCGGTCGTCGTCCCCAATGACCAGTTCTACCGGATCGACACCGAGTTCATCACCCCGTCCGTCGACGTCGGCAGCTGGAGCCTGCGCGTCTTCGGCATGGTGGACAAGGAGGTCCAGCTCAGCTTCGCCGAGCTCGTCCAACTCCCGCTCATCGAGCGCTACGTGACGATCGCCTGCGTGTCCAACGAGGTCGGCGGCAACCTGGTGGGCAACGCCAAGTGGACGGGCCCCAAGCTGGCGGACGTCCTGGCCATGGCCGGCGTCCAGTCAGGGGCCACCCAGATCGTCCCGCGCAGCGTTGACGGCTGGACGGCCGGCTTCCCCACGTCGTGGCTCCACGACCCCGCGCATCCCCGCGACGCCATCATCGCGGTCAAGATGAACGACGCGCCGCTTCCCGCCGAACACGGCTTCCCGGCCCGCCTCATCGTCCCCGGCCTCTACGGCTACGTCTCCGCCACGAAGTGGCTCAAGGAGATCGAGCTCACGACGCTCGAGGCGATCGACGCCTACTGGGTGCCGCGCGGCTGGGCGAAGGAGGCGCCGATCCTCACGCAGTCGCGGATCGACGTGCCCGGCGGCCAGTCGCAGACGGCGGCCGGCCCCGTGGCAGTGGCAGGCGTCGCCTGGGCACCCGACCGCGGGATCTCCAAGGTGGAGGTCCGGGTCGACGGGGGCGCCTGGCAGACGGCGACGCTCGCCACGGAGCTCTCGGCGGCCACCTGGGTCCAGTGGAAGTGGGTCTGGCAGGCGACATCTGGCCAGCACATCCTCGAGGTCCGCGCCACCGACGGCACGGGCCAGGTCCAGACCGACCGGGTGACAGCGCCGGACCCTGACGGGGCCCGCGGGCACCACAAGATCGCCGTGCAGGTCACCTGACGCGGAGTTCGGGTAACCTCGATGGCCTGATGCCTCGACGACGCCACCTCTTCGACATGCCGGAACGGTTCGTGGCCGGGACCGTGGGTGCTCCCGGCAACCGCGTGTTCTTCCTCCAGGCGAGGGACGGTTCGCGCGTGGTGTCGGTCGCGCTTGAGAAGGTGCAGGTCGCTGCCCTGGCCCAGCGGCTCCTGGAGCTGCTCGAGGAGCTGGAGCGGCGGGGCATCGAGGACGCGGCCGAGGTGGAGGGCGAGGTCGGCGACACCGCTGCCCTGGACGAGCCGATCAACGAGGCCTTCCGCGTGGGGACCCTGTCCCTGGGCTGGGACACCGTCGATGAGCTGCTGATCCTCGAGGCGCGCGAGCTGACCGGTGACGAGGAGGAGGAGGAGGAGGACGAGGAGGAGGAGGACGACGAGTCCGAGGACGGGCCCGACCTCCTGCGCGTGCGCTTCTCGCCCGCCGACGCCCGCCGTTTCGTGGCCCGCGCGGTCCGGGTGCTTGCCGCGGGGCGCCCGCCGTGCCCGCTGTGCGGCCAGCCGCTCGACCCCCAGGGCCACCTCTGCCCGCGCCGAAACGGCCACCTCCTGAACTGACGGCCCTCCGATGACGGACGACGCCGACGAGTTCGCGTTCGAGGCGGAGCTCGCTGACGAGCTGGAGGACGAGGCGGAGGCCGAGACCGACGACGAGGTCGGCGCCACGGTCGAGTCGCTCGGGCTGCCGATGCCGGTCCTGCCCGTGGACGAGGCGCTGGTGCTGCTCACCAGCGGTGAGCTCGAGCTCATCGGCCGGCTCTGGGTCTCGTCCAACAACGCGCTCCTGGGCGTCGTTCGCGCCGATGGCGTCGAGGCCGCGGTCATCCACAAGCCGGTTCTCGGCGAGCGGCCGCTCTCCGACTTCCCCGACGGGACGCTCGCCCGGCGCGAGGTGGCGTCGTTCGTCGCCTCCCAGGCGACGGGCTGGGGCATCGTCCCGCCAACCGTCCTGCGCGACGGCCCGGTGGGCGAGGGCATGCTCCAGCTGTGGATCCGCACCGACCCCGAGGTGGACCCGGTCGACCTGGTGAACGCCTCCGACCCGCGCCTGCGGCGGATTGCGGTCTTCGACGCCGCGGTCAACAACACCGACCGCAAGGCGGGTCACCTGCTGCCCGTGCCCGGCGGCCACGTGTACGGCGTGGACCACGGGGTCACGTTCTCGCCGGTGCCGAAGCTGCGCACGGTGCTCTGGGCGTGGCGCGGCGAGCCGTTCGCCGAGGAGGAGATCGGCGTGCTCCGCCTTCTGCGGGCCGGCCTCGACACCGACCTGGGCACGGCGCTCCGGGCGCTGCTCGACCCGATCGAGGTCCGGGCGACGGCCCGCCGTCTGGACGGGCTCCTGGCCTCCGGCTGCTTCCCCCAGCCCGACCCCCGGCGTCCCGCGCTGCCCTGGCCCCCGGTCTGACGCCTGGTCGGCCCTTCCTTCCCAAGGCTCCGCAGCGGGCCATCGCGGCGTCTTCAGCTCCCCCGCGCGCCGTCCGCGCCATCGGCCGTCACCGTCCCCGGGCGCCGCGGCGGTCGCAGGCGGCCTTCGCGCGAGCCCAGCGAGTGGCACGATGGGGGCATGCGGAGCTGGAATGGGTGGGGCGACGAGGGTGACACCACGTCGCTCGGCGGGGGCGGGCGGAAGATGCTGGAGGCGCGCCTCGGCCCGGGGACGCCGCCGCGCGAGGCGACGCTCGCCGACATCGTCGCGACGGTCCCGGCGTCGCGCCTCGAGCCCGTCAACGACCTCCACATCACCACGGACCCCGAGACGCGCGTTCGCCGGGCCCGCGGCCAGAGCCTGCCGGACCTTGCCGCCCTGCGATACGGAAGGCTTGAGGCGGTCCCCGACGCTGTGGCGCGACCGGCCGAGACCTCGGGTGTCCGTTCCCTGATCGACCATGCTCGAACGGTGGGCGCACGGCTCATCCCGTACGGCGGCGGGACGAGCGTCGTGGGCGGCGTGAGCGCGCGCCCCGGCCCCGACCCGCTGATCACCGTGGACCTCGGCGCGCTCGTCGGCGTGCGCAACGTCGACGAGCAGAGCGGGCTCGTGAGCGTGCTTGCGGGGACAACCGGGCCGGCACTGGCCACGCTGCTCGCCGGGCACGGGCTCGTCATCGGCCATGAGCCGCAGAGCTGGGAGCTGGCGACGGTCGGCGGCTGGGTAGCGGCACGCGGCTCGGGGCTCAAGAGCCTCGGGGCCGGGCGCATCGAGCAGCTGTTCGCCGGCGGCACGCTGGAGGCGCCTGCTGGAACGCTGGCCATGCCGCCCTACCCGGCGTCGGCGGCAGGCCCGGACCTCCGCCAGCTTGTGCTCGGGTCGGAGGGTCGGCTTGGGATCCTGACCGAAGCCGTCCTCCGCGCGAGCCCCCACCCCGAGGTCGAGGGCATGGAGGCCTGGGCGCTGCCCGGCTGGCCCGATGCGGTCGACGCCGTCCGCCAGCTCGTCCAGGCGCGGCCCGGCCTCTCGCTGCTGCGCCTCTCAACGCTGGCCGAGACCCGCACGCTGCTCGCGTTCGCGGAGAGGCCCACGCAGACGCGCGCTCTGGGCGCCTACGTCAGGGTGCGGCGCCTGCCGGCCGACTGGGTGCTCGTGCTCACCGGCGTTGCGGGACGACGGCGCACGGCGAAGGCAGCTGCGGCCGAGGCCAGGGCGATCCTCGGCGGGCACGGCGGCATCCGCCTCCCCGCCCTCGCCGCCGCATGGTCAAGGACCCGCTTCCGCTCGCCGTACCTGCGCAACGCGCTGTGGTCGGCCGGCTACGCATCCGACACGCTCGAGACCGCCACCGACTGGGCGCACGTGCCCGGGCTCCTCGCCCGGATCGAGGCCGCCCTCGGGAACGCGCTCGCGCCGTGGGGCGAGAAGGTCCACGTGTTCACGCACCTCTCGCACCTCTACCCGTCGGGTTCGAGCCTGTACGTGACCTACATCTTCCGCCTCGCGCCGGACCCCGACGAGACCATGGCCCGCTGGCGAGCGCTCAAGGCGGCCGCGAGCCAGACGATCCGCGCCGACGGCGCCACGATCAGCCACCACCACGGCGTGGGCGTGGACCACGCACCGTACCTGGCCGACGAGAAGGGGCCCCTGGGGATGGCCGCCCTGCGGGCGGTGGTCCGGACCTTCGACCCAGACGGGATGATGAACCCGGGCGTCCTGCTGCCGGACGACGCCACATGACCTCCGCCGATCGGGTCCTCGCGCTCGACGTCGGCACGCAGAGCGTCCGGGCCATGGTGTTCGACCCGGCCGGCAACCTCCTCGCCCGCGCGAAGGTCCCCATCGAGCCGTACGTCCCGGGACCGCCCGGCTGCTGCGAGCAGGACGCGGACCTCTACTGGCGAGCCCTGGGCGAAGCGACGCGCGCCCTGTGGCAGCAGCCGGGGGTCGATCGGAGCGCGATCGCCGGCGTGGCGCTGACGACCCAGCGGGGCACGATCGTCGTGACGGACGACGCCGGACAGCCCCTGCGCCGCGCCATGGTCTGGCTCGACCGGTGCCGCGCCGAGGGCCTGCCCCGCATCGGCGGCACGTGGGGCCTCAAGTTCAAGGCCGCCCGCGCCACCGAGACGGTCGCCACGTTCCAGGCGGAGGCCGAGGCCAACGTCCTCGCCCGCCAGGAGCCGGAGCTGTGGGCCCGCGTCCGCCACTACCTGCTCCTGTCCGGCTTCCTCGTCCACCGGCTCACCGGGCGCTTCGCGGACAGTGTCGCCGCCCAGGTCGGCTACCTCCCGTTCGACTACAAGGGGCTGCGCTGGGCCGGCGACGGCGACTGGAAGTGGCTGGCCGTCCCGATCAAGCGGGAGTGGCTGCCGGAGCTGGTCCTGCCGGGCTCCGTCATCGGGCAGATCACGCCGGGGGCCTCCGAGGCGACGGGGATCCCGGTCGGCCTGCCGCTCGTCGCTGCTGCGGGCGACAAGGCCTGCGAGGTGCTGGGCTCAGGCGCCCTGGAGCCGCACACCGGCGCGATCTCGCTCGGCACCACGGCCACGTTCAACACCACGCACCGGCGGTACGTCGAGGTCATCCCGATGGTGCCGCCCTACCCGGCGGCAGTCCCCGGCACGTTCAGCCTCGAGATCCAGGTCTACCGCGGGTTCTGGATGATCGAGTGGTTCAAGCGCGAGTTCGGCGCGGCCGAGGTGGCGAGGGCCCGCGAGCTGGGGGTGGACACGGAAAGCCTCTTCGACGAGCTCGTCCTGGCCACGCCGCCGGGGTCGATGGGCCTGGTGCTCCAGCCGTACTGGTCACCGGGCGTGCGGATCCCGGGCCCGGAGGCGAAGGGCGCGGTGATCGGCTGGGGCGACGTGCACACGCGCGCCCACCTGTACCGCTCGATCCTCGAGGGGCTCGCCTACGCGCTCCGCGAGGGCATGGAGCGGACCGGGCGCCGCACGAAGGTCCCCGTCACCGAGATCCGCGTGTCGGGCGGCGGCAGCCAGAGCCCTGCCGCGGTCCAGCTCGTGGCCGACGTGTTCGGGCTGCCGGCGAAACGGCCCCACACCCACGAGACCAGCGGCCTGGGTGCGGCGATTGACGCCGCCGTCGGCCTCGGGCTGCATCCGACCTTCGAGGTGGCCGTGGCTGCGATGACCCGCACGGCCGAGACCCGCGACCCCGACCCCGCCGCGCATGCGGTCTACGAGGAGCTGTACCGCACCGTGTACCTGCGGCTGTACGAGCAGCTCCAGCCGCTGTACCGCGAGATCCGCCGCATCACCGGGTACCCGCCCGAGGTGTAGGCGCTGCGCGCGATCAGCTGGGCGCGGCGCTCGTGCTGGCGGCGGTCCCCTTGAGCGTGAGCCCGGCCTTGCCGCTCGCGCCAATCGTCAGCGAGCCGCCATCGATCCTGTACGGCTGGACGCCCTCCATGACCGCCAGGACGGCCTGCTCCACTGGCTTCGCGCCATCCGTGCAGCCCATCGCGGTCATCGACACCGGGCTGAACGTGATCGTCCCTTCGGCGACGGTGACGACGATGCTGCCCGAGTTGCAGCCGGTGTAGATCTGGGCCTCGCGTCCGCGGATGACGAGCGTCGCCGTCACGCCAGCCGGCACCGACGAGACCGAGTCACCGCCGACAAGCCCGTCGACCGTCCACGTGGTGCCCTCGAGCGGCAGGCTCGTCGACTGCCTGGCGACCAGCGACAGCGTCACGACGCCCTTGCTGAGCGTCATCGCCTGCGGGCTCACGTCTGCCTTCGCGCCGGGCAGGAAGGCGGCCAGCCAGGCGTCCTGCGCCATCAGGTCAGCCGCGCAGCCCATCTCCGTGGAGGCCATCGAGTTGACCTGGAGCGTGCCGTCGCCGACGACCGCCGCTTGGCCGCCCATCGTGTTGCAGCCGGCATTCGCGGTGAGCTGGCCGTCCTTGAACGTCAGCGTCACCTTGGACCCGGCGACGAGGTCGTGGCCCTGCACCGACGTCGAGACGTAGGTCCCGCTGGGGAAGAACAGGCCGGCGGGTGATGGCCCGTCCCACGCCGAGGGCGCCTGTCCGCTCGGCCGTGGCGACGCGGCCCCGGCGGACGTGCAGGAGGCCAGCAGGGCGGAGGCCAGGAACGGCAGGAGCATCTGGCGCTTTCGCATGGCTGACACCTGTGATGCGTGACGGAGGCTTGGTGCCGTGGCGCCGACCCGCCTGACGACGAGGACGCCGAACGGGTTCCCAGGCGGGGTAGCCCGAAGGTGGGGCCCCACCCTGCCCATCGGGGCATTTGACAGGAACACCTGTTCACCCCCATGCTCTGTCTATCGCTCGATGAATTGCGGCCGCCATGGCCTTTCGCCAACACCGCGAAATCCGCTGCCGCACCGGGCTCAAGAACGCCGCTCCGGCCTCCGCATGTCACGGCCGTTGGAGCGGCAGGGCAAACCGTCCCAACCCGACGGAGCCCCGGAAAGGAACACCATCCACATGCTCTCGCGCTCCACCACGAATGCCGTGGCGCACCGCGCATCCTCGATGCGCCGGATGCGCCGCCGGGTCGCCCAGGCCACGCGCCTGTACTGCTCGACCAACGGCTGCACCAGCTATCTCATCATCGACGAGACGGCGGGCATCGCGCACTGCGAGATCTGCGGCTACACCCGCAGGCTCAGCTAGATCCGCGGGCAACCCGCCCGCCACCGTCAGTCCCGCGGGCGCCTCCGCCCGCCACCAACAACCGAGTCGCGGTCGACCCCAAGTGCGGTCGGCCCTCTCGCCTTCAGCCCCTGGGTTCGCGTCCGACGCCAAAGCGTCGCGCGAATTCCAGCCGGGCCGATCCTCCTCCTCGCGTCCGGCGCCAGGCGTCGCGCGGCGTGCCGCAGGGTAGATGCGCCTGTGCCTGCCCGCCCTGCGCGACGCAGTTGCCGCAGAGGTCGAGCCCCTTCGACAATCCCGGGGCACGAATCCCGCCCTCTGGCAGTCCGCCCGGGAAGGAGCCCCATGCCCGCCCCCCGCACCGTCGACCGCGTCCGCCTCGAGAAGCTCATGGCCGACGAGCTGGCGTCGTTCGAGCGCGCGAACCCCCGCTCCCGGGAGCTGTTCGAGCGGGCGAAGGGCTCGCTCCTCGACGGCGTGCCCATGAACTGGATGGTCAAGTGGGCCGGCGCCTTTCCGCTCTTCGTCGAGTCCGCCTCGGGCGCCCACTTCCGCGACGTGGACGGGCACGACTACGTCGACCTGTGCCTGGGCGACACGGGCGCGATGGCGGGCCATGGCCCCGATGCCACCGTCCGAGCGGTCGAGGCCCAGCTCCGCCGCGGCATCACCCACATGCTCCCCACCGAGGACGCGGCGATCGCCGGCGACGAGCTCCGCCGCCGCTTCGGCGTCCGGTTCTGGCAGTTCACGCTCACCGCCACCGACGCGAACCGGTTCGTCATCCGGCTCGCCCGCCACATCACCGGGCGCTCGAAGATCATCGTCCACAACCACTGCTACCACGGCTCGGTCGACGAGACGTTCGCCGTCATCGGCCCAGACGGGGCGGCGGTCGAGCGCCGGGGCAATATCGGCAAGCCGGTGGCCCTCGCAGAGACCACGCGCGTCGTGGAGATCAACGACCTCGAGGGCCTCGAGCGCGAGCTCAGCAACGGCGACGTCGCCGCGTGCCTCTTCGAGCCCGCGCTCACGAACGTGGGCATCGTGCTGCCGGAGCCCGGCTACCACGAGGGCGTCCGGGAGCTCACGCGGCGCCACGGCACGCTGCTCATCAACGACGAGACCCACACGATCTGCGCCGGGCCGGGCGGCTACACGGGCGCCCACGGCCTGAAGCCCGACTTCGTGACGATCGGCAAGACGATCGGCGGCGGCATCCCGGCCGCGGCCTACGGCTTCACCGAGGACGTGGCCGAGCGGATCCACCGGTCGATCGAGCGCGAGGATTCCGACGTCGGCGGGATCGGCGGCACCCTGGCCGGCAACGCGCTGTCGCTCGCGGCGATCCGGGCGACGCTGACGCAGGTCCTCACCGACGAGGCGTTCGCGCGGATGGCCCCGCTGGCGGAGCGCTTCGAGGCGGGCGTCAACGAGGTCCTCGCCGCCCACGATGTGCCGTGGCACGTCACTCGCCTCGGCGCCCGCGCGGAGTACCACTTCGTCGCCGAGCCCCCGCGCAACGGCTCGGCGCTCCACGACGCGGCCGACCCCGAGCTCGAGCGGTTCCTCCACCTCTGGGCGATGAACCGGGGCGTGCTCATGACGCCGTTCCACAACATGGCGCTCATGTCGCCGGCCACGACCGAGGCCGACGTCGACCTTCACACGGAGGTCTTCAAGGCGGCGGTGCAGGCGCTGTTCGGGTAGCGGCGGTCGAAGGGTCGACGATCGGCGTCAGCGGGCCGCTCGCCGCCACCAGCGGCGCTCGGTGACGGGCTGGCCCGCGATCTCGTCGGTCAGCAGCTCGCCGGGGACGAAGCCGCGGGCGGCGTAGAACGGCTCGGCAAGCTCGTTGTCGAGCAGGACGTCGGCGGCCAGGTCCTCGTCGGGGTGGGCGGCGATGACTGCGGCCACCAGGGCGGAACCAAGGCCGCGGCCCCGTGCGGTCGGCCGCGTGTAGATCGCGACGAGCTGGAGGTGGTCGTCGTGCGCGGTCACCTCCGCGAAGGCGTCGACGGCGGCCGGGGCCGAACCGGCGCGCGTCGCACCCGCGATCGCTGCCTCGCCGTCGACCAACCCCGCGACCAGCACCTCATGCCGCTCGATGCGCACGCCGATCCGCTCCTCGGTGTACGCGGCGGTCAGGAACCGTTCGATCGTCTCGTCCGCCAGCCGCCCGGCATAGGTCGCCCACCAACCGGCCACCGCCACCTCGCGGATCGCCGGGGCGTCAGCGGAGCCGGCGGGCCGGGCCCAGGCTCGGATCGCCGCAGTCATCGGAGGCAGGCTTCGTCGTACCGGCCCAGCTCATCCACAAGGACGAGCGGGCGGCGGTGCTGGCGGTCGGTGGGGGCCTCCGCGTTGAGGCGGGCGATCGCCGCGTTGACTGCGACGACGAGCCCCTCGAGGGCGGCGGTGTCCCGCCGACGGGCCGAGGGTGCCGGTGGCACACCCGACGACGCCCGGGCGAGAATCGCGTCCCTGCGCCCGAGCAGTGCGCGCACGTCCTTGTCGGCCTCGATCCAGGGAGGCGCCATGCCGGCGTTCTTCAGCACGTGGTGGGCGAGCGCCCACTCGCCCGCGTAGGCATCGTCCTCCTTGGGGAGCGGCTCGCCTTGGAACGGCAGGCTGTCGAACTTGCCCTCCTCCATGGCCTCACGGATCTGGCGCTCGACAAGACTCTCCCACGATGGCGCGACCTGTCGGCGGCCGTCTTCATCGATGCGGTTGGGGGGCTTGCGGGACGACTCCACGCCCGGAGTCTAGCGGCGCCGACGGAATGGAGCGGGATCGGAGCCTACGCCCCCAGCTCCTCCACCACCCAGGCCGCGAGCACACGGGCGCACGCCTCCACCTGCACGAGTGGCACGCGCTCGTCGGCGCCGTGCGCGAGGCGGACGTCGCCCGGTCCGTAGACCACGCAGGGCGTCTCGCCGACGCCCACGAACAGCCGCATGTCGCAGCCGTAGGGCACGCCGACGCTGGGCGGGGCGACCCCGGTCACCGCTTTGGCGACTGCGGCCAGGCCCGTCGGCAGCGGGTGGTCGGCGGCCACGCGCGACGAGCCGAACCGCGCCCCGGTGATCTGCACGGTCGCGGGGTGCTCGCGCAGGAACGGGTCCGCCGCGCAGGCTGCCGCGATGCAGGCGCGCAGCTCGTCGGCGGCCTCGTCGGGGGTCTGGCCCAGCCGCACGCCGTACCTTCCCTCGGCCACCAGGCGGTCCATCACGGTGGACGCCCACTCGCCACCGGACACCTTCCCGATCATGGAGGGGTATGGCATGCCGAGGGCTGCCATCAGGGGCTCCGTCTCGGCCTCGTTGCGGCGGGCCTCGTCCGCCTCCAGCGCGCCGACGAGGACCTGGAGATTCGCCAGCGCGGACACGCCCTCCGTCCGGCGGCTCGCGTGTGCGGCCCGGCCCGGGACCGTCAGTTCGAACGTGATCGCGCCGGCGTGGGCGATCACGATCTCCAGACCCGTCGGCTCGGTGATGATCGCGGCATCGCCCGTCGCACCCGCCCGGATCGCGGCGAGCGTACCCTGTCCGCCGTCCTCCTCGGACGGGACGAGCGCCACGAGCAGCTCGCCGCCGAGCCGGTCCAGCGCACCCGTCTCGCGCAGCGCGCGCACCGCGCCCAGGATCGATGCCAGGCCGCCCTTCATGTCACAGGCGCCCCGCCCGTACAGATTCCCGCCGACGACGTGGCCCGAGAACGGGTCGTGCGTCCATGTCGCCGGGTCGCCGGCGGGCACCACATCGATGTGCCCCGAAAGGACCACCCGCTTGCCGCCCGCCCGCCCGACCCGCGCGAGGACCACCGACAGCGTCGTCCGCGGCATCTCCTCGCCTGGCCACGCCGGGTCCCCACGGATGTCGGCGGGGTTGGGGGTGAACACCTCGACGTCGAGCCCGAGCGCCTCGAGCCGGTCGGCCAAGCTCGCGGCGATCGCATCCTCGTCCCCCGTGACGCTCGGCAGGCGCACGAGCGCGGCGAGGTCGGCGACGAGCTGCTCGGGGTCGACGGCGGCCGCGGCGGCCTTGGCGGCGGCGGTGACGGTGGCGGGCGCGACCATCGGCGTCACGCCCGCAGGAGGGGCCGCGTCAGGCAGGTCACGCCGCCCGAGCCGTTCTCGCCCACCTCGCCCAGCGGGACGGCGTGCACCTCGATGCCCGCGGCCTCCATTCGCCGCCGGGTCACCGGGTTGCCGTCGGCCACGACCACCACGCCAGGGCGCACGGCGAGCACGTTGCAGCCGAGCGTCGCGTACTCCTCCTCGGGGACCTCGATCAGCCGGATGCCGAGATCGTCGAGCAGCGCGAACAGCCCCGCCGGCAGGAGCGGCAGGAACACGACCGCCGCGTCGTCGGCCACGGGGGAGACGACCGAGAGCAGGTGGACCAGCTCCGCGGGCCCCTTCCAGTACGGGACGTCGAAGACGCGCACGTCCCCGCCCACGATCGCCGCAAGCTGACGGGCGCCCTCCTCGTTGGTCCGCAGCGTCCGCCCGATGCAGAGCAGGTCCGGGCGCAGCCAGAACGTGTCGCCGCCCTCGACGGTCCCGCGCCCGGCGATCCGGCCCAGGGTCGGGATGCCGTGCGCGCTCGTCCACGCCTCGAGCACCTCCGGCTCCCCACGCCGGTTCCGCTTGCCGGGCGCGAGCGGGATCGCCCCGCCGTCGGCGACCAGCAGCGGGTCGAACACGTAGACGAGGTCGGGATCGCCCGTCTCGGCGCCCAGCTCGTGCACGCGGACGCCCAGACCGTCGAGCACGGCCAGGAGGCCGTCATGCTCCCGACAGGCCCGCTCGAGGTCCACGGGCCGCAGGAAGCCCACGGCCGGGTCGTCGAAGGCGTGCCCGAATGCAGGCCCTGGCGCCTGCACCAGGACGTCGCGGAGGGGGGCGGTCATCGATTGGGCGCCCCAGGCACGAACGGGTGTCGTCATCGCCCGGAGGATACGCGGCGATCGGGCGGCGGGTCGACAGGTTCGGCCAGACGAGGCAGGATACGGGCCCGGGGCCCGAAGCCGCCGGTCCAGCAGACCGCAGGAGAGACGATGTCCCCGTCGATCCCCTCCCCCGTCCGGGCGGCCCTCGCCGGGCTGACTGCCGCCATCCTGATGGTCGGCCTGGTGTCGGCCGCCATTGCCGCTCCTGCCCCGGAGCCAGTCCCGCCCGTGACCGTTGCGCCGGCCGTGCATGCGACCGCGTTGGTCAAGCTCACGGCTGTGGCGACAGGGCTCTCGTCGCCGGTGTTCGTCACCTCGCCCGATGACGGCACCCACCGGCTGTTCATCGTGCAGAAGACGGGCTCGATCCGCGTGATGCAGAACGGGTCAATGCAGGCCGCGCCCTTCCTCAATCTCACGTTCGCGGTGTCCAAGGGCGGCGAGCAGGGGCTGCTGGGATTGGCGTTCCACCCGTCGTTCAAGACGAACCGCAAGTTCTACGTCGACTACACGGACCTCAGCGGCAACACCGTCATCCGCGAATACCAGGCATCAGCGACGAACCCGAACCAAGTTCAGGCGGGTTCGGGCCGGACGATCCTGCAGATCAAGCAGCCCTATGCCAACCACAACGGCGGGATGCTTGCCTTCGGCCCCGACGGGTACCTCTACATCGGCATGGGCGACGGCGGTTCGGGCGGCGACCCCGGCAACCGGGCCCAGAGCGTCAACTCGCTGCTGGGCAAGATCCTGCGGATCGACATCAACGGCACCAGCGGGGCTCGCCAGTACCGCATCCCCTCCACGAACCCATACGTGGGCAGGGCAGGCCTCGACCAGATCTGGCAGCGCGGGCTGCGCAACCCGTGGCGGTTCTCCTTCGACATGGCCACCGGCAACCTGTGGATCGGCGACGTGGGCCAGAACCGCTACGAGGAGGTCGACCGCGCCGTCCGCACGTCGAGCGGGGCCGGGCGCGGCGTCAACTGGGGATGGCGCGTGATGGAGGGGTTCCACTGCTACAACCCCGCCACCGGCTGCGGCACCGCCGGCAAGCAGCTGCCCCTGCTGGAGTACTCGCACAATTCCAACAGCCGATGCGCGGTCACGGGCGGCTACGTGTACCGGGGGACCAAGATCCTCGCGCTGGAGGGCTGGTACCTGTTCGGCGACTACTGCTCGGGCGAGGTGTTCGCGGTGTCGAGCCTGGCCGCGTCGCGGCCGATGCCGCTCACGCTGCTCGGGACGGGTTCGGGCCGGATGGTCAGCTCGTTCGGCCAGGACTGGGCGGGCGAGCTGTACGTGGTGGACCTGCGCGGGACCGTGTACCGGATCGACCCCGCGTAGGCGGCCCGCACCGCGTCGGCGCGGGGGCTGCCATGCCAGCCGCATCTGAGCTTCGGCACCTCACGGCAGAGCGGGCGGTGGCGCCGTCAAGGACGGCCCGCAGGGCCCGCCCGAGCGCGCCACCTGGACCGTCAGCCCCCGGTGGCGATCTCGCGCAGCTCGGCGAGCAGGCGATCCACCTCGCCGGAGGTGTTGTAGTGGGTGAGCCCGATGCGCAGAACGCCCTCCGGCTGGAGGCCCAGCCGCTCGACGGGGCCAACGGCGTAGAAGTCGCCCCACCAGGTGGCGATCCCCCGCTCGCCCAGCGTCGTCGCGACCGCCTCGGGCGTCGTTCGCGCGAATGTGATCGCCGCCGTCGGGGTGCGCTCCCCCATCCGAGCCCGGTCGGCCACGCCCCAGACCCGGACGCCCGCTATGGCCTCGAGCCCGTCGAGGAGCCGGGAGAAGAGGCCCGTCTCGTAGGCGCGGATCGCCGCCATGCCCGCGTGCGCGTCGCGGCGGCGGCCCGCCGCCATCGACGAGAACTGGTCCGCGAATGGCGCCCCATAGGCACGCCCGACTCCAGCCAGGTACTCGACCGCCGCCCGGGCCCCCGCGTACCCCTCGAAGTTGCCCGTCCCGGTCTCGAACCGGTCGTGGGCGGGACGAAGCTTGTAGGTGGGCAGCGCGTCGAGCGCATCCTGGCGGCCGTAGAGCACCCCGACGTGCGGCCCGAAGAACTTGTACGCCGAGCAGGCGAGGAAGTCGGTGCCCACCGCCTGGACGTCAATCGGCAGGTGCGGTGCGGCGTGCACGGCGTCGACGTACGTGAGCGCCCCGGCCTCGTGCGCGCGGCGGACCATCTCGGCCACCGGGTTGATGGTGCCGAAGGCGTTCGACGCCCACCCGAATGCGACCAGCCGCGGGCGTCCGTGGAGCAGCACGTCGAACGCCTCGAGGTCGAGCGTCACGTCGTCGGGGCGGATCGGCACGGTGTGGACCGTGATCCCCCGGTCAGCCGCCGCGGAGCGCCACGGCCCGACGTTCGCCTCGTGGTCGAGCCCGGACACCACGATCTCGTCCCCTGCCGCCATCGCCGCGGTCAGCGAGCGCGCAACGTGCATCGTGAGCGTGGTCATGTTGGCGCCGAGCTTGATCTCGGACGCATCGGCCGCGTTGAGCAGGTCGGCCAGCGCCGCATGGGCGTCGGCGACGACCGCGTCGCTGCGCTGCGAGGTGAGGAACGGGCCGTCATGGTTGGCGTTCGACTCGCGGTAGTAGCGGCTCACCGCCTCGATCACGCTGTCGGGGACCTGGGTGCCGCCCGGACCGTCGAACAGGGCGACTGGGCGCCCATCCTGCTCGATCGCGAGGGCGGGGAACCGGGCGCGCAGGGCGGCAGCGTCGAAGGCGGGCATCAGCGGGGAACCTCTGGTGGCGGGTCTCGGCGATGCTAGCGCGGGTGGGGTGCGCGGTGGAGCCCTGAACGGCCCGGCGGCGCATGCGCTCCACTGCTGGGCGCTCGCCGGGCGAGCACGCCGGGCGAGCCAGACAGCAAGACGCCCCAGCACGGGACGGTGCCGGGGCGTCGGGGGGCGTCAAGCAGACGCCGGGCCGCAGCGGGCCGGTGGCCCGCGGCGCAGCCTGGGGTCAGGCGGTGGCCGTAGCCTCGGTCGGCACGGTGGCGGCCTCCTCGGCCGCGACGTCGATCTCGATCTTGATGTCCTTGCCGACGAGCCAGCCGCCGCTCTCGAGGGCGACGTTCCAGGTCAAGCCGAACTCCTCGCGGTTGATCTTGCCGGTGGCATGGAACCCCGCGTGCTGGGTGCCGTTCATCGCGGCGTACAGGCCCAGGTACTCGACCTCGAAGGTGACCGGCTTGGTCACGTCCTTGATGGTCAGGTCGCCGGTGACGAGATAGTCGTTGCCGCCCGTGGCCTCGACCTTGGTGGAGGTGAACGCCATCGTCGGGTAGTGCTCGACGTCGAAGAAGTCAGCGGAGCGGAGGTGGCCGTCGCGCTGCTCGGACCCGGTGCTGATGGTGGCGACGTCAACCGTGAAGGTGCCCGACGAGGCAGTGGGGTTCTCGACATCGAGGTTGAGGGCGCCGTCCACGCCCGCGAACAGGCCGCGGACGGTGGTCACCATCATGTGCTTGGTCGCAAAGACGACGTCGGTGTGCGCCTTGTCCAGGTTGAAGGTCTTGGTCGCCATGGTCGCGGGGTCTCCTGTGCGGCGTGACGGGCCGCTGTGCTTGTTTGACGTAGCAACTATATCCCCTTGCTAGTTGCATTGTCAATCATGTCGTCGCTGGTGTAGGATGCGGCCATGACGTCGCTGTCAACGCAAGACGCGCTGCCCGAAACACCCCCCGTCCGCCGGTCGTCCGCAAGCGACGACCCGACGCTGGATGTTTGGCGCGCCTTCATCCAGACGCACGCGCGGCTGCTCCACAAGCTCGACGAGGAGCTGCAGGCGGCGCATCGCCTCTCGCTCGCCGAGTACGACGCGTTGCTCCAGCTGGCCAACGCGCCGGACCGTCGGCTCCGGATGAGCGTCCTCGCGGATCGCGTGCTGCTCTCGCGGAGCGGGATCACGCGCCTCGTCGACCGGCTCGAGGCAGACGGCATGGTGGAGCGGTTCGCCTGCCCCACTGACGCTCGTGGCTCGATGGCATCGATCACCCACCTCGGCGTCACGCGGCTGCGCGCTGCATCCAAGACGCATCTCGACGGGGTGCGGCGGTACTTCCTCGATGTCATCGCCTCGGAGGACCAGGCGGTCATGCGGCGCTCGCTCGAGCGCGTGGCCGACGGCCTCACGGGTCGCGACATCACGGCCGACAGCGTGTGCAGCTCGACCGTGGAGGCCTGACGGACGCTCGTCCGGCTCGCGGGCGAGTGCTCGCGGGCACGAGCGGCTTCGCCTACCCGGGCTGGTCGCCGCAGTTCTACCCCGGTGACGTGAAGCCAGCCGCGCGACTCGCCCACTACGCCTCCCGGCTGCCAGCCGTTGAGCTCAACGGCACGTTCTACGCCCGGCCAACCCCCGAGCGCCTCGACGCCTGGGCGGCAGCCGTGCCGGCGGACTTCCGGTTCGTCGTGAAGGGGCAGCGCGGGGGTTCGATCCGTGCGCTGTACGCCACGCCTTCCGAGTCGGTTCCGTGGCTCACCGAGCACCTGCCGCGCCTCGGGGAGCGGCTGGGCGCGATGCTGTTCCGCATCCCGTCCGAGGTGGCGCGCAACGATCAGCGGCTCGCGGGCGTGCTGGGCGCATGGCCCGCGGGCGTGCCGCTGGTCGTGGAGGCCCAGCACCCCTCGTGGCACGTGGACGAGACGTTCTCGGCGCTCCGAGCCGCCAACGCCGTGCTGTGCACCACCGACCTCGACGAGCAGGAGACGCCGCCCGACATTCGCCGGACCGGACCGTTCCTGTACCTGCGCCTCCGGCGGCACGGCTACAGCGAGGCGGATCTCGATGGCTGGGCGCGGCGCCTGGTCCCGTTCCTCGACGACGGTCTGGACGCCTACGTCATGTTCCGCCACGACGAGGACGGCACGAGCGCGGTGCTGGCCGAGGACTTCGCGGCCCGCATGGAGCGGGTGCGAGCGGCCGCCTGACCGCAGAGCCCTACCCGGTGGGTCCGCCGCCCGGCGACCGCGAGTGCTCAGCGGGGCCGAAGACGACGACCACGCGCAGCTCCTCCTCGATGTCGTGGAAGCGATGCGGCACGAGCGCCGGCACGAACAGGACGTCGCCCGGGCCGCACGCCACCGTCTCGTCTGCCGCGGTGAAGCGAGCACGACCCGAGAGGACGACGTAGGCCTCGTCCTCGTCGTGCGGGGACTGGGGGTCGATGGCGCCGGGCGCGAGCACGTAGAGGCCGAACGAGAGGTCCGGGACGCGGAGCAGCTCCGCCCACGGCCCGCCGGACGCGCGCTGCCGCTCGAGGGCCTCGGAAAGAGTGAAGGCGTGCATCCGGGTACCCTACGCGCACACCGTGTTGACCTCGATGATCCGTCCCGCCGCCCGGATCGCCGCCCTGGCCGTCACGCTCGCCTTCGCCGGCGGGTGTGCCAACCCGACGACGCCATCGGCCTCCCTGCCTGCCACGCCGGGTGCAGCCAGCCCGACTCCGGTGGTGGGCTCCGCTGCTCCTACGACCCCCGCGCCGGCTTCGGGCGCCGGCTCCCCGGCTCCGACTGCCTCCGCGGCGGGCACGCGGTCTCCGTCCCCCGCCGCCAGCCTCGTGCACCCCGATCTCGCGGGTGTCCGGATTGCACTGCAGCCCATCGCGACCGGCCTGACGTCGCCGCTGTTCGCGACCGGGGCGCACGACGGCAGTGGCCGGCTGTTCGTCCTCGAGCAGGGCGGCATCGTGTGGCTTCTGCGCGGCGGCTCGCTTGCGCCGGTCCGGTACCTCGACCTCACGGACCGCATCGCCTCGGGCGGCGAGCGCGGGCTTCTGGGCCTCGCGTTCGCGCCGGGCTTCGGGCCGAGCGAGACGCGGCTCTACGTCCATTACTCGAACCACGACGGGGACACCACGATCGCCGAGTTCCGCGCCACACCGGGTGCCGACCACGTGGACCCCGCGACCGAGCGCATCGTCCTCGTCCAGAAGCAGCCGTACGCCAACCACAACGGCGGCTGGATCGGCTTCGATGCGCAGGGCCGCCTGCTGATCGGCCTTGGGGACGGCGGAAACGCGGGCGATCCCCAGAACCGGGCCGCGAGCCTGGACACGCTGCTGGGCAAGATGCTCCGCATCGACGTGCTCTCGGGGCCGTCCGGAGGTCGCGCGTACACCATCCCCGCCGACAATCCGTTCCTCGCGACCTCGGGCGCGCGCCCCGAGATCCTCGACTACGGGCTGCGCAACCCGTACCGCGACAGCATCGACCCGGCAACGGGCACGCTCTGGATCGGGGACGTGGGGCAGGGCTCATGGGAGGAGGTCGATGCCGCGCCCGCCGGCGCCGCCGGCCTGGACTTCGGGTGGCGGCGCTGGGAGGGCCGCCACTGCTATGACCCGCCCAGCGGCTGCGACCCCGCGGGCGTCACGATGCCGCTGACTGAGTACAGCCACGACCAGGGCTGCGCGATCGTCGGGGGCGTGGTGTACCGCGGCGCGGCGATCCCGGCACTCGACGGGGCCTACCTGTTCGGCGACTACTGCTCGGGGAACCTCTGGGCGATCGACGCGGCCGGTGGCCAGCAGAAGCCCGTGCTGCTCCTCTCGACCGGGCTCGCGATCAGCTCGATCACTGCCGACGACTACGGCGAGGTGGTGGTCACCGACCTGCGGGGCGCGGTCCTGCGCCTGGTGGCGGCGGGCTAGCGGTGGATGGCAGGTGCCTGGACGGCACGTGGGGCCCGCGCCTCCCCGAGCGCTTGCGCCGGAGGCCGCTGCGTCAGGCCACCCGCTCGAGCGGAGCGGCGGGCGCCGAGACCCGGCGGGGCGCGATCGGCCGCAGATACAGGGTCAGCACGACGCCCACGTACGCGGCCCATGCCGCCAGCATCACGAGCTCAGGCCTCGAGTTGTAGCCGACCAGGGCGCGGAGCAGCTGTCCCACGATCAGCGGCAGCCCGGTCGGGGCCCCGTCCATCGCCTCGTGCGGGAGGACGGCGGAGAGGTTGAACACCGGCGTCGTGCCGACCCCGATCCAGCCGATCTCGACCAGCTCGTGGATCGCTGACGCGAGCAGTCCGGCGGCGATGAAGATCAGCGCGATGCCGGTCCAGCGGAAGAACGAGCGCAGGTTGATCCGCGCGGCGCCCCGGTACATGGCCGCGCCGATCGCCGACGCGATCAGCAGCCCGATCAGCGCCCCAACCAGCACGCCCGCGGCACCCGTCTGTGCCGACGCCGCCTGGCCAACGAGGAACAGCGCGGTCTCGAGGCCCTCGCGGATGACCGAGACGAACGCGAGCAGGGCGAGGCCGGTCGCAGAGCCGTCCGCGAGCGCCCGGCCCAGCGCAACCTGCAGCTGATCGCGGATCCCCGCCGACGTCCGCCGCATCCAGAACAGCATCCACGTGACGACCGAGGCGGCCAGCAGCATTGCGGCCGCCTCGAACAGCTGCTCGTACGGGGACGGGAGCACCCCGACGGTGACGAACAGGCCAACGCCGGCGCCCAGGCTCACGAGGACCGCGACGGCGGTGCCCAGCCAGATTCGCCCGAAGGCCTTTCGATTCCCCGTGCGCGCGAGGTAGGACAGGATGATCGAGATGATCAGCGCGGCCTCGACGCCTTCGCGGAGACCGGTGAGCAGGCCGGAGGTGAGGGACCCGACGTCCAAGGTGTTGGCTCCATGGGGACGCTGACGGCAGGCCAAGCCTGCTGGGCGGAGCGCGACGGGCGGATCCTACGACGCCTTTCTCTGGCACGTCAAGTGCGCTTGATCTTGCGGCGCAGGACAGCCTGCCGCGGAACAGCAGGCATCGGCGGCGCTACAGGCACTCTGCAATGCGCCTGTAACGCTGGATGACCTCATTGGAACGTCCGCGAGGGGCACGCCCGCCGTACCGTGGGGCTCTGCAAGTCCCGGCGGCCGGGCCTGTGACGGGGCCCGGGCGCGGAGGCCACGCCGCACGGCCCGGTTCCCCTCGCGGGTCGTGCGGCGTGTCTCCTTCCCTCTGATCATCGGCTGGCGGCTGATCCACGGCCATCGCCGCGTTGTCGGCTCCGGGCTCGCTCACGCACCCTCCGAGTGCGCTCGCTCCGCTCCTCCCCTCCGCCTTGCGCTGGCGGCGGCTGAGCCGCCGAACGCAGTGGGCGTGGCGGTGTCGGCTGGCGACCGAGCCGCGGCCACCGCCGTGTTGTCGGCTGACGGCCGATCCAGTCGTCAGGCCTCGAGCGAGCCCTTCGACGCCGGGTCCAGGCCCAGCTCGCGGATCGCGGATGCAGCCGCCGCCGGGTCCCACCCGCCCGCACGTGCAAGTCCCGAGATCGCCGCAGCCGCGATGGACGGCGGGTCCACGTCGAAATGGCGTCGGAGCGCGTCGCGGGTGTCGCTCCGGCCGTAGCCGTCGGTCCCGAGCGTCAGGTAGGGCGCCTCGATCCACGGCGCGACCAGGTCGGGCAGCGTCCGGATCCAGTCCGTCGCCGCCACGATGGGACCGCCGTCGCGGCCGAGCACCTGCGCCACGTACGGCACGCGCTCGGGCTGGTCGGGATTGAGCCGATTCCAGCGGTCCGCCTCGAGCGCCTCGTGGCGGAGCTGCTGGAACGAGGTCGCCGAGTACACCTCGGCCGCGATCCCGAACCGCTGCGCCAGCAGGTCGCGGGCGGCGATCACCTGCGGCAGGATCGATCCCGACCCGACGAGGCGGACCTGCGCCCTGGCGCCGCCGTCGATCTCCGGGGCTGCGGCGAAGCGGTACAGCCCGCGCACGATCCCGGGGTCGGCGCCCTCGGGTTTCGCCGGCTGCGCGTAGTTCTCGTTGTAGACCGTGACGTAGTAGTACACGTCCTCGCCGTCGTGGAACATGCGGGTCACACCGTCGCGGATGATCGCGGCCAGCTCGTAGGCGAATGCAGGGTCGTAGGCGCGGACCACCGGCACCGTGGACGCCAGGACGTGGCTGTGGCCGTCGTCGTGCTGGAGGCCCTCGCCGGCGAGCGTGGTCCGCCCCGCCGTGGCGCCGATCATGAACCCGCGCCCCCGCTGGTCGCCGAACGCCCATGCCTGGTCGCCGGTGCGCTGGAAGCCGAACATCGAGTAGAAGATGTAGAACGGGATCATCGCCAGGCCGTGCGTCGCGTAGGCCGTGCCGGCGGCCTGGAGCGAGGCCATCGAGCCCGCCTCGTTGATCCCCTCCTCGAGCACCTGGCCGTCGGTCGACTCCCGATACGAGAGGATCAGGTCCGAGTCCACGGGTGTGTACCGCTGGCCGTGGGCCGCGTAGATGCCCACCTCCTTGAACAGCGGGTCGAGGCCGAAGGTGCGCGCCTCGTCGGGGATGATCGGCACGATGTGCTTGCCGAGCCCGGGATCGCGGATCAGGTTCCGCAGGATCCGGGCGAGCACCATCGTGGTGGACACCTCGGTGCTGCTCCCTGCAGCGAACTCCGCGTCCACGCCGGGCTCGGGCTCGGGCAGGGCGGCCGCGCGGACCACGCGCCGGGGCACAGAACCGCCCAGCGAGGCCCGCCGCTCGATCATGTACTCCACCTCGGGCGATGCGGAGCCCGGGTGGAAGTACGGGTAGTCGTGGAGCTTGTCGTCGGGGATCGGCAGCTCCAGGCGGTCGCGGAAGACGCGCAGCTCGTCCTCGCGCATCTTCTTGGCCTGGTGCGTGTAGTTGCGCGACTCGATGCCCTTGCCCAGGGTCCAGCCCTTGACCGTCTTGGCGAGGATCACCGTGGGCGCGCCCTGGAACTCGGTCGCCGCCTTGTAGGCCGCGTAGACCTTGCGGTAGTCGTGGCCGCCGCGGCGCAGGCGCTCGATGTCGCCGTCCGAGAGGTGCGCGACGAGCCGGCCGAGACGGGGATCGGGGCCGAAGAAGTGCTCGCGGACGTAGAGCCCGGTGGAGGTCGAGTACTTCTGGTACTCGCCGTCCACGGTGCTGTTCATCTTCTCGACCAGGACGCCATCGACGTCTCGCGCGAGCAGCTCGTCCCACTCACGGCCCCAGACCACCTTGATGACGTTCCAGCCGGCGCCGCGGAACAGCCCCTCGAGCTCCTGGATGACCTTGCCGTTGCCGCGGACCGGCCCGTCGAGGCGCTGGAGGTTGCAGTTGACGACGAATGTGAGGTTGTCGAGCCCGTCGCGCGCGGCCAGGGAGATGCCGCTGATCGCCTCCGGCTCATCCATCTCGCCGTCGCCGAGGTACGCCCACACGCGCTGCTGGCTGGTGTCCCGCAGGCCCCGGTTGTGCAGGTAGCGGTTGAAGCGCGCCTGGTAGATCGCGGCCAGCGGCCCGAGGCCCATCGAGACCGTGGGGAACTCCCAGAAGTCGGGCATGAGCCGCGGGTGCGGGTAGCTCGACAGGCCGCCGCCGCACGTCTCGCGTCGGAAGTGGTCGAGATTGTCCTCGGACAGCCGCCCCTCGAGGAACGCGCGGGCGTAGATGCCCGGCGCGGCATGGCCCTGGAAGAACACCTGGTCGCCGCCGCCCGGGTGCTCCTTGCCGCGGAAGAAGTGGTTGAACCCCACCTCGTAGAGCGTGGCCGCCGAGGCGTACGTGGACAGGTGGCCGCCGATGCCCGGAAATCGCGTGTTCGCGCGCAGGACCATGGCCACCGCGTTCCACCGGATCAGGCGACGGATGCGGCGCTCCAGCTCCTCGTCGCCCGGGAAGTAGGGCTCCTGCTCGGGGCTGATCGTGTTGATGTAGCGCGTCTGCGAGAGGCTGGGCAGGCCGACGTGGCGCTGCCGGGCGCGCTTGAGCAGTTTGAACATCAGGAATCGCGCCCGGATCTCGCCCTCCTGGTCGACAACCTGGTCGAGGCTGTCGAGCCACTCGCGGGTCTCGGGCTCGTCGATGTCGGGAAGCTGGTGCTTGAAATCGTCGAAGTACATCTGGGCTCCCGTGGACGCGACGGTTCCCCACGCAGGTTTGGGCGGTGCACAGGGTAGTACCGATCCCCCGCAGGCGCAGCGATCGGGCAAGCCGGGCGGCTCGCTGGCCCGGGGCGCCTCGTGTCACGTCGCTGCAACGCTCAGGGCTCTGGCCCGCGCGTGCACGCTCTGCCGAACCCCGTCATGATTGGCCGAACCCGTGCACGACGGGGCTCCGGGGACGAAAGGCCCGTCTCCGAAAGAGGTGACGCATGAGTACCCAGCCGCTCGTGCTCGTCGCCGACGACGAGCCCAGGATCACCAAGCTCGTGTCGATCGCGCTCACCAGCGAGGGCTTTCGCGTGATCAGCGCGGGAGGCGGTGACGAGGCGCTCGCGCGGGCCGAGGAGATCCGGCCCGACATCGTGCTCCTCGACATCGTCATGCCCGACCTCGACGGGATCGAGGTCATGCGCCGGCTCCGGGAACGTCGCCCCGTCCCGGTCATCCTGCTCACGGCCAAGGGCTCGACCGCGGACAAGGCGAAGGGCCTCGACCTCGGCGCCGACGACTACATCTCCAAGCCCTTCCACCCCGACGAGCTGGCTGCGCGCGTGCGGGCGGTGATCCGCCGGTCCACGGGCCTCCAGCCCGGAGGCGGCGTCATCAAGTTCGACGACGTTGAGATCGACCTCGAACGGCGGACGGTCACCCGCGGCGGCGAGCTCGTGGCCCTCTCGCGCACGGAGTGGCTGCTGCTCCAGCATCTCGCCGCGAACGCCGGCAAGGTGGTGCTCCACACCGAGCTGCTGACCAAGGTGTGGGGCCCCGAGTACCGGGACGACCTCCAGTACCTGCGGGTCTGGGTGTCGAGGGTGCGCCGCAAGCTGGGCGCGAAGCCGGGCGAGGCGGGGCGCATCCGAACCTTCCAGGGGATCGGCTACCTGCTCGACATCGACGCGAGCCCCGCCGGGGCCGAGCCCGAGGCCGATGCCGAGAGCTAGGCGTGGGGGCTGGGCGCTGCGGTCGCGACGGCGCGGCCCACGGCAGGGTACGCTCCGGCCATGCGCACCTACGGCTCGCGTGTGGCCCTCCTCGTCGTCGACATGCAGAACGACTTCGCCGACGCGCGCGGCTCGCTCCACGTCGAGGGTGCCGAGGCGATCCTGCCGGTCGTGAACGCCCAGATCGGGCTGGCCCGCGCGAACGGCTCGATGCTCGTCTACACCCAGGACTGGCACCCACCGCACACGCCGCACTTCAAGATCGATGGCGGCGCGTGGCCCGTCCACTGCGTCGCTCACACCTGGGGCGCCGAGCTGCACCCGGCTTTGGACTGCGCGCTGGGCTCGCCGATGATCCTCAAGGGCACCAACGGCGAGGACGGCTACTCGGCGTTCACCATGCGCGACCCGTCCACCGACGAGCTCGTCCCCACCCTGCTCGAGCCCCTCCTGATCGAGTCGGGCGTGTCCGATGTGGTGGTAGTGGGTCTCGCGACCGACTACTGCGTGCGGGCGACCGCCCTCGACGCCATTCGCCTCGGCTTCGGTGCGACGGTGCTGACGGACGGCGTCGCCGCGGTGAACGTGCGGCCCGATGACGGCGAGCGGGCCCTGGCCGAGATCGAGGCGGCCGGGGTCGCCCTCGCAAGCAGCGCCCCGCGCTGACCCGCCAGCGTCCCGTGGTCCGCCGGCTCGCCGCTCTGGGCCTTGTCGCTGTCCCCCTCGCGCTCGCCGCGGACCGCCTGCTGGCCCGCGCTCGAGGTGGACGCACACCGGAACCCATGCGCATGCTGGCAGTGGTGGACGCGCCCATCGACGCGGTATGGTCGGCCGTGGCAGACGTCGCGTTCCAGGCCGAGTGGATGGCGGAGATCAAGGAGCTCGTGCTGGATCCTCCCGGACGCGCCCACGTGGGCCAGCGTGGCGAGGCGACCGTGCGGATTCTCGGCATCGCGATCACCGATCTCGTCGAGGTCACCGAAGTGGTGCCACCGACGCGGTATTCGATCCGCCACCTCGGACTGTTCAAGGGTGGCGGCGTGATCACGCTGGCACCGGGGGCGGACGGTACGACCACGATCCTGCGCTGGGACGAGACGCTGGTGCCGCCGCTGCTCCCGCAGCTCGGCGCGGTCGCGGGGGCGCCGATCCTCCGGGCCATCTTCCAGGCAGACCTCGAGCGGCTCAAGCGGCTGGTCGAGACCGGCTCCGCCGACTGACGGCCGGCAGCCAGAGCGGAGCGCGTGCACGGCTTCATGGACCTCCACCTGGTCGACGCCACCTACGAGCTCTTCCGGGCGCACTTCTCGCCCCGCCCGCCGGTCAGGGGCCGGGACGGGATCGTGCTGTCGGGAGTGTCCGGGCTGGTCGAGCAGCTGTGCTTCCTGCTCCGCGACCAGGGCGCCACCCACGTCGGCTGTGCGACTGACCGGGTGATCCAGTCGTTCCGCAACGAGCTCTACGCGGGCTACAAGACTGACGCTGGGGTGCCGCCCGAGCTGCTGGCGCAGTTCCCCATCGCTGAGGACGCGATCGAGGCGCTGGGCCTGGTGCTGTGGCCCATGGTCGAGTACGAGGCCGATGACGCGATCGCTGCCGCGGCTGACCGGTTCGCGGCCGACCCGCGGGTGGAGCGGATCGTCATCTGCACGCCGGACAAGGACCTCGCCCAGTGCGTCCGCGGCGACCGCGTGGTGCTCTGGGACCGGCGCCGCAACCTCGTCTACGACGACGCGGGCGTCCGCGCCAAGTGGGGAGTCCCGCCCGAGGGGGTTCCGGATCGGCTGGCGCTGGTCGGGGACGCGGCCGACGGGTTCCCCGGGCTGCCGGGGTGGGGCGACAAGTCGGCCGCCGCGGTGATCGCGCGGTATGGCCATCTCGAGGCGATCCCCGCCCACGCCGCCGCCTGGGACGTGCCGGGGCTGCGCGGTGCCCCGCTCCTGGCGGCCACCCTTCGCGAGCAGTTCAAGGTCGCGCTGCTCTACCGCGATCTCGCGACGCTGCGGCTGGCCCGAGATGGCGTGCCGATCCCCCAGGCGGACGCCGAGGAGCTCCGCTGGCCAGGCGCCGACCGGGAGCGCTGGAGCGCCTTCTGCGCCGAGTGGGGGCTGCCGAAGCTGGCCGACCGACCGCCGCGCTGGCGGTAGCGGGTGGGGCGCCGTCCGGAGCAGCGCGCCCCGGCCGATCGGAGCATCCCCGGCCTCGGGATCGCGGCGACGACGACGGTGCGGCCGTGGGGCTGAACGAGACGTGCCGGCGGTCGCTCAGCAGCGCCGCTACGCCCCCGGCTGGCGCGACAGGCGGAGCAGCTCCGCATGATGGGCCGGCGGGGCGGCCAGGCAGCCGAAGGTCCGGGTCGAGCGGGCAACGTCGAACCAGGGCCCGCCCTCCGCGTCGGTGACGACGGCGCCCGCGCGCTCGGCGATGAGCCCAGCCGCGGCGATGTCCCACGCCGACATCCCGGCCGTCTGGATCGCGGCATCGAACCGTCCCGCCGCGACGTAGGTGAACGCGAGCGCCGACGAGCCGATGTTCCGTGTCACCCGGACGGCCTTGCGGACCGCCCGTGCCCGGGTCGCCACGGCCCGACCGGCGAGCGCCAGCTGGAGCACGAGGTCGGTGCTCTTGTCCTTGGCCGAGACGGCCAGCACGCGGTCGCCGAGCATGGCCGGCCCGTCCGCCGTGGCCCAGAACGTCTCGCCCCGGAGCGGCTCGTGGACGACGCCCACGGTCGGGCGCCCGTCCACCACCAGCGCCACGGAGACGCAGAACAGCGGCAGCCCGTTCGCGTAGTTCACCGTGCCGTCGAGGGGGTCCACGATCCACGACCGTCCGCTGGCCAGGCTCCGCGCGGCCGCCTCGGCCCGGTCGCCACCGCCAGCCTCGGCCGCGCTGCCACGGCGGCCATGCGCCCGGCCGCGATGCTCGCCCGACTCCTCCGCGAGGATGCCGTCGGAAGGGAAGCGCTCGCGGATGGCGCCCAGGATCAGCGCCTCCGCGAGGTGGTCCACCTCGGTGACCACGTCCTTCGCGGACTTGTACGTGACCTCCCCCACCCGCTCGTACCGCTCGAGCAGGATGGCGCCAGCTCGCTCGGCCACCTCGCGCGCAAATGCAGCATCGGCGGCGTGTCGACTCGCGAGCGGTTCAACGGCGGGCTGGGCGACCGGCATGCCCGGATCGTGCCACGGATTGACATCGGGCGGCGCGGAGGCCCTCGAACAGGCTCACGCGGCATCCTGACAGCCGCGACCGCAGGGCGCGGGGTGCCGACCGGACGGGCCGAAGCGCCCGCACGAGGGGCCGTTCGACTGGGGTGGAGTCGGGGCGCGACGCCCGATCCTCACGTCCACAGCCCGAAGGAGACGTCCCCATGAACTGGCCCGCCACGGGGGTCCTGGCCGCGATCGCGATCGCCGCCGGCATCATCCTGCTCGTCGTCTACGCCGTCCGCCGCGGCCTGGTCGACAGCGACCTCCCCGACACGATCGCCACAGACGCCGTGCCGACGTCGGGTCCGGCACCGGTTGCACGGACCGCGCAGCAGTCGCGCGCGATGGGCGCCGCCGGCGCCGTCATTCTCGTCGTCGGGCTGGCGCTGGGCGTGGTGACCGCGCTCGGCGGCTGGGGCGGCGGGGCAGGCGGTTCGGCCGGCGGGAGCGGCGGCTGCGCGCAGTCGTGGAACGGCTGTCCCCAGTCCACGGCGCCGGCGCAGCCGTCGGCCAGCACCGCCCCCTGAGCACAGGCCGCATCGGGACCAGGGGTCGAGCGGCCATCGCGTCAGCCCACCCGGGCTACCATCGGTCCATGGATTCCCCCTCCCTGCCTCCCGCCCATGCGGCATTCCTCGCCGGGCGCCACTACGCCACCGTCGCGACGCTCGACGAGGACGGGGCGCCACGTCAGGTCGTGGTCTGGTACGCCCGCCTCGACGACGGCCGGATCCTGATCAACAGCCGCCATCCGCGCCGCTGGTGCCGCAACCTCATCCGCGACGGCCGCGTCGCCCTCGCCATCACGGAGCAGCCGTACCGCTGGCTCGGCGTGACCGGTGTCGTCGACGAGGTGGTCGAGGACGTCGACCGTGCCCGCGACGACATCGTGGCGCTCGCGCGACGGTACAGCGAGGACGGCTCCGTCGATCCGGGTGTCGAGGCCTCCTTCCGAAGCCAGCCGCGGGTCACATTCCTGGTCCGCATCACTGGCGTGCACGACCACCTGGAGGACTGAGGTGGCCCGGGTTGCCCTGGTCGCGCTTGCGGGCGGCGTGGGCGGCGCCAAGCTGGCGGAGGGACTCCAGGCCCACCTCGGCGACGGGCTGGCGGTGGTGGTCAACACCGCCGACGACTGCGATCGGCACGGCCTGCGCGTGATGCCCGACCACGACACCGTGCTGTACACGCTGGCCGGGATCGAGCAGACCGCCCTGGGCTGGGGGATCGAGGGCGACACGCACGCGGTGATGGACCAGCTGGGCGTCTACGGCGAGCCGACGTGGTTCTCGCTGGGCGACCGCGACCTCGCGCTGCACATCGCGCGGACCGCTGCCCTGCGCAGGGGCGCCCGGCCCACCGAGGCGTGTCTCGCCGCGCAGGTGGCGCTCGGCGTGGCCGCCCGGATCCTGCCCATGGCCGACGAGCCGGTGGCGACCGCCGTCGCGACCGACGACGGCTGGCTCGAGTTCCAGGAGTACTTCGTCCACCGCCGCCAGGCGCCGGAGGTCCGCGCGCTGCGGTTCGACGGGATCGAGGCCGCCCGCCCCACCCCCGAGGTCGCGGCCGCGCTCGACCATGCGACAGCCGTCGTGATCGGGCCGTCCAACCCGCTCGTCTCGATCGGCCCCATCCTCGCCGTGCCCGGGATGCGCGAGGGCCTCGCCGCCGCCCGCGCCAGGGGCGTACCCGTGGCGGCCGTCAGCCCGATCATCGGGGGCCGGGCGCTCAAGGGCCCCGCCGACCGCATGCTCGCGTCGCTCGGCCACGAGTCGTCGGCCCTGGGGGTCGCGCGGCTGTACGCCGACCTCGTGGACATGTTCGTGCTCGACACCGCCGACGCCGGGCTGGCCGACGAGATCGGGGCGCTGGGCCTCCGGACGCTCGTCACCGACACCGTGATGGGCGACGACGCGTCGCGAGCACGGCTGGCGGGCGAGGTGCTGACCGCGCTCAACGCCGTCGGCGCGCCGTAGCCCGCGGGCTCGGCGCGGGCTCCAGGCCGCCGCGCGCTAGCATCGCCCCGTGCACCCCGAACGACGCGCGCCCGAGGCGGGCCTCTCCCCCACTCCGTCCCCCACCCTGCGGCGGACCGCCGTGGTGATCCCCGTGCGGGCGCTCGAGGGCGCGAAATCGCGGCTGGGCGAGGTCCTCGACGCCGAGGAGCGGCGCGAGCTCGTGGAGCTGCTCCTGCGGCGGACGCTCGATGCCGCGCGGACCGCGCCCGGCGTGTCAGTCGTGGCGGTCGTCTCGCCCGACACCGCGGCGCTGGCCGTGGCCAGGTCCGCCGGGGCGCTCCCCATCGTCCAGCGCACGTCCGGACTCAATCCCGGCCTGGTGGAGGCGCGCGACGCGCTCGTCGGCCAGGCCGACCGCCTGCTGGTCCTGCCCGCCGACCTGCCGGAGATCACCGCCGAGGACGTGGCGGCCATGCTCGCGCTCGCCGACGAGGTGGCCCCCGGCACCGGGCCGCTTGTCGTCCTCGCCCCGGACCGCCACGGACGCGGCACGAACGCGCTCCTCCTCGACCCGCCAGCGGTCATCGAGCCCTCCTTCGGGGGTGGGAGCCGAGCGCTCCACGCGTCGCTTGCGGCGGCCGCCGGGGCGGGATATCTCGAGCTGGTCGGACGCCTCGGGCTCGACCTCGACACGCCCGACGACCTCCTGCTAGTCGAGGCCAACCGCCCGGAGGCGCTCCATGCCCACTGAACCCGGTCGCGTCGAGATCCTCGCGCTCGCCGGCCTGCCGGAGGTCCATCCCGGCGACGACCTCAACGCGATGATCGGCGACGCCCTCGAGGCGACCCCCGGCGCCCTGCCGCTCGAGCGCGGCGACGTGCTGGTGGTGACCCAGAAGGTCGTGTCCAAGGCGGAGGGCGCCGTCGTGGACCTGCGGACCGTCGAGCCCCGGCCCGAGGCCGTCAACTGGGCGGAGCGATGGGACCGCGACGCGCGGGCCATCGAGGTCGTGCTGCGCGAGGCCAGGCGCGTCGTCCGGATGGAGCGCGGCGTCCTGATCACCGAGACGCCGCAGGGGTACATCTGCGCGAACGGCGGCGTGGACGCGTCCAACGTCGGGCCCGCGTCCGGTGACCTCGTCACGCTCCTGCCCCACGACGCCGACGCCTCCGCTGCGCGCATCCGGGCGGCCGTCCGGGCCCGTTTCGGCGCCGACGTCGCGGTGGTCGTCTCGGACAGCTTCGGGCGGCCGTGGCGCTGGGGCATCGTGGATGTGGCGCTGGGGGTCGCGGGCCTGCTCCCGCTCGAGGACCTGCGCGGCGTGCCCGATGCCGACGGGCGCGTGATGAAGACCACGGTCCGGGCCGTCGCCGACGAGATCGCGTCGGCGGCCGAGCTGGCGCTGGGCAAGACGGCCGCGAGGCCAGTCGCGCTCGTCCGCGGGGCGAACCCGCCGCTGGGTGACGGGGCCATCGGCATGTCCCTGATCCCGGTCGAGAACGACCTCTTCCGCTAGGACGGGTTCGCGCGGGCGGCGTGGGCGGGCGGGCCCGTCGACGATTGCGTGCGGGGCGCTACGATTCGGGCCATGAAGATCGGCCTGCAGATCCCCTCGTTCACGTGGCCCGGCGGTCCCGAGGCCATCGGCCCCACGCTCGCCCGCATCGCGCGCGACGCGGACGACGCCGGCTTCGACTCCATCTGGGTCATGGACCACTTCTTCCAGATCCGCGCTGTCGGCGGCCCGGAGGAGCCGATGCTCGAGGGCTGGACGACGCTCGGGTTCCTCGCCGCCAGCACCACGCGCGCGCGCCTCGGCTTGATGGTGGGCGGCGTCCACTACCGCGCGCCCGGCCTGTGGGCGAAGGCCGTGACCACGCTCGATGTCCTCTCCGGCGGCCGAGCATGGCTGGGGATCGGCGCGGGGTGGAACGAGGACGAGTCGAGGGGCCTGGGCTTCGACTTCCCGCCACTCGGCGAGCGATTCGAGCGGCTCGAGGACACGCTGCGGCTGGTGCACGAGATGTGGCGTGGCGAGCACGGGTCCGACGCGCCATTCACCGGGCGGCACACGCAGGCCACGCGGCTCCTCAACTCCCCGCAGGCGATCAGCCGGCCGCACCCGCCGGTGATGATCGGCGGTGGCGGCGAGCGCAAGACCCTGCGGCTGGTGGCCCAGTACGCGGACGCCTGCAATGTGTTCGGCGGCCCGACCGCGATCCACCACAAGTACGAGGTGCTTCGCGAGCACTGTGCAGCCGTGGGCCGCGATCCGGACGAGATTGAGCGCTCCACCCTGCAGGGTGTCCGCCTCGACCTGGGTGGGGGCCAGGGCGAGAGTCCCGCCCAGGTCGTGGACCGCTTCGGCGAACTCTCCGACGCGGGCGCCCAGCATGTCGTCTTCTCCGTGGGCGCCGTCAACGACCCGCGGACCATGGAGATCCTGGCGCGCGACGTGGTGCCCCAGCTGCACGCGCTGTAGCGCCGCGCTCGGCACACGCCCAGCGGGCGGCCGACGACCCAAAGGGATACCCCCAGGGGGTATACGACCGCCGTGATAAAGTTGGGATGAAAGAACCACGCCCAGGGGACCACCGCCCAGCCATGACCGACCAGAACCGCCCCGAACCCGGCGCCGCCGCCCCGCTCGCCGGCCTCAAGATCACCTTCGGCACGGCCACGGAGACGCCGCCCGGCGGGCTCTCAGTCATCGAGGAGGACCCGGCCGCCGCGCGCCCGCTGGCCGGCAGTCCCATCACCGAGGCCACCGGCGGCGCCCCGACAGAGTCCAAGGTGCTGATCATCGGGTCGGGGCCTGCGGGGCTGACCGCCGCCATCTACGCGGCGCGCGCCAACCTCGAGCCGGTCGTCATCGCGGGGTCCGCCCCGGGCGGCCAGCTGATGCTCACGAGCGAGATCGAGAACTACCCCGGCTTCCCCGAGGGCATCGACGGACCGGACCTCATGAACCGCTTCCGCGAGCAGGCCGAGCGCTTCGGCACCCGCTTCTTCGACCTCGACGTCGACCGCGTCGACCTGTCCGGCCGACCGTTCCACGTCTGGGCCCAGGGCAGGGAATTCGTGGGCCAGTCGGTCATTCTCGCGACGGGCGCCTCGGCGCTGTGGCTCAACCTCGAGAGCGAGCAGCGGCTGCGGGGCCGCGGCGTCTCGGCCTGCGCCACCTGCGACGGGTTCTTCTTCCGCGACCGGGAGATCGCCGTGGTGGGCGGTGGCGATTCGGCCATGGAGGAGGCGAACTACCTGACCAAGTTCGCCTCGAAGGTGCACCTCCTCCACCGGCGCGACGGGTTCCGCGCCAGCAAGATCATGATCGACCGGGCGTACGGCAACCCCAAGATCGAGGTCCACACGAACACCGAGGTGGCCGAGGTCCTGGGCGACGACAAGGTCGAGGGCCTGCGCCTCCGCGACGCCCGCACCGGCGCGGAGCAGTCCATCCCGATGGAGGGGCTGTTCATCGCCATCGGCCACCAGCCCAACACCGAGGTGTTCCGGGACTGGCTGCCGACCGACGAGAAGGGCTACCTCGTGCCCCACCACCACACGGCCAGCAAGATCCACGGCGTCTTCATCGCCGGCGACGTGGCCGACCACCGGTACCGGCAGGCCGTCACCGCCGCCGGCGACGGCGCCCGCGCGGCGATCGACGCCGAGCGCTGGCTCGAGGCCGAGGGGATTGCGGAGCACGCGACGCAGACCGCGTGGTAGCGGGGTCGTCAGCGTCCCGATGACCCCAGGGGATCACACGTGAGCGGCCGCCCGGGCGGTGGTGCCCGCGCGCTCGCGAGGGGCGGCGGGGGCCGCGGCCACATGATGCCGCCCAGCGACGACTTCGCCCGCGTGCCGCCCGAGCGCCGCGCCCAGACGTTCCGTCGGATGCTCGACTTCTTCCGCCCCTATCGGGCGCAGATCGGCGTCGTCCTGGTCGCGATCATCGTCACGAGCCTGCTCGGGCTGCTCAACCCGTTCCTGCTCAAGCTGCTCACCGACGACGTCATCATCGGCCACCGATTCGAGCTGCTCAACCTCTACGTCGGCTTGATGATCGCGACACCCGTCGTCACCGGCCTCATCGGCGTCGGCCAGTCGTACCTCAACAACCTGATCGGGCAGAGCGTGATGCAGGACCTGCGGAACGCGCTCTACGCCCACCTCCAGCGGCTGCCGCTGCGGTTCTTCACGGCCACGCGCACGGGCGAGATCCAGAGTCGGCTCACGAACGATGTCGGCGGGATCCAGTCGGTGGTGACCGACACGGCGGCCTCGATCACGTCCAACGTCGCGATCGCCCTCTCCACGATGGTCGCGATGGTGCTGATCGACTGGCGGCTGACCCTGCTCTCGCTGGGCATGCTGCCGTTCTTCCTCTTCCTCACGAACCGGATCGGCAAGGTGCGCCGCACGGTCAGCACCGAGACGCAGCAGCGGCTCGCCGAGATGAGCGCGGTCACCGAGGAGACGCTGTCGGTCTCCGGGATCCTGCTCGGCAAGACGTTCGGGGCGCAGGAGCGGTCCGTGGCGCGGTTCCGGGGGCTCAATCTCGAGCTCGCCAGGCTGCAGATCCGCCAGGCCATGGTGGGCCGCTGGTTCTTCATGATCGTGGGCACGATCTTCTCGATCACGCCGGCGTTCGTGTACTGGCTGGCCGGCACCCTCGCCAAGAACGGCGACCCGTCGGCGCCGACGGCGGGCGACATCGTGGCGTTCACCACGCTCCAGAGCCGGCTGTTCTTTCCGATGGGCCAGATGCTCAACATCCAGGTTGAGATCCAGGGGTCCCTCGCCCTGTTCGACCGGATCTTCGAGTACCTCGACCTCGACCCCGAGATCACCGATGCGCCCGATGCGGTCGCTCTGGCACCCGAGACCCTCCGCGGCGCCGTGGCGCTGGAGGACGTGTCCTTCCACTACCCTGTCGATCCCGCGCCTCCGACCACCGACGAGTCGGGCGTTCCGGAGTCCCTCAAGCCCCTCCTCGAGGATGCGCTCGCCGCGGAGCCGGCGGCGCCACCCTCCGCGGCGCCCACCCCGTTCGGCCTCGACGGCGTGTCGTTCCAGGCGAACCCGGGCGAACTGGTGGCCCTCGTCGGGCCGTCAGGGGCCGGCAAGACCACGTCGACCTACCTCATCCCACGGCTCTACGACGTGGAGGCGGGCCGCGTCACCATCGACGGGCGTGACGTGCGGCAGGTCACGCTGGCGTCGCTCGGTCGCGCCATCGGCTTCGTGACCCAGGAGACCTACCTGTTCCACGCGTCCATCCGCGAGAACCTGCTCTTCGCGAAGCCCGACGCGACCGACGCCGACCTCGAGGCCGCCGCCGGGGCAGCAGCGATCCTGGAGCGCGTCCGCGAGCTGCCAGAGGGGTTCGACACCATCGTCGGCGAGCGGGGATACAAGCTCTCGGGCGGCGAGAAGCAGCGCATCGCCATCGCCCGGGTCCTGCTCAAGAACCCCCGGATCCTGATCCTCGACGAGGCCACGTCCTCGCTCGACACCGTGTCCGAGCGCCTCATCCAGGCGGCGCTGGCGCGGCTGACGGAGGGGCGGACGACGATCGCCATCGCCCACCGGCTGTCCACGATCCTGCGCGCGGACCGCATCCTGGTCTTCGAGCGCGGGCGCATCGTGGAGCGCGGCACCCACCGCGAGCTCCTGGCCCAGGGTGGCCTCTACGCCCGCCTGTACCACGAGCAGTTCGAGGCCGAGGCCGCCGCGCTCGCGGAGCTCGGGACGGCGTAGCGCCCGGGGCCCCGGGCCGCGTCGAGGCGAGGCGCAGGGCGCCTCAGCGAGCCCGCATCGAGTTGTTCTTGGCGTCGTGGGTCAGCTCGGCGAGGCCCAGCGCCTCGAGGAGCGGCGGCAGGTACACCCCGAACCGGCCGCGAAATCCCTTCTTGAGCCCGTACCAGCCACCCCGGGGGTTGTCCGCCGAGCGGCCCCACGCCTCGACCGTGCCCTCGGCCGCGGGCTTCTGCTCGTCGGCGCCGCCGAGGGGCACCCAGTCGCCACGGGCGCTCAGCCAGGCGTGGAGCTCCTCGATCGCGCGGGCGTCGTAGGTCAGCCTCGTCGTCCCCACCTGGCACACCAGGACGGGCGGCTCAGTGGAGTCGTCGCGGTACATCGTGTACGCGGACGTGCCGGGCGCCGTCGCGAGCTGCCAGGGGTCGTCCTTGGTGCCGGTGCCAGTGGCCATGGCGGAGCCTCCCCGTGCGGCCGGCGGGACGCGGCCGTCCGGCGGACCGTGCCACACTCGGCAGCGGGGCACAAGGGGGCGACGCCGCGTTACCGGCCCCAGTGCGGCCAGCTTCTGCCGCCCGATCCCGGATTGCGCGGCGACCAGCGCGACGGTGCTCCGGCGCCGCGCAGAGGACAACACGGCGACGGCCTCTCCCTTCCAGTCTGCCCCCGGGGGCGATGTGGGCATCGTGGTCACCGGGCTGACCATGCACCTCCCCCATCGCCTTCCCCGCGACTTCGTTCCAGTCTTGCATGAGTATGCACAACGATGTATAGTAATTCTATGACCCCGCCCCGCCCGACCTCCGACCCCTCGAGCCTGCCGCCCGCGAGCGGCCTCGCGCGCCAGTGAGCGCGGACGTCACGGGTTCGGCGATCGCGGCGGGGCGGGCGTCGTCCCCCACCTCCGCACCGACTCCCGCCCAGCGGGGCGCCCGCGCGCTCGCCGGCGGCGGTCCCATCCGGGTCGCGATCGTCGGGGCGACGGGATATGTGGGCGCCGAGTTGATCCGGCTCCTGGCCCTCCACCCGAACGTCGCCATCACGGGCCTCGTCGGGCGCGAGCGCAAGGGCGACCCGATCGCCCACATCCACCCGCACCTCGCGACGAGCGACCTCCGCGTCTACGACCAGGTGCCCGACGACGCCGAGGCGGTGTTCCTCGCGCTGCCGCACGGCACGGTGGCGAGCCGCATCGACGACTTCCTCGGCCGAGCCCAGGCGGTCATCGACCTGGGCCCCGACTTCCGCCTCCACGACCCCGCGGACTACCCGGCGTGGTACCACTTCGACCACCCCCGGCCCGAGCTGCTCGCGACCGCTGTCTACGGCCTGCCCGAGCTCCACCGCGCGGCGCTGGCCGAGGCCGGGACGAGGCCGGGCGCGATCATCGGGTCGCCGGGCTGCTACGCCACCACCACCATCTTGGCCCTCGCCCCGCTGGCCCGTGCCGGGCTGATCGCGGACCTCGTGGTGGACGCGAAGAGCGGCGTCTCGGGCGCCGGGCGCGACCCGAAGGCAGACCTCCACTTCGGCGAGGTCAACGAGAGCGTCAAGGCGTACGGCGTCTTCACGCACCGCCACATCGGCGAGATCGAGCAGGAGCTGCGCGAGCAGTCGCCGGGCCCCGGCGCGAACCCCGGAGTCACCGGCATCGACTTCCTGCCCCACCTCGTCCCGATGACGCGCGGCATCCTGTCGGCCTGCCACGTGCGGCCGACACGCCCGGTCGCCCAGGCTGAGCTCGACCAGCTCTACGCCGACGCCTACGGCGACGAGGCGTTCATCACGGTCGTGCCCAACCCGCCCGCGACCAAGCACGTCCTGGGCTCCAACGAGTTCCGCGTCTGGGCCAAGGTCGATGAACGCAACGGCCGCGTCCTCGCGATCGGCGTGCTCGACAACCTGGTCAAGGGCGCCGCCGGCCAGGCAGTCCAGGCGTTCAACGTGCTCCACGGCCTGCCCGAGCCCACGGGCCTGCTCCAACTCCCGCTGGCGCCCTAGCCGCGCCACGCCGCCCGCCCATCCCCGCGCACCGAGGGCCCGCACATGCCAACTGCCGACAACCCGCTGCTCGCGCCGATCGCCGACGTCCTGCCGCCCGTGGTGCGCGCCTCGCGGATGCCCGCCGGGTTCGCCGCGGTGGGCACGACCGCCGGCATCAAGGTGTCGGGCCGTCCCGACTTCGCGCTCGTCGTCGCCACTGGCGGGCCCGTCCCCGCGGCCGCGGTGTTCACGCCCAACCGCTTCGCTGCCGCGCCGGTGCGCCTGTCGCGCGCGAACCTGCAGGCGACTGGCGGCACGTCGGCGACCTGCGGCTACGCGAGCTCCGTCATCGCCACCTCCGGGTCTGCCAACGCCGCGACCGGTGATGCGGGCGATGCCGACCAGGCGGCCATCGGCGTGGCGGTTGCCGCGGCGATCGGCGGCGAGCCCTCCCACGTGCTCCACCTCTCGACGGGCGTGATCGGCACGCGGCTGCCGGTCCACAAGGTCGTGGCGACCATCGGGCGCGTCGTGGACGAGGGACTCGAGTACACCGACCTCGCGCTCGGCCAGGCGGCCGTGTCGCTCCGGACCACGGACTCCACGACCAAGATGGCGAGCGTCTCGCTCCCAGTGCCAGGCGCCGACGGCGGCACCACCACCATCACCGTGACCGGCATCGCGAAGGGCGTGGGCATGATCCACCCGCGCATGGCGACGATGCTCGCGATCGTGCTCACCGATGCCACGGCGTCTCCCGGCACGCTCCGCGACCTGCTGCGGGCGGCAGCGGCCGTCACCTGGGACCAGCTGTCCGTGGACGGCGACACGAGCACCAACGACACGGTGTTCGCGCTCGCCTCCGGGGCTGCCGGCGCGGCTTCGGCCGACGACGATCCGGCGGCCCGGGCGGCGCTTGCGACCGCGCTCCAGGCTGTCGCCCGCGACCTCTCCCGCCAGCAGGCCCGCGACGGCGAGGGGGCCACCGCGCTCATCACCTGCCAGGTCACCGGTGCCGCCGACGACGCCGACGCGCGGGCCGTGGCCCGGGCGGTCATCAGCTCGTCGCTCGTCAAGGCGGCAGTCCACGGCAAGGACGCGAACTGGGGCCGGATCGCGGGGGCCGCGGGGAACGCGCTGGTCGCCGAGGCCGCGGTGCTCGAGGCGGCCGGGCTGAGTTCCGCAGACGCTGCCGCGCGGGCCTGCCAGCCAGCCGCGGTCGACCCCGCCAGGATGCGGATCTCGATCGCGGGCCACCTCGCCTATGACGGCCCGGCGGGCGGTCCGGTCGGCATCGACAAGGGCGCCGCCCGCGAGGCGATGAACGCCGAGGAGGTGCTCATCCGCGTCGACCTCGGGCTGGGCCACGGCACCGGCGAGGCGTTCGGCTGCCCGCTGACCGAGGCGTACGTGAAGGAGAACTCGGAGTACACCACGTGAGCGAGGTCGTCGTGGTCAAGCTCGGCGGGACGACGCTCGCCGAGCAGCGCCAGGTCCTCGAGGAGGTGGCGCAGGTCGCCCGTCGCCGGCCAGTCGTGCTGGTGCACGGCGGGGGCAAGCGGATGACCGAATGGCTGGAGCGTCTGGGCGTCCAGACGCGCTTCGAGAACGGGCTGCGCGTCACCGACCCCGCGGCGCTCGAGGTGGCGGCTGCAGTCCTGCGGGGCGTCGTCAACAGCGAGCTCGTGGCGGCACTCCGGGACGCCGGGTGCGACGCCGTGGGCCTCTCGGGCGTGGACGGCGGCCTGCTGATCGGCGAGCGGCTCCCCGACGTGGGGCTCGTCGCCACTGTCACTGGCGTGCGCCGGGACCTCATCGACTCGCTGCTCGTCGCCGGCCAGGTGCCCGTGGTGGCGCCGCTCGCCCGCGACGCGGAGGGCACCGTGTGCAACGTCAACGCCGACGACGCGGCCGCGGGGCTCGCGGCCGGGCTGGGCGCGCGCCAGCTGGTGCTCATGACCGATGTCGACGGCGTCCACGACGGCTCGGGCCGCAAGCTCGACTCGATCACCGCTGACGAGGCCGCGGCGCTGATCGCCGACGGCACGATCCGCGGCGGCATGGTGCCCAAGGTCAAGGCCGCGCTGTCCGCCCTTGCCTGGGACGGCGCGGAGGCGATCATCGCCGACGGCTCGGCGGACGGGGCCCTCGCCCGGGCGCTGGACGACCGCACGTTCGGGACGCGCGTCTCGAGCCGCGCGCACGCGGGCACCGCATGACGGCCGTGCTGGCGAAGCGCGATCGCCACGCCGCCATCCGCCGCCTGGTCTCCGACCGGCCGATCGCAAGCCAGGGCGACCTGGTGGGCGAGCTGTCGTCGCTCGGGTTCGAGGTCACCCAGGCCACCGTCTCGCGCGACATCGCGGAGCTCGGGCTCGCCAAGGTGATGCGCGGCGAGCACTCGGTCTACGTCCTGCCCGAGGCCCTCGGCGGCCGCCGCCCGCCCAGCGACGAGCGGCTGCGCCGGATCCTCGCCGACATCCCGGTCACGGCCGGGCGCAGCGGGCTCATCGTCGTGCTCACGGGCCAGCCCGGCACGGCGAACGTCATCGCCCAGGCCATCGAGGAGTCCACGCTGGACGGCTTCGTGGGCACCGTGGCTGGCGACAACACGCTCATCGTCCTGTTCCCCGACGAGCCGGCCCTGCTCCGGTGGCTCGACCGATTCCACGCGATCCAGGCCCCGGCCGAGGGGATCGCCGTCACGGAGGCCCTGTCCCGATGAACAAGGTGGTGCTCGCCTACTCCGGCGGCCTGGACACGTCCGTCGCCGTCGCGTGGCTCAAGGAGCAGTACAGGGCCGAGGTGGTCACGCTCACCGTGGACCTCGGCGGCGGCTCGCTGCGCGAGGGCATCGAGCGGCGCGCGATGAGCGCCGGCGCCTCCCGCGCGTACGTCGTGGACGCCCGCGAGACGTTCGTGTCGCAGTACGTCTGGCGGGCGCTCCAGGCTGGGGCCGTCTACGAGGGCGCCTACCCGCTCGCCACCGCGCTCGCTCGGCCGCTGCTCGCCCAGCTGCTCGTGGAGCTCGCCCAGAAGGAGGGCGCCGACGCGGTCGCGCACGGCTGCACCGGCAAGGGCAACGACCAGGTCCGGTTCGACGTTGCCGTCCACGCGCTCGACCCCGGGCTCGAGGTCATCGCGCCGATGCGCGTCGGCATGGGCCTCACCCGCGAGCAGACGGTTGACTTCGCGAACGAGCGGGGCATCGAGATCCCCGTCACCCGCGAGGCGCCGTGGTCCATCGACGTCAACCTGTGGGGGCGCTCCTGCGAGACGGGGCCGCTCGAGGACCCGTGGGCCACGCCGCCCGAGGACGCGTTCGCTTGGACCCGCAAGGCGGCCGACGCCCCGGAAGCGGTCGAGATCGTGATCGGCTTCGAGGGCGGCATCCCGGTCTCGGTGGACGGCGAGGACCTCTCGGGCGTCGCGCTCGTGGAGCGGCTGCACGCGCTCGGCGCCGCGCACGGGGTGGGCCGGATCGACCATGTCGAGGACCGGCTCGTGGGCATCAAGAGCCGCGAGATCTACGAGGCCCCCGCGGCGGTGATCCTGCACGCCGCGCACCGCGCGCTCGAGGGGCTGGTGCTGTCGCGCGAGCAGCTGCGGTTCAACCGCCTGGTGGGCGACGAGATCGCGCGGCTGATCTACGACGGCCTCTGGTTCAGCGCGCTGTCGCGCGACCTGCGGACGTACACGATGAGCTCGCAGCGCGTGGTGTCGGGCGACGTGCGGATGCGCCTCGACCATGGCCGGGCGTACGTCGTCGGGCGCCGCTCCCCGCTCTCGCTGTACGACAAGAGTCTCGCCACGTACGAGGAGGGCGACGCGTTCGACCACGCGGCCGCCGTGGGCTTCATCGAGATCTTCGGCCTCCCGCTCCGCGTGGAGGCGGCGCGGCATGGCGCGGTGGGCAGGCATCACGGTGCCGCATGGACCTGGACGAACCCGCTGCTCGAGACCCTGCCGGTCACCGTCGCGGAGGCCGCCGCCGCAGGGTGACGATGCCGTAGGCTGGACGGGTGACAGCAAAGCCCTCCCGGTCTGAGGCGACCAACGGCGCCCGGTCCGCGGCCGAGAAGGCCGCGCCGCCGATCGCCGCGCCCGTGTCGCCCCCTTCGGCCACGCCCGCTCGGACGTCGCCGTCGGGGTCACCCGCCTCGGGGTCGAAGTCGCCCCGGGCCGTGTCGAAGTCGCCCCGGGCCGGGTCGAAGTCGCCCGCGCCTCCGTCGCCGGCCTCAGCCTCGCCGGTCCCGCCCGCGGCGCCGTCGCCAGCCGCCTCCGGGCGCGTCAAGCAGCTCGCCTTCCTCCACGAGTTCGCGCAGCTCCTCACCGAGGCGCGCGACTGGGACGAGCTGCTGCGCACGCTCGTGGACCGCACGACGGCCGCGCTCGGCGTGGAGGTCTGCTCGTTCTACCTGCTCGACCGCGACGGGGCGCGCCTGACCCTCACCGCCACCAACGGCCTCGATCGCGAGAAGGTTGGCAAGGTCAGCCTCGCCGTCGGCCAGGGGATCACCGGGCGCGCCGCGCAGACGCGCCAGCCGGTGACGAGCCGCGACGTGACCGTCGACCAGCAGTTCTCGTGGGTCCGCGGCTTCGACGTCCACGGCCTCCACGCCATGCTCTCGATGCCCCTGCTCTGGAACCAGGCGCTGGTCGGCGTCCTCAACGTCCAGACCACGGCGGTCCGGGACTTCACGACCGACGAGGTCGACTTCCTGGCCACGATCGCCGCGCTGCTCGGCGGCCTCGTGGAGAAGGGGCGCATGCAGGCCGAGGCCGAGGCGCAGCTCGACCGCCTCTCGCAGCTCGACGCGGCCCGCGCCGAGCTCCTCGCCGTGGTCACCCACGAGCTGCGCACACCGTTGGCCGTGGTGCGCGCCTACGTGGACCTGCTGGCGGACGCTGCCGCCGGCAACGCCCCCGACGAGCGCCGGGACCAGGTGGAGACCTGGCGCGCCGGCACCGTGGACCAGGTCAACCGGCTGGACCGGCTCGTGGACGGGATCCTGGCGTCAGTCCGCGGGGAGGGACTCACCGGGCTGCGCCGCGACCCGTTCGACGTCGTGGCGGCGATCAGCGGCACGGTGGGCACGCTGGCGCTGCTCCTCCGGACGCGCGCGGTGCGCTGGTACCCGCCCAACGCCCAGCTGGTGGCCCGCGGTGACGAGGCCCGGTTCCAGCAGGTGCTCGAGCAGATCCTCGACAACGAGGCGAAGTACGCCCCGCCCGAGGAGGCAGTCTCCATCGGGGTGTGGCGGATCGCGGACGAAGTCCACGTCTACATCACCGATGACGGGCCCGGCGTCCCGATCGCGGACTGGGAGGCCGTGTTCCAGCCGTACGTTCGCCTCGACCGGGCGCGATCCCGCGGCTCGGGCATCGGGCTGTTCGCGGCGCGGCGCCTGATGGAGGGGATGGGCGGCCGGGTCTGGATCGAGAAGAACGGGTATGGCGGGTCGCGGTTCATGGTGGCGCTGCCTGCCGAATGAGGTGGCGTCGGCGCAATCGTGTCCGCCCGCCGGACGGGAGCCCCCCGGGCGTTCGCCCGATGCGGACACCGGCGGACGCCGTAGACTGCCGCCCACGATGAGCCGCGTGGGCCCGCTCCTCAGCCCGCTGCTGGTTGGCCGCGACGACCTGCTCAACCTCGCCGATCGCCGGATCGGCGAGGTCAAGGCGGGGCGCGGCCATGTGCTGCTGCTTGCCGGTGAGGCGGGGGTCGGCAAGACCCGCCTGCTCCAGGCGATTTTGCGCAAGGCGCAGCAGGCTGGCTTCCGCGCGGCCAAGGGAGACCTCGCCCCGCAGGACCGCCAAGTCCCGCTCGCGTCGCTCGCCGACCTCGCGCGGACGATGCTGGGGAGCAGCGCCTTCGGTTCGCTGGGCGAGCGCCTCCTCGAGCCGCAGGACGCAGGCGGCGGCGACGTGCTGGGGACGAGGCGGCGACGGGTCCTCGACCTCGCATCGCGCATCGTCACCTCCGTTGACGTGCCGACGCTCCTCGCCTTCGAGGACCTCCAGTGGGGGGACGAGCTCAGCCTGGAGGTCATCGGCGAGGTGGCCCGGCTCGGTCGCAACGGCCCGCTGCTCGTGGTCGCGACCTATCGGCTGGACGAGGCGCAGATCGGATCTGCTCTCCGCGAGTGGCGCGCCCGCCTCCTCGGCCAGAGGTTCGCCGAGGAGGCCACGCTGGGGCCTCTGTCGTACGAGGAGACCGCGCTCGTCACGACGCTCATCCTGGACACGGGGCTGCCGGCGCCACGCGATGTGGTGACCGCGGTCTTCAACCGGACTGACGGCGTCCCGCTCCACATCGAGGAGCTGCTCGGAGCCCTGGGCGAGGGGGCGCGCTCGGATGGCCGTGCCATCCGCGAGGTGCAGGTCCCCGACACGATCGAGGACGCCGTCCTGGCGCGGTTCGCCCGCCTGTCGTCCGACGCGCGCGCCGTCGCCCGCGCCGGTGCGGTCATCGGGCGCTGCTTCGTCCCCGAAGTCCTTGCCGGCGTGATGGACCGCCAGATTGCCGACCTCGACGGGCCGCTCGAGGAGCTGGTCGAGCAGGCCTTCCTGTTCCCCTTCTCGTCGCACGACCGCGGGTACTTCGACTTCCGCCACCAGCTCCTCCGCGATGCCCTGTACGGCACGGTCCCAGCAGGGGAGCTCCGCCGGCTCCACGCTCGAGCCGCCGAGTTCGGCGCCCAGCTGGTCGGCACGACCGAGATCCACGCATCGGTCCATTTCGAGCGGGCAGGCCTTCGGGCGCAGGCCTACCGGACCGCCCTCGGCGGAGCGCGTGCAGCCATGGCGGTCTCGAGCCGGCGCGAGGCGTTCGAGCTGTACGAGCGGGCATTGGCCAATGCCCCCGACAGTCTGGCGCCGGGCGAGCTCGCGGCCCTGCACGACGGCGCCGCGACCGCAGCCTCCGCGATCGACCGCGTGCCCAATGCCACGCGCTCGGCCAATGCGGCACGGCGCCTCTATCTCGAGGCCGGGCAGCCGCTCGACGCCGCGCGCATGCTGGTCCTCAGCGCACTCCTGGCCCGTCGCGACGTCCAGCCTGCTGCCGTCGCCAGCGCACTGCTTGCCCAGGCCATGGAGGAGATCGATTCGCTTCCCGAGAGCCGCGGCCGCGAGGCGCTACGGGCCGAGGCGCTCACGACCCGCGGGGTCCACGAGCTCGCCCTCGGCCAGCTCGGGGCAGCCGACGCGACCCTTGACGCAGCCTCGGCTCTCGCAAGCTTGATCGGCGACGAGGGCGCCGCCATCGAGGCGCGCGTCTTCCGCCACGCCGCGGCGGCCGTCGCCGGGCCGGCGCCCGAGGAGCTGGACCAGATCCTCGCCCTCGCGAGAGCGGCGCGGAACGCCGGCTTCGAGTCCCCCGGCGTCGACGCCTTCCGCAACGCGGCGGTCCTCGGGATCCGGCTGTTCGACCTCCACGTCGCCGAGGTCGGGCTGACCGAGGGTCTGCGGTACGCCGACGAGATCGAGCAGTCGTATTGCCGCAGGATCATGGCCTCCGCATCGGCCATGGTTGCGTGGACCGAGGGTCGCTGGGACGACGCGTTGGCCGGGGCCGGCCTGGAGCTGGTGGAGCCCGGCAGCCGTCGCAGCGGGCTGGGGGCGCACCATGCGCTCGGCTATGTCGCCTTCGGCCGAGGGGACGTGGCGCGCGCCCGCGAGGTGCTCGGGGCTGCCCGCGAGGTCGCCGGCGTGACTGGTGAGAGCGAGCTCCTCCTGCCGGCCATCTGGGGCCTCGCGGAGACTGCCCTGGTTGCCGATGAGCCGTTGGTCGCATCCGAGTGGTGCGAGTCCGCCCTTGCTCTGGCGGTGCCCGCCGGCGAGCGGGCGCTCCTCGTGCCATTCGTCGTGACAGGCGTGCGGGCGGCGCAGTCGGCTCGTCGGCCCGCTGCGGCCGAGGCGTGGCTGCAACGCGTCGGGGTCTACCTCGGCGACTGGGAGCGCGCAGGGATCGCGCTCAGCCATGGCGAGGGCCTGCTGCGGCTCCAGGCCGGCTCCACGATGGCTGCGCGGACTCGGCTCGAGGCCGCGGTCGAGGGCTGGGACGCACTGGGCCGATGCTGGGAGGCCGCCTGGGCGCGCCTCGACCTCGCACTGAGCCTGATCCGGGGCAACCGGCACCTGGACGCCATCCCTGTCCTGCGCGAGGTCCGGGCGACCGCGACTCGACTGGGCAGCCGGCCCCTCGGGGAACGGGCCGACGAGCTTGCTGCGATCGCCCGGAGCCGCGGCGTCGCTGACGAGCCGTGGCGCCCGCTGACCGCGCGCGAGTTCGAGGTGGCACGCCTCGTCGCCACGGGACGGACGAACGCGGAGGCCGCGGACGAGCTCGGGCTCTCGCCCAAGACGGTCGGCGCCCACGTCGAGCACATCCTGGGCAAGCTGGGCGCATCCCGGCGGGTCGAGATCGCGACCTGGGTCTCCGGGATCGATGCTGCTCCTGCCGGCACCGCGGGGCCTCGCCGCTGATCGTCCGTCGCCGCAACTGACGCGAAGCGTCGAGGGCTCCCGGCCGCGCGGGTGCGTCGCGGCCGGCGAACGGGCGAGTGAACAGGCGGCCGGGGGCTGCTCGACCGCCGGACGCCGAGCCAGGGACGTCGTCAGCCCGCTTGGGCGCAGGTCACCGCCGGGTTCCACTCGGAGAACATGCCGAGCGAGTTGGGCTGCCAGATCCACGCGTGGAGCTCGTAGAAGGGCGGCAGCCCGAACTCGTTCGGGCTGTCCACGAACTCGAGCGGCTGCCCGAACACCTCGGGCGGGGCTGAGCCGGTCCAGCCGGCCGCGATAACCACCCACTCCACGGCGACCAGCCGGAGGTCGCCGCCCTGGAGCGGCTCATAGACGAGGGCCTCGGGCTTGAGAGGATCCACCTTCCCGTCGGCGACGCTCGAGAAGTCCACGTAGTGGATGCCCATTCCACCATCGGGGTGGGCGAAGCAGCCGGGGAACAGGCCGTACCCCGCCGCCGTGGCCGCAGCGAGGTCGTGGTAGGCCGCCGTGGTGGCCCGCGTCGCAGCGAAGGCTGACTGGCTGCCCGACGCGGCAATCGGCGCCGGGCTTCCCAGGGCTGCGGCCACCAGCCCGCGACCATCGACATCCGGACCAGCCGACCCAGCCCGGGACGGCGAACGAACAGGTCTCGCATCGCTAGACCTCGATCGCGAGTGCGTAGACCTCGGCGGTCGGGTGGCCGGCCCGCTCATGGATCCGCATGACCGCCTCCCTCGACGGACCAGTCGCGAGGCAGAACACCTTGCCGGACTCCGGATCGAGCCAGGCCCGCTCGAAATGGACGCCCTCGTCGCCCTCGATCGCGAGGTCGCGCTCGTGCGCCTCGCGGAGCTGCTCGGCCGTCACGCCGATGAACCCGCTATGGACATCCATGAATGTCGCCATCGTAACCTCCGGGCCAGTGCCGGCAGCAGGAGCCGCCGCCGATGCCCACCACGGTGGCTGGCGGAGCGGAACTCGCCATCGGGCAAACGCCCGACTGGCCTGCAACGAAACCCCCCAGACGGTAGGTCGTGGTGGCTGAACCCGGCTCGTCGCGCGCCGGCGGCGTCGGGAGCGCTCGCGCCACGCTCGTCCCGGTCCGGCGGGGCACACCCAGGGAGGCAGCGGGCGCCTAGCGCCAGAGCGACTCGTAGGGGTGCTCGCCGACGAGCGTCCGGCCCTGGGCGAACCGGCCCAGCGAGAACGGCCGAATGTCCACCGTCCGCGGCTCGCCATCGATGATCCACTCGGCCACGCACTGACCGATCATCGGCGCGGTCTTGAAGCCGGAGCCCGAGTGGCCGCAGTCGAGGAAGAACCCCTCCGGGCCGGCCGGACCCAGGATCGCGCGCTGGTCGGGCGTCATGCCGTCCTGGCCGCGGTTCGCGGAACGGAAGTCACCCGACGCCATCCATGGCACGCGCGCCGTGAGCCGCTCGATCATGGGCTCGAGGACGCCGGGGTCGTAGCCGCGCATTGGCGCGTCCGGCGAGCCGCCGACCTCGTTGCCGCTCTCGAGCCCCACGAGGAGCAGCTCGCGGCCCTCCGGCCGGAAGTACACGGCGCGGACGTGGTCCAGAACGATCGGGATGGAGCTCGGGCGCACCCGGGGCAGGCCGAAGTAGACGGTGTCGTGGCGCCACGGCTCCACGGGGATCACGACGCCAGCCGTGCTCGCCAGCTCGGCGGCCCACGCCCCGGCCGCGTCCACCACGATGGGCGCGTCCACATCGCCGTCAGCGGTGGTGAGGCCCGCCACGCGGTCGCCCACGATCCGCACGCCGGTGGCATGCACGCCATGGGCGAAGGAGGCGCCTCGACGACGGGCCGCAGCGAGGAAACCGGCGGCGGTGCCGGTCGGGTCCGCGTAGCCCGACTGCGGCTCGTAGGCGGCGGCACCCACGTCGTCGGTCACCATGCCGGGCACGATCTGGTCCAGATCGCCTGGCCCGACGACCGAGGTCGCGACACCAATCCGCTCCTGGGCGGCGACGTTTGCGCGCAGCGCATCGGCGTGGGCGGGCCCCACCAGTTGCACGAAGCCCGTTCGGACGAAGCCGGCATCGCCGTCCCCGACGCGCTCGCGCCACTCGGTGAACCAGGGGAACGAGCGCCAGGCAAGCTCGGCCTCGACCGCGAGGTCATAGTGCATCCGCACGAAGCCCGACGAGCGCCCCGTGGCGCCGGCGCCCACCGTGGCGCGCTCTATCACCAGCACCTTGGCCCCGCGCCCCGCGAGATGAAAGGCGAGGCTCGCGCCCTGCACCCCGGCTCCCACCACCACGACGTCCGCCGTGCGGACGGGCAGCGCACTCACGCGACGACGGCGGCCTCCCTCGCCCGGAGCCGCGCGTAGCCGGGCTTCACCACCTCGGCGATCAGTCGGATCCGCTCGTCGAAGGGCACGAACGCCGACTTGAGCGCGTTGATCGTCAGCCACTCCATCTCGCCGAGGCCCAGGCCGAACGTCGCGTCCAGGGCGGCGAACTCGGAGGACAGCGTGACCCCGCTCATGAGCCGGTTGTCGGTGTTGACGGTGACGCGGAAGCGGAGCCGCCTGAGGAGGTCGATCGGGTGGTCGGCGATGGACGCCGAGGCGCCGGTGTGGACGTTGGACGTCGGGCACAACTCGAGCGGGACGCGCCGGTCCCGGACGAACGCCGCCAGCCGGCCCAGGGCGACGTGCCCGTCGTCACGGACCGTGATGTCGTCGACGATCCGCACGCCGTGGCCGAGGCGCTCGGCGCCACACAGCTGGATCGCCTCCCAGATGGACGGCAGCCCGAAGGATTCGCCCGCGTGGATGGTCACATGGAAGTTCTCGCGGCGGACGTGCTCGAACGCGTCGAGGTGGCGGGTGGGCCGGTACCCGGTCTCCGGGCCGGCGATGTCGAACCCGACGACGCCGGCATCACGCCAGCGGACGGCGAGCTCGGCGATCTCCATCGAGCGCGCCGCCTGGCGCATCGCCGTGATGATGGCCCGGGCGACGATCGGGTGGCCGGCAGCGGCAGACCGCTCCATCCCGATCCGGAGCCCCTCGAGCATCGCCGCGACGACCTCGTCGGGCGTCATCCCCTGCTCGACGGAGAGCTCCGGCGCGAACCGGATCTCTGCGTACACGACGCCATCGGCCGCGAGGTCCTCGACGCTCTCCGCGGCGACGCGCTCGATGGCGTCGCGATGCTGCATCACGCCCACCGTGTGGCGGAACGTGTCGAGGTAGAGCTCGAGCGACTTGCGGTCCGCACCCCGGCGAATCCAGGCGGCGAGCTCCGCGGCGTCCTCCGTGGGGAGGTCGCGGTACCGGTGCTCCCGCGCGAGCTCAACGATCGTGGCGGGCCGCAACCCGCCGTCGAGGTGGTCGTGGAGCAGCGCCTTGGGCGCCTCGCGGATCGTGTCCAGCGTGAGCATGGGGTCCTCCAGCTGCACCACGATCGTACCCCCGGGCAACTCGCCTGAACCCGCCCACCTGCGGCCCGGTCACCTCCCGGTGGGCGCTGGCCCCTGGCTCACTCGACGCCGAGCCGCTCCTTCGCCGCCGCCAGCGCCTCGGCGACCCGGTTCGGGGCCGTGCCGCCCACGACGTCGGCCGCCGCCAGCGACCCCTCGACCGTTGCCGCCGCGCGGAGGGCAGCCGCGATGCCGCGCTCGTGCGCGAGCCGTCGCGCCCCAGGGTCGTCCGAGCCGTCGAGGGCCGCGCGGAACGCCTCGTCGGGGAGGCCCGCGAGCGTGGCGATCCCCTCGGCCTCCGCACCGCCGACCAGCCCGCCCACGATGTGGTGGGCCGCCCGGAACGGGACGCCGCGCAGGACCAGTGCGTCGGCGAGCGCGGTCGCCGTGGTGTAGCCCTCCTCGGCCGCCGCGCGCATCCGCTCCCGGCTGACGATGAGCGTGCTGACCAGCCCGGTCATCACCGCAAGCGACGTGTCGAGCGTGCGGATGGCGGCGAAGAACGCTGGCTTGTCCTCCTGGAGGTCGCGCTGGTAGGCGAGCGGGAGGCCCTTGATGAGCGCCAGCATTCCAGCGAGTGCGCCGATGACACCCGCCGTTCGCCCCCGGACGAGCTCGGCCGGGTCGGGGTTCTTCTTGTTGGGCATCATCGACGAGCCCGTGGAGAACGCGTCGGCCACCCGCACGAACCCGAACCGCGGGTTCGACCACCAGGTGACCTCCTCGGCGAGTCGCGAGAGGTGGACCATCGCGAGGGCCACCGCGCCCAGCACCTCGACCACGAAGTCGCGATCGGAGACGGCGTCGAGCGAGTTGGCGCTCACGCCGTCGAAGCCCAGGTCGGCGGCGGTCGCGGCGCGGTCGAGCGGATAGCCGGCCCCGGCCAACGCCCCCGAGCCCAGGGGCGAGACGTTGAGCCGCCGCTTCGCGTCAGCCAGCCGCCCCCGGTCGCGCTCGAGCATCTCGACGTAGGCGAGCAGGTGGTGCGCGAGGAGCACGGGCTGCGCCGGCTGGATGTGCGTGGTGCCGGGCAGGACCGCATCACCCTCTCGGTCGGCGAGGTCCACCAGCGAGCGCTCGAGATCGAGGATGCCGTCGTCGAGCTGCGCGACCGAGCGGCGCGTCCACAGCCGGAGGTCCGTGGCCACCTGGTCGTTCCGGGAGCGGCCAGTGTGGAGCTTGCCACCGAGGGCGCCCACCCGCTCTGTCAGCAGCGTCTCGAGGTTCATGTGGACGTCCTCGAGCGTCGGGTCCCACGCGATGGCGCCCGCGACGACGTCCTCGCGCAACCCGGCGAGGCCCCGTTCGAGCGCCTCTGCCTCCTCGGCCGTCACCAGACCCGCGCGCGCCAGCCCGCGCACGTGGGCGATCGAGCCCGCGAGGTCGTCAAGCGCCAGCTCGGCGTCGACCTCGATCGACCGCGTGAAGTCCGCCATCCGCGAGTCCGGCCCCTCGCCGAACCGACCGCCCCAGAGTCGCATGATGCCTCCTGACCAGGTGCGTGCGGCCATCGTACCGGTCGACGTGCGCGCGCCTCGCTGGGCGGTTGCCGTTCGGTTCGGCACGGGGTCCAGACCCGTGGAACGGCGCGGTGGTGCAGGCGCCGCGGTCCGGCCCGCCGAGCCCCGAAGGTCAGACCGTGCCGCCGCCGAGGAAGCCGAGGCCAACCATGAGGCCGTTATCGGCGATGACGCGCAGGTCCGCGTCGGTCAGGGGCTCGCCCTTGCGGGCAGCGTGCGCCCGGCGCAGGCAGTCCGAGCACAGGAACGTGCGCGCCCCGTCAGTCCGCGTGGCCTGGCGTCGGTCGGAGAAGAACGGGCTGCCGGCTGCCGTCTCCTCGCCGCAGCCCGCGCACGGCTCCTTCGCGTTCGGCGGGATGGGGGCGGGCGACTCGCCGCCGAGGGCGTGCCGCAGCCCGCGGACGAGACGCCGTCTTGCGTCTGGGCGCCGTTCGACCATATCTGGGCACCTCCCTGTGGCTCCAGATTACCGGCTCCGCGGCCTCGGCGTCACCGGATCCGAGCTTGTTCGTGCCGGCGCGGCTTTCCTTCACACGCGCAGCCGCGGGTCGAACGGTCACCGCCCGACACGAACGGTCACGGCCCGAGGCGAGCGTGGCCTGGCCCCATCGGCGCCGGATGCGACGGGCCTCCGCGTTCGCCGTCCGTCGAGGGGCCGCACGCCGCCCCGCCGAGCACGAACGAGGCTCGTCGGCAGCGCGGAGCGGCTGGACCGACCGTAGTGCGACCTCGAGTCCGGCTCGCGCCGCGAGTGTTGGGCCTGGACCACCAAATCGCCCTCAAGGGCGGAATCCCCTGCCCCTCGAGGCCGAAATGGTGGCTCTGGACCACCAAGCAGGAGCAACTGTTGATCCGTGGCCAACGAAGATGCCCGACCGGCGACCCCATCCGCAGATTTGGTGGCGCCGCGCCAACACCGCCCGATGGGGTCGCCCAGGCGGGCTGCGGTGCGGGACAGCACGAAGGGGCCTCGGAGGCGAGGAAACAGCGGGGACCGACGCGGGGCGAGGGGCCGGGGCGAGGCCGGGGCGAGGGGCCGGGGCGAGGACCGGGGCGAGCCCGCGCAGGTCCGGCGCGCAGCCGCGTCGACGTCAGGCCTCGAGCGCCTCGCGCAGCCGGAGGGCGCCCTCCTCGGGCGTCAGGTCGCGCTGGGGCTCGGAGAGGAGCTCGTAGCCGACCATGAACTTGCGGACCGATGCCCGCAGGAGCGGTGGGTAGAAGTGCGCGTGGAGCTGCCAGGCAGCCGGGTCCCCCACCCCGAACGGCGCCTGGTGCCAACCCATCGAGAACGGGAACGGCTTGCAGAACAGCGCGTCGAACCGTCGGTTGAGGTCCTGGAGCGCCACCGCGAGGGCGTCTCGACGCGCGGTGCCGAGATCGGCAAGTCGCGCGGTGGGCTCAAGCGGCAACAGCATCGCCTCGAACGGCCAGCTGGCCCAGAACGGCACCAGGGTGAGCCAGCCGTCGGCGTCGCGGATCACACGGGGCCCGCCGCGCTCGGCCTCGGCGTAGTCGACCAGCAGCCGACGGTTGGTCTCTGCCAGATGGAGCTGCTGCTGCTCGAGCTCGAGGGTCGCCTGCACCGGGAGGGCGTCGCCGGACCAGATCTGGCCGTGCGGGTGCGGGTTGGAGGCGCCCATTGCGGCACCCCGGTTCTCGAACACCTGCACCCAGCGAAATCGCGACCCGAGCTCGGTCGTCTGGTCGGCCCACACGTCCACGACGTGGCGGATCGATGCCGCGTCCATGCCCCCGAGCGTGACGTCGTGGCGGGGCGAGAAGCACACGACGCGACACGTGCCGCGGGTGCCCTCCGCGCGGAACAGGCCGTCACCGATGCGGGCGTCCGACGCGTCGGGCCGGAGGGCCGCGAAGTCGTTGGTGAACACGAACGTCGTGGCGTAGGCCGGGTTGACGTCGCCGCTGACTCGCGTGTTGCCGGGGCACAGATAGCAGTCCGGGTCGAACGCCGGCCGCTCCTCGGGCGGCTCGGGCTCCTCGGCCCCGAGCCACGGCCGCTTCGTCCGGCCGGCGGACACCAGCACCCACTCGCCGGTGAGGGCGTTCCGCCGCCGGTGTGGCTCGTCGTCCAGCGTCGCGAGGTCGGCGTCGTCGGGGCGGCTGGGGTCAATGGGCACGGGCTACCTCATGAGGACTCGCGGAGCGCGCGGACGGGTCAGGGTGCACAACCGTGTCCGCGGGGACCTGCGCGAGGATGACCTCGGGAATGGCCTCGGTGACGGCGGCCAGCGCATCGGGGGCGAGCGCGGCGTCGGTGATCAGCACGTCTGCCTGATCGAGCGTGGCGATGGACGCGATGCCGACGACGCCCCACTTGGTGTGGTCCGCCAGCACCACGAGGCGCCGGCCGGCCTCGATCAGCGCCCGGTCCGTGTCGGCCTCCATCAGGTTCGGGCAGGTGAAGCCCGCCTTGGCGTCCATCCCGTGGACGCCCATGAAGACGATGTCGAGGTGGACCGTCCGCAGCAGCGCGGTGGCGAACGGGCCGACCAGCGCCTCGGAGGGGGTTCGGACGCCGCCGGTCAGGATCACGGTCTGGTCGTGCCGTCCGGAGCCCTTGAACACCTCGGCCACCTGGAGCGAGTTGGTGACGACCGTCACGCCGGGGATCTCGGCGACGAGGCCCGCGAGCGCGCAGGTCGTGGTGCCCCCGGACAAGGCGAGTGCCATACCAGGCTGGACCATCCGGGCGGCCTCAGCGGAGATGGCAGCCTTCTCGGCCTGCTGCAGGGCGGACTTGGCGATGAACCCGGGCTCGTAGCTGGCGAGGCGGGAGGGCACAGTGGCGCCACCGTGCACCTTCTCGAGCAGCCCCTGATCGTGCAGGACCTCCAGGTCACGGCGGACGGTCATGTCCGAGACCTCGAACTCCCGCACGAGATCGGCTACCCGAACGGCACCGATCTGGCGCACCCGATCCAGAATCAGCGCCTGACGCTGGCGAGCGAGCATTCCCTCCGCTCCTGAGCCTTGCCGGCCAGCTCCTCGATCCGTCCGCGGCGGCGAACGACTGGCGGCCGCCGTCATGATCGCCCCGGCAATCACGGAAAGTCAACGCAGATCAACAAAAATCACTGTTGAAACGGGTTCGAGTCTCTTGACAATCGGGCAAGCGCGTCGCAACAATCCGATCGTGGCCTGCCCTCGCAGGGACATGTGCGCGGGGCGTCACAGAGGAGGATCCACATGGCTGATCTAGGCCAGCGCTCGGTCTCGCGCCGGACGCTCCTGAAGGGCAGCGCCGCGGTCGCAGCCCTCGGCGGCGTGTCCGCGTTCATCGCGGCCTGCGGTAGCAGCGCCAGCCCGTCGCCGTCCGCGGCAGCCCCGGCGTCCGTCGCCCCGGCGTCCGTCGCGCCCGCGTCCGTCGCGCCCGCGTCCGTCGCGCCCGCGTCCTCCGCGCCCGCATCCGCGATCACCGGCACCGTCTCGCTCGGGTCCAACTACTCAGACCCCGTCCCGAAGGGCGTGCTCGCCAGCATCGTCAACACGTTCCAGACGCAGACCGGGATCACCGTCAAGGTCAACACGGTTGACCACAACACGTTCCAGGATCAGATCAGCGTCTACCTGCAGGGCACGCCTGACGACGTCTTCACCTGGTTCTCAGGCTTCCGCATGCGGTTCTTCGCCGCGCAGGGCCTCGCCACCGACATCAGCGACGTCTGGGCGCAGGTGGGCAGCAACTTCTCCGACGCGTTCAAGGTCGGCTCGACCGGCGACGACGGGAAGCAGTACTTCGTCCCGATCTACAACTACCCCTGGGCGGTCTTCTACCGCAAGAGCATGTTCCAGGCCAAGGGATACACGATCCCGGCCACCCTGGCCGACTTCAAGACGCTGTGCGCGAAGATGCAGTCGGATGGCCTCGTCCCGATCGCGTTCGGCGACAAGGACGGCTGGCCCGCGATGGGCACGTTCGACATCCTCAACCTCCGGACGAACGGCTACGACTTCCATGTCGGCCTGATGGCCGGCAAGGAGAAGTGGACCGACCCGAAGGTCACGGCGGTGTTCACCACCTTCAAGGACCTGCTGCCCTTCCACCAGGAGGGTGCGGCCGGCCGGACGTGGCAGGACGCCGCCCAGACGCTGGTCCAGAAGAAGGCCGGCATGTACCTGCTCGGCATGTTCGTCTCCCAGCAGTTCCAGACGGCCGGCGCAGCGGACCTCGCGGACCTCGACTTCTTCCCGTACCCGAGCTTCGGGACCCAGTACGACGCCGAGAAGGCGCTGGACGCCCCGATCGACGGCTTCATGCTCAGCAAGAACTCGCCGACGGCCGCCGCCGACGTCGCCGCCGCCAAGGCGTTCCTCGAGTACCTCGCGCAGCCCGCGACGCAGGTCGCTTGGGTCACCCAGGATCCGAGCAACATCGCGGCCGTCAAGAGTGCCGACACGAGCAAGTACACCCCGCTCCAGCTCAAGGCCGCGCAGCTGATCGGCGACGCGCAGCGCATCACGCAGTTCCTCGACCGCGACACCAACCCGAACTTCGCCGGGGCGAACGGCATGCAGGCCTTCCTCCTCGACTTCATCAAGAACCCGAGCCAGGACCTGACTGCCTTCCAGGCGAAGATCCAGGCCTTCTGGGACACGCTGTAGTCGCCAGGGCTCGGCCCGACTAGACTCCACGGAACCGTGACAGACCGACCGAGCCAGCACGTCGCCCCCGCCACCGCCGAGCAAACCGGCGGGACGGGGGCGAATCTTGCGGCGGCAGCCGGCAAGGGCGCCCACCCTGGTGGCACCCGCATCCGGCGCCGCTACAGCCTCCTCACGCGCACGGACAAGTTCGTCCTCGCGCTCATGGTGGGCATCCCCCTCGTCTTCGACCTCGCGCTGATCTGGGGGCCAACCCTCGCCTCGTTCCTCATCTCGTTCACGAACTGGAATGGCATCGGGAGCCCGCTCGACGCCAAGGTCGTCGGGACAACCAACTACGAGAACCTGTTCACCGCATACCCGTTCTTCTGGCCGGCCTTGAGCCACAACCTCATCTGGCTCGCGTGGCTGATGTTCATCGCGACACCCCTCGGGATGCTGCTCGCGGTCCTCCTGGACCGCATCGTCCGCGGCAGCCGCGTGTACCAGACCGTGTTCTACCTGCCGGTCGTGCTGTCGCTCGCCGTCATCGGGATCATCTGGAGCCTGCAGTACGCCCCCGAGCAGGGCCTGATCAACAACGTCCTTGGGCGCACCCGGAACGACAACCTGATCGACTGGCTGGGCGACCCGAGCCTGAACATCTGGGCCGCACTGGTCGCCGCGAGCTGGCGCCATGTGGGCTACATCATGGTGCTGTACTTGGCCGGGCTGAAGGCCTTCGACCCGACGCTTCGCGAGGCTGCCAAGGTGGACGGCGCCAACGAGCGGCAGACCTTCTTCCGGGTGGTGTTCCCGGTGATGATGCCGATCAACGTGGTCATCGTCGTGATCACGACGATCGAGGCCCTCCGCGCCTTCGACATCGCCTACATCATCAACCACGGCAAGAACGGGCTCGAGCTGCTCTCGACGCTGATCACGAACAACGGCCTCAGCGAGTCGAACCGCGTGGGCTTCGCCTCCGCGATCGCCGTGGTGCTGCTGGTGGTCTCGCTCGTGCCGATTGTCGCGTTCTTGACCCGGATGATGCGTGAGGATCGACGATGACCGCTCTCACCGCGACCGCCTCGCGGGGCGAGCCGCGCAAGCAGCGCAAGAGGCTGCCGCGCGTCGCGCTCTACGCGTTCCTCACCGCCATGGCGGTGCTGTGGCTGCTGCCGCTCGCCTGGGCCGTCTACACCGCGCTGCGGCCTTTCTCCGACACGCAGGCGAACGGCTACATCTCGCTGCCCAACTCGCTGACCCTCGACAACTTCCTGACGGCGTGGTCGCAGGGCGACTTCGCGCTGCACTTCGCGAGCACGCTGATCGTCGCGATCCCCGCCGTCATCGTCACGCTCATCGTCGCGTCCATGGTCGCGTTCGCCGTGTCGCGCTTCAGTTGGCGCTTCAACCTGGTGGTCCTGCTCATCTTCATCGCGGGCAACCTGCTGCCGCCCCAGGTCCTGATCCTGCCGCTGTTCAAGATCTACAACGGGATCCGTGGCATACCGGAGCCGCTGAGCGACAACGGCCTGCTGTACGACCAGTACTTCGGTCTCTTCCTGATCAACACCGTGTTCCAGGTTGGCTTCTGCGTGCTGGTCCTGAGCAACTACATGAAGACGATCTCACACGAGCTGACCGAGGCCGCCCTCGTGGACGGCGCTGGCGTCCTCCGGATCTGGGCTGCGGTCATCATGCCGCTCTGCCGGCCCGCACTCGCCGCGCTCGCGACCCTGGAGTTCACGTTCATCTACAACGACTTCTTCTGGGCCCTGATCCTCATCAGCAAAGGCGACCGTCGGCCCATAACCTCGGCGCTCAACAACCTCCAGGGCCAGTTCTTCACCAACACCAACCTGCTCGCCGCGGGCGCCCTGCTCGCCGCGATCCCGACGATCCTCGTGTTCCTCGCGCTCCAGCGCTACTTCATCAGCGGGCTGTCGCTCGGCGCGACCAAGGGCTGAGCCTGTCATCGCACCCGGTCCGGCCCATCGTGCACCGGGAGGACCCGATCATGATCCCCCAGCCTTGGGCCGACCCCGAGCTGACCTCGCGCGGCCGGCTCCCGATGCACGCCGTCCCCCACGCCGAACGCCTGCCGCTTGACGGGACGTGGCGCTTCCAGCTCCTGCACCGGCCCACAGACCCCGTGGGCGAGGCGTCGGCCGATTGGCGCCCGATCGAGGTGCCCGGCTGCTGGACGATGCAGGACACGTGGGACAAGCCGCACTACACCAACGTCCAGATGCCGTTCCCGCAGCGCCCCCCGGAGGTTCCCGCGGAGAACCCCACCGGCGTCTACGAGCGCACCTTCACCGTGCCCGACGCCTGGGCGCACAAGCGGGTGGTGCTCCACGTGGGCGCCGCGGAGAGCGTGCTGATCGTGGCGCTCAACGGGAGCGAGATCGGCGCCGGCAAGGATTCGCACCTCGCCCAGGAGTACGACCTGACCGACCACGTCGTGCCCGGCGAGAACACGCTGCGCCTCACGGTGGTCAAGTGGTCCGACGCGAACTTCATCGAGGACCAGGACCAGTGGTGGCATGGCGGCATCACTCGCCCGGTCTACCTCTACGCCACCGGCCAGACCTGGCTCGCCGACGTCCAGATCGACGCAGGGCTCGAGCCCGACAACGCCACCGGGACGCTTGCCCTCGAGGTCCACGTGGGCTGGCGCCCTGGGCTCCGAGCTCCCGGCTGGAGGATCGAGGCGAGCCTCGAGGGGCTTGCCGCCGCCCTGCGCGCAGACGTCCCTGCCGCCCCGCCTCCCACTGGGTCGTCGGGCGACTTCGCGGTTCCCGGTCCGCCGCGGCGCGGCCGCCTTGACCTCGAGAGCCTCGCCGCCGCCAACGCCATCACCAACCCCGACGACGTCGCGATGTGGGAGCGCGCCAGGCCTGAGGTCATTCCGCCGCGCGTGGGCGTCGCCAAGCTCGCGGCCCGGGTGCCCGGGGTCACGCCCTGGTCGGCCGAGACTCCGGCGCTGCGCACGCTGGCGGTCTCGCTCATCGCGCCTGACGGTTCGGTTGTCGAGCGGTTGAGCGGCGGATCGGGTTCCGGCGGGTGGAGGCGACGCGCAAGGAGCTGCTGGTCAACGGCCGCGCCGTCCTGATCCGCGGCGTCAACCGCCACGACTTCGACCAGCAGACGGGCCGCTTCGTCTCGCCCGAGGACATGCGCGCGGACGTGGTCCTGATGAAGCAGTTCAACGTCAACGCGGTCCGCACCTCGCATTACCCCAACGACCCGCTGTTCCTCGAGCTGTGCGACGAGCTGGGCCTGTACGTCGTCGACGAGGCGGACATCGAGAGCCACGCCTTCTACGAGGACGTCTGCGAGGACCCGCGGTACCGGAGCCAGTTCGTCGACCGCGTGGCGCGGATGGCCGTGCGCGACCGGCACCACCCCTCGATCATCCTGTGGTCACTGGGCAATGAGTCGGGCTATGGCGCCAACCACGACGCGGCGGCAGGATGGCTGCGCCGCTTCGACCCCTCACGCCCGCTCCACTACGAGGGGGCGATGAAGTTCGACTGGGCGAGCGCCCAGACCGCGAGCGACATCACCTGCCCGATGTACCCGCCGATCGCCGCGATCGTGGCCCACGCGTCGTCGCCCGAGCAGCGCCACCCGCTGATCATGTGCGAGTTCAGCCACGCGATGGGCAACTCGAACGGGACGCTGGGCGAGTACTGGGACGCGATCGAGGCCACTCCCGGGCTCCAGGGCGGCTTCCTCTGGGAGTGGCGAGACCACGGCCTGGACCAGCGGCTCCCCGACGGCCGGATCCGCCATGCGTACGGCGGGGACTTCGGCGACACGCCCAACGACGGGACCTTCGTCACCGACGGGGTCACATTCCCCGACCGCTCGCCCAAGCCGGGCCTGTGGGAGCACAAGCAGCTCGCCGCTCCGGTGCGGGTCGCGTCCGGTCCGGACGAGGCGCGGCAGGGGCGGGTCACCCTCGAGAACCGCGGCGACTTCCGCGACCTCTCGTGGCTTCGCGCGTCGTGGGAGATCGCCCACGACGGTGATGTCTGGGCGCGGGGCGATGTGCCGCTGCCCGCGATCCAGCCCGGCGAGCGCGGCGACGCCGAGCTGGCGGGGTTCCACCTGCCTGCGTCGGGCGAGGGTGAGCGCATCCTGACCATCCGGTTCGTTCTTGCTGAGGCCACCCCGTGGGCGCCGGCAGGCTTCGAGGTCGGCTGGGCCCAGGTCGTGATGGACGAGGCGTGGACGGACCTCAGTGGACCCGCCTGGACCGGCGACGTGGAGCTCGACGCGGAGGGCAACCTCGTCCACGCCGCGCTCGCCGCGCCGCCCGCCCTGGCCCTCTGGCGCGCTCCCACGGACAACGACCGGATTGGCGGCATGGCGTCGAGGTGGGCCGCCTGGGGTCTGCCCAGCCTGTCGCGGACGCTCGAGAGCGTCGAGCGCGGTGCCCAGGAGACGGTCGTCCGCTCGACCTGGCGGACGTCGGCGGGGATCGAGGTGCCGCACGTCGCCCGACTGGCGCGAGATCAGGCCGGCCGGGTCCGCGTGACCGAGAGCGTCCAGATCCCGCCCGTCCTCGCGGACCTGCCGCGCGTGGGGACGCTGCTCGCGCTGTGGCCGGGCCACGAGACCGTCGCCTGGTACGGATCCGGGCCCCACGAGACGTACCCGGACCGCTGCCGGGGCGGCCTCGTGGGCCGGTGGTCGTCCAGCGTCGCTGAACAGCTCGTCCCCTACGTCCGGCCGCAGGAGAACGGCGGCCATGAGGGCGTGCGGTGGCTCCAGGTCGGCGACGTGCGGATCGGGCTCGACAAGCCGCGCCAGGTGTCCGCGCTCCACGTCACCGCGCACGACCTCGACACCGCCACGCATGACGACGAGGTCACGCCGCGCCCCGAGACCTTCGTGACGATCGACGCTGCCCACCGCGGCGTCGGCACGGCATCGTGCGGTCCGGATACCCTGCCGCAGTACCTCGTCCCCACCGGAACGCACACCTGGACCTGGACGCTCGCACCGGTCCCCCTGGGGAGATCGACCGAATGACCATCGCCTGGAACCCCGAGACCCGGGAGTGGCACCTTGGCAACGCCCGGACCTCGTGGGTCCTCGGCGTCCTCGACAACGGCTGGATCGGCCTGTTCCACGCGGGGGCGCCGCTCGCTATCGGGCCGGCGTACCGCCATCTCGGGCCGAAGGACTTCACGGGGTTCGACAACCGCGTCGGTGAGCCGGTGGCACTCGCGGTCCCGGGTCCGGGCGTGGGCGACTTCCGCGTCCCGGCGCTCGTGGTGGAGGGCCCTGACGGCTCGACGGTGCTCGACCCGCAGTACGCTGCGCACCGGGTGATCGCGGGCAAGCCGAGGCTGCCCGGACTGCTGCCGGCGACCTACGTCGAGGACGATGGCGAGGCCGACACGCTCGAGATCGACCTGCGGGATGAACCCACCGGGGTCACCGTCACCCTCGCGTTCACGCTGTTCCGCGACCAGCCGATCGTCGCCCGGTCCATGCGGATCGCGAACGGCGGCGAGCAGCCCGTCGTGGTGCAGTGCGCGATGAGCGCGACGCTCGACCTCCCCGACGACGACTGGCACCTCGTCACGCTGTCGGGGACGTGGGCCCGCGAGCGGTTCCCGCACGACCGGGCGCTCGTTCCGGGGCGGCAGGGCGTGAGCAGCCTGCGTGGCGGGTCCGGCAATGAGCACAACCCGTTCCTCGCGCTCCGCCGGCCCGCCACCACCGAGGCCACTGGCGAGTGCTGGGGCATCGCGCTCGCCTGGTCGGGCAACTTCCTGGCAGAGGCCGAGGTGGGCCACTTCGGCACGACGCGTGTCCGCATCGGCGTCAACCCCGAGCACTTCGCGTGGCCGCTGAAGCCCGGCGAGAGCTTCACGACCCCGGAGGCGCTGCTCGCCTGGAGCGACGCCGGTCTCGGCGGCATGAGCGACGCCCTCCATGGACTCTTGCGCCACCGCATGGCGCGCGGCGAGTGGCGCGACCGGCCGCGGCCCGTGCTGCTCAACAACTGGGAGGGCACGTACTTCGACTTCGACCACGACCGCATCGTGGCGATGGCGCGCGCCGCCAAGGCGATGGGCATGGAGCTGTTCGTTCTCGACGACGGCTGGTTCGGGCGCCGCGACAACGATGACCGCTCGCTGGGCGACTGGGTGGTCAACGAGCGCAAACTGCCGCACGGGCTCGACGGGCTGGCGCGCGAGGTCAAGGCGCTGGGCCTGCTGTTCGGGCTGTGGATCGAGCCCGAGATGGTCAACCCGGACTCGGACCTGTTCCGCGCGCACCCGGACTGGGCGATTGGCGTGCCCGGCCGGAAGCGGACGGAGAGCCGCCAGCAGCTGGTGCTCGACTTCGCCAACCCGGCGGTTGTGAACCACATCGCGGATGCCATCGGAGCCGTCGTCGCCAGTGCGCCCGATCGACTACATCAAGTGGGACTGGAACCGGTTCATCACCGAGCCGTTCTCCCCCACGCTGCCGGCCGAGCGCCAGGGCGAGTTCTTCCACCGCTACACGCTGGGCATGTACGACCTCTACGAGCGGCTGACGACGCGGTTCCCGCACATCCTGTTCGAGTCGTGCGCATCCGGCGGGGCGCGGTTCGACGCCGGGATGCTGGCGTGGGCGCCACAGGCCTGGACGTCGGACGACACCGACGCCGTGGAGCGCCTGCGGATCCAGTGGGGCACCTCGCTCGCCTACCCGCTGTCGTCGATGGGCGCTCACGTGTCCGCCGTGCCGAACCACCAGACGGGGCGGATGGCATCCCTGGACTTCCGTGCTGCCGTGGCGATGTTCGGGGCGTTCGGGTACGAGTTGGACCCGACCGCGATGGGCGATGGCGACCTGGCCGCCGTGCGCCGGCAGGTGGCGTTCTACACGGAGCGCCGGGACCTCTTCCAGTACGGCCGCTTCACGCGGCTGCGGTCGCCGTTCGCGGGCGACGGCAACGAGACGGCGTGGATGGTGTCGGCCGAGGACGGGTCGCGGGCGGTCGTCGCCCACTACCGCATGCTCCACCGCCCGTGGCCGACGTACGACCGGCTGGCCGTGCGCGGGCTGGACCCGGCGGCGCGCTACGCAGTCACGTGCTGGGAGGGCTTCGACGGCCCGATGCCCACGATCGAGCGGGGCGGCGACGAGCTGATGGCGGTGGGCCTGGGGATCGAGCCGCCCGACCCGATGCCCGATGGCGCGTTCGCCGACGGCCACCACATCGTCCGCGGCGACTTCACGGCTCGGCTGTTCGACCTGCGGCGGCTCTGAGCAACGTCGCGACCGTCCCGCGGCTCAGGCGGGTGCCAATTCCGGGCCTCGCACCCACGGCGCGAGCGCCAAGCCGGGATTCGCGCACCGGCCACGGTCGCGGGCTCCGCGATTGGCACTGCGGCGTGCCAGCCCCTCGTCTTGTCGCAGGCGCAAGCCGGCAGGGCATCGTGCCGGGCGCGGCTGATGGGCGCCTGACAGAGCCGGAACCCCAGCCCTCGGGCGACATCACACTCGGCGAGGCCAGCGCGCAGTCCCGCGAGTCCGGGCAGCGACGCGACGCGCCTCGCGACTCACGTGGGAGTTGAATCGCGACCCTCCTCGCTCGGCTGACACGCCGAAGTCGGAGTTCGCGCTCGAGCCACGCTCGGCGAACCGGGGTTCGACCCCACCGTGAGTCGGCATGGGCGGCGGCGCCGCGCTCGCCTTGGCCGACGCTGGCCGCCGCGGGATCGGCTTCGCAGTCGCGCTTCGGCGGGTCAGGCGAGCCGCCGCGCTCCGGCGGAAGCCTCGACCTCGAACACGCGCGGCGTGAGGCCCGTGCGGGCGGGGTAGTCGCGCAAGACGTTCTCGCGGAGCAGCGGGACCGCGTCGCGGTGCACGAGGTTGATCGTGCAGCCGCCGAAGCCCGCGCCCGTCAGCCGCGCGCCGATGACGCCGGGCGTAGCGCGCGCGATCTCAACCAGGGTGTCGAGCTCTGGCGAGGAGACGTCGTACAGGTCCCGCAGGGAGGCGTGGCTGGCGTAGAAGAGTCGGCCGACCTCGTCGAGATCGCCGGCCTCGAACGCCTCGATCGCGTCGAGGACCCGCTGGTCCTCATCCACGACGTGCTGCGCGCGGCGCACCGCGATGGGCTCCAGGCGGTCGCGAACCGCATCGAGCATGGCCGGGGTGACGTCGCGCAGCGCGGTGACCCCCGGCTCCAGAGCCGCGATCGCGGCCACCGCGGCATCACACTGCGCCCGGCGCTCGTTGTACGCGGAGGTCTCGAGGCGGCGGGGCGAGCCCGAGTGGCAGGCGACGAGCGCGAGGTCCTCGCCCACCAGGCGGATCGGCCGGTGCTCGAGGCTCCGGCAGTCGAGCAGCAGCGCGCTCGCCGGCTCGCCGAAGATCGACGCGAACTGGTCCATGATCCCGTTGTTGAGCCCGATGTAGCCGTTCTCGGACCGCTTCACGAGGTGGACGAGAGCCATCGAATCGATGCCCGGACGGACACCGCCCGAGAGCGCCCACGCCGAGACGACCTCGAGGGCGGCCGACGACGAGAGCCCTGCGCCCTGCGGCAGGTCCGAGGCCAGCACGCCGCGGAACCCGCTCACCGGCAGTCCGGCCTCGGCCAGCGCCCAGCCCATGCCCGCGACGTAGTCGACCCACGCGTTCTGGCGTGCCCCCGGGGCGGCAGCGGTGAACTCGCGCGTCTCGCCGGTCTCGGCCAGCGTCAGGCGGGCGATGCCGTCGTCGGTGGGGACGAGCGCGATCGCGATCCCCCGCTCGATCGCCACCGGCAGGACGAAGCCCTCGTTGTAGTCGGTGTGCTCGCCGATCAGGTTGACGCGACCCGGCGCGAACACGACGCGGACGTCCGAGGGGCGCGCGGCCGCCTCGGGGTGGATCTCCCGGAGGCGCGCGGCGAGGGCGGCAGGGTTGCTGACGAGGGCGGCGGCATGGGGATCGGCGTGGAGTTCGGGCATGGCCCACAGCCTACCGAACCGGGCCGAACGGCGGGGACGGAACCGCCCCCGTCGGCACGGACCCGGCGGCGGCTCCGGACGGGTCCAGCTCGCCCAGCAGGTATCGCGTGAGCGTCGGCCCCATCAGCGCGGCGAGCTCGTCGGGGCGCATCGAGGCGACCGGCTCCAGCTCCGCCACGTAGCGCACCATGGCCAGGCCGATGAGCTGGCTGCCCACCAGCGTCGCCCGCAGGCTCGCGTCCGGCGTCCCGAGCAGGCCCGCGATCGCCTGGAGCGGCCCGTCCAGCAGCACGCGGCGGAACATCGCCGCCGCCACGGAATCGGTCGTCGCGGAGCGGGCGATGCCGAGAAGCGTCGGCCGGACCTCCGGCCGGTCCCAGAGCCCCACGAAGGTCGCCACGATCCGATCGCCGAGTTGCTCCGGTGGCCCCATCGCGATGGCCGGGAAGACCGTTCGGATCTCGATCGGGAACTCCATGGCCGCCACGAACAGCTGCTGCTTCGAGCCGAAGTAGTGGTGGACGAGCGCGGGGTCCACCCCGGCCCGGGCCGCGACGTCGCGGATCGTCGTGCCGTCGAAGCCGCGCTCGGCGAAGGTCGTCCGCGCCGACGCCAGGATCCGCCCGCGCGTGTCGCCGGCGCCGGGCCGACGCCCGCGACGCCCCGGCGCCGGTTCGGCCCCGGCCTGGCCTGGGTCGCCGCCGCTCACACCACGTCCCGGCGGATCGTCCGCGACGCCACCGCCGCGAAGAGCACGGCCACGACCGCGAGCACCGCGAGATCCACCTGCACAGCTGTCACGGACAGGTCGGCGCCCCGGATGAAGACCTCGCGCAGGGCGTCGACCGCGTACGCGAGCGGCATGATGTGGACCAGCGGCTGGAGCACCGAGGGCAGGCTGTCCACCGAGAACAGCACGCCAGAGAGCAGGAACTGCGGGACCAGCACCACCGGGATGAACTGGATCACCTGGAGCTCGGTCCGCGCAAAGGTCGAGAGGAAGATCCCCAGGCTCACCGCGCCCAGCGCGAGCAGCAGGACCACGGCGAACGCGAGCAGCGGGCTGCCGGCGACCGAGATGCCGAGGCCGATGGCGAAGTCCGGCAACGGGCCGATGGCCGGCACCCTGACGGTCACGAGCGCCCAGGTCAGCAGGATCGCCACCTGGATCATCGCGAAGAAGCCGAAGCCCAGGGTGTACCCGGTGACCACCTCGCCGCGCGTGACGGGCGTCGCCATGAGCCGCTCCAGCGTCCCGCCGGTCCGCTCGCGGAGGAACGAGACGCCGGTGAGGAGGTACACGAAGAAGTAGAGGAAGAACGCGACGATCGCGGGGGCGAACGGCGCCATGGGGTCGGAGCTGGGCGCGCCGTAGACCGTCTCGCGGGTGATCGCGGGCAGGATCGCGCCCATCGACGACGCGATGCCGCCGAGGAGAGCCTGGCTCACCGCAGCGATCTGGCCCGTATCCGCCGAGGGGTCGAGGCCCTTGGTGAGGAGCGTGATCGCCGATCCACTGCCCGGGGTGAGGTCGGCGGGGAGCAGGATGGCGATCGTGGCTGTGCCGTCCCGGACCGCGCTCCGGGCGCCGTCGACCGACGCGACCTGCGTGACGGTCATTCCGGCAGCCGACAGGGCGTCCTCGAGCTTGCCCGAGATCAGCGTCGCCGCGGGACCCGAGCCCTGGCTCGCGACAGCGACGTGGACGTCGGGCCCCGACGAGTCGCGCAGGATGAACGTGAACAGGCCCGTGACGAGGATCGGGGCGATGAACAGCAGCGCGAGCGACGGCCGGTCGCGCCGGATCTCCACGATCACGCGGCGGACGAGCGCCCGGAGGCGCCGCCGGCTCATGCTGCCACCGCCGTCTCGCCGGAGAACCGCAGGAACGCGGCCTCGAGGTCGGCGGTGCCTGCCTCGGCACGAAGCTGCTCACCGGATCCCCGGGCGATCACCTTGCCGGCCCGCATGAACAGCAGCTCGTCGCAACGGTCCGCCTCGTCCATGACGTGGCTGGACACGACGATCGTGGTGCCCCCATCCGCGAGCCGGCGGAAGTGACCCCAGAACTGGACGCGCAGCAGCGGGTCCACACCCACAGTCGGCTCGTCGAGGAACAGCACCGGCGGCTTGTGGACGAGCGCGCACGCAAGCGAGAGCCGTCGGCGCTGGCCGCCTGAGAGGGTCCCGGCAATGGCGTTGGCGCGGTCGGCCAGATCGACCAGCCGCAGCGCCTCGTCCACCTGCGCCGCGTCCTCGACGCCGTACGCCGCGGCGAAGAACTGGGCGTTCTCGCCCGCGGTGAGCGCCGGGTAGACCCCGTCGCCCTGCGTCATGTAGCCGATCCGCGCGAGATTGGCGCGGTCCGGCATGCGCACGCCCAGGACGTACGCGGTGCCCTCGTTCGCTCGCGTCATGCCCGTCAACAGGCGGATCAGCGTCGTCTTGCCGGAGCCATTCGGGCCGAGCAGGCCGTAGATCCGTCCGGGCGCGAGGTCGAACGTCATCCCGTCCACGGCGATGACGGCACCGAACCGCTTGACGAGCCCGACAGCGCGGATGGCGGCCTCGCCAGGGTCGGGCGCCGCTGGCAGGACCGGGTCAGAATTCATCATGCGTTGAATTCTACGTCGGGCGCACAAGAGGCTGCTTGACGACTTCGCCGCCTGGCAGCGCTGCACCGCCCGCGCCTCGACCTCCGGAGCGCCTCCCGGAGGCGCTGTCCAGCCCGCCCACGGGAGCCGACGAGCCACGCTTCGCAACGTTCGGTCACCTCAGCGTCGCCTGGAGGCGATCCGGGGACCGAAGGTTGCGAAGCGCCGACGAACGGCCTCCGGGAGGCGATGCGGGGGCGCGGCGCGGAGAGCGGCCAACGGTCGCCCCTGGTTCGGCTCCCCGTCAGGCCGCCGGCAGCTCCGCGACGACGGGCGCGGACTCGCCGGATGGCAGGCTGGCCCATGCGGTGACCGCGCCCAGGACGGCCAGTGCCGCGGCCAGGCCGAACAGCGCCATCGGCCCGAACCCGCTCCACAGCAGGCCGCCGACCACGTTCGCCACGAACGCCGAGACGCCGGCCGCCGTGAGCGAGAGAAGCCCCTGTCCGGAACCCTGGAGCCCGGGCGGGAGCAGCAGGCTGATGGTCATGACCGAGCCCGCCCACATGGCGGACCACGCAACGCCGTACAGCACGGCCACCCCGATGACGATCTCGGGCGACGGCGCCAGGGCGAACCCGGCGAACACGACCGCGAGCAGGGCGATGCCCACGGTCACCACGGCGCGCGGCCCGAACTGCACGAGCAGGCGCGACACGGCGGGCAGCGCCGCAACCTCGACGGCCGCGGTGATCCCGACGGCCAGCCCGATGTCGCCCGACCTCCCGCCCAGGCGGTCGATGAGAAGGGGCAGGAAGGTCAGCATGGCGAACACGCCCACGTTGGCGAGGCCGATCGCCAGCAGCACGCGCGGCAGCCGGGGCTGGATCGCCAGCGCCTCGCGCATCGCCCCGCCTCGGCCACGATCTGAGAGCTTCGCCCGCCCCACGTCGGGGATCACCACCGCCACGGCGATCACCGGCACCGCCAGCACGATGAACGCCGGGACCGCGGCGCCGTAGCCCAGTCGCTCGAAGACCGCGCCCGCCACCAGCGACCCCACGGCGAACGCGCCCGACTGGAGCGCCCGCACCTGCCCATACTGCCGCCCAGGATCCGCCAGGGTGTTGACGGCCAGCGCGTCCTGGAGCGGGAACAGCAGCCCGTACACCGTGGAGAAGGCCATGTACGTGAGCCCGACGCCCACGAGCGGCAGCGGCAGCGTGAACAACGCGAGCAGCCCGGCCGCCAGCCCGATTGCCAGGGCCAGGGCGCGCCCGCGGCCCAGGAGCACGTCGGCGAGGTGGCCCCAGACGCTCGCCAGCCCGACGTAGACCACGGACACGAGCGCGCCCATCCCCCCCAGCCACGCCGGCGAAACGCCCCGCTCCACGAGGATCGCGGGGGCGAACGGCGTGAACACCGCGTTCGACAGGCCGTTGACGATGAACAGCAGGACGACCAGGCCGACGGCTCGGCCGGGGCGGGGCGGCACCAGGGGCGCCACCCCCTAGCCGAAGCGGGCGCGCAGCCGGGGCAGGACCAGCTCGCTGTACCGCTGGATCGCGGCTTCCTGGCCCTCGCCAGGGAAGTGGAACACGAGGTGGTTGAACCCGTAGGCGACGTAGGGGGCGAGCTGCTCGACGTGCTCGTCGGGGTCCGAGGACACCAGCCAGCGCTTGTGCGCGTAGGGCTCGGCCTCCTTCGCGGCCTCCTCCATCTCGAGCGCGTCGTGGATCCCCACCTTCCGCTCGCCCGGCAGCGCCAGGGCGGCCCAGACCTTGGTGTCCTCGAGCGCCTGGTCGCCGTCGGTGTCGAACGAGACCTTCATCTCGATCATCTTGTCCAGCGCCGCCACGTCGCGGCCCGCCTTCTCGGCGCCCTCCGCGAGGCTCGGCAGGAGGGTCTGGGTGTAGAGCTCCTCGCCCTTGCCGCTGGTGCAGATGAGGCCATCGGCGATGCGTCCTGCCAAGCGCGCCGCCGCAGGCCCGGACGCCGCGATGTACACCGGCAGGGGCTGCTCGGGGCGGTCGTAGATCGTGGCGTTGGCCGTCCGGTAGTGCTCGCCCTCGATCGTGAGCCGCTCGCCGCGCCACAGCTGCTGGATCAGCTGCGTCGCCTCGCGCAGGCGGGCGAACCGCTCGCTCTGCTCCGGCCACGGCACCCCGACCGGCGTCTCGTTGAGGCTCTCGCCGGTCCCGACGCCCAGGATCACGCGGCCGGGCGCGAGCAGCCCCAGCGTCGCGAACGCCTGCGCGACGACCGCCGGGTTGTAGCGCAGCGTGGGCGTGAGGACGCTCGTTCCCAGCGTGACCCGCTTCGTCGCCTGGGTGGCCGCCCCCAGCCAGACCAGGGCGTTGGGGGCATGGCCGCCGTGGTGGCGCCAGGGCTGGAAGTGGTCGCTCGTCCAGACCGAATCGAAGCCGGCCGCCTCGGCGGCGACCGCGAGGTCGAGGAGGCGCTGGGGCGGGAACTGCTCGGCGGAGGCCTTGTAGCCGAGTCGCAGGGCGGGCATCGACGTCTCCCGGGGTTCGTCAGGGTGGTGGTCCATCATCGCCCCGATGCGCCAGGCGTGTCTTTGCCGGCTGCGCCGGCGGGGAGCAGGCCGCATTGCGTCCCGCTCGCCGTCTCGGCGGTCTGCGCGCCATACTCCGGGCATGAGCAGCCCGCCAGCCGAAGCCGCCTTTCCCGACTGGCCGCAGTACGCGGAGCGCATCTCGGGCGCCGTTCGAGGGCTATCCGGCGAGCAGCTCGCCCTGCGCGCCGCGCCCGGCCACCTGCAGCTGTGGACCATCGCCGCGCACATCGCGACGGCTCGGCTCTACTGGCTGTGCCTGGTCTGCGGCGAGCCTGGCCTGGAGACCTCGGATGTCCTCGACCGCACCGGTGACGGATGGGACGACCACGACGACCAGCCCCGCTCGCCGAAGGAGCTCGCCGACGCCCTCGACGCCACGTGGGCCGTCGTGGCGGACTGCCTCGCGCGCTGGACGCCCGCACTGCTTGCCGAGACAGTGGAACGCGAGCGCCACGGCCTGACGGAGCGGCATACGCGAATGTCGATCCTCAACCGCATGCTGAGCCACGATGCCTACCACGCGGGCGAGATCTCGCAGCTGCTCGGGGCGGCCGGTCTGCCGGCGATCGACCTCTGGGGCCGCGACCAGAGCTGAGCTGCGCGCGCCAGGCGGCGCCGGTCAGCGCCGGTCAGCCCGCGATCGCCAGCACGGCGGCGCCGAGGAGCACGAGGGCCGACCCCGACAGCCGCAGGCCCACCTCACGCCGGGTCACCGCCTCGCGCAGCCGCACGATCCCGTACAGCGCCGTGATCAGCACCGCTGACTCCCGCAGCGGCCCGACGATCGACACCTCGGCCCGCGACAGGGCGAACAGGACGAGGAGGTACGCAGCCAGCGTGAGCATCCCCCCCGTCAGCGCCCGCGGCAGGTCGAGTGACCCCTCGGCGGGAGCGTAGGCGCCCGCAGCCAGCCTGGGCCGGGCGACGTCGATCATCCCCAGACCGATGGCACCGACGCCCCACAGGAGGGTTGCGTAGAGCCACGGCGGCATGAGCTGCGACCCCTCGCGGTCCAGACTCGTGTACGTCGCGATCATGAGGCCAGTCAGCAGTGCGAACCCGGCCGCCCCGCGATGGCCCGCACTCGCCGCGCGCAGGAACCGCCACGGGCGCTGGACGGTCAGCAGCCCGACGAGCAGGATTCCGACGCCGATCGCGGCACCAGTCGACAGGCGCTCACCCAGCACCACCACCCCGACGACCACGATCAGCAGGGGCGCGCTGCCCCGCGCCAGCGGCGAGACGACCGAGAGGTCGCCGCGCCTGTAGGCCGCGGCGAGGAAGACGAAGTAGGCGATCTCCGCAAGCCCCGACAGGAACCCGATCGCCACGGCCTGCGGGGGGATCGCCGGGTGGCCAAGGACCAGCCAGCCCCCGATGGCGCTCGGCAACAGCACGGCGAATGCGGCGATCATGCCCACCGTGGCGGTCCGGAGCGGGTCGCCAGCGGTCTTGAGCAGGATGTTCCAGGTCGCGTGCATGAACGCCGACACCAGGACGCAGGCGAGGGCGATCGAATCCATCGAGCGAGTCTACGGACCGGGGCGCCACGCGCGACGCCCCGGTCCGTAGCTCACGTCAGCGGGCGATGTCCCGTCGGGTCATCCCCCATGCACCCAGGGCGATGCCCCCGACGGCGAGCACGATGCACGCCACGATCCCGACCGGATCCCAGACACCGATCATCGGCTGGCCCATGTGCGATGTCAGCGCCAGCTGCTGGAACCAGCTGGGCAGCTGCAGGGCCGGCGCGACCAGCCCGATCAGGTAGGTGACCACGACGAACACTGCCGCGAGCTCGGCGGCGAGCGACGTCCGCCACAGGCCGCCGACGGCGAACCCAATGCCGGCAGTCGCCGCGGCGAACAGCCCGAGCGCGACGCTCCCGATCATCGCCTGCCCGGGGTCGAGACCGCCGATCAGCCCGCCGATCCCGATCCCAGCCGCGAACAGCAGGGTCATGACCACGGTCGCCATCAGCGCGGAGACGCCGCCGGCGAGGACCCAACGGGCCCGCGCCATCGGCGTCGTGAGGACGGTGTCCAGTCGGCCCTCCGTCTCGTCAGATGCCCACTTGGCCACGAAGGTCGCCGCTCCGAAGCCGAGAGCGATGTACAGGAGCTCGGCGTAGAGCTGCAGCCAGCCGCCTGCCGATCCGAAGTCGATGCCCGGGAAGATCTTCGCGAAGGTGTCGACCAGGTTCTGGCTCACCGCGATGGTGCCCGCCAGGGACGCCGCGAACGAGGTGAAGACCACCCCGAGGATGCCGACGCCGACGCCCCAGGAGATCGCCCGCGGGAGATCCTCGCCGAACGCTCGGCTGACCGGACCCTGGACGCCGAGGAGACCCGCGGGCAGCGCGGGGAGCGACAGGCCGGCGGTAACGCCGAGGTCTCGGCGGGTGAACAGCTCGACGCCAACCGCCAGCAGGACGACGCCAAGGACGAACTCGAGGGCGACCGCTGGCCAGTCGAAGACGCCGATGAGCGGGATGTGGTCGAAGGTCCAGGTGAATGGGCTCAGCCACATCAGCGGCCCGCCGATGGACAGGCCGTTCATGAGCCAGAGGGCCACCATGACGAGGCTCGCGACGCCGGCGGCGCCGGCGCGCCCGAGGAGCGTCGAGAGCGCCAGCGCGAACCCGCCGAAGAAGAGCGCCCCCGCAAGGACCCAGACCGCGAAACCGAATGACGACAGGAGCGGGATCTGGTCACCGAGCGGGGCGTCGCCGAAGAGATTCGAGCTGACCGTCATCGCGACTGCCATGATCGCCATGGCAAGCACGAGCAGGGTCAGGTGGGCCGCCAGCTTCTCGATCGCGATCCGTCGCTTGCCGAACGGCGACGTCGCCACAAGATCGAGGCTGCCACGGCGCGCCTCCCCGGCGAGGGTCCCGGACAGCGCGAAGATCGACCACAGCGCGACGCCCATCGCGAAGATGAGGCCGTACTTGAACGTGATGTAGCCGCCCAGCGTGCCGACCTTGTCCCCCATGCCGTCGACGTTCGCGAACAGCCGGAGCATCGCGGGCGGGATGCCGCCGAACAGGCTGTCCAGCGCATGCCGCGCGGCTTCACTGGGGAAGATCGACGAGACCGCGGCCCCCATGACGAGGGCCATGCCGCCAAGCAGGCCGGCCGCGATGATGAATGACAGCCGGGAATCCCGGATCGTCTTGCCGTAGATGCTGCCGAACCCGTAGAGCCGCTTGCGCAGCGGGATCGGCGGGAAGGTGGTCGCCGCGGGATGGCGCGGCGCGCTCGTGCTAGCGGACATCGGTTCCTGCCCCTGCGGCCTCGCGGCCGTACTGCGCCAAGAACGTCTCCTCGAGCGAGGGCTCGCGGGAGACGAAGTCGAGCAGCTCGAACTGGGCGGCGGCGCGCACGATCGGCGTGATGGGCCCGGCGACGCGCATGCGGAGCGTGTGGTCCTCGGCGAAGATGTCGCTCACGCCCGGCAGGTGCGCGAACGTGTCTGACGGGACCGGGCCCGCGAACCTCAGCTCCACCTGGTGGTGGGCGAGGTCGCGCAGGCTGTCTACCGTGCCGAGCTTGACGATCCGCCCGTCGCGGATGATGGCCACGCGCTCGCAGCTCTTCTCGACTTCGGACAGGATGTGCGAGCTGAGGAAGACCGTGGCGCCGTCCGCCACATGCTCGCGCAGCGTGGTGAAGAACGTCGCCTGGACCAGCGGGTCGAGGCCCGACGTGGGCTCATCGAGCACCAGCAGGTCCGGCTTGTGCTGGAGGGCGGCGATCACGCCAACCTTCTGCTTGTTGCCCTTGCTGTACTCCTTGAACCGCTTGCCGGGCTCGAGCTCGAAGCGGTCGATCAGCGTCGCCTGGTAGGCGGGGTCCACGCCGCCGCGCAAGTTCGCGAAGTACTCGAGCGTCTGCTTGCCGGTCAGGCGGTCGTAGAGCGCGAACTCGCCCGGGATGTAGCCGACCCGCTTGTGGATCGCGACGGGATCAGCTGTTGACTCGATGCCGAACACGGCCGCCCGGCCGCTCGTCGGGCGAATCAGGTCCAGCATCGTGCGGATCGTCGTGGTCTTCCCCGCCCCGTTGGGGCCGAGAAACCCGAAGATCTCACCCTGCTGGACCTCGAGGTCCACCTCGATGATCCCGCGGCTCTTGCCATAGGACTTGGTGAGCTTCTCGAGGGTGATGACCGGGGGCATGGGCACTCCTTCCTCAGGCAAACCAGATGCGCATGGCATCGGGGTCGATCAGCGTGAAGGTCCCGGGCGCCAGGCCCAGGATCCGCTCGATCGCCTCGTCATAGGCGTGGATGAACCGTTCGACCTCCTCAAAGGGGACGCGGCCGTCGAGCCGGTCGAGGAGCAGGCGGCGGATTGCATCCGTCGAGCCTGCGAGGAGCGCGCTGAGGATCACGGCGGCGTGGTCGGCGGAAGAGACGTGCATCGACCCCTCCGCCACGCCCTGGCGCAGGATCCCGGCGATCAGCGGCCGGAACTCCCCGAAGGCCGCAGCCTCGGCCCGGACGCGGGTGACGTCGTTGCCGGGCGAGTACCAGTTGCGGATCACCGGCAGGAGCAGGTCGCTCCGCTGTGCCTTCCAGTTGCCGGCGGTGGCAAACAGGGTCTGGAGCTTCTCGACTGCGCACAGCTGCGGGTCGTTCGCGATGGGCTCCAAGATCGCCATCCCGCCCGCGGTCATCCGGTCGATCACCGCGCCGAGGATGGCCTCCTTCGAGCCGAAGTAGTGGTAGAGCGCCCCCCGCGAGCATCCCAGCTCGTCCTGGACGCTCTGGATGCTCATGGCCTCGTAGCCGCGCGTGCGGATCAGGCGCTCGGCAACGTCGAGGATCTCGTCGCGGCGAACCGCGTGGGTGGTGGGGTTGCGGGTGCGCGCCATGGGCTTCGTCATTCTCCGACCGACTGTCGGTCGGATTATATGCGCCGTCGCCAAGGCCCGTCAGTCCAAAGGGAACCCGGAGGTCACGAAGCTGCGCCGAGGCGGCCGGGCCCTTCGGAAGGCGGGTACGGGCCACTCGTCAGGCCAGAGCGGGAGGCGGCGGAGGAGATCAGCGTGCACCGCGGTTCGCTGGGGAGGCGACGGGATCGGGCCGCCACCGTCGATTCATCGCCTGCTTGGCGACCTCTCGACCAGAGATCGGGTCCCGAGGCCTGGAACCAGCGTCACGCCGTCGCGTCGGCGGCGATGAATCGACCGCCGAGGCAGGAAACCGTCGGCTGCAAGGCGACAAGACGACGGCGCCGGCTCGGGACGGCCCTCGTGGAGCCTCGGGGGGCGAGACCCGGCCGGCGGGTGGCAGGTCGGATCGGCCAAATCGCGCCACCGAGCCGCGCGCTCCTCGACCGGGTGTGAGGATTGGGCGGCGTCATCGGCCATATCGCGCCATGGGGCCGCGCGTTCCTCGACCGAGTGTGAGGATTGGGCGGCGGCGTCGGCCATATCGCGCCATGAACGGAGTGGCCGAGCCCGCGACGGCCGCGCTGTGCCCCCTCTGTCGCGGGAACAGCGTGATTTGGCTGATCAAACCAGCCAGGCTGGGCGAGGGCGGCCGAGGACAGGCGGCAGCGATCTCAGGCTGCTGGCCAGCCGCCGAGCTCGGCGAGGGTCGGCGGGTTGGCGCCCGCCCGCTCGCAGACGAACGCGGAGGCGCGGACCGCGAAGGAGACGGCGCGCATGACCGCGTCCACGTCACCGGCGGAGTGCCGACCGCCCCCGCCCTGGACGAGGCACGCGAGGAACGCCCCGCCGAACGTGTCGCCGGCACCGATCGTGTCCACCACGTCCACGCGCGGCGCGGGCACGAGATGCTCCACGGCGTCGACCAGGACCCGGACGGGCGCCGGACCGTCGGTGATCAGCACGACCCGCGGCCCGAGCGCCTGCACCCAGGCGGCGGCAGCCTGCGTGGACGACCCGGGGAGGAGGAACGCGAGGTCCTCGGTGCTGACCTTGACGACGTCCGCCCGAGCCAGCACTCGCGTGATGCGGGCACGGAACGCGTCGGGGTCGCGGGTGACGGAGGGCCGGCAGTTGGGGTCGATCATCAGGAGCAGGTCCGGCGGCAGGGCTGCGACCATGCCCTCGAGGGTGGTCGCCATCGGCTCGAGCACGAAGCCCAGGGTGCCGGTCAGCACCGCATCGGTCTCGGCCGGCAGGCCCGCCGCCAGTGGCTCCGGGAGCACGGCCGGCGCTGACGTTCCGTCGGTGTAGAAGCGATAGGACGCCGCCCCGTCCAGGCCGATCTCCGCCAGGGCGAGCGTCGTCGGCAGCTCGGTGCGCTGGGCCATCGAGAGGTCCACGCCGGCGCCCGCGAGGCCCGCCTCGAGCTCCCGCCCGAACCGGTCTGACGACAGCCCGCCGATCCACGACACGGGCGTCCCCAGCCGGCCGATCGCCCGAGCGCTGTTGTACGGGCCGCCGCCGGGGACCGCGGTGATGGACCCGTCAGCCCGCACGATGAGGTCGACCAGTGCGTCCCCCGCAACAACGATCACGCTCGCCTCACAACCCGATGGGATGTCGGACGGACTTCATCTCCTGGAACGACGCGATCCACTCGGGCGGCCGACCGCGCGGTCGCCGAGCCCGTCGAACCTGGCGTCGCTCGCGCCGAACCTGGACGGCGCCTGACCCGGGAACCGGCGCGCGTCGGAGGGCGCCATGGATGGTTCGTTGCTCACGCGGCCATTATGCATCGGCCCCACGGGGTCCCCGGCGGCCGGCGAACGGCCATCGGCGTGGCTACAATCTCAAGTAATCGATTGCGAGCCGTCGTCGGCGGTCGCGGGAGGTTGGCAGATTGGGCAGTCCCGGGTGCGAGCATCCCCTCCTCCGCCGTGCGAACGCGCCCGATGCCGACGGTCTGGTGTGCGCGATCGACCCCACGTCCGCTGGATGGGACTGGACCACCTTCCACGTCTATCGCCTTGCGCCCGGCGCCTCGGCCGCCCGCGATGGCGACGAGATGGAGCGGCTCGTGCTGGTGCTCGAGGGACACGCCCGGGTCGTCGCCGGCAGCCGAGACTTCGGCGTGGTCGGCTCGCGAGAAACCGTCTTCGACGGGCCGCCGTGCCCGGTCGTGCTCGTGGCGCCCGGCCAAAGCGTCATCGGTCACGGCCGAGACGGCCGCTCTCGTCGCGATCGCGGCGGCGCCGGGCGGTCCCGTGGCGCGCACCGCGCTGATCGAGCCCGCGGAGATCCTGGTCGAGACGCGCGGCGAGGGCCCAACGACCCGGCGCATCCACCACCTGCTGCCGCCCGCCGCCGACGCCGGCCGCCTCATCGCGTTCGAGGCGTACACGCCCGGCGGCAACTGGAGCAGCTACCCGCCCCACAAGCACGACACCGAGGATCCGCCCGTCGAGGCGCAGCTCGAGGAGCTGTACTTCTACCGGTTCGCCAAGCCGCAGGGCTTCGCCTTCGCCCGCGTCTACACACCCGATCGCCGCCTCGACGAGGTGATGACGCCGATGGACGGCGACCTCGTCCTTGTCCCGGAGGGCTATCACCCCGTCGGTGTACCCGCCGGCTACGACTGCTGGTACCTCAACATCATGGCCGGGCCGCACCGCGTCTGGCACTTCACGATCGACCCGGACCACGCCTGGCTCATGAACTGGGACCCATCGGCACCGAAGCCGACGCTGCAGACGGAGAGAACCTGATGGCGGGCTTTGTCCTCAAGGACCCCAAGCGGATCGGCGTGGCGGTGCTGGGCGCTGGCCGCATGGCCCAGACCCACATGCGGACGCTGGCCGGGATCGACGCCGTTGACGTGATCGTCGTGGCCGACCCGGTGCAAGCGTCCGCCGCGCGCGGCAAGGAGATCGCTCACGCGCGACGCGCGTCGCTCGACCCGATCGAGGCAATCCACGACCCCGATGTCGAGGTCGTGGTCATCGTCACGCCGACCTCGACGCACGCGACGCTGATCGAGGAGGCGCTCCGGGCCGGCAAGGCGGTCTGGACCGAGAAGCCCATCGCCCAGGAGATCGGCGAGACCCAGAGGATCGTCGACCTGTGGCGCCAGTCCGGTCTCCCGTGCGCCGTTGGCTTCATGCGCCGGTACGACCCGGGGTACGCCCGCGCCAAGGAGCTCATCGATGCCGGCGAGCTCGGCCGGATCGAGCAGTTCCACGCCTACTCCCGCGACGTGAACCCGCCGCCGCTCGAGTTCCTGCTCCATGCAGGCGGCTCATTCCTCGACATGAGCGTGCACGACCTCGACCTCGCGCGATTCCTCGTGGGCGAAGTGGACGAGGTCCACGCCTGGGCGACCACCCTGTTCGACGACCGCTTCACGCAGGCGAACGACTGGGACACCGCCGCGATCATGCTGCGCTTCAACAATGGCGCCATGGGCGTCATCGAGACCGCCCGCCACTCGACCTGGGGCTATGACATCCGGGCCGAGGTCTCCGGCGCGAAGAACAAGGTGACGATCGACGCCGGGCAGAAGACGCCGGCGACCCTCACGACCGGCGTGAGCCTGTCGCACGACCTCTACGGCGACTTCTTCGACCGCTTCGAGGTGGCCTACCGGCGCGAACTGGAGGCGTTCTTTGAGGATCTGGTCGCCGGGCGGACGCCCCTGCCCGGGCCGGATGACGCGCTCGAGACGCTCCGGCTCGCTGTGGCCTGCACGCGCAGCTGGCGCGAGAACCGCCCGGTCAAGCTCGCCGAAGTCACCGCCTGACCGTCGGCCGGCGCGTGCCGGCCGGTCGACGCATCACCAACCTTCCGAGCCGAAGCGACGGGGGTTCCCGTGTGTGAGTCGATGCAGCGGTTGCGTATGGCGCGTCTTGACGGCAAGCAGAGTTGCGTCCTACGCTCCATCCATGAACACGGTGCAGTCCCTCGATCGCGGCCTCCGGATCCTCGACGCCCTCACCGAGGCCGACGCGGATCCGATGCGGCGCGGCCGGGGCGTGCCACTCCAGGTCCTCGCTGACGAGCTCGGCGTCCACAAGTCGAGCGCACTGCGCCTGGTGCGGACGCTCGTCGCCGCCGGGTACGCCGCCCCCGCCGAGGGCTCCGGCTTCCGCCTCGGCCCGGCGCTGCGCCGCGATGCGCCGTGGTCGATCGACGGCACCCGCCTCAAACGCGCCGCCCGGCCGTTCCTCGAGGACCTCGTGGACTCGACCGGCGAGTGCGCGCACATCGCGGTCGCGGACAACGGGCGCGCCCTCGTGCTCGACGACGTGGAGACCACCCAGCCACTGCGCGTCGTTCCAGTGAGCGGTCGCCATGTGGCGCTCCACTGCACGTCGGCCGGCAAGTGCCTCCTTGCCTTCGGGCTCGCCGAGGCGCCCGCCAGGCTCCCGCGGCGAACGCCGAAGACCATCACCTCCCAGCGTGCCCTCGCCGATCACCTCGCCGCCATCCGCGAGGCCGGTTATGCCTTCGACGACGAGGAGAACGACGCCCACACGCGCTGCATCTCGGCCCCGGTATTCGGGCCGGGCGGGGCGCCGATCGGCTGCATCGGTATCGACGCCCCGAGCGTCCGGCTCACCGCAGATCGCGTCCCGACGGCTGCGGCGCAGGTCGTCCTCGCCGCGCGGCGACTGTCCGAGGCGCTCGCGCGGGCGCGCACGGCCTGAGGGAACAGTTCATCGGCATCGGTCAACGATGGAGGGCGCAGCCATGGCGACGGTTCGGCTCACGACGGGGCAGGCGATCATCAACTACCTCGCGCAGCAGCACGTGGAGCGCGACGGCGTCGAGAACCCCTTCTTCGCCGGCCTGTGGGGCATCTTCGGGCACGGCAACATCGGCGGCGTCGCGCAGGCCGTCCAGCAGGCGGGGCCGCGTTTCCCCTACTACCTCACGCGCAACGAGCAGGCGATGGTCCATGCCGCCCTCGGCTACGCCAAGCTGCGCAACCGCCTCGGCGCGTTCGCGTGCCTGACCTCCATCGGGCCGGGGGCGACCAACATGGTGACGGGCGCCGCCTCGGCCACGATCAACCGAGTCCCGGTGCTCCTCCTGGCAGGCGACGCCTTCACCGAGCGCGTGCAGTCCCCCGTCCTCCAGCAGCTCGAGCACCCGTTCAGCCAGGACACGAGCGTCAACGACGCGTTCCGCCCGGTCGTGCGGTACTGGGACCGCATCAGCCGCCCGGAGCAGCTGATCACCGCCCTGCCCGAGGTGCTGCGCGTGCTCACCTCCCCGGTGGAGACGGGCGCTGCGTTCCTCGGGCTGCCGCAGGACGTGCAGACGTACGGCTTCGACTTCCCGGTCGAGATGTTCGAGCCGCGCACCTGGCACATCGGGCGGCCGCGGCCCGACCGCGACGCCATGGTGCGGGCGGCCGGCTGGATCCGCGAGGCGAAGCGCCCGGTCATCTTCGCGGGTGGCGGCGTGCGCTACAGCGAGGCGGCCGAGGCGCTGCGCGCGTTCGCCGAGCAGACCGGCATCCCGGTCGCCGAGACGCACGCCGGCAAGGGGTCGATGCCGTACGACCACCCGCTCAGTCTGGGCGGCGCGGGCGTCTCGGGGACGTTGGCCGCGAACCAGATCGCCCCCGAGGCCGACCTCGTGATCGGCATCGGCACGCGGTTCACCGACTTCCCGACCGCGTCCAAGACCGCATTCCAGGACCCAGACGTGCGGTTCGTCAACATCAACGTCGCCGAGTTCGACGCGTTCAAGCATGCGGCCGTCCCGCTCGTCGGCGACGCCCGAGCCACGCTCGAGGAGCTCGCGGTGGCGGTGGGCGACTACCGGACTGCCCCCGAGTACCAGGCCCGGGTCGCCCAGCTCAATCGCGAGTGGGACGCTGAGGTTGAGCGCGTGTACCACCACAGCGTCGGCGAGATCCTCACCCAGGGTGAGGTGATCGGGGCCGTCGAGGCGTCCACCGAGCCGCGCGACGTCGTCGTCACCTCAGCGGGATCCCTGCCCGGCGACCTGCTCAAGCTGTGGCGGTCGCGGGACGTCAGCTCCTACCAGGTCGAGTACGGCTACTCGACCATGGGCTACGAGATCGCGGGCGGCCTCGGCGCCAAGCTCGCCGCCCCAGACCGCGAGGTCTACGTGCTGGTTGGCGACGGCTCCTTCCAGATGATGGGCAACGAGATCACCACCGCCGTCCAGGAGGGCGTGAAGCTGATCGTGGTCCTGGTGGACAACAAGGGCTTCAGCTCGGTCGGCCGCGTGTCGGAGCAGGTCGGCGCCGAGGGCTTCGGCTGCCACTACCGCCTGCGCGGCCCGACGGGCGAGTACGACGGCCCCGAGATGCAGCTGGACTTCGTGAAGATCTGCGCGGGAATGGGCGCGAGGTCCCTCGAGGTGCGCACGCTGCCCGAGCTCCAGGCCGCCCTGGCCGATGCGCGGACCGGCACCGAGACCGTGTGCATCGTGGTCCAGACCGACTGGCACGAACGCGTCCGCGGCTATGCGAACTCGTGGTGGGAGATGGCGACGCCGGTCGTCTCGGAGATGCCCGCCGTCAACGCGGCCCGGGTGGAGTTCGACGCGAACAAGGGGCGCCAGCGGTACCTCATGATCCCGGGCGCGCCGTACCAGCACAACGACCCCGAGCGCTGGGGCTGACGACGTGGCCCGCACGGCCGCCACGAGCCCGCTCCAGCGGGTGGCCGACCAGACGGCGACCGACTTCTGGAACGACTCGTGCGCCGAGGGCGAGCTCGCGTGGGCCCTCGAGCGGGGAGCGGTGGGCGCCACCTCCAACCCGTCGCTGGTGCTCGACGCGCTCCGTCAGGAGCCCGAGCCCTGGTGGACATGGGTGAGGGAGTCGGCAGTCGAGCACGCGACCGCCGCAGAGGACGAGCTCGCATGGCGACTCGCCGAGGCGGTGGCCGTCCGCGGCGCCGGGATGCTGGCCGACGCGTTCGCTGCTTCGGGCGGACGGCGCGGGCGGCTCTCGGTCCAGGTCGACCCGAGCCGGTTCGCCGACGCGCCGAGGATGGTGGCGCAGGCGTCGCACTTCGCCGGGCTCGCGCCGAACCTGCAGGTCAAGCTGCCGGTGACCGAGGCGGGCCTCGCCGCCATGGAGGAGGCGACGGCCCGGGGAATCCAGGTCAACGCCACCGTCAACTTCACCGTGGCGGGCGCGCTCGCCGTCGCCGAGGCCGTCGAGCGCGGGCTTGCCAGGTTCGCCGCGGCCGGCGGCAACCCGGCCGCGGCGACTCCGGTCTGCACGCTCATGGTGGGCCGGCTCGAGGACTGGCTGCGGGTCGTGGCCGCCCGGGACGGCATCCTGCCGACGCCCGGTCGGATCGAATGGTGCGGGATCGCCGTCGCAAAGCGCGCCGTGGCCCTGTACCGGGAGCGTGGGTACCGCACCCGGATCCTCGTCGGGGCCTTCCGGACGCACCTGCCCTGGACCGAGCTCGCCGGGCTCGACATCGTCCTCACGATCTCGCCCGCCTGGCAGCGGCTGATCGACAACGCCGGGCTCGCCGCGGGAGACAACGCGGCCATGCCCGTCGAGGCGGCCGTCACCGACGAGCTGGCCGACCGCTTCCCGGACTTCCGGGCGGCCTACGATCCCGACGGCCTCTCGGTGGGCGAGCTGGCCCGGTTCGGCGCCTCGGTCCGCACGCTTCGCCAGTTCATCGGGGCGTACCACGACCTCCAGGCGCACGTCCGAGACGTGCTCCTGCCCGACCCCGATCGGAGGCTCGCATGATCCGCGTCGCCAATGCCCCGTGCTCGTGGGGCGTCATCGAGAACGTCGCCGGCGAGACCGGCGGCTACCGCAAGGTGCTCGACGAGATCGCGGAGACCGGCTACCTCGGCACCGAGCTCGGCGACTGGGGGTTCATGCCCACCGACCCGGCCGCCCTCAGCGAGGAGCTCGGGGCACGAGGGCTCGCGCTCATGGCCTCGTTCTCCACCCCGTGGCTGCAGGATCGCACCCGCCACCGGCAGGGCGCCGACGACGCGGTCCGGATCGGGCGGCTGCTTGCGGCGGTCGGCGGGCCCGGGTCGCTCATCGTGCTGGGCAACGACCCGTACGGCGACCCGGTGCGCGGCGCGAATGCGGGGCGGATCACGCCCGAGCTGGGCCTCGACGAGGACGGCTGGCGCACCGCCGCCGAGGGCGCGACCGAGCTCGCTCACCGCGTGCGCGACGAGGCCGGCGTCCGCACCGTGATCCACCAGCACCTCGGGACGCTGGTCGAGACGGGCGCCGAGGCGCGCGAGCTCCTCCGCCGCACGGACCCGGCGCTGCTCGGCGTCTGCCTCGACACGGGCCACTGGCGCTTCGGCACCGGCGAGGATCCCGTCGACGCCGTCCGCGAGTTCGGCCAGAGGATCTGGCACGTCCACTTCAAGGACGCGGACCCAGCGGTGATGGCCGAGTCGCGGCGACAAGGCTGGCACGGCCTCGAGTCCACCGGCCACGGTGTGTTCTGCGAACTCGGCCGAGGCTGCGTGGACTTCCCGGGTGTGCTCGGGGCACTGCGCGACGAGGGCTACGACGGCTGGATCGTCGTGGAGCAGGACATCCTGCCCGGCATGGGCGACCCGAAGGCGAGCGCGACGCGCAATCGCGACTACCTCCGCTCAATTGGGCTGTGAGCCCGGGCGCAGCAGGAGGACATCCGGTGGACAGGGTCAGGGTCGGCGTCATCGGCACCAGCTGGTGGGCCGACGCGATGTACCTCCCGGCGCTCGCGAACCACCCGCTCGCTGACGTGCGGGCCGTGGCTGGCGGCTCGCGCCCGGCGCACACTCGCGCGTTCGCCGCCCGTTGGGGCATCCCCGCCGCCTACGACTCGGCGGAGGCGATGCTCGAGGCCGAGGGACTCGACGCGGTCCTCGTCCTGACCTCGAATCGCAGCCACCACGACCTCGCGCTGGCGGCAATCGGCCGAGGCCTCCACGTCCTGTGCGAGAAGCCGCTCGGCCGCAGCGCCGCCGAGGCGCGCGAGATGGCCGAGGCGGCCGCGAGCGCGGGCGTCACCACGATGACGCCGTTCACGTACCGGTTCATGCCGGCCGCGCGGTATGTGAAGGAGCTCGTCGACAACGGGTTCGTCGGACAGCCCTATCACGTCGCGATGCGGTACTGGACCGGCTACGGGCGTTCGGGCGCATACGCCTGGCGGTTCGACGCCGGAGAGTCCGGGTCAGGCGGGGTGTCCAACGACATCGGCGCGCACTTCGCGTACCTCGCCCGCTGGTACTTCGGCGAGGTGGTGGCGGTGACCGCGGTCACAACGCGCCTGGTCCCGCGCGACGAGCGTCCCGATGGCGTCCCGTACGAGCGGCTCGACGATTCGGCGGTGATCGTGCTGGAGTTCGCCAACGGCGCGACCGGGACGATCCAGGTCACCTCGCTCGTGTACGAGCCGGGCGACTTCGGCCAGCGGCACGAGTGGGACCTCGCGGGCGGCAGCGGCACGCTCCACGTGCTCAACGACTGGATCCGGACACAGGAGATCCTGGGCGTCCGAGACGGCGAGCCGGCCGTCCGCAGGCTGCCGATCCCCGACCGCATCTGGGGCGCCGCCCGCCGCGACGAGGTGCACGACACGTACCGCGACGTGTTCCGGGTCGAGGACCACATGACGCGCGGGTTCATCACCGCCGTCGCCGAGGGCCGGCCGGCGTCGCCCGACTTCGCCGACGGTCTCGCCGTCCAGCGGATCCTGGAGGCGACGGCGATCAGCGCCGCCGAGCACCGGCGCGTGCTGATCGAGGAGGTCGTCGCCGCGGGAGGCTGAACACCGAGCGTCCGGTCGGGCGGGCGACGACCGCGGTTCGCGGTCCGCCCCACCCGAGCGTGCCGCATCCACCGACCCGGCGGACACGGACAGCGAGCCGTGCGACCATGGCCGCATGACCGACAGCACGCTGCCCGCCGGGATCCGGCGGTTCATCGGTCCTGACGGTGTCGTCCAGCGCGTGCGCCCGGCGGCCTACGTGTGGTGCGAGCACGACGGCGGGCTGCTGCTCTCCCGCGTGGCGCGAGGGCTTCCCGGAGCGGGGCACTGGACGCTGCCGGGAGGCGGCCTCCGGTTCGGCGAGGACCCGCAGGCTGCGGCGATCCGGGAGGTCCGCGAGGAGAGCGGGCTCGAGGTGGCGCTGGGCGAGCTCCTCGGCGTCCGCTCGGCCGTCCTGGAGCCCGGCGAGACGATGACCGGCCACCGCATCCAGTCGATCGCCATCCTCTATCGGGCGACGTTCACGGGCGGCCAGCTCCGCCACGAGACCCACGGCTCGACGGACCTCGCCCGTTGGATCCCGCTCGAGGAGCTGACGTCGCTGCCGCTCACGTCGAGCGCACGATGGGCGATGGGCCTCGGGCTAGGCCCTGCGGAGCCGGTGGCCCCTGCAGAGCGGATAAGCGGCAGGTGAGTCGGCTCGGTTACCCTGCGCGCAATGCCTGACCTGCCCGTTTGGGAGGCCCGCTTCCGCGCGCCGATCCTGTCCTACCCCACCTGGTCCCCGGACGCCCCAGACCACCTGGCGATCGCGTCCACCGAGAGCGGCTCGTACCAGCTCTATGCGTGGGATCGGCCGGCGGGCCGCCGCCGCCAGGTCACCCACGACCCCGTCGGCGTGCTCGGCGGCCGGCCCACCCGCGACGGCAGCGGGATCGTCTGGTTCCATGACGCCACCGGCGCGGAGTCCGGACACTGGGTGGTGGCCCCGTTCCACGAGGATGCCGCTCCGGAGCCCCTGATGGGGGGCGTGCCCGAGGGCTGGGACGAGGGTCTGGCCATCGGGCGGCGGCGGACGGTCGCCGCGATCAGCACGGCCGAGCGCTTCTCGATCTGGGTCTCGGAGGACGGGGCTGACGCGCGCTGCATCCACGCGCACCCCGAGATGCTGGGTCTGGGCGTGGACGATGCCGCGGCCCTTTCGGCCGACGAGTCGATGGTGGTGTTCGAGCACGCCGAGGACGGGGACGTCCACCACACGGGCCTGCGGGCGATCGACGCGTCGGACGGGGCGACGATCGCGAACCTGCGGTGGGACGGCATCGGCATCAGCAGCCATGGCTTCTCGCCGGTGGCGGGCGACCCCCGCGTCGCCATCGCCCACGAGCGGACTGGCGAGCGTCGGCCGGCCCTCTGGGACGTCCGGACCGGCCTCGTGACGGACCTGCCCGTCGAACTGTCGGGCGATGTCGAGATTGCCGGGTGGTGGCCCGACGGGTCTGCCGTGCTCCTGCTCCAACTCGTCGAGGGCCGCCATCGGCTGCACCGCCACGACATCGCGTCCGGGGCGACAGCGCTGCTCGCCTCGGAGCCGGGCTCGATCACCGCGGCAGCGGTCCGCCCAGACGGCGAGGTCTGGTACCGCGTCCAGAACGGCGAGCACCCGGGACAGCTGCGTGCGATCGGGCAGGATGCTCCGCTTCTGGAGCCCGATGGTCCGCGCGCGCCTGTCGGCCGAGCCTTCGAGAGCTGGTTCTTCGCCAACCCGCACGGCCAGCGGGTGCACGGATTCATCGTCCGCCCGGCTGGTGGCGGTCCCCACCCCGTCATCATGCGGGTCCACGGCGGGCCGCACATGCTCGACATGGACCGCTGGGTCCCCGACGTCCTCGCGCAGGTCGACGCCGGGTTCCTGCTGGCGATGGTCAACTACCGTGGCTCCGAGGGCTTCGGCCCGGCGTGGCGCGACGAGCTGATCGGCAACATCGGGTTCCTCGAGCTCGAGGATGTGCTCGCCGGGCTGGACGACCTCGTGGCGCAGGGCATGGCCGACCCGGAGCGCGCGGTCCTGGCCGGCTGGTCATGGGGCGGCTACGTGACGCTCCTGGGCGCCGGTCGCCACCCCGAGCGCTGGACGTCGCTGGTCGCGGGCGTGCCGGTGGCGGACTACGTGGCCGCGTTCGAGGACGAGGCCCCTTCGCTCCAAGCGCTCGACCGGGCGCTGTTCGGCGGCGATCCCACAACCGCGCCGGATCTGTTCCGCGAGCGGAACCCGATCACGTACGTGGACGCTGTCCAGGCGCCGGTGCTGATCCTCGCGGGCGAGAACGACTCGCGGTGCCCCATCCGCCAGGTGTGGAACTACGTGGGCCGGATGCGCGCGCGGGGCGCCACGCCCGAGGTCTACACGTACTCGACGGGACACTCCTCGTTCGACACCGACGAGAAGCTGCGCCAGGCCGCGATCGTGCTCGACTTCCTCACGCGCACGGTGCCGGGGACGAGGCGTCTGGAGGGGATCGAGCGCCACCTGCCCGCGAACTGAGCGTCTCACCGACCAGCGCTCATCACCGAGTCCTGGGCCGCCTCGTCGGCGACGCTTGATGTTCGGGCGCCCTCCGTCGAATTTCCGGCACTTAGTCCAAGGACGACCTCGGATCACGGCCGGCGAGCGTCCGGACGTGACCTCCGTGAGCGAGCACGACTGGCGGGCCCAGCCGGAACCGAGCACTTGCACGCCGCCATCCCCGGCGCCTAGGCGTGCCTGGATTTCCGCCGGAATCGGGCATCTGCCCAGTCCGAGGCCCCGCGTGGCCTTCCGCAGCGCCATCGACGCCTGGCTCGCAGACGTGGGGTAGCAGCCGCCGACGTGGTGGCCCGGCCCGCGTGTTGGGACCCACCCCCCTAGCCGAACCGATACTCGGCCCGGTCACCGCGGCAGGGGTTGCCGCGCCCGTAGCGGATGACTCCGGCGGTGACGTCCGCGACGCACCAGAAGCACGTGACCGACGTCTCGACCCCGTCGTCGTGGCGGCAGATCGATGGCGTGGTCGCGTGGTCGGAGAGGGCGGCGAAGAGCGTCTCGCCGGTGATGGACCCGGCCGCGGGCCCCAGAGCTGCCGGGCCGTCGAGCAGCTCCTTCGCGCGGGACAAGCGCACCGCCGACTTGCGCGCGTACGTCGGGTCGCCCTCATAGCGGAGCATCCGTTCGCAGGTGTAGTGGTTCGTGTGGGCGAGCGTCCCGGTGGCGCCCGGGCCCGTGACCTCGGCGTCGGTCGCGGAGCCCTCCACGTTGACCACGCGCCCGTCGCGGTGCGCGAACACGGTGTTGTACGACGACGCGCGGTCGGGGCGGAGCGCCATCGCCACGGCCGTGTCGAGGGTCGCCGCGGTCAGCTGCTCGCGGACCATCAGCAGCCGCGGCACCCCCACCCGGTCGTCGTTGGGCGAGAGCTCATTGCCGGTCAGCGACAGCCCTGCCGAGTTCCAACCCACCGAAATCCACGGCCCGACGCCGAGCGAGAACACCACGGGCTCGCCGGGCACCCGCCACTCCACGGCGACAACCCCAGCCTCGTGACGAGGGCGAGAGGTCGTTGTTGTGGGCCACCCAGACGTGGCCGTCGACGGTGGCTGGCGGGACGGCGACAAGGTCCGAGCAGCGCCCGTGGCGCTCGGCGCCGCGCGGCAAGCCCAGCTCGGCCTCCGACGGCCGCTCGGACCATATCTCCTCGATCGAGGCGGCGAAGAGCATGAGGCGGTCCACGCCGGCCCCGTCGGCAGCGCCATCGATCTCGTCCACCAGCCAGGGCGTGGCACGCAGCGTCGCCTCGCGATGAGCAGCAGCGAGGGCGAGCTGCGCCTCGAGCGTCCGCCCTTGCGGCAACAGGCCCTCGAAGTCCACGGCGGCGCGAATTGTGTCTGCCGTCGCCTCGCCGAGCTGTCGGCCGACCTCGCGGTGCGACCCCTCGACGCGGACGAACGGGAGCCCGTCGCCAATCGGCCCTTCGGGAGCGACACCGGTCGGGTCGGTCCAGCGTGAAGTGCTCGGACGCTCGGTCATGGTGGCGCGAGCATACCGAGCCCGAGGCGTGACACGGCGTCCACTTCCGCGGCAGGGGCCCGAGGCGGATCCCTGCGCTAGCGACCGGCCCGGTTCCTCGGGGCCGGGGGCAGCCGCCGCTCGCCCCTGACAAGGAAGTGGAGGAACCAGTCGCGCACCTGGACCAGGTTCTCGGCGCGGCGGAACGGCGTCCCCGACCTCGTGAGCTCGTGGTTCTCCTCGGGCACCCGCATGAAGCGCACCGGTCGGCGGAGCGTCCGCAGCACGGTGAACAGGGCCTCCGCCTGGCCCACCGTGCAGCGGATGTCGCGCTCCGCGTGCTGGATCAGCAGCGGGGTCCGCACGTTGGCGGCGAGCGACAGCGGCGAGATCGACCAGAAGTACGCCGGGTCCTCCCAGGGCAGCCGGCCGAACTCCACCTGCGCCCACTCGGCGTTCGAGATGTCGCCGGTGAGGAACAGCATCGACATGTCCGACACGGACCGGCAGGTCACCGCGGCCCTGAACCGCTCCGTCCGCCCCACGATCCAGTTGGTCAGGTAGCCGCCGTACGAGCCGCCGGTGACGCCCAGGCGCTGCGGGTCGGCCAGGCCGTCGGCGATCGCCTGGTCCACGCCGGCCATCACGTCGGCCATCGGCCCGTCGCCCCAGTCGCCCAGGTTGCCGCGGTTGAACGCCTCGCCGTACCCCTCCGACCCGCGCGGGTTCGACGCCAGCACGGACACGCCGGCGCCCGCGAGGACCTGCCATTCGAGCGTGGGGCACCAGCCGTACAGCGTGTGCGGGCCGCCGTGGATCTCGAGGGCCAGCGGCTGGGCGCCACGGCCCGCCGGGTAGAGCCAGCCCTGGATTTCGTGGCCGTCACTCGTCCAGCGGCGTTCCTGCGGCTCGATCCAGGCGATCTCCGCCGCGAGGTCCGCGTTGAGCCCGGTGAGCCGGCGCAGGTGGCGCTCGCGGCCGGGGCCTGCGTCGAGCGCGTGGACGTCCGGCAGGGCTGTCGGGGCCGAAACGACGCCAGCGATCACGTCCTCGCCATTGACGGCAACAGCGCCCCAGCCGGACAGGTAGTGGCGCGCCTGGGTCAGCCGCTGGGGCGCCCCGCCCCCGGCCAGCGGCACCCGCCACAGCTCGTAGCTGCCGTCCACGGGTGCCGTGAACAGGACGGCCGCACCGTCGGCGGTCGGCCAAACGTGCGCCGCCTCTCCAGAGGTGATGTCGCTGTTCATCGCGGCGTCCGGCTTGAGCTCGCTGCCCGCAAGCAGGTCCGTGCCGCCCGCCGCGTCCGTGCCGTCGGCGGTGAACCGCCAGATCCCCGTCCGGTACTCCGACCTCGGCGACCGATCTCCGAGCGCCAGGATCGCCGAGCCGTCGCGCGTCCAGCGCGGCGCGCGGAACGCAGCGTCGGCGCCACCCGCGACGGTCGTCACGGCGCCGCTCGCCACCTCGACCGTGAAGACCGAGCTCCGGGCGTGGGTGTCGGCCTGCGGGTGGCGGTTGGCGGTGAAGGCAATCCGCATGCCGTCGGGCGACCAGGCGATGTCGCTCTCGGGCGTCGGCCCGGCGACCAGCAGGCGCGCCTCGCCCGTGTCCGCGTCCACGAGCCAGAGGTGGTCGTCCTTGTCGTCGATGAACCCGGTCCCGTTGAGCTGGTAGCCCAGCTTGTCGATGTAGCGGAAGTCAGACAGCGGCGATCCCCCCGGCTTCGGCGGGGCGGGCCGGCCGCGACGGCGCACATCGAGCTGGCGGGTGGCGCCCAGCGACGAGGTCAGCACCGCGAGCGTCCGGCCGTCGGGCGACCACGCGAACCCCTCGACGCCGTGAGGCAGATCCGTGAGGCGCCGGGCCTCGCCCCCATCGAGCGGCAGAAGGTGGACCTGGGTGCCGTCCTGGCGGTCCTTGGCGCCGTCGAGCTCGGGCTCGTCCTCCACCTTGAGACGCCGGTCCGAGAGGAACGCCAGCGTGCGGCCGTCGGGCGAGAACCTGGGGTGCCCGTCGGACCTGGGTCCACGCGTCAGGCTGCGGGCCGGCGCGCTGCCGTCGAGCGGCGCCCACCAGATCGACGCGCGGTACCCGTCGCGCCCCACGGCCGGCCGGCTGACCGTGAACGCGACCGTCCGGCCGTCGGGCGACACGTTCGGGTCGGTCGGGATCTGGAGGCGGTACAGGTCGTCGGGCTGGGCGGATCGGGGCACAGGGATCTCCGGGTGCGCACAGGAAGGGTCGCCGGTGGTGGTGCGGCCAGTCTAGCCCGCGGGCGTGGCGGCTCCCGCAGCTCGTCCGCTCCTCCCTCGCCGCGATTGGCGCCGCATGCCATGGATTCCGGTCTCCCGGCGTCGAACCGTGGCCCCTGGCGCCACGATTCGACCGATTCGGCCCGCTCGACGACCCCGATCGCGTCCCTTCGTGGCATCGCGTGCCACGGTCCGACGGGCAACCCCCAAATTCACGGCGTGGGAGGCCACTGCAGAGCAGGTGGCCCTGACGGCCCGCCGAGCGGGCGCAACCGGCCGCACGCCAATGGCGCAGAGGTTCGGCGGCAGCGCGACTACCATCACTCGCGATGGCCGACCAACTCAACCTCGGGCTCGATCCCGCGCTGCCACGCGCGGGCGGCGTTGCGCCGATGTGGCCCGTGCCGCGGCGAGACCCTTTCGACTCGGCCGACCACCTGTTCGAACCGTCCTGGGGTGGCCTGCGGGTCCTCGTGTTCCTGCAGCCGAGCGGCGGGCTCCGCGTCGTGGACAGCTCGAGCACCGACCTCGCGGACCGTCTTCCGGAGCTCGGCGGTGTGCGCGGGCTGGTGGACGCCCGGTCGGCAGTGATCGACGGCGAGCTCGTCGCAGTCGACGGGCGTGGCCTGGCCGACAGCGCAGCGCTCCGCGCGAGGCTGGCGGGCGAGCCCGCCCGGACCGTGTCACTGCTCGCGTTCGACCTGCTGCACCACAACGGCACCTGGCTCCTCGGCAAGCCGCTCGAGGCGCGCCGGGCGCTGCTGCGCAAGGTGATGGCAGACGGCGACGCCGGGGTGGTGGTGCCCGTCATCGCCGGCGAGGGCCGGGCGCTCTACGCGGCTGTCGCGGCCCAGGGCATCGCGGGCGTCCTCGCGCGGAGCCGCACGAGCCCGTACCTGCCGGGGGTTCGAAGCCGCCTCTGGCGGTCAATCGCGGTTCGATCGGCGGACGCAGGTGGGCTGGACGAAGGCGCCGCGCTGCCCGAACCCGAGCCCCGCCGCGCTGGCCCGCCGGTGCTCACGGTCCTGCGGCGCCTCCCCCTCGACCTCGACGGGGGCTGATCGAGGGGCGCCCACAAGCCCGGGTTCGGCCGATCCCCACAGCCCTGCGTTCCGGCAGATAGTCAACGTACGACTGCAATTCGGGCAAGAGCCCGGATGGAGCAAGCGAGAACCGGCACGAGTACCGGCTGGCGACTGCATGGCAGGGATTCGGGCCTGTGGCGGCAGCTTCGGCGCGAGCCGGGCGGTCGGCTGCCGACGTGCAGTCGTACCCTGACTATCCGCCGGTCTGCGGCGCGCGGCGTGCCCGACCGCAGCGCGCAGCGTACGCCGACGGGGCTGATCGAGGGGCTCCCCTACCCGCCCCGGATCGCCCGCCAGAACGTGCGCGGCGAGGGCGGCTGCCCGTACATCACCACGCCGGCGCGGTAGACGCGGATCGCGAGCAGCGTCACGAGCGGCACGGTCACGAGCAGCAGCCCCACCGACAGCGCGACCTCCCAGGGCGCCACCCGGCCCACGGCCAGGCGCGCCATCATCGCGAACGGGCTCCACAGCGGGATGTAGGACGCCACGCGGACCAGCCACGACGTGCTTCCCGACAGCGCCAGCACCGCCGGCAGGTAGCCCGCGACCGCGGGGATCGACAGCGGCAGCGCCACGGTCTGGAGGTCCTCCTCGCGCGACAGCAGCGACCCCGCCCCCGCGTACAGGGCTGCGTACAGCCCGAACCCCAGCACGAAGTACACGAGGAACGCGGCGAGCAGGCCCGGCGACAGGGACGACAGCGAGGCGCCCGTGCCCGAGTCCGGGCCCAGCAGCGCGTTGCCGATGCCGCCCGACGCGAACAGTGCGACGACCGACGGCAGCAGGACGAGGCTGACCTGCGTGAGCCCGGCCAGCCCGATGCCGAGGATCTTGCCCACGACGAGCTGCTGCACGGTCGCTGCGGAGATCAGCAGCTCCATCACCCGGCTCGACTTCTCCGCCACGACGCCCGACGCCACCCACAGCCCGTAGAACACCAGCGTCAGGAACGAGAGGACCACGAACACGATGCCGACGATCCGGCGGCTGGCGTAGTCCGCCGGGTCGAAGGCCTGCCCAGACCCGGCGGCGGCCGCGTCGCCAGCGTCAACCACATTGAAGACGGGCGTGACGAAGGGCCGCGTGGCACCCGGGTTCGATCGCGTCCAGTCGAGGATGCCCACGGCAAACGCACCCACCTGGAGCAGCTGCGCCCGGTCCGCTGCCAGGCCACCGATGTTGAACACCGTGAAGTGCAGCCCGCCGTCGGCGCCGCGCCCGATCGCGACCGACGCGACCAGCTGCCCGTCGCGCACCCCCTGGGCGGCCGCGGCAACGTCGGGGTACGCGACGAAGTCGAACATCTTGTTCCCTGTGGAGCCAGCGCCCGCGCCGGCGTCGGCGCTCGTGTTGAGGAACGCATCCATCGTGCCCATGGCCTGGGCGGCCAGCCCGGGCTCGGCGGAGGTGATCGCGACCCGGGAGATCGTCGCCTTGTCGGCCAGCCGGAGGCCCAGCGGGATGAGCGCGACCACCACGCCCAGGCCCGCCAGCAGGATCGTGGAGAAGACGAACGCGCGCGACCGCACCCGCTCGCGGAATTCACGCCGTGCGACGAGCCACACATTGGCCCAGCGCCGGCCCTCGCTCACGCCAGCCCCTCGACCATCGGCGCGAGGTGCACGTCCTCGTCCAGCGGCCTTCCGACATGGTCGATGAACACCTGCTCGAGCGACGGGTCCGCCACCTCGAAGTGCGTCACGCGCGCGCCCGCCCCGACAGCCGCCGCCAGGACGACATCAGGTTCGAGCCCGGGCTCCAGCTCCACGGTGGTGCGGTCCATCCCCGCCTGAATGACCCGCGCGCCGGGCACGGCGTCGAGCCAGGGGAGGCGATGATCGCCCTCGACCGAGATCCGCACCATGCGCCGCCCGGTCGACCGCCGAACATCCCGCAGCGCGCCGCCCACCACCATCCGCCCGCGGTCCACGATCGCCACGGACTCGCACAGCGCCTCGGCCACCTCCATCTGGTGGGTCGAGAAGACCACGGTTCGGCCCCGGTCGCGCAGCTCGAGGAACGCCTCGCGCAGGAGCGCCACGTTGACCGGGTCGAGCCCCGTGAACGGCTCGTCCATCATGAGCACCTCGGGCTCGTGGAGGACGGCCGCGACGAACTGGACCTTCTGCTGGTTGCCCTTCGAGAGCTGCTCGGCGCGGCGATCCGCGAGGTCATCCGCGCGGAACCGGTGGAGCCACGCCTTCGCCTCCCGGCGGGCGCGGTCCGGGGGCACGCCGTGGAGCCCGGCGAAGAAGAGGAGCTGGTCGAGCACGCGCATCCGCGGGTAGAGGCCCCGCTCCTCGGGCAGGTAGCCGAAGGTCGAGCGCGGCAGCCGGTGGCTCTCGGTGCCGCCCCAGGTGACCGTGCCGCCGTCGGCCTCGAGCACGCCGAGCGTGATCCGCATCGTCGTGGTCTTGCCGGCGCCGTTGGCGCCCAGGAAGCCGAAGACCTGGCCGGAGGCAACCTCGAACGTGAGCTCGTCGAGGGCCACGACCGAACCGAAGCGTTTGCTGAGGTGATCGACAACGAGCGCCATCGCCTCGGAGCATACCGGCCCGGGGAGGCCGCGCCTGTGGCACGATCGGGTCATGGCGCTCGATGTCCTGCTCGCCGTGGTCGCCGCGGTCGTGGCCCTGTGGGTCGCGCTCCTGGTGGTCTTCTGGCTCGCCCGGCCGAAGGGCGTGCCGGTGCGGACGCTGGTCGCGACCATCCCGGACCTCGTGCGGCTCCTGCGCTCCCTGGTGACCGACCGATCGGTCCCGCTCGACGTCCGGCTCGTGCTCGTCGGGCTCACCGCCTGGATCGTCTCGCCCATCGACCTGATCCCCGAGTTCATCCCCGGCCTCGGCCCCATCGACGACATCGTCGTGGCGGTGGCGGCGCTGCGGTACGTCCGCAGGCGGGTTGGCCTGCCCGAGCTGCGCGCCCGATGGAAGGGGTCGCCGGAAGGCTTCGCTGTGGTCGTCCGGCTCCTGGGCGGCGAGGTCGGCCCGGGTGCCGGGCCGGGCACCCGCTCGGAGTAGGATCGACGCATGCAGGACGACGCCCGGACCCGACCCTTGCGCATCGACGCGGACCGCGCCGCGGGGACCGTTCGCCTCGAGTGGGCGGACGGCCACCAGACGGCCTACGACGCGACGACGCTGCGATGGCTCTGCCCGTGCGCCTACTGTCGGGGCGAGGCGGGGCTGCCGGGCTGGCTCGACAGCAACCCGACCCTCACGCCGGACCAGACGAAGCTCATCGGCCTCGCGCTCGTGGGCAACTACGCCGTCCAGCCCAGCTGGGGTGACGGCCACGACTCTGGGTTCCACTCGTTCATGCTCCTGCGGGAGCAGTGCCCGTGCGATGCGTGCGCGGCTGACCGTGCACGACGCCAGGCCGTCGACGGGGGTCAGCCGACCACATCGGCCGGCGATCGCCACTGGCATGGAGGGAAGGAATGATCATCTCCACCGCACCGTTCATCGCCGGGTACCGCGTGACGGAGACGAAGGGACAGGTCTTCGGGCTGGTGGTTCGGAGCCGGGGCCTGGGGGGCAACATCATGGCCGGTCTGCGCTCGATCGGCGGGGGCGAGATCCACGAGTACACCAGCCTGCTCGAGGACACCCGGCGGCAGGCGATCGACCGGATGGTCCAGAACGCCACGATGGTCGGCGGCAACGCCGTCATCTCGATGCGCTTCGACTCGTCAGAGTTGGCCGGCACGATGTCCGAGATCGTGGCCTACGGGACCGCCGTGGTCATCGCTCCCGACGCCGGGGCGGCACAGCCGGGCGAGTAGGGCATGGGTGTCGCGCTGGCCCGCTTGCTGATCGGCGGGCTGGGCGTCCTGATGATGCTCGGGGGGATCGCCATCGCGGCGACCCCCCTATCCGGCGGCGACCTCTTCGGCGCGCTGTTCATGTTCATCCCGGGCGCGGTTCTCGTGGCCGCCGTCGTCCTCGAGCGCACGCGCTACCGCTCGCTCCACGCAGAGCTGTCCGGCGAGGGCCACGGCCCTGGCGGCGGTGAGAGGGGGCGACCGGACGGCAGGTTCGGGCCTACCGAGGAGCGCTTCGTGGACCCGACGACCGGCGTCCCGATGCGCGTCTGGGTGGACCCGTCCACCGGTGACCGGAGGTACGTGGCGGAGCGCTGACGCCCTCCACGGCAATGCTCAGCAAACGCCAGAAGTTGCCAGACGGAGGTCGTCGCGAACCGGTCGCCGAACCAGAAGACGACGCCCAAGCGCCACTCCCCCGGCGCCGGCGCAAGTTCGACCGGCAACGCGGCGTCTGTGGATCCACCGCTGCCCGGATGGATCCATATCACGTCCAGATGCTGCGAATCCGGTCTCGACGGGTGCCCCGCAGGCCCTGCGGGTCACCGGCAAAGGGCCGGCAGGCCCTCGGGAAGTTGAGGCGCGGGGTGGTATGCTCCGGGGCCCCGACCGGGTACCGGGTTGAGGACCTCGGCGCGCGCCGCGGACCGGTCCCCCGCAAGCGCTGAGGATCCATGGCAACCGTTCGCCCCGCACCCGGACCCCGCGTCGGCCGCGGTCGGCGGCGGGTCGGGCGTGACCACCGGGCACCGATCCTCAATCGCGAGCTGTCCTGGCTTGAGTTCAACGCCCGCGTGCTCCACGAGGCGCGCGACGCGCGCAACCCGCTGCTGGAGCGCGTGAAGTTCCTCGCCATCTTCGCGAGCAACCTCGACGAGTTCTTCCAGGTCCGTGTGTCTGGCCTCCGGCGCCAGGTCCGCGCCGGCGCGACGGCCGTGTCGTCGGACGGGCTGACCCCGCTGCAGCAGCTCGACGCCATCCGGGACCGCGTGCGGGCGCTGATCACCGAGCACGCGACCATCTGGGCCTCGATCCAGGCGGCGCTCGCTGCCGAGGGCGTGGCCATCGTGGACTACGACGAGGTCCCCGAGCACCACGAGACCCTCCGCCGCAGGTTCCACGACGAGATCTTCCCGGTGCTCACGCCCCTCGCCGTCGATCCCGGCCACCCGTTCCCCTACATCAGCACGCTGTCGCTCTCGATCGCCGCGGGCCTGCGGGACCCCGACACCGGAGAGATCCGCTTCGCCCGGGTCAAGATCCCGCCCAGCCTGCCGCGCCTGTTCGCGGTCGAGCGCGACAAGTTCGTGCTCCTCGACCAGGTCATCGAGGCCAACCTCGACGAGCTGTTCCGGGGCATGGAGATCATGGAGACCCACCTGTTCCGGGTGACCCGCGACGCGGACATCACGGTCGAGGAGGACGAGGCCGACGACCTGCTGCTCGCGATCGAGGAGGAGGTCCGCCGCCGGCGTTTCGGGGAGGCGGTCCGGCTCGAGGTCGAGCGCTCGATGCCCGATTCGACGCGCCAGATCCTGGTCAAGGGCATCGGCGTCCGCGACGAGGACTGCTTCGACGTCGCGGGGATGCTGGACCTCACCGCGCTGTGGCAGCTCGTGGACCTCGACCGGCCGGACCTCAAGGCCCCCTCGCACGTGCCCGTCGTCCCCGCCCGCCTCGTCCCGGCCGACGAGGACGAGCCCGCCGATGTCTTCGCCCAGATCCGGGCCGGCGACATCCTCGTCCACCACCCGTACGAGTCGTTCACGGGCACGGTGGAGCGATTCCTCATTCAGGCGGCGAATGACCCCGACGTCCTGACGATCAAGCAGACGCTCTACCGGACCTCGGGCGACTCCCCCATCGTCCAGGCCCTGATCGATGCTGCCGGGCGCGGCAAGCAGGTGGTGGTCCTGGTCGAGATCAAGGCGCGCTTCGACGAGGCGAACAACATCATCTGGGCCCGCAAGCTCGAGCAGGCCGGCGCCCACGTCGTGTACGGCGTCCTCGGGCTCAAGACCCACAGCAAGGTCCTGCTGGTCGTCCGGCGCGAGGGCTCCGGCCTCCGGCGCTACGTCCACATCGGCACCGGAAACTACAACAGCAAGACCGCTCGCCTGTACGTGGACCTGGGGCTCCTCTCCTGCCGGGACGAGCTGGGGGCAGACGTCACCGACCTGTTCAACACGCTCACCGGCCTCTCCCGCCAGCGCGTGTTCCGGCGGCTCCTGGTTGCGCCCATCACGCTACGCACCCGGTTCCTCGAGCTCGTGGAGCGCGAGATCGCGTATGCGAAGGCCGGCCACCCCGCGCGGATCGTGCTCAAGGTCAACTCGCTGGTCGACACGCAGGTTGTCGAGGCCCTGTACGAGGCGTCCCGGGCCGGTGTCCACGTGGATCTCATCGTCCGCGGCGGCTGCAGCCTGCTGCCGGGGATCCCAGGCGTGTCAGACCGGATCCGCGTGCGCTCGATCATCGGCGAGTTCCTCGAGCACTCGCGCATCTTCATGTTCGCCGCGGCCGGGCGCCCGGAGTGGTACATCGGGTCAGCCGACCTGATGGAGCGCAACCTCGACCGGCGAGTCGAGGTTGTGACCCCGGTCGAGGACCACGGGCTCCAGGCGAGGCTGGCACGGATCATCGACGTCATGCTCAGCGACGACCGCCGCTCGTGGCAACTCCAGCCTGACGGCCACTGGCTGCGCACCGAGGTCATCGAGTCCCGGGAGGGAACGGTGGACACATTCGCGGTCCTCAAGGAGGACGCCGCAGTCGCAGCAGCTCTCGCCGTCGAGCCGATGCGCCCGCAGGTCAACACAGGTTCCATGGACCCCAGAGCATGACCGAGACCGAGGCGGGCGGACCGATGGAAGTGGAGCTCAAGTTCCGCATGACGGACGCCGCCACCGGCGAGCGGCTGATCGCCGGCGACGAACTGGGCGGGTTCAAGGCGCTCGGACCGGCGCGGACGGCGGAGATCGAGGACCGTTACGTCGACACCGGCGACGGAGCGCTGGCCCGGTCGGGCTACGCAGGCCGGATCCGGAGCGGCGACGGCGGCACGGTGATCACGCTCAAGGGCCTCCGGCGTGTGGACGACGGTGGGGCGGTCCACCGACGCGAGGAGCTCGAGGGGCCAGCCGTCGAGGGTCAGCCTGCTGCCTCGTGGCCGGTGTCGGACGCGCGCGATGCGGTGGTCCGGCTGGCCGGCGACGAGATGCTGGGCGAGATCGCCCTGATCCGCCAGACGCGCCGAAAGCGCGACTACGGGCGTGACGGCGCGGTGGTCGAGGTGTCGGTGGACGACGTCTCGGTGATGGCCGCGGGACGAGTGGTCGAGCGATTCGCCGAGCTCGAGCTGGAACTGCGCGAGGGCGACGAGGCGGCGCTGGAGCCGCTGGTGGACCTCCTCTCCGAAATCGAGGAGCTGGTCCCGGCGCAGACCTCCAAGCTGGAGCGGGCGCTGGCGGCCGTGCGTCGCGAGGAGCCGCCGGTCCTGGCTGCGAGCCCTGAGACTGGCCCCGTCGTGGTCCCCACGCGCGACAAGGCCGCGGACTCGGCCGCCGACGAGCGCCCGGCGCCGCGGCTCACGGCGGGCAAGACGCCCGGCGTCCTGGCCGACGACCACCTCGCTGAGGCCGGGCGCAAGGTCCTGCGCTTCCACCTCGCCCGGATGTTCGCCCGCGAGGCCGGGACGCGCGAGGGCCACGAGGCCGAGGAGCTCCACGCCATGCGCGTGGCCACGCGGCGCCAGCGGGCGGCGTGGCGCGTCTTCGGCCCGGCCTTCGACGAGCGGCGGACACGGCGCCACCGGCAGCGGCTCCGCGACGTTGCGGCCGACCTTGGCGCCGTGCGCGACCTCGACGTCCTGATCGAGGCGGCCGAGGCCTACCAGAAGTCCCAGAGCGCCAAGGAGGGCGCCGCCTTCGAGCCGCTCATCGCCACCTGGCGCACCCGGCGCGAGGCCGCCCGCGTGCTGCTGGTCCACGAGCTGGACTCCCGGCGGTACGCCAAGTGGACCGAGGAGTACGCCGCGTTCGTGCAGGCGGAGGGCGCGGGGTCACGCCCCGTGGGCCCGACCGAGCCGCACCGCGTCCGCGACGCGATGCCGTCGCGGATCTGGGCCGCGTACGAGGCGGTCCGCGCCTACGAGCCCGTGATGCGCTGGGCCGACGTCAACACGCTCCACGACCTCCGGATCGCGGCCAAGTGGCTGCGCTACACCCTTGAGTTCGTCCGCGAGGCGCTGGGCTCCGACGCCGGGCCGGTGATCGAGAAGGTGGTGGCGCTGCAGGACCACCTTGGCTGGCTCCACGACGCGGACGTCGCCGCTGGGCTGGCCCGCTCGTTCCTCGTGGAGCACGCGGGCGACCTCGACGAGGTGGAGAGCGCCGCGATCGGACGCTACCTGGTGGACCGCGAGCGCGAGCTGGCGCGCCTGCGCAGGAGCGTCGGGACGACGTGGCGCGGGGTGTCGAGCCTCGCCTTCCGGCGCGCCCTCGGGCGCCTGGTCGCGGGGCTCTAGAACGGCTGGCCCTCGCTCCGCCCGCTCAGTCGACCGCGCTGGTGTCCGACCAGCCAAGGGCCAGCGGCGTGAGGCGATCTCGCCAGGCAGCCCCGCCGTGACGGGCCGCCAGGATCGCGCCCTCGCGGATGCCCGCCTCGGACACCCGCAGGCGATCAGCGCGGTAACGCTCGAGGACGGCATCCACGATGATCGCGCCCGCCGGAAGGATTCGCGCCCGCTCCGGCCGGATCAGGTGCCTGGTCGCCGCCTCGCGACTGCGCTCGACGGTCAGCATCGCGAGCGCCACCGCGATCCGGCGACGGGTCAGCGAGCGGTCCACGGCCGTGGCGGGCAGCAGGCGCAGCAGGTTTGACGCAGTGCCGCCCACGGCGACGATCTCGGCCGGGCTGGCCTCTGGCGCCTCGCCGATGACCTTGGCGACCTCACGGCGCAGGGCATCGATATCGGCGAGCGACGGCGGGTCGGAACGGACGAGCTCGCGCGTGAGCCGGGCGGCGCCGAGCGGCAGGCCGATGGCGTGGGCCACCCCATCGAGACCAACCACGACGAACTCGGAGCTGCCGCCGCCGATGTCCACCAGGAGCAGCTCCCCGTTGACCGGGCTGCCGCCCGTCGCACCGATCAGCGTCAGCAGGCCCTCCTCTGCGTGATCGAGGACATAGAGGGGAACACCGACGCGGCCCTCGACCTCGCGCACCACGGCGGGCGCGTCGGCGGCGCGGCGGATCGGGTCGGTCCCGACGATGGTGATCGTCGTGGCGCCGAGCTCGCGAGCTCTGCGGGCGTACCGGTCCAGGACGGCGATCAGCGGGGCCCGCAGCTCCTCGCCGAGGTAGCCCTGAGCCGCGACGCGGTCGCCGAGGCCGAGGAACTCCGACTCGTCGAGCAGCGGGGCAACTCGGTGGCCGTCGACGGTGCCAACCAGGAGGTGAACGCTGGTCGCGCCGACGTCGATCGAGGCCGCCACATGCGAACCCGTGTGGACCGAAACCAGCGTGGCATCAGCCGATGACTCGGACGCCTCCGATGCGAGCAGGCCGAGGGCACCGGGGACGTCGCCTGCGGAATCCTGGGCGAAGGGCGCGGGCTGCACGTTTCCCTCGGCCATCAAGACCGCCGCGAACTCGGCCAGGGGTTCGGGCTCCGCGGCCTGCAGCTCCCCAACGGCCTCTGGCATCGGCTGCGGCTCAGCGTTGGGCTCCCCTGCGGGCGGCGCGTCCGCATCGGCCTCGGGGGTCGCCGCTGCTCCCGTGTCGGGCTCGGCTGTCTCCGGCTCGCCGTCTTCCTCGAGCTCATGGGGGGCTTGGGGCGCGGGCTCCCCCGCGAACTCGGGCTCGCGTTCACGCTCGGCAGGCTCGGGCGCAGCCGCCGACTCCGCCTCGACTTGGGCAGCGGGCTCGGGCTCGGACGCGCCTTCCGGCTCCGCCTCGGGCTCGGACGCGCCTTCCGGCTCCGCCTCGGGCCCCGCGTCCGGCTCGGGCGCTGCGTCGGCTTCGGCTTCGGGCTCCGGCTGGGCTTCCGGCTCGGCGTCGACTCCCGGCTCCGCCTGGGCCTCCGGCTCGGGCCTCGCGTCCAGCTCGGGCGCTGCGTCGGCCTCGGGCGCTGCGTCGGCTTCGGCTTCGGGCTCCGGCTCGGCTTCACGCTCGGCGTCGACTCCCGGCTCCGCCTGGGCCTCCGGCTCGGGCCTCGCGTCCAGCTCGGGCGCTGCGTCGGCCTCGGGCGCTGCGTCGGCCTCGGGCGCTGCGTCGGCTTCGGCTTCGGGCTCCGGCTGGGCCCCCGGCTCGGGCCCAGCGTCCGGCTCGGCGCGCGCTTCAGCCTCGGGCTCGGCCTCCGATTCCGGCTCCGGTGCCGGCTCAAGGGACTCCGACGCGGCGTCAGCCTCAGGCTGGGGCTCGGGCTCGGGCTCGGGCTCGGGCTCAGGCTCAGGCTCAGGCTCGGGCTCGGGAGCGTCCTCCGGCGTTCCATCGGCCGGGTGGGCGTCCGCCTGGCGCATCAGTCCTGCCGCCTCTTCGAGCAGCGCGGTCGCCGCCGCGACGACTGGGGACGCGGCATGGTGGTGGGTCGCCGCCTGGCCTGCCGACTTCGCCGCCTGCTTCGCAGCCTTCGCATCTGCCCTGGCCAATTTGCGGGCCTTCGCACCTGCCTTGGCCGCCAGCGCTTCAGCCCTCAGCGTCGCGCGCGCTGCCTTCGCTGCCGCCGCGGCCTCGGCCTTGGCTGCCTTTTTCGCCCGCTTGGCGGCCTGCTGCACGGCCCTGGCCTGCTTCTTGATGGCCTTCGCCGCGCGCTTCGCTGCCTTCCGCTGCTCCTTGCTCGGCGCCGGGCTCGTGATGGTCCCGTCCGCGGGAGCCCCTTCCTCGCGCTCGTCCGAGCCCGTCATCGAACGCTCCTTGCCCATGCTGCGTCGGCCGCCCTCTCGCGAATGCCTGAAAGGAGAGTCTGCCGCACGTCGCCCCATCGGGCGAGGCGGCTTCGCACTTGGCCTGCGAGATCAGCCCGGCGCTCGCTGCGACGCGCAAGCGGATCGGCAGACTGGGACGAGTGCCCGTGAGGCATCCGGCGTGGCATTCGTTGACGAGTCGTTAACCCGCACGGAACGCCGTGTTGACGACGGCCCGCGAGCCTCGCTGCATGGCCATGACGTCGAGGTCGCACCCGGAGGCGGGCGTCCCGTTCCCGATCGGCGACGAGGCCGCAGGGGCGGCCTGGCTCGTGCTCGCCGCGGACGGGCCGGCATCGATGCTGGCCGGAACCGTCCCGGGTGTGGTCGTCGCGGTCCTCTCCGATCCGACCAGGTTCCGCGATCTGCTCGCGGCCCACCGTCCCCGCGTGGTCGTGTGCAGCCGTCCGCCGGCCGGGCTGGGCGACCTCCAGGCGGTGGCCGAGGCGCGCCGACGACGCCCCTCGATGCGCGCCGTGCTCGTCTCGCCGCCCGAGGCGGTGGACGCGCGCCTGGACGCCCTCGCCCGGGGCTTCGACGATGCGCTCGCCTCCACGGTCCCGCTCGACGAGCTGGCCGGACGCCTTGCCTGGCACGACACCCGCTCGCGCGTCCGGACCGCGTCGGCGGGCGTGCTCCGCTTCGGCGAAGGGTTCGAGCTCGACACCTCCGCCCACGAGCTCCGCCGCGATGGCGAGGTGGTCCATCTCCGTCCCAAGGAGTACGGCCTGCTCGCGCTCCTCGCCGCCCACCCCGGCCGGGCCTACACCCGGGCCGAGCTGCTCGACCGCGTGTGGGGCAGCCCGCGCGGCGCCGGGCGAACCGTGGACGTCCACGTCCGCTGGCTGCGCTCGAAGATCGAGCTGGACCCCAACCAGCCTGTGACCCTCATGACCGTCCGCGGCGTGGGCTACCGGCTGGATCCGGTCCGGCGTTAACAACCACTTAACCGACGGCTCACGGGCCGTTGATGCCCGCCCTCGAACGTCACCATCGCAATCCCCGGCCGTCCCGCGAACACCTCCTCCTTCGCGGGGCGGCCGCGGGACCATCGTCCACAAGCAAGCCTGACCGGCTCGCGCGAACGAAGACCTGACAACCAGCGCACCCAGCGTTGGCCAACGACCGCCAGGTGTCGGCATACGAGAAGACACCACGCGAGGGCGGCGCACCGACCGCCCCACAGGAGGTTCGAGAGTTGATCACCCCGTCCGCGAAGCGCGTGGGCGCGCTCGCCCTGGCCGCCACGATGTTCGTCGCGGCGTGCGGCGGCAGTACCGCGACGCCTTCTCCGACCGCGGCTGCCCCCTCGGCCGCCGCTCCGTCAATGGCGGCCTCGGACGCTGCCTCGACCGGCGCCTCGACCGCGACGTACCGCTGCAGTAAGGGGACCGGCACGCTCAACGGCGCCGGCTCGACCTTCATCAACCCGCTGCTTACGAAGATGGCGGGGGACTACAACACCAAGTGCGGCGTGCAGATCAACTATCAGTCGATCGGCTCCGGCGGCGGCGTCAAGGCCTGGCAGGCCAGCACCGTGGACTTCGGGGCGTCCGACGCCTACCTCGCTGACAGCGAGATTGCCGCGGCCGCCGCGAACGGCGTACCGGTGGAGATCCCGGCGACGTTCGGCGCCGTCGTCGTCGCCTACAACCTGACGGGCCTGACGGCTCCCCTGAAGATGACACCGGACATCATCGCCGGCATCTTCCTCGGCAAGATCACGACCTGGAACGATCCGGCGCTCGCTGCGGCCAACCCCGGTGTCACGCTGCCGAGCACGGCAATCAGCGTTGTGCATAGGTCCGACGGGTCGGGGACCAACAGCATCTTCACCAAGTACCTGACCGCCGTCAGCACCGATTGGGTGAACACGGTCGGCGCCGGCGACAAGACCAAGTCCGCCGGCAAGACGGTCGCGTGGCCGCTCGGCCAGGGAGCCAGCGGCAACGAGGGCGTGACGCAGGGCATCAAGGCGACGGACGGCGGCGTCGGCTACATCGACGTCGCCTACGCCATCCAGAATAAGATCGCCTTCGCGGACGTCCAGAACAAGAACGGGAACTTCATCACGCCGACTCTGGCCGCCGTGGGTGCCGCCGCGAACCTGCCCACCTACCCGGCCGACCTCCGGTTCGACCTCGTCAACACTGACGCCCCGCAGGGATACCCGATCGCGGGGACCACGTGGCTCATCGTCTACCAGGACCTGTCCAAGGTCATGAAGAGCCAAGATCAGGCGAACGCCATGGTCGACTTCCTCTGGTGGGCGATCCACGACGGTCAGGCCGACGCCGCGCCGCTGGACTACGGTTCGCTGCCCGCCAACCTTCTGGCCCAGGACGAGGCTGCAGTCAAGTCGATCACCTGGGCGGGCACGCCCCTGCTCCCCTGACCCATCGAACCGGAGCGCCCGGGGGTCGCCAGACCCTCGGGCGCCTCACTGTTTGCACGAGCATGAGCCAGCGATGACCACTCTGACCCCAGATCCAGCACCGGGAGCGTTCGACCGCTTGGGCGGGTTCCGGCGCCGCCGATGGACCGGCGACCTGGGATTCCGTGCGCTTCTGATGGCGGTCTCCATCGGCGTCAGCCTCGTGCTCGCGGCGATGATGGTGGAGAGCTTCGCGACGGCGTCCCCCGTCTACCAGAAGTTCGGCATCATCGGCTTCATCACCGGCGCAAAGTGGGCGCCCTCGTTCACGGTCTACGGCGCCTGGGCGTTCATCTACGGAACCCTGTTGACGAGCCTCATCGCGCTAGTCATCGCCGTCCCGGTCGCAACGCTCATCGCCCTGCTCCTGACCGAACTGGCGCCGGCCAGGCTGCGGGCGCCCTTCGGGATCGCGGTCGACCTGCTGGCGGCCGTCCCCTCTGTCGTGTACGGGCTTTGGGGCCTCCTCGTGCTCGTGCCCGCCATGCGACCGATCGAACAGGGGGTCGCGGCGACGATCGGCAGGGTGGTCCCGTTCTTCGGGCCGCCGACGCCGGGGCCCAGCTACTTCGCGGCTGGCGTCGTCCTCTCAGTCATGATCGTGCCGATCGTGTCGGCGGTGACGCGGGAGGTGTTCGCCTCGACACCGTACTTGCAGCGAGAGGCCGTCCTGGCACTTGGCGGCACCCGCTGGGACGTCGCTCGCACCGTCACGCTGCCGATCGGCCGGGCTGGGCTGCTGGCCGCCGTCGTCCTCGGACTCGGCCGGGCGGTTGGCGAGACGATCGCCGTCACGCTCGTGATCGGGAACTCGAACAACATCGGCACATCGATCTTCGCGCCCGGGTTCACCCTGGCGAGCGTGATCGCGAACGAGTTCAACGAGGCGACGGAACTTCTGCACCCTGAGGCGCTCATCGCGCTGGGAACCGTCCTCCTCGTCATGTCGGTGATCGTCAACGCTGCCGCGATCGCGATCAGGAACCGGTTCACGGAGGGCCCGCGCCGTGGCTTCTGAGCGCGCCCCCGCCCCCATCTTCGTCCCGACGTCCCGTGGCCGGATCGCCCGGCAGCGGGTTTTCGTCGGGCTCGCCATCGCGGCACTCATCCTCGCCTTGGTGCCCCTGGTGGCCGTGTTCGGCTACATCTTCGCCAATGGGATCGGAAGCTTCACGAGCCTCGACTTCCTGGTCAAGGACCCGCCCCCGGACCTGACGGCGACGGGAGGCGGCGTTCGCAACGCTCTCGTCGGGACGATCGAGATGACCGGCATCGCATCGCTCATCGCATTCCGGTCGGATTGGCCATCGCGATTTTCGCCGTCGAAGTCGGTGGTGGCCTCGCCCGGGGGGCACGCTTCCTGATCGACGTCCTCGCCGGATTGCCCTCGATCGTGGTGGGGATCTTCGTGTACACGACGGTGGTGGTGACGCAGGGGCACTTCTCCGGCCTCGCCGGATCCCTGGCGCTAGCGATCGTCATGCTCCCGGTGGTGACCGTGTCGGCCGAGGAGATGCTGCGCCTCACACCCCGGCCCATCGCCGAAGGAGCGCGCGCGCTCGGACTCTCCCGGTGGCGGTCCATCCTCTCCGTGTTCACCCCGATCGCCCTCTCCGGAATCGTCACTGGGGTGCTGCTCGGCGTGTCGCGAGCGATCGGCGAGACCGCGCCGCTGATCTTCACGTCGCTGGGCAACAACTTCTTCGCGACCGACCTCGGCCAGCCGATGTCCGCGCTGCCGCTGCTCATCTACCGAGACGCCCTCAACTCCGCCTACGAGGCGGCCCGCCAGCGAGCCTTCGGCGCGGCCCTCCTCCTCGTCCTCATCGTCTTCGGGCTGAACCTGATCGGCCGTTGGCTGACCGCCCGGAGACGCCTTGCCGGGAGTCGTCGATGACCACAACCCAGGAGGAGCCGCTGTTGAACGAACTCCCGCCGACCGGGACGCCAGAAGCGCGGCACGGCGTCGCCCCAACCGCAGCACCAGGGCCCGCACGCGCGGCGGAGCCGACGATGGCGGTCCGCGACCTGAACGCCTGGTACGGCTCCAGGCGGGCCGTCCGCGACGTCACGATGGACTTCCGGGCAAACGCCATCACGGCCATCATCGGCCCGTCCGGCAGCGGCAAGTCCACGCTCCTGCGCTGTCTCGACCGCATGCATGAGGTCGTGCCCGGTGCGGCAGCTCCGGGACGATCAGCTACCAGGGGATCGACATCTACGATCGGGACATCGCTCCTGCCGCGGTTCGACGCACCATCGGCATGGTCTTCCAGCGGCCCAACCCGTTCCCGATGTCGATCTACGAGAACGTTGCCTATGGGCCCGCGGCGGTTCAAGGCCAGTCAAGGACAAGGCCAGGCTCGACGAGGTCGTGGAGCGGTCGCCTCCGCCATGCCGCACTCTGGGACGAGGTCAAGGACAAGCTCCGCAAGAGCGGCCTGTCGCTCTCGGGCGGCCAGCAGCAGCGCCTGTGCATCGCGCGGACGCTCGCGACCGACCCTGAGGTCATCCTGATGGACGAGCCCTGCTCGGCGCTCGACCCGATCGCGACGCTCAAGATCGAGGAGCTGATGCCCAGCTCAAGGTCGACTACACGATCGTCATCGTCACCCACAACATGCAGCAGGCCGCCCGCGTGAGCGACCGAACCGCGTTCTTCACGCTGGGCGAGGACCGCGCGGGGTACCTTGTGGAGCTGGACGACACCCAGAGGATCTTCACGAACCCGGCCCACCAACTCACCGAGGACTACGTGTCCGGCCGCTTCGGCTGAGACGAGGAGACCGCGCATGCCTGAGCGAGAGCCCGACGACACCGGCCAGCGCCGAGCACCGCGAGCCTGTCGTGTTCGCGCACCCGACCCGCACCGCCTTCGACCACGAGGTGGCCGAGGTCAAGGACAACATCCTGCGCATGGGCTCGCTCGTCGAGGCCCAGATCCGGGCGGCGATCGACGCCCTGGTCACCCATGACGCCGACGCGGCGCTGAAGGTGATCGTCGACGACCGGCTGATCAACGAGGTCCAGCGCAAGGCGACGGCGATGATCGCTGCCGTCATCGCGACCCAGGCGCCCGTGGCGCGCGACCTGCGCTACCTGCTCACGCTCGACCACGTGTCCTACGAGCTGGAGCGCATGGGCGACCACGCAGGGTCGGTGGCCAAGCAGTCGCGCAAGCTCGCGCCGTTCGCCCCGATCAAGGACTACGTGAAGCTGCCCGACCTGGGCCAGCGGGTGGCCGACCAGGTGCGCGGCATCGTCCGGGCGCTCGTCGATGTCGATGACACCCGGGCCCGCGAGGTGGCGGCGCTCGACGACGACGTCGACGACCTGTACCACGCCATCTTCGCCGACTGCCTGGACCTGATGCGCGCCGACCCGGCCAACGTGGACCCGTGCACGCGGATCCTGTTCGCGGCCCACTACCTCGAGCGGATCGGCGACCGGGTGACCAACATCGCCGAGGACATCGTCTTCCTGGCGTCGGGCGAGGTGGAGGACCTCAACCCCTGAGCGTGGGCCTACACTCTCGGCGTGGAGCCCGCGAGACGGGCGCCACCGCGGAGGACCGATGATCGCGCTCCACCTGCTCCGACACGCGCACGCCGGGGATCCCGCCAAGTGGGACGGCGACGACGCCGCGCGGCCGCTGTCCGAGAAGGGCCGGCGGCAGGCGAAGGACCTCGGGGGCCTGCTCGCGGTCATCGACGAGCCGCCCGACCTGTTCATCACCTCGCCCAAGGTCCGCTCGACCCAGACCGCCGAGATCGTCGCCAAGGCGCTTCGCAACCGCGTGAAGGTGGTCGTCGACGATCGGCTCGGCGGCCCGCTCGAGCCCGCGATGCTCAACGCCATCCTCGACGACGCGGGCCCCGCCTACCGGCCGTGCCTCGTGGGCCACGACCCGGACTTCTCCGAGCTGCTGGGCGAGCTCATCGGCACGTATGCGATCCCGATGCGCAAGGCCTCGCTCGCCCGGATCGACTTCCCCGGCGACGACGTGGCCGCCGGCAAGGGCACGCTGCGCTACCTGCTGCCGCCGGAGCTCGTGCCGGGCTGAGGCGGGCGGCCGCGCCGGCCGATTCGTTCCGTTGCCAGGGGCGCGTCGCGCGCGAACGCCTAGCCGCGCACCCAGCGCCAGGACATGGTCTGCGTCATCGGCGCACCCGGCGCTGCCACGTCGGGGTCCGCGTTCGCCGCGTCCGGCGGCCCTGACTGGGGCTCCACGCAGATCGCGTACGCCGGCTGGTTGTAGACCACCCACCAGTCACAGGTGGACGAGAGCGTCAGGGCCAGGCCGGGCCAGGTCAGCACCGGGTTCGACCGCAGGCCCGTGAAGCAGTCGTCCCAGGGCCCCTCGGGTGGCGCCATGCGATCCCCGGACGGGATCCCCTCCCCATCGCGGACCAGCATCTCGGCGGGGTCGAACGAGAGGATCGCCGGCTCGCCGCCGGGCTCCAGGGCCCGCCGGAACCAGGGGTGCCAGCCCATGGTCACGGGCATCGGCTCGTCCGCCTCCAGGGTCATCGACACGTCGAGCCCGTCCTCGCGCACCGCGAACCGCTGGGACACGCGCCCGCGGAACGGCCAGCGCTCGTCGAGGTCGATCGAGATGGCGTCTGGACCGTCCACCCGCCACGACCGGTCGAACACCACGCCGTGGAGCGCGTGCGGCGGCGCGGCGAGCGGCAGCTGGTGCGTCGCCCCGCCGAACGAGAACCGCCCGTGGCGGATGCGGCCCGCCCACGGGGCCATCGGGTAGGAGCCCCAGTACACCGGGCCCATCGGGTGGCCGCCGACCAGCAGCTGACGCCCCCCGACGCTCACCTGCCCGATTCGGCCACCCTGCGCCGGCCGCACGACGACCCGGACGTCGCCCGCGCCGAGATCCAGGACGGCCTCGTCCGGCTCCACCGGTGTCGACGCGTAGCCCTCGATATCGGTCATGCGGTGCTCATCCTCCGAGTGGACCCGGACGCGGTGACGCGCGCTGCACGGCCGCGATGGCAGACGCCGGGGCAGGACGTGACCGTGCGACGCAAGCCTATCCGGCCGCGCGGTCGCCCGGGGGTGACGCGTGTGCGCCTACAGCCCGCGCCCCAGCGACCAGTAGAGGTCGCTCCAGCGCAGCTGGTCCCGGAAGGCGTCGAGCCTCGTGTGCTCGTCGATGAGCAGCAGCTCTGTGCCTGTCATCGCGGCGAAGTCGCGCAGGTGCTCCGGCGTGACGTCGAACGCAAGGCTCGTGTGGTGGGATCCGCCCGCGTGGATCCAGGCGGCGGCGCCAGTGCGGAGGTCGGGTCGGGGCCGCCACACGGCGCGCGCGACCGGCAGTTTCGGCAGGTCGTGCTCGGGCGTCACCACGTCCACAACCGCGGCGACCATCCGGAAGCGCTGGCCCATGTCGGTGACGCAGGCGGCGACCGCGGTCCCGGTGTGGGCGGTGAACACCAGCCGGACCGGGTCCTCCTTGCCGCCGATGCCCAGCGGGTGGATCTCCAGGCGCGGCCGCTCGCGGCTGATCGAGGGGCAGACCTCGAGCATGTGGGCGCCGAGGATGACGTCGTCGCTGCCGCCGGTGAGGTGGTACGTGTAGTCCTCCATGAAGGAGGTTCCGCCGGGCAGCCCGGCCGACATGACCTTCATCGCCCGGACCATGGCCGCGGTCTTCCAGTCGCCTTCGCCCCCGAAGCCGTAGCCGTCGGCCATCAGGCGCTGGACGGCGAGCCCGGGCAGCTGCCGGAGCCCGTGGAGGTCCTCGAACGTGTCCGTGAAGGCGGTGAACCCGCCGGCCTCGAGGAACCCGCGCAGCGCGATCTCCTGCCGGGCGCCGTAGCGCAGGCTGTCGGCGCGCGAGCCACCGGGCCGCAGCTCGCCAACCACGTCGTACTCGTCGAGGTAGCGCGCGACGAGCGCGTCGACGTCGGAATCGCACACCGCGTCGATCGCCGCCGCCAGGTCCCCCACCCCCCAGGTGTTGATCGAGAAGCCGAACTTGCGCTGCGCCTCGACCTTGTCGCCCTCGGTGACGGCCACCTCGCGCATGTTGTCGCCGAAGCGGGCGATCCGGCCGTTCTGCCAGTCAGCCCGGGCGCATGCGGCCCGCGCCCACGTCCCGATCTGCTCCTGGACGGCGATCTCCCCCCAATGGCCCACGACCACCTTGCGCTCGATTCGCAGCCGGGCGGCCAGGAACCCGAACTCGCGGTCGCCGTGGGCGGCCTGGTTCAGGTTCATGAAGTCCATGTCGATGTCGGCCCAGGGGATCTCCCGGTTGAACTGCGTGTGCAGGTGGAGGAACGGCTTCTGCAGCGCCTCGAGGCCCGCGATCCACATCTTGGCCGGGCTGAACGTGTGCATCCAGGTGATGAGGCCGATGCACGCCGGGTCGAGGTTGGCCTCGGCGACTAGGCGGCGGATGCCGTCGGCGCCGGTCAGGACCGGTTTGAACACCACCCGCACCGGAACTGCGGGCGCCTCGTCCAGCGCCGTCGCGATGGCCTGGCTGTGACGCGCCACCGTGTCGAGCACCTCGGGGCCGTAGAGGTGCTGGCTGCCGGTGACGAACCAAACCTCGTACGCGGCGAGGTCGAGCATCAATTGCCTCCTCAGCGGGCCGGCGCAGGGCGCTGGCCGTAGACGTTCATGTAGCGGTCGTGGAGCTTCGCGGCCATGTCGGGCGGGATCTCGTCGGGCTGCCCGAGCTGGAGCGCGATGAACACGGTGGCTGCGATGTCCTCGACCATCACGGCCGACTTGACCGCGGCCCGGGCGCTCGCGCCGATCGTGAACACGCCGTGGTTCTTGAGCAGGACCGCCGTCGATGGGCCGATCGTGTCCACGATCAGCCGGCCGATCGAGTCGTCGCCGATGAGGGCGAACCCGGCGCACGGGATCGGGCAGCCGAACTCGTCGGCCTGGGCGGTCAGGTAGACCGGAATGGAGCGGCCCACGGCGGCGAACGCCGTGGCGTAGCGCGAGTGCGTGTGGACGACCCCGTTGACGTCCGACCGGTGGCGATACACGTAGAGGTGGCTCGCGGTGTCCGAGGATGGCGCGTGCTCGCCCTCCACCATGTTCCCGTCGAGGTCGACGACCACCATGGACTCGGCCGTGAGCTCGCCGTACCGGATGCCCGAGGGCTTGATGGCCACGAGCCCGGTCTCCGGGTCCCGGGCGGAGACGTTGCCCCCCGTCCAGGCGACGAGATTGTTCCGCGGCAGCTCGTCGTGGAGCGCGACGAGCGACTCGCGCAGGGCGGCGAGCAGCATCAGCGGATCCCCGCCTTGGCCCGCGCGCGAAGGCCTCGGAGCGTCTTCATCACGTCGTTGCCGCCGCGCCCGAAGTAGTCGTGCAGCCGCAGGTACTCGGCGTGGAGCGCGTCGTACACCTCGCGGTGGGCGGGGTTGGGCGTGTAGACGACGTCCGACAGGCGGGCCATCGCGGCTGCCGCGGCCTCGATCGAGGCGAAGCCGCCGGCGTCCGGACCGGCCGCCACCGCGCCGAACATCGCCGCGCCCAGGGCGGGAACCTGGTCCGACTCGGGGATCCGGAAGGTCTTGCCGGTGACGTCCGCGTAGACCTGCATGATGAACGGCGACTTCCCGGGGAGGCCGCCGGCGGCGACAACCTCGCTGACCGGCACGCCATTCGCGGCGAGGTCGTCGATGATCACGCGGGTGCCGAACGCGGTGGCCTCAACGAGGGCGCGGTAGATCTCGGGCGCGGTGGTCGCGAGGGTGGCGCCCACGAGCAGCCCGCCGAGCTCGGCGTCCACCAGGACGCTGCGGTTGCCGTTCCACCAGTCGAGCGCCAGCAGGCCCGACTCGCCCGGCGCGAGCCTCGCCGCCTCCTCCTGGAGGAGCGCGTGGATGTCGATGCCGCGCTCCCGCGCCGCCGCGAGGTAGCGCTCGGGGACCGCGTGCTCCACGAACCAGGCGAAGTGGTCGCCGACGCAGCTCTGGCCCGCCTCGTAGCCGATGAAGCCGGGCAGGATGCCGTCCTCGACGATAGCCGCACATGCCGGGCACGGCGTGCTCGTCGGGCGCGAGCACCATGTGGCAGGTGCTGGTGCCCATGATCGCGACCATGCGGCCCGACTCGACGACGGTCGCGGCGGGGACGGCGACGTGCGCATCGACGTTGGCGACGGCGACGGCCGTGCCCTCGTGCAGGCCGGTCCATGCCGCTGCCTCAGCGGTGAGGCCGCCGGCCCGGTCGCCGGTGCGGGCGATCTCGCGCGACATCTTGGTGTCCACGACATCGGCGAAGCGCGGGTCGAGCGCCTCGAAGAACGCCCGGCTCGGAAATCCGTCGCGCCGGCTCCAGATGGCCTTGTAGCCCGCGGTCGTGGGGTTGCGCGTCTCAACCCCGGTGAGCCGCCAGACGAGCCAGTCGCCGGCCTCGATGAGCCGGTCCGCCTGCGCGTAGATGGCCGGCGCCTCGTCGAGGATCTGGAGGGACTTGCTGAAGAACCACTCGGAGCTGATCTTGCCGCCGTAGCGGTCGAGCCAGCCCTCCCCCATCCGGCGCGCCGTCTCGTTGATCCGGTCCGCCTCGGGCTGGGCCGCGTGGTGCTTCCACAGCTTGACCCACGCGTGCGGCTCGGCGCGCAGCTCTGGGAGGAGGCAGAGCGGTGTGCCGTCCGCACGCGTGGGGAGCATCGTGCAAGCGGTGAAATCGATGCCGATGCCGATGACGTCTGCCGGATCGACGCTCGATTCGGCAAGCGCCGCGGGCACGGCGATCTGGAGGACGCGCAGGTAGTCGTCGGGATCCTGGAGGGCCCAATCGGGCGGCAGCGGCACGTCCCGACCGGCGAGCGGCAGCCGCTCGTCAATCACACCGTTGCTGTACGCGGACACAGCCGATGCGACGATCCGCCCATCGGCAACGTCCACCACCACGGCGCGGCCCGATTCGGAACCGTAGTCCACGCCGATCGCGTACCGGCTCACACTGCCTCCCTGGGATGGCTATCGTTGTGACGACCCGTCGGCGCAACCTTCGGCGCCGCAATGTGACCGTTATCGTTCCCGTTAGCGTTCACGGTACACTATTCTCGTAACCTCGCAACAGCCTCGGAGCGCTAGGAGCAGCCTAGGTGCCGCCCCTTCATCGGGTCACGATCAAGGAGATCGCCGCGATGACCGGCGTCTCCACCCAGACGGTGTCGCGCGTCCTCAACAAGCGCCCGGACGTGTCCCCGGCCACGCGCCTGGCCGTCGAGGCGGCGATCGAGGAGCACGGGTTTCGTCCCAATGCGGTTGCCCGGAGCCTGGTGAACCGCCGGTCGCGGATGCTGGGCGTCATCGCGTCGGGCCTCCAGTACCTCGGCGTCGGCCAGACGGTCACCGGCATCGCCGATGAGGCGGAGGCCTCCGGCTATTCAATCATCCTCAAGGAGCTCGCGGGCTTCGATGCGCCGGACATCGTCCCGGTCGTGGAGCTGCTGCTCGAGCATCGCGTGGAGGGGATCATCTTCGCCGGACCGCAGATGGTGTCGAACGTCCGCCACGTCCAGGAGCAGCTGCCGGCGGCTCGGCCGCAGATCGTGTTCCTCAAGTCGGATCCGTCGCCCGAGTTCACCACCATCGGGATCGACAACATCGCCGCTGGCCGGCTGGCGACGGAGCACCTCCTTGCGCTCGGGCGGCGAAGGATCGCGCACCTCGCCGGGCCGCTCGACTGGCGCGAGGCGCGGGACCGGCGCGACGGCTGGCTGGCGGCGCTGGCGGACGCGGGACTGCCGGCCGGGCCCGTGGCAACGGGCGACTGGTTTGCGGGCAGCGGGGTGACGGCCCTCGAGGAGATCCTCGAGGCAGCGCCGGAGACCGACGGCCTGTTCGCCGCCAGCGACCTCATGGCCCTCGGCGCCATCCAGCTCGCCCACCGGCGCGGCATCCGGATCCCGGACGACCTTGCGATCGTCGGGTTCGACGGGCTCCAGGAGGCGGCCCACTTCACGCCATCGCTGACCACGGTGGTGCAGCCGCTGACCGAGATGGGGCGGATGGCGGTCCGCGAGCTCGTCACCGGCTTCGAGGGCACCGGCGACGCCACGGCTGCCCGAACGCTCGTCCTGCCGACGACGCTGATCTATGGCGAGAGCGCCCCCATGCTGGTCGCTCCATCGGTGGGGGGCCGCGCAGCCGCGGGCGCCTGACGCTCGTCGGCCCGGCGCCGGCCTGCTCAAGGTCGCCATCGCGAGGTTCGACCCTCGTATCGCCGCGGGGCGGCGACAAGGAGGTCGTCGCGCTCGGACACGGCGATGGGGCCGAGGAACCCCGGTCAGCCGTCGAGCGCCGCCGCCTCAACGCAGCACGCCACGACGCCCAGGCGCTCGAGACGGTCGAAGGTCGCGCGGCGGCGGACGGTCCAGGCGGCGACGTCGAGGCCGGCCTCCCGGGCGGCCCGCATCGATGCCGGCGTGATTGAGCCCCAAAGCACCGAGATCCCGCGGCAGCCCAGCCCCAGGGCGAGCGAGAGCGTGGCCGGCGCGAGGTCCTCGGCGTTGAGCCACAGGGTCCAGCCGGGCAACCGATCGGCCATCGCGGCGATGCTGGGCGGGTCGAACGAGCTCAGGACGGACCGCGGGCCGAGATCGCCGCGCGCCGCTCGGAGGACGGCCGCCGTGGCATCGCCGTGGGCGTCGCCCTTGAGCTCGATGTCGAGGAACGGCTCCGGGCCCAGCATCGAGAGCGCATCGGCGAGGGTCGGCACGCCCGCCGTCGCCAGTTCCGCCGCATCCAGCGCGTCCACCCGCTCGGGGCGGTGCTGCACTCGGGCCAGCGTCTCGTCGTGGAGGATCACCGGCACGCCGTCGCGCGAGAGCTGGACGTCGAACTCGACGCCGTCGCAGCCCGGAACGCGCAGGGCCGCCGCCATCGCCGCCAGCGTGTTCTCGGGCGCAACGCGCCAGTCTCCCCGGTGCGCCAGGCGGAGCGAACGACGCGCGCTCACGAGGCGCCCGCAACGCGGATCCGCGCCGCCAGACCGAAATGGTCGGACGGGTACAGCGTCGAATCGTCGACGGCGGGCCGATCGAACACGACGCGGGCCTCCTCGACCTCGACGGATCCCCGCAGCCAGATGTAGTCGAGGCAGTCGGGATCGCCATCGGTGTCCATCGCGGGCGCCTGGAGCCCGGACGGCCAAGTCACGGACGGCTCGACCCCGTTGTGCTCGCGCAGGGCGGAGCGGAACCCGGCCGCGCCCATGCGCGCGTACGCGGGCTCGCGCGGATCCGCGTTGAAGTCGCCGACGACGACCATCGCGTCGTGCTCGGGCCCGCCGTCGAGCCAGGCGAGCAGCTGCTCGACCTGGGCCAGCCGCTCTGCGTGGGCCTCGGGCGGATGGTGGAGGTGCGTCACGGCGAACAGCAGTCGGCCGCCGCCCGGGAGCGCCACCCGCACGCGGTGCGCCGAGCGCGTCAAGCCGAGATCGAGCCGCTCGTTGCCGTCGTACGCCAGCGGCGCCTTCACGAGCAGGCTGTTGCCGTACTCGGGCCGGCCAGCCCAGCCGCGAACGGCCGTGTAGTGCGCCTCGCCCGCGGCACCCAGGAGCCGGTCCTGCTGCATCGGGTAGACCACCTCCTGGAGGCCCATCAGGTCCGGCTGGAGCGCGGCCATCTCGGCGAGGAGCAGCGGCAGGCGCTCGGGCCAGCGGTCGGCGAGGTTGAGGATGTTGAGGGTGGCGACGAGCAGGCGGTCCACGCGGGCGGAATTCCTTCCTTCGGTCAGGGCGCGGGGGCGGCTGGAGTGGCGGGAGCGGGCGAATCGCTGCCTTCGGCTTCGTCGTGTTCGGCTTGGTCGCCCAGCTTCGGGGACGCGGTGCCGGGCGGGCGAACGGGCAGGACGAACCAGAACGTCGAGCCGCGGCCCTCTTCGGATTCGACGCCGATGGTGCCACCGTGGGCCGCCACGATGTGGCGCGAGATCGCCAGGCCCAGCCCGGTGCCGCCGCCGCGGACGCGGGCCCGGTCGGCCTTGTAGAAGCGCTCGAAGACGCGGGTGCGGTCGGCGCGGGCGATGCCGATCCCGTGGTCCACGATCTCGACCCTCGCCCCGTCTCCCGCGGGCCGGACGCGGATCGCCACCTCGCCGCCGTCCGGGCTGAACTTGACCGCGTTGTGGACTAGGTTGACGAGCACCTGGCCGATGCGCTGCTCCTCGCCGCGGACAACGGGTGTCGCCGGGTCAGCGTCCACCACGATCCGGACGCCGGCCCGCTCCGCGAACAGGCGCAATCGCTCCGCCGCCGACTCGGCCAGTCGCGCCAGGACCACGTCGTCCTCCGGCACGATGGAGCTCCCGCCCTCGATTCGGGCGAGGTCCAGGATCTCGGCCACCATCTGGGCGAGGTGCCCGGTCTCGACCTCGATCTTGGCGATGCGGTCGCGAAGGCGCTCCGGGACCTCGACCGCGGCAGCCTCACGGGCGGCCGTCTCGGCGAGGAGGCTGATGGTGCTGATCGGCGTGCGCAGCTCGTGGCTCAGGTTGTCGATGAACTCGGTGCGGATCTGGCGCAGGCGTCGCAGCTCGGAGACGTCCTCGAGCACGACGAAGAGCTGATCGTGGCGAGTCCGCGCGGCCCGGAGGACCACCGTTCGCGGCTCGCCCGCCCCGAGGCGGACCTCCATCGTCCCACCGCCCTCCTGGAGGAACCGCTCGACCCGCAGATCGAGGAAGGTCTCCATGACCGTGCGGCCGATGAGTCGGCCGGGTGCGGTGTCGAGCAGGGCGTGGGCGCGCGCATTGGCCTCCACGACGCGGCGGCTGGCGTCGAAGCGCAGGACGCCGACCGGCAGCAGGTCGTTGAGGGATTGGGGGGCCGACACGCTCGCGTCCATCGGCCCGAGGATGGCACAGGCGCGTTAACTCCGTGTTCGTCACTCGCGCCTGTTGCGTGGCGCGGACGGCGCTGTCGCCAGCCTATGCGGCCGGGCCGAGCCCCAGCTGCCGCATCATCCCCATCTGGTCGAACTGGTGCCAGTGCTCCACGACTTGGCCGTCGCGGACCCGGAACAGGTGGAGCTCCTCGATCTCGTAGCGGCGGCCTGTCGGCGGCATGCCCATGAACGGGCCTGACTGGGTGGCGGCCGTCGTCACCAGCGCGCACACGAGGTCGCCCTCCGCGACGAGCTGGCGGATCGTGAACACGGCATCGCTCAGGCCGGCGGACACGCGCTCGATGGCCGCACGCATGCCGGCGCGCGGGTCGTCCCCGAATGGGTAGGTGTGGAAGACAGCGTCGGGCGCGATGAGCTCGTCCACCGCGGCACGACTGCCGGCCACGAACACCTCGTCAATGAAGCGGCGAACGACCGCCTTGTTGTCCTCGAGGGTCCCCATGCGAGCGCACCTCCTGCTGTGGCCAGGCGCGAACCTTGCCACAGCCTGCCTGAGAGCGTCTTCGCCGACCTGCGTCGCCGGGTCCATCAGCGTGTCGTCGGCCTCTCAGCGCGCGCGCCGGACCTCGGGGGCGTCCACGGGCGGGGCAACGCTGCCCACGGCGAGAGCATCCCATGCCGCGGCGATCTGTCCGTACTGGCCCGGCCCGAAAGCGTGTCGGAGGGCTGTGGCGTAGCCCAGGCGGGCAGCGAGTCGCCGGGCCCGGGTCGCGCTGGCCGGAGCGACGCCGCTGACCGGCATCGCCGCAGCCACGTCGCGCGCAGCCAGCTCGGCGGAGATCCTCAGCGCCTCGCCCTCCTCGCGGTCCAGCGACTCCGGCCAGGGCCGCTCCGCGGCGTCCACGCCCGACGACGCCCGAAGGAGCGCCGCGACCTCCGCGGGCCCCCAGGGACGCACCCGGGCGATCACCGCCTCGACCGCCGCGCCGTTCGGCCCGTGCCTGGGCTGGTCGACGGAGGCGTCCCACGCGCGCAGCAGCCGCTCGCGGGCCCGGCCGCGGAACGGCTCCGCCAGCATGTCATCGAGGAACGGCGCCAGCACCACTTCGGCAGCCGCGGCGAGCAGCCCCTCGCGGAGGCCCGCCTCGGCCCAGCGCTCGTGCGCGACTCGCGCGCCCAATGCCACCTCGCAGGCCGCGAACGCGTCGCGCGTGTCGGGTGTGAGGAACCGTCGGACGGTGGCCAGGAACGCGATCGGCGGGGGCTCGGCGGCGGCAAGGCGATCCAGCTCGTCGGGCGTCAGGCGCTCCACGCGAGCGAGGAACCGCGCCAGGCGCTCGTCGGGCGAGCCGGAGACGAGGTCCGTCCGGCGTGGACCGCTCGGACGACGGCGGCGGACGGGAGCCCACGCAGCACGCCGCCACGGCGCGTCGACGACACGGCCAGAGCGCCCGCGCCCAGGACCGGCACTCGCGCCATGCGCCGCGACCGCAGCCGGCACCCCCGCCCGGTCCGCGTCGTACCGCGTCCGCAGGTCGGCGTCGGCCAGCCAGTCGTGGGCGACGTTGATCCGCTTGGCGAGCTCGAGCGCACCGGCGCCGTCGCCCGCGACATCGGGGTGGTGCTTGCGCAGCAGCGCGCGCCACGCCAGCTCGATCGCCTCGGGCGACGCGTCGGGGCCGACCTCGAGCCGGGCGTACAGGTCGTCGTCGGGGACGAGCGGGGCGGGCACGGGCTCCGGGCGGCGCGGCCGGTCGGGGGCTGGCGCGCGGCGCGGGACGAGCCCGGCGCCGCGACCGCCCGCCGATCAGGCCGGCGTGGGCGCCCGTCCCTCGAGGAACGCGGTGACCCGCTCGATCGACTGCACGGACCGCGCGCCCGTCGCCCGCTCGGTCACCTCGACGCCACCGGCCGCCAGCGAGCGTGTGCTCACGGTGAGGATCCACGGCATGCCCAGGAGCTCCGCGTCGGTGAACTTCACGCCCGGCGATTCGTTGCGGTCGTCGTACAGGACCTGGCTGGCGTCGCCGCACGCGGCAGCGGCCGCATAGAGCTGCTCGGCGATCTCGGTCACCTTGGGGTCCTTGTTCGCGCCGATTGCCACGAGATGGGCCGGGTATGGCGCCACCTCGGCCGGCCAGACGATCCCCTTCTCGTCGTGGTGGGCCTCGACGACGCAGGCGACGTTGCGCCCCAGGCCGATGCCGTAGGAGCCCATGACGATCGGGTGGCGCTCGCCGTCCTCGCCCAGGTACTCGGCCCCCAGGGCCTTGGTGTACTTCGTCCCGAGCTTGAAGATGTTCCCGATCTCGATGCCGTTGCGCAGGATGACCGGCCCGCCGCACTTGGGGCAGGCGTCGCCCTCGCGCACGTTGGCGATGTCGGCCACGAAATCCGGCGTGTAGTCGCGCCCGACGTTCGTGTTCCTCAGGTGGTAGCCGGGCTTGTTCGCTCCGGCGACCAGGTTGGGCGACTTGGCGACGAGGCTGTCGACGACCACGACCGAGTCGCGCGCGCCGATGGGCGAGCCGTAGCCCGCCTGCATCCCGCGGGCGAGGATCTCGTCGATCTGCGCGGGGCGCATCCCGCCCGTGGCCTTGATGGCGTTGGTGAGCTTGGTCTCGTTGAGCTCGAAGTCGCCGCGGACGATGGCGACCACGAAGCGCCCGTCGCCGGTGACCATGAACACGGCCTTGGCGGTCTTCGAGGTGGGGATGCCCATGAACTGGGCCAGCGAATCGATCGTGGTGGTGTCGGGGGTGTGGACCTCCTCGATCGGGAGGAGCTCTTCCGCCTCTGGCGCCGCAACCGTCAGCGGCGCGATCTGGCGGTTCGCCGCGTAGTCGCATTTCTCGCACAGCACGAGCACGTCCTCGCCCGCTGGGTTGAGGAACATGAACTCGTGCGCGAGCGAGCCGCCCATCATCCCCACGTCCGAGCTGACGGCGATGGCGTCGAGGCCGAGGCGCTCGAAGATGCGCGTGTACGCGCGGTGGTGCGCCCAGTAGGCGGCGTCGAGCCCCGCCTCGTCGCGGTCGCAGCTGTACGAGTCCTTCATGACGAACTCGCGGACGCGGATCAGGCCGCCGCGGCTCCGCGGCTCGTCGCGGAACTTGGTCTGGAAGTGGTAGACGATCATCGGCAGCTGGCGATAGCTCTTCACGATGTCGCGCAGCAGGTCCGCCACGACCTCCTCGTGCGTCATCGCGAGCACCATGTCGCGATCGCCGCGGTCCTTGAACCGGGCCATCTCGGGGCCGATGGCGTCGTAGCGGCCGGTCTCGCGCCAGAGGTCCGCCGGGTGCACCACCGGCATCTCCATCTCCTGGCCGCCGATGGCGTTGAGCTCCTCGCGGATCACCTGCTCCACGCGCTTGCTCGTCCGGAAGCCCAGCGGCAGCAGCGAGTAGATGCCGGCGCCCAGCTGGCGCAGGTAGCCCGCGCGCAGCAGCAGCCGATGGCTCGGCATCTCCGCGTCGGCGGGGTCGTCGCGGAGCGTGGTGAAGAAGAGGTGTGACAGGCGCATTGGCGAAGGATACCGGGAGGCTGCGCCTGGGCGTCAGCGCGTCACGGCGCGGTCAGCGCGGACATCGGGATCGCCGTGTAGCCCTGACTCCCGAAGAGCACGGCCCAGCCCGACAGGTGGAGCAGCGTCCAGGCTTGCGTCGGCCCGTCCGCTCCCACGGTCACGGCCCTCAAACCCTTGGCCGCTGTCCAGACGGCGCCCATTGAGAGCGGCGACTCGCTGCCGTCGCTCGACACGTTGAGATTGGGCCATTCGCAGACGAGCAGGAGCACGCCGCCGACCGCGTCCGAGGCCCTGCAGACCCGCCCTTGATGGCCGTCGTCGATCACCGTTGGCGCCGCTGCGGGATTCGATCGCACGATGGTCGTGGTGTTCGTGGCCTCGAGGTAGGTCATGGCCACGACAGCCGAGCCGTCGAGGAGGATTGCGGGCTGTCCCCGGGGCGCAGACGCGTCGCCGCTCCCGCCGAGGTCGACCGGATGCGCCATGGGATCGCCCAGCTCGGCTTCCATGACGTGCCAGTCAGGCAACTCCGCTCCTTCGCTGGGCTGCATGCCCGTCTGCGGCAGCAAGGCCATCAGGTCGGAATACTCGATCCACGCCACGGCCTCGCGCGAGAGGGCGAGGCCGTACGCGTGCCGCTTGAACCGGTACTCGTCGTCGCGCGGGGCGCCAGAGAGGTCCATGACGTGGACCGCGCTCCCGCTCGCGCCCACATCCTCAATCCATGCGAGACGACCGGCCTCCAGGTCGAACGCCGGGAGCACCACGACGGCGCACTCCTGCCCGGGGATCTTCTGGCCGGCCGTGCTGCCGTGCGCGACCTCGGCGAAGCCGCCCGCCCCGGTGTCCGGCAGGCCGTCCGGACCAAGCCGCGTGACGAGCAGTCGCCAATGCACGGTCGTCGGGCAGTCCACAGCTCCCACGGCGACGATCATGGCCAACCACGTCCCGTCCGTGCGCATCCCCCGGGTCGACTCGTCCTTCTTGAGCGGGACCGTGAAAGACGCCTGGGTGCCCGCCCCGATGTCGATGACGCTGATCAGGTCCGGGTTGACCTCGTACTGCTCGTACCAGTAGGGGCCAGTCGCGGAGCCGCTGGGCGACGCCGATGGGCCGGGGTAGCCCGCGGCGAACCTGGCCGCCGCAGCCGGGACCGTGATCACCGGCAGGTCGATCTGGGCCGGCCAGTACGGGCCAAGGGTCGCGGGAGCGGATGGCGCGTCCGCCGTCGGCGACTGGCGGGGAATCGGTCGTGGCGACTGGCGTCGGAGCGGTCAGAGCCGTCGACGGGCGCGGCGCAGCCGAAGGTCGGTCCGCGAGAGCGGCCACCGCCACTGCGGCCAGCGCCGCCACCGCGATGAGGCTGACGGGTCGCCAGATATCACCCCGGCGTCGCCGACGAGCCGCCCCGACCGCCGCCCGGCGTGCCCGCGAACGGGTTGGCTGCGGCGCCGCTGCGTCGAAGACCTCAATCCCCGGGTGGTCGCGTTCCCATCGCTCGTCGTCCATCGTCCGATCCCCCTCGTCTCGCAAGTCGGCGAGCCCGTTGTGACCCTACCGGACGAGGCGGGCCGCCGCGGCGTTACGGCGCAGGCGCGGCCAGCGCCTCGATCGGGATGGCCGTCCAATCGCCCACGACCGTGCCAGGGTTCTGCTCCGCGGCGGGGCCGCGGAACGGTCAACGGCAAGGCGTTGACGTCGGTCTTCGCGCAAATGGCCGTGGTGCGAGCCGTATCGGCAGGGCTGCGGCAGCGCCGCGGTCGGCTGCGGCGCTGCTCCGCACGGGGTCGCCCTCGCGAATCGCCAGATGCCCGCCGAGCGGACGCTATCCGAAGAAGTCCTGGACAAGGGCCGCCCGACGGCCATTCGGCAAGGATCAGGTCGATTCGCCACCAGATGTCCGCCGCGAGAGCGGCTGACGGAACTTCGCAACATAAGGGCCGCACCGCGAGCATCTGGGGAGACCAGTGCAGGTGCCAGGCGCGTGGGGCCCCACTCGCCGAAGTTGACCAAGCGTTAACATCCGCCGGCCCTGCCTCGGCCCTATGCTCGCCGTGCGTCCGCCCGTCAAGCGGGCCCCGAGGTGCCCAAGCCATCGAACACGTCACGCTGCTGCTGGTCGCCGTCATCGTGCTGGCGGTGGTGTTCGACTACATCAACGGCTTCCACGACACGGCGAACGCCATCGCGACCTCCGTCGCCACGCGCGCCCTCCGCCCCGAGTACGCGCTCCTCATGGCCACGTTCTTCAACTTCTTCGGCGCCTTCGCGGGCACCGCGGTCGCGAAGACGATCGGCGCGGGCCTGGTCGACGACCGCACGACCACCAACGTGATCGTCGCGGCGGCGCTCCTGGGCGCGATCGCCTGGAACCTCATCACCTGGTGGCTCGGCCTGCCGAGCTCCTCGAGCCATGCCCTGATCGGCGGCCTGCTGGGCGCCACGGCCATCGCCGTCGGGACCGGCGCATTCAAGTGGGACGGGGTCATCAACAAGGTGATCTTCCCGCTGGTCACCTCGCCGATCATCGGCTTCATCGGCGCGTTCGTGCTGATGGTCGCCCTGCTGTGGATCTTCCGCCACGCCCGCCGCAGGCCCATGGCGACCGGCTTCCGGAGGCTCCAGGTCTTCTCGGCCGCCTACATGGCCTTCGCCCACGGCAGCAACGACGCGCAGAAGACGATGGGCATCATCACGCTGGCGCTGTTCTCGGCCGGGGTCCTGCCCACCAACGACGTGCCGGTCTGGGTGATCATCATGGCGGCGACGGCGATGTCGCTCGGAACCGCCACGGGCGGCTGGCGGATCATGCACACCATGGGCCACCGCGTCGTCGAGCTCGAGCCGATCCACGGGTTCGCCGCCGAGGCGACCGCCGCCTCGGTGATCCTGGGCGCCGCGCACTTCGGGATGCCCGTCTCGACCACGCACGTCATCTCCAGCGCGATCATGGGCGTGGGCTCCAGCAAGGGCGTCCGCGGCGTCCGCTGGGGCGTCGCCCGCCGCATCCTCGTCGCCTGGGTCCTGACGATCCCCGCGTCAGCCTCGGTCGGCGCGCTCACGTGGATCGTCCTCACCTCGGTGGGCGTCAAGTGAGCGCGCTCCCCTGCCAGCCTGCCACCCGCCGTTCGCCCGAAGCCGGAGGCCAAGAATGGTCCGCCTGATCCCCCACGACGAGAAGTTCTTCGGCCTGTTCATCGAGGACGGCGAGAACCTGCTCGCCGCCGCCCGCAAGCTCGAGGACCTCGTGGTCTCCTACGATCGGCTCGACGAGCGGATCGCCGAGATCCAGGCGCTCGAGAAGCGCGGCGACCAGATCGACACCGAGCTGTCTGGCCCGCCTCGAGCGCTCGTTCACGACCCCGTTCGACCGCGAGGACATCCACGAGCTGACGACGCACCTCGACGACGTGGTGGACAACATCCAGGCCGCCGCCGAGACGTTCCAGATCTACGGGGTGGCGCAGCCCACCGACGAGTGCCGCGAGATGGTCGGCATCCTGACGGCGCAGGCGGCACAGCTGCTCGAGGCGCTCCAGAAGCTCGAGTCCGGGAAGGACATGGCCGCGCACCTCGCGACGGTCCACGAGCTGGAGCACAAGGCCGACCAGGTGTCGCGGAGCGCGATCGGGCGCCTGTTCAAGGGCGGCCTCGATCCGCTCGAGGTCATCAAGTTCCGCGACATCTACTCGATCCTCGAGGAGGCGATCGACGCTGGCGAGGACGCGGCCGAGGTGATCGAGCGCATCCTGGCCAAGGCCTGAGGTCTGCTCAGCGTTCCCTTGGCCGACCGCGCAGCCATAGGTCGGTCTCTGTGCCCGGGCGGCCCGTGCGGCCAGCGGTCGGTCCCTGTGCCCGGGCGGCCCGTGCGGCCAGCGGCTGCATGGTGCGACGACCGCCCAACTCGTGCGGCCAGCGGTCGGTCCCTGTGCCCGGGCGGCCCGTGCGGCCAGCGGCTGCATGGTGCGACGACCGCCCAACTCGTGCGGCCAGCGGTCTGTTCGTGCGCCCTGGGAGCGCTCGCGGGCCCGGAGCGCGCGATTCGTGCAGCCAGCGACTCGGCTGAGACGATCGCTGCACCATAGAACCGCTGGCTGCAAGCGCGGGCGGCGGGGCGGAGGGCGGGGCGGCGGGGCGGCGGGGCGGGGCGGCGGGCGGGCTGCGGGGCGGCGGGCGGGGCGGCGGGGCGGCGCGGGCTGCGGGGCGGAGGGCGGGGCGGCGCAGGGGCAGGCGGGGCGGCGCGGGCTGCGGGGCGCAGCCAGCCACCGTCCGCGCCCTACCGCCGCCTGGCGATCGTCATCCCGTCGGCGATCCCGAGCAGCACGAACGTGACCCGCTCGTCCGCGGCGATCTGATCGTTCATCGCGTGGATCGCGCTGCCGCTCTCGTCGCCCGGCGCGGGGTTCACCCCACGCCCGTGGAAGAGCATGTTGTCGAGGACGATGAGCCCGCCGGGTCGCACGAGCCGGAGGCACCGCTCCCAGTACGCCGGGTAGCCGGGCTTGTCGGCGTCGATGAACGCGAGGTCGAACGTGCCCTCCGCCCCCGCCGCGAGGAGCGCGTCGAGCGTCTCCACCGCGGGACCGAGCCGAAGCTCGATGCGGTCCGCGACCCCGGCCTCCGCCCAGTACCGGCGCGCCGTCTGCGTGTACTCGTCAGAGACGTCGCAGCACAGCAGCAGGCCGTCGGGCGGCAGCGCCAGCGCAACGGCCAGCGAGGAGTACCCGGTGAACGTGCCGATCTCCAGACATCGGCGGGCGCCCACGAGCTCGGTCAGCAGCGTGAGCAGCGCACCCTGCTCGGCGGCGATCTGCATGCCCGCCTGGGGGTGGGCGGCGGTCTCGGCCCGCAGGCGGGCGAGGATGCCGGGCTCTCGGTAGCCCACCTTCTCGATGTAGGCCTGGATCTCGGCCGGGCGGCCTTCGGTCGTGCTCGTCATGCCGCGGATCCTCCCACGAAGCGCGATCGGGCGCGTGCAGCGCGTGCCGCGCGGAGCGGGTGCGCCCCGGCTGAGTCGGGTCAGACTCGCCAGCCGCCGGAGCGCGCAGGGCTCACGGAATTGGCGGCCGGTCTGGTGGGTCGGCCGTGCGGCGATTCATGCGGCGAGTCTGACGTGACTCGCGCGACCCGTCAGCTCTGGTACCGCGACCCGTGGGGCCCGCGCCTCAGTCGCGGCGGAGGACGTAGCCCACCCCGCGCACCGTCTGGAGCAGCGCCGGCACCGCAGGATCCTCCTCGACCTCCACGCGCAGCCAGTGGACGTGCACGTCCACGGTCCGGGTCTCGCCCGCGTAGTCGTAGCCCCAGACGTGCTCGAGGAGCTGGTCGCGCGTGAACACCTGCCCCGGGTTCCGGAGCAGGAAGGCGAGCAGCTCGAACGCCTTCGGCTTCACTGCGACAGGCTTGCCCTCGCGCAGGAGCCGATGGCCGGCGAGATCGACCTGGACCCGGCCGAGGCTGACGGGCGGCGGGGCAGTGGTGCCGACGGCCAGGTCCGGGGCCGACGCGGTCGCGACGCGCTCGGCCCGGCGGAAGATGCCGCGGATCCGGGCGGTCAGCTCGCGCAACGAGAAGGGCTTCGTGACGTAGTCATCGGCGCCCAGCTCGAGCCCCACCACCTTGTCCACCTCGCTGTCGCGCGCGGTGAGCATCACGATGGGCACCGACGACTCGGCGCGGAGGATGCGGCAGACCTCCACGCCCGACAGCTCGGGGAGCATGAGGTCGAGGAGCACGAGGTCTGGGTGCTCGGTCCGGAACTTGGCGAGCGCCTCGCGCCCGTCCCCTGCTGGAATGGCTCGGTACCCCTCGAGTTCGAGGGCCTCGACCAGGGTCTCCCGCAGCGTTGCCTCGTCATCAACGACGAGGATCGTCCGTGCCATGTGCCCGCCATCGTCGGGCGGCCGTGTTAACGGTTGGTTCATGGAAGGTCAACGCTCGACGCGAGGAGCGAACGCGGCGCAGCCACGCTCGACGCGCCTAGGCCGCGGAGCCCAGGGCGGCAATCGCCGCGTCCAGGCGGGCCAGCGTGCGCTCCCGGCCCAACGCCACGAGCACGTCGAACAGCGGCGGCGTCGCCGCCTGGCCGGTCACCGCCATGCGGATCGCCATGAACAGGTCGCCCGCCTTCCAGCCGCGCGCCTCGACGAGGGCGCGGAGGGGCGGCTCCAGCTCGTCCGCCTCCCACGTGACAAGGTCGTGCGCGGCCATCGCGTCGCGGGCGGCCGTGAGCCCGTCGGCCGTCAACGCGGCGTCCCAGCGCTTCGGCACCAGCGCCGCAGGGTCCGGCGTGAGGTCGCGCCACAGGAAGCCGGCGACGTCGGTGATCGCGGCCAGCGTGGACAGCCGCTCGCGCACCATCGGCAGGAGCGAGGTGAGCTCGTCCTCGGCCGGGGCGCGATCGATCACGCCCGCGGCCGCTGCGGCCTCGGTGAACGGCAGCAGGCGCGCGACCAGGTCCTCGTCGGCGAGCCGGCGGATCCACTGGCCGTTGAGCCACTCCAGGCGCTCGCGGTCGAACTTGGCGCCGCCCTTCTGCACCTTGTCGATCTCGAACCGCTGCTCGAGCGTCGCGAGGTCCATCACGTCCTCCTCCGTCCCGGGCGACCAGCCGAGGAACGCGAAGTAGTTGACGAGCGCTTCGCGGGTGAAGCCCTGGGCGATGTAGTCGGCCACCGCGGTCTGGCTCTTGCGCTTGCTCATCTTCGACCCGTCGGGGTTGAGGATGAGCGGGAGATGGGCGAAGGCCGGGACCTCGTAGCCGAGGGCCTCGAACAGCAGGATGTGCTTGGGCGTGTTGCTGACGTGGTCCTCGCCGCGGATCACGTGGCTGATCTGCATCGCCGCGTCATCGACCACCACGGTGAAGTGGTAGAGCGGCGTTCCGTCGCCGCGGACGATGACGAAATCGCCGCCGAGGTTCGCGGTGTCGATCTCCACCCTGTCGCGGACCAGGTCGTTCCAGCCCACGACGCCATCGCGGACCCGGAAGCGGATGGCGGCCTTGCGCCCCTCCGCCTCGCGGGCGGCGCGCTCCTCGGGCGACAGGCGTGCGCATCGGCCCGTGTAGGCCGCCGGCAGCTTCGCAGCCTCGCGCTCACGCCGGTCGGCATCGAGCTCCTCGGGCGTGCAGAAGCAGGGGTAGGCCCTGTCCTCCGCCAGCAGGGCCGCGGCTGCCTCGGCATAGGTGTCCAGGCGCAGCATCTGGCGGTAGGGCGCGTACGGCCCCGCCTCCTCCAGCCCGGCCACGCCGGGGCCCTCGTCCCAGGTGATGCCCAGCCAGTGGAGCCCGTCGAGGATGTCCTTCTCGAAGGCTCCCGTGCTGCGCGCGACGTCGGTGTCCTCGAGGCGGAGCAGGAACGTGCCGCCGGTGTGGCGCGCGAACAGGTAGTTGAACAGCGCCGTGCGCGCGGTGCCGAGGTGGAGGGGGCCGGTCGGGCTGGGCGCGATCCGGACGCGGATGTCGGAGGGCATGCGCCGATTGTACGGGGCACGCCTGGGACGCTGGACGTGCGCGACTCCCTCGCCCGGCGCTCCTCGTCCTGGCGCGCGGCAACTCGCCCAGTGAGCGAAATCGCCGGCCCGCCGTGCCGCTCACTCGGCGGCCGGGCGGCGAAGACGAGAGTTGCGTGTCACGCGCTCGCCCCGTGAGTTGCCTGCACGGCCTGCCGTGCCGTTCGCTCGGCGGGCGAGCGGCCTGGTGGCAAGCGATCGGCAAGGCGGCTGGCGACCGGCTTGGCGGCTGGGGTGCCCGGGCGCACAGGGCCAGGTCCGGCCGCGGCGCTGCGGTGTCAGCCCAGCGGCGCCGGCACCCGGTGGAAGAGCTCCGGGTCGGCATCGCCCGGCACCACGCGGATCAGCGCGGCGGGCCGCAAGCCCAGCGTCGCGCGCCCGCGCGGGCCATCGAGCGTGAGCGAGTCGAGCGACTCCGAGCGGGCGAGCACCGTGATGTGGGCGCCCGGCGTCAGGGCTCGCGCCTCGAGGTAGGAGAGCAGCCCCGCGTCATCTTCGGCCTCCTCGGTGATCCGCAGGACCGTGGCCCGCGACCCGGACTCCATCTCTGACAGCGGCAGGCCGACGGGCCGACGACGCGAGGTCTCCTGGTCGATCGGGTTGCCGTGGGGGCAGGTCTCGGGGTGGCCCAGCAGCTCGTCGAGCCGAGCCTCGACCCGCGGCGAGAGGGCGCCCTGGAGGCGGGCCGCCTCGGCGTCGCTCTCGGCCCAGGACAAGCCGACGACCGAGGTGAGGAGCCACTCGAGCAGGGCGTGGCGGCGGAAGATCGCATCGGCGGCCGCGCGACCGGCGCCCGTCAAGACCAGGCCGCGGCCGGTTGACGGCTCGAGCAGCCCGTCACTGGCCAGGCGCCGGCACATCTCGGACGCCGCCTGGGTGCTCACGCCGACGTGCCTGCCCAGCTGGGCGCTGGTCGCCGTGCGCCCGTCCGAGCCCATCACCCGAAGCGCGAGGAGGTACTCCTGGGCGGCGGCGGAGATGTCGGCGGGGTCGTGGCGGCGCTGCATGCGTCGAGTCTAGGGCCCGTCGGGAGTGCTCGGGTGCCGGCCCGCGCGGCGATATCGCGGCAGCGGGTCGGCAGCGGACGAAGCCGACGGGGACGCCAAGGGCGAGGGAGGCGGCCCCGGAATGGGAGGATCGGGCGGCTGCGGCTCGCCCGCCCTTCGCGCCGCCTCGACCTGGGCGGCGCGCTTCGCCCGCTCCTGGTACTCGGGCCCGTGCTTTCGCGGGTCGGCGTACTCCCGAGGATTGAGCGTCCAGTAGCGTCCTGACGAGGCGCCGTACCACGAGCCGCCCTCCCATGACGGGTCGAGCGGTTGTGCCGCCTCGTCGTACGTGGTGGAGCCGGGACGTGCCGTTCGCCGCTCGGCGGTCCGGGGACGGCCGCCTGCCCGCGGCGTTGGACCAGCCTTGGGGCCCGTGCCCGCCTTGGGGTTCGGCCCCGGCCTGGCGTTCGACCCCGCCTTGGCACGGGGGCCGGCGTTGGTGCTCGAGCCCGCCTTGGGGCCAGGGCCGCCGGCCGATGCCGAGCCGCCCCTGGGGTCCTGGCCGCCCGAAGACCCGGCCCTCGCCTGATCCTCCCCGCCCGTCGCACCCCCGGCCCGCCTCGCCCGCCACGCCTCGCGCGACGCCCGGTTCGCCGGCGGTCCCGAAGGCCGCCATGGGCCTGGTCCCCCACTCCGCCCCGGCCAGTTCCGGGTCCGCAGCCGGCCCTCGCCGTCGACCAGCTCCTCGTACGCCGCCTTGATCGCGAGGAAGCGCGGCAGCGACCGCTCGCCGGCGGTGTCGGGATGGTTGAGCTTCGCCAGGCGCCGGTATGCCGAGCGGATCTCGCCCGCGGTGGACCCCGGGACGAGTCCGAGGACGCGGTACGGGTCCTGGCGGGGGGTCATGCGGCGGGGGCCTCCGTCATGCCGTCATCCTGTCTGGCGGGGACGCGTTCGGCCGGGGCGGTGCCGTCAGCCGACGAGCTCGCCCACGGGAACGAGCTCGAACGCAGGGATCGCCTCCGCGGCGAGGTTGCCGTGGGGGTCCACGCTTGGCGTGCGATGGTAGCGGCCGAGCTGTCGGACCGCCGACTCGTCGAGGAGTCGTACCTGGTGCAGGGCCTCGACCGTGGCGCCGTAGGTGCCCCGCTCGTATCCGTCGCCGTCCTCCATCTTGAGCGCGAGCCCGCTCGCCGCCACGTCGGCCGTTCCGTTGCGCCGTCCCCGCAGGATGCCAACGCCGCGCAGCGCCTCCATCCCGCTCTTGCTGACGACGCGCCCGGGCGCGGTCTTCATCAGCGCGCTGTCGAGCCGTTCACGCGTCCCGCCCACCAGTTCTGGGTGGCGCATCATCGCGTCCCGCACGGCGGTGAGGTGCGTGGCGAGCACCGCCCGCCGATCGTCGGCCTGAATGCCGTCGGGGGCCGCGAGCATCGCGTACGCACGGGCAACCTCGCGTAGCGCGAACGCGTAGGTGAGCAGCCCGCAGCCGTCGATCCCGGTGTGCAGCCTGTCCGGCTTCACGTCGAAGGCCGCGGCGACCGTCTCGCGGTAGGCGCGCGTGGACGGGTGGTCGGCCTCCCAGTAGCCCTCGACGCCCCAGCCGCCGAGCTTGGCCAGCAGGATGAACACCGAGTGCTGGCCCGAGCACATGTGCCGCAGCGCGCTCGGCCGCTCACCGTCGCGCGCCAGCCGGGCGGCCGTCAGTGCGTCGATGGGCATGCCCTCGGTCCCGCAGGCGAGGGCGCTCGTGGAGATGCCGATCCGCCGGTACATCGCCTGGATCGTCCGAACGTGGACGTCCTCGCCGGAGTGGCTCGAGGCCATGATCGCAAGCTCTTCGGACGTCAGGTCGAATTCCTTGCGCCCGCCGGCGCGCAGCAGGGCGAGCAGGCCGAACGGCTTGACGGTGGAGCGCAGGAACACCACGCGGTCCGGGTCGCCGATCGCCCGCAGCACCCGCCCCGCGACGTCCACCTCCACGATGTCGCCGCGGTGGACGGATTCCACGACGCCGCCGCGCACCTGCCGGACAAGGACCGGCGGGGTGGACCAGCGGGACGCCTTGGACGGGGTTCGGGAGGCCATCGGAAGCGAGCATAGCGCGGTAGGATTCGCCCCGGAGCTGGCGTCCCGCGGCGGCGGCCGCCAAACCTGCCGAACCCACCAGCGCGAGGGACCCACGTGACCGACTGGCCGAACCTCCACGTGTCGCAGCATCCCGCGGTGCGCCACAAGCTCGGCATCCTGCGCGACGAGAAGACCGAGCCCAAGAAGTTCCGCGAGGTCGTGCGCGAGCTGTCGTGGCTGATGGGCTACGAGGCGCTGGCGGACGCGCGCACCCGCCCGATCGACGTTCCCACGCCCATCGAGACCATGCAGGGCGAGGAGCTGGCGGACCGCATCGGCTTCATCCCGATCCTACGCGCCGGCCTGGGCATGGTGGACGCCTTCCTCGAGCTGATGCCCACCGCGCAGGTCTGGCACCTGGGCCTGTTCCGCGACGAGCGGACGCTCCGCCCGGTCGAGTACTACAACAAGCTGCCCAACAGCGCGACCGTGGACCTGTGCCTGATCCTGGACCCGATGCTCGCCACCGGCGGCTCGGCCACCGCGGCGATCGAGGTCCTCAAGCGCTGGGGCGCTGTTCGGATCAAGCTCGTCAACCTGATCGCGGCCCCCGAGGGCGTCCAGGCCGTGCTGACAGCCCACCCCGACGTCGAGATCTACACGGCCGCCCTGGACCGGCAGCTCAACAACAAGGGCTACATCATGCCCGGGCTGGGCGACGCCGGCGATCGCCAGTTCGGCACGGGCGGCGCCGGCTGAGGCTCGCGCGCGGCCGCCACGCCCTGGAGACGCCCGGGGAGGCTGAGGTCGTGTCCCGCAAGCACGCCCGCGGGGCCGCATGCCGTCTGGGTCATGGCCGCCTGGGAGTGCCGCCTACATCGCCGCAGGGGCGAGTGTCGACCCGCACCCTGGGCAGATGACTGCGCCGGGCAGGCGGGCGTCGACCGGCTCGATCAGCCGGACGACCTCGCGTTCCCTCGCGGGCTTCGGCATCACGCCGTAGTCGAGCCGGCGAGCCCGGAACCGACGGCCCCTGGAGCGATCCGGGGGCCGTTCCATTTCCCTGACGGGCGAAGTGGCGCTGTCGGATCGGGGCACTATCGTTCGTGGAACGGGTGAGCGGCCACCACGACGAGTGTCCGCACGCCGCAGGAGACGATCCGAGATGCAGTACCTGGTTTCCGTGATCGACGACCAGACCGACACCGCCAGCTCGGACGAGATGGCCGCCATCGACGCGTTCAACGAGCGGCTCCAGGCCAACGGCCAGTGGGTCTTCGCCGGCGGCCTCGGGTCCCCCAGCACGGCCACCGTCATCGACAACCGGAACGGGGCCGCCGTCATGACCGACGGGCCCTTCCTCGAGTCGAAGGAGTACCTCGCGGGCTTCTGGATCCTGGAGGCCCCGGACCTCGACGTGGCGCTGAAGCTTGCCTCCGAGGGGTCGAGGGCCTGCAATCGGAAGGTCGAGGTGCGGCCGTTCCTGGGCGAGTGAACGCGATCAGCGTCCGGGAGGCGATCACCCGGGCCCACCACGAGGAGTGGGCGCGGCTGGTCGCCGCCCTCGCCCGGCGTTTCGGCGACCTCGACGTCGCCGAGGAGGCGGCGGCCGAGGCCTTCGCGATCGCGGCCCAGCGCTGGCCGGCCGACGGCGTGCCCCCCAACCCCGGCGCCTGGCTGACCACCACTGCCAAGCGCAAGGCGATCGACCGGATTCGGCGCGAGAGCGAGCGCGACACCAAGCAGAGGGAGGCCCAGCTGCTGTACGGCAACGAGGCGCCCCAGCCGCTCGACCCGATCGACGACCCGCGACTCCGGCTGGTCTTCACCTGCTGTCACCCGGCGCTCGCGATGGAGGCCCGCATCGCGCTGACGCTGCGCATGATCGGCGGTTTGACCGTGCCCGAGATCGCGCGTGCGTTCCTCGTGCAGGAGGCCGCGATGGGCCAGCGGATCACCCGGGCGAAGGCCAAGATCAAGGCGGCTCGCATCCCCTATCGAGTGCCGGCCGCGGAGGACCTCCCGGGGCGCGTCTCCGGCGTGCTCGCCGTGCTGTTCCTCGTCTTCAACGAGGGCTATCTGGCGACTGGCCCAGACACCGATCCTGTTCGGCAGGACCTCACCGCCGAGGCGATCCGGCTCGCTCGCCTGCTCCGTGCGCTCATGCCGGACGACGGCGAGGTGGCCGGGCTGCTGGCGATGATGCTCCTCACGGAGGCCCGCCGCCCCGCACGGGTTTCAGCGACCGGCGAGCTGGTCCCCCTCCACGAGCAGAATCGCGGGGCCTGGGACGCTGCCCTGATCGCCGAGGGCCACAAGCTCGTCCGGGAGCGTCTGGCCACCGGAGAGGCGCCCGGCCGCTACCAGGTCCTCGCGGCGATCAACGCCGTGCACACCTCGGCGCGCGACATGGGCGAGACGGACTGGTGGCAGGTCGTGGCGCTGTACGACCAGCTGGCCGCCGTCGACCCCTCCCCGGTCGTCGCCCTCAACCGCGCTGTGGCGGTCGCCGAGCTCGATGGCCCCGAGGTGGCACTGGCAGCGATCGACCGTCTCGGGGACAGGCTGGCCGGCTATCACGCCTTCCATGCCGCCCGCGCCGACCTGCTGCGCCGGCTGGGACGCCGCGACGAGGCGCGCGCGGCCTACGGGCTGGCCATCGGGCTCGCGGGCAACACCGCCGAGACCGCCTACCTCGCGCGGCGTCGCGACGAGCTGGGGTAGTGTCCGCGCCACATCGCCATTGAACGTCCCGTGCAGTGATTTCGTCCGGGCGGATGTCGGATCCGGAGCGAGTCGTTCGTAGACCAGGCGAGAGGCGGCCCGATGGGTCGCCGCGACTAGGGAGTCTTGGGATGCCGAGGTACCTGATCTCGTTCGATGACGGCTGGATGACCTTCCCCGAGGAGGACCTGCCCGATGTCGGCGACGCCGCGCACGCCGTGGTCCGAGAGGCCCAGGACGCCGGGGTGTGGGTGTTCGGCGGCGGACTGCAGAGCCAGCGCGCGAGCGTCGTGGCCACGGACGGCACGGTCACCGACGGGCCGTACCCGGAGACCAAGGAGGTCATCGGCGGCTTCGCGGTGGTCGATGTGCCCACGCGGGAGGAGGCCCTGAAGTGGGCCGCCAAGATCGCGGTCGCGTGCCGCTGCTCGCAAGAGGTCCGGGAGCTCCTGCCGGACCCGACCGTCTGACGCGAGGAAGCCGCCGCAGGGCCTGCAGTGCCGCGCGCTGATCGCTCAGAGGGGGTCGAGCAGGGCCTCCATCCAGGGCGTGATGGTCCAGCGGGCGGCCAGCCCCTCGAGGACGAACGGGTCCGAGGCGGCGAACGCCTCGGCCGCCTCGCGCGTCGTGAAGACGGCCAGGGCGCCCCGCCGGTCGGCGAAGGGGCCGATGAGGAGCAGCGTGCCCTGCTCTCGAAACTCGCTCCACCGCTCGCGGTGGGCGGGGAACACGGCACGCAGCTTGTCCTCGTCGAGGACGTCGGGCGATTCGTAGCGCAGGACGTACTTCACGGCGCCTCCTGACCTCCCCGAGCCGCTGCGGGCGCCCTCAACTCGACGCCCTCTTCACCAGCTCGGCAAGCCTGGCCTCGTTGGCTGCGGACAAGTCGAGCAGGGCGAACTCGGTTGGCCACATGGTGCCATCGTCGAGCTTCGCGTCAGGCTGGAAGCCGAACGTGGCATACCGCATCTTGAACTTCGAGGCGGGCTTGAAGAAGCAGATCGTCCTGCCGTCCTTCGCGTACGCGGGCATCCCGTAGTACGTCTTGGGCGCGAGGTCGGGGACGCTCGACATCACGATCTCGTGGATGCGCTCGGCCATCGAGCGATCGGGCTCGGGCATGTCGGCGATCTTCGCCTGCAGGTCCGCCAGGCCTTCGGCCCTCTCGTCTCTCGGGCCACGGCGGGCGGCCGCCTTGGCCTCGCGATTCCGCTCCTTCATCGCCGCCAGTTCCTCGGCGGTGAACCCGGCGGACGCCTTGGTCTTCGTTTCGGTGGTCATGGCTCGTTGCTCCTTCGTGGGCGCGGGTTTGTCGGGAGAGGGCGTCCGCACGGGCCGCTACGCTGCGCCGCCGGCCATCGGCTGCCCGGTCTCGAGCAGCGTCTTGAGCCCGGCCAGGATGAAGGGCCAGCCCGCGGCCGCATCAGCGATCTGCGTGGAGGTGCCGGGCTCGGTCTCGTGGACCAGCGTGAGCTTCTGGAGCCCGGGCCCGGCGGGATCGATCTCGAACGTCACGCGCGACGGGACGTCATCGCCGCCGCCCCATACCTGCTTGTAGGTCATGACGAGGCGCCGCGGCGGGTCTGCCTCGAGGACCTCGCCGGCGATCCCGGCCTGGCCGTTCGTGCGCAGCTCCCAGGGCGCGCCGGCGGTCCAGTCGGAGTGCACGGTGCTGCCGTACCAGTAGCGGGTGGTGAAGTCCGAGTCGGTGAGCGCGCGCCAGACCGCCTCGGGCGTGGCGCGGATGAACGTCGTGAAGACGTGGCGGGGGACGGCGGTGGCGGCGGAGTCGGCGGTTTTGGGGGACGTCATGTCGCTCTCCAAGGTGCTCTTGAGTTCGTCGAGGAGGTCAGCGGCGCGGATCGCGTAGCGGTCCAGCCAGCGGTCGTGGATGCGGCGGATCGGCACCGGGTTGAGGTAGTGGTGGCGCTCGCGGCCCACCTTCCGGCTGGTCACGAGGTTCGCCGCGTCGAGGACTCGGAGGTGCTTCATCACGCCGAAGCGGGTCATGCCCGGCAACGCCGTCTCCAGCTCGCTGAGCGTCTGGCCATCGCGCTCGAAGAGCCGGTCGAGCAGCGTCCGGCGGCTTGGCTCGGCCAGCGCTCGGAACACCTCGTCGTCCATGCCAAGACAATAGGTGACCATTTGGTCACATGTCAAGCGGGTCGGTCCCCCTTGTGCGTCAAGAACGGTTGGCAAGTCCGATTGCCAGGACCCGAGCCGCGGCTACCATGCCCGGATTGAGGAGGTGGCGGCGTTCTACGACGCCCTAGCCGACGACTACCAATCCCTGTCCGCGGACCCGGACGCCTCGTCCGCAGCGATGCGAGGTCGTCGACAGCGAATTGGCCACCGACCCGGCGCTATTCGAGCCGCGCTTAGGTCCGGATCGCCTCGCGCATCACAGCGATGAGATCGTCCCGGGCCGGACCCGGCTTCGGCTGCGGCGTCGACCGCACCTCTGCGAAGACCTGCTCGATCCGCTCCTGCATCGCAGTGTCGTCATCGAGCACGCTCAGCGGATCGAGCAGGTAGTTCCGCCGGACGACCGTTCGGAACACCTCGGCGTCCGCCATCGCCGCCGAAGCGCCCGCGGCGAATGCGAACAGCGGGTAGGCGCCGGCATCCCGATGCGCGATGTCGATTGGCTCGCCTGTCCATGCCCGCAGGCGAAGCGCGTCGATCGCGGTAGCGTTCGCGAAGCGCTCGCTCATGGGCTCGGCAACAGCGGCGTAGAACGCCATTACAGCCGAGGCCACGTCAGCGCCATGGCCCCGCAGCGCGGCGGCGAGCGCGCGAGCGTGCACGAGCCCGAAGGAAAGGCCGAGGGCGAAGACCGGATCGGAGTGGAAGATCGCGTCCCCGACGCTCACGAGGCCGAGCGCTGGTGGGCGTTCGCCGGAGACCGTCCGCAGCGTGTTCTGGAGGCTGCCCATCGGGAGGACGTCCGTTATCGGCTCGGCGGTGTCCGGATTCGTCCACGAGTGCAGTGCGGGCATGAGAGCCGTGGCCGCGTCGAATGCTGCGGCGTGGCGAAGGATCTTGAGGTCAGCGTCCCCCGGCGGGATGGCAATGAGGCCGGCGAAGGTGCCGTTGTCGCCCGGGAAGCTCGAGAACAGGCCGTAGCCGAGGTCCGCTCGCGGCGTTGTGAGCCAGGGTCCCTCGGGTAGCGAGGCGCCGTCCCGGACTCGGAAGTAGCGGGTGTAGTAGATGACGCCGCAGTCGGACGTCTGCTCGGCCATGGGGTCACCACCAATCACCCCCACCCAGCCCTGGGCGGGGCTGCGACGACCCATGGCGTCGACGACGATATCGGCGCTCACGTCGCCGCTCGTTGTCTGGACCCCGGTGACCGTTGGGACCTCGCCACGTGTCGCCGTGAGGCCGACCGCGCGCACACGTGAGCGGACGTCGATGCTTGGCTCCGCGAGGACGGCACGGCGCAGGGCCCATTCGATCACGGGCCGCCGGACACCCACGATGGCCAGATCCTCGTCGCCCGCCCGGGCGGGGCCGGGGAGTTTCGGCCGGAGGTCGATGTCATCCGCACCTGCGTCGAGGAGCGCTCGGAAGACGTCCGGGAACAAGGAGCGAAGTTCGCGGCGGCCGCGCGCCGTGAAGGCGTGCGCCTGGAGGAAGTGCGGGATCCCGTCGCGCGGCCAGCCGACGGCATCGCGGGCCTCCCCGAGCATGAGTTCGTCGCGGTCAAGGAGGGTGACCCGGTGGCCGTCTCGCGCGAGGGCGAGCGCCGCCGAGAGCCCGCTTACGCCACCACCGAGCACCGCAACCGAGAGACCGACCATCGACGGATGGTAGAACTTCCCAGCCGTCCTTGACACACAAGCTGTCCCCTTGTGCGTCAAGGACGGTTGGTAACTCAGGCCGACAAGGCACTGCGGGCGTCGACCTGGTGGGGTCATGGGATGCACCAGCCTCGGGTCTTCACGAGGCGCCTTGCCGCCGTCCGCCTGCGCACGATCGCAGATCACCTTCGGACATCGCTGCCCTCGCCAGCGTGTTTTGGGCGGCACCCACGAGGCCGAAGGGTCACCCGACGCGCGATGGGCGCTATTCCCGAGCGGGTGAGGCTCCGAGTCCGTCGGCGACAGCCGCCGCGAAGAGGAGCCCTCCCCCGATCCCGACCACCTCGATGACCGTGAGGAAGAGGTAGGGGTCGAGGCCGACCACGCCGAGGGTCAGCAGGCTGCCGATGGCAACGGTCGCAAGACCGACGCACGTCGCCGCGGCGGCCCATGTCCAGGCGCGGCGGGGAGCCTCGCCGGCCGACCAGCCCGTGAGGACGACCCATGCCCGGCAGAGCGTGGCCAGGATGCCCGCCGCGAGAACGGCCGGGAGCGCCCACGGCCAGTCCGCGGCCTGGACACCAGACTGGAGCGACACCAACGGCCGGAGGCCCGCAAGGCCGACGAGGCCGACGGCCACGAGCGCCACGGCCACCGGCAGGCGCGCGGATCGCGCGGCGGGACGCTCGCGGAGGCGGGCCAGGCCGAACGCGAAGAGGAGCATCCCGGCCACGCCCCCGAGCAGGCCCAGCCTGCTCAGGACCTCCGCGGCCGGCAGCACGGACTGCCAGATCGGGTCCGCCCCTGCGCTGACCTGCAAGGTGTTCAGCCCACTGACCGCCCCCGGGACCGCTTGCGCGATCTCGGACCCGGCCCCGAGCAGGGTGCCGAGGAGGAGCACACGGCGGGCCTGCCAGGCGTCGGGCGAACGCAGCACGAGTGCGGTCGGGAGCAGGAAGGCCGTGGCGCCGGCGACCCCGCCGGCGATCGTCATCGGGAGGGCGGCCCGGGACGCGAAGCCCGACCAGAGCGGCAGGACGAACAGCAGCCGCAGCGCCAGGTCAACCGCGATCGCCGCGGCACACGTCGCGACGACGGCGGCGCGGCCGATGCCGATCGGCCTGCGGGGTCGTCGGGTGATCGGGGTCCCGTCGGCTTCCGCCAGGGTCGCTCCATCCATGGACCGAGCCTGGACGTGAGCCACCGACGCGTCAAGGATTATTGGGACAACAGCCACGCGACGATGCGGGCGGGCGCGTTCGCCAGGCGCCGTCGCAGGATCGGGCTGAGACTCACCAACCGTCCGGCAGGCCCGCCCCAGAGCCCACCCAGGGGTGCCGGCGTCAGGTCGGGACAGACCGACGCGCGACGATGAGGTGCATTCGCATCGAGCCTGCCGGCACGTCGGCGACGGGGGCAGCAGGCGTGATGCTCCGGCCGTATCGTTGGGCGAGCCCGGACGGCTCAGCGATCTCGACGCGATCCCATCCAGCGCGGCGCAGGAGCCCGACTGGCTCGTCGGTGGCGAAGGGCGGCGGCAGGCCCCGGCGGGCGAGCGACTCGAGGTGCGGCTGCATGGCCGGCAGGCGGTAGAGCCCTGTCCCGCTCACGTCGGCCACGAACACGCTCTCGGCCCCGGAGAGCCGAGCCGTGGCGGACACGAGCGCGGTGGCGGCGCCCTCCGAGAGGTAGAACAGCACGCCCTCGGCGACCCAGAGCGTCCGCCGGCCAGCCACATACCCGGCCCCCAGCAGGCCATCCTCCCAAGCGCCCTCGAGGTCCGCCGCCACGAGCCGGTGCAAATGGCAGCGGGTGGCGGCGCCGATCGCCCTGAGTGCCGCCATCTTGCCCTCGAGGACGGTCGCGTCGTCGACCTCGAACCAGTCGACACCCGCCGGCAGCGGGAGGCGGAACGCCCGGGTGTCGAGCCCAGCGCCCAGGAGGACCACCTGGTCGCCGGCGCGGACCTCGGCCAGGAGGACGTCGTCGAAGAACCTCGTGCGCAGGGGCAGGAACTCGTTCGCGCCTCCCGACGCTCGCTCGGCTGCGGCGAGCGCCGTGCGGCCGAGGTCGCCGGCGAGCATCGCCGCGTAGGGGTCGACGAAGAGCGCGTCCGGCCGCTCGGTCTCCTTGGCGCGGGCCGCAGCGATCCAGTTCGCGGTGCGCGAGGCCGTCGATCCACCAGCCGGGCTGCTCACCGCTGGAGCATGACACGCACCAACTGCCTTTGACGCACGAGGGTCCCCCGATCCCGCCGTCCGACACGCTCCTGCAAGCACCGTGTTCGGGGCGTGGGAGGTTGGCGTGAGCCACTCGGTGCCACGGTGGGACGCCTACAGGGAGGAACCCCCAAGGAGGTGCGTCATGACGTACGAGCCCCACGAACATGTCGGCCCCGTCATCGTTGAACAGGGCGGCGGCTACGGCGCCGGCGTCATCGTCGGGGCCATCGTCGTCCTGGTCATCCTGGCCCTCGTCGGCCTGTACATGGTCGGTGGGTTCCGCTACACGACCGGCAACGGCTCGGGCGGCGGCGACAACAACGGTGGCGGCGGGCAGCCCCTGCCCACGATCAACCTCCCGCACTCGTCGTAGGCGCGAGGCGCCACGGGCCAGTCCGGTCCGCGCTCGGCGCGGCGAATCCTTCGCCCGACGAGGGCCGCCGCGCCCAGCTCCCCCGCATAGACCGCCTGACCACCGCCCAGTTGCACGGATCGCGGACGTGGCGCACCCTCTTGAGGCCAACGAGACCCGAGGAGCCCGATGAACGCCCCTGCACAACTGCACGCCGCCGGCCAGAGCCTGTGGCTCGACAACATCACCCGCGACCTGCTCGATTCGGGCACGCTCGCGCGCTACATCGCCGAGCTGTCGGTGACGGGGCTCACGTCGAACCCCACCATCTACGACAAGGCGATTGGCGGGTCCGCCGCCTATGACGCGGCGGTGTCGAGCGCCTCCAGCCGTGGCCTCTCGGCCGAGGCCACCTTCTTCGAGCTCGCGCTCGACGACCTCAAGCGCGCCGCCGACCTGTTCCGCCCCGTCTTCGACCGCACGCTGGGGGTCGACGGCTTCGTCTCGCTCGAGGTCTCCCCGCTGCTGGCCTACGACGCGGCCGCCACCGCAACCTGGGCCGCCCGGCTCCACACGGCTGGCGGGCGCCCGAACCTGTTCGTCAAGATCCCGGGCACGCCCGAGAGCCTGCCCGCCATCGAGGACTCGATTGCCGCGGGCGTCCCGGTCAACGTGACGCTGCTGTTCAGCCCGGCCCAGTACCTGGCCTGCATGGACGCCTACACGCGCGGCGTCGAGCGGCGCGTGGCAGCGGGCCTGCCGCCGTACGTGCCGTCGGTCGCGTCGTTCTTCGTCTCGCGCTGGGACGCGGCGATCGCCGCCAAGGTCCCGGCCGAGCTCAAGAACGGCCTGGGCCTCGCGATCGGCGCCAAGGCCTACGCCGACTACCGGGAGTACTTCGGGTCGGACCGCTGGGGCCACCTGCTGAACGAGGGTGCCCGCCCGCAGCGCCTGCTGTTCGCGAGCACCGGCACCAAGGACCCGGCAGCCTCGGACGTGCTCTACATCTCGGGACTGGCCGCGCCGTACACGGTCAACACGATGCCCGAGGACACGCTGCACGCCTTCGCCGACCACGGCGCGGTGCCGAGCCTCCTGTCGGCCGACCCCGCGGGTGCGAACGCTGCCCTCGCGAGGTACGCGGCCGCAGGGATCGACATCGACGCACTGGGCCATGAGCTCCAGGTCAAGGGCGCCGAGTCCTTCGTCGGGTCGTGGAACTCGCTGATCGCGCGGATCGAGGCGAAGGCCACCGTCGTCGCCTGACGCCTGCCGGTCCTGCCGTCCGTGGTGCCCGCCACATGCGCAGCCTCGGTGCGGCGCCTGTAGTGTCGCGCCGATGAACAGCGTCTCGTTCCAGCGCTGGTTCGCGCGCTTCCACCTGGGCGTCTACGAGCGGACGGGGGGCCGCCTCGGCGACGGGCTGAGCGGCAACCCGGCGCTGGTCCTCACGACGATCGGCCGTCGGACCGGCGAGCGCCGCCGGACGGTGCTGGTGTACGCGCGGCGCGGCGACGATCTGGTGGTCGTTGCGTCCAACTATGGCGGCGACCGGCAGCCGGCATGGCTGCTCAACATCCGGGAGCAGCCGAGGGTCGAGGTCCTCGTCGGGCGGCGGCGGGCCTCCGCTGCAGCGCGCGAGGTGACGGTCCGGGACCCCGGCTACGTGGAGCTGTGGCAGCTCGTCAACGCGAACAACCACAACCGCTACGACGAGCACCAGCGCGCCACGAGCCGGCCGATCCCGCTGGTCGTGATCACGCCCGACGCGGATGCTGCGGGCGTCTGAGGCTCGCCCCTCGCGGGGCCGGGAGCGGCACAACCATCCCGACCCGGGCGGCGCGCGGGGCGGCCCCTGCGGGCGCTTCCTCGCCGCCGGACCGCATGAGGCGGCCGGGGCGGAGCTTCGCCCCCCGAGAGTGCGCGGGGGCGGGCATGAAGGGCACCTCCGCGGACGAGCGCACGGACCGGCCCTGTGAGCGCTTCCACCGCCGATCGGACGCACCGGGCGGCCCGAATGGAGCGGGAACACGCGAGCGAGCGCATGGGACGGCCCGCGCAGCGCTTCGCCCGCTCATAGGGCCGCTCGGTGCACGGGGGCTGGTTGAGAACGCAGGACACAGGATCAGCGCGGCGCTGGGGGGCGGATTGAGCGCACGGAGCGGCCCGCCAGGCACCCCGACCACCGGTCGAGCCGGTCGGTGCACGCTGGCGGAGGGGCGCGGTGGGCCGGTGGCGCGCCTGAGGCTCGGCGCACATGAGCCCGACGCGTAGCATGGCAGTCATGAATTGTCGTCAGGCTCGACGCGCGGCCATCCTGCTCGGGGTGGCCATCCCGTCCCTTGCGCTGGCGACCGTGGTCGTCGCGGTGCTGCGGACGACGATCGAGCCGTCGAACGCGTCGATCGTGTACCTGGCGGCGGTCGTGACGACCGCGATCGCCAGCGGCGCACCCGGCGCGGTCCTGGCGTCGGTGGCGAGCATCCTGCTCTACGACTGGTTCTTCGTCGTCCCCTACTACACATTCACGATGAGCGACCCGGCCGAGTGGCTCAACGCCATCCTGCTGCTCAGCGTCGGGCTGGTCGTGGGACAGCTTGCCGCGCTCCAGCGCCGCTGGGCAGACGACGCGCGCCGGCGGGAGCGCGAGGCCGTGGCGCTGTTCCGCGTGAGCCACGCACTGGCCAACCGGGAGACCGCGCTCACGGTCCTGACCCGCGTGGCGGCCATCCTTCGTGACGAGGCGGGAATGGAGCGGGTCTGGATCGGCCTCGGGACGGAGGGTCGGGAACACGTGGTCGCGGACACCGGGAAGGGTGCGCGGCGCTACGCCTCGGTCATGCAGGTGCTGCGGCGGGCGCCGGGTGACGAGCCGGCGAGCTGGATCCGGGTCCACCAGGCCGGGGTGCTGCGGGCCGGGGCGGGCAAGCAGGCGCTCTACCGCGTCCGGATGGAGGCCGGTGACGTGCAGCTGGGGTCGGTCTGGGCGACCCGCGCCCGGGACCTCGGTGAGCCGGACCGCACCGAGACCCGGCTCCTCGCCGCCGCAGCAGATCAAGCCGGCCAGGCGCTCGCGCACGACAAGCTCGCGGCCGAGTCGCGCGCCGCAGAGGTGGCCCGGCAGAGCGACGCCCTCAAGTCGGCGCTGCTCCAGTCGGTCTCGCACGACCTGCGGACGCCGCTGGCCACCATTCGCGCCGCGGCGGGGTCCCTGCGCCCGGACAGCGGGCTCGGCGAGTCGGATCGCGAGGAGAGCGCGCTCGCCATCGACCGCGAGGTCGAGTACCTCAACCGCCTGGTCACGAACCTGCTCGACCTGTCGCGCATCGAGGCCGGAGCCCTGCGCGCGGACCGCGACGCCTTCGACCTCGACGACTTGGTCGGGCGGACCGTCGACCGGCTCCGCGACCGGCTCGGCGCGCGCCCGCTGGAGCTCGTCCTCGACGTCCCGCCGGTGTTCGTGGACCCCGTGTTCCTCGACGACGCGGTCACCAACGTGCTCGAGAACGCGGTCAAGTACACCGATCCGACGGCGCCGGTCCGCGTCACGGCACGCGCCCTCGCCGACGAGCCCTACGTCCGCCTGACCGTCGAGGACGGTGGGCGCGGCGTGCCGGAGGATGCGCTGCCGCGGCTGTTCGAGAAGTTCTACCGGGTGCCGGGCGGGCCTCGGGGGTCTCGAGCCGGCACGGGCATCGGCCTGGCCGTGGTGCAGGGTCTCGTGGAGGCGTCCGGCGGTCGGGTGAAGGCCCGGCGGTCGCAGCTCGGCGGCCTCGCCGTGGACCTCGACCTGCCCGTGGCGGCGGTGCCGAGCCCGGCCCTGGAGACGGCGTGACGAGCGGACCGCGGATCCTGGTGGTCGAGGACGACGAAGAGACGCGTCGCGCGCTGGCGCGGGAACTCGACAGCCGGGGCTACACCGTGGAGGAGGCCGAGGACGGCGCTGCTGCGCAGCGACGGTGGGAGGCCCGACGCCCGGACGTGGTGCTGCTGGACCTTGGCCTGCCCGATCTCGACGGGCTGACCCTGGTCAGCCGCTTCCGGCGCGAGGCCACGACGCCGATCGTGATCCTGTCCGGCCGCTACGAGGAGCGCGAGAAGGTGGAGGCGCTCGAGCGGGGTGCCGACGACTATGTGACCAAGCCCTTCGGGGTGGCCGAGCTGCACGCCCGTCTGCGCGTGGCTCTGCGCCGCGCGGGAGGTCCGGTGGCTGATGGCGGGGGGCGCGTGGTCATCGGGCCGCTCCTCTTCGACGCGGCCCGGCACGAGGTCCGCGTGGACGGCGTGCCCGTGGACCTGACCCCCCGCGAGTTCGAGATCCTGCGGGTGCTCCTCGCGCACGCGGGGCGGCTCGTGACCAAGGGCAGGATCCTGCGCGCGGTCTGGGGCGAGGCCTACCAGGGCGAGGACAGCTACGTGTACGTCCACGTCAGCCAGCTCCGGCGGAAGCTCTCCGCCGCAGACCCCGGCGGTCGCCTTCGCGACCTCATCGTGACCGAGCCCGGCGTGGGATACCGCGTGCAGGAGCCCGGGGCGGACGTGCCGCAACCCGAATCCCGGACCGAACCTTAGGGGTTCTTTAGGGCCGAAGGCCTCCCCCGCCCCCGCTGCCTCTTGGCGGCCGGGAGCACCTTGGGGGCATGAAGGCTACCGGCCTGGCCGCGGCCAGCGCGACCCTCACGCTCGAGTTCGAGCAGTCCATCGTCCACGGCGCCATCCAGTTGGTCGCCTCGGGCATGTCGAACCGCGTCATGTGCGCGGGCCTGCACTTCGCGGGCCAGATGCTCGAATCGGCGCGCTCCGAGGCGGATCAGGCAGGCGTTCTCGTCACGCCGGTCTGGACCCTCGACGAGCAGCCGAGCGGCCTCACGGTGTCGAGGACGGCCGATGCCTAGTCCTGGCCCCCTCCTCATCGTGGAGGACGACGAGGCCCTTCGCCACGTCATCGTCACGTGGCTGCGCCACCGCGGGTTCGAGCTGCTCGAAGCCGATTCGGCCGAGGTGGCCGTGGAACTCCTCGACGCGGGAGCCAGGCCTGCGCTGGTCCTGCTGGACCTGAACCTCCCCGGCAGCACGGGCTGGGAGCTGCTCCGCTCGGAGCGGTTCCGCCGGCCCGACGCCCCGCCGGTCGTCATCGCCAGCGCCGTCACCGTGGACTACCGCCGCCTGGCGGAGTTCGGCGTGGCCGGGCTACCTGCCCAAGCCCTTCCCGCTCGAGACGCTGCTGGCGACCATCGAGCGGGTCCTCGCGTCCCAGTCGGGCGACGCCGGAGGAGATCGCCTAGCCCATGGAAGACTGGCAGATCGCGCTGATCATGGCCGCGTGCGTCGTGGTCGCAGCGCTGTACCTCACGCTCGTGGAGCGGGTGCGCAGATGAACGTCCTCGAGCTCCTGGCAGCCCTGGCGGCCGCCTTCGTGTTCGTGTACCTCCTGTGGGCGCTGCTGCGCCCGGAGGACTTCTGAGCCATGCCCCTCGGCGATCTGCTGACCCTCGTGGCGCTCGCTGCGTGCGGTCGCGCTCATCACCCCGCTCCTGGGCACCTACATCCACGACGTCATGGAAGGCCAGCGCACCTTCCTGAGCCCGGTCCTCCGGCCCGTCGAGAAGCTCGTCTACCGCGTGGCCGGCATCGACGAGACCGTCGAGCAGAGCTGGAAGGGCTACACGGTCGCCGTCCTGGTGATGGCGGGCGTCGCCATCCTCGCCGGCTACCTGATGCTCCGGCTCCAGGCCGTGCTCCCGCTCAACCAGGGCGGCATCCCCGCCATGACGCCCGACCTCGCGTTCAACACGTCGGTCTCGTTCGAGACCAACACCAACTGGCAGAACTACTCGGGCGAGACGCGGCGCCACCTACCTCAGCAGGCCGCCATGCTGGCCGTGCGCAACTTCACGTCTGCGGCCACCGGCCTGGCGATTGCGATCGCGCTGTTCCGCGGGCTGACCCGCAAGAGCGCCAGCACGCTCGGGAACTACTGGGTCGACCTGACCCGCGGCATCCTGTACCTGCTGCTCCCGATCTCGATCGTCGGCGCGCTCGTGCTCGTGTGGCAAGGCGTCCCGCAGACGTGGGACCCGACGCAGACCGTGACCACGCTCCAGGGCGCGGTCCAGCACATCGCGCTTGGCCCGGTCGCCTCGCAGGAGTGGATCAAGGAGCTGGGCAACAACGGCGGCGGGTTCTTCAACGCCAACTCGGCCCACCCGTTCGAGAACCCCACCCCGCTGACGAACTTCCTCGAGATGTTCGCGATCCTCATGTTCCCGTTCTCGCTGACCTACACGTTCGGCCGCTACGCCGGGAACCAGCGCCAGGGCTGGACGATCTTCGCCGCCATGGCGATCGTCCTCGGCCTCGGCGCTGTGCTGGCCATGCACTTGGAGGCGGTCGGCAACCCGCTGTTCCCCGCTGGCGTGAACCAGGCGGCCATGGGCAACATGGAGGGCAAGGAAGTCCGCTTCGGTGCCGGCATCGGCGGCCTGTTCATGACGGTCACGACCGGCACCAGCACGGGCGCTATCAACAGCTGGCACGACAGCGCCCAGCCCCTCGCCGGCCTCGTCCCGCTGTTCAACATGGAGCTGGGCGAGATCACGCCAGGCGGCATCGGGGCGGGAATGTACGGGATGCTGACCATCGGCGCGATCCTGGCGGTCTTCATCGCCGGGCTCATGGTCGGGCGCACGCCCGAGTATCTCGGCAAGAAGGTCGAGTCCTTCGAGATCAAGATGGCGATGATCACGGCCCTCGTGCTCGGCGCGAGCATCCTGGGCTTCACCGCCTTGGCGACCATCCTGCCCGAGGGCCTGGCCGGGCCCCTCAACAAGGGCCCGCACGGCTTCAGCGAGATCCTGTACACGTACTCGAGCCAGACAGGCAACAACGGCTCGGCCTTCGCCGGCCTGACCGGGAACACGCCCTTCTACAACATCACCGGCGCCTTCGCGATGCTGATCGGCCGGTACGGGATGATCGTCCCGATCCTCGCCCTCGCGGGCTCGATGGCCGCCAAGCGGCGCGTCGCTGCCTCGCTGGGCACCTTCCCGACCACGGGCGTCCTGTGGACCGTCCTGCTGATCGGCGTCATCGTCATCGTCGGCGCGCTCACGTTCTTCCCGGCGCTCGCGCTGGGCCCGATCGTCGAGCAGCTCCTCCAGAACGCCGGAAAGACCTTCTGACCATGAGCATCACGCGAACCCTGATGTCCATCGACCTCGGCCGCGGGACCCGCCGCTTCCAGCGCTTCGTGACGCTGGGCGGCGGCAAGCCCAGCGGCGGCCAGGCCCCCCGCCCGCGCGGCATCCTCGACCCCGAGCTGCTCCGCGCCGCCCTGCCGCACGCCGTCCGCAAGCTCGACCCGCGGCTGCTCATCCGCAACCCGGTCATGTTCGTCGTCGAGCTGACCGCAGCGCTGGTGACGATCACGTGGTTCGCCCACATCACCGGGCTCCAGGCTCTGACCGGATCGTCGGGCACCGGCTTCGAGCTCCAGATCGGGGTCTGGCTGTGGTTCACCGTCCTGTTCGCGACGTACGCCGAGGCGGTGGCCGAGGCCCGTGGGCGCGCCCAGGCGGCAACGCTCCGCAAGACGCGCTCCGAGACCAGCGCCCACCGCCGCATGGCGGACGGCTCGCTCGAGACGGTCGGCTCGTCCGAGCTCCGCAAGGGCGACATCATCGTCGTGGAGGAAGGCGAGACCATCGCCGGCGACGGCGACGTGATCGAGGGCCTCGGCATGGTCAACGAGGCGGCGATCACCGGCGAGTCCGCTCCCGTCCTCAAGGAGCCCGGCACCGACATCCGGAGCTCTGTCACCGGCGGCACGACGCTCGTGTCTGACCGGCTGGTCATCCGTATCACCTCCGACCCGGGCGAGACGTTTCTCGACCGGATGATCGCCCTCGTCGAGGGCGCCAAGCGCCAGCGCACCCCCAACGAGATCGCGCTCGCGATCCTGCTGGCGGGCCTGACGATCATCTTCCTCATGGCCACCGTCACGCTGCGCCCGTTCGGCGCGTTCGCCGGCGCCACGGTGGATACCGTCGCCCTCGTCGCGCTGCTGGTCTGCCTCATCCCGACCACCATCGGCGGGCTGCTGTCCGCCATCGGCATCGCCGGCATGGACCGCGTGGCCCGGTTCAATGTCCTGGCGATGAGCGGCCGCGCCGTGGAGGCGTCGGGCGACGTGGACGTGATCCTGCTCGACAAGACCGGCACGATCACCTATGGCAACCGGCTGGCCGCCTCCATCTCGCCCGCGCCGGGCGTCACCGAGGCCGAGGCGGTCCGGGCGGCGCTGCAGACCTCGATCAGGGACGTGACGCCCGAGGGCCGCTCGGTCGTCACGCTCGCCCGCAAGCGGCTCGCGGAGCTTGGCGAGTCGGCGCGCGAGGGCGACGACGAAGGCTTCGCCGCCCTCGCCGCGACCATCGCCGAGGAGATCCCGTTCCGCGCCGAGACCCGCACCAGCGGCATCCGGACCGTCACCGGCGGCCTTGTTCTCAAGGGCGCCGTGGACGCGATCGCCGCCGAGCTCGACGCGCCGATGGCGGCCGAGCTCCAGGCCGAGGCCGACCGGATCGCCGATGCCGGCGCGACGCCGCTCGCGATCCGCAGCGACGGCCGCGCCCTGGGCATGATCGAGCTCAAGGACACCGTCAAGGAGGGGCTGGTCGAGCGGTTCGCCGAGTTCCGCAAGATGGGCATCCGCACGGTGATGATCACCGGCGACAACCCGCGGACCGCGGCGACCATCGCCAAGGAGGCGGGCGTCGACGACTTCATCGCCCAGGCGACGCCCGAGAACAAGATCGCGTTCATCCGCAAGGAGCAGGCGGACGGCCACCTGGTGGCGATGACCGGCGACGGCACCAACGACGCGCCGGCCCTCGCTCAGTCTGACGTCGGCCTTGCCATGAACAGCGGCACGTCGGCGGCCAAGGAGGCGGCCAACATGGTCGACCTCGACTCGGACCCGACCAAGCTGCTCGAGGTCATCGCGATCGGCAAGCAGCTGCTGATCACGCGCGGCTCGATCACGACCTTCTCGATCGCCAACGACGTCGCGAAGTACTTCGCGATCGTGCCGGCGATGTTCGTGAGCGTCTACCCTGAGCTCGGCAGCCTGAACATCATGGGCCTCAGCACGCCACAGAGCGCGATCTTGTCAGCCGTCATCTTCAACGCCCTCGTCATCATCGCCCTGGTCCCGCTCGCCATCCGCGGCGTCGCCTTCCGGGCCGCGCCTGCGAGCGAGCTGCTGCGGCGCAACCTCCTCGTCTACGGCCTCGGCGGGATCATCGCCCCCTTCATCGGGATCAAGGCGATCGACCTCCTCGTCTCGGCCCTCCATCTCGCGTAGGTGACTTCGATGCGCTCCTTCCTGCGGCACGTCCTCTTCCCGGCAGTCATGCTGCTAGTCGTGCTGACCCTCATCACCGGCGCCGCCTACCCGGCGCTGATCACCGGGATCGCCCAGGTGGCGTTCCACCGCCAGGCCAACGGATCGATGATCGTCGTCAACGGGCAGGCCGTGGGCTCCAGCCTCATCGGCCAGGCCTTCTCCGACCCGAAGTACTTCTCGGGCCGCCCGTCGGCCGCCGGCACGGACGGCTACGACGCCAGCGGCTCGGCGGGCAGCAACCTGGGCCCCACCAGCCAGCAGCTGATCGCGAACGTGGTGGCGGCCGTCGATGCCGCGCGGAAGGCCAACGGCGGCGGGCCCGTCCCCGTGGACCTGGTGACCACGTCCGCGTCCGGCCTCGACCCGGACATCAGCCCGGCGGCGGCAGAGTACCAGGTGGCGAGCGTGGCGAAGGCGAACGGGATGACGGTGGACGCGGTCCGGGCGATCGTCGCTCGCCACACCGAGCAGCCGCTGCTGGGATTCCTGGGCGAGCCACGCGTCCACGTGCTGGAGCTCAACCTCGACCTCGCCGGGCTGCTCTCGACGGCCGCCACCTCGGGCTGAGGCCCACGATGCACAGTCCGACGACGCGGGACCCAGACTTCCGCGACCCCGAGCGTGACGCCTTCGACGTCCGGCCCAGCGCGGACGAGTTCCTCGCGCGCCTCCACGCCGAAGGCCAGAGTGGCCGCGGGCGGCTGCGCGTCTACCTCGGGATGGCGCCGGGCGTCGGCAAGACGTATCGGATGCTCGAGGAGGGCCACCGCCGGGTCGAGCGCGGGACCGACCTCGTCGTCGGCTACGCCGAGTGCCACGGGCGGCCGAACACCGTCAAGCTGCTCGAGGGACTCGAGGTGGTGCCGCGCTCCTCGGTCGAGTACCGCGGCGTGCTGCTGGAGGAGATGGACGCAGACGCCGTCATCGCCCGTCGCCCGACGGTCGTCCTCGTGGACGAGCTCGCGCACACGAACATCCCGGGCTCGGCGCGCGCCAAGCGCTGGGAAGACGTGGAGGCGATCCGCGACGCCGGGATCCACGTCGTCACGACGCTCAACATCCAGCACCTCGACAGCGTCGCCGACGCAGTGGCGACCATCACGGGCGCTCCCGTCCACGAACGGCTCCCCGACGACGTCCTCCTGACCGCCGACGAGATCGAGCTCGTGGACATGAGCCCGCACGCGCTGCGCCAGCGGATGCGCCATGGGAACGTCTACCCGCCCGAGCGGGCCGCCCTGGCGCTCGACAAGTTCTTCACGGAGCCGAACCTGACGGCGCTGCGCGAGATCGCGCTCCGTCTGGCGGCCCAACGGGTGGAGGGCCAGCTCGAGGCTTCCGGGACGGCGCTCGCACTGGTCACCGAGCGCGTGCTGGTACTGGTCGACGAGGACGCGGCCACGCCCCGGGCGGTCCGTCGCGCCGCCCGGCTGGCCTCGCTGCTCCACGGCGGGCTCGTGGCGCTGGTCGTGGAGACGCCTGCCTCGGTCCACCGGCCGTTCGACCGGCAGCGCGACCTGCAGCAGACGCTCGACGACGCGGTCGACCTGGGCGCGGAGGTCCTGCGGGTGGAGGCGGCCGACACGCTCGCCGGGCTCGAGCAGGCGGTGCACGCCCGGCGCCCCACGCACGTCGTGCTCCCGCACCACCCGGCGGCCGGCGGGCTGGCGCGACTCAAGGGCTCGCTGGCCGACCGCCTCCTCCGGATCGACCCGGAGCTCGAGGTCCACCTGGTGGACGTGACCCGAGGCTGACCTGGCCCGGCCGGGCCCGCCGGCGCGCGGCTGCACCGGGCGAGCCGGTTGTTGAGGCCTTGTTGAGCGCCGCGATCCCCCCGGCCGCGGGTACCAGCGTGGGGCCGTGCGTATGGTGATGGCGCGGGCCGGGAGCGCCACCGGTGCCCGCGCGAAGCCGTCACAGCCCAACCGGCGCCGGAGCCCAACGTTTGACCCGCCCGAATGCCCCCCAGCCCGGCCGGACCCCGGCCGCCCCCACCTCTGCGACCGGGGCCCGCCGTGGCTGACCCGCAGCCGGTCGTCCCTAGCCGGATCCCCCGCTCCGGGCGCAAGCCAGGCGACCGCCGGGTCCAGGTCCACCGCCCCGAGGCCCGCTTCTTCCGCTACGGCGAGCAGGGCACCATCGTCGCCAGGGCCGCCGCCATCGAGCCCGAGTCGCGCGCCGGCCGCCTTGGCTTTGGCGCCCGCCGTGTCCTGTTCGGCCGGGTGCTGTCCACGCACGAGGAGCTTGAGCAGCGCCTGCCCAAGTGGAAGGCGCTCGCCGTCTTCTCGAGTGACGTGATGAGCTCGGTCGCGTACGCCACCGAGGCGAGCATGTTCACGCTGCTTGCCGTCGGCACGGTGGCGTTCAACTTCCTCATGCCGATCTCGCTGCTGATCGTCGGACTGCTGTTCCTCGTCACGTTCAGCTACCGCCAGACAATCCGTGCCTACCCCCACGGCGGCGGCAGCTACATCGTGGCGCACGAGAACCTGGGCATCAACGCGGGGCTGATTGCGGCGGCAGCGCTGCTCACGGACTACGTGCTCACCGTGTCGGTGAGCGTGTCCTCTGGCGTGTTCAACCTGGCCTCGGCGTTCCCCGTGCTCTCGACGCCGCTGCCCGACACGGACATCCCGTTCACGCTGGTGCTGATCGTCGCGGCGATCCTGCTCGTCATGGCCGTCAACCTGCGCGGCCTCTCCGAGAGCGGCACGATCTTCGCCCTGCCCACGTACATCTTCGTCGGCAGCGTCATGCTGCTCGTCGGCATTGGGATCTTCCGGACAGTCACGGGCCAGCCGCCGCAGGTGACGGGCGTCGAGGCCATCAAGGTCCCCGTGGAGAGCATGTCCCTGCTCCTGCTCATGCGAGCGTTCGCTGACGGCTGCTCCGCGATGACCGGCACGGAGGCGATCAGCAACGGGACGCCGGCGTTCAAGCCCCCGGAGTGGAAGAACGCGCAGACGACGATGGTCACGATGGCCGTCATCCTGGGCGTGGTGTTCCTGGGGATCTCATACCTCGCCACGGTCAGCGGTGCGGTGCCGAGCCCCACCGAATCGGTGCTCTCGCAGGTGGGCCGGGCTGTGTTCGGGTCCACGCCGGTCTACTACATCCTGATCTTCTCCACGATGGGCATCCTGATCCTGGCGGCCCAGACGAGCTTCGCGGACTTCCCGCGGCTGGCATCGATCCTGGCCCGTGACGGGTTCATGCCGCGCCAGTTCGCGTTCCGCGGCGAGCGGCTGGCGTTCAACTCCGGGATCGTCGCGCTGGCGCTGATCGCGATCATCGTGGTGGTGGCCTTCCGGGGCCGCGTCGAGGCGCTCATCCCGCTCTACGCGATCGGCGTCTTCACCGCGTTCACGCTCTCGCAGGCCGGGATGGTCCGCCACTGGCTGGCCACCAAGGAGCCCGGCTGGCAGCGGAGCGCGGTCATCAACAGCGTCGGCGCGATCGCCACCGGCATCGTGGCCGTCATCTTCGCGGTCGCCAAGTTCGCACTCGGCGCGTGGATCGTGATCATCATCGTCCCGGTCCTCGTCATGCTGATGCGTCTGATCTCCCGCGAGTACCGCACCGCGCAGGTCGAGCTGCACGTCCGGCCCGAATCGGTCATCGGGCCGCCCAGCCGCGGCCAGCGCGTCATCGTGCCGATGCAGGACATGCGCCGCGATGCCATCCAGGCCATCAAGCTGGGCCTCACGATGTCCAAGAGCGTGGTCGCCGTCCACGTCACCGACGACCTCCACGAGGCCGAGGCGTTCCGAACCCGCTTCGAGTCCCAGGTGCGCGGCGTGGACCTGGTCATCGTCGAATCGCCGTACCGCGAGTTCGTGCGTCCGCTCATCCGGTACCTCGAGTTCACCGCCGAGAAGGACTCGTCGGTCATCACGATCGTCCTGATCCCCGAGCGGATCATCAAGCACTGGTGGGAGCGCTTCCTGTACAACCAGAGCGCCTACCGGCTGCGCGATGCGCTCACCGGGCACCCCGGGATCATCGTCGCCGACGTGCCGTTCCGGCGGCCTCGCTAACGAGGTGTGCGCCATGGACACCCTGACCGAGACTGCCGTCCGCGACGAGATCGACCGCGAGCTGCGCCTGGTCGATTCGGCGATCGCGCTGGTCCGCGCCGGGGCGGCAGTCCGGGTGACCGTGGCCAACCTCTGGCTGGGTGCCAGCGTCCTCGAGGCCGCGCGGGCGCGGGCGGGACTCCACCGCCTGCGCGTGACTGCCGACTGGACGCCCGGCGACGAGGCCTGCGCGCTGGTGGTTGACCGCGGGGCGCGCGATGGCTGATGCCACGATCCCGACGCCTGAGCCTGGTGGATCCGGTGCACCTACGGCGGTCCACGGCCCAGTCCTGCTGGTCGAGGACGAGGACGTCCTGCGCGGCGCGCTGGCCGACGCCCTCCGCCGCCGCGGGGTCGAGACGGTCGACGTTGGCTCCGCTGAGGATGCAGCCGAGCGCCTGGCCGGCGGCCTCCGACCGGGCTTGGTGTTCCTGGACCTCAACCTGCCCGGCCGGAGCGGTTGGGACCTCCTCCGCGACGAGCTGGCCCCCGCGCCCGGGCGCCCGCCCGTCGTCCTGCTGACCGCGCTCACGGTGGACCCGGAGCGCCTGCGCCAGTTCGACTTGGTTGGCTACCTGCCCAAGCCCTTCGCCCTCACGACCTTCCTCGCCACCGCTCAGCGGTTCCTCGAGGGGGCCGAGGGGCCGGTCTCGTGAACGGTGCGCGCGACGTGCCCATCGCGAGGCCGCGCGGGCGCCTGCATGTCTATGCCGGCATGTGCGAGGGCGCGGGCGCGACCAGCCGGATGCTCGAGGAAGGCGCTCGGCTCCGGGCGTGCGGCACCGACGTCGTCCTGGGCGTGCTGGCCAGCGCGCCCAGCCCGACGATCTCGTCGCTCGGCGATGGCTTCGAGCACGTGGCCGGTGCGTCGGTGGCCTACCGCGGGGTGACCGTCGAGACGCTGGACGTCGAGGCGATCGTGGCGCGGCACCCCGAGGTGGTGCTGGTGGACGAGCTCTGGCGCGAGCACGCGCCCGGCATGCGCCCGGCCACGCGGTGGGCGGCGGTCGAGGCGATCCGCGACGCGAGGATCGACGTGGTGGCCACGCTCGACCTGGGGCACCTCGCCTCGCTCGCGGACGCCGCCGCGACGATCACGGGTGTCGCCGTCCGCGAGCGGCTTCCGGACGCCGTCCTCGACAGCGCCGACGACGTGGAACTGGTGGACGTGAGCCCGGCAACGCTGCGTCAGCGCATCGCCGACGGCCTGGTGGTGGGGCCCGAGCGCGCCTCCGGGCTGCTTGACCGCGTGTACACCATGGCGAATCTCGCCGCGCTGCGCGAACTCGCGCTCCGCAGCATCGCGCGGCGCGTGGAGCGGGAGATCGGCGCGAACGACGCTGCTGACGGAAGGGACGCTGTCGGCGCGACATTGTCGGCCGGGGCCGTGGCGGTACCCGTCGACGGTGGGCCCGGCGGGCGCGACGCCATCCGCCGGGCGGCGGCCCTGGCCGCCGCACTGGGCCTTCGGCTGGTGGCAGTGGTGGCCGAGGCCGGGACGTCACGGGCCGATGGTGGCGACCCCCTCTCGGCAGCCGACGACGTCGAGCTGGCCCGGGACTTGGGCGCAGAGATCCTGTTGGTCCCGGCCCCTGACGCAGGCGCGGCGCTCGTCGCGGCGTTCCGGCGGGTCCGGGCGAGTCATGTCGTCCTGCCGGCGCGGACCTCCTCGCTCGGGGACCGGCTCCGGGGGCGCTCGCCGCTGGAGCGACTGGCCGCGGCAGATCCCGCTCTCGAGCTGCATCTCGTCCCCATCCGGGAGTGAGCTGGCGCCGACCGGCGCCTCAGTCGCCCGGCGCCTCGCGGACTCGGTAGCCGACGCCGGGCTCGGCCGCGACGAGGTTCCTCGCGTCGCCGTCCGGGTCGGCCGCGGCAAGCTTGCGACGGAGCCGCGACACGTACACGTGGAGGTAGTGGCCCTCATCGCTGTACGCCGTCCCCCACACCGCCCGCAGCAGGCGGCCGCGCGTCAGGACACGCCCGGGTGCCGCGAGCATTTGCTTGAGCAGCTCGTACTCACGCGGCGTGAGGTCGAGCTCGCGCTCCCCCACCGTGACCACGCGGCGGACGGGATCCAGCGCGATGGAGCCATTGCGCAGCACACCCGACGGCTCCCCTACCGGCCCCCCGACCCGGCGGAGGAGCGCCGCGATCCGCGCCCGGACCTCGCCGATGCCGTACGGCTTGGTCACGTAGTCGTCGGCGCCGGCCTCGAGCGCCTCGATCTTGTCGGTCTCGCGGCCGCGCGCGGAGAGCACCAGGATGGGCGTGGCGGCCTCGCGCCGGACGCGGCGGATCACGGTGATCCCGTCAAGATCGGGCAGCCCGAGGTCGAGCACGATGAGGTCGGGGCGGGAGGCGTCCCACGAGCGCAGCGCGCCGGCCGCGTCCTCCGCCTCCACCACTGCGTACCCGTGCCCGGTCAGGTTCTCCGCGACGGCCGCCCGCGCCACGGGATCGTCCTCGACCAGCAGCAGGTGCGCACCGCTCACTGAGCGTCCTGCTCGGGCGCCACGGGCAGGCGGATCCGGATCCCGAGGCCGCCGAGATCGCTTGTCTCCGCGGTGATGGTGCCGCCCATCGCCTCGACGAACCCCTTCGCGATCGCGAGACCAAGCCCCATGCCGTGGCGAGCCGCTTCCTGCCCGACGGGGACGCGGTAGAAGCGCTCGAAGAGGTGCGGCAGGGTGTCATCCGGGACCCCGGGTCCTGCATCGTCCACCGCGAGCAGCACCCATCCCGGATCGGCCGCGCCTCCCGACACGCGGATGCGCGCCTCGCCGGGCGTGTGGGCCTCGGCGTTGTCGATGACGTTGCCCAGCGCCACGTCCGCGAGCACCGCATCCGCGAGCACGGGCGGCAGGTTGTCGGGGACGGCCACCTCGATCGGGCGGGCCACGCGGTCCGCCGCGTGGTGCCGGAGCGTCGTCTCGACCAGCTCGGCCAGGTCGTACGGGCGGAGGTCAGCGTGGATGCCGCCGGCCTGGATCCGCCCCATGTCGAGCAGCCCGTTGACCAGGTCGCCCAGGCGTTCGCCCTCGGCGTCGATCTTCTCGGCAGTCGAGCGGACGGCGGACGCCTCGAGGCCTGGCGCCGCGTCGGCCAGGCCACCGGCGAGGGCGCGGATGCTCGCAATGGGCGTGCGCAGGTCGTGGGAGACCGAGTCGAGGATCGCGCCCCGCAGGGCGTCGCTCTGGCGGGCCACCTCGACGGCGGTCAGCTCGGCGCTGAGCCGGTCGCGGCGGTGGGCGAGCGCGAGCTGATCCGCTGCGAGCGCGAGGAGCCGCCGTGCCCCGCGGCCTGGCTGCGGGTCGCCGGGGAGCCGGGTGGCGTGGATCCAGCCGGCCCGCTCGTCGCCGGCGTCGATCGGTACCAGGTAGTGGGCTGGCGCACCCTCGTTGTCGGCGACCGCCGTCGCGCCCGCGTGGAGGCGGAGCCACTCGGTGGTGTCGTCGGCCTCGGAGCGGACAAGCGTCCAGGGGCTGTCCGGGTTGGCGGGCGGGGTCACGCCTGTCCATGCGACGGCGTGGCCCGGCGCCTCGGTCGTCTCGACCCAGACCTCGTCCATCTCGGCGTCGGCCTGGAGCCGGAGCGCGATTTCGGCCGCAGCCTCCTCGAACGTCGTCGCCATCGCCACGTCGCGGCTCATCGCCACGAGCGCCACGCCCTCGCGGACGCGGCGGTCCGCCTCGTCGGCACGGTCGCGCTGGAGTGCCGCCAGTCGGCCGATGACCACAGCGACGATCAGGAACAGCAGCAGGCTGAGCCACTCGGCGGGGTCGGACACCGCGAGCGTGAAGCGCGGCGAGGTGAACAGGAAGTCATAGACGAGGAATGCGATGCCCGACGTGGCCACCGCGGCCCAGGTCCCCATCACGCCCGCCGCCACGACGACCGAGACCAGGTAGACCGGCGACGCGTCCTGCACGCCGACGCCCTGCTCGAGGCCCGCGGCGGCAATCGTTGCCAGCGCGAGGCTCAGCCCCACCAGCCCGACGCGGACGGCGACCACGCGCAGATCGCCTTCGTCCGGCGTCTCATTGAGGGGCGGGGCCGACGCGGTCATCGCCCGCATGCCTGCTGTGTACCCATGGCTTCGCAAGGCTAGCGCTCTCAGGCGCCGCATGGGGGCGCTCTGTGTTCCCGAGTCTGGAGCGCTCCACCAGAGTTCCCGGCGCAGCGCTGCGTGTACGCTCGCGACGTGCCAGCCGATGCCCGTCCCACGCCCGCACGAAGGCTGACCGCCCAGGGCCCCCTCGAGGTGCTCCTGGTCGCCCTTCGCCTCGGGCTGACCTCGTTCGGCGGACCGGTTGCGCACCTCGGGTACTTCCGGCGCGAGTACGTCGAGCGGCGGCGATGGCTCGACGCGGCGGCGTTCGGCGACCTCGTGGCGCTCAGCCAGCTGTTGCCCGGGCCTGCCAGCAGCCAGCTGGGGATCGCGATCGGGACGCGGCGGGCCGGGATCCTCGGCGGGATCGCGGCGTGGATCGGGTTCACGGCGCCGTCCGCGGTGGCGATGATCGCGCTCGGCGTGGTCGCGACGCAGGTCGACCTCTCGGGGGCCGGCTGGGTCCGCGGGCTCAAGTTGGCCGCGGTCGCCGTGGTGGCGCAGGCGGTGGTCGCGATGGCGCGCTCGCTCGCGCCCGACTGGCCCCGACGCGCGATGGCCGCGCTCGCGGCGGCGGCGGCGCTGCTGATCGCCTCGCCATTCGCGCAGGTGGCGATCATCGCGGCGGGCGCGCTCGCGGGGCTTGCGCTGCTGCCGGGAGCGCCCGCTCCGGCGACCGTCGAGGAGCCGCGCACGGTCGGGCGGCGGTTCGCCATTGTGGCCCTGGCCTGCTTCGCCGCCCTGCTGCTCGCCCTGCCGCTCCTCCGCGGCGTCAACGGCTCGCTTGCCCTGGCCAATTCGTTCTTCCGGTCGGGCGCCCTCGTCTTCGGCGGCGGCCACGTCGTCCTGCCGCTGCTCCACGCGAACGTCGTGGACCCGGGCTGGGTGAGCGATTCCTCGTTCCTTGCCGGCTATGGCGCGGCGCAGGCGGTCCCCGGGCCGCTCTTCACCTTCTCCGGGTACCTGGGCGCCGTGTCGTCGGTGGGGCCGGGCGGGGTTGGCGGCGGCGTGCTCGCCCTGACCGCCATCTTCGCGCCGTCGTTCCTGCTGGTGTTCGGCGTGCTGCCGTTCTGGGACCGGCTCCGGGCGTCGGCGCGCGTGCGGCGGGCGCTGAGCGGCGCGAACGCTGCGGTCGTCGGCCTGCTGGCGGCCGCGCTCTACACGCCGGTGTGGACGAGCGCGGTGGCTCGCCCGGTGGACGTCGCCGTCGCGGGCGCCGGGTTCGCGCTGCTCCTGACCCGCCGCGTCCCGCCGATCGTGGTGGTGGTCATGGCCGCGGTCGCCGGGCAGGCGCTGGTGGGCGTGGGCTGAGCCCCCTGCGGCACCCGACCCGAATCGTTGCGATGGGCATTGCACGAGTGACGCATCCTGCCGAAGATCACAGGAGATGGACGCGCCGGGCCGTTACGGACACGCCGCTGCCGCACCGCAGCCTGCGGACGTGGCCCGGATGGAGCGCGCTCTCGGCTGGCGGCCCACGCGATTCCGGCGCGCCGACGAGCGCCGCGGCACCTCGGACACGGCCGCGCGATGGATCGTCGCCAATGCGGAAGCGTCGGCATTCGTCAAGATCGGCGCGACGGCCCTGACGGCCGAGTGGACCCGCGATGAGCATCGCAACTACCGGAGCATCGCCGGTTGGTTCATGCCCCGGGTCCTCGGGTTCGACGACGACGGCACGCGGCCTGCTCTGGCGCTCGAGGATCTCTCAGCCGCTTCCTGGCCGCCGCCGTGGACCGACGAGTGCGTGGAGGCGGTCCTCCAGGCCCTTTCGGCGGTCCACCGAACTGCCCCGCCCGAGCACCTGTTGGGGCGCGAGGTCGACCCGGGCCCGAACTGGCGAGAGGTCGCCGAGGATCCGGTGCCCTTCCTCACGCTGGGCCTCTGCACGCCCGCGTGGCTCGAGGCCAACCTTCCGGCACTCATCTCCGCCGCCGCCGAGGCCCCCGTATCGGGCGACTCGCTCGTTCACCTGGACGTCCGATCCGACAACCTCTGCTTCAGGGACGGCCGCGCGGTGCTGCTCGACTGGAACCACGCCGCTGTTGCGAACGCGAACGTCGACATCGCCTTCTGGCTCCCGAGCCTCCACGCGGAGGGCGGACCGGCGCCCGAAGAAGTCCTGAGCTCGTCGCCAGGGCTGGCCGCCTGGGTCGCGGGCTTCTTCTGCAGCCGTGCTGGCGGGGACCCGATACCCGAGGCGCCCCGCGTCCGGCCCCTCCAGATCCAGCAGGCTCGGACAGCGCTGCCCTGGGCGGCGCGTGCACTGGGACTCGCCGCCCCGCGATAGGCGACGGCCTGGGGTCCTGGTCCTCAGCCCAGAGCCAGCTCCGCGAACGAGCGCATGTCGGGGCAGACGAGGTCCGGCTTCGCGTCCGCCGGGGGCGTCGCGCCAAAGCCCGGCTTGTCGTGGCGGCGGTCGATCCAGACCGTCGTCATGCCCAGCGCCTTCGCCGGGACGTGGTCGTGGAACAGGCTCTGGGCGACATGGAGGATCCGGTCGCGGGGCACGTCCACCCGGGCGAACAGCGCCTCGAAGTTGGCCGGTCGCGGCTTGTACCCGCGGGCCTGCTGGGCGGTGACCACCCAGTCGAAGTCGACCCCGAGGCGGCGGTTCGAGCCCGCGAACAGGTCGTCGTCGCAGTTGGTCAGCACGCCGAGGCGAAATCGGGTCTTGAGCCGGCGGAGCGCGGCGGCGGAATCGGCGAAGGCGGGCCAATCGCCCACCGAGGTGGAGAACTCGGCGATGGCGCGATCCGACGGGTCCACGCCCAGGTCCGCGCACACGCCCCTCGCCGCGCCGGCCAGCACCTCGCGGTACGTGCGGTAGACGCGACCCTCGATGGCCGACTCGTGCTTCGCGAACAGCGCCAGGAGCTCGTCGTCGGTCGCGCCCACATCGTGGCGCGACAGCACCAGCTGAAATGCGTTGAGAATGCCGCGCTCCCAGTCGATGAGCGTGCCGTAGCAGTCGAAGGTCAGGGCGTCGAACCGGCTGAAGTCGATGGGGCTCATGGCGCGATGCTACAGGCGTCGGGACGCGCCGGTCGCCTGGATGCGCCGGTCGCCTGGCCTGCGCCGGTCGCCGGGCCCGCGCCGGTCGCCGGGCCCGCGCGATTTCCCAAAGGCTCGCGGTGCGGTCCTTATCCGCGTCGACATCGCCGGATGCTCGCGGGGCGGTCATCTGCGCACAATCTGCACCGGGAAATCGCCGCATGACCACCGTGCGGTCCCAATCCAGGAAGTCCTTGGAGAAGGACCGCACCACGGTCATCTGCGGGAACCGCGTCGCGGGCCCCTGCGTGCGCCGCGATGGACGCCGATGCCGTGCCGGCGGTCGCCACCGGTAAGGACCGCAGCACGGTCATCTGGGTAGAAGTCGCTCTAGGAGTTGGGCGGTTGCGCCCGGAGCCGGGGATCCGGATCCTGAGCCGCCTCGATCGCCACCCGGAGCTCCTCCACCTCGTGCGCGTACTGGTCATCCGGTATCGGCGGCCAGTCCTGGTCGGCCATCATGAACCGCGGCGGGCGGCCGGGATCGGGGTCGTCGGTGTAGCGGGGCACGATATGCGTGTGGAGGTGCGGGAGGCCGTTCCCGAGCGTGAGGTAGTTGAACTTGGCCGGGTGGTACGCCCGCTCGATGCCGAGCGAGACCAGGCGCACCTCGCTCGCGAAGGCGGACGCCTCCTCGTCGGTCAGGTCGGTTGGGTCGGCGGCATGGCGGCCTCGCCAGAAGACCAGGGTGTAGCCCCGGGCGGCCAGGTCGCGGTTGAGATACGCGTCCGACACGCGACCGGCGAAGACGCGCCGGCCGTTCGGGATCTCGTCCGGGCGGCCCTCCCGACACGCCAGGCAGCCCACACCCCGTCGGCGGTCCTCCCAGTCGTCGGGCCAAGTCCTCATTGAGCCGTCCAGCGCGGTGCTATCGCCGACAGATCGTCTGAAGCACGAGGACCCGAGATCGGAACACAGTCACACGCCGAACAGGGGCGAACCCGGCCGCCAACGGCCCACGCCCCGCACCGCCGCCATCAGCCTGCGAGTGCTCCGACCATCGCCGCCAGGTGGGCCGCAGTCGTGCCGCAGCAGCCGCCGACGATCGTGGCGCCCATGTCGGCCACGCGCCGCGCGTAGGCGGCCGCCTCCTCGGCCGTGCCCGGGTAGGTGGTCACGCCATCAGCCGTGCCCGACGGGATGCCCGCGTTCGCCTTGGCCACGACGTGCAGGCCGGGCGCGTGCGCGGCCAGGATCGGGATGACCGCCTCGACCGGCGCCCAGCCGTCGCCGCAATTGGCGCCGATCCCGGCCACACCGAGTGCGGCGAGCTTGTCGGCCGCCTCCTCCGCCGGGTTGCCGAACATCGTGCGGTTGCGCGCCGCGAACACCAGCGTGCAGACCACGGGCAGCCCCGGCGCACCCTCCTTGGCGCCCTCGACGGCGGCCACGGCCTCGTTGAGGTCCATCATCGTCTCGACCCAGATCACGTCCACGCCCGCCTGCGCCAGCGCGGCGGCCTGCTGCGCATAAGCGGCCCGGATCTCGCCCGCGTCGAGCAGGCCGTACGGGATCATCAGGCCGCCGGTCGGGCCCATCGAGCCCGCCACGAGACGCTCCGGCCCGGCTGCAGCTCGCGCCGCCGCCACAGCAGCCCGGCAGACGTCCGCGGTCCGTCCGGCGATCTCCGAGTCCGCGATGCGAATGGCATTGGCACCGAAGGTCGAGCTGAGGACGAGCTGCGAACCCGCCGCGACGTGGCTGCGGTGCACGCCCTCGATCATCGCCGCGCCCTCAGGCGTGAGCAGCCAGGCCTCGGGCGACTCCCCCACCGGCATACCGGCGGTGAACAGCGCCGTGCCCATCGCGCCATCGGCGATGAGCGGGCGGGCGAGGCTGGCGGGCGCGGGCAGGGTGGGCATGCGGCGAGCATCCGGTGTCCGACCGCGGGAGTCAAGGACCAGGGCTGCAGCAACAGCCCGCCTCGCCGCGACGCTCACCCGAATCAAGACGCAACGGGGCCACCCCGCGCCAGGCTGCCCGATGCGCAGGGCGTTTGTCGCGTGCCAGGGCCGCCCATGCGACGTGTCGCGCCGAATCCGGGCGAGAGGTCTCATCGTGCGCCCGTTGAGTCTCGATCCGGCCGACCCATGCGGCGCCCGGGACCGGATGGGCGCCGATACCCCATCGCGAAGCCGAGAACTACGACGGCCGGCCCCCGGAGGAGCCGGCCGTCGCCGTCAGTCGCGAGCGCCGCAAGCGCCGCGGATCAGCCCTTGACGGCCTGGTCCGCGATGTCGAGCGCCCGATCGATGATGTCGAATCCCTCGGCCAGCTGCTGCTCGTTAATGCACAGCGGCGGGTTGGTGTGGATCGAGTTGTTCGAGATCATGGTGTACAGCCCGTTCTCGCGGAAGAACTTGCCGATCGCCTTCATCTCGTCGCTGGTGCCGTTGAAGGGCGTGATCGGCGTCCACGGGTCCTGCGAGCGCACGAGGTCCAGGATCCCGAACAGGCCGATGCTGCGGTGCGCGCCCACCGACGGGTGCTTCGCGGCCAGCGCCTCGTGGTGGCGGCGCAGGACCTCGCCCATCCGCGCCGAGTTGCCGATGAGGTCGTCCTCCTCGTAGACCTTGATCGTCGCGAGCGACGCCGCGAGCGACACCGGGTGCGAGGAGTACGTCAGGCCGCCGTAGAACATCTTGGTGTCCATGGCCTCGGCGACCTTGCCGTTCATGGCCACCGCGCCCAGCGGCAGGTAGGACGACGTCAGGCCCTTGGCCATCGTCATGAGGTCGGGCACGACGTCCCAGTGGTCCACGGCGAACCAGCGCCCGGTCCGGCCGAAGCCCGCCATGACCTCGTCGGCGACCATCATGATCCCGTACTTGTCGCACAGGTCCCGGACGCCCCGCAGGTACCCGTCGGGCGGGATCAGGATGCCGTTGGTGCCCACGACCGTCTCGAGGAAGATCGCCGCGATCGTGTGGGCGCCCTCGTACTTGATGACGTCCTCGAGACCGTTGAGCGCCTCGTCGGCCGGCCGCGGCTCCTTCTCGCCCCAGCGGTGCGTGTCCGGGTAGCGGACGACCCCGACGATGCCGGGCTCGTTGGCCCAGCGGCGGTAGTCGCCGGTGAGGGTCATCGCGCCGGCCGTGGCGCCGTGGTAGGCGCGATAGCGGGCGAGCAGCTTGTACTTGCCGGTGACGTGGCGGGCGAGCTTGATCGCGTTCTCCACCGCCTCGGCGCCGCCGAGCGTGAAGAACACCTTGTTCATGTCGCCGGGCAGGATCTCGGCGAGCTTCGCGCCGAGCTGCGCGCGGATCTCCGTCGCGAACGCGGGCTGGACGAACTGGAGCTTGGACGCCTGCGCGTTGATGGCGTCGATGACGCGCCGGTCGCCATGCCCAATGTTGACCGACATCAACTGCGCGTTGAAGTCGAGGATCCGCTTGCCCTCGGGCGTGTAGAGGTAGACGCCTTCGGCGCGATCGATCGCGATCGGGTCGAGCTGGCCCTGGATGGACCAGCTGAACATGGTGTGGGCGCGGGACAGCGAGACGATCTCCTCGCTGGTCATGCGCGGCGCGGCGCTGATGCCCATGAGACCTCCAGTCGGGCCGTGGTGCGGGCGACCCGTGCGGTTGCGTCGAGGTGCGATGCAGGCAATTACAGCATAGGGCTCCATGCCGGGGCGGGTCCGAAGCGCCCGCCGGCACAGGCTGCCGGACCCGATCCTGCAGCCCTGCTCCCTGCCTCCGCGCCCTCGGGCGATCCGTTCGCAAGCGCTGGCGAATGCCCACGAGATCTGGCTCCTTGGCCCGTAACGGGGCAAATCGCAGGACGATCGTCGGTTGCCCGACCGACCTAAGGGTGGCACCCTTGGACGCGTCAGGGCCGTCGGGCTGCCAACGAGGGAGGGGGATGATGAACCGCCGCGCCGCCAGCCTCGCCCTCGCCATCTCGCTCGTGGTGCCCGGCATCCCGGCGCCCGTCGCGGCCCAGTCGCGAGACGGCCAATCCGTCGCGCAGGCCGCCACCCCGGCCGTGACCAGCATCCCCTTCGCCTCGAACCTCAGGGAGCCGGTGGCCCCCGGCGTCGTGCATCGCCATGGCTCCTGGACCACCACCCAAGGCCTGCAGGCGGTCGACCTGATCGACGTGACCCCGTCGACAAGCGGCATCCGGCTCGAGGCGGGAACACCGGCCAGCGGCGTTTCGACGCTCCGTACGGTCGTCGCCCAGGCCAGCGGGATGACGCAAGACGGCCACCGCGTCGTGGCCGCGGTGAACGGGGACACGTGGAACACCGACGCGGTGACCGGACGGACGTCGCCGACGGGCATGCTGATCTCCCATGGCGAGCTCCTGAGCGGCTCTCGATGGGCGCGGCCGACGGTCGGCTTCGATGGCGTTGGGGGCAGCACCTTCGGAGACGTCGCGGTCACCACCACCGTCACCCTCTCTGATGGGCTGACCGCGCTGACCGTGGACAAGGTCAACAAGCTGCGCCAGTCCGGCGAGCTGGACCTCTACACGTCGCGCTGGGGCGCGACGACCGGGACCAATGCCAACGGCACCGAGGTCATCCTCACCGGGGCCGCGCTCCCGCTCACCGCGTCCGGGTCATGGACGGCCACGATCGCGGATGTCAGGCCGTTCGTCGGCAACAGCGTGATCGCGCCCGGCAGCCTGGTGCTCTCTGCCCAGGGCGCAGACACAGCCGTCCTCAACACGCTCGTGATCGGCGATTTCGTCACCATCACCACCTCGGTCCCGCCGGGCTGGGAGTCGATTGGCGAGGCCGTGAGCGGCCGGGAATGGCTCGTCAGGGGCGGGATGGCGAGCGTGTCGCCGGTGTCGCCCCTGACCACCGCCACGCACCCGCGGACGGCCGTGGGCGCCCGCGCGGATGGCAGCGTGGTCCTCGCCACCGTTGACGGCCGGCAGTCCGGCGAGAGCTACGGCGTCACCGCCAACGACCTCGCGTCCATGCTTGTCGGCGAAGGGGCGGTGACAGCGATCAACCTCGACGGCGGCGGCTCCACCACGGCCGTCGTGCGACTCCCCGGGGATCTCGGCGTGTCCGTGGTGAACAGCCCGTCCGACGGTAGCGCGCGAGCCGTGGACGACTCGCTGACCGTGGTCTCCACGATCCCGACCGGACCGCTTTCGCAGCTGGTCCTGCGACCCGGCGACAGGACCCTCATCGCCGGCCAGTCCGTCAGCTACACGGCGCGGGGCGCGGACGCCGCGCTCAACGCCGTGCCCCTCCCCCCAGCGCCGGTCAGCTGGAACTTCAGCGGGGTCGGCGCCTCCGTCAATGCATCCGGCGTGCTGGCGGCACAGGCTGCAGGGAGCGGGATTGTGACCGCGTCGGTTGGCGGTGTCACGGGGAGCGCCTCGGTCGCCGTCCTGGCCGACACCATGGCGCCGACCGCGGTCACGCCTGTCGCGCGGCTGGGCACCGGCTCGCCCGTCTCAGCAACCGGCGAGGCAGTCAGCGTGAGCTGGCCCGCGTCGAGCGACATCGGGACGGGCCTCGACCGGTATGAGCTCCGGAAGAGGGTCGGCGCCGAGACATGGACGCCGATTGCCCTCGCCACGCCGCTGGCAAGGTCGTTCGCCCAGTACATCACTCCGGGACAGGCGTTCGAATACCAGGTTCGCGCGGTCGACAAGGCGGGCAACGCGAGCGCCTGGCGCTCGGCCGGGGCGTCTGAGATCCACCAGACGTCCGAGAAGTCGGCCTCCTACTCGCGAGGGTGGTCGCCGCGCGCAGGCAGCCCCTACCTCGGCGCGGCCGCCCGCGCATCGCAGACGAATGGATCCACCGTCTCCTACCGGTTCACCGGCAGCCAGATCGCCTGGATCGCCACACGCGGCCCGAGACAGGGGTCGGCGCGCGTCTACATCGACGGCGTCTCCGTGGCGGCGATCGGCCTCTGGTCGGCCACGACCCAATTCCGAAGGGTCGCGTACACCCGTGCGTTCTCGGGCGTCGGGCCGCACACGATCACCATTCGCGTCAGCGGAACGGCTGGGCATCCATGGGTGGACGTCGACGCGTTCGTCACGGTGACCGCGGCCAGCTCCTGACCCGCGGTCGCCGGCGCAGGGACGGGCGAGCTCCTTCGCCGTCGCCGATGTCGGCAGTCGCCAAGGTCGGCCGTTCGAGAACACGAACGGCACGGCGGCGACGCGCGGCCAGACCAGCTGCGAGTGGACCCGCCGTCAGCCCGGGGGCAGGGTCTCTGCGGCGATCCGCCGGATGACGTCAACGCAGCGGTCGATGTCCTCGGTCGTGGTTCGCCACCCGGACACCGATATTCGCATCACGCGCTGCCCGTGCCAGATGGACCCGCCCAGCCACATCGTCCCCTCGCCCTGCACCCCCGCGATGACGGCGTTCGTGCGGGCATCGCCAGCGGCCGGATCGCCCGAGGGGTCATCGAAGCGGACGAGGACCTGATTGAGCACCACGTCGTTGAGGACGCGGATGCCGAGCCCGGGGGCGCCATCGAGGCCGGCGGCGAAGCGGCGAGCCTCGTCGCAGCACCGCGCGATCATGTCAGCCACGCCCTCGCGCCCGAGCGAGCGGATCGCCGCCCAGACCGCGAACCCGCGAGCGCGGCGCGACGACTCGGCCACCCAGTTGTACGGGTCGCGCTCGCCACCTGCGGTCTCGACGTAGTACGCCGCGCCGAGCGTCATCGCCGCGTGGTGCGCGGCCGGCCGGGCGCAGAACACCAGCCCGGAGTCGTACGGGACGTTGAGCCACTTGTGGGCGTCGGTGGTCCACGAATCGGCCCGCTCGACGCCCGCGAGCAGGTGCCGACGCGCCGGGTCGGCCGAGGCCCACAGCCCGAACGCGCCGTCCACGTGGAGCCAGCCGCCGTTCGCCCGGACGAGGTCGGTGACCTCCGGCAGCGGGTCGAATGCGCCGGTGTTGACGTTTCCGGCCTGCGCGCAGACGAGCGCGGGCCGGTCGAGCCCGGCGAGGGCCTCCGCGAGCCCATCAACTCGCATCCGGCCCTGCGCGTCGGTGGGCACGCGCGTCACGCGCTCGCGGCCCATCCCCAGCATCTGGAGCGCAGCGTGGATTGTGACGTGCGCCTCGTCGCCCACCACGACCGGCACATCGGGCGCGCCGAACAGCCCGTTGCGCTCGACATCCCAGCCGGCCTGCTCGAGGAGCGCGTGCCGCCCGGCGGCGAGGGCGGTGAACGACGCCATCGTCGCGCCCGTCGTGAAGCCCACCGACACGCCGTCGGGCAGGCCCAGCAGCTTGGCCGCCCAGGCGCCCGCCACCTCTTCGGCCACCGCCGCCGCGGGCCCGATGACGTACATGCCGGCATTCTGGTCCCAGGCGCTCGCGAGCCAGTCCGCGCCGACCGCCGCCGGCAGTCCACCGCCGATGACGAAGCCGAAGAACCGCGGGCCCGCGCTCCGGATCAGCCCGCCCTCCGCGCCAGACGCGAGCGCCGCGATCGTGGCGACCGGGTCCTCGCTCATCTCCGGCAGGGGCCCGCCGAGGCTCATGCGCAGCTCGGCGACGGTTGCGGTCGGCCCGACCCGGCCGCCGTCGATGCCGGCGACCCAGGCTCGCGCCAGATCGGCCGCGCGGGCGAGGGCGGCGTCTGTGGCGGTGCGCTCGGTCTCGTGGTCCATCTGGGCTCTCGCTGTCGGACGCCGCCCGGTCACCATCGCCGGGAGGGCCGCGTGATCATCGCGCGAACGGCCGGAATGCGCCCGCGGGCGGTCGGACGGCGACCGCGGGTGTTCCGCGCGGCATTGCCGCCGCAGACGTCGCCACTCGTGCCAGACTGCCAATCGGCTCGGCCGGCGGCCCGCCAGCCGCCCGTCTCAAGGTCCCAACGGCGCTGTCCGAGCGTCGCGGGCGGCGTATGCTCAGCCCCATTGACCGCTGCGGGCGCATGCCCGCGGACTCGCCGGACCGGGACGCGGACGGTCGGGTCCACCAGCGCGAGGCACTTCGAGGAGGCAGTTCGCGATGCCCCGTATCGTCCGAGGCGCACTCCTGCAGGCTACCTGGACCGGCGACAAGGAGTCGATGATCCAGAAGCACGAGCAGTACGTGCACCAGGCGAAGGAGCAGGGCGCCCAGTTCATGCTCTTCCAGGAGCTGTTCTATGGGCCCTACTTCTGCCAGGTCCAGGACAAGAAGTACTACTCGTACACGGAGAACATCCCCGACGGGCCCACCACCAAGCGCTTCCAGGCGCTGGCGAAGGAGACCGGGATGGTCCTCGTGGTGCCGATGTACGAGGAGGACAGCCAGACCACCGGGATCTACTACAACACGGCCGCCGTGATCGACGCCGACGGGACGTACCTAGGCAAGTACCGCAAGACCCACATCCCGCACGTCGAGGGGTTCTGGGAGAAGTTCTACTTCCGCCCCGGCAACCTGGGCTACCCGGTGTTCCAGACGGCCGTCGGCAAGGTGGGCGTGTATATCTGCTACGACCGCCACTTCCCCGAGGGCGCCCGTGCGCTGGGCCTCAACGGCGCCGAGATCGTCCTGATCCCGTCGGCCACCTCGCGCGGCCTGTCCGAGTACCTGTGGCGCGTGGAGCAGGTCAGCCACTCGCTGGCCAACGGCTACTTCATCGGGACCATCAACCGGGTGGGCATCGAGAAGGAGATCGGGCCGGACGACTTCTACGGCCAGAGCTACTTCGTTGACCCGCTCGGCCAGTTCGTCGGCGGGGTCGGCAGCCCCTACGACGAGGAGCTGATCATCCGCGACCTCGACCTCGACATGGTCTCCAAGGTCCGCCAGACGTGGCAGTTCTACCGCGATCGACGGCCGGACATGTACGGGGACCTGGTCAAGCCGTAGGTGCCTGAGGCCAGACGGTCGCGCGAACGGCGTTCGAGGGCGATCGGGCATCGGGTATGATCCCGCGCGGCTCGGCTGCCAGGAGGAGGGCAGCCGAGCCGTTCGCTTCTCCGGGGCGTCCCCGGTCGGAGGTTGCGATGCAGTTCGGGTTCACGCTCAAGCCGGAACACACGATCGAGCGGACGCTCGCGTTGACCCGGCAGGCGGAGGCCGCGGGCTTCAGCCACGGCTGGCTGTTCGATTCCCACGTGCTGTGGCGGGACCCGTACCCGCTGCTGACGCTCATGGCGCAGGCCACCACGACCATGCGCCTCGGCACCTGCGTGACGAACCCGGGCACCCGGGAGCCCACCGTCACGGCCTCCGCGCTGGCGGTGCTACAGGAGCTCTCCGGCGGCCGGATGGACCTGGGCATCGGTCGCGGCGACTCCGCGCGCCGGGTGCTCGGCAAGCCGCCGACGTCGATGAAGGACCTCGAGCAGGCCGTGCACGTGATCCGCGCCCTCGCCGAGGGCCACTCGATCGAGTTCGAGGGCGCCATGCTCGAAATGCCCTGGGTGGGCGCCGAGCACCACCTGCCGGTGTGGATCGCGGGCTACGGGCCGGTGGCGCTCAAGCTCACCGGGCGGATTGCGGACGGCGCCATGCTCCAGATCGGCGACCCGGACCTCATCCGCTGGTTCGTCTCGCAGGTCCGCGCGTCGGCCGAGGCGTCGGGCCGCGGCCCGAACGCGGTCAAGGTGATGGCCGCGGCGCCCGCGCACGTGGGCGACCTGGCGGACGGCCGCGACCGCACGCGCTGGTTCCCGGCCCTCGTGTCGAACCACGTGGTGGACCTGGTGAACAAGTACCCCCGCGAGGACCTGCCCCAGGAGCTGACCTCCTACATCCGCAACCGCGAGGGCTACGACTATCTCCACCACGCCGAGGTGGGCTCGTCGAACGCGTCGTTCGTCTCGGACGAGATCGTGGACCGCTTCTGCCTGGTCGGGCCGCCCGAAGCGCACGTCCGGCGGCTCCGGGAGCTGGCCGACGCCGGCGTGGACCAGTTCAACCTCTACCTGATGAACGGGAACGAGGAGGAGCAGCTCGAGCTCTACGGGCGGGAGATCATCCCGGCACTCCGGGACTGACCATCTGGTTCAACGCGCCACGAGGCCGTTCCTTACCGCGCGCCTGACGCTCCGCCGCACAGGCACCACCGTGGTACTGGGCTGGAGGTCCTCTCGACCCCGCGGCGACCGCAGCCCACAATTCCTGGCGGAGGTACCCGCCATGTCGCCGCTGTCCAGTCTCCGCCGCCCCGATCCTCGCTGGGAAGAGGAGGGGCCGGCAGCGCGCCGCGAGTACCGGCGCCGCCGCATGCGCAACATGGCGGCGTTCATGACCTCACTCGTCGCGGCCGGAGCGGCCGGAGCCGCGCTCGCGTTCCGGCTCGGGTCCGCACTGCTCACGCGGGGATAGGCGCAGAACTCCTCCAGGGCGAGGCGCGCGGGAATACGATGGCCTGACACGCGCCACCCCGTCCGACGGGTGCAGCCGGCGGGGCATCCCAACGCCAAGGAGGAAGGATGCGCACCCTGTTCGCCAACGGCACGATCGTCACGGCCGATGGCTCCTACCGAGCGGATGTGCTCGTCGAGGGCGAGACCATCGTGCAGATCGGCGCCGATCTCGGCGCCTCGGTGACAGCCGACGAGGTGATCGACGCCAGCGGCAAGTACCTGATCCCCGGCGGCATCGACGCCCACACGCACATGAAGCTGCCGTTCGGCGGCACCTACGCGAAGGACGATTTCGAGACCGGCACTCGCGCCGCTGCCTTCGGCGGCACGACGACCATCGTTGACTTCGCGGTGCAGTCGAAGGGCGAGACGCTGCACCAGGGCCTCGACACGTGGTTCGCGATGGCCGAGGGCATGGCCGTCGCCGACTACGGCTTCCACATGATCATGTCCGACGTGACGGACGCCACGCTGCCCGAGATGGACCAGCTGGTGGACGAGGGCGTCCCGGACTTCAAGCTGTTCACGGCATACCCGGGCGTCTTCTACTCGCCCGACGACCACATCTTCCGGGCCCTCAAGCAGACCGCGAAGAACGGCGGCATGATCCTCATGCACGCCGAGAACGGGCCCGTCATCGACGTCCTGGCGGCGGACCAGATCGCCAAGGGCGTCACGGATCCCATCGGGCACGGCCTGGCGCGCGACTCCCGCATGGAGGGCGAGGCCACCAGCCGGGTCATCCGGCTGGCGGAGGTTGCCGGCGCGCCGGTGTACTTCGTCCACATGTCCGCCAAGGAGGCCCTGCACGCGCTCGTCGAGGCCCGGGCCCGGGGAGCCATGGCGTGGGCCGAGACCTGCCCGCAGTACCTCTACCTCACCCTTGACGACCTCGGCCACGGGTTCGAGGGCGCCAAGTTCGTCTGCTCGCCGCCCCTCCGGACGCCGGACCACGCTGTCGAGCTCTGGAACGCTCTCAAGCGCGACGACCTCGCGCTGGTCGGCACCGACCACTGCCCGTTCGACTTCCACGGCCAGAAGGAGATGGGCCGCGGCGACTTCCGCAAGATCCCCAACGGCCTGCCCGGCGTCGAGGAGCGCGTCGACCTCATGCACCAGGCCGTCGCCGACGGCAAGCTCTCCAAGGAGCGGTGGGTCGAGGTCGTGTCCACGGCGCCTGCCAAGATCTTCGGGATGTACCCGCAGAAGGGCGTCATCGCCGTCGGGTCGGACGCCGACATCGTCGTCTACGACCCGGCGCGCACGCACGTCCTCTCGGCCAAGACGCACCACATGGCCGTGGACTACTCCTGCTATGAGGGCATGACGGTCCAGGGCGGCTCGGACATCGTGATGTCCCGCGGCTCGGTCATCGTCCGCAACGGTGAGTTCACCGGCCGCAAGGGCGCCGGCAAGTTCATCAAGCGATCGCGAGCCACGTTCCCGCGCATCAGCTAGGGACGCAGCCTTTCACGGCCCCCGTGGGTCCGCCCGCGGGGGTCGTCCTGTGTCGTGCGCCAGATCGCCGTGTCGCCGCCGCGCCGCACCCGGCCGCCGAGCCCGATCGGCGACCCGGCCCGAGGAGCGGCGGCCGCCAATGGGGCAGCGTGGACTCCTCAGCTCACGCCGACGAGGTCCTCCGCGTGCTGGCCCAGGGCCTCGCGAGCGGTGGCAACGTCGTCCACGCAGAAGGCCCATTCCGCGAAGCCCGGACGCTCCCCCGCCTTCACCACGCCCGTGACGCTCACGCCGGCCCGCGTGAGGCGGTCGGCAACGTCCCCGAAGGCGCCGGGCCGATCGGGAACCTCGACCATGAGCGGCTCGCCCTCGATGAACGGGTGGCCGAGGCCCTTGATGACGCGCCGCGCAGCGTCATCGTCGGTAGTGGTGACGAACAGGCACTCGAGCGGCCCGCTGCCGACGCACGCGACATGGGCGATCTCGATACTGAATGCCTCGAAGGCCTTGATGAGGCGAGTCAGCTCGCCCGGGTGGTTGTCGAGCTGGACGACGAATTGGCGGGCCATCTGCGCACCTCTCCGGCGGGCCTGGCGGCCCGGCATGTCGGCGCCATCGTCTCGGCACGCCGCCGGCCAGGCCAGTGCCCTTCGGGGAAGTCCAGACCCGCCACTCGGCGCCACGGCGGGTAGATTGGACGACGACGAAGCCGCACTCGGAGCCGCGCAATGTTCGTGACCCTCGTCCACTGCCACGTCAGGGCGGATGCCGTTGACGCCTTCATCGACGCCTGCCGCTCGAACCACGAGGGCTCGACCCGCGAGCCCGGCAACGTGCGGTTCGACGTGATCCAGCTCGCCGAAGACCCCACCCGTCTGGTCCTGTACGAGTGGTACGTCGACGAAGCAGCCGCCCGGGCCCACAAGGAAACGCCGCACTACGCCGCCTGGCGCGACGCGACAGCCGACATGTTCGAGGAGCCGCGCCACGGGGTGCGCTACGTGGGCCTGGCCCCACTGGTCCCGCCGACCCTGGAGCCCTGATGCAGCCGTCGGCCACTCCTCGGACCGCGCCGGGACGCTCGAGGTGAGCGACGGCGAGGGCGCCATCGGCCAAGTCAGCATCGGCCGGTTGCCGCGGATCACCTTCGGCCCCGGCGTCGCGGCCAGGCTGCCGTCGATCGTGGCGGGCCACGGCCGGCGGGCGCTGCTCGTCCGGGGCGCCAACTCGCTGACCGCCGGCGGGCGTCTGGGGGCGCTCCGGGACGCCCTCGCAGATGGCGGTGTTGACCTTGTGGGCGAGGCTGCCGTGAGCGGCGAACCCTCCCCTGCCCTGGTCGACGACATCGCCGCCGCACACCGCGGCGACGGGATCGATGTCGTCCTCGGGATCGGCGGAGGGTCGGCGCTCGACACCGCCAAGGCGGTCTCGGGCCTGCTCCGGGTGGACGCACCGGTCACTGACTTCCTCGAGGGCCTCTCGGGCGCTCGCGCCTGGCCCGGCCCGTCGGTGCCGCTGGTGGCCGTTCCCACCACGGCGGGCACCGGCAGCGAGGCCACGCGCAACGCCGTGATCAGCGAGCGCGGCCCTGCCGGCTACAAGCGCTCCTTCCGCGACGAGCGCCTCGTCCCGGCCGATGCCGTCGTGGACCCGGACCTCCTCGCGGGGCTGCCCGCGGACCGCATCGCCCAGAACGGGATGGACGCGCTCGCGCAGCTGCTGGAGTCGTACGTGTCCCTGCGGGCTGGCGCGTTCACCGACGCGCTGGCGATCGCCGGGCTCTCCGCCGCCCGCGATGGCCTCCTCGCCTGGCACGCCGACCCGGATGGGCCCCGGGCCCCCGCGGCGCGAGAGCGGATGGCGTGGGCAGCCCTGCTGTCGGGCATCTGCCTGGCGAACGCAGGGCTGGGCGCAGTGCACGGGCTGGCATCGCCGCTGGGAGCCCAGTTCCCGGTCCCGCACGGCGCGGCATGCGGCGCCACGCTGGCGCTGGTCACCGCGGCCAACATCGCGGCGCTCGACGCGAGGCAGCCGGATGCTCCTGCCCTCCCCCGCTATGCCGTCCTGGGCCGGCTACTCGCCGGGCTGCCCGAGACCACGCCAGACCGCGACGCCAGGGCCGCCCTGGCCGACATCCTCGGGGCCTGGACGTCTGCCCTCGACGTTCCAGGGCTCGCGTCGTGGGGCATTACCGAGGCCGACATCCCGGCGGTCGTCGCGGACGCCCGGGGCAGCTCGATGCGCACGAACCCGATCGTGCTGACCGACGACGAACTGGCGCTGGTCCTGGCGGCGTCGCTCTAGTGCCAGCGTCCCGATTCGCCGATCCCTCGACGGTCGAGTCGCGCCAGAGTCAGGGGCGCCTCCCGCGCGCCGCCGCGCGCGGCGACCCCGGCACGACTCAGCCGCCGGCGCGCGGCGGGGGTCCCGGGCGGCAGCCGGCGGGCGACTTCAGAGACCGGACACCAGTTACAGCCCCTCCGCAGCGACCCCGTCGTCGTCGGGCGCGACCGCCCTGCGGACTGCCGCGGCCGCGAACGCGAGCACGGCGATCGCGCACAGGATGGCGATCCCGATGGCGAGCAGCTGCCCAACCGACAAGGAGCCGATGACCGCCGGGTCGCGCCACGTCGCGGCAACCACCGCCCGTACCGTCGCCCAGAGCCCGAGCGCGAGGAAGAACGACGCGCCGTTGCGCTTCGCGAAGACGCCGAGCGCCATCAGCCACCAGGCCACGCCGCCCACGAGGAGCGTCGCGACCGCCTCCATCGCCTGCGACGGCCACGACGGGGTCCCGGGCGCGAGCGACCCCCACGGCCCGTCGCCCAGGTACCGCGTAGCCAGCGAGAAGTCACTCGGAACGCCCTGCCCGGAGCCGCCGAGCAGCATCGCCAGCTTCAGCAGCCCGAGGAGCAGGAGCAGTGGCAGGGCCAGTGCGTGGAGCCAGCGGCCCAGCGGCGCGCCCAGCAGCATCGCCACGATCGAACCTGTGATGGTCCCGCCCACGACGCCCATCGAGAGCTCGAGGCCGCCCTTGGAGATGTCGAGGAGGGCGGCCGGGTTGGCCTGGTAGTAGGCGAGGTGGAGGAGCGCGTAGCCGAGGCGCCCGCCCATCACGGCGCCGGGCATTGCGGCAACCGCGATGTACAGCAGATCGTCGGCTCGAAGGTGGTTCGCCCCGTCATCGTCGGGGTCGGGCGACGGCCAGTCGGCCGGGACGGCCACGTCGACCGGCGTCCAGCGGCCCACGAGCGCCGCGAACAGCAGCGCGAGGAGCACGGCGGCCGCCCCCGCCAGCGTCTCCCACCGCACCGTCAGCCCGGCGACCGTGATGGTGGCCGGGAACGTGAAGGTGATCAGCGCGGGGATCGACGCAAGGGGCACCACGAGGCCGGAGTCTACCCTGCCGGGGCGGCGCCGAACGGGCCGAGCCCGGTGGGCCCCGGGGGAGGTCGAAGCCCCGCCGGGCAGCAAAGAAGCCCCCGGCCCGACGGGACCGGGGGCTTCGAATGCGCGCTGGCGCTTGAGGTCAGTGTCGGCGGTCCGCCGGGACCCCGACGATGTCGGCCTGCGCCGCGCCGTTGCGGTCGTCGAGCGTGACGACCATCCAGCCTCGGACGTCGGCACCGGGGGTGAACGAGGCCGGCACGCTGGCCCGGCCGTGGGCCGGGACCGCGATGAAGGCACCCGTGGCCTGAGCCGGGGCGAAGGCGTCGAAGGCGTTCGAGGTCGCCGTCACGTCGGGCACGCCCGTGAACCCGTCAATGGCCGCCACCTGGTAGGTGAACGAGCCACTGCCGGGGGCGAGCCCGAGCTGGCTGGCGAGCACGGGGAGGAGCAGCGTGGAGCCGTTCGCCGGGGCGTCGGCGCTCCACGCGTCGATCAGGTTCCAGTTGGCGTCGAAGACGAACGAGAGCTCCACGCCGTCGAAGGCGCCGGCGGACGCTTGACCACGGTCATAGCCCACGACGTAGCGGTCCGTGACGCCGTCGCCGTTCGTGTCGATCGCGACGTCCACCTCGTGCGTCGAGGCCGACGAGAAGCGGTCCCACATGTTGACCGCGAACTGGATGCCGCGGTCGTTGGCGTCGGGCGTGCCGCTGATCACCTCGGTCGGCACGACCTGGACGCCCACGGCCCGGACGTCGGTGCCGTCGGCGCCGTCACCCTGCGGGTCGGTGATGCCGAGCGCGTAGGTGTCGGCGTTGCCGCTGTGGATGCTGTCGTTCCGGAGCTGGATCGTGGTGCTCGCCTCGGACCCCTTCGCGCTCGTCCGGCTCAGCTCGGCCGACACGTCGGAGACCGCTCGCGGCACGAGCAGGTACGGGATCCGGAGGCTGTAGACGCCGGGGGCCGACGTCGTCGGCGTGGCCACGACAGCCCCGTCGTACGAGACCAGGCCCGTGAAGTCGCCGCTGACGAAGCGGTCAGCGGTGGGGAGCGCGGCCACCTGGGCTCGCGAGAGCGAGGCGCGCACGAGAACGTGGGCGGTGCCATGCGCTGCGACGCGGACCATGGACGGCAGGATCGTGACCAGGTGGGTGCTGGCCGCGAGCCGGTAGGTGACGGCCCTGTCGCCTGAGTTCGAGATCGTGATGGTCTTGAAGTCGCTGTAGGCGCCGCCGAGCTGCTCGTAGCCGAAGTTGAGGCTGGCGGTCTTGTCGCTCGTCGTCGCCACCGTGCGGGTGGCAACGGCGCGCTCAGCCTCGATCACGCCGGAGCCGGCGCCCTGGGGCGTGTAGCCGAGGATCGCCGCGCTGGATGCGTCGGCGGTGTTGACGAGGGCCGCCTTGATCTTGAGCGGGCTCCAGTCCGGGTGCGCCTCGCGCACGAGGGCGGCCGCACCGCTGGTCATCGGGGCGGCCATCGAGGTGCCCGACAGCGTTGTCCCGTTCCAGCCGCTGCCGACGAGCGCGGACAGGATGTTGACGCCAGGCGCGGCCACGTCGGGCTTGAGCCAGGAGTCACCCCAGCGCGGGCCCGACGAGCTGAAGTCGGCGATCTGCCTGTACGTCGGGTTGGGCTGGACGCCCGCCGATGCCAGCGTGATCGTGGCGCCCTCGTTGGCGAGCAGCGCGGCCTGGGCCGTCTTGTCCGTCCCGATCATCGGGATCGTGAACAGCTCGGGGGTGTAGCCCACGAACGTCGGCAGCGCGCCGGCGGCGGTGTCATCTCGGTTGATGACGATGATGCCGGTGGCGCCGGCCGCCTGCGCGGCCGCACCCTTGTCCACGAACGCACAGACGCCGCGCTTGACCGCGACGATCTTGCCGGCGCTCGCGGCGTCGAAGTCCGCGGCCGTGCAGCCGAGACTGACGCCCCCGCTGCCGTCAGGGGGGACGTGGAGCGTGCCGGAGACCGGCAGGCCCGGGTAGGCGTTCTGGTTGATGGCCGGGATGTCGGCCCCGGCGCCCGTGATGGTCGCCATCGGGAGGGTCGGGAAGGTGTCGAGGGCAGCCACGGAAATGGCCGAGGTGGCCGACGCCGGGGCTCCCGTGATGTACGGCACCGAGGCCGCGTTGCCGGCCGACGCGACGACCACGACGCCGGATGCGACGAGGGCATCCGTGGCGACTGCGTCGGGCGCGTCAGCGCTGCCGAACGACGAGCCGAGCGACATGTTCACGACGTCGATGGCGTCAGGGTGGCTGGCGTTGTACGAAGCGACCCACTCGAGCGCGTCGACGACCAGGTTCGTCGTGCCCTCGCAGCCGAACACCTTGAGCGCGATGAGCTTCGCCTCAGGCGCCACGCCAGGGCCAACCGACCAGGACGCCGGGTCCCCGATCGTCGAGGCGTTGTACGGGCCGGTGTAGGTGGTGTGGTCGGCCTTGACCCCCTCGCCCGCAATGGTCCCCGCCACGTGCGAGCCGTGCGAGTCGCAGTCGAGCGGGTCGGCGTCGGGCGTGGGCGTGGCGGAGCCGAGCTTGCCGTCAGCGTCGTAGCCGTTGCCGGCGAAGTCGTACCCGCCGACCACCTTGGCCGTCGGGAAGCTGCCGGGCTCGACAACCGCGGGGTTGTTGTCCGCGAAGGCTGCGGCCGTGCCAGGGCCGCCGAAGTCGGCGTGCGTGTAGTCGATGCCGGTGTCGATCACCGCAACGGTCTCGCCGGCGCCGGTGGCGCCGTAGTTCTGCCACGCTCCCGGCGCGCCGATATACGGGACGCCGTTGGTGTTGTCGACGGAGTAGGTCCGCAGCGAGCGGACCGCCACCACGCCGGGCAGCGCCGCCATCGCGGCCAGCTGGAGACCGGTGGCGCGGACCTTGAGCCCGTTGTACGCGTACTGGTAGCGGGCGATGACACGCCCGCCGGCCCCGCGCACGGACTTCTCCACGGCGCTCTGGGCGGTGCGCAAGGTGTGCGCGCGGGTCTGCTGCTGACCCGCCGAGCCCGCATCGATGGCCGGGGCGCCCGAGAGCTCGAGCACGGCGGTGACCTGTCGGCTCGAGTCCGCCAGGAAGGGGCGGAACGCCGGATCGATGGTGCCGACGTCGGCACGCTGGAAGTGGCGGGTCGGCCCAGCTGCGGCAGCCGTTGAAGGCAGCGCAGCTGCGACCACCATCGCAAACGCCGCCAGGGCGACGGCAAATCTCCTCCGGTTCATGGTCCTCCCCAGGCGTGGCCTGGCGTCCGGCACAGGAGTACGCGCGAGCCGGGCATGTGGCGGCCCAGGGTGCGTGCCCGCCGGCACGTGCGGACGCAGGCCGTCGCCCCGACTCAGGCGTCAGGGTAGTGTGCCGGGACCCGCGGCGTCCACGTCGGCGCGCAGGATCGTCTGCCGCGGTGCGTTGGAGCAACACGTTCCGGGCGAGTTTGCCGCCCTGGGCTCGGAGAGGGAATCGAGAAGCCCCCGGCAGAACCGGGGGCTTCGAGCCGATGTGCGCTGCGAGGGTGCGCTTCAGGCCGGCAGGTGCTCGACCAGCTCGCGCACCGCCTCGGCCGACTTGTCGAACGCAGCCTTCTCGTCGGGCGCCAGCCTGATTTCGATGACCCGCTCGACGCCGCCATTGCCCAGCACGACCGGCACGCCGCAGAACAGCCCATCCACGCCGTACTCGCCGTCGAGGTAGACCGCGCAGGGCAGCACGCGTCGCCGGTCGCGGAGGATCGACTCCACCATCTCGACCACAGACGCGGCGGGCGCGTAGAAGGCCGATCCGGTCTTGAGCAGCGCCACGACCTCGGCGCCGCCGTTGCGGGTCCGGTCGACGATCTGCTCGATGCGCTCGGCGGACAGGAGCTCGGTGATCGGCACGCCCCCAACGGTCGAGTAGCGGGGCAGCGGCACCATCGTGTCGCCATGCCCACCCAGGACGAAGGCGCGGACGTCGCGGACGCTGACCTCGAGCTCGTCGGCGATGAACGAGCGGAAGCGTGCCGAGTCGAGCACGCCAGCCATGCCGATGACGCGCTCCCTCGGGAACCCGGACGCGCGCATGGCAACGTGGCACATCGCGTCGAGCGGGTTGGTGACCACGATGATGATCGCGTCGGGGGACACGGCCGCGGCGGCCTTGACCACGCCGCCCACGATGCCCGCGTTGGTCGCGATGAGGTCGTCGCGGCTCATGCCCGGCTTGCGCGGGATGCCCGACGTCACCACGATGATCTTCGAATTGGCGGTGTCCGCGTAGTCGTTCGTGCCGACGATGCGCACGTCGTAGCCGATGACCGGCGCGGCCTCGGCGAGGTCGAGCGCCTTGCCCTGCGGCAGCCCCTCCACGATGTCCACCAGGACCACGTCGGCGAGGCCGGTCTCGATGATCTGCTGCGCCGTGGTGGCGCCGACGTTGCCGGCGCCGATGACGGTTACCTTGCGGCGGGGGACTCGGGCCATCAGATGCTCCTTTGTGGTGGCGGTGTCGGCAACGCTGGCGGTGCCGGTTCTGCTTGGCGTCCGCGGGGGCGGGACGACCGCCAGCGGGCGAAGGACTTGTGGCCCATGGTAGGCGGGCCGAGGGGCGCGCCGGGGCTGCCAGCGCGCCGAAGTGACGGTCAGGCCTGGTCGGAGGGATCCGGGTCGACGACCACAGGCCCGGCGTTCCGGACGGCGTCCGACACGCCGTCGGCGTACTTCGCGAAGTTTTCGTGGAACATCCCGGCGATCCGTCGGGCGGCCTCGTCGTAGCCGTCCTTGTCGGGCCAGGTGTTGCGCGGCACGAGCACCTCATCGGGAACGCCCGGCACGTGAACCGGGACGGCGACGCGGAACACCGGGTCGATGACGGTGTCCACGCCCTCGAGCTCGCCGTTGATCGCGGCCCGGACCATGTTCCGCGTGTGGTTGATGTTCATCCGGTGGCCCGTGCCGTACGGGCCGCCGGTCCAGCCGGTGTTCACGAGCCAGACGGGGACGTGGTACTTCTCGAGCCGGTCCATGAGCAGGTGCGCATACTCGCCCGGGTGGCGCGGCAGGAACGGGGCGCCGAATCCCGCGGAGAAGGTGGCGGACGGCTCCTTGACGCCGATCTCTGTGCCGGCGAGCTTGGCCGTGTAGCCGCTGATGAAGTGATAGGCGGCCTGCGCGCGGGTCAGCTTCGAGATGGGCGGCAGGACCCCGAATGCGTCGGCCGTGAGGAACACGACGTTCTTCGGGCCGGGCGCGACGCCCGTCGAGTCGGCGTTGCCGATGAAGTGGAGCGGATACGCGGCACGGGTGTTCTCGGTGTAGCGCTCCGAGTCGAGGTCGAGGTCGCGCGTGCCCTCGGCGAAGTCCGTGTTCTCCAGGATCGTGCCGAACCGCTTCGTGGTCGCGAAGATGTCCGGCTCGTACATCGAGGACAGGCGGATGGTCTTGGCGTAGCAGCCGCCCTCGAAGTTGAACGTGTAGCTGTCGCCCCAGCCGTGCTCATCGTCGCCGATGAGGCTGCGCAGCGGGTCGGCCGACAGCGTGGTCTTGCCGGTGCCCGACAGGCCGAAGAAGACGCAGGCGTCGCCGTCCTTGCCCACGTTGATCGAGGAGTGCATCGGCAGGACGCCCTCGTCGGGCATCAGGTAGTTCATGACGGTGAACGCGGACTTCTTGATCTCGCCCGCGTACATCGTCCCGACGATGATGATCTCCATCCGCTGGAGGTGGAGCAGGATCGCGGTGCCTGAGCGCGTGCCCTCCGTGGCCGGATCGGCCTCGAAGGAGGGCACGTCGATGATGGTGAAGTTCGGGGCGAAGGAGGCGAGGTCCTCGCGCGGCGGGCGGCGGAACAGGTTGCGCGCGAAGATGCTCGCCCAGGCCGTCTCCGTGTAGACGCGCAGGCTGCGGCGGTGCGCCGCGTGCGCGCCGATGTACATGTCCTGCGCGTACAGCTCCTTGTCGGCGACGTACGCCATCAGGCGCGCGCGGAGCTTGTCGTAGTGCGCCTCACTGATCTCGTGGTTGACCTCGCCCCACCAGACCTTGTCCTGGCTCCACGGCTCGCGCACGACGAACTTGTCCTTGGGCGAGCGGCCGGTGTGCTGGCCGGTCCGGACGACGAGCGGGCCCTCTGCGGCGATGAGGCCCTCGCCGGCCCGGATCGCACGCTCATAGAGCTCGGCAACGGAGAGGTTTGAGAGCACGCTGCCGCCGATCTGGGCGGCGGGTATAGGGGTCACGGCCACGAGCAGGCACCTCGACTGGGACGCGGACTTGAGCGCCCGCGAAAGCTCTGACCGGCCGCGCGTGGCGGGCCCTGGGGCCCGGGAGTCGGCTTCCTCAGTCAAGGGTTGCGATTCGGTTGCCGCGATTGTAGCCGCGGCGTCTACGGGCGTCGTGCAATTCCGCCCCCAGAGTGCGCCATGCGAGACACGAAATCGAGCTCGACACCCTACGGCGACCGTCGCCCGGATCAGGTCAGCGCGCGTTGACCCACCAGTCGAAGATCGTACCGTGCCAGAGGGGCGTCTCCTCGGGACCGCTCGCGATGCCCCAGACGACGCGCCGCCCGTCTGCGGCGATCAGCACCACGGCCGTCACGACGTCGACCGGCGTCCGGTATGCGGGCAGGTCCACCGAGACCTGAGCGTCCTGCGCCACTGGCACGGCCGTCGTCGCGAGCGGCGCGGCGCCGAAGGTCACGACTCCGTCGGCCATCGCGACCGGCCAGACCTCCAACTGGAGGGTCCGGAACCGCTGCGCGTACGCGGCGAGCTGGCCGTCTGGGATCGACAGGTCCACGGTCCAGGTGCTCAAGCCTTGCTCTGCTGACATCGACCCCGTCAGCGAGAGGGGGGCAGCGTCGAGCAGCGGCTCGGATGAGCCCGAGGCGCCGATCCGGGATGTGTCCACCTCCCACCCGCCCTGCATACCGGACGCATTCGCGGTGACGAAGCCGAGTGCGGTCACGGCGACAACGGCGCCCAGGAACAGGCCGAGCCGCGTCCGCGCCCGTGTCGGGGGGAAGAACGTGACGTGGTCGGCGGAGCGGCGGGCGGCCCAGAGCAGAGCCAGCGGGCACAGGGGCAGGCCGACGGCGAGGACCCAGTCGAGGCTCAACGCGGGCACCGTCCAGAGCAGCGCGGACGCGGCCACCAGGCCGGCGACGCCCACCGCGTTCCGAACGCCGCGCACGGACCTGCCTGCACGCGTCGCCACCCGAGCGGGCAGGACCCAGCCGATCCAGGCGAACCAGACCGCGATGACCACCACCGTCGCGGCGCTCTCGAGCGGCCCGGTGAGCCAGCCGGAATACGACAGGCCGAGGCCACGCACGACGGCCTGGCCGACCAGAACGGAGGCGGCGAGCACGCCGATTGCCACAAGCCAGATCGTGAGATACGACCACAGCCCGAAGGTGAGCGCCGACCACACGCCGCCGCCCACGGCAGACAGCAGCTGCTTCCTTGAATGTCGCGCCTGCCCCAGCTCACGGCCGAGGGTCGCGGGATCGCCCAGCGACCGGATCGCGCGCTGCTCGGCGTCGTCGGGGTCCAGCCCGGCCTCGCGCCACCCGGCGGCGGCGTCGGACAGGTGGCTGCTCAGTTCCTCGAGCACCTCGCCAACCTCGGCCGGCTGCAGGTCCACCGCGTCAGCGACACGGAGCAGGAACGCGGTGCGGTCGAGCGGCTCAGGCACCGGACGGCTCCGGGCGGGCGGCCACGCGGTGGATCGCGCTGCTGAAGGCGGCCCACTCCTCCTCGAGCGCGGCGAGCTTGGCGAGCCCCGCCGGGGTGATGCGGTACCAGCGGCGCCGCGGTCCCCTGTCGCCGGCACGCCAGGCGGCCACGAGGGCGCCCTCGGTCTCCAGACGGTGCAGCGTTGGGTAGAGCGAGCCCTCGGACGGGGCGAACGCGCCGTCGCTCCGGTCGCGGATCCTCACCGCGATCTGGTAGCCGTAGAGCTCGCCCTCGCGCAGCACCGAGAGCACGAGGTACGCCATCGCGCCCTTCATCAGCTCCGTGCGCAGCGGGTCGCGGCCCATCTCGCCCCCTGTGGCGTGGTACCTCGGCGTCCGAGGCAGGGCTACATCGTGCTCCGAGGTAGCGGCGCTGTCAAGCGTGCCGGGGCGCCCCGTGGATGACGGCGCGCGCCGACGCGACGTGGGCGTCGATCCCCACCCCGCCGCGCCACACCGGCAGCAGCCCGCCGAGCCGGTGGATAAACCGCTCGCGGAGGCGGCTCGTGAACGTCGAGGGAGCGCTGCCCAGGAACCACGCCCGGGGCTCGAGCGGCAGCGCGTGCAGCACGAGGAACGGGTCCATCCAGCCGCGATGGGCGGCCGCGATCAGCAGGTAGCCGCCGTGGCGCGGGAGCTGCTCCTGCCCGGACGTCTCGATCCGCATCCGGCACAGCCCGAACAGCACGAAGCGGGCGAACAGGCGCACGGCGCGGTACAGAAGCGAGGCGCGGGCCTCGGGCCGCCGGCCGAGCCACTCGAGCCCTTCGCGTGCATCGCGGGTCGAGGCGAGGGTGCCGCGCTCGAGTCGAGAGGGCGGACGCCGTCGCCGACGGGACCCGGGCGCCTGAACAGCGTCAGCCGCCGGGCGCGGATCCGCCGGTTCGGGGCTCGTCGGCTTCGGCTCCGTCGTCATCGACCAGCTCCTCGTCGTCCTCGTAGACCTCGTCCTCGTCATCCTCGAACAGGTCCTCGTCGGGCAGCGGCGGCGCACCCCACGGCTCGTAGGCGGCCCCCGGCCGGTGCCGGTACAGCAGGAACGCGCCGGCCGCCACGAACGTCACCGACGAGACGAGCATCGCGGTCGGCACGCCGAAGAACGTCCAGTTCCCCTCGCGGAAGGTCTCGAGCCAGAACCGGACGACCGCGTACCACATGAACCAGATGAGCAGCAGGTCGCCGGGCCGCATCCGCGGGCCGAAGCGCCGCGCCAGCCACAGCAGCGCGACCAGACCCAGCACGCCCGACACGCTCTCGTAGAGGAACAGGGGCTGGAACCCCGTGGTCTCGAAGGGGTACTGCGAGCACGGCCACTGCGCGATCCCGTGGTCGCCGATGCGGTGGGCGCAGTCGATCTGGATGCCCCAGGGCAGGTTGGTCGGCGGGCCGTAGAGCTCCTGGTTGAAGAAGTTCCCCCACCGGCCCACCGCCTGCATCGTGAACAAGGCCGGCGCAACGACGTCGGCCCACTTCCAGAACGGCTGCTTCCAGCGGCGGATGATGTAGACCGCCGCGAGCGTGCCGGTGACGATGCCGCCGTAGACCCCCAGCCCGGTGTACGGGGGCAGGAAGATCTTGATCGGATCGTCCTTGTACAGGGCCCACTGGTCGATCACGTGGTAGGCGCGCCCGCCGGCGAGGGCCGCGGCTGCGACGATGATGATCCCGTTGTCCACCAGCCTGGCGTCAAGCCCGCGCCGGTGCGCCTCGCGGGTGACCACGGCGTACGAGGCCGCGAGGCCGATCGCGTAACAGACCCCATACCAGTAGACCGGAATGGGGCCGAGATGGAGCGCGATGGGATCAGGAGTGATCGCGATCATCGCGAGGATGGGGACGAATAGGGTCGGCATGTCGGCGAAGTGTAGCCGGAGCGCCGCTCAGATCCGTGGGCTACGCTACAGCGCGATGACGCCGCCTATCTCCTGGGGGTTCTGACGTGGGCTCCGAGTTCAGCATCTGGCTCCTGATCGTCGGCATGGTTGCCGGCGGCGCGCTGACGTGGCTGGTCATGGCCGAGCTCGCCCGGCGCGACCAGGAGATCTCCGAGCGCGAGCTGCGCGCCGAGGCCGGCTGGATGGTCGGCGCCGTGGACGACCCGCGCCTCGACGCGCAGCTGGCCGAGGATGTGCTCCGCGCCCACCGCCGCTACCTGAGCTTCCCTCCCCCGGACGCGCTGATCTCCCCCGAGGAGCTGGCGGCACTCGAGCGGCAGGCCGCCGAAGCCACGCGCGCCGAGGGCTGACAGTCGCGAACCCCGTCGCGCCGTCTATGCCGCGCCCGTCGCGCCGTCTATGCCTGCCGTGCATCAAATCCCGCACGGCGTGCCGCTGAAGATCCGAATCGATGCGCCCTGGGCATCCTGCAGGTCAATCGATGCCTCCGGGGCATCACCATGGGTGCCCCGCGCCACCCCAGGCGGGATTTGATGCGTCTAGGGCATCGCCCGCCCATCGGCCGCATCAGAAGCCGAGCGCCACGGGGCCGTTGCCCAGCGCCAGGGCGTCCGCAGGTCCAACTGCCGACGTCAGGTCTTGCCGAGGAGGACGGGGTTTCCGGTGGCGTCGCCGGCTGGGACCAGCGAGACGCCGAACGAGGTGCCCAGCGTGAGGCCCGCCAGGCCGCTCACCTTGCCCGCCCAGGTGCCGTCGGCGCCCTCCATGTAGAGCTCGCCGATCCGCCGCCGCTCGCCGCCCTGCTCCACCCAGCAGGCGTAGGTTGCACCGTCCGGGATCGGGGCCAAACCCGTCACGGTCATCGCCAGCTCTCCGGACGCGGCGGAGTACAGAAGCGCGCCCGAACCCTGCGCGCCGCCGGCGGGCCCCAGGGCGACACGGACGACGTCGGGCTGCTGGGCGATGTGCATGGTGGTCTGCGCAACGGCGAGGGACGCGCCCCCGTCATCGCCCGACGTTGCCGGCCGCGCCGCGCCGCCGACGACGAACCCGGCAACCGCGGCCACCAGGACCGCGGCGACCGACGCGGCGGCCCACCACGCGCTCCGTCTTCGGCGGGGAGCGAACGGGGTCACGACGCCGGCCGGCGACCCCGATCCAGCGGGCGCAACCGGGTCTGATGTCGGCGATGGGGCCGAAGCCGCCGACGCGCGATTGCCCGAAGCCTCCTCGGTCGATCCGACAGGAGCGACGGCCGCGGCGGACCGATCGCGACCCACGGCGCGGACATAGGCGAGCGTCCGCTCCCGCAGCGCCGGGTCGGGCAGCTCGCGGATCGCCTGGCGGGCGAGCGCCGCGGCCCGCGCGGTGCGGGCCAGTTCCGAGGCGCACGCGTCGCAGCCGGCCAGGTGCCCGGCGATGGCGGCCGCCTCGGCGGTGTCGCCTGCCGCGAGCCTCGCCAGCCCGTCCGGCTCGACTGCGGCGAGCTCGATCAGCTCGACGACCTCAGCGTGGTCCATCGGGCCCTCCCCTGCCGGGCACGCCAGCCTCGCCTGGTTCGCCGCCCTCGAGGATGCTCCGCAGGCGTCCCAGCGCCCGTCGCGTTCGGGTCTTCACCGTTCCCAGCGGCCAGCCCAGCCGCTCGGCGATCTCCGACTGGCTGAGCTCCTGCTGGTAGGCGAGCACGATCACCGTCCGCTCGTCCTCGGGCATGCCGGCCAGGGCCTCGACGATCAGTTCGCGGGTGTCGACCGCCTCCGCCGCGAGCACCGGGTCGGGGTCGCGGGCTGCCCCGCCGAACACGGCCAGGTCCGGGTCGAGGCGCTCCATCGATGCGGACACGTCGTCGTCCCCCATGCCGCCCGGGAGCGCAACGAGCTGCGGACGCCGGCCCGCAGCACGGAGCCGGTCCACCCCGCGATTGCGCGCGATGGACCGGAGCCACGTCCTCAGGGACGCGACACCCGGGTCGAACGCCTCGGCTCGGTTCCAGAGCGCGAGGAACGTCTCCTGCACGACTTCCTCCGCTGTCCCTCGATCACCCGTCATCCGGAGCGCAACGGCGTGGACGCCGGCGGCGTGCCGGTCGTAGAGGGCGCCGAAGGCCTCCTCCGAACCGGCTGCGACCGCGAGGACGAGGACAGCGTCGTCCGCCTCGCCCACCAGGCGCTCCGACATCTCCTACGTCTCGCCGCCCGGAGCGGTTTCGGGCGTCTCATCGCCGCCGCGACTCAGCGGCAGGGGCCGCCGCTCGAAACCGGTCGAGAAGACGACGTCGGTCTCGGTCGAGAACACGTTGGGGATGACCTGGACCTGGCGGATCACGTCGCCCAGGTGCTCCATGTCGCGGGCACGGAGCTTGAGGAGATAGTCGGCCTCGCCCGCCACGTGGTGGCACTCCTCGATCTCGAGGATCTCGGCGAAGCGCGGCATCAGGTCGACTGTGATCGTGCCCGGGGCCTGGGTGACCCACGTGAACGCGAGCACGCCGAGGCCCACCGCCCGCGGGTCGAGGTTGGCGGAGTAGCCGAGGATCACGCCCTTCGCCTCGAGCTTCTTCACCCGCTCGTGCGCCGATGGCCCGGCCATGCCGAGGTCCGTCCCGAGGTCGGCGTACGACCGCCGGCCATCCGTCTGGAGGATCCGAAGCAGACGGGCATCTGTCTGGCTTACAGGGTCGTTCTTGCCCACTCAGCACCTATCCGTTAGGCGAATATGCTGGACTACCTAAGGTTCTTAGGCTATGATGACGATAACGTCAAATACAAAGGCATCCGCTGCCACGGCAGCCCGCTCCGCGGGTCACGGACGCCGCAACGCACTGGAAGGTTCGCGATGGTCATCTTCACCGCGTTCGCGTTCCTCGTGCTGTTCTCCCTCATCGCCATCGTGGTGAGCGGGGAGGAGACACGAGAGTACCGCGATCCCCACGACAACCCGCTGCTCTGGGCCACGCTCGGCCGCCGCTAGGCGCTCCACAGCCTACTGCAGCCGTTCCCCGTCTGATCTGCATTCGCCCCGGTTCGCCGGGGCGTTTCGCTGTCCGAGGATCCCGCAGCCCGGGCTGGACCTCGGCCCGCACTCCACCAGAGCGCCGGTGGTCCGATCGACCAACCCACGGCGGGTTGAATCGTCGCGACTCGGCCACCCGGGCGGCCACGGGACGGGCATCCGCAGCCGATACACTCGCCCGATGGACCAGCCGCCGCCGCTCCGCTATCTCTCGGCCACGGACGTCGCCGCCGCAATGCCGGACCTCGCGGACCGCCTGGCGCTCGCCGAGGCGACCCTTCGAGGTCTGGCCGGCCCCGCGGACCTGCCGGCGAAGATCGGCGTGCACCCCCGGCCCGACGGCTCGTTCGGGCACGCGATGCCGGCCTACCTGCCCGGCGACCCCACCGACGGCTCCGGAGATCGGCTGGGCATGAAGTGGGTCCTGGGCTTTCCCGGCAACGCTGCGCTCGGCCTCCCCGCAATCAGCGCGCTGCTGCTCCTCAACGACCCGGTGACCGGCCTCGCCACCGCGATCCTCGACGCCGGGCCCATCACGGCGCAGCGCACCGCCGCGGTGTCCGGGGTCGCCATCCGGGCCTGGTCGGCGCCGGCTGACCCAGCCCACCCGAGGGCCGCCCTTATCGGTGCCGGCGTGCAGGGGCACAGCCATGTGCCGGTCATCGCGCACCTGCTGCCCGGCGTCTCGATCGCCATCTTCGACCGCGACCGGGCCCGGGCCGAGGCGTTGGCCGAGGAAAGCCGAAACGTGCCCGGGATCGGCGCGATCAGCGTCGCCACGTCAGCGCGGGCCGCGGTCGACGGTGCGGACGTGATCGTCACCGCCGCCTCGTTCGCTCCGGCGGCCGAGCGGCAGGCCATGACCAACGACTGGCTGGCGCCGCACGCGCTTGTCATCCCCGTCGACTACGCCACGATGTGCGCCGCCGAGGTGGCCCGCGACGCCGCCCTGTTCGTGACCGACCACGTTGGGCAGTTCCTGGCGAATCGCGATGCCGGCCAGTTCGACGGGTACCCGGATCCCCACGCGATGATGGGCGACGCGCTGGCCTCGGCCGCGCCCCGTCCCGTCGGCCGGGTGGTGGCGACGCATCTCGGCACGGGTCTCGCTGACGTGGTGTTCGGGGCCGCGATCCTGGCCGAGGCAGAGCGTCGAGGGCTTGGAACGCCCCTGCCGCGGTGAGCCGGCTGAACGGAGCATCGGCTGGCGCGGGAGGCGGCGGCAGCGCCCTCTCGGGTTCGCTCGCCGCGGTCGTCGCCGCGAGCCTGTTCGGGATGCTCGGTCCCCTGACGCGCTTCGCGAGCGACGCCGGGCTGCCGGGGATCGGCATGACGGCGTGGCGCGCCGCGCTTGGCCTCGCGTTCCTCGTTGTGCTCATCGGGGTCCGGGGCGCCGGACACGAGTCGGTGGCCGCGCTCCGGACGCTGGGCCCCAGGGGACGGGCGGCGCTCGCCGTCGCCGCGCTGTCGGGCTTCATCCTCAACGCGTCGATCTTCACGGCGTTCGGGCTGATCCCGGTGGCGCTGGCGCTGATGCTCTTCTACACGTACCCCGCCGGCGTGGCCATCGTGGACGTGTTGGCGGGCCACGAGCAGCTCACGCGCTGGCGGGCGGCGGCGCTGGCGCTGTCGATGGGCGGCGTGGTGCTCGTGCTCGCCGGCGGGATGGGCGGCACGGACGCTGGGGCGATCGCGCCGGCGGGGATCCTCCTGGGGCTCCTTGCCTCGGCGGCGCAGGTCGTGTTCGTCACGGTCAGCCGCCATGGGTACCGCTCGGTTCCGGCCGACATGGCATCGCTCGTGATCATGGCGACCGCCGTGCTCGGCGCGATCGTGGTCGCACTGGTGTCCGGCGAGGGTTCGGGGCTGCTGGTGCCGTTCACGACGCTGCGCGTCTGGCCCCTGATCCTGCTCGCCGGGATTGCGGCGGCGGGGATCTCGTCGCTGCTGTTCCTGCTGGCCATCCGGCAGATCGGCGGCACGCGCACGGGCATCCTGATGCTGTTCGAGCCGGTGGTCGGCGTCCTGCTCGCCGCAGTGCTCCTGGGCGAGTCGATGTCGCCCGCCCAGGCCGTGGGAGCGGCGCTCGTCTTGACGGGCGCGCTGGTGCTCCAGCGCCGATCCGAGCCCGAACTCGAGCCGATGCTCGAGACCGCGGCGGGGCCGATGGTCTGACCGGGTTGCAACGCTTGACCCAACGGGCGCTTGCCGCGGGTCGGTCCCGCGGCGTCCCAGGGTCCCAACCCGTCGGCTAAGGTACGTCCGTGGTCCGGACGCTGCCCGGACGCAACGGAGCGGAGGCCATCGACGATGGTCAGGGTCGAGGGGCTGGTCGATCGGGTCGCCGTCGTCACGGGCGGCGGGCGCGGCATCGGCCTCGCCATCTGCCACGTCCTGCGTGAGAACGGAGCCCGCGTCGCCACCCTCGACCTCACGCCGCCGGAGGAGCCGGGGATCCTGGGGCTCGAGGCCGACGTGTCCGACGAGGCGGCCGTCCACGCCGCGTTCGACGAGATCGAGGCGAAGCTCGGGCGCACCTCGATCCTCGTGCTCAACGCCGGCATCCTGCCGCTGGTCCCGCTCGAGGAGACCTCCGTCGAGCTCTGGGAGCAGACGCTCGCGATCAACCTGACCGGGGCATTCCTGTGCGCGCGTCGAGCGCTGCCGGGGATGCGGGCGATGGGCTACGGGCGGGTGGTGGGCCTTGGCGCTGCTGTCGGCAAGTCGGGCGGCGCGCGATCCGCTGCCTATGCCGCCTCGAAGGCCGGCCTGATGACGCTGGTCAAGTCGATCGCCGCCGAGTACGCCCACCAGGGCGTGACCGCGAACGTCGTCGCGCCCGCCCTGATCGACACGCAGTTCCTCGCCGCGACCCACGAGATGGCCGGGCGCGTCCCGGTGGGCCGGCTGGGGACGCCCGAGGAGGTGGCTGCCGCGGTCGCGTTCCTCGTCTCGTCGGAGGCCGGGTACATCACGGGCGAGGTGCTGGACATCAACGGCGGCACGCTGATCGACTGAACGCCGGCTCCCCTGAGCACCGGCTCGCCTGACGCGGGCTCGCCATCCCGGGCCGCCGACGTACGGGTCCGCGCATGCAGCGGCCCTGTCAGCGCTTCATGCGCCACGCGAGCCGCACCGTGCCGCCGGGCCTACGCCCGCGGCGTGATGTGCGGCACGAGTCGGCCGGGCGGACGCTTCCGCCTCCCGCTGGTCCGCCCCGTGCACGTGGACCCGCGCATGCCGACGAGCGGAGGCACGACGCGATCCGGCTCGACCTAGTCCTCGTTCAGCGCGAGCGGCCCGTCCGGGACCTCGATCAGCACGCGGCCCCCCTCTTCCACCACGGGGTAGACCGCGAGCGGCAGGTCCGCCGGCGGGTCGAGGGGCGTGCCCTCGTCAAGGTCGAACCGCGAGAGGTGGAGCGGGCAGGTCAGCGTGCCGCGCGTCAGGAACCCCCGGTCGAGCTCGAAGTACTCGTGGCTGCACGTCCCCTGCATCGCGTGGAGCACGCCGCCCGAGCGGACGACGAGGACCGGGCTCCCGCCGCCGTCGGCCCAGACCATGCGCATCTCGCCCTCCCCCACCTCGTCGGCGGCGAGCAGGTCGATCCGGCGGGTCATGGGCGGCGGAGCGGCGGGCGGGGACGCGGGCCTTGGCGCCGCGTCACGCGGCGGTGGCGGCGGTGGCGCGCGGTCGAGCCGAGCCCGGCGGCCCACTTCGCCTCGAGCGCGTCGCGCAGGCGCTCGCGCGCATCCTCGAGCGGGACGCGGGCGACCACGGGCTCGAGGAAGCCGAGCACGATGAACTTGCGCGCTTCGTCCGGCGGGATGCCGCGGCTCTCGAGGTAGAACAGCTGGGTCTCGTCGATGGGCCCCACGGACGAGCTGTGCGCCGCGCGGCGGCAGTCGGGCTGGTCGATCTCGAGTGACGGGATCGCCACCGACCGGGCCGCCTTCGACAGGTTCATCCCGAACTCGCCGAGGAAGCTGTCCGTCCCGATCGCGGTCTTGTCGATCGTGATCAGGCCCTTCATGTAGGTGCGCGCCCTGTCGAGCAGGACGCCCTTGCTGAGCAGCTGGCCGGTCGTGTCGCGGCCCACGTGGTGGGTGTACGAGGTCAGGTCGTGGAACTGGTCGCCCGCGCCGAACACGATCTCGACCTGCTCGACCACGCCCCGGTCACCCGCGAGCACGTTGTCCACCCGCGACCGCACGAGCCGCGCGCCGAGCTGCGCGAGCGCCCACCGCAGGTCTGCGGCCTCGCCCACGCGCGCCACGCGCTGCTGGAGCACGATCTGGTCGGGACCCGTCTCCTGGAGGCTGCCCAGCGCGAGGCGCGCGTGCGCCCCGAGTCGGATCTCGGTGGTCAGCGAGAGCAGCGCCTGCACGCCGGGCTCCGCGCCGTCGGACGCCACGAGCTCCTCGACCACCGAGGCCTCGGCGCCCTCCTCGAGCACGATCAGCGTCCGGCCGATCAGCGTGTGGGGCGCGCCGACGGCCCAGCGCAGGACCACCGGCCGCTCGACGCGCACGCCGGCCGGCACGTACAGCACCACGCCCTGGGTCCAGGCCGCTCGCCCCAGCCAGGCGAGCTTCTCGTCGGCGGGCAGGACGGGATCGTCGACGAGGAGCCGGCGGGCCAGGCCCGGATCGTCGCGAAGGAGCCGCCCGAGCGTCACCAGCCGAACCCCGGCGGCCGCGGCGGCCGGGTCGATGGACGCCGAGGCCACCCGGTCCTCGACCAGCTCGATCAGGCCAGAGGTGGCGGCGTCCGGCCCGTGCGCGCCCTCGTCGGGCACGGCGTCCGCGTCCGCGGTGGCGAGGTACGGGCTCGCGCCGTCCAGGGATGCCGCCCGAAGGTCCACGTACGGCGTGTACAGCCGGTTCGCCTCCACGGGCAGGGAATTGAAGCGCGCCAGCGCCGCGGCGCGGTCCTCGGCGAGCCAGTCGGGCTCCCCGCGGGCGGCGTTGACTGCCGCGAGGAGCGCGGTGTCGACGAAGGTGAACGGGAGGTCGTCGGGGGCGCGACGAGGGGCGCGGGGCGGGCGCGCCAGCGTTGACGTGTCGGCCGCCTCCGTCATCCGAGCGAACCCTCCATCTCGAGCTTCACCAGCCGGTTGAACTCGATCGCGTACTCCATCGGGAGCTCCTTGGTGAACACCTCGAGGAAGCCCTGGATGATGAGATTCTGCGCCTCGTTCTCCGTCAGCCCGCGACTCATGAGGTAGAACACCTGGTCGGCCGAGATCTTCCCCACGGTGGCCTCGTGGGTCATCGTGGTGTCGTCCTCGGCGATGTCGATGTACGGGTACGTGTCGCTGCGGCTCTGGTCGTCGAGCATCAGCGCGTCGCAGCGCACCGATGCCGTCACGCCCGTGGCGCCGGGCGCCACCTTGAGCTGGCCGCGGTAGGTCGCGCGGCCGCCGTCCTTGGACACCGACTTGGAGACGATCCGGCTCGTGGTGTTCGGCGCCAGGTGGATCGCCTTGGCGCCGGTGTCCTGGTGCTGGCCCTTGCCGGCGACCGCCACCGAGATGACCTCGGCCCGGGCGCCCTCCCCCAGGAGGTAGATCGCGGGGAACTTCACGGTCTTGCGGGAGCCCGTGTTGGCGTCGACCCATTCCACCGTCGAGCGCTCGTACGCGTGGGCGCGCTTGGTGACCAGGTTGTAGACGTCATTCGACCAGTTCTGGATGGTCGTGTAGCGGACCTTCGAGTCGGCCAGGGCGATGACCTCGACGACGGCCGCGTGGAGCGAGTCGGTGGCGTAGATCGGGGCGGTGCAGCCCTCGATGTAGTGGACCTTGGCCCCCTGCTCGACCACGATGAGCGTCCGCTCGAACTGGCCGGTGTTCTCGCCGTTGATCCGGAAGTAGGCCTGGAGCGGCAGCGGGACCTCGACGCCCTTGGGCACGTAGACGAACGAGCCGCCCGACCACACGGCCGAGTTGAGGGCCGCGAACTTGTTGTCCTCGGGCGGGACGACCGTGCCGAAGTACTGGCGGAAGATGTCCGGGTACTCCTTGAGCGCCTGGTCGGTGCCCATGAAGACCACGCCGATCTTGGACAGCTCCTCGCGCACCGAGTGGTAGACGACCTCGGAGTCGTACTGCGCGCCCACGCCGGCGAGGAACTTGCGCTCGGCCTCGGGGATGCCCAGCTTCTCGAACGTCGCCTTGATCTGCTCCGGGACGTCGTCCCAGGACTTCTCCTCGCGCTCGGAGGGCTTGCGGTAGTAGACGATCTTGTCGAAGTTGATCGAGTCCAGCCCGTCCGTCCACAGCGGCATCTTGCGCTTCTGGAAGTGGTCGAAGGCCCGGAGCCGGAACTTGAGCATCCACTCCGGCTCATTCTTGAAGGCGCTGATCTCCTCCACCGTGTCGCGGGTGAGGCCCCGCTTCGTCTCGGCGAGGTAGGTGATGTCGTCGTGGAAGGCGTACTGGTCGCGCTCGTCGCGGACCAGGTCGCGGGTGGTGCTCATGGCTGCTCCGATGCAGGCGGCGGGCGCCGCGGAAGCGCTACGTCGAGGGTATTTGCGTCGGGAATGCCACGGGCGCTGAGAGGGCGCCGACCCGCGGGCTAATCCCGAGTGGAATTATCGGAATTATCGGCCGATAAGTCAACGCGACCTGCAGCGACTGCTATGGGTCTCTTGCACGGCGCGCGCAACATCTCGTGTCCACCGCCGTCTCGAGCCCGCCCAGCTCGAGGGCCGCCCCGTCAACGGTGGTCGTCCGGTCGGGACCCGGGGAGGTGGCGCCGACGCGCGGTGGACGCAGCACCGGGGCGCCGATGCGCGGGCGACGCGGCGGGATCGACATCAGTGCGCCCGCGCCCCAACCACGACGCGGAGGATGCCGACGCGAGGTCTCGCCCCAGGCGGCGCCCCTAGAAGGACGTGGAGCACCACGGCTCGTCAATCGTCCGGAACAGCGCGTCGGCGGTGGCCAGGGAGCCCGCGCGGTGCTCGTCGACGCCGGTGACGCGGGCCGCGTCGCGGAGACGCGTCCCGCCCAGGTACACGGCACCGAGCGCGCCCACTGGGATCGTCAGGTCTGGCGACGCGTCCGTTGCCCGGCAGGTGGCGCCGTCGGGCGAGGCGTCGAGGCGCCAGCGTCGGGTCCCGCCAAACGCCTCGTCGTCGAGCACCTCCAGCACCACGCTCGCGGCCCGCTCGTAGGCACGCGCCTCGAGCGCCCGGTCGACGTCGAAGATGCGGACCCACATCACGTCGCGGAGTCGGTCATACGCAACGGCCCGGGCATCGCCCAGCAGCCAGGGCAGCGGCTCGCTGACGGGCCGGTGGACAGCGCGGACAGCGACGACGAGGTCGACCGACAGGAGATACCCCCAGAGGTCGGCGTAGGCCGCATCGTCGAGGGCGTGCAGGTCGAGGACCTCGATCACGTTCTCGGCAACCCGCTCGCCCCGGACAGCTGTGTACCGGGCATAGCCGTCCGCCTCGCCCCCGGTGTTCCGGTGGAGGACGATGAACCCGTCCCAGCGCCTGCCCTCCCAGGCATCGTCGACGAGCCCGGTGTCGATGTCCCAGGCGAAGTCACGGCGGCGGATCTCACCGGCCCGGTGCCGGCGCGAGGTGTCGAACACGGCCCGGATTGCGTCGCGCGTGGCGGCCGTGTGCGGCGCGAGCTCGAGCGAACCGGTGCGCGCGCCTCGCATGCTGGCTCGGCGGCTGTCCACCGTCAGGCGGGCGTCCCGGGTGGCGGGGCCATAGCCGAACCGCCCGTAGATCGGGTACTCGGCGGCGATCAGGACCGCGAGCGGCTCGCCGGCCGCAACGATCCCCGCGTGGGCTGCCGAGGCCATGCGGGTCAGGATCCCCCGCCGGCGGTGCGTCGGGAGGACCGTCACCCCCGACACCGCGGCCGCGGGGAGCGTCCCGCCGCCGGGCAGCGTCAGCTCTGTGGCCCACGAGCGGAAGGTGCCGCAGGCGCGGTCGCCGTCCCACGCGGCCCAGGTCCGGTCAGGCTCCCAGTGCGGCGCGAACTGGGCCGCGACCCGCTCGACATCGGGGCGCTCAAGGAAGGCCGTCGACATGGCCTCGAAGGCCGCGGGGAACTCCCCGGGCGCGAGGTGCCGGATCTCGATGCTCACGTCCCGGACCCTACCAGCCCGCGGGCGCTCGCCGCCAGCCGAGGCCGCAGGGCCTGCGCCAGGGCTCGATGGCGTGCCGTTCTGGGCAGGACCACCCGGGTCGTGTTGGCAAAGGCTGCGTGCGCGCGGAGCGCCTCGGCCAGGCCGTCGACGAAGCCGTCGTGGGCGGGATCGAGCGGGTCGAAGCCGGCCTCCCACCACAGGTCGAGCACGCCCAGCACCTTCGCCTTGCGGTCGATCCGCGGCTCGATCCGGCCCACCAGCCGGTCGCCGTACAGCAACGGCAGCACGTAGTACCCCCAGCGGCGCTTCGCGGCCGGCACATAGACCTCCCACCGGTAGTCGAAGCCGTAGAGCCGGAGGAGCAGATCGCGATCCCACGCCAGCGGGTCGAGCGGCGCGAGGAAGGCAACGCCAGGCGAGCCCCCGCCCGGCCGCCCGAGCGCCCATTGATGCGCCGGCTCGCCCTCCGCCGCCACCTCGGCCTCAGCCTGGTCGAGCAGCCCGAGGGACGACGCCGGGACGTATCGGTGGCCCTTGAGGCCCTCGACTTGCACCGGGACGATGTCTCCGCGGCTCTCGAGCTCGGCCCGCAGCTCGTTGCGGTGCGGTGCCGTGCGCGCGGTGCCGCTCCAGAGCGTGTACTCGCCGGTGGCCCCGAGAAGGCCGTTGGCCTGGTAGCGGGAGCGCAGCTTGTGCAGCCGCTGGTCGTGCTCCGGCGGGCGCTGTTCCAGGAGGTCCGCCGGGAACAGGCGCTCGGTGAGGTCGTAGATGCGTCGGTTGCCCTCCCGTCGGGCGATGGCGAGGATTCCGGCCTCGGCCAGCGCCTCCAGCAGCGCGCGGACCTGGTTGGTGGGACGCCAGTACCAGTCGATGGCCTCGCGCGGCTCGATGTCGGTGGAGCTCAACGGGCCGCCGTCACGAATGCGCGCAAGCAGCTCCTCAACGAGCGGAGCGTGTTCGTCGAACGACCGCCGCTCGTGCGTCTCGCGCTCCTGGTCCCAGGCGTGGCGGTACCACGGCAGCTCCGCGGTGGGGACCAGCGACAGCATCTTGTTGTACGTCTCGTACAGCAGGCGGTCGCGATAGAGGAGGTCGTCGGTCCACTGGCGGCGATACCCGGCGATGCGGGCGAGGAGCACGAGATCGTGGTTGCGGCCGGCGACCTCGAGCGGGTCGAACTGGAGCGACCCCAGCCGATCCACGACGCGCATGACCGACGCCGGCTCCGCGGGCAGGGAGCGCGGCGGCGCGAGCAGGTGGTGGAGCGCGAGATAGCGACGCGCGGCGCGCGCGGACACGTGGCGGGCGGGGTGGGTCACGGCGGACATGGTACGGGCGGGATCCTGCCAGACCCTGTCGAGAATTGCCGCTCGGGCCACCTACACCCAGACGAGGGCGACAGTCGCCACCACGAGGAGCGCGAGCCCGCCGGAGACGACACGTCGCGTCCGCTCATCGACGAGCAACCGGGCCATGGTCCCGCCGGCGACCGCCCACAGCAGCGCCGACGGCAGGACCACCGCCATCATCGTCGCCGAGGTCACGAGGGCGCCCGCAACAGGCGGCAGGTCTGCGGGCCGGAAGGTCGTCACCGCACCCAGTGCGAAGATCCACGCCTTCGGGTTCACGAGCTGGAAGGCAGCCCCGGCGACCACCCCCAGCGGCCGGCCGATGACGCCTTGCCGGATCGCCCCGCTGTTCGCGATCTGCCAGGCGAGCCAGAGTAGGTAGGCAGAGCCCGCGAGCCGCATTGCGAACGCGAGGCCGGGGACGGCCGCGACGAGCGCCGCGAGGCCCGCTGCGGAGGCGAGCGCCATGCCGCCGATCCCGAGCGCGGTGCCCAGCGCGTGGTGGAGCGTGCGCCGGGTGCCGAACGCCGCGCCCGAGGCCCAGAGCAGAACGTTGTTCGGCCCGGGCGTGCCTGCGCTCACAAAGGAGAAGACGACAAGGCCGAGGAGCTCCAGCATGCCGCCGACCCTAGAAGGCCGCCCTGGCGTCGTCTTGTACGATCCTGCCCGATGGCCGTCCCGCCGCCGCCCTTGTTGCACGCCTGGCACCCGTCCGTGGACGGCGTCCGAGAGGCCTTCGAGGCGACCTTCGTGGACCACGCCTACCCGCCGCACACGCATGCCGCGTGGACGTTGTTCCTGGTGGACGCCGGCGGCGTCGTGTATGACCTTGACGGCCGCCCCCGAATCGCCCCGCAGGCAACCGCCTCCCTGCTGCCTCCGCACCTGGTCCACGACGGCCGGCCAACGGGTCCGGGCGGGTACCGGATGCGGGTGATCTACCTCGCGCCCGAGGCGCTGCCCGAGAGGCTCATCGGACCAAGCGTCGATCAGCCTGCCCTCGGCGACCCGGGACTGGCCGCGGAGCTGGGGCGGGTGCACGAGGCGCTCCGCTGTGCCGAGCGCGCGTTCGAGGCCGAGGTCAGGCTCCACCTGCTGCTCGACGCCATCGGTGCCGGTGTTGGCCCGGGGCGCTCGTCACCCGTTTCGGGCACCCCTGACGGAGCCGCCGAGGCGGTCCGCGCGTATCTTGACGAGCACCTCTTCGCCAGCCCGAGAATGCGCGAGGTGGCCGCCGTCGTGGGCGCCAGCCCGGCCCACCTTGCACGTTCCTTTCGCGCCACATTCGGCATCACGCCGCACGCCTACCGCGAGGGTCGCCGGATCGAGGCAGCCCGCGACCGGATCCTCCGCGGCCAGCCCCTCGCCGACGTCGCGGCCGAGCTCGGCTACGTCGACCAGGCCCACCTGACCCGGCGGTTCCGCCAGTTCCTGGGCACAACGCCCGGCCGGTTTGCACGGGGCGCCTGATACCCCCGGGGGGTCCCCGGCAGGTTCCCCGGATCCGCCATCGCGGTCCCGCGATTGGGCCATGGGCCGATTCCCGAATCCGGGTTACCCTGACCCGCGAATTGCTTCGGCGAAACCGAAGCATCAGTTTCAACCGAAGGAACACGCCATCCACTCGACCGAGCGCGCCGCCGCCATCGACGAGGTCATCGTGGGCTACGAGGAGCTCATGCACCGCATGGCCGGCAGCCATGCGCCCGAGTTCCTCGAGATCGCCATCACGATGCCGCAGGCCAAGGTCCTGTACCTCCTCGGCGCCTCGGGCGAGCTCCACATGTCGGAGCTCGTGACCCGGCTGGGCGTGTCGCTCTCCACCGTGAGCGGACTCGTGGACCGCGTGGTGGAGGCTGGCCTCGCCGTCCGGCACGAGGACCCGACGGACCGCCGCCAGGTCGTCGTGGGGCTCACGCCCGTGGGCCTCGAGTTCATCGACCGTTTCCGAGAGCTCAACGCCCGCGAGATGCGGGGCCTCCTCAAGTTCCTCGACGATGCCGAGCTCGACAGCGTGCGGAGTGCGCTCGTCGCGCTTGCGAGCGCCGCTGACCGGCGCGCTGCATCCATGACTCGAAAGGATCCTGCATGAGCCGCCTCTCCGAATTCGCCGTCGGCAAGCGGAGCGTGACCCTGCTGCTCGCTGCCGCCCTGTTCTTCGCGGGAATCTCGGCGTGGGGCGCACTCAAGCAGGAGCTGCTGCCGGATATCCAACTGCCCATCGTCACGGTGATCGCGCCGTATCCGGGCGCCGGTGCCAGCGACGTCGCGGATTCGGTGACCAAGCCCATCGAGCGGGCGATCGGCGGCGTGCCTCGCCTCGACAGCCTCTCGTCGTCGTCGGCCAACTCGGTCTCGCTCGTCATCGCCCAGTTCGCCTACGGCACGGACATCAAGGCGACCACCGCGGCGATCGAGGCGAACCTGCAGCAGGCGAAGCTGCCGTCGAGCGTATCGCCCCAGGTGAGCGCGCTCGACATCAACGCGAGCCCGGTGATCATCGCCGCGGTGGCCGCGAAGGGCAGCACGCCGCTCGCGGATGCCGGGCGGATCGTGTCGCAAGAGGTCCAGCCGGCGCTGCTCGGACTCGAGGGCGTCGCGTCCGTCGACGTCTCGGGCGGCGAGCAGCAGCAGGTCGTCATCACGCTCGACCCCAAGAAGATGACCGACGCGGGCGTCACCGCCGCTCAGGTCACGGGCGTCCTGACGGCCAACAACCTGACGATCCCTTCGGGCCAGATCACGGGCGGCAACCTGCGCATCCCGGTGTCGACGCTCGGCGAGGTCACGAGCCTCGACCAGATCAAGCAGCTCGTGGTGGGCATGAAGATGCCGGCCGCCGCAGGCGCTGGAGCGGGCGCTGGTGCCAGTGCAGCCGCCGGATCCCCGGGCCCTGCAGCATCGGCCCCGGCCCCGTCGTCGCCGGCGGCGTCCGCCGCGGCAGTGCCGGCATCGGCGGCCCCGGGCGCGTCGGCGGCCCCGGGCGCGTCGGCGGCCCCGGGCGCGTCGGCAGCTCCGGCCGGCCCCACGCCGGTGACCATCGCTGACGTCGCCAACTCCGTCGAACTCGTCGGCGTCCCGACGACCGGCTACGCGCGCCTCGACGGCCAGCCGGCGCTGTCGATCTCGGTCAGCAAGACGTCGGCCGCGAACACCGTCACGGTTGCCCAGGCCGTCACGGCCAAGCTCGACGAGATCGTCGCGCAGCACCCGGACCAGATCTCGGTCACGGTGGTCAACAACCTGTCCACGTTCATCACGCAGTCCACCGACGGCCTGCTCCACGAGGGAGCCACCGGCGCGATCTTCGCGGTCCTGACGATCTTCCTGTTCCTGTTCAGCCTGCGCTCGACGGTGGTCGCCGCGGTGAGCATCCCGCTCTCGCTGCTGACGGCGCTCGTGATCATGCAGATCACCAACGTCACGCTCAACATCATGACCCTCGGCGGCCTGGCCGTCGCCGTCGGCCGCGTCGTCGACGACGCGATCGTCGTGCTCGAGAACATCTACCGCCACCGAGCCAAGGGCGAAGGTCGGCTGACCGCGTCGATCAACGGCCCGCGCGAGGTCGCCGGTGCCATCACCGCCGCCACGGTCACCACCGTCGGCGTCTTCCTGCCGCTCGGCTTCGTCGGCGGTCTCGTGAGCCAGTTCTTCCTGCCGTTCGCGCTCACCGTGACCTTCGCGCTCGTCGCCTCGCTGGCGTGCGCGCTCACGGTCGTGCCGGTGCTGGCATTCCTGCTCGTCCGCAAGGTCCCGTCCAACGTGGACGAGGACGGCGAACCGAAGAACTCGCTCTGGATCCGCGCCTACACGCCCGCCATCCGGGGGGCGCTCCGCAACCGCTGGACCAAGCTGGGCGTGGTGGGCATCTCGGCGGCGCTGTTCCTGATGACGGCCGTCATCGCGCCGCTCCTGCCCACCGCGTTCATCAACGCCGGCGGCGAGAAGCTGCTCCAGGCCACCGTCGCACCGCCCTCGGGCACGAGCTCGCAGGCCGTCCTCGACCGGGCGACACAGGCCGAGGCGCTGCTGCTCAAGGATCCCATCGTCAAGGACGTGGCCACCTCGATCCCGGGCGAGAGCGACACCGGCTTCCAGACGGTCGTCGCCGCCCAGAGCGGTCTGCCCGCGAACAGCGCCCGCATGACGATCCGACTCGATCCGTCGGCCGACCTCAACGTGGAGTCGAAGCGCCTGTCCGACGAGCTGGCGCCGATCAAGACCGACGGCTGGGACGTGGCGGTGGCGCAGTCCGCCGGCTTCACCTCGAACAACCTCACCGTGGTCATCTCGGGCGAGGACCCGGCCAAGGTGGCCGCGGCGAACGACGCCGTGCTCAAGGCACTCGCCGGCAACAAGGACCTGCTCAACCTCAAGAGCGACCTCTCCAAGGGCACGCCCGAGATCGAGGTGGTCCCCGACCCGAACAAGGCGATCAGCGTGGGCATGACCGCCGCGCAAGTGGCACAAGCGGTGCGGGCAATGCTCGTCCCCTCGACCGCGACGACGGTCACGCTGGCCGGCGACTCGGGCGTGACGCCGGTGGTGGTCCGTGTGGACCCGGCGGCAGTCGCGTCGGTCGAGGACCTCAAGGCGATCCGGGTCGGCACAGTTGCCCAGCGTCCGCTGGGCGAGATCGCGACCGTCGAGCAGGTCAACGCGCAGGGGACGATCACCCGCGTTGACCAGGCGCCGGCCGCGACCGTCTCGGCCGAGATCACCAGCGTGGACACCGGCAAGGTGAGCCAGAGCGTCCAGACGCAGATCGACGCGCTCAGGGCGGACGGGACGATCCCGGCCTCCATCACGGTGAAGCTGGCCGGCGTGACACAGGAGCAGACGAGCGCGTTCTCGGGCCTGTACGTGTCGATGGGCGTCGCGGTCCTGGTCGTCTACCTCGCGATGGTGCTCACGTTCAACTCCCTCATCACGCCGTTCATCATCCTGTTCAGCCTTCCGCTCGCGACGATCGGCGCGTTCCCGGCGCTGCTGCTCACCGGGCGGCCGTTGGGCGTCAGCGCGCTGATCGGCTTCCTGATGCTGATCGGCATCGTGGTCACCAACGCGATCGTGCTCCTCGACCTGGTCGAGCGGCTGCGGGCACAGGGCATGTCCACGAACGAGGCGCTGATCGAGGGCGGACGGACGCGCGTTCGGCCGATCCTCATGACGGCCATCGCGACGATCCTCGCGCTGATCCCGCTCGCCGCGGGGTTCAACCAGGGGTCGATCATCGCGGCCGAGCTGGGCACGGTCGTGATCGGCGGGCTGTTCAGCTCGACGTTCCTGACGCTGCTCGTGGTGCCGGTGGTGTACTCGCTCGTGGACGGGCTCCGCTCGCGGTTCACGCGAGCTGACGACGACGAGACCGGGCTTGTCGGGGAGGTGGAGCCCGCAGGACTCTAGGCCAGCGTTCCGGCTTGGCAGGCCGTGGGAAGCCCCGTTCGCCAACCCGTGGCACGCTTCGGGTGCACGCGACGTTCATGCCCGCGTCGCCCTCAAGGAGGAACCCATGGCGATCACCCGTTACGCCGAGACGACCTGGACCGGCGACCTCATCCACGGCAGCGGCTCGATCGACTACGTCTCGTCAGGAGCCTTCAGCCGCCAGCCCGTCAGCTGGGCCTCGCGCACCGAGGACCACAATGGGAAGACGAGCCCCGAGGAGCTGGTCGCCGCCGCGCACGCCTCGTGCTTCTCCATGGCGTTCTCGAACGGCCTCGCGAAGAACGGCACGCCGGCGGACAAGCTGAGCGTCCGGGCCACGGTCACCTTCGACCGGGGGGACGCCGGCTGGAAGATCACCAAGAGCGAGCTCACCGTGCGCGGCGAGGTGCCCGGCCTCGACCAGGCCAAGTTCGCCGAGCTGGCCGAAGCGGCCAAGGAGACCTGCCCCATCTCGGGCGCCCTCAAGGGCAACGTTGCGCTGTCCGTGGAGGCGACGCTCGTCTGAGGGCAGCTCCGCGCCCTTGACTGAACCGGTGAAGCCCCGGCCGCGCGCCGGGGCTTCTTCGCGCCTCCGCCCTACCCGATCGTCAGGATGCGCCGCGGGTTCGTGACCGTCATCTGGTCGATCTCGGCCTGGCCGACGCCGCGCTCGCGCAGCCTGGGCAGGAAGCTCGTCTGGAGGTACGTGTACCCGTTCCCCTCGTAGCGGCGCAGCTGGCTGTTGTGGCACACGTCCTGGCTCAGCAGGATCCGGTCGCCGTAGCCGCGTGCGAGCAGCTCCAGGAGCAGGTCGACCACCCGCGCCTCGCCGTGCTTCTCGGTGGGCTCGAACGCCATGCCCAGGAAGTCGAACTCGATGGAGACGCCGCGCTCGAGGAGACCCAGGTAGTGGTCGAGTCGCGGGTAGGAATCGGCGTGGCCGATGACGATCCGGCCGGGATCCGCGCCCTCCTCCTCGAGGATCGCCAGCTGCAGCGCGCCGACGGGCGATTGCGCGGCATGGGTCGAGATCGCCAGGCCCGTCCGCCGCGACGCCCGCGCCACGGCCCGGAACACGCGCTCCTCGGATGGCGCGACCCACGGCTTGTCGGTCCCGACCTCGCCCAGGATGCCGATGCGGATGCCGGTGTCCCCCACCCCGGCCGTCGCCTCGCCCACGAGCTCCTCCGCCAGCTCGTCGGTCATCCGCCGGTCGATCCGCGCCTCCGGTGGGTAGTAGGGGTTCCGATACCAGCCGCCGCCCATGACGATGTTGAGGCCGCTCGTCCGCGCCAGGCCTGCGAGCCAGACCGGGTCCCGACCGACGCCGGGCAGCGTGAGGTCGCACAGCGACGCCCCGCCGGCCTCGCGGAACAGGCGCAGCTCGTCGAGGATGAGGGGCTCATCGCGCGTGAGCTCCCAGTAGTCGTACCGACCTGGGATCTGCCACAGGGCGATCTGGGTGTGCTCGTGGGGGAGCGTGAACCCGAGGGCCGACGGGTCCACGGGGCCGAGGACGGTCATGACGTGCGGCATGGAGCGATCGTAGTCCGATCACGACCGCTCGGCGCCGCCTGGCGTGGGACGCGGTACGCTCGCCTCGACGAACAGCGAAGGAGTGCCCGATGGCCCAGCGACCTGGTGAGCCCCTCCGGGGCGACGTGATCGACGGCAGCGGCGGCCGCGCCTACGGCTGGGAGTGGTCCGACATCGGCGGCTCGCGCGGACGAAGCCGAGTCCCGTGGTTCGGCATCTTCCTGGTCGTGTTCGGCGCGCTGCTGCTCCTCAAGCAGGTCTACCCGGGCGCCGTCGACACGGCGGGCTCCCTGCTGTTCCTCGCGGTCGGCGTCGCCTTCCTCGTCTCGTGGGCGATCAACCGCGGCATGGGCTCGCTTTACCTGGGCGCGATCATCACCGCGCTCGCGGCCCCGGATCTGCTCAGCGCGGCGCACGTGGTGAGCGGCGGGGGCGTGGGCACGCTGTGCCTCGGCATCGCGTTCCTGTTCATCGCGCTCGTCCGCGCGGCAAGCGGCGCCGGATGGGGCTGGCAGGCGGGCCTGGGCGCGATCCTGGTGGCGATCGGCGCCTCGACCCTCGCGGTCCCGAACTTCAGCGACCTCGTCTGGCCGGCGCTGCTCGTCGTCCTCGGCGTGCTGCTGCTGGTGCGCTCGTCGAGCGGGCGCCGTTCCTGGTAGCGCGCGCGGCCCTGACCGAGCGCGGCAGCCGGCCTGGAGTTACCCCAGCGCCGCGACTGCCTCGTCGAGGGCGTCCCGAAGGCCGTCGGCCACCCGCACGAGCTCGTCGTCGGTGATCACGAACGGCGGGCCGAGCACGACGACGTCGCCGTCGACGCCGTTCGCGTTGCCGCTGCCCGAGTACAGCAGCAGCCCGTGCTCGCGGGCGATCCGGACCACGCTCTCGATCAGCTTGGCCGACCTCGGGTAGGGCGCCTTCGTGACCCGGTCACGAACCAGCTCCACGCCGATGAGCAGGCCCCGGCCCCGGATGTCCCCGACGGCTGCGTGCTCGTCGAGCCGATCGTGCAGGAGCGCCTGGAGCTGCGCGCCCTTGAGGAGCGACGCCCCGACGAGCGACTCCGCCTCGAGGATCCGCAGGACCTCGCGGGCCACTGCGGCGCCCACCGGCTGGTGCGAGTACGTGAACCCGTGCGTGAAGCCGCCACCCGAGCGGATGGTCTCGTGCACCTCACCCGACGCCGCCGCGAAGCCGAACGGGAAGTACCCGCTGGTCGCGCCCTTCGCGGCCACGAGGATGTCCGGCCGCACGCCCCAGTGGTCCACGCCGAACCACGCGCCCGTGCGCCCGAAGCCGGTCATGACCTCGTCGGCGACGAGCAGCACGCCGTGGCGGCGGCAGACCTCGGCGATCGCCGGCCAGTAGCCCTCGGGCGGCTCCACCGCGCCCAGCGTGGCGCCGACGATCGGCTCCGCCACGAAGGCCGCCACCTTGGCGGGGCCGGCGTCGACAATCGCCTCGTCGAGCTCCGCGGCCAGCGCCTCGGCTGAGCCCAGCGCGCTGGCGCCCGGCTCGCCCGCCCGGTACGGATAGGCGGCCGACACATGCGCGAACCGGCCCAGCCAGGCCGCGTAGGGCTTGCGGAGCGGCTGGCGCCCGGACAGGTCAAGCGCTCCAAGGGTGTTGCCGTGGTAGCTGCTCCACCTCGCGAACACGACCGTCCGGTCGGCCTCGCCCCGGGCGAGCTGCGTCGCGCGGGCCATCTTGAGCGCCGTCTCGATCGCCTCCGAGCCGCCGCTCACCGGGTAGATCGCGGGCTCGTCCATCGGCAGCCGATCGCCAACCGCGGCGGCGTACCGCTCGAGCGCATCGCTGGTGAACGCCGAGCCGTGGGCATAGGCGATCCGCGAGGCCTGCCCGGCCATCGCGTCGACGACCTCCCGTCGGCCGTGGCCGATCCCCACGACGATCGCGCCGCCGGCCGCGTCGAGGTACTCCCGGCCATCCGCGTCAAGAATGGTCGAGCCGTGGGCCGAGGCAGCGACAGGCGGCCTGGGCGACGATGCGCGGGAGAAGACGCGGCCGCTCATCGGGTGCCCAGGCGGCGCGGGCGGTCGGAAGCGTTCACACCCCGATTGTAGGCTGGGGCGCCCGGCCTGAGCGCCGGGCGTCCCGTCCCGGATCCACCGCAGGGGGGCGACTCACCGTGGTGTCATTCTCGGCGTCAGCGAGCGCGGACCGGCCCGAAAACGGCGGTTTGCCGCTCAGTCCACGCTCGCCGGATCGCCAGACAACACATGGCTGGGTCGCGGCAGCAGGAGGCCTTGGGTCGCGGCCGACTCGGGGCGCGGCCAAGCGGGCCCGCGAGGCTACACGCGGCCGCGGGGCACGGTCCGCCAGTACGTCTTGTTGAACATGATCTTGCCGATGTGCCACAGCGCGCTCGGCTTGGGCGGCTTCGGGGGGTGGTTGTAGTCGAACTGCAGGAGGGTGCCCTTGCCGTCGCCAACCTCGAAGAAGCACATCACCTTGCCGGTGTAGTTGGCCTCCTTGCCCTCGGGCTTTCGGCCCTGGATGCCCGGCGACGACGCGCTCTGCGACGATCGGCGCCTCGAAGTGCGCGGTCGAGCCAGCCTTGGACAGCGGCAGGTCGGTCGTGTCGCCCATCGCGTACACGTTCGGGTAGCGCGGGACGTCCTCGTCGGCGGTGCCCGGCGCAGGCTTGGCGATGGTCTTGACCTGCAGGGTGGCCCGGTCGGTCGGCACCCAGCCCGACTTCGGCGCGAGGCCGGAGTCGATCACCACCTGCGCGCCCTTGTGCGGCGGCACGCAGATCAGCAGGTCGTACGGGTGCTCCTCGAACGCGTCGGTGATGACCACCTTGCGCTCGGCGTCGATCTCGGACACGCCGGCGAGGAGCTCGAGGTTGATGCCCTTCTCCTCGAAGATCGGCGTGGCCATCTCGGACACGCTCTCGATGGTGAACGCGCGGTTGATCGGCGAGAGGAAGGTCAGCTCGGTCTTGTCGCGGAGACCGCGCTCGCGCAGCTCGGACTCGATGAGGAACGCCACCTCGAGCGGCGCCGGCGGGCACTTGTACGGGATGCCCGCGATGCCGATCACGATCTTGCCGCCCTCGAAGGCGTTCAGCGCCTTGCGCAGCTTGGCTGCCGCCTCGGGCGTGTAGAAGTGATGGGCCTCCGCCTCGAAGTTGGCGAGGTCGCCGGGCAGGATCCGGGAGCCCAGGGCGATGACCAGCTGGTCGAAGGCCATCGTCACGCCCGAAGCCAGGGACACGGAGCCGCCCGCGGCGTCGATGCGGGTCACGGCGTCGATCACGAGCTCAACGTTCCCGTCGAGCAGCGACTTCTCGGACTTGACCAGCCTCTCGGGCTTCTCGTTGCCCATCGCGATGTACATGTAGCCGGGCTGGTAGGCGTGGCTGCCGGTTGCGTCCACGACCGTGACCTTGGCGTTGCCGGCCGAGATCTCGTGCTTGAGCTTGCGGGCGATGAGGTTGGCGACGAGGGTCCCGCCGACCCCGCCACCGAGGACGACGACGCGCTTCATGTCGGGCTACCGGACCTTCTCGACGATGATCTCGTCATAGCCGTCTCGGGTGAACACGCCGATCAGCGTGTGGCCGGCCTTGCCGACCCACTTGGGGATGTCGGCCTTGCTCCCCTTGTCGGTCGAGAGCACGGCCAGGACGTCGCCGACCTCGGCCTCCCGCATGCCCCGGATGAGCTCCATCAAGGGTCCCGGGCAGAAGCTGCCGCGGGCATCGATGGTCGTGGTGATGGTGGGGGTGGGTTCGGTGGTCATCTCCGGTTCCTTTCCACGGGCACGGCCGGGCGGGGCGCGGGCGGGACAGGCCCGCGCCCAGTGGGCCGAAGGGAGGTGCGAGAAGCGCGGCGAGCGGCTAGATGAAGATCGGCGAGGCGCCCTCGGCGACGTAGGAGAGGTACGTGGCGGCGCCGACAGGCTCGCCCATGCCCTCCATCAAGTCGTCGCGGGTGAGGCCGAACAGGTCCATCGTCATCTGGCACGGCACGAACTCGACGCCCATCATCTGGGCCGCCTCGAGCAGCTCCGCCGGCGACGCGACGCCGTACTGCTTCGCGAGCTTGAACATCATCCACGGGCCCATGCCCAGGAAGTTCATCTTGGACAGCTTGCGGTGCTTGATGCCCGGCCTCGACATGATGGACAGCATCTTCTGCATCCAGTTCTGGCCGGTGACGCGCTTGCCGTTCTTGACGAAGGTCTGGAGTCCCCAGAAGGTGACGAACACCTTGGTCGGGAGGCCCATCGAGGCAGCCGTCGAGGCGAGGATCATCCCGGCCCAGGTCTTCTCGAGGTCTCCGCTGTAGCAGATGATCGCGATGCCCTGCTGGGTCGGCGGCTCGGCCTCCACAGGTGCGGGAGCAGGCTCGGTGGCGACAACAACAGGTGCTTCGGCGACTGTCATGGCTGATTCCCCTACTTCTTGCGGAGGACGAAGCGGAACACGCCGCCGTCCGTGGTCTGCTCGACGAGCTCGTTGCCGGTGGTCTTGGACCAGGCGGCGAAGTCCTTGACGGACCCTGCGTCCGTGGCGAGGACCTCGACGGTCTGCCCCGACGTCATGGCCTTGATGGCCTGCGCCGTCTTCACGATCGGCATCGGGCAGTTCAGGCCCTTCGCATCGACCACAACGTTCGCCATTCGGGTGCTCCTTCCCGCGGCTTCAACGCCGCGCACTATCCCTAGATGAAGACGATCTGGCCCTCGCCAGCATTGAGGTAGAAGGCGGTGACGCCCTCGACGCCGTCCACAAGCGGGTCGAGGTCGGACTCCTCGAGACGAAGGAGGTCCATGGAGAGCGAGCAGGCCTGGATGTCCACCTCGCCCAGGTCCTTGGCCTGGCGGAGGGTCTCGGCCCAGCTGGCCTGACCCGCCTTGGCGAGCGCATCGACCGCCGCTCGGCCCAGGTCGCCGGCCTCGGGTGCCAGCCCGTGGTCGCCGTCGATCTTGGACTTGGTGAACGCGTCGAGCGCCCAGTACTGCAGGAAGAGGTGCACGGGCCTGCCGAGCGCCGCGGCGCCGGCGGCGAGCACGGCGACGGCCTGCAGCTTGTCGTCGGTGCCCGAGAAGACCACGAGGTTGAGGCTCTCGTCCACGGGTTCCCTTTCGATGGTCGCTACTGGGTCTCGACCAGCTCGGCGTGCGTCGTGTCGATGGTGGACAGGCGGCCGAGGCGGGTCAGGCGACGCTGGAGGACGCTGCGCATCACGCCGCAGGCGACGACCACGTCCGGATCGCTGAGGCTGTAGCGGACCTCGCGGCCATCGCGCTCTGCGTCCACGAGGCCCGCGGCGCGAAGCACGGAGAGGTGCTGCGAGATGTTGGGCTGGGAGACGCCGAGGTCCTCCGCGAGCCGTCGAACCTCGCATGGCCCCTGCGCGAGGCGATGGATGATCTCCAGCCGCCGGGGGCTGGCCAAGGTCCTGAGGATCTCGGCCTGCAGCATCGTGATCTCGTCCATGTCCGCAAGCATCGACATATTCGAAGATGCGCATGAGTGCCGAGTGTCATCGCTTGCCGGGACGTTGGGAGGGCGGCGGGGGCCATCCAGACAGAGCCACCGTCACCGTGCCCGAGCGCGCGGCACCGAACGGTTCTCCGGCACCACTTCGGCCGGCGCGAGGTTCCGCCTGCGTGGAGCGGCCCGCAGGCCTCCAGGGGCCACCTGATATCGGACCGACGGCCTCAGTCCCCGGCCCTCGCCTCGCGCGGCCACAGCCCGCCGGTCGACGCCATCCAGTCGGCGACCCGCGTGCAGAGGGTGTCGAGATCGCCATCGGTCGTGTCCAGCTCGAGGACGGGCAGGACGGACTCCGAGGCCAGCCGCCGCAGCAGGTGCTGCTCGCGCTCGAAGACCGAGAGGTCGTCGTACTGCCCGGGGTTCCCCGAGACGAGCAGGCGCTCCTCGCGCGCGGCCTCCCAGGTGCCCTCGCGGCGCGTGCACAGGACCAGGTGCACGTCGAGCGCGCGGAGCCGCGCCTCGAGCGTGCAGAAGTCGAGGTCGTGCGCGTGCGCGGCCAGCTGGTGGGCGCGGGCCGAGAGGTGGAACCGGTCGATGATCCACGAGTAGTGGGGCTGGAGCTCGATCAGGCGGACCCACGTGTCGAAGACGGCCAGCGCCCGCTCCTCCTCCGCGCCACCGGGCTCGAAGTTGATTGGCCCGCGGCCCCAGGGGAACGGCGTGAACCCGCACCACTCGGCCGAGATGAGGGGCGAGTGGTAGCGGTAGCGGCGGGGCCCGACGATCCGCGGGTGCTCGTTGAGCGCGAACGCGAGGTCCGTCTTCCGGGTCAGCCGCGTCCCTTCCAGGATGATCTTGGGCGTGAGCTTGGCCATGTGCCGAGGATAGCCGCGGGGCCCCGGGCTCGGGTTGACGCGGGCGCATCGCACCCCCACGGAACGGGGTGGGACCTCGGGCGAAACGGCCCACCCTGACGTGCATCTTGGCCCTGTCTGCTAGTCCAAACCGGGGACATGCTCCCAAACCGGAGGTGCCATTGATGGCCATGCACGCACCGCTCGCCGACACCCCACTCAGCCGTCCCGCGAGCGGCCACCCGACCTTTCGCCCCGTCCTCGTGGCGAGCGAGCGATGCAAGGGCTGCGGCCTGTGCATCGACGTGTGCGCCCCGAAGGCGCTCGCGCTGGACGCCGTCCACGTCAACGCGATGGGTCATCACCCCGTCGTCCTGACAGACCCCGACGCCTGCACCAGTTGCGCCAAGTGCGCGCGCATGTGTCCGGACGCCGCCCTGTCGATCTTCGCCCGACCTCGCGGAGCATGACCCGATGACCGTCGTCGACCAGCCGGCGGCAACCCGGCCCCACCTCGTCGCCTCGCCGTCAGGGACCGGCGGCGTGGCGGATCCCCCGCCCGATCGCGTCCTGATGAAGGGCAACGAGGCGATCGCCGAGGCGGCAGTCGCCGCGGGCTGCGACGCCTACTTCGGCTATCCCATCACCCCGCAGGCAGAGCTGCTGGAGTGGATGGCCCGCCGCATGCCCGAGGAGGGCCGCGTCTTCGTCCAGGCCGAGAGCGAGCTTGCCGCGATCAACATGGCGCTCGGCGCGTCGGCCGCCGGGGCGCGGGTCCTGGTGAGCAGCTCGAGCCCTGGCATCAGCCTCATGGCCGAGGCGATGTCCTACATGGCCGGCTCGCGGCTGCCCGTCGTCCTCGTCAACGTCATGCGCGGCGGACCGGGTCTGGGCAGCATCGGCGCCGCGCAGGGCGACTACTTCCAGGCCACCAAGGGGCACGGGCACGGGGACTACAAGGTGCCCGTCCTCGCCCCCTCCTCGATCAGCGAGGCCATCGACCTCGTCCGCGACGCGTTCATCCTCGCCGAGCGCTACCGCACGCCCGTGATGCTGCTTGCGGACGGGATCCTGGGCCAGGCGATGGAGCCCGTCGCCCCGACGTTCCAGCGGCTCGAGAAGAGCACCCCGGACTGGATCCTCGACGGCGCCGCCGGCCGACCACCGCGGGTGCTCAAGTCGCTGCACCTGCAGCCCGAGGCCCTCGAGGAGCACGACATCGCGCTCCAGGCGGTGTACGAGCAGATCGCCGCGAACGAGCAGCGGTGGGCGGGCGAGCAGCTCGACGACGCCGAGATCGTCCTGGTCGCGTACGGCACGGCGGCGCGCGTCGCCCGCACGGCCGTCGAGCGCGCCCGGGCTGAAGGCATGCGGGCAGGGCTGTTCCGACCCATCACGCTGTGGCCGTATCCAGCCCAGGCGCTCCGCGACGCTGCTCGCGGCGCGCGGGCGGTGCTGGCGGTGGAGATGTCCGCGGGCCAGATGGTCGAGGACGTCCGTCTGGCTCTCGAGGGCGCGGTGCCCGTGTACCACCACGGCCGGATGGGCGGCATGGTGCCAAGCCCTGATGGGGTCGTTCAGGCGATGCGCCAGGCGTGGGCCGTGAGCCAGGAGTCCGGACGATGACCGCAGCGGAGCCCATCACCGAGCAGGAGGGCCGGACCATCTACCGGCGCCCGCTGCTGCTCTCGAACCCCACCACGTACTGCCCGGGCTGCGGCCACGGCATTGTCCACCGCCTGGTCGCCGAGGTGCTCGAGGAGCTCGATCTGGGCGCCAAGACGATCCTCGTCGGGTCCGTTGGCTGCTCGGTCTTCGCGTACGACTTCCTCGCGCTCGATTCGGTCGAGTCGCCGCACGGGCGGGCAGCAGCGGTCGCCACGGGCGTCAAGCGCTACCGCCCCGACAGGGTGGTCTTCACCTACCAGGGCGACGGGGACCTCGCCGCCATCGGCACCGCGGAGATCGTCCACGCGGCCGCGCGCGGCGAGCGGTTCACCGTGATCTTCGTCAACAACGGCATCTACGGCATGACCGGCGGCCAGATGGCCCCGACCACGCTCGCCGGGCAGAAGACCACGTCGAGCCCGCGGGGCCGCGACGTCCAGACGCAGGGCTACCCGCTTCCGGTGACCGAGATGCTCTCACTCCTGCCCGGCGTGCAGTACGCGGCGCGGGCCTCGGTGGGCGACCCTGGGCTCGTCGGCAAGGCGAAGCAGGCGATCAAGCGCGCGTTCGAGGTCCAACTCGAGGGCAAGGGCTTCTCGATCGTCGAGGTGCTCTCAACTTGCCCGGTGGGCTGGGGCCTGACGCCGAGCGAGGCGATGGAGCGCCTGCGGGACATCGTGATGACCGCGTATCCCGTGGGGACCTTCGTGGACCGGCCGCGGGGCATCGCGCCCAAGCTGCCGCAGCCCGGATCTCCCACCCGCTCGATCACCGAGGGCTTCTAGATGGAACTCTCCACCGTCATCGCGGGCTTCGGCGGCCAGGGGATCCTGTTCGCGGGCAAGGTGCTCGCAGAGGCAGGACTCCTCGAGGGTCGCGAGGTCCTGTGGATCCCGTCGTACGGCCCCGAGATGCGGGGCGGCACGGCGTCGTGCACCGTGATCATCGCGGACAAGATGATCGGCTCGCCGATCGTGGACCGGGCCGACCACGCGGTCGTGCTCAACCCGCCGTCGATGGCGAAGTACGCTCCGATGGTCGCAGTTGACGGCCTGCTTGTGGTCAACACCACGCTGATCGAGGCAGAGCCCGGGCGGAGCGACATCGAGCTGCTCGAGGTCCCCTGCACCGCGCTCGCCAAGTCGGCGGGCGACGACAAGCTGGTCTCGGTGGTGGCGCTGGGCGCGCTGGTGGGCCGGCGGCGGTTCGTGGAGCCCGAGACGGTCCACCGGGCCCTCGCGATCATCCTCGGCGACCGGCACGCGGACATGATCACGCTCGACACCGCCGCGTTCAACGCCGGCTACGAGGCGGGCCTCGAGGCGGTCATCGCCTAGTCCGGATCCGCCGGACCGAACCAGGCCGCCAAGCCGTCAGCTGTTCAGCGCGCCCGAGCTCACGGCCAGCAGCAGGAACACGACCGCCGCGCCCCCGACGATGGCGATCGCGACCCACACGCCCCGCATCGGTGTCGGTGCCCGGCCCGGCTCGCGCCCCTCGGTCGTCGGGTCTCCGCCGTCCGGGTCGCGCTCGCCTGCCATCGAGCCTCCGCTGTCGTGTTCGCCCTGGCCGGTCATCGGGCCCCCACCGTCACGTCGTCGCCCACGGGGACGGCCGACATCGCGTGGACGAGGTCCGAGGCCGAGAGCACCCCGATCGGGTGCGTCTCGTCATCGTCGGCCACCACCACGAGGCGGTGGACGTGATGGCGCTCCATCTTGCGGGCGGCGGTCGCCACGGGCTGATCACGCCCGATCGTGAGGGCGGGGCTGGTCATGAGGTGCTTGACGCGGAGGTCCGGCCAGTTGGCCCACAGGTACTCGGTCGCCCGTGCCCGGAGCAGATCGGTCTGGCTGAGCACGCCCACCAGCATGCCTGAGCCGTCGACGACGGGCAGGCCATTGATGCGGTGCTGGTCGAGCAGCCTCGCGGCCTCGGCCAGAAGGGCGTCCGCGGGGACCACGACGGGCTCCGCGGTCATCAGGTCGCCGACAAGCCTCGGCGTGTTGAGCGGGACGATGTTCACGCGAGCACCTCCAGGACCCCGACACCCGCCGGCACGGCAGCCACCGCGACGGGCCCGGCGGTCACGCGCTACAGGGTGACGGCGGCGCCGAGCCTCGCCCGAGGGCGAGGGGGCCCGAAGCGACGGGCCAATGGTCGCGCTGCGCTCGGGCGTCGGCTGGCTTCGGCGGAACCCGGTGCCCCCACTGCACCTGGCCCGTGCACCCTACCCGAAATCAGGCAGGCGTGGGTCCCCCGGACACGTGGGCCAGTCGTGCGAGCTCCGCCGCGATGGCCTTCTGGAAGCCGCCCATCGCGAGGCGCACCGAGCGCGAGAGCGGCCGACCGTAGCCGAATCTCCGACCGCCGATCCCGACGAAGACCCCTGCAGGGAGGCCACCCGGGCGCAGCGTGGCGGCGAGGCTCAGCACCTGGTCGATCGGGAGCTCATGCGAGGACCGGGGCGCCGCCGTGCCGAGCAGCGGGGCGATGTCGGCGACCGACAGCGTGATCACGTGGCCGGGCGGCACGCCGACAGCCGCGTCGACGATGACCACGACCTCGTGCGCGGTCACGTCAAGGAGGTCCTCGACCCGCAGCTGGCCGCAACGGCGAACCTCGATCCGCTCGAGGAGCGGGGCGGACAGGGTGGGCAGGAGCGTCGCCACGGCCGAGAGCGCGGCGCCGTCATCCCCGCGCTCGGCGTTGCCGCACACGAGCAGCCGGACAGACGGCGGTGCCAGGTGTGTCATCGCGCGACCTCCCCATGGCTCGCGGCGGGCCGCCTGACGGCCCGGGCCCCGCGAAGCGCGCGGGAGCGGCAGGGCACGGAGAACGGACAGGCCGCAGATGTGGGGACGCCTTCTGTCGTGACACGAAGGCTCATTGAGGCAGGACCTCGGATTGGTGGACCGAACCGTGCTGTGGCCTATGGCCGGGCGGTCCGGCGCCGCCCTGTAATGCTCGCTCGGAGCGGCGCGCGGGTTTAGGGCCGTCAGTCAGCCGGGGCGTCACTCTCAGAGCCCCGTGGGCCGGGCCGTCCGGCCCCGCGAGGTCGGGACCCGGCGGCGCTGGCCCGGTCACGCGGGAGATGGCGCACGCGGGCCGCCAACCCCGGGCAGCCCGCAGCGGCCTTCGGGTCGACCGACCCCCTTCCAGCGTGCGCCGGCCCCGCACTGACGCGGACAACCTCAGTCGGTGGCGGGCGACCGCTCCGGCTGCTGGCCGCGACCGATGATCCGCAGATCGAGGAAGTGAGTCGCACAGCTGATGCACGGGTCGTAGGCGCGGATCAGCATCTCGAGGCGCTGCGTCGCCTCCGCATGCGGAAGGTCCAGCACCCGCGGCGCGAACGCCGCGAGATCCGCCTCGATCGCCGCTTGGTTCTGGCTTGTCGGGGGCACGATCTGAGCGGCGGTGACGTGCCCGTCGTCGTCCACCTCGTAGCGGTGGTGGAGCAGGCCGCGCGGCGCCTCCGTGGACCACGCCGCCACGCCCGCCCGGGGCGTGAACGGCACCTTGGGGGCGGCTGGCGCCCGGTAGGCATCGATGATGTCGCGCGCCTCCGCGCAGGCCCCGAGGAGCTCAACCGCGCGGGCAACGATCGAGCGGTGGACGTTCGAGCGGATCTCGCCGGCCAGGCCCGTCGAGGCATAGGCCTCTGCGGCCAGCGGGTGCAGCCGATCGGCGTCGAGCGTGATCCGCGCGGTGGGGCCCAGAAGGTACGCACGGCCGTCGTGCGTCCTGGCGTGGAGCGCGTTCGTGCCCTCGACGTGGTGCTCCTGGAACGCGTCGCCCCAGGCGCCGGGCGCCAGGTCCAAGCCGTCGCTCGAGACGATCCTGCCATCGTTGTAGGGGTACTCCGTGGGGTGCCGCAGAGCCACGAGGGGCTGCGCGTGCTCGTGGTCCGGCGGGCTCCACGAGGCCACCAGGGCGACCGTTGCCCGCGCCAGATCGATTACCCCGTCGAGCTCGGCGCGGACGCCGTCGAGGTCGCGCCGCCAGGGCACGCGGGAGAACCCGCCCACCCGCACCGAGACGGGGTGGACGGGTCTGCCGCCCAGCACCGAGATCAGGCGGTTGCCCAGCTTCTTGATGGCCAGCCCCTGCTCGACCACGGGCCGGTAGTCGCCGGCCATGGCCACCACCGACGGGTAGCCGAGGAAGTCCGGCGCGTGGAGCATGAACACGTGGAGGGCGTGGCTCTGGATGTACTCGGCGCAGTACAGCAGGCGCCGGAGCTGCCGGACCGCCGGCACCACCTCCACGCCGTAGAGGTCCTCGAACGCGTGCACGGCGGTCATCTGGTAGGCGATCGGGCAGATCCCGCAGATCCGGGCCACGATGTCGATGACCTCGTCGCCCGTCCGGCCCACGACCAGCCGCTCGAAGTAGCGCGGCGCCTCGAAGATCCGAAGGCGCGCCTCGGTCACCGCTCCTTCGCGGACCTGGAGGACCAGGGAGCCCTCGCCCTCGACGCGGGTGATGTAGTCGACCTTGAACTCGCGATCACGCCCCGACACTGCTGTCGGCACGGTCACGTCAGCCGCGCCCATCGCGACCTCCCTCAGCGCTCTCGGGCACCGGATACGGGATCATGCCGGGCGGGCCGCCGTAGGCGGCCACCACGGCCCGGAACGGCCCAGACCAGCCCGTGAACCCAGCGAACAGCCGCGCCACGTCGATGTCCTCGCGACCGTCGCTTGCCAGGGTCGTCGCCAGGCTCGTGGCGTTGGCCTGCTCCCGCGGCCCGAAGCAGCCGTAACAGCCGCGACGGAACGACGGGCACAGAGCGCCACAGCCACTCTGGGTGACCGGCCCGAGGCACGGGATCCCCTCGGCGACCATGACGCACACGGTGCCCCGACGCTTGCACTCGAGGCACACCGCCTCCTCGCGGATCTGCGGCCGGCGACCGACGGCAACCGACACCAGCACCTCGCGCAGCTGGTCGGGGCTGATGGGACAGCCATGGAGTTCGGCGTCGACCTTGACGTGCTCCGAGACGGGCGTGGCCGCGTTGAGCGACTCGACGAACTCGGGATGGGCGTAGACCGCGGCGCGGATGGCGTCGTGGTCGGACCAGTTGCGGAGCGCCTGGATGCCGCCGTAGCTGGCGCATGCGCCGATGCTGACGAGGAGCTTTGACTTGCGCCGCAACTCCACGATCTCGGCCGCCTGATCGGGCGTGCTGATGGCGCCCTCCACGAGGAGGACGTCGTATGGGCCGGCCGACCGGAGGGAGCTGGCCTCCGGGAACTCGACGAGCTCGAACCGCTCGGCGATGGCCAGCAGCTCGTCCTCGAGGTCGAGCAGCGTGAGCTGGCAGCCGTCACACGAGGCCATCTTGACGATCCCGACGCGAAGCCTCGGCCGGGCGGCGACTGCCGCCATCACATGCCCTCCCGTCCGAAGATGCCGCCGAGCTGGGACAGGGCGAACACCGGTCCGTCACGACACACGAAGAGGCCGCCGGTCTGGCAGTGCCCGCACAGGCCGATGCCGCACTCCATGTGCCGCTCGAGGGTCACGAAGATCCGGTCTGGCGGCAGCCCGCGACTCTCGAGCGTCTCGACCGTCGCCTCCATCATCCGCTCCGGCCCGCACACGAACGCGAGCGCGTGCTCGCCGTCCCAGGTGGCCTGGTCGAAGAGGTGCGTCACCACCCCCACGGGTCCGGTCCAATCGGGCGTGCCCCGGTCGACGATCAGCTCCACCTCCACGTCGCCGCGGGCGGCCCACGCCCGGAGCTCCTCGCGGTAGAGCTGATCGGCGGGCGTCCGCGCCCCGTAGAACAGGCGCACGGTCTCGAACCGGTCCCGGCGGGCGATGATCCCGTCGAGCAGCGGCCGCAGGGGCGCCAGTCCGATGCCGCCCGTCACGATGACCACGTCGTGGCCCATCGCGCGCTCGATCGGCCATGAGGTGCCGAGCGGACCGCGGACGCCGATCTCGTCCCTGGGGCCGAGCCCGATGATCGCGGCCGTGGCCGGGCCGGCGGCGCGGATCGTCAGGTCGATGGTGTCCCGCCCGAAGCGGGAGATCGAGATGGGCACGGGCGGGAACGCCGGCACCGCGACCATCGCGAACTGGCCGAACTCGCCGGCCAGGAACGCCGGGTCCACGTCCCCGATCGTGAGGGTCGTCACGTCGGCGGTCTCGGGCCGGACGGACACGATCCTCGCCGTGGCGTAGAAGCCGGGCGTCGCCGCGACGGGCTTGGGCCGGACGGGCTCGGGTCGGGCGCCCAGGGGCGGCGCGATCGCCAGCAGCTCGGCGCGGATGTCGATGCCCACCGGGCACCACGCGATGCACCGGCCGCACCCCACGCAGCCGAAGGTGCCGAACTGGTCCACCCACGTGGCGAACTTGTGCGTCAGCCACTGGCGGTAGCGATCGCGAGGCCGGCTGCGGAACGAGCCCCCGGCGACCTTCGCGAACCCGGCGGTGAAGCAGAAGTCCCAGACGCGCTCGGAGGTCGACACGTCGCCGTCCAGGTCCGATCGCTGGGTCACGCTGCTGCAGAAGCAGGTCGGGCAGACCATCGTGCAGTTGGCGCACGAGAGGCAGCGCTCGGCGATGCGCGACCAGTGCTGGCTGTCGAACTGGGCCAGGAGCCGGTCATGGAGCCCGGCCGTCGGGACCGGGTCGCCCATCATGGCCGCGACCTTGCCCACGGACTCGGCGGCCCGGAGCATCTGCCCGGCATCAGCCCCGCGGACGGGCATCCGGGCCACGAGGTCCGCCCCGTCGGGGCTCCCCGCCCTGATGACGAAGCCCTCGTCGAGCTCGGTGAGCACGAGGTCGTACCCGCCGCGCGCCTCGGGCCCGGTGCCCATGGAGGTGCAGAAGCATGTGCTCGCCGCCGTGGTGCAGTTGACCGCCACCACCAGCGCGTTGCGCCGGCGCGCGTGGTAGTCCTCGTCCGTGTAGGGGCCGCCGAGGAAGACGCGGTCCTGGATGCCCAGGGCCGCCAGCTCGCAGGCGCGGACGCCCAGGAACGCGAGCTTTGGCGGGTCGATGGGCGACGGCTCGAAGGACACCGCCCGGCCGTCGCGCCGGCCGACATTGAGCGGCACGACTGGCGGGAACGTCCACCGCTTCGGGCTGGTGGGCCCAACGGCAAAGTCGAACACGCGCCGGTCGCCATGCTGCACCAGCCGGTAGCGCCCGGGCACCTGCTCGTCGCCGACGCCAGCGGGGAGCTCGTCCACCGAGCGGATCTCAGCCATGGTCACGGCGCCGTCAACGACGGTGGGCCCGATCACGGTCCGCCCGTCCTCGCGCAGCAGGTCGATCAGGACGCCCAGGTTCGCCCGTGCCAGGAACCACGGCCCGACGCCACCACCCGAGGCGATCGGGGCGGGCGGGGCAGCGACCGCGGTCCCGGCCGGGGCCGGATACGGGGCATAGGGCAGCCGCTCGTCGATCACCATGACTTCTCCGCTCGCGTCCACTCTTCGCGCGCAAACAGGTCGAGGAGCTGCATGCGCGTCGCGGCAAGGCGACGGCCCACAGACTGAAGCAGGCGCGGGTACAGCGACGAGGCGAGCAGGGGATCCGCCCGCAGCAGCAACCGGAGCCGCTCGCCGGGGAACGTCAGCAGCCGGACCGGTTCGATGGCCACCGCGTCATCAGTGCCCCGATACGGCGCGACGACCGCCGACCATCCGACCACGTCGCCCGGCTCCACGGTCAGGATCGTCACCGTCCCGCGCTCCGGGACGAGCATCCGGAGGGCGATGCGGCCACTCAGCACGATGCCGAGCGTCTCGGCGATCTGGCCCTCGGCCACGACGACGTCCCCGGGCGCGAGGTCGCGCACCTCCGCGATGGCGGCGAGACGAGTCACGGCCTCGGGGGTCAAGCCGGCGCCAAACCACGAGCCGGAGAGCGCCATTGCGAAGTCGATGCCGGCGACCTCGCTGGAGGCAGGTAGCGTCATCTGCGGCTGCACCTCGACTACCAGGGCCCCTGCCGCGCGCCTCGCGAGGCGCCGCATGCTCCGGGCCCGCGTCGCGATCCTCGTGCCCCGGACCGTCCGTGGTCAGTGCCGTCAGGCCCCGCGCGGTGGGACCCGGCGACGGACGGTCAGGCCAAGCGGCGCAGGCGCGCGAGCAGCACCTCGCGGTCAACGGGCCCCTCGAGCGGCGCTTCACGAATGGTCTCGGGCGCGTGACCGATGGCGACAATCTCGCGCTCCAGCGCTGTGCGCAGCTCGTCCGGCCCCAGCACCAGGACCCGGTCCACCGCACCGACCTGATGGGCCACTTCCGCCAGGGCGAGGGGCACCGTCGCCGCGAGGTTCGGCAGCGGAACCTCTGTCTCGGCGATCGTGCCGGCGTCGTCGCGGAGGACCAGCGCACGACCCCTCTCAATCGAGACCACCGCGTTGGCGCCAGTCAGTCTCGCCCGCTGCGCCGTGGATCGAGTTCGCGTGGATCCTTGCATGGCTGTCTCCCTTCGACCTGGGCATCGTGCGCCCTGAGCCGTTCGGGGCTCGCCTGCCGTTGGTCGCGAACGCCCAGCCGGAGTCCCCGCGCCATTCGGGACCGCTGCCGTGCCCCCGCGCAATGGGTCTGCGCCGGCATCGCGGACAGCCTGGCCGACGCAGTCGCGCAGGTTCGCCGAGGTGCCGTCGCGGCTGCGGCGCACCGGGGGACGGACCCTCAGGCGGTCTCCAGGGTGAAGGTGATGAAGTGGTCGTGGGGGATGTGGGGCTTGTTGGGAACGGGTCGGAGCTCCTCCCGCCACTCGGTGCCCACCGTGTCCGTCGCAACGCGGCGCCAGAACTCGGGGGCGCCGGGGTTCCCCGCCTGGAACCCGATCTCCCACCGGCCCGGATAGCGCGCGAACAGCGCCCTCGCCACCCCGGAGGCGATCCCCTGCCGGCGGACGCCCTTGACCACGAAGAAGTCGCCCATCTTCCTCGCCGGGCCCGTCAGGCCGTCGACGAACGCGAAGCCCACTGGGGCGTCGCCGTGCGTGACCAGGAAGCCGCAGCGGTCAGGGTCCCCGAAGTAGCCGGGCAGGCGTCCCGGCTTGAACAGGCCCTCGGCATTGGGGAGCGTCCGCCGAACCTCGGACATGTCGTGCGAGTACAGCTGCCACAGCCGCTCGATCAGCGGCCGGTCCAGGTCGGTGATCTCGCGCAGGGCGAAGGAGGTGTCCATCGCCTCGATCATATCCACGGGCGGCGGTAGCCTTCGCTCGTGCGCACGATGGTCCTTCGCCAACCCTCGCCGGCGGCCGACTCGCCGCTGGTGCTCGAAGACCGCCCGCTCCCGGAACCGTCGGCGGGCGAGATCCGGCTGCGGGTGACGGCGTGCGCCGTGTGCCGCACCGACCTCCAGATCTGCGAAGGCGACCTCGCCGCCCGGCGCCTTCCCGTTGTCCCGGGCCATCAGGTTGTCGGCGTGGTGGATGCGGTGGGCGACGAGGTGGCGGGCTGGGCACTCGGAGACCGGGCCGGCCTGACGTGGCTCGCGGGGACCGACGGCGGCTGCCGGTTCTGCCGGTCGGGACGCGAGAACCTGTGCGAGTCGGCCACATTCACCGGCTGGGACCGCGACGGCGGCTATGCGGAGTCGGTCACGGCGCGCGCGGACGTCGCCGTGCGCCTCCCACACGGCTACCCCGACCTCGCGGCCGCGCCCCTGCTCTGCGGCGGCGTCATCGGCTACCGGGCGCTCCGCGTGGCGGGGATCGGGCCCGGGTCGAGCGGCGCGCGCCTCGGGCTCTACGGGTTCGGGGCGTCGGCGCGGCTCGCGCTCCAGGTGGCGCGCGCGTGGGGCGTAGAGGCGTATGTGGCCACGCGCGGGGCGGGCGAGCGCGACCGGGCGCTCGAGCTCGGGGCTGCCTGGGCGGGCGGGTACGAGGATCGGCCGCCGGTCCCCCTTGACGCGGCGGTCACCTTCGCGCCGGTGGGCTCCGTCGTGGCGGCGGCCGTCCGGGCGCTGGATCGGGGCGGCGTCGTCGCCATCAACGCGATCCACCTCGACGGGCTGCCGGCGATGCCGTACGAGGATCTGTGGTGGGAGCGCTCCATCCGCAGCGTTGCGAACGTGACCCGGCAAGACGCCCGGGAGTTCCTCGCCCTTGCCGCGCGGATCGGCATCGTGACCGACATCGAGACGCACCCGCTCGAGGCCGCCAACGAGGCGCTGGCGGGGCTCGCCGCCGGGCGTGTCACCGGGACCGCGGTGCTCGCCGTCGGCGCGTTGTCGGGCAACGGCGCGGAGGCGGTGCCGCCGCCCCGCTGACCCGTCCGACCGCGTCGCGGGTTCAGCGCCACCCGTGAAGGACGGTGACCGTGCGCTCGGCCTGCGCAACCATGAACAGGCGCCCGGCCTGACGGCGCGGGCGCCCGTGCGCGGAGCGGGAGGGCGAAGGGCCGTCAGCGGCTGGCGACGCCGGCCCGCGCCTGCTCGGCGATGGCGGCGATCGACTCCTCGAGCGACCCGACGACCGGCTCGAGCTCGTACCGGACGCGGACGATGGGCTTCTTGGTCGTGAGCACTCGCGTCAGGTCGATGGGCGTGGCGGCGAGGACCACGTCGGCCGGGCAGGCGTCGAGGGCCGCCTCGAGCTCGTGGACCTGCTTGGCGCCGTAGCCCATCGCGGGAAGGAGCCGCTCGAGGTCGGGGTACTTCGCCAGCGTCGCTGCGAGCTCGCCCTGGGCGTACGGCCGCGGATCCACGATCTCGGCGGCGCCAAACCGACGGGCCGCCACGACGCCCGCGCCGTAGGTCATGCCGCCGTGGGTGAGGGTGGGGCCGTCCTCGACCACCACGACCTTGCGCCCCGCGATGTCGCCGCCCTCCAGCGTGAGCGACGAGCGCGCCTCCACGATCTGCGCCTCGGGGTTCACCGCCTCGATGTCGGCGCGCACGGCGGCCAGGGCCTCCGGGGTGGCGGAGTCCACCTTGTTGATCACCACGACGTCGGCCATCCGCAGGTTGGCCTCGCCCGGGTGATACCGGAGCTCGTGGCCGGGCCGCAGCGGGTCGGCCACCACGATCATCAGATCCGGCGCGTAGAACGGCAGGTCGTTGTTCCCGCCATCCCAGATCACCACGTCGCACTCGTCCTCGGCGGCGTGGAGGATGTCCTCGTAGTCAACCCCCGCGAACACCAGGCGCCCCGCGTCGAGGTGCGGCTCGTACTCCTCGCGCTCCTCGATGGTGGTCTCGTGCCGGTCGAGGTCCGCGTAGGTCTCGAAGCGCTGGCAGCGCTGCGCGACGAGGTCGCCGTAGGGCATCGGGTGGCGAACGACGGCCACCTTGAGGCCCTGCGCCTCGAGCGCCCGCGCGACATACCGGCTGGTCTGGCTCTTGCCGCTGCCGGTGCGGACGGCGCACACGGCGACGACCGGGCGCCGGGAGGGCAGCATCGTGGCGTCGGGGCCCAGGAGCTTGAAGTCCGCGCCGGCGGCGAGGGCGCGGCTGGCCGCGTGCATCACCTGTTCGTGGCTGACGTCGCTGTACGCGAAGACGACGGTGTCGACGTCATTGGCGGCGATCAGCGCCTCGAGCTCCGACTCGGGGCGGATGGGGATGCCCTCGGGGTAGCGCTCGCCGGCCAGCTCGGTGGGGTACCGTCGGTCGGCGATGCCCGGGATCTGCGTTGCGGTGAAGGCGACGACCTCGACCGAGGGGTCGTCCCGGTAGACGACGTTGAAGTCGTGGAAGTCGCGTCCAGCGGCACCCATGATCAGCACGCGTTCGGTGCTCATGATCGTCCTCGAGGGAGGAGCACACCGGGCGTCCGCGCCGGACCGCGAGGCCAGCAGGCGGGCGCGGTCATGCCGCCTCCGTGTCGCACCATCATCGCTGACCGGCTCCGGCCGGTCGCCGGTCGGGGCGCCCGGGTAGGGGGTGCCGCTGGTCCCGCGAAGGTGGTCCGATCGGCACTCACTCGATGAGGGGCCTACCCCCGACTATGCGTGTGAGGTGGGTGCCGGAGGGGACGCCCGGCACCCACCCGAACCTCTGGACCCTCGCCCGAGCGGCGGGGGTTTTCGATTCCCGGGCCAGCGGGAGGCCGAGGAGCTCCGCGCGCGTCCTCCGTCCAGGGGACGGCGCCGGGCGCACGCCACGGACGCCGTCCGTCGGCGGGCAGGGGCCCGCGATGGCGCGCGGGCGCGCCTGCCGAGATGCGACGACGCGAAGCCGGGCAGCGCCCCCCTCCGCGTGCAGGGCCGGGAGCCTAGAGCTCCAGGTTGCGCCGCGCCTCGCTGGTCAGGAAGTCGCGGTGGTCTGGATGGGCCACGGCGATGAGCGCCTTCGCCCGCTCGCGCAGGCTCTTGCCCCACAGCTCGGCGACGCCCCACTCGGTCACCACGGTCCGGACGTGCGCGCGCGTCGTGACGACGCCTGCGCCCTCTCTGATGGACGGCGTGATCCGGCTCTGCTCGCCGTTCTTCCCCGCCGTGGACGGCAGGGCGATGATCGCCCGTCCCCCGGGGGCCAGCGCAGCGCCGCGGATGAAGTCCATCTGGCCCCCAACGCCGGAGTACATGCGGTGGCCGATCGAGTCCGCCACCACCTGTCCGGAGAGGTCCACCTCGATCGCCGAGTTGATGGCAGTCATGTGCTCGAACGAGCGGATCACGTGGGTGTCGTTGGTGAAGTCGACCGCCCGCATCTCGACCATCGGGTTGTCGTGGACGAACCGGTACAGCCGCGACGAGCCCATCATGAACGAGGTCACGAGCTTGCCCTTGTTCCGGGCCTTGCGCGCACCGGTCAGCGCGCCCGCCTCGACCAGGTCCACCACCGCGTCGGTGAACATCTCGGTGTGGACGCCCAGATCCTTCTTGTGGATCAGGAGCTCCGCCGTCGCCGCGGGGATGGCGCCGATCCCCAGCTGGAGCGTCGCGCCGTCGGGGATGAGGTCCGCGATGAACCCGCCGATCCGCCGCTCCAGCTCACCGATCTGGGGGCGGTGCACTTCGTACGGCGCCTGGTCCACCTCGCAGGCGAGGTCGATCTGGCTGACGTGGACGAACGACTCGCCCAGCGTTCGGGGCATCGAGGGGTTGAGCTGCGCGATGACGGTCTTCGCGGCCCCGATCGCGGCGTGCATCGCCTCGACGGACACGCCCAGCGAGCAGAACCCATGGGCGTCCGGCGGGCTCACATTCATGAACACCGCGTCGAGCGGCAGCGCGCCCGACGAGAACAGGGCCGGCACGTCGGACAGGAACACCGGCACGAAGTCCGCGCGCCCGTCATTGACCGCGGCGCGGGCGTTGGGCCCGATGAACAGGGCCCGGTGCCGGAAGTGGGGCGCCATCTCCGGGGCCATGTGGGGGCCCGGGCCCTCGGTGTGGAGGTGGACCATCGAGACGTCGCGCAGCTCCGGCGCCCGCGCGACGAGCGCGTCGAGCAGGAACGACGGCGCCGCGGCAGCGCACTGGATGTAGATCTGGTCGCGCGACTGGATGCCGGCGACCGCTTCCTCGAGCGACACGATACGCATGACCGGAGTCTGGCATCGAGCCCGGGGCGTTGGGCCGGCCGGATGGCACGGACGGCGGGACCGCCGGGCCTGACGGTGTCCTGCGCGGTGTGCCGTTCGTCCCCCGTCGGCCCCCAGTCCTCGCGAGGGCTGGGCCCCATCACGTGCCGTCGCCCCGCGCTCGGGCCTCAGGCCTCGGGACGCAGCTCGAACGCGGGGCCGCCGCCAAGACCCTCGGCCGGGGTCCCGTACTTGAGGATCAGCGCCCGCACGGCGGCTGCGTGGTCCGCGCCGTCGAGCGGGGTCGCGACGGCCGCGCGGCTCGTCGCGGCGATGGTCACGCGGCAGTTCGGCTCGGCGAGCAGGTTGAGCGCCCAGTCGGCGTGGTGGGAGCCGGCGGCGACGAGGAGGACGCCGTCCGGCCGCTCGACGAAGCCGACCGCCGCGCTGGCGGTCCTGCCGCTCACGCGGCCCCGGGTCTCGATGCGCAGGACACGGCCCCAGGCGACGAGGTCATCGTCCACGGGCGTGACCAGGCCGAGCGCGCAGGACGCGCAGCGTGCGGGTGGGGAGCGGGTCTACGCGCCGCCGCGATCGAGCCGGTGCTTGGCGACGAAGGCCGCAGCCTGGGCGCGCCGCTCGAGATTGAGCTTCGAGAGGATGGAGCTCACGTAGTTCTTCACCGTCTTGTCCGACAAGAAGACCTCCGACGCGATCTCCTTGTTGGTCTTGCCCTCGGCGACCAGCAGCAGGATCCGCTGCTCCTGCGCGGTGAGCTGCGCCATCTCGTCGGTGTAGGCACCCGTGGCGATCCGGCGGACCCGCTCGAGGACCTTCTCGGTGACGGCGGGGTCGAGCAGGGACTCGCCCCGGCCGACGGACTCGAGCGCGGCAACGAGGTCGCGCGCCCGGATCTGCTTGAGCAGGTAGCCCGAGGCCCCCGCGACGATGGCCGACAGCACGGCCTCCTCGTCGGGGTACGAGGTGAGCATGACGACCCGGGTGGCGGGCAGCTCGGCGCGGATCTCACGACAGGCCTCGATGCCGGAGCCGTCGGGGAGGCGGACGTCCATCACCACGATGTCGGGCTGGAAGCGACGGGCCTGCTCGATGGACTCGGCAGCAGAACCGGCCTCGGCGACGACCTGGAACCCCTCACGGCGGTCAAGGAGCGCCACTAGGCCTTGTCGGACGACCTCATGGTCGTCAACGACCAGCAGCCGCAGGGGACGCGAGCTCAGATCAGTCACGGTTGGTTGTCTCCGGCCCGGGAGGGGGGACGCTCCCCAGTGCTGCGCTGGGCGATGCAGGCACTCGCACGATAATACGCGTGCCCGCCCCGTCGGGGCGCTCGATCCTGAACGTCCCGCCCAGACCCACGGCTCGGTCGTGCATGTTGGACAGGCCCTGGTGCCGGCCCAGCCGGTCCGGCCCTGCCTGCTGGCTCGGATCAAAGCCGCGGCCGTTGTCCTCGACGCACAGCATGAGGTCGCTGTCCTCTTGCGCCAGGACGAGCGCCATGCGCGTCGCGCCTGAGTGGCGGGCGACATTGGACAGGGCCTCGCGCACGATGAACAGGAGGTCGGATGCGCGGTCGGGCGGCAGGGCCCGGAAGAGGTCGGCGCCCCCGTCGAGGTCCACCTCGAGGTCGATGACCGCGTTCATGCCCACTTCTTCGCCCAGCCGGACGAGCTGCTCGACCGGGTCTTCCTTGCCGCCCACCGAGGGGCGCAGGCGCAGGATGTACGAGCGGATGTCGGCGATCACCAGATTGAGCGCGTCAATCGCCCGGTCGACCCGCGCCACCGCCTCGACGCGGCCCGCTGCGTCCTCGACCAGCTCCGGCACGTCCTCAAGGGAGAGGCCGACGGCATAGATCGCCTGGATGATCCCGTCGTGGAGGTCCTTGCCGATCCGCTCCCGCTCCTCGACCACCGCCAGGCGCTGCACCTGGTCGTGGAGGCGCGCGTTCTCGATCGCGATCCCCGCGTGGACCGCGAACATCTCGACGAGATGCTCGTCCTCATCGCTGAACGGGTCGCCGCCGTTCTTGTCGGTCAGGTACAGGTTGCCGACGGAGCGGCCCTTGACCCACACCGGCGCCCCCAGGAACGAGGTCATCATCGGGTGCCGGGCCGGGAAGCCGTAGGCGGTCGGGTCGGACCGGATGTCATCGACGCGGAGGGTCCGACCCTCGCGGATGATCCTGCCGAGGAGGCCCATCCCGTGGGGCACTGCGCCGATCACTGCACGCTGTTCGGGCGACACGCCGCTGGAGATGAAGCGCTCGATGCGGCCGCGACCGTCGGCGATGCCCAGGGCGGCGAACCTCGCGCCGACGAGCTCGCGGACCCGCTCGACGATGACGCTGAGCACGCGGTCGATGTCCAGCTCGGCAGCAACGGCGCGGGTCGCCTGCTCGAGCGCCGCGAGCCGCTCGGCACGTTCCCGCACCTCGGCCCGTGACCATGCCGCGTCCACCGCGATCTCGATCGTCCGGACCACCGGGACCACGGCGCCCTCGGGTGCGTCGAGGAAGAGGCGCCCGAGGAGCACCTCGTGCCCGTGGTGCGTGGCGAGCACGAAGCGATCCAGCGCCGCGCGCTCGGCCTCAGGCGGAATCACCGACAGCGACCCGGCGCCCACCCGGAGCGTGGGGAGGGGCGGGGCGGAGATCTCGAGCACAGCGCCAGTCGCGCCGGCCACGGCCAGGATGCCCTCGAGCGACTGCGCGACGGCCGCCTGGGTCGCCGTCGAGGGCTCCTGCTGCCAGCGCTCGAGCGCATCGAGCGCCGCGACCAGCGGGAACGGGTCAGCCGCCCGCAGCTGCGGATCGGCGGTCTGGGGACGCCGGGGCTGTGTCACGGCGTGAGCCTACCAGCCTCGACGCCGCCACGGGTCACGGTGCCCGCGCCTTCGGGCCATTGGTCACTTCGCAGGATCCACCACCGCCCCTGACCATTCCCGGCATCCATTGCCAGCCCTCGTCGAGTCGGAGCGCCCCTGCCCGTGGAGCCCACCCTGTCGTCCCAACCCGCCGAGTCGCCGGTCGAGCCCATCGAAGACCGTGCCGGCCAAGTCAGTCGGCGGGGCTTCCTTCGTGCGGCCGGCGTGGTCGGCCTGACCGGCGTCGCCGCCAGTCTCGCCGCCTGCCAGAACGCCACCAGCCCGCAGTGGAGCTTCGGCCCTGCCGCCAGCGCAGCCGCCGCCGGCTCCGGCGCGGTCGCGTCCGCCGCCCCATCGGTCGCGCCCGCGACGGTCGCGCCGTCGATCGCCGCAAGCCCGATGCCGATGCCGTCCGCCGTCGCGTCGCCCTCGGCCAGCCTTCCGGCCAACCTGCCGGCCGGCTGGACCGCCCACGACGTCGCGGCGCGGGCGGTGGTCCGCCGGTACGTGGGCAACCTGGCCCCGGCGCTCCAGGGCATCTACGGCGACGCGGTCTTCAACGAGATGGCGAAGATCCTGGGCGCCGCGGACAACTACCCGGAGCTGACCAAGAAGCCGGCGTTCGTGCAGGTGCCGAACCTCTTCGTGTCGGACCTGCTCTCCCCGTTGGCGCCGACGACGGACAGCGACGGTTACAAGCACTTCGAGCTGACCGTCGACGAGATTGACTGGCAGATCGACGAGCTCAAGGCGCCCGTCAAGGCCCTCGGCTACAGCAAGCAGTGGCCGGGCCCCACGATCCGCGTCACCGAGGGCGACAAGGTCCGCGTGGTCGTCACCAACGGTCTCAAGGAGACCACGAGCGTTCATTTCCACGGTGAGGAGTTCGACAACTTCTTCATGGACGGCGTGCCGTTCGTGACCCAGCTGCCGATCCCGCCCGGGGAGAAGTTCACGTACGAGTTCACCGCCAAGCGGCCTGGCTCGCTGATGTACCACTCCCACCACAACGCCACCGACCAGGTCGGCCGTGGACTGCTGGGCGCCTACGTCGTGGACCCGAAGACGCCGACCGCGGACGACAAGGCTGTCACGGGCAGCAAGGGCGTCGACTACGTCTGGATCTCGAACGATTCCCTCGGCGGCTTCACGATCAACGGCCACGGCTTCCCGGCCACCGTGCCGGTTCTCGCCGCCGTGGGCCAGACGGTCCGCGTCCGGTTCATGAACGAGGGGACGATGATGCACCCGTGGCACCTCCACGGGTACCCGATGAAGGTGATCGCGCGCGACGGCTACAACCTGGATCAGCCGTTCTACGTCGACACGCTGGGGGTCAATCCCGGCGAGCGCTACGACGTGACTATCAAGGCGGACCGCCTGGGCATCTGGGCGTTCCACTGCCACATCCTCCCCCACGTCGAGGGCACGGACGGGATGTTCGGTATGGTGAGCACGTTGATCGTGGTCCCCAAGCCTGAGCACATCACGGCCATCCTCGGACTCCTCACAGCCTAGGCCCCACGGGTTCGCGATGACCGTCTCGGCGTCCCGCACCAGCCCCGATCCGGAACCCGCGCCGGATCCGGCACCGGGCGACGAGCGGCCGAGGTCCCACGTGAAGAAGCTGCTCCTGGCAACAGACCTCACCGAGGCCTCGGCCTCCGCCACAGACGAAGCGTTCGAGCTGGCTGGCCGGCTCGAGGCCTCGCTGCTGGTGGTGTCCGTGATCGACCCCGGGTCGCTCCTGATGCCGGGCGGGCGCTTCCGCGTCCGTCTCGACCAGGTGCGTGAGCGGCGCGAGCTGCTTGCACAGGAGCTGGTCGAGCGCGGCCGCATGGGCGGGATCGACGTCTCGTTCCTCATCTGGACCGGTGACCCGGGCGACATGATCGTGGAGGCCGCCGAGGCTGAACACGCCGACATGGTGCTGGTGGGCAGCCACGGCCGGGGTGCGGTCGGGCGGCTGTTCCTGGGCAGCGTGTCGGAGCACGTCGTGCGCAACGCCCCCTGCCCGGTCCTCGTCGTCCGGCCGCGGGAGTCGACCTCCCGTTAGGCACAGCGGCGGAGGTCCGTCGCCCGCACACCGCTATCACGACGACGCCCGGCCGAATCTCCCCCGGTCGGGCGTCGTGCTTTCCGGCGCCGCGGGCGTCGTGTCTTCCGGCGCCCAACCCGGCATGTGGTCCGAGCTCCGCTATTTCGTGTAGACGCCCTCGGGGTCCAGCTCCTCGCGGACCAGGCGCAGCTCCTCGGCGGTCGGGGCGGGCGTGGTGGCGATGTCGGGGCTGATCTTGGGCTCCCAGGCGATCGTGGCGCGGACCTCGTCGAGGGTCGCGCCCGGGTGCAGAGACTCCAGGCACATCTCGCCGGTCTCGTCGAAGCGCCACACGCCCAGGTCGGTGACCACGACCGACGGGCCGCGCCCGTTCCAGCCGCCGGCCTTGCGGATGGCCTCAGCCTGCTCGGCGCCGCCGAGGTTCCCGGGCGAGGTGCGGAAGTCGATCTCGTTCACGAACGAGCGCGAGGACTGGCGCATGATCACGAACACCTCGCGCGCGTTGATCGCGATCTCGCAGGCGCCGCCGGAGCCCGGCAGCCGCGTCCTGGGCGCGTTGTAGTCGCCGATGACCGTGGTGTTGATGTTGCCGAACTTGTCGATCTGGGCCGCCCCGAGGAACCCCACGTCGATCAGGCCGCGCTGGAGGTAGTAGCCGAACAGCTCGAACATCGAGACGACGGCGGTCGCGCCGGTCACGATCGTCGGGTCGCCGATCGAGAGCGGCAGCCGGGCCGGCCGCGCCCCGAAGACGCCCGCCTCGTAGACCAGCTCGAGGTCCGGGGCCACGGTGCGCTTCGCCAGATTGACCGCGATGTTCGGCAGGCCGACCCCGACGAAGCACACCCGGGCGCGGGCGAGCTCGCGCGCCGCGGCCACGATCATCATTTCGCTCTTGGTGAATCCGAGCCCGCTCATCGGTAGCTCCCGTAGTCCACCGAGCCGGAGGGCGCCGGGCCGGGCTTCAGCGAGGCGATCCGCTCCGCGCCCAGCTTCTCGACATAGGCGGCGCGGTCGGGCAGGTCGTACACCCACTCGCGGAGCCACGCCTGCACCTTGTCCTCGTCGCGGCTGATCGGGTCCCAGTCGAGGTAGAAGCGGTTGTCGCGGTCGTAGGCTCCCTGCACGTAGGACGGATGGGCGCCGTAGGGCTCCACCACCACGGCATCGACGATCAGGCCGGGGATGGCGGTCCGGTTCGGGTCGGCCCGGATCACGGCCTCGTCCACGAGTTCCTCGACCACGACGATCACGCGGTCGGCGGCGAACGCCGCCTCCTTCTGGCAGCCGAGGAGGCCCCAGATCTGCGTGTTGCCGTTGGCGTCGGCCCGCTGGGCGTGGATGATCGAGACGTCCGGGTTGAGCGGCGGGACTGCGTAGACGACCTCGTCCGAGTACGGCGACTTGATTGGCCGGATCAGGGGGTTCGCCTTGGGCAGGTCAGTCTCGAAGTAGGAGCGCAGGGGCATGAACGGCAGGTTGGTGGCGCCCGCCGTGTAGCGGGCGACCATCCCGAAGTGGCTGTACTCCTCGATCTCGAGGGGCCGCTCCCCCGCCAGGCTCGCGGGCTCGATGCGGCGCCGGATGGCGTTGAGGCCGCCGACGCCCGGGTTGCCCAGCCAGCTGAAGATCAACTTGCGCGCGACGCCGCCGGCGATCATCTGGTCGTAGATGACGTCCGGGGTCATGCGGGCGAGCACGAGGTCGCGCTTGCGCTGGCGGACGATCTCATGGCCGGCCGAGAACCCGATGAGGTGGGTGAACCCCTCGATCGCGACGGTGTCGCCGTCACGGACGAGCGCGGCGACCGCATCGCGCATCGAGGTGACCTTGCCGGGCATGGAACTCCAGCTCCCGCCGTCTCCGGGGCTGCGGCCGGGCCCGGCGAATGCATCAGGAAGATGCAGCCTGCATAGGGGATCGGCACCAGTGTACGGGCTGCGCCCCGAGCCTGGCAGCCCGGTTCCCCTACGGGCAGGCGGCGCCTGGCTGGGGCTGGAGGGTCACCGTCTCGGAGAACGGAACCGTCCCGTCAAAGCCCTTGAACACCGTGTGGTCGCGGATCTGCATGGCCAGCTGGCGCGAGTTGTCTGGCGCGGGGGCGCCGACCTTGTACGACCCCGTCGCCGTGTCGGTCTCGCCGGCGGCTGGCAGCGAGTACCCGTAACTCAGGGTGCCGGCCGCGGAGCCGGTCGGCTGGAGGGCCATGACGAAGCTGACCTTGGGCGTCGCGACCGAAATCGAGAACGGCCGGTCGAGCCGGCACACGATCGCGCTCAGGGCGGCGTCGCCGACGGTCTGCTTGATGATGTACGGACCGTTGTACGGCTCGGGCGGCAGGGGCGTGGGCGTCGCGACCGCGCTCGCAGCGACGCTGCCGCCGGCGTTCAGGCCGCCGTTGCCACCACCGTTGTCGCCCCCGCCACCGCCGTCGCCGCCGTCGCCGCCTCCGCCGCCGGCGACGAGGGTCGAGGCACCGGGCGGGGTCGGCGTGGGCGATGCTGCCTGGCCACCACAGGCGACGAGCGCCATGGAGACGGCCACCAGGGCCATCCGCTGGACGAGCTGGCGAACCATCGACCGGCCTCCCCGCTGGGGGCCACGACGCAACGGCGGTCCCCGGACCGCCAAGCCTAGAGTCTCGGTCCGGCCCGTCAAGGGGTCAGACAGGAGGTCAGCCGGCGGCCTCGACACCCTGCACGAAGAGGCCCGCGGCGGCCTCGTCGACGACCTCCTGGACGCTGGTGCCGCGATGGATCGCGACCGCCTCGACGGACGCCGTGAACAGCCGCACCGCCGTGGCGGCCTCGGCCTCGGAGACGACGAGCGGTGGGGACATCCGCACGCAGTCGTCGCCCGCCTCGAGCACGAGCAGTCCGCGGTCGAACGCCTGCATCTGCACGGCCTCGGCGGTCTCGCCCGAGTCGAACTGAATGCCGATCATCAGGCCCTTGCCGCGGACGTCGTGCACGAGGCCGGGGAAGCGGTCCATGAGCGGCCGGAGGCCGTCCATGATCTCCCGACCCCGGACGGCCGCGTTCGCGATCAGGCCGCCCTCGAGGAGACGGATCGTCTCGAGCAGCGCGGCGAGCGCGACCGGGTTGCCGCCGTACGTGCTGCCGTGGGCGCCCGGGCCCCAGGTCATCACGCTCTCCTTGGCGATCATCGCGCCCACCGGCATGCCGGATCCGATTCCCTTGGCCGTGAGCAGGATGTCGGGCTCCACGTCCCAGTGCTGGATCGCCCACATCTTGCCGGTGCGGCCCGCTCCGGACTGGACCTCGTCGGCGATGAGCAGGATCCCGTGGCGGTCGCACAGCTCGCGGAGCCGGGGCAGGAACCCGGGCTCCGGGACGACGTAGCCGCCCTCGCCCTGGATGGGCTCCACGATGACCGCCGCGAACTCGTTGGCGGGCGCCAGGCGCTTGAAGATGCGGTTCTCGATCTCGTCGAGCCCGTCGAGCCCGAACGGCACGTGGTAGACGCCCGGCAGCATCGGGCCGAAACCGGCGTGGTACTTCGCCTTGGACGCGGTCAGGCTCACGGCGCCGTAGGTCCGGCCGTGGAACGCGCCGAGGAACGCGATCACGTTCTGGCGGCGGGTGTGGTGGCGGGCCAGCTTCAGCCCCGCTTCGACCACCTCGGCGCCGGAGTTGCCGATGAAGACCCTGGCCTTGCCCTTCATGGGCGAGATCCGGGCGAGCTCCGCCGCGGCGTGCGCGTAGATCGGCAGGTAGAAGTCGCTGGCGCTGAAATGCTGGAGTTCGGCGGCCTGCTTCTGGATGGCCGCCACCACGTCGGGGTGGCTGTGGCCGGTGGAGTTGACGGCGATGCCCGCGGCGAAGTCGAGGAAGACGTTGCCGTCGATGTCCTCGATGGCGCAGCCGAGGCCGCGAACCGGCACGATCGGGTAGGCGCGTGGGAGGCTTGGACTCGTCCAGGCGTGGTCGAACTCGATGTGCGCTCGGGCCTTCGGGCCGGGGAGCGCCGTCACGATGTCCGGAATGGGACGCGCCTGGAGCGGGGTCGTCATGGGAGTTCCTCGACAGAATGCGCCGAGCGCACGGACGCGCCGAACGCATACAGGTTATGCAGAATGCATATGACTCTAGCAGAGCGAGGCGGCCTCTCGAGGGGCCGGACGGCCCGCTGGACCTTCGTCGTGGCACCCGCGACGAGGTCCGTGCGGACACCGCCCGGACGGCGCATCCTGACTCGGTGGAAGCCGCGCTGACGACGATCGCCCTGCTGCTCGTGATCGTCCTCGCGCTGGTGCTGGTCGCGCGCTACTGGCCCCACTCGTCAAGGCGCACCGGATACCACATCAGCAGGCCGGACGAGACCCCGGGCGAGGAGCCGCCGGTGCCCGAGGACGACGACGCCCGCTGGCGCTGGGGGGATCGGTAGCGCTGGTCCCGCGTGAGTCGAGGCGTTGTCGCGTCACGAGCACGTCGCAGCCGCCCCGGGGCTTCCCCTGCCTCGGCTCCGCCCCGAGGCGTTGGGGCTGGGCCACCAATCAGCCCTCCGGAGCCCGGCTCCGCCCCGAGGCGTTGGGGCTGGGCCACCAATCAGCCCTCCGGAGCCCGCATCGGGGCCGAGATGTTGGCCCTGGGCCACCAATCAGGGTCACCTGTTGGTCCGCGGCCAACGAAACGCCTGGCGGGCGACCCCGTCGGGCGGATTTGGTGGCGCCGCGCCAACACCGCCGTCGCCCGGGGACCCCTTGGCGCCGCGCCAACACCGCCGTCGCCCGGGCACCCGGTTGCGCGGAGTCGAGTCCTTCTGAGCGGCGGCCGCGTCGCTCGTCGCCGATTGGCACGCACCCGTACTAGGCGGTCGGGCCGCCCACGCTGCCACACGAGGAAGCGCGGCGCCGCAGACGATGTCAGCACGGGCCCCGAATTGGTCGAGCCCCCGGCGGACCGAGGGCTCGAAGTGCGCGACCCGGAGGTGTGGCGCGTCAGTCGACGACGGTGTGGCTCTGCTCGCGGAGGAACTGCGCGACGTAGTACATCGAAAGCCCGGCCTTGCCGGTCGAGCCGGAGCCCTTCCACCCGCCGAACGCCTGGACGCCCGGCCACGCGCCAGTGGTGGCACCCGCGCGGCGGTTGACGTACAGGACGCCCGCCTCGATCTCCTCGAGGAACTGCTGCACCTCGGCCGGGTCCTCGCTGTACACGCCGGCGGTCAGCCCGTAGACGTTGTCGTTGGCGAGGTGGAGCGCCTCGGCGAGGGAGTCCACGGCACAGACCGCGGTGAACGGCGCGAAGATCTCGTCCTGGTACAGGCGGTGCGAGGCCGGCAGGCTGACGACCGCCGGCTCGACGTAGAAGCCGCGGGCGAGCGCGCCGTCGGTGAGGTGCTCGCCACCGGTCAGGACCCTGCCGTCGCGACGGGTCTCGGCCACCGCCTGCTCGTAGCGCTCGACGGCGCGCTGGTCGATGACCGGGCCGAGGAACGCGGTGCGCGGCAGCGGATCGCCCACGACGAGCTTCTCGGTCTTGGCGACCAGCGACTCCACGAACTGGTCGTGGACGTCGCGGTGAACGTAGACCCGGCTGTTGGCCGAGCACTTCTGGCCGCCGAAGCCGAACGCGGCGCGCATGACGCCCTCGGCCGCCTCCTCGATGTCCGCCGACGCCATGACGATCGCCGGGTTCTTGCCGCCCATCTCCACGATGCACGGCCGGGGGAAGCGCTGCGAGAAGCGCTTGTAGAGCGCGAAGCCGACATCGTAGGAGCCGGTGAAGACCATCCCATCGATGCCCGGGTTCGTCTGGAGCTCGTCGCCGACCGTGTCGCCGGGGCCCATCACCAGGTTGAAGACGCCATCGGGGACGCCGGCATCGCGGTAGGCCTCGGCGATGGCGGTCGCTGTCATCGCGGCGGCGCTCGCGGGCTTGAAGATGACCGCGTTGCCGGCCATCATCGCTGCCGCCGTCGGACCGACGGCCAGCGCCATCGGGAAGTTGAACGGGCTGATGACGGCGAACACGCCCATCGGCCGCAGGATCGTGCGCGTGTGGACGGCCGCGTCTCCGAGGCTGTCCATCGGGTGGTCGTAGAAGCTGTTGTTCTCGGCGACCTTGCTGTAGTAGCGGATCAGGTCAGCCGCCTCCTCGACCTCGCCCAGGGCCTCGAGCCGGGTCTTGCCCACCTCGACCGCCATGAGGCCCGCGTACTCCATCTGGCGCTCCGAGATGAGCTCGGCGGCGCGGCGGAGGATCTCGAGGCGCTTCTCCCAGCCGAGGCGGAACCAGGACGGCTGCGCCCGGCGGGCCGCCGCGACGGCGTCCTGCACGTCCTGGCGCGTGCCCTTGGCGAACGTGCCGACGAGGATCTCGCTGTCGATGGGCGAGCGGACCTCGAACGTCCCGTCACCGTCGCGATCCTTGCCGTCAACAAGGTTTCGGTGGTACTGGCCCAGCCGCGCCTTCGCCTTCTCGAGTCCCGCCTCGTACAACTGGTGGAGGGTCTCGTTGTTGGCCGACAGGGTGGCGTAGGTGATCTTGATGCGCTCGGCGGTCATTGGCTGCTCCCGTGTGGCGCGTGTCCCGGGCGAGCGGGGCGCGGGTCCGAGGTCGAAATCGTTGGCGCCAGTCTAGTCCCGCGGCTGGGGCGTCGATGGTGAGGTGGCGCCGGGTTGCGCCGCGTGGCATGGCGGGGCCGATGCACCGCGCGGTCCGCGTCGTCGCCGTCCTCGCCTTGGCCGCGGCGGTCTCCGCACCCGGTGCGCCGGCGCCGCTGTTGTCCGCCGCCTCTGGCCCGGCTGGGGCGACAGCCGCCGGGTCGGCATCGCGCCCCGGCTCTGCGTGGGTGCTGGGCTCGTCATCGGCCTCTGGCTCGGCATCGGTCGTCGGCTCGGCGTCGGTCTCCGCCTCTGCATCGGTGTTGGCGCTCGATCCCGCCCCGATGTCGACCTCGGCCGACGCATCGCCAACCACGCTCCGCGCTGGATCGCGGGCCTCGCAGGTCATGGCCTCCTCGGCATTCACGGGCTCGTGGTCCGCGTACCACACCTACGCCGAGATGGTCGCGGACATCAAGGCCGTCGCCGCGGCGCACCCCGACCTCGTGCACCTGGAGTCCATCGGCACCAGTTCGCTCGGCCGCGCCATCTGGCTGGCGAGAGTGAGCCAGAACGTGCAGGTGGACGCGGGCCGGCCGGAGGTGCTGTTCGAGGGCGGCACCCACGCCCTTGAGCACATGGGCGTCGAGATGACGATCCGCCTGCTCCACTGGCTCGCCGACGGCTACGGGTCGGACGCGCAGGTGACCGGCATCGTCAACACGCGCGTCGTGTGGATCCTGTTCAACCTCAACCCCGACGGCAGCGAGTACGACATCGCGGGGGCAGCGTTCCGCGGCTGGCGCAAGAACCGTCAGCCCAGCAGCGGCACAGCCGCCATCGGCACCGACCTCAACCGCAACTGGGGCAACCACTGGGGCTGCTGCGGCCTGGTGTCAGGCAGCCCAGCGTCGGGGTACTACAGAGGCAGCGCTGCCTATTCGGCCCCAGAGGTCGCCGCCCTGCGGCGGTTCGTCGCCAGCCGGGTCGTGAACGGGCGCCAGCGGATCCAAGCCGCCGTCGACTTCCACGAGTCGGGCCGTGACATCCTGTGGCCGTACGGCTACACGAAGACCGATGTCCCGGCCGACATGACGGCGCAGGACCACGCAGCCCTGGCCGGCCTCGCCAAGAAGCTCGCCGCGCTCAACGGATACACCGCCGAGCAGTCGAGCGACATGTACGTCGACTCCGGCACGCTCCGCGACTGGCTCTATGGAACGTACCTGATCTTCGCGTACACCATTGAGCTGGGGACCAACGTGTACCGGACGAACTCGGTGATGCTGGCCGAGACGTTGCGCAATCGAGGCGCGGCGCTCGCCCTCGCCGAGGCCGCCAGCTGCCCGTATGCCATCCTCGGCGCGGCGGTGGCGAACGCTCGCTGCGGGGCCTTCGACGACGACTTCGAGATCGCGCGCGGCTGGGTCGTGAACCCTGACGGCACCGACACAGCGCCCTCCTCCGGGCGCTGGGCCCGCGGGCACCCGGCGGCGACGAGCACTGGCGCGGTGACCCTGCAGCCCGGGAGCGTGCCGTCGGGGCGGTACGCGCTGATCACGGGCCTGGCGGCGGGCAGCTCGGCGAACGCTGACGACCTCGACGGGACCACGACCGTGCGCTCCGTCCCGATCGCCCTGCCGGCAGCCGCGGGGCAGCGCCTGACGTTCCGCTGGCTGTTCGCCCACGGCTCGAACTCGAGCGCCACGGACCACCTGCGCGCGATCATCGAGGCGCAGGACGGCACGCGAACGATCGTCTGGCAGCGGCTGGGCTCAGCGTCGCTGGTGGGCGGGACCTGGGGCTCCACCAACAGCCCGGATCGTTGAGCGCCCGTCACCAGCGGGCGGCCTAGGCGGTTCACTGCGCCAGCTTTGGTGTCGCAGAGTCACCGGGGCGCGAATCTTGGCGGTTGACGATCCTGCGTGTCTGTCTATAATGCAAGTCACATCCATTTTGTAGTAACACCCGATCGAAGGTGACCGCCATGACCACGATGAACCGACCCGCGCCCGGCCGCTGGCTGGCGCTCGGCGGGATCAGCCTGGGCCTGTTGGCCGCGGGCCTCGACATCACCGTCCTGAGCCTCGCGCTGCCGACCCTCTCCGGCTCGCTCCACGCGAACGAGAGCCAGCTCCAGTGGTTCGTCACCGCCTACACGCTCGCGCTGACCGCGGCCATGCTCCCTGCGGGCCTCATCGGCGATCGCGTCGGGCGCAAGCGGGTCATGCTCGCCGCGCTCGCGGTCTTCGGGGCAGCGTCGGCAGCCTGCGCGCTCGCCCCCAGCGCCGCGGTGTTCATCGCGGCCCGCGTGGCCTTGGGTCTGGCCGGCGCCGCGATGGTCGTGATGGCGCTCTCGATCATCACCGTCCTGTTCGACGAGGCGGAGCGGCCGCGCGCGATCGGCATCTGGGGCGCCGCCAACTTCCTCGCGCTGCCGCTCGGGCCCATCGTGGGCGGCTGGATGCTCGCCAACTTCTGGTGGGGCTGGGTGTTCCTTGTCAACGTGCCCGTCGTGCTCTTCGGCATGGTCGCGGTGGCCGCGCTGGTGCCCGAGTCGCGCAGCGCGAGCCGTCCAGCCATCGACTGGCCCGGCGTCGCGGGCTCGTCGGCCGGGCTCACGCTGTTCATGTACGGGGTCATCGAGGCGGGGCGCGTCGGCTGGGGCGACGCGGGCACGATCGGCCCGCTCGTCGCCGGCGTCTTGGTGATCGCCGCCTTCGTGGTCTGGGAGCTGCGGCTGGCGTCCACGGGGCGCGCCCCGCTCGTCGACCTCACGCTCTTCCGCTCGCCGTCGTTCAGCGGCGGCGTCGTCCTCGCCGCGATGGGCATCTTCGGGCTGGCGGGCCTGCTGTTCACCCTGCCCCAGCTGTGGCAGGGAGTGCAGGGCCTCGACGCGCAGGGCGCCGGCGCCCGGCTCCTGCCGGTGATCGGGGGGATGGTCGTGGCCGCCGTCGTGGCAGACCGGATCGCCGTCCGGGCTGGCGCGCGCATCACCCTCGCGCTCGGCCTGCTGCTGCTGGCGATCGGGCTGGGCGTCGGGTCGAGCCTCACGCTGGGCAGCAGCGACGCCTTCACGGCCGGCTGGACGTTCGTGACCGGGCTCGGGTGCGGACTGGCGCTGGCGACCGCAGCCTCTGCGGCAATGGTGGAGCTTGATGCCGAGCGCAGCGGCGTGGGGTCGGCGCTGGTCCAGGCGGTGATCAAACTGGGACCGGCGTTCGGCGCCGCGGTCCTGGGCAGCGTGATGAACGACGCGTACCGGGGCGGCGTGCCGGTCACCGGGCTGCCGGCCGATGTCGCCGCGACGGTCCAGTCCAGTGTGTTCGCCGGAATGGCTGTTGCGCACCAGGCCGGGTCGGCCGCACTGGCGGAGGCCGTCAAGCTTGCCTTCGTCGGGGCACTCGGTGATGCGCTCCGGATCGCCGCCGTCATCGCGGTGGTGGGCGTCCCGATTGCGCTTGCCCTGCTGCCGGGTCGGACGGCGAGGCCCGCAGCCGCAGGTGCACAATCAGCCCATGATCGAGCCATCGTCGGCAGCTGAGGCCCGACCGGGCCTCCGGGAGCGGAAGAAGGCGAAGACGCGCCTGGTCATCCAGGAGCAGGCACTGCGCCTGTTCCGGGAGCAGGGCTACGAGCGCACGACCGTCGAGCAGATCGCCGAGGCGGCCGAGGTGTCGCCCTCGACCTTCTTCCGCTACTTCCCCACCAAGGAGGACGTCGTCCTCTACGACGCCCTCGACCCGTTCCTCATGGCGGCGTTCCGACGCCAGCCGAAGGACACGTCGGCGCTGCGCGCGATGCAGGCGGCGATGCACGAGGTCTGGGGCTCGCTCACGCCCGAGCAGATGGACGAGCAGTTCGAGCGGGGACGACTGGCCTATGCGGTGCCGGCCCTCCGCGAGCGCTATGTGGTTGAGATGGTTCGGACCGTCGGCCTGATGGTCGACCTTGTCGCGGAGCGGCTCGGCCGGCCGAGCACGGACTTCGAGATCCGCGTCTGGACGGGCGCGGTGATGGGCGGGATCCTCGCTGCGATGCTGCCGATGTACGACGGGACGCGGCCTGGCATCGACCTCATCGAGCTCGTCGACGAGGCTGTCGAGGTGATCGAGCGGGGCTCGAGCCTCTGACGGACGGGGCGATGCATCCCGCCGCGATGGGCCCGCCGCCGCGGGTTCCCTACCCGAGCAGGGCCGCGCTCCCCTACCCGACCAGCGCCGCCACGACGTGCGCGATCGACGGCGCGACGGCGTCCGGCCGGTAGCCGCGGGCACCGCGGGCGGCATCGGCCAGCTCGGGGTCGCCGTGCTTTCCAGTTCGGACGAAGACGGTGCGCAGGCCGGCCCGCCGACCGCCGCCGATGTCGGTCACGACGTCATCGCCCACCATCGCGAGGTCGTGGCGCCGCAGCCTCGGCTCGCCGCGGGCCGCCGCCTCGGAGGCCATCCGCGCGATCGCGACCCGGAAGAACGCAGGATCCGGCTTGCCCACCGTGCGCGCCCTGCGCTTCGTCGCCCACTCGAGGCCCACCAGGAACGTGCCGGCGTCGAGCGTCGGCCCCTCGGGGGTGAGCCACCACGGATTGCGGTGCATGCCGACCAGCGCGGCCCCGCGGAGGACGAGACGGAACGCCCGATTGAGGCTCTCGCGCGTGAGCTGGTCCGGCGAGTCGCCCAGGACCACGGCGGCGACATCGCGCCCCTCGGCCAGCGCGGCATCCGCCCCCGCCCCGTCGAGCACGGCCAGCCCGTCGAACTCCGCCCGCGCGTCGTCGGAGGTGATCACGTAGACCGGCCGCTCGCCGAACTCGCGCCGAACGAGCTCCGCGGACGCCGTCAGCGCGGACTGGAACCGGTCGGGCGGCGTCGCGAAGCCGACGGAGCGGCCCCATCGGGCCAGAGTATCGCGCGAGACCAGCGACGTGTTCGTCACCACGAGGTACGGGAAGCCGGCCGCTCCAGCGCGCCCAGCGCCTCGGGAGCGCCCGGGACGGCAGCGCCCTTGAGCACGAGGACGCCGTCGAGGTCGAGCAGCAGGCCGCGGACACCGTGCAGGGCTGCACGCAGGGAATCGTCGGGAGCAGGCAGGTCGGGCATGATGCGCAGCGTACCGAAGGAGGAACGACTGCATGGCACTGCTCGACGGGCGGAAGGCCCTCGTGTTCGGGGTGGCCAACGACCACTCGATCGCCTGGGGCATCGCGAAGGCACTGCACGCCGAGGGCGCCACCGTGGGCTTCTCGTCCGTCGAGAGCCTGATCGAGCGCCGTGTCCGCCCGCTCGCCGAGTCGATCGGCAGCCCGTTCATCGAGGCCTGCGACGTCAGCAGCGACGAAGACATCCGGGCCGTGATGACCAAGTGGGGCGAGCGGCAGGGCGCGCTCGACGTCCTGGTCCACGCGGTGGCCTATGCGAAGCGCGAGGACCTCTCAGGCTCGTTCGTGGACACTTCGCGCGACGGCTTCGCGCTGGCGATGGACGTCTCGGCGTACTCGCTCGTCGCGCTCGCCCGGGAGGCGCGGCCCTACCTACACCGCGGCTCGTCGATCCTGACGCTGTCCTACTACGGCGCCGAGAAGGTGGTGAGCCACTACAACGTGATGGGCGTGGCGAAGGCCGCGCTCGAGGCCTCGGTCCGGTACCTCGCGGCGGATCTCGGCCCGGACGGGATCCGCGTCAACGCGATTTCTGCCGGCCCCATCCGCACCCTGTCCGCGGGCGGGATCGCGGACTTCCGCAAGCTCTACGGCCCGTTCGACACCATCGCGCCGATGCGCGCCCACATCACCATCGAGGACGTGGGCAAGTCGGCCGTGTACCTTGGGTCCGACCTCTCGTCCGCGGTGACGGGCGAGGTGGTGTACGTGGACGGCGGGTTCAACATCCTCGGCGTCCCGACCCTCGATTGACGCAGGAAGGGGTGGCCACATGAACCCTTCGCGCTCCCACGAACAGGGGGTTGGTGGCCCTCCAAGCGGGGGTCATGATCGCCCCGTGATTGCCGAGCAGCCGCAGACCCTTGATCGTGCCCGTGAGGTCCTCCGAAGGGCGCATGCCGTCACGCCGTCCCGCAGCCTCCTCCGACTGGAGGATTCGCTGCGCAAGGGCGACGCGTCGACCAAACAGCTCGCCCAGCTCATCGATGGCTCGCCGGCGCTCGCCGCGCGGGTCCTGCGGATGGCGAACTCGAGCTTCTACGCTCCGGCGGAGCCGGTGGTGTCGCTCAACCGCGCGGTCCCGATGCTGGGCCACACGGTCCTCCGCCAGCTGGTGCTCGCCACCCTGGTGCTGAGCCGGCAGGAATCCGGGCGGTCCACCCGCCAGGGGGTTGCCGCGGCTCGGCTCACCGGCAATGCCGTGCGGTCGGCAGTGGTGGCGCGCGCGCTCGCTGCCAAGTCGAGGATCTCCCTGCCCGACGATGCGTTCTCGGCGGGACTGCTCCACGACCTCGGCCACGTCTACCTGCTCGACGACACGGGCGATCCGTACGCCACCTATCTCGTGGACGAGGCGCCGGCCGACCCCCTGGCGCGCGAGGTGGAGCTGACGGGCACCAACCACCAGGACGTTGGACTCGCGTTCGCCTACGACTGGAACTTGCCGCCCACGTTGGCCACCGTCCTGCGCGACCACCACGTCTCGCAGCTGAAGACGCTCTCCGCGGTGGTGGCCGCGGCCGATCTCCTCGTCGCCGAGGTCCACCACCCGTCCGCCGACGGACCCGAGGTGGCGGTCGCCGCGAGCGATGCCGCCCTGGCCACGATCGGCATGGCGCGCGGATCCTGGGAGGTCATCGCCCCGCAGGTCCGCGCCGACTACGCCGAGCTGCTCACGGTCTTCGAACGCTTCGGCACCTAGTCCTCCCCGCAGGCGCGAGCGCGGCCGGGCGACCGGCCGCGTTTTCGATTCGCGCCTGGACCGCGGCGCCTCGCCCGAGCCGCTGCACAGGTCCGGGTGCCGGTCGAGCGCTCCGCGGCCCGCGTCGCCAGAATTGCCGCTCGTGTTGCCTCCCGGCGGCGACACCGGGGCCGAGCGGGATCCGCCCGACGGGGGCTCGGGTGTCACGCCGGCAGCTCCACGGCCCGCGTCGTCGGGGCGGTCCCCCGTATCTCCTCCCGTCGAAGATTATCCAAGGCCAGTCCCGCGATTCACGCTCGGACTGCTTCGGCTCATCTCTCCAGTCTCCTCCCGAAGGAGATACGGGGGAAGTCCGTCGCCTAAGCTCCTCCCGGAGGAGATACGGGGGCAGACGACGGGCTGAGCGGCGCTGGGCCCTACGCGCTGCCCCTGCGGCAGGAGGGCCGACGGTCGGGCGGGGCCGACGACGGGCTGAGCGCCGGGGGCGAGGGTCGGCGGCGGCGCGAGTCGACCGAGGCCTGGCTGCCCTACGCCTCGCCGATCATCCGCTTGATGAGGGAGCGCGACCCCAGGAGCACCCCGACCACGATCCCGCCCACGCCAAGGATGAGCGTACCGAGGTCGACGTTCGCCGTGCTGCCGCTGACGAGCTCGCTGAGCGTGTCGGTCGAGGGAGCGTGCGTCCTGCGGGGCGTGGCCGAGACGGCCGTCGTCCCGCTGTGGCCGGTGGCCGCTGGCGAAGCGTCCGCGCCCGTGGCCGTGGCGAGGCTCGACCCCCGATTGGGGACCGGCGCGAGCGCGGCAGGTGCCCCGTTCGTGAGCTTCACCGACGCCGCGGGCGAGGCGTTCGGGTCGGCGACCGAGAGGGCGACCACCTTGTCCGCGGTCGCGACATACACGAACTGCGCCGAGAGGTCCGAGGCGAGGTCGAGGGCCTTGCCCGGCGATGTCGCCCACGCGGACGCCTTGCTGCCCTGGATCTTGAACAGGTCGCTGCCCGTGGACGCGACGGCGTACTTGCCGAGCGCGGTCACGGCTGTCGGGGCCGCATCGAGCGGGGCCGAGCTGGCCACCTGGCCCGTGGACAGGGACACGAGCGCCACGCGGTTGGGCGCGGTGGTGGCGACCCAGACGTAGCCCTCGGCGCGGGCCACCGCCATGTCGACCACCTTGCCGCCGATGCCCGCCGCGCCGCCCACGGAGATGACCTTGGACGATGCCGGCTCGACGATCGCGACCCAGCTGGCGCCGAGGGCGGCCGCGGCGAACCGCGTCTCGCGCGGGTCAGCGGCCAAGAGGTCGGGGACCGCGGGCAGCGTCGGGCCGTCGGCGAACGTCGGGGCGCCGTCCGCCAGCACGCTGAGCGTCTTGCTGCCCTGCACGGCGACGAAGAGCGATGAGCCGAACGGGTACGCCATCGCCGTGATGGGCGTGGCCGTCCGCGTCGGGCCGGAGTGGCTCAGGTCGCTGATCTTGATCTGGTAGAGGTCGGCCGACTTGTCGCTGGCGTACAGGGTCGCGCCGTTGGCGCTGAACGCGAGCATCGAGGGGACGGCAGGGAGGTCGGGGATCTGATTCTCGATGATGGACGCCTTGAGGTACAGCTCGAGGACGCCCTTGGGGTCGGCGACGTAGAGGTCGCCGATGCCGTTGGCGAGCACGACCCGTCCGGACCCGCTCGCCAGCACAAACGAGGCGGCCAGGGCGGCCGCGCCGATTGCACGCAGGGAGCGGGTCCAGGATGTCATCGCAGGTCTCACACAGGGGAGTCGGCGGTCTAGCGCTTGAGGTTGACCAAGTCCTGGAGCATTTCGTCGGAGGTGGTGATCACCTTGCCGTTGGCCTGGAAGCCGCGCTCGGCGGTGATCATGCTGGTGAACTGCGTCGCGAGGTCCACGTTGGACATCTCGAGGTTGCCGGTCGACACGGAGCCGCGACCGCCGCTGCCCGGGGTGCCGATCGAGGGAGAGCCCGAGGCCGAGGACGAAGCGAACAGGTTCTGGCCCTGGCGCAGGAGGCCGCCCGGGTTCACGAAGGAGCCCATGGCGATCTGGCCCAGGAGCTGGGTCTGGCCGTTGCTGAACACGCCCGTGATGTCACCAGCGCTGCCGATCGTGAACGTGATGAGCGTGCCGCTGGTGAAACCGTCGACCTGGGCGTTCAGCGTGGACGTGCCCTGATAGCCGGTCACCGCGGGCATGGTGGTCGCCACGTCGAGGGGTGTGGTTGCCCCGTTCGTCAGGGCGAGGCTGATGGGCGAACCCGTCATTGCCTTGAACGTGCCGTCGCCGTTGAACGTCACCGTCCCCTTTGAGGTGGTGGAGGCGTCCTTGTCGGTCGGGTCGGTGGCCGCGGCCCAGTCCCAGGCGTTCGCGGCGGTCTTGGTGAACGTCACCTTGACCGAGTGGTTGACGCCCAGCGAGTCGACGGTCGTGAGGGTCGTGGACGAGGTCGCGCCGACGGCGGCGGCTGCGTCGAGGTTCCCCGTGATCGTCGCGTTCGAGCTGGCCAGGGCCGTGGTCCGCGTGCCCAGCGGGATGGTCACGTCACCTGACGCGGTGGTCGTGTCGATCTTGCCCGCGGAGTCGGCGTTCCAGCCCTGGACCTTCATGCCAGAGGCCGGGTTGATCAGGTTGCCGCCCAGGCCGATGTCGAAGGACCCGTCCCGGGTGAAGTACTGGCGTGACCCGTCCGACAGGACGAAGAAGCCGTCACCCTGGATGGCCATGTCGGTGAGGCGGCCCGTGGACTGCAGGTTGCCCTGCGTCATCATCACGTCGATGCCGGCCACGGTGACGCCGAGGCCGACCTGCGCCGGGTTGATCGAGCCCAGGCCGCCCTGAGGGGCCGAGGCGCCGCGGAATGTCTGGCTCAGGATGTCCTGGAAGTTCACCCGGCCGGACTTGTACCCCACGGTATTGACATTGGCGATGTTGTTGCCGATCTCGTCCATCATCACTTGATGGGCGCGCAGGCCGGAAATCGCCGAGAACATCGAGCGAAGCATGGTGCTGGTCTCCTGGTTCGGTAGGAGCCTTGGATGGATGCGGCCGTCCGCGGCGCGGCGCGGCCAGGGCCTGACTAGGTCGTGGCCGTGCTGGAGGACGAGGTGCCGGCGACGGCCGGCTTGATGACCTGGGTGACCGACGCCGGGTCCATGAGAGCCCCACCCTCAAGGACGAGCGTCAGTCCGGTCGAGTCCTGGACGATGCGGTCGACGGTGCCGGACGCCGGGAGACCCGACGTGTCGGTGCCGATGACCTGGTCGCCGATGAGGGCGGACGCCTGGGCAAGCTGCGTGCCGCCGAGTGATTTCTGCACCTGCTGCAGCGTGTCGATCATGGTGAACTGCGCCATCTGGTTGAGCATGTCCTTGTCGTCCATGGGCGCGGTTGGGTCCTGGTTCTTCAACTGGCTGAGGAACATCTTGAAGAAGTCGTCCTTGGACAGGCCGAACACGTCGGAGGCGCTGGCGGACTGCTTGACGGTGTCCGTGCCGCCCGTCGGGGTCGAACCCGAGGACGAGCCTGAATTCGAGGCCTCGCGAGACCGTCGGCGCAGTGATGCGAGCGATGTCGAACGGCATGACCGGCTCCTTCTATGCCCGCACGTCAAGGGCGGTACCGGGGCGCAGGGCTCCGGGGGTTGAGGACGTGGCGGCCGGCACCGGGTCCAGACCGCGGGTGCGGCCATGGGCCGGCGCAAGCGCCGAGACATCGGCTGCAACGGCGGCGCCGCCATCGCGGGTCGAGGAGCTGCCGGCGCCGCTGTCCGAGCCGCCACCGAAGGCACCTCCCGCGGCGGGCTGGTCCTGCGGTCGGCCATGCTCGCCGCCGCCCTGGCCGTGGTGGGCGTCGGATCGGGGGGCCGGGGAGGCAGCCTCGGAGCGGATGCGGAGGTCCACGTTGCCCGGCAGAACCGCTCCGGCCGCCAGCGCCCGGTCGATACCCGACGTCAGCTCGCGCGCTGCCGCGGGGTCCCGGGCCACGATCTCTGCGCGGATCGTCTCCCCGAGGCGGGCGCTGACGACGATCCGGATCGTGCCTAGCTCCGGGTCCTCGATCCTGCTCTCGAGACCCGGGACGCCCGCCGTGACCGTGGTCCGGATGCGGTCGAGGGCCTCGAAGGCGAGCCGGTCGGCGGCTGGCGCCGTCGTGGAGGCGGCCGTCGTGGTGCCGGTGGGCGTCGACCCGGTGGGACTCGTCTGACGGGCGGCGGCGATGGCGGCCAGGGCCGCATCGGCGGCTGGCGTGCCTGCGACGACGCTCGCAGCGGGGACGCCCGCCTGGGATGCCGGAGCGGGGACGCCCCCGTGACTGTGCGCATCTCCGGCACCGTCGGCAGATGCGGCCACGATCCGCGCCATCGATGCGCGGGTGCGGGCAATGTCGGATGTCGTGGTGGGCAGGGTCGGGTCGGCCTCGACTGCGTGGCCGTCCACCGCGTCGGGGCCGGCCTTGGCCGTGGCCGCGGCCCCGCGACTGCGGCTGTCGCGGCGCGCGGGCGCTGCTGTGTCCGTGCCCGTCGAGACGAGGGTTGCGGAGGCTTCGGCTGACCGCTCCGCCGGGACGGCCGGCGTGACGTTGGTGGCTGCCGGACGTGCAGGCGCGGTCTCGGGAGATGACGGGGCTGCACTGCCCGCGCCGACCTCGCTGCCGGATGTCCCGGGGTTGCCGGACGTCCCGTCGTGGGTCGCGTTCGAGCCTGCGGCGGGCGGCGCGGCGCCGGGGCCCGCGGACGCGGCGGCGGGCACTGTCGCGCCCGAGGGATCCGACTTGTGCGCGGGTACCGCTGGGGTGGCCGGTTTGGCGGCCACCGCAATGCCGTCCTCGGCCTTGCCGGTCGGGATGGCGGGCGACGCCGGGATTGCCGGGTTGGCGGCCGTCGTGGCGCTGGATCGGCTCCCCTCGCCCGCGTCGCTCTTCGCCCCCGGCTTCGCGCCTGCCTGCGCGCCGGCCACCGCGGGGGTGAGCGCGGCAACCGCCACGACGCTCAGGTCGGTGACGGCCACGACCCCGCCCATCTCGGCCCTTCGGTGGCCCTTGCCGGTGGTCACGGCATCCGTGCCGCCGTCCGGATCGCTGGTCGCAGCGGGATGGACGGCACCGCTCGTCGCCGTGGTCGCCCCGGCCTGGCTCGCGACCGCGGCGACTGCTTGCGCGTCATCGGCTGTCTGGACGCCATCGCCCGGGTGCGTGTGGCTGTCGTCGTTCGGGTGGGCGCTCGTCGCGGTGTCGTCGGCCGAGCTGGCCTTGACGGCCTCGCGACCGCGGCCGGAACGCGTCCGGCCCACCGCGTGCTGGTCGTCGCGGCCGTGGTCGAACTCCGGGTCCGTAACCCCCGGCGTCTCGGGCCGGCCTGTCCGGCGCGGCTCGTGCGGCTTGCCGGCGGCAGCGTCAGAAGCCTCCCGAGGCGCCGGCGGGGCGCCGATGCCCGGGTCGTCGGTTTCGGCTGCGAGCACGCGCTCGAACGCGAAGGGCGACGCGCCGCGCGTCGCGGTCCCCTGGCCCCTGCCGATCGCCGAGCCGGCGAGCGCGTCGAGGGTCTCGGATGCGGCCGGCGCGAGGGCCGAGATCGTGGACGTGGTCATCGGGAGCTCACCGCGTCCTTCAGCATCCCGAGCCTGCCCGTGATCATCCGCGAGACGGACGTGTACTTGAGCTGGGTCTCCGCGAGCGCGGTCATCTCCTCGTCCACGTTCACCGTGTTGCCGTCAACGCGCTGCGCACTGGCCTGGCTGCGGCTCGCGAGCGGCGTGCGGCTGGCGGTGTCCGCGGCAACGGCGCCGGCGAATTGCCCGCCGCCCGTCCGGGCGAGCCCAAGGGCAGCCGACTGGCCCAGCGTCGGCGCGTTGAGGGCCATCGGGCTGGCGTCGAGGGCGCCTGCCATCTGCGCCTGCAGCTCCGTCTCGAAGTCGACGGTCTCGGCCTGGTAGCCGGGTGTGTCGATGTTCGACAGGTTGGCGGCCACGGCCTGCTCGCGAAGGGCGAGCCCGTCGAGGGCGCTGGTGAGGACCCGCTGGGCGGGGTCGATGAGCCAGTTGCTCATGTCGCAGCCTCCCGGTAGTGCGTCCAGTCGGACAGGATCCGGTCGATGTACCGGTGGGTGACGGGGTAGTCGGGGACACCGCCGGGGGCGGCCACCGTGCCCTTGCTCCCGACCACCATGAGCTCGACCTGGACGTGCGGCCCGCTGGCACTGCCGGTCATGCCGGCCCCCCCGAGGGCTCGGCGGCGATCGATGAGGTGCCCGCCGGCGGCGTGACAGGCGATGTCGCGTACTGCGGAGCCGTGCCTGCCGGCAGGCTCGACACACTGAGCGATCCATAGCTGCCGACGTTGATCGTCATCACATTCGCCACCGCCGCGGCGATCGATGCCGCGGCGAGCGGTGCCGTGGCCGGTGCGTCCAAGGGAGTCACGGCCGCCGCATAGTCGATCGCTGCGGCAAGCGCCGGGTTGAGGTTGATGCCCGCGGCGGTCTGCGCGGCCTTCGCGATCTGCTGGATCTGCGCCCCCGAGAACCCGCTGTACCCGCCGTAGTAGGCAGGCCCGCTGGCGAGGATGGAGCCGCCGAGCTGGGCGATGTTCGCCGCCCGCTGCGCGGGGTCGGAGAACATGCTGTGCGACGCGAGCGGCGATCCCTGGAGCAGGCTGGGGTCGGCCTGCACCGCGAGGAGCTGCTGGAGCAGCCCGTAGGTGTCGGACGACGGGGACGAGAGGCTCACCAACATCCCGTCGGGGACGTATTCGCCACTCGGACTGGTGAAGCTCCCGATGTTGACGTAGGTCTGCCCGTCAATCCGCGAGATCGTTCCCGGGGCGACCGCCGGAGCCGGCGCGGAGGTCGCGACCTCGGCTGGGCTCGCCTTCGACGTAGAGGTCGAGCTCGCGGCTGAGCTCATCGTCGACGTCTTGGCCAGCGTGGAGGTCTTGGCTGCGGCTGACGTCGGTGACGAAGTTCCGGTCGTCGGATGCGCCCCGACTGTGGCCCTGTACTTCGCCAGCTCGGCTTGCTGCACGGCCGTCAGGCCGCCGTGAGCCTTGGCGTAGGTGAGTCTGGACACGTACACCGCCGCCCGCTGCTGGGCGGTCATGCCCGGGGTGATCGGGAACATCGTCGACGTCCCCTTCGCGGCCGAGTGCGACCCATGTTGGCCGCTCGCGACCTGCGGGGCCGCCGTTGTGGTGGGCGACACGGGTGGTGTCGCAGCGATGTCGGCACTGGCATCGGCGAGGACTGACGCGAACGACGTCCCCCCGACGTCCCTGCCGCTCGCGGCAGTCGGCGTGGTGCCGACCGCGACGCCGAGGGATTGCTGGATCTCGTTGATCCGGCCGAGCACGGACGCGAACGAAGCCGACCCGCTCATGACGCCACCTCGCGCAGGGTGATCGCCCCAGCGTGGCGCGACCCGAGGGTCTGGGCCGGGACGCAGGGCGTTTCGATGTTGGAAAGTGTCCTAGAGTCGATGAGCCAGTTGCTCATGTCGCAGCCTCCCGGTAGTGCGTCCAGTCGGACAGGATCCGGTCGATGTACCGGTGGGTGACGGGGTAGTCGGGGACACCGCCGGCCGAGGCCACCGCCCCCTTGCCGTCGTGGTAGGCGGCGAGCGCGAGGTCGGCCCGCCCGTAGATCCGGAGGTTGTTGGCGAAGTAGCGGGCGCCGGCGCGCAGGTTCTGCACCGCGTCGAGGGGATCCGTCACGCCCAGCGACTTCGCCGTTGCGGGCATCAGCTGGCAGAGCCCCAGGGCGCCGGCCGACGACACGGCGCTGGGTCGAAACCCTGACTCCGCCTTCACGAGCGAAGCCAGCAGGAGCGGATCGATGCCGGCCCGGACGGCCGCGTCGCGGATCTCGGCGTGGAGCGGGATCGAGCCGGCCACGGCGTCGAAACGGTCAAGCGCCGCCTGATCGAGCTTGCCGTCGGTCGCGGCCAGCGGCGACGAGGCGCTCCAGCCGACGCCGCCGGACGAGGTCGTCGACGCCTTGGCCGCCCCGGGCAGGCTCCCGCTCTGCAGGACCGCCTGGGGGTCGACGTTGTGGCCCTTCACCGTGAGTTCGAGGTGGAGGTGCGGGCCGGTGGTGTGGCCGGTCATCCCGACCTGGCCGAGGGCCGCGCCGGCGGCCACCTGGTCGCCGACCTTGACGTCGAGGCTCGGCTCGAGGTGTGCGTAGAGCGCAACCGAGCCGTCGGCGTGCCGGACCCGGACCACCACCGCGCCGTCGGGGTAGCGGCCGGCGAACTCCACCGTCCCCGAAGCCATCGACCGCACCGGGGTGCCCTCCGCGGCGCCGATGTCGAGCCCGTCGTGGTAATGGGCGTACGTGTGGCCGTTGACGGTCGCGGACGGCTCGAGCGTGCAGGTGGTGGGCCCGAAGTCCTGCGTGATCGTCCCCTGCACGGGCCACTGGACGTCGCCGGTGCCAACGGCGGCTGTTCCAGCGGTCGCGCTCGCAGCCGATGTCGTCGCGCTCGTCAGGGCGGCCGTGACCGAGGCCGGGGCGGCACCCGCGGCCCAGGGAATGGCCCACGACGTCGGCAGGGCCGGGGACGACGGTGGCGACGCGGCGCTCACGGCCGCGGGGCCCGACGCATCGGCCAGCGCGGAGGCGAACGTGGCGGACACCGCGGCCGGGAGGCCGGCGCTCGAGGCGCCCGTCGGGCCGCCGCCGATGGCCTGGCTGGCGGCGCCCACGCCCAGCTGGGCCTGGATCTCGCTGATCCGGGCGAGCACCGGCCCGATCGACGCGGGGCCGCTCACGTCTCAACCTCCCGAGCCGAGATCGTCCGCGCATGGCGGACGCCGGCGATCTCGGAGAGCAGGTTGTCCTCGCGGCGCTGGGCCTCCTGAGCCTCGGCGAACCGCATCCGGTCGCGAAGGCGCTCGACGACCTCGCGCCGCTTGGTCGCCTCGGCAAGCGCAGCGCGCGCTTGCATCAGCGCCAGCGACGCCGCTTCGAGGCCAGTGCGCCCGGCGTCCGTCGCCTTCTCCGCGGTCTCGACCCCCGCCCGGACCGCGCGCAGGTCGCCTGCCTGGGCCCCGGTCTCGGCCATCTCGACCAGCCGGTCCTGCGCCGCGTGCTCGGCCGTGGTCAACGCGACGAGCAGCTCCGTCGCCTCGCGATGCGCCACGACCGACGTTGCGAGCCGGGCGCGCGCAGCGTCCTCGGCCAGCTCGCGCAGCCGCAGGACGACCCCCAGGCGGAACCCTCCGCTCACCGGTCAGCCCCTGCGCCAACCGGCGCGTCCCCGAGCAGCCCGAGCGCCTCGAGCGCCACGACGGTGGTCTCGACGTCGCCCGTCTCGGTCGCGTCCTGGCGGAGCAGCTCGTCGATGTCGGGCTTGAGCCGGATCGCGCGGTCGATGGCGGCGGACGAGCCCGGCGCGTAGGCGCCCACCTCGATCAGGTCGCGGGCTCCGTCGTACTCGGCGAGCGCCGAGCGGAGCGAGCCGGCCAGCTGGCGATGGTGGTCGGTGGTGATCGTGGGCATGACGCGCGACACCGAGGCCAGCACGTCGATCGCCGGGTAGTGGTTGCGCTCGGCGAGGGCGCGCGTCAGGACGATGTGCCCGTCGAGGATCGAGCGGACGGTGTCCGCGACCGGCTCGTTGAAGTCGTCGCCCTCGACGAGGACCGTGAAGAAGCCGGTGATCGTCCCCACGTCCGCGTTCCCCGCCCGCTCGAGGAGCCGCGGCAGGTAGGAGAACACCGACGGCGGGTAGCCGCGCAGGGCCGGCGGCTCGCCGGCGGCCAGCCCGATCTCGCGCTGTGCCATCGCCAGGCGCGTGACCGAGTCCATCAGCAGGACCACGTCGTCGCCCTCGTCGCGGAATGACTCGGCGATCGCCATGGCCACCTCGGCCGCCTTGAGGCGCAGGAGCGCGGGCTGGTCCGACGTGGCAACCACGACCACGGAGCGCTCGAGGCCCTCGGGGCCCAGCTGCTCGTCGATGAACTCCTGGACCTCGCGCCCGCGCTCGCCGATCAGGGCGATCACGTTGGCGTCCGACGACGCGTGGCGGGCGATCATGCCCAGCAGGGTCGACTTGCCCACGCCGGAGCCCGCGAAGATCCCCAGCCGCTGGCCCGTGCCCGTGGTGAGCAGCCCGTCGATGGCCCGGACGCCCGTGGACATCGAGCGCGTGATGCGCGCCCGGGCGAGCGGGTCCGGGATCGACGAGGACATGACGCGCACGTCGGCGTGGAGCGGGCCCTTGTCGTCGATGGGGCGGCCGAAGCCGTCGAGCACGCGGCCCAGCACGCCGCGCCCCACCGGGACCCGGAACTGCTGCTCGCGCACGCGGACCGCCGACCCGGGCTGGACGCCCGCGATGTCCCCGTACGGGACCAGCGTGATCCGCTGGTCGCGGAAGCCCACCACCTCGGCCGACACCGGCAGCTCGCCGTCGAGGTCGATCCAGCAGATGGAGCCCAGGCGCACCGTGAGACCGGCTGCCTCGATCGTGTTGCCCACGACACGGGTCACCGACCCCTGGGTGTGGAGCGTGGACGCCGTGCTCACGGCGTGGCGGAGGTGGCCCAGCAGCGGCGGGTGCGGGCGGCTGGTCACGCCTCGGCCTCCGGACTGGTGGGCAGCGGGCGGCCAGGCCGCGCGGCGGCGCTGCGGACGGTGTCGGCCGGCGTCGAGGCGAGGGTCGCCAGATCCGCCGTCCTGGCCGCCGTGGCCTCGCCCTCCGTCGCGCCCAGCGCGGAGGTGATGTAGCCCGGGATCGCGGCGTCGAGGGCGGCGGCGACTTCTGAGAGCTGGTCCTCGAGCCCGGCCTCCACCAGCCCGTACTCGGTCCGCAGCCGGCAGCCCCCGAAGGGCAGCGTGGGATCCGCGACGAACGACCACGCCAGCGCCCGGTAGCGCTGCCCGTGGCGGGCGAGCCACGCCGCCTCGACCAGGCGAACAGCCTCGGGATGGAGCTCCACCTGGACCGACGAGGCACCCACCGCCTGGCGCAGACCCGCCTCGATCGCCGCGATGAGCACCGCCGCGTCGTGGCGCAGCTCCGCGCCGATGATCCGGCGCGCCACCAGGATCGCCAGCTCCGCGACGGTCCGGGCCACCATGTCCACGTCCCGGGGCACGGCGGTCTCGAGCGAGCGCGCGAGCGTGCCCGCGGCGCTGATCGCCGATGCCAGCTCGCCCTCGGCGCGCAGGCGCCCCGCCTCGTAGCCGCGCTCCTCGGCCAGCCGCGCCATCTCGGCCACGCGGTGCTTCTCCGCCGCCTCGCGTGCGGCGTGCGCCGCCTGGCTCTTCGGGTCCGCGACCTGCAGGCCGTTCGCGCCGATGGCCGGGCCGCTGCCCGTCCAGGGCTCGCCCGGGAGGTGGGCCTTGCGCCCCGAGAAGATCCGGTCAGGCGAATTCACTCTCGCCTCCCCGGATGATCACGATCTCGTCCGCGTCCTCGAGCCGCTTGACGATCTCGACGATGCGGCCCTGCGCCTCCTCGATGTTCTTGATGCGCACCTGGCCGCCCACGGACATCTCGTCGCGGAGCATCTCGGCGGCGCGGCTGCTCATGTTCCCGAAGAACTTCGCCTTGAGCTCCTCGTCCACGTTGCGCAGTGCCAGGGCGAGGTCCTTCTGGTCGATCTCGCGCACCAGGCGCTGCATCGACCGGTCGTCGAGGAGCGAGATGTCCTCGAACACGAACATGAACTTGCGGACCTCGTCGGCCAGCTCGGCGTCGATCTCCTGGAGGCTGCCCAGGATCTGGCGCTCGGTGGTCCGGTCCACCTGGTTGAGCACCTGCGCGAGCGGCTTGCGGCCGCCCACCTTGGTGGACTCCTGGACCACGTTGACCATGCGGCGGCTGATCCCCTCCTCCACCACCGCCACGGCCTCGGGGGTCGTCTGGTCGGTCTCGGCGATGCGCCGGGCGACCTCCACTTGGAGGCCGGCCTCGAGCAGGGTGAGGATCTTGGCGGCGGCGCGCGGCTCGAGGTGCGCGAGGACGATCGCGATCGTCTGGGGGTGCTCGCTCTCGAGCAGCTGGGCGACCTGCATGGGGTCGGCGCGCAGGATGAAGTCGAATGGCGGCTTGATCTGCGACGCGCTGACCTTCTCGAGCAGGTCCATGCCCTTCTGCTCGCCGAACGCCTCGACGAACAGCTCCAGGGCGTACTGCGGGCCGCCCTGGAGGTCGGTCATGTGGGAGAACAGCGCGGCGAACGTCTCCTCGAGGACCTGGTCGCGGATCTGGGGTCGGATGGACTTGGTGACGAGGATCTCGGCGGCGACCTTCTCGGCGGCATCGGGCGGCAGCCGCGAGAGCACGTTCGCCGCGGCCGACGTCCCGATCGTGATCATCAGGGCGGCCACACGCTGGGCGCCCGTGAGGTGCTGGAGGGCGCTGGCAGAGACAACCTGCTCAGTCATCGCGTGCTACCTACCGCCGCCGCGTGTTGCGCTCGTCGTCGTCGAGCATCGAGCGGACGAGGTTGGCGACCTCGTCGGGCTCCTGCTCGGCGAGCTGGCGCAGCCGCTCGCCGATCCGGGCCTGCGGTGACTCGGAGAGCTGCGGGAGCTCCTCGCCGAAGGACGCGCCGGCGAGTGCCCGGCCGCCGGCCCCGACGCCCATCCCGGCCATGCCGGGCTCGAGCGAGGCCATGTTCACGCGGGCTGCGACCAGCTGCATCTCCTCGGCGCGCCCGCGGAGGGCCTTCATGTTGCGCCAGACGAGGAACAGGAGCGCGCCCGCGATGAGGGCGCCGCCGAGCGTGGGCAGCACGCCGCCGACGGTGGAGAAGAGGTCCGGTCCGGATGACGCGAGCGCCGCGACGGGTGCAAAGGCCACGGCCTGGACCACGATGTTGTCCCGGGGCGTCGTCGAGGAGATGTCGGCGTTGATCGCCGCGGCGATGGCGGTCTTGAGGTCGTCGGTCTTGATGTCGCCGATGGCCGCCTTGTCCACGAACACCGCGGCCGAGAGCCGGTTCACCGCGCCGGGCTGCGCGACGATCTTCTCGACGTCGGTGGAGTTGGCGTAGTTGACGGTCTCGGTGGTCTTGAGATAGCCGCCCGACGGGGAGGGCGCGGCCGACGCGGGGGTGACGGACGAGGCCGGCGCGGCGGAGGCGCCGGGCGCCAACGAGGGGCTGACGCTCGCCACCGGCACGTTGGGGTAGGTCACCAGGCCGGGGACGTTGGAGGTGGTTCCCGGGATGCCGCCAGCACCGGATGCACTGTCGCCGCCATACGTCTCGGTGGACTTCTGCACGCCCGTGGGCGTCCAGTGCGAGCTGTCGATCGGCGAGACCGTGGTGATGGTCTTCTCGATCTTGTCGAGGTTGAGGTCCGCGGTCACCTGGACCTCGGACTTGCCCGGCCCGAGCGCCCGGTCGAGCAGGTTCTGGATCTTGGCCGTGAGGTCGCGCTCGGTGGTGGCCTTGACGGTCAGCGCAGACGAGGCCGCGTTGTTGGGGCCGGCCAGCGTGGCGCCCTGCGCGTCGACGACCGTCACATTGCTCGACGCGAGGCCGGGCACGCCGCCCGACACCGTCATGACAATCGACTGGACCAGGTCCGCCGAGGGCTCTCCGTTGCCGTTCATCCGGACCCACACCGAGGCCGAGGCCGCCTGGTCCGTGCTGCTGGTCACGCCCGTCTTGGCGAACACGAGGGTGACCGTCGCGTCCGAGACCCCGTCGAACTTCTTGATCGTGTTGGTCAGCGAGCCCTGGAGCGCCCGCTGGAGCTGGACCTGCTGGTCGAACGCGGAGGCGCCCAGCGCCTGCTGGTCGAACAGGTTGAACCCGGCCGCCCCGCCGCCCGAGTAGCCCGCCTGGTCGGCGGCGATCCGCGCCTCGGCCACCTTCTGGGCAGGCACCAGGATCGTGGCGCCCCCGTTGTCGAGCTGGTACGGGATGCCGGCCGAGGTCAGCGCGCTGGTGATCGTCCCGGCGTCGGTCGTGGCGACATTGGAGAACGCCGCCTGCATCTGGGGCTGGCCCGCCCAGACCACGAGGCCGACCGTCATCAGGACGGTCAGCGCCGCGCCGAACAGGATCCCGATCCGCTGGGAGATCGTGAGCTGGCGGACGAGCAGGGTCAGCTGGTCGATCATGGTTGCCCTTCGTGGAGGTCAGGCCGTCAGACCTGGATCCGCATCAGTTCCTGGTAGGCCTCGAGGAGCTTGTCCCGGACCGCGATGCCGGTCTTGAGCCCGATCGACGCCTCCTGGAGGTCGAGCATCACGGTGTGGAGGTCGGCCGAGCCGCCGGCGGCGAACTGGGCCATCGAGGCGTCCGCGCCGTTGACCTGGGTGTTGAGCTGGCCGAGCGCGTTGCCGATGGCGTCGAGGAACGAGTTGCCCGACGACGAGGCGTCCGTGCCGGTGGGGGCGGCCGTCAGCGGGGCCGCGGCGGCGCCGATGGGGCTCGCCTGCGCCCCCACGCCGGAGACGCCCGCGCCGCCGAGGGCCGACACGATGCCGGCGATGGGTCCGATGGCCGTCACCGCTACCTCCCGATCTCGATGGCGTCGTTCGCGGACTGCTTCGCGACCTGGGTGACCGTCGCGTTCATCGAGTAGGAGCGCGAGGCGCCCATGAGGTCGGTCATCTGGGCTGCGGCGTCAACGTCGGGATAGCTCACGTAGCCCTGCGGGTCCGCATCCGGGTGGCTGGGGTCGTACACGCGGATGGGGTCCCCGCCGATCGGCGACACGCCCACCGCGGCGACGCCCATGGCGCCGTCCTGGCTCATCGAGACGGCCTCGAACACCGGGGCGACCGGCTGGTACATCGTGCCGGTCGTGCTGCGGGTGGACCGGGAGTTGGCGAGGTTGCCGGCGGCCACGTCCATCCGGAACCGCTCAGCCGTCAGTCCGGAGGCCGCGATGCGGATTGTGTCGAAGACGCTCATCTGGAAGTCCAGCCCTCAAGTACACCGGCGAACGACCGCATCGTCGGCTGCCGGGATGCGCCGGAACATCGGTGCAGACCCCGACGTTTGGCGCGGCGCAGGCCCTCGTCGTGGGGTCCTGGGAGCCGAAGCAGGCCCCCCCAACGGCGTACACTGGCCGTTGATGCAGCAAGCACCCGAGCCCGACACGAACCGCATCCTCGCGGGCGCCGAGCACTGGGTCCGTCTCGACAGAGCCTCCCCCCCGGCGTCTCCCAGCGGGGCGTGGCCGGGCCAGCTCGAGCCCACGGGGGAGGGCCCGCTGGTGATGGTGGCCGGGTGGGAAGACGGGCACCAGGCGTGCGCTCCGTTCGTGGCTGCCGATGGCGGGGAGGCGTGCCGCGGCTGTCCCGTGGGCCTCGTGGCCGGCGTGCTCCGCTCCGGGCGCGCCGCCGGGGACCGCTGCCCCTTCGGCATCCGGATGCTGGCCTTCCCGGCGCCGGCCGGCTCACGGGACTCGGTGGGCGTGCTTCGCCTGGGCACCCCGGAGTCATCCGATGCGGACCTCCCGTCCGGCCGGGCCATCCTCCGAGCCGCCCGCCACCTGCGGACGGTGGACGGGTTGATGGCCTGGGAGGCCGAGCAACGCGCCCGGGGTGCCGAGCGGCGGCGGACCGCGGCCGCAGCCCTCGCGCAGATGATCGCCACCACCGAGGAGTTCCACCGCCTCTGGACGGCCGCCGACCGCGACCGGGCGAGCGTCGAGAGCTCGATGAGCCGCCTGGACACGCTCGCGCGCGAGACGCTGCGCGAGTCCGAGGAGTCGCGGGTCAGCGTTGCCCACAACCTGCACGACAATGCGGCCCAGTCCATGGTGTCGGCGCACCGGTTCCTCGAGGCGGCGCGGGCGTCGCTCGCCGGGCCCCACCCGGAGTCCGCCGGGCGCCACCTCGACGCGGCGCAGGAGCGGCTCCTGGCGGCGATCAAGGAGATCCGGACCGTCCTGAACAACCTCGTCCCGCCCGGGCTTGAGGAGCTGGGCCTGGCCAACGCCATCCAGATCCATGTTCGCGACAGCGTCCCCGACTCGATCGCCGTCGAGGTGGTCGGGCAGCTGCCGCGCGCCGAGTACTGGCTGGAGGCCGGCCTGTTCGCGATGACGGCCGAGGCCATCAGCAATGCCGTCAAGCACGGGCAGCCGAGTACCATCAAGATCGATCTGCGCGCCTCCCGCGGGCGGGGCATCATCACGGTCACCGATGATGGAGTCGGCTTCGACCCCACCGCGGCCCATCGCAGGACCCTGGAGGGCATGGGGCTGATCGGCATGCAGCGACGCGCGGGCTGGCTGGGGGGGCGGCTCGACCTCGTGAGCCGAGCCGGGACGGGGACGACACTGAGCATCCAAGTGCCGCTCGTGGATCCCGAGCGGCCTGACTAGTGCCACGACGAGTGGCAGAGGGCGAGTGAGCCATGACCGACACGCCGAGCCGCGTGCTCCTGATCGACGACCACGAGATGTCCCGCCGTGGCCTCGAGGCGATGCTGTCCACGGCTGACTGGGTCGAGGTGGTCGGCGAGGCTGACGGGTGCGAGCCCGGCCTCGTCCAGATCGAGCGCCTGCGCCCCGACATCGTCCTGCTCGACATCCGGATGCCCGGCCTCGACGGCCTCCAGTGCCTCGAGGAGATCAAGAAGCTCGAGCACCCGGTCGCGGTCGTGATCGTGACCCTGTACAACGACCGCCGCTACGTCCTCGAGGCGATTTGCCGCGGCGCTGCCGGGTACGTCCTCAAGGAGGCGTCCACGAGCGAGATCCTCTCCACCATCGCCGCCGTGGCGGACGGCCAGCTGGCCGTCGAGCCCGGGCTGCTCCGCGAGGCGCTGATGGCGCCCCCGGACGAGCCGCCGGCCGAGGAGACCGCCCGCGCCCGTGCCGAGTCCTTCGCGCTGACCCCGCGCGAGCTCGACGTGCTCCGGCTGCTCGCGGACGGCATGACGAACAAGGAGATCGGCGGCCAGCTCTCGATCGCCGAGGACACCGTCAAGAAGCACGTCCAGAACATCATCTGGAAGCTGCGCGCGGCTGACCGCACGCAGGCTGCGATCGTCGCCTACCGCGCCGGACTCCTCGACCCGCTCGACGGCTGATTCCCCGCGCACGCGACCGCGACGGGCCTCTCGAGCTCCGGACTGCCTGCCAGTACCTCTGTACCACCGCGCGCGCCTCAAGTGCCCTCGATCGTCGGCCGACACCTCGCACACAAGGTGCCGACATGACGACCCTCAACGCCGCTCCTACCGCGACCTCCACCGCCCCCGCCGGGACGGCCGGGGCCGCGGCTGTGCCCGTTCGGGCCCCCCAGAGCACACCCGGCATGCACCCACTCCCGACCGCGCCGCGCCCGGGCCAGGACAGGGCCCATGAGGCCAAGGCAGACGAGATCCACGTGCTGGGCTCCGGCATCAGCGCCTCGTCGGGCGCGACCGGCGTCGCTGCCAATCCGGGCTCCGTCACTGTGCCGCTCGACCAGTTCGCCAAGCAGAGCGGGCCTGACGCGGCCGTGCAGACGGCGGCCGGCGTGGTCAGCGTGCACGCGGTCTTCCAGCTCGACGCCACGACGCGCGAGCTGTCCGTCGCCATCGTGAGCGAGGACGGGCAGCTGATCCGCATGATCCCGCCCAAGTCCGTGGCTCGGATGATCGCCGCCATGGCGGCCTACCGGGGCCGCTGAGCCACGTCGGCCGGCCGCCCGGCCGCACCTGTCGTTGACAGCCTGCACCGTGCCGCGCGCACGTCCGGTGGTCGCTGGTACCCGAGCCTGACCATCGTCCCCCCACGGCTAGGCCATGCGTCCGTTGCGCCCGCGCGCCGATACCTCGCGTGTCGGCAATGACGCCGGCGGAGACGCGCCGAGGAGCCCATGTACCCCCCGACCACGACGTCCGCCTCGCAGGCCCTCGAGCGCACGTTCGAGCGGGCCATGGGCGCGGCTGGACGCGCGCTGGCCGAGATGAGCGGCCAGGCGATCCAGGTGGTGGCGACCGAGGTGGCGCGGACGTCGGCCCACAGCGTCGTCGATGCAGCGGGCGGCGCGGGGACGGTCGTCGTGGGGATCTACCTGGGCATCACCGGCTCGGTTGACGGCCACGCGCTGCTCATCCTGCGCCCCGAGGGAGCGCGCCAGCTGGCCGGGCTGCTGCTCGAGGGGTACGTCGCGCCGCATGCGGCAGACCTCGACGAGATGGGGATCCCCCGCCTCGACGAACTCGAGCTCTCCGCCCTGCGCGAAGTGGGCAACGTGACGGTGGGCGCCTTCCTCAACGAAGTGGGCCGGCATCTCGAGCAGCCGGTCGTGGTGACGGTGCCCGTGGCCGTCTCCGACATGGCGGGCGCGATCCTCGACGCGGTCCTCGCCGACCTCACCACCGACGTCGACGAGGTGCTCGCCGCCCGCACGTCGTTCATCAACAACGGCGACACGATCGAGGGTGCCGTCCTGGTCCTGCCCCGCCAAGAAAGCCTGGTCGCCCTCACCACGGCGCTGGGGGCCGCGTGATGATGGTCGGCACCGAGCAGGAGGTCCTGGTTGCCGGGATCGGCGAGATGGTGGTGACCAACAATCCCAAGGCAGCGCTTGTCGCCTACGGCCTGGGCTCCTGCGTCGCCCTCGCCATGTGGGACCCCAAGGCCCATGTCGCGGGCCTCGCCCACTTCATGCTCCCCAGCGGGCCGCTCACGAACCCCCCGGTGAAGTTCGTCGACAGCGGGCTGCCGCACTTCTTCTCCGAGTTCACACGGCGGGGCGGCAACCTTCGGCGGGCCCAGATGAAGGCCGCCGGCGGGGCGGCCATGCTCGCGGTGATGGCCTCCACGATGGAGATCGGGAAGCGCAACGCGGAGGCGCTGCAGGCCGCATTGAGCCAGCAGGGCCTCCGCCTCCACGGCAGCGATCTGGGCGGCAAGGCCGGTCGGACGGTTCAACTCGAGGGGTCCACCGGCCGACTCCTCGTCAAGAGCGTGACAAGCGTCTCGGTCCTCTGAGGCCGCGGCAGCATCTGGAGGCCAGACCACCATGGCGAAGATCCTCGTCGTCGATGACGCCGCGTTCATGCGGCTGCGGGCGGTGAAGCTGCTCGCCGAGGCGGGCCACACCGTCTTCGAGGCCGAGAACGGCAGGATCGCCGTCGACGTCTACAAGGCGGAGCAGCCGGACGCCGTCCTGATGGACATCACGATGCCGGAGATGGACGGGCTCGAGGCGCTGTCGGAGATCCGCAAGATGGACCCCGGGGCGAAGGTGGCGATGCTGACAGCCATGGGCCAGCAGGCGATCGTCATGGACGCGATCAAGCGCGGTGCGCGCGACTTCGTGGTGAAGCCGTTCGCCCCGGACCGCGTGCTGGGCGCCGTCCAGAAGCTGCTCACGGCCTGAGCCCTGGGCCGCCTGGTCCACGCCCACCCGAGCGGGAAGGAACCTGCGCTGTGGCCCCCATCCGCGTGCTCGTCGTTGACGACTCGGCGTTCATGCGCCATGCCGTCGGCCGGCTCATCACCGAATCAGGCGACATGACCGTCGTCGGCACCGCCTCCAATGGCGAGGAGGGCCTGCGGGCCGCCGCCGAGCTGCACCCCGACGTCATCACGCTCGACGTCGAGATGCCGGTCCTCGACGGGCCCGGCATGCTGCGCCGGCTGATGACGAGCAACCCGACGCGGGTCGTGATGCTCTCGAGCCTGACGACCGAGGGCGCTGCCGTCACCCTCGACGCGCTCGATGCGGGCGCGATCGACTTCGTCGCCAAGCCCGGCGGGTCGCTCTCCATCGACGTCGGGCGCGTGGCCGGCGATCTCGTCGCCAAGGTGCGCGCCGCGGCCTCGATGTCCGAGGGCGCGTTCCTGGGCCACCGGAGCCGCGTGGCCAAGCGCGCAGCGCTGCGCCCCGCTGCGGCGCCGCCGCCGGCCGCAGCCCGCCCGTCGCGCATCGGCGCCACGGCAGCGCGCCGCCTGGTGGTCATCGCCTCCTCCACCGGCGGCCCGAGCGCGCTCAACGCCGTGGTCCCGCTGCTGCCGGACGGGCTAGCCGCAGGCGTCCTGATCGTCCAGCACATGCCCCCCGGGTTCACCGCGTCGCTCGCCGACCGCCTGCGCGCCAGTGGCAAGATCCCCGTCCACGAGGCGGCCCCCAACGACCTCGTCGTCGACGGCGAGGGCCTGCTCGCGCCGGGCGACTTCCACATGATCAGCTCCGCCTCCGGCCGCATCCAGCTCAGCACGCTCCCCCCCGTGAACGGCGTCCGGCCCGCCGCGGACGTGACGCTCCAGGCCGTGGCGCCTGTGTGGCGCGAGCGGATGCTGTGCGTGGTCCTCACCGGCATGGGCGCGGACGGGCGCGAGGGCGCCCGGCAGGTCAAGGCGCACGGCGGGACGGTGTTCGCGCAAGACCGCGAGTCGTCGGCAGTGTGGGGGATGCCCGGCTCGGTGGTCGAGGCCGGCCTCGCCGACAGGGTCGTGCCCCTGGACCGGATGGCCGAGGCGATCGCGCACTGGGTCGCGAACCCGCCCGCCGCGCGCGCGATCGCCCCCCGGGCTGGCGCGCCGGCGCGGCCCTTCATGCGACCCTAAGTGTCCCGTCTCTGAAGTCGCTCGCCGGCTGCCCCCGGGACCCCCGCCGCGCGCCGGCGGCTGAGTCGCGCCGGGGTCGCCGCGCGCGGTGGCGTGCGCGGGCGCCGGCCCGGGCCGGGGCTTCGCGGTGTGGCCCCTGCGCGCGGGAGGCGCTCCTGACCCTGGCGCGACTCGACCGGCGAGGGATCGGCGGATCGGGACGCTAGACGCCGCTGCCCCGCGACACCGCCCAGCGCCGTCGCCCTCGGGGCTCGCGACACACCGCCCGCCCGGCCGCTCCCCCGCGCGGAGTTGGCCCCAGTCACCGTGCCCCCGAAGACGTGCACAGGCCGGCCCTGCGGGAGCGGCATGCGTCGCGCCGGCCGCTCCGTGCTGCAGATCGCGACATCGTCGTGCGTCAGGCCGCATGCGGCGGCCCGTGCGGCGGGGGAACCGCTGGCAGGGCCGCTGCGTGCACCCGCGACGGAACGGCCTGCAGAGAGAGGGGTGTGCGACGGCGCCGGCGCCCGGCGAGCCGGGTCGGGCCTAGCCCTCGGCCCGCTTCGCGCCCTGGCCAGGCCGTGCCATCTGCACCAGCGACTCGCGCAGGATCCCGATCTCCTGCGTGACCAGCCCGAGGGCCTGGTTGCGCTGGGTCACGTTGTTGGCCTCGTTGAGCGTGTCCACGGCTCCCACCACGCGCGCCGCCCCGAGCAGGGCCGCGGGCTCGCGGACCCGCCGGGCAATCGTGATGGTCTCGATGAGGTCGTCTCGGTCGCGCGCCTCCTGCAGCGAGGCGGTGAGCTCGTCCAGGTACCGGAGCGTGGACTCGACGAGCAGCCGGTACTCGGCCTCGGAGACCTCGAGGCGGGCCATCGCGTCGAACTTGGGCTCGAGGACCGGCACGGTTCGGGCCAGGATCTCCTCGACCTTCTCCACCAGGACGGCCGGCTTGATGGGCTTGAGCAGATAGTGGCGGACACCCGCCTGGATTGCCTGGCGCACCGTGTCCTCGTCGGCCAAGCTCGTGCAGACCATGACCGGCAGGTTGCGCCAGCGCGGGTCCGTGGGCAGGAACTTGACGAACTGGAGGCCGCGCATCTGGCCGGGCAGATCGAGGTCGGTGATGACCAGCGTGAAGCCGGCCTCGGTCTTGAGCTTGTCGATCGCCTCCTTGGCGTTCGACACCGACTCGACCTGGTGCTTCCGCCGGCCCAGGGTCATCTCGATGATCTGGCGGGAGACGGGATCGTCGTCGACGACCAGGACGGTCATGCGACCTCCTCACCCTTGCTGTTGATCGTCGGCCGCCCCGACGGGCTGCGCGGAGACGTGGTCAAGTTCACTGGCGGCTGCGCCGTGGACACCATCGGTGACACTGGCGAGCATAGGACGCGCGGGCGACGCCGTGACGGGCCGGCCCGTGCGATCTGGCGCTGGCGACGCCAGCGGCGGCGAGACGGACGAGGGCGCCGATGTCACACGGGCCTTGGCGTCCGGCATGGGATCTTCGTTGGCGTCGAGGGCGCGTGCGAGGTCGCGGAACTCCGAGATCGTGGCGCCGAACGCGACATCGATCTCAGTGAGCAGGTCGTCGGCGCCCTCGATGGAGCCCTCCTTGGCCCGCCGGTCGATTTCCGCCGCGAGCATCCCGATGCGCCCCGCCCCGAGCGACATGGCGCCGCCCTTGAGATTGTGCGCAGCCCGCTGGACCACATCCACCGCGCCCGCGTCGATCCCCTCCCCGATCCGGGCGATCTGCTCCGGCGTCTCCGCGGCGAACAGGTTGACCAGCTCGCGCAGGGTGGAGCGGCTCTCCTCGCCCAGGACCCCAAGCTCGTCGAGCCGGGCGCGGTCCACGTACGCGGTCTCGCCCGGGCCGGGCGCCCCGTCGGCCTGGACCGCTGGCGCGGCCGGCGTCGACCCGGGGTCCGGGGTGCCCCTGGCCGTGCCCGCCGGGCCGGCGCCGTGCGTGACGGCCCCGGTGAGGTACTTGGCCAGGATGCCGGCCAGCTCCTCCCGTTGGACGGGCTTGGGCAGGTAGTCGTCCATGCCCGCCTCGAGGCAGCGCTCGCGGTCACCGGCCATCGCGTTGGCCGTCATGGCCACGATCGGGGTCGGGCGGCGCGACTGCTGCGTCTCGAGCGCACGGATCTGGCGCGTCGCGTCGAAGCCGTCGATCTCGGGCATCTGGCAGTCCATGAACACCAGGTCGTAGGCGCCGCGCCGCACGGCCTCGATCGCCTCCAGACCGTCCTGGGCCACGTCCACGAGGGCGCCCAGCCGGGCGAGCTGCGTGGTGGCGAGACGGGCGTTGACCTGGTTGTCCTCCGCCACGAGCACCCGCACGCCGGGGAAGGACTGCCCCTCGGGCACGTGGTCGCGACCCCACGTGGACGCGGTCGCGGACTCCGCTCCGACGAGCACGCGGAGCGCCTCCCGCAGCTCCACCACCGGCACCGGCTTGCGCAGGTACGTCGCGATCCCCGCGGCCGCCATCCTCCCGCTGATCGAGCGCCGGCCAGGCTCGGCCAGGAGGACCAGCTGGGCGGACGCGAGGCCGGGGTCGCCCTTGATGAGCCGGGCAAGCGTGAAGCCGTCGGTGACGGGCATGGTCTCGTCGATGACGCCGAGCCGGATCGGCTGGCCGGCCGAGCGCGCCTCGCGGAGCGCCGCCATCGCCGCGGGCCCCGTCGCCACAGCCACCACGTCGAGGCCCCATTGGCGGAGCTGACGCTCGAGGATCTCACGCTGGGTGGCGCTGTCGTCCACGACCAGGGCGCGCTGTCCCGCGAGGTCCGGGTCCAGACCGGGCGGGAGGCTGGCCCCGGCGGCCACAGCGAAGCGGGCGGTGAACCAGAAGGTGCTGCCCTGGCCCGGGATGCTCGTGACGCCGATCGAGCCGCCCATCATCTCGGCCAGCTGGCGGCTGATCGCGAGGCCCAGGCCGGTGCCACCGTAGCGCCGGGCCATCGAGCCGTCGGCCTGGGTGAACGGGCTGAAGAGGCGGGCCATCGCGTCCGGCTCGATGCCGATCCCGGTGTCGTGGACCGAGAACCGCAGACTCACCTCGTCCTGGTCCGCGACGTCGAGCGCGACCTGCGCCACCACCTCGCCCGAGGGGGTGAACTTGATCGCGTTGGAGATGAAGTTGAGGAGCACCTGGCGCAGCCGCGAGGGGTCGCCGCGGAGCAGGTCCGGGATGTCGGGCGCGACCTCGGCCATCAGCTCGAGGTGCTGGCCCGCCGCCCGCTCTGCGAACAGCTCGATCGCGCTGTCAACGGTCGTCCGCAGGTCGAAGTCGATGGTCTCGAGCTCCAGGCGCCCGGCCTCGATCTTGGAGAAGTCGAGGATGTCGTTGATGATCGAGAGCAGGGCGTCGGCGGACGACCGGATGGTCGTGACCCACTCCCGCTGCTCGGCGGTGAGCGGCGTGTCGAGCACGAGACCCGCCATGCCGATGACGCCGTTCATCGGCGTCCGGATCTCGTGGCTCATCGTGGCCAGGAAGGCGCTCTTGGCGCGGTTTGCCGCCTCGGCGGCATCTCGGGCGCCGCGCAGGTCGTCCGCGTCCCGGACGCGTCCGGTGACGTCGCGGTACACCCAGAAGTGGCCCATCGTGTCGCCGTCGTGCCGGATCGGGAGGTAGTCGCGCTCGAACACTCGGCCGTCGTGGAAGCGGACCTCCTCGCCGGTCACGGGCTCGTCACCGAGGATCAGCTCCTCCACGCCCACGGCGAACGCCTCGCCATCCGCGAACCGCTCGCGGATCGTGTCCACGATGACCGCCAGCGGCCAGTCCTCGAGCTTGTCGGGTGAGAACGGCAGGCCGAACGTGTCGCAGAAGGCCTGGTTGGCGAGGACCGCCCGGTGGCGGGCGTTCTCGATGAGCACCGCGCCGTGCATGTTCTCGAGCAGGGTCCGGAGGCGGGCCGAGTTGATCCGCTCGCGCTCCTCCTCCGCACGTCGGTCGGTGATGTCCTCGCCGATCCCGGTGACCGAGACCACGACGCCCGCATCATCGCGCTGGACCGTCCGGTTCCACCAGATGAGCCGCCGCTCGCGGTTGCGCGTGACCACCTCGTCCTCGTCGTGGCGCGGCAGCGCGTTGGTCTCGATGAGGTGACGACGCTGGGCGATCAACACCTCGGCGCGGTCCGGGTCGTCGGGCGCCCGCAGGACGTGCGCCCATGACTGCCCCACCAGCTCCTCGCGGGTTCGCCCGGTCAGCTGGAGGAGCCGGTCGTTGACGTACAGGATGCGGCCGTCAACGCTGGTCGTGAGGGCCACCAGCGGGATCGTGTCGAGGGTCTCGCGGAAGCGCGCCTCGTTCTCGCCGAGTGCCTGCTCCACGCGGAGGCGCTCGGTGACGTCGCGCGAGTTGGTCACCAGCAGCGGCTGTCCGGCGTCGTCGACGATCGGCCTCGACACGGTCTCGAGCCAGGCCACGCCGCCGTCGGCGCAGATGTAGCGGACGGCCGCGGGCAGGTCCGCGCGAGCCCCGCTCGCGAACGAGCCCTTGTAGGCCTCGAACACCTTGCGCCGGTCGTCGGGGTGCACGAACCGCAGCGCCCGCTGTCCGACGTAGTGGTCCACGGGATAGCCCAGGACCCGGGTCACGGCCGGGCTGATGTAGGTGAGGAGCCCGGCCGCGTTGATGATCGCGGTGACGTCCGTCGAGTTCTCGATCAGCGTCCGGTGGTACTCCTCGGAGCGCCGGACCGCCGCCTCGGCCTCGAGCCGCGGGCTGATGTCCTGGATCGTCCACACGTGGTGGGTCACCGCGTCGGTGTCGTCGCGGACCGCTGCCACCCCCACGTACCCCCACAGCGTCGATCCGTCGCGGCGCGGGATCTGCGCCTCGCGAGGCCCCTCGGGCAGCGACCCGTCCGGTTCGGCGGTGATGGGCCGGCCGTCGGGGGTGACCGCGTCGAGCAGCGGGCAGGGTTGACCGAACAGGTCCACCATCGGGTAGCCGGTGAGCGCCGAGAAGGCGGGGTTGACGAACACGATGGGCTCGCCCGGCTGCCGGGCGTCGGTGATGGCGATGGCGTCCGGTGACGCCGCCAGCGCCCGGTCCCGGAGGCGCAGCTGGCGGACGTTGGCCTCCTGCTGGCGCGCGCCGATCCGCGTGACGCCGATCACCACCGCGATCGAGATCAGCGGCAGCATGACCCCGGCGATGATCAGCCCGGCCACCGCGAGGCGCTGGACGTCGGTGTTCTGGCGGAGCGCGTCCTGCTGCTCGCCGCGGACGATGTTCGGCAGCCTGGTGGCATACCCGAAGAAGGCCGCCACCTGCTGCTCGGCATCGGCGTCGATGGCGTCCTGCTGCACCGGGCCGGTGGGGTCGGTGACGCCGGCCACCGTGACGGCATAGGCGTCGAGGGCCTTGCGCAGGTCGATGAGCTCGTGCCTCGTGGCGGGTCCGCCGGTCGCATCGACGATCTCGAGCGAGGCACGCGCCTCGGTCATGTCCCGGCGGATGGCGCTGGCCTGGCCCGCTGGGTCGGTCCGGAAGAGCTCGGTGTCGCTCTTGAGGGCGGCCGCGTCTCCCTGGAGGGCGATGCTCGCCTTGACCGCCCTGTCGAACGCGTTGATCGCCTCGACCGTGTGGGCGTCCTCGACGGCGGTGACGAAGATCAAGGCCTCGGCGAGGATCAGGGCGACCACGAGGGCGGCAATGCCCAGAGCCTGCCCACGGAGCGCCGGGTCGAGCCGTCCCAGCCGGCCGGGCAGTCGCGCCACGTTCAGGCCCCGGTCCTGGCGGCGTCGAGCACCGGACGGAGGGGGCGCGGATCCCGGGACCGCTGGCGGGCGCGGGCGTGCTGGTCCTCCGTCTCGATTGCGGTTCCGATCGGGCAGTGCATGCGTCCTCGTGCAATGGCGGCGCCCGGGCGCCGTCGGGCCGATGATCGGCCGCCGAATTGTAAGCGCGCGCGCGACGAGACTCCCACCCCACGGACGGGGGGGTCGTGCGCCCAGGCGCCGGTACATCCGGGGTCTGGGGCGAGCCGGTTCTAGGGGCTTCCACCGATGGAGCGTTGCACCTCCCGGGCCTATACCTCGGACATGCCCGGCGCTGCCGCCCGGCCGCCCACGCGCCGAAGAGGTGAGCCACCCATGACCCTGGTCGCCACACCCATCACCGCAGCCTCCAGGGCTGCCGCAGACGAGTCCCAGCTCGTCGTCTTCGAGCTTGGCGAGGAGCGCTACGGCCTCGACATCGCCACCGTCTACGAGATCATCCGCCACCAGCCGGTGACCGCGGTTCCCCAGGCGCCCTCCTTCGTGGAAGGCGTCATCAATCTGCGCGGCCGGATCATCCCGGTCGTGGACCTCCGGCGCCGCTTCGGCATGGCGCCGGGCGAACTGACCAAGGCCTCCCGGATTGTGGTCTGCGAAGCGGCGGGGACGCGCGTGGGCCTCGTCGTCGACGGCGTGTCCGAGGTCCTGATGGTCTCGTCGGAGTCCGTCGAGCAGACCCCCGAGGTCGCCTCGGGCTACGACACGCAATACCTGCGGGGCATCGCCAAACTCGGCGAGCGCCTCGTCATCCTGCTCGACCTTGCCGGCCTGTTCGGCGAGGTGGACGCGGCAGCCCTGGTGGCGGCAGCCGTCTGACGAACACCGGATGGATCGGCCACCACTTCGAGGTTTCGCCATGACCACCGCCGATGTCAGCGCCGACGGGGGCGCACGCGCCCCGATGCGCGTCCAGCTCGTGAACTGCTACGTCCGCGCTGCGGCGGACGTCATCGCCAAGGAGACGGGCAGTCCGGTCAAGCGCGGCGGCGTGCGCCTGGAGCGCGACGCCTTCACCAGCGAAGAGGTCACCGCCATCGTCGGCGTGAACGGCGCCATGGGCGGCTCGTTCTACCTCTCGATGTCCGAGTCCACCGCGCTCAACCTCGTGTCGAGCATGATGGGCCAGCCGATGACCGAGTTCGACGAGCTGGCCCAGAGCGGCATCGCCGAGCTCGCCAACGTCGTCGCCGGGGCCGCGAGCGTGGGCCTCGCCGACCTCGGCTACACCACCAACATCACGCCGCCGCTGCTCCTCCTGGGCGCGAACGCGAAGATCTCGTCGGTCGAGATCCAGCGGCTGGTGGTGCCGCTCTCGGCCAACCACGGCGCCGTGCACGTGCACGTCGCCCTGCGCGAAAACGGCTGAGGCCACGCTGATGCAGTTGACGTTCGACATCGAGGCCGGCGATGTCGGCCTGTGGAGCGACGAGGCGGCCGAGAACATCGAGGCCATCGAGAGCGGGCTGCTGCGCATCGAGAAGGGCGAGACCGACCCCGACCTCATCAACCGCGTCTTTCGCGCGGCCCACACGCTCAAGGGCAACTCCAACGCCATCGGGCACAAGCGCATGGGCGCGCTGACCCACGCCATGGAGGACGTGTTCGGCACGGTCCGCGAGGGGAGGCTGGGCGACCTGGGCGACCTCGCCGACCCGCTGTACCGGACCATCGACGTGCTCCGCGCGCTGCTCGACGAGGTGACCGCGGGCGAGACCCTTGCCGATCCGGCCGCCCTCACTGCCGAGCTCCGCGCCAGGCTTGCCGAGGCGACCAGCGTCGAGGCCACGGTGGCCGTCGGGGCCGTCGCCGGCATCCCGACGTCACCAGCCACCGACCCCACCCTGCTCCGCCTCCTCGACGAGGCGCCCACCGGGGACGGACCTCGCGCCGTCGTCCGGCTGGTGGTGGACGAGAGCTGCGAGTGGACCAGCGTGCGGCTCTACCAGGCCGTCGTCGAGGCGGCCGAGTCGGGCGCCCTGCTCGCGTGCGTGCCGTCCCGCGAAGAGATCGAGGGCGGTCTCGGCGACCGGTTCCTCGCACTGCTGGTCAAGGGCGACGAGGTCTCGCTCGGGGTCCTGTCTGAGCGCCTGGGCATGATCGATGACCTGGGCGTGGAATCGCTGACCACGCTCGAGGCCCTCCTGGGCTCGGGCGACGTGGTGATGTCCGAGCCCGTCCGCTCGGACCCGTCGCCCGTCGCGCCCACCGGCATCGAGCAGCGCACCATCGACCTCGGCGTCGAGGCGCGCGGCATCGCCGGACCCGAGAAGGAGCGCGTCGCGGGCGAGCGCCTCAAGGCGGCGCAGCAGACCATCCGCATCGACGTGTCGCGCCTCGACGAGCTGATGAACCTCGTGGGCGAGCTCGTGGCGCACAAGACCCGGCTCCTGCGCCAGTCCGGACTGCTCCACGACCGCCTTGGCGACGACCCGGTCGCGCGCGAGGCCGAGGAGGGCGCCCAGCAGTTCAGCCGGATCGCCGGCCAGCTCCAGGACCAGGTGACCGGCCTCCGGATGCTGCCCATCGAGACCGTGTTCAACCGCTTCCCGAGGGTCGTGCGCGACGTTGCCCAGAAGGAGGGCAAGGAGGTCGCCCTGATCATCGACGGCAAGGAGACCGAGCTCGACCGCTCCGTGCTCGAGGAGATCGGCGACCCCCTGGGCCACCTCATCCGCAACTCGCTCACCCACGGCATCGAGACGCCCGAGGAGCGCATCGCGGCCGGCAAGTCGTCCGAGGGCCAACTGCGGCTCAACGCCCGCCACGCCGACGGCATGATCGTGATCACCGTGGAGGACGACGGCCGGGGCATGGACCCCAGCGTCCTGCGGGCGAAAGCGGTCGAGAAGGGCCTGCTGACGGCCGAGGAGGTCGCCGCGATGAGCGACCAGGACGCGCTGGGGATCATCTTCCTGGCCGGCTTCTCGACGGCGGCCAAGATCACCGACCTCGCGGGCCGAGGCGTCGGGATGGACGTGGTGCGGACCAACATCGAGCGCATCGGCGGCCGGGTCGAGGTGAAGTCCACCATCGGCCAGGGCACGCGGATCATGCTCTCGCTCCCGCTGACGCTCGCCATCATCGGCGCGATGCTCGTTCGCAGCGGCGAGCGGGTCTGCTGCCTGCCCCTCACGGGCGTGGTGGAGACGCTTCGCGTCGAGGCGCAGAAGATCAGCACCGTGCGCGGGGCCCCGGTGATCAACCTCCGCGACCGCGTCGTGCCGATCGCGCAGCTCGACGGCGCCCTGGGAGACCACGAGCGGCCGCTGGTGGCCAACGACCGCGGCTTCGTCAACATGGTCGTCGTGCGCTCCCGCGAGAAGGAGCTCGCGCTCGCCGTGGACGAGTTCGTGGGCCAGCAGGAGATCGTCCTCAAGTCGATGTCGGCCTTCACGGGCCGCCTGGTGGGGATCTCCGGCGGCACGATCATGGCCGACGGCACGGTGGGCCTGGTGGTGGACATCGGCGCGGTGCTGGACCGGACATCGCGCTCCGGCCGGGCCGCCTGACGATGGCGGCCGACCCGCAGCCTGCTCCCCGGCGCTCCGCCCCGGGGCCATCGACCACGGGCGCTCCCGCCGCGGGCCCTGGTGCTCCCGCCGGGAGTGCCGCTGCGCCCATGACCGCCCTCGAGCGGCTCCGGGCGCGGTCCGCGGCTCAGGCAGCGGGGATACCAGTTCCGGGGGCGATGCCCCTCGCCCGACCATCCGTCGCCGCGCCATCCGCTGGCGCACGCCTTTCGACGCCGCCGCCCTCCGCGCGTCCCGGCCAGGCGGCGACCACGGCCCGCACCGCCCCGCCGCTCCGTGCCGGCCAGCCCTTCTCGAGCGGCACGCCGACTCCGGCCGGGCCGCCAGCGCGCCATGGCGTCATCGTCCCTGGCCCGCTCCCCCGGGCGCCGCTCGGCAGCGCACCCGCCCCTCGTTCGGCGCTCCCCTCCCCTGGGCGACCGCCGCTCGCGGGGCCCGTGCCGCCCCTGCTGCGGGCCCCATTGACGTTCTCCTCGGCCCCGGAGCCGCCCGCCCGTCTGAATGGCCGGACCGCTTCGAGCCCCGCGCGCCCAACGGATCGACCGAGACCGGCGCCGCTCCAGACGCCCGGGCTCGCGCTGCCGACACTCAAGGACATCGAGCTCACGGTGGACCAGGCGGGCTACGAGGCGTTCTCGGACGGAGTGCGCACGCTGCTCGGGTTCGACCTGACGCAGTACAAGCGGCCCCAGGTCTGGCGGCGCGCCAACTCGTTCGCCAAGCAGCACGGCTTCGAGAACCTGCTCGACCTCGTCAAGGAGTGCAGGACCGACCTCGAGCTGCGGACCGAGCTGCGCGACATGATCACGATCAACGTCAGCGAGTTCTTCCGCAACCCCGACGCCTGGGAGATGGTCCGCACGACCGCGCTCCCCGACCTCCTCAAGCTGGGCCGCCCGATCCGCGCCTGGAGCGCCGGCTGCTCCCTGGGCTATGAGCCCTACACCTGGGCGATGCTGGTCAGGGAGGCCGGCGCCGGGGCGGACACGAAGGTCCTCGCCACCGACCTCGACGAGACGATCCTCGCCCAGGCCCGGGCGAGCTCCTACAGCGAGGCGCAGATGGTCGGCCTGTCGCCGGCGCGCAGGTCGCGGTTCTTCACCCAGGTCGGCGACCGATGGGAGGTCAAGCCCGAGCTGCGCAGCCTCGTGCAGTGGCGCCGCCAGGACCTGCTGCGGGACCCGTTCCCGAGCGATCTCGACATCATCGCCTGCCGCAACGTGGTGATCTACTTCACCGACGAGGCGAAGGACGGGCTGTACAAGCGGTTCGCGCGGCGCTCCGGCCCGGCGGCTACCTGTTCATCGGCGCCACGGAGGCGATCTCGGCACTGGCGCTCGTTCGGCCTGCGGATGCTGTCCTCGGGGCTGTACCGCAAAGAGGCGTAGCGGCGTCACTCCGCAAGCCCACACCCCCCGGTGGGGGGACATCTCCTCGGAACCCCTGGGCGATGCGCCTCGGAGCGCCCGGCGTGTCAGGACTCGCCCTGCTCCCCCGCGTGCTGCGCCTCGACGTCCGGGGTGTTCAGCGGTCGGCGCTCGCGCCGCCCCGCGACCGACTCGTCGAGCTGTCGGGGGCGCGGCGATACGGCACTCCTATCACGCAGCCGATGTCCCAGCCGGCCGCGCGCAGGTCACGGTCGAATTGCTGGTCGAAGTGCAGCGGCTCGTCGAACCGCACGCCCGCCGCAGCATCGAGCATGAAGCAGGCGCCCGATAGCAGGCGCTCCCGGTCGAGGAGCGGAAGGCCGGTCGGGAGGCTCCAGTCCGGCGCCGCCGAGTCGGGGTGGACGACGCCGAGTCGGGGGTCGCCCGCGAGCACACTCGCGAACAGCGGCAGGGTCCCCGGCAGGATGGCGACGTCGTCCTCGAGGACGGCGATGGACGACGCCCCGTGCGCCCCGGCCGCATCACAGGCATCGTTCCACATCTGGTGGAGGCGGTGCTCGCTGTCCTGGGCGTACACGATCAGGTGGGTGCAGACGCCGTCGGAGGCAAGGACCCCGAGCAGCCGGGCCAGCTCCGGCGGGTGGAAGCGGGTGGGGATGACGGCGCAGATCATGCCGGCACCGCTGCGCCCTGCGTAATCGCCACGAACGTCGCGAGCTGCGCCGGAAACGCAGCAGCCTGGGCGAGGTACTGTTCGCGGCAGCCAGCCGGCTCCAGCCGCTCCCCGGTCGGCACGATCACGACGGGGCAGCCGCAGAGGCGAGCGAGCTGGGTCATGCCCGTGTGCGCGTCGGTCGTGTAGAGGACCTCGGCGCGGTTGAGCGCCGCGGCAAGGGCCTTCGGGTCCAGCCGCAAGTCGAAGGTGATTGGTGCCGCCGCGCCCGTGACGTGCAGCAGATCCGAGCGGCCCTTGTTCGCGAAGGTCAGCGCCCCCGCGCGGGGCAGGTCCAGATCGCGGTAGATGTCCAAGTCGACCGTCGGCGTCTGGAGGACCGGCACGCCCTCGAGGTACTCCCGTTGCCACGTGAAGACAGCCTCGGACGGGTCGTACTCCCGGTCCCCGGCGAGCACCCCCGGGAAGTAGAGCGCCCAGCGGGCGACGTGTGGCGCGCCCCAAGGGTTGCCGGCCACGACCTCTGGGTATACGGCCACCCAGTCGCCCGCCGCGTGGGGTGTCGGCGTGCGGGGTGTCCCACTCCGGGTTGACGGCGTAGCCGTTCCCGATGAACGCCCGCTGCCCCGCGCGATTGAGCTCGTGACACAGTCTGTGCAGCGCCTTCTGGCCGGCCGTGGCGTGGCTGTAGTTGAACGACCATACGAGGTAGGGCCTCGTGCCGCCCCCGACGATCCCCGCTCGCTGATCGGGGGCCAGGTGCGGTGGCTGTGCACATCGTGCATGCGCAAGTTGGCGACGGACGGCCAGCGAGGAGTCTCGTGGCCGCCCCGGGTGCCCGCCGCGGGTCGGTGCTCGTCTCGTGCGCTTCGACACCCTATGACCTCTTGTGCGCGACAGTCGCGGCCGGCTCCATGAGGTCCAGTATCTGAGGGTGCGCGTCGAGCGCCAGTACCACGTCGTGGTAAGGGATGCGATGTAGGGAGAGGACGGCCCTTTGAAGGGCCGTCCTGGGCGTTCGTCGGCGAGGCTCGGAGCGTCTTCCGTGGCGGGTCGCGGCTATCCGCTGCTCTTGTTCTGCTGAGCGATCGAGTTGGTGAGGGAACTGGTCGTGGTCTGGAGCTGGGCCAGGATGCGATTCCATGGTGGCGAACTTGGCCTCGAGCGCGGCCTGGCGCGTCGCCGACGCGCTCGTTCACGGTGTCCTGCTGCTTCGAGAGATCCGAGAGCTGGCTTGTGATGCTGGTCTCGGCGCTGTCGATCAGGCCCTTGTAGCCGGTCCACGTCTTGATCGAGGCGGTCAGCGAGCCCATGGCGCCGGTCAGGACGTCGCTCACCGCCGAGGGGTTGGTCTCGAGTGCCGACGCGAGCTTGGTTGCGTCGAACTGGAGGCGCTTGGTGGAGGCCGCGGAGGCGCCATACTTGCCCGTCGTCACGCCGATGTCGGCGAGAGACTTGAAGACTGGGCTCGAGGCGACCATGCCAGTCAATATGCTGCGGAACGCCATGCCCATGTCCTTGACCGACGAGTTGCCGGCGAGGTCTCCCCTCGTCCCGCCGACCGGGTTGGCCGTCAGCGAGTCGAGCGTGTCCGCGAGCTTGTTGTAGTCGTCCACGACGGCCTGGATCGCGGTCGTCATGCTCGTGGCGTCGGGCGACACGGTCACGGTGGACGTGCCCTCCGACTGGAGGGCGAGGCGGACGCCGTCGATCGCGGTGCTGAAGCTGTTGGAGTTGCCCAAGTAGGTCGTGCCGTCCACGGTCACCGACGCCTGGCTGCCGAGCACCTGGGCGTTGGTCGTACCCGGGGTCAGGTTGAGGGCTGCGGCGAGCGTGCTGCCGGCCGACTCGCTGATCGATATCGCCGAGGCGCCACCCGACTTGGAGGTCAGCACCAGCTTGTCGTTGGCCCGGTCCAGCGACGCGGTCACGCCGGCGGCGGAGCCGTTGATCCTGCTCACGATCGAGGACAGCGAGTCCACCGTCGTGTCGTAGGTGATCGTGGCGCCGTTGATGGTCAGGCTGCCGGTCTTGGTGCTGGTGAGGCCCGTCAGGCCGGCGGCATCGAGCGTGGAGATCGTGCGCACCACGCCCAGCGCCTGTCGTCCCGTGATCGGCGTCGTGTCCGTGAGCGACGCGCCGCTGATCCCATCGAGGCCAAAGATCGCGCCGGCATTGGACGTGTCGCCCGCGACGCCGAACGAGACCGTGTGGGAGCCGGTGGAGCCGGACACCACGAACTGCAGGCGATTGCCGGTGATCTGCGCCGTCACGGTCGCGGCGGCGTCGGTCGCCTGCACCTGCGCCTGGATCGCGGACGCCATCGCGTCGGTCGCCTGGCGCAGCGTGGTCGAGGCGGGATCGCCGATGGCCGCGGTCACGATGGTCCCGTCGACGACGATCCCGACGTTGCCCGCGGTCACCGAGCCCGGCAGGCCCAGCGCCGAGAGGTTGGTGTCGAGATCGGCGCTCGTGATCGCGGTGCCGATCGATGCGGTGCTGGTGGCCCGGGTGGCCGTGGCCAGGTGGTTGACCTGGACGAGGTACGTGCCCGCGATCGCGCCCGAGCTGGCCGTGGCGGCCAGCACGCTTGCGTTGGACGACGACGCGAGGCGCGCCGCCGCCGACCCGCCTGTCGCGAGCGCCTGCGTCGCGGTCGCCAGAGTGGTCAGTTGCGTGCGCAGCGTCTCCCAGGCCTTCTGCTGGGCCTGGAGCGTCGTCCGCTTGTTGGTGATCGTGGTGAGCGGCGCCTTCTCGGCAGCAAGCATCGCCTGGATCAGGCTGGTCGTGTCGAGGCCCGAGATCGGCACCGGTGAACTGGAACGACGATCCGGATGCCGATGTCGTGGAGCCGGTCGTGGTGGCCATCGTTCCCGCCTGATTGTCAGTCCTGTGTGGACCAGTGTGCTCGCGGTCCACCGTCCGTCGCTCGGGGATCTCCCCTGAACTCAGCCGATCGTGTCGAGGATTCGCGGTGCCTGGGCGGTGCGCGCCGACGCCGTAGGCGGCGAGGTCGAGCGCGGATGCCTGGCGCGCCGCCGGCAGGTGCGCGAAGACCGCCTCGGCCAGACCCGGGTCATCCGCGAACAGCGAGGCGAGCCGGTCAGCAACCGCCGAGGGCAGGCTGGCGCCGGCGCCGGGGTTCGCGCGGCCGACGGCGCTCGGCGCGGCCTCGGAGCGCTGCGCCGCTGTGTGCCGGACGTTCCGATGGGTCGCCTGGGCGAGCGACGGCCTGCTGGGCGACCATCGACTCGACCCGCATCTCACGCCGCCCCGGACACGGTCGCCCGGTACAGCGACGGGAGCGTGGCTGGCGCCGGCGGGGCTGTTTTCGCGGCGGGCGCCAGTCGTGGACGTGTCGGCGATGGCGCGCCATGCCGCGAGGAGCTCGCGGAGCAGGGCCGATGACCTCGCGCGTGGGCTTGGGGTCCTTGGCCAGGTTGCCGGCCGCGAGGCGGCGGATCATGAACTCGTAGATGCTGTCCAGCCGGGTCGCGACGTCGCCCGCGGACAGGTCGAGCGACTCGCGGAGCGCGCCGACGATGGACTGGGCACGGATGCTGGCGTTGTGGGAGCCCTCGAGGTCGTGCTGCTCGAGGCGCTGGACGGACAGGGCCGCGAATCGGATGGCTCCTTCGTACAGGAGCACGACCCGGGCAGCTGGGCTGCTCGTCGTCACCTGCGCCGTGCGGTAGACGGCGGTCGGGTCGTACGTCACCGGAGGCCCTCGCAGACTGTCGGGTGAGGGTGGGCCCTAGGGCCGGCGGTCAGACCGGCCGGCCCCAGGGAGGAGCAGGTGGCTACTTGAGCAGGCTCAGGACGCTCTGCGGGCGCCTGGTTGGCCTGGGCAAGGATCGCCGTGCCGGCCTGCTGCAGGATCTGGGTCTTGGTGAAGTTGACCATCTCGGACGCGACATCGAGGTCGCGGATCCGGGACTCGGACGCGGAGAAGTTCTCCGACGCGACGCTGAAGGTTGTTGATCGTGTGCTCGAGGGCGTTCTGCGCGGCGCCGAAGGCGGCGCGCTGGGTGCTGACGGCGGCGATGGCGGTGTCGACCGACGCGATGTCGGTGACCACGGCCGCTGCTGGTGTCGAGCGCGGTCGTGGTGACGGTCTGGGTCTCGCCAGCGTTGGCGCCGACCTGGAAGCGTGATCGTGCCGGCGGCGAGCAGGCTCACGCCGTTGAACTTGGTGTTCGGTGCGATCGAGCTGATCGTCGTCTGGAGGGCGCTGACCTCGGCCGAGATGCTCGCCTGGGCGTTCGATGTCGTTGGTGCCGTTGTTGTACTGGACGGCCAGCTCGCGGATGCGCTGGAGCATGCGAGCTGACTTCGTTCAGCGCGCCTTCACCGGTCTGGACGAGCGAGATGCCGTCCTGGGCGTTGCGGACGGCCTGGTTGAGGCCGTTGACCTGCGAGCGGAGCGTCTCGCTGATGCCGAGGCCGGCGGCGTCGTCGGCAGCGCGGTTGATGCGCAGGCCGCTGGACAGCTTCTCGACGGACTTGCTGAACTGAGCAGCAGTGATGCCCAGGTTGCGCTGAGCGTTGAGGGCCTCGATGTTGGTGTTGATGCGGACACCCATTTGAGATCTGGCCTCCTAGCCTGATCCACAGTGCCGGCAACATCCTGTCGCCGGGGCAGTTGCTGGACTGCCAGTTGGGGTATCGGGCGGCGGCGCCAGGTCCTTGAACCTGCAAACGGGGCCCCACCGCAGTGGGGGGTCGCGTCGCCTGTCCGCTCTGTCAGCGCCCAGAACGGGGTCGGCTCGTTCCGTGGTGACGCGCGCGATCCTTCGCTCGAAACCCGCCTCCACCGCGGACCCCGCGGTACCCCTTCCGGTCCCCGTCAGCGGCGCGCTCGGACCGGGTGGGGTCGGCTGCTCCGCTCATGGGCGACGCCGCGGACACCAGCGCCGGGTCGAGACCATCCGACGCCACAGCCTGGGCCAGCCGTGTCACAACGTGCTCGATCCCAGCCATGCGAACACCCGATTCGATGAAGGCCCGCCACAGCGCCCAGCCGGGCGTGGCCCCCTCCCGCCACGCGTCAGGGTCAACGTCGGCTACGGCGACAAGCTGTCGTGCGAAGAGCTCGGTGCTCAAGGTGAGGACCTCGTCGGCGTTCGGCGGCCAAGAGCCGATCAGGACGCCGACGGACCGGCCGGCATCGATCAGCGCCTGTCCGTAGACGAACTCGACCTGGTGCTCCAGCGCGACCCCGAGCAACACCTCAATGTGGTCGAACTCGAATTCGCCTTCCGGGCTGAGCGGCGCGATCCACTGTCCGCGCGCCGCCGCAAGACCGGCTCGCAGGAGCAATCCAGATGTCGCAGCGCGCGCCATGGCCGTCCCTGCTGGTGGCATCTTGCCTGCCCGCCGGGCAGGCACAAGGCGCACTCGGGGGTCCTGCGGCAGGGCGTGCGGATCGCCCAAGCCTTCGTGGGCGTCCCATGCCGGACGGACCACGATGACTTCCACTCGCTCGTGGCTGCCCGCCAACGCCGACCGCACCGCACGGCGCACCAGACGATCTGTCTCGTCGACCACGGGGATCACGACGCTGACGAGCGGATCGACCGCGTCCTCTGGCCCCCAGCAAGCCACGCGGCCGGTTCGAGCCATGGCGAGGCGCGCGGGGGCGGCCGCCACGGCCGTACGGGCGGCCTGGCGGTGCTCGAGCGACGCGCACGCCTCGGCCTCGACAGCGGCCGACGCGAGCTCTCCCAGGGCATGGACCCGACCGGCGACGGCGCGGCCGGCGTGCTCGGCGGCCCAGCGATAGGCGTTCGCCCAGTCTGCGGCGCGAGCGGCGACCGTGTACTCGCGCATCACGCGCTCGCGGGCCTGCCCAGCCACCTCGTCGCGCAGAGATCGTGAGGCGACGAGCCGCCGCAGCGCACGATCCCACTCGGAGCGGTCGGAGACCAGCAGCCCGTCGACGCCGTCGCGGATCGGGTCATACGGCCCGCCGCCCGGCACGCGCGTCGCGATCGTGGCGGCGCCAGCCATCGTGTACTCCAGCCAGTGCAACTCCGACTTGGCCTGGTCGAAGATGTCTCCGACCAGAGGGGCCAGGCCGATGTCAGGCCGGGCTGCTGCCAGAGCGCGCGAGAATGCCTGCGGACCCTCGATGTAGGGACCGACCTCGTCCACGGCCGCGATCACCGGAGCCGGCGAACCGCCAGCGGGCGACCCCATGGCCCCGAGCCACACCCGTCTCGCCCCGGGATGGGCCGCCACCACCTCGTCAACGGCCGCCCGGCAGACCGCGTAGTCACGCATCCGCGTCGGCGAGCCGTAATAGAGGAGGCGCGGTCCCCCGTCGACAGGCTGGGCCGGTTCCTCAAGCCGATACCAGGACGGGTCCACCGCGTTCCGCACGACGCGGATCGCGTCGTTGAGCGGTCGAAGGCGGTCAGCGAGAATTGGCGTGGTCACCGTCACGAGGTCGGCACGGCTCACCATCCGCTCGATGACCCCGCGTTCGGGCGCGACGCGCTTGGAGACCCCATTCCAAGACTGCAGATTCAAGAGGTCATCGTCGGTCTCGTAGACGACCGCCCGGCCCCGCAGCACTTCCGGCGAGCGCTCGAACGCGGAGAACAGCGGCCCGACCAGATAGTCGGGAGCTGACGGGCGGTGCCCAACAGCGCGCCCGTGGGCTTCGACCACCTGTCGCAATGGGCTCACGAGCGCGCAGTCCTGACACGACCATTGGCTCGCATAGAACCGGCGGAACACGATGACGTCAGCCCAGTCGATCTCCGATCGGTCCAAGACCGCGTCCTTGCTCGCAAGCGCCTCCTCGTCTGATCCTGACTCTGAGGCTGGCGCTGCAACGCGGCTGCGGGTCAGCGAGCGGAGCTCGACACCGTGCCCCGCGAGCGCCTCCCGATGCATCCCGAAACGGTAGACGGGACATGCGCCGCCTTCCATGGGCCCCATGACCAGGACGTGGAGCGCGCTCATCGCTGCCACGGAACGAGACGACCGTCGAGCCAGCCGGCGACCATGGAGCCGTGACACGGCGCCCGACTTGGCGCGGGTGAGGCCCAACACACCGAAGGGGCCAGCGACCGGGCACGACGTGCGCATCCATCTGGCGTTGGGACCAGTGACTGAGACGGCAAGCTGACCTCGAGTTCGCGCGGGCGTGCGTAGCCGTGGTGCATCACGAGGGCACCATCACAGGCGTCGGGCTTGGCTGCAACCCCCCGGTCTGGGTCGGGGTTGCCCCTCACCTCGGTTATCGGATCAGCTCTCGGATCCGGTCTCGGGCGCCGGAAGCAGCGTGGACCTCGGCCTCGAGGTCGCGGAGGAGCTCAGAGCGCACGACGCGCACCTCGCGGGGGGCTTCGATCCCGAGCACCACGCGATCGCCCTCGATGCGCACGACGACGAGCTCGATGCCGTCGCCCACGCGGATGGACTGCCCGGGCCGGCGGGTCAGGACGAGCATGGCCGCGTCAGCCGTTCGCCGGCGCTGGCGCGAGCCGCGTCAGGCGCGCCCGGAGCTCGTAGTCTGACCCCTCGAGGACGAGTTGGCGGGAGGCGCCGTCGGGTCCCACGGCGATCGGGCCCGCCAGGTTGGCGGTCACGACCGGCGGCTCGCCGTAGCTGGAGAGCAAGACCAGAAGGACCTCGTCCGGAGCGACGCGGCCGGTCGCGCGCAGGCAGGCGGTGATGCCGCTCCGCACGTCCTCGGCGGCCGCAGCCAGCCAGCCCAGACCAGGCTCGTCGCGGTCGATCAGCTCGACGAAGTTGCCCTGAGCGAAGGGGTGCACCTCGAGCGACGTGCAGTGGGGCAGGCCGACAAGGCCCTCTGCAAGGGTCAGGACGCGGGGGATCTCGATGTCAGAGCTCATCGATCAGACTCTTCTGCAGGATCTTGGCGTTCACGGAGATCGCCGCCTGATAGGCGGTCTGTCGCGTGCTCGCCTCCGTGATCACGGCCGGCATGTCGGCGTCCTCGAGGGTGGAGAGCATCGCCGTGATCGAGAGCTGCTGGTCCGTCAGGAACGTCTGGGCACCGCTGAGCCGGTTGTCGATCGCGCCGATGGTGGTCCGGGCCGTCAACGCCGCCGAGAGGGCGGTGTCGAGGCCCGAAATGGTGGCCGGCTGCGGCGCATTGCCCGCGGCGAGGTCAGCGGCGAGCTGCGCTGCCGCCGCGAGGGCGGGCCCGAAGGCGACATCCGCGGTCACGTTGACCCGTAGCGTCTGGCCCTGCGAGATCCTCGCGGTGATCGGGTTAGTGTCGCCCGCATAGGCCGCGCCCACGTTCGCATACGCAGCGGTCGAGGTCTTCTGCCCGCTGAACACGTAGTCGTCGCCGTTCTTGGTGTTCGCCAGCGAGACCAGCTGATCCGCGAGCTGGTTGACCTCGGCGAGGACGCCCTGACGGTCGGACGCGGACAGTGTGCCGTTCGCCGCCTCCAGGCTCAGCTCCTTGAGGCGCTGGATGGCGTCACCTGCGCTCGAGAGCGCGCCCTCCGCCGTCGCCGTTGCGTTCTGCGCCGTCTGGACGTTGCGCAGGTACTGGCCGACCGACGCGAACACCTGATTGTACTTGATCGCCTGCTGCGCGTCCGGCGGGTTGTCGGACGGGCGGTTGAGACGCTTGCCCGACGATACCTGCTCCTGAGCCTGGGCCATCGCGGCGTAGTTGCCCTGGAGGTCCCGCAGCGTCTGTGCGGTGAGCATGGAGTTTGTGATGCGCATCGCCGTGCCCCTGCTCAGATCATCCTGTTGATGAGGGTGTCAAGCATCTCGTTGATGGTCGTGATGACCTTCGCTGAGGCTTGATACGCCTGCTGGAAGCGGATCACGTCGGTCGCCTCCTCGTCGAGCGAGACGCCGCTGATGGAGGACCGGCGGTTGTCGAGCTCACTGAGGACGAGCGACTGGTTGCCCTGCATCTCGGTCGCCTGCTTCGCGTCCGCGCCGATCTGGCCCACGAACGAGGCGTACACGTCTGTTGGCGTCTGGGTGCCGGTGCCGAACGTGGCCGAGTTGGCGAGATCGGCGATCTGCGAGGCGATCGAGGTGTCCCCCGGGGCGCCCAGCGGTGGCCGCCACGACGACCTTGGTCGGGTCGGTGCCCACGGCCGCGTTGACCGCGAGCGTGGAGGCGGCGCTGCCTGCGATGTAGCTGAAGAGCGCGAGGCCCGGGGCGCCGTTCTGGTCCACGCCCGACTGGTGCGCCGTGTTGACCTGGTCGGCGATCTGCTGGGCCAGCTGGTTGAGCGAAGTCTGATAACTCGCCAGCGTGGTGTCGCGCGCCTCGATGTATGCCTTGAGCTTGCCCCCCTGGACGTCGAGCGGATCGCCGCTCGACCAGGTCGGGAGGGCATGCCCGCTTGCGTCGTCGGCCGCCACGACCGTCCGCGCCGTCTCGTGGTCCACGAGTGCGGTGCCGCCGATGAACAGCGTGACCGACCCGTCCTTCTGGGTGACGGATTGCGTGGGGACGAGCTCGTTGAGCTGCTGGACCAGCTGGTCTCTCTGGTCCTCGAGGTCGTTGGCGTGATCGCCCGAGATCTCGATCCCCTGGATCTGCTTGTTCAGCGCGGCGATCTGGGAGGCGAAGCTGTTGATGTCCGCGATCGTGCCCCGGACCTGGCTGTCAACGCCCTCGATCTGGGTGGTGAGCTGGCCTGGAGTCGCGGTTGAAGCGGGCGGCCAGCGACGATGCCTGCGTCAGCACGGCCGTGCGCGCGGCCGAGGACGACGGGTTGGCCGCAAGGTCCTCCCAGGACGACCAGAACTTCGAGAGCTCGTTGCCGAGGCCCGTGTTCGAGGGCTCCGGGAAGACGGACTCGGCCGTCGCCATGACATCCGAGCGCGCGGACCAGTAGCCCGTGAGCGACTGCTGCTGGTTGATCTGCTGGTCCAGGTAGACATCGCGGATCCGGTTGATGGACGTGATCTGGACGCCCGTGCCGAGCTGGCCGGGCAGCCCCGTGCGGTTGAACGCGGGCAGGCTGAACGGCGGCGCCGCCACGAGCGTCGCCCGCTGGCGCGAGTAGCCCGGGGTGGACGCGTTGGCGATGTTGTGCGAGGCGATGTCGAGCATCTCCTGCGACGTGCGCAGGCCCGAGAGCGCCGTGTTGAGGCCCATCCAGCCGTTCGCCATGGCCGATGCCCTCCCTACGCCGAGCGGTCGAGCCAGCCGGCGGGCGCGGTGCCGCGGGACGGGGGTGGCGTAGGTGGAGCTGCCGGCGTCCTGCTCCATCGCGGCCGTGGCGAGCAGGCGCAGGATCTCGGCGTCGGTGGCCCAGGCGGCCTCGAGCAGCACGGCGTTGCGGCGGGCGCTCGCGGCGATGCGCGCGGCGAGGCCCGTGAAGGCGGCGCGGTCGACACGGCGGGCGGCAGGGTCGGCGTCGACCTGGTCGAGGCTGCCCACCAGGGCCTCCGCAGCCCGCGTGGCGGAGGTGACGCCACCGAGGTCGTGGGCGACCAGCGCCGCGGTCAGGGCGTCCCCTGCCTCGGCGAGGGCCTCGAGGAGGACGGCCTCGTCAGCATCGGCGACGTTCTTCTTCGCGCTGGCGGTGCCGGTTGAGACAAGCATGAGGCGGCCTGCCGAGGGGCGCCGGGGTCACCGGCGCGAGGCGGGCCCGCTACGCCCGGGAATCGAGGATGCCCCTGGCGATGCGGGTTGGGTCGACGAGGTAGGTCCCGTTGTCGAGGCGCCGGCGGACGTCAGCGACCCTGTCGGCGCGGACGTCGGGGGCATCCTTGGCAGCCGCCAGAGCGCCGTGGAGCTCGCGGCTCCGGGACGACAGGGCGACGGTTGCGGCGGGCCCCGACGTGCGGGCGCCGGCCGTGGCCGCGGGGTGCTGCTCGGGACGGGTCTCGGCCTTCGGCGCCTGGGCGGCCTTGAGCGCGAGCTCGCTGGTGGTTCGGGTGGTGGGCTCTTGGACTTTCATCGTCGCTCCTCGTGGCTTGCCTCGATCGAGGGATCGGCAGCCACGTGTGCGGGCTTGAGGCGGAAACCGCCCCAGGCGGCACCCGTCCGTCTTGCAGTCTGCCCGGCGGCATCGACGCCCTTCGATCCCCCGGTCGTGGTGGCCCGCCGCCAGTCGTGGTCGGGGGATGCCCTGAGGCTCGGCACTCACCTGGGCCTCCCGACGGCATTCGCCTCTTCGAGCGTCTGGTCCTGGAGCGTCAAGGACCGGGCGCTGAGCTGGAAGGTTCGCTGGACGGCGATCAGCTCGGTCATGGACGCGGCCATGTCAACGTTGCTGCTCTCGAGGAACCCCTGCTGGATCGTGCCAGCGCCGGCCGCGACGGGCTGGACCGGGCCGCTCACCGCGAACAGGTTCTCGCCCCGCATCGCGAGCCCGGTGGCCGGGAACGAGATGAACGCGAGGCGCTGGCCGGTGCCCGCGACGGTGCCGTCGGGGCCCACGGTGAGCGTCGACGCGCCACCCGGGACGGTGATGGGCTTGCCGGCGGTGTCGAGCACGGGGTAGCCCTGCTGGGTCGCGAGGGTGCCGTTGGCGTCGACGACGAAGTTCCCCGCGCGGGTGTAGCCGATGCCGCTCGGCGTGCCCACGACGAACAGGCCGTCGCCCGAGATGGCGAGGTCGGTCGGGTTGCCGGTGGTGAGGAGCGGGCCCTGCAGCCGGTCGATGGTCTCGCCCACGGCAGCGGTCCCGTACGAGAGCCTGCCGATCCTCGCCGCCGACCCGCCGTCGCCGAACGAGACCCCGACGTCCGTGCCGAAGTCCTCCTGGGTCGCGAGGATCTCCTTGAAGCCCGGCGTGCTGACGTTGGCGATGTTGCCGGACAGCTCGTTCATGCGCTCCTGCGCGGCCTCCAGGCCGGACGCGCTCGTGTAGATGCCGCGGATCATCGGCGCACCCTCCTGCGCGGGAAGCGAGCGAGGAGGTCCGGCTCGAGCATGCGGCTGCGGAGCGTGAGGACCGCCTCGGTGTGGATCTGGCAGACACGGGATTCGGTGACGCCCAGGACCTCGCCGATCTCACGGAAGGTCAGCTCGTCCTGGTAGTAGAGCGCGAGCACCAGCTTGGGCCGGTCGGGCAGGCGCGAGATCTCGCGGCCGAGGACCGCCACCGCGTCGCGCCGGGCAGCCTCCTCGCCGGGGTCCACGGCGTCGTGGTCGGCCGCCGTGTCAGCGTAGCCGCCGCCGGCCTCGTCGTCGTCGCCGCGCGGGTCCGGCTCGTCAAGCGACACCGTGACCATCGACGCGGCGGCCAGCTGCTCGCGGTAGCGGTCCACGGTCACGCCCAGTCGCGCCGCCACCTCGGTCTCGTCGGGCGTGCGGCCGGTCTCCGCCTCGAGCTCGTGGATCGCCTTGGCGATCGCGCGGCCCGCCTCCCGGCCGGCGCGGCCCACCGCGTCGAGCGACCGGACGGCGTCGAGGATGGCGCCCCGGATCCGGACGATCGCGTAGGACTCGAACGAGGCGGCGGAGTCGGAGCGGTAGCCGTCGATGGCGCGCAGGAGGCCCATCGTGCCCGCCTGCATCGCGTCCTCGCGGTCGAACACGCCGGGCACGGACACGCCCAGCCGGCCCACCACGTACTTCACGAGGTGGGCGTACTTGAGCACCAGCACCTCTCGCTGGGCGGCGTCGGTGGGAAGCCCGGGACCACCGGCCGCCTCGAGGGGGGTCGGCAAGCCGGACGGTCCGGCGGCCGCGATGCGCAGCCCGGTGCCCATGATCACGGCTTAGCCCGCCTGCGCTTGGACCGGCTCTTCCGCAGGCGGAGCATCTTCTGCTCCGGCGTCTCGAGCCAGCCCATGATCAGGCGGCCGGCATAACTGAGAACGAACGCCGCGAGGGCGAGTCGAATGGCCACATCGAGCATCGTGGCGCCCGACGCGAGGCTGATCCAGCCCACGAGCAGGGCCCCGACCAGGGCCAGACGGGTGGTCCACGTGGCGACCAGGAGTTCCATCGACTAGACCTCCACGTGGGCGTGGACGACCACGGGAACGGCGGGCAGCAGCTCCTCGTAGCTCAGCACGGCCAGGCTGGGGACATGGCGCTCGAGCAGGGTCCGCACGCCCAGGCGGATCCGCGTGCTGCACAGGAGGACCGGCTGGCGGCCCTCCCCGGCGAGCCGGCGGAGCGCCTTGTCCACGGACTCCACGAGCGAGCGGACCTCGGGCGCGGGCAGGTCCAGGCCGACGTAGCCCGGCTGGACCACGAGCGCCTGCCCGAGCCGCGCGTCGAGGCCCGGCGACAGGGCGGCCGCGTGGATCTGGCCGTCGGAGGCGCGGAACCGGCCGGTGATCGTGCGGGCGAGCGCATGGCGCACCGCCTCGACGAGGAACAGCGGCTCCTTGGTCTGGCGGGCGGCGTCGGCCACCGCGTCGAGGATCGTCGCGAGGTCGCGGATCGGGACGCGCTCGCGGAGCAGGCCGGCGAGGACCTTCTGGAGCTCCCCCACCGACAGCTGCGCCGGGATGATCTCCTCGACCATGCCCGGGATCTCGGCCTTGAGCGCCTCGAGCAGCGCGGTGACTTCGCCCCTGCCGAGGATCTCGGCGGCGTGACCGCGGATCGTCTCGGCCAGGTGTGTGGCGAGCACCGACGCCGCGTCCACGACGGTGTAGCCCATGGACTCCGCCGCCTCGCGGTCGGTGACGCTGATCCAGGTGGCTGGCAGGCCGTAGACGGGCTCGGTCGTGGGGATCCCCGACAGGGCGATCTCGCCGCCGTTGGGGTCCATCGCCAGCAGCCGGGCGGGGTCGATCCGGCCCCGCGCGATCTCGCCGCCCCGCAGGGCCGACCACGTAGACGTCGGGCTCCAGCGCGAGGTCGTCGCGGATGCGGACGGTGGGCACGATGAGGCCGAGCTCGGCCGCGACCTGGCGGCGGATCAGCCCGATCCGCTCGACCAGCCCGCCGCCGACGCCCGCGGACCCGTCCACGAGCCCGACGAGGCCGTAGCCCACCGTGAGCTCGAGCGTCTCGACGTGGAGCGCCTCCAGCGGGGACTCCCCCACCCCCAGCCGCGGCGACGGGGTCGCCTCGCCGCTGGGCAGCGCCCCGAGCGTCGGTGCGCTGGTGGAGAGCGTCGCCACGGCGGCCGCCTTCGCGCGTCCCGAGAGGAACCAGCCGCCGGTCACCACCAGCAGGCCCGCGGGCATGAACACCATGACCGGAAAGCCGGGCACGAAGCCGATCAGCGCCAGGATCGCGCCGATCACCATGAACAGGCGCGGCTGCGAGAACAGCTGCCCGGCGAGGTCGGCCCCGAGGCCCTCGTCAGAGCCGCCGCGGGTGACCAGGATGCCGGTGGCGACCGAGATGAGCAGCGCGCTGATCTCGTTGACGAGGCCGTCGCCGACGGTCAGGACCGTGAACGTCGTGAGGGCGCGGCCGATGTCCATGCCGCTCTGGAGGACGCCGATCGTGAGGCCGCCGACGATGTTGACGATGATGATCACGATGGCCGCGATCGCGTCGCCCTTGACGAACTTGCTGGCGCCGTCCATCGACCCGTAGAAGTCGGCCTCGCGCTCGATCGAGCGCCGGCGCAGGCGCGCGTCGTCGGGGGTGATGAGCCCGGAGTTGAGGTCGGCGTCGATCGCCATCTGCTTGCCGGGCATCGCGTCCAGGGTGAACCGGGCGGACACCTCGGACACGCGCCCCGCGCCGTTGGTGATGACCACGTACTGGATGACGACCAGGATGAGGAACACCACCACGCCGACAACGGTGTTGCCGCCGACGACCACCTTGCCGAACGCGCTGATGACCTGCCCCGCGTCGTGGTTGAGCAGCACGAGCCGCGAGGCGCTGACGTTGAGGCCCGAGCCGGAACAGGGTCGCGATCAGGAGCAGCGGCGGGAACGCGCTGAACTCCATCGGCTCGCGGACGTTGAGCGTCAGCAGCAGGATCGTCAGGCTGAACGTGATGTTGAGGACGATCAGGATGTCGAGGATCGCGGTCGGCAGCGGGATGATCATCATCGCGACGATCCCCACCACGGCTGCCGCCAGGACGGCGTCGCTCCGGGCGAGGCTCGCGCTCGCGGCGCGCGGCTGGGTCGTCATCGGGCGGTTCCCCCAAACCAACTGGGAAGCTGCATGGCGGTCGTCGGCGGGCGCCGGCGCGAGATGGGCTGCGCCTTGCCGGCGCGAATGCGGGCGACGAGGACGAGGATCCGCGCCACGGCCTTGTACAGGTGGGCCGGGACCTCGGCGCCGATCGGGCGCGGATAGAGGGCGCGCGCCAGCGGCTTGTCCTCGATGATCGGGACGTTGTGCTTGCGGGCGAGCTCGCGGATCCGGGCGGCCATGAGGCGCTGGCCCTTCGCCACGATCCTGGGCGCACCCATCGTCGTGTGGTCGTACTTGAGCGCCACGGCCAGTCGGGTCGGGTTCGTCACCACGACGTCGGCGGTGGCGACCGCGTCCATCATCCGGGCGAAGGCGAGGCGGCGGGCACGGGCGCGGCGCTGGCCGCGGATGAGCGGGTCGCCCTCCTGCTCGCGGTTCTCGCGCTTGACCTCGTCGCGGGTCATGCGCAGGCTGCCCGCCGCACGGCGCCGCTGGATGATCCAGTCGGCGAGGGCCACCGCGGCCAGCAGGATCGCGACCGTCACGCCCAGCTCGAACACCGCCGAGATGGCGCGTCCGGCCACCGCGGAGCCGCCCTGGCCGTCCATCGAGAGCAGTGCCGGGATCTTGTTGAGGATGATCTGGGACGAGACCGCGGCCAGGATCGCGAGCTTGGCGAGCGCGATGAGCAACCGGGTGAACGCGGCCTTGTCCGCCAGCCGCCCGAGCCCCTTGAGGGGGTTGAGCTTGGAGCTGTCGAACCGAATGGCGCCGGCACTCAGGATGAAACCGCCACTTGCGAGCGAGCCCAGCACGCCGGCGAGGGCCACCGCCCCGGCGAGCGGCAGGACCATGCCCACGACCATGCCCATCGACCGCCCGACCTCGCTGAGCAGCATCCCGCTCGGCGTCGAGGGGCCCTGCGCTATCGCGTCCACCTCGTCCACGAGCAGCCCGGCCACCTTGCCGCCCACGGAGGGCAGCATCGAGGACAGCGTGAGCAGGCCAGCGACCAGCGTCATGACCTGGACGAGCTCGTGGCTCCGGCCAACGCCCTGGCCCTTGCGCCGGGCCTCATCGATCCGATGCTGGGTCGGCGCCTCGGTCTTCTCGCCGCTCACGGCAGGTGGCTCGCGGCGGGGCTCGCGGCGGTGATCGCCCGACCGGTCCCGTCGATCAAGGTGGTGAACACGCCGCCGAAGCCGTTGAGCAGGCCGGGCAGGGCGAAGGCGACCAGCGCGATGCCCACCAGGATCTTGACCGGCAGGCCCAGGAAGAACACGTTGACCTGTGGGATAGCGCGCGAGATCAGCGCCACGGACAGCTCGACGAGCAACAGGATCAGCGCGAGCGGCATGGCCACCTTGACCGCCAGCTCGAGCGCGATGGCGAGGAGCGAGGCGAGCGCGCCCAGGAGCCCGGTCGGCAGCGCGCCGCCGATCGGCAGCGCGGCGAACGACTCGGCCAGGATCCGGACCACCGCGAGGTGGAGGTTGAGCGCGAGGAACAGCAGTCCGGCCAGCACCGCGAACAGGGGCTCGAACGGGGTCGACGCCTCGCCGCCGATCGGGTCGAAGACGGCGCCCAGCGAGAGGCCCATCTGGATCGAGAGCAGCCGTGAGGCGGCGTCCACGACCGCGAAGCCGGCCGCCATGGTGAGCCCCATCGCCACGCCGATCGCGAGCTCGACCGGCGCGGCCAGGATCAGAGGCTGGGGACTGCCGGTCACGGCGGCCCCCTGCGCCAGCGTGATCGCCAGGACGCCGACGAGCCCCGCCTTGACGGGTCCCGGGACCGCCCGGTGGCCGAAGATCGGCGCCGTGACGACGAACCCCGTGCAGCGCAGCAGCACCAGGAACAGGCCCGCGACCTGCCCGCTCGCGAGGGTGGCGGTGAACGGGTTCATCAGCGGTTCACCGGCGCCGAGCTGGCGGCGACCTCGAACACGAACCGGGTGAGGTCGGTGAGCTGCTGCAGCATCGAGGGGCCCATGACCACGAGGAGGCCGGCGATGACCAGCAGCTTGGGCACGAAGGTCAGGGTGGCCTCGTTGATCTGGGTGGCCGCCTGGAAGATGGACACGATCAGGCCCACCACGAGCGCCGCCATCACGATCGGCCCGCCGATCTCGAGCGTGGTGATGAGCGTGCGCTCCATGACCGCGACCAGGCCCTCGGCGGTCATGCCCCGAAGCTCCGCACGAGGCTGGTGATGATCAGGACCCAGCCGTCCACGAGCACGAACAGCAGGAGCTTGAACGGCAGCGCGATCTGGGTCGGGCTGACCATCACCATGCCCATCGCCATCAAGGGCGGACGCCACGACCAGGTCGATGACCAGGAACGGGATGAACAGCAGGAAGCCCATCGTGAAGGCGGTCTTGAGCTCGCTGGTCACGAAGGCCGGCAGGATGACCTCGACCGGGATCTCGGTCGACCGTGGCCGGGCGCGGCTTCTTGGACAGGTCCAGGAACAGCTGGATGTCCGACTCGCTGGTCTGGGCGAGCATGAAGGTGCGCATCGGGGCGATGCCCTGCTGGATCGCCTCGTCGGTCGTGATCGAGCCGGCGAGGTAGGGCTGGACCGCCTGGTCGTTCACCTTGGTGAAGACCGGGCCCATGATGAACAGCGTCAGGAACAGCGACAGCCCCAGGAGGATCTGGTTGGGCGGCAGCTGCGGGATGCCGATGGCGCTCCGCAGCAGCGAGAGCACCACCACGATCCGCGTGAAGCTCGTGGCCATCAGCAGGATCGAGGGCACGATCGCGAGGATCGTCAGCGCGATCAGCAGCTGGAGCGAGAGGGCCATTGTGCCGCCACCGCTCGCGGCGGAGCCGTCATTGATCGAGACGCCGACGGTGGGCGCCCCGCCACCGGATCCCGAGCAGGCGCCCAGCAGCAGGGGCAGCGCGAGCAGGATCGCGAACCGGGCGACCCGGCGGGCGGCGTCGCGTCGGACGACGGCGCGGCGGGTCACGCCGAGATCCCCAGGCGCGTCCGGCGGCCGTTGGCCAGCTCGTGCACGGCCTGCGCCTCGAGCTCGGGGTCCTCGTCTTGCGCGTCGTGCCGGGCCCAGGGCTCGCGGACGGGCTCGGCGACCGGCAGCTCGGCTGCGTCCAGCTCGCCCAGGGCCACCAGGCCGGCCGGCGACTGGCCGATGACCAAGCGGCGGTCGCCCACGGCCACGAGGTGGAGCTGCGTCTTGGGCCCCAGCGATCGACTCTCGAGGACGGCCAGCAGCCCGGATCCGCGCGTCGGTCCGGCGCCCTGCACGCGGCGCAGCACGCGCAGGGTCACGAACAGCAGCGCGAGCACCAGGGCCGTCTTCGCGCCCAGGTCAAACAGGTCGGGGCCCCGGAACGCGGGATCGTCCGCGAGCGAGGTGGCGGAGACGCCGGTCGTGGCGCTGCCCCCTGCGGCCAGCCCCGAGACGGCCTGCGCCCCAAGGCCCGCCGGCGCGACGGATGCCAGCGTCAGGGCGGACGCGCCGCGCTGTGGCGCCGGGCTGGCCGCGGGTGCGCCAGATCCGGCGAAGGCGTCGAGCGCGGACCGGTCCGCGGGCTTCGGCTCGGCGGCACCGGCCATTCCGCCGAGAGCGAACAGCGCAAGCAGTGCGAGCCCGACAAGGAGCGCAGCCCGGCGGTTGGGCACCACCCGCCGGGCGATGGCGACGACATCCTCCGCCTCCGCGGCGATCGCGCCGACCAGCGGGGAGGATGAGCGGCGACGCGCATCGGCCCACCGGGCGCGAACCGCCGAAGGGGCGCCAGCGTCGGCAGCAGTCGCGGACGGCCGGGACGCGGACGGCCGATGCGCAGACCCGGGCGCTCGGTGCGCCATGGGGCCACGCTCGGGCGCGCGAGCCTCAGTCGCGCGAGCGTCGGTCGCCGGGGTGGAGGTCATGGCTCAGGCAGCGCCTTCGGCCATGGCGATCCGTCGGGCGCGAGCCGAGACGTCGGTGATGCGCACGCCGAAGTTCTCGTCCACGACCACCACCTCGCCGCTGGCGATGAGGTGGCCGTTGACCAGGACGTCCACCTTCTCGCCGGCGAGCTTGTCCAGCTCGACGATCGACCCGGGGGTGAGGGCCAGGACGTCACGGATGGGCAGGTGCGTGCGACCGATCTCGACGGTGACCTCGAGGTTGACGCCGTACAGCAGGTCCATCGAGCTGCCGGGGCCGGCCGCCATCCCCCCGCCGAGTTCGTCGAGCGTGAGCGGGCGGACGTTGGACGGGTAGCCGGCGGGCTGCTGCGGGTAGCCGGCCGGCGCCCCCGGATAGCCAGGCTGGGCCGGGTAGGCCCCGGGCATCCCGGGGTAGCCCGCTGGCATCCCGGGGTAGCCGGGCTGGTTGGGATACCCGCCGGGCATCCCCGGGTAGCCGGGCTGGTTGGGATACCCGCCGGGCATCCCCGGGTAGCCGGCAGCTGTGGGCGTCGGCTCCGTGGCGGGCGCATTCGCCGGCTGGGCCGGCTCGGGCGAGGCGGCCGGTGACGGAGCGGCACTCGGCCTGGGCGAGTTCGGCGGCTCGAGCGTGATCTTGCCCATCTCCTTGACCAGGATCAGGTGCATGCCCAGGTCGGCCGGCGCCTCCGCGTCCACCGCGGCCACCAGGCGCGCCTCGCCACCCTCGGCGTCGGCGAGGGTCAGGCGCGCGAGGACCAGCTTCCCGTCGGCGGGGAATGCGGCGCCGTCGGGCGGGCCCACCTGGAGTCCCTCGCCGGCGATGAAGCCAACGACGGCGTCGAGCTCGTCGGCCAGGCGCCGTCCCAGCTCGACGACGTCGAACACGGTGCCCGCGAGGCGGTCGCCACCCGCGGGATCGATGGCGATGGCCAGCGGCAGCCGCCCCTTGCCGAGCAGCTCGAAGGTGGCCACGATGTTGAACCCCTCGGGCAGCTCGCCCGGGGCGTCGAGCGTCGCCACCTCGACGGCGGTGATGGTCACGGGGCCCATCACCATCGCCGCGATCGCCTCTTCGAGGGCGGACTTGATCGTCTCCGCCTCCGAGAGGAGCGGCGCGATGCCCGGCGGGTTGGAGGCGTCGGCCGGACGCCAGGTCAGGGTCTCCCAGCTCACGGTTCAGGCCTCCATCAGTTGCTGCAGCGGGGTGAGGAGTCGGAGGGCGACGCGGTCGCCGACGCGCCCGGGCGCGGCCCAGGCCATCGCCTGGTCCATGACCGACAGGCGCACGGGGTGGTCGGCGCGCTCGCCGAACCGGATCACGTCGCCGGGCTTGAGGCTGGCGAGCTCGTCGACGCTCAGCTCCACGCCGGCGAGGACCGCGGTCAGCGGCACCTCGACGCCCTGGAGCGTGCTGGCGATCTCGCCCCGAGATGTGCCGTCCGTGACGCTCCTCTGCTGGGCGTACCACGTGGTCGCCGAGAGGCGCGGCATGACGGACTCGAGCGAGTTGTAGGGAAGGCACACGGACAGCGGCGCGGCGGTCCCCGGGTACCGGACCTCGAACGTCATCACCGCCACGACGTCGCTCGGCGCGGCCACCCGCAGCATCGAGGGGCCGAGTCGCGCGTCCTCGAACGTGGGCGTGACGGTCTCGACCTGGCTCCAGCCCTCGGCGATCCCCGGGACGAGCTCGTCCACCAGTTTGTGGATCAGCGCACCCTCGATCGGGGTCGGCTCGCGGCGAGCCTTGGGCAGCTCGCCGTTGCCACCGAGGAGGCGGTCCACCCAGGCCAGCGCGAGGCCGAGGTCGAGGTCGAGCAGGAACGGCCCGGACAGCTGGTGGGCGTTCATCGGGAACAGCAGCGTCGGCAGCGACAGGCCCGACACGTACTCGTCGAAGATCATCTGCGAGGTGTCGCCGAGATTGAGCGTGACCGGCACCCGGAGCTTGTCGGTCAGCCGGCCCGCGGCAACCCGTGCGAACGTCTCGTGGATCGCCTGCAGCGTGCGCAGCTGGTCCTTCGAGAACTTGTCCGGTCGGCGGAAGTCGTACGTCTTGACGGACTTGGCGCTCCGCGCCGCGGCGGCAGAGCCCGTCTCGTCCGCGCCTTTGGCCCCGGCAATGAGGGCGTTGATCTCGGCCTGGGTCAGCTGGGTGTCGGCCATCGTCGGCTCCTACTGCATGACCAGGTCGGTGAAGTAGAGCTCGAGCACCGTGGTCGCCGCCGGCGGGGCAGGGCTCGCGCCGCTGGCGGCCGGTGCCTCGCCACCGTCGAGGACCTGGCGGACCGCCTCGATCAGCTCGACCTTGAGCGCGTCGCGGCCGCCCTGACTGAGCAGGTCGGTCGAGGTCTTGGAGCCCACCACCTTGCCCACCGCGTCGTCGAGCAGCGGCAGGATGTAGGCGTAGTCCTTGACGATCAGGGTCTCGGCGGCCGTCCGGGCGTCTGACTTGAGGGCGTAGAAGCCCGGGTCCTCGGGGCGGAGCTCCAGCGTCACGCCCACCTTGGCGTACTTGTAGTCGCCGCCCGGGGCCAGGTTCACGACCTTGGTGTCGAGCGGCACCATCACGCCGTGCTGGCCCGGCGCGGGGTCCGGCACGCCGGGCGCCGCGCTGGCGGGCTTGAGCAGCACGAGGAACACGACGCCAGCGGCGAGACCGAGGCCGAGCGGGAGGCCCATCAGCACGATGGTCTTCTTGCCAAGCTTCACGGTCAGCCTCCGAACACTGGGTTGAACGACGGCGCGATCGAGGGAACGACCGGGGTCGGCGCGGGATAGTCCTGCTCAGGCTTGATCAGGTAGATCTCGACGCGGCGGTTGGCCGGGTCGGTGGGGGCGATGCCGGGAAGGGGCTTGGTCGCCCCGTTGCCCGCCAGCGAGAGCAGGCCCGGGTCAACGCCGGCGCTCTCGAGGAAGTGCAGGACGGCCAGCGCCCGGGCCGACGAGAGCTCGAAGTTGTCGGTGAAGAGCGGGCCGCTCACCGGGGTCGAGTCGGTGTTGCCCTCCACCCGGATCACCTGGCCGGCGCCCAGCTGGAGGTTCGCGACGAACACGTTGAGCAGCTCGGCGGCCTCGGACGCGAGGGTTGCCCGGCCGGGCTGGAACAGCAGGTCACCCGAGATCCGAATGGCGACGCCGTTGGGGACCACGATCACCGACACGCCGCTCTCGATGCCCTTCTTGATCGCGTAGTCCTTGATGGTCGCCTCGAGGGTCGCGGCCTCCGTGCCCACGAACCCCGCGGCAGACTGGGCGGTGCCCTGGTCCGGGACGGTGGCCTGGCCCTCGGAGACCGTGATCTGCGTGGTGCCCGAGAGCACGTCGTTGTTGAACACCGACGACATGGACTGCGCGAACGAGTTGAACTTGCGCAGGTTGGTGTCGGACAGGGCGTACATGACGATGAACACCGCGAGCAGCAGCGTGATCATGTCGGCATAGGTGATGAGCCAGCGCTCGTCGGCGTGGATCTCGTCGTGGTCGCCGCCCTTGTGCTTCTTCGACATCTCGGCCTCACGCAGCCTCGGCGGAGGCGGTTGCGCCGCTGACGGCCGACGAGCCCTTCTCGGGGATCGACGCGCGCTGCGCAGGGGTCAGGAACGTGTCGAGCTTCTGGGCCACGACGCGCGGATGGTCGCCGGCCTGGAGGGCGAGGATCCCCGCCAGGGCCATCTGCTTCTCCGCCACCTCGTGGGTCGTGCGCTGCTTGAGCGCCACGCTCACGGGCATGAACAGGATGTTCGCGAGCCCCACCGCGAGCAGGGTCGCGATGAAGGCGACCTGGATGCCGGCGGCCAGCTTCTCGGGATCCGACAGGTGCGCCATGACGGCGATCAGGCCCATGACCGCGCCCAGGATGCCGAACGTGGGGGCGTAGCCGGCCCACATGCCCCACAGCGCATGGCCGACCGCATGGCGGTTCTTGAGCGCGTCGATCTCGAGCTCCATGACCTCCTCCACGGTCTCGGGCTCCATGCCGTCGATGACCATCTGGAGGCCGTGCTTGAGGAACGCGTCCGGGACCTGCTCGACGTCCTTCTCGAGGTCAAGGAGGCCGGCCCGCCGGGCACGCTCGGTGAACTCCACGAGCTGGATCCGGGTCTCGACCGCCTTGCTCTTGTAGCCCTTGGTGGCGATGCCGATGAGCTTGGGGACCCGCTTGAAGTTGTCGAGCCCGAAGGACGCGATGACGGCGCCGGACGAGCCGACGATCACGATGAAGATCGAGGGCAGGTTGATCAGGATTGCCGGGCTGACGCCCTTGAGGACGAAGGTGATGATGACGGCGGCGACGCCGATCAGGATGCCGATCACCGGTCCGGCCCCCCGCCAGCCTCGTGGCGCGGCGCCAGGCGCAGGTTCGCGCGGTTGGGGTTCTCGTACGCGAGCGGGTCGTGCGCGGCGGGCGGGTCGCTCCGTCGCCGGCCGCCGAAGCGCGTCTCGGTGACCCGGATCGCCCGCTGGTACGCCCGAAACCGCGAGGCGACTTCGTGGGCGCTCTCGCGAACGAGCAGCTTCTTGCCGTCGGCCATCGTGACGACGCAGTCGGGCGTCTCCTCGATGAACTCGATCCGGTCAGGGTTGACCAGGAACGACGTTCCGTCGGGTCTGGTGAGCGGGATCATGGCCGAGCTCCGCGTGCCTGTGAGGCGTGACTAGAGCGCCCCGGCGGACGCGTTCCCCAGCCGAATGCCCATGGCCAGGCGCATCAGGCCCGCCCGCGAGCGGACGTTGAGCTTGCGCGACAGGTTGGCGCGGTGGGTCTCGACGGTCTTGACCGACAGGACCAGCGAGTCGGCGATCTCCTTGTTGGACAGGCCCTCGCCGATCAGGAACAGCATCTCGCGCTCCCGCGGGGTGAGCATTGCGGTCGGGCTCTCGTCGGCGTCGGCCTCGATGGGGTGCGGGCCCGTTCGCGGGAAGCCGGCGATGGCCGGTCCGCGCCCGTCGATGGCGTGCTCGACCGTGGCCAGGAACTGGCTGCCACTCACGTTCTCGATGGCGATCGCGGCGTCGGCGCCGGCCCGCAGGCAGGCGTCCGGCGAGATCTGGGCCGTGCTGGCGACCAGCGCCACAAGGCGGGGCCGCGGCCAGAGGCTGGCCAGCAGGCGTGTCGCCTCAGGCCCCTCGCCCGGGCGGAAGTCGAACAGGATGAGGTCCGGGCGAGTCGCCTGCGCCACGCGGTAGGCCTCGAACGCGGAGGCGACATGGGTCGTGTCGCACAGGCCCGCGGACGTCACGAGCGTCGACACGCCGGCGCGGACCACGTCGGCCTGGTGGACGACGAGAGCGCGGACCGGCAGCCGCCGGTGGATCGGGTCCGTCGCGATCGGCCCGGGGAGGGGGCGACGAGTCGCGGCAAGAGCGGCGAGTGCCATCAAGGGTTCCCTTCGTGCGCTGGAGACGGGGGTCGGTCCGGGTTCCAGGGGAGCCGGCTGTGACGGGCCTGCGGGCCGCCGGCGACATGACGGATGCTCCCCTAGGGGGATGCCGCGGGTCGATGGACAGGAAGAGCCGCACAGAGGGGGTAGGACCCCTCCCGGCTGTCCGGGGGGTCCAATGCGGGGGGCGCGCGGGAGCCGCCTCCCGTGGGGTGGAGGCGGCTTCGCGATGTGGCGCCGACGCTTGCGGGACCGACCCCCGCAGGCGTCCTCTAGCGGTTCAGTGCGAGTCGGTCAGGACCGGCGGCTCGCCTGAGACGCTCACGCGCACCGTCCCCGACACACCGGCGAGGACCACCGCGAGCAGCACGAGGGCGGCTGCGATCGTGCGGAGGGAGGTCGCGGGCTGGGGCACCGGACGGGCGATGACACGCTGGCTCATGGGGGGGTCATCGGCCGCCCCGAACCCGGCCTGCGTCGGGGATCTCCCCGAGATCGGGGCGCCGGCAGTACTGGGAGTCCCATCAGGGGGCGCCCCGGGGACCACCCGCAGGGATTGCCCGGAGGCGGCAACGGAACCCTGAGGCGCCAGCGACGACCGAGCCGCCCAGGACCCGAGCCGGCGTCGAGTCGCACGCGACTCACCGGGGCGCCGCGAGCCGCCGCGAGCCGCCGCGAGCCGCTGCGAGTCGCGTGCGACTCATCTCGGCACCTGCGCAGCGCGGGTCAACCCTGATTCCACCGGTTCGCACCGTGGGCCGTGCTCCCGACAACGCAATTCGAGTCCGACGCGACTCACTCGGCGCGCTCACCGCGACGGCACCCGACGGACCTGGTGCACCCGCTACACCAGCGGCCGGTGCAGCGGTCAGGCCGCCCGGTGGATCCGCGGCATCGCCAGCCGCTCCTCGTCAGCGCGGCGGATCAGCCGGGCGAACTTCGAGGGCACCCACCAGCGCAGGAAGTACAGCCGGCACCCGATGCACACGCCGGTCAATGCGAGGAGGGTCTGGAGTGCCGCGACGGCCCCGACGAGCAGCCAGCCGACGGGCGTCGCGCCGATAGCGAACGCGATCGTCCCGAGACCGATGAACGTGCCGCCCAGCGCCTGGGCGAAGCGCGGCGGGTACTCGTGCTCGGGCTCAGCGCGGCCCAGCCGCAGCGCCGAGCGAACGGCCGGCCACGGGCGGCCCGGGAGGAACCAGCGCGTGCCGAGCGCCGCCGAGACGGCGAGGTTCACGCCAACGAGGACGGCGAGCAGCGGGAGGTTGACGAGGAACGCCACGGCGAGCAGGACGGCGGAGGCGCCGGCGCCGAAGCGCTGACCTCGGGGGTCGATGGAACGGGCAGGCGGTGTGAGGGCGGTCATGAAGAAGGGCTCCGGGGTCGAGGGGGACAGGCGCGCGGGGAAGGCGCGACGACGACGCGGGACGCGAGGCCCGGAGCGGTGAACGAGCTAGGCGCGGACGACCGCGCGCTCAACCGCCTCCGGCTCTCGCCGGGGACAGAGGCAACAGCGGTCCGTACAGCCCTCGCGGGCGATCTCGATCACGGTCCCAGAGTACTGGCGGTTGATTGCACGGTCAACCGACGGCTCCCGCGGCGCGCGGCAGCGCCGCATTGCCTGCGCCCTGCGCACCGCCCCGGCCGGGGCCGTAAATTGCCGCCTCACAGCGATCACGGGAGGCGCGTTCTTGTCCCTGCTCAGGCGGATCGAACGGGCGCAGCAGATTGCCGAAGGCCAGCAGACCGAGGATCTGGCGCCGGTCATCTACGAGGGGCTGCGCCGAACGGGCTCGGTCGGGCGCGAGCAGCAGCTGCGCGAGGTCCGCGACGCGCTCCAGCGCGAGGTCATCGCCTCATCGGCTGAGCTCTTCTCGGCCGAGGAGGGCGACGAGCTCCACGAGCGCATCGGCGGGATCGTCGACCGCATGCTCGCCGCGAACAACTTCGCGGTCACGCGCGAGGAGCGCGGCCGCCTCGTCGAGGAGGTCGTGGCCGAGGTCACCGGCCTCGGGCCGCTCGAGCCGCTCCTGCGGGACGACACCATCACCGAGGTCATGGTCAACGGCCCCCACAACATCTACATCGAGCGCAAGGGCAAGATCCAGCGCGTCGACACCTCGTTCATGGGCGACGAGCACGTGCTCCGGATCATCGACCGGATCATCGCGCCGCTCGGCCGTCGCATCGACCAGTCCAGCCCTCGGGTTGACGCCCGCCTCCCCGACGGCTCCCGCGTCAACGCCATCATCGAGCCGCTGTCGCTGATCGGCCCGGTCATCACCATCCGCAAGTTCTCGGCCCGGCCGTACACGGTCGAGGACCTCGTGCGGTTCGGCACCGCCAGCCCGGAGATGTTCGACTTCCTGCGCTGCTGCATCGAGGCGCGCCTCAACGTGTTCGTCTCGGGCGGCACCGGCTCGGGGAAGACGACGACGCTCAATGTTCTCTCGTCGTTCATCCCCGATGGGGAACGCATCGTCACGATCGAGGATGCCGCCGAGCTCCAACTCCGCCAGGAGCACGTCATCACCCTCGAGGCGCGGCCGCCCAACCTCGAAGGCCTGGGCGAGATCACAACCCGCGACCTGCTGCGCAACGCGCTCCACATGCGGCCCGACCGCATCATCGTGGGCGAGTGCCGCAGCGGGGAGGCGCTGGACATGATCCAGGCGATGACCGTGGGCCAGGAGGGCTCGCTCTCAACCGGCCACGCCAACAGCTCGCCGGACATGCTCCGCCGCCTCGAGACGATGATCCTGATGTCAGGCTACGAGCTGCCGCTGCGGACGATCCGGGAGCAGATCGCGTCCGCCGTGGACCTCATCGTGCACACGGCACGCCTCAAGGACGGCTCCCGCAAGGTGATGAACATCACCGAGGTCTACGGGATCGAGGACGACACGATCCTGACCCAGGACGTGTTCGAGTTCCAGCAGACCGGCGTCGACGAGAACGGCAAGGTCGTCGGCGACCTGCGACCGACGGACATCCGGCCAACCTTCATGCCCAAGTTCAGGGCGAGCGGCATCGACCTGCCGCCCGGCGAGTTCGGCATCCCGGCCGAGGACGAGGCCCACCCCGTGAAGCCGCGCGTGGGCAAGGGCCGGTCCATCGGGATCGACCAGGGCGACCGCACGCGACGGCTCACCGTGGGCCAGGGCGACGTTCACGCCGCGGGCGGGATGGTCTACGTCACCGGCGTCGGCCCGGTGGTGCCCGAGACGTCGGTCCTCGTGGGCGAGGGGATCAAGGTCCAGGCGAAGCAGTGCATGGAGAACCTCAAGGCCGTCCTGGAGCGCGAGGGCAGCTCGCTCGACAAGATCGTCTGGGCGACCTGGTCCCTGCGCGACCCCTCCGAGTTCGAGCACTTCCAGGAGGAGTGGGTCAAGTGGTTCCCGGACCATGCGCCGGTCGGCCAGGGCACCCTCCTGCCGCCTGCCCACCGCCGCGCCGGCTTCCGCGTGTCGCTCGGGGTGATCGCGCAGGTCTAGTCGCGCCGCTCCGGCCGGCGCCTCGCGCCTCGAGGCGGCCCCAAGCCCGCGCTTCCACCTCCAGATACTCGCCCGGGGAGTGCTGGACAGCTCCCGCGTTCCAGCCACTTGCGAGACGCGTGTCTGGCACGCCACGCCGCTCCGACACGCGTGCGGCGAGTGCTTGACAATTCGCGCCCGCCGAGCACTCGGCCGTCGAGTGGCTGGGAAAGCAGGGCCGCTCCGCGCGACAGCACGAGCGATTGGAGCGGGAGACGAGGTTCGAACTCGCGACATGCAGCTTGGAAGGCTGCCGCTCTGCCAACTGAGCTACTCCCGCCCGGTTTCGTGCTCCGCTACAGCGTCTAACTGTATTCCGGCTTGACCACAGCGCTCTCACAGCGTATAAGTCTCAGCAGGTTCAAGTTCCCGATGAGCGCGATATTGCGCTGAGGACGCAGGCCCGTGGTCAAGTCGACGAGCACCAGGACCACTATAACGGAGGCGGCGGGCGCGCCGCGCCTCGGCCTCCGGGCGGCGATCGACAGCTGGCGCCTGAGCCTCCGCGCCGCGAACCGCAGCCCGGCCACCATCAAGACCTACCTCGACGCGGCCACCCGGTTCGACGCGTTCCTCGCCGGGCGGGGGCATGCCGGGCTCGCTCGAGGGGATCCGGCGGGAGCACGTCGAGGCGTTCCTGGTCTCCCTCCAGGACGCCGGCTCGCGCCCCGCGACCGTCTCGCTCGCCTACCGCTGCCTGCAGGCGTTCTGGAAGTGGGCGGTGTCGGAGGACGAGGTCCGCGAGTCGCCGATGGCCCGGATGACCCCGCCGATCGTGCCCGAGGAGCCGCCGCCCATCCTGCGGCCGGAGCAGATCAAGGCGATCCTCGACGCCTGCGCCGGGACGGACTTCGAGGCCAGGCGGGACACCGCCCTGGTCCGGATGCTGCTCGACACCGGCATGCGCCGGGGCGAGATCACCGGCCTGCGCCTGGCGGACGTCGACCTCGAGGAGGGCGTGGCGATCGTCCTGGGCAAGGGCCGCCGCCCCCGGGCCTGCCCGTTCGGCAGCAGGACCGCCCAGGCGGTCGACCGCTACCTGCGGGCCCGCGCGTCGCATTCGCAAGCGGGGCGCGAGGAGCTCTGGCTCGGCGCGCGGGGCGTCCTCACCGACAGCGGCGTCCTCCAGGTGCTCCGGCGCCGCGGCGCCGTGGCCGGGCTGCCCACGCTCCACCCCCACCAGTTCCGCCACACCTACGCGCACATGTGGCTCGCCGACGGCGGCACGGAGGGCGACCTGATGCGCCTGGCCGGCTGGAAGAGCCGCCAGATGCTGAGCCGCTACGGCGCGTCCGCCGCCGACGAGCGGGCGCGGGAGGCGTACCGGAAGCGGAGCCCGGGCGACCGGCTATGAGCGGGCGCCGGAGGCCGACGGCTGCGCCCGACGAGCGCGCGCGCTCGAACCCATGGGCGATCGTCTTCTTCCAGCGCCACAGGGACGACGACCCCGGCCAGTCCGTGCCGGGTGCCGAGTTCCTTGAGTCGTGCCCGATCGGCGTGCGCGCCGACCTCGCTGCGATCGTGAAGGCGGTCGCCGACGCGCCGCCCATGAAGTTCGCGGGCGGCGGCCAGTGGGAGGCGATGCACGGCGACATGGCCGGCCTCTACGAGGCCCGGACCCGTGGACCGCGCAAGCGCCTCTACCGGCTCTACTGCCTGCTCGAACGAGAGGCGCCCGGCCTTCCCCGGCCGAGCCTCGTGATCGTCACCGGGCTGGACAAGCCGAACGCGTCAGCGTTCTCGCCGGCCGACTATCGGCGCGTCCGCAGCCTTGGCGACGAGTACCGCGGGCGCACGCCGCGCAGCATCGAGCGGTAGTCCGGGAGTCAGCTCGCGGCGGGCGCGGCCTCCCGGTTCCGCTGGTGGCGCGGACGCCGCCGTACGACGACCTCCAGGCCGAGCTCGTTCGCCATGTCCACGAGCCTGCCGATCTGCGGGTTCGGGCTCCGCTGGCTGAACAGCCGGCGGATGGCGGCCGGCTGGGCGTCGATCCGGGCCGCGAGCTCAGCCTTGGTCACGTGCTGGCGCTCGCGCTCCTCGTCTATCGCGCGCATCAGGTTGTCGATGGCGTCGATCCGCGCCCGGTGCAGGCGGTAGCTCTCGGCGAACTCCTGGTCGTGCATCCACGTGTCAAAGCGTCGATCGAACGAGGTTGTCGGCATCTGGAATGGTCTCCTGTGTAACCTGAATGTTACGCGGCACGCTGCGGCGCCGTCAACCCTCGGCGGCGCGCACACCTTGATGGCGCGCACAACGAATAGGATCGAGGAACCGCTCGACCGAGACCTCGCGCAGGCGTCTACCAATCCGATTCCATCTCGACAGCCAGGGCGGCTGGAACTCGGCGTCACCAGGACTGCATATCTACTGGATTAGCTAGTTATACCGCTGTGGTACAGTAGCCGACAATGGTAGATGTCAAACGCAGTGTCACGCTTCAACGGGCCTTCGAACGAGCCGTCGTCCGCATGCTTCCGCCGGGCTGGGCGATGGCCATGCGGTCGGGCGACCCATCTGAGGGCGCCCGGAGCGACGCTTACGTAGACCTCACCGCCCCCTCGGGCGAGCGGACGACCGCCTGCGTGGAGTTCAAGGCCCGCGCCGAGCCGGCCGAGGTGGTCCGGCTCGTCCCGTGGCTCCAGCGGTGCGGCGCAGCCATTTTGGTCGCGCCGGTGATCGGTGCTCGCGCTCGCGAAATCCTGGCGGGCGCCGGGATCAGCTGGATCGAGCCTGACGGGGACTGCCGGATCGTCCTCGGGAGCCTGTTCATCGAGCGGCTGGGCCGCCGTCCGGCGCGCCGCGAAGCCGATGCGCCTGGCACCCGGTACGTCGCCGACCTGTTCTCGGGCGCAGCCCTCCGCATCGTCCGAAGGCTCCTGATCGAGCCCGACCGCTCGTGGACGCTGGCCGACATGGCCGCCGCCACGGTCCTCACGCCGGGATTCGTGAGCCGGACCTTCAAGACGCTGGCGCGGGACGCGTACGTCGACCGCGCCCGGGGGGCGAGCCGCGTGACCGATCGCGACGCCCTCCTCGCCGCCTGGGCGGCAGCTCCCGCGCCCGGGGACGCCATCCTGGAGCGGGTCGCGACCGTCGGCGGCCCGGAGGCGATCCTGCGGGCCCTCCGCGCGCTGGACGGCCCGCCTCGCTACGCGATCACGGCCGAGGCCGCCGCGGACAGGCTCGCGCCGTTCGCCAGGTTCGCCCGCGTGGAGCTGTACGTCACCGACCCCGCGGCGTGGGACGAGGGCCTCGGGCTCACGCCGGTCGCCCGGGGCGGGAACGTCATCCTGATCCGGCCGACCGACGGCGGGGCCCTCGACGGCAGCTTCGAGCGAGACGGCGTGACGCTCGCGAGCCGCCCGCAGCTGTACGTGGACCTCGTCCGGCGCGGCGGCGCGGCGGCCGAGGCGGCCGCCTTCCTGCGCGAGTGTGGCGAGCTGTGGCCGCGGTAGACCCCCGCGACGACCCCGCGTCGGTCGTGGCCGCGCACCGCGTCCTGCTCGAGCTCTGGACGATCCTGGCGGGCTTCGCCGACGCGATGACGATCGTCGGCGGCAGCGCTCCCCCGCTGCTCACCGGAGACCGGGCCCGACGATCCCTACGTCGGCACGCTCGACGTCGACCTCGTGATCGACCCGATCGGCGTCCCCGACGACGTCTACCGGACGATCGCGGAGCTCCTGCGGGAGCGCGGCTACATCCAGCTCGACCAGCCCTTCCGCTGGCTGCGGTCGGTGGTCGTCGACGAGCGGTCGATCGCCGTCGAGGTGGACCTGCTCGCACCGGCGACGCCTCGCGGCGGCGCGGGCCATCGACACGAGCGGATCGGCGGCGAGCCGCTGGCACGGCGGACGGAGGGCGCCGAGCTCGTCCGCACCGCCTTCGTCGACCAGGAGATCGGCGGCCTGCTGCCGGACGGGCGCCCAAACCGCGTCGCCGTCCGCGTCGCGGCCCCCGCCGCACTGGTCGTGCTCAAGGCGCTCGCGATGGGCGGGCGCGACAAGCCGAAGGACGCCTACGACATCGACTACCTGCTCGGCCACGTCGGCGTCGAGGAGGTGGCGGCCGGGATCATCGCCATGGGCCACGTCGACCCCGTGGTGAAGGCCAAGGCCACCCTCGCTGACAGGTTCGCCTCGATCGACGCCATCGGGCCCGCGAGCGTCGCCCTGTACCGGAGGGTGCGGCTCGGGAGCCCGGAGGCCGATCAGGTCCAGGCGCTGGCCTACGCGCGCGTGGACCAGCTCCTGCGGCGCCTCCAGCGAGGCGGTAGGTCACTGCGCAGATCCCTAGCCAGCCCCTCGACGCTTCCGTGCCGAGAGATAGGCCAGCCTCGTGAAGTACGCCCGCCTGGCCGCGTCGGCGCGGCGGAGGCGCTCGCGCTCGGCTAGGCGGCGATCGGGGTCGACTTGGTCGACGAAGCGCTCGTTGAACGCGAGACGGGCGGCCCTGGTTGTCTCGCGCGGGTCGTGGCGCGCGTGCAGCATGTAGGCGGCCATCCGGGCGCGCATGACACGCCGGGCGTCAGGGCCGATGTCGGCCGTCGCGCGCCTCAGAAGCGGGTCCATGTCAGACCACCGTCCGAGGTGGTTTCGGAGTACTGCGATGAGGAGCAGTCGCTCTTGCCAGACGCGCAGGTGTTGTCAACGATGGTGACGGTTCCGTTCTGGCCGTCGGTCGCGGCGATATCGACGACCCCCTGCGGGAGGGCCATGGCCGCCTTGGACCAGGTTTGACCGTTGTCCGTGGACCGGTACACGGAGCCATCCATCGGCGACACCAGCCACCACGCCCCGCCCGCCGAGGCCACAGGGGGGGCGCCGTCAACGGCAAGCATCCCCATGGCCAGGGTCTGGGCGCCGAGGACCCCGAACGACGCACCGCCGTCGGTGCTGCGCAAAAGGACGAACGCGGCCTTGCCGTCGGCCTGGGACTCGGTGAGGGGAAGATAGACTGTGGACCCAGTGAACACCGGCGTGCCGACCACGAAGTCGGCGCCCGACATGACGCCGTTCACGGCCGTGGCGGCCCAGGTCGAGCCGGAGTCGCTCGAGTGAACCACCTGATCGGATCGCTCCCCGATCACGGCGACCGCATTGGCGCCCGACATCGCGATCGCGTCCCACGGTGCGTTGAGGTCGCTGGGTGTAGGCAGCACCTGTTGCGCGAACGTGAGCCCGCCGTCGCCGGAGACGAAGAGACGTGGGATCGAGACGGAGTGGCTAATCCCGAGCTGCGTCATCACCAGGACCTGGTTCGACGCGCCCGGGATGATCCAGACGGACGACGGGGGCTGAGTCTCGGCGCCCCCGAGGTCGGTCGGCCACCTCGGGGTGAGCTTGGCGCCGGCGGACCACCGCCCGGCAGCTTCGTCTCGAGCATAGACCGATACCGATCGTCCGGCCCCTCGTGAGGCCAGCCACATGGTGCCTGGGACGGCGTCCACGGCCTCGATCGCGGTCGGGCTGACGCTTGCCGGCAGCGGAACCGAGGCGAAGGTGCGCCCCGCATCCGCGCTGAGGCTCAGTCCCTGCGCCGTGGTCAGCCAGGCGATCGTTCCGTGGCGGCCGAGGCGCCCGTGTTGGGCGGCCGGCACCGCAGATGCGAGAGGCCGTGTGGCCGAGGACGGCTGGCCGGCCGGGCCAGAGGCCAGTGGAGCTTGCGTGCATGCGGCCAGCAGCACGGCGGGCGCAAGCGCCCGCACGAGCGCTGCCCTCAGCGGGATGACGTGCATCGGTGACCTCTTCGTCGTTTCCGGGCAGTTGCTGCGCTCAGTCGATGTCGCTGCATGTGTTCAATTCGGTGCCTTGGATGCTGGGCAGGTACGAGCCGGCGCAGTTCTCGTCGATCGCCGACAGATGGACTCCGTTGTAGACGAGCGGATTTCCGTTGGCGTCGCTCGTGTCGTAGCTGAACTGGCCGACTCGCTGGTCGTTCGTCCAGAGCCCGTCGCTCAGGCACGTGTAGCCGTACGCCGATCCGTTGTCGATACCGCCGTTCGGATTGCTCGCGTTGGCGCCAGAAGGCGAGATCGCCTGTGGCACGTTTGCGATCCCGGCCCAGTCCGTGGGGTACGACGCGCAGCTGGACCCGTATGCGGCGCCCCAGAACGGCGAGTTGAGGGCGAGCTCGTGGTCCCAGCCGTTGATGAAGCTCTTGGCCGCTGCCCGGCAGTTGGTGCCTCCGGTGCCGTAGCCCTCCATGTCGTAGAAGATCCGCGTGGCGTACGGCAGTCCCGCAGCGGTCGCCGCCGCGCTGGCCAGGTCGGCCTCGTGCACGCCCTGGTTGTAGGCGGTCGTCGTGTTCGAGCTGAAGTAGTGGGTGAAGGTGCTCAGCTGGCAGCCGGAGCCGTTCTGCGGGCCATACCAGTACAGGGTCACTGCGTAGCCCGTGTTCAACGCACGGTCGACCGCAGTCGCCCCGTCGTAGCAGCCCTTGTCCTGTCCGACGCTCCCGCCGAGATACATCCCTATCTCGAACCAAGGCGTCCCCGTCCACCATGCCGTGAGCATCGTCTGCGACTTCGACAGGCAGGTGTCGAAGCCGTTATCGTTCCTGTACAGGCTGTTGTTGTACGCGCTAGCCTGCGGCGCTGACGAGAGCGTGAGAATCGCGATGACCGCGGCCGGGAACAGTCGGTACCTCGGGCGGGCGCGCTTGCGTGCAACGCTGACCAATCTAGTGCTGCATCCTCTGAGCATTAGTCCCTCCCGCTCCTGATCCCGGACGACTATCTTGTGGGCGCGCGATCACCGACCTCAGGCCGTCGCTCGGGACCGGGCCGGCGTCGTGCTTGCCCGCAGGCTGCCGCGCTCAATCGGCAGACCTCCACGACTGTCGTCGATGGGAGTCCCCCGCGTCGTCTGGAGGGGCTCATCGCGGCGCCGCTCCAACCGCACCTTCGAGGTGCCGGCGCGCGACCACGGAATTCTGGTCGCTGCGTGCCTTCATCTCGAGCCCCCCATCGCCCGATGGCTGCACCGCCACCGGCCCGTTCGGCACTATGCAACTCGAAGACAGATAGTGTCAAGCCCATCGTGCGTCCTTGGCTGGACGTCCGGTAGTGTGGTGACGCATCGCGTCTGCCACGCGCTCGGCAGCCGCTCGGTGTTCTGACCGCGGTCGATCCAGCCGCGGGCGGGGAGATCAGCGAGGGCACCCGTCCGGAAGCCACGCATGGCGCTCGGCGCCGCGCGCGCCGGCCGCTAGGGCCTCCCCTGCATCGGTCAGCGATCGCGTGCGTGGGGCGACGCCCACTCGGGCTCCAACCGCCACCCGCGGGCCGGTTTTGCGCTGACAGCCAGTTATCGCGCTCAGACCTGCAGAGCCAGATCCGAGGGTTCACAGGCGATTTATGCGGGATTCGCGAGATCAGAGCACAGCGCTCGCCAGCGGGTGACTTGGAAGTCCTGCGCCGCCGCGGCGCCACGGCGGGCCTGCCCAAGCTCCACCCGCACCAGTTCCGCCACACGTACGCCCACATGTGGCTCGCCGACGGCGGCACGGAGGGCGACCTGATGCGCCTGGCCGCTGGAAGAGCCGCCAGATGCTGAGCCGCTACGGCGCGTCCGCCGCCGACGAGCGGGCGCGGGAGGCGTACCGGAAGCGGAGCCCCGGCGACAGGATCTAGGTCGACAAGACAGGGCGAGATCGGACAACGTGGCCAGCGATAGGCGAAATCCGCGGCGGCGACCTCCTGGCGGTTCTCACCATCGGCAATGTCTCGTCCGGGGTCCTGCACCACGACCGGGAACCGGCTGGCGTCGTCAACCTCAGGGTGCTCGTAGCCTACCCCCGGCTGTGGCCGTGGCGCGGACCACGATCCCGGACGAGGACGCCAGCCGCCGCCGGGGATCCGGCCGAGCTTCTTGTCTTCCTGGTGGGATCGTCACTTTGCCAATGCCATCGACTGCACGACCCCGTCAATGACCGCTCGACTCGCGGCCAGGTTCGGCCCCTTCAGGTAGGCGACGATCGTGTACGCGCCGTACTCGACTCCCGGGCGCGTGATCGTCCACTCTAGGATCTGGTCGGCTAGGCGGACGCCGTCGCCTTCTGGGCAGTAATGTCCTGAAACGCAGCCGGCACTCCAGCAACCATGACGGACGAGGCGGACGGGTCGGCCCCGAGGGTCTCACCGACCCAACCTGCCGGCTTGGGGGGTCCGTCCCAGGATGACACCTTGAGCACAACGTCGTCCTGACCGAGGCTGATCGTCTCTGAGCATGTTCCTCCGAGACCGGGATGAAATCCGACCCACAGTTCATTGCCCCTTTGCCCGTGCCCAGGTATCCGAGGATCGTCTCGTAGTGGAGGACGAGCGCGGGCTTGCCGATGCTCCAACCCGCGGGGACGCCCATCTGCAGGCCGTCCGCAGCGAAACTGGTGCCGGTCGCTGCTGCAGGGTTCCGGGCTGAGATGCCTCGAACGATGAGTGGAACGAGGAACACGGCGGCGGCGGCAAAGATCACGACGCCACCGGCCACCACGCCGACCACCCTGAACAACCTACGCCCCCCGGCCCGGCCACCGTCCGGCCGTCTGCGCGCAGCCGAGGCGCTCGTCGACGGACGATCAAGACGAATCATGCGGCACCTTCCAACTTCGAGCAAGGCTCGATGCGTACTACTCGATTCCAGATGAAGAAGCCCGCATAGCTGCCGACGTCGGAAACGTTGCAGTTGTCGATCGTCCGATTGAAGCCCGACGCACTGCAGTCATTTATGAGCTGGGTGTCGGTCAGATACGGCTGCCATGACGACGTCTCCACCCGCACCGCATAGGTTCTGAACGTCGCCGCCTCGGGATGGGCTCCCATCGTGTCGTTGTAGTCGGCCGTCTCGCCACCCCACCAGACCAGGCCAGTCGACGAGTGCCAGGTACCACCGCCATCGGTCCAGCAAACCGTCGTCGCGGCCGTCAGATCGTCGATGCAGTACTCCCACGCGTAGTACGGACCGACGTAGTAGCTGTAGATCCAGAATCGGTAGGAGTGACCTGCGATCGGCTCGGCGCCGAAGTGACCGCCGGCATCAACAACGATCCCTCCGCTGTTGTCGCTGGGCGTCCAGACGAAGAGCCACGATGTGCCGGCGCTCGAAACGTACTTGGCGATGCCGAGCTGGACGATCTGCGAACCCGTTCCCTGGAGCGAGTCGAGCTCATCCATGTGACCGAAGCCGGTCCCAGCGTAGGTGCAGGTTGCCCAGCTGCTCTTCGAAGGCAGTTGGTACTGCCTCATCTCGACACCTGTGGTACCCGATGTCGAGTACCACGTCGCGTCCCACGTCGTTGTGGTGCCGCGGTTGTCGCAGTTGCCCAGATACGTGTAGGCGACAACTCGCTCGGCGAACAGCATGTTCGCGGTCATGGCAGCGATGATGATGAGCGGCACGATGTGTCTTCGCGCCGTCCATACGTACTTTCCGTGCGGCGCGGCCGCCTCCAGAGGGTTGTGCGCGAACTTGTTGCCTACGGCTGTCCGCATCCCTTGCGTGGGTGCGCGGACGCCGAACAACCTGGGACGCATTCGGGCCACGGGCCGATCCCTCCATTCGATCCCGCGTGCGCCGGTCCCCCCGGCGTCGCGCGGCCACAGTCTGCGCACCTCCGCTGATCAGAGTCAAGTAGGACCATGGAGAAAGACGGGCTGCGTCGGCGGGCCTCTTGGGGAAACCCCATGGTGCGAGCACCGGGTCCTGGCGGCCCGCCTACGCGCGTTTCGACCGGCTGCTGCGGCGCCTCCGCCCACCCTTTCGTGGGTCACGGCGCGGAACGCTGGCCGACTCCCCGACGCTTCCGTGCCGAGAGATAGGCCAGCCGCGTGAAGTGCGCCCGCCTGGCGGCGTCGGCGCGGCGGAGGCGCTCGCGCTCGGCGAGGCGGCGATCGGGGTCGACCTGGTCAAGGAAGCGCTCGTTGAACGCGAGACGGGCGGCCCTGGTGGTCTCGCGCGGGTCGTGGCGCGCGTGGAGCATGTAGGCGGCCATCCGGGCGCGCATGACTCGCTCGCTGGGGGTCAGGGACTCGCGCCTCATCGGGCCGCCTCAGCGGGGCCCTCGGCGTCCACGATCACCAGACGCGGGACCGCGCCGCGGGGGGCGTCGGAGCTTCGCGCCAGACGGCGGGTCCCACCCGGCGCAGGCGCGGATTCGGGAACCCCGTAGGGGTGTCGCACTTCGGCCGCCCGGGCTCGCCATGATCCGCCCAGGTGTCGCGCCCCTCGTCGCGGCGCGGTCGCGACCCGGTCGCGGCTGGTCCTGCGCGGGGCGCCGGGGACGCGACGAGGGACGCGCTGGCCGGCGGAGCTCACTGGGCTGGGCCCGCGAGCATCGGGATGGCGAGGAACACGCGGTCGTCGAGGGCCTCGAGGGCCGCCGGGTCGGACAGGTCGCCGGGACGCAGCCACGGCCAGGGGTCGCCGGTCCAGTGGGGCGCGAAGTCGAGCACGCGCGCCTCGGCGCCCCCGGGCGCCGTCCAGACCGCGCCGAACGGGTCGGCCGCGAGGGCGGGCTCGGCGACGACCCACGCCGAGACGACCGTGCCGCCAGGGGCCCCGCCGCCCCAGGCCCCGCGGAGGCGGGCCCGGACCGAGGCGGCGCGGCGCCCCGAGTCGACCACGAACCCGACGTGGAGCGGAGCGCGCGCCGGGCTGTAGTCGTAGATCCGCCGGTAGCGCTCGAGCTTGCCGGCGAGGACCGGGCCGCGCTCGGTGCCCAGGTCCCGCTCGACGACGAGCAGGATGGAGGCGTCGCCGACGCGGACCACCGCCAGGGCGTCCGGGCGCAGGTACCCGCCGCGGACCAGCCGGATGCACGGGCGCTCGGGCACCCAGGCGGCGAGGCCGTACCCGCGCCCCAGGTCGCCCGCCCGCAGGAAGGCCGCGAAGACGTCGTGGGTGGCCAGGCCGTGGATCACCGGCGACACGGCCTCGGGCACGCCGTCGGAGAGCGGGGGCCGGCCCTCGGGCCAGATCGAGCGCTCGAGGGCGGCCCGCACGGGCTTGGTCAGCGCGTAGGCGTACCGCCCGCGCGGCCGCTGGCGGTTGGCCGCCCAGGAGCCGGTGAGCAGGCCGTACTCGACCAGCCGCGCCAGCCGCCGCTGGGCGACCCGCCGGTGGCCGTACGCGAGCAAACCCGCGAGCTCAGCCGTCACGACGTCGCCGTGCACGAGCCAGAGCAGCAGGGCCCGGTCGCGCTCGGGCAACGCCGCCCAGGCCGCGATCCCGGGCCCCGGCCTGCGAACTGCGGTCACGGCGCGCCGCCCGGCGACGGGGCCGGCTCAGCAGAGCCGGACGCGAACGAGCCGCGACGCATGGGCGGTGTCGACCATCTGGCTGGCAGTCATGCGGCAGCCTCCCTTCAGGTGTCGGGTCGATCTGGCTCGACAGGGCGATCGGATTCGGACGATCCGGACCCACCCGATCGAGAGTCACTCGCCCACCGCGGCAACCCGCGCCGCTGGCGCCAGGTGCCGCCGAACGAGTCGATCTATCGCTAGTCGGACACTACGGGTCGGCGACGCCCGGGTCAATGTCAGATGCGTACGTGAGTGTGTACGTCCGGCGAGATACCCAGCACCGGAACGCGCGGAGTGCGAGCTGCGGCGGGACGAGCTCGCCCACTGGCTCCACGCCCGCGGCCAGGACCCGGCGGCCGAGACCCTGTTCCGCGACTGGGACGACCTGACGGCCTTCTACGACTACCCGGCCGAGCACTGGACCCACCTGCGCACCAGCAACCCGGTCGAGTCGGTCTTCGCCGGCGTCCGACTCCGGACGAACGTGTCCAAGCGGATGCGCCACCGCGACTCGGCCCTCTACCTCGTGTTCAAGATCACCCAGCGGCTCGAGCTCGGCTGGCGGCCGCTCAACGGCGGGCTCACTCTCCTGACCCTCCTCGCTGGGCGGCGCCCGCCTCGTCGACGGGATCTACATCCCAGCCGGCGTCGATCGCCCGAGCGACCCCGAGGAGGAGGTGACAGCAGCCTGATCGTCGTCATCGCGGAAGGTGATTTCCAGTCAACTTACGAGGGCTCCCCAGCACCGCCCCCGGCGTGTTTAGGAACGGTCAAGGGACATCTAAATCTGGACGGAGGCCGTCAGCTGTCAGCAGAACTCGTCGCTTGCGGCCGCGGAATCTGGACAGTGGCGGACGCCAGAACTTGACGGTCCGTCCTCTGGCGTGGGGATGGGAGCGGCGGCACGCTGCGTCCCATGGGCGTCAGCCGGCCCCGCCCCGGCCAGCGGCTGGACGCCGCGCCCGTCGAGCGCCTCGGCCAGGGGAAAATCGTGTCGAACCGGCGGGATGCAGGTTCGAGGGGAGGCCCAGCGACCGCCGCTCGTATGCGGCGTCGACCAGTACGTGCTGGGCGTGAGCACGAGGCGCGTCGACGACCTCGTCCGGGCACTCGGCCTGGAGGGTTCAGCCGCAGCCAGATCGATTTCTATTGACGATCGACCGAAACACGTCGATACTCGATAGATGAGTACTTTCGCGAGACAACTCCTCCTCGTGGCCATCATCGTCCTGCTGCTCGGGTCCGTGCTGACGCAGGCGCTCGTGCCCGTGGTCGCAACCGAGGAGGGGACGATGTTCCCCGAGGTCGCCCCATTGGTGGTCCCGTACTCCGTCGCCGCGATCCTCGTCATCGCATGCGGACAGGTAGCGCTCGTGGCCGTCTGGCGGCTGGTCCTGCTCGTCGCCGCCGGGGTCATCTTCACCGGCCGCGCGCTGCGTTGGGTCGACGTCATCATCGGCTGCGGAGCGGCAGCCACGCTGCTGAGCGTCGGGGTCCTGTGGCACCTGTACGCAGTCGTCCGCCTCGGCGGCCCCGGCGTCGTCCTCGGGCTCGCGGCAAGCACCGCCAGCGGGCTGGCCTTCGTGACCCTCATGGTCGTCATGCGAGGCTTGCTTGAGTCGGCCATCGCGGACCGCACCGAGCTCGACGAGGTTGTCTGATGGCCGTCATGGTCGACCTCGATATCATGCTCGCCCGGCGCAAGATGTCTGTGGGCGAGTTCGCCAGCGCTGTCGGCATCACCCCGGCGAACGTTGCCGTCCTCAAGAACGGGCGCGCCCGCGCTGTCCGCTTCACGACACTGGACGCGATCTGCCGGGTCCTGGACTGCCAGCCCGGGGACATCCTCCGGTGGACGGCCGACCCGCCCGCCTGATGTCGCCGTCCCGCACCACGGTCCGCCGCGACTCCTCCCGACGCGCCGGCCAGCGCCAAGCCGGCGTCATATCGGGCTGTTGGTCACTTGTTCGTGGCGTGCCGGACCGGCAGCCTATCGCCGTGGGTCGGCAGCACAAGCCTGCCGCCGGAGGGGATACGGGGGGTCGACACGCATGCGCAGTCCTGTTCGAGTCGCGGTCTTCGCGGCGCTCTTTGCCATCACGGGGGCGACCACGCCCGTCCTCGCGGCGTCACCCGACTCCTCCTTCCCGGGCTGCAGGGCGTCGGACACGACGGCTCCCAAGACCATCGTGATCAACGGCCAGGAGTACGGCGCGCGCGACGGTCTCAGGGTGGACAGCTACGAGTGCGCGATCCGGCCGGGATCCGGCCCGGTCGGGGCCACTTTCGGGAGTGACCAGCCGAGCGGCCACGGCTCGGTGCCCCCGATGATCGTGTGGGGGGCGAGCTACGCCATCAGCACCGAGTGGGGCAGCCAGTTGGGTTACGACGGCAAGGCGCGGGCCGCCGCCAACATCTCGAACGGTCAGCGCATCATTCAGGTCTGCATGTGGTACGAGCGGAACAACTCAAAGGTGAGCGGCGTGTACTGCTCTACCGCCGTGAGCATGGGCGGGAGCTGGATCTCCGGCAACGAGGCGACGATGTCCTGCTGGGACTCGCTCCTTCCGTGGGAAGTCACCGTCTTCCACTGGTCGAGGGTGCTGATCAACCCTTAGCGTCTCGCGACCGTTATCGACCGGCCCCCAAGACGACAGCGCGCGGCGCGCGGCTTGAGGGCCAGCCTCCCTCGCGCCCCATGTTCGTCGAAGTCAGCGCCATCACGGCGGTCGGGCCCACGATCCGACCGATGCCTGCCGACCTCGTCGCGGGGATCCGTGACCTCATCCGCGAGGCCAGCGGCTGGGACGACCCGTAGTTCTGGGATCTCGTCGACGAGGTCGGCTCTCAGGCGAGGCCATCCACATCTTCGCTGCCTGCCAAGATCGACCGTCGGACGGAGGTCGGCTACCACCTCACCTGGGAGTTCGACGAGGATGGGACGAGACTCCACCTCGACGCCCGCCGCCAACCGGATGGCGCCTTGGTGGGCCGGACGAAGGTCGGTGACTTTCCCGGCCCGTGGGAATTGCTCCCGGGCAGCGTGCCGACGATGGTCCGCCTCACGGCCGAGGGCGTGGATCTCCTGGAACACACCGGCGACATCGTGGTCGCACTGGCACGCCCTGATCGGATGGGAGCCGCGCCATCCTGACTCTGGATGCGGCTTGGAGCTTCTCTACTGAAGGCGGACGCGACCCGCCGGCGGGCGAGACGGTCCGCGTTCCGACGCCCGGCACGCGTCGATTCGATGCGCCACACGCCTCTTGGCCAGTAGCCGCGACGCGAATCAGTTATGCGCTGACGGGCAGTTATCGCGCTCGGGATCGCAGCGCCAGATCCGACCGCTGCAGGGTGATCCGGGCGGGGATGCCCGAGTTCAGAGCACAGCGCTCGCGAAAGGGAGACTTGGAAGGCTGCCGCTCTGCCAACTGAGCTACTCCCGCTTGGAAGGCTGCCGCTCTGCCAACTGAGCTACTCCCGCCCGGCGGCGACACGATAGCAGAGGGCACATGGCAGGTTGGCGGACAGGTTGGCGGGCACCAGGCATTCGCGGTCCGGGCGGCGACCCGGGCAGAACTCGATGTCGCCCGACCTCGAGGCAGGCACCTCATCGAATGAGATAGGTTCCGGCGGCGGCACGACTGGAAGTCTCGGTTTCCGGAACGACATCGAGGTTCAGTAACCGCAATGCAACCTCAAGCGCTCCTCGGTTGCCTCTAGTGCGCAGAAGCAGGAAGATTCGATGCAACCGGAGACATGCCCGGTGGCCGCCCGCGTCGCAGGGCGGCGGCGCGGACTTCGGAGCTGCCCGACATGCCCCTGGACGGACCTTTTCTCGACCCCTCCGGGGCGTCCCCTGAGGGGATCGACCAGGACTTCGGTGAGCATGCGGCTGGGGGCGCCGCATCAGGCCAAAGGCGACCACGTCGGTGGGGCCGGATGGCGCTCGCTGTTGGGGTGGTGGCTGCGACCACACTTGCCCTGCACGCCTCGGGTGCACTTGCAGGAACCGCCGCCACGCTCGAGGTGATGGGGTTCGACCCAGATCGTGCCCGGCTGATCGGCGACCTCCTCGGCGCGGCCATGGCCACCGCCGCTGGTGCCCTCCTCACCGGCGCCGGGCGCTCGTCAATGGTTGCCGGCATCGGTGGCGGGCTCGCCCTGTTCGGGCACACCTTCCTGGAGGAGACCCGGGCGGCGATCAGCGCCAACGGTCCGGACGGATCGTTCGACGCCGTGGGCTGGGCGCTCACGGTCCTCACGCTGATCCTCGCCTTCGCGGTGGTCGCATGGGCCACCGCCACCATCACGGGGATCGTTCGTCGCTGGCTCATCGCCGCCGGGACGGATGTCGCGGCATTCGCGGGCGCGGACCGCCGGCCCAGGCGCCTGCAACGCCCGGCCAGCGTCCTCGCCGTGGCGGTCCTGCTGTTGGTCAGCCTGCCCGTCTTCTCGGACATGGTGAACTTCAGCCCGGATGCCCACATGCGAGATGGACGGGGCGGGGCCGCGGGGCTCGCGCAGGCGGCCATCCCGTCAGCGCAGCTCGGCCCCGCACCGGGGGTTTCTCGGCTGATGGCGGCTGGCGGCGCAGCGCAGGGCGGGCGCGGCCGGACCGTGCTCGCGACGGGCGCGCCTTGGACCGCGTGGCAGCCCACTGGGCAGGGCCAACTGGTCACCGCTTCGTTCCCGGCCCCCTGGGTTGGCGGGCAAACGTCCACGGCGCGGATCGGGGTCTACCTGCCGCCCGGCTACGGATCATCGAACCGCAGCTATCCGGTGGTCTACGCGGTTCCCTGGGCTTCCGACCTCTGGACCGGCGGCGCCAACCTCACCGTCATGCTCGACAGGATGATCACGTCGGGCAGCTTCCCGGCCTCGATCGTCGTGTTCGTCGCCCAGGAGGGCGGCGCCTACCCCGACAGCGAGTGCGCGAACGCGGTCGACGGCCACGAATGGTTCGAGACGTACCTCACGAACACCATCGTGCCGTACGTGGATGCGACCTACCGCACGATCCGGAGCGCGGCCGCCCGCTCCGTGCTCGGGTTCTCGCAGGGCGGCTTCTGCTCCACGATGCTCGTCCTGCGTCATCCTGACCTGTTCGCCACCGCGTTGTCGCTCAGCGGCTACTACGACGCGGGCATCCTGACCAACCAGACCCGCAACGCCTACCGACCGTTCGGGGGCAACCCGACCGTCGAGGCCCAGTACTCTCCGCTCAAGCTGGTCGGGCAGCTGTCGCCCGCGGGGCGCCAGTCGGTGTTCCTGATCCTCGAGGGTGATCCCTCGGACCCGTTCTACGGCGCGCAGTACCAGTCGATGATCGCCGCATCCCAGGCGGCCGGCGTGTCGGTGTCGGCCGCGCAGTCCTCGAGCGGGCACGGCTGGCCGATGGTCCGCGGCCTCCTGCCGCAGATGCTGGTGACGCTCGCCCAGCGCCAGGCCGCGCTCGGGGTGTTCGCATGAGCCAGCCGACGGCGTCAGCCGGCGGCCTCGGCATGGAACGCGAGGACCCCTCGGTCGGTCGGCCGCCCCACGGCGACGAGACGATGACGGACGTCCGCCCGCGCCGCCGTCCCCTGGCGACGCTGATCGAGCTGATCCCCGCGCTCGCGCTGCTGCTGTGCTCGGTCTCGTCGGACATGGTCGCCATCCTCGGCGGAGACCCGGTGGGCCTGTGGCGGGTGCTGCCCGCCGGTCCCGTTGCAGGCGACTGGCTGGGCGCGGAGGTGTCGAGCACGGCATTCCTCCTCGTGGGCATCGCACTGCTGCGCCGCAAGCGCATCGGCTACTGGATGGCGCTGGCGATGGTCGCCGGGAGCCTGGTCGTGCAGGGCGCGGCGCTCGACCACCCCGCCTCGGTTGTCACGGCGCTCGTCGTCGGCGTGGTCCTGCTCGCGACCAGAGGCCGCTACCACGCCGGGACCGGACGACGCGAGACGATCCTTGCGGGTGGCCTCCTGACCGGCGGCATCGTCCTGGCGGCGGCAGCCGCTCTCGCCGTGGCGACCGGGGCCGACGCCCTGGGCACCGCGCTCGACGCGGTGGGCTCCTTGCTGGACCTTGCGACTCCGGTGGCAGTGCCGGGACTGGCGACGGTGGGCGCCCTGCTCGTCGCGGCGCGCGTCGCGTACGTCCTGGCCAGCGTGCTCATGCTCGATCCACGGCACGACGACCGCTCCCCCGATGCGGTCGCAACGGCCAAGGCGACCCTGCGGCGCGTCGGAAGTGGCGCCCTGTTCCCCTACCAGCTCGCGCCCGAGTGCACGGCCTGGACCGACGATGCCGGGACCGCGGCACTGGCCGTCGCACCGGTGGGCCGCGTCGAGGTGGCGCTCGGCGATCCGGCCGGCGAGCCGGCGGCAGCCATGGGCGTCCTCGACGGGTGGCTCGACCGCTGCCATCGCGACGACCTGGCTCCCGTGGTCTACCAGGGCTCACGAGAACTGGCGAGTCGGCTCGCGCGCCGCGGCTGGGTGTCCGTGCTCGTCGGACGCGAGGCCATCCTCGACCCCACCGCGTTCGACCTCTCCTCGCCGAGGCTGGCCAACCTCCGGCACACCGTGACGAGGTCGCGCAAGGGCGGCATCAGCACCGTCTGGTCGCGCGACGGCATCGCCGGGCTGGGCAATCCAGGGATCGCGGAGGCGATCGTCCGGCTCGACGCAGAATGGCGGCGGACTGCGGGACCCCAGATGGGCTTCACCGTGGGACGATTCGACCCGCTCGAGGCCGGCCACAGTGCAATTGCCGTGGCGCTCGACGCGGAAGAACGGCCAACGGCGTTCGTCGTGCTGCGGCCCACCGGCAGCGACGGCGGGTGGATGCTTGACGTGATGCGGCGCGCCCGGGGCGGCGTGCCGGGAGCGCTCGAGGCGTGCCTGGTGGCGGCGATCGCGGCGCTCGGCGAGGCCGGCGTCACGCGCCTCTCCCTCGGCCTGGCGCCACTGGCCGGGCTGGATCCGCGCTCGCCGAGCAGAGCCGAGCGCTGGCTGGCCCTCGGGGCTCGCCTGGTCCGGCCGGTCTACAACCACGAGGGCCTGGAGTTCTTCAAGGACAAGTTCGGCCCCGTCTGGGAGCCCCGGTTCCTGCTCGTCTCGAGTTGGACGTCGCTGTCCACGGCGGTCATCGCATTGCTTCGGCTCCACCTCGGAGGCGGCTGGGGCCGCGTGGTCAAATCAGTGGCGGCAGGGCTGATCCCGGCTCGATGAACCGGGCAGGCGCCTCGTGCGGCGTGCGGATGAACTGAGGCGACCCCGGCCGAGCCGCCACCCGAAGCCACGCCACGGGCAGGACAAGCGCCCACAGACCCGTGAATGTCGTGACGATTGCCGCACGGGCGAGTCGCCGGCAGAGTCCCCAGCACGCAGCTCTCCGGCGACGATTCGTCGCCCCGGGCATGGATTGCCGGGCGACGACGCGGCCGACAGATCCCGCGTGGTGGACCCGCCCGCCGGCGTCGCGCCACGGGGTCGCTCCGGCCCCCTCGGCCCCGCCGGCGAGGTTAACATCGTCGGACTGCGATCCCCAGGCCAGGACGAGGGCGGCCAAGGCGTAGCCCGTGGCGAGCGCGCCAAAGGTGCGCCAGGCGGCCTGACCCGGCTCGGAGCGATGCCGGCCTTGTGGTCCCGCGGGGCCGCCCCAGGCCCGCGCCGCCATTCCCAGGGCCACCCAGGGAACCAGCGCCTGGGAGGCGTATGCAGCCAGCTCAACGCGGCGCCGAATCGGCTGGCGTCGATCGATCAGCGCGGGCAGGACCAGGCGGATGTCGCGACGGATCGACCCCTCGGCCCAGCGCAGGCGCTGGCCCAGGAGCGGGCGCACCGACAGGACGGGCTGCTCCCAGATCTCGAGGCCCCCGGGCCGCTCGACCCCGCGACCGGTCGCGAGGTACCAGCGCGTCGCCAGTTCGAGGTCCTCGCACAGCGCGTCGCGTGACCAGCCGCCGAGCGCGGCCAGCACATCCGCGCGGATGACCATGCCGTCGCCGCGGAACTCGGCGGCGCCGCCCATGCGGAGGCGCGCCCGGGCGATCAGGCCGTCAACCTCCTGTTCGCCGTCCTGCATGAGCGTGAGGAGCCGCGCTCCGCGTTCCGGTTGGCAGCCAGCCGCGGGCCTGAGCGTCCGGCGTCGCGCCTGGGCCGTCGCCGCCGTCGCCCCCACCACTCGAACGCGTGCAATGAAGTCCGGGGCCACCCGCGCGTCAGCGTCCAGCACCACGACGACACCGGACGCCGGGACCGGGACGGCGGCAAGCGCCGCGCCCTTGCTCCCCGACGGCGTCGCAAGGCGCACCACCTTCGCCGCGTCCGTGAGGCCGCAACGCGCGATCGCAGCGCGGGCCAGGTCCGCCATGCCGTCACAGGACGCGTCGTCGACCACGACCAGCGCCATTGGGTCCGAGCGGGCAGCCGCGAGGTCCGCCACCAGTCGGGCGATCACCGCCGCTTCGTCACGGGCGGGGACGACCACCGTGACCATCGTCTGGGAAGACGCCGTGGCATCGTGGCCCGCGGCCTGGGCCATCCCGCCAGGGGGCAGCGCCGCGCACCCCGACAGCTCCTGCTGGCCCGCACGCACGGCGCGTGCCGCCAGCGACAGACCTGCGGCGCCCGCTGGCAGCGAGAGCGCCACAAGGCGGATCGCCGAGCGCGCCCGGCGGCTCCCGGGCAGGAGGTACCCGGCAAGGGTGGCAAGCGCGGGGAGCGCCAATGCCGCGGCTCGCAGCCCGCCGGGGCCGACCGGCGTCTCGCACACCTCGCGCCACAGGGCGCGGGGGCGGGGAAGGCTCGGCATCGGCCGAGGATACGCCGCACGCGGGCGCGGGCATGGACTCGTTGAACGGCGGGCGGGCCGCGCCTTCGGCCTCAGGGTGCAGTGCGTGATCCCGCTGGCGGCCAGTTGCTGTTGGGCTGCGAGAGTTCGCATCGAGATGAACGATGCTCAACCGAACCTGATCCACGGGAAGGTTGAGCGCGGCAGAAGGGCATGGAACATTGTCTTGGCCCCTTTGAGGCGACGCAACCCGCGCGCCCGGGCAGCACTGGTAGCCCATCACGATGGTCGCGTCCCGCCAAACCAGCCTCAACCCCAGCGACAGAGCAAGGCGCCGTCGTCCCATCAGGCTGGCCAGCCTGCTCGCGCTGCTCGCGATCGGCGCCGTCGGCGCCGCCTTCGCGGCGGGCATCTGGGCGATGCCGGCGACATTGGGGATTGGGGGCCACAGCGGGCGAGCCTCGGGACTGACACCCGGAGTCACGCTGGCCGGGGTCGCGGGCTCGGGCGTCCCCGCCGGGTCGCCGGGATCTAGCGCTGGAGTCGCGCCCGGCGGATCGGCGTCGCTCGTTCCGGGTCCCGCTTCGTCCTCAACCTCGACGGAAGGCACCGCGTCGGCGGCGACGGCGCAGGGCTCGCCCTGGAAGGCCTGGACTCCCGCCACGCCCGGGGTGGCCACCACGTTCCAGCTTCCGGCACCGTGGGTGGGCGGGACCCGGCAGACCATCGACGTGGTGGTCTACCTGCCCGGCGGGTACGCGACATCGACCCGCTCCTACCCGGTGATCTACGAGGCGCCGTTCTCCTACCAGTCATGGAACATGTGGATCGGCGTGAAGGCGACGCTCGATGCCCAGATCGCCTCCGGGGCGATGCCCGCATCGATCGTCGTCTTCGTCCAGCCCGTCCACGGTCCCTACCACGACACCGAGTGCGTCAACTCCGCCGACGGACACCAGTGGCTCGACACGTTCCTCTCGACGACGCTGGTCCAGACGATCGACTCGCGCTACCGGACGATCGCGAAGCCGGCTGCGCGATCGGTGCTCGGCTTCTCGCAGGGCGGCTTCTGCGCGCCGATGCTGGCCCTCCGGCACCCCGACGTCTTCTCGACCGCGGTCGCGATCAGCGGCTACTACCAGGCGGGCATCAACAGCGGCCAGACGCCGTTCGCCTGGCGCCCGTTCGGCGGAAAGGCCTCGCTCGAGGCGGCGTACTCGCCACTCCGCCTTGTGGGGCAGCTGAGCCCGTCACAGCGGGCGGCGATGCTCCTGGTCCTCGAGGCCGACCCCGCCCAGCCGTTCTACGGCCCGCAGTACACCGCGATGATCTCGGCAGCGCACGCAGCTGGAGTCTCCGTGCTTCCCGTGCCCGTGCCCGCGTATCACTCCTGGGTCGTGGTCAAGGATGTGCTGCCCCGCATGCTCCGCGCGATCGCGGCCCACGAGGTCGCGCTCCGCGTCTTCGGCTGACCGATCCGCAAGGGCGTCGAGGCGCTCGCCGCGCGCACTCGCCGACGGTGGAGGCGCGACCTACGGTCCTCGAGTGGCTCGAGCCCGAGAGGCGGACTGACGCGCCGTGCGGCGTCACCTTCTCGAGCCCATGCAGTGACTGACTCTCAGGGCCGGCGCGGGTTATCGGCTCGGCTGCCGTGGTCAGTGGCCGGCCACCGCATGCAACCGGGCCATGGCGGTCGCAATGCTCGCGACGTCCCCCGTGAGGGTCCCGCGGGCCAGCAGGGCGCTTGCGATCGCGGCGGCCCGCGGGTCGCTCCCGAGCCCGTCGAGCAGGGCGTTCACGGCCGCCGCTGACACGAAGGAGTGATCGCTCGGCACGGCCAAGGCAGGCATGTCGATGCGGTAGACGCGCGCCACGAGCGGTGCCCCGGTGCCGGGCGGTGAGTCGAGCGTGGTCACAAGGCTGACGCCGGGAACGGTCGAGAGCCACGGCACCACCGACGGCGCTGCCGTGTCGATCCCCGTGACATACACCCAGTACGCGGGACGGTTGACGCGCAGGGAGTGATCGACGGCAGCGGCCGTGAGGACGAGGAACCCGTTCTCGCGTGGGTGCCGGTCCATGGCCACGATGTCGGGCACGACGGCAGCTCCGATGCGTACCCCCAGCGGCGCCCCGGGATCGACGATTCCGATGGTGGCCTTCAGGCTCCGAAGCTGGAAGCCGCCCCCCAGGTAGGTGGCAGTCTCGTTGGCGAGAACCGAGCCGAACATGATGGTTGAGCCAGCGGTGGCGTTCGCGTCGATCCACGCCGCAGTCTGCCGCGCGAGGAGGTCCTTGCTCGAGTTGCTGCTGCTTGCGGCGACCATCCTCGGCGTCGCGCCGGCGAGCACGCCCACCGAGAGTGCTGCCACGACCGCAACAGCCGCGCCCCGGAGCGCGATCGGCCTGCCCGCCGCGAACGGTGCGGCCGCGAGGCGACGCGCGAGCCAAGTTCGCCCCGCTCTCGTCGTCGCGACCGCACCTCCCATCGCGCCCACGATGCCGGGCGCAACCAGACCCCGAGCGCCCTTGAGCAGGCTCGGCGCCACGCCGTGGTGCGACAACTGGAGCGCGGCAACCATCAGGACGGCTGCCCCGACCACCGCCCCCGCGAGCAGCAGGGCGCCATCACGGCGCGCGAGGGCGTCCGGCAGCACAAGCCAGCCGGCGGCGCCAAGCACGGCCACCACCGCGAAGATGGCGATGTCGTTGCGCGGCGGCTCGCCCAGCACCGCGACGAGGAGCAGCCATGGCAGTCCGGCGACGGCGGTCGCCAGCAGGCCCATAGGCCGGTCGTCGCCGCGGAGCACCAGCACCACGGCGCCAACCACGCCGACGCCCGCCATCAGGATTGGCGCGACATCGGGCAGCCAGGCCCTGCTCCAACGCGCGAGGTTCGGGATGTCCAGCAGCGGTCGTCCGATCAGGATCCCCGATCGGGAGAAGGCGAACAGGAATGCCATCGCCCAGACGACGACCAGGAGGCCTCCGACGGCGAGCGACCTCCTGCGAGTCGAGAGCATCAGATCGATGCGGCCACGCAACCTGGCCATCGGACCCCATCCCGAGCCAAGGGCCACCAGGGCGACACCCAGCGCCACCAGCACAGCGGCCAGAGGAATGAGCAGGCCCGCGGCGATGCCGAGGGCATAGACCTTGCCGGTGGCACCTGCATACCACCCGAACCACCACGAGACGAGCGGCACGACGAGCAGCAGGACCAGGCCGGCCGCCCGCGCGATCTGAGCTGTCGGCCGACGCTCGGCGACCGCGCTGATGAATGGCACGCCGATCAGGACCAGGCACGACTCCTTCACGAGAAATGCCCAGGCGAACACCACGCCGGCCAGAATGCCGCGACGGACCAGGCCGGTGTTGATGGCTGAGGACGCCACCGCGAGGTAGGCGAGCGTCAGGGCCGCCTCCGGGACGTCGAGGCGCGCGGTCCGCGCAAGGTCGAACAGGGAGAGCCAGGCAACCAGCGCGGCCACTGCGAGCAGCATCGTGCGCGGTCCGAGTGGCCGCGCGAGCCACGCGGTGAGCAGGAGCGTGGCGGTGGCGGCGACCGCATTGAGCAGCTGGCCCCAGAGCCATGGACTCCCGCCCCAGACCACCGCCGGCGAGGCGAAGACCATCGGCCAGAGGGGAGCGTGTGGCAGGAAGAGGTCGCCGAACGCCGTGCGCGGGCCGTGCCCCAGCAGCGCGTTGACGCCGATCGCAAGGTACTTCGACTCGTCGAACGTCGGCGGCGGATGGGGCAGGACGAGCGCGATCAGGCCATACGCGACGGCGATGGCGGCAATGACAGCCGCGGTCGGATGACGGAGGAGCGCCCTCAGGGTTGTTTCGGGTTCCGATTCGGCGAGCAGCTGACACCTCGTTCCTTGAGCGGCGCGATGCTACCGTGCGCGCGCTCGGCTCGCCTGTTCGCCGCGACGGGATGGACGGAGACGTCGCCAGGGGCGGCGATCGGGGCGCCAGCGGCGAGCCTGGCGACGCCGATCAGACAGATCATCAACCCATACACCGCCGAGGCAATCTGGCGGGATCTCCCGAGCGGCGGGCGCGGATACGCCCCGGGCACGCTCTACTGGGGCTGGGCGCTCGATCCGGCCTTCGCTGTCAGCCATGACATCTCGCCTGCCCTGGGCAGGCTCACCCTGAACATCCTCGACTGTCTGGCGAAGGGCCGGTGGCGCTGCCCCCGCGGCCTGCCCGCTATGGCGCGAGCGGCCCGTCCCCCAGGCGGTCGAACAGGTTGCGGGTCATGCGCGCCACGCGGTCGTCGACCGGTGTCCGCACGCCCAGGTACGAGCGGTTGCCGTAGCCGTCAAGCGCCCACGACCACTGGAAGGTCCCGGCAGCGAAGACCGTCGCGCCCGACGGCGCGGTGTACATGGTGGCGTTGTGGATCGGCTGGATCGGGTAGGCGCCCGGGTCGAGCGAGTTGTGCATCGAGGCCCTGACAGGTGAGTTGGCGAGGAGGACCGTCCCCGGTTGCGCGAGGTCCGGGAAGAACGTGTCGAACTCCTGTCCCACGAGGTTGGCGATCGCGTCGCCATCGCGCAGCCTCGTCCCCTCGTAGAGCCAGTGCTTCGAGCCCTTGACGATCCAGTCGGCGACCCGGTTGACGATCGCGCCGTACATCTCGCCGACCAGCGGCGCCTCAGGGTCGCTGACTGGGGCCTCGCGCCAACGGCAGGTCGTGAGCTCCGGGTGCGTCGCAGTCATCGGGTCCGCGGTGCGGCTCTTGTAGCTAGTGATCCGTGTGGCCGGGCCAGCCGGGCCGTCCTCGAGACGCGTCTGCCAGTACACCTCGTTGCCCGTGATGAACGCGACGTGGATTCCCTGTGCGACGGCGGCCTCGACGCGGGTGCGCATCGGGCGCGACCAATACTCGGGGTGCCCGCACATCACCACGAGACGCCGACCGTTGACGAGGTCCGGATTCCGCTCGAGGTCGACGTCGGCGATGTACTCCATGTCTCGGCCGTTGCGCTCCACCCAGCGGATGAACTGGAGCTCCCAGCGACGCAGGTACCCGGAACCGCTGTCGAGGTAGTAGGGCCGGTCGAACGAGACTTGGGCGGCCCGGTGGTTCTGCGTCGCGCGGATGATGTGATGGCCGTAGTTGCCGTAGAGGTCGGCGCCGCCCCATTGGTTGTACGCCTGCCAAGTGGAGGCGGCGCTCACGAACAGCACGGGTGCACGGCGCGGGTCTGTCGCATCGGGGCGCAGGACCACTGGGGCGTTGGCCACGGACGTCCCGCTCGCGTCCCGGATGACAGCCAGGAGCATGCCGCTCTTGACACCGGCCGGAGCGGTCGTCTCCAGGACCGGCGTCCAGCCCGCCTCGATCAGTCCAGTGGTCTTGTCCACGGTTGCCGGGTGCTGTCGTCGCAACGTGACGCCATGGTCAGTTCGCAGCAGGCGGGCACCGGCGCCCCCGTACCACCCCAGTCGGTACCACTCCACGGACACCTTGCCGTTCCCGCTGGCACGGAGCGCGATCTGCTCGCCTGGCCCGACCGACGCTGCCCCGAGGTAGGCCTGACCCTCGATCACGAGCCGCTTGTGGTCCCACCGCTGGTCGCCGTGGAGCGCGTTCTCGGCCCTCATCGAACTGTCGCGTGGGGGCGGCGCGGAATGGGTTGGGCTGGAGGGCGAGGGCACCAACGACGCGCCTGGGGCCGCGGAGGTGCTCGGCCCCGCGCTAGGTGAACCCGACGCGACCCCAGTGGAATTCGGGGTTGGTGTCTGGACGTGGATGCCGACGTCGCATGCGGCGAGCGCGGCGGCGGTGCCTGCCAGTGCCCCAGCCAGCAGGAGTCGCCGCCGGCTGATCGCCGGCGTGCTCGGACCAGGCAACGCGTCCTCATCCACGTGTGAGTTCCCCTCTGCCACGCCGGTGACGGATCCGGGTGTCCGAGAATCGTACGCCGGGCGGCGTTGCGCTCGGGCGGAGAACGTGATCAGGAATCGAAACGGCCCGGCGGTGCGGGCCGTGGACCACGCGAGCTCGCTCACCCGGCAAGAGGCAGGGGTGGACGCACTGGAGCGGGTTCCTCGACTTCCACAACCGGGCCGACCACACTGGTCACGCGCCGGGCAGCCGCAGATCAGCCGCGCTCGTCAGCAACCCGAACGGGGAAGAACCCTGATATCGCTGGGGACCGTGCACGAGGCGCCAACGGCCCGTCACAATGGCCGTGGTCGGAATGGCGACGCCACCCGACGATAGCGTCCCACAGGCGCCGGTGGGGTCCGCGCGCGTGGGCTCAGGAGGATCCTCGATCTCAATGGTCGCACCCGAGCGGGCGGTTTGGACTCGGCGCGGGCGCAGGGTCCACCGGCCGGGCCGCGAGGCCATCGCACTCGCTGGCATCGCCCTTGCGGTCGTCGTCGTCATGCTCGCTTTCGTCGGCGCGGATCCCGTGTCCGGCGTGACCGCGAGCAACGGGCCCTTCACCGACGAGTCCTGGGACGTCATGAACGCCCGGAACCTGGTGCTCTTTGGCACATGGGCCACCGATGACTGGACGCTCCACCTGGTCAACCTGCCGTTCAGCATCAGCACTGCCGCCGTGTTCAGCGTCCTCGGCGTCGGCATCGAGCAGGCGAGGCTCGTGTCGATCGCGGCCACTGGCATAACCGTCGCGGCACTCGGCCTTGGGCTCAGGCGCTGGATCGGGACGGGGCCTGCAGCGCTTGCCGCCATCGCGTACGGGGGAGCGACGCTCGTCCTGTTCTACGGCAGGCTGGCGTTCCTTGAGCCGATGGTCGCGATGTGGCTGACGCTCGGCGCGCTGACTGTTCTTCGCGCGCGGTCGGTTCCCTCGCTTCGGATGGGGCTGCTGGCAGGCCTGCTCCTCGCGCTGGGTGTCGGCACGAAGCCGTCGGCGCTCGCCGCCGTGGCCGGCCTCCTGGTCGCGGTCGCGGTCGCGGGCTGGCGGCAGGCGCCCGTCCGCCGCTGGGTTGGGGGGGCCACACTTGCGGTCGTGGGCCTCGGCGTCGCGTGGGCGGTGTTGATCTGGCTGCCGAATCAGTCGGCCATCAGTCACGTGCTCCGGATCTGGGCCTCCGAACCGATCCTCGCCCCGCTTGGCACGGTGCTCCATCGGATCGAGACGTACCCCGTCGCGGACCAGTTCGTGGCGCTCTCGTTGCCCCTCTTGGCCGCCGGCGCCGCTGGGTGGAGCATCGCGGCAGCCCGCTGGCGGACGTTGGCGCCGGAGCTGCGGCTGCTCCTCGCGGCCGCGACGGGCTGGCTGGTCTTCGGGATCGGGCTTCTCGCCGTGGCGCCCTATCGGCCGAACCGCTACGAGGTGCCTCTCCTGCCGGCGTTGGCGATCATGGTCGGGATCGGCGCGCACATGGCGTCGGAAGCGATCCGGCGGCCTGCGCCGGGCGGCGCGTGGGCGGGCGGAATCGCCCTCGCACTGGTGCTGGTCGTGCCCGGCGCCACGTCCTGCGCATCCTGGATGACGAATGCCACGTACCGCCTGCCGGCGGTCCAGGCGCAGCTTGCTGACGAGATCCCCGCCGGAAGCGCCATGCAGGGCGACTACGCACCGGCGTTTGCCATGCGGGCTCGTGCCTTGACGATCGTGAGCCGGCCCAGCAGTGACGTGTCCCCGGGAGACCTCTATGCGAGCCGTCGTGTCCGGTGGTTCGTGGGCACTGCCGGGGAGACGCCAGCCTGGGCCGATCTGCATCAAGCGGCTTGGGGTGCTCGGCAGATGGTGCTGTGTTCGCCGTGGGGCAGCGAGCAGGTGTGCGTCTGGCGTCTGCCCTGACGTTCTGCCCGAGCGTCCCTCCGGCCAACCGCGCGCGATTGCGCGGGCGCGAGCCACGTTGCAACGCCGCACGTATTGCGGATGATTCGGCCACGGGACCGAATGCACCAGCACGACGCCCCACCCGCCATGGGCAGACGAGCCGCTCTGGGCCGACAGATGGCACGGGCGACGAGCGCCACAGCCGTCAGCTGCTGATGCGGCTCGGCGTGACGAGACCGGATTCGTAGGCAACCACCACGAGCTGCGCTCGATCGCGCGCGGAGAGCTTGCCCAGGATCCGGCTCACGTGCGTCTTGGCGGTGGCCGGGCTGATCACGAGCCGGTTGGCGATCTCGTCGTTCGACAGCCCGCTGCCGACGAGGACCAGGATCTCGCGCTCCCGTGGCGTCAACTCCGTCAGCCCGGGCGGCGTGGGCCGGTGACCCGGGCCGCGCGCAACCACATCGGCGATCAAGCGGCGCGTGACGCTGGGGGCCAGCAGCGCATCACCTTGAGCGACGACCCGAACCGCCCGCAGGAGCTCCTCTGGATCGGTGTCCTTCACGAGGAACCCGCTCGCTCCGGCCCGAAGCGCGTCGAACACGTAGTCGTCCGTCTCGAACGTGGTGAGGATGACCACGCGGACGTTCTCGAGGCGTGGATCCGCCGCGATTCGGCGCGTGGCCTCGATGCCGTCGAGGCCGGGCATGCGGATGTCCATCAGCACGACATCGGGCAGTTCGCGGATCGCCATCTCCACCGCAGCTCCACCGTCGGCCGCCTCGCCGACCACGGTCAAGTCATCCTCGGCCGCGAGGAGGGCGCCGAAGCCGGCTCGGATGAGCTTCTGGTCGTCGGCGATGAGGACCCGGATCACGGTGCGTCGGGAAGTGGCAGTCGAGCCCGGACCCGGAAGCCGCCGGCCGGACGATGGCGGGCCTCGAGTTCGCCTCCGAGGGTCACCGCGCGCTCGCGCATGCCGAGCAGGCCATTGCCGCCCAGAGCAGATCCGTCCGAGTCGCCGCCGACACCGTCGTCCTCGATCTCCACATCGATCTCCGCCGGCCGATAGCTGATTGCCACGCTCGCCTTGGCCGCCCGGGCATGGCGCACGACGTTGGTGAGTGCCTCCTCGATGATGCGATACGCCGCGAGGTCGACGCCGCTCGGCAGCTCACGCGGCACTCCCTCCACGACGAGGCTCACCTCGATCCCCGCAGCGGCGGCGTCCGCGATGACGCCGTCGAGCTGCGCCAGGCCGGGCGCCGGCGCGCGCGGTTCGGGTTCATCGACCTGCCGCAGCACGCCGAGCGTTGCTCGCAGCTCCTGGAGCGCCTCCCGGCTGGCCTCGTTGATCGCAGCGAACGCGCGGCGCGCCTGCTCGGGATCTCGGTCGAGGAGTCGGCCTCCCATGCCCGCCTGGACGTTGATCGACGAAATTCGGTGGGCAAGGATGTCGTGCAGCTCGCGGGCGATGCGGACGCGCTCCTCGCTCGTCCGCCGGCGGGCCTCCTCCTCTCGGCCGCGCTCCGCCTCGATCGCGCGCTGCTCGACCTGTTCGACATACGCCCGTCGGGAGCGTGTGACCTCGCCCAGAACCAGGCTGGCGACGAGCCAGCCCCCGAACCAGAGGGCATTGGCTGCATCGCTGATGTGACCACGGCCGAGGACAACGCCCACGAGCAGGAACACGGCGACGACGCCTCCGGCGAGCCCGACCGCCGTCCACCGATGGCCGGCGTCCACGGCCGTGTACAGGGCGATGCCGATCGGCAGCGTGTAGAAGCCGCCCGGATAGCCGGCGGCGTCGTACGCGAAGGCCACGATGACCGTTGCGGCCAGCGCCGCACGCGAGTGCCTGCGGCGCGCGAGAAGCGGCACGGCGCCGCCGGCCAGGAGGAGGTCTCCGAGGGCGTCAACGCCCCGCCCGGCTGTGAGCGCGGCCGTTCCGATGATGCTGACCGCCGCAACGAGCACGACCAGGCCGACATCGAACGCGGTGGCGATGGCGAGACGGCGGTGCGACGCAACCATCATGGCCGCCACCATAGGCCGATCCAACTGGGCTGTCATTCACCCGGGGATGGAGCGGCACGTACCGCCTGCGATGTAGCCGAGCCTCTCGGTGGCCCGTGGTACCCCACTTGGAGTAGCCGCGAAGACACCCGCAGCGGGACGACGGCGATGCCGATCTCGCCCACGATCGATCCATGGACACAACGCCGCGGGCGGTGACGACCGCACTCCCGACACCACTCGCCATCCAGACCTCGAACCTCACCAAGGTCTATGGGGACGGCCTCGTGGCTGTCGACCATCTCGACTTGGCGGTCCGGGTCGGGGAGGTCTACGGCCTCCTCGGCCCGAACGGAGCCGGCAAGACGACGACGCTGCGGATGCTGCTGGGTCTGGTGCAGCCGACATCCGGCGGCGGCACGCTCCTGGGGCTTGGCCTCGGGGCGTCGGCAGGGCTGGAGCGGGTCGGCGCGCTCGTCGAAAGTCCCGCCTTCTACCCACACCTCTCGGGTCGAACCAACCTGCGGATGCTCGCCATGCTCGCCCGCGTCGAGACCGCGCGGATCGATGCGGTGCTTCGCCAGGTTGACCTGCTGGACCGAGCCGATGATCGCTTCGCCACCTACTCGCTGGGCATGAAGCAGCGCCTCGGCGTGGCAGCCGCCCTCCTGAAGGACCCGCAGATCCTCATCCTCGACGAGCCGACCAATGGCCTGGACCCGCAAGGAAGGGTCGACATGCGCGTCCTGGTGCGGAGTCTGGGCCACGGAAACAGGACTGTCGTCGTTTCGAGCCACCTGCTCGAGGACGTCGAACAGGTGTGCGACCGGGTTGGCGTGCTTCAGCACGGTCGTCTGATCGTGGAGAAGACGGTGGCCGAGCTGCGCGGCCCGACGTCGCTCCTGGTCCGGGCCACGCCGGTGGACAGGGCCGCCGCGTTGCTGGGGCAGATCTTCAGCCCGGAGAGCATCGCTCGCGAGGATGGGACCTTCCTGATCGCGGCCGATCCCCGGTCGGCGGGCGAAGTCGCGAGTCGTCTCGTCCGGGGCGACGTGGAGCTCACCGAGCTTCGGCCGGTGCAGAAGTCCCTCGAACAGGCATTCCTTGCGTTGACGGGCGTCGGCACTGCCCATTCAGAGGAGTCGTGATGGATCGCAGTTTCCGGGTCGAGCTGTCCAAGCTCCGCCGCTGGCCGGCCTTCTGGGCCCTGCTCGCCCTCTGGGCAGTCCTCGCCGCGATCTTCGGCTATGTCAGCCCATACCTCGCCTACCTGACGCCGGCGGCCGGGGTTTCCGCGGCCCAGCAGCAGGTGACGCTCGCGGCCATGCTGCCGTCGGGCGTCGTCGGCAAGGAGATCCCCGGCTACCCGCTCTTCGGCGGGGTCATCGCCCTGGCCCTGGGCGCCCTCACGGCGGGAAGCGAATTCGGCTGGGGCACGTGGACCACGATTCTGGTCCAGAACCCGGACCGAGTCCGCGTCGCCGTCGGCAAGCTCGGCGCCCTCGCCGTCGCGGTCGCCTGCCAGGTGTTCGTTGGGTTCGGCGTGGCCGGCATCGCCAGCCTCGCCATCGCGATCATCCAGAAGCAGCCGATGACGGCACCGGCCGCAGGTGATCTCCTTGTGGGACTCGGGGTCGCCTGGCTGATCCTGATGGCCTGGGCCGCACTCGGAGCGGCGCTGGCGACGATCCTCCGCAGCGCGGCATTGCCGCTCGGCATCGGATTTGCCTATCTGCTCATCGAGCGCCTGGTCGCCTCGCTCGCCGACCGCTCCGACGTGATCGCGACGATCGCGCGTCTGCTGCCCGGGACCAACGCCGGCTCGCTCGCCACGAGCGTCTTGCCTGCCGGGTTCGCGGTCAGCGCCCCGGGCATGAACAGTCTCGTGGCCGGTCCCGTCGCGGCGGCCGTCCTCGTCGTGTACGTGGTGGCCGCCGGTACCGTCACGTGCACCGCCATCGCACGACGCGACGTCCGCTGACCGTGACATCGCGGCAACGCGATCCTCAAAGCGCTGAGTCAAGCGGTGGATCGGAACAGCCCGGCTCTAGTTCGTGCCGGTTGCCGTCGTCGGGGTCAGGTGCTGCCCGGGCGGAGCGACAGGGACGCCCGCCCTCGGCTCGCGAGGGCACCGGCTGACGAAGGGCCCGATCCTCCAGGCCCTGCGGACCGGGCCCCGTTCCGAACCGCAACCATCAGGGCGCCCCGGTCGGACTTGTGGGTCTGACGCTTGTCGGGCACAATTTAGCCACGGTCAACAGCGAAATCGCCAACCGGTGATGCGTTGACCGGGCCGTGGATCCTGCGCTCCGGCGCGAACAGGTTGGGCCACGGCGGATTGCTCTCGGGGAGCGACCTCGCCCGGCTAGAGGCCAGGGCATTGGCGCACCAGACCCCGGAGCTGGAGGTGCGTGCCATGCACGACGACTCCGTTCTTGTTGCCATTGAGGCGGCGCTCAGCCGCCCTGCCTTCTGCAGTTGCGGGACCCAGATGCAGCTCGTCACCCATGATGACGCTGCCTGGCTCGAGTGCGAGGCGTTCGAGCGGCCCTCTCGGCTGCCCAGCGGCCTGGCCCTGTTCGTCCGCGAACTTGGCCACGATCGCGAACACGTGATCGACCTGCCCGACGCCGAGGCGCTTGCCCTGGCGGCCTGAGGGTCGCTCCGTCGTCGGCGACAGCCGGCGGCCCGGTCGATGGAGAACGCGTTCTTGACATCCAGTCAAAGGACGGTTGCTCGTCGCGCCGGCGGGCCCGACGGGTCGCCACGCACGACCGCCGTGGTGCGTGGGCCAGTCCCTCCCGACGACAGTCTCTGACAGCGAGGTGCCACAGCGGGCGCTGTCAGCGGCTGCCCTGTCGAGGATCCGTGCTCTGACTGGCTGGCGAGAAGGGCGTCGAGGCGCCGGGCGCCTGTCAGCGGCGTTCGAGGATCGGGCGTGCCTTGTCCGGGTCGTCCACGACGAACGCGAAGGTGGCGCGATCGCTCCAGCGGCCGATGAACAGGTGGCCGAGCACGTTCACCCCGGCGTCGGAGAGCTCGCGGGCGAGCCGCGCCATGCCGCCCGGCCGGTCGTCCACCTCGGCCAGCAGCGACTCGCCTTCGAGGAAGGTCCAGCCGCCGTCCTCGAGGACCTGCCGCGCGCCGTCGTCGTCAGCGGTGGTCATGATGAAGTGGCCAGTCTCGCCGAGACCGCCCCCGCCGATCGCGCGCAGGTCGACGCCCCGGGCCGCGAGCTGCTCGGCCAGGCGCGCCATCTCGCCCGGCTTGTTGGCAACCTGGATCACGAACTGCTTCGGCATGAGGGCCTCCGAGTGGCACGGACGCGGTGGCGTGGGACGGGATGGAGTGTTGCATGGGCGGGCCCCGGGTGGCGAGGCGCGGGTGGCGAGGCGCGGGTGGCGGCGCCCCGGTCACGCGACGCGGTCAGCGCGTTGGCGAAGCGCCGGCATGGGGGGTGGTCGCGGGGCGGATCCCAGCTCGGGAAGCCTAGCCGGCCCGCCCGCGCCGAAGGCCCACGGCCCGTCGATATGCCTCGAGATAGCGCGGCGCCGAGCCCGTGTCCCAGCGGAAGTCAGTGGCCATGGCACGGTCGCGCAGGGCCTTCCACTCGGCCTCGTCCGCCCGGAGCCGCGCGGCCCGCGCCACGGCCGCCACCAGCGCGGCCGGCGTCGCCTCGTCGAACACGAAGCCGGTCCCCGCTCCGGGATGCTCGTCCGCGTCGAGCACCGAGTCGGCCAGGCCGCCCGTCCGCCGCACCACGGGCGGTGTCCCGAACCGCATCGCGATCATCTGGCCCTGCCCGCACGGCTCGAACCGCGACGGCATGAGGAACACGTCGGCGCCTGCGTAGATGCGACGGGCCATGTCGCGGTCGAAGCGCTCGATGAGGGCAACGCGGCCGGGGTTGGCGGCGGCCATCGCCCGGAACGGGTCGGCCAGCGAGGCGTGGCCGCTGCCCTGCACCACGATGCGGGCGCCCGCCGCAAGCAGGTCGGCAGCGCCGTCGGCCAGCAGGTCGAACCCCTTCTGGGGGTCCATCCGGCCGATCATCCCGAGCACGATCCGGGGGTCAGCCGGGTTGAACCCCACCCGCCTGAGCAGGTCGGCACGGCAGTCGGCCTTCCCGGATGGCGCGCGTCGCGAGTAGCGGGCGGCGAGGACCGGGTCAGTTGCGGGATCCCAGACGTCGGGGTCCATCCCATTGAGGATCCCGAAGAAGCGGTCGCCCTTCGCTCGCAGCGCCCCGTCGAGCCCCATGCCGAACGCGGGCGTGAGCGCCTCGGCGGCGAACCCCGGCGACACCGTGTTGACGAGATCGCTCCGCTCGATGGCCGTGAGCAGGAGGTCGATGCCGGCGGGGTTGTCCCCGGCCAGCGGCTCCCCGCGGCGGAGCGCGAGCTCGCCGAGCGCGTCGTTCGGGACCCACCCGTGGTAGGCGAGGTTGTGGACCGTGAGCAGGACCGCCATGCCGGTGAAGAACGGATCGCCGGCCGCCTCCCCGCGGGCGCGCTCGATCAGGGCAGGCCCGGTGTGCCAGTCGTGGACGTGGAGCACGTCGAGCGGCGTGCCGTCGCGCTTGAGGGCGGCCAGCGCCACACGGCAGAACAGGGCGAACCGCCACGGGTCGTCGGGGTGGTCGTAGAAGGCGTCGCGGTCGAAGGCCTCCGGCACGTCCACGAGGCGCAGGCGGTACCCGGCCGCGGCGACGTTGACGATGTGCGCGGTGATGGTGCCGGGGCCAGCCGGATCGGCAACCGACAGCGGCGGCTCCACCTCGGCGTCCTCCGGCACGGGCACCGAGCGGTAGCGGGGCAGCAGCACGTCCACGGGCGCGCCCAGCGCGCGTCCCGCATCGGGCAGCCGCCCGAGCGATCGGGCGAGCGCGTCCACGACGTCTGCGAGGCCGCCAGTCTTTGCCCAGGGCTCGCATTCGGCGGCGAGCAGCGCGACGCGGAGGGTCATGCCGTGGATGGTATCGAGGTCGTCGAGGTTCACGGGACGTAAACCGGTTCACGAGATCGACGCGGGCCCACTATGATTGGGCGCCCATGGAACCTAACGTCCACGTCCCGACGGCGCCCGGCGCTTCCTTCCACCTGCCCCCGAAGCTCGAGGGCCTGCGGCGCATCGCCTACAACCTGTGGTGGAGCTGGCACCCGCGGGCGAGGATCCTGTTCTCGCGGATCGACGCCGGAGCGTGGGCGCGCTACCGCAACCCGATCCCCGTGCTCTCGGGCCCAGTGGCGTGGGCGCAGCTGCTCGAGAACCCGGCGTTCATGGCCGAGTACGAGTCCATCCTGCGCGAGTTCGACCGGTACATGGCCAACGGCGCGGACCACTGGTTCGCCCGCGAGCACAGCAAGGAGCTCACGGGCCCCATCGCCTACTTCTGCGCCGAGTACGGGTTCCACGAGTCGCTGGGCATCTACTCCGGCGGCCTGGGCGTGCTGGCCGGGGACCACATGAAGGCGGCGTCGGACATGGCGCTGCCGCTCGTCGGCGTCGGCCTGCTCTACCGCAAGGGCTACTTCCGCCAGACGATCGACGCGGACGGCCACCAGGAGCACGCCTACCCGGACTACGACCCCGCGCAGCTGCCGATCCTGCGGGTGCTCGACCACCTCGGCGAGCCGATGACCGTCGCGATCCAGCTTCCCGGCCGCGACCTGCACGTCGGCGTCTGGGTGGTCCAGGTGGGCCGTGTGCCGGTGCTCCTGCTCGACACCGACACGCCCGACAACGACGACTCCGACCGGCCCATCACGCACATCCTCTACGTCCGGGGACGCGAGATGCGCCTCCACCAGGAGCTCGTCCTGGGCGTCGGCGGCGTGCGCGCCCTGCGGGCCCTCGGCCTCGACCCGGCGGTCTGGCACCTCAACGAGGGCCACTCCGCGTTCCTCCTCGCGGAGCGGGCGCGCGAGCTCGTCGCCGGGGGCGTGTCGCTCGAGGATGCCTGGCGCCAGGTCAGCGGCAACAGTGTGTTCACCATCCACACGCCGGTCTCGGCCGGCAACGAGCGGTTCGACGCCGACCTCGTGCGCCGCGTTGCAGGCCCGATGCTCGAGGGCGATGGCCGCCCCGAGACGGGCGGCATCCCGCTGGCCTCGGTCCTCGAGCTTGGCCTGGGCACGGAGCGCGACGGCTCGCAGTTCGACATGACGGCCTTCTCGCTGCGGCTGACCAACGGCGCCAACGCCGTCTCCCAGCTCCACGGCCACACCGCCAACGCCACCTGGCAGGGCGTCGCTCCGCACGAGATCCTGGGCCTGACCAACGGCGTCCACACGCCCACCTGGCTCGGCCAGCCCATCCGGGACGCCCTCGAGCGCTACACCCACGCCGATCTCGACGCGATGGACGACGCCCGCCCCGCCGACCGCTTCTGGGAGCACGTCTCGCAGATCCCCGACGAGGAGCTGTGGGAGGCGCACCAGCGCCAGAAGCTGGAGCTCTCGATCTTCGCCCGGGGCCGGCTGCGCAGCCAGTTCGCCCGCCACGGCGAGGCGCCGGCGACCCTCGAGGAGCTCGAGGAGGTCCTCGACCCCGGCGCGCTGACGATTGGCTTCGCCCGGCGGTTCGCCACCTACAAGCGCGCGTCGCTGCTGTTCTCGGACCTCGACCGCATGGCCCGCATCCTGTGGGATGCGGACCGGCCCGTCCAGATCATCTTCGCCGGCAAGGCGCATCCCGCCGACCGGCCCGGCCAGGGCGTCATCCAGGACATCTTCGGCCGATCCCGGAGCCCCAAGCTCCGCGGCCGCGTGTTCATCATGGAGGACTACGACATCCGGATCGCCCGGTTCCTGGTGCAGGGCGTGGACGTGTGGCTCAACAACCCGCGCCGCCCGCTGGAGGCGTCGGGCACCTCGGGCATGAAGGCGGCTGCCAACGGCGTGCTCAACCTCTCCGTGCTCGACGGCTGGTGGGACGAGGGCTGGACCGGCGACAACGGCTGGGCGATCGGCGGGCGCGAGACCAACCCCGACGACGGCGCCCAGGACTGGGCGGACGCGCAGGACCTCTACCGGATCCTGGAGCAGGAGCTGATCCCCGCCTACTACGATCGCAACGAGGACAGCGTCCCCGAGCGGTTCGTCCAGCTCATGCGCAACTCCATCGCCAGCACCATCTGGCGCTTCTCGACGACCCGCATGCTCCACGAGTACGTGGAGCGCCTGTACCTCCCGGCGGCCGGCGCCGATGTGGTCGGGGCCACGGGGCGTCGGGGCTGACCCACCGCCGGCAGCCCCGGCCACAACGGAGGAAGAAGTTGGCCCCGCGGATCTCGCTCGCGCTGGCGATCCACAATCACCAGCCGGTGGGCAACTTCGGCTGGGTGTTCGCCGAGGTCTACGACCAGGCCTACCTGCCCATGCTCGAGGCGCTGGAGCGCCACCCGGGTGTGCGCCTCTCGCTCCACTACACCGGCCCGCTGCTCGAGTGGCTCGCCGCCGAGCGGCCCGAGTTCCTCGCGCGACTGGGCGCGCTGGTCGCCCGCGACCAGGTGGAGCTGCTGGGCGGCGGCCTGTACGAGCCGATCCTCGCCACGCTGCCCGAGCACGACCGGATCGACCAGCTCACACGCATGGCGGCGACGATCGAGCAGATCACGGGGCACCGCCCGAGAGGCGCGTGGCTCGCGGAGCGGGTCTGGGAGCCCGACCTGCCCACCTCCCTGGTGGCCGCCGGCTACCGCTGGACCATCCTCGACGACCAGCACTTCCGCGCCGCGGCCATCCCGGAGGAGAACCTCTGGGGCGCGTACACCACCGAGGACCAGGGCCAGCTGCTGACGGTGTTCGGGACCGAGCAGGGCCTGCGCTATCGGATCCCGTTCGGCACGGTCGAGTCGGTCATCGACTACCTGCGCGACCACGCCACCGAGGCGGGCGATCGCGTGGGCATGATGGGCGACGACGGCGAGAAGTTCGGGGCGTGGCCCACGACGTACGCCCACTGCTGGGGCGAGAGCCGCTGGGTGGACCGCTTCTTCGAGGCGCTCGAGGCGAATCTGTCGTGGTTGACGACGGTCACGCCCTCGCAGTGGCTCGAGCGCGAGCCGCCGATCGGGCGCGTCTACGTCCCCACCTCGTCCTACATGGAGATGGGCGAGTGGGCGCTGCCGGCCGACGAGACGGTGGTCTTCCACAAGCTGCTCCACGACGCGATCGAGCAGCACAAGCCCGACGCCCGCTGGCTGCGGGGCGGGTTCTGGCGGAACTTCCAGGTGAAGTACCGCGAGATCAACGACCTCCACAAACAGATGCTCCGCGCGTCCGCCAAGGTGGGCGCGATGCCGGCCGGGCCGGACAAACTGGCGGCGCAGGACCACCTCCACCGAGGCCAGTCGAACGACTGCTACTGGCACGGGCTGTTCGGCGGGATCTACATCTCGCACATGCGGCTCGCCACGCTGGAGCACCTGATCGGGGCCGAGGATGCCGCTGACGCCGCGCTTGGGTCGATGACCGAGGCGCAGTTCGCCGACCTCGACATGGACGGGCGGGCCGAGGTCCTCCTCGCCGAGCCGGGCCAGGTGGTGACAGTCAAGCCCACCGAGGGTGCCGGCATCAGTGCCTGGGATGTACGGGCCGCGCGCCACGCGCTGGCCGCCGTCCTGCGCCGCCGGCCCGAGGCCTACCACGAGACCCTCCGCGCGCACGACGCCAAGGCGGCCGCAGAGGCTGCCGTGGCCGACGCGGAGAGCGCGCGGGCGGCAGGCGACGATGCTCTCGACACCGAAGGCACGGCGGACAGCGCCCCGACCTCGATCCACGACATCGTCCTGACCAAAGAGGCTGGCCTCTCCGCCCTGCTCCACTACGACGACCACGAGCGGCGATCCGCACTTGTCCGGTTCCTCGACCCGGCGGCCACACCCCAGCAGTACGCCACGGCGCGTGAGCGCGAGATCGCGGACTTCCGCGACGGCGAGTTCAAGGTCGACCACCTCGCCCCGGGGCAGGTGTCGATGTCCCGCGAGGGCAACGTGCTCGGCCAGCCGGTGACGCTGTCGAAGACGATCCGGCTCCTCGGTGGGCGGCTCAACCCCGAGCTCCTCGTGGAGCTGGAGATCCACCACCGCGGGAGCGAGCCGCTCGAGGCGCGCCTGGGACTCGAGTTCGGCGTGCACCTGCTGGGCGGCGGCGGCAACCCGTCGGCGTGGTACGACGTCCGCGGCGAGCGCACGGCCCACGACTCGGCCGGCGTCGCGAAGGGCGTCGACGCGATCGGCTACGGCAACGACTGGGTGGGCATCGCCGTCACCGCACAGCCAGAGCCGGCCTCGGACGCCTGGTGGAGCCCCATCGAGACCGTGTCCAACTCCGAGTCCGGCTTCGAGCGCGTCTACCAGGGCTCGGCCCTGCTGCTCTCGTGGCTGGTCCGCCTCGAGCCCGGGGCCGTGCGGCGGTTCGCGGTCCGGCAGTCCGTGACGGTTGCGCGCGACCGGGACGCCGAGGAGCGCGCCGCCCGGAGCTGAGCTCCCCGCCCGAGGCCCGCGGCCCGGTGCCCATCCCGGGATCTGGCTGCTCGCCCCCGGGCGAACGGCACGCCACGGCCGGGCGAACGCGTGCGGGGAGGGGCGCGGCGCGGCGCTCTGGCACGGTACCGTGTGGCGTCATGATCCGAGGCCGTCTCGTCGTCCACGCGCACTTCTACCAGCCCATGCGCCTCGACCCGTTCACGGGCGAGCTGCCGCCCGATCCGGACGCCGCACCGTACCGGGACTGGAACGAGCGGATCACCGCCGAGTGCTACCGGCCCAACGCGCAGCAGGGCTCGCTCGCCTCCGCGTCCTGGGACCTGGGCCCCACCCTCTCGCACTACCTCGCGGACGCGGCGCCCGACGTGCTGGCCGGCTTCGTGGAGGCGGACCGCAGGGGTGGTGGCCGCAACGCGGGTCCCGGGATCGCCCAGGCGTTCCACCACGCGATCCTGCCGTTCGCTCCACTGCATGACCGCACGACCGAGATCCACTGGGGCCTCCGCGACTTCGAGGTCCGCTTCGGCCGTCCCGCGACGGCGATCTGGTTCCCGGAGACGGCGATCGACCTCGCGACCCTGCGGGTGGCCGCCGCGGCGGGCATCGGGGGCACCGTGCTCGCGCCCTGGCAGGCGGACGCCGCCCATCTTGACCGGCGGGCGTATCGGGTGGACCTGGGCGACGGGCGCCACATGGCGGTGGCGTTCTACGACGGCGACCTCTCGAGCTCGGTGTCCTTCGACGCCTCGCTCACCTCCGACGCCGATGCCTTCGCGCGGCAGCGCATCGCGCCGCGTCTCGACACGCCCCTGGCCGACGGCACCGCGCCGACCATCGTCATCGCGTCCGACGGCGAGCTCTACGGTCACCACCAGCACTTCCGCGACCTGTTCCTGCGCGCGCTGGTGGACCCGGCGCCAGGCACGCCCGACCGCGGCTTCGACGTGGTCACGCTCGCGTCGCTCTTGGCGGAGCCCGTGAACCACCACCACCCCGAGATCCGGATCCGCGAGCGCACCTCGTGGAGCTGCCACCACGGCGTCCTGCGCTGGGGCGGCGAGTGCCCCGACGTGCCCGACGGACGATGGAAGGCTCCCCTCCGCGGCGCGCTCGACCGGCTCGCCGGTGCCATCGACACCATCACCGAGGCCTTCGCGTCCGAGCTCCCCGGCCTCGACGACGTGTGGCACACGCGGAACGGCTATGTGGACGTGGTGCTCGGGCTCGTCAGCGCCGAGGACTACGCGGCGGCCTGCCTCGGCCCGCACAGCCCGGTCGACGACCGGCGGCGGCTGGCGGCGATCCTCGAGGCACAGCGCTGGCGGCTCGCGATGTTCGCCTCGGACGGGTGGTACTGGGACGACCCCACCCGGCCCGAGACCGCGCAGAACCTGCTGGCGGCGGCGCGCGCGGTGCGGATCGTGGACGGGTTGGCCGGCACGCGGCTCGAGGCCCGGCTCGTGGCGGACCTCTCGATCATGCGCTCCCCCGCCATCGGGATCGACGGGGCGACGATCTACCGGCACGCGCTGGCGGAGATCGGCCAGCCGCCGCCCAGGTCCTGAGGCGAGGAGCTGGCGCGGGCCGCCGTGCGCGTTCGGCCGTTAACGCGCCTGGCCCCCGGACGGGCCGGGGGCCAGAGTCACGAGCGTCGGAAGGAGGGGGAGGGTCGACGCCCGGGACAGTCGCGGTTGGTGCGGAGGCGCTAGGACATGGACACCGGATACGTCGACCGGTGGGGATCGTCCGAGATGTCTCGGGAGTCCACACCGACTTCGGAGGCCAGGGCGCTGAAGGCGCCGAGGAGGAAGATCGTGACGATTGCGAAGATGAGGAGTTCCATGTGTGCGCTCGCTTCTCGCCTAGCCGGGGGGCGTTGGTATAGTCAACTAGGCCAAGCAAAAGAGTAGTTGGACTAGTCCACTATGTCAACGAGCCGAAACGGCCCCTCCCAGACGACCGAAGGTCACGCGAGCGCAGGCCCCTCCGTCGCCGGTTCGGCCCCATCTGGACCCTCCGCCGCAACCCTCGCAGGACCGATGGCGGCCTCGCGCCACGCGCTCGACATCGAGCGCAACTCGGATGTCCCGATCTCCACCCAGATCTTCTGGCAGCTCGCCTACCAGATCGAGTCGGGGCGCCTCCAGCCCGGCACGCGCCTGCCACCGGTGCGCGAGCTCGGGGCCGCGCTGCGGGTCAACCCCAACACCATCCGGGCCGTGTATCGCCGGCTCGCCGACGGCGGGTACGTCGAGGGGCGGCATGGGGCTGGCACCCGGGTCGTGGACCGGCCGCCGGTCCGACGCGGGTCCGACGCGCTCGCGGGCATCGTGGCCGAGACGCTCCGCCGCGCCGCCCAGCTGGGCTTCGCTCCCGACGAGGTCGCCCAGGCCACGTTCACCGCCGCCACCGAGCGCAAGCGACCCGGCCCGCACCTGCGGATCCTGTTCGCGGAGTGCACGAGTGCTGACGCCGCCGTCGACGTGGAGCGGATCACCGAGGCATTCCCGGACCGCATCGAGGTCATCCCGGTCCTCCTCGACGACCTCCCCGACCGCCTCGAGCGCTACCACTACGACCTCGTTGCCACCACCACGTTCCACGCCGACGAGGCGCAGGCGTACGTCGCCGGCCGCGTGCCGGTGGTCGCGATGCTCGTGGGGCCCGGGTACATGTCCCTGGTGCACGAGATCAGCCAGCTGCGCCCGGGCTCCAAGGTGGGCGTCGTGTGCGGGTCGCAGCGCGGGGTTGAGAACATCGCGGAGGTGCTCCAGCTCTCGGGGTCCAGCGACGTGCGCGTGCTGTCCGCAGTCGCCCACACCGAGGCCGAGCTTGACCTCGTGGACCGCGAGGCGGACCTGGTCCTGCTGTCGCGCGAGGCGATGGCACTGGGCCTCGAGGCCCGCTTCCAGCGGCCGGAGCGCCTGCGGGAGTGGACCTACGAGTTCGACCCTGCGGCGTTCGAGCTGCTGCGCCGAGCGATCGAGCGTGTCGCCGACGAGGGGCCGAAGCACGCCGAGGCCTGACGACGGGCCGCGTCGCACCGCACCCTGCCGCCGCGGGTCCCGAGGTGCGACACTTCGGCAATGCGTGCGCTGCCCCTCTCGCGGACCGCCCGGCGCCGGTTCCGCCTCGACGCCCCTGTGAACGGGACCGGGACCGCCAGCCCGGAGGTCGCCGCGGGACCCGCGCGCCGTCGACTCGCCGCGAACCTCCCAGCCGCGCGCCGCGTCGTGGCGGCCCTCAACGCGACGCTCCCACCCGGCGCCCCCTCGGCGCAGGCGGGCGAGCTGGCCGCACTTGAGCTCCTCCACGAGATCTTCCACCTCCTCGTCGAGCGCGCGGGCGAGCTCGATCCGGCGGCCGGCATGCCGGCATCGACCTCAGCCGTGGGCGACGCACTGGGCGACGAGGACTTCGCGGAGCTGCTCGACGCTGTCGGCGGCGAGTTCCCCGACGTGGAGGACGCGGCCGAATCGGTCCGCCTCGAGGAGCTGCTGCTCGTCCGGATCGCCAACGAGAACCCCGCGGCGCGTCCGCTCTGGCCGCTGGTCGATGACGCGCCGCTGCCCCGCGAGGAGCGCGACGCCTCGATGCGCGCCCTGGAGCTCTATCACGCCGCCCGCCGCCCCATCGGCCCCAACGGCGAGACCCTCGTCGAGCTCCTGCGGGCGCCCGCACGGGCGCACCCGACATCGCTGGCCGGCCAGTTGCGCTACGTGCGGGACACCTGGAGCGCGCTGCTCGGCGACAAACTGATCGGCCTGCTCGACCGGATGCTGCTCACGCTCGACGTGATCGCCGCGGAGGAGCACGGCCTCCACCTGCGCTTCGGCGGGGGCGGGGCCGGCGATGCCGGGGGTCGGGCCGATGTCGCGGACCTCTCCACCCTCGACGCGGAGCCCGAGCGATTCTCGAGCGATTCCGCCTGGATGCCGCGCCTCGTGCTCGTCGCGAAGAGCACCCACGTCTGGCTCGACCAGCTCTCACGGACCTACCAGCGGGAGATCCACACGCTCGACGGCATCCCCGACGAGGAGCTCGACCGGCTCGCCCGGTGGGGCATCACCGGGCTGTGGCTCATCGGCCTGTGGCAGCGCAGCCGGGCCAGCCAGCGCATCAAGGCGTGGCGCGGCAACCCCGACGCGGCCGCCTCCGCCTACTCGCTCGACGACTACCGCATCGCCGACGACCTCGGCGGCGAGCCGGCATGGGAGCTGCTCCGCCACCGGGCCTGGCAGCGCGGGATCCGCCTCGCGTCCGACATGGTGCCCAACCACATGGGCATCGACTCGCACTGGGTGATCGAGCACCCGGAGTGGTTCCTCTCGATCCCCGAGCCGCCCTACCCCGCCTACACCTACAAGGGCGAGAACCTCGCCGACTACGGCAACGTCGAAGTCCGCCTCGAGGACCACTACTGGGACAACTCGGACGCCGCGGTCACCTTCGAGTGGCGCAACCGCTGGACGGGTGAGCGCCGCTACATCTATCACGGCAACGACGGCACGAGCTTCCCGTGGAACGACACGGCGCAGCTGGACTTCAGCCAGGCCGTCGTGCGCGAGCAGGTGGTCCAGGCGATCCTGGCGGTCGCGCGCCGGTTCCCCGTGATCCGGTTCGACGCCGCGATGGTCCTCGCCCGCAAGCACGTCCGACGGCTGTGGTTCCCCGCACCCGGGGAGGGCGGCGGCGCCATCCCGTCGCGGGCCGAGTTCGGGACGATGACGCCCGAGGAGTTCGACGCGGCAATGCCGGGCGAGTTCTGGCGCGAGGTCGTGGACCGCGTTGCCGCCGAGGTCCCCGACACGCTGCTCCTCGCCGAGGCCTTCTGGCTGCTCGAGGGCTACTTCGTCCGGACGCTCGGCATGCACCGCGTCTACAACAGCGCGTTCATGCACATGCTCCGCGACGAGGACAACGCAGGGTACCGGCGGGTGCTCAAGGAGACCCTCGAGTTCGACCCCGAGATCCTCAAGCGCTACGTCAACTTCATGAACAACCCCGACGAGAAGACCGCGGTCGAGCAGTTCGGCAAGGGCGACAAATACTTCGGGATCGCCACGCTGCTCGCCACGCTGCCCGGCCTCCCGATGCTGGGCCACGGCCAGTTCGAGGGCTTCGCCGAGAAGTACGGGATGGAGTTCCGGCGGGCCAGCTGGAACGAGCCCGTCGACGAGGGCCTGGTGGCGCGCCACGAGCGCGAGATCGTGCCGCTGCTCCACCGGCGAGGCGACTTCGCCGAGGCGCAGGACTTCCTGCTGTACGACGTCGAGCACGACTTCGGCGGAGTCGACGAGAACGTTTTCGCGTTCTCGAACGGTGCGGGTGCGACGCGGTCGCTGGTCGTCTACCACAACCGCTTCGGCGACACCTCCGGCTGGATCCGAGGCTCCACCGCCTACGCGGTCAAGGACCCCGACGGGACGAAGCGGCTGGTGCAGCGGACCCTCGCCGAGGGGCTGGGTCTCGCGGGCGCTGGCGCCGACAGCCGCTGGCTGGCCTATCGCGAGCAGCGCTCCGGGCTCGAGTACCTGCGCTCCGTGGGCGAGATCCGCGAGCACGGGCTCCACGTGGAACTGCACGCCTACGAGACGCGCGTGTTCTGGCAGCTGCGGGAGCTCGAGGACACGTCGGGCGTGTGGCGCCGGCTTGCCGAGCGACTCGAGGGTCGGGGCGTGCCGTCGCTCGAGGCCGCGCTGCGCGAGGTGCAGTTGGCGCCGGTGCACGACGCGGTTCGCCTGGCGATCGAGTCGCCGTCGCGCGAGACCGTGGCGCGCGTCGTGGACGCCGTGGCCGATGCCACAGGGACCAAAGGCGACCGCGAGGCCGTGGTCGAGCGGATCGTCAGCCTGTGGCCCGCCGCCGACACGGTGGCGGCGGGGATCGCGGACGCGTCGCAGGCCGCGGCGCTGCGCGTCTGGACGCTGCTGGCGCCCCTCGGGTCGCTGCCGCCGGGTGCGATGGTCGGGCCGACGTCGCGCGCGTGGTTCGAGGAGCTGCGCCTGGCGCCCGTGGTCGCCGAGGGGCTGCGCCGCCGCGGGCTGGACGAGGGCGCCGCGTGGTGGGCCGCCGAGCGAGTCCGGCTGCTCGTGGACCTGCCCGTGCCGTCGATGGTGCGCGGCGCGGCTGACGCTGTGCCGCTTCGACTGGTGGACCGCTGGCTGTCGCACCCGGTGGCGCGGCCGTTCCTCCGTGTCAACGACTGGGAGGGCGTGGCCTGGTTCCACGGCGAGTCGCTCGAGGAGCTGCTGGCCTGGGCCTCACGGCTGGAGGCCCTGGCGGGGGTGCCGAAAGGCGGCCGGCCGGGCGAGGGGTCAGCCGATCCCGAGGCCGACCTCGCCAAGATCGCCGGCGCGTCGATGCTCTCCGATTTCCGTGTCGACCGGCTCCGCGATCAGCTGTTCGTCCCGGGCGCGGAGCAGCCCGAGCCGCTCCCTGGGCCGGCGGCCGAGCCGGAGCGCGTGCCCGCGGCGAAGCGGGAGCCGCGAGCCCGCGGCGAAGCTGGCGGCCGAGGCGGAGCAGCCCGATCCGGAGCGCGACGCGGGGTTGGAGCCGATCGACGGGACCGTGGCCGAGGACACGCCGACGGGTGGCGCGGCGGAGCCCGAGCCGCACTCCGCCATGGCTTCGGCTCCGCTGAGCGGCGCCGACAAGTCGATGAAGCGCGGCAAGGCGGGCAAGAAGGACAAGGGCGCGAAGAAGCGCAAGGGCAAGCCGGGCGCATGAGCCCACGTCGCAAGCCGGTGAGCGAGCGGCAGACGCCCGGTCGGCTGGACTAGAGCTTCTTCTCCATCGACACGTCGGTCTCGACGTAGCCCGTCCGCTCGTACAGCCGTCGCGCGACCCGGTTCGAGCCGAAGACGTGGAGGCCAACCCGGTCGTAGCCCTGCTCCCGCGCCCAGACGTGGAGCGCTTCGAGGGCAGCTTGCCCGTACCCCCGTCCGCGCGCCTCGGCCACCATCTCGATGTCCCAGATCCACAGGACCTCGGGAACACGCGGCCGCGGGCCAACCCACAGGATCCCAACGTGGCGCCCGTCCTCGTCCTGGATCGACCAGAGCGTCTGGCCGGGGGTTTCGAGGCCGTTGGGGAGGAGCTCGTCAAACTCGGCCCGCCCTCGCTCGACGGAGCCCTCGGCCGGCCAGTTGCCGGCTGCGACATGCTCTTGGGCGTACTCGCGGATCGCTCGATCGAGCCAGGCGTCGTAGATGGCCTGGGGCATCGGCGCGAGCGCGATGCGAGGGACCGCCCGGTCTGCCGCTTCCGTCATGCGCGGAGTCTACTGGCACGACGAGCCGGAGCGCATCCGGCGGCAGGCCGAGGCTTGCCCTCGCCCACCGCATCGCCTGCGGAGGCCCTGCTCGCGTCGCCTCAGCCCTCGCCGAGGAGCATCCGCCGCAGCAGCGGGATGGGCGGCTCGCCGTGCGAGATCACGGCCTCGAGGTGCGCCCGCTCGTTGAATCCTGGAGTGAGCGGGTAGCCGCCGACCAGCGCGGGCACGGGCACCGAATCACGTCCTGCCCCCGAGGCCTCGGCCGCCCGCCGACGCGCCTCGTCCTCGATGTCCCAGCAGCCCACAGACCCGAGGAAGTACGTCGAGAGCTGGGTCGCGGTCAGGCGCGCCCGCTCGTCCTTCGCCTCGGCCTCAGACCGCTCCTGGAAGGCGCCATCGACCATCAGCGTCAGTGCCTCCTCGCTGCCCATGCCCAGGCAGTGGATCCGCACGTCGAGGATGGTGTTCACGACCGCCCGCAGGTAGAACTTCCAGTGCGTCAGCCACAGCGCAAGGTCGTCGCCGGCATAACCCCGGTCCAGCATGGCCTGCGTCACGTACACGGCCCAGCCCTCGGCGAACAGCCCGGACCCGAAGACCCGCCGCAGCAGCGATCCGCCCGACCGGTTGGCGTAGGCGCCCTGGAGGTAGTGGCCGGGCACGGCCTCGTGGATGGTGAGCAGCTTGAGCTGGCGGTCGCTCAGCTCGCGCAGCCAGGACTCGACCTCCTCGGGGCCCCACTCGGGACGGGCCGGCGTGATGGAGTAGAACGCCTTCTGGCCCACGTCGAGCGGCCCCGGCGCCTCGAGCATGGCGCCCGCGAACGAGCGCATGAACTCGGGCGTCCACTGCACCTCGAGCGGATCCTCGGCGAGGCCGATGACGTCGTGGTCGCGGCAGAACGCCTCGATGTCCTCGACGAGCCCCCGGCAGACCTCCACGAGCCGGTCAGCCTTCGGGTGCTCCAGCGCCACGGCATCGAGCACCGCCCGCACCAGCGCCCCCTCGTCGTCCGGCATCGCGCGGTCCGCGCACCACTGCGGCCACATCTCGCGCGCCAGGCGGACCATCTCGGCGCGGACCACGCCGTACTCGTGCTCGGCGCGCGCGAGGATCGCCTCCGGCGTGACCGTCGGGTCGGCCAGGGTGTAGCGCAGCTTCGCGGCGAACAGCTCGCGCCCGAGCTCGGCCGTGCCGCTCACGCTGGGCGCGACCTCGGTGCGCAGATGCTCGCCGATCGCGGTGAGCGCGGCCTTCGCGACCTCGTTGGCGGCATGGAGCCGCGGCAGGATCGCCGCCACCCCGACATCGCCGGGAGCCGCCGCCTCCGCCATCGCGACCGCCTCGTCGCCGAGCGCCGCCACGCCGCTCACGCGGTCGCCGGCCACGCGGGCGTGCAGCCGCGACACCTGGCGCGCCGGGTGGGAGCCGATGACCTCCTGTGCGTCAGAGATGATCTTCGGCACGCCCTCGAGCCGCGACGCGAAGTTCGCGAGCCGGGCCGCGAGCGGCGCGAAGTCGCGGGCGATCAGCACGTGCAGCCCGGCGCCCATCAGGTAGATCCAGCCGAGCGGGTCCCACGCGTCCTCGCGCAGCTCAGCCTCGAAGAACCTGTGGCGCGCAAGCTCGCCCAGGACGAGGTCGCGGTCGATGCGCTGGTCCGCCGTGAGCGATGCCGGGTCGAGCGCTTCGAACGCCTGGGCCCAGCGCTCGTACAGGGCGAGCCGGGCGAGCCGTCCACCGTCCGACGTGTCCGGCCAGCGCCCGTCGAAGCGGTGGTCGCCGATCACTGTGGCGGTGACGGGATCGACAGCGAAGAGCTCGTCGAGGAAGCGCGCAGCGAGGTCGTCGAAGGCGGGCACGGGGTCTCCCGGGGCAGGTTCGGTCAGCCCGAGTCTAGCCCGCGGGTGGGCGTGTGTCCGCCTGCACGTCGTCAGACACGCGTTCCTGGATTCGGTGCATCAGGCTGATGTAGGCGGTGAGCTCGTCGTCGGTCAGGGCGTCCATCCACTCGCGCTCCTGCCGGTGGATCAGCGTGCGGACCTGCGCCACGATGTCGAGGCCCGCCGCCGTGAGCCCCACGACGATCCCCCGCCGGTCCCTCGAGTTGGGTGAGCGCACCACGTAGCCGCGCCGCTCCAGCGAGTCCACGACCCCGGTGACCGTCGCGCGGGTCACGATCAGCCGCTCCCCGAGCTCCGACGGCGACATCGGACCGTGGTCGCGCAGCTGGCCGAGGACGAGGCCGCCCGCCGAGCTCACCCCGAGCGGCCGCAACAGCTGTCCGATCCGGTCGAACAGCAGATCGGCGGTGCGGATCGTGTTCATGACCGCCTCGGTCGCAAGCATGCTCCCGTCCGGCGTCTGCTCGTAGAAGTCGTCCGCGAGGGTGACCTTGGCCATGGCGCCATTCTAGACCTGTAATTAGGGTATTGACAATTCGGCACCTAACTATATGGTTAGGGACCTAACGACCGGCCCCCAGCCGGCGAAGCAGCCAAGAGCCGAACGGAGCGTCCCCGATGGCCAAGGTGATCGTCCAGCACCACGTCGCCGATTACGACAAGTGGTTCACCGTCTTCACCGAGCACGGCGAAGTCCGCCGCAAGCATGGGGCGACGGGTCATACGGTCACCCGCTCCATTGCTGATCCGAACGACATCGTGATCGTGAACGACTTCACCTCCGCGGATGGCGCCAAGGCGTTCGCCGCCGATCCGTCCCTCCCCGAGGCGATGCAGCGAGCCGGCGTCGACGGGGCCCCGCAGGTCTGGATTGCAGAGGAGTCCAGCGTCGTCGCCTATTGACGACCCGAGTCGCGTCCTGGAGCCCGTCGGCACGCCGCCGGCGGGCTTCGTCGTGCCAGGGCGATTGGCCGCGGAACGCCAGTCGCGGAGCCCAGGCCGGCGCGTATGCTCCGGCGCGTGACCACCGAGCTGACCATCCTCAACGGCCGCATCTTCGGGCATCCGGGCGCCACTGCCATCCGGATCACGGACGGCCAGATCGAACGGATCGGCACCGATGCGGTCCTTGGGCGCACGGGCGAGATCATCGACGCCCGCGGCGCTCTGGTGATCCCCGGGATCGAGGATGCGCACCTCCACCTGCGCTACGGGGCGCGCCAACTGGGCGACGCGGACCTGTTCGGCCTCCAGACCGCGGACCAGACGCTGGCGGCCATCGCGCGCCACGCCGCGTCCCATCCCGACGGGCCGTGGGTCCGGGGGCGGGGCTGGGTGTACTCGGCGTTCGAGGGCGGGCTCCCCCATCGGCGGCTGCTCGACGCGGTGGTCCCCGACCGTCCGGCCTGGCTCCGCTGCTATGACGGGCACACCGCCTGGGCGAACAGCATCGCCCTCCAGATGGCCGGGGTCACGCGCGACACCACCGGCCCCGCGACGGGCGTCGTGGTCAAGGACGAGGACGGCGAGCCGACCGGCGTGCTCAAGGAGGACGCCCAGGACCTCGTCGACACCATCATCCCCACCCCGACCGACGCCGAGGACCGCGCGTCCGTCGCCCAGGCCATCGCGGGCTTCCACCGCGACGGCGTCACGGCTGCGCAGGACGCGATGGGCGATCTCGAGAACCTTCGCTTCTTCGCCCGCCTTGCGGACGAGGACCGCCTGCCGCTGCGGGTCCGGATCGCGCTCGACCTGTCCCACGGCATCTCGTTCGCGGAGTGGCGCGACCGGCTCGACGCCTACGAGGCGGAGGCGTTCCCCCGGCGCGGCGGGACGTACCTCGGCGCCGGCATCCTCAAGGCGTTCGCCGACGGGGTCATCGAGGCGCGAACCGCCTCGATGCTCAACCCGTACGAGGGCGACACCAGCAGCGGCCTGCCGAACTGGGAGCCCGACACGCTGAGGGCCCACGTTGCCGAGGCCGACGCCCGCGGCTGGCAGGTGGAGACCCACGCCATCGGCGACTGGGGCGTCCGGATGACCCTCGACGCCTACGAGCACGCGGCCCGCAGGAACGGCCCCTGGCGCGGTGACCCGCATGGGCGGGGCGCCACGCCAGGCACCCACGCCCGACGCCACCGCGTGGAGCACATCGAGACCATCGACGAGGCGGACATCGAACGCTTCGCCGCACTGGGCGTCGTGGCCTCGATGCAGCCGTTCCACGCGGACCCGTCGCCCAACCAGATCGACCTGTGGGCGGCGAACATCGGTCCCGACCGGGCGTCGCGCGCCTGGGCATGGGCGACGATCCGGCGCGCCGGTGGGACGCTCGCGTTCGGCTCGGACTGGCCCGTCGTGCCGTGGAGCCCGTGGATTGCCATCCACAACGCCGTTGCGCGCCAGACGGCGGCCGGCGAGCCGGCGGGGGGCTGGCTGCCCGGCGAGCGCCTGACGATCTGGGCGGCGCTCGAGGCCTACACCGCTGGCGGCGCGTACGCCGCTTTCGAGGACCACCGACGTGGCAGGATCGAGGTCGGGCTCGACGCGGACTTAGCCGTGCTCGATCGAGACCTCCTCGCCGAGGACGCGTCTGCGATCATCGGCACCACAGCCGTCGCCACCCTGGTCGGCGGGCGCATCGTCCACCGCTCGGAGGAACCTGCATGAAGGGGCTCGTGCTCGGCATCGCCGCCACGGCGATCGCGTTCGCCATCCTGACGCTGGTCCTGCCCGAGGTGAGGTGGGACAACAACTACCTCCACCTCGCCGTCATCGCCATCCTCTTCGGCATCGTGAACGCGTTCGTCAAGCCGGCCGTCAAGCTGCTCTCGTTCCCGATCAACTTCATGACCATGGGGCTGTTCGGCATCGTGATCAACGTGGCGCTGTTCATGGCCGTGGCGTGGGTGTCGGACGCCTACCTGCACTTCGGGTTCACGATCCACGGCTGGCCGAAGTCCGCGCTGACGCTCGACGTCATCGGGATCGCGCTGATCGCCTCGATCGTGCTGGGGATCCTGACCGCCCTTGTGGGCATGGTCGTCAAGGACTGATCGTGGGCGCGGACGGCGTCGGGCCGGACGACCCGCGGACGGTCCTGCCCGCTCCCGCCGACCGCCTGCGCGCGGCTGCCGCGCGCTTCGGGACGCCCGTTGGCGTCACCGCGGTCCAGGCCCTGGCCGACGCCGCCGGCGAGCTCCGGGCCGCATTCCCCGACCCCTGGCTGCGGGCGTACTCGCTCAAGGCGAACGACGTGCCGGCCGTGGTCGAGCGGGTGGCCGCCCTCGGGCTCGACGCCAATGTCGTGTCGCGCGGCGAATGGGCCGCTGCGCGTCGGGCCGGGCTCCCCAACCCCCGGATCACGCTCGAGGGGATCGGCAAGACGGCGGGCGACCTCCGCGCTGCGGTTCGCGCCGCAGCCGAGGGCGACCCGCTGCGCTGGGTGGCGGTGGAGAGCCCCGAGGAACTCACCGCGCTGGCGGCGCTCGCCGGGCAGGCCGGACTGGGGCGCGGCAGCCGCCCGCCGCTCGACGTGCTGCTCCGGCTCAACCCCGACGTCTCGCCCGAGACCCACGCCGGGCTGGCCGTGGGGCATGGTGCGAGCAAGTTCGGCATGACCGAGACCGAGCTCTCGGCCGCGCTCGCGGCGACGCCCGAGGCGGGACCGCTGACGATCCGGGGCGTCCACCTCCACGTCGGATCGCAGCTCGGCGCGGTGGACGCCTGGCGCGACGCCGTCCGGCGGGGCCTCGCGCTGCTCGCGCTCCTCGCGGGGAGGGCGGGCATGGACACGCTCGACGTTGGCGGCGGGTACCCGGTCGGGGACGCCGGCACCGTCCCGCCGCCGGCGCGCTTCGCCGAGGAGGCGGCCCGGCTGCTCGCGGCCATTCCGTCGGCTCGCCTCCCGCGGCGCCTGGCCACGGAGCCCGGCCGGTTCCTGGTGGCGCGAGCCGGCGTGATCGTCGCGCGGGTGCTCCACGTGCGCGAGCGGCCCGGCTGGGGTCGGATCGTGGTGGCCGATGCCGGCATGACCGAGCTCATCCGCCCCATGCTCTACGGGGCGCACCACCGCATCGTCGCCCTCACGTCGCTCGGTCGGCCGGTGGACGACGGTGAACGGAAGCCCGATGCGACGCCGGCGCGCGTGGACGGCCCGGTCTGTGAGGGCACGGACACGTTCGGCGACCACGAGCTGCCCCCGCTGCACCGCGGCGACCTGATCGCGATCGCCGACGCGGGGGCCTATGGAGCCTCAATGGCCTCCGCGTACAACGGACGCCCAGCCATCCCGCAAGTCCTGCTGGAGCCTGGCGGCACGCTGGTCCTGGGGCGGCCGCGCGGTCGCCTGATGGGACGGCGCGATCGGCGGGGCGGCGAACGCGGTGATCCACTGACATCGCGTTCCGTCCTCTGACGACGCGCCCCGTGCATCCAGCGGCTCTGCCGACGGGCAAGAGCGCCGAGCGAGCCGCTCAGTGCGTCAGGACATGGGTCGAACCGACGCCAGACGGCACGGGGCGGACGCATCGGCGGGCGAAGCGCCGGCAGAGCCGCTGGGTGCACACGTCCATGCTCCGGCGGCGAGGGCGGCGGATCCGAGGGTCAGGGGCGCCTCGCGGTTCGGCCAGCCCCGGTACACTCGGCGACCATGGGTGCCACCGACACGATGGAGATCTTCTTCGAGCTGCTGAACGGCGGCGATGTGCAGGGCGCGGTCGCGCTGATGGACGAGCGCTGCGAGATGCGCGTCCACGTCGGCGACAACTCGCGGACGCTGCGCGGGATCGACCAGGTGAGCGGCTGGTTCCTGCGCGCCGACAAGGGCCTCAAGATGGTCCCGGGCGAGGTCCGCGACATGGGCAACACGTATCAGGCCGACCTGATCGTCGTCCGACCGGGTGCGCCCAGCCAGGCGCTCGATGCCCAGTTCCGCGTCGAGGCCGGGAAGATCACGTCGATCAACCTCGCGCCCCGAACCAGATAGGTCGCGCCCGCTCGTCGAGGGGCGCCGACGTCTCGCGCCGCCTCGCGCCGGTTGACCGCTACGGGGACGCTGACGCCCCGCTGACCGCCGATGGCGAGGCGCCCGAGACCGCCCCCGACGACGTTGCCACCTTGGCGGGGATCGTGATCTGGTCGCCGATCTTGATGGAGTTCTGGTTCTTGATCTGGGGGTTGGCCTTGAGGATGGCCTTCGTCGTGACGCCGAACCTCTGCGCGAGCCCGCTGAGCGTGTCACCGGCGACGGCCGTGTAGATGAACGGCGTCGGCGGGGGCGCGACGGTGGGGAGCGGCGTGTCGGTGGGGGCCGCCGATGCCAGACCCGAGGGCCCCGACGACGCCTGGCTCGCGGGGTGCTTGCCCAGCCCGAGGAGCATCGGCGCGACGAAGAACAGGAACACGGCCGCGATCACCAGCGCACCCGCGGCGATCCCCAGCCGCGAGAATCCGGCAAACGAGGGCAGGCCGACGCGCGTCCGCAGCGATGGGTATGCCTCGTACCGGCGCGGCCGCTCCCAGGCAGGCCCGAAGAGCTCCTGCGCGTCCATCGGTGAGGGCCTCGCGCCGTCCCTCGCCGACGGGGTGCGGGGCGCGGGGACCGGACGGCTCGGCTCGGACGCTGCTGTCCACCCGGCGCCGCTTCTGCCGAGCGGCGCCTGCGGGCGGGGCGGGGCGTACGGCAGGGCGTCCTCATCGTCGTCCACGTCGTTCGTGGCACCCGCCCAGGAGGTCATCGGCCGGGCAGGGGTTGGCAGATTCGGATCAGGCCCGGCGAGACGGGCTGCCGGGCTGTCGGCCAGGCCGCGACCTGTGCTCTGCCAGTCATCGCGAGTCTCACCGCGCCGATCATCGTCCGCCCACGGACGAGCCGCACCGCCAGCAGCAGCGGCCGTGCCCGCCGCAGCGCCCGCGACAACGCCACCGGCATTCCAGCCCGGGATGGCGCCCTGCGCGGTGCTGCCCGAGCCCGTCGGGGCATCGGCATCGTCGTCGTCGACACCACCTTCGGCCATCCACGGGGGCGGCGCGGCCCAGTCTCGGGGCGGCGCCTTGCGCGGCGGGATCGGCTGGGCCGCGCTGGCGGGGGCGTGACGCGGCTCGCGCTCGGCCGGCGGCAGCGGGACGGGGCCCGACGTGTCCTCCTCGCGCTCACGCTGGCGGGGCGCGGGCGCGGCGGACGCCGGGGCAGGACGGGCGGCAGCGGCTTCCCTCCTGGCCCAGTCCTGGAACGCAGGGCAGACCGCGAAGGCCGGTGACAGGCAGTAGGCGTCCTGGTGCGCGATCGCGCGGGGAGCGGGAACAGGCTCCGCGAAGCAGCGATGCCGGTGGTCGGGCGCCGTGGAGCGCGCGTCCCGATCGTCCTCGAACGCGACGAACGGGCACGCCGCGGCGCGGTCGGTGCTCGGGATCCCTCGATCGGTCATCGCCGGGATGATACCCGTCTGCCGCGGCGAGGTCGCGCCCGGGAACGGGAGGCGGCACCCATCAGCCGGCGAAGTCGCGGCAATCGATGCGCAACCGCCCCGACCGCGATCCGCGATGGACCGGTGCCGCGCGGGCCGCTACGCTGCGCGATGGCGCGGCGTCCTGCTGCCGCCCGCGACGCCGATGCGAGGAGAGACGCCGCAGTGGTGCCGATGACCGACGGGTTTCGCTTGCCTCGCCCGAACCGGATCCGGGTCCCGTCCCGAGCTGCGCCGCGGTGAGTGCGCCGCGCGACTGGGACACGGCCGCGTGGCAGGGTGTCGTTCGTGCGGCGGACGCCCGCGTTCGGGTGCTCGTGGCCCATGGCGAGCCCGGCATGGTGGGCGAGATCGTCCACGTGCTCGGCGAGGCCGGCATCGAGGCCGTCACAGCCTATCGGGGCGCGTCAGCCCTCGCGCGCGTGGCCGACGAGGCGCCGGACCTCGTGATCGTCGGCGATCGCCTGGGCGATGGTCCGGCCGTGGAGCTGATCCCGCGGATCCTTGGCCGTGTCCGCCTGCCGATCCTCGCCCTGTCGGCGCATCCCGACGACCGCACGGTGGTGGCGCTGCTCGACGCGGGCGCCGACGACGTGATCAACGCGGCGTTCCGCCCGCCCGAGCTGCTGGCGAGGCTGCGCGCCCTGCTCCGCCGGGCCGGCGGGCCCAGCCAGACGCCGCCGCCCGGTCCGCTCCCCGACGGCCTCATCGTCGACCCCGGACGCCGCGAGGCCAGCATTCGCGAGCAGTCCGTGTCGCTCACACCCACCGAGTTCGAGCTGCTCGTCCTGATCGCTCTCCGACGCGGCGAGGTGGTGGACCACCGGACGCTGCTGCGCGCCGTCTGGCCGGGTCGCCCCGACGCCGACGCTGACCTCCTCCGGACCCACCTGACGCACCTCAACGCGAAGCTGATCGGCGCCGGGCACCCGGGCCTGCGGAACGTGCGATCGACGGGCTACGCGCTGCGCGTGACTGGCGCCGAATCCTTCCGCTAGGGACGCGGGCCGGTCCGTCGAAGACGCTTGCAGCGGGCCATGTCGGGGCGCAACTCGGGTCGGCGCAACTCGCCCGGGCATGACCGTCGCCCGAATGCACACGCGGCCGCAACCAAGCCGCATCTGCTTCTCCCGACTTCCTCCATGTGGAGTCGGCGGCGGCGCCCGTACGGTTGGGCCACGGGCGGCACGGGGCCGCTGGGCAAGGAGGATAGGAGCGACCGATGGCCACCGCGCCGACGACGCCTGCAGCCGACGCGGGCGAGATGAAGCGAACCCTGAGCCTCACCGGGCTGACGATCAACGCGATGGCGCTGATCGCCCCCGGTGCGTTCCTGTGGACGACGTTCCAGTCGCAGGCCCTCCAGTCGGTGGGCGGCTCGACGACGGCGCTGGACATGCTGCCGGGCCTGCTCTTCGCCCTGCTCCTGGCCTTCCTGACCGCGCTCTCCTACTCGGAGCTCGCGAACCTGTACACGAACGCCGGCGCGGGCTCCTCGTACTACTTCGCAGAGGCGGCGTTCCTCGAGCGTGAGGAAGCGGCGCACTACAAGTTTGCGCGACTGGCGAAGTTCATCGTGGGCTGGGTCTCGCACCTCTACTACTGGATCTACCCGGGGATCATGGTCGCCTTCACCGGCGTCCTCGCGGTCTACATCCTCGGCCTGTTCGGCATCACCCTGTCCACGCCGCTCGAGGTCGTCGTCGTCATCGTGTTCGCGGCGATCACCGGCGCGATCGCCTTCCGCGGGATCGCGGGCTCTACCCTGACGGCCGTGGTGATCAACGTGATCCAGCTCACCGCGCTGGTCGTGTTCTCCGCCCTGGCGATCATCTTCCGGCTCACGCACCCTGACGCCGGCTACGTCCACGACGGCATCACGTCCGTGGTGCTGCCGCACTCGATGGCGAACGTGCTGTTCCAGGGGACGATCGCCATCCTGCTGCTCGTCGGCTTCGAGTCCGTCACGGCGCTCGGCGCAGAGGCGATCAATCCCAAGCGCGACGTGCGCCGCGCGGTCCTGCTCTCGCTCGCCATCCAGGGCGGCGTCGCGTACCTGCTCGAGTACGTGTCGGCCAACCTGTTCGTGAACAGCAGCCTCACCGCCACCGATGCGACAGGCGCCCAGGTCAACGGCTATGCGGCAGCCGCCGCCTCGGGGGCGCCGATCGGCGACATGATGCGGTTCATCGGCGACACGATGCTGGGCGGCACCGGCCTCCCGCTCACCATCATCCTCGCCGGCACCGTGCTGGTCGCCCTCGTGGGCACCACGCTCGCCTGCCTCAACACGGGCGTCCGGATCACCTATGTCATGGGCCGGGACAAGGAGATGCCGAGCCTGCTGGGCATCCTCCACGGCAGGTACGCCACGCCGCACTACGGCGTCATCGCCCTTGCCGCCGTCTCGGCGCTCATCGGGGCGTACGGCGTGCTCTCCGCGGACAACCTGCTCCAGACCATCCTCGCCTCGAACGTCGGCACGTTCCTCGTGTACGGCATGACGAATCTGATCGTCGTGTTCGCCTTCTGGCACCGGACCGAGCGCAACTTCGCCAAGCACATCCTGGTCCCCGTGCTGGGGGTCGTGGCCAACATCGCCATGCTGCTCGCGGTGGTCGGGCTCTCGATCACGGCTGGCGGCTCCACGCAGACCGACACCCTGATCGCGCTCGGCTTCGACGCGGTCTGGATTGCCGTTGGCGCGGTGTGGCTGCTCGCGAACTCGCGCGCGACCAGCCGAAGCCTGCTCGTCAGGCCGGCGTCGGCCAAGGTGATCGATGCTGCGTAGCGCGTGAGACGGCCGCCGCCGCATCTGCGGAACCGGGGTAGAGGCTGACTGCCGATGGCCGGCTCTCCACCGAGGACAGACCAGTCACAGGCCCCCGTTCCCGACGGGGGCCTGCCCGACGGTTGGATCCGCGCCGAGGTGGCGGCGCTCTCCGCCTGCGGGCCGGTGCGGGACCAGAACGAGGACCGCCTCGGCTGGGCGGTGCTGGGTGATGTCGCGTCCGTGCGATCGCCCGGCAGCGACCAGGCGGTCTCGGCCCAATTGGAGGGTCCGGGCATCGCCATCGCGGTCGCCGACGGGCTCGGCGGGCACAGCTACGGAGAGCTGGCGAGCCGAACCGCCATCGGCCGGCTCCTGCGCAGGCTGAGCCACCCCGACGCCGTCTCCAAGCCGGGCGAGCTGCTCCGTGCCGGCTTCGAGGATGCCAATCAGGCATGCATGGCCGGCGACCTCGTGGATGCGGACGTCTTCGACCGTGACCCGGTCGGCGCCGAGCCCCGGACCGCGCGCGAACGGCGGCTCGATCTGGAGGTCACTGCCGGAACTGGGCGGGGCGAGATCGAGCCCGGCGCTCGCGGCGGCCAGACCACCCTGACCGCCATCGCGCTCACCGGGCGCAGCGGGAGCGTCGCCCACGTGGGCGACACGCGCCTCTTCCGGCTGCGCGACGGGATGATGGAGCTGCTGACCAACGACCACACCCAGGCGCGCGAACTGGTGAGGATGCGGGTGATCAAGCCCGAGCAGGTGCTCACGCATCCTGGCCGCCACCTGCTGACCCGGTCGATCGGAGGGGATGTCATGGTCCGCGTGGACGAGCGTCCGAGCCCGCCCGCCGTCGGCGATGCCTACCTGCTGTGCAGCGACGGGCTGTGGAGCAGCATCACGAGCTGGGAGGCGCACAAGGCGCTGACCGGCGATCTGGCGGCGGGGGTCGCTGATCTGGTCAGCCGCTCCGTGGCGGCCGGGGGCGACGATAATGCGAGCGTGATCGCCCTGCGGGTGACCGCCCTCGCCGGCGGTCCCGAGCCCATGAGTCCAGGCTGGCGCTTCCCTTGGCGCCGGTGAGCGTCGGGGCGCTTGCGCCGGGGGACGTGCTCGACCGCTTCTCGATCGTCGAGGCCATCGGCCACGGCGCCTTCTCGGATGTGTACCTCGCGGAGGAGCCAGGGGGCCGGCGCGTGGTCATCAAGGTCCCCCACGACGCCCTGATGGGCGATGTCGGGGCGTTCGACCGCTTCCGGCGCGAGATGGAGATCGTCGGGAAGCTGGACCACCCCGGCATCCAGCGCTCCTATGACCTGGGCGAGGACCGGACGCGGCCGTACCTCGTGCTCGAGTACGTCGACGGCGTGACCCTGCGCGAGGTGGAGCGGCGGGCCGGCCGTCTGCCGGCGCCGCGAGCCGTGGACATCGCCACGCAGCTCGCCGCTGCCATGGCCCACGCGCACGCCCAGGGCATCAGCCACCGAGACCTCAAGCCCGAGAATGTGCTCGTCACGCCCGATGGCCGGGTCGTCGTCACCGATTTCGGGATCGCCCTGATGGCGGGCGCCCGCCGTCTGACCTGGCGATGGCTGACCTCGACCATGGGCACGCCGGACTACATGGCGCCCGAGCAGGTCGAGGGCAAGCGCGGCGACGCGCGGACCGACGTGTACGCCCTGGGGATCATGCTCTTCGAGATGCTCACCGGTCGCGTGCCGTGGGAGGGCGACAACCCGCTCGTGGTGATGGCGCAGCACGTCAACGCGCCGCTGCCCTCGCTCCGGACGATCGACCCGAACATCCCAGCCCCGCTGGAGGCGATCGTCACAAAGTCGCTGCGCAAGAACCCCGACGAGCGCTACGCCGACGCTGGGGAGCTCCACGCCGACCTCGAGGGGTGGCAGGACCTCGACGTGTCGCGGTTCCACTTCGGCGAGGACGCCGTGAAGCGATCCGTGCGAGATCGCGGCGGCCTGCCGCTGGTCGTGGCGGGGATCAGCCTGGGGTTCCTTGCAGCCAGCGCGCTGTTCGTGGTGCTGTACTACGTGCTCACGCATCCGTAGCGGCGCGCTTCGGGTCAGTCGAAGGGCGGCACCTCGGCATCGCGGCGGGCGAGCGACCAGTTGAGGTAGCGCCGGTCGTCCGTGACCTCGCGCCACTCGCCCAGCCAGGCGGGCAGCTCGACCGCCTCGTCTTCGGATGCCAGCTCGACCTCGACCACGGTCAGCCCGTCCGGCTCCTCGAACACGTCGATCTCGAGCGCCTGCGCTCCGTGCGCCACGACGTGGCGCGTCTTGCGGACCGGCCGCCGATCCGGGTCGGCGCGAGCCAGGGCAGCGGTCCACTCGGTCTCGCTGATCGGCTCCTCGGCCTCGTCGAAGCTGAACGCGCCGATCCGCCGCTTCGAGTTGCGGCGGTAGGTCACGCTCCCGTCGGCGAGCTCCGTGCGCCGGACGCGTTCCCCGTCGGCCGCGGCGGGATCGTCGGCTGCGGCGGGATCGTCGGCCGCGGCGGGATCGTCGGCCGCGGCGGCATCACCCGGGTGTCCCGGCAGCAGGTACACCTGCTCGATCCGCTTCGCGACCGCTCCGTGGGCAGCCAGCGTGGCCTCGTCCGGCTCCGCCCGAAGCCGGAACTTGCGCTCGATCTCGATCCCGCGAGGACTCACGCGGTCATCGTAGTCGGCGAAGCCCCTTCAGGCGGCCCGCGGCGTTGTCGGCCGAGGCCGCCCGAGGGCGCGCGCTGACATCGTCTGGGGCGCTGCTGCTCAGGGGATCCGCCCGAGGCACGAGGTCGCCTGGGCCTCCATCGCGGCTGTCGAGGCGACGGGCTTGCCGACCCCAATGTCGCTGATGGTGAAGAAGATCAGGCCCTTGAGGACGTAGATCGCTGAACCGTTGAGCGTGACGCCGCTGATCGTTTCACCCACCGTCGCCACCGCGGCCGCATCGCCGATGCCCGACACGACCGAGACCTTGAGGGCGGCTCCGGCCTGCTTCTTGAGACCGGCGAGGAACTCGGCCTTGCCCTGGTCGACGGCCGCCTGATTCGGGGCCTGGAGGACAGTGACCGTGAAGGCCACGCCGGCGGCATCGTAGTTGCACAACCGGTTGTTCTGGACCGTCGTTTCCTTGCCGGCCGAGAGCGTCGTGCCCGCAAGCTTGTCGGCCTCGTCCTTGGTGACCAGCTGACAGGGGTCGACCGAGGTCGGCACGGCGGTCGGTCCGGTCGTGGCCGCGGCCGCACTGGGCGCCGTCGATGCCGCCGCGGACGGTGCTGTCGAGACGGAAGGAGCCGCAGAGGGCGCTGTGGATGGCGCCGAGGACGCGGGGGCGGCGACGCTTGAAGCTGGCAGCGACGCAGCCGAGGCAGCTGATGTTGGACTGGACGAGCTGCTACAGGCGGCAACGGATGCCATGAGGAGCGGAACCAGGAGCAGCCGCGGGGACGCGCGCATGCAGGCACCTCGACCCGACTCGCCGGATCGACCGGCACCCCCGATCGTGATCGCAGGCGAGGGCCCGGAGTATGGCACCACGCCCCCGACTGCGCAGGCGGCGGCGCCGGACTCCGCGGCACCGGGCTTCACGTCCCCACGCGAGTCAGCTGCCGCGTGGCATGAGGCGTCCGGGCTTGGGGACCCGCGTTTGACGCTTCGGCGGAAGGCGCGGACACTTTCGGCGAGACAGCCGTCAGAAATTCGGCGCCCTGCCATCGCCGCACGAGCGCCCCCAGTCGGAGGCCGAACATGTCCCCGCTCCGTCTTCTCGCCCCCCGGACCGTCGTCCGCGCCCACTGCGACCTGCCCTGCGGCATCTATGACCCCGAGCAGGCGCGCATCGAGGCCGAATCCTGCTACCGCATCGTCGAGAAGTACCAGGCCAACGAGGACGCCACCTTCCGCACCCGCGCCATCCACATCAAGGAGGAGCGCGCCGACCTGGTCAAGCACCACCTTGACGTCCTCTGGCACGACTACTTCAAGCCCGAGCACCTCGAGGCCGTGCCGAACCTGCACCAGCTGTTCTGGGACGCCAACAAGCAGGTCTCCAAGGTCAAGGCCTCGACCAATCTCGACGACGCCAAGAAGCTGCTCGACCTGATCGACCAGGTGGACGCCGCCTGGAAGGCCACCGGCGGCGAAGGCAAGACGCGCGTCGCCGGTCGGCCCGGCTGACCGTCGTCCCGCCCCGATCCGCGCTCCTGACGCCCCGTCCGAGATGAACGAGACGGGGCGTCGGCGCGTCCGGGGGGCCTGGCGGCCTGGCGCCGGCGGGCTGTTGGGGCTTCGCGGGCTGCGCGCCCGGCTCGCGGGGCCGTGGCGGGTTGCGGTGGCCGAGGCCTCGATGACGCCCTCGATCCACGAGGGCGACTGGCTGCTGGTGGATCCCACCGTGGGCCGCTGGCCGCGTCGCGGCTCGGTGGTTGTGTTCCACGAGCCCGGAACCGATGTGCTCGCCATCAAGCGCGTCGCAGGCCGGCCGGGCGACTGGGTCCCCTTCTCCGACGCCTGGCTTCGCCTGGCCGATGACGAAGCCTGGCTGCAGTCCGACGCGGAGGATGAGGCGCTTGCCGCCGGCGGGCTCGGGCGCGCCGTGGATTCCCGCTCCTATGGGCCGGTCCCGGTCGAGGCGCTTGTGGGCCGGGCCTGGTTCCGCTACTGGCCGGTGCGACGGTTGGGCCGTCTGCCGAAGCCGCCCGTGCCGGCGTTCCGGCGCGGCCCGGGCCCGGCGCCGGATGACTGACGGTCGTCCGGCTGCGGTCGCACGCCGGAGGACGCGCTCGACCGGCAGGGCTCCCTCGCCTACGATCGGGTCATGAGCGAACTGCGTCCCGCCCCCGGCGGCTTTGACCCCGAGGCGCCACTCCCCGCTGCCCCGGAGCCGTGGGACTCGATGCCCATGCCCCAGCTCCGCGACGCCCCGCCCTGGGCGATGGCGGAGATGATCGCGGCGGAGCCCGCGCTCGTCGCCCGCGTCGGCCAGCGGCTCCTCGATGACGGATCCGCAGCAGCCCTCGCAGAGCTCATCCGCGACACGATCAGCCGCGGCGAGACGGTCGTCGTCACCGGCTGCGGCACGTCGGACTACGCGGGTCGTGGCGCGGCGGCCATCATGCGGGAGGCGTGCGGCGCCGCCGGGCTGCCCGCGCCCGGACCCCAATCAGCGGGGGCGTTCGAGCTCTCGTGCGACCCGCCCAGCGGCCTTGTCATCGGCGTCAGCCACGAGGGTGGGACGGCGGCGACCATCGCTGCGCTGGAGGCGGCGCGCCAGCGCGGCGCCCGCACCGCCCTCATCACGGGCAGCGCCCAGTCTCCCGCCGCCAAGGGCTGTGACGTGGTGCTGGCCACGGTGGAGATGGACCGCTCCTGGTGCCACACCGTGGGCTACGTGTCGCCGCTCGCCGCAGCGTGCATGGCTTCCGGGCTCATCGCTGGCCACAACCCGGACCCGCAGCGCCTTCGCCGACGCCTCGCGATGGGGCTCGACGCCGCGCGCGGCCGCCATGGCCCCATGGGCAACGCTGCCGCCCGCGCCAGGCAGCTGCTCGTGATCGCGTCGGGCGCCGACCGCATCACCGGCCGCGAGCTCTCCCTCAAGGTTGAGGAGGCGGCGTGGCTGCCCACGACGGCGCGCGCGCTCGAGACGTTCCTCCACGGCCACCTGCCGGCGACCGGGCCGGACACCGCGCTGGTCCTGCTGCTGCTCGAGCGTGGCGCTCTTGAGCGCCGGGCGGCGCGGGCGCGCCAGGCGCTGGCGGCGGCGGCGGTCGTGGGCATCAGGCCGGGCGCGATCCTCGGGGAGCAGGCCGCGGCGCTCATCCCCGACAGCCTGACCCCGGCCGGGCGCATCGTCGTGCCCGACATGCCCGAGCTGCCCAATGAGGCGGCAGCGCTCCTGGGGGCCGCCGCGCCGCTCCAGCTCCTGACGCTCGCGATCGCCGCGGCGCGGGGCACGAACCCCGACCCGATCCGCCGCGACGACCCGCGCTACCTCCGCGCCGCCGAGGTCTCAGACTCGCCGATCTGAAGCGCCTGCGAGGTGCACGCGAAGGCGAAGCGGGGCCAGGATCGACGCCGACGACGCCTACGGCCGCTCGCCCGCCAAGTACGCCTCGAGCACCTCCACGAGGAGCGCGTGGTCCTGCTCCTGGGGCAGCCCCGAGACGAGCGCGACGCCCACGACGCCAGTCCCGCGGACGGCGAGCGGATACCCGCCGCCGTGTGGCGCATAGGCCGGCCGCCCGAGCCCGGTCGCGGCCTCGAACGTCGTCCCCTGCACCAGATAGCGCTGGCGCATGTACCACGAGGAGTGCCCGAAGCGCTCCACCACGGCCGCCTTGCCCGCGATCCAGACGTCGTTGTCGGGCGAGGTCCCGGGCAGGGCAGCCCGGAACACGACGCGGCCCGTGCGCCGGACCTCGATGGTCACGGCCAGCGACCGCGCCTCGGCGCGGGCAAGCAGCAGCCTCCCAATGGCGATCGCGTCAGCTTCGTCCAGCGAGGGCAGCGCCAGGCGCGCCTCTTCCTCAAGCAGGGCCGCCGGGTCGGCGACCGGTTCAATCGCGCTCATCAGAACAGCATCTCCGCCATCAGGTCGATCATCGGCAGATCCCACGGCAGGAAGTCCTGGAGCATGAGCCGCTCCGCCCCGGCGGCCTCGAACCGGGCCACCGCCTCGCGCGCCTGGTCACGGCCCCCGTAGACCCAGCGCGGCTTGCGCTCGGCGAACCAGGCGTCGAAGTCCTCGCCCCCACCGCCGAACAGGCCGGCGATCGCCTGCTCGCGGCTCCGCAGCTCGTCCTCGTCGCGCCCGAGCAGCACGCCCGCCATGGTGGAGTGCGTCAGGCTCGAGGGCTCGCGGCCGATCGCCTCGCAGGCCGCGTCAAGGGCCGCGTACTTCTCGGCGGCGACCTCCGGGCTCGACGACGAGAGGTTGAACTCGTCCGCATAGCGTGCCGCGATCCGGAAGGCGCGGGGCGACCCCCCGCCACCGGTGATGATGTTCGGCCGCCCGCCGTCGCGCCCTGGCAGGGACCCGGGCTTCGGCCGGAACAGCGCGTCCTCCACGGTGTAGTGGTGACCCGCGAACGACCATCCGTCCGCACCCTCCCAGAGCCCGTGGAGGATCTCGAGCGTCTCCTCCAGGCGCTCCGCCCGCTCCTCGATGGGCGGGAACGGGAACCCGTGGGCCACGTGCTCGTGCTCGTGCCAGCCCGCGCCAAGGCCCAGCTCGACCCGCCCGCCGGACATCTCGTCCACGGTGACCACCGTCTTCGCCAGGCTGCCCGGCGTGCGGAAGGTCACCGGCGAAACGAGCGCGCCGAGCTTGATCGTGGTCGTCTCGCGGGCAAGGCCGGCGAGCACCGCCCAGGCGTCGGTCGTTGGCGAGCCGGCCTCACCGGGGAAGCTCTCGTAGTGGTCCGACCGGAACAGCGTCTCGAAGCCGAGCGCCTCGGCCCGTCGGGCGATGGCCAGCTGCTCGGCATAGGCGAGGCCCTGCTGCGGCTCGATCATCAGCGAGAAGCGCATCGGTGCTCCCTTCCTGGGCGCGGGGGCCCTTCTGGTTGACAGAACTATTCGTGTCGAGTAAATACTTCACGCGATGGAAACAACTGTCCAGTCCGATCCTACCGACCGCCGGCACGCCGCCGAGGCGGTGCTCGCCGACCTCGCGGTCGCCGTCGGCTCGCTCCGCTGCGCGGGGTCCCAGCGGCTCGTCCGGCTGGGCATCAGCATGACGCACTTCAACGTCCTGACGCTGCTCCGCCACCACGAGGCGATGCCGATGGGTCGGCTCGCTGACATCCTCGACGCATCGATGTCCAATGCCACCGGGATCATCGACCGGATGGAGGAGCGCGGGCTCGTCGAGCGGATCCGCGTCCCCGATGACCGGCGCGTCGTGCTGGTCAGCCCCACGAAGGCTGGCCTCGACCTCGTGGACGAGGTGGAGCTGGTCAAGAACGAGGTCCTGGTCCGGGCGCTCACGCGTCTGGACGATGGTCAGCTCGGACGGCTCTCGGCGGCCGCGGCCGACATCGGCGCCGCAGTCGAGGCGGAGATGGCCAGCCACCCCGAGCGCTTCGGTGACCTCGAACCGCACAGCCGAACCCACGCGCACCCGCACGCCCGAGCCGCCCAACCAGCCCCCTGAGGGCCAGCGTCCCACCCGCCGTCTTGGCGGTGACCCAGAAAGGAACCGTCTTGGAAGCCCTTCCGTTCAACGACGGACCGGAGACCCCGGACCTCGTCCACGACCCGGCCCTCGGGCTGGCGCGGCGGACGAAGTTCGAGATCCTCGCCGCCATCCTGCTTGCGATGTTCCTTGGCGCCCTCGACCAGACGATCGTCGGTCCGGTGCTGCCGCGGATCGTCGGCGACCTCAACGGCGCTGACTACTACACCTGGGTCGTGACGGCGTACCTGCTCACGAGCACCGTCACCGTCCCGATCTACGGCAAGCTGTCCGACCTGTACGGCCGTCGGCCGATGCTGCTGCTGGGCATCGTGCTGTTCCTGGTGGGCTCCGCGCTGTCGGGCCTCAGCCAGTCGATGTGGCAGCTCATCCTGTTCCGCGGCATCCAGGGCCTGGGCGCCGGCTCGCTGTTCCCGATCGCGCTCGCGGTCATCGGCGACCTGTTCACCCCGGCCGAGCGCGGCAAGTACCAGGGCCTGTTCGGCGCCGTCTTCGGCATCGCCTTCCTGCTCGGCCCGGGCCTGGGCGGGTTCCTGACCGACACCTTCAGCTGGCACGCCATCTTCTACGTCAACGTGCCCATCGGCATCCTCGCGCTGGTCGTGATCACGATGCTGCTGCCCAATGTCCGCAAGGAAGGCGCGCGGCCGAAGATCGACCTGCTCGGCACCGCCGCGATCATTGGCGGCCTGGTGCCGATCCTGATCGCGCTGACGATCGCCGAGGACGGCAACTGGGGCAATCCCTGGATCTGGGGGCTGATCGCCCTCGGCGTGGTGCTGATCATCGCGTTCGTGGTGATCGAGGCGCGGACCGAGGAGCCGATCATCCCGCTCCACCTGTTCCGCAACCGCACGTTCAGCGCGTCGATGGTCGCGATCTTCCTCGCGACCTTCGGGTTCGGCGCGGCGATCATCTTCCTGCCCCTGTACTACCAGGTGGTCCAGGGCGCCAGCGCCACGGAGTCGGGCTACAAGCTGCTGCCGTTCCTCGGCGGACTGATCCTGAGCTCCATCGCCTCGGGCCAGATCGTGGCCCGGACGGGGCGCTACAAGCGCGTGCTCCTCGTTGGCATGGTGTTCCTGACCGTCGGCCTGGCGCTGATGACGCAGCTGCGCGCCGACACCTCGGACGCGATGCTCTGGTCCTGGATGTTCATCACCGGGCTGGGCGTCGGGCCGACGTTCGCCGTGTTCACGATCGTGGTCCAGAACTCCGTGCCGTTCCACGAGCTGGGCGCGGCCACGAGTGACCTCACACTGTTCCGCCAGATCGGCACAACCGTCGGGATCACGATGGCCTTCACCCTGTTCCGAGACAACCTGACGTGGGACCTCCTGCGGAACGAGATCGTCAATCGCGGCGTCCCGGCGACCCTCGTCCCGGCGGCAGCACCGCCGGGCTTCGACCTCGGCGCCCTGACCAACCCGGTGGGCGCCAGCACGGCGATGGACTTCCTGACCCAGGTCCCGGCCCAGATCCAGTCGCTCTTCGTCGAGGGGTTCCACAGCGCCCTGAGCATCGCGATCGCGAACAGCATGTGGCTGGGCGTGGGCGCGACCATCGCCGCGTTCGGGGCCACCGCGTTCCTCCACGAGATCCCGCTCCGGCAGACGCACGCCCCCCGGGCTGCGTCCGAGGAGTCCAAGTCGTCGGCATCGGGCGAGGGCCGCGCCGCGTCGGCCGAGCGCATCAGCCGGACGGCCCTCGACTGAGGCCGCCGCCGTGGCCGCCGTCCTCGCGTTCCCGCCGTCGCTCCTCGCCCCCGGGGCGGACGCCGCGCCGTTCGCCCCGGCGCTCCCGCTGGCCGAACTGCCCGCGGGGGCGATGCGGCGGGTGACGTTCGGCGACGTCGACGTGCTGCTCGCCCACACGTCGTCGGGGATTGCTGCGGTTGACGACCGCTGCCCGCACATGGCAGCGCCGCTCTCGATCGGCGATCTGGACGGATGCGTCGTGGCGTGTCCGCTGCACAACGGTCGATTCGACCTCGCGACGGGCGACCCGGTTCAGATGCCCACCACGGGCGGCCTGCTCCCCGATGGCGACTACGTCCCCACGTGGTCGCCGCCGGGGCGGGAGCCCAAGGAGGATCCGCCCGGCAAGAAGTCGGACGCTCGGCGGCTCACGCGCGTCCGGCGCTTCCGCTACTACCCGGTGCGCCTCACCCGCAGTGGCGTGGTGGAGGTGGCGGTCCCGCGCTGAGGGTGACCGGGTCGGTGATCGCCCGCGCCATCCGCCACGCAACGGCTCCCGCGGCCAGACGGTGCCGCGGGTGCGCCGTCGGTGCACGCCGCGGCCGATGTGCAACCTCTCATCTCAGCCACAGCGCGCCCTGAGACCTCTCCCCGATGATGCAGGGCATCCGAGGCCGGTACGCTCCTCCCCGCCGGCGTCGGGTACAGCGGCAACATGTCGGAGCTCCCGCAGGGCTCTGGCGTCCGACGGAAACGACGCAGCCCCCGCCCCCCAGGGAATGCGTCGTTTTCGTTTGTGGCGCGGATCTCGCCGGTCGCGAGCTCGGCGCGCCGCTCAGCGGCTGCGCTCGACGAGCAGGATCCCGCCCAGGACCGTCGCCGCCCCGACGAGCTGCACGGGGGTCAGCACCTCGCCCAGGACGAGCCACGCGATGGCCGTGGCGATGATCGGCTCGGTCATGCCCACCACCGATGCCTGTGATGCCCGGAGGTGCTGCATGGACACCACCACGAGCGAGAACGGGACCACGGTCCCGAGCAGGACCACGTACCCGACCAGCAGCGGCACCGGCCAGGCGACGGCGCCCGTCCCCGCCACGGTGGTGCTCCCGGCCATGGACGCCCACGGGAACGTCCACCACGGCTGGGCCACAGCCCAGAACAGCGCTGCGGCACCCATGCCCCACATCGTGAGCGACACGGGGTCGCGACGGTTCGGTCCGCGGACCTGGGCGTCGGCACTCAGGTAGTAGACGACGAGCGCCAGCATCGCCCCGACCGCCGCCACGACGCCGATCGCATCGAGCCCGAAGCCCTGCCAGACCTGAGCGACCACGGCGAGGCCGACGAGCGCGGCGAGGAGCCCCACCCACACGGCCGGGCGCGTCGGGTGGCCGAGGCGGTATCGGAACCAGAGCGCGATCACGAATGGCGAGGTGAACTCGATCAGCAGCGAGATGCTGATCGGGATGCGCGAGATCGAGATGAAGTACAGCGACTGCGTCGCGGCCACGCCGAAGATGCCGTACACGAGCAGGAGCGGGAGCTCGGCGCGCCTGAGTCGCAGCGCCGACGGCCGGGTGACCGCGACGAACACCAGGAGGACCACGAACGCACCCGTGGTGCGCAGCTGCGACAGGCGCAGCGCGTCGACGCCCGTCTCCATCGCCGCTTTGGCGACCGTTCCGTTGAGCGAGAACAGGAATGCGGCGACCAGGTACAGCGCGTACCCGCGGAGGGGGCTCGTCCGGAGCGCCGGCACCACGCCCGGCAGCGGCTCGGCGAGGTCGGTCACCCCTCGATGCCGTTGGCCTTCGCGTACGCCTCGATGATCGCAACCGCCTCGGCCGGGTCGTCGGTGACCCTGAGCAGGTCGATGTCGGCCTCGGCGACCGCACCGGCGGGCAGCTGGACGGTGCGCATCCAGTCGATCAGGCCGTCCCAGTACGCGTGCCCGATGAGCACCACCGGGAAGTTGCGAATCTTGCCGGTCTGGATGAGCGTCAGGCTCTCGAACAGCTCGTCGAGGGTGCCGAAACCGCCGGGCATGATCACGAACGCGCCTGCGTACTTCACGAACATCGTCTTGCGCGCGAAGAAGTAGTGGAACGCGATCGACAGGTCCACGTAGGGGTTGAGGTGCTGCTCGTGCGGCAACTCGATGTTGCAGCCGATCGACAGGCCACCCGCCTCATGGGCGCCGCGGTTGGCCGCCTCCATGGACCCCGGCCCGCCACCGGTGATGACGGCGAAGCCGGCGCGTGCCAGGTCCCCGCCGATCCGCTGTGCCAGCTCGTACTCGGGGGTTTCGCGCTGTGTGCGCGCGGAGCCGAACACGGCCACGGCCGGCCCGACGCCGGCGAGCGCCTCGAACCCCTCGACGAACTCCGAGAGGATCCGCAGGACGCGCCAGGTGTCCTCCTCCAGAAACGGCGGGCGACCGGCCGGCCGCGCCGCGAGGAGCTTCTCGTCCTCGGTCGTGCGACGGCCGCCCATGCGCTCGGCCGCCTCGGGGCGCATCGCCACGCGGCCGCTGCGGACGGTCCATGGGCCTGGGGTCTGGGTGGGATGCCTGGGGTCCTGCTCAGTGCTCACGGTGAGGCAGGATGCCACGCCGCGCCGCTCAGCGTGGCCCTTTGTCGCGGATCCGATGCGCCCCGGCTGTCCCCCTGTTTGCAGCCAGCGGCGCTACGGTGCGGTGCGGACACGGATTTCGCTCTACCAGCAAGGATCCGGCGCTCCACCGCCCGCTGGGCGGTTGGGGACGCTCAACTCATGCAGTCAGCGACCGGACGATGCGCCGAGCGCACGGTGGAGCCGCTGGCTGCACCTCCGGCTCGGGCGCGATGCCCGGGCGCGATGGGCTCGGGCGCAGCGGGTCTGGGGTTCGCAGCCCTACTTCGGCCGGGCGAGCCACGCCCTCCAGGCGTCCTCGGCCTTGCCGGCGGTCACGTCGTCGCCGTAGCGGACCAGCGGCAGTCGCAGCAGGCGCACGTCCGAGCGCAGGCGGGCGGTGATCCCGGCCGTGTCGGTCGTGAGGTACGCGAGGCCCTGCTCCCTGTACTGACGGCTCTCGGTGTCGAGACAGGCCGCGGCGCCCAGCCTGTCTGTAAACCGCCGAAGCTCGCCCGCTGCGATGGGCTTCTTGCGCAGGTCCACGAAGTGCACCACGATCCGCCGCTCCCGGAAGAACCGCAGTGCGCCGCGCGTCGCCTGCGAGTCCTCGAGGCCGAAGACCTGGATGTTCGGCATCTTCTTGGTGGGCGTCTTGCCGAGCGGGGCAGGCATGGGCGCAGGGTAGCGCGCCGGCCGCGTACCATGGCGGCAGGAGGATCCCCGATGACCGTCTGGTTCACTGTGCAGCTCGACGACCGGCCCGGCGCGCTCGCGCGTGTCGCGCAGGCCCTCGCCGACCGCGGCGTCAACATCACCGGCATCGTCGGCGTGGCCGAGGACACCGGGGGTGCCCTGATGCTGACGACGAGCGATCCCGCCGCCACCCGCGAGGCGTTCACCGTTCTCGGCATCGCCTTCGAAGACCACGACCCGGCCGGGGCCGATCCCGGCAGCATGTCCATCTCGGACATCGTCGCAAGCCGCGCCGGCTGACGCTCGATGCCCCGCCGCCACCCCAATCCCCTGCCCCCGACCATCGCCGTCCGCCTGGACGTCACCGACGAGCCCGGTGCGGTGGCGGCGATCACCGCTGCGGTCGCGCGTGCAGGCGGCCGGCCGCGGGCGCTGACCACGATGCGCCGGGCGGCAGCGCGCGATGCGGACGGCGGACTGGGACAGGCGGAACTCGAGCTCGAGGTGGAGGGCGCCGACGAGCCGACGCTGATCGCCGTCCTGCAGCCCCTGCGCGAGGTTGTCGCGATCCGCAAGACGCGCCCGATGGACAAGGTCTTCGGCAAGCGCGTGATCATCGTCGGGGGCGGGGCGCAGGTGGCGCAGGTCGCCCTGGGTGCGGTGACCGAGGCGGACCGGCACAACATCCGCGGCGAGCGGATCTCGGTCGACACCATCCCGCTGGTCGGCGAGGACGCCATCGCGACAGCCGTCCGGGCTGTCATCGACCTCCCGCGCGCCCGGCTCCTCGTGCTCGCGGGCTCGATCATGGGCGGCGACATCAGCCGCGCCGCCGACGAGCTGCGCGCCGTGGGCATCCCGATCATCGCGCTCAGCATGGTGGGCTCGATCACCGACCACGTGGACCTGGTGGTCAGCGACCCGGTCCAGGCCGGCACCATGGCCGTCATGGCCGTCGCCGACACCGCGACGTTCGAGCTCGCCCGGCAGCGCGGCCGACGGCTGTAGGCCGTCGCGAGCGAACCTGAGGAGGCTGACCCGCTCATGCGCATCGCCACCTGGAACGTCAACTCCCTCAAGGCCCGCCAAGAGGCCGTCGAGAAGTGGCTCGCCAAGGCCGAGCCCGACGTCGTGCTGGTCCAGGAGACCAAGCTCTCCGACGCCGATGCGCCGGTGATGCCGTTCTCGATGCTGGGGTATGACCTGGTCCACCACGGGGAGGGGCGCTGGAACGGCGTGGGGATCCTCACCCGCGTCGGCGCCAGCGACGTGGTCTCGAACTTCGGCGACGGGCCGGTGCGGGACTCGTCCGCGGGCTCGGGGCTGACGGTCAGCGAGGACGACTTCGACCCGTTCGACGAGGCGCGGATGGTGTCGGCGGTGTGCGGCGGGGTCCGCTTCGTCAGCCTCTACGCGCCGAACGGTCGGGTCGTGGACTCGCCGTTCTTCGCCGGCAAGCTGCGCTGGTTCGAGCGCCTCCGCCGCTGGCTCGACGAGACGCAGGCGCCCGCCGCGCCGCTGGTGCTGGGCGGCGACTTCAACGTGACCCCCTCCGACGATGACGTGTGGAGCCCCGCACGTGCCCACGGCGGCACGCACGTCTCGGAGCCCGAGCGGGAGGCGCTGGCCTCGCTGCGCGACTGGGGACTGGCCGACGCGTACCGCGCGGTGCGCCCCGAGCGCGGGCGGTTCTCGTGGTGGGACTACCGGGCCGGGATGTTCCACCGCAACGAGGGGATGCGGATCGACCTGCTGTACGCCTCGGCGCCGGTCGCTTCGCGCGTCGTCTGGGCCGAGATCGACCGCGAGGCCCGCAAGGGCCCGCCCACACCGTCGGACCACGCCCCCGTCGTCATCGATCTCGACGAGCCGGGCAAGGCCTTCGACGCCGGCTGGGAGGGTGCCCTGGCGCGCATCGCCGCGCGGACGAAGCCGCGGCCGTAGTCGCGCCCTGCCCTCGACTCATCGGTCAAGAGCGCAAGAGGCGCTGGGCTGCGTCTCGATAATCGACATAGGCTGGGTGCCGCCGAGACAGGATCGCGGACGGCAGCAGCCATGACCTCGATCTGCTCGCGGGATCAGCCATGCCAAGCGTCCAACCCGTCGGCGCAGGGTTGGACGGGTCCTCGAAGAGATGCCGGCGGCGGCGAGGAGACCAGCCCGGCGATCAGCGTCCGGCGCCCTCCGGGACGGCCGCCTCCCAGCGGACCGGCTCGCGGACCGGCGTGACCATCGTCCCCACCTCGCCTGCGAGCATCTCGGCCGCGTCAGCGAGCGCGCCGATCACCGCGAAGCCGCCGTCGGTCTCCGCGAACCGCTTCGCCGCCGCGACCTTCGGGCCCATGGAACCCGCCGCGTACTGGCGCGGGTCGAGGTCCTCCGGTGCGATGCGCCGGATCGACGCCGCCTCGGGCGTCCCCCACCCCGCATAGACCGCATCGACGTCGGTGAGCATCAGGAACGCGTCGGCGTGGAGCGACCGTGCCAGCAGGGCGCCTGCGAGGTCCTTGTCGATCACGGCCTCGACGCCGCCGTAGCCCCCGTGCCCCGACACCACCGGGATCCCGCCGCCGCCCGCGCACACGACGAGGACCCCGTCGGCGACGAGCTGCTCGATGACGGAGATCTCGAGGATCCGCCGCGGCTCGGGCGAGGGCACCACGCGCCGCCACTTCGGCCCGTCAGGCGCCACCGTCCAGCCCCGCTCCGCCGCCAGCCGTTCGGCGTCCTCGCGGTCGTACACCGGGCCGATGGGCTTGGTGGGGTGCATGAACGCCGGGTCGTCGCGGGCGACCTCGATCCGCGTCAGCAGGGTCGCCATCCGCCGGCCGGGCAGCAGGTTCCCCAGCTCCTGCTCGAGCAGGTAGCCGATCATCCCCTCGCTCTCGGCGTCGAGGATGTCGAGCGGATACGTCTCGTCCGGCCGGTACGCGGCGTTCTGGAGCGCGAGCAGCCCAACCTGCGGGCCGTTGCCGTGGGTGAGGATGAGGTCGTGCTCGAGCGCGATCGGCAGCAGCGCCCGGGCTGCCACGGCGACATTCTCGCGTTGGTTCGCGGCGGTCATCGGCTGGCCGCGACGAAGGAGCGCGTTGCCGCCCAGGGCGGCCACGACGCGCATCAGCCGACCTCTGGGCGAGCGAGCGTCGCGACCAGCACGGCCTTGATCGTGTGCATCCGGTTCTCGGCCTGGTCGAACACGATCGACGCGTTCGACTCGAACACCTCGTCGGTGACCTCCATCGCCTCGAGGCCGTACCGCTCGTGCATCTTGCGGCCGGTCTCGGTCTCGAGGTCGTGGAACGCGGGCAGGCAGTGCATGAACCTGACGTTCGGGTTGCCGGTTGCGCGGAGCATCGCGGCGTCCACCTGGTACGGCCGGAGCATGGCGATCCGCTCGTCCCACACGGCCTCGGGCTCGCCCATCGAGACCCAGACGTCGGTGTAGATCACATCCGCCCCGAGGACGCCTTCGCCGACGTCCTCGGTGACCGTGATCCGGGCGCCGCTCTGGCGGGCGATGGCGAGGGCGGGCTCGAGGAAGTCGTCGCGCGGCCAGACCGGCAGCGGCGCCACGATGCGCAAGTCCATCCCCATGATCGCCGCGCCGAGCAGCCACTCGTCGCCCATGTTGCTGTGCGCGTCGCCCACGTACGCCACGGCCACGCCGGCCAGGGGCTTCGCGACCCGCTCGCGGATCGTCAGCAGGTCGGCGAGGATCTGGGTCGGGTGATCCTCGTCGGTCAGGCCGTTGTACACAGGGACACCGGCATACCGGGCGAGGGTCTCGACATCGGCCTGGTGGAAGCCCCGGAACTCGATCGCGTCGTAGAGGCGCCCCAGGACCCGCGCTGTGTCCTTGACCGACTCCTTCTTGCCGACGTGGCTTCCCGACGGGCCGAAGTACGTCACCTGCATGCCCTGGTCGTAGGCCGCGACCTCAAACCCGATCCGCGTCCGCGTCGAGTCCTTCTCGAAGATGAGCGCGATCGAGCGGCCGTCCAGGCGGCGGCATTCACGCCGCTCGCGCTTCTCGGCCTTGAGGGCGGCAGCAAGCGTCAGGAGGTCCTCGATCTCGGCTGCCGAGAAGTCGCGCAGGGTGAGAAACGAACGCCCAGCCAAGGGGCGGGCATCATGGTCGTGGGCCATCGCCGGACTCCAGGATGCGCCACAGCCAAACCGGACATCGCGGGTGCGCCGTGGCGGCAACCCGCGGTGATGTGGCCCCGAATGTGCGACGCCCGGGCCGGCCTGTCATGGTCCCTCCGGCCCGTTGCGGGCGGGCCGGGTGTGCCCGACTCCCGCGGGTCATGGGCCGCGCCGCGCGCTCACGACGAGGCTCCCGCGGCCCACGCGTGCGTCAGTCCGCCGTGAACGCCCCGTCGCGCAGGACCGGCACCAGGGCCGTGACGTCAAGCTCGGCGGCGAGCTCCACGTCTCGGGCGAACCCGCGGTCGAGGATCTCGCGGCCCGACGCGCAGTCAGCGAGCGCGCTCGCGAGGCCGTGGCGGAGGCGCTCGAAGGCGGCGGCGGCCAGGCGGGCCTCGGGCGATGCGCTCCCCGTGGTCAGCGCTGCGATGATCGCGCCAGCGCCCAGCAGATCCTCGACGCCGGGGCGGAGGGTGCCGTCGGGCCACTGCTCACCAGCAGCGATGACGGCGACGGTTCCACCGCGATCCCGGACGAACCGCGCCACCGCCGACGCGTTGCGCAGGCAGCCGGCCACGACCGTCGCTGTTGCCTCGGCCGCCAGCACCGTGCACGTGGCGCCGTTGGGCGATGGCAGGACCAGGCGATCGCCGGGGGCGAGCATCGCGAGCGAGGAGGGCGAGAGTGATGGCCCTGGCCCGTCGCGGCGCGACTGCGCGAGGACCGCCCCGAGGCGCTTCGCACGCTGGTCGGCGGTGTCGTCGCGGAACCGGTGCGGGAAGACGGTCGCGCCCTGCTCGACAGCGACCGACACGGCCGTCGTGAACGAGAGCACGTCCACGATGACGACGACGTCGACCAGCGGCGCGAGCAGCCGAACGCCCGCCTGGCCCCACTCCAGGCGCACGTCGAAGCCGTGCTGGTCGAGGCTGCGCGTGGTTGCGTCGGCCGGGTTCGGGTCCACGCCCAGAGCCTAGCGCTCTCGAGACACGGCCGCGCCGCAACGGAGATCGCCAAGACCGCGCCCATGGATGCGGCTTACGATGGGCTGCCACGCGACACTGTCGCGGCTATCGCGGAGCCGTCTTGCAGCTGAACCTGCTCGTCCTGTCGTACGTCGTCTCCGCGGCCGTCTCGACAGTCGTCGCGGTCGCAGCCTGGCGCCGGCGTCACATGGTCGGCGCCCGCGAGCTGGCGCTCCTCATGCTCGCCATCGTGTGGTGGCTGGTCGCCAGCGCATTCGAGGCCTCGGCGATCGAGCGGCCGACGAAGCTCGCCTGGGCCGTCATCGCCTACCCCGGCATCGAGGGCGCGCCCCTCCTGTACCTGCTGTTCGTCTGCGCCTGGACCCGCCTCGACGGGTGGCTCACGCCGGTCCGCATCGCGCTCCTGGCGGTCGTGCCGATCGTGACCGTCGGCATTGCGGCGACCAACGAGTCGCACCACCTGCTGTGGTCCGCCGTGACCCTGGTCGACGCCTGGGGCGTGACGGCCGTGTACGAGCACGGGCCATGGTTCTGGGTCCAGGCCGCCTACGCCTTGAGCCTCATCGCGGTGGGTCTCGTCGCGCTGATCGTGGCGATCTTCCGGTACCCGGCTGTCTACACACCACGGCTGCGGCTCGCCATCGTGGCGACGCTCGCGCCGATGGTCGGCAGCCTCCTGTACGTGCTGGGCCTGGAGGCGTCTGTCCACGCCGACCTGAGCTCGATCGCGTTCGCGGTCACGGGGCTCATCGGCACCTGGGCCGTCCTGCGGTCTCGGCTCCTCGACTTGGTTCCCGTGGCCTGGCCGACGGTGCTCGATTCCCTCGCGGACGCCCTGCTCGTCCTGGACACGGACGGGAGGGTTGCCGCCCTCAGCCTCTCCGCCACTCGGCTGCTGGGGATCGACGGGGATTGCGTCGGGCGGGAGGCGGGCCACGTCCTTCGCCATGTCCCCGGGCTCGTGGCCGCCCTCGACGGGTTGGGCGACCGGGACGTGGAGATCCCGATGGAACCAGGGCCGGCCGTGCCGCCGCCTCCCGGACTGTCGGCGGCCCCGCCCGAGGCCAGCCAGTGGCTGAGCGTTCGGATCACGGCGATCGTCGATGCGCGGGGGCGGGACGCGGGCAGCCTCGTGGTGCTGCGGGACGTGTCCGAGCACCACCGCATGGTCGAGACCATTCGGACGCTCTCCAACACGGACGAGCTGACGGGGCTGCTGAACCGACGCGGGTTCATCACGCTCGGCGAGCAGCAGATCCGCACATCGGTCCGGACCGGAAACCGGCTGTGGCTGCTGTTCGGCGACCTCGACGGCCTCAAGGACATCAACGACCGCCTCGGGCACGAGGCCGGGGATCGCGCCCTCTGCGAGGTCGCCAGCCTGCTGGGCGCGGGCTCGTTCCGCGAGGCCGATCTCGTCGCTCGACTGGGCGGCGACGAGTTCGCGATCCTCGCGACGGAGATCTCCGCCACGGACGGAGAACTGTTCATCACGCGCGTGGCCGACGCCCTGGAGCGGGCGAACGGGCAGCCGGATCGCGAGTTCGCACTCTCGCTGAGCGTGGGCACCGCCCTGCTGGACCCGAAGCAGCCGCAGAGCCTCGACGAGCTGATCGCCCAGGCAGACCGCCAGATGTACGTGGCGAAGCACGCACGGAGAATGGCCACCCATCCGCGCATGTAGCCATCGAGCGGGCGCGCTCCGGATTTGACGTAGCGCCGCAGCCCGCACCGCGATCGCGACAAGGCTGGAGTCCTGGCCGCCGCTCTCCGTCGAGCCCTAGACCATCTCGACGTCAAGCTCGTCCGGCGTCGACCCGATCCCGCGCGCACGCGGCAGGGCCATCGCCCCGATGACCGCGGTGATCGCCATCGACAAGGCGAACGCCGGCCCGATGCCGGCGCCGACGATCAGGTAGTGGATCGGCAGGTAGAACGCCACGGTCCCCGGCAGCCCGATCAGGGCCCCGCGCAGGGTCCCGATGGCCGCGGGCCGGCCGCCGTGGAGGAACGCGAACACGGACAGCACCGACACGTAGACCGGGAACGTGGTGACGATGCCGGACACGGTTGGACCCAGCAGCGGGGCGACGGTCGTGAGGCTCACCACGAGCACGGTGCCGACGATCACGCGGGCAGGCATGTCCCAGGCGGGGTGCCGCGCCGCGGGCGGACCGCTCGTGGACGCGGGCAGCACCCGGAGGGTGACCAGGATCGCGAGCGTCACCAGCGCTGCGAGCAGCACCAGCGGCCAGCCCGCGGCGAACTGGAGGGCGAGCCCGGCGCCGACGTAGCAGGCGGTCGCGACGATGAGGGCCGCGGCCGGTCCCCGTGACGAGGCGGCGGCGAACCCCAGGCCGTACGCCACGATCGCGCCGAGGCCGAGCATGGTGCCCACGGCAGCTCCGGACGCGAATTCCGGCCCGTGGTCGAGGGCCACGAAGAACAGCACAGGCCCCGAGGTGAGCGGGAGGGCGACGATCCAGCCCGCGACCGCCGGGCCCCATCGTCGCGCCGCAAGGCTCGCGCCGCCGATGAGCAGGGGGGTCAGCGTGAGCTTGAGGAGCAACAGCACGGCCGCCAACGATACCGGGGGCGGGCCGGCCAGGCGGGATCGATGCGCGGGCCGGGCCCCCAGCGCGAGGTGACGGCCGTCCGGACGTCTCAGTCCAGAGAGACGGTCTGCTCCCAGGCTGGCACGTCCACGGTCAGGCCCAGCGCTGCCACCTTGGGCGCGAGCGCCTGCTGCGCGGGCGGATCGCCGTGGACGAGGTACACGTGCGCCGGCACGCCCGGGTCGCCCGCCTTGCGCCCGCGGATGAAGCCGCCCAGCCACGAGAGCAGCTCGGGCTCGTCGGAGTGCGCCGAGAACCCGCCCAGCGAGCGGATCGTCGCCCGGACCGGCATCTCGCGCCCGTCAATCCGCGCTGTGGTCGCGCCGCGGACGAGGTGGCCGCCGAGCGTGCCCTCGCCCTGGTACCCGACGAACAGGATCGTCGCGGTCGGGTCGTCGAGCAGGCGCGAGGCGTGGCCCACGGACCGCCCGCCGGTGAGCATCCCGTTCGACGCCACCACCACGTAGGGCGGCGGCGTCCGCTCGATCCGCTCCGATTCCTCGTAGTCGCGCACGACGTGCTGGCCGGGGTAGTCGAGCGGGGCCTCGTTCGCCCGCAGCAGCGCCGCGGTCTCCTCGTCGTACGCCTCGGGGTGGTGGCGGTACACGTCCGACGCAGCCTTGGCCATCGGCGAGTCGAGGTAGAGCGGCAGTTGCGGGATCCGCCCCGCGTCGAGCAGACGGTGCAGCTCCCAGACCATCTCCTGCGTCCGGCCGATGGCGAATGACGGGATGAGCAGCACGCCCTTGCGCTGGGCCGTCTCCCGGACCGTGGTCGCGAGAATCTCGATCGAGCGCTCCGCGGCCTCGTGCTCCCGACCTCCGTAGGTGCTCTCGCACAGCACGACATCGGCCGAGTCGACCGGCGTGGGGTCGCGCAGGATCGGCGTTCCAGGGCGGCCCAGGTCGCCCGAGAAGACGACGATGGTGTCCCGACCACCCGTGCTCCTGGCGAGGCGCATCCGGACGACGGACGAGCCGAGGATGTGGCCCGCGTCGAGCAGCGTGACGTGCACGCCCTGCGCCACCTCGGTCTCGACCCCGTAGGAAACCGGCGCGAAGTGCGGCAGTGTGGCCTCGGCGTCGTCCTCCGTGTAGAGCGGCTCGTCGAAGTCCAGCTCGACCTCGGGCCCGGCGGACCGCAGGATCTCCTCGGGGTCGGGACCACCGGGGCTCGCCGCGCCGTCGACCGCCAGCTGGACGGCCTCGTCGAACAGCCGCTCCTCGCGCGCGTCGTCTGCGACGAGGCGCTCCGGGTGGTGGCGGCCGCGGCGCGCCGCGCGCCTTGCGAACTCCACCTGGAGCTTGGCCGAGTCGAGCAGCACGAGGCGCGCGAGCTCCGCGCTCGCGGCCGTGCACACGATCCGTCCCCGGAACCCCTCGCGCACCAGCAGCGGCAGCAGGCCGCAGTGGTCGAGGTGGGCGTGGGTGAGGACCACGGCATCGAGCGATGCCGGGTCGACGCCCAGCGGGACCCGGTTGCGCACGGCCTCCGCCGGGCCGCCCTGGAACATCCCGCAGTCCACGAGCACCTTCGCGTGGCCGGTGTCGACAAGATGGCGCGAGCCCGTGACCGTGCGCGCGCCGCCGAGAAACGTCAGCTCCATGCAGAGATCGTGACACAGGCGACGGCGCCAAGTGCAACCATGCTCGCATGAGCGAGCATCGCCTCCGGCGCTCCGCAGGGGACGTCGCTGCCGTCGAGGCCGCGTTCCTCGAGGCCCGCGACGCGCTGGATGAGGCGGACCTGGCGCGCGCCACGGACCTCGGCCTGGACGTGGCGGCCCTCGACGAGAAGGCCGACGCCCTCGCGCGCCCCGTCCGAGTGGCACTGGCAGAGCTGGCGTCGCGGTCCGGGGACCTGGATCCGGAGGACTGGCGCGCGGTCCTGGCGATGCAGGCCAGCCTCGATGCACCGGGCGAGGCGTCCACGCTCGTGACCCCGGTCATGCCGCCCGGCGGCTGCATCGACGCGCGGGCCTGGGCGGCAGCGCTGGCCGAGGGCGGCGAGGTGCTGCGCAAGCGCCTCCATGCGTGCTTCGGCGCAACGGCAAGCAACCTGCGGGTCGGCACCGAGACGCTCGGACGGCTCCAGATCCTCGCCCGGCTGGGTCGCGAGCCGGACGTCGCGGCACGCCGACGGCTGTTCCTCGCCCTGGAGCCGCTGTGGCGCGTGGTGGACGGCGACGGGGTCACCACCTCGCCATACCGGGTCCTGATCCGCGAGGCCGCCGAGTCGGGGAGGGCTGGCCCTTCCCGAGTGGCGGCCAATGCCCACGCCCTCGGAGTGGATGCCGGTGCCGTCGAGACGTGGGCGACAACCATCCTCGCCGCGTGGAGGTCAGCGGTGGTGGAGCCGGCGCGGAGGGCCGGCGAGCCGCCGGTGGAGCCGTGGGACTGGTGGTGGTGGGCGGGTGCCGCCCATCGCGCGCTCTCGGGCGCCTTGGGCCTCGACGCCGTCGTGGACATCAACCGCCGCGTGTACGCCGCCCTCGGCGCGGACCTCGACGAGCTCAACATCCGGCTCGACGTGACGGCCCGCTCGAACCGCGCGCCGATCCCCATCGCTTTCGCCATGTTCGGCGCGCGACCGCGGCAGCTCGCTGACGGGCGCTGGACGCCGGGGCACCCCGTGGTGCTCACGACGCTCGCCGACGGTGGGCTCACCGAGTTCGAGGAGCTCGTCCACGAGACCGGCCATGCGGTCCACATCGCCGCGATCCGCACCCGCCCGGCCTTTGCCGACTGGCCCGACGCCGACGCCTACACGGAGGCGCTGGCCGATCTCGTCGCGCTCGAGGTGTGGGAGCCGGCATGGCAGCGGCGGTGGATGCCAGCGGGGACGAACGTGCCCGAGATCCTGTCCCTCCGCTGCCGCCACGCGGACGTCGCGCTCGATGCCGCCTGGACGCTGTTCGAGATCAAGCAGCACCGCGACCCCGCCCGCCTGCCCAACGACACCTGGACTGAGATCGCCTCGACCTGGCTCGGGATTGCGCGGCACCCGGAGTGGTCCTGGTGGGCGATCCGGGGCCAGCTCGTGCAGGACCCGGGCGGGATGTCCGACTACGCGATCGGGGCCGTGCTCGCCGCATCCCTCCGGGAGGCCATCCGCAACGCGATCGGCGGGGCGGTCGAGGGCGAGGCGACCTGGTACCCCTGGGTGTCGGAGCACCTGTTCCGCTTCGGCGCCAGCGTGCCCTCGAGCGTTCAGCTGGCGGGCGTCCTGGGCGGGCCGCCCTCGGCGGATGCGCTCATCGCCCAGATCGAGCGGGGCGGGCGGATCCGCTGACCGCCAGTCGTGCGCGGGCCGGCGGGCTTCCGCCGGCGCGGTCTCGCCGACCTACAGCCGGACGAAGACCAGCGCGTCCACCATGACGGCCGCGAACAGCAGCGTCAGGTAGCTGATCGAGTACTTGTAGAGGCGGATCGACTGCGTGAGCGACCCCTCCGGCGATGCGCCCTGCGTCCACAGGACGTACGCCCGCCAGAGGAACACGGCGCCCAGCCCCACTGCTGCGACGAGGTAGACCAGGCCCATCCCTGCGATCAGGTAGAACGCGAGGCTGATCGCGACCAGGATCACCGTGTAGATGGCGATCTGGCGCGTCGTCTCGGGCACGCCCTTGACCACCGGCAGCATCGGGATGCGCGCCGCCTCGTAGTCCTTGCGGATCCGCAGTGCGAGCGCCCAGAAGTGCGGCGGCGTCCAGTAGAAGACCAGCAGGAAGAGCACGACCGCGGGGATCTCGATCCGCCCCGTCACCGCCGCCCACCCGATGACCGGGGGCAGGGCGCCGGCCGCGCCGCCGATCACGATGTTCTGGGTCGTGTGGCGCTTGAGCAGGATCGTGTAGACGACCACGTAGAACGCGATCGCGAGCAGCGTCAGGAACGCCGCGACGAGGTTCACGAAGAAGGCCATCGCGGCCACGGAGATCGCGCCGAGCACGATGCCGAACAGCATGGCGTTCTCAGGCGTGACATCGTGCGCCGGCAGCGGGCGTCGGCGGGTCCGCGACATCAGCAGGTCGATGTCGCGGTCGAGGTACTGGTTGATGGCATTGGCCGACCCGGCGGCGAGTGATCCGCAGACCAGGGTCCAGAACGCGAGCCGGAACCACTCGGGCGCGTTCATCCCGGGCAGGTTGCGGGTGGCGAGGACCATCGCCGGAATGGTGGTGATCAGCAGCAGCTCGATGATCCGGGGCTTGGTCAGCGCGATGTACGCGCGGACGGTGTCGCCGGTCGAGTGCTTCGTCCGTGCCTCGGCACCAGTGCCGCCGCCCTCGCCGACACCCGAGTCCGCGGCGACCGTGGCCCCGGCCGTCCGCGCCTCGTAGTACGACGCCACCGCGAGCGCCACGGACAGCGCCCAGACAACGGCCCCGACGATGACGTGGAGCGTCCGCGCCCAGGGGACGAGCGCGGTGAACACCAGCAGCGCGCCGATGCCCACCTGGACGGTGAACAGCGCGCCCATCCACACCGCGAGGCGAACGATGCCGGGGCGCGCCTTCTGGGTCCGCCAGGCGCCGAGCGCGGTGGCCCAGACGATGACCGCGACGATCCCCGCCACGTACCGGTGGAGCGCCTGGATCTCGTACAGGCCCGCGACCACGGGCGAGAGGCCAGGCGCGGTGGCGGGGCTGATCCCGCCGTTCATGAGCGGCCAGTCGGTGAACACCGCGCCGGCGTCGTTGGCCATCACGTTGGAGCCGAACAGCAGCAGCGCGTAGACGGTCGCGGCCGAGAGGATCGCCAGGAGCGTGAACCGCTGGCTGGCGCCCGGCCCGGCGATTCGCCCGGGATAGCGGGCGCGCACCAGCAGGTAGGTCAGCAGCCCCAGCAGCGCCATCGCGCTGGCCAGGTGGGCCAGCACGGACACGCCGGAGTTGCCCAGCCGGACGGTCTCCTCGCCGAGGTAGGCCTGGAAGCCCACGAGGATCACGGCGAACAGGGTCGGCCAGAGGATGGACCTCCGATCACGGAGGTGGCGGATGGCGAGGTACGCGAGACCGAGGATCTCGAAGCCGATGATCGAGGCGATCGCGCGGTGGATCCACTCGAGCCACGGCCGGTAGTCGGTCGTCGACGGGATCAGCTGGCCATTGCACAGCGGCCAGTCGGGGCAGCCCATGCCGGAGCCGGTGGCACGGACGATGACCCCCATGGCCACGAGCAGGACCGTGGTCACGACGGTGGCGAAGGCGAGTTTCTGGTAGCGGGTCACGACAGGGACGGCGAGCCTCGGGCGGACGGGACCGGGGGTGGATGCCGCAATTCTACGCAGGCGGCCCGCGAGCGCATTCGGAGGGTCAGCGCTAGGCTCACGGAATGCGCCGTCCTGCCTTCGCCACCCTCCTGTTCGTCGTCGCGCTCGTCGTGTCTGCCTGCAAGCCCACGGATCCCGGCGGCTTCGTCGTGGTCACCCAGGGGCCAGCCTCGTCCGATCCCGCCACCATCACGGGCGCCGCGATTCCCGGCTCCAGCGCCGCGGTCGGCTCGGCCTTCCCGGTGATCATCAGCTCGCAGCTGGCCGTGGGCGACAACCGGTTCGTGTTCTCGTTCCTGGACCCCAAGACCCAGCAGCCAGTCGGCTCGCCCGACCTCGCGGCATCGGTGTCCTTCATCGCCCCCGGCACGACCAACCCCACGTCGCCCACGGCGAGCACCTTCGTCTGGGCGATCCAGAACCTCCGCGGCGAGTACATCGCCCACGTCACGTTCCCCACAGCCGGCGACTGGAAGGCCATCTTCACCATCCAGCCCAAGGGCGGCAGCGAGCAGTCGCTGGGCGTGCCGTTCCAAGTCGTGCTCAAGCCCACGGTCGTCTCCATCGGCGACCATGCTCCGGGCCTGAAGACGCCGACCCTGGCCGATGTGGGTGGCGACATCCGCCAGATCGCGACCGACCCGAAACCGAACCTGGCGTTCTACCAGGTCTCCGTGGATCAGGCGCTCGCCCAGCACACTCCGTTCATCCTCGTCTTCGCCACCCCGGCGTTCTGCAGGAGCGCGCAGTGCGGGCCGACGCTCGACATGGTCAAGGCGGCGCAGGCGACCGCTCCCAAATCCGTGGCCTTCATCAACGTGGAGCCGTACGTGCTCAAGTTCGCCGATGGCCAGCTGCAGCCGGTGCTCGACGCCCAGGGCAACCTGACGCCGACCCCCGTGTCCGACGCATGGGGGCTGCCCACCGAGCCGTGGATCTTCGCGGTTGACCGCAACGGGATCGTCCAGGGCTCCTTCGAGGGCGTGATCAGCCAGCAGGAGCTCACGGACATCATCGCGAAGGTGGCAGCGTCCTAAGGGCTCGCGCCCGGGTGCTCCCCGGCCATCGCCGGCGAACCTCGGAGCCACCAGATCGCCTCCGGGAGGCGCGTATGGACCGCGCCGCCGGCCCCGCGGCCGTTTCCGCAACTTTCAAGCCCCATATCGACCGTGGTGGAAGGCTTTGCGCCTCGTCGCGGAGCTGGGCGCCTCCGGGAGGAGATCTGGGGGTACGGAGTGGCCGGGGAGCGCCCGGCGGCCGCGCTACGAGGCGAGGGGGGCGTCTGAGACGTCGGCGGGGAACGGCGAGCCGATGGGCGTCGCGGTCGGCGAGGCCGCGCCGGGCGACGGGATGACCTGTGGCGAGCCCGAAGCCGCGGTCGCGTCCTCCAGCCGGTAGACCACGAGGTCGGACCCGGACTGGCGAAAGTAGACGAGGACGGGCTGTCCGCCCGCCATGTGCTCCGAGAGGTGGGCCGCGGGGAAGTCGGCGGCGTTCTCCTGGACGCCCATCCTGAAGTCGAGCTGCGCTCCGTCGGGCGTCAGGAGCCGGAAGCCGGTGACCTTGCCCAGCCCCGCAAGGTCCACGTGGAGCACGAGGCCCTGCACCGGCGATGCGGGCACCGCCGCCGGCGCGACCGATCCGCCCGAGCCAGCGGGCTCCGGGCTCCCGTGCTGCGCGGGCACGAGCGATGAGGTGGCGCCGGGGCCCGGCGAGGTGGCGGGGCCGCCCGACGAGGAGGCGCAGGCCGCGACGGCGAGGCCGAGCGCGAGCGACGCCGCGACCAGAAGCCGGCCGCTCGCCGTCCGGAGCTCGCCGCTCACCTCGGCACCAGCCCGGTCCCGCTCGACCCGGGCTTGATGGCGGGTTCGCCGGACGCGCAGCGCGGGCAGGTGGCAGCGCCGGGCTCGTAGGTGGGCAAGTCGAGCGTCCAGAGCGAGCGCAGCGGGTACACGCGACCCGTCGTGGGCGAGGTCAGCGTGGCCGTCCCGCCAGACCGGTCGACGATCACGGCGCACTCGATGATCTCACCGCCCATCGCCTCGACGGCCGGGATCATCGCGAGCAGCGAGCCGCCGGTCGTGAGGATGTCGTCGACGAGCAGGATCCGCTCTCCGGGGCTGATGGCGAAACCTCGGCGGAACTCGCGGCGCGGCGACTCCCCCGCCTGACCCGCCACCTCCTCGGCGAAGATCGCCCGGGTGCCCAGCTGGCGGCCCGTCTCGAACGCGAGCATCACGCCACCGGTCGTCGGGCCGGCCACGAGGTCCACCATCGGCGTGCCGTCGCGGTCGCGCACGCCCTGCGCCCAGAAGCCGCACAGCTCGCTGGTGGCCGCCGGATCCTGGAGCACCTGGAACTTCTCGAGATAGGCGTCCGAGTGGCGGCCGCTCTTGAGCGTGAAGTGGCCCTCACGGAGGGCGCCACTGGTGCGGAAGAGCGCCTCCGTGCGGGCGGCGATCGCACGCCGGGTGGCCTCGTCGAGGGTGCGTCGCAGGGTCGTCATCGTGGCGTGATTCTAGCCGGGAGTCCTCGAATCCCTCGCGGAGGTCCCCTCACACGGTCGCGGTGGGGCACCTCGGTCCGCGACCGTAGCGCGGCAACACCTCCGGCAGCGGGTCGAAGACACCGTAGCCACGGCAGGTCGGTCGATCATCTGAGCTGCGGCGGCTCACGGGATCACCACGTGGAGAACGGAGGCCTGGTCCTCGCGCGCCACCACCTCCCACGAGACCGCTCCGTCGACGGGGTTTGCCCGCCGGCGAACCAGGAACGGGCCAACTGTCCGCGAAGCGCCCGAGTCGATCCCGAATGGGCTCGGGGAGATCTGGACGACGGCGGCGTCCTGATAGTCGGTGGCCGCGGCGTCCGGCGGCGAGACGACGAGCAGCGCCGGGGCGCCGACGCGGCACGGGTCGCTGGCCCTGCACGATGCAGCTCCGCTCAGGAGCACGCCGTCCACCTCGTGGAGCGAGGGCAACGGCTGCTCGTATGCAAGCGGATCGGCCGCCAAACGCGCGCCCAGGACGTCGATCCGCGGGATGCCAGCCGACTCGATGACCATGGAGCCGAGGAGGACGAGCTTCCCGTCGCGCGCCAGCAGCACCAAGGTCTCGCCTGGCGGCGGATCGCCCGGCCAGGCGGCCATCCCGTCGTCGGGCACGACGGTCGCGCCGGGCAAGCCCTCGATCGCAAGGCTGAGGCATGTGGACAGCGGGGCGTTCGGACTGCATGGGCGCGGCGCACTGTGCAGGCGGCCCGACACGAACGCCAGCGTGCCCGTGCCCCTCCGAGCGATCGCGGCGACGAGCGCTCCAGGGTCCGATGACAGCCCCGCTGATCGCGGGGTCAGGGGGCCCGTCGGTGCTGGGCCCGCGGCGGTGCGGGCCGGCGGCCCGAGCGTTGGCGGCGCCGACTCGCCGATGCTCGCCGTGACCGCGCCCGAGGCGGGTGCGGCCACCGGCGCTGACGCGGCGACCGCCGTGGACTCGACGGGGAACAGCCGGCCCGAGACGACGCCGCCGGCCACGATGAACGCCACCACGACGACCGAAAGCGCCGCAGTTCGGCCGGCGTGGTGGCGCGGCCCTCCGACGCCTCCGACCTCCACGCTGTAGGCGCGGCGCCGCTCGCTTGGATCATCCCAACCGGGGTCCATCGCGTGCCGATCCCCTACCAGGTCGCCGTGACCACCAGAACGGCCGCCCACAGCACCGATGCCGCGGTCTGCACCATCCAGAACGACCGGTGCCGGGTCTTGTGGCGCATGCCGAAGAAGACGAGCCATGCCCCCACTACGCCGCCGAGCCAGCAGCAGATGTGCAGCGTGCGCTCCCGGACCCGGCGCCAGCGGCGCGGAGCGGCGATCTTGTCGTAGGCGTACAGCGCGGCGGTGAGCACATTGAGGGCGAGGAGCCAGGCGAAGAGCCAGCCCGTCACCGCTACCGCGCCCACTCCGCGCCGCGCGTCGACGGGGGGCCGACGCGCGCAGGGAGGGCAGTCCCCACGAGCTCGCGGACAGCGCTGACGCCGAGCACCCGGCAGGCGTCGGCCAGCTCGTCGGCGAGGCGCACGGGCAGCATCGGGTCCGCCAGCGCCGCAACCCCGACGCCCACGGCGCTCGCCCCCACCGCGAGGAAGTCGAGCACGTCGTCCACGCTCGCCACGCCACCGACGCCGATCACCGGGACGTCCACCGCCTGTGACACCTCCCACACGGCGCGCAGCGCGATGGGCCGGATCGCGGGCCCGCACAGCCCTCCGTAGACGGAGCCGAGGGCCGGGCCGGAACGGTCGGCCGACGGCACGAGGCCGGGCAGCGTGTTGATGGCCGAGATGGCGTCGGCGCCGGCGTCCTCGACGGACCTCGCGATCGCGCGGACATCGGGCGCCTGGGCCGTCAGCTTCGCGATGATCGGGAGGTCCGTCCCGCGTCTGGCGGCGGCCACGTACGAGGCCGCGGCGTCCGCATCGAGCCCCGGGATGACCCCGCCCCGCCCGCCTCCGCCGCACGAGAGGTTGACCTCGAGGCCCGCAATCCCCGCCTCCCCCTCGAGCCGCCGGACTGCCTCGCCCAGCTCCCCCGCGGAGTCCGCGCACAGCGACAGGATCACCGGCAGCTCCCAGCGTGCCCAGACGCCGGCGTAGCGGTCGAGCACCGCCTCGAGGCCGGGGTTCTGCGGACCCATCCCGAGCAGCAGGCCCGCGGGGACCTCGGCCATGCGCGGCGCCGGCTGGCCCGCCTTCGGCTTGAGCGACGTGCTCCGAGTCACGAGCCCGCCGAGGCGCGGCAGGTCGGCGAGGTCGACAACCTCGACGCCATACCCGAACGGCCCCGACGCGACGATCACCGGGTTCGGCAGCACGAGCCCGCGACCGAGGTCCACCGCGAGGTCCACCGGCCGGCCGCCAAGGGCGTCGAGCGCGGGTGCGCCCTGGGCCGAGGACGGCGATCCGGACCCCGACGGGGACGGGGCAGCCGATGCGGACGACGATGAGGACGACGACGGGGACCCGGAGCGCCCGCCCGGCGGCGAGAGTGGCGCTGGCCAGCTGGGACGCGAGACCGGCGTGATCGCGGGCCGGATCCGCCGAACGGTGGGCGTGCGCTTGGAGTTCGCCGCCACGCCCTTGCGCCTCGCCTTCATGCGGCCCGCCCTGCCGCCACGACGCCGGTCCGTCCTTCGCGCCGTGTCTGTCGCCACCACGCGAGCGACGTCAGGAGCACCCAGACCATGATCCCGGCCAGGGTCGCCCACTCGAGGATCGGCGCGATCCAGACGTCCGGCCTCCCCGCGATCGGCCCGTCCGAGGCCATGCGCTGGCGCGAGAACTCGTCCGTCTGGAGCGAGACGAGGAACGCGATGAAGGCCACGACGGACGCGGCGCCCACGGCGGCCAGCCAGACCGGGAAGCGCGCGTCGCGGGTCCGGACGAACGCGATCGAGGCGAGCGCGACGAAGATCCAGCCCAGGTTGAAGAACGTGAACGCCGCGAGCACGTGCTGATGGGGCTGGTCCATCGAGAACACGCCGACGAGGAGGCCGCCCACCCCGGCCACCGAGCCGACCGGCCCGAAGGCCCAGCGAAGCCGCGACGGGCTCGTCCGCCAGAGTCCCAGCACGAAGGCGATGAACGAGGCGCCCCCGATCACGAGCATCAGGTTGAAGAAGCCCGCGTGCGCCGCAACGCTCACCTGGCCGAGCTCACTGATCCAGTGGTTCAGCGGGCTGTACGCCTCGCCGGCGGTCCCCACGTAGCCGACGGCGCCCCACACGGACCCCACGGTGATGGCGAGGAACGCGAGAAGGCCAGCCCGAACGGCCCACCGCTCAACGAGGGCGTTGCGGCGCATCTCGCCCGCGCCCATCACGCCGGCCCCCAGTCCAGCTCGTCGGCCGCGAAGGACGGACCCTCGCGACAGGCGCGGACCGAGCCGTTCACGCCGGGCGCCACGCAGCCGAGGCACGTCCCCGCGGCGCACGCCACCGTCTGGCTCAGCACGACCTGGAGGAACGCCTTGCGCCGCGCCTCCGGGGAGCCGGGCTGGATGGGCCGCCCGCCGCCTCGTTTTCGCCCCAGCGTCGCCACCCCGAGCCGCTGCTTGCGCCCGGCGGCGAGCTGCCTGAGCCCGCCGAGCAGCGACGCGGATCCCGCGGCAAACGACTGGTCGGCCCAGCCCTCGTAGGCGAGCACGAGGTCGGCGACGGCCCCGCGGTGCCCCAGCGAGCCGTCGGCCGTGGCCACGATGTACTCCACCTCGTCGGGCAGGAGGCTCGACGGGTAGACGGCGCCCGCGGTGGACGCCCCGTACAGCAGCACGACCGACTTCCCGTCGCGCACCGCCTCGTCGATGAGCAGCCGCAGGTTCGCGATGGCGGGCCCCTCGGCGATCAGCAGCAGGTGCCGCGACCGGGGGTCCACCTCGAGTGGCCGACCGATCGGCCCAGCGAGGTCGAGCCGGTCACCGGGCCGGAGCGCTGATGCCCACGGTGGCGGCCCGCTGCCCGACGAGCCCGAGCGGCCCGCGGCCTGGATCGTCAGCGTGCCCGACGCCGCGTCCGCCGTGGCGATCGGGAACGGCCGGCGCAGCGGCATCCCGCCCGCCTCGACCGTGCGGACGTGGAGCGCCTGGCCGGCGCGCGCGGACGTTGCGATGGCGGGCGCATGCCACGCCAGGAGCCACTGCCCGGGCCCGATCTCCCGGCGCTCAATGAGCTCAGCGCCGTAGGGCCGCACCGGAGCTAGCGGTCCTTGCCGGCCTCGGCATCGCCGTCGGCCTGCTCGGCCTCGTCGTCGTCGGCCTCGTCGTCGTCCTCGTCCTCCTCGTCCTCGTCCTCTTCGTCGGCCTCGTCCTCGTCGGCCAGCTCGGGCGCGACGGACGGGTAGGCCTCGGCGAGCGAGTCGGCCAGGTCGCCGAACACGTCGGTGGGGTCGTAGAACTCCACGATGTCATCGGGGGCGGTCAGCTCGCGCCACTCGCCGTTGCCGTCCTCCGGCAGGACCTCGGCGCGGAACCGGCCCGACGAGGTCAGCGTGAGCCGCTCGTCCTCGTCGTCGACGATGACCAGATCGCCCACCATGCCGGCGAGCTTGGCCACCGACTCCTCGAACTGCTCGAGCAGGGTCGCCTCGTTCTGCTGGCTCTTCTCCTGGAAGTCGAGCGCGAGCGAGTAGATGGCGGCCGCGGCACTCTCCTCGTCGTCGGCCTCGATCGCGGGCGCGCGGCCCGCCGCCCACGTGTCGGCGGCGGCGGCATACCCCTCGTCGTCGCCGGCCAGCGAGAACGTGTCCTCGGGCGGCACGCCGGCCGTCATGAGCAGGTCGTCAGCGGCGGTGGGCTCGGCCTCGAAGCCGGCGGCCTCTCGCGCAGCCTCGGCGAACGCGGTGTAGACCTCGGCCGGGTTGAACAGCTCGATCAGCTCCGAGGCCGATTCGACGATCTCCGTTTCGGACACCCATTCGCCCGTGTCGGGATCCTCGTACCGGCTGCGGACGCGGAACGTGCCGTCCGGGGCAACGGACAGGTAGTCCGGATCCTCGTCGATCAGGGTCAGGCCGCCCAGGTCCTTGATGCGGCTCGCGTTGCGCTCCAAGAACTTGTGGAGCTGGTCGGTCGCCTCGACCACGAATGCCGTCCGCTCGAGGGCGGCGTCGTTGGCGAGCGTGCTCAGCAGGTCGTTGCGGCTCACGTCCATCAGTCGCCTCCTCTAGCCGTGGTACTCGAGATCCGGTCCGAGCCGTTCTCGGAGGAACATCGAATGGTGGCGCTCGAACATCCACTCGCCTGCGCGGTGGCCCAGGGCGCGGGTGGCCTCATCGGCCTCCAGCTTGTCCAGGGTCGCGTAGTCCGGCAAGTCGAACATGATCACGTTGTCAAAGTCCCAGCCGTGGGCCACGTTGTACCAGCCCAGGAACCGGATCCCGAACTTCTCCTCGTACTCCTTCACCTGGCGCGGGAACAACGTCTTCATGAAGAACTTGAAGAACGGGTCGCGGCCGCGGCGGACGGAGAAGTACGTGGCGAGGACGGGCACGAAGCTGGCAGGCCTCCGATAGCGCTGGCGGGACGGACGGCTATTGTCGCATGTCGGGCGCGCCGTTCCCGGGAGTCGCGGGCGGTTCCGCCGGTGCGACGGGAGCGGGCGGCGCGGCCGTCTGGAAATCAGCTGACTCGGGCGCTCCCCCAGCCGGCGCCTCATCCTCGATCTCGCCCACGGTTTGCGTCGGGCTCGCGAGCGGACGGCGGCGGCCATCATTCCGGCCGGCCGCGACGAGTCGGAGCAGGAAGATCATCGTCTGGCCGCTGAGCAGCAGCAGCAGGATCATCACGACGAACAGGGCGGTCGTGGTCCAGACCGGCCAGCCCCAGTTCGTGGCCGACAGGGGCGTGATGATGACGAGCACCAGGAGCAGCAGCATCTGGAGCCAGAAACAGCCCAGGCCGGGGCCGCGCGCCGCGTCGAGCGGCTCGCCCTTGTACTCGACCGGCCGGGTGGGCCCGGGGCTGTGCTGGGAAGTCACGGCGCCACTGTACCGTCTCCGAATGGGGCGCCCGGGCGGTATGGCCCGCCGGGGTCCGAAACGCCCGCCAAACGCGGCGGATTCGTGTTTCCGTGCGGTGCCTGAACGCCTAGCATTCGCCTCGTGAACGACATCTGGGTCTGCGACGGCTGCAAGTCGATCAACCGCATGCGCGACAGCCAGTGCTACCGCTGCCGCGCGCCGCGCTCGAACGCCATGGAGACGCCCGGCCTCGACCTCCGGGCCCAGAATGCGACCCTCGAGCGGAGCGCGCGGACCTACGTCATCTCTTGGCCGCTGGCGCTCATCTCCGTGGCGCTCCTGGCCGCGGTCGCGATCCTGGGGCTGATCGTCCTGAAGCTCCAGGTGGACGACTACCCCCGACTCCGGCAGGCCTTCGTCGATGCCATCGCCAATGCATCGGGCGACATCGAGACCTCGCTGCTGGTCGAATCGGTTCAGGTCGCCCTGCTGGGCACCGTCCGCATGGGGCTGGCCGTGCTCGCCCTGCTCACCTTCGCCGGCTGGCTGGCGCTGGTCACCCGCAACGTGCCCCTGCTGGGCGGCGGCGTCCCGTCTCGGAGCCCGGTGCGCGTGTTCGTCTTCACGGTCATCCCCCTCTGGCAGCTGTACAAGGTGCCGGGGATGATCCAGGACGTGCTGTACCGGGTGGACCCGCGCGAGGGCGGCGCGTTCATGGTGATCGCCGCGTGGCTTGGCCTCGTGGGCTCCGTGTTCGTCAACTTCCTGGGCAACTGGGCCATCTCATCGGTGGCCGTCCGCTCGCTCATCCCCGCCGTGGAGGCGCGAGATGAGGCGGCCGTGCTCAGCATCTTCAGCGGCGTCCTGGACCAGCTGTTCTGGCTTGCCGCCGTGGTGGAGGTGATGATCGCGCTCGGCACGATCGTGCTGGCAGGGATCATGATCCGCATCGAGTCCCGCTGCGCCGCCCGGGACCGCGAGATCCGGGAGAAGATGGCCGCTACGGGGGCGCCGACGCCTCCCGCGGGCCCGGACTGGCCGGCACCGGGCTCCGTGGCTGGCGCGGCCGGCGCCCCGCGTGGCGCGTCGCTTGGGCCGAGCAGCGTGAGCTCGTCGGCTTCCTACGCGCCGAGCTGGCCGGCCAGTGGGCCGTGGCCGGGCAGCACGTCCGCATCCGCCTCGACGACTTCGCCGGCCTCCGCGCCGCCTCCGCCGCCCTCGGACGCGCCCCGCCTCGGGTAGCGCGCTGCCACTGCGAAGGGGGGCCGATTCCAGACTGACGGTCCCGGCTGCGCTCGCGCCTGCCCCGTGGCGCGTGAGGCACGCCGACCCGTCGCCCGGCCGGGGCACGCCGACTCGTCGCCCGGCCGGGGCACGCCGGGGCTGCTGCGCCCCGTACCATTCGCCGCGATGGACGACCCGACCGAGCGCCTCGACCCCCTTGCCCCGTTCCGCTGGCACCCCGAGCCCGAGCTGATCGGGGTGCGCGACGCCGCCATCTCTCGCGAGGCCCTGCGCCGCGCCGGGCAGGCCTCCTGGGAGACGTCGCTGGACTGGCTCTACGACGAGGCGATGGTCCGCGGCATCGGCCTGCCCATCGACTACCCGACGATCCGTCGGGTGTACTTCGGCGAGACCGGCGGCCCCGGCCCGGCCCCCGCAGACCCGACGACGCTCGACGCCGTTCTGGCCGAGTTTCGCGAGCGGATCGCCCCGCACACGCTCAACAGCTACCACCCGCGAACGCTGTCCTACTTCACGCCGCCGCCCCTGGTCGCCTCGATCGCGGGCGAGGTCCTCGCCCAGTGGACCAACCAGGGCATCGACGTCTGGCACTGCGGGCCGGTCGCGGCGTTCGTCGAGGAGGAGGTCGTCCGCTGGCTCTGCGACCTCGTCGGGTACGGCGAGGGAAGCTTCGGCCTGTGCACCTCGGGCGGCGTGATGGCCAACTTCATCGCGATGGCCTTGGTCCGCGACGTGCACCTGCGCCGGCTGGCGGGCCTGGACCGGCCGCCGCGCGGCGCCAAGCTCGACGGCGTCCGCGTCTACACGGGCGACCAGACGCACTTCTCGATCGCCCGCGCGCTCGACGAGCTGGGCTTCCCGCCCGAGACCCTGGTGGTCCTGCCCACCGACGACGCCTTCCGGCTGCACGCCGGGCCTGTGGCCGAGGCGATTGCCGCCGACCGGGCGCGCGGGCTTCGGCCGGTCGCGGTCTGCGCCGTGGCTGGCTCGACGAACACGGGATCGGTGGACCTGGTGCCGGAGCTGGCCGAGGTCGCGGCGCGCGAGGGCCTGTGGTTCCACGTGGACGCGGCATACGGCGGGGCGGCGCGCCTGTCGGCCCGCGACGCGTCCCGCGTGCCCGGCCTCGAGCTCGCGGACTCGGTGACCGTGGACCCCCACAAGTGGTTCTTCCAGGCGTACGACCTCGGCGCGCTCGTCGTCCGCAACGGCGACCACCTGCGCCAGACGTTCGACCGCTCGCCCGAGTACTACCGGGGCGGAGAGGCGGGGCCGCCCAATGCCGTCAACGCCGCAGCCGACGACGCCGGGGACCACGACCCCCACGACGCGCCCGCCGGCCAGCTCAACTTCTACAAGCTGGGCTTCGAGGGCACCCGCCGCTTCCGCGCGCTCAAGCTGTGGACGTCGTGGAAGCACCTGGGCACGTCGGGGTTCGGCCGGCTGATCGAGTCCAACGACGACGTGGCGGCCTACCTTGCCGCGCGCTGCGCCGAGTCCGACGACCTCGAGGCGCTGCCTGCCGTGCCCGAGCTGAGCGTTGTCTGCTTCCGGCACCTGCCCGGCGGGGCCGCGGTGGCGTCGTCTCTCGACGCGCGGGCGCTCGACGACCATCAGGATCGCCTGTGCGCGGCGCTCGAGCTTGACGGCGACGGCTGGCTCTCGACGACCACGCTGCGGGGCCGAACCTGGCTGCGCGCCGGTGTCGTGAACTACCTCACGACGGAGGCCGACATCGATCGCCTCCTGGACACGCTCCGGCGGCTGGCCGCGACGCTCTAGTCGTGGTCTCGGCGTGCTGAGTGCGCTCCCGCCAGCCAGCTCGTCAACGGCTGGAGCTCGCGTCAGACGAGGAGCAGCGGGCGCGCCTACCGCTGCCTCGCGGCCTGGCGGGCGGCCAGGCGGTCCTGCGTCTTCCAGTACTCGCCCGCGAGGGGCGGGCCGTCCTCTGCGTCTGCGTCCCCACCTGGTGATCGCCGAGCCTGCGCCCCTCCACACCGACGCAGCAGCCGGTCTCACCCCAGCCGTCGCGCCCGCCGTGCCGTCGTTCGATTTGCCGGCGTCGCTCCCCGCCCCGGATGGCTGACCCGCAGCTCGGCAGCGCCTACTTCCGGGGCGGCAGCGAGCTCAGCGTGATCCGGCCGAGGAACAGCAGGGCGGCTGCCGTGACAACGTTGAGGACGAGCGTCACGAGCCGGAACGGCCCGGCCTCGAGCTGGCCGCGCAGGATCAGCACCGCCTCGAGCCCAACGTAGGCGAGCACGCCGATCGCCGCGACGATCACCACCCAGCCCATGATCCGCCGGATCGACATCGAGGTCCCCGTCAACCGCCGTTGTACGCCACGCGACCACCGGCCAGGACCAGCCGCACGACGCCCGGCAGGGCCCGCCCGAGCAGCGGCGTGTTCTTGCCCTTCGAGGCGAGCGACTCCGCGTCCACCGTCCAGGCGGCGCCCGCGTCAACGACAACGAGGTCGGCCGGCTCCCCCTCGCGCAGCCCGGGCGCCACGCCACCGCGCGCCCCGAGCAGCCTCGCGGGCCCGGTCGTCAGCAGCGCCACGGCCGCCGCCAGCGGCAGCTCGTCCGCGGCCACCGCCGCGAGCACCACCGAGAGCGCGGTCTCGATCCCGCTGATCCCGTTGATCGCCCAGCCGAATTCGACGTGCTTGTCCACGGTGGTGTGCGGCGCGTGGTCAGTCGCGATGGCGTCGGCGGTGCCGTCGCGGAGCGCCAGGCGGCAGGCCGCCGCGTCCTCGGCGGAGCGCAGCGGCGGGTTCACGCGCAGCGAGGTGTCGTAGGGCCCCGCGACGAGCGCGCCGTCCATCCACGGATCGCGCGCCCGGCCGTCGGCGTCGAGCGCCTCCCACGCCCAGCGCCGCGCCCCGGCGATCCACTCGTCAGCGAGCGCGAGGTGGTGCGGCGTGACGTCGCAGGTGACGGGAAGCCCCGCAGCCTTCGCGGCCCGGACGTGGTTGAGCGATGCGGCCGTGGAGAGGTGCGTCAGGTGCAGTCGCGCGCCCGGAACGTCGCGCACGACATCCGTGAGCACCGCGATCGAGCGCGCCACCGAGCCCGCCTCCCCCGCCACCGGCCAGCCCTTGAGGCCCAGCACCGTCGCGACGTAGCCCTCCGACGCCTCCGCGCCCTCGGTCAGCGCGAGGTCCTCGGGATGATCAACGATCGGCACGCCCAGCGCGCCGGCGTAGGCGAGGGCGTTGCGCAGGATCGTCGCCGAGCGCACCGAGGCGCCGTCGTCAGAGAACCCGACGACGCCCGCATCGGCCAGCTCCCCCATCGCCGACAGCGTCTCGCCCTTGCGGCCGGCCGTGACCGCGCCGTGCGCGAGGACCCGGACCGGCGAGCCCGACGCCGCCGCGGCGGTCATCACCCGGCCCAGCACCGAGGGCTCGTCCAGCGTGGGCGTCGTGTTCGGCATCAGCGCCACCGTCGTGAAGCCGCCGTGTGCCGCCGCCGCGAGTCCGCTCGCCACCGTCTCGGCGTCTTCGTTGCCGGGCTCGCGGAAGTGCGCGTGGTAGTCGATGAGGCCCGGGAGGATGAGCGTGCCGTCCGGTTTGAGTCCCACCGCGTCGTCGCCGGACAGCCAAGTCAGCCGCTCGAGGACACCGGCGCGCACCTGGATCTCGGCCGCGCCCTCGCGACCCGCAGCCGGGTCCACGGCCCAGCCCCGGATCGACGTGTCGTACCCCTCGGTCCCGCTCACGCGCCCGCCTCCGTCCGCCGCGTCCCGGCCAGCAGGTACAGCAGCGCCATGCGGACCGCCACGCCGTTGTGCACCTGGTCGGTCACCACCGAGTGCGGCCCCGCGGCAACGTCCGCTGCGATCTCCACGCCCTCGTTCATCGGCCCTGGGTGCATCACGATCGCGTCGGGTTTGGCTGCGCGCAGCCGCTCGTTCGTCAGGCCGTACCGCGCGGCGTACTCGCGCAGCGAGGGCAGCAGTCCCGACGCCATGCGCTCCTTCTGGATGCGCAGCGCCATCACGACGTCGGCGTCGCGGAGCGCCGCGTTCACGTCGGAGGTCAGGGTGAACCGCCGTCCTGCCGCGCCCCGCGCGGCCCACGCCGCGTAGCCGCGCAGCAGCGTCGAGGGACCGCACAGCCAGAGGTCCGCGCCCATCGCCGTCAGCGTCCACACGTTGGACCGCGCCACCCGCGAGTGGAGCACGTCGCCCAGGATCACCACCTTGCGCCCCTCGAGCGACCCGCCGGGCAGCCGCGAGCGCAGCGTGTAGAGGTCCAGCAGCGCCTGCGAGGGGTGCGCGTGCCAGCCGTCGCCGCCGTTGAGCACCGATCCAGAGAAGATCTCCGCGGCGAGGTACGGCGCGCCCGACACGCTGTGGCGCATCACGAGCATGTCCGCGCCCAGCGCCTCGACCGTGCGCACCGTGTCGACCAGCGACTCGCCCTTCGACACCGACGACGAGGCGGCGGCGATGTTGACGACGTCGGCGGACAGGTTCTTGGCCGCGACCTCGAAGGAGACGCGGGTCCGGGTGGAGGCCTCGTAGAACAGGATGGTCACGCCCAGGCCGCGCAGCGCCGGCACCTTCGGGATAGGCCGCGCCAGCACGTCGTGCATCTCGTCGGCGGTGCGCATCACCAGCTCGATGTCGGCGCGCGTCAGCCCGTCCACGTCGAGCAAGTGGCGATGCGCCCAGTGCGCGGGGGCCACCAGCGGGGCCGCGATCGCCCCATCCGGACGGTCCGACCCGCTGCTCATGCCGCGGTCCCGCCGAGGGCCGCCAGCCCGGGCCGGCGCTCGATCTCGACCGCGTCGTCGCCGTCGGTCTCCTCGAGCGTGACCTTGACGACCTCCTCGCGCGACGTGGGCACGTTCTTGCCCACGTGGTCGGCGCGGATCGGCAGCTCGCGGTGGCCGCGGTCCACCAGGACGGCGAGGCGGATCGCCTGCGGCCGGCCGTAGTCGATCAGCGCGTCCATCGCCGCCCGGATCGTGCGGCCCGTGTAGAGCACGTCGTCCACGAGCACGATCGTCTTGCCGTTGAGGTCGAAGCCGATGTCGGTGCCCTTGACGATGGGCTGCTGGGCGACAAGCGACAGGTCGTCGCGGTAGAACGTGATGTCCAGCGCGCCCACGGGGATCTCCACGCCCTCGTTGTCGAGGATGGCGGCGGCCAGGCGCCGCGCGAGCGGGACCCCGCGCCGCTGGATGCCCACCAGCGCCAGCGCGTCGGTGCCGGCGTGCTTCTCCACGATCTCGTGGGAGATTCGGATGGTCGCCCGGCGGATGTCCTCCGCCGTCATGATCCGGCGGCCCGTCATCGGGTCAACCCGTAGCGTCGCACGCGGCTCGCTCCTCCTTCCCGGCCTCACGGGGCCACCCGGCCTCACGGGACCGGCACGGAAATCGTGGCCCAGTCTACCGCGCCCGAGGCACCGCGGCGGGGCGCCCGAGGGGCCGGGGTCGTCTCGACGGGATGGCGGATGGGCTGTCGGCTCGGGCGGCGCCGATCAGTAGACCGAGACCGTGACCTGCGTGGTGCCGGACCAGGACGCGCAGCCGCAGATGGCGAAGAAGTCGGGCCGGTTGAGGTCGACGATGCGCGTCGCCTTCTGGGGACCCCAGTCGGTGACCGTGCGCAGGACGCAGCCCCCCGCGCCGCAGATCCGCACGACCGTGCCCAGCGGCAGGCGCATCGCGGTGGTGCCGTTGTCGTAGAAGGTCGCCCATCCGGTGAGCTTGTACAGGGGCGGCTTCCATGCCTTGCCCGCGCTCACCGACGGCTGGGCCACCGACGGGCGCGCGGTGGGCGCAGCAGGCGCGCTCCCCCGCTCGACGAGCTGGCCGCTGGCACCGAGGAACCCCGCCGCGCGAAGCGCAGCGTCGGGTGCCGCCGCCGGCACCGATGCCGTGGCGTCCGTCGAGATGGGCACCTGGATGAAGGCCGTCGCCTGCAGCGCCCGGGCTGGCGAGGGGACTGTCGAGCCGGCGGGCACTGGCAGGCCGATCAGGGCGGCTGCGGCGATGAGCGCCGAGGCCGCGACGACCATTCTGCGTCGCATGACCCGGGGACAATAGCGCATCCCCCGGCACGCGCAAGAGCAGGGAGGCCCTCGGCAACCCGCGCGACCATCGGCCAGCGCCGTTGGAGGCGCGCCCTCGGGCGGCTCGGCGCCGGGTCAGCGAACGACTGTGCCGCTCCCGTCGGCGGGCAGCTGCATGGTCGGGTACACGGTCTTGCCGGACCACGCGAGCACCTCGACGGTCTGCGGCAGGCCCTGGTCGGGAGTCGTCCAGGCGAGGCGTCCGGCCCGCAACGAGAAGTCGGGGTTGGCTGGCGTTGCGTTGAGCATCGGGTTCGCGAGGTCCGGGGCCCCGGTGATCTGGTCCACGCTGTAGAGCGTCAGGCGTCCGATAGGTTCATTGGGCTGGCTGCTCGGGGCCCCGCTGCCCTGGGCCTCGCTGCCCTGGCTCTGGCTGCCCTGGCTCTGGCTGCCCTGGCTCTGGCTGCCCGGCGCCTCGCTGCCCTGGGCCTCGCCGCCCTGACTCTGGCTGCCCTGGCCCTCCCAGACCGCCACGACGGCACCCGTGTTGTCCCAGCGAACCTGCCAGGCGTCGATCGGGCCCTCCGCGAGGACCTGCGACGAGATTGGGGCCGCGTCCGTGCTCGGCCAGGCGCCCAGGACCAGCCGTCCCGCATCGGGGACCCAGGTCACGCCGTCCGGCGCCAACTTGACGGTTCCCGACCACCAGCCAGCGGCCGTCCCCGTGGGCGACACGGAGGGGAGCCACGTGCCTGGCGCGCCGATCGCGGTCGCGAGATCGGTTGCAGGGTCGAGCTGGTAGGTTGTCGGCAGGCCGTTGTCCACGCGGCTCACCAGGATGCCCGCGTCGGTCCAGCCGGCCAGCCAGCTGTCGTGGTCCGTCGTGATGGCCTGGGCTACCGTGTCACCCACCGCCCAGACGTAGATGTCCGGACCGGCCGAGGCGTCCGAGGGCATCGCCGAGAACGCCAGGCGGGTCCCGTCCGGCGAGTAGGTGGGTGCGCCGACCACCGTGACGTCGCTCGCGATCTTGATTGCCGAATTGGGTGCCGGCGACACTTCGACGGACGGGCCGACCGTCGGCTCGGGAGACGAAGAGGAAGATCCCGGCTCGATTCCCTCCGACGGGGAGGCGCCCACGGAGCCGTCCGACGGCGGGGGCGTGAGCCCGTCCGAGGCGGAGGCGGTGACCGGGCCATCGGGCGGAACGGGCGACTCCGCAACCGCCGGCGAATCATCGGCCGAGACAGCGGCGGAGGTGCTGGGCCATGCGGAGCCGGCCAGCGGGCTGGCGGGCGGGGCCGAGGCCAGGCTGGCGGAGGCGGACGCTGACGCGCCCGCACTCGACGCCTCGTGCGGGCTCCTGGCCGGATGGGAGGATGTCGCAGGGGTGGCGGCCGGCTTGACGGGGACGACGTAGACGCCCTGGCTCCCGGGGTCGCGCCTGACGACAACCATCTGGCTCCCCGACGGCGACATGGCGCCGACGAGATCTGCGGCTGAGCCGAACGCGCTGACGGCGGTGACGGCGAACGTGGGCGAGACGCCGCACTCCGTGACCCCAGTCGGGCAGACCTCGTCCACGCGGCGGCTGAGCAGCTGGAGGTTGCCTGCGCTGTCCAGGGAGAGCACCTGCAGATCTGCGGCACCCTTGATCAGGATCGGCGTGGCTGCAGCGCCGGTGGTGCCGCCGGGGACCGTGGGCCGGCCGTTGAGCAGGCCCGCCCCGACAACCACCACGACGGCCACCGTCGCGACCACCGGGGCCAGGGCGAGGCGGGTCGACCGCCCGGGCGAGCCGCGCAGGCGGCGCCAGCGGCCGACGCGCCCGCGACTCCGCTCGGCGTCGAGGGTGGCGGCCGTGCGGGCCCACAGATCGCGCGGCGGCTGCGGCGTGGCCTCGCGCAGAGCACTGAAGAGGTCGTGGTGGGCGTCGTACTCGGCCGCAACCGCGGCGCAGGGGGCGCATCGCTCGAGGTGATCCGCGAGCCACGCCTCGTTGCTGGGGGGCAGGAGCTCGTCGATGCGAGCAGCTGCCAGCTCGCGAGCCCGCTCGTGGTCCGCGACGCTGAAGGCCTCGCGACCGCTCACAAGCCCTTCCCCCGCGCCGCGTCGCGCTCCGCTTCACGCTGCGCCTCGGCGGCCTTCTCGGCGGCCAGCGCCTGCCTGAGGCTCTCACGCGCCCGGGTCAGCAGCGCCCGCGCCGCGACGTGCGAGACGCCGAGCGTCGCCGCGAGCTCGAGGCCCGTCATGTCGTGGAGCTCCGCGAGCAGCAGGGCGGCGCGCTGGCGCTCGGGGATCGTCTCCAGCGCGCGCTGGAGGTCGCCGGACAGCCGGGCGTCCATCACGAGGTGCTCGGCTGACGGGGCGCTGTTCCGCGCCTCCCCGACCAGCGGCACGAACCGCACGATCCGCCGACGGCGGAGGTCGTCGAGCGCCACGCGGTGGGCGATCTGGTACAGCCAGGCCCGGGCGTTCTCGGGCTTCTCCAGCGCGTCGTAGGCCTTGTAGGCCTTCACGAACGCGTCCTGCGTGAGGTCGGCTGCAAGGTCAGGGTCGCGGAGCATCCGGAGGAGGTAGGCGTAGATCTCAGTCTGGTGCTTGGCGAACAGCTCCTCGACGAAGCGGTACGCCTCGTCGTGCTTCCAGGAGGCGCTCATCACGCGCCCGCCGGGCATGACATGCCGCTCGACTTGGACCGGGTCGAAGACCACGTTCGCTCCATGGGATGCGGCCGCATTGGCTCGACCGCGCTTCGCCCCTCCCGAGGCCCTGTGACGGAGCCTCCCCCCGGCGTGTGACGCCAGACCCGTCGTGCCGTCATCGCCGAGGGTGCTCCGGTGGCCCGGCGTCCACGCGCCCGGCACGCAGCTCCTCGACCGCATCCTCCGGCGACACCGAGTTGACGGGCAGGCCCGTCCCCAGTTCGAGGCCCGCGATCTCGCGGAGGCGGGGGTGGATCTCCCAGTGCCAGTGGTACGTCGCATCCACTTGCTCGCGCAGCGGCGCGCTGTGGAGGACCAGGTTGTACGGCGGCCCGTCCAGGCTGGCGGCAAGCTTGCCGAGGACCTGGCGGAGCGCCTCCGCGGTGGCGATGATGTCGCGGTTGTCCGCCCGGGCGAAGTCGGCGTCGTGGCGTCGCGGGACCACCCAGACCTCGAACGGCGAGCGGCTGGCGTAGGGCGCGAAGGCGACCGCGTGGTCGTCCGCGTAGAGCAGGCGCTCGGGTCGGCGGACCTCGTCGCGCACGAGCCGGCAGTACGGGCACTCGCCCTCTCGAATCAGGAACCTCGCCGAGCCGCCCAGCTCCTCCGCGATGCGGTGCGGGATCTGCGGCAGGTCGTACAGGTCGAAGCACAGGTGGTTCGTGCGCGCGCCTGCCTGGGCGCCCCAGTTCTGGAGCACCTGGAGGTACTGCGTGACGCCCGCCTTCCGGGCGGTGACGATCTCGTCGCGGCACCGTGCCAGCAGCTCCTCGATGGTGCTGCTCCCGACGGCGTGGAGCGCTCGGTGCTCGGCCGGCGGCGCGACGACCGTCCGCCACGAGCCGGCCGCGCGGGCGTCGAGGAGCGACACCTGGGCGACGCTCCCGCTCCTCGCGCGCGCCTCCTCCTCGGTACCCGCGACCGTGAACGCGAAGTCCTTCAGGACGCGGAGGCGGATGCCCTCACCGGCCGGGATCCGGCAGTTGAAGCAGTCACCGCGATCCGGCACGGGAGCTGCCGCCTGCGCGAACCGCTCGCGCGCGAACGTCCGGTCGATGATCGTCGCCACCCACCAGCCGGTGATCGCGTCCTTGCGCAGCTCGAAGAGGCCCTGGCTCATCGCCCGCCCCCGACAAGCTGGGCGATCGTCGCGCGCGGGTCCCCGTCGGACCACGCCAGCTGGGCGCCCAACAGGGCCGCCAGCGCGGGCGCGAAGGTCCGAGCGGCCGCCTCGACGCTCGCGGTGGTTGACGGATCGCCGCGGTGGCCCAGCTCCGCGGCGATGGAGGTCGAACGAAGGCCGGGCGTGCCGCACGGGTCGATCAAGTCGAAGTCGGCGAGATCCGTGGTCACGTTGAGCGCGATGCCGTGGTAGGTGACGCCCCGCTCCACGCGCACGCCCAGCGCGCCGATCTTCCGAGGCAGCGGGCCCTCGGCGTCGACCCAGCACCCCGGGTGCCCATCGCGGTGGCCCGCGGCGACGCCGTCGGCGGCGCAGGTGTCAGCCATCGCCCCCTCGAGGGCCCGGACGTACTCGCGCAGGTAGAGCCCGCGGTCCGAGAGCCGGACGATGGGGTACGCGACAAGCTGCCCCGGCCCGTGGTACGTCACCTCGCCGCCGCGCTCCACCCGGATCACCTCGATGCCGCGGGCGTCGAGCATCGGGGCAGGTGCAAGCACGTGGGCGTCGTCCGCCTGGCGCCCCAACGTGAGGACGGCCGGGTGCTCGAGCAGCAGGACCTGGTCGGCGATGGCGTCTGCCGCGCGAGCGGCGGCCAGGGCCTTCTGGAGGTCCCAGGCGTCTCGGTAGGCGACCCGGCCGAGCCAGCGCGCCACAAGCGGGGCCGGGCTCGGGTGACGTGCATCCATGCGGACTGACGATAGCAGGATGCTCCCCCTCCTCCCCCGCACCGGCGGTTCGCAAGGGCCTGTCGCGGGTCCTGCGGCCGCGTCGACCGGCCTCCCCAAGATCATGCCCAGCGAGGCCCAGGTGACCGGCTTGGACATGCGAGTGCTGCATCCCCGGGGTGGCGTCTCGTGCGGCGCGCCCGGCTCCGTCGCGCGGTGCCGCGACGCGCCATCCTGCTGCCATGCAGACGCCGATCGCCGGACCCTCCTTCCCGCACCTCTTCTCGCCGATCACCATCGGCGGGGTGACGATCCGCAACCGGATCCTCTCGTCAGGGCACGACACGGTCATGGCGGTTGGCGGGCTGGTCACCGATCAGCTCATTGCGTACCAGGAGGCGCGGGCGCAGGGCGGGGCGGGCCTGATCGTGATCCAGGTCGCCGGCGTCCACCCGACGGCGCGCTACACGTCGACCGAGCTGACCGCCGACACGGACGCAACGATCCCGGGCTTCACCGCGCTCGCCGAGGCGATCCACCGCCACGGCGCCACCGTGTTCGGCCAGCTGTTCCACGGCGGCCGCGAGATCATGGACACGGAGGACGGCACGCTCGCGGTGGCCTGGGCGCCGTCGCCGGTGCCCACCGAGCGGTTCCACGTGATCCCTCGGGCGATGACCGAGCCGCTCATCGGCGAGATCCTCGAGGGCTTCGGCGCATCGGCGCTGCGGCTCCAGACCGCCGGGCTCGACGGCGTCGAGGTCGTGGCGTCGCACGGGTACCTGCCCTCGCAGTTCCTCAACCCCCGGACCAACCTGCGGACCGACGGCTGGGGCGGCGATGAGGCGCGGCGGCTCCGGTTCCTGCGCGAGGCGCTGGCGGCCTGCCGGGCGACGACGCGGCGCGGGTTCGTGGTGGGCCTGCGGATCTCGATCGGCGAGGAGAGCCCCGACGGCCTGACCGAGGACGAGGCGCTCGCGGCGCTCCGGGCGCTCGACGCCGAGTCTGCCTTCGACTACGTCTCGGTCGTGCGCGGGACGTCGGCGACGCTGGCCGGGTCGGACCACATCGTGCCGCCCTCGCCGATCGCGGCCGGGTACGCCGCGCCATCCGCGGCGAGGGTCAAGGCGGCGGTCCGCGTGCCGGTGCTGCTGGCGGGGCGCATCACGCAGCCCCAGGACGCCGAGCTGATCCTCGCCGCCGGCTCGGCCGACATGTGCGTGATGACACGCGCCCTGATCTGCGACCCGGAGCTGCCGGCGAAGGCGGCCGAGGGGCGCGTGGACGACATCCGGGCCTGCATCGGCTGCAACCAGGCGTGCATCGGGCACTTCCACGCGGGCTATCCGATCTCGTGCATCCAGTTCCCGGAGAGCGGCCGTGAGCGTGAGTTCCCGCGGTTCGGCGAGGCCGGTCGCGCGACGCATCCGCCGACCCCCATGCCGCGCGACGTGCTGGTCATCGGCGGCGGGCCGGCGGGGCTCAAGGCCGCGGCCGTGGCCGCCGAGCGCGGGCATCGCGTGACGCTGGTCGAGGCGGAGCGGCGCGTGGGCGGGCAGGTGCGTCTTGCGCAGTTGCTGCCCGACCGCCACGAGATCGGCGGGGCGATCACGAACCTCGAGGCCGAGGCGCGTCGTGCCGGCGTCACGTTCGCCACCGGGGTGCGGGCGGACGCCGCCTACGTGCGCGCGAGCGGCGCTCGGGCGGTCATCGTCGCCACGGGCGCCACACCGTACACGCCGCCACTGGAGGTGAACGGGACGCCGCGGATCATCCAGGCGTGGGATGCGATCCGGGACCCCTCGGCCGTGCCGCAGGGCAGGGTCGTCGTGGCGGACTTCCGCTCCGACTGGCTGGGCCTCGGTGTGGCGACGCTGCTGGCCGGCCACGGCTGCCGGGTCACGCTGGCGGTGACCGGCAACATGGCCGGGCAGCGCTGCCAGCAGTACGTCCGCGACCAGATGACCGCGGCAGCGCGCCGCGCCCACGTGACGATCCTGCCGACGACACGCCTCTTCGGCGCGGACGAGACCGCGGTGTACCTCCAGGACGTGCTGACCGAGGAGGCGGTCGTGATCGAGGACGCGGTCGCGCTCGTGCTGGCGCAGGGGCACGTGCCGGCCGACGCGCTCCTCCTCGAGCTGGAGGCGGATGCGGCGACCGACCGCGCGTACCGCGTCCTGGCGGCCGGCGACGTCCAGTCGCCGCGCACAATCGAGGAGGCGGTGCTCGAGGGCCTGCGGGCGGGCGTCGCGGTCTAGGCCCGGGAATCGTGTTCGCGCCGGCTCCCGACGCGGACGGCGTCCGATCGCACGATCGCCGCCGCGGACGCTGTGCGTGGCGCCGCGGGAGTAAACATGCAAGCTTGCGTCAACGTGCTCGCCATGTTCGGGCTCGGGAGCCACCTTCGCGATCCTGTTCGCGGCCAACACCGCGCTCAACCTGCGCGGGCAGGTCGCCGCGAGCCGGCATGCCTGACTTCGGCTGATAGGCTGTTCACAACCCGGCGAGCGCAGCCACGCGACCCGGGCGAGGACCCGGGAGCGTCGGAACCGCGCCCGGGTCCGTCTGATTCCCTGAACCGAGGAGGTGCCCGATGGCCGACGGAGCGCTCGAGATGCGGCTGGTGGTGACGGCCGCGGACTACGCTGCGGCCCTCACCTTCTACCGCGACGCCCTGGGCCTTCGCGAGATCGCTGCTTTCGACGACGGGGGCGGACACGTGGCGATCCTCGACGCCGGACGGGCGACCATCGAGCTGTCGGACGTGCCGCACGCGGAGCACATCGACCGGCTCGAGGTGGGCCGGCGCGTGGCGGGGCACCTCCGCGTCGCGTTCGGCGTGGCCGACGCCCGCGCGACGACCGCCGCGCTGGTCGCGGCAGGAGCCGAGCTCATCGCAGGGCCCGTCGAGACGCCGTGGCGGTCTCTCAACTCGCGGTTGAGTGCGCCGGCTGGGCTCCAACTGACGCTGTTCGAGGCGCTCGAGCCGGAGATCGCGGACTAGCAGCGTTCGCCGCACTGTCCCGGGAGGTCATCGTCCTGCGCCCCGCGGTCGCCTGGCGGCCATCGTCCTGCGCCCCGCGGTCGCCTGGCGGCCATCGTCCTGCGCCCCGCGGTCGCCTCGCGGTCATCGTCCTGCGCCCCGCGGCGCGCCCTCGAGGATGCGCGCCCGGCCGCCGGCGACCTCGGCCCAGAGCATCGCGTTGCCGGGCCACAGTCCATCCGCCGATGTCAGCGCCCGGAAGGCCTCCACCTCGGCCGTGGGGTAGGCGGCCCGGAACAGACCGGGCAAGCCTCCGACGAGCGCGCGAGTGTCTGCCGTGGACCGAAGCACGAGAAGGCGCGAGACCCGAGGCGTCCTGTCCGTCCACGGCCAGCCCGTCGCCGAGGGGAGGCTGTCCGCCTTCTGGCCCGCCCACCGAAGCTGTTGCTCCACACGCTGCAATTGACCCTGGACCTCGGTCGCCACGACGTCCGACGCGCCGCGCTCGCTGAGGACGACGTCGATCACGCCCTTGGCCGGCGCCAGGACGAAGACCTCGAGGCGCGGCGACCAGCGCGGATGGGCCAACCCGAGCAGGGCGTTGATGATGGGCGCGGACACGCGGTCGTGGATGCGCGGCCCGACCGTCTGGAAGAACCGCAGGCTTGCCTCGAGACCTAGCGCCGTGGCCAGAGCGGTGACCACGACGAAACTCGGGGCCTTCTTGCCCGCCTCGATGCGCGACAGGTCGCCGTGATCGACGCCGGCGGCCGCAGCCAGCGCCCGCTGCGAAACGCCGCACTCGAGCCGCGCGCGGCGAAGGTCGGTGGCAAGGTCCAGGACAAGTTGACGGTGCCGGGCGTGGGCCGTGCGTTGGATGAGCGTGGTCGCCATGCCTCATTGGAGCGCAGGCCGCTCATCGCAGGCTTATCTCGAGCGGCCGTTGGCGCCAGGCCACCAAATCCGCGCGCGTTGCCGGCGAAACGCGACGTGGCGTTGGCCCCTCACCAACAGGCGCTGGCAATGGTGGCGCCGGGCCAACGGCGGCGGCCCGAGCCTGCGCGCCCGCGGCGATTTGGTGGCGCCGGGCCAACGGCGGCGGCCCGAGCCTGCGCGCCCGCGGCGATTTGGCGGCGCCGGGCCAACGCCCCGAGGGCACGGCCGCCGCGCGGCGGATTGGCGGCGCCGGGCCAACGGCGGCGGGCCGAGCCGACCAACGCGCCGGGCCAGCCGCGGCCGCCGTGCCGGTCGCACAGCCCTCCGCAGCAGCGTTCGCCGCCCGCGGCCTATCCCCGCAGGGCGAGCGCCCCGACGGCCGGCAGACCCGTCAGGCTCCCCGTGGCCTCGTGGCGGACGAGGTGCGGGGCGATCCGATGCGCCGTTCGGTGGCCGACGAACCAGATCGGCTTGGGGAACGCGCGGAACCACGAGCGGATGACGGTCTTCTCGACGCGCTCGAACATCAGCGGATTGTGGACGAAGCCCGTCCCCGACCCGATGTCGGCGCGAGTGTGGCCGGGGTGCGCGCCCCAGGGCGTGATGCCCAGGCCGAACCCGATCGCCGACCAGTGGTTGAGCGAGACCGTCCCGTAGCGGAGCTCTGCAACGGCGCGGGCGAGGGCGGGGCGGACCGCTGCGTCGCGCGCCGTTCGCGGGTCCACGATGAGCGTGGCGTTGAGCGTCCCCCACAAGCGCTCGTTCGCGAACGCGACCGCCCGGTCGAGGAATTCGGCCGTGCTGGCGGCGTCGATCGCGGTCTCGGCTGTGACCGGGCAGAAGGCCTCGAACCGGTAGGCCGGCTCGTCAGGCGCGTCGGGTGAGAGGCCCGGGATCAGCATCCACGGCAGCTGGCCGTCCACGGGCGCGCCGAAGGTCTCGGCGCCCGGGTAGTGCTCCTGGAAGGCGGCGAAGCGGGCAGCCGCACCGGGGTAGAACGCGGCGCGGGCCGGGACTCCGTCGAGCCGGGCCCGCACCCGGTCGAGGAGCGCGTGCCGCAGCGGCCAGCCCCGCGCGGTCACGATCACCCGCGAGGTGGTGCAGTTGAAGCCCGAGTTGTTGACCAGCATCGTCGCGATGTTGGTCGCGTGGTACTCGAGGTCGGACGGGCTCCAGCGCCCGGGCACCACGATGATCGGGGTGAGGTTGCCGAGCTCGGCGGTGAACGGCTTGGCGAGGAGCGGCTCGTCGCGACGCTTGCGCGCCTCGCCCTCGGGGCCCGTCCCGAACACGATCGCCTCGTACGTGCGGTCCGAGCCCGTCACGTGGAGGGTGTCCACGAGCGGGTGGTGCGCGAGGTGACCACCTTCGGCAGCACCGCCGTACACGACGCGAAGGACCCCGGCCCGGACCAGGGGCGCGAGCAGCTCCTCCTGGACAGGCCCGATGTGGGCCATCACGGGGTGGATCTTGAGGACGACCACCTGCAGCTCCACGAACAGCTTGTGGAGCACGTCGAGCGGCCCGATCGACGACACGTTCCCGGCGCCCAGCACCAGGCAGACCCGCGGCTCGGGCGGCGTCCGATAGCTGGTGGCCATGGTGGCGGGCAGCTCGTCGAGCGTGACGCCCCGGTCCATCCACACATCGGCCGTGGTGCCCAGGTAGAGCGGCCGGTCGGCGAGCGCGGCGGGCATGACCCGGGCCGCGACGCGGCCGTCTGCGAGGTGGCGGGCGCCGCCGGGGATCGACGGCCGCCCGCGCCGCTCGATGTCCCGGATTGCGTCACGGAGCAGGCGGGCGCCGCGCGCGAAGACGTACGGACCCACGATGGCCTCCTCGGACGAGTCGGGCGAGGCGGGGTCGAGGCCCTCGTGACGGCTGGCGAGCTCGGTCCAGCGGTCGGACACGCCGAGCGTGGCGCGGAGCACCTCCTCGAGGAGTCGGACGCGGTGCCCGGGCGTGGCGCGGGCCCACGACGCGGCGTTGGCGCGGACCTCGGCGACGGCGGTGTCGAGGCCGGCGAGGTGCGTTGCGGCGGGACCCGGGACGCGGGGCGCGAACGGGTACGGGCCCGGCGCAACGGTGAACGTGCTGGGCTTGCGAGCGTGCGGCGGGGACGGGGCGGTCACGAGCGGCCTCGGGCGAGCGGGCGGCGGGGTTGGCGTGGGCGGCGATCGTAGCGCGGCCGCGGCAACCGGCCGCGGCACTGGGTCGAGCGGCGTCACTGAGTCGAAAGGTCTCGCGGGGATCCTGTGCCCATCGACACCGCCACGAATCGGAGGCTCACACCGTGTCCCGAGCCATGACCGCCTTCGCCGCCCCCACCGCGCTCCCCATGGCCGAGCTCATCGCCCGGCTGCCATCGGCCGCCACCATCGTCGCGATGACTGACGACGGGTCCGATGCCCGCTACGCTCGGGTGCGGGACTTGGCGGCGCAGGCGGCGGTCCGCGTCGGCGGGACGCTGCTGTTCTGCGTCGTGGTCGCCTGCGACGACCCGCCGCCCCGAGCACGGCCGAGGCTGTTCTTCCCGTCGGTCGATCGGGGCGTCGGCCGTCCGCACTCGGGCACCCGGAGCCGCGACCTGCTGCTCGAGGAGGCCCGTGCCGTGGCCGCCCCCGGCCTCACCGTCGGGGTATGGCTGCCGAGCCGGGCTGGGCCAGCGGGCGTCGCCGAGGCCGTGGCCGCGACCGGCGCCTCGCTCGTGCTTGCCCCGGCCAGAGCCCGTCGGCGGCAGGTCCTCGATCGAACGCTTGAGTACATCGCGGCTCGGGTGTCGGCACCGCTGATCGCGGTTGCCGCCGACGGAACCTGCACCCGCGTTCGAGCGCTCGGCGCCCATGTCGGCGCCTGGCCGGGCCAAGCTCGACGGCCCGAGGAGGCAGAGGTCCTCGCGACCCAGACGGGACAGGTCGGCGGTCGCCGCCTCCCCCAGCCCCGGACGACCACAGCGCCCTTGCGGGCGGTTCCCTAGCCCGTCAAGCCCAGCGCCTCGGCCACTGCCGCCAGCAGTGCCTCGGACGTGAATGGCTTCGCGAGCAGGGTGCATTCCCCGGGGGTCTTGGCCGCTCCCGGCCCGTCGGCGGAGTAGCCCGACATGAAGACCGCGGGCAGGTCTGGTCGCGCCGTCTGGAGCACCTCATAGAGCTCGGGCCCGCGCATCCCCGGCATCACGATGTCGGAGAGCAGCAGGTCCACCTCGTCGAGCCGCGTCCCGACGAGCGACACGGCCGCCGCGCCGTTCGGCGCCTGGAGGACGCGGTAACCGGCGCGCTCGAGGAGGCGCCTCGCGAGGGCGCGGACGGACTCCTCGTCCTCGACCACCAGGATGGTGTGCCGCGAGCCGGGGACGGTCGTGGGAACCGGAGCCGACGCCTCGCCCGCAGCCTCGGGGGCCACCTCCGGCAGGTAGATGCGGAACGTGCTGCCGAGCCCGGGCTCGCTGTCGACCGTGATCGCCCCGCCCGAGCCGCGCACGATGCCGTAGGTGGTCGCCAGTCCGAGACCGGTCCCCTCGCCGAACGGCTTGGTGGTGAAGAACGGCTCGAAGACGCGGGCGCGGACGTCCTCGGGCATGCCGAGACCCGTGTCCGCCACAACGAGGAGCGCCACGCGCTCGCCGCTCACCTCGAGGACGTCATCCACATCGAGCGCGTCGAGCGGATGCGTCTCGATCACCAGCGTCCCGCCGTCGGGCATGGCGTCGCGGGCGTTAACCGCGAGATTGACCAGGATCTGGTCGATCTGCGAGCGGTCCACGCGCACGTGGCCGGTCTCGGGGTCGAGGTTCGTCACGAGCGCGACCCGCTCGCCCAGCAGGCGCGAGAGGAAGGGCGCCAGCCCGGACACGATCGCGTTGAGGTCGTGGGCGGCCGGGGCGAGCACCGACTTGCGCGCGAAGCCCAGCAGCTGGCGGGTCAGGCCCGAGGCGCGGTCCGCCGCCCTGACCATCTCGGCGACCTCGGTGCGGACCGGGTTGTCGACGGGCAGGTCCGCCATCGCCATCTCGCCGTAGCCGATGATCGCCGTCAGCAGGTTGTTGAAGTCGTGCGCGATCCCGCCCGCCAGACGGCCGATGCTCTCCATCTTCGCCGCCTGGAGGAGCTCCGCCTCCACGCGACGCCGTTCGGTCGTGTCCATGATCGTGGCGAAGACCTGGCTGCCCGCAGGCGTCTCCACGGGGCTGATCGAGATCTCGACGGGCAGCGAGCTCCCGTCGCGATGCCGGGCCGTGAGCTCCATCCCGATGCCCATCGGGCGGGACACGGGCCGCCTCGCGTACTTCCCGCGGTGCCCGAGATGCGACTGGACCAGATCCTGCGGGACGAGCACCTCGACAGGCTGGCCGATCAGCTCCGCCGGGGCCCAGCCGAGCACCGCCTCGGTGCGCGGATTCGCGTAGGTGATCCGGCCCGCCTCGTCGACCCCGACGATCGCGTTGGCGGCCTGCTCAAGGACGCTGCGGACCTGGAGCTCGGCGCGTGCCAGCTCGTCCTCATGGCGCTTGCGCTCGGTGACGTCGGAGAGCGAGGTCACGACGGCGTACGGCGCCTCGCCGGGCGCCCGGCGCAGGAGCACCGCGTCCGCCTCCACCCAGACGACCTCGCCGCTCGGATGGCGGATGCCCAGCGTCACGCCCAGGAGCGGCACGCCGGTGCGCATCGCGACCGCACCCGGGAACTCGCTGTGGTCCGCGCGCCCGCCGTCTTCGCGGATCACGCCCCAGCGGTCGTCCCAGACCGAGCGGCCGGTCAGCTGGTCCGTCGTGATCCCGAGGAGGCGCTCTCCGGCGGCATTCGCCCAGAGAGTGTTGAGATCGGCGTCCTGGACGATCACCCCCTCGCGCAGGGCGCCAACGACCGTCTCGAAGCGCGCCTCGCTCTCGGTCAGGGCCGCTCGCGCAGCGCGCTCGGCCGCCAGGTCCTGGTAGACGACGATCGTCCCGTAGGGGGGCCGCTCGCCAAATGGCGCCGCGAAGATCCGGACCGGGAGGAGATGGCCGTCACGATGGCGTCGCATCGCCTCCACCCTCGAGACGGGTCGTCCAGCCGCCACCTCGCGGTCGATGGCGATCGAGATCTCGTCGTCTGCGTCCGCGACCGGGGTCGCCCGACCCAGCACCTCGTCGGCGGGCCACCCGAACAGCTCGGCCGCCGCCCGGTTCCAGTACGCCATTCGCCCCTCGGGCGAAAGCGCGGCGATGGCGACCGGCGAGGCCTCGAGAAACCGCTCGAGCGTGTCCCGGCGCTCGGCGACGTCGAGCGCGGCAGCGATCCGGTCACCCACGATCGAGACGGTGGTCAGGTCGTCCTGACTGAGCGGGCGGGTGCTCTCCACGTTGAGCACGCCCAGCAGGCGGCCGCTGGCGAGCAGCGGGACGCACACCTCGGAACAGTCGTCAGCCGACACGCGCCGGTAGCCTGGGTCCGCACTGGTGTCCTCCACGAGAACCGGCTGCTTGGTCCGCATGACCTGGCCGATGATCCCCGTGTCGCGCTCGACTGACGGCAGGAGCCCCCCGTAGCCGAGTTGGGCCCCGAGGCGCACGACCTGATCGTCGCCGAGGTAGATCGCCGGGTGCGCATACTCGAACGTCTCGACCAGCATGCGAACGGCCGCGAGCAGCGTGTCCTCCGTCGGGCCGCGGTCCGACAGCGCGCGTCCGATCAATTCGACCGCCTGCAGCTGGCGGAGCGACGTGGCGGCGACGGCCCTGGCGGCGTGGGCGCGACGCGCGGACCGGTAGATGGCGAATCGGCTGCGCTCGAGCGCCTGCTGGGCGAGCAGGCTGAAGGCCGCGCCCGTGACCCAGCCCAGGAGCATCGGCAACAGCACCTCGTCGAGCGCGGCGTCGTTCCTCCCCAGCAGCAGGACCACGGCGAGCAGCAGGCTCGACGCGGCGATCCAGGCGAGGTGGTCGCGCAGGTCCCACAGCCCGAACACCGCAATGCCAATCGGGACCATGCCGACAAGGCCGACGGTCAGCTGCGGCGACACCAGGGGCGACAGGAGATCCGAGACCACCACGGCGGCGACGGACGTGAGCCCCAGCGCGGCGATGATCGGGCTCATGAAGCGGCGAGGAGCCCATGTGGCCAGCCACCAGAGCACCGCGAACGCGATGACGAGACCGCCGACCCAGACGACGGCCGGGACCGGCGAGCCACGCCAGACGTTGATCGCAGCGGCCCCGGCGGCGATGGCCGAGCACACGGCGGCAACCGCAGCCAAGCCGCGGCGCGCCTGTCGCTCCGAGAGGCGCCGATAGGCTGGATCGGCCGGATCCGTCGGGCGGATGATCATGGGCGTGCAGGGAGCCTCCCCTGGAGGGTGGTGCCGGCGACGCACCGGACGAGCTCCGCACGGTCTGCCCCGACGTCGGCCGAACGTGGCCAGGCGGCATCCCGTGCGGCGGAGTGTACGGGCCGGGGACGGCGCAGGGCCATCCCGCCATTCGGGGGCGGTCGCCCGTGCATGTGTCGTCGCCCTTCCCCTTCACTCGCGGGCTCGGTGCTCAGCAACGGGGCCGTGTCACGGAGGCGTCACGGTTGCCCGCCACGCTTCGGCCCGTCATGCTGCCCTTCGTGCCGAGCCAGCCCGATGCCCCCATCCTCGTCGTGGACGACGATCCCAAGATCGTCGCCCTGGTGCGCATGTACCTCGAGCGGGAGCGCTTCGCGGTGATCACGGCGGCCGACGGGCGGGCGGCGATCCGCGAGATCGAGGAGCACGCGCCGCGCCTCGTGGTCCTGGACCTGATGATCCCCGAGCTCGACGGGTACGCCGTCATCCGCCGGGTGCGCGCCATGGGCGACGTGCCCATCCTGATCCTCTCGGCGCGCGGCGCTGTGGGCGACCGGATCCAGGGCCTGTCCGAGGGCGCGGACGACTACCTCCCCAAGCCCTTCTCCCCGGCCGAGCTGGTCCTGCGCGTCAAGACGATCCTGCGGCGGACCGAGCGGGCGGGGGCGATCGCACCGTCGGGACCCGGCGAGGTGCTCACGCTGGGCGACCTCGTCCTCGACCCGGGGCGCCACCGGGCGACCGTCGGCGGGGACGACGCCGGCCTGTCGGCGCTCGAGCTTCGGCTGCTGGCGGCGCTGCTCGACGCGGACGGCCGCGTGCTCTCGCGCCTCCAGCTGCTCGACGCGGTCTACGGCGAGGCCGAGGGCGATGTGACCGACCGGGCGATCGACCAGTACGTGCGCCGCCTCCGCGAGAAGCTGGGCGACGACCCCGCGGCGCCGCGGTACGTCGACACCGTGCGCGGCACCGGCTACCGCGCCGCCGGGCGCGTGATCCGGCGGCGGGAGGAGCCGTGAGGCCGGGGCGAGCGGTGCGGCCGCTCACCGGGCTGTCGCTGCGGATCCTGGTCGCGGCGCTGGTCGTGGCCGCGGTGTCCATCGCGATCCTGGCGGTCGGGGTGCTGCGGGTGGGCGGCGATGCATTCGAGGCGCTGATGATGGCCGCGGGCGACTCTGCCGACCACGCCCGCCAGATGTTCGACAGCAGCGTCGTGGGGGTCGTCGCGGTCACCGCGGTCGTGGCGGCGCTCGTGGCCGTCACCCTCGCCCTCGTGCTGGCGCGGATGCTCGCCCGGCCGATCGAGCGCCTGGCGGAGGCCGCAGACCGCGTCGCCGCCGACGGCCCCACCGAGCGCGTCCCCGAGGACGGGCCCGCGGAGTTCCGGCGGCTCGCCGCCGCGTACAACGCCATGGCCGCCCGCCTCGACGAGCAGGAGGCGCTGCGGCGCGAGTTCATCGTCAACGCGAGCCATGAGCTGCGGACGCCGCTGACGAACCTCCAGGGCTACCTCGAGGCGCTTCGCGACGGCGTCATCGAGCCGGACCCGCGCGTGTTCGACTCGCTGCGCGAGGAGGTGGACCGGCTGACACGGCTCGCGGCGTCGCTCGACGTGCTGGCCGGCGCGCCGTGGGCGGCAGTGCGGACGGCGCCGGTCGACGTGGACGTGGCCGCTGCCCTGCGGACGGCGACGGAGCTCGTGGCCCCGGCGCTTGGTCGGCGGTCGGTGGTGCTCGGAGTGGAGACGCCGCGGCCAGCCGTCGCGCGCGTGCGCCCCGACGCGCTCACCGGTGTGCTCGCGAACCTGCTCCAGAACGCCGAGCGGTACACGCCCGACGGGGGGCGCGTGGCGGCCAAGGCGAGCGTCATCGACGGGGGTGGCGGCCCGGCGGCCGTCGAGGTCGTGGTCGGCAACTCCGGGCCCGGCATTCCAGCCGACGCGCTCCCGCGCGTGTTCGACCGCTTCTACCGCGTCGAGCCGTCGCGGGACCGGGCGCGCGGCGGCGCAGGCATCGGCCTCGCGATCGTCCGCCAGCTGGTCGAGGCCGACGGGGGCGAGGTCGACGTCACGTCCGAGCCCGGCTGGACCGCGTTCCGCGTCCGCTACCCGGTGGCCGACGGGCTTCCGGACTGAGGAGCTGCCTCGGAGATGGACGGCGCGGCGCACTTCGTGAGCGGCGTGATCGGGCGACCCTCGCCCTGGACCCGCCGCGACGGGGCGGTGACGAGTCACGCCATGCGATGACAGGTCGAGTGCACGAACGGTTCGGGTCCGTGCGGCGGAGCTCGTTCACGGGCTCTGATACGCGGGGCGCCTTCCCGGCGCCGACGACCCTCGCCGCGGTCTCGCTCCGCTCGTTCCTGCAAATGCTCGTGGTGCGGACGCTATCCGCGCCAGAATCGCCAGATGTTCGGCAGGGCGGCCACTTGCGCCCGGATCTGGCGAATCCTCCCCAGATGCTCGCCGTGCGGCCGCTATCCAAGGAATCTTCGGACAACGGCCGCCCCACGGTCATTTGGCGAAACCCGAGCCGCCGGGTGTGTGCGCCGGCCCGGCCGGGACGCGGATGCGCCTCGGCTTCGCGCGGTTAGAGGCCGCACCACGAGCATCTGCACAAGACAGGCGCCATCGGCGCGGGGGATCGTGACCCAGACCTAGCCGCCCGAGACTGCCGGGATCACGTGCACCACGGAGCCGGGCGCGACCGGCGTGCCGAGCTCGGCCTGCCGCCCGTCCACGAACACCTTGATGTGCTCGCGGATCTCCGGGCCTGCGGTCAGCAGCCGGTCGTGCATGCCCGGGACGCGGGCGTCGAGCGAGGCCAGCACCTCCCGCACCGTGCCGCCCGGCAGCTGGAGCCGTCGCGGCGTCCCCGGGAACAGGTCCACGAGGTTGCCGGGCAGCCGCACCTCGGCCGTCGCCTCGGCTGCTCGCGCCACTAGTTCGCCAGGACCGCGACGTCGACCGACGCGATCTGCGGCAGGTACGAGGCGATCTCGCGCCACGTGTCGCCCTCGTCGGCCGAGGCGAACAGCTGTCCGGACTGCGCGCCGAAGTAGACACCAGGCCGCTCGAGCGAGTCGACACCCATTGCCTCGCGCAGCACCGAGAGCCATGCGTTCTCCTGCGGCAGCCCGTTCCCCAGCCGCTCCCACGACCCGCCGCCGTCGCGCGTGCGCCAGACCGCGGCCTTCGCCTCTGGCATGAGGCGGCCGTGCTCGGGCGTGGTCAACGGGAGCACCCAGGCGGTCTGCGGATCGCGCGGGTGGGTGCCCATGACGAAGCCGAAGTCCGTCGGCAGGTCGCCGGTGATCTCCTGCCAGTTCGCGCCGCCGTCGTCCGAGCGGTACACGCCGCAGTGGTTCTGCTGGAACAGCGTCTGCTCCGTCCCGGCGGCCAGCGCGAACTTGTGCACGCAGCTGCCCACCTCGGTGGGCGGCCCGGGGTTGTAGTCCTGGCGGACGCCGTGGTTGCGGGCGGACCACGTCTCGCCGCCGTCGCTGGTCTCGAACACGCCCACCGAGCTCGCCCCGACCCACATCCGCTGCGGGTCATTGGGCTGCGGCACGATGGTGTGGAGGATCAGCCCGCCGTTGCCCGGCATCCAATCGGGCGTTGAGGGGTGTCGGCGCAGCCCCTCGACGTGCCGCCAGCTGGCGCCGTGGTCGTCACTCCGGAACAGGCCCGCCGGCTCGACGCCCGCGTAAAGCGCGCCAGGACCGGGTGTCACGCTCCAGACGCGCGTCAGCTTCGGCCCGTCGTCGCCGTACGTCAGGCCCTCCGACGAGTGCGTCCACGTCTCGCCCAGGTCGGGCGAGCGGAACACGGCGGGCCCGAACCAGGGGGAGGTGGCCGCGGCGTAGATCGCGCCGTCGGCCGGGTCGTAGCTGACGTCACGGATCTCGAAGCCGTCGCAGAACGGGCCGCGAACCTGCCAGTCGCGACGGGCCTCGTCCGACTCGAGCAGGTAGGCGCCCTTCTTGGTGCCGACCATCAGCAGAACGCGGGGCATCGGAGACCTCCGTGGTGCGGCGCGCGGCCGCGGGACGCTGGGCTGCCGGGGGCGTTGGCCGCCTAGCCTAGTGGCGATTGGCCGAAACGAAAAGTGGTCAGATGGACGCGGACAATGCCAGGCGCGCCGTGGAGCTCAGCCCAGCTCGCCGAACAGCCCGGCCAGCGCCGACCGCGTGATCTGCCGCGTGTCGTCGACCGCCCAGGCGGCCCCGGTCAGGCTCATCCCGACGCCCACCGACACCATCCCAGCAGCGTTGATCGCCTCGATCCCGGCCCGAGCGTCCTCCACGCCCACGCAGTCGTCGGGGCGCACGCCGAGCCGCTCCGCCGCGGCGAGGAAGATCTCCGGGTCGGGCTTGCCCTTGACGATCGTCGCGGGGTCCACCATCGCGTCCACCAGGCCCTCGATTTCCAGTCGGCGGACCACCTCGGTCGCGTTGTGGCTGGCCGAGGCGATGGCCGTCCGGATGCCGGCCGCCCGGAGGTCGGCGAGCAGCTCGGGGATCCCGGGCAGCAGGTCGGTCGGGGTGATCTGCGCGATCAGCTCGCCGAAGTAGGCGTTCTTGCGCTCGGTCAGGAGCGTCTTCGCGGCCGCGTCGAGGTCGGTGCGCCGCGCCGCATCCAGGATGATCTCGAGGCTCTCCAGGCGCCCGATCCCCTTGAGCCGCTCATTGACCTCCCGGCTGAACGGGAACCCCTCCTCGGCGGCCATGCGCGCCCAGGCCTGGAAGTGGAGTTCGGCCGTGTCCGTGAGCACACCGTCGAGATCGAAGACCACCGCGCGCAGCCTCGGGCGCAGGTCGAATACGGCCGGCTGCCCCGCCGCGACCGACATGGACTCGCAGAAGTGGCGCAGCTCGACCGGCGGCCCGGATTCCACGGTGTACGTGGCCTCGGCGGGCGTGACCACGATGCGCAGCTGCGAGGCGCCCACGCGGAGCCGGAAGGCGAGCCGCTGCCAGGCGCCCGGCAGGCGTGGCGCGAACGACAGCCGGCCGTCGTCGTCGCGGAGGCCGGCGAAGCCGTTGACCACCGACACCCAGGTGCCCGCCATCGCCGCGATGTGCACGCCGTCGCGCGTGTTGCCGTTGACGTCGTCGAGGTCCATCCGCGCGGTCGAGGCGAAATAGCGGCGGGCGGCCTCGGCCTGGCCCAGCTCCGCGGCCGCCACGCTCTGGATGCACGGCGCGAGCGACGAGTCGCCGGTCGTGAGCGGGTCATAGAAGGCGAAGTTGCGGCGCTTCTCGGCGGTCGTGAAGTCGTGGCTCAGCAGCACCTGGGCCAGCACGACGTCGGGCTGCTTGAGCACCTGGTGGCGGTAGATGACCAGCGGGTGGTAGTGGAGCAGCAGCGGGTAGCGGTCAGCCGGGGTGGCCGCGAAGTCCCACGGCTCGCGGTCCAGGAAGGCGTCATCCTGGAGGTGGATCCCCAGCGCTGCGTCGCGGGGCACCCGCATCCGGTCGGCCGCCTGCCGCCACTCGTCCACCTCGGTGAGGCTCAGGCCGATCGCGCCCGACAGCCGAGCCCAGGCCTGCGGCTCATCGCGGGCGAGCTCGTCCGCCACCCTGACCGCGTGGCGCAGGTGCGCCCGGGCCATGAGGTTCGTGTAGAGGTTGTTGTTCACCAGGGCCGTGTACTCGTCCGGCCCGGTGACCTCGTTGAGGCAGAACGCCCCGCCCTGGGCGGGGATGTAGGCGCCAAGGCCGATCCACATCCGGGCGGTCTCGAACAGGAGCTCGGCGCCGCCGTCGAGCAGCAGGGATCGGTCGCCTGTCACCTCCACGTAGCGCACGAGGGCGAGCGCGATGTCGGCGTTGATGTGGTACTGCGCGGTGCCCGCCGGGAAGTACGCGGACGCCTCGCGGCCGTTGATCGTCCGCCACGGGAAGAGCGCGCCGGCCTCGCTCATCTCCGCTGCGCGCTCACAGGCAGCCGGCAGCGTCGCGATGCGGAACTCGAGCAGCGATCGGGCGAGCGCGGGCTGGGTGTAGACGAAGAACGGGTGGGCGAAGACCTCGGTGTCCCAGAAGACGTGGCCCTCGTACCCCTCGCCGGTGAGGCCCTTCGCCGAGAGGTTGGTCCTCCCGTCGCGGCCCGCCGACCCGAAGATCGTGAACAGGTTGAACCGCAGGCCCTGCTGCAGCGCGTCGTCGCCCTCGAGCTCCACGTCCGAGTCGTGCCAGAACGCGGCGAGCACCGCGGCCTGCTCGTCGGCCAGGACGTCGAAGCCGTCCGCCAGCGCCTCGGCCGCCAGTGCGCGCGCCTCCTCGGCGAGCCCGTCATCGGCGAGGCGGTGCTCAGCGAGCCCGTCGTCGGCGATGCAGAGCGAGCTGCAGTACGCGAGCGCCTTCGTCAGCCGGATCCCGTCCCCCGCCTCGAGCCGGGCCCGGAAGGTGCAGGCGATCCCATCGTCCAGCAGCGCAGTCTCCGGTGCGAGATCGCCGTGCGGTCCCTGCGGGCCGGACGCGACGCTCAGGCCGTCGTCGGCCGCGGACACGGTGTGCGGCGATTCCGGGTCGAAGACGGGCCCGCGAAGCCACACCGCCGAGTGGCGCATGGCAGCCGCGACGGCCAGATTCGTCGTCCGAGTGCGCTGGACCAGGAGGCCGCCAGCGTCGTCGGCTTCGCGGCGCTCGAGCACCAGCGAGCCCGGGCGCACGTGGGAGCCCACTCGCGGGTCGTCCGACGCGACCATGTTGCCCGGCCCCTCGACCAGCGTGGACACCACGCGGACGTCAGCCTCGCTGCGGGGCGCCTCGAGCAGCGTCACCCCGTACTCGACCAGCGCGACGGCGGGCCGGGTGAACGACACCAGCCGTCGGGTCGTGAGCTCGATCCGCCGCCCGCCCGGCGACCTCCAGCGGAGCCGCCGGTGCAGGATGCCCGCGCGCAGGTCGAGCGAGCGCTCCTGGTACTCGACCTCGCCCGTCGAGAGGTCTAGCGGCTCCCCGTCCACCTCGAGCCGGATCCGCTTCCCGTCAGCGATGTTGAGCTGGACCTGGTGGCTCCGGGCGAAGCCGTACGCGCTCTCCGGGTAGACGATTGGCGCCTCCTCGTGGAACCCGTTGAGGTACGTGCCGTGGACGGCGTTGCCGGCGTCCTCCTCGAGGTTGCCGCGCAGCCCGAGGTGCCCGTTGGCCAGCGCGAACACGGACTCGCTCCGGGCCGCGTTGGCCGGGTCGAACCCCTGTTCGCGCACCCGCCACGGCTCCACCGGATAGAGCGAGAGGAGCGGGGCGCGGGGCTCGGGCCGTTCGGCGGACGGCGTCATCTTTCGGACGGGCATGGTCCTTCTCCCCGGCCCGTCGCGTGCCCCGCGCCCGTCCGATGTCCCGCGCTCACCCCTTCACCGACCCGCCCACGATCCCGCGGACGAAGTAGCGCTGGAGGGCGAAGAACACGGCCAGCGGAAGCGCCATGGTGATGAAGGCCGCGGCTGCCAGGTACTGCCAGCCGCCACCCAGCGAGCTCACCAGGTTGGCCACCACGATGGTCATCGGCGCGTTGTCGGGGTTCTGGGCGCCGAGGTAGACGAGCGCCACCAGCAGGTCGTTCCACGTGAACAGGAACTGGAAGATCGCGAGCGCCGCGATTGCGGGCACGGTCATCGGCAGCGCGAGCTTGAGGAAGGCGGTGACCGGGCTCGCACCGTCGATGGACGCGGACTCGAACACCTCACGCGGCAGCTCGCCCATGAAGTTGCGCAGCAGGAAGATCGCGAACGGCAGGCCGTAGCCGGTGTGCGCCATCCAGACAACCAGGAACGAGCCCGTGATGCCCAGCCCGTGGGGCCCGAACAGCTGGAGCAGCGGGATGAACGTGGACTGGAGCGGCACCACCAGGAGCCCGACCACCGCGATGAACAGCACGTCGCGGCCCGGGAACTTCATCCACGCGAACGCATAGGCGGCGAACGCGGCCACGAGGATCGGGATGACCGTCGCCGGGATCGCGATGAACAGGCTGTTGACGAAGCCCGCCGTGATGTTCTGCTGGGCCAGCACGTGGGCGTAGTTGTCGAGCGTGAACTGGCTCGGCTTGAAGAACGCGGTCCACCAGCCGGACTGGGTCACCTCGTCGGTCGGCCGGAAGGAGTTCACCAGCAGCCCGATGGTCGGGATGAGCCAGACCACGACGAGGAACAGGATCAGGGCGTGGAGCGGCGCGCGGCGGAGCCGGTGGCGCAGGGAGGGGGCCTCGGCGCGGGCAGCGGTCGCGGTCATCGGATCGCCTCCTGGGCGCGGAAGCGCTGGATGTTGAGGGCCATGACCGGGATGATCGCGAGCAGCAGGATGACCGCGATCGCGCTGGCCCGGCCGTCATTGAGGTTGACGTACTTCTCCTGGATCATCTGGAACGCCACGACCTGGGTGTCGAAGTGACCGGAGGTCATGACGTACACCACGTCGAAGGCCTTGAGCGCGGTGATGATCATCGTCGTGGAGACCACGGCCACGGTCGGCGCCAGCAGCGGAAGCGTGATCCGCCGGAACACCTGGCGCTCGGTGGCCCCGTCGACGCGGGCGGCCTCGAGCAGCTCGGGGTTGATCCCCTTGAGGGCGGCCGACAGGATCACCATCGCGAACCCGGTCCACATCCAGGCCATCACGATGACGAGCAGGATCGTGTTGACGGCATAGTCGGACAGCTGGAGCCAAGCCTGCGGCGCGATGCCGAACACCCCCAGAACCGCGTTGAACGTTCCGATCTGGGGATCGGGCGGCACGGTGTACCAGTACATGAACGTCCAGATGACCGATGCCGCGGTCATCGAGATCGCAAGCGGCACGAAGATCACCGACTTGGCGATCGATTCGTAACGGACACGGTCCACCACGAGCGCGATCAGCAGGCCCAGCCCGACGGTGATCACGGTCAGCACCACCACCCAGACGAGGCTGTTGCGGAGCGAGATCAGCGCGGCGTCGCTGCCGAAGAACCAGGAGAAGTTGTCGAACCCGATGAAGCTGGTGCCGGCCTTGTTCTGGAAGCTGCGGATGATCGTGCCGATGGTGGGGTAGACGAGGAAGACCGTGAGGAACGCCAGGGCGGGCGCCAGCCACAGCCACGGCCGCAGTCGCGGACGGATCCGCTCCCCGAAGACCTTGAGGAGCTGCTCTGTGAGCCAGATATAGCCGATGAGGACCGCGGGCACGCCCACGAGGACGATGACAGCGGTGCCCAGACGCGGGTCCATGTCCGGAACTCCCTCAGGCGATGGCGCGGCGGGCGGCCAGGAGGCAGCCGCCCGCCGCTGGGACGAACGGTTACTTACTGGGCGTAGGCGTCAGCCTGCGCCTTGTCCAGGCTCGCGAGGATCGAGTCCAGTTGGTCCGGGTGGCTCACGTACTGGACGATGGCGGACCAGAAGGCGTTGTTCATCGCGCTGGGCATCAGGTCGGACCCGTCGAACACGAAGGTCTTCGCGTTCTGGAGCAGCGCCGCAGAGCGCTTGCTGATGTCGTCGGGATAGTCGGTGGCGTTCTTGTTGGCGGACAGCGCGCCGCCGAGCTTGACCCAGATGTCCTGGGCCGGGGCGGTCACGAGGTAGGCCATCAGCGAGGCCGAGGCCGGCGTGTTGTGGAACATGCCGAACAGGTCGCCCGCGCCCTCGACGGCGCCGGTGAACTGGGCGTTGATATCGGGGAACGGGAAGAAGTTGTAGTCGGTCCCGCTCGCGGCGTCTTGAACGCGCCGAGGCCGGTGATGAACGATGGCCTGGTGCAGGAAGAGGCAGCCGGGAGGCGTCTTGAACAGCGGGTCGCCCGCGTTGGCGAAGTTGGTGGCGTTGACGGCCTTCGCGCCGCCGTAGCTCTGGGCGACGACGTCGCCGAATGTCTGGAAGGCGGACTTGATGGCCGGGTCCGTCCACTTGGTCTTGCCCTGCCACCAGGAGTTGTACACGTCCGGACCGGACCGAGCGGAGGATGATGTCCTCGATCCAGTCGGTGCCCGGCCAGCCGGAGGCGGCGCCGGACTCAACGCCCAGGCACCACGGCGCGGTCGCCTTGGACTTGTCGGTGGTGATGAGCTGCTGCAGGCCGTCCCACGTCGTGGGCGCGCTGGAGCTCAAGTCGCCGACCACCTTGGGGTCGTACCAGATGAGGCCCTTGACCGCGGTCTTGATGAACACGCCCATCGACTTGCCGTTGACCTGGCCCAGCTGGACGAGCGCCGGGGCCGTCTCGGACGTGTAGGTGTTCATGTCCAGGACGGTCGAGAGGTCGACCAGGCTCTCCGCCCATTCGGACATCTGGCCCGGGCCAGGCAGGCCGGCGAGATCGGGCAGCACGCCCGAGGCCACGCCCGTCGTCAGGACGGTGTTGAGGTCGCGGGTGCCCGTGTACTTCACGGTTGCGCCCGTCTGGTCCTCCCAGGGCTTCACCATCGCCATGAAGGCGTCCTGCTCCGTGCCGCCCCACGTGCCGATCACGGTGACGGACTGGCCGCTCAGCGAGCCGGCGGCGGCGGAGCCAGACGGGCCGCTCGAGGCGCCCGCGGATGCCGACTCCGAGGCCATCGACGGGGCCGCCGAGGCCGGGGTCGATGGGGCGGCCGCCGAAGAGGCTGCGGGGCTAGGGGTCGAGGATGCCGCACACGCGCTCGCGACAAGCGCGAAGGAGGCCATGAACACGCCGGCACGCGCCAGCGTGGCACGCATAACGAGAGACAACGTCCACTCCTCCATAGACGCGCTAACGCGCGTTACTAACGCGCATTATCATCCATGATGCGCCACAGTCAAGTCGCAAGACTGCATGGAGGCGCGGAGAATTTGTAACGGTTTTGGCGGGGTGGATCCCGATCGCCGCGGCGCCGGCCGTTGGGCTGCAGCCGCTGCAGGTCAAGGGGCCGGTGCGGCGGTCGACTCCCGGACGATGAGCTCGGTCTCGAGCAGCAGGCGCTGCGTCCCGGGCAGGCCCTCCAGGCGATCGACCAGGGCACGGCCGGCCGCCTCGCCCAGTGCGCGCGCCGGCAGGTGGACCGTGGTGAGCGGCGGGTCGAAGTGGCGCGCGAGGGGGATGTCGTCGAAGCCGGCCACGGACACGTCGGCGGGCACGCGGCGTGCCGCCTCGCGGAGGGCCCGGAGCGCGCCGAAGGCCACGACGTCGCTCGCGACGAACACCGCCGTGAACGGCTCGCCGCGGGCGAGCAGCGTGCGCATTGCCACCCACCCGCTCGTGGCGTCGAAGCCACCCTCGACCACGAGTCCCTCGTCATAGCCGATCCCGCTCGCGTCGATCGCATCCCGGTACCCGGCCAGCCGCTCCTCGGCCGCCGTGTAGGCGCGGGGCGCGTTGGTGATGCACGCGATCCGCTGGTGCCCCAGGCCGATGAGATGGCGCACGACTGCCCCCGCCCCGGCCCGGTTGTCCACGTCGACGCTCGGGGCGTTGAGCCCCGGCAGCGAGCCCTGGAGGATGATCGGGAACTCGTCGGCGACCAGGGCCGCGAGCTCGGTGTCGTCGCTGCGCGGGCCGGAGACGATCAGCCCGTCCACGCGCTGGGAGTGGACGAGCCCCGCGTACGAGCCGCCCTCGGGTGGGAGGGCCTCGACGAGCACGCGGTAGCCGCGCTTGTGGACCTCCCCGCCGATCCCCCACAGCGTGTCGGCGAGGAGCGCGTCCGCGGCCGCCTGGTCGGGCTGCTGGCGCAGGACCAGTCCGATGGTCTGCGAGGCGCCGCCGGCCAGCGCGCGCGCCGCGCCGTGGACGTGGTAGCCAAGCTCGAGCGCCGCGGCCCGCACCCGCTGTCGCGTCTCCTCGGCGATGCTCGTGGCCGGGCGGTCATTGAGGACGAACGAAACCGTGGTCCGGGACACGCCTGCCAGGCGTGCCACGTCCGCACTCGTCGCCCGCCGTCGTCCGACCATGCCACCTCCGCGCCCGTCCGGCTAACCCGCGTTAGCGTAGCCGATACCCGCCGAGCGACACCTTCCGACGCCTCACCGCCTGGCTTCGGGCGAACGGCCCAGAGTCTGTCGAAGCACCGAACGTTCATCCGCTTGCCTCAACACATCACCACCCGTAGTGTTGGGCGATGGGCAGTCCCTGCCCGGGAACAGCGCGGGCGCGAGAGAGGTCGGACGGGAATGCCGATTGGCGCTTTGGTCGCAGTGTTTGTCGCAGTGTCTGTGGCCCTCTACGTTGTGCTGGTCATCCGCCGCAGACAGTGATCACAGCGCCACGCAGCACCGGATGGCGTTGCCGGCCAGGAGTTCCGGTCGTGCGGGCAGCGAACGATGACGCGCGCGGTGGCATCAACGTCTCCTCGCCTACACCTTGTGGTGCGTTGAGCGGAAAGGCACGAACCACCTTGACGCGTGGGCGCCGCGGTGGTTCGATGCCGCCCCGACCTGCCGGTTCGACGCGGCTGGTACGCCCACGGAGGGAACGCGTCCCGTGCTCGACCTCATCCGTGCGTTCAACCCGTGGCTCGAGACCGCCGCGGTCCTTGCGACGTTCTGGGCCCTCTATTACCTCGGCGCGCGCTCGTGGCGGTTCTGGCACCTCGCGATCGGGCGCGATGGGCGGTACTCGACCTCGCTGTTTCAGGGGCTCGCCTGGACCATCGTCGTGCTGGCGAGCTACGTCGCGATCTGGTTCGCGCGGGTCCACCTGGGCGTGACCGGCGCGCTCGGCCCAGTGCCGCAGGGCGTGTTGGCGGCGATGGGCCTCTCGGTGGGCACCACGGCGGCCGCGGCGGGGATCACGTCCCACCGGGTGCGGACGCGGCGGGACGTCCGGACCAGGGCCGACAAGACCGCCCTGAGCCAGCTGGTGAACGATGACCTCGGGCACCCCAACCTGTCCAAGGCACAGCTGATGGCGTGGACGGCGGTCGCGCTTCTCGTCTACTCGGTCTCGACGGTCGCCGCGGTCGACGGAACGATGGCCGCGACGGGCTCGGGCCAGCTGCCGCCGCTGCCCGACATCGAGTCCACCCTGCTGCTGTTGATGGGCATCGGGCAGGGCGCGTACCTCGCAGTCAAGGCTGTCTCGACCCCGGACGCCGCCGCCGAGCCCGCGAGCTCGACTGATCCGACGGGCCCCGCCGCGACGCCCCCCTTCCCCGGCCCGAGCACGCAACTCCTCGCGGTCGCCGAGCCTGCGGCAGGCCCCGGTGTGGACGCGGCCGTTGCGGTCGCGGCGGCCAACCCGGGCGTCGCCCGTGTCCCTCGGTTCCTGCCGAGCGTCAACGGCCTCCACTTCATCAATGCCTGGCCCCATGAGCCCGACCTGACGATCGCGCTCCCCGGCGTGGGCACGCTGCCCATCGGGGATGCGAGCAACGGCGTCTGCGGCGGCATGGTCTACACCGTCCGTGACGTGTTCCAGACGCCCGGCCTCGCGCCGATCGCGGCCACCGACAACCCGCCGCCGGCCTCGCCGCTGTTCCGCTACATCGTCACGCGGCTGCTCGAGTCGTTCGACGTGGGCCACCTCGGCTTCGCCCGCTACTTCGAGTGGATGCTCACGCCCGACGCGGACGCGGCGGTCGGCCCGGTGCTCGCGCGACGTGGAGTCGCCTGGAAGACCGTCGTGGAGGAGTGGGCCGGGCGGATCCGGCCCGAGCTCGACGCGGGACGGCTGGTCTGCCTGGGCCTCGTGACTGTGGCGGGCTCCGACCCGAGGCTCCTGGGCCAGAACCACCAAGTCATGGCCTACGGCTATGACCTCGCCGCCGACGGGACGCTCACCCTGCACATCTACGACCCGAACACGCCGCAGCCGCAGGCCGACGACGTCCGGATCTCGCTCTCGGTGCTCCGCCCGGCGCAGGCCACGCCGATCACGCACAACGTCGCGATCGATCACCCGATCCGCGGGTTCTTCCACACCACGTACACCTACCACGACCCGAGCGGCGAGCTGAACTAGCGCTTCCGCCGAGCCTCCTCCCCGGGCGGGTGGGCCAGGATCCCTCGCATCTCCTCCCGGAGGGGCTTATCCAGCAGATCTCGCTCCTATCTCATCCTCCGGGAGATGGGGGCGATCTCGACCGGCGCGCCAAGCACGAGGCGAATGCCGCCCTCTGGATAAGCGTCTCCCGGAGGAGACGGGAGGGCGAAGGCACCGCCCGGATGTCGGGGACCGTTGTCGGCAGCGTGGACCCGTGGGGGCGGACGGCGGTGGCCGAGCCAGCGCGTCGACGCGTCGACTCCGCCACCCGGGCAGGGATCACACGGGGTCAGTGGATGGCGGCCGCGCCCTCGAGGCCCTCGAAGGTGATCGCCCCGTCGACCGGGCAGACGTACTGGCACAGCCGGCAGCCCACGCAGTACTCCGGGTCCACCTCGACGGACGACGACCCGTTGGAGCCGACCATCCGGATCGCCTGGTGCGCGCCGTCGTTGCAGGCGGCGTAGCACAGGTTGCAGCGGATGCACGTCGCCTGGTCGATGTGCGCGAGCAGCCGCCACTCCTGGTCCAGGTGCCCCCAGTCGGTGATGCCCGGCAGCGCCTTGCCGACAAGCTCGGACGGGCTGTGGAGCCCCTTCGATGCAAGGTAGGTCGAGAGGCCGTCCACGAGGTCGTCCACGAGCCGATAGCCGTAGTGCATGACGCTCGTGCCCACCTGGACGGTGGTCGCGCCGCAGAGCAGGAAGTCAACGGCGTCGCGCCACGTCTCCACCCCGCCGATGCCCGAGACGGGGATGCCAACCTCGGGGTCGGCGGCCACCTGCGACACCATGTTGAGCGCGATGGGCTTGACCGCCGGGCCGGCGTAGCCGCCGTGCGATCCCTTGCCGCGGACGTCCGGGTTGGGCGCCCACGTGTCGAGGTTGACCCCGATGAGGGAGCTGATCGTGTTGATCAGGGCGACGCCGTGGGCGTTGGCCCGGCGGGCGGCGCGGGCCGGCGGGCGGATGTCGGTGACATTGGGCGTGAGCTTGACCAGGACGGGCATCTCGGCCTTCTCCATCACCCACTCGGTGATCATCTGGACGTAGTCGGGGACCTGGCCCACGGCCGCGCCCATGCCCCGCTCGCTCATCCCGTGCGGGCAGCCGAAGTTGAGCTCGTACCCGTCCGCGCCGGTGTCGTTGCACTTGGCCAGGATCTCGTGCCAGGCCTCGCGCCTCGCCTCGACCATGAGGCTGATCACGACCGCGTTGTCCGGGTAGCGCTTCTTGGTCTCGCGGATCTCCGCGATGTTGACGTCGGTCGGTCGGTCGCTGATGAGCTCGATGTTGTTGATCCCGACGACCCTCTTGCCCGCGTAGTCGAACGTGCCGAGGCGCGCGGTGACGTTGCGGATGGGCTCGCCGATGGTCTTCCAGACGGCGCCGCCCCAGCCCGCGTCGAACGCGCGGGCCACCATCTCGCCCGAGTTGCTGATCGGGCACGAGGCGAGCCAGAACGGGTTGGGGCTCTTGATGCCGGCGAGGTTGGTGGACAGGTCAACGCCGGGCACGGTGGCATCCGTTGGGCGGCGGACGGCCTCGATCCTCGTCCGCAGGCCCAGGGCATCGGCGATGGAACGGGCAGCGAGCTTGCCCGCCTGCACCGCGTTGACGACCTCCTGGCCGCCGGACGCGATGTCGCCGATCGCCCACACCTTGGCGTTGGTGGTGCGGCCCGTGGCCGGGTCGGCGGCCGCTCTGCCGTCACGAAGCGGGACGCCCAGGGCGTCGAGCGCCGCTGCGGCTCCCGCCGGTGCTCCCTGGCCGACGGCGCGGACCACCGTGTCGAGCGCGACGTCGAAGCCGGAGCCCTCCAGGGGGATGGGCCCTCGCCGACCGGACGCGTCGGGCTCGCCGAGCGCCATGCGCATGAACCTGACGCGCTCGACCTTCCCGTCGCCGACGATCGCCGTGGGCGCCGTGAGCCAGCGCAGCGTCACGCCCAGCTCGCGCGCCAGGTCGATCGCGTGCGGGTAGGCGGGCGCCTCGGCCTGCGTCCGACGGTAGAAGAGCGTGACCTCCTGGGCCCCCAGCTTCACGGCGGCCGCTGCTGCGTCGAACGCCGTGGAGCCGCCGCCGATCACGCCGACGCGCCGCCCGACCACGGGCTCCGCGCCTGGCACCGCGTCGATCGCCGCGCGAATCACCACCAGCGCGTCGACCACGCCCGGCAGGCCCTCGCCAGTGACCCCCAGGGGCTGGCACTTGCCGAGCCCGACCGCCACGACCACCGCGTCATGCCTGTCCAGCAGCTCAGTTGCCAGCACGCGGTTCACGCTCGTGCCCATGACGAACGTGGCACCCGCCCGCTCGACCTCGGCCGCCTCCTTCGCGACGCCAGCCCGGGCCATCCGCCAGGGCACGATCCCGTGGTCGGCCAGGCCGCCTGCGCGGGACGCCTCGTCGTACACGATGACCGCCACGCCGGCCTTGCGCAGCTCGGCGGCACAGGCGAGGCCCGCGGGGCCGGCGCCCACGATGGCAGCGCTCACCCCCGCGTCGGGGCCTGGCGTGAAGAACGGCTCGCCGGCCGCGGCGTACGCCTCGACCGCGCCCTGCTGGAGCCGCCCGATGGCGATCGGCCGGTCAAGGCCACTGCGCACACAGGCGCCCTCGCACAGGCGCTCCACGGGGCAGACGGCGCCGCACGTGCCGCCGAGCGGGTTGGCGGCGAGGATGGTGCGGGCGGCGCCGGCCACATTGCCGGTAGCGATCTTGCGGATGAAGCCCGGGACGTCGATCCCGGTTGGGCACGCATGCGCGCAGGCCGCATCGAAGCAGTAGAGGCAGCGGTCGGCCTCGATCCTCGCGGCAGCAGCGGCTAGGGGCGCCACGCGGCGGAACGGGTCGGTCGGCGCGACGGTCATCGCAACACACCCTCGGTTGTCGCCGGTCTGCGGCGACGGCGGGGACGCCTCGAAGCGGCCAGTATCGGCGCGAACCGCCCGTTCCTCGATGGCCGAAGGTACCCCCGGGGGCGGGCCGAGTTACGCAACGGTGCTGCCGCGGGTGCGGAGCGGCTGCGATGGGCCGCGGCCGTAGACGGCGCGGGCGCAGGCGCGTAGGCTGCGGGCCGAGGGCGTCCCTCCGGGCGCCTGCGGGCGGAGGGTGCGGGATGGCGATCGATCTCCAGGTCCGGGTCCCCAACCGTCCCGGAACCCTGCTCCAGGTGGCCGACGCGCTGGGCCGCGGCGGGGTGAACATCGAGGCCGCCTGCGGCTACGAGACCGGCGATGCGGGCGTCCTCCACGTCCTGGTGGTTGACGCAGAGCGAGGGCGGCGGACGCTCCTCAACGCCGGCGTGGAGATCGAGGCGGAGCAGCCGGTGGTGGTGGTCGACGTCCAGAACCGGCCAGGGGGCGGCGCCGCGGTGCTGCGCCTGGTCGCGGACGCCAAGGTGAACGTCAATCTGCTCTACACCACGCTCGATGGCCGGCTGGTCCTGGGCAGCGACGACCCCCCTCGGCTGCGGACCGCGCTCGCCGCGGCCGGCAAGGCGTAGGCGCCATGTCCACCGTTGTGGTCAGCGGCGCCCAGATCACCTGCAGCTTCGGCACGACGCCCTCGGCGCTCACCGTGATCCCGTCCGGGCAGCCGGTGCAGGGCGGCGGGCAACTCGTGGCCCGCATCAGCGATCAGGCGCCCAACGTGAACATCGCGCCGTTCGGGATGTGCATCACGCTGTCCAACCCCCAGGTCGCCTCGGCCACGTCTGCCGCGCAGGGCGTCCTCACGCCGCAGCCGTGCATCCCGGTGACGACGGCGCCTTGGGCACCCGGGTCCCCCACCGTGTCGGCGGGCGGCACGCCGGCGCTGACCAGCGACAGCCAGTGCGTGTGCGCCTGGGGCGGCTCGATCTCGATCGTCTCGCCCGGCCAGGGGACGGTCTCGACCGGCTAGGCTAGCCGCTTCGCCTCCCGGCGGCGCGCCGAGGTTCACGCGGCCCGGTCAGCCGCCCAGGACCTCGTGCAGGAGGTCGAGCAGCTCGGCCGCCGAGACCGGCTTGGAGACGAACATCGCGCCGGACGCCAGCAGATCGTCGATGGGCTCCGACTCGGGCAGGAACCCGCTCACGAGCAGGATCCCGATCCCTGGCCGGGCCTGCCGCGCCGCGCGGGCGAGCTCCGGGCCCGTGACGCCGGGCATCGACACGTCGCTGACCAGGGCGTCGATCCGCTGGGCGGGATCGGTGAGCGCCGCCAGCGCGTGTTCAGCATCGATGGTCGCGACGACCGTGTACCCGGCCCGCTCGAGGATGCGCACCGTGAGGAGCCGGACGACCGTGTCGTCCTCGGCAACCATGACGACCCGATCGGGCGATCCGAGCCGCGACGCCTCGGGGGAGACCGCTGGCGTCTTGGCGTCCTCGCCCGGCAGTCGTGGCAGGTAGACCTTGAAGGTGGTCCCCTGTCCGAGTTCCGTGTACAGCCACACGTGCCCGCCCGCCGACCGGACGACGCCGTAGATCGTGGACAGGCCCAGCCCCGTCCCCCGGCCAGGCTCCTTGGTGGTGAAGAAGGGCTCGAACACGTGCAGGCGCGTCTCCTGGTCCATCCCCTCCCCATCGTCACTGACCGACAGCATCGCGTACGAGCCCGGGTCGACCTGGAGGTGGGCGTCGGCATAGGCGCTGTCGAACTCGACGCCGCGCGCCTCGATCCGGATCGAGCCTCCGCGCGGGAGGGCATCGCGCGCGTTGACCACGAGGTTGACGAGGATCTGGTCGAACTGACCCGGGCCGATGGCCACCGTGCCGGCGGACGGGTCGAGCCGAAGGTCGAGCCGAACCCGGTCGCCGACCAGCGTACGAAGGAGCGGCTCGAGCCTCCCGGCGACCTCGGCCACGTCAACGCGCTCCACCCGCACCTCGCGCCCCCGGCCGAAGGCCAGGAGTTGGCGAGTGATCTCAGCCGCGCGGTCGGCCGCGAACGCGATCTGCTCGAGGTCCGCGCGCAAGCCAAGCCAGTCGTCCGCGAGTTGCGGGTCGCGAGCGAGCTCGCTGAGGGCGAGGTCGGCCGTCCCGCGGATCACGAACAGGATGTTGTTGAAGTCGTGGGCCACGCCGCCCGCGAGCCGGCCGAGCGACTCCATCTTCCGCGCCTCGAGGAGCTGCGTCTCGAGGCCCTTGCGCTTGGTGGTGTCGATGATGGTGGCGAAGACGAGCTGCTCGCCTGACGGAGCGCTGACGGGCGCAAGGCTGATCTCGACGGGAACCTCGCCGCCGTCGCGCCGCCGTGCCACGAAGTCGCGGCCGAGGCCCATGGGCCGCGATGTGGGGGCAGCGCCGTAGCGGACCCGGTACTCCGCGTGCGACGCTGCGAAGGCGTCCGGCACCAGGCGCTCGACAACGTGGCCGAGGAGCTCGTCTGGCCCCCATCCGAGGCAGCGCTCGACCGCGGGGTTGACGTACACGATGCGGCCCGCCTCGTCGCAGCCCACGACCATGTCGGGACTGGCGTCCGCGACCAGCAGGTCGCCGAGCGACACCGGAAGACTTCCCCCCGACCACTGCGAACCTTCCATCACCGGTCTCCGCCGTGGGTTCGAGGGCCTGCGCCGAGGCATCGCCCGCTGTGTCGGCCTCGCCCTGCACTGCCCGTCGCGTGAAGGGCGGGTCGGCGATCGGCACCCTCCCGCGGGCGCGGGGGCGCGCCGTCACCGCGGCGGGCGGGAACAGCCGGGCGGGGAACGGCGGCGGCTTTCTCGGGCATCGGTCGCGGGACTCATGCGGGGACGTGACTGCTGCGCCGATTGTCCCGAGGGCGGTGACGCCCCGCACTGGCCCAATCGTCCGGTCCGCGCCCCGCTCCATTGACTGCCCGAGCCGGGATCCCTCCTCCAGGCTGCGGATGCCGCGCCGTGGTGCGCGAACGAGGCCGGTCGATCCCGCCGCCGGAGGCAGCCCAATGAGGGGTCTCAATCGAGGCGGGCGATGGGTCTTGTGGGCCGAGCCAGGGACGCAAGCGACGCTCTCGCGCCGCGGGCACATGCAGGCTAGGCTCGACCCGAGCGCATCCTACACGTCTCGCCGGATCGGGTCTGTAGGACAAGTGCCCCGTCCAAGCGGCGCACGCGCCAGTGCCGGTCGGCGGGCGCACGCGCCCCCAGGATCATGGTGTCGGCGACTCGAGCTGGATGCGGAGCCACGCGGATGGGCCCGCCGGCCGAGGCTCCCCGACGATGTCGATCGGCGCGAGCTCGAGGACGTACTCCCCGGCCGCCCAGGCGGCGCGGGTGCCCGCCGGCCTGACGAGCGCCAGGGCGTCCGGCCGGGAACCGGGAGCCAGGGCGTCCGCGCCTGCGAGGGCGACCAGCCCGATCGGCAGGGCAACGTCCGAACCGCTGGCGCGGCCGACGCGCCACGCGCGCTCGATGACCGCGGGCCGGCCGCCACCGTCGGAGCCAACCGGCGGCGCACACGCGCCGAGGCCCGAGATCACGTCGTGGCCGAGCAGCGTGACGGGGATGCGCACGTCGAGCGGGCCCGACGCCGCGGCGGGCTCGACGACGAGTGACGTCTCGACCTGCCACGACCCGATCGAGCCCACGTACGCCAGACGCCAGCCGGCCGGCGCGCACGCCATCTCGCCCGGCAGGAGCGAGGGCTGGTCCGTGGGTGCCGGCGGCCACGCGCTCGAGCGGGCCTCCGGGGCCGCCTGCACCGCGACGAGTGACGCACGCGCTTCGGCGGTCACAGCCGAGCCATCCGAGCGAATTGCCGGGCTGGATGCACCGGCCACGAGCGAGCTCGCCGTCGCGGCCGCCACGAAGGCGACGGCCAGCATGGCGACGGTGGCCGGCCCACGCCCGGGATCGGCGAGGCGGGTCGTCGCCACCCGAGGCGGCGGCGGTTCGATGCGCACGGCGCGACCTGTCTTGCACGGACGGTGGGGGGGCAGTGTGGGCGCGGCGGGCGAGCGTGTCCACGGGGCTCGCCGGATCGGCACCGGGAACCACGGCGCGGCGGTCGGCCGCCCGCGCTCGCAATCAGCCGATGTCCACGTTCCGCACGTGGTCCCCGATCGTCAGGCCGGCCACGGCCAGCGCATCCTCGGTGCTCGCCAGCCGGCGGCCTCGGACCACCACGTTCCACAGCCGCAAGGCCGTCCGGCGCGCGTTCCCGTGGGCTCGGGCTGTCCTGGTGGCGCGCGCCGACGAGGTCCTGACGCTGCTCTGACGGCTCCCAATCCCGTGCGCTCCTGCACAGATGCCCACGGGTGGGCACTCAGACCGCGCCCATCATCCGCAAACCGTTGGCGCCCGAAGGGACGCACGTGCGCTACCAGGGAGCCGATGTCCGACCTTCTCGATCCGACCAGCGTGTCCCCACTCGACCAGCGCCTCCTGCTCGAACTCGAGCCCGAGGCCGGGCGACTCCTCGACCGGCACCTCAAGGTGGCGCAGGAGTGGTTCCCGCACGACTACATCCCCTACCGGCTGGGCCGGGACTTCGACGCAGAGCCCTGGACGCCTGACCAGCCTCGACTCACCGGCGTTGCCCAGACGTCGTTCGAAGTCAACCTCCTGACCGAGGACAACCTGCCCAGCTACCACCGGCTGATCCACGGCATGTTCGGCCGCGGTGATGGCGCCTGGCTGACCTGGGTGGGCCGATGGACGGCCGAGGAGGGACGGCATGCCATCGTCCTTCGCGACTACCTCACGGTGACGAGGAACATCGACCCCGTCCTGCTGGAGCGCGGCCGCATGCTGCAGCTCCAGAAGGGCTACGACATGGCGTCGCCGGACACGCTCCACGGCCTCGCGTACGTCGCCTTCCAGGAGCTGGCGACCCGGATCTCGCACCGCAACACCGGCCGGTACTCGGACGACCCGGTGGCCGACCGGATCATGGTCCGGATCGCCGCTGACGAGAACCTGCACATGGTGTTCTACCGGGACATCCTCAAGGCGGCGCTCCTGCTCGAGCCGTCGGCAGCCGTGCGGGCGATCGTGGACGAGGTCCTGAAGTTCCAGATGCCCGGCGCCGGGATCCCCAACTTCCTGCGCAAGGCCGCCGACATCGCGCGGGCGGGCATCTACGACCTGCGCGTCCACCGCGACGAGGTGCTGCTCCCGATCCTCCGCTTCTGGGGTGTCTTCGAGCTCTCGGGACTCGACGCCCCAGCCGAGGAGGCCCGCCGACGGCTCGCCGAGCACCTCGACAAGCTCGATGCGGCCGCCAGGCGCTTCGAGGAGAAGGTGGCGACATCATCTCGGGTGCCGAGGCTGTCGAGCGCCGGGTAGCAGGCGCCGAGGGTCTGGCGACCCCGTCGGGTCAGCCCGGCGCTGGCACGCCCGGCTTGGCTGCCGCGCCCGCGACACGGCGTGGCGCCTCGGGCGGCGCGCGTCCGCTCGGCGCGGGGCGATCCCGGTTCGGTCGATTCGGCACTCACCGCCGACGACGCGCGATCCAACCATGGCTCCCTCAACCAAGGAGGGAGTGATGCGCAAGATCGGCCTGATCCTTGCTGTGCCGCTGGCAATCGGGACTGCTGCAGGCGTCGCCGTCATCGCCTTTCGCCGCAATCCGAGGGTCGGCAGCGCGTTCGTGAACACCGTGGTGAACCCCCGGCTGCTGCAACGCGGCCTCGTTGGGGGTGCCAAGTCGGAGCTCGGCACGCTCGAGCACGTCGGGCGGACGTCCGGCATCCGCCGCTTGACGCCGGTGCACCCCGAGCCCACCGTCGAGGGGTTCCGCATCCTGGTCCCGCTCGGGCCCAACTCCCACTGGGCCCGGAACGTGGTCGCAGCCGGCCACTGCCGCCTCCAGCTGCACGAGACGGTCTATGACCTCGACGAGCCGACGCTCGTCCCGGCCGGCGAGGCCGACGGCCTGCCCCCGGTCGTTCGCGGCGTGATCGCGGCACTCGGATTCCAGTACCTCGAGCTGCGGACGTTCGCCTCGAACGCCGGAAGCCTCGAGCCGGTGGCAGCGGATCCGGGCGCAGACGGTCAGGCGGTCGAGCCTGAAGGGACAGCTGCGCCGGACGCCGGCGAAATGGTGGCGCCCGCGCGCTGAGCCCATTCGCGAGCGCCGAGGGGGGCTACCATCAGTGGCGATGCTCGATGTCAGCGCCGCAGCCGCGGAGCCGCTGATCCGGGTCCGGGAGCTGACCAAGCGGTTTCCAGGTGTCGTCGCGCTCGACGCCCTGACGCTCGACATCCCGGCCGGGATCGTCGGCTTGGTCGGCGCGAACGGCGCCGGCAAGAGCACGTTCCTCAAGGTCCTGCTCGGCCTGCTGGCGCCCACGAGCGGCAACGCGGAGGTCATGGGCTATGTCCCGTGGACGCGGGGCACGCAGCTCCGGCGGTACATCGGCTACATGCCCGAGCATCCGGCTCTTCCGCCGGACGTGAGCGCCACCGAGTTCGTCGCCCAGGCCGGCCAGCTGTCGGGCCTGCCCGCGAAAGCGGCCCGCGAGCGGACGGCCGACGTGCTCCGCCATGTGGGCCTGGCCGAGGAGCGCTACCGGCCGATCGGCGGCTACTCGACCGGGATGCGCCAGCGCGTCCAGCTCGCCCAGGCCATCGTCCACGATCCGCGGCTCCTCCTCCTCGACGAGCCGACCAACGGCCTCGACCCGGCCGGCCGGGACGAGATGCTCGGGCTGATCCGGCGGACCGGGACCGAGTTCGGGATCGCCATCGTGCTCGCGAGCCACCTGCTGGGCGAGATCGAGGAGGTCTGCGACCACCTCGTGGCGATTGACGCCGGACGCCTGCTGCGGGCGGCGCCGATGGCCGAGTTCACCGCGGAGACCGGGGTCCTGACCGTCGAGGTGGAGGACGGCCGCGAGACGCTCGCAGCCGGCCTGGCGGCCCGCGGCCTGCGACTCCTCGAGGGGTCCGGCCCGGCCGACAAGACCGTCCGCATCGCCCTCGACGGCGGAGCGCCGTTCGACGTGGTCCGCGACGTGGTGGCCGATCTCGGCCTGCCCCTGGTCCGCGTGGAGCAGGGCCGCCATTCGCTCGAGGACCTGTTCCGCGACGACGTCTCGGCGGAGCCCGCCGCGGGCACCTCCGCGGGCGCCGGCCATGGGGTTCGGTCATGACGGCCGGAGGCGATCGGGTGACCGCCGGCCCGGGGCCCGCCGGCAGCATCTACGACATCGGCTATCGCGGCTACGACGGCCCGCGCCTGGGTCGACGGCATGCGGTCGCGACGCTGTTCAGCGGAGCGCTCCGGGCCGCCTACGGGCTCGGGCGGCCCGCCCGGGCGAAGATCCTGCCCGCCTTCTGCCTCGTGTTCCCGGCGATCATCGCGGTGATCTTCGTGGCCATGAACGCCTTCGCGGCCCGGTTCGGCATCAGCGACATGGGGGCGATCCCGGGCCACGCGGAGATGGCGAGCTCGGTCGGCGTGTTCGCGACGATCCTGGTGGCGGTCCAGGCGCCCGAGCTCCTGGGTCGCGACGTCCGCTATCGGGTCTTGAGCCTCTACTTCTCGCGCGCGCTGCTGCGCGTGGACTACGCGCTCGCCAAGCTGGCCGCCCTGTCCGTGGCCGTCATCGTCCTGCTGCTGGTGCCCCACGTCATCCTGACGATCGGCGCGGTCCTGCTCACGTCCGACATCGCGGGTTCGCTGGGGCGCGAGGCTGGCGAGTGGCCGGCCATCCTCGGCTCGGTCGTGCTGATGGCCGTGGCGACGTCCGCGGTCGCCCTGGTCGTCGCCGCGTACATCGCCCGGCGCGCCTACGCGACCGTGACGATCTTCGGCCTGTTCATCGTGCCGGGGATCATCGTCGCCGTGATCATCGTGCTCGACCTCGGGTCGGCCTCGCACTGGCTCGTCCTCCTCGACCTCGGCACGGTCCTCGACGCCGCCAACGCCTGGTTCTTCGGGATCGCCCCATCTGCCGGCGTGTGGCAGGAGACGGGTCTTCCGGTCACGGTCGGTGTCATCGCCTCGTGCGTGATCGCCGTCGGGGCGAGTGCGATCCTGCTGCAGCGCTACCGGACGATCGCGGCATGAGCGGCAGCAGCCAGGCGCCGCTCTGGGGACCGCCCGACGCCGCCGCCCCGACGCCGCCGCCGGCGCCGCGGTTCGAGCCGCCGGCGCCCGGCGTGGCCTCCCCAGATCCCGGCCTCCCGCGCCCCTGTCGCCCGGGCCCCGCTGGGCCCCGCCAGTGCAGCGCGTGCCCACCCCCGGGGCGGCCGTCGAGCTCCTGGGCGCATCGCGGTGGTACGGCAACGTGGTGGCTGTCAACGACATCTCGTTCGTCCTCGGCGGCGGCGTCACGGGGCTGCTCGGCCCGAACGGGGCGGGCAAGTCCACGATCCTCCACATGCTCGCCGGCCTGCTCCGGCCCTCTGACGGCGTCGTGGCGATCCACGGCGCCCCCAGTTGGCGGAACCCAGCGGTCTACCGCGACGTGGGCCTGGTTCCCGAGCGGGAGTCGGTCCACACGTTCCTGACCGGATTCGAGTTCGCCCAGCTCAACGCCCGGCTCCAGCGGCTGCCCGACCCGGACGGCGCCGCGCGGCGAGCGATCGCGATGGTGGGCCTGACGGACGCCGCTGACCGGGCCGTCGGCACGTACTCCAAGGGTATGCGCCAGCGGGCGAAGATCGCGGGCGCCCTGGTCCACGACCCGTCCATCCTGCTCCTCGACGAGCCGTTCAACGGCATGGACCCCCGTCAGCGCCTGCAGATGATGGAGCTGCTGGGGCGGATGGCGGACGCGGGACGGGTCATCCTGTTTAGCTCGCACATCCTCGAGGAGGTTGAGCGGCTCGCCCAGAACGTGCTCGTCATCGTCAGCGGGCGCCTCGCTGCGTCAGGCGACTTCCGGGAGATCCGGCGGCTCATGACCGATCGGCCGCACACGTTCACGCTGCGCTCCTCGGACGACCGGCGGCTCGCGGCCGCGCTCGTGGGCCACCCGTCCGTCTTCGGCGTGCAGCTCGACGGCGGCCGACTCGCGGTCCGGACCTCGGACTACGCCGGCTTCGCGCGCGCGCTCCCGGTGATCGCCCGGGCCGGCGAGGTCACGATCCTCGAGCTGCGCCCCACCGACGAGGACCTTGAGAGCGTCTTCGGCTACCTGGTGCAGCGATGAACACCCAGGCGGACGGGCCGGCGACGGGCGCCCCGGCCGACGGGCCCGCGACGAATCCCCCGGCGGCGGCGAGCGGTCATCGCCCCGTCATCCTCACGATCGCAGCCCTGACGGCGCGCAGCCTCCTGGGCCGGCGGCGCAGCCTGCTCCTCGCGCTGTTGGCCCTGCTGCCGGTCGGCGTGGCCGTCCTCGTCCGGCTCTCCGGGCGCGCCGGCATCGACGACGAGGCGGTGGCGACCGCGATCATGGACCGGCTCATCGTCACCACGCTGCTCCCGATCGTCGCGCTCGTCTTCGGGACGGCCGCCCTCGGCGCCGAGCTGGAGGACGGCACCGCCATCTTCCTGCTCATCAAGCCCATCGACCGCTGGCGGATCGTGGTGGCCAAGCTGACCGTCGCCGTGGGGCTGTCGATCGCGCTCGTGGCGCCGGCCTCGTTCATCGCCGCTGCCATCCTCGAGGTCGGCGGGACGGGCTGGTCCGGGCCACTCGGGGCGGCCGTCGGGACCGCGGTCGGCGCAACCGTCTACGCGACCGTGTTCTTCGCCCTCAGCCTCGTCACCGGGCGCGCGCTCGCCATCGGCCTGATCTACGTCCTGGTCTGGGAGGGTGTCCTGGCCGGACTGCTCGGGGGGATCGGCGCGCTCAGCATCCGGCAGTACACGCTGGCGATCACGGACGCGATCACGCATCCCGGCGTCGCGAACCCGGGCCTGCTGGACCTCCGGAGCGCCGTGATCCTCGCGGGCATCGCGACCGTGGTCGCCGCCGTGATCGCGGTGCGCCGCCTGGGCTCATTCCAGATCGGCCAGGCCGACGACTGACGCGGGGGCGCCGCGCGCGACGTCGGAAGGACGGGCGCGCGCGGGACCGGTGCCCCCGCGGCGGCTACGCGCCCCCGTGCGCCGGACGGAGGGCCGTGGCCCCACCTCCGGCGGGCGCGCTGCCCGGCTCCCACGGCGTGCCGAGCCTGGGCAGCAGGAGGCGGTCGAGGCCGTAGTAGCCGGCGACCTTCCAGGCCATGATCACGCCCACGGCGAGAGCGAACATCACCGGGTTGGTGGAGGCCGTGCCGGCCAGCAGGTACGACATGTTCATGAAAGCGCCGAAGAAGGCCGAGAATCCCGTCAGGACTCCGAGGATCAGCCCCAGGCCGACCGCGATCTCGCCGAACGTGACGAGCGGCGCGAACCAGGTCTGGCTGCCGCCCTGGAGCAGGAAGTTGATGAACTCGCGATACCAGTCGTAGCTGATCGGGCCCTTGCCCGTGTCGGAGACCGCGACCGCGGCCTTCCAGTACCCGGCAAGGGCGCTGCCCCCGTCGAGCCAGCCAGGGCCGGCGGCCTTGTGCAGCCCGGCCTCGAGCCAGTTGAAGCCGAGGAACAGGCGGATCGGCAGCCAGACCAGGCCGGCGCGCGAGTTGTTGAACAGGAACCGTGCGAACGCCGGCCCTTCAACCTCGACCTTGTCGCTGGCCGGATCGCGTCGGGCGTCAACGTAGAGGGCGACGACCAGCGCGACCGCGAGGATCCAGAACACCCACTGAACGATGGTCGACAGGCCGTCCGGCACTGCGACCCACGGGTTTACCATCCAGACCAGGAGTACCGTGGCGACGGTGCCGAGGGCGGCCGCCGCGCTTCGCGTTTGGGACATGATCCCTCCCCGTCCCGGGTTCGAAACGCCTTCCCCACCGGTGGGACGCTCCCGGTGACGACGTTCGCGCCGGCGGGGAGGACCCGTCAACTCCGCGTCATTCTGGTGTTGTGCTCGCGGACCCGGATGACGCCTCGTCATGAGCGTGCAGGGTTCGTTCCCCGATTCTGGGTCCTGCTGCCTCGACACCGGGGCTTGGATCGCAGCCCCTGTCCTCCTCGGCGACCCGGAGGCGGGCGGCGAACGGTTGCCCGGTGACGCAGCATGGGGATCGAGCCACGCTATTCCAATCGTCGTGGAGGAGACGCTGATGTCGCTGCTGTCCTGGATCAAGCGAGTACTGACGGGCGCGCCGGATGCGTCGGCGCCCGAGCCGCCGCCGCGCCACGAGCGACGCGAGGCGGGTCGCGAGCGGCACCAGGAGACCGGCGAACCGGCCTGGGGGAAGGAGGACCGGCTCGACGACCCGCCGGGCGTGGGGGCGCGCGATCCTGACGCAGCGCCGGAGATCCTGGGCGGCGCCTGAGGCGGACGCGGCGGCGCAGAAGCGTCCGCTGCGCCCTCCACCGTTTGTGGCCTCGGCACGGGCCACGCGATCGACAACCGTGCGACCTCGACCCTGCTCGGGAGGCACACGGATCGCGGCCTCCCGAGCGCGGGCAACGCAGCTGGCAGGGGGTCAGCTACCTGATCTGGATCCGCCGGGTCACCCGCAATACGTCGCGACGACGATGCCGGTGCCAGCGTGCCCCGGGTCGGGCGCGTAGCCTGGGCTGGTCTTGACCACGACGATCCGCACGATGTCACCCGAGATGACATTCCCGTCCTTGCTGATCGAGCTCGTGACCGCGACTCCCATGTAGGCCGGGACGGTGCCGACGGGCGAGGCGCTGTCCCCCGGCGACGTCGTCCACGTCCCGCCGCAGGTCGGTGGCGTGGAATGCACATCACCGGCGAATCCCTTGAAGCTCGACGGGACGGATCCGCGGCTCAGTGCGTTGCCCTTGAACCACTTCGAGCCCCAGAACGTGACCCCGGATCCGGTCCCCGCGCTGCCGTCGCCGATGGCGAAGACACCGCGATCGGGGAAGGCGAAGACGATCGCATCCTGCGTGTCCGAGGATGGCAGGTAGTAGCCGTCACCGGCGAAGCTGGCTTCGACCGGCTCGGGCCCCTGGCCGACCGACACGCTCGACACGGTGCAGCTGGCGTCGCCCGACGCGCTGGTCGGAGGCGTCACGCAGCTCTGGCTGTCTCCGCCACTGCCGAGGGTGAGGGTCAGGGTCCGACCGGCGATCGGCACGGTCCCGTCCTCGAGCAGCTGTCCGGACAGGGTCACCGGATGGCCTTGGGCGATGACGGTCGGGCCGGTGTAGGTTGTGGTCGTCTCCTCCTTGGTGACCTGGAAGGCCGTGCTGTCGCTGCTCGCGAGGTCGTTGCCGTCACCGGCGAACGCAGCGGAGACGGTGAACGGCCCGGCCGCTTCGATCGGGGTCACCGGACACGTGGCCCGGCCGTTCCCATCGGTCACCGCGGAGCAAGACTCGGAGCCCACCGAGAAGTCGATGGTCCTGCCCGCGATCGACCGTCCGTCGTCCGTTCGGGTCAGCGTCGCCGCGAGGTTGGCGACATCGTGATAGTCGGCGCTCGTCGGCCCGTCGTAGCGGAGTGTCGTCCGCGCCTTGTCCACGTTCTGGGTGATGGTTCCACCACTCCCGGTGAAGTCCGGGCTGTCGCTGGTGAACACGGCGTCGATCGTGTGACTGCCCACGCTGAGGGTCGAGGTGGTGATCGCGGCGTGCCCCGATCCGTCCACGCCGACCGGCCCACCCATGTCCACCCCGTCATCCTGGAACTGCACGCTTCCGGTGACCGTGCCCGCACCTGGCGCAACGACCGTGGTCGCCGCCGTGAACGTCACGGCGGCGCCGGACTCGGACGGGTCCGCAGACGACGAGACGTTTGTCGTCGTCGCGGCGGGGTTGACGCGCTGACCCGGCAGGACCAGGCTCGGGAACAGCGTCCCGGTGCTCCCCTGCAGATTGGGATCGGAGCTCGTGAAGACGGCCTGGGCCTCGTGGAGCCCGACCGGCAGGTCAGCTGTGGTGAACGAGGCGTGCCCGCCGCCATCGACGGGCTTCGGGCTGCCGACGTCGACGCCATCCGCGCGGAACTGGACCGTGCCCGTGACGCTGGCCGAGCATGGGTTCGAGACGTCCGCGGACCACGTCACCGGCTCGCCGTAGACCGACGGGTCGACAGAGGACGTCACCACCGTGGTCGACTCGGCGGCGTTGACCTGTTGCACCAGGGGGTCGCTGATCCCGGCCCCGGCGTCGCTGTCATACGCGAAGGTGATGATGTGGGTGCCGGCGCCGAGGACTGTCGAGAGGGTCGCCGAGCTGTGGTTCGTGGGGACCGGGATGCCGTACTCGTCGCCCCAGTCCGGGGACAGGACCTTGGCACCCAGGGCCGTGGCCCCATCGAAGAAGACCACGCCGCCGAGCGGGGCCGGGATGATCCCGTACACCGTCGCGGTGAACGTGACGCTCGTGCACGCCGAGGAAGGGTTCTGCGACGACCCGAGGCCGGTCAACGGCGACGAGGCGGCGACTCGCGGGGGAAGGGCCGCGAACAACAGCAGCCCGAGGCCAGCAACTGCGAGCCGGGCTGCCACGGAGACAAGCCCGGCAGAAGCCATGGCGGTGACACGGTGCATCGGTTTCTCCTGGTGCCTCGGGAGCCTCGAGCCGCCGATCAGCGGAAGTCACGGCCACCATGGGCTGCAGCGATCGCAATTCGATCGCAAACCCAGCTCCAGGGCGGGTCGTGGCTCATGCTGGCGCCGAGCTCCTCCTGCGGCCCAGCTCCGCCCGACAGGTCGAGCCCGCCGTTCACTCGAGATTCGCGAGGCGACCTTCCGGGTAGCCGCGGTGGCGCTCCTGGGCGCCGCCCGCCCTTGCCCCGGACGACCCGCAGGACACCCTGGTCGAGGTTGACGTCGTTCGTGTCGGGGCTGTCGGGCGTGTAGCGCAGGCCGGCGAGCTCGGCGAGCCGCAGCCCGGTCGAGGCGAAGATCCGGATGATCGCACCACTCGCACCACCCCCTATGCGGATTCTGGGAATGCGTTGCACACTCCGCGCCACGGCGAGGAGGCACGGAGGCCGGGGGCCCCCACCAGCGCAGCGTCCCGACTCGGTCGCCAACCGACGCGCTGGGCCAATGGCGAGACCGACCCTGCCGGATGGGGCGACGGGCCCTGGGAGGACACGCGTGCGAAGGAGTCATAGGTTCCGGGTTGTGGGCTCGGTCGGCGGGTCGGCGCTGCTGCTCGCGGCGTCATTCGTCGCCGCCTCGGGGGTCGCCGCGAGCGGCGGAACGTTGTACGTGGCACCGGGCGGGGCGTCAGGAGGTGCGGGCACGTCCTGCGAAACGGCGGCGTACGCGACGATCAACAGCGCCGTCAGCGCGGCCGCAGCCGGTGACACCGTGATGGTGTGTGCCGGCACGTACAAGGAGGACGTGGCCGTCTCGAAGCCGCTCGTGCTCGTCGGCCAGGGCGCCACCATCGACGCGACCGGGTTCGACAACGGCGTGAAGATCTCGGCCTCAAACGTCACGCTCACCGGCTTCACCGTGGAGAACGCCACCGGCGAGGGGATCCTCGCCCAGCAGCCGACCCCGGTGAAGGGGCCGATGGTCGGCGGCCAGCAGCTGTACACCGGCGTTCCGATCACGCACGTCAAGATCTCGCGCAACGTCGTCCAGCACAACGACCAGGGCGGGCTGCCCGCCAACGTCCCGACGACGCTCTACCCCGAGTGCCAGGCGTCCGGCAACATCCCCGGTGACTGCGGCGAGGGCATCCACCTCTGGAGCGTCGCGGACTCGAGCGTCGTGCTCAACGTCGTGAACGGCAATGTCGGCGGCATCCTGCTCACCGACGAGTTCGGCCCCACCCACGGCAACCTCATTGCCGGCAACGTCGTGACCGACAACATCTACGACTGCGGCATCACGCTGCCGTCGCACAACCTCGCCATCGACCCCAAGACGCTCAAGCTCATGCCGTCCTTCGGCGGCGTCTACGACAACGTCGTGCGCAACAACATCACCACCGGTAATGGCGGCGCGGGCGTCGGCATGTTCGCCCCGTTCCCCGGAGCCGCCTCCTACAACAACGTCGTCTCGGGCAACGCGATCTCCGGCAACGGCGAAGCCGGCGTCTCGCTCCACGCTCATGCGCCGGGTGCCTACATCGGCGGCAACCAGATCCTCAACAACATCATCGGGCCGAACAACCTCGGCGGTGACCACGACGTCACGCCGGCCCCCGACCTGGCGACCACCGGCATCCTCGTGTGGTCGGCGGCCACGCCGATCAAGGTCACGATCACCGGCAACACCCTCTTCGGCAGCTGGTACGGCATCTGGCTGGGCCACGTGGTGAGCGCCCCCGGCGCGGCAGCCCGCAACACGTTCTGGTCAGTCTCGACGCACGTCCACAAGGCGTAGGCAATCGGTCGGCCAAGTCGACTGAAGCGGGCGGGCGGGGCCCCGCGAAGGAGCCTCGCCCGCCCGACATGAGGAACCTGCGACCGTGCAGGTCGTCTCGGCCATCGCGACGCAGTTTGGCTGCCGAAGGATTGGTGTTGACGCAGCAACGTCAACCCGCCACTCTCACGCCCAGCGTCCCGTAGCGTCCCGGCATGGCTCCTTGAGGCTCTGGTTGGGCCCTGGCAACGCTGCGGCCGTCGTGCCGACGGAATGGTTCCGTCGGGTCTCACCAGGAATCGGGGAGAGGTCGTACATGCAGGCAGTGGATTGGCGTTCCCGGACGCGTCGCATCGGTGCGGCGACGCTCGTGACGCTCACCTTCGTCGCGTCGGCATTGGCGCCAACGGCAGCGTTGGCTGCCGGGCCGAACGCCGGGCAGGGGGTGAGCGTGGCCGTTGACGACTTGGGCACGACGACACTCGCGCCGTCCACCGGCTCGGGCTCGACCGGCGGTAGCGCGGACGCCGTGCAGCCCGACCCGGGCCGGGACCTGCCCAAGGACACGAGGGGCGGCTCCGGCGGTGGCGGCGGCGTCCCGACCACCCCTCCGAACCCGCGGGCGAACCCCGTCGCCGGCCGCAACGATGGCGCCCAGGGCTTCAACGCCCTGAGCCACCTCGACCAGCGACTCGCCGGAACCGGCGCCTACGCCGGAACGCAGTTCAGCCTCGAGCCGCCCGACCAGGCACTCTGCGTGGGCAACCGCTATGTCGTGGAGGCCGTCAACAACGCCCTGGCCGTCTACGACACGAGGGGCAACACGCTCAGCGGGCCGACGGCGATGAGCCAGTTCTTCGCCCTCACGCCCGAGATCGATCCGCACCACGGGCGTCACCGGCGAATTCATCTCGGACCCCAAGTGCATCTATGACGCCCAGACGAACCGGTTCTTCATGACCGAGCTCATGGAGGACACCGGCACCACGGGCACCGGCCGCACCTTCCAGCTGATCGCGGTCACGACCAGCGGAGACCCGACCGGAACCTGGCGGATGTACCGCTTCGACACCACCGACGACGGGCTCAACGGGACGCCGTCAGACCCGGGCTGCCCGTGCTTCGGCGACCAGCCCCTGATCGGCGCCGACGCGAACGGCTTCTACATCAGCACCAACGAGTTCGGGGCCGGCTTCAACGGCGCCCAGATCTACGCGATGAGCAAGTGGGCGCTGGCCTCCGGCGGCGCGCTCAACGCCATCCACCTGCAGGGTGGCCAGTACTTCGCCGACGAGGCCGCTTCCGCCTCGTATTCGCTGCAGCCGGCCACGACCCCGGATCGCAGCTTCGCCCGCTCGAACGGCGGCACCGAGTTCTTCATGGGTGCCCTCCAGTTCGGGGACACCGGTCCGCTCGACAACCGGATTGCCGTGTGGGCCCTCACGAACACCAGTTCGCTGCGCACGGCCGTTCCGGCGCTGACGCTGTCCCACGTGGTCATCCAGAGCGAGGTCTACGGCGCGCCGAACCCGGTCGTGCAGAAGGCCGGCCCGGCCGGCTCGAACCCGCTGGGCGCCGCCCTGGGAGAGCCGCTCCCGCAGATCAACACCAATGACGACCGCATGAACCAAGTCGTCTACGCGGACGGCAGGCTGTGGGGCGCCCTCAACACGTCGGTCGGCGACGGCACGCGGACCGGCATCGCCTGGTTCAGTGTCGTGCCCTACGCGTTCGGCGGGCACCTCGGCGCGTTCATGGCCGGGCAGGGATACGTCAGCCTGGCGAACGACAGCGTGTTCTTCCCCTCCGTCGCCGTCAACGGCCGCGGGGATGCCCTGATGGGCTTCAGCGTCGCGGGCCCCGACTACTTCCCCAGCACCGGCTACGTCTCGCTGTCATCGCGTGGCGACGCCACCCCGGTGCACATCACCGGGGTGGGCGCCGGTCCCGACGACGGCTTCACCGGCTACCCGGAGTACGCGCGGCGGGAATCTCGGCCGCTGGGGCGACTACTCGGCCACGGTCGTGGACGAGTACGGCACGTTCTGGTCGGCCGCGGAGTACATCCCGAGCACGCCACGGACGGTTCTCGCCAACTGGGGCACGTTCGTGACCCGCGTCTCCCCGTGATCTGCGCCTGACGACGCACGGATGCGCCGAAGCGAGGCCGGGCTCGAAGGGGCCCGGCCTCGTCGATTCCGGCCTCGTCGATGCCGTGCGGAGCCTCTCCGATCGCGAGGGGCGGCGGGAGGTCGCCGGGCTCACCCGGCTGGGCGTTGCGGCACGGTCGACGGTCACCCCCGGGTTGGCAGCGGCGGTGCCGGAGGATACAATCGCGGCCTCCCGAGCGGGAGTAACTCAGCTGGCAGAGTGTCTGCTTCCCAAGCAGAATGTCGCGGGTTCGAATCCCGTCTCCCGCTCCACTCCCCTCAGTTCGAACTCAGGGCGACACCCTGCCTGGTCGCCCGCGCCCGGATTCCGGCCATGCGGGCTTGTGCACAGCGCTCCCAGACACGATAATTATCGGCATCTGGAGGAGCGCCATGGCGACCATTTCCCGCCTCAAGAGCCAGGTTCCGCAGCCCTCGTTCACCTCGCTGCCCGTCCTCGCGGAGTCGTTCCGGCTCTCGCTCGAGGCCCAGAACAAGAGCCCGAGGACCGTCCAGACGTACCTCGAGGCGATCGCGCGGCTGGAATCCTTCCTCGTCCGCAGCGGGCTGCCCCACGACGTGACCGTGCTCCAGCGGGCGCATGTCGAGGCCTTCGTCAAGGACCTCCTCGACACCCAGAGCCCGGCCACCGCCTCGAACCGCTACCGCGCTCTGCAGTCCTTCTTCAAGTGGGCGGTCGAGGAGGAGGAGATCGAGCGCAGCCCGATGGAGCGGATGAAGCCGCCGCGCGTGCCGGTGACCCCGGTCCCGGTGCTCAGGGAGGACGAGCTGGCGGCCCTGTTCAAGGCGTGCGAGGGGACCGCCTTCGCCGACTACCGCGACATGGCGGTCGTGCGGCTGCTGCTGGCCGCCGGCCTGCGGCGCGCCGAGCTCGGCGGGATAGCGCTCGCCGACCTCGACCTCAAGCGCCGCTCGGTCCGGGTGACCGGCAAGGGCGGCCGCGTGCGCGAGGTCCCGTTCGGCGTCAAGGCGGCCCAGGCGCTCGACCGCTACCTGCGCAAAGCGCGCTCGCGCCACCCGCTGGCCCGCGACACCGACGCCCTGTGGCTGGGGCACGCCGGGCGGATGACCGACAACGGCATCTACGAGGCGATCGAGCGGCGGGCGAAGAAGGCCGGGCTCGAAGGCGTCCACCCCCACCAGTTCCGCCACACCTGGGCGCACCTGCTGAGCGCGGACGGGATGCAGGAGACCCAGCTCATGCACCTCGCCGGCTGGTCGAGCACCCAGATGGCCCAGCGCTACGGCGCCTCGGCGCTCGGCGAGCGCGCCCGGGCGACCTACCGGCGGATGAGCCCGGGCGACAAGATCTAGCGCTGTACCAGCGGTGGTTCGATGGGCGCATCGACAGTCCTCACCCCGTGAGTCGAATTGATCCGCCTTCGCGAGCCAATCTGGCAAGATCCCGTCCGCCGTCGGCCTTGATGGCATTCTCGATCTTGGTGAAAGCGTCGGCCTTCAGTCGCGCGGCGCGCCCGAGAACATCGTCGATCAGCGCCCGGTAGGTTCTGACCTCTGCCGGCGATGGCAGCAGAGCTTTGTTGCCTTCAACGCTGACGCGGATGGCTACCTTGCCCTCGATTGACGACGTATTGAGATCCACCACCGTCCGGAGATCCTCGAGGTCCGCCGCCCGATCTAGATGGGCGATGTGCGAGCGCCTCCAGTCCAGCAGGTCCTGGTGCGCCTTGAGGAGGCCGGACTCGGTAGGGATCAGGGCCCTTGATACCGCCATACGCTTGCCGGTGCCGAAGCATCTTCCGTATGCGATCGCCGCCGCGTGCCAGAGTGCGATGGCGACGGTGTCAACATCCTCGATCGGTTGACCGGCGATTGGCTTGATGGCGCGATGGCCGAGTTCGTCCAGGGCGCGGCGGGTGAAGGAGAGGTCCTGCACGAGCGACTCGAGGTACGCCGCCTCGTCCGCGGCGTCGCCCGTCACGACGATCGATGCCTCAACCGTGATGTCGTCCATCCGTCCAGCCTAGGCGAGGGCGCGAGACAGATGTCCCGTACCTCCGTCACCCCTCGTCGGCGGCCTCGACCATCATTAGGAGCACCGCCATCTCCACGGACCGCAGGATCGCTGCCATCCCCAGTTTGTCGAAGCGCGGCCTCTTGCGGTTATGGGCTTCGGCCGACAGGAGCTCGTAGGTGCGGTCGATGAACATCGCGTGCGCCTCGACCCAATCGGCCGTGGTCTGACTGGGCGCGAACAGGTGTCGGACGCGCGCACGACGTGTCGGGCGCTCTCGGCCCTCGTCAGGAACGGCGCCCGGCGTGAGGCGCTCCAAGGACTGCACGAGAAGCTCCCGCGCTTGGTGTGCCGCCGACCGTGCCCAGTCGGGCCCGCCCGTGTCGATCCGATCCCATGCCCCCTCCAGGACCTCGGTCAGCGCAGGGTCGACCGCGCGGAGACGACGCAGAACGTCGCGCGTCGTCGGGCCTGCGACCGCGACGTCGTCCTCGTCATCAAGGTCGAGGAGTCGACGCGCCCCGTACACGGCTGCGGCGGAGCCGCCCGTTGGCAGTACAACCCGGGCGACCGACCGTCCGGGTCGTTCGGGCTGCGAGACGGGCAGGGCCGCCACGCGCACCATCGCGTCCATCGATCCGAGCTGCGCCACCGCGCCCGCCGACACTCAGGCGACCGCCGATCCTGAACGTCGCCCGGCTCGACTCATTGAGCGCCTTGATCGCCAGGAGATCGCCGACCATGCGCGAGGTGTTCGGCATCATCTCGGCCAAGGGGGATGCCCACCAACCACCAACCGACGTCGCCAGAGTGATGGAGTTCGGACGCCTGCCAGCCAGCCGCGCCGCGGAGGTCCGCTGGACAGCGATGTTGAGCGCCTCCACGAGCTGAGGGACGGACGCCCGAGTGGACAATCCAGCGAACATCTCGCTGGCCATCGACATCGCACCGACCCCTGCCGCCAGGTCGGCAGCCCGCGACATCGCACCGACCCCTGCCGCCAGGTCGGCAGCCCGCGACATCGCACCGACCCCTGCCGCCAGGTCGGCAGCCCGCGACATCGGACCGACCCCTGCCGCCAGGTCGGCAGCCCGCGACATCGCACCGACCGCCGTCATATCAGCGCTTGCCCTTGCGAAGGTGCTCACCGCCGCCATGTCCTCGAAGCTTATTGCTCGCAACCCGGCAGCGAGGTCCGGCATGAGGGATGCCGTGGACACATTGAGCGGCAGCATGGCGCTGGTGAGCTCCCCGAGCGTCCTCGACGATGACCTGGCGAGATCGAGTCCGGGCATGGTGGCGCGCGTCCCAGCCCCCAGAAGGCCTCCGAGCGTTCGGTAGGCGCCGCCGAATGGTTCGGGATCGATGCGAGTGTTGCCGCTCGCCGCGCGGCGCTGGGCCCGGAGGTCGTCGCGAGCGATCGTGCATCCACGTGGTTGCTAGAGGTCCTGGGGGTCAGATCGCGCAGCGTCTCGCCGACGGCCGCTGCCTCGCCGTCTGGCGTCACTAGGAGCCGCCGGCCATCCCGCCGCAGCAAGTTGCGGTCGACTAGGGTGCCGACGGCCTTGCTGGCGGTTGGGCGGCTCACGCCCAGACGGCGTGCGAGGTCGGCGATGGACGCCGGCGGGTCATCTGCTACCGCGAGCAGCACGCGTCGCTGCAGGCGGGCGTGGCGCGCGATGGCCATCTGGCATAACCCTCGGACAGCGGCTGGTCGTGAGCGCCAAGTGTAGCATTGCGACCCAATATGGCTACGTTTTCGAACGGGTAGCCTACGGTCGGTGCGCTCGATCAGCGTGAATATGGGGGCGAGTAGAGCCTCAGGCCGGCTTGAACTGCTGGCAAGTAACCCTTGTGTTTCTTGACCTTGGGAGCGCTCGGCTCATCCTAACTGTTGTGTTTGTTGATGTTAGAGATTCGGCATGGCGAACAGAACTGATCACCACAGGCCAGGCGGCGACCATCCTTGGCGTGACTCGCCAGCACGTGATCGACCTGTGCGAGCGGGGCGAGCTGCCGTACACGATGGCCGGCACCCACCGCCAGGATCCGGCTCGACGCGGTCCTCGCGCTCCGTGACAGGCCATCGGGCTCGCGCGGAGGGCCGATGACCAGGGACCAGGTGCGCTCACTCTGGCTCCACAGGGCGGCTGCCGGCAAGGTCGCCGCCGACCCCTCTGGCTCTCTCGCGAAGGGCCGGGCGAGCATCGAGCGCCAGCTGGCGGGCGGCGCCGACGGCGCGGTCTGGCTGCGACGGGGCTGGACCTCATCGCGCGGGGCCCCGAGGCCGTCATGCGTGTCATGACGTCGACGGACCCCGAGGCGCGCGAGCTGCGCCAGAACTCGCCGTGGCTCGGCCTGCTGAGCGACGACGAGCGCGAGAGGATCGTGCGCTCGGCGTTCGAGGCGGCTGGCGCGGCGAGGATCCCCGTTGAAACGCGGCGAGGTCGAGCACGTGCTGCGAGCGACCGCTGAGGCAACGGCGGCACTCGAGTTCCTGGTCGTCGGGTCGGCGGCCATCCTGGCGACGCACGACGACGCAGCGCTGCCCGACGCCGCCACGCGATCGGACGAAGCCGACATCGCGCCGTTCCGGGACCCGGACGGCACGAAGGGCGCGCAGATCGAGATCGCCCTTGGCCGCGGAAGCCGCTTCTTCGACACCTTCCAGTACAGCGCCGACGCCGTCGACCTCACGACCGCGGCAGCCCCGGACAGATGGGAGGGGCGCCTCGTCCGGTTCGAGCGGCCCGGGACGAACGGAGCGGTGGGGCCTGGGCGCCTCGAGGCCCACGACCTCGCGGCGGCGAAACTGGCTGCCGGTCGCGACAAGGACTTCGAGTTCGTCGAAGCGCTGCTGCGCGAGCGGCTGATCGACCGTGCGGTCCTCGTCGAGCGTGTCGGTCTCCTCCCGCGGGATCGGGTGCTGCCGGCGTTCCTCGCGAGGGCGCAGCGGTGGATGGCCGAGTACGGCAAGCCGCCGAGGCCTGTTCCGGAGTACCGCTACGCCTCGGTCACGTTCGGCAGGCCCGGTGCGCCCGGCGTTGGGCGCATCCACGTTCGACGACATCCGGAGGCCGCCACGCTCTGCGGTCGAACAGGTGGAACTGCGACGACGGCGGTCCTGAACGATCCCGTCCGTGAGATCGGTAGTGAGTTGTGCGGAATGTGCCGGCGCGCCCTCGATCGACTGAGCCGCGCTGAGGCGAGGCTCCGGTTCGCGGCAGACAGAAAACCAAGAACTGTCACCGTGAAGGGTCGCCACCTGGATCATGGCGGCGCCGCGGCATCGCTTGGGCAGCGTCCGCCGGAGCGTGTCGCTGGAGCCACTTGCGTGCTGCAGCTTCGGAAAAGCCTCGGCTTGTCAGGACCTCGAGGGCGAGCCTCCTCACTGTGGCCTTTCTGGTGCGCTCATCCAAGCGCGCACCGACTCGCGCGGCCAGTGCCTCTGGATCCTGGTAGCGCCCGCCGGTCTTGACGCCGAGGCCCCGGGCGAGCTTGTAGTAGCGGCGCTCGCTGATGCCCAGTGCCGTCCACGAGTACCGCTCAGGGTGCTCAGCCTTGCGGTGCTCCATGACGGTGATGCTGGCCTTCCGGCTGACGTAGCGGCGGTTCGACTCGGCTCCCCGCGCGGGGTCGAAACCTGGGGAACAGCAGCCCCTCGAGCAGCAGGGCGGCGGCGGATCTCGCATTGGGCTGCGACGTCCCGCGCCTGACTCGGTCCACTTGGGCGGGAAACGCGGCGGCGACACCGTCCGCGAGTGCCGTCTCGTCGCGGCCGACGTAGCCGTGCCAGTAGCCGAGGAGAAGGAGTTGGCACGCCGTCTCGGCTGGTGTCGAGGCGGGATCGACCGTGAGGACTGGGATCCCGTACTCTCGGATCGCCGCGGCGAGCGGGTGCCAGGGCCGAGCGGCGCCCAGAGGCGACCCCTCTGGCCAGATCCGCACCGATATCGCAAGGTCGGACGGCTGTGCCGTCAACCGCGCGATGATCATCACCGGCTCGTATGCGCAAAGGATCATTGCCTGGCGATCTTCTGGCGGTCGATCAGCGGCTGCAGGAGGCGGCCCTCATCCTCGGTGTCCTTCGTGACCCATGCGATGCGGCGGGCAATCTGGACCCACCAGCCTCCGATCTCCCCGGCGACGATCGGGAGGTGAAAGCGGACGCTCTGGTCCATGAGGCGGTGGAGCAGGTGGTCACGCGTTTCGCGGTCGAAGGTGCTCCCAAGCCATGCGACCGCGAATTCGCGGGAGAGCAGCTCTTCGGCCGCGGCCCTTCTGGCCACCTGGCCAGCGGCCCAGAGGGCCTGCCCGATGGGGACAGCCGTGGGCGCCGTGCGCGCGAGCGGCGCGAGCTGGATCACGGTGACCTTGTCGCCGCCACGCGGGTCAGGCACGGCCTCGACGCCATCTGGCGCCTCCAGCGTGCCCACGTTGAGGTCCGGTACGTCGACGAACGGGAGTCCGCCTGAGTCGAACTCCAACGTCGTCCGAGCCCTGAAGGAGAAGCTGCGGCCCGCGAGAAGCTCCATCTCCTTGGCGGCCTTGGCCAGCAGCTGGTGGACCTGGTCCCGGTCTGCCCGGGGCCCTACCGACGCCAGCACCGAGTCGACCATGGCATCGGATTTGGACCAATGTCCCATATGGGCAGTATATCTCGGTGTGAACGAAGTTCCGCCTGGCTGGACCCCGTCGACCACCGCCGACCTCCCAGCGCGGAGGGCCGGGCGCCGTTGTTGTCGACTGCAGCATTACGTGCCGGCATCTCCACCGCCGGCGCGGCGCCTGGCCAGTTTGAACCTTCTTCGCGCCGTCGGCGCCTAGTGTTGTGTGGATCGGGCTGTGCGGGTGGGATTAGTGGCTGAGCGTGTGACCGAATCGCGTGTCGAGCGTGCAGAGGTATTCGACCGGCTGACGCAGCCGCGCCTCGACCGCGCGTTTCGGCTGGCCGTCGCCCTCCTGCGCGATCCCGACGAGGCCGAAGACGCCGTCATCGACGCGGCGGAGCAGGCCTGGCGCGACCGGCGGGCCCTCCGCGACCCCGCGAGGTTCGACGCCTGGTTCGACCGGATCCTCGTCCACAGGTGCACCGACCGGGCGCGCCGCCGCCGGCGGGTCGTGCCGCTCTCGAACCTGCTCGAGGCCGCCGGGCCGGAACAGCCCGACGGGATGCGCGAGGCCAACGCGCTCCTCGGGGCCCTCGGCGCGCTGAGCCCGGACCACCGCGCTGCGGTCGTCCTCCGCTACGTTGAGGACCTAAGCCTCGACGAGATCGCCGCGAGGACCGGCGCCCGCGTCGGGACCGTGAAGTCCCGCCTGCACTACGCGCTGCGCGAGCTGCGCGCGGCGTACGAGGCGCGCCAGCGCCTGGACGGAGGCCCCGGATGAGCGACGAGGAGTTCGATCGGGCGCTGCGCGCCGCGCTTCGGCGAGGACTGCCGGGCGAGGCCCCCTCCCGGCTGCGGCGGCGCGCCTCGCTGATCCCGACCGCGCGCCGGGCGACGGGCTTGCACGCTGGGATCCGCCATGTTCCCCGGCTCGGCCAGCTTGCGGCCGTGGTCGCCGCCCTGGCCGCGACGGCCGCGCTCGCTTGGGGGCTGGGCGGCGTCCAGCCCGCGTCGAGGGGCCCTGCGTCGGCGCCCTCGGCCAGCGGCGCCGCGGCCGCCTCGGCTTCTCTTGGCAGCCCGTCCGAGCCCTCCAGACCGGCGAGCCCGAGCGAGCCGCAGTCGAGCGGCCCGACCGGACCGAGGCCCGCCATCCAGGTCGGGGCGATGGTGTTCTTCGACGCGGCGCACGGGATCGTGGCCGGCGACGGCGGCGCCGGGTCGGGCGTGATCTGGAGTACCGCCGACGGCGGGGGCCACTGGACCCGGACCGCGCTGGACGGGCCGGCGATCGCCGCGATGGCCGGCGTCGCGACCTCGACCGCCTGGGCGAGTTCCCTCTGCGTGGACGGGTCCCCGCTGCCCTGCCGGCCCGGCCTGTTCCGGAGCGAGGACGGCGGCCGCACCTGGTCGCGCGTCTCCGGCCGCTCCCTGAGGTCGCTCACGTTCGTGGACCCGCTCCGCGGCTGGGCGGTCGACGCGTCGACCGACGGCGTCGTCTCGACCGGCGACGGCGGCGCGACCTGGACGGCGGGGGGCGCCGGCCCGTGCCCGGCAACCTGGGCGGCCCGGGCCGTCAGCTTCGCCACCGCCTCCGACGGCTGGGTCGCCTGCTCCGGGGTCCTCTCGGCCGGCTCGGGCGCGAAGGCGATCCTGCGCACGGCCGACGGCGGGCGGAGGTGGACGACGGTCGCGCGGGTGGACCCCTTCCGGAGCTCGGGGCTGCCGAACGTCGGGGCGATCCCGGGGGACGACTACGTCAGCGGAATCGCGATGGCGAGCGCCTCCGCGGGGTTCGCGTGGGAGGCCCGGGGAGGACTGCTCCGGACGTCCGACGGGGGGGCCTCGTGGAGGGCTCTCCCGCTCGCGGACCCGGCGCTCGCCAGCGTCTACGCCGGTGCCGTCCTCGACGACCGCTCGTACCTGGCGGTGATCTGGGACAACGACGGGGCCAGCCAGGCGCAGCGGCTGATGGCGACGTCGGACAGGGGCGCGACCTGGAGGCTGGTCGCCGAACTGCCGCTGCCGCTCTCCTGACTTCCTCCGTCGAGGGCTCGCACGGTGAGGTCGCCGACCGTGACGTCGCGCGTCCGCGGGCCTTTCCGGTTCACGCGGAACCTACCTCATCGACCCGACCACTACCTGCGGGCGCGAGCGTCGCACTCGCAGGCCGGGCGCCGTTTGCTGGGTGGACGCTCTGGCCGCGGCGAAACTCGTTGTCATCCGAAGTGTCGCGGTTCGCAACGCGCTCCGGAGCGCGGTCCGCAACGCCATACGCGACACAAGGGTGACGATGGGCGCGACAGCGATTCGTGCTCGCCGGCACGCGGGGCCGAAAGGCGACACGCTTCGCTCTACGCTAATTGCGCGATGCGGACGGGCTCTGGGCCCCGAGCCGGGTCATGTGTCAAGGCCCAGTCCCGGCCGCGCCAAAGAGCCCCCGTCCGAGATGGAGATCCATCCGTACACAGTCATGTACGCATCTGCCGTTGACCTGGCTGCCGTCGGACCGTAGTGTTCGGCGCAGGGATTGATCAGCTCGTTCGGTGCGGAGCCCGGCGCCTGCGGCGCGGGCGGCGGCGTTGGGCGGGCAAGCTCGATCTGGTGCGGCCCCTTGATCGTTCGAATTGGGGCGGCACGCTGAGCCCGATCAACCCCGACAGCCGGAGGGAGCCCCCTGCCACCATGACCGACGGCCACGCGATCGACACCAGCCATGCCTCCGTGCCCGCCCGGACTCAGCCGGGCTGAGCCGACCACCACGGGCGGCGCGCCGTGACCGCGGCTCGACGGCTGGTCCACCGGCCGGGGCCCGGGATCGCGGCCTGGGCGGCGCTGCCCGAGCGCGACCGGGCCCTGCTGCTCTGGCTCGTGCACGGCGACGTCGTGACGGCCGAGCTCGCGGGCCTGCTCGCGTACGGCCACCGGCGCATCGCCCAGCGGCGGCTGGCGCGGCTGGTCGAGTACGGCCTGCTCTCCGGCTCCTGGGCGGCCAACCGCCAGCGGCCCCGCGGGCGGTACGCCTACGCGCTGACCAAGCCGGTGCGGGCCGCCCTCGAGCGCTCGATCTGGCCAGAGGGCCGGGCCCCGCTCTCCGACGGCGTGCCCGAGGCAGTGTCCCCTGTGATCCACGGCCTGGCCACCCACGACGTCTTCGCGGCCTTCCTGCGGGCCGGCGACCCGGATCGCGGCTTCGGCCTCGTCGCCTGGGTGCCCGAGCGCCCGCTGATCCGGCTGGCCCGCGGGCTCCTGCGCCCCGACGCCGTGGCAGTCATCCGCGCCGGCGACGCGTCGGTCCTGCTCGCGCTCGAGCGCGACCTGGGAACCGAGCGGGGGCCCGTCCTCGCCGAGAAGCTCGCGCGCTACCGCGCCTTCTACGACCGCGCGCTCGAGCCGGCGCCGCTCCACGTCGGGTTCGTGGTCGACTCCCGGCGCAGGGTGGCGTCGGTGCGTGCGGGCCTGCGCGGGGCGGGGGCCGGCGGCCCCGTCGTCACCGCCTGGGTCGTGGACGAGCCCGCGCTGGCCGCCGACCCGTACGGCGCCCTGTGGGAGACCCCGGAGGGCGTCCGGTCCGCGGTGGTCGGCTTCGCCCCCCATTGGACGGGCGACCCGTGGCCGTACCTCGGGCCCGGCGACCTCGCCGACCCCGACACGCTCGAGGCGCTCGACGACCGGATGCTCCGGGCGGTCCCGATCCTGGCGGGCTCGATGTGAGCGGCCAGGCCGGCGCGCCCGCCCCTCGTCGCGTCCCCGGCGCCCCGCGCAGGACCAGCCGCGACCGGGCCGCGACCGCGACGCGACGACGGGCGCGACACCCGATGCGATCGGGGCGGGCGCGGGCGGCCGAAGTGCGACACCCCTACGGGGTTCCCGAATCCGCGCCTGCGCAGGGCCGTCGCGGCCGGGCCGGGCCGTCGAGGCCCCCTCGCGGTGCGGGCCTGCGCCTCCGGGTCGTCCGTCCCGGCCCTTACGCTCGAACTGCTCCACCCTCGACAACTCCTCTGACCCTCGCGTCGGCGGCCTCGCAAGACCAGCCGAGCGTAGGGAGCGATGGGGTCGGGGGTGGGGCCAGTTCTGATGAGGCGGAATCTGGCGAGCGTCGCAACACCCACGAGGAGTTGCGATGGGCCGCCGAGGGCCGGAGCCGCTGCACGACAAGCGCGATGAGTTCGCGAGGCTGATCGCCGAGGGCGTCCCCTCGGCCCGGGCGTGCCGGATGGTCGGCATCAACCCGCGCACCGGAAAGCGCTGGCGGAACGGCCGGCGGCTCGCGGTCGGCCGGCGTGTGATCGACTTGCCGCCCGTGATCACCCCCGTCCCCCCGAAGCTCTACTCGCCGCGCTACCTGTCCGAGGACGAGCGCATCCAGCTCGGCGACCTGCGCCGCGAGGGGCGCTCCGTGCGCGAGGCCGCGGCGATGATGGCGCGCTCCCCGTCGACGGTCAGCCGCGAGCTCCGGCGGGGCGCGGACGACGCCGGGCGGTTCCGGCCCTTCGAGGCGCACCGGAGGGCGCTCGGGCGCCGCCGCCTGAACCGCGCCAGCCGCCTGTCCGGGGACGACGTGCTGCGCGACTGGGTCGCCGGGAGGCTCAAGGCCCACTGGAGCCCCGAGCAGGTCTCCCGCCGGCTGCGCGTCGAGTTCCCCGCCCAACCGGGGCGCTGGCTGTGCGCGGAGACGATCTACCAGGCCGTGTACCGCCCCGACCTCGGCGGCCTGCCCCGCGAGCTCCCGGGGCGGGTGCTGCGCCTCAGGCGCCGGCGTCGCCTGCGGCGGCGGGACGCGCAGGCGCGGCGCACGGGGCCCGTCGCCGGCATGACGCCCATCCGCGACCGCCCGGCCGAGGCGCTCGACCGCGCCGAGGCCGGCCACTGGGAGGGCGACCTGATCATGGGCAAGGGGCACGTGTCCGCGATCGTGACGCTGGTCGAGCGGACCACCAGGTACACGCTCCTGGGCCACCTGCCCGAGGCCCGGCGCGACTCCGCGGCCGTGCGCGACGCGGTGGTCTCGGCGCTGGGCGCCCTGCCGCCGCACCTGCGGCGGACGCTCACGTGGGACCAGGGCGCCGAGATGGCCCGGCACGCCGAGGTCGCGGCCGCCCTGGGCTCGACGCCGGTCTTCTTCTGCGACCCGCACTCGCCCTGGCAGCGCCCCACCAACGAGAACACCAACGGCCTGCTGCGCGCCTACTTCCCCAAGAGCACGGACCTCTCGGTCCACACGCCGGAGGAGATCGCCGACGTCCAGGCCGGGCTGAACGAGCGACCCCGGCGAGTCCTCGGCTGGGACAGCCCCGCCGAGCGCCTCGCTACACTCCTCCGGTCACCACCCGTGTTGCGACGTTGACTGGAACCCGCCTGATCATGCCCACACGAGCGACGGCACGTTCAGGGACCCCTGTTCGCGACCTTCCACGTCGTCCCTGGGCCGGCACGGCTCACGATCGGCCACTTCAGCGGGCACGTCCTCGCGGTAGAGCAGGCTCGCTGACGCGCTGGTCGACGAACGTAGGTTTGAGGGGATTACCGCGCCGCCGCTACCACGCGGTCCGGGATCCCGCTCTTGTTGTGAGCCGTCTCGATGAGGCCCCAGACGAGGATGTAGGCGGACGTCATGGCGGCCAGCCCGGGTCATCGCAATGCCTATCGGCCCGGGGGTCGATCGTGAAGGTCCCGCTTTCGATGTCGAGAGTTGGACCAGGTCGGGAACGGCGCGGCCGATCAGCGGGCCGACGATCGCCCCGGAGCCCATCTGGGAGCACGCTCGCGACGGCGATGCGCCGGTCGACACCGCGCTCCGCTGCCTGCAGCCGCCGTTACCCGATGTCGACGACCCATCGAGCGAACGGCGCCCCGGTGCCGCGGGCGGCCAGGGCCAGGCTATCGCGCGATGAGGATGACGACCGTCCCGCTCACACGCGCGACGATGTAGACGTCGAACTGGTTGGACGACGCGATCACGGGGTACGTCACCTCGACGAGCTTGGATCCCGCAGGGTCGATCCCTGCGCCCCCTCCGGGGATGGCGGCGAGCCAGGTGTCCATGGACCCGAGGCCCGGGGCTGAGACCTGGACCTGGTACTTGCCCTTCAGGTTCGCGAAGTAGGCGGATCGCTCCGACATGAACGCCGCGAGGCTCCCGATAGCCCGACCTCGACGCCTCGCCCAGGCGGGCCCAGGCCTTCGCGTACTGCCCGGCCACGACCTCCGGGTGTACGCCGTGACGGCCGGCCGAAGCCTCGCTGGGCGTCACGACGGCCTGGGCCGGGCTCTCCGAGGGGCTCGGGGCGCCCGTCGGACTGGGCGTGAGGGTAGGGCTCGGCGTCACCGCCGGCGACGACGTCGGTGCCGGGCTTGCCGACGGGGTGGCTGCCGACGAGGCGATCACGGCGACCGACGGGGCTGCCGGCCCCGCGGGCGGCCGCCCTGCGAGCACGAGCATGGCCACCACGGCGACGGCTGCGACCGCGGTCCCGAGCACGCTGAGGAGCTGGCCCGGCGTGGCCCCCGCGCGCGGCGGCTCGGCTGGCCGGCGAGCCGAGTGCGCGATGGCCCTCCACTCGTCGAGGGCGCGGTTCGTGCGTTCCTGCGGCATCGCCTAGACCTCCAGTTTCGCGCGGGCGCGGCTCACGGCCGCCCGCAGCGCGCCGTCGGTCGTCCCGACGGCCTGCGCAACCTCGGCGTACGACCAGCCCTCGACTGCGGTGAGGAGCAGCGCCGTCCGCTCCGTTTCGGTCAGGCGCCCGAGCGACTGCCTGACGTCCATCCAGCGGATGCGGGCGCCCTCGTCCCAGCTCTCGTCGAAGTGGGTCGCGTGGACCACCCTGCGGAGGCGCTGGTAGCGGCTGGCCGCGAGCCGCCGGCCGGTCACGAGGAGCCAGGCTACGATCGGCCGGTCCCAGTCCACGCGCTCCCGGTTCCGCCAGAGGCGCACGTACGCCTCCTGCGTGAGGTCCTCGGCCGCAGACCAGTCGTTCGTCCACGCGAGCAGGAACCGGAACACGTCGTCCCAGTGCTGCTCGTATGCCTGGCGGTACGGCCCGTCAGATGCCGCCGTCATCGCTGCCTCAATGCCTGCCATACCAATGAACACCCCCGATGAGGCCGAAACGCACGGTCGGGTCGCAATGATCTCTTTACAGCCGAAACTATGCTCTGGGCACGCTGCGGATGCGGGGAGGCCCCTTCCACGCCCCGGCGGAATCGCAAAGGAGCGGGGTATGCGATCCATCCGCATCGTCGGTGTCCTTGTTGTGCTCTGCCTCGGGCTGGCGGTGCCCGCCGGCGCCGCAGGATCGTCACCGGGCGGGTCGACGGGTGGCGACCTGCCGGGCGCGGCCTCGCAGTCGACTCTGCTGCAGGACCCGGCCTGGGTCGCCCTCAAGGAGTCGGGGCGGATCGCGATCGGGGCGAACGGGGCCCCGATGGCGCTCGCGGCCTCGGCGGCGATCGCGACGGTCCCGGCCAGTGCCCTCCTCTCGTACAGCGTGACGGCCAAGCATCGTCGAGCCCGAGGGTGACCTGTACGACGACAAGCACGTAACCAGCCTCGATGCGAACTACTGGAACTTCTGCACGGCGGCGCGTCTGACGCGGCCCTCGCGTACTGGGCGAACACCAGTGCCAAGGTGACCGGCATGGCCGGGCATACTTCAGCGAGCCGTACGGCCCGGCATCGAGCGGCACTGGTACGCCTCGTCGGACACGGGCACCTCGAGCGACACCGGCGACGGCTACGCCACCGTCGGGCGGGCGTACCTGATGTACCTCGCCGAGCAGGTCAGAGCCCGAGCTACTCACGGCCTGGATCGCCGAACTCGACACCTACCCGACGCCTGGCGGCGCGATCAGTGACATCCGCGACGCGCTCAATTGGGAGGCGTCAGGGCACTCGTCCTCGTGGTCGACGTGGTTCTACCTCTCGCGAGAACCCCTCGGAGACCGACCTCCACAGTTTCGTGACCTCGGACATCGCCAACGCCGGCGTCGCCGGTCGTCGCCCAGGTCAACACGGCGTACCTGCCCAACTGGTCCCGCTCGCTCGGCCACTCCGTGGCCATCATCGGCTACAACGACACCGCGGGGACCTACACGTACCTCGACACCTGCGGCAAGCGGTGTAACGGCTCGGGCAGCGCGAAGAACGGGAGCATCAACACGATCAGCCAGCACAACATGTACCTCGCCATCCACTCGCACGGGACGGGTATCGTCTGGTAGGCGCCGTCGCGGCAGCCGCCCTTGACCAGGTCAGGTCGGGGCGGCGGCGCGAGCAGCGAGGGGACAACGGTGGCGTTCGAGCAGGCAGGAAAGGCGGCCCCGGACGCGGCGCCCGGCCTGCAGCCGCTCGTCAGCGGCGCGGGAGCCATGTCCATGGCCAGCAGAAGATGCGCCGCCGCTCCCTCGCGCGTCCACAGTTCGAGCACAGCTTGGTGAATCGCGGTCAGACTTCGCGTCACTCCGGCGTCGACCGGGCCCCCGGTGGCACGCTCGAGGTCCGCGACGACGGGCGCGAGGTAGACGGCCGGGGACACGACGGCGCGCCAGTCGCTGTCGGCCGGGATGGCCCACGCGGAGGGCCGGCTCGAGGCCGACTCGTCGCCCGAGACGGGCGAGGACGGCTACGACCGAGTTCGCGTGCGCGCGCCGCCACGCGTCGAGCCGGCGGCCGGCGCCTCGGACCTCCAGGCCGCGGTCGCCGATCGCCGTGAGGGCCTCGTGCAGCGCCCGCAGGTAGACGCCGAGCCGCTCGACCAGCGCGAGGACGCCGCCGTCAGTGACGTCCCTGCGCGCGCCGTCGGCCGGCCCCGAGGCGAGGAGCGCCTCGCAGGTGGCCTCGGGCAGGGCCGGGCGGGCGGCCTTCGACCGCCCGGTCGAGCTCGTCGCGCCAGGCGGCGTCGCGGCGTGGCCGAGAGCTCGCCGCCGAGTAGGGGCAGCAGGGCGCGCCACCAATGCTCCTCGTCCTCCCGCGCGACGAGGTCGGCGGCGCCGACGGCCGACGCCACCTGCATGACCTGCTCGCGCGAGACGCCGAACCCCCCGAGGATCGAGAGCGCCCTCTCCTCGCTCTCCGCCTCGAGGAGGAGCCGGAAGATCGGCACGTAGGCGTCGTTCTCGACGATCGTCGCGAGGTGCGGCGCGAAGGCGCCGCGGAACTGCCCGGCCCAGTCCTGGCCCGGGAAGTCGTGGAACGCGACCGGCGACTGGGTCGTCGGCCCCTCGACATAGATCTCGCCGGTGCGGCCCGCCCCCATCACGCGCTCGAGTGACGAGTCGACGACCCGGACGCGCAGGGCGAGGTCCTTGACGCGGCGGACCGAGAGCGACCGGAGCCGCAGCGCCCGCTCGCGGAACGCGGCGCCCTCGATGTCGAGGTCGTCCCGCCACGGGGTAGTGGACGAGCGCGGCGAGGAGGAGCGGGACGCGCAATGCGAGGAACTCGTCGGCCTCGTCGGTCTGGTCCTCGCCCTCCTCGTCGCCGAGCCGCTCCACGGCGACCTCGAAGGGCCGGACCCCGAGGGCGGTCGCGACGGCCGGCCGGTCGGCCTTGACCGCGAGGAACGGCGCCTCAGCCTCGAACAGCCGGCGGTAGAGCGAGGGTTGCCCCGGAAACGCGCCGCTGGCTGCAGCGCGCCGGCATCGCCCACGTGAACGGCGCCGGGACCCCGGTGGACGTGATCGTGATCGACGATCTGAGCCCGGCGCTCTTCAGTCAGGTCGCCGTTCTGAAGCCCAGTCCCGTTCAGAGAACCTGGACCGATAGCAGGGCCGCGGTGACCCCGGTCAGGGTCAATGGCGCCGTGGCTGTGATGGATCTCGGCCGCCTGGCTGGCGGCACATACGTCGTCCTCATCCGACAGGTCTTCTCTGTGCGACCCGACCGATATGGCCTGCACGAGAGCTGGAAGAGGCTCGGTGTAGAGGTGGGCGCGTAACACCGTGGGCTGCCACTGGGGCAGCTCGGAATTGATGCCGGGCGAGAGGGGCGACCCGGGGAAAGGGGCCGAGGTGCCACGCTCGATCGGGAAAGCAGCATGTCGTGCGCGTCTTGGTCGCGACACTCTGAACTATCGCGATTCCCGTTCGGAGGCCACGCTCAGAGCACACCGCTGGGGACGCTCCTAGTTCCCAAGCAGAATGTCGCGGGTTCGAATCCCGTCTCCCGCTCCACTCCCCTCCCTTACTGACATGCAGTGTCTCGACCCGTCCGTTAGGTCGCCGCCTGGACGTCGGAGGCCGACCTAGGCGACGGCCAGAAGTCAGTCGGGCGGGCGGGCGACGAAGTCGGTCGGGCGGCACTTACCGAATCGTCCGCCTGTTGGCGGCTCACTTGTCTCCACGGCATGATTTGGAAATCGCATCCGCCCGTCGGCGCCAAGGAACATGAACTGGTGTCGAACCCAGTGGCAACGACCTCGTCGCCGACCGCTGGTGCCGCGGTCACTCCGGCCAGGATCGCCACGCGTGACGGTGCGTCCTGCGGGTCCCCGGGCAAGCGCGCCCACCCCGTCCCATCGCGGCACCGGACCGCCGACTCCGTCATGGCGTCGCCGACAGTGCGGTGAACGCTAGCGCAGCAGCTCCTGTGCGACGTGCGCGGCTGCCGCAGCGTCGGGTGCATAGGCATCCGCGCCGATCTCGTGCGCGAACTCCTCGGTGACGGGGGCACCCCCGACGATGACCTTCACGTCGCCCAGTCCGGCGCCACGTATCGCCTCGATGACGTCCTTCATCCCGACCATCGTCGTCGTGAGCAGCGCGGACATCCCCACAATCCTCGCGTCGTGCTCCCTCACGGCCTCGACGAAGCGCTGGGGCGGGACGTTGACGCCCAGGTCCACCACCTCGAGGCTCGCGCCCCTCCACATCATGCCGACCAGGTTCTTGCCGATGTCGTGGAGGTCCCCCGAGACCGTCCCGAGGACGGCGGTCGCCAGCGGCCTGATCCCCGCGCCCACGAGCGAGGGCTCTAGCAGGACCATGGCCTCCTTCATCGCTCGGGCCGAGATGAGCATCTCGGGCACGTAGATCTCGTTGCGCTGGAACCGGCCGCCCACCTCGTTCATCGCACCCGTCATCTCGTCAAGGATGGCGCCGGGATCCACCCCCTCAGCGAGCGCGTCGCGCGTGATCGACGCGGCTGCAACACGATCGCCGGCAGAGACAGCCTGCGCCAACGCGCCCAGGTCAACCATCGGTTCTCCCCTGTCGAATGGGTGCGGGTTGCAGAGCGAGGATCGCGCGTTCTGAACCCTCAGTCGTCCCTCGCACTCGGCCACGTCGCCGCGAGGAGGTCTCGGTACTCGGCATCGCTGTTGACGAACTTGTCCGAGACGCACACGCAGACCCCGTCGGTCGGCAGCCGGCGCACGACGTCGATGAACTCGTCGAAGTGGCTGTCGACCATCAGGTAGAGCCGCGACCGCTCCGCGATCTCCCGCAGGACGGGCTCGAGGTCGTGCAGCGAGGGCCCGATCGGCTCCACCGTCAGCTCCACGCCGGCCAGGCCCGGCACGTCCAGGAGGTGCCGCCAGTGATCGAAGCCCGTGTCGTGGAGGTGGTACATGACGTGGCCGCCAAGGAGCTCGACAACCTGCTCCGCGCACTGGGCGAAGTAGTCGCGGAACGTCGCCGGCGAAACCATGCCCAGGACGTCGTCCTGGATCATCGTCGTCGGGCCTGGCGACCAGTATCCGTAGATGTGCCCGTAGCCGCCCATCTTCGGCTTCACGATCGAGAAGTGCCGCTCCAGGACGGCCAGGTGCATCCTGTTGACCGCGAGCGCGGCCTCGGCGACGGCGACGGGGTCGTCCACGACGTCGAGGTAGAAGTCGGTGAGGCCGCGAGCGCCGGCCAGCACGTCCGATGCCCCCCGGAAGATGCTCGTGCTGACGAAGCAGTCATCGGGCGCTGTGGCCTCGAGGTCGGCAGTGAGGACGCCCAGCCGGTCGAACCAGCGCGTGCCGCGGGGCTCGCGAAGGTCCCGCAGCTGTTCGATCGAGTCGGCCCATGCCCCGGGCGCGAGGGACCCCTGCGCGGCTAGCACCGGGCAGCCGGCGATCGCCTCGAGCCACGGCACGCCCCGCCAGGGCGCTGCCCACGGCATCCAGTCGTCGACGGTGACGTGGCGGTGCTCGGCCGCATCTTCGTAGTCGGACCGTGCGAGGCTCGGGCCGATGTCGTCCGGCTGGAACTCGACGGCCCGCAGCGGCTCCCGCAGGTACAAGAGCGGCAACCAGGCCCGATCGGGCAGGACGCTGAACGGCGGCCGGTCCGTCGATTCGCGATTTCCAGAAGCCCCGCCGGTAGCGTTCGATGCTGGCCTCGAGCTGTGCGCGATCCTTGATCCCCATCGGTGGCCCTCGCTGCGCCCGGCCGTCGCCGGGGCGGTTCATAGCGCGAGTGTGTCGAGGCGGACGAGCGCTGCGCCCGCGAGGCGGACGGGCCCTCTACGACCGCGGCCCGTTGGCCACGCTGTAGCGGGCGAGATCCTCCACGATCGTGATCAGGCCCGAATGGTCGAGGTCCGCCCGGCCGGCGACCGCGAGCGCCTCCATCTGCTGCTCCACGAGCGCCGTGGCCGGCAGCACGACCCCCGTCTCGCGCCCGAGCGCCAGCGCGTTCGCGAGGTCCTTGAGGTGCAGCCGGATGCGGAAGCCGGGCTCGAAGTGGCCGGCCAGCATGTTGCCCCGGCGCATCTCGAGCACGCTTGTCGACGCCAGACCGCCCTGGAGGACTTCGACGATCCGCGCCGGATCGACGCCAGCCTTGGCCCCGAGGACGAGGCCCTCGGACACGGCCTCGATGACGAGTGCGACGACGACCTGGTTGGCCACCTTGGCGACCTGCCCCGCGCCCGCGTCGCCGACGTGAACGATCGTCTTGCCCATGGCCTGCAGGATCGGCAGCGCCCGCTCGAACGCGGCCGGCTCGCCGCCGACCATGATCGAGAGCGTGCCCGCGATGGCCCCCTTGTCGCCGCCGGAGACCGGCGCGTCGAGCATGCGAGGCGCCGGCCGACGCGGCGCGTCGCGGCCAGCTCGCGGGCGACGCGGGGCGAGATGGAGCTCATGTCGATCGCGAGCCAGCCCGGCCGCACCGCCTCGAACGCCCCGTCCGGGCCGGTGTAGACGGCCAGGACCTCCGGCGAGTCCGGGAGCATGCTGATGAAGACGTCGGTCGCCGCCGCGACGGACGCGGCGGAAGAGCCGGTGGCCGCGCCCTCGGCCGCGAGCTCGTCCACCGCGGCCCGGTTCACGTCGTGGACCGTGACCCGGTAGCCGGCCTTCAGCAGGTTGCGGACCATCGGGCGGCCCATGATGCCGAGGCCCACGAAGCCGATGGTCGGTCTGGAATCAGTCACGCATTCTCCTCCAAGAGCGCCCCGCGGCGCCCGCGGTCCACCCCGTGACGTTGCATTGCGCGCCGCGTCACGGCTCGAGGATCACCTTGATCAGCCCCTGCTCCCCCTTCCGGAGGCGCTCGAACCACGCTGCGCCGTCGGCCAGCGGTGCGACCGCGCCGATGAGCGCCATGGCGTCGACCTTGCCCGAGGCGATGAGGTCGATGCACTCGGGGTACTCGCCGCAGGACGTGGCCGATCCGTGGATCGTCAGCTGGCGGGTGACGATGGCCTGAAGCGGCACCGTGACTTGGGGCGAGACGTTGCCGACCAGGACCACGTGGCCGCCCTTGCGCGCCGATTCGATCGCGAGCGTCACCGTCGGGCTGATCCCCACGGCCTCGAACGTCACGTCTGCGCCGTCCGCCGAGGTCGCCGCGCGGACGCGGTCGAGCACGTCGGGCTCGCTGGACAGCAACATGGTCTCGGCGCCCAGACGGGCCGCCGTCTCGAGCCTGTCGGGGCTCAGATCCACCGCGACGATCCTGCGGACACCCTTCGCGTGCAGCGCCTGGATCAGCATCAGGCCGATGACGCCCGCGCCCACGACGACCACGGTGCTCTCGGGCGCGAGGGGGGCGAGCGACACCGCGTGCACCCCGATCGAGAGCGGCTCGACGCCGGCGCCCTGCTGGTAGCTCACCGCCTCCGGGAGCCGATACAGGATGTGCTCGGGCAGGGCGACGTACTCGGCGAAGGCGCCGTCCGCCCGGTACTCGGGGATGGAGACGCCGATGACCTTGCGCTGTTCGCACAGGTTCGTGAGGCCGCGCTTGCACGGCTCGCACTCGAGGCAGTAGATCGTCGAGTCGAACGTGATCCGGTCGCCCGGCTTCCAGGCCGTGACGGCCTCGCCGACGCGCTCGATGTCGCCCGCCGCCTCGTGTCCCATGATGAGCGGCGGGATGCGGCGCCCGCTGCTCCCGTCCATGCCGTGGACGTCGCTGCCGCAGATCCCGCAGGCCCGCACGCGCACCAGCACGTCGTGGGGGCCGATGTCCGGAACCGGGGCATCGGTGTAGTCGAGCCGGTCGTACTCGGCCAGAACGAGCGCCTTCATCACGCGGCCTCTCCCCTTCTCCCCGGCGGCAGGACGAGCCGTCCGTCATAGTCGTCGCCGTCCTCGGGCTGCAGCGGCAGCGTGCACGGCAGACGGTCGCGCTGCGAACGGTAGATGGCCGTGAACAGCTCGACGGCCCGTCTGCCCGCCTCGGCGTCGACCGTCGGCGGCCGCCCCTCGGCAATGCCCTCGAGGAAGTCCTCGATCTGCCGCTCGTGGTAGTACGTCAACGGGTTCTCGGTCTCGATCGCGGCCCGGTCCTCGGCCTGCCAGCCCGCCAGGAGGTGCTCCTCCCCGCGGATCGTCCACAGGTCGTTGATCGGCGGGTCCACGGTCTCGGTCATGCCGGACACGAACATCGACCCGCCCTCGGTCTGAGCCCCGATCGAGGCCCCGTTGGACCCATAGATGTGGACCTCGCCCGTACAGGCCCGGGTTCTGCGCGTTGCTCAGCGCCAGCGTGGCGACGGCGCCGCTCCGGAAGCGGACGACGGCGACAGCCGTGTCCTCGACCTCGATGTAGGGGTGGTTGAAGTTGTCCCACTGGCCGTAGACCTCGGCCGCCGGGCCCATCAGCCACAGCAGCAGGTCGAGCTGGTGAGGCGTCTGGTTGACGAGGACGCCGCCGCCCTCGGTCGACCAGCGACCGCGCCACGGGTCCGACCGGTAGTAGGCCTCGTCGCGCCAGCCCAGGACGACGATGTTGGCCATCACCGGCTCGCCGACCTTGCCCGCGTCGATCGCCCGGCGCATGCGGACGATCGGCCGGTACCAGCGCCGCTGGCTCATGACCCCGATCGTGACGCCGGCCGCACGGGCCGCCGCCATGGACCGGTCGCAGCGCCCAGGTCCGCGGCGAACGGCTTCTCGACGAGCGCATGGGCGCCCGCCCCGCGCCGCGGCCACGATCGCGGCCTCGTGCTGCGGGTGGGGCGTGCAGACCGAGACCATGTCCAGCCGCTCGACGCGCACCATCTCCTCGGCGTCGGCGTACCCGGGGACGCCGAACCGTGCGCCGAAGTCGCGGGCCCGCGCCGGGTCGGCGTCGCACACCGCGCTGAACTGCGACCGGCCGAGCGACGAGAGCGCGAGCGCGTGGGTCAGCCCGACCTTGCCGCAGCCGATGAGCCCGGTCCGAAGCTCACCGGCCATCGAACGCCGCCCCGGCGCTGCGCGGTCGGTGTTCGCCGATCGCCGCGGCTTTGGCGGCCACGAGCTCGCCGACGACAGCCACCAGGTTCGCGGCGGTAAGGCCGTGCTTGGCCAGGAGCTCCTCTGCCGAGCCCGTCTCGCCGAAGCAGTCCCGGACGCCGAGCCGCCGGAACGGGACGCCCGTGGCGCTGTCGGCCATCGCCTCAGCCACCGCCGAGCCCAGGCCCCCGATGATGCTGTGCTCCTCGAACGTCACGATGGCGCCGGTCCGCGTCGCCGAGCCCAGGATCGTCCCGCGGTCGAGCGGCTTGACGGTGTGGACGTTGAGGACCTCGGCCTCGATGCCCCGGCTCGCCAGGAGGTCCGCGGCCTCGAGCGCACGGCCGAGCAGCACGCCGGTGACGGCGATCGTGATGTCGCGGCCCGTTCGGCGGACTTCGGCCTCGCCGATCTGGAACGGCCGGTCGGGCTCGCGCCACACGGGCGTGTCGTAGCGGCTCAGGCGCAGGTACACCGGGCCGTCATGCGCCGCCGCCGCGTGGGTGGCGAGCCGCGCCTCCTCCGAATCGGACGGCACGATCACCGTCATGTTCGGGAGGCTGCGCATGAGCGAAACGTCGATGACCGACTGGTGCGTTGCGCCGTCGGGCCCCTGGGTGAGCCCGGCGCTCGAACCGCACACCTTGACGTTCAGGTTCGCGAGGGCGACCTGTTGACGCACCTGGTCGAAAGCGCGCCCCGTGATGAAGATGGCGAACGAGTTCGCGAACGGGATGAAGCCGCCCAGGGCGAGACCGGCGGCCGTGCTGATCATGTCCGCCTCGGCGATCCCCATCTCGAAGAACCGGTCCGGGAACATCGTCCCGAAGTCCCAGGTCCGGGTCGACTTCGACAGGTCCGCGTCCAAGGCGGCGATGCGGTCGTTCGCCTTGCCCAGCTCGACCAGGGCGTCGCCATAGCCGTCGCGTGCTGCACGCAGGGTGGTCATCGCGCGTTCTCCAGCGCCGCGAGGTTCGCTTCGAGAATGCGGACCGCCTCGGCGTGCTGCTCGGGGGACATCATGGCGTTGTGGCTGCTCGCCTGGTTCTCCAGGAACGGGATGCCGCGAGCCTTGATCGTCGCCGCGATGATGACCGTCGGCTTCCCCTTGGTCGCCGTCGCCCGGTCGAGCGCGTCGCAGATCTGGGCCATGTCGTGGCCGTCGATATCGATGACGTTCCAGCGGAAGGCCCGCCACTTGTCGCCCAGAGGCTCGAGGCCCTTACGGTCCTCGGTTCGTCCGGTCGTGAGGAGACCGTTTCGGTCGACGATCGCGGTGAGGTTGTCGAGCCTGTAGTGGCCGGCGGTCATGGCCGCCTCCCACACCTGGCCCTCCATCAGTTCACCGTCGCCCAACAGGGTGTAGACGTGGTGGTCTTGTCCGAGCGATCGGGCGGCCAGGGCGAGGCCGTTGGAGGCGGACAGCCCCATGCCCAGCGATCCGGTATTCGCCTCCAGGCCGCGGGTCTTGCGCATGTCAGGGTGGCCCTGCAGCGGGCTGCCGAGGGTCTTGAACGAGTCGAGGTCCGCCATGGGGAAGAAGCCGCGGCGCGCCATGCACACGTACTGCGACGGCACCGAATGGCCCTTGCTCAGGATGAACCGGTCCCGCTGCGGCCACGCCGGCTCCTCGGGCCGCAGGCGCAGCTTGTAGTGGTAGAGCGCGACCATGATGTCCGTCTCGGACAGCGATCCGCCGTAGTGGTGGAACTTGCCGGGGGTCATGGCCTTGACGACCTGGAGCCGCACCTCTGCGGCCATCCGCACGAGGTCTGCGATCGGCGGCCCTGCAGGCTCCGCGAGCGGAGGGTTGGTGAGCATGCCCGTGACGTCCTTCAGCTTCGATGCCCCCGCGGACGGGCGCGAGGGATAAGTGGATCTGGTGTCGGTCATGCGGACGGCCAACCGCGTGGAGCCGCGAGCATCGTGACCTGGCCGCCGTCCTGGTCCTGCAGGAGCAGCGGCGCCATGACCACGATGGCCAGGTCGTCGGCCCCCAGGTCGGCATCGATCCGAGCGTCCTCGATCAGGAACACATAGGGATCGGCGCTCGTGCGGCCGAGCATGACCCGGTGGAACTCGACGCCCTCGTCGAGGTAGGCCTGGCAGGCCGCCGAGATGAAGTCCATGGCCACCGCGCGGACGCTCGGGTGCCAATCCCGCAGGTACCGTCCCGCGGAGCTGTCGAAGCCGGGGCTGTGGTTGCTGTACCGCGCGGGTTCGGCCGAGCGCCACCGCGCGCCGTAGCCGGTCCGGACGAGGACCATGTCCGCGCCCTCGAGCTCGGCCTCGTGCGCCGCGAAGTCGGCGCCGGTGACGACCTCGTCGTCGGACTTGGGGATGTCCAGCACGACCGGGTGGTAGAAGAAGAACTCGCCCGGGTCGATCTCGGTGATCTTCTTCCCGTTCGGGTTGAAGTGGAACGGGCCGTCCACATGGGTCGCCGCGTGGTTCTGGGCCGTGACGACCAGCCAGTTGGAGTTCTTGCCGTCGGCGATCCGCTCCATGGGCGTGAACGTCACGCCGGGCGTGTTCGGGTAGGTCGGCGTGTCGATGGCGAGCGGGTGGGAGAGCAGCCTGATCATGCGGCACCTGCGCTGGAGGGACGTCTGACGAGCCGGAGGCGGACGAGGATCCCGCGCCAGTCGACGGAGTAGGCCGCCACGCCGACGAGGGTCAGGATCCCGATCCAGATGTACTGGTAGTACGCGGACACGTGCATCAGGTTGAGCACGTTCTGGATGCCCATCACGAGGACGGCGCCCAGGAGCGGGCCGACGACCGTCCCGCGGCCGCCGAACAGGCTGACGCCGCCGACGACGACAGCGGTCACCGAGGCCAGGGTGAACGTCGACCCGGCGCTCGGGTCCCCCGAGCCGAGGCGCGCCGCCAGCACCAGCCCGCCCACCGCGGCGGTCAGGCCCGACCCCACGTAGGCGAGGACCCGGACCCGGTCGACGTGGATCCCGGCGATGAACGCGGCCTCGCGGGACGAGCCTGTGGCGTAGAGGCTGATGCCGGCCCTCGAGGTCCGGAGCATGAACTCGATCACCAGGATGGCAGCCACGGTGACGAGGGCCGCGACCGGGAGCGGCCCGACCTGCGAACTCATCGCATTGATGAAGTCCTGGTTCACGAGCCCCTTCGGGAAGGGGCGCACGGTCAGGGCGAGGCCGCTGACGATGAACAGGGACGACAGGGTGACCACGAGGTCGGGCAGGTGCAGGTACCGGATCGCGAGGCCGTTGCCGAGGCCGACGGCAGCGCCGACCAGGAGGCAGATGACGATGCCCAGCAGCAGCTCGGCCGGACCCTGACCGGGCACGATGACGAACGACGCGACCGCCACGACCAGGCTCATCGTCGCCCCGACCGACAGGTCGATCCCCGCAAGCAGGACCACGAACGCCTGCCCGATCGCGACGACCGCGAGCGGGGTGGCGGCCATGAGCAGGTTGCCGAGGTTGTCGCCCGTGAGGAAGTACTGCGACTGGGACGATGCGAACACCCCGGCGAGCAGCAGCCCGATCAGCAGCACGAACGGGGTTCGCCACGACGGGGGCACGCTGAGCCGGCTGCCCGCCGGCACCCCAGACGCGGCCCGGACCCCGGCGGCCGACGAGGCGTCGGCGGCCTTCTTCTTGCCGGTGACCGCGGCCCCGATGATCGTCTCCTCGGTGGCCTCGGCACCGGACACCTCGCGGACGAGCCGGCCGTGGGACATCACGAGGATGCGGTCGGCGAGGCCGATGAGCTCGATCAGGTCGGAGGTGAGCAGGACGATCGCAACCCCGCTTGCGGCCAGCCGCCGGATCCGCTCGTAGAGCTCGAGCTTGCTGCGGACGTCGACGCCCTGGGTCGGCTCGTCGAGGATGAGGACGCGCATGTCCGACAGCGTCCAGCGGCCGACGACGACCTTCTGCTGGTTCCCTCCGCTGAGGCCCTCGATGATCGCCTCGCCCGACGGGGTCCGAACGCCATACTCCTGCACGACGTTGTCCACCGCCGCGCGCTCGGCCGCCACGTCCACGAAGCCGAGCCTCGCGCGCCGGTCGACGGTCGGGAGCGCCGCGTTCTCGCGCACCGAGAGCTGGAGCATCAGGCTCTCGGCCCTCCGGTCGTTGCTGACGTAGGTGATCCCCGACGCGACGGCCCGTCTCGGCGAGTGGACTCGCACGGCTTGGCCGGCGACCGTGACGCTCCCGGCGTCCACCCGGCCGATGCCGAACAGGGCGCGCGCGAGGTCCCGCTGGCCGTTGCCCTCGATCCCGCCGATGCCGACGATCTCGCCGCGGCGGACGGTGAAGGTGATGTCCTCGAACAAGCCGGTGCTGGTGAGGCCGGACACCTCCAGGACGGGCTCGCCGGGGTTGACGGCGTGCTCGGGGAAGACGACGTCGACCGAGCGCCCGACCATCATGTGGACCAGCTCGGCCTCGGTCGCGTCCGCCGTCGGGATCGTGCCGACGACCTCGCCGTCCTTCATGACGGTGATCGTGTCGGTGATCTCGAGCACCTCGGGCAGGCGGTGCGACACGAAGATGACGCAGACGCCCCGGGCCCGCAGGTCGCGCAGGACGCCGAACAGGGTCTCGACCTCTCGCACGGTCAGGGCCGCCGTGGGCTCGTCGAGGATGAGGACCTTCGCATGATGGGACAGCGCCCGGGCGATCTCGACCGCCTGCCGCTGGGCAGCGCTCAGGCTGCGGACCGGGACGCCGAGATCGATGGGCAGGTTGAACGCCGCCAGGAGGTCGACGGCCTCCGAGCGGAGGCGTGCCCCGTTGACGATGCCGAGCGGCCCCGCCGGCTCGTGGCCGAGCCAGACGTTCTGGGTGGCGTCCAGGTCGGGGGCGAGCCGAGTGTCCTGGTAGACCATGCTGATCCCTGCCCGGTGGGCCGAGTCGGGATCCGAGTGGTGCACCTCGGCGCCCTCGAGCGCGATCCGGCCGCTGTCGGGCTGGTAGATGCCGGCGACGACGCGCATCAGCGTCGACTTGCCGGCGCCGTTCTCTCCGATCAGGCCGTGGATCCGGCCCGGGTAGCCCTGGAAGCTCGCGCCCCGGAGCGCCTGGACGCCCGGGAAGGCCTTCCAGATGTCGATCGCTTCCAGAACCGGCGACTGCATCGCGTCATCCATTAAGCCGCTCCGTTGACCGGGAGGCGTGCGGAGGGCACGCCTCCCGGCGGTCGATCACGCGGGGGCGAGAGGTCTACTGGCCCGCGAAGATCTGCTTGAGCTGGGCATCGGTCAGGTCGTTGTCAACGAAGACCGAGTCCGGCAGGTCCTGCTTGACGAACTTCGCGGCGTCCGCGCCGGTGATCTTGCCGCCCGCGAACAGCCAGGTCTTGTAGACCTCGGTGTTGCCGGTCAGCGTGGCGAGGACCTGCATCATGGACAGCTTGCTTTCGTAGGTCGGCTGCGAGAGCGTGAAGACGTCGAACTTGGGGTTCGTGTCCTTGTTGGCGAGGTAGATCTTGAGCAGGCCGTTGTAGTCGTCGCCGGTGGACGGCGGCAGCGCACGGCCGGCAGCGACGAAGGCCTTCAGGCAGCCGGTGGTGTCCTGGCCGCCGTCGGACCAGATGCCGTCGATCTGGGGGTACGCGGTCAGGAGGTCCGTGCAGACGACCTTCGCGTTGTCTTCCTGCCAGTTGGCGTCCTTGTAGGCAAGGAGCTTGATGTTCGTGTTGAGGGCTTCCTGGGCGCACTTCCACGCGGCCGCCGTCGACGAGTTCCCGGGGATGCCGCCGAGGGCGATGATGCCGCCGCCGTCGGGGAGCTTGCTGTTCAGCCACTCACCGGCCTGGGTGCCGCGAGCGCAGTCGTCGGTGCCGTTGTAGACGGTGTAGTCCTGGCCGTCGACCATCAGGTTGAACGGGGCCACGACAATCCCGGCGTCAGCGGCCTTCTTGATGACCGGGGCGACCGCTGTGCCCGAGTTCGCGATCATCATGATCGCGTCGACCTTCTGGGCGATGCAGCTCTCGATGTCCGAGACCTGCTTGTTCACGTCGCCCTGGCCGTCGACGATGATCAGGTCCCCGATCAGGTCCTTGTGCGCGTCGGCGAAGTTCTTCAGGGACTGGAGCATCATCGCGCGCCACGAGTTCCCGGAGAACCCGTTGCTGAAGCAGATGCGGTACGGCCCGGGTTTCGTGTACTTGGTGACGTCGACGAGCACGTCGCCCTTGCCCGGCGGCAGATCCATCTGGAACGGCACCAGCGCGCCGGTGCTCGCAGCCGCGCTGGCGACCACGGAGGCTGCAGAGGTCGGCGCCGCGGTGGGCGCGGACGTCGCAGGGGCGGACGTTGCGGCACCGGACGAACAGGCGCCTACGACGAGCACGGCTGCTGCCACGAGCGCGGCCAGCCGGTATTTGGTGATCACGTTCCCAACTCCTCCTCGAGTCTTGAGTCCCTGGCCAACTTGCGTGGCCAAGGCCCGCGCTGCACTCTCACTTGGCCCGTCGCCGCCAACCGCAGCGGAAGGCCCGCTTACGTGTCGGCGCTGACGTCTGCCCTGGGGGCACCTCCTTCAGGACGCCCTCCGGCCGCGGGCGAGGTCGTTGCGCCACGGTTGGGCGCGGCCACGCGGCGATGCCTGGTCAGTGAGTAGAGCGCGGTCCCGAGGACAATCGCGCCGCCTTGGATGACGAGGGTCGCGCCGGTCCCGACGGCGAGCACGTTCGTGATGCTTGTCAGCTCTGTCATGAACAGAGCGCCGCCGGCGCTCAGGACAACGCCGCCGATCCCGCCCGACAGTGCAGTGCCTCCCACGGCCACGGCCGCAATGGAGGACAGCTGGTACTTGTCGCCGCTGCCGAGGGCCGGCAGGCCGATGTAGGCCGTGACGATGAGGCCGGCGATGGCTGCCGTGAGCGCGCTCAGCGCGTAGGCCGCGACGATCGTCGGGTCGACCGCAGTACCGGCCATGTGGGCGGCTCGCGCGTTCGAGCCGACCGCGTAGAGGCTGCGCCCGAAGATGGTCCGGTTGGTCAGGATTGCGAATGCCAGGGTCAGGACGATCCAAATGATCGCCGCCACCGGGAAGTCGAAGAACCGGCCCTGGCCGATGTACTGGAAGTCCTTCGCGACGCCGCCCGACGGGATCCCTCCGGTCAGGAGGAGCGCGACGCCGAACAGCACCGCCTGCATGGCGAGCGTGACGATGAGCGGCACGATCCGGGCCTTGGTCACCAGCACGCCGTTCACGACCCCGACGAGCAGACCGATTGCGAGGCAGATCAGGACCGTCGTTCCGATGCGGCTCGGGTCGCCCTTCATGTACAGCGCCGTCACGACGTTGACCATCGTGACCACGCCGCTGACCGACAGGTCGATCCCGCCCGTCAGGATCACCAGCGTCTGGCCGATCGCGACGATGCCGAGGAATGATGCGACCTGGAGGACGTTGTAGAACTGCGAGACCGAGAAGGAGTTCGGCTGCAGGATCCACCCGACGCAGAACAGGGCGAATGTGGCCAACCAGATGCCATGGATCCTGGGCACGCGCCACCGAAGCCGGCCGGGGATGGTGGAGGCGGAACTGCTTGTCATCCTGCACCTTCTCGACGCGATTCAGGCGTGCGGGGCCGCGCTGGCGGCGCACTGGTGACGGAGCGGCAGTAAGCAGTCACGCATCTTCCCGCGCACTGTCGGCGTCATCCAGAGCCAGAAGGCCGGGTCGCAGCGCCTCCGGGACACGAAGCCGATCGAGCTCGAGGCGCGCGAGATCCGACACCGAGGACTCGAGGTCGGCCCCGTAGCCCCGCAGCGAGACGGATAGGTGCTCCCGCATCGCTGCCTCAGCGGCGTCGCGATCGTGTCGGCTGATCGCGTCAACAACGGCGTGGTGGTACGGGTTCGCGGTCCGCGTGAGCGCGGGTTGCGCGCTGCTCCGCAGGATGTGGCCGAAGACGAGCTCGATGATCGACATGAACATCGTCTCGATCACGGGATTGCCCGACGCCTGGGCCAGGCGGGAGTGGAAGGCTGCGTCCATCCGCGCCTTCTCGACGATGTCCCGGGCGGTATCGATGCGCCCCGCAGCCGCCCTCAGCTCTGCGATCTCGTCCTCGGTGGCGCGGCCGCACGCAAGCCGAGCCGTCTGCACCTCGACCATGACTCGGGCCTCAATGAGGTCGCGGGTCTTTGCGTTCCTGCGCCGGTAGACGGTCGTCATCTGCGCGGTGACATCCGCGGGCATGGCGGCGCGAGCGAACGTGCCCCTGCCCGGCGAGACCTCGACCAGTCCGCGCTCCGCGAGGGTACGCAGGACTTCGCGGACGACTGGGCGGCTCACCCCGAGCCGGGACGAGAGCGTTCGCTCCGACGGGAGCTTGGTCCCTGCCGGGGTTCGGCCGGAGAGGAGCTCGTCCTCCAACTGCGCAGCGATCTCATCTCGGGTCGATGTGGTACGACTGGTCTGACCGGTCATGCCGCAATCCTCCACTCCTGATACCAGCCCGGTCAATGGCCTTTCGTCACATCTGGATAGGTTCGACTGGCCATTGGCACCGCTGCATGGCGCCCCTGCCACACCCGTTCGGCCGCGTCGTGCACGCGGAATCGCGGATTTCGGTTGCGGTCGGAGGAACAACGGCCGACCCGCGCCAGCCCGCCCCACCCGCGAGCGGCGCCTGCCGACTGCTCCTCTGATTGCCCGCGCGCGCCCGCACGAGGTGGACACCCATCGCGACATCCGTGCGCTCTGCGCGAACAGGCGAAGGCCGACGCCAGGTGCCGCACCGGTCGGCTTCAATGAACGCCAGAATCAGGCTTCGCCGAGTGCTGCCTTCAGCGCAGGGATGATGGTCGACCCGTAGGCCTTCAGTTGCAGCTCCTCGTCCCCCGCGCTGAGCTCCGTGAGCCGCCGGACGTGCTCCTCGGGCGGGCCGACGACGGCGAAGCGGTCAACGACAGCGTCCGTGACGAACGTCTGCGCCGTCGGGCTTCGCGGCCAACGCGAGCCTGCTCCCTACTGGTCCGAGCTGAGCTCTTCGATGTCCGCGGCAATCCCGCTCGGCAGCGTCTTGAGCCGCTCTCGGTCCTCGGGGCGGAGGGCCGCCAAGGTCCTGCGTGAACTCGCCGAGCTCTTTGACCGCGGCGAGCTTCCGCACGGCGCTGGCGATCGGGTCGAGCGTCTTGTGCGTGGCCGGACCGACGATCGCGTCCGGCGGAAGGCCGTTCTGGACCTGGAACAGGAGGACGAACGCCGCCGTCTCGGCGCCGAACTCCCCGTCGACGCCGACGCCCGCGCCGCGTACAGGAAAGCCAGGGCCTGCTGGAGGTTCCTGACGTCGGTTCCATTGTCGCCGCGCTGGAGCAGTGGCGGGGCAGCCTTTGGGAGGTCCTCGACCGAGACCGCCTCGGGCTCCCGTGGGCCCCCCGCTCGCTGCACGGGCCAGGTAGGAGGGCGAAGGAGACCGCGGCAAGGACCCCCCAGCCGATGCCGGCGAGCTCGACCGGCATCGCACCGCGGGCGGTGCGGCGCGCGCCGAGCCCCGCCAACCACTCCTAACGCTGGCTCACCGCCGAGTAGATCGAGCCCAGGAATCGGCTGGGGACCGACGACAGCCGCCGCGTCTCGCGGAAACCGGCCTCGGCCGCGAGCGCCTCCCACGTACGGTACGACAGCGGGTATGGCACCCACGGATTGCCGCGGTCGGCGTCGTACTCGACGAGGACGAGGCGGCCGGTCAGGCGGAGGTAGCCGCGGACCAGGCGAAGCACGCCCAGCTTGTCGCGCGAGAAGTGGAGCGAGTTGGCCATGACGATGCCGTCGAGCGGCGGCAGGCCCAGGGCGCGCGAGAAGTCGGCCGCCTGGGTCGCGAGCGCGACATCGGGGAACCGCTCGCGGAGGGCGCGTGACTGCACCTCAAGGGCGCGCGCGTCCCGGTCGACCGAGATGATCGAGCCCCCCGGGCCCAGCAGGTCAGCGAGCGCGAGTGTGAAGGCGCCCTCCCCCGAGCCGAGGTCGGCCCACTCGCGTCCGCCGCCCTCGACGCCGTCGCGAATGAGGCGCACGTGGTCGCGATGGTCCATGGCACGAGTCTGGGGCAGGGGCGGCGAATGCGCTTGGCGCGCCTCGGCCCCTGGGTTCCCCCAGATGCCCGTGGGGGGAGCGTTATCTGGCGTCGTGCCTGGCGACGGCGGCAGTCGCCGCCTTGCCCACGCTCGCGACGGCCGGCAGTCGTCACCAGATGCTCGTGGTGCGGCCCTCTTCCGACAACATCCTGGATAGGGACCGCCCCGCGGACATCTGGGGGTGGATTGCGCCAATCCGGGTGCAGATGACCGCCCGGGGAGCATCCGGCGATTCGGGCGCCAATAAGGGCCGCACCACGAGCACTTGCTGGAGATCGAGGCCAGGCTCGCGAAGTGGACCGCGTCGAGGACCGTCCCACGGCCCCGCGGATCTATGGCGCAGGCCGACCTCCTCCGGGCCTGCGACCGACTCCTGATCGAGGCGCGGCACCGGGAGCGCATCCTCCGGCGCCGGCTCATGCCGGTGCTCCGAACCGCGCTCGCCACCAGGCGTCGGCGCCACGGCTGACGTGCTTGGGTTGCGCAGACCGGGCCGAGTCGAGGTTCGGCCGCGACGATGTAGCGTTGCGCCCATGCGTCCCCGGGCTTCGCGCGCCGCAGCTTCCGCTTCCGTTGCTGGCGCTGCGGTTGCCGGCGCTGTCGCCGTCGCGGCGGCGATCGCCGAGGCCGAGCTCCTCGCGGGCATCACGGGCACGGTGTCGCTCGTGGACGCGGTCGGCAACCTGCTGATCGACCTCCAGCCTCGCGGCGCGAAAGACATCGCGATCGAGGTTTTCGGCGATGCCGACAAGCTCGCGCTCGAGGTCGCCGTGGTGCTCGCGGCACTCGTCGTCGGCGCCCTCCTCGGGATCGCCTCGACGCGCAGGCCCAACACCGGCGCGGCGGGGATCGGGCTTCTCGGTCTCGTCGGGGGCGTGGCCGCCGCCCGGGAGCCGCTCGTCGGGGTCGGCACGGCGATCGTCGCGGCCGGGCTCGCGGTCGCCACCGGGGTCGCGGCGCTTCGGTGGCTCACCGGGTTCGCCGGGCTCGCCGCGCCGGGCCGCGGCACCGGCCACGGGACGAGCCTCGGCTCGCCCCTCGCGACTCGCGACGCCGGACCAACGCCCGTGCCCGACGGAACCGATGACGGAACCGCGTGGCCCCGGCGGCGCTTCCTGATCGCGAGCGCCGGTGTGCTGGGCAGCGCCGCCGTCGGCGGGACCGTGGGGCGCGAGCTCATCGGCGCGGCCCACCCGGAGGGCGTCGTGACCTCGACCAAGCTGCCGGCGGCGATCCGACCGGCGCTCGACCCGACCGGCGACGAGGTGCTCGACGTCGCGGGCCTGCCCCCGATCGTGACGCCAGCCGACCGCCTCTACCGCGTGGACATCGCGCTCGGGGTGCCGCAGGTGGACGCCAAGCTGTGGCGCCTGGACGTCATCGGCATGGTCGAGCACCCGCTCTCGCTCACCTACGACGAGCTCCTCGCCTTCCCGCTCTACGAGCAGTACGTGACGCTCGCCTGCGTCTCGAACGAAGTGGGCGGGCACCTGGTGGGCAGCCCGCTGTGGACGGGCGTGCGACTCAAGGACGTGCTGGCCGAGTGCGGGGTCCAGCCCGGCGCGACGCAGATCATGGGTCGCTCGTGGAGCGACTTCTCGGCCGGCTTCCCGACGGCATGGGCGCTCGCCGAGGGTCGGGAGCCCATGATCGCGGTGGGCATGGACCGGGCAGTGCTGCCGGCCGCGCACGGCTTCCCGGCGCGGCTCATCGTGCCGGGCCTCTACGGCTACGTGTCGGCCACCAAGTGGCTGACCCAGATGGAGCTCACGACCACGGACGCCCAGGACGGCTTCTGGATCCCGCTGGGCTGGGCGAAGGACGGGCCGATCCTGACCCAGTCGCGGATCGACGTGCCGGCGTTCGCCGCCCGGCTGGCGGCAGGGCCGGTGACCGTGGCCGGCATGGCGTGGGCGGGCGATCGCGGCGTGGCGGGCGTGGAGCTGCGAGTGGACGGCGGCGCGTGGCAGCCTGCCCGTGTCAGCCGGCCGCTGTCGGCGGCGACCTGGGTGCAGTGGTCGTCGGTCTGGGCCGCCATCCCGGGCGAGCACGTGCTCGAGGTCCGCGCGACCGACGGCATGGGGGCGGTCCAGACCGGCGAGATCACGCGCCCAGCCCCCAGTGGCGCGCACGGCCACCACAAGGTGACCGTGCTGGTGGGCTAGCGGCGCAGATCGGCGGCGAGGCCAAGACGAGGACGCGTCAGGGCAGCCGGCCGAGGACCGTCATCGCCTCCGCCTTCATTGCGTCGGCCGCCGGCGCACTCCCACCCAGGACCAGACTGCTGAAGCCGAAGAAGACGGTGCCGCGCAGGACGTAGATCGCGCGTCCGCTGATGCCGATGCTGTTGGGTTTGATCTCCATGAGGACCGCGTCGCTGTTGCTGGTGAACCCGGGCATCTTGGTGATGGTCATGCCCTGATTTCAGCTTCGCGGCATTCGCCTGCTCCTCGGCCTCGAGCGCCGCTTCCGCCTTCTTGGCGGTCGCCACGTCGGGCGCCTGGGCGACGATCACGTCGAACACGTTCTTGGTCTGGTAACCGTAGATGCAGATCTTGCTGTTGCCGCTTGTCGTCTCCTCTTTGCCCGGGCCGAAGGTGGCGCTCGCGAGCTGACCGGCCTCCTGGCTCGGGATGAGCTGGCACGGGTCGAGGCTGGTCGGGACGGCGGTCGGGCCGCTGGCGGGCGGGTTCGCGGCAGGGCCGCTGGAGTCGGTCGGGGCGGCGCTCATCGAGGCCGTCGCCGCTGGCGTCACCACGGACGGGGCCGCCGAACCCCCGCTCACCGCCGCCACCGACGCGGGCGGGTTCGTGGGCGACGTCGAGCCCGAGCAGGCCGCAAGTCCCAGGGCGGCGGCGGCGACAAGCGCCGAGACCGATCGGCGGGACGACGGGCGAAGCATGGCGAACATGGCGTGGCCTCCTCGAGTGGCTGGGTCAGGGGTTGTCATCGGCCGATCCGGGTGCGCGCGACAGGAGTGCAATCGCTGTCGCGATCCGGTCGACTGGCAGGTCGGCACGGGCGTTGAGCTCGCGGACGAGCGCCTCATCACCGGCGGCGATCAGGGAGAACACCACGCGGTCGACGGGCATGAGGATCGAGCCCAGGTGCTCGACCCGCGTCCCCTCAGCGGTCATCTCGCGGGCGACGGCCTCGAGCCTCGGCAGGGCCGCGCGCACGAGCGCGAGGTCCACCTCGGGCCAGTACCGCTCCACGAGGAACGTCGCCACCGGATCGGGATCGGGACGCTGATCCACGAAGGCGACGCTAGAGAGCGGCCCGACCCCCGACAAGAGGCGATCACCCCGATCAGAGGCGGGGACGCACTGCCATCGCCCTCGCTCGCAGGAACGTCAGCGGTCCGCGGGGCTGTCTCCCGCTCGCGTCGCAGCCATCACGGCGCCCAGCTCGGCGCGCGAGTGGATGCCCAGCTTCTCGTAGACGCGCCCGAGGACATTCCCGACGGTCTTGGGGGCGAGGAAGGAGCGCTCGGCGATCCGCCGATTGCTCAACCCGCTCGCCGCCAGCTCTGCCACCAGGGTTTCGGTCTCGGTGAGCTGCGCCGGCGCCCGGGGGCGCCGCCCCACCCGTCCGAGCTCGGCTCGGGCGCGCTCGGCCCAGGCGGGAGCGCCCAGTCCCTCGAAGACCCCGATGGCCTCCCGGAGTGTCTCGTCAGCGAGCCGCTTCTCGAGACGCCGGCGGTGCACCCGGCCCTTGGCGAGGAGCGTCCGCGCGCGCTCGAACGGGATCGGCAGGGACGCGTGCTCGACGAGCGCCCGATCCAGGCCTGCGGCCGCTGCGTCCAGGTCGCCGCGAGCGGCTGCGAGGAGAGCCGCCGAACGCGCTCCGACAGCTCGCACCCACGGCGTGGGCGCCACCCGGGCCGCCTGGTCCAGCCGCTCGACGACGGCGGCCGCACGCTCCCGGTCCCCCACCGCGAGGGCCGCCTCAACCTGATCCCCGGCCACCTTGAGGCGCCCGGGGTGCCGCGTGCCAGCGGCGTCGGCAGCGGCGGCCGCGCGGGTCAGGTGGTCATCGGCCTCCGCCCACGCCTCGGCCGAGAGGGCGACAAACCCAAGGATCTGGCGGTGGAACGCCTCGACGATGAGGTCGCCACGCTCGGCGGCGCGGCGGAGGCCATCGCCCGCCCATCGCCTGGCGTCCTCGAGCCGGCCGTCGTGCGCGGCGACGAGCGCGAGCCCGCGAAGGCCCCACGCCGGGTGGACGTCGGCGCCCTCGCGCTCGTAGGACGTCATCGCGGCCTCGGCCAGCCGGCGGGCCTCGGGCCACTCGCCGCGCAGAACCAGCAGGCCCGAGAGCATGACGAGGTTGAACGGGTCATCACCGGACGGGCCCGACTTGGCGCGGATCAGCTCCTGCGTCATCTCGACTGCCCGGTCGAGGTCATCAGTGAGACGCGCGATCCCGAACGAGCTGCCGTCCGCTCCCTCGTGCTCCCAGGTGCGGCCGTTGGGGGTGATGAGGCGTCGGCCCCGCTCGATGTCGCCCGCCCGCGTCGCGCGGACCAGACCGATCTCACCGACGGCACGCAGCAGCAGCGCATTGGAGACGAGATCCGCGTCCACAGGCTCGGGAACGCCCTCGAGCAGTCGCACGGCCTCGTCGGCCATCGCGACCCCGGCCGCGAGGTCGAGCTGCATCGTGACGAACGCGACGCGCGCGAGCACGAGTGCGCGAAGGGTCGAGCCCTCGTCGAGAGCCGCCACAGCCTGCCGCCCGAGTTCGACCGCCTCCGGGACCCGCCCGTGGTAGTAGCGGATGAGCGCCCGGAGGCTGAGCGCTTGGGCCCGGACGGGATCCGCCTCGCGCGCCGCACCGCGGACGTGGACGCCCTCGACGAGCGCCTGCGCGCCGCGCAGACCGGCGTCGCGAACGTCTCGGCTACCGGCCTCCTCGGGCGGCTCACCAAGTGCCGCCTCGAGGATCGCGTCGGCCTGGACGATCTCCGACAGGTCGATGAACAGGCATTCCGCTGCCAGGAGGGACCTGCGCAGCCTCGGCCCTCCCCGGTCGCCGGGTGTCAGGCGAGCAGCGTCCTGGTAGAGCCCGGCAGCGTCGAGCGCAGCGCCACGGAACCGGGCCACCTCCGCCGCCTGTTCGAGGGCGAGCGCGACCGACTCGTCCGGGGTCTCGGCCGCCAGGCCGAGATGGCGCGCCCGACCGTCCGCTGATCGCGTCACAGCGGCGAGGGCTGCGTGCGCGGCCCTTGTCTCGGCCGGTCCCGCGAGCGTGACGACCGCCTGGGCGAGGAGCGGGTGCGTGAACCGGACGGTGTCTCCATGGGCTGCAGTGATCCCCTCGGCCATCGCGAGGACGAGCGCATCCTCGGCAGCGCCGGCTGCGCGGAGCGTCTCGATGGTCGGCTGCGCCGCCGCCGCGACGAGGAGCAGCGCCCGCCGAGTCGCAGCCGGCAGCCCCGCGATCCGTCGTGCCATCAGCGGCCCCAGCGTCTCGGGAACGGGCAGATCCTGGCCGGGAAGCACCGACGAACCCGCCGAGCCCAAGGCCCGCGCGATCTCGATCGCGAAGAACGGGTTGCCTCCCGAGGCCGCCTCGATTCGGACCAGCACCAGACGCGGGAATGACCGGCCAATCCGTGCTTCGAGCAGCCGGTGCAGCGAGCCCAGTGGGAGTGGGCCAACGGCGAGGCGGTCAAGACGCTCTCCGGGCAGGGCGGCCACCAGGGCATCGGACGCGGACGTCCCGATGCCAGACCTGACCGACAGGAGAACCCCTACGGAGCAGTCCCAGAGGCGCCGAACGGCGTAGGCAAGGATGGCCGCGGAGCTCTCGTCGAGCCACTGGGCGTCGTCGACGGCGAGCAGGAGCGGCTGGCGGGCCGCGAGACCGCGCAGCAGGCTCGCGACGGCGACGGAGAGCGTCCGCTGGTCGGGCAGGCTCCCCGACGGCGCAACGCGGAGGAGGGCGACCTCGAGGGCATGGCGCTGCGGGGCTGGCAGCTCGGCAATGGCGCCCGGCTCGACGCCAGCGAGGACGTCAGTGAGGCCCCCGAGGGTGAGGCCCTGCTCGGCACGGGCGGGTCGGGACAGCAGCACACGCCAGCCGCGGTGCCGCGCTGCCCGCACCGCGGCCTCCCAGAGGGTGGACTTGCCGATGCCGGCCTCGCCGTCGAGGACCATGCCGGCCGCGGACGCCGAAGCGCGCTCGACAAAGCGCTCCAGAACCGCGAGTTCGTCGCCCCGACCGACGACCTCGTCCGGCACCGCCGGCCTCCCTTCAGGTCACCCCGCCTGTCCAGTCCTGCCGCTCCGGCGACCGTGCGCCGTGCGCCCCGCGCCTGGCGGCCAAGCGGACGGTACACCGGCGTCGGCAGTTGGGCAGCCGATGGCCTGGCCGCCGCCCCGGGACCCCGGCGCCCGCGCCGCGCGGCGACCGCGGACCTCATCGCGGCCGCCACCGGTCAGCGACACCCTCGTCTGAGGACGATGCGCGCAGCCGAATCCGACGAAAGCGTCCCGACGCCGACTCCCGTCCCCTCTCCGTTCTGATAGGCTCGGCGAGGCGTCATTGCCTCGAGATCAAGCCCAACGCCTGCAACTGCCGCGCTCGCGGAGAAGGAGGCCATGGTGAACTCCGCCGACCAGGCGCGCCTGCTCGCCCTCTGCCTCTCGGTCATCGGCCTCGAGCCGGAGGAGCTCGACAGCGAGACCGACTTCACCGACGACCTCAACCTCGATCGCGAGGACATCGCCGACCTCTTCGTTGCGGTCGAAGACGCCTTCGACATCAGCCTCGAGGAAGGCATGCGCGGCGTGCGCACCTTCGGCGACCTCGAGGCACTCGTCGACGACCTGATTCCCGCCTGAGCTGCGTCGTTCACGGGCTCCAGAACGCGCTCACACCGTCCCCGACCACACGCGATGGGGAGCCGTCCGCGGGCACGATGGTGATCCTGGGCACGTTGGTGTCGTCGACCAGTGGCAGGACGATGGCATCCGCGGCCGGCGACCACAACCGGTGGCTGAGGGCGTACTGGTCGAAGAAGGGCAGGAAGTCGCTGACGAGGAGGTCGGGCAGGCGAATGTCCCGCTGCGAGCGCACGGTGCCGCTTGCGACATCGATGAACCGCAACCGAAGCGAGGGCGTTCCCGGCGTCGTCGGCACGATGGCCGCAGTCTGCCCGGTCGCGGTCACGAGGTCGATGGCCGCGATGGTCCGGGCGTCAGGGGCCCAGAAGAAGGCAACGACCATCCCGTCGGCAAGCGTTCGGTCGTTCCCAGATCCCGCGTCGACGAGGTGCAGCGGCCCGAAGCTCAGGCCGTTCAACGTGGCGGGCGCCGTATAGGCGAGCACGTCCCCGACAGGAGCCCAGTCCAGGGCGCTCATCCCGGCGACCGGGATCCTGGTCCTCGTCGGTCCGCCGCGCTGCTCGACCACCAACGCCGGGTGACCCCCATCGGTCGTGATGTATGCCCGGTAGCCGAGTGACGCGGACACACCGGGCGCCTGGAACTCGCCGATCGGGTCGCCAACCGGCTCCGGCACCGCGGACGCCAGCGGCATCTCGGCAACCTCGTCGCCAGGTGTGCTGGTCCCGTCATGGATCAGCAGCCTGCCGGGATCGATCCACTGCCAGTACATCGGCTCGCCGAACCTGAGCACCTGAGAGCGCCCTGGGTCGTCGGGTGACACGACCCGGAGGGCCAGCCCGTCCGGCTCGCCTGTGATGAACGAGATGAGCCGCCCGTCAGGCGACCAGTACGCATAGATCGGCGCCGACGTCGCGGGGCCGTACACCGGCTTCGGCACCGGAGCTGAGGCGCCTTGCGCTCCGGCACGGGCATCGAGAACGTACAGGCCCCCCCGCCCGTCAGGACCCGTGCCGACGGCCGCGAGCCGGGTACCGTCGGGCGACCAGGCGGGGAACTGGAACGACGGGCCGCCGGCGGCGAGCGTGCGCGGCGCGCCGCCCGCCGGGGCGACGACCTCGAGGCTGCCGTCGACCCCCACGAACGCAATGAGGTCCGGCAGCGGCGGGGGCCGCCACAGGTCCAGCTGCGCGGCGGCCACGAGCGCAAGGCAGGCTGCGCCGGCCACCGCGGCCATGGCCAGCAGAGCGTGGCGATGCCGGTGCAGGGCGCGCCGGATCCGCCCGGGCTCCCGCCCGCCGAGTGGCTGGACCTCGACCTCGAATGACCGGCTCATCAGGGACGTCTAGTGTCCGTCGCGGCGCCGGAAGGCGCTCTGGGCAGCACAGCGCCCCGGCGCCCCAGCCCCCGGAGCCACCCGGCGACCCTCGTCCGGCGGATCGGCCGCTGCACGACGTCCTCCGCTCGCGTCATTGCGACGGGCGGGCATCGCGGCCGTGAACCGGAAGCCTGTCGCCCTCCGACGGCGATACGACGGCGAGGGCCGAGCGGTTTCGCCCGGATGATCAGCGCAGACCTTGTGCGACGGCGCGCCGACCCCCCGCGGTCATCGGCCCTGCGGTTGGCGAGCCCGGGGGCGGGGTTCGCTCGCTCCTCGGCTGAGGGCCCGAGACCGCCCCGCAGGGTCCTGGCGTCGGTCAGCGGCAGTGCCAGCCGCAGTCCACGAGCAGGTCGATCCCGTTGACCGAGCGGTTCTCCAGCAGGAACCGGGTCGCGTCCACCATGTCCGCGAGCGTCGCCAGGCGGCCCAGCGGCGACTGGGATTCGTAGTTCGCGATGGCCGCCGGCTTGGCTGCCCAGTACGGGCTGTCGACGATGATGCCCGGGTGGATCGAGTTGACGCGGACCGGCTTGAGCTCCTCGACGAGCGAGCGGGTCAGGCCAACCACGCCGCCGTTGACCGTGCTGACCGTCGTTGACCCGGGGTAAGGGCGCTCCTTGGCCATGCCGCCGTACACGACGATCGCCGTCTCCTCGTCGAAGCGCGGCCGGAGGGCGTGCACCACCTCGGTGAAGCCGATGAGCTTGAGCGTCACGAGTCGGATGGCCGCGTTGATGTCGTAGGCCTCGACGCTGTTCTGGTCCCGCTCGAGCGCCACGAGGGCGAGGTAGCGGACCGGCCCGACATCGGCCAGCGCCGCTGCGATCCCGTGGGGGTCGGCGAGGTCGAACGTCAGCCCCCGGACCGACCCGCCGAGCCCGGAGGTCTCGGCAACCGCTGCCTCGACGTTGGCGGGCGTCACGCCCGTGAGCACGACGTCGAAGCCGCGGCCCGCGTAGTGCCTGACGATCTCCAGGCCGACCGAGCGCGTCCCGCCCACCACGACCACCGTTCCCGGACCGCTCATCGCTGTCTCCCTGCCTGAGGCTGTGCTGTTGCCGATGCGGTCATCCCGCTCATCGATCCAACCCCCGTGACCACGCGTCGATGCCGACTGCCAGCAGGAGGATGACGCCCAGCGTGATCTGCTGGTAGAAGGGGTCCAGCCCGAGGAGGTTGAACCCGTTGCCCACGAGCGCGATGAACAGGCAGCCGGTGACCGTCCGCCAGATCGCGCCCTCCCCGCCGAGGATGCTCGTCCCGCCGACGACGACGCCGGCGAGCACCGTGAATGTCAGGCTCCCGCCCGCTGACGCCTGCATGCTCAGGACGTGGGATGCGTCGAGGACCCCGGCCGTGGCCGCCGCGACCCCGCTGATGGCGAAGGTGGCCACGCGGATCCCGTCCACGCGGACGCCACCGAGGCGGCTCGCGGTCGCGTTGCCGCCCGAGGCGTAGACGTAGCGGCCGAACGTCGTCCGGGCGAGCACGACGCCGATCACGGTGGTCGCGACGATCATGATCCAGGCCGCGCTCGACACGCCGAGGATCGTCGTCGCGGCCACCGCCTGGAACTCCGGGTGGTCGAGGGCGACCACCAGGTTGCCCTTGGTGGCCAGGGCGCCGATGCCGCCGACGACGTAGGTCATCGCCAGGGTCCCGATCAGCGCGTTGATCCGGAAGCGCGTCACCAGCAGCCCGTTGACGAGCCCAACAACCAAGCCCAGGGACAGGCCCGCGACGACCCCCACGAGCACGCCATTGGAATCCACGAGCTGTGTCGCGGTGGCGCCTGCGAGGCCGTAGACCGCCCCGACCGAGAGGTCGATGCCGCCGGAGATGAGGACGAGCGTCGCTGCCGCGGCGACGATGATGATCGCCGACTGCTGGTCGAGGATGTTGGCGAGGTTGCCGAACGAGTGGAACGAGGGGCTGGCCACGGCCAGCACGACGAAGGTGGCGACGAAGGGCAGGACGATACCCGCCCGGCCGACCCGTGCCGGGACGGAGCGCGCTCGGTGGCGCCAGGGGACCGACGTCGTGGCCGCGTCCGTCGCGGGCGTCGCGCCGCTCATGCGGCGACCCTCCCGAACGCCGCGTTGAGGACGGCGGCCTCGGACATCGCATCGCCATCGAGCTCGGCGACGATCCGGCCCGCCCGCATCACGAGGACCCGGTGGGCCAGCCCCAGCAGCTCCTCGATCTCGCTCGAGATCAGCAGGACCGCGACGCCGGCGTCGGCGAGCCTCGCGAGGTGCTCGTAGATCTCGCGCTTGGCGCCGATGTCCACCCCGCGGGTGGGCTCGTCAGCAATGAGCACGACACGGTCCTCCAACAGGGCACGGGCGAAGAGCAGCTTCTGCTGGTTGCCTCCGGACAGGACAGAGGCGGGCGCTTCGAGCGGCGCGGTCGCGAGAGCGCTCTCGAGGGCGCCTCGGACGCGCGTGGCCTCCTGTCCTCGGCGCACGATCCCGAGACGGCTCAGCCGACCCAGGCTTGCGAAGCTGACGTTCTCGCGGACGGGCCGGCCCAGCAGCAGGCCCTCGTCCTTGCGCGACTCCGGGATCATCGCCACGCCGGCCGCCAGGGCCTCTCGTGGTCCTCCCCGGAGTGGGCTCTGGGCGACGGAGAGGTGCCCTGCCGCCACCGGCGCCGCGCCGAAGATCGCCCGCGCGAGCTCCGACCGACCGGCGCCGATCAGCCCCGCAAGCCCGACGATCTCGCCAGCCCGGACGGTCAGCGACACGCCGGCCACGCCGGGTGCGACGAGGTCCTCGACGCTGAGCGCCACGGGGGCGTCGTCCGCGGGCGGGCGCTTGGGCGGGAACGTCCGGCCCAGCGACCGGCCGAGCATCCCGGCGATGAGCGTGTCCTCTGTCTCCGCCGCAGCGGGTTCCGTCCGCACCACCCGGCCGTCGCGCAGGATCGTGACGGTGTCGGCCAGCGCCAGCACCTCGGGCAGGAAGTGGGACACGAGGATGACCGTCCGGCCCGACGCGGCGAGCCGGCGGATGACACCGTGCAGGCTGGCGGCCTCGGCGGCCGACAGCGAGGCGGTGGGCTCGTCGAGCACCACGAGGCCGGCGTCGCGCGCGAGCGCCCGCAGGATCTCCACCTGCTGCTGCACGCCGATGGACAACCGCCCGACCGGGATGCCCGCCGGCAGGTCGAAGCCGGTCGCCTCGCACAGCCGACCGAACCGGGCGACGAGCTCGCGCCGGTCGATCATGCCGTGGCGGCGCGGCTCGGCGCCCAGGAGCACGTTCTCGGCCGCGGTCAGCCCGGGCACGAGGGCGAGCTCCTGCGCCACGAGCGCGATCCCGTGCTGGAGCGCCTGCCGAGGCGACGAGAACGCCACCGGGGTCCCCCGCAGGACGAGCGAGCCGCCGTCCTGCGGGAAGACGCCCGCGATGATCCTGCCCAGCGTCGACTTGCCAGCGCCGTTCTCGCCCACGAAGGCGTGGACGGTGCCGGCACGGACCTCCAGGGAGACGTCGTCGAGCGCCCGGGTGGCGCCGAACGACTTCCCGATGCCGCGGACCTCGAGATGGGCGGGAGCCTCGTTCATGGCTGTGGCCGACGGCTCAGCCGGGCCACTCGGCGAGCGGCAGGAACGTCTGGACGTTGGCCTTCGTCACGACCCCGCCGTCCGGGAGGTTCGCCAGCACATCCATGCCCGTGGCGGGGGTGCCGGCGCGGATGGCCCCGATGAGGTCCGTGACACCGACCCGGCCCTCCGTGGCGGGCGCCTGCATGACGGTGCCGAAGCGCTCACCCGACGCGATGCCCTGCAGCGCGACCGCCCCGCCGCCGTAGCCGACGAGCAGGACCTTCCCGCCCTTGACGCCAGAGGCCTGGAGGGCGCCGGTGATGGCCTGGTCCGCACCCATGATCACGTTGATGTCCGGATGGGCGGTGAGCATGTCCTGGGTGGCCTTGAGGCCGGCCGACGGCGTGTAGAACGACTCGCCCTCGGCGACGACCTGGATGTTCTTGCCGGCGATCTCGGCGTCGAAGGCCTTGCGCAGCTCCTGGTCGAGCGCCGCTGCCTTGACCGAGAAGATGTAGCCGATCTTGCAGGGGCTGGCGCCCGATGCCGTGCAGGCCTGGATCGCGAGGTCGGCGATCTTCTTGCCCAGGTTGCTGGCGACGAAGATCACGTTGGCGTCGAGGCCCTGGACCTGCGGGTCCGCGGTCGTGAAGTCGGTGCCCAGCACCTGGTCGATATTGCCGACGGCAATCCCCTTCGCGATCGCCGCCTGGGCGCCGGTGACCAACGAGGCGCCGTACACGGGCTGGAGCACGACCCCGTCGTACTTGCCCGACGCGATCGCGTCCTGGAGCTCCTTGGTCTGGGTGGCCGGGTCGAGGTTGCCGTCCATCACCGTGAGCTGGGCGTTGCCCGCCGCCGCGGCGGCCTGGGCGGCCGCGAGCATCGGCGCGTCGTAGCTGTTGGCGACCGCGAACGAGATGTAGGCCAGCTGGAGGGTCTTGGCGGCGGCGCTGGCGCTCGGGGCGGCGCTGGCGGCGGCGGACGCCGGTGTGGAGGGCGCCGCGGCCGTGGCGGCTGGGGCGGCGGTTGCGGGCGCCTGGGTGGGAGCGGCCGTTGCGGCGGCCCCCGAGGAACATGCCGAGACGACGATGGCCGCGCCGCCGACGAGGGCCGCCAGCCGAGGTGCGCCGCGTCGAGCGGGCAGGGGGATCATGCGTTGCTCCTCCGATCTCCAAGGGACGTTGGTTGCTCGGTGCGGGCCAAATCCGCGGCCGCACGGCCGGCGCCGGGCGCCGGACCCGCCACTCTCTACGAGCCGTCCCCTCCTCTGCGCTCGGGCCACGGCTCGATGCCCCGTTCTGCGAGGCGCATCCACGTGGGCTCCCAGCGGTACGAGCCGCGCGCGGGCGGCTGGGGAGCCTGGGTCTCGATCCAGCGGACGCGCTCCGGACCCGAGTTCCAGAAGCCGTGCACGCTCCCGACACCCGCGAACACGATGTCGCCCGCGCGCAGCCGGTAGGGCTTCCCGTCCAGCTCGGCCTCGACCTCGCCCGCAAGGAAGAAGTAGGCCTCCTCGAACGGGTGGTCGTGCGCCTGGGCGGCCCCGCCGACCTCATAGTCGACGGTGAACATCGTGAGGTGGTCGGCGCCCAGGCCCCGGTCGATGAGCATCCGGACTGAGATGCCGCTGTAGGCGAGCAGGGCGGTGTCCATGCCCGCGGGGCGACGGCTCCGCGCGTCATCGTCGAGCCGGAGCGCCTCGAGCTGCGGCGGCGTTCCCTCGTAGTGCCCGACGAATCGCACGGTCGGGTCGCCGAGGGCCGGCCGCACCGCCAGCGCATCGAGCCTCGCGACGTCCGGGGGGTCGGGGGCGTACAGCGTGTCCTTCACGGCCGCGTCGGGCCCGCGGCGCGGTGGGGTGTTGATCGACATCCAGCGGACGCCACCCCCGGGGGGCGAGGCGAGCGTGTGCCGCATCCCGATGGGGATCAGCGCGTAGTCCCCGGCGCCGAGCCTGTGGACGCGCTCCTCGATCTCGAGCAGGAGCTCGCCCTCGAGGATGTAGAGGGCCTCCTCGAACGAGTGCACGTGACGGGCAATCCAGCCGCCGGGCGCCAGCGCCCCCACCGCGAGCTCCGTGTGGGTGGCGCCCTGCGCAGGCCCGACGAGCACGCGCCGGGCGAGCCCAGCGGCGGTGGCGCCGGCTGGCGCCGGCGTCTCCGTGAACGACCAGTCAACGCGGCCGACGTAGTGCACGGCCCATCTCCTGCATCCCGGGACCCAGGCGGCCCCAGTGATCGCGGGAGTGTGCAGTATCAGTAAACGTGCGTCAATGGTGATGAATTCAGGGTGCCCGACCCGTTGAGCCTGACGGGACAGGGGGTCCCCGGCGAAGCGGCCGACGCGACCGGCAGCACGACGGGTGCGCCGCTGTCGCCCGCGCCGACGTTCCGACACCTAGTCGAAGCACGACTAGCGTTTCGCTCGCAGGTTCTCCTCAGGGGGGCTGCGGGCGCCAATTCGACCGAAACCGCTGTCAGGCAATCACGTGACGGGGGCTTCGCCGATTCTCCGGCGATGGCCAGTCAAGCTCCTATCTGTCAAGCGGCAGCCTGGGATGCGGGCGCATCGGCCGCGAGCACCGTTGACTATGTGGCGGATTTTCGGGCCGGCGGGCCGGCGGGCCGCCTTGGTGAGCGCAACTTCGGGCCGGAGGCCGCGGCCCGGCGTGGGGCCTAGCGGTCGCTGGCACCCTGGCGCATCATGCCGGTCCCGTCGACGTCCATGGGCCGTCGGCCGAGGGTGAACCAGATGCCGTGGACCGGCTCCGACCCGAGGTTGTAGAGGCGGTGCGGGACCGTCGAGTCGAGGGTGATCGCGTCGCCCGGCCCCAGGACGTACTCGTCGAACCCGACCGTCACGTGGAGCGTGCCGGAAATGATGTAGCCCCACTCCTGGCCGTTGTGCCGCTGGAACTCGTGCTCGGGGCTCGACGCGCCGCCCACCTCGTAGGTCACGTAGATGAACTCGGCGTTCGGCGTCGAGACGGTCGTCAGGCGCTCCCACACGACGCCCGAGGCGAGGCGAATGACCTTCCGGTCGGCCGCGTGCTGCACAGGCAGGCCCTGCGGGTTCGGGTTGACCGCCCGGGACGGCTCGGGCTCGGCGGCGGCAGCCCGGGGTCGCGCGCTGGCCGGTGGTCGCTGGTCGACGAACAGGAGGTCGTCGAGCGAGACGTCGAGCTCGGTGGCAAGGGCGTAGAGGGTGTTGACCGACGGCTTCGCGCGCCCTGTCTCAACCTGTGAGATGAGGCTGGGCGAAATGCTCAGGCGGTCAGCGAGCGCGCGCAGGCTGAGACCGTGGGCGCGGCGGGCAGCCCGGAGTCGGTTTCCCATCTCCGCGTACTCGGGCTCCGTGCCGTTCCCGTTCTGGCGTGCCACGACCACCTCCTGGGGGCTGATGGTACCCGCCCGGACCCCGTCGGGCGTGTCGGAGGGTACAGCGCCACGAGGCAAAGTTCAGTAACACTGAAGGTACATTCGTGAACCTCTATTGAAATCGTCTGGCGGCCCGGCCATACTGCGCGACACCTCGCCGCCCTGAGCACAGCACCCAACTGGATGGACCGATGCAGCTGCCGATTGCCTCACCGGGCTCGATGACCGTCGACTGGGAGGAGCGCGTCAACCCCGACCGGCTCCGCACGTACCGGTCCGGCCGGGCGCGGGCCGCCCTCGCCGAGTCCGATCTCGGCGCCATGCTCCTGTTCGACTTCAACAACATCCGGTACGTCACGAGCACGCACATCGGCGAGTGGGCCCGGGACAAGATGACCCGCTACGCCCTCCTCACTCGGGGCGGCGAGCCCTACATCTGGGACTTCGGCTCAGCGGCCAAGCACCACCGGCTGAACTGCCCCTGGCTGCGCCCGGAGAACATCCGTGCGGGCATGGTGGGCCTCCGCGGCGCCGTCGCGCCGGACGCCGGGCTCTTCACCCGGGCCGCGCGCGAGATCGCCGCGATCCTGCGCGACGAGGGCGTCGCGGACATGCCGCTGGGTCTCGACATCGTCGAGCCGCCGATGCTCGCCGCGCTCGAGGCCGAGGGCATCCTGGTCCGCGACGCGCAGCAGGTGATGCTCAACGCGCGCGAGGTCAAGTCGATCGACGAGATCACGCTCCTCAACACCGCCTGCTCGATGGTGGACGGCGCCTACCAGCTGATCTCCGAGCGCCTGAAGCCGGGCGTCCGCGAGAGCGAGCTCGTCGCCGACGTCACCAAGTTCCTGTTCGACCTCGGCGCCGAGCACGTGGACAACATCAACGCCGTCTCGGGCGAGCGGTGCAGCCCGCACCCGCACGTGTTCAGCGACCGGATCATCCGGCCCGGCGACCAGGCGTTCTTCGACATCATCCAGACCTACGTCGGCTACAAGACCTGCTACTACCGCACCTTCGTCGTGGGCAGGGCGAGCGACGCCCAGCGCGACGCGTACAAGCGGGCGCGCGAGTGGATCGACGCGTCGATCGAGCTCATGCGGCCGGGCGTCACCACCGACCGCGTCGCCCAGGCCTGGCCGAAGGCCGAGGAGTTCGGCTTCCCGAGCGAGATGGAGGCGTTCGGCCTCCAGTTCGGCCACAGCGTGGGCCTGTTCCTCCACGAGCGCCCGATCATCAGCCGCCTGAACTCGATCGAGCACCCGGTCGAGCTCAAGGAGGGCATGGTCATCGCCCTCGAGACCTACTGCCCTGCGAAAGACGGCTACTCCGCGGCCCGGATCGAGGAGGAGGTCGTCGTCACCAGCGACGGCCCCGTCGTGATCACGAAGTTCCCCTCCGACGAGCTCTTCGTCGCCAACCCGTACGGATGACCTCCATGCCTGACCCCACCACCGCGGCGGCGCCCGCGTCGCCCGGCCTGGACACCCGACTCCGCCTCTACCGCACGATGGTCGCGTGCCGCCAATTCGAGGTGCGCGCCCAGGAGCTCTTCTTCGAGGGCCTCGTCCGCGGGACGACGCATCTCGGCGTGGGCCAGGAGGCGGTCGCGGCCGGGTTCGCGGGGGCGATGCGCCAGGACGACTACACGTTCTGCACCTACCGCGGCCACAACCACACGCTCGCCCGCGGCGTGCCGATGGCGCCGATCTTCGCCGAGCTGTTCGGCCGCTCGACCGGTCTCCTCGGCGGCAAGGGCGGCTCGATGCACCTCACCAGCGTGGAGCACGGCGTGATGGGCTCGTACGCCATCGTCGGCGCCCACCTCCCGATCGCGCTCGGCGCCGCCTGGTCCGCGCAGTACCGCAAGTCCGGCCAGGTCGCGGTGTGCTTCTTCGGCGACGGGACCACCAACATCGGCGCCTTCCACGAGGCGCTCAACATGGCGGCCGTGTGGAAGGCCCCGGTCGTCTTCGTCTGCGAGAACAACCAGTACATGGAGTACACGCCGATCGGCGCGGTGACCGCCGTGGCGCGGCCGGCCGCGGACCGTGCATCTGCCTACGGGCTCGAGCCCATCGTTGTGGACGGCAACGACGTGCTGGCCGTCTACGAGGTCGCGCAGCGGGCGATCGGGCGGGCGCGCGCCGGGGAGGGACCATCGCTGATCGAGGCCCTGACCTATCGACACGGCGGCCACTCGCGGGCGGACCCGGGCAAGTACCGGCCTGACGACGAGGTGAAGGCGTGGCTCGCCCGCGACCCCGTCCCGACCGAGCGGGCCCGCCTCGCGGCGGCCGGCGTCAGCGAGGCCGAGCTCGACGCGATCGATGCCGAGGTTGCGGCGCAGGTCGCCGAGGCGGAGGCGGCCGCGCGCGAGGCGCCGGAGCCGTCCGTGGACGTCATCGAGACGCAGCTCTGGAGCGACGGGGGTTCGGCGTGGCGGAACTGACCTATCGCGCGGCGGTCGCCGAGGGGATCGCGCGCGAGATGACCCGCGACAGCTCGGTGGTGCTCATCGGCGAGGACGTGGGCGCGGCGGGCGGCGTGTTCAAGCTGACCGAGGGCCTGTTCGGCCGCTTCGGGCCCGAGCGCGTCCGCGACACGCCCATCAGCGAGCAGGCGCTCGTCGGGGCGTCGATGGGCGCCGCCATGACGGGGCTGCGCCCGGTCGCCGAGCTCATGTTCAGTGACTTCTTCGCGGTGACGTGGGACATGGTCGTCAACCAGATCGCGAAGACCCGGTACATGACCGACGGCCAGGTGCGGCTGCCGCTCGTCCTGCGGACCGCGAACGGCGCCGGGCTCCGGTTCGGCGCCCAGCACAGCCAGAGCGTCGAGAACTGGGCGATGGCGATCCCCGGGCTCAAGGTCGTCGCCCCGTCGACGCCCGCCGATGTCGTCGGGCTGATGGTGGCGTCGATCCGCGACGACGACCCGGTGGTCTTCTGCGAGCACAAGGCGCTGTTCGCGACGAAGGGCGAGGTGCCCGACGGCGAGCACGTCGTCCCGCTGGGCAAGGCCGCGATCGTCCGGCCCGGGAGCGACTGCACGATCGTCGCGCTCGCCGCGATGGTCCCCCGCGCGGTCGAGGCCGCCAGCCGGCTCCAGGCCGAGCACGGGATCGACGCCGAGGTGATCGACCTGCGGACGCTCATCCCGCTCGACGCCCGGACGATCCTGGAGTCCGTGGGCAAGACGAGCCGGCTGTTCACGGTCGAGGAGAACCCGCGGGTCCTGGGCTGGGGCGCGGAGATCGTCTCGCTGGTGGCCGACGAGGGCTTCTACAGCCTCGACGCCCCGCTCGTCCGCATCACGAGCCCCAACGTGCCGCTGCCGTCGGCCGCCGTCCTCGAGGACGCGACGATCCCGACGGTCGAGCGGATCGTCGAGACGGTGAGCCGCCGCCTCGCCGATGCCCGGTGACGCGGCGATGACGACGGTCGCGCTCCTCGGCACTGGGCGGATGGGCTCGGCGATGGCCCGCGCCCTGGCGCGCTCCGGCGCATCGCTGGTCCTCTGGAACCGGACGGCCGAGCCTGCCCGGGCGCTCGCCGCGGAGCTCGGGGCGCGCCTCGCGTCCACGCCGGCCGAGGCGGCCGCGGCATCCGATGTGGCGCTGACGATGCTCACCGACGACACGGCCGTGCGGACGGTGTTCACCGGGCGCGACGGGCTGGTCCGGGGCGCCCACGCTGGCTCGGTCTTCGTGGACCTGAGCACCGTGCTCCCCGACACGATCCGCTCCCTTGCCCACGATGTCCGGGCCGCCGGCGCGGGCCTTCTCGACTCGCCCGTGAGCGGGAGCGTGACCCTCGCGGAGGCGGGAGCGCTCACCCTCATGGTCGGGGGCGATGCCGCGGACCTCGAGCGGGCGCGTCCGGCGCTGGCGCCGCTTGCCAAGGCGATCATCCACCTCGGGCCGCTCGGCGCGGGCGCGGCGATGAAGCTCGCCGTGAACACGGTGATCTACGGGCTCAACGAGGCCATCGCGGAGAGCCTCGTCCTCGCCGAGGCGGCCGGGGTCGAGCCAGCAGCCGCCTATGACGTCCTCGCCGCCAGCGCGGTCGGGGCGCCCTTCCTCGCCTACAAGCGGGCGGCATTCCTTGATCCGGGCGCGACCCCGGTCGCGTTCGCCCTGGAGCTCGCGGAGAAGGACCTCCGCCTCATCACGTCGTTCGCGGCCGAGCTTCGCGTCCCGACGCCCCAAGTCGCCGTGAACCTCGCCCAGGTCCGCGCGGCCTCCGAGGGCGGCCGCGGCGGCCGCGACTTCGCCGAGGTGGCGGAGCAATTGCGCCAGCAGGCCGCGCGGTCGTCGACCGCGCGAAGCCGTGGCGCCGCCACGGAGGGCTGACTGCGGCCGATCACTCACCAGCGTCCCAACGCGATGGCCGACGCGGGCGGCCTGAACCGGAGCGTGAGCCAGACAGAGCGTGACCACAGGAGAGACTCGTGGCTGACCGGATCCTCATCAAGAACGGGATTGTCCTGAGCCAGGACCCATCGATCGGCGAGCTGCCGAATGCGGACGTCCTGATCGAGGGGGACACCATCGCCGCCGTCGGGCCCGGCCTGTCGGCCGAGGGCGCGACCGTGATCGACGCCGCCGGCGACATCGTCATCCCGGGGTTCATCGACACCCATCGGCACACCTGGGAGACGTCGATCCGGACGTGCGCCCCGGACTACACGCTGATCGACTACTTCAGCGGCATCCTCGACAAGTTCGCGCCGGTCTACCGGCCCCAGGACGTCCTCGCCGCCAACCGCTGGGGCGCCCTGGAGTGCCTCAACGCGGGCATCACGACGCTGGTCGACTGGTCCCACATCATGAACACGCCGGACCACGCCGACGGGGCGATCGAGGGCCTCGCCGACACCGGGATCCGCTCGGTGTTCGCGTTCGGGTTCCCGAACACGTCGCTCCAGACGTGGTGGTTCGGGCCGGACTGGGGCGGCTCGGTCGAGACGATCGACGGCGACCTCGCCCGCAAGGTCCGCGCACGCCTCTCGGATGACAGCGCGCTGATCACGATGGCCCTGGCCACCCGGGGCACCAACTTCTGCAAGCCCGACGTCGTCCGCTTCGAGTGGGAGCTGGCCCGCGAGCTCGGCATCAACATCACCGTCCACGTCGCGATGGATCGCTTCGGCTACACCAAGGGCCAGCTCACCGCGCTGCGCGACATGGGCCTCCTCTACCCCAACACCACCTACATCCACGCCTCGCACCTGACCAGCGAGGAGTGGCTCCTCGTCCGGGACTCGGGCGGCAATGTCTCGCTCGCGCCGCAGATCGAGACCCAGATGGGCCACGGCTGGGCGCCGGCGCAGACGGCCGACAAGCTCGGCATCCCTGTCGGGCTGAGCTCGGACGTGGCGACGACCGCGTCCGCGGACCAGTTCACCCAGATGCACGCGATCCTCGCGTCGGAGCGCGGGCGCCGGCACCAGGCGAGCTGGGACGAGGGCCTCGACGGGAACACCGGGACCCCCAACCTCATCACGGCGCGCGACGCGCTCCGCTGGGCGACGATCGACGGGGCGAAGGTGGCGGGGCTGGCGGGCCAGACCGGCTCGATCACGCCCGGCAAGAAGGCGGACATCGTCATCATCGACGGGTCCGCGGTCAACGTCGCCCCGATCATCGACCCGGTCGCGGCGGTCGCGTGCGCGGCGGACATCTCCAACGTCGAGACGGTCATCGTCAACGGCATCATCCGCAAGCGCGACTTCAAGCTCGTCGACGACCTGGGCGCCGCTCGCCAGGATGTCCTCGCATCGCGCGACTGGCTCGTCCAGCAGATCCCGGCCGAGCCGACCTGGATCACGACTCCGATGGCCGCCGCGGCTCCGGTCGGCTGATCCCGGGGCCTGCTCGCCCGCCGGTCGCGTCCCCGCCGGCGGGCGAGCAGCCCCAACGTCCCGATCGACGTCCGGGCGCTTGTCCCCAGCGCTGGTTCAGGCGCCGGCCGCGACAAGCCCTCCGTGCGCCTCCGCCTCGCCTGACGCGTACCAGCCACGGAGGCTGCCGCGCCACAGGGCGCGCTCGTGGAAGCGCCCGTCAGGGCGGATGCCGTCAAGGCCACGCGCCGTGACCAGCTGCTCGAGCAGCGGTGCGAGCTGCGAGCCGTACACGTGCATGCACGGCTCCGCGCGGACGCCCGGCCACGAGTAGCAGGAGACGACGGTCCGGCGCTCGCCGGTGGGGATGCCCTGCGGGAGCGCGTCCCAGGCGGGGTCGTCGGGGGCGAACTCCCACTGGTCGAGGTTCCCCTGCGGGATGCCCTCGATGCCCCGGACAACCCGAGGCTCCACGTCGAGGAGGTAGGGGTCCACCGACAGGTCGCAGATGACCGCATGGCTGGGCAGGAGCGCCAGCCAGGCATTCGGGATCAGCGGCGTTGACGGGTCCCGGCGCGCGGTGGCGTCCACGAGGAGGTCCGTCATCAGGAGCCGGCCCTTGAGGTACTCGCGGTCGCCCGTGAGGTTGCGGCCGGCCGTCACGACCTCGACGCCGGGCAGGCCCGCTCGGGTGAAGGCATCGTTGCGCGCGTCGTCACCGAGCTTGGTCGCGAACTCCACCGCATGGCGGCCGACGCGGCCCGCCCCCATGATCAGCACCTTCACGGTGGAGTGCCGCGGACCACCGAGCTCGGGCCAGGTCCGCTCGAGGGCGGCGAAGGCGGAGGCGATCCCGTTCCACGCCACGCTGCGCAGGTTCTCCACCATCCGCCGGCCGTCGTCGTCGCGGATCAGGTCGAGGCTGATCGCGTCGATCCCGCGCTCGGTGAGCATGCTGACGCGCGCCGGGCGAGTGGCGAAGTGGAGCATCGAGACGAGGATCGCGCCCGGCCGGATCAGCTCGTACCGGCCCTCGGGGGCGCGCAGCACCACCACGATGTCCTGGCGGTAGCAGTCGTCCTCGTCGGTCACCACCACATCCGGGGACACCGCGGTGTAGTCGAGGTCGGAGTAGCCCATCTCGGACCCGATCCCGCTCTCGACGTGGACCTCGGCGCCATTCGCGGCCAACAGGCCGATCAGGGGCGGGAGGAAGTCCCGGCGCTCGCTCGACTCCCGGTGCATCCGGGGGAAGCCCACCGTCAGGCGATCTCCGGTCGTCATGGCCCACCTCCTCGGCGCGTCATGGCGACCCACCGGTGGCTGCGAGCGTGCCGCCCGGCGGGGTCCGCGCACATCTGCCGTCCGACCCCGACCTCTGGGGTCCGCTCGGCCCGAGCGGATGACCCCGCTGGGTGCAATGCTGCGGGCGCCCGGGCCGCATGAGCCGGTCGGGCGAGGGTCGGAGGACGTCCATGGCGGACGAGCGCGGGCTCACGATGGGATTTCCGCGGATGCGCAACGAGCGTGGTGAACGGCGGGCGTTCCTGCCCGAGCTCGTCGCGACGCTTGCGGACCTCGGCGTCGATGTGGCCGTCGAGGCGGGCTCCGGCGCTCCGATGGGCATCCTCGACGATGCCTACACGTCCATCTCCCCGCGGGTGCGCATGGTCGACGAGGCAGAGGCGTACGACCAGGAGGTGACCGTCGTGCTGCGCGCGCCGGAGGGCCGGTACGAGCTGATGCGGCGGGGCTCGCTCCTCCTCTCGATGCTCCACTTCGCGACCCGGCCAGAGCGCGTGGATCTGCTGCACGGTCTCGGGATCGAGGCCGTGGCCCTCGACATGGTCACCGGTGACGACGGCCGGCGCCTCGTCCAGAACCTGCGCGACGTGGCGCGCAACGGGCTGAACGCGGCGTTCGACGCCCTCGAGCGCCGCTACCCGCTCTGGTCGCGCGACCGGGAGCCCGTCAGCGTCACGATCATGGGCGCGGGCGGGGTGGGCAAGCACGCGATCGAGTGGGCCGCGAAGGGCGGCTCGCAGGCGCGGCTCGCCCGGCTGCTGGGCGAGCGCCTGCCCGGCATCGAGGTCGTCGTTGCGGAGCAGGCCCTCGCCGGGAACGAGGCGTGGTTCCGGCGCCGCCTCGCCGCCACGGACATCCTCGTGGACGCGACGGCGCGACCGGACCCGTCGCGGGCTCTGGTGCCGAACGCGTGGCTCGCCCTCCTCCCCGAGCACGCGGTGATCTGCGACCTGGCCGTCGACCCGTACCTGCCCCACGGCGATCCGCCGGTCGTCCGGGGGATCGAGGGCATCCCGCAGGGAAGCCTGGACCAGTGGGAGTTCGCGCCGGGGGACCCCGCCTGGGATGCCCTCCCGCCGGGCATCCCCACCGCGCACCGGCGGACGGTGGTCTCGTGCTACTCGTGGCCGGGCGTGGACCCCGCGGCCTGCATGGAGGTCTACGGCGGTCAGGTGACGCCGCTGCTCAAGACGCTGGTGTGGCACGGCGGGGTGCGAGCGATCGCCCCGGGCGTCTCCTTCCACGGCCGCGCGCTCTGGCGCGGCAGCCTGCGCAACTTCCGCGGCGAGGCGCCGCTGGCCTAACGGACGGGTGCGCCCTCGGCCTGCCGAGCCCCGGCGTCGCCTGGTCCGCCCCGGCGCGCTGCGCGTCGTGGCGCCGTGAGGCCCCTGTCGGCCGCCGAGACCACCGGACCGCCTCCGGGCGGCGCTTGGCTCGGCCAACCGCTGCCGGTCGGGCGATTTCGCAAGGTTCGGCCGCCAATTCGCCGCGGGGAGGCGATCTGGTGGGCGCGGATGCGATCTGGCCTGCGTAGGCGCCGTGGGGAGGCGATTCGGAGGACGCCCCTCCGCGCGGGACGCGTCTGACGCGCCGGGGGAGGACCACCGAGAGCCGTGCCTCCCCGCCGTTCCACGCCCGCGCCATCCTCGGGCCATCAGCGCGTGACGACGATCCCATCGTCGTCACTCCACAGCTCGGCGCCGGGGCGGAAGGTCGCCCCGCCGAAGGTCACCGGCACGTCGACCTCGCCGGCCCCAAGCTTGGCGCTCCGTCGCGGCTGCGAGCCCAGCGCCTTGATCCCGATCTCCATTCCGGCCAGCGCCGCCGAGTCGCGGACCGCGCCGTTGATGACGATCCCCTCCCAGCCGTGGCCGAGGGCGAGACCGGCGATGACGTCGCCCAGCAGAGCGGTCCGAAGCGAGCCCCCGCCGTCAACCACGAGCACCTGACCCGCGCCGGGTTGCTCCAGAAGGCCGCGCAGGAGGACGTTGTCCTCGTGGCAGCGCACCGTCCGCACCCGGCCCGAGAAGGATCGCCGAGCGCCGTACTGGCGCAGCTGCTGCTCGCACGAGTCCAGCTCGTCGCCACGCTCGTCCATCAGGTCCGCGGTCGTCATGGTCGGGATCCTCATCGAACTTCCCAGAGGCGCGGTCCGGCCCTATGGCCCCGGCCAGTGTGAGCCAAGGCTCGCCGTGCGAGGCGGAGAGCGGGAAACGAAGCCCCGATGGGCCCTCAACCCCGCAGGCGGAACCAGAGCAGCGCCCCGAGGTAGCAGATCCCGGCCGACGCGGCGACGATCGCGAAGTCGTTGCCGCTCTGGCCGTGGGCGACGGACCAGACAAAGCCGCCCAGCGCCACCAGGATCGCGCCGATGCCGGCCACCGCGGTGGCATGCATGCTGAACGTGGCCAGCCGCTCGTCGGCGGGGCGCCCGGTGAGGATGCCGACCGTCTCACTGCGCTCGCCGAGCAAGACCAGGACCAGGGCGTAGACCACCATGACGACCAGCATCCCGACGCCGCCGCCCGGATCGCCGCCGATCGCCGAGCCGCCCAGGAAGACCATCCCCACCAGCAGGCAAAGCGCTGGCGTCATCCACCTACGGCTCATCGTCGTCTCCATGGAACAGGTCCTCCACTGGTCGGCCGAAGAACCGCGCCATCGCGATCGCGAGGGGCAGGGACGGCAGGTATCGGCCGGTCTCGATGGCATTGACCGTCTGGCGGGAAACTCGCAGGGCCCTGGCCAGGTCCTCTTGCCGGAGCTCCCGCTCGATCCGCAGTTCACGCACGTCGTTGCGCATGCGTGGAAAGTACGCTTTACACGTGGCCCATGTCAAGTGTCTTTTACATACGCGCCACATGTGCGGGCATCCCTGGTCTGCCGCGTGACGACACTGCTCGCGGTCGCGGGAATCAGGAAGAGAGCAGGCCGGGGAGGCGGCCTGCTCTCGGGAGAGGTTGCGGAGCGGCGAGGGCTGTCAGCCCAGGAGGGCGAGGACAGCGGCCAGGCGCGGGTGGGCGGTCACGACGCGGACCCGGGCGATCACCGAGCGGAGGCTCCAGACCTCGCCCGCCGCCGCGTAGGCGACGAACAGGGCGACGGCGCCGTAGAGGAACTGCTCGTTGACGAAGCCGTTGGCGAAGCTGAAGTTGGCGATCCAGAAGAACGCCATCATCAGGCCGCCCATGACGCCGGCGAACCGGGTCGCGAGGCCCAGGATCAGCGCGAGCCCGATGAGGATCTCGCCGCTGACGACCAGGGTGTTGATGACCGACATGAGACCGGGGTTGCCGGCGAGCGAGACCCAGAGGGCATGGGTGGGATTGACGACGGCATTCGCGGCCGATCCGGGCAGGCTGCCAGCGGTGGCTCCCTTGAGGAAGCCCGTGGCGTCGAACGCCTTCGTGCTGCCGTCGAAGTGGAGCAGCTTCTCCAGGCCGGCGAAGAGGAAGCCGCTGCCGAGCACGATGCGCAGTGCGGCGAGGCCCTTGGCAGCGGGACGCGTGCCTTCCATGAGAGTGTTTCCTTCCAGCCCGTCCGTGCGTTTCCCGCCGGATCTGTTCTTTCGAGCTGAGACGAGTGTCGTCCCGGGACCACCCTCAGCGCCGGTGCCGGATCTCCCTGCGGTGGGGGACGCTGTGGGACCTTCGGCACGGAGAAACCCCTGCAAAGGACCCCTACCGATGGCCCTCAGCTTCGGGCCCCGGAGCGCCCGAGGCGCCCGCCGCTACCCTGGGCAGGTACGATCTTCCTCCACGCCCATCACGAGGAGGTGCCACGGCCATGGCGCGGCTGCGAGCGACGTGGAATGGCGATCGCGGGCCCGGTGCCCGGCCCGAGTCGGGCGACGCCTCGTGACGGTCGTCCTCACCGGTGGAACCCTCGGGCGCCGCGACCTCGTGCGCGTGGCCCGCGGTGATGAACCGGTCGAGGTCGATCACGACGCGCTCGCCCACATGGGGCGGACGCGTGCCGTGGCCGAGCGGGCGCTCGCGGCGGGCGACCGCGTGTACGGGCTCACCACGGGCGTCGGGGTGCTCAAGCGCGTTGACACGGCGGGCGTGGCGGCGGCCTACGCACGGCGGATGATCCGCGACCATCGCGTGGCCCAGGGTCCCGAAGCTCCGCGCGACGTGGTGCGGGCGGCGATGCTCAGGCTCGCGAACGCGTTCCTCGAGGCTTCGCCAGGCGTCCGCCCGATCCTGGCAACGCGACTCGTCGAGGCCCTCAACGGGGGCGAGACACCGGTCGTCCGGACGCTCGGGTCGGTCGGCCAGGCGGACCTCGCCCAGATGGCCGATATCGCCGCCCTGTTCGCCGACGTCGAGCTCGCTCCGGGCGAGGGGCTCGCCCTCGTGAGCAGCAACGCCTTCGCGACTGGCGCCGCGGCGCTTGCCCTCGACGATGCGGGCGGGCTGCTGACCGCGCTCGAGGCGGCTGGGGCGCTGTCGCTCGAGGGGCTGGCGGCGAACCCGGGCAGCCTGCACCCGGCGATCGGCGAGGTCCGTCCATACCCCGGCCTGCGGGCAGCGCTCGGCGCCCTGCGCTCGCTGCTCGACGGGAGCGCGCTCTGGGACCCGGGCAACGCACGGAGCCTTCAGGACCCGCTGTGCTTCCGGAACCTGTCCCAGGTCGCCGGCGCCTGCCGCGACACCTTCGACCACCTCGACGCCATCCTCGCGGTCCAGCTCAACGCGTCGGAATCGAACCCGATCGTGGTCGAGGCCGAGGACCGGCTGGTCTCGGTCGCCAATTTCGAGATGCTGCCGCTGGCCGCGGGCCTCGACTACCTGCGGATCGTGCTCGCGACCGCACTCACGATGTCCGCGGAGCGGTCGGTGAAGCTGCTCGAGACGACGTGGTCCGGCCTCCCGACGGGCCTCGTCGAGCAACCGGGCACCTCCGATGCCGGACTCTCGTACCTGGGCATCGCCGCCCAGGCCATCGCGATCGAGGCACGCCTCCTGGCGCAGCCGGTGTCGCTCGAGATGGCGTCGAGCTCGCACGCGGAGGGGATCGAGGACCGCGCCACGAGCGCGCCGCTCGCCGCGCGCCGGCTCGCCGAGCAGGTCGAGCTCGGGAGGCGGCTGGCCGCGATCGAGCTCGTGGTGGCGGCGCAGGCGTGCGACCTCCGTGGCGTCCGCTCGGGCCGGGGCACCGAGGCGGCCCGCGCAGCCGTGCGGGCTGTCGTCCCGCGGCTGGGCGCCGACGGACAGGTGGCCGATGTCGAGCCGCTGGTCGAGCTCGTGCGGGCCGGCGCATTCATGCCAGAGACGCTCCTCGGCGGGGATGCGGCATGAGCACCGCCCGGGACCGCCCGCCCGAGGAGGCGTCCGAGGACTCCTCCTTCGCGCGCGGACTGCGGATCCTGCTCACGGTGGCCGACCGAGGGTCGATCCGCGCCGAGCAGCTCTCGAGCCTCCTCGAGACGCCGTCGTCCACCGTCTACCGGTACCTCAAGACGCTCGCCGAATTCGGGTTCGTGGAGCGCCACGGGTCGGCGTACCGGCTGGGGCCGCGCCTGCTGATCGGCGGCGCCAACGTCACGGCTGCCGAGCTGGTCCACGCAGCCGGACCCGTGCTCGAGGCGCTGTCCGCCGAGACCGGCGAGACGGCGGCGCTGCTCCGCCGCGTCGGCACCTCCGCCGTCTGCCTTGCCGAGGTCCACCCCGAGCGACCGCTCCGCGTGGCGATGGAGCCCGGCGAGGTGCGTCCGCTCCCGCTGGGCGCAGGGCCGCGCGTCCTGCTCGCCTTCGCCCCGCCCGAGGTCCTCGACGAGGTCCTCGCCAACGTCGGAGATCCACCTGCGCCGATTGCAGAACCCGAAGTGCTCCGGCAGCAGCTGGCCGGGATCGCCGCAGCCGGGTTCGCCCACGGCATTGGCGACGTGGATCCCGACGTCGTGACCGTCGCAGCACCCGTCCTGCGCCCAGCCGGGATCGCAGCCGCCCTCGTGGTGGCCGGCCCGTCATCGCGCTGCGACGAGGCCTGGCTCCGGCGCGTCGAGGCGCGCCTGCCCGAGGCCGCAGCCGCCATCGTGGCCGCCTTGGAGTCGGCTCGTTGAGCCTCTGAGGGACGGCGCGAGCTCCTCGGTCAGGCCGAGGCGGCAACCGCGACCGGCGCCGGCACCACGTCGCAGAGCAGCGCCTTGAAGACCGGGAAGCCCGAGATCGGGTCGACGTTCGACGGGTCCGTGAGCTCGTTCACGTTCGCCGCCCGCCATGCCTCGTTGCCCAGCGGGCCGCCACCACCCATGTTCGCCTCGACGACGCCGGGGACGATGTCCTCGGTCACCTGCGCACGGAAGCGCACGCGCCCCCGCGGGCTCACCACCTCGACCATGTCGCCGTCCGAGATCCCCCGAGCCGACGCGTCGGTCGGGTGCAGCTGGACCCGAGGCGCAGGCTGCAGCGCGACGAGCGAGGGGATGTTGTGGTGCTGGGAGCGGAAGTCGCCCTTGGTGCGCGCGCCGGTGCTGAGCACGAGCGGGTAGCGGGCGGCGATCTCCGGGGTCGATGACGGGCCCTCGCGCGGCTCGGTGTACACGGGGAGCGGCTCGTAGCCGTGGGAGCGCAGCCACTCGGACGCGATCTCGAACTTGCCCGTCGGCGTCTCGAAGCCGGGCGTGCCGTCATGGCGCAGCAGCCCCGCCTCCCACTTGCGGTAGACGGTGACCGGGCGCGGAAGGTCGATGCCGTCCGGGCTCGCGGCCAGCTCGTCGTAGGACACGCCGGTGCCGTCGAGCGCCCACTCGACCAGCGCGCGCTCGGTCTGCGGCCAGTGCTCCCCATAGCCCAGGCGCCGCGCCAGCTCCGCGAAGACCAGTGCGTCGTTGCGCGCCTCGGCGACCGGCGGGATCACGCGGCGGCGCAGCTCCAGGTGCCCGTCGTAGTCCATGTACGACTCGATCTCGAACAACGTGGTCGCCGGCAAGACCACGTCGGCGTACGCCATGTCGGCGGTCGGGAAGCGATCGAGCGCGACGAGCAGGTCGAGCGACGCGAGCGCCCGCCGCCACCGCGCCGGATCGGGCCAGGCCGTGAGGATCGACGCCCCGCTGATGATCATGCCCCGGAGCGGGTACGGGTCCCCCTCCAGGATCGCGCGCGGCAGCATCAGCCCGTGCGCCTCCTGGCGGACCTCGTGGAACAGCGGGAACTCGCGGGAGCCGATGGCCGGCCGGACGCCGACGGGCGCGGGCGTCACGGTGCGGTGGGCCCGCACGCGGTCGCGCTCGAGGATCAGCCGCCCGCCGGGCGTGTCGAGATGGCCGGCGATCGCCTGGAGGACGATCGCGGCGCGGATCGCCTGGACGCCGCTGTTCGAGTACTCGAGGCCGGTGTACATGAGGACCGAGCACCCGCGCGCCCCGGCGATCGCCCGGGCCAGCTCGCGGACGGTCTCGGCCGGGACGCCCGTGATCGCCTCCACGCGCTCCGGCGGGAAGGCCGTCACGTACTCCAGGAGGTCCTCGAAGCCGTGCGTCCAGCGCTCGACGAAGGCGCGGTCGTACGAGCCCTCCGCGATGAGGACGTTGATCATGCCGAGCGCCAGCGCGCCGTCGGTCCCGGGCCGGACGCCCACCCACTCGGACCGCAGCGCGCGGGCGGTCTCGGACCGGCGGTGGTCGATGACCACGACACGGCCACCCCGCTCCTGCACGGCCTTGAGCCGGACCAGGTTCTCGGGCGGCGAGTCCGTGACGGGGTTCGCGCCCCAGACGAGGACGAGGTCGGCGTGGTCGAGGTCCTCGTGGAGGTCGCGGTACACCTCGCCGATGCACGCCCGCGGCGCGATCATCCCGTACGCGACGAAGCACAGGGACCCGACACCGGCGGCGTTGGGCGAGCCCAGCGGGAACAGGACGGCGTTGGCCGACGATTCGGCGGGGCCGGCGGGCGCGTACGTGTCATTGAGGCCGAGCTCGAAGTTGCCGCGGCCCGTGTACACGGCGAGGGCCTCGGGCCCGTGCTTCGCCGCGATGTCGTGGATGCGCTCGACGATCAGCTCGAAGGCGTCGTCCCACGAACACCGCTCGAACCTGCCCTCGCCCCGCTCCCCCACCCGGCGCTGCGGATGGCGCAGGCGGTCCGGCGAGTAGACGACCTCGGGTGCGCGGGTTCCGCGGGTGCAGACGATCCCCTTGGGGTGGTTGGCGCGGGGCCGAAGCCGGGCGATCCGGTCGTCCTCGAAGACGACCTCGACGCCGCAGCCCGCAGGGCAGACGCCGCACAGGCCGGCCACGACAGCGCCGGAACAGCGCGCCGTCCCCGCCCCGGGCGCCTGCTCGACCACCACGTGCCGCTCCCTGCGCTACATCCCATATCGTGGGAACTGATATTCCCGCTTCAAGAGACACGACGCAACTGGCCCATTCGTGGGGGGCCTAGACCAAGAGTAACGCTCCTCTGATCGTGACGAGGGCCTGGACGCCGCGCCCGGCGGCGGCAAGCGGACCAGGACCCCGATGGATCGCCCTTCCGCTGGCCGCGCCCCGCGATCGCGCCGCGCGTGGAATCAGCGGGCCCGCCGCACCGGCGACGGGCCCGGACGCTGGACGAGGCTTGCGTGGCCTACTTCGCGAGGCCCTTTGACTGCAGCCAGGCCTTGGCGACCACAGCGATGTCCTTGTTGTCGACGGACACCTGCTTGCCGAGGTCAGTGAGCGTGGGCGTGTCCATCGCGGCGGACACGGCATTGAGGATCTTCTCGAACCCGGCTTTGTCCGCCAACTTGCCCAGCAGGTCATTGCGGACGAGGGGCGCGATGTTGTCGGCGGGCTGGGTCTGCTTGTCGTCTTGGAGGAGGACCCAGCCGTTGACCGCGATGTCGGGCTGCGTGGAGCACAGCTCGCCGACGTCGATGGTCTTGCCCTTGAGCGCTTGGACCATCGGGGTGTCGCAGGCGGCGAGCTTGGTGGCGTTGGAGAGGTCGATGCCGTAGGCGTCCTTGATGGCCTTGGCGCACACGGGGTTGGTGGGGCAGTCGGTGGCCACGCCGAACTTGAGCTGTGACTGGACCGCGGTCAGGTCGCTCATCTTGGCCAGCTTGAACTGGTCGGCCGTGTCCTTGCGGACGACGAACGCGTTCTGGTCGGCGGCGGGCGAGTAGTCGAGGACCGTGATGCCGCCGCCCTTGCTCGTGAGCACGGACTGCAGCTCTTTCTGGTTCGCCGCCGGATCGCCGGTCTGCTTGCCGGGTTCGTAGAACGCCAGGCCGCTGCCGATGTACTCGGGCTTGAGGTCGATCTGCCCGCTCTCGAGGGCGGGGGCCGACACCTTGCGCGCGCCGATCCCGATCCCGGTCCGGTCGACCTTGTAGCCGGCGGCTTCGAGCGCCTGCGCGTAGATCTCGGCCATCAGCTTGGCCTCGTAGAAGCCGTCACTGCCAACCTTGATCGTCGGGTCGCTCGAGCTCGCGCCTCCGGTCGAGGCGGCGGGTGAGGCGCCGCCTGCGGTCGATGCGGCGGGTGATGCACTGCCCCCACCCGTCGAGCAGGCGCCGAGCAGCACCAGCATCGACGCCCCGAGGGCGAGCGTGCGGCGGATCCGCATGGGTTTCCTCCCAATTCGTCCCCGGACAGGGGGCATCCGAGGGTCGCGCAACTCTAGCAGCGTTCGGCTGACAGGCCCTGTCAGCACAATCCTCCGCGCCGGGTGCAGGCTCGGCGCGGAGGGACGGGGAGCGTCACCCCGCTATGCCGTCGGCTCCAAGGCCGCCTTGCTCGGCAGCGCGCTCGTTGGGCCCGGCCGCAGGCCGCCGCCCTGCGCCGCGGCGAGGGCGACCCGCTGGAGTCCCGCGAGCAGCGCCTCGCTCGTCATCGCCAGGGCGGCGACGAGCATGACCCCGCCGAACATCATCCCGTCATCCTGCTGCGCCGCCCCGTCGATGATGTAGCGGCCGAGCCCGCCCAGTGCGAAGACCGCCCCGAGCGTCGCGGTCGCGATGACCTGGACGCTGGCCGAGCGGACGCCGCCGAGCAGCACCGGGCATCGAGAGCGGCACCTCGACCCGCATCAGGATCTGGCGCTCGGTGAGCCCCATGCCTCGTGCCGCCTCGACCACCTCCTGGTCGACGCCCCGGATCCCGACGAACGCATTGACGAGGATCGGCGGGATCGCCAGGGCCACCATGGCGAACACCGTGGGTAGAGCCCGAAGCCGTTGGCCGGGTCGAACGCCTGGGTGATCGGCAGGACGAGGCCGATGAGCGCGAGCGAGGGCACGGCGCGCCGGCGCTCCCGGCCAGGCCGACGACGACCCCGGCGCCACGACCCGTGTGGCCGATGACGAGTCCCGCGGGCAGCGCGATCGACGAGCGCGATCAGCATCGAGACGCTCGAGATCCCGACGTGCTCGGCCAGCCGGAGCGGGATCGCGTCCGGCCCGGACCAGTTGGCCGGGTCCGCGAGCCACCCGAAGCCCGCGAGGACGTTCATGAGGCACCACCCGCAGCCGCCCGCTGGTCCCACGGCGTCAGCCTCGCCTGGAGCCAGACGAACAGCCGGTCCAGCACCAGGGCGAGCAGGATCGTCGGCACGGCGCCAGCCAGGATCTCGGTGACGAATGGCGGCGACTTCCGCGCCCCGTCGTAGATGAAGTAGCCGAGGCCGCCCAGCGCGTCGCCGAGCAGCGCGCCACCGTGACCAGCCCGATCGTCGAGACGACCGCGACGCGGACCCCCGCGACGATGAGCGGCACGGCCAGCGGCAGCTCCACGCGGATGAGCCGCTCCAGGCTCCGGTAGCTCATCGCGTCGGCGGCCTCGCGGACGTCGGAGGGCACCGAGTCGAGCCCCGCGAGGACGTTGCGGTACAGGATGACCAGCGTGTACAGGTCAGCGGGATCTCGGCGGTGATCACGCTGAGTCCCGAGCGGGGTGAGCACCAGCGTCGCGAACAGGGCAAGGCTCGGGATCGTGTAGACGACGCCCGCCACGACACCGAACGGCGTCGCGAGGACGCGGACCCGGCTCGCGAGGATCGCCCGCCGCCAACGAGATCGACCAGGCCCGCGGCGACAGCGATCGCGGCCATGTAGAGGTGCTGCCCGGTCCGGTAGAGCAGCGCCGGGACGTGGTCGGCGAGCCAGCCCCAGTCGAGCATCGTCTAGACGCGGACCGCCGCTGCGGCCGACTGCTCGCCGTCGCTGTTGACGAGCGCCGCCGGCAGCTCGCGCGTCGTGTTGGCGCGGAACCAGTCCGCGACCATGCCCACGGTGACGATGCCGCGGACGCGGCCGTCGCGGTCCACCAGCACCCCGGCCTGGACATCCGCGTCGAGGAGCATCGAGAGCGCGTCCTTGAGCGTCGTCCGGCGATCGAACAGCGGCGCCACCGGAATGGAGGGGCCAGCCTGGCGAGCGTCCCTGACGCAGGGGACGGCCGCCTGGTCGAGCCACGCGCGGGGCGGTCCAGGTCGTCAACCAGCAGCAGGTACGGGAACGGGTCGGCCAGGATCCGATCGCGGGCGGGCCCAGCGGCGTCCCCCACCCGCCCGGTGATCGCGGGGCGCAGCGGCAGAGTCGTCGACCCGGGCGAGCGAGAGGCGCTTGAGACCGCGGTCCGTGCCCAGGAACTGGGCGACGAACGGCGACGCGGGGCTGGCCAGGATCTCGGCCGGCGGGCCGAACTGCTCAGCTGCCGCCGCGCTGCCATCACCGCAACGAGGTCGCCCATCTTGATCGCCTCGTCGATGTCGTGGGTGACGAACAGGATGGTCTTGGCGAGCACCTCCTGGAGCCGGAGGAGCTCGTTCTGGAGGTGTTCGCGAACGATGGGGTCGACGGCGCCGAACGGCTCGTCCATCAGCAGGATCGGCGGGTCGGCGGCCAGGGCGCGCGCGACCCCGACCCGCTGGCGCTCGCCGCCGGACAGCTGGGCGGGATAGCGGTCGCGGTACGCCGCCGGGTCCAGCCCGACCAGCCCGAGCAGCTCCTCCGTGCGCTCGGCTCGCCGGACCTTCGGCCAGCCGAGCAGCCGCGGCACGGTGGCGACGTTCTCGCCGATGGTCTGGTGCGGGAACAGCCCCACCTGCTGGATGACATACCCGATGCCGCGGCGGAGCTCGGTGAGGTCGCGGGTCGCGATGTCCACGCCGTCGATGAGCACGCGACCGCCGGTCGGCTCGATGAGACGGTTGACCATCTTCAGCGTGGTCGTCTTGCCGCAGCCGGAGGGGCCCACGAGCACGCAGACGCGGCCAGCCGGAACGGTCAGGGACAGGTCCTCCACAGCCCCGGGAGCGTCGCCGGTCGTGTCGGCCCGGTCGTAGCGCTTGGTGACGTGGTCGAACTCGACGGTGGCGGCCCGTCGCTCGGACATCGGGCGGCTCCATGCGGACGGTGTGCGCGGACCATACCCGAACCGGTTGACCCTCGCCGTAGCCTTGGGATCTGATAGAGCGGCGGTCGTCCCCCGCCGCGGAGGTATGTGTCCCATGCTCGCCGACGCTCGATGCCACCCCACCCTGCCCGCCGCCGACCTCGCCCGCGCGCGCCAGTTCTACGAGGGCGTCCTGGGGCTCGTCCCGGCCCGCGTCACGCCAGCAGGCGTCTTCTACGCGACGGGCGAGGGCACGCAGCTGCTCGTCTTCCCCTCGTCGGGCACGGCGTCGGGCAGCCACACGCAGGTTGGCTTCCGCGTGGCGGACGTCGAGGCGGAGGTCGCCGACCTCCGGCGCCGCGGCGTGACCTTCGAGACCTACGACTTCCCGGGCTTCGACGCCGCGACCTCCATCGCGTCGTTCCCGCAGAGCCGATCCGCGTGGTTCCGCGACACCGAGGGCAACCTGGTCGGCATCGCGCAGATGCTCGAGCCGGCCTGACGCGGCGAGCGGCTGCATGGACGAGCGACCTCCCGTCGATGCGCATTTCCCTGCCGCCGCCGCGCCGCCGCACCCGCGCTGGACGCTGGGGGCCGTCGTCATCGGCTCTGCCGTGGTGTTCCTCGACGGCACGGTGGTCAACGTCGCGCTCGAGACCATCGGCCGCGAGCTCCCCGCCACGGTGCTCGGCCGGCTCGAGGGGCTGACCTACGTCACCAGCGGGTACCTCACGGTGCTCGCCGCCCTGCTCGTCCTCGCGGGGGCCCTCGGGGACACGTACGGGCGACGGCGGGTGTTCGCGGTCGGCCTGGCCGGGTTCGGCATCACGTCGGTCCTCTGCGGCCTTGCGCCGAGCCTCGAGGCGCTCGTCCTCGCGCGCCTGCTCCAGGGCGCGACCGGCGCGCTGCTGGTCCCCGGCGCCCTCGCGATCATCACGTCCTCCTGGGAGGGCGAGGAGCGCGGACGGGCGATCGGCACCTGGGCGGCGGCGACGTCCGCGGTCACCATCGCCGGCCCGTTCCTCGGGGGGATCCTCGTGCAGACCGTATCCTGGCGGGCGGCCTTCCTCGTCAACGTCCCGCTGATCGTCATCGGCGCCTACGCGCTCCGGTTCGTCCCCGAGTCGCGCGACGAGCACGCGAGCGGACACTTCGACTGGCTGGGCGCCGCGGTCATCGCGGTCGGCGTGGGCGGCCTCGCGTTCGGCGCCACGCGCGGGCAGCAGGAGCGCTGGAGCGACCCGCTCGCGTACGCGGCGATTGCCGTCGGCGCGGCGGCGGTGGCTGCGTTCCCGATCCTCATGGCGCGCCGCCGCCACCCGCTCGTCCCGCTGGAGATCTTCCGCTCGCGCGCGTTCAGCACGATCAACCTCTCGACGTTCGTGATCTACGGCGCGCTGTACATGAACATCTCGTTCCAGCAGCTGTTCCTCCAGGGGGTCCTCGGCTACTCTCCCGTGTCCGCGTCGCTCGGCTCGCTGCCCGGCGGGCTGTTGCTCATGCTCTTCTCCAGGCGCGCCGGTCGCATGGCGGCGCAGCGCGGGCCGCGAGCCTTCCTCGCCCTCGGGCCGCTCCTGATCGGGGCCGGCCTCCTCTACCTGGCCCGCGTGCCGAGCACGAGCACGCCGTGGCAGGCCGATCCCGCCCGCATCGCCACGTTCGTGCCGTCGATCGGCTACCTCGTGGACATCCTGCCTGGCCAGCTGATCGCGGGCGTCGGGCTGACGATCATGGTTGCGCCGCTCTCGACAGCGCTGATGGCGTCGGTGCCCGCGCGTCGCGCCGGTCTCGCCTCGGCGATCAACAACGCCGTGTCGCGTGCCGGCGCGCCACTGGTGGGGGCGCTGTTGTTCATCGCGCTCAGCGCCACGTTCTACCCAGCGCTCGCCTCGCTGGTGCCGGGTCTGGACGTGAGCTCGGCCTCGTTCCGCGCGGCCGTCCAGCCGCTCTCCTCGCCGGATCCGGGACTCGGCGCGACGGTGGCCTCCGCGGCCCGCGAGGCGTCCACGACGGCGTTCCACCTCGCGATGCTCGTGGGGGCGGCGCTCTTCGCGGCCGGCGCGGCGATGAACTGGGTGGGCATGCCGAGCCTGACGATGACGCGGGTGGAGGTCGAAGCCGCGGAGGCTGACCCCGGAGCCGCTCGCTGACCGCTCCCGACAGGCGAATCCGCCCCTAGAGGCGGCGGATTCAGCGGGTTGCTGAGGTCGCCTGGCGCTGCTGCGTGTGCACGCCATCAGCGGGGCGGGCTTGCCGACGGATTTCACGTGGGCGACGGGTCCTCGCGGACCTGCTGGCGACGTGTCCGCCCCTCGACCAACGACCCTCTGGACTGCGGGTCCAGATGTCAGAGCGCCCTCCGTCAGGTACTGGACCGCTGGTCCAGCAAGCGACCGGATTCGGCCGTCAGCGGGCCCGTGACGGTGCAGCTTTGGACCGCTGGTCCAGCTTCAGCCGTGCCGCGTCAAGAGTCTGGACCCGCAGTCCAGACCGAGCGCGACGCAGTCCACCCCCCCGTTGGCGGTCCTCCCCGTCGTCTGGCCAGGTCCTCATCGTGGCGCTCCGCCTCGGGTGCTGCTCCCGACGACGACCTGCAGCACAGAGGCACGCTCGGGGCCGCGCCGCCGATGCATGCACGCCCTCCCTGCTCGATCATTGGCAACGGACAGCCGCGTGGGCGGCCAGCGACCCGGAGCAACCCGCAGGAGGAGCTGCCGTGACCTACTCGATCGTCGCCCGTGACCCCGCGACCGGCGACCTGGGCGTCGCCGTCCAGTCGCGGTTCCTCGCGGTGGGCTCCGTCGTGCCCTGGGCGCGCGCCGGCGTCGGCGCCATCGCCACCCAGTCGTTCGCCAACGTCGCCTACGGCCCGGACGGGCTCGCGCTCCTCGGTGGCGGCGCCGACGCCGCCTCCGCCGTCGCGCGGCTCACCGAAGCCGACCCGCTCCGAGGGCAGCGCCAGCTGGGCATCGTGGATGCGAGCGGGGCCTCCGCGACGTACACCGGTCGCTCGTGCTTCGCGTGGGCCGGCGGCCGAACGGGCGTGAACTACGCGGCGCAGGGCAACATCCTCGCGGGCGCCGGCGTGGTCGACGCCCTGGCGGACACCTTCGAGGCCGGGGGCCTCCCCTTCCCCGAGCTCCTGGTGGCGTGCCTCGCGGCGGCGGACGCGCAGGGCGGCGACCGTCGCGGGCGCCAGTCGGCGGCCCTCCTCATCGTGCGCGACCGCGGCGGGTACGGCGGCGGCAACGACCGCTGGATCGATTTGCGCGTCGACGATCATGCCGACCCGATCGGCGAGCTGGGCCGGCTGCTCGACCTCACGCACCTCTATCTCGAGCGGCCTTCTGCCGGGGAGCTGGTCGCCCTCGACGCAAACCTCGCCGCCGAGCTGCGCGACCACCTCCGGCGGCTCGGCTGGGATCCGACGACGGTGGGCGCCCCGGTGTACGCACCGATGTGGCCCGAGGAGGCCGCAGCGAGCGCCGCCGACGAGGAGCGCCCGAGCGTTGGCGAGCCGCGCGCCCTCCCAGAGGGCTGGGATGCCGCCTGGCAGGAGCGCCTGCTGGCCTGGATGAGCGTGGAGAACCTCGAGGAGCGGACGGCAGCGGCAGGCTGGATCGACCCGCGAGTGCTGGCGTGCCTGCGGGCCGCGGCGGGGAAGGCTGGAGCGGGCACGGTTGACTGAGGGCCTGTGTCCGAACTCCGGCACAGGCCGAAGGTAAGGGTTGCCCCATCGGGGAGCGCCACAGATGATCGGGCCACCGGGTTCGCGTCTGCGGCCCGCCCCTGAGCGAGGACCGCAGTGATGCGAGCGGCGAGGACCCCTGCGAGTGCGCGCGTCCGCGCTCTCCGCCTCCTCGTCGTCGTCTTGGCGGGTCTGCTGCTCGGGATCGGCACCTTCTCGATCATGAACGCCGCGAAGCAGCCGCCGCGCACCACCGACGTGTACGACCCGCCGGTCCTCGCCGGCCAGCACCTCTGGGGGTACTGCTCAGGCGGGTTCTACGCTCGCCTCGGGGACACCATCGTGCTCACCTCCTCCGGTCACTGCACCAGCGAGGGCACCGTGGCCTACGACCCGGACGGCGCCACCGTGCGCGGCGTCTTCGGCCCGGCCGCCCGGGACGCCTCGTGCCCGTATCCCGGGCACACGTGCGCGGCGTCCGACCTCAACTACATGGTGGTCGCGGCGGACCGCATTCCATGGGGGCACCTGAATGTCGTGAACCTGGGCACGGCCGGCTCCCTGGTCATCCCGCCGGGCACGCGGCCGCTCGCCTGCGCCGACGTCGGGATCGGCGACCCGGTCGAGATCGACGGCCGCAACATCTACCGGAGCGGCGAGGTGCTCGAGAAGGGCGAGTACCTCCACCCGGAGGACGGCAGCTACTTCCCGTGCATGATCGCCGCGCGCATCCAGGCGGAGGCCGGGGACTCTGGCGGCGCGGTGCTCGTGCGCGGAATCCCGGCGGGGGTCGCGAGCCGCAGCTTCGGCGGGCTGCTCGGGTTCACGCCACTGGCCGAGGGGCTGGCCGAGCTGGGGCTCGACCTCTGCACGACGCCCGACTGCGGACTGATGCCGCCGGCGGTCGATCCGACAGGAGCCGACAGGTGATCACGCCTCATACGGCCGCTCCCGAGTCGCGGACGAGGCTGGTCTCGCCGCGGCCGTCGGAAGCAGAACGCGCGCGGGGGAGCCGGCGAAGGAGCGGTGCGGGATGGGGTCATCGGGAGGCGATCGCCGGCCGGCGGTTGCGGGCTGGGGGCCGACCGAGCGGCGCTCTGAAGCGGTCCTAGGGCGTCCCGGGCCCCTCGTGCGCCTCGAGGTGCGGCTCCTCGTGACCGGCGTGTCCCTTGAGTCGGCCCGGGAAGGCGCGCATGAGGCGTCGCAGGAGGTGGTGGAGCTCCTCGCGCTCGGCGGCGTCGAGGACGGACGCGAAGATCGCCTCGCGCCGGGCCTGCGTGCCGGTGGTGCGGTCCCACATCGCATGGCCGAGCTCGGTTGGCTCGATCAGGATGCCGCGGCGGTCGTCAGGGTCCGGCAAGCGCCGAATGAGGCCCGCGCGCTCCATCCGGTCGAGTCGGTTGGTCATCGCCCCGCTGGTCAGGTGCAGTTCGACAGCGAGCTGACCCGGGCTTCGCCGATACGGCCGGCCGTACTGCCGCAGCTTGCCCAGCAGGTGGTACGAGCGGCGGTCGAGTCCGCTCTCGACGAGCGTCTCCTCGAGCGAGATGTCGAGCGCCTTGGCGAGGTGCTGGATCCGCTCGACGATCCCCTCGGTCAGGGGGTCCAGGTCGGGGATCTCGCGCGCCCACGCCGCCAGCCCGGTGTCGATCCCATCCGGTTCACCGTGCTCTGCGTCCATGACGGGAGTATCTGTCCGATAACGCACCACGTCAAGAGTCTTTACATCAAACCTCTTGACATGAAGGTGCCTCCGGACTAGCATTCAGGTCGTTCGATATCAAGAGTCTTCACCTCGAGAACTGACGCTCCAGGGGGAGCGTCGGAGGATCGGCAATGGTCGACATGTCCGCAACGTCCACACGGGCAGCACTCCTCCCCAAGGCGCAGCATCGAGGGTTCGCCGAGCGGTTGGCGGTCTGGATCCTCACCCGCAGTGACCGCCGCCTGGCCGCGAAACTCGACCGGCTCGCCTGGGATCTCGAGGCGCGCTGCGACCGTCCCGCCGGAACCGACGTCCAGCTGGGCCACCACGTCGTCCTGCCGCCCGGCGGCGGGCTCTTCTGAGCGGCAACAACGGGCTCCGGCGCGCTGGGCGCACCACGGATCGCGGCCCGCGGTAGACCCGGCGCGCGCACCTCGCTGGCCGACGCCGGCCCTGCCACAATCGAGCCGATGACCAAGACGACGGCGTGGCGGATCCGGCGCGCGACGCCCGACGACGCCATGGCGATCGCCGTGATGCACGTCCGCGCGTGGCAGGTGGCGTACCGCGGGATCGTCCCCGATGACTTCCTCGACGCGATGGACGTGGCCGCCCGCGCCGCGCGCTACACGCTGGACCGCAACGGGCCCGACGACCCGAGGACCTGGATCGCGATCGATGGTGATCGCGTGCTGGGCGGCGTGACCGTGAGCCGGAGCCGCGACGAGGACACGCCCGGTCTGGGCGAGGTGCGCTCGCTGTACGTCCATCCCGACGACTGGGGCACCGGCGTGGGCCGGGAGCTCATGACCCGGGGCGAGCGATGGCTTGTGGAGGAGGGCTTCACCGCGGCGCTCCTCTGGGTGCTCGAGGCGAACGCCAGGGCGCGACGCTTCTACGAGATCGGCGGCTGGCGCCCGGACGGGGCCATGAAGACCTTCGACATTGCGGGCCAGCGGATCCCCGAGCTCCGGTACCGGAAGGCGCTCGCGGCGCCCGCGTGAGGCATTTGCCCGCGCACCGCTATCCTCGGCTGATGCCGGACGACCCCGTCGAGGCCGACCTCGACGTCCCCGCCATTCGCACCGAGCGACTCGAGCTCGTCTCGATGTCGCTCCCGTTCATGCGGGCACTCGCCGCCGGCGACCTCGATGCGGCCTCGGCCGAACTGGGCGCCAGCTTGCCGGGCGACATGGCCGTGGACCTCGCGAACTTCCTCTCGTACCGGATCCCGATGCTCACCGGCGACCCTGCAAGCCGGCCCTGGCTGGGCCGGTCGATGGTCTTGACGCACCCCGACGGGCGGCGCGAGGTCATCGGCACGATCGGGTTCCACGCGCCGCCCGACGAGACGGGGCGGGTCGAGATCGGCTACCGCGTGGAGCCGGCGTTCCGGCGCCAGGGCATCGTCACGGAGTGCGTCCGTGCGCTGCTGGACTGGGCCGAGACGCAGCACGTCCACCGCTTCCGCGCGTCCGTGGCGCCCGACAATGTCGCCTCGCTGGCCGTCGTGCGCTCCTTCGGCTTCGAGCGGGTGGGCGCCCAGATGGACGAGATCGACGGCGAGGAGCTGGTCTTCCACCTCGACCGCGACCGGCCGGCGGGGGGCGACGCCGCCTGAACCGCGGCCCGTTCGCCCGGATCCTCGCCCGGCGGGTGCACCACGGCCGACGGGGGGCGAGAGACCCGCGGCGCCGGGCTGCCCCTCAGGGATGGCCCTCGAACGCCATCCGCAGACGCGTCCAGGTCTGCGCCACGTCATCGCCGTGCTCGTGGCCGTTGACCGCGCGGCAGACCCATCCGAGGCGGAGCGCGATCGCGCAGGCGGCGAGCAGGTCATCGCGCGGGGCGAGATGCGCGAAGCCCGCCAGGTACGCGTCCCGGAACGGGCCCACGTCCACCGAGCCCTCCACGTCGTCCGGACCCCACGCGATCACGCCCTCCAACGCCACCGACAGCGAGAAGAACGGGTGCGAGACGCAGGCGTCGCCCCAGTCGATGATCCGGTAGCGCCCGTCGTCGACGTAGACCGCCGAATCGTTGAGGTCGTCGTGCTGGATCGTCTCGGGGATCCCGAAGCGGGCGAGCTCGGTGGCCTGAGCCGCCACCCGCGGCAGCTGGTCCCGCAGGCGGCGCAGCTCGTCTCGGTGCGCATCGCCATCGATCCGCTCGAGGTCGGCGAGCATCGCCTCGACGTGGGCGGGCAGCACCGCCAGGCGCAGGTCGGGCGTCCCGATCGCGATCAGCGCTTCGGCCTCGCGCGCGAGCCCCACTTGCAGCGCCGCGTAGAGCGGCAGCACGTCCAGCCACCGGGATGCGTCGCGCTCGCGCTCCACCAGCTCGCGCAGCGGTGTCCCCGCGTCGGCCATGAGCATCCAGCCAGTGGCGGCGTCGACCGCGAGGGGCGGCGGGACGAGGTCCGGTCGGCGGGCACCGAGGAACGCGGCGAGCGCGGCCTCCGCGCGATGCGCGGGCTCGTTGGCCTTGAAGAACAGGCGGCCCCGGTCGGTCGGGACCGCGAGGACGAGCGACCAGGGGCGGGCGCGGACGTGCTCAACGGCCCCCACGGCACCGATCCCGAGCTCGAGCAGACGGTCCGCGATCCAGGCATGCGTCGGCTCGATCATGCGATGGAGTATCGGTCACGCGCGCCGCGCGGGATCGCCAAGCGCTCGGGGCCGAACGGGGCGATCCTATTGGTGACCGCCGCCCACGTCCCGCGCCGATCGATTCGCGAGGTTCGCCTCCTTGGACAACCTAGACCGCACGCTCGCCAAGGTCCGCGCCGCGGACAAGCTCAACCGAATGGACCTGCGCGACCTGGTGGTTGCGGCAGGGCCGGCTGCGGTCGCCCCCATGGCCGACTGGATCGGCCACCCGGAGTACTCGCGCTTCGCTGTTCGCGCCCTCGAGCGCTTGGCACAGCGTGACGACAGCCACGAAGCAGCCGTGGAAGCGCTCCTTGCCGGACGCGAGGACGCCGAATCCCGAGAGGTCATCCACGACATCGACGAGGTCTTCGTTCGCCTCGGCGTCAAGCGGCCACCCGCGAAGCGGCCCTCGAAGGCGGGCGACGCGACGCCGCAGGGCCAGCCCGGGCAGCCGGGCCGGCGCTACTGGGCCATGCGAACCAGCCAGCACAACCCGGACTTCGTCTGGGCCGAGGTCAAGGCGGGGCGCCTGCGCCAGGGCTGGGGCTGGATGGAGGAGCAGGACCTCCGCCGGATCGCCGAGCGGCGACGGGCCAAGGCAGAGCTCTCCGCAGCCGAGCTCCAGGCCTGGCGGGCGCACCGGATGCTCGCGACCGAGTCGGCCGGGATGCGCGTTGGCGACCTGGTGGTGACCCAGAATCTGCCGCGACCGGGCCGGATCTCCGTGTGCCGCGTGGCGGGCGCCTACTACTTCGAGATGCCGGGCGACAGGCACCCCGAGGATCTCGGCCACATCCTGCCGGTCAAGCTGATCGTGGCCGACGTCGACCGCTGGGACGGGCAGGTCTCCGAGGCGCTCCGCCACGCGATCAGCCTCCGTCCGCGCCTGTACGAGATCACGCAGTACGGCGGGGATGTCGAGGCGCTGCTCGGGCTCGACGACCAGGACCCCGACCCGGAGGCCTGACAAGCCCGCCGCCCTGAACGCCGCGCTCCCCTGGCGGCGGCCGGCTCGTCGGCTTGGGCCGGCGGGGCTCGTCATCTTCCGGCGGCGATCTCTCGCTTCCGGCGCGCCACGAACGCGTCGAGCGCCTCCGAGGCGCCCGCGTCGAGCGGCGGCGGCTGGTACTCGGACAGCAGCTGCTTCCAGATCCGGTTGGCGCGCTCGGTCGCGGTCCGTGCGCCGTCCTCCTGCCACGTCTCGAAGTTGCGCCAGTCGGACAGCATCGGCTGGTAGAAGGCGGTCTCGAAGCGGGCGAGCGTGTGCGCGGAGCCGAAGAAGTGGCCGCCGGGCCCGACCTCGGCGATGGCATCAAGGCCCAGAGCGTCGTCGTCCACGGGGAACGGCGTGAGCACCTCGGCCATCTGCTGCAGCAGCTCGGCATCAAGGATGAGCTTCTCGAACGACGCGGTGAGGCCCCCCTCCAGCCATCCGGCACCCTGGTACAGCAGGCTCGCGCCGCCCATGACCGAGCCCCAGATGGACATCTCACTCTCGTACGCCGCCTGCGCGTCCACCACGGAGGATGCCGTCACGTTGGACGAGCGGTGCGGCAGCCCGGCCCGGCGCGCGAGCTGCCCGGTGGCGATCGCCGCCTTGACGTACTCGGGCGTGCCGAAGGCGGGCGATCCGGTGCGCATGTCCACGTTCGAGGTGAAGCCGCCGTAGACCATCGGCGTCCCCGGCCGGACGAGCTGGGCGAGGGCCACCATGAACAGGGCCTCGGCGTTCTGCTGCGCCAGCGCGCCAGCGAGCGTCGCCGGGGTCATCGCCCCGGCCAGCGTGAACGGCGTGGCGACCACGGGCTGGCCGAGGCTCGCCATCTCGATCAGCCCCTCCGACATCGGCCCGTCGAGGCGGAGCGGCGAGTTGGTGTTCACAACGGTCATGAGGCTGGGCGCCAGCACCAGTGCATCGCGGTCGATACCGCGCGTCAGGCAGGCCACCTCGACGGCGTCGTCGACCACCTCGCGCCCGAAGGCGAGGCACTGCCACGACTTGTCGAGCAGCGTCGCGAGCGTGCGGTACATCTCGAGGTGACGGGTCTCAACGGGGAGGTCGATGGGCTCGAGCGGGCCGCCGCCCTCCTGGTGGATCACGTCGAGGCTGCCGATGACGCGCACGTAGGCGTCGAAGTCGGCGGCGTTTCCGGGACGCCGGCCACGGTCGAGGTCGCTGACGAACGCCGGCCCGCCGACGGCGCCGAAGACGAGGTGGCGATCGCCGAAGACGAGGGTGCGCTCGGGGTTGCGGGCGAACAGCTCGAAGCGCGACGGGGCGAGGGCGACCAGGGCGTCGAGCTGGTCTGGATCGAGGCGGACGCGGCCCGCTGCTCCCCTGGCCCCTGCCGCGCGGGTGACGCTGGCGCCACCGCGCTCGAAGACGTCCAGCGCTCTCGCGCCCAGCACCTCCACGCCAACGTCGCGCAGGATCGTCAGCGACGCCCGGTGGATCGCCTCGACCTGGTCGGCGGAGAGGATCTGGAGCGGCACGAACGGGTTGACGATCCGGCGCCACGGCTGGCGTGGGATGCCGCCGGCGACGCGGCGCGTGCCACGGGCGCGCGTGCGCCCGGCGCCCTGGGCCGCGGGCTCGGAGTGGTCGGGCATGCGGGAACTGTAGCCGAGCGGGCCGGCCGGCCCGACGGTCCATCTCGCCTGGCGCCGCCTGCTCTTCTGCCAGCTCGGGCCGTCCACGACATGGTCGGCCGAGGGCCGAGCCGACACGTCAGCGAGCCGGCGACACCTCGCCTGAGGCGCGCAGCAGCAGCACCGGCACCGACGCATGCCGGATCACGCCCTCGGCCACGCTGCCGAGGATGAGATGCGCCATGCCGTGCCGACCGTGCGTGCCGATCACGATGAGATCGGCGCCCCATCGTTTCGCCTCGGCCAGGATCTCGGCCGCCGGATTGCCCACCTCCGTCTCGAGCAGGATCGACTCGACCACGATCCCGGCGGTGCGCGCCTCCGCCACGGCAGCCTCGAGAATGCGGGTGCCCGACTCGCGGACCGCCGTTTCCAGAGCCTGGTAGCCGATGAGCGCGCCGTCTGCCCACGACACCAGCGCCAGGCCGAGGTCGATCACATGGGCGCACCGGAGCACCGCGTGCTGGTCGGCGGCCAAATGCAACGCCTCCCGGTATGCCCGCATCGAGGGTTCGCTGCCGTCGACGGCAGCAAGGATCCGCGCGTACATGGGCTCTCCTCCTGCGACTGCGTCACGTAAGGATGCGCGAAGCTCGGCCGCGCTGCAGCGTGCGGCTCAGCGCCGCCAGATGGAGCCCGACCGTGTGGCCCTCAGCGTCCCCACGGTCACCACGGCCCAGAAGACGATGAGCAGGAGGAAGAGCCCGGCGGCGAGCGCCTCGAGCCATCCGGCCTGCCACGCTCGTCCGAGCGCCAGAGTGCTTGCGACGTATGCGCCCAGAGGGAACGTGAACGCCCACCAGCCCAGGCCGTAGGGGAGCCTGCCGCGCCGCAGGTAGGCAGCCAGCAGGACCGCCGCCGCGGCGAACCACCAGAGGCCGAACCCCCAGATCGTCGCAGCCGCCACCGACGAGATCACGCCGACCACCGGCGCCGAGGCGCCCCACAGCGGCGCCCCTGCCTGCCCCAGCCGCAGGAGGGCCAGGCTGCCGACGCCGATGGGCCCGAGCCCGATCCACAGCGATGGCGCAAGAGGCGCGGCGGGCAGGGGGTGGAAGACGAGCCGGTCGTAGAGGAGCGAGGCAACGAGGACGAAGAGCAGGAACCCCATGCCCCAGAACGCGTAGCCGGCCAGCACGAGCGTCGACAGGTCGCCAGCCGCCACATGCGGGGCGAGCGGCACCAGCGCCATGGGGACCACGATGTTGACGACGGGGGGGATGAACCAGGCACCGTTGGCCGCCTGTTGATCCACGCCGTGATTGACGAACAGCAGCGCGGCGAACGCGACGCTCACCCCGAACGCCAGCACGATCCCGACCACGGCCAGGACCGCGACGATGGTCGCCGTCGCCGACCCGGACAGGACCGACGGACCCACGGTGGCGATGCCCACGGCCAGCACCAGGATGCCGCCCGGGAACGTGCCGTACAGGGCGCCCATCAGCGGGTTCGCGAGATCCGCGCGCGCTGCATCGGGATGCCGGATCCAGCGGACGACGTAGGGGATCCCGAGCCCGACGGCGAGCAGGGCAGAGATGGCGACCATGGCCACCCCGATCGCCTGCGCGGCGTCCTTGAGGCCTGCGACCTGTCCTGGGTTCTGGTAGGCGACGATGCCGACGATCGCGGTGCCCATGACCGCGCCGTACCAGCCAGGGTGGAAGCCACGGAGGCGGGCGAGCTGCGCGGTGCCGGCAGACGGGTCGCCGGTGCTGGTTGTGGTCATCGCAGCGACATCTCCTTCAGGTGAGCAGATCGAGGGCCATCTTCGCGGCGATGACCCACAGCAGGACCCCGATGAACCGCTTGAGCTGAGCGCTCGACAGGCGCGTCTGCATCACGTGCGAGCCGACGAGCGAGCCCGCCCCCGCGAGCACCGCCATGACGAGCACGAAGACGGGGTCCAGGCCGCCGAGCGCGGCGTGTCCGAGGAACCCCGAGAGCGACGAGAAGACGACCGCCAGCGCCGTCGTCCCGGCGGCGACCTTGGCGTCGAGCCCGAGCCAGGTCAGCCCGGGGAGGATGATGTTGCCGCCGCCGACACCGAGCAGGCCGCCCAGGAAGCCGGCCACACCACCGACCGCCGCGCCGGCGCCCGCCTCGGCCGCCGGCGCGAGGTCACGCCGCCCGGCATGCGGCCGGTAGAGGAGCATCATGGCCCCGGCGAACACGAGGAACCCCACGAACAGCCCCAGCAGCACGTGCTGGTCGACCTGGGCCGTGAGGCTCGCGCCGAGGGGCGCCAGGATGACCGCCGCGATGAGCACGGGGACGCCGGCGCGCCAGTCGATGAGGCGGCCCCGTGCGTAGGCGATCGTGGCCGCCGACAGGCTCACCGCGTTGAGCAGGAGGGCCGTGGACGTCGCCTGGCCCAGGGGCACGCCCATGTAGAAGAACAGCGGGACGAACAGGAAGGCGGCGCCCAGGCCGGCCATCGCCATGACGCCGGAGCCGACGAAGACCGCGGCCCCGCCGACGAGGTAGAGGAGCATGGCCAGGGCGCCGTCAGGCCGCGATCAGCGCGGGTAGCCGGAGCACGCGGCGCACACGGCCCTGCCCTCGGCCACCCGCGCGTACGGCTCGGCCACGAGCTCGCCGCACGACGGGCACACGAGGAAGCGGACGACCTCCTCGGGCTCGCTCCAGGCCGTTGCCTCGACCGGTCCCACGGTCATGATCTCGCCAGCGGCCGCGTCCCAGACGAGGTTGACGACCTCCATCTGCTCGGCCTCGGGGATCTCCGTCGGGGGGACGCCGGCGGCGCGCTTCTGCATGAACGCGCTGGCCTTGATGCGGGGCTGGAGCGTGGGCTTGTAGGCGATGCGCACCGCGCGCCCCGCGGCCTTGTCGGTGAGCGTGACGGCGAACTTGCCCTCGCCGCTCTTCTCGATGTTGCCCTTGCCGAACGTGCAGCCGGTCGTGAACTGGATGCCGTCGCCGAAGCACATGCCGCCGTGGTAGTCGCCGGTCTCGATGACCGCGTGGAGCTGCTTGGAGCCGGCGCGCTCCACGCCGAGCTCTGCCATGGCCGCGAGGCCCAGGCGGACGCCCGCCGTGCTGGCCCAGCACTTGTGGCCGTGGAAGGCAAGCGTGCCTGTGAGGATGTCGCTGTCGTTCATGGTTCGCCTTCTTGCCTGGTCGGCCGCATCGGGGCCGTCAGTGCAGCTTCTCCACGTGGTCGTGCAGGTCGCCGGCGAGGTACGCCTCGACGGCTGCGTTGATGTCGGCGACGTCGGTGACGAGCGGGCGGATGCCGGCCGACCGCAGCCCCTCGTGCGCCCCGGCGCCCATGCCGCGGGCGAGGAGCACCTCGCAATCGCCGATGGCCACCGCCATCCGCGCGTGGCGGTCCCGGGCCGCCGGGTCGAACCCGTGCCCGCGGGGATCGGGGTCGCGGACGCCGTCGCCCCCCTCGCGCGAGAACTGCGCGTGGCCGAGCTTTTCGCGCGTCTCGCGGCCGACAATCCGGCCGTCCTCGACCGTCACGACCACGTAGAGCGCCGCGCGGCCGAAGTGCTCGCTGATGGTGGCGCCGTCGTCGGAGACCGCGGCGATCTTCATCGGGCTGACCCCGTCGGCGCGTCCGCGCCGGCCTCGATGACGAGCTCGCCGGTCGGGTCCAGGCCGTGGAGCAGCGCGTTGGTCGCGGCGCCGTCGGTCGTCGCCCGGAGGTACAGGCCCCGCAGCGCTTCCTCCGGCTCCGGGCTATGGATGACCACGCGATAGGCGAGCGGGTCGATCCCGAGCGGGTCGACGTGCTTGGCGCCGTCGAAGATGACCTCGGCGTGGTCGACCCGCAGGCCCCGCTCCGCCGCGTCGCGCGTGATGCCGGACAGGATGCAGGCGCCGAAGGCGGCGAGCAGCGTCTCGGGGGCCGTGAAGCCGAGCGTCGGGTCACCGCCCCTGATGGCCAGGTCGAGCGTCTGGCCGTGCGCCTCGGCCCGCGCCATGTCGGCGCTGGTCCGCCTCACTTCCACGTGGAAGCGGGGGAGCGCCGCGGCGTGGTTCGTGTCGTTCATGTGATCTCCTGTTAGTGCACCGTCGGTGCAGCTACTTCCTGCGGAAGACGAACCGGTAGGCGTCGCCGTCGACGCTCGAGTCGACAAGGGCGTTCCCGGTCGACTTCGCCCAGGCGCGGAAGTCCGAGACGGACTTGGCGTGGTAGGCGATCACCTCGAGCAGCTGGCCGGATGCCAGGGTCGAGATCGCCTGGGTCGTCTTCACGATCGGCATCGGGCACGCCAGGCCCCGGGTGTCGAGGCGCCTTGCGATGGCGCCGGGCGTCGCCGGCCGTGCATCTTGATCCGCGTCCGCGCGCAGCGGATCGATGGTCGTGCTCATCTGGAGTTCCTCACGGCTTGACGGCGCCTGCGACATCCCGGCCGACGGGCGGCACACCGCCGCCAAGCAGGACGGGACGCCCCTGGCCACAGGGTTCCGACTCGAGCTGGAGCGTCGCGTGGCCGACGCCGATCCGGCGCAGCGACTCGGTGGCCGTCAGACGGACACGGCGGGTGTCGGCGCCGAACGACGTCTCGAGGTGGGCGGTCACGATCGGGACGTCCTCGGCGAGGGCCCAGACGTGCAGGTCGTGAACGGCGCTCACGCCCGGGATCGCGTGGAGCGCGGCGCTGGCGGTGTCGAGCGAGAGGCCCGCGGGGACGCCCTCGGACAGGAGGTGGACGATCCGCCCGAGCAGCCGGAGCCCGGCCAGGCCGAGCAGGACCGCGATCACGAGGCTCGCCAACGGGTCGGCCGCAGCGGGGCCGCCGGCAATGATGACCAGCGCCGATGCGATGACCGCCAGGGAGCCCACGGCGTCGCCCGCGAGGTGCAGCACGAGCACCTTCGTCGCCTCGGTCCGGCGCTCGATGCCGTGGACGACCACCGCCGAGACGGTGTTCACGACGAATCCCACCAGGGCCACGGCGAGCACGACCGGCGCGTCGACCCGGGACGGGGAGAGGAGGCGCCCGAGGCTCTCCACGAGGACGATCGACGACGCGGTGATCAGCAGCACGGCGTTCGCGAGCGCGCCGATCGCCTCGAACCGGTGGAAGCCGTACGTGTGGCCGGCGTCGGGCGTGCGGGTGGCCAGGCGGGCGGCGCCGAGTCCGATGAGCACGGCCGCGACGTCGACGAGGACGTGAGTCGCGTCGCCCAGGAGGGCGAGGCTGCCGGTGACCAGGCCGCCAACGACCTCCAGCACGAACACCGACAGCGCGAGGGCCAGGGCGACGACCAGCCGGCGCGACGGCCTGCTGTTCGCGATCACCTCGGCGTGCGTCGGAGGCGTCGTGATCGTCGTGGAGGCGGCGGGCGTAGTGGTGTCCATGGCGGCGCTCACGCGAGCCGCGCAGTGGGGACAGCTTGGGCCGTCGCACTCGAGTGCCGGAACCAGGCTCGCAGCCGCGGGGCCGCGCGCAGGTAGAGGACCATCAGCAGGATCTGGAAGATCGGCATGGTGGCCGCGGGGATCGCGACCATGGGCGAGAACGCGGTCGTCGCGATCGCGATGGCGGTGCCGTTGTTCTTGCCGGTGCTCGTGAAGGCGACGGCCATGTGCTCCTCGAAGCCCATCCCCAGGCGGCGGTCGAGCCAGGTCACGAGCAGCAGCGTCAGGCCCATGAAGATCGCGTTCGGGACGAGCAGGATCGCCACCGTCTGCCACTGTCCCAGGATCAGGCCGGCCTTGCCGAAGAAGATCAGGAACACGATGGAGTACATCCCGAGCAGCGAGAGGGCCGGGAAGAGCGGGGCGACGGCGGCGAACCGCGGCATTGCCCAGCCAGCGCATGAGCCCCCGCCGGGTGAGGTAGCCGAGGATCATCGGCGCGACCAGGACCGTGAGGATCGAGCTGACGAGGTCGCCCATCGGGACCGCGATCCCGTAGCCGCTCGCGAACACGGTCATCCACAGTGGCACCGCGACGATCGCGAGCACGAAGCTCAGCGCCACGACCACAGTGGCGAGCTCGAGGTCACCCTTCGCGAGCCCCGTGTACCCGATCGCCATGCTCGAGCAGGGCACGACCATGACCAGCAGGAAGCCGAGCGCGAGGAGCGGGTCGGACAGGAAGACCGTCGCCAGCAGCCAGCCGAACACCGGCGCCCAGAGGAAGTTGAGGGCGAGCGCGATGCCGATCCCGCGCAGGTTCCGCCCGGCGCGCAGGAGCGCCTCGAACCGGACGTTGACCATCATCGGGTAGATGATCAGGAACACCGCGACGGTCGTGAGGGTGCCGATGGCGCCCGTGTTGGCCTTGGTCCAGCCCGCTGCGGCGTTGCCCAGGACCAGCCCCCCGACGATCGCGAGGCTGACGTAGGCGAGCATCCAGCGGTTGAGGTGCTCCTGGATGGCCTCTGATGTGGTTCACGGGCTGCTGCCTCCGAGCGGGGCCGTCTCGGCGACAGCCTCCCCGCTCACGCCGCATGCGGCGATGGACGCGCGCTGATCGGCACGACGAGCGTCTACTCGGCGAGCCAGACCTTGATGTCGTTGGCCGAGGGCACGCGGCCGGAGCTCACGACCTTGCCGTCGATGACCAGCCCGGGGGTGCTCATGATCCCGTAGGACATGATCTCGGCGTAGTCGGTCACCTTGGTGATCTCGGCCTCGACCCCGATTGCCGCGACCGCCTCGCGCGCGTTCTTCTCGAGCCGGATGCAGTTGTTGCAGCCGCTGCCGAGGACCTGGATCGTCTTCACTGGGTGAACCTCCGTTGGGTGTGGTGCGGGGCCAGCCAAGCGGCGACCTCGCGGCGGGATGGAACGCGGCCCGCCGCGACGACGGTTCCGTCGATCACGAGCGCCGGCGTTCGCATGAAGAAGCCTCGGCCGACAATCTCGGCCGGGTCCGAGACGTAGCGCGCCTCGATGTCCGGGCACTCGGCGCGGGCGACCTCGCGGACGAGCTCGAGCATCTCCGAGCAGCGCCGGCAGCCCGGCCCGAGGACCTCGACGAGGGCGGCCATCAGGCGGCGAGCCAGTTGAACAGGTAGCCGATGACGACGATGCCGCTGGCCACGATCACCGTGAACACGGCGAGCAGTCGGGGCTTCATGACCTTGCGCAGGATCACCATCTCGGGCAGGGAGAGGGCCGTGATGGCCATCATGAACGCGAGCGCCGAGCCCACCGGCAGGCCCTTGCCCAGGAGGGCCTCGATGATCGGGATCGTGCCCGCGGCGTTGGAGTAGAGCGGCACGCCCAGCGCGACCAGCGCCGGGACCGCGAGCGGGTTGTCGCGGCCGCCGACCTGGACAACGAGCTCGGTCGGGACGAAGCCGTGGATCAGCGCGCCGACGCCGATGCCGACGATGACGTAGGGCCACACGCGCCCGACGATGTCGAGCGTGGAGCGCCACGCGTCGCGGGTCCGGTCCGCCAGCGTGGGCTTGAAGTCCACCTCGACGCTCCCGGCGCGGATCTTCCAGACGTAGTCCTCGACGTAGCGCTCCAGGCCCAGACGGCCGATGAGCAGCCCCGCGAAGATGGCGACGACGAGCCCGGCAACGACGTACGCGATGGTGAGCTGCGGGCCGACGAGGCCCCACAGGAGGACGATCGCCACCTCGTTCACCATGGGCGAGGCGACGAGGAACGCGAACGTCACCCCGAGTGGCACCCCTGCCTCGAGGAAGCCGATGAACAGCGGCACCGCCGAGCACGAGCAGAACGGGGTGACGATCCCGAAGCCCGCTGCCGCGGCCGTCCCGACGACGGCGTTGCGGCCCGCCAACGCGGTCCTGACCTTCTCGGGCGAGACGAAGGAGCGCAGGAACGAGACCAGGGTCACGATGCCCGTGAGGAGCAGCAGCACCTTGGGCACGTCGAACAGGAAGAACGCGACAGCCTGGCCGAGCTGCGACGCCTGGTCGAGCCTGAGAAGGTCGAAGGCGACCCAGGTCGAGGCCGGCAGCGCGAGGAGCCAGGCGACGAGCCAGAGCAGCGCGCCGGCGGCCACCGTGAACCGGAGGGGGGGCTGCGCGCGGCGGGCGGCGATCGCAGTCACTTGAGCACGTCCGCCAGTGCTGCCCGCGCCGCGGCGACGGCCGCCTCGTCGCGCTCGTAGTAGAGGAATCGCGCATTCGCCTCGTGGCGCGCAGCGCGCACGAGGCCCGCATCGCGGAGCCGCGCGAGGTGATTCGAGACGTTGTTGTCCCGCTCACCGAGGGCGGCGGCCATCTCGCACACGCAGTGCGGGCCGTCGGCCAGCATTCGCAGGATGCCCGCCCGAGTCCGGTCGGCGAGCAGGGCGGCCGCGGCCGTCGCGGCGGCGACGTCGGGGGCGCTGAGGTCCAGGCGGGGTTCGCCCACGACCGGGAGGGGAGTTGCCATCGGGATGCCTCTGGAGGCTGGGGTGGACACCTCAGCGCGGGATGAACATCACACGAATGGCTGAACTGTTGGAGGGCCGGTGGTCACGAATCGGGGCGTCGAGCGGCCCGCGGCGACCATCCCCGTGGTCGGCGTCGCGTCCTTCCCCGAGTTGTCGTTCTGCGTCCCGCGGATCACCAGCGCCCCGCTCGTGGCCACCACTCCATACTCCCGGCCATGCGGGACCAGGCGCGCGTCGTGATCGTCGGGGGCGGGATCGTGGGAGCCAGCGTCGCCTACCACCTCGCCGCGCGCGGCGTGGCGGACATCGTGCTGCTGGAGCGCGACCGCCTCACCGCGGGCTCGTCGTGGCATGCGGCAGGCGGCTTCCACGCGATCAATCCGGACCCGAGGATCGCCGAGCTCCAGCGCTACACGATCGAGCAGTACCCGCGGATCGAGGCGGAGAGCGGCCAGCACCTGGGCCTCAAGATGTCCGGAGGCATCGAGCTGGCCGGCACGCCCGAGCGCTGGCGCTGGCTGCGCGCCGAACTCGCCCGGATGCGGGCGCACGGCCACGCGGGCGCCGAGCTGCTGACCCCGGCCGAGGCGGCCTCGCTCGTGCCGATCATCGATCCGGCTGGTCTCCAGGGCGCGCTGTTCGACCCCGAGGAGGGCAATCTCGACCCGTCCGGCGCGGTGCACGCCTATGCGTTGGCGGCGCGAGCGCGCGGCGTCGAGATCGTCCAGGGGACGCGGGTGACCGGACTCGCGCGGAGCGCCGACGGCGACTGGGACGTGGAGACCGAGCGCGGGACCATCCGCGCCCAGCATGTCGTGAACGCCGCCGGCCTCTGGGCGCGCCGGGTCGGCCGGATGGTCGGGGTGGACCACCCGCTTGTGCCGCTGCCGCACCACTATCTGGTGACCGACGAGATCCCGGCCGTGGCGGCGATCCAGGGCCTGATGCCGGCCGTCACCGACCTCGAGGGCTTCACGTACCTCCAGCGCGAGGGCAACGGCGTGCTGCTGGGCGTGTACGAGGAGCGGCCGGTGCACTGGGCGGTCGACGGCGCGCCATGGGACTACGACGGGCTGACGCTCCTGCCGCCCGACATCGACCGGATCGCCCCGGAGCTCGAGCTCGCCTTTCGGCGGTTCCCCGTGCTGGGCGATGTCGGCGTGAAGCGCTGGGTCTGCGGCGCGTTCACGGCCACGCCGGACGGCAACCCCTTGGTGGGCCCGATCGACGGGCTGCCCGGCTATTGGGCGGCCTGCGGGGTGTTCGCCGGGTTCTCGCAGTGCGCGGGCGTGGGCCTGGTGCTCGCGAACTGGATCCTCGACGGGGAGCCCGGGCTCGACGCCTTTGGGATGGACCCGGCGCGGTACGGTGCCTTCGCCGCGGACGATGCGTACCTGCTCGCCACGACGGCCCAGTTCTACGCCCGCCGCTTCGTCATCGCCTACCCCAACGAGCAGCTGCCGGCGGGCCGACCGCTGAAGACGACGCCGGCCTACGACACCCTGGCTGCGATGGGCGCCCGCCACACGGTCAACTGGGGCCTCGAGGTGGTGTCGTACATGGCGCCCGATCCGTCCTTCGAGGAGGCGGCGGCCTTCGGCCGGTCGAACGCGGAGCCTCTCGTGGCGCAGGAGGTTGCGGCCGTCCGCACCGCGGCCGGAGCGTTCGAGACGGCGCAGTACGCCCGGTACGAGGTCGCCGGCCCGGGGGCAGCCGCATGGCTGGACGGCCTGCTCGCCGCGCGCCTCCCGGAGGTCGGGCGGATCCGCCTCGCGCCGATGCTTGGACCGTCCGGCCGGCTGATGGGCGACCTGACCGTGGCCCGCCTCGCCGAGGACCGGTTCTGGCTGACGGGGTCGTATGCCCTCCAGGACTGGCACCTGCGCTGGTTTCGGCGGGGACTGCCGGGGCGCGGGGTGCGGCTGACGAACCTGACGGACGACCAGCTTGGGTTTGCTCTGAGCGGGCCCGCGTCGCGGGCGATCCTGGCATCGCTCACCAAGGGCGACGTCTCGGCCGCTGGCCTGCCGTTCCTGGGCGTCCGCGGGCTCCGGGTCGCAGGCTCGGAGGCGACGGTCCTGCGGATCTCCCTCACCGGCGAACTGGGCTACGAGATCGTGGTGGCGAGGGACCGGCACCTCGCGCTGCTCGAGGCGCTCCTCGACGGCGGCCACGGCCGCGGCCTGCGCCTCATCGGCGACCGCGCCCTCGACTCGCTGCGGCTCGAGAAGGGCTACGGGATCTGGTCGGCCGAGTTCCGGCAGGACGTGACGCCGGGGATGTGCGGGCTCGACCGGTTCGTCGCCTTCGACAAGGGTCCGTTCACCGGTCGCGAGGCCGCGCGGCGCGAGCGCGCGTCCGGGCCACTGCGCCGCCTCGTGCTGCTCGAGGTCGCGGCGACGGACGCGGACGCTGCCCGCGAGGACGGCGTGTGGCTCGACGGCCGCCTGGTCGGCACGGTCACGTCCGGCGCGTACGGGCATCACGTGGGCGCGAGCCTGGCGCTGGCCTTCGTGGAGCGCGCGGCGGCCGAGGCGGGGCCGTCGCTCGTCGTGGACGTCCTCGGCGAGGCGCGGCCCGCGCGCATCCTCCCGGTCGTCCCCTACGACGCATCCGGGGCGCGCCTTCGCGATGGGCCGACGACAGCCTGAGGCCTTCCCGCACCCGTCGCCGCGAGGGCCTCCAACGGCCCCAGGCGTACCCCTGCCGTGCCGCTCGGCGCCCACGCACCGAAACGCGCACACTCGGGCCATGACCAGGGGGGCCGACGCCGAGCGGCGAATCACCAGCCGATTGCGCGACGCACTGCCGCCGCCCTTCGCCGTCTACGAGAACGTCCGGTGGACCGCGAGTCCCGCGCCCGGGCGACCCGCCCTCGACGGGGAGGCGGACGTCGTCATCGCCCACCCAGAGGGCGGCCTGCTGGTGATGGAGACGAAGTCGGGCCGGCCGTCACGCGATGGCCGCGGCCGCTGGTTCCTCGGGCCCATCGAGCTCCACGAGTCGCCGTTCCAGCAGGCCGAGGACAACCGCCACGAGCTCGTCCGTGCGCTCACCGCGCTGCCGGGCTGGCCGACGGGGTCGAAGCCGCGGGCCGGCCACGCCGTCGCCTTCCCGGACGTCGACCTCGCGAGCCTCCCGCCCGGTCACGTGCTGCTCGGCCCCGACGCCGACCGGCGGATCGTCCTCGACGCCCAGGCGCTCGAGAGCACGGCATCGACGCGGGCGTGGGTCGAGGCCGCCTTCGCGTTCTACCTGGGCGACGGCTCGCACGGCGACGCCCTGGGCGAGGCCGGGATGCGACGCGTCGCGGACTACCTCGCGCCCACCGTGGAGCTGCACCGCCTCGTCCGCGGCCGCATCCTCGATGACCGCCCCACCCTCGTCGCCGCCACGCGCCAGCAGCTGTTCGTCCTCGGCCAGACGAAGTCGGCGCGTCGCGTGGAGGTCGTGGGACCCGCGGGCTCGGGCAAGTCGATGCTCGCTGCGGAGAAGGCGCGACGACTCGCGGCCGAGGGCTACCGCACGCTCCTCGCCTGCTACAACCAGCCGCTCGCGACGGCGCTCGGGCGCGAGCTGGCCGGGCCGGCGGACGCAGCGGGGCGCGCCGGCGGTGGGCTGACGGTCGCAACCTTCCACCGGCTCGCCGAGCTCCTGGCCGTGCGGGCCGGCGTGATCGCTCCACACGGCCCGCGCGTCCCGGACGGCTGGTTCGCCGCGCTCCCCGGCGCCCTCGGCCGGGCGATCGAGCGGCTTCCCGACGAGCGCTTCCACGCGATCGTCATCGACGAGGGCCAGGACTTCGACGCCGAGTGGCTGCTGCTGCTCGAGCAGCTCCTCCACGATCCCGACGACGGCACGCTGTGGGTCTTCCACGACCCGGGGCAGGCGCTGCGCGGGCCAGACGTCGTGGGCCAGCTCGCGCTGCCGGTGCGCCTCACGCTGTACGAGAACCTGCGCAATCCCGGCTCGGTCGCCGCCCTCGCGAGCCGCTTCTACCACGGCGACGAGGCGGTGGTCGCCTATCGGGATGTCGGCACCGACACATCGGGCGCCGCGAGCCGCTGCACGGTGGTCACGGCCGCGCCCGGCCACGAGACGGTCGAGGCGGTGCGGCGCGAGCTCCACCGCCTGCTCAGCGTCGAGCGCGTCCGCTCCTGGGACGTCGCGGTGCTCTCGGGCGGGAGCGCAGCGCGGAGCGGTGTCTGGGCGCGCCGCCGGTTCGGCAACGCGGTGCTCTGGAACGGGTCGATCAACGACGACGGATCCTCGCGGGGCCTCGCGCCCGAGGACGTGCCCGACGAGCCGCCCGATGACGCCGTTGTGCGGTTCGAGACCGTCCGACGGTTCAAGGGCCTCGAGCGGCCGGTGGTCGTCCTGTGCGAGCTGCCCACCGAGGGCGATCGCCTCGACGAGCTGCTCTACAGCGCGCTGACGCGGCCGACAACCGAGCTCGTCGTGATCGCGCCGCCGGCGCTCGCGGCGCGATTTTCACGCGAGTGACACCCGAGCTGTCACTCGATCGCCGACGATAGACGCGCATGCAGCTCGTCGACGGCACCCGCGTCTTCGCCGCCACGGATCTGGTGGGGTTCCTCGCCTGCGAGCACCTCACCGGGCTCGAGCTCGCGCGGCTGGCGGGGCTGGTCGAGCGGCCGTTCCGGGACGACCCGGAGCTCAAGGTGATCCAGCAGCGCGGCTACCAGCACGAGGCCACCTACCTCGCGTCGCTGGTCGCCGCGGGCCGGACCGTGACCGAGATCGCGCTCGACGGGTCCATCGCGGACCGCGCGCATCAGCTGCGCGCCGCGGCGGCCGAGACGGAGGCGGCCCTGCGCCGAGGCGACGACGTCGTGTACCAGGCCACGTTCTTCGACGGCCGGTGGCGCGGCCACGCGGACTTCCTGCTCCGCGTGGATCGGCCGAGCGCGCTGGGCCCGTGGAGCTATGAGGTGGCGGACACCAAGCTCGCCCGCCACGTGAAGGCCAGCGCCATCCTCCAGATCTGCTCGTACGTTGAGGGTCTCCAGCGCATCCAGGGCGTGGAGCCCGAGCACCTGCACGTGGTCCTCGGCGGCAAGGCGCGCGAGACGGCGACATACCGTGTCGCGGACTTCATGGCCTACTACCGGATGGCGAAGCGGCTGTTCGAGGCGCACGTGGCCGAGACCACGCCCGCCAACCCGCCGGTCGGCACCTACCCGGAGCCGGTCGAGCACTGCGACGTCTGCCGCTGGGACGAGGTCTGCTCCAAGCGTCGCTGGTCGGACGACCACCTCTCGCTCGTGGCCGGGATCACGTCGCGCCAGCGGCGGGCGCTCGTCGAGCGGGGCGTCGGCACCCGCGGCGCCCTCGCCCGGACGGCGCTGCCCATGACGCCCAGGCTCGAGGGTGCGAGCGCCGTGGGGATGGAACGGGTCCAGCGGCAGGCCGCCATCCAGGTCCGCGACGCCACGCCGGGTGGGGGACGGCTCTGGGAGCTGGTCGAGCCCTCCCGCCTCCGCGACGGGACGCTCGAGCCGGACCGCGGGCTGCTCGCACTGCCGGAGCCCCGGCCGGGCGACCTGTTCTTCGACATCGAGGGCGACCCGTACGCCGCCGACGACGGGATCGACTACCTGTTCGGCGTGCTCGAGCCGGGCGTGGCCCGGGTGGAGCCGGACGGGACGACGAACCCGACATTCCATGCGATCTGGTCGCGGGATCCCGACGGGAAGGTGACGGAGATCGCGGAGCGGGCGGCCTTCGAGCGGCTGATGGACCTGTTCGCAGACCGCCTGGCCAAGGACCCCACGATCCACATCTACCACTACGCCCCGTACGAGCCCACCGCGCTTCGCCGCCTGATGGGCCGCTACGGCACGCGCGAGGACGAGGTGGACCGGCTGCTGCGGGCTGGCACCCTGGTGGACCTGTACCACGTCGTGCGCCAGGGCATCCGCGCTTCGGTCGAGAGCTACTCGATCAAGAGGCTCGAGAAGCTGTACGGCTTCGGGCGCGAGGTCGACTTGCGCGACGCGGGCTCCTCGATCGCCGCGTTCGAGGCGTGGCTCCAGGGCGTGGACGCCGAGCATGGCGAGGAGACGCTGGCGCGCATCGAGGCGTACAACCGGGACGACGTGGTGTCCACGCTGCTGCTCCGGGACTGGCTGGAGGCGACGGTCCGCCCGAAGCTGGGCGAGTTGCTCGGAACGGAGCCGCCGCGCAAGCTCCCGCGCGAGCCAGAGCCGCAGGAGGCACTGGCCGTGGAGCTCAGCGGGGTCGAGGCGCTGGCGGAGCAGCTGGCGCCCGGCAGCCTCGACGATGGCACGCCCGACGGCCACGCCCGCTGGCTGCTCGCCCAGCTGCTGTGGTGGCACCGCCGCGAGGACAAGTCGTTCTGGCGCCGCTGGTACGAGATCAAGGACGAGCTGACCGACGAGGAGCGGGTCGACGCCCCCGAGCCGATCGGCGGTCTGCAGTTCGTCGAGGAGCGCGGCCCGGACAAGCGCTCGGTCGTCTACCGGTATCGCTTCCCGGAGCAGGAGCACCAGGTCAAGGTCGGCGGCACGGTCAGGGCGCAGGACGGCAGCTACCCAGGGACCGTGATCGCCCTTGACGAGGCCGCTCGCACCGTCGACCTCAAACGCCTCGCCACCAACGTGCCCGACGCCGTCCGGTCGCTCATCCCGTTCGACTTCGTGGATCCGCGCGACCTCCACGAGAGCCTGGTGCGCCTGGGCGAGTCGGTCGCCGAGCGTGGGATCACCGGGGACGGCCCGCACCGCGCCGCCCGAGACCTGCTGCTTCGCGAACCCCCGCGGGCGGGTCAGCCCGTCGGCGGCATGATCCGCGACGAGGCAGAGGACGGGGTCGAGGCGGCCGTCGCGGCGGCCGTCGCGCTCGAAGCGAGCTACCTCGCGATCCAGGGGCCGCCCGGCTCGGGCAAGACCTACATCGGCGCCCGGATCGCCATCGCCCTCGCCGAGCGGGGCCTGAAGGTCGGCGTCACGGCCAACAGCCACAAGGTCATCGGCCACCTGCTCGGCGAGGTGGCGGTCGTCGCCGTGCGCGAGGGTCGGCCGATGCCGCGGATCGGCCAGCGCACCGACACCGAGAAGCGGGTCTCGTTCGCTGGCGCCCGGCCGCTCAAGGAGAACGCGGCCGCGGAGCAGGCACTGCTCGAGGGCGAGCTGGATGTCGTGGGCGGCACGGCGTGGACGTGGTCGCGTCCGGAGTTCGCGGGCCTGCTCGACGTGCTGATCGTGGACGAGGCAGGGCAGATGTCGCTCGCCAACGCGCTCGCGGCGTCGCAGGCGGCGACGTCGATCGTCCTGCTGGGCGACCCGCAGCAGCTCGACCAGCCGCTCAAGGGCTCGCACCCGCCGGGCGCCGAGCGCTCGGCGCTCGCCCACCTGCTCGACGGCGCGGCCACGATGCCCCCGGAGCGCGGCATCTTCCTGGAGCGGACCCGGCGGCTCCACCCGTCCATCTGCTCGTTCACCTCGGAGGCGTTCTACGAGGGGCGCCTTGAGCCCATCGAGGGGCTGGAGCGGCAGGCGCTCCTGGCTGCCGAGGGCGCGGACGATGCCGGTCCGTCAGGCGTCCGCCTCCTCGCGGTCCCGCATTCGGGCAACTCGAACGAATCGCCCGAGGAGGCCCGGGCCGTCGCAGAGCTTGTTCGCGCGTTGGCCGGAGGCGCCCTTTCCTGGACGGACGCGAAGGGTGTGCAGCGCCCGGTCGGCCTCGGCGATGTCCTGGTCGTGACGCCGTACAACGCGCAGGTCGGCGCGCTCGAGGCAGCCCTGCCGCAGGGCGCCCGGATCGGCACCGTGGACAAGTTCCAGGGCCAGGAGGCACCGGTCTCGATCTACTCCATGGCCACGTCCAGCCAGGACGAGGCCCCGCGCGGCATGGAGTTCCTCTACTCGCTCAACCGCCTCAACGTCGCCACCTCGCGGGCCCGCTGCGTGGCCTACGTCGTCGCCAACCCGGGGCTGCTCCGCGTCCGCGCCCGGACGCCGCGCCAGATGCAGCTCGCCAACGCGCTGGCCCGCTTCGCGGAGCACGCGGCCACCGTGGAGCCGCAGCTGAGGACCGCGCCGCCAAGGCCTGCGGCGGGGTGAGGGGCTGATGCGGCCCCGCGCCCGCGTCCGGAGCGACCAGCCGTTCGCGAGGGTCGACGCGGTCATCGACCTGCTGTCTGCACTCGGCCAGCGTCACGCAGGAGGCCGCCGGTTCGTTCCCATGGCAGCATGCGTCCAACCGTGACAGTCCGGGCGGCCTCGCGGGCCGCTGCTCTTGGGCTCATCGCCACGGTCCTCCTTGGACTCGGAGGCGCCAGCCCCGCTATGACCACAGCCAGCGGGGTGGTCGTTGTGAGCCACGGCTCGCGGACAGCACCGAGGGTGGCCATCACCTTCGATGACGGCGTCAGCCCGGCGAACTGCCGAAGGATCCTGGCGATGCTGGTGCAGCGCGATGTGCCGGCAACGTTCTTCCCCATTGCAGAGGCGATGCGGGCCGACCCCGCGTTCTGGAAGCTCGTGGTCGCCGAGGGGGACCCAATCGGCGACCACACGCTCACCCACCCCGAGCTGCCGACGCTGACCGAGGCGCAGCAGATGGCCCAGATCGATGGGGCGCGTCGGCTGGCCGAGACGATCTCCGGGGTACCGCTGCTGCCCGTGTTCCGCCCGCCGTATGGTGCCTACAACACCGCGACGCTGTCGGCGGCGGCGCAGGCCGGCTTCCCCACCGTCCTCCTGTGGGACACCTCAGACCGGGATACCTCCCGCGAGGGGACCGTGGCGGAGATGGTGCACGCTGCCGAGGCGGCAACCAACGGGTCGGTCATCCTCATGCACTGCGGGCCGGACGCCACGCCGTACGTCCTCGGGCCGCTCCTCGACAACCTGGTCGCTCGCGGGCTGCAGCCAGTCACCATCCCGACGCTCCTCCACCTGGCCTGGAGGTCGACGGCGACCGGTGCGCGGCCGACGGTTGCCAAGATCCTCAACGGCCTGTCACCACTGCCGCCACAGTCGTCCGGCGGCCCGATCGTCGGTCCCTCGGGCATCGGCACGATGACGTTCCCGCCGTTCGAGCCGTCGAGCGGCCCGCCCAGCGCATCGCCGTCCGCGTCCGCCATGCCGGCGGCGTCCGGATCTGCCTCGCCACGCCCTGCCACCGCCTCGCCTAGCCCGACTGGGAGCGCCTTGACGGGGATCGCCGAGGTGGCCACGGGCCTCCCCACCACCCTCGCGGTCGCCAGCGCCCCGCCCTCGCCTGCCGCCGGCGACCGTCCGCTCCTGACCGCGGGCCTTGGGGTCGTCCTGCTCTCGCTGGCCATCGTCATCGTGGGCGTGGCCCGCACGCGGCGGCGTCCACGCCGCGACTGAGCCGTCCTGGCACACGGGCGAGAGAGCCACGTGGGATCGTGCGCGAGGCACGGCTTGCGCGGAGTGGTAGCCTCTGCTCCCGGCTCGGCGTGTCCGAGGAGCCTGTCGCGGCCGGAACCGATGAGGAATAGGGCACCGTGGCGCGTTCCATGTGGAAAGGGGCCATCTCGTTTGGCCTCATCACCATCCCTGTCAAGCTCTACACCGCGACCGACGCCGAGGCGGCGGTCAGGTTCAACATGCTGCACGCGACCGACCTGTCGCGGATCCAGATGAAGACCTGGTGCCCCGTCGAGGACATGGCGATCTCGCGTTCGGACACCGTCAAGGGATACGAGTACGCCTCGGGCAAGTACGTGGTGATCACGGACGAGGACCTCGAGAAGCTGCCCCTCAAGACGATGCACACGATCGAGATCGAGCAGTTCGCGCCGCGCGAGGCGGGCGTCGGGCCGCTCGGCTTCACCAAGGCCGCCTACTACCTCGAGCCCGACAAGGTTGGCCGGCGCGCCTTCGCGCTGCTCCGCCAGGTGCTCCAGGGCAAGGGCCTGACCGCGGTCTGCAAGGTGGTCATCCGGGAGCGCGAGGCGCTGGCGGTCCTCGATCCGTTCGAGGACACCATGATGCTCACCACGCTCCACTGGCCCGACGAGATCCGCTCCACCGCCGACCTCGACATGGGCGAGGACACGTTCGAGTTCAAGCCAGCCGAGCTCGCCATGGCGGACCAGCTGGCCGACGCGATGACCGCCGACTTCGAGCCCGGGAAGTACCGCGACGAGTACCGCGAAGCCCTGATGCAGGTGATCGAGGCCAAGGTGGCGGGCCAGCAGATCGTGGAGCCGCCGCAGGCCGAGGAGGCCGCCTCGGGCAACCTGGTCGACCTCATGCGGCTCCTGGAGGCGAGCGTCAAGGCGCAGGTGGACTCCCGCGACAGCAAGGGCGGGGCGCCGGTCTCGCTGGCCGAGGCCAAGGAGAAGCGCGACGCCGCGCCCGAGCGGGCCGCCAAGCCGAAGGTCGCGAAGGCCGCCAAGGCGGACGAGGCCGAAGCCGAAGCCGAGGCTGCCGAGCACCGACCCGCGCGGCGCAAGCGCGCGTCCTAGCCGCAGGGCCAGGGCGCGATCGCGGCCCCGACGGCATCAGGCGCGCATCGTGCCCCTCGACGAGTACCGCAGGAAGCGCGACTTCGCGCGCACCCCAGAACCCGCGCCGGCCCCGGCCGCGGGGGCTGCGTCTGACGGCGGGAGCGCCGTCGCCCCGTTCGCCCTCCGCCGCCGCTTCGTGGTCCAGCGCCACCGCGCGCGCCGCCTCCACTACGACCTTCGCCTCGAGCTCGACGGCGTCCTGGTCTCCTGGGCTGTGCCGAAGGGACCGACGCTCGACCCCGCCGCGCGGCGCATGGCGGTCCACGTCGAGGACCACCCCCTGAGCTACTTCGACTTCGAGGGCACGATCCCCAAGGGCGAATACGGCGGCGGCGACGTCATCGTCTGGGACTGGGGCACGTGGGAGCCCGAGCGCGAGACCGCCGACCCCGCGGCAGCGCTCGCGGCCGGCGAGCTCAAGTTCCGCCTCCGCGGCGAGAAGCTGCGCGGTCGCTGGACCATCGTCCGCACGGGCGAGGCGACCCGACGCTCCCCGGGCGACGAGGAGTCGGGCGACCCATGGCTGCTGCTCCACAAGCACGACGCTGACGCGGTCGAGGGGTGGGACGCCGAGGACCACCCCGCGAGCGTCAAGACGGGCCGCACGAACGACGAGACCCGCGACGGCTCGGCGCCGACGCTCACCGGGACGCCGCCGGTCGGGGGCGTGGACCCGGACCTCGCGCTCGCGGTCGAGGCGCCGATGCCGCGCTTCCTCGACCCCATGCTGGCGACGCCGGCGATTGCCGTGCCGCCCGGCTCGGACTGGCTCGTCGAGGTGAAGTGGGACGGCTTCCGGACGCAGGCGCTGGTTCGAGCAGGGCGGACCGAGCTTCGGTCGCGCAGGGGCGTGGATGCCGGGGCCTGGTTCCCGCGGCTCCGCGGGGCGTCGGACTGGATCGACGCGGAGGAGGCGCTGGTCGACGGCGAGGTTGTGGCGCTGGACACCGCCGGACGCCCGGACTTCTCGCTGCTCCAGGAGCGGATGAACGACCCGAGGGGCGGGGTGGTCCTGGTGGCGTTCGACCTGCTCCACCTCGACGGCTGGTCGCTGCTCGACGTCCCGCTCGAGGCCCGCAAGGCGCTGCTGGCGAGCCGGCTTCGTCCCGACCCGCGCGTGCTCTACGCCCAGCACGTGGTGGGCGATGGCCCGGCGTTCTACGAGGCCGCGGTCCGCAACGGGCTCGAGGGCGTGGTGGCCAAGCGACGCCGCTCGCGGTACCAGCCGGGCCGGCGGTCGAGCGACTGGGTCAAGCGCAAGGGCCGGCCCAGCCAGGACTTGGTGGTCGGCGGCTGGACGCCGGAGGGCGGTGGGTCGAAGGGCCTGGGCGCCCTGGTCGTGGGCGTGTACGAGGGCGATCGCCTGCGGTTCTCAGGCGCGGTGGGCTCGGGGTTCCACGGGCAGGCGCGCCGGGAGCTGCTCGAACGCTTGACGGCGCTCCAGACGGACACGCCGCCGTTCGACCCTCCGCCGCCGACCGGGGCCCGGAGCCGTTGGGGCAAGGACCTCGCGAACGTGCGCTGGATCCGCCCCGAACTGGTGATCCGCGCCGAGATGGCCGGCTGGACGCGCGACGGCAACGTGCGCCAAGCGGCCTTCAAGGGCATCCTCGACGATCGCGACCCCAAGACCACCACCCAGGAGGCCGACATACCCGCCGAGGTGACCGAGCCGACCTCGGTCGTGCCTGCGCCGGGGGAATCGGCGCCGGCGGGGCCGTCGGCCTCGGCGGCATCGTCGAGGGCGTCGACGGCCTCATCAGCGCCGTCGGGAGCCTCGCCCACGTCGTCGGCAGCCTCGCCCGACCGCGCAACGGCCGAGGAGCTCGCCGCGCTGTCCGCGCTCCCCAAGCAGGGCACGTGGCGCGTCGGCGCGCGCGAGCTCGCCCTCACCAACCTCGACAAGGTCCTGTTCCCGCCCCGCGAGGGCATCGACGAGCCGCCCATCACCAAGCGCGAGCTCATCGCCTACTTCGCGCAGATCGGGCCTGCGATGCTCCCCCACCTCGCCGGCCGCCCCCTCAACCTCCACCGCTATCCCGACGGCGCCGGCCGGCCCGGGTTCTGGCAGAAGCAGATCCCCTCGACCGCCCCCGCCTGGCTCGAGCGCTGGCGGGAGACGGGTCTCGAGGGCCGACGCGACGACCGGGACCCCAACGACCACCTGGTCGCCGAGAGCGTCGCCGCGCTGTGCTGGCTGGGCAACCAGGCCTCCTTCGAGGTCCACGCGTGGACGTCCACCTGCGAGGACCCGTGGCGGCCGACGTACGCCCTGATCGACATCGACCCGGGCACGAAGACGACCTGGGACCAGACGCTCGCCCTGGCGCGGCTCTACCGCACGGCGCTCGAGCACCTCGGCGTCCGCGCCTACCCGAAGGTCACCGGCGGCCGCGGGATCCACGCGTGGATCCCGATCGAGCGTGGCCGGTACGGGTACTCGGAGACGTCCGACTGGGTGGAGAAGCTGTCGCGCGCCGTCGGCGCCGCGATGCCCGATCTCGTCTCCTGGGAGTGGTCGAAGGCCGATCGCGGCGGCAGGGCGCGCCTTGACTACACGCAGAACCAGCCGATCAAGACGCTCGTCGCGCCGTACGCCGTCCGTCCGGGGCCGGGCGCGCCCGTCTCGGCGCCCATCACCTGGGACGAGCTGGACGACGCCACCCTGCGGCCGGACGGCTGGACGATCCGCACGATCCTCGGCCGCGTGGCCGAGCGCGGCGACCTGTGGGCCGGTCTCCCCGGCGACCGCCAGGCGCTGCCGCCGCTGTAGAGCGAGCCGCCGAGCCCACCGTTCCGCGTGGATCCGGCCGCCTGCAGCGTCACCCTGCGGCGGGACCACCCGACCGGCGACAATCGGCCCATGCCCCAACGCGCCTGCTCCAGCCGATGAGACCGGCCGCCATCACCGGCCTCGCGTCGGCGATTCGGGGCGTGGTGCTCACGCCCCACCACCCCGATTTCGACGCCACCGCTGGCGTCGTCCAGCTCGCGCGGCCCCGTCACCCAGCCCTGATCGTCCGGCCGTCTGACGCGACGGACGTCGCGAGGGTCATCCGGTTCGCCCGGGACGAGGGGCTCGAGATCGCGGTCCGCGGTGGCGGGCACAGCGCCGCGGCCCACGGCACCGGCGACGGCGTGCTCGTGCTCGACATGCGCTGCCTCCGCGAGCTTGCGGTCAACCCCGACGCGCGGCGGCTTCGTGCGGGCTCCGGGCTGGTCGCCGGGGACGTGATCGCCGCCGCGCACCAGCACGGGCTGACCGTGCCGCTCGGCGACAGCAGCGGCGTCGGGGTCGCCGGAATCACGCTCGGGGGCGGGGTCGGCTATCTCTCGCGCCAGCACGGCCTCACCGTCGACCACCTCGTGTCGGCGGACCTCGTGACCGCGGACGGCCGGCTCGTGACGGCATCTGCCGATGCAGAGCCCGAGCTCTTCTGGGCCATCCGCGGCGGCGGCGGCAACTTCGGCGTGGTGACGTCCCTCGAGTTCAACATGGTCGAGGCGGGCGAGGTGTACGGCGGAGCGCTGCTGCTCCCGGCGAGCGAGAACGTGCTGCGCGGGATCGCGCCGCTGGCGGGCGCCGCCCCGCGGGAGCTGGGCGTCATCGCCAACCTCATGCCCGGCCCGCGAGCACCGTTCGTCCCCCCGGACATGGTCGGGCGACCCGTCGTGGTCCTGGCCGGCGTGTACAACGGGCATCCCGCGGCGGGAGAGGCTGCCTGGGCGCCGTTCCGGTCGCTGGCGAGGCCCATCGCCGACACCCTCGGACCCATGCCGTTCCCTGCGATCTACCGGCTCACCGCTGGCGCCGGGAGGCCGTCCGCCTGGGTCAGCCGCTCGATGTTCGTGGAGGTGCTCGACGACACGGTGGTCGACGCGCTCCGCCAGGCCTACGCCACCGCGCCGGGAACGCGGGCGATGGTCCAGGTCCGCATCCTGGGCGGCGCAGTAGCCGATCGCCCCGGCGACTCGACCGCCTACGCGCACCGCGCCGCGCCCGTGCACATCACGGCGCAAGCCACCGCGTCTTCGGCCGAGGCGCTGGGCCCGTGCAAGGCCTGGGCCGACGATCTCCTCGACAACCTGCGGGGTCGGTCGATCGGCGCCTACGTCAACTACCTCGAGGACGAGGGCGAGGCGCGGATCCGCGAGGCATACCCGGCCCGAACGCACCGGCGGCTGGCCGCCGCAAAGGCGGTCTGGGACCCCGACAACGTGTTCCACCGCAACCACAACATCCGTCCGGCGGCTGACGGGCGGCCGATCCGGCAGCGCTGACCGCGGGCGCGGTCTGTTCGGCTGGTGGCGGCCTCAGCGACGGCGGCGCTGCTCGGGGCCGCGCTTGGCGGGGCGGTTCGCGGGCCGCGGCGGCCAGGGCGGGGTGCCCTCCATCCGGTCCGGCCGCGTCTCGGGTCGGCGCGCCGCGAGCACCGGCGGGGGCGGCGCGGGCGCGACGCCGGCCGCGGCGGCGACCTTGACCAGCCGGAGCGCGAGCACCGGGCAGCTGTCCACGGCCCGCTTCGCGATGTCGAGCAAGTGGGCCGGCACGTTGCCCGGCGCGATCACCGGGTAGCCCCACTCATCGAGGTCGATGCCCTCGGGCAGGAGCTCCGCGCACGTCCCGTAGGCGTCGCAGGCGATCCGGTCGATCTCGATGTGGTACCCGGAGTCCAGGGCGCGTCGCCCGCTCATGCCCCGACCCTCGCCCCGCGTCGCATCGCGCAGCGGCGGTGGTGCTGGTGCGACGTCCAGTCGGCGTCGTAGACGCGCAGCGAGCTCGCGAGCAGCGCGCTCGTGCCGTCAGGCATGCGGCATGCGCCACGGCCGGAGATCGACTGGCTCCAGCCGCGGAGCCGCGGGAGGTCGTCCTGGCGCGGCTGGCCGGTGGCGATCCGCGCCGAGGCGTCGGCGATCGCGCGCAGGCCGAACACGCATGGGCCGCACTGCGCGGCGCTGGAGCCGGCCATGTAGTCCATGATCCGCGCGGTGGTGGTGACGCCGCACGCGTCATCGCCGAGGAAGGCCACGACCCCGGCGCCGAAGCCGGCGCCCCCGCGTCGCAGGACCACCGGGTCCAGCGGCTGGCGCCACGCCTCGGCACCCGAGACGATCGTGCCGAAGTAGCCGCCGAGCAGCACCGGGCTGCCCACCGAGGCGCTCACCCCCGCCCACTCGGCAACCTCGCTGACGGTGGTGCCGAGGTCGATCTCGAGCACGCCGGGGCGTGCGCCGCCGGTCACGGTCACGAGCGCGGTGCCGCAGGTCTCGGCGCGGCCCGCCTCGCGGTACCACGCGTCGCCGTACCGGGCGATCAGGGCGACGTGGGCGAGGCTCTCGACGTTCTGGACCAGCGTCGGCCTCCCGTTGACGCCCTTCTCGAACGGGCGGGGCGGGACGGTCGTGGGCCGCGGGTCGCCGGCGTTGACGAAGTGGACGGCGGCCGATTCCTCGCCGGCAATGTAGGAGACGGGCGGTGCCACGAGCATCGTCGGGACGCGGGGCAGGTTCGAGGCTCGGTCCGCCGCCCGCTCGGCCAGCGCCCGCTCGAGCGCCATGCGCGCCTCGGCGTGCTCCGACCCCACGTACAGGACCGCCCGCCTCGCGCCCACGGCCTCGGCCGCCAGCTCCAGCCCGTCGAGCACAAGGTGCGGACGTGACGCCATCAGCACCCTGTCCTTGTGGGAGAGCGGCTCGCCCTCGGCACCGTTCGCGAGCACCACCGCATCGCCCTTCGCGCGCCCCGCTACCGAGGCCCACTTGCGCCCGACCGGGAAGCCCGCTCCGCCGCGGCCCAGCAGCCCGGCGGCATCGATCATCGGGATGAGGTGGGCGCGATCCGTTCGGCCCGGCAGGTCGCCGAGCCGGGCTCGGTGATCGGCGAGGGTCTCCGCGCCGGCAGCCGTCGACGGCCCCGAGAGCAGGCGGGCGGTCATCGGCCTTTCGTCCGCCGGGTGGCGTCCTCCCACGACGAGGTGAGCACGGCGTCCTCGAGGCGCCCGCGGCCCGCATCCCAGACCGAGATGCGGAACAGTAGGCACGCCCCAACGGCGCCGAGCGAGACCCCACCGATCGCGAGCATCCAGAGCGATCCGGCGTCGCTACCCGAGAGGAAGCTGTGGGCGAGCGCGAGCGGCCACATCGCGTAGCTGGTCCAGTGGATCGCGCGCCACAGGCCCTGCGGCATGTGCGACCGGAGCAGCCCCGTGATCACCAGCGCGATGAAGAGGTACATCGAGACGACACCCAGGGCGACGGGCAACGGCCGATAGCTCGACACGAGGGGCACGAATGCGGCGGACCACCCCAGCTTGACGAACGGGTCGAGGACCGCGCTGGCGATGTGGACGACGTTGAACACGATCGCGAGCAGCGAGATGCGGCGGTGCATCTCGAGGTTGAAGAACCGCGGCCAGGTCTCGTGCCAGAACCGCGCGACGGTCAGGAGGCCGAAGCAGACGGAGGCCGTGACCATCAGCAGGGACACGATCCCCGAGCCTCGGGCAACGAACCAGAGGAACTGGTCGAACATGGGGTTGGGCTGACTCCTGGGCGGCGCTGCTGGTCATCGTGGCGCGGCCAATCGGGCGCTGCGCCGTGGGAGTCAGGAGCTGCCGCTGCTCACGTGCGACTGGCGGTGACGAGTGGTCGTGGGCGGGGTGACCTGCTGGCCGCCGAAGAAGGGATTGACGAGGTTGCCCTGGTCGTCCTGTCCGGACTGGCCGGTCACGCCGTTGACCGGCTGCTGCTCCAGCGGCTGGTCGCCGCTGAAGGTCTGCACGCCGGCTGCGCTGACCGAGTTGGTCTTGCCGCTGTACGTGAGCGCGGCGGCATAGCCGAAGGCGCCGGTGGCAGCGATGCCCAGCACGGCTGCGCCAAGCGTCAGCGACTGGAGGCGGCGGTCCGCGCGGTTGCGGGTCTGGACTCGGGCGGGGACGGTCGGGTTCACAAGTGCCAGTCTCGGGCCGAATTCTTTGGGAACGATGACAGCCCAGATGTGGAACCTCACAGGATTGTTCCCGCGGTGAGCGAGCGGACCCTGCCCAGGAAATGGTGCGCCTGTGTACCGGCGCCGTTCAAGACCTCGACGCAGCCCCTTGCCCTGACGTTCGCCGCACCTCACACCGCACAGCCGCGAGTGCCCCGCCAGACTGGCGGGGCACTCCGATTCGCTGGCCCGCCGGGCTTGGGCGGTCCCGGCGTGATCTCACGGGCTCCACTACGCTTTTCCCCCACCCCGCTCGCGCTTCCGCCCGGAGGACCCATGGCCGACACCGAATCCGGCACCAAACTCGTGAGCGCGATCGAGGCGCAGCGCGCGGCCAAGGACGAGGACTTCCGCGGCTCGCCCTACAGCCCCATCCCCCACGAGGACCGCGACGCGTTCACCGGGCTCGCGTACTACCCGGTGGGTCCCGCCTACCGTCTTGAGGGCCTCGCTCTCAGCCCCTACGAGGGCGGGGAGCCCGAAGCGTTCATGATGCCCACCTCCACCGACGAGCTGCGGCGCGCCTGGCGGGCCGGGACGTTCCGGTTCGTGCTGGGGGGCCAGCCGGTGTCGCTGGTCGCCTACGACCTCGGCAACGGGTCGCTGTTCGTCCCGTTCCTCGACGCCACCAGCGGCGCCGAGACCTACGGGGCGGGTCGCTACCTCGACCTGGAGCCGGAGCTCGACGGCACCTTCACGCTCGACTTCAACCTCGCGTACTTCCCGTACTGCGCCTACTCGCCGGACTACTCGTGCCCGCTGACCCCGGCTGAGAACAGGCTGCCCGTGCGGGTCGAGGCCGGGGAGCGCCTGCCCGCAGACTGACGCGCAGGACAGTTGATATGCGGCTGCAACGAGTCAGCCGTTCCGGCGTCCGCGAACCAGTTGGACAATGCGGGCTCCCGGTCATCCATGCAGCGGAAGGAGACCTTGTGCGTCCCACTCCCACGCTCGCCCGCCTCGGCGCGTCCGCCGTCCTCGCGCTCGCGGCGCTCGCCCCGGCGACCACCGTCATCGCGCACAGCCCGGTCTCGGGCGACAACGCGGCCGTCAAGCGGATCTTCGTGATCATGCTCGAGAACCACAGCCAGAGCACGGTGATCGGCGACCCGAACGCGCCGTACCTCACAAGCCTCGCCCACCACAACGCCCAGGCCACGAACTACTACGGCGTCACCCATCCGAGCCAGCCCAACTACGTCGCCGCCATCACCGGCCAGCTGGACATCAACCAGATGACCGACAACCCGGCCAACCACTTCGCGTGGCCCAACCTGGTCGACCAGCTGGAGTCCAGCCACCGGACGTGGAGCGCCTACATGGAGGCAATGCCGTCGGTGGGGTACACCGGCGCCACCGCACCAGGCACCGTGGCCCTCTACTCGAGCAAGCACAACCCGTTCGTCCACATGGACGACATCATGTCCTCGCCGGCTCGCCTGGCGAACATCAAGCCGTACGAGAACCTCTCGGCGGACCTCAACAGCAGGCACGCACCCGACTTCGTGTGGATTAGCCCCGACCAGTGCAACGACATGCACGGCGGCGTGTACGCGACCGTCGCCGGCCATCCCGAGACCCCGTGCCCGTACGGCAACGGCGTCGACGACCCCAACGACGCCTCGCTCAAGCAGAAGGCCGACGCGTTCGTCCGGAACGCGGTGCACACCATCACGACCTCTCGCGCCTGGACCGGCAACAGCGTGATCTTCGTGCTCGCCGACGAGGCCGACTTCGACGGCACCGCGACGGGGACGGACCTCTGGGCTGACGTGTCCGGCTGCTGCGACTCGCCCGGCTATGGAAGCGCGCCCGGCCTGCCCGCTGGCTACATCCTCACCGACAACGGATCCCACCCCTGGAGCGGCCCGTTCGGCGGCGGGAAGGTGCCGGCGATCGCGATCGTCCGCAATGGAGACGGCCCCATCACCGACAACACGCCGTACAACCACTACTCGCTGCTTCGGACCATCGAGCAGGTCTGGCGCATGCCGTACCTGGGTTACGCAGCAGACGCTGCGAACGTCCACTCGATGACGCCGCTACTCGCGCACTAGCGTCACCGCCGACATCGCGATCGAGGCCCGCCGGCTGCGGCGGGCCTCGCGATTCGGCCGATGTGCGGTTTCGGGCCGGGCCGGTTGCGGTTCGGCACCGGGCGTCAGGAGGTCACGGTGGCCGCCGCCGTGACGCCCAGTCCCTCCGGCCGATGGGCGGGTGCTCAGCATGCCGCTCGGCTCTCCCCCGGCACGTCGAGTGCCCCCAGACTCGCCCGACACGGTCCCGGCCACCGCCAGCCACCCCTGCCCGGGGCCGCGGGAGGAAGCCATGGGCAACGCCAAGCTCGAGGCCTGGGTCGCAGAGGTCGCGGCCCTCTGCCGGCCTGACCGCGTCCAGTGGTGTGACGGGTCGCAGGCCGAGCACGACGAGATGATCCGCCTGCTGGTCCACGCCGGGACGGCCGTCCCGCTCGACGACGCGCGCCGCCCGGGCAGCGTCCTCGTGCGCTCGCACCCCGCGGATGTAGCCCGGGTCGAGGACCGCACGTTCATCTGCTCGCAGCGACCCGAGGACGCCGGTCCCACCAACAACTGGGCCGACCCGACCGAGATGAAGGCGACCCTGCGCGGCCTGTTCGACGGCTCGATGACCGGCCGCACGATGTACGTGATCCCCTACTCGATGGGACCGGTGGGCTCGCCGATCGCCAACATCGGCATCGAGGTCACCGACTCGCCCTACGTCGTGGCGAACATGCACCTGATGACCCGCGTGGGGACCCGGGTGCTCGAGGCGCTGGGCGCGGACGGCGAGTTCGTCCGCGGCCTCCACTCGGTGGGGATGCCGCTGGGACCCAGCGAGCCGGATGCGCCCTGGCCGCACAACCTCGAGCACAAGTACATCACCCACTTCCCCGAGACCCGCGAGATCTGGTCGTTCGGCAGCGGGTACGGCGGCAACGCGCTGCTGGGCAAGAAGTGCCACGCGCTGCGGATCGCCTCGGTCCAGGCGCGCGACGAGGGCTGGCTGGCCGAGCACATGCTGATCCTCAAGCTCACTAACCCCGAGGGCCGCTCGCACTACATCACCGGCGCCTTCCCGTCGGCGTGCGGCAAGACGAACCTGGCGATGCTCGAGCCCACGCTTCCCGGCTGGAAGGTGGAGACCATCGGCGACGACATCGCCTGGATGAAGCTGGGTGCCGATGGGCGCCTGCGCGCGATCAACCCGGAGGCTGGGTTCTTCGGCGTCGCGCCCGGCACGAGCATGGGCAGCAACCCGAGCGCGATCCGCACCCTGGGCCGTGACGTCATCTACACCAACTGCGCGATCACCGACGATGGCGACGCATGGTGGGAGGGCATGACCGACGAGGCGCCGGTCGCGATGACCGACTGGCTCCGCCGGCCGCACGCAGCTGGCGGCGCGCGCAGGGCGGCGCACCCCAACGCTCGATTCACGGTGGCAGCCAAGCAGTGCCCGGTCATCGCGCCCGAGTGGGAGGACCCGGAGGGCGTCCCGATCGACGCGATCCTCTTCGGCGGCCGGCGCGCCAGCACGATCCCGCTCGTCACCGAGGCCTACGACTGGACCCACGGCACGTTCATGGGGGCCACGGCCGGGTCCGAGACCACCGCGGCAGCGGTCGGCGCCGTGGGCCAGCTGCGCCGCGACCCCATGGCCATGCTGCCCTTCTGCGGCTACAACATGGCCGACTACTGGGACCACTGGCTCTCGTTCGCGGGCCGCACAGACCCGTCCAGGCTGCCCCGCGTGTTCTTCGTCAACTGGTTCCGAAAGGGCGCAGACGGCACGTTCCTGTGGCCGGGCTTCGGCGAGAACAGCCGGGTGCTCAAGTGGGTCGACGAGCGGATCGAGGGCTCCGGCGAGGCGCTCGACACGCCGATCGGGCGCCTGCCCGCGCCCGGTGCGCTGGACGTGTCGGGACTGTCGCTCCGCGAGGGCGCGCTGGACGAGCTGCTCGCCCTGGACGTCGCGGGCTGGCTCGAGGAGGTGGGCCTGATCCGCGAGCACTTCGCGCGGTTCGGCGACAGGCTGCCGCAGCCGCTGGCGGACTGCGCGGACGAGCTGGAGGCGCGGCTCATGGCGACGGGCGTCCCGGCCGGGGCGGCCTGAGCGCCGACCTCGCCCCGCGCCTTGCTCGCTCGGGGAGGCCCACGAATGGGCCGGTCAGCGGGCCGCCGCGCCGTGCGAGGATGAGGTTCGTCCGCGGCAGGCTGGCGCATGCGAGCCAACCGCGGCCGTGCAGCTGACCCAGGGACGCCAGATGCCCGTCGACACCACCCGCGCCGCTCATGCCAATCGGGCCAGCCGGTATCAGGCCATTGCCGCACGCCTCACGGCAGCAAGGGCGGATTCGGTCACGCTGCCCGTGGACGAGATCGACAGCCTTGTCGGCGGCCTGCCGGCGGTCGCCCACAAGCAGACGACCTGGTGGGCGAACGATGCCGCCCACGCGCAGGCGAGGTCGTGGCTCGACGTGGGCTTCAAGGTGGCGGCCGTTGACCCTGGCGGGGCCGTCCGGTTCATCCGGCTCAGCGGGCGCGTGGCCGGGCTCGATCTGCTGGGGCTGACGGGGCTGTCGGCGGCGGTCGTCGGCAGGCTTGACCGGCGCAGCGGGCAGGTGGTCGCCGACGCGGGGGGTGCCCACCTCCTCGCCGATTCACACACGGCCGTGCTGCCGCGGGGACTCCGGGGCGGCGGGAAGGTGCGCCCGGCGGCGGGCGAGGCGTTCCTGCTCGCCTGCTGGTTCACGCTCCGGGGCACCCGGACGTGGGGACGGCTGGTGGGCTGGGACGGCGAATCGATCCCGCGCGACGAGGGCCTGGCGCTGATCGAGGCCTACCGGACGGCGGGCGCCTGGGACGAGGACGGCCGCGCGCTCTGACGCCCACACGCGGTGCCGCGACACCTGCTCCTGGGCGTTCCTGGATCATCGCCGCCTATCGGCTCGACGTGCCCCCAGCTCCGGCGATCCCCGGCTTGCCACGATCTGGCGCATCGGTCAGGATGCGCCAACGGCAGGAAGCACGGGGCCAGGCCCCATCCGAACGACCCCATCGAGCGAGGAGGCCACGTGCGGTACGACTTCGTCATCATCGGCGCCGGTCCCGCCGGCGAGGCCGCCGCGAACCTGGCCCGGTCCCGCGGCGCCAGCGTCGCCATCGTCGATCGCGACCTGTTCGGCGGCTCGTGCCCGCACTTCGGGTGCATCCCGTCGAAGTCGCTGCTCCACGGCGCCTCGGTCCACGCGATTGGCGGCGACTACCCGTGGCAGCGCGCATCGGAGCGCCGGGACTACATGATCAATCGCGTCGGCCTCGCCTATCCCGACGACTCGGGGCACGAGCAGCGCCTCCGTGACGCTGGCGCTGACACGTACCGCGGCGCCGGACGGCTCGACGGGCCTGGGCGGGTCGTCGTCCGCCACGACGACCAGGAGCACCAGCTCGAGGCGACCAACGTGATCGTCGCGGTGGGCTCCGAGACGAAGCGGCCGCCGATCGAGGGGCTCGACGCCATCCGCATCTGGACCAACCGCGACGCGACCACCGCCCGCGCACTGCCGAAGAGCCTGCTGGTGCTCGGCGGCGGGCCGACAGGGGTGGAGCTGGCCGAGGTCTACGCCCGCTTCGGCGTGCCGGTCACGGTCGTGCAGTCCGGGCCGAGGCTCATCCCCACCGACCACCCGCGCAACTCCGACGCGGCGCTCAAGGCCCTGCGCCGGGACGGCGTTGACGTGAGGCTTGGCGTTCGCGCCGTCCGCGCCCACCCAGCCGACGACCAGTCCCGCCCCGACGTCATCGACCTCAACAACGGGACCACGGCCGAGGGCCACGCCGTTCTGCTGGCGGTCGGCCGCTCGTTCCCCACGAAAGGACTCGGCCTCGACAGCGTCGGGATCGCCGCGGACGCCCTTCCGCGCGACGGCCGCCTCCGCGTCGCCGATGGCCTCTACCTCGCCGGCGACATCGCCGGCCCGGAGCTGCACACGCACCAGGGCCACTACCAGGGAGAGCTGGCCGTGCGCATGGCGCTGGGCGACACGGTGGCCCCCGACTACCGTGCGCTGCCGAGGGCGACCTACCTCGACCCGGAGCTCGCGTCGGTTGGCGTGACGCTCGACGAGGCGAGGGCCGCGGGGCTTGACGCCTTCGAGTCGGTGGCCGACTTCGCGACCAGCGCGAAGGGCTACTCGGTCGAGGCGGAGTTCGGCCACGTCACGATCGTGGTCGATCGTGCGAGCCGGCAGCTGATCGGTGCGGCGATGGCCGTGCCCGACGCGTCGGCCGCCATCCACGAGTGCGTCCTCGCGATCAAGGCGAGGGTCCCGGTCGCCGTCCTGGCCGACACGATCCACGCCTTCCCGTCCACCTCTCGGATCCTCAACGGGCTGTTCGCGGAGGCGGCGGCGAAGCTCGAGCCTGCCTGACGCACGGGCGAGGGGCGTCAGGGCGCTGGCCAGGGCCGGTCCCCAAGGGCGTAGGCCACCACCTGATCGACCGACATCGCCGCGCCCTCCGCGTCGAGCCCTCGATGGGCGGCGTCAACGGGCGTCTGGTCGGCCGCGAGGAACGGGGACGGTTCCGTCATCGGTGCCCTCGGGATCAGGGCGACGGGCGACGGAGTGGCAGCACCACCTCGAAGCACGTCTCGCCCGGCCGCGAGCGCACCTCGATCCGGCCGCCGTGCCGGGCGACCACATTGTGCGAGATGTGGAGCCCGAGGCCGGTCCCGCTGCCGGGCGGCTTGGTGGTGAAGAACGGCTCGAAGATGCGCTCCCGGACCTCGGGCTGCATGCCCGGGCCGTCGTCGCAGATCTCGACGACGAGGTCGGCCTCGCGGGTGAACGCGCGGATCCGGATCCGGCCCCGTCCGCCCATCGCGTCCACCGCGTTGTCGATGAGGTTGGTCCAGACCTGGTTGAGCTCGCTGCCGAACGCCTCGATGGCCGGCAGGCCCGCCTGGTAGTCGCGCTCCACCTCGACGCCAGCCTTGAGCTTCGGGCGCAGGATCACCAGCGTGTTGTCGAGGCCGCTCGTGACGTCAACCTGCTGGACCGGCGCCTGGCCCATGTACGAGTAGTCCTTCACCGCGCCGACGATCTCCGAGATGCGCCTCGCCCCGGTGTTCACCTCGTCCACGAGGGCGTGCACCTCTGCCCCCGACGCGATCCAGGCAGCGACGGCGCCCAGGGCCGGGCCCTCGAACGCCGCCTCGACCCGTGCGAGCTGCTCGCTGCCCCAGCCGCCCGCCGCCAGCGCCGCGGCCAGCCGGCCCGCATCGTCCACGCCGTGCCGCCGCAGCAGGTCCTCGAGGTCGTCGGCGCGGTCGCCAACCTCGAGCGGGTCCGCCGCGGCAGCCGTCGCAGCAAGGCTCGCGATCTGCGCACCGAGGTCCCCGACGACCGCAGCGCGCTCCGCGTCGGACACCGCGGCCCCGACGTCACGCGTGGCGTCCGCCCAGCGGTCCAGTGCCTCGCGCAGGAGCCCGGCGCTGCGCTGGACGGCCGCGGCCGGGTTGTTGAGCTCGTGGGCCAGGCCCGCCGACAGCGTCCCGAGCGCCGCGAGCTTCTCTCGCTCCCGGAGCAGGGACTCGGTGCTGCGGAGACGGCCGGTGACGGTCCGGATGACCGAGAGGGCGGCCGACGGGCGGGTCCGGACGAGCTCGAGCACGATGTCGCGGCCCACGCGGATCGTCCGGCTGGGAACGACGGCCCGAATCGTGGCGTTGCGCGGCTTGCCCTCGAGCACCGCCATCTCGCCGACGATCTCGCCCGGCCCCAGGCGCGCGAGCGGCACCTCGCTCGAGCGTGATCGCTTGACCACCTCGAGCTGGCCGTCGGCGATCACGAACAGCGCGTCGCCATCGTCCCCCTCGGCCGCGACCACCTCGCCGGCCGCCAGGTCCTCGGTGATGCAGGACCGGCCGATCCACTCGAGGTCGGCATCGGCCAGCTCGGCGAACAGCGGCACCCGCCGGAGCAGCTCCCGGGTCGGCGCGGGAAGGGCCACGCCTCACAGCCCAGACAGGTGCTGGTGGACGAACTGCACGGCCATCGAACCCTCGCCGACCGCCGAGGCGATGCGCTTCACGGAGCGGGAGCGCACGTCGCCCGCGCTGAAGATGCCGGGCACGCTGGTCTCGAGCAGGAACGGCTCGCGGTCGAGCGTCCAGCCGGCCACACGGCCGTCGGTGCGCGCCAGGCCCGGCCCGGTGACCACGAACCCGGCGCCGTCGCGCTCGACGATCCCGTGCAGCCAGTCCGTTCGCGGCGCCTGGCCAATGAACACGAACATCGCGGCCACGGGCAGCGTCTCGGTGGTCCCGGTCTCGGCGTCCGCAACCTCGATCGCCTCGAGCGCCTGGCCGCCCGCCACCGCGCTCACCGATGCCCGGAGGCGGACCGAGACGTTGGGCGTCTGGGCGATCTGGTCCACGAGGTACGCAGACATCGTTGCGTCGATGGACCCGCCCCGCACCAGCAGGGTCACCTGCTCGGCGAACCTCGCCAGGTAGATCGCAGCCTGGCCTGCCGAGTTGCCGCCCCCGACGACGGCAACCCGCTGGCCGCGGTAGAAGGTCGCCTCCGTCGTGGCCGCGCCGTAATAGATGCCCGAGCCGGTCAGCGTGTCGGCGCCCGGCAGGCCCAGGGTCCGGTACTCGACGCCCGTCGCCACGAGCAGCGCCTGGCACGTGACCTGCGCGCCGTCGGACAGCGTCATCACCTTGTAGCGGTCGTTCAGCGTGATGGCGGTCACGGCCTGGGGCGTCAGCACCTCCGCCCCGAGGCGCGCCGCCTGGGCGAGTGCGCGCCGCGCGAGGTCGGCACCCGTCAGCCCTGACGGGAAGCCGAGGTAGTTCTCGATGCGCGAGGTGGTGCCAGCCTGCCCCCCTGGCGCCTCGCGCTCGACGAGCAGCGTCTTGAGACCCTCCGACGCGCCGTAGACCGCAGCCGCCAGCCCGGCGGGCCCGCCGCCGACGATGACAAGGTCGTAGTACGGAAGCGCCGCCCGCGTGCGCAGCCCAACCTTCTCGGCGATTTCGGCATTCGTCGGCCCGACGAGGTGGCCGCCGTCCGCGAAGACGACCAGCGGCTCGTGCATCGCGTCCACGCCGGCGCTGGCGGAAAGCTCCTTCGCCTCGTCGTCCTCCTCGATGTCCAGCCAGCGATACGGGAGCTGGTTCCGGGCGAGGTAGTCCTTGATCGCATGGCCGCGGACCGACCAGCGGTTGCCCACGACGCGGATCCCCTCGAAGGGCGAGCGGTAGTTGGCGCGCCAGTCCGAGAGCAGGTCCTCCAGCACCGGGAACAGCCGCTCCTCGGGCGGATCCCAGGGCTTGAGCAGGTAGTGGTCGAGCCGGACGGTGTTGATGGCGGCGATCGCGACCTCGGTGTCCGCGTAGGCGGTCAGCAGGACGCGCTTCGCGTCGGGGTGGACCTCGTCCGCCTGCCCGAGGAACTCGATGCCGGTCATGCCGGGCATCCGCTGGTCGGCGAGGAACAGCGCGACCGGGGTCCCGCGAAGCCTCAGCCGGCGCGCGGCGTCGAGGGCCGTGGCGCCACTGCCGGCGGCCACCACCCGGTAGTCCGCGCCGAACCGCCCGCGCAGGTCGCGCTCGACGGCCCGCAGGACCTGCGGATCGTCGTCGATGGTCAGGATGACTGGCTTGTCCATGCGCCTCCCGCCCCCCGGCCGCTCCCCCGGCCGCTCCTCATGGCCCGGAACTCTAGCCGGTTGCGGCCCCGGGCAACAGGGGGCGTCGGGAGTTGTCGATCGAACCCTCGAGTACGCTGCGCCAATCACGAGGCGGCGGCCGACCGTGGCCGTCGCGCGCCCTCGGAGGACCATGCGATGGCCGGCGACGTCGAGCAGCCAGTGGAGACCGGGCGCCGACTCTGACCAACGCGCCCGCAGCCGAATCGAGGCATGATCCGCGCGATGACGACACCCGCCGACCGCGGTTCGAGGAACCGCGGCACGATCCTGCTCGCCGACATCTCCGGCTACACCGGCTTCCTCAATGGCGTCGCCGAGGCCCACCGCGCGATCATCATCGAGGCCGACGAGCCGCCCGCCGCGTACGCCGCCGTCTCGACGTTGCTTGACGCAGCGCTTGCCGCCATCGAGCCGGCCTTCCGCCTCGCGAAGTTCGAGGGCGACGCCGTCTTCGCCGTGGCCGATGGCACCGAGCCATCGGGCGAGGCACTCCTCGACTGCGTCCGCGCCTGCTATGCCGCCTTCCACAGCAAGCTCGCGCACGCCGAGTCCGAGTGGAGCTGCACGTGCAACAGCTGCATCCGGATCCGCAACCTCGACATCAAGTTCATCCTGCACCACGGCGAATATGTGGTGCATCGCATCGCGCGCCAGGAGGAGCTGGCCGGGGTTGACGTCATCGTCGCCCACCGGCTGCTCAAGAACCACGCTCGCGACCTCGTCGGTGACCGGCCCTACCTTCTGCTCTCGACCGCCACCATCGAGGCGCTGGGCGTCCCAACCGAGGGCATGCTGGCGGGCGAGGAGACGTACGAGGGCCTGCCCGCCATCGGTGTCCACGTCCTGCCGCTGGACTGACGCGTCGGCCCAGCCGCGGCAGGCGCTACAGCCGCTCTCCGGCCCGCACCGGCACGGCCAGGTGGTTCGCGCGCGGCGCCAGCGGACAGCTCCACCGCGGGTCGTAGGCGCACGACGGGTGGTACGCGTAGTTGAAGTCCAGCACGAGCCGATCCCCTGACCCGCCGAGGTCGGCGCCCTTGACGGTGTCGACCAGGTAGCGCCCCGCGCCGTAGGTCTCCGTGCCGCACGTGGCATCGCGGAACGGGATGAACACACCGCCCCCGTACACGTCGATCCAGTAGACCTCGAGGTCGCCCACCGGCAGGCGCACGACGCCGATCCGCTCCAGCCGGAAGTCCTCGCCCGTGACGCTGGTGGCGATCGGCGGCGCGGCAGGCTGCGCGGTCGGCGGCAACGGCTCGACGTCGGCCTCGAACCGCAGGGCCGCCTCGTGGGGCCAGTAGGGAACCCCGCCGTAGGACGATCTGGCCTCGATCGCGAGGGGTGACTGCGGGTGGTCCCGGAACAGGCGGTCACGCTCGCCCCGGAAGCGCCCGAGCGTGCCCACTGGGTCGCGCTCCGCGGATGCGCGCACATCCGCGTACATGGCCGCCACGCGTCGGCGCCAGTCGAGCAGCGTCATCGCCATGTCGCACCTCCAGCTCGATTCCCGGTGGCTCGTCGCCAGGACGATCATTGTGCAGACCCGGGCAACAGCCCCCGCCCGCCAGGGGTCCGGCGTCCGCAGGGCCCGGCGGCGACCGCACCCCGCGGCGTCACGCCCATCGGCGCCGGCGCGTCATCCGGCCGTGCCCATCGCCCGCTCCGTGATCCAGACGTGGATCACCCGCCTTGAGACCACGCGCGCGGCGGCGCTCGTGCGCCGCTTCCTGCCGGGCGGCGCCCTGACCCTGTCGGTCCTCATGTTCGGCGGCTACCTCATGGGGCTGGGGCGCGACAAGGTCCTGGCCCACACGTTCGGGCGCGGCGCCGCGCTCGACGCCTACAACTCGGCCTTCATCCTCCCCGAGCTCGCGCTCGACGTGCTGGTCGCGGGCGGACTCGTGGCGCCCTTCGTCCCGATGTTCCTCGGCCTGCGCGACCAGGCGGCCGCTGACGCGGACCGGTTCGCGCGCACGGTGCTCGGCCTCGCCGCGGCCGTGATGACCGTGGTGTCCGCGGTGCTGTTCGTCATCGCCCCGGCGACGGTGCAGGTGATCGTGCCCGGCTTCCCTGACGCACAGAGGGAGCTCTACGTGGGGCTCTTCCGGGTGATGTGCCTGACCCCGCCGCTGTTCGCCGTGTCGCTGGTCCTGGGCGAGGTGCTGGTCGCCCAGCGACGCTTCGTCTGGTACGGCCTCGCGCCCATGATGTACAGCGGCGGAATCGCGGCGGGCGGCCTGCTCCTGTCGGGCCCGCTCGGGATCTACGGGGCGGCATGGGGCGCGGTGGGCGGCGCGCTGGCCCACCTCCTGATCCGGCTGATCGGCCTGCGTGGATCCGGCTTCCGGCCGATCCCCTCGCTCCGCGCGACGCGCGGCCTGGGCGAGTTCCTGCGGCTGATGCTGCCCAAGATGGCGAGCCAGCCTCTCGAGCCGCTCGCCTGGGTCTTCTTCACGAGCATTGCCTCCGGACTCGCCGTGGGCTCGATCAGCTCGCTCAACTACGCGCGCAACTTCTTCGGCGTCCCGGTGAGCATCATCGGGATGTCGTTCGCGATCGCCGCCCTGCCCGCGCTGTCCGAAGCGGCGAACGCTGGCGACCGCGCGGCGTTCCGACGCCTCTTCCGCCAGACGCTCCTCCCGATCGTCGGGCTGTCGGCGGCGGCGGGGCTTGCGCTGTTCGTGCTCTCGGGGCTGATCATCGGCGTCTTCCTGACCGGCGGGGCGTTCAGCCCTGAGGACCAAGTGCGGACCGCCATGGTGCTCGCGGTGTTCGCGTTCGCGGTGCCGCTCGAGAGCGTGATGAACCTGCTCGCGCGCGCCGTGTACGCCACCCGGAACACGCTCCTGCCCACGCTCAGTGCGCTCACCGGGTTCATCGTGGTCGTGGTCGCGGTGCGGGCGTGGGTTCCGGTGCTTGGGCTCGAGGCGATCCCGGCGTCCTACGCCGCGGGCATGGGGGTCCGGACGCTGCTGCTGGTGGCGGTGCTCGCGATCCGGGTCGCCGGGATCCGCCCCCAGGCGCCGGCCGCCGACGACCCAGAGGCGGCCTTCGCGCGCTATGTCCACGGCGCGCCTGGCCCGGGGCGTCGTCGCGGCGCGACGTTCGGGCAGGCGGCCCTGATCCTGACCACGATCGTGGTCCTCGTGGGGACCGCGCTGGCCACGAGCCAGGCGCTCAACTCGTCGTCGATCGCGGCCGTCCCGGTCATCACGCCGTGGGCCCAGGAGCTCCCGCTCGCGTCGCACAACGTGCCCACGCTGCCGCCGTCGCCGGTTGCCGCGGTCGAGGCCTCGGCCAGCGTGTCGGCCGCCGCCTCGGGCTCAGCGACGCCCAGCAACCCGACGGAGCCGTCCGCGACGCCCGCGCCATCGGCGACGCCCAAGGCCGGGCCCTTCCAGATGGACCTCTACGAGCGCGGCGACTACGTCGGCGAGTACACGGACCTGTGGTGCGTGCCCGCCGCCGTCCAGACCTCGATCAACATCATGAGCGCCGGCGCCGACACGTCGAGGGCCTTCCAGACGAAGCTGTTCAACCTCGCCTACTCCATGGAGCCGGCCAATGACGGCAGCGTCGACGCGGTCGCCTGGCCCGAGGTGCTCACGAAGCTCGGGTACGGAACGTTCAAGGAGGATGTGCGGGGCAGCATCAACGCCGCGGCGTGGACGGTGGTCAAGGCGATCCGGCTCACGAACCGCCCGGCCGGCCTCGTCGTGTGGAAGGGCTGGCACTCGTGGGTGGTATCGGGCTTCAAGGCCACCGCCGACCCCGCCGTGACCAACGACTTCTCGGTGCTGGGCCTGTACATCGAGGACGTCTGGTACCCCCGCCTGTCGTCGATCTGGGGCTACTCGAACCCGCCCGACACGTTCGTGCCGGTCTCGGACCTCGACATCGACTACAAGCCGTACCGCGAGTGGACCGCTGACCCGGCCCGGGACGGCAAGTTCGTGTTCGTGGTGCCGGTGCCCTGAGGCTCGACACGACACGACAAGGCCCCGACGTTGCCGTCGGGGCCCGTGCCGTGGAAGGCGGGCGCCGGGCGAGTGGTCCCGGCACCCTTGGGACTACGCCGATTTCGGGCGCGTCCCGAGGTTGACCGTGACGCTGGTGGTCTGCCCATTGCGCAGGACGCTCAGTGTCACCTGCTGGCCGGGCGTGTGCTGGCCGAGCAGGAGGTCAAGGGTGTGCGTGGCGTCAAGCGAGGTGCCGTCGACCGCCGTGATGATGTCGCCCTCGGTGAGGCCGGCCTGTGCGGCGGGGCTGCCGGCGACGATCGCCGCGGACAGGGACGAGGCCGACCCGCCCGAGCCGGTGCCGCTTCCGCTCGAGCCGTTGCCGCTGTTGCCGCGGCCGGTGGAACCCTGACCCGTTGCGCCCTGGCCTGCGATCTTCTCGAGCGCAGCGTTCGACGGGATCCAGGCGCCGTTCGCGACCGGGAGGCCGGCCTCGGCCTGGAGCGTCGGGTCGATGGTGCGGAACCGGACGCCCAGCCAGGCCCGAGCGAGCGGCTGCCCGGCGGATGCCTGGGCGAGGAGCGGGCGGGCGACGTCGATCGGGATCGCGAAGCCGATGTTCTGCCCCTGCGACGACACGGCCGTGTTGATCCCGACCACGTTGCCGCCGGCGTCGAGGAGCGGTCCGCCACTGTTGCCGGGATTGATCGGCGTGTCGGTCTGGATGAGGTTGTCGAGCGACTCGCCCTCGGCGTCGATGGAGCGTCCGAGCGCGGAGATGATGCCGCTGGTCACCGACCCGGTGAGGTCGCCCAGCGGGCTGCCGATGGCGATCGCCTGCTGGCCCACCTGGATGCCCGCAGAGCTTCCGATGGGCGCGGTCGTGAGGCCTGAGGCGCCCTCGATCTTGACCACGGCGAGGTCGGTCAGCGTGTCGATCCCGTAGATCGACGCGTTGAAGGTGCGGCCGTCCTTGAGTGTCACCGTGAGCTTGGTCGGGTTGCCCGCGACGACGTGGTGGTTGGTCAGGACGAGACCGCTGGCGTCGAAGATGATGCCGGACCCGATGGCGGTGCCGGTTCCCCCGCCCTGGCCGAAGGTGGAGCCCGTGGAGGTCACGCCGTCGGCCGTGATGGTGACCACCGCTGGGCTCACCGCCTTGACGATGTCCGGGATCGAGGCCTGGCCATTGGCCGGGACGGGATTGGCGGGCGTCAGGGTGGCGGCGGTCCCCGGGGTGCTGGGCGCAGCGGTCGTGCCCGGCGTGGCGGTTGCGCCCGGCGCGGCGGCCAGCACGTTGGCAGGGGTGGTGGCGGTGGGTCGGGCGGCCTCGACGGCCACGTATGTGGTGCCCGCTGTCAGCACCGCGGTCGCGACGATCGCCACCGCGAGCACGACGGGCGTGACGCCGCGGGTGCGGGGCGCCTGTGCGGGCTTGATGGGCGACGGCGGGACGGTCGCCCATGCCGGCGGCGGCGCGGCCTCGCCAAGTCGGGGGCTGGCGTCGGCGGAGCCCGCCCATGCCGAGGGCGGTGCAGCCTCGGCGGACTGGCGGCTGGGGTTGCCGGGGTTCCCCCAGACGGGAGGCGGCGGCGTGGCGCCCACGGGAGGGATCGGGGCGGTCTGCGGCCTCGACCAAGGCGGGGGCGGCGTGGCCCCGGCAGGCTGCCGGGCCGCATCGCCCGGGTTCACCCAGGCCGGCGGCGTCTCGCCGAAGGGCGGGTGCGCGGCGTCGGGGCTCGCAGGCGAAACCAGCGGATCGACGGCCGGGAACGCGGGCTGCGTGAGGTCGTCGGCCGCTGTCGGAGGCGGGTTGCTGCCCGGCACCGCTGGCAGGCGCGGGTCGGGGCGGTTGGTGTCGCTGGTCATGGTTCCCCTGTCCAGGCTCGTCATGTTCGTGTGGCACGGCGCCCCGAGGCGCGCCGCGATGGACCCCATACCACCGTCCGCTCGTGAGGGATCCGTGAGAATTGAGGCGGTCCACCGAACCTTGCGATTTCTTGACCCGCTCGCTGCCTGCTCTGAACCGCCGGAACGGGCGGCCCCGTGGGCCCGCCCAGAGCATCCGGGGTACCGTGACGCCATGGTCAGGATCGTCGTGTACACGGGCAAGGGCGGGGTCGGCAAGACCAGCGTCGCGGCCGCAACGGCACTCCTCGCGGCCGAGCGCGGCTACCGGACGATCGTCCTGTCCACGGATGCGGCACACAGCCTGGGCGACTCGTTCGACCGCCAGTTGGGCCCCGAGCCCACCGAGATCGCCGCCAACCTGTGGGGCCAGGAGTCCGAGGTCTTCCACAACATCGACAAGTACTGGGGCACGATCCAGGAGTACGTGTCGAGCCTGCTCCGCTGGCGCGGCCTGGACGACGTGCTGGCGGAGGAGATGAGCGTCCTGCCGGGCATGGACGAACTCGCGAGCCTCCTCTGGATCGCGGAGCACCACGACTCGGGCCAGTACGACCTGATCGTCGTCGATGCCGCCCCGACCGGCGAGACCCTCCGCCTGCTGAGCCTGCCCGAGGCCGGCCGCTGGTGGCTTGACAGGGTCTACCCCATCCAGCGCAAGATCGCCGCGGTCACGGGACCGATCCTCGGCCGGGTCACTGGCATGCCGACGCCGAGCGCCGCCGTGTACAACGCGGGCGAGGCCCTCTTCGGCAAGCTCGAGCACATGCACGACCTGCTCGCTGACCCCGAGCTGACCTCGGTGCGAATCGTGCTCAACCTCGAGCGGATGGTCATCAAGGAGGCGCAGCGCTCGTTCACGTACTTCCACCTCTACGGCTACCCCACGGATCTGGTGGTCTGCAACCGGGTGCTGCCCGAGGATGCGGGCGCCTACTTTGGCGCGTGGCGCGAGGCGCAGAAGCGGTACCGACCGCTGGTGGAGGAGTCGTTCGCGCCCGTCCCGGTCCGCGACGCCCCGTTCTTCGACGAGGAGGTCGTGGGCGAGCGGATGCTGCGCACGCTGGGCGGCGCCGTGTTCGGCGACGCGGACCCGGCGGGGTTCTTCTATCGCGGCCGCCCGTACACCGTCCGCCGTGAGGGCGACCGGTTCGTGCTGGAGCTCGAGCTGCCGTTCACCTCGCGCGAGGAGGTCCGCCTCACGCGCTTCGCCGACGAGCTCGTGATCGCCGTCGGTTCGTGGCGGCGCAACCTCATCCTGCCGCGCATCCTCGTCGACGCGGAGACGGTCGGCGGCGGCTTCCACGACCACACCCTGCGAATCGAGTTCGCCGCGGCCGGGACGTCGGTCGCGGGGAAGAAGGGAGCGAGCTGACGATGGTCGAGACGGATCGCGAGAAGGAGCTGAGCGAGCGCCTCGCAGCGCTCGAGCTTCGGCTCGCCGAGGTCGAGGCGAGGGCCGCCGAGGCGGAGGCACGGGCCGGCGGGGGTCCGCTCGGGGTGATGGACGCGGTGTTCGCGGCCATCCTGCCCGCGGAGGCCCGCGGCCACATGCGCGCGGCCCGCAAGGAGCAGCTGCTGGCCGTCCGCTCGCTCGTGGACACCTGGATCGAGCGCGTGGACCGCAAGCCCGACGAGCCGCGCCGCCGCCGCGAGAGCATCCACCTCGAGGACGCATAGGGCGGAAGGGCGTCGTCCTGGTCCAATCCCGGTCGCAGCGAGGCCGACCCGAGCAGCAGCCAGCGCCGCCGTCGCTGTGCGGCGTGGCGCCAACCAGGGTGGGCCCGTGCAGCTGACTCGGCGCGGGCCCTGCGGCACTCGCGATCCACACCGGTGAGCGAGATCCTGACTGCATCTGCCGCTGTCGCGGCCCGTTTCCCGCTGATCCGCTGTTCCCCTCCGGAGGAATCCAGCGATCTGTGGTGGGTCGCCCGGATGACCGACAGGAGGACGAGCCGGACGTGAGACGATGCTGGCCCGGCGCCGCTCAAGGGCCGCTCTGCTGGCCGCTCGCGCGACGGAGCACCCGACCATGACGGAATTGGCGTTCCCGGACGGGTTCCTCTGGGGTGCGGCGACCGCCGCCCATCAGGTGGAGGGGGACAACTCCGGCTCGGACTGGTGGGACTGGGAGCGACGGCCGGGCACGCCCTGCCCCGACCAGAGCGGGCTCGCCTGCGACCACTATCGGCGATACCCGCAGGACATCGCGCTCCTGGCAGAGGCCGGCCTCACCACGTACCGCTACTCCGTGGAGTGGGCGCGCATCGAGCCCGAGGACGGGCGCTTCGACGAGGCGCAGCTGGACCACTACCGGGCGATGACCGATGCGGTGCTCGACGCCGGGATGACGCCGATGGTGACGCTCCACCACTTCACGCTGCCCCGCTGGGTCGCCGACCGCGGCGGCTGGCTGGACGCAGAGGTTGCGGGCCGGTTCGCGCGGTACTGCGACCGCGTGGTGCGCGCGCTCGGGGACCGCGTGACATGGTGGTGCACCATCAACGAGCCGGGGGTGGTGGCGTTCGGCGGGTATCTGGGCGCACTCAACTTCCCGCCCGGGCGGTCCGATCTCGGCTCGTGGGAGCGGGCCTCGGCTGGGCTGATCGAGGGGCACCGCCAGGCGCTGCTGGCGGTGCGTGCCGCGGGCTCTCGGCCGCGCGCTGGCATGACCCACTCGATGCAGGCCTGGGAGGCCAACGATGCCGGCGAGCCGTTCATGACCTGGCTGCGACGACGGAACGAGGACATCTTCCTCGAGGCGGCGGCCGATGACGACTTCGTGGGGGTGCAGACGTACACGCGGGTGCCTGTTGAGATAGGTGCGGCGATGGGCTCCCTGCTCCGCCTCGCGCTCGGCTCGCGCCCCGTCGCCAGCCTCGTCTTTCCCCGGGTCATCCGCGCCCAGACGCTCAACCCCACGCCAACCCTGGCCCCCGGCGCCCGACGGACGCAGATGGGCTACGAGTTCTGGCCCGAAGCCGCCGCGACGACCGTCCGGCGGGTCGCGACGCTGCTGCCGGGCAAGGACATCCTCGTCACGGAGCACGGGGTGGCCACCGACAACGACGCCGAGCGCGTGGAGTTCATCGACCGCGGCCTGCGCGCGCTCCACCGCGAGCTGGCAGCCGGCGTGCCGCTGCGCGGCTACATCCACTGGAGCCTGCTCGACAACTTCGAGTGGGCGCGCGGCTATGGGATGCGGTTCGGCCTGATCGGCGTGGACCGCGCCACGCAGGAGCGGACGGTCCGACCCTCCGCGCGCCACCTTGGCGGCATCGCCCGGGCCAACTCCATCACCGCGCCCTGACCCCGCCGCCTCCGGCCCCCACGGCGTCAGGTCAGCACCGGAGCCGGCTCAGCCGCGCCGGCGTCGCAGCCGACAACGCGGCGAGCGTGCCGGATCACGCGCCAGCCCATGACACCGCCGCTGCACTGCGTTCGGCGCGTCAGCCGGCGCGATCGCAAGGCGGAGCCGAGGACCGGAGCGAGCGCACCCCAAGGTGCGTGAGCGAGGACCGCAGGCGACAACGCGGCGAGCGTGCCGGATCACGCGCCAGCCTATGACAAGGTGATGGACCTGGCACCGCCGACTTGCCGGTAGCGGTCCGGATAGCAGGTCAGCACGATCACCTGGCACGAGGCGCCGGCCATGGCGAGCACGGCGCCCATCGCCTCGAGCCGGCGCGGGTCGGAGAAGCCCAGGGTGTCGTCGAGCATGACCGGCACGCCGCCATCCTCGGCCACGAGCATCGCGCAGGCGAGCCGGGTCATGACGCCCAGCTGCTCCCTCGCCCCGACGCTCAAGCTCTCGAACGGAACGGTCCGCCCGTCAAGCGTGCGGCTCCGCACGCGCAGGTCGTCGCCCACCTCGACGCTCACGGTCGGGCCGAACACGACCTTGCCGAGCGAGGTGATCTTGTCGCGCAGGGGCCCCACGTAGGCGAGGTGCGCCTCGTCGCGCGCCGTCTTGAGCGCCTCGTAGAGCCGGCGTCGGGCGTCGGCACGCTGCGTCCAGCGGTCGAGCTCCGCTGCCGCGGCATCGCGAGCGGTGACCGCCTGGTCGCGGCGCTCGGCGAGCCCGTCCTCGCCGTGATCTCGCAGGCGCGCGCGCACCTCGGCCTGGCTGATCTCGAGCGCCCGAAGGCGCTCCGCCATCCCGTCCACCACGAGGCGGGCGTTGTCGAGCAGCACCTTCGCCGCCTCCGGCCCCTCGCTCTGGAGCGCGGCACGGGCGTCGGCGGCCTCCCTTGCCGCGGCATCAAATGCCGCTGACGCCGCGCCGCGGGCCTCCGTGAGGGTGGCGTCGGGTGCGACCGCGCGGGCCCCGTGGAGCGCCTCCTCGCGGGCAGCCACGTCCACCTCGGCAATGTCCAGGCGAACCGAGGCCTCGCGAGCCGCCCCGTCGAGCTCGACGAGCCGATCCCGGGCCGCGCGGTCCTCGCGCTCGGCGGTGGCCTCGGACGTGCGGGCGGCATCGGCGGCCGCCTCGGCGGCGGCTGCATGCCCGGTTGCCGCGTCCTCGTCGGTGGGCATGGGCGGCTCCGCGTCCCGCGCCTCGAGATACCCCGACGTTCGACCCTCCGCCAGCGCGATCCGCGCCTCGAGCTGCTCCGCGCGCCCGGGCTCGTCACCGCCCAGCAGCTCGGTGACGCGTCGCCGCTGCTCTGTCCGCGCGGCGAGGGCGTCGCGCCGGACGATGGCTGCCGCCTCGGCTGCCGCGAGATCCGCCACCCCGCCTTGCCGACATGCGTCGCGCAGCCCGCGCTCTGCAGCCTCGAAACGTTCGGCCACCGCGGCATCGCCCGCGCCCCCCGCTGCCTCGACGCGCAGGACCTCTGGAACCTCGACGACCAGCCGCTCCTCAACCGACCGGCGCTCCGCCCCGCCCGCCCGAAGCGCAACTCGCGCACCGTCCACCAGCAGGGTCAGGTCCCGCAGCGCCGTGACCGTCAGCGAGGGACGGGCCGCCTCGACCAGGGCGCGCGCCACTTGGAGCTCGCGGTCGGCAGCACGAATGGCCCCGAGAACCGCGTCGTCCACTCGGGTCGCTCGGGCGGCGGCTTCGGCGCCGGCCAGGGCAGCTCGCGCGGCGGCGAGGCTCGCGCGGCGCTCGGTCAGCTCGACAAGGGCCAGGCGGGCCCGGAGGAACTCGACATCGCCCCGCGCCGTCCTGGCGGCCGCCTCGGCGGTCTCGCGAGCAGCCCGCGCCTCGGCCAGTCGCGCCGCAGCCGCCTCGCACCGTTCGCGGGCGGAGGCCAGCGATGGCGCGGCCGCCGCCACCAGGGCCCGCTGCCGATCGCGCTCCCCGACCGCCGCCACCAGTTCGCGGACCGCGTCATCCCGCGCTTGGCACGCCTCGGCAGCCCGCTCTGCCGTGACCCGCGCGGCACGCTCCGATTCCTCGAGCCGCTCCACGTTTCGCACGAGAGCCTCGATCCGCCGCCAGCGCCCCTCGAGCTCGACGACGTGCGCCTCCTCGGGTCCCTTGGCCTCCACCAGGCGTGCCCGCTCGGTCGTGAGGTCTGCGTCGCGCTCCACATCCGCGGCGACGGCTCGCAGCTGCGCCTCGATGCCGTCGACCATCGCCTGGTGCTGGTTCACGGCCTCGCGCAGTGGCCAGTCGCCCTTCGACTTGCCGGTGGGCGTCCAGTACTGGTCGTACTCGACGCGGGCACGATCGAACAGGGACGTCTCGACGGGGCCCTCCGGGACCGTCCCGGCCGCGCGGTCCAGCGCCTGGCCCAGGGAGCCCGAGGCCGCCTCGCCCAGCGCCGCCTGGCCAAGCCCCTCGCCCTGCCGGATGCGCAGCGCCTTCCAGAGGGCCGCGTCCATCGTCTCGGCGAGGATCTGCTCCACCCGCTCGTGGGCCTGGCGTCCGGTCAGGCTCTCGGGCCTCGGCCGCCTGATCTGCAGCACGGTCTCACTCGAGCGCAGGAACCGCTTGCGGTACGTGAACGCGTACGGCCCCGTCTCGATGTCCGCCTCCACCTCGGGGCCCGCATCCCGGTCCACGGGCTTGACCGCCTTCACTTCGGCCTTGGTCGTGGAGTCCAGCTGGCTGAACAGCATGTCCAGCGCCTCGGCCATCGACGACTTGCCCACCTCGTTGGGCCCGATGATCACCGTCACGCCGTCGCGGGCGAACGCCACCTCCCGCTCGTCAACGCCCCGGAAGTTGCGCAGGCGGATCCGCAGGAGCCTCACGCTGCCGCCCCTGCCGTCGAGGCGAAGCGCACCATGAGCGCGAGGGCGTCACGAGCGGTCGCAGCCTCCGGGCCGACGCCGGCCGCCTCCTGTCGGAGACGAGCCAGCGCCTCCGCCGCGAACCCCGAGAGCCGCAGGTCGGCGAAGTCGTCGTCGTCCGGGCGCACGACCAGCTCCGTGTGCCGCTCCCACTGCTCGATGGCCGCGAACAGGTCGCGCTGGTGCTCCAGCAACGCCTCGAGGCGGGCGTTTGCCGAGAGCGACACCGTGCCCACGAGGGTGAGCTTGACGATCGTGCGGTCCTTCGGCGCCAGGCGGTCAAGCCAGCCCGCCAACACGTCGAGCCCCTGCGCTCCGTCGAGGTCGAACCGCTCGCGGGCGAACCGCCACAGGCCGGTGTGGTGCTTGGCGACCTCGCATCGCCCGTCGTCGCGCAGCTCAACAACAAGCGCGTTGCCGGCGTCGAGCTCGTCGTAGTCCGTGGGCTCGGGCGCTCCGGCATACCAGATCCGCCCTGTCGGCCCGACGCTCGTGGTGGAGTGCCGGTCGCCGAGCGCGAGGTACGCGATCCTGCCCTCGCCCAGGGCCCGCTCTGCGGCCGCCACCCGGATCGCCGCCGGGTTGTCGAGCGCGATCAGATCATCGGTGGCGCCGTGGGCGACGAGCACCCGGCGCACGCCGGGGGCGGGTGCAAGGCCCTCGCAGGCCTGAGCGACGAGATCGGTGAGCGGCCGCTTCGAGAACCACGGCGCGCCGACCACCTCGACGCCCGCGACGCCCGGCACCGGGTGCGGCGTCGCGTCCTCCAGCACGGTGACGTTGGGCGGCCGACCGCCGGCGAACGTGGGCGCCCGGAAGATGGACCCGGCGTCGAGCGGGTCGTGGTTGCCCGGCAGCAGGAACACTGGCACCGGCACCGACCGGAGCGCATCGAGCGCGCGGCGCACGGTCTGCGGGGACACCTGGTTGGTCTCGAACACGTCCCCCGAGACGACGATGAAGGCGGCACCCGTGTCGCCCGCCAGACGGCCGAGCGTCCTGATGGCGTCGATGCGCGCCTGGGAGAACCTCGCCTGCGCCTCGCCCGACAGGAAGTGGCGCGTCATGCCCAGCTGCCAGTCGGCGCTGTGGAGGAAGCGCACGCTCACCCAGCGGCTCCCATCCCGGCGCCCCTCGCGCGGGTCCCTGCCATGCACACCTCCGCCGGCCGACCGGCGCCCCCATCGGCGACGCCGCCACCGGCCTTACCCTATCGCACCCGCCTGCCCGCACGGGACGGCCGGCGAGCCCCCGGGCGCACCGCCAGCACTGCGACGGGCTTCACGTCCTCGAGACGCCGAGCCCGTCGATGAGCAGCCTGCACCCTCGCGCTGACACCTTGGCTGTCACAGCCCGGGGGGGACCGATGCGCGGTGCGACGACTCAGCCCACCTGGGGCTGCTCGTCCACGAACAACCGGACGCGGGACTTGACATTGGCGAGCGAGTCTCCGGCGACACGCTTGCCGATCTCCGTCGCATAGGACGCGTCGAAGGCCTCGCGGCTGTCGAACCACAGCTCGGACACGCCGTCGTGGGGCGCGTCCTCGTTCTCGACCACGTTGAACACCAGCTTGCGCAGCCCCGGCAGCTGCTTCGCGAGCGGCGAGTGGCCGACCAGCATCCAGTTGCGGAACTCGTCCCTGCTCATCCCGTCCTTGCGGGTCAGCAGGATGATGGCCTTGAACATCGGCCCACCCTCCCTGCGCACGCCGGCGAACCGAGCCACTCGGCGCCGCGGCCCAGTTAGCGTGCCACGCGCGACGCCTGGCCGAGCGCCGAACGCGCTCCTCAGGGCGAGCGCAGGCGTCGACGCCCAGCCAGCCGCACGACGACCGCCACGACCAGACCCGCCCCGACCAGCGTGACGACGGCCAGGGGATCGAGCGCGGCAGCGACACGGCCCTCCGCCGGTGCGAGGGGCAAGGGTGCGGACGGGCCAGATGGCGGGGCGTCGGGCCCAACGCTCGTCGAGACCGCGGCCGCGGGGACGGCCGACGAGCCCGGGACGGACGCTGCACCGGCTGTCGGCTGCGGGCTCAGCACCGGTTTCGACGTGGCCGACCGCCCCGGCTTCGAGGCGGCCCCCGGGCTCGGCGTCTCGCTCGGCGTCGTGACCGGCGTCGAGGGCTGCGCGGCTGCGGACGCGGACGGCTGGATCGAGACGTAGGTCCCGTCCCAGACCATCCGGATCGGCGCGTAGTACCAGGGCGTGAAGTAGCGCCGGAGCTGGGCGGGCGTCAGCCGCGTGTCGGGGGGCATGTCATACCCGTTCTTCGACTGGAGCCCGTACAGCGGGCCCACCACGCGCACCGACGTGATGGTGAAGCGCGTGGTCCGCGCCGGGTCGCCGGTGGCGGTGAAGCCCGTCAGCAGCCAGGCGTGGTTGCCGTGGTCCACCGCGAGCGCCACCGGCAGGTTCGCCTTGCGCAGGCTCGTGACCGCCGATCGCAGCGCGGCGTCGAAGCTGGTGCTGGCGTGCAGCCGGTATCGGGGATCCACGAAGTGCGCGAAGCCCGCGGCCCAGCCTGCGGCATCGACCCCGGCCGAGAGCGGCAGCCGGTACCGATCGTGCGGTCGCATCCAGTCGAAGTAGGCCCGCTGGCCAGACGACGTGTGGTCGGTTCTGTGGAACACGATGTTGCGGGCGATCTGGACGGTCGCCGCCGTGCACCAGTACCACGTCTTCTGGGTGGTGAAGACTCCCACCCGGTAGAGGTCGATGCCACCGGTCCAGGCGGAGAGCGGGGTTGCCGAAGCCGTCTGGGGCGAGCCCGCGGCCGACCCGTTCGCGGACTCCGCGCCCGCCGCGAGCGGACCGAGTGGCGACGCCACGAGCAGCGCCCCCGCCAGCAGCGCGCGCAGCAGTGAACCGCGCAGCCTCATGCCGCCATGGTGCACCCGACTGGCCGGTCCCGCAGGCGCCGGTCCTTCAGGCGCCCAGGCGACGCGCTGGCGTCTCCCCGTCCGATACTGCGAGCACCCCGACCTCCGTCACCAGCCCCGTGATGAACCGGGCGGGCGTCACGTCGAACGCGGGGTTGAAGGCACGCGCGCCCTCGGGGGTGACGCGTACCCCGCCAAACGTCAGCACCTCGTCCTCGCCCCGCAACTCGATCTCGATCTCGTTGCCCGACGCCGTCATGAGGTCCACGGTGGAAATCGGCGCAGCGGACAGGCACGGGATCCCCGCCTCGCGACAGGCGAGCGCGAGGCCCAGGCTCCCGATCTTGTTGGCCACGTCGCCGTTGGCAGCGATCCGATCGGCACCGAAGATGGCAACGTCCACGAGCCCACGCAGGATCGAGGAGGCCGCCGCCCCATCGGCCTGCACCAGGTATGGGATCCCCTCGCGTTGGAGCTCCCATGCAGTCAGTCGTGCACCCTGCAGCAGCGGCCGGGTCTCGTCGACGTAGACCATCTCGAGCGCGCCCCGCGCGTGCAATTCGCGCACGATCCCGAGCGCCGTTCCCCAGGCCACCATCGCCAGGGCGCCCGTGTTGCAGTGGGTGATCACCCGGACCGGGCGGTCAATCCGGGCCTGGAGCCAGTCCGCCCCGTGCTTCCCGATGGCGTGGTTGACGCGCTCGTCGGCCTCAACGATCTCGAGGGCGGCCGCCAGCACTGCTTCGCGACCTTGCGTCATGAACGGTCGAACCCGGTCCACGCCCCAGGCCAGGTTGACGGCCGTCGGCCGGGCGCCGCGTATTGCATCCAGGGCGACGTCGAGCCTGGCTCCGGACCAGCCCTCACGGGCCGCCTCGTCCATGGCGATCACCACGCCGACCGCGCCCACGGCTCCCAGCTGCGGCGCGCCCCGGACGGCGAGCCGACGGATCGCGTCGACCACGGCGTCGGCGGTCGCGAGGTCGATGAACTCGAGGCGGCGAGGCAGGAGCGTCTGGTCGATGACCCGCAGCGCGTGACCTGTCCAGGCGATCGGCCGCAGGTCGTCCACCGGCCGGCTCACCGGTGCACCGAGAGGGTGGCGCCCACGGGGAACGCGGTGTCACGGTCGCCGAGTTGGAGGCAGCGGAACGTGTTCTGGGCCGCCAGCTCGAGCAGCACCGCACGACGGTGCGCCATCTCCACAGTGTCGCCCAGCGTGGAGCACCCGTGGTTGGCCAGGATGATGACGTCGCAGCCGATCGACACCTCTGCGGCCGCGTCGGCCAGTTCGTCCGAGCCGTTGGGGTAGAACGGGACGCGGCGCACCTCGCGCAGGTAGGACACGTCGTCAAGCGTGAGCATCCGGATCGAGTGGCCCAGGGCATCGAGGACGACCGCGGTCTGCGGATGGAGGTGGACGATGGCGTTCACGTCTGGGCGGACCTGGTATGCACGGTGGTGGAGTCGCCACTCGGTCGACGGTCGCACATTGCCCTCCAGCAGGGTCCCGTCGAGTCCCACGACCGAGAAGTCGTCCGGCACGAGCCGGTCTAGGCGAGTCCCGGCTGCCGTCACCAGGAAGGCGTCGCGTCCCGGGAGCCGCGCCGAGAGGTTGCCCCCTGAAGCGACCACGAGGCCAAGCCCCACCGCGCTCCGCCCCGCGTCGGCGAGCTGATCGGCGAGGGCGGCAAGCGGGTCGGGCATCAGCGAAAGCTCCTTGAGGCGAACTGGGTGCCTCGATGATCGCACCGACGCGTTCAGGCTGGCCCTCCGGGCCCCACCTCGGCGCGGCTGGCTGGGGACGCGGCCCGACACCGGCAGTTTCGTTGCGCATCTGCAAGACGATCGCCAAGGTGTCTTGCGGAAACTTCACCACCCCGGCATCGGCCAGGCAACATCCCGCGCGCACCATGGGGGCTCTTGGAGGTACGCGATGTCCCAGCCTGATGTCGCCGCGGAAGTGATCCGCCGGCGCGCGCTCCTCGTCTGGCCCCGCCTGGACGCTGCGGCCCTGCGCCGCTGCGGCGCTGATCCCGAGCGGATCGCCGACCTCGTCGGCCGACGCTCGGCTCTGCCCCGCGAGGCGATCGTGGGCATCCTGATGACGCCCTTCGTGACGGAGGTCGAGACCCAAACCTGGTTCGGCTGACACGGGCGCCGGGCAAGCCTCGGGGCCTGAGCCGACCCGGCATGCGAGCCGGGGTCCGAGCTGACCGGGCGCGCGAGCCGGAGCCCCAACACGTCGAAGGCCGGCGGGACGACCCGCCGGCCTTCTTGCTGCCACGTGACCGGGCGCGGGGTCAGGCGGTCGTCGTCCCCCAGAGCGCCTCGATCGAGAGGTAGCGCTCGCCCGTGTCGTAGTTGAATGTCAGGATCCGGGCGCCGTCCGCGACCGAGGGGATGAGCTGCGCCACGGCGGCCAGCGAGGCGCCCGACGAGATGCCGATCAGCAGCCCCTCCTCCTTGGCCGCACGGCGCGCGTACTCCATGGCGTCGGCCGGCTCCACGGTCAGGACGCCGTCGAGGACATCCGGGCGCATGACGGCCGGGATGAACCCGGCGCCGATGCCCTGGATCGAGTGCGGGCCCGGGGCGCCACCGGACAGGACCGCAGACGAGGTGGGCTCCACCGCGTAGACCTTGAGGCCGGGCCACCGCGGCTTGAGCGCCTCCGCCACACCCGTGATGTGCCCACCTGTCCCGACCCCGGTGACGAGGTAGTCCAGGCCGTCGGGGAAGTCGCGGGCGATCTCCTCGGCGGTGACGGTGCGGTGGATTGCCGGGTTGGCGGGGTTCTCGAACTGCATCGGGATCCAGGCCCCGTCGATCTCCGCGGCGAGCTCCTTCGCCCGCGCGATGGATCCCTTCATGCCCAGCTCGCGCGGCGTGAGCTCGAGCTCCGCGCCGTAGGCCCCCAGCAGCTTGCGACGCTCCATCGACATCGACTCGGGCATGGTGAGCACCAGGCGGTAGCCCTTGACCGCGCACACGAGCGCGAGCCCGATGCCCGTGTTCCCCGAGGTGGGCTCGATGATCGTGGTCTTGCCTGGGCTGATCACGCCGCGCGCCTCGGCGTCCTCGATCATCGAGAGGCCGATGCGGTCCTTGATCGAGCCGCCGGGGTTCTGTCGCTCGAGCTTGACCCAGACGCTCACGCGCGGGTCGAACAGGCGGTTGATCCGCACGTGCGGCGTGTTGCCGATGAGGTCCAGGACGCTGTTCATGGGCACGGGTGGTTCCCTCCTTGTGGGGACGCTGCGGGACGCTGGGGCGCTGGTGGCCTAGATGACGAAGTCGATGCCGTCGAAGCCGTCGTCGGCGCGCCGGACGCGGGAGCGGCTGGTCTGGTAGAGCACGGACCCGGCGGGCACGCTGCTCGTGACGAACACGTTGCCGCCGATGATGGAATCGTTGCCGACGGCGGTGTCGCCGCCGAGAACCGTGGCGTTGGCGTAGATGACCACCCCGTCGCCGATGGTCGGGTGGCGCTTGTGGCCGGCGAGGTCCTTGACCACGGACAGCGCGCCCAGGGTCACCCCCTGGTAGAGCTTGACGCGGTCGCCGATCACCGCGGTCTCCCCCACCACGACCCCGGTGCCGTGGTCAATGCAGAAGCCGCGCCCGATGGTGGCGCCGGGATGGATGTCGACGCCGGTCCTCGTGTGGGCGACCTCCGCGAGGAGCCGCGGCAGGATCGGCACCTCGAGCTCGTAGAGCTCGTGGGCGATCCGGTGAATGGCGATCGCGAGGAAGCCCGGGTAGGCCGCGACCACCTCGTCGAGCGATTCGGCAGCGGGATCCCCGGCGAGGATCGCCTCGCCGTCCTCGAGGAGCGCGGCGTGAACGCGCGGCAGGGCATCGGAGAACGCGGCGACAACCTGATCCGTGGCGTCGCTGCCGCTCAGCGGCGCCACGAGGCGGCGGAGGTCGCGCCGCACGAGCACGAGGCGGGCAGCCAGGTCGTCGGGCGCGGCCAGCGCGTCGTCGGACAGTTGCGGGAACAGGATCCCCAGCAACGCGTCCGCGAACGCTGCGACATCGCGCTTGAGCGGGTAGATGCGGCCGTGGGCCGCGCGGTCGCCGGCGAGCACCTGGGCGAACGCGTGGTCTCGGTCGTGGTCGAAATTGTCAGGCATTGGGCTCTCCCGGGTCAGCGGTGCCGGCGACGGCGGGACGGACGGGGCGCGAGCGCGGGCTTCCGCAGGGCGACGTCGTGGAGGGGACAAGTGGACGCGCCGGGGTTGGGGCAACCCGCCCGGCGGGGGTGGAGACTGCGAGGCCGGTGGAGCGGCGAGCGGTCTAGTGAACGACCGTGGCGAGGCTCCGTGCCGGCACTCGCCGGGGACAGGAGCAACAGGCGCCGCTGAGCGCGCGGCCGGAACGAGTCGTCATGCCCGCAGGATAGCCGCCAAACGCCGAATCGTGCAGGAACGGGTTATCAGGCGCCCTCCCCGAGGGCGACCAGCAGCGCGCCGGCCTCGACCAGGCGGTCGCGCTCCGACTCGGCGATGGCCTGCGCCGTACGGGCAGCGTGCTCCTCGCTGTGAACGTGTCGTGGAACCAGCGATAGGAGCCGTCGGCCCACACCCGCCACCATCCCGATCGCGGACCAGGCGAACGCGGCCGCCGTCCCGTCGTCGACACCCCCCCGGACGTGGGAGCGACGGCAACGCGGGTGAGGGTCACAGTCAACGGACGTTGCTGTGGGCGACGCCCGTGCCCTCTGGATCCCGTCCGGGTGGACCTCTTTGGGTACCCACGGGTCGGCAGATCCCGGCCACCTGGACCTGTCGGGCAGGGCTCCGTCGGCCGACGATGACGGACGTTGGATCAGAACGATGCCAACGTACGGGAGTGAACGATGGCAACCACGGACGCGGGAGGGGCAGGGTCGGCGCGCGTCGACGTGATGCTCGCGATCGTGGACTTCCCGATGCTGAGCGCGGCGTTCCGGGCTGTGATCGACCAGGAGCGCGACATGCGGGTCGTGGTGGAGGCGACGAGTCGCGAGGCCATCGTGACCCAGGCCAAGACGAGCAGCCCGGCGGTGATCATCCTCGAGTACGAGGCGTTTGCCGCGGTCGGCTGCGGCACGCCCGAGACCATCGAGGAGGTCCGCACCGCCGCGCCCGGGGCCAGGATCATCGCGCTCGACTGTCGGTGTGCCACCGAGCAGTTCTCCATCGCGCTCAAGGCTGGTGCCGCCGGGGTCCTCACGCGGGAGGCCCTCGCCGATGACGTGGTCTCGGCCGTCCGTGCGGTCGCCGCCGGTCACACGTACGTCAGCCCCGCCATCGTGACCCGGATGGTCGACACCTACGTCCGGGGCAAACCGGAGGCAGCCGACGACCCGTACGACCAGCTGACCGATCGCGAGCGCCAGATCCTGCTGCTGGCCGCGATGGGGCACCCCAACCGTGACATCGCCCGCTCGCTGCACCTGTCAGAGCAGGCTGTCCACTCCAATCGCGCCAACCTCATGGAGAAGCTCGGCCTGCACGACCGGGTCGAACTCCTGCGGTACACGGTCAGGCGCGGCCTGCTCAACCCGTCGGTGCTATGAGGGCCAGGATCCGCCGCCTCTGGACATCCGTCCGTCCCCGCACGCGTCGCGGACGCGTCATCGCGCTCGTCAGCGTCCTCGGCGGCGCGGCCGTGCTCGCGGTGGCCCTGTTCGCGGGTGCCGCGATGGCCTGGAATCCGTATCTCGACTTCGCGCTCCACCCCGACAGCAACGCCAAGCAGTGGGCGGCGCTGGACATGACCTTCGCCGATTCGTCGGTCTGCGAGAAGTGCCACCTCCCGGAGGCCAGCCGCCTGGCCAGCCATTCCCACGCGGACATCGGCTGCCAGAGCTGCCACGGCGCACTGCTGGCCCACGCAGAGGCGGGCGCGAACGCATCGAAGTCGGACGTGCTGATCAAGGTCCCCACCGAAGAGGTCTGCGTGCGCTGCCACGCGGCGGCGGAGGGCCGCCCTGCCAGCATCAAGACCATCGTCCCCGCGAACCACTACGTGGGCCAGTGCCTGCAGTGCCACGACCCGCACACGGCCTGGGCGCAGCATCCCCCGGTGGTGTCGCACCCGCTCGAGAACCTGCCGCCGTGCCTCACCTGCCACGGACCCGACGGCTTCAAGGCGCGCAACGAGCGGCACCCGGCCGGCATCCTGACCGACCAGGAGTGCCTTGAGTGCCACGGGGCCGGGCGCGGCCCCCAGCAGCTCGCCCTTCCGGCCGCCAGCTTCGAGCCCATCGCCGGCGCCTCGGCCAGCCCCAGCGAGGTGGCCCCGTGACCGAGCCGCTCGATCCCCTGCTCGATGCTCCGGGTCAGTCCACCGCGGATGACCTCCTCGGCGAGCCCTCGCCCGAGGCGTCGCCGTCCGCTGCGGAGGGCGCAACCGACGCCGCGCCGCGGGTCGTCGATGCCGTGTTGCCAGCCCACGATGCGCCCTCCGCCGCAGATGGCGTAGGCGAGGCCGCGCCGCGGGCTGTCGACACTGCGCCGCGAGCCGTTGGTGTCGCGGCCGACGGCATCGACGCTCCGGCCGACGTGGTCGATGCCGCGCCGCAGGTCGTCGAGCCCGGGGCCGCCGTCGCGGCTCCCGCCGGAGAGGCCGGACACCCCGCCAGTGGACCGGCCAGGGCCGCCAAGCCGGCCGTCGAGGCGCCCGCGGACGCGGTGCTCGTTCCGCTCGGGGACATCGCCCCGGCCATCGAGCAGGCGTCGCTCACGCGTCGTGCGTTCCTCGGCTTTGGTTTGGCGCTTGCCGGTGGTGTTGCGGGTGCGGCTGCGCTCGGCCAGCTGTTCCCGGTCTTCGCCAGCGCCGAGGACACGGTCTCCCCGCTCGTGCCCAACTACGACCCGAAGTCGAAGGCCTGGACCTTCGTGGTGGACACCTCCAAGTGCATCGGCTGCGGATTGTGCGTGGTCGCCTGCAAGGAGGAGAACAACGTCCCGGAGTCCGCCGAGTTCACGCGGACCTGGGTGGAGCGGCACACGACCATGACCGACGGCACTCGGTTCGTGGACGCTCCGGACGCGGGCATCAACGGCTTCCCCGCTGCCTGCACCGCTCCCGGGTCCGAGGGCAAGACCGTGGCCTCGTCGTTCTTCCAGCCGCGCCTGTGCATGCAGTGCGAGGACTCGCCGTGCACCGCCGTCTGCCCCGTCAGCGCCACCTATCGCACCGAGGACGGGGTCATCCTCGTGGACGCGCGCAGGTGCATCGGCTGCGGGTTCTGCGTTGTGTCCTGCCCCTACGGCGCGCGCTACCTCACGCCGGCCGACGAGGATTCGCCCGCGAACACGCCGGGCGTCGCCGACAAGTGCACCTGGTGCTACCACCGCATCAACCGCGGCCAGCGGCCGGCGTGCGTCGAGATCTGCCCGGTTGGCGCGCGCCGTTTCGGCGACGCGAACGATCCGGCCAGCGACATCGCCGAGTACACGAAGGGCGGCCAGCCGCTCCACCCCGAGTACGGCACCCGACCCCGTGTGCTCTATCTCGGACCAACCCTGGCGGAGGCCTGAGCGATGCGCGTCGTCGACAGCATGCTCTACCTCGGGCCTGTCGCCCTGCCGGCGACCCCTCGAGCCGCGCGCAGCGCATTCGTACGTGAAGTCGGCTCGATGTCGACTGCGACGAGGATCTGGTACGGCCTGCTCGTCGCGGGCCTCGGGATCGGCGCCGTGTCCGCGCTGCTGGCGCTGCCGCCGGGCTGGGAGGTCATGGGGACCTCGCCGTCGTTCGAGTGGGGCCTGCTGATCATCGGCTACGTGTTCTTCGCGATCATGACCAGCGGCCTGTGCCTCGCCTCGTCGCTCGGCACGGTCTTCGGCATCGAGCGGTTCATGCCCTTCGAGAAGCGCCACGCGATCCTCGCGCTCCTGTCGCTGACCACCGCCTTCGGGATCATCGCCCTCGAGCTCCACTACCCGGTCCGGATGGTCTTCGGCGCGGTGCTCGTCATCGCGCCCAGCTCGCCCATGTGGTGGATGGGCGTGTTCTACGGCGCCTACCTGATGGTCCTGATCGTCGAGGTGTGGACGCTGTTCACCTCGCATCCCACCATCCACAAGTACGCCTGCACCGCGGCGGCCGGCATCGGCGTGTGCGCCCCGACCACCCTCGGCGCGGTGTTCGGCGTGCTCGCGGCCAAGCCGTTCTGGAACGGCCTCTTCACGCCGGTCCAGATGGTCGCGTCGGCCTTCGTGGGCGGGACGGCGCTGCTGGGGGTCGTGTTCTGGGCGGTCAACCGATTCCGCCTCGCCGACTGGGAGCGCTCGAAGGGCGCGCTGGGCTCGGTCCGGCTCCTGCTGGCCGGCGGCCTCATCGTGGCGGCCGCGCTCCTGGCGCGGCAGGTCGTGACCGGGCTGACCAGCGAGGTCGCCGACCTGCGCCCCTCCACCGAGGCGCTTGTGACGGGACCGCTCTCGCCGGCGTTCTGGGGCGTCCGCGTCGGCCTCGGCATCCTGATGCCGCTCGGGATCCTCGCGGTCCCCCGGCTGCGCACGCCGTCCGCGACCGGGCTGGCGGCGATCCTGTCGCTGGTCGGGATCCTGGCGGACCGGACCCTGTTCGTGGCGGCGGGCGAGATCGTCCCGCGAACGACCATGGCGGGGACCGTGGGCTACCCGTTCGCGCAGTACGTGCCGTCGCCGGTCGAGCTCGGGATCATGATCGGGGCGATGGCGTTCATGGCGATGGTGTACTCGCTCTGCGAGCGGTACCTGCCCATGGGCGAGGGCGACGTCCACGCCTTCTGGCCGTGGCCGTGGATCAAGAAGCACGACGACCACGACGACGAGTCCGAGGCCGGCAGCGAGTTGGGGGCCCCCGGCGGCGCGACGCTCGTGCCGGAGGTCGAGGCGGGGCTCACGGCGGGGGCGCAGTCCTGATGCTGCGCAGCGCAGTCGTCCGCTTCGCGTACCCCGTCACGATCCTCGTCCTCGTCGTCGGCATCCTCATCGCGGGGGGGTTCCTGGCCACGGTCGCCCTGCCCAACATGATCGGGACCGGGTCGGTGACGTCGTCCTCGGCCGGACCGGGCGGCATCGCCGGGGCCCCGCCCTCAACGAGCCCGACGCCGAGCTCGCCAATGGGCGACTCGCCGGGCGGGGTCCAGATCCCGCCGGACGCCAACTGCACGGCCTGCCACATCACCACGAACGGCGCCGTGGGGGTCAAGGACATCCCGCTGCTCGCCCACCCGCTCAAGGGGTTCGCGGACTGCACCGCCTGCCACAACCCGGCTGGGCTGGTGAAGACGGCCCCGGGCCACACCGGCCTCCACGCCAACCAGTGCCTCATCTGCCATCACGAGAACCCCAATCTCGCCTCGATGAGCGCTCCCCCGCTCCGCCCCGAGCACATGGGCGGCCAGGCGTGCACCACCTGCCACGGCGTCGACAAGCACGCGCCGCTGCCGTCCGACATGGCGGGCCGCGGCGACAACTGCTGGATCTGCCACAACGGGCCCGAGTTTGCATACCTGTTCAACTCGGCGGCACCGGGCTGGTCCCCGGCGCCGAAGCCGTCGTCGTCCGCGGGCTCGGCAGGCCCCGCCTCGGACCCGCTGCGCTCCCCGGGGCCGTCCCCGTCGCCGTCCCCGTCGACCCCCTGAGGCGCGACGCGGCCCGGTCAGCGCCAGCGCGGACCGGCTGAGGCGGCCCGGCAGGCCGGTGGACTCAGCCCTCGACGCGCAGGGTCTTCTCGACGCCCTTGTCCGAGAGGTCCACCAGGTAGCCGCGCAGGATGCCCATCGACGACTCCGACCCTGCGTTGAGGCACAGGGTGCTGCCCACCCTGCGCTCGCCGCCCGACTCGTGGATGTGCCCGTGGACGCCAAGGACGGGCTTCACCTGCTCGATGACCGCTCGCACGCCCTTGGAGCCCACGGGACCACGCAGCAGATCACCCGCGGACGCCGTGGGGCGCAGGTCGGGCGAGAGCAGCGGCGCCGTGTCGAGTCCGGAGTCGTACGGCGGGACGTGGGTCATGATGATGGTCTTGCGCGGGTCGCGGACGCCCTTGATCAGCCCCGACAACCGGTCGAGGAACTCCTCCTCGGAGAGCTCGCGCGGCGTGGACCACGGCGTCGGGGACGACCACCCCATCGAGACGAGCTGATGCCAGGGCGTGAGGTCCACCACCCGCTCGTTGACGTCCTCGCAGTACGGTGAGCGGGCGAGGATCTCGTCGATCTCGAACTCGTCGTCGTTGCCGGGCATCAGGTACACGGGGACGCCCGAGCCGTCGAGCCGCTCCGCGGCAAGCTGCATCCACTCCTCGAGCCGGTGGGCAATCTTCTCGTGGAAGATGCGCTTCACGAGCTCGGGATCCGCCTCCATCGCCGCCCGCTCCTCCTCGCCGACGCGGACCGCGTAGTAGCCGAGGTCGGCGATGGAGCGCTCGAGGTCCACCAGTTCCTGCTCGCTGCGCGCGATCCGGCGCTGGCCCATGACGGTCGCAGTCCAGACCTCCCCGCCGCCGTCGCCCTTGACCACCGCGATCAGCGCCTTGCCCGTCAGGTCTCCCGCGATGACGGCCGCGTCGACCTTGTAGACGTTGGCCTTCATGGCATTGAGGAACTTGCGCCAAGTCCGCTCCGACGCGTGGATGTCGCTGCAGACGTAGAGGCGAAACGGCTTGGCCATCAGGACTCCGAACTGGCGTGAACGGGCGGCAGGCGGTGCGCCCAGGGGTGCGCGGCCTCGAGCTGGCCGGCGAGGCGGTACAGCGTGGCCTCGTCAGCGTAGCGACCTGTGATGAGGCTGCCCACCGGCAGGCCGCTGGCAGACCACGAGAGCGGCAGCGAGATCGCCGGCTGGCCCGTCACGTTGGCGATGGGGTTCCAGGGGTTGAACTGGCAGTCGAAGCGCCAGTACTCGACCGCGCCGCCCTGGCTCTGGTTCAAGACCCCGAGCGGCTCCGGCAGGCGCGCGAGCGTTGGCGTGACCCACGCGTCGTAGCGCTCGAAGAACGCCGCGATGTCCCGGCTGATCCCCGCCAGCTGGGCGAGCGCATCGACCAGGTCGGCCGGGTCGAAGCGAAGCGCGTAGTCGCGCAGCTCTCGGGTGGTGATCTCGAGCTCGTCGTCGGTGATCGGCCGGCCCCGCTCGGCCTCGAGCTCGCGCACCGACACCAGGTTCGACGTCGCCCAGACGCGGACGAGCGGCTCGATGAGCACCTCGCCGTCGAAGGCGGGCGCCGCCTCCTCGACATCGTGGCCGAGCGAGGCGAGCAACTCGGCCGTGGACCGCGCCGCAGCCGCGCACTCGCCGTCCACGGGCGCATCGATGGGAGGCGCCGCGGACCACGCGATCCGGAGGCGTCCCGGGTCCGCGCCCACCTCCTCGCGGAACGGGCGACGGGGCGGCGGAGCCGAGTACGGGTCGCCCGGGACGCGCCCGGCCGTGGCGTCGAGGATCGCTGCCGAGTCCCGCACGGATCGCGTGATCGCGTGCTCAACCGCGAGGCCCGCCATCGCGTCGCCGCCTGGCGCCCAGGAGTTGCGACCGCGCGTCGGCTTGAGGCCCACCGTGCCGCAGCACGAGGCGGGGATCCGGATCGAGCCCGCGCCGTCGCCGCCGTGCGCCGCCGGGACCATGCCAGACGCCACGGCGGCGGCAGAGCCGCCCGACGAGCCGCCCGTGGTCCGCGCGGCGTCCCACGGATTGCGGGAGGGCCCTTTCGCCTCGGGCTCGGAGGTGGAGTGGTTGCCGAACTCGGGGGTGTTGGTCTTGCCCAGCACGATGAGGCCGGCGCTCCGGTATCGGCGGGCAAGCTCGGTGTCGGCGCGCGAGATCCGGCCGCGGGCGGCGCGGCTGCCCTCCTCCTGCGACATGCCGGCGAGCGTCGCGCCCAGGTCCTTGAGCAGGAACGGCACGCCGGCCAGCGGCGAGTCGGAGGGGCCAGCGCGGTCGAGCGCGGCGGCCTCGGCGCGGGCGTCGTCGTAACGCGTCCAGATCACGGCGTTCAGGCGCGGGTTGATGCGCTCGATGCGGTCAATCGCCGCGTCCACGAGCTCAAGCGCCGTGACCCGCCCGGCCCGCACCAGCTCGGCCTGGGCCAGGGCGTCCATGGTGGCGAGCTCGTCCCGGGGTGCCATTGATCCCTCACGGTGGGAAGGGGCCGTGTCCGGCCGCGGAGATACCGCCGGTCCGACACGGGGTTGTCCGTCTGGGGCGCGGGCCCGAAGGCGCCGGCCCCAGACGGATGCGCTGGCCGACGAATCAGTCCGGCGGCAGCGCCTGGTACATCAGGTCCGTCTGGATCCCGGCCCGCCGGTTGCGAAGCGCCTGGAGGGCGTACCAGACGATGCCGACGACGAACACCAGGATCACGAATGCGACGCCCGAGCTGTTCAGGTACGCGGCAACGCCCTGGCCCTGGATCCCGGACCAGATGGGCGCGACCCCCGCGAACCAGTAGAGCACGAGGGCGAACACCAGCCAGACGCCGCCGAGCAGGGGCATCCACCGGATCCACGGTGCGTCCTTGACGAGGTCGGGTCGCGTGAACCGGGCCAGGACCGCGTTCACGCCGGGCATGATCCAGCTGGGTGCGGACGCAAGCACGGTGAAGAACGCCGACGAGGCGAGGTTCAGCTTCCCGTCCAACGCCGGGTCGGCGTTTGGCGCCAGGAACCCCAGTCCGACCCACTTGAGGACGGGGAACGCCCACATGATCAGGAACAGGACGCCCATGACGAGGGTCGCGGCGATGGCGTTGGCCGGGGCGCGCAGGCGCTCCGACACCTCGCCGAACCACTCGGGCACCTGGCGGTCGAGGCTCCACGCGAGCGCGACTCGGCTGATGAAGATGACGTACACCGGCATGAGCAGGAACGGGAACAGCGTGGAGGCGGCCCCGACGATGGTCCAGATGGGCCACAGATCGGGGTGCGCGACGACGCCCATGAGCTGGAAGTAGTTGGGCGACGCCATCGGCAGCGCGCCCACCGCGGTCTTGGTCGGGTCGATGTAGCCCCACCAGATGGCGCTCCACGCGGTCTGGGCGTCCATCCCCAGGTTCCGCCCGAGGGTCTCGGCGTAGAGCGAGTTCATCAGGACGGCCATGGCGAGCGCGCCCAGCACCGCGATCAGGATGCCGCGCTTCACGTTGCCCCGGACCTCGCCGGAGATGTAGGCGGAGTACTGGAAGCCGATGAACTGGAACAGCATCACGCCGGCCATGATCATCATCGGCCACGTAAACGCGTCGGTCGGCAGGAAGCTGAAGCCGCTGGTGTAGCCGTTGTCGGCGGCCACCTTGGCCAGCTGGTCGACCGTGATGCCGTTGGCGTACTTCGGCAGGTTCGCGGCGAATGCGTCGGGGCTGAACAGCAGCAGCCCGCAGAGCGCCATGAGCGCCCATCCCACGATGCCCAAGACGGTCAGGTAGGTCACGATCTTGTGGAACCGCCGCGTGGGCTGGAGCACCACCCAGCCGACGATGGCGAAGATCACGAGCGCCGAGATCAGGCCCGGCAGACCGGTCACATCGCCGGTGGTTCCATCGGTGAACCAGCTGGTCGCACCGTTGAAGAATGCGCTCCCCGTGCCGATGCCGATGATCCGGCCCTCGACCTGGGTGCTCTTGAGCATCTGGACGGTCTCGAACTGGAGCAGCGCGATAGATGCGAACACGAGGCCCCAGCTCTCGAGCCAGCCCAGGAGCGGGCCGACGCGCGGCACGATCCGGCTCGAGAACACGTAGTCGCCGCCCGACCTCGGCATGACGCTGGTCAGCGAGGCGAAGATCAGGGCGAGCAGGATGCACAGGCCGCCGACGATGAAGGCGACCCACGACCAGTTGGTGAAGGGCCCCACCATCACGATGGGGACCCCGGCGAGGACGGCGATCTGGAAGGCGCCGCCCAGCGTCCCCCCGATGAACGCCGAGGTGTTGAAGAACAGCGCGTTGACCACGCTGACTTCTCGCACGAGACCGGATGACTGCCGCGTGAACAGTGTTCGTCCGGGCGCGCTCATGACAGGGGACGCACTCCTCTCTCACCAGGCTCGGCCCGGCAGGGGGACCAAGCCACCCGTGCACCCCGTGACGTATGGACGTCAGGGTCGCGACACTATACTCGCGCGATGGGGACCAATCAGCACGTTGATCCGTCACTCGACACAGGTTCAGAGACGCAGGACGTGCTCGCGACGGGCGGACGACGCCTCCCGCGGCCGGAGCCCGAACCCGGACCCGCCGCCGACCCCGGCGGCCCCACGCTGCGCGACCCGCTCGCCGAGGCGCTCCGGATCATCGGCCTCGCCGATGCGCGCGGGCTGCAGGTCCGCCTCATGGGCGGCCTCTCGTTCCATGCCAGGTGCCCCCAGTGGACGGCCCGCATCGACCGAGAGCGGCGCGACATCGACCTCGCCACGCGGAGCAAGGACCGCAAGGCGCTCCAGGAGCTGATGGCAGCTGAGGGCTACACAGGGGACAAGCAGTACAACGCGCTGTACGGCCACAAGCAGCTGTACTTCGTGGACACGCTGCGCGGCCGACCGGTCGACGTCCTCATCGACCGCATGGAGATGTCCCACCGCTTCGAGTTCGCCGACCGCCTCGCCGCGGACCGGCCCACCGTGCCGCTGGCCGAGATGCTGCTCTCGAAGCTGCAGATCGCCCGGATCAACCGCAAGGACATCCTCGACGCCCTCGCGCTGCTGTCCGAGTACCCGCTGGGCCGCACCGATGACGGTGCGATCAACGTGGACCGGATCCTGCTCTACACCTCGGCGGACTGGGGCTGGTGGCGCACGCTGACCGGCAACCTCGACAAGCTGCGCCTGCTGTTCAACACCGAGATCCAGCCGGGGGAGCTCGACTTCGGCCGGCCGCCCCGGTTCGCGGTCCTCGATCAGGTGGCGGCGCTCCGCAAGGCGGTTGACGACGCGCCCAAGTCGATGCGCTGGAAGATGCGCAGCCAGGTCGGCGAGCGCGTCCAGTGGTTCGAGGAGCCCGAGGAAGTCGGGCACGGCCGATAGCCCTCGAGGGCTGGCGGCAAGGGAGCCGGGCCGCATCGGGGCGCGCCTCAGGGCCGCACTGACGTCAACGATCAAGCGGTGCCGCGCGGTGCCGGCTCGTTTCGTCTGGGGGAACACCCCGGCAGCTTCGAGCGATCGCAGCGGCTTGGTGCGCCCCTGCGGCGTCCTCCCGAGATGCGCTCGCGGGCACGTGCCCGTCCTCGTGCCACAGAACAAGGTCCATTGTCCCGCGACCTTCGGGACTCTTGCCCCGAAACCCGCCGTGCTCCGGGTCGCCTCGAGAGAGGTGCACCGGGCCGGCCAAATCGACCCGGGCAAGATGGAGGCAGACGATGTTCCTCACCCGACATCGGACGACGCCCAGGCCCTCGGGCACGCCGCACTTGCGCACGACCACGCTCACCGCGACGCTCCTCGTGGCCGGGGCCCTCGTCACGGGCCCGACGATCGCTGCAGGACTGTCGGCGTCCGCCACGCCGAAGCCCGGCACCAACGCCGCGCTGGCATCCGCGACGATCACGCCCAACACGGGCCGGCTGCTGGCGAGCAACTGCTACCAGTGCCACGGCACCAACGGGTCCGGTGGGTTCGAGCACCTGGCCGGCGAATCGGCGTCCGAGATCTACGGGGAGCTCAAGGAGTTCGCTGCCAACACGAGCTCCAACAACATCATGGCGGCGCACGCGGCGGGCTACACGGACGCCCAGATGCGGGCCATTGCCGCCTACCTCTCCACGGTCAGGTAGGAGGCCGAGATGCAGCGACGTGACTTCCTCGGCCTCGTGGCCGCCGGCACGCTCGGCGCCGTCACCATTCCCTCGTGGATCCGCCTCGTCGAGCCCGAGCCGGCCCAGGCGGCATCGTCCCTCGTCCCGGTGCCCAGCGACGCGACCCTCAAGGGCAAGCGCGTCGTCATCGTGGGCGGCGGCATGGCCGGTGCGGCGGCCGCCAAGTACCTCCGCCTCTGGGGCGGCAGTGGGCTCTCGGTGACACTGATCGAGCAGGCCCCGTCGTACACCTCGAACATCCTGAGCAACATGGTGCTGGTGGGCGAGCGGGCGATGAGCAGCCTCACCTACCGCTACGACACGCTCAAGGGCTGGTATGGCGTCAACCTCGTGACGGGCAGGGTCTCGACCATCGACCCGGCCGCGCGCCGCGTGACGCTCTCGAGCGGTGCCGTGTACACCGGCGATGCGATCGTGATCGCGCCCGGGCTGGAGTTCACGGCCCTGCCCGGCAACTACGACGTGGCGCTGACGCCGCACGCCTGGCAGGCCGGCCCCCAGACCACGCAGCTCGCGAGCCAGCTGGCAGCGCTGCCCAACGGCTCGGACGTGGTCATCACCATCCCGACGGCGCCATACCGCTGCCCGCCCGGCCCGTACGAGCGTGCCTGCGTGATCGCCGACTGGCTCAAGGCCAACCGGCCCAGGAGCAAGGTGTACCTGCTCGACGCGAACCCGGGGATCCTGGTGGAGCAGACCAACTTCGCCAAGGCCTTCGCGGGCCAGAACGCGAGCGGGTTCACCGTCGCCTACCGGCACGATGTCGCGATCAGCGCGCTCGACAGCACCGCGAAGACGGTGACCTACACCTATCGCGACGATGCCGGCGTCAGCCACGCGGTCACCGCGCAGAGCGCCGGCGTCCTCAACCCGATCCCCCCGATGCAGGCGCCGGCGATCCTCCGGAACGCGGGCCTCTGCACCACCAACAGCGCCAACGGCATGCAGTACGCGCCCGTGCAGCCGCTGACGTTCGAGTCCTCGCTGCCCGTCTCTGCCACCAACCCAGCACCGAGATATCCGGGCGTGCACATCATCGGCGACTCGAGCGCCATCCCGGCCGAGTGGTATCCGGGCTACACCGGCGTCGCGACCGTCGGGATCCCGGGCGTCCCCAAGGCCGGACACATCGGCAACCAGGAGGGCAAGACCGCCGCGAGCGCCATCGTCCGCCGGCTGAGGGGCGACACGACGCTCGCCTCGGACGTCGACCTCGTCCTGAACTCCGCCTGCTACACGCCGATCACGCGGGGCAGCGCGACAGCACCTGGCACCGCGACCTGGCTGTCGGCGGTCTACGAGTACGACGCGACAACGAAGAAGGTCTACGCCGTGAAGGGGCAGCCCCGTGCAGCTGGATCGGCCACGACGCGCAACTTCAGCGACATGCTCGTCTGGTTCAACACCGTGATGGGCGACACCTTCGTCTGAGGGCTCAGCCGCCGAGGGGCCGGCCACCGCAAGGGGCCAGTCCCTCGGTCGTCTTCATGGGCCTGGCCGGCGTGGTGCGCCCCCGATCAGAGGGCCTCCTCCTCGGGCGGGCGCAGGCGCCGGAACGAGCGGTACAACAGCAGGTCGTAGATCACCTTGAGGCCACCCGAGATCACGAACGGCGCCGACGCGAGCGCGGCCGTCGCGAACAGCGGCCCGGCGATCAGCGGTGCCGCAGCCACGCCCAGCGAGCGGGCGATCCCTGTCACGCCCGCAGCCGCGGAGCGCTCATCGGGAGCGACGATCGCCATCGTGTAGCTCTGGCGCGTGGGCACGTCCATCTGGCTGATCGCGAACCGCGCGAAGAGGCACAGGACCGCCAACGGCAGCGTGGGCATGAACGGCACCAGCGCGAGCAGCACGTTCGACGGGAGGTGCGTGAACACCATGGTGTTGACCAGGCCGAAGCGGGCGGCGAGCCGGCCGGCCGCCAGCGCCGAGAACCCGGCGAGGATGTTCGCGCCCGCCAAAACGGCGCCCAGGCCGCCCGGGTCGACGCTAAAGCGCTGGTGGAACCAGAACGCGATGAAGCTCTGGATGGCGAAGCCGCCCGCGAACGCGTCGAGCGCGAACAGCATGGACAGGCGCATCACCACGCCGCGCGAGCGGTGGAGGCCCAGTCGACTCGCGACGGTCTGGTCGCGGACGTTGGCCGGAACCACCTCGACACGCGGCGAGACGAGCAGGAACAGCCCCCCCAGGGCGATGCCCACGAGGGAATAGCCGATGATGACGAGCCGGTACGCGTCGGCCGGCTGCGCGCCGCCCGCGATTGCCCCCTGCGCAAGTGCCCCGCCGGTCAGCGTGCCCGCCGCCGTCGCGAAGGAGCCCGCCAGCTGGTACCAGGCGAAGAGCTGCGTGCGCTGGCGGTCCGGGATGAGCTGCGCGAGCGACGCCTGCTCGACCGCGAGGAACGGGCCCACCTCGTTGCCGGACGGGCTGATGACCCCGAGCGTTGCCGCCACGAGCAGCACAGGCAGGAGCGAGGTGGCGGTGAACGCGACGCCCGCGAGGAGCATCAGCGCCGCCCCAGCAACGAGGACGCGGCGCCGGCCGAGGCGATCGGCGTGGGTCGTGAGCCACAGCGAGACCGCGGCGTCCCCGAGCAGCGTCAGCCCGAGCAGGAGCCCGGTCTCGGCGCCCGAGAGCCCGATCGCCGTGAGGTAGAGCACGAGCACCACGGCCAGGAAGCCGTAGCCGAACATGCGCAGGACGCGGGTGGCGAAGAGCAGCCCGACGTCGCGACGAACGCCAGCCTCGAGCCCCGGGGGAGATGGCGCGGCGGCGGGCTCCGAGCCGGTCACGCCCGGCCGCGCACCATGTCGATGAGCCGCCCGACGATCCGCTCGCCGTCGGCCCGCAGTCCGCTGTGCGCGTACTCGTTCGTGATCCAGGGCCGCAGCCCGCGGACGCCGCGCGCCGTCTCCTCGGCGAAGGCACGCTCGATGTACACGTCGTCGTGGTAGATCGTCGCCGCCACCGGCACCTCGTTGCGGGCCAGCTGGTCGGCGTCGTAGAGCCGGGGCCAGGGGTGCTCGGCAAGGATCTCGGCCACCTCGCGATGCCCGCGGAGCCCGCCGTACTCCTCCCACATCCACGGGAAGACATGCTCGGCGCCCAGCAGGTCGCCGCTGATCGCGTCCTCGGGCGCCAGCCGGTGCGCCGACCAGCGCGTGGGACCGCCGTCCGCGTACGAGGACTCGTGCAGCGTGGCGTACATGGGGTTGCGCTCCCAGCCCATCGCGTGCTGCGCATCGTGGAGGGAGGCAGGCGAGCCCAGCGGCAGCTCGAGGAGGTGGTGCAGCTTCTCGAAGCCGGCGCTGTCGCCCAGCCACATGCCCAGCTGGCGGAAGCGGCGCGCGGTGAGGCGATCGCCGTTGGGGAGGCGGACGTCCTCGGCGTCGAGGCGCTTGAGGACGGAGCCGAGCCGGTCGCGGTCGCCGGGGTAGCGGTCGTGGTAGCGCTCGTTCGCCTCGCGGACGCGGATCCACGTGGCGGCGTAGACGTCATCAACGGGTCGGTTCGTGATCGGGGCGAGGCCACCCGTGAGCAGTGCCTCGCGGAGGCCCTCCGGGGCGATCGAGAGGTACGTGAGCGAGGTGAACCCGCCGAAGCTCTGGCCCAGCAGGCTCCACCGCTCGACGCCCAGCTCGTGTCGGATCAACTCGCAGTCGCGGACGATCGAGTCGGCGCGGAAATGGGTGAGGTACTCCGCCTGCTCGACCGGCGTCGCTCCTGGGATGACGGGGCCGACCGGCGTCGAGCGCCCGGTTCCGCGCTGGTCGAGCAGCAGGATCCGGTAGTCGAGCGCCGCGCGGGCCATCCAGCCGGACAGCGGGCTGGTCGGGCGGGCTGCCTCGTGGCCGGGGCCGCCCTGCAGGAACACCAGGTACGGCCGGTCGGGACCGTCGGGCGCCGCGACCTCGCGCGTGAACACCGTGATGGTGCCCCGCGAGGGGTCGCCGTGGACCAGGGGAACGGTGTGCTGGCGCTCGGTCAGGACCGCGCCGGGCACGCGGAAGGTAAGGCTCATGACCGCCACGATACTCGGCCGCGGTGCGGTCCGGATGACGGCCGGGCGATGACCGCTCGCGACCTACCAGCGCTGGTGGACCAGCGGCCGGATCTTCGCCTCGTAGAGGTCGCGCACGCGCTCCATCGTCGCCTGCGGCAGGGGTGCCAGGTCCCCGGCGGCGGCGTTGGCCACCGCCTGCTCGGGCGTCTTCGCCCCCGGGATCGTGGCCGTGAGGCCGTCGTGCATCAGGATCCAGCGGAGCGCCATCTGGGCCATCGTGGCGCCTTGGGGGACGAGCTCGCGCAGCGCGTCGGCCACCTCGAGGCCTGTGGCGTAGTCGACGCCCGCGAAGGTCTCGCCGCGGTCGAACGCCTCGCCGTTCCGGTTGTAGGCACGGTGGTCCGTGGATTCGAACGACGAATCCGGTCGAAGCTTGCCGGTCAGGATGCCGGACGCGAGAGGAACCCGCGCCAGGACGCCCACGTCTCGACGGGCGGCCTCGGCGAGGAAGCGCTCGGCCGGGCGCTGGCGGAGCATGTTGAAGATGATCTGGACCGACGCGACGCCGGGGAACTCGATCGCCTTGAGCGCCTCCTCCACCTTCTCGACCGACACGCCGTAGTTGCGGATGCGACCCTCGGCGACCATCTCGTCGAGGGCAGCGAAGACCTCGGGCGTGTAGTAGACCTGCGTCGGCGGGCAGTGGAGCTGGACGAGGTCGAGCGTCTCGACGCCCAGGTTCTCGCGGCTGCGGTCGTTCCAGGCGCGGAAGGCGCCCGGCTCGTAGTTCTCGGGGACCTGCGGCACGCGGCGGCCCATCTTGGTGGCCACGAAGAACGACTCACCGGGCCGCTCCCGGAGGAACCTGCCGATCAGCTGCTCGCTGTGGCCGTCGCCGTAGACGTCGGCCGTGTCGATGAGGTCCACGCCGGCGTCGGCGGCGGCGTGGAGCGCCTTGAGCGCGGTGGCGTCGTCGCGTGAGCCCCAATCGCCGCCGATCGCCCACGCCCCGAACCCGATGACCGAGACGTTGCGGCCGGTCTTGCCGAGCCTGCGGTGTTCCATGGGGTCCTCCTGGGGTTTCCGCGGCTGCGTGGCGGGCGCCGACAGGCAGGCAGCCTGCCTCATCGGAATCGGCTTCGTTCCCTGGGCCTGGGCCTGCATTCCTGGCTCGCGGCGGTCGGCACAAGTGTACCGGGGGCGGGACGACGTTCCTGAAGGGATAGGTGCGAGATGCTTCCACGCTCGCGGAACCAGCGTGTCAGGAAGCCGCCAGGCGACATCTCGAGTTCGCCTTCGCCGTCCATGCCAAAGCGTCATGCCACACGCCAACGCCTCGCGCAGACGATCCGGGGCTCGCTCGGCCGGCCGTGCCGCCTGGCAGCGGATGCCGCTTCTGTCCGTGCCCCGCAGCCCTCTGGCCCTCCATCCGCCAATCGCACACGCACGAAACCTGTCAGGCCGGCAGGCTTCGTCGCCTCGTGCCCTGGGCCGCGATGGTTCCGCCAGACCGGGAGCATCTCGTGGACACGCTCTCGCGGGACCGCTGGAGGACGGGCGGCGGGCGCGGGCGGCGGGACGGAGTTGGACGTGTGCCGATGTGACCATCGGCCCTATGCCGGATGGCCCGCGCGGCCCGACCATTCCGCCTTCCGCAGCCGCCCGGCGTTCCGCGGCGCAAGGAGGTTCGAGTCGGTGGCCGACCTGTCGACGCGCTTCACGGGGATCCCGTTCGCCAACCCATTCCTGCTCGCGTCGGCGCCACCCACTGAGTCGGAGAGCAACATCGAGCGCGCCTTCGACGCTGGCTGGGGCGGCGTGGTCACCAAGACCATCGGCATGCACCCCGTCGTCAACGTGGCAGGCCCGAAGACGAAGTTCCTCCGAAGCGATGCGACGAGCGGCCGGGTCTCGATGGCGAAGCGGCCCGACACGACGCTCATGGCCTCCTGGAACTGGGAGCTGATCAGCGACAAGCCGGTCGACTGGTGGGTCCCCCGCCTCGAGCGGATCAAGCGCAACTGGCCCGACCGGGTGCTCGTCGCCTCGATCATGGCGGGCTCAGGTGACGACAAGGAGTTCGAGCACTGGCAGACGCTCACGCGCGCCGTCCAGGAGGCCGGCGCCGACGCCATCGAGCTCAACTTCTCGTGCCCCCACATGGACCGCGTGGACATGGGCGCCAACGTCGGCAAGGACCCGGTGCTGTGCTCGGTCTCGACACAGGCGGTCAAGGCCGTCGCGACCGTCCCGGTCTGGGTCAAGCTCACGCCCGCCACGGCCAACATCGTGGACGAGGCGGAGGCCACGTTCCGCGGCGGCGCGGACGCCATCAGTTCGTCCAACACCTTCCCGGCGCTGCCGCTCCTGGACCCCGACACCCTCGAGTTCGAGATCAACGTGGATGGCCTGGTCTCGCCGGGCGGCATGGGCGGGCCGGCGATCCTGCCGCTCTCGCTGGCCAAGATGGCCGAGCTCACGAAGGCGTTCCCCGACCGCGAGTTCAGCGGCATGGGCGGGATCTCCGGCTGGGCGCAGGCGATGGACTACTTCCTGCTCGGCGCCGGCACGGTCCAGGTCGCGACGGCCGCCATGCTCGACCACGCGATCGGCCCGAACGTCATCCGCGACCTGCTCGACGGGATGACAGCCTTCCTCGAGCGACACGCGGACCGGGGCTGGACCCGCCTCGACGACTTCCGGGGGCTGCGCCGCGACCGCGTGGTCGCGCAGTCGCAGATCCGCCGCCCAGATGATGCCGACTATCACGGCGGGCACGAGGAGGAGGCCGAGGGCTACGCCGTCGGCACCGTGCCCGCGTAGGGTGGGAGGAACGGACGGGCCCGGTCGTCGAGGAGGCGTCCGGGCCCGTTCCATGTCCGGGCGCGGTGTGCGATGCCAGCGGTCGCTCGTGGCCGCTGTCCCGCCTGGCCTCGGTGGTGCTGCGCCGCCGTCCCGGCTGGCCTCGGTGGTGCTGCGCCGCCGTCCCGGCTGGCCTCGGTGGTGCTGCGCCGCCGTCCCGCCTGGCCTCGGTGGTGCTGCGCCGCCAAATCGCCGAATCCGTGGTCAATGGGCGCCGCCAATCGCGAAACCGTGGGGCGTCGACCGCCGGATTGGTGGCGGACAGCCACCATCGGGACCAAATGGTGGCGGTGGTCCACCGAACCGGGGGGCCGCTGGCAACGCACTCCCGGGTTTGGTGGCCGCTCACCACCACGGGCGAGCGACGCAACCGGATGCCGCCCGAGCGGGGCTGCGCGACGGGCGAGACAGCCGACGTCCGGCGGCGCACAATCCCGTGCCAAGGCCTGCCAACGGCCGGGAACCGCCGGCAGGACCGACTCGCGACATCCAGTCGTCCAGGTCACGCGATCGTGCAAAGGTGAACGTGCACCACGCACCGGCTGCCGAGCCTCCGAGCCGTCTCGATGCCCATTCGAGCGGAGCCGCTCGCCCGACCCCTGTCTGGTGCCCACTCGTCGTCCCCTCCCAGCCGATCGACGCCACCTCGACGCGCGACCCCAGGGCGCGCCTCGCGCACCCGCTCCCGGAGGAGCCCGTGAGACAACGGGCTGGAGGCTTCCGGGGCCACGGGGAGCTGGATGGCCGCCCGTCGAAGGTGCGAGGCACCGGTCAACCCAAGCGGGAGGAGGCTCAATGACAGCAGCGTCGATGGAGCAGACTGTCCTCGCGGACGGTCGTGTCGAGCTCAGCCCCGAGGTCGATGCCGGCCTCGGCGTCTCGTCGCTCCACAACGATGACCTGGCACCGGTGCCGGTCGCAAAACGCGTCTGGACGACCTACAACTACCTGGCGCTCTGGGTGGGCATGGCCCACAACGTGGCGACCTGGACGCTCGCCGCGGGCCTGGTCGCCCTGGGCATGGCCTGGTACCAGGCCATCATCACGATCATGCTCGCGAACATCATCGTGCTGATCCCGATGCTGGCCAACAGCCACGCGGGCACCAAGTACGGCATTCCGTTCCCCGTCTTCGCCCGAGCTTCGTTCGGCGTCGTGGGCGCGAACCTGCCGGCCATTATCCGCGCCGGCGTGGCGTGCGGATGGTTCGGCATCCAGACCTGGATCGGCGGCGGCGCGATCTTCGTGCTGATGGGCTCGATCCTGGGCGACAGCTGGACGAAGTCGAGCGCACTTTCGATCGGCTTCGGCAACTACGCCTCGCAGCCGATCACGATGTGGCTGTCGTTCGCGATCTTCTGGCTGATCAATATCGCGATCATCCTTCAAGGGATGAACTTCATCCGCCACTTCGAGAACTGGGCGGCGCCGTTCGTCCTCGTCGTCGCAATCTTCCTGCTCGTCTGGATGGCGAGCCAGGCTGGCGGCTTCGGGCCGATCGTCAACGATGCCGGCACGCTGGGCTGGGGCGATAAGTTCTGGCCGGTGTTCTGGCCCTCGCTGATGGCCATGATCGCGTTCTGGTCCACGCTGTCCCTGAACATGCCGGACTTCACGCGGTTCGGCCACAGCCAGCGTGAGCAGGCCCTCGGGCAGACCCTGGGCCTGCCCACCACCATGACCCTCTTCCCGCTGATCGCGGTCCTCACGACCTCGGCCAGCCAGGTCGTCTACGGGACGGCCATCTGGGATCCGGTTGCGCTGACCGGCAAGTTCAACAACCCGATCGTCGTGGTCTTCGCGCTGTTCACGCTCGCCATCGCGACGCTGTCCGCCAACGTGGCGGCCAACATCGTGAGCCCGTCGTACGACTTCTCGAACCTCCGACCGAAGCTGATCAGCTTCCGGACGGGCGGTCTGATCACCGGCGTGCTGGGCATTCTGATCCAGCCCTGGAACCTGTACAGCGATCCCCATGCGTACATCTTCACGTGGCTGGGCACCTACGGCGGCGCGACCGGCGCCATCGCCGGCGTCCTGATCGCTGACTACTGGTGGGTCCGTCGGACGCACCTCAAGCTGGCCGACCTCTATCGGCGCGGTGGCGTCTATGAATACGCCAGCGGCTGGAACTGGATCGCGGTCGTGTCGCTCGTCGTCGGCGTCATCATCGCGATCGGCGGCTCGTACTCGAACCCCCTGCCCGACGGCTCGCCCAGCGGGCCGTTCCCGCCCGGCGGGATCATCGGGATCCTCAAGCACCCACTCCCCTTCGCTGACTACAGCTGGGTCGCAGGCCTGGTCGTGTCCTTCCTGATCTACGGCATCCTGACCAAACTGCTCCGCAAGGGTGAAGAGAAGAGCTGATCCAAAGTGGCCGGCCCCGCCGGCCCGGACGCAACAAGCACGGGGCCCCCTTTGCCGGGGGCCTCGTCATGTCCCCGCTGGAACGCCCCGAAGCCCTGTACTTCCGGGGGGCGCGCCCCTACTTGCCGAGGCGCCACTGCCAGCGTCGGGCGGCCTGGAGGCGCGACTGGAGCTGGGCCTCGGTCGCCTCGATGACACGGCGAATGCCTGCTGAGCGGTTCAACTCGAGGTTGACCGCCGCATAGGACATCCCCGACCAGCGCGCGATGTCCTTCGCCGCCTCGGCGTTGGCCAGGCGGAGCCGATCCTTCACCGCCCGGCGCGTCGCGCCGCCGAACACCAGGCCCGTCGGCGGCGCCACGAGCGGCGGGGGCGGCCCGAGCTCGAGCTCGATGGAGGGGTCGGCGCCGTCATCCCACTCCCCCGGCAGCGGCTCGCTCCACGCCTCGCCCGTGGAGGCGTCGCCCAGCGCCACCGCGGACAGCGCCGCGAACAGCGAGAGCTGCTCGCCCGCCGCCAGTTCAGCGGCCTCGGCGCGGCGCTGCGCCTCGGGATCGTCCTCCTCGCCCGGCCGCGCCACGCGGCGCAGGGAGTGCCGACGCTGCTCGGCGATCTCCGAGGCCCGGATCCGCAGCCGCAGGTCGTCGGGGATGAACAGCCAGGCGCGCTGGTCGCGGATCCCGGGCACCCAGCGCACGAAGCGCCCGACAGCCTGGCGGAAGTACAGGTCCGTGGTGACGGTCGTGGCGTACACGCCCACGCGCAGGCGCGGGATGTCCACGCCCTCGCTGACCATCCGCACCGCCACGAGCCACGGCTCGCTGCCCGCGGCGAAGGCGGCGATCTTCACCGAGGCGTCAGGATCGTCCGACGTCACCACCGTCGCGCCCACGCCCACTTCGCGCCGCAGCAGCCCGGCGATCCCCCGCGCGTGGTCCTGGTCCATCGCGATGACGAGGCCGCCCGCATCAGGCTGGTGCCTGCGGACCGCCTCGAGCCGGGCCACCGCCTCACGGAGGACCGACGGCAGCCACTCGCCGTCGAGCGACAGCGCGGTCCGGAGCCGCTGATTGGCCAGCTGGTTCGCGAGCGGGTCGTCGAACGTGGCGGTGTGGACGGCCCCGTCGGGGGCGCTCCACTCCATCTCGCCGCCGGTCCGCGGGAAGTAGACGGGGCGCACGACGCGGCCGTCGCGCAGCGCGTCGCCGTACCCGTACTCGAAGTCGGGGACGGCCTCGTCGGCCTCGTAGCGGACGAACGGGATCGCGCGCGTGTCCGACCGGAACGGCGTGCCCGAGAGCGACAGCCGACGATGCGTGGGCGCGAAGGCGTGGCGGAGCGCGTCGCCCCAGGCCTGCTCCTCGCCTGCATGGTGGACCTCGTCGAAGACGACGTGGGCGCCCGCGGCCTGGGCGCGGATGGCGTCGGCCGACATCGACACCTGCTGGTAGCTGGTCACGACACCGTGCATGTCGGGTGGCATCGGCCCGTCGGACGGCGTCCAGGCGGGGTCGAGGTGGAGCCCCAGGCGCGCTGCCGCGGCGGCCCACTGCACCTTGAGGTGCGCCGTTGGCGCGACCACCACCACGCGGCCCGGCTGCTTGGCGAGCGCAGTCCGCAGGGCGGCGAGCGCGAACGTGGTCTTCCCGGCGCCGGGCGTGGCGACGGCGAGGAAGTCGGGTTGCGCGGAGGCGGCGTAGCGGGCGAGGGCCGCGTGCTGCCAGGGTCGGAGTCGGACGCTGCTGCGGGACACGGTTCCTTAGGGGGGTCGAGGGCTCGGGGGCGGGCGGTCAGTTTCGCACGGGTGGGGGCGTCCGGCGCGGCGCCAGCACCCGCGAACGGCGGCACGAGCAGGTCCGACGTTGCGCGGCCAGCCACGCCTGGCTTTTCAAACGATTCGAAACTCGCGGGGAGATGGACGTCGTTCGCGCCCCTTCGCGGCCGCCGTACCTCAACGCTCTTCGAACCTTCCGAAATCTGGTCGGCTTCCGGGGGTCGATCGACGGTGGGACCGGCCCTTTGCGCCGCCCGTCACCCCGGGGGTTTCGCACCTTCCGAAACCCGAGCCATCGGGAACGACCACTTCACGTCCCACCCCGTCGCGCCCCGTACGATCAGGTCGGCCCGGGACGCGCGGTGGACCACGGGCAGACTCTGCCAAGCAGGATCGCGCGCGGTCTCGGGGGCGCTCGCCGCCGGCTCGACGGCGATGGTCACGTGGGGCACGAACTCGAACCTGCCCCCGCTCGAGGGGAACTCCGGGAACGCGGCGAGCAGGTCCGCATAGAGCGACCGGAACGGGTCCTCCGGCTCGACGGCCGCAAACAGCACGCCCGGCCACCGCCCGAGCCCGGCCAGCCGGAACGAGAACTCGGCGTGCGAGGAGACGGCGCTCACCAGCTTCGACCGAACGGCCTCATCAAGGGCCTCCTGCCCGGCGAACGGATAGAGCAAGGTGGCGTGCGCGGGCAGCCCCGCCATCGCGTCCGGCACGCACCGGCGTCGAAGTGCCTCCAGCGCCGTCGGCAGGTGAATCGGGACGATCAGCGCCGTGCCATCGCTCGGATCGGTCATCTCGATGAACGCTCCCTGCTCGCCTCGAGTGTGGCACGAGCCGGTCTGCGTCGTCCGTCCCGCCGGGAACCCTGCTCGAACCTGCAAAACAGTCGAAGGACGATCCGCTGGCCAGGAATTCGGCCTCCGCGTCTTCTTCTGGCGCCTTCGTGCGGGATTCGGGCCGACACGTCGTCGCGCTGCGACTGCGCGGCCGAAACCGACCGGCGCGCGGCGGGCCAGTCAGTGATGGCGGCGTCGAGCGCCGCTGGGCCCGACGCGACTCACCGTGGGGTCGGATCGGCGATGTCCGAGCTCGGCTCGTGAGCCAAGTCGGGGATTCGCGCCCCAGCCAAGCGTGGCGCGTGGCGATCCGACTCCCACGCGAGTCGCGGTGGGCGCGGACCGACGGAGCGGCGACTACCCGCGCGGCACCCAGCGGTCCATCGCCAGGAGCAGGCCCTGGATCAGCGCCTCCGGCCGGGGCGGGCAGCCGGGCACCCACACGTCCACCGGCAGCACTTCGCCGATGCCGTCGCGCGCCGCGTAGCTGCCGGCGAACACGCCACCGCCGATTGCGCAGGCGCCCACGGCGATGACGAGCCGCGGCTCCGGCATCGCCTCGTACGTGCGGAGGGCCGCCAGCTCGAGGTTGCGCGTCATCGTCCCCGTCACGAGCAGCAGGTCGGCGTGGCGCGGGGAGGCGACGAAGTCGATCCCGAACCGCTGGACGTCGTGGTACGGGTTGAGCAGCGCGTTGACCTCCCAGTCGCAGCCATTGCAGGAGCCCGTGTCGAGGTGGCGCACGTGGAGCGATCGGCTGACACGCTGACGGACGATGGTGGCCAATCGCTCGCCGGCGCCGTCGATGGACTCCGGCACCTCGGCGGGCGAGACACCAGCAGGCACGTCGTGGAGCACCACCAGCTCGCGCCGCCGACGCGCTGCCAGCTCGATCCCGTTCGCATGCCGCAGCGCGCCCGTCGGGCAGGCCGCGACGCACGCGTCGCACATCAGGCACGCGCCCGCGTCGAGCTGCCAGCGACCGGCCGAGACCGAGATCGCCCCGGTCGGGCAGGCCGCCGCGCATGCCCCCGTCATCGAGCAGGCGTCGGCGTCGAGCAGCGGCAGGCCGCGCGCCGCGGCCGGCAGGTCGGGAGCGACCGCCGGGTACGAGCTCGTGGCGCGGCCGCGGCGGAGGGGGCGCAGGAAGCGGTCGAGGACGTCGAGGGGCATCGTCAGCGGTCCGTGCACGCGTAGCAGAGCTCGAAGCTCTTGTTGATCAACGGGAAGTCGGGCACGAGGTTGCCGGGCACCGCCGCCGCGACGACGGGCCAGTTCGCGAACGACGCCGAGCGGAGCCGAACGCGATCGACCGTGCCCTCCGGGCCGACGCGGAGCCAGATCCAGGACGCCCCGCGCGGACCCTCCACCCCGGCGATGCCCACGGCCCCCGCCTCGGCAGCGCCAAGCGCCACCCGCTCGTCGCCCAGCGGCAGCCGCCGCGCCGACTCGACCACGAGCCGCGCCGACTCTGAAGCCTCCTGCGCGCGCACGTGGAACCGCGCCGCCGCATCGCCGGCGGCAGCCGTCACCACGACGGGCGGCAGCTCCCGGTATCGCGCGTAGGGCCGGTCCACCCGAAGGTCGTGCTCCAACCCGCTCGCGCGCGCCGCGACCCCGGTTGCGCCGAGGGCGGCAGCGGTCCCGGGCGAGACGATCCCGGTCGTCCGGAAGCGGGCCATCACCCCCTCGGACCGCACGATCGCCCGCACTGCGCCGGCCACGTCGGCCTCGATCTCGGCGACGAGCGCCGGCAGCGCCCCCAGGGCGTCCGGGTCCAGTGGCCGCGCCAGCCCGCCCGGCACGACGCTCCCTGCCAGGTAGCGGTGGCCCACCAGCCCGTCGTTGAGGCGCAGCAGGCGCTCCTTGAGCCAGCCCAGCCGCGCGACGCCCGAGCTGAACCCGATCCCCGCGCACATGTTGCCCAGGTCGCCGACGTGGTTGTACAGGCGCTCGAGCTCGGCCAGGAGGAGCCGCGCCCAGGCCGCGCGATCGGGCGCCTCAGTCGCGGTGACCTCCTCGACGGCCTGCGCCCAGGCGATCCCGTGCGCCACCGAGCACACGCCGCAGGCGCGCTCCACGAGCGGCGCCGCGGCGGCCAGCCCTCGTCCCTCCGCCAGCTTCTCGATCCCCCGGTGGGTGAAGAACAGCCGCGCGTCGAGGTGGAGCACGCGCTCGCCGATCGCGGAGAAGCGGAAGTGCCCAGGCTCGATGACGCCCGCGTGGATCGGGCCCACTGGCAGCGAGTACGCCCCCTCGCCGTGGACCTCGAACGGCGTGAAGCGGCGGTCCGCGATCGGCGGCCGCTCCGAGACGGCCACATCCTTGCGCAGCGGGTGGTAGCCGCGCGGCCAGCGCTCGTGGAGCACGAGGCGGCGCGGGTCGGGATGCCCAACCGGGACGATCCCCAGCAGGTCGCGCGCCTCGCGCTCGTCCCAGTGCGCGGCGGGGACCACGGGCGTGATCGACGGGTACGAGGCGGCGTCGAGCGGGATGTCGGCGCGCAGGCGGTCGAGGGACCCGCCGGGCCGCATGACAACGGCCTCGAGCGCCAATCCCTCCCCGCCGAGCGAGCGCTCGTCAAGCCCGACGAGCGTCACGTACCGTCCGCCGGACTCCACGGCGCGGCCCACAGCCGCCGCCAGCACGTCGGCGCTGACACGGACGAGGCGATCCGCCTCGAGCTCGCTCCCCACCACGCGGGGCGACGAATCGCCGGAGTCTCGGCGCACCACCGCCTCAGCCACGCCCACCCCCCAGGATCGACACCAGCTGGTCGAGTGCGGCCGAGATCGGCGAGGGCGTCCACAGCCCGGCGACAACCACCACCAGGAGGGGCGCCGCCATGATCAGTGCGGTGCGCGTCCGGACCGCGACGATGCCCCCGCGCACGCCGCCCGGACCCACGGCGACCCGAGACATGTGGAACAGCATTCCGGCCACCGCCAGCGCGAGCAGGACCGCCGCCGCCGCCGCTGCCGCCGTCCAGCCCGCGGCCACGCCGCCGAACAGGATCGCCACCTCGGCGATGAAGATCCCGGAGGGTGGCAGGCCCGAGAGCAGCAGTGAAGCCACCAGCAACGACCGGCCCGCCGCTGGCGACCGCCTGAGGCTTCCGCCCAGCTTCGCGATCCGGTGACTGCCCGCCTCCTCCACGAGCCGCCCGGCCGCCGTGAACGCCGACGCCTTGGCGAGCCCGTGACACGCGAGGTGGAGCGCGAACCCGAGCAGCGCCAGCCGCCCGCCGAAGCCGAGCGCGAGCGTGGCGAGGCCCAGGTGCTCAATGGACGAGTACGCGAGCAGCCGCTTGAGGTCGCCCTGCGCCACGATGAACGGCAGCGCCACGGCGAGGCTCAGCAGCCCGAACACCACCAGCAGCGTGGACGAGAACGCCGGCCCGACGGCCACGCTGGCGACCAGGTGGAACCGCGCGAGCGCGTACAGGGCCACGGCCAGCCCTGCGCCCGAGAGCAGCGCCGAGATGGGCCCTGGCGCCTGGCTGTGCGCGTCGGGGAGCCACGTGTGGAATGGCGCCAGCCCCGCCTTGGTGCCGTACCCGACGAGGGCGAACACGAAGGCGAGGCGGAGGAGCCCGGGGTCGAGCGTCCTGCCGTTCTGGACCAGGTACGTCCACGCGAGCGCACTGCCCGCGTCGGCGGTGGTCCCGGCCGCGGCGAACACCAGCATCGTGCCGAGCAGCGCGAACCCGATGCCGATCGAGCCCAGGATGAGGTACTTCCAGGCCGCCTCGATCGCGCGCGGCGAGCGCGTGAACCCGACCAGCAGCGCCGACACGACGGTCGAGGCCTCGATGCCCACCCACACGAGGCCCAGGTTGTTGAGCAGCGGGACCACGGCGAGGCCGCCTGCGAAGAGGACGAAGAGGGCCCAGTACGTGCCCTCGTCGATCGGCGGCAGGACGCCCTCGTGCCGCAGGTGCGCGAGGTAGGCCGGCGAGGCGGCGAGCGCGATGAGGGAGACCGCCGCCACGAGCAGCAGCACGTAGGCGCCGAAGGCGTCGACCGTGACGAGGCTCTCGAATGCGGACTGGGTGCCGCCCGCGAACACCGAGACCGCCAGCACGGTGGCAGCCGCGAACGCCGCGAGCATCGCGACGACGGCGACGACACCGGCCCGGCCGCCGTCGCCGAGCTTGCCCGACAGCCACGCGCCGGCCGCACCGAGCAGGGGCGCCAGGACGATCACGAGGACCAGCAGCTCGGTCATCCGCGCAGGTTCCGCAGCTCGTCGGTGGACAGCGTCCCGAACACGTCGAGCATCCGGCGGGCGTAGACCCAGGCCACCACGACGACGATCAGCACGTCGAACAGCACGCCCAGCTCCACGACCAGCGGCATCGCGTACACGAGCGAGAACGCCGCGAGCGCGATCCCGTTCTCGAACATGAGCAGGCCCACCACCAGGGACAACGTCTTGCGTCGCGTCATGACGATCAGCAGCCCGGTGAGCACGGTGCTGATCGCCGCGGGGAGCGCCCGCGTCGCGCCGAGCGACGAGCCCAGGCTGGTGCCGTACGTCGCGTCCGTCGCCACGAACACGATGGCCACGGCGGCCACGAACGAGACCCGTGGCGAGACGATCGGGCGGCGCTCCTGGCGCACCGACGACTTGCGCAGGATGGAGCCCAGCACCAGCGGCACCACCACGCCCTTCACGACGATGGCGAGCGCGCCGCCGACGGCGAGGTGCTCGATGCCCGTCGCCAGCGCGACGACGACCGCGGCCGCCCCCACGAGGATCGACTGCGCGGCGACCACCCAGATCATCCGGCCCAGCGACCGCGTGACCGCGATGTAGACGCCCAGGACCACGATGCCCGCGGCGAACGCGTCGACCAGCTGCGAGGCGGTGCGCAGGTCGAGGATCATGCCGGCAGCCACAGCCGGGCGGCCAGCCCGACGATCGCGAGGGTGGACGCGAACCCCAGGAGCCCGGGCAGGGCGAGGATCCGCAGCTTGGCCAGCCCGGCGTCGAGGAGCGCGAGCGCGACGGCCGCCGCCAGCAGCTTCGCGACAGCCGCGACCACGGCCACCGCCACGGCCACGGGCGTGACCTCGGCGGCCATGCCGAACGGGAGGAAGACGGCGGCGAACAGCGAGGCCACCACCACCAGCCGGACCTCGGCGGCGTAGGTGAGCAGCGCGAGTCGGGGCCCGGATGCCTCGAGCAGCATGCCCTCGTGGACCATCGTGAGCTCGAGGTGCGTGTCCGGGTTGTCGAACGGCTCGTGGCCCGTCTCGGCGACGGCCGCGATCAGGAACGCAGCCGCGCCAAGCAGGAGCGCCGGCGTGAGCCAGCCGATCCCGCTGGCCAGGCCCAGCCCCGCGATCGTGCCGAGGTCGGTCGTCCCCGCGGCCATCACCGCCCCGGCGAGCGCGAGCAGGAGCGCTGGCTCCACGAGCGAGGCGATCGCCACCTCCCGGCTGCTCCCCAGCCCGCCGAACGCACTGCCGGCGTCGAGCGCCAGGAGCGCCATGAGGAACCGCGCCGCCGCGAGGAGGCCGATGACCACGAGCACGTCGCCCCACCCGTCGAGGGGCGGGCGGCGGCCCACCAGCGGCACGAGCAGTGAGGCCGTCACGACGGCTGCCACGATCGCCGCCGGCGCGAGTGCCGTGAGCGGGCTGGCCGCATCGCTCTCGACCGGCGCCTTGCCCCACCACTTGGCGAGGTCGCGGTACGGCTGGAGCAGCGGCGCGCCGCGACGGTACTGCAGGCGCGCCTTGAGGCGCTTGGTCACGCCCAGGAGCAGCGGCGCCAGGCCCAGCACCAGGACGGCCTGGACAAGGCTGAGCACGAGCGTCGCGGGATCGAACGGGAGCGTCACGGGCGGGCCACCAGGAGCAGCACCACGAGCGCGAGCACGGTGTAGGCGAGGTAGAGCTGGAGGCTGCCGTTCTGCACCCGGCGCGCCATCTGCGCGGCCGCCACGGCGCCGCGCTGCAGCGGCAGGTAGAGCCGCTCGTCGATCACATGGCGGGCGCTGCCGCGGTATCGGACGGTCCGCGGGAACGGCGTCCCGGGGTGGAGCTCCACGCTGACCTCGCGGGCCGGCAGGAGCACCCGGCCGAAGTACAGCCGGATCAGCTTGCCGAAGCTCGTGGAGGTGTACTCGAACGCGGGCTCCGGGACGATCCCGCAGGTCCACGTGGGCACCCGGCGGACGCCCCGGCCCCGGCTGCCCGCCGCCCAGGCGAGGACGAACACGGTTCCGAGCACGACGGCCAGGGGGAGCGGTCCGTACCCGGATCCTCCGATTCCCGTGGCGCCAGCCGACCAGGCCACCGGCAGCGCGCCGATCCCGCTGACCTGGGAGGCCAGCTCGGTCAGCCCCGAGGTCAGCGGACCGGCCGCGAGTCCCCCCGCGATGCAGGCAAGGGCGAGGACGCCCATGCCCACGCCGACGGTCCGCCCTCCCTCGTGCGCGGCCGCTGCGCCCTCGCTGCGCGGGAGGGCCAGGAAGCCCGTGCCCGTCGCCTTCACGAAGGCTGCCAGGGCAAGGGCCGCGGTCAGCGCCAGCGCGCCGGCACCAAGGAGCGCGGCTGAGCGCGCGAGGGGCGAGACGAGGCCCGCGGAGCCCACACCGAGCAGGCCCTGGAACGTCAGCCACTCGCCGGCGAAGCCGTTGAGCACGGGCAGCCCGGCCATCGCCGCCGCGCCGAGGCCGAAGGCCAGCGTCGTGACGGGCAGCACGTGGACCAGGCCGCCGAGGCGGTTGAGGTCCCGCGTGCCCGTCGCGTGCTGCACCGAGCCGGCAGCGAGGAACAGGAGCCCCTTGATCGCCGCGTGGTTGAGCGAGTGGAGCAGGGCCGCGGCGAGTGCCAGGGCGGCCACCAGCACGAGCCCTGATGAGGCGGCGAGCATCGCCGCGCCAACGCCCAGCAGGATGATCCCGACATTCTCGATGGTGCTGAATGCCAGCAGCCGCTTGAGGTCGTGCTCCATGAGCGCGTACAGCACGCCCATGACGGCCGACAGGCGCACCGAGTGCCAGGACCAGGACGCCCCACCACTCGGGGCCTGGGCCCAGCACCACCACGACGAAGCGGACCAGGCCGTAGATGCCCGCCTTGACCATGACGCCCGACATCAGCGCCGACACATGCGACGGCGCGACCGGGTGGGCACGCGGCAGCCACACGTGGAACGGCATCACGCCCGCCTTGGTGGAGAAGCCGACGAGCAGCAGGCCGAACAGGAGGTCCCGCTCACCCGCGGGCAGGTTCCGCGCGACGGCCCCCAGGCCGTCAAGGCCTGTGCCGCCCGCGGCGCCCGCGAGCATCGCGAAGGCGACGATGAGCGCGGCCGATGCGAGGTGCGTCAGGACGAGGTAGACGTAGGCGGCGCGCGCCTGAGCTGGGGTCGGCCGGGCGCCCGCCACGAGCACGGCGGAGGACAGCGCCATCCCCTCCCACGCGATCAGGAACGACACCGCGTCGGCGGAGCCGAAGACCAGCAGCAGGCTGCCCAGGAAGACCGGGTAGGCGGCCAGCGTCGGGTCGACCGGGCCACGGGAAGGCACTCCGTCCTCCCCGCCCTGCGGTGTCGGTGCCGTGGAGCCGAGCGCGTAGATCGACGCGGCCGCTCCCACGACGCCGAGCATCACCACGAACAGGGCGCCCAGGGCGTCGAGCCGGAGATCGACGAGGGCGAACCCCAGGACCTCGCCGAACCGGAGCTCGGTCGACGCCCCGCCCGCGAGCCCCACCACGGCCAGGCCCACCATCGCCACGCTCGCGACGGCCGCCAGGCTGTAGACCGCGCGTCGTCCGGCGTCGCCCACCGGCAGCAGCGCGGCCAGGGTCGCAGCGCCCAGGAGGACGGCGACGGCCGCTGCGAGCCAGCCGGTCACGGCAGCCCAGTCCATCGGCGTCAGCCCATCTCGGGCACGGGGGAAACCACGGTTTCAGAATACAACAATATTACGATCTTGCGAAATACGGGAATATGAACGACACTGCGGAGGAGATGCGGGCACGACCGACAGCGGGGGGCGAATGACCATGGCGACGAACCGGGGCGAGGACGGCGACCGGCTCCGGCGCTTCAAGGCGGAGTTCTTCAAGGCCCTCGGCAACCCGCTGCGGATCTGGATCCTCGAGATCCTGCGCAGCGGCCCGCGGTGCGTGTCAGAGCTCCAGGAGGCGACCGGGACGGGCGCCTCGTCGGTCTCGCAACAGCTTTCGGTGCTCCGCGGCCAGGGGATCGTCGCCGCCGAGCGCCATGGCACCACGATCATCTATCGCGTCGCCGACGACGGCATCTTCGAGCTGCTCGACGTCGCGCGGCGGCTCCACAACTCACGGCTCGCGAGCACTGTGGACCTGCTTCGCCTCGTGGAGGACGACGCGGGCGAGGATCGCGGCGCGGCGTCCTGACGCGCCTCTCCCGCGATCGCACCCCGAGCCGCCCGACCGACGGCAAGCGCGGCGCGGCATCACGACCGCCCCATGGACGATGGCGCCCCACGGCGCCAGCCTCGCGCGCGCACCGGGTGGCCCTGCCGGCGCTCGCACCGCCCGGTTGGCCGCGCTGGGCCGCCAGGGCGCCACGGCATCCCGATGTGCGGCACAGTGCGAGCCGTTCGAAGCCGCGTCCGCGGACAGGACCGCCCGGTGCACCAGGCCTGGGCGGGGTGCTCGGGAGACGGGCTGCGCGGCGGAGGAGCCCAAACACCACTCGGGCGTCGGTCTATCCTGCGGGTGGAGGTGTTGGCCACGTGAAGAGCCCGGTCCCGTCGTTCGCCCGCGACCTCATCGCGCTCGTCGTCGCCTTCGTTGCCTGCCCGGTTTCCGTGTTCGGCGGCGCCAACCTGGGCTGCGTCGGCCGCCCCAGCTTCGAGGGCGATTGCGCCACGACGATGGTCTTCACGTCGCCGCTGATCCTCCTGGCTGCGGGCACGATCGCAGGCCTCTCCACCCGGGGCTGGACCGGCCTGTTCGCCACGCTGGTCGGCGTGGTCGGGGGGATGTTCGCGATCCTCGGCATCTCCAACCTCGCCGGCAGGCCGGTCCCGCCGGACTTCTTCACCGGCGTTGTGGCCACAGTCTGGTTCTCGGGGCCGGTGATGATCGGGTACGCCATCGGGCGGGTGATCGCCCGTCTGCTCGCGACCCGCGCGGGCTAGGCCGCTCCGTGGTCGCCCCGCGGCCGGACCCGGCGACCGCATGCTCGTGACCGACGCCCCCGACGCAGCGCCGCCCAGGCCGCTCGCGCCCGCCAGCCCCGTCCACAGCCGGCCGGCCGCCCTCGTGCTCCTGGGCGTCCTGGCGATCGTGTGGGGTGTGCACTGGGTGGTGGTCAAGGAGGGCCTGCGCTACTTCCCGCCGCTCACGTACGGGACGCTCCGCCTCGGGACGGCCCTGCTCACGATGCTCGCGATCCTGGCCCCGGGCGGCCATCTCCGCCGGCCACCGCGCGAGGACGCGCCGGTCATCCTGTCGGTGGGCCTGCTCCAGATGGCCGCAGGGGTCCTGATCATGAACTTCGCGCTCCAGGCAGTGCCGGCCGGCCGCTCGTCGGTGCTCGTCTACACGATGCCGCTGTGGGTGGCGGCGCTGCTCTGGCTGTGGTTCCGCGCGGCCCCCCGGCGCAACGAGCTGCTGGGCCTTGCGCTCGGCGTCGTCGGCATCGTGATCCTGGTCAACCCCAGCGTCATCGACTGGAGCCTCCCGGCCGAGCTCGCCGGCACGCTCGCGCTCATCGGCAACGGCGTGCTGTGGGCGATCGTGACGATCCACATCCGGCGGCACCACTGGCGATCATCGCCCCTGGAGCTCCAGCCGTGGATGCTGCTCGTGGCGCTGCTGCCCGTGCTCGCGGCGACCTTGGTCATCGAGCCCGGCCGCGCCATCCGCTGGGAGCCCGCCTCGGTCGCGGTGCTTGTGTACAGCGGTCCGCTGGCCACCGCGTTCGCGTTCTGGGCCAGCCAGTCCATCACGCGGTCGCTGGGGCCGATCTCGTCGGCGATGGGATTCCTCGCCACGCCCGTGGTGGGGCTCGTGGCGGGCGCGCTCCTGCTCCACGAGAGCCTCGGGCTCGCGGACCTCGCGGGCTTCGGGCTGGTGCTGGCCGGGATCGCCGCGACGACGCTGCTGACGGCCAGGAGGGGCGCGACAAACGAGCCCACCGCGGAGCCCGTCTAGGGGCTTCGAGCGCGTCAGGCCCGACCGCCGCCGCGGGCACGAATACGCATGGCACGCCAGGCCAGACCAGGGTCCAGAGGCGGCGCCCGGGCTCCGCGGGGCGACCGCCTAGCCCGTCTAGCAGATCCGGGGCAGCTGCTCCCCCACCAGCATGTCCACGATCCGCTCGCTGCCAATGATCGTGCGGATCGTCACCATGCCCGGGTGCTCGGCGACGACCGTGCCGATCCGCGAGGCGTCGGCGCCCTCCGGCGTGGTGCGCATCGCGGCGAGGACCGCATCGGCTGACCCTGCCGGGACGATCGCGACCAGCTTGCCCTCGTTCGCCACGTGGAGCGGGTCGAGGCCCAGGAACTCGCACGCGGCTCGGACGGGGCCCGGGATCGGGATGGCCGGCTCGTCGAGGACCATGCCCACGCCCGACGCCTGGGCGATCTCGTTGAGCGCTGACGACAGCCCACCGCGGGTCGGGTCGCGGAGGACGTGGACGTCGGGCTCGACCGCGGTGATCGCCGCCGCCAGCCCAGCCAGCGACTGCGTGTCGGACGCGATCTCGACCTCGAACTCCAGCCCCTCGCGGACGCTCATGATCGCCACGCCGTGGAGCCCGATAGGCCCCGACAGGATCACGGCGTCGCCTGGCCGGGCGCGGTCGGCCGCGGGCGCGACGCCCTCGCGGACGAGGCCGATCCCCGCGGTGTTGACGAACAGCCGGTCCGCCGCCCCGCGGCCCACCACCTTCGTGTCGCCCGTGACGATCTTCGCGCCCGCCTTGCGCGCCGCAGCGGCCGCCGACATCGTGATCGTGCGCAGCTCCTCGAGCGGCAGCCCCTCCTCGATGATGTAGGCGAGGCTGATCGCGACCGGCGTGGCGCCCATCATCGCGAGGTCGTTGAGGGTGCCGTTGACCGCCAACTCGCCGATGTCGCCGCCCGGGAACCGGATCGGCGACACGACGAACGAGTCGGTGGTGAACGCGAGGCGCGCGCCGCCCACCTCGAGGACCGCGGCATCGTTGAGCACGCCGCCTGGCGAGGCCGGCGCCAGGGCGGGCGCAAGGAGGTCCCGCATCAGCGCGGCCGACAGCTGGCCGCCGGAGCCGTGGCCGAGGATGACGCGCTGGTCCTCGGGGATGGGCGCAGGGCAGGCCACGCCCTCGGGCTCGATGGTGACCAGCGGCTCGCGCTCCGTGGTCATCGCCCGCCCTCCGCGCCGGGCGCCACCTGGATCAGCGGGATCGGGGGCGCGAACCCGCCAGCGGTGTTGAGCCCGCGGCCGGCCGAGTAGAACGCCGCGCAGGTGCCCTCGGACGACACCATCGGCGCCCCCAGCGGCTTCTGCGGGGAGCAGAGCGTCCCGTACGCGGTGCAGTCGAGCGGCAGCTTGTCGCCGGTCAGGATGGCGCCCGCGATGCAGGCCGGATGCTCGTTGGTGTTGATGTCGCCCACGTCGAACTTCTGCTCGGCGTCGAAGCGCGCGTACTCGGCCCGCAGGCGGTAGCCCGACATCGGGATCTCGCCGACGCCGCGCCACTTGCGCGGGCCCACCTCGAACACCTTGAGCACCTGCTGCTGGGCCAGCGGCACGCCCTCGCGGGTCACGGCCCGGGTGTACTGGTTCTCCACCTCGAACCGCCCGTCCTCGAGCTGGCGGATCGCCATGTAGATGCCCTCGAGCAGGTCGAGCGGCTCGAAGCCGGTCACCACGATGGGGACGCGGTACTTGGCGGCGATCGGCTCGTACTCGGTCCAGCCCATGATCGCGCACACGTGCCCCGCGGCGAGGAACCCCGTGACCTGGTTCGTGGGGGAGTCGAGCAGCGCGATCATGGCCGGCGGCACCAGGACGTGCGAGACGAGCACGCTGAAGTTGTCGATGCCCCGCCTGGCGCACTCGGCCACCGCCATCGCGTTGGCGGGCGCGGTGGTCTCGAACCCGACGGCGAAGAACACCACCTGCTTGGCGGGGTTCGCGAGCGCGATCTTCAGCGCGTCGAGCGGGCTGTACACGATCCGCACGTCGGCGCCGCGGGCCTTGAGGGCGAGCAGGTCCGTGGTGGAGCCGGGGACGCGCAGCATGTCGCCGTAGCTGGTGAAGATGACGTCCGGGCGGGCGGCGATCGCGAGGGCCTTGTCCACCTGCTCCAGCGGCGTCACGCAGACCGGGCAGCCGGGCCCGTGGATCATCCGGACGCCCTCGGGCAGCGCCTCGTCGATCCCCTGCTTGACGATCGTGTGCGTCTGGCCGCCGCAGACCTCCATGAGGGTCCACGGCCGCGTCGTGATCCGGTGGATCTCGGCCAGGAGCTTCTTGGCGAGCACGGGGTCGCGGTACTCGTCGAGGTACTTCATGACATCGGCCCCGCCATGGTGCTCGGCGGCAGCGCCGGGTTGAACGTGAGCGCCTCGGGAGCGTCGTCGGAGACCACGGCGGGCGCGTCCATGCCGGGCCCCAGGGTCATCAGCTCGGGATCCATGACGCCCATCTCGTCGAGGATCTGGAGGGTCTTGAGCGCCTCCGCCTCGTCCACCCTGGAGATGGCGAAGCCGACGTGGACGATGACGTAGTCGCCGAGCTGGACCTCAGGCAAGTACGCCAGGCAGGCGTCCTTGCGAACGCCGCCGAAGTCGACCTTGCCCATCGCCAGTCCGGCCTCGTCGCGGATCTCCGTGACCCGCCCGGGGATCCCAAGGCACATCGTTCCTAGCCCTCCTGGCCCGGTGCGCCCGAGGCACCGGCTGCGAGACGCGCCGCGGCGACCGCGGCCTGACCATAGCTGACCCCGCCGTCATTCACGGGGACCTGGCGATTGATGAACACGTCGAAGCCGTCGGCGGCGAGCTCCCGCAGCAGCGAGGATGCGAGCCGCCGGTTCTGGAAGACGCCGCCCGAGAGGCAGACGGTGGTGGTGCCGGTCCGGGCGTGCGCGTCGGACAGGAGCTCGCGGGTGACCTGCACGATGGTCGCCTGGAACCGCGCGGCGAGCGTCGCGGTCGATTCGCCCGAGCCGAGCATGGCCGCGAGCGTCGGCCGCGGGTCGTAGACCAGCAGGTCGTCGCGGTACGACAGCCGGTACGGCAGCGGGTCCGCGCGGCGATCGCCAGCCGCGAGCTCGAGGTCGATGGCGGCCTGCGCCTCGAACTCGGCCACGTCGCGGATCCCGAGGAGCGCCGCGGCGGCGTCGAACAGCCGGCCCGCGGACGACGCGAGGGGCGCGTTGAGCCGCCGGGCGATCTGCGTCCGCACCAGCGCCACCTCGCGCGGATCGAGCCGCTCGAGGAAGCCGGCCGCGAGCTCGTCGGCGTCGGGCAAGCCGCGGATCGCCCCCTCGTCGAGGTCCTCGCTGCCGTAGAGGTAGCCCAGCGCCATGCGGTACGGGCGCTTGACCGCGAGCGCCCCGCCGGGCAGCGGCGCGCGGGCGAACCGCGCCAGGCGGCGGTAGCCGCGCAGGTCGGCCAGCAGCACCTCGCCGCCCCACAGCGTGCCGTCGTCGCCCATGCCCAGCCCGTCATAGGCCACGCCCAGGAACGGCTCGGTGATCCCGTGCTCGGCGGCGCACGACGCGACGTGCGCGTGGTGGTGCTGGACGACGATCCGCTTGTCGGCCGGGAACCGCGCGACGGCGTGCTTTGTGGACAGGTACTCGGGGTGGAGGTCGTGGACGACGACCTCCGGGTCGAGGGCGAGCAGGCGGGAGAGGTGCTCCAGGCCGTCGGTGAAGGCGCGGTGGGTTGCGAGGTCCTCGAGGTCGCCGTTGTGGGGCGCCACGTGGGCCCGCTCGCCGCGCGCGAGGGTGAACGTGTGCTTGAGCTCGGCGCCCACGGCCAGCAGCGGGACCGGCGTGGCGATCGGCAGCGGCATGGGCTCGGGCGCATAGCCGCGCGCCCGGCGGACCACCGACTCGCGGCCGGCGACGACGCGGGTGACCGAATCGTCGTAGCGGGCGCGGATCTCGCGGTCGTGGACGAGGAAGCCGTCCGCGAGGCCCGACAGCCGCGCGAGCGCATCGTCGTCATCGGTGGCGAGCGGTTCGTCGGTCAGGTTGCCCGAGGTGAGGACGAGGGGCCGGTCGAGGTGTGCGAGCAGCAGGTGGTGGAGCGGCGTGTACGGCAGGAACACGCCGAGCCGGCGGTTGCCCGCAGCAACCGAGCGGGCGAGCACGCCGCGCGCGGCGGGAAGCGCCTCGAGCAGGACGATGGGTCGGGCCGGGCTGGTCAGCAGCTTGCCCTCCAGCACGCCCAGCCGGCACAGGCCCCTGGCGGCCGCAGCGTCGCGCACCATGACCGCGAACGGCTTCGCCCAGCGGCGCTTCCGGTCGCGCAGGCGGCGGACTGCGTCCTCGTCGGTCGCATCGCATGCGAGGTGGTAGCCGCCCAGACCCTTGACCGCCACGATCTGCCCCTCGCGGAGCGCCCGCACCGCCGCCACCAGCGCCTGCTCCGCCACCCGGGAGGGCGCGGGCGCGCCGGTCGCCTGCCAGGCGATCCGCGGACCGCAGGCTGGGCAGGCCACGGGCTCGGCGTGGAACCTGCGGTTGGCGGGGTCGCGGTACTCGCGCTCGCACGCCGGGCACAGCGGGAAGGCGCGCATCGTGGTCTGGGCCCGGTCGTACGGGAGCTCGTCGATGATCGTCGCGCGCGGCCCGCAATTGGTGCAGTTGATGAACGGGTAGCGATAGCGCCGGTCGGTGGGGTTGAAGAGCTCGGACAGGCAGTCGTCGCAGGTCGCGATGTCCGGCGGGAACAGGCGGTCCACGGCCGCCGAGACGACGCTCTCGTCGATGTGGAACCCAGCGGGCAGCGCTGCGGCGATCGCCGGGTCCAGCGGCACTGAGGTGACGCGCTCCACGCGGGCGCGCGGAGGTGCGTCGGTGCGCAGGCGTCGCGCGAAGGCATCGAGGACGGCGATCGTGCCGGCAGCCTCGATCTCGACCCTGCCCGCGGCGTTGCGCACGCGACCCTGGAGCCCGAGCTCCGTCGCGAGGCGCCAGACGAACGGACGAAAGCCGACGCCCTGGACCACCCCCTCGACGAAGAGGGCGTGGGCGGCATGGTTCGGATCGGCGGCCGGGACGCGCGCGTCCGACTGGACGGTTGCAGCCATACGAATAGGGTCGTTGCGCAACGTCAGCCCAAGATGTGCCGAACGGCCCGAAACCGCGTCCGGACGGACGTGCGCTCAGTCGAGCAGCTCGAGCTCCCAAGCGTAGCGCGGCGGCCCGGGGCTGCGCTTGGGGCCCGCCATCTCATGCCGTGGTTGCCGGCCGCGGGACGCCGCCGATGCCGGAGCGCGCCTCGGGCCACGCGCGGCACGCAAGCTGCGGGAGCCCGCGCAGCGTTGCCTCGGGTGCGGCAAGGGCGGACCGTGAGCGCCGCAACCAACGCCGGGAGCCCACCGCGTTGCCGAGCAACCGCCGAAATCGCCGCGATCGCCGCGGCCGCGATCGCCGTGGTGGCCCTCCTACCTGGCTCCGGGCTCGCGGCCGATCCCACCGTCAGCGGCACGGTCACCCGCGACGGCGCGCCGGTGCAAGGGGCGCAAGTCGGCGTCCTCGTCGTGGGCAACGACATGGTCTGGCACGGCACGACCGACGCGGGCGGGGGGTGCGAGCATCGCCGCAGACATCGCGGTGGGACAGAAGCTCCAGATCACCGCCACGAGCCCTGTCAGCCAGTCCTCGCCCGACAAGGACGGGTGCGTCAACTACGAGGCGGCCGCCGGCTCGGCAGAGGTGACCGTTGACGCCGTGCCCCTGGCGCCGCTCGTGATCTCGCTCGACCGTCCGGTCAACTCCCGCGTCTGCGGCGCCACGGCAACGCCGAAGGCGCGACCGACACCGCCGGCCACGGACGCCCCTCCGCCGGGTTCCGCTGGCGGCCCGGGCGTGCCGGCGCTGGCCGTGGTGCTCGGAATCCTCGCCCTGGTCGCCGTGGGCCCGCTCGCCCGACGTCGAGGTCATCCCGCCTGAGGGCTCCCCACCGCGCGGGCTCCCGGGACGACACCCACAGCCGCGCGAGCGAAGCAGCCGCGCTGGAGCGAACGGTCAGCCTGCGATCTCGGCCGTGACCGGCTAGCCGGCGAAGGCCCCAGTGGAGGCAATGACCTCGGTGCGCGTGATCCGCTCACGGTTCACGAGGACGACGCCCCGTTGCGTCGGGGTCATGTCGCGCCCTGCGTAGCGGAACTCAACCTCGGTCATGGGCACGAAGCGCACCCACCGGGCGAGCGACGCCATCGGCAGGGCACTCGGCGAACGGTGCAGGTTGCCGGTGATCTCGAACGGGCCGACCTGCAGCCAGACCCGATCGGTGACCGTCCGCAGGCGACGCGTCGGGTCGCCCCGGTGGCCGTCGACCTCGATGATGTGGAGCTCGTTGCGCTCCACGTCGAGCTCGTCAACGGTGACCGTGCGACCGTCCTCGAGCGCCTCGAGCGTCGCGCCGAAGAACGTGAGCAGATCCGCCTGGTTGACGTGGTCGCTCAGGCGCCCTTCACCAATGCTGACATCCCCTCGAACGACGCAATCGCCTGCCCAGGCGACCAACTGCTCGCGCATCGCGATCTCCAACGTGCCTGCGACGGCGGGTCGAACCGTCGAAACGCAGGTGCAGCATACGCCGCCGGTCGTCGTGCGGAAGAGTGCCGTCCGGGGTGGGTTGAAGGCGCACCGCACCCCCCGTTCCGGGGTGGGGGCGAGCTCAGGGGAGGGCGCTCGCGGCCTGCTCGGCCAGCGTGGCGTCCGCGGTCGTGATCACGAGCACGACGTCCCCCTGCGCCCGCAGGTAGTAGAGCATCCCTCCGTCGCCCAGATCGAACCTGGTCCACGGCTTGCCGGCCAGCGTGACCGTGCTCTGCTTGACCGCAGACCCGGTCATCCCGAAGTAGTCCATCGTCAGAAGGCGCACCTTCGCCGCGTCGAGGCCGGTGACCGAGACGGCGGTCACGCCGAGCACGGGGTTGCCGTTGTCGTCGTAGGCCGCCGCCTGCGCCATGTGGAGGTCGTCGGGCTGCTTGCCATCGGCCGCCAGGGCGACGGCCGCCGGCTCGCCTTCGGACAGGGCCGCGCTGCCCAGCTGGCTGGCAGTTGTGAGCTGGAGCGAGCCCACCTTCGTCGGCAACAGCTTCTCAAGCTCGGGCGCGTCGTGCGTGAGGCCGCTGGCGTCATTCGACGCCGAGGGGTTGGCGGAGGACGACGGCTCCGGTGAGGCGATGCTCCCGCCGTCGCCGCCGAGCGCGCGGTCGTACGCCGAGGCGACGGTCTCGATGTCGGTGGCGGTCGCGCCCTGCGAGGCGACCATGTCCACCAGGATGTCGCCGCGCCGGAACTCCAGGAAGATCGCGCCCGAGTTGCCGTCGGTGGCCTCGAAGCCGCCGTCCGAGAGGTCGTCCTTGGTGCTGACTGCCTGGCCGATCTCGCGAGCAGCAGCCGCTGCGCGCGAGAGCGCCTCGGCGGCGCCGTCGGGGATGCAGGTGACCGTCGCGAGCACATTGGGAGCGCCGCTGCCGTCGCCCGGGTCCTGGCCCGCGTACGTGGTCGACCGTCGATTCGTGTCGAACGTGGTGCCCCGCATCGTCCACTGGGCGGGCAGGCGATTCGCGTCGGGCTCAGCGCTCCACACCGCGCTCTGACAGCTGGAGCCTGTTCCCGCCAGCATGCGCCAGACGGTGAGGCCGAGGGCGAGCCCCGCGATCACGATCGCGAGTACCGCGAGCTGGGTGGCGGTGCGGCTCGATGCGGCCAGGGCGGCACGCTCCTCCGACGGTCGCCGACGTGGCGCCTGCGGCACGTCAGCCGGAGCCGGGTACCCGGAGCGCGGATGGCGCAGCGGATTGCGCGAAGGGGTGCGCGGTTCGGTCATCGCGCTAAGGATGCCCTGCACGGCCAAATGGTGCGGGCCGTCCGGCGTGGGTCCTGGCCGGCACGCCCGGGCGTCAGGCGCGACGAGGGCTAGAGGTCACCCATGTTCCGCTTGAACTGCACCAGCTCGGCGACCGCATTGCGGATGGCGTCCGGAGTCTCGTCGGTCCGCGTCGGCCGGGCGAGCAGCCCGTCGGCCATCGACTTGATCATCCGGCCCCGCTCCCGGTACCGCTTCGCGTGCAGGGCGGCCATCGACTGCAGGCCGACGCGCTTGATCGTCAGGTAGTACGCCTCTTCGAACTCGTCCCAGGCACCGTCAAGCGCACGCCGATATCGGTCGTGCTGCGCTGGTGTCCAGATCTCAGTCCCCACAGCCATGACGTCCTCACGCCCAACCACTGACAGCCGACATGGGCGTCAGCGAGCAAATACTAGAAGGTCGTCGCACGCCCTTGACAGGCCTCCGAGTGAGGTAGGGGCGGGGTAAGGGAACGACCCGGGTCGCGGCGTCTGCCGCGCGGGCGGACCTGGCGCGCGGTGACCGCTCCCCTACCCCTCGTCGGCGAGGCGGCCCGCCCGGAACGCTGCCATGTACTCGGCGCCATAGGCATCGCGGCCGAGCAGCAGGTCCGACGCGAGCCGGTAGGAGGGGGCGTCACGATCCGCCCCGAACAGGCGGCCGAGGTCCGACGCGACCGGGTCCACGATCCCGCTGTCGATCCCCGCCGCCGCGGCAAGGTCGATGAACACGTCGTTGAGGATCCGCCGCGCGGGCATCCCGAACGACACGTTCGAGAGGCCGCCCGTCAGGTGGATCTCCGACCCGTACTCCGCGCGGAGCTGGCGCGCGGCCTCGAGGACGTCGGACGGCGCGTCCGGCTCGACGGCGACCGGCAGGACAAGGGGGTCGATGAAGCAGGCGTCGAACGGGATTTGGCGGGCGATCGCCAGCTCGACGATCGCGATCCCGTTGCGGACGCGCTCGTCTGCATCGGCGGGCATCCCCGAGGGCCCGCTGCACGCGAGAACCACAGCGCATCCGGCCTCCTCGGCCACGTCGAGCACCTCCGGGCGCTCGAGCGATGCGGAGTTGAGCAGTAGCCGCCCCTGCGGCTGGGCGGATGCCGACACGCCTGCCGCGATGACGGCGACATCGGACGAGTCGATGGCCACCGGGATCCGGGCGGTGGCCTCGACCGTCGTCACGAGCCAGGCGATCGCCTCGGCACGAGTGCCGGAATCGGGCGACACCTCGTCGACGTTGAGGTCCAGCCAGTCGGCGCCGGCCGCCTCCTGCCGCGCAGCCATGACGCGGATGTACGCCGCGGCCGTGTCGGCGTGCCCTCCCGCGTCGAGGCCCCACCGGATGGCGCTGGCGACGTGCTTGATCTTGCCGTTCGCGTAGTCCTTGGACGCCGTGAGGGCGGGATGGACAGGCAGGACGCGCCGCTCACCCGCTTCGTCGAAGCCGATCCCGACCGCCCCATCGGGCAGCTCGACGGCGTGGCGGCCGGCGCGCCGCAGGACGCGGGTGGCGTGGATGTTCTCGCCGATGACGAGGAACGGCTGGCCGAGGCGATCGAGCCTCACGAGGCGGCGTCCGAGGTGGGCGCGTCCGGATTTGCGGCCACGGGTTCCGGCTTGGGCGCGTCGGCCTTCCCGGCCCTCGTCTTCGCGGGCGCGTCCGCCTTCGCGTCGGCCATCGTCGCGGGCTCCGCCTTCGGCGCCGCACCAGCGGGCCCCGGCACCGCCGGCACCGGCTTCATCGGCGCTGCTGGCGCCATCGGCAACGCCGCCCGCCCCATCCGCCGGGCGATGTGGTCGCGCTCGAGGAACGCGTTGCCCCATGCGGAGGTGCGCTGGAGCGAGTTGTCCTGGATCACCGGCGCCCGGTCGAGCATCGTGAGCTCCTCGCCGTACGGCTTGAGGCGCTTGTACGCGTCGGCCCAGATGCAGGTGTGGCCGGGCACTTCGCACAGGCCGTCGTGGGCGCCGCCGCACGGCCCGTTGCGCTGGTTCTTCTGGCAGTGGCTCTCGGGGCACAGGTACGCGATGTCGGGCAGCGAGCAGTCGCCGCAGTCGCGGCAGTCGAACATCGGTACCTTGACCGTCTGCTCGAGCATGTGGACCGGCTTGTCGAGCTTGTACTGCTCGACCTTCTCGTACACCTTCTTCCAGACGCCGAAGCCGGGCGAGCCCGGGTCGAAGGCGCGCTCGTGGACGATCCGGCTGAACCGGTAGAGCGGGTCCACCTTGGCTCGGGAGGCCCTGCGGGCGAGCGGGGTGAGCGACCGGGCGTAGGCCTTCGCCAGCTGGTCGGTGGGGAGCCCGTCGGCGTCGCGCTCGAACAGGTGGAACGCCGCCGGCAGGCCCCACGAGACGTCCTTGACGAGGGCCTTCCAGTCATCGGCCGGATGCGAGTCCACGAGCTCGAGGATCCGCGCGATCTCGCCCGCGTTGCGGTGGCCCGAGACGTAGACGCCCCGGAAGCCGAGGCCGCGGGCGACGATCGCCTGCTTGGCGGCGAACTCGAGGAAGAACGCACGGCCTTTGTCGGCCGCCTTCGCCTCGCGCTCGACGACCCCGAGCAGGTCATCGGTGACAACGCAGCCGGGGACCTTGCCGGCGTTGAAGGCGCGGGCCACGGGCGCCGCGAGAATGTAGGCGTTGGCGATGGCCGGGATGCCCAGCCGGTCACGTCGGATCACAGCCAGCAGCTCCGCCAGCTTGCGGGCGTCGTAGCCAACCTGCGCGATGGCGTAGTCGGCGCCGCTGCGCACCTTGAGGCCAAGCTTGAGGTACTGCGGCACGAGGTCGCGCTCGACGCGCTTGTACGGGTCGATGGCGCAGCCCAGCAGGAAGCGGTGCCCGGCCGGGTCCGCGTCCGGGTCGGCAGCGAACGCCTTTGCGGACGCCTCGTCGCCGAGCTGGCGGTACATCTGGACCAGCGCCACGGAGTCGATGTCGAACACCGGCCGCGACAGCCCCTCGTAGCCCGACTCCGGGTAGTCGCCCGTCAGCGCCAGCACCGAGGTCAGCCCGCGGCTCACCAGCTCCCAGCCCAGGCTCTGGAGGGCATTGCGGCTGCGATCGCGGCACGCAACGTGGACGATGGCGTCGTGGCCCAGCGCCTGAACGCTCTCGCCGAGCGCCGATGGGGAGAGCTTGGCGTGGCCGCCGGCATTGTCGGTGATCGAGACGGCGGTGATTCGCGGGTTGCCGGAGAGGTCCTGCGCCGCCTTGAGCTGGCCGGCGCCCTTCGCGTCGGAGAGCTCGCCCGCCCACGGCACCAGCTCCACCACCGTCGCCCACCCCGCGGGGTCCGCGAGCGCCCGTCGGAGGGCGCCGGGGCCGGTGGCCGAGACGGCGGCAGAGTCGGATGCGGGCTTGGCGTTGGGGCTCATCACAGGGCGACCTCAGGCGGGGATGGGTTCGAACAGGCAGCCGTCGGTGAACAGGTCGAAGAAGTCGGGCTCGGTCTCCAGCTCCACATGCTCGATCCGGCGCACGAGGTTGTCGAGTGCAGCCCGCCTCCCCCTCGAGAGGAGCAGGGCGCGCGCGCCGGCGATGGAGGCGTTGCCTGCCCGGATCATGCGCTCGGGACGTGCATCCACCAAGAGCCCGATCTCCACCGCGGTCCGGATGTCGAGCGCGTTGGCGAAACCGCCCGCCAGGTAGACGTGGTCGAGGTCCTGTGGCCCGAGGCCGAGGCGGCGGAGCAGAACGCGCTGGCCGACCGCGGTGGCGGCCTTGGCCACCGAGAGGTGGCTGGCGTCGCTGCGCGAGAACGTGATCCTGGGCTCGTCGATGACGCGGAACTCGGCCGAGCCGCCGCGGAACGTGCCCCGGCTGGTCATCCACTCGGCCCGGCGCAGGACCGCGAGCAGGTCCACGAGGCCCGATCCGCAGATCCCCTCGGGCGGGGCGCCGCCGATGACGTCCACCTCGAACACGCCGTCGACGAGACGAGCCCGCTCGATCGCACCCTCGGCGCCGGGCATCCCATAGCGGACGCCGCCGCCCTCGAACGCCGGGCCGGCGGGGCTCGACGCGGCCAGGACGCGGTGCCCGTCGGAGGCGATGATCTCGGTGTTGGTGCCGATGTCGACGAGCAGGAACGAGCCGCCGCGCTCGATCGCGTCCACGGCGACGAGGTCCGCGGCAGCGTCGGCGCCGACGTGGCAGGCGATGAGCGGCGCCGCCACGACGCGGGCCTGCGGGTGCATCAGCACGCCGAGCTCATGGGCGCGGCGGGTGATCGACGTCGAGGGGGAGGCGCCGGACCGCCAGGCCGTCTCGGTGACGGAGCGGTACGGGAGGCGGCCGATGGGCGCCACGTCCAGGCCGAATGCCAGGTCGCGCATCGTGGGGTTGCCCACCACCACCATCTCGACCAGCTGCTGCCGCTCGAGGCCCAGCTCCGCGCACAGCCGCTTGAGCTCGTGGTTGAGCGCTCGGCGGAGCGCGCGGCGCAGCTCGCCGGGCCGCTCCGCCTCGTAGCTGATCCGGGTCATGACGTCGCTGCCGCCGAAGCGCTGGGGGTTCTCGATGGACGCGATCGCCAGGACGCCCCCCGAGCGCAGGTCCACCAGCTCGAGCACGATCGTCGTGGTGCCCACATCGAGCGCCACGCCCACGATGGCGCCACTCGCCGCGCCCAGGTCCGTGCCGTCGTCGGCCACCACGCGCCCGTCCACCACCTGCACGGCGGGGTCGAGGTCGGGATCGGCGCGCTGCTCGTCCGGGGCGAGCAGGATGCGCAGCCGGCGCCGGAGCACGCGGAACTCCACGTCGTCCTCGGCGGTGGCGACGCTCGCCTGGCAGGCGAGGCGGAAGGCCGGACCGAGGAACGCCTCCTCGTCGGTGCGCGGCGTGAGCTGCTCGCCGCCCGACCGGATCTCGACCACGCACTCGTGGCAGCGTCCCGTCCTGCGGCACGAGGCGGGCACGACCACCGACAGCTCGCCGGCGACGTCGAACAGCGACTGGCCAAGCACGAGCGGCCGACGCTCGGAGCCGTGGATGAACTCGGGCATCGGCTGAGTCTAGGTGAGCCCCATCGCGGCCCGCCAGCCGAGCGGCCCTCGGCGACGGGACCTTCCGCCCTACCCCAGGACCCCGTCGGGGCCGGACGCTCCCCGCACCTCCGCCCGCTCATCGAGGGGTCTGTGCTGCAACGCACCCCGAATGCACCCGCGCGGCCCCCCGCCTTGGCTCCGGCTGCCTGGCGTGCCCTCGGCTCGCTGTCCCCCGCGACGGGCCAGCTCGGCCGCAGGCGACTCGAGCGGTGGTATCCAAGGTTCGGCGACCTGCTGCGCAAGCCGCCACCACAGGACGAGGCTCCCATCCCGCAGATCAGGCCCAACCTGGAGCGCACCGAACACGTCCCCCGGACGGCGCCCCAGGCCTGATCCGAGTCCACGCGACGCACCGCCAGCCGGCAGCGGGCCGACCGGCAACCGGAGGAGACCCACACCATGAGCGAGGAACTGTTCGCCCAGATGCGCCAAGCCGTCATCGACGGCGACGCGGCAGCGGCGGCCGCCCTGGCCGAGCAGGCGCTGGCGGACAACGTCCCGCCCCTCGACGCGATCGACAAGGGCTTCGTGCCGGGCCTCACCCTCGTCGGCGAGCAGTTCGGCGCGGGCGACCTCTTCCTGCCCGACATGATGCTGGCGGCCCGTGCCATGCAGAAGGCGATCGCCGTCCTCGAGCCCGAGATGAAGCGCCAGGCGACGAAGCGCCACGTCCTCGGGCGGGTGGTCCTGGGCACCGTCAAGGGCGACATCCACGAGATCGGCAAGAACCTTGTCGGGATGATGCTCGCGACCAGCGGCTTCGAGGTCCACGACCTCGGCGTCGACGTGGCGCCCGAGCGCTTCGTCATCGCGGCGCAGGAGCACAACGCCGACATCGTGGGCGTGTCCGCCCTGCTCACCACCACGATGGCCGGCCAGCGGACCGTCGTTGAGCAGCTGGACGCGGCGGGCCTGCGCCCGAAGTGCCGGGTGGTCGTCGGCGGCGCGCCGGCATCATCCACCTGGGCGGCCGAGATCGGCGCCGACGGCTACAGCGAGGACGCGATCGGCGCGGTCGCGCTCATCCGCGGGATGGTCGGGGCCTGATCGCGGCCCGCGGGCGCTTCCGGGCGGCGTGCCGCCTGTGGCCGGGCTCGCGGTCCAACCCGGGCGGTCGAACCGCCCTCTCCGGCGGCCATCGCCGCCCCTGCACACGGCTGCCGGGTCGCCAGCTCGACCCGGCCGGAGGCAGACATGAACACGGCTTCGGCAACGGCTGCTGGCGTGCGGCCTCGCCTCGAGGTCCTCTCGCCCGCCGCGATCCGGCGCATCCACGAGGCGACGCTCGAGGTCATCGAGAAGGTCGGCGTGCGCTTCCCGTCCGAGCAGGCGCTCGACATCTGGGCGGCCCACGGGGCCACCGTCGACCGGGCGACCAGCATCGTCAAGGTGCCCGCGCACATCATGGAGGCGGCGCTTCGGACCGCCCCGCCGGCGTACACCCTGGCCGCCCGCAACCCGGCCCAGGACCTGCCGCTCGACGGGCACCACGTCCACGTCGCCACCGACGGCTGCGGGATCGAGGTCCTCGACCCGTGGACGCTCGAGGTCCGCCGGTCGACGCTCGCCGACGTCGGCGACATCGCCCGCGTCGCCGACGCGCTCCCGCAGGTGGGCTTCCACTGGGTCGCGGTGTCCGCGCAGGACGTCGACCCCGCGACGCGCACCCACGAGGAGCTGCTCGCGGTCTGGCGCAACTCCACCAAGCACGTCCAGACCGAGACCGTGGTCACGGGCCCGGACGCGCGCACGGCGATCGACATGGCGGCCGCGGTGGCCGGCGGGCGCGAGGCCCTCCGGGCACGCCCGGTCCTCTCGCTCATGCAGTGCACGATCAGCCCGCTCGCCCACGACGGCGGCCCGATCGAGGCGTCGCTCGTCGCCGCCGAGGCCGGGGTGCCCGTGGGCTTCATGACGATGGCGTCATGCGCGTTCAGCGGACCGGCGACGATCGCGGGCTCGCTGGTCGTGGGCAACGCCGAGGTCATCACCGCCATGGCGCTCATGCAGCTGGCGTACCCGGGCTCGCCCGTGTACTACGCGGCGGCGCAGACGGCGATGGACCTGCGCTCGGGCGCCTACACCGGTGGCGGCCCCGAGGACTTCCTGTTCGGCGCGGCCACCAACGAGCTCGCCGACTTCTACAACGTGCCCCTCTCGATGGGCGCGTTCGCCACTGGCGACAAGCGCTCCGGCTGGCAGGCCGGCCTCGAGAACGGGCTCTCGTCATTCATGGCGTCGATCTCCGGCGCCGACATGCTGCTGGGCGTCGGGCTGCTGCACGGGTCCCGGATCTGGTCGTTCGAGCAGATGGTGCTCGACTGCGAGATCGCGTCGATCGTCGAGTCGATGCTCGGCGGGATCCCGTTCGACGACGAGGCGCTCGCGCTCGATGCCATCGCCGAGGTCGGGCCGGGCGGCGAGTACCTCACGCTCCCGCACACGCGCAAGGCGATGAAGGGGCTCTGGAAGGCCACCTACATGGACCGGCGCACGTACGGCCAGTGGCTCGACGACCCGGACAAGCTCCACCGCGAGGCGCTCGAGAAGGCACGCTCGCTCATCGAGAATCACCAGCCCGAGCCGCTCGACCCGGCGCTCGACGCCGAGCTCGTGGGGCTCATCGCCCGACACCAGGCCACGGCCGCCGTCGGCTGAGCGGGGCGCCCCCGTCTCGTCCACGGCTTCGGCGCCCGACCCCACGACTGGGCCGGGCGCCCCCTCCTCGCCAACCCGGAGACTGTCAATGCGACCCCGCTTCGAGCTTCTCGAGCCCGCCCTGATCGACCGCGTCGTGGACGAGGCGCTGTCCCTGCTGGTCAGCCCCGGCGTCAAGGTCGAGGAGCCCGAGGCCATCCGCATCCTCGTCGGCGCCGGTGCGTCGGCGGACGGCAACCGCGTGTCGATCCCGGAGGCGATGGTCCGCCGGGCGCTCGACACGGTGCCCCACGCGTTCGACCTCTACGACCGGGCCGGCAACCCGGCCGTCCGGTACGGCTCCGGCGCCGTCCACTTCGATCCCGGATCGTCGGGGGTCTCGGTGCTCGATCCCAAGACCCTCGAGACGCGCCCGTCGATGGCGGCCGACCTCGCGCGGATCACGCGCGTCGCCGATGCGCTGCCCGCCTATGACGCGGTCTCGACCGCGATCGTCTGCCACGACGTGCCCACCGAGATCGGCGACCTGTACCGGCTGTTCGTCTGCCTCGCCAACTCGGACAAGCCGATCGTCACGGGCGCGTTCACGCCGCGCGGCTCGGGGGCGATGCTCGACCTGCTGGCGCTCGACGCCGGGGGGCGAGCGGCCCTGGCGGATCGGCCGCGCGCCGTGTTCGACGTCTGCCCGTCGCCGCCGCTCACCTGGTCCGAGTTCGCCTGCCGCAACATCATGGACCTCGGGCGCGCCGGGGTCCCCGCCGAGATGGTCTCCATGCCGCTGGCGGGTGTGGCCGCGCCGGTGACGCTCATCGGGTCGATCGTCCAGCACGCGGCGGAGTGCCTCGCGGGGATCGTGCTCCACCAGTTGGCCGCCCCGGGCGCGCCCATCGTGTGGGGCGGGGCGCCGGCCATCGTGGACATGCGGACGGGCGCGACGCCGATGGGCGCCATCGAGACCGCGATGATCGACGGCGGGTACGCGGCCGTCGGGCGTTCCCTGGGCCTGCCGACGCACGCCTACATGGGCGCGACCGATTCGAAGGTGATCGATGCGCAGGCCGGGCTCGAGACGGGGATGACCGCTCTGGTGGGCGCCCTCGCCGGGGTCGACCTCATCTCCGGGCCGGGGATGCTCGACTTCCTGCTGGCGCAGAGCGCGGAGAAGCTGGTCATCGACGCCGAGGCGATCGGCATGGCGCAACGGCTGCTTCGCGGCATCGCGACGCCCACATCGACCCTCGCCACCGAGTCTTTCTCGGCCGCCGGCCCGGAGGGTCGCTTCCTCGAGCTGCCTGAGACGCGGCGACTCTTCCGATCCGAGCAGTTCCTGCCGTCCCGGATCATCGACCGGTCGTCGCGCCGTGCCTGGCTGGACGCGGGCGGGCTCGATGCGTTCGGGCGGGCGCGGGAGCGCGTGGAGGAGCTGATGGCTTCGCACCCGCTGCCGGTGGTCGATGCGTCCGTTGCGGCATCGATGGTCGCGTGCGTGCGCGAGGTCGGGACGCCGTTCGGGCTCGGCGATGCGCTGCCAGGCGTGCCGGAGGGCTTCGGCGGTAGCTGAGCGGCTCTGACCGTCGCCGCGGGGGCGGCGCCACCAAGTTGCCGCCGACCCGCCGTGCTCACCCCTGCCGCGTTGGGGCAGCGCCACCAAACCGGCGCGGATCAGTCCTCTCGCGGGCGCGCGTTGGCGTGGCGCCACCAAGACGCGGCCTCTAACCGTGCTCGCCCCTGCCGCGTTGGGGCATCGCCACCAAACTGGCGCGGCTCAGTGCTCTCGCGGGCGCGCGTTGGCCTGGCGCCACCAAAACGCGGCCGGCCCGCCTCCGCGCGGCGGGATCGTTGGCGCGGCACCACCGTCAGCCGCGGCTGCTGGCGAGACGCCAACGCCACGAGGCAATCGGGCGGCGAGGGCGGCGATTTGGTGGTCTCGCATCAACGCCCGCTCGGGACGGGCCCGCGAGGATCGGCGCGCGCTCCAACGGCCGCCCCCGGAGCACGGGCAGCGGCCGATGATGTCGCCTAGCGCCCCTCGAAGCGTGGCGGCCGCTTCTCCACGAAGGCCCGGAAGCCCTCGCGGCGATCGGCCGATCGGATGACGAGGTCGTACATCGCATCTTCGGTGGCCTGGCCATCGCGGAGAGAGCCGGCCGCAGCGCGGATCGCACGCTTCGCCTCGCGCAGGCCGAGCGGCGCAGCGAGGGCAAGCTCAGCTGCGAGCGCCAGCGCGGTCACGAGCACCTCGCCGGGCTCCGACAGCCGGGCGACCAGGCCCCAGGCTTCGGCCTCCTCGCCCGAGAGCCGACGCCCCGTGAGAACCAGGTCGCGTGTCCGCGGGGCGCCCACCGCCCACGTCAGGAGGCGCGCCGCGCCGCCGCCCGGGAAGATCCCCACGCGCGTCTCCGGCAGGCCGAACTGCGCGTCGCGCGCGGCGACGATCAGGTCGCAGGCGAGCGCGAGCTCGAAGCCGCCGGCCAGGCAGAACCCTTCGACCGCGGCAATCGCAGGCACGGGCAGCTCGGTCAAGACCGTCATGAGCTCAACGATCCGCCGGTGCTGGCCCGCCAGCTGCGCATCGGAGAAGCCCGCCCGCTCCCGCAGGTCCATACCCGCTGAGAACGCTTCGGTTCCGGCGCCCGTCAAGACCAGCGAGCGAACAGAGGGGTCATCGGCCGCAGCCCGGACGCCCGCGAGCAGCGCGTCGAGGAGCACATCGTCGATCGCGTTGCGAACCTCGGGGCGGTCAAGCGTCAGCAGGACGACCTCGCCCACCGACCCCGTCCGATCCACCCGCAGCCCGCTCGACGCTGACATGCGCGCACCCTATCGCACCGCGCCGACGCCGTTGTGGCGACCGACCAATCGATTCGGGGCGCCTCGTGCGTCAGGATGGGTGAAGACGCTGCGCCGCGGCGCACCGACGAAGCGAGGGTCGCGAACCACGTGGCGATCGACGAGGCCGGCTTCATCGCGCTGCTCATGGGCCGCCTCGACGAGGCGAACCGCGTCGCCACGTGGATCCTGGGCGACCCGACAGCGGCCGAGGACGCGGTGCAGGAGTCGGCAGCCAGGGCGTGGCGCGCGCGGGAGAGTCTTCGCGACGAGGCGACGATGCCGGCGTGGTTCGGGCGGATCGTGGTGAACACCTGTCGGGACGAGCTTCGACGACGAGGGCGTCGGCCGTCGGTGGCGGACCTGCGCTTTGCCGATCCCGTGCCCGACCCCTCGATCCGCCACGATGTCGACGATCGCGACGAGGTCGCGCGGGCGCTGCGGCGGCTCAACCCCGACGCGCGCGTGGTCCTCGCGCTGCGCTACGGCGCCGACCTCACGGTGCCAGCCATCGCGGCCCGGCTGGGCATCCCGGAGGGCACCGCCAAGACGCGGTTGCGCGACGCCCTGGAGGCAGCACGGCGTGCGATGGCCGCCGAGCGGGCGGCGGCGATCCGAGCTGAGGAGGCACGGGCATGAGCGAGGACCTGGACCTGCCGCGCGCCGAGGCGCTCCTCCGCGCCCACTACGCGAAACGCGACCCCGGCGCGATGCGCCCCGACGCCGTGTACCGGATCCGGGCGGACCTTGAGGGCGCGGCCGGGGATCCTCGCGCCGGCGCACCCTCTCGGCTCCGACTCGATCCGGTCCGCGGCACCTCGCCAGGCGGCCGAACGGCGCTGAGCTGGTCGCTTGCGGCAGCGGCGGTCGTTGTGCTCCTGGCCGTCAGCTGGATCGCGGTTGGCACGCTGTCAGGTCTGCCCGTGGCGGGAAGCCCCAGCGCGTTGCTCTCACCGGGTGCTTCGGCGCCAGGGGGCTCGCCAGCCAGCGCGTCGGCGGAATCGGCCGTCCCCACGCCATCGGCAGACGCGAGCGCGCATTCGACTTCGGACCAGCGCGCCATCGCCTTCGCGGACCGCAACCACGGGGTCGTGGTTGGCGGGTACCAAGGCCAGGGCGCCGTCTGGACGACCGCTGACGAGGGCCAGGACTGGACCTCGACCACCGTGCCGACGCCGCCGCTCGACACGGTCGCCGTGCTCGGGTCACGGGCCTGGGCAAGCGCGACCTGCGCGGGGGCCGATGCCGGCTGCACCCCGGCCGTGCTCGAGAGCCAGGACGGCGGCGCCACCTGGGCGGTCATCGCCGCCACCTCGGTGGGTTCGCTCAGCTTCGTGGACGCCGAGCACGGGTTCGGAGTCGATGCGTCGGCGCCGGGATCCTCGGATCTGCTCGCAACGTCCGACGGCGGACGCACTTGGTCCCGCGTCACGGCCACGGCACCCTGCGAGTCCCGGTTCTTCCCGCTGGCGGTCAGCTTCACGGACGCAAGCCACGGCTGGGTGGCATGCGGGAGCGGCGAGTCGGCGGTGGGCAACAGCTCGAAGGAAGTCGTCGCGACGAGCGATGGTGGGGCGAGTTGGACCGTCCGCTCGCGCATTCTGATGGCCGGAGACTCGCCCGTCGGCAGCCTGCCATTGTCAGGGATGTTCCGGAGCCTCGACATGCTGGGCAGCGGCACCGGCGTCGCATCGACCTGGAACGAGGGCCTCATCCGCACGACCGACGGGGGCGCGACGTGGACCCGGCTCCCCCTGGGCGACGTCGCCGGAAGCATCCAGTGGCCCGGTGCCGCGATCACCGGCGACGGCGGGCTGTTTGCGCTGACCATGGACGTGACGTCGAACGGCGCCGCCGCGACCTTCAACCTCGGGCTCGACGATGGGCGCACCTGGAAGCCCTACGGCGACTTCGCCCGCCTGCCGACCCCCGGGACGACGCCTACACCTGAGCCCACCGCACCGCCGCAACCCGCGCTGGCCGGCGCTGTCGCGTTCTTCGACGCCAAGAACGGCATCGCCACCGGCGGGGATGCGAGCCACGCCGACCTCTGGCGGACTGCGGACGGCGGGGAGACGTGGAGCGTCGCGCCGTTCGGAGCGACCTCGGCCGCGATCATGGCGATCCACGGAGATCGTGCGTGGATGACGGTGTCCTCATGCCCGGCGGGCGCACAGGCCGGTGACTCGTCATGCACAGCGGCAATTGAGCGGAGCGACGACCGAGGCGCGACCTGGGCCGTCATCGGCCACGCGATCCTCACGTCGATCAGCTTCGGCGACCTGAAGGTCGGGTTCGGGGTTGGCCCACTCCCGCCCGCGAGTACCAGCGGCACAACCGGCGGGAGCGGCGGTGGCGTGTACGCCACGACGGACGGTGGCGCCACCTGGGCAGCCCTCCAGAACTCGCGGCCTTGCGGCTCCCTCGACCCCGTGTCGGTGAGCTTCGTCACCGCGACCCACGGCTGGCTCGGGTGCGAGGGCATGGGCGGCGCCGGCGAGGCGTCGAAGGGCGTGATGGAAACGGCCGACGGCGGGCGGACGTGGACGTGGAGGTCGCGTGTCTACGGACCGAGCGGCAGCCCGACGAACATCGGCTCGATCTCGATCTCCGACTACCTCGCCTTCCTGTCGATGGACGCAGACGGCCAGGGCATGTGGGTCGGCCTGCGGAACTCGACATTCCGCACCTCGGACGGCGGACGCACCTGGGTCAGCTGCCCGCCGGGCGAGTTCGACGCGTTCGTGACCTCGCAGGCGGCGATCGTGTCGGGTGGTCCGTGGTTCGTGGTCCAGAGTGGCTGGCTCACGCAGGACACCACGGTGATGCAGGCGCGCTTGATGCGGAGCGACGACCATGGCGGCTCTTGGAAGCAGGTCGGCGACATCCTGCCCACCCGCTAGAGCGCCCGGCCCGCCTCCGTCCGGAACGCCGTCACCAGGATGCCCAGCCCCTCGTCGATCGCCGCCTCGTCGCAGCCCCCGAACCCGAGCGCCACACCCGGCCGCTCGAGCGGGGCCGCTGCATAGGTCGCCAGCGACTCCACCCGGACGCCGTCGGCGCGCGCCCGCCGCAGCACGGCGCCCAGGTCCACGCCAGTGCCTTCGCGCAGGAACGCGGCCACGTGCAGGCCCGCCGCAGATGGCACCCGCTCCAGCCACTGCGCCAACTCGCCGTCGAGGGCCGCGACCACCCGCGCATGTCGCGCGGCGTACACGCGCGTCGCCCGCCGGACGTGACGCGAGAACCGGCCGCCCTCGATGAGACGCGCCAGTGCGGCCTGCGTCGGCGGGTCGCCGTGCCAGTCAGCTACGCGTCGAGCGTCCACCAGCGCGGGGCGAAGCGACGCCGGCGCGACGAGGAACCCAGTGCGGAGCATCGGCAACAGCGTCTTGGAGAACGACCCGACGTAGATGACGCGCCCGTCGCGGTCGATCGACTGGAGCGGCTCGAGCGGTCGGCCGCCGAATCGGAACTCGCTGTCGTAGTCGTCCTCGACGATCACCGCCCCGCACCGCGCGGCCCAGGCGAGAAGCGAGGTGCGACGCCGGAGCGACATCGCCATGCCCAGGGGGAACTGGTGCGACGGCGTGACGTAGACGAGGCGCGCCTCGTCGGGCAGCGCCTCGACCACGATCCCCTCGCGGTCCACGGGCGCCAGCACAATCCGTGCCCCGGCCGCGGCGAACGCGCGCCGCGCCGGCGGGTAGCCGGGCTCCTCAACCGCCGCCACGTCACCGGGCGCCAGCAGCACCCGCCCGATGAGGTCGAGCGCCTGCTGCGCGCCGCTCGTCACCACGATGTCGCCCGCGGCTGCGCGAACCGACCGCGCAGCGCCGACGCGTCGGGCGATCGCCGCTCGGAGGTCCGGGTCCCCTTCGGCATCGGCGTAGCCGGCCAGCAGACGCTCCGGGCGCAGGGCTCCGGCGACCAGCCGCCGCCACGCGGTCAGCGGGAAGAGCGCAGGGTCCGGAACGCCAACCGAGAAGTCGATCCGCGCGCGTTCATGCCGTGCGCCAAGCCCCGGTCCGCGGGAGACCCAGACCGGGCGCGGAACGACGCCTCGTCCATGGGGCGCGCGATTGGGCAGCCTGCCCGCAGGTGCCTCGTCCGAGACGAAGGTGCCGGCGCCAACGCTCGTGACGAGGAAGCCCTCCGCAACGAGCTGGTCGTACGCCGCGACCACCGTGTTGCGGGCGATGTCGAGCCGTCGTGCGAGGTCGCGTGCGGCCGGCAACCGGTCGCCGGGCAGGAACCGGCCGCCGACGATCGCGTCCACGACCGCGCGGTAGATGCCGGTGGCGAGCCCGACGCCGGCCGGGATCGTGGGCTCGAAGTCGAGGGCAGATGCCGCGGCGGCCCTGGGTTCGCCTTCGATTGGCCCAGTCGCCCGCGTTCGGATTGGCCCTGTCATTGGTCCAGTATCGCAGCATCCTGTCCTCATGAGCGACCTGCGACCTGGACCCACCCGGGCGGCTGACGCCCGATCCATCCTCCAGTCCAATCCCGACGGCTGGCTCGCCACGGGCGACGCCGATGGCCGGCCCCACCTGATCGCGGTGTCCACGTGCTGGACCGGGGGCGAGGTGGTCATCGCAACGCTCGCGGCCAGCCGGACGGCGCGCAACCTCGATGCGACGCGCACGGCCCGGCTCGCGCTCGGCGCGCCCGACGACGTGGTCATGCTCGACCTCGAGCTCGCTGCGAACGACGCCGTGGACCCCGCTGGCGCCGGCCTGACCGGCGAGTTCGCGCGCGGCGTGGGCTGGAGCCCGGCCGAGGAGCCCGGCGAGTGGCGGCTGTTCACGCTCCGCCCGACGCGGATCGAGGCGTTCCGCGGCTACGCAGAGCAGAAGGGCCGAGACGTCCTCCGCGACGGGACCTGGCTATGGTGACGAGGACCACGACCACGCGACAACGGAGCACCTCATGACCGCGACGCGTTCCGGCGCCCAGCGCCCCGAGGACATCACCCGCCTGTTCGTCGAGCGGACGAACGCCGGCGACATCGACGGCATGCTCGACCTCTACGAACCGGACGCGGTCATGGCGTTCCCGCCGGGCCAGCTGACGGTGGGCCACGCGGCGATCCGCGCCCTGTTCGAGCGGATGGTCGCCGCGCGACCGGAGTTCAAGCCCGAGGATCCGCTCCAGACGCTGGTCGTCGGCGATCTCGCGCTCACCGCCACCCGCGCCCGCGACGAAGCCGGCGCCCGCGCCCAGGTCGCGCGCCGCCAGCCCGACGGGACCTGGAAGCGCGTCCTCGACCGGCCGGACTTCCGCGCCTGATCGACGGCCGAGATGGAGCCCGCGAGTGCGGGAGCCGTCCGCCGTCCCGTTCACGCATCCAGGGAGTGCTATGCGGCCTGCGATGCCTGAACACCCCCCTGAGGCGTGTTCAGGACGGTTGAATGCCGCAACACGCCTGGGGCGAGTGTTCCGGAGATGCTGCTCGCCGAGCACTCCCCTGAGGCGTGTTGCAGATTTGGAGCGGCCGGGGCGCCTCGCCCAGCTCAGATCGGCTCGAACCGCGCCTGGAAGAACCGCAGGTACTTCGGCTCGTAGACCATCCGCAGCCCGCGGGCGGACTCACGGGCGTCGAAGCACGCCTTGACCGACTCGGCCACGACGTCCATGTGCGCCTGCGTGTAGACGCGCCGCGGGATCGTGAGGCGCGTCAGCTCCAGCTTCGGCCGCTTGTGGTCGCCGGTCTTCGGGTCGCGCCCAGCGGACACGATGCCGCGCTCCATCGAGCGGATCCCCGAGTCCAGGTACAGCTCGGCCGCCAGCGTCTGGGCCGGGAAGACGTCCTGCGCCAGGTGCGGATAGAAGCGCTTCGCGTCGAGGAACACCGCATGCCCGCCGATGGGCTGGACGATCGGGATGTCCCATTGGGTCAGCAGCTCGCCGAGGTACCGGACCTGGCCCACCCGCGAGCGCACGTGCTCGTCCTTGACGGCCTCCGCGATCCCGATCGCGAGCGCCTCCATGTCGCGCCCGGCCATCCCGCCGTACGTGTGGAGCCCCTCGAACACCACGACCAGGTTGCGCAGTTCCTCGAACGTGTCCCAGTCGTTGACCGCCAGCCACCCGCCGATGTTGACCAGGTTGTCCTTCTTGGCGCTCATCCAGGCGCCGTCGGTGTAGGAGCAGAACTCGAGAAGGATCTCGGCGATGGACTTGGTCTCGAAGCCCGCCTCGCGCTCCTGGATGAACAGCGCGTTCTCCACCATGCGGGTCGCGTCGAGCATCACCTTGATGCCCAGGGGCTCGCACAACTCGCGGATGGCCTTGACGTTCGCCATCGAGACCGGCTGGCCGCCGGCCATGTTGACGGTGCCCGCCAGGGAGACGTACGGGATCTTGTCCGCGCCGACCTGATCGATCAGGGCCTTCAGCTTGGCGAGGTCGATGTTGCCCTTGAACGGGTGCAGGGACTGCGGGTCGTGGGCCTCGTCGATGATCACGTCGTGGAACGTGCCGCCCGCCATCTCCTGGTGCTCGCGGGTGGTCGTGAAGTACATGTTGCCGGGGATGTGGTCCCCGGGCTCAATCATCACCTGGCTGATCAGGTGCTCCGCGCCGCGACCCTGGTGCGTGGGGACGATGTGCTTGTAGCCGTAGAACTTCTGGACCGCCGACTCGAGGTGGTAGAAGTTCACGCTCCCGGCGTACGACTCGTCGCCCAGCATCATCCCGGCCCACTGGCGGTCGCTCATCGCCGAGGTGCCGGAATCGGTGAGGAGGTCGATGTACACGTCGTCGCTGCGGAGCAGGAACGTGTTGTAGCCGGCCTCCGACGCTGCCTCGACGCGCTGCTCGCGCGTGGTGGTCTTGAGCGGCTCGACCATCTTGATCTTCCAGGGCTCGGCCCAGCTGCGCCGGCCGTACTGCTGGCCCATCGTGTGGAGCGAGGTGGGGCGGTCCTGGGGCATCGGTGGTCTCCGGCTTGGTCGGGTGGTCGGTCAGGTGCTGGCGCGGGCGGGTCGATCGGGCGCGGGTTCGGGGGTGACGGGCAGGGCGGTCGTGCGCTTCACCTCGCGGACGACGAGGCTGGTCTGGATGCGCGCGATGCCGGGAATCGGCGAGAGGCGCTCGACGAGGAACCGCTCGAGCTCGCGGCGATTGCGAAGCGCCACGCGGAGCACGTAGTCGTGCTCGCCCGTGACGTGGTGGACCTCGAGGACCTCGGGCATCGCGGTGACCGCGTCGCGGAAGCGCTCCACGTCATCGTGGCCGTGGGCGCGGAGGCCCACGTCGACGAAGCACAGCAGGTCGAAGCCGGCCTGCTCGCGGTCCAGGAGGGCGACGTAGCCGGCGATGATGCCATCGCGCTCGAGGCGCCGGACGCGGCTGTGGGTGGCCGCCTGAGAAAGGCCGATCCGCCGCGCGAGGTCGGCGTTCGCGAGCCGGCCGTCGGCCTGGAGCTCGCGGAGGATGGCGTCGTCGATCTCGTCACGGACGGGGTGTACCACGAGGGCGCTCCGGACTGCTGGTTCCTTCTGGTGAAACACAACAATACCGAAGAGTCTTCGGCGCAATGGCGCGTTCGGCGCGTCGTCCTTCAGCACGGCGACGAGGTTGCGTCCAACTGCCGGCCGGGCTCGCCGCGTCAGGTGGTGGCGCAGGACCACCAAATCCGCGCCGACTGCGCAACGCTCAGCGTATGCGGCCCCGAATGGTGGCCAGGCGCCAACGCTTGGGGCTCCCGCCCGTCGCTCAGCGCGATATTGGTGACCCAGGACCAACACGGGCTGCAATCGCCGCCCACTTTGGTGGGGGCCCGCCAACGCGCGCGAGGCCGGGGTCCGATTTGGTGGGGGCCCGCCAACGCGCGCGAGGCCGGGGCCCGATGACCCTCGTTCACCTCGCTCAGGCCAGGGATGCTCTCAGAGCATCAAATCGCGTGCGAGTTCGGGCATCGAACGCAAGTCGATGCCCGGGATGCATCACCGGATGGCCGTGATGCGCGCGTCGCATGGTTCCGCGGCGAGGGTCGGCCCCGACCACGGGTTTGATGCTCCGCGCGCATCCGCGCGAAGGTTCAGCCCTCGGTCGTCGGCGCCTCCTCGACCGTCACCGTCCGCTCTTCGGTTCCCCGGACGAGCGACACCTCGAACGGGAACTTCGCGGCGCCGAGGGCGATGTGCAGCTCGTCGACATCGGGTGTCGGCTGGCCGGAGACGGCCACCACGAGGTCGCCCTGAGCAATCCCGGCACGCTCGGCCGGGCTGTCGGACTCGACCTCCCGGACGAGCACCCCGTCGCGCTCCGGCAGGCCGGTCGCACGGCGCAGGTGGCGCGCCACATGGCCGGGCGCAACGGCGATCCCCAGTCGAGGCCGACTGGGCGACTCGCCGCGACCGAGCGCCTCGACCCGGGCGCGGAACGCCGCGTCGGCGGGCAGCGCGAGGTAGAAGCCCTCGCCAACGCGATTCGTGTTGAGTCCGAGCAGCGCACCATCCGCGTCGAGCAGCGCCGACCCCGACGAACCGGGGGCGAGCGGCGCGGTGTGCTCGAGCGACCCGCCGATGGGACGGCCGCCCGGCCCGCGGAACGCCCGCTCCACCGACGACACGAACCCGAACGAGACACGGGCCCCGCCGGTGCTGGTCGCGGCGGCCGCGAACACGGCCGTGCCGATCGTGGGCGTCTGCGAGGACCAGGCGAGCGGCGGCGCGCCGGCGGTGTCGACCTCGACGACCGCAAGGTCGCCGTCCCAGTCGACGCCCTTGGCATCGCCGCGGGTGGTTCGGCCGTCGGCGAAGCGGACGGTCACCTGCTCGCCTCGCAGGTTGTGAGCGTTGGTGAGGACGCGGCCGTCCTCGATCACGACACCGGAGCCGCGGGGGCGCGACCCGATGGCGACGATGGACGGACCTGCAGCCGCGGCGGCGGCGGCAATGGCCTCGGACAGATCAGTGACGACGGACATATCGGTGCGGACTCCCGTTCCGTGGTTTGCGGCGTAGTAACTTGCAAGTTGCAATCTACTAGCCCAATCCCCAGGATGCAAGCCCTCGCTTACCATGATCCCGATGACCCAGCCGTCACCCGACGCATCGCTCCCCACCGCCCTCGGCGCCGCCCTCGACCGCGTGGGCGACCGATGGAGCCTCCAGGTGGTGGAGGCGCTGCTACCCGGGCCGCTCCGCTATGGCGAGCTGGTCGCAGCCGTTGCCGGGATCGCCCCCAACATCCTGGCCGACCGGCTGCGCCGCCTCCAGCGCGCCGGGCTCCTGGCCGGCACCCCCTACTCGCAGCGCCCGCTGCGGCTCGAGTACGCCCTGACCGTCGACGGGCGCGAGCTCGCGGGCGCGCTCCGGCTGCTCGCGGACTGGGGGGCACGTCGGGGCGGCGGCCAGGGCGAGCCGCTGCGCCACTCGGCGTGCGGGACGCCGCTGGAGGCGCGCTGGCACTGCCCCACGTGCGGGCAGGCGGTGGACGACGCCGAGCCCGAAGGCCTGACGCGGCTCTGAGCCTTCTGCGTCGGCCCGCCCCTTCGAAGTCGTCCACGTGGTCTTCGGCTAGGCTCTAGCCCGGCCAACTGGCCGCTGCCGTCGCCCGGAGTGAGCCGATGCATCCGAGCATTCGCGTCGTGACCCTGGCGGTCGCCGACCTCGAGCGCGCCCTCGCCTTCTATCGCGACGGCTTGGGCCTCGCCTCCCAGGGGATCATCGGCACCGAGTACCACGACGCTGCATCGGGCGCGGCCGGAGCGGTCGCGATGTTCGAGCTGGACGGCGGGCTCATCCTGAGCCTCTACCCTCGGGCAGACCTGGCCAAGGACGCCGGGCTGCCGCTCGAGACCTCCGGCCGCACCGAGTTCAGCCTCGCCCACGAGGTGGGGAGTCGCGCGGAGGTCGATGCCGTGCTCGCCCGCGCCAAGGCTGCAGGCGCTCGCGTCACAGGCGGCCCGCGCGAGCGGCCGTGGGGCATCTACTCGGGCTACTTCGAGGACCCCGACGGCCACCTCTGGGAGGTGCTCTGGAACCCGGGCATGCTCACAGGCGCGGCCAGGTAGGACGACCGCGCCCCGCCGGGAATCAAAAAGCGGCCCGCCAGATGACGGGCCGCTTCCTGGGATCAGGCTGCTGCGCGAACCTGCGAGGCCCGAGGGCCCTTGGGGCTGGCCTCAACCTCGAACTCAACTCGCTCGCCGCCGTTCAGGCGATCGAAGTCGAGCGAGGCATCGAGGGCGCCGCGATGGAAGAAGTACTCCTTCGCATCCTCGGCCGTGATGAAGCCGAAGCCGCGATCAGCGACGACCTTCTTGATGGTACCGGTGGTCATGATGACCTCCACGCTTCCCGAACTGGGACTGCAAAACGCACGGTCAGTTCGAGAAGGGGGTCGACCACACGGAGCACGCCGCGCAGTGCGACGAGGCCGTCATCGTAGCACAGATGTTCGATCCTGCAAACCGGGGGGTCGTCCCCGGAATCCAGCGCCCTCAGACTGCGGACCACCACACGGTCCGGATCGGCTCGAGGCGGATGACGGGCTTGGTCTCGAGCCCCTGCGCACGATAGGGCTCGTACCGTGCCCGCAGGGCGAGGACGGCGGCGGAATGCTCGTGGTGGCCGGGCTCCATCAGGGTCGCGGTCGCGTCGACGCGGAGCCACGCGAGGCGCGCCCAGTCCTCGTCCCACCGGTCGGCGAGCAGGCTGACCAGCGGCCGCGCCTCGAGGTCCCGGACCCGACCGAGCCGATGGAGATCGCCCGGACGCTTGGGCTTCTCGTCCAGCGCTGAGACGATGATCGGTCCGTCGCGGCCGTCGAGAACGGCGAAGCAGATGGGCACGAGCCTCGGCGCGCCATCAGCCGTGACCGTCCCCAGGACCGCCCGCCGGGTGCGGTTGAGGAACGCGACGTGCTGGGGCTGCAGGACCGTCATGCCTTCGGTGTCCTCCTTGGCGCATCGGCGAATGGCGTACTGGCGTACTGGCGACACCATGGCAGGGTCCGGGACAACGCGTCCACACATGGGTGGCAATGAAGCTGGCGCACTCCGGTACCCTCCCTCGATTGTGAGCGCATCCCTGTGGCGACACGCCGACTTCATGAGGCTCTGGGCCGGGCAGACCGTGTCCGAGCTCGGCTCCGTGGTGACGCGGACCGCCGTGCCGCTCGTGGCGCTGCTCGTCCTCGGGGCAGGCCCGTTCGAGATGGCGCTGCTGGTGGTCTCGGCCAGCCTCGGAGTGCTCCTCATCGGCCTCTTCGCAGGCGCGTGGGTGGACCGGCTGCGCAGACGGCCGCTGCTCATCGGGGCCGATGTGATCCGAGCGGGGCTGCTGGCCTCGATCCCGGCCGCGTACATCGCCGGCGTCCTGCGGATCGAGCAGCTGTACGTCGTCGTGTTCCTGGAGGGCTGCCTGGGGTCGCTGTTCGACGCCGCCTATCCCGCGTACGTCCCGTCGTTGATCGGGGTTGATCGCGTGGTCGAGGGCAACAGCAAGCTCGCCACGAGCTCGTCGCTCGCCGAGATCGGCGGGCCGGGCCTCGCAGGCGGCCTGGTGCAGCTCATCGGGGCGCCCCTCGCGATCCTCGTGGACGCCATCTCGTTCGTGGTGTCGGCGATCTCGCTGGGCCTCATCCGCAGCCCCGAGCCGCCACGCCCCGCCAGAATCGCGCCCGTCCCGATGCGCGCCGAGATCGCCGAGGGCCTGGAGCTGGTCCGCCGGCACCCGATCCTGCTGCCGTTGACCCTTCGCTCGGTCATCGCCCACGTCTCCGGCTCGTTCTATGGGGTCCTCTACACGATCTACCTGATCCAGGAGCTGCACCTGAGCCCGTTCCTGCTCGGCGTCGTCGTCTCGGCCGGTGGTGTCGGGTCGCTGATCGGCTCGTTCTTCGCCGCGCGGGTCATTGCACGCTTCGGCTTCGGGCCGGCGCTCATCTGGACCGCCACGCTCGCATCTGCCATCGGGGTGCTGACGCCGCTGGCGGGCGGACCCCTCCTGCTCGCGACGGTGATGGTCTTCCTGCCCCAGCTGATCGGCGACGGCCTCCAGACCATCGAGGGCGTGGCCGAGCTGTCGCTCATCCAGGGCGTCATCCCGGACCGCATCCTCGGTCGGGTCAACGCCACGCTCGAGGTCTTCTCCCACGGCATCGCCTACCCCATCGGGGCGCTCCTCGCGGCGGGGGTCGCGGGCTGGATCGGCGTGCGGGGCGGGATCGCCATCGGCTGGGCGGGGATGGCAGTCTCGATCCTGCTGCTCGTCTTCTCGCCGCTGCCGCACATCCGGCAGCCATCCGACGTGCCCGCCGTTGAGGGGCTGCGACCCTGAGTCAGGCGGGGCCTGGTGCTGGCCCGTCTGGTGGGGCGCCGGCCAGTTCGCGCTCGAGCAGCGCCGCGAGCTCGCGGGCGTTGGTCGAGCCGTAGTTCGCGTAGCAGTTGTTCATCAGCACGTGGGTGTCCGACGCGGAGGCCGCCGCCTCGGCGACGCGCGGGACCCAGGGCTCCAGCTCGGACCGGTCGTACAGGTACCGGAACCGCTCGACCGTCGGGCGGCCCTCCATCGCCTCCCAGGTGGCGCTCCGCCGGCCGTGGAACCGCACGATCGCGAGGTCCGGTGACGTGGCCGCAACGATGGGCGGGACCGACGACTTGAACCCCTGCGGGCCGTCGACCATGACGAGCGGGATCCGCTCGTCGGCGAGGAACCGAAGGGTCCGCTCGAGGTTCTTCTCGTTGAACCAGGTGGCATTGCGGAACTCCACGGCGACCTTGAGCCCGTACGGCTCGAGCGCGGCCCTCGCCTCCCGGATTGCGTCGCGGTTCTCTGACGAGGTGAAGAACCAGCGCGGATACTGCAGGAAGACGGCGCCGAGCTGGCCGGCGTCGGCGAGCGGGGCGAGGCCGTCGGCGAACTCGCGCCACACCTCGGTCCGGAGCTCCTCGGGCAGGTCCTTCGCGTACAGCCGGGCCTTGGCCGCCACGTCGGCGGGGAGCGCCTCGCGGATGGCCCTCGGAAGCCGCCTGGTCTCGGTGGGCTGCCCCGTGAGCAGGGCGTGCGCCTTGACGTCGAACACGAAGTCGGGCGGCGTCCGCTCCACCCACAGCTCGGACAGCCGCCGCGTCGGCAGCGCGTAGTACGTCGCGTCCACCTCGACGACCGGGAACCGCGACGCGTAGAAGCCAAGCCGATCCTCGGCCGTGCTGGCGTCGGCCGGGTAGAAGACGCCCGAGGCCGTCATCGTCGGGTCCGTCCACGACGCGGTGCCGATCCGGATCCTGTGGCCGGAGGGCAGGACCAGGGGCTCGGTCGCGGCCCCTTCGAGCCCGGCCGCCTCCAGCCTGGCCCGTGCGGCGTCCGGCCCGGGGTCGTGGACGGCGTCGAGGTCGTCCGCGGGCGCGTGCGGGGGCGATGCGGCCCCAGGTCTGGCTCGCGATGCTGTGGGCTGGCGCGGCATGGCGAGAAGGCTACTCCGCCGCGGCGGATCCCTCAGGTGCAGCCAGGGGAGCCGGTCACCGATCTGCCCGCCGCCGGCCCGCCCGCTGCTCGTTCGCCCGGACCCCCTCCGCGGCGAGGGACGCGGTCTCCTCGATGCGGGCGGCACGGGTCTCCGGGCGCTTGGCCGTGTCGATCCAGCCGATCAGCTGTTTGCGGGTGCTGCGCGGGAAGGCGTCCCAGTTGCTGCGGGCGCCGGCGTGCCGCTCGAGCGCGGCCTCGAGGTCGGGCGGCTCGCGTGCCGCCTCGGCCCCGTCGAGGAGCGTCCACGAGCCGTCGGCGCGCGCCTGCTCCACCATCGCGAGCCCGGCCGGCGCCATCAGGCCCTCGGCCAGGAGCCGCTCGATGCGCGCCTTGTTGGTTGCCGCCCACCCGCTTCGGCGCTTGCGCCGGGCGAGATACAGGCTCGCGTGGTGTTCGTCCACGACGCCCGCCGTGCTGTCGATCCAGCCGAAGCACAGGGCCTCGAGCACGATCGCCTCGTAGTCGAGGTCCTCGGGGCCGGCGTGGCGACGCTTGCGGTAGACCACCCACACGCCCTGGGTCGTGGCATGGTTCGTCTCGAGCCAATCGCGCCACGCGGCGCGGGTCTGCGGCTCGACGACGGGGCGCCCCTCCATCCCGCAGGACCGCGCCTCTAGACGCGGGTCGCGGCCGGGGCGAGGACGTCGAAGCCGCTCGTCCGGTCCGCGACCGCCTCGGCGCCGATCCGGACGGCCGGCATCCCGAACGGCTCGTCCACGAGCCATCGCCAGCCGCGCTCCGAGAGCCCCTCGAGCGTCTCGGCCGCCACGGCCAGCGTCGCGTCGCGATGCTCTGCCGCAAGTCCGGTGAGCACCGGCCGGGAGCGCGACAGCGCGATGGCGTCGGCCACATCGATGGCGGCGCGCATCGTGGCGGCCCGCGCGGCGAAGCCGGCCGACGAGCAGCAGAGCAGCAGCTTCACGTCGCCTGCGTCGGGCAGGACGCCCGCGACGAGCGCGTGCCACTCGTTCACGGGGGCACTGATGGGCTCGAGGAACGCGAGGCGGTGCGAGGGGAAGAGCTCGCGCCGCATCGCCACCTCGGCGACCGCACGCGCTGGGGCGCTCGGCTCGTCGCCGAGCCACGCCGGCAGCGCACCCACCACGACCGAGTCGGGCAGCAGGCCGTCGGCGAGGGCCAGCGAGACGGCGAGCAGCTGGAGGGCGAGGGCCCGTCCGGAGCGGGTCGCCGGGTCGGACGGGACGCCGGACGCAAGGTCCGACGCGACTGCGAGCGAGCTCGCGGGGACCACGACGCGCGTCCCGCCCCGAGCCAGGAGCCGATGGGCGAACGCGTGGTCGGCGAGGGCGCGGTCCGGGTCGACGAGGCCGCTCACGATCTCGCGCAGGGGGTCCGCAATGACCAAGTCGACTCGCTCGAAGGCGGCGATGACTGCCTGGTCCGGTGCGGCGAGCGCCGGTGACTCGGTGACCAGGCGGACGTAGCGGCCGTTCCGCGCGCCGGCGTCGTCGAGGACGGCGCGCAGCACGGTGAGGGCGCGATGCGACCCGGTGGGCACGGGCGACCCGGCGGGGTCGAAGTTGACGAGGCCGCCGCGGGACCCGGGCGCCGGATGCCACGGCTCCACGTGCGTGCCGCTCCGCGAGGCGAGGTCCGCCAGCTCACGGCTGGGCGGCACCAGGACCCGGATGGCGCCGGCGCCCGCGGCGATGGCGGCGACCGCCTCCTCAACACCGTCCACGATGGCCGGCGACTCGAGCGTCACGCCCAGCAGCGGGCGGCGCGGCTCACCCAGCAGCGCCACCAGCTCGCGCCGCGCGGTCCTGTTCGCGTCGGCTCGTGCCAGCGCGGCCATCGCCATCGCCGAGGCGGACTTCTGCGCCTTCGCCCGCCGCTCGGGGTCCTCGAGCAGCTCAGCCTCCAGCCCGAGGTCGATGTTGCCGGCCGCAACCTCGAGCGCGACCTCGAGGATCGTCAGGTCGTACTCGGCCATCGCGACGGCCATCGGGAGCGTGATGCCGCCGCTGAGACGCCGAGCGTCCGGGGCGAGGTAGCGGTCGAGGACCGAGGCGGCGAGCGGCCGACCGTCGCGGTCAACGCCGGACACGCCGAGCAGGCGGAGGGCCGCCCGCTCCTGTCCGACCGACGTGGTCGCACGCGCACCGGCACTCCATGCCGCGGCGATCGCCGCAGCCTGTTCCCCGAGCGCGTCGACCGCACTCCCCGCTAGGTCGCGCTGCATGGCCCCAGTATGCGGGGAAGCGTCCAGCAGGGGCGTCCCGCGCAGCCGCGTCGGCGCGTCGGCTCAGCCCGCGTCCTCTGCGGCCGTCCTCGCCGGCGCCCCCATCCAGACCCGCCCGTCCGCGAACCGCTCGGCCTTCCAGATCGGCGCGCGCGCCTTGGTCTCGTCGATCGCGTACCGCGCGGCGGCGAAGGCGGCGTCGCGATGGGGCGCCGCGGCGACCACCAGGATCGACGCCTCGCCCGGCGGCACCGCGCCCGTGCGGTGGACGATCGCGAGGCGCGCCACGCCGAAGCGGGATTCGATCTCGTCGGCGATCTGGCCCAGCACCGCGAGCGCCATCGGCTCGAACGCCTCGTACTCCAGCCCCTCGACGCGGGCGCCGGCGTGGCGCGCCGCCTCTGCCTCCTGCCCGGGCGCCGGGGTGCCGGGCGTGACACGCGTCCGCCCGAGGAACGTGACCAGTGCACCGTCCTCGGGGATCGCCAGGCGGCGGCCGAGGTCGTCAGCCAGGGCCGGCGGGAACGGATCGGCGTGGATCTCGAGGATGCGCTGTCGACCTGGTGGACCGTCGATGCCCTCGCCGCCGCTCACCGGGGGGATCGCCGCGACCTCGTCGCCCTCGGCCAGCCGCGTGACGGGCTCCGCATAGGCCCCGTTGACCGCGAAGCGGAGCGTGTCGCGCCCGGGGGCGAGGGCGGGGACGGCCGCGACCGCCGCCTGCCACGCGTCGTCCACGGTCGCGCCGTCGGCCAGCTCGACCCGGAGCTCCTTGGCGCCCGCGACCTCCCGCTGCATCGCGAACAGGCGGACGCGGACCAGCATCGCCAACTCCTAGACCAGCAGGCCGGCGCCGAAGTAGAGCCCGGCTGCGAGGATCGTCCCCGCCGCAATCGTACCCACGTTGATGTAGAGGAGCCCGGTCGCGGATTCCATCGACCTCGATCGCGCCGTCTGCACGGCGGCCCACGAGACCACGAGCGGGAACACCAGCCCGACCAGGAGCCGAAGCCAGACGAACAGCGCCCACGGCCCCACGAGCGCCGCGAATGGCCCGCCCGTCGCGCCCGGCCCCACCCCGACGCCCACCCACAGCGCGAACAGGGCCATCTGGACGGCGACGACCCCCAGCAGCACCCGGCTGGTCAGCACGAGCGGCGCCTCCGGCAGCCGGGGCGTCACGAGGTACCAGTGCCCCAGGATCATCCCCGCGAAGACGCCCCCGGTCGCCGCCGCGAGCACCAGCAGCTGCACGCCGAGCATGAGGGTGGCCAGGGCGCCGCCCGTTCCCCAGGCGAGCGCCCCGCAGGCCAGCGACGCCGCGCCGAACGCCAGCGCCGCCCACGCCGGACGGACACCCCGCCGACCGCGCGCCATGGCCACCATCGCCACGAGCGCGAAGAGCACGAAGAGGGCCATGAGCGGCCGGCGAGGCGCGTCGAACATCGTGTTGGCCACGACCGGCGAGCCCGTGACGGCGGGCGCGAGCCCATCGTCGGAGAGCCACGCCAGCAGGCCGAAGCCCGCGGCGCAGAACGCCGTGAACGCGAGGTAGCCGCGGGTGACCGATGTCCGGAGCCGCGTCAGCAGCACGAACCCGAAGGACCCCACGGCGAGGCCCGCCATGACGGTCCAATTGATCAGGGCGAGGTTCGCGGCGATCTGCGACGCAAGCACGCCGGGAGTGTAGCGGGGCGAGCCGTTTGCGCCGCTTCCTGCGCTCGCGGCGGATAATGACCGCGAATTGAGCTGGCGCCGGGACGGCCCCAGCGACCCAAGGCCGGATCAACAGGCTTCGGAGGTTAGCGATGGCGATCGGGCGCGACACCACCTTCACCTGGCTTGGCCACGCGGCGGTCGAGATGCGGACGCCGGGCGGCAAGGTGGTCCTGTTCGACCCGTGGCTGGGCAACCCGCGGAGCCCGCGGCCCCCCGCCGCGCAGCAGGCCTGCGACCTGCTGCTGGTGACCCATGGCCACGGCGACCACATGGGCGACGCGATTGCGCTGGCTGCCCAGTTCCGGCCCGCCTGGCCGTGCATCCACGAGATGAGCCTCTGGCTCGGCCGACGGCTGCCCGGCGGCAGCGACGCGGTCATTGGGATGAACAAGGGCGGCACGGTCGAGGTGGCGGGCCTGCGCGTCTCGATGACCCCGGCGGTGCACTCGGCAGGCGACTGGGACAATGACGCGGGCACCACGCTGTACCTGGGCGAGCCTGCGGGCTTCGTCGTGGAGCTCGAGAACGGGCTCCGCGTGTACCACGCGGGCGACACCGACGTGTTCGGCGACATGACGCTGATCCGCGACCGGTTCCGCCCGGACGTCGCGATGCTGCCGATCGGCGGTCACTACACGATGGACCCCGCGGGCGCGGCGATCGCGACGGAGCTGCTGGGCGTGGCCCACGTCCTGCCGATCCACTGGGGCACCTTCCCGGCCCTCGCCGGGACGCCCGACCAGCTGGAGGCGGCGATCCGTGCCCGCGGCGGGACGGCCACCGTCCATCACTGGCAGCCCGGCGACTCGGTGAGCTGACCGGGGAACCCAGTCGCCGGCCCCGGCTCGCGGTGGGCCATTCAGGGCGTGTAGCTGACGCTGGCCCCCAGGAAGTCGAGTTTGAAGTCCTTGGACGAGACGGTCGACATGTCGGTCAGCCGCACCCGGAAGTTGGCGGCGCTGAGCTCAGCCGCGGTCCAGCCCGCGTGGCCCCACGTGTCCGTCGGGGAGCCGAGCGTGTAGGTCAGAAGCGATGTGCTGGTGATTGCGACAGACTTGGCCGCTGTCCACGAGGTGCCGCCGTCCCACGACAGCTGGGCGCACACCTGGCTGGTCCCGTTGTTACTGCCGAGTCCCATGACGAACTGCACGGTGATGCCATTCACCGAGCTCACCGTGCCCGGCAGCCCGAACGCATATCCCCAGAACTGGTGGCGGTCCTTGCCCGGGTCGGAGCAGTTCAGGACCGTGTTGGTGCCTGAGTTGTTGTCTTTTGCCAAGCGGTTGTCCTTGACGCAACCGTTTGCTGGGGTGCCCTCGTAGCCGTTGTTGTCGCCGGAGTCGACCGTCACCGGAGCCTGGTCGGCGCAGCCCACCAACGGTGTCGTCTGGGGGGCCAAGCTGATGGTGACCGCCGCCTCGTTCGAGGTTGCGCTCGTCCAGTTCCCGAAGTAGGTGTCCAAGACGTAGTACCAGACCCCAGCGCCGGGCGCGTCCGTCGTGGCGGTCGCGGAGACCGGGTTGACGGTACTGATGTTCGTGTAGCCCGAGCCGGACTTGGGGCTGCGCAGGAGCTGGTAGCCACTGGCGGCGACCGAGCTGGAGGCGGTCCATGTGAGGGACGCGGACGAACCTCCGGTGCCATTCACCGCGGTGGGCGGCATGAGCGTCGCTGTGCCGAAGGTTGCACCGGAGGCGCTCGTGGCCGTGAAGCGGGCGAGCGTGATCGGGGCCGAGACGGCGAGCGCCGCCAGGATCACCGCCACGACGAGCGCGGCCGGGCGCCGGGTCATCCCGCCGCCCCCTCCGGGGCGACAAGGTCCTGCGGCTCGATGCCGGCCTGCTCAAACCGACGGCGGCGGAGCGAGGCGCGCTGGTCGTCCTCGAGCGACTCGAGGAGCCACGCGCCCAGGAGCGTCACCAGGCCCATCGAGAGGAGGAACGCGACGCCGACGAGCGAGCTGAGCAGCTGGATCGGGTAGCCGAGGTACGGGATCATCGTCCAGACGCGGCCGATCACTGCGGTCGCGGGGATGATCGTCGGGTCTTCACTCGGGTTGGCGTCGCCCTTCGTCTGAATCCAGATCGCACCGTCCCGCATGAGGGTGCGCGTGATCCGGTGTGTGAACACGGCCTCGTCAGGCCCGACCTTGAGGCTCACGACATCGCCTGCCCGCAGGTCCGCGGCTGCCACGGGAACGTCAACGACCACGGAGCCAATCGGGAGGTTGGGCTCCATCGACCCGCCGCCGACGACGAACGTGGGGCCGCCGGCCATCGCGGGCACGAGGCGCGCGACGGCAAGCGAGACCAGGACGGTCAGGATCAGCGCGAGGAGGACGAGGTCGAGGATCCGCCGAATGGTGGAGGTAATGGCAATGGTGACGGTCATGACACTGCTCCGGAGTGGCGGAGGGGACGCGTCCGGACGGGCCCGCTGCCTCGGCCCGGCCGGCGAACCGGACGGGCCGAGGTGGTCGTGCGGCGGTGGGCCCTAGTTGTTCGCCGTCTGCTCGGCGCTGAATGTGAAGGTCGTGGTCGTCGCGGCGGACTGGAACGCGTTGCCCGATGCGATTGGGAACGACCAGCCGAAGCACAGGTTGTCGGTCGCCGTCGGGTTGACGCTGCGGTCGCCGGCCTGCGCACCCTGGGCGACGCTGCCCAGCGCAGCAGTCGAGAGAGGGCCGCTGTAGAGCGACGTGCCGGTGCACGCGCCGGTCACGACGGGGCCCGTGGTGATCACGAGGTTCATCTGGGCGGCCAGGCCCTTGGTGTCGGCGTTGGTCGACGTCGAGGTCATCGCGTAGCGCAGCGTCGAGAGGCCCGCGTTGGTCACGCCGATGATTTGCGTACCACTGTCACCAGGCATGGCGTTCGTGACGCTGAAGGCTGCCGTGGGGCTCACGCCCAGGATGATCGATCCGGTCGTCCATGCGCCGGTCGAGGCCTTGCTGTCGGTGAACACCGCGAGGCTCATGGCGCCGGCGCCAACCGTGGCGAGCGATGACGCGAGCAGCATCGCGACGAGCATCCGGCGCCGTCGGCGGCGCATCGGGGCGCGTTCGTATGAGAGCGAGTCCATCTGGTACCCCACGTGTGACGGTGACGCGCCGAGGATGCGGCCTCCCGAAGTCGGTTCGGGAGCCCCTTGCCGCTCGCCCTCCCACGGGTGATCGGCGTCGTCGTTCGTGCTCGGATCAGACCATCCGGCGCGATCGCTCGATACGGGACTGGGGACCCATACGGGGGGGTACGTTCGTCAGCGGCGCGGTGCGGGGACCCACCGTTCGAACAATGCCCGCGTACTGCCGGTGCGACCCCACACCGTTGGGTGCAAGGCCGGTGCAAGGTCAGGCGGGGGCCGCCTCGAGCACTACCAGGGCGTCCACGGCCAGCGCTCCGGCGTCCCAGGCGATCACCGGGTTGAGGTCGACCTCGAGGATGGACGCGTCGTCTGCGAGCAGCCGCCCGACGGTCGCCACCAGGCTGGCCAGCCGGTCGAGGTCAACGCCGGGTCGGCCGCGGACGCCGCGCAGCATCGCTGCCCCGCGGAGCCCCTGGAGCCGCCGGAGCACCTCAGTCGCGGGCGCGGGCGCCAGCAGCACGGCGACATCGTCGAGGACCTCGGCCAGGATCCCGCCGAGGCCAACCAGGACCACGGGGCCGAACACGGCGTCGCGCCGCCCGCCGACGATCAGCTCTAGGCCCGGGGTCGCCATCGGCTCCACGAGCAGGCCACGCATCCTCGCCTGGGCGGACGCGGCCGCCTCGACGAGCCCATGGACCGCCGACCGGATCGAAGCCGCGTCGGCGAGGCCCAGCCGCACGCCTCCGGCCTCGGTCTTGTGCGCAAGCCCGATCGCATCGAGCTTGATCGCCACCGGGCCGCCGCCCAGCGCCAGCCACGCGTTCTCTGCGGCGTCCGGGTTGGCCGGCACGGCGAGGACTCGGGTCACGGACACTCCAGCAGCCGCCAGCCGCTCCAGGCTCTCCCGCTCCGGCAGGGCGTACCGGGCAGTCCGGTTCGACGCGGTGCGGCGCGCGGCCAGCGTGAGCGGATCGGGTGTGTCGTCTGCAGCCCACGGCGTCCGGTCCCCGGCGAGCGCCGGCCAATCCGGGCGCCACGGCCCGCGCTCGTTCCTGGCCGCCCGGCGTCGCTCCCACCCGGCGAGGCGCGCGATCGCCCCGAACGCCTCGCTGGCCCCGCGCAGCATCGGCATGCCGCCCGCCGCGTCGAGCGTCGTCTTGACCTGCTCGGAGAGGTCGCCGGACGTGAGCGACACGTACACCGGCAGCAGGTCCGCCCGGCCTGCGGTTGCGTTGATCAGCGCTGTCGACACGTCGCGGGCCACCGCCACCTCGGAGGGCAGGTCGCGGAACGGGCTGTCGTGGACCGCCGCCAGGACGTCGTACACGCCCGACGCCGCGAGAGCCTCGAAGCACGCGGGGTAGGCGATGGGCGCGTCGGCAGCGCCCCAGGGATCCAGCGGGTTGCCGATGTAGCCCATGGTCGGGAGCGCGCGCAGGATGGCCGCACGGGCTGAGGCGGGCACCGCCGGCAGATCGATGCCCGTCCGCTCCGCCAGATCCGCCACCAGGGACGCCTCGCCGGTGGACACCGTCACCACGCCGGTCCTGCCCAGCCCCACGCCGCGGCGCAGGCGCCCTGCCCCCGCCACGAGCTCCGCCGTCTCGATCAGCTCGTCGAGGTCGGCGCAGCGGATGACGCCCGCGGCGTCGAGCGCCGCATCGGTCACGCGGTCCTCCCCGGCCAGGCTCCCGCTGTGCGCCACCGCCGCCTCCTGGGCCTGCGCGGAGCGGCCAACCTTCACCGCCATGACGGGCTTGCCCAGCGCCAGCGCGTGGTCGCACAGGGCGAGGAATCGCTCGGGCCGCTTGAACCCCTCGACGAAGAGCATGACCGCGTGCGTCTCGGGGTCGTCGAGGCAGTACGCGAGGTAGTCGCAGACGTCGAGCACAGCCTCCGCCCCCACCGACACGATGCGGCTGTACCCGATCCGCGTCCCCGGAGCGTGGATGAACGCATCCGTCACGCTCCCGGACTGGGCGAGCGCCGCCACATGGCCGCGAGTGAGCCACGGGTTCACGTCGCCGATGTAGGTGGTCGAGTTCGTCGTCCAGTCCACCATGCCCATGCAGTTGGGGCCGAGCAGCGCGATGCCGTGGCGGATGGCGATCTCGCGCACCTGGCGCTGCATCTTGGCTGCCGCCTCGCCGCCCTCCACCACGCCGCCGCCCGGGATCACGAGGCCCGGGACGCCGGCATCCGCGGCCTCCTGCGCGAACTGCGTGGCGCGGAGCGGGTTGACCGCGAGGATCACCGTGTCAGGGCGCTCGGGGAGATCGCCGAGCGCGGGCCAGCAGCGCTCCCCGTGCACCTCGTCGTACCTCGGGTTCACGAAGTAGCAGCGCGTGTCGCTGCGCATCGTCCGGAGGTTGTCGCGCACCGTCGGGCCCAGCCAGCCTCGGGGGCTGGCGCCGACGACGGCGATCGACCGTGGCGCGAACAGGGCCCGCAGGTCGATGGGCGGGGGCGCGGGGATCGCCGGGACGGGCTCGGTCATGGGACGCTGTGCTCCCGATCTGGGCGGGTGGCCGTGGGGCTAGCCGACCACGGCGTCGACGCCGCGCTTCTCGAGCGCCCGTGCGATGACCAGGCGCTGGATCTCCGAGGTCCCCTCCCAGATGCGGTCGACGCGGAGCTCGCGCAGGTATCGCTCGGCGGGGAACTCGCGCATGTAGCCGCGCCCGCCGAACACCTGGACCACCCGGTCGGCGCAGCGGAACGCCGCCTCCGACGCGAACAGCTTGGCGATCGACGCCTTCGCGTGGACGAGCTTCGCGTTCACGCCCTCGTCCATCAGCCACGCCGCCTCGCGGGTGAGCAGGCGCGCCGCGGAGGCGTCGGCCGCTGAATCAGCCAAGGGGAAGGCCACGCCCTGGAAGTCGTAGATGCGCTGGTCGAACTGGATGCGCTCCGTCGCCCACGCCACGCCCAGCGTGAGGAGCCGCTCCATGGCGCCGGTGCAGCGCGCCCCGATGTGCAGGCGCTCCTCGATGAACCACTCGTTGGTCATGACGTCGGCCTCGCCGATGCCGCCGAGGATCGCGTCAGCCTTGACGCGGACGTCGGTGAGGCGGAACTGCGGATGGCGGTCGGCGAAGGTGTGGGTGTAGTCGGGGTCGTGGACCTGGTCCACGCCGGGCGAGTCGTAGTCGACCAGGAACAGCGTCGGCAGACGCTCGCCGTCGCGCAGAAGGTGGCAGTGGAAGATCATGAAGTCGGTGTCGGGCGGGCCGGTCACGAACCACTTCTCGCCGTTGAGGACGTAGTCGCCCGTCGGCGCATCGAGCACGGCGGTTGCCGCCAGCGTGCGGGCGTCCGATCCCTGGCCCGGCTCGGTGATCGCGTAGCTGCCGTTCCGCTCGCCGCGCAGGCAGGGATCGAGGTACCGCCGGCGCTGCTCGTCCGAGGCGTGGGCGAGCGCGTTGTAGCCGCCTGGGATGAAGCCCCACAGGCCGCCGGTCGCCTGGCCCAGCTGCTCGTGGACGATGACCTGCTCGAAGGCCGACCAGCCCTGGCCTCCCGCCTTGCGCGGCAGGTTGCCGCCGTGGAGCCGGAGCTCGATGGCCCGCTGCTTGATCGCGCGGACGGCGTCCGCCGAGAGGGTGCCGCGGTTGTGCTCGAACTCAACCTCCAGAGGCTGGAGCGTGTTCCGAACGAAGTCGCGGGCGCGATCGCGAAGCTCGGCCTGGGCGGAGGTCAGCGTGAAGTCCATGGGCCGCAGTGTCCGCGACCCGGCACCTGCGCGGACGAGCCAGTCCTAGGCCGCGGGACACCGAAGCGTTCGGCTCGGACGTGACTGGCGAGACACGCGCAGGACGCGGCGACCGCCCGGCGCTACTGCGGCCAGGCGAGCACCATGATCCGCAGCTCGGTCATGTCCTCGATCGACCAGCGCAGACCCTCGCGGCCCTGGCCCGAGTCCTTGACCCCGCCGTAGGGCATGTGGTCGATCCGATAGGACGGGATGTCGTTGATGATCACCCCGCCCACCTCGAGCTCGTTGAACGCCTTCCAGGCATCAGCGAGGTCGGCGGTGAAGACGCCGGTCTGGAGGCCGAAGTCGGAGTCGTTGACCCGGCGGATGGCCTCGTCCATGGTGCTGAACTTGAACGCCACCACGAGCGGCGCGAACGCCTCCGACGAGCAGACGCGGGCCGTGAACGGCACGTCGGTGAGGACCGTCGGCGGGAAGAACGTGCCCTGCGCGCGGCCGCCGAGCAGCACCTTGGCGCCCATCGCCACCGCCTCGTCGACCCACTCCTGCGTCCGGCGGGCATTGGCCTCGTCCACCATCGGCCCGACGTCGGTGGTCGGGTCCATCGGGTCGCCCACCTTGAGCGTGGCCGAGGCCGCGACGAAGCGGCTCATGAACGCGTCCCAGATGTCCTCGTGCACGAACATCCGCTGGACGCTGATGCAGGTCTGGCCGGAGTAGGCGTAGGCCCCGGTCACGGCCCGCTTGACCGCCCAGTCGAGGTTCGCGGACTTGTCCACGATCAGCCCGGCGTTGCCGCCCAGCTCGAGCACGACCTTCTTCTTGCCGGCGCGCGTCTTCATCCGCCAGCCGACGGCGGGCGACCCCGTGAAGGTGAGCAGCTTGAAGCGGTCGTCGCCGACCATGCGGTCACCCATGTCGCGGGTCATCGGAAGGATGCTGACCATGCCCTCGGGCACGCCCACCTCCTCGATGAGTTCCGCGATCTTGAGCATGACCAGCGGGTCCTTCGAGGCCGGCTTGAGCACGATCGGGTTGCCCGATGCGATGGCCGGCGCCAGTTTGTGGACCGCGAGGTTGAGCGGGAAGTTGAACGGGCTGATGCCGGCGATGGGGCCGATGGGGAACCGTCGCGTGATGCCCACGCGCTCCTTGGACGACGGCATGAGGTCGAGCGGGATGACCTCGCCGTGCATGCGCTCCGCCTCCTCGGCGCCAAGCCGGAACACGAGCGAGGCGCGGTCCACCTCGACCCGCGCATCGCGGATGGGCTTGCCGGCCTCGGCGACGATCAGCTCGGCCAGCTCGTCGCGGTGCTCGGCGACACGTGCTGACAGATCGCGCAGGAGCCGGCCGCGCTCATAGGCGGGCAGCTTGCGGGTGACCTCGAAGGCGCGCTCTGCCGCCTCGACCGCCTGGTCGTACTGCGCTTGCGTGGCGAGATAGGTTCGGCCGACCTCCTCGCCGGTCGCCGGGTTCGTGACGACCAGCTCGTCCGGCGACTCCACCCACTGGCCGGCGAGGAAGATCTTGTGGGGCGTGGTTCCGACGGTCACGGTCATGACGAGGCTCCTGCGGGACGCTGGCGGCGCTGTGGCCGCGATTCTACGGCGATCCGACCAATCCCGACTCGAACCGTCGGGATTGTCCCGCTGCTCGCCCGCACCCGGGCGGCACCGCGGGCACGAGGCTGCCGACACCGCAGCATCCACCGCAGGGCTGGCGTGCCTGAGCAGACCGCGGCGAGGAGGAGGCTCGCTGGGTCGATCCTCGGGCCCGCGGAGGGCGAAACGCCCTGCCTCCCGTCAGCGGCGCCGCCTGCCGCCGCCGAAGAGCGTGCCGAGCACACCCCGGAGAACGGCTGTCCCGACCTGGGTCATCTCGCGCTCCCGCTGCAGCCGCGCGCGCTCGGCGGCCCGCTGCGCGACTGCCTGCTCCTTCGCCTGGGCCCGAGCGTCGCGCTCGGCGCTCTGCCGGATGCGCTCCAACTCGCGGGCGCGACGCTCGATCTCAGCTCGCTCCTGAGCGGGCGTGCTTGCGCCGGGCCCAGCGGCCCCGGAGGCACCGACGCCCGGCTGCATCGCGGCAAGTGCCGCCCGCGCTGCCTGGAGGCGCGCGGTGATGATCTCGTGCGCGCTCTGCCGGTCGACCATGGTCGCGTACTTCGCATACAGCACGCCGGCCTGGATCCGTCGCTGCAGCTCGTCCGCCGGGAGCGCGGCCATCAGCGAATCGGGCGGCAGGAGGCGAGTCGGGGCGAGCGGCGTCGGGACGCCCCTCGGCGAGAGCACCGTCACGAGCGCTTCGCCGATCCCGAGCGAGGTGAGCGTGGCACCGGTATCGAAGTAGTCGGTCATCGGGAAGGTGCGCACGGTCTTCTTGAGGTTGTCCGAGTCCTCTGGCGTGAAGACGCGCAGCGCGTGCTGGACCCGGTTCCCGAGCTGGGCCAGCACGGACGACGGGACGTCGGTGGGCACCTGGGTGACGAAGTAGACGCCAACGCCCTTGGAGCGGATGAGGCGGACCGTCAGCTCGATCTGGGCCAGCAGCGAATCCGATGCCCCATCGAAGAGGAGGTGCGCCTCGTCGAAGAAGAAGCAGAGCTTCGGCTTCGGGAGGTCGCCCGCCTCGGGGAGGGCGTGGTACAGCTCGGCGAGCATCCAGAGCATGAACGTGCTGAACAGCGCCGGCTTGTCCATCACGTCCGTGAGCTCGAGGATGCTGATGACCCCGAGGCCGTCTGGAGTCGTCCGCATCAGGTCGTCGACGTCGAACTCCGGCTCGCCGAAGAAGACATCTGCACCCTGCTGCTCGAGCGTGATGATGGACCGCAGGATGACCCCGAGGCTGGCTGGCGAGATGCCGCCGTAGTCGGCCAGGATCGCCTTGCCGTCGTCACCGCCGAGGTACTTGAGCGTCGTGGTGAGGTCCGCGAGGTCGAGCAGCGGCAACTGGTGGTCGTCGCAGTACTTGAAGACGAGCGAGAGGATGCTCGTCTGCGTGTCGTTCAGGCCGAGCACGCGACCCAGCAGGAGCGGCCCGAACGAGTGCACCGTCGCCCGGACCTGCGCCCCGAGGCTGCCGGAGAGGGAGAGGAACTCGACGGGGTGACCGACCGGCTTGTAGTCCCACTTGAGGTCGGCGGCGCGCGACAGCAGCTTCGCGTTCGTCGCGTCGCCCGGCACTGCGAGGCCGGTGAGGTCGCCCTTGATGTCGGCGATGAGGACCGGGACGCCATCGAGCGAGAGCTGGCCCGCGAGGACCTGGAGGGTCTTGGTCTTCCCGGTCCCGGTGGCACCCGCGACAAGCCCGTGCCGGTTGAGCATGGAGAGCGCCACCTGGACCCGGACATCGGCCAGGGCGGTCGCGCCTTCCATGGGGCTCCCGATGACGAGCGCGGGCTCCGCGAGCGCGTAGCCCGCCGCGATCGCGTCGTGGAACGAATTGGCCATGGGCCTGGAGCCTCCAACGATCGTCGCGAGAGCCGCGCACCACGGGAGCCGAGCGTACCACCCGGCCGCCCTGGGTTGGCCGGTGCGCCCCGCACGCAGGTCGGCTGGTCGGCGTTCTGCGCGGGCCCGGCTCCACGTCCCGCAGGGCGCGCGGGGGTCCATTCCTCGCGGACCGTGTGCGCCACTGTGCGCGTCGGTCAGCGGAACCGCTGCCGCGTCGCGCAGCCTGGGCTGGCCGCATGGCCGGCGCCGGCGCTGGCGTCGTCAGGTCGATCCGTGCCCCAGGCCGAAGCCCTCACGCGCGGCGGGCCGGACCGATCGGCGCAGACTGATCGATGGCGAGCAGCGGCTCGGGGACTCCACGCAGACGTCGCCCGCCGAGGGCGCCGTCCGGCTCGATCATCCACACCACGTCGGATCGATCGTCGGGCCGGACAGCCTGCACGCGCGAGGGGTCGCCGAGGAGCATGGCCACGCGACAGGGCGGGGAGCCCGAAGGCGCCCCGCTCAGCCGCAACCGGGTCAGATGGCGCTCGTGCAGGCCTTGCACTTGGTGGCATCGACCGCGTTGGCCTCCTTGCAGAATGGGCAGGTCTTGACCTCGGTCGCCGGCGGCTCCTTGATGAGCGCTCGGGCGATCAGGAAGACGACGAGCGCCACCACGATGAACGCGATCACTGCGTTGATGAACACGCCGTAGCGGATGTCCACCTCGGGCACGGGCTTGCCGGCCGCGTCCACCGTGGCGTCCTTGAGCTTGATCACGAGGCCCTTGAAGTCGACGCCGCCCAGCAGCACCCCGACCGGCGGCATGATGATGTCGTTGACCAGCGACGTCACGACGCTGCCCAGTGCGGCGCCGATGATGACGCCGACCGCGAGCGCAAGGGCGTTCGTCTTGAGCAGGAATGCCTTGAACTCCCCGAACATCTGTTCTCCTCTCCCTCTGTGGCTCTGCGACGCCCGGCGCGGCGGGACGTCTCCCTCGAATCTCGGACTTCGCGGTCCCGGGACCGCGTCGCTCAGTGCTGAGCGTGCGCTGCGTCGGCCTCAGCCTTGGTCCTGTGGATCGTGCCCGGCTGGTGCTCGGGCGGGGCGTAGACCGTGTACAGGCGCAGATCGCTCCCGCCGGTGTTCACGAAGTTGTGGCGCGTCCCGGCGGGCACGTGGACGAGCCGGCCGGCGCTGACCCCGCTCGCCTCGCCGTCAAGGGTCGCCCGGCCCTCGCCCTCGACGAAGACCAGCACCTGGTCGACGTCGTCGTGCACCTCCTCGCCGATGTCGCCGCCCGGCGGGATGCTCATGACGACGACCTGGCTGTGCGGCCCGGTCGACAGGACCTCCCGGAAGTATGTGTTCGCCTTCGCCCGCTCGACGATGTCCTCGTTGAAGGCCATGGCCCCACCTCGTGCCGCAGCCCCGGCCTGATGTCCCTCGTCGTGCGGGAGCGACGGCCCGCTGCGGTGTCGCATCGAGCATGACACACCGCAGAGGCCCGCCGATGACGAGCCGGCGACCGGCGCTGGTCCACTCGCCGCCGGACGCGCTTGTGCACTCGCCATCCCGAGCCCCATCGCGGCCGCGGGCTCGTCTCCGGATCATCGCCCAACTCGGTTCCGCCAACCGCGACATCGACAGCGCGGGCATCGCAGCTCGCGCCGAGAACCGACTGAACCAACCGGTGTGCTCGGGCGACAAGCCGCTCGCAGCGGCTCAGCACCTGCCCGCGACGGACTGGATCGACGCCCCGGCGGACGGAGGTCGCGCCCTGACGTCCTGACCCTGGGCGGTCGTGGAGGGAGCACGCGGGGAGCGATGGGCTCGGGGCGCCGCGCGCCACCCTTTCGCCTCCGGGAGGCGCTCAGGGCTCGCCCATCGCCCATTTCGCCTCGGAGAGGTGGGATGGGGCTCCAAGGTTGCGGAATTGGCGCTCCGACGCCCGATCGGCTTCACAAGCGCCGCCGGGAGGCGAAATCGGGGACCCGCCGTCGAGGTCGCCCGGCACCGGCGTGGGTCGCGCGCCTCGGGGGCCCCGACCACGCAGCAACCACGCCCCAGCGCACCGGCCTGTCCTTGCGCTCCGACGCTGCCCGTGCCGGGTGGAGGCTGCGGGCGTAGCGCTCGAACAGCGCCGGGGCGAGCGACCCGACCGCGTCATCCCCGAACTTCCGCCGGTGCGCGGCGATCCACGCGACAGCCGCCGACGGCACCGCCGGACGACGGTCGGGCTGGTGGCGCTCACCGAGGCGGAGCGGGCGGTTCCATGTGGCTTCTCACAGGCGGCGCCCGCATGTCATGGGATCGACAGGAAGCCACCCCGACCGTGCCTGCGGTGCAGCCCACAGGGGCCGCACGCAACTCTGAAAGGAGCGCTGTTTGCGCAAGAAGTTCATCGCCACAGGCGCGGTCGCCGGGGCTCTCCTCTTGGGGAGCGCCGGGGCCGCGGTCTTCCTGCCGACGCTCGTCTCGGCCGCGGACCCGACGGCCACGCCGGCCGCCAGTCCGTCGTCTTCGGGCACCCCCGCGGGCAATCCGGGCAAGGGCCCCTGGATGGGCGGCACCACCGAGACCGTCACCGACGCCTCGGTCGCCGCCAAGGCCATCGGCATCACGGAGGCCCAGCTCGCCACCGCCCTCGCGAGCGGCCAGACCGTCGCGCAGGTCGCGAAGGCCCACAACGTCGATGTCCAGACGGTCGTCGACGCCTTGGTCCAGGACAAGAAGGATGAGATCGCCGCGGCCCTCAAGGCCGGGACCCTCAGCCAGGCCCAGGCCGACCAGCAGATCGCCAACGCCACCACCTTCGTCACCGACCAGGTCAACGGGACCGGCTTCGGCCCCGGCGGCCACGGCCGTGGATTCGGCGGTCCTGGCGGCCACGGCGGCCCGGGCGGGCTCGACGCGGACGACCTCACGGCCGCCGCGAAGGTCCTCGGCATGACCGAGGCCGACCTGACGACGCAGCTCTCGGCCGGCAAGACGGTTGCGCAGGTCGCCACGGCCAAGAGCGTCACGCTCCAAACGGTCATCGATGCCATCAGCGCCGCTGACAAGGCGGAGTTCGCCGCCGCCGTCAAGGCGGGGACGATGACCCAGGCCCGGGCCGACCAGATGCTCGCGAACCTGACCGCGCACGTGACCGACGAGGTCAACGGCGTGGCCGGAGGACCGGGCGGCCGCGGCGGCCCTGGCGGTCATGGCGGTCCCGGCTGGGGCGGTGCTCCGCGTGCCGGCAACGGAACCCCGAACGCGAGCCCGTCCGCGGGGACCGGCACCAGCGGCTGACCGTCGGCCAGCCACAACGTCCCGGGGTGCGGCGCACGGCCCATCCCGGGGCGCCATCATCTCGGCTTCCCGTGGACGCGTCGCCGCCAAGGCGACGCTTTCGGCGCTCGCCAGCCACTTCGTCGCCTGGCTGGCGACGCAACCACGGCGGGCGGCCCGATTCCACGACCGGGACGGTCGCGTCGTCGCCCGTCAGGCGACCGGTCGACGCTTGAACCACGAAACCGTCGCCGCGGAGGCGACGCTTGACGACTTGGCCGCTACTCCTCGGCTGCCCGCGGGTAGGTGCCCAGGATGCGGACCAGCTCCGTCTCCCCCGCGAGAGCCTCCAGCGCAGCGGCGCACGAGGCCTCCGCCGGATCGCCGTCGAGGTCCACCCAGAACACGTACTCCCAACGCGAACCGCGCTCGGTCCAGGGCCGTGACTCGAGCCGCCACAGGTTGATCCCCCGCGTGGCGAACGCCCCCAGCGAGCGGTAGAGCGACCCCGGCACGTTGCGCACGGCGAACACGAGCGACGTGCGGGGCGCGCCAGCGACGGACGGGGCCGCCGCGGCCGCGCGAACCGCCGCCTCGTCGGCTCGACGGGTGATCACAGCGAACCGGGTGCGGTTGTCGGAGCCGGTCTGGATGTCGTCGGCGATCACCTCCAGGCCGTAGATGGGCGCAACCCGGGCCGAGGCCACCGCGGCCGCCCCGCGCTCGCGCCGCTCCGCGATCCCCTTGGCCGCGCCCGCCGTGTTGTACGCCGTCTCGACCGTCCAGGGGCGCGAGCGCAGGAACTCGTCCGCCTGGGCGAGCGCAGCAGAGATCGAGTAGACGCGGTCGATCGACTCGAGCCGCTCGCCCGGGAGCGCCAGCAGCGCCAGCCGCACGGGCACCGTGACCTCGCCGACGATCGGCAGGTCGAACGCCCACAGCAGGTCGAGGTTCTCCCGGATGGTCCCCAGCAGCGAGCTCTCGACAGGGACGACGCCGGCGGCCACGGCACCGTCCCGCACCGCCTCGAAGACAGCACGGAACGAGCCCATCGGCACCGCCTCGGGGGCCGCGAAGAACCGCAGGACCGCCTCCTCGGCGAAGGCCCCGGGCTCGCCCGTGTAGGCGACGCGCGGCGCGGGTCGCACCGCAGCCGCCGCGCCCGCCACCTCGCTCAGCGGTTGAACCACGACGTCGTGTCGATCGTGCGGCCGTGGAGGTATTCGGCCTCGGCCTCGGGCTCTTCGTCGCCGGCCTGCCCGCGACGCGCCACGGCGTCCTCGGCCGCGCCGGCCCACGAGTTCGCGCCGAGCATCCCGTTGAGCGCCGCCACGTACGCCTCGACCGACGCGGCGACGATGTTGGTGCTGGTGGCCTCGCCGCTGAACCGCCCGTCGGAGCGCTCCCCCTTCGCGCTGACCGGCGGCGCGATTCGCACGTTGACCCGTCCCTCCGCGGACGGGCCCTCCGACAGCGCGTGAACGTCGTACGCGAGCAGCAGCGGCGCGCCGCCCAGAACGTCACCGAGCGCCAAGTTGACGGCGCGCAGCAATGCGTCCACCGCCCCGTTGCCCTCGGCCGAAGCCTGCCAGTCGTGGCCGGCGCCGTGGATGACCACGGCCCCGCGGCTGTTCATGTTGCTGCCCGACGTCGAGGTCCAGCGCACCAGTCGAAGGGGCTCCCGAGCCGCCTCGTCGCTCATCCCGCAACCTCCACGTGCCCGTTGGCCGTCGCGAAGCCGCGCTCGTCGCGCCGCCGCACCTCGCCACCGGACTTCCACACCGCGTACTCGAGCGAGTCGGCCAGCGCCTGCGCCGAGGCCGCGATGATGTTGGTGTCGCTCCCCATGGTGGACCAGGTTCGCGAACCGTCCTGCGAATCGATGATGACGCGCGTCTTCGCCGCTGTCGCGGTGGCGCCGTCGAGGATGCGCACCTTGTAGTCCACGAGGTGCACGGCGTCGAGCACCGGGTAGAAGGCGCCGAGCGCCTTGCGCAGCGCGCCGTCGAGCGCGTTGACCGGCCCGTTGCCGTCGGCGGCGGTGTGGAGGATCTCGCCCGCCACCTCGACCTTCACGGTGCACTCGGCCAGGAGCTCGCGACCGGACCGCTGCTCCACGAGGCAGGTGTAGTCGACGATCCGGAAGGGGGCCTCGTAGCCGGGCGTCTGGCGGTGGATCAGTAGCTCGAAGGACGCCTCGGCGCCCTCGAACGCCAGCCCCTCGCTCTCCAGGCGCTTGATGAGCCGGCTCAGCTCGCGGGCGTCCAGCACGCCTTCCAGCTCGTGGCCCAGCTGGCGGGCGCGGATCTCGGTGTTCGCCTTGCCGCCCAGCTCCGACACGACGAGCCGGCCCGCGTTGCCCACGGACGCCGGCTCAACGTGCTGGTACGAGCGCTCGACCTTGGCCACCGCGGCGCCGTGGACTCCGCCCTTGTGCGCGAACGCCGACCGGCCGACGTAGGGCTGGTAGTCGTTGGGGTTGACGTTGGCGATCTCCGCCACGGAGCGCGAGAGCTCCGTCAGTGCCGGCAGGTCGCCGCCGCCCAGGGGCGCCAGGACGTTCTCGGTCTTGAGCGCGAGGTTGGCCAGGATCGAGACCATGTTCGCGTTGCCGCAGCGCTCGCCGTAACCGTTGATCGTCGCCTGGACGTGGCGCACGCCGGCCTGGACCGCCGCGATCGAGTTGGCGACCGCAAGCTCGGCATCGTTGTGCGTGTGGATTCCCCAGGTCACCGGCGGTGCGTCCGCGTCGCCCTCGAGCGAGACGCGGACGTCGTCGAGGATCCGGACCAGCTGACCCGTGAGCGTTCCGCCGTTCGTGTCGCACAGGACGAGCGTCCGGGAGCCCGCGTCGCGGGCCGCGCGCAGGGTGGCGAGCGCGTAGTCGCGGTCGGCGCGGTAGCCGTCGAAGAAGTGCTCGGCGTCGTACACCGCCTCGCGCCCGTGGTCCACGATCCAGCCAACCGAGTCCGAGATCATGTCCAGGTTCTGCGCGGGCGTCGCCCCCAGCACCTCGGTCACGTGGAGCAGCCAGCTCTTGCCGAAGATCGTGACGACCGGCGTCTCGGCCGCCACGAGCTCCTGGAGGTTCACGTCGTCGGCGGGCTTGTTCGAGCGATGGCGCGTGGACCCGAACGCCGCCAGCTTCGCGTGCTCCCAGCGGACCTTGCGCGCCGCCGCGAAGAACTCGATGTCCTTGGGGTTCGACCCCGGCCAGCCCCCCTCGATGAACGGGAAACCGTACTCGTCGAGCATCCGCGCCACGCGGAGCTTGTCGGCGAGCGAGAGCGTGATGTTCTCGCCCTGCGTGCCGTCGCGGAGAGTGGTGTCGTAGAGGACAACGGGCTGGTCGGTCATGGGATGGGCTGCCTTCGTGCGTGATCGGGGGAGGGGTCGTCGAGGTGGGCCGGCCGGCCACCCGCAGGTGCGGGCGCCGGCCGTCAAATCGCGATCCGGTCCCCGATGACGCGGGCCATCTCCCGGGTGCCGACAAGCGTGAGGGCGGCCGCGTCCGAGTGGGCCGGCAGCAGGTCCCTGGTCCGGTACCCCGCGTCGAGCACGCTGCTGACGGCCTGCTCGATCGCTGCGGCGGCCTCGGGCTGCCCGAGGGACCAGCGCAGCATCATCGCGGCCGACAGGATCGTCCCGAGCGGGTTCGCCAGGTCCTGCCCCGCGATGTCCGGCGCCGAGCCGTGGATGGGCTCGTACAGGCCGTGGCGGCCGTGCGCGGTGGCGCGCGTGCCGATGGACGCCGAGGGCAGCATGCCCAGGGAGCCGGCGATGACCGCCGCCTCGTCGGACAGGATGTCGCCGAACAGGTTCTCGGTGACCAGCACGTCGAACCCGGCCGGCCACTTGGCGAGCGTCATCGCCGCCGAGTCCACCAGCCGGTGCTCGAGTTCCACGTCGGGGAAGTCCGCATGGACCTCCTCGGTCACCTTGCGCCACAGCCGGCTCGTCGCCAGCACGTTCGCCTTGTCCACCTGGGTCACCTTGCGGCGACGGCCCCTCGCCATCTCGAACGCGAGCGTGACGATGCGGCGGATCTCGCCTTCGGTGTACCAGAGCGTGTCGATGGCGGCCCGCTCCCCCTCCGCGGTGGTCCGCTGCTCGGACGGCTTGCCGAAGTAGAGCCCGCTGGTCAGCTCGCGCACGATCAGGCAGTCCACCCCCACGAGGAGCTCCGGCTTGAGCGGCGAGGCCGCGATCAGCTGGGGCGCCACGGTGATCGGGCGCAGGTTGGCGAACAGGCCGAGACCGCCCCGGAGGGCGAACAGCGCCTGCTCGGGGCGGACGGTCGCGTCAGGGTTGTCCCACTTCGGGCCGCCCACTGCGCCCAGGAGCACGGCGTCGGCGTCGCGGCACGCCTCGACGTCCTCGGGCCGGATCGCGACGCCGTAGGTGTCGATGCCGATGCCGCCGACGATCAGCTCCTGCCACTCGAAGCCGAAGCCGTACCGGCGGCCGGCCGCCGCGAGCACGTGAACCGCGCCCGCGACGACCTCGGGCCCGACGCCGTCGCCGCCGATCAGCGCGATCCGGTACGTGCGCGGCGTGTCGCCCGTCGCGGCGGCCCCCACGGCATCGCGGGCAGCGGGCTCGCCGCGCGAGGCGTCGACGGTCGCGGCATCCGTCACGGCGTCTCCTCGGTGGTCCGACGCCCGACGAACGCCACCTCGATGCCGTTGATCTCGGCGCCGTGGAGCTTGTTCGCGGCGACAAGGTACGCCTCGAGCGACGCTTCGATGATGTTCGTGGACAGGCCGTGGCCGGTCACGATAAGCGCGTTGTGGCCCTCGTCCGAGGAGCGGCGAGCGCGGAGGAGCACCTGGCCCTGCGCGTCGCCGTCGCCCGAGACCGCCTTGATCTCGTACTCGGTGAGGACCGGGTTCCAGCCCAGGACGGGCAGGATCGCGGCGTCGACCGCCTTGAACAGCGCGTTCACCGGGCCGTTGCCCGTGGCGTCGCCGGCCTTCGCCTCGCCCGCCACGACCAGGCTCGCCGAGCCCACCGAGTGGCCGCCCGAGGAGGAGCTGATGCTCCAGCCGAGCAGCTCGATGGAGCGAGGCACGTCGGCCTTCTTCTGCTCGACGAGCGCGATCAGGTCGGCGTCGGTGACGTCCTTCTTGCTGTCGGCCAGCTGGATCGCCGCGCGGTACACGGCGTCGAGCTCCTCGCCGTCGACCTCGTAGCCCAGCTCGCGGAGCTTGCCCTGGAGGCCGCGCCGCCCGGACAGCTTGCCGATCGAGAGGGTGCTGCCGGCGAGGCCCACCGACTGCGGGGTCATGATCTCGTAGGTCAGCGGGTTCTTGAGGATCCCGTCCTGGTGGATCCCCGACTCGTGGGAGAAGGCGTTGGCGCCGACGATCGCCTTGTTGGGCTGGACCGCGAAGCCGGTGAGGTAGCTCACCAGGCGCGACGCCGCGGTGATCTGGTCGGTGGCGACGGAGGCAACGAGGTCCGGGAACTGCGCGGGGCGGGTCCGGAGGGCCATGACGACCTCTTCGAGGCTCGCATTGCCGGCGCGCTCGCCGAGGCCGTTGATCGTCACCTCCACCTGGCGGGCGCCGGCCTGGACGGCGGCGAGCGTGTTCGCGGTGGCGAGGCCGAGGTCGTTGTGGCAGTGGACGCTGATCGTGGCGGCATCGCCGACCCGGTCGTGGACGGCGCCGACGAGCCGGCCGAACTCGGACGGGATCGCGTAGCCCACGGTGTCGGGGATGTTGAGCGTTGACGCGCCGGCCTCGGTGACCGCCTCGTAGATGTCGAGCAGGTAGCTCAGCTCGGTCCGCGAGGCGTCCTCGGCCGAGAACTCGATCTCAGCGTCGCGGCCCAGCGCCTTGCGCGCCCAGGTCGTCCAGCGCACGGCCTCGGCGAGGGCCTCCTCGCGCGTCATGCGCAGCTTGTGCCGCAGGTGGATGTCGCTGGTGGCGATGAACAGGTGAAGGTGCGGGCGCTCGGCGATGCTGATGGCCTCGACCGCGCGCTGCGGGTCGCCGTCGCGGCACCGGGCGAGGGCCGCCACGGCGATCCCGCCGCGGGTCTCCTGGGCGATCCGCCGGACCGCCTCGAAATCGCCGGGCGATGCGGCCGGGAACCCCGCCTCGATGACGTCCACCTTGAGGCGCACGAGCTGGCGCGCCACCTCGAGCTTCTCGGCCGCGGTGAGGCCGGCGCCGGGCGCCTGCTCGCCATCGCGCAGCGTGGTGTCGAAGATCCGGACGGCCCCGGCGGCAACGCCGCCGCCGAACCGCGGGCGGGTGGGCTCGAACATGGTCATTTCGCCTTCCCAGCTACCGAGCTCGTGGAGGCCTGGGCGGCGCCCGCGTCGACCACCACCGGGTTGAGGAACGGCATCTTGCTGCGCAGGTCGGCGCCGACCTGCTCGATCTGGTGGTTGCGGTCCCGAGCGCGCAGCTCGGCGAACTCGCCGCCGCCGGCGTCCTGGACGGCGATCCAGCGGGTGGCGAACGCGCCCGACTGGATGTCCGCGAGGACGTCCTTCATCGCCGCCTTCGCGCCCTCGGTCACCCGCGGCCCGGAGACGTAGTCGCCGAACTCCGCGGTGTCGCTGACGCTGAAGCGCATGTAGTTGAGGCCGCCGCGGTACATCAGGTCCACGATCAGCTTGAGTTCGTGCATCGTCTCGAAGTAGGCGAGCTCGGGCTGGTAGCCTGCCTCGACGAGCGTCTCGAACGCCGCCTTGACCATCGCCGACACGCCGCCGCAGAGGAGCGCCTGCTCGCCGAACAGGTCGGTCTCGGTCTCCTCCTTGAACGTGGTCTCGAGCACGCCGGCGCGCGTGGAGCCGATGCCCCGGGCATAGGCGAGGGTGCGCGCCCGGCCGGTGCCGGACGGGTCCTGCTCCACCGCGAACAGCGCGGGCACTCCCCCGCCCTGCTCGTACACGCTGCGGAGCAGGTGGCCCGGGCCCTTGGGCGCCACCATGCCCACGTCCACGGTGGAGGGTGGCTGGATCCGGCCGAACCGGATGTTGAAGCCGTGGGCGAACATCAGGAGCGCACCGGGCTTCAGATTGGGGGCGATCTCGGCGTCGTAGACGTGCTTCTGGATGGTGTCCGGGACCGCGATCATGACCACGTCGGCAGCCTTCACGGCCGCGGCGACGGTCTTGACCTCGAGGCCCGACGCCTCGGCGAGCGGCCAGCTCTTGCTCCCCTCGGCCAGCCCCACGACCACCTTGACGCCGCTGTCGCGCAGATTCAGCGCGTGGGCGTGGCCCTGGCTGCCGTAGCCGATGACCGCGACGGTCTGGCCGTCGAGCGCCGACGGGTCCGCATCGGCGTCGTAGTACATCTTCGCGGTCACAGTTTGAGCGCCTCCTCGATGGACCCGGCTCCGCGCAGCATGACGATCGCGCCGGTCCGGACCAGTTCCTTGATTCCATAGCTGCGCGTCAGCGCGACCAGGGCGTCGATCTCGGCCTCGGTGCCCGTCGCCTCGACGATGACGGACTCCGGCGCGATGTCGACGATCCGGCCCTTGTACAGCTCGACGATCTTGATGACCTCCGCCCGGTTGGCGTCGGTCGCGCGCACCTTGATGAGCGCCAGCTCGTGCTCAACGACCTGGTCCGCCGTGACGTCCTGCACCTTGAGCACGTCGATGAGCCGGTACAACTGCTTGGCGGCCTGTTCCACCGCAACGTCGTCCCCGTGGAGCGTGATGGTCATCCGGCTGATGTGCTCGCGGTCCGTGCGCGACACGGCGAGCGAGTCGATGTTGAAGTTGCGCGCCCGCATCAGGCTGGCGACGCGGTTGAGGACGCCAGGCCGGTCCATGACCAGCACCACGAGCGCGTGACGGCGCGGCTCGCCCGAACCGGGCAGTGCGCGCGGGGGCGGAGCCGCGTGTGCGGCAGTCTCGGGGGTCATTCCTCGGGGCCTCCCCAGGTCTCGATCAGGTCAGACAGGCCCTTGCCCGCCGGCATCATCGGCAGCACGTTCTGCTCTTCCTCGATCTCGAACCAGACGAGTGCCGGGCCGTCCACCGCCTGCGCGGCGCGGATGGCGTCATCGACCTGCTCGGGCGTCGTCGCCTTCCAGGCCGGGATGCCGTACGCGTCGGCGAGCTTGCAGAAGTCCGGGCCTGGCAGGTGCGAGGAGTGGTAGTTCCCGGCGTACACGATCTCCTGCCACTGGCGGATCATGCCCAGCTTCTTGTTGTCCAGGATCGCGATCTTGACCGGGATCCGGTCCGCTGCCAGGGTCATCAACTCCTGGCTCGTCATCTGGAAGCCCCCGTCGCCGGCAAGCGCCCAGGTCTCGGCGTTGGGGTTGCCGAGCGCCGCCCCCATGGCCGCCGGGACCGCAAATCCCATCGTGCCCAGACCGCCCGAGCTGACGTGGCTGTTCGGGCGCTTGAACTTCGTGTACCGCGCGGTCCACATCTGGTTCTGGCCCACATCGGCCACGTAGGTGGCGTCGTGGTGCGTCAGCTCGCCGATGCGCCCCACCACGAAGTCGGCGGTCATCACGCCCTCGCGGCCGGAGCCGTGCCACGAGGAGGCCAGCGACTCCTCGCGCCACTCGGCCAGCTGTGCGTGGTACTCGGCGCGGGCCGTGCGGTCCACGGGGTGGACGGCCCGCGTCAGCGCGTCGAGGACGTGCTTCGCGTCCCCGACGATCGGGACCTCGACCGCGACATTCTTCCCGATCTCCGCCGGGTCGATGTCCGCGTGGATGATCCGCGCGTACGGCGCGTAGGTGGACACGCTCCCGGTCACGCGGTCGTCGAAGCGCATGCCGATGGCGATCAGCAGGTCCGCCGACTGGATGGCGCGGTTGACGTGCTTCCAGCCGTGCATGCCCATGTAGCCGTAGGCGAGCGGGTGGTCCTCGTCCATCACGCCGATGCCCAGCAGGGTCCAGGCAACCGGGATCTGGGTCTTCTCGGCGAACGCCCTGAGTTCGTCCACCGCGTCTGCGATGAGCACGCCGTGCCCGGCGAGGATCAGCGGGCGCTGGGCGGCGGCGATCTCGCGGGCTGCCGTCTTGATCTGCTTGGGGTGCCCCTCGATGGTCGGGCGGAAGCCCGGGAGGCCGGCGATGACCTCCTCCTCGGTGGGGTGCTGGGCCTTGGTCTCCTGCTGGAGCGCGTCCTTGGTGAAGTCCACGTGGACCGGGCCCGGGCGGCCATGGCTGGCGATGTAGAACGCCTCCGCAACGACCCTCGGGATGTCGTCAGCGTGCCGCACGAGGTAGTTGTGCTTGGTCATCGGCAGGGTGATGCCGGTGATGTCGATCTCCTGGAAGGCGTCCTTGCCCAGCAGCGGGCTGGCGACGTTGCCCGTGAGCGCGACCATCGGGACCGAGTCCAGCATGGCGGTGCCGATGCCCGTGACGAGGTTGGTGGCACCGGGACCGCTCGTGCCCATGCACACGCCCACCTTGCCGCTCGCCCTCGCGTAGCCATCGGCGGCGTGGGCGCCGCCCTGCTCGTGCCGGACGAGGATGTGGCGGACCTCGGGGTAGTCGCCCAGGATGTCGTAGATCGGGAGGATCACGCCGCCCGGGTAGCTGAACAGGGTGTCCACGCCCTGGCGGATGAGCGCCTCCATCAGCACGTCGGCGCCGATGCGCGTGCGCTTGCGAGTGCGCACGTCGTGGAGCATCGCGCGCCGCGCCTCCTCGACCGCCGCGGCCGTCGCCGAGCCATCGCCGGGCACGTGGCTTCGACGCTCGCGATCCGGGCCGCCCGCCGCGGTGCCAGCTGCCGGCGGTTCGCCTTTCGTCACGGTCATCGGTCGGGTCCCTTCGCTGTCATCGGTTCGGTCCCTTCGGCGTCATCGGTTCGGTCCCTTCGGCGTCACGGGCTTGGTCGTCGCGTCCGCACGGCCCGCGACCGCCCCGGACATGCAAAGACCCTCGCCACCCGGCGAGGGTCCCTTCGGTTCTCGGTGGTTCCTGCGCTAGTAGCGCCCGTTCCTCCGCGTACCTCCGTTCTCCCGCCGGGAGCCGGTAATGAGGAGGCCAAGAAGGCCCTCAAGGCCCAGGAGGAGCGAGCGAAGAAGATCGAGGGCGGATACGCCGAGCTGGAGGTCATGGGTGGGCACGGTCACGCGCCGGCCATCCGTCGTCACGACGACGGCGACCGCTCGACGATCCCGGTGCTCGATGAAGCCCACGCGTGCTCCTGCTCGCCCGTTGCTCTGACGGGTTCGGGGAGTGTAACCGCGCCTCGCGCGAGGCGCAACCACCCGAACCGCAACCTTCCCCCACCATTCGGGGCAGGTGGGCCGCCCCTCGTTCCCCCCGGACAGCGGCGCCCGAGCTCGCGGCCGGACTGGTAGCCCAGGGCGCGCTTGCGGGCGGGCCGGGCGGCGCCAACTGGACTGGCAGTCCGAACTTCGGGCGCATGAGCGTCGTGGTCTGGCTCCAGGGTCCAGTTCTCGACCGATTCGCGGCTCGTCGGCCACCGATTTCGTCGCAGTCTGGACTCGCAGTCCAGAAGCCAACCGGGTAGAGCCAATAGTCCGGACTGGCAGTCCAGCCTAGGCGCCGGGGACGACCCAGGAGGCAGCGTCAGAGCGGCGACTCGAATCAGCAGCGGCGAAGACGCCACAAGCCGGCAGGTGAGCCAGCGATAAGCCGGTCCCGCTTCCATGGACACATGCCGACACGCGACTTCGAGGCTGCTGTCCGACGCAAGGTGGTGGCTCGTCATCGGGCGCTCGCCGAGCAGCTCCAACGTCTGCGCCTGGACGCGGGCATCTCCAAAGCCGCCCTCGCACGTGCCGCTGGGATCGACGCCGCGTACCTCGGCAGGATCGAGGACGGCCACGAGAACCCGACATTCGAGACCTATCAGCGACTCGCCGCCGCGCTTGGCGCCGACCTGTTCGCCCGCCTGTACCCGAGCGCTGGCCCGGCCATCCACGACCGCTGGCAGGCGCCGATGCTGGAAGCCCTGCTCACGCAGCTCGATCCCCGATGGCACGCCTTCACGGAGGTCGCGGTCCGCGATCCGGAGCGCGGCTGGGTCGATGCGGTGCTCCACGACGCCCGCGCGCGAACGCTGGTCGCGACCGAACTCCAATCCGAGTTGCGCCGTCTTGAGCAGCTGATCCGCTGGCACGAGGCGAAGGCGGCCTCGCTGCCCAGCTGGGACGGCTGGACGAGACTCGGCGAGGCACCGCGGGTCAGCCGGCTCCTCGTCGTGAGGCGAACCCGGGCGACTCGGGCCGTCGTTGCCGAGTTCGCAGCGCAGCTTCGCATCGCCTATCCCGCCCACCCTGATGACGCCCTCGCGGCAGCCACCACGCCGCACACCCCGTGGCCGGGCGCCGCGCTCATCTGGGCAGACGTCGCAGGCTCGAAGGCGAGGCTCCTGCCTGGCCGATGAGCAACCGAACGTATCCGCTGTACCCTTTCGGCCCCGCCCAAGCATCACAGGACCCGCACGATGACCGCACCGCGAACCCTCGTCGAGAAGATCTGGGACGACCATGTCGTCGCGCAGGAGGAAGGGGCGCCGGACCTCCTCGCCATCGACCTCCACCTCATCCACGAGGTCACCAGCCCCCAGGCCTTCACCGGCATCCGCAATCGGGGCATCGCGGTTCGCCGCCCGGACAAGACTGTGGCGACCGCGGACCACAGCACGCCCACGACACCGCGCGGCCTGCCGATCCTCGACCAGATGGGCGCGGCCCAGATCAAGCAGCTCGAGACCAACTGCGCCGACTTCGGCGTCCCCATCCACGCCTACGGCAGCGACACGCAGGGCATCGTCCACGTCATCGGTCCCGAGCTAGGGCTCACACAGCCGGGCATGACGATCGTCTGCGGCGACTCGCACACGGCCACGCACGGCGCGTTCGGCGCGCTCGCCTTCGGGATCGGCACGAGCGAGGTCGAGATGGTCCTCGCCACGCAAACCCTCCTCCAGCGCAAGCCGAAGACGTACGAGGTGCGGGTCGACGGGAGGCTGCAGGCCGGCGTCAGTGCCAAGGACATCATCCTCGCGCTGATCGCGAAGATCGGGACCGGCGGCGGGACCGGCCATGTCTTCGAGTTCACCGGCGATGCCATCCGCGCGCTCAACATGGAGCAGCGGATGACCATCTGCAACATGTCGATCGAGGGCGGCGCGCGGGCCGGACTCGTCGCCCCTGACGAGACCACGTTCGAGTACATCCGCGGCCGCCGACACGCTCCGCAGGGCAAGGCGTGGGACGAGGCTGTCGCGCGCTGGCGCCAGCTGCCGAGCGATGAGGGCGCGGTCTACGACAAGTCGATCACGCTCGATGCCAGCACCCTCGAGCCGATGGTCACCTACGGCACGAACCCGGGCATGGGCATCCCGGTCACGGGCCACGTCCCGACACTCGAGGAGATGCCCGACGACTCCGCTCGCCGCGGCCTCGAGCACAGCCTCGCGTACATGAACCTGGCGCCCGGTCAGGCGATCGCCGGCCAGCCGGTGGACGTCGTGTTCATCGGGAGCTGCACCAACAGCCGGATCAGCGACCTGCGCCTGGCCGCGTCGGTCCTCAAGGGCCGCCAGGTCCACGAGGGCACCCGCGTGATGATCGTCCCGGGCAGCCAGCAGGTGAAGGCCCAGGCCGAGCGCGAGGGCCTCGACGAGATCTTCAAGGCCGCGGGCGCCGAGTGGCGCGAGGCCGGCTGCTCGATGTGCCTGGCGATGAATGGCGACCAGCTCTCGCCCGGCCAGTACGCGGTCAGCACGTCGAACCGCAACTTCGAGGGCCGCCAGGGCAAGGGCGGCCGGACGCTGCTCGCGAGCCCGCTGACCGCGGCCGCCTCGGCGATCAACGGCGTCGTCACCGATCCCCGGACGCTGCCCGGCGTCGAGGACCTGGTCACCGTCGGCGGAGGGTACTGACCATGGCCGAGCCGTTCCGCTCCTTCGCGAGCAAGGTCATCCCGCTGCGGGCTGAGAACGTCGACACCGACCAGATCATCCCGGCGCGGTACCTCAAGGTCACCAACAAGGACGGCCTCGCCGACGGCCTGTTCCACGACTGGCGCTACAACGAGGACGGCACCCGCAAGGACCCGCCGTTCATCGTCGACGAGCCGCGCTATGCCGGCGCCAAGGTCCTCATCGTGGGCGACAACTTCGGCAGCGGGTCGTCGCGCGAGCACGCGCCGTGGGCGCTCCGCAGCTGGGGCATCCAGGCGATCCTGTCCACGAGCTACGCCGACATCTTCAAGAGCAACGCGCTCAAGAACGGCGTCCTGCCGATCGTTGTTGACAAGGCGACGCACGAGCGCCTGTTCGACATGGTCGAGGCCGACCCCGACGGCGAGCTGCGCGTCGACCTCGCCGAGCAGGGGATCCTCCTGCCGGACGGCACGACGCTGGACTTCGAGGTCGACCCGTTCGCGAAGATGATGCTGCTCGCCGGCACGGACGAGATCGGGTACGTGCTGAGCCGCGAGCCCGACATCGATGCCTGGGAGGCGGCCCACCCTGCCCGGGTCGACACCCGGCTCGGCACCGCGTTCGCGGGCTAGGACAGTTCCGGCGGCGAGCCCGGGAACGGTGACCCGCGAGCACGGCGGCACAGCGTGACGCCAGCGGCCGACCTCCTGGCCGCCTCGCGGTGGCGCTTCCTGGGCGTGGTGGCCCCGGTGCTCGACGCGCGCGCCGGATGGCTGAGCGCCTTCGGCGGTCGCCACCAGCGGGCCATGGCAAACGAGGAGATCGACGTCTGCGTGGCCATGCTGCGCTCGCTCCCCGCAGTGGTGGCCGACTGGAGCGACGGCAACGTGGCGCTGGAGGTCGAGGCGGTCGTCGCCGACGCGCCCCTCCGCCGTCTCGCGCGCGTCGGCCCCGGCTGGTGGGCCGACCCGGGCGCAGCCGTGGACCTCGTGGAGCCGCATCTCGGCCAGCCCCGCGATTCGGTGCTGCTGCTCTACCCCACCGACGGGGCGCCCGAGCTCCGCTCCGCGTGGGGCTATACGTGGGCCAGCGTGGACATTTTGGGACGCGCCGGGTTCTCGGCCATCGTGAGCGACCCGTGGCCCGGCTGGGCGACCATCGAGGACCCGGCGCACGGCTTCGTCCACGAGTGGCTCCACCAGGTCGAGGGCGTCTACCGCGGGCTCGGGCTGTCCGAGGACGACCTGCCGAGCCTCCACGACGTCGCCGATCGACGCACCACGCGCCCGGACGCCCCGGACCGCGCCGAGACGTACGTCGAGCACGAGCGGCGGACCGGATCGTGGCGGCCCTGGTATCGGGACTACATGACGGGGACGGTGGGGCCGAAGACCGGCGAGGCGCCGCGGACCCGCGGGCTGACCCGCGAACGATGGCTGCGCCGGCCGAACCCGGCATGACGGCGGGAACCGATCCCGATGCGTGATCGTCTGGCAGCCGTGATGCGCCCCCTCCGTCCCATCGTCCTCACCCTGGTCGCCGCGTTGCTCCTCGTCGCGTGCTCGGGCGGGCCGGGAGCACCAGGAGCGCCGGGATCGCCATCCGGTCCCCAGGCTTCGGCTTCGGCTTCGGCAGTGCCCGCGCCGTCGACCGCGGGTTCGAGCGCCCCGACGAACAGCAACGCCGCGAGCGGGGGTGGGGTGGGCGGCAATCCCGGCACCGGCGTGACGCCGATCCCGATCGCGCCCAGCGGCCCCGGGATGTCGCCCGGCCCGGCTCCCTCCCGGTCGCCGACCGAGGTCCAGCCCGTCGCGGGCCTCCTCAATGTCCACGACGTGCGCGCCACGGCGCTCGAGGGCAGCGTGTCGAACGGCCGCCTCATCACCAGGGTGTTCTGGTGGAGCGGCCCTCCGCCGTGCAGCGAGCTCTCCGAGGTCAAGGTCGATCGAACGGGCACCACCTTCACCCTCACGATCCGCGAGGGCGCGCGGCAGCTCGGGGTCGCCTGCTCGGCGCTCGCGATGTCCAAGGTCACCACCGTCGACCTCGGGCCCGTCTCGCCGGGCGGCTACACGGTCAAGGCGCTGGGCGTGGAGCCCGGAATTGCGATCCCGTACACCGGCTGATACGCCAACTTCGGTTCAGGGACGGCGCCACAGCCCCACCTCTCGCATACTCGCTGCGTGAACCTGTTCGACCTGATCGCGATCATCGTCATCGTCGCGGCTGTCATCGCCGGGTCGCGCACGGGCGCCCTGCCCCAGATCGGCGGCATCCTCGGCGCGATCGGGGGCCTGGCCGCGGCCCTCAACCTGACGCCGTGGATCGTGAGCCAGACGGCGGGCCTCGAGCCCCTCCCGCGCGTCCTGGTGGTCCTCGGCGTGATCATCGCCGCGGTCATCCTGGGCGAGGCGCTGGGGTCCACGGTGGGGCGGGCGCTGGACGACAGGCTGGGGCACGGCGTGCTCTCGGGCATGGACCGCGGCGCCGGAGCGGCGATCGGCGGCGCCCAGGCGGTGTTGATCATCTGGCTCGCCGGCGGTCTGCTGGCCGTGGGGCCCCTGCCGACGCTGGGCCGAACGGCCTCGCAGTCGCTCTCGATGCAGGTCATCAACGCCTACCTGCCGCCGCCCACCAAGGTCGTGGGGCAGATCGCGGCGGCCCTCGACCAGTCCGGCCTGCCCGCGGTGTTCGTGGGTCTCGAGCCCGCCCCGCTCGCCCCGGTGGACATCCCGGGCTCCGCGCAGGCGCGCAAGCTGGCCGCGAACGCCGTCGGCGGGACCGGGCGCGTCGTGAGCATCGCGTGCAGCACGCAGGTCACCGGAACGGCCGAGCTCATCGCGCCCGGCTACCTTGTCACCAACGCCCACGTGGTGGCGGGCGCCGAGACCACCGAGGTCCAGCTGGGATCGCAGGACGTCCCGGCCACGGTCGTCGCCTTCGACCCCGATCTCGACATCGCCGTGCTCCGGGCACCTGGCATCAGTGGCACTGTCCTGCGCTTCGCAGCCAGCACTCCGGATCGCGGGGTGCAGGGTGCCGCGATCGGCTACCCCGGCGGCGGCCCGATGGTGGTGATCCCCGCCGGCGTCGCGGGGTCCTACCCTGCCACGGGCCGCGACATCTACAACAAGGGCATCACCGACCGGATGATCATCGAGCTCCGGGCGTCAATCCAGCCCGGCGATTCCGGCGGACCGCTGATCCTCCCAGACGGGACGATCGGCGGGATCGTGTTCGCAGAGTCGCGGACGGACGCAGGCGTGGGCTACGCGCTCACCCCGGGCGCCGTGGCCTCGACCGTGCAGCCGGCGATCGGCCGGACCGGCGCCGTGGACGTGGGGCCCTGCATCCACTGAGCGGCCGTGAGTGAGCAGCACCCCAGCGGGAGGACCATGATGACCACGTCTCCGAGCGAGCCCCGAGACCCCGGCACGCCGAGCGTGACCGGCGGCCCCCGCGACAGCCTCGATCCCCGCGATCCTCGGGGCGCCATCGCCCGCCTCGACGGGCTGGTCGACGCCTACTGGGCCGCAGCGCTCGAGGGCGAGCCGCTGCTCGCCACGGTTGTGGGCGACCGGCGCTTCGACGACCGGATGTCCGACCCGACGCCCGAGGGCGCGGCGACGCAGCGCGCTCGGCTGGCGGCGATCCTCGCCGATGTGGACGCGCTGGGTCCCACCGACGACACCGCCGCCGGGGTGGCTGGCGATGACCTCGTGGGCGAGGCGCCCGGGCTTCCACCGGCACATCGCGTCACCTGGAGTGTGCTGCGGGCCTGTCTCGACGCCGACATCGCGTCGCTCGACTCGAGGCTTCGCGACTGGAACGTGGACTCGCTCGAGGGCGTGCCGGCCGGGCTCCTGATGGTCCCCGACTTCCAGCGCGTCGACACGCCGGCCGCCGGCGACACGATGGCCGCCCGCTGGCATGCGATGGCCGGATACGTCGATGCGCACACCCAGACGCTCCGGCGCTCGCTGGCCGATGGCCGGGTCGCAGCGATGCCGACGGTGGCCCGCACCATCGCGCTCCTCGACGAGCTGTTCGCCGAGCCCGTCGACCGCTGGCCGCTGGTCCAGACTCCGGTCGCCGGGGCTGCCGCCGACGACGCATGGACCGCGACCGAGCGGGAGCGCTTCGCGGCCTCGCTCCACGCCGTCGTCGAGGACGAGATCCGGCCCGGCCTTCGCCCGCCTCCGGGCGTTCCTCGCCGAGGAGCTTCGGCCCGTCGCCCGCCCCGACACGGCGCCCGGCATGGGTCACGTCGACGGCGGCCTCGAGGCGTACCACAAGCTCATCCGTGTCCACACCTCGCTCAACCTGGCACCCGAGGCGCTCCACCAGACGGGGCTGCTCGAGATCGACCGGATCGATGCCGAGATCGAGGCACTGGCCGCGCGGGTTCTGGGCACGAGGAGTCTGGATGAGGCGATCGCCCGCCTGCGCGACGACCCGGCGCTCGGGTTCTCGTCCCGCGAGGAGGTGCTCGCGAGCGGCTCGGAGGCGCTGGCGCGCGCCCAGGCTGCCACGCCGGCGTTCTTCGGGCGGCTGCCGAAGGCGCCCTGCGAGGTGGTTGCCATGGGCCCCCACGAGGAGGAGCACGGGACCATCGCCTATTACCGCGAGCCAGCAGCGGACGGATCACGGCCCGGCCAGTTCTACCTCAACCTCGCCCACCCGGAGACGCGACGCCGGTACGAGGCCGAGGCGCTGGCCTACCACGAGTCGGTGCCCGGCCACCACCTCCAGATCGCCATCGCGCAGGAGCTCGAGGGGCTGCCCGACTTCCGCCGACATCTCGGCACCACCGCGTTCGTCGAAGGCTGGGGGCTGTACTCGGAGAGCCTTGCCAGCGAGATGGGGCTCTACTCGAACGACCTCTCGCTGCTCGGCGTGCTCTCGTTCGACGCCTGGCGCGCTTCACGGCTCGTCGTGGACACGGGGATGCACGCGCTGGGCTGGTCGCGGGAACGGGCCGTGGCGTTCATGAGCGCACACACGGCCCTTGCCGCGAACAACATCGCCAACGAGATCGACCGCTACATCGGGATGCCCGGGCAGGCGCTCGCCTACAAGACTGGCCAGCTCCAGATGCTCCGCCTGCGCGCGGCCGCAGAAGCGCGCCTGCGCTCGCGGTTCGACATTCGCGGCTTCCACGACACGCTGCTCGGCTCGGGCGCGGTGCCGCTGGCCGTGATGGGCGAGCTGGTGGACGCCTGGGTGGGGTCGCGGCTGCGCTGATACCGCTCGGGGGTGCCTTCCCGGGGGCCGACCGACTCGCCCCTCAGGTGGTGACTCGTCAGCGCCGCACCCGTTGGCCCAGGATCACCAAACCTGAGCCGGCGGCGGTCGCGCCCGGCGGATTGGTGGAGCCCCACCACCACGGCGCCTCTGGTGATGGAACCTGGCCACCACGCGGCCACTGGTGGTGGGGCCCGACCACCAGAGAGCGACCTCCTGACCCGAAACCCCGCAGTTTGGTGACACGGGCCCACCATTCGCGACCGGTCGGCGCATGACCCGCCCGCATCAGCGGACGACCCGCACGAACGTCGCGGCTCTGACCGCCCGCACGCGCGGCATACTTGAGCCCGCAGCCCATCCGCCCCGAAACCGCACGTCCCGAGGAACCCATGGCCGCCGACCGCCCGCTCCCGTATGACCGACCCGCCGACCCGGGCAAGCGCCACAGCCACGCGCTCACGGACGGGCCGGACCGTGCCGCTGCCCGCGCGATGCTCAAGGGCGTCGGGTTCACCGATGACGACCTTGCCCGGCCGATCATCGGTGTCGCGACGACGTGGATCGAGACGATGCCCTGCAACCTCAACCAGCGGCGGTTGGCCGAGTTCGTCAAGGAGGGCATCCGCGCGGCGGGCGGCACGCCGATGGAGTTCAACACCATCTCCATCAGCGACGGGGTGTCGATGGGCACCGAGGGGATGAAGGCCAGCCTCATCAGCCGCGAGGTCATCGCCGACTCCATCGAGCTCGTCGCGCGCGGCCACCTCTTCGACGGCCTCGTCTGCCTGGTCGGCTGCGACAAGACCATCCCGGCCGGCGCCATGGCCCTCGGCCGCCTCGACATCCCGGGCCTCGTCCTCTACAACGGCACGATCATGCCCGGCACCTACAAGGGCAAGGACGCCGACATCGTCACGGTGTTCGAGGCCATCGGCGCGTACCGGGCCGGCACGATCTCGCTCGAGGACCTGTACGAGGCCGAGAACGGCGCGTGCCCAGGCGCCGGGGCGTGCGGCGGCCAGTTCACGGCCAACACGATGTCGATGGTCCTCGAGTTCCTGGGACTCAGCCCGGCCGGGCTCAACGGCATCCCGGCCGAGGCGCCCGAGAAGGATGCGGCGGCGCGTCGCGCCGGCGAGCTCGTGATGACGCTCGTCCACCACGACATCCGCCCGTCGTCGATCGTCACCAGGAACTCGCTCGAGAACGCGATCGCCGCCGTCGCGGCCACCGGCGGCTCGACCAATGCCGTCCTGCACCTGCCCGCCATCGCCACCGAGTACGGCATCACGCTCACGCTCGACGAGTTCAGCGCCGTCGCGGACCGCACCCCGCTGATCGCGGACATGCGCCCCGGCGGTCGCTACCTCGCGGCCGACATGTACAAGGCCGGCGGCGTCGCCATCGTCATGAAGGAGCTGCTCAAGCGGGACCTGCTCCACGGCGCCGAGAAGACCGTTGACGGGCGCACGATCGCGAAGATCGCCGCGGACTCGGTGGCCACCGATGGCCAGCAGGTCGTCAAGCCCATCGAGACGCCCATCAAGCCATTCGGCGGCCTCACGATCCTGCGCGGCTCGCTCGCCCCCGAGGGTTGCGTGGTCAAGCTGGCGGGCCACGAGCGCACGGCGCACCGCGGCCCCGCTCGCGTGTTCGACAACGAGAATGCCTGCTACGAGGCGGTCCGCGACCGCAAGATCGTCAAGGGCGACGTGGTGGTGATCCGGTACGAAGGCCCGGTTGGCGGCCCGGGCATGCAGGAGATGCTCTCGGTCACCGCGGCAATCCAGGGCCAGGGCCTCGGGAGCGACATCCTGCTGCTCACGGACGGCCGCTTCTCCGGCGGGACTCACGGCCTGATGATCGGCCACGTCGCGCCCGAGGCAGCGGTCGGGGGGCCGATCGCCCTTGTCGAGGAGGGCGACATCATCTCGGTCGACGTCGACCGCAAGGAGCTCAACCTCGAGGTCGACGAGGTGGTCCTTGCCGACCGCCGGAGCCGCTGGACGCCGCCCGCTCCGCGGTACACCATCGGGGTGATGGCCAAGTACGCCGCGCTCGTGTCGTCCGCCTCCGAGGGTGCCGTGACCAACGGCGCCGCGCTCCAGCGGGCGCTCCACGCGCGGACGCACCCGTAGGCACCAGCAAGGGCTGCGAAACGACAGGCCCGGGGCGGGCGGAAGGGAGGTCGAGATGCCATCGCACCCGACGCCCGGGCTCACGCCCCGGACCAGCACCGGGTTCCCCTCGCTGCCGCCACGGCCTGGCCTCGTTGGCGTCCGCCTGTCGGCCACGGAGCAGACCGAGCTCGACTGGCACCGCATCGACGAGACGTGGACCGCCGCCGGCGAGGAGCATGTCGTCTCGGCCTGCTGGCTGTCGGATCACCTCTCCGACGCCTCGCGCGAACGCCAGGGACCGGCGTTCGAGTCGCTGACGCTCGCGGCGGCGCTCGCACACCGCGTGGCTGGGAAATGGATCGGGATCGCGGTGGCGTCGGCCACGTTCCGCCACCCGGCGTTGCTGGCGAAGGCCGCGACCGTGCTGGACAACGTGACCGCCGGTCGGTTCATCCTGGGCCTCGGCGCCGGCTGGCACGAGGGCGAGCACGACGCGTTCGGCATCCCGCTGCCGCCGCCCCCCGAGCGCTTCGACCGGCTCGAGAGCCAGCTGCGCGTCCTGCGGGCGCTGTTCTCCGATGGCGCGCGCCGGAGCCCGGGCGTCACCCTGGACGACCCGTTCTACCCGCTCCACGACGCCACGAACGAGCCCGGCCCGGTGCGTCCTGGCGGACCGCCGCTCTGGCTCGGGGTGGGCAAGCCGCGCGGCCTCGGGCTGATGACGAGGTACGCATCGGGCTGGCCGATGCCGGGGAACCGGCCGGGCGACGTGGAGTTCTTCGCCCAGGCGCGGGAGCGCATCCTCCGGGCGTTCGAGGCGGAGCGTCGCGATCCGACAGGGTTCTCGTTCGCCGCGCAGCTCACGTGCGGGACGACGCCGGCGCACCGGAAGGCGGCCCTCGCCACGGCCCGGCGCTTCGTGGCTGCCGGCGCCACCCATGTCGTCCTCGGGCTTCCAGCGTCGATCGCCCCCGACGGCATCATCGCCGTGGCCGACGAGGTGGCGGAGCCGCTGGTCGAGGGTGCGGGCGCAGGCGGCGGCGCCGGGTGAGCGTCGCGGCTCGGGCCTTCACGCCTGACAATTCGGCCGCCGTCGCTGCGTACTGTGCGGTCCGGGCTGACGTGGACGCCGACGACGCCGAGACGCCCGAGGGGATCGCCTGGGAGGATGCCACCTTCCCTGGCCAGGTCTGGCGGTTCTTGGCGGACCTGGACGGCGAGCCCATCGGCGCCGCGACCACGGGGCGGATGCACGTGTTCAGCGAGGATCACCCTCGCTTCTATCTCGGCCTGTGGGTCCTTCCCTCGGCTCGGCGGCAGGGCGCGGGGGCGGCCCTCTACCGCGCGGCGAGCGAGCGGGCGCGCGCCGCCGGAAAAGTCGGCTTCCGGTGCTGGGCATCCGTGGCGCACCCCGAGGCTATCGCCTTCCTTCGCGCGCGCGGCTTCACCGAGGAGGACCGCTCCAAGGCCGTGGCGCTCGACCTGCGCAGCCTCCGCGGCTCGGCCGCCGAGGCTGCGCCCGCGGCCTTCGCGCCGGAGGGCTTCTCGCTCGTCACCGTCGCAGACCGGCCCGACCTCATTGTCGGCGTCCACCAGGTGGCCATCGAGGCCTTCCCATCCATCCCCACCACCACGCCGATGGAACCGGGCACCCTGGAGGAGTTCACGGCCCGGGACGTCTACCGCGACCGGATCCCGCTCGACGGGTACTTCGTCGCCGTCGAGACGGCGACCGGCGAGGTGGTCGGGTACGCCAACCTGATCTACGCGGGCGCCAGCACGGCGATCGCCCACCACGACATGACCGCCGTCCGACCCGCGTTCCGCGGACGCGGTCTGGCCACGGCGCTCAAGCGGGCCACCATTGCCTGGGCGCTTGCCGCCGGACTCGAGGAGCTCCGGGCCAACAACGACGAGGAGAACGCGCCGATGCGCACGGTCAACGCGCGCCTTGGCTACCGGCCGCTCCCCGACGAGATCGGGTTCACCGGGCCGCTCGCTCCGGAGGCGTAGCGCGATCGTTGGTCGGTGCCGCGCTTCTGCCGCGTGCGCCGGCCGGAGCGCCCGGCGGTCCTGCCGCGTTCGCCGGTCCGCTGTGCAGCCAAAGGTTTTCGCCGCGCCCCGTGCGGCCGCGCGGCCAGAGGGTTCCGCCGCGCGCGCCGGTTGGCTTTGCAGCCAGAGGGTTCCGCCACGCGCGCCGGTCGGCTTTGCAGCCAGAGGTTCTACGGTGCGGTCCCGTCCTCACCGTTGCAGCCCGCGACCGGTCGGGGCGCCGGGAGCCAGATACCGGGTTCCGCACGGCACGATCCGTGCAGCAGGCGGCCGGGGTGCGCACCCAACGCGCGGTTGAACCGCCGGCTGCATGCCGCGACCGGCCACGCGCAGTCAACCGCTGGAGCGCGGGGACGGCCAGGTCGCGTCGAGGGCATGCAGGGCGATGGGGGCAGGCGCTTCGCCGGGCTTGTCGAGGAGGCCCGCGATGCCCGCTAGACTTGCCGCCGTGACCATCGACCTCAACGGGATCCGGCTTCGGAACCGCCTGCTCACATCCGCCAGCCTGCTCGGCTACGGCGCGTCGAAGAGCAAGCTCATCCTGTACGGCCTCTCGCCCATCGCGCAGTGGGTGCAGCTCGAGCGATTCGGCGCCGTCACCACGCGGACCCTGACGCTGGAGCCGCGCGCCGGGCACTTCACGCTCAAGGAGGACTGGAGCCTCGGCGAGTTCCCGGAGATGCTGCGGCTCTACGGCAAGGCGCTGCACCGGGTCGACGCCGGCTGGCTCAACGCATTCGGCTGGTCCAACATCGGTCTCGCCCGCTACTTCGACGAGTACTTCGGCCGGACCGCCAAGCTCAATCGCATCATCTCGGTCGGGGGGTTCTCGGCCGACGAGATCGAGCAGCTCATCGAGACGGTCAACGAGCATGCGAAGCCGGGCGAGATCGCCGCGGTCGAGCTCAACGCCTCGTGCCACAACGTCAACTTCCCGTTCGGGACGATCCTCGAGGAGGCGCTCCGGCGCGCGGTCCCCAAGAGCCGCCACCCGGTCATCCTCAAGGTCAGCCCCGACGAGGACTACCGATGGCAGGCGCGCCTCGCGGCGACCTACGGCTGTGCAGCGGTCACGGCGATCAACACCGTGAAGGGCCTGCGCCTGCATCCCGACACGGGCGAGCCGTACCTGAAGAACCGCTACGGCGCGATCAGCGGAAGGGCGATCAAGCCGATCGGCCTGCGGGTCGTGGCCGAGCTGCGCGACGCGGGCTTCCGCCTGCCGATCATCGCGAATGGCGGGATCCGCGACTTCGACGACTGCCGCGAGTACTTCTGGGCGGGCGCCGACGCCGTGTCGCTGGGGTCGTCGGTCTGGCTGCAGCCGATGCCGCTCTACGCGCTGGGGCCGCTCGAGGGGCTCCGGATCCGGCGGCTGGTCTCGCGGATCGAGCGCTTCACGCCGCCCGAGGGCGCGCCGCACTGGACACCGGGGGCCGAGGTCGCGCCGGGGGCCGAGGGCGCGCCCGCCCCGATCCCCGCCGAGCCGATGATCGTCCCGCCGGTGCTCGCTTCCGCCGGGGACGTCCCGTCGCCCGATCGCGCGTGACGCTGCCGCGGGTGGCCGTCGTCACGACGGGCGGCACCATCGACTCGCTGGGCGCGGATCGCCTCGACCTCGCCGCGTACCTCGAGACGGGTCGCCGCCTTGAGCCTGGTGCCCTGCTCGCGTCCGTGGCGCCCGAACTCGCGGCGATCGCGCTAATCAGCGAGATCCCGTTCCCGCGCCTCGCTGCCCACGCCTTCACCGACGCGCACCTCGCCAACCTGGTCGACCAGGTCCGGACGGCCCTCGACCATGACGAGGCCGACGGCGTGGTCATCACCCACGGGACGAACACGCTCGAGGAGACAGCCTGGCTCCTGCACCTCGCGGTGGCGACCGACGCACCGATCGTGGTCACGGGGGCGATGCGGCCCGCGTCGGCGCTGTCTGGTGACGGCCCGTTGAACCTGGTCGACGCGGTGCGCGTGGCGGCGGCGCCCGAAGCGCGTGGGCTGGGCGTGCTGGTCGTCATGGACGGCACGATCCTCGGAGCCCGCGACGTGACAAAGAGGAACACGCTCCGGGTTGATGCCTTCGCGAGCCCGATGGCGGGACCGCTGGGGCGGGTGGACGGCGATGGCCGGGTCGTGGTCACGTCCCGCCCGGCGCGCGCCACCTCGCTCCGCGGCGCCTATGCCGGTGTCGACCTCCGGGCGCTTTCGCGTGTTGACGTGGTAGCGAGCTACCAGGGTGCGGACGGGGCCCTGATCGACGCTGCAGTGGTGGCGGGGGCCCGGGGCCTCGTGAGCGCCGGCACCGGCGCCGGCTACCCCACCCCGCTCGAGGTCGAGGCGTTCGAGCGCGCGTCGGCCGCCGGCGTCGTCATCGTCCAATCGTCGCGAGTCGGCTCAGGGCGCGTCCCGCCTGTCCCCGCGCTCCTCGCCCGAGGCTGGATCGCCGCCGACGACCTCGTCCCGTGGAAGGCGCGCATCCTCCTGCGCCTCGCCATCGCGGCCGCCGAGGACCGCGACGCCATCCGGGCAAGATTCGCCGCGCCCTGACGGCGTCGCGTGACAGCCCGGCCCTCGGTCGCTCCTCGCCATGCGCCCGCGGTCGACACTGAGGCGGTGGCGGCGCACACTCGTGCCGCGGAACCCCGGCGATCGGCCCAGACGCTTACGGCCGCGCCCGTCCGCCAGCCGTGAGGAAGGGCCGTTGGCAAGCTCTGGAGCCCCTACGCCGTTCGCTCGCGGGAGGTGGCTGGACACTCCCTGGCCGGTCCTCGCGGCAGCCGGCGCGATGGTTGCGGCATTGCTCGCCCTCTCCGGCGCCTACGGCTTCCACGGCGACGAGATGTACTACGTCGTCGCCGGCCAGCACCCCGCCTTCGGCTATGTTGACCAACCGCCCCTGACGCCGTTGCTCTCGGCAGCATCGGTCGCACTGCTCGGGGCCACGCCGACGGCCGTCCGGATCCTGCCTGCCATCGAGATGGGGGTCTGCGTCGTCCTCGTCGCACTGATCGGACGCGAGCTTGGCGGATCCCGCCGAGCGCAGGTCGTGGCTGCCGTGACCGCCTCGCTCTCCGTCTACCTCGCGTCGGGCCACCTCGACACCACGACCGACATCGACCTGCTGGCCTGGGCGCTCATCCTGTGGCTGGTCGTGAAGCTCCTCGCGGGCGGCGATCGACGCCTCTGGCTGGCGGTGGGCCTAGCGGCGGGGATCGCGCTGGAGAACAAGGACACGATGCTGTTCCTCGGCGCCGGCCTGGCCGCGGGTCTCGTGGTCGCGCGCCGCTGGGATGTCGTGCGGTCGCCCTGGGCATGGGCAGCGGTCGCCATCGCACTGTTGCTGTGGGCGCCCAATCTCGCGTGGCAGGCGGCGAACGGTTGGCCGCAGCTCGCCATGGCCCGGGCAATCTCGGCCTACGCCGCCGACAACCGGGCCGCGCTCCTGCCAACGCTCTGGCTCTTCCCGGGCCCCCTTCTGTTCCCGGTGAGCGCCGCGGGTCTCATCTGGATCCTCGCAGCGAAGCCCGCCGCGCCGTGGCGCGCCGTCGGGATCGCCGTCGTGGCGGCCCTCGCCCTTGTCTGGCTCACCGGCGGCAAGGCGTATTACGCGATCGGGGGCGTCGGGGTGTGCATGGCTGCGGGCGCGATCGTCGTCGACGGGTGGCTGGCCCGTGGACACGCCCGCCTGAAGATGTCGACCTTTGTCGCCGCGGCCGCGGTCTCGGGACTGTTCATCGCGCTGCTCGCCCTGCCGATCCTGCCCATCGCCGCCTATGTCCAGTCTGGGCTTCCGGCCGCCGTCCCGGACACCGCGAACGAAATCGGCTGGCCGGCATACGTGGCAACGGTCGAGAGCGTCGCAGCAGCGCTGCCGACGGACCAACGCGCCCACGCCGTGATCCTCACCAACGACTACAGCGAGGCGAGCCCGCTGGTCCTGCTGGGCACCGGGCTGCCCCCGATCTACTCGGGCCACAACGCCTACTGGGACTGGGGCCCGCCGCCGCCCGACCGAACCGTGGTGATCCACGTCGGCGACTGGCGGCCGGCCGACTGGACCCAGTTCTTCACCGGATGCCGCGTCGTGGCCCACGTCGACAACGGCCTCGGACTCCAGAACGGCGAGCAGGGCAAGGAGGTTTCGGTGTGCGACGGTCTCCGCGCGCCGTGGACCACGCTCTGGCCGGGGCTGCGGACGATCTCGTGATGTCGTCGGCCCACCGGTCTCGGGCAGAATGACGCCGTGACGATGTCGCCCGACACCCTGCCCTCGGCCGTGCTGGGGGCCGACGCGTGGGCCGCTGCCCATGACGAGCTGGTCGGGCTCCTGCGCGACCTCATCCGGATCCCGTCGATCAACCCGCCTGACCCGCCTGGGCCCGAAACCGAGGCCGCCGAGTACCTGGCGCGCCTCCTGCGGGCGGAGGGTCTCGAACCCGAGGTCATCGAGCCCGTCTCAGGCCGGGCCAGCGTCGTCGCGCGGCTGAAGGGCGACGGCACCGGGGGCGACCCGTTCCTGCTCCTGTCGCACCACGACGTCGTCCCCGTGGATGCACGCGGCTGGACGCACCCGCCGTTCGCCGCGGACATCGCCGACGGATACATCTGGGGCCGCGGCGCCGTCGACATGAAGTCGATGGTCGCGATGGAGGCGATGGTCGTCGTCCTGCTTGCGCGCCAGGCCCGCGCAGCCGGCCTCGACCCCGCTCGCGACCCGATTCCCGGCCTCCGCCGCGACGTCCTGTTCACCTGCACCGCGGACGAAGAGGCGGGCGGGACCGACGGCGTGCAGTGGCTGGTCGAGCACCGGCCGGAGACACTCCGCGCCGCAGGCGCCGTCAACGAGGCGGGCGCGGTGTCGGTGGAGCTGGCCGGCCGCCGCTTCTACCCGATCATGACCGCCGAGAAGGGCCGCGAAACGTACCGGATCACCGTCCACGGCACGTGGGGTCACGGGTCGATGCCGCGCGACGACAACGCGATCACCCTCGCCGCCGAGGCGATCCGCCGGCTGGTGCCACCGGGCGAGGCGCGCCTCACGGGGCCGATCCGCGCGCTCCTCGAGGGCGTCGGGCAGGCGCTTCCGGCCGATGCCGCCGCCTTCGCCCGCGCCATCGCCGACGAGGACCCGCGCCGCGCCGACGCCGCCGTGAGCCGCCTGTGCGACGACATGTACGGGCGGGCGATCCGCGCGCTCCTGCGGGACACCATCAGTCCCGGCGTCATCCACGCGGGCATCAAGTACAACGTGATCCCCGGCGAGGCGGTGATCGAGATCGACTGCCGCACGCTCCCGGGCACCACCGAGGGCGACATGCGCGAAGAGGTCATCGCGCGTCTCGGCGATCTTGCGCCGCGCTGCGACGTGGAGCACGTCATCGGGGCGCCGCCCGTCGAGTGGCCGGCGTCAGGCGAGCTGTTCGAGCTGATGTGCGACACGATCCGGGCCCACGACCCCGACGGCATCCCGGTCCCGGTGATGGCGCCGTTCGCGACTGACGGGAAGTGGACCGCCCTGCTGGGCACGCCCACCTACGGCTTCTCGCCCCTGCGCAACGAGCCCGGCGAGCGCTTCCTCGAGCGCTTCCACGGGCAGGACGAGCGGGTTGGGCTCGAGGCGCTCCGCTGGGGGCTCCCCGTCCTGTACGACGTGGTCTGCCGCTTCTGCGGGTAGCGCCCGGTCACCCCTCGGGCGCGTCGACCTTCCGCTTGGCCGTGGGCGCCGCAGGAGGGGCATCGAGCCCGGTGCCCGAGCGCACGAGGCGGCCGCGGCGCGAGATCGCGTGGGTCGCCAGCGCGGCCACGCCCATCGCGATCAGCGCCCGCTCGCTGCGGGGCAGCGGCCGAACGGCGGAGAGGAACTGCTCAGCCCTGGCGCGGTCGACCATGCGCAGGATCGCGTGACCGCGGGGCGTGAGCCAGACCGTGCGAAGCCTCCCGTCCTCCTCCTCGCGCCGGCGCTCCACGAGGCGCCGCCGGACGAGGCCATCCACCAACCTCGACGTGGCCGACGGCGAGCGCCCGATGGCCTCGGCGAGGTCGGCGACGGTGGTGGTGGCGCCCTCGGCGAGCACATAGAGTGCGGCGAGCTGCGTGAAGCCCAAATTGAGCTCGCCGAGCTGGGAGGCGAACCCGACGACGAGCTCACGCCACAGCGCCCGCCCCATCGCCACCCGCTCCGTGATCTGGCGGACGTTGGTGATCCGCGTCCCCGCGGCCACGACCGGCGCCGAGAGATCCGCCTCGAACGTCCGCGCGATGACCTCCTTCGAGGCGCGCGGTCGGCGGAACCGCGTCAGCGCCTCGGGGAGCGCGGGGCCGGCGGCAGGGTCCGAGCGGCGGGGACGACGCGACAGCCCGGGGACGCGCGCGGAGATCCCGGCCACGCGGGCCTGGAACTCGGCCTGGAAGTCGGGCACCCGCGCCTGGAGGTCGGCGACGCGCGAGGGGAGGTCCGGCACCCTCGCCTGGAGGTCTGCAACCCGGGCCGAGAAGTCGTCCACGCGGGACGAGCGATCAGCCGCCTTGCCCGACACGGCTGCCTTCGCGGCGTCACTGCGCTTGGACTCGGGCGTCACCAGGGGATCCTCACGCACGGAGCGTAGGCTCAGGCGCCGATTCCTGCAACTCTGCACGGACTTTGCCGGGGTCCGTTCAGACAGCCGATACGCTTGGCGACGATGACACATCTCGCCTTCGTCTTCCCTGGCCAGGGCAGCCAGTATGTCGGCATGGGCCGCGCCCTCGCGGCGTCCTCGCCTGCGGCCGCCGCGGTCTTCCGGGCCGCCGACGCGGCCCTCGGCGAGCCCCTCAGCCAGCTGGCCTGGGAGGGTCCGGAGGACGTCCTCAACCGCACCGAGAACAGTCAGCCCGCCTTGCTCGCCGCCTCGGTCGCCTACCTCCAGGCCGTCCGCGAGCGTTGGGCCGCGCTCCAGGTGGACGTGCCCGAGCCGGCCTTCGCCGCCGGCCACTCGATGGGCCAGTACACGGCGCTCGTCGCAGCGGGCGCCCTCGACCTTGCCGACGCCGTCCGCCTCGTCCGGACCCGTGGCCAGCTGATGCAGGCGTCAGGCGCCGGGCGCGAGGGCCGCATGGCCGCGATCATCGGTCTCGACGACGCGCGGCTCCCGGACCTTGTCGCGCTCGCGAGCGCCCACGGCGTCTTCGGCATCGCCAACCGCAACTCCCCGGGCCAGGTCGTGGTCAGCGGCGAGCGCGCGGCAGTCGAGGCGAGCCTGGCCATGGCGAAGAGCCTCGGCGCGAAGCGGGCGATCGAGCTCCCCGTCTCCGTCGCCGCCCACTCGCCGCTGATGGCCGAGGCGGCCGAGGGCATGGCCAAGGTCCTCGCCGGGATCGCCTTCCGCGACCCGAAGCCGCCGCTGCTCGCCAACGCGGACGCGACGCTCCTCACCACCGCCGACGCCTGTCGCGCCGAGCTCGTCAATCACCTCACCACCGGCGTGGACTGGGTGGGCGCGATCCGCTCGCTGCGCTCCCGCGGGATCAACACGTTCATCGAGGTCGGTCCCGGCCAGGTCCTCACGGGCCTCGTCAAGCGGATCGTCGACGACGCGATCGTCCTCGCGCTCGACGACAAGGCCGCCGCCGACCGCCTCGCCATCCCGTTCGCCGAATCCGCCGGCGTCGATTTCGACACCGTCGCGTAGTCGGAGGCGGCCCGTCCCGGCCTGCCGCTCCCGCCTCACCGCTCCCCGCCCGCCAACCCGCCCGAACCGCCCCGCGAAACCCCGAAGAGGAACCCCGTGCGCGAACCCGATTACAACCGCCGCGTCGTCGTCACCGGCCTCGGTGTCATCAGCCCCGTCGGCAACGACAAGGCCACTGCCTGGAGCAACCTGCTCAACGGCGTGTCGGGCCTGGGCATCCTCACCCGCTTCGACCCCTCGCGCTACACCCACAAGATCGCGGGCGAGGTCAAGGACTTCGACCCCAAGGCGTGGATGGACGCCAAGGCCGTCCGCCGATCTGAGGCGGCCATGTGGTACGGCGTGGCGGCGGCCAAGCAGGCCGTCGCGGACGCGTGCCTCGAGATCACCGACAGCAATCGCGAAGAGGTGGGCGTGGTCTTCGGCACCGGCGCCGGCGGCCAGCAGCTGATGATCGACAACTGGCACACGCTCGATGAGAAGGGGCCCGACCGCGTCGCCCCCACGTTCATCGCCAACGGCCTGGTGGACTCGACCTCGGGGATGATCTCGATCGAGACGGGCGCCATCGGCCACAACATCTGCGTGGTCGCCGCGTGCTCCACGGGGACCAACGCGATCGGCGAGGCGTCCGAGCTGATCCGCCGCGGCGACGTCCACACCGTGATCGCGGGCTCGTCCGAGATGCCGCTGCTCGAGGTGGCGCACGCCGGCTTCGGCAACATGCGGGGCCTCGGCTCGCCCCGCGAGGGCTACCCGATCGCCGACACCTCGCGCCCGTTCGACCGCACCCGCGATGGCTTCGTCCTGGGCGAGGGTGGCGGCGCGCTGATCCTCGAGGACCTCGAGATCGCCAAGGCGCGCGGTGCGCACATCTACGCCGAGGTCGTGGGCTACGGCGCGACGGCCGACGGCTGGGACATGATCCAGCCCATCGAGCGCGGCTCCGGCTCAGCCCGCGCGATGAAGGCGGCGCTCCAGCGGCGTGGCGTCCCAGCCGACGAGATCGACGTGCTCAACCCGCACGGCACCTCCACGCCGGTGGGCGACGTGCGCGAGGCGCAGGCGATCTGGACGGTCTTCGGCGAGCGGGCAGCGGCATCGCGGCGGTCGCTCGCGATCACCGGCACCAAGTCGATGACGGGCCACATGATGGGCGCCGCGGGGTCGTTCGAGGCCTTCGCCACCGTCATGACCGTCGCCGAGCAGGTGGTTCCGCCCACGATCAACTACAGCGACTTCGATCCGGAGTGCGACCTGTGGGTGACCACCGAGGCCACGCCGATGACCGTGCGCTACGCACTGTCGAACAACATCGGCCTGGGCGGGCACAACGGCGCCATCATCTTCAAGCGCTGGGACGGCCGCTGACCGAGGGGGCCCGAGCGACCGGCTACAATCGGGCTGCCCATCCGCCCACGTACCAGGGTGAGTTGTCCCGTGCCCGTCTCCTCTGATCTCTCGCGTCGCGCCGTCGTGACCGGACTCGGCGCGGTCATGCCCATCGGCAACGACTTCGAGACCTACTGGCGCAATCTCCAGAACGGCGTCACCGGCACGCGCCGGATCCGCTCGTTCGACGCGTCGGGGTTCGAGGTCCAGATCGCCGCCGAGGTCCTCGACTTCGAGCCGAGCAAGGCCATGGACCCCAAGATGGCCCGGCGGATGAGCCGGTACATCCACCTCGCGATGGCGGCCGGCAAGGAGGCCGTGGGCAACTCGGGGATCGACTTCGCGGCGATGACGCCCGACGAGCGCGACCGGGTGGGCGTGGTGATGAACACCGGGGGCGGCGGGATCGAGGCGATCATCGACGGGACGCACGTCGCCGACAGCAAGGGGCCCCGCTTCGTGTCTGCGTTCGCGGTGCCTGCGCTCTCGGGTTCGATGGGCGCCTGCATGCTGTCGATGGAGTACGGGCTGACCGGTCCCGTGATGACCCAGGTGGCGGCGTGCGCCACGTCGGTCATCGCGTTCCACGACGCGCTCCGGCTGATCCAGACCGGCGAGTGCGACGTGGTGCTCACGGGCGGCTCCGAGGCGCCGGTGGTGCCGATGGGCGTGGCCGCGCTGTCGAACATGACCGCGCTCTCGAAGCGCAACGACTCGCCGGAGACCGCGTCGCGACCGTTCGACGCCACCCGCGACGGCTTCGTCCTGGGCGAGGGCGCGGGCGCGATGGTCGTCGAGTCCGCCGAGCACGCGCTGCGCCGAGGCGCGACGCCGATCGCGGAAGTCATCGGCGGGGCGCTCACCGCAGACGCGTTCCACATCTCTGCTCCCGACCCGTCAGGCCGCGGCCAGACGCGGGCCATGGTCAATGCGCTGCGCAACGCGGGCGTGGCCCCGGACGAGATCGACTGGATCGTCGCCCACGGCACCTCCACCTCGCTCAACGACTCCACCGAGACCAAGGCGATCAAGATGGCGTACGGGTCGGCGGCGGCGACGCGGCAGATCTCGTCGCCCAAGTCGATGGTCGGGCATCTCGTCGGGGCCGCGGGGATTGCGTCGGCGCTGGCCGCGGTTGGCGGCATCCGCGACGGCGTCATCTCGCCCACCGCCAACCTGCACACGCCCGACCCGGAGTGCGACCTCGACTACGTGCCGCTCGTCGCGCGCCACCAGAAGGTGGACACCGTGGCGGTCAACGGGTTCGGCTTCGGCGGCCAGAACGCGGTGGCGATCTTCCGGCGCTTCGAGGCGTAGCGGGCCGATTCGACAGGCAACGTCGGATCGCGCCCGCCACTGGCTGCGATTCGGGCCCGATGTTCGCGCGGTTGGGGACGTCGGGCCGATCTCGTCGGCCGATGGGTTTCCGGCGCAGTCGGGGGCTCCGAGCCGATCTCCCGGACTACTCGCGCAGCCGGCGCCCCTCGTACGCCTCGAGCTTCGTCGCGAGCTCGTCGGGGATCACCCGCGGGCGGGCATTCGCGTAGTCGTAGAGCACCAGCACGTCCTCCGCGATGGCGACCAGGCGGGCAGGCCCGCGATCGGAGGCGCTGGCGGTCAAGCGGTGCTGGAGCCCGAACGACGTGCGCCCGATGCGCGCCGCACGGGTCTCGACGGTGAGCACCTCGCCGAACAGCGCGGGCGACCGGAAGGCCACCCGCGCCTCGGCCAGGATCAGGCTCTCCTCGGCACCGTGCGTCGCCAGCGCGAACCGCTCGCCGGTGGCGGCCTGCCAGTAGTCGATCCGCGCCGACTCGCAGTAGGTCAGGAAGCGCGAGTTGTTGGCGTGGCCCATGGCGTCGGTGTCGCCGAAGCGCACTTCGACGACGAGGCGCTTGGGGAACGTGCCGGGGAGGTCGCGCGGATCGGGCGGGACGTCGACGCGGGTGTGGCGGTCAGCGGACGGGGGCTCCATCGCCCGAGTGTACCGGCGCGCCGGACGCCGTTCCATCGCCCGACGCCATAGCATCTCCTGATGGCCTCCGACCCCCGTGCCTTCGTCCTGCGCCACACGCGCCTCCGTCCCGTGCCGGGCGCCGAGCACCTGCGGCTGCACCTCGCCGACGAGGTGCTGCCCCTCTGGCGTGCGACGCAGGTCGAGATGCGGGACGACGACGCGCCGCTCCCCTACTGGGCGTTCGCGTGGGCGGGCGGGCTGGCGGTGACGCGGTACCTGCGGGAGCATCCCGAGCGGGTGGCAGGCCGACGCGTGTTCGACGTGGCGAGCGGGTCGGGGCTGTGCGCGCTGGCCGCGCTCGGGGCCGGGGCCGTGGATGCCGCCGCGAGCGACATCGACCCCTTCAGCTGGGCGGCGATCCGGATCAACGCGCGCGCTGCCGGTCAGCGGGTCGCGGTCATCCGCCATGACGTCCTCGACGACGACCCGCCCGATGCCGATGTCGTCCTCGCCGGCGACACCTGGTACGAGACCGGCTTCGCCGAGCGCATCTGGCCGTGGCTGCGCCGATGCCGTGCGGCGGGCCTCGACGTCCTGGTCGGGGACCCCGGCCGGGCCTACCTCCCCACCGACGGGCTGGTCGAGCTCGCGACGTACGAGGTCCGCACCACGACCGAGCTCGAGGACCGCGCCCAGAAGACGGCCCGGGTGTTCGAGCTGGCGCCCATCGAGGGCTGACCGACCACCCTGCGGCCGCACACGCGACGAGCGGCGGTGGGGCTGCGCCACCAAATTCCCCCGCAGCGGGCGCCGGACGATCACTTCGTTGGCCACGGCCCACCACTTGCCCCGGGCTGGTGCACCAGGGCCAACACTTCGGCCCTAACCCGGGATTCCGACCGTGATTTGGTGGTTCAGCCCCACCACGCGGGCGGACCACCCGGGCGGCCCGCCGGAATGCGCGTGGCCGGACCCGACACCGTCGGACCCGGCCATCACGCCTCCTCCGCCCGACCAAGCAGTGCTCGTCGGGCTTGTGCCCGACGCCGACGAGGCCTGCTCGGTTCCCTGGAGGCGCACATGGGCGGGCCAGGACGAGGCTGGAGGCGCGCTCCGGGGTGTCTCGGGCTGGGACCGAAGGCGCCCTACGGGGTGACGACCAAGGTGCCCTGCACAGCGTCGGACCCGTCGGGCGCGCCCAGCATCGTCATGTACGTGCCGGGCTGCGCGATCGAGACGCGGATCCGCGAGGTCTGCCCGGGCCGCGCGAGCAGCTCCACGTTCGCCAGCCCCTGCGCCATCCACTCGCGCACACCGGTACCGGTGTTCACCATCTCGAGCACCGTCATCTGCCCTGCACGCAGCGTGATCGTGGCAGGCGCGTCTGCGGCAGCCGGACCGGCAACCTGCACGGTGGGCAGCGCGGCATCGACCGCCTGGTCCGCCGCCAGCACGCCGCCGGCGAGCGCCAGACCGAGAACGCCGATGACCAGCAGGTACGCGCCGTCACGGACGAGGCCGAGCAGGCCGGGCCGGAGGACCGACACCCGCCCGGGCCGCACGTCGACCCCCCGCAGCCGCAGCGAGTTCGTCACCACGCTCACCGACGAGAGCGCCATGGCGCCCGCCGCGAGCGCCGGGTTGAGCGTCACGCCGAACGCCGGGTACAGGGCGCCCATCGCAATCGGGATCAGCAGCACGTTGTAGGCGAACGCCCAGAACAGGTTCTGGCGGATGATCCGCAGCGTCCAGCGCGAGAGCGCGATCGCCGAGCCCACCAGCCGCGGGTCGCCGCCCACCAGCGTCACGTCGGACGCCTCGATGGCGACGTCAGCGCCCGTCCCGATGGCCACGCCGAGATCCGCGCGCGCCAGCGCCGGGGCGTCGTTGATCCCGTCGCCCACCATGGCGACCCGGTGGCCCTCGCCCTGGAGCTGCGCGATGACCGCGTCCTTGTCGGCCGGCAGCACCTCGGAGATCACGCGATCAGCGGGGATCCCCACCTGGCGCGCCACCGCCTCGGCCGTGACCCGCGCGTCGCCGGTGAGCAGCCAGACGTCGAGACCGGACGCACGCAGCCCGCGCACCGCCTCGGCCGACTCGGCCTTGACCGGGTCTGCGATCGCGATGAGGCCCGCCAGCACGCCGTCGACGGCGACGAACACGACGGTGGCGCCGTTGGCCTGGGCGTCAACGGCGGCGCTCTCGAGCGCGATCGTGGCGAGGCCGCGATCGAAGAAGAGCCGTCGGCTCCCCACGAGCACCTCCGCCCCGTCGAGCACCCCCGTCACGCCGCGCCCGACGATCGCCTGGAACGAGCCCGCCTTGGCGAACCCCAGCTCCTGCTCGCGGGCGCGCCGCACGATCGCCTCGCCCAGCGGGTGTTCGGAGCCCTGCTCGAGCGACGCGGCGACGTCCAGCACGCGCGCCTCGTCGAAGCCTGCTGCCGCCACGATGGCGGTGACAGCCGGCTTGCCCAGCGTGAGCGTGCCCGTCTTGTCCATCACGACGGTGTCGATCCGGCCCGCGGCCTCGAGCGCCTCGCCGCCCCGGACGAGGATCCCGGCCTCGGCGCCCTTGCCCGTGCCCACCATGATCGCGGTGGGCGTCGCGAGGCCCATCGCGCACGGGCAGGCGATGATCACGACGCCGATGAACGCGGTCAGCGCGAGCGTGAACCGCGGCTCAGGGCCGGCGATGAACCAGATGGCGAACGTGGCGGCAGCGACGGCCAGCACCGCCGGGACGAAGACCGCGCTGATCTGGTCCGCCATGCGCTGGATCGGCGCCTTGCTGCCCTGCGCCCGCTGGACCAGGTCCACGATGCGGGCGAGCGCCGTGTCGCGCCCGACGCGCGTGGCGCGCATCACGAACGAGCCAGTCGTGTTGATCGTCGCGCCGATGACCTCGTCGCCCGGGTGCTTGGTGACCGGGATCGGCTCGCCGGTGAGCATCGACTCGTCCACCGCCGAGTCGCCCTCGGCCACGACACCGTCAACCGGCACCTTGTCGCCCGGGCGGACGCGGAGCAGGTCGCCCGGGACGATGACGGCGAGGTCGACGTCCTCCTCCACGCCATTGCGGATGCGGCGGGCAGTCGTGGCCTGGAGACCGACGAGGCGCCGGATGGCGCCGGTGGTGCGTCCCTTCGCGCGGCCCTCGAGATACTTCCCGAGCAGGATGAGCCCGAGGATGATCGTCGCCGAGTCGAAGTACGTCTCGGGCATGATGCCCGCGCGCATGACCACGTCGGGCCACAGCGCCACGAACGCGGAGTAGGCCCACGCGACCGCGGTGCCGACAGCGACCAGCGTGTCCATCGTCGCCCCGCCGTGACGCCCAGCGCGCCAGGCCGCGCGGTAGAAGCGGCTCCCTGCCCAGGCCACGATGAACGTGGCCGGCAGGAGGATCGCCTTGTTGATGTCGGTCATCGAGACGACGGTCTGCGGCCAGAACATCAGCGCCATGAACACGACCGACGTCGCGATCGACACGGCCGACATGCGCAGCGTCTCGCGCAGGGCCCGATCGCGGTCGGCGTCCTCCGCGGTCATCTCGACATCGAGCGCCGCGGTCGTCGCCTGGGCAGCGGCCGGAGCCTCGGGCTTGACCTCATAGCCGGCGGCCTCGACGGCCTTGACCAGCTCGTCGCGCCCGGCGACGCCCAGGTCCACCATCACGGTCGCCTTCTCGGTGGCGAGGTTGACCGCAGCCATCTCCACGCCCGGCGTCTTCTTGAGGAAGCGCTCGATGCGGTTGACGCACGACGCGCAGGTCATGCCCTCGATCGGGAGGACGATCTCAACAGACTGGACGGTGGGGGCGGGCGGAGGTGTCGTCATACTGCTGGGGAGTATACCCCGACCCCTACCGACGGTTCGTCAAGAGGCCGTCAAGAATGCGCCGCACAACCGGCCAGGTGGCTTCGCCGATCCACGCATGGACCCGCGCGGCGGCCGAGGCGTCAGCCCCCGACCGTGACCCGAACCGTCGTCTCCATGGCGTAGCGCGCGCCCGAGCAGTTGGTCCCCTCCACAAACTCCGCCCTCGCCGTGATGCCCCACGTCCCGGCTGGGAGCTGGACGCCCTCCCCATCGAGGATGGCCTTGATCCACGCGTCATTGGCATCGTCGGGCTGGTACCCGAAGCTCTTCGTCAGCGGCGTGGTGATCGGGCTCGCGGGGCCGATGTCGTGCGGCCCGCAATCGGCGGTCGAAGCGCCGTAGAGCGCCCGTGTGCCGCCCACCTCGACATAGTTGAACGAGATGAGCCCGGTCCCGGACCCGTCGAGATTGACGTGGCCGGCACCTGCGTACGAGAGGGTGGCGGTTCCCGTCATGGGCTCGCCGACCTTCCAGGCGAGCTTCGTCAGCTGGAGGTCCAGGCGGTACAGCCCGACGGACGTCGAGGCGTACGGCGATGCCGACGGCGCGAGGGTGATGCCAGGCGAGCCGGCCGATCCCCCGCACCCTGTGACGATGGCGACGGCCATGACGACCGCGAAGGCGAGGCGATGGTGCATGGAATGCGACCCCCTGCAGTCCGGCGACGCTGTGCTGCCGGGCCCCCGACGGGCCGAGGGTCCCCGGGGTTCCGCCTAGAGCCGAGGAAGCCCCTCGATGATGACGTCGGCATGGGCCTCCGACAGCGCGATCCGGGCGGCGTTCGCCTCGTCGCTGCGCAGCACCCAGTCGCGCGCGGCCTCGGGCGACTTCCCGAACGCGACGTGGCGGGCGATCAGCCGCGGCACCCGGTTCTCGTCGGCACGCAGGTACCAGGCCTCGTCGAGGAGTTGGCGGATCCCGGACCACGGCGCCCCGTCGAGCAGCAGGTAGTTCCCCTCGGCCACGACCAGCGGGACGCCTGCGGGCACCTCGATCGCGTCTCGCACCACCGCCTCGGCGTCACGGTCGAAGGACGGAACGCGAACCGGTTCACCCAACGATGCGCGCACCCGGCGGAGCATCGCGACGTAGCCCGGCGCGTCGAACGTCTCCGGGGCGCCCTTCCGGTCGCGCAGCCCGATCCGGTCGAGCTCCTCGTTCGGGAGGTGGTAGCCGTCCATCGGCACGAGGGCCGCGGTTGACCCGCCGAGCGCCGCGCAGGCGGCCTCCGCGAGTGTCGACTTGCCGGCGCCGGGCGGCCCAGCGATCCCGAGGATGCGGCGCTCGCCGGGCGTGACCAGCGCACGCGCGCGCTCGACGAGCGAGGCGAGGGTTGGCTCGACGAGGAGGATCTGGTCTGTCACGCGCCCGGCCGCTCGGTGCCTGGCTCGGCCGTCTGCCAGCCGAGCCAGGTGTCGGGGTCGACCCGCGGCCGCGCCACCCAGGCCACCCCGCCGCGCACCGCGATCTCGGGCGGCATCGGGTGCGAGAGGAAGAGCGGCATCGACTCCGTCGCGCCGTACGCGCCGACGTCGAGCACCGCGATGAGGTCGCCCGGCCCGGGCAGCGGCATGACGGCCGACTGCGCGAACACGTCGAGTCCCGAGCACAGCGGCCCCGCCACGGTGACCGGGAGGTTCGCCGGCGTTGCCCCCGTGCCCGAGGCGGCGCCGCTCACAATCCGCACGCGGTGCTCCTGGCCCACCAGCGCCGGCCGCAGGACGTGGTGGATCCCGCCGTCCACGATGACCACATGCTGGCGCCCAACCTGCTTGCGCTCGAGCACGCGGGTCAGGTAGGCCCCCGACGCGCCGACGAGAAACCGCCCGGGCTCGAGCAGGAGCCGGGTCTCGCGCGTCCCCTCGCCGTCGGCCATCCGCGTCGAGAGCGCCGCCAGCCGATGGCCGAGCGCGGCCAGGTCGAGGTCGGCCTCATTCGCCTCGTAGGCGATGCCCAGCCCGCCCCCGGCATCGACCAGGCGGAGCGCGAACCCGGCCTCCGCAGCCAGCCCCCGCGCGGTGTCCACGGCCGCCTCGACGTGGGCGGCCAGCGCCGCCGCATCGGTCACGTTGGACGCGCCGAAGGCGTGGAGGCCCAAGGGTTCAAGCCACGGCGACGCGACCGCCTCTGCAGCGGCGATCCGAAGGTCGGCCATGTCCATCCCGAACTTGCCGGCGCCGTCGTCGCCCACGAGTCGGACGCGCTCCATCCGCGCGGCCCCGGTCACGGCGGCTCGGAGCAAGATCGGCTGGCGGCGCCCGAGGCCTGCGGCAATCCGTGCCAGGCGCCGCAGCTCGCCCACCGACTCCACGGTGACCACGCGGAGGCCCGCCTCGACCGCCGCGGCCAGCTCCTCGTCGCGCTTGCCCGGGCCGGTCATCACGACGTGAGCCGGGTCGAAGCCGGCGCGGATGACGTGCCGCAGCTCGCCACCCGACGCCACGTCGGCGCCGAGGCCCATGCCGGCGAGGTGTCGGATCACCGCGAGGTTCGGGTTGGCCTTGACCGCGTACGCCAGGTCGAAGCGGGCCGGCAGCGCGGAGCGAAGCGCCTCGACCTGACGGCCGACGACGTCGAGGTCGTACACGAACGCCGGGGTGCCGAACTGCTCCGCCAGGTCTTCGGGAGAGAGCCCAGCCAGGCGGCCGCCGCGCAGGACCTCGTTCCGCTCGGAGCGCGCTCGGATGTCGGGTGCGGCGGGCGGCGATCCCGGCTCGCGGACCAGGCTCATCGAAGCGCGTCCTCCAGGGCGACCCGGGCGTCGGTCCCGGCGTCGCGGTCCTTGATCAGCAGCGCGACCGCCACGGAGAGCCCGTGCTCGGCCGCGAAGGCCCCGCCCAGCGACCGCGTCCCGGGCACCACCACGGCGCCGGGCGGGATCGCGAGCGGCGCGTCCGGCGTGCCCGTGAGCACCCGGCCGCGGACCAGATCGTAGACCCGCGACGTCCCGGTGAGGATCGTGCCCGCCCCGATGACCGCGCCGGCACCGACGAGCACGCCCTCGAGGAGCGAGCAGCCGGCCGCAATGAACGCGCCGTCCTCCACGATGACCGGCCGGGCGCCCGCGGGCTCGAGCACGCCGCCGATGCTGACGCCTGCCGAGAGGTGGACGCGCGCGCCAATCTGGGCGCAGGAGCCGACGAGCACGTGGCTGTCGACCATCGTGTCCTCGCCGATCCACGCACCGACGTTGACGAACGAGGGCGGCATGATGACGACGCCCGGGCCGAGGTAGACGCCGGCGCGAACCGACGAGCCGCCGGGGACGATGCGCCACGCTCGGCCCGCTCCGGCGGCGGCGCGCGCCTCGGGCCCGTCGAGCAGGGCCTTGACCGGCAGGCCCACGCGGTCGGCGAACTGGAGCGCGCCACCGAGGTCCCAGGACGCGAGCGTCCGGTCGCGGAAGCAGGCGAGGATCGCAGCCTTGACCTCGGGGTCGGCACGCCAGCCGCCGGGGGCTGCGGCGTCCGGGACGGCGGCGCGGCGCCGGCCAGCGTCGAGGTCGGTGAGGATCGGGGCGAGCTGCGATGGCGCGGGATCGACACCCGGCTCGACGGCGGCGGTCACGCAGCCACCTCGTCGGTCGTCGCCGCATCGGCAGTCTGCTCGGCTTCGATCACCGTCGGGTTGGCCGTCGTCATGGTCGGAGTCGGCGTCGTCCGCATCGGCGTCGCCCCGTCCGTGTCGGTCATGCGGCCACCGCCGTCCAGCAGCCCCAGTGAGCGGAGCAGGGCGACGAGGCGCTCGCGGGGCGCGTCGGCCAGCGGGAGGAGCGGCTGGCGGGTGGCGTCGCAGTCGAGCAGGCGCATCGCGAACATGGCGGCCTTCGCCGGCACCGGGTTCGGGCCGCCCTGGAAGTTCGCGCGCATCAGGGGCAGCCAGTGGTCGTGCAGGCGCCGAGCCTCCGCCCAGTCGCCGGCGTGCCAGGCGTGGACCAGGGCGCTCATCTCGCCCGGGATCTCGTTCGAGGCCACGGAGACCACGCCGTCGCCGCCCATCGCGAGGACCGCGAGCGTCGCCGCGTCATCGCCTGACAGCACCGCCACGTCGCGCGGCCGGTCGCGGCAGATCACCGCGATCTGCTCGATGTTGGCGCTCGCCTCCTTCACGCCCACGACGCGCGGGTGCTCGGCGAGGCGCAGGAACGTGTCGGCCTCGACGTTGGCGCCGGTCCGGCCGGGCACGTTGTAGACCACGATCGGCAGGCCGCCCTCGTCGGCGATCGCCCGGAAGTGCGCCTCGAGCATCCGCTGGTCGGGTTTGTTGTAGTAGGGCGTGACGATCAGCGCGGCGTCGGCGCCCAGTGCCGCGGCGCGGCGGGTGGCCTCGATGGAGCTTCGGGTGTCGTTGGAGCCGGTGCCCGCGATGACCGGGATGCGGGTCCGCAACGGTCGCTCGTTGACCGTCTCGACGGCGATCTGGATGCAGCGGTCGCGCTCGGCCGCGGACATGGTGGGCGACTCGCCGGTGGTGCCCATCGGGACGAGGCCGTCAATGCCGGCCATGACCTGCCAGGCGACGAGCCGGCGGTAGGCGGTCTCGTCGAGCTCGCCGTTGGGGGTGAACGGGGTCACGAGCGCCGTGAACGCGCCGCGGAGGCTGGGGGTGGTCTGGTGAGCGGAGCGGGTGACGCGGGCCATGGGGATCTCCTTGGGGGTTCGTTCGGCTGGGTGGGTACGCAGGGGTCGGCCCTCGGGTCAGGCCGGGACGGCCAGCGGCGCCTCGAGGAGGTCGTCCACGACGGCGTCGAACGGGTGCATGCCGGGGGCTCGGGTTCTCGCTGTCAGCCAGCGGGCGGCCGCGAGGGCGCCGTCGGCGTAGGCCGTGCGATCCCTCGCGGTGAGCCGGAGCTCGACGGACTCGCCGGGGCCGTCGAAGGTCACGAGGTGCGAGCCTGGGGCGGCGCCGGCGCGAATGCCGGCGACCTCGAGCGCGGGCCGGGTCTCGTTGCGGTCGTCCGTCTCGTCGGGGCCGGCCCAGCGCGGGTCCACCGCCACGATGCGGCGGGCGATGGCGCGCGCGGTACCCGACGGGCGGTCCGCCTTGCCCCGGCGGTGCCACTCGACGATCGAGGGCTCGAAGGCGCCGGCCCGCGCGTACCAGGCCGCGGCGCGCTCGGCGAGGCGCAGGAACAGCGCGGCGCCGAGAGAGAGGTTGGTGGCGACGACGGCGCTGGCGTCGTGCTCGGCAAGCATCGCCCGGACGCGGGGCATGTCCGCCTCCCAGCCGGTGGCGGCGAGGATGAACGCGCGATTGCCCCCGGCGAGCGCATGCGCGACATTGGCGGCGAGCGCCGCGCCCAGCGAGGCGTCCACGACCACATCTGCGGTCGGGGCGGCCGGGCGGGTGCCGTCGCCCGTCGGGCGGCTCATCGTTGTCACGCGCCAGCCCTGTGCGGTCGCCGCGGCAGTGATCGCGCCGCCGAGGCGACCGGGTCCGTAGAGGAGGAGGTGCATGTTCGGACGGGTCCTTTCCGCTGGGATGGCCCGCGGTGCCGGAGGTCCGAAGAATCACAAAGGCCGCGGCACCGATCGTGGTGTCCGCGGCCCCTTCGTCGCCTCCGGTCCCGGAGGCTTCTGGGTTCGTCGCTCGCGCGCCCTCAGAGCCTCGGGGTCCGAGTCACTCGACTGGACCGCCAAGGCTTGCGCTTGGCCTCGAAAGCGAAGATGGAGTGCGACATGGCTCGGGCATCATGCCAGCACTCGGTCATCGATGCAACACTTCCAGTCGTGAATATGTTCTATGCATGGTGTGTGGCGACCGAGGTGCCGTCCGCCTTCGGGCCCGTGCGGGTTGCGGCGACCGCTCGGGGCGTGGCAGCGGTGGCGCTGCTCTCCACCGCCGAGGGTTTCGCCGCGGATCTGGAACGGCGTGGGCTCAACGTGTCGCGCGGGGATGCGGGGCCTGCCGCCTCGGACCACGCGCGGGCGGCTGCTTCGTCCGTCTCGGGGCTGCTCGCCGGCGAGGCTGTCGACCTCGAGGCGCTCCCCGTGGACCTTGGCGACCGGCCCGCCTGGGACCAGCTGATCCTGGGCGTCGTGCGATCGATCCCGCGCGGCGCCACCGCCAGCTACGGCGAGGTGGCACGCCGAGCCGGCCGCCCCGGCGCGGCCCAGGCAACCGGCGGGGCGGTGAGCCGCAATCCAGTCGGGCTGATCATCCCTTGCCATCGCGTGATCGCCGCCGACGGTTCGCTGGGCGGCTACGGCGCCGCGGCCTGGGGCGGCGTCGAGGCGGCGCTCGACCTCAAGGCGGCGCTGCTCGCGCTCGAGGGCGTGCGGGTCGAGCGCTGAGGCGTCACGCTCCCGCCCTGCGCCCGCGCCCGTCCCCGCGGCTCCCGCCCGTCCCCGCCGGCCGGTCTTCGCTCCTATCGCCTCCGGGAGGCGCTTGTCGCCCAGTCTTCGCTCCTATCGCCTCCTCGGGGCGATGCGAGCGGTCCCGCCCCGGTTGCCGAGCACGAGGCCGGCGCCGCCCGTTGAATAGCCGCCCCCCGGAGGCGATAGGAGCGAAGCGCCTGGCGGGGCGAGAGATGTGGGGCTGGAGCCGGCTGCGAAGCTGGTCGGGGGACGCCGGGCGGAGCGCTGGGTCAGCCGCGGGCGCGAAACGCCGGGCAGCGTCAGCCGCGGGGTACCGGGCGCATCGGGTAGACGCCGACAACGATCGGCGCGCCGGGGTCGAGCGAGAGCTCGTAGCCCACGTCGCCGCTGCTCAGCAGCTCGCCGAGCATCCTGCCCTCGGGCGCGGGCAATCCGACGAAGATCGTCCCGCTGCCGACGCGGACGGCGGTCACGTCATCGTCGCCGCCGTAGATGCCGAACCGGCGACGCAGCTCGTGCATCGGGATCCACGGTCGGCTCTTGATGAACCGGCGGAGCTGGGCCTGGGTGCAGGTGGTGTGAAGCGCCTCGCCGTCCGTGGGCGTCGCGGCCCCGGCATCGGGGGGGATCGCGGAGACGACACGAGCACTCGACGCGGCCGACGCCAAGGGTGCGGAAGGCGCCATGGCGGCAGGCGAGGTCACGGCCGGGGGGCTCGCGACAGGAGGGACGCCGGCGTCCACGACGGGCTCGTCCGTGGCATGGACGGTGACCGTGGCAGCAAGCCGGCGATCAGCGTCGAGGTCCGACTCGGGTTCCTGCGAAGTCGTGCTCGTCTGCGGTCGCCGGCCATGCCGGCTGCGCCTGCTCATCGGCGCTCGTTCCGCGGGTGGGGCGCCCGCGCGGGAAGGGTCGTCATCGTGGGCTCGTATCGGGCGGTCATGGTTGCTCGACCGGTGGCCGGATGATACCCCTCGGGTCCGGTCATCGGGTCTCGTCGCCCAATGCGGGACGGGCGGGCAGCCCTTGCCCGCCGACCACCAGGAGTTCGCGGGTCGTCTCGCTGATGACCGGACGTCCGCGGCCCCGCGCCCGCCGGCCCTCAGGTTCGACCGCAGCCCGCCCGACGGGTTGCGCCGCGCCCAGCCGACGGCTCGAGTGTCAGCCCAGTCACCCGGATTCGGTCGCGCCAGTCGGGGCAGTATCATCGCGTGGGTTGCCCTTCCGGGACCCGGACCGAAGATGTCATCCTCCGGTCGTCACGCCGGCGCAGCGACGCTCTGCGATCCCTTCCCGAGGTCTACCATGCGGCGTCCCCTGTCCCTCGTCGCGGTCGCCGCGGCCCTCCTGCTGGCCGCGTGCGGTGGCGGAACGTCCTCCGCGCCCGCATCAGGGGTCGCCGCGTCCGCCCCTGTCTCCGCGGGCACATCGGGCATCCAGTTCGGGGGCGACGTCTGCTCCGCGCTCACCAAGGCCGACATCGAGGCCGCCACGTACCCGCAGGGCCACGCCGCGTTCGACAGCACCGACACGCAGAAGGACGCCGCCGGCAACGCGGTCGTGTGCCAATACCTCGTGAAGTTCGGCAGCAACCCGTCGATCGTCGGTGCCGTCGTCTCGCTGCTCGACGACTCCGAGGCCACCCATCGCCAGCAGGTCCTGCTGACCGCGTCGCCTGAGCCCGTCAGCGGCGTCGGCACGGAGGCCTCGGTCGTGATGGCCGCCCCTGGCATGTACGAGGTCTGGGTCACCGGGCCGCACGGCGGATTCACCGTCGGGGCGCAGGACAAGGCGACGGCGATCGCGCTGGCGACGATCGCGGTCGCGCGCGACTAGCAGGGGGCGTCTACCCGCGGACCACCAGCAGCTCGCGGGTCATCTCGTTGAGCACGATGGGCCCGCCCTCCCCGCAGACCACGATGTCCTCGATTCGCGCCCCGAACCGTCCCTCGAGGTAGATCCCGGGCTCCACGCTGAACGCCATTGTCACGTCGAGCGGCTCCCCGTTCCCCGCCACGATGTACGGGTCCTCGTGCCCCTCAAGCCCGATGCCGTGCCCGGTCCGATGGATGAAGTTCGGGCCGAAGCCGGCCGCCTCGATGGCGCCGCGCGCGACCGCGTCCACGGCCTCGGCAGCGATGCCCGGCCGGACGGCTGCGGTGGCGGCGGCCTGGGCGTCGCGGAGGACTGAGTAGAGCCGAACGAAGTCCGGGTGGGGCCCGGACGCCGGGTCGCCGCCGTCAACCCAGATCGTCCGCGTGATGTCCGACCCGTACCCGCCCAGCTGGCCCCCGATGTCGATCACCACGGGCTCGCCGGCGGCGATGACGCGATCACCGGCGTCGTGGTGCGGCGACGCGCTGTTCGGCCCGGACGCGACGATCCAGAACTCGGCGTGCTCGTGGCCCTCGGCGACCAGGCGATCGCGCACCTCGCGCGCCACGTCGGCCTCGGTCCGGCCGATGAGGCGCCCGGCGGCAATCGACGCGACCACGCGGTCTGCCGCGTGGGCGGCCTCGCGCAGCAGCGCCACCTCGTCGGCGTCCTTGCGCATCCGCAGGCCGCGCAGCACGGCAGACGCGAGCGAGAACTGCGCGCCCGGAAGAACCCGCTGGAGCCCAAGCACGAACCCCGCGCGCATCCCGTCCGAGACGGCAATGGCCGCGAGCGTCGCCGCCGCTCGACCGGAAGCGATCGCGAGGACCGATGCGACGAGCGCCATCGGGTCCTCGGTCTCCTCCCAGGTCGCAACCGCCACGGCCCCGGTGCTCGCAGCCGGGCAGGACCGCGCCGGCGTGGCCTCCAGCCGAGGGCAGATCAGCGTGATGTTCGATCCTGGCGCCGTCGGCACCACGAGCAGCGTCAGCCGCTCGAGCGGCATCGCCGCGTACCCGGCCAGATACCGGAGGTCCGCACCAACGCCAACGAGCAGCGCGTCGAGACCGGCCTCCGCCGCAGCAGCCTGCACCAACGCGAGCCGCTGGGCGAACCGCGCAGCCGGAATTGCAGGGATCGACCGACCCGTCATGGCGCCACCTGACCGTCGAGCAGCCGGGCCACCCATCCGCCGAGGTCCCGGTCCCCGTGCTCGAACAGCGCGCGGTAGGCGTACACGTGCACGGCGCCCGCCTCGCGTGCTGCCCGCCGCTCCTCGGCCGCATCGTGCTGGCCGACCGCCACGGTGGGCACGTGCGCCATCGCAGCGATGTTGATCGCGAGGAGCCCATCGTAGGAGCGCGCGGTGAGGTCCACCACGCACCCATCCAGCGTGCCCAGCGCGGCGCGGAGGAGCGCCGCCGATGCGAGGCGCACGGGCTCGCCGCCCGCCCGTCGGACGATCTCGGAGATGCGCGTCGCCCAGATCAGGTCGTCCGCGAGGACCGCGACCCTGGGCCCGGTCGCAACCGGGCGGACCGTCACCCGAGCGATTCGACCAGGTGCCGGAACACGTCGGCCGCGGCAACCACCCCGATCGGCCGCCCGTCCTCCACGATGGGGATGTGGCGGAACTCGCCGATCGCCATCTTGTGGATCGCGACCGCGATCGTGTCGTCGTGGCGGAGGACCACGGGATCCGGCGTCATGAAGTCGCGCACGTCGAAGGCGTCCTGGCGCTTGCCGGCCACCTTCACCACCGCGTCTCGGTCCGTGAAGATGCCGATGAGCTTGCCGCCCTCGGTCACCAGCAGGCAGTCCGTGTCGGCCTCGTGCATCTTGCGGATCGCCTCCGCAACGGGCATCTGGGGGTCAACCGTCTGGGGCGAGCCGATCCCCAGGCGGTCGAGGTGGTCGCCCAGGATCGTGTCGTGGAATTCCTGTGCCGGTTGCGGCGTGTCCGAAGTGGCGAGGTCCGCTCCGCAGTTGGAGCAGCTGTCCTCACCCTCGAAGTTGTCGAAGCGGCAGACGGGGCACAGCATCAGGTCACTCCACCGTCCATGTCTCGCCGGCGAGCAGCGCCTTGGCGAGGTCGCCGGGTCCCGACTTCGCGATCGCCTGGGCGATCTGCTCGTCAACGAGGTCCGAATGGGTTGGCCGGTCCACTTGGCGCAGGATGCCCACCGGGACTGGGTACTCCGGCCAGAACATGCGCGACAGCATCAGCGCGAGGTAGGGGTCCTCGGCGTGCTGGTCGTGGACCAGCAGGTCGGCCTCGGTGACGCCGTCCTCGCCGATCGTGACCACCTCGGGGTGCAGCCCGTTGAGGCGGATCCCCTTGTCGCGGTCCTTGCCGAAGATGAGCGGCTTGCCGTGCTCGAGGAAGAGCATCCGGTCATCGCGGACGTCGCGCTCGGTGAACTCGCGCCACGCGCCGTCGTTGAAGATGTTGCAGTTCTGGAGCACCTCGATGTACGACGCGCCGCGGTGGCGCCCCGCCGCCTCGAGGGTGTGCTGCATGTGCTCGGTGTGGGTGTCGACGGTCCGGGCGACGAACGTGGCCTCGGAGGCGAGCGCCAGGGTCAGCGGCATGACCGGCCGGTCCACCGAGCCCATCGGCGTGGACTTGGTCCGCTTGCCGAACTCGGAGGTGGGCGAGGTCTGGCCCTTGGTCAGGCCGTAGATCCGGTTGTTGTGCATGATCATCGTGAAGTCGACGTTCCGGCGCATCGAGTGCAGGAAGTGGTTGCCACCGATGGACAGCGCGTCGCCGTCGCCCGTGATCACCCAGACCATGAGGTCGGGCCGTGCGGTCTTGAGGCCGGTCGCGAGTGTGGGCGCGCGGCCGTGGATCGAGTGGAAGCCGTACGTGTTCATGTAGTACGGCAGCCGTCCGGAGCACCCGATGCCGGAGATGAAGACGATGTTCTCCTTCGGCACGCCGAAGTCGGGCATCACCTTCTGGGTCTGGGCGAGGATCGAGTAGTCCCCGCAGCCGGGGCACCACCGGACCTCCTGTTCCGAGACGAAGTCCTTGCGCGTGAGCTTGACGGGCTCGGCGGGGGTCAGCATGTCGGTCATGGTTCAGCTCCGCTCGCCGAGGATGCGGTTGGCCTCGTCAACGATCTCCGAGATCCGGAACGGCTTGCCGCGCACCTTGCCGTACGAGACGGCGTCCACGAGGTAGGTGCCCCGGATCACGAACCACAGCTGGCCGAGGTTGAGCTCCGGCACCAGCACGGTCTTGTAGTTGCGCAGGACGTCCCCGGTGTTCTTCGGGAACGGGAAGAGATAGCGCAGGTGCGCATGCGCCACAGACTTGCCCTCGGCCTGGAGGCGCTCCACGGCGCTGCGAATGGCGCCGTACGTGGAGCCCCAGCCCAGGATGAGCAGCTCGCCCTGCGCGGGGCCGAGGACCTCGAGGTCCGGGATGTCGCGGGCGATGCCGGCCACCTTGTCGCGGCGCAGCACGGTCATCCGGTGGTGGTTGTCGGCGTCGTAGGAGACGGTGCCCAGGCCATGGAGCTTCTCGAGGCCGCCGATGCGGTGCTCGAGGCCCGGGGTGCCGGGGATGGCCCACGGGCGGGAGAGCGTCTCGGGGTCGCGACCGTAGGGGAGGAACGTGCCCTCGCCCTTGACCGCATTGGGGACCGAGATGTCGGGGAGCTCGTCCACCGACGGCACGCGCCACGGCTCGGCGCCGTTGCCCACGAACGCGTCGGACAGGTACATGACGGGCGTCATGTACTTGAGCGCCAGGCGCGAGGCCTCGACCGCGAACGTGAAGCACTCGGCGGGCGTGGCCGGCGCGACGACGGGCATCGGCGCTTCGCCGTTGCGCCCGAAGATGGCCTGGAACAGGTCCGCCTGCTCCACCTTGGTCGGGAGGCCCGTCGAGGGGCCGGCCCGCTGGACGTTGACGATGACGAGCGGCAGCTCGGTCATGACCGCGAGGCCCATGGCCTCGGTCTTGAGGGCGACACCGGGACCGGAGGTGCCGGTCAGGGCGAGCGACCCGCCGTACGCCGCGCCGATGGTGGCGCCGATGGCCGCGATCTCGTCCTCGGCCTGGAAGGTCTTGACCCCGAAGCTCTTGTACCCGGAGAGCTGGTGGAGGATGTCCGAGGCCGGCGTGATGGGGTACGAGCCGTAGAACAGCGGGCGCTTCGCCGCGTGCGCCGCAGCCAGGAAGCCCAGCGCCGTCGCCTCGTTGCCGGTGATGTTCCGGTACGTGCCGGGCGGCAGCTTCGCCTTGGGGACCCGGTAGGTCTCGTGGAACATCTCGGTGGTGTCGCCAAAGCTGAAGCCGGCCCGGAGCGCACGGCGATTGGCCTCGGCGAGGATCGGGCGAGCGCCGAACTTCTGATCGATCCACTTGAGCGTGGGCTCCATGGACCGCTCGTAGAGCCAGAACATCAGGCCCAGGGCGAAGAAGTTCTTCGTCAGGTCGACCTGCTTGCTCGTCATGTCCAGACCTTCGAGCGCCCGAGCATTGAGGGTGCCGATGGGGACCTGGAAGAGCTTGTACTGCTTGAGCGTGCCGTCGGTCAGCGGGTTCGACGCGTAGGCGGCCTTCGAGAGGTTCGAGGGCGTGAACGCGTCGCTGTTGACGATGAGGGCGCCGCCGGGCGGGAGGTCCACCACGTTGGTCTTGAGCGCCGCGGGGTTCATCGCGACTAGCACGTCGGGCGCGTCACCCGGGGTGTGGATGTCCGACGCCGAGAAGCTGATCTGGAAGCCCGACACCCCCGGAAGCGAGCCCGCGGGGGCGCGGATCTCGGCCGGGTAGTCCGGGAAGGTGCTGATGTCGTTGCCGAACACCGCCGCCGTTCGCGTGAACTGCGTGCCGGTCAGCTGCATGCCGTCGCCGGAGTCGCCGGCGAACCGGATGGTGACCCGGTCGAGCTCGAGGGAATCGTGCTCCGGGGCCTGCTCTGTCGTTGTCATCCGCCTTCGGCCTGCTCCATGCGCTGATGCGGTCGGGGAGGGAGGTTGAGCAGCTCTTCGGGGAAGGACTCCGCGAAGAACTTGAGGATGTCCACCTGGCGCACCACGCCCACCAGCCGTTGGTCGTCGTCCACCACCGGGACGTTCCGGTAGCGGCCCGACTGCATGATCTCCAGCGCGTCCAGCACTGTCTGCTCGAGGCGGAGCATGTGCGGGCTCGTGGTCATGTACGTCTCGACGTTGGCGTCAAGGTCCACCGCCGGGGCAACGTCCGGCCCGACCAGCCGGCCGAAGATGTCGCGCTCAGTCAGGACGCCGAGGAGGCGTCCGCCGTCATCGGTCACGAACACGGAATTGCCGGTGCCGGTCCGCTGGATCGCGCGCAGGCAGTCCGCGATGGACGTGCCCGGCGAGACCGTGACGGGAAGGCGGCGACCGACCACCATCAGGGGTTCAGACGCGAGGGAGGGGACGCGCGCCAGGACGGCGCGCTCATTGAGGTTTGCCACGCGTCAAGTCTACCGCTGCAGCGACCGAGACCGCGGGGGGCGGGGCGGCCCAGGGAATGGGGGCCGAGCGGCAGGTTTACGGCGGACTGGGGCAGCGTGTCAGACGGGTTGGGTCAGGGCCCGAGGGAGTCCCGCTGCCCGGCCACGGACCTCCCGGCCGGCGAGCCAGCCGGTACCCTCGGCGGGTGAACCGCACCCGGCTCGTCGGCATCGGACTCATCGTCATCAGCGCGATCTCGTTCGGCTCTGGCGGCCTGTTCGCCCGACCCGCCTACGCCGCTGGGATCGACTGGCTCACGCTCATGGCCTGGCGGTTCCTGCTGGCCGGCGGCCTGGCCTGGCTGGTCCTGCTGGTGAGCCCCTCGCGCCGGCGCGGGCTGCGCACGATGCCCCGCCGGATGCTGTTCGCCTCGATCGGCCTGGGCATCTATTACCTCTCGAACACCGCCACCTACTTCGCGGGGATCACGACGACGCCGCTCTCGTTGGCCGCGCTGATCGTGTACATCTACCCGCCCATCGTGGCCGTGCTGGCGCTCCGCTTCGGGCGGCCGCTCGAGGGGCGGCGGGCGTGGACCGCGCTCGGGATCGCGGTCCTCGGCGTCGTGCTGGCGGTGGGCGGGATCAACGCGTCCGAGATGCCGCCCATCGGCGGGCTTGCCCTGGTGATCGTGTCGCCGCTGCTGTACTCGGTGTGGATCATCATGGCCGCGCGGCACTCCGGAGAGACGAGCGACGCCGTGGGCAGCGAGGCGGAGGGGGCTTCGAACGCCTCCGCCGTGGGCGCCGTGATGCTGAGCACGACCGGCGTGGCGTACTGGGTCATCTGCCTCGCGCTCGGACACCCGGTACTGCCCTCGACGATCCCGCCTGCCGCCTGGCCGGGCGTGCTGGGCGTGGGCGTGGTCGCGGGCTGGATTGCCGTCCAGGCGTTCTACGCCGGGGCCCAGCGCGTTGGCGCGGCCCAGGCGTCGCTGCTGTCGACGGTCGAGCCGCTCTGGACGATCGTTGCCGCCGGGATCCTGCTGGGCGAGCGCCTCGGCCCCATCCAGCTGGTGGGCGGCATGCTGATCCTCATTGGCGTGGTGCTCTCGCAGACGGGCGGACGGGGAGAGCCGGCAGAACTGCCGCAGCCGATCCTGCGTCTGGGCGAGGAGTAGCGGGGCCGAAACCGAAGCCTTCCGGCGCCCGCCCGCCGGATCGCGCGTGTGCCAGACGCCGCGGCGTCGGGCGTGGATCGCGCGGGCACTGGCGCTTCGCGTCCGATCGCTGGTCCACCTGGCCCTCGTCGGCACGCGCACGTGCCAGGGCCACGGGCAGGCGCGTCAGATGGGGCGCGGACCCGCCGCGCCCCAGGCGAGGGCGGCGCGCGCCGCGGTGGCCTGCGCCGTGGCGCCCGACGCAACCCAGCCCGAATCCGATCCGACGCCGAGGAACGTGAACCCGCGGTCGCGATAGTCCGGCACGAGCGATGCGTCCCCGAGCAGGATCCCTGCGGCCTTCCCGTGCGCTCGACACGCGGCGACCACCGCGTCGAGCGCGTTGATGAAGGCGGGGTCGGCAAAGCGGCCCGGCATCCCCATCGCGTGCGAGAGGTCGGCCGGGCCGACGAACAGCACATCCACGCCGTCGATCGCGGCGAGGTGGTCCGCGACCGTGACGGCCTCGGGTGACTCCACCTGGAACACCCCGAGGATCCGCTCGTTGATCGTGGCCGCGAGATCCGCGTGGCCGATGCCGAGATACCCGCCGCCGCGGGTGGGCAGCGCCACGCCACGGATCCCCGCCGGCGGATAGCGCATCCAGCGCAGCGCCTCGTCAACCTCGGCCGCTGTCTCGAGGCGCGGGATCATCAGCCCATCGGCGCCGAGGTCGAGCGCCCGCCCGATCCGCAGTCGCTCCGACGAGGCGACGCGCACCAGCGCGCAGGTCGGCGTCCCCTGCACGGCGAGCAGCTGGCCGTGGACGTCCGCCTCGGAGCCCATGCCGTGCTCGAGGTCGATGACCACCCAGTCGAAGCCGGCCCGAGCCACCAGCTCGGCCGAGGCGAGGGAGCCCAGCGTCACCCAGGCGCCGACCGTGGGTTCGCCGGCGAGGACGCGACGGCGCAGGTCGGCGCGCGGCGGCAGGGGCGGAAGGACGTTGCGAACCGAGTCACTCATGCTGCCCATAGTGCCCCACCGCATGCCCGCGTCAACCGCGCCAGGCGCACGAGGTCCGGTGCGGACGCGCACCTGAGCCCATCAGATCAGGGGGTACCAGTACCTACGGCCTATTCCGCGACCCTGCCTCCCCAGGCTACGTTCGCGATCCAGGACCGAGGGGTGTCGATCCCGCGGTGGGAAGGACGCAAGGGGCTCACGTATGAAGATGATCAAGTGGTACGCGTACCGGGCGACGATGCTGCTCGGGACGGCTGCGGCCTTCGCATTCATCATCAACTCCGGGAAGCGCTGGTGAGCCGCCGCTGGTGATCAGCCCCCCGGAGAGGGGTCGCTGACCATGGCGCGGTGAGTGCCCACCGCACGCGAACGGGCCGCCGGACGACCTCCTCCCGGCGGCTCTTCGATTCTCGAGGCGTCTCGATCCCGCCCGGCACCCCCCCGGCCGCGGACGGGCCCGCCCGGATCAGCTCGCCCCGCGGTCCCGCAGCATGTTCCGCAGCAGGAACGTGACGTTCGCCGGCCGCTCCGCCAAGCGCCGCATGAAGTACGGGTACCACTGCGCGCCGAACGGCACGTAGACGCGGACGCGCCACCCGGCGCCGACCAGCTGCTCCTGGAGGTCGCGGCGGATCCCGTAGAGCATCTGGAACTCGAAGGCGTCGCGCGCGATCCCCTCGGCCTTGGCGACCTCGATCGCGCGCTTGATCAGCCGGACGTCGTGGGTGGCGAGCGCCGGATAGCGGCCGGCGCGCATCAGGCGGAGCATGAGCCGCTCGTAGGCCTCGTCCACCTCGGACTTCTCCGCGTAGGCGACGGCGTGTGGCTCCTTGTAGGCGCCCTTGCACAGCCGGACCCGGCCGCCGGCCGCAATCATGGCCTCCACGTCGCTGTCGCTTCGACGCAGCGCGGCCTGGATGACGACGCCCACGTCGGCGCCGCTGGTCCCGGCCTCGTGCGCCCCCACGGGCCGGACCGCCTGCCACAGCTCGAGGGTGGCGTCGGTGGTGGTGTGATCCTCCATGTCGATCCGGACGAACGCACCCACCGCGATGGCTTTGGCGACGATGCGACCGACGTTCTCGCGGGCGAGCTCTGGGTCGATGGCGAGGCCCATCTGGCTCGGCTTGAGTGACACATTGCGGTCGACGCCGTTCTGGGCAAGCGCATCGAGCAGCCCGAGGTAGCGGTCCGCGGCGGCGCGGGCGTCGGCCTCGGCCGTCACGGATTCGCCCAGGACGTCCACGCTGGTGCCCATGCCCGCGTCGTGCAGGCGGCGGATGGCGGGCAGCGCCTCGTCGAGCGTCTCGCCGGAGATGAACCGGCGCACCATGGGCCGGGTGATCGGGACGCGCGTCGCCAGCCGGCCGAGCGACTTGCGGTGCGAGAGCGTGAGGAGCGTCGAGCGCATCGCGCGCTCGGCGAGGTCGTTGGCGGCGGATCGATCGGGCATCGGGGCGAGCCGCATCTCCATGGGGATTGGCGCGAAAACGGCGCCAACCGGGCTCCGGGCTAACCGATCGAGCATATCGCGCGCCGCGGTGCGCACGGGCAGGCGCTATGACGGCTAGATTCCGGGCCAAGCGGTCCCTCCGGACCGTGACGTCCCAGCGCCAGCCGGCCGCGGACGGGCCGGGGAGGAAACGATGACCGCAGTCAACTTCGAGCACGTACCCCACCCGCACGTCGCCTCGCACCACAAGGCGGCGCCACCCAAGGCCGCCGACGAGCACGTGGGGCTCAATGGCCGGATCGCCCTGATGCTCACGACCATCGTGGGCACGATGTGGTGCGCCTACGCGTTCGCGGTGCTGGCACTGGTCGCGCTGCCCTCCGCGCTGGCCGACGGGAGCATGCTCGCGATCATCCAGTGGGTCAGCCAGACGTTCATCCAGCTCGTCATGCTCTCGGTGATCATGGTCGGGCAGAACATCCTCTCGAAGGCCGGTGACCGCCGGGCGGAGATGACCTTCAAGGACGCCGACGCCACGTTCCACGAGGCCGGGCAGATCCAGAAGCACCTCATCGCGCAGGACGAGGCGCTCAACGCGCTGCTTGACAAGGTGGCGGCCCTGGAGGCGCAGCTCGTCGCGAAGGCGTAAGCCGTCATCGCTGCTCGCTCCTGCGGAAGCGCACCTCGCCCAGCAGTGGCACGGCTGCGTGCCATGCCGGGGGTGTCGTGGCGGGCGCCCGCGCGAAACCGTCGATTCGGTCGCGGGCCCCGCGCGCCGACCCATCTCTTGGCACACATGCGTGCCAAGTCATGACTCCGCGGTGATGCCCGTGAGCCTTGACCGCGTGCGGCAGGCGGGCGACGATACGAGCGTGGGGATGCGCCTCGCACGGGTGTCCATGGGGACGCCGCAGGCCGCGCCCAGTCGAGGTGCCCGTTGCAACTCCTTCGGGCCCTCCATCGCCGCGACTTCACGGTCCTGGTCCTGGCTCGGACGATCTCCCGCCTCGGCGACGGCGTCCAGGCGGTGGCGCTCGCCTGGCTCGTCCTGCAGCTGACCGGGTCGGCCACGGCGATGGGGCTCGTCCTGGTCGCGCAGCTCGGGCCCACCCTGGCACTGCTGCTCTTCGGCGGGGCGATCGCCGACCGCTGGCCGAAGATCCCGCTGCTGGTGGCATCGGACGCCATCCGAGCGGTGGTTGTCGGCATCATCGCGGTGCTGGTTGCCACAGGCGGTGTCGCCCTGTTCCAGCTGATCCTCCTCGGCATCCTCTTCGGCCTCGTTGACGCGGTCTTCATCCCGACGTGGGCGGCGCTCCTGCCCGAGCTCGTCCCGCCGGAGGATCGCCCGAGCGCCAACGCCCTCACGTCCCTGACCAGCCGATTGGCCGGGGTGGCCGGGCCGGCGGTCGGGGCCGTGCTCGTGGCGGCCGGAGGCACTGCCCTCGCATTCGCTGCAGACGGGCTGTCGTTCGCGTTTTCCGGCGCGCTCCTCGCGTGGCTGTGGCTCGCGCGGCGCCGAGCCGCTCCCAGCGCTCCCCTGGCCGAGCCGGTCCCACAGGACGGTCACGCCGGGCCGGCCGGCGCACGAAGGCTGATCGCCGACGTCCGCGACGGCCTTCGGGCCGTCGTGGCGACGCCATGGATCGGGCTGACGATCGCGGCCGCGGGGATCACCAACATCAGCCTGGCTGGCCCGCTTGACGTGTCCGTGCCGCTGCTCGTGAAGCGGTCGCTCGGCGGTGATGTCGGCGTCCTGGGCCTGTTCGGATCAGCCCTGGCCGGCGGCGCGGTGGTGGCGGCGATCGTGATGGGCAGTCGCGCGCGCCTGCGGCGCCGATGGCGGCTCGTCTACGGGTGGTGGATCGCGGTTGCGCTGGGGGCCGCAACCATGGGCCTGCCACTCGGGGTTGCGGGGCTGCTGGTGTGCGCGGTGGTGATCGGGGTCGGCGAGGGGGTGGTCGGACTGGCCTGGACCAATGCCCTCCAGGACCACGTCCCGGACGACCTGCTCGGGCGGGTCAACAGCCTCGACTACCTTGGCTCCGGAGCGCTCATCCCGGTCGGGTACCTCGTGGCAGGCGTTGCGTCGGACGCCTTCGGCCCGAGCACGGTGTTCCTGGTGGGCGGCCTCATCTCTGCCGCGCTCCTTGCCGCGATCGCGGCCCTGCCGCAGATCCGCGCGCTCGACTGAGAACGGCCCGGGTCAGTGCCCCGCCTTGCCCCCGGGCGCCTCGACACCCAGCTGCGCCTCCAGCTGGTCGCCCAGCTCGACCGTCCGCCGGAACGCGGCCCAGACGGCCTCCGAGAGGACGGTGCGCAGGCGCCCGGACTCCAGCTCGTGGAGCGCGGCGGCGGAGGTGCCGCCCGGCGAGGTGACCATGTTGCGCAGGACGGCGGGGTGGTCGCCGGACTGCTTCGCGAAGCGGGTCGAGCCCTCGAGCGTCTCGATCACCAGGTCATGCGCGATGTGGCGCGGGAAGCCCAGGTGGACGGCCGCATCGATCAGCGCCTCCATCACGAGGAACACGTAGGCCGGACCGGTGCCCGAGACCGCGGTCGCCATCGCGACCCACTTCTCGTCCTCGACCTCGAGCTCCGCGCCGAGCGCCGATAGCAGGGCCTTCGCCTGGGCGCGCTGCTCAGGGGTCGTGGCAGGTGTCGCGTACCAGACCGTCATGCCGGCGCCGATCCGGGCAGGCGTGTTCGGCATCGCCCGGACGACCTGGTCGTGGCCGAGTGCCGCCACGAGCGCGGCCGAGGTGGGTCCGGCCAGGACCGAGAGCACGAGCTGTCCGGCGCGCAGGTGCGGCCCGATCTCGCGGCCAACCTTGGCGAGCATCTGCGGCTTGACGGCGAGGATGATGACGTCGGCGCCCTCGGCCGCCTCGATGTTCGAGGCGACGGTGCGAATCCCGTGGGTGGCAGCCAGTGCGTCCCGGCGCTCGGCGCGCGGGTGGCTGGCGACGATCTGGCCCGCGTCCACCAGCCGATCGGCGAGCAGCCCGACGATCATCGCCTCGGCCATGACGCCCGAGCCGACGGTCGCGATCGTGCGGTTCGCAAGGGGTGACATCGGGCGGGAGGATACCACCGCGAATCTGGGTCTCAGCCGGCCGTGGCCGTGACTGTCAGGAAGAACCGGCCGGTGACGGCGACCTCCACATCGGCGAACCCGGCCCGGGCGAGCGCCGCCTCGACGACGTCGAGGCCGTAGTACGACCACGCGATCCCGGGAGGCGGGCCGCCGGCCGGGTCCGGTCGGAGGTCGATGACGGCCAGACGGGCGCCGTGGCGAAGTCGGGCTCGAAGCGATGCCGCCGCCGGGTCGACCCCGGCGCCGCGCACGCGGCCGAGCAGGAATGACGCGACGACGACGTCGAAGGGCCGGTCATCGGGCGCCGGACGGGCCCACGGGTCCGCGATGTGGAGGTGGGCCCGCAGCCGGTGGGCGACGAGGCGGCTGCGCGCGATGTCGAGCGCTGCGCCGTCGAGGTCCGTGGCGTGGAGCTCACCGCGTTCCGCGAGGAGCGGCGAGAAGAACCCGACGCCCGCCGCTGGCTCGAGGATCCGGCCGCGGAGCGGCTGCGCATCGAGCCACCGAGTGACGACGTCGAGCTCCGCGGCCCACGCAGCGTCGTGGACCGGACCGTGCTCGAACGGGCCGCGGCGCAGGAACCAGTCGTCCGGGAAGGCCGGGGCGGCACGCGCCGTGCGGCGCAGGATCGGGGCGGCGCGCGGGGCGGACAGCTCGACGCGGGACGCCGGGACGGTCGCGGGCCTCGCATGGCCCGACGGGGCGGCCGGAACCGCAACGTCGGCTTCGCCCGGGGGCCCCGTCCGCGCCTGGGGTCTCGCCTCGCGCTCGGTTCTGGACGTCGCTCCAGCGTCAGCATCGGCATCGCCATCGGCCCCGGCATCGGCCTCGCCTCCACCGCCGGCGTCCGCCCCGCCCAATGCCGTCGGTTCGGCTCCCGCGTGGGTTTCGGCGGCTCCGTCGCCTCCGCGCTCTGCGTCGACGTTCGCTGTCCCCGCTTCGGCATTCGCACCGGCCTGCGAACCTCGCTCAGCCAGGGCCAGCCGCAGGCGCCCGCGGAGGAATGCGTTCGACCCGGCCCGCCCGAGGCAGGTCGGGCAGAGCTGGGCCCAGCCCTCGAGGTCGGCCGGCCCGCGGGGGGTCCAGGCGTCGCCGCACCACAGGCAGTCGAAGCGGGCGCGGAACGGCATCGGGTTCGCTCGGTTCGCGACTGCGCTCAGTCCACGCGGACGAAGCTGTTGGGCACCGACATCCCGTCGAAGGTCGCGGGATCGATGATCTCCGCAAGCACCTCGATCCCGTCGAGCAGCCGCGGCCCCGGGCGCCAGAAGTGCGCCGACGCGTTGACCGCGAAGACGAGCCCCTCCCGGACGGCCCGCAACTCTGCCCAACCGGCCGGCCGCGGGAGCTTGGCCCATGCCGCCACGGTCGAGGCCAGGTCCATCCCGGCCGGCATCAGCACCAGGATCTCCGGGTCCACCTCGCGGATGGACGCCCAGCTGATCACCTCGCCGTGGTGCCCCTCGTGCCCCAGCAGCTCCCAGCCGCCCGCGAGCCTCGCCTGCTCGGGGATCCAGCGCCCAACCGACACGGGCGGGTCAAGCCACTCGAGGGCCGCCAAGCGCGGGGCCACGAAACCGTGGTCCCGACGGCTGACGACGGTGGCCTCCAGCCGCTGGAGCCGCTCGCGGAGACCGGCGACAACGTCCATGGCGTCGTCCTCGGATTCGGTCATCGCCCCGACGGTCTGGATCGCGTTGAACGATCCCTCGAGCGAGAGCGGGTCGAGGCTGAGCACCTCGATCTCCTCGTCGATCGCGCTGACCATCTCGCGCACCTCGCGGAAGCCAGCCCGGCAGACGCGGTTCACGTCGGACAGGATCACGAGGTCGGGGTCTGCCTCCTCGAGGGCATCGGGGTCGATCTCGAGGAGCCCGGGGCCAGGGCGCGGGCCTGGCGCCGGTGAGAGCGGCAGCCGGGCGACGAGCGGCTTCTGGCGTGCTGCGGGCGGCTCGTCGCAGTACGCGGTGACGCCGACCAGCTCGTCCTCCAAGCCGAGCGCGTAGATGATCTCGGTGGCTGCGGGATGGAGCGAGAGGATGCGCACGCAGCCAGTCTACGGGGCATGCCCTGTCGGGACCTCTGGGACCCGGGGGCGAGGGTTCCCGTGCTCCGGTCGGACTCGCGTCCGCGGCGAACCCGTCGACGGGGTTCCGCGGCGAACCCGAGAATCGAAACGGCCCCGCTGCACCAGCGGAGCCGTGACGAGGTGCGGGGGCCGAATGGGCGGCCCCGGCGCGGGATCAGGCGGGCTTGAGCGCCTCGAGTGCGGCGCGGGCAGCGGCCTTGTCGGTGTACCAGATCGCGTTGATCGGCGTGTAGCCGGTCCACTCCGCCGGCACGCTCTCCTCGGGGAAGATCGCGTTGACGGGGCACTCGGGCTCGCAGGCGCCGCAGTCGATGCACTCGTTCGGGTCGATGTAGAGCATCCGGTCGACGCCTTCGTCGAGGTGGATGCAGTCCACCGGGCAGACGGACACGCACGCCGTGTCCATCACGTCGACGCAGGGCTCGGCGATCACGTACGTCATCGTTGAGGGGTCTCCTGATCAAAGTCGCGGCGAGATTCCGGGCGAGCCGGGGGCTCCGTGCAGCGTATCACTGCGTCCACGCGCGCGACGGCCCCCGCGGGCGAAGACGGAGGCCGACGCATTCGGGCGGTCCCACTGTCGCCCGGACGTCTACTCGGCTCTCCACGGTCAAGCGGCCGCCCCGGCCTCGATCGGCACTTCCCGCAGTTGACCGCCGGGCGGCCCCCATCGACCGCGCCTGGCACCGAGTCGACGCCTCGCTCCATGCCGCGCACGGGGATCCCTTCACAAGTTCGCATCTGCCCGCACTGCGGCCGTTATCCGATGAACGTTCGGACAAGGGCCGCGTCACGGCCAATTGGGGGCCCCTGCGGGCGAGTCTCCCCCAAATGACCGCCCTGCGAGCGGGTGGTGGAAAGCCGATGGGCAGCGCTCGCACTGCGGCCAATTTGGAGAAGCGGATCGGCTGTCGCGACGCCGAGCGCGCCCACCGGGTCCGCTCTCAACCGTCGACGAACCGATCAGCTTCCCGACGGGGTCGGCAGGATCGAGGGGATCGCAGGAGCCGAGGCGATCGGCTGGTCGGCGCTGTTGACGAAGCGCACCGGCACCACCATCCCCTTCGCCCAGTGGCCCGGGATGTGGCAGCCCAGGAACCAGCCCGACGGCGCGGAGGCGGCATCGGCCGGCACGGTCCAGACGACTTGCACAAGCTGCCCGGACGGCACCACGATCCGGGTGCCGTCGAAACCGTGCGGCGGCGACACGAAGGGCGTTGGGCCGGGCGGGGCTCCGATGGTCGCGGCCTCACCCGACTCCCATCCGAGTTGCGCGGGCATGTCGCCCAGCACGGCCTCGTGGGTCTCGAGGCCGCCGTTGATCACCTGGAGGTTGACCGTCTCGCCGGGGACGAGGTCAACGACCGCGGGCAGGTACCGGTAGTCGTACATCTGGATGATCACGTTCCGCGGCCTGGACGACGTGCCCGGCGTGAACGGCGTGGGCGCGGGCGTCGGGCCGGCGGAGCCGGCGCAGGCGGCCAGGAGCACGGCAACGCCGGCGAGCCCGGCCAGCGATGCCACGAGGCGAACCGGCGACCCGAACGCATGGGCGGGTACGAGCTGGACCGCGGAAGGGACCGCGCGAAACCGGGTACGTGCCAGAACGAAGCGGAGCCGAGGACGCGGTGCGTGCACGCCGCCATGATGCGGCAGACGCGTCCAAACGCCCGCGCCGTGCGAGACGCTGGGAGTGCGGGCCGACCAGTCGGACGCAGCCGGCCGGCCCCGGGCCGCTCACCAGCGGCGACTCGCGCCCTCGCCCTGCCACGGAGTGCGGCTCGTGCCCACGGCGCTCACCACCGCTTCCCAGACGAGATGATCAGCACCATCGCCAACGTCGTCCACGGGCCGAGGACCATCCCCGCCCGCCGCATGCGATCCCACACGTGACCCTCCTCGCCCGTTCGCGCCGGGCCGACCCTGCCGTCGGCGGTCGCTTCTCGGGTGCCCTCGACCTGGCCTGCGGATCGTGCAGTCTGGCGAGGCGGGCTTAGCCGCGGCTTATGCCGGACAGAGTCATCGGCAAGCATGGAGTGAAGCCGGGTTCAGTGCCGGTGGGCCACGCGTCCGGCAGACCAGCATCGAATGGCGATGCCCACGCGCATGACGCACCCTGGGGCGAGCGCGGCCGGCCGGTGGACCCGCGTCGGAGCGGCCGGACCGCGGACCTCGACACCCGTGTCGGCCGGCCTCCTACCCGCGGCGAGCGCGGCCGGGCAGCTGCGCCACGTTTGACAAGGCGGGCAGACTGCGGGATACTGCAAATGCGACTCATTCTCATAAAGCGGAAGCAACCATGTTGACCACCACCTCCCTCATCGCCGCCGGAACAGGCTCGGGTGTCCTGGGCATCCTCGCCGTGTCGTTTCTGCTGGGCGTGCTCCACGGGGTCACCCCGGACGAGCACACCTGGCCCATCACCGTGAGCTACGCCATCGGTGCCGCCTCGGGCAAGCAGGGCATGAAGGCTGGGCTCCTGTTCTCCGCCGCCTTCGCGATGCAGCGCGCCATCGCGTCTGAGCTGGCGTTCCTGGCTCTGGCGCCCCTCCTGGCGAGCGGCACCTTCAACGCGTGGATCAACCTGCTCGTCGGGATCGTGATGGCCGTGTCTGGCCTGTACATCCTGCGGCTGGGTCGTGAACTGCACCTCACCGAGGGTCTGGAGCGGTTCCTGCACCGCGTGGTGCGGGTGGGGCGGCACGACGGGACCGATGGGATGCCTGATGCCGACGACCGGCCGATCCCGGTCCGGATGACACTGGTCCACGGCTTCGTCGCCGGCTGGGGCACGGGCGCCTTCGCGGTGATCATCTACACCGTCCTTGCCCCGGCCATGCCCAACGCTGCCGTCGCCTTCTTGCCGGGCCTCCTGTTCGGCGTCGGGACGATGCTCGTGCAGGCGCTGGTCGGTGCGGCGCTCGGCGCGTGGATGCGGGCACGGCACCTGGGTGCAGCAGCCATGAACTACGTCTCCCGTGCCGTGGCCGGCAACACCCTCCTCTACGGCGGCATCCTGTTCGCTGCGTGGGGGCTGGTATCCCTGCTGCTGCCGGGCATCGCGACCACGCTCGACGCCGGCCTGCCGACCGGGCTCGGGATCCCCAACCTCGACAGCATCAACGCCGGCCTCGTGCTGGTGACCATCATCGTGGGCGTCATCGCCGCGGGCAGCTTCGTCCAAGCCATCCGGCGAGTCCGGGCGCTTGCCCAAGTCGAGGTGACGGCGCGATGACACGACCCAGCCACCACCCGGCAGAGCGCGGAACCGCCGAGGATCGTGCGGGTGACGCCCTCGACGCGCTGGGTGGCGCCGCGACCGACCCGCGGCGGGCCATCGTGGACGCCCTCGTCATGGCTGATCGGCTCCAGGTCCCGGAGCAGATCCTCGCCGGGGCGCGGACACTCGCCCCGTCCACGAGCCTCGCCACGGTCTACCGGACGCTCGAGCGCCTCGACGCGGCCGGTCGCCTCAAGCGCGCCACGCTGGCGTCGGGAGCGATCGGCTACGCATACTGCAGCGGCGAGCACCACGACCACGCCATCTGCACGCGGTGCGGGCGGGTGATCCGGGTGGACGCGTGCGCAGCGTCGGCGTGGGAGGCGCCGCCGGGTTTTCAGGTCGAGTCGCACGACCTGAACTTCTACGGGATGTGCCAGACCTGCATCACAAGTCTGGAGGAACAGGCCCGCGTCGGCCTGACGCGCTCCTAGGGTCCGCACCGCCGCTCCGCGCCGGCGAGGACGGGACGCACCTGGGATCGCCGGGTCACATCCCCTGCGGGACGTAGTTCGGGTCGAGGTACTTGTCCGGGTCGTCCTTGAACTCGAGCATGCAGCCCTTGCCGCAGAACCAGTAGGTGTTGCCCTCGTGCTCGTACGAGAGCTTGGACGTCTCGGTGTCCACGTCCATGCCGCAGACCGGGTCCTTGACGATCGCCATGTCGATTGCTCCTCGATGGGTGCCGGGGACGCGCCCGGCGTGGGGCCATTGCCACGAGGCTACCGCAGCCCGGAGTAGGATGCGGGCATGGACGAGTCGAGCCACCAGGCTGCGCGGGCGGCCCTCCTCGAGGAGCGCGAGCGCCTCCTCGCCGAGCAGCGCGAGACCACGATCCAGGCGCCCGACCCGATGACCTACGGGTCGCAGGCGGCGGCCGCCAGCCAGGTCTTCGCCCAGCAGCGCGACCTCGCCCTGCGCGACCACAACGAGATCCACCTCGCAGCCGTCGACGCTGCGCTGGCGCGCCTCGCCGCGGGCACGTACGGGACGTGCGTCACCTGCGGCAAGCCGGTGAGCGCCGCCCGCCTCGAGGCCCTGCCCGCCGCAGCCCACTGCATCGACTGCCAGAAGAAGGTGCCCGCAGGTCGGTATCGGTGACGGCCCGCGCCGATGCAGGAGACGCGCCCGTCCTCGTCACCATCGACGAGATCCGCGCCGCCGCGCGCGTCCTGGCCGGGGTGGCGCTCCACACGCCCCTCGTGCCATTCGGCGCACCCGAGCGGCGCCAGTGGCTCAAGGCCGAGTCGCTCCAGCCCATCGGCGCGTTCAAGCTCCGCGGCGCCTACCACGCCGCGGCCGTGCTGTCGCCGGAGGAACGGGCGCGCGGGCTCATCACCTACTCCTCGGGCAACCACGCGCAGGGCGTCGCCCGGGCGGCGCGGCTGTTCCGTGTGCCTGCTGTCATCGTGATGCCCTCGGATGCCCCGGCCCTCAAGAAGGCGCGCGTCGAGGCAGACGGGGCCGAGGTCGTGGTGGTCGGAACCGCGTCGGACGAGCGCAGACGCGTGGCCGAGGAGATTGCCGCCGAGCGTGGCCTCGCGATGATCCCGCCGTTTGACGACCGGCGGATCGTGGCGGGCCAGGGGACGTGCGGGCTCGAGATCGCCGAGGACGTCCCCGACGTCTCGGCTGTGTTGGTGCCGGTTGGCGGTGGTGGGCTGGCGAGCGGAGTCGCCGCCGCGATCCGCGCCCTGGCGCCTCGCGCGAAGGTCGTCGGCGTGGAGCCCGAGCTGGCCGCAGACGCCCGCGCCTCGCTGGAGGCCGGGCACATCGTCCGCTGGGAGGCTGAGCGGGTCAGCCGGACGATCGCCGACGGCACGCGGACCCAGGCCATCGGCACGCTGAACTTCGCGCACCTGTCCACGCAGCTCGACCGCATCATCACCGTCAGCGAGGCCGAGATTGCGGCCGCCGTCCGGCTCGCGGCCGAGGAGGCTCGGCTCGTGGTCGAGCCGTCGGGCGCGCTGTCCGTGGCCGCCATGCGCTTCCACGCGCGCGAGGCCGGGCTCGACCCTGCCGACGGCCCGATCGTGGGCGTGGTGTCGGGCGGCAACGTGGACCCCGAGCGCTACCTCGAGTACCTGGCCGTCTCGGTGCCGCCCGAGGCCTGAGCCGCCTCGGCGGCGTCGAGGCGCCGATCCTCGCGGACCGCCCGCCGATCCTCGTCGCGCATCCAGAGCGCGATCAGCACGACGACAGCGCCGACGAACACGAGGCTGCCCGCGACCCACATGATCCCGGCGGCCATCTGCTGATCCGCCAGGGGCGTCGGTCCCCACGTTCGAGTGGCATCGGCATAGGTGGCGTAGAGCGGCGTCGGGGCCATCAGGATGGCCACCGCGAGGAACGCCATCTGCGGCATCTGCAGGCCGAGGTAGAGCGCGCCCGCGGCCGGGCTCAGTCGCCAGGGCGACGGGTCGCGGCCGACCACCGGCCACCACAGAAGGAGCGCGGAGACGAGGTAGGCCGCGTGCTCCGCCTCGTGGATCGTGACGTTCTCGAGCGACGCCTCGAACACCGGGGAGATGTGCGTGCCCCACATGACGAGGGCGAACAGGACGCCCGCGACGACGGGATTGGCGACGATTCCGAGCGCCCTCGCATGGAGCACCGGCAGGATCCAGCGTCGGCGAGTCCGCGGGGGCGCGGCCTGGAGCAGCAGTGTGATGGGGCCAGCGAGCAGCAGGAGCGGCGGCGCGACCAGCGTCAGCAGCAGGTGCTGGACCATGTGGATGCTGAACAGCGTCGTGTCGTAGAGGCCGATCCCGGAGTCGAGAGCCACGAGGATCGCGACAACGCCCGCGAGCCACGCGGCGGTCCTGGCGCGGGCGACGCGACCGCCACGCGCCCGGACGCGCCGGACGCCCAGCAACCAGAGTGCGACGGCGGCGATGGCGGGCAGCCACACGGTGGGGTCGAGCTGCCAGGCCAGCACGAAGGTGGCGAGCGTGGGAGCGGGCAAGGACTCGTTGCCGTGCGCGAGCGCGACCGAGGGCAGCGCGAGGGCGAGGGCCGCCAGCCCGATCCCCGAGATCATGGCGAGCCCGGACGCGGGCGCTAGGGCGGTCGCGCGCGAGGCGGCACGACCGGCAGCGCAAGAGGCTGCGCAAGCAGAGAGGATCCGGCCCACGGCGGCATTGTGGCGCAGGCGGGAGATCGCCGCCGGAGCCCGAGCGGTCGCTGCATGCCGAATGTCACGTGTCGGTGAGGCCGTTCGGAGGGCAACACGGCGGTTGCCGCCTATGATGCGGTCTCCCGGCTCGATCCAGCCGCACACGAATGGACGGAGAGAAGGCGATGAGCTCCGAGGCCAGGCCCCTGTCGACCCCGCTGACCGCCGTGGCGCGGGAGGGTCGACCTGGGCTGGGGACCCCGGTCCTGGGAATGCTCCTGTTCATCACCTCCGAGGTGATGTTCTTCGCCGGGCTGTTCGCCGCCTACTTCACCCTCCGCTTCGGCCACACCGAGCTCATCAACGGGGTCCAGACCCAAGTCTGGCCGCCGACGCAGTTCGCGGGGCTGCTCAACCCCTGGCGCATCACCACCGACAGCGGTGCGCCCAACGTGATCGTCCCGGCGACCGCGCTCCTCATCGTGTCATCGGTCACGTGCCAGCTCGGCGTGCGCGCGATCGCGCGCGGCAACCAGCGGGCGTTCATCCGCTGGATCACGGTCACGCTCGCGCTGGGCGCCGTCTTCCTCGGGCTCCAGGCCTACGACTACACCGTGCTGGCGCGCGAGGGCCTGAGCATTGGCGCCAGCACGTTCGGCACGACGTACTTCACGCTCACCGGCTTCCACGGCGCCCATGTCCTCGCGGGGGCGGCCATGCTGGGGATCGTCCTGTACCGCGGCCGGTCGCGCCAGTTCAGCGCCCGCCACCACGACATGGTGGAGGCGGTGTCGCTGTACTGGCATTTCGTCGACGTCGTCTGGATCGTCCTATTCTCGATCCTGTACCTGACGTAGGCGCGCGAGGGCGCCCGCGGGTGCGCCCGCTCGAGGCGCCAGCCAACCGATGCTCAACGACCTCTGGACGCAGGTGATCTCCTGGTCCAGCGCCGTCGTCGCGCCTGACTGGGGCGCACTGGTGGCGTTGATCCCGCTGCTCCTGCTGCTCGTGGTCGCGGCATTCCTCGCGATCACGGGTGCGAAGTGGGCGGCCGTCGTGCCGGCACGCGGCGGAAGCGCGCGGCGGCGCCTGCCCCTCGCCGCCGACGGGCGGCCACTCAGGAGCCCCGTCGTCGGGCCGCTCCTCCTCGCCGGCGGCGTCTTCGTGCTGGCGTTCGGGCTGCTGGAGGGCGCGGCGTGGCTCGCAGCAGGCGCGATGGCGGCGGCGGCTGGCCTCGGGGTCTGGGCGGTCGAGGTGCGGGAGACCCCGGTCCTGCGCCTGGGGCCGGCCTCCCGTGGGCGCCTCGGTGCCCTCGCGGTCGTCGCGATCCTTGCCGCCGTGCTCGTCGCCACCGCCAGGGTCGAGCGGGACGCACCCGGCGGCACCACCAGCGCACTTGCCGGGGCTGCGGCCTCGGCCTCGAGCGCCCTCCCCGCCACCGATGCGACGCTGACGGCGCGCGGCATCGCCTTCGCCGAATTCGACGCTCAGCGCGCCGGCCGGGCGCGCCTTCACCGTGGCGTTCGACAACCGCGACGGTGTTCCGCACAATCTCGAGATCCGCGACGCCAACGGCTCGGTGGTGTTCCGGGGGGACATCGTGACCGGCCCGGTGGTCACGGTCTACGACGTCCCGCCACTCTCTGCGGGCGCCTACCAATTCATCTGCACGGTCCACCCGGCGATGACCGGCACGCTGACCGTCAAGTAGGTATCGAGCCATCCGCCGACTCCGCTCGCTCCCCGCCGCACTCCTCGCCGTCGCGCTGCTCGTCGGCGCATGCGGGAGCTCCTCCACCGCCCCGTCCGTGGGCAACGCAGCACCGGCCCTGTCGGGCACCGCCCTCGACGGCTCGACGGTCAACCTCGCCTCCTTCCAGGGCCATCCCGTGGTGGTGAACTTCTGGGCGTCGTGGTGCACGCCCTGCCGGGACGAGTTCCCGGTGTTCAAGGACAAGCTCACCGCCCATGCGGCCGACGGCCTCGTCATCCTCGGCGTCCTGTACAAGGACACGGCCGACCTCGGCACGTCGTTCAGCACCGATTTCGGGGCGACCTGGCCGACCGTGACGGACCCGAACGGCACCATCGCCGACAGCTACCGGATCGCAGCCCCGCCGCAGACGTTCTTCATCGACAAGAGCGGCGTGATCCGAGCGGTCCAGATCGGCCAGATGAGCGCCGACGTCTTCGAGACGCAATACGCCAAGATCAAGCCGTGACCGCCGCCCCCTCGCCCGCCCCCACCGACGCCGTCGCCGTCCGCGCGCGCGACGTCCGCAAGTCGTACGGCGCCCGCCCGATCCTCGCCGGCGTCTCGTTCGAGGTCCAGCGCGGCGAGCTGCTCGCCCTTCTCGGGCCCAATGGCGCTGGCAAGACCACGACGGTCGAGATCCTCGAGGGCTATCGCAGGGCCGACGCCGGATCGGTCAGCGTGCTTGGGCTGGACCCGGCCAAGGACGGGGGCGCGCTGCGGCCGCGCATCGGGCTGATGCTCCAGGAGGGCGGCATCGACAACCGCTCCACGCCCCGCGAGGTCCTGCGCCTGTACGCCAAGTTCTACCGCGACCCCGAGGACCCAGACGGGCTGCTCGAGGCGGTTGACCTCGGGCGCGCGGCCACCACGCGGTACCGGCGCCTGTCCGGGGGCGAGCGGCAGCGCCTGTCGCTTGCCGTGGCGCTGCTGGGCCGCCCGGAGCTGCTGGTCCTCGACGAGCCCACCGCCGGCATGGACCCTGCCGCCAAGCAGGCGACGCGTGAGCGGATCGCAGGCCTGAGAGCCGCGGGCACGACAATCCTGCTCACCACCCACGAACTGGGCGACGTCGAGCGGCTGGCCGACCACGTCGCGGTGCTCGACCGCGGGAGGATCGTCGCCTACGGGACGCCGGCGGAGCTGACCGGTGCCGGCGCGCCGCGGGTCCGGTTCCGCCTCTCGGGCGAGCTGACCGACAGCGATGCGCGTGCTCTCGCCGCAACCGCGACGGCCGGGAGCGTCGCCGCGGCCAGCGTCACCGCGACGGGCGCCGGCCACCAGTACGAGCTCGAGGGACTCGCGACGGCCCCCGACCCGGCGCTCGTCGCCCGGCTCGCAGCCTGGTGCGCCGAGCGCTCGCTGCTCATCACCGAGCTGCGCCTCGGCGCGGCGAGCCTCGAGGAGCGGTATCTCGAGCTGGTCGGGCCCGACGCCGCCGCCGAGTCGGAGGGCGTGGCATGAGCGCCGTTCAGGGCTCCCGGCCGCTGGGCGCACCGCTGGGCACCGGCGCGCCCGCCCGGCCCGCGTCGTGGATCGCCAAGGCGCTGGCGCTGACCCTCAACGAGCTGCGCCTCGCGATGCGACGGGGCGAGAGCCTGCTGATCACCTTCGTCATCCCCGCGGGAGTCCTGTTGGTGTTCTCCGGGTTCGACATGAGCGGCGGGACCTCGACCGGCAAGCCGGTGGACCGGATGCTGCCGGGCTCGATGTCGCTCGCGGTCATCGCCGCGGCAATGGTGTCGCTGGCGATCGCCACCGGGTTCGAGCGGTCGTACGGGGTCATCAAGCGACTGGGCGGGTCGCCCGCGGGCACCTCGGCGCTGGTCGCGTCGAAGACGGCCGCCGTGATCGTCGTCGAGGCCGTCCAGATGGTGCTGCTCGTGCTGATCGGCGCCGCGCTGGGATGGTCTGCCGGGCCAGGAGCGTCACTGCCACTGGCCGCCGCAGGGCTCGTCCTCGGGACGGTCGCGTTCGCGGGCTTCGGCCTGCTGATGGCGGGCACGCTCCGCGCCGAGGCGACGCTCGCGCTCGCGAACCTGCTGTTCCTGCTGGCGCTGGTGCTGGGCGGCATCGTGCTGCCGCTGGACCGGCTGCCCGCCAGCGTGGCCGCCGCCTCGTCCGTGCTGCCGCCCGCGGCGCTCACCCACGTCCTGGCGATCGGCCTGGGCGGAGTGGCCGGCGATGCGACCGAATCGGTCATCGTCCTGGCGTTCTGGGCCGTCGTGCTGGCCGGGCTCGCGGCCCGGAAGTTCCGCTGGGACTGACGCGCGACCGCGCACCGGCCCGTCTCCTGCGATCCGAGCGACACCGCGCTACGCTCCGGGCATGAGCTCGCGCGTCCTCCGCCGCCTCGTCGGCGGTATCGGCCTCGTGGCGGTCCTCGTCTCCCTCGCTGGCTGCGGCTCGGCCGCCCCCTCCCCGTCCATCGTGATGCTGTCGCCGAATGGCACGCAGGCCGCGATGGGTGTGCGCGACACCGTGTACAACCCGCCGCGCCCCGCGCCCGCGCTCCAGCTGACCGACCAGGACGGCAAGGCCTTCGACCTCGCGTCCCTGCGGGGCACGCCGGTCTTCGTCTACTTCGGCTATACCCACTGTCCCGACGTCTGCCCGACGACCCTCGCCGACCTCCGGGCGGCGATCCAGGCAGCGAACCTGCCGGCGAAGGTCGTGTTCGTGACCGTGGACCCGGCGCGCGACACGGCCCCGGCAATGAAGCAGTACGTGGACGCGTACCAGGCGGGCTTCATCGGCCTCACCGGGTCTCCGGCGCAGATCGCGACGGCGGCCGCGGCCTGGGGCGCGCAGTACCAGCAGGGTCCGGTGGACTCACTGGGCAACTACCCGATGATCCACTCAACCGACGTCTACCTCGTCGACCCGAGCGGGACGCTGCGGAACCACATCTTCTTCGGCGCGTCGAGCGGGCTGGTCGCGGATCTGCTGCGCGAGGTCAGCGGGTAGGCGGTGGCCGGACGAGCGTCACCGGGACATCCCGGCGGGCCTTGCCAGGCCACCCGGGGGTCCGAGGGCTCAACCCGGGTTTCACCCGGTCCGCAGCGGTGCGCCCGCACAGTCACACCCGAGTCCGGACCGGCCGTCCGGCCCTCGATTCCCTCCCAGGGATAGTCCAGGACACGCGACTGCCGCGTCTCTCCCTCGCAGGGAATGCCGTGACACCACGTGTCGGGCTGGGCGTCGCGGCATGCCCTGCCGGGGATGGCCGCGACTCGTGGGTGTCGAAACCTCTCCCTCGCAGGGAATGGCCGTCCGGGGGAGGACGTGAGATGCCGGGGAGCGCGTGAGCTCGCGGTGGCTCCCGGGTCAGCCTGGCTCCTGTCGAACGGGGCCGGCACCACAGGGCCCAGACAAGTCGAAACCCCGGGGTGGTCGAGTCCCGGGGTTTCTGGTGGAAGCGAGTTGGTTGCGGGGAGGGGATTCGAACCCCTGACCTTCGGGTTATGAGCCCGACGAGCTGCCGCTGCTCCACCCCGCGATGGGACGGCCATCCTACCGGCGATCGTCGAATCCGTCAAAGGCGGGCGCCCGCCGACCGGCCGATGAGCGCGCTGGCGTGGCTCACTCCGCCGCCGCCGCCGCTGCCGGCGCCGCCGCCAGCTCGTGCGGCTGGAGCGCGGTCCAGAGCACCCGCCCGCCGAGGGCGAGCCCAACAGCGAGCACCGCGAGCGTGGTCACGCCCATCGCGACGAACGGCAGGCGCAGGTCGATGGACGCCAAGTACCCGGTGACGATCGACGCGACGATGGTCCCCGACGTGCCCGCCGCCCCGAACAGCCCCTGCGCGGTGGAGCTCTTGCCGGGCGGCGCCGCGCGGGCGACCAGCGTGTACAGCGCGGGCGACGACAGGGCGGCCGCCGTCCCCTCGACCAGGCCGAGGCCGATCATCCAGTACACGCTCGGGATCAGCGGGTACGCGATGCCGCAGCCCGCAACCCCGATCAGCCCGATGACGAGCGCATAGAAGCCGCCCCGGCGGTCCACGAACCGGCCGGTGAACGGCGAGAGCAGCAGCACGGGCAGCGAGAACGTGAAGAACGACACGCCGATCAGCGCGAAGCTGGCGCCCAGGCTGTTCATGTACACGCTCCAGATCACCTCGTAGGTGCCTCCGGCGAGATAGGCGCCCACGTTGAGCACGAGGGCCACGACGAGCAGTCGGTTGAGCAGGCGCGTCGGCTTGGGCGCCTCGTCGACATCGGCCGTGGTCGAGGTGGTGGCCGGAGTCGAGCGGCCGGCCGCGGTCTCGGCGTCGGGCGCGGCCGCCGCAGCCGTGGCGCCGCCCGCGAGGTGCGGGCGATCGGCCACCCGGAAGCCCACCACGAGGGCCGACACGGCGTAGGCGAGGCCGAACACCCAGAACACCACCGACGGCTCGCCGGTGATGGCTGCGGCGAGGCCGCCCACCGCGGGACCAACCATGAAGCCGCCCATCTGCGCGGCGCTGTACAGCCCGAAGGTCTCGCCCTGCCGTTCGGGCGGGTTGGCGTCCACGAGGTAGCCGCGCGCGGCCGGGTCGTACGCCGCGGCGCCCAGCCCGCCGATCGCGCGCAGCACGATGAAGGGGATCGTCCCGCTCACCGCCACCGGCAGCGTCACCGCCACGGCCGACACGATGAGCGCCACCACCATCATCGTCTTGCGCGAGGCGCGATCCGCGAGGCGGCCGAAGAACGGCTCCCCCACCAGGCGGGCGGCCGGCCACGCGGCCACGACCACGCCCAGCATCGGCAAGTCCACCCCGTGCTCGCGGTAGTAGACCGAGAGGATCGGCAGGATCGCGCCGAAGCCGAGCGCGATGACGCCCTCGGCGGCGAGCAGCGGGAGCACCGGACTCCAGCGGGCGAGCCAGGCGGACAGACGGGATGACACGGACGGTTCCTCGGCAGTGGCAGCCATGCTATCCGAGCACCTGGCTCCGTCCGAGGCGGCGACCCGCGCCTCGGGACCAGGGATGAGCGGGGCCGGATCATGAGGGCTCCCGCCGCCCAACCACGGGTCCGCCATATCATGCCCGGGACATGTCACCCGCCCTGCTCCTCGCCCTCCTCGTGGCGTCGCTGCTCTCGACACTGCCCGTCCGGCGTCTCCATGAGGCGCACTGGACCAGCGGCGCGCTGTTCACCGCCTGGGTCATCTACCTGGTCGGGATCCTGAGCGGGCTCGAGGTGGGCATCGGGTCGAGGTACCTGATCCCGGTGATGGTGGTGCTCTTCGTGCTCCCCTATGTCGCCGGCCAGTCCCGGCTCGAGAAGGTCGGGCGGCTGTTCGGCGCCTCCCGTCCGGCGCCGGTCCGGCCGGTGATCGACGTGACGCCGCCGGGCCAGACGACCGTGGACGCCGCAGCCGAACCCGTCCGCAAGCGTCGGGGGCGCAAGCCGCCGGTCGAGATCCGCTAGGCGAACCGGGGAGCGACGAGCGGCCTCAGGCGAGGTGAGGGAGCGCCGAGCAGGCCGCGAGCCGGTCCCCACGCACCGCCGCCCGGTGGTGAGCCCCGGTCTGGTCTATCGTCGGCTCGTGCTGCGCCCAACCTTCGACCGCACGCCGTGGGTGCTCGATCCCGAGGTCTCGTTCCTCAACCACGGGTCGTTTGGCGCCTGCCCGACCCCCGTGCTGGAAGCGCAGCGCGCCTGGCGTGACCGACTCGAGGCCGAGCCCGTCCGCTTCCTCGATGGCGAGCTCGAGCCTCTGCTCGACGCCGTGCGCGCCGAGGTTGCCGCGTTCCTCCACGGTGAGCCTGACGGCATCGCCTTCGTCCCGAACGCCACCACCGGCGTCTCGACCGTGCTCGCGTCCCTGCGATTCAACCCCGGCGACGAGCTGCTCGCCGGCGACCACGAGTACAACGCCACCCTCAACGCCCTCCGGGCTGCCGCCGAGCGTGACGGCGCCCGTGTCGTGGTGGCCCACATCCCGTTCCCCATCCACGACCCGGCGCAGGCCGCCGAGGCGTACCTCGAGGCCGTGACCCCCAAGACCCGGTTTGCGCTCGTGAGCCACATCACGTCGCCCACGGCGCTGCTGCTCCCGGTGGCTGCACTGGTGCGCGAGCTCGATCGGAAGGGCGTCGACACGCTGGTCGACGGGGCGCATGCGCCGGGCATGGTTCCGGTGGACCTCGACGCGATCGGTGCCGCATGGTGGACCGGCAACGGGCACAAGTGGCTGTGCGCGCCCAAGGGCGCGGCCGTGCTCCACGTGCGGGCGGACATGCGCGACCGGCTGCGCCCGCTGGTGGTGTCGCACGGGTTCAATGACGAGCGGGCCGACCGATCGCGATTCCGCAGGCTCTTCGACTGGCAGGGCACGATCGACTTCTCGCCGTATCTCGCGCTCCCGGCGGCGATCCGGTTCGTGGGGGCGCTCCACCCCGACGGCTGGCCCGGGCTGATGGCCGACAACGCGGCCCTGGCCCGTCGCGGCCGCGACCTCGTGTGCTCGGCGCTCGGCGTTGCGCCGCCGGCGCCGGACACCATGCTCGGCGCGATGGCGGCAATCCCGCTGCCGGGTCTCGCCCCCACGCCCGAGGCCGCGCGCCGCCTCCACGACACGCTGTTCGAGGAGGAGCGGATCGAGGTGCCGGTGCTCGCGTTCCCCGTCCCGGCCGCGCTGGCACCCGGTGCGGCGCCCACCGCTGCGATCGTCCGGCTCTCGGCGCAGCGCTACAACCAGCCCGAGGAGTACGAAGCGCTGGCGCGGGCGCTGGCGAAGCGGCTGCTGGTGCCCTCGCGGCCCCGCTCGCTCCTGGGCCGGCTGCGTCGGTCGGGGCCGGCCGGGGGCTGATCGCGAGTTCGGGGAGCGGCGTTCGCGCGACCGTCTTCGTCGCCTGCTCGGCCCTGCTGCGTCGTCGGCTTCCGCCGTCCGCGCCTTCCGCTTCGGCCGTCCGCGACGCTGGCTTCGGCCGTCCGCGTCGCTCGGCTCCGGTCGTCCGCGTCGCTAGCCGCCGACCGCGATCCGCTGCCCGGTGATCGACCCGGCACCCGGTGAGGCCAGGTAGGCAAGCACCTCGGCCAGGTCCTCGGGCGGCGTCCCCGACTGGTCCCGCGTCGCGATTGCCTTGACGATCAGGAGGTTGGCCGTGACGCCGGTACCCGCGGTCTCCTTCGCGAGCGACCTTAGGACCACCTCCTCGGCCGACTTCGCGATGGCGTAGGAGGCGCCCCGAGGCCCGGGGTTGGCGGCGAGGGGCGACGAGATGGCGAGGATCCTGCCGAATCCACGCTCGAGCATGCCGGGCACGACGGCGGCCGTGACGTTGAGCGTTGTCCAGAGGTGGTTCTCAAGCATCCGGCTCACCTCGCCCGGGTCGAGGTCGACGACCGCCGTGCCGCCAGCCCAGCCGCCGACGGCATGGATGAGCACGTCGATCCGACCGAAGCGTTCCGTTGCCCGGTCGGCCATGGACCCGGTGGCCGCGCGATCGCGAAGGTCCGCGGTGACGAGGAGGTGGCGCTCGGCTGGCAGTTGTGCCTCGGCGGCCAGCGTCTCGAGGCGGCCGCGGTCGGTGCCGACGAGCACGAGCCTCGCGCCGTCGCGCCCGAACCGCGCCGTGGCAGCGTGGCCGAGGGGGCCGGTGGCGCCGGTGATGAGGACGACCCGGGCGTTCGCGTCTGTGGTCTTCGACTCCTCGGTGCTCACCCTTCGGGGCTCCTGTCGCTCGTCGACGGCGTGGCTGCCGCCGATCGGTCTCGGCCGCGCCGCGGGTAGACCATCAGCATGCGGCCCTGCTCGGGGCCCAGGCATTCGACATCGTGGGGGACGGTCGGGTCCCAGGCGAGATAGTCGCCCGGGCCAAGCTCGGTGACGTGGTCGCCCTGGGTCATCCGCCACCGCCCCTCGAGGATCACGTGGTGCTCGTCGCCGGCGTGCGCATGGACGCCGGTGGAGTGCCCGGGCGCCAGCACCACTTCGAGGATGCACAGGTCGCGCGAGGTTCCGGCGTCCACCTCGGTGACGCGCCCGCCACCCGGTCCGTCAGTCCGCGGTCGATCCGCCGCGCGGACGACGCGAGGCGGGACCGAGCCGTCCAGCAGGAGCCAAGCCGGCGGTACGTCGAGTGCGCCCGCGATGGCCGTGAGCGCCTCGAGGGAGGGGATGGCCTTGTCATTCTCGATCTGCGAGAGGTAGCCGACGTTGAGGCCGCTCCGTTCGCCCACCTGCGCGAGCGTCAACCCGCGGTCCCGACGCCAGCGCCTCGCCTCGCGGCCCACATTGACACGGGTCGGCGGGGCATTGACGGGGGCGCGCGTCGCATCTGCCACGCGATATGTGGTTTTCTTCTCAGACAACCCTCTTGACCTCTAACAAAGTCGGTGGCAGACTGTCGCCAACAGCAATCGTGATTTGCCGACACCAAAGTGTCAAGGAAGGTCGTCCCCATGAAGATCGCGGTCATCGGAACCGGCAACGTCGGAGGCGCGCTGGGGCAGGCGCTCGCAGGCGCCGGACATGCCGTCACCTACGCGGCACGTGACCAGGCCAGGGTCGAGGCCAAGGCGCAGGAGGCTGGCGCCAACACGGCTCCGAGTCCCGCTGACGCCGTCAAGGGCGCTGACGTCGTGATCCTCGCGGTCCCGTTCACGGCCATCGACGACATCGCCTCCGAGATCGCAGCCGCCGCGTCCGGCAAGCTCGTCATCGACGTCACCAACCCGATCAAGCCCGATTACTCGGGCCTGTCGACGGTCGGCGGCCCCTCCGGCGCAGAGCGCATCGCGGCCTCGCTCCCCGGCGCCATCGTCGTCAAGGGGTTCAACACCGTCTTCGCGGCCAACCAGGCCAACCCCGCCGGTCACGGCCAGGTGCTCGATGCGCTGTACGCAACCGACGATGATGCCGGCGCGGCTAGTTTCGCAAAGCTCGCCTCGTCCATCGGCTTCCGTCCCGTGAAGATCGGCCCGTTGAGCGCTGCCGCCGAGCTCGAGGCCATGGCGTGGCTCAACATCCGGCTCCAGATGCTCGCCAACGGATCCTGGAACTCCGCGTTCGTCCTCTTCGCGCCCCCCGCCGCCGCCGTGGCCTGACGTCCCGCGACGCCGCCAACGACCGACGCCGGAGGGACATTGCGCCCCACGGTGTTCGCGCCTACCGTTCAGCCGTCGTCCCCCGCCCTCCTCCGAGATCCTTCCCGTGACCCAATCCGACAGCCGTCCGGCGATGATCCCCACTGAGCCCGCGTCACCGGGCACCCTTCCCGCCCTGTACCTCGGGCACGGAGCGCCTCCGCTGCTTGACGACGCGGTCTGGATGAGCGAGCTCGCCGGGTGGGCCGCCGGTCTGCCCCGCCCCAAAGCCATCCTCATGATCAGCGCCCACTGGCAGACCGCGCCCATGGCCATCAGCGCGACGCGCACCGTGCCGCTCGTCTACGACTTCTACGGCTTCCCCCAGCGCTATTACGAGCTCGAGTACCCGGCGCCCGGTGCCCCCGAGCTGGCGGCGTCCGTGAAGGCGCTCATGCCGTCAACCGAGCCCGTCCTCGACCGCCCGAGTCGCGGTCTCGACCATGGCGCCTGGGTGCCGCTCATGGCCATGTACCCGGACGCCGACGTCCCGACCCTCCAGATGTCGATGCCCGACCTCGACCCCGAGCACCTGTTCGGGATCGGCCGGCGGCTTGCGCCGCTGCGCGACGAGGGCGTGCTCATCGTCGGGTCGGGGTTCATGACCCATGGCCTGCCGTTCATCGGCGAGTACTTCGCAGGCAAGCCCGGTGCACCGCAGTGGTCGCGCGACTTCGACCAGTGGGCCGCCGAGGCCATGGCGCGCGGCGACCTCGACACCCTGTTCGCGTTCCGCGAGAAGGCGCCCGGGATGCCGTGGGCGCACCCGACGGTCGAGCACTTCGCCCCGCTGTTCGTCACCCTCGGCGCGGCCGCCAAACCGGACGACGCGCCCCGGACCGCCATCGAGGGCTTCTTCGTCGGCCTCTCGAAGCGCTCGATCGAGGCGCGGTAGCGCGGAGACCGCGGCCGGTGACCGGAGACCGGGCGGCATCGGCGCTGCGAGGGATCTTGGCGCCTCCGCTCAGGGACCTGTTGCATCGGTGGCATGACGTCGGATCGAGGCTGTTCCCATGAAGCCCGGACTGCTTGTTCTCGCGCAAGGACTCGACGCCGCCTCGCTGGCGGTCTTCTACCTGCTTGCCCACCCGACCGGGCTGGCCGAGCAGAACCCGCTCGTGCTCGCGCTCATGGCCACTGGCGGCATCCAGCTGGTCATCGTCGCCAAGGTCGGCGCGGCGCTGCTGGCCGCATGGCGCTCGCAGCGCCTGTCGGCGATGCGGATCGCGCGCCTGGCCATGGCGGCCGCGGTGGTCAGCGGGTCGATCGGGGCGGGCTTCAACCTCGCGGCGATCCTGGTGGCGCGCGGCGGCGTGTAGCCCGCTCCAGCTGCAGGAGGCGCGGCGCTTCCGACGGCAGCCGACTGGTGAGCCCGCTGGGATTCGAACCCAGGACCAAGGGATTAAAAGTCCCCTGCTCTACCGCTGAGCTACGGGCCCCGCCGGGAACGTACCACGTCCCGTCTGGCCGCCGGGGAGGGCCCCCGCGTCAGTTCTCCGTCGGCAGGTGCACGTATGCGGACTGGATCGCCACCCGCCCCGGTCCGGTGAATCGGTTGAACACGAGGTTGCCCGACCCGCCCAGGATCCCGGTCCGCAGGCCGTACACCTGCTGGGTCATCGCCACGCTCTCGTCGCGGTACACCCAGCCCCCCGATTCCACGTCGATCTGCTCGTTCGGCAGCAGCGTCTTCTCGAACACGTTGCCATAGCCGTGCAGCCAGACCACGCCCTCGAACTGCGTCGCCTGGAAGCGGTCGATGAAGAAGCCGGTGCCGCCGAGGAGCATGTTCGAGACGCCCTTGACCCGATTGAACGTGTAGTCCACGTTGCCGGTCGCCGCCAGGAACTGGTGCTCGCGCACGAGGATGGACTGGCCCGGCGGCAGGTGCAGCGCCAGCACGTGACCCGGGTCGTCGCGGGAGAAGGCCACCTCGCCCGGACCCTGGGTCTCGGTCATGAAGATGGGCATCCCGGCGACGAGTCGCTTGAACGAGCCCTTCATCGGGTGCATGCCGATCGACAGGGCGGGGTCCTTGTACAGGATCACGTGATGCTCGAAGTAGACCGGCACCTGGCCGGTGAGCTGCATGTGGAGCACGGGGACGAGCTCGCCCTCGGTCCGGTACCGGAGGCCGGGCGCGACGCCCTCCTCGACCCGAGTGGGGAGCTGGACGGGCGGGTTGTTCACGGCTGGGCCCTCGGCGTGCAGTGGGGACGGCAACCCGAAAGATACCCGGCCGACGGCGTTGTCAAGGCGCTGCCAGGGTCGAGTCATCACAGACTCGCCTGGGGCGGCGACGCGCACGTGCCGCCGCAGACCCGGGGTTCGGGCGGGGCGCACGCTCGGCGGGGCCCGGTTTGAGTCGGTGATGACTCGCCGCACACGCGGGGCGGCTCCGTTGCCCCGCGAGTCAGGACAGACTCGGAACGTGGCGGTTGACGCTCGGCCGGCGCCGAGATCTTCGGATTCTCGGCTCAGCCACGCTCGCGGACCGCCAAGATGAGTCCGACCTGACTCGCGGACGCCGGCGCGCCGCCGGGCTCGCGCGCCGCCCTCAGGGCAGCAGCGACGAATCGGTCAGCTGGGACACCATCACCGGGTTCGGCACCAGCCCGAGGCTCGTCATGAAGTCGAGCGACTTCTGCCAGCCCGCCGTGTCGATCACGCCATAGGCCGCGTTGGTCCGCGCGTCCCTCCAGGTCGCGATCGTGGCCGCCAGGATCTGGCCCTGGAGCGTCTTGTCCTTCGCCAGGTCCGGGACGATCGCGAACGTCGCGTCGAGCCCCTTCTGCGGGTCGGCCGTGATGTCGTCCATTGCCTTGAGCGTCGCCTTCGTGAACGCCGCCAACGCGTCGTGCTTCGACTTGAGCGTCGCCGTCCCGGTCACCAGACCCGGGCCGGGCAGTGGCGTGATCGCGTCGACCGCCAGGACCACCGTGTCGATCCCCGCGTTCTTGAGCATGATCGGCTCGTTGTTGCTGAACCCGGTGGCAGCGTCGACCGCGCCCTGCTGGAGCGCCGTGGCCTGGCCGAAATCGGGATAGTCGACGATCTTCACATCCGACGTGGTGAGCCCGGCCGACTTGAGCAGCGCCTGGAGCATGATCCACGAGCTCCCGTACTCGCCCGGGATCCCGATCCTCTTGCCCTTCAGGTCGGCCGCCTTGGTGATGCCCGACGAGGCCTTCGCGATCACGACGTCGGGGAAGGTCCCGGACAGCGTCGCGGTGTACACGATCGGGATCCCCTGGCTGACCGCGGGGATGACCGAGGTGCCATCAGCCTCGCCGATGTCGATCGCGCCCTGGCCGATCTTCGTGATCAAGTTGGGGTCGATGTCGTTGCCCAGCTTCACGGTCAGGCCCGCGGCGGCGTAGTAGCCAGCCTGCTGGGCGAGGTAGAACTGCGCGAACTGGACGCTCGGGATGTAGCCGAGGCCCACGGTGAGCGCGGTGGTGCCGCCCGATGCGCCGGGCGCGCTGGGCGAAGCCGAAGCCGATGACGTGTCGGCCGATGCCGACGACGAGGCGGAGGGCGAGCCGGAGCCGCAGGCGGCGACGGCGATGGCGAGTGCCGCAATCGAGGCGGCGAGGCGGCGGGAGCTGGCGTGCACGGGGCTTCGAACCTCCAGGGTGGCGAGCAGGGACGTCACCGCTCACCGACGAGTCGGCGCTCGATGAGCAGCATCACGAGGTACAGGGCGACGCCGATGATCGCGAGCTGGAGCAGCGCCGCGAACATCAGCGGGATGTCGAACAGGGAGCCGCGGGCGATGTTGATCAGGACGCCGAGGCCGCGGTCCGCGCCGGCCCATTCGCCCACGATGGCGCCGATGACCGAGAGCGTGACGCCCACGCGCATGCCGCCAAGGATGGCCGGCAGCGCCGCCGGCACCTCCACGCGCGTGATGATCTGCCAGCTTCCGGCGCGGAACGAGCGGGCCATCTCGAGCAGCCGGGGATCCACGGACCGGATGCCCACCATGGTGGCCACCGCGACCGGGAAGAACACGATGAGCGTGCAGATCACGAGCTTCGAGGGCAGGTCCGTCCCGAACCACAGCGCGATCAGGGGCGCCAGGGCGAGGACCGGCGTGGCCTGCGCGGCCACGAGGTAGGGGCTGAGGAGCCGCTCGGCCAGCCGCGACCGGGCGAGGACGATCCCCGCCACAAGCGCAACCGAGGCGCCCAGCGCGAAGCCCAGCAGCACTTCGACCAGGGTCGTCGAGACGTGCGGCCACATGGTTCCGTCGAGCCAGGCGCGGACGAAGCGCTGGCCCACCGAGAGGGGCCCCGGCAGGATGTAGGGCGGGAAGCCGCTGACGAACACCACCAGCTGCCAGGCGACGACGAAGACGACGAGGCTCGCGGCGATGGGCCAGATGGCCGCGAGCGCACGGCGGCGGCGCTGCCTTCGGCGGCCGGCGGTGACGCCGCTCGGCACGGCGGGGGTCACGACCCGACCTTCGGCCGGCGCCCCGACGCGTCCTCCATTCGGGGTCACGACTCGTCCTCCGACCGGAAGGGGTCGAACCAGGCAGGCGTGCCGGGGTCGGTCTCCGCGTGCTCGCGTGCGGGGCGGTCCTTCGGGGTCAGGCCAGCCGGGATGGCGCGCCGGGCCTCCTCCATCGCGATCGCGTCGTCGGTGGTGTCGGCGAGGTGCGAGCGCACGTCGGCAGCGAGCGAGGACACCAGCGCCGAGTCCTGGTCCACCAGGCGGCGCGGCCGCGGCATCCCGACGGCGATGTCGGCGACGACGCGGGCCGGTCTCGGCGAGAGGACGACGACGCGATCGGCGAGGAACACCGCCTCGGGGATGCTGTGGGTCACCAGGACAATGGTGGTGCCGGTCCGCTCCCAGAGCCGCAGCAGTTCCACGTTGAACCGCTCGCGCGTGAGGGCGTCGAGGGCGCTGAACGGCTCGTCGAGGAGCAGCAGGCTGGGCTCGAGCGCCAGCGCCCGGGCGATCGACACGCGCTGGCGCGTCCCGCCCGAGAGCGTGCCGGGCCGGGCGCGCGCGTACTCGCGCAGGCCCACGAGGCCCAGCAGGTCGTCGGCTCGCGCCTGCTGGCGCTCCTTCGACCAGCCCGCGAGCTCCATCGGGAACCGGACGTTCGACTCCGCCGACCGCCAGCCCAGCAGCCGCGGCTCCTGGAACACCAGGCCGACGCGGGGGTCCGGCCCGGTGACGGGCTGCCCGTCGATGGCGATCGTCCCGCCGTCCGACTTGATGAGCCCCGCGAGCACGCGCAGCAGCGTCGACTTGCCGCAGCCGTTGGGGCCGATGAGCGCGACGACCTCGCGGGGGCCGACCTCGAGATCGATGCTGTCGAGGACGCGAGTCGTGCGGGCACCGCGGAAGGTGAGCGAGATGCCGCTGAGGCTGATCCCCGCGCCGGTGTTCGGGGCGCGCGCGGACGGCGTCGCCGTCATCGTCGCGGGGTCCCGTGCCGGGTCCATTCGCCGTGCCTCCATCGTCTGCTCGAGCACGACGGGGCAGGGCGGCCGCCCCGCGCAGAGACGCGGTCGACCGCGGCCTTCTCTCATCCGGACTGTACCGTCGGCTCCGGCCGGCGAGGATTGCGCCTCGCCTCGGATCTGCCGCGCCAGGACCTTCTGTCCAGGCTTGGCTCGTGGGCTCGCCCGCTCACCGCGGGCCCTACCACCGGTCGGGAGTTGCACCCTGCCCCGAAGGCTCGTGGAGCGATCCTACCACCGGCGCGCCGGAGGCTCCTCTTGGGCGCCCATGCGATCTTCGGCGCGCGGCCACTCCTCGGCGCGCTCCGCTCCTCGATGGCGGCCGGCGTCGCTCCGTATCTCCCCCCGGAGGCGGTTATCCAATGTCCCACGACCGCCTCGTGCTTGCCAGGCGCGATGACGTGGCTCCTATCTCCCCCGGACGGAGAGAGGGGCCAGCCGACCACGATAATCGTCTCCCGGAGCAGCCACGAGCGATGGGGCGTGAGTCGAGGCGCGAGCCCGCAACTCGAAGGGCAGCGGCGTCGATGAGGCAGACTTGCGCGGTGGAATACGACCCGACGCAGTATCTCGGAAGCGCGCGCCACTACCTCGTCGGGCGACCGCCGTACTCGGCGGAGCTTGGGGCGGTGCTGGCGGCCGAACTGGGTCTCGACGGCACGGGGCGCCTTCTCGATGTGGGGGCCGGGCCGGGCGTCCTCACCGTCCAGCTGGCGGGCCTCTTCGAGCATGTCACCGCGATCGAACCCGACCCCGAGATGCTGGCGCACGCCCGCGAGCACGCTGCCCGGAATGGCGTTGCGGCGGTGGACTTCATCCAGGCGACGGCTGAGGAGCTCCCCGGCCTCCGCCTGCCGCCGATGCGGGTCGTCACCTTCGGCCAGTCCTTCCACCGCACCGATCGCGAGCCTGTCGCCGAGGCCGTCTACCGGCTGCTCGAACCTGGCGGCGCCATCGTCCTCGTCGTCCACGACATGGACACGGGCTCGGCCCCGACAGGGACGGGCGACCCGCCGATCCCCGACGAGGAGGTCCAGGCGCTCATCAGCCGCTACCTGGGCCCAGAACGCCGATCCGGGCAACACGCGGCGAGCCGGTTCGGATCGGAGCGCTTCGAGGCGACGCTGGCGCGGACTCGCTTCGGCCCGGCGAAGGTCGTCCACGCGGCTGGGCGGACCGACATCACGCGCGACGTCGAGGGCGTCATCTCCGGCTACCTGTCCATGTCGTATGCAGCGCCGCACCTGTTCGGCGATCGCTTCGACGCCTTTGTCGCCGATCTGCGTTGGCTGCTCGAGACGCGGACCACGACCGGCCGCTTCTGGGACTGGCCCGGCGACACGGCGGCCATCATTGCCCGGAAGCCCGCACGACGTCGGCCGCGGCCAGTCGTCTCGCCTCCCGGAGGCGGCTAGCCCGTGGAATCCGCCCCAATCGCCTCCAAGAGGCGAAACGGGGCCTCCGGTCGCACGCGACGAGCATGCGGGCATCGGCCCCGTCCGGATACCCGCCGCCGGGAGGCGATATGGGGGTCGCCCGCCCCGGCGCGGCGCGCCACGGGAGGCCGCCGCCTATCCCCCGATCCCCGCCCCCTGAAGCGCCGGGTACAGCGCCCGGTACTGGGCAAACCCCGCGGCGTACACCGCCCGGACGGCAGGGTCGGGCTGAAGAAGGCGCGCGACCCCGGCCATCGAGGCGACGCCGGCGGCCAGTCCGGGCACGGCGCCAACACCAGCCGCGGCCAGAATCGCCGCGCCGACGACAGCTGTCTCGCCCACGGCGGGAACCACGGCCGGCACGCCCAGCACATCGGCCTTGATCCGCCCCCACAGGTCGCCCGGCGTCGGGCGCCCGGCGAGCCGCAGGGAGGTCAATGGCGCACCGGCCATGGCCAGCGGCTCGGCCACGTGCCGCATCGCGTATGCCGCCCCCTCGAGCACGGCGCGCACGAGGTGGCCGCGCCCGTGCGCCAGGGTCAGGCCGGCGAAGGCTCCGCGGGCGCCCTCATCGAACACGGGCGCCCGCTCCCCCGCCAGATAGGGCAGGAACACGAGTCCCTCGGCCCCCGCCGGGACCAGCGACGCCTCCTCGAACAGCTCTTCGAGCGTCCAGTGGTCGCCCAGGATCGAGGACCGCAGCCAGTCCACCGATGCGCCCAGCGCGGCCATGGCCCCGCCCACCGCCCATCGGCCGGGCAGTGGCGCGGGCGCGCAGTACAGCCCCTCGACGCGGACGGCGTGGTCGGCATAGATCGCGATGCCGCCTGACGTCCCGCCCGTATCCACGGCGTCACCGGGCTCCAGCAGCCCCGCGCCCAGCATGGACGCGGCCCCGTCGTTCACCCCGCTGATCACCGGCGTCCCGGAGCGCAGGCCCAGCGCCGCGGCCGCCATCGACCGAAGGCCGCCGAGCGCCGACCCGACTGGCCGCGGCGGGGGCACCTGCGAGGCCATGATCCCGGCCGCCTCCAGGGCCGCGGGATCGGGCGCCGCCTCGTGGGCCTGGAGCGACGTCGACGCCTCGCCGGTGAGCCACAGGCCGAGCGCGTCCCACGCCGGCATCAGCCAGACGGCCCGCATCACCGCGACGGAGTCCTCTCGCGCCAGCCACGCCATCCGAGGGAGGAGCCCGAAGCCAGTGTCGCCCGGACGGCGGTCCTGCCAGGTGACCGCCGGCCGAACCGGGGCGCCCGCGTCATCGGTGGCGACAAGCGTGGGCCCCTGCGTGACGCCGCAGACCGCGAGCACCTCGACGCCCGCCAGGTCCAGCTGGCGCACCGCGGCGGCAAGGGCCGACCACCAGTCTCCGGGATCCTGCTCGGCCCGCCCGTCAGGCCCCGTGTCGAGGCCGTACCCGGCGCGTCCGAGGCCCAGCACGTGCCCGTCGAGGCCCAGGCACACCGCCTTCGCCTCGGTGGTCCCGATGTCCAGGCCCAGCACCGCGCGCACGCGATCAGTCACGGGACGCGACCTCCTCGGGGAGCAGGAACCAGCGGAGCGCCTCGAAATCGGGACCGAAGCCAGAGTCGACGGCCGGCGGCGCGACGCGGGAGACGACGGACGAGCCGACCTCCTGGCCGACCCCCTGGCCGACGGCCGGCGGCGCGACGCTGGAGCCGACGACGGGCGGGGCCGTGGGCCCGTCGTCGAGGGCGTCCGGCCGGGCCAGGAGTTCCCGCGCCTCGGCCAAGTACTCGGCCAGCCGGGATTCCGGCTCGTGGTGGCGGTGCCGCGGGTACGCCATGCGCCCGCCGGCGTACGAGATGTCGCGCAGCGACGCCGGCGGCTCGGGCAGCCCCTCGCGATGCCGCCACATCCCAGAAGCCGCGTCGAACGTGTAGAGCGGCAGAAGCCGCCAGCCATCGGTGGCGACCAGGTCCACCGCGTCGAGGATGAACGCGAACACCGGCTCGGAGAGGAAGTAGTTGAAGTTGACCCGGACCCAGCCGGGCTTGATCCCCTCGCACCCGCTGGAGATCGCGCGCTCGAACGCGTGCGACCGCTCGATGTCGATCCCCAGCAGCCGGTGCCCGTACGGCCCGGCGCACGAGCAGCCGCCGCGGGACTGGATGCCGAACAGGTCGTTGAGCAGCGCCACCACGAAGTTGTGGTGCAGGTAGCGCGCGCCGTGGCGGACTACGAACGACACGATCGAGAGTCGTTCCGCGGTGTGGCTGCCGAGGATCTCGATCGACGGGTTCGCGCCCCAGCGGTGGAGGGCGCGGTGGATGAAGTCGGCCTCGCGCTCGCGGATGGCGTCAGCGCCCACGGCCGCCTTGAGCCCGAACACGATCCCGGCCCGGATGGACTCCACGATGGCGGGCGTGCCGCCCTCCTCGCGGTGCTCGACGTCGTCGAGGTACACGTGCTCCTGCGGGTTGACGTACAGGACGGTGCCGCCGCCCGGCATGGTGGGCACGCGGTTGCGGAACAGGTCACGGCGCGCCACGAGCACGCCCGGCGTCCCCGGCCCCCCGATGAACTTGTGGGGCGAGATGAACACCGCGTCCTTGCCAGCTGTGGGGTCGTCGGCCGGGTCCATCTCGATCGCCACGTATGGCGCGGCGGCCGCGAAGTCGAAGCAGGCGAGCGCGCCGTGGGCGTGCAGCAGACGGGCGATGGCCGCCGTGTCGGAGACGATCCCGGTCACGTTCGAGGCGGCGGAGAAGGATCCGATGCGGAGCGGCCGGGCGGCGAAGCGGACGAGCTCTGCCTCGAGCTGCGCGAGGTCGATCTCGCCGTCTGCGTCCTCGTGGATCGTGACCACGTCCGCGATCGACTCCCGCCACGGCAGCTCGTTGCTGTGGTGCTCGTACGGCCCGAGGAACACGACCGGGCGCTCTGCCTCGGGGATCTGCGCCCGGAACCCGTAGCGGTCGTCGAGCGCCGCCGGGATCCGCAGCCCCAGCACGTCGACGAGCCGGTTGATCGCTGCCGTGGACCCGGAGCCGCAGAAGATGACCGCGTGCCGCGCGGGATCGCCGCCCACGCCCTCGAGCACCAGGCGCCGCGCCTCCTCCCGGAAGCGGCTCGTCTGGAGCCCCGTGCCCGACGACTCAGTGTGCGTGTTCGCGTAGAGCGGCAGCACCGCGTCGCGGATGTAGTCCTCGATGAACGAGAGGCTCCGCCCGGACGCCGTGTAGTCCGCATACGTCACGCGCCTGACCCCGAACGGCCCCGCCACGGCCTCGTCGTCGCCCACCACGGACGCCCGAACCAGGTCGATCAGGGCGTGCCGATCCGGCGCTCGGCGCGGGTGCTCGTGCTCGGGCGTGGGGGCCATCGGGCCGCTGAGGTCCATCGCGCCTGAGTCTAGGGGATCGGCGGTGGCGGCCACACGACGCGACCGCCGCGCAGCCAGCCCCCTACTGGATGAGATAGGGCGTCAGGTCGGCGTAGTGGAACCGGTCCATGTCCACGCGTCCGCTGATCCCGGGCACCGTCCCCGAGCTGGTCCACTGCCAGAACGTCCAGCTGTAGCCACTCCAGTTCGTGGCGGCCACCGTGGGGGCGGTCGCCGATGTCCAGTGGGCCTGCCACAGCGTCCGGAACCCGTTGTCGGCGAACCACGTGGTGCCGCCCATCGACTTGCTCCAGAACGACGGCGAGACGTAGATCGTCGCCCGCTGGCCGGTTCGCTCGTAGACGCGATACAGCCACTTCGTGACCCAGGTCTGCAGGTTCGCAACCGACAGGCCGTTGGTGGTCTCGAGATCCAGCACCGGGACCAGGTCGCCGAGCTGCGGCTGGGCCAGGTTGATGAAGAAGTCCGCCTCAGCCTCGGCCTGGCCCACGGTGGTGCTCGGCTGTGCGAAGTCGTAGGCGCCGATGACGACGCCGTTCGCGTTGGCGTTCAGGCGGTTGGTGGCGTACGTGGGGTCGGCGTACCAGCCGCCTTCCGAGGCCTTCATGTACGCGAACCTGACGCCTGAGCTGGCCACCTGGGCCCAGTTGATGGTCCCCTGCCAGTTGCTGACGTCGATCCCGGAGACGCACGACCACGGTGCGGGTGTGGGCGTGGGCGTCGGCGCGGGCGTGGGACTGGGCGACGCCGACGGGAAGGCCGAGGCGCTGGGGTCGGGCGTCGGCGTGGGCGTCGGGACAGGTGTTGGGACTGGGGTTGCCGTGGGCGTGGGCGAGGGCGGCGGGAAGCAGGCATTCGCCTGCACGGGCGGTGGCGTGCCGATGGGGATCGGCGTCATCGTCGGCGTGGGCGAAGGCGTGGGCGTGGGGCTCGGTCCTACGCTCACGCTGGGCGGATCCGTGGGAACGGGGGAGGCCGTGGGATTGGGGGTCGGGGTCACGTCGGGCTGCGCAGAGGACATCGTGCCCTTGGCGACGTACAGATAGCTGGCGCCGTACAGCGACGACACGCTCCTGCCGTTGACGCTCGTGACCCGGTACCAGACCGTTCCCTTGGTGCTGGTCGGGCATGCGACCGACCACGACGCCCCCGTCACGGCGCCGTAGACGACCAGCTTCGTCCCAAGCGCGAGCTTGCTCTTGATCGTCGACGTTGTTGATGAGCTGGTCCGGAGCAGGGTGCTCCCGCAGGCGGTGTACAGCGTGGCGGGGATCACCACGGTCTTGAACAGGCTCGAGGCGGCGTAGAGGTACGAGACGCCGTAGAGCGACTTGACCGACTTGCCGCCGATGGCGCTGATGCGGAACCACGTCGACCCTGACTTCGAGGAGCCCGCGCAGTACGTGCTCCAGCGCCCGCCGCTGACGCTTGTGGGGACGGTGACGCGGACGTTCGCCGCTAGGCGCGCCTTGATCGTGGCCGCGGTCGAGGCGCTCGTGCGGAGCGTCACGCCACTGCACCGGGTGGCGAGCGTGGACGAGGCGTCCGCCGCGCCGGGGAAGGCGTAGCTGGTGAAGGACATGACCACCAGCAGCGAGGCGAGCAGTCCGACGATGACCGGGAGGTGACGCCTAGAGCGCCCCCTGGACCGAACAGGTCCGATTGGCATGACGGGGGCGGCGGGAGCAACGCGCGGATCCAACACGAACGAGGCACCTCCTTGCTAGGAAGAGGTTCGCCGCCCGACGGGACGGCGTCCATGGCTCCATGGGGCCATGCGGGGCGTGATCCTTCAGACCATCCACGCAGGCAGACCCAAGGTCGCCGGGGAGCCCTCAGGGCCAGCACGACTACAATCGCACCGTGTCCCGCATCTACTCGCTCCGAGACGCCGACGCCATCGTGCCCGAGATCGCCACTGTCGTCCAGAGGCTGCAAGACCTTCGTGAGGAGGTCATCGCCCTCCGCGACGCGTATCGACTCGGCGAGGGTCTCGTCGGTCGGGTGGCTGCCGAGGCCGATCACACCGCTGAGGGCCGCCTCGACGCGCCGCCCGATCGACGGCTCATCCGCCTGCGGCTTCGGGGCGTGGTGGACCAGATGCAGGCCGACGCGGCATGGCTCGACGAGCGCGACATCGTGCTCCGCGACATCGCAACCGGGCTGCTGGACTTCCCGGGTCACGCGCACGGCGAGCCGATCTGGCTGTGCTGGCGTCTGGGCGAGGCCTCGGTGACAGCGTGGCATCCGCAGGACGAGGGCTTCGCGGGCCGCCGCCCGGTGGACGAGCTGGACTGACGCGAGGGCCGAAGCCGATCCCCTGCGACACCTCCCTTTCGCGAGGACCTGACCGAGCATCCGTGCACGAGGCGCGTGGCGGAGGACCGCGAGACGCCGCCGGGTACACTCGCAGCCGTCCCAGCGGCCCCCCGATTCAACCCCCACGAGGACTCCCGCCCGCATGAACCGACCCCAGGCGATCCCCGCGCTCGACCCGCTCTACGCGGACATCCGTCGGCGCGACCCCGTCCGCCCGGCCCTGCTGGTGGACATCCGCGAGCGCGACGAGTTCATGGCCGTTCGCGTCGAGGACTCCCTGTTCATCCCGATGTCACAGCTCGGCGTGCGCCTGGACGAGATCCCCAAAGACCGGCCCGTCATGCTGATCTGCGCCTCGGGCAGCCGCTCAACGGGCGCCACGGCGTACCTCCGGCAGAACGGCTGGGAGGACGTGGGCAGCGTCGCGGGCGGGATCGACGGCTGGGAGCGGCTGGGCCTGCCGGTCAAGCGCGGGCCTGTGGCGCCGGGCGAGGGCCAACTGCCCAGGTAGCGCGCCTGGGGGCAGGAACGCCGATGGCCGCCGGGTGACCGGCGGCCATCGTTTTCGGCTTCTGGGATTCGCCTCCGCTACGTCGCCGCGTTCCGGCGTCGCCGCGGGATCATGGAGCGGACTTTCTCCTTGTGGGCGAAGCCCCACCCGATCGCGATCAGGATGATGAAGTTGACCGTGCCCGCCCCGGCTGCATTGAGGTAGCCGATCTGCTGGCCGATCTCGCCGTCGAGCTTGAGGGCCGGGATCGTGGCGCCCAGCAGGCCGAGCTCGAAGAACGGCAGCTGCGGCGCCAGGTACGCGCGGGCGGACCCCGTGGTCACGCCGCTGTCCGTCTTGCCGCCAATCAGGAAGGCGTTGGCGCCGGAGGCAACGCCCGATGCGCCCTGCACGCCCAGCCCGAGGTCGGTCTGCGCCATGTGGTTCCAGGCCGGGATGTTGCCGCTGGCATCGGGGATGGCCCACAGCAGCTCCGACCGCGGTTTGGTCCCGTCGGAGCCGCCCGCGACGTAGACCGTGCCGTTGGACACGAAGCCCGCGAGCTGGCTCCGCGGTTCGGGCAGGTTGGTCTGGGCGCTGTAGCTCCAGGCATCGAGGACGTTGGGGTCCTTGGCGGTGGCGTTGGGGCCGCCCACCTTGCCGAACTCGACGGTGGCAACGGTTTCGCCCTTGTCGTTGACGCCGCCGATCAGGTAGATGACGTCGCCCAGATGGGCGGCGAACCCGCCGGCGTTGGGCTCGCCCAGCTGGCCGCGCTGCTGCACCCAAGCCTGGAGCTTCCCCGAGGCGTCGGTCTGCGACTTCCAGACGTCGCGCGTGGCGGCCGTGCCGTCCGTGCCGCCGATGACCGCGACGCCGTCAGACAGCGCCACGGCAGCAGACCCGGCGCGTGGGGCCGGCAGGGCAAGTGCCGTGTCGGTGGTCCACTGGCCCAGCGTGCCGTCTGAGTGCACCGTGAGGCTGAAGGTGGTGTTGGTGGGCTTGCCGTCAGGGCCGTTGCCGCCGATGACGTACAGCGTGTTCCCCATCACGACCGCGGCCGCGCTGGAGCGCGCGGCCGGAAGGGCCGGCCCCTGGCTCCACAGGCCCAGAAGGCCGTCCTGGACCGGGTGCGAGGTGTAGACGTCAGCCTTCGGCGCGGTGCCGTCCGTGCCGCCGACGTAGAGGTACGTCGAGCCGATCACGGCGGCCGCGCCATCGGTGCGGCCAGCAGGGAGCTGGACCTGGGGCGGGTTGGGCTGCCACGGGAGGACGGCCCCCGCGGGCGCGGGGCACGGCAGCGTCTGGTTCTCGGGCGGGCACAGGTTCACCGGTGACCACTGGAGGAACGGGGCGAGCGGCCAGATGTCAACCGTCTTGCCCACGGTGAAGTAGTACGCGCGGTCCGGAATGTACCCGAGCATCGTGACGATCACGACGAACCAGAAGATCGCCTTGGCGCCGGCCCACGCCCAGCCGTCCGCGTCGAACAGGCCGAAGAAGGCGCGGCGCCGACCGGTGCCGGTCTTGGGGGGGAGTGCGGTCGTGGCCATCGCTCAGCCCCCCACCTTCAGCGTGCCGGTCATCTGCTGCGGATGGACGATGCACAGGAACGTGTACTGGCCTGCCGGGAGGGCCTTGATGCTGTAGTCCGCGGTCCCCGGACCGTTGACGAGCGCGCCGCTGAACACCTCGTTGCCGCTTCCGTCGCGGATCACCACGTTGTGCATGACGCCCTGGTCCTGGTTGTCGAGGTGGATCGTGAACGGCGTGTCAGCCGGCGCAGTGAGCTCGGTCTTGTCGAAGGCGATGTTGGCAGCCGTCAGGTTGATCGTCGTGCCCGTCGGCGCCTGCGACCCGGCCGGCGCGGATCCCGCGGGCGCGGAGCTGGAGGGCGCCGGGGCGGACCCGGAGGCGCCCGAGGCCGCAGGAGCCGACGCCGAGGCAGCCGGGGCGCCGGAGGCTGAGGTCTTGAACGCATCGGTCCAGCAGGCCGGGAACGGCGTCGCGCCCGGGGCCGGCGAGTAGTTCGGATCCACCCAGCCGGTGAAGGTCTCCACCTGCTTGGTCGTCGGGTCGACGATCGGCTCGAACAGGTTGGGGTCGAGCTTCACGTAGGTGTTCGCCTTCGAGGCCCGGATGAAGGCGATCACATCGTTGATCTGGATGTAGTTGAGCGGGCCGGGCGGGTTCCCGGTGTTCGACCACACGGGCATGATCGAGTTCGGGTTGCCGCAGGCGTAGCGGCCCCCGACCTGGAGCATGTTGCGGATGTAGTCCTCGTTCAGGTGGGCGAACAGCTTGCTCTGGTCGTTGAGGGTCGGGCCCTTGCCGCCCTCGCCGTTCACCCCGTGGCACTGGGCGCAGTTGGCCTGGAAGATGTTGTAGCCGCGCTCCACGTCGGTGACCTGCTGCGCGCTGGCCGCCGCGTCGAGGCGGGGCTGCGTCAGGCCGCCGGGCAGGCCCAGCTCGTAGAAGTAGTAGCCGATGACGAAGAGGGCGACCACCGTCACCGCCAGGAAGCCCACCCATCGGGCATTCGCCGACTGGCGGACGATCCGTGCGGCGCGCTCGGGCGTCAGGTCGTTGCGGTGGGCCGACGGCGGCGCCGAGAAGCGCGAGGCCGGCGCCGGGGCGGACGGCGGCCGCGGCGCGGGCAGGCGCTCCTCGTGCTGGCGGCCGGGCTGCTCGGTCATCGGTCTCCTCAGTGGGCGGCGGACGGTGGGGCGGCGGACGGTGGGGGGCGGGAACGGCTAGATGCAGCCCGTGGGCGTGCGGGGCGGGATGATCCCGGGCTGGCCCACCGCGATCGGGAGCGGGCCCAGGGTGATCTTGCCCGTGTTGATCGTGAGCACGCCGGCGCCGTCGACGATCGTCGCGAAGCGGTCCATCGACCGCGGCGCGGGGCCGTACTGGGCGCCGAGGGCCTTGATGCCCAGACGGTCGTAGCGCGAGCCGTGGCAGGGGCATTCCATCCAGAAGTTCTTGAGGCACGGGTTGGGCTTGCAGCCGAGGTGCGGGCAGCGCTGGTAGAGCGCGCGGACGTTCAGCGCGGTGCCGTCGCCAGTGGCGTCCTGGCCGGGGAGGAAGCGCTGCTGCGAGGGGTCGATGAGGACCACGAAGGCCTTCGCCGACGAGACGTACGCCGGAAAGCCCTGGTCAATCGGCAGGGTTGAGTTGGCGGACTTGATCGAGGGGAAGTCGCCGATCTTGACCAGCCCGCCGAACTTGCCCTGGAGGTTCGGCCACAGGAAGCCGACCGTGCCCGCAGTGAGCTCGACAAGCCAGAGGCCGACCGCGGCCGCGAGCGAGCCGCGCAGGAGCTCGCGCCGCGAGACCCCCTGGACCTGCTCATGGCGGAGGGCCTTGAGGGCCTCCTTCGTCAGGGCCTGGGGCTTGTTCGCGGGCTCCACTGAGTAATTGCTCATGGTGTCCTCGCGTCAGAGTGCAAAGTGAAGGCCGGGCGTCCCGATCGAGAAGAAGTTCAGGTACGGGATGACGAACGCGTAGCCCGGACCCCGGAAGAAGATCCCGACGAAGGTGACGAACAGGCCGAGCGCGCAGAACAGCGAGAACAGGACGACGGCGGTCTTGCGCTCGCTCGGGCGGGTGGCCAGGACGTTGCCCCGGTCGATGAACGGGAGCAGTCCCGCGCCCACCAGCACGAAGGTCGGGACGAGCACGCCCGCGACGGTGGGGTGGAAGTAGGCGAGCAGCTCCTGGAGGCCCAGGAAGTACCACGGGGCCTTCGCCACGGCCGGCGTGATGTTGCCGTTGGCGAGGTCCTCGAGCGGGGCGTTCATGAACAGGCCCATGAGCAGGAGGAACACGCTCATCACGGCCGCCGCCATGAACTCGATGGCCAGCAGGTGCGGCCACGTCATGACCGTGTCGTCGGGCTCCTTCTGGACCCGGACGACCGCGTCCTGCTTCACCAGGGCGAGCAGGCGGTACGGGCGCGCCGACATCGGCACGCGCTGCTTGTCGATCTCCGTGCGCCGCGCCGGGTCGACCGGCTGGACGGTGCGCGTTTCGGGCTTCTTTGTCTCGGTCATGTCGTCAGCCTCGGCTCAGAGCGGGCCGGAGATGCCGCCGTCTTTCCTGATCCGCCAGAAGTGCACGGCCAGGAAGATCGCGGCAACCAACGGGAAGACCATGATGTGGAGCACGTAGAACCGCAGGAGCGTGTTCTGGCCCACCTCGATGCCGCCCAGGAGCAGCAGCTTGGACGGGGTGTTGAACAGCGGCGCGTAGCCGGCCATGTTGGTGCCGATGGTGATGGCCCAGTAGGCGATCTGGTCCCACGGGAGGAGGTAGCCCGTGAACGACAACATGATCGTGAGGAACAGGAGCACCACGCCCACGACCCAGTTGAACTCGCGCGGCGGCTTGTAGGCGCCGTGGTAGAAGACCCGCATCATGTGCAGGAACACGAAGAACACCATCAGGTGGGCGGCCCACCGGTGGACGTTCCGGGTCAGCAGGCCGAACACCACCCGCGACTGGATGTCCAGGATGTTCGAGTACGCCTGCGTGTCTGACGGGATGTAGAAGAACATCAGGTACACGCCGGTGACCGTCAGCACGAGGAACAGGAAGAAGCTGAGGCCGCCGAGGCAGAAGGTGTAGGCGAACTTGACCGCGTGCTGCCGGACCCGCACGGGGTGCAGGTGCAGGAACACGTTGTTCATGACCGCGTACGCGCGCGACCGCTCGTCGTTCGGATACGGGTTGCGGAAGATCGACCGCCACACCGGGCTCCGCCGGATGGACTGGTCAACCCGCTCCAGGAAGCTCACCTACGCTCCTCCTGCCACGCCGGCCGTCCCGGCGAGTTGCGCGTCTCGGTAGGACTCCTTGTAGAGTCGGCCGTCGCTCGAGATCTCCTGGAGCTCGAACCGCTCCATGGTGATGGCGTCGAAGGGGCACCGCTTCACGCACAGGGCGCAGCGGATGCACCGCTCCTCGTCGAGGATCATGGCCGCCCCCTGCGACCAGCCGTAGGCCTCCTCGATCTCGGGCAGCAGCCCCTCGGTCTTGAGCTGGTTCACGTCCACCATGTGGATGACGCCCTCCGGGCAGACGTCGGCGCAGGCGCCGCACAGCACGCACCGGAACGGGTCGAACCAGATGTTGTAGTTGCACATGAGGCAGCGCGTCGACTCGGCCACCGCCGCTGTCGCGTCGTAGCCCAGCTCCACGGGGGTCGTGAAGTTGACCGCCGGGTCCGTGCTGGGCATGCGCGCCGCCGGCTCCAGCATCGGGATGTGCTGGCGGGGCAGGACGTCGTACAGCTCGGGCATGTCGTGGCGCCACGAGCTGGTGATCTTGACGTTGGGGGTGACGGTGACGTCGGTGCGGCCGTCGAGGTAGCGGTCGATGGCGTACGCGGCCTTCTTGCCGTGCCCGGCGGACTCGATCAGCGTCGTGGGGCCGGTCACGAAGTCGCCGCAGGCGAACACGCCGCGGACGTTGGTGGCGTAGGTCGCCGGGTCCACTTTGATCCGGCCGCGATTGACCTCGAACGAGGACTCGACGGGCAGGAACGAGAGGTCCGCGGCCTGCGAGACGGCCGGGATGATGGTGTCGCAGGGGAGTGTGAACTCGGAGCCCGGGATCGGCACTGGCGACCGGCGGCCCGATGCGTCCGGCTCGCCCAGCTTGTTGCGGATGAACCGGATCGAAGTCAGCTTGCCATCCTCGCCCAGCAGCTCGATCGGGCTCACCAGGAAGTCCATCCGGACGCCCTCGAGCTCGGTCTCGCCCAGCTCCTCCTCGTCCACCACGAGCTCGGACCGGGTGCGCCGGTAGGCGATGGTGACGTTCTCGGCGCCGAAGCGCAGGCTCGTGCGCGCGCAGTCCATCGCGGTGTAGCCGCCGCCCACGACCACGACGTTGCGCCCGACCGCGACCTCCTGGCCGAGGTTGGCCTTCTTCATGAAGTCGACGCCGTAGAGCACGCCATCGAGATCCGCGCCCGGGATGTCGAGGTACACCGGGTTCATCGCGCCCGCGCAGATCGCGATGCCGTCGAAGTCGCGCTGGAGGTCGTCGAACCCGATGTCCACGCCGATCTGCGTGTCGAACACGAAGGTGACGCCCAGGCGCTCGACGAGCCGGACGTCCATCTCGATGGCCTCGCGCGGCAGGCGGAACGCGGGCACGCCCATCAGCAGGGTGCCGCCGCCGTACGGGAGGCTGTCGTAGACCGTGATCTGGTAGCCCTTGACGGCGAGCTCGCGGGCGACCGCCAGGCCGGACGGGCCGGCGCCGATGACGGCGATTCGCTCCTCGCGGGGCGTGATCTCCGGCATGACATCGGGGATGCCCGAGGCCTCGTGCCATTCGACGAGGAAGCGCTTCATGGCGCGGATGGCGAGCGGCCGGTCGATGTCGCCTCGGCGGCACGCGCGCTCGCACGGGGCCGAGCACACATACGAGCACATCGCGGCGACCGGGTTCGGCTCGCGGGCGAGCAGATAGCCCTCCTCGAACCTGCCCTCGGCGGCAAGGTTGAGGTATCCCCGGCAGTTGGTGCCGACGGGACAGGCCTCCTGGCACTCGATGTTGCACTGGAGCCAGGACGCGTCGACCGGCTGGACGAGGAAGTCCTGCGTGTGATCGAGGGTCACGAAGCGGTCAGGCCTCTGTGCTGGGGCATTGCTCACGGCGGAACACCTCAGCGAGGAACGCCGCCGACCGCGAGAGAGTACCAAGCCCTTCCCTGCCTTGCACATTGGCCCACGGGCCGCGACTCCGGATCGCGGCTGTTCTGCAAGGCGCGAGCGCCTCCTGCCGGCCGGCCGTTTGTCATCAGGTCGCCGGCACGACGGGATCGGCCGAACATCCGGCATCCCAGGCCGGGGATTCTCGAGCCTCCCCGCGGGCACGGGAACGGTGCAGGCAAGCGTCGAGCCGGGGACTCCAGTGGGCCAAGAATGGTGCGGACTTCGGTTGACGCGCGCGCGCCGCGCAGTGACGCTCCCCGGAAGGCTGGGCGGATCCACCGCCTGCCCGCAAGGGAGACCTGTGAGCCCGTCCGAGATCGGCTTCTTGGCCCTCGGCCTCGTTGTGGGCATCACCGCTGGAGCCCTGCTCCTCGGCGTGGTGCGGCCCCGCTCTCCCTTCCGGCCCGTGGTCAGGGTGACCGTGACGCCGAACGCGATGGCTCCCCGAGACCGGCTCGCGGCGGGTTCGCCGAGGCCAACCCGGTCCATGGAGCCGACGCCCGGCTCGCCGGACGAGGACGCCCGCCTGGACCTCGCAGACGGCCTCCCAGTCGGGGTTGGCGCGGCGGCGGAATCGACATCGTGGCCCGTCGAGATCAGAACGCACGTTCCATCTGGCCCGGGACTCGCCGCGCACGCGGTGGGCATCCCGATCGTCGGGGGTGGCGCCCGGGTCACCGGCGAGGCGATGGCCTCCGCAACGGGCGGGCCGGCCGTCGCCGTCGCCGAGCGCCGGACCGAGGCGTGGCGAGGGGAGCCGAGCGCGTCCGCCCTTCCCTCCCGCATCGACATCCGCCCGCTGCACGCCGACCTCAACGTCCGCGCCCGGCCGCCGGTCACAGGTCATCGGCCCGCGCTCGGCGCGGAGCTCGTAGGCATCCCGATCCTGGCGCGCGCCCCCGCGCGGGGAGCGGCCAAGGGCTCAGGACAGCACGCCGCTCCCGCGCCAGCCGCAGCCGACCCGTGCGCCCACGAGCGCGCCGAGTCGTCGAGCGCCTGCGCCGAGGCCGACACCGCGCGGGAGGCCGCCCGAGCGTCGGCTGATCGACTGCGGGAGGCGCAGCGGGCGCACGCCGACCTGCAGGCCCGGGTTGAGGAGGCTGGCTCCCTCGCCGACCCGCGGCGGCTCGGCGCCGAGAAGGACCGGCTCCACGAGCAGTTCCAGGCCGCACACGCCGCTGCCCGCACCACCGACGACGCGGAAGAGGCGGCACGTGCGTGGCTCACCAACGTGAGCGCCGCGAACGCCGCAGCCCGCGACGCCGCCCGGCGGGTCCAGGCTGGAACCGACGAGCTCCGGGTCCAGGCCGCCGCCCTCGAGCGGCTCGACCTCGAGGCGAACGCGGCGCGCGTCACCGCCGAGCGTTCGGAGGCCAACTGCCGCGCGGCGCGCGAGTCGCTCGCCACGTGCGAGGAGCGCCAGCAGGCCACCGCGCCGACAGCCGAGGAGCCCGGCGAGGGCGGGAGCGCATGGCCCGGTGGCGCCGACCCCGCCTACGACACGCACCCGACCGTCCCTGCGGACCGGGGGCGAACACCGGTCATCCTGCGGGTCCTGGCTGGTGACACGGCGGCCCGGGAGCAGCTCGTGGCGACGCTGGCCGGTGACGACGCGAGCGCGACGGCCGCCTGGCACGTGCGGATCGCCAAGCTCGTCGATGCCATCACGGCCCGGGCGATCGAGGACGGCTACCTCGACGTGGCCGAGGACCACGCGTTCTGGCGCCTCTTCTCGGCCGGTGAGCAGCGTGACATCGTGCTGGCGCTCTCGGCGCTCGGCTTCCGCTATGACGGCATGCGGGGGTTCGTCGACAGCCGCGCGCCCAGCGCCCGCGATCTGTCGCTGGCGGTGGGCTACGCGGGACTGGACCGGATGCGCGTCCGCGTCTGGCCCGGGGAATTGGCGTTGGCGGCGCTGTTCGATGAGGCGGTCGTGCGCGCGGACCTCTGGCTGGCCTACCAGGCCGACGACCTCTCCTTGGCGCGCATCGAAGCTGCGCTCGGACCCCGCGCCGCCGCCCTCGGCGACATCTGGGACGCCTGGGGGCGCGTGCGCCCGGCCATGCTCGAGGACCGCTGACCCTACGGATCCGCCCGTCGAGCTTCGGGTCCGGTCTGCAGGCGCGAGATCAGCCCGCCGACTCGGACGCTGCCTCGGCTGCCATCTCGGCTTCGGCTTCGGGCTCCCCGTCCTCGTCGATGACGATCACCCGGAACGCCTCGGCTGCTTCGACCCCGATGCGCTGCCCCTCCTCGCGCGCCCACTCCCGGATCCGCGGCTCGAGGCGCTCCGGCTCGCGGATCTGGCTCGGGTGGGCGCGCAGGGCCTCGAGCTTGCGGTCCAGGGTCGTGCCCGTGTCCACGGCGACGGTCGGGTGGTTCGACCAGAAGAGGAACAGCCGTCGCACCTTGTGCGGGGCCAGGCCGTCGCGGGCAAGCCACGGGAACGCCATCGCGTTGCGGGCCGCCGGGTACACCGCATCGACCGCGGCGAGGCCGGCCGTCCGGTGGTCGACGTGGTTGACGCCGCCGTCGGAGTGGAAGATCGCCTCGGGGTCCACGCACAGGACCGCGTCCGGGCGGAACGTCCGGATCTCGCGGACCAGCTGCTCGCGCAGGGCGAGGTCGTTGGCAAGCGCGCCGTCGGGCTGGTGCAGGAACGAGATGCCCGCATATCCGACGATCCGGGCCGCCTCGCGCTGCTCCGCCTCCCGAGTGGCTGCCAGCTCGAGCGGGTCCTGGCGCCAGTCGTCGGCACCCGCGTCACCACTGGTGCAGCACACGAGCCAGGCCTCCGATCCCTCGTCGATCCAGCGCGCAGCCGTGGCCGCCGGGCCGAAGTCGGCGTCGTCGGGGTGGGCCACGATGACCATGAATTGGGTGGGCCGCCAGACGTTGATCGCCAGCACCGCGTCGTGCGTCATTTGTCGTACCCACCTTGCATGTTGTGGTAATGTGCCGGTTGAGGCTTCGCTCGTTTCCCCCCACGGGCGAGGCCTCGTTCCATGCCCGTCTCAGGCCGCTGCGGTCGCGGCGCGCAGGGCGGCCAGCACCTCGGCGGCATGCCCGTCGGCCTTGACCTTTGGCCAGGCGGCGGCGACGCGGCCATCCGGCCCGACGAGCCAGCTCGAGCGGATGATCCCCATGTAGGTGCGTCCGTAGTTCTTCTTCTCTCCCCACGCGCCGTAGCGCTCCGCCACTGCGTGGCCCTCGTCCGAGAGGAGCGTGAACGGCAAGCCGAACTTGGCGCGGAATGCGGCGTGGCTGCCCGATCCGTCGGGGCTGATGCCCCAGATCTGAGCGTCGAGCCCGCCGATCTCGTCATGGAGGTCGCGGAACTGGCAGGCCTCGGTCGTGCAGCCGGGGGTGTCGTCAGCCGGGTAGAAGTAGACGACCGTCCAAGTGCCGCGGCGGTCCGCAAGGCGGTGGATCGTGCCGTGCTCATCGGGGAGCGCGAAATCGGGGGCGTCGTCGCCAACGGTGGGCATGCTCATGGCGGGAGCATAGACCGGGGCGCCGCGGGATGGCGTCGGGCGCCTCGGCGCCGGCGCGTTGCAGCGAAGCGGCGGCACTCGGAAGGGGGCGTCGTGTAGACTCGCCGCCGTGCCCGAGACCCCCTTTCCCGCCGCTGTCCAGCGCGTCGTTGACGCCGCTGCGCGCAAAGGCGTGACCCTCGACATCCACGTCTTTCCCGAGGGAACGCACACCGCCGAGGACGCGGCCCGGGCGGTCGGCGCCGAGATCGGGCAGATCGTCAAGTCGCTCGTCTTCGTGGCCCCGGGCGGCGAGAGCCATCGGCCGATCCTGTGCCTCGTGTCGGGGCCCAACCGCGTCGACCTCGCGCGGCTCGCCGCGGTGGTCGGGGAGCCCGATGTGCGGCGCGCGACCGCAGTCGAGGCGAAAGAGCTCACCGGCTTCACGATCGGGGGCATCCCGCCCATCGGCCACGTGGCCGGGCTGCGCGTGATCATGGACCCCGACCTGGGGCGCTTTCAGACGGTCTGGGCTGCCGCCGGGACCGCCACCGCCGTCTTCCCCGTCGCGCCGCGGACCCTGCTGATGCTCGCCAACGCGCACGTGGCGCCGATCTGCGAGGAGCGCCGCCAGGCCGACGTGCTCGCGGAGCGCGCCGGGCTCACCGGCTCGCAGACGCCGTCCCCCAAGGACACCTAGCCCGCACCGTGCCCCCCGAGGTCCGCCACCGAGTCGTCGCCTTCCCGGGCGGCCTCCGCGCATCATTCCGATGGGCGGGCAGCGGCGGTGGCGCCGCGGTGTTCGCCCTTACCGAGAGCGGCGGGCCGCTCACCGATCTGGGCGAGCTCGTCGCGCCCGACCCGGACCGCCGGTGCCGCGCGGAGCTTCGGGTCGAGACGCCGGCCGGGCCCTGGACCGTTCGCCTCGCGTCCACGATCAGCGACGAGCCGGCCGGGCTGCTGTGGGACACCGAGGGGCTGCTGGTCGTGGCGTACGGGTTCCACTGCTATGCCCTGGGGGCGCGGACCGGCGAGCTGCGCTGGAGCCACCGCTCCGCCTCGCCGGTCGTGGCCATCCTCGGCTCGCCGCGCCTGCCCCACGTGATCCTCCAGGCGGAGATCGAGACCTTCGCGCTCGAGCCGTCGGGCGAGGTGGCCTGGCGCGTGGCGCACAGCGACGTCGTGGCCGCAGCGGAGCTGGTGGGCGGCCAGCTCGTGCTGACCAGCTTCTCGGGGCAGGTGCGAGCGCTGGACCCGAGGACGGGGCGCAGCGCCGGCTGAGGCCGCGGGCGCCGGCCGAGGCCGCAGGTTCCGACTTGCTGGGCTGCCCGCCCGGGATCCGGCGCCGCGAGCCGGCATGTGGACAACCTGTGGAGAACCCCCCGGCCCACGAAGGTCCTGTTCGCGACTAGGTGGAAAACCGCATTGACCTGGCGGCGCTTCGGCACGTAGCGTTGAAGGCAGCCCGGAGGGGCCGAGCGATGCTAACGGCGGCGATGACATCAACGCCCACGCGTCGAGTAGGTTCCTTCGGGCGACTGATTCCCGGGCGGACCTGACCGCCGGCGGACCAGCTGCGACACCGGGCTATCATCGGCCGGTGACGTCCCTCCTCCTGCTCGTGGCTGGCCTCGTCCTGATCGCCTCCGGCTGGCTCCTCGTCCGGCGGCTCGGCGCCCGCGCGCGCGTCGGCCGCATCCTCGCCGCAACGCCGGTCGTCCCCGTGGACGAGGCGGTCCGCCTCGCGGGCACCCACGCCCCGCGCTACGTCGGCGTCGGCGGTCGCCTCGACAGCGACCAGGAGTTCCTCGACGAGCACGAGCGGCCGCTCGTCTTCCGCCGCTCGCGCCTCGAGCTGCGCAATGGGTCGCGCTGGGTGCCCGTCGCCGACCACCGGGAGGTGGTGCCGTTCGCGCTCGCAGGCGCCCTGGCGTCGATCGCGATCGACGGGGACGCGCTCGACGAGGGGCTGGTGGTGGTGATGCGCCAGTCCGAGGGAACGGCCGGCGAGATCCCCGACCGCGTCCCGGACGGCACGCCGCCCGAGACCCCGGCGCGGCTCCGGGTGCAGCTGCTGACCAGCGTGGACCACGCCGTGGCGCTTGGCGTGCCGGCCATTGGCCCCGACGGCGAGCCCATCCTGCGGGCGGGGATGGGCCGCCCGCTCATCCTCACGACGCTCGAGCCGGCGGAGGCGATGCGGCTGCTGGCCGCGGAGCACCGGACATCGACCCGGGCTGGCGCGCTCCTGATGGCCGGGGGCCTCCTGGCGACCGTGGCCGGGCTTGCCTGGACCCTCATCGTCGCGGTGGCCTGAGCCGTGCGCAGCTCAGCCATGCTCCGCGCCGGGACGGGCGTCGCGGCGATCGCGGCCTGGCTGTCCCTCGCGGCCCTCGCCCTGGCCGATTCGCCCGCGCCCTCGCAGGCGGTGAGTGGCGACCCCCGGGCCGGGCAGGCGGCGGGCTTCGTCGGGAACCCGGCGCTTGCCATCGTGATCGTCGTCCTGATCGTGGCGGCGAGCCTGGCCGTGACGCTGGTCTGGATCCGTGCCACCGGGGGCCCGGGCCAGCCCGACGACGGGGCCCGCTGACCGCCCCCTCCCACCGGGCTGCCGCCCTCGCGACTCGCGGTTCTGGCAGGCTCCCGATACGAAATGGGAGGAACGTCCTATTGGCAACTCCTGTGAAGTCGCCCACCCTGTCCCTCGACAGCATGCTTCCCAAATCCCACACTCTGGCAGCCACGGCGACGAAGGTCGCGCGGCCCGGCGACGCCACCCTGACCGTCACCAAGGCAGCGCGCTTCTTGGGCGTGCACCCGAACACGATCCGGGCGTGGAGCGATGCCGGGCGGCTCCGCTGCTACCGCATCAACGAGCGGGGCGACCGCCGCTATCGCCTGAACGACCTCCAGCGCTTCCTGGCGGCCGCCGCGTCCGACGCAGGAGCCCCCGACGGTGAGGGCGCCCCCAACGGGCGCGCGCCGCGCTCCCTCGCCGCATCGTCCACGTTCAGCGATGGCGCTGCCGGGATCGAGCTCCTCGCTGACCTCGCCGAGGTGGCCTCGCTCCCCAGCGGCCTGGATTCCGCCCTCGACGAGGCGTGCCGGCGCGTGCGAACGGCAACCGGCGCCGCTCTGGTGGGGATCTGGGAGCGGCGTCCGGGCGGGCTCGTGCCCCGCGCCATGGTGACGGAGAGCGGACCCGGGCCTGTGGCCCGCACCCTCCCCCCGGAGCGCAATGTCATCACCCTCGCGCTCGATTCGCCGGAGCCGATCCATGCGCGGCCGGGCGCAGGCGGCCCGGCGACCGTGCTGGGCCTCGGCACCGACGAGCTGGTCGTGCGGATCCCGGGCGGCGAGGCGCCGTGGGGCGTCCTCCTGCTCGCGGGCGCCGTCCAGTTGGGCCCCGATGACGGCCGCCGCCTGGCAATGGCCATCGCCCGCACGCTCGGCGTCATCATTCGGGGCGCGGCGGCGAGCGAGCAGGCCGCGAGCAGGCTCCGCCGGTCCGAGGCCCTTCGCCGCGTGGCCACCGACCTCGCGTCGCGGCTCGACGTGGGCGACGTCGTGCGCGACCTGTGCGATCACGCGCGCGTCCTGTTCGGCGCCGACCGGGTGGCGGTGACCCTCCACGACGGTGACGGCCGGATCTCGGTCCCCAGCAGCATCGGCTTCTCCGCGGCGTTCCTCGACCAGGGGCGCGAGATGGAGGAGGCGCGCATGGGGCAGCGCGACGTGCCCCCGCGCCGGCCCACCCAGCTGCTGGGCCTCGACGCCTCGCGGGCCATCAATCCGCTGCGGGCCGCAGGCGTCCAGGAGGGCGTCGACACCCTGCTCACCGCGCCGCTCATCGACGGCCACGAGCTGCACGGGACCCTGTACCTCGCCCACGATCGGCCGTTCCGGTGGCGCGAGGTGGACCTCGACGCGGCGGAGGCGCTGGCCGGTGACGCTGCCATCGCCATCCGCTCAGCCCGGACCTTCGGCCGGATGGCCGCGTGGGCGGCGCAGCTCCAGGCCATCCAGCGCCTCGGCGCCCGACTCTCCGGCCTCACCACCCAGAAGGAGATCGGCCATGCGATCGCCACCGAGCTCCGCCAGCTGATCGAGTACGACAACGTCCGCGTCTATCGGGTCCGCGGACACGAGCTGGTCCCGGTGGCATGGCTGGGGCTGTCGGCGGACTACACCGACGAGAAGGTGGACGACCTCCGGGTCCAGATCGGCGAGGGCATCACGGGCTGGGTCGGCCGGTTCCGTGTCCCGCAACTGGTGGACGACAGCGCGAACGACCCGCGGGCGATCACGATCCCGGGCACCAAGCCGGACGCCGACGAGTCGATGCTGCTCGCGCCGATGGTCCACGAGGGCGCCTGCCTCGGCGTTGTCGTGCTGGCCTACGGCGCCCTGCGGCACTTCACCGAGGACGACCTCCGCCTGCTCGTGATCTACGCCTCGTTCGCCGCCCAGGCGATGGCCAACGCCGACGCGACCGAGCGCCTGCGCGAGCAGGCCGACAAGCTCGAGCGCCAGCTGCGGGCTCAGCGCGAGCTCCTCGGCACCACCGAGGCGATGCTGACCACGCTCGACGCGGGCGCGGTCCTCGACCAGATCACCAACCGCCTCGGGGCGCTGATCGCGTGCGACAACATGGCGATCGAGGTGGTCGACCGCCAGACCGGCCTGCTCAAGCCGCTCACCGCGCGCGGCATCCACCAGGAGGACTACCTCCAACCCTGGGCGCTTGGCGAGCACGGCGTCGCGCCGTGGGTGGTCGAGCACAACGAGCCGGTCCTGATCGAGGACCAGCTGAGCGACCCGCGGGTCAACCAGTTCCGGAGCCCTCCGGTCGAGGGCAGCCTCATCGTGGTCCCGCTCCTCGGCCCCAAGTCCGCGGCGGGCGTGCTCACCCTCGAGCGGCTGGGCCGCGAGCGGCCATTCACGACCGAGGAGTTCGACCTCGTCAAGCTGTTCGCCGGCCAGGTGTCGATCGCGCTCCGCAATGCCGAGGTGTTCCAGGCGGTCGAGGTGCGCGCGGCGACCGACGGCCTGACCGGACTGCTCAACCACCTCGCGTTCAAGCAGCAGCTGGAGCAGAGCGTTCTGGCGGCCGAGCCGTTCGGCCTCGTGATGATCGACCTCGACCAGTTCAGCTTGTTCAACGAGACGCCCGAGCTGCACCAGGACGGCGACCGCGTGCTGCGCGAGATCGCCGTGGCAATCACTGGCGCCTCCCAGCGCGAGACCGACGCCGTCTTCCGATACGGCGGCGACGAGTTCGCGGTGCTGCTGCCGCGCCGCATCGATCGGCGCGCCACCGACCCCAGTCTCAGCGATGCCGAGGGACTCGCGTTGGTGGCGAGCAGCATCCAGGCCGCGATCCGTGCCATCGGCGCGTCGGGCACGCGCTGGCAGGACCTGGGACTCAAGGTGTCGGCATCCATTGGGACGGCCTCGTTCCCCGCGGATGGCCTGGACGCCGACGACGTGCTGCTGGCGGCGGACCGCGCGTGCCGGGTCGCCAAGCTCAAGGGCCGCGACCAGATCTGCACCGCGCGCGAGGGCCTCGCCCTGGCCGACGGCTACACGCTCTCGCAGCCGACGCCGGTCGACGAGCCGGTCATCATCGAGTAGGGCCTGTCGGCCTCCGCCCTGCTGCCCTTCGGCGTCACCGTCGTAGCGGCAGTTGCGTCACACTCCGGCCATCTCGCGGGAGCCACGATGACGAGCCGACGCCCAACCTATCGCAGACTCGGCGCGATGCTCGCGCTGATCGCGCTGGCAGCCTCGCTGGGCGGCTGCCTGCAGATGGCGACGCATCCCACGCCGGAGCCGCCGCCCACGCCGGAGCCCACGGCGCCGCCGCCCGCCACCCCCACCCCGACGCCGGGCCCGCCGACGCCAACGCCCGTTCCGACGTTCACGACCTACACCGTCCGCTCCGGCGACAACCTCACCACGATCGCGCGCCGGTACGGGACGACGCCGCGGAGCCTGGCGTTCTGGAACCGCGACACGTATCCGAGCCTTGACCCCGAATCCTCCCACTACGCGCCCAACAAGCTCCTGCCGGGCTGGGTGCTCAAGGTGCTGCCGGGTGGGGTGTACTCGCCGCCGCCAGCCCCCGCGGATTCGGGGCTGGACGTGACGCCCTTCCCAACCGAGTACCTGGGGCCGCCCACCGAGCCGCCGTCTGCGGCTCCGTCGGCGAGTGGCGCGCCCGGGAGCGCGTCGCCGAGCTGATCCGCCTTGGGCTGAGACGCGTCGTGGCCCCGTGCAGCGCTGATCCTCCGTGCGGCCGATCCAGCGCTGGCCGGTCCGGATCCGGCCGCTCCGCGGCGGTCGGGCGGGATTGTGCAGAGGGGCCGAGCCGCTATCCTTGCTCGCCATGTCGTCCCCCATACGTCCGCTCAGGATCGTCGTCACGCTCATGGTCGCCGCCGAACAGGCGGAGCCCGAGATCGCAGAGCGCAAGAACGCGCTCTACGTCGATTCGGTGGTCCGGCACGGGGCCACGGCGATCCCCATTGACGCCACTTCGTCGGCCGTTGCGCGCAATGCGGCGTTCGCAGCCATGGACGGGCTGCTGATCACGGGCGGCGCCGACCTCGATCCCGCCCGGTACGGACAGCCCAACGAGGGCTCGCGCGACATCGAGCCTGGCCGCGACGAGCTTGAGGCGGCTGCGTGGGCCGCCGCGGAGGCGCGGGGCGTCCCGGTGCTGGGGATCTGCCGCGGGCTCCAGGTGATGAACGCCTTCGCGGGCGGAGCGCTGCTCCAGGACGTGGGCGGGCACGTCGGCAACGGCTGGGGCCACGGGCCGGCCACGACCCACTCGATCCACATGGTCCCGGGGAGCACCACGGCGCGCATCCTGGACCCGACCGGCTCGGGGGCCGACCTCGTTGTCAACAGCTACCACCACCAGGCGGTGCGCACGCTGGACCTTGCGCCCATGTTCACGGCCACCGCCTTCGCGGACAGCTCAGCCGGCCCGCTGGTCGAGGCCCTCGAGACCACGTCCGGGCCGTGGCGGATGGCGGTGCAGTGCCACCCGGAGCGGACCGAATCGACGCCGCCTGTGTTCGAGCAGCTCTTCGCGGCGTTCATCGAGGCGTGCCGGACCACCTGACGGTCTCTGCCCCTCGAAGGCGCGGGTTCGTCACGTGCAGGCAGGGTTCTGCCATCCAGTACAAGGACGACTCGCCACAAGTCGGGGCGGTCCCGGCCGGGGCGGTCGAGCCCCGATTCGACCCGATTCGCTGTCAGATCCTCGATCGGCTGAGGTTTCGCCGGTTCTCAGCCGACTGCCTGGTCGTGCTCGTACTGGTTGCCGGAAATGGCCGTCTCTCCTGCGGAACCCCGAGCTTAGAGCCGCCCCGCCTCGATGATCCGGTTGAGGAACTGGCGGGTCCGGGTCTCGCGGGGCTGGGCGAAGATCTGTGCGGGCGGCCCCTGCTCGAGGATCCGACCTGCGTCGAGGAAGCAGACCCGGCTCGCGATGTCGCGCGCGAAGCCCATCTCGTGGGTGGCGATGAGCATCGTCATGCCGCCCGCGGCGAGCTCGCGGATGACGTTGAGCACCTCGGCGACGAGCTCGGGGTCGAGCGCCGACGTGACCTCGTCGAGCAGCAGCAGGTCGGGCTGCATCGCCAGCGCCCGGACGATTGCCACGCGCTGCTGCTGGCCTCCGGACAGCCGGTCGGGCAGCTGGTTCGCCTTCTCGGCCAGCCCGAACCGATCGAGCAGGCGCATCGCGTCGGCCTCGGCGTCCGCCTTCGGCCGCTTGAGCACCTTGCGCGGCCCGAGCGTCACGTTGTCGATCACCCGCATGTGCGGGAACAGGTTGAACGACTGGAACACGATCCCCACCCGCCGCCGGATGCGATCGACGTTGACGCCGCGCGCGGTGATCTCCTCGCCCTCGATGAAGATCCGCCCCTCGTCGATGGGCTCGAGCAGGTTGATGCACCGCAGCAGCGTGGACTTGCCGCTGCCCGAGGCGCCGATGAGCGCGATGACCTCGTGCTCGGCGACCTCGAGGTCGATCCCCTGCAGGACGTCGAGCTCGCCGAAGCTCTTCCAGAGCCCCTGAATCGAGAGGGCGGGCGTGGTCACCGGACGCCGCCCGCGCCGTGCCGCTGTCCGTCGACCGTCGCCAGCGCCATGGACCGACCAGTCGGCTGCTGCCGGACCTGGCGCATGACCAGCCAGTCGGTGAACCGCGCGAGCGGGATGGTCACGACGAGGAACACCAGGGCCGTGGCGAGGTACGGCGTGAAGTTGAAGTTGGCCGACTCGGTGATCTGCGACTGGCGGAAGATCTCCACCACGCCGATGTACGACACCAGCACGGTGTCCTTCTGCAGGCCGATGAAGTCGTTGAGCAGCGGCGGCACAACGCGCCGGATCGCCTGCGGCAGCACCACATGGCGGAGCGCCTGCGCCTGCGTGAGCCCGAGAGAGCGAGCCGCGGCAGTCTGGCTGGCGTGGATCGACGCGATCCCGGCGCGGTACACCTCCGACACATACGCCGAGTAGATGAGCGTGAGCGCGACGATCGCGTAGAGGAACGGGTCTGTGGGGATGCCCGGCAGGTTCAGCCCGGGGATGCCGAAGCCCAGGATGTAAATCACGAGCACACCCGGCAGGGCGCGGAACACGTCCACATAGACCGTGGCCATGAGGCGCACGGGGAACAGGACGGGTGCCGTCGACGAGCGGGCAACAGCGAGCACCAGCGCGAGGACGAGGATCAGCACCTCGGAGATGCAGAACAGCTGGACGTTGACGAGGAACGCCGCGGCGATGTCGGGCAACGACGAGGTGAAGAGGCCACCGTCGAGGAAGCTCGACTGGACCGCCGGCCAGCCCGGTGAGTTGACCGCGATGTAGGCCAGGAGCCCGAAGACGAGGAACGTGCTGGCCAGCGCGATGAGCGTGGAGCGGATCGCGCTCCCCCGATCGTCGTGGCGCCGGCGTGCGCGGCTGCCGGGGAGGCCGAGCTGGCCTCCCCGATCGGGCCCGGGACCGCCGAGGGCGGTCATCGGCGACTGGACGCGAGGGTCAGGGCTGGAGGACGGGCGCGTTCGCCTTGTCGGCCAGCCAGGTCTGCGTGATCTGGGCGAGCGAGCCGTCGGCCGTGATGGCCTGGATCGCGCTGTTCACGCAGGCGGTGAGCGGCGATCCCTTCGCCAGGACGAGGCTGAAGTGCTCGGCGCTAGGTCCGGACTGCACGGGGAACTGGCCGATGATGCTCGCGAGCGGGTTGTAGTTCTTGTCCACGAGCTGCGCTGCGGTGATGTAGAACGCGGTCGGCAGGTCCACGACCAGTCCGTCGATCTGCTTGGCCTGCAGCGCCTTGATGGCGGCATCGTTGCTGTTGTAGACCGAGATGGACGTGGTTGGCGCGATCGTGTTCTTGATCGTGTCGTACGCGGTGGTGCCCACCTGCGCGCCGAACTTGAAGCCCTTCATGCCCGCGATGCTCGTGACCTTCTCGAGCGCGCTGCCCTTCATGGCCACGACGGACTGGGCGACGAAGTAGTAGCCGTCGCTCATGTCCACGGCCTTGGCGCGGGCATCGGTGTACGAGACCTGCGCAAGGTAGAAGTCGAACGCCTTGGCGCCGGGCTGGAAGCTGTTGTCAAACGGGACCACGGTCCAGGCAACCTGGTCGGGCGTGTAGCCAAGCTGCTTGGCCACCGCGTACGCGACCGCCGACTCGAAACCCTGCTGGTTGGTCGGGTCGCCCAGCTGCCACGGCTTGGGGTCCGGGCTGGAGGGCGCGAAGTACGGCGGGTAGGCCGGGTTGTCGGTCCCGATCGTGAGCTTGCCCGCCGTCTTGGTCGCGAGATTCGCGACGGCGCAGGGGTTGGCCGTGGGGCTGGGCGTGGGCGCCGCGCTGGGCGCGGTCGAAGGCGCCGTCGAGGCCGCTGCGACTGACGGGGCGACCGTTGGAGCCGTGCTCGGCAGCGGCGTGGCCGCCACCGGGCTTGGCGTGGCGGTGGCGCCGGTGCAGGCCGCGGCGAGCGCGGCGGCGAGGGCGAGGCCCGCAAAGACCTTCAGGGTGCGCATGGGTGGTCCGTCTCCTCCAGAATTTGGTGCCCGCCGAAGTGTACCGGCGGACCGGTGCCCTCCGATCGGTCCCGGGTCGCGCTGCCGCGACTGGTGGTGCGGGCGCAGGCGCCCTGCCCCATCGCCATCCGCAGACCGCTGCCCCTGGACAGCTGCAGCTGATCGCCGGGCGACAGCTGGCCTCGCTGGGAGAGCTCCCTCGGCGCGGGGCGATCAGGGCCCCTGCTGGACGAGCGATGCCCGCGCGCTGGCGGTCCGGGTGCTCGTCGGGGGGCGCGGCCGGCCGCAAGCGAGCGACAGCCCCTGACGCGCCGAAGCGAGGCCGGGAGGAGTGCGGCCTCGCTTCGGTAGGTTGGCGGGCCGGGACGGGAGGAGGACCGCCACGCCCACTGGACCATCGGTGGAATCTTCCGAATTTCTCGGTTCGGTGGGGCCACTATGCGCGCGGGGTTCAGGGCCGGGCGATGACCCGTCAGTCCCACCCGGCGCGTACTTTGCGGGGCACCCGTTCCGGGGCTGGTGCTGCCCCCGGACGGGGTCTTCGATGCGCTCACCGCAAGGGTGTCCAAGCCGCGGCGCCGTCGCTCCCACGTAGGGCCGCTCGGCCCCGCCCGGCCTTGCAGCCAGCGGCTCTACGGTGCGCTCACGGCGCCGCCCGGCCGTGTGGAGCAGGGCACGTGCGCCGCGGATCCCCTCAGGAGGCCCGCGCGCACCAACTGCGCGGTGGCGGGCGGGTTCGTGCGCCGACTGCACCATGGAACCGCCCACGGCAACACGAGGAGGCGGCGATCGGTCGGTGCTCCCTCGACGCCCAGCAGCCGCGGCGGCGACCTCGACCGCCGCCGGCGCGATCCCGATGTCGGCGCGCTCGCTATGCTCGGCGCTGTGCGGGTACGGATCATCGAGCTGCGGATCCTGGGACTGGCGCTCGCCGGCCTCTGGCTGGTCACGTTCGCGCTGATCCTCGTCGGCTATCGGCCGGGCGGGCCCGTCGACATCCTCGTGGGGATCACGGCCGGGGGTCCCATCGTGGTGGCCCTGGCGGGCGTGCGCTGGCCGCCGGTGGCGCGCAGTCCCCGGGCGTTCGCGGTGATCGCGTGGCTCGCGCTGGTCCCCATCCTGCTGCTCGTCCCCTCGATCGCCGGACTCGTGGGGCAGCTCCAGGGTCGCGGGCCGCAGACCCTGCTGCCGTCGGCCGAGGCGGCCTACCCATGGGCGCTGGCGCTGTTCGCCACCGGGGTGTTCGCCGGGCTGGGCATGGCTCGGCGCCGGCTGGGCGACAACTCGCCACGTCGGCGACGCCTGTTGGCCGGCATCGCGCTCGGGCTGGTGGCCACGCTGTCGGCGGGCTCCGTGTTCGCCGGCGCAGCCGTCGTCAACGAGCTCTCCCTGGGCAATCGACCGGCGATCTCCTCGCGCTTCGGCCCCACCGACCCGACCCAGGAGCCGTCACCGTGCGATGGACCCCTCACGGATGGCACGAGCGCCCTGCTGACGCTCCACATGGACAGCTCGGTGGACGGGTCGATGACCGGCCAGGCGACGCTCACCGGCGTCCGGTCAGGCGAGGACGTGCGCTGGGACGGCTACGTCGCAGGCGAGCGGACGTTCGGGCGCAACGGCTTCGTGCGCGTTGGCACCCACGCGTGGAGGCTGACCCCGACCACGAACTGGACGCCCCTGCCGGCCGATCAGGGGGAGGGGTACGACCTCGACCGCCAACTCGTGCTCACGGCGCTCACGCCGGCGCGGCGGACCGTGGTCGAGGACGCCGGGCTCTCCTACATCGAGGGCGCGCGCGCCCGGCACTGCCGCGTTCCCCTTGACGGGGCGACCCTGCGCACCGCCGTGCCCGAGGTCGCGCTCTTGGTCGGCGGCATCGACCTCACCCGCTGGCGCGGCGAGCTCGACTTCTGGATCTTCGCTGACGGCGAGCTTGGGCAGGCCGACGGCTTCGCGAACGGGCCGGCGCTCGGACTGGCCAACGACGCGCTGACCGCCGAGATCCGATTCCGCCTGATCGCCATCGACCGTGGCGTGCAGGTCACCGTCCAGCCGCCGGGCTGAGCAGACGAGGAGGGACGTCCCGCAATGACCGACGACTTGGACGCGCAGGACGGCGAGCGGCTGGAGGGGAAGCGCGATCGCCTCGCCCGCCTCCTCTCGGTGCTGCGGGTGCTGCACGCGCACGGGGAGTCCGGCGTGACCCCCCGGGAGGTCGCCCGGCGCACGGGGATGTCGCCGCGGACGGTGTACCGCGACCTCAACGCCCTCCAGAACGAGATGCAGGTCCCGCTGTGGAGCGAGGACGGGCGCTGGGGCGTCCAGCCCGGCGCGTTCCTGCCGGCGATGCGCCTCACCCTCCAGGAGGCGATGGCCGTGTTCCTCGCCGCACGCCTCATGACGCGCTACACCGACCGGTTCGACCCCAGCCTGGCCTCGGCGTTCAGCAAGATCGAGGAGGGCCTGCCGGACGCGCTCCACGGCCACGTCGAGCGGACGCTGGACGAGATGGCCCGCCGCCGGACCGACGAGGCGTTCAACCGCCGGGTCGCGGACCTCACCCGCGCCTGGGCGGAGCAGCGAGTGGTGCGGTTCCAGTACGCCCCGGCCGCCTATGACGGCGAGCGCGAGCCGGAGTGGCGCGAGGTTCGGCCGTACCTGCTGGAGCCCTCGCTCGAGACGCACGCGCTCTACCTCATCGGCTTCGACGAGGGGCGCGGCGCCCTGCGGACCTTCAAGGTGGAGCGGATCCTGGACCTCTCGCTGACGCTGCGCCGGTTCGCCACGCCGTCCGAGGAGGACCTGGCGGCCGCGCTCCGCCCGGCCTGGGACATCATCTGGGACCAGCCCGCAGCCCAAGTGGTGCTGCGGTTCGCGCCGACGGTCGCAGCCCGCGTCCGCGAGGCGGTCTGGCATCCGTCCCAGGCCGTCGCCGAGGCGCCCGACGGCTCGCTCGAGTGGCGCGCGACGGTGGCCGGGACGGTCGAGATCCGGCTGTGGATCCTGTCGTGGGGCGAGGACGTGGAGGTGCTCGCGCCGGCCTCCCTGCGGGATGACGTCGCGGCCAGTCACGCCCGGGCGGCGGCGCGATACCGGCGCTGATCCTTGAATTCCGATAGGCTGTTGCAACTAAGCAACAGCCGCAAGCGAGGACAGTCATCGACGCAACGGCCTGGCGCCGACCCACCGCGACCTTCCGCCATCGCGCCACCACCCTCCTGCTCGCGAGCCTGCTCGCGCTCATGCTTGCCGGTCCGGCCACCGCTTCAGGCGGGATCGAGCCAAGTGCCACCGCAACCACCACGGCCACGGCATCGACCGCCACAACCGCCGCCGCGATGGCACGCGACCTGCTGACCTGGATCAATCGCGATCGGGTCGCGGCCGGGCTCCGTGCGCTGCGCCCGTGGCCCGCGATGGCGTCGCTGGCGACCGAGCGCTCGGCCAACATGGCGGCGACGGGCCAACTGTCGCACCAGGCGGCCGGCGGCGATCCAGGCGCTGCGCTCACCGCCCACGGCCTCCAGTGGTACTCGTTCGGCGAGATCATCGGCACGTCGACCTACGCTTGGGGGCACGCGTCGGCGGCGAACCTGTACTCGCTGTGGAAGGCGAGCCCGCTCCACCACGCGATCATGTTCTCGCCCAAGTACAACTACATGGGCGCAGGGTTCGCACGGGCCGCCAACGGCTCCACCTGGTCGTCGATCGTGTTCACCGAATCGGCGGATCACACGCCCGCGGTCGCCCGCAACGGGTCGGCCACGCTGGTCAACGGCACCTCCATCCACTTCACGTGGTCGGGGGCTGACCCGCTCCTCCAGACGCACACCGCGGGACTCCGCAGCTTCGACGTCCGGTACCGCGTGGACAGCGGGCCCTGGCACCTGATCCGCAACGACACGACGTTGACGTGGCTGGGCCTCTCCAACCGGGCGCACGGCCACTCCTACAGCTTCCAGGTCCAGGCGGCGGACCGCCGCGGTAACCTCTCGGCGTGGACCCCCATCAAACGGATCTGGGTGCCCTGACCGAAGCAGGGCCGGCGACCCGGGCCGTGCCGACGGCCGATGCCGGACGGCGGCCGATCCGAGGCCACGCCACCCGGACGGCGGCTCCCGTTTGCCGCGGTCAACCTGATCAGCGACCCGATCCACGGCTACGTGGAGCTCACCAAGCGCCTGACACCCCACGAGGCGCGCGCAGCCGGGCTCCACGCCGAGACCATCGCCGAGGACGACCTGCTCGACAGCGCGTGGGTCCAGCGGCTGCGGCGAATCAGCCAGCTCCAGAGTGCGCGCTGGGTGTTCCCCACAGCGGAGCACTCGCGGTTCACGCACGGGCTGGGCGTGATGCACGAGGCGGGGCTCTGGGCGCGCTCGCTGTACCCGTCGCTCGCCGCGTCGCTGCCGGTCCTCGCGCCCGGCGAGCCCGTCCCGTCTGAGGGGCTGGTGGTCGAGACGCTGCGCGTCGCCGGGCTGCTGCACGACGTGGGCCACGGACCGTTCGCGCACTTCTTCGACGACCGCTTCCTCGCCCGCTTCCCCGCCCCGGCGGACCCCCGCCGGCCGGGCGCGAAGACGCTCTCGCACGAGGACCTGGGCCAGCTGATCGTCGAGCGTGAGCTCGGCCCGCTGATCTCCTCGCTGCGCCGGGCGCCCGGCTCGGTGCCCGAGCGCGACCGGCTGGCGGACGGCGAGGCCATCGACCCGCGATGGGTCTCGTTCCTGATCTCGAAGCCGCCGCTGGCCGACGCCACGATGCCCGGTTGGGTCCGAACGCTCCAGCCACTGCTGTCGGGCGTGTTCACCGTGGACAACCTCGACTACGTGCGCCGCGACGCCTACCTCACCGGCGTGTCGATCGGGCCGGTGGACGCCGAACGCCTCCGCCGGTACGCGTTCGTGTCGGAGCGGGGCCTCACGCTGTACGAATCCGGGGTGGGCGCGCTCGAGATGTTCCTGACCGCCCGCCTGTTCATGTACCGCCACGTGTACCTGCACCGCACCGTGCGCGCCATCGACCTCGACCTCGCCGAGGTGTTCGCGCCCTCGATCGAGGCGGTGTTCGGCGCCGGGTCGCCCGCAGAGCGGCTCGCCGCATTCGCGGACCTCGACGAGTACGCCCTGCTGCACCAGGCGGCCCTCTGGACGCGCGGCGAGCACCTCTCCGCCTCGCCGCAGCCGGGCGACGGCTGCGTGACACCGGAGGTGGCCGCAGGCTGGCGCGCGATCCTGCTGCGACGGCCCCGATGGCACGCCGAGCGCGAGGTGACGACGGAGGGCGACTCGCCCGACTGGCCGCAGGCGCTGCTCGACCAGCTGGGCGACGCCGAGCCGGGCCGCGTGGCGCTGGACCTCACCGGCGTGGACGCGCGCCCCGGGGCGGGCAAGGCGCCGACGCTCGCGATCGAGCGGCGGGACGGCGGGACAGGGCCGACGCTCGACGTGGCCCTTGCGCGGCTGCCCGCGTGGTCGCTCGTCGGGCGGCGCTACCGGCGCTCCGGCTAGAGCGGGCGCCGCGCGGGCGGGCCGTCCATCGGCAGGCCGGTCCAGTCGAGGTGCTGGCCGTCGATGCGCTCGGCCCACTCGGCGATCTCGCGCAGCACGGTCTCGTCGAGGTCAGCGGCGCGCTTGAGGCGAATGCAGCCCTTGCCGCAGTTCGCCTTCGGCAGCCGCGCCGCCCACCGCTCCACTTGCACGAAGCCGACGTAGACGCTGATGCCAGACGCGCGCGCCGCCACGGTCAGGGGCGCCGCCTCCCCGGATCGGCCGCTGGCGTACGTGTAGCGGCAGTGACCATAGTTGACCGTGCCGCTGCCCGCGGACCGGGTGAGGCCGGGGGCCAGGCGGCGGATCGCCGCATCGAGGGCCTCCACCTCCGAGCGGCGCGCAGGGTCGAGCGGGGCGAGCAGGGCATCGACGCCGTCGGGACGCTGGGACATGGCGAGCTCCCTCTGCGGTGGGTCCCCCGGATCCTAGCCCCCCAGGCTCATCGCCGAGCTGGAGAGTCCCTTCCGATACGGCAGGACGAGCAGCGGGTCGATGCGGGCGATCTCGGCGGGCGGCTCCTGCCACGTCTTCACCGCCTTCGGCTCCGTCCCGAAGGTCGCAGTCTCGGCCGGCGAGAACAGCCCGTAGTGGAGGTGGCACCCGGTGGCGTTGCCCGTCATCCCCTCGTAGCCGATCAGCTGGCCGGCCGTGACGTGCTGCCCCACCTTCACCGTGAGCTTCCACATGTGGGCGTAGATGCTCCGGTAGCCGTTGCCGTCATCGACGATGACCACGTTCGGGAGGTCGAACCAGAGGTGCTTGGCGTCGAGCCGACGGTAGTAGGCGTCGAGGCTGCCGACCCAGCCGATGTAGTTGTCGAAGTGGCGGCCGGCGGCCAGGACGACGCCGTCGTGGGCCGCCATGATCCGGTCGTTGCAGAAGGTGGCGAGGTCGACGCCGTCGTGGAACAGCTGGCCGTCCACGATGCGGGTTCCCCAGCCTGTGGGACCGAAGGGCAGCGTGAGCCGCGGGTGCGCGATGGGCCAGACATAGCCGGTCAGGGTCGCAGGCGACGCGGGTCGCGCGGACACCATCGCCGAGTGGTCGCGGCCCGCAACGCCTGCCAGGCGCGGCACAGCGTTGGCGGTCGTGGGCGCGGTGGGCCCGGATGTGGCCCCGGCCCCGTTCGGCGCCGCCTCGGCCGAGGAAGGGGCGCCGGACGCTGCGAGAGCGGCCGCCGGGCCAGCGATCATTCCGGGGCCGCCCCTGTCCGAAGCCCCGATCCCGCCAGCCGATGTGGGCGCGGGCGACCGCCAGACGAGCGCCGCAGCCGCCACGAGCACGAGCGCCGCCACGGCCAGGGTCCCGAGGCGCCGGCGCGGTGTCGGACGGCGCATGGGGTGGGCGTGCTGACGCATCAATGAAGTGTGCCGCAGCCGGCGCGCGCTTGCCGGGTCGGCCCGCGACCCGGGTATCATGCCGGGGCCGCGCGCCCGTAGCTCAGTGGACCAGAGCATCGGTCTTCGGAACCGAGTGTCGGGGGTTCGAATCCCTCCGGGCGCGCCACGCCCTGAGTCGCGACATCGTGACACTAGTCGCGACATCGGCGACACCTGTGATCAGCCGGTCTGCTGGGACCTCGGCTATCGGCCTTCTTCCCTCCCCATATCTTTCCCTCATCCTCTCCGTGGCGTACCTGCTGAGCTACGACAACGTCGCGACCGGCGACGCGGCCGTGCCAAACCTGACCGTCAAGCTGCCCCACGGCGTCACCTTCAATAGCGCTCGCGGCGACCTTGCCGGGACGCCGACGGCCCTGGCCGACGGGGACGGTAGCGTCGTCACCCTGCCGCTGCGCGCCGTCAAGGCGCTGGCCAAGGGCAGCGTCCTGCTGCAGGCGACGCTCCCTGCCGACCTCGCGCCCGACCAAACTGTGACGGCCTCGGCGCTGGTCGCAACCGACGCGGACTCCACCGCCGCCGACGACAAGGCGGAGAGCACGGAGGTCGTGCAGTCTGCCGGCCCGGACGCCTGGGTGGCCCTCGACGGCAAGGGCGCCACGGAGCTGAACGGCAAGCACGTCTACCGCCTCCGGTACGGCAACCGCGGCACTGCGGCGGCCGAGGGGACTAGTCTCTCGCTGTCGATGCCTGGCGCCCTGAGCGGTCTGCGCTTCACCGTTCAGCCGACCGCCGTCGTCGACGGCACGGCGACATGGCAGCTAGGAACGCTGCCGCCGTCCACGAGCGCCAGGACCATCGAGGTCACGGCCACGATCACCGGGACCGGCTCGAACGTCACACCCGCCGCTGAGATCACGTCCGACGCCGACGCCAACCGGAGCAACAACGGCGCCGAGGTGGCCGACGATCTCGTGGCGATCGCGATGCCGGTGATCACCGGCCCGGCGAACGCCGTCGTCGGAGCCCGCCCCGTCTTCTTCGGCACGGGCAGGCCGGCTGCCACCGTTGCGCTCAACCTGGCCGGCCCGGACGGCGGAGCCGCGCAGCTCTTGGGCACCGACAAAGTGGATGGCAGCGGGCGTTGGGAGATCCAGCCCGCAGCAGACTTGGCCGAGGCCCGCTGGCACTGGTTCACCGCGACCCAGCGATCCGGCGACCTTGTCAGCGAGACCGCCGGCGTGGCCGACTTCACGAGCGCGGATACCGCCATCGACACGAACAGCCTCACCGTCAACGGCAAGCGCGTTGGCGGCTTCGACCAGGTGATCCCGTGGCCAGGTGGGACACGACTCGTCTTCGGGGCGACGATCGAGGGCTGCGCCAAGCCCGTCTCGCCGATGCTGCAGACCGACTACTACGACACCAGCGGCGGCCTGGTCAACCGCCAGATCGCTGAGCCCACACGGGCGGATGCCGACGGTAATGTCGAATTCGCCTTCGTGGTTCCGCGCGTCACGCAGGAGGTGCAGTGGCAGGTGTCGCTCGCCTTCTACTGCAGGGACGACGCTCAGTCCGACGTTGGAACCGGGATGCGCGAGGCCGTCTATGTGGGCATCCTGGACACGGTCAAGCGGAAGATCGACTGCTGGTTCGGCAACTGCAAGCAGCCGCCGCCGCCGCCCCCGCCGCCCAAGCCCTGCCCCGGCTGCACGCCTTGGGTGCCGCCCAAGAAGCCATCGCCCAGTCCACTGGCCCCGGGCGGGATCGACTGGGCGATGGTCGGTCTACCGATGGCGACGCGGGAGGGGCAGCGCTCAGGCTGACGCCCCGCGGCCACGGCAGTGGCGGCCCCGCGCAGATCATCGAGACCGAACGCGCTCGGTGCCCGGAAGGCGTTGTGCTGGAGGAATTGGTCGCCGTCGCACAGATGGACCTCCGCGACCGTCGTCTTGGCGACGAGGTCGAGGATGTAGCTGCCGGTGCCTCCGGCGCTGACGATGGCAACCCGCAGCCCCTCGAGCCGCGCCGCGTACGCGTCCGGCCCGGCGCGCGGCGTGGCGGTGTCCGTATAGGCGAACGGCGAGCCGTCGGGATCCTCGACGGCCGGTGCGTGCGTTTGCCCTGTTTCCTCCGGATCGATCTGGCGTGCGGGGCTGGCCATCCGCGCGACATCGGCCGTGAACGACGCGCCACCGCCCATGCCCGTCACTTGCGCAACGGCGTGCGAACCGGGTCGGCACCGCTGTTCGCAAGTGACCGGCGGGCCAGATTCCGACTTGCCGGTCACTGGCGCCGCCGTCGCGTCCACGGGAGGGCCAACGAGGGCGGGGGCCCGGCCGTCACATGCCCCGGCCCGCGGGCGAGCCCCGCCCGCCCGGGGCCGGGCGGCCTACGGCTGCCAGGAGTTCCCGGTCACCGAGAGGTTGAGCGTGGAGTCGGCGAGGACCGGGTAGGTCGTGCCCGTCGCGGTGTTGCCGCTCACCACGGTGCCCAGGCTGTTGTGGTGGCGGACCCCGATCCGGCAGTTGCTGAAGCTGTCGTGGCTGATGAGCAGCCCCGAGACCGAGGACCAGACCATGACGCACTGGTCGAGGTTCGCGAACGAGGAGCCCGTGACGGTCACGCCGACCGCGCTGGGGTCGTGGTAGAGCTGGAGCCCCGTGCCGCGGGAGCCCCTGCCGTCGAAGGTGTCGCCCGTGAAGGCGATGTCGCGCACGGCCGGCGCGGCGATGTAGGCGAGGTGCTGGAGGCTCGTCCAGGTCGAGGAGCCCGTGAGGGTCACGCCCTCGATCCGGATGTGGCTCGCGCTGTCGATGAAGCCCAGGAGCGCGCTGCCGGACGAGTTCGTCACGGCCCCCGCGGCGCCCGCGATCGTCAGGCCGCGCAGGGTGATCCAGGCCGACGACCCGGAGAAGTACAGGAAGTGGTCGGCGCCCGAGCCCGCCCGGAACACGGGCGCGTCGCCCGGGTAGGCGGTCACGAGGATCGGCGCGGCGGCGGTACCGGCCGCCGTCACGTAGGTGATCCCGCGGAACGGGTAGACCCCGGCGTGGACCCGGATGGTCTCGCCCGGCACCGCGGCCGCGAGCAGGGCCGGCAGGCTCCCGCCCGGGTAGAGGTCGACGACGGGGCCCGACACCGAGGGCGTGGGGGGTCGGGGAGTCGCCGTCGGGCGCGTCGGCGTGGGGCTGGCCGGGAGGGCGTCGGCGCCGGGGTCGGGGCGGGCGTCGGCGTGGGGCCCGGGCCGCCACCGAGCGAGACGTCGTCCCAGCCGGTGTACGTGGGGTCGCCGGCGAAGTTGTCGTCGTGGCTGGTGAGGGTCAGGGTCACGCTGTGCCCGGCCTGGGCGCCGAGGCCGGCGCTGACCTGGGCCCAGGCCCCGGTGTTCGTGCAGGTGCGGGCGAGCAGGGTCGTGGTGGTCGCTCGTCGCGTTGTCGCGCAGGGTGGCCGTGGCCCAGTCGTACATGACGCTGTCGGGGCAGCTGACCCGGTACCAGAAGGACAGGGGCCGCCGCCGGCGGGCACGGTGAACGTCTGGCTGATGCTGCTGTCCCCGCTCGTCGCGGCCGTCGAGCCGCCGCGCCCGGCCCAGGCGCCCGAGCGGGCCGGGGTCGCCACGACCGACGTGGTGCCGGCCCGCGCCCAGCCGGTGAAGTCGCCGGTCTCGAAGCCGCCGTTGACGACGACGTTCCCGCCCGGCGTCGGCGCGGGGGTGGCCGTGGGCGTCGGGGTGGGCGTCGGCGTGGGCGTCGGCGTGGGCGTGGGCGTCGGGCGGTCGGCGTGGGCGTCGGCGCCGTGGTCGGGGTCGGGGTGGGCGTCGGCGCCGTGGTCGGGGTGGGGGTGGGCGTCGGGGTCGGGGTGGGGTTGGGCGTGGCGGTGCCGGACGGGATGCCGTAGCGGCTGACGCCGTCGCGCACCATGGCGTAGTCCGTCGGGTTGGCGTTCATGTTGACCTGGTCCATGAAGCTGAGCGCGAACAGCCCGGCGGCGGCGGCCCTCGCCATGAAGCCGTCGGTCAGCATCGTCGCCATGTCGGCCTCGAAGGTCGCCTGGGAGCCGTTGTCGGGCTTGTAGTGCGCCAGCATCACCGGGCCCCACGCGTGCAGGGTGGCCGCCATCGCCAGGACGTCGGACGCGTTGGCGTCGCTCTGCATGGCCTGGAAGCTCTGGAAGTCGCTGGCCCGCATGACGTCGGCGAAGTAGGCGAACATCGAGCGGCCGCCGCCGGTGGACGGGCTGTCGGTCCGGTCCTGCCAGCCGCCCCAGCCGAGGGACACCCTCGCGTTGGGGGCGTAGAGGTGGAACGTGGCCTTGGCCGCCGTGTAGGCGTCCTTGAGCGCCGACCAGTAGGCGGCGTCGGGGAGCCAGGCGTCGCGGTGGCAGGCGTAGGTCTGGAACTCGGTGAACAGCGTGACGTAGAGCGGCGGCCCGCCGGCCCTGCCCGCCCACGTCTTGGCGAGCGCCACCATGTCGGACTGGAACTGGGCCGAGAGGGGGTACGGCCGGCCGCAGGCGGCGCCGTACCTCGTCTGGGTCGTCGTGGTGGCCGAGCCGTTGGCGTAGACGATCAGGTGGAGCGCCCGCCCCGCGGCGTACTGGCTCGGGATCAGGTTCGCCGCCCAGCCGGTCATCCACGACAGGTCGCCGTGGCCGTTGAACCAGCTCGAGAGCATCCCCACCGGGGCGTCGCGGACGAGCGGCGCCTTCACGGCGCCGTCGGCCTCGGTCCCCAGGCCGAAGAGGATCTTGGGGACGGCGGTGGTGGCGGCGGCGCGCTGTGCCGCCGCCGTTCCCGCCGTGGCGACGGTCCCGGCGACCAGCAGCGCCACGAGCAGCCGGGCGGCCAGGCGCGCCCTGGCGGCCCGTGTCGGTCCTTGGTGGTGTGCCATGTTCTTCTCGCTCTGTGCTGAGGCGCCCGCCGCGGGGGCGGGGCAGGCGGCTTTGGGGCGCTCCCGGGGGCGCGCAATCGGGCGCGTCTTCCGCGCCACGCGGGGTGGGCGGTCCGGTCCGGAGGCAGCTCCACCGTGGCCCCTGCGGCCCGGCCCCGCCATGGCGAGAAGGTCACCAGCGCGGGGGGCCCGTTCTGCCCCCCTCTCGCCCCGACCCCCGTCTCGCGCCGCCATCGGCCCAGGTCACGGGCGCGCCACACCCGGCACCCCCGCTGCGTCCCGTAGGCCGATGCGCCACCTCGCCTGTCACGCGAGCGGCGTGGCCCTCCTGGTGCCGCCGACAGGCTGGACGATGCCGTAGGCGGGAGCGCACCCGGCCCCGGGCAAGCCTTGGGGTGGCGTCAGATGGGCCTATGCTCGCCCGTGACCGCAACGTCGCCACGGCCGTGGAGTCGCATCCCGTGCACGTCACATACCCGGTCCTATTCCGAGCCCGCGTTGCTGAGCTGCGCGCGGCCCGTCGACTCAGGGACGGCGTTCGGCGGCCACCGTTCGCCAGTACCCGCAGCGCGGACCCGCTGCCGGTCCTCGTCACAGCGCACGCATCGCCGCTTCGTCGCCGCCTCGGGACCACCGATCCGGCGCTTCAGGAAGCCAAGATCGCGAACCTCTGCCTCGCGGTGGGCGCCTTGGACGGCCTCGTCCTCCGCGCGGGAGAGGTGTTCTCGTTCTGGCACACGGTGGGAGCCCCCTCGACGGAACGCGGCTACGAGGACGGCCTCGTCCTCGGCCAGAACGGCATGGAGTCAGGCACCGGTGGCGGCCTGTGCCAGTTCGCCAACCTCCTGTACTGGATGGCGCTGCAGACCCCGGTGCGGGTCGTCGAGCACCATCATCACGGGGTTGACCTCTTCCCGGACGACGACCGCGTTCAGCCCTTCGGAAGCGGCGCGACCGTGTTCTACAACTACGTCGACCTGCGCTTCGCCAACGAGACGGACTGCACGCTCCAACTCCGTGCCTGGCTGACCGACGACGACCTGCGGGGCGAGGTTCGGAGCGACCGCGCCTCGGCGGAGGCGTACCGGGTCGAGGAGCGCGGCCACCGCTTCATCCGCGAGGCAGACGGCACGGTGTACCGCGAGAACGAGTTGTGGCGGCTCGCCGTCGATGCCGCCACGAACGAGGTCAAGGCCGAGGAGCTCCTCACCCGGAACCGGGCGGAGGTCCGCTATCCGGTGGACCAGGCCCTCTGCGATGCGCGTGGGACCTCTGGCGGATAGGGCGGCCGGGTGCTACGACCCGGCGAGGAGCGGCTAGCGTCCTTCGCCTCGGCTCAGGATGCGGCGCACTCGATTATCGCCACGTGCGGCGTCTACTCGGCGACGTGGTGGTCGGCGTCGGGCGCCGGGGCGAAGGTGGTGGACGCGCCGAGGCCCGCCCGGTCGTCCCGGGCGGGCCTCGGTATTCGGCTAGCGATGGCGATCGGCGTCAGCTCACGCTGTACCGCTCGAGCGGGCTCATGACGCTGTTGGCGTTATAGGGCGTCGGGTTGGCGAACGAGCGGACGTACCACTGGCCCGACGATGAGAACTTGAACGTGTAGCTGGCCAGCCCGGCGGCGTCGATGACGACGACACGCCTGGCCGCGAGCACCCAGGAACCCCTGACTTGGTGATAGACCGAGTAGGTCACGCTCGCAGGTGCAAGATCGGGCCGGGCCGGACGGACGGTCGTCGTGAATGTCATGGACGCATTGCGCGAGATCGACCGGACGGCGCCGCTGTTCGTCGGTCGCAGGAGCGCAATCTCGCGGACGACCGTGCGGACCTGGTTGCTCGTCGCGGCGGCGAGGTCGGAGGTCCCGGCGAACACGGCCCGGTACCAGAGGTTGGTGACCGGGGTGTAGTTGTACGAGGTGCTCCCGGAGGGCCCCATCGTCAGGTTGGTGATCGTCGTCCAGGTGACGCCGTCACGGGTTCCCTGGAGCTGGACGGTCTTGCCGGATCCGTTCGAAGCGAACCGGACGCCGAGGGTGAAACCCTGGCCCCAGGTGATGACCGGATTGTGGGCGCCCGGCGGGGTCGGTGCGGACGTGGTCAGCGTGATCGTCGTTCCGGTTGCCCCAACCGTGAATGCCGTCGAGGTCGCGGAGGTGTAGCCCGTGGCCGACGCAACGAGCGTGTAGCCGACGCCGGCGTTGTTGATCGCGCAGCCGCTAAAGGTTGCGACCCCGAGGGTGGTCGTCTGCGAGTTCCCGCCTGAGCACGTGAGCGTTCCGCCACCCGGGTTCGCGCCCAGCGCCAGCGAGACGGTTGTCGCGGCCGCTGCGGTCACCGTGTTGCCCCCAGCGTCCTGGATCGCCACGACGGGCTGGATGGTGAACGGCACGTTGATCGTCGACGAGCCGGGCTGGGACGTGAACCCGAGCTTGACCGCGACACCGAGTGCCACGGTGATCGCGGGGCTTGTGCTGGCGGCCTTCGTGCCATCGGTGACGTCAGTCGCCGTGATGGTCCGGCTGCCGACCGTGTTGAGGGTGACGCTGAACGTGCGGGTGCCGGCCACGAGGGCGGCGTTGGCCGGAAGGGTCGCCGCCGCGTCGCTCGAGGTGATCCCCACCGTGTGCGTCGAGCTCACGACATTCCAGTTCGCGTCGACCGCATTGACCGTGACGAGGAAGGCGACACCGGCCGGCTGCGCGGTCGGCGTGCCGGTCTTGCCCGTGGTGGTGTTGGGGGCGGCTGTCTCACCGGGGACGAGCAGCTGGAGCTTCGCGAACGCCCCGTTGACGGCGATCGCCGGGCTGGTGTTCGCGGCCTTGGTGCCATCGGTGATGTCGGTCGCCGTGACGGTGCGGCTGCCGAGGGTGTTGAGGGTGACGCTGAACGTCCTGGTGCCCGACGCGAGCACGGCATTCGCAGGGAGCGTTGCCGCGGCATCGCTCGAGGTGATCCCCATCTGGTCGCTCGAGGCCACCGGGTTCCATTGCGCATCGACCGCGTTGACCGTCACGTCGAAGGCCGTTCCGGCTGACTGGGGGGCGGGGGTGCCCGTCTTGCCAGTGGCCGTGCCCGGAGCAGCGGTCTCACCCGGGACCAGCAGCTGGAGCTTGGAGAACGCGCCCGCGCTGACGGCGAACGCCGCGCTGGTCCGCGTTACCGATCCGTTGAGGCTCCAGGTGGCGACGAGCACGTATCCGGCACCCGCCTTGTCGATCCTGCAGCCGGCGAACGTGATCGTGTCATGCGTCGCGTCGAAGTTCGGCGCTGTGCAGCCGACGAGCGTCCCCGACGGCGAACCCGGACCGATGGCCAGCGACACCGTCCCGCCGGGGGCCGACGTGCTCAGTGTCAATTGCGGTTGAATCGTGAACGGCGCCCCGCTCACTGCGCCGCCTGGCTGCGTCGAGAACGTGAGCGTCTCAACGGCAGCCAGGACATTCGCGGTGGGCAGCATCGCGATCACCAGTGCGGTCAATGCCGCGAGCACCCCCAATCGGGCTCCGCTTCGTGTTCCTGTGCCAAGACCCAGCATGGTGTCCTCCTAATCCTCGCTGCGGCAACCCGTGGCCTGCGATGCGTCATGCAGCCATGGGAGGGTTGCGGGGCCCGCATTCGATACGTCATTGGATCGGCCACGTGCCGAACCCTGACACGGCGATATCGCGCCAGGCGGGCGAATGGGGCCATCCTGCTGGTCGCGGATCACCCTGGCATTACGCGGCGTCATGAGCCGGACGCTTCCAGAACGGATCGATGGCGACTTCCCTGCTGAGCGCAGCGTGTCGGCCGGCATATGCTGGATCGTGAACCGGGTGCCGTGCACCGAGTGTGCCGAGGTGTTGGTCGCGTGCCTCGAATCCCTCGGGCGCGCCATGCCAGCCTGAGCGCGAGCCGCCGCAGGCCGGCAACTTCCTCTGCGGGCTGCCAACTGCACCCCCACGACGGGCCGAAGGCCTGCTGCATCGCTCCGTTACGTGCCTAGAATGACTCTGTTATGGTGTCGGCAGCTGCCGACGCGCAATTTGGCCGCGTCCCGACGGCGGATTGGCGGGTCTCTGCGGCCAAGCGGGGGTCCGCGAAACGGGAGTGCGCCATGAAGACCCGGACTCGATGGATCGCCGGTCTGGCTGCCGCGGCCATGCTGCTGGCGGCGACAGTGACCGCCTTCGGGTACACGGGCCAGGTTGACGCCATCGTGGGCGTTGCCGCGCAGGGCACGGTCACGTGCGCGGCGCCGTTCACGGTCACGGCCACGATCCTGGACGCGAGCGGGGCTCCGGTCGCCGATCAGTCGGTGGCCTGGTCATTCGACACGACGCAATCCGCCTCTGATGGGATCAACAAGACGCCGACGATGACGAACGCGCAAGGCGTGGCCGCAACGACGGTGACGCTCGGGGCCGTCAGCGGCGAGCGGCGGATCCGTGCGACGGCGGGCGACGTGAGCGGGGCTGGCGTCGTGGACCAGACGTGTATCAGCCTGCCGCGGACGGACACCCTGCCCGCATCGGCGCCTGCAGGCGGCGTGCCCATTGGCCTCGGACTCGTGCTGGTGCTGGCGGGCCTGGTCGGCGGCGCGGTGGCACTCCGTCGTCTGGCCTGACGTCGGGGTTGCCGTCCCGGCCGGCCACCTCCTGACGGGGCGCATGCGTGGCCGGTGATCACAGCGCGACCCCAGGCCCACTGCCCGGCTCCGCGGATGGTGGCCGCCATCCGCGCTCGACTGCCATCGCGGTCCTCGCCATCTCCGCCGCTGCGATCGTGGTCGGTCTCGCGATCACGTTCGGTGGGCTGGGTGGGGCCGGCGGCACGGCGTCGTCGTCCGGATCGACGTCGGCGGAGCCCGGGGCGACGTCCGGCTACCCGGACCTGTCCCTCGTGCCCGTGGTCTCGACGGCGATCCCCGCGGCGACGGGCACCTCCACCCCGAGCGTCCCGATCGGTTCGACCGGCGCCCCCGGGTCCGCCGAGCCATCCTCCATCGCCAGCACCGCTTCCGCCATGGGCGTCCGGGCGACGCGGATCCGGATCGAGCGGCTCGGCATCGACCTCAAGATCGTCGAGGGTGACGGCGTGGACGCCCCGATCGGCAAGGCCGCCCACTACCCGGGCTCTGCATGGCCGGGCGGCGGGTCCAACATCTACATCTACGGCCACGCCCAGAAGGGGATGTTTCTCAACCTGTGGAACGCGCGGGTGGGTGACACGGTCGTCCTGAGCCTCGTCGACGGGACCACCCGGACATACGTCATCGACCAGGTCTTCCCAGAGGTCCCGTGGAACGCCATGCAGTACGTGCGCCCGACGGCCGCCGAGCAACTGACGCTCCAGACCTCAACCTCCTACCACCCGACCTCGCCCAGGTTCATCGTCATCGCGCTCCCGGCGTCGTGAGCGCAGTTCGGGAACCCGCGGGCGCGGCTCCGGCGCGACGGGCACGACTCCGCCGGCGAACGGTGGTGGGCGGCATCGCCGCCATCCTGCTGCTCGTCTCTGCCCTGGCCGCCGGGCTGGTCGCGTTCCGGTACCTGCCCGCGCTCGACGAGGCGAGGGCGCTGAGGTCGGAGCTCGAGACCATGGTGGAGCGCGTCAAGGAGGCCGGCCTGGCGATCGACCGGCCCACGATGGACGAGCTCGACGCCGACCTCGTCTCGGCAAGCGGGCGCCTGGACAGCCTGAAGCGCCTCCTCGCGGACGATCCACTTGTGGCGCTGGCGCGGCAGCTCCCGCCCACGGCAGCCAACGTCCGGGGCGCCGACCATGTCCTCGCTGCGGCCGGGGACCTGCTCGATGCCGTCGGCGATGGTCTTGCCATCGGGCGACGCTTCATCGACATCCGGGATGCGCACGCCGCCGATCCTGCGGGCGCCTCCATGCTCTCGCAGCTCGTGGAGCTGATGGCCACGTCCCGAGACCGCGCCGTCTCGGGCGCGACCTCCGTCGCGAGCGCCCGGCAGACCCTCGCCGCCGTGCCGGACGGCCTGATCAGCCAGATCGAGAGCGTGCGGGACGCAATGACGTCGCGCATCAACGCCTACGGACCGATCCTCGACACGTACGTGGCGGTCAGCGCCCGGCTGCCGGCCATCCTGGGCTGGGACGGGCCGCGCCGGTACCTGGTCCTGACCCAGGATCCCGCGGAGCTGCGGCCGACAGGGGGGTTCATCGGGAGCTACGGGGTCATCACGTTCGACCGGGGGCAGATCACCGAGCACCGATTTCAGGACGTGGTGCCGCTGGACTTCCCGTGGGACTACCCGCGAATCAACCCGCCGCAGGAGCTGTCGGACTATCTGCTCGGCCCGAAGCAGCCGTGGCAGTTCGCCGACGCCAACTGGTCGCCGGACTTCCCGACGAGTGCGCAAGACGCGATCCGCCTCTACGCGAACGAGTCCGGCGACACGAACATCGACGGCGTGCTGGGGATCACCACCTATACGATCGACGAACTCCTCAAGCTCAGCGGGCCGGTCGCGGTCCCCGAGTACGGCGTCACGATCGCCACCGGAGAGACGACCCTCAAGGTGCTCCAGCAGACGCGGTCTGCTTCCGCTGGCGTAGACCGGAAGGCCTTCCTGCCCGCGTTCGCAGACCGGCTGCTCGCCTCGCTTCTCGCGCTGCCGCCCACGAAGTGGGGAGATCTCCTCGGCTCGGTCGGCGCCTTGGGCGAAGACCACCTCCTTCTTGCCTGGTTCCGCGATGCGGCGGACCAGGAGCTCGTCGCCCGAAGCGACTTCGACGGGGCCGTGCGCCAGGACCCGGGGGACTATCTCTACCCAGTCGACGCCAATGTGGCGCCGGCCACGAAGCTCAACATGCTGACGACGCGGGCGCTGAAGCTCGATGTGCAGATCGACGCCGTCGGCAACGCCCGGAACACACTCGACGTGACCTGGCAGAACAACGTCGAGGCGGCCGAGTGGGCACCCTACCGCGCGATGGTCAACACGGGTGGGCGCATCCTGGGGATGTACTTCCGGCTCCTCGTCCCTGAGCGCAGCCGCGTCGAGGCGGTCTCCGGCGGGACTCTGGAGCCGGTGACCGGCCCAGCCGTCGTCGAGGACGAGGCCGGGCGGACTGCAATCGGAACCTACGTCATGGTTCCGCCGGGCCAGACGAGCCTCAGATACGTCTGGACGAGTCCATATGTGGCGGACGCCGACGCGACTGGCGGCACCTATCGGCTTACGATCCAGGCTCAACCGGGCGAACTCCCCGGGCCGCTCGCGCTGACGATCAGGGTGCCCGATGGGTACCGCATCACGGCAGCCAGCCCGGAATTGGTTGTTGACGGGTCGACCGCGACGCTGGACACGACCTTCAGCCGCGACCTGACCATCGGGCTGCGGTACGCGCCCTGAGCGCTCCCAAGCCCCGTTTGCGAGGGTCGGAGCTCCACCCTTGCCGCCGATCCCGTCGCGCGCGCTGTGATGCCTGGCCCCACTTGCCGAGCCTCCGCCACGCGGCGTGCAGCAGAGAGCGTGGTTCCGGCGTCGAGCGACGCGCCGTGCCGCCATGCTGGTTGTCGCCCGGGGATGACGAGGCTGTCGCGGCGGCCTTCGCGACCCTCCTGGACCACCCGGGCGCCATCGCCGCGACGCGCGAGCGCTGCCTCCGCGCGGCCGCGGCTCGCTGGTGCTGGGAGGTCGAAGGCGCCACGCTGACGACCGCGAACCTGGGTCTCGACCCGACCTGAGGCGCCCGTTGGATCCGGGGGCCAACGCCGCGATTCTGACGGAGGTACTGGCCGGGAGCCTTAAGGCCCCCCAGCCCCCGGTCCCGGCCAACCCCACCGGACCGCTCCCGAACCCCCAACCCCCCTCGGACGTTGACGGACTACTGGGCCATGGCCGCGGAGGGGGTCAATCCGACAGCATTGCAAGACCGGAAACCTGCACACCACGAACGGGCACACCCGACGCGAGGCGGGGCCGCAAAGCCACGGGACTCACCGAGTCAGCCGGGCTACCGAATGGAGACGGAGCATTCCGATGTTTTGGGATGGAACTCGCTGGATCGACGAACCCGCCACGCCGGCCAAACCGGCCAAGGACGCCCGGTCCCGGCGTCCGCGCCTCTCCGGAATGCTGACCACCGCGATCGTCGTCCTTGCCGTCGCCAGCCTCGCGGCCCCCCTGTTGCCCGTGAGCGCCAGGACACCGCGGCCAGCCTCGCCCGTGACGAGCACGCCGACCCTGACGCTGACCCCCGCAGAGGCCAAGCCGGGCCAGACCATCGGCGTCACGGGCGTGTCATTCCCGTCCAACTCGTCGGTGCAACTCGCCTGGGACGGCACGCTCAAGGGCATGCCGAAGGCGAGCACCTCGAGGGCGGGGACATTCAGCGCCAGCTTCGTCGTTCCGGCTTCCGCCGGCTCCGGCGATCACATCGTGGCAGCGATCGTCGGCCAGTCGAGCGGCAAGCGGGCGGCGTCCAAGACCAGCACGATCACGACGGTCCTGGTCGTTTCGGCGACCGCCAACCCCGCGCCCACCGTCGCCCCGACCCCCGCGCCCACGGTCGCCCCGACCCCCGCGCCCGACCGTCGCCCCGACCCCCGCGCCCACGGTCGCCCCGACCCCCGCGCCCACGGTCGCCCCGACCCCGGCACCCACGGTCGCCCCGACCCCCGCGCCCACGGTCGCCCCGACCCCGGCACCGACCGTCGCCCCGACCCCCGCGCCCACGGTCGCCCCGACCCCGGCGCCCACGGTCGCCCCGACCCCCGCGCCCACGGTCGCCCCGACCCCCGCGCCCACGGTCGCCCCGACCCCCGCGCCCACGGTCGCCCCGACCCCCGCGCCCACGGTCGCCCCGACCCCCGCGCCCGCCACGAGCACCCGCGTCACCTCCGATCCCGGCGCTGCTCACGGCGCTGGCCGACAACAAGGTCACCGACATCGTGGTCGCCAACGGCACCTACCGCGTAGCCCGTCCGGCAGCCAGGCCTCGAACTCGCTGTGGATCGGCGCGCGGTTCGCGGGCCGGACGCGCCCGGTCACCGTCCGCGCCGAGACCGTCGGGCGGCGTGACCTTCGACGGCGGCGGGGGCACGCCTTCGGCGGCATCAGCTTCGATGGCCGGCGCCCACGACCAGACCTGGGACGGCTTCACTTCGCCGAACGGCAGGCGACCAGCCAGACCGGCGTCATCGTGTTCGGCGGCTACGCCGGGCATGGCCGCGCCGCACCACATCACGCTCCGCAACTTCACGATCCCCAGCGTCGCACCGCGTCACAACGTCAGACCGACCACGCCATCTACTTCAGCTACGCGCTCGACACCTGGGGCGCGACATCCTCATCGACGACCTCACCGTCGACGCGCCGAGCGCTGGGGCTCGCGACCGGCCATCCACTTGGACCACGGCTACGCGTCGACGGCCGAACGTCGCCGCCCACGGCGTCACGGTCCGCAACCTCGCGTTCACGGGCACCGTCGCGACGGCCAGCAGGCCATCATCCTGTGGGAGCCCCACGTTGCGCGACTGGCCTTCGACGGGGCACCATCACGAACGCCGCTCGGTCTGGCGGTCCGGTTCGAGTCCATCGGGTCGAAATCCTGTTCAACAACATCACGTGCCGTGAATGCACGGCTTCTACAGCTCGCGGGCAACCCGCCGGGGGTCGCGTTCATCAACGACAGCTTCCACTGACGACGGTCCAGGGCGACGGCAGGTCTCGCGACGACGTCGCGAGACCTGCGTCTCTTCGCCGGACGTCGCTCCGACGCGACCGTCAGGCCGGACTGCGTCTGCACCCCGCGATCCGAAGCGGCTTCCTCGGGGCCGGCTGGCCAGGAAGTTAGCCGGCCTCTTGGGCGATTGCAGGCGGTGCGCGTCCGCGTGCAGGGAGATGCGCCTCACGCGTGAACAGCGCCACACCGGATCCTAGCGGCCTCGGTCGCTAGGATCCGCGCTTGCCGCCTCTGCGGGGCCCGCTGCACGACACCTTCGGAGACCTTGGACCTCAGCCGCTCTGCGAGTTGTTCGTCGCTCCCGAGGACGTCGAGCGGATGATGTCGGGCCGCAGCGATCGACCCCCGGAGCGACGATCCGTGCGCGGGGCAGACACAGCGTCACTGAGGCTGAGGTGCCGTGCCGGGCCCGCCGTGTAGCGGGGCTACTCCGCGGCGCCTGCGGTGGCCGCTGTCGGGACGGACGGGAGTGACGCCGGCATCTCCGCCAGCAACCCATGCTCCACGAGCCGCTGAGCAACGCCGAGGAGCTCCATTGCCGGCACCCCGATCATGTCGCCGATCTCCACGAGGTCATGCGTTCCGTCCGCGTACGCGAGGAGGTCCATGGTCGTCCGCACCGCTCCGTAGATGGATGTGGTGCCGAGCGTTGGATAGAGGCCTCGGCCGCCGAGATGCGGCTCGCCGAGGCAGGTCGCCCGGTACGTCCGGTTGCCCTCCAGGACCTCGAGGCAGTCGCGCAGGATGGTGTAGGCGCCCTCGAGCCCGGCGGGCGTGACGACCGTCAGGTCGTCCAGCGACGTGTGGTACTCGGGATACTGGTGATACTTGGTCCGCATCACGCTCACGACGGGAAGGTCGATCCCCGGGCTGCAGTACTGCCGCTCGTCGCTGCCGCGGTCGAGGAACGAGTAGCGGACGAAGTCCGGATGCCTGACCTTCAGAGCGTGGAGGGCGACCCGGTCCGCGAGCGTGCCGCCGTTCCTGGATGGCAGGAAGGAGTACGCCCGGTCATCGCCGACGCAGGTCAAGTTGAAGCCAGCCACCACGTTGGCCCTGAGGGCGTCGAGGTGGCGTGACAGGTAGACCAGCGATCCGATCGTCTCGGGGATGAAGACCAAGCGGTAGGTGTAGCGGCGTGGCCGGCCTGCGATCCACTTCGCGAGCCAGGTCGTGACCACCGGGCCCGAGAGCTCGTTGTTGGCCATCGACGGATGGCAGACGTAGGTGGACAGGAACACCTCGCTCGGCGTGGCGCCGGGAATGATGAGCTCGCCGTAGGTGAGCGAGCCATCCTTGAGCTCGCTGTCGATCACGACCCGGTACAGGCCGTCCTTCAGGCTCTGCCGCTGAGCGTGGGTCAGGCAGAAGCCCCACCGCCGCTCGTAGTAGGAGGTGACGTACGGGATCGCCGTGGGCTGGTCGACCAGCGAGTACAGGTGCGGCTGGAGCTCGGCAAGGGACAGGGTGGCGTCGACCGGGACCGAGTAGCCGACGACGTGAAGGTTGTTCCGCCGGAAATCGACGATCCGGTCGCCGTGCTCGTCGAGGATGTAGGCGTCCCGGATGTTCCACTCCTGAGGCACGGTCCAGTCGAAGGCACGCGTGCCGGTGGGCACCTCGTGAACTTCGAGGGGAATGTGCTCGCCGAGGATTCGGAGCGTCTCGCGCACGCCGTCCCCGGTGATGCTCCGGGCGATCGGGAAGAGGCGCCGCGCGAGCGCGTGCATCGCCGCGCCGGGCGATTCGGCGGCGCCCGCCACGTCGTTGGCATGCCGTCCGACGCCCGTCAGAACCGTCCATCGCGCAGGTCTTCCTGGGCGCGGCGGTAGTCCTCGTGACGGCCGACGTCCTGCCAGTACTCGATGATCGGGAAGCCGACCACGACCTTGCCCTCGTCCAGCAGGCGCCGAATGAGGTCGGTCATGTCGAAATGCCGGCCGGCCGGGATGTAGTCCCAGGCGCCGGGCTCGAGCAGGTAGATACCCGCGTTCACGAGGAGGCGGATACGCGGCTTCTCGGTCAGGTCCATGATGCGAACGTCGTCGCACTCCACCACCCCGAACGGGACCTCGACCTCGTGGGCGCGAATGCCCACCGTCAGCGTCGCCTCGTGCTTCCGGTGAAAGCGCAGCATCTCCTGGTAGGAGACCCGGGTCAGGATGTCGCCGTTGATCACCAGGAATGGCCCGTTCGGGCGCGGGATCAGTCGGAGCCCGCCCGCCGTGCCCAGCGGCTCATCCTCGGTGGCGTAGCTGATGCGGACCCCGAATGCCTCGCCGTCGCCGAAGTGGCCGACGATGCTGTCGGGCAGGTAGTGGGTGGTGAGGTGGACCTCGCGAATCCCGGCCCCGCGGAGCTGGTCGATCGTGCGCTCCAGAAGCGGCCGCTCGCCCACCGGCAGCATCGGCTTGGGGACGGTCTCCGTCAGCGGCATGAGGCGCTTGCCGAAGCCGCCGGCCATGACCACGGCCGACAGGTCTCCAGGCACATCGACGACGAGGTTCTTGCGGAGCAGGAAGTCGACCAGGACGCCGGCGTCGTCGACAACCGGGAGGTGGTTGATGTCGTGCTGAAGCATCACCTGCAGCGCCTCGGCGGGTCCGATGGGCGCGCGCGCGACGACGGGCTCCGGGGTTGCGATGGAGCCGCATGGGTCGGCCAGCGACACCTTGCGCAGGACCGCGCGGCGAATGTCACCATCGGTGAGGAGCCCCGCGACCTGCCCATCCGGACGGCACAGGACGAGGCCGCCGGTCCCGGCCATGTCCAGCTGGGAGATGGCGTCGGCGATGGAGAGCTCCGGCGGCGCGACGACGGCCTCAAGCGTCTCCGGTCGCTCGTCGTCCATGATCAGGACCCGTTGCCGGCCGCGACGGCGGCCGACGGGTCGTTGAGGATGCGGCGACTGGCGGTACCCGTGGCGGGGTCGATGTTCACCACCGTCGTCACGCCGTAGGCGTTGTTGGCCGCCACGCCGATGGCGTCGAGAGCGCCGAGCGGGTAGGTCTCCTCATCGAAGACGTAGCGCCAGCGGTGGAACGGCTCGTCGATATCGAGGTTGTCGTGGTGATACGTGCCGGCGACGGTGCGCAGGGCCAGCCACGGCTGCGGCCCGAAGGTCGGGATCTGCGACCGGATCTCGAGGACGTGGGTGGACGGGCCGGTCCGGGAGAGCGTGACCTCGAGCTCGCAGGCGGGCTGCGCCGGGAGCTGCAGCGCCTCGCGCATGGCGGTGAGGACCTCGCTGAAGAGGAACGGAACGCCCGGGAACTCGCGTCCCACCCGGATCAGCAGCTCCCGCACGCCCTCGATGTCGGGGCGCATGTCGCGAAAGTCGTGGTTGGTGAAGGCCAGGACGACTGGCCGATCCGCCTCCGCCTCGGCGAACGCCTGCCGCACGTGCTCCTCGCTCAGGAGGCGGTAGCGGGTCCCGATGTTGAGACAGCGGGCGATCCAGCGGCGGCACGCCCCGCGCTCCTGGTAGTCGTCGTGGGCCGGGTGGTACGGCTCCCATGTGACGGGGGCACGGCGCCAGTCGCCCCAGCGGCCGTCGTCCAGGCCGGACTGGGCGGAGTCGTCGGCCACCGCGGCGACGGCCTGGCTGGAGAGGTCGAACGGGATGTGCTGCTCCAGGAACCAGTGGCTGTCCGGTCGAATGACGTGGAACCCGGCCCGATGTGCGGCCGGGAACCAGCGGCGATCGATGACCCGGCGACAGAGGATCTGGACCAGGCTGTCGGACGACGCCCACCAGTGCGTCGCGCAGCGATTGGCTTCGCGGCGGAAGTTGTGAGGGTGGTAGTGGAACTGGACGCCGTCCTGCGCAGAGCCGGTCTCGCGGAGGACGCCCTGGTAGTGGTCGTAGACGTTGTGGTAGCCGATGTCGCGCCGCCGCGGGTTGACGTCGTAGTCCACGTGATCGACGCAGAACCAGTTGTAGACCCAGCCGTGACCTTCGGAATCGACGGTCTGCTCCCGGAACGCCGGCGACATGCACGACGCGAGCATCTCGTCGACCTTGTCCCAGGTGTCGTTGTAGCCCAGCAGGTGCGGGTCCACCACCTTGCGCACCGCCTGCTCGAGCCCGCCGAGGTCGACCTCGCCCGCCTGCAGCTGCCGGAGCAGGGCGACGCTGGGCTCGAGATCGATTCCGAAGATGGCCTTGAGGCGTTCGAAGGTCGCCTCCACCGATTCGTGGAGCGGTCCCTCCGTATCCACGCAATGGACGACGTAGACCGGGCGTGCCACGGTGATCCTCCGGGCAGGGAGAGGATGAGTCTAGCGCAGGTGCTCCCAGCGAAGCACCTGGTCCTCGACGAGGTCCGCGGCCAACTCGCGGCCCACGGCATAGCGGATCTCGTCGGGGCCGATCCCGGTTCCCGGCCGCTTCGCATCCAGGTCCGCCTCGGTGAGGACGTGACCGGCCGGCAGCGCGGCCCGCGTGACCAGGCTGCGCCGGAACTGGCGGCGCTTGACGATCTCGGCCTCCGACAGCATCCGGCGCGTGCTGCCCAGCGCCTCGTGGATGGCGCGCCCGCCCTCGACGATCGCCCGCATCTCCGCGGGATCGGACGAGATGGCGTGATCCCAGCCCTCCATCTCCTTGTCGAGGGTGAAGTGCTTCTCGATCATGCATGCGCCCAGGGCGATGGCCGCGAGCGGGATGGCCGTCCCCAGGGTGTGGTCACTGAAACCCACGGGCACGTCGAAGGCCTCGGCGCAGGGTCTCGAGGTTGCGCAGGTGGATGGTCGACGGCGCCGCCGGATAGATGGAGACGCAATGGAGCAGGACGACCTCCTCGTTGCCCTGGCCACGCACGGTATCCATGGCCCGCTCGATCTCGCCCAGCGTGGCCATCCCCACCGAGATCACGAGGGGCTTGCCCGTCCTGGCAACATGTGCCAGGAGCGGCAGGTTGGTGACGTCCATCGAGGCGATCTTGATGAACGGGACGTCCAGTCCGGCCAGCAGGTCCGCCTCCGCCGGGGCGAACGCGCTGGAGCAGAAGGCGATCCCGCGCTCCCGGGCGTGGTCGCGGGCAACGACGTGCTGCTCGGGCGTGAGCTGGTAGGCGCGCACCATCTCGCGGAGCGACCCGAAGTGCTTCTTCTTGTCCGCGTAGCTGGGATTCCGCTCGTATTCCTCCCGCGCGATGAGGGACGCTTCGCTCCACGACTGGAACTTGACCGCGTTGGCGCCCGCCTCGGCGGCGGCGTCGATCAGCTTCAGGCAGAGATCCATGTCCCCGTTGTGGTTGGAGCCGACCTCGGCGACGATGTAGGGCGGGTTGTCGCCGCCCACGGCCACATTCCCCAGGTTGACGGTCTTCACGTTGGCTCCTTCCGGGTGCTCCACTGGGATCGCAGGGGCGGGTGGGCGACGGACGCCCACCAGAGGAGCGGGCGGAGGCGCCGCGTTCAGCTCCCGCACATAGCGGGAGAGTCTCGGCCGCGTCCTCGACGACGCGCTGGTCGAAGGCCGCGACGTCGGCGGCGGCTTCCCGGACCTGCGCCGCTCGGGCCGGCAGCGCCCGCGCCGGCAGGCCGTCCAGCACCAGCCGGAAGTGCTCGCGGACGAGCGCCGTGTCGGCCCGCACGCGCTCGGCCGTGAACGGCGACCGGATGCGGGCCATGTTTGCGCCGTGCTGGCGATAGTCCATCCGTGGCGTCGGATCGAAGGCCAGCCGCGCGCCCTGCAGCCAGGCCATCGTGATCAGGTACCAGTCCACCAGGGCGGCAGCGGCCGGGATCGGGAGGCAGGCTCGCAGCACGTCGGACCGGTAGGCCGTGTTCGAGAGCCCGAACGCGTTGGTGCGGGGCAGACCGGATTCGGTCCCCTCTTCGCCCGGAGTCGCGAGCGACACCCCCAGGGGCCGTCCCCCCTCGTCGACCAGGCGCAGACCACAGGCGGCGACATCGGCGCCTTCCAGCGATGCGCGTGCCGCAGCGACGCGATCCGGATGCAGGATGTCGTCGCTGTCGACGAGGACCACCGCTTCGTAGTGATCGGCGATCCGCGTCAGCGCCTGCTGGCGCACCTGGGCGGGCGTGGACCCCGTTTCGGCGACGACGAAGGTCGCGGCCGGCCGATCCCCCAGCTGCGCCTCGACCGCCGCCTCGGTCAGCCCGTCCAGGCTGATCCAGAGATCGAAGTCGCGGTCGGCCTGCGCCTGGACCGACGCGTACCAGGCGGCAAGGAAGCGGGCGGCGGCGGGGTAGACGGCGGTGTAGAGGGCGATCGCGCTCATGAGCGCCCCATCAGCGCATCCGCCAGCCGCCAGTCTTCCTCGGTGTCGATGTCGATCGCATGCGTCCAGTCGATCTCCCAGCCGGTCCTGCCGGCAAGGTGGAATGTCCCCGCGCGACGCAGGGCGTCCGTCCGGGCCCACCAGACGGCTCCCGTGGGGCAGAAGAGCTCGGGAAGGTCCTGGCTGCGCTGTCGCATCGCATCCGGAAAGAGGGGGTCCAGCGAGCCGTCCGCCGCCCGGCGCATCGCCCACCAGGGGCTCTGCCAGCCGTACCGCGCGACCGAGATCTGCGCCTCGGCCGGCCGGTCGGTGAACTGGCGATGGCTGGCCACCACGTCGTCGGCCGTGCGCAGCGGACAGTTCGGCATCAGCTGGCAGACCTCGAGGTACGCCTCTCCGGCCCCCTCCAGGCGATCCACGACGTCGATCGTCACCCGCGAGACCGGCGTCATGTCGTCGGCCAGGGCGGGGGCCCGAAGAAACGGAACGTCAGCGCCCAGGGCCCGGGCCACGGCGGCAATCTCGGCATCGTCGGTCGACACGACAACCCGGGCGAAGAGACCGCTTCTCAGCGCGGCCTCGACCGAGTAGGCGAGCAGCGGCCGGCCCTGCATTTCGCGGATGTTCTTGCGCGGCACGCGCCGCGATCCGCCGCGGGCGGGAATCACCGCGAGGGCGCCGCCGGTGCTCATCGGATCCTCCGGGCGGGAGCCCCGACGTACGTGCCCGGCTCGGTCAGGTCGTCCGTGACCACGGCTCCTGCACCGATCAGGCAGCCCTCCGCGATGCGTACGCCGTGGATGACCACGGCTCCGGCCCCGACGAAGGTATGGTCGCCGATCCGTGACCCCGCCGCTCACCGTGGCTCCGGGGCCGATGTGGACGTTCGTGCCGAAGCGACAGTCGTGCTCCACGGTGGCGTTGGTGTTGACGACGCAGGTGGGCCCGGTGACAACACCCGCGTTGACGACGGCCCCGTCGAAGACGGCCGTCCCGGCCCCCAGCTCCACCTCGCAGTTGACCACGGCGTCGGGAGAGACGAAGGTCGGGGAATCCGTACCCCAGCGCCTCGGCTGCGGCCTGGATCCGGGCACGGCGCGCCGTCGCGTCCACCTTGCCGACGCCCATGGCCGCCGCACAGCCGGGGTGGCGGGCCAGCAGGGCCGGCAGCACGTCGTCGCCGCCGACATGGGGAACGCCCAGCACGGGCCCGACGTCGCGCGGATCCACGTAGCCGACGATCGTCCAGGGCAGCTTGCGGATGACGCTGATGAGCACCTTGGCATGGCCTCCCCCGCCGAGGACCACGACCGTTCCGCCGTCGTCGCTCATGTCCAATCCTCCCGGCAAGAGGCGGCCGGCGCCGAGCGTCACTGAAGCGCCCCACGAACCGCGTCGCCGCGCTGGAGACGCACGATCACGCAGCGAGCTCCCGACCGCAGCTTGGAACCCGTCGTCGGCGGTCGGCCTAGATCCGGCGTCGCCTGTCGCCGCGGACCGGCCGCCTCCACCAGGGCGACCACTTCCGCGATCTGCTGCGGCGTCAGCGAGAGTGAGCACGGCAGGTTGAGCACGGTGTCATAGAAGCGGGGCGCGCGCGTGATGCGGTGCGCCTGCATCTCCCGATACGGCTTCTGCAGGTGATTGAGATACCAGAGCGGGCGGACCTGGACCCCGGCCGCAGTGCAGGCCGCCAGGAGCTCGCGCTTCATGTCGGCGCTGTCGCACAGGAGCGCGTAGAACCAGCGGTTCGATTCGCTCCAGGCGGGCTGGCCGAGGAGCCGGGACGGGCCGAGCGCCTCCTGGTAGCGGGCGAAGTTGGCGCGCTTGATCGCGAGCCGCTCGTCGAGGTTCTCCAGCTGAGCCAGGCCGATCGCGGCCAGGACGTTGTTCATCCGGTAGTTGTAGCCCACGCTGTTGTGGACGTACTCGACGCCGTCCTCCTTGGCCTGAGTCGTCAGGTAGCGGGCCTGGCGGGCGATCTCGTCGTCGTCGGTCATGATCGCCCCGCCGCCGCCGGTGGTCACGATCTTGTTGCCGTTGAAGCTCAGACAGCTGATGGGCGCGAGGTGGCCGCACATGCGGCCCTTGTAGCGCGAGCCCAGGCTCTCGCTGGCGTCCTCCACGACCGCCAGGCCGTATTCGGCGGCCAGCTCGAGGATGGGATCCATGTCGGCCGAGCGTGCCGAAGACGTGGACCGGCACGATGGCCGAGACGCGCCGGCCCGTCGTACGGTTGGTCAGGACCCCGTCGCGCACGACGCACTCCTCGGCCAGGAAGCTCCGCACGCCCTCGACGTCCATGTTGCAGTACTCATCGCAGTCGACGAAGACCGGCCAGGCATGCAGGTAGCGAACCGCGTTGACCGGGGCGATGAACGTCACCGTGGGCACGATGACCTCGTCGTCGGGCTGGACGCCGGACAGCATGAGCGAGATGTGGATGGCCGAGGTGCCCGAATTGCAGGCGACGACGTGCTTGACGCCGAGATAGGACGCCAGGACCTTCTCCATCTCCCACACGAACTCGCCGTTCGCGGAGATCCAGCCGCTGGTCAGGCAGCGGGTGATGTACTCGAGCTCGCGCCCACCGAGGGACGGCTCGGACAGCGGGATCATGGGCGTCCTCGCGCTACGAGTTGCGGTACCGGGTCGCGTAGGGATCGGTGATCAGGCCCGACGCGATGGCGTCCGCCACCTCGCGGATGCCGTCGCGCAGGCGCATCCGGGGCATGAACCCGAGGGCGGCGATGCGCTCGAACGAGACCCGGTAGTCCCGTGGGTCCTCGGTCCGCTCCACGTAGCGGAGACGAACCGGGATCTGCTCGGCGATCGCCTCCGCGATCGCGCGCTTCTGGTAGTTCTCCTCGTCGGCGCCGACGTTGAAGACCCGGCCGGCAACACGCTCCCGGTCCTGCTCGAGGATCATGGCCACGGCGTTGGCGATGTCGCGCACGTGGCAGTAGGGTCGCCAGAACTCCGGCCCGAAGATCTCCAGCTCGCCCCTGAGCAGGGCGTCGCGAGCGAATTCGTTGATGGTCAGATCGAAGCGCGGCCGGAGGGACAGGCCATAGACGGTGGCGAAGCGCAGGATGGTGAAGTCCAGGGCCACGGAACGGGCCAGGAGGAGCTCCTCGAACCGGACCTTGAGCTGCGCGTAGAGGCTGACCGGGCGGAGGGGTGCGTCCTCATCGAGGACCGCATCGGCCTCCATCTTGCCGTAGTTGCTGCAGGTGGAGGCGAACACGAAATGGCCCACGCCGTGCCGATCGCTGAGCTCGAGCAGGCTCCTCGAGCCGTCCCAGATGGTCCTGGTGGCGAGCTCGGGCTGCGCCTTGCAGGCCGGATCGCCGACGATCGAGGCGAGATGGACCACCGCATCGAACCGCCGGGCCGCGAAGAGCGCCTCGAGGTCCGCAGGGATCGCAGATGTCGACCTTGCGGAACGAGAAATCAGGGTTGGAGAGCAGGTCGAGCAGCGCCTCGCCGCCGAACAGGAGCGCGTCCGCCACGACGACGCGGTGGCCCCGGGCAAGCAGCTCGCGGGATACCATCGAACCGACATAGCCGGCACCGCCGGTGACAAGGATCGTGCTCACGAAATCATCCCCTCCCCCATCGCGACCCGCGCCAATCCACGAGGTCGCATACTAGCAGGCGGGCTGCGCTGCTATGGCGACGGCCGGCTCGTCATCCCCGTGGCCTGGCGAGGTTGAGTGTCTCGCCTCGCCGAGCCGGCGAGGGCCTGAGCGATCGTGTCGCGTATAGTGCTTCGGGAGATCGAGGAGCAGGATGATGCCTGCCGCTGTGTCGGACAACCGTTTGCGCGCACGGGCACCGCTCGCCCGTTCCGGGGCCACGCGGTAAGGGAGGGACGTGACATCCTGTTGGGCGCTGGCTCCCACGAGTGGGACCGCCGTGGGGCTCGTCGCTCGTCGGGAGAACTCGCCGGGCGGCCCCCGTCTCGTCCTTTCGTCCCGTGGCAACGATTTGTCGCAGGGTCGCGAGGAAACCCGTGCGTGAAGTGCCCATGACGCAGGCGACAGACCCGGAGGCCGGAGCGAACCTGTTGATCAGCCGTGAGGTCAGACGTTCTCTTGCGATGCTCAGCCGCAGGGAGCGGCGCACCTACTGGGGGGCCGTAGGGCTCCAGATGGCGACATCCCTGTTGGATCTGGCCGGGGTGCTGATGTTCGGGATGGTGGGAGTCATCGCCTCGTCCGCCGCCCAGGGAGTCGCGATCCCGGACTCGATCCAGGCGGTGCTGTCCTGGTTTGGCCTGGCAGATGCCTCAGCCAGCACAGCGAGCCTTGTCCTCGCGGGAATCGCAGCCGTGCTGCTGGTCCTCAAGAGCGTCGCCTCCCTATGGATCCTGCGTTGGGTCACGAAGTTCCTCTCGACATCGTCGGCGCGAGTCTCTGCACAGATGTGTGCGGACTTCTTCTCACTTCCGATCGTGCACGTCAACCGCTTCGCAAGCCAATGGTCAGCCTTCGCCCTGGTGCACGGCGTTACCGGGGCGATCGTGAACACACTCACCAACGCGATGGTCATCTGGGTGGAACTTAGCCTCCTTGGCGTCCTCGGCGGGGCCCTCCTGCTGCTCGACCCCCTCATCACCCTGTTCGCCGTCGGGTACTTCGGACTGATCGGGATCGTCATGAACCAGATCCTCAAGGGGTGGGCCTACTCAACCGGCAAAGTCATGGCTGAGACTGACTGGGAGTCCAATCTGAACGTCCAAGACGGGATCGCGACGTATCGAGAGATCACCGTCGCGAATCGTCGACAGTACTACATCGACCGGTTCCGCTCGCTCCGGCAGGCAGGCTCCGAAGCCTACGCCGACCAGCAGTTCATCGGCCAGTTGCCCCGCTACGGGATGGAGGTCGCCCTCGTCGTCGGCGCAGTCCTGCTGGTCGCCACTCTGCTCCAGCTAGGCACCGTGGAATCCGCCCTTGGCTCCCTCGCGCTGTTCCTCACCGCCGCGACCCGTGTCATGCCCTCCATGCTCCGGCTGAACGGTTCCCGGATCACCTTGCGGTCCCTGGGGCCCCGCGCCGATTACGCCTTTACGATGGCGGACCACATCCGGGAGCACACGACATCGGCCACGCTGCAGAACACTCCCCCGGCGGCGCCCGCAACTGAGGTTGGCATCGGGCCTCCCGACAGGCCCGAACTGGTCCTTGAGGTCGCTGTCCGGGACCTGAAGGTGGACTACCCGGGCTCCGATACCCCTGCCCTAAACGGGATCACCTTCACGCTGCCACCGGGCGGAGCCCTTGCAGTCGTCGGCCCTTCGGGGGGCGGCAAGTCCACGCTTGCAGATGCCATCCTCGGGGTTGTGCAGCCCTCGACGGGTTCTGTCCGGATCGGCGGACTGTCTCCGGAGCAGGTCGTGCGCCGCTATCCCGGCTTGGTCGCGTACGTTCCGCAGTCCGTCGCTCTGGTCTCGGGCTCGGTGCGGGACAACGTGGCGCTCGGACTCGCGAAGGATGAGATCGACGATGACCGGGTCTGGGCTGCGTTGAAGCGAGCTCATCTCGCTGACTACCTGGCTGACGCCCGAGAGGGGCTCGACACCGCAGTCGGGGAGCGTGGCGTGCAGTTGAGCGGTGGCGAGAGGCAGCGGCTCGGGATCGCTCGCGCGCTGTACACCGACCCGAGGCTACTTGTGATGGACGAGGCAACCAGCGCCCTTGACGCGGAGACCGAGAATCTGGTGACCCAGACGATCGAGGAGCTGAAGTCAGATGTGACCACGATTACGATCGCGCACAGGCTGGCTACCGTCCGGCGCGCAGACACGGTCATCTACCTCGACCGCGGCCGCTTGCTGGCACAAGGGACCTTCGAGGAGGTGCGAAATGCGGTGCCGCGTTTCGATCACCAAGCGAACCTGCTGGGCCTGTGAGGTTCGGTGGGGCAACTAACCAAGGTTCCCTGGCCGGCGCGCCCGTTCTGGGCTGAACCGTCCTGAAACCCCCGGAGGGTGCTGATCCAAGGAGGCTTGGGGTCATCGCAGCACCGGGGAAGTACGACGTGGAGTTCAGGCTCCGTCCCTCCCGTCGGCTCGCCCGGGAGATGAACCTGCCGCTCGTCGGCCTGACGGCGCCTGGTCAGCAAGTGGTTGACATTCTGGGCAACGCCGACGCGTGATTCGATAGAACCGTGGACCGACCAACCCGCGAGGGAAGGCCTTTCAAAGCCGGTTCACGGCTCGGGCGGTAGTATCGGTGGGTCCCGGCGGGGCAGGACGGTTCGAGGGCACTTGGCTGCCAATCTCCCGCTCCACTGCGCCACCTCCTTCTTGGGGATGCGCCGGACTCGTCGGTCGGCGCTCGAGGGGTCGATCAGCAGGCGACCCCGAGACCATCGCCACAGGGAAACTGGGATCGCAGAGAGGACGCGAGGCAATAGCCTCACACCGACCGATATGCGACGGTGCCTGATGTGCCAGAAGGGGCGGAGGGCGTACCCGACCATGATCGCCCAAGCGTCATAAACGGGACGGTTTGCCAAGTAGTAGTACAGGTAACCGGCGAGCACCTGCCTATTGCCGTCCGGTCCGCTGCCCCACTCGTCAGCCCGCTCTCCCCCTCGCGGCGCCCGGAGGTGCAGCAATCGTGTCTTTGGATCGTAGACGAGGACCGCTCCCGCGTTGTGCAGCCTGTCGGAGAAGTCCTCGTCTTCGCCATGCGTCAAGATATTCTCGTCCCATCCCCCTATCGCGAGGCCGCTTGAGACACGGACGCTGCTATTGGTGCCGCTGAAGGAGTGGGTGCTAACAAATGCTGACCCGTCTGGCCCCTCCAGAAGGAGGTGGTTCTTCCACTTCACGTACCATTCATGGGACTTCGCGTCCCATTCGTAGACCGGTCCGCTCACGACGTCTACCCGATCGTCGGCGAAATGCCGCACGTGGTTGTGCACATAGTCGGGTTCAATTCGAACGTCATCATCCGACAGAAGGAGGATTTCAGAGCCACATTCACACAGGAGGAGGTTCCTGGCTTTCGTGATCCCCCTCGCATCCTGAGTGATGACACGCACAGGGAAGGACTCGCTCCAGTTGCTCGTCGGTATGGGCTGCCTCTTGTGGGGGGCAGTCTGGTCAACGATCAGCACTTCGTCAGGGAGGTGAGTCTGAACCGCCAGATCATCCAAGAGCGTCCGGACGTACTCGTAGCGATCGAGCGTAGCTATGCCGACAGTGATCGTGGGGTCGTGCCCGCTCATCGCTGTGCTCGGGCCCTGATCCACGCGATGGATTCCTCAGGGGTGCCGCGCTCCGCATTCCCCACTGTAGTCCTGGCCGGCGTTGTCACCTGCGCTTTCCCCTTCCCACCAGGTCCTGAGCCCAGGCTGGATAGACGACTTCCGCATGGTAGTGCAGTGCCCAGGCGCGGCGACGACTGGGAGGCCACCTACCGGCTCACGATCATGCCGGCCACGAGCTCGCCGGCGAACGTTCAGTGTTCGACCGCCTCGACGCTGGGCCCAGTCAGCTCAGGAGGGATGGCTCGAGAGACTCTCTCCGATTGGCCACCGCGCGAACCGCAGCGACGGTGATGTCCGCCGACTCGTGCCCGAAGGCCGCGCAGAACTGCGTGACGAAGCGTTCTGCGGCGATCTCACGCTCCGCACGGAATGCCGGATCCCGCGCCAGCCGGCCAAGAACCGCCGCCAATTCGCCCGAGTCATGAGCATGCGGACAGCCCGCCAGCTCGATGAGATCCAGGTCGTGACCCGTCGGCCGCTGGTCGGGGCTGAGGACAACCACGGGTTTGCGCTTCACCAGGGCGTCGCTTCCGAACCCGCTCGCGCGCACGACGACGACGTCGGCCGCTGAAAGGGCTTCATCCACGGACGCTCTCCGTTCTCCACGAAGGAGACCGTCGGATGGCGGGCGATGATCGTCCCATAGGCGGCCAGGTCCTCCGATGGATGCAGCCTGACAACCCCCGACAGACCCGGGAGCTGCTCAATAGCGCTGCAGAACGCCTCGGCGAGCTCAAATCGGATGCTCTCGGGGGAAGTCGCCAACATGGCCACCGGCCCATCCCGATCCACTCCGAGCCGTCGCCGCACCTCGAGCGATGGGCTGGGCAGTTCCCGACTCAATCGCGGGCACCCGGCCACCGTCACCCTGGAAGACGCTTCGCCCGCATCGAGGAGCTTCGCTCGGTCGAGTTCTCCCCAACAGAGGATGTGATCGGCAAGGACCGGCGAGAAGCCGAAGGCATCAGGTTCAATGACGCCATGGACCAGCGTCAACGAGGGGATCCCGAGCTTCCGCGCAGCCAACACGAGGCAGGACCAGCGCGCGTTGCGATCGTAATCGGTGAGAATCACGGAGGGTCTGTGAGTTTCCAGGAACTCCAGACAACCAAGGACCCTCTGGCTGGCGACCATCAGCTCGAGGGAAAGGAGTTCGAACGCCCCTTCCGGGAAGGCATATCGTGCACAGGCGTCCCTGATGGTGCGTTCCCATGATGGCCAGCACTTCTGGTATTCCCGCCTCCAGGCCCGCGCGTCGAAGTCCATGACCTCCCGGTAGGGAAGGTGAGGGATGCCGGCCGGCACCAACGGCGCCACTCCATCCTGCCCGTGCAGGACAGCGCACTCCCCCTCGCCGAGCCTCTCGAGGACCGGCAACAACAAGCGGTCATATCGGTGGCTGGGGGCGCTCCAGGTCACGAGGACGCGCCCCTGAGCCTTGGTGGCTCCTGTGCCTCGATGGACCTTTGGCGCGATCCGATGCCGGTGATACAGCAAGCGCCTCAGCCACTTCGTCCTCCGTCGCCAGTCCCCTAGTCCGTCGACGAAAGCCGTAACGAAGCAGTCGTTGAGCGTCGCGCCCAGGGGGATCCCGAAGAAGAGGGGGTTCGACAGCGCGGCCTCCATCTCGCGGAAGGCCGAACGCGGGAACACAGGGGCCCGAACGCCCTCCTGACCGGCAACGGTGCGGTCGTCGATCGCAGGAGTCTTGGCCATGAATGAGGCTCTCGATCGCGGAAACGATGCGCTCTTGGACCAGAGCTGGTCCACGCAGGATACAGAGGTTCCGGGCTGGGCCTTGTGATCTCAAGGAAGCCGATTGGCGTCGGGCACCGCCCAGGATTCGAGATCGACACCCTGACCGCCGCTCGCGAGCGCCAAACCCGCCTGGACGCCAACCGCTGCGGGCGTCCGCTCGCGCATCGGATACCCTCATGGATGCCGCCATCCGGCCGCGGGTCGGACCAGTTTGACGGAAGGCTCAGACGTCGTTGACCGCAACATCGCCCGCTCCTCTCGTCAGCATCATTACGCCGACATACAACCACGCCCTCTATGTCGGTCGATGTCTCGAGAGCGTCCTTACCCAGACTGAGCCGCGCTGGGAACAGATCGTCATTGACGACGGCTCGACAGACGGAACTGCTGAGATCGTCAACCACTTCACGGACGCACGAATTCGCTATGTCCCTCAGCGCCACCGCGGGATCACGGGTCTGGGAGGCGCGTACAACCTGGCACTCCGAATGGCGCGTGGGGAGTATGTCGCCATTCTCGAAGGAGATGATTTCTGGCCGCAGGACAAGCTTGAGAGGCAACTCCCTGAATTCGAGGATCCGGAGGTCGTCCTATCGTGGGGCCTAGCGGCGGAGACCGATTCGTCAGGAGAAGCCCGGCGCATCCTCCCTGCACTGGGCCAGCTCCGCAGGCACCGGCAGAAGACTGCGGCCCAGACCGTCCAGCTGCTTCTCGAGGGAAACTGCATTCCCGCGTGCACGGTGCTGTGCCGAAAGAGCGCTCTGCTTGCAGTCGGTGGCTTCCACCAGCCTGAGGGCCTCCCAAATGTCGACTATCCGACGTGGCTCCAGTTGTGCAGAGTCGGGCGGTTCGCACCGGTCAACCGAATCGTGGGGTTCTACCGTCGCCACGACCACCAAGTCTCCGTGACGATGACGAAGGCGATGCTGCATAACCTGGACTTGGGGCCGGCTTTTGTTGAGGCACTGGACGTGCGCGAGCGGAAGACTCTGGGTGTGTCTGTTGACGCAGCGTGGCGGTTGGCGCGGCGAAGCAGGGCGGCAGTGGAATTCGCTGCGGGAAGGGTCGCCCTGAGAGAAGGGCGGCGGAGAGTGGCGACGGCGTACTTCCGTCGCGCATTGCGTGAGGGCGGGAGCGCAATACGGCTCCGCGCCATGGTCGGCCTCGCGTCTGTCTACCTCGGCACTGATCTGGACGCGATCTCAGGTGTGTATCGGCACATCCGGATTCGCCAAGAAGCGAATGAACTGGCGGCGGTGGAACAAGCCGACGCGCTGGAGACGCCGGATCTGCGACCAGATCGCTGACCGTCAGTGTCTGGTGCCACGGATCGCACCCCGCGGTGAGCACGAACGTCAACGGTCACAATGCAGCCCGCGATTGGCACGCATGCCTGGTGCCACCGGGTTGCAGTCGGAGGTTGGGTTGAAGGTCCTCTTCATCAACGACTCGACCAGCAGCGCGAACTGGGGTGATCGCGCAGCAGCCTTCTCGCTCAAGGCGATGGTTGCAGAAGCGGGCGCCGAGATCAGCGGCACTCATCACCGAGGAGGACCTTGCCCGGACGCAGTTCGGGGGACCTCCGAAGGATCACCACCCCTCCGTGCATGGGCGGCGAGCGATCCTGCGATCGATGATTCCGCCGGTCATTCTCGTCGCGCGCCGCCGCGTCTTCAAGGGCGTGGATCTGACCGCGGACAACAGGGTCATTCCGGAGCGCTGGGAGGGCTTTGGCCGCGCTGCAGACTTGGTCATCGCTTCGCCCGACGGGCCCTGGCCGTGGCTCCGCGCGGCGATCCGGCAGGCGGACCTCGTGGTCATCCACGGCGATGGCGCCATGGTAGGCGAGGGGATCATTCCGCGGACCGACCTCTTCCTGGCCTACCTGGCGCAAGAGCGCCTGGACACGCCCGTCGTCCTCGTCAATCACAGCGCCGACTTCGACCGGCCGGTGCTGCGGCGGATGGCCGAGCACGTCTATCCGCTCTTTTCCGATGTCGTCTTCCGCGACCCGGTCTCGGCCACCCGGTGGGGCCACCTTGGAGGTGGACGCTTCGCAGCCGACAGCGCGTTCTGGTTCACGCCTGCCGGGCGGGATGCGTGGGTGCCCCTTGCCGGACGCCCCACCTACTTCGACGTCTGGCCGGACACGGCGCCGTTCGACCCGGCGGCCCCCTATCTCTGCCTGGGCGGTTCCTCGCTCCACAGCACCGCCTGGCGCCCGCTGGAGCTTGCCCGCTCCTACGCGGCCCTGGTCGCCCGCCTGCGCACCGCCTACGGGGGCCAGATCCTGCTGACCCTCTCCGGCCTCCAGGAGCTGGAGGCCTTCCGGCCGCTGGCTCGCGAGCTCGGCCTGCCGCTGGTCTCGCCCACGATCCCCGTCCAGCAGGCAGTGGACATCCTGGGCAATGCCGATGCCTACGTCGGTGGGCGCTGGCACAGCGCGATCTTCGCCCTGCGAGGCGGTGCGCCGGTGGTCCCGCTCTCCGCCAAGCAAGGCAAGATGGGGTCGTTGATGCAGGCCGCGGATCTGCCGGCGGCCGAGTTCGATGCGTTCGCGGTGGGCCGTGACGGCGAGGCCATCGCCCGGGCGCTGCGCTCGCTGCTCGATGCCGGCGACGCGCTGCGCGGCCGCCTGCGGACGTGGGCCGACGGGATGGCGGCCAACTGCTGGGAGAATGTCGCGTACGTCCGCCGCATGGCGGCAGAGGACGTCGCGCCGCGGGAGGTCGAGCCTGCCGGCTCCTGAGGACGACACGGCTACCGCTGGTCCATTGTGAGGAGAGAAGCCGGCAACCCCGCACCCGAATTGTCCTCGGCCCTTCCTCGGCACCACGTCGTTCGACCCACCTGACCATCGAGGTTCAGGGGCCGGGGCCGGACGCGGGCGGACAGCAGCTGGCGGAGCTTGCCTGCGAGGTCGTGGCGTGCTGCACGAGCACGATGCAAACCCAGCCTGACGCGCCGGGTTCCTGGCGCGGATGCGCCAGCGCGCCAGCCCGCCAGCGCGCTCGCTCGCGCGAACAGCCCAGCGCGACCTGGGGGCGGGCCGCGTTCGTTTCTGCCCACCCTGCTGCTGCCGTGGCGCAACACACCGCAGCCCACATTCCGGCGACGTCGCGACGGTCGATCGCGGATCAACCGCTCGGCGGCTTCCTTTCAGATGCCAGCTGCGAGGCATGCCAGCGGTAGGCCGTCCTGATCATGTCGGTCAGCCCATACCGCGGGCGCCAGCCCAGGACCTCACTGGCGAGGGTGGCATCCGCCCAGACCGCGGCCGGATCACCCGGGCGACGGTCGGCATGGATGACGGGGACCTCGTGGCCGACCAAGCGCTCGGTCTCGGCGATGACCTCGGCCACGGAGGCACCGCGCCCCGTGCCGAGGTTGAGCGTGACAGTCTTGCCTCCGTCTTCGAGGTATGCGAGCGCGGCCAGGTGGGCATCGACGAGGTCCAGGACGTGGGTGTAGTCACGAACCGGCGTGCCGTCCGGGGTCGGGTAGTCGGTGCCGAAGATCTCCACCACATTCCGCATGCCGAGCGCTGCCTGCATCACGATGGGCATCAGGTTCTGCGCGTCCGTCCAATCCTCGCCGACAGCGGCGTCGAGCGACGCACCGGCAGCGTTGAAGTACCGCAGGGCCACGCTCCGGATTCCGGTCGCGCCATCCATCCACGGGAGCACCCGCTCAGCGAGGCACTTGGACTCGCCGTAGGGATTGAGCGGCCCCAGCGGCGCCATCTCGGGAATCGGCGGGCTAGTGGCGTTGCCATACACGGCAGCGGTTGACGCGAACACGAATCGCCGTACCCCGGTTCCGTGCATTGCCTCGAGGAGATTGATCGTGCCCGCCACGTTGGTGTCGAAGTACCTGCCGGGTTCCCGGATCGACTGCGCGACGGACTTGAGAGCGGCTAGATGGAGGACACCGTCGAAGCCCCGCGCCAAGAGGTCGCGCACCAGCCCGCGGTGCCGCACGTCGCCCCGGACGAACTCGGCGCAGGCCCGCACCGCGGGCGGCGGGACGGCGATGTCCAGGACGCAGACCCGCGTTCCCGACGCGGCGAGCTGGCGGACGACGTGCGACCCGATGTATCCAGAACCGCCGGTCACCAAGATCGATCGCCCCCGGCGAACGGTGCCGGACGGGGTCATGGGAAGGCCCTCGCGCCGTGGGCCGTGGGGATGACGCCCGTGGCGAGAGCCTCGGTGATGCGTCGGTCGGCCCCCGCGGGAGCCAGGGCGAGGTCTCGCCCACGCTGGCGGGCGCTCGCTTCGGCGGTAGCCGGCGGAGCAAGGCGCCGGAGCGCATCGGTGACCCTCTTCCGGCAGAGGCCGACAACGATCAGCCGACCGTCCGAGCCCTCAACTGCCTGGACCCACTCCCTCGTGAAGCGGAGCGCGAGGCACGGGGTGCCGAGCCTTGCGGCCTCACGCTGGATGCCCTCGAAATCCGTGACGACCGCGGCGCCGATGCCGGCGCCCCGTCGGACCTCGGCGCGGATCCAGATGCTTGTTCGCGGGCCGACGGAGACGTCCTCCTCGAGGTCGGCGATGGCGTGGGCTCGCGTCGAGGAGTCGATCACGTGACGTCGGCACTCCCATGCTGCGACGCTAGGCCGGACGCGGCCTGCGCCTTCAACCTAGTATGAGCCCACTCCGCTCCGGCCCTCTGCAGACCCTCGAGCCGGTGCCGTCGCGCACCACGCGAAGGCTAGGAAGGGACCGCAAGCAGTCCCTTCCTCTGTGCTGGGTCAGGCCGGCGAAGGCACGGCATGAGGAGGGCGGCGAAGCGCCCGGCCCAGTAGCGGTCCCAGGTGCGGTTGACCCGAAGCAGGCGCACCCGGACCAGCGCCGAAACGCCGCGCCGGAACCCGCTCATGCCGCGCGCCTTGAACCGGCGGGCGACGACGATGTCGACCCGCCTTCTCCATCGGGCCAGAGGAGGCGAGCGGCACGATCGCGTAGTTCTCGATCGCGCGCCGGTTGTTCGCCACCGGGACCTCATGCTGGGGCTTGCGGTACAGCCCTGACCGCTCCGTCACGACACGATCTCCGCACCTGAGGCATAGTCCATGTGGCACCGGCATCGGTACGGAGCGCCGGGCAGGCGAGTCGTCCTGGATCCCGCAACCTGCAGCCGAGCGTCATCGCCCAGGGCGGGTGAGCGCGTATCCGCGGAGGGATCCCTCGAAATAGCCACACGTCGCGAGGCGGGGTCGCAAAGCCACGGGACTCTTGCAATCAGCCGGGTCGCCCACACGAGCGCCACCCCCATGTTCTGGAATAGAAGCCGCCTGCTTCCCGCTGACCGCCCGCCGCTCTCCCGGCACCGACCGACATCGAGCCGCCGTGTCCCAGCGGGAGCCTTGACCGGTGTCGTGATGCTTGCTCTCGTGGGCCTCGCCCCCACCCCGGCGCCCCTGGTCGCCCCAACCCCGACGGGCTCATTGGTCCGCGTGTCCTCGATCCCGGCGCTGCTCACGGCGCTGGCCGACAACGCCGTCACCGACATCGTCGTCGCGAATGGCACCTATCACGTCAGCCCGGCCAGCGGCCAGGCCTCGGACTCGCTCTGGATCGGGTCACGGTTCGCGGGCCGGACGCGGGCCGTCACCGTGCGCGCGGAGACCAGCGGCGGCGTGACCTTCGACGGCGGGGGCACGACCGGCTTCGGCGGCCTGACGTTCGTCGAGGGCGCCCACGACCAGACGTGGGACGGCTTCAACTTCGCCAACGGCCAGGCGACCAACACCGGCGTCATCGTGTTCGGCGGCTATGCCGGGCTGGCCGCGCCGCACCACATCACCCTGCGCAACATCCAGATCCTGGGCAGCTGCACGGGACACAACGACCAGAACGACCACGCCGTCTACTTCTCCTATGCCGTCGGCGGACCGCACGACATTCTCATCGACGGCCTGACCGTGGACGGCACGGGGCCACCCGCTCTCGACCGCCCTCCACTTCTACCACTCGGACGCGCGAACCCGAACGCCTCCCCTGTTCGGCGCCCTGTCGGTTGATCGCCAGACTTCCGGTATCCTGCAGTCGCCGGACCGAGCGAAATGGGCCTCGGCGCCCTTCCGCACGCTTGGAGCCACGTTGATGACCCATGGCGAACCGACATCGGCAACATCGACTCGGCGCGGGCGGCGACGGCGTGGCGGCCATCTGCCGCGCGATTGAACGCCTGTTGACGATGCCGCCGGTCACGCGAATTGCCGATCCGGAGGGGACCTACGATCGGGTCGCGCTGGCTCGCCGCATTGCGGACACCCTTCATGAGGCCACAACGGCCGCACACCGCGTCCGCGCGTCGGGGGGTCGGGGTGAGTGCTTCGGTCACTCGTGTCAGCGGGGCTCTCCGTATCAGGCCCCGATCTGTGTGGTTGATCGCCTTGCTGGGTCTGCTCGGAGTGTTGGCCGTCGCAGCGCTGGCGACACGTCAGGGTATGCTGCCGATCGCCCTCGGCGCAGTCGTCTTCGCCATCACGGCCTTGATGGGGTTCCGATGGCCGTTGCTGCCCCTCGTCGTGTTCGCGGTACTGATCCCGATCGAGGAGGTTGTCGTCATCGAGGACGTCGGGACGCTAAGCAGGGTCGCCGGCCTCCTATTCCTGATCACGTACGGAGCACCTCGGCTCGGTAGCCTGAAGCTTGGAGCGATCCCGACCGCGGGCTGGGCTTACCTGGCTTGGGCGATCGTCAGCCTTGGCTGGGCGATCAACCCGGAGGTCGGCTGGGCAAAGATCGTTACCTTGCTGCAACTCTTCCTCATCGCCCTTCTCGTCGCCGACTTCGTCGCGCAGCGACCCGCGATCGTACGCCCCATCCTCTGGGCCTACAGCCTGTCTGCGGCGGCAACCGCCCTGATTGGCATTCAGGCCTACGTCGCGCAAGGGCTCGGTGCTTCGCGCTCCGCTGCCATCCAGGGCCAGGACGTGGCACAGTTCGCGGCCGTCTTGTTGCCCGCCTTCGTCTTCGGCTTGTACGAGGCGATCACCGGTGATCGGCGGATCCTGGGTGGCGCAATCACCCTCCTCACTGCCGCCGGGGTTGTTGTTTCGGGAACTCGGGGCGCGTGGGTCGCTTGTGGGGTGGTCCTACTGCTCATCGTCCTTCCCGAGCTCACGCTGCGCCGCCGCGTCGCGTCGGTAGCGATCATCCTGATCATGGGCGCCATCGTCTATCAGCTCCCAGGCATTCCCGACTTGGTAGCGGAGCGCAGCGGCAGCGCTGTCTCGACTGGGGGTGCGGGGCGGACTGACATCTGGTCAGTGGGGCTCACGATCTTCACGTCGGCTCCACTGACCGGCGTGGGCTACGCCAACTTCCCGGTTGCCTTCACTCCGGAGGCTATCCGCGCCGCCGGCCTCGGGGGGACGCGGCTCGACACGGTAGGAGCAGGTTCTCACAGCATTCTGATCGCGACCTTGGGCGAGCTCGGCGCGATCGGACTGTTGCTCCTCGGACTCTTTCTTGGCCCGCTTGTGCTCCGGCGCGGCTGGGGGCCTGACGCCGCCACTGTCCGGGCTGCGCTAGCCTCGCTACTCACGGCTGCCCTGTTCCTGGACATCCTTTCGAACCGCAAACAGGTGTGGCTCGTGATCGGGCTCGCCGCGGGCCTCGCGTTGCTAGCCCGGGCAAAGCAACAGAGGTCGAGACGATCGTCTGGCTCGCAGCCCGACCTGACCGAGAGCGATGGGGGTCGGATTCCATTTGACTCCGCCGAAACGCCCGATGGGATCATGATGGCGTCAGACTCGGCGGTCGTCGGAGGCACCACGCGACTTCTCAGTTAGGTTAGTTAGCCACCCGCTGGTACCCCTCGAGCAGCGGCGCGCCTCCGACTCCCAGTTCCAGCGCTCGCCGAGCGGCCCAGCGCAGCGGCGTCTCAGGTCGCTGCGCGCTTCCGCGTCCAGGTCGAGGATCGAGCGGATCGCCAGGGCAAGGGCAGCCGGGTCCGTCGGGTCGCACACGGCGCCCAGTGGGCCGAGGGATCGTCGACGATGATCCGGCGGCGCTCCGGAAAGTCCGACGAGACGACCGGCAGACCGGCCGCGATCGACTCGAACAGCTTATTCGGGGTCGACAGGCGTTCGTTGAGCGAGCGCGGCTGGTTCGGCATCACGCCGACGTCGGCCGATGCCACCCAGGGCAGGAGGTCCGCGGGAGAGACAGGATCGAGGACGTGGATCCGCCCGTTGAACTGCGGCTCGCCGGCGAGATCCCGGAGCCGTTCGCGATGCTGTCCGAAGCCCAGGAGCACCAGGTGGGCCCGCTCCAGGCCGGGCTCGAGCATCGCCTGGCACAGCGTGTCGAGTCCCCGGTTCCGTCCAGCAGCCCGTGATACAGGATGACCGGGTCGGCCGCGGAGATCCCCAGGGCGTCCCGGATGAGCGTCGGTCGCGGATCGGGCGCGGACCACGCCGGCACGCAGTTGTGGACCACGACCATCGACCGGGGATGAAGCTCCTTCTCCAGGTAGGCCGCCAGTCCGCCGTTGACGGTGACAACGAGATCGACGTTGCGGACGAGGTGCCGCTCATACCAGCGGAGCATCCACCGCAGCGGCCTGGGGAGGCGAGCGCCCGTACCGCTTTCGAGAAGGAGATCGTGCACGTCGTACACGAGGGCAGAGCTCGCGGATCTGGCCATGCTTCCCGCGACGAGACCCGTGAAGTCGTGGCCGTGCCACACATGGAATGCCGTCGAGGTGCGAGCATACGGCGCGCCCCCAGGTCCTAAGATTCCGGACGTAGGCCCCTAGCCAACCCAGTCGCGCGGCGAAATGTCCCAGCCCAGACTGGGTGAGGAAGGGGCTTGGTGCGTTCGGCGAGTCCTGGTCGGCCGCCGCCGGCGACCAACTCCAGGCTCACCCTGGGGTCCAGCATCGGCGCCGTCGCGTGCGAGCCCGCAAGGCAGAAGAGCGTGACGGAGTGCCCGGCCTGCGACGAGGGAGTTCGCCTCGCGTTGCACGCGGCTGTCGAATGTGATGTCACCGTGCAGGACCATCGCAACCCGGAGCGCACCGCTCGTCATGATGTTCTGCTTCTCGGCTTCGCAGTCGCGACCATCGCTACTAGTCCGCCGGCCGACCGATAGTGCGTCAGCAGATGCCTTGCGTTCGTGTTGACATCGTACTCGGCGTGCACGTGCGTCCCTCAGGCGTTGCGCGGCCAGCCCGCCTCAGGTCGATGTGCGACAAACGACGAGAGCGCCTCCGCGATGGCAGCCGCCGACACGCCGGAAGAAGGGTGCCGCGATCCTCGCCCAGGAGCTCGGGGATGCCGCCGACCCCGCTCGCGATCACCGGGAGACCCACCGATCCGGCCTCGACGAGCACGGTCGGGAGCCCTTCTCCGTACGACGGCAGGACGAGGACGTCGGCTGCGGACATGTAGCGAATGACGTCCTCGTGCGAGCGCGCCCCTGGTAGAGCAGACGCCCCGACGCGCGGGGATCGTCAGTACCGTATCCGCGCTCCGGACCGTCTCCGACGAACACCGCGAGGAACGGGTCGCCAAGGTCGAGGATCGCCGTAGCGAGCTCCCGCACCCCCTTCTGGCGCTGGAGATAGCCGACGAAGAGGACAATCAACGGGTCCTCGGGCAGTCCGAGCAGTCGGCGCGCTTCGGCGCGAGGAAGTGACGACCTGCTCGATCCAGACGTGGTCACACCCGAGCGGGAGCGGGATCGCATCCACGCCCGTCACGTCATGGACTCGTCTGCGAGCGCCCGGCTGACCGCGAACACCCGCCGCGCGTCCGAGACGGCCGCCAGGAGGTCGGCTCGCCGGTCGGGGTGCTCATCGGGCCATGTGTTCATGTCATTGCCGTGGAAGGTCAGGAAGAACGGCAGTCCGGTTCGTCGCGCGAGCCTCCACGCCGCGAGGCCCGTGATGGAGTAGTGGCCGTGTATCACGGTAGCGCCGTCCCAATGGCGCCTGGATCGCCAGGCGGCCGCTGCGACCGAGCGATCGGGAAGAGCCCAGCTTGGCTCACCGGGAACGTTGAGGTAGCGCGGACGAACCACCAGTACGCCGTCGTCGCGCATGACGCGGGGCGCCTCGGAGTAGAGCTGCCATCGCGCTCGCAACCGAGGGAGCGGCCAGGGCGCGATCGGAGTCGGGGCGACGACGGTGACCGAGACTCCGAGCCGGACGAGTGCCCGTGCCTGTGTCTGGAAGAAGACGCCGCCGACTGGATCGCCGTCCCAGGGATACCCGCTGGTGACCCACATCACCTCGCTCACGTCACGGCGCTCTGTCGCACCCCGCGATTTCGTCTGGGGCGACCGCCACCTTCGATCTGGGTCAGCCTGACCAACTCACGCACCATGGATCGGCCGACCCGCAGGACCGCCATCACGAGCAGGAGGAATGAGCTGCCTCGAGCCGGTCGCCGCCGAACATCGCCTGGAGTCGCCCCCTCCGCCGAAGTCGAACGAGAGCCGCCCTGCGCGACTTCCAGTAGCAGATCGAGCGAACACCGCAGTCGGGTGGCCGTTGAACTCATCGACGAACCTGCCGGTCGACGCCACTAGAGCGTCCGCGTCGTCTTAGCGGCAACGATGGCCGCCCAGGCCGCCGGGTCGTGGGGCATCGGTTCGAGGAACACAGCGTGCGCGCCGTGACCGCGGTCTCGAGGCGTCGTCTCACTGGTCACTGGCTGCTCCGGTCGGCCGAGCCGCTGTTCACTGGTCCTCCCGGGACCGAGCGCTCGATCCCGGCTATAGGGGAGCACTCCCGTCGGCACGATACCATCTACCCCAGTCTCGATCGGACCCGTCGGCGCTGGGCGCGAGGTCAGGTCGTCCGGAGACAGGATGGGCACGCCAGCGCACGGAACGAAGAGAGCGGAGGGAGCAGCGTGACGGGCCACGTCCGTTGGCCGGATGGCAAGGCTTTCGCCTTCACGATCTTCGACGATACAGACAACGCGACGTACAAGAACGTGCCCCCGGTGTACGAGTTGCTCGACGGGCTTGGGCTGCGCACGACGAAGTCCGTCTGGGCGGTCGGCGGCAGCGGATCGGCGCGCATCGGGGGTCAGACGTGCGAGAACGCGGACTACCGGGCGTGGACGCTCGAGCTGCAGGCTGCCGGCTTCGAGATCGCATCCCACGGCGCCACCAACGAGACCTCGGCACGCGACCGCGTGATAGAGGCGATGGACCGTTTCAGGGACATCTACGGCCACGACCCGCACTCGCTCGCCAACCACGCCGACTGTGCCGAGTCGATCTACTGGGGTGCGGCCCGATTGGGCGGGACCACGCGTCTCGCCTACAACCTGATGACAGGGTTTCGACGGCGCGGCGTGTTCCGTGGCCACGTCGTCGGCGACCCCCTGTTCTGGGGTGACATCTGTCGGGAGCGGGTGCGGTACGTCCGCAACTTCACATATCGCGATGTGAACACGTTGGCGGCGTGCCCGGTGATGCCCTACCACGACCCGGATCGCCCGTATGTGAACGCCTGGTTCGCGGCCTCAGAGGGCGCTGACGTGACGGCGTTTAACCGATGCCTGTCCGAGGAGCACCAGGATCGTCTCGAGGCGGAGGGAGGCGCGTGCATCATGTACACGCACCTCGCGTCCGGGTTTTGGCGCGACGGTAGACTCGATCCGCGCTTCAAGGAGCTCATGACGCGGCTCGCTGCGAGGAACGGCTGGTTCGTTCCTGTCACAACCCTCCTCGACTATCTTGCTGACGTACAGGGTCAGACAATTCTCACGGCGCCACAGCGGCGAATTCTGGAACAACGCTGGCTCCGGAGCAAAGTCCGGGTCGGACACAGCTGAGCCTCAGCGGGCCGTGGCGAGGCTTTCGGGCACGGGCCTGAGCCTTGTCAGTATCCCTGCTTTTGTACGTCGACCGGAACTCGATGCGTTCGGCGTCGGGACGCTCTTTCCCGACGTTGACCCGGATGTCGCCGCCCTGGCGCTGACGATGCCCTTTGAGGAAGCGTCTCTCCCCATTTTAGGCCGATCTCGTGAACCCCATCGCCATGCGGTGGCACGCGGACGAGTGATTGCGGACTCGTCTGTCGAGCGCCGCGGCAGACGGCCGGATCCTCGAGCTCGTGGCGCCCGACCGCTTCCCCAAGGACCTTGGTTCGCGGGGTGACCTGGGTGACCATCTCGGCCGGCACGATGTCGGTGACCGCGTTGTCGGCCGTGAGCGTCCATGACTTGTTGCAGATTGCGATCCATGCGGCCGCGGCTGTATCCGCGCCACGGCGACCCGACGAAGCGAGTGTCGCCAACGGAGCCGACCGATACAGAGACGTCCCGTCAGAGGCCGAGCTCGGGGGTCCGCCCCCGCGGGCCCGGAGCCGGTCTCGCCCGCGGGCGCGAGCGACGACCTTCGTGGTCGGTTGTCTAGCTTGGGTTCGCTGGTCGCCGAGTGGTCTCGGCTGGAGTCCCGTCAGGGAACTAGCAGCTGACCTCAGCGAACCCGCGAGGTCGCTTGGAGCATCGGCGTCGGGCCTAGCTTCCGCGCCTCGACTCGGATCAGGGGTGGATCCCACTCGTGCTCAAGCTCGAGCAGGTCTGGGCACTGCCCTTCGTGGATCCTCACGAACCGGATGTCGGTGAAGCCGGCCTCAACCAGCATCCATTCGAGCGTGGGACGGTCGAAGAGCTGCTGGACCCCGCCTCGACGAAACAGCCTGGCCGTGAGGGACGTGTGGTCTGGCGCAGCACCTGCCAGAAACCTGCGCGCGCGCGCCACCGCCTCAGGTGTCGGCGCAACATCGCCCTCCGCAAGGTATGCGGAGACAATTGCGCCGATGTCAGTCTGACAGAGCCGAATGAGGCCCCCCGGCAGCAGGACCCGGCGGCAGTCTGTAAGGGTGTGAACCGCCTCCTCGACGGTGAGGTACTCCAGCACCCACTGGCTGAAGATGAAGGACGCCGAACGCTCCTCGAATGGCAGTGGCAACCGTCGCAGATCCCAGCGGATGAGATCGCGGGGGTAGCGGCGAATAGGGGCGGGAACAAGACGCTCGGGGACGGGCAGCGATCGCAGCCAGTGGACTCTGGTCCACGGTCCACCGTCAAGGTTTCGCCAACCCGCTTTCCAGCGCCCACCACAGCCGATGTTGACCTTCAGAGACACATCTGGGTTTGCCACCGGAGGCTCCCTTCTTGCTGCCACTCCAGAGAGTCATCGCACGGTCAAGTCAGAATACTCGTGTGACCAGCAGGGCAGGACCCACCTCCTCGGGTGCTCGGGCGTCGATGACGGCCATGGTCTCGGGCCGGAAGTGGCGCCGGCCGTCCTGCCACTCGTCGTCCTGCACGGCGAGGATCATCCCGACCAGGCAGATGAACGAGCCGCGGGGGGAAGGTCCCGACCATGCCCGTCCGGCGCTTGAGGTCCTTATTGAGCGGCTCGAGCGGGTTGGCGCTGCGGATCGGCGGCGGTGTGGCTCGGGGAACGCGAAGTGGGCGAGCAGGTCCGGCTCGGCGTCGGCGAGGAGCTCTGCGACCTTGGGGAAGCGTGGAGCGAGCGTGTCGATGACCCGGTCGAGCTGAGCTTGCCCCGCTGTCGTGGACAGCTACCATCGTGGCAGACGCCGCAGGAAGGACTCCACAGCTGTCCACGCAGCGGCAGTTCTCCGACGAGTTCCGGCTCGATACGATCCGAATCGTGCGAAGGCTCCGCGGTCCGCTCGCAGGGACCGCTGGCCGGGTTTCATGCCCGGCTCAACACGAGGCGAGAGCCGGCGTCGCGATCGTCGCCACGGCCCGCAAGCTTGCCGTGCTCGTGTGGCACCTGCTGGTAAGCGACGAGGACAGTCGGTTCGACCCGCCCACGCAGACGACGCTCAAGCAGTGCCAGCTCGACCGGCTCGCGGGGCGGGCTGCGCGGCGGGGACGACAGGCGATCGACCGCGTCCGGTCAGACAGTACAACGCCGTCTGGGCCTTGACACCTTCATCCGTAGTCCGCAAGTCTACGTCGGCCTCGACGTCAGCAAGCTCCGTATCAACATCGCCCTGTAGTGGTCCGGCGTCGACCAACCCAGCACAATGGCGCCAGGATCTCCCAGGAGAGAGGATTGCATCTCGCAACGGTGAATGTCCCGTGGAGGTTCGGTTGACACCGAAGAGGCGGCGTGCAGCCGGATGGTGACCCATCCTGACGACCGCGAGCACCATGTCGTGCTCGAGCGGATCCCCTATGACCCGGTCGCGTGGGACGCCATTGCCGCGTCCCACGAGGATGCGGAGGTGTACCACACAGCCGCGTGGCTGGAGTTCCTGGCGGCCACCCAGGGGGCGGAGCCCGTTGTAGCGGTAGTCAGCGCCGATGGGCGCCCCGTCGGCTACTTCGTGGGTGCGGTCGTCCGGCGCTTCGGGGTGCGCATCCTGGGCAGTCCGCTGCGAGGCTGGGGCACCGAATGTATGGGCTTCCTTCTCGACGACGGTTTTGATCGGCGCGCCGCGGCGGACGCGCTCATACCATTCGCGTTTCACGACCTTCGATGCCTGCACGTCGAGCTGTCCGACCGGAAGTTGTCGAGCGAACAGATGGAGGGCTCACAGTACGGGGTGGAGCTCGGCTCGACGTACTTGATCGACCTGACACAGTCAGAGGACGTGCTGCTGCGTGTCATGCAGCCGAAGACTCGTCAGAAGATCCGCAAGGCACTTCGCGGTCAGCTGCGAGTCGAAGATACAACCGACCCAGCGTTTGCCGACGAATTCCATGCCTATCTGACCGAGACCTTCGCCAGGCAGGGCATCGGCCCGACCTATGGCGTCGAGCGAGTACGCCAGCTGATCCGAGTCGCTCCGGGGCACCAAGACTTTGCTCCTGCTCCGCGTGCGCTCGCCTGAGGGGAAGGTACTGGCGGCGGGGATCTCTGTGGGTGGTCGTCGAGTCGCCGTGTCCTGGGGCCTAGCGATGGATCGATCCGACGACGAACTGAACCCGGCGCAGTTGCTGTGGTGGGAGACCATCCGGCATTGGCGCGAACGCCAAGTGTCGTCTTTCGACATGGGTGGTGGCGGAGGGTACAAGGCGAAGTATGGCGCGGTGGAGACTGTCACCGCTCACTTCCACCGATCTCGATGGCCCATTCTGCAGGTCGGCCGAAACGCCGTGCGCTGGCTCGCTCATACGCGCCAAGTCATCGCCGGCGCCCGAATCCGAGGTGGCTCCCGCTAGCGTGAAAAGTCTCCAAGTTCTCCCGACACCTGGTGCCCGCCTGACCGGGTGACAGGTGGAGCCGCGTCGCCATGCTTGTCGTGTTCGAAGCGATGAGCAGGAGGCGCGGCGCCGTCCCACTGGCGCCTCGATCGCCAGGCAGCCATCGCCACCGAGCGATCGGGAAGCGCCCAGCTCGGCTCACCAGGTACGTTGACGTAGCGCGGTCGAAGCACCAGCACGTTGCCGTCCCACATTGCGCGAGGCGACGTGGAGTAGACCTTCCATCGCGCTCTCAGCCGATCGAGCGGCCACGGCACGAACGGGGTTGGTGCGACCACGGCGACCGAGACCCCGAGCCCTGCGAGTGCCTGGGCCTGCGTCTTCAGGAAGATGCTGCCGACCGGATCGCCGGCCCATGGGTATCCGGCCGCGAGCCACATCACCTGGCTCACGTCGCAGGCTCAGGATTTCCGTTTCCGTGGGACGCGTCCGCAGGTGGTCTGAGCGCGCGCGGGGCTTCAGCCATCAGGACCGCGGCCTGCGGCGGTGGGCGGGCGCCTGCGGATTGGACGTTGCTTCCGGTCGCGAATCGGGCGCTTCCTGCCCCGCGGCGCGCAGCGGCCAACCAAATGAGTGCCGAAAGCGCCATACGCCACGAAGCATCCCGATGCCGTAGGCGAAGTGGAGAACAGGAAATGTGGCGGCCAACAACGCAACCGAACAGGGGCTAGTCCGATCACGGTAGTGGGTTGCCGCAGCGACGGTTGCCACCCCGTACAATCCGAGTGCCAATGTCGCCCCGGCACGAGCCTTCCTTGAGGTGATGCCGAGGAGGGCGCCTCCGCCGAGCGTGGTCACAAGGGCAAGCGGGACGAGGTGGCGGACTCGGGCCTGACGCGGATGCACCTGGAGGACCCGGACCTTCCAACACCCGTAGTCGAAGTACTGACGCCAGAGAGAGCCGAGCGTTGAACGACTCCGGTAGCAACTCTCAATCGCCGGGTCGCAGACGATCCGCCCGCCGCCATCGAGAAGCCGGTAACTCAGCTCGTCATCTTGGTTTCGCACAAACTCCTCGTTGAACGGGTAACGCAGCCACGTCTCGCGACGGGCGACGCCCATGAACACGGTGTCGACATAGGCCGGCTTCGTCAGGTAGTGATGACGTGCTCCGCCGACGCCGTAAGGGGTGCTCGTCGCGATCGCAATCGCAGCTCCGATCGGCGTGTCGGCCACGGCCCGGACCGGACCACCGACGATGTCAGCTCGCGTACGATCGAGAGCGTCAATTGCGCTCCGTACGTATGCCGGCGCGAGTTCCGCGTGGCCGCTGACGATACCCACAATCTCGCCGGACGCAGCTTGGATGCCCGCATTCCAGGCCGCTGCCTGAATTCGGCGTGGGTTCGTCCGGACCACCCAGCCCCGTCGACCGGTCGCGAAGGCACGGGCGACGGCCATCGAGTCGTCGGTCGACTCCCCGTCGTACACGAGCACTTCAAGGAGGTCCGAGGGGTGGTCCTGATCGGCGATGGACGCGAGACATCGCTCGATGCTCGGGCCTTCGTTCCGCATGGCCACCACAAGCGTCACCCTCGGTCGCGCGGCAAAGTCCAGTGGCATCGGGCTATCGACCTCGGAGGCTCACGTCGTGCTGCCTTCGCCAAGCAGCGGGCTGGGCGCAAGACCCGGAGCGTTGGTGGACGTTCAGTGGGGTCGCGGCGGGTCGGCAGCTGGGCCAAGCGACTCCGTGGCGACGCCTGGCATGCTGTCGCCCCAGATCACCCCCTCGACGGACTCTCGACCTTCTCCGTAGTATCCGCCGTACCCGTATTGGGTACGAGCCGGCACTCGGTTGAGAACGGCACCGAGGGTCTTCGCCCCCGCCCTCGCGAGCGTCTCCCGAGCCACGCGGACGACCCGCCGCCGGCTACGGCCCGCGTCGATGACGAGGAGCGTCCCGTCGACGAATGAGCTCAAGACAGCCGCGTCGGCGACCGCCTGGAGCGGCGGGCTGTCGAAGATGATGAGGTCAGCACCCTGCTGCAGGTGGCCCATGACCGCCTTCATGCGTTGCGAGCCCAGCAGCTCGGCCGGATTGGGAGGGAGCGGACCGGCGGTCAGGATTCGGAGGTTCTCCTGCTCCGTCGGGTGGGCGACCGTGTCGAGGCTCGCGGCTTCATCCCGCAGCATCGTCGTCAGGCCCCGGGTGTTGGGCAGGTCGAACATCCCATGCACAGCCGGCTTTCGGAGGTCGGCATCGACCAGGATGACCGTTCGCCCGGCCTGTGCGAAGACGACTGCGAGATTCGTCGCCGTGATGGTCTTGCCCTCGCCCGGGGCCGCACTCGTCACCAAGACGGAATGCAGCTGCGTATCCACGGAGGCGAACTCGACATTCGTGCGCAGTGTGCGGTAGGCCTCGGCGGTGCTCGACCTCGGATAGAGGAGCCCAACGAGCAGATACATCTTGCGCTGGCCGCGAGGAACCCGGATCCGCGCGATCGTGCCCAGGGTGCTCAGGCTGGCCACCTCCTGGACCGCATCCGGGTCCTTGATGGAATCGTCCAGCTGCTCCACAAGGAACGCGATGAGGACGACAACCAGCAGCCCGAAGGCCGCGGCGAGAAGCGTGTTGAGAAGCGTCCTCGGCCCGACCGATGACGTCGGCGCATCGGCCGGCTCGATGACGGTGAGCAGGTTGGTGGCGCTCCCCGAGGAGTAGGAAAGCAACGTGGCATACGTCGAGCGCAGGCTGGTGAGCTGTCCCTCGAGGGCCTGCAACTGGGCCTCCTGGTCCGCCGTCCGACCCGCGACCGCGATCAGGGCGTCCGTTTGTGCCTGGGTTGTCTGAATGAGGGCCTGAGTGGCCGCCAAGTCCTCGTCGATCGACTTCTGGAACGCCACCGCGCGGCCTTGGATGGTTGGCGAGACGGCGATCAGTTGTTCCGCCAGCGCATTCGCGATGGCCGCGGCGCGGGCCGGGACCGTGTCCTGTGCGCTGATGCTGAGAAGTGCGCTGCCACTCGGCGCGTCCACCTGCACCCTGGTCGCGAGCTCACCTGACGTGGTGTCGAGATTGAGGTCCTTGATCACGCTATCGAGGACCGGCCGGGTCTTCGCGATGGTCGCATACGTCTCGGAGAGATTCTGCGCGACGAGTAGCTGGGTGTAATCCGGGTTCGCGGCCGACAGCGCCTGGCCGACGATCAGCGTGGTCTTCGCCTCGTAGACCTTCTGCTGGAGGCTGCTGACGACAAACGCGGCGGCGCCGGTCAACAGAGCGACCACAACCATGAGCGGGAGCCAGGCCCGAGCCATGACGATTAGTCGCCGGAGATCCACGGGGAGTCGCTCTCCAAGGGGCGTCGCTCTCGATGCCCCGCTGCGTGGGGCGTTCGCTTGGTACGGCGCCCGCGAATCATCGGGCACGTTATCCGGACCGTCAACCGAACCTACCGGCCAATTGTCCTGAGTGCGGCCTGCCGCAAGTACGCGAAGTCAGCCGAGCACGGTCCGGACCGTCTTCAGCAGGATCTGCAGATCCAGCAACGTTGTCCGGCGATCGAGGTACTCGGCGTCCAGCCTGAGCTTCGCCGGGAGGATCTCGTCGCGATAGCGTCGCTCGGCGTCAGGCCCGACCAGGTGGTCTGCCTCATCGTGGTACGCAATCTGGGCCAGTCCGGTTATGCCCGGTTTGGCGGAGAAGACGCGTCGATGCAGAGGGTCGGATAGATCCACATAGGCGGGGTCCTCTGGCCGCGGCCCGACCAGGGACATCTGTCCCTTCACGACGTTGACCAGCTGGGGCAGCTCGTCGATCCTATAACGACGCAAGACCCGGCCCAGCGGCGTCACCCGCGGGTCCTTGGCCACCGTCACCTTCGGCCCGCTCGAACCCGCGTCCATCGTCCGGACCTTGAGCACCGTGACGATGCGGGCCCCTTCGCCCACCCGACGGGCCTGATAGAAGAACGGTCCACGGTCTCCCGAGAGGCGCATTGCGATCGCGGCCGCGGCCAGAATTGGCGCAGCCACTGCGAGCGCGAGCGATCCAAGCGTGATGTCCAGGATCCGCTTCGAATCCATGACGTCGGGACCTCGTGCCCTGACGATCGCTTGACCGCCTACGGTTCGTGAGCATACCGGGGAGGGTCAGCGGTCGGCCGCGGTATCCTCCGGCCGTGACCTTGCCAGGCCCGGACACACTTCCCTATCTTCCCTTCGCGCGCCCGTCGATCACGGAGCGAGAGAAGCAGGCCGTGCTCGACGTCCTGGACTCCGGCTGGCTCACCACCGGCCCGCGGACGAAGATGTTCGAGGAGCGCTTCGCCGCCACCGTCGGGACCCGTCACGCCATCGCCCTGAACTCGGCCACAGCCGCCCTGCACCTCGCGCTCGAGGCGCTCGGCGTGGGGCCCGGCGACGAAGTCATCGTTCCGACCTGGACCTTCGCGGCGAGCGCGGAGGTGGTGGTCTACCGGGGTGCGCGGCCCGTCCTCGTCGATATTGACCGCCGCACGCTCAACGCGACGCCGGACGGTGTCCTCGCGGCCGTGACGCCGCGGACCCGGGCGGTCGTTGCGGTGCATGTCGCCGGCCTGCCGGTCGAGATCGAGCCTCTGGTCACGCTGCTGGAGCCTCGCGGCATCGCGGTCGTGGAGGATGCGGCGCACGCATTTCCCAGCCGGATTGGCGGACCTTCCGGCCGCTACGCCGGGACGTTCGGGCGGGCCGGCGCGTTCTCCTTCTATGCCACGAAGACGATCACGACCGGCGAGGGCGGCATGCTCGTCACAGACGATGATTTGATCGCGGCCCGGGCCCGGGTGATGTCGCTGCACGGGATCAGCCGCGATGCGTGGAACCGCTACACGGCGAGCGGCTCGTGGTACTACGAGATCGAGGACGCCGGCTACAAGTACAACATGACGGACATCGCCGCTGCTCTCGGGCTCGTCCAGCTTGAGCGGGCAGACGAACTGCTGGCGGCCCGCCGGTCACTCGCGGATGCGTACACGCGTGCGTTCCGCGCGTCCGCGGCAGCCGACCTATTGGAGCTTCCCGAGGATGCCGTCGACGGCTCCCACGCATGGCACCTGTACATCGTTCGGCTCGAGCTCGATCGACTGGCTCTCGACCGGGCCGCCGTGATCTCGGCGCTGCGCGACCAGGGGATCGGTGCCAGCGTCCATTTCATCCCGCTCCACCTGCATCCGTACTACCGGCGCCGCTGGGGCACGCGCCCGGAAGACCACCCGGTCGCCACCGAGGAGTACGAGCGCGTCATCTCCCTGCCGATCTGGCCGGGCATGACCGCAGATGACCTGGCTCGCGTCGTCAACCACGCTGACGTCCATCCTCGAGGCACGGCGCCGCATTGACATCGGTGATGGAGCAGCCCGGGTCCGACTTCGCAGACTACGCTGGGTTCGTCCCAGGCCTAGCCATCTCGATCCTCGTCGCGCTGATTCTCGGTGGGAGCATCGCGCGCCGTGTGGGCGCGAGCCGTCTCGTCGCCACGTTGCTGATCCTAGGCCTGGGTGCCGTCCTCTCGGCGACGGTGACCCCGAGCCGCGAAGCGCTCATGGGCATGCCCCAGATCTCGACGGGATGTGACCTGTCGCGGATCGGGCCGGACCAGTGGTCGGCGTACGCACAGCTCGACGACACGAGCCTGAACGTCCTGCTCTTCATCCCGCTCGGCATGGCGATCGGGCTGTTGCCGCGCACGAGGCCCAAGGCCGGCCTCATCCTTGGCGCGATATTCCTGCCGATCGCCATCGAGACGTTCCAGCTCGTCGCGGCGCCGCTGGGTCGGGCGTGTCAGAGCGGGGACGTGTTCGACAACCTGATGGGCCTGGCCCTGGGCCTCGGCATCGGGTCGGCAGTGGGTCGGATCGGTCAGAGAGCCTAGTTCGAACCCAGCGACTGGCGGTTCCTTGATAGCTCGCCGAACGGAACGTGCGGACTCAGGGCGGTGCGCATTGGCACCGCGGACTGACGGGGGTGACCGACGTGGGACTATCGGCACTGTGGGCATGACGTTCGGCTGGCTACTGTCGAGTGTCCGGGGGAGTTGGCATGGTCGTGCTCGCCTGCTGGCGGCTGGCCGATCTCTGAGGGGGTTGCATTGGCGGTCCGTCAAGTCGGGGGCTGGTCAGGTTCCCCGCGCGCCGCGCTGGCTCGGCTGCGCCAGGAGCGCGGGCGCTCCGAACCGTCCACGCTGGCGAACGGCCAGGTCGGCGGTCCGTTTGGCTGGCGCCTTCGCGGACGACATCTCCTCGCCCTTGACCTGTTCGGGATCGTCGCCGCCTCGTACCTCGCCCTGGCGCTCCGATACGACCGCATCAGCGGCCCGTTCTCGGTCCCGGAGTTCCCGGCCGTGGTGGCGCTGCTCCTCGCGACCCGCACGATCGTGAACATCAAGCTTGGCCTCTACAGCCGTCGCTGGCGCAACGCGAGCGTCGCAGACCTCGAGCGGATCGTCGTCGCGGTGGCCGTCGGATCGCTGGTCAGCATCGTGCTGTTCTACGGCGCATCCGCGGCGGCGAGCAGTCCGGCAACCTCCGGGTTCCCGCGCTCGTTCTGGCCGATCGAGGCGCTGCTGAGCATCGCGATCCTGGGCGGCCTGCGGTTCGGGATCCGGGCCGCTTCCGAGCGCGTCCGCATGTCTGCCGGCGCGAAGCCGCACAACGCCAACGCGACGCTCCTCTACGGCGCCGGCCAGACGGGGGCCCTGCTGGCCCGCTCCGCCCGGCGACATCCGGGGGCGGGTGTCAGGCCGGTCGGGTTCCTGGACGACGACCCCACCCTCGCAGGCGGGTATGTGGCCGGGCTTCGTGTCTTCGGCGGCCTCGGCGCGTTGGAGCAGGCCGTCGCCGAGACCGGTGCGCGGAACCTCCTGATCTCGATGCCGAGCGCCCCGGGTAGCGCCGTTCGGCGGGTCGTGGAGACAGCGTCCGAGCTCCACCTGGACGTCCGCACCGTCCCGGCCGTCGAGAACCTCCTCGACGGCAGTGTCGACGCGTACCGCGTCCGGCGGGTGCGCGTCGAGGACCTCCTCCGCCGCCCGATGGTTACCCAGCATGCCGTCGGCGTCGAGGACATCATCCGGGGCCGGACGGTGCTGATCACGGGTGGCGCCGGCTCGATCGGTTCCGAGCTGGCGCGACAGGTGTTCGCCATCGGCCCGCGCCGGCTCATCCTCGTGGATCGCGCCGAGAGCCCCCTGTACCTGATCCTGCGCGAGCTCGAGTCGCGTCGCAGCCGGGGACACGGCACGGGCGAGGTCGTCGTCCACCTCGCCAACGTGGCGAGCCGGGCGGAGATGGAGCGGTTCGTCGCCCGCGAGGCGCCCAGCGTCATCTTCCACGCAGCCGCGTACAAGCACGTGCCGCTGATGGAGGAGCATCCGTCCGACGCGGCGCACGTCAACATCGGCGGCACGATGGTGATGCTCGACGCAGCCATGGCGGCGGGCGTGGAGCGCTTCGTGTTCGTCTCGACGGACAAGGCGGTGCGCCCGACGAGCGTCATGGGCGCCAGCAAGCGGATCGCCGAGATGCTGGTGGCCGAGGCCGCCCATCGGAGCGGCCGTCCGTACGTGTCGGTCCGCTTCGGGAACGTGCTCGGCTCGAACGGCAGTGTCGTCCCGATCTTCCGGGAGCAGCTGGAGAACGGAGAGCCGCTGACCATCACGCATCCCGACATGACCCGCTACTTCATGACGATCCCGGAGGCGGCCTGGCTGATCCTCGACGCTGCCGCGCTCGGCATAGACGGGGACCTGTTCGTCCTGGACATGGGCGAGCCGGTCCGGTTGATGGACCTCGCCCGGGACCTGGTCCGGCTGGCCGGGCGCGACCCCGACAGCCAGCCGATCGAGACCGTCGGCCTGCGCCCCGGCGAGAAGCTCCACGAGGAGCTGTTCTACGACGTGGAGCACGTGGAGCCGACGGCCAGCGCCAAGGTGCTCCGGGCGCGAGCGATGCTGCCGCGGATGACCATCCGCGAAGATGCGTGTCGCATGCTGGCGCTGGCGGGCGGGGCGGACGAGCCGGGCCTGCGCCGGGTGCTTCTCGACTACGTTGCCGACGTGGACGCCGCGACCCCGGTCGCGCAGCCCGTCCAGACGTCGTGGCTCATGCCTCTCGGGCACCGGCGCCTCGAGCTGGCCCCGCTGTCCGTGGAGGCTGGCGCCGGCCGCACCTTCGCGGTGCCGAACACCCGACAATGACCGGCACCAGCACGGCCCGAGAGTGATTTCGTGGACCTCGCCCCTGCCGTGGCTCGTCCCGGGTTGCGCGCTCGCGTTCGCGGTCAGCACGATTGCCATTGGGCCGGGCCGCCCGATGGCTGCGGGCCTCGCGTCTCGTCGCATGAGTGCTGACCGTGAGCGTGGGCGTCATCCTGGCTGGCGCGAGGGGCAGGGCCCGTTCGCGGTTGCGGCGGATGACCTCGGGGCCGGCAGGCAGTTCGCCAGCGAGGTCGCGCACGGCGCCTTCGGCAACACGCTCCGCCCTCGCCTCGTTTGACGGAATTGAGCCGAGGGCTGATCGTAGGTGTCACAGTCGCCAATTGCGCCGGGCTCTCATTCGCCGGTCCGAAGCGCGCGACGGATCGGAACCCCCTGTGGGCCGTACCTCCTTCTCCTCGCCTGCCTCGAGCATCGTCGTGTGCAGCGACGGCTACTTCGACGTCTATCCGCCGGTCACCCGTTCCGGCGGCGAGAAGCCCGCGTATCGCGGTGAGCTCGGCGAGCTCGGAGCGGGCATCCGCGGCGGCGACCTCCGCCTTGCCGTCCGTCCGGACTCCGCGGCGCTCGCGGTCGCGGTCGAGGCCTGGTCAGCCGTCCATGGCGCGGCCGCGGTTCGAGGAGAGCTCGGCCCAGGACGGGACGGCAGTGCGATCTAGGGCCAGACGCATGGACGCGGGCGGCACCCCTCGGCTGATCCACGACCAGCGACCGGCACCCGAGGCTGTCCGGTTTGGCCGGCCGCCTGCGTGTCACCCGGCACCGCGCCGGACTGGAGGACCACGATGACCGTTGCACGGGCCCGACAGGCGCCCTCGTCGCCCACAGGCGATCGCAGGCCGCGATACCGGCGACACGAGCTCGCCCTGCCCGATGGCGGCAGGCTCAGGCTCGCCGCGGATGGCGCGATCGCGCGCCTCGATGCCGACGGGCTGACGATTCGGTCCTGGCCACCGGGCGACCCCGACTGGCCCAACCAGGCGATCCGGTTCGGCCTGCGCCCCCAGCCACGCACGGTCTCGCCGAACAGCCAGCGCGTCGAGGACACCCGACTGCCGTAGGGGTGCGGGTTCGCGCAGGCAGGGTGGCGGGGCGGACAGGCCGCGATCGTTGTTCCTGCGCGCCCGACCAACGTCACGAGGGCACCGGCCAATCCCGGCCGCGCGCGCCATCCCTCCGATCCCGTCGACTGCCGCGCAAGACCCTGATGCGCGCCTGCGGTCGCCTAGAGGGCGAAGCGGATCATCGCCAGAGCCCCGGCCGCGAGGCAGTAGATCGCGAACGGCGTGAGCGTCCGCGTGGTGAAGTAGCGGGTGAGGAAGCGGACGGACAGGTAGGCGGCGATGCCTGCGGCGACGCTGCCGGCGAGCACCTGGCCGATGACGCCGTGCCCATTCGGGCCCAGCAGGTCCGGCAGCTTGTACACCCCCGCAGCCATGATGATCGGGGTGGCGAGGAGGAACGAGAAGCGCGCGGCATCCTCGTGGTCGAGCCCGCGGGCCAGGCCGGCGACCATCGTGATGCCCGAGCGGCTGATCCCGGCGAGCAGCGCGCCGATCTGGAACACGCCCACGATCCCCGCCTCGCGGAACTCGAGGCTGTCCAGCCGACGGGCGCCCTCGGGATTGAGCCCGTGGGAGACGGCGAGGGCCCGAACCTCGGCGCGACGTCGCAGCCACTCTCCTGCGAGCAGGAGCAGACCGTTGACGAACAGGAATGCCGCGGCGAGCAGCGGCTTGGCGAAGATGGTCCGGAAGGCGTGCTCGAACAGGAGGCCCATGAGCCCCGCCGGGATCGTGGCCACCACCAGCAGCCACCCGAGGCGGGCGTCCGGCCCCTCCACCCGGCGGCTCTGCAGCGACCGCACGATCGCGCGGATGATCCGCACCCAGTCGCGCCAGTAGAAGAGCGCGAGCGCCGTCGCCGTGGCGACGTGCAGGCCGACGAGAAAGGCCAGGAAGTACGACTCGCTCGCCGCCTGCGCGGCCACGACGTCGTTCCAGCCCAGCAGCTGGGGCACGATCACCGAGTGCCCGAGGCTGGAGACCGGGAAGAGCTCGCTGACTCCCTGGAGGAGTCCAAGGATGATCGCCTGGAAATAGGACACGCTGCCTCCACGTGGGACGGGGCTTGAGGGCGGGCCTATTCTCGCGGGAAGGGGGCTTTGGCGTCGCGAGTGGCGCGTGGAGCAGCGGCTTCGGACAACTCGGGGCGCGCCAGCTCCCATTCCCTTCCCGTCGAACGGCCCTTGGCGCTCGCGCCCTGCTCGGTGCAGGCTCGCCGGGCCGCGCCACCGGGGGAGACGCGATGGACCGAGGACTGCATGACAGGCTGGCTCGACGCGCTGCGGGGCGACCCGTTGCCCTGGCTGCTCGATGAGGCAGCCCCCGCCGTCCGGCACCTGGCGCTTCGCGATCTCGTGGGCCTGCCGGAGAGCAGCCCCTCCGTGGTGGCGGCCCTGGGGGCGGCCATGCGCGCAGACCCGATCGCGGCGATCCTCGCTGCCGAGGACCCAGCGGGGTGGTGGGGGCGACCCGGTTCCGGCTACGGCCCCAAGTACTCCTCCACTGTCTGGTCGCTGATCTTCCTCGACCAGCTCGGTGCCGATGGGACCGATCCCCGCATCCGGGCGGGCTGCTCCTACCTCTTGGACCACACGCAGGCAGCCAGTGGTGGCTTCGGGGCCGTCGCGAGCGGCGAGGGCCGTCCGGCGCCGTCAACGGTCGTCCACTGCCTCAACGGGAACCTCGTGCGGGCGCTCATCGGCCTCGGCTGGCTCGACGATTCGCGGGTGAGCCAGGCGATCGATTGGCAGGCTGCCGCGATCACCGGCGAGGGCGAGATCCGGTTCTACCGCTCCTCTGTTCCGGGCCCGGGCTTCCGGTGCGGGGCCAACGATGGCGAGCCCTGCGCCTGGGGCGCGACGAAGGCGGTCCTCGCGCTGGCGAGGATCCCGATGGAGCGGCGGACCCCGCCCGTCGCCGCGGCGCTCGATGCCGGGGTCGCGTTCCTGCTCAGCCGCGATCCCGCCGACGCCGACTACCCCATGGGCTACGGCAGCACCAAGCCGAACGGCTCGTGGTTCAGGCTCGGGTTCCCGTCCGGCTACGTGACCGACGTCCTGCAAGTGCTCGAGGCGCTGTGCGAGGCCGGCGCCGGAGGCGATCCGCGACTGGATCGCGCCCTCATCTGGCTGCTCAGCCAGCAGGATGAGCTCGGCCGATGGGCGAACCGCTATGCGTACGCGGGCAAGATGGTCGTGGACATCGACGTGCCCGGCCGTCCGAGCCGGTGGGTGACCTTGCGCGCCTGCCGCGTGCTCAAGTCGGTCGCCGACGCTCGAGGCGCGGTGCCGGCCGGGCGCTGACGCCGCGAGCGCGCTAGGCGATGCCGCGTGCCGTCCATGCGGCAGCCGCGACGCGGACCGGCCCATCGCCCAGACGCCGCTGGCACTCACTGCGCAAGCGCTCGCGATCATCGTCCGCCAGGCTGGCGACGAATGCCCCCGCCGGGCCGGCGCCCAGCGTGAACGGCTCCCACCAGGCGTCGAACGTAGGGTGGTCGATGGCCACCGTCAGCACGGAAGGGTGTCGACCCGCCTCAGGCCCGCTGCCTCGAGCAGCTCGACCAGCTGACCCTCACGCGTCCCGGCCAGCCTCGATTCACCGGCGACGTCCAACCGGACCGCGCGCGCCGCGTCCCAGAACACGCCGAGCGGGCCCCGCTCACCACCGTAGTCCCAGACGCACGCCGCCACGACGCCGCCGGGACGCGTGACCCGACGCATCTCGGCGACCCCGGCGACGGCGTCGGCCATGAAGTGCACCACGAGCTGGGCCAGCGCAGCGTCGAAGGAGTCGTCGGCGAAGGGCAGCTGCTCCGCCGACGCCTGGCGCACCTCGATGTCCGGGAACCGGCTGGCCGCGGCCGCGACGAATGACGGCGACGGATCCACCGCGACAACGCTGCTGGCTCCTAATCGGCGCACCAGCTCCGCGGTGAGGGCGCCTGTGCCGCACCCGATGTCGAGGACGCGCATCCCGGGCGCCACGCCGGCCGCCTCGGCGAAGGGCGGGGCGAGCAGCCGCGACCATCGCCCCATGAAGCCGTCGTAGGCGGTCGCGGCGACATCGAACATCTCGGGCGGACTCTACTCGATCGGCCCCCGGCAAGCCGCTCGGCCGCGGTGATCCCGCGACGGGACGCCGTTGGTCAGGCATGCTGTTGGGGCGCGCCAACGCTTGACGCCTGACCGACCCACGAGGAACCCCATCCCGATGCCCACTGACGGGACGCCCGAGCCTGGCGGCTCTCCCGCGCCGAGTGACGCGCTGGCCAAAGCGATGGCCGAGCTCCGGGCCGAGCACGCGCCGGCGGCCGGCGAGCGCGCGGACCGCTACTGGCTTCGGCTGGGCATCTGGCTGGGGCTCCACCAGCCGGGGCGTGCGGCACTGCTGCTCGGCGGGCTGGAGAGCGGGACGAACGTGCTGAGTCCCGCGCAGGCGCCGGAGCCGAGCCAACGGGCGGCAAGCGACACCACGGACGAGGCGAACACCACGACGACCGCCGACCCGATCGCGGCCGAGGCGCCCGACGCCGACCCGATCGCGGCCGAGGCGCCCGACGCCGACCCGATCGCGGCCGAGGCGCCCGACGCCGACCCGATCGCGGCCGAGGCGCCCGACGCCGACCCGGCCGACCCGGCCGACGCGGCCGACCCGGCCGACCCGGACGAGGTCCCCGTCTGCTCGCGGCTCCTCGCGCGGACGTCCGGCCTCCCCCCGTCCGCCGACCCCGAGACCGTCTTCGGCTGGGTGGGGCGGCTGTCCCCCAATGAGATCCGGCGGCTGGGCCACGCCGTCACCGAGCTGCTGGCCGGCGGCGCCACGCGCGACCTCGAGCGCGGCTTCGGGCTCGCCTGGAGCGCCGGCACGCGCCTGCCGCGCGAGGACCTGCGGAGACTGTTCGGCCGGTTCAGCGAGCTCGAGCTGGCGGTCTGCGGCGTGCTCGGCAGTCGAGACCTGCTCTCGATCGCCCACCCCGCGGAGAGCAACGTCGGGGCCCTCCTCTCCATCTTCACCAAGCGGTCGAACCCCGCGGTCACCGAGGCCACCGCGATCCTGGAGCGCGAGGGAGAGCCGGCACGGCGCGGTCTCGTGGCCATCTGGAACGCGTGGGTCGCGATGCGCTATCGCGACCTGATCGCGCCGCCGCTGTTCGAGCAGCTGGTGGAGCCCTGGGTCACCGTGGTGGGCCGCCTCCCGCAGCCCTGACCCCGGAATCGTCGGGCGTCGCAAACGCCGGTCGCCGCAGCCGCCCTGCCGCCTTGCCCGGTTCGTCGTGCGCCACAGCCCTCGCGTTCTCGGCCGTGGCGCGTGATACTTCCCCGCGCGGCACGAGGAGGCACGGCCGCGGCATCGGCACGTATCGACGAGGTCTTCTGGTGAAGCACCGCAAGGGGAAGGAGCCCGCTGCGTCGAAGAAGGCGGCGAAGCGGATCGCGGCGCTCGAGGCTCGCGCGCTGAGACTCCAGGCGAAGGAGCAGGCATTCCTGCTGCTCGATGGGGCGGCCGCAGATCGGATGACCGTGGTCGAGGCGCGGGAACGGGCGGCCGACGCTCGCGAGACAGCGCTCACGGTGCGTGACAGCCTGGCCAATGAACGCGATCGGCTTGCGTCCGAGCGCGACACCGCAGCGAACGAGCGCGAGCGCCGGGCCTCGGAGCGCGAAGGCGCCATCAACAGCCGCGTCGCGGCCATCGCGGGCAAGCCGGCGGCGGGCGTCGATGAGACGGACGAGCAGGCGCTCGAGCGGGCCCAGCTGGAGGCCCAGCTCCAGCGAGCGCACCTCGACGGGCTCACGGGCGCCTATCGGCGCGAGGTGGGTCGCCTGGCGCTTCGCAACGAGATCGAGCGTGCCCGGCGGAGCGACGGGCGGTTCGTCATCGCGTTCATCGACGTGGACGGGCTCAAGGGCGTCAACGACCGCGAGGGCCACGCGGCGGGCGACCGCGTGCTGCGGACCCTGGCCGCCACCATGCGCGCCAACCTGCGCACCTACGACCCGATCGTCCGCTACGGCGGCGACGAGTTCGTCTGCGGCGTCGCGCAGATCGACACGGCTGAGGTGGAGCACCGGCTCGGCGTCATCGACCAGTCGCTCCGCCACGCCACCGGCGTCGGCATCACGGCGGGCCTGGCGGCCATGACCGGCAACGAGTCGCTCGAGGAGCTGACCGAGCGCGCCGATGCGGCTCTGCTCGAGGCCAAGCGCTGCCGGCCGAACTGAGCACCGGGCTCGGGACGGCCTCGCGCAGGCGGGGCCCGATGCGCTAGCGTCCGCGCATGCGACCGATCCTCCGCGTCCTGTCGGACGAGCTCATCGACCAGATCCTCGACGAGGCCAAGCGCGTCCTGGCTGAGACCGGCATGGAGGTCCGCGGCCCCGAGATGCGCCGTCGCCTCCTCGCCGCGGGCCTGCCCACGAATGCGTCCGGCGAGCGCGTCCTGTTTCCTCGTGACGTCGTGGAGCAGGCGATCGCCTCGGCGCCGTCGTCGTTCACGCTCTACGACCGCGACGGGAACCCCCATGCCGACCTCGGCGGCGACCGTGTCCACTTCGTCCCGGGCTCGTCTGGCCTCAAGTGGCACGACCACCGCACCGGCGAGGTCCGCCTCGCCGATTCGACCGACTTCGTGGAGTACGTCCGGCTCGCGGACGGCCTCGAGCACATCGCCTACCTCGCGACCGCGTTCTCGACCAACGCCGACATCGAGCCCGGCGTGTCCGACGCCTGGCGCCTGTACATGGCGCTCACCAACTCCAAGAAGCCCGTCGTGTCCGGCGCATTCACCGAGCATGGCGTGCCGCGCATGGTCGAGATGCTGCGGCTCTTCCGCGCCGACGCCGACGACCTGCGCGCCCGGCCGAACTCGATCTTCACGATCACCGCCACCGGCAACTTCCGCTACTCGGAGGACTCCTGCCAGAACCTCATCGACTGCGTCGAGGCCGGCATCCCGGTCGAGATCGTGCCGGTGACGCTCATGGGGCTTGTCGCGCCGGTGACCACGGTGGGCGCGACGGTCTTCCACACGGCGGACGTGCTGGCCGGGATCACGATGGCGCAGGTGATCCGGCCTGGGGCCCCCGTGCTGTTCGGCGGCGCGCCGGCCACGTTCCACATGAAGAAGGCCAGCGCGCCGATGGCGGCGATCGAGGCGTTCCAGCTCGACGTCGCCTACGTCCAGGTCGGCAAGCGGCTCGGCCTCCCCACCCAGTCGTACATGGCGCTCTCGGACAGCCCGGTGCTCGACGCGCAGGCGGGGGCCGAGACGTTCGGGTCCGCGCTGCTGGCGGCGCTCGCGGGCGTGAACAGCGTGTCGGGACCCGGCATGCTCGACTTCCTGCTGGTGTTCAGCCTGCCGAAGCTCGTGGCCGACGACGACTGGTGCGGCCAGGCGCTGCGCTTCGTGCGCGAGGTCAAGCCGCGCGACGACCTGCCGGTGCGCGACCTGGTGGACCGCCTCCTTGCCGATCAGCACCTCATCATGGCGCCGCACACGATGGCCAACTGGGAGTCGGAGCTGTACCTCCCGTCGGCCGTCACCGTGCGCGACAACCGCGAGACGTGGCTCAAGGCCGGCGGCAAGGACCTGTACGGCCGCGCCTGCGACGAGGTGGACCGGCGGCTGGCGCGCTACCGCACGATCGAGACGGACCCGGCGGTTGACGCCGAGATGCGGCGGATCATCCTTGCCGGGCTGGAGGACCAGACGGAGCTGCCGCTGCTGCCGGCGGCGCCGGAGCCTGTGGCCGAAGATGCCGCCGGTGGCGATGGCCCGGGCCGCGGCCGGCGCGTGAACGCCCGTCGGCGGCGCTAGTTCGTGCCGGCAGGGCGCCCGGCGTCTGGCATTCGGGCCTGAGCTGGCCCCGTCTCACCGCAGCGAGTCAGCTCAGACTCAACTCTCGGGTGCACGAGCATGGCAGTGGGTCCGACAGCCATTCGCCGCACGGACGCGCACGGCCGGCGCGTGACTGGTCGCACCTGACTCAAGGACCGCTAACGCGCTTCCTGCACCCGCTCGAGCAGCTTGACCAGGTACTTGGAGCGCACCTGCTGCATGGCCAGCACCTGCTTGGTGGGCGGCAGCCGCAGGATCACGCCCAGGATCGCCGCCATCGCGCGATGGCTGGCGAGCGCGCGGTTGTCGAAGATGCAGTCCGCCAGGTTCCCGCGCTCGATCGCCATCAGCACCACGCGGTGGAGCGTGTCCACCGGCGTGACCACCCGCTCGCCGCGCGGCTCGAGGTGCAGGGCATCGGTCGGGCAGACGCGGGTGCAGACGCCGCAGCCCAGGCAGACCGAGGCGTCGAGCTCCGCCCGCCGCTTGCGGGCCTTGACCGGGTCGTTCGCGGACACCAGCGTCATCGCCTCGACCGGGCAGGCGTCCACGCACTTGCCGCACCCGTTGCACAGCGGCGCATCGATGGCCGGCAGGTAGTTGGTGGTGTGGACCGGGTTCAGCCGGGCGAACCGCCGCTGCGCGATCATGGCCTCGCAGCAGCAGCCGCAGCAGTTGCAGATGAACGCGACCTCGCGCTGGACGTTCTCGCCGAACTGGACCAGTCGGTGGTCGGACGCCTCGGCGAGGAGCTCCATCCCCTCGACCTTGTCGACGCGCCGGGCGTACCCGTGGCGGATCAACGAGTCGGCCGTCCCGCCGAAGGTCATGCAGATGTCCCGCGGCGCCGTGCACGCGCGTCCCACGTGCTCCGCCTTGTGGCGGCAGTAGCAGAGCCCGACGCCCATGTGCTGCGCCGTGCCGATCACCTCGCTCGCCCGCTCGTAGTCCAGCACCCGCATCGCGTCGTCGGGCGAGTGGCCGGCGGCGCGGGCGTCGGCCAGGGCGCGCTCGTTCACGAAGACGCGGCCCAGCTGCGTCTCACCGTGCGTGAACAGCGCGGTGATGAACTCGTCCTCGACGGTGATGTACTGGTAGAACAGCTCAGCCAGCACGTGCTGGTCCACGTCGTCGCGGACCCGCATCATCGAGAACTCGAAGAATCCGGCCATCGGGGGCGGCAGCGCGTAGAGCGTGCCGTTGGGTCCCTCGATGTCGATGAGGATGGCGCGCGCCGCCATTCCGTCGAGGACCGTGCGCGCCTCGGCCACGCGCATGCCCCAAACGCGCGCGGCGTGCTGGGCGGTCACCGGCCGGATCGGCAGCCGCGCCACCAGCCCCGCCTCGCGCTCGCTGAACAGCAGCGAGAGGATCCGGAAGAGCAGCTCGGATGGCGGGGCGCCCTGCGGGAACCGGTTGAGCCGCTCGCTCAGCGCCTCGTAGGCACCTCGTGAGGTGGCGTGGGCCATGGCAGACCTCGGCTAGCCAGATCGACCCATCGATGCTTCGCCGCCGCGCTCCCGCTGCCAAGGGCGATTCCGGCGTGGACGCGGTGGGCCGTCGGTCACCGGACGGGGAGCGGGCGCGATGCGACGGCAGCCAGGGCGGGCGAAGTCGGACGAGAGAACAACGCCCCGAGTTCAGGCACGGGTTGCGATCCGGCGAGCAGCCGCGACCTCATTCCCTCGAGCGGCGCGACACGATGGTCCGCGCGCTCAAGTGGTTGGCGCATGTCCGCCGGTTCGCCGGTCCACCGAACGGACGATGTCGCTTTGGACCCTGCACGAGGTGCCAATGGCCCGTCACAATGGCCCTTGTCGGAACGGCGAAGCCGCCCGACCGTAGCGTCCCACAGGCGTCGGAGCTCCCCACGCGCCCTGTCCACCGGCCGGTCCTCATTGCGGCCCGGTCGCAAAGCTCCCGCGGACGGAAGAAGGCAAGGCATTCATGACGACGATCGAGCGCGGGCGTTCGGCAACTGACCCGCAGGTCGCGCGCCTCTTGGTGGGCGACCGCGAGCTGACGCTGCCGATCGAGCCCGCGACCGAGGGCCAGTCGGCGATCAACATCGCGCCCCTCCTCAAGGACGCGGGTCTGGTCACGCTCGACTACGGCTATGCCAACACGGCATCAACTCGCAGCGCGATCACCTACCTCGACGGTGACGAAGGGGTCCTGCGCTACCGCGGCTACCCCATCGAGCAGCTTGCCGAGAGCACGACGTTCCTCGAAGTGGCCTACCTGCTGATCCACGGCGAGCTGCCCACGGTTGAGCAGCTGGCGACCTGGACCGACGAGATCCGCCACCACACCTGGATCCGCCTCGCCTACCGGCAGTTCTTCGAGGCGTTCCCGGTGGAGGCCCACCCGATGGCGGTGCTGACCTCAGCCGTGGCCGGGCTGTCCGCGTTCTACCCGGGCGGGGGCAACCCGCACGACGATGCCGACATCCACCTCTCCACCGTTCGCCTGCTCGCCAAGCTGCCGACGATTGCGGCAGCCGCGTACCGGCGGACCCACGACGAGCCCCCGCTGGTCCCCGACGATGACCTCGAGTACGAGGCGAACTTCCTGCGGATGATGTTCGCGGACCCGGCGGAGCCGTGGGCCGTCGACCCCGAGGTCGCCCGCGCGCTCCGGGTGCTGCTGATCCTCCATGCTGACCACGAGCAGAACTGCTCAGCGTCCGCGGTCCGCATGGTGGGCTCCAGCCACGCGAACCTGTACGTCTCCATCGCGGGCGGGATCGCTGCGCTCTGGGGCCCGCTCCACGGCGGCGCCAACCAAGAGGTCCTCGAAATGCTCGAGAGCATCGCAGCGGACGGCGGCGACGTCGCCAAGGCGATCAAGCGGGCCAAGGACAAAGAGGACCCGTTCCGGCTCATGGGCTTCGGCCACCGGGTCTACAAGAACTACGACCCGAGGGCGAGGATCATCAAGGCCGCCGCCGAGCCGATCCTGGCGAAGATGGGCAAGGACGACCACCTGCTGAAGATCGCGCAGGAGCTCGAGCAGGTCGCGCTGTCGGACCCCTACTTCGTGGACCACAAGCTCTACCCGAATGTCGACTTCTACAGCGGCCTGATCTACCGAGCGCTCGGGTTCCCCACAGAGATGTTCACGGTCCTGTTCGCGATCGGGCGGCTGCCGGGCTGGATCGCGCAGTGGCGCGAGATGGTGCACGATCCCCAGTCTCGGATCGGGCGGCCGCGCCAGCTCTACGTGGGCGAGCAGAAGCGCGCCTTCGTGCCGATCGAGCAGCGGTAGGCGAGCCGGCGCAGGCGGCGTGGTGATCCTCGATCACCAATTGGGGGAAACGGCGCCGGCGCCCATCGATTCGGTGACTCCGGCGAACCAATCGTCTGCTTTGGTGTGGCCCAGTCCCCATTCCGCGCAGATTCCTGGCCAGCGACGCCGATTTGGTGACCCTGGCGCACCACGCCTCCCCGCCGACCGCATGATCGGCCACGATGCCCTCGCCATCACCGAGGACGCGGAGGAGCCATGGGCATCGAGATCGAGAAGGCGGGCGGCGTTGCCGTCGTCACCATCGCGAACGGCAAGGTCAACCCCATCACCCAGGCGATGCACCGTGAGCTTCTGGCGACGCTGCGCGAGGTCGATGCCGACCCGGACATCCGCGTCGGCATCCTGACCGGTGCGGGCGAGCGCGCCTTCTCGGCCGGTGACGACATCAAGCACGAGGAGCCGGGTTCGGGCTCGCCCGGGACGGACCTGCACAACTCGCTCGGCAGCGGGCCGGCCGGCGAGGCCGACCCGGCGCCTCCCGGCTACGACTGGGCCGATGCGGTCATGGCGCACCCCAGGGCAACCCCGTTCATCGGGGCGGTGCGGGGCTGGTGCCTCGGCCGGGCGCTCGGGTACCTGCTCGCGCTCACGGACATCCGCGTCTGCTCGCCCGACGCCCGCTTCGGCCTGCCCGAGATCGCGTACGGGATGGGCGGCATGGGCGGCACGTTCCGCCTCAACCGGCACCTGCCCTCGGTCGTGGCGCACGAGATGGCGCTCACCGGCGAGCCGATCGACGCGCAGGAGGCGCTGCGCGTCCACCTCGTCAACCGCGTCGTCCCGGCCGAGGAGCTCCTGCCCGAGGCGCACCGGATCGCCGCGCGGATCGCGCGCCACCCGGCGCTTGCCGTCAGGGTGGAGCTGGCCACGCTTCGTCACGCGGCGTCGCTTGCCCCCGACGGCGCGTATGCCTACGGGATGGCCCTGTACCGCGCGCAGCGCCTGGCGATGGGCGAGTCCGACGTGCAGGACACGTTCCTCTACCAGGGGCGATGATCCGCCGATGAACGACGGTCGCTTCCGAACGCCCAGCCCCGAGATCCGCCGCACGTCCACCGTGCTGTTCGACGACATCGCGTCCCTGCGCGAGGCCCTGCGCGGCTGGCGTGCCGGCGATCGCCGCTACTCGACCTACGGCACCCATGGCACCCCCACCACCGCCGAGCTCGAGCGGCTGCTGCTTGCCGGCGAGGGCGGTGCGGGCGTCGAGCTCGTGGCGAGCGGCCTCGGGGCGATCACGGTCGCAATGCTCGCCGTTCTCCGCGCGGGCGACCACCTGCTCGTCACGGACGCGGCGTACGGCCCGGCGCGCGAGCTGTGCACCGACCTGCTCGCCCGCCTCGGGGTGGACGTCGAGTTCTACGACCCGCTGGTCGGCGCGGGAATCGCCGCGCTCATCCGGCCGGCCACCACGCTGATCTGGCTCGAGAGCCCGGGCACGCACACGTTCGAGGTGCAGGACGTGCCCGCGATCGTCGCCGCAGCCGGCGCCGCGGACCACAAGATCGTCACCGCCGTCGACAACACCTGGGGCTCGCCCGGGCTGTTCCGGCCCTTCGACCACGGGGTCGACATCTCGGTCGTGGCGCTGACCAAGTACTGGGGCGGCCACGCGGACGTCCTGATGGGCGGCGTCTTCGCGACCGAGGCGCTGCTCCGGCCAGTCCGCGACGCCGCGCGGCTGACCGGCACCGCCGTCAGCGCCGAGGACGCCTTCCTTGTGGCGCGCGGCGCCCGGACCGTGGACCTGAGGATCCGCGAGGCCGGCGAGCGGGCCCTGGTGGTCGCGCAGCGCCTGGCCGGCCACCCCCGCGTTGCTCGGGTCCTCCACCCGGCCCTCCCCGGCGACGCCGGCCACGCCCTCTGGCAGCGCGACTTCCACGGCGCCTCGGGCCTGTTCTCGTTCGAGCTCCAGCGCCTCGACGGTTCGCCCGCCGACCAGGCAGACGCCGACGTGTTCACGGATCGCCTCGTCGCGCGCGGGCGGTTCGGCCTGGGCTACTCGTGGGGCGGTTACGAATCGCTGGTCCTTCCGGCGCGCTGGTCCGGGCTCACCAGGACCGTCCGCGCGTGGACGGGCGGACCGCTCATCCGCCTCTCGATCGGGCTCGAGCCGCTCGAGGACCTCTGGGCGGACCTCGAGGCCGCGCTGGCCGAGGGTTGAGCCCAACGCCCGCGAGAATTGTCAGACAGTCGCAGTACGCATGCCCGTCCGCGGGAACGGCGCCGAAGCCCGCCAAGAATCGTCAGCGACGCGGAGCACGACTGCCTGACAGCGATTCTCGCCCCGAATCGATGCTCGCCTGTCTTGGGCACGATGTCCGCCGCGCCACGGACCCGTCCCTTGGATGACTGACGATTGCCGCCCGGAGCGGGGCCTGGGCGAAGCGCAGGGGCGGCTACTCCCCCATCACCGTGAAGCGCACCATTCGGTCACGCTGGCGCATGCCATCGAAGTCGGCGAAGTAGATCCGGCCGAACTCGCCCAGCTCCGCGCGGCCATCGATCACGGGGATCGTCTCGGACCGACCCAGCAGCACCGACCGCAGGTGGGCGTCGGTGTTGAGGCTCCACCAGCCCTCCTCGCCCAGCTTGCCGGTCGCGTACTCGAGGTGCTTCGGCCCGGGGTGCAGGTACTGCCCCTCGTGGCGGCACGTGGGCACGAGCGTGGTCAGGTAGTTGACCATGTCCTGGAGGAGGAACTCGACGCCGTCGAGCGTCTGGTCCATCGACTCCTCCTGGATGAGCACGGCGCATGTGGTGTGCTGCGAGTAGACCGTCAGGGTCCCGTTCTGCACGCCCGACGCGGCCACCGCGTCCGTGGCGGCCTTGGTGACGTCCTCGAAGCCGGGCTTGTGGAGCGGGAAGTGGAGAGCGGCGCTCGCGTGGTAGACGGTCATCGGACGGGGTTTCCTTTCGGGGCTCCGTGGGTGTCGGCCCAGGCCCGCGCCTCGGCCTCGAGCATCGCCTTCATCGCGGCCGCGGGGTCCGGGGCGCGCAGGATCCCGGACGAGGACCCCGTGCCGTCGAGCCCCAGCCGGATCATCCGGTCCACATCGTCGGGACCGTTGACGCCGGCGCCGGACATGACGAGGATCTCCGGGTCCACGGCCTTGACCGCCGCCAGCGTCTCCGCGACGAAGTCGGCCATGACGTTGCCCGCCGAGACGCCGGTCGCGATGAGGTCGGGCGGCTCGGCGAGCACGATGTCGGGCCCGAGGTGGGCAAGCGCGGCCGCCTCGGCCGGCGTGTCAGCGAAGACGAGGGTGAACAGGCCCACCTCGCGCGCCCGCTCGAGCGCCTTCGCCAGCGCGCCCATGGCCATCGGCTTCTCACTGTGGTTGAGCAGTGTGCCCACCGCGCCGGCATCGAGCAGCGCCTCGGCGAGCACGCTCCCGACGCCGCGCCCCGGCGTCACGGGGTCCATGTGCTGGGCGAACACCAGGATCCGGCTGGTCGCGACGGCCACCGCGTGGATGTCCACGGTCTGCGGGTTGTAGACGATCGAGACGCCGAGCGACCGGGCCAGTCGGTCCGCCTCCACGGCGAGCCGGACGGCGTCGGCGCCCCAGCAGTAGCCCTTGAGCCCGATCTCGAAGACCGGGGGCCGGATCCTGACGCGTTCCATCGTGGCAGCGGCCTAGACCACCACGGCCTCGATGCCGAGCATCTGGGCCAGGTGCAGGAGCTGGTTGGTCCAGCGCCCGAACGCGGCACCCTGGTGGTGCGTGGCGCCGGCGCGGAGCCAGGCGTCGCACCACTCGGCGATCGAGAGCGTGTCGTGGCGGAACAGCGTCTGCGGCGCGCTGATCTCGCGCGGCGGGAACGGCAGCAGCTCGCCCTCGCTGATCACGAAGCGCCACTGGTTGAGGCCGGTCGTCACCACGGAGAGGTTCGTGATCGGCCCCGGCTTGTAGGCGAACTCGAAGCCGGCGCCGAAGCCGTGGACGCCGTGGTAGTAGATCGAGTGCTTGACCTTGACCGCGCCCGGCGTGCCCATCGCGGGGTTGCCGTGGCCGTCGTGGCTGAACATGACCGCGTCCTGGTCATAGTCGATGACGTAGTTCTCGAGCGTGGTCGCGGTGCCCGCCAGCTCCTGGAGGATCACCTGCGCGACCGCGGTGTTGACGTCGCCCTCCGGTGCCGCCGGGATGCCGATCTCGCACAGGCGCCCGGTGCCGTAGGAGGGGATCACGCCCACGCGCGGGTCGGTGAGCCAGACCTGGTCGAACGCGCAGAACGCGTTGAAGTTGTGCTCCTTGACCACCTGCTCCAGCGCGATCGCGAGGCGCACGGACCGCTCGAACAGCGCCGGGTCCATGTCCACGGTGTACTTCCCGCGCTCCTCGGCCATGACGCTGTCCACGAGGTCCTGGGGCAGCTCGCCCACGCGGACCGCGACCTTCTCGGGCTCGAGCGGCCAGTAGACAGGGCCGAGCGTCTCGCGCATCGAGAGGCCGTCGAACATGAGGTCGGTCATGCCCTCGAAGTTGTGGCCGACCAGGGCGACGCGCGTCTCGCGCAGGCGGCGGCGGACGGCGGCGGCCGCGATGACCTCCTGGACCTTGCCCCGGCCCTCGGGATCGTCGAACAGCGAGGTCACGAGCGCGTAGTCGCGGCCGGTCCGCAGCAGGACGGCAGTCAGCTCCGGCATCCCCGCCATGCCCGAGTTGAGCATCACGACGTCGAAGCCGTCCTTCTCGTCGAGGCGGCGGATCTTCTGGGCATTCCAGACCAGGATCGGCGCGGCCGTGTCGATGATCAGCCGGGCGGGCACCAGGCCCTTGGTGTACGCCAGCTCCATCATCACGATGAGGTCCACGTCGGCGGCGTTGAACGCCCGGGCCGCCGCTGCCGCCTGGTGCTCCTCCTCGACCAGCCCGGCGTGGACCACCTCGCCCCACTGGGCGAACGTGTCGGCGATCTCCTGCGCGGCCGCGGTGGCGGCCTCGCGCATGTGGCCGGTCTTGTTGTAGTCGTCCTCGAGCAGCGCCATCACGCAGACGCCGATCTTCGCCTTCACCGCCACCTGTGGGCCTCCATCTGGGTTCGTGGTTGCTCGTGTCCTGTCGATTGGGTCGATGGTGGATCAGCCGCTGGCCGCCGTGCGCTCGAACTCGGGTCGGAGCGCATCGAACAGCCGGATGTAGCGGCCGTACGCCTGGTCATACGCGGCGCGGCTCGCCGGGTCGGGCTCGAAGCGGTCGCGGGTCGCGACCAGCGCGGTTTCGGCCGCAGCCAGGTCCGGGTACACGCCCACGGCCACGCCCGCCAGCATCGCATCGCCGCGGACCGCGGCGTCCTCGCCCTCCAGCGTCACGACCGGCAGCCCGCATGCATCCGCCTTGATCTGGTTCCACAGCCGGCTCCTCGCCCCGCCGCCGTGCGAGCGGATCTCGGTGGCCGGCGCGCCCGCCCGTTCGAGGAGCTCCACGTTCCGCCGGAGCATGAACGCGACGGCCTCGAGGACGGACCGGACGAGATGCCCGCGGGTGTGCGCGAGCGTCAGGCCGATGAACGCGCCGCGCGCCTCGGGGACGTACTCGGGGCTGAAGGCGCCCGCAAGGTGGGGCAGCATCGTGAGCCCGTCGCAACCGGGCGGGACGTCGGCAGCGAGCGCGGTCAGCAGGTCGTAGGCGCTGGCGCCTGCGCGGCGGGCGTGCTCCACCTCCAGCCCGCCCAAGGTGTCGCGGAACCACGTGAGGGCCATGCCGCCGGTTGGACACACGGGGCAGTAGAGGTACTGGCCGGGCGCCGAGTGGATGTACACCGGCGTCTGGCGCGAGGGGTCGCCCCCGTGGCGAGCCACCGCCGCCTGGACGGTCAGCGCCCCGCCCGTGCTCTCGGACACCACGCCACGGCCGGTGTTCCCCACGCCCACGGCACCAGCGCCCTGGTCCATTCCGCCAGCCACGACGGGCAGCCCGACGGGCAGGCCGAGGTCCGCGGCCGCCGTGGCCGTCAGCCGCCCGACCACCGATCCCGGCGCTGCCACCTCGGGCAGCCGCTCCGGTCCCACGCCCACCGCATCGAGCATCTCGGGCCACCATCGGCCCTCGACGATGTCGAACAGCATCGAGGTGCACTGGATGCCGCCCTCGGTGACGAAGCGCCCAGTGAGGCGGCGCAGGACGAAGTCCTCTGCCAGCAGGAACCGGGCGGCGTCGCGGAACAGCGCCGGCTCGTGGCTGCGCCACCACAGGAGCTTGGACGCGGGCCAGGTCGGGTTGACGTCGGGGACGCCCGTCCGGTCGTAGACGAGCGGGTTGGGGAACTGCGTCGAAAGCTGCCGGGCCTCAGCCGAGGCGCGGTTGTCGAGCCAGACGAGCGCGGGGCCGAGCGGCCGCCCGTCGCCATCGACGGCGACGATGGTCTCGCCCTGGCTCGAGACGCCGATGGCGGCCACCGCCTGCGGGTCCACGCCGACCGATCCCAGCACGCCGCGAACCGCGGCCACAGCGGACGCCCACCACGTCTCCGCGTCGATCTCGACGTGATCCGGGGAGGGGTGCAACAGCGCGTACTCGCGGCCGTCGGCCGCCACCTGCCTCCCGGCGGCGTCGAACAGCCCGGCCTTGACCGAGGTGGTCCCGACGTCAAGGCCGAGCAGAAGGGTCACAGCTCCGGGCGCTATGCCAGCCCGTGCTTGGCGGCGGCGGTCGCGGGGTCCGCACCGTCCTTGACCACCTCGCGGAGTGCCGCCATGAACCGCACGGGGTCCTTGGCGCCCACGAGGTTCCGGCCGAAGACCACGCCCCGGGCGCCGTCGCGGACAGCGGTGGCGGCAAGGGCGAGCGCGTCCACCTCGTGGGGCAGCTTCTTCGCCCCGAGCGCCAGGACCGGGACGGGCGTGGACTTGCAGACCTCGTCGAAGCGCTCTCCGGTGTGGAACGTCTTGACCAGGTCCACGCCCAGCTCGGCCACGATGCGGCACCCGATGGAGATCACCTCGTGGCGCTCCTCGGGGCTGACTTCCTCATGACCTGCAGGGTAGACCTCCCCGACGATCGGCACGCCGGCGGCATGGGCCTCGGCCACGCACCGGGCGACCATCTCGACGTTCTCGGCGTCCACGGCCTCGGACCCGGTCTTGATGGACATTCCCACGAGGACGATGTCCGCTCCCAGCGCGATCGCGCCCGCGGCGGACACCATCGACACGCTGCGGCTCTCGCGGTAGCCCCACTGGGTGGCGTACTGCGTGCCCCAGTTGAGCCGGACGATCATCGCCGGTGCGCCGCGGCGGCTGAACGCCGGGGCGAGGTGCGTCGCCATGCCGGGGCTCACCAGGATCGCGTCCGCGCCCGTGAGGCGGTCCACCACGGCTGACAGGTCCTCGAAGCCCGGGCGCGGGCCGTTGTAGAGGCCATGGTCGATGGCGGCGACGATCGCGTTCGAGCCGCCGTCGAACAGTCGCGCCAATCGGATGTCGCCGCCAGAACCCACCGGGATCGCCTCCAGTCCTGGTCGCTGACGGCCGAGTCGACCGCACGCTGCCAGTTGATCGATGTTCCATTTGATGCACACATGCTATTCAGACCATGTCGGGTGTCAAGGCAAACGGCGGGCAATCCTTCGCCAGAATCTGCACAGTCTGCAGGTTTACTGCGCGAAACATGCAGAAACCGTATTGCGGGTCCTGCCAGTCTCAGCGTAGGATCGTGCACGCAGCCGCGCCTGCCGGCCGGTCTGCTGGCACCCATGCGTCGGGACGACCAGGATGCGCGAGGAGCGCGCCCCGGTCCGGAGGATGCCCGGTCAGGGGATGCTCGTCGGAAAGGAGACACGGGCTTGAACCGAAGGTTGCTCGCGCTGGCGGGGTCCGCGATGTTGATCGCGACCGCCTGCGGAGGCTCCACACCCAGCACGGCGCCGTCCGTGGCCACCAGCGCCGCGCCGTCCACCGCATCCGCCGCGTCCGCCGCACCGTCGTCGGCCGCAGCCAGCGAGGCCGCGGCCTCGCCAACCGCCGCAGCGCCCGTCACGCTGACCCTGTGGCACAACTACGGAACCGAGGCCAACGCCACCGTCACGCAGGCGCTCGTCACGGCCTACACGGCCAAGAACCCCAACGTGACCATCCAGCTGGTGAGTCAGCCCGCGGACACGTACTTCGCGCTGCTCAAGGCTGCTGCGGTGTCGGGGACCGGGCCCGACCTCATGACGATGTGGACCGGGCTGTTCGCCCTCCAGAACCAGGGCTACCTCGAACCGCTCAACCAGTACATCCCGACCGACACGCTCAAGACCTTCAACGGCATCGACTGGTGCTCCAAGGGCCTGTCGCTCGACCAGGGCGCCATCTGCGTGCCGCTCGACATGCAGCACTACAACGGGTTCTACAACAAGGACCTGTTCGCCAAGGCGGGGATCACCTCGTTCCCCACCAACTGGACCGAGTTCTTCGCGGCCTGCGAGAAGCTCAAGGCGGCGGGCATCCTGCCGATGGCCTACGGGCCGGGCGGCCAGGCGCTCAACGCCGGCTTCTACCCCTACTACGACCTCAGCTACATGATGATGTACCTGCCGGTCGGCGACTGGCAGAAGCTCTACAGCGGCCAGATCCCGTGGACCGACCCGGCCATCGTCGCGCAGCTGACCAAGTGGGCCACCATCAAGTCGAAGGGCTACACCAACCCTGACGTCCTCAACGGCGACTCGGTGGGGATGTTCGAGGCCGGCAAGGCCGCGATGGTCCTCGAGGGCAGCTGGGACTTCAAGGAGTTCCACGACAAGCTGGGCGACAAGGTGGGCGTCTTCGTCCCGCCGTTCAACGACACGCAGGTCAAGGGCGTCGTCGAGTTCCCCGGTGACGGCTTCGGCGTGACCAGCTACTCCCAGCACAAGGCCGAAGCGGCGGCGTTCCTCGCCTGGATGGCCACCCCCGAGGCTCAGAAGATCATCGCCGACGGCGGCCTGATCCCCGTCGTCCCCGGCACGCCGGCGACCGAGCCCCTGGCCAACGCCATGCTCGACTTCGCGGCCACCCAGGGCTACACGCGCTACCCCATGATCGACAACGTCGTCCAGCCCGGCGTCACGGACGTGGCGACCAAGCTGCTCAACGGCGTGTTCAACGGCACCACCACCCCCACCGACGCGCTCAAGGCGATGTCGGACGCGCTCAACGGGTTGCCTGCCGACCAGCGTGGCAACACCTACACGGCTCCGGCCCCCGGCTGAGCCGACCAGATGGGGCCGGCGGCGATCCCCCCCGCCGCCGGCCTTCCTCCCCCCGATGACCAACCCCACGACGCCGCTCAGCTCGCAGGCCCCGGTGGCCGCGATCCGCACCCGCGGGCGCGGTCGACTGAGCCGCTCCCAGCGGCGGGCCGGCATCCTCTTCGCCCTCCCGGTGGTCGTGCTCGAGCTGGCGCTGCTGGCGGTGCCGATCGGGCAGGCCCTCTTCTTCAGCTTCACGCGCTGGGACGGCATCACGTCCACCTGGATCGGCGTCGAGAACTACCAGCGGCTGTTCGCCGACCCCAACTTCTGGCGCGTCGTCCTGAACAACCTGATCCTGCTCGCGGCCGTCCCGTTCGCGATCCTGATCCCGCTGCTCGTCGCCTACCTGCTCAACGAGCACGTCCTGGGCTGGCGGTTCTTCCGCTCCGCGTACTTCCTGCCCACGGCCATCAGCTGGGTCGTCATCGGCATGGTGGCCATCCGGGTGTTCGCGGTGGAGGGCATCCTCAACACCATCCTGACCGGCATCGGCCTCGACGTGCAGACCAACTTCCTGAGCGGCGAGTACAGCGCCATGGGTGCGGTCGCGATCACGTTCATCTGGTCCGTGTTCGGCACCAACACGATCATCTTCATCACCGGGATGGCGACCCTGGACCGCGAGGTCTACGAGGCCGCCCGCGTTGACGGCGCCAGCGGCCTCACGACGTTCCGCAAGATCACCATCCCGATGCTGATGCGGTTCATCCAGTTCGCGTTCATCCTGACGCTCATCACCGCGTTCACCGCGCTGTTCAGCCTGATCTTCATCATGACCGGCGGCGGTCCCGGCTTCGGGTCCACGACCCTTGAGTTCTACGTGTACCAGCAGGGCTTCAAGGTGGGCTCGTTCGGCTACGCGGCGGCGATCGGGATCGTGCTGTTCGTGGTCGTCTTCGCGATCAGCATCGCGCAGCTGCGGCTGTTCCGCAGTCGGCTCGACTAGGTGCGCCTGATGCCCCTCACCAGGCGGCGGCTGAGCCGGCTCGTGATGTTCGCGATCCTGTGCGTGGTCGGCGTGATCATGCTGTTCCCGTTCCTGCTGATGATCCTGACCTCGCTGCGATCGCGGGACCAGTACATCGCCGGCAGCGGCTTCTCGCTGGCCTCGTGGCAGGACCTGTTCGTCCAGATGCCGGTCCTCGCGGAGCTCTGGAACTCCACCATCGTGACGGTGGGCGGCGTCCTGCTGATCCTGATCGTCAGCACGACCGGCGGCTACGCATTCGCGAAGCTCGGCTTCCGCGGGTCTGGGCTGATCTTCGTGGCGATCATGTCCGGGATGATGATCCCGATCCAGTCGATCATCATCCCGGTCTACGTGGACATCGCGCGGCTGGTCCACGGCGTGAACCAGTTCCCGAGCGCCATCGTGGTCTACGCGGCCATCGGGTCTCCGTTCGCCACCTACCTGATGACCACCTACTACCGGAGCATCCCGACCGAGCTCGTCGAGGCGTCGGTCATGGACGGCGCGAGCTACTGGCAGATCTTCCGCAAGATCATGCTGCCGCTCTCGATCCCGGCGATCACCACCGTGGCCGTGCTCCAGGTGATCCAGATCTGGGACGATCTCCTGGTGGGCCTGCTGTTCCTCCAGACGCCCGCCGTCCGCACGATCACCGTGGGCCTCGCCGTGCTCCAGAACGGCCGCGTGGTCAACATCCCCACGCTCATGGCCGGGTCCCTCATCAGCGCCCTGCCTGCGATCATCGTGTACCTGATCTTCCAGCGGAACCTGATCCAGGGCCTGACGATGGGGGTGAACAAGTGAGCGTCTCGGCGGCCGCCGAGCTCGAGCCGTCCGGCCTGACGGCGCACGAGCGGCGCGAGCAGATCGCGCGGCTGGTCGAGAGCGACCTGCGGGTCAGCGTGGGCGAGCTCACGGTGCGCTTCGGGGTGACCGACGCCTCGATCCGGCGGGACCTGATCCTGCTCGAGGGCGCTGGGCGCCTGCGCCGGGTCCACGGCGGGGCCGTCAGCCTGGCCGCCAAGCTCGCGGCGGGCGCCTTCGCCACCAAGCTGCATTTCCACCGGGAGGAGAAGGCGCGGATCGCGGCGGCGGCCGCCCGGCTGATCGGCCCGGGTGAGATCGTCCTGTTCGACTCCGGGACCACCGTGGCCCAGGTTGCGGCCCAGATGCCCGCGGCCCTCCGAGCCCCCAACGCGATCACCGTGGTCACCTACTCGCTGCCGGTGGTGGACGAGATCGGCAGCTGGGACGCGCCGCACCTGGTGGTCGTCGGCGGGCTGTACCTGCCGGAATACCGCGCCTTCGTGGGGCCCGGGACGATCGACGGCCTCCGGGCACTCACCGCCGACACCATCTTCCTCGGCTGCGACGGGCTGACGCCGGAGGCCGGGCTCACCACGCCGCACGTGCTCGTGGCGGAAGTCGGCGCGGTGGCCACCTCGCGCAGCCGCCGGGTGGTCGCGGTGGCGGACTCGTCGAAGCTGGGCCGGCAGGGCTTCACGCCCATCGTGCCCCTGGCCCAGGTCCACCTGCTGATCACCGACACCAACGCCGACCCGCGGCGGGTCGCCGAGATCCGGGAGGCCGGTGTGGAGGTGGTCCTCGCGTGACGGCGGCCTCGGTTCGCGAGACGGCGTGGGAGGGCCTCCCGGCGCTCGTCCTCGAGAACGGGCTGGTCTCGGTCACGGTGGTCCCGTCGATGGGCGGCCACGTCGCGTCGCTCAGGGACCTGGGCGCCGAGCGAGAGCTGCTCTGGCGGAACCCGCGCCTGGCGCCGCGGCTGGCCCCGTACGGCGCCTGGTTCGACGACTGGTGGACCGGCGGCTGGGACGAGGTCTTCCCGGGCGGTGACCTGTCCACGCTCCGCGGCGAGAAGCTGCCGTACATGGGCGAGCTGTGGTGCGTGCCGTGGACGGCCTCGCCTGCAGCGGCAGCCGGCGGGGCGGAGGCCTCGATCACCGCGACCGGCCTCGGCAACATCGCCGCCGCGAGGTTCACCCGGAGGCTTGTGCTGCGGGCTGGCGAGCCGGTGCTGTGGGCGAGCTACCGCATCGAGAACCTCGACGTGCATCCGCTGCCGTTCACCTGGGGCGTCCATCCCGCCTTCGCGGTCACGGGGGGTCACCGGATCGACCTGCCCGCGAACGGGGGCATGGAGGTGGGCGTCGCCTCGGACCCGCTGATGGGGGCCGTGGGGCAGCGGTACCCGTGGCCGTCCCTGCCGGTCTCGCCGTCCGCCTCTCCCGCCGCACGCGAGGGCGTCCACGACATGTCGGCCGTGCTCGGGCGCGAGGCGGGCGTGTTCGGCGGGCACTGGGCGACCGACCTCTCGGATGGCTGGCTGGCGCTCACCGACACCGCTGCCCGACGCGGAGTCGCCATCGTCTTCGACCGCGAGGTCTTTCCGCACGCGTGGCTGTGGCAGGTCTATGGCGGCTGGCGCGGGCACCACCTGCTCGCGATCGAGCCCTGGACGAGCCACCCGCAGGACATCGATGGCGCGATCGCGGCCGGCCGGTCGCGCGTGCTGGCGCCCGGCGCGCACCTCGAGACCCGCGTGGCGTTCGCCTTGCACGAAGGTCTCGAGCGAGTCGCGGGCGTGGACCGCCGCGGGGATTCCCTGGTCGTCCGGTAGGCGTCCCGCGGTGCGCCCGTCGCCGGCCCGCGGTGCGCCCGACGCCGTCCCACGGCATCCGGGACGGGCCGTCGCATCGCCCGCATCTCGTGCCGGATGGCACCGCGCCAGCCGGGCGGCGCGGACACCACGGTGCGACCGATGGCCCCTACGGGGGAGCCGCTGCCCCCGGCACAGTTGACGCTGCGGTCCCGGGCGCAGGTCCCGGGCTGCCGCGGATGGGCGAGGGAACGGTGAGGACGAACGGCACAGGCCCGGGCAACGGGAAGATCGCGGTGCAGCTTGCGATCTTCGAGTTCCCGATGCTCGTGGCCGGCTTCCGCTCGATCATCGACGCCGAGCCCGACATGGAGGTCACGGCCACCCCGGCCACCCCGGACGCCATCCCCGAATCGCTGGGCCGGCTCCCCGCGGACATCGTGATCGCCGAGTGCCAGCCGCTGTCAGCTCCCGGCAGCACAACCTTCGAGGCCATCGAGAAGGTGCGCACGGCCGCGCCCGGGGTGCGGATCATCGCCCTCGAGTGCCGGAGCGGGAGCGGGAGCGAGCAGTTCAGCATGGCGCTCAAGGCGGGAGCTGACGGCTTCCTGACCCGCGAGGCGGACCCGTCCGACCTGGTGGCGGCGCTCCGGTCGGTCACCCGCGGCCAGACGTACGTCTCGCCGTCGATCGTGACCCGGATGGTCAACACCTACGTGCTGCGAAGCCCCGACGCCCCGGCCGAGGACGTCTACGCCGGCCTCTCGGAGCGCGAGAAGGAGGTCCTCCTCCTCGCCGCGGTGGGCCACACGAACCGCGAGATCGCCAAGGTGTTCCACCTGTCCGAGCAGACGGTGCACAACTACCGGGCGAACATCATGGAGAAGCTCGGCTTCCACGACCGCGTCGAGCTGCTCAAGTTCGCAATCCGGCGCGGGATCATCAGCGTCGCGGACCTCTAGGCGACCCCCGGCCGACCCACGGCCGACCTCTGGGCGACCCCCCGGCCCATCGCTGGACGCAGGTCGCACCGCATCGCACGTCGCCGTGGTCCATGCCCATTCGGGCTCTCGAAGCCAGTCGAGCGCGCCGCCCAGTGGGGACTTGCGCGAAGCGGAGGCGGCTCCCCCGGCGGGACAGTTGCCAGGGGAGCCGCACATGGACGGGGAGACGTCCTGACGGGGGGAGAGCACCGTCATCGCTCCGAGGCGGGCCCAACCCGGAAGGTTTCACCTGCCGCGGGGCAATTGACGGGAATTGCGCACGTCGCTGGAATTCGCCGCGGTGGCCAGGACGCCAGCCCGGACACTACTTCGCCTTGTCGACCGCTGCCAGCACCTTGGTCGCGTCGATTGAGGGGCCATCGAAGCGGGCGACCACCTTGCCAGCCACCGTGACCAGCACGGCGGGCGCCGACCGAAGGCCGAGAGCTTTCCCGGATGCTGTGTCCTGCGTGATTGCCGCAGCGATCGCGGCATCCGCCATGCACGCGTCGAGCGCGGTCACGTCGTAGCCCAGCTTGGCGCCCAGCCAGAGCAGCCCGCGGTTCGTGAACAGCCCCGTGTTCGCCCCCCGGGACGCCGAGCCCAGGATGGAGTGCAGGAACCAGACCCCCGGCTCGCCGTCCTGCGCCGCGCACCGCACCAGCGAGGCGGCGACCATCGATTCGTCGCCCAGCGTCGCCAGATCGCGCAGGACCAGCCGCACCTTGCCGGACGCCACGCGGGCGCGAAGCCCAGGCTCGAGGTTCGCGACGACGTCCGGCGTGCCGGCGGCCTGGTAGTCCATCCACAGCTCGACCGTCACCCGCGCGGCGTCCGTGCCCGCAGTGAGCCCGCTCGTGGGGATCCCCGCCCACGGATCGCCAGACGGCGCCACCGACGGGGCGGGGGTGGACGCCGCGCCACGCGCGACAGCGCTCGTGATCGCCGCGCGAACCGTCGCGGCATCCGCGGCACCCACGAGGCGCTGGCCCGGCAGGTCGATCGTGGGCGTCGACGAGACACCCGCCCGCACGGCGGCGGCCGTGTCCGCCAGGACCGCGACGAGCACGTCGTGGCGGTCGAGGCAGGCGGCGAAGGCCGCCGCGTCGAGTCCCACGGCGCCGGCCATCTCCTTCAGCCGCGCCACGGCGAAGGACCCGGTGTTCTCTCCCTGCTGCCCCGCGTACACGGCGTCGTGCATCTGCCAGTACTTGCCCTGCTCGCCGCCGCACCGCACGGCGATCGCGGCATCGATCGACTCCGGTCCGAGGAAGACGAAGTCGCGATGGAGCACCGACACCGTGCCGTCGGCGATCAGCGGCGCGAGCTGCGGCAGGAGATCCGCGGCGAAGCGGGCGCAGAACGGGCACTGGAAGTCGGCCCAGTAGGTCAGGATGACCTTCGCGCCCCGGCTGCCCAGCAGGGCCCCGTCCGAGGGGAGCCCGGCGAGCGGCGAGGTGGCCGAGGGGCCGGGCGAGGCCGTGACTGCGGTGCGCGGACGACCCCGCCGGACGACCGCGCCGCCGACGCGCGCTTCGAGGGCCGGCGTGACGCCGGGAGTTCCAGGGGCCGTGACGCGGCCCACGCCGACCCCGGCCCCGAAGGCGAGGACCACAAGGAGCGCGGCGGAGATGAGCGTCGCGGTGCGGATCCTCACCCTGGCTGACCTGGCGTCGGGCTGGACGGACGAATCGGGAAGCGGCTGGGCTGCCGGGGCTGCCGCCTGACCGTCTGACGGTCCTCCGTCCAGATTGGCCACTGCACCCTGGTTCGCCGCCGGGCCCGCCGGGCCGGTGTTCGCCGGACCGATCGCCGGCGCTGCCGCACCGGTGGGCGCGCCGTCGGGGGCGGGCATGGTCGGGTGACTCGGGTCGAGGCTGGTCACGGCCACATGGTGCCCGATCGGCGCCCGCTCGGCGGCCCTTCCGCGCCGATCCGCGCATACTCGGCCGCGTGAGCGCCACCCTCCCGCCCGATGCCGCCGACTCCGGGGCCAGAGCCGACGCCCAGCGGCGCGAGCTCCAGCGGGTCGCTGACGCCCTCGCCTGGTCGCTTGAGCCGAGGGCCGTGGCTGCGCAGCTGCTCGAGGCGGCCTGCACGGCGCTCGGGGCGCCGCGCGGGTGGGTCGCGGCACGATCGGAGGACGACCGCGAGGCGCTGATCCTCGCATCCCGCGGCTACGACGACGGGGGGCTCGAGCCCTGGATGCGGATCCCCATCGATCTCGACGTGCCGATGGCGACCGTGATCCGGACCGGCCGCGGCGTCCATCATGCCTCGGCCGCGGAACGCGAGCGGGACTACCCGGAGCTCCTGCGCCGCGTTGCGAGCCGTGCCGTCCAGGCTTCGGCGGTCGTCCCGATGGTCTTCGAGGGGTCCACCGCGGGCGCTCTCGCCGTGGCCTTCGACGACGTTCGGACGATCGACGCCTCTGACCGCTGGTTCCTCGAGGCGCTCGCCGCGCACGGGGCAGGCGCCCTGGAGCGGGCGCGCCTGTTCGACGCCGTGCGGCTGCGTGACGATCGCCTGAAGCTGGCGCTCGAGACGTCAGGCACCTGGATCTGGTCGTGGGACGTCGAGACCAACCGGGTGAGCTGGTCGCCCGAGCCACCGGCGTTCGCCTCGCCGCTGGGCGATGAGACTGCGCCCGAGGACTGGGTGGAGGCGGTCCACCCCGACGACCGCCGTGGCGTTCGCGAGGCCATGGCCGCGTGCGCGCGGGAGGGCGGCTCATACGAGATCGAGTTCCGCGTGGGCCGGCCCGGGGACTCCGAGCGCTGGATGCTGGGGATCGGCCAGATGCTCCACGACGAGTCGGGTCCGACCGGGACGATCATCGGGACGATTCGCGACATCACCGAGCGCAAGCTGGCGGAGCTGGAGCGGAACCGGCGGATCGAGGCCGAGCGGGAGGCCGCCCGCCTGCGGGACGCGTTCATCGGGGTCGTCTCGCACGAGCTGCGGACGCCCATCACCACGATCTTCGGGGGCACGCGCGTGCTCTCGCGGCGCTGGCGCCGAATGGATGCCGATGCCCGCGATGCCCTGCTGACCGACGTTTCGAGCGAGGCGGACCGGCTGTTCCGGATGGTCGAGGACCTGCTGGTCCTGACCCGCGTCGAGCGTGGCAACCTCGACCTGGGCGACGACCCGGTGTTCCTGCGCCCGATCGTGGAGCGGGTGGTCGCGTCGGAGCGGTCCCGATCGCCCGAAGTCACCTTCAAGACGGTGGTCCCGACGGACCTGCCGCCCGCACAGGGCGAGGAGATGTACGTCGAGCAGGTGCTGCGGAACCTGCTCACGAACGCGGCGAAGTACGGCGGAGCCGGGTCGCGCGTCACCGTCGAGGTGCTGGCCACCGCCGACGAGGTCATCCTGCGGGTCCTCGACGAGGGGCCCGGGATTGTGGAGTCCGAGGCCGAGCAGCTGTTCGAGCTGTTCTACCGCTCGCCGTCCACGGCACCGACGGTCACCGGGGCCGGAATCGGTCTGTTCGTCTGCCGTCAACTCGCGCTGGCGATGGGCGGGTCGATCCGGGCCAGCAACCTGCCGGATGGGGGCGCCGCCTTCGAGCTGGCGCTCCCTCGCTACGTCGACGACGGCGAGGCCTGAGCTCGACGGACTCGGCGCCGGACCTCGGCGTGCCGGACGGTCAGGACGTTCGGCTCCCCCAAAAAGGGCCATCCGATACACTCGCCAGATCCACCCAAATTCCTGCCACTGGACGGTGATGCCATGAAGGTCGGCGTCGCCAGAGAGACTGCAGCCGGAGAACGGCGCGTCGCCCTGGTGCCCGAGGCGCTCGGCAAGCTCAAAGCTGCCGGGCTCGAGATCCTCGTCGAGGCCGGCGCCGGTGCCGGCGCCATGATCCCGGACCAGGCGTTCGTCGACGCCGGGGCCCAGGTCGTGCCCACCGACGAGTTCTATGCGCTGAGCGACGTCGTGCTCCGCGTCCAGAAGCCCGACGGGCGCCGAGGTGTCGAGGCTGCGCAGCGGCCAGGTCGTCGTCGGCCTGCTGACGCCCCTGCTCAACCCGGCGCTGATGCAGACGCTGGCCGACGCCGGCGTCACCGCGGTGAGCCTCGACGCGATCCCGCGGACGCTGTCGCGAGCCCAGACGATGGACGCGCTGTCGTCGCAGGCGAACGTGGGCGGCTACAAGGCCGTCCTGATCGCCGCGAACACGTACGGGCGCTACTTCCCGATGCTCACGACCGCTGCCGGAACGGCGAAGCCCGCCAACGTGCTCGTCCTCGGCATCGGCGTGGCAGGGCTCCAGGCCATCGGCACCGCGCGGCGTCTCGGCGCCGTTGTCTCCGCGTACGACGTGCGGCCCGAGACGGCCGAGCAGGCCCAGAGCCTGGGCGCGAAGTTCGTCAAGCTCAAGACGGCCATCGACGCCACCGGATCCGGCGGCTACGCCCGTGCGCTGACGCCAGAGGAGCAGGCGTCCCAGCAGGCCGAGCTCAACGAGGTGATCGGCAACCAGGATGTGGTGATCACCACCGCCCAGGTCCCGGGGCGCAAGCCGCCGCTGCTCGTCACGGCCGCGGCCGTGGCCAGCATGAAGCCGGGCTCGGTCATCGTGGACATGGCGGCCTCCGCCCTCGGCGGCAACTGCGAGCTCAGCAAGGCCGGCGAGACGGTCGTCACCGAGAACGGGGTCACGATCGTGTCGCCGGAGAACCTGCCGGCCTCGATGCCCGCCTCGTCCTCGCAGTTCTACGCGCGGAACATCTCCTCGCTGCTGCTCAACATGGTCAAGGACGGCAACCTCGCCCTCGACCTCACCGAAGAGGTGACGAAGGCCACGGTGATCACCCACGGCGGGACGGTCACGTCCGAGGCCGTCGCCAAGCTGCTGGCCCCCGCCGGAGCGAACGCATGAACATCGACCTCGCATTCACGATCTTCGTCCTCGCGATCCTCGTCGGGTTCGCGGTCATCTCGAAGGTCCCGGCGACGCTCCACACGCCCCTGATGTCGGGCGCCAACTCGATCCACGGGATCGTCCTCGTGGGCGCCATGATCATCGCGGTCAGCGCCAGCAACCCGGTCGAGTACGTCATCTCGTTCCTCGCGGTGGCCTTCGCGACGCTCAACGTGGTGGGCGGCTATGTCGTCACCGATCGCATGCTCCAGATGTTCCGGCGCAAGCCGGCGGCGCCCAAGGCCGAGAAGGCGGAGGGCTGACCGTGAACCTCGACCCCTCAATCGTCGACCCGATCGTCCGCCTCATCTGGCTCGGCGGCGCGGTGTGCTTCGTGCTGGGCCTCATCCAGATGAACTCGCCCGCCACGGCGCGCAACGGCAACCTGCTGTCCGCGGGCGGCATGGCCGTGGCGATCGGCGCGACGGTCCTCTGGCTGCTCGCCCTCCCGCCCACAGGGTCCTTCAATCCGATCGGCTGGGCGGTCATCGTCGCCGGCGTCCTGATCGGCGGCGGCTACGGCGCGTACTCCGCGCGCACCGTGAAGATGACCGCGATGCCCCAGCTGGTGTCGCTGTTCAACGCGGTGGGAGGCGGCGCAGCAGCGCTCATCGCCATCAACGAGTACTTCAGCCACGTGTCCGCCAGCCAGATTCCGGGGCTGCAGGACAACGTCGCGACCGTCCTCGACATCGTCATCGGCTCCATCACCTTCACCGGCTCGCTCATCGCGTCGGGAAAGCTGATGGGCCTCAAGATCACCCCGTCCAAGCCAGTCCGGGTTCCGGGCGGCCAGCTCGTCACGACGATCCTCACGGTCGTCGTGGTGGCGGGCGCCCTCTACCTCTGGCTGGGCAACATCAGCCTGCCGGTGGCGATCGCGATCCTCGTCGCCGCGCTGGCCTTCGGCGTGACGATGACGCTGCCCATCGGCGGCGCCGACATGCCGGTCGTCATCAGCCTGCTCAACTCGTTCACGGGCACCGCGGTCGCGATGGCCGGCTTCGTGCTCAACAACCCGCTGCTGATCATCGCGGGCGCGCTGGTCGGGGCGTCGGGTGCCATCCTCACCAAGCTCATGGCCGACGCCATGAACCGCTCGGTCCTGAACATCATGATCGGCGGGTTCGGCGGCGGCGACGGCACCACGGCCGCAGTGGCAGGGCCCGGCGGCTCGGTCCGCGAGGTCTCGATGGACGACGCCGCCATCCAGCTCGCCTACGCCTCGTCGGTCATCGTGGTGCCCGGGTACGGGCTCGCGGTGGCCCAGGCGCAGCACGGGGTTCGCGAGCTCGCGGAGGTGCTGGAGAGCCGCGGCGTGGACGTGAAGTACGCGATCCACCCCGTGGCCGGCCGCATGCCCGGACACATGAACGTGCTCCTTGCGGAGGCCAACGTCCCATACCCGCAGCTGCGGGAGATGGACGACATCAATCCCGAGTTCGACCGCTGCGACGTGGCGCTGGTCGTCGGCGCCAACGACGTGACGAACCCCGCGGCGCGCAAGCCCGGCTCGCCGGTGTCGGGGATGCCCATCCTCGACGTCGACCACGCCAAGAACATCATCGTCATGAAGCGCTCCATGGGTCGCGGTTACGCGGGCATCGACAACGAGCTCTACACCAACCCCAAGACGGGCATGCTGTTCGCCGACGCGAAGGCGGGCCTGGCCGAGCTGATCGCGGCGGTCAAGGCGCTCTAACCCCTGGTCCCACCCGGCCCATCAACGGCCCCGGCGGCGCGCAGCCCCGGGGCCGTCTCGATTCCCTGGGCCGCGGCGCGGGTCGCGCGCGGTACCGGGCCCTCGGCGGACTGCCTAGCGTCGCCGGGTCATCACGAAACCGCTGGCAGAGGGGTGTGAGACCTCCGGGCCGTTGCCCCGGGCGGGGTTTGGACGCGCTCCTGTCAACATGGCCAAAGGCCGGCATCACGCCGGCTACTGACCGGCGAAGTGCCGTGCCACCGCGCGAAACGCCTCTTTCGGCTCCCAGGGCATGTCCGGGTACGTCGTCCCGCGGCGGCCTCGGGGCAACGACTTCACGAGGGACATGGAGTCCATGTCGAGGTCGTGGCGAGGATCGTCGTCGATGAACGACTCTGGTGTCACGAACGTCGACACCAGGGCGCCGGCCACCCCTGCGCGTTCGAGCTCGTCGAGGGTCTCGGCGAGCTCGCGGGCCTGCATCGCCTCGTCACGCTGGAACGTCCCCCTCAGGCGGGGCCGGAAGAGACGCCCAACCAGCGGTCGGGTGTGGAGCCACAGCCGGGTCGTGTCGGTGACCCCGAACCCCAGGGCGCCCGAGCTCTCGGCCCCACGGAAGGTCCGCATCCCGAACTCGGTGACGATCACGGGCTTGCCCGTGGCCAGGAAGGGCTGGAGCATCTCGACGTAGCGGTCCCTGGTCCGTGCCTCGCGGTAGTGGTCGACGCCCACGAAGTCGAAGGGCGCCCAGTCCAGCTGCTCGAAGGCGAGCGAGGCGTAGGTGAGCGGGCCGTCGAACGCGGCGCGCAGGCTGGGCACCAGGGCAGCCAGGTACGCGTCCAGCGTTCCATTCCGCAGCAGCGCCAGGTCTGCCTTGAGGTTCTGCATGCGCTCGGTCACGCTCTTGCCGGGGAGGATGCCCGGCATGAAGAGCGTGAGCTCGCTGCCGGCGACGAGGACCACGCGCCCCGGATGGGCCACGGCCAGCCGGGCCGCCGCCGCGGCCGCGGCGACCAGTCGGGCCGTGGTCTCCTCGGGCGAGTACTCGAAGAAGGCCGGCGAGAACCACACCTCGAGGCCGAGTCCGAGCGCGATCTCGGCCACCGCCGTCAGCCGCCCGACGTCACTGCCCACGACCCGCACAGCGTTGGCGTGCAGGTCGTCTCGGATGATCTCGAGCTCACGCCGCGCCACCGACAGGTCGATGTCCGCCCGGCGCGTCGAGATGGCATAGCCCGGGCCACGGAACACGGTTCCCGTGTCGTAGTGGACGCCGCGGTGCTGCATGCCTGGATCCTCGCTCGCCGGCGTCGATGGCCGATCGACGCCGGGATCGTACGGCGATTCCGCCCTCTGGACATTCGGTCGCTCGCCGGCCCGGATCGCGGGGAGCGCCACACGGGCGAGCCGTTCGGGCCCCCCGGCGGGCGATACGCTGGGGACATGCCGCGCAGGACCCGAGCCAACCCCACCACGCCAGCCGAGCCCGCAGCCTGGCCGCGACCCGCCAAGATCGCCTTCATCGGGTCCCACGGGATCCGCAAGACGAGCGCCCTCCTGGCGTTCGCCGCCGAGGTCCAGCGCACCGGACTCTCGGTTGAGCTGGGTCGAGAGGTCGTGCGCGACAATCCGCTGGGGATCAACGAGGGCGCCACCGGCGAGGCGCAGCTCTGGGTCCTCGTATCGCAGATCCGCCAGGAGCTCGTGCTGGCGCGCAAGGCCAACGTGCTGGCCACGGACCGCGGCGTGATGGACAACTTCGCCTACTACCTGCGCTCGTGCGGCGGCGTCGACGAGTTCGACGCTGAGCCGCTGGTCCGGCGCTGGTCGCAGACCTACGACCTCGTCGTGCGGCTCCTGCCGGACGTCGCGCTCCAGGCGGACGGCATCCGCTCGACCAACGACGCCTTCCGCGACGAGGTGGAGGCGATCCTGGACCGGGTGCTCCCCGGCCTCGTCCCGGCAGACCGCCTCGTCACGCTGCGGGCGTCGGAGGTCACGAGCCGGTTCGACTGGTTCGCGGTGCTGGCCCGCCTGGCCGAGGCGATCGGCGGCAGGGTGACGGCGCCGGACCTGTGGCGGTAGGCGGGGTCCGCCGCCGCGAGTCAACCGGTTCAGGCCCCGGCGGCCTACCAGCCCTCGGCCGGCGCATTCCGATCCGCCACCAGCAGCGCCGCCTCGCGCAGCGCGCCCGTGTCCGCGTCCAGCGCGACCCGCAGCTGCGCGCGACCACCCCGCTCCGTGGCCAGCGACCACGTCGCGGTCGTCATGCCGTCGCCCGCGGAGGGCAGGGCGAGGCGCATGGCGCCGAACCGGGCCGCCGCCGCCCGAGCCATCCGCGCGAGCCGCTCCTGGGCAAGGCCCTCGTGGAGCGCGATGGCGTCGTCCAGCGGTGCCGCGTCGGCGACCGCCCTCAGGACCGCCTCCCCGGCGACCCGCAGCTCGGCCGACGGGTCGAGGACAGCGTCGACCACGAGCCACTGGAGCCGGGGCGCGGGCTCGGGGGTCAGCTTCGCCTCGATGCGCAGCCAGCCCCGCTCACCGCGGCGCCACCACGTCTGCTCGGCCGGGGTGGACGAGGTCGGCGGGCGGTCCGGGTCCGGGCGCAGCGACCCCCCGACCGCCGCAACTGCTGACTCCACCGCAGCGCGCCGCCGCTCACGCGGCTCGTCGAGGTCCACGTTCATCGCGAACAGCGCGTTGGCCGCGTCGTCGTCCCACGCGTCGAGCAGGCGGTCCACGGCGGCAACCGCACGCTCGGTGGCCGGCAGCGGGGCGACGAGTCGGCGCCTCGCGACGCCAGCGCCCACGAGCCCGTGGAGGGCCTCGTTCACCACCGATCGCATGGGCGCGTAGCGCAGGCTCCCGAGGCCGATCACGCCCAGCCCCGTCGCCGGGTGCCACGCCATGTGCGACCCGAAGCCGGGGTACCCACCCGCATGCGAGACGAACGTTCCCAGCTCGGCGTCCGTCTGCGCCTCGAGCCCGAAGCCGTAGGCGCCCGACATCGCCTGCGGCGCCTCGTCTGGAGCGTGGGCCGGGATCCGAGCCCCGTACAGGCGATGCCCCTGCTGCATCTCCCGGCGCGAGGAGCGGCGCAGCGGATGCCGGTCCTCGGGATCGTCGCGGGACGGGAACGCGTCGAGGAACCCCGCGACCCATGTCGCCAGGTCGCGCACCGTCGAGAACACGCCGCCCATCGCCGCGAGCGCGCCGTACCCATCACGCCCCTCGCGGACCAGTTCATCGCCGCGCCGGGCGTAGCCGTGCATCAGCCGGTCCGTGGGCACCTCCTCCTCGAGGTACCCGGTGGACGTCATGCCCAGCGGCGCGAGCAGGCGCTCGCGCACGACCTCTCGGTACTCGCGGCCGGCGACGGCCGTCACCACGCGGCCCAGAATCCCGTAGCCCAGATTCGAGTACTCGAAGGTGACGCCCGGCGGCAGCGCAAACGACGGGCCCTCGGCCAGCAGCCGCTCGAAGGCGTCGATCGCGAGACCCTGCTGGCGGTCTCCCCACGGGTCGTCGGTGGCGAGGCCGGCCGACATCGTGAGCAGGTCGCGGATCGTGACCGGGGCGGCGTCGGCGGCATACGGGCGCCAGGCGGCGAGCGCGGGGACGTGGAGCGCCACCGGGTCGTCGAGGCGCAGGCGGCCGTCGTCGCGGAGGAGCAGCACGGCCGCAGCCGTGAACGACTTGGTCATCGAGGCGATCCGGAAGACGTGGTCCGCCGTCGGCGTGGTGGCGTCGTCCACGCTCACCGCGCCGCAGCCGCCCGTGTGGACCAGCAGACCATCGCGCACGACGCCCCACGCCATGCCAGGGACGGCGCGTTCGGCCGCCCGGTTGGTGAAGCGGGCGTCGAGGACAGAGAGGGCGGTGGCGAAGTCGGTCATGCGCCGATGATGCCCGAACCTGTCATCCGGCCGTGTGGCGAGCCCGGCGCGTCAGCCCTCGGGCTCCACCAGCTCCAGGCGGATCCGCTTGTTGATGCGCCCCTTCGACTCATAGCCGGTCACGTGGATCCCGCCCACCTCGCGCGTGTTCGCGACGTGCGTTCCTCCGTCGGCCTGCAGGTCGAGGCCCACGATCTCGATCGTCCTGATCTGCTCGATCCCCTCCGGCAGGAGGTTCACCTTGGTGCGGATGAGGTCGGGGATCGCGAACGCCTCGGCACGCGGCAGGACGTTGACACGGACATCGCGCGAGGCCCGCAGCTCGGCGTTCACCTTCGCCTCGATCGCGCCGACGAGGTCACCCGACATGCGCTCGAACTCGAAGTCCATGCGCCCGGCGCCGGGCTCCATGTTGCCGCCCGTGACCTGCGCCCCATAGTCGCGCCAGACGACACCGCACAGCGCGTGGAGCGCGGTGTGCGTCCGCATCAGGGCGTACCGCCGGGCCCACTCCACGTCCACGGCCACGAGGTCGCCCGGCCGCGGCAGCTCGCCGTCCTCGGGCGCCTCAAGTTCGTGGACGATCTCGCCCCCGACGCGCTTCGCCGCCCGCACCGTCCAGGAGCGCCCGTCGGCGGACCGCAGGATCACGCCCCGGTCCGACGGCTGGCCGCCACCGCCAGGGTAGAACGCCGTGGCGTCGAGGACGACCATCGGCGGCGCGCCGTCAGCCGCCGCTACCTCGAGGACCCGCGCATCGAGCCGACGCGCGTAGGCGTCGCGGTAGCAGATCTCGTCGACGCGGGGAGTCATCGTGCCGCGTCAGGGACCGACGGTGAGGGTGCCCGTCATGCCCGGGTGCACGATGCAGTAGAACGTGTAGGTGCCGGCCGGGAGCGCGGGGACGTTGTAGTCGGTCTTGCCGGGACCGGTGAGCAGGTCGGGCTTGAACACGTCGGTCCCGCTGGCGTCCTTGATCGTGACGTTGTGCGGGATCCCCTGATCCTGGTTGTCGAAGTGGATCGTGAACGCCGTGTTCGCCGGCGCACTGAGCGCGGCCTTGTCGAAGGCGATGTTCTGCGCGGTCAGGTCGAGCGACGTGCTCGCTGCCCCGCCCGAACCGGACGCAGGCGCGGCCGACCCGTCTGACGGCGCGGCGGAGGCGGCTGCCGAACTCCCGGCGGAGGGCGCCGCCGACGTCCGCCGAGGAGGCCCCTGCCGACGCCGGGGCAGACGCAGGCGCGGATGCCCCGCCGGACGCGGCGGCGGAAGCGGCCGGGGACGGCGACGCCGTCGCCGGAGCGTAGGTCCACGCGGGCGGCTGGGCCGCGGCGCAGGCGGACAGGAGCAGTGCGGCGGCGATCAGGGCGGCGGCGGCAAGGGGACGGCGCATGTGGACCTCGAAATGGGCAAGACCGGCAGGGCGGAACTGGGCGAATCTACCGAAAGACGTCCGAATGCGCCGCCGAGCGGATGTGGTGGATGCTCAGCGGCTCCTGCTGGGCGCCGTCGCAGTCTCCAGCCCTAGCCGGATCGCCACGGACGCAGCCTCCACGCGGCCCGACACCCCGAGCTTGGCGAGGATGTTCCCCACGTGCACGCCCACGGTCTTCTGGCTGATGAACAGCCGATCCCCGATCTCCCGGTTGGTGCGGCCCTGGGCGATCAGGCCCAGCACCTCCAGCTCGCGCCGCGACAGCCCGAACGTGTCCTGGCTCGCTGTGGGGGCGCCCGCAGCGTGCGGCTGTGCGTGGACGATCGCCAACGGCGCATCGGCGAGGGGCTCCGCGGCCACGGCGGCCGTGACCGGCGATGGCGGTGCGGCAGGCTCGGCGAGGAGCGCGTCCACCTCGGGCGAGAGCGGGATCATCGCTCGCCCGGCGAGGTCGCTGAGACGACGCAGCAGCGGCCGGGCGCGGAGGCCCGTCGCCAGCCGGACCGCCTCGACCAGCGGCTCTCGGGCATCGACCCGGACCAGTCGCGCGTCGGTCCGGTCGCGGTTGCCCCCCGGGCCGGCGATGGCCGCACCCAGGATCGTCTCGGCCTGGCGCCATCGGGCGCGGGCTTCGCGGTACGGGTCGCCCAGGGCGTGCCACCGGACGGCGAGGTCGGCCCAATTGGCCGGGTCGTCGCGGCCCATCAGCCGGGCGTGGAAGGCGCGAGCCATCGCGAGACACGCCTCGGGCTCGGACGAGCCGAGCACATCGCCCTCGGCGCGGACGCGGGCGACGGCCGCCTCGGCCTCCGCGAGGATCCGGTTGGCCCGCTCGCGTGACGCCGCCATGTCGCCGATCCGGCGACGGTCCCGGGCATCAGCGACGATCGCCGACTCCACCTCGAGCGCAGTCGAGGCCATCCGCGCTACGAGCACCCAGTCCTCAGTGCCCCGGAGGCGTGCCCAGCCCCGCTCGGCGGCACGACGCGCGTCGGCAAGGTCGCCGCTCCACATGGCGTAGGCGGCCGTCGCCTGGTACGCGGGGACGGCGAACTGGAGGTCGCCGCCGGTCTCGAGCTCGACCAGGATGCGGCCCAGCAGCAGGCCTGCCTCTTCGCCGGCCTCGGTGTCGATCTCGACGATGACGAGGTTGAGGATCGCGGCCACGAACGGGATGCCGGCCGGGCTCCAGTCGAGCGCCCGCAGGCTCAGCTCACGCGCCTCGACCCAGCGCCCGATCTCCACGAGCACGCCCGCCACGTTGCCCGCCAGCAGGTTCCCGTACACGGCGTCGAGGTCGTGCCCCGCGGCCCATGCCATGCCCCGGAAGGTCTCGTCGACGGCTTCGGACGGCCGCCCCAGCAGCTCGAGCACCGACGTCAGGTTCGCGGTGGCGCGCCAGCGCTCCTCGGCCAGCCCCAGGGCTTCCGCCCGCCGCTGCGCCTCGCGGAGCATGTCCGGCGCCGCCTCGGGCCGCCCGCCCCACCCGTAGATCGTCGCCAGCGTCGTGAGGGCGTGGATCGCCTCCGGCTCGGCGGAGGCGCCCAGCATCCGGGCCAGCTCCAGGGCCCGGTCCGCCGCGCGCTCCGCATCGGCGAAGGCACCGGCGATCATCCGCTCCTGCGCCAGCAGCGCGAGGATTCGCGCCCGCTCCACCGAGGCCTCCGGGGGCACCGTGTCGGCTGCCCGGCGAAAAGCCGTGGTGGCGCCCGCCGGATCGCCCGCGGCGAGTCGGTACCGCCCCAGCCGGCCCTCGAGGACGGCCCACGCCATCCGGTCGCGGCGCTCGCCCAGCGCGGCGCGCGCGCTCTCGGCGTACGCAACCGCCCGCAGGGGGCGCATCGAGGCGTACGCGGCCTCGGCGGCGAGCTGGGCAAGCTCCGCGGGGTCGTCACCCGGCTCAGGGTCGGCCGGGGCCGGCAGCTCGAGCGCCGTCTCGAAGGCCGCAAGCGCGTCCTCGGGTGCCTCGAGCCGCATCGCCCGGCGGCCCGCGGCGATCGCAGCGGAGCGCGCCTCGGCCAGCCGGTGCGCAGCAAGCCAGTGGTGCGCGGCCACGACAGGCTCATCCTCGAAGGCACGAGCCAATGCCGTGCGGTATCGCGGAACCTGGGCCGGCAGCAGGTCTGCGATCACGGCCTGCGTGATCAGCTCGTGGCGGATGTGGATCAGCCCGTCATCGGACTGGCGCACGAGCCCGTGCTCAACTGCCTCGTCAAGGCCCGCCGCGAGGTCGGCGTCCAGCGAGTCGCCCCGATGCCGCGGCCCCGTGGAGGATCGCGGCGGGAGGTGGCCCGCGCGCTGCTCCTCGAACACCTGCGCGGCACGTGCCAGCCGGGCCTGGTCCATCGGGCGGTCGGCAGTGGCGACCAGGCGGAGCACGCGCCGGCACTCCGGGGCGCGCCGGGCCAGACGCGCGGCCACGAGGTCCGAGAGCGTGCTCGTCAGCGTTGCATTGCGCAGCTCCCGGCGGGCGGAGATCAGCTCCTCCACCACAAGCGGCGAGCCTGCCGACCGCTCGGCGACGAGCACCACGATCGACGCCGACGGCCGCTCCCCTTCGATCCCCTCGATCAGCGCCGCGATGTCCCGGCGCGCCAGCGGGGCGAGGTGGATGCGCACGGGCGGCCGCAACCCCGCATCGATCACCGCGAGGTTCCCCCGAAGCGGGTGATCGCGCAGGAGGCGGTCGGGCTGGTACGAGAGCACGAGCGCGATCCGCTCGTGTTTGGCGGTCCGGGCGAAGAACGTCGCCATGGCCCGCGTGGCGGCATCGGCGGCGTGGAGGTCCTCGAGCACCAGCACGATCGAGCGCTCGGCGGCGACCCGGCCCAGCCAGCGCAGCATCGCCTCGAGCGCGCGCGGCTGGCGCCGCTCGGGGTCGGCGAGGGCGCTGTGGGCCGGCGCCGGCACCGACGCCGCCAGCGCGGCCAGGCCCGGCAGGTCGGCGAGGATCGGGCGGGCGTCGCCCCGGAGCAGGCCCTCGAGCTCGGCCTGCGGGCGAGTCGCGAACAGCGGGGCCAACGCGTCGAGGACGGACTGCCACGGAGGGTCGGCGGGTCCATGGGCGCGGCCCCGGAGCACGAGCGGGGCGGCGGACGACGCAGTCACGCGGACGAGGCCCTCGTCCAGGAACCGCGAGACGCCGATCCCCGCGGTCCCCGAGACCACGACGGCGGTGGCCATCCCGCCCGCCGCCGCGGCGATCGCCGCGTCGAACCGGGCGAGATCCGGCTCTCGCCCGATGAAGCGTCGGCTGACGACACGGCCCGGCATCGCCCTCATTCTACGGACGGCGGGGGCGCCGGCCGACGGGTGGTCGCGGCGGGTACGCTCGTCACGTGCAGGAACGTCGCGCGCCCCACCCCCGCAACGACCTCAACGAGCTGCCCGGCGAGGAGTGGCTCTACTTCACCAAGTCGGTCTGGAGCACGGCCTACCCCAGTGAGCTGGGCCACGCGCGGCGCAAGGCGCACGGCGCCAACAAGCCGCCCCGGCTCATGGCCCGCCTTGTCGAGTTCTTCACGCGCAGTGGTGAGCTGGTGCTGGACCCCTTCGCGGGCGTGGGCGGGACGCTGCTGGGCGCGGCCATCGCGCGCGGTCCGCGCAGGGCGATCGGGATCGAGCTGGACCCCCGCTGGGCCACCGTGTACGCCGAGACGGTCGCGGCGCTCGCGGCCGAGAACGGGGGCGCCGGGCCGCGGCTCGCCGACCTCGGTCCCAACGACCCAGGCGGGGTCCGCGGCTTCGACCCGTCGGGCTGCGAGCTGCGGGTGGGCGATGCCCGCGAGCTGCTGTGCGCGATCCCTGATTCCTCGATCGACTTCGTCGCCACCGACCCGCCCTACAACGTGCAGCTGCCGATGACGATGGCGGGCGGCAAGCTGGCCGAGGCGCACGCGAACCGGCGCACGGACTACGCGATGGTGTCCGAGCTGGCCGGTGACCTCGCGAACCTGCCCGACTACGCCGCCTTCCTCGATGCGATGGGCGGGATCCTGGCCGAGGTCCACCGGGTGCTCCGGCCGGGTCGGTACGCGGTGCTCATCGTCCGCGACGCCTATCAGGGCGGCCGCTACCTGTTCACGGGCTACGACCTCGCCGCGCGTGCCGACGCCGTGGGGCTCGTCCCCAAGGGCGACATCGCGTGGTACCAGGCCGGGACGCGCCTTCGACCGTACGGCTACCCGCGGACCTTCGTGCCCAACATCGCGCACCAGCACATCGTCGTGCTGCGCAAGGCGCCGGAGCGACCGTCCAGGAGGCGCGGCGGGCGTCCCGACATGACCGAGCCGGGCGAGCGCGGCTAGGCCTCGCCGAGCTGGTGGCGCCGCTCCGAGTACAGCCGCAGCACGTCCTCGAAGGAGCCCGGCGCCGGGCCATCGTCTGCTGAGGTCCACGTCCCCCCTACGTTGCTGTGCGTTGCCGCGTGCGGTGCGGCCGGGAGCGCGGCAGGCGGGAGCGGCCCGGTCGGCGGCAGCGGCCCGGTCGGCGGCAGCGACGCCGCGGGCGGTAGGGCGTCGACGACCGGCGAGCGCAGGACCATCTTGTGGAGCCAGCCCTCGCGGCCGTCCGGGCACAGGACCCGCCAGTACGTGCCCAGCCGCTCGAGCAGGACCACTTCGTCGCCCTCGTCGAGGGAGCCGATCTCCACGCCGCGCACATCGTCGGGATGACTGAGGAGGCTGACAAGTCGATAGCGGACCCGACGTCGCTCAAGGCCCGAGACGGCCTCGCTCGCCTGACCGGTGAACTCGAGGCTAATCGAGGTGGACACGGAGCGGGCGGGATCGGCCTTGCGGGCATCCATCAGGGACTGGCGCCGCCAGCGGGGGACGTTTGAATCCACGGCCCCTGGGCCCACCGGCGCAGCGACGGCCGCGCGGACCGCGTTCGCGACGGCCTGCGAGTCCGCCACGAGCACTGCGGCGGGGACGAGGTTCGAGCCCGCGGCGTTCGGCATGCCGCTCGCCGCTGCAGCAGCGAGGGCGGCGTCGGGACCGGTGGCCGACTCGTCGCGGCGGCGGCGGCCGAAGGCGAGGAACGCCATCGCCATCGCCACACCGCCCGTCGTCACGACCACCGTCGGCATCAGGCGCAGCAGCAACGCAGCGGCCGTCGAGGGACTGCCCAGCGTGGCCCCGTGGACGAAGCCGCCGCCGGACGGGCCGTTCGTGGACGGCCCAGGACCGCTCGTCGCACCATTGGCGCCGGTCGACCCCGCGCCGCTGTTGCCAGCCGGGGGAACGATGATGGCGAGACTCCCGTCACTCGATGACGGGGATGGCGAGGACGATGCATCGCCGCTCGCTGACGGGCCTCCGCCCGGCCCGGCGGTGCCGCCCGGGGCGGGAGCGGTCGAGGGTCCCGTGGATCCAGTCGGCCAGCCGTCGCCGCCGGGCGTCGAGCTAGGGGCTGCCTCGCCCGTGGGCTGCGCCGCAGGCCCGACGGGCGGGGTGGGTTGGACCGTCGCGGTGGAGGTGGGGCCCGCGGTCGGCCACGGCGTGGGGGCCGCCGTCTGGGTGGGCGTGGGCGTCGCGGTGGGTCCAGCCGTTGGCTTGGGGGTCGGCGTCGCCGTCGTGGTCGGCGTCGCAGCAGGGGTCGGCGTGGGGGTCGGCATGGGCGTCGCGGCAGGGGTCGGGGTCGGCCTGGGCGTCGCGGCAGGGGTCGGGGTCGGCCTGGGCGTCGCGGCAGGGGTCGGGGTCGGCGTTGGCCTGGGCGTCGCGGCAGGGGTCGGCGTGGGGGTCGGCGTCGGCTTCGGCCTCGGCGTCGGGGTTGGCGTCGGCCTCGGCGTGGGGGTCGGCGTGGCCGTCGGCCTCGGCGTCGGGGTCGGCTTCGGCGTGGGCGTGGGCGTCGGCTTCGGCGTGGGGGTGGGCGTGGGCTTCGGCGTGGGGGTGGGCGTGGGCTTCGGCGTCGGGCTTGGACCCTGCACCGTGACCGTCGGCCCGTCGATGGAGCCCACCGCCCCGTCCGCGCCCACGGCCTGGAACTGGGTGCTCCAGCTGCCGGCGGGGAGGCGGAAGGTTGCCGTGAAGGCGACGTCGTGTCGCCACTGGCCCGTGTCGCCGGTGGCCTTCAACGTGTGCAGCGATCCGGCGACGTTCACTCGCACGGTCGTGGGCGCGGCGTGGCCCTGATCGTGGTACGTGACGGTGAAGGTGAAGTCCGTCGTCGTGGTCCCGCTCGTCGGGGAGACGGCGGGTTCGCTCAGGTTGACGGCCGAGGTGCCGGATGAGGCGGCCAGGGCCGGCACGACCGCGGCGAAGACCAGGAGCACCGCAGCCGCCAGCGATCGAGCGCGGACGCCGACAAGGACGTCGAGGACCGCCGGGACTGCGCGATTCGACTTCTGAGCCACTGAGGCGCCCGCCTCCCCTTATCGCCCTGGAACATCGGGGACACGGGCAGCATCTCGGGTGGGCCGGTCGGCGGCTATGGTACGGGGGTCCCGACAACGGCCTGACCCCCGTCAGGGGCGCCTCCCCCACCGATATCGGCCCTCCGGGCGCGCACGATCGCGCGCGGTGGTGCGTCCGAGCACGAGATCGTGTCGGTGCGGTGCGCTCTGGTGGGGCGTCTGGAACCCATGCGTCCTCCTACCTAGGCCGAATCGGCCACATGCAGGCGCGCGGCGCATCACGAGGATGGTGGCATGCAGGTGATCGCCGCAGCTCCCCCCGTCACCATCGTCCAGCGACTCGCCGTCGCCCGGTCCGCCGTGGTCGCGGCCCTCCTGGTCGCAGCCGCGGCTTCACTGGCATGGCTCTTCGTCGGCACGCCGTTCGTCGGCACGCTCATCCCCGCCGGTCGCCCCTCCGACGCGCAGGTGATCGTCGACGTCCTGGTCTGGACCGCGGTGCTCATCGTCCCTGCATGCCTGCTCCTCATCGGGCTGACCCGCCTGGTGGAGGCCGTCGAAGCAGCCGCGGCACTCCGGCCGCGCCGCCTGAGCCCGGCCGTCCGCGAGGCGCTCGGCCCCGACGCCCTGGCCGCCACCGACCTGCGCCTCCCGGGGGGGCGCCGCGTGCACGAGCTGGTCGTGGGCCCGTTCGGCATCGTGGTCATCGGCGAGGTGCCGCCGGCGTCGATCAGCCGCAACGTCGGCTCGCGCTGGGAGATCCGTGACGAGCGCGGGCACTGGATCCCGGTTGAGGGCCCGATGGATCGCACCGCACGGGACGCCGAGCGCGTCCGCGGCTGGCTGGCCAGCGACGACCGCGACTTCCTCGTCAAGATCTACGCCGTGGTGGTGACCAACGATCCCCGCGTCCAGCGGAGCGCGACCTGCGCGGTGGTCCGGCCGAGCGACCTAGCGTCCTGGATGGGCACCCTCCCGCCGCAGCGCGGCCTGAGCGCGTCGCGGCGCGAGCGCGTGGAGCAGCTGGTCCGGGAGATCGCGGCCTCGGGCACGAGCCGCTGACCGCGGACGACGAGGCGAGGGACGATTCGGCCGACCGAGCAACGCAGTCGGCGCTCCGGCCCGGGGCGGCGCCAGGGTGGTAGGGGAGCCAGGACTCGAACCTGGAACCAGCGGGATATAAGCCCGCCGCTCTGACCAATTGAGCTACTCCCCCAGGGGTTGACCGGTCCGGTGCTGGCGAAGCCTCAGCCGGCGCCGGATCGGCCGCTGCGGCCCCGAAACAGCGAGATGCCGCGGTGCCGTGAGCGCGCTTCCGCGTCTATCGTGCCATCGGCGGACGTCCAGCTGCCGCTGGGGTGCAGTGCGCGGCCCGCCCCCTCGTTCGCAGCAGGGGCGGCCGTCGGGCTCAGGGGCGGCGGCTCGATGCCGAGCTCCTGCGCCAGGAGGTGGTCCTCAGGTGTGCGCTCGCTCACCAGCGGCAGCTCGTCGGGGTCGGGCGGTCGCGGCGTCTCCGCCACGCCGACCTTGGGCGGGCGCGCGTACCTCGGTCCCCCCACGAGTTTGGGCAACGACACGACCGCGCGGTCGTCGACGTCCACGGACGAACCCTCTACGTCAGCTGGCAGGGGGCCAGCGCCACGGGTGGATGATACCGAGAGTCCGCCGGTCTGCACCCCCCCTTACAGGTGAGTGAGGATCGGTTTGAGGATCTCGTGGAACAGAACGAGGACAAGGTAGGCGATCGGGACCGCTGCGAACAGGCCGAGCATCGCGCTCCAGCCGGTTCTCGTGGTACGCGTGCGCGCCGCGCCGGACGGCAGGGGGACGATCAACCACGTCAGAAACGAGCCCACCGCGAGCACGAGCGCCACGTACATGGCCAGGAACCCGATGCGGAGGTCGCCGCCCGGCAGCTTGGCACCGTCGTCGAGGGCGATGTCATAGGCCTCGAACGCCACGCCCAGGACCAGCGCGATGACGAGGCTGCTGGCAACCGCCCGGACGACCGGCCTCGGCGCCTTGCGAAACTGGCGCCACCGCACCTCGAAGAAGCCGCGCTGCCGGGGCTCGGCCGGGCGCGGTCGCTCAGGCGAGGGGCTGGCCATCACTGCCCAGGACGGTCAGCCGCCGTGTCGGCAGGGTCCCCGGCGCGTGGCGCGCCACCTGCTCCACCACCTCGGCCACCCGGTCGAGCTCGGCCTCGGTGGTCCAGAAGCCGACCGACAGGCGGAGCGCATCGATCGCGGGCACGTCGCGGAGGATCGCCATCGCCCGCGGGGCCACCTCGGCCAGAGCCTCCGCTGCGGTCCAGCCTGCGATCCGGAACGAGACCAGCGTGCCGGCGACCGGACGCGGCGTGGCCAGGCTCACGCCCGGGATCGCCGCCAGCCGGTCCGCCATGGCACCCGCGAGGCGGACCGCCCGCTCCTGCGCCCATGTCACCCCCACGGACATCGAGAGCCAGCCGAGGCTGCGCGCGAAGCCCACGACGGACGGCCGGTGGAAGCCCGTCGCCTCGAAGCGGCGGGCGCCTGCGTGGAGCACGGGCGCCTCGAACGAGAACTCGCCGTACGAGAGGTAGCCGGCGAGGGCCGGGACCGTCGCATCGGCCAGCCCGCGGCGGACCCACAGGGCACCCATCCCCTCGGGGCCGAGGAGCCACTTCTGGGCGGGCATCGCATAGGCGTCAACACCCAGTTCGTCGAGGACCACCGGGATGGCGCCCGCAGCCTGCGCACCATCCACGACCGAGACCACGCCGGCGGAGCGCGCCAGGGCGCCCAGGCGCTCGACCGGCAGCACGGCGCCCGTGGTCCAGAGCGCGTGGCTGACCAAGATCGCGCGGGCCGGTCGGGCGAGCGCGACCTCGAAGGCGGTCAGCACCCGGTCGGGATCGCCGCCGTCGCCGATGTCCACCCGCTCCACCTCGACGCCGAGCCGCGCCCGCAGCGCGAGCAGCGGGCCGAGGCCGCCCGGGTGTTCATGGCTCGTGGTGACGACGCGGTCGCCGGGCTGCCACGGCAGTGACGAGACCAGCAGGTTGAGCCCGTCGGTGGTGGAGTGGGTCAGGGCGATGTCGGCGGGGTCGGCGATCATCACGGCCGCGACCCCGGCGCGCCCCTCGTCCATCCGGGCGAGCGCGTCCTCCCACTGCTCGGCCAGGGCACGCCCGGTCGTCAGCTCGAGGGCCGCCTGCTCGTCCATCGCGCGCTGCGACTCGGCGGGGATGGGCCCGCAGGTGCCGGCATTGAGGTAGATCCCGGCTTTCGTGGCGGGCAGGAGCTCGCGAACGGCCGCAACCCGTTCGGGCTCGGGCATGAAGGGGGACAGCACGCCCGTATGATATCGATGCGCCTGCGCTGGGCTGGCGCCCCGTCATCGCTGGAGGTCCGCGTGTCCGGCTTCGCCCGCCCGGAGCTGCTGGCAACGCCGGAGTGGCTTGCCGAGAACCTCGACCGGCCCGATCTGCGCGTGCTCGACGTGCGCTGGCGGATCGACGGCACGGCGTCCACCCTCTACGGGACAGGCCACGTCCCGTCCGCGGTCTACCTCGACTGGCGCGAGGCCGTGACGCAGGAGACCGAGGGCGGGACGGCATTCCTGCTGGCCGCGCCGGAGAAGCTGGCGGCGGCGATGTCGCGGGCGGGCATCGGCGACGGCACGTCGGTCGTGATCTACGACGACACCCAGGGCTACTTTGCCTCGCGCGTCTGGTGGAGCCTGCGGGCGTACGGCTACGAGGCCGCGCGAGTCCTCGACGGCGGCTGGCCGGCGTGGACCTCGGGCGGCCACCAGGTGGCGAACGGAACCCCCGAGCCCCCGCGCGCCACCTTCACGCCTCGCGCCCAGGTCCAGCTCCGCCTCACCATCGGCGACGTTCGGAGCCTGCTCGGCTCGCCCGAGGCGCAACTGCTCGATGCCCGCGGCCCGGCCGAGTTTCGCGGGCTCGAGGGCGAGGCCACGCGCCTGGGCCACATCCCGGGCGCGATCAACCTCCCCGCCGCGGCGCTGAACCAACCCGGCACACAGCAGCTGCGGGACCCCGACGAGCTGCGCGCCCTGCTGCTCAAGGCCAACATCACCAAGAACCGGCGGCTCGTCTGCTACGACGCAGCGGGCGTCGCGGCCACCCGCCTCGCCTTCGTCCTCACGCTCCTCGGCCACGAGAACGTTGCGGTGTACGACGGCGGCTGGTCCGAGTGGGGCGAGCGCTTCGACCTGCCGCTGGGCCGCTAGCCCCGGCCCGCCAGACGGGGCTCAGCAGGCAGAGGTCCCCTGCCCCCCGGTTCGGGCAACGAGCGGCGTGGGCGCCTCAGCGCAGCCCCTCCCAGGGGTCCGCGACACCCGTGTCCCCCTCACGGGGCCGGTCCCCGGGCTGCGTGTAGCGGGCGAGGATCTGCGCCCGATGGTGGTTGACCGCCAGCATCAGCGCCGTCTGCGGTGCCAGCCCCAGCCCCGGCGCCTGGAACTCTGCGTCGGTCACGGGCAGGAACCGCCCGCTCAGGTCGGACAGCGCCTCGCGCAGGTTGGTCGCGCCGGCGAGCAGGTGGAGGGTGCCGGCGACGCGGAACGGCGGGACCGAGATGATCGCCTCGCGCTGCATCTTGGGCGCGCGAAGCTCGAGCGAGGACGCCACGGGCGTGTTCACCACCGCGAACAGCACCGCGTCGAGGTTGATCTGGGCGACGTCGGCCGTGATCGGCTCGCTGGCCCCGTCGAGGTCGGTCACCCGCACGTCCTCGAGCACCAGGTAGGGCGTCTCCGACAGGTTCAGGATGTCGCTGACCCGATGCTGCCGCGTTCGAACGGCGCCTCGGGCGATGAGTGCGTCGGTGTACAGGGTGAGCTCGACTCGGCCCAGATCCGAGAATGCCGCGTACATGCTGTCCTCCCCGGTCGCGCCACTGGAGGAGGGCGCGTGCGGACAGCGTACGAGCCCTGCAACAACCTTGCCGCGGCCGTCGGTCCGTGGGCGCCGGGCCGATCGGGGGATCGCTGGGCGCTTGTCAGCCAGCGGGCTCGCGGTGGGCGGCGGTCAGGCGCGGCCGAGCGAGATCGACGTTGTCGAGCACCCACGTGGCCCGGCGCTGCGGGCTGCAGGCTGCCAGGTAGAGCCGCTGGCCGCCGACGTACCGGGCGTTGCGCGGCGCGTCGAGGTCCGCCTCGTCCGGCCCGACCGGCCCGAAGCGCGCGTTCCCGCGCGGGACGGCGACATCGAGCGCGACGTCGACCCAGACGCTGGCATCCCACAAGGCGATGAGCTCCGGACGGTGGAGGAAGATGCCGTCGAGCAGCAGCACGGTCTCCCGCCCGGCCGGGCCCGCGAGCGTGAGGTGGGGGCGATCGGTCTCGACGTCGAAGACGGCGTGCGCGTAGGCCCGGCCATCCCGGAACGGACGGACAAGCTGCTCGACGAGGGCCCCGAGGTCGTGCGAATCCGCGTAGAACGTCTCCGCGGTTCGGCCGCGGGCATACCGCTCTGCGGCTGGACGGTGGAACCCGTCCAGCGAGGCGCGCTCGACCTCGCGCAACGGCCGGATCAGCTCCACGAGCTCCCGCGCGAGGACCGTCTTGCCCGCACCGTCCACGCCGTCGATGGCGACGATCGCCCGCCCACCCGGCGCGGTGGCGGCGATCCTGCTCGCCAGGTCGCCGAGGACCGCAGCCCGCCGGCCCGCCGGTCGGGGCGGCCGAAACGCGTCGAGACGGCTCGAGCCCATGGCGGTGTCAGCGGCGCGCCGAGGCCGTCACGAGGTGCTCGGCGCCGTGCTGGAGCCCCTCGTAGATCACGGCGACCGTTGCCGTCGTGTCGATCTCGTCGGCGGGCTTGTCGAGCCGCAGGCGGGCGATCCTCGGGAAGCGAAGCGCGTAGCCGGACCGGTGACGCGTGCTGCGCATGATCACGTCGAAGGCCACCTCCACCACCACCGTCGGCTCGACCACGCGGTATCGGCCGTGCACCGAGATGGTGTGCGCCTCGAACCAGCGCGTCATGTCCGCGATCTCGGCGTCGGTCAGGCCGCTGTAGGCCTTGCCGATGGTGACCAGGGCGCCGCTCGTCTCGTCACGGACCGCGAACGTGTAGTCCGACAGCACGCCGTGCCGCTTCCCGTGGCCGACTTCCACGCCGACCACGACGCAGTCGAGGGTGGCCAGGGCCTTCTTCATCTTCAGCCAGCCCAGCCCCCGGCGGCCAGGCGTGTAGGCGCTGGTGGGGTCCTTGACCATGAGCCCCTCGTTGCGCCTCGCCCGGGCGGCGGCGAACGCGACCTCGAGCTCGTCCACCGAGGCCACGCTGGCGAGGTGGCTGAGCGCGAACCGCCCGCCATCGGCCACGAGCGGCAGGTCCAGGGCCTCGAGGCGGCGCCGACGCTCGGTCAGGGGAACGTCGAGCAGCGGCAGCACCACGCCGTCATCGGCCTCGTCGAGCGCCAGCGCGTCCCAGGCCACCAAGATCACCGGGACGTCCGCACGGATCTTCGCCGAGGGCGATTTGCGCCCGAGGCGCGCCTGGAGCTGGAGGAACGGCAGCACCACGCCGTCTTTCCACGCCAGGATCTCGCCATCGAGAATGCCGGCCCAGAGCAGGTCGCGCGCCGCCTCGACCACCTCGGGAAACTGAGCGCCGATGTCGTTGAGGTCGCGCGAGTAGAGGTGCACCTCGTCCCCGCGTCGGTGGAGCTGGGCGCGGATGCCGTCGTACTTGTCCTCGACCCAGGCCACGGGACCGAGGCGCGCCATGATGTCCGCGGCGTCCTCGGCCGGCGACGCGAGCATGAAGCGGATGGGCCGGAACAGGGCCAGGCCGGCGTCGGCGAGGCGGTCCTCCCTGGCGAGCGCGGCAGCCCGTCCGACGTCGCCGGTGAGCTGCGTTGCCCGCTTGACCGCCACGAGCGGGCGGGCGAAGGCTCGGGCGATGGCGGCCTCCAGGAGCCCCTCGCGGAGCCCGATCCGGAGCTCGCCGGTGAGCACCTTGACAATGGCTCCCGCGGTGGCCGGCGAGCTGCGGCGGAGGAGCGCCTCCAGGATCGCCTGCTTCGCGGCCGGGCCGGCGGCCGCCTCCATCTGGTCGAAGGCGTCGCGAACCTCGGCGAGCGTGGGCTCGCGCGCGGTGTCGGGGACGTGGCCTGCCCCCGCGAGGACTTCCCGGACCGACGTCGAGAGGTCCGAGGAGTTGTCGTAGGCGCGGCCGAGCGCCCCGGCATCGACGTCGGCAACGGTGCGGACGGCTGACGCGAGCCCGGCCCAGCCGACGCCGACGGTGCGCTGGTCGGCAAATGGCCGACCGGTCAGGAACACGGCCGCGACCGGGAGGTCGTTCGGCGAGAGCGAGGCGAGGTACTCGGCGAGGATCGCCGTCTTCTCGGACGTCTTGCTCGTGGCGGCGAGGCGATCCGCGATTTCGCTCCAGCGGCGCATGAGCGCGATGGTATAGGGTGAGCGGCGATGCTCCATCGACGCTGGTTCCCCGAGCACCTCGAGGGCGAGACCGTGGTCCTGCGCCGCCACACCCGGGAGAACCTGGCCGATTTCCAGCGCTGGTACGCGGATCCGGAGGTCGCGCGACTCACGCGCTATCAGGACGGACCGATGCGCCCCGAGGAGATCGAGCGGTTCTTCCTGATGCGGGCGATCGGCCCCGACGCGCTGGCCATGGGGATCCACATCAAGGCGAACAACCGGCTCATCGGCTCGTGCGCGTTCAGCCAGCTCGACGGCGACAACGGCTCGGCGCTGTTCCACATCACCATCGGCGAGCACGACTGCTGGGGCAAGGGCTACGGCGGCGAGGCGACCGAGCTGATGGTCGACCACGCGTTCTCCGCGCTCAACCTGCACCGCGTCGCCCTCTCCGTGTTCGCGTTCAACGAGCGGGCCATCCGCGCCTATGCCCGCGTGCGGCTTCGTGGACGAGGGCCGCGCGCGCGAGGCGATCTGGCGTGACGGCAAGTGGTGGGACGAGATCCACATGAGCGTCCTCGAGCCCGAGTGGCGGGCGCACCGCTGGCAGGAGCGCGCCACGGCCGACGGCCGCGCCACGATCACCCGGCGGGGATGAGCACGATGCCGTCCACCGGTCCCGCGGCCGACGCAGCCCGAGCCGCCTTCCGCGAGCGCATGGAGGCGAAGGGCCACGCGGTGGACAACGCGCGCGCGGCCGCCGCCGGGCTGGACGCGGCGTTCGTCTCGGGCGCGCTGGTGCGGACCCCGGCCCTGGACGCCATGCTGGGCGACCTGGCGCGGGCGCTCTCAACCGAGGAGGGCGAGCGCCTCGGCGGCAAGAGCGCCGAGGCGGCCCGGTTCATCCTGCGGGCCATCTCGCGGGAGCTGGACCGGGCGTAGACCGACAGGAGGGGGATCGTGGGAGAGCAGCCGGTCGTTCTGACCGATGGGGTCGTGACCTTGCGCGCGTTCGAGCCGGGAGACGCGCCGGCAGCCTTCGCCGCGTGCCAGGACCCGCTCATCGCGCGCTTCCTGCCCATCCCCCAGCCGTACACCGAGGCCGTCGCCCAGCGGTTCGTCGCGAATCGCCGGGCCGACTGGGATGGCGACAGCGAGCGGTCGTTCGCCATCACCGATGCCGCGACAGGCGAGGTCCTCGGGGCCATCGCCCGACACCTTCGCGCGGCGCACCGGGCAGAGCTCGGGTACTGGCTCGCGCCGGGCGCCCGCGGCCGGGGCGTCGCGACGCGGGCGCTGCGGCTCGTCCGGGACTGGTCGTTCGAGGTGACCGGCCTCGTTCGCCTCGAGCTCTTCACCCACCGCGAGAACGAGGCGTCGGGTCGCGTGGCCGAGCGCGCCGGGTTCGTTCTCGAGGGGGTGCGGCGCGGCTGGGACCTGGACCGCGACGGGACGCCCGAGGACGACGTCTTCTACGCCCTGCTCCGAGACGACCCGCGCTGACTTCGGTTCGCGCAGCTCCGGAGGCCGGGCCTTCGCAGCCGCAGCCGTGGTCCGACATGGGTCGCGGCCGGCACCGGGGGGGTCGGCGCCGGCCGCGTCGGGCCGCTGGGTGTTGCGCGGGGCCTCGACTGCCCGCTGCGGTCAGTCGAGGCCGTACTCGCGACGCCCTCGGGCTCTGGTCAGCGTGAGTCGGGCGTGGAGGGGCAGCGCCTCGACGCGCGGCGAGAGCGCCTGCTCCAGGACGCCAAGGACCTGGGGGAGGACCGACTCAACGGCGTCGTCGAGCGCTTCGTTGAGCCGGAATTCCTCCTCGAACGTGAGCTCGTCTCGATCCACGCGGCCGGCGAGGTCCTCCGCAACGACGCGCAACTCGAGGGCGAGCCGGGAACGGGTCCCGGACACGGATCGGTGGACCGTGACCGGGATGGCTTGCAGGGCAGGTCGCAGCACCTGGACCATCACGGCTCCTCACGCACACCGGGAGTCGGACGGGGCCTCGGACCATGCCGCCGACACCGGCGTCCAGCTACCATCCCTCGCCGAGACGGCGGCGCCAAGTGCCATCCCGCCCGCAGGTTTGCCCAGATTCCGAGCTGAGCCGAGCGGGGCACGCCCCCGAAAAAGACGCGGCGCCTCTTCTCCTACGACCCCAGCTGCAGAGAGCCCAGGAGGTCAGCGCCGGCCTGCCAGGCAGCCGGCTTGTCGCGCTCCAGGCGCCGTGCCTCGTGGGTCAGCCTCGCGGCCACCTCGGGGTACTCATCGCGAAGGTGGCCGCCGTGCCGGAACCGGTTCGACGCGTCGTGGAGGAACACCGCGTAGAGCGTCTCCGGGTCGGCCCCGGCGATGCGCGTCTCGGCCTCGGGCTGGAAGTCGATCGGCACCATCAGCCGGGCGAAGAACGCGCCGATCTCGTCCACGAGGGGGTCAACGCCCTGCGAGTGGCCCGCCCAGCGGACGATCGGCGCCGGCGACACGAACGCTGCAAAGGCCTCGTGGTCACTGGCTGCGTCTGCGACCAGCACGCCGCCGAAGGTCAGGAACTGGTTCGTCACCGGGATGCGGTCGGCCACCTGGATCCGCCCCCACGAGAACGGCTGCTCGTGCGGCAGCACCGTCTTGCGGTTCAGCGTCGCCAATCGGCCCCGCCCGGCGTGCACCTCCCAGAACGTCGCCTCCTCGGGGTCGAAGTGCTCGAGCGTGGGCTCGGTGCGCAGTGCGACCAGCAGCCGTGGGCCGGGCACGGTCCCCGGCTCCAGCCCGTCGAGCAGCTCGAACCCCAGATGCGTCAGGTCGGCGGCCGTCTCGGCCATCCAGTCCCCGCCCCGCTCTCCGGCCCCCGGCCAGGGTCGCGCCCCGCGACCGCTCATGGCTCACTCCCCGGCTCCGGAAGGGGAGCCTCTAGCCGGGCGCGACGCCGCCCGCCGGCGAGGAGCGCGGCCGCGCCCCCAAGCGAGGTGATCAGCAGTGAGAACGCGTGCACCAGCACGGCGAAGGCGAGCGCGGGTTCGCGGTCGATGCCCACCGATGCCGCGATCGCGACCGCCGCCAGCTCGAACGTGCCCACGTAGCCGGGCGCAGCGGGCACGGCGGTCGCAAGGTTGACGCCCGCGGCCAACAGGGCGGCCTGGCCCATCGTGGGCTCGATGCCCACGGACTGGGCGGCCGCCGCGAACCCGAGGACGGCGCACGACCAAGAGCCCAGTGTGAGCACTAGCGTGATCGCCATGACCCGCACATTGCTCACGATCGCGAGCCCCGCGCGCAGGCGGACCAGCAGCCCGTGGACCCTCGGCCAGCGGTTGATGAACGACGACAGGCGATCGGCTCCGGGCAGCCGGTGGGCCACCAGCCCCACGACGATGCCCACGACGAGCAGCGCGGTGACGGCCAGCCCCACCAGCACGGCGGACGCAACGACGCCGCGCACCGAAAGCACGAAGATCGCAACCGCCGCGATCACCACCACCACGAGCGTGTCCATCACGCGCTCCACCACGATGGTGCCCAGGATCGTCGACTTCGACAGTCCCGATCGCTCTCCCATGTTGTGGCTCCGGACGATCTCGCCGAGTCGTGCGGGCAGGACGTTGTTGGCGAGGTAGCCCACCAGGAGCGCCCCCAGCGAGTCCAGGTATGAGACGTGGCCGACGGGCGAGAGCAGGATCCGCCAGCGGAGGCCGCGGATCAGGAGGTCGGAGACGATGAAGCCCCCGAGCAGCAGGAGCCAGCCGGGCTGCGCCGTGCGCATGGCGTTCCACGTCGCCCCGAGGTCGACGCTCCGGATCACCAGGAACAGCGCGACTGCCGAGATGGCGATCCCCACCGCCGCTCGACCGATGCCGCCCCGCGAGCGCATCAGGCCGCGCCGGCCTCGCGCCGGGGCGCCCGCGGCTTGAGCTTGGGCGAGCGCCGGAGGCCCGTGCGGTGGAGCAGGTACCGGCCCACGACACGGAGGGTCGAGAGGCCGTACACCACACTGCGCGTGAAGTTGACCGAGCTCGCCTCATCGAAGTAGCGGGTGGGGACGGCGATCTCGCCGACGGCGAGGCCACCGGCCGCGACCACCTGGGCGATGAGGTCCTGGTCGAACACGAAGTCGTCCGAGTTGAGCCGGTACGGGATGGTCTCGAGCAGCCGGCGCGAGTAGGCGCGCAGCCCAGTGTGGTACTCGGACAGGTGGAGCCCGAAGGCGGCGTTCTCGACGCCCGTGAGGAACCGGTTGGAGACGTACTTCCAGCGCGGCATGCCGCCCGCCAGCGGGTCGCCCAGGAAGCGGCTCCCGAGCATGAGGTCCTTCTCGCCCGACACGATGGGCGCCACCAGGGCCGGGATCCGCGTGGCGTCGTACTGGTAGTCGGGGTGGAGCATGACCACGACGTCAGCGCCCCATTCGAGCGCCCGGTCGTAGCAGGTCTTCTGGTTGCCGCCGTAGCCCCGGTTCTGGCGGTGCGTGATGACCTCGAGCCCGAGCTTCCGGGCGACCTCGACCGTCTCGTCGCGCGACACGTCGTCAACGAGGATCACGTGGTGGACGATGTCGTGCGGGATGTCGGCGTACGTCCGCTCGAGCGTCTTGGCCGCGTTGTAGGCGGGCATCACGATGACGACCTTGGGCTCGAGGGCCGTGGCGCGGGGATTGGGCTGATCGGTCACGCGGGTAGGTTACTGCCAGTGGACCGAACGTAAGGCACAATGCAGCCCTGTGACGCCGGATCGACGACCTGTCCGGGAGACGGCCCTGTGGGTGCTCCCAGGAGTGCTGGCAGCAGTCCTCGCGCTCGCCATCAGTCGACCTTTCTCGGCGGGACCGGTCGCATTCGACGCAGCGGTCGCTGTCCTCCATTTCCAGCGGATGCTCGAGGGGCGCCATCTCGAGACCTTCGTCTCGACCACCCCCAAGCCGCTGCTCACCGTTGTCTACGGCACGCTCTACGCCCTGACCCATGACTGGCGGGCGCTCGACTGGAGCACCGTGCTGGCGTTGGCCGCCGGCGTCTCGCTCGCAGCCGGGCTGGCCCGGCGGATCGGCGGGCTGGGCGCGTGGGCCTTCGCGGCGGTGGTCCTGGCGGGGGCGCCGGTGCTCCTGTTCGACGCGAGCCTCGCCCTCGCCACCCCGTGGGCGCTGCTGGCCTGGGCCACGGCTGGCTGGGCGGTCACCGGCCCGCGGCCGAGGTATGGACTGGCCGGCCTTGCGCTCGCGCTCGGCGCCCTCGCCCGGGTCGAGACGCTCGTGCTCATCGCGACCGTGCTGGCCGCGCTGCTGTTGGTCCGGTTTGGGCCGCGGCAGGTCCGTCGCCCGATCCCGCGGCGGGCCTGGCTCCTCGCGCTGGGGCTCCTCGCGGTGCCGATCGCGATGCTCCACGATTGGCGCCTGACCGGCGACCCGCTCTTCTGGACGACCGTTGCGCAACGCTACTCCGAGGCCAACTCCGCGGCGGTGCTGTCGGTTGGCTCGGTGGCCGGGGTGATCGTCCGGAGGTATCTGGCCGAGTCGGTCCTCGTCATCCTCGCCGTCCTCGGCTGGGGGCGGCTCGCCAGTCGCGGGCATTGGGGACTCGCGATCGGGCTGCTCGGTCTGGGGCCGGGGATTCTGGCGTTCCTGATGGCCCTCGCAGCCCGCCACATCTTCGTGTCGGACCGGTACTTCGCCGGGCCGGACATCGCGGTCGGAATGGCCGCGGCCATCGGGTTCGGGACGGTCAGCGTCGAGGTGCCGACTGCGGTCCGGAGATGGTGGGCGGGCACGGGCAAGCCGACCGCGTGGGGACCACCGGTCGCAGCGACCGTGCTGGCGATGCTGTTGACGGCAGGCTGGGCGGGCATCGGCACGAATCTCTGGCAGCAGATGCACGCCTTCACGCGCGCTGCTGTCGCCACCCGCACGGCGCTGCCTGCGTTGCGTGACGCGCTGCACGCTCAGGCCGCGAACTCGGGCGGGACGCCCTCGGGCCCGACATCGCTGGACACGCGGATCCTGGTGCCCGTCCCGCTGTGGCCCGTCCTGGCCGTGGACCTAGACCTGCCCCTGACGCAGGTCGGTTCCGACAACCCGGCGGCCGTCGACCTCGCCGCGGGCCGTCCATCGGTGGGCCAGCTCGTGCTCCACGTGGCTGACGCCGAGAAGACCAGCCCAGGGCTCGATCAACTGCACGTCACGAAGCCGACGCTGATCGACGGTGTCACGGTCGTCCCCGTCAGCGAGGACGCGCGGCGCGGTTACTGGCTGGTGAGGATCGACGCTGCCGCCACGCCCTAGCGCCCGACCGCAGTGGCCGCGTCCCATCGCGGGTCATCGAGGCTCCGCCCCGGGTCACCGGCGCGTCATCATCTGCGCGTAGGATTCGCCACGGGACTGGTCTCTGACGAGCCCCGCAGCGTCCCGTCCGCCCTGGAGACCTCCGATGTTCGAGCGCCTGTTCGGCAGCCGCGCCGGCGACCCGGCCACCGCCGGCCGCGTGCCCCCCGGCCAGTACCTGACCGAGAAGTTCCCCGTCCTCCACTACGGGTCGGTCCCCAAGGTGGACCTGACGACCTGGGACTTCCGCGTGTTCGGCGAGGTGGACAACGCGTTCCGGCTCACGTGGGCCGAGTTCAAGGCCCTGCCCCGCACCTCCCTGACCACCGACATCCACTGCGTCACGCGCTGGTCGAAGCTGGACACACAGTGGGAGGGCGTTCCGATCCGGGCGATCCTCGAGCTCGCGCAGGTTCGGCCCTCGGCCACCCACGTGGTCGGCCACGCTGAGCAGGGCTACACGGCCAACCTGCCGCTCGCGGTGCTCGATGACGACGATGTCATCCTCGCCGACACCTACGATGGCGCGCCGCTCACCGCGGAGCACGGCTGGCCGCTTCGCCTGATCGTTCCCAAGCGGTACTTCTGGAAGGGCCCGAAGTGGCTGCGCGGCCTCGAGTTCCTGACCCACGACCAGCCGGGCTTCTGGGAGCGCTACGGCTACCACAACGACGCCGACCCCTGGAAGGAAGAGCGCTTCAGCGAGTAGCCCCGGAGACGCCGGGCCCCGCCGCGGCGCCAGAATCGTGGTCTTGTCGCAGGGGTAGCGATCAACGATGCGAGCGGCGTCCTTCTCGCACGGGCGCTTGTCGGGTTCGCGACTCACGCAGGAGTCGAATGGCGCCCCTCCACGCTCGGCGCGCGCACGAAACCTCGAATTCGCGCGTGGCCCGCGCTCGGCGATCACCAATTCAACTCCACGGCGAGTCGCAGCGGGCGCGCCCCAGATCTCGCAGCGCCAGGTTCGTCAGGCCGCGCGATGGGCGCGGCTGTCGACGGGCCTTACCCGACCGCGCGCCCGACGAGCGCCCCGAGGCCGTACGTCACCGCGGCCGCGACCAGGCCCAGCAGCACTTGGCGGCCGCCGGTCCGGACCACGCTCGAGCCGGTCACGATCGTGATCGCGCCGCCCACCAGGTACAGCGCCACGGCAGAGATGACGATCGAGGCGACCACCGCCGGCGTTCCTGCGCCCACGATGAACGGCAGGATGGGGATGAGGGCGCCCAGCCCGAACAGGCAGAACGAGGTGATTGCCGCCACCCAGGCCGAGCCGCCAAGCTCGTCGGGGTCGATGCCCAGTTCCTCGCGGGCCAGCGTGTCCACCGCCCGCTCGGTCTCGCCGCCCACAAGGGCCTTCGCCATCTGGCGCGCCTGGTCTGCCGGGAGGCCCTTGGCCTCGTAGATCAGGGCCAGCTCCTCCTCCTCCTCGTCCGGGACGGCGAGCAGCTCCTCGCGCTCGACCTTGACCTGGTGGGCGAACAACTCGCGCGCGCTCTGCACGGACAGCCACTCGCCGATCGCCATGGAGAGGGCACCGGCGAGCATCCCCGCCATCCCTGCGATCAAGACGGCGTGACCGCCGGACGAAGCCCCCGCGACGCCCATCGCGATGCTCAAATTCGAGATCAGCCCGTCGTTCGCGCCCAGGACCGCGGCGCGGAGCTGGTTGCCGCCACCGGCGCGGTGCCGACCCTCGATCCGGGCGATGGCGCCGCCCTCGACCCCGTGACCGCCGGCGAGCTCGCGGAACAGGCGTGCGTGCGAGCGCTCATCGCCGGGCATCCGCGCGAGCGCCTCCGACTGGTCGTCGTACATCGCCTCGTCGGCGGCCTCGCGCTCGGCGATCGTCGGGACCACGATCCCCGGGCCGAGGTACCGGGCGACCGTCATGAGGATTCGGTTGCGCCACCCCACGCGCATCCCGCTGGTGTCGACCCCGGCGTCGGCGAGGCGCTGCCGCCAGACGCCAGCGTGGACTTCCTCGACGTCGGCCATGCGCGAGTAGAAGTGCTGGAGGGCGGGCGCGTCCTCGAGCTCGCCGAGCCGGCGGTACAGGGCGATCGCGTCGATCTCGCCCTGGAGGTTCTCGCGATAGCGGTCGACGTCCTCCGGGCTCGGCGTCCCACTGGGTGCCGTGGGCTGGCTGGGTGCCGCAGATGCGGGCTGGGTCATGGCCGTCTCCGGTGGGTGCGTGTCGGTGTCCATCGTGCCAGCATGGACCCGCCTCGCGCGAACCGGCGGACGTCAGCCCCGCGTGTGCGTCGTGGCGATGTCGGCCTCGTTCCCAGCCGCGTCGGCGAGCGTGACCCAGGCCGGGGCGAACTCGTCGCGGACGACGCGGCCGCCGGCCGCGAGCGCAGCGGCGATGCGCGCTTCGCCCAGCTCGTGCGGGACGAAGACGCCAACGTGGATGGCGCCGGTGTTGCCTGGCCGCGGCGTGTCCATGGGCTCGAACCAGAAGCCGGGCATGCGGCCGTCGGGATCGACGAGGTCCTCGTCAGGCGAGTCCGGGCGGGGCACGTAGCCGAGCGCGGCCTGCCAGAACGGCATGATGGCCGCGATGTCGGGGGCGCCCGGGACGAGGAGCACCGACCGGAGGCTGGCGACGTCCGGGATCAGCCCGAGACCGCGAGCGAGGGACGTGATCTCCCGGGCCAGCTCGACATCGCGGCGGGTCATGCCGTAGTAGCTGCCATCGACGGTGATGAGGCGCACGGTCACGCTGTTGAAGCGAAGGTCGACATCGGGCTGGTGCGCCCGAAGGCCGGGCAGCCGCGCGATCGCCTGCACGAGCGCGGCGCCCTCGGCGAGGGAGCTCGTCCGGTACAGCGCGCAGGCGCCGTCGGCGAGGACGCGCCAGTCCTCCGTGCCCTCGGAATCGTGGAACTGGGCGGGCGTGATGGGATCGGTCATCGTCCGGACCTCGCTGCGGGGACGTCGGGAAGTCGGGACGAGGAGGATAGACCCGTGAGGGCGACCCGGCACGCGTTCCGCTCGAGTGGCGTGTCGGCGCCGCCCGGCTACTGCGCGCGGACCTCGGCCTTGACCGTGATCGGGCCCGCGTTGGCGAAGGTGAGCGTCAGGTCAACGGATTGCCCGGCCGTGGGCGTGCCGACCAGGTCCATGAACATGATGTGGTACCCGCCCGGCTTGAACTCCACGGTGCCGCCCGCCGGGATCTCCACCTTGTCGACCTCGACCATGGTCATCATGCCGCCCGCGGCCGATCCGGAGGGTCCGGCGGAGTTCATCCCGCTCATCGCCGACGCCGAGGGCATGGCCGAGCTCATCCCTCCCCCGCCGGAGGCAGAGGGCATCGGGGTGACCGAGACGGTCTCGTGCAGCTGGACCGTCTTGGCGATCGGCGACGACGCCTTGAGCAGCGTGTCCGCCGCCGTGCCGCTGTTGGTGATGACGACGTAGCCGGCAAGGGCGCCCGTCATGGCGGTCGAGTTGCGGATCCAGGCACCGGTCACCGAGATGCCGGCGACGGCCGATGCGGCAGGCGACGCCGCGGCGGCCGAGGGCGATGCCGCGGTGTTCGAGCAGGCGCCGACGAGCGCGATCGACGCGATGGCCAGGAGCAGGGCGCGGCCGCGGCCGCGAGCGATTCGCACGAGTCGTGTCCTCCGAAGCGTCGTGCCGACCACGCGCGGCGCGCCCCTGGAGGCGCCCGGATCCCCTCGTGGCCGGACCGTGTGTTCTCGCCCGGAGGGTACGACAGGGAGTCCGCTCGCGCCCACCTCGACCACCACCGTCCCGCTACCTGACGCGAACGGCCGTCACGTACCAGGAGTGGGGCAGGTCGACCGCTGCAGCCGGCGGCACCGGCATCGTCCAGCGCCCGTGCCCGGTGTCACCCTCGCCCGGCTGCGTCACGGAGGCCCGCCAGCCGAGCGCGCCCAGCTCGGCGGTGGGATCGTCCATCGTCCCGCGCCACGGCGCCCCGGCTGCGGCCTGCATCTCGATCCAGGCCCTGGTGTAGGGCGACGACAGGACCGCGCCGTTGGGGATGTCGAACGCGAGGCGGCTGCCCGCCGCAGAGAGCCGGGTGACCGCGCGCAGGACGTCGCGCACCAGCTCGTTGTCCAGGTAGAAGAGGAGGCCTTCGGCGAGCCAGATCGCCCGCTTCGTCGGGTCGAGACCGGCCGTGAGGAGGCGTCCCGACCAGCGGTCGGCAAGGTCCCCCACGACCGGCACGCGACGACAGGCAGCGGACGCGCTCACACCGTCGAGCACCGCTGCCTTCGCGTCGAGCACGGCGGCGCGGTCCACCTCGAACACGGTGCAGCCCTCGGGCCACGAGAGGCGCCACGCCCGCGTGTCGAGCCCAGCGCCCAGCAGCACCGCCTGGCGGAGGCCGCGGTCGGTCATCGCGCTGCGAAGCCAGTCGTCGAAGAAGCGGGTCCGGATCACCATCGGCAGGGTGCTGCCCGGTGCCTGCTGCGCAAGCCACCCCATCCCGGACTCGCCCGCAAGCTGCCGCGCCCACGGATCATCGAGGATCGCATCGGGCCGCTGACTCTCGAGGGCACGCGCCGCGGCCGTCCAGCGCGCCGTCGCCCCCACCTCGTCAATCGGATCGAGTTGCCCCGTCACGCTGGCCTCCGCGCACCGGCGGGCCTGACCCCGCAAGGTCGACAGGATGGCGACTCAGCCCGGTCGCCGGCAGTGCCGTGCGGCCCGCCTCGAACACGACGGCGGTCAAGCGCCGACGGAGCGCGGGGCGTGCACCGGGGTGCCTGAGCGGTGCAATGATCTGCCATGGCGGACGACCGTCCGCGCACGCGGGGGAGGACCCTGGTCCATGAGCCTGTCGTTCGGCAGCGGCATCCCGGGCATCTCGTTCTCCGGCGGCCATTCGGGCTCCTGCCCGTCGCCATTCGACGCCATCAACGGGGGGCGACTGGCCGGGTCCTCGGGCTCGCATCCCCTCTACGGTGTCCGGATCGAGGAGCTGGTCAAGCCCTTCGGCGGCCCGATCGAGGGCGCGATCACGCTCGACGCGCCGGTGCGCGTGGGCGAGCAGATCAGCGGGCGCATCGCGGTTCGCGCGGTGAGCGACATCCACGCCCGGGGCGTTGTCCTGCGGCTCGTGGGCCTCAAGCTCGTGGAGCAGCGGCGCAGTCAGACCCACACGGACGCGCAGGGCCACACGACCTCGACCGAGGAGTGGGTGGAGGCGAACGGCACGCTGTTCGAGACGCTGCCGTTCACCGAGCCTGCGCTGCCCGCGGAGCTGCCCGCCGGGGCCACGTTCGAGACGTCATTCATCCTGCCGGCGCCCCGCCTCGGACCCCCGAGCGCGCACCTGGGCGAGGCGATCGTGGCGTGGGCGCTCGACGCGCGCTGGGACGTGGCGATGCACGAGGATCCGTTCGTCGCGGTGCTCGTGCCGGTGGCCCAGCACCCCGACCTGATCCGCGCCGGTGTGGGCGAGCAGGGCGGCCTCGCGATGCTCGACACGTACTCCGCGCGCGAAGGCGGCACCGTGGGGATCACGACGCCGCTGCCCGCGGCACCGGGCTCGCTCCTGGGCGTACGGGCGCAGTGGCCGTCCGCCCCAAGCGGCAAGGTCCGGATCGAGCTCCACCGCCGGACGACCGCGCCCAACGGCACCGAGGGCGTGATCGCCGTGGCCAGCCTGCCAGCCGATTCGCTGGGCGGCGGCGTGGAGGCCCAGCTGGCGATCCCGCCGGGCAGCCCGCCATCGTTCGACGGGGCGGGGCTCGAGATCACCTACATCGTGCGGGTCCTGGTGGACCGGCCGTTCCGGCCCGACACCTCGATCGAGCGACCGGTCGCGGTCGTCTGACGGGCAGGTCAACCAGGCGCTCCCGGCCCCGGGCCCTCAGGCGCCGCGCAAGGCTTTGAGGAGGAACGCCAGCGTGCGCTCGAAGGCGATCTCGGCGGCCTCGGGGCGGTAGGCGTCGCGGGACGGCTCGGCGAACCAGTGGCCCGTGCCCTGGTAGCGGTGGAACGTCACCTCGTGCCCGGCTGAGCGCAGCTGGTCCTCGAACTGGGACACCCAGGCGTTGTCCTCGTACGGGTCCGACTCGGCGAAGTGCCCGAGGATCGGCGCCGTGCCACCGGCGTCTGACGGGTCGCCCGTCCCGTAGTAGAGCACCGTCCCGGCGAGCGCCGGGTGTCGCGCGGCAACCGCCAGCGAGGCGCCCAGCGAGAAGCCGAGCACGGCCAGCCGACCGCCTTCGCCAAGCTTCGCCGCAAGGTCCGCGACGCGTGGCGCCCACGATGGCCATGCCCTCGCCGCCCTCGAACCGCGCGACGCGCTCCTCGGCGGCCTCGACCGTGTCCACGACGTCGCCGTGGTACAGGTCCGGAGCCGCGACGGCGAAGCCCGCCCCCGCGAGCCGGTCGGCGAAGGCGAGGACGTCCGCATTGAGGCCCCACCACGGGTGCAGCACGACGACGCCTGCCCCGCCGGTTGCATCCCCGGCCTCGTAGACGCGGGCCTCGATGCCCGGGGCGGACACCACGTCGAACTCGCCCATCGCCGCCTCCTGTTTCCGGTTCGCCGATTGCCGTCTGCTGTCAGGCGTCCAGCCTAGCCAGGAAGGCCGAGGTCCGCTCAAGGCCGGCCGTCAGGACGGTGATGTCATTCGCATAGCCGATTCGCACGACGCCCTCGGTGTCGAAGGTGCTGCCGGGGACCAACAGGACGCCCTCGGCCTCGAGCAGGCCCGTGCAGAACGCCTCGGACGACATCGCCGCGTCGAAGCGCAGGAGGGCCGTGGTCCCGGCTGCGGGCCGGACGTACGAGATGCGCGGCTCCTCGGCGACCCAGCCGTCGAGGATCGCGAGGTTGCCCCGGACGATCGCGCGGTTGCGGGTCAGCATCGCGTCGGCGTGCTCGAGCGCGATGGCCGCGAGCAGGTCGTCCACCATGCCCACGCTGATCACCGAGTAGTCGCGATGGCGGCTGACGGCCTCAAGGACCTCCCGCGGGGCGATGATCCAGCCCAGGCGCAGCCCGGCCAGCGAGAACGCCTTCGACATGCTGCCGATCGCGATCGTGCGGGGGTAGAGCTCGGCGAAGCTGGGGCTGGTGCCGGGTTCGGCCTGGTCGATGCCGCGGTAGACCTCGTCGGCGAGGATCCAGGCGCTCTCGCGACCCGCGATGGCCGCGATCCTCGCCAGCTCGTCGGGCGTCAGCAGGGCGCCGGTCGGGTTGTTGGGGTTGGTGATCGTGAGCAGCTTCGCGCCGCGGGCGGCGTCGGCCAGCGCGTCGAGGTCGAGTCGCCAGCCGTGCGCTTCGTCGAGGCGGACCTGCCGGACGGTCGCGCCGAGGCTCTCGGGGACCGCCACGTGCTGCTGGTAGGTGGGCGTCACGCTCACCACGATGTCGCCCGGCTCGACAAGCGCCTCGTAGACGAGGTGGTTGGCGCCGATGGCGCCGTGGGTGACGATGACGTCGTCCATGCCCACGCCGTCGTAGCGCGCGGCGATGGCCCGTCGGAGGCGTTCCGACCCCTCGATCGCGCCGTAGCCCAGGCGCATCGGCCCGAGCTCGTTGGCCAGTGCCGCCTCGTCCATGCCGGCCAGGCCGAGCAGCTCCGCCACCGTCACGGAATCCACGCACGTCTCGGCGAGGTTGTACCGGCAGCGGGTCTCCCACCGGTTCATCCAGATCTCGACCCCGAAGTCAGCGATACGCATGGGCCGATGATGCCTCAGGTCCAGCTGACGGACACCCCGTGGGCCTCGGTGCCCGTTGCCGACCTCATCGCAGCCCCCTGCATCGTTCTGGCACGGCGTCCGTCCTCGTCGCGCGGTCGCCCGGGCCTCCGCCGCCGGGGGTCGACACCCCATAACGCCTCCGGGAGGCGGGTATCTCGGGTGGATCGCCCGTATCGCCTCCGGGAGGCGGTTAGGGCGCTGAAGGTTGCGAAACGTGGCCTCCGGGGCACTGGCCGTCGGATCAGCGCCTCCCGGGGGCGATACGGGGGCCGGGCCGTGGGCGGGGAGGCCACCTCGCCGCGCTTCGGGCGCTCGCCGAAGGCGATCGCTGCGTCAGGCCAGGCGCTCGAACACCAGGCTCGTCCGGCGCGCCTCGAAGCCAACCCGCTGGTACAGCGCCAGCGCGCCACTCGTGTTCTCGGCGTCGACGGACAACGCCGCCTCGGTCATACCTCGCTCGGCGAGCAAACGCAGATTCCGCCCGATGAGGGCCGTGGCCACGCCCCGGCCGCGCCACGGCCGGCGCGTGAAGATCCCCTCCGTGTAGCCGCGACGGCGGCCGAGCGCGCGGTTCTCCGCTTCGTTGATGAAGCCCAGCACGCCGCCCACCACCTCGTCGCCGACCCAGGCAACCTGCCACATGTCGAGCTGGCCCGCGATCGGGAGGTCGATGGAGGCCTCGCGATCCGCATCGGTCTCCTCGTGGAAACCCCAGTGGTCACGAAAGGCCTCGTCGGCGGCGCGCAGGATCTGCATGGCCGTGGCGCGCGTCGCGGGCCGCACCTCGAGGCCAGGAGGGAGCTCAGGTGACGGCGGGTTGGCGAGCGACGGGCGGACCATCCCGACCACATAGCGGACCACGGCGTAGCCGTCGTGTGCCAGCAGCCGACGCGTCTGCGTCGCTGACTCCGGCACCAGCGTCCGGAGGCGCGACGCGCCGGGAGCCTCGCCGAAACGGCGGTCGCCGTGACGCCGCGCCCCGGCCTGGGCCGCAGCAAGGAGTTGCCGACCGATCCCGCGCCCGCGCTCCTCGGGCAGCACGCGGCCGTCGTGCGCCAGCACCCGGCCGTCGGGGCCGTCCTGACCGTCGACGTCCCCCAATGCGTAACCGACGACCCGGCCCCCCGCCAGCGCCACGTGGACCTGCTCCTCGAGCACGATCTCCGGTATCCCGACCATGCGAGCCCGCATCTGCTCGGCGCTGCGGATCACGTCATACCCGTCGATGGAGCTGCACGCCGCCAGCACGCCGGCCATCGCCTCAAAATCGTCGACCCGGGCGCCCCGGATCTCGACAGACCCTCGATCGGAGGGCAGCATTTCCGCCATGACGCGCAGGATGGCACGGGGCCTGCGGCGAGTCGAGGCCCGCCGTGCCCTGAGGGCGGGATCGAACGGACACGACCCGGGTGCGCCCGCACCGCCCCTCGAGTGAGTCAGCTCCGACTCATTTCCATGCCCGCGCCGCGTGGCAGCGGCGGGGAACCAGGGTTTCGTCTGGGGTGGCGTGCTGCGAGAGGCCGGTCTTGAGTCGGAGCTGACTCACCGGCGACCCAGCAGGTTGATCAGCCCTCCTCGGGCTCCACAACGGCCTCGGCCACCGCGGCCTCCAGCATCGCCTCGGCCACGGGGACGTGGGGGTGCGGGTGCGGGTGCGGTGCCGGAACCCCCGCAACCACCGAGACCGCCTCGTCGCCCAGGTCCGGCTCAGGCCCGTTCCACCACGACGCCGCCGCCGCTCCCAGCGACACGACCGCGCAGGCGCTGAACGCCACCCGCAGCCCGTCAACGAACGGCCCCGAGAGCAGCTGCGGGAAGAACGAGGTGTCGAGGATCGCGGTCCGGGTGGCCGCGGGCAGGGCGGCCAGCTGGTCGGGCGGCAGCATCATGCCCATCGGGTTGTAGCCCAGGAACGCCGCGAACAGCGCCCCGATCGGCGGGATGTGCGAGAGGGGCTGGGCCATCGCAGCCGGCACGCCGGCAGCGGTGAGGTGGCTGACGAGCGCCGACGGCAGGTTCGCCGACAGGCCCAGCACCACCAGCGTGAAGATGACCGTGAGGCTCAGGCTCTGGCCCACGTTGAGGAACGCGGCTCGCATCCCCGAGGCCACGCCCCGGAACGCGGCCGGCACCGAGTTCATCACCGACGCGGTGTTGGGCGCGGCGAACACGCCCTGCGAGATGCCCAGGAGCAGCAGGAGCGCGGCGAACACCGGATAGTCGAAGTTGGCCGGGATCAGCATCATGCCGATGAAGCCCCCGACCGAGAGCAGCATGCCGGCCGTCGCGAACTGGCGGGTGCCGAACCGGTCCGAGAGCGCCCCCGACAGCGGCCCCGAGATGAGGAAGCCGGCCGTCATCGGCAGCATGTAGATGCCCGCCCAGAGTGGCGTCTGGTCGAAGGTGTAGCCGTGCTGCGGCAGCCAGATCCCCTGGAGCCAGACGATCAGGATCAGCTGGAGCCCGCCGCGGGCGATCGACGACAGCGCGCCTGCGATGTTGCCGGTCGCGAACCGCCGGTTGCGGAACAGGTCCATGCGGAACAGCGGGTCGGTCACGCGCAGCTCCACCACGACGAACGCGAGCAGCACGGCGAGGCCGCCCGCCACCGATCCCAGGATCCACGGGTTCGTCCAGCCAGTGGTCGCGTCGCCCGATGGCTGGAGCGCAAAGGTGAATGCGATCAGCACTGCCGACAGGCCAACCGCGAACAGCACCAGGCCCAGGAAGTCGAAGCGCTGGTGGCGTCGGATCGTGGCCGTCTCGTGGAGCATCAGGTACGCCCAGATCGCGCCGATGACGCCGAACGGAACCGAGACCAGGAAGATCGCCCGCCAGTCCACCTCGGCCAGGACGCCGCCGAGCAGCAGGCCGATGAACCCTCCGGCAAGGCCCGCGATCTGGTTGACGCCCATGGCGAAGCCGCGCTGGTCGGCTGGGAACGCGTCGGTGAGGATGGCCGCGGAGTTGGCCATCAGGAAGGCGCCGCCCACCGCCTGGACCATGCGGGACGCGATGAGCCAGAGCACCGCGCCATTGCCGCTGCCGGGCACGAGGTAGCTGGCGATCGACGCGACCGCGAACACCGCGAACCCCGCGTTGTACAGGCGGACCCGGCCGTACATGTCGGAGATCCGGCCCGCCGGCACGAGCATCACCGCCAGCACCAGCGTGTAGCCCACCAGGAGCCACAGCAGGTAGTCGGTCTCGCCGGGCGCCAGCGGGTTGATGCCGATGCCGCGGAAGATCGCCGGCAGCGCGATCAGCACCGTGCTCGCGTTGAGCGAGGCCATGAGGATGCCCAGCGTGGTGTTCGACAGCGCGATCCAGCGGTAGTCGATGTGGGCGGCGCGGCGCTGGGGCTTGGGCTGGGCGGCGGTCACGCGGGGATCTCCTCGGACGGGGCGGCGATGCGGTCGAGCAGGTCGGCGAAGGCGGCGCGCTCCTCCTCGTTGAGGCCGAGGAGGCGGCGGACGAGGTCGCTCTGGCGGACCATGCCGAAGCTCTCGAGGGCGTTGAGTCCCGCCGCCGACAGGCTCACGAGCGTGACCCGCCGATCCTGTGGGTCGGTGGCGCGCTCCACGAGCCCGGCCCGCTCGAGGCGGTCGACGAGGTTGGTGGCCGACGAGCGGGCCAGACCGAGTTCGGCGCCGAGGTGGCTCACGGGCACCGTGCCCGTCAACTCCAGCACGCGGAGGGCGTGGAGGTCGGCCAGGGCGATGCCGTGGCGCGCCGCGATCTCGCGCTGCAGCGGCTCGACGAGCGCGGCGGCGCGGAAGAACGCGGCGAACATGCGGCGGGTGGTGGGGTCGGCTTGATGTGCTCCCATGCGCTGGATAGTACGACGCGTGGGAGTATCTTGCCGCCGGACACGAAGCGAGACCCTGGTGGTCGATCACCGAGGGCCTCGTTCGTGGAGGAGAGAGGAGCGCCCAGAATGGTGCCCCAGCGGTCCTTGCGAAGGCATGACAGGAATCGGCCTCCTGCCCTCCCCTCCCGTGCAGCCGCCGGATGGCCCTCCAGCGCCCGTTGTTCCGTCGTCTGGCGGGGCTGCGCCGTCAGGCCTCGCGGGGCGCCGGCTTCGCCCGGAGCAGTTCCGGGAGCGGGATGCGACCCTGGCTGATCGCCACCCCGAGCAGGACCACGGCGCCACCCACCGGCTCGTGCCAGTTGAGGGGCTCGGCGAGCAGCAGCGCGCCTGCGGCCACCGACACGAGCGGCGTGACGTACGTCACCGAGCTCGCCACCGTCCCGCCGGCCACAGCCACGATGTGCGTGTTCAGCACATATGCGACGCCCGAGCCCAGGCCGCCCAGCGCCAGCATCCCCAGCACGGTCGCGGTCGACGGCGGGCCCGTCACGACGGGGCTGCCCAGCACCCACTCGACCACCACGACCGGCACGAGGAACAGCGCGGCGAGCGTGACCTGTCCGGCCGCGATGGCAATCGGCCCGTCGCCGGTTCCCACCAGGTGGCGTCGCGTCAGCGGGAAGGCCAGGCCGTAGCAGGTGATGGCGCCGATGCAGGCGAGGACCCCGAGCAGCTCGCCCCCGCCCAGACCCTCCCAGACTCCCACCACGATGAGCACGCCGACGAAGCCGATGACGAGCCCAACGATCCGCTGGCGGGTTGGCCGCTCCTCCGGGAATGCCGCCAGGACCACGACAAGCGTCGCCAACGGGGTGCAGGCGTTGATGATCCCGGCCAGGATCGAGGAGACCTGCGTCTCGCCCCAGGCGAACAGCGTGAAGGGGATCGAGCAGAACAGCAGCCCGACGAGCGCGAGGTAGCCCCATGTCTTGCGGCGCCGCGGGAGGCGGGTGCCCGTCACGCGGACGATCGTGAGCAGCGTGACCGAGCCGATGGCGAGGCGCACGAACGCCACGCCCACGGGCGTCAGCGCCTCGAGCCCGAGCTTGATGAACAGGAACGAGCAGCCCCAGATGGCGCCGAGGGCAAAGAAGAGCCAGGGCCACGGGATGGATCGGAAGGATCGCGGCATGTGGCGGTTAACCCTACCCGTGGCGCGACGGTTGCATCTTGGGCCCGCCTCACGGCTCGATCACGGATCCGGCCCCGGCCCAGCCGATCGGCTCCGCCTGTTGACTCACGCCAGGGTCATTCGTGGCCCGCACGAGCATGGGACAGGACCAGACTCGGGTTTCGGCCGCCGTCCCACGCTGCGGGGTGCCGGAGATGACTCTCACGTGAGTCGCGTCTGGGGGACGGGGCGCGAGGCGGGGGAGGTTGCCTCAATCGCGGCTGCGGAACCCATCACGCACGCGCTCGGCCAGCCACGCCACCGCGACACAGGCGGCAGCCAGCGCGGCCATCGTCCCCGCCCAGCCCAGCCCGACGAGGAGCAGCGCTTGGTCCTCGAGCCGCTCGACTTCCCGGAGGGAGCGCCCCGCGAGGACGGCCCCGCCACTCCACCGCACGGTGACCGTCGCGATCCGCAGGCCCCCGCGCGGCTGCCAGGTCACGCGGTTCGGCGTCCCGTTGGCGGCGTGGTCGAGCACCCCGGCGGGCGGCACGGGGGGCGCCCCGTCGAGCTGCCCGCTCGCGGCGATCGGCTTGTCGTCGCTGCCGAACACGACCACGAACGGCGCCAGGCTGCGCGTCACGTCAACCGTGGCAGGCCCGGTCACAGTGGACGGGGCAACGCCGGCGTCGAGCGCCCGGGCCGCGTCTTCCGCGAGCTGGAGCTGTGGCGCATCCGCACCTGAGCGCAGGCCCTGCTGCGCGACGAGGTAGACCGTCCCGGCCAGCCCGGTCGCCAGGACGGCGAGCGGCAGGAAGACGAGGGCGGAGCGTTGGACGAGGCGGCGTCGATTGATGCTCACGGCGCGGAAGACGCCGCGCGCGGCGCCGTGGTGACGCCTGCGTGCCGAGGTGCGGCGAACCCTGGGCGTAGCATCGGCTCCGTGGACCCCGAAACGGAGCGAGTGGGCGCCATCTACGACCGGCGGGGCACGTCGCTCACGCCACGCGATGGCAGCTGGCTGCTCGGGGACGGTCGCGCGTGGGCCGCGTCGATGGCGAGCGGCGACACGCTCGAGGTTGGGATCGGCGCCGGGCTGACGATCCGGTACTACCCGCCGGATGCCCGCCTGACCGGGATCGACCCGAGCGGCGCCATGCTGGCCCGCGCGCGTGCGGCAGCGGCCGCCGCGGGGCGACCTGTCAACCTGCGGATCGCCGACGCGATGCGGCTCGACACGCCGGACCGCTCCTTCGACACCGTCGTGTTCTGCCTCGTGCTGTGCACGGTGCCCGACGACCGCCGGGCGATCCTCGAGGCGGCGCGCGTCCTGCGTCCGGGCGGCCGTCTCATCGCGGTGGAGCACGTCCGCAGCCCGAACCGGCTGGTGCGCCTGCTCGAGCGAGCGTGGGAGCCGATCTCGATCCGCAGCGAGGGCGACCACCTCCTGCGCGATCCCGCCGACCACCTCCCGGCGGCCGGCTTCGCGATCGAATTGCTGGAGCGCGGGCGCCTGGGCATCGTCGAGCGGGTAGTGGCCATCAGGCAGGACCGAGACCGGCACGGCGGCTTGGTCCGGTAGAGGTCGAGGCTAGAGTGGGACGACGAAGGAGCGCCGCGCCTGCCCCAGCAGCCAGTCGCGCTCCAAGGGCACGTTGGTCACCCGTTCCGGCCCCAGGCGAAGTCATTGGCGGGTCGGTCCCGCCGCGCGTTCGGCAACCGCCTGCCCGCACGCCCCGCCGGTCTCAGGAAGGACTGAACGAGGCCGGAGCGCGCGACGGACTCGACCCCAGCGCCTGTCGGCGATGCCAGCCTGCGGTTACGCTCCCCCGGTGGGGAGTCGCCGGGGAGCGACCGCACGCGAAGGCAGGGAGGCACGCCGGTGGCGGTCAAGACGAAGCGGGCTGGCGCCCAGTCGATCGGCGACGTGTTCTCGGCGGTGGAGCACGCGCCGCGGCACAAGATGCCCGTCGGCGAGATGGACCCCGAGGTCGCATACCAGATCGTCCACGACGAGCTGATGCTCGACGGGAATGCGCGCCTCAACCTCGCCACGTTCGTCGGGACGTGGATGGAGCCGCAGGCGCAGCGCCTGATGGCCGAGACGTTCGACAAGAACATGATCAACAAGGACGAATACCCGCAGACGGCCGAGATGGAGATGCGCTGCATCGACATGATCAGCCGGCTGTGGCACGCGCCCGACCCGGACGAGGCGCCGGGGTGCTCCACGACCGGCAGCTCCGAGGCGGCCATGCTCGGAGGCCTGGCCCTCAAGCGTCGCTGGCAGGATCGCCGCCGCGCCGAGGGCAAGCCTACCGACAAGCCCAACATCGTCTTCGGCAGCAACGTCCAGGTGTGCTGGGAGAAGTTCGCCCGCTACTGGGACGTGGAGCCTCGCGAGGTGCCGATGGAGGGCGACCGCTTCCACATCGACCCCAGGGCCGCCGCGGCGTTGTGCGACGAGAACACGATCGGCGTCGTCGGCATCCTGGGCTCCACGTACGACGGCAGCTACGAGCCAATTGAGCAGGTCTGCGAGGAGCTGGACGCCCTGGAGAAGACGACGGGCCTCGACATCCCCGTCCACGTCGACGCGGCGTCCGGCGGCTTCGTGGCCCCGTTCCTCGACCCGGAGCTCGTCTGGGACTTCCGCCTCAAGCGGGTCCACTCGATCAACGCGTCGGGGCACAAGTACGGCCTCGTGGCGCCGGGCGTCGGCTGGGTCATCTGGCGCAAGGAGGAGTACCTGCCCGACGAGCTGATCTTCAAGGTCAACTACCTGGGCGACATCATGCCCACCTTCGCGCTCAACTTCTCCCGGCCCGGCGCGCAGGTCGTGGCGCAGTACTACAACTTCATCCGGCTCGGCTTCGAGGGCTACCGGCGCGTGCACCAGTACTGCCGGGACGTGGCGCAGGACCTGGCGCGCGAGATCGAGCGGCTGGGGCCATTCGAGCTGGTAACCCGCGGCGAGGACCTGCCCGTGTTCGCGTTCAAAGTGCGCGACGAGGTGACGAACTTCAACGTGTTCGACGTCTCGAACGCGCTCCGAGAGCGGGGCTGGCAGGTGCCGGCCTACACCTTCCCGGCGAACCGGCAGGACCTGGCCGTGCTGCGGGTGGTGGTCAAGCGCGGCTTCACGCACGACGTGGCGGGACTGTTCATCAGCGACCTCAAGCGTCAGCTCGCCCGGCTCGAGCGCCAGCCGACGCCGGTCTCCGACGCTGAGCACGGGAGCTCATTCCGCCACTGACGCAGGGCATCGACGGCGCCACTCGCCGCCTTGGTTTCGCGCCCTTCCTCCCGGGCCAGGTCCAGACACTCGGCCGGTGAGTGCTCGACGGGTCCTCTTGCTCACTCACTCCGGTGGCGAGTGGTTGCGCCTCCTCGGGAGCCAGACACTCGACCGGCGGGTGTCTGAGACACTGCCCTCGTCGGGCACTCGACCGGCGGGTGTCTGAGGAACTGCCCTCGTCGGGCACTCGACCGGCGGGTGCCTGGGACTGCCGGGTCCGCCGCTGGAGCGCCGGCGGGCGCAGGAGCCGCTCCCCGGCGTCAGCGCGAGGCCAAGACCACGGGGCCTGACGTCGCCGAGCCGAGCGCGATCACCCCGCCGCCCGCGGCGAGCACCGCGGTCACCGTGGTCGTGGCCTTGTCGTTGAATGGCGTCGGGCCGTCGATCGGGCTGAACGACATGCCGCCGTCCGTCGAGTACCAGGCCAGCGGGCCGGCGTCGCTGAAGCCGCTCGCGACCACGACATCGCCCATCGCGAAGACTTGCGTGATGGCCTGGCCATCCTGGCCCCTGAACACAGGCGCCTGAGGCACCGTGTCGCCCACAAGTCGCCAGATCTCACCGTGTGACGTGTCGCCCGATGTCGACGGCGCGAAGACCGCGATGAGGAAGGCGCCGCGCGACGCCGCGATCGCGGTAGGCCCTGCTTCGGCCACCAGCGTCCGCGGGCCGCTCCAGGCCTGCCCGTCAGCGCTGATCCAGAGCACGACCGACGTCGGCTGTCCGAAACCGGTGGGCAGTGACCCGATCGCCATGAGCCCGGACGGAGAGGAGGCCGTCACCACCTGGTCCCCGATCAGGGAATGGCCCTCGCTCTCACCCCCCAGGTACGCGTCAAACGTGCGCGAGGTCGCGTGCCAGGCAAGCCCGTCCTCGGAGGCGACGAAACGGACGGAGGGCCGGCCGTCTGGGGCGCCCGTGACCGTGTTGGAGGGGATCGCGCCCACGAAGCCGTTCGGGCCTACGATGACGACCGCGGGAGCGGGATCGGGCGACCGCGTCCAGGCCGTGCCGTCCAGCGAGCTCCAGGCGGCGCTCACCCGGGCGCTGCCCGTGCTCTTGGCCGGCCTCGCGTAGCCGAAGGCGACCAGCCTCGTCCCGTCGGTCACGACACCCCGGAGCTCGGCGTGCGCGAGGCCCGCGACCCCGTCGTGGAGGGCCCAGGTCACGCCGTCGGCAGAGGTCCACACCACGGCGCGGGCGGGTGCTGGCAAGTCACAGCCATCGCACGCCATCGCGATCGAGCCGACGGCGACATAGGAGCCGCGGAAGGCCGCGATGCCGAACGGGTTGGGCGTCGCGTCGACGGGCACCGGAAGCGCGACGGACGTCCAATTGGGAAACGGGAACGTCCCCTCGGCGGCGGGGCTGGTGTCCGGCGATGCGGGCGAGCGGGAAGGACCCGGAGGTCCTGCGGTCACTGGCGACGCGGAAGGCACCGCGGTGGCAGGAGGTGTCGATGCCACCGCGGTGTTCGACGATGCGCTGGGCGTCACCGTGGGTCCGCACGCGCTCGCCACCGCGGCAAGCATGGCGAGGGACGTCCAGAGCCGACGGCTTCGCATGGTCACCCCTGGTGCAGGTTCTGCCACTGTCGGTCGCAAGACGACGCGCGAGCGACGCGTGTAATGCGCCGGCTCATCGTGGCCGGCCAGGCTCCTCGGAGATCGGCCGCGACACCGCCAGCAGCAGGAGCGGCAGAACCGAGCGCGCCATCGCGTCCGGATCTGCTCCACCGCCCTCGAGGAGCGCGCGCCGCACGCTGCGCTCCACGATGGCGATCGAGGCATCGGCCACGTCGGAGGCGGCGATCAGCAGCTCGCGGTTGCGGAATTGGGTGCCGTAGACGATGAACTCGGCAATGCGGGCCCGGAACCGCGCATCCGCGTCGCGGAACTCGCCCGACACCCCGGGCTGGCGGATCGCGTTGATCTCGAGCTCGGTCTGGAGCATCGCGACCTGCCGGTCGACGGGCATCGCCCGGAGGATCCGCTCGACGACGGGCGCCATCGCCCCCAGCTCCTCGCCGGGAGCGGCCGTGTCGGCCGCGGCGAAGTCGGCCAGCGTGAGGGCGAGGTTGGCGTCAAGGCTGGCGATGACCCTGGCGTGCTCGCGCGCCACCAGCGCATCGACGAGCTCGGTCTTGTCGGCGAAGTTCGAGTAGAACGCGCCCCGCGTGAACCCAGCCCGCTCGCAGATGTCCTCGACCGAGGAGCCGATCACGCCGCGCTCGGCGAACACCGCCAGCGCCGCGTCCAGCACCCGCTCACGCGTGGCCTCGCGGCGCGCCGTTCGAGAGGGCTCCTTGACCTCAGCCACCGGCGTCTCGACCTCGATACGATCGTGTATTCGATACATTGACGTATCCGATACACCTTCGTATCCTACCGGAGCGGCCACCCGCGCCGCAACCCCCGCCGATTCCCATCACCGCAGGTCGGTGTGTCGGTGACCGACCGTGGAGGCAGACCGTGTTCGAAGCCCTTGGCTCGAGGACTTACCGCTGGCGATACCTCATCGTCGTGGCCTGGATCGTGGCGATGGTGGCCTCGGTCAAGCTGGCGCCGTCGCTCGCGGGCAGCGCCTCGTCTGACCAGGCCGCCTTCCTCCCCGACACGGCCCCCTCGATGCTGGCCAACGACGCGCTGGAGAAGGCGTTTCCGGGGGCGACCGCCACCTCGAGCGCCACGCTCACGTTCTCGCGCGACACCGGGCTCACCGACGCCGATCGCGCCTACCTCGACGCCACCGCCGCCTGGGTCCGCAGCGCCGACGCCCCCGCGGAGCTCCGCGATGCGGTGACCGGCACGGCGTCCGCGACCTCCCGCCCGGAGCTCGAGTCGATGCTCAAGAGCTCCGACGGCCAGCTCCAGCTCCTGCTCCTCGACCTCAACGTGTCGTCGGCCGGCGACGCGGCCGCTGCGGTCGTCGGCGACCTGCGCTCCCACTTCGCGCAGACGGCGCCGTCGGGCCTCGTCGTCCACGTCACGGGGACCGCGGGCATCACCTCGGACTACCTCAACGCGGTCAAGACCGGCACCGACAGCACGACCAGGGTCACGATCATCCTCGTCCTCGTCATCCTGCTGCTGATCTACCGGGCGCCGCTCGCGGCGATGGTGCCGCTCGTCACGATCGCCGGCGCCTACGTGGTCTCGCGCGGGGTGCTGGGCCTGCTGGCTGCCGCCGGCTGGAAGGTCAGCTCGCTGCTGGACACGTTCCTCGTGGTGATGGTGTTCGGCGTCGGGACCGACTACGCGATCTTCCTGATCAGCCGGTTCCGCGAGGAGGTCAGCGGCGGCGTGGACTGGCACGACGCCTCGCGCACCACCGTCCGGCGGATCGGCGCGGTGATCAGCGCCTCGGCGGCAACGGTGATCGTGGGCCTGGGCGCGATGGCGTTCGGCGAGTTCGAGATGATCAAGACCACGGGGCCCGCCATCGCGGTCGCGATCGCGATCACGCTCGTCGCCGGGCTCACGCTCGCCCCCGCGCTGCTCGGCATCTTCGGCCACTACCTGTTCTGGCCGATGCACACGCGGCCCGCGGCCGAGGGCGAGCCAGGCGGCTTCTTCGCCAAGCTGGCCGCAGGGGTGTCGCGCCATCCCGGCGTCGTCACGCTGGCGCTGATCGTGGCGCTCGGGCTGCCCGCGATGTTCGTGCAGCAGATGCACACCAACTTCGACACCCTGGCCGAGCTGCCGGCGAGCTCCGACGCCCGACAGGGCTTCGACGTGGTGGCGGCGCACCTGGGCAAGGGCAAGCTCGTCCAGTCGACGGGCCTCATCGAGTCGCCCTCGGGCGACATGCTCTCCCCGACGAATCTCGCCCGGCTGCGCGACACGGTCCTGGCGCTCCAGTCGAGCCCCGGCGTGTCGCAGGTCACCAGCCTCGTCACGCCCAACGGCGACGGCAAGGTGCCCGACGGATTCCGCCCGTCGATCCAGCTGGGCACCATCGGCGACGCGTTCTCCGCCGACTCATCGTCCTCCTCGTCGTCGTCGTCGTCGGCCGCGGCCAGCGGCTCCAGCTCCTCGCTCCTCGACCCCAAGCTCAGCGATGGCCTCGACCAGGCGCTCAACTACGTGGGCGCGCTCGGCGCGGAGTATCCCGACGTCGCGGGCCGGGCCGAGTACCGCGCCGCCCGCCTCTCGATCACCGATGCGCAGGACCTCGTCGCGCGGGTCAAGCGCCAGACCGTGGTCGCCACGCAGCTGCGCACGCTTGCCGCGGCGCTCACCGCCCCGACGGCCGTGGCGAGCGGCAGCAGCGGCAGCAACTCCGACGCCTCGCTGATGGCGAAGTACCTCGACGAGCTGGCCACCGCCTATCCGGAGGTCCGCCCGCTGACGGCGTACCGGGACGCGGTGCGGAGCGCGGCGTCGCTCGCCCTCAAGCCAGCGGCCACCGCGGCCGTCGACACCGCGAACGCCATGAACGCCCTGGCCGTCCACTTCGACAGCCAGCCCGACTCCCGGCTCTCGCCCAAGAGCCTCGCCAACACCTCGTCGGCCCTGGAACTCCAGCGCGAGGCGAAGGCGACCTTCGCGGCGATCCCGGGGGCGTTCCATGCACTCGGGTCGGTGTTCGCCACGCGCGCCGACGACCTGTTCGTCCCGGTGGGCCTCGGCGGCGACAACGCGCAGAAGGTGACGGACGCGGTCAATGCGTTCATCTCCGCAGACCGCACGGCGAGCCGGTTCTACTTGGTCAGCGCCGACGACCCGTACGCCACGACGTCCTTCGAGACCGTCCGCAACGCGCAGCAGTTGCTCGCGGCCGCGGCGCCGGGCTTCGGACCGGGTGCGCAGGCCTACCTCGGCGGGCCGACCGCGCAGTTCGCCGACGTCCAGACGACGCTCGAGAAGGACTTCAACCGCGTGGGCATCATCACGGTGCTGGGGATCTTCCTGGTGCTTGTGGTGCTGCTCCGCGCGATGGTGGCACCGCTGTACCTCGTGGGCACCGTGCTGCTCTCGTACCTGTCCGCGGTGGGCCTGTCCGCTTTCCTGTTCCAGGACGTGCTCCACCAGGCGGGGATCAGCTTCTACCTGCCGCTGATGGTGTTCGTGCTGCTGGTGGCGCTCGGCTCGGACTACAACATCTTCCTGATGAGTCGGGTCCGCGAGGAGAGCGAGCACCGCTCGATCCGCGACGGGATTCGGATCGCGTCGGGCCACACCGGGTCCGTGATCACGTCGGCCGGGCTGATCCTGGCCGGAACGTTCGGGTCGATGGCGACGGCGCCGCTGGTGGTGCTGTTCCAGGTGGGCGTCGCGGTCGCGATCGGCGTGCTGATCGACACGTTCGTGGTGCGCTCCATCCTCGTGCCGGCGATCACGACGCTGGTGGGCGATCGGGCCTGGTGGCCGTCGGGCTCGCGGTTCAGCGGCCCGGCACTGGTGCCCGCGGGGGCAACCGGCGGGGCGGCGGCAGGAGGTGTCACGGCGACGGCAGGAGATGTCGCGGCGGCGGCAGGCCGCGGCGGTGCGGCTGCGATGGCCGGCGAAGGTTCGGCTGAGCCGGCCCTGGCCGGGACGCCGACGACGACCCCAGCCGAGGCGGCACTTGCAGGCGCGACGACACCTGCCGACGCGTCGACAGCCGCAGACGCGACGATGGCGACGGGCGCGTTCCCGGTCGACGGCGCCGCCCCCGCGGGCGAGGTCCTCGCGTTCGAGCCGGCGTTCGACGACGGATTGCCCCCCGGTCGGCCGCGCCGGTCAGTCGCCAGGGCAGCCGTGGCGCTCGGCCTCGCCATCCTCGTCCCGGTGACGTTCGCTGGGCTGGTCACCTGGGCGTGGCAGCCGCAGCCGGGCGCGATCACGATCCAGGCGGCCGTGGTCAACGCCGACACGGGAACGACCGTGACCGCGGGCGACGGCAGCACCAAGCAGCTCACCCTGGGCAAGGACATCAGCGACGGCCTGGTCGAGGGCAGGACGGTCAGCACGTCCGGCGTCCCGGACCCAGCCGCCAGCGGCCAGGCCGCCACCGAGGTCGCGTGGACCGCCACCGATGCCAAGGCGGCGGCCGACGGGCTCGCCTCCGGCCAGTACGCGGCCGTCCTGACGATCCCCGCCGACTTCTCGCAGGCCATCGCGGCGATCCGCGCCGGCACATCCGGCAGCACGCCCTCAGCAACGCTCCACCTGGCGACGGGGAGCGGCGGCGGCAACGTCGCCACCGCGGTCGCCCGCTCCGTGAGCGACGCGATCACCACGTCCGCCACCCGGGACGCAACCGCCTCCTACGTCGAGGATGTCCTCCTCGCCGTGTCCACCGCCCAGAGCGACGTCACGAGCGCGGCATCCTCGGCGAAGGGCGTGGCGAACAACGCCACGTCGCTCGCGAGCTCGGCCAGCGGCATCAACGCCGTGTCCGGCGAGATGGTCTCGGGCCTCGACAAGCTGGCGTCGGGAACGGCCGCGTCGGTCAGCGGAACCGCCAGCCTCGTCGACGCCACTAGCCAGCTCGCGACCGGGACGAAGCAGCTCGCCTCGGCGGCCGCATCCCTCGCGGCAGGCGCCAGCAAGACGGCCTCGGGCGCCGCCGCGCTCGCGACGGGCGCGTCGTCGCTCGCCGACGGCCTCGCCGCGCTCGACGCGCAGACGAAGGCGCTGCCGGGGCAGACGTCGCAGCTCGCCTCGGGGGCCTCGAGCCTCGCCGCCGGCGTGTCGCAGACGGTCTCGGGCGTGGCGTCGCTCTCGGCCGGACTCCAGACGCTGGCCAGCAACACCAGCGGCCTCGGCAGCCAGGTGCAGGCGATCGACGCTGGCGCGGCAAGCCTCGCGAGCGGCGCCCACGACCTCGAGACCGGCGCGGCCCTGGCCGCAGCGGCTGCGGCGGGCGTGTCGACCGGGGTCAGCGGCCTCAAGACGGCCGTCGACAGCTACACCGGAGCGGTGGACCAGCTTGCCGCGAACTGCGCCGTGATGGGCGGTGGCGCAACCGTGTGTGCTGCCCTCACCGGCATCGCAGGCGGGTCGGGCGATGTCCGCGCGGCTGCGGCGACCGTCGCCTCGGGCGCGAGCCAGGCGTCCACAGCGGCCGCGGGCGTCGCCAGCGGCGCCGCTTCCACCGCCAGCGGCGCAGCCGCCCTGCACAGCGGGCTGTCTCAGCTCGCTGCCGGCGCGCCAGCCATCGAATCGGGCATCGCGTCGTCGGCGGCCGGGGCGTCCTCGCTCGCGACAGGCGCGGCGCAGCTCACCCCTGGCGCCAGCCAGCTCGCCGACGGCACTGCCCAGCTCGCGGCCGGGATGCCGCAGCTCGCCGACGGGGTGTCGGCACTCAGCTCCGGCGCAGCGCAGACGTCGTCGGGGGCCACCAAGCTCTCGACCGGGGCGAGTGCCCTGGCCAGCGGCGCCGACAAGCTGGCGTCGGGTCTCGCCACGACGGCGGCCGGGGCCTCGAAGCTGGCGGCCGGGACGAAGACCGCGGCGAGCAGCGCCACGCAGCTGTCCGATGCCATCAACCAGGCCCTCGACGGGGCTCGGGTGGTTCAGGCGGAGACCGGCCAGCTCGCGACCGACGGCACGTCGCTCTCGAGCGATGCGTCGAAGGTCTCGGACTCGCTCACGACCACGGCCGGCTCCATGCCCGCGCCGGTCACCGCCGACCGCTCGCAGGTGGCCGCCCGCGTCGCCGATCCGGTGACGGTTCAGGCCACGGCGTCCGACGGCAACGCCGCGGGGATCGCGCCGCTGGCAATGGTCCTCGCGTTGTGGCTGGGCGCGCTGGCCGCGCTGCTGGCGGTGCCCTCGGTGGGTCGCGGGCGGCGCTGGTGGAGCGGCCCGGTGGGCGCGGTCGCGCTGGCGACGGCCGCGGGGCTCGTCGCGGCCGTGCTGATGGTTGCCGGGCTCGACCTGGGCGTCGGGATCGCGATCGCGCGGTTGCCGATGCTGGTCGCCGTGAGCCTGCTTGCCGCGGCGGCCTTCGCGATGGTCATCGGGGCGCTTGCGGCGGCGTTCGGGCTCCGGGGCTGGGTCGCAGCGCTGCTGCTGGCCGGTCTCGGCGTTGCGGCGTCGGGCTACCCGTTCGGCGTCGACGCGCTGCCCGGGCCACTCGCCTTCATCCGGCCGCTGCTGCCCACCTCGTGGGCCGTCGATGCGATCCGCGCCTGCATCGAGAGCACGAGCTCCTCGGTCGCGGTGGATGTGGCGGTGCTGATCGCGTGGCTGGTCGTGGCGGCGCTCATCGTGGCGGCGGCCACCGTGGGGGCCGGGCGGCGCTCCGGCTCCGGCGCGCGCCTGGTCACGCAGCGATAGCGCGGGGCCAACAGACTCCCCCGGCGACGACGTCGCGCGCTCAGTTGAGGCGGTCGGCGAGCGACGAGCGGTCGGGCACGTAGAGGCCGAGGCGCTGGTCGAGCAGGTCCAGCTCGCGGCGGAGCAGGCCGTCGAGGTCGCGAAGGCGCTCCTCGGCCGTCGACGCCTCGAGCAGCGCCTGCTTGCGGTCGGGCTCGGCCTGGACGATCCCGGTCAGCAGGAACGAGAGCGCCGACGGGTCGTCGGGCACGCGGAGTGACTCGACCGAGACGTCCTCGGTGGCGTCCACTTCCACCTCGGCCGCCATCTCCTCGACCGGGTCGTCGTCGACCTCCACCTCGACCTGGACGTCCACGGGCAGGCCCAGCTCGCCGTCGCGCGGCTGGAGCTCGCGCAGGTACTCGATGAACCGGGCCCCGACGCGCTTGACCAGGCGCCCGGCGACCTCCTGGTCGCCCACCGCGTCGGGGAGCGGCTCCACGACAGCCACGAGATACGGCTCCGAGGCCGCGTCCACCTCGAGGACGCTGAAGCGCCCGGTGCCCACCACGAGCAGGTCCCAGCGTCCGTCGGCGTACTTGCTCGCCTCGCGGATCTCCGCGAACGTCCCGACGCCCGCGATCGCGAGCTCGGTCGCCTCGCCGCCGCGGACCGCCACCTCGGACCCCTCGCGGATGAGCACCACGCCAAACGGCTCCGACGTGTCGAGGCAGCGGCGGACCATCACGCGATAGCGCTCCTCGAAGATGTGGAGCGGCAGCGCGATGCCAGGCGCCAGGACGGTGTGGAGGGGGAAGAGAGGAAGGCGCACGAGTTCAGCGTATGCCGGGTCGCGATTCGAGGAGGCGCCGGCCGGGGCGCGCGGCCTGGTCGTCCGCGTTGCGGCGCGAGCGCCCACGGGCCCCGGCGCGGGTCCCTGGTCGGTCGCCTTCATCCCCCGGCGAAATCACGGAGCCGCCAAACCGGCGGCAGCTGGGATCGCGCGAAACGGTCCGTTCGTGTGCTTCAGGCGCCCAGCGCCCGCGGGCCGGTCAGTGGGCGCAGGCCCGGGGCGCGCCCTCGTCCTCGGCGGTCCGGAACGAGGAGCCGCAGCCGCACCCGGAGACCGCGTTGGGGTTGATCACGGTGAACCCGGCGCCCATCAGCGTGTCGACGTAGTCGATCGACGACCCGCTGAGCAGCGGAACGCTGTTGCTGTCGACATAGACGCGCACGCCGTTGGCCTCGAGGACGTTGTCGTCCGCGGTGGGGGCGTCCTCGAGCATCATCCCGTACCGGTAGCCCGAGCAGCCGCCCGAGTAGACGTACACGCGCAGGCCGATCGCGGGACTGGCCTCTTCCTTCGTCAGCTCGCGCAACTTGGTCGCGGCGGCGTCGGTCAAATTCACGATCGAGGGCTGGGCGTCGATCACAGCGGGTTCTCCTTCGGGTCGCAGGCCCCGGACCGCCCGGCCCGGAACGCTTGGATCGTACGCACCGCAACGGATTTCGTCCACACCTCAGACGAAATTCCGCCAAGAACCGCGACGAAATTCCCCGCGGGGCGCGCTACTGGCCCGGAACGGTAGCGCTCAGCGAGGCGGCCCATCGAGGCGCCCCCGCGTGACCGCATGAGTCGCGCAAGGCTCATTCGAGCCGGAGCCGAGCGTGAGAGGGAGCCCGGACCCGCGCGTCTGGCGGCCACCCACGCTCGGGGCGACCGGAATCGAGTCGCACCTGACTCGCTTTCGGGCGCAACTGCGAGGGCCGCGCTCTACGCCTCCACGCGCTCCACGACAGTCGCGATCCCCTGCCCCACGCCGATGCACATCGCAGCCAGACCGTATCGGCCGCCGGTCCGTCCCAGCTCGTGCACCAGCATCGTCATCAACCGCGCCCCGGACGCGCCCAGCGGATGGCCCAGGGCGATCGCCCCGCCGTTGGGGTTGACCCTAGCCAGGTCGAGGCCCAGCTCGTCGGCGCAGGCGACCGACTGGCTCGCGAACGCCTCGTTGATCTCGAACAGGTCGATGTCGGCCACGGTCAGGCCGGCACGCTCGAGCGCCTTGCGGATCGCGGGCACGGGCCCGATCCCCATGACGTCGGGGTGGACGCCCGCCACGGCGGTCGACACAACCCGGGCCATCGGCCGGAGGCCCAATGCGCGTGCCCGCTCGGCCTCGACGAGGAGGAGCGCCGAGGCGCCGTCGTTGATCCCCGAGCTGTTGCCCGCCGTCACGGTCCCGTCCTTGGCGAACGCGGGCCGGAGCGCCGCCAGCGCCTCGAGCGAGGTCTCGCGCGGATGCTCGTCGCGGTCCACGACGGTGACCGCGCCCTTCCTCCCGGGCACGCTCACGGGCACCAGCTGGTCGCTGAACCGACCGGCCGCGATCGCCGCCGCCGCCCGCCGCTGGCTCTCGAGCGCGAACGCGTCCTGGCGCTCGCGCGAGACGGCGTACTCCACTGCGACGCGCTCGGCCGTCTCCCCGAGCGAGATGGGCGGGTATGCCTCGCGCATCCTCGGGTTGACGAACCGCCAGCCGAGGGTCGTGTCTTCCAGCTGGCGCGCCCCCCGGTCGTACGCCGCCTCAGGCTTGAGCATGACGTACGGCGCTCGGCTCATCGACTCCACGCCGCCCGCGATGAACACCTCGCCGTCGCCCGCGCCGATGGCGTGCGCCGCGGAGTTGACGGCCTGAAGCCCGGAGCCGCAGAGCCGGTTGACGGTGAGCCCCGCCACCTCGACCGGCAGCCCGGCGAGCAGCAGCGCCATCCGCGCCACGTTGCGATTGTCCTCGCCCGCCTGGTTCGCGCAGCCGAGGATCACGTCCTCGACGAGGGTCGGGTCGAGCGAGGTCCGCTCGACGACCGCGCGGATGACCAGGGCGGCGAGGTCGTCGGGCCGAACCGCGGCAAGGGCGCCGGCGTACCGCCCGATCGGGGTGCGGACGGCGTCGATGATCCAGGCCTCGTGGTGGGTGCGCTTCAGTGGGGTGGGCATGTGGGGAATTGTAGGAGGCCGGCGGTGGTGCATTACAATCTGGGCAGAACGCGCCTAGGCGGGGGCTCTGGTGCCGTTCCGGGTCGATTGCACCGCGGCGCCCGTGTCAGGCGCCCGCTCTGATCGCACCCCTGTCAGGGCCCTGCGCGGGATCTGCGCACCGCAAGCCGCAGGGAGACCTCGACATGACCGCGGGCCGCGCGCCGATCAGGTCCGATCGGGTTGCGGCTGCCTTGCTCGCGTTTGCCGTCTCCGTGGCCTGCGTCGGCTGCTCGTCCGCTCCCAGCCCCGGCTCTGCCCTGGCGGCGAGCGTGCTCGCGGCGCTGCCGGTGCCAGCCTCGGCCACGATGACCGTCGGCGCCGACGGTCCGGGCGTCGACGGCGACTCGCGCTTCTACGCCTACACGTCGACGAGGGCGCCCAAGGCCGAGCTCGCCGCATACGACGCGGCGCTGCGCGCGGCGAACTACCAGCCGGTGCAGCGGACAGGTGCGTGGACGGCCTATCGCCGCTCGGGCGTCACGGTCTGGGTCTCGGTCTCGGCCGACGGCCCGCCCACCTCCATCGTTGTGCTCGTCGCGGGAGATCCCACCTCTGCGGCGCTCCCCTCCCGGCTTGCCACCGACCCGTCGGCAACCACGCTTCTCGCCAACGTGCCGTCGGGCGGGCCCATGACGCCCGAGCCGCAGAGCCGCACCGCACCCGGCCCATCCCGATCTCCGGCCCCGACTCCGGGTCCGTCGCCCGCCCCGGCCACATCGTCACCAAGGCCGTCGGCCTCTCCCGAGCCGACTGCCGAGCCACAGTCCAGCAGCACGACGACGCCAAACCATACGGCCAAGCCGAAAGCGACCCCGAAGCCAAAGCCCACAGCCGGGCCGACGCCCACGCCGAAGCCGACGCACGAGCCGAAGCCGAAGCCGACGCCGACGCCGAAGCCGACGCCCACGCCTAACCCGACGCCCACGCCGACGCCGAACCCGACGCCCACGCCGAAGCCGACGCACGAGCCGAAGCCGACGCACGAGCCGAAGCCCAGCCACGGCGCAGGGAACGGGGGATCAACTCGGTGACCAACCGGGCGCTGCACCTGCTCCTGGTCGATGACGACGCCCACCTCGTGGCGCTGCTCGAGGACCGCCTCCGCCGCGACGGCTTCGAGGTGACCGTGGCCACCCGCGGCAGCCAGGCGATCAGCGCTGTCGACCACCACTGGCCGGACCTAGTGATCCTGGACCTGATGCTCCCCGACATGCGAGGCGAGCAGGTCGCGGCCCAGATCAAGAAGCGCGCCGACCTGCCGATCATCGTCCTGTCCGCGGTTACCGAGGTGGCGTCGCGCACGGCATCGATCCGCGACTTCGCGGAGGACTACCTTGTCAAGCCGTTCCACTACGCCGAGCTGCGCGTCCGCGTGGAGCGGGTGCTGCGCCGGATGCCCGATCGCGTCCTGGCCGAGGAGCAGACGGTGGCCACTGGGCTGGTCCTCGCGCTGCGACGCCGGGAGGCCGTGGCCAACGGCAGGCGGGTTCGGCTGACCCGGGTGGAGACCCGGTTCCTGAGCGCGCTGGTTGCCGCGGGGGGAGAACCGCTCACCACCGAGCAGCTGCTCGCCCGGGTCTGGTCCGGCGCCGACGGGGCCGACCCGGTGTATGTCTGGGTCACCATCCGGCGGCTCCGGCAGAAGCTCGAGGCCGCTCCGAGCCAGCCGCTCTTCCTCCACACGATGAAGGGCGGCGGATACCGTCTCGGCGATCCGTCAGAAGACGACGAGGCGTGACCCGCGTGCGCCGCCGGCTGGCCCGCGGCGCCGGCATCCCCTTCAACCGCCTCACTGCGATCGCGCTCATCTGCGCGGCGATGCTTCCGGCTGGAATCCTGGGGACGGTGGTGTACGGCGGGGTCGATCGCGCGCTCGCCGCCGATGCCCTGGTGCGCACGGAGCAGGCGGCAGCAGCGGCCACCTTGCATGTGCGCGAGGCGCAGGCCGAGCTCGACTCCCTGGCGACGAGCTATGCCACGTGGCCGGTATTCGAGCGGATGGTCGGCGGCGACCAGCTGAGCGCCGCGCACGACGACGTGATCGCGTTCCTCGTGGGCCAGGGCTCCGTCGCGGCGGGTCGTGTGGAGACCACGACCGGCTCGGTGTCGGCCGGCGAGCCAACGGTGGCGGCCGCGCTGGGCGAGCTCGCCTCAGCCCCGGCCACTTCACCCACGGTCCTCGTGGTGGACCAGGCCGTGTACCTCGGCACCTCGCAGCCCATCGGGGACCCCGCCAACCCTGCGCGCACGGTCGGTCGGATCGCCCTCGCCCGGCGGCTTGACGCGCTGTTCGTGGCCGGGCTGGCCACGCTCACTGGGTACAGCGTCACCGTGGCGGGCCCCGCCGGGAGCGCCATCATCGCCACCGACCCCGCGACCGCGGCCGTGGCCATCACAGCCACGCGGGGCGTCGGGAACGTCGTCCGCAAGGACGACGTCGTGGCGGTCCGAGCGCACCTCGACGGACCGGGCGGCGGGGCGGACCTTGTCCTCTCGTCCCGGGTCTCGGTGCTCCAGTCGACCGCCAGCGGTCTGCCGCTGCTGATTCTGATCCTGCTGCTGGCCACGGCAGCGTTCGCGCTGACCTTGGCCGGCATCCTGGCCCGGATCCTCGGTCGGCGGCTGGGCGTCGTCCACGACGCGCTCGCCGCCGTGGCCGACGGGCGCGTGCCGCCCCAGCGGGCGGCGCGGGGGGACGACGACATCACGCGGGTGGCCGCGGGCCTCGACCGCCTGGTGGCAACGCTGGACCGACGCGAGACCGTGCTCCGCCGATCGCTGGCCTCCGCAGCCGCAGTGCCGATCAATCTGAGCGCGGCCGAGGCTGGGCATGCCCTCGCGGTGGCGACGCTCGACATCTTCGGGCTGGCATGGGTACGAATCGTGGAGCCGGATGGGTCGGTGCTCGCGGAGGCGGGCGCCCCGCCTGTGGCCGAAGGCGTGGTGCCGATGCCAGAGAGCGGCGCGATGGCGGGGGCCGGCCTGCCCGGGCCCGCAGGTGCCCTCCCGGTGCCAGGGCTCGAAGCGCGCGTCGTCGAGGCGGCGGCCGGGCTCGGCACAGGCGGGCGTCACCTGGAGGCCGGCCTGTCCGGGACCGCCTCGTGGAGCGACGGCGACCAGGCCGGACTCGAGGTCATGGCACTCCTCGCAGGCGGAGTCATCTCGGAGGCCGAACAGTACGGTGTGGCGGCGGGTCGCGCGGAGCGCCTCGACCGGCTCAATCGCCTCCAGCGCGAGTTCCTCCGCGGCGTCTCGCACAACCTCCGAACGCCGCTGGCCACGATCGAGCTCGCGGCGTCTGACCTGCTCGATGGCAACCCTGACGAGTACGTGCGCCACCGCGCCGAGGCCATCCGGCTGGAGGAGCGGCGTCTGGCGCGCCTCGTCAGCCAGGTGCTGCTGCTGAGCCGAATGGACAGCGGCACGCTCGAGCTGGAGGGCGAGCCCGTGGCGCTTGCCCCGCTCGCCCGCCGCGTGGCGAACGAGCTCAGCCTGCGCGACCGCGTAACGTTCCACGAGCAGGCGGCCGGGGCCGTGGCGATCACCGACGAGGCGGCCACCGAGCAGATCGTGTGGATCCTTCTCGACAACGCGGCCCGCTATGCGCCATCTGGGCCGATCACCGTGGAGGTCCTGCCGGGCGAAATGCTCAACGGCGAACCGGCGATCCTGCTCGCCGTCCAGGACGAGGGACCCGGCGTCGCGCCCGGCGACGAGCGGCGCATCTTCCGGCGCTTCGCGAGGGGCAGCACCTCACTGGGCACGGATGGGACGGGCGTCGGACTGTCCGTGGCGCGCGGACTCGCCAGGGCGCTGGGCGGCGACGTGGCCTACCGGCGCGCCACGCGCGGCGCGCGTTTCGAGGTGACGCTACCGTCGAGCGGGCCGGCGCTCGAGGCCGAGCTGGGACGGTCCATGGCATCGGGAGCGACCTAGCCTCCGCGGCCCCGGGCTTGTCGCCCGCATCCGCCGATGTGCGGGCGCTTCCTCGGGACCGCCGGACGCCGAGCGGCCGGCTCCGTCTAGCGCCCCGTCCAGATCGCCTTGCGCTTCTCGAGGAACGCCGCCATCCCCTCGCGCTGGTCCTCCGAGAGGAACAGCGCTTCGAACAGGTCGCGCTCGTGGCGGAGCCCGGCGGCCAGGGGCAGCTCGGCAGTCGCCCTCACCGCGGCCTTCGCGGCGCGCACCGCGAGCGGCGGCATCGACGCGATCATGGCCGCCAGCGCCAGGGCCTCGGACACCGTCTCGGCCGCGGGCACCACCTTCGTCACCAGCCCGAGCCGATCGGCCTCCGCGACATCGATCCGCCGACCGGTCAGGACCAGCTCCATGGCGCGGGCCTTCCCCACCGCGCGCGCCAGCCGCTGCGTCCCGCCAGCACCAGGGATGACCCCGATGAGGATCTCCGGCTGGCCGAACTTGGCATCGTCGCCCGCGACCAGCATGTCGCACGCCATCGCGAGCTCGCACCCGCCGCCCAGCGCAAAGCCCCGGACCGCGGCGATGGTGGGCGTCGCCAGCGTTGCCACCCGGTCCACAACGGAGAAGGGGTCGGCCTCGTGGAGCGACGCGGCGGTCTCAGTCGACAGCTCGCGCACGTCCGCGCCGGCCGCGAATGCCCGATCGCCCGCGCCCGTGATCACGATCGCCCGACAGGCGGGGTCCCCATCCAGGGCAGCGAGCGCCGCGTCGAGCTCCGCCAGCAACGCAGACGACAGCGCGTTGAGCGCCTTGGGCTGGTCGAGGGTCACGAGCGCCACGCCGGGCACGGGTGGATCGCCGGCCGGGAACGCCACCTGGACGAGGCTTCGGCTGCTGGCGTCCTCGGTCATCGCGGTGCCTCCTGCTGCGACGGGTTCGGCGCGGCGGCATGCGTGGCGTAGCGCTCCGCGCGCGCTGCCGCGGTCGCCTCGGTCGAACGATAGAACCCGGCGAGCGCCTCGTTCACGATGCCGGGCCTCCGCGCCGTCACCTCGTGCGGGCAGTCCGGGACGATGAGCAGCCGCGCGTCGGGCAGCTGGCGCTTGAGCGCCCAGGCGTGGTCGACGGGGACGAGCGGGTCGCGATCGCCCGCGATGACGAGGGTCGGCGCGTCCACCTGGCGCAGCTCGGCGGGCCCGATCAGGTCCTGCTCCGAGATGGCGGCGGCGATCACGGGCAGCAGCCGCTCCCAGCCTCCCACGCCCTGGACCGGGTCGTGACGCCGGTCGAGGACGGCCGCCCAGTCGGGCTCGGTGCGCTTGATCCGGTCCGGGTCGAAGAGCCGGCGGGCGACGGAGGTGCGCGGCTCCCGCTCGGGCGTGATCCCCATCACGACGAGCGTGAGGACCCGCTCGGGCCATCGGCTGGCCACGCCGAGCGCGGTCGCCCCGCCCATCGAGAACCCGGCGAGGTTGAACGCCCCAAGCCCCAGCGCGTCGGCGAACGCAGCGGCATCGTCCACGAGCCACGCGTACGAGTAGCCGTCCGCGGCCTCCCAGCGCGTGCCGCCGTGGCCGCGGGCGTCGGGGAGGTAGCAGGTGAAGTCCCGGCGGAACCGCGCGAGCTGGTGGCCGAAGTCGAGTCGACCGCCCGACGACGCGCCGTGGAGCAGGACCAGGGGCGGGCCCTCGCCCAGCACCTCGTAGGCGACGTCGAGCCCGTTGGCCCGGACCTGGGGCATCGTCGGCCAGCCTCGCCCTCTCGTCAGTCGGGCACGCGCCCGGGGCGGCTGCCGGCGTCCGCGGGCTCCGCGCCGGGGCCGGCGTCCGACGGCTCCGGATAGGGACGGGCGGGATCGACGTTCGCGGTCTCGGGCCTGCCTTCCGGCTTGCCCGTGACCAGGGCCGTGGAGGCGCGCTCGATCCGCAGGTACCGGCGGCGGTGGTAGAGGAGCGGCGGCGCGTCGGGCTCCTGGAGCGTCACGGCCTCAACCGTGCCCACGAACACGAGATGGTCACCAAGCGGAATGCGCTGCGCCACGCGGCACTCGATTGACGCGATGGCGCCGCTCAGCAGCGGCAGCCCCGTCTGGCCGGGATGCCACGCCGCGCCGCAGAAGGCATCGCGGTTGGGGGTCACGTTTGCCCCCGCGAAGCAGTCCGACAGCCACTGCTGATCCTCGGTCAGCACGTTGACCGCATATCGGCCTCCAGCCTCAATGGCGGGCACGAGGTACCGGCGATGGTCGAGCGCGATCATGACGAGCGCGGGCTCGAGGCTCACCGAGGCGAACGCGTTCACCGTGATGCCCACGGGTCGATCACCGTCGAGTGTGGTCACGATGGTCACGCCAGTGGCGAACTGGCCGATGGCGGTGCGGAAGTCGATGGCGGGGACAGTCACGCGCCGAAGAATACTTGGACGCGAATTCGTCGGCTGGCGGCCGTCCCGGCCCGAGCGACCAGCATCACGCGGTCCGGCGAGTCAGCGGCGCCGGCCCACCGCGGTCCCTTGAGTCAGGTGCGGCCAACTCACCGCCGCCCGCGAGTCAGGTGCGACTCGATTCCGCGGCCGATGAGCGTGGCGGCATCTGCGAAAGCGAGGTTCGCGACCATGTCCAAGCGTGGCCCGTCGCGTTCCGAGTCGGTCCTGACTCGCGGCGCACTGACCAGCACGGCCGGCCCGCGTGCGGCTGAGAGTGGCCGGCAGGACGCGGCAGGGACGGACGTGCCCGGCCAGAACGGGTGGCTGACGTCGAGGCGGTCCATCCGGCCCGTTTCCGCGTTGCTCGGCACGCCGTACCATCGCCGGCATGAGCGACGAGACTGCCACCGCCACTGCCACGGCCAAGGCCACCCGCATCGAGCGCGACTCCATGGGCGAGATGGAGGTCCCTGCCGACGCGATGTACGGCGCCTCCACCCAGCGCGCCGTGCTCAACTTCCCCATCTCGGGCCAGCGCATGCCGCGCCGGTTCCTGCGCGCGCTCGCCCTGGTGAAGATCGCGGCCGCCGAGACGAACGTCGGGCTCGGGCTGCTCGACTCCGGCAAGGGCGCTGCCATTGCGGCCGCAGCCCGCGAAGTCGCCGACGGCCGCTGGGACGAGCACTTCCCCATCGACATCTACCAGACGGGCTCCGGCACCTCGACCAACACGAACATGAACGAGGTGATCAGCCACCTCGCGTCGGCGCGACTGGGCGGGGCGAAGGTCCACCCCAACGACGACGTCAACAAGTGCCAGTCCTCGAACGACACGATCCCGACCGCGCTCCAGCTGTCGGGCGCCGTGGCCATCGAGGAGGAGCTCATTCCAGCCCTCATCGAGCTCCAGTCCGCGCTGGCCGCGAAGTCGGGCGAATTCTGGGACGTGGTCAAGACCGGCCGAACCCACCTCCAGGACGCGACGCCCATCCGCCTCGGGCAGGAATTCGCTGGGTATGCCGGTCAGGTGGAGGAGGCAATCCGCCGCGCGCAGGCCGCCCGCGACGAGCTGCTGGTGGTTCCGCTTGGCGGCACCGCGGTGGGCACCGGGATCAACGCCCACCCGGAGTACGCCGCGCGGGCCTGCGGCCACCTCTCGGAGCTGACCGGCCTCCTCGTCCGCGAGTCGCCGAACCACTTCCACGCCCAGGCCGCGCTCGACGCGGTGATCGCGGCCCACGGCGGGCTGCGCGCCATCGCGCTCGGCCTCTGGAAGATCGCGTCGGACGTCCGGTTCATGGGCATGGGCCCGCGCGCCGGGATCGCCGAGCTGGCGCTCCCCGAGACGCAGCCCGGCTCGTCGATCATGCCGGGCAAGGTGAACCCGGTCATCGTCGAGAGCCTGACCATGGTGGTCGCCCGCGTCATCGGCAACGACGCCACCGTGGCGTTCGGCCAGACGGGCTCCTTCCTCGAGCTCAACGTGATGCTGCCGGTGACGACGCAGGCGCTGCTCGAGTCGATCGCGCTGCTCGCGGCCTCTGCGCGGAACTTCCGCATCAAGCTGGTCGAAGGCCTCAAGGCCACGGACCGCGGGCCGAAGCTGGTCGAGCAGGGCCTGATGCTGGCGACCGCGCTCGCGCCCGAGATCGGCTATGACGCGGCGGCGGCGATGGCCAAGGAGGGCTTCAAGACCGGGAAGACGATCCGCGAGCTCGCGCTCGCGCGGGGGATCGCGCCGGAGCGGCTCGACGACCTGCTCGACCCGGCCAAGATGACCGAGCCCGGGCTGGGGAGTGGCGCCGGCGGGGGCTGATCGCGCGCCTGAGGGCGTACCCGTCGAGGAGCAGCATCGCGACGCGGTTGACGCGAAGCCCGTTGGCGGGCGCCGCGCTGTTCAATCCTTTCGAGAAGTCGCCATGACACCGGCGATCCCACCTGCCGCGACCACGGCCCGACGCGCCCAGACCCGCCGCAGCGCGAACGAGTGCCGCCGAGCACGGAGATGTCCAGAGTGGCAGGTCCCGGCTTAGCGGGTCGTGGCTCGAGGCAGCGGCGCCGCGGATGGCGTCCGCGTCGGCCGCGGTGAATCCGTCTCACCCGGCGAGAGGCTGTCAGCGGGGGCGAGGCTGTCTCCCGGCGCGACGCTGTCGTTCGGCGCCGCGCTGTCGTCCCCGGGCGTCGGCCCCGGCGTGGCACCCGCCACGACCTTGATGGTCCCGATCATGTCCGGGTGGAACGTGCACTCGAACTGGTAGCTGCCGGGGGCCATCGCGGGCAGCACGATCGCGGTCAGGCCGGGGCCGATCACCGGCTGTGACGTGCCGAAGTCGGTGGCGCCCCGGAAGACGTGCAGGTCGTGCTCGACGCCGGCATCGTGGTTGTTGAGGACCAGGCGCAGCGGCTGGCCGGCCGGCATCGTCACGATGACCGGGTCGAAGGTCAGGTCGCGCGCGTCGATGGTGAGCGTGGCACCGCTGAAGCTCGCCAGCGGGTCGGCGCCGGCCGGGCCGCATCCCCCGAGGACGCCCACCATCAGCACGGAGGCGGCGAGGAGCGAGGCGCGGGGGCGGCGGTGCACGGCGCCATGGGACTGCGTGCCGCACCCGCCGTCAAGCGCAGCGCGTCCACGGCCCATCGATCCCGCCCACCGACCCGCCCGTCGACATCCGCGGCCGCGCCGTTACAATCGCGCGGATGTCTGCCTCAGCCTGGGACCGCGCTGCGGCCCTCCCCGTCCCCATCGGCTCGTCGGCCCGCCGCCCCGAAGTCACCGCGCTCGCCGGTGACCTGCCCACGGTGGAGGCCCTGTTCACCTTCATGCGCGACGCCGAGCTGCGGTTCACGACGCTCCGGATGCGGATCGAGGAGCGCGCGTCGACCGCCCGCGGCGAGGAACTCATCGTCAGCGAGATCACGCTGCGCCACCCGGGACAGGCCAAGGTCCTCACGTCCGTGCCCGCCAACGGCACCGCCAACAACTACGAGGTCTGGCTCAGCGACGGCGAGACGGTTCGAACCTTCGCCGCGGGCCGCCGGGTCGGGACGCGCCGCCCCGTGCGCCATCGGGTCCGCGGCCTTGACAGCGACGGCCTGCCGGGTCGCTCCCGCGTGTACGAGCCGGTGACGCAGCTCCCCACGGAATCGCTGCCGGACCTGTTCCTCCACCCCGCCGGCTACTGCCAGAACGTCCTGTCCACGGGCGCCTGCGAGGTCACCGGCACGATGGACGTCGCGGGTCGCGAGGCCATCGTGGTCGAGTGCGCGCACCCCCGGACGATCGAGCGCGTGGGCGACCGCCCGGACTTCCTGATCCGAATCGCTGTGGACCGCCGAGACGGTGTGATCCTGCGCCTCGAGGAGTCGCTGGGCGGCGTCGTGAGTCGCGACGCGACGGTCACCTCCTACGCGCCGAACGCAGTCCTCCCGCCGAGCGCCTTCGACTTCTCGTTCCCCTCCGACACGGTGTTCATGTACTGAGCCTGCGGCTCGGCCGGGGTCGCGCGCCCAGGGCCCGCTGCCGGCCGTCCGCTGTTTCTCGCGAATGACCGCCTGAGGGGCGGTATTCGATCATCGGTCCGCGCCGCTGTCTGACGCCTCGAGGCCTCGTGCACGAGGCCGGGTCACGAAGTCCCAGATGACCACCGTGCGGTCCTTCTCCGGTAACGCCGTGGACAGGGACCGCCCCACGGACATATGCGACAAACCTGGCCATGGAGCCCAGTCTCCTGCTCGCCCGGCGGGACAAATGGCGAAGAGCCGCGGAATACGGACCGTCAGGTGGACATTTGCGAACTCCTGGTCACGAGTCGCGGACCGCCGCTCACGAGTCGCGGACCGCCGCTCACGAGTTCGCGAACGCCTCGTCACGAGTCGCGGACTGCCGGTCACGAGTCGCGTACTGCCGTTCACGGGCTCGCGAACGCCTCGTCACGAGTTCGTGGGCTCGCCGCCGTCCACGAGCTCGCCACTCTCCAGCGACGGGCGGCGTCCCGCACGCCGCGCCAGGACAGCAGATGCGGCGATGGTCGTCACGATCGCGCCCAGGACCGCGGTGAACTGGTCCTCGGTCAGCGCTCCGGCGGCCAGGCCCGTCCCCGCCAGCACGTAGCCGAACTCGCCCAGCTGGCCCAGCCCCACCGCCAGCTGTACCGGCCGACCCCCGATCCGCCACAGGCGCGCGAGCAACCATGCGACCCCCACCTTCGCCACGACGACGAGCCCCACGAGCAGTGCGATCTCCGGCAGGACCGTCGGCAGACGGACAGGATCGACGAGCGACCCCACGGCGACGAAGAACAGCACCGCGAACAGGTCGCGGAAGGGCAGCAGGCGCTCGCGCGCCTCGGCGGTCTCAGGCGTCTCGGCGAGCACGAGGCCCGCGACGAAGGCGGCAAGCGCCATGGGGATCTCGAACACGACAGCCCCGAGCGATGCCAGCAGGAGCCCCACAGCAACCGAGACGATGAGGAACAAGTCGGGCGCCGGCCGGAGGGCGGCGAGCACGCGGGGCAGGATTCGCGCGGCGAGGAGAGCGAGGATCGCGAAGGCGACGAGCGCCCCGATCGCCACCACGGGGGATCGGCCGCCGACACCGAACGCCGCGAGGACGACAGCCGTCGCGGCGACGCCCGCGAGGTCCTGGACCACGCTCCAGCCGAGCATCGCCGCCTCGGTCGCGGGATCGGTGGTCCGGCGCCGCGAGCGCGTGATGTTGACGATCACGACCGACGATGACATCGCGACGGCCAGCCCGATGAGCGCCGCGCCGAGGGGCGACAGGCCCGCAGCGCTGAGCGCCAGGCCCGACACCACGGCAGTGATGGCAAGCTGCAGCGGTGCGGCCCAGAGGAGCCGCCCGTGCTCGCGGTGCAGCCGGACGACGTCGACCTCGATGCCAACCTCGAACAGGAGCAGCACGACGCCGATGTCGGCGAGCAGCTGGATCTGGCCGCGATCCGCCACGTAGCCCGGCGTGAACGGCGAGATCGCGAGGCCAGCGGCGAGGTAGCCGATGACCGCCGGCAGCCCGACCCGTCGCGCGACCCACCCGAGCGCCGCGGCGAGGAGCAGGGCCACGGCGATATCGAGGACGACCGGTGCGTGCTCCATCGGGCGAGCATACCGGGGAGCTCTGGCCCGTCGGACATCCGGGATTTCGCAGCGGGCTCGCAACCCAGGGGCAGGTCTTGAACCGAGGAGGCCGAAGAATCGAAGAGCCCGGGAGCGGTGGCCCCCGGGCTCTCGTCCGTTGCGAGATGGACGGCGCTAGATGGATTCGAGCTCGTGCTCGATGGCGGCGAGCTCGTCGGCCGTGCCCTGGACCTTGGGGCCCTTGAACCACTTGTGCGCCGAGGCGTACCACCAGAGGGCAGCGCCGCCGAGCACGACGACGAAGACCACCGGGGTGAAGTTGAGGTCGGCCCAGACCAAGCCGGAGCTGTCCGTCTGCGGCAGGTACTGCGGCAGCATGAAGAGGATGCAGATCACGACCACCCAGATCGTGGCCACGATGCCGATCGGTCGGCTCCACCTGCCCAGCGTCCACGGCCCGGGCTTGAACCGGGCGCCAGCTCGCAGCCGCAGGAACACGGGCGCGATGTACGCCACGTACAGGCCGATGACCGCGATCGATGTGATGGCGAAGTACGCGACCGGGCTCCAGAGGTACGGCACCCCGAGAATGAATGCGCCGACCGCCGCGAGCCAGATCGAGTTGGTTGGCGTGCGCGTGCGCTTGTTGATCTTGTGCCAGAACCGCGACCCGGGGATCGCGCCGTCGCGGGCGAAGGCGTAGATCATCCGCGAGTTCGCGGTGACCGACGACATCCCGCAGAAGAACTGGGCGCCGATCACGAGGAACAGGATCACCATGCCGCCGGCCTGGCCGACAGCGTCGATCCAGATCTGCGCCGGTGGGACCAGCGCGTTGAACGCATGGTCGTAGCCGTTGATCAGGGCAGTGCCGGGTTGGGCCGCGTTGTCCTGGAAGACCTTGTCCGGGGTGATCCCCATGTTCATCGCCAACAGGAGGATGAAACCGAAGATCACCGAGATGATCACCGACCAGATGATCCCCTTGGGGGCGGACCGCTCTGCGTCGTGGGTCTCTTCGGACATGTGCGCCGACGCGTCATAGCCGGTGAGCGTGTACTGCGCGTTCAACAGGCCGATCAGCATCACGTAGAGCGCAATGCCCCCCAGCATCGGCCCGGGCCAGCCGGCGTCCGGCGTGCTGCCCGTGCGGTCGACGAAGCTCGAGAACACGGTGCCGACGTCTGTCCGCGAGTGCTGGTTGAGGACGACGGTCACAAGGACGATCGCCGCCACGCCCACGAGGTGCCACCACACCGACACGTCGTTGAGCAGGGTGACGAGGCGGATGCCGAAGGTGTTCAGCAGCGCGTGGATGACGAGCACGACCGCGTAGACGGCGATCAGGTAAATCGGGTCGAGCGGGTAGCCGAACAGGTAGTTGAGGAACGCCTGCGTGAACGTCGCCAGGCCGAAGTCGATGCCGGCAGTGACGGCCACCTGGCCCACCAGGTTGAACCAGCCGGTGAACCAGCTCCAGCGAGCACCGTTCGCACCCGCCTCGTCAGCGAGCTTGGCAGCCCAGTAGTACAGCCCGCCGGCGGTCGGGTAGCTCGATGCGACCTCGGCCATCCCCAGTGCCACCAGGATCACGAAGAACCCGACAAACAGCCAGCCCAGCGTCATGACCGCTGGCCCGCCGGCAAGCATGCCGAACTTGAACAGCGTGAGGCAGCCTGACAGGATCGAGATGATCGTGAACGAGACCGCGAAGTTGGAGAACGTCTTCATTCCCCGGCGCAGCTCTTGGGCGTAGCCGAGCTGGTGAAGACGTTCCTCGTCCCGGGACCTTGCCTTCGCGGGCGGTGCGCTCGCGGGCGGTGCGGCCATGCGGTGAAACCCTCCTTCTGCGCCAGATGAATAGCGCTACGATCGCGCCCTCCGCGCGACCGCCCTCCAGACCCGCGCAGTAAGCGCAGGTTCGGAGAGTGGTGTCAACTTTGTTGCAAGGAAGTTCGGCCCGGGCGCAGCAGGAGGAACGGCAGGGATGGGAGACCGGCTCGCGGGCAAGGTCACGATTGTCACGGGGGCCGGTTCGGGGATCGGCCGGGCGAGCGCCATCCGCTTCGCCGAGGAGGGCGCACGGGTCACCTGCGTCGACATCAATCGCGACGCGGCCGAGGCGACGGCCAAGGGGATCGGCGACGCAGCCTTCGCCGTTGGCGCCGACGTCTCGGACCCCAAGCAGGTCCAGGCCTACACGGATGGCACGGTGGAGCGCTGGGGCCGGCTCGACGTCGCGTTCAACAACGCGGGCGTCAACATCCCGGGCGTGTTCCACGAGGTCCCGGACGAGGTCATCGACCGGACGCTCAACGTCAACGTCAAGGGCTGCATCTACGGCTGTCGCTACGCGATCCCGCACATGCTCCGCCAGGGCGGCGGCTCGCTGATCAACACCACGTCGGTCAACGGCCTGGTCGCCGAGCCGTACCTCGCCATCTACGCCACGTCGAAGGGCGCGATCGTGATGCTCAGCAAGGGCATCGCCCTTGACTACGCGAAGCAGGGCATCCGCTGCAACGCCCTCGCCCCCGGCTGGGTGGACACCCCCATCAACTACGCCCATGCCGAGATGCTCGGCGGCCTCAAGGAGGTCTACGCCACCATCGACTCCTTCCAGCCCATCGGCCGCCCCGGCGAGCCGCGCGAGCTGGCCAACGTCGCCCTGTTCCTGGCGTCGGACGAGGCTTCGTTCGTCACCGGGGCCGTGATCGTCGCCGACGGCGGGATGACGGCGAAGTAGCAGCCGCCGTCTCGACCGAACCCCCGCTCCCCGCCGTCAACGAGCCGAGAGGAACGCCATCGATGCCGAAGCAGACCCGCTCCCGCGCCGCGCAGATCACCACCGCCCACGCCCCCCGCGGCAAGCACCCGCGGCTCGAGGAGCTTGAGGGGATGGTCCGCTCGGGCGAGATCGACACGCTGATCGTCGCCATCACGGACATGCAGGGCCGCCTCGTCGGCAAGCGCGTCCAGGCCCAGGCGTTCCTCAACGGGGTCATCGACCACGGCGCCCACTTCTGCACGTACCTGCTGGGCACCGACATGGAGATGAACACGCCCGACGGCTTCGCGCTCATGAACTGGGAGACCGGCTACGGCGACTGGATCGCCGACCCTGTCTGGGACACCCTGCGCGTCCTGCCCTGGCTGGAGCGGACGGCGCTGGTCCTGGCGGACGCGATGGACGAGGAGACCGGCGAGGAGATCCCGGTCAGCCCGCGGACGATCCTCAAGCGCCAGATCGAGAAGGCCACCAAGCTCGGCATCGCGGTCAAGGCGGGCTCGGAGCTCGAGTACTACGTCCTCAAGGACAGCTGGGAGAGCCTCGCCGAGCGGGGCTGGCCGGTGCCCAAGCCCTTCGGCTACTACAACGAGGACTACCAGCTGCTCCAGGCCACCAAGGCCGAGCCGCTCCACCGGCTGCTGCGCAACCAGATGACCGAGGCGCGCATCCCCATCGAGTTCAGCAAGGGCGAGGCGGCGAACGGCCAGCACGAGGTCAACATCCGCTACGACCACGTGCTCGAATCGGCCGACCGCACCGTGATCTTCAAGCACGGCGCGAAGGAGATCGCCTACCTCAACGGCTGGGGCATCACGTTCATGGCCAAGCCCGACCACCGCTGGACCGGCAGCTCGGGCCACCTGCACATGAGCATCTGGGGGCTCGACGACGACCGCCCCCTGTTCGGCGCGGCGCACGGCGAGGCCGCCGGCCCGTACGGCATCTCGACGCTGGGCTCGCAGTTCATGGCCGGGATGATGAAGCTCTCCCGCGAGTTCGCGCCGTTCATCGCCCCGTTCGTCAACTCGTACAAGCGCTATGCCGCGCTCTCGTGGGCGCCGGTGAACGTGGTCTGGGGCCGCGACAACCGGACCACGGGCTTCCGGCTCGTGGGCCACGGCGGCGGCCTGCACGTGGAGAACCGCTTCCCGGGCGGCGACATGAACGCGTACCTCACGTACGCCGCGATGATCGGCGCCGGCATCTACGGCATTGAGCACGGCCTGGAGCTGGAGCCCGAGTTCAAGGGCAACGGCTACGTCGCCCAGGGGCACCCGCGGATGCCGCGCGCCCTGTGGGAGGCGATCGGCGAGCTGGAGCGCTCCGAGGCCGCGCGCGAGATCTTCGGCGACGATGTGGTGGACCACTACCTCAACGCGGCGAAGGTCGAGCAGATGCAGTACGACGCGGTGGTCCACAACTGGGACCGCGAGCGGTACCTCGAGCGGGGCTGACGCCGACGGGCACCGTCGTTCTGCGACCGGGCTGACCGCGGAGAACCGCCCGGCTGCCCCGTTCCGGGCCGCGGCTACACGCGCTGGGCGAGGAGCTTGAGCAGGGTCTGGCACGCGGTCAGCGCGTCCACGCCCGGGGGCACCCCGCTGGGCCCCTTGATCTCGATCGACACGCCGACCTTGCCCACGATGGCGAGGCCGACGCCGTCGCCGGCGTCGATGATCGCCTGGCTGCCGATCCCCGGCTCCTGCTGGCTGTACGTGGCCACGCTGTTCCACAGGGCGAGGAAGTCCGCATACGACGCCCCCGTCCAGACCGCGGCCGCGACCGTGACCTGACCCGACTGCGCGACGTACGGGCAGTAGGTCTGGCCCGTCGCCTGCGGCGTTCCGTTGGCGTTGTGGAGCAGGGTCGCGTCCGACAGGCCGGTCGCGGCGCGCACCTCGGTGTTGTGCAGGAGGTTGGCGCACTGGTAGCCGGTCGGGGCGGAAGTCGGCTTGGGCGTTGGCCGGGGCGTCGGCTTGGGCGTGGGCTTGGGCGTGGGCTTCGGCGTGGCCGCCGGCGGGGTGGCGGGCGCCCCGGAAGCGGTCGCCGCGGACGAGCCCTGGGCCTGGCTCGAAGGGGACGGGACCGCGGAGGGCGCGGCGCTGGCGAGTGCCGCCTGACTCGCACCGCCGCTCGGAGCGAAGGTGGTGCCCACGCCGCTCGATGGGAGCGCCGCTGAGCAGGCAGCCAGGCTCACGACGAGGACGGCGATGGCCAGCGGCACCAGCCGCGGCGCGAGATCGGGACGCATCGAGGGATCCCCTTGGAGACGGGACGGCTCACCGTGGGGACGGATGCTGACGGCTGCCGCCCGCGCCGTCAATGCGCAGGGCCGAGACGTCCGTCGTGCAGCCTCACGCCGCGACCGGCGCTCCCCGCAGCCCGGCCAGCAGCGGCAGGTCCAGCGCCGGGGCATCGAGGCCCGGCGCCGGGCTGCGCAGCAGGTAGCCCTGCGCGCTCTCGAAGCCGAGCGCCATCACCTCCTGGAGCTGGCCCGGCGTCTCCACCCCCTCGGCGATGACCGACTGGCCGCTCCGCCGCGCGAGGCCCCGGAGGGCGTGGAGCACCGCGTCCGCCGACTCGCGCGCCGCGCCGGCCTGGACAAGCGAGAGGTCGATCTTCATCACGTCGAAGGTCAGCTCGGACAGGAGCCGCAGACCGGCATTGCCGGCGCCGACGTCGTCGGCCGCCGTCCGCACGCCGTGGCGACGCAGCGCGCTGAGCGCCGCCTTGACCCGGGCCCAGTCCTCGATGGCCTCGCGCTCCGTGAGCTCCACGACCAGGCGCGTCGGGTCGATGCCGTGCTGACGCGCCAGCGCCAGCAGCTCGAACGGGCTGAACGCCTCGGTCTCCAGCGAGCGCGGTGACAGGTTCACCGACAGGTAGAGCGGCTCGGGCAGTCCCCTGGCGCCCCCGAGCACCGTCCCGAGGCTGGCGAAGTCGAGCTCCACCGTCCGACCCGTCGACTCCGCCGCGATGAAGAGCTGGCTCGGGTTCGCGAAGCCCGATTCCGGCTTCGGGCGCACCAGCCCCTCGTATCCCGCCACCTCGCCGGTGCGGAGGTCGTACACCGGCTGGTAGACCGGCGTCAGGAGCCGACCGGAGGCGACCCGTGCAACGGCCGCCGCCAGCTCGTCGTGCGAGCGGGGGTCCTCGGCGATGCCGTGGCGCGCCGGGTCGTACATCTGGACGTCCGTCCGGCCGTGGCGCTTGCCCCAGTACATGGCCGCGTCGGCCTGGTGGAGGAGCATCTGGCGGTCGGCGGCCGGCGACGGGAACGACGACACGCCCACGGTCACGGAGAAGGGCCCCACGGCGGAGGTGCCCGCGGGGCCGTCGAGCGCGGCGGCGAGGATCCGGCGGGCGGCGACCATCGCATTCTCGGCGGTGCAGTCCGCCAGGAGGACCGCGAACTCGTCCCCGCCCACACGGAAGCCGCGGTCCGCCCGCCGCATGTTGGAGGTGATGATCCGCGCGGCCGTCCGGAGCAGCTCGTCGCCGGCCGCGTGCCCGTGCTGGTCGTTGGTCTTCTTGAGATCGTCCACGTCGAGGTAGAGCAGCGCGAAGGGCCGGTTGGCGTTGCGCGCCTCGGTCACGAATGCCGTGACCTCCTCCTGGAATGCCCGGTGGTTGCCCATGCCGGTCAGGCCATCCCGCATGGCGTCCAGCCGCGCCTGGTCATAGGCCTGGCGCAGACCGTGGCGCTCCTGGTCGAGCTGCTCGATGAGCCCGAGGATCTTCGACAGCCCCAGGGTCCCGAACGCCACCACCAGCGCGCAGCCGATCCCACCGAGGACGAGCTCGGTCTCGGCACCCTTGCCGAGGCTCCGGGCGTACGCCGCGGTCAGCACCACCCAGGGAGCGGTCAACCCGATGAACCAGCGCACCACGCTGCGGCGGACCGTGCGTGCGGTTCGCGTGGCGGGGTCGGATCGGGACGTCATGGAAGTCCCCACGGTGCTCGCGCTCAGCCTCAGTGCGACGATCCCCACGTTGGGCTCTGGCCCGCGTTGGGCTCTGGAGTGTTGTACGCCCGCACCGCCCCCACGGCCCTCACCCGAAGGTACGCCGGGCGGTGGGACCCGCCCGCGGCCCGCCCCGGGCACCACCGCGCGCAACGCCGCATTCCGCGGGCCGATTCGCCGCCCCGTCGAAGCGGTCAGTTGGCTAGTCTGTGCAGACTCACCCCGAGCACCGAGAGCGGAGCCACGATGCGACTCGACGGCAAGGTCACGATCATCACCGGCGGCGGCAGCGGCATGGGCAGGACGGCCGCCGAGCTGTTCGCCAGGGAGGGCGCGCGGGTCGTCGTCTCGGATGTCTCGGAGGCTGCAGGCGAGGCGGCCGTGGCGGCGGTCAAGGCGGCAGGTGGCGAGGCCACGTTCGTTCGCGCCGACGTCTCCAGGGAGGACGACGCGCGCGGCATGGTCCAGCACGCCGTGGCGACGTTCGGCCGCGTGGACGTCCTCTACAACAACGCCGGGATCATGCCCGAGGCCGACCACTCGGTGATCGACACCGACGTCGACACGTGGGACAAGGTCATGGCGGTCAACGTCCGCGGCGTCTTCCTCGGCTGCAAGTACGCGATCCCGCCGATGCTCGAGCAGGGCAGTGGGTCCATCATCAACATCGCGTCGTTCGTGGCCATCCTGGGCTGCTCCGTGCCGCAGGACGCCTACACCGCCTCGAAGGGCGCGGTGCTCGCGCTCACCCGGTCGCTCGCGGTCCAGTTCGCCGGCCGCGGCGTCCGGACCAACGCCATCAGCCCCGGCCCCATCGAGACGCCGCTGCTCATGGACTGGCTGCTCAAGGACGAGGCCGCCAAGGCCCTTCGCCTCAACCGCAACCCCAGCGGTCGCTTCGGCAAGCCCGAGGAGATCGTCAATGTGGGCATCTACCTTGCCTCGGACGAGTCGCGCTGGACGAACGGCGCAAACTTCGTCATCGACGGGGGCATCACCGTCAACTACTTCTAGATCGCGCGTGGTGGGTCCGGACGGATCCGGGCCCCAGCCCGCGCCGCCAGAGCGGAGTACGCCCGATGGACAGCGAGACGCCCGAGCAGGCCAAGCCCGATGAGGCCGAGGCGTCCGCCAGGGACACCTCGGGCGGTCCGTCCGAGCCGAGCGAGGCGCAGGCGGCCGGTGTGTCCGGGGTCGACAAGCCCGCCGTGCCCTTCCAGCCCGACGAGTCTGAGACGGCCATCGTGGCCGAGCAGGCCGAGGAGATGCTCGACGACGAGCCCGACGAGCCGGAGGAAGCGGACGACCTGACCGACGACAAGGCGCCCGTGCACGAGGGTCCCGCGATCTCCGTCGCTGGTCGACGTGTGGCCATCGGCGTCGACATCGGCGGCAGCGGCATCAAGGCCGCGGCCGTTGACCTCGACACGGGCGCGATGCTCTCGCAGCGCCACCGCGTGCCCACCCCGCAACCGTCCGCACCGGCGGCGGTCATCGCGTCCGTGGCACGCCTCGTGAAGCGGATCGGCAAGGAAGTCGAGTTGGCGCCCGACACTGCCGTGGGCGTCGGCTTCCCCGGTGTCATCACCAGCGGCGTCACCCGGACGGCCGCCAATGTCGATCCCGGGTGGCTCGACTTCGATGCCGACGCGGCCATGGAGCGCGTCCTCCACCGCCCCGTCCACCTGATCAACGACGCCGACGCCGCGGGCGTCGCGGAGATGCGGTTCGGCGCGGGCGTCGGGCGTCGCGGGACGGTGTTCCTCATCACGCTCGGGACCGGCACGGGTTCAGCGCTGTTCTACAACGGGACGCTGGTGCCGAACCTCGAGCTGGGCCACATGGAGATCCGCGGCCGCGACGCCGAGCGGCGGTCAGCCGCCGCAGCGCGCATCCGGCGCGGGATCTCGTGGAAGGCGTGGGCGTCGGACCTCGACGAGCACCTGCTCGCCATCGAGAAGCTGTTCTGGCCGCAGCTGTTCATCATCGGCGGCGGCGTGTCGAAGCGGTCCGAGCGCTTCATCCCGCGGCTCACCGTGCGCGCAGAGGTCATCCCGGCCAGGCTCCTCAATGACGCGGGAATCGTGGGCGCCGCCATGGCGGCCGACGAGCGGGAGCACATGGCCGAATAGCGCGTCCTTCGCGGCGCCACCGACGCCATGCGACGGCGCTGAGCGTCAACCCGCACGGGCGCAAGGAAAGCGGCCCGCCGCCACGAGCGAGAGACGCGGCCCACCACAGACTGCCCCGCGGAGTCAACGGTGAGCAAGCGCCGCGTTTTCGCCACCGATGCAGAGCACGGCTGCTGAGCAGCGCTCGCGGGTCCGAGGCGGCGGAAACGGCCCCGCCGACGCCGATCCCCGTTGACAAACAGGCGCCAGGCTCGACGCTGTCGCAGATTCGAGGCCTCGAGCGGTCCCGACCGTTCTCGAGCCCGCGACTTGTACCCGTGCTTTGATTGGCTGGCAGAAACGGGATCGCGGGGAGCGCCAGCGATCGCGAGACGCGCCATCGGACGCGCGGAGCGACAGGTCGTCGCAGGGGGCAACGGGTGGACGCAGCGGGCCCCCATCGGCCGGGCGGCTCGCGTCCCCGCGCGGTCGCCCTGCCGAGGCTCAGTGCACGAGGGAGGCGTTCACGCGGATCAGGCGCTCGTCACCGTCGAACCGGAGCTCGAGCGAGCCGTAGGGCTTGCCGTCGAAGAAGTACACGAGGGTGGGCGTCCCGTAGACGCTCGTGATGCGGTTGGGCTTGCCGAGCGCCGTCCACGCCTCGCTGATCGGGTCGCCCCATTTGAGGCCCTGCGGCAGCGGGCCCGCGTACTCGTCAACCACGGAGTTGCCGGGGCCGTAGACCGAGACCACCTCAACATTGCCGTCGACCGGCACGACTGCGGTCCAGTGCGGGCACACGATCATCGTGCCCTGGCCCACGGCAAGCGGCGCGGTGGGGCACGACACGTCGCCCAGCTTGTGGCCCAGAAGCAGCACGGGGTCCGATTGGGCGAAGGCGCTGGGGCTGGCTCCCGTGGCGATCCCGCCCGCGACATGAGCGACCAGCAAGACCACGAACGCCAGGTCGAGGAGCGCGACCACGACGACGCGCCGCCCGAACCGTGCGATGCCGCGTCGTCCAAGTGTGCGCATGACGAATCTCCCGAAGAAACCTTCGGAACCATGCTGTTCCAAGCCATTTACATCGGAAAGTGCTTCGGCAGGCCGTTTGCATGTCATGCGGCACCCGGCAACCAGCCCGCAACAAAGCAGCCGCGTGGCTGGACAGCCCGGCGAGGGGGCCGGGCAGGAGCGAGCAGCCCTCGCTCCTAGCTGTGCGCCTCGATCCGCGCGAGCGCCTCGCTCGACCCCGATGCGATCACGCGCTCGCCATCGGTCAGCGAGCGGTCCTCGGGCGGGTTCGGCTCGAAGTCGCCGTCGCCCCGGAGGATCGCCAGAACCACCACGCCCTGCTCGCGGAGCGCGGCCACCGTCACCCCGATCAGCGGGCTGTCGGCGTTCACCTCGATGTCCTCCAGCGAGAAGGTCAGGTTGCCATGCGAGAGCGCGGCGTCGATGTAGTCCGCGACGTGCGGCCGCACCGCCAGCTCTGCAATCCGGCGCCCGGCATTCGTGTACGGCGATACGACGCGGTTCGCGCCGGCCTGGAGCAGCTTGGCCTCGGCGCCCTGCGTGTTGGCGCGGGCCACGATGAACAGCTCGGGGTTGATTGACCGCGCCGAGAGCGTGACGTAGACGTTGTTCGCGTCGGAGTCGATGCAGGTGACCAGGCCGCGCGCCCGCTCCACGCCTGCGGCGCGCAGGGTCGCGTCGTCGGTGGCGTCGCCCTCGACCACGAGGTTGCCGGCCTTCTGCGCCCGCTCGACCGACTCGCTCATGATGTCGATCACGACGAGCCGCGCTCCCGTGTGCTCCAGCTCGCGGGCCACCGTGGACCCGACGCGGCCGTAGCCGCAGACGATGAAGTGGCCCCGCAGGCCGGCCACCGCTTCGCGCATCCGCCTGACCTCCCGACGGCCGCTCGCGGCCTCGCTGATGATGGTCTCGGCCACGATCCCGATCGTGCCGAAGATGATCGCCACGCCGGCCACGGCGAGGAGCATCGTCCAGACCTGCTCTGGGAACGTGGTCAGATCGTGGACCTCGCGATAGCCCACCGTCGTGAGCGTGATCACGACCATGAACAGGCTGTCGGTGAGCGGCCAGCCGAAGAACGCCACGTAGCCGAGCGTCCCGACCGCCGTGACCGCCGCCACGACGCCGAGCCACACGCCCAGGTGCCGGCCCCGGACGGGCTGGGAGAAGGCGCGCAGTCCGCGCTCGAGCCTCGAGACTGGCCCCTCGCTGATCGCCATGGCGCCGATGCTAGTCCTGCGGTGGCGGCACGCGAGGGGCCGGTCGGCAGTCCGGCGGGGTTTCGTCGGTCAGGAACAGTCCGCGACCGGTCGGGCGCCCGGCATAGAATCCCGGCCCTGCACCATTGCGCCCGAACCCCCGCCCCGCGGCCGGTGGCGCCCCGAGCACCCGAGGAGACCACGAACCCATGACCGAGTACCGGATGGTGATCGGCGGCGAGCTCGTCGCCGCGACGGACGGCCAGACCTTCGAGGTGGTCGAGCCGCACCGCGGAGCGGTGGTTGGGGTGGTCCCGTCGGGCAGTGCGCGGGACGTGGACCGGGCGGTGGCCGCGGCGCAGCGGGCCTTCGACGGCGAGTGGACCCGCATGGCCGCGTCCGACCGCGGCCGACTGATGCTCCGCTTCGCCCAGGTGGTCCGGGACCACGAGGAGGAGCTCTCCCAGCTCGAGTCGCGTCAGATCGGCAAGCCGATCAGCGGCGCCCGCTGGGAGGTGGCGCAAGTTGCCAAGGTCCTCGAGTTCTATGCCGGCGCCACCACCAAGATCCACGGCGCAACCATCCCGGTGAGCCGCCCCGGCTTCGATTTCACGCTCCGCGAGCCCATCGGCGTGGTGGGGCTGATCGTGCCCTGGAACTTCCCGATCATGATGGCCGCATGGAAGGTGGGGCCTGCCCTTGCCGCCGGCAACACCGCGATCCTCAAGCCGGCCTCGTACTCGCCGCTGACCGCGCTTCGGCTGGGCGAGCTGGCGCTCGAGGCGGGACTGCCCGCGGGCGTGCTCAACGTGATCACCGGCCCCGGCCCGGTCGTGGGCGCCGGGCTGGCGGCGCACGGGGGCGTGGGCAAGATCGCCTTCACCGGCGAGACGACCACGGGCCAGGAGATCATGCGAACGGCGGCCGGGACCATCAAGAAGGTCAGCCTCGAGCTCGGCGGCAAGAGCCCCAACATCGTGTTCGCCGACGCCGACCTCGAGAAGTTCGCCTCGACCTCGCCGTATGCCGTCTTCGACAACTGCGGCCAGGACTGCTGCGCTCGGAGCCGGATCCTCGTCGAGCGCTCGGTCCACGAGCAGGTGGTCGAGCTGTTCGCGAAGGCGACACAGGCGGTCAAGGTGGGCGATCCGTCCGATCCCGCCACCGAGGTGGGCCCGCTCGTGTCGTTCAAGCAGCGCGCGAAGGTCGAGGAGTACGTGGCGTCGGGCCGCGACGAGGGCGCAGCGCTCGTGACCGGCGGCGTCCGCCCGAGCGACCCCGCGCTGGCCGAGGGCGCGTACCTCATGCCCGCCGTGTTCGACCACATGACACCGGACATGCGGATCTCGCGCGAGGAGATCTTCGGCCCGGTGGTGGGCGTGATCCCGTTCGACACCGAGGAGGAGGCGCTCCGGCTGGCCAACGCGTCGCCGTACGGCCTGTCGGGCTCGATCTGGAGCCGCGACATGGCGAAGGCGCTGCGCTCGGCGAAGGCGCTGCGGTCGGGCGTGATCTCGGTCAACTGCAACAACAGCGTGCACGTCGAGGCGCCGTTCGGCGGCTACAAGCAGTCGGGCATCGGCCGCGAGCTCGGGATGGAGGCGCTCGAGCTCTACACCGAGGTCAAGAACGTCTTCGTCGACATCAGCTGAGGCACAGGGCGGCTTCGCGACCGCGCCTCGCCGCGTTCAGACTCCGATGCGGCCCGGGAACACCTGGGGCACCTCGACCTCGGGGTGCCGGAGGTTGAGCCAGTCCCTGATCCCCCAGTAGCTCGACTTGAACGCGATCTCCGGCCACGGAATGTCCGCCGGGGCGAATGGCCGAACCTCGAGCGATTCGGCGCATGGATGGGCCTGCCCACCGAGGATCTGGGCCTCGAAGACGAGCGTGACCACCACGGCCTCGAGCCGCGAGTAGATCCCGATCAGCAGGCCCGGCTGCACCAGCAACCCCGTCTCCTCGAGCGTCTCGCGCACGGCCGCCTCGCCGACGGTCTCGTCCACCTCCAGGAACCCGCCGGGCTGGGCCCACGAGCCCAGCGCGGGCTCGATCCCGCGCCGGATCAGGATGAGCTCTCCCGCGTCGGTCACGGGCAGCGTGGTCACGACGAGGCGCGGGTTGATGTACGCGATGAACCCGCAGGCCGGGCAATGCATCCGCTCGCGGTCCTCGCCGGGCGGGATCGAGCGCTCGAGCTTCGTGCCGCACCGAGAGCAGAAGCGGATCATGGGCTCGAGCCAGAGAGGCGCTCCGCCGCCGGACGCAACGTCCGTTGAGCGCGCGTCAGGGCCCCGGCCGACCGAAGCCAGCAGCGCCAAGTCCTTCTCGCCCAGCTGCCGCTCGCTCACCCGATCACCCCCAGCACCAGCGCCACGGCGAGGACGATCAGGGCGAGGAACACGATCGCGACGACCAGCCACGCCAGGCGGAACAGGCCCCGAGTCCGGTCAACCGGCATCCAGGCCCACGCCGAGCGCCAGATCCGGACGGTCGCGTCGAGCGTGGTCGCGAGGAGCAGCGGCGCGGCGAGGATGACGCAGAGCCGAACGAGCAGGCTCTCGAAGCCGGCGCCCACCTCAAGCGCGGTGATCGCGATCGCGCCCAGCACGAGCGCCGGGGCGGACAGCAGGACGAAGTGCTTCTGGAGCGGCGTCGGCGCGGTCTCGGGCACGCTCCTCGGGCGCTGGCCCGCGAGCGAGGGCGGCAGCGCGGGGGGCTCCCGGACCGGCTGGCGGTCCAGGACGGGCATGCCGGACTGCCAGCGCTCGTCGTCCATCACGTCGAGTCTATCGGTCCCCGCCGGGGTCAGCCGCCGAGCGGCGCCTCGTTGGACGGATCGTCGAGCACGGACTGCGTCTGCGCAGCACGCCGGGCGCGGAGCCGATCCGCCAGGGCGGGGTCCGAGAGCGCCAGAATCGACGCCGCGAGCAGCGCCGCGTTGTCCGCGTTGCCGATGGCCACGGTGGCGACAGGGATCCCGCGCGGCATCTGGACGATCGAGAGCAGCGAGTCGAGCCCGCCGAGGTGCTGGGTGGGGATCGGCACGCCGATGACGGGGAGCTGCGTCTTCGCCGCGAGCATCCCCGGCAGGTGCGCCGCGCCGCCCGCGCCCGCGATGATCACGCGGATGCCGCGCGCCTCGGCCGTCTCCGCGTAGCGGAACAGCTGGTCCGGCGTCCGATGGGCCGACACCACGCGCAGCTCGCACGGCACGCCCAGCTCGTCGAGCACGGCAACCGCCTTCTCGAGCACGGGGAAGTCCGAGCGGCTCCCGCCGACGATCCCGACCCTCGGCCCCTCGCCCACCCCGTCAGTCCTCCCAGCTCAACGCCGCCCGCGCCCGTCGCGCCCGCTCCAGCGCCGCGTCGGCATCGTCGTCAACCACCGTCAGGTGCCCCATCTTGCGCCGCTCGAACACCCGCCGCTTGCCGTAGACGTGCACATGAACGCCCGGGTCGGCGAGGGCCGTGGCCACACCCGCGAGCCGCGCCGGCCGGTCCGGACCCGTTCCGAGGAGGTTGACCATCGCCGCGGCGCCGTGCGGCCCAACCGAGCCGAGCGGCAGCCCCAGGATCGCCCGCAGGTGCTGCTCGAACTGCGACGTGGCCGCGCCCTCGATGGTCCAGTGGCCGCTGTTGTGGACCCTCGGCGCGAGCTCGTTGACGATCAGCAGCCCCGTCCGGTCGAGGAACAGCTCAACCGTCATCACGCCGATCAGGTCGAGCCGCCGCGCCACCCAGTCGCCGACTTCGCGCGCTGCGTAGGTGATCCGCTCGGCCGCGGCGGGGTCGAGGTCCTTGAGCGGCGCCGGCGCGACGCTCTCGGCCAGCACGCCCGCGTCGTGCACGTTGCGCGAGATCGGGTAGCTGATGGTGCGGCCGGCGCGCCCGCGCGCGACCACCACGGACACCTCAGCCTCGAAGTCGATCTCGGCCTCTGCCAGGAGCGGCCGACCGTCGAGCCCGCCCAGCGAGCCCACCGCGGCCTCGATCCCGGCCTCGTCGGCAACCCGCACCTGGCTCCGGCCGTCGTACCCGCCAACGGGGAGCTTGAGGCGCATCGGCAGGCCGAGCTCGCGCGCGGCGTCCCGGGCCTCCGCCACACCGCGGACCTCGCGCCAGGGAGCGGTCTGCTCGCCGATGTCGCGCAGGAAGCGGCGCTCGGCCAGGCGGTCCTGCGTGGCCGCGAGGGCTGCGAGGCCCGGCCGGAGCGGGGCTCCCTCGGCCGCCGCCCGCGCCGCGTCGAGCCCCACGTGCTCGAGCTCGTAGGTCACCACGTCCGACATCGCGCCCAATCGTCGCGCCGCGTCCACGTCGTCGTACCGGCCCACGACGATCTCGTCCGCGACCGCAGCCATCGGGCAGTCGGGGTCCGGGTCGAGCGCGACGACGCGATAGCCCATCGCGCGGGCCGAGAACGCCATCATCCGGCCGAGCTGCCCGCCGCCCAGGAAGCCGATCGTGGCGCCCGGAGCAAGCGGCGCGCCCAGGTCCGCGGGCGGTCGGCGGATGCCCAGACGGTAGAGCGATGCCTCCACGAAGCCGGCCTTCTGGAACGTGTAGGCGGGCTTCGTGCCGTGCGGGTCGGCATCGGCCTCGGCGACGATCCGCTGCTTCTCGGCCGCGTAGGCGTCGCGCAGCATCGCGTCCGCCCGGAGCGCGTCGCGGAAGCCCAGCTGCTCGGCCAGCTCCTGGCGGCCAGTGGGCATCACGTGGAGGTGAACGTTGAACATTGTCCCGTCGTGGGCAACCGTGCCCAGGAGCAGCGGGCGCGCCGGCGGGAACGCGCCGGGGCCTGTCTGGCGCTGGAACCCGAGGGAGATCGCCGCCTCGACGATGAGCGGGATTTCCTCGGGCGCGGCCTCGACGCCCAGGTCCACGTAGTTCTTGCCCGCCAACCCCGGCACGGAGCTGGAGCCCACGTGGTGGGCGGTGGTGCCCGGCCGCGCTGAGTCGATCAACCGGGCCAGCTCACGCGCGACGCCGGTGGTCCGCGGGTCCCACGGCTCGAAGGTGGCCTTGCGGCGATCGTAGGGTCGGACGGGGAGCTCGGACATGGGATCGTGAGTGTATCGGCCGGGTCGCCGCCGCGATCCGGCGCTGCGGGCGGGCGGTCTGGCCCTGCCTCGGGCCCCGCACCAGGCCGCGCCTCGGGCCCCGGGCCGCGCCTCCGGCCCCGGGCCGCGCCTCCGGCCCCGGGCCGCGCCGCGCACGGAGCGGCTCTATCGGCGGGCGGACCGCCGGGCCGGCCGGAACGCGCGCCCGGGCGGCGGCGCAACCCGCGATCTGCGGCATGGAGCGGCCCGCCGGGCGGGGGAAGCGCCGGTAGGGCCTGTGGGTGCACGCCGGGCGCGCAGAAGCGGGACGCGTCGCCGACCCACCCGAACGAACGGCCCATTTCGGCGCCCTCGCGCCCCGCTATCCTCCGCGCATGGTGCACGGACCCGGACCGATCGGCGCAGCGCCGCGGATCCTCATCGTGGACGACGATCCGAACCTGCTCGTCATCCTCGCCGAGCAGCTGCGCTCGGACGGCTACGACGTCTGGACCGCGCGCGACGGTGAGGAAGCCCTCAGACGGCTGGGGGCATCCTGGCCGGACCTGCTGATCATCGACATGCTCATGCCGCGCATGGACGGCCTGACGCTGGCTCGCGAGGTCAAGGCCCGCGCCGACCTCCCCATCATCGTCCTCTCGGCCATCGACACCGCCGACTCCAAGGCGGACCTCCTCGACGAGGTGGCCGAGGACTACGTCACCAAGCCCTACCACTACCCGGAGCTCCGGGCGCGGATCACGCGCGTGCTGCGGCGGGTCGGCGACCGTGTCCCCCGCCAGCGGCTGGTGCTCGGCCCCAACCTCGCGCTCGAGCTCCACCGCCGCGAGGCCATCGTCGGCGGCAGCGCCGTCCAGCTCACGCCCACCGAATCGCGCCTGCTCTATGCGCTCGCCGCCAACCTCGGCCAGACCGTCACCACTGAGACCCTCCTCGCGCGCGGCTGGGCCGACACCGAGGACGCCGATCCGAGCTACGTCTGGGTGACCATGCGCCGGCTGCGCCAGAAGGTCGAGCTCGACCCCAACAAGCCCGCGCACCTCCTCACCGTCCGGGGCATCGGATATCGACTCGTGGGCGCCGCCGACCCGGAGCGCACGTGAACCGCGCGGGCCGCGAGTGAACTTCCCGAGGCGCTCCGACACCTCGCCGCCGCCGTACCGGGCCGGGCGCCTCTCGTACCGCAGCCGGCTGACCCTGGCCCTCGTGATCGCCGCCGTGCTACCGGTGCTCGGATTCGGGACGGTCACGCTGCTGTTCGTGGGCACGACCGACCCCGGCGCCACCATGGCCCGGGTGCTGCTGCTCGCCGTCGCGGTGTCCATCGCCTTCGCGCTGCTGCTGGCGCTCCTCCTGGCCGGCGAGCTCTCGTCCCCTCTGCGCGCAATCGCGAACTCCGTCGAGCGCGCCGCGGCCGGCGAGGAGCCCGCCAGCCCCGAGCTGCCCGGCGACGACGAGCTGAGCCGTCTCGCCGAGAGCCACGGCCGCCTCGCCCGCGACCTGGCGCGTCGCGGCCGTGAGCTGCGCCGCGTCCTCGACATCCTGGAGTCCACGACCCTCGGCGAGGCCCCCGACCAGCTGGCCGCCCGCGCCGCCGACGCTGCTCGCGGGGTGTTCGGGATGATCGACTGCGAGATCCTGCTGATCGACCCGCGCGAGATCCCGTACGAGCCCCCGGTCCCCGGCGAGCCCATCCCCGTGCGCGCTGCGCTCATCGCCAACGGCGAGGCGCAGGGGATCGCCATCGGGCACCTTCCCGCCACTCGGCCATGGGAGCGCGCGGACCAGGACCTGTTCGAGCTGTTCGCGGTCGAGATCGCCGCCGCCGTCCGCAATGCCGAGCTGTACGCGCGCGTCGAGCGGCAGAACCGCCAGCTCGTGGAGCTTGACGCCGCCAAGGACGACTTCCTGCGGGGCGTGTCGCACAACCTCCAGACGCCCCTCGCGAGCATCCGCGGCTACGCGCAGCAGCTCGAGTCCGAGGCCTCCGACCGACGCCTCGGGATCATCACCGAGCAGGCGGACCGCCTGTCGCGCATGGTCCGCCAGCTCCTGACCGTGAGTCGGATCGAATCCGGCGCCCTGCGGCCGCGCTTGGAGGTGTTCGCGCCCGTGCCGAGGGTCCGGCGCACATGGGAGGCGCTCGGCGCAACCGGCGTCCCGTTCACACTGGAGGACCGAGCGGCCGGCTGGCTTGCCCTTGCGGACCCCGATCAACTCGACCAGGTGTTGTGGGCCCTGCTCGACAACGCCGTCGCGTACGGCGGCCGGACCGCCGTGGAGGCGTCCGTGGTGGCCAACCCGCCCGCCGGCGAGCTCACGATCACCATCTCCGACCATGGCCCGGGCGTGGACGAAGGGGACCGAGAGCGGCTGTTCCACCGCTTCGAGCGCGGCGCGGCTCGGCCCACCGGCGAGGGCAGCGGCCTGGGCCTGTACGTCTCGCGCGAGCTGTGCCGCGCCGTGGGCGGCGAGCTGGAGCTGGCGCCGGCCGAGCCCGGGCGTGGCGCCGCGTTCGTCGTGTCGCTCCCCGCCGAGGCGCCCGACGAGGTGTGACCGCGGCAGCAGTCGCCGCGGCAGCACCCACGGGCCCGCCGGGCGCTACTTGATCAGCTGGACCGCCAGGGCCTGACCCGCGAACCCCGGCGTCGTGGTGGTCGGGCCCACGAAGAACGGGACCCGCCAGACCCCCTCGAGGTCCTTGCCGCCGTTGCAGGCGGTGATCTGGAAGCCCGTGTAGCCCACGATGTGGTAGTAGGCGTTGGACCCGTTGCCGGCGGCGTAGTCCCACACTGGGACGGTCAGGACGCTCTCGCGGTTGATGTAGTAGCTGCAGTCTGCGGATGCCTTGTTGCCGGGCAGGCTGCCGATGAAGTCGCTGCTGCCTGGCAGCCCCACCTCGGTGCAGCACCCGAACGAGTTCGCCAGGCGGGCCGATCTCGGTCTGCAGGAAGGGCTTGCTGTTGGAGCATCCGCCCGCGTTCGCCGGCGCGTCCTGACCCAGGCCGTAGCCGCTGCAGCCGAACTTGAGCCAGCCGAAGCCGCCGGGCACGTTGAGCGTGCCATTGCGTGAAGCGCTGGGGATCACAGACGCCGGAACTGCCCGTGTCGGACGTGGCCGGCCCGGCGCAGGGCGTCCGGCCGTTGAAGAACGCCTGCGAGATGCCCGCCGGGAACACAGGCCCTGGCGGCCCCGAGGCGAACCCCCCGCGCGCCGTGGCAGTCGCCCCTGCCGTCCAGTTGTCGATCCCCACCACGCGGAGGAAGAACGGCGTCCAGTTCCTGCTGGTCGGGACCGTGACCCCGATCGCGGTGGCGGGAATCGTGCCGTCGCCAACCCAGCCGACCGCCACGCCGCTGGCGTCCACATAGGCCGGGCCGCCGGGCGATCCGAACGTCATCCCGGCGCCGTCGTTGGCGGCGACGGTGGTCGTGATCGCCGCCCTGACGTTGTCGTCGGTGCCGTCCACGGCGTTGCCGCCGATCTTCTCGGCGATGATCCGCGCTCCGGCCAGCGCGGCGAAATCGGCCGCGTTCTGCGCCGACCTCCGCTGGGCCAGACCGTAGCCGCCGTCGATCACCAGCCCCACACCCACGCACAGCAGGGTCAGCGCGGCGGCGAACAGCACCAGCATCTGGCCCCGCTGGCCGGACCGGGTGATGTCGTGACGGGGCATCTCGAGCGCTCCTAGTTGATGACCATCGTTGACGCGCCGGACAGCCACATGGGCCCGAGAATCTGGCCGATGACCGGGGTGATGGACGTGTACTCCATCTCCACGCGAACCGACACCACATCGCTCGGGCGAGTTGCTGGCACAGCTGACGCCCGTCCAAGACCCGGTCGGGGCACTGCCCTGCGCATTGCAGCTGATGAACAGGTGGCCGGCGCCGATCGACCCGAACGGCGTCGTCATCCGGTTGGCGGCCGCTTGGACGTCCTCCTTCGAGGCTGGGCGAGCCGGAGGCGACCGCAGCCGGGCAGACGGGGCCGTTGGCCGTCCCGCACGACGAGTCCGTGGAGCCGATCCAGCCGGCCTCCACCGACGCCTGCCGAGCACCCTCGCGAGCCGCCTGCGACACGACGCTGTTCTGGTAGATCAGCCGGCCGCCGTCGACGACCGCGAACAGGAGCAGCACGAAGAGGGGCAGCAGCAGGGCGAACTCGACGAGCGTCTGGCCGCCGCGCCGGCGCCGAGCGGCAGGGGACCCGCTTTGACCGGCCTGCGCGCGTAGGGTCGTCACTTCGTCGCCGTGTAGGTCGCGGACTGGGCTCCGCACGGGCCGCCCTGGATCGTGAGGGTGACCGCCCATGGACCCGACCCCGAGTAGTCGTGCTGCGGCGGGTTCTGGAGCGTCGAGCTCGTGCCGTCACCGAAGTCCCAGCTCCAGAACGTGGGCGCGGGCTGGCCCGTGTACGCGCCAGTGAAGGTGTACTTGCCCGAGTGTCCTGTCTCGTTGGCGGTGATGCTTGGGGAGTAGTTGCAGATGGGTGCGGGGGTGGGGGTGGGCGACGGGGCGGGCGACGGGGTCGGGGTGGGCGACGGGGTGGGCGACGGGGTGGGCGACGGGGTGACCCCGAGGCTCACGGTCTGGTAGGCGTCCACGGTCCCGGCGGGGTTTCCGACCGTCAGTCTGATCGTGTAGGTCCCGCTCGATGCGTAGGTATAGGTTGCGGACTTGCCGGTGACTGGGATCAGCAGGTTGGCGTAGTCCCCCATATCCCAGTTGTAGCTCGCGATCGCGCACTGGCCGCCCGTCGGCGTGGAGGCCGAGGCGTCGAGGTTCACCGTGAGGTTCCCGATGCCGACCGTGAAGGTCGGGATCGGCAGCATCTGGCAGGTGGTGGGTGCCGAGCCCCCGCTGGCCGCCAGCTGCAGCACTGCGGACGAGGCGGAAGCGCGCAGGTCGATGCCGCCGCCGAAGAACGAGCCGATGACCGGCGTCAGGAAGGTGAACTGCTCTGAAGCGGCCACCGTCACCGTATTGCCCGTTCCGCTGCCGGCGGCCGAGGCGCTGCAATCGATGGGGACGCTGAACTGGTCAGCACAGGTCGCGGTGAACGTCAGCCCGCTCTCGCCGCCCTGGCCTTGGACGTTGACCTCCTGACTCCCGTGGGTCGTGATCCCGTCGAGGTCGGTAGGATTGCCGGCAGCGTAGACCGCTGCCTCGCGCGAGGCGTTCGTCACCTGGATATAGGTGAAGAAGAGGCGCCCGAAGTCGAGGGCGATGACCGCCAGCATGAGCAGGACCGGGAGCAGAAGCACGAACTCCACGGTCGACTGGCCCGATCGGCGGAGCCGGTCGGGACGAGGTGACGGTCCACCCGACGCGGCCGCGGCCGCACGTCACTGCGCCAGAAGCCTCTGTCGTGAGGTTGTTCATCGCACGCATGTTTGCAAGCGCCCCTTTCTGACTGCCTTGCAGGTTGGGCATCTGATGCGATCTGCGGCGGAGGACCATTGGGGCATTGGCAGGGGCAAGCGCCGTTTCTCGGTGCGCGTGCCCACCAACGAGCGCGCGAATGTAAGGTCGATTGAAAGGTCGCGGCGCAACACTCTGCACCGTGTCACCGTGCGCGCAGCGGTCGACTTCGGTGCCTTCTTGGCCCGGTCGTCGACGGGTCCTCGCTGCGGCGGTGGTGCCACGCTGGGAGACCGCAATGCGCGATGGGAAGACGAGCCGAGAGCTGACGGCCCGTCCGCAATCCGATTCGGAGCGACCTCTGGCTGAACGCGCCCCGCGCCTGGGAGGGCGGCTGAGCCCGACACGCCCGAGCAGGCGCGCTGGTCCACAGCTGCGCCCAGTGTCCGGCGAGCCAGTGTAAGGGCACCCCGCCGTGTTCTCGATCCGTCGCCACCCGAACCGGATCTCCCGCGGTCAGGCCCTCGTCGAGTTCGCGCTCGTCCTGCCCGTCATGATGGTGGCCCTGCTCATCGCCATCGACTTCGGGCGCCTGTTCTTCTCGTATGTCTCGGTTGTCAATGCGTCGCGCGAAGCTGCGAACAGCGCGGCGTCACAGGCGCGCTACGTCCAGAACGGGACACTGACCACCGCTGACTACTACCTCGGGATCGTGAACGCCGCGACCCAGGAGACGAACGCCCAGGCCCAGAGTGGTGCCACCACGCCGATTGCCGTCAGCTCGCCGGCCTGCTTCACGCCGGCCTCGGCGGCGATCGCGTGCAACGCGGCCCCCCAGGACTCGATGACGGCGTCGGGGATCGGGAACACCGTGAGCGTTACGGTCACGCAGCCCTTCACCTTCTTCACGCCGTTCGTGAGCGGCTTCTTCGGGGGTGGGCTGAACCTGTCCGCCAGCGCGACCGCGCCGGTCCTCAACCCGCTCGTGGCCAAGATCACGGGCCAGCCCACGCCCACGCCGTCCCCCACGCCGTCGCCCACGCCGTCGCCGACGCCGTCGCCGAGCCCCACGCCGTCGCCAACCCCGACGGGTGCCGCGACCCCAACGCCGTCGCCCACGCCGTCGCCCACGCCGTCGCCGACGCCGGTCCCCTACTGCATCGTGCCGAACTTCTACCACACGTACTTCGTGGACACCGGGGACTTGGCCACGTGGGTCAAGGCGGGGTTCACGGGGGTGCTGACCGACAGCAGCGGCGGCCTCAAGATCCAGAGCCAGACCCTGACGGCCGGGAGCTCGCAGTTGTGCACCGCGAGCATGACGGTGTTGCACTGATGCGCCGATCCACCCGCGAGCGACTTTCAGGCCAGGCGCTGGTCGAGTTCGCTCTCGTCTTCCCGATCTTCTTCCTCATTCTGATGGGGTTGATCGACGGCGGGCGCCTCGTCTACACAGACACCACCCTCTCGCAGGCGGCTCGTGAGGCCGCTCGCGTCGGTGCGGTCGAGGCTGGCTGGATCGGGATCCCGCTGTCCACCTCCGGGTGCGTCGCCACCCCCAGCGCCATTGGCGTCGCGAACCCCGGCGCCCATGTGTGCCCGGCGACCGTGGCAGACATGAAGGCCGACATCGTCGCGGCCGCGAACTCGATGGTCGCCGGACTCGGCACCCTGCTCTCGGCGAACGTCTTCCTGAGCTGCAATACCGGCCAGCCCGGCGACCTGCCACCGACCGGGGACTGGACCGAGGCGCCCGGGTCCGGGGGCAACGGGTGCGTTGACGGGACGACCGGCGACGCGATCAGCGCTCCAGGTGACGTCATCTCCGTGCGCATCGAATACACGTTCTCGCCGATCACCCCTGTCTTCAGTGCCATTGGCTTCAACCCGGTGAGGAGCGGCTCGGCCTCCATGGTCGTCAACTGAGGTGCCTGTGATGCCCAAGCAGTTCAACCGGGGTGAGCGCGGCCAGATGGTCGTGCTCTTCGCCATCTCGTTGGTCGCGATGCTCTTGGTCGTCGGACTCGTCATCGACGGCGGCTTCGCGTACGCCAGGAATCGCTCGACCCAGAATGCTGCGGATTTCGCGGCGGTCGCCGGGACTCGAATTATCGGAGAGGAGCTGGTCCAGAAGGCCAACGGGACGGTGAATGTGACCGCTACGGACGTGACCGCTGCCGTTCAGGCCGCCCTGACCGCGAATGACTCGCAGCTCGACAGCGCCCAGTACGTAGACGGTGACGGAACCTCGCTCGGGAACGTCGTTGGCGCAGGAAGCATTCCGTCCGGCGCAGTTGGCATTGTTGTGAGCGCCCGGACGACCTGGCGCCCGTTCTTTCTGGGGGTCATGGGGGTGAGCAGCTGGTCCGCCGGCTCGACCGCGACCGCGACCACCCCGGGGTCGAGCACCGGTGGCGGGGTCCTGCCCGTGGGCCTGAACTCGGACACGTACGGCAACCTCGTGCCGTGCCCGGTGGACCAGCTCGACACGTGCGTGCAACAGCACCTCACGTCCGGTGCTCTCAACATCCCTGGCGGGTTCGGATGGCTGAAGTTCGGCGCGACGGGCAAGTGCAACAACTTCGGACTCGGGATGGATCCGAATGCCGGGTGCGGCAGCTCCCAGCCATTCCTCCAGTCAGAAGTCGGGCCGCCGCCCCAGAGCTACGGGTGCTGCACGGCCGTTGGCCAGCCCGGGAGCCTCGACTTCATCGGCAGCTCCACCGGCAACAAGCCCGCGAACCTGAGCTACTACATCCAGAACGAGATCCCGGTCTGGGTGCCGATCTGGGACATCGACAACTCGCAGGGGGCGAACGGCTACTACCATATCGTCGGCTTCGGGGCGATCATCTTCGTCGGCGAGGACACGCAGCACGGCAAGTGGCTCACAGGTGCCGCCGTCAGCGGCGCGGGCTGCGGCGGCGCCGGCAATTCGCAAGTCGCGGGAACGCCATATTGCAAGGCCCCCGGCGGCGCATTCACCATCGGCGTGACAGGCGCGGTACATCTGGTCCGCTAGGCCTGCCAGTACCCCACCAGCCTTCGGCCATCGTTCGGAGGCGGCCAGGGCTGCGCGAAGGTGACCGGCGTCCAGTTGATCAGGCAGCCTTTGGGCGGCCGGTCAGATCCCCGGGGCGTCGGGCGTCTGCGGGGTTTCGCCCACCCGTCCGGGCCATCAGCGGATCCCGGTGTCGTAGCCGAGGGACACCATCTTCAGGTTGCCCACGGCCACGGTCACCTGCTGCGGCGCGGCCGTCCCCATGATGCCGCTCACCGGCTGCGCGGCCACCGTGTAGGTGCCGGGTGCGAGGTTGACCCGGAACAGACCGCTCGCGTCGGTGGTGAACCGCGCGACCTCGTTGCCGCTGGCGTCCTTGACCACGAGCACGGCGCCCTCGACGGGGCGCGGCGCGCATGCCGAGTCGCCCGGGCGCTCGACGGGGCACGTTGGGCCGGCAAGGACCTCGCCGCCGATGCCGCTCGTTCCGGACGTTGCGGCGAGCACGGCGCGCTGGTCGGCCGTGAGCGGGGAGCCGGATTCGCTCTGCAGGCTGATGGCCCCGCCGGCGGTCACCTGCCAGACCCAGATGTGCTGGTCGATGCAGCCGGCCGGGCAATCGCCCCAGCCCACGTCCACGGTGACGGTCCACGCCCCGTCGCCCGATGGCATCGCCTGCCACCAGGCCGACTGGCCGACCAAGTTGGGATCCTTGGGCTTGACGGCGTCGAACCATGGCGATCGGGCCTGGACCGCGGCGAAGGCCGCCTGGGCGGAGGTGACCGGGCCACCCGCGCCAGCTGCCGAGGCGGACGGGGAAGCGCTTGCGGCGGGCGCGGTGCTCGAACCAGGCGGTCCGACGGCAACGGATTGGGCGGGGCTCGCGCCGATGCCGCTGCAGGCTGCGAAGGCGAGCACGACGAGGGCGAGGAGGCTGGCCAGTCCGATGGGCCGGCGCGGGATCGACTCGGTGTTCATGGCCCGCAAACGCCCGGCCGACCGACAAGGTTCCATCGCGCGCAGCGTAACGCCTCGGCGCGTCGGAATGCGGCTTCGGGGAGAACGCGGGCGGGCTTCGCGTGCGAGGAGCGGGCTCGCGGTTCCGCCATGGCCCGTGTCGGCCGGGGGTTCCCTGCACGTCCGGTGCCTCAGGGGCTGCCGGACCGGTAGTCGGCCAGTCTGGGCCGGCGAACGGTCTGCTCGTACCAGCGAACCGCGAGCCTCGCCTAGGCCTACCATCGCACGCGGACCCCGATCATCGGAGTGCCTTCCGTCCCGAATCTCGCGGGATGGCCGAGGGAGCGCGACCTGGTGCAGAGCGAGACGATCCGACAGGCTCTGGCGAAGCCGTCCTCCGGATTCGCCCAGCTGCGCCGGTATCACCGCTCGTGGCTGCGGGCCGACGTCATGGCGGGGATCACCGTCACCGCGTACCTGGTCCCGCAGTGCCTCGCCTACGCGAGCATCGCGGGATCTCCGCCGCTCACGGCGCTCTGGGTGGCCGTCGTGGCGATGGTCATCTACGCGCTGCTCGGCACGTCGCGGCTGCTGTCGGTGGGCCCCGAGGCCGGCGCCTCCGTGATGGTTGCAGCCGCGGTGGCGCCGATCGCGGGGGGCGATCCCGTCCGCTGGGTGGCCGTCTCGGCGGCGCTCGCGATCCTGGTGGGCCTGGCGTGCATCGCGGCGTGGGCGCTGCGCCTGGGCTTCGTGGCCGACCTCCTCTCGCGGCCGATCCTGCTCGGGTACATGGCCGGCCTCGGGCTGGTGATGATCATCGGCCAGCTGGGCTCGCTGACCGGCGTCGGGCTGACAGCGGAGACGAACCAGGGCAAGGTGCTTGAACTCGCGGGGCGTCTCGGCTCGGTGCAGCCCGTGGTCCTCGTCCTGTCTGCGGCGATCGTCGTCGGGCTGGTCGCGCTCCGGCGGGTCGCGCCCCTGGCGCCCGGCACGCTCATCGCCGTCATCGTGTCGAGTGTGGTCGTGCTGGTGCTCGGGCTCGAGCGGCAGGGTGTCGCGCTGGTTGGCCCGGTCCCGAGCGGGCTGCTCAGCGTGTCCCTGCCGGCGGTGGGACTGGGCGACGTCGGCGCGCTGCTCGGGTCCGCAGCGGCTGTCGCCTTCGTCGCCTACTCCGAGGTGGCGCTCACCGGGCGGGCGTTCGCGGCGCGGACCGGGGAGGAGATCGACCCGAACCGCGAGTTCCTCGCCCTGGGCGTCGCGAACCTGGCGGCCGGGCTGACGGGCGGCTTCGCGCTGTCGGCATCGGGATCCCGCTCGGCCATCCTCGACGCGATGCGGGCCCGGACCCAGCTTGCTGGGCTGGTCGCGGCAGCCTCCGTCGTCGGTGTGGTGCTGGTGGCGCCGGGACTCGTGGCGCTCATCCCCAAGGCCGCGCTCGCCGGGATCGTCGTGTTCGCGGGCATGCACTTGGTCCGGGTGGGCCAGCTCCGCCGATTGGCGAGGTTCCGCTCGACTGAGCTCGGCCTTGCGCTGGCCGCACTTGCGGGCGTGCTCCTGTTCGACGTCCTGGCCGGCATCCTCATCGCGGTCGGCCTGTCGGTGGCCGACCTGTTCGCGCGCGTCGCCCGGCCGCCGGCCTCGATCCTCGGCCGGGTGCCGGGGCTCGCGGGTCTGCACAACATCGAGGACTATCCCGACGCGCAGCAGGTCCCGGGCCTGCTGGTGTTCCGCTATGACGCCCCGCTGTGCTTCGCGAACGCGACGGACTTCCGGTCGCACGCCCTCGAGGCCATCGACGTCCAGCAGATCGGGGTCGAGTGGTTCCTGCTCAACGCGGAGGCGATCGTGGAGCTCGACACGACGGCCGTCGAGGTCCTGGCGCAGTTCGCACGCGACCTCGAGGCGCGCCAGGTCCTGTTCGCGATGGCCCGCGTCAAGCAGGACCTGCGTGCCCAGCTGGTCCGCGGGGAGCTGCTCAACGTGATCGACGAGGAGCGGATCTACCCGACGCTCCCCGTGGCCGTCGAGGCGTACCAGCGCTGGCGGGAGCGGCGGTAGCGTCCGCCGCGCCGGCCCGGCCGGCCCCCGCGCCAACTCCGCCTGCCGCCCGGCCGGCCCACGCGCCAACTCCGCCGCGATCCTTCCCGCCCCGCGCCGGCCCATCTCGTGCTGCCCGCGCCGGCCCATCCGGCCCCGCGCCGGCCCATCTCGTGCTGCCCGCGCCGGCCCATCTCGTGCTGCCCGCGCCGGCCCATCTCGTGCTGCCCGCGCCGGCCGGGCCGGCCGGCCCGTGCACCCACCGGCTCTGTCGAAGGTGCGGAGCGCTGGGCGAGCCGACCGGTGCGCCCGAACGGGGGTCGAGGCGTCGCGCGGCGGCATGGGGCGGATAGCGCGGCGGGGGAAGCGCCGACAGAGCCGCTGGGTGCACCGCGAACGACGAGCAGGCTGGAGGCAACGCGTCGGGCTAGAGGAGCAGGATCCCGCTCGCCCTTGGCACCTGGCCGGCTCGGAGCGCCCGAAGGATGCCTCCGCCATCGAGGGGAAACTGCGCCCGAAGCACCTCTCGTTGCTCCGCCAGGACGCGTCGGTTGCGGACCGTATCGCTAACGAGCAGGATCAGGACTCCAGCCTTCGGGTCATCACGCTGCTTGAGGCTGATCCTGCGCTGCAGGGCCTGGATGTCGCCGAGCCGGACTTCGCCCTCGACCGACGCGTTGGAACGACCGTCAGTGAGGCGCTCGTCCCAGGCGCGCTGGTCGCCAAGGATTGGCAGGCCGACTTCGCGCTGCGTCATCAGGGGAGGTGCGACGACCTTGTCGAAGCGGGCGAGGAGCGCGAGGTGGCCAGCATCGCGAAGGCGCGTGCCTTGCGGATAGAGCTTGAGGGAGGCCGAGAAGCCCGCGGCCCGGGCAGCGCGGCAGATCACCTCGAGCGACGGATGGAGCAGCTGGGCGCGCTCCAGCCGACCGAGTTGCGAGGGACTGATCCCGGCAATTGCGGCGACATGCCTCTGGCTGACACCTGCCGAACGTCGGGCGTTGACGATTTCGCGGCCAGCTTCCTCCGCCAAGCGACGGGCGTCTTCGCTGCCGATGCCGGAGGTCCGTTGTCGCGAAGTCATGCGGCCATTCTGTCGACGGGCGCTGACTCGCCACTTACGCCGCCCTTTGCAGGACTGCCTGGCCGGCGCGTGCACCCGGCGGCTCTGTGAGAGGGCAGAGCGCTCGGCGGGCCGCTCGGTGCGCCCGATCCCAGGTCAGCCGTGCGTGAGGCGGCACGGGGCGGACCGAATGGCGGGGGAAGCGCCGATGGAGCCGCACCGTGCACGGGCCGGGCCGGGCCGAGAAACGGGCCGGGCCGAGCGCGGCACCGTGCACGGGCCGGGCCGGGCCGGGCCAGAAACGGCGGAAAGACGAGGCGGCGGAGCCGGGCATGTGCACCGCGCCGGGCGGAGGCGGGCCGGGCTGCGTCGCGAGCGCTTGCCATGTGCGCATCATCGGCCCGCGGCGCCCGAACGGCGCTTGTCGTCCCACCGAGCGGGAGCAGGGCGGCCGCCCCGAACACCTGCCTGCGAGATGGGAGCTCCGTGCGGGAGCCGTTCCACGATCGTGGGGGGTCTCAGCCAGCCTGCCCGATGCGATACTGGGCCGCCGGCGGCGCACGACCGCATGTCTGCTGCCGAACCCGTACGTGAGACCCGGGACCAACCAACGCCAATGGCCGCCCCCAGGACCTTCGACCCGCTGCTCGCGGTCCTCCTCGAGCACGCCGGGCCAACCCTCGCGCTCGACGCGGACGGGATCTGCCGGTTCGCCAACCCCGCGGCAACCGCCCTCGCGCTCGATCCGCAGCGTCCGCTCGCGGGGGACGAGACGGCCGCACGCCTCCTGATCCTCGCCGATCCGGCTGTCGTCGCGGCGATCGCCGACGCCCAGCAGGGTCTCGCGGGGCAGGCTGAGGCCGCGCTCCCCGGCACGGCACGCTGGTTCGCCGTGCGCACCGTCCGGTCCGAGGAGCTCGTGCTGGTCTACCTCGACGAGGTCACGGACCGGCGCGTCGCCCAGGAGAGGGCCCAGGCGGCAGCCGAGCAGGCCCGCCTGTCGAGCCTCGCGGGATCGACCGGGGCCTTCATGTCCGACTTCGGCGCAGCCACGATTCGCTTCTCGGAACAGGCCCGGTCCATCGCCGGTCTCGAGGACGCCCCCGACGGCGAGCATCCACGGTCGAGCATCGAGGGCTGGATCCGCCCCGAGGACCGTGCGCGGTACAGGGCCGCTGTCGCCAGCGCCGTGGCCAACCCTGGTGCGGTGTACGACGTGACCTACCGCCTCGTCCGGCCCGACGACGGGCGCGAACGGATGCTCCACGTGGTGGGCGAGGTCCTCCGCGATCTCGAAGGGCGGCCCACGGTCATGATCGGCTCCATCGCCGACGTGACCGAGCGGTCGGCAGCCGAGGAGGCGCTGCGGATCAGCGAGGACCGGCTGCGGCGCACCGTCGAGGGCGTGGACGCGATCATCGCCTTCCGCGAGGACAGCTTGTCCGACGTCATCCAGAGCTCGCAGGTCGAGCGGATCCTGGGCTACCACCCCAGCCAGCTGACGGACAACGCCAGCTGGGATGCGCTGGTCCACCCCGACGACCGGGAACGGTGCATGGCGGCGTGGCAGGGCGGAACCCCTGAGTGGAATCTCACGTACCGCATGCTCCGCGCCGATGGCCAGTACGTCTGGCTGGAGGATCGCGGCCGGTGGATCGATCGGGGCGAGGGGCGAGGCCGCGGCCTGATCGGCGTGATCACGGACATCTCCGCACGCAAGCGTGTCGAGGAGGCGCTCCAGGCGACCGAAGAGCGGACCCGGCGCCTGCTCGAGGGCGTGGACGCCATCCTCACGTTTCGCGACATCGGCAACGCACCGACGGTCCGGAGCCCCCAGACCGAGCGGATCCTGGGCTATCGGCCCGAGGAGCTTCCCCTGTCCGAGGACTGGGAGGCGCTGGTCCACCCCGACGACCTCGACCGCTGCCGCGAGGCGTGGCTGGGCGGCGGGCCGAGCTGGCAGACCATCTATCGCATGCGCCGCAAGGACGGCACATGGATCTGGGTGGAGGACCGCGGCCAGCGCGTCGACACCGGTGACGAGCGCCGCCACGGCATCTTCGCGGTCACCGTGGACATCACGGACCGCAAGCGCACCGAGGAGGATCTCCGGGCGAGCGAGGAGCGCCTGCGCCGCACGATCGAGGGCGTGGACGCGGTCATCACCTACCTGGAGTCCTCCGGCGCCCCCACGGTCCACAGCCCGCAGCTGGAGCGCATCCTCGGCTATCCGCCGAGCGCACTCCTCAGTGAGGAGGCGTGGTTCGAGCTGGTCCACCCCGAGGACCTCGCACGGGGAGTCGGCGCGTGGTGTCGACTGGCGCCATCCTGGCTGCTCACGTACCGGATGCGGCGGGCCGACGGCACGTGGGTCTGGGTGGACGACCGCGGCCAGCGCTTCGGCGTCGACGACGGTCGCGATTCGGGCTACGTCGGCTTCGTGGTCGACGTCACCGACAGGATCGAGGCCGGCCAGGCGCGACGCGCGGCCGACGAACGACGGCGCCGGTTCTTCGACGCCAACATCGTGGGCACGGCCGTGGCCGAGGCGGCCGGCCCGGTGCTCGAGGCGAACGACTACTGGCTCCGGCTCGTGGGGCGCACGCGCGAGGAGCTCGAGCGGGGCGGGCTGGACTGGCGCGCCGTGACCGCGCCCGAGTCGATCGAGGACGACGAGGCCGGGATCGAACAGTGCCGCGAGAGCCGGTTCAACGCGGCCCTACGAGAAGACATACCTGCGCCCAGACGGGACGCGGGTGCCGGCGTTCGTCGTCCATGCCTCGATGCCCGGGCCCGGCGAGCAGATCGCCACCTTCGCGCTGGACCTCACGGAACGCAACGCCGCCGCCGCCGAGATGGCGCAGCTCGTCGCCGCCATCGACCAGACCTCGGAATCGGTCGTGGTGACGGACAACACGGCGACCATCCGCTACGTGAACCCGGCGTTCGAGCGGACGTCGGGCTACACGCGGGCGGAGGCGATCGGGCAGAACCCCCGGATCCTGCATAGCGGGGCCCACGGGCCGGAGTTCTTCGGGGAGATGTGGGCGATCGCTTCACCGTGGCGAGACGTGGCACGGAGAGCTGGTGAACCGCCGCAAGGACGGCTCGCTCTACACCGAGGTCGCAGCCATCAGCCCTGTCCGCGACGCCCTCGGCCAGGTCACCGCGTACGTGGGCGTGAAGCGTGATGTCACGCCGGAGCGTGATCTCGAGGCGCGGCTCTCGCAGGCGCAGCGGCTCGAGTCGCTGGGCCAGCTGGCGGGCGGGATCGCCCACGACTTCAACAACCTGCTCGCGGTCATCCGCGGTTACGCCGATCTCGCCCGGGCCTCGATGCCGGTCGGAGCTGGCGCTGCCGACGACCTGGACCAGGTGGTCCTCGCCGCGGACCGAGCCTCCTCGCTCACGCGGCAGCTCCTGCTGTTCAGTCGGCGACAGGCGATGGAGCCGCGCATCGTGGACCCGGCGGTGGTGATCGCCGACCTCGTCCCGATGCTCCGGCGGCTCCTGGGCGAGCACATCGAGCTCGTCGTGGCGCCCACGGACCCGGGAACCGGTGCGGTTCGCGTCGACCCCGGGCAGCTGGAGCAGGTGATCGTCAACCTGGCGGCGAATGCCCGCGACGCGATGCCGGACGGCGGCCGCCTGGGAGTTCGGATCGCGGGTCTCGACGAGGACGGCCGACGCTGGGTCCGGCTGACCGTCGCGGACAACGGCATCGGCATGGACCAGACGACGGTCAACCGGGCGTTCGAGCCGTTCTTCACGACCAAGGAGCCGGGGCGGGGAACGGGCCTCGGGCTCTCGACGGTCTACGGGATCGTTGTGCAGTTCGGCGGTCGGGTGGCGGTCGCCTCGACGCCCGGACAGGGGACCACGTTCACCGTGGACCTGCCACGGATCGACGTGCCCCACGCGGATACCGCCGCCGCCGCCGAGGCAGCACCCGCGGAGGCGCGTCGTTCGCTCTCGGTCCTGCTGGTCGAAGACGACGACGCGGTCCGGGCCCTCACGCGGCGCATGCTGACCTCCCTGGGCCACGTCGTGACCAGCGCCTCGTCGGGGGCCGAGGCGCTCGCGCTCACGGAGGCGGCGGTTCGGATGCCCGACCTGCTGGTGACCGACGTGCGGATGCCCGGCATCCAGGGCCCCGAGCTGGCGCGCCGGCTTCGCGACCGCCGGCCGAGCCTGCCCGTGGTGTTCACCTCGGGGTTCTCGGCCGAGCTCGGCGACCGGGTGGCGATCCCGGGCGCGCAGGTGCTCGACAAGCCCTTCGACCTGCGCCACCTGGAGGCGGCGATCCGCGCGGCGGTCGGACCCGAGTCCTGAGGAGCCAGGTCGCCGCGCGTGCCGGCGCCCGCGCGACGATGCAGCGGAGGGCACCGAGGCCGGCGCATCGCGCGTGCCGGCGCGCGTGGAGACACCGAGGCCGGCGCATCGCGCGTGCCGGCGCCCGCGCGACGATGCAGCGGAGGGCACGGTGCGCCCGTATCGTTGGCAGCGGCCGGAACGGCCGGGGGCAGCGAAGGGACGGGGCGATGGGGAACGGCGTGCTCGACCTGTGGCCCGAGGAGGCCGTCGAGGCGATCCACGATGCGTCGCTCGCGGTCCTCGATCGTGTGGGCGTCCTGGTGGAATCGCCCGCGGCGCGCGAGATCCTGCTCGGCGCGGGGTGCGTCCCCGGGTCGCGTGGCCGAGTCCGGATGCCGCCGAGCGTGGTCATGGACGCCGTCGCGGCATGTCCGCGCGCGTTCACCCTGGCGGCCCGCGACGCGGGGCGGTCCATCGCGGTGGACGCGGATCCCGGGCCCACGTTCGTCCACAACATGGGCGGCGCCCGCGACATCGTGGACCCCAAGACCGGCGCCAGCCGCCGAGCCACGATGAGGGACCAGGTCCACCTCACGCGCGTCATGCACCACATGGCCAACCTGCACAGCGTGACTTCGCTGGTCCAGCCCGACGACGTGCCGCACCCGCTCGAGCCGCTGTACTCGTACCTGGTGCTCGCCCATGAGACGGACAAGCCGGTGGGCGGTCCGGGCATCTCGTTCGCGTTCCAGGCGGCGTTCCTGCGGCGGATGGCGATCGCGGTCACCGGTGTGGACGGCTCCGACGGGCGCTACCCCGTGGACCTCGCGTTCTCGCCGGTCAGCCCGCTCCAGCTGGGCGCAGAGGTCAGCGACGCGCTCCTGGCCACGGTCCGCGCCGGGCAGGTGGCCGTGGAGATCCTCCCCTGCCCCGCCGCGGGCACGACGGCGCCGGGCTCGATGGCGGCGGCAGTCGCCACGCAGAACGCCGAGGTGCTGGCGGGCGTCGTGCTGACGCAGGCCGCGGCTCCCGGCACGCCGCTCTACTACGGGCCGCGGCTGTCGTCGATCAACCCGCGCACCGGCGTCGTCACGTCGGGCCCGCCCGAGACCGGCGTCGCCTCGATGGCGGCGACCCTGCTCGCGCGCAAGTACGGGCTCGCCTGCGACTGCTACGGGCCCACGAGCGATTCCATCGTGGTGGACGCCCAGTTCGGCTACGAGCACATGGCCAACGCGCTGCTCGGCCTGGCCGCGCGGCCGCGGTTCCTGTCCGGACCGGGCGAGAACCAGAGCGGCATCGGCGGCTCGGTCGAGGCGCTGGTCATCGACGACGAGGTCCTCAACTACGCCTTCTACGCGTACCAGCAGCGGCCCTGGGACAGCGACGCGCTCTCCGTGGACGCGATCGTCGAGGGGCTCGAGTCGGACTTCGGGTTCCTTGCCACCGCCCACACGCGCAAGTACCTGCGCTCGGACTTCGTGCGGCCGCTGCTGTCCTATCGCGGCGGGCTGGGCGAGTGGGTTTCGTCGGGTCGCGCCAGCGTCGTGGACCTGGCGGCCGAGAAGGCGGCGGCGATGATCGCCAAGCCGCCGGTGGGCCTGCCCGACGACGTGCTCGATGGCCTGTGCGGGCTGATCGACGAGGCGGCGCGTTCGATCGGGCTGGCTGAGTGGCCCAACCCGCGCCGGACGCTCGAGGGCTGAGGCTCTGGCGCCCTGGCCCCGCTGAAGCACGAGAATTGTCAGGCAGTCGAAGGACGGGTGCTGGTCCGTGCCGACGACGCCGGACGCGGCAGGACGTGCCCCGAAATCCGTCACGCAGGCAAAGCACGACTGCGTGGCAGCTGACTGGGCTCGAAGTCAATCGCCGCAGCCCGTCGGGCCCCTCCCCGCCGCGACGAGCAGTCGTCCTTCGCCTGTCTGACAATTCTGGGCGCGTCCGGGACCCGCGGGGGGCGCGTCGGGGACCCGCGGGAGGCGTCGAGGACCCGTGGGGGCGCGTCCGAGACCCGCCGGGGGGAGCGCAATGGCCCTCGCCTCGAACGGAGGCCGCTGCGAGGATCGTCGCCCGGAGATGGAGGGGACGATGCTCGAACGGCCGGATACCGCTGCACCGAAAGGCAGGCAGTTCGCCTACGGCCTCTCCTTCGTCGGCGTCATCGTCGCGCTCATGATCGCGATCCCGGCGGCCCTCCTCGCGGCGTCCTCGTCGTGCGGCTGCACCTCGCCGGTTGACCTCATCGTCCTCAACTCCACGCATGAGGACGCCACCGTGAGCTGGCAGGGAACCGGACTCCTCGGCACGCCGATCCTCGGTATCTCCGGCAGCGCCATGGCGGCGGCATGCGCGACCTTCTCGCAGACGCTCCGGCCGGGTGCCGTGAACGTGTCGATCCGCGCCGGCGGCATCGTGGAGACGGTTTCGGTGACCGTGCCGGAGGGCGACGCGCGATATGGCGGCCACGTTGCCACCTTCGTCATCGGGGACGGCGGACGGATCACGGGACCGATCGACGGATCACCGGTGGGCGGCTATCCGGAGGACCCGCTCTGCAACTGAGCGTGCGCCCCGGGTCGCGTGCACCTGTCGCGAAACGACGCGTTTGACGGTATCCGGCCGCGGTGCCACGCTGGACGGGTCGATCAGCCCGCCGTCCCCGGAGTCCCCAGCCGTGGCCCGATCGCCCGATCTCGCGCCTGAACCCGCCACCCCCGACGCCCTCCCGGCCACGCTCGGTGAGCTGCGCGAGGCTGGCTGGCGCTCGCGGAGCGTCAAGGAGGAGCTGCGGGCGAACCTGCTTGCCAAGATCGCCGCGGGCGAGGAGACGTTCCCGGGCATCGTGGGGTACGAGGAGACGGTGATCCCCGCCGTCGAGAACGCGCTCCTCGCCGGGCAGGACATCGTGTTCCTGGGCGAGCGCGGCCAGGCGAAGACCAGGCTCGCACGCCTCCTCTCGACCCTCCTCGACCCGTGGCTGCCCGTGGTCCGCGGCGGTCAGCTCAACGACGACCCGTTCGCGCCCATCAGCGCCGCGGGTCGGGCGGTCGTGGCCGAGGGCGGCGACGTGACACCGCTCGACTGGATCCCGCGCGACCGGCGCCACGTGGAGAAGCTCGCGACGCCCGACATCACGATCGCGGACCTCATCGGCGAGGTCGACCCCATCCGGCTGGCCGAGGGCCGCTACCTGTCGGACGAGCTCACGCTCCACTACGGGCTCATCCCGCGCGCGAACCGCGGCATCTTCGCGATCAACGAGCTGCCGGACCTCGCCGAGCGCATCCAGGTGGGCCTGCTCAACATCCTCGAGGAGCGCGACGTCCAGATCCGCGGCTTCACGATCCGCCTGCCGCTCGACCTGTTCGTCGTCGCATCGGCGAACCCCGAGGACTACACGAGCCGCGGCCGGATCATCACCCCGCTCAAGGACCGACTCGGGTCCCAGATCCGGACCCACTACCCGCGCTCGCTGGAGCACGAGGTCGACATCATCCGCCAGGAGAAGCACTCCTTCCCCGTGCGCGACGGCGAGCCCCGCGTGCTCGTGCCGGCGTTCATGGAGGAGCTGGTTGCGGACCTGACGCACCTCGCCCGCCGCTCCTCGGACATCAGTCAGCGCAGCGGCGTCTCGGTCCGCGTGTCGGTGACCAACATGGAGGTCCTCGAGGCGGCGGCGCTCAAGCGGGCCGTGCGGCTCAACGAGCCGGTGGCCGCACCGCGCGTGAGCGACCTCGGCGCCGTGCTCGCGTCGACCACGGGCAAGATCGAGGTGGAGACTGCCGGCGAGGACACCCCCGAGGAGCGGATCGTCGAGCGCCTCGTCACCAAATCGGTGTTCGCCACGTTCAACCGCCACACCTCGGTGGAGCGTCTTGAGCCGGTGCTGGACGCCTTCGAGGACGGGCTTGTCGTCGAGACCGGCGAGATGGTCCCCGCGCGCGACTACGTGCGCGCGATGCGCGAGGTGCCGGGGCTGCGCGAAGCCGTCCTGGCGCTGGGCGCGTTCGATGCCGCCGACGGGGCGGAGGAGCCGGCGCTGGTCGCATCGGCGGTCGAGCTGCTCTTCGAGGGCCTCCACCTCCATCGCCGCCTGACCAAGGATCGCGGGCACGGCGGCGTGTCCTACCGGCGGTAGGCCTCCACCGATGGCCTTCCTGACGCCGGACCCGAGCCACCTCGACCGGCGTGACGCGCCGCCAGCCGGGCCCGGACGAGCGGGCCGGGAAGGGCGCGAGCTCCCGCCCGACGCGCGGTACCGGGCGTGGGACGGCTCGCAGGACGTCCCGGACCTGACCGCCGACGAGCTGGTCGACGCGCTTGCCGACGACGTCCTCGAGGACGGCGACCTCGAGGAGGCGCTGCGCAAGCTCCTCCAGCGCGGCCTCCGGGCGGACCAGCCGGGGCGAGCGGACCTCCACGGGCTGCGCGACCTCATGGAGCGGCTTCGCGAGCGCCGGCAGGAGCTCCTCGACCAGGGGCAGCTGGCCGATCCCCTCGCGGAGGTGCGCGAGGCCCTCGACGACATCGTGGGCAAGGAGCGTGCGGCGCTCGAACGGCGGCTCGACGACACGGAGCCCGGCGCCGAGGCCGACGGGGCGCCCCAGCCCGACCCAGAGCTGCGCCAGATGCTCCGCTCGATCGCGGCCCGGCGGCGGGACAGCCTCGACGCGCTGCCGCCCGACGTGGGCAAGCGCCTGCGCGCCCTCCAGGACTACGACTTCCTCGACCCCGACGCGCGCCAGCAGTACAACGATCTCGTCGACCGGCTTCGGCAGACGACGCTGGACCGCTTCACGAAGGGCCTGTCCGACGCGGTAAAGGGGATGCGGCCCGAAGACCTCGCCGCCCAGCGGCAGATGGTCCGCGACCTCAACGACCTGCTCGAGCAGCGGATGAACGGCGCGGAGCCCCCGCAGGCAGCCGTCGACGACTTCCTCCGCCAGCACGGCGGCCTCTTCCCAGGCGCCGAGACGCTCGACGACGTGGTCGAGCAGCTGGCGGAGCGGATGCAGTCGATGCAGTCGCTGCTCCGGTCGATGACGCCCGAGCAGCGTGCCGAGCTCCGCGACACGATGGACGCCCTGCTGCGGGATGATCGCCTGAAGTGGGACCTCGCCCGGCTGGCGGCGAATCTGGACCAGCTGCTGCCCGGCGGCCTCGGCGAGCCCATGCCGTTCGGCGGTGACGAGCCGCTGGGCCTCGAGTCCGCGCTCCAGCAGATCGACCGGCTGCAGGCGCTCGACGCGCTCGAGGGGCAGCTGGACGGGACGACGGGCCCCGGCGAGCTCGGGTCGATCGACCGCGACCGGGTGGGCGACCTGCTGGGTTCCGACGCCGTGCGGGACCTCGACGCGCTCGACGACGTCACTGCCCGACTCGAGCGCGCCGGCTACCTCGAGCGCCACGGCAAGCGGCTCGAGCTCACGCCGCGCGCGACGCGGCGCATCGGCCAGAAGGTCCTCGACGAGCTGTTCGCCCGCCTCCGGCGCGACGCGTTCGGGGGGCATCGGCTCGAGCGGTCCGGGCAGGGCGGCGACCGCGAGGAGACGAGCAAGCCGTTCGAGTTCGGCGACCCGTTCCACCTCGACCTTCGGGCGACCCTTGGCAACGCGCTCCGCCGCGAGCAGAACGCCCCGGCGACCCGCGGCACCGGCCCGCTCCGCCTCCGGCCCGACGACTTCGAGGTCTACCGGACCGAGCACACGACCTCGTCCGCGACCGTGCTCCTGCTCGACATGAGCCGCTCGATGCTGCTCCGCGGCTGCTACCTCGCCGCCAAGCGGGTGGCGATCGCGCTCGACACGCTGATCCGGACGGAGTACCCGCGCGACCACCTCGCGGTGGTGGGGTTCGCCTACACCGCCCGCGAGCTGCGGCCTGACGCGCTGGCCAGCCTCTCGTTCGACGGCTTCGAGTACGGGACGAACCTCCAGCACGCGCTGGCCCTGGCGCGGCGGATCCTCGCGCGGACGCACGCCGCGAACCGGGAGGTCATCGTCGTGACCGACGGCGAGCCGACCGCCCACTTCGAGGACGGCCGCGTGGAGTTCTCCTACCCGCCCACGATGCGCACGATCAACGCGACGCTGCGCGAGGTGGTCCGGTGCACCAAGGACGGGATCACGATCAACACGTTCATGCTCGACCGGACGCCCGCGCTCACCGACTTCGTGCGCTACCTGACGGAGTTGAACCGGGGGCGGGCGTTCTATGCGGAGCCGGAGCGGCTGGGCGAATACGTGCTGGTGGACTTCGTGCGGCGGCGGAAGACCCGGATCCGCTGACGGCTGCGACGGTCCCCGCAGTGCCGGGCCCGCCGAGCCGTGTGCGTCCACTCGGACAGCCGCTCGACGCCTTGCCCGGGACGTCGCTTCGGCAGACCCGGGTTTGCCTGCCACGCTAGGCTGGGCGCAACGCGGCACCCCGCTCGCGCGTCAACCGCGTGCTTCGCACCACCCTGCTGTTGCCGCTCCACCCGGGCGGCGGCCATCCCCGAATGACCGGCGGTACTCCATGCGCATCGCGCTTCGGCCGCTCGCCCTGCTCCTCGGTCTCGCCCTCCTCACGCCCGCGACCGCCCTCGGGGCCCGCGCCAGCCTGGCCGCGACGTCCGTGTCGGCCCCCAGCCTCGCCCAGCTCGTCGGCCAGAAGCTCATGGTGTCGATGAGCGGCACGATGCCGAGCGCGGCGCTCCTCGGCCGGGTCGAGCGCGGCGAGGTCGGCGGGGTGATCCTGTTCGGCTCGAACATCACGAACGCCGGAACCCTGGTCGCGGCGACACGGGCGCTGCGGGCGGCGGCAGCCGCGGGCGGCCAGCCCCCGCTGCTCATCGCCACCGACCAGGAGGGCGGCCCCGTCAGGCGCGTGCCCTGGGCTCCACCGACGCTTTCGCCCTGGCAGATGGCCGCGGACGGTCGGACCGGCACAGCAGAGGCGCAGGGCCGCGCCACCGGGCAGGTCCTCAACTGCGCGGGGATCGACAGCGATCTCGCCCCCGTCGCCGACGTGCCGGCGTCGACCAGCTCCGTCATCTACCGGCAGGGCCGCGCCTGGTCGTTCAGCGCCACGGCGACAGCGTCGCTCTCGGACGCGTTCGCGCGGGGCCTCCGGGCTGGGCTCGACGTGCCCGCGATGAAGCACTTCCCCGGCCTCGGCTTCGCGGACCAGAACACCGATTCGAGCGTCGTCACGATCGCGGCGTCGAAGGCGGCCCTGGCGCCGGGACTACAGCCGTACGAGACCGCCATCGGCCACGGCATCCCGATGATCATGCTCTCGAACGCGACCTACACCGCCTACGACGCGGCCAACGGGGCCGGCTGGTCGAACGCGATCAGCGTGGGGCTGCTCCGCGACACGCTCGGGTTCACCGGGGTCACCATCACCGATTCGCTCACCGGCACCGCAGCCTCCCGGGGCATGAGCGCGGCGTCGCTCGCGATCCGGGCGGCGCGCGCGGGGACCGACATGCTCCTGCTGACCGGCACCGAGGCCTCCACCTCGGCCGCGTACACGAGCGTCCTCGCCGCGGCCACGGCGGGGACGATCCCGCTCGCGACGCTGGTGACCTCGTACGACCGCATCCTCACGCTCAAGTCCGGCCTCACATCGCCCGCGCCCGACACGAAGCCGCCCGTCCTCACCAAGCCCGCGTCACAGCTGTACGCACCGGCCACCCTCGGCACCGCCACGACCCCGGTCCTGACGCAGTGGACCGCGAGCGACCCCTGCGCGGTCTCCGCCGACACGCTGTGGCGCCAGACCAGAGGCGGCCCGTACGCCGCGCAGCCGCTGCCGAGCCCGCAGGCCAGCTCCATCCGCCAGTCGCTCGCATTCTCAACGACCTACCGGTACGCGGCGGGGGCGACGGACGGCGCGGGCAACACGAGCGCTGCCAGCTACGGAGCGACGCTCCTGGCGCGCATCAGCCAGCAGTCGGGCTCCGGGGTCACGCTGGTCGGTCCCTGGCACACCGCCGTGATCACCAGTGCGTCGGGGGGCTCGGTCGCCTACTCGACGGCCCGTGGCGCATCGGCCTCGTTCCGCTTCACGGGCAGCAGCGTGAGCTGGGTCGCGGCGCGCGGGCCCGGCCGCGGCTCCGCCGCCGTCTACGTCGACGGCACCTATCGGGCGACGATCAGCCTCGCCTCGACCACCTTCCGCACGCGCCAGGTCGTTTACGCGACCAGCTGGAGCACCTCCGGCATCCACACCCTGCGCATCGTCAACCTGGGCACCGCCGGCCACGCGCGCGTGGACGTCGACGCCTTCGTGCGCCTGACGACGTCGTAGGCCACAGCTCGGGGGCATGCCCTGCGGGCTCGCAGCGGCCGAGTGGTCTTCGAACCCGCACGGCCCCTGGGCGGGCACTCCCGATCTTGGCCGGGTGCGAGATCCTTCCGCTCTCGCGGAAGCATCCTCGCGTTCCACCCTCGCGGTCGGAGCGCTCGCCGGGGTCGCCGCGCTCGTGGTCGTCGCGCGGTAGGGTGGCGATTCCGGCCCTCCGTGGCTCCGCGGTGTAGAGTCGCCGACGTGCAGCCTCCCCCGATGCCCCAGCCGGCCATCGACCTGCGCGGGGTGCACCGCAGCTTCGGCCAGGTTCGGGCGGTCGACGGGATCGACCTGCGCATCGAGCTTGGCGAGATCGCCGCGCTGCTGGGGCCCAACGGCGCCGGCAAGACGACCACCATCGACATGATCCTGGGCCTCGGGATGCCCGATGAGGGCACCGTCGGCGTCCTGGGCATGTCGCCGGCGGACGCAGTGTCGCGCGGTCTCATCTCGGCCGTGATGCAGACCGGTGGCCTCCTGCGCGACCTCACCGTCCGCGAGACCGTGCGCCTCACCGCCTCGGTCTTCGCCCAGTCGCTGCCGGTCGACGAGGTCCTCGAGCGCGCCGGCATCACCGGGATCGCTGACCGCCTCGTGGGGAAGTGCTCGGGTGGCGAGCAGCAGCGGCTCCGCTTCGCGCTCGCGCTCCTGCCGGACCCGGCGCTGATGGCGCTCGACGAGCCGACGGCGGGGATGGACGTCGAGGGCCGCCGCGACTTCTGGGCCGCCATCCGCCGTGATGCGGAGCGCGGCCGGACCGTCCTGTTCGCGACGCACTACCTCGAGGAGGCCGACGCCTACGCCGACCGCGTCATCCTTCTGCGGCACGGCCAGATCGTGGCCGACGGCACGGCGGCCGAGGTGCGCAACCTATCGAGCGGCCGGTCCGTGCGCGCGACGCTGGCCGGCGCCGACACTGCCGCGCTCGAGCGCCTGCCGGGCGTGCGCTCGGTGGAGGTGCGCGGCGACCGAGTGCTCATCCAGACCACGGACTCCGATGCCGTGGCGCGGTACCTGCTGACCTCGACGGCGGCGACGGACCTCGAGGTCGTGGCGCAGAACCTCGAGGACGCGTTCCTGGCGCTGACCGGCGACGAGCCGGTGAGCGGGGTCGGGGCGTCCGCTGGGGCCGCGGCCGACCGCGGAGCGGCGGCGTGACTCCCACGAAGCCCCCGGCGACGACGTTCGACCAGCGGAGAGCGCCGTCACTGGGCGGGTTCAACCTGACCTTCCTCGCCATCGAGATTCGGCGCCTGCTGCGGAACCGGCGGACCGTCGTCGTGACGCTCCTCGTCCCGACGCTGGCGTTCTTCCTGTTCAGGACCAACAAGCGCCTCGTCACGATCGGGGGCACGGAGTTCGCCGCGGCGAGCACGATGATCGGCATCGCGGTGTACGGGGCCATGCTCGCGGCGACCTCGGGCGGCGCGATGGTCTCGATCGAGCGGTCGCTCGGCTGGAGCCGGCAGCTCCGACTGACGCCGCTGCGGCCCGCCGCCTACATCGCGATCAAGATCGCGATCGCCATGCTGCTCGGCCTGACGTCGGTCGTCGTCATCTACGCGATGGGCGCCATCGACGGGGTCCAGATGGACCTCCCCGCGTGGCTGCTCACCGGCCTCCTCGCGTGGGTGACCTCGTTCGACTTCGCCGCCTTCGGGCTGTTCATGGGGTACCTGCTGCCGTCGGAGAACGTGATGCAGGTCATCGGGCCGGTGCTGGCCGTGTTCTCGCTGTTCGGCGGCCTGTTCGTGCCGGTCTCCCTGATGCCATCGGCGATGCAGGCGCTCGCCCCGTGGATGCCCACCTACGGGATCGTCGAGATCGCCCGCTACCCGCTGCTGGGCGGCTCGTTCGACCCGACCTGGATCCTGAGTCTGATCGTCTGGACCGCGCTCTTCGCGGCGGCGGCGACGATCCTCTTCCGTCGCGACACGCGCCGGGTCTGACGGCGCGAGCTGCCTCCGCCCCATCCGAGTCAGCCGCGGGCGCGCGACGCCTCCCCGCCGCCCTCGGTCCCGCTGGGAGCCACCCGATCCGCGTGTGCTGCGGCCCGCCCGCGGTCGAGCTCGTCCGGGCGCGCGATGGCGTCGAGGACCGCATCGAGCTCAGCCCCCACCAGCAGGATGATCGCGGTCAGGTACAGCCACGTCAGCAGGGCCACGGCCCCCGCCAGCGCCCCGAAGGTGGCCCCGTAGTCCGCCATGTTCGCGAGGTAGAACGAGAAGGCCCAGGTCGCAACCAGCCAGCCCAGCGTGAACAGCAGCCCGCCCGCCGCCACGCGGCGCCAGGGCAGCGTGACGTTGGGCGCCACGCGGTACAGCATCACGACCGCCAGGAGCAGGAGCGCGAACGCGATCGCCCAGCCGGCCAGCGTGAGCAGTGGGCTGAGCGCCGCCCCCAGGCCCAGCGCCGAGAGGACCTGCTGGCTGAACAGATTGCCCACGAGGAACAGCACGAAGGCGGCGATCACCGCGACCGCCCCGACGAGCGTCACGCAGAGGGCGATGACGTAGCGGCGCACGAACGAGCGGCTCTCCTCGACGCCGTAGGCCTGGTTCGTGGCCAGCATCACCGCGCTCACCCCTGCGGACGCGAGGTACAGCGCGACAATCGCCCCTAACGTCAGGAAGCCGACCGAGCGCGTGGTCGTAATCGTGCGGACCTGCTGCTCGACAAGGCTCGATGCGATTGGCGGCAGCGACGAGCCCACGGCGCTGATGAGCTGGCCGGCCGGATCCCGGACACCGGTCCAGCCCGAGACGAAGCCGCTCAGCGCGGTCAGGAACAGGAAGAACGGGAACAAGGCCATGAAGAAGCGGTAGGCGAGGGCCGCGGCAAGCTCGAACACCTGGTGGGCCATGGTCTGCTTGGCGACAGCGATCGAGACGTCGATTGCGCGGCGCACCGGGCCCGCTTCACGGGCTCGCTCGATGGGTCGGTCAAGGTCGGCTCGGCTCAGGTCCATGCGGGCACGGTAGGCAGCCCGGCCCTCATTGCCGACATACGCCACGGCCACCGGCCTTGCGTCCGTCTCACGCCGCTGATTAGAGTGTGCTTGGCCGGGGGCGCCGTTGGCGCGCTGCCGCCGAGCAATCCGAGACGCCCAGCAGGCTCCAGAAGGGCAGGTTCGTGTGGCAGGTCCCGTCAGGTTCGCCGTGGTCGGGAGCGGCTGGCGCTCAGAGTTCCACCTCCGCCTGGCGCGGGCCGCGCCTGAGCACCTCGAGGCCGTCGCCGTCCTCACCCGCAGCGATGCGGAGGCGGAGCGCATCTCGGCGACGTGGGGCGTCACGACGGTCCGCACCATCTCGGCCGCGCTGGCGGCGGGACCCGAGTTCGTCGTGTCCGCCGTGTCGTGGGCCTCCATGCCCGGCGTCGTTCGCGAACTGGTGGCCGCCAGGGCGATGGTCATGGCCGAGACGCCGCCCGCGCCCACACTTGAGGGGCTGCGGGCGCTGTGGGCGGACGTCGGCGCATCGGGGCGGGTGGACGTCGGCGAGCAGTACGTGCTCATGCCCGGCCACGCCTCGCGGCTGGCCCTGACGCGAGACGACGTCATCGGGCGCGTGAACGCGGTCGAGGTCGCGTCCACGCACCTGTACCACGCGACCTCGCTCATGCGGGCGTTCCTGGGCGTGGACATGGACGCCGCCACCGTGAATGCGCGCACGTTCAGCGCACCGCTGGTGGACCCCCTCCTGCTCAGCGGCTGGGTGGACCACCCGGTGCCGGCCCCGCGGACGACCACCATCGCCACGCTCGACTTCGGCGACGGTCGGATGGGGCTCTACGACTTCGTCGACAACCAGTGGTGGAACCCGCTGCTGGCGCGGCGGATCGTGGTCCGCGGAGCGCTCGGCGAGCTGGTGGACGACAGCGTGACCCGCCTCACGGCCGATGGCCCCGTGACATCGCCGATCGTCTACCGGCGGACGGGCGTCGACTTGAACCTCGAGGGCAACGAGCTCGTGCACGCATCGTTCGACGGCCGGGTGATCTACCGGAACCCGTGGGTGGGCACGAGGCTGTCGGAGGACGACATCGCCGTGGCCAGCCACCTCGACGCCGTGGGCCGCTGGGCCCGCGACGAGGGGCCGGTGCCGTACCCGCTGGCCCAGGCGTGCCAGGACCATGCGTTGGGGCTCGCGATCGAGGAGTCGGCGCGCACCCGGGCCGACGTCCGCGTGGAACGGGAGCCGTGGGCCTGATGCCGCGCTCGACGGGCACCCGGGGCACCCGCGGAGCCTGGCACCGGCCGGCACCATGCCATGGCCCGGCTGGAGCCTGAGTCTCGAGCGGCCAATCGCATTCGCTCAGGCGGCGAGCGCCGCCGTCTCGGACGCGGAGAACAGGCGGTCGAGGTCGAGCAGGATCACCATCTGCTCGTCGAGCTTCGCGACGCCCCGGACGTAGTCGGTGCCCGTGCCGGCCGCGAGATCGGGCGTCGGCTCCACCGCGTCGGCGGGGATCATCAGCACCTCGGACACGCCGTCGACCATCAGGCCAACCCGCATGCCGTTCGCGTCGCACACGACGATGCGCGATGCGGCGCCCGTCTCGGAGCCCGGGAGGCCGAAGCGGTCCCGCAGGTCGACGACGGGAATGATCCTGCCGCGGAGGTTGATGACGCCCTCGACCGAGGCCGGCGACTGCGGGACGGCCGTGATCGGCTGGGGACGGATGATCTCGTAGACGGAGGCGATCTCGAGGCCGTAGCGCTCGTCGGCGAGCGTGAAGACGACGATCTGGGTATCCATGGTGCCCTCTGAGTGCGGAATCAGGGCGGGGAGGGTGGCGCGGCCCCTGTCGCGCTGCGCCACCCTGGGTTTCGGCCGTCAGCTGGCCTTGCGCTGCCAGTCGCCCTGACGGCGCCGCGCGACGACGTTGGCGGGCATCGCCTGGGACGCGCGCGCCGACGTCCGGCGATCCTGGTTCTCGAGCACGAACCGCGCGACCAGCTGATCGAGCTGGGCGGCCATGTCGGCGAGGGTCGAGGCGGACGCCACGACCTCCTCGGCCTGGGCGCTCATCTCCTCGGTCGCCGCGGACACCTCCTCGGCGGCCGCGCTGTTCTCCTGGGACACCGCGGCGATGGAGCCGATGCTGCGGGTGACCGATTCCGACGCGGCGGCCATGGCGGACGCCCCCTGGGCGGTCTGCTCAACAACCCGGGCGATGTCGTCCGACGAAGCCGTCACGTCGCGGGCGGCCGACCCGATTGCGGCGAGCGCGGAGAACACCCGCGCGAGCGCCGCCTCGCGGGCCGCAGTTGCCTCGCCGATCTCGGTGATCGACGCGGCGCCCTTCCGTCCCACGACCAGGCCCTGCTCAACCTCAGCCGACCCCGCCTCCATCGCGGTGACGGCGTCAGCCGTGCCCTTCTGCACTTCGGCGATGAGGTCGGCGATCTCCTTGGTCGCGCGGCCCGACCGCTCGGCGAGCTTGCGCACCTCGTCGGCGACGACCGCGAAGCCCTTGCCCATCTCGCCGGCCCGCGCGGCCTCGATGGCCGCGTTGAGCGCGAGCAGGTTGGTCTGGGCTCGCGATGTCGTCGATGGTCTCCACGATGGCGCCGATCTGCTCGCCCTTGGCGCCCAGCTGGGCAACCTTCACGGCGCTCTGGTCCACGGCGCCCTTGATGCGCGCCATGCCCGCTGCGTTCTCGTCGATGGCGGTTGTCACGCTCGCGAGGGCCGCCGCGGCCCGCTCGTTGGCCGGCTTGAGCTCGTCGGCGGCGGCGTCGGACGCCGTTAGCGCGCTCTGCATCCGGCCGACGGCGTCGATGCTGCGGCCGACCGAGGTCGAGGCGTCGGACGCCCCCCGGCCGACCTGGGCGATGACCGCGGAGAGCTCCTGGACCGCAGCGTTGGTGTCGGCCGCGGCTCGTGCCTGCTCGGCTGTTCCCCCGGCCACCTGGCCGATGGTCTGGGCGACCTGCTGGGTGGCGGCGCCGGTCTGGGTGGCCGCCTCGTTGAGCTGGCCGCTGGTGCGGCTCACGCTGTCGGCCGCCTCCTGGACTTCGGTGATGGTCCCGGCGAGGCCCTCGCGGGCGGCGTTGTACGCCTCGATGGATGCGACGACCTTGTTGCGCAGCAAGTTCGTGGACTCCGCGAGCTTGCCGATCTCGTCGGTGCCGTACCCCTCGATCAGCGGGGTGACCGGCGTGACCGCGTACGTGAGGTCATTGTCGCGCAGCTTCTCCATGCCCTCGGCGAGCCAGGTGGCGCACTTCTCGCCGAGCATGACCACGGTGGTCTGGACCCTGAGCAGCCCGCGGACCGTGCCCCGGGCGACGTACCACGAGAGAACGAAGCCGACCAGCGCCGCGAGCAGCAGCGCGACCACCGTCATGAGCGTGGCAGAGCCGTACGTGGCGGTGACCTGCGCCGCGAGGTCCGTGCCCACCATGACCTTGCTGTCGAACAGCTTCTGGAAGTCGGCGGCAGCGGTGCTCGCCGCGGGGAGGGCGTCGCTCTTGTTCATGGCGTACGCGGCCGCCTGGGTGCTGCCATCCGCCAACGCCTCGACCTTGGTGCGCGCCGCGTCGTAGGCGGCCAGCGAGGTCTGGAGGTCGGCGAAGTCGGCCTTGCCGGCGTCGGTCACCAGGGTCGGCTGGACCTTGGTCATGCTGTCGCTGATGGTCGCGTCGTTCGCCGCGATCTTCGCCTTGAGGTCGGCCTTGGCGGCCGGATCCGTCTCGAGCATGTAGTTGTTGAGGAACGCCCGGTTCTCGTTGAACTTGGCCCGGGCGACGCCGAGGTCCGCGAGCGGGTTGGCCACCTTCGTGACGATCTCCTGCGAGACGTCACGGGACGAGCCCAGGTTGACGATCGACAGGAGCGCGATCGCCGCCATGAAGGCGATGAGGATCGCGGAGGTCCCGATCAGCTTTGCTCTCACGTTCATGTGCATGGTGCGGCTAATCCTCTCTGGGCTTGGGGGTCGACGGGAGGCGGCGGGTGGCCGATGACGGCCGGGGCGGCTGGGGGCTACCGAGAGCGCACACGCGAGCCTGCCTGCTTGACGGTCCCGGACGATGCCATCGAGACGGTCAACGCGTTGACGACAGGTATGACGGCCGCTCGGCACCGCGCCCATACCGGAACACCCCGATCCCGAGGCCGGTTGGTGGGGGCCAGTGGTGGGGTGACTGCGGCGGACGATCGGGATCCCTCCGTGCATGTGCGCCACTGGGCGCCACGGCCCCGATCCTCGTCCCAGACGGCCCTTGGGCGGTCGGGGCGCTTCGATCACGCTTGCGTCGGCGACGATCGCCCAGGGGGTGCGATGACCCCTGCGGCGCGGCGAACCAGCGAGCGTTCAGCCAATTCTGAGGAGCGGCGATGTCGAGCAGGACGGCGATCGGGGCGACGGACAGGACCATGCCGGTGGTGATCGAGCGGACCGCCGACGTGCAGCTGGCCGGGCTCCTGCTTCTCGGGCTCGCCGCCGTCTTCCTCACGGTCATCATGCTCGCGGCCTCGATGGCCCCGGCCTACGACATGAACGCCGGCGCCATCAGCGATCTCGGGGTCACCGCCGAGACCGCGCTCCTCTTCAACGTCACCGTCGCGGCCGTTGGGATCGTGAACATCGCCGCGGGCTACCTCCTGTACCGCTGGCACGGCAGGCGGTCGATCCTCACGGTCTTCGCCCTCGCCGGGATCGGCGGCATCGGTGTCGGCCTGTTCCCGCTCAACACCGGCACGCCTCACTCGCTGTTCGCGCTGCTCGCCTTCGTCGCGTTCAACATCGAGGCCATGGCCACGGGCGCGCTCCTCTCAGGGCCGATGCGGGCGATCGCGGGGCTCGTCGGCCTGGTCGGGTTCGCCGCCATCGTGCTCATGGTCCTCGGGGACAGTGGCGCCGCGGGCTTCGGGCCGATCGGGCATGGCGGCGTCGAGCGGCTGATCGTCTACCCCGCCATGCTCTGGCTGCTCGCGCTGGGCGGCTACCTCGTCGCCGTCGCCCAGCCGCAGCGTCGGCGCTGACCAGGACTCGCATTCCCGGCCGCGAAGGCCTGACCCCAGTCTGGACCTAGGACGAGAACGGAACCCGCAGCGGCTGGGTCGCCAGGAAGCCGAGGAGCTCCAGGAGCGCGACCGCGAGGAGGATCCTCACCGGTCTCGGCCGCCGGAGGGTGCGGGTCAGCCGGGCCATGGCTCGAGGCGCCCGACCCCGACGAAGAGGACGGGCGGGCCTCCTTGGGGACGACCGGGGGAGTGGCCGACCGACACGTAGGCGGACCCCGTGAGGGTCCCGCCGTCGGTCTCCAGGACGACCGAGACGGGTGAGGGGCGCGCCCTCGCCGCGACATGAGTGTCGTGGCGGGCGACCCAGCCACTCGCCTCCCAGCCCTGTCGCCCGTCGGTTTCGGTCCGGGCGGCGAGGGTGCAGGCGCCCATCGCGAGTGGCGTTCCGTCAATGCTGGCGGAATGGACGTCGAGTGCGCGGACTCGCATGTTCGTGCTCCGCGGGCGACCCCGGCGGGGGCGTCGGCCCGGTGGCCGCACCGAGCTACGGGCGGAACCTAACGGGCCGGCGGCTGGCGGGTCAGTCCCCGTCCGTGCAGGCGTACGGAAGTCCCATGACCCGTCCCCGCTCCCGTCAGATCCGACGCACAAGCGCGGGCTCCCCCCCATTCGGGTGCCCTGTCGGCCACGGTTGCGGAACCTGAAGAGGCGAGGCGCCGTCTGCGCGGGCATGCGTGGTGCCGTGCTTCTGCTCGCGCTCTGTCTCGTGGCGGCAGGCTGTGCCGGACCGCGCTCGACGCCGGCCACCAGCTCGGGCCCCGCCGACACCTCCGCCTCCACCTCGGCGGCCGCCGAGACCGCAAGCCCAACCCCCAGTCTCTCGGGCACGTCCACGGGCAGGAGCCCGGACACGGCGTTCCCCCCGGAGGTCGCCGGCCTGCCGGTGATCACCGTTGCCCGCGCGGCGGCGCTGCTCGCGTCGGGCGACCTCGAGGGTCGGGCCGTCGCAGTTGCCGGCTACTACAACCAGGTCGCGATGCCCTGCCCCTATCCCGGGCGGTACATCGGCCCGCTCGTGAGCTGGTGCGGGTTCGCCGCCTTCACCGACACGGCCGCCGGAGCCCAGCTGTGCCAGCCGCTCGGCTCCAACGGGACCAGCTGCAGCCGGCCGTCCGGGACGCACCTGTCGCCGTTCATGGTGAGCGAGACGGGCGGGTCGATCCCGCCATCGGGCTCGTTCGATCCGATCGCCGTCGTGCTCGTTGGGCACGCGGGCGACGCGCGGCAGTGGCAGTGCACCGTGGAGACCCAGGCCGAGTGCGCTGACGCCTTCGTGGTGGACCGGGTCGCGTGGGCGGCGGGGCGCGACGTTCCGCTGGCGGCGCCGCGGACAGGCGACCAGACCTCGGGCGCGGCGATCACACCCGCGATGACGCTCGCGCAGGCCGCGGCCGCCGCCGGGGTCGGGAACGAGCTGCTGACCGGCGCCGCGTTCAGGGCTGGCGACATCGCCACCGTCGATCCGCGCTGGAACCTCGCCGGCGACACGGTCGTGTGGCTGCTGCGATCGCTGGCGCGGGCCCCCGGGTCGGGCGCCGGGGAGGCGCCTCCCGAGACCGTCTGGCTCGTCGACGACGCCACCGGCCGGGTCATCGACAGCCTCCCGCTGCTGCCCGACGCGGGCTACCGTCCGGCGCGCCTGTGGCAGATGGCCACCGTCCACGGCGTCGACTGCTGCGCGGGCAGCGTGTTCGCCTACGACCGTGTGGAGTCCGGCGACGGAACGGTCGTGCGCGAGGGGATGGTGTCCCGCGGCTCGTCAGGCAGCCAGGACGCCACCACCTTCGGCAGCGGGTACGAGAGCCTTGGCCCGCTCGTCCTGCCCGCTGGCGACTACACGGTCTCCGCGTGGCTGGCTTCGTACGACCGCGGCACCGCGGGCGCGCCGCGCGACGCGTGCTCCACGCGCGTCAGCCTCGGGCCGCTGGGCGACGTCGCCCTCAATGCCGACTTCCCGGCCGGCCACCCCTGCACCTTCAAGCCGGCGCCCTTGCCCACGTCCGGCCCCTAGTCGCTCGAGGGTCAACGCTGTCGTGGCTCGCGGTGAGTTGGCGGCCCGCGAGTTCCCCACGGTCTGCCCCTCGACCCACGCGTGGCCGTTGAGGAGCGCGAATGTCGGGAAGGTCAACCCCGCGATCCTGGCCTAGGTCGCGTCGGCACAGCCCGTGGATCCTGACCGCCTGGCCAATCCGGCGATCCCGATCGAGGACCTCGCCGCGCTGTCCCCGGCAGCGCCGCTCATCGGCTGATCGTTCCTCACTGGGCCGCACGGATCCGGAGCCAGGGGAACGGCGAGCGCGGCCAGCCCAGCAGGCGTCGCTCGACCCGGGCCAGCACCGAGCGGGGTCGGTAGAGGAGCACCGGCTCGAACTGGTCCAGGACCCTGCGGTCGTGGTGGCGATAGATCTCGGCCATGCCAGGCACGCCCAGCGCCTCGTAGTGGCGTCGCGACCGCTCACGAGCCCGCTCCACATCCCCGGGTGCATAGAACGGGGTCTCGAGGATGTGCAGCTCGCCGTCGGGCGGGAGCCACGTTCGGAGGTGCGCGACCAGTCCTGCGAGATCGGCCACGTACTGGGCGACGCTGGCCATGACGATGACCGTTGGGGGGTCGATCGGCCTGCTTGCGACGGTGATGTCGCCGAGAACGAAGTCGAGGTTCGAGCGGCCGCCGAAGACCCGTCGCGCCTGGGCCAGCTCCGGTTCGCTCGCATCCATGCCGATCACCCTGCTGCCGTCGATCGCGGCGATCCTGTCCGCCAGCCAGCCGTTGCCGCAGCCGACCTCGAGGACGGCCAGCGGCCGCGGGAGTCCGTCCAGATAGCGAACCAGGCGCCCTGCAGTGTCGGCTCGGATCCGCCACTCGCTCGCGAGCGGGTCGGATGCGGACATCCAGGGCAGCCTTGCGACGATCTCGTCGGGGTAGAGCCGCCCCTCGAGCTCTCGAGCTCGCAGATAGAGACGCGACCGGTCGTCGCGAGGCGGGGGCGCCAGCGCGGCCATTGCCGCCCCGTCGCCTGCTCCGGGGGGCGCGCCGACGTCCGCGCGACCCACGTCCGCCACGCCGTCACTCGGCATCGAGCACCTCGATCGCGGCCCGGTAGGCCCGCTCGAGCGAACGCTCCATCGCGTCGAGCCGCTGTGGGGGCCGCCACACGCCATCAGCAAGGCTGTCACCGACGACGAGCACGGCAGCCGCCTGGACGCCACGCACCTCCGCAACGGCAAGCAGCGCAGCGAGCTCCATATCGACGACGAGAACGCCTTCCGCCTGATAGAGCCCGACCTCGCGCCGGGTCTCGCGGTACGGCGCGTCCGTCGACCACGTGGTGCCGCTGCGCACTTCCACGCCGCCAGCTCGAAGGCGCTGGGCGAGCGCCACTGACAGCGCCGGGTCGGCGGTCACATCGCGGCGGGCAGCGAGGTAGTGGTGAGAGGTGCCCTCGTCGCGGATCGCCGTGTCGGGGACCACGATCGTTCCGGGCGCGAGATCGGGCTGGATCCCGCCCGCCAGCGCGACCGAGACGAGCCGGCGTGCGCCCAGGGCGATCAGCTCCTCGGCCTGCGCCGCGACGATCGGCGCGCCCAGGCCGAAATTCGAGAGGACAACGACGCGGCCGCTGGTGGAGCGAACGGCGTAGAGGTCACCCATGAGTCGACCAACGCGGCGGATGCGGACGCGCCAGCGGAGTCGCTCCGGAAGACCGCGCTGCAGACAGATCACGGCCGCCCGCGGCGGCTGGATCGCAGGCGTCCGGCCGCCCTCTCGGCGGTGGGCCAGCATGGCGGCCGGCTCAACGACTGCCTCGAATGCGTGCTTGTCGGGGACGTTGGGAACGCTCACCGGGCGCCCTCCGCAAGGCTGGGGACGAGGGCGGCCCCCTCGGCACGTGAACCGACGCGGGCTGACGGCATGCGAGCCCGAGCAGACATCCAGATCGCCTGCGTCGTCTCGGCCGCGAGCATGGCCCAACACGCGCCAACCCATCCGATTGCCGGCACCAGCGTCGCGAGGAGGGCGAGGAGGACCATCAAGCTGATGAGCAGCCCCCTGAGCGTGACCTGCTCCCGCCGGGTGGCAACGAGCTCGAGGGAGCGGTACGTCGCGAGGGTCGACGGCACCACCGCGAGGGCAAGCACCGCGACCGCGGCCGTCGCGGGACCGAACGCGGCGCCATAAAGGCGGGCAATGAGCCACGGGCCCGTGAGCAGGAGCCCCGCCGACACGAGGGCCGCCAGGACCAGGGTGAGCCGCAGCGACCAGGCCATGGCGCGGTCGGGAGCTGCCGCGGCATCGGTGCCACCGCCGCCGCGGGCCATCGCCGGGTACAGGGCCCCGAACAGCGCGACGTGCCCGCCCTTCGCGCCCTCCACGACCCTCGAGGCTGCCGCGAACCAGCCGGTCGCGATGGGTCCCGCGACCACCGAGAGCGCGAGCACCCCGGCACGCTGGTAGAGCACGCCGAGCAGGCCGAGCGATCCGATCGGCGCGCTTGCGCGGGCCATGGCGGCGATCTCGCGCCGGTTGGTGCTCGCCCGGTGGCGGAGCGCAGGTATCGATGCGGCACCCACGGCCCAGGCGACGGCCGCCCCGGCGACCTGGACGCCGAGCAGGATTGCCATGGCGCGAACGAGGCCGTCGCCGGGTGCGAGGAGGAGCCAGGTGGCGGCGAGCTGGAGGAACGCGAGCGCAGCGCCGAGAGATGCCTGCCTGCCCATCCGCCCGACTCCCCGGAGCGCTGCCGTCGCCACGCTGAAGACCGCCATGGGGAAGAGCGAGAGTGCGTACACGCGGAGCGCGGCCACCACGTCACTCGCCTGCCCGGGGATGAACGGCGCGCCGACCCAGATCAGGCCGAGTGCGGCCAAGGACAGCGCCGCCTGGATCACCAGCGCCGCGATCCACCGGTCGGTGCGCCCGCCGCCTGAGATGTCGCGGATGAGGACCATGTCCGTGCCGAACGTGGTCGCGACGTTCGCAAGAGCGACCACGGCCGCGACGAACGCGTATTCGCCCAGGCCGGCGAGGCCCAGGCGGGCGACGAGCAGAACGGTGAAGAGCACCGTCAGGCCTTGGCTCGCGAGGCGTCCCGCGAACAGGAAGGCGACGTCCCGCGTGATGCCCCGGAGGCTCATTCGCTCTCCCCCGCGGTTGCTGGCGCGGGGCGCCGGCGCACAGACAGGATGTAGAAGTCCCCCCAACCCGACATCGGTGCATGCGGGGAGACGCGGTCGTCAAGCCATGCAAGCGCGCGATAGACGCGCGGATGCCGCTTCGCCAGGTTCTTGGACTCGGCCGTCGGGGTGATGACCGACAGGCCCTCGAGTGCCAGCAGCTCGTACTCGGGTCCGAAGTCGCGGATCACCCGCGATGGGTCGAAGTAGTGGACGTCGAAGAAGCGGCCCTCGAGGTGCGCCCTCGTGCCGTGCCGCGACAGGCGGCGGAAGGCAAGACGGAACTGGCCGGTGAAGGCGAGGGCGAGCTCCCAGAGGCAGATCCGCGGCATTAGGACCCAGACGACGACGCCCCCGGGCCGCAGGACCCCATCGAGGCTGCCGATGACCGGTCGAAGGTCTGCGGTGCAGTTGAGTCCACCGAGATCGGAGAAGACGGCATCGAACGGACCGCCCGTGATCTCGTCGAGGTCGAGGAACGAGCGGGCCTCGACTGTGACGCGGTCTGCGAGGCCGAGACGGGCGACCTTCTCGCGGCCGCGCTCCAGCATCCCCGGCGCGATGTCCGTGGCGTGGACGCGATAGCCGCGCAGAGCCAGCTGCACGGCATCGGTTCCGGTGCCCGAGTTGAGCTCGAGGACGGCCGATCCCGGCTCCACCACGCGTGCGAAGTGCTCGTAGACCTTCCTCCGCATCCGCGTCAGGTGCGGGTGGTCCTCGGCGAACTCGTCGTACCGGGCGGCCGTGCGGGAGAAAGCGTCGGCGATCGCCTCGAGCGGTGCCGGCGAGCGGGGCGCCGCCATCATGTGGCCCTCGCGCGAGCGCCGCCGGGAGGATCCAGCGGGGCGTCGACGAGGGCAGCGTCCAGCCCGACCGAGCGCCATCGGCGATCAGGTCGCGGCGGTCCCCAAGGAGTGGCGCAGACGCTCGACATCGCTGATGACGAGTACGTCGGTGGCGCGCGATCGGATCCTCGGGTCCCCCCCAAAGCGGGCGATCCGAAATTGGTCGACATGGCGGAGATCCGGGACGGCCCCGATGTCGTAGGTGCATCCACGGCCCTTCCTCCGGAGGTGGCGTCTCCTGCCCCGCAAACGCGTACTCGAGGTATCGATGACCGGGTCCGTGTCCCCGTTCCCCGCCGCGGTCGCAGGGCACTCGCCTCGCCCTCGAGGGCTTGACGCGCCAGCCCCGTTCGAGGCGACTCGGCAGCAGCGGCCGGCCCTCGGTATCAAGCGGATCCTCGACATTGTCGGCGCTGGCGCTGGACTGGTCCTCCTCGCCCCCGTCATGTTCGTCATCGCCGCGATGATCCTGGTCTTCGAGGGCCGACCGATCCTGTTCGTCCAGGACCGGGTTGGGTATCGGGGACGGCCGTTTCGCGTGGTCAAGTTCCGCACGATGGTCCGCAACGCCGAGGAGCGCCTGGTCGATCTGGCTCCCACGAGCGACACCGATGGGGCGGCGTTCAAGCTGGAGAACGACCCTCGCGTCACCCGCCTCGGCCGATTCCTCCGTCGCAGCAGCCTGGACGAGCTGCCCCAGCTCTGGAACGTCCTCGTTGGGCAGATGAGCCTCGTCGGGCCCCGACCTGCGCCGCGGCGCGAGGTCGACTGCTATGAGGAATGGCACCGCCGGCGGTTGTCGATGAAGCCGGGCATGACCGGCCTCTGGCAGGTCGCATCGCGGTTCGACGAGCACTTCGATCAGCGGGCTCGGCTCGATCTCGAGTACATCGACGCGTGGTCCCTCGGGCTCGACGTGGCCATCCTGATCCGGACGGTCGGCGCCGTCCTTGCCATGACGGGTCGCTGACCATGGGCGTCGGTTGCGTCCAGGACCTGGGGCGACGGCCGTGAGCTGCTCGACCGCGGCACGCCCGGTCGCGATCGGTCTCGACGTGAGTCCGCTCGGGGAGACGCGGACCGGCATCGGCCGCTACACCTACGAGTTGCTCGATGCCCTGTGGCACGACGCGACGGCGCCAACGATCGTGGCCGTCGGCAACCGTCGGCGCGACGACGCCGCGCTGCCGCCCGGCCATGCGGACCCGGCGACGGTCCGAGGCCCTCGGTTCCCGTCGAGAGCGGCGTGGACCTTCGGGATGCTGCCGCTCTGGCTGCGCCAGTCGGGACTCGACATCTTCCATGGCACGAGCTTCTATGCGCCGCTCGGCAGCGGGCTCCCGACGGTCGTCACCTTCCACGACATGTCCGCGTTCGTCGTCCCGGAGACGCACCCCGCCCTGCGGGTCGTGCGGGCTCGAGCGATGCTGCGGCACGTCGCGAGCGCGGCCTCGGCGATCATCACGCCCTCCGAGGCGGCGCGACGGGACGCGATCGCGTGGCTGGGCATCCGCCCAGACCGAGTGCACGTGGTCCCCGGGGCGCCCGCTGCCTGCTTTCGGCCGATCGAGCCTGTCCTGGCGGCCGGCGTCGCGGCCCGATACGCCCTGGAGCCGGGCTATTTCCTCGCGCTCGGCACAATCGAGCCACGCAAGAACCTCGGGGCCGCCGTCGACGCCGTCGCCCGTCTGCGCGACGCCGGGTCGCCCATCCGGCTTGCCATCGTCGGCCGGCTCGGCTGGAAGAGCGAGCCCCTCTTGCGCAGGGTGGCGCGACTCGATGTCGGCGAACTCGTCCGGTTCCTCGGGTTCGTGCCCGACGACCACCTGCCCGCGCTGATGGGCGCGGCGACGGCACTGGTCTATCCCTCCCTGTACGAAGGGTTTGGGCTCCCGATCCTGGAGGCGATGGCCTGCGGGCTGCCGGTCATCACGACGGCAACCGGGGCGACCTCCGAGGTTGCCGGCGGAGCTGCCATCCTCATCGATCCTGCCGACCCGGATGCGATCGCTTCGGCGATGCGCTCCGCCCTCGAGCCCGGGGCGAGGGTCCGAGTGGGCGCCGCCGGCCTTCGGCGGGCATCCGAGTTCTCGTGGGAGCGATCTGCCCGCGAGACGCTGGCCATCTACCGATCGGTTCGCGCCAGGCAAGGGGCGAGCGCATGACGGCCGTCGCCCGCGCCAGCCGTGACGACCCCGCGATTCGCCCCCTGCCCGTTCCCGGCGACGCGGCCAGCGATGCGCGGAACAGCGACGGAGATGGGCAGCACCTGGCATCCCTCCCACGGCTCGAGTCGGCCGTGGTCGAGGCCGTCGCCTACGCGGACGTGTTCGACTGGCCGTTGACGCCGGCCGAGGTGCACCGCTATCTGCCGGTCCGCGCGCTCCCGGAGCAGGTCGACGACGCCCTGGACTGCGCGGCGGCGCACGACCTCGTCGTGACGTCGGACGGCTTCGTGACGCTCCCGGGGCGTACTCGTCTCGTCGCCGAGCGCCGGCACCGGGCGTCGGTCTCGCAGCACCTGTGGCCGCGAGCGATCGGCGCCGCCCGCCTGGTCGGCTCCTTGCCGTTCGTCCGCCTCGTCGCCATCACGGGCTCCCTCGCGGTGGGTGCGGCTGACGACTCGGCCGACGTCGACCTGTTCCTCGTCGTCGAGGACGGCCGCCTGTGGCTCACGCGAGCGATGTGCATGGGCATCGTCCGGGTGGCTGCCCTTGGACGACTCAGGCTGTGCCCGAACTATCTGCTGGCCGAGTCGGCGCTCCGGCTCCAGGACCGATCGCTGTTCACCGCCCACGAGCTTGTCCAGATGGTGCCGACCCGGGCCTCGGCGGCGCACGCCGAGCTGCTGCGGCAGAACGGATGGTTCCGCGAGTTCTTGCCCAACAGCCAGCCAATGCCACCAATCGCGGAGACAGGCGGCCTTCGCACGTCCACGCCCTTGCGCCGGATCGCCGAGGCCATCCTCCGCTCATCGCTGGGCGACCGCCTCGAGCGGTGGGAGATGGGTCGCAAGGTCCGCAAGCTCTCCGCGGCCTCGCCCTCCGCCGAGACGCGGTACGACGCGTCGTGCTGCCAGGGCCATGCAGACGAGCATGGTCGCCGGTCGCTCCTCGCGTTCCACGCCAGACTCTGCCAGATCGAGGAGGCGACCTGATGGCGCACGTCCTGCTCGGCCAGTCCTACTTCCTGCGCTTCGACCCGAAGCTCTGGGCGGCGATGCAGCCGTACCCGCCGCTCGGGACGCTGTATGCGGCAAGCTACCTCCGATCACGCGGTCACGACGTCGGCCTCTTCGACGCGATGCTGGCCGAGTCCGAGGCGGGCTGGGCCGAGGCGCTCGAGCGGCAGGCGCCCCGGGTCGCCGTGCTCTACGAGGACAACTTCAACTACCTCTCGAAGATGTGCCTGCTGCGGATGCGCGATGCCGCGTTCCGCATGCTCGCCATGGCACGGGCGCAGGGCTGCGTCACGGTCGTGTGCGGCAGCGACGCAACCGACAATGCCGATCGCTACCTCGACCGCGGCGCCGACTACGTGATCCGCGGCGAGGGCGAGGTCACCCTCGGGGAGCTGCTCGACACGCTCGATGGCCGCCCGGACGGGCCTGCCCGACGCGTTCGCCGCCTCGATCAGATCGCGGGCCTCTCGTTCAGGGGCCCCGACGGCGCGACGCTGGACACGGGTCGCCGCCCGAATATCCGCGATCTCGACGCACTCCCCTTCCCCGCCTGGGACCTCGTCGATGTCGACCGGTATCGCGCCGCCTGGGCGCGCCACGGCCGCTTCTCGATGAACATGGTGACCACGCGTGGGTGCCCGTTCCACTGCAACTGGTGCGCGAAGCCCATCTGGGGTCAGCGATACGCGGTCCGGGGCCCGGGCAACGTCGCGGCCGAGCTCGCCTGGCTTCGCGAGCACTACCAGCCGGACCACATCTCCTTCGCCGACGACATCCTCGGCCTCGACCCCGCGTGGCTCCAGGAGTTCGCCCGCTCCGTCAACGAGCTCGGCGCGCGCACCCCGTTCAAGTGCCTGAGCCGCGCGGACCTGCTCCTTCGGGAGGGCGAGATCGAGGGCCTCCGGGCCGCCGGCTGCGAGATGGTCTGGACCGGGGCCGAATCCGGGTCGCAGCGGGTGCTCGACGCGATGGAGAAGGGAACCCGCGTCGAGCAGATTCTCGAGGCGGCGCGGCGCCTGCGGGCGTCCGGCATCCGGTTCGGCTTCTTCCTGCAGTTCGGCTATCCCGGCGAGGGGATCGACGACATCGGCGCCACTCGTCGCATGGTCCTCGAGGCTGTCCCCGACGACATCGGGATCTCCGTGTCGTACCCGCTGCCGGGGACGAAGTTCTACGAGCTGGTCCGCGCCGAGCTGGGCGATCGGCGGAACTGGCTCGACTCGGCCGACCTCGCGATGCTCTATCGGGGGCCGTACTCGACCGGCTTCTACCGCAAGCTCCACACCGTGGTCCACGAGGAGTTCCGCCTCCAGCGAGCCTCGGGCACCACGGCGCCCATCCGGCACCTCGCCAACGCCTTGCTCAGGCCGTCTCGGCCGGCGCTCGGGCGGGCACGCGATTCCATGAGGCTCCCGTTCGATCGGGCCATTCTCTCGGTCGTTGCGCGTCTCGAGGGCGGGCCGCGCGCCGCAGCGGGCGAATCCGCGACGCCCGGCAAGGGCCGCCTCATCGCGCTCCCGGTGGTTGCCACGACGGAGGCACGAGCGGCGCGGAACAGGAGGGGAGACGAGCCTGATCCGAGAGTGCCTCCTGACGGCCGGATCGTGCCCTCCGGCGACCGCGCAAGCCGAGCCCCGCACCGATGAGGGCGGCCGTCGTCCACGACGCCTTCGTCCGGCTCGGTGGAGGGGAGCGGGTCGCCGCGCAGATCGCGGAGGCCCTCGAGGCCCCACTGTTTGCTGCCGCGGTGCGGCCGGAGGTCATCCGTTCGGAAATTGGTGACCGGGGCATCAGGACGACGGTCGCCCAGGCGCTGGTCACGCGTGGGGCATCGCTCCGGTCGGTGGCCCCCCTGTTGCCGGCCGCATTCGGACGTCTCGACGTCGGTCAGGTTGACGTGGTCGTGTCCAGCTCGTCCGCCTTCGCGCACCATGTTCGCGTGCCGCCCGAGGCCGTGCACGTGTGCTACTGCCACACCCCGCCGCGGTTCCTCTGGGAGCCCGGCGACTACTTCCAGGGCCAGGCAGTCCAGCGCGCGCTTCTCGAGCCGGCCCTGACGGCGCTCCGGCGGGTCGACCTGCGCGCATCCCGCCGGGTCGACCTGTACCTGGCGAACTCGAGCCACGTCGCAACGAAGATCCGTCGGGTCTACGGGCGCGTGGCCGTGGTCGTCCACCCGCCGGTCGACACGTCCGCGTTCCGTCCCACGACAGAGCGGACCGGGCGGTTCCTCGTTGTGTCGAGGCTGCGGAACCAGAAGCGAGTGGATCTCGTGGTCCGGGCGGCGAACCTGCGCGGCCTGCCGCTGGATGTCGTGGGCGAGGGCCCCGAGCTCGGTCGCCTCCGCCGGCTCGCTGGTCCGACCGTCCGCTTTCTGGGTCGCCTCCCGGACGAGGAGGCCCGTGCGGCCATGGCGCGCTCAGCCGGCGTTGTCGTGGCAGCGATCCAGGATTTCGGCCTGACGCTGGTCGAGGCGCAGGCCAGCGGACGCCCGCCCATCGCGTTCGCCGAGGGTGGCGCCCTCGAGATCGTGCACGATGGCCAGACCGGCTTCCTGTTCCGCGACCAGTCGCCGGCCGGCGTTGCCGCGGCGATGGAACGGGCGAGCGCGGTCCCGCTCGCGACCGACGCGCTCGTCCGCTCGGCGCGCCGCTTCGACGTCGATGTCTTCGGGACCACGATCCGGGCCGCCATCGACGCGGCGGTCGCTGCCAGAGCGTCCACGACGGCCGCTCAGCGCCTGGCCAGTGCGCCGTCCTGGTCGACGCCGCGAGCCTTGCGGCCAGACCGGCAGGGGCCCCGCCATGCTCGCTGAGTCTCAGCACCGCCAGCCCGAGTTGGCGTGGAGGCGGCTTGCACGCCTCGCCTTCGGACTGGTGGTCGTGCTGAGCCCATTCCGTGCAGCGATCGTGGTCGCAAGCCATCCGGTCCCACCGCTCTATGCCAGCTATACGGATCTGCTGGTCACGGCGGGGGACATCGCGATGTTCGCGACCGTCGCCCTGTGGCTCCTCAGCCTTGCCGCGGACCGGCGCCCGGTGAGCTTCGGCCCGCGCTTCCTCACCTGGCCGGTGGCGGGACTCGTGGTGATGGCGTGGATCTCCGCGGCCACCTCGATCGACCCGTCCATCTCCCTCAACAATGCCGCAGATCTGGTGCTCCTGGCCGGGCTGGCCCTCTACGTTCGGAACGAGGTGTCGGTCCGCACGCTCGCGGGCTCGCTCACGATCATGGTCGGCATCCAGGCGCTTGTCGCTGTCGGGCAGTTCCTGGTCCAAGGCTCGGTCGGCCTGGCTGCCCTCGGAGAGCTGCATCTCGACCCCGCCGTCGCGGGAGTCAGCGTCGTCGCCACGTCGGGCACGGATCGGCTGCTCCGCGCGTACGGCCTGACGGATCACCCGAACATCCTCGGCGGCCTGCTCGCCTTCGCCCTGCCACTGCTCATCGTGAGCGTTCCGCGAGCCGGCGTCCGGACAGCGATCCCGACGGTTGCCGCGTTCTCGCTCGGGGCGCTGGCCCTCCTCCTGACGTTCTCCCGCGCCGCCTGGCTCGCCCTGGCGATCGCGTTGGGCATCGGCGCGGCGATGCTGGTGCGCGTCCGTCCCGCGGTTGTCGGGCGGACTTGGGCTGTCACCGCCATCGGAACAGCTGCGATCTGCGCGCTCGTGGCGATCCCGTATGCGCGCTTCTTCCTCGTCCGCGCCGACCTGTTGGACCCGCAGGTGGCAACCGAGGTCATGTCGACAGGCGAGCGGACCATTCTCGTCGACGCAACGCGTGACATCGTGGCAGCGCACCCGCTCACCGGTACCGGGATGGCGACGCTCCCGCTCGCGATCATGCAGGCGCGGCCTGGGCTGACCTTCGACTTCCAGCCGGCACCCGTCGTGCTGCTCGATGTCGCAGCGGAGATCGGCGTGGTGGGGGCGGCCTGCTACGTCTGGCTTCTCGTGGCGCCCTGGATCGCCCTGTGGCGCAGCCGGTGGTCGGGCTGGACCGCCGAGCTGGCCGCCGTGTCGGCGAGTCTCGCCGCGGTCACGGTTGTCGGCCTCTTCGACTACTACACCTGGACCTTCGCCCCGGGACGCATCTGGGCCTGGCTGCTGCTCGGCCTGTGGGGCGGGGCGTATGCGCGCGCAACAGCCGGACGACTGGCGACGTCGCCCGCGACCGCCCGCCCGGCGGACAGACCGTCGATGGCTGCCCATGCTTGATCTGGCATTCGTCATCGTCGGCGGCCTCTATGTCGCCATCCTGCTGGCGCTGGCCCTCTTCGGGCTGGATTTCCTGTGGCTCACGTGGGTGGCGGTCCGAGGCAAGGAGCAGGCGCCGAAGGCCGTCATCCCCTCGATCTGGCCGACGGTGACCGTCCAGCTGCCCATCTACAACGAGATGTACGTGGCAGAACGGCTCATCGACGCGGCGGCCCGCTTCGTCTACGAGGGTGATCTCGAGATCCAGGTCCTTGATGATTCCACCGACGAGACGGTCGCCATCGTGGAACGGGCGGTGGCGCGCTGGCGCGCGGCGGGGGTCGACGTGCGTCACGTGCGCCGCGCAACGCGCACGGGCTTCAAGGCGGGCGCCCTCGGCCACGGGCTGTCGCTCGCCCGCGGCGAGCTGGTCGCGATCTTCGACGCGGATTTCATCCCGACGCCGGACTTCCTGGCACGCGCCGTCCCCGTCCTGAACGCTGATCCGGGCCTGGCCTTCGTGCAGGGCCGCTGGGGCCACGCGAACCGCCAGTATTCGCTGCTGACACGGCTGCAGTCGCTCTCGATCGACGGGCACATGGTGATCGAGCAGCACGGTCGCTGGCGCGCCGGCCAGTGGTTCAACTTCAACGGGACGGCCGGCGTGTGGCGGCGGGCAGCGCTTGCCGACGCGGGCGGCTGGAGCCAGGACACGCTCACCGAGGACCTCGACATCTCCTACCGCGCCTTCCTCCGCGGCTGGCGTGCCGCGTTCATGCGCGACCTCGAGTGCCCTTCGGAGGTGCCCGCAAGCTTCAGCGCCTACCGCCGGCAACAGCATCGATGGGCCCGCGGCACGTTCGAGTGCGCTGTCAAGCATCTGCCCGCGATCTGGCGCTCGCCATTCAGCCTCGGCCGCAAGGTCAGTGCCACGATCCATCTGCTCGGCTACACGATCCACCTGCTCCTGCTGTCGATCTCTCTCCTGTACCCGCTGCTGCTCGCGATCTCGGTCGGCCACCCCCGGGCGCTGTCGCTGTTCGGAGTGATCGCCCTGACCAACGTGACCGCGCTCGCGCCAGGGTTCCTGTTCACGATGGGCCAGCGGCAGCTCGGCCGCCGCTGGTGGAGAGCCATTCCTGAGGTCATGCTGCTCACGGTCCTCGGCGCGGGCATGATGGCCAACACGGCCCGGGCCGCTGCGCAGGCGCTGGGCCGCCGCCCCGCCGTGTTCGAGCGGACCCCGAAGTTCGGTATCCAGGATGACCGAGTCAACTGGCTCAGGCTGCGCTATCAGCCGCGGTTTGACGGCCTGGTCGTTGCAGAAGTCCTGCTCGCCGGCCTCAACCTGTGGACCAGCGCCGAGGCGTTCCACCGCGGCTACTGGGCAATCGCCTTCTACGCGGCCGTCTTCGCGACCGGCCTGGGTTTCAACGTGAGCCTCACGGTGATCCAGGGGATCAGGGTCCGGTGGGCCGCGCGGGCGGAAGAAGCCAGTCTGGCTGGTGCAGCCCAGGCATCGCTGGGCGCCGATCCCTGACAAGCCTGGAGGCGCGGGCGCGATCCTGGGGATAAGCGAGGGTGAACACGCGCATCACGGCCTCGGTCGATCGCCCGCGCAGCCCAAACGCTCCGTCGGCTGGTCCGTGATGGAGAACCAGAAGATGTGGCCGACGCCCGCCTGCATGAATGGGCCGCACGCCGCCTCCATGCAGGTGGCCTGCGTTCCCTCCGTCCAATGCCCGCTCGCCCGTCTCGGTGATCCAGACTGGCTCGCCCCACGCCTGCTCATGGAAGCACCTTGGTGGAGGCGCCGGCCGGGTTCGAGCAGGCAGATGCGCATCGGTCGGCCCAGTGCTCTCGCCAGGCGCCGGAGCGCCCTCGTCTGCCCGCCCGGATTGGGGTCCTGCGCGTGGGTCGAGTGGCGTGGCGCCGACGAGGCCGGCGAACAGCACCGCCATGAGGGAGAGCCGCAATCGTCGCGAACCAGCGCCAGACCCTCCCCGGCGATCCATGCGGTGGCCCAGCACCCGGCGCTCATGGCTGTCGGCGCCCCTGCGGACGCCCTCGATCGCATGCTTGGTGCCGTGGCGCCTCCGCGGGGCTCGGAGATCGGGATTCACGCCCGGGCCTTCCTGGCCCGCGCGTGGCCGAGGCGCCGTCCCGGCAGGGGCGGCGCCTCGTTGTGCGGTCGGGCCGATCGGCGGCGGCCCGAGGACGAGTTAGCTCAGGGCGTCACGAGGTTCCAGTTGGTGTAGTGGCCGTTCGTTTCGCCGGGAGCCTTGTCCTTGGAGAAGAAGTAGAGGGGCAGTCCGTTGTAGGTGACCTGGATTGTGCCGTCGTCACTTCGGGTAATGGTCCCGAGCTTGCCGGTGACCCCGGGGCCCGCACTCGGCTGGGTGCCGGAGGGGACCGTCAGTGCTGGCCAGGTCGTGGCACACCCGCCGGTGCACGCGCTCGAGGTGCCGTTGGCCGTGTCCTTCGTGAAGGTGTAGACGGTCATCTGGTTGGAGCCGGCGGCCAAGACCGTTCCCGAGGAGGTCGTCATCGTGATGACCGTCGATCCGCTCGCCCCCGTCGACGCGGCGGGCGAGGCAGCCGCAGACGCCGCCGCAGACGCCGCCGGCGGGGCGGAGATCATGGTCCCGCTGGTCGCCACCAGGTTCCAGTTCGGGTAGAACCCCTTCGTGTCGCCGGGCGCCTTGTCCTTGGAGAAGAAGTACAGCGGCAGCCCGTTGAACGTGACCTGGAGGGCGCCGTTGTCGGCGCGGGTGATGGTCGCGAGCGTGCCTGTGATGTCTGAGCTCGCCGTCGGGGTCGTCCCGGCAGGCACCGTCAGCGCGGGCCACGTGGTCAGGCACCCGCCGGTGCAGGCCGAATTCCCGCTGTTGGCGGCGTCCTTGGTGAACGTGTAGACGGTCATCTGGTTGGAGCCCGCTGCGAGGACCGCCCCCGCCGGGGTGGTCATCGCGACGACCGTCGTCCCGCCGCTCGACGCGGCGGCGCTGGGCGCAACGGATGGCGCAGCGGGACTCGGGGTGGTCGTGGCTCCGGAGCTGCACGCGGCGACCATCGTCACAGCGAGCGCGGCGCCGGCCACGAGCCGGGGAAACGTCGTCCGGGAGCGCATCTTCACCTTGGCACCTCGTCGGGAGTCGCGCCCCATTTGATGATCCAGCGGGGCCGCTGCCCCACATACGTCGGTCGGTCCGCGGCGGTTTGGCAGCCCGGCGCCGGCGACACGAACCTGTGTGTGGACGTCATGGGGGCCTGGGCCACGAGGCACGGCCTGACCCCGGCGGTGCGCCTCGTGGCGAGCCAGGCGTCCACCGGGACGCAAGGTCTCGTTGATCCTGGCGGCGATGGAGGAAGGCGATCACGAGTTCAGCGCGATTCATCCCCGGATCTCCCGCAGAACCGATGGGCCCTCGACTGCATTGGTAACATTCGGCTCGACATTGGATATCAACTGACTACTAGGGTGACCCGTGACCCGGACGCGACGCAACGGTGGGTATGACGGCGCACGCCTGGCGGCCATCGTCGCCGAGAACCGGGTGCACAGCGTGACCGCTCAGGATCTCGCCCTCGTGACGCTCCGTCAGGCGATCCTTGACGGGACGATCGAGCCGGGAGCGCGGCTTCGGCAGGAGGATCTCGCCGACGTGTTCGAGGCGAGCCGGATCCCGGTCCGCGAGGCGCTCAGGGCACTCGAGCACGAAGGGCTCGTGACATCCGAGCCCCACCGCGGCTTCACGGTGACGACACTCGACGCCGACCAGATCGAGGAGATCTACGACCTTCGCTCGGTGCTCGAAGGCCACGCTGTCCGGCTTGCCATCCCGCTGCTCACCCAGCAGGACCTCGACGAGCTCCAGCAGATCTACGACGAGATGCTTGCTGCACGCGACCCGGAGGAGGAGCTCGCCAGGCGCGAGCGCTTCTACCTGCGCCTGTACTCGGTGACGGCGAAGCCGCGCCTCGTCGGGCTGATCGCCCGCCTTCGACAGGAAGTCTCGCGCTCGCTCCGCTGGAAGCTCGTCCAGCATTCGCCCCGCTACCACGAAGCCTTCTTCGACGCGATCAAGCGGGGCGACGCGGACACGGCCGAACTGGAGCTGACGACGCACTACACAAAGGTCGTTGCGCTGCTCCGCCGGTTCTTCCGCGAGGGGGAGACCGGTCGGCGGTAGGCCGAGTACGCCCGGCCGGGGGTGGTCCGAGGTGGCGCTGCAGCGCGATCCGGGCTGTCGTCCAGGGTGTCCGACGAACGGTGTCGCATGGCCGGCATCGAGTCGGCCCTGATTCGGAGAGCTCCAGTTCGAGCATTCTTGTAGCCAATACGACGGATCATGCGTACAATCGGCGGATCCACTCAGCCAAAGCGGGAGCGGTGGGCCGTCGATGCCGACCACGGTCGAGGACGTCACGTTCTGGAGTCAACGGAGCCGACTCGCCGGCACGCTGATGCTGCCCGATCGTGGGCAGGATGAACGTGTCCCTGTCGTGGTCCAGGGGCCCGGCTGGATGGGCCTTCGCTCGGCGAAGCTGTACCGGCCCTATCACGAGGCGCTCCTCGCGGCCGGCTTCGCGGTTCTCACGCTCGACTACCGTGGCTTCGGCGGCTCAGAAGGCGATGCGACCTTCCTCGACCCGATGGACCAGGTCGCCGACATCGTGGCGGCAATCGACTACGCGGAGACGCGCGACGAACTCGACCAGCACCGGATCGGCGTCTTCGGGTCGGGCGGAACGGGGGGCGGGAACGCAATCGTGGTCGCGGGGCGCGATCCGCGCATTCGGGCGGTCGTCAGCCAGGTGCCGATCGCCGACGGCAGGGACTGGCTCCACAGGATGCGCCGGGAGCACGAGTGGCTCGAGTTCGTCGAGGCCGTGCAGGCGGATCGCCGGCGGCGGGCAGCCACAGGTGATGGCCAGCTGGTCGCACCCCGCGACGGGATCATGGTGCCGACCCCGGAGCGCCGGACGACGGACGTCAAGAGCGACGTCGACGCGCGCGTCCCCGGGCAGGTCGCCCTCTCGAGCGCCGCGTCGATCTTCGAGTACCGCCCGATCGACTACGCAGGCCTGATCAGCCCGCGCGCGGCCATGTTCATCTGCGTCGAGAAGGACGCAACCACGCCCGAGGACCACGCCTTCGACCTCTACGAGCGGGCCGGGACGCCCAAGCGGCTCGTCGTCCAGACCGGGACGACCCATTACGGCGCCTACGCGCAGTACGCGTCGCTCGTCACGCCGCTCATCGTCGACTGGTTCTCGCGATTCCTCGTCAGCGGCGAGGTCGTCGTTCAAGAGCGGCTGGCGGAGGACGGGATCGTCCGCCTCTCCCGCTCGATCGGCTGATCGCCGTTCCACCCGACTGACCGGAGGTTCTCGTGGCTTACGACGTCGTCATTCGAGGCGGAACGGTCGTGACCGCCGCCAACCGCTTCGCAGCTGACGTTGCGATCAGCGATGAACGGATCGCGGCGATCGTTGCCCCGGGAACCCCGCTGGACGCGACGCGTGAGATCGACGCCACGGGCAAGCACGTCATCCCCGGTGCGGTCGATGTCCACTCGCACCATCGGGAGCCCGGCTTCACGCACAAGGAGGACATCGTCAGCGCGACGAGCGCCTGTGCGGCCGGCGGGGTGACGACGTCATTCGCCATGCCCAACGTGCAGCCTCCCCCGAACACGGTCGAGCGCCTGGAGCAGATGCTCGCGCTCTACGAGCAGAAGGCGATCGTGGACTGGAATGTCAACGCCGCCGGGACCGTCCCATCGGAGATCCCCGAGCTCGCCAAGCGCGGGATCGCCGCCTTCAAGGTCTTCATGGTCGTGGACACTGGGCGCGACTACCCGCACATGCCCGGGATCGGCGTCCATGACCACGGCAAGCTGCTGGAAATCTTCGAGACGATCGAGCCGACCGGCATTCCGCTCATGGTCCACCCGCACGACCAGGGGCTCATGGCCCACATCGAGCAGGGGTTCTGGGCCCGCGGCGAGCGTGATGCGCTGGCCTACGCCAAGGCGTACAGCGCTCATGACGGCATCATCTGGGACACCGCGGCCTCGCTGCTCCTTCGCCTTCAGAAGGCCACCGGGACGCAGCTCCACCTCCTGCACACCCAGACAACCGGCGTGGTCGAGCAGATCCGGGCCGCCAAGGCCGCCGGTCAGCGGGTCACGGCGGAGCTGAACCCGTGGGCGCTCTTCCTGGGCAACGACTGGGGGAACATCGAGCGGTGGGGTTCGTACGCGCTGAGCTACTACGTGCCGGAGAAGAACACCGAGCCGCTCTGGTCCGCCCTCGCTGACGGGACGATCGACCTCATCTCGACCGATCACGCGCCGCACACGCGAGAGGAGAAGGAGCCCGGCTGGACCGACGGCTGGAAAGCCCAGACCGGTACCCCGTCGACGCAGTTCTACGTGCCCATGTTCCTCGACGCCGCCCTCGCCGGCCGGCTCACGCTCGAGAGGGCGGTGGACCTCATCGCGACCGCGCCGGCGCGAGCGTTCGCACTCGCCGACAAGGGTCGGGTCGAGGTCGGAGCCGACGCCGATGTCGTTGTCGTCGACCTGGCCCGGGACTTCGAGATCAGCGACGAGATCGTGCTGAGCAAGATCGGATGGACCCCCTATGCGGGCCGCCGCGTGCGGGGCGTCATCGACACCACCATCGTGCGCGGGCGTGTCGTCTACGAGCATGGCGACGTCGTCGGCGCCCAGGGCTGGGGCCGGCAGGCCCGCCCGAGCCGCTGACCCTGACATCGATCGACAGAGGGAGCACACAGCCATGACGACCCGCTTCGGCCTGCTCCTCCCGCACTTCGGCGAGGAGGCGGACCAAGACCTCCTCGTCGAGGGCGCGCAGCTCGCGGACCGGCTGGGCTTCGATTCGCTCTGGGTCCGCGATCACCTCGTCTTCCACCCGCACGGGATGGAGGGCACCGACCGAACGTTCATCGAGCCCTTCGTCACGCTGACCTACCTCGCCGCGAAGACGGAGCGGATCGGCCTCGGCGCCGCCACCATCATCCCGTTCCGCCACCCGATCAACCTCGCCTACCTCGTGGCCTCGATGTCATGGATGACGCGGCGCCCGTTCGACCTCGGGATCGGCGCCGGGAACTTCCAGCACGAGTTCGACGTGATCGCCCAGGGTGATCGGAAGCGGCCGGAGCTGATGCGCGAGCAGGCGCTCATTGCGCGTGAGCTCTGGACCGGTGAGTCCGTCGAGTGGCACAGCGAGCTGTACGACTTCGCTGACGTCGACCTCAAGCCACAACCGGTCCATCCCGTGCCGGTCTGGTGGGGAGGCGCGACACCCGCGTCGGCCCGCCTTGCCGTCGACTTCTGCCAAGGGTGGCTGCCGGGGCGGATCACCTTCCCCACCTACGAGGCGCGAGTCGCCAAGATCCGCGAGCTGTGCGCCGAGCAGGGCAAGCCGATGGTCATGGCGGGAGCCGTGCCGGTGACGAGCATCGACGACTCGTTCGCCGCTGCGACCGCCCGGATGAACGTGCCCGGCCTCATCAAGAACGCGAACAGCCAGAAGTTCTGGCTCAAGCCCGAAGGCGGCGAGTTCACCAGCATCGAGGAGCTTGACGGTTCGATCCTCGCAGGAAGCCCGGACGACATCGTCCGCGGCGTCCAGCGCTACCAGGAGATCGGCTGCGACCTGCTCATCTTCGACTTCCGGATGCGCTTCCCGGACTGGGTCAGGCAGATCGAGATCCTCGCCAGCGAGGTGCTGCCGCGGGTCTCGGGACCCTCCCCCCTTCGAAGTGCACTCCCCGATCGGGAACCCTGATGAAGACGACGACACGCACGCAGGTCACCCACTACGAGATCCAGAAGGAGCGCCGGGAGGCGCTCCTCGAGGAGTGGCGCGGCCATCACAAGACCGTGCTCAAGCGGGACGACGTCGTCATGCACGACGACCCCCACCGCAGGATGCGCCGCGGCGTGTACGCGGGCCTGGACGGTGATCGCCCCACCAAGAACCTGGACGCGACGATCCACGAGATCGACCCTGGCGTGACCTCGACGACCCATCGCCACAGCTGGGACGCGATCATGTTCGTCGAGGACGGGTCGGGCTGGACCGAGATCGACGGCCAGCGGATCGAGTGGCGTCCGTGGGACACGCTTCATCTGCCCGCATGGGCATGGCATCGCCACGGGAACGACGGCACGCGGCCCGCGGTCTTCCACACCTGGAGCGTCGAGCCGCTGCTTGAGCAGTTCGGCGTCGCCCTGCTCGAGGAGGGCGGCGACAGCCCGATCGGCGAGCTCCGGGCGCGCCCGGCTCAGGTCGCGGCCAGGGAGGGGGCCGACCCGTACGCGCGCCGGACCCAGCGGCTGGCTCGGCAGTGGGAGGGCAGCGAGACCGGACGCCTCATCACCCGGTTCGACGATGCGCGCGGGCTCGTCACCAAGCGCGGCGCTCGCAGCCTGTTCATGGTCGACAAGTCGATTGGCTACCACACGGCGGGTCTGAGCGCCGTGATGCACGAGCTCGCCCCGGGCCTCTACCAGTCGCGCCATCGCCACGGCGGTGAGGCCTGGCTGTACGTGATCTCGGGGACGGGCTACAGCGTGATCGACGACGTCCGCCACGACTGGGGGGCCGGCGACCTCATCGTCGTCGACCACTGGGTCTGGCACCAGCACTTCAACGCCTCGAGCGAGAAGACCGCGCGCATCGTCCGCATCCACAACTTCGACGCCCTGTACGACATGATGCGGATCCTCCTCGATCCGCTGAACCTGTTCGAGGAGCCCCCCGTCCTCGATGCCCCGGACCTCTCCGGCGTCGTCTGGCCGGATCACTTCGACGGTCGACCGGCCGCCTGAGCGATGGCGACGCTGCCGTTGCCGCGTGGATCCGAGGGCCTTGCCAGCCTGACCGAGCTGCCCTCGGACGGCTGGGGCGAGCGGTGGGACCGGATCATCGTGCCCGCGTCGATCAAAGATCGGCTCCTCAACTTCGGGGCATTCTTCTTCGGCCCCCGTGCGCACTACTCTGCGGTCGGGCTGCCGGTCCACGGCCTCATCGTCCTGCAGGGCCCGCCGGGCGTCGGCAAGACGACGCTCGCGGGGGGCTTGGCCGCCAAGCTCGCTGAGGCGGTCGACGGTCGCCGTCTGCTCTTCCTCGTGATCGACGCGCATGCCCTCCCGAGCCAGCTGTTGGGCGAGAGCCAGCGGTCGGTGGCCCGTCTCTTCGAGCGGACGCTCCCTGACCTTGCAGCTCTCGGGCGGCCGACCGTCGTCCTCCTCGACGAGGTCGAGGCGCTCGCCGTGAACCGTGACGGGGCCTCGCTCGAGACGAACCCGGTCGATGTCCACCGCGCCACGGACGCCGTCCTCGCGGGGATGGACCACGTGTCCGCGGCATGCCGCAACGTCCTGTTCGTGGCGACGACGAACCATGCCGCCGGCGTTGACCGGGCCTTCCTGTCGCGCGCCGACCTCATCGAGGACATCGGCCTGCCTGGGGTCGAGGCGATGGAGGCGATCCTGCGTGACACTCTGCTTGAAATCCGCCCGGCCTTCGCGCCCGTCGATCCTCGACTCCACGCCTTCGCGGTGGCGTGCCACGAACGGGGTCTCGACGCGCGACGCCTGCGCAAGCTCGTGGTCCGGGCACTCGTGCGCCGACGCGAGCTCGCCGTGCAGCCGGCCCTGCTCGAGATCGAGGACCTGGAGTCGGCGCTCGACGAGGATGCTCCGTGGACGGCTCCGGGCGCTCCGGGCGCGAACCCGCTTCGCGGTGCGTAGGAAGCAGATGGACCCTGCCCTGTGGACGGACGCTCGTGCGTCTATAACGTGTACAAAATGGAGTAGATTGTGAGCACTCGAGGTGGTAACGTGCCCGGGATGCCGCGAATTGCGCCCGTTCCGACAGCCGACCCCACGATGCGCGTCCAATCGCGCGCGCTCGAGCCCAGTGCCGTGGACGGCGCTCGCTCGAGCCGAGTGCCCGGGCCGTCGCATCCTTCGTCCGGCCGCCTGTCGCGGGCGCTCCAGTCAAACCCCCTGGCGCTCCCGGTCCTCTCCGTCGTGATCTTCCTGGCGCTCTGGCAGGTCGTGGGGTCCGGGATCAACCCGATCCTCCTCGCCACCCCGGCCGACGTCGCGATCGCGTTCGGAGCGATCGTGTCCGACGGCTCGCTCGTGCCGGCGTTCCTGCGGGCGATGGAGGTCCTCGCCCTCGGCTTCGGGCTGTCTGCGGTCGTCGGGATCGCCGTCGGCATCCTGATGGGTCGCAGCTCGACAGCGGACCGGGTCCTCAGCCCCTACATCGCCTTCTTCCAGGCGACGCCGCTCATCGGCCTGGTCCCGCTCGTCGTCATCTGGTTCGGGATCGGCCTCGAGGCCGAGGTGGCCGTGACGTTCCTGCTCGCGGTCTGGTCGATCATCATCAACACCTCGGAAGGCGTCAAGAACACACCCGAGACCCTCCTCGACATGGCCCGGATCTACCACGCGTCGGAGCGGTCGGTCATCCGGAACATCGCCGTGCCGCACGCTATCCCGTACATCTTTGCGGGCCTGCGCATCGCCCTCGCCAAGGCCCTCATCGGCGTGATCATCGCGGAGATGGACGTCAGCGTGAAGGGCCTCGGCGGGCTCATCACCAACTTCGGCGACTCATTCCAGACGGCTTCACTCATGGCGGCCCTCATCACCTCATCCATGGTCGGCGTGATCGGGACCGTCGTCCTCGAGGTGCTCCGTCGGCGCATCGCTCCGTGGGCCAATCGGACCCGGGCGGTGGTGGAGGCGTGACCGTGGAGCGACAGATGGCGCCGTCGACGGCAGGTCGGGCGAGGCTAGGCCACGAAGGGCGGTCAGGAGGTCGGATTGAACTCAGCGGCGTCTCCAAGCGCTACGCGCGACCGGGCAAGGGCGCCGAGCCCCTCACGGTCCTCTCGAACGTCTCCCTCGCCATCGAGGAGGGCCGATTCGTCTCGCTGATCGGAGCGTCCGGGTGCGGGAAGACCACGATGCTCCGCATGATGTCCGGACTCATCCCCTACGACGAGGGGACGATCAGGGTCGACGGGGAGATCGTGCGCGGCGTGCCGCCCTCGATCGGCTTCGTCTTCCAGGAGCCGGCACTCCTGCCCTGGCGCACCGTCCACGACAATCTGGCGTTTGCGCTGCAGCGCGCGCACCTCGAAACGGCGGCCGTCGAGGCGAACATCGCGGCCGTGCTCTCGATGACCAACCTCGCGGAGTTTGCGGGCTACTACCCGCAGATGCTCTCAGGCGGGATGCAGCAGCGCGTCGGGCTCGCCCGCGCGCTGGTCGGCGATCCGGACGTCCTGTTCATGGACGAGCCGCTCTCGGCGCTCGACGCGTTCACCCGCCGCAGGCTCCAGCAGGAGATCGCCGACATCATCTCGGCGAGCGGGGCCACGACCGTCCTCGTCACGCATGACGTCGACGAGGCGATCTTCTTCTCCGATCGGATCGTCGTCATGGGCGTCGCGCCCGGTTCGATCCGGGAGGTCATCGACGTCCCCCTGCCACGGCCTCGCCGCCACGCGAACATCCTCGGCAACCCCGAGGTCGCCGCGCTGCGCGATCGCGTCCTGGGGCTCGTCCTGGGTTTGGCATGAGTGCTCGCGCCTCCGCCGCAGCGGGGCGTGACAGGCGTGTAGTAGAGAGGAGCAGGTCAATGCGGACAACTCTCCGGCAGAACTCGGGCAGCCACGTCACGGCGGTCGGCGTGATGCTTGCCACGGCGATCCTCGTGGCCGCATGCGGTGCCAGCGCGACGGCGTCGCCGCCTCCAGCAACCACCGCCCCCTCGGCGGCAGCGCCTTCGGCGGCGGCCCCATCGACGGCCCCCTCGGCGAGCATGTCACCGGCGAGCGCGGCGCCGGCGTCGGCGGCCCCGTCGGCCGCGGCCACGTTCACGCCTCCCAACCTTACCGGCCAGACGATCCGCATCACCGTGGGGGCGGCGCCCGATCCCGGCGACACGAAGGTCCAGCTGATCGCCGACATCCTCCAGAAGTGGGGGGCGACGACCTCGATCATCAACCAGACGGGCGATCCCGCGGCGATCCGGGTTCTCCTTGCAGGGCAGGCCGACATCGGGTCGATCGCCGTGTCGACCGCGATCAACTCCGGCCTGATGATCTTCGGGCCCAGCCAGCCGCGCCTCGAGTACCACTTCATCGGCGCGCCGTCGATCAAGACGATGGCGGACCTGCCTGGCCACACCTACGGCACCTCGAACGTGCACGGCCTCGAGGCCCTGATGTTCGCGGACCTGCTGGCCAAGAACAACATCGATCCGGCCAAGGTGAACGTCACGATCGCCGGCGGCGCGTCTGTCCGGGTGGCCGCGATCCTCGCCGGCCACATCGACGCGACCTTCGTGCACGCTGATGCCCTGGCGAAGCTCACCGCAGCCGGCTTCAACGACCTCGCCAAGATGTCGGACGTCGCGCCCGAGCTCGCCGATTCGTTCCTCGGGGCCTCCCCGGCCTGGGTGACGGCACATCCCGATCTCGCCACGGCAGTCGACGAGGCCTGGATCCTCGCGGCGCAGACCTTCAACACCGACAAGGCGACCTGGGTCGCCGCGGCGGTGAAGTACGGTGGCGGCACGGCCGCCGACGCCGGAACCCTCTACGACACGCTGCTTGCCGCGAACACCTTCCCGGCCAGCAAGAGCGCCTTCTCCGCTGCTTCGGCTTCCGCGCAGGAGGCGCTGGCTGTCAAGGTCGGGGCGATCACCAGCAACCCAGACCTCACGAAGTGGTTCACCGAGACGGCCTGGGACCAGGCGGTCACCGCCCTGGGCATCCAGTAGTCGAGGGGCCATCGGCCCGCCGTCGCTCCTCCATCGGGCGAGCCCTTCGAGGTCCCTCGAAGGGCTCGTCGATTCAAACATTGTCGCTCGACCCTGGAAGCCCGAGGCTGGCGTGAGACTGTCGATGCTGGTGGGCCGCTACGACCGCACTGCCGCACTGCTGGATGGCGAGGTGTCGATCCCCGGGATCGAGCTCGAGGTCACTGCCGACAACGACGATCCACGACGGCAGCGTGCCGGGCTGTCCGGCCGGTACGACGTCTGGGAGGCATACGCGGGCAGATACCTGCTCGACCGCGAGGCCGGCTGGCGTGACTACGTGGCAATCCCGGTCTTCCCGAAGCGGACCTTCCGACACGGGTCGATGTACGTCAGGCGCGACGGATCCGTCCCGAGGCCCGAGGCGCTTCATGGCCGTCGTGTCGGGGTCCAGCACTGGTCGACGACGGCGGCGATCTGGGCGAAGGGGATCCTCACTGACGAGCACGCCCTTGATCTCGGCTCGATCGACTGGGTCCAGACCTCCCCCGACGAGCGGCCCTGGCAGCGTCCCGACTGGCTCCGGCTCGGGCAGGCGCCGGCAGGCGCCGACCTCGCCAGCCTGCTGCGGGAAGGCGTGGTCGATGCTGCGATCACCTCGCAGGCGTGGGTGCCGTACGAGCATCCCGACCTCGCGTTCCTGCTGCCGGACTACGCCGTCCGCGAACGGGCCTACTTCCGCCGGACGTCGATCTTCCCGATCATGCACGTCCTGCTCGTGCGCGCTGCCATCCTCGACGCCGACCCGTCGGTCGGCCCGCGCCTCTTCGCGGCCTGGACGGAGGCGAAGGATCGCTGCTACGAGCGGATGGAGCGAGAGCGCCTCGTCACCTCGTCGATGTGGTTCCAGGGGCTCCTTGAAGAGGAGCGCATGGCAGTCGGGGCGAGGGACACGTATCCGTATGGGTTCCAGCGCAGCCGCCACGAAGTCGCGAAGCTGATCGGCCTCGCGGTCGATCAGGGCCTCCTGCCCGTCGCGCGCCCGGCCGAAACGTACTTCCACCCCGCGACGCTCGCGCTCTGACCCGGGTCGAGGAGTTGGATGGCGACCGTCGCGGCGTCATGCTCGCCGGGATCGCGGGACGCCTTGGTCGCCGTGGAGGTGGTCGCCGACCGCGGGCGCACTCCGCGCCGACCCGAGTGGCGGCTCCCGAATCGAAGGCGGTGTGTCCCCGAGGCGATGCCGGCCACAGCGATTGGAGCGACGGCTGTTGCCTGCGCTTCGAGCGCGGTGCCCGGGGAAGACGCTGGGTCTTGAGCAGCCCCGTCGCTTCGCACGCGGCAAGCTCAGGGCTTGGGGGTCACCGTTATGGCGACGGGCGCGCCGTCGCGGCTGAAGATGATGACCGGCAGGCTGGTGCTCGCCGGCCCGACGCCGATCGTCGTATGGTGCCAGCAGTCGCCGCCGAGATCGTCCGGGCCCTTCTGGGGATCGCTGGCGGCGGCGATGTAGTAGATCTGCGTGCAGACCTTGTCGCCGTTGGTGATGCTCCAGTCGCTGCCATTGCCGGGGGCGATGTCCACCACGACCGTGTCGGCGATGCTCGACAGGGTCGTCGAGTAGCTGCCGGTCTTGGCGATGTCATCGGAACTGACCACGGTCGGGGTCGCGTCGGAGTACAGCTCGACCGAAACGTTCGCCGAGTCCTGTTTGGCGGTGCTGGCCTTGACGTCGTACGTCCCGGCCTCGCGGACGAAGATCCAACCCTCGCCCTCGTGGGTCTCGGCGTTCTGGTTGGCGTCGTAGGTCTCCGCCTTCCACGATTCGCCGCACACCCCGACTCCGCCACCGCCATCCCCGCTCCTCGCGGTGATCTCAACGCTCATGTCGAATGTGCCGCCGGGAGGGCAGACCGCCTTGACGATGAGCACCGTGTCCTTCTGCAGCGTGACGCTGCCGGCGAGATACACCTCCTGGGTGATCTGCAGGGGGTCGAACGCCACCGTGCCCGTCAGCGTCAGGGCGGCGACCGAGGGCGTCGTGCCGTTGCTGATCGGCTGGCTGCCGCCGCCGCCCGGCTGCGGCGTGCCGACGGTGATCGGCCCTGTTGCAGGAGCGGTCGAGGCGGCAGGTGGCGCAAGGTCGGCGCCGGTCGGCAAGGCCGCGACGCGGTCGTCGGTGACCTGCTTGTACGCCGTCGCGTAGCTCGTGTCGTCGGTAGCGGTGATATCGAACGCGCACGAGTCGAGCTCACTGCTGGTCGCTGCCTGACCGAGCGTCGTCGTGCACAGGGCAACGGTCGCGAGCGACGGATCGACGATCGCCGTGAGCGGCTGAGCGGTCCGGAACGTCTCGGTGTCCTGGCCCGGGTCGTAGTCGAACAGCGTCGTCGCGTCGGTCACCAGCCAGGCGTCGGCGAACTGCCGGTAGTGGTCATCCGGGGACGCCGGGGTGCCGTCGGGTAGCGCCATGTCGTGGAGGAAGTTGTCGCCGTACGTGCCGAGCGCACCCTTCGCCTTTCGGGCGCGAGGTTCGGTGAGCCGCGCCTTGATGAAGAACCCGAGGTTCCAGCGCGCGGTGATCGTGCTGCCGTCGGGCCAGGTTGCGGTCCAACTGTGGTTGCCCGCGTCTTCGGCGACAGCGACGCTGCCGATCGAGAAGGTCGCGTCACTGATCGTCTTGCCGTCGAGGCGCACGATGATGCCGCCGGTCGCCGAGTGCTCGGTCGCGGTGAATGTCGCCCGGTCCGTGCCCGAGCCGATCGCCACCGCACCGATGGTCGCGCCGAACCCGACCGGCTGGTGGCGTTCCTGCACCACCATGTCGCCGGACGGATCCTCGGTCGTGACGAACTCGCCGAGTGACATGAATTCGTAGGTGAGTCCGTTGTAGGTGGTCATGTGCGGGTCGCCGTTGGCGCCGCCGGTCACCATCGACCCGCCGCCCGAATGGGTGCCTCCCGAGGACGGGCCACCCGACGACGGGCCGCTCGGCGCAGGCTCGGTGCAGTCCTTGGCCGGATCCCATCGCTCGGCGGTGACGTCGATGAACGGCATCGCCTTCGTCGTCGACATCGCGAGCATCATGGGCGGCGCGAGCGGCGTCAGGTCGACCTTGGGCGTCGTGCCTTCGGGGCACACGCAATGGCCCGGGTCGGTGCAGAACCACTTCTCCTGGCCCTCGCCGATGCTGATGGTCCGGCCATCCGCCTGGGTCAGCATCGGGCCCTCGTGCGGGATGACGCCCACGACGCCGACCTCGGGATCGATGGGCATGGCGAGACCCTCGTGCACGAAGCCGGGTCTGCCGTCGACCTCATAGGTGCCGATCCCGTGGGGGGTACCGTCCGGCGAGGTGACCGTCGCGACGTTGTCGAACGGTCCGTGTCTGGCATCGGAGCCCGGCCAGGCGAACTGCCAGGGCGCGTCGGTGAACGACGACGAACGGAACGATGTCGACGTCCACAGGTCCTCGAACGCGGGCGCGTCGAACCCACCGATGGAGACGAGACGCGCCGTCGACGACCACCGGTTGGCATCGACCATCTTCACGATGCTGCCGAAGATGTCCGCGGTCGGGTACTGCTGGCGATACGCATCGAACAACGCCCAGGCGTGGTACGACGCCTCGTCCAGTCGTTCGGCCCCTTGGGTGAACCAGGCCATCGGCAGGATACGGTCGTTGACCGTCAGGCTGTCGTGGTAGAGGTACTCGGCGGCGAATGTAGCACTGCCCTCGACCAGCCAGGTCGGCCGCTTCAGCCACGATGACGGGTTGATCGTGGCCTGGATGCAGTGGAAGACCTCGTGGGCGAACGCGAACTTCGCGTCCTCGTCCGAGTAGCCGTCCTCGATGAACTTGTGCAGCAGGTTGACGTGGCAGATGCCCGGGACGTGGGGCACGATGCCCGCGAAGAGCAGCGCGCCATCCTCGTCGACCGGCGTCTCGTCGAGCACGCTCAGCCAGTACCCGGTGACGCCGGCGATCAGGGTCGGCAGCTTGCTGTGATAGTCGGCGATAACCTGCTGGAGGATCGGCAGGTAATGGTCGTAGTACGCCTGCGATTCCGGCGTCGGCGACTTCTGGTCCGACGCTGCCCTCCCGCCGGACGCGCCGGACCCGCGCATCAGCGTCGCGGACGGGGTCGCGCCTGCGCCGCCAGGCACGGTTGAGCCGATCGGCTTGCCATCTGCATCGAGCTCGACGTACGGCGCGTTGAGATAGCCGTCGACGATCGCCGTCTGCGCAGGGGTCAGCTCGCCGAGGTGGTCGATGATCGCGTTCATCGCGACGGTCGCGCCGTCGCCCTCGCCGGCCGGCAGGTCGCTCGGGGTCGCGCCCGGCAGGGGCGTGATCGTCGCGCTGAACATGTCGATGGCCTGCTGCAGCGTCGGATCGCTGGTCGGGTCGGCCATCTCGGCCTCGAGCTGCTCGCTGCGCGTCGTCGGCGTGTAAGCAGGAGCCGACAGTGTTGCCAACCTCGGCAGCGACGCCTCCGGCGCGGCGGTTGGGCTGGCGTCCGCGGTGGCCGACGCGGAGGTGGCGGCCGGCACAGAAGCCGTGGCGGGCGCGGCCGTAATGGCGGGCGCGGGCGGCTGGGAACCGCACGCGCTGGCGGCGCACGCGAGCGCGGCCACCGTGAGATGCCTGGCCCAACGTCTCATCGTGCCTCCACCCATGCCCGCTCGCTCGGCCACGGCCTCAGGTCAGGGCTTCTGGAGTGTGATCACCACGCTCGTGCCGATCACACTGATCGCCGAGAGGTCGCCCACGCCGTTGCCGCCGAAGAGGATCGACGCGATCTCCTTGCCGTTCGAGACCTCCTCCTGCTGGTGATGGATGACGAAGCCGTCCTTGGGCAACAGGCTCAGATAGAAGGGATAGATGCCGCGCGGATCGCCGGTCGCCGTGGTGTCGCACACTGTCGAGCCGTCCGAGTCCGTGGACGTCTTGCCGCCTGAGCAGTCGACACCGGCTGGAAGCGGCACGCCCGGCCCGAGGGTGCCCGCACCCGCGGGGATGGGCACCGCCGGGGAGTAGGCCGCGGCACTCGCTGCGGCAGCCGACACCGGAGCGGCCGTCATCGTCGGGGTTGTCTCCCCGCTGCCGAAGATCCGGTTGCACAGGGTTCCGTACTGCTGCGCGATCCGAGTCGCGTCGGCATCGGGGATCGGGCCGGGCTGATAGGCCATCTTGCCGGCCAGATGCGCGTAGCCGAACGTCGTGAGGCCGCACGCCACGTCGCCTTTGATCGCCACCAGGTCGGTGACGCCGGGCAGGTGTTCCGCCTTGTCGCCGACGCCGTCGAAGTTGGTCTGGCCGCCGCCGAAGGTCCCCTGCGTCCACCAGTCGAGGGCGTCTTGGCCGGTCAGGATCCTGACGTCGAGGGCCGTCGAGACGCTGCCGGGTGAGTCATTCGCGGACCATTCGCAGTCATCGGGGATCGGTCCGGGCAACTGCGTCACAATCGGGACACTGAAGAACGGCTGGACGTCAGCCGTTGTCAGCTTCTGGCAGGGGTCGATCCGGCCAGCAGCACCCGCGCTTCCGGTCACCGGAGCGGGCGTCGGCCCGCCTTCGGCGCTGCCGCTCGAGCCGGCCGCGGCGGGCGCTCCGGCGCCGACACCGCTGCTGCACGCAACGGCGATCAGAGCAACGGCGACGAGAGCCGCCACGTGGGCGGCAATCCTCTGGGGTCGTAGACGCTTCATCGCCGGGTGCCTCGCATTCGTCCAGCGGTCCATCCCGCCGGGGGACCTAGAGTGAACACGGGCCCGATCGCAAGACGATCGCAAACCCGACAGACGCTCAGGTGGCGGATGGACTCGTGGGGCGTGCGGAAACGGCCGTCAGGCTGGGTCGGGCGGCCCCTCCCGGACGACGGCCTCGCGCACGGGGACCGGGATCGGGAGCGGCTGCCGTCGCCCGGCCGGCAGCAGCAGCGAGAACACGACGCCCAGCGCCACGAAGCCGGTGGCCACGAACCCGGCCAGCCGCGCGGCGTCCACGAACCCGTTCTCGATCGGCGCGACGGTCTGCCGGAGCGAGGCGAGGAACGTCGGGTCGGCGAAGCATGCGACCTGCTCCGGCGGCAGTGTCGACGGCCCGCCGCCGAATGCGGAACCCGCCGCGGCCGACGGGTTCCGCAGCGCGGGCAGCACCTGGCCCGCCGTCTCGTCCACGAGCGTGACGACCAGGGCCCGGCAGGTCGGCGACACGTTGGGCAAGGCTGCCGCGATGTTGTCGCCGCTGCGCGTGACCAGGTTCGAGAACAGCACGGTCCCCAGGATCGCGATGCCCAGCGCCGAGCCGACCTGGCGCAGCGTCGAGTTCGCGCCTGACGCGATCCCCGACAGCTCCACCGGGATGTCGGACAGCACGATGCTCGTCAGCTGCGCCGTCGCGAACCCGACCCCGACCCCATACACGAACAGCGGCACCACGAGCATCAGCCCGTTGACCGAGGTCGAGATGAGCAGCGTCGTCGCGATGATGCCGACCGCCTCGAGCGACATCCCGATCGTGACCACCCAGCGCGGCCCGTAGCGGCGCGACAGCGTCGCGGCGCCCGGGGCGGCGAAGAAGGCGCCCACGGCCAGCGACAGGAACACCGCGCCGGTGTCGAAGGCGGAGTAGCCCAGCACGCCCTGGAGGAACAGCGGCAGCACGAACAGCAGCCCGAATTCGCCCAGCGAGACGATCGTGCCGGCGAGGTTCCCGTACCGGAACCCCTTGTAGCGCCACAGTGTGAAGTCGAACAGGTAGAAGCTGCCGGCCGCCCGCCGGCGCGACTCGACGGCCGCGAACAGCAGCATCGCGACCACCCCGAACCCGAGGGTGAACGGCGTGATCGAGACCGTGTCCAGCGGCCAGCTGAGGCCCAGCAACCCGAACGGGTGGAGGGGGTTGGGCGTGAACCAGCCGTACGTCCGGCCCTCGATCAGCCCGAACACGAACGCCCCGAGGCCGCCGGTGATCAGCAGGAACCCCGGCAGGTCGAAGCCCGGCTTCGCATGCTCGTCCCGGGATTCGCCGATGTAGTGGAGCGTGCCGGCGATCGCGAACAGCCCGACCGGGACGTTGACGAAGAACGCCCAGCGCCACGATGCGTAGGTGGTCAGGAAGCCGCCCAGCAGCGGTCCCACGGCCGCGACGCCGCCGATCACCGAGCCCCAGATGCCGAACGCGATCGCCCGGTCGCGGCCCTGGAAGTTGGAGTTCAGGATCGCCTGTGTCGCCGGCAGGATCATGGCGCCGCCGAGGCCCTGGAGCACGCGGGCGAGGATCAGGATGTCCCCGTTGGGGGCGATCCCGGCGAGCACCGAGGCGGCGATGAACAGGCCCAGCCCGGCGAGGTACATCCGGCGTCGGCCGAACACGTCGCCGAGGCGCCCCAGCGTGATCAGCAGCGCCGCGAACACGAGGGCGTAGATCGTGTTGATCCACTCGGCCTGGGTCGAGTCGAGCTTGAGCTCCTTGATGATCGAAGGGACGGCGACGTTGACGATCGTCGCGTCCACGATGATCATCGCGACGCCGACGCTGAGCATCGCCAGCCCGACCCATCGGCCGCGGCCCTCGGCGTGGATCGCCGGGCCCTCCGGGCGCTCGTTCCGTGTCGACGCCATGCGCGTGGCTCCTCGAAGGCGACCGTGGCGGCCGGCTAAGGACCGCGTGATCCTTGACTTACGAAATGTTTTCTGTAGGATAACAACCGTGTCCGAGCGTGTCCAGCCCCACCCGCCGCCGGCCGTGGCTCCCGAAGCCGGGCCCCTGGGCGATGACGCCTTCGAGACCAGCCGGCTGCTGCTCGAGCTCATCCATGCTTCGCACGCAACCCGGGGAGCGGATGGCGGCCGGGCGGGCCAAGCTTCGCCCACGGCGCCTCACGGCTCGGCGGCGGCGTCAAGCCACGCGATCCGGGCCGCCATCCACGTGTACCAGCACGGAGAGCGGACGATCGGCGAGCTCGCGGCGGGCCTCGGGATCTCCTACGGCTGGGCGAGCCGGGTCGTCAGCGAGCTCGAGGCGGCGGGCACCGTCGCGCGGCGGGCGGACCCCGACGACCGGCGCGTGGTCCACGTCGCCCTGACGCCAGAGTCCGTCGAGATGGTCGAGAGCGCCTATCGCTGGCGCGGCGACGCGGTGCAGCGTGCACTGGCCGGGCTGGACGCGGACGGCCGCCGGGCGGTGATGACGTTCCTGAGCCGGGTCACGGCTGAGCTGGAGGCGGCAGGCCGGGAGGGCAGTGCGCCCGAGGAGTGACCACGGCCGGGATTGGCGAGCGTCGCTCGTGCACCGGCAGTGCGTCGACGAATGCCCGGGCGCGTCGGATGCCGATCGCGTACTCCTTGCGCTCGAAGCGATCGAGCGCTTCTTCCGCCGACGCATGGCCGGCGTGTCGGGGTCCAGCATTGGTCGACCGGTTGACGCATCGGGGCGGTCCGATGAAGAGCTGCTGCGCGAGCACATCCGCTCTGCGTCGTGCCTTCAACTCGCGGAGATTCGTTTGGTCGCCTGAGGCTGGAGAATCACGATGGTCGGCGCGGGTCCGGGCTAGGGGTGGGCCGCCCGGGGCCCGAACTCGTGGCGTAGCGCCGACCGCGCCGCATGCACCCCGCACATCCCGTGCACCCCACCGCCCGGCGGCGTCGAGGACGAGCACAGGTAGATCCCGCGAGCGGGGGTCGCGTGGGGATCGCGCCGGGCCATCGGCCGCGTGAACATCTGGCGCAGGTCTTGGATACCGCCGTTGATGTCGCCGCCCACGTAATTGGCGTTGTCCGCCTCGAGGTCCGCGGGCGTGCGGACGAAGCGCGCGAGGATCGTGTCTCGGAAGCCGGGGGCGAAGCGCTCGACCTGGTCCTCGATCCGGCTGGCCATATCGAGGGTGGACCCGGCTGGGACATGCGTGTAGGCCCAACCGGTGTGGCATCCGGCGGGCGCCCGATCCGGATCGAACCGGCTGGCCTGGACAAGGATGACGAACGGGCGCTCGGGATGCCGGCCGCGCGAGACGGCGTCCTCCGCGGCCCGGATCTCGGCCATCGACCCGCCGAGGTGGACCGTCCCGGCGCGAGCCAAGGCCTCGGCCCGCCACGGGATGGGCGCGTCCAGCGCCCAGTCGACCTTGACGATGCCCGGCCCGTAGCGGAAGCCCTCGGCACGCTGCCGGTAGCCGTCCGGGAGACGATCGCCCGCGATGGAGGCCATGCTCCGAGGCGACGTGTCGAAGAGGATGGCGCGCGCCGGGGGCAGGTCGGCCAGCGACGCCACCGGACGGTCCACGACAATGACCCCGCCCAGCGAGCGAAGCTCGGCGGCCATTGCGTCCGCGAGCCGCTGGGTGCCGCCGCGGACCACCGGCCACCCGTACGCGTGGGCGGTGATTGCCAGCACCAGCCCGAACGAGGCGGTCAGGGGCCGGTCGAGCCGGAGCATCGAGTGCGCGCTGAGACCGGCGAGGAGCGCGCGCGCCGGTTCGCCTCGGAACCTCGCGGACGCCAGCCCGACGGCCGATCGCAGTGCGGGGAGCGCGAACCGCGCGGCGACCAGGGGCCGGGCGGGTCGTCGGAAGACCGGTCCGAGCACGAGCTCCATCAGCGCGTCCGCGTCGCGGACGAGCGGCCCGAGCAGCTGACGATAGGACCCCGCGTCCGCCCCGAGCCCCTCTGCCGTCGAGACGACCGACCGCTCGAGCACGGCAGCGCGACCGTCATCGAAAGGGTGCGCGAGCGGCGCCGGCGGATCCACCAGCCGCAGCCCGTGTCGCGCCAGGTCGAGCCCGCGGAAGAACGGCGACGCGGTGGACGTCCCCTGAACCGTGGAGCAGACGTCGTGCGTGAAGCCGGGCAGCGTGAGCTCGCCGCTGCGCATCCCTCCGCCCAGGGTCGGGCGCGCCTCGTACACCACGACGGACCGCCCGGCGCGGGCGAGGGTGATGGCAGCCGCCAGCCCGTTGGGTCCCGACCCCACGACGACCGCGTCCGGTGCTTCTGGCTTCATCCGCACAGCCTGCGGCATGCGTGGCCCGATGGGCGGCCGTGGAGTCGTTCTGCCTCTGATCCTCCGGTCACGCCTCGCCGCCGCGCCGGAACCATCTGCGCGGGTGGGCGGCCGTCCAGGCGGCCGACCGGATCGCGGCGTTGTGACGGATGTTCGTGGCGTGGCTCCACTGCCGCCGGTGGTCGACGCACGTCTGCTCCAGGGACGCGGTCGCGTCGACGCCGAAGCGGCCGGCCAGGTTGTGCAGGGTCTGGCTCCAGAAGAGATCCTCCTGGCGGTGGCCGAAGAGCGCCATCGAGACCTCGTACAGCGGGTCGTTTGCACGCAGCAGGACCTCGATCTGGATGACGGTCGCGGCTCCGTCGAGGAAGGCGCTGAACGTGATCCAGGCCGCGAACATGTGGCCCTCGGGTGTCATGAACGTGAACGACTCGTCGTCCGCATAGATCACCATCACCCCGGTCGACAGGGTCTGGTGGCCGGGAACGGCCAGGTTCAGGAGCGCGACCTCGCCGGGGGCGATGCCGGTGATCGGGCCGTAGAACCGGTTGCCGGCGGGCCAGAACGATCCGAACTCGCGCTTCCACGTGGCGATGACGTCCCCGGGAGGCGTGGCCGGGCCCCCGAGGCGGACGCTGTAGCGCTTCTGCCACAGCTGGCCGAAGCCCTGCACCGGCCCGACGAGCCTGCGGCCGTCCACGTTGAGGTTGATCGCGCTCGCCGGAACGGCGCCCATCGCGAGCCTGCCCACCGGCCCGGACCAGTTGGCTTCGCTCTGCCGGTCGCCATCGGGCCGCGTGATCCCGCCGGCGTCGGCGGCCGTGGCCTCGGCGACAGACTCGTTCGCGACGTCGGGGCTCGGGGCCGGCGACAGGTCGTGCATCGTTCGCCCTCCTTCGGTCGGGTCGCCTTGGTCAGGCCCCGGCGGCTGCGAGTGCCTCCGCCGCCGTCGCGTGGATCCCGATGGCCTCGTCGAGGCGCGTCAGCGCCAGGATCTGGCGGTAGTGCTCGCTCAGGCCCACCGCCATGAGCTTCTGGCCCTGCCGCTGCACGCGGACGAGGAGGGTCACGAGCAGGCCGATCCCGCCGCTGTTCATGTAGACGAGTCGCGAGAAGTCGAGGACGACGACGCGGGCGCCGTTCTCGCTCGCTCGCGCGTAGCCCGCCATGAGCGTGCCCTCGCTGGCGGAGGTGACGTCGCCCGAGATCGAGATCTCGGCGGCAACGGCGGACAGCGGTCGCACATCGACCAAGAGAGTCCCCGTCGTCATGGCCTTCCTCCGGTGCTCATCGCGGGTCCCGCAGGGGTCGGGGGCGTCGCGCTCGTGAGGGGAGCCGCCGCGCTGGCGCTCGCCTGGTCGTCGAAGGTCCGCATGAAGTCCGAAAGCCGGGTGATCCGGAAGATCTCGAGATAGTGGTCGCTGAGCCCGCAGACCCGGACCTCGCGCCGGTCGCTGCGCGCGTCGGCGAGGAGCCGCACGATCAGGGCGATCCCCGTGCTGTTGATGTACCCGGTCGCGCCGAAGTCCAGGATGACCGCGTCCGCTCCCAGCGACTTGGCCTCCCGGTAGGCGGTGGCCAGGCCGGCTTCAGACGCGAGGTTGACGTCGCCCGACAGCACGATGACCGGCCGCCGGGGCGAACCGGCGACCTCAGCCTTGAACGGCGTTGCCGGCATCGCCGACTCCTTCTAGGTGCAGCGTCAGGGTCACGGTCTGGCCCGTGCCGTGGGTCGCGACGTCCATCGCGTCCACCATGTGCCGGATCAGGAACAGGCCCCAGCCGCGGGCCTTCTGCTCGCCCGCGAGCTTCTTCTCGATATCCGGCTCCTCCGTGTCGCCCACCGGGCCCCCGAGGCCCCGGTCGGTGATCCTGACAAGAAGCTCGCTGCCTGCGACCACGACCTCGATCTCGAATGGGATCGTGGGGTCGTTCTGGCTGCCGTACTCGATCGCGTTCATCGCCGCCTCGCTCACGGCCGTCTTGAGCCGCTCCAGCCGGGCCGGCGGGATGCCGACGCCGGTGACGGCGTCGGCGACGCAGTCCATCGCCACCCGCTCGTTGCCGGGCTCGCCCGACAGCGAGAGGCGGAGGAGCGAGCGCTCCCCCGTCGGCTGGGCAGCCGGTCCCGCGACGGTCTCGTCATCAGCGAGATCGCGGCCGCCGGTCCGCTGGAGCGTCACGAGGGTGATGTCGTCCTCTTGGTCCCAGGCCCGGCCAACGAACGCGCGGAGCTCGTCGAGAAGGTGGTCGAGGAGCTCGGCGCCAGGGAGCTCCTTGGTCATCAGCTGCCGGAGGCGCGGGAACCCGAACATCTCGCCGACCGGGTCGTGCGCCTCCACGAGGCCATCGCTGTAGAGCAGCACGCTCTCGCCGGGTCCGATGACCCCCTCGTGCTCGGGGTAGTCCATGCCGGGCAGGAGGCCGAGGGGCATGCCGGTCGCGCGCAGCTCCACCACCCCCGCGGCCGTCCGGACGTACGGGAGGTTGTGACCGGCGTTCGCGAAGACGACGCGCCCGGTCCGCGGCTCCAAGATCATGTACAGGCAGGTGACGAACATCCGGGACGGCATCTCGGGGACGAGGATCTCGTTGGCCCGCGCCAGAACGTCCGCCGGGGAGCCGAGCCGCGGCGCCTCGCCGCGGAGGACCGACTGGGTGCGGGCCATGATGAGGGCCGCCGGCACGCCCTTGTCGGTGACGTCGCCCACCACGATCCCGATTCGTCCGTCCGGGAGGGCGATGAAGTCGTAGAAGTCGCCGCCGACCGCACGGGCCGGGCCGTAGTACGCCGCCACCTGCCAGTCGGGCAGCTGCGGCAGGTCGCGCGGCAGGAACTGCTGCTGGATGAGCGTGGCGACGCGCATCTCCTGCTCGAGGCGCTCCCGGGCCTGGATCTCGACTGCCTGCTCGCGAACGAGCTGGGCGACGCGGATGGCGGGCGCAGCATGGGCGGCGAGGTTCGCCAGCAGCTTCCGGTCGTCGGCGCTGTAGTCCTGGTCCGAGAGCCGGCCCCCGAGGTAGAGCGCCCCGATCAGCTCGCCCTGGGCAACGAGCGGGACGATGACCCGCACGCCCGCGCCTCGGAGCTCGTCGAGGGCGGGGGACTCGAGGTCGAGGCGCTCGGCGTCCACCACGCCGCTCGTTGCCAAGAGGTGGGCGAACAGCGGGTCGGTCGGAGCGATCTCGATCCCGTGCCCCGCCGCCGTCGCTCGGCCGGCCACGGCGATCGCCGACGGACGCGTCGTCGCGGGGAGCTCGGTCGGCGCGGCCAGGCCTTCCGCCGTGCCGGCACGACGCGCGCCCGGTGACCCGGCCGCACGACCCACGGCACGCCTGAGGGACTGGATCGAGGTCATGAGCGAGTTGTAGGCACGCATCGTCCCGGAACCGTTACGAACGTGGGCATCGAGATCCGATCGCCGGCGCACCCGCCCGACGGCTCGGGCCAGGCGTGGTCGGGCGCAAGCTACAGTGTCCGGCCATGAAGGGCCAGCAGGTGGTGATCCAGCTCCTCGGACCCGCAGAGGTCCAGGTCGGCGGCCGAGCGCTTGTCGTCGACACCCGCAAGGCGGTCGCGCTGCTCGCCTATCTCGCGGTGACGGGCCGGCCCGCAAGCCGAGACGTCATGGCGGCCCTCCTCTGGCCTGACGCCGACGGCCCCGATGCACGGGCTGCCCTCCGGCGCACGCTGTCCGTCCTGAACGCCGCTCTCTCGGGCTCGGGCCTCGAGATCGAACGCCATGTCGTCCGCCTGGCCGAGGGTGTGGAGGTCGACCTGCATCACCTCCACTCGCGGCTCGACGAGGTGCGTCGCCACGGGCACCCGTCGGGATCGGCCTGTCCCGCCTGCATCGTCGCGCTCAAGGGAGTGATGAGGATCGCGAGGGGCCCGTTCATGGACGGCTTCAGCCTCCGCGACTCGGAGGCGTTCGATGAGTGGCAGCGCACCGAGGGGGAGGCCGTCCGCCGTGACCTCGAGGCGGCGTTCGAGCGGCTGGCCAGGGCCGCGCTCCAAGCGGGCGATCCCACGCTGGCCCTCGTCGCCGGGCGGCGATGGCTCGACCTCGATCCCCTCCACGAGCCGGCCCACCGGCTGTTGATGGAGGCCCATGCGCAGGCTGGGGAAACCGCTGCGGCGATTGGGCAGTACCGCGAATGCGTCCGGGTCCTCGACCGCGAACTGGGCGTCGCTCCCGTGGCCACGACGACGTCGCTGTATGAGGCCATCCGCCTCGGGGCAATGCCAGCTCGGCCGCCGCGAGGTTACGGCCACGCGGAAGGCGTCACGAGGCCATTGCCCCTGGTCGGGCGCGAAGCCGCCCTGGTGGCGCTCCGGGAGGCCCATCGGTCCGTCGGCCCGCACGGGCGCCTCCTCGTGATCGGCGGCGAGCCCGGCATCGGAAAGACGCGGCTCGCCAGGGCCTTCGCGGACGAGGTCCAGGCGGCGGGCGGGATCGTCCTGGGGGCCCGAGCGTACGCCGGCGAGACGGCGATCCCCTTCGCGCCGATCGCTGGCATGCTCGCGACCGAGCTGGCGCGCCCGGGTGCGGCAGGCCGCATCGAGAGGCTCTCGACCGACCGCCTAGCCGAGCTCGCCCGGCTGGTCCCGGTGCCGGGTGTCGGCCAAGCCGGCGCCACTGACGGGATGCCGGCGGCCGACCCATTCTCCCACGGGCGGCTGCTGGAAGCGGTGACGGACGCGCTCATCGCCCTGTCGGCGGGGCCCAGCGCCGGGGTGCTCTGGGTGGACGACCTGCAGTGGGCCGACGCCTCAACACTCGAGCTGATCGGCTACGTGACCCGGCGGCTCCACGACCGGCCCGTCCTCGTGCTGCTCTCGTGGCGCCGAGAGGAGGCCGCCGGTAGCGAGCTGGACCAGCTCATGGAGGTCGCCCTGCGGGAGGGGCTGGCGACGGCGCTCGAGCTCCGCCGGCTGAGCGCGGCGGACGTGGGCGAACTCGCCACGACGGCTCTGGGCGAGGCGGCCTCATCCGAGTACGTCGACCGCCTCGTCGTCGAATCCGAGGGCCTGCCGCTGTACGTCGTGGAGGCGCTCGCGGCGCCGGTGGGCGGACCGGTCGGGATCCCGGGGGGTGTGGTGGCGCTCCTGCAGGCCCGCGTGGCGGCCGTGGGCGAGGTCTCACGCCAGGTGGCGTCGGCGGGGGCTGTGCTCGGGCGTTCGTTCGGCCTCGAGACGGTCCGCGAAGTCAGTGGACGGGGCGAGGAGGAGGCCGTCGAGGCGCTGGAGGAACTCACGCGGCGAGGCATTGTCGCCGAGGTCGGCGGGATCGACGCTGAGATCCGCTACGACTTCTCTCACGAGGCGCTGCGCGACGTGACGTACGGGGCGCTCGGTCTCGCTCGGCGCCGGCTCCTCCACCGCCGGGCCGCCGCTGCGCTCCGCATGCGGGCTGTGGACGGCCCAGCCGGGGACGGCGCCTGGTCGGCGATCGCCCATCACGAGGAGATGGCCGGGCGCACCGCCGAGGCCGCCGACGCCCACCGTCGTGCCGCCGATCGGGCTCGGGCCGTGTTCGCGAACCGGGAGGCGCGGGAGCACTACGAAGCCGCCCTGGCGCTCGGCCATCCGGACGGCGCCGAGCTGCACGAGTTGCTCGGCGATGTCTTGACCCTGCTTGGCGACTATGCCGGCGCGATCGAGAACCTCGAGCTTGCAGTTGCGACGGCGTCCATCGATCGCCGGGCCGGGATCGAGCGTCGCCTCGGACTGGTCCACATTCGGCTCGGCCACTGGGCGCGCGCCGACGGTCACCTCCGCGCCGCGCTCGAAGCGGCAGACCCGGAAGACACCGCGCTCCAATCCGCCGCGCTCGCCGACCGCAGCGCCCTCGCGACGCGACTCGGGACGCCGGGGGCTGCCACGTCGTTGGCCATCGAGGCGCTGGAGCTCGCCCAGCGTGCCGGCGATGCCACGGGCGTCGCGCGCGCAGAGGACCTCCTCGGGATCCTCGAGCGCGGGGCGGGCAATCTCGACGCGGCCGAGGCGCACCTGCTCCGGTCGCTGGCTGCAGCCGAGCAGGATGGCGACCCCGGTCCAAGGATCGCCGCGCTCAACACCCTGGCCCTCGTCCGCGCGGAGGCTGGTGACCGCGAGGCGGCCATCGAGCTCACGGCCCGGGCGCTGGCCCTGTGCGAACGGCAGGGCGACCAGCATCGGCAGGCCGCGCTCGAGAACAACCTCTCGGACCTGTACGAAGCCGGCGGTGATCGCGAGGCCTCTAGGCGCCACCTGCGTCGCGCGGTGGCCCTCTTCGCGGAGATCGGCGGTCGGCCCGGGGAGCTGGAACCGGAGATCTGGAAGCTGGTCGAGTGGTAGGGCGGGCGGCGACCCATGGTCCCGGCACCGCCCGCGAGACCGGCCCGTCTTGCCCATTGGGCCCGCCGCCCGTAACGTTCTCCGGACGGGGACGGGCGCACGGTTGCCCGAGCCAATCCGGTCCATCGGGCCGGAGGCACTGCGTGGAGTCCAGCGTCGCGATGGACACTCGCCGCTCCGACCACTCTGGGTCGAATCGCGCTCTGGCGGCTGGTATGAGGGCGGGCACGACCCAGCGGACCCATCCCGGCGCAGGTGTCCCGGGGACGCGGACGACCAGCCGGCGCACCTCGGCCGCCGTGGGCGCGATGTGGCTGGTCTCGCTGCTCTCGGTGGCGGCCAGCCTGGTCGTCTCGGCATTGGCCGGGCCGTCCGACCTGGTCGGGGCGATCGGGCTCGGGGCCCCGGCGCTCTCGTTCGCGACCGCCGGGGCCATCCTGGAGAGTCGCCTCCCGGCCAACCCGATCGGCGGGCAGCTTCTCCTGGGCGGACTCTCGTTCGCGTTGGGAAGCGCCGCTACCGGCCTCGGGACGTACGGGCTCGTCCTCCACCGTGGGGCCGTACCCGGGGCGATCTGGTTCGCCTGGCTCAGCGAGTGGATCTGGGCGCCCGCGATCGGCAGCGTCATCGCTCTCGCCCTGATCTATCCGACCGGCCGCCTGCTCTCTCCGCGCTGGAGGCCCGTTGCGGCTGCGTTGGTCCTCGTCATCGCCAGCCTCGCCTACGGCGGCGCCTTCGGTGCTTGGACGGACGGGACGGTCCCCGACCCGAACCCGCTCCTCGTGACCGGTGGCGTCGCCTACACCATCGCGTCCGTCGCCAGCGTCATCATCGGGCCGGTCGCAATTGCGGTCGCGATCCTGGCGGTCGCGTCGCTCGTGCTCCGCTACCGCCGTGCGGCCGGCGTCGAGCGGGCCCAGCTCAAGTGGTTCGCCGCCGTGGGGGCGGCGAGCGTGCCACTGTTCCTCATCGGCACGGCCCTGTACGGAGCGAGCGGTTTGGGCGCCGTGGTGGCGAACGTCGCCTCCACGGGCGCGTATGTCGGCTTCACCCTCCTCCCAGTCGCCATCGGCATCGCCGTCACGAGGTACCGCCTGTTCGAGATCGATCGGCTCATCAGCCGGGGCATCAGCTACGGGCTCCTCACGGTCATCCTGGCGGGCACGTTCGTGGGCGTCGTCCTCGTCTCGCAGTCACTGCTCGCGCCCGTGACGGGATCGAACGAGCTCGCCGTCGCGGCGTCCACGCTGATCGTGTTCGCAGCCTTCCAGCCGCTCCGGAACCGCCTCCAGCAGGTCGTCGACCGGCGATTCAACCGGGCCAAGGTGGACGCGGACCGGACGGTGGCCGCGTTTGCAGGCCGGCTGCGCGACGAGGTGGACCTCGATGCGCTGGCAGCCGAGGTCTCGACCACAATCGGCCGGGCCGTCGAGCCCTCCTCCATCGCGATCTGGCTGCGGGGGTAGGTCTCTGCCGCGGCGGCGCCAGGCAGGAGACTCTCAGCTGCACCCCTTTTGGCTTCCAGTGCCTCACGAGCCCGTTACCGGTGGACGCCACGCACCCACCGGCCCGCGCGGCTCACGGACATCCGGCGGAGCACGCGTGACGGCGCCCGGCAATCGGCCGCCGAGCGCGTGGGGGTCCGTTAGCCTCCCAGGACATCGGCGGAGAGCACGGTGACCGAGGGGACAAACAGACCGCGGTATCGAGGTACGCAATAACCCATGGGCGACGCCTCGGGGCGTTCTGATCCAAATCAGTCATCTGCTGTACGAGCGCTGTGCGGTCGGAAGAGGGTCTGCCCGACGCTCGGAAGGTGGGCCAGCGCAGAGCTGCTGCACGCACACATCCGCTATAGTGACCCGCGCGCCGACATAGCTCAGCGGTAGAGCAGCTGTTTCGTAAACAGCAGGTCCTCGGTTCAAATCCGAGTGTCGGCTCCACTCCCCCGTCTCGTGCTCGGGAAGACCTGCTATCCCGTCTTCCGGACCCAACCGGCGGTCCGCTCGGCCGGCCACAACGCTCGTGGCGCGGGAAGACCTGATAACTGGACGAGATGGTCGAGCCCTCAATCACGGGCCTGATCGGCCAGCGCCTGGGTTCCACGCGTGACCGGACGCGTCAAGACCTGCTGTCTTGCGGGCAGCAGGCATGCGATGGTAAGACCTAGTTTATCGATTCGATAGGTTGACTCTTACCCGTCACACGCCTATCGTCACGGCATGGACATGATCGGTCGGGAGCAGCTCGAGGCGGCGCTCTCTGCCCTCGGCGAACTTCTGGCGGCCCGTGGGGTGCGCTACGAGATCGTGCTCGTCGGCGGCGGCAACCTGATCCTGCGCGGGCTCATCACCCGGCCGACCACGAAGGACCTCGACATCCTGGGCGAGCGCGCACTCGACGTCATCAGGCCACTTCGCCCCATGCCCGAAGCGCTTCGCGATGCCGTGATCGATGTCGGGCGTGCATTCGGACTCGCGAACGATTGGCTGAACGTCGGACCCGATTCCCTGCTCGATCTCGGCCTGCCCGACGGGTTCACGAAGCGGCTCGAGCGCCGGGACTTCGGCGGGCTCGTCGTGTGGCTCGCGGGCCGGTACGACATGGTGTGCTTCAAGCTCTATGCCGCTGTGGACCAGGGACCGCGGAGCCGACACTTCCAGGATCTCGTCGAGTTGCGCCCGAACCGTAGCGACCTGCTCGGGGCCGCTCGCTGGGCGTGTACCCACGACCCGTCGCCCGGCTTCCGGTCCCTGCTTGTCGAGGCGCTTCGCGCGCTCGGCGTGGAGGACGCCGATGGCCGGCTCGGGTAGCTCCCTCCAGGGTGCGCTCCTGGACCGGGCGTGGATCCAGTGGGCCGCGCTCGGCGTCGACGCCACCGTCGGGCGAGACGACGCCGTGGTGGATCCGGAGGCCCTCGTCGCCCTGACTGCGGAGCTTGGCGATGCGGACGCGCGACTGCGGGATCTCAGCACCGACTGGTGCGTGTCCCACGGTCGGTACGTCAATGGGTCCCGGCTCAAGCAGGTGTGTCGAGAACTCGGTACTCCGGGCGATGCGATCGGTGAGTACGTGGCCACGGTCGCGGCATCGGGCGGGCCATCCTGGCCGATGGCGACCCAGCCTCGTCCCGGCTACGAGCGACGAGGCAAGGCCCGGATGGACACGGCGACATCGCCCGCGCGGCTGCGCATCCGGCTTCGTGCTGCGTTCGGCGTGAACGCCCGGGCAGACGTCCTCGCCGCATTGCTGGCCGCCTCGCCGCACGACCTCACGGCGGCCGACCTCGCCCGGGCGACCCGCTTCACGAAGCCCAATGTCGCCTCCGCCCTCGATGCCCTGATCCTGGCGGGCCTGGTGACGGCGCGCCCGGTCGCGAACGAGCGGCGCGTCGGGTTGCCACCGAGGATCCACGTCCTCCCGGGGCTGCGACCGCCGGTCGTCCAGCCGGACTGGGTCTCCCGATTCGGCGTTGCGCTCGAAGTCCACAGGTTCGCCGAACGCGACGGCATGTCGACGACCGTCCGTGCGATCGAGGCGCGTCGCCTCATCGAAGGTCTCGCACGGCGGATGTCGGCCGAGGGCATGCCGCTGCCGAACCTCAAGGCGACCGGTGACGAGTTCGCGTCCGCCTTCGATCGGTGGCTCGTCGACCTCGTCTCCTGGCTGCGAGCACCGAGCCGCGGGCCAGTTGGCGGCGCCGGCGCAGAAGCGTGAGCGACGGATCGCGGGACGGAGAGGCTCCGGCGCCGGCGGAGCTGCTGCGCGAGATCGAAGTGCTGCGCGCCGAGAACGCACGGCTTCGAGAGCTCCTCGGGATGAAGGCCGACGCGGTCGGCACTCCATCGGCTGATCCGACGCCGAGGGTTCCAGGCGGTGGGCTGACGCTCTTCGAGGACGAGGCGGCTGGCCTCCCCCCGGTGGACGCCAGGTCCTCGGCCGGGGAGAAGATCGCCCTGTTCCGTGCCCTGTTCGCGGGCCGCGAGGACGTCTACGCGACCCGCTGGGAGAACGCCCGGACCGGCAAGTCGGGATGGAGCCCGGCGGTGGTCGGCGGGCCGGCCAACGCCCACCGTCCAGACCGCGAGTATCTCCCCCTGACCGACGCGGTCGTCGAGTCGCATCTCTCCGGTCGAGTCCATGTCGGGCTCTACCCGCTGCTCCGAGACGACTCCTGCCGACTGCTCGCATGCGACTTCGACGGCCCGGGCTGGGCCCTTGACGCGCGGGCCTACCTCGACGCGGCGCGGGCGCTGGGATCCCGATGCCGCCCTCGAGCGCTCCCGCTCGGGCGACGGCGCCCACGTCTGGGTCTTCTTCGCGGGGCCGGTGCCGCGCATCGGCCGCCCGCCGGATCGGCGCGCACCTCCTGCGCGAGGCCATGACGGTTCGCGCCGAGCTCGACCTCGCAAGCTACGACCGGCTCTTCCCAGCCCAGGACTTCATGCCGAAGGGCTCGTTCGGCAACCTGATCGCGCTGCCGCTCCAGAGGGAGTGCCGCCGACGAGGCGCCACTGTCTTCCTCGACCGACGCGCTCGAGCCGTTCAAGGACCAGTGGGAGTTCCTGTCCTCGCTTCGGTCGCGGCTCGCCGGCGGTCGCGAGTCCGTCGGCGGACCGCTTCGCGAGGTCGCGGCCGGCCCGATGGAGCCCACCTATCGCGGCCATCCGCTCCGGCGACCCGAAGCCCCCGGCATCGATCAGGGCGGTGGCCGGCACGATGCTCTCGATCGACCGCATCGGGCTCCCGCCGGCCCTCCTCGCCGTCCTTCAAGCACCTGGCCTCGCTCCACAACCCCGAGTACTACGAGAAGGAGCGCCTGCGCTTCTCGACCTGGAACACGCCGCGCTTGATCCGCTGCTACGAGCGAGACCGTCGACCAGCTCCTGCTGCCGAGGGGCCTCCGCGAGGCGGCGGCCGGCATCGCGGCGGAGGCGGGCAGCCACCTGGAGGTCCGGGACAGCCCCGTCGACCGCGCCGGCGATCGACGTCCAACTGCACTCCACGCTGCGACCCGGACCAGCAGGCCGCACTCGGCGCGCTCAGCCACCACGACCTCGGCGTCCTCGTCGCGCCGCCGGGAGCGGGCAAGACCGTCGTCGGCCTGCGCCGTCATCGCGCATCGCGCGACTGCCACGCTGTCCTCGTCGATCGCCAGCCGCTGCTCGAGCAGTGGCGCGAGCGGCTGCAGGACCATCTCGGGCTCGGCCGCCGGCAGATCGGCACGCTCCGCGCGGGACGCAGCCGGCCGAAGGGGATCGTCGACGTCGCGATGGTCCAGTCTCTCGCGCGGCGGGACGACCTCGCGAGAGCTCACGTCCGGCGTATGGGCTGGTGATCGTCGACGAGTGCCACCACGTGCCAGCAGTGACGTTCGAGCGGGTCGTCCGCCAGATCGACGCGCCGGCCTGGCTCGGACTGACGGCGACTCCCTACCGGCGGGACGGGCTCGAAGGGCTGATCACCATGTACTGCGGGCCCATCCGCCACCGGATGGGCGCGGGGTCGACGGAAGACGCTCGCGTCGTGCGGGCGCTGGTCCATCCGACTGAGACTGACCATCCCGGCTCGGGCGAGGCCGACGCGACGAGGACAGGCCGGCGATCCAGACCGTGTTCCGCGGCCTGGTCGAGGATGGGGCCCGCACGCGGCAGATCTGCGCGGACGTCCCGGCTGCCGCGAGGGCGGGCCGCAACTGCCTGGTCCTCTCGCAGTGGACGGAGCACGTGAGCGCTGATCGAGGCCCGCCTCGAGGAGATCGGGGTGCGACCATCCGTGCTGGAGGGAGGCGTCGGCAAGAAGGAGCGCCGCGACGGTCATCAGCCGACTGTCGGTGGCGCAGACCGGGCGACGGCATCGTGCTGGTCGCAACCGGCAGCCTCCTCGGCGAGGGCTTCGACTGCCCGCCGCTCGACACGCTGTTCATCGCCTTCCCGATCGCGTTTCGCGGGCGCATCGTCCAGTATGTCGGACGCGTGCTCCGACCCCTCGAAGGAAAGGGCGGATCGAGGTGCACGACTACGTGGACGCCCGGGTCCCGGTTCTGGCACGAATGCTGACGAAGCGGCTCGCCGCCTACGCCAGCCTCGGGTTCGATGTGGGCGGCGTCGCCGCACGCCGGCGATGACGTTCGAGCGCGTCCCGGCTGCACGGGCAGGCGTACCATCGGCCCGTCAACCACGTCCTCGGAGGCAACAAACAGCAGGGACGCGAGCCCCGAAACGAAGACCTGCTAACTGAGCGCCCTGCGCTCGCGTTCCCACGCTCGGGCCACAGCGCTTAGGCCGATCCAGTTCGTAAACAGCAGGTCCTCGGTTCAAATCCGAGTGTCGGCTCCAGCGATCTGAACGTGGAACCCGGTCGAGAGGCCGGGTTTCTTGCTGCGCTGACGCGCGTTGACCCCTACGGTGACCCCTCGCGCCTACCGCGCGTTGCCTCGACGGCGCCTTCGCATCGACGCCATCGCCACCCGTTATGACACGTCCAGGCGTCGTGCCAACTCAGGAACGGGCCGGAACACAAACTTGCGACCTACCACGTGCTGCTCCAGGAGACCTCGAGCTACCAGATCAAGCAGGTCTGTACGGGCGGACTGGCGGACCACGCGGTGGCTCGTCGAGTGAGACTGGATGGTGTAAACGGCGTCGGAGTGCCGCAGGGCATGGGTGAGCAGCGCAATCTGCCTGTGGTTCAGATCGGCTCGTCGCAAGAGCTGAATTGTCTCCCGGGTCTCGGCCATCTTGCGCCGGAGGTAGGTCATGAGCTCCTCCACGGCTCTCCGGATGACCTGGAGCTGGTGGAGGATGAAGTAGGTGGCGTCGAACTCATCCGTCTCGGTGTAGAGGAAGGCACGCGCATACCGAGCAGGGGCTCGCACCAAGAGTCGCGAGATCGTCACATACTCGAAGAGCCAGTATCCCCGGGCCAGCATCTCCCTGTAGAACAGCGCCCGTGCCGTGCGACCGTTGCCGTCTTCGAACGGGTGGTCATAAGCCAGCCAGAGGTGAAGCAGGATCGCTCGCACCACCGGGTGCATGAACCCATCAGTGCCTCCACCGTTGGCAAATCCGCACATGGCTTCCAGGCGCGACTGTAGGTCCCCCGCGGGCGGCGGGACGTGGACAACCACGCCCTCGCCATCGGTCACCACCACTCGCTCCTCGTCGGGTCGTTGAAGCCGGCCCGCTGCGTCCGGGTTGTCGAGAGTGCCCTCAGTAAGAATGGCGTGAAGCCTGAAGACCCCTTCCGGGGTCAGTGGCTGGGGCACGATCTCGCGCAGAGCGGACATCGCCTGGTAGTTGTTGAGGATCATCCGCTCACTCCGGTCGCGCGGCTGCCTACCGGACCTGAGCATCTCTTTCGCCACCTGGCGAGTTGAGCTGGCCCCCTCGAGCTGGCTCGATGTGATCGCCTCCTCGAATAGGGAGTTCACGAGGTATCGGCGCCTGTCGCCTGCCTCTTTGATTGTCTCCGTCACGACTACCTCGCCCGCAGCGTGCTGGTCGAGCCAGTGAAGCGTTTCCAGCACCGGATCCGGGAGCGCGTAAACGAATGGTCGCCCACTCGAGGATCGAAGGGGAAACTCGCGGAGGCCGTTCGCGCGAGCCAGCTTGATTCCGCCCCACCACTCCTGAATGGTCAGACCTTTGGGCGGCGCACGGTGTCGCAATTCGTCCCAGTGGAGATAACGGCCATCGGCCAACGGCCCGACACGAGACTCAATGATCCGGGGCAACGCGCGGCGAAGAGCGTCACTCTTCAACACGTCTTCGAGAGTGGGGGCTGCTTCAGGCTTACGCACAGTGCTAACTCACGGCTAACGGCGGCTAAGTTAGCACTAGAGTACCTCGACGGCTAAAGTTGTCAAAGTTAGCCGCCGATTAGCCGACGGACGACAGTCACCACAACCAAGCCCTAGCGAAGGACCGCGTCCACCCTATCCGCAGCCTCGCGTGCAAGTCCCGGGACCAGATGCGAGTACGTATTGGCCGTGAGCCGGATGTCGGAGTGGCCGAGAGTCTCCATGACGACTCGCAGCGGGAGCCCGCCTGCGAGCATGTAGACAGCAGGTCCTCGGTTCAAATCCGAGTGTCGGCTCCAGCCATCTGAACGTGAGACCCGATCGAGAGGCCGGGTTTCTTGCTGTCCGGCGGGCGAACGTGAGCTCGCGACGCGCCGAAGGGCAGGAGTGACGTTGCGTCGCTCTCCCGCCCGGCACATTCGCTCAGGGTTGTTGCCAGGCCAGGCGGGAATTGCGACGACTCCGAGGCCTTGAGAGGGCCACGCACCACCAGCGACAGGCTTGAGGGCGAGGCCTTCATCAACCCGGACACATCCGCCATTCGGGCCATTGCGCCCGGTGCCGAGACGACCTGATGATCGGGTCGTGAACAGGCGCCTCGTCTCTGTGGGCGTGGGCCTCGTCGGCGTGGGCCTCCTGGTGCTGGCCGGCGCCCTCGCCGTCGTCTCCTACGGCGTCCCTGCGCCGCTCAAGACGGGAAGCCTCTACCCCAACGCGGACCCGCGGTACGTCGGCTGCTACACCAGCGGCGTATCGGGCGAGCTCGTCGAGGACCCCGGTGCTGGCACAGCCATCATCGACGGGCTCTCCCATCAGCGCGCCTTGGTGACCTGGCCCATCGGGTGGACGGCGCGCCGGTCGGCCTTCGGGGTCTCGGTCGTCAACCTCCAGGGCGACGTCGTGGCGTGGACCGGGACACACGTCAATCTGTCGGGCGGCTACTGGTACGTGGACGGCTCCTTCCTCGCCTGCTCGGTGTACTGACGCCATGAGGGCCGTGCGCCTCCTCGCCTTCGGCCTGTGGGCCGCGCTGCTGGCGCTCGGCTGCTACGCGGCCGTGCGGGTGGTCACCACCCCCCACCGAACCACGCCCGTGTACGACCCCCCGGTGCTCGCCGGCCAGGTGATCCCCGGCCGATGCTCTGCCGGCGTCTACGCCCGTCTCAGGGACACCGACACCATCGTCCTCACCTCGTCGCCCCATTGCGCGGCCGAGGGGACCGTGGCGCGGGACCCGGGCACGGGCATCGTGGAGGGCGTCTACGGCCCCACCGCGGTGATGCCGAGCTGCCCATACGCCGGTCACACGTGCAAGGCCTCGGACATGGACTACCTCGTCGTCGATCCGGCCCGCATCCCCTGGGGCCACCTGAACGTCATCGACCTCGGTACCGGCGGCTACCGGGTCCTCGCGGCCGACACGAAGCCCCTGGCCTGCGCTGACATCGCCGTCGGCGACCCCATCGAGATGGACGGGCGCGGCGTCTACCGGACCGGGACCGTGGCCGAGAAGGGCGAGTACCTCCACCCGGCGAGCGAGGACGGCGACTACTTCGCTTGCCTGGTGGCCTCGACGCTCCAGGTGGGCTCGGGCGACTCCGGCGGCCTGGTCCTCGTGCGCGGCATTCCGGGCGGGGTGACGAGCCGCAGCCTGGGCGGCAGCCTCGGCTTCACGCCCCTGGCCGAGGGCCTGGACCAGTTGGGGCTGACCCTCTGCACGACGCCGGACTGCGGCCTGGTGCCGCCCCGCTGAAGGTCGCGCAAACGCGGGAGTGCTGACGGCTCACGAGATCCGTGGAGTTGCCGAGCAACTTCACGGGGTTGACTTGCTACGCGAGGTCACGCTCGAGCCGCGCATTGACGAAGTCGAGGAAGCTTGTCGGACCTACGTCGAGGCCGGCCCGGGCGAGGAGCAGGATCGCCTCCTGGCACTCACCGATGCCGTGGATGGCGACATGCAACACGTAGTCCGCGAGGGTGTAGCCGGCACGACCCTCGACAGCACTGTCCGCAGCCAGGGCATCGTCCGTCAGCGCGCCGAGCCATGCGCGAGTCTCTTGCTCATCGGCCCGCCAGTCCGCCGCGAGCAGTGCGACAGTCGGGTAGTCGGCTGGCCGCAACTCGGTCTCGCCCTCGGTGTGCGGCGTCGCATCCCGCAGTCGGACACGCCAGCTTCGTTCGACGTCGAGCTCGTGAACCAGCGTTGCCCGGAGATCGCGCTGGCCGACCGACTCGACGCGAACGAAGCCCTCAGCCGTCATCTCCGCGGCGGCCCGGAGGGCGCGATCCCGAAGCCAGAAGAGGTAGTCGAACAGCGTCGCGATCTCGGCCTTCCGCATCGCCCAAGACTAACCCGCGGTTGGACCAGCGGTCACACGGCTCAGGAGACGGTCCCGTCGCGCAACGCCGCGCAGGTCTCGCTGCCGCATGAGGTCGGTGCCTCAGACCGGCCCTTCCCCGTCGAGGACCTCGCGCACCTTCCGCGCGAGCCGCTCAGGGGTGAACGGCTTGGGCAGAAATGCATGGCGGGCCGCGGTTTCCGGCGAGAGCACGGTGGACTCCGCGTGTCCCGACATCAGAACAGCGCGCGCCTTGGGCGCAAGGACGGCGAGCCGCTGAAGGACCTCGGGCCCGCTCATGCCGGGCATCATGACGTCGCTGACGATGGCGTCGATCGAGGGTCCCACTCGGCGCGCGACTTCGATCGCCGCTGCACCGTCTGCGGCCTCGAATACGGCGTAGCCGTGGGCACGAAGGCCAAGCACGGCCAAGCGGCGGACATGCGGTTCGTCCTCCACGACGAGCACCGTCTCAACGCCGATCGGCTTCGGTTGCGGGGCGGTGACGGCAGGAAGGCGGTCGGCGGCGCCGTCCTTGCGGGGCAGGTAGATGCGGAAGGTGGTGCCCTGGCCCGGCTCTGAGTAGACGAGGATGTGGCCGCCCATCTGCCGGACGATGCCATGGCACGTGGCCAGACCGAGGCCCGTGCCCTTCCCGAGGCCCTTCGTCGTGAAGAACGGCTCGAAGAGATGCGACCTGACCTCCTGGTTCATGCCCACGCCGGTGTCCGAGACGGCCAGGACGACGTACCGTCCAGGCAGGGCGCTCGGATGCGCCCGTGCGGACTCCGGGCCGAGGGCCTCTTCGCCGGTCTCGATGACCAGCCGCCCGCCGTTGGGCATCGCGTCGCGGGCGTTGACGGTCAGGTTCACAAGGACTTGCGAGATCTGACCTGCATCCGCCTCTACGGTTCCGACCCCGACGTCCAGCATCGTGTCGATCTCGATGTCGTCGCCCAGCAGTCTCTGGATCATCTTCAGCGAGTCAGCGACCAGGGCGTTCAGGTCCAAGCGGGAGGGGGCGACGATCTGCCTGCTGGCAAAAGCCAGGAGCTGGCGGGTCAGCGTCGCGGCCCGCTCCCCAGCGGTCGCGACCTCTTGGAGGTCGAGGCGCGCCGGATGATCGCTCGGCAGCTCGTCAGGGAGGTCGAGCTGGCACATCTCCGCGTAGCCCAGGATCGCCGTGAGCAGGTTGTTGAAGTCGTGTGCAACGCCGCCCGCCAGCCGGCCGATGCCCTCCATCTTCTGAGACTGCAGGAGCTGCTCCTGGAGAGCGCGATATTCGGTGATGTCCTGGATGACGCCGTCGCACTGCACCGGCACCCCTCGGGCGTCCATGCGGATGACCGCGGTGTGCCGGACCCAGCGCAGAGCTCCATCGCGTCGGACGATCCGAATCTCGACCGGTTCGGTCGGCTCGCCGGCGGATATCTGCTCGAGCTGCGCCAGTGTGGCCTTGCGATCCTCCTCGACCACCAGGCTCATCCAGAGGCCCGGGTCGGCGGCGAGGTCATCTGGCGTGTAGCCCGTGACCGCGACGCAACCGGCCCCGTGGATCGTTTCGACGACCCGCCCATCCTTGATCTTCAGGCTGACCACGTAATCGGTGATCGTGTCGACGATGCTCCGATAGCGCTGCTCGCCTTCTCGGCGAGCATCCTCGGCCAGCTTGAGGTCGGTGATGTCCTCGGAGATGCCGAGCACGAACTGCGGCTTGCCCTGGTCGTCGAACAGCGGCACCTTCTTGGTCCGCAGGTACAGCGTGCCCCCGTACGGAGGGGTGATGACTTCCAGCGGGAACTCCATCAGCTGGCCGGTATCGACAACCTGCTGGTCCATCTGGGCGAAGTGGTCCGACTCATCCGATGGGCCGAGCTTCCGGCTGTTCGGGGACACGAGCTGGTCGCTGGTGTAGCCGAGCGTCAGTTCGGTCGCCCGGTTGACGCGGACGAACGTGAGCGTCTTCGCGTCCTTGACGTACACCATCGACGGGATGTTCTCGAGGATGGTTGCCAGAAAGGCCTCGCTGTCCCGGAGTGACTTCTCGGCGCGGATGCGGTCGGTGAAGTCCTCGATGGTTCCGAGCAGGCCTGCGACGCGCCCCTCTGCGTCGAACAGCGGCACCTTGTTGAAGCGGGCCCATGTCATCGGGCTGCCATCCAGATGGTCGGTGGTCTCGGGCTTCTCGACGCCCAGCTCAGGTTTGCCGCTCTCGATGACGGCCCTGTCCTGCGCCCGGAACTCGTCGGCGAACTCGCTCCAGACCAGGTCGTAGTCGGTCTTGCCGACGATCTCGTCGGGATCTGTCACGCCAGCTGCCCGGGCGAATGACCGGTTACACCCAAGGAAGACTCCTTCGCGATCCTTCCAGAAGACGCGGAGGGGGATCGTGTCCAGGACGAGCCGGAGGAATTGCCGCGAAAGAGCCAGCTCCTCCTCGACGCGTTTGCGAGCGCCGATGTCGTGCACCGTCGCCAGGAATCCGTCCCCGAGCTTGACGACCCTCAACTCGGCGCGGTCGGAGTGCTCCGCGTCCCTTGGGACCGGCGAGTCGTGGCCGTTCGCCAGATCGCCGATGAGCGGCTCACCGGTATCGACGACTCGTACGCACGAGTCGAACTGGCCGTTCTCGCGCCAGCCAGGAATGAGATCCAGAGTGCGGTTCCGCAAGACCTGGCCGGACCCGAGTCCAGCGAGGAGACCTGCGGCTTCGTTGGCGTACTCGACCACGAAGTCGACGATCCTCCCGCCCTCGTCGCGGAGAGCCCTGGTCATGACGATGCCGTCCTCGAGCCCGTCGAACACGGCTGCGAGCCTTCCGTCTGCGGTCGCGAGCTGAACCTCGGTCTCGAGTCGGAGATGTTCTGACTCCTGGAGCCGCCGAGCGAGGCTCGACAGCTCAGCGCGAAGTCGCTCGACTTCCTCGTCCACTTCGAATCCGGCACCCGAGACTGTGCCCACCTCGGGTCCGAGCTTCGCCTTCTTGGAGCTCATCGGTGACTCCGGTGCTCAGAGTGGTCGCAACCGCAACGACATCATGCTCGCTCGTCGGCGTCCCCAGAGGGATCGGCGCGCCTATCCAGACTCTTCACGACCCCCCGGATGTTGCCGGCACCGGAATGTCATGCATCATTGCGATCGGACGAGGCGGCCCTCCGCCGCCTCGCGGCGCCGTATCGCGGCGATCCCACCCATCCGCGGCCTGTGGCCGTTGACGACCACCGCGACCGGCGGCGGCTCGGCGAAGCGCAGGCGGACCGCGTCGAGCCCGTCGCCGCCCTCCACCACGTCGACCCCCAGGCGTGTCTTGAGGACCCGGCTGATCAGCGACCTGACGGCCGCATCGTCGTCCACGAGCGCCACGGTCCGGCCGCCGGGCATCGGCGGCTGGCTGCTTCCTCCCATGAGCCGAGCGTGCCGCGACGACACCCATCCCGCCAGCCCCCATTCGTGGGCCACCGGAGCCGGTCGGGCGGGCCTAGGAGGGACGAACACCGCGGGCTTCACGGTGGTCCGCGCGTCGAGCCGACCAGGGCTGGACGTTTGCACCTGGAGCCCGGCGCACGACAGGAACTCGCCGCGACGGCGCGCCCCTTGTCGAACAGGCGGGATCCCGAGGATTGCAGTGGCGCTTGACCCGCCCGGACGCGTGGACTACGGTCCACCCGCTTCACGAACCCCGTGAAGTCCATGAGCAACTTCACGGGGTTGGCTTCCAGCGGCGCAGATCCACGATCAGGAGCGATCTGAACGGGGAACGAGGGGGTTTCGAGGGCATGTCAGCGGGCAGGGACTTCATAGACAGCAGGTCCTCGGTTCAAATCCGAGTGTCGGCTCCAGCGATCTGAACGTGAAACCCGGTCGAGAGGCCGGGTTTCCTGCGGTCTGGCGGGCGGTTGACAGCCACGTTGACAGCCACCGGATGTCGATCGGTGGTCGTCCCGAGACGGCTGGCTGCAGTCCCTGGCGTCAGTGCCTCCCGAAGGCGCCCTGCTGGGTCATCCATCCCGCCAGCATGATCAGGACTGCCGGCAGCTGATCCCGCTGGGTCTGCCAAGAGTGGCCGAGGGGAGCCTGCAGGAGGGCCATCGGGACGTGCGCACCGGCGAGGGCCGCCGCGTACAGGCGCAGCTGTGCGCCGAAGAAGCTGTTGGCGAAGTCGGCCGAGAGGACGACGAAGCTCCGCGTCGCCTCGGCGAGCGGGATCGTGGCGACCACGTTGAGTGGCGACTGCTCTGCCTCGTACGCCGCGTTGGCGCCGAACGGCCGCGCCGCATTCTCCGTCTCAGGGGAGCGGATGCCGGACTGGAAGTAGCCGGAGAACGACACGGCGGCGCCGAAGACGTCGGGGTGGTGGCTCCACAGCGCCGCGGCGCAGTAGCCGCCCTGTGACGAGCCGAGCGTCACCCGCCCCGCGGGTGACGCGATGGTCGGGTAGTGCGAGTCCATGTAGGAGACGAGGGTCTTGGCCATGTAGGTGTCGAACGTCTCACGTCGGTCGAAGGTGTCGGCGCACTCCACGTCCTGGTACGGCCCGCCGGCGTTCGTTGCGAACACGGCGATGACCGGCGGGATCGTGCCGCTCGAGATCAGGCTGTTGAGCATCGATATCAGCCCGACCTTGACCCACCCGACGATGGCGTAGGGCGCCTCGTAGATCACCGGGTACCGGACGCCTGGCGCCGGGTAGCCCGGCGGCAGGTACAGATCGACCCTCGCGGTCGCCTGGCCGCTCGTCCAGGGTCCGGGGAGCGCGAACCTCAACTCCTGGCCGCTGCCCGAGGGGGCGCTCGACGCCCAGGGCCGCGCGGTCGAGAGGGTGCCGGGCGTGATGTACGACTCGGCCAAGGGGCCGGCAACGAGTCCGGTCAGGAAGCTGCTCGGCGCAGGAGACCCGCCCTCCCCGCCGCTCGGACCTGCGGCGGCACTGGGCCAGGGCGCCCCGGTCGACCCCGGGCCGGCGCCGCTGGCGCCGCCGGGCGCGCCCGTCAGGCCCCCCGTGACCGGCGCCCCGGCGCGCATGTGGACGTCGGGCGCGTAGTTGACCATGTCCGAGAAGACCGGCACCGTGGCCGCCAGGACCGCGACGACGGCCGCAGCGGCGGCCGCGCGGGCGAGGCCTCCGGGTGCTCGCCGGCGCCGGCCCAGCGTCTCTGCCGCCTCGCGGCAAGCCTGGATGACGAACCGGCGTGCTGGCGCCGTGAGCGTCGCGACAGCCCACCCGACGATCAGCGCCGAGACAGCGAGCGTCGACACTGAGAGCAGCCAGCCGGTCGGGTCGAAGACGCCCTGCGTCCCGCTGGCCTGCAGGGCCGCCGTGGTCTCCCGCCGGAGCACCGACCAGAACACGGCACCGCTCGCCATCAGCGAGGCCAGCGCGGCGACCGCGGTGAGGCCGCCCAGGACGGCGACAGAGGTTCCCGCAGCCGCGCCCGCGATCAACGCGGTGATCAGCCGGGCCCGGTCCGGGTCGAAGCCCATGACGACGAGCGCGTCGTCACTGGCGTGGAGGGTCCCGCTGACGTGCATCAGGAACACGACCGCGACGCCGAGGACGAGCCCCAGCAGGCTCGGCAGCGCGCGCGGGAGCCGACGGCCGCGGTCGGGTCGGGCCCCCGCTGGCACGAGATCACCGGGCGCAGAACGGGTTGCGTCGGTCACGAGCCTCCTCGCAGTGCCATCCATCGCCCAGCCAGGTGACGGAGGGTCGCGTGTCGCACTCCTCGATCGGATGGCGCGGGCACGGGCGGTCGCCTCGCCCCTGCCCGTCACGAGCATGCGGCGCGACGGGTCAAGACCCAACCTCGGGACGGCCAAGAAGTCGCAACCCTGAGAGCGGAAGACACCAGGGGACGACGCCGGCGGCCCTCCCCTGCTCCACGGCCATGACGCCCCGTCCAGCGGTTTGCGGACCGCCTTGGATATCCAGGACGCGCCGGTCGTGGCGAAGTGCGCAACGAAGGGCCGTGTCGGCGTTGCCGAACGTGCCCCTGTGGGCAGCCCGCGGGCGTCCACGCTACGGTCCACCCGCTTCACGAGGTCCGTGAAGTCGAAGAGCACCTTCACGGGGTTGACGCCCGGCGGCGCGGAACCACGATCAGGAGCGTTCTGAACGCGGAGGCAGGAGTCGAGGACGCCCTTTCCCGGGCGGGGACTTCGTAGACGGCAGGTCCTCGGTTCAAATCCGAGTGTCGGCTCCAGTGATCTGAACGTGAAGCCCGGCGCGATTGGCCGGGTGTCGTGCTGCCAACGTGCGCGGAGAGCCGCTGCGACGGCCCCTCCGTCCGAGGCGGCGCCCAGCTCGAGACGTCGGCGCCCGTGGGCCGCCACCGCGTACCGTAGGCTCGGGATGACGACACGCGCCGCATACGACCTCGGGCCGCCCGACATCGAGCCTCCCCGCGCCGGGTCGCTCGAGGCTCGGGCCTCGATCGTGCTCAAGCTCCTGGCGGCCATCAACGTCGCCGGGATCGTGCTGGCGACACTGCCGCAGCCCCTGCCGCAGTCGCTGCTCAAGGCGTTGAGCTTCAACCTCGCCGCCGCCGCGCTTGCGACGCTCGAGATCGTCCTGGCCCGGGCCCTGGACCGGCGACGCCCGTGGGCGGCCGCCTTCGTGCGCCCGGTGCTCGTGCTGCTCATCGCGGCCGGCGTCGGGGCGATGCTGGTCGGCGCTCAGGACGGAGTGACGCGGCTGCCGTTCGAGGCGGTGTTCGCGATCTGGGCCCTGCTCGGCGCCCGTGACGTCACGCTGGCGGGGCGGGCCTCCCCCCGGGGCGCGCTCATGGTCGCGTTGACGCTCCTGCTGCTCGTGTCGATGGTGGAACGTCAGCCGCTGTTCGGCTGGGGCGGCCTCCTCGACGCGAGCCAGCCGGATCTCCACGCCTCGATCAACGCCGACTGCGGCGCGGCGGGCTCCGGTCCGCCGGCCGCGATCACCGTGACCTATGACTGGTCGTGGGCGCGGACGAGTCCGCTGCCGAGCGGGCTCGACATCGTGGTCCTCGGCTGGAGCGGGGCGGACGCCACCGGGCGCCAGCTCTACTACAGCGACGCCACGCCGCCAACGGGCCCCGGCATCTACTCCGGCCGACGGGACTACCCAAGCGGGGACATGGCATCGCAGGTCGCAGCATCGTCGGCCGCGTCGTGGAGCTGGGGTGTCGAGCTGGGCGAGCAGGGAATGCGGCCCGGTCGGGTCGAGTTGCACATGCGCCGGGCAAGGGAGGCGCCGCCCGATCCCAGGCCGCTGGTGGTCACGGCGTCGTACGTCCACCTCGGCGTCTGGCACAGCGACTCCGTCGCTGTCACCTGCTCGTGGTCCAGTCCCTCGGCGTCCGCGGCGCCCTGAGCGGACCTGCGGGGACGAGCTGCATCCGGGGTCCCGGGCCGGCGCAGCCCTGCCGTCCGCTGGTCCGACACCCGGGCCCTGCGGCAGCCCGCGCGGCGCGCGCTCCGCCGCGTCCCGAAGCGTGCCGCCTTGTCGGGACGGCGACCGCTACGGCGCGTCCGCGAGGGCGAACTCGGCCACCGCCAGGCGTCCGGGATCACTCCGCTGGATCCGCAGGGTCACGCTGTCGAGCCGCGCGGGCACGAAGGCCGGGTTGGCGGCGCTGAAGGCCGAGAGCGGGATCCGATAACTCTGGACGACGATCTCAGCCGGGGACCGCAGACTCAGGTCCAGCCCCGAGATGCTCGCGAGCGTCCCGAGGACGTCGCTCTTGACGAGCCGCGCGACGAGCGGCGGCGGCAGGGCGCCCCACGTCGAGAGCGGCAGGCCGACCGTCACCCCGTCGGTCGAGGTCACCACGACGAGGGGATCCAGCCCCACGGACGCCTGGGCGCCTGTGGCGGTCGGGAGCGTCCCGTTGGCGAGCGCAAGGCGGATCTCGGATCCGGAGGTGGGCGAGGGGCCGCCCGGCGCTCCGATGCCGCTCACGCCCCAGGTCGCGGTTCCCGGCTGGGCCGTCCCCCACTCGAGCATCGTGGCGAGGCCGTCCTGCCCGTCCTGCAGGGCGCGGAGCGGGAGCTGCAACCCCAGGGCGGAGTCGAGGCCCTCGCTGACCTTCGCCAGCGTCGGCGCCGCGCCGCCCGAGCCTGCGACGTCCACGAGCGGCGCGGCCGTGCCGTCGTCAGAGCGCACGAGGTAGATGTCGTCGGGCAGCCACTCCCGCCCGGCCATTGGCCGCCCGAAGAACGCCCGGTAGCCGGGCGTGTCGTGGAGGCTCGCCTCGAGGAAGGCCGTGACCGCCGTCCGCGCCACGTCCTCCTGCTCCGCGGCGGTCTCGAGCGGGCGCAGGTTGAGCAGGCCGCCGCTCCACGGCCCCTGGTCGCCGCGGCCCCAGACCGTGTTGAACTGGCCGTGGTTCGCCCGGTAGGCGTAGAACGCGGCCTTGAACCCGCCCGGGCCAGGGGTTGTCCGGTTGTACTGCCGGATGCCGCTCCACGCCATCGCGTCCGCGTCGTGGCCGCCGCCCAGCTCCAGCAGGTCGACACCGTCGAGGCGGACATTCGGGCCGTACTGCCCGTCAGATGGCGAGATCGAGACGACCGCGTGGACCGACAACCCCACCGGCCAGGGACGAAGCATCGGGTTGAAGGAGCCATCGAGGCCAGCGAGCTGCGCCGCCACAGACGCCGCCTCGCCGCCGCGCGAGTGCCCGATGATCGCGACCCGGCCCATGTCGACCCGGCCGGCCAGGGGCCCGGCGGCGTCGGCGTTCCAGGTCCGCCACTGGTCGAGGTGCAGCAGCAGCAGCCACGCACGGACCGCCTGCTCGGTACCGTGGTAGTCGCCGGCCCACGACCCGTTGAGGAAACTCTCGTCGATGGACGCGGCGATGAACCCGCGGCTCGCGAGGTGCTCGGCGAGGTAGGCGTAGCCGGCCTCGCTCTCGGCGCCCATGGCATGGTTGCCGTGGACGATGAGGACGAGCGGGAACGGGCCGTCGCCGCCCGGCATCCACACGCGCGCGTTGAGCGGCAGCGCCTCGGTGCCGAACCCCCAGTACCAGCGCCGGGCCTCGTCGGCGCCGCCACCGATCGGGGACAACGCGCGGCTCGCGTCGACGGTCGGCGTCCGGAGCAGCGCGCCTGCGCCGTATGGCTGCCGCCGGTCCGTGCCACTGCCGTAGCTGAACATGGTCACGGTGTACGGCCCCGCCGCACCCGGATCTTCGAGCTCGGACCATGGCGCGGCCGTCCCGTCGAGGGCCGCCGAGGCGATCACGAGGTGGGCTTCGGAGCCCGGGTCCACCAGCAGCGCCGTCCCGGCGAGGCCGACGCTGATGGCGACGGCCAGGGCGGAACCCGTGAGCCCCAGCCGCACGCGTCGGGCCGTCACGGGGACGCGCCGCCACGACGAGCGCGCCAGGCCCGCGCCGATCCCCACGCCCGCGCCGAACCAGATGTACGGGCCGAGGGCGGCGTCGGGCGCAATGAGGCCGCCCGGGCCGACGGGCGCCGCCACGTAGATCACGAAGAGCAGCGCAGCCATGAGCGCGACGGTGGGCGGCACGGCGGCCACCAGTCTGAACGGCAAGGCGACGGCCGCCCCAAGGGCCCTCACCGCCCGTCCATGGTCTGCGGCGCGCCGGATGCCGACGTGCAGCAGCCCCGCGCCTCGGAAGATCGCCACGAGGGTGCCGGTCACGATCGCGAGCGCCACCACGACCAGGACGGCGGTGATCAGCATGTCGCCGACGGGCCCGAGCGCGATCGCGCGGTTGTAGCCGCTGACCGTCGTCGCCGCGACGTACGTCGTGGCGAACCCGACGACCATCCCGTCGAGCGCGCCGCCGACGAGGCCCGGCACGGCTCCGGCCCAGGCGGGAAGGCCCGGCGGCCTCCTCACGGCGTGGCGCCTGGGCTCTCGACGACCCGCCGATCGCCGCCGAGCCGCGCCGTCGCCGCGGTCACGGTCGACCCGCCCAGACCCGCGGGCCGACGCCTTGCGCCGCGCGCGCGAGCACGACCGACGCGCCCGCCATCCACACGATGAACGTGAAGATCGTCACCCGCTCCAGCAAGCCCATGATCGGCGAGGACGATGCGGTCGCGGCCGCCGCGGCGGGACCCGAGACCAGGATCACCACGAACGCCGCCACCGAGAACAGGCCGAGGGTGCGCGTGTCGCGCCGACCAACGAGCCACCATGCGGCGAGCGCCATCGCGACGAGCGTGAGAAGCGACGCGATCCCGGCGAAAGCGATGTGCAGAGCGCCGACCGTCGTGATCGCCGCCCCGATCGGGTCCTGCGGGAAGACGTCGTCGAGGGCGCCGGCCATCCCAACGAGCACGATGGCCACCCCAGCGCCGATGCCGGCCCTTCGACGGACTGACCCGGCTGCTGCCCGCAGGGCCACGCCCGCGCCGAACGCGACGACGAGGACGTTGTAGCAGCCGAAGGCGATCGCGACCGGCAAGCCCAGGGGTGCGCCGGACTGGTAGAGCGAGCTCACCGGCTGGGCGACATGGCTGTAGCCCGGCGTGAAGGCGGCCGCCACATCGACGATCGTGGCGTAGAGCGCCGCGGCGGCCACGCCGGCGAGCATGGGCAGCACTCCGGCACGATCGTCGGTGCGCCGGTCGATTCGGATGGTCACGCTGACTGGGTCCTCCCTCCACTCGAGGCGCATGACCACGCGGCTGGGACCGGACTGGCGTGTGTTGCCCTCTCGCGGCGACTCTCGCGACTGTGGTTGTCGACGCTGAGGGCGCGACGGCACCAACCGGCGGTCCGCGTGGCACAGGCTGCGCCGTCCACCCCGCTCCCGTTCGCGGTGCCAGCGTCACCTCTTGCCGGCCGACGTGGCCATCGGGTTCCGGTCTGCTGGGTGAGGCCGCGCAAGACCGCCGCGTCCCGGCGCCGCCGCATCGGCCGACTGCCTCGAGCCGAGGGGACAGTTCTTCAGGCGGCCGAGTCAGGACCTCGAGGTCGGAACTCGAGGGCACGCACCCACCGCGCGACCTCAGTGCCCCCCGGAGGCGACCTCCACGCGGAAGTCGCGACCCTCCCAGTGACCGGCGTCCGGCCACCAGAACGTGAAGTCCACGGCGCCGCCGGGAGGCAGCCTGTGATCGCAAGCCTCACGGACAGGCCGTCGTCCAAGCGTAGGCGCACGCTCGGCAGCTCCGGGGCCGGTCACGGCGCCTCAAGCGGAATGGTCACCCTCTGGCCATTGGCGCTGCTTGTCGAGCGGCCGCCGACTCCGGGGCCTTCGAACAGAATCGACGCGACTTCGGCGCCGTTCGTGGCGGTCTCCTCGGATACGCGGTTGATCGTGAAGCCGGCGTCGGGGAGGACGCTCAGACAAGACGGGCAGATCGACTTCGGGTCGGCGGCGTCGGTCACCGAGTAGGTGATCGCGCCTCGCCGCTGGGCGTGGCCGCCGCCGGAGCGCCGCCCGATGGGGCGGCTGCCGGGGCTCCGCCGCGGGCGGAACAGACAGCGGCGGTCCAAGCTGCGGGCAGGGCCAGGCCGAGGAACCTGGATCGCCCGGGGCGGCTCACAGCTTGGCCTTCATGGCTTTGATCAGGGCCACCTCGAGGGCATTCTGTTGGGCTTGGGTGAGGGTGTTCGTCGGGTCCCCCGCATGGACGTCGAGCTCAGTGTCGCCGAACAGGGCGACGATGGCGGGTCCATAGTCGTTGAGTGCCTGGAATGCCTTGTCGCCTACGCCGGGGATGCTCACGGCGTCGGCTCCGAACCGAGCCAGCCGCGCTGCGTAGTCCACGGCGCCGCCGGGCGTGATGACGTCGATCAACACGACGCTCGCGACGGCGCTCGTGCCGTAGGTGCAGCCGGAGTCGTTGGCGATGGCGCCGCTCGTCCTGGACGTGCTCGTGGTGAGCGACACCTTCGTGATCGAGGCGACCTGGTCGACCGGCAGGAGGGCGCAGACGTCGATCGCGGCGCCCGCCGACGCGCCGCCGCCGACGGCGGCGCCGCTCCCCGTTGCGGCGGCCGCGGGTCCGGGCCCACCGGCGGTCGCCGCTGGCGCACTGGGCGACCCCGCCGAGCAGCCCGCAAGCAGCCCGATCGTCGCGACGATTGCCGCGGCATATGTCCAGATCCTCCGCGGGGCGCCGGGCCGGGTTCGGGCTTCGTGCAGCTGCATCAGCAGTTCCTCGATGGATGTGCTCACCTGACACATCCACAGGGTCCGCCCGACGGATCGCAACTCGATCGCAACTCGATCGCAGGGCTCGATCTGCGTTCAACCTGGGCCCGGCGCCGCCGGGGCGGCATGGGAGCCGGCCGTGCAGCCTCGCGCGCATGCCCGCCGGCCAGCGCGTGCGCGGCGGTGAGGTCGAGCGGCGCAGCGGGGTCGCGACCCGACGGCAGGCCCCCAGCCGGGTCCATTGGAGGTCGGCCGCCCCGGCCCTGGGGCGCCGGGTGAGGCAGAGGCGAAGCTCGAGAAGCCCTTCATGGGCGCAGCCCTCCTCAGGGCGGTGCGCGACGTTCTCGACCGGGACGACTCGGCGGCCGGGCCGGGTCGAGCTTAGGCGTCTGGGCGAGGGCCTCGGGTGGCAGGGTTGGCAGGCCCCGCCGCGGCCGACGCCACGCCGCAGGTGAGCAGCGCAGCGACCGCCGCCACCAACACCGCAGCCCGGATCGCCCGCCAGCCGCCCCCCTGCGGCCGTGCACCACGAGCGCGCTCGCCCACCGCCAAACCTCCCGCTCCTCGTCCTCGAACACCCAGCGGTCAGCGGGGCAGGGTGCGCCGGACGGGCGAGCCGACGAAGGCACGGATCCGCGCAAGCAGCTGGCGATCCGTGAGGCGGCCGCCCTTCTCGACTTCGATTCGTCGCCTGCGGCCGTGGCTGATGTCATCGGTGCGGATCTGCTCGGCGAGATGCTCGACCACCTCGCCGTCCCCCACCAGCAGCAGGTCGTCCTCGACCGCCAGCGCCTGGGCGACCTGGACGAAGAAGGTCCGCATGTGCTCGTCGCGATGGCCCTCGCCGGCCGGGTGCTTCTCGGTGGGCGCCGATCCGGTTGAACGGTGCCGGCCTGGGACGGTCGAGTCGATGCGGTGGCGCACGGTGAGCTCTGGGGTCCAGCGCAGCACCGTGGCCGAATTGGCCGAGATCCAGACGCCCGTAGCGCGGGGACCGGTCATCGCCGTGCCTCCTCTCCAGGGCGGAACTCCTGAGCGCCCGGCAGAGGCCCCCGTCGGCGCGATCTGGCCGATCCCCAAGAGGGGTCGCCGTCGGCGTGCGGGGCGGGGGCCATCTGAATCGTAGCCCCTCCGGCCAAGCCCAGGTCCCGTCGGGGCCGGTGACGCCTCCGAACACGAACAAGGCCCGCGATTTCAACTCGCCTCGGAGGCAATCTCCACGCGGAAGTCGCGACCCTCCCAGTGACCGGCGTCCGGCCACCAGAACGTGAAGTCCACGGCGCCGCCGGCAGGCAGTCGCTCGGATCCTGGGATGTCGGCCACCCACACGCCCAGGCCCGTGTCGCGCGCATCGAGGTCAGCCCAGCTCAGGCGGCCGTCGGTGGAGTAGCGGACCCGGGCCGGGGCCATCAGCTCCAGGCGCAGCGTGCGACCCGGCGGGCATCGAACGGTCGCGCCGCGCGTGAAGCGCCACGTCGCCCGCGTCGGCGTCGGGGCGATCCCCCGGTAGCGGCGCCACGCCGCCTCGGGCCGGTCAATCGAGTGGCCGAGCGCGATCGACCGGACGAGCTTGACGTACTCCGCGTGCGCCCAGGCCAGCGGCATGGCCGAGCCGCTCGGCCGACCGGGGGCGAGGCCGCGCCCGGGGATGGGCGCCGCGTCCCAGACCTGCTCGGGCAGCATTCCGCCGCTCGACGCCATGCGCCGCATCGCCTCGAGGTAGGGCAGGGCGTCTCGCCCGGCGTCGAGCTCGTAGTGGCCGCGCTCCCCCACCAGGAGCGGCCAGCCCCGCCCGATCCCCGTCCCGTCGAACGCGCTCCCGTCCTGGTGCTCGCCATAGCCGTCGCCCGTGTAGCGGTGCCAGACCGGCCCGCTCGGGGTTTCGGTCCGCAGGATGGCGTCGGCGATCGCGAGGCTGGACACGATCCGGGGATCGTCCGGACGGCGGAGCCCGAAGCGCACGAGCGCGAGGAAGTCCGTCCCGAACATCTCGTCGCCTGGAACCATCGATGCGCCGGATGGCTGGTTCCGGAGCGCGACCGGCGTGGAGATCGGCGCCCCGGCGAGCACGTCCGGCGACGAGATCCGGACATAGTGGCCGTCGACGCCATGCGCCGCGGCGAGCCGGGTCCCGCGCGCGTAGGTCCAGTCCTCGATCGAGGCGTTCCAGTCGTCGGCAAGCTCGAGGCAGTAGGCGGCGGCGGTCTCGGGCAGGTGGTCGGCAGCCACCACGAGCGCGGCCACGACGGGCGCCAGCGTGGACGGGCACAGGCCCGCGGTCTCCTCCCAGCGGTCCTCGCTCGTGGCCGGGCCGGTCCGCGCAATGAAGCTCGCAGCGCGGCCGATCATGTCGTCGAGCGCCCCTTGGGCGACGAGGTTCTGGAACGCCTCGGCATGGTGGCCCGTCTTGCCGTGCATGTGCGAGGCGCCGGTGCGGAGCGCCCCGGCCAGGAGCAGCGGGTAGGCTGACTCGTCGAGCTGGAGGCCGGTCCAGTACGGCACCCCGTCCACCCACTGGTTCTGGGGCCAGTGGCCGTCCGGCTCCTGCGAGGCGACCAGGTAGGACAGCGTGCGCCGTGCGGTGGCCTCGGCGCCCAGCGCGACGACAGCGCCCGCCGACTCGACCAGGTCGCGCGCCCAGACCAGGTGGTAGCCGCCGAGGTCGTTGCGGGTGTTGCCCCATGGGATCGACAGGCTGGCCACGGTTGCGCCGGGGAGCGTCCGGTCCTGGTGCGACCGGAGCACGGCCGCCGAGGTGCGGTACAGATCGCGGTCCGCCTGGGGCAGGTCGGCAGGGGGGTCCACCACCGTGCCCAGGAATCCGTGCCAATTGCCGACGTACTCGCGCCACGCGTCGTCGAATTGGCCTGCCAGCGCCGCCAACGCCTCGAGTCCCGCCTCCTCGGGCCGCGCGCCGAATGCGAGGGCGAGCTGGGCACGGCCACCGTCGAGCACGAGCTCGGTCATGCCGGCGACGTTGCCGGCGCCGGCACCCGTGTAGGTCCAGGTCATCCGGCCGTTGGTGGCGAAGTCCTGCCAGCCGTCCGATGCGCCCACGTAGCCCACACCCTGGCGCGCCGGGGCCGGGTCGGATGCGAGCGCCAGCGCCCACGGCCCGTCCTGGGCGAAGACCATGGGACGACCCTTGTGCGTGCCCGTCCATGCGCGGCCGTGGAGGCCGCTGAACCCGAGGTGCGGCGCGAGGAGCGGGTACAGGCGCAGAGGGTGGTCGGTTCGCGCCGGGTCGGCGGCGTCGCGGAGGTCCGCGAGGCGCGCCTCGATCCGGACGACGTCCGCGTGGTCGTCGGCGATGATGCGCAGGGTGAGCTCGTAGCGCAGGTGTCGGTGCACCGCGGTGATCGCCGGCACGCCGTCGCCCTCGCCGTGGACGTCGTGGGTCGCGTCGCGCTTGACCTCGCTCCAGAAGCCCGCGTCGTCCGCCACGATGAAGCCCAGGTCGCGGATCTGCGGCCGGTCCACGTGCGGCCAGTAGACCTCGTTGAGGATGCCGTGGCCGATCGTGAACCACACTCGGCTCGAGTAGTGCGACGTGCCGACGGCGTCCTTGTCGCTGCTCGACCAGGTGGGAGGGATCCCCGGCGCTCCCGGCGCGATCGCCGTGCCGGTGTCGCCCATCTCGCTCATCGGTGATCCCCGGAGACGCCCCGAGCCGCGCGCTTGGCCGGCACGGACGCCGGGCGGGCATCGGGCACCGTCACCGCGTGCGCGTTGGGCGTCGCGGCCGGGTTGTGCCAGCGGTCCCCGCGCCGCAGCACGGCCTGCGCCTCGGGCGGACCCCAGGTCCCCGGCTCGTACGCATGCGGGACCCCCATGTCCAGCGCGCCGTCGACGACCCGCCAGGCTGCCTCGACCGCGTCCTCGCGAGCGAAGAGCGACTGGTCGCCGCGGATCGCGTCCCCGATGAGCCGCTGGTACGGCGGCCGCTCGGTCCCGGCCTGGTGCGAGGCGAAGAGCTCCACCGCCTCGCCGACCATCGTCTCGCCCGGCATCTTCGCCCGTGCGCCGAGCGAGATCGACATGTCGGGCGACAGGCGGAAGCGGAAGTAGTCGGCGTCGGGCGGCTGCGCCTCGCCGAAGGCGGACCAGGGCGAGCGCTTCATCTCCACGAGGACCTCGGTGGCGGTCACGGGCAGGGACTTGCCGGTCCGGATGTAGAAGGGCACCCCGGCCCAGCGCCAGGTGTCGACCGACAGCCGCAGCGCCGCGAACGTCTCGACCGTGGAATCGGGCGCGACGCCGGCCACCTCGCGGTAGCCCTGGTACTGCCCACGCACGACGTCGTCCGGCGTGAGCGGGCGGATGGAGTCGAGGACCTTGAACTGCTCGTTGCGGACGGCTTCCGGGGTTCGGCCCGACGGCGCCTCCATCGCGAGCAGGCTCACCACCTGGAGCAGGTGGTTCTGGACCACGTCGCGGATCGCGCCCGCCTGGTCGTAGAAGGCGCCGCGGTCGGCGACGTCGAAGGCCTCGGGCATGTTGATCTGCACGCTCGAGACGTGGTCGCGGTTCCAGATGGGCTCCAGGAACGCGTTGGCGAACCGGAAGTAGAGCAGGTTCTGGACCGGCTCCTTGCCCAGGTAGTGGTCGATGCGGAAGACGTCGGGCTCGGAGAAGACCTTGTGGATCGTCTCGTTGAGGGCAACCGCGGAGGCGAGGTCGTGGCCGAACGGCTTCTCGACGATGATCCGGGCGCCGGCCGCACAGCCCGACGCCTGGAGGTTGACGACGACCTCGCCGAAGAGGCTCGGCGGCACCGCGAGGTAGTGGAGCGGGTGGCGCGCGTTGCCGAGCTCGCGGCGCAGGGCGTGGAAGGTGGTCACGTCGTCGTCCGAGCCCTTGACGTAGCGCAGGTGGTCCGTCAGGGACTTGACCGCCGCCTGGTCTCCGAACCCGTTCGCCTTGAGGCTCTGGCGGGCGCGCTCGCGGAGGCTCTCCAAATCGCCCGAACGCGCCACGCCGATGATGGGCAGGTCCACGCCCTCGTCGCGGATGAGGCCGGCGAGCGCCGGGAAGATCTGCTTGAAGGCGAGGTCGCCGGTGGCGCCGAAGAACACGACCGCATCGGCGTGGGTCGTCAGCCGGCTGGCAGTTCGAGCGCCGGCTCGCGCGGCAGTCATCGTGGTCGATCCTCCGTCGGGCGGTCGGTCCCTGTGCGGGCCCGTCCGCCCCTTCGCGCGGCATCGCGCTGGCCTTGCCGCAATCTGCACCACCGTACGACGAAGTCGCCGGACGTGCCCCGGCGCGCTGGCCGGTGGCTTCAGCCCGCGAGCCGGCGCAGCAGCTCGATCCCGGGCGCCTCCGTCCGGTCGGCGCCGACGAAGGCTCGAAACCGCTCCATCCCGGCCGCGAGGGCCGCCTCGAAGGCCGGATCGTCGGCCATGGCCGACGCCTCGAGCCAGAGGCCGTTGACCACGAGGGAGTTCGTCGCCCGGTCGAGTCGGAGGTCCGTCCGCCCGACCAGTCGATCGCCCCACAGGATCGGCAGCGCGTAGTACCCGAACGCCCGCTTGTGGGCCGGCGTGTAGACCTCCCAGAGGTAGTCGAACTGGAACAGCGCCCGCGTGCGACTGCGGTCATGGATGGCCGGCTCGAGCGGCGACAGCAGCGTGACCTCGTCGACTGTGGTGGTCTCGAGTGGGCGCCACCCTCGGGGCACGTGTCCGCGGGCCAGCGTGGCGAGCGCCGCCGCGTCATCGGCGAGGGCGAGCCGGCGCCCGAGCCCCTCGACCTCCACCTCGACCAGCCTGCCCTCGGCCAGCCCGCGCTCCCGCCACGCGGCGACCTCAGCCGGGGAGATGTCGCGCATGAGCTCCCAGCGCACGCCGGACAGCCGAGCGAGACCCTGCCAGCCGATGTGGCGACGGAGCAGGTGGTCGTCGGCTTCTGCGTCGGGCGCTTCCTCCAGATACCGCGCCGGGACGATCCGCTCGGCCGCGGCGTAGACGCGCTCGAACCGCTCGCGACGGGCAACCATCGCCTCGCCCGTCCGCCACAGGTAGTGCAGGGCGAGGCCGCTGTCCTTGCGCGCCCGGTAGCTCTCGACGCGGACGCGATCGCCGGCCGCGAAGTCGCGGTTCACGACCTCGCGGCCCTCGGCGAGGATCGCGCGCATCTCCTCGACGGCAGCGCCGTGTTCCTCCGCGATCCGCCGGATCCGGGGCTGATCGCGCTCGCGACGCATCACGACCCGGTAGAACGGGAGCTCCTCGATGGGCCGGACCGCCAGCCAGCCGCCGGCCTCGAAGAACCTGCGCCGGGCGTAGGTGAGCGTCGCCCAGTCGTCGGGCCGGTAGCCGATGACCCGGCCCGCCAGCGCGATGTCCTGCGCCCGGGCGACCACCTGGAGCGGGTCAAGCTGGAGGTCGCCCATGGCGCGCATCGCTGTCGCGGTGCCGCGCAGCCCTCGCCAGCGGCGGCCCGGCCAGAGGCCCTGGCGACCCAGGAGGAACCGGCGGGCGACCTCGCGCGAGACGTGCATCGGATCCTCCCATGGCGAACCGCTTGGATAGAGATCGCCAGTGACGTCGTTTGAGGCTCTGGCCCCGTCCAGTGGGGCACATCGTCGCGGATCCAGGGGCGGTCCGCCTCCGATGCGTCGCACCCGCCGACCACATCCGTTGACCGCTCGGTCGACGCCGTCGATAGTCGTCACGACATGGTCGTCACGAACCAATCCGCCGCAAGCTCGACCGGGGTGCCCGCGTCGGCGGCGCCAACGGCCACCGAGGCCGCCCTCCGCGTCGCCCGCTTGTTCCCGAGGTCTACCGGCGGTACCGCTCCGGCCAGCGGCTGCGCGGCGCCTCAAACTCGCGATGCCGCGACCACGGCGGCCTGCATGCCGGCGACCACGCCGGCGAAGAAGGCGCTGATGTCGGCGACGATCCCCGGGTCGGCGAGCTCGAGTCGGTCAGCCGACGTGTGCGTCACGGTGGCCGCGAGCTCCGCGTAGCCCTCGGAGATCACGGCGAGGGCTGGCCTGTCGTGGAGCAGGAAGAGGCCGTGGTCGCTCTGGTACCACGGCTCGCCGATCGCGAAGCCGGACCTGCCCGAGACCGCGTGGCGCACGACCCGCTCGGTCGCCTCGTCGAGGCCGAACAGGGAGACCTCGGTCCCGTGCCCGCGCCAGCCTGCGGCGTCCACGTTCATCCCCAGGACGATCTCGTTCCAGCGGCCCTCGTTGTCGCGCTCGAACCGCTTCTCCCCGGTCGCGCCGTAGTAGTCCTCGCCGTTGAGCGGCACGAGCTCGACCGTCAGGCTCCCCTCATACCCCGCGAGACGGTGCGCCAGACCGAGGAGCGCCGCCGTCCCGGTGGCGTTGTCGAGCGCCCCCGGCGCGCCGTCCCACGAGTCGACGTGGCCGAACACGACGATCCGGCCGGAGCCCGTCCCGCGCGCCCGAGCGACCACGTGCTGCGCCTTGGCCGGGATCCGTCGGCTGCGCAGCGTGAGGTCCGCCGGCTCTCCCGCGTGCGCGGCCAGCCGCTCGCCCTCCACGTCGGTCAGGAAGGCGTTGGGGATGTCGAAGTCGCCGTCGTTGAGGAGCGGGAACGGGTAGAGGCTCCCGGCGAGGTCCGGGCAGCGGCCCGTCGCGGCGACGATCGCTGCCGGCCGGGCCGCTTCGAGGGCGGCCACGATGCGGCGATGCTCCGGCAGTTCGAAGTAGGTGAACGACTTGGGGGTCAGCGGCTCGCGGCACAGCTCGCCGCGCACCAACAGGACAGTGCCCTCGAGGCCGCCGCGTTCCAGCTCATCGACGGTCGACACCACGGCAATGCGTGCCCGCACGGCGGCGGGGTTCGAGACCGGGCCGGCGGTCGCGGCGAACGACTCTCCGCCGACAACAAGATCGGTCTCCCCGCGCTCGAAGTCGAGGCAGCCCATCTCGCTGACCTCGACCTCGAGGCCCTGCGAGGCGGCCACGCGCGCGAAGAGCTCGGTCGCAGCGCGGTTGCCGGGGCGGCCCGGGTACCGGTCCGGGAAGGAACAGAGCTCCTCGAGATAGCCCCGCAGCGAAGCGGCGAGATCGTCCAGCTCGACCATCAGGGGTCCCTCGATCCTCTCGACCGGGTCCTCCCGTAGGCCCGGTCCTCTTAGCCAGGCGAGGGACGCTGGCGGGTGGGCTTGCAGCCTTGGACCGCGCCACCAGTACAGCACGGCGTCCGCCTCGCCGCCATGACCGCTGCGGGATCTCATCGGCCGTCGAGAACCAGAAGTGCCCTGCCGGCGTATGACACCCGCGTCCGACAACTCCCGCACACCAGGCGCAGCCCCCACCGCACAGTCGAGGCGATCCGCCGACCATGACACGATCTGACCGGACCCGAATGGCTCCCCGCACCGTCACCGTGACGTCGTAGCCCCGGTTGGCGGCGTTGTTCGCACCTTGGAGTTCAATCATGGGTCCGGCGTCAGTCGGGCCTATCCGGGCGCGGGCTCGATGACGTCGATCGCCTCGGCAACGGACGACGGGGAGCTGGCCAGCCGCATCGCCGGCGGTGACGAGGCGGCCTTCGCCGAGGCCTACGACCGGCACGCCGACATCGTGTACGGGTCCGTCATGCGGCTCCTCCACGATCGCGAGGCGGCAGAGGAGGTCGTCCAGGACGTCTACCTCGCAGTCTGGCGCCATGCCGGCCAATTCCGGCCGGCCGCGGGCAGCCTGCTGGGCTGGGTGCTCGGGATCGCTCGCAACAAGGCGGTCGACAGGGTCCGGGCTGCCGGCCGCCGCCCGAGGCTGGTTGTCGTCGGCGACCCCGGTGACGAACGGGACGATGCCCTAGAGCGGGCGATGGCGGCGGGCAGGCCGGTCCACGGCCTCGGCGAGGGCGACCTCGGACCCGAGGAGGTGGCCACGCGAGCCTGGGCGAGGGCCGTTGTCCGGAGCGCCATGTCGGCAATGCCGCCACAGGAGCAGCAGGCGATCCGGCTCGCCTACGACGAGGGGCTCACGCAGGTCGAGATCGCAGAGCGACTGGGTTGGCCACTCGGCACCGTCAAGACGCGGACCAGACGCGCGCTGTCAACGCTGCGGGCCGCCCTCGAGGGCGTGCCGGACGTCGGCGACGAGATGGGCGGGTACGCTGCGCGCGTGCGGACCGGTCCAACGCCCGCGCGAGCCCTGGGAGGCTCCGATGCAGCACGCTGAGGCACAGGATCAGCTCTCGGACCTCGCCCTGGAGCCGGGCCGTCTGGCCAGGCTCGGTGACGACCCCTCGCCCGGGGCATCCGACCTGCGCCGACACCTGGCCGAATGCGGGCCGTGCTCGGCCGAGCTCGCGGTCTGGCTCCGGGCATGGGACCAGATCGGCGCCGCTCTGGAGGCATCCGTCGCCACAGACGACGATGCGGGCGACGCCTGGGCGGCGATCGAGGAGGACGGTCGGGTGCGCACCCCTTCGACGCTGCGCGCGAGGACGCTGGCGCGGGTCGCGGCCGAGGGCGTCGCCCGAGCGGAGCAAGGTGAACTGGGCGCCCCGACAGCGCGGGCCCGGATCTCCTCGCGGCCGACCGGCGCACCCTCGCCGACCACCGCGGAGCGCGCGACCGGCCCGCGGTCCGCAACACGTCGGCGGCGGTGGGCCCCGTGGCTGGCGATCGCCGCGGCGCTCGTCATCGCGCTCGGCGCCGGGTCACTCGCCTGGACGGTGACGCGCGATCTCGACCAGGCCCAGACGGAGAACGCGGGTCTCACGGCAACGATGGCCAGTCTGGATCGCGTCATCGCGACCCCCGTCCACTGGACGGTCACGCTGCGGACGCCCGACGGTGGGGACGGCGGAGTGATGGCGTGGTCCGGCTCGGAGATCGCGGTGATCACCACCGCCCTGCCACGCCCGGCCGACGGCCAGTCGTACCGCTGCTGGGTGGAGCGAGACGGCGTCCGGACGCCGATGGGCCCGATGTGGTTCAGCGGGTCCACGGGCTACTGGGCAGGCCCGATCGGCGGATGGGCGCCGCTGCTGTCGCCCGGATCCCGCCTGGGTGTCAGCCTCGTCCCCGCCGACGGCGGCCCCGCCACTCCGCTGCTCGTCGGATCGCTCTGACGCGACGGCGAGCGCCCGAGGCCAGTCGCGTCGAGCGCCCAGTGTCCCGATCCGCCAAGTCCCTCGCTGGTTGAGGCGCGTCAGGTTCAGGAGCGCCTCCCGCGCGCAGGGGCCACACCGCGAAGCCCCGGCTCAGGTCGGCGCCCGCGCACGCCACCGCGCGTGGCGACCCCAGCGCGACTCAGCCGTCGGCGCGCGGCGAGGGTCCCGGGCGGCAACCGGCGAGCGACTTCAGAGACCGGACCCTAGCAAGTGACCAGCGGAGGCGGCGGGATGTCGCCCGCCAGCTCGCGAGGCGCTGCGGGCCGTAAGTCATGAAGTTCGCGGGACGTGCCGGGAGCGGCACCAGATGTGGCGCTAGGACTGTTGACGGCGTGTAGGCGTTCGCGTTGACTCCCGGCGTCGGCCAGGCGAGGAGGGGTCAGGTCGGCCTTCGCCTCAATGCGCAGCATGCACAAGCGGTGTCGTGGTGAAGGTCCTCCTTGTTGACGATGAGGCTGTCGTCCTCACGCTGATGGCCCGGGTCATGGAGAAGGCGGGGGCGCGCACCGTCCTCTGCGCCAGCGGCGACGACGCGCTCCTGGCGCTGCGGGATCCAACGCACGAGTTCGTGCTGGTGGTCACCGACGTCACGATGCCCGGCAGCCTCGACGGCATCGAACTCGCGGCCGAGATCGGACGGCTCCGGCCCGGGCTGCCGGTGGTCGTCGTCTCCGGCAGCGTCTCGGCGCTCGGGCGTGCCGGCGAGAACGAGGTGGTGCGGGCCGTCCTGGCAAAGCCGTTCCACCCCGACGACCTGGTCGGGATCGCCCGGGGGCTCGTCCCTCACGCGTTCTGCCGCGGCGGCGACGCGGACGAGTCGGCGCCCGCCTGACTGACCCTGCGGACTTCCGCCACCATCGCCGGAGCAGCGGTCGATATGGCGGCACGGCGGGCATGGAAATGCCCCCGACGGCTGGGGGGATAGCCGACGGGGGCGCGCGAAGTCTACGGCACGCCGGGCGGGGGGCGCGAGCGCCCAAGGTGGGTGAGCCCCCTCCCGAGGGCGGGGGCGCGGCCCACGTTCGAGCACGGCTCGCCCGGCCACTGCTCGCCCGGCCGCCGGCCCCGCCCGGGGCCGTGCTTCCCGGATCGTCACGCCGCTCGCCTGGCGAGCGGCCTCACCCCACGCGCCGCGCGATGCCCGATCGCGCCGGGATCGGCGAGCCCGACAGGTTCAGCTTGACGCCGCCTCGAGCGCCGTGCGCATCCGCTTGAGGCGGGCGTCGCGCTCCCGGACGAACCGCTCGACACCCGCAAGGATGTGCGGCGCGTCGAGGTGCGCCTCCTCGATGACCTCCTCGAGGGAGCCGCCCGTGCGCCACCGGTCGTCCCAGTCGGGCCCGAGCGAGTACTCGTCCACGATGGGTCCCGACGCCCACTCGCGCATCAGCTTGACGGCGCCGTTGGTCACGACCATCGCGTCGAGCTTGTGCGCCTCGGACGCGATGGACTCGCGGTAGGCGACGTCCTGGCGCCGGAACAGCTCCTCGCTCTGGGCTGCCACGACGCGGACGTTGAGGCCCAGCCGGTCGAGCTCGGGGAACAGCGAGACCAGGTTCTGCGTGGACATCGTGCCGCGGACGAAGACAGTCCCCGCGCGAGGCTGATCGCCCCGCCACTCGCGCAGGACGTAGGCGCCGCGGGCCGCCTCGAGGTGCGACGGCATGCCGAGCGCCGCGCGGTCGGGCAGCTTGACCGGCGGGCGCGTGAGGTGGAGGACCACGATCGGCGCGTCGGTGCGGAATGCCGCAGCGAGCATCACGGGGACCTCGTTGTACTCCCACGGGTGGAGCTCAACGACGTGGCCCTTGGGGAACAGCTGCATCACGCCGGGCGCGTAGATGCCGAAGTGGGTCCGCGAGTCCTCGGCCGTCTCGGGGCCGGAGTGGCCGGCGACGTAGAGCAGGCGCCCGAGGCGCAGCTCCGTGTCCTGCGCGAGCTGGCTGAACAGGCGCAGCGGCCCGTACTTGAGGTAGCTGAACGAGCCGTACGTGCTCATCGCGCCCCAGAACCCGTCGAACCCGTTGAACGGATCGGGGGCGAAGTTGACGGACGCGAGGCCCGCCAGCATCCCGGCGTTGGTGAACTCGGTGATCTCGGTGGGCAGGAGCGAGCCCGTCGGGTTCGTGTCGCGCTCGTACCAGCCGCCGCCGGACTCGCCGCCGAAGCCGTGGCCGAACCCGGCGAGGTTGGTCGAATTCGGCGAGGTCCGCGGACGCCGCGATGAACAGCGGCCGACCGTGGTCGCGGAGGGCGGTCGCATTGACCCAGCCCGCCCAGGCGGCGAGGCCCGCGCGGTTCGGGGCCGCGTCGCCGGGCTGCTTCCACATGGCAGCCGGGTAGGCCGCGGGGTCGAAGAGGCGCGCGTCGGAGAACACGCCCCCGCCGTCGCCGAGGCGCAGCCCGGGCTCGTCCTGCGGCACCGTCGCGGCAATCGCGAGCAGCCGGTCGGACAGCCAGCGGACCAGCTCCGGGTCCCGGCGCAGCACCGAGAGCGCCACATCGAGGTTGTGCGCGGTCTGCGCGCGCCGGACCTCGGCATCGGCCGAGGCGGGCTCGTCCACGCCGTCGTACGTCACGCCGTGACGGGCCATGAACTCCTTGCGGACGGCCCAGAACTCGGGAGCGTGGCGCGGCCAGGGGGTCCCGTGCGACCGGCGTCGTCCACCTTGCCGTAGCCGCGGCCCTTGTCGGGTCTTGAACCACGCGATCGAGGGGACGTTCGCGGGGTTGTCACCGCGCGCGGCCTCGAGCACGGTTCGGGTCACCGGCGCCCAGCTCATGCCGTCCTCGGTCCCGGTGACGCGCCAGCCGTACGGCGCGAACCAGTCGTCCGGGCCGCCGGGCACAACCGACGAGGCCGCACGGCCGTCGATGCCGAAGTCGTTCCAGTCCACGAGGAACACGAGGTTCGAGAGGCCCAGGCCCCAGGCGGAGTTCTTGACCTCGTGGGTGGCACCGGGCGTGAGGCCGCCCTCGCCCTCCACGACGAACACGCGGACATCGCCGGCGCCGGCGATCTTGAGCGCGAGCGCCTCGCCGGCGGCCACCGGCATCCCATGGCCCGACGGTCCGGTGTTCGCCTTGAAGAACAGCGTCTTGCCGGCCATCTCGGCGTGGCCCGGGAGCCCGCCCCGGCGGCGCAGCGTGAGCAGGTCCTCGGGCAGGACCGTCCAGCGGCCGCCGTCAGGGAGCGCGAAGCGCTCGTCACCGTCGAGCTCGGCGCGCTGGCGGAGCGTGTCCGAGAGGACGGCGAGCAGCGTGTAGACCACCGGCACCGTGTGCCCGGCCGAGAGCACGAAGCGGTCGGCGAAGCGCAGCCACGGGCGGCGGATGTCCCAGCGCATGGCGCCCGAGAGCATCAGCGAGAGCAGCATGTGGACCTTGCTGTGCGAGCCGCCGGGGTGGCCGCTCTGGCGCTCGTTGAGCGCAAGGTCCATGCACTCGTCGACGACGTCCTTGAGCAGCTCCCAGCGCTCGAAGTCGGCCTCGACCGCGGCGTAGAGGCGCTCGGCCTCTGCCCCTTCGCGCGAGACGGTCACCGGGTTCGCGGGCGCCGTCACCGGGTCGCCCCGGCCGCCACGAGCGGCTCGATCACGGTGCGCATCCGGCGGAGCGCTTCCGAGATGTTCTCGCGTGAGGTGGCGTACGAGAGCCGGATGTGGTTGACCCCGACGCCGCCGAACGCGGTGCCGGCCAAGACCGACACGCCCGCCTCGTTGAGCAGCCGGTCCGCGAGCTCGACGCCGGTCAGCCCGGTGCCGGAGATCTCGGGGAAGACGTAGAAGGCGCCCGCGGGGCGCAGGCAGCGGACGCCCGGGATGGCGTTCAGGCCGTCCACCACCAGGTCGCGGCGAGCGCGGAACTCCGCGACCATCGCGTCGACCGCGTCCTGCGGCCCGGAGATCGCCTCCACGGCGCCGACCTGCGCGAACGTGGTCGCTCCCGACACCGTGTTGATGATCAGCCGGCCGAAGCCCAGGCGAAGCCACGACGGGACGATCGCGTAGCCGAGGCGCCAGCCCGTCATCGCGAAGGTCTTGGAGAACCCGTCGAGGACGATCGTGCGCTCGGCCATGCCCGGCAGCGCCGCGATCGAGACGTGCTCGCCCTCGTACAGGATCCGCGAGTAGATCTCGTCGGACAGGACCGCGATGTCGTGCTCGATGGCGATCGCGGCGATCTTCTCGAGGTCGCCACGGGTCAGCACGCCGCCGGTGGGGTTGGCCGGCGAGTTGATCACGATGAGCTTCGTCCGCGGGGTGACCAGCGAGGCGAGCTCGTCGGGGTCGAGGCGGAACTCGTTCTCCTGGCGGATCGCGATCGGGACCGGCGTGCCGCCGACGAACCGGGTGACCGACTCGTAGATGGGGTAGCCCGGGTCGGGGACGATGACCTCGTCGCCGGGGTCAACCAAGGCGAGGATCGCGTAGTACATGACGCCCTTGCCGCCGACCGTGACGAAGACGTTCTGCGGGTCGGGGGCGAAGCCGCGGCGCTTGGCGCTGTCGGCGGCGATCGCGTCGCGCAGCTCGGGGATGCCGGGGAACGGCGGGTAGTGCGTCTTGCCGGCGTCGATGGCGCGCTTCGCCGCCTCGCGGATGTTGGCCGGGGTGTCGAAGTCGGGCTCGCCGATCTCGAGGTGGACGACGCTGCGGCCCGTGGCCTCGAGCGCGCGCGCCCGGGCCGCAGCCTCGAACGCGGTCTCGGTGCCGATGGACGCCATACGCGAAGCGAGCTGCATGGGACGGTCTCCGTGGCGAGTCTTCAGAAGCGCACCATCTCACTGCGGATCGAAAGCGTCCAGCGCGACTTCCTACCTCAACCGTTCAGTTATTCTTCACGATCTTGGGGCGCCGGGTGCCGACCGCGGAGGGCGGCCAAGGTGGCGGCGATCGCGGGGTGGGACCGGCGGCCCGGCTTCACGGCGATCAGCACGCGGCGCGTCATCGGCGGCGTGAGGTGGGTGATCCGAGCTCTGATCTGCCGGTCCTGCAGAGCGAGGCCGGGCAGGATGGCCACGCCGAGTCCCGCCTCCACCAGCGCGATGATCACGCTGTAGTCGCGGCAGGCGGCGCGCACCTGGGGCTCGAAGCCGGCCCGCGCGCACGCGCGCACGACTGCGCCGCGGATGTTGCTCCCCTCCGTGTCCATGATCCACGGGGTTGTCGCGAGCGAGGCCAGCTCCGTCGGTCGGCCGCCCATCCTGGGCTCCCCGGGCGCCGGCTCCCCAGGCGCCGCGACGTACAGCGGGTCCGAGCCCACCTCGAGCAGCTCGATCGAGGGCTCCACGATCCAGGTCGCCTCGTCGTACACGTCCACGAGGGCGAGGTCCACCTCGTCGAGGCGCAGGGCCGCCAGGCTCTCGGCCGTCTCGAGGTCGCGCAGGGTCACCGTCAGGCGGGGGTGGTCCTGGCCCAGCTGCGCGATGACGCCCGGCAGGATGGCGCGCGCGGCCGTCGGGAACGCCGCGATCCGAAGGGTCCCGGTGATCTCGGCCCGGCTGGCTGCAAGATCCGCCTCCGCCGCGTCGATCGCCGCCGTGATGGCATCCGCGTGGCGGACCAGCATCTGCCCGGCGTCGGTCAGGCGGATTCGCCGGCCATCAGGCTGGAGCAGGGCCACGCCCGCCTCGACCTCGAGGATCCGCAGCTGCTGGCTGACCGCCGACGGCGTGATCGACAGCGCCTCGGCGGCCGCCCGAATGGTCCCGCGCCGCCCAACCTCGCGCAGGAGCTGGAGCCGCCACACGCCGAGCATGGGCGCAGCCTATCTCGACTGGCGAGCACCCCGTGCCCCCGTCCCGCCGCGGCACGTGCCGGGGAGGGTGTCCCGCCAGAATGGGGCTGCGCGATGGTTTCAATCTGGCGGAAGCACCGATCCGCGCGAACCGTGAGGTCGTGCTGGGGTCGCCATCAGAGCCCCCGCCGGATCAAGCCGGTGCCGCCCCATGACGGCTGCCGCGCTCAAAGCCATGGGGTCGATCCACGGCGATGGTTCCACGAGACCGGAGGCATCTCGCACGCACCCAATTTCGGGAGTCCCCGCCCGGAGGCCGTGCGGGGGCGAGTACCTTTCGGGTCATGGCACCCGACACGCTCGCCTACCACCCGCCCGCCAACCCGGAGCGCTTCGCCGCCATCGACCGGCCCACGCTCGTGGTGGACCGCGCCCGCGCGGAGCGCAACATCGCGCGAATGGCCGCCAAGGCCGAGGCCAGCGGCGTCCGGTTCCGGCCCCACTTCAAGACCCACAACTCGATCGAGGTTGGCGAGTGGTTCCGGGCGGCGGGCGTGACGGCGATCACGGTGAGCTCCGTCGAGCACGCGCAGGCCTTTGCCGACGCGGGCTGGGACGACATCACGATCGCCTTCCCGCTGGTCACCCGGGCGCTCCCCGCGATCCGCGACCTGGCGTCGCGCGTGCACCTGGGCGTGCTTGTCGAGGGGACCGAGGGCGCGGCGGCGCTGGCGGCAGTCGAGCCGAGCGTGAACGTCTGGGTGGACGTCGACGCGGGCTACGGCCGCTCGGGCGCACGCTGGGACGATGCCAACCGGCTGGCCGAGATCGGCTCGGCGCTCGCCCGATCTCCGCAGCATCGGCTCCGCGGTGTCCTGACCCATGCCGGGAACACGTACCACGCACCGGACCACGCGGCGATCGAGGCCATCTGGGCCGAGACTGCCGTCCGGCTCGCCGCCGCGCGCGACACGCTGGCGGCGTCGACCGGGGTCCGAGGCCTCGAGATCTCGGTCGGCGACACGCCCGGCTGCGCGGTGATGCCCCGCCTCACCGGCGTCGACGAGGTCCGGCCCGGCAACTTCGTCTTCTTCGACCTCCAGCAGCTCGCGCTCGCCGTGTGCACCGAGGAGGATCTGGCCCTCGCCGTTGCGTGCCCGATCGTGGGCGTGTATCCAGCGCGCGGCGAGGCTGTGATCCACGGCGGGTCGGTCCAGCTGTCGCTCGACACGGCGCCTGGCCCCGGCGACGGTCGCAACTTCGGAAGGCTGGCGCTGGTCGAGCCGAGCGGCTGGCGCCTGCTGCCCGCGGAGGCCGGCTTCGTGCGCAGCCTGTCGCAGGAGCACGGCGTGCTCCGATGCCCGCCGGAGGTCCTGGCGCACCTCCGCGTGGGCGACCTCGCGTTCATCATCCCAGCGCACGCCTGCCTGCCGGCGAACCAGATCCGCGACTGGCTGATCATCTGAGCTCCACGCCAACGTGAGGCCCGCCCCGGCCCGACTCGGACGCCGGGGCTGGGCCTAGATCGACCGCTGGTACGACCGGAACGTCCGCGTCGCCCAAGCGGTGGACAGCACGGCGAGCACCGCAAGCCCCAGCAGCCGCGGCGCGATGAAACCCCAGTCCGGGGATGCCGTCATCGCCACCCGGCCCGCTTCCACGGCCCAGTTGACGGGGTTGAAGCGGGCAACCGTCTGGATCCAGTCGGGCGCGAGGTTGAGCGGCATGAACGCCGCCGAGAGGAACGTGAGCGGCAGGGTCATCATCGTGTTGATGCCGATGACCGACTCGCGCTGGCGGAGCATGAGCGCCATCGCGTCCGAGAACGACGACACGGCCGCGCCGAGCAGCAGCGTGGACGCCACGAGCGCGCCGGATCCGGCGAGCCCACCCTCGAAGCGGGCGCCCAGCAGCAGCGCGAAGACGCCGATGATCCCAATCTGCACGGCAAGCGTGACCAGCTGGTACACGGACAGGCCGCCGATGATGGCGCTCCGGTGCACCGGGGTGGTCAGCAGCCGGTCGATGATCGCGCCGTCGATGTCCTCGATCAGCGACATGCCGCTCCAGCCGCACCAGAACAGGGCGGTCATCACAACGACGCCGGGGACAAGGTAGTCGACGTAGCTCGACACAGCGAAGCCCGGGATCCGGGTCACGTTCGTGAACAGCGCGCCGAACAGCAGCAGCCAGATCGCCGGCTGCACGACGGACATCACGACGAACCACGGCTGGCGGATGAAGGCGTGGATGTGCCGCCCTGAGATGCGGCTGGTCTGGGCGAGGGCGGTCATCGGGCTGCCTCCAGGGCGTCGGGCCGGTATGCACGGCCGGTGTGGCGGTGGTAGACGTCGTCGAGCGAGGGGCGGGCGACAGTGAGGGCGGCGACGGCGACGCCGGCGCTCTCGAGCGCGGACAGCACGGCGGGCACGCGGGACGCGGCGCGGTCGGCACGGGCGGTCACGCGCCGTCCGTCGACCGTGGGGTCGCCCAGCCCGTCGACACGGGAGAGGGCCGCAGCCGCCGCAGGACCGCCATCGCTCGTGCCGAGCTCGATGTGGATCGCGTCGCCGCGGAGCTCCGACTTGAGCGCCTCGGGCGTGCCCTCAGCCACGATGCGCCCGCGATCGACGATGGCCAGCCGCTCCGCAAGCCGGTCAGCCTCGTCGAGGTAGTGCGTGGTCAGCAGCACCGTCACCCCGTCGTCGGTGAGCCGGGCGATCTCCGCCCACAGCTGCGCGCGGGCGTCGGGATCGAGCCCGGTCGTGGGCTCGTCGAGGAACAGGACCTGCGGCCGGTTCACGAGGCCCATCGCCACGTCGAGCTTGCGCCGCATGCCCCCGGACCATGTCCGGACGATGCGGTCGGCCGCTTCGACCAGGTCGAACTGCACCAGCAGTGCATCGGCCCGGGCTCGGACGGCGCGGCCGTCGAGGGCGAACAGCCGGCCCTGGAGGTGGAGATTCTCGCGGCCCGTCGCGCCGGCGTCCGCGGCCGAGCGCTGGCCCACGACGCCGATGGAGCGCCGGACGCGCTCGGGGTGGCGGACGACGTCGTGCCCGGCCACGATCGCGCTGCCCGTCGTGGGCGTCGAGAGGGTGGACAGGATCTTGACCGTCGTGGACTTGCCCGCGCCATTGGGGCCGAGCAGGCCGAAGACGGTCCCGGGGCCGACGGAGAGGCTCACGCCGTCGAGCGCGGTCACCCCGCCGGGGTACGTCTTGTGGAGATCCCGGGCCTCGATGGCGAGACCGCCGGGTGTACGCTCCGACTGCACCATGTGGTTGCTCCTAAATATCTTAGTTGCTAAGCTATTCGCATCATGAACGACATCACCTCCATCCGTCAAGCGGTCCGAACGCCGTCGTTCGACGAGGCCCTCGCCGAGCGGCTTGGCCTCAACCCCACCGACCTCCGCTGCCTCGAGCAGGTCATCGAGGAGCCCGGGCTCACGCCGGGTCGGCTGGCCGAAGCGGCGGGGCTCACCAGCGGGGCGATCACCGGCGTGCTGGACCGGCTCGAACGGGGTGGCTTCGTCACCCGCCACCCGGATCCCGCGGACCGCCGCCGGATCACCGTCGAGCCCGCCTCCGAACGCACGACCGAGGTCCGCGCAGCGGTTGCACCCCTCGACGCGGCGATCGAGGCCACGCTCGCGCCCTATTCGGACGACCAGCGCTCCACGATTGCGCGGTTCCTGCAGTCCGCCGCGGACGTCGTGGCGACCGAGACGGCGCGCCTCCTGGCCGAGACGCGAGGCGGCTTCATCGGCGATGCGTATCGCGCCCCGCTCGGTGACGCCGCGCGTGCCCGGCTCGCCTTCTCTTCCGGCGCTCCACGGTTTGCGCTCAACGTCGCTCCCCTGGGTCCGCGCGCCGCCGCCCGCCTCATCGCAGAGCCGAGCGCGTCACGCCTCGAGCTCGCCTCCGGTGCGCCTTCGGGCCAGCTCGCCGCCGCCTCCTTCGACGGGCCCCGGCCGGACGTCCGGGCGTCGCAGGCGGGCCTCGAGGTCCGCTATCGGCGGCAGGCCTCGTCGGCGTTCACGAGCCGTCGTGCGAGGATCGAGCTGAGCGCCGATGTCGCCTGGACGATCGAGCTCGACGGCGGCCTCACGGACCTGACGGGCGACCTCGGGGGCGTCACGCTCGAGCGCCTGGAGGTCAACGGCGGCACCAACCACGTGGACCTCGTGCTGCCCAGGCCGCAGGGCACGGTGCCGGTGCGGCTGGACGGCGTGGCCAGCAGCATCCGGTTCCGTCGACCAGCCGGGGTCCCGGTCGCGGTACGGATCGCCGGGGGCGTGTCGCACCTCACCATCGACGGCCGCCGCAGCGAGCAGGTCGGCGGCAAACGCCGCTACGCTGGCCCCGGCTTCGACGAGTCCCCGGACCGCTACGAGTTCGAGATCGCCGGCGGCGCGAGCAACGTCACGATCAGCGAGGGCTGAGCGCCTCGACGTCGCCTCGCCCAACCCGTCGGCCCGTCGGCTCCGCCCGGCCCGCCAGACTCGTCGGCCCAGCAATCCCTCCGACCCCGCCCGCCCCTCGCGGCGCGGGGCCCGATCCCAACGGCCGCCGCACGCTCGCCCGCACGCCGGCCCCACGCCCCTACGCCCGCCCACGCCCGACGACCTCGCGGGCACAGTGCCTCGCCAGACACGGGGGTGCGTGATGCTTCGGATCTGGCGGAATGATCGACGCGGGTCGAACCGTGAGGTCGTGCGGGACTTGGCCCGACAAGGCACCCGCCATGCCGGTTTGGTGCCGCACTGTGACGGCCGCCGCGCTCAAAGCGATGGGGTCGTTCCAAGGCGATGCTTCCGCGAGCCCGGAAGCATCTCGCACCCAACCACTTTCGGGATCCCCTGCCCGGGGGCCGTGCGGCGATCGAGTGGCGAGCCGGCCGTCCGAAGACGGCTCAGCCCTGGGCGAATACGGCGTTGGCGCCGGTCTCCGCATCGAAGGGCGGCCGGACTTCGGGTCCCCTCACCAGAGCCGCAGCTGGGCCGTCCGCCGAAGCCAGAACAGCGCGATGAAGCCGAGCGCGAAGCCCGTGGCGAGGAAGATCCAGGTGAGGATCATCGTGAGCGGCAGGACCAGGATCTCCACCAGGATCCAGACGATCAGCCCCACGCCGAGCGCGCCGGTGAGCCACGGGGCGATCGGGTGGCGGCGAGCGGTCAGCAGCGCCGTGAGGAGCATGCCGAGGCCGTTGACGAACAGCAGGTACAGGCCCGGGACGAAGTAGGAGCCGAACACGGTCCCCTCGATCCAGCCCGGCTGCATCTGGATCATGCCGCCGGTTGGATCCATGAGAAACATCAGGCCGACCGGAATGGCCCCCAGCGCGGTGAACACCTCGAGTGCCACGGCGACCCACGCGTACGAAGGGCGCTCGACCCGCTCGCCGCCAGCCCTTGTCAACGTTCGCACGATCCATCCTCCCTCGCGGCTTGGCCCCCAGGGAAAGGAGAGCGGATGACGGCGATCGCGTCGTCCGTCACTCGGCCCGACTCAGACGGGCGGAGGGTCATGCTGGCGGCACGTCCGCCGTGTTGTGGTGCCTGCGTCAGCGCGTCCTGATCAGCCCGCACGCAGGCCCGCGAACGCCGGCAGCACGTCCGTGGCGAGGGCGTCGAGCACGTCGGTCGTCGCGAGGCCCGGAACGTCGGAGATGACGATGTAGTCCAGGCCCGCGTCGACCAGACGCCCGTACACGTCGATGATGGCCTGCGGCCCGCCCACGACGGCATGCGAGCGGTATTGCTCGAGCGTCTGGTCGCGCCGGTACGTTCGGGTCATCAGCTCCGGGTCATCGCCTGCCCGGACGAGCGTCGTCTCCACGTTGGTGGAGCGGATGAGCTCGTCGGGGTCACGGCCGATCGCCTCGCAGTGGCGCCGGACGACGTCGAACTTGTGGGCGTACCAGGCCATGTCGTCGAGGTGCCCGCCGAAGTTCGTCGCGTCCGCGTGCCGTGCCGCCAGTTTGAGCGTGACCTGCTCGCCGGCACCGCCCACCCAGACCGGCGGGTGCGGCTGCTGGACGCCCTTGGGCTCGTTGATCGCGCCGTCGAGGCGGTAGAACTCGCCCGTGAAGCTCGCGTGCGGCTCGCGCCACATGGCGTGGATCACCTCCAGCGCCTCGCCGAGCATCCGGAGGCGCACGTTGGTGGGCGGGAAGTCGTAGCCGTAGGCGCGGTACTCATGCTCGTACCACCCTGCGCCGATGCCGAAGTCGAGCCGCCCGTGGCTCATGACGTCGACCGTCGAGGCCATCTTGGCCAGCAGCGCCGGGTTGCGGTAGCCGTTGCCGGTGACCATCTGGCCGATGCGGATCCGGCTGGTCTCCCGGGCGAGGGCGGCCGTCGTAGTCCACGCCTCGAACGTGGTCTCGAGGACCGGCTTGAAGTACGTGTGGAAGTGGTCGAACAGCCACACCGAGTCGAAGCCCAGGGCCTCCGCTCGGCGGGTGACCCGGACCAGGGCCTCGAACTGCTCGACGGGGTCGGCGATCGCGACGAGGTCGAGGATCCAGCCCTGCGGGACGAACAGGCCGAACCGGAGCGGGCGACGCATCGAACACCTCCTGTGCGGGGAGCAGACTCCCTCGCTGAGGGTAGTCCGGCCATGCGAGGAGTGTCGCCAGGGCAGGTGAACGCGCACAGGTGCCGATGGCGAGGGGCGCGTCAGCGGCGCGGCAGATCGGGCGCAGCCCGGCGGTGGGGCTATCCCCACCCCCAAGATGCCCGCTGCCCGGCTGGGACGGCGGGGCGCGGAAACCTACCGTGTGGAGCGTCAACAAATCGCACCTGCCCCGGAGAGTGGAGCCCACCATGCGACGCCTGTTCGCGATCGCGGCCTCGGTCGCGATCCTCATCCTCGCCTTCGCGCCCGCCGCGTTCGCCGCAGAGCCCGTGACCTGGTCCGGCGGCGGCACGATCATCAGCGTCGAGGGCAACGTGGACGTTCCGGCGGGCCAGACCGTCGATGCCGTCGTCGTCATCCGCGGCACCGCCACGATCGAGGGCTCGGCCCGATCGGTCGTCATCATTGGCGGGACGGCGACGCTCACCGGCGCCAGCACGCGAGACCTGCTCGTCGTGGACGGGACCGCGAACCTCGGCGCCGGGACCACGGTGAGCGGGAACGTCTCCACCCTGCACGGGGATGTCATCCGCGACGCGACGGCGGTTGTCGCCGGCCGCACGACGTCGCTCGACACGAACCTGGCCGCGCTCGCGTTCGCACTCGTGCCGCTGCTCATCGTCCTGGCTGTCGGGTTCTTCGTGGCCATGCTGGTCGCAGGGCTCGCCCTCGCGGCGTTCGGCGCCCGCCAGACGCGGACCGCCGAGGCGCTGATCACCCATCAGCCGGGACAGGTCCTGCTCGCCGGGCTCCTCGGCACGCTGGCACTGCCGGTGTTCTTCGGGATCATCACGCTGACGGTGGTCGGCGCGCCGATCGGCCTCGCGATGCTGCTCATCGGCCTGCCGCTGCTCGCCTTCGTCGGCTGGCTCGTGGCCGCGATCTGGGTCGGCGACTGGCTGCTTGACCGGCGTGGCACCCGCGAGCTGGAGCACCCGTATCGCGCCGCCCTGCTGGGCATCGTAGTCCTGGGCGTCGCCGGGGTGCTGCCGCTCGTGTCGGCCATCGCCACCCTGTTCGGGGTGGGGGCCCTGCTCCTCGCGGCATGGCGGACCATCCGGCCCGCGACGCCGATGCTGGCCACGAACCCGGGCTTCGGCCCGAGCGCCGGCTGGTCAAACCCGGCTCAGACGGCAGGCTGACCGATGGCTGCGACCGCTTCCCGATCGAAGCGCTACTGTCGGGAGACCATGCCCGCCAAGCCGAGCGCCCCCCGATCTCACGCGCCCAAGGCTCGCGCCCACGGGATCCCGGGCCCCGTGAAACTCCTCGGCGTAGGCCTCGTCGCCTACGGGCTGTACCACCGGACCCGGTGGTATCGGGAGGGCAACCGGCTCTTCTACGCGAACCGCCGCCCCAACCGGGCCGGCAAGGCGTTCGGCGACTTCTGGGTCAAGGTGTCGAACGCCGGGCTCGGGCCCGACTTCTTCGTCGCGCTCGAGACCGTCGGCCACAGGACCGGGCGCCGGAGTTCGATCCCGCTGGTCGTCGCGGACTACGGCGGTGCGCGGTACGTGGTGTCGATGCTGGGCGAGCGCTCGCCGTGGGTCCACAACGTGCGGGCGGCGGGTGGCCGGGCGGTCCTGCGCCACGGGGAGCCGCGCGATGTGCGGCTGGTCGAGGTGCCGGCGGCCGAGCGCGCGCCGATCATCAAGGCGTACCTCGCCCGTGCGGCCGGCGGTCGGCCGCACATCCCGGTCGCACCCGATGCGCCGCTGGCCGATTTTGAGGCCGTCGCCGCTGACTACCCCGTGTTCCGAATCGAGCCTCCGGACACGACGGGCCGCGCCGGCGCCAACTGAGCCCCCGTCGGTCGATCCGGCCCTTGCGCCGTCCACGCCCACACCACAGGCTCACACCGCGTCCCGAGGGAGGTTCCCATGCCCGTCCTCGTCGCCTATGCCACGCGCCACGGCGCAACCCGCGGCATCGCTGAACGGATCGCCGAACGCCTGCGCAGCCACGGCCTCGAAGCGGAGGCGCACCCGGCCGGCGAGGTCCGCGACGCCGGGCGCTACGACGCGTTCGTCGTCGGCGGGGCGGCCTACATGTTTCACTGGCTCGGTGAGGCGACCGGCTTCGTCGAGCGCAACCGCAAGGTCCTCGCCGAGCGGCCCACCTGGCTGTTCAGCAGCGGACCCGTCGGCACCGACCTCGTCGACAAGGAGGGCCGCGACGTCCTCGAGGCGACCGTGCCCAAGGAGTTCGCCAAGCTCCGCGCCCAGGTCCATCCTCGCGGCGAGAAGGTCTTCTTCGGGGCCCTCGACCCCGCCGCCAAGGCGATCGGCATGGCCGAGCACTTCATGCGGCTGATGCCCGCCGCCCGCGACTCGCTCCCCAAGGGCGACTTCCGCGACTGGCCGGCCATCGACGCCTGGGCGGACGAGATCGCGACGGGCCTGCGGGTCCCGGCCGGGGCGGCGTGAGGCGCTGGCGAATCAGCCCCCGCCGTACGTCCGCCAGGCGAGCAGGACCGCCACCAACAGCCCGCACCCGCCGATGAGCCCCCGGAACACCGCGGTCGGCAGGCGCCTGGCGATCCACGGGCCCGTCATGCCGCCCAGGAACAGCCCCACGGCGAGCGGCACCACGAACGCCCAGCGCACCGGTCCGAAGAGCGCGAACCCGATCGCCGCAGCCAGGTTGGCCACCCCGCCGAGGATGGCCTTGGCCGCGTTGACATGGGTCAGCGGGCGGTCGATGACGCTCGAGAGCACGACGATGACGATGATCCCGCCGGCGGCGCCGAAGTAGCCGATGTAGACCGCGCTCGCGAAGAACGCCATCGCGGTCGTGGGCGTGATGCCCTGGGGTCGGAACCGGGCGTGCCCCGCGAGCCACGGCTGGACGAGGATCAGCCCCGCCGCCGCCGCGACCAGGACGGGCACCACGAGCTCGAACCAGCGCGCCGGGAGCGCCAGCAGCAGCACCGCGCCGGTGGCCCCGCCGGCGACCGCCACCACTGCGAGCCGCCCGATCGTGGGGCGCTGCCCGTGGAGCTCATACCGGGCGCCGACCGCCACGCCGGCAGCGTTGAACACCAGCGCCACCGTGTTGGTCACGTTGGCGGCGACGGGCGGCAGGCCGAGCGCAAGCAGCGCCGGATAGCTCACGAGCGACGCGAGGCTCACCAGGACGCTGACGATCCCGGCCGCCATGCCGGCCCCGAGCAGGACGATGGCCTGGATCGGCGTGATGTCCACGAGCCGATGCTAGAGCCGATCCGCGGCCCCGTTGCGCCGCGCGTCGTACGATCTGGTCACACGTGACGGAGGTTCCCATGACCGGACAGACCTGGACGTGGGCGCGGCTCGACCCGGCCCACCTTGCGCTCGTCGAGGAGACGGAGCGCGCCATCGGCGCCGACTTCGTGGTCGTCTACGCCCCCGGTGACCCGCGACGCGACATGCCCGCCTCGCTGCCGCTGGCGCCGGCCGCGCTCTCCGACGCGCAGGTGGAGCAGCTGCGCGGCCTCGAGGCGAAGGTCGGAGGCGTCGCGGTCGCCTACAAGAAGCCCGACTGAGCCTCGTCCCTGGCGTCGATCCCCGGCTTGCAGCAAGCGGGCGATCGGCGCGTCGCCGGCATGGCCTCCCCGCTCGGCGCACGGCTCGTGCGCTGCGGGGCGCCTGACGCGGCGGGCAGCGCACCAGCCGTGCGCCTACGGCACGACCGGTGCCGCCGCTGCACCGTAGAACCGCTCGCCGCAACCTCCCGGTGGGCGGCCCTCGCGGCTAGGCGTGCCGGAAGTGCAGCTGGAGCTCCAGCGTGCCGTGATCGGCCACCGAGAGGACCATCATCGACTGGGGCGGCGTCATGCCGTAGTCGGCGAAGGTGATCCCCAGCGAGCCGACCACCGTCACCACGCCGCCCGACAGCTTGGCCTGGAGCGGGATCGACACATCCTTGGTGACGCCGTGGAGGGTCAGCTTGCCCTGCGCGGTCACGCTCCACGTCGCGCCGTCCGCCGGCTGCGTCGGGAGGGGGATGGGCGTCGTCAGCTCGAAGGTCGCGGTTGGGAACTGGTCGGTCTGGAGCCCCTGGCGGCCGAGCTGGCCGTCCCGCATGGGCTTGTCGCTCTGCAGCGCGGTGAGGTCGGCCGTGATCTTGGCGGCTGTGATGGTCGAGCCCTGGAGCGTGAGCGAGCCCGACACCTTGGGCGTCCGTCCCACGGCGGTGGTCGAGCCCACGTTCGCGAGGTTCTCGGCCACCCGGTAGCCGACGAAGCTCGATGAGAAGTCGGAGAACGACCCGACCGAGGTGTCCACGTTCCAAGTGCCGTCGAGGGAGCCGGATGCGCCGGCTGGCGCGGCCGGGGCCGACGATGACGCTGACGAGGCCGATGGAGCCGCCGGGGCGGTCGACGGGCTGCCGGACGAGGCCGACGCTGGCGCCGGCGCGGTCGAGGAGTCGGCTGGGCCAGTCGTGGCGAGCGAGACGGCGGCCGGTGCCGAGCCGCCGAACATGTAGGCGACGCCGACAGCGCCGAGCGCGAGGACGGCAACAATGGCGGCGGCGATGACGACCAGGAGGCGCGATCGCCGGCCATGGGTGCGGGACGCGGTCAACAGGGTGCTCCCCTCTGCGGTCAGGACGTGACGCCGTGACGGTGGCGGTGCCGCCTTCGGTTCGTCTGAGAGGACCCGCAATCGGCGGCGAAGGCGGCCGTAAGCCCAGCGTGATCGGGGCGCGGTATCGTCGGCTGGTCGCCGGCGCCCGCCGGTGAGGCAGAGCGGGGAGGGCGGTGCATGGCTCCGGACTTCGCGGGCTTCCAGCCGGACGCGCTCGACTTCCTCGTCGAGCTCGGGCTCAACAACGACCGGGCGTGGTTCGCGCCACGCAAGGCCCGCTACGAGATGCTGCTCAAGACGCCGCTCGAGCGGTTCTGCGTCGCGCTCGGTGAGGAGTTGACCGCGCGTGGGATCCCCATGCGCGCCGACGAGCGCTCGCCGTTCCGCATCTACCGCGACGTCCGGTTCAGCAAGGACAAGTCGCCGTACAAGACGAACCTGGGAGCCAGCTTCCCGTGGACGGGCGAGGGTGGCGGCGTGGGCGGGTACCTCCACCTCGCGCCTGGCGAATCGTTCACGGGCGGCGGCATGTACCACCCGTCGCCGGCGCGCCTCGCAGCCTGGCGCAGCGCCGTGGTCAACGACCGAGACGGCGTCCACGCGGCGCTCGAGGACCCGGCATTCGTGGCGGCGTACGGCACGATCGACGCCGAGCCCTCGCTCAAGCGGGCCCCGGCCGGCTTCGACCCCGCGGACCCGGACATCGCGCTGCTCAAGCTCAAGGACGTGGTCTTCGGCCGCCCGCTCAGCGACGGGGAAGTGCTGGCTCGGGACCTGCCCAAGCGGATCGCCTCGGACCTGGCGGGATGCCTGCCGGTGATGCGGTACCTGGCCACCCTGCCCGGGCTCGAGGAGGGCTCCCCCGCCTGGCTGCGCTGACCGGGCGTCGCGCCGGCCACGTTGTGAGGCGCCACGCAGCGTGCGTCGGCGCGCCAGACAGACCGCTGAACGTGCCCGACAATCAGCGCGTGAGCCGTCGATCCATCGCCCTGTTCGCCGTCATGGCCGTGATCTGGGGCATCCCGTACCTGCTGATCCGCGTGGCCGTGGCCGAGGTCTCGCCGCCCGTCCTGGTCTTCGTCCGCACGAGCATCGGCGCGGCGGTGCTGCTGCCGATCGCCATCGTGCGGGTTGGCCTGCGCCCCACGCTCCGGCGGTGGCAGTGGGTGGTCGCCTTCGCGCTGACCGAGGTCGCGGGGCCATGGGTGCTCCTGGGCTGGGCCGAGCAGCAGGTGACCAGCTCGCTGGCGGGGCTGCTGGTCGCGGGCGTGCCGCTGGTGGGCACGGTGATCGGCGTGCTCGCGGGCGGCCGGGACCGGCATGTGGGGTCGACCGGACTCGTGGGCCTGCTGCTGGGGCTGGTGGGCGTGGCCGCGATCGCCGGCACCGACCTCAACGCGTCGAGCGCCGGGGCCATCGCCGCGATTGGGTTTGTCGTGCTGGGCTACGCCACGGGACCCTGGATCCTCGCCCACAAGCTCGTCGGCGTCCCGGCGCTGGGCGTGATGGGGCCGTCGCTCGCGCTGTCCGCGCTCCTCTATCTGCCGTTCGCCATCGCGCAGTGGCCCGCCACCCAGCCCAGCGAGCAGGCGATTGCGTCGATCGTCGTCCTCGGGCTGGTGTGCACGGCCCTCGCGTTCATGCTGTTCGCGGAGCTGATCGCCGCCGTGGGCCCGGTGCGCGCCACGGTGATCACGTACATCAACCCGGCCGTGGCGGCGATCCTGGGCATCGTGGTGCTCGCCGAGCCCTTCACGCCGGCGATGGCCGTGGGCTTCGCGCTCGTCATCGCCGGCTCCGTGCTCGCGACGCGCGGCCCCAGCTCGGGACGGTCAGCCGAGGCGCCGAGCTCGGAGACGGCGCCCGCATAACGCGACCACTCCCCTCGCAGGCCGCGCCAGCCGTTCGCGGGCCACGTAGCCCACGCCCTTGAGCCGCGCGGGCCGACGAGAAGCCCCGGCGGAGACCGGGGCGGGGTGCGCCGCGGGACCCATGGCCCTGTTGCGAGCGGCGGACGCTCACCTACCGTTGGGTCCGCGTGGCGGCAGAGGACCGCCGGGAGGGATCGACCAGCATGACCACCGTCGCCGAAGCCACGGCTGACTTCCTCGCACAGCGGCGCATCGCCGTCGCCGGCGTCTCGCGCACGGCCGCCGGGCATGGGGGCAACTACGTGTACACGACCCTCAAGAAGCGCGGCTATGAGGTGTTCGCGATCAACCCCAATGCCAGCACGGTCGAGGGCGATCCCTGCTACCGCAGCCTGGCCGATGTCCCGGGGGGCGTGGACGGCGTGGTGATCGCGACGAACCCGAGCGCCACCGGGGCGGTCGTGGACGACTGCATCAAGCTGGGCGTCACGCGGGTCTGGATGCACCGCTCGTTCGGCGGCGGCAGCGTCAATGACGCGGCGGTGCAGGCGGGCCGGGCCGCCGGGCTCACGGTGATCGCGGGCGCGTGTCCTCTGATGTTCGGCCCCAAGGCCGACGTCGGGCACAAGTGCATGCGCTGGGTCATCGGCTTGACCAAGGCGAAGCCCACGGCCAGCTGACGCCCGGCGCCAGACGCGGGGCGAGATCGCCGCTCCGCAATTCGCCGCGCACGAGCATTTCGCGGGCATCGCAAAGCGTTGCCTTGTCGGGTCCCGCGCGCTACAACTGGTGCACACGGCCCCGGGCGGTCCCGCGCGGCCCGCGGAACCATGCCGGCAGCGTCCCGCCGGCGTCGGTGCCGATCGTCCAAGGGACGGGAGGGGACCATGTCCCAAACTCGCTCGCTGGCTGCCGGCATCGGTGCCGTCGCGACGATCCTCATCGCCTGGTTGGTCAATCCCTGGGTCAGCGTCCCTGACAGCCTGTCCGGGATCGTGACCTGGGCGTTCTGGATCCTGGCCGTCGCCCTGTTCGTCGTGCTCTACGTCGATGCCCGGCGCGACCCGAAATCCGGGACGGTGGAGACTGAGGGGCCGGGATTCGCGAGGTTCCTGTTCAGCAACTCGCGCGCGGGCCTCGTCTGGCTCCCGATCCGCCTGTTCCTGGGGTTCAACTGGCTCGAGGCCGGGCTCCACAAGCTCACGGGACCCGGCTGGGTCGACGGCGGTTCCGCCCTCAAGGGCTACTGGACCGCAGCGATCGCGGTCTCCGATACCGGCAAGGGCGCCATCACGTATGACTGGTACCGCGGCTTCTTGAACTTCCTGCTCACCGGCGGCCACTACACGTGGTTCGCCCCGCTGGTCACGTTCGGCGAGATCCTGGTGGGCATCGGGCTGATCGTGGGCGCGCTGACCGGCTTCGCCGCGTTCTTCGGCGCCTTCATGAACATGTCGTACCTTCTGGCCGGTTCGGCCTCGACCAACCCGGTCATGTTCGCGCTGGCGGTGGGCGTGATGATGGCCTGGAAGGTGGCCGGCTACTACGGCGTCGACCGCTGGCTCCTGCCCAAGCTCGGGACGCCGTGGGCGCCCGGCTCGCAACCTGCGGCGTCGGACGCGCGGCTCGGGCCGTCAAGCGGACGCAGCTGACCGACTGAGGGGGCGACGGAGCCTCTGCGCGCCGTCGCCTCAGCGTCGAAGATCTTGGCCGGCCCGGGGTCAGCTGTTCGCCCGTCGGTCGAAGAACCGACGCCGAGTCGCCCCGGAAGCGCCCATGTTCGGTTGCTTCGTCGACTGGCGGCCGACGGAGCAACGGCTGGGGCTCGGTTTCGTCGACTGCGGGGCGAATGAGCGCACGACGAGCCGCTCCCCGGCGAGCCCTACGCAGCAGCCGCCACCGACCTGGTCCGCCGCGGCTCCTTGACCCAGACCAGGGGCAGCATCCCGAGGATCAGGTAGGCGACGGCGAGGAGGAACGCCGCCCGCGCCCCGTTGCCGAAGGCGCCCGCGTCCACCGCGTCGAGCAGGGGCCCGCCGGTCGCGATGCTGAACACGCCGGCCATCGCGGTCGCGACGTTGCTGATGCCCATGTACCGGCCGCCCGACGCGCCCGGCACCACAGATGTCAGGAGGGCCCAGTCCACCGACAGGAATGAGCCCATCCCGGTGCCGAACAGCCCAGCCCCCAGGATGCCCTGCAGCGGCATCGTCCCGTTGCCCGTGGCGGTGGCGCAGAGCGCCATGCCCGTCGCGGCCATCACGCATGCGGCCCAGACCACCGGGCGCCGGCCGAACCGGTCGCCGATCCGGCCAGCCGGGATGACGGCGATGGCGTTGCCCACGACGACAGCCGCGATGAGCATCAGGTTCGGGGCGAACGTGGCGTGCTGGTCGATGCCCAGCGTTCGCATCAGGAACAGCGGCGAGAAGTTGATCAGCATCGTCCCGCCCATGAGGATCAGGAGCCGTGAGGCCACGATCAGCAGGAAGTTCCGCTGCCGGAGGATGTCCGAGCCCCATGCCTCGCGGATGACGGCGATCCAGGACCGCCCCATCCGATCGCGGGCTGGCGGGCCGTCGGGCACGCGGACGACGACCGAGAACATCATCGCGAACTCGAGCAGGCCCAGCGCCACCGTGCCCAGCGCGAACGAATCGGTTGCGAGCGCTGCCGCCGCGATGCCGAAGCCGCAGACCTGCCCGAGCACGCTGAACAGGCCCACCAGCGATGATGCGGTGCCGGTCTGCTCAGCGGGCACGAGGTCGGGGATGTAGCCCTGGAACGGGCCCTGGGCGAAGTTGGCCGAGACCTGCAGCATCATGATGAACGCCGCGATCGCGACCAGGTCGTTCGAGAACGCGATCCCCGCGAGGAACACGAGGTCCAGCGTCGAGCCGATGACGATGTAGGGCTTGCGGCGACCCCATCGCGAGGCGGTGTAGTCGGACAGCGTGCCCACCGTCGGCTGGACGAGGGCCGCGATGACGGAGCCCGCCACGGTCAGGCGGAACAGCGTGCCCCCAACCTCGCGCTGTGCGTCCGGCCCGAGGGCGCCCGTGGCCATGCGGCCGTCGAGGATCTGGTTGAGCCCGATGAACACCGAGGACAGGCCGAGCCAGTAGAGGCTGATCCGGACGAGCGAGGCAGCCGAGAGCCGGTCCCTGGGCCGGTCCAGGCCGGCCGCGGGCGATGCTGGGGCGGCCACCTCGGCAGTCACGGTCACCCTCCCTGTCCCCTCCGTGTCGTCATGCTGGCTGGGCCACGAGGGTGTCGCGGAGGCGACGGCGGGCCCGGCAGAGCAGTGTGCGCGTTGCCTGCCCTGTCCTGCCGATCATCCCTGCAATCTCGGCCGGCTGGTAGCCCTCGCCCTCGAGGAGGAGCGCCCGCCGCGTGTCGCCCGGCAGCTCGTCGAGCGCGGCGTGAAGCTCGCGCTGCTCCTCGCGGCGCAGGACGGCGGTCTCGGGCGCCTCTTCTGCGTCCTCGGACGGCCGGAGGTGCCCCGCCCAGCGCGCGCGCTTGCGCGACCAGTCGATCACGCGATTCGACGCAACCCGGTGCAGCCACGCAAGCTCGTTCTCGGGCAGGTCGCCTCTCTGGCCGGCGCGGATCAGCTCCAGAAAGGCATCCTGCACGATGTCCGCCGCGAGCTCATCGTCGCGGGTGGAGCGGAGGACGCTCGCGAACAGGCGGTCGCGATAGGCGTCGTAGGCGATGCCAAGGTCCCAGACCGGGGTGAGCCGGCCAAGCTCCGGGTCGCCGGTCTCGTTGGCGCTGGCGGTGGCGGTCACGGTGGGCTCCTTGCGGTTGGGCTCCGGGTCCGCGGACGGGTCCCGCGGTTCGCTGCAGGTGTACGGCGCCGGGCGTCCCGGGCGCATGGGGGCGGTGTCCCGAGCGGCCGGGCAGATGCAGGGGCACTTCGCTGGCGACCATGCGCGCGAGCCGGGGCCGGGGCTGCGAAACCGCCGGGACACGTCACCGGCACGCGCCTACCATTCAGCGCGCCAGCCTCGGAGGGGACATGGATTCCTCGGTCCCGACGTCGCCCGGCGACACGGCCGGCCGTCTGCGCGTCATCGTGGTGGACGACCACCCGATGTACCGCGACGGGCTGCGCATGACCCTCGCCGCCACCCGCGACTTCGAGTCCGTCGGCGAGGCGAAGGACGCCGAGTCGGCCCTCGAGATGGTCGCCGAGCACCGGCCCGACATGGTCCTGATGGATCTCCGCCTGCCGGGCATGAGCGGGATCGAGGCGACGCGCCGCATCGTCGCTGCCGATCCCGGCGTCCGCGTCGTGGTGGTGTCAATGCTCGAGGACGACGATTCGATCTTCGCTGCGATGCGGGCCGGCGCCCGTGGCTACCTGCTCAAGGGCGCCGACCGCGACGAGCTGCTGACGGCGCTCCGGGCCGTCGCCCACGGGGAGGTCATCTTCGGTGCGGCCATCGCACGGCGGGTGATGGCGTTCTTCACCGGTCAGATGCCCACCGCCGCGGCGGCCGCCTTCCCGGAGCTGACCGGGCGGGAGCGCGAGATCCTGGAGCGGCTGGCGCGCGGCGACCCCAACCAGGCGATCGCGCAGCAGTTCGGCCTCTCGGACAAGACCGTGCGCAACCACGTCTCGAGCATCTTCAACAAGCTCCAGGTGGCCGACCGCGCGCAGGCCATCGTGCGGGCGCGCGACGCGGGCCTGGGCGAAGCCTGACACCGGCGCGGGCGCTTCGCCGTCCGGGCCCGCCCCGGCGGGCTCCCGTCCCCGCTGCGCCCGGGCAATAGGGCATGCGCCGCAATTGTCTGGGGCGGCGACGGGAGCCACCATGCGTGGCATGCCGTTGCGAGTCGGGTGGGTTGACGACACGGCGATTATCCGGGCTCTAGTGGTTCGGAGCATCGAGCGGTCCGGGCACGCGTGCTGGTCCTTCCCCCGGCACGCGGACCTGCTCGAGTTCGACCGAGAGGAGCCCCTTGACGTCTTGGTGCTCCAACCGGAGGACCCCGTGTCTCCCCACCTGACTCGGCAGCGGCTGCTCGCACAGTGCCCACGCAGGGCAATCGCCCTGGCGAGCGGCCACTCGGTCGAACGTCTCCGGAACCTGGTTGACGTGGATCCGGCGACGTTCGACCGCTTCATCCCCAAGCCGTTCGACCCGCTGGCGCTCATCGCCTGGCTCGACGGCATGGACGGCCTCGCCGCGAGCAGTGCGGGCCACGACGGCCCGGGCATTCGCATCGTGCCCGTCCAGGGTCTGCGACTCCCGCCGATCCCCGCCTGGCGCCGGCCGCTCGAGGTCGTCGTCTAGCCCCGAAGCCCTCTGGTCCGGAGCCGGACAGGCGGCACGTTGCCCTAGCCCATGACTGGGAGCGCCGCGCGGACCACCGTCCAGCCATCAGGCGTCCGGTCCACGGCCAGCGATCCGCCCAGCTCGCCGCAGCGCTCGCGCATGGACGTCATCCCGACCCCTGCGCCGCGCCCCGACGCGAAACCCTCCCCGTTGTCGGACACCTCGACCAGCAGCAGCCCGTTCCCGCTCAGCCGCACGCGGCACCGGGTGGCCCGGGCGTGCCGGACGACGTTGGTCATCGCCTCGACCGCGATCCGGTAGGCGGCTGCCTCCACGGCGGCATCCAGCGGCGGCAGGGACCCGACGCACGTCACCTCGATCGCGAGGCGCTCTCCCTCGGCGCCCTCTGCCAGGTCGGCGGCACGTTGGCGGATCGCCTCGACGACGCCCAGCTCGTCGAGCGCGGGCGGCCGAAGCTCCCTGGTCAGGCGGCGGATCTCGGCGACCGCGCCCTGTGTGTCGCGCTTGAGCGCCTCGAGCGCCCGGTCGGCGGCATCGGCATCAGAGCGGAGCACGTCTCGCGCGAGGTCCACCTTGAGGGTCATCGCCGCCAGCATCGGCCCGATCCCGTCGTGGAGGTCGCGCCGGATCCGCCGACGCTCCTCCTCGCGGGCAACCACGAGGCGGCGGCGCGACGCCAGCAGCACGTCAACCTCGAACATCCGACTCCGCAGAGTCCCCACCACGAGGACCACGGCCAGCGGCAGCCCCAGTGCAGCCACGGAGGAGCGCCCAACCAGCGGCTCCCCGGTCAGCAGCAGCGGCAGTTCGGTCAGCCCGGCCACGGCGAGCGCAACCGCGACGCACGCCGCCGCCACCACGCGCAGCCAGGTGTCGCGCCCGGCGGGGGTGCGCAGGTAGGCACGCCCGATGGCGACGAGCACGAGCCCGATCATCACCAGGACGACGACGGCCAGGACGGCGTCCCACGAAGCGAACCAGCTGAGCGTGCTCGCGGTCTGGGCCCGGGTGATCGCCATGCCAATCAGGAGCGCGGCCTGCGGGACGGCGTACAGCGCGGCGACAGCCCAGCGTCGGCCCGCCACGGCATCCCAGCGTCGCGGCCAGGACACCAGCACATGGACCACCGACGACCAGAACAGCAGGTGCATCGGCAGCGTGAGGACGTACATCGCGAACGCCGGCTCCGGTCGGACGAGGTCCGTGGGCCGCAGGCCCAGCTCCCAGATGAGGGCGCTCGCGATGTTGGCGGTCGAGCCGATGAGGAACCCCCGCCGCCACGCCTCGACTGGACGCCTGAGCCAGGCGAGCGCGGCCACCACGCCTTGGACGAGCGTGTAGGCAAGCAGCGGCAGGCCGCTCAGGAGGAGGACGCCGACTGGCTGCGGGCCGAGCGCGACGGAGAGGGTCTGGGTGACGCCGTCCCGCCGGACCTCGAAGGCGAGCGTGGCCGGCAGCGGGCGAGGGGTCGTCCCCGCGAGCATGGCATCGGCCTGCGCCTCGAGCGGGCGCCCACCGATTGCCGTGAGGACGTCCCCGTCGCGGAACGGTCCGCCGGCCCCGAGGGCCAGCACCTCAACCCCATCGCTGGTCCATGCCCAGGCATCCGACGAGATCTCGGCGGGCTCACTGGGCAGCGCGACGCGGATCCACGTGAAGGCGACGCCAGCCGCGAGGAGCGCCGCGGAGAACGCGAGGGTCAGCGCGGTCCCAGTCCGGCCGCGGCCGCGCGACCTGGCCGTCCGGCTCCCCTGCGCCTTCGCCATCCCCGGCCTCCTTCGCGCGGCGACCCGGTTCGTTGGCGTCGCCCGCGACCCGACAAGCGTCGCACACGTCGGTGGCGCTCGTTGCCCGGCGAGACCGCCATTCGGGCTCCGCGCGACCCGGCATGCCCTATGACGCGCCGACGGCCCGACCGTTTCGGGTCGGGCCGCCGAGCGCGAGGCTGGTTCTCGGGAGCGGGTTTTCCGTGGACCCATCGCGGCCCACGGAAACCCGCAGCTCAGCGATGCAGGTCGATCGTCTCCCGCACCAGGACGGGCTCGCCGCGCAGCGGACGGGCCGGGAGTTCGAGCGAGATCACCGGCCTGCGGCGGGCCGGGATCGCCAGCGCCACAACGGCGCCCAAGGCGATCATCGCAGCCCCCAGCCAGAGCGCGGGAACGAGCCCGTCGACGAAGGCCTGCGGCGAGCTGTAGCCGCCCTTGGCCGCGAAGACGGACGCCAGGATCGCGACGCCGAACACGCCGCCAACCTCGCGGATCGTGTTGTTGGCGCCCGACGCGAGGCCCTCCTCCTCCGGGCGCACGGCGGAGAGCACGAGGTTCGCGGTCGGGGCGAAGAACATCGACATGCCGACGCCCGCGAGCACCAGCGCAGGGACGAGCTCGAGGTACGGGACGGTCGGCGACGACGCGGCGGCAAACCAGGCGAGGCCGGCTGCCATCAGCGCCATGCCGGCGACGAGCAGCGGACGGCTGCCGATGCGGTCCGAGAGGATCCCCGCGATCGGCGCCACGATGATCGGCATGCCGGTCCACGGGAGGGTGCGCAGGCCAGCGTCGAACGGCGAGTAGCCCTGGACGATCTGGAAGAACTGGGCCAGCAGGAAGATCGCGCCGAAGATCCCGAACGACATCAGGAAGCTGACGCCGTTCGCCGCCGAGAACGAGCGGCTGCGGAAGAAGCGCAGCGGCAGCATCGGTCGCGCGGTGCGGGCCTGGCGGAGGAGGAACAAGGGGAGCAGGACCGCGGACGCGGCGAACGCGGCGAGGATCTGCGAGGAGCCCCAGCCGTCCGCGTTGCCGTGGATGAGCGCCCAGACGAGCGCGAGCAGGCCGCCAGAGGCGAGACCGAGCCCGGGCAGGTCGAGCGTGGCGTCACGACCGTGGCTCTCCCGCAGCGCGACGAGCGCGAAGGGGACCAGGACGATGCCCACCGGGACGTTGAGCCAGAAGATCCAGTGCCAGTCGAGCCCGTCGACGATCGCCCCGCCGACGAGCGGCCCAACGGCGACCGCGAGACCCGAGATGCCGCCCCACAGGCCAAGCGCCAGCCCGCGACGCTCGGCCGGGACCGCCGACGAGAGGATCGTCAGCGTGAGCGGCATGACGAACGCGGCGCCGAGCCCCTGGATCGCGCGGGCCACCACCAGCACGTCGCCGTTGGGCGAGAGGGCGGCCAACGCCGATCCGACGGTGAACACGGCGACGCCGATGGACAGCAGCCGCTTGCGGCCGAAGCGATCCCCGAGCGCAGCGCCGGTGAGGAGCAGCACCGCGAAGGTGAGCGTGTACGCGTTGACCGTCCACTCGAGCTGCTGGAGGTTCGCGTGGAGGTCGGCCCGGATGACCGGCAGGGCCGTGGTCACCACGAGGTTGTCGAGCGAGACCATGAACAGGGCGATGGAGGTGACCAAGAAGGTCAGCAGGGTTCTTCGTCGATCGAGCATGGCGGGCGGATCTCCTTCCGTCTTCCGTTCGTCTGCGCTAGATAGTTATTACTCACTATCTCCAGAGGGCAAAAAGGGGGGCGCGTCGTCAATCGCGAGTCGTCCCCCCTTCGCACATCAGCTGCCAGGCCACGTCGGCCTCGGACAGCTCGAGGGCGGCGGCGAGGTTCATGAGCATTCCCTCCGCGAAGAACGGGCGGAGCTCGGACGCCGGGACGCCGGAGACCTCCGACACGGTGGCGATCAACCTGGCGAACTCGGCGCGCACAAAGGCCCGGATCTCCGGGTCGCTGCTCGCGGCGTAGGCGTGGAGCTGGAGGCGCAGGAGCGTGAGGTCCTTGAGCATCTCCGAGTAGCGCGTCGCGATGGCCGACAGCACCGGGTGGATGGCGGCATCGGCCTGGGGATGCCGCGCAGCATCGACGAACGCCTCGCGCACCTGGGAGAAGCAGCGCTCGACGGCAGCCAGGAACAGCGCCTGCTTGGATCCGAACAGCCGGAAGATGTACGGCTGCGACACGCCGGCCAGCCGGGCGACCTCCTCGGTGGACGTGGCGGCATAGCCGCCGACGGCGAACGCCGTCATCGCAGCCTCGAGCACCTCGGCTCGGCGCTCCTCGGCGTTGAGGCGGGGGCCGGCGACGCGGTGGACGGGAACGGGGGCTGCGCTCATGCCGCGAATGTTAGTGAGCACTAACTACTTCGTCAACCCCTGCCCATAGGCCCGTCCGGGTCGGGACCGGTGGACCGGGGCACGGCGCGCGCGCGGTCAGTATCCTGCGCGTGCACGGCAGCCTGCCGCACGGCACCGGAGGCGCGGCAGAAGGAGTCCTCATGCTCGAAGGGATCTCACCGATCCACATCATCCTGATCCTGGTGATCGCGCTGATCGTGGTCGGGCCGGGCAAGCTGCCCGAGGTCGGCGGAGCGATCGGCAAGAGCATCCGCGAGTTCCGGAAGGCCGCATCGGGTCAGGACGATGAGCCCGCGGCTCCCGCAGGTCCCACTGCGCCCGCCGCTCCCGCCCCGCCGCAGGCAGCTCCCCTGCCGGCACCGCATGCCACGGCGCCGGCTCCCGCTCCCATCGCCGCCCCGCCTCCCCAGCCTGTCTTCGCTCCCCCGCCCGCACCCCCGGCGCCAGCCCCGGAGCCGGCGGCGCAGCAGGCGGCTCCGGCGCCCGCCGAGACGCCCGCGCCCGCGACTCCCGGGGAGCCGCCCTCGGTCGACCCGGCGGGCTGATCCCCGTTCGGGCGAGGCTCCGGCCATCGCCATCACCGCGGCGCCCCCATGCCGCTGGGTGCCCAGGAGTGTCCGAACCGAGTGCGCGGCACGGAGCGAGCAGCTCTGATCAGCCCCCGGAACCGGCGTCGCTGCTGAGGACTGCGCTGAGCCGCTGGAGCTCGGCGGCGGGGTCGAGATTGCTCAGGCTCAGGAGCGCGCCGGTCAGCGACGGCCCTGTGGTCCCGCCAGATGGGACGCCGGTCCCCGCCATGAGCGCGCTGATTTGGGCGGCGGTGGACTCGTTGGCGGCGCTGAGCATCGCGAGGGCCGGCGAGGCGGCAGCCGATCCAGCGGCGCCGGAGGGCATCGCCAGGCCCATGAGCGCATACAGGGACCCCATCGTCAGGCTCGAGGCGCCGGAAAGACCGTCCATCACCTAGGGTGTCGGCAGGCTGGTCAGCTGGGACGAGGGAGACGGCGCGTTCGCGCACCGCTAAGCGCCCCGCGGGATGTCGCCGCCGATGGATCGTCCGACAGATGGGCCGATTTCCCCATCTTTGAGGGCCGGAGGTAATATCCCGGCGGGCCGTTCGGACAGGCCGAGAGACCTAGGACGGTTCGTTGACTCCGGGTCCCTGGTCGGTCGAGGGAACGGCGGCCTTGGTTTCCCGTCCACGCCATGAGCCCCCGTCGGGCTCCGTGAGGAGGTCGTGCGCTCGTGAGGCGCCATATCGCGATCGTGGGCCTGGTCTGGCTGGTCTTGACCTTCGCCGGCTTGATCTTGGCTCAGGTCGCCTTTGAGCCTGCAACGTTCTCTGACAAGGGTCAGGAGATCGATGCGACGTTCCGGACGCTGCTCATCATGTCCGTGCCGGTCTTCACGTTCGTGATCGCCGTCCTCGGCTACAGCGTGTTTGCGTTCCGGCACCGCGGGCAGCCCGACGAGGATGGCGCACCGCTGACCGGTCGCGGCCGGCTGCCGCTCGCGTGGTTCGTCGTCACGTCCGCCATGGCGCTGGGCGTGATGGTCTACCCGGGCCTGACCGAGCTGCCGAGCGTGGTTCACCTCGACGCGTCGCCAGACGTGGTGGTCCGCATCCAGGGCCAGCAGTGGCGGTGGAGCGTGGCGTATCCGCAGTCCGGCGCGAAGAGCGCCACGGAGCTCGTGCTGCCCGTGAACCGCAAGATCGGCTTCGAGATCACCTCGATCGACGTGATCCACTCCGTGTGGATCCCGGCCTTCCGGCTGCGCGTCGATGCGGTCCCCGGTCTGACGACCTACATGTCGTTCACGCCCACGGGCACGGGCGACTACGGCACCGACAGCGGGCTGCGGCTCCAGTGCTCACAGCTGTGCGGTCTCAACCACGCGACGATGGAGCTGCCGGTCAGGGTGGTGACCGATGCCGAGTTCGCCACGTGGATCGCGGCCAATGGCGGCGGTGCGCAGCCCAGCGGCCCCGCGGCCGGCGGGCAGCCGGTCTCGGTCGAGGCCAAGGCTGGCGCTGCCACCTCCGGCTTCGCCACCACGACGCTCGACGCCAAGGCCGGCACGCCGATCACCTTCACGTTCAACAACAACGACCCTGGGACCGTGCACAACTTCGCGGTCACCGCGAACGGCAAGACGTACGCGACGGACTTCAAGCCCGGTCCCGCCACGACCACCGTTGACGTCCCCGCGCTGCCGCCGGGGACCTACCAATTCGTGTGCCAGGCGCACCCGACCACCATGACCGGCACCCTGACGGTGAAGTGACGATGACGACTGCTGCCGCCGGCGCCCTGCCGGCACCCAACCGCCCTCGTAGGATCACCGGGTTCTTCCCGATCATCCGGGGCCTCCTGTTCGCCGTCATCGGCGGCCTCATCGGCGCCGGCATCGCGATCGCGATCCGGTCGGCGATGGGCGCGGACCCGTTCGACCGCACGCCGTCCGCCAACGGCACGATGCCCTCCACCGAGCAGATCGTGACGGTCGCCTTCGTCGTCGCCGCCTTCGGCTGGCTGCTGGGCGTGGGCTTCTGGGAGTCCACCGTCAGGGGCTGGCTCGGCTACAAGACCAAGGGCGTCCCGACCGACTGGCGCCGCTACCTGACGGTCAGCGAGGACCACAAGGTCATCGGGATCCAGTACCTCGCCACGTTCATCGTGGTGCTGCTGATTGCCGGCCTGGGCGCCATGACGATGCGCGCCCAGCTGTCTCAGCCGGGGAACACGCTCCTGTCGCCCGACATCTACAACCGGATCATGAGCTTCCACGGCATCGCGATGGTGTCGGTCGCCGTGGCGTCGGTGATGGGCTCGTTCGGGAACTACTTCGTTCCGATCATGATCGGCGCGCGCGACATGGCGTACCCGCGCCTCAACTCGCTCAGCTTCTGGCTGGTGCCGATCGTCATCGTGAGCCTATTCCTGTCGCAGGCGCTCGGCGGCTGGGACTCGGGCTGGACGGCCTACCCGCCGCTGTCGGTCAAGAACGCGTCCGGCCAGATCATGTTCAACCTGGCGATCATCGTGTTCGGCCTGTCGTCGATCTTCGGCGGCATCAACTTCATCGTCACGATCGCCAAGATGCGCGCCCCGGGCATGGGCTGGGGCCGCGTGCCCATCTTCGTGTGGTCGGTGCTCGCCGCGGCCTTCCTCGCGACGTTCTTCACCCAGTTCTTCGCCGCGAGCCTCACGATGGTCCTCCTCGACCGCATCGTGGGCACCGGCTTCTTCGTGGGCCAGGGCGGCGCGCCGCTGCTCTACGAGCACACCTTCTGGTTCTACTCGCACCCGGCCGTGTACATCTTCGTGCTGCCGGGCTTCGGGATGGCGCTCGAGGTGCTCGCCCACCTGTCGCGCAAGCCGCTGTTCGCCTACCGGTGGGCCGTGGCCGCGCTGATCGGCATCGTGGGCATGTCGGGCATCGTCTGGGCGCACCACATGTTCGTGTCGGGCATGCCCAACGCGCTGCTCGGCCCATTCATGGTCACCACTGAGCTGATCTCGATCCCCACCGGCCTGATCTTCCTGTCCGCTCTGGGCACGATCTGGATGGGCCGCCTGTGGCTGACCACGCCAATGCTGTTCGCGCTCGGGTTCGTGTTCAACTTCGTCATCGGCGGCGTGACCGGCATCTTCCTCGCCGACGTGCCGACCGACATCAGCCTCCACGACACGTACTTCGTCGTGGCCCACTTCCACTACACGATCATCGGCGGCGAGATCTTCGCCCTGTTCGCAGCCTTCTACTTCTGGTTCCCGAAGATGACCGGGCGGATGCTCTCCGAGCGCCTCGGCAAGATCAACTTCTGGATGATGTTCATCTTCTTCAACCTGACGTTCCTGCCCATGTTCTGGGCCGGCCTGCACGGGATGAACCGGCGCATCGCGACGTACCAGAACGATCTGGCGGGCGTGAACCTGTTCATCTCGATCTCGGCCTGGTTCCTGGGCTCGAGCTTCCTCGTGTTCGTGATCAACGTGCTGCGCGCCCTGCTGTCCAAGAACGCACCCAGGGCCGTGGCCAACCCCTGGAAGGCGCGGACCCTCGAGTGGCTCATCTCGTCGCCGCCACCGGTGGAGAACTTCCCGTCCACGCCGATCGTGGTCGGGTCGCCGTACGGCTACGGCACCGGCGGCCGCCCGCACGCGGTCTTCGGCCTGGCCGGTGCAGCCGATGAAGAGGTGACGGCGTGACGACCATGCCGCTGGTCGCCGAGGAGCACGAGCTCCACGTCGCCAGCCAGACCGAGACCCATGTCGCCCACCACGAGGAGGAGCACGACCGCCCGGGCATCAACCGGATGGGGCTGTGGGTCTTCATGGCCTCCGAGTCGATGCTCTTCTTCGCGATGTCAGCCGCCCGGCTGTACCTCAACGGCTTCAACGGCCCGGACAAGGGCGCCGTCAACCTCGGGCTGGGGGTCATCCTGACGTTCATCCTCCTGGGCTCGTCCTTCCTGGGCTACCAGGCCACGGGGGCGATCTCCAGGGGCAACCGGCGGCGGGCGATCGTGGCGCTGCTGCTCGCGAGCCTGCTGGGCGTCATCTTCATCGGTGGCGTCGGGATCGAGTGGAGGACCGCGGAGTTCAGCCAGAACTCGCCGTTCGGCACCGCGTTCTTCTCGATGACCGGGCTCCACGTGCTCCACCTGGTCACCGGCCTCATCGGGCTGCTGCTGGCCGCGAACCTGCTCCGCAAGGGGCAGTTCGGCCCCGGCGACTACTGGGGCGTCACGGCGGTCGTCCGGTACTGGACGTTCGTCGACGTCATGTGGCTGGTGATCGTGTTCCCGATGCTGTACCTGCTGTGACCACAGCGGAGCTGCACCTCGCGCCCGGACGGTTCGCCCGGGGCCTGCGTCACCGGCTCCCTGGCTGGTTCTCGGCGCGCGTCCTGGGCGGGTCGCTGGTGTCGGGGTTCGTCATGGGCGCGATCCTCGTGGCCGTGGCGTGGACCGCGTTCGGCTCCGAGATCGTGGCGCCGCCGCGGGACGTGCAGCTCACGATCCCGCAGGGAACCGCGGCACTCCTCGCGGCCGGCAAGCCCAGCGCCATCCCGTCGCAGATCTCCCTGACGCAGGGCGACCGCCTGATCCTGGTCAACGAGGACGTCGTGACCCACACGCTCGGCGGCTGGTCGATCAAGCCAGGCGCGAGCCTGACGATCGCGGCCGACTCGCCGGTGGCGAGCGTCTTCGCGTGCAGCATCCACAAGTCGGGCAGCATCGGGCTGATCGTCACGCCCCGGCCTGGCCTGGTGGATGGCATCCTGATCACGATTCTGGTGTCCGTGCCGATCGGCCTCGTGCTGTTCGCGGCCGCCACCGTCTTCCGCAGCCTCGAACTGGATCCCGAGGGAGCCTGATGAGCCCGCTGGACAGCTTCTGGAACGGCGTCCTCTCCCTGCTCGCGCCGGTCATCACCCCCGATTGGGGCAAGCTGATCGTGCTGATCCCCTGGCTGCTCCTGCTGCTCGTGCTCGGGTTCCTGGGGCGGGTCGTCGGCGCCTGGGTGGGGCTGTACCGTGCCCAGCCGGTCCGCGGCCCGAAGATCCGGCGGCGATCGCTCCGGCCGCTCATCTTCGGCCATGTCTTCGTCCTGGCGCTCGGCGTGCTCGTTGTGGCGGCGGGGTTCGTGGTGGGCTCGCACGATCCCAGCTGGAATGGCAGCAACTCGCCGCTGGGACTCGTGGTGAACCTGCCGCTGCTGCTCGCGGGCCTGGTGATCATCATCGGCGCGGGCGGCAGCGGGGCGCGCACGTGGGACCACTACGGCCGCGAGGACTTCGAGCCCGACGTCATCGACCGCGCGGCGGGCCTCATCCGCCGGCACCCGGGACGGGCGAAGCGGGCCTCGGCGTTCGCGCTCGGCGTTGTCCTCGCCGGTACAGGGCTGGTGCTCGGGACGGTGCCCGGCCGCTCCGACCAGTCGCTCCCGATCGCGGTGCTGCCGCTGCTGCTGCTCGGCCTCGTCCTCGCGGTCGGCGCGTTTGGCTCGGCGATCGAGGCGGTGTGGCGCTCGGATCCCGACTTCGACGGGTCCGAGACCAGCGGGCTGGTGACGACCGAGCACTAGGCTCGCGCCCGTCCTCGCCTCCAGGGCCGTCGGTGCGGTGCAGCTCCGGCACCGCGGGCAACCCGTGCGGCGGGCGGCAGAGGGCACGTGCACCCAGCGGCCCTGTCGGCGCTCCGCCCGACGAGCGGGCCGGCTGGTGCGCCCGGGCGCACGCCGGACCCGCGGAGTGCGGCACGTGGCGGCCCGCGCTGCGCTTCGTCCGCCCATAGGGCCGCTCCGGGCACCGCCGGGCGGGCCCTGCCCCGCTGAGCAGACCGAGTCGCACGGCGGACCCGGGAGTGCGGCACGTGGCGGCCCGTGCTGGGCTTCGTCCGCCCATAGGGCCCCTCCGTGCACCGCGGGGCGGGCCCCGCCCCGCTGAGCAGACCGAGTCGAGAAGTGGCCCGCAGAACGCTCGGCTACTCGATCTCCTCGAGCGCGGCCAGGGCCTCGGTCGCCGCTGAGGCCGCCCTCGCGTCGCGTGCCTCGTCGTCCGCCTCCTCGTGCGCGGCGGCCGCCGTCGCCTCGGCCATGTCGAGGCGTGCGAACTCGGGCATCGCGAACCGGAGCAGCACCACGCCCACGAGCGAGAGGAGCCCGCCCGTGACGACCGAGAGCTGCGTGCCGAGCAGGGCGGCGGCCGCGCTCGCCTCGGCGTCGCCGATCCTCGGTCCCCCGGTCACCACCAGCGTGTGGATCGACGAGACCCGGCCGCGCAGCGCATCGGGGGTCAGCAGCTGGACGATCGAGCTGCGCAGGACCGCGCTGAACACGTCGGCGCCGGCCGCGATCGCGAGGCACAGCAGCGCGAGCGGGAAGCTGAACGTCGCGAGGCCGAAGCCCACGATGCCGATGCTCCAGAACCCCACCGCGACCAGCACCGCGAGTCCGGGGCGTCGAACGTGGGCGGTCCAGCCCGACAGCACCGAGGCGACGAACGCCCCGAGGCCCGCCGCCGCGGACATCAGCCCCACGCCGGCCGCACCGACGTGGAACACATCGAGTGCGAGCGGCGCGAACAGCGAGCGCGGCGAGCCGAAGACCATGGCGTTGATGTCCACGATGAACGTGGCGAGGACCGGGCGGCGGCGCCGGGCGAACCGGAGGCCATCCGCGACGGCCCTGAGGCTCGGGCGCACCGCGGACGGGTGCGGCGGGATCGGCTGGATCATCAGGACCGCCGTGATCGCGGCCCCGAAGGTCACCACGTCAACGAGGTAGCACGCTGCCACGCTCGTGAGCGAAAGCAGGATGCCGCCGAATGCGGGGCCGATGACCGCCGCTCCGTTGAACACGATCTGGTTGAGCGCGATCGCCGCCGGCAGGCGCTCGGCGGGGACGAGGCGCGGGAGGGCCGACGCGCGGGCAGGCTGGTCCACCGCCCCGAACCCGGCCTGGACGAACGCGGCGGCGAAGATCCCGAGGATCGGCGGGGCCGGCAGCGTCGCAAGCAGCACGAGCGCGACGCTCGACGCCGCGAGGCCCAGCTGCGTGACCAGCAGCAGCCTTCTCCGGTCCACGGCGTCGGCGATGGCTCCGCCGCCCAATGCGAATGCCAGGATCGGCACCAGCTGCACCAGCGACAGGGCGCCGAGCATCAGCAGATCGCCGGTGAGGACGTACACCTGGTACGGCAGGACGACTGAGGTGACCATCCGGCCGACCGTGGTGATCGCCTGACCCGTCCAGAGGAGGCGGAAGTCGCGGTCGAGCCGAAGCGGCGTCGGGTCGACGAGGAGGCTGCCGAACCGCCGGCGGGGCGCGGGGGCGGCGGGCGTCACCCGGCGCAGGCCGGTGGGGTCGGGGGCATGCCCGTAGTGTCGAGCAGGGGCGCAAACCGTGCGGGGCGAAGACGTGAGCTGCGTCCCGGGCGGCTCAGCCCAGGACGCAGCGCCCCCAGGACGGCGTCAGCCCGCGATGCCGGTCGCGTGCGGCCGACCTGGCACAACCCTGAGGTGCCGCGGGCCGATTTGGTGTCGCCCTCACATTGGCAGGTTCACCCTGAGGGTCCGCGGAGGGCGGCCGCGCGCCGCGGCCGCGCGCGGTCCCACCCCTGCCTGCCCGGAGGCCGTCACGCCCTGACGGGATTGCCGGCCAGTCCCGGGCCGACCCTGGGCAGTCGCTCGGAGCGAATGCTCCCGTCCTCGAGCATGAACGCCTCGAGCGCGAGCCCGTTGGGGTCCATCGTCGCCAGCTCCTCGTTGAGCCACGCGGCGAAGGCGCGGTCCACGTCGGGCGGGAGCGAGACCACCAGGTCTCGCATCGGCACAAGGAGGCACTGCCGTCGACGACCGAAGATCCGGCGCAGCTCGTGGGGCAGCAGCACCAGCGCGGACGCGCAACCGAGGCCGGTCTGGAGGACGCGCGACGGGACGCCCTCGATGTCCATCTCGACGAGGTCGCGTGCGCCGACGACGCGCATCCGATCACCCAGGTTCGTGAGCGCCCGCGCGACGAGATCCGCAGGCTCGATCGGCCAGCCGGCCAGCAGCTGGCTGCCCACGATCAGGAACGCGGGGCCGATGTCGATCCCGAAGCCGGTCGCGATCCCCGGCGGGAGCGTGACGCGGAACGCGGAGCCGCTCGGCGGCGGCATCGGTCGACGCCGGGGCAGCACCGGGATCACCGACGGCGCGAGCTCCTGCCAGTCGAGGTCCCTCGGCAGCGACCCCACCGCGCGCATCACCGATTCGACCGTCGCCACCTCCACGCCGTTGCCGAGATCCTCGGCCGGGTAGTCCTTGCCGGTCCGTCGCCGCCGGTTGGCTCGTCGTCGCTCTCGATCGTCCATGGCGGCATGGTGGCGAAGGGCGCTTATGGGCAGTCAACGCCGCCGTTTGCCGCCCCTTAGCGGGGCCTCGCGCCCTCAGCCTGTCGATGGATGCGTGCCCGACGGGAGAGCGACGGAGGGTTGCCCGCCCGAGCCCGGGACACGCCTCGAGCGAGACCGTTTGCTCCTCTCTGTGGATCGGAGTGCGCGCAAACGGTGTCTCGCCGGGCCGAGTGGCCGCGTAAGATCGGTCGCGGTGCCTCCCGACCCACAAGGGTGGCGGTCAGCGCGCAGGTGGAACCTCTGGTCGACAGCCCCAGGCGGCCCAATCGACGGCCGCCGCGCTCTCGCCGCCCGCTCGCCCTCGACGGCGTCGTCGCCGCCGTGGTTGCCGTGCTTTCGATCGGGTTGGCGGCATCCGTCGTAGTGCCTGCGCTCAGGGTGCGCTTCGTCGCACCGTCACTGGACCTCGTGCTGGACACCATCACGACGGCCGTGACCCTCTCCGTGGCCGTGCTGGGCTGGGTCCGGTTCCGCCAGCGGGGCGAGCCGATCGCGCCCCTGCTGGCTGCGGCCTTCCTGGTGCTTGCGATCGCGAATGGACTGACGGTGGCCCTCGTCGTCACGGGCCTCGACCGCCAGGTGGGCATGGCGCTGGCGGCGCCGGGCCAGGCGCCCCTCTACGACTACACGATCGCGCGGCTGTTCGCGGCGGCGCTGCTGGTCCTTGGCGGCATCGGCTCGCTGCGCGCGTGGCGAATCGACCATGCGGACGTCATCGTGCTCGGGTCGGCCCTCGCCGCAGTGGTCATGTTCGTCCTGGTCCAGGTCGGAGCGGACCGGCTGCCATCGCTCGACGCCGTCGGCACGCCCGGGCTGCCGATCAGCGCTGCGAACGGCGCCTCGCTCCTGCCCACGCTGACGCCCTTCGGCGCGGCGGTCCAGGTGCTGGGGGCGGCTCTCTTCCTGTGGGCTGCGGGGCTGGCGCGCCGACTGCATCGCCGTGATCGGTCCATCGGCGACGCGTACCTCGCGGTGGGACTGGTCGTCGCGGCATTTGCGCAGGTCGAGACCGCGATCTACCCGAGCACCTACACCGGCCTGGTGACGGGTGGGGACCTCCTGCGGCTCGTCTTCGACGTGATCCTCCTGCTCGGCATCCAGGCCGAGGCGAGGGCCGCGCTCTCGAGGCTCCAGCGGGCCAACGACGAACTTGCGCGGCTTCGGGTGGTCGAGCTGGAACGAGCCGGGCTCGAGGAGCGCGCCCGCCTTGCACGGGAGCTGCACGACGGGCTCGCCCAGGATCTGTGGCTCGCGAAGCTCAAGACCAGTCGGCTGGCCGGGCTGGCCGACCTCGGCGCAGAGGGTCATGCCCTCGCAGGCGAGGTCGGGGATGCGATCGACGCCGGGCTCGCGGAGGCCCAGCAGGCCGTGGCGGCGCTGCGGCTGTCGGGCGAGCCGGCAGGGACGCTGTGCGAGGTGATGGCGCGGTCGATGGACGAGTTCGCCGACCGGTTCGGCCTGCGCACCGAACTCGAATGCCAGCCCGATCTTCCCGAGCTGTCGCCGCGAGCCCATGCCGAGGCCCTCCGGATCACGCAGGAGGCCCTCAACAACGTCAGGCGCCATGCGGACGCGACCGTCGTGCGAGTGAACGTCGCCCTGACGGATGGGCAGCTCGTCCTGGTCGTCGCCGACAACGGTCGCGGGTTCGATCCCGACGCCGTCGGTCCGTCTGCCTTCGGCCTGGCCAGCATGCGGGAGCGTGCCGCCCTGATGGGCGGCGAGCTGCGCATCGAGTCGCAGCCGCGCGACGGGACGCGTGTCAGCCTCCTCGTGCCGTTCCGGCTTGTCGCCGGTCCGGCCCCGGCAGGTTCCGCGTGACGCAGGCCCGCCGCTCCAGGCACATCCGCGTGATGCTGGTCGATGACCATGCGCTCGTACGAGCTGCCGTGCGCCAGGCGATCGCCGCGCCCGACGTCGAGATGGTGGCCGAGGCAGCGACGGCGGAGGAGGCGCTGGAGCTCGCCCTTCACGTCCGTCCCGACGTGCTCCTCGTCGACATCGACCTGCCGGGCATGGACGGCGTGGACCTGGTGCGCGAGCTGGCACCGCGGCTCCCGGACACCCGGATCGTGATGCTCACGGTGTCGAGCGCCGACCACCACCTGATGGACGCGATGCGGTACGGGGCGGCGGGGTACCTGACCAAGGACCTGGCACCTGACGCGCTGCTGCGCGCCGTGCGCAGCGCGCACGCGGGCGAGCTGGCGATGCCGCGCAGGCTCGCCGCGCGCCTGGTCCACCGGTTCGTCGAGGCGTCGCGGCGTTCGGCGACCACGGACGACCCGGCGCTGGCGTCCCTGAGCGGGCGCGAGGTCGAGGTGCTCCGCCTGCTCGCCGACGGCCTCACCGACCGCGAGATCGGCGAGGCGCTGACGATCTCGCCGCGCACGGTCGAGACGCACGTGGGCAGCATCCTGCACAAGCTCGGCGTCCGGAACCGCGCCGAGGCCGCGCAGCGCTACCACGAGCCTCCCTGAACGACGCGAACCGGCACCCTGCGGAGGGTCAGCCCCTGGCGGCCGCGCGAGCGGCCCCGATCTCCACCCTGAGCAGTCGGGGTTGCCCGACATCCAGCGACACGCCCAGCCCGCCGCGCATGACAAGCAGGAGGCGCTCCCCGGCAAGCATGGCCTGGTCGATCTCGTCGAGGTCGAATGACAGGGTCAGGCGACCGATGAGGACGAGGCGCCGCGAGGTCAGGTAGAGGTCGCCCACGAGGCCGACGGGGACGTCCGGACCCGACCGGGTCTGCCGCCGGTCGAACACCACGCCTCGGCGTTGCGCCAGGACCCGCTCGGACGTGGCCAGCAGTGGAGCGATGCGGCCATCCGCCTCGAGGGTCGCCATCGGCCCAGTTCGATAGCGGTCGCGCGCCTCCGTGGCTGCGGCCTCGTCCGCCGTCGCGCGCGCGAGGATCGCGGCGGCATCCCGGATCGCCGGCCCCACCTCCAACGCGTCGCTCGGGACGCCACCCGGGGCCGCTGGCCTGCCGGAGCGCTCCATGACGCGAGCATATGGCGCCCGGAGAACTTCCCGGCTATACGGGGAAGTACGGATCGGGCTACCGGTTCGCCGCTACGTGCCCGGCACATCGGGGTGGGTGGTGCCGCGGGTCACCGGTGTACGGAGGGCCGAATCCGTACCGGGCTCGGGGATGGCACGGATGGCGGACGCTGCGCCCTTCCCTACGGTGATGGCTCGGCTAACGCAGCCTCGCCGCGGATCGAGCGCCTGCATCAGGGGGGGAGGAGGCCACACGCAGGAGGAGCCACCTGGGCCTGAGGGGTTCGTCATAACCCACACGTCCTCCGCGAATGGACGCTGATCGACTCGGCGTCCCGCCATTCATCCATTAGCGTCCCGCGGAAGGAACACACCTACCCAATGCGCAAGCGACTCAGTGCGATCCTCGTCCTGTGCCTGTCGGCCGTCATGGCCTACGGCGTCATCGGGACCGGAGCACAGTTCCTGAAGTCGGTCACGGCTCAGGAGAACATCAACGTCGGCACGTTCGACTGCCTGATCACCACCCCGGTCACGCCCAACGCGATCATCGCGTCCGACCAACGGTCGGTGACCTACACCGCGCCGACGATCAACACCTCCGCCGCTGGCAGCGCGCCGTTCTCGTTCACCGTCGAGAACACCGGCTCCATTGACCAGGTGCTCACCATCGCGACCTCCGCGCTCGGCTCGCCGTTCTCTGTCATCGGCGACCCGTTCACGCCCGTCCTGCTGGCGCACAGCACGTCCACCACGATCAACACAGGCGTCCAGTGGGGCGAGCTGTCCAATGCCAATCTCGGCGCATCCGGCACTGAGACGTGGACCGTGTCCTGCGGCGAGAATCTCCCGGCCGTCATCTTCGACAACACGCCGGCAGGCCCGAGCGCCTTCTACTCCCCGAACCGCTACTACAGCCAGTCCCTCGGCGCGCAGTCCGAGACCCAGTTCGGCACGCAGGTCGGGTTCGCGGGCTCGGCCCGGAACCTCCAGACCGTCACCGTCGCGATGAGCAGCTGGGCCTGCCAGACCGGCAGCTGGGCTGACGGCTCGTGCCGCACGACGCCCGGCGCCACGTACAACGTCCCGATCACGTTCAACGTCTACAACGTCGCCCCCGGCGACGCAGTGGGCACCCAGATCGCCACGGTGACGCAGACGTTCGCCATCCCGTATCGGCCGTCCGCTGATGCCACCTGCCCCGCCACGGGCCAGGCCAGTGCCGGGGCCGGGTTCACGGTCGGCAGCAGTTGCCAGAACGGCCTCGTCAGCGAGATCACCTTCGCGTTCGCTGGCCAGACGCTGCCGAACACGTCATCGTCGGGATCGCCTATGCCCCCACCGGCGACGCCGGGTCGCTCAACGTCATGCTGTACCCGAGCGACGCGAACAGCCCTGTCGCCACTCAGCCGGCGGTCGGGACGTTCCCGCTCCCGAACGACATGTACGCCGACCACACGTCGGCCACGGTCTTCCCGTTCGAGCTCAACGTCGGCGGCTTCGGCGGCACCCAGCCCGCCGTCAAGATCACGGCCACCAACTAGCAACCGTCTCGACCTGAGTTGAAGGCCCGCATGGCTCGCCGCATCGTCCGCGCCGCGCTCGACGTCGCGCTGGTGGCTGCCGTCCTCGCCGCAGGCTTCATCGCCTACGGCGTCGTCGGCAACCGCTGGTACCACGTCGTCACGGTCGCGAGCGGCTCCATGGAGCCGACCCTGCCGGTTGGATCACTGCTGGTGGTGACGCCACCGCCCGCCGTGCTCCAGCCCGGCATGGTCATCTCGTTCATCGGTGACGGGAGGCTCGTCACGCACCGCGTCATCGCCGTGCAGCCTGATGGCAGGCCCGTCACGCAGGGCGATGCCAACAACACGCCCGACACCTTCACTGACGTGACGGTGGTCGGGCAGGTGGCCTTCTCGGTCCCGTGGCTGGGCTTCGTCCTGCCCCAGTCGTCCGGATCCGGTGCCACATTCAAGACCACCCTGACGTCGGGGCAGGAGATCAGCATCACGAACGCTTGGGCCACGCTCACGCCGACCCCGACCCCGACGCCGCCACCCACGTCCCCTCCCGCGCCACCCGAGTGCGCCGGCATGACGTTCTCGCAGGTCATCGTGGGCACCGAGGGCAACGATGTGATCCAGGCCGGCAACGGCGGCGCGCTCGTGTTCGGCCTCGGGGGCGACGACACCATCTACGGCGGCAATGGCAAGGACTGCCTGGTCGGCGGCGACGGCAACGACACGCTGGTGGGCGGCAACGGCAAGGACGTCCTGCTCGGCGGCGACGGCAACGACACGCTCCACGGCGGCGGGGACGGTGACGTCATCGAGGGCGGCAACGGCAAGGACCTCCTCGACGGCGGCGACGGCACCGACACCTGCTACGGGACCAGCAAGGACGTGTACGAGGCGTGCGAGGCGATCAACGGGTCGTCGGGCGCGCCCGCGACACCGACCGCCTGCCGACCCCGGCCACGCCGGCGCCACCCGCGAGCCACCCCCTCGCCCGCGCCCCGCACCCGCCGGCTCGGGCCGACTGAGCCGACGCCAGCTCCCCCAACGACGACGACGCCGATGCCGGACCCGTCCGCGACGCCAGACCCCCCCGCTGCCGCCCGCCCCCGGACGCGACCCCGACTCCAGCCCGGCATCGGCTCCGGCCTCCGGCTGACCGGCCGGCGCGCGGCGCGACCCGGCGCCGGGCTCACGCCCGCCTGTACCCCAGCCATCCGCTGCGACTGTTCCGTGACGCAGCCTCCGCTCGCGACGGACCGCATCCCGGGCCGATGGCGCCGGCTCAGCTCGCGGCGCGGACCTCCACCTCGCGGAGTGGCGGCAGGGCGTCCGGGCGGCGGTTGGCGAGGGCCGGGATCTGGCGCCGCGCGGCGTCAGCGAGACCGACGTCGATCTCCGCGCGGACGATCGCCTCGCCCGACCCCGCGGACGCGATCACCCGCCCCCACGGGTCAACGACCATCGAGTGGCCCCAGGCCGGGATGGCGCCAGGGCCGCCTCGCCCGCATGCTGCGGCCGCCAGCACCCAGGCGCCGTTCTCGATGGCCCGGGCCCGGAGGAGCACCTCCCAGTGGTCGCGGCCCGTCCGCTCAGTGAACACCGCCGGCACGGCAAGCAGCTTGGCGCCCGCCCCCGCCAGCGCGCGGTACAGCTCGGGGAACCGCAGGTCGTAGCAGATCGACAGGCCCAGGCCGACGCCGTCAACGCTCGCCACCACCGCCCGGTCGCCTGCCGTCACCCGCGCCGACTCGTTGTCGGCAGGCCCGTCGTCCACCGCGACGTCGAACAGGTGGAGCTTGCGGTATGTCGCGGCGAGGGCGCCCGTCCGGTCGAACAGGGCGGCCGTGTTGTACGGGCGGTCCGGGTCACCGGAGGCCTCCGCGTGGGACCCGGCGAGGACCCAGCAGCCGTGCTCGCGGGCGACGGCCTCGAAGGGCGCGGTGGTTGGCCCGGGGATCGGGCGCGGCAGAGGCGCGGAAGCCGGCGGCGGAGCCTCGGAACTGGACGTACTCGGGCAGGATCACGAGGTCGCTGTCCACTGCGGCCTCGGCGGCCATCGCGGCCGCCCGGGACAGGTTGTCCGCGACGTCGTCGCGCGCCTCGACCTGGACGAGGGCCACTCGCATCGTGCGCATGCGGCGATGGTACGAGGACCGGCCGCGGAATGGCAGAGCCGAACAGGAGGAACGCCCGCGAGACGCTGGGTCGATGCCACGCCAGCGCAGGTCTTGGAGTTTGACCGGCGCACGCTCCGCGGGCTACGCTCCCCGTATCCCCGTCGCGGTCCCAGCGCGGGGTGTGATCAGCGCCGCAAGAGGATTTCCTCCCCCGTGGAGAACGGACCTAGTCCAGCCGGCCAGCGCGCCGGCGCCCGCAAGGTCCTCCCCGCCTCCTGACGGCCCGCCGGCCCCGCGCCGGACCGGCCCCGCTGGCGGAGGGACCCGTCCAGCAAGGTGGCCACCATGCGCTTCCTGAGCCGTTGCATCGGCCTGCCGGTGCGCGACCCCTCCGGTGAGCCCCTCGGCACGATCGCGGACCTGATCGTCGCCATCGGGGGCAAGTACCCGCCTGTCACCGGGCTGGTGGTGCGCACCGACCGACGCCGCATCTTCATCCCCTGGACCGACGTGGACGCCTTCGACGAGCAGGGCGCCCGCCTTCGCGTGCCGCACGATCGACATCGGCAAGTTCCGCCAGCGCGACAACGAGATCCTCCTCAAGTCGAACCTGCTCGACAAGCAGATCGTCGACATCGAGGGGCGCAAGGTGATCCGCGTCAACGACGTCAGCCTCGACAACGTCGAGGGGCGGCTGCGGCTCGTGGCGGTGGACGTGGGCGCCGCGGGGCTGCTGCGGCGGCTGGGCGTCGAGGGGCCGCTCCGCCGGCTGGCGAAGAACGTCAACTCGTCCATCCCGGAGCGGTACATCGACTGGGAGGACGTGGACCCGCTCGACTCGACCATCGCGTCGGTCCGGCTGCGCGTGCCGCACGCGAAGCTCGCCGAGCTCCATCCGGCGGACTTGGCCTCGATCATCGAGGACCTCGCCCCGCGCGACCGCGCCGGCGTCCTGGCCGCCCTCAACGACGAGGCGCTGGCCGACGTGGTGGAGGAGATGGAGCCCGAGACGCAGGTCGACGTCATGGAGGACCTCACGCCCGAGCGCGCGGCGGACATCCTCGAGGAGATGAGCCCCGACGACGCGGCCGACCTGGTGGCGGACCTGGACCAGGAGACCCGCGACGAGATCCTCGCCCACATGGAGCGCGAGGAGGCCGAGGAGGTCCAGGAGCTGCTGGGCTACGACGAGGACTCGGCGGGCGGCCTGATGACCACCGAGTTCATCGCGGTGGAGGAGCGGCTGACCGCGGGGGGCGCGATCGACCGGCTGCGCGAGCTGGAGCCCGACGCCGAGACGATCTACTACGTCTACGTGCTCGACGACGACGGGCGCCTCACCGGCGTGATCTCGCTGCGCGACCTGATCGTCGCCCGGCCCGAGACCCCGGTCCCCGAGGTCATGATCCGCGAGCCGAAGGCGGTGAACGTCAACGCCGACCAGGACGAGGTGGCCGAGGTCGTGGCGCACTACAACCTGCTCGCCGTCCCCGTGGTTGACGACGACGGGGTCATGATGGGCATCGTCACCGTCGACGACGCCCTCGACACCGTCATCCCGACCGCCTGGAAGAAGCGGCTCCCGCGCGTCTTCAGCAGGCTCGGGTAGCGATGGTCGGCCTGCACCGCACCGAGGCGCACCCCAAGGACCCGGTCGACCGCGGCAGCCGGCGCCGCCCCCCGCGGGTCGTACGCCCCTTCCCGCGGCTGCCGCACTGGCGCGTTCGGCTGATCGCCGCGCTCGCGGTCCTCGGACCGGGGCTGGTCTCGGGCTTCGCCGACAACGACGCCGGCGGCATCACCACATACTCGGTGGCGGGCGCGAGGTTCGGCTACACGCTGCTGTGGGTCATCCTCGCCAGCCAGGTCGTGCTGTTCTTCACCCAGGAGGTGGGCGCGCGGCTCGGGCTCGCGACCGGCAAGGGGCTCATCAGCCTCATCCGCGAGCGGTGGGGCGTGCGCTGGACCGTGTTCGCGGCGATCCTGATGCTGACGGCGAACCTGGGGTCCATCGTGGCCGAGTTCGCGGGCATCGGGTCGGCGCTGGGGATCTTCGGGGTGCCGCCGCAGATCAGCGCGGCGGTCGCCGCGTTCGTCGTGGTCGGGTTCATCGCGCTGGGCTCGTACAGCCGCGTGCAGTACCTGTTCGTCGGCGTGGGCGTGCTGGTGTCGGGCGCCTACATCTTCTCCGCGTCGCAGGCGAGCCCGGACTGGGCGCAGGCCGCCTCGAACCTCATCACCCCGCACCTGTCGAGCTCGCCCGCTGTACTGGCTGACGGTCGTGGGCACCGTGGGCACGACGATCACGCCGTGGGGGCAGGCGTTCATCCAGAGCTATGTGGCGGACAAGGGCCTGCGGCCGGACGACATCAAGGCGAGCCGCGCGGACGTGTTCTTCGGCGCGCTGATCACCAACGTGATCGCCGCGTTCATCGTCATCGCCTGCGCCGCGACGCTCTATCCCAAGGGGATCCAGATCAACCAGGCGTCCGATGCCGCCAATGCCCTCCGGCCGCTCGCCGGCGATGCCGCCGCCGCCTTCTTCGCGTTCGGCCTCCTTGGCGCATCGTTCCTTGGGCCTGGGCGTTGTGCCCATGTCCTCGGCCTACACCACCTGCGAAGCGTTCGGCTGGGAGACGGGCGTCGACTGGAACTGGCGCGAGGCGCCGGCGTTCTACGGCCTGCTCGCGTTCTTCATCGGGTTCGCGGCCCTGTTCGTCATGATCCCGGGCCTCCCGCTGATCACCGTCATGTTCTCGGCGCAGGTGCTCAATGCGCTGCTGCTGCCGTTCGTGCTCGTGTTCGTCATGCTCCTCGCGACCGACAAGGAGCTCATGGGCCCGCTGGCGAGCGGGCCGTTCCTGCGGACGATCGGCTGGGTGTCAACCGGGCTGCTGATCCTGCTCTCGGTGATCCTGGTGGTCACGAGCTTCATGCCGGTCCCGGCCTGAGGCTCGGCGCCTGTACTTCGGCCGCCGCCCGCCCCTCCCTGCCCCGCCCTGCCCCGCCCGCCACTCGCCGGACCTCCGCGCCGCTTGCCGGACTTGGGCGCCGCTTGCCGCCTGCGTCCAACCGGGTCGGATTCTCGCAAATGCCCGCACCACGAGCACTAACGACGCGGGCAGTGCGTCCCGACGCCCCAGGCCTCCGTCCAGGTGCAGGACGGAACCGCCAGACTTCCCAAATGACCGCCACGCGGTCCTTGTCCGAGAAGTTCCTGGATACCGCTCGCACGGCGGGCATTCGGGGGAGCGTCAGCGGGTTCGTCTGTCAGATGTTCGTCCCACGGCCATTTGGCTGAAGCCAATCCCGTAAGGACCGCCGGGCGAGCATCTGCGAGAAGCGGGCGCGGGGACGCCGCCGGGACGGGAGGGTGGACGGATCGTCTATCCAGCGGTCCCGGCCGAAACCGTCTCGCGACGCCGGCGCTCGAGGAACGCCGCCTCGGTGCGGTTCGGGCCCAGCGCCAGCGCCCGGTCGTAGGCCTCGAGCGCGTCGGCCGTCCGCCCAAGACGCCGCAGCAGCTCGGCGCGCCCGGCGTGGAAGAACCGGTACTCGGCCATCGACGGGTCGGCTGCCAGCGCGTCCATCGCCGCCAGCCCGGCGGCCGGCCCCGCCACCTGCGCCACCGCCACCGCCCGGTTGAGCGCCACGACGGGCGACGGCGCCACGCGCGCCAGCAGCTCGTACAGGCCCAGGATCTGAGGCCAGTCGGTGGCATCGGCCGTTGCCGCCTCGCCGTGAATTGCCGCGATCGCCGCCTGGAGCTGGTACGGGCCGACCCGGCCGGCCCGCAGCGCCCGCTCGACGAGCGCCAGTCCCTCGGCGATCTCGTCGGCGTCCCAGCGCGACCGGTCCTGCTCCTCGAGGAGCACGAGCTCGCCCGACGGCCCCTCGCGCGCTGGCCGCCGGGCGTCGGTGAGCAGCATGAGCGCCAGCAGGCCGACGGCCTCGGGCTCGGACGGGAGCAGCTCCGCCAGCACGCGCGCAAGGCGGATCGCCTCGGCGCACAGCTCGCGGCGGATCAGCGCATCGCCCGATGAGGCGTCGTACCCCTCGTTGAACACGAGGTAGAGCACGCGGAGCACCGCCTCGAGCCGATCGGCCAGGCGCTCGCCGGACGGGACCTCGTAGGCGATGCCCGCCTCGCGGATCTTCCTCTTGGCGCGCACGAGCCGCTGCGCGAGCGTCGCCTCGGGGACGAGGAACGCCCGGGCGATCTCAGGAGTCGTGAGGCCGCCGAGGGTGCGCAGCGTGAGCGCCACGGCGGCCTCGGGCGCGAGCGCCGGGTGGCAGCACGTGAAGATGAGCCGGAGCTGGTCATCGGGGATCGGGTCCATCTCGTCCTCCGCCGCTGCCTGGAGCGCGCCTGCCCTCGCCGAGGCGTCGAAGGCCTCGTGGCGCGCAGCCTGGGCAGCCTTCTGCGCGAAGACGGACGCTCGCCTCGCCCGGTCGATCGCCCGGTTGCGGGCGGTCGTCGTGATCCAGGCGCCCGGGTTGGTCGGCACGCCGTCGATCGGCCACCGCTCGAGCGCCGAGACGTACGCGTCGGCCACGGCTTCCTCGGCGAGGTCGAAATCGCGGAGCACGCGGATCAGCGTCGCAAGGACGCGCCCGTGCTCCTCGCGGAAGACGCGGGCAACGGTGTCCGCCGGGCTGGGGAGCGTCTCGCCCGTCGGCCCCGAGCCGGCGGCCGTCAACTGGCGCTCCGTCAGGGCGTCTCCATGATCGGCCGGATCTCGATCTTCCCCGTCTTGGCGCCGGGGATCCTCGCCGCCGCCTCGATGGCCGCGTCGAGGTCCGGGGCGTCGAGCAGGAAGTACCCGCCGAGGATCTCCTTGGTCTCCGCGAACGGCCCGTCGGTGATGATGCGACGGCCGTCGCGCACGGTCACAGTCGTGGCGTCGGTCACATCGGCCAGCGCCTCGCCGCCGCCCAGCCAGCCCGTCCCCTGGAGCCACTCGGTGTAGGAGGCGTACTCCCGCATCATCGCCTGCCAGTCCGCGGGCGTCGTGTCGGCGCGGCGGTTCTCCTCGTAGATCAGCAGCAGGTAGCGCATCAGCGACATCTCCGTCCGTGGACCGCCTGGTCGGGTCCGTCATCGTACGCGACGAATACGAGTGGCCCGAATTGACATGAGGCGCGCGCCACTCGGCGATCGACTGCCGTCCTTGCCCCTCGACGCCGCCACCGGGGCCGCCTAGCGTCACGTCGGAGGCGGCACGAGCCGGCGGCGGCCGACTGACCGACGGCGATCCGTCCGGCCCGATCGCTCGTCACCTCGGCCGCGCCCGTCCCCGGGCGAACCGTGAGGGGCGCCGTGGTCGGGCGGCCCGTAACCTGGCAGGTACACACTTCCGCGCCCGGGGCGTCGGTTCGTTGCGTGGCAGGCGACGTTCCACCGGTCGGGACCCGACGCCGCTCCCGCCTTCGTAACCCGGCAGGCAACAGATTGACCGGCTGGCCCCAGGGTGTGTACCTGCCAGGTTACGCGCGGCACCGCACTGCCCCGGCCGGGCCGATCCCCGAGCCGCCGTTGTCCTTCCGTGGCAGCATTGGCGCATGGCGTCCCGCAAGGAGGTCCTCGAGGTCGGCGGCCGCGAGGTCACCATCACCAACCCGGACAAGGTGTACTTCCCGCGCGCCGGGTACACCAAGCTCGACCTCGTCCGGTACTTCCTCGCCGTCGCCGATGGCGCGCTGGTGGGCGTCCGGGGACGGCCGATGGCGCTCAAGCGCTTCGTCGACGGCGCCGAGGCGGAGCCCTTCTTCCAGAAGCGCGCGCCGGACAATCGTCCCGACTGGATCCGCACCGCCACGCTGACGTTCCCGTCGGGCCGCACGGCGGACGAGGTCGTGGTGGACGAGGCGGCTGGTCTCGCATGGGTGGCCAACCTGGGCTGCCTCGACCTCAACCCGCATCCCGTCCGCGCAGAGGACCTTGACCACCCTGACGAGCTGCGCGTGGACCTCGACCCCGTGCCCGGCATTCCCTGGTCGCAGATCCGCGACGTGGCGATGGTGGTCCGCGAGGCGCTGGCCGATGTCGGGCTGGTGGGCTGGCCGAAGACCTCGGGCTCGCGCGGCATCCACATCAACGTGCGGATCGAGCCGCGCTGGACGTACCCGCAGGTGCGCCGGGCGGCGCTGGCGCTCGCGCGCGACGTCGAGCGGCGGGCGCCCGACATCGCCACCTCGAAGTGGTGGAAGGAGGAGCGCCACGGCGTGTTCCTCGACTACAACCAGAACGCCAAGGACCGCACGGTGGCTTCGGCGTACTCGGTGCGGCCATTGCCCGACGCGCGCGTCTCGTTCCCGCTGCGCTGGGAGGACGTCCCGATTGTCGTGGCCGAGGACTTCACGCTCGCCACGGTGCCCGCGCTCTACGCCGCGCGGGGCGACGCGGGTGCCGGGATCGACGGGGCCGTGGGCTCGCTCGAGGCGCTCCTGGAGCTCTCCGCCCGCCACGAGGCCGAGGGTCTCGGCGACGCGCCCTGGCCGCCCAACTACGCCAAGCAGGAGGGCGAGCCGCCGCGTGTCCAGCCGTCCCGGAAGCGCCGGGCGGACGAGGAGTACGCCGGCCATGGCAAGGACGGTGGGCCGCCGCCCGAGGTGGCCGAGGAGCGGGCCAAGGCCGTCGCCGCCGGCGACCGCAACGCCGGGCTGCCGCAGGACTGGGTGGGCACCCGCCCGACGCCCACCGGCAGGCGCCGCTCGTCGGTCCCCGTCATCGAGATCGCCCGCGCTGCATCCAAGGCCGAAGTGCAGGCGGGCTTCGAGCGCTGGAGGGCGCGCCACCCGGAGGCTGCCGAGCATCTCGAGCCCGCGGACATCCTCACCGACGGGATGCGCGGCCGTTCCTCGCTCTGGTACCGGCTCCGGGTCAACCTGACGCACGTGCCGGAAGAGCTGCGGCCGCAGCAGGAACCCCTCGATCCCGACTACGACCCCTGGGCGAACATCACGCCCGAGGAGCGGGCCGCCTGGGAGGCGGCGATGGCGCAGCGAGCCGCGGCGCGACGGACGAGGCCCGAGTAGCGAGCACCGCTAGGAACCGACGTCGGTGCGCCACCAGTCGTCGCCGAGCTCCGCGGCGGCGAGGATCATGCCGTCGCGCAGCCCCTCGGGCACGACGGTCACCCGGTCGAGGTGATAGTGATCGAGGATCGCCGCGACGATGAGGAGCCCAGGCGGGAGGATCGCGACGCGCCGCGGATCCTCGCCGCTTCGCCTGGCGAGCCTCACGGATGGCACCGAGAGGAGCTCCGCCGCCCCACGACGCAGCGCGGCGACCGTGAGCACCTGCAGGCCTTCGCGGCCCTTGGTCCGCTCGAGGCCGGCGAGATTGTGCGCCGAGCCGCCGGTCGCGAATGCACGCGCGGGCGCGCCTGCGGGGGCGATGGCGAGCTCCCGTCCGATCAGGGTGCCGCCGAGCGCCCAAGAGAGGGCGTCGGGCGGATCGCCGACGAGCGTCGCGCCGAGCAGCGCCGCGCCCACCGGCAGCGAGGCAGAGGCGAGCGCCTTTCGGCCGTCGCAGACGGTCAGCTCGGTCGAGGCACCGCCCGAGTCGATCAACAGCTGCGGCCCCGCCTCCCCGAGCCGGTGCGCCGCCCCGGCGAACCCCAGTTGCGCTTCGCGCTCCCCCGAGAGCACCCGCACCGCCAGGCCGGCCTTCCGCCCGAGCCGTTCGACGAGCGCGGGCCCGTCCGATGCCCGACGTAGCGCCTCCGTTGCGCCGATGACGACCCTGTCGGTGCGCTTGCGGGCGATTGCCACGTAGTCGAGCAGGAGCGTTTCGAGCTGGCGCGCAGGGCGTTCGCCGATTCGTCCCTTGCGTGCGACCCGCCGTCCGAGCTCGGTAAGCTCGCCACGATGCTCGAGGTGCTGCACGACGCCGGCGCCCGGCGACCCGGAGGGCACACCGACGAGCAGGTGGATCGTGTCGCTGCCGATGTCGATCGCGGCGATCGCGCCTTCGCTGCGCTTCATGCCCGAACCTCCTCCCCGGCGGCTGGCGTGGGGGCGCCAGGTTGGAACGCGTCGGCAAGTCGCCTCGTGCCAATCGAGGATGGGACGACCGTGAGGCAGCCCGCGGCGACGACTGCGGCCGCGATCGCCGGCGAAAGATGCCCGGTCGCAAGCCCGAGGGACGCGGCTGCGGCCGGGAGCCCAAGCTGCGCGGACGCAGCGAGCCCAAACGGAACCTTGGGTGCGGGCGCGGCCAGCCACGCCCCGGCGACGTGGATCGCGACCGCGGCGATCCCCAGGGCGAACGCGAGCGCGATCGCGGCGGGTGCGCCCGCGAGCGCTCGGAAATCGAGCTCGGAGCCAAGGAGGACGAAGAACGCCGGGACGAAGAAGCCCTCTGCAAGGCCGGAGAGCTGAACCTCGAGCCGCTCTGGCTCGCGCAGCTGGGCAAGGACGAGGCCTGCGCCGAAGCCCGCGAGGAGCGTCGAGCCGCCCGTCCGATCCGCGACGATCGAAAGGACAAGGAGCAACAGCAGGGTCACCCGAAGCTGCAGCGCCCAGCCCCGAGAGCGCGACCGTCCACTGAGCGTTCGCTCCCAGCCGGATCGCTCGATCCAGCGGCCGCCTCCGAGTGCCGCGACGGTGACCAGGACAATCGCAGCGTCGCCCGCGAGCGCCCCCGGGATCTTCTCCGGACCGATGAGCGTGAGCGGCATGAGCAGCACGGTGACGGCGTCGGCGAGCGGGATCCAGGCGAGGAGCATCGCCACCTTCGGTCCCAGCAACCCGCGCTCCTCGAGGATCGGAAAGGCGACCGCGGCAGAGCTGCCGGCGATCAGGATCGGGAACAGTGCGCTCGGTGAAGACGGTGCGAGCAGCCCGCCGATCGCGAGACCGGCGACGATGGAGAGGACGGCGACGAGCGCAAACGCCATGACCGCAGAGCGGGCGCCGGCAGCCAGGCCGGCCCCCTTGAGTTGAACTCGCGACCCGGCCACGAGCATGAGCATCACGAAGCCGAGCGAGTACAGGAATGCATTCGTCGGCGAACCAGCGTCGATGATGGCGAAGCCGGTCTTGCCCAGGACAGCGCCCGCGACAAGCTCGCCGACCACCGCTGGCAGCAGTGGCCGCCCGCCGGCGGCGACTAACGGGCCGACCATCCCCGCGACGACGATGACGAGAAGCGACTCGAACACGGACCACCGGTTGCAGCTGGGCGGACGAATGATGCCTCGGCCCGGATCATCTCACGCGGCGAGAAGAGCCGAAAATCGAGTTGCGCCCGCCGCCGATGCCGCCGAGGCGGCCCGCCCCTGGGCGGCTGACGACGGCGCTCATGAGCCTTGCGGCAATCGCCCTCGTGGTGCCGACCATCGCCGGATGACCCGTTCGGGCTTGGCTGCCTACGGAGCCTCGGCCGGCCGCCAGCCGCCTGCCTGCCCCACCTTCGATGCCAGTGGTCGGCCGAGGAGGCCCGACACCAGTCGCGCCGCCTCGAGCACGCCGTCGAGCGAGACGCCGGTCTCGTACCCCTCCTCGTCGAGCAGGTAGACCAGGTCTTCGGTGGCGAGGTTGCCCGACGCGCCAGGGGCGTACGGGCAGCCCCCCGTGCCGCCTGTCGAGGCGTCGAACGTGCGCACCCCTGCCGCCAGCGCCGCTGCGACGTTGGCGATGGCGGTGCCGCGCGTGTCGTGGAAGTGGTAGGCCGTGCGCTCGGCGGGGATCCCGGCGTCGAGCGCGCGACCCGAGACCTCGGCCACCTGCGACGGGACGCCCACGCCGATCGTGTCGCCGAAGCACACCTCGTCCACACCGAGATCGAGGAGGCGCAGGGCGACCTCGACCGGCTGGGCGGCGGGGACCCTGCCGTCGTACGGGCAGCCGAACGCCGTCGAGACGTAGCCGCGGCGCCACCAGCCGCGCGAGCCGGCCTCGGCCAGGAGCGGCGCGAAGGCCGACAGGGACGCGGCCACGTCCATGCCGATGTTGTGGCGGGCGAAGCCGTCCGTGGCGGCGGTGAACACGGCGATGGCCTCGGCGCCGGCCGCGGCTGCGCGATCCAGACCGGCGCGATTGGCGACGAGCACCGGGTAGCGGAGGCCCTTCGCGCGGGGCAGCGACGGCAGCAGCGCGTCGGCGTCGGCGAGCTGGGGGACGCGGTCCGGACGGACGAAGCTGGTGGCCTCGACCTCGCGCAGACCCGCCGCGACGAGCGCCTCGATGAACCGGCGCTTGTCCTCGGTGGCGATGACGCGCGCCTCGTTCTGGAGGCCGTCGCGCGGGCCCACCTCGTAGACCCGAACGTGTCCGCGGCTCACGGCTGCGGTCCTGCGCCCGACGGCGGGGCCAGCCGTGCGAGCACGCGCCCGCGCTCAACCTGCTCGCCCTCGCGCACCAGCACTGCCTCGACGCGCGCAGGACCGGGCGCCCGCACGACGTGCTCCATCTTCATGGCCTCCACCGTGGCGATCGGGTCGCCCTGCGCGACGACAGCGCCATGCTCCACGTGGACCGCGACGATCATCCCGGGCATCGGCGATCGGACGCTGTCCGGGACAGCCGACGCAGAGGGCGAGGTGGCGGCCGCACGCGCGGCGGCGGCAACGAGGTCCGGGGACGGCGCGAGCCGGAACGCGACACTCGCCCCGGCGACCGACACGTGGGCGAATGGCCCGTCGACCGCGACGGGAAGGGCGTCGCCGGCCGCACCCTCGCCCATTGCCACGGTCCGGGCAACGGCGCCGTCGCCCCACGATGCCTCCAGCCGCAGGACGGCTGGTCCATTCGAGCGCCACCCCCCGCCCCAGGCGCCGGCGGGCGCGGCCGACTGCGCCAGCGCTCGAGCGGCCGTCGTCCAGGCCAGACCGGGCGGCTCCGCCCCAGCCTCACCGCGAGCCGCCGCGACCACCTCGTCGTCCGCCTCGACGGTCTCGATCCGGGCACGGCCGTCGCGCACCACGGGCAGCTGCACGAGCCGCCGCAGGAACGCGAGGTTCGTGGGAAGCCCCAGCAGTTCGGTCTCGTCGAGCGCCTTGCCCAGCCGCGCGAGCGCCACCCGCCGATCCGCGCCGACGGCGATCAGCTTCGCGAGCAGGGGATCGAACCGCCCGCCCACCACGTCGCCCTCGGCGACGCCCGCATCGACCCGCACCCCCGCCTCGCCAACCGGGCCGAACGCGGCTGCCCCGGGCGGCCAACGGAGGCCCGCTACCCGACCGACGGACGGCAGGAAGTCGCGGGCGGGATCCTCCGCGTTGAGGCGCACCTCCACCGCATGCCCCCCGACGGCCAGCCGTGCCTCGATCGCAGACGGCACCAGCCCGAGGTCCTCGAGCCGCGCCCCGCCCGCGATCGCGAGCTGGTCCGCGACGAGGTCCCGACCCAGCACGAGCTCCGTGACCGGATGCTCCACCTGGAGCCGGGCGTTCATCTCCAGGAAGACGAACGACCCGTCGCCGCCGATGAGGAACTCGCAGGTGCCGGCGTTCGCATAGCCGACGGCAGTTGCCAGGCGGACGGCCGCGGCCCACAGGGTCGCCCGGAGGTCCTGCGGCAGGCCGGGCGCAGGCGCCTCCTCGAGCAGCTTCTGGTGCCGCCGCTGGAGCGAGCAGTCGCGGTCGCCGAGATGGACGAGCGAGCCGTGGAGGTCGCCCAGGACCTGCACCTCGACATGGCGGGCGTCGCGGATGTAGCGCTCCAGCAGCAGCCGCTCGTCGCCGAAGGCCCGCGCCGCCTCGCGCCGGGCGGTGGCCAGCGCGCCGACAAGCTCCGCCTCCGACGCGACAACGCGGATGCCCTTGCCGCCACCGCCGGCCACGGGCTTCACGAGCACGGGATAGCCGATGCGCGCCGCGGCCGCCGCCAGGGAGGCGTCCGACTGGTCGGCCGGCTCCTCGCCCGCCGCCACGGGCACCTCCACGCTGCGGGCGATGGCGCGCGCCGCGGCCTTGTCCCCCAGCGATCGGATTGCCTCGGGCGACGGGCCCACCCAGGTCATGCCGGCCGCGGTGACGGCCAGCGCCAGGTCGGGGCTCTCGGCGAGGAAGCCGTATCCGGGGTGGACGGCGTCTGCGAGGGCCGCCCGCGCGGCGGCGGCGACGGCGGCGGGGTCGAGCAGGTCCACCGCGCCAGGCCCGTCGAGCGGCGGCACGACCGGTTCGATGCCCAGGCGCGTGGCGGTGGTCGCGATGCGGCGCGCGATCTCCCCGCGGTTCGCGATGAACAGGCGCCTCATGCCCGGCCCTCGCGCTGCGCGCAGTCCGGCAGCCTTGTCACTCGGAAGCGCCCTTCGGTGCCCAGGACGGTCGTCGTCGACCCTCGAACGCCGCCAAGCCCTCCGCCGCCTCGGCAGAGGCGCGCCGCGCCGCCAGCACTTCGGCGGTCCGCATGCTCAGGCGGAGCATCGCCTCCTGCCCGCCGCCGGCTGCGGCCGCCACCTCGCGCGCGAGCGCCTTCGCCGCCCGGACGGCCTCGGGACCGCCCGCCAGGATGTCGGCAACAACCCGGTCCACGGTCGCGTCGAGCGCCGCCTCCCCGTCCGCGACGTGGTGGACCAGGCCGATCCGCCGCGCCTCGGCCGCGTCGATCCGCTCCCCGGTGACGTACAGCGCGCGCGTCGCGCCCTCGCCGATCCGCCGCACAACGAACGGCGCGATCGTCGCGCCCACGAGCCCAAGGCGCACCTCGGGGAAGCCGAACCGCGCCCCAGCCTCGGCGACCACCACGTCGCCGACCGCGCACAGACCGGCGCCCCCGCCCAGCGCCGCGCCCTGCACGCGCACGACAACCGGGACCGGGCACCGGTCGATGGCAGCGAGCGTGTCCGCCAGGCCCAGCGCGTCCTCGACGTTCTCCTCGGCAGAGAGCGTCATCGCCGCCCGCATCCAGGCGATGTCCGCCCCCGCGCAGAACGCGCGCCCCTCGCCGGCCAGCACGACCACGCGGAGGCTCGACGCCGGCTCGTCGGCGAGTGACCAGAACGCCTCGCCCAGCGCGGCGATCGACCTGGCGTCCAGCGCGTTGCGCCGCTCCGGTCGCGCCAGCACCACCCGGGCAACGGCGCCGTCCGGCCCGGTGCGTTCGATGCGCAGGGGCGCAGCGGGCTGCGGCGGCGGAGCGTCGAAGCCGCTCACATCCGGAACACCCCGAACCGCGTCTCCGGGATGGGCGCCTCGACCGCCGCCTGGATCCCCATCGACAGCACGCGCCGCGTGTCGAGCGGGTCGACGATCCCGTCGTCCCACAGCCGCGCCGTCGCGTAGTAGGGGTTCCCCTCGGCCTCGTAGCGCTCGAGGATCGGCGCCTCGAACGCGTCCCGCTCCGCCTCGGACGCCCACGCGCCCCCCGGCAGCGACGCGCCCCGGACCGTCGAGAGCACGCGCGCCGCCTGTCGGCCGCCCATGACCGAGATCCTCGAGTTCGGCCACGTCCACAGGAACCGCGGCCCGTAGGCGCGCCCGGCCATCGCGTAGTTGCCCGCGCCGAACGACCCGCCGATCAGCACCGTGAGCTTCGGCACCTCGGCGCTGGCCACGGCCGTCACCAGCTTCGCGCCGTCCTTCGCGATCCCGCCGGCCTCCGCCTCGCGGCCGACCATGAACCCGGCGATGTTCTGGAGGAACACGAGCGGCACACGGCGCTGGGCTGCGAGCTCGATGAAGTGCGCGCCCTTGAGCGCCGATGACGAGAACAGGATCCCGTTGTTGGCGAGGATCCCCACCGGCCAGCCGTCGAGGTGGGCGAACCCGCAGACGAGCGTCTCGCCGAAGTCGGGCTTGAACTCGTGGAGCTCGGAGCCGTCGACGAGGCGGGCGATGACCTCGCGGACGTCCACCGAGCGCCGGGCGTCGGCCGAGACGCACGCGTAGAGCGATGCGGCCGAGCCGTCGGACCCGAGCGGATCCACGGCCGGCGGGCGCGGTGCGAGCCGCTCCCACGGCAGCGCGACAGGACGACGGCCCAGGTGGCGGACGATGGACCGGGCGATCGCCAGCGCGTGCTCGTCGTCGAGCGCCTCGTGGTCGGCCACGCCGCTGATCCGCGTGTGCACCGCCGAGCCCCCCAGGTCCTCCGCGCTGACCACCTCGCCGGTCGCGGCCTGGACCAGCGGCGGCCCGCCCAGGAAGATCGTCCCCGTCCCGCGGACGATCACCGTCTCGTCGCTCATCGCCGGGATGTACGCGCCGCCCGCGGTGCAGGAGCCCATCACCAGCGCCACCTGCGGGATGCCCGCCGCCGACATGCGCGCCTGGTTGTAGAAGATGCGCCCGAAGTGGTCGCGGTCGGGGAACACCTGGGCCTGGAGGGGCAGGTAGGCGCCCCCCGAATCCACGAGGTACAGGCAGGGCAGCCGATTCTCGAGCGCGATCTCCTGCGCCCGCAGGTGCTTCTTGACGGTCTCTGGCAGGTAGCTGCCGCCCTTCACGGTGGCGTCGTTGGCGACGATCACGCACAGCCGGCCCTCCACGGGACCGATCCCGGTGACGATCCCCGCCCCCGGCGCCGCATCCTCGTGCATCCCGCCGGCCGCGAGCGGCGACAGCTCGAGGAACGCCGCGCCCGGGTCCAGCAGCCGCTCGATCCGCTCCCGGACCGGAAGCTTGCCGCGCGAGCGGTGGCGCGAGATCGCCTCGTCATCGCCTGCCGCTCCTCGCCCGGCCACCGCCGCTGTCCGGGTCCGGAGCTCCGCGACCAGCCCGGCCATCGACGTCTCGTTGGCGCGCGCCTCCGCCGACGCGGGGGCCAGCCGCGACTCGAGCACGCCCACCTACGACACCCGGAGGTCGAGGATGTGCCGCGCGATCACGAGCCGCTGGATGTCGCTCGTCCCCTCGCCGATCTCGGTCAGCTTCGCGTCGCGCAGGAAGCGACCCACGGGGTAGTCGTCGACATAGCCGTAGCCGCCATGGCTCAGCAGCGCGGCGTTGGTCGCCCGCGCGGCCACCTCAGAGGCGAACAGCTTCGCCTGCGCCGCCGCGAGCCCGAACTCGCGCCCCTGGTCGCGCAGCCAGGCTGCCCGGTAGACGAGGGCGCGCGCCGCCTCGATCTCGGTCGCCATGTCGGCGATGCGGAAGGCCACGGCCTCGAAGCTGCCGATGGGTCGGCCGAACTGCCTGCGCTCCCGGACATACGGGATCGCGGCGTCCAGCGCCGCCTGCGCGAGGCCCAGCGCCAGGGCACCGATCGAGATGCGCCCGCCGTCGAGGATCCGGAGGAACAGGCGGAAGCCGCCCGCCGGGTCGCCCAGCACGTTGCCCTCGGGGATGCGCACCCCGTCGAAGTGGAGCTCACCGGTGGCCGAGGCATGGAGGCCGAGCTTCTCCTCGAGGCGCCCGACCGAGAAGCCCGGCGTGTCGGCCGGGACGACGAACGCCCCCACCTGCGCCCGTCCCTCGGGCGAGGTCCCGGTCCGCGCCGCGACGACGTAGGTGCCCGCCTGGCCGGCGTTCGTGATGAACCGCTTGGCGCCGTCGATGACCCAGCTGTCGCCGTCGCGGCGCGCCGTCGTCCTCGTCCCGCTGGCGTCCGACCCCGCGCCCGGCTCGGTCAGCCCGTACCCGCCGATCACGCTGGCCGCTCGCCATCGGCGTCAGGAAGGCGTCGCGCTGCTCGTCCGTGCCGCCGAGCATGAGCCCGCCGCAGGCGAGCGACGTGTGCGCGGCAACGATGAGCGCGAGGGAGCCCCAGACTCGGGCGATCTCCTCGACGGCCACGGCATACGCGAGGGTGTCCATCCCAGCGCCGCCCCAGCGATCCGGAACGGGGATGCCCAGCCAGCCCATCTCACCGATGCGCCGCACCACCTCGACCGGGAAGCGCCGCTCGCGCTCGTGGGCGTCAACGAGCGGGGCGACCTCGTCGGCCAGATACGCGCGGACGGTCTGGCGGAGGAGCGCGTGCTCCCCGGGAAGGTCGAGGTCCACGGGCGGGAGTATCTCACGCCGGGGTCGGCGGCCATTTGGCAAACCGCGGACATCATCGGTCGACGCCACAACCGCCGGCGCGTCGCGAGGCGGCTGCAACTTCGGTGTCCGCACATCCCCGAATGACCGCCGTGCGACCGCTATCTCGCCGTGTCTCGCGAGATGCTCGCCCCACGGCCATCTGGGGACGAACTGGCGCTCGACGCAGGCAGATGACCGTCGTGGGGCCCTTGTCCGAACGATCGTCGGACAGCGGCCGCACGGCGGTCATCTGGCGGTTTCCGAATCGCCGATCTTGCGTGCGCCGGACCTCGTGACCGCCGTCCGGGTGAGCCATGCCTCCATAGCGGCCGCAGCACGGCCATCTGCACGACATGCGCAGCGTAGCCGGGAGCAGGAGCGGGAGCGGGAACGCCGACGGTGCCCCCCTAGCCGCCGAAGATCCTCGCGAGCTCGTACGGGGCCGTCTCCTCGAGCTGGTCGTAGCGGCAGTCCTGGGGCGTCTTGTCCGGGCGCCACCGACGGAACGTCGTGGCATGGCGGAACCGGTCGCCCTGAAGGTGGTCGTACGCGACCTCGGCCACGCGCTCGCAGCGGAGCGGCTCCCACGAGAGGTCCTTGCCGCGGTTCCACCGCGACGTGGCGCCCGGCATCCGCTGGCCCGAGGCGTCGGCCTCCCCGAAGCTGGCCCACTCGGCCCACTCGCGCCACGGGTGCGCCTCGATCGCGCCCTCGCGCAACGATGCCAGCTCCTCCACCAGCGCCGCCCGCCGCTCCCACGTGAACGAGGAGGTGATGCCGACGTGGTGGAGCTTCCCCGCGTCGTCGAACAGGCCCAGCAGCAACGAGCCCACGTGGGTTCCCGGCCCATTCTTGTGCCACCGGAACCCGGCGACGACGCAGTCCGCCGTGCGCTCGTGCTTGACCTTGATCATCGCCCGCTTGCCGGGCTGGTACGTCCCGTCGAGCCGCTTGGCGACCACGCCGTCGAGGCCCGCGCCCTCGAAGTGGTTGAACCAGTCTCCGGCCAGTCCGCGGTCCCTCGTGGCCGGCGTGAGGTGGACGGGCGGCGCAGCGGAGCCGAGCACCGCCTCGAGCCGTGTGCGGCGCTCTCCCTGCGGCACCGCGCGCAGGTCCTCGTCGCCCAGCGCCAGCACGTCCCACGCCACGAACGACGCGGGCGTCTCGGCCGCCAGCATGCGCACCCGCGAGGCCGCCGGGTGGATCCGCAGCAGCAGCGCCTCGAAGTCGAGCGCCCCACCCCGCGCGATCACCACCTCACCATCGAGCACGCAGCGCTCGGGGAGCTGCGCGCGGAGGGGCGCGGCGAGCTCGGGGAAGTAGCGGTCGAGGGGCTTGAGGTCCCGGCTCTGGATGTACGTCTCCTCGCCGTCGCGAAAGACGAGGGCGCGGAACCCGTCCCACTTGGGCTCGTACAGCCAGCCGTCCCCGTCGGGGAGGGCAGACGCGGCCTTGGCCAGCATGGGCTCGACGGGGGGCTCGAACGGCAGACGCATGACGCGACGATACCCCGCCCGTCGAGTGGTCCCGAACGGCTGGCTTGGGGGCCACGGCACCGCCGCGCTTCGTGGTCCGCAGGGCGGCCCTGCGGACCGGCGGGGCGCCGGGCTGGCCCATCCCATGCGTTCAGCCGGGTCCCGCCGTGCGCCCGGCGGCACGAGGCGGCCCGCCGAGCGGACGACGCGCTGGCACGCCCGCCGTGCGCCCGGCGGCACGAGGCGGCCCGCCGAGCGGACGACGCGCTGGCACGCCCGCTGCGTGCCCGCCCGGGGCGGTGACGGGCGACGGCGCCGTGGGCCACGCTGCCGTGACGCGACGAGGCGGAACCAACCGACCGAGTCCGGCGTCCCCGCTGCGCCGCCACACGGCGGCACAGGAAGGGGAAGCCATGCGCAGTCTGCACGGACGGGGGAGCCTCTCCCGCTTCACGTTGATGGCCATTGCCGTCGTCGCCCTCGCGGCGTGCGCCGGCAGTTCGTCCGCGGTCCTCTCGAACGTTGGTGGTGCGGTCCCGGCGGCGGGCGGGTCCACCGGCGATCAGCGGTACGAGGGTGCGCCCTCGGCGGCCCCGTCCCAAGGCGCCGCTAGCGCCAACGGCTCGCAAGCCGGCGGCCAGACCCCGATCGACACCAGCCTCCAGGTCGTCTATACGGGCTCGCTCCAACTCGTGGTCACGGACGTTGCGCAGGCCGCTGCCCAGGCCAAGACGGCCGTGACGGCCGTCGGCGGCTTCATCGGCGCCTCGCAGGAGTCCAACAACTCCGACAACCCCACCGCGACGATCACCTACCGGATCCCCGCCGCCAAGTGGGACGACACCGTGACCGCCATCCGCGGCGTCGCCAGCAAGGTGGTCGCCGAGCAGACGCAGGCCACCGAGATCGGCGGCCAGATCGTCGACCTCGAGGCGCGCATGACCAACCTGCGCGCGTCGGAGGCGGCCCTCCAGAAGATCGCCGAGGGCGCCGCCAACGTGTCGGACCTGCTCCAGGTCCAGCAGCAGCTGACCGACGTCCGCGGGCAGATCGAGGAGCTCGACGCGCAGCATGCCCGGCTCGTGAACCAGGTCCAGTACGGGACGCTCGTCACGACGTTCGGGCTCGAGGTGGCGCAGGTCAAGGAGGCCGCCAAGGGCTGGGACCCGGCGACCGACGTCGATGGCGCCACGGCCACGATGATCAGCGTTGGCCAGAAGATCGTCAGCGGAGCGATCTGGTTCGGGATCGTGTGGCTGCCGTTGCTCGTCGTCACGCTGGTCGTGCTGTTCGCCGTCTGGAAGATCGGCCGACGATTCGCCCGGATGCCCGTCCTGCCCGGCGGCGGGGGCGGCACGATCCCCGGCTGGACGGGCACGGACACCCCGCCCCAGCCCTGATCAGCGCCCGCGCCTGAATCGCGGAGCGGCCGGGACGAGCGCGTCGCGTGCTCGGTCCCGGCCGCTTCGCGTGCCGCGTTTGTGGTGCTCAGCCGGCCTCGTACGGGATGTAGCCAGGTCGCCACATCGCCGCGCTCACCGCGGCCGGGATGGCGTCGGCCTGGAAGCGCCGCCCCACGCCCAGGCTGCCGAGGTGCGCGACCACCGCGATCGCGAGCTCGCGCGCCACGTGGCGCAGGTCAGCGATGGGCGGGTACAGCTCGCCGCGGGCGAGCGCCTCGGGGGTGGCGAGGTCCGCGAGGCGACGGGCCGCCACGAGGAACGCCGACTCGGGCAGGATCCGCGCCTCGGAGACGATCGCGGCGAGCCCGATGCCCGGGAACACGTACGCGTTGTTGGCCTGCGGGATCCGGATGGACCGCCCGGCGAACTCGACGGGCGGGAACGGGCTCCCCGTCGCCACGACGGCTCGGCCATTCGTCCACGCAATGATGTCCGCCGGTCGCGCCTCGGTCGCCGCGGTGGGGTTCGACATCGGCAGGATGACGGGTCGATCCGTCGCCTCCGCCATCGCCCGGATGACCGCCTCGGTGAAGGTGCCGCCGTGGGCGGTTGTCCCGAGCAGGATGTTCGGGTGGAAAGCGGTGACCACGTCGAGCAGGTCATGGGGGGCGTCGGGGTCGAGCCCCAGTCCCGCCACGACATCGCGCGGCAGGGCCGCGTCCATCTTGTCCTCGTCGAGGCCGGGCCGGTCCTGGACCAGCAGCCCCTGTGAATCGAGGACCGCCATGCGGCTGCGGGCCTCCTCGGGAGTCAGCCCCTCCTCGACCATCGCGAGCCGCAGCAGGCGGGCGATGCCGGTTCCTGCCGCACCGGCGCCCGCCAGCACGACCCGGGCCTCGCTGAGCGTCTTGCCCCCGGCCCGCAGGGCCGACAGCATCGTCGCCACGGAGATGGCGGCCGTGCCCTGGATATCGTCGTTGAAGGAGCAGACCCACTGGCGGTAGCGCTCAAGCAGGCGAATCGCGTTGTGCTGCTTGAAGTCCTCCCACTGGAGCACCGCCCGCGGATGGACCTCGCGGACGCCCGCGACGAAGGCCTCGACCACCTCGTCGTAGGCCGCGCCGCGCAGCCGCGGGTGCCGCCAGCCCACGTACAGCGGGTCGGCGAGCAGCTCTGCGCGGTCCGTGCCCACGTCCAACGAGACAGGCAGGGTGTTCGCCGGGTGGAGGCCCGCGGCCGCCGCGTAGATCGCGAGCTTCCCCACCGGGATCCCCATGCCTCCCGCGCCCTGGTCGCCCAGGCCCAGGATCCGCTCGTTGTCGGTCACGACGATCAGCCGGACCTCGTCGCGGACGGCGTTGCGCAGGATCTCGGGGACGCGGTCCACGTCATCAGGCGTGATCCAGACGCCGCGAGGCCGCCGGAAGTGGTGGCTGAACTCCTGGCACGCACGCCCGACGACGGGCGTGTACACGATGGGCAGGAGCTCCTCGAGATGGTCGAGCAGGACGCGGTGGAACAGCGTCTCGTTGCGGTCCTGGAGCGCGGCCAGCCCGATGTACCGCTCCAGGTCGTCGCCCTTGCGGCGGACGTGCTCCAGCTCGAGCTTGACCTGCGTCTCGATGTCCACCACCCGCGGGGGCAGCAGCCCGCGCAGGCCAAGCGCATCACGCTCGGCTTCGGTGAAGGCCGCGTCCTTGTTGAGGACACGGTCCGCCAGCAGCGTCAGCCCGCGCTCGGCGACGGGGATGGGACCCACGCCGGCCCGAAGGGAGTCGAAGACGTGGCGCGACGTGCGCGCGACGGGCGACGCGCTTGACGGATTGAGGGTCATCGAGGCGGCTCCCGGGTTGGGCGGGGACATGCCGCCGCCCCCGTGCGCAACGGGGGCGGTGGCGAGGGGCAGGGCACCGGCTTCGGCGCCGGCATCAGCGGGCGACGACGACCGTTGCGTGGGCATTGGCCGCGACGTGCTCGGACACGCTTCCCTGGAGGGCGCGCGCGACCGTCCCGAGGCCCCGCGACCCCAGGATGATCGTGTCGAACTCGCGCTCGTCGGCGATGCGCTCGATGGTCTTGGCGGGGTCCCCGCCGGGCTCGATGAGGGTCGCCTCGATCCCCGCCTCGCGGAGCAGCTTGCGGGCCTCGAGGAGCTCCTCCGCGTGGACCGTCCGGTCATCCCAGGGATCGATCGGGACGCGGCCGGGGTGCACCGGCACGACGCTGATCACGCCAACCTCGGCATCGAACAGCTTCGCGAGCTCGATGGTCTGTTCCAGCGCCCTCCGCGCCGGCTCGCCACCGTCATAGGCGAGGAGGATCTTCTTCATGTTGGGCTCCTTTCGAGCGGCGGGGTCGCACCCAGCGCGGCCGTCTCGCGGCCCGTGTTTGCCATCACTACGAGGATGAACACTGCCAGTGGCGGGGCCAGCGGCTGGCAGCCACGGCCCGGGGGGCCATAGGACCCGATAAGGACATGGCACCATTGGCGCGATGACAGGCCAGGAAACCCGCTATGACCGCATCGCCGAGGGCTATGCGGCCCATTGGGCGCCTGTCCACCGCGCCGCCACCCTGGCGCTGCTCGACGAGGTCGCCGAGACGGCCGCCTCGGGCCCGCGCCGGATCGTGGACGTGGGGTGCGGGACGGCGGTGATGGCGGTCGAGGCGGCGACCCGCTGGCCCGGCGCCGAGGTGGACGCGACCGACATCTCGAGCGGGATGCTGGCCGTGGCGGCGAGGACGGTGGAGGCCGCGGGAGCGGCGGGCGGGCGGGTGCGCCTGACGCGGGCGCCGGCCGATCGCCTGCCGTTCGCCGACGGCAGGTTCGACCTCGCCCTCTCGGCCTTCGTGCTGCAGCTCGTGCCCTCGCGGCCGCGGGCGCTGCGCGAGATGCGGCGGGTGCTGCGGCCGGGCGGGCGCCTGGCCTACGTGGGCTGGCTGGCGGGCGACCTGCCGTTCGCGGCAGACCAGGCGTGGGACGAGGCACTGGCGGCGGCGGGCGTCGAGCGTGAGTCGCCGGGCGGCCACGACGACCTCGCATCGCCCGAGGCGGCCGCAGCCCAGCTCCGGGCGGCCGGGCTGTCAGGCGTCACGGCGAGGGCGGGCCAGCTCGTGCACCAGTTCACGCCCGAGGGCTACGCGGCGTTCGTCACCCGCTTCGACGACGGCGACCTCGTGGGGTCGCTGGCGCCGGACGCGCGCGAACACCTCACCGCGGACGTGCTCGCGCGGCTTCGCGGGCTCCCGCCGGACGCGCTGCGCCTCGAACTCCCGATCGTCTACGTGAGCGGCCTTCGACACTCCTGACGCGCGGGCGCGGCAGGGCAGGAACGTGGTCCGCCGCAGCGACCGCTGGCGGTCAGCCCTCGCTCGCGGGCGCCTCAGCAGCCTCGGCCGGCGCCTCGGCAGGTGCCTCGGCACCGATCGGCGTCTCCTCGACGCGCGGTGCAAGGACTCGGGCGATCAATTCGGACGGATCGGTCTGGATCACCACGCCCGCTGGCACGACGAGGTCGGCCACGGTCAGCACGTGCTCATAGTCGGTGAGCGAGCCCAGGTCGTAGTGGATCGACTCGGGCAGTGCCTCCGGCAGCGCGCGGACCTTCACGGACGACACCGGGTGCACGAGGGTGCCACCCGCCTCGCTCGCCGGCGACACGCCCTGCGGCACGAGCGGCACCTCGGCGGTGAGCTCCTCGGTCATCTGGACGGCGAAGAGGTCCACGTGCACGGGCTGGTGCGTCACCTTGTGGATCTGCACGCCGTGGATCAGCACCGCAGACGAGCTGCTCCCGTCGACCGAGAGGTCCACGAGGGTGGTCGCGCCCACGTGGCGGCGGAGGAGCGAGAGCTCATGGGCGTCGACGGAGAGGGACTGGCTGTCAATCCCGTGTCCGAACAGCACGGCGGGGAGCCGGCCCGTCCGGCGGAGCCTGGCGGCGGCGCTCTTGCCGGATTCGTCGCGGGATGTCGCCTCGAGGCGGGGTCGTTGGGACACGGTCTGGTCCTCCTCGCTGGCGAGCCCGACAGCATCGGGTCCGCAGATCGCCGGGGAGACGGGCGCACCCGTCAATCCCCCTTGTGACCGAGCCTAGCACCCGCGGTCCACCCGCGCCCGCCAGCGAACGGTCGATGGCTCGCCAAACGGCGGCGCGCCGCCGTCATGCCGGTGTAGCATCGCGGCCGTGGCCTCCTCCATCCTGATCGTCGAAGACGAGTTCGCCGTTGCGCGGGGGATCCAGTACGCCCTCCAGCAGGAGGGGTACGAGGTGACGGTCGCCCGCTCCGGCGAGGAGGGCCTGGACTTCGCCACCACCCAGGCGCCCGACCTCATCGTGCTCGACGTGCGCCTGCCTGGCATGGACGGCTTCGAGGTCCTGCGGCGGCTGCGCGCCGGCGGCTCGAAGGCGCCCGTGCTGTTCCTGACCGCCCGCGGCGACGAGTTCGACAAGGTGGTCGGCCTGGAGCTGGGCGCGGACGACTACGTGACCAAGCCGTTTGCGCTGCGCGAGCTGATGAGCCGGATCCGGGCGCTGCTGCGCCGCGCCTACGGGGACCTCGCGAATGCCGCCGGCGGCCGGGTCATCCGCCACGACGACCTCGTCATCGACCTCGAGCGGCGGCGCGTCCAGCGGGGCAACCGGCGGGTCGCGCTCACGGCGACCGAGTTCGAGATCCTGCGCCACCTCGCCAGCCGGCCGGGCCGCGTGTTCAGCCGCCGCGAGCTGCTGGAGCTCCTGCGGGATTACGAGGCGCTCGACCAGGACGAGAAGACGATCAATGTCCACGTCAGCCACCTGCGCGAGAAGATCGAGGACGACCCGTCACTGCCGCGCTTCGTGCTGACGGTCCGCGGCGCCGGCTACCAGTTCGCCGAGCGTTAGGGTGGCCGGGCGCCGCTCGTCCGGCAGCTCCGACGCCAACCCCGACGAGGACGCTCGGGGCGCGGCGACCGGTGACCGGCCTGGGGCCGAACCGCGGCGCTGGGAGGTCCGGGCGCCCAGGCCCTCGGTCCCGCGCTCCTTCCAGAGCCGCCTGACCATCGCGTTCGTCGCCGTCGTCGCGGTCACGCTCGGCCTGACGACGCCGGTGATCATCAACCGGCTCGACGACTTCTTCCGCCAGCAGGAGGAGCAGGCGCTTCGAGTCCACGCCCAGGCCACGGCCACGGTGCTGGTGCAGTTCATCACCTCGGACGTCGGCTCCGAGGCGGTCGTGGCCAACGTGAACGGCACCGTGGCGCTCAATCCCAAGGTGGTCGCGCTGATGACCCAGGGACGCCTCCTCCAGATCATCTCGGGCGAGGTGGCCCAGGCCGACATGGTCGTCGTGTTCGGCACCGCGCACCAGGAGACTGACGGCAAGTGGGAGACCGATCCCCAGCCGGGCCTGTCCTACCCCGTCAAGTGGAACGCGACCCTGCCCCACGGGCAGGATCCGGACCCGGCGATCGCGCCCGCCACGTCGTCGGTGGCGGAGTCGCACCCGGTCCAGCCCTGGGGCCTCGAGGTCACCCTGTCGAACCCGAATACGAGCCGGGCCTCGACGCTGGGCGCAATCACCGGCCTCCTGCTGGTCATGGCGCTCGTGGCGGTCTTCGTCGCCGTGCTGGTGGCGTCGTTCGTGGCGCACCGGTTCGCCACGCCCGTGGTCCGCCTGACGGAGGCGTCGCGGCGGGTGGCAGAAGGCGACCTGTCGGCCCGGGTCACCATGGAGGCCGAGTCGGGCACCGAGGAGCTCCAGGCGCTGACCGAGCAGTTCAACACCATGGCGACGCGGCTCCAGGAGAGCGTCGAGATCATCCGAGGCGACCGCGATCGCAGTCGCGACTTCCTGGCCGACGTGTCGCACGAGCTCCGCACGCCCATCGCGGCGATGCACACGTTCATCCAGCTGCTCCAGGGCCCGGCAGGCAGGGACTTGGCGGCACGAACGGAGTTCCTCGAGTCCTCGGCAGCCCAGCTCGACCGGCTCGACTGGCTTGCCCAGAACCTGCTGGACCTCTCCAAGCTCGACTCGGGCCTTGTGCTGCTGGACCTGCGGCCCGACGACGTCCGCGGCACGATCGAGTCCGCCGTGGAACAACATCGCGCGACGGCGGAGCGCCGGGGAATCACACTCAGTGCCCAGCTCCCAGACCGCCCGCTGCGCATCAGCCACGACGCGCCGCGCCTCGGGCAGGTGGTGGGCAATCTGGTGGGCAACGCGCTCAAGTTCACGGGTCGCGCCGGCGAGGTCCACGTCGCGGCGACGCGCGAGGCTGACGGCGGGGCCCGGATCGAGGTGGTCGACACGGGCGTGGGGATCCACCCGGCCGAGCTCCCGCACATCTTCGAGCGCTTCTACCGCGGCTCCCAGGCGAACGAGGCGCGCGGGACGGGCTCGGGACTCGGCCTCTCGATCGTGAAGTCGATCGTGGACATGCACCACGGGACGATCGAGGTGGAGAGCCGGGTGGGGCACGGGTCGCGGTTCGTGGTGACGCTGCCGCGGGATCCCAACGCACCCGTCGGGCGGCCGGCGCCGCCAACAGCAGAATCTCAGCGGAAGGTGGATGATTCTTCACCCGGTGCACCACGCGCCTGAATGAGCGTCGGGCACCGTATGAGGCCAGCATGGCGGCGCTCCCAGGCCCGCCCCGACCAGGACGGAAGACCATCGCGCGATGACCCAGGACCCCAACCGCTGGCCGCCGTCCCCACCGAACGGCGGCGCGGATCCGCTCGACGACACGCAGCAGGTCGAGGTGCCGCGCTTCGCACCCACCCCCGACCCCCGCCCCGACACCCGCTGGGCGTGGGCGGCGAGCGGATCGCGGCCCACAGGTGCCGGCTGGGGCCAGCAGAGCCCACAGTCGCCCGACGCCGCCGGCCGGCCGGCTTGGGGCGCCTCCGCGCCAGCGTCCGGCCCCGCCTCGCCGTCGCACACGCCGGCTGGCCCGATCCCCGCCTGGTCGGAGCCCGAACGCGGCGCGCGGTGGAGCGCACCGGCGTCATCGACGACCACGTCCTGGGACGCCGCCAGCAGCGAAGGGCCCGCCTCGCCCGCTGCACCCTCGTGGGCCGCGCCGGCGCAGGCCGCCGCTGTCCGCCGCTCGGGGCCGGGCGTGGGCACCGTGGCTGCCGTCGCGCTGCTCTCAGCGGTTCTGGCGTCGTCGGGGACGGCCCTCGCCCTGAACGCCTCCGGCGCCTTCAACCCGCCCGCGCCCTCCGCCGTCTCCGCCGGCCTCCCGGCGGGCACCCAGGCGCCCGCCGGGTCGGCAACCGGTCCGACCGACGATTCGACAGCGGTGATCACCTCGTCGGCGAAGGTGAGCCCGTCGGTGGTCAAGATCACCACCGAGGCGACCTCGAGCGACCCATTCAGCGGCAACCAGGGCGAGGGGATCGGCTCCGGGATCATCTACGACGCGAGCGGCTGGATCCTCACCAACCACCATGTGGTCACCGGCGCCGACACGCTCACGGTCGAGCTGAAGGATGGCCGGACCTTCGCCGGCACGGTGTACGGCGTGGACACGCTGACCGACCTGGCCATCGTCAAGGTGAATGCCACGGGCCTCCCCGCCGCCACCCTCGGCAGCTCCGACGGGCTCAAGGTGGGCCAGCTCGTGGTCGCCGTGGGCAGCCCGCTCGGGACGTACTCGTTCTCGGTGACAAGCGGCATCGTGTCGGGCAAGGGCCGGCAGATCGTCACCACCGACGGCACGACCATCACCAACCTCATCCAGACCGACGCGGCGATCAACCCCGGCAACTCGGGTGGCCCGCTCGCAGATGCCAACGGAGACGTCGTGGGCATCAACACCGCCATCGCCGACGGCTCCAACGGGATCGGGTTCGCCATCCCGATCGACATCGCCAAGCCCATCATGCAGCAGGCCGTGAAGGGCGAGAAGCTCGAGCGGCCCTGGATCGGCGTCTACTTCGTGGCCATCGACCAGAAGGTCAAGGACGACGAGAAGCTGCCGGTTGACAGCGGGGCGCTGGTCATCAACCAGAACACCAGCGGCGGCTCAGCGATCCTGCCCAACAGCCCGGCGGCCGCGGCGGGGCTCAAGGACCTCGACATCGTCACGGCCATCAACGGGATCGCGGTCGACCAGGAGCACCCGCTCAACCTGCTGCTCGTCCAGTTCGCCCCGAATGACGTGATCCAGCTGACCGTCATCCGCGGTGGCCAGACGCTGACCATCCCGCTGACCCTCGGCGTCCGGCCGGACACGGTGCAGTAACTCCCGCCCGGGCCTGCGCCGGGGTCCACACCGACCGCTCGTCGAGCAGTTCGCGCGCCCACGCGCAGCGGCCTGGCGTGCGGCGGAGGCGAACGGGCGGCGGGCCGCGACTCGCGGAGCCGCTCCCCTGGCGTCAGGCCGAACGGTGGCGGCGACGGATCTCGACGCCGACGCTGCGGAACGTCCCGCCCAGCTCGACCTTCGGCTTGCGGATGCGGACCGTGACCGAGTCGACAGCCCGAAAGCCCGTCAGCAGCTCCTCGGCGATCGCCTCCGCAAGCGCCTCGACCAGGTTGAACCGCGTGGACTCGACGATCTGGCGGCAGACGTCGAAGACGCGCGCGTAGTCCACGGTGAGCGCGAGGTCGTCCGACATGCCCGCCGGCTGGAGGTTGAGCGCCAGCTCCACGTCCACCTCGAACGGCTGCGGCGTCACCTGCTCCTCGGGGTAGACGCCGTGCGTGCCCTCGAAGACCATTCCCTCGATCAAGATCCGATCGCTCACCGGGTTGCCTCCCCCCAGCCGGCCGGTCTCCAGCCGCGCACCACCGCGTCGGCGGTGCGGGCGGCCCGGACGTTCTGCCGGACGTCGTGGACCCGGATGATGTCGACCGCCCCGGCGGCGATGCCGAGGACGCTCGTGGCGGCAGTCGCCTCGACGCGCTGGTCGGCCGGCAGGTCGAGGAGCTTGCCCAGCGTGGACTTGCGCGACGTGCCCAGCAGGACGGGCCGGCCCAGCACGCGGAGCGACCCGAGACCCGCCAGCAGCGCGAGGTTGTGGTCGGGCGTCTTGCCGAAGCCGAAGCCGGGGTCGACGATCAGCCGATCCCACGGCACGCCGGCGTCGACCGCGCGCTCCACCGCCCGCCACAGGTCCGCCACCACCTCCGGCAGCAGGTTGCGGTAGCGCGCCTCGCTGCGGTTGTGCATCAGAACGATCGGGACCGCACGGTCGGCGGCCACGCGGGCCATCGCCGGGTCGTCGGCCACGCCCCACACGTCGTTGAGCAGGTCGGCGCCGGCGTCAACGGCTGCCGCAGCCACCCCCGGGCTCGTGGTGTCGACCGAGATCGGCATGTCCGGGAGCGCGGCGGCGACCGCGCGGATCACCGGGAGGACCCGCGCAAGCTCCTCCTCGAGGGGCATCGGCGCATGGCCCGGTCGCGACGAGGCCCCGCCGATGTCGAGGATGTCGGCCCCGTCCGCGGCCATCTGGCGCGCCTGGCGCACCGCCGCCTCCATCGGATCGGACGCTGCCAGCAATCCGTCGCCCGAGAACGAGTCCTCCGTCACGTTGAGGATCCCCATGACGTACGTGCGCTGGCCCCAGGCGAAGGTCCGGGGCCCGATCACGAGCGCCGCAGGGGCTGCGGGCAGGCCGGGCGACGCGTCCGGCGGGAGCGCGAAGGAGGGGGTCGCGGCGCCGCCGCCAAGATCGGGGCGCGCCTCGACGACGCTCCCATCCACGGGGAGGTCGCGGTCGTCGGGCCCCGACGGGCGGTCGCGGGTCACGCCGCCACCGGATCCCGGAGGAACGGCTCGTCCACGAGCCGCGAGCGCACGAGCCCAACGAGGTACAGCGAGCCCGCCACCACCACCGTGCCCCCGGGCGCCGCCAGCGCCGCGTCCAGCGCTGCCTCGGGGCTGGGTGCGGTGCGCACGGCCAGTCCCTGCACGCCCGCGCGCGACCACGCGGCGGCGAGGGCGTCGGGCGCGAGGGCCCGCGCCAGGGCCGGCGCGGTGCAGAGCACCGTTGCCCCGCGGAGCGCGGCTGACCGGGCCGCCGCCGCAATCGTGCCCGCCACGTCCTTGTCGGCCATGGCGGCCCAGACGAGCACCAGCGGCGCAGGGGGCGTCTCGCTCCCGCCGGCCAGGAGCGGCCGCAGGTCGTCCAGCGCAGCCGCGAGTGCGGCCGCTCCCGCGGGGTTGTGCGCCCCGTCGAGCAGCACCTCTCGGGTCCCGCCGCGCAGGTCCGGCACGTGCACCAGTTCCAGGCGGCCGGGCCAGCGCGCATCGCGGTACCCGCGCAACCGCGCCTCGTCAGGGACCGTCGCGATCCCGGCCGTGTGAAGGGCGTCCAGCAGGGCGTCTGCGACCGAGGCGTTCGCCGCCTGGTGACGGCCTCGCAGCCCGATCTCCGTGGCGCCGAGGCGCGGCAGGTCGACGGTGAGGGTGTCCCTGGTCCACCCCAGCACGGGCGCCGGCGGGGCGACCGTCAGCGGGACACCGAGGCGGGCGCACCGGCGCCGGAGGATCGTGAGCGCCTCGCCGTCTGCACCCGTGACCGCGACGTCGCCTCGCTTGACGATCTGGACCTTCTCTCGGGCGATGGCGCCGATCGTCGGCCCAAGGTACTCGGTGTGGTCGAGGGCCACGTTGGTGAGCACGGCCACGCCGCCGTCCCAGGCGTTCGTCGCGTCGAGCCTGCCGCCCAGCCCCACCTCGACCAGCGCGAGGTCCAGGCGACTGACCGCGAAGTGGCGGAATATCGCCGCGGTCACCAGCTCGAACTCGGTCGCCGGCCCCATGCCATGCGTGGCGGAGTCCGCGACGGGGAGGATCGAGCCCACCAGCCGGGTGAAGTCGTCGGCGGAGATGGGCCGAGCGTCCACCACGATCCGTTCCCTGTACGTCACGAGGTGCGGCTTGGGCGTCTCGCCGACGCGGTAGCCAGCCGCACGGAGGGCAGAGCCCGCGAGCGCGATGACGCTGCCCTTCCCGTTCGTGCCCGCCACCAGGGCGCCGCGCACCCCGACCTGCGGATCGCCGATGGCGTGGAGCAGCGCGCGGACGCGGCCCAGGCCAAGCCGGATCCCGAAGCGGCCCCGCGCCTGGAGGGCGGCGAGGGCCTCCGCGTAGGTGAGGTCGCCTGTGCTCACTCCCGGGTCAGCTCGTCCTCGTAGAAGACGCACTGGTTGAACCTGGGCGTGAGGCACACGTCGTTGACGTAGCCCTCGTCGAGGTGGACGCCGCCGCGCAGCTGGCAGCGCGAGATGTTCGTGGGCTGTCGCAGCAGGCCCTTGAGCAGGTGCGGGGCCTGGATCGGGATGGCGCCGCGGGACCCCGTCATGTAGAAGTGCGGGCAGACATTCCGTCGGAGGCTGGGCAGGCCGAAGCCATTGCGGGCCGGCGGCAGGGTGGCCCGCATCCCCTCCGGGGGTGGCACCAGCGCGGCGGCAGTCGTGGGCCGGGCGAGCGGCGCAAACGGGCGACCGCCGGGCAGGCGGACGAAGCTCCGGGGCGGCAGCGGCAGCGGCGGGCGGCGGGCAAACGGCGGCTGCGCGGGCTCGGGCAGGGGGGCGGCAGAGAAGGTGTCCGAAGCGGTCGCGGGCGCAGGGCGCGGGCGCACACGGGCGATCGGTCCGTGGCTCCACGCGCCACGATCGCCTGGCGCCGGCCGCATCGGCCGCCGGTCTCGTGCCTCCAACCCTGTCCCTCATCCTTGCGCGAGCTCGCTCGCCCCAGTGCCCTGCGCAGCTCGCAGCGTACCACCGGCGATCGGGCAGGAGGCGGGCGCACCGAGGCTCGGGCCTGCACGTGCCACTTCATGCGACAATCAGCCTCGATGGAAGCCCGGCGTGGGGGCCGGCCCTCGCAGGTTCGCCCCCGACCCTCGTCCCCCGGCCCGGCGCGCGGCCGAGTGCGCCCTGCGTCGCCATCACCCACCCGCCTCTCGCGTCATCGAGATCTCAATCGGCGTCGCGGGCTGCCGCTTCCGGTCAAGCTCGGAATGGCCGGCGGGATCCTGGTCCTGGCGTGGATCTGCCTCATGATCGGCCTCGGAATCATCGGGCCGACGGTGTCGTCGCTCGTCCAGAGCTTCGGCGGGATGGTGGGGTCGATGACCCACATCACCGACTCGCCCTTGCCCAGCGGCAGCGGCCTCGTGAGCGACGCACCGGTGATCGAGGCGCCCGACCAGCCCACCACCAACGTCGCCAGCGCGGACCTGACCGTGCTCCTCCCGGCGGCGGTCGTCGGGCTCGACGGCTACTCCTGCCGCCTCTACGTCACGCTCCCCAACGCCCAGCCTGCCGTCATCGCCGAGGCGCCGGTCAAGGGGACGTCCACGCTCGTGTTCTCCACCCTGACCCTGGCCAAAGGCCTCAACACCTTCACCGCCACGATCGCGGGCCCCAACGGTGGCGAGAGCGACCCCTCGAAGGCCGTGACCGTGACCCTCGACGTGTCCAAGCCCAAGATCACGATCTCGTCCCCCAAGAACGGCGCCTCGGTCAAGGGGACGTCGGTCACCGTCAAGGGCACCACCGAGCCGCTGAGCTCGGTCCAGATCCAGGACGACGCCAACAACGCCATCGTGAAGGCCACGGCCGATGACGCGGGCGTGTTCTCGGCCTCGATCACGATCGCCGCCGGCCCCAACAACCTGACGATCTCGGTCACCGATCCCGCGAGCAACGGCAACGCGGCGACGATCACGGTGACGCGTGGATCCGGCACGCTGGGAGTGAACCTGACCAGCACGGTCTACACGTTCAGCCTCAAGAAGCTGCCCACGAACGTGACGTTCAGCGCCGTGGTGGTCGGCGCAGACGGGAAGCCCGTGGCGGGAGCGACAGCGCTGTTCACCGTCAGCGTGCCCGGTATCCCGGCGCTCGTCTCGCCGGTGCTCACCACCGACGCGAGCGGCAAGGCCACGTTCTCGACCACGATCCCCAAGGGCGCGATGGCCGGGGCCGGCGTCGCCGACGTCCTGATCACGATGCCGAATGGCAACCAGACGACCACGGACCACGCCGCGCTCACCGTCCAGTAGACGCCACCGAGGCTGACGCGGCGGAAGCCGCCATCGCGCTTGATGCGGCGCACGCGGCGCGCCATCCGAACCCCCGTTCGGAAGTTCAACAACGCCTATCGACATCCGCGCGCGGCGCAGCTACGATCCTCGCATGCCGCTCTGGCGTTGCCCCCATTGCGCCACCCCGCAGCCGGAGAGCTCACGCTGCTGGCTGTGCGGCCGCTCCACCACCACGTGCGGCGCCTGCCGCCACTACCGGCGGGCCGTCGCGGGCGGATTCGGGTTGTGCGGGCTCAATCCACGTCGGCTCGCGCTCCGCGGCACCGAGGTGCGCCCCTGCTGGGAGGCCGCGCGCCCCGACGACTCCGGACCGTCCGTGCGCGAGCCTGCCGGCGTGACACCGAGAGGGCGGGGGGATCCCGGCGATCGGCCGCACAGAACCTTCGTTCTCGTCGACGAGCTCCGTTCGGCGCCCGGCGGAGAGCGCCGCGCGGGCGACCCTGCCCCGCCGGCCGGCGGCGCGTCGGCGACACGATGGTCCCTGTGGGGTGACCCGGACGCCTGAGCGCCTGGGGCCCCTGCTGCGCTCCCCGCAGGCCGCCGCGCCCACCTGACAGCGTGCGCGGGCGCCTCTTGCCGGCCGATGGATGGGCGGGGAGGCTAGGACGGCAGCGGTGTCGGGGTCGGGGTCGGGGCGGGCGTGGGCTCCTGGGTGGGCGTCACCGTCGGGACGGGGGTGGGCACCGGGGTGGGCGTCGGCGTCGGGACGGGGGTTGGGCTGGGCGTGGGCGCGGGGGTCGGCGTGGGCACCGGCGTTGGCGAGGGCGTGGGCTCGGGCCCCTTGGAGATCGTGTAGTCGACCGCGAAGCCAGGCGCCAGCTGGACGCCAGGGCCCGGATCCTGCGAGATGATCGAGCCTGCCGGCACGGTCGGGTCGTACGCCTCGGTGCTGGCGCCCAGCTTCAGGCCCGCCGCGGCCAGGGCGTTGGCGGCATCGCCGAGCGTCAGGTTGCGCAGGTCCGGGACCGGCACGGCTGACGGCCCGACGGCGACCGTCAAGTTGATCTTCGTGCCCGCGGGCACGCTCTGGCCCGCCGGCGGGTCCTGCGCGAGGACGGTGTCGGCCGGGGCGCTCGTGGAGGGCTGAGTGGCCGAGCGGACGGTCGCCAGCCCCTGTGCCGCGGCTTGCGAGGCAGCATCCGCGTACAGCATGTTGACGAAGTTGGGGACCTTGACGGTGGCACCGGACGCGCTCGGGCTGGGCGACGACGTGGAGGCGACGGTGCCACCGGAGATCACCTTGAACATGAGGATGGCCACCAGGATCAGAATGCCGATCCCCAGCAGGCCGGCGATCCACGCCCACGGCCCACTGCTCTCGTCCTCGGGCTCGTCGTAGCGGACGACGGGCGTCGAAGCAGTTGCGGGCGACCCGGACCCGGGAGGAGGCGGTGGCGTGCTGCGCATCGAGACCGGGGCGGGCGTTGCGGTGCGCGCGTACGCGTCGGGCGGGTAGTTGACGACCGGGCGGGCCGCGGCCGTGGCCATTGTGGCGGCCCCGACTGCGGCAGCCCCGGCCGATGGACTCGCCCCGCCGTCGGCGAGGAACCCGTCCAGGGCCCCAGCCATGGAGGCGGCTGACGAGTAGCGGTCCACGGCGTTGAGCGCCATCGCCCGCAGCACGATGCTGTCGAGGGCCGGCGGCACGGACGCGCGCAGGGCCGACGGGCGGGGCGGGGTTGTCGTGAGGCGCGCCAGCGCAACGGCGGCTGCCCCGTCGCCGGAGAACGGCCGGTGCCCCGTGAGCATCTCGAACAGCACGATGCCCAGCGCATAGACGTCCGAGGCCCCGGTCGCGGGCTCGCCGCGCGCCTGCTCCGGGGCGAAGTAGTGGACGGAGCCCATCGTCACGCCGGGCAGCGTCACCTGCGCGTCGTCGAGCGCCCGGGCGATGCCGAAGTCGGCCACCTTCACGCGCCCGTCGCGGCTGATCAGAATGTTCGACGGCTTCACGTCCCGGTGGACGATCCCCCGGGTGTGCGCGGCGTGCAGCGCCTTCGCCACGTCAGCGGCAATTCGAGCGGCCTGGCGCGGCGCGAGCGGACCGTTCTCGCGCAGGATCGATGCGAGGTCCTGACCGTCGACGAGCTCCATGACGATGAACTGCTCGCCCGCGGCGTCCTCGCCGAAGTCGAACACGGCCACGATGTTCGGGTGGCTGAGCGATGCGGCGGCGCGCGCCTCGTCCCGGAACCGGGCGAGGAAGTCCGGGTCCTGGCCGAACTCCGGGCGCAGCAGCTTCACCGCCACGTCGCGCTCCAGCTGGGCGTCGCGGGCGCGGTAGATCGTGGCCATGCCGCCCTGGCCCAAGAGCTCCAGGAGGCGGTAGCGGCCGCCGAGGATGCTGCCGATCTCGGTCACGTGTGACGGTCTCCTGATGTGACCCGGGCCTTGAGCGTGCCGGTCAGATGTCGAGCGAGCGCAGGAAGGAGCGGAACTCGGTGCCGAACTCGGGCCGTGCGAGTGCCAACTCCACAGACGCCTGGAGCCAGCCCATCGTGGTGCCGGCATCGAAGCGCCGCCCCTCGAAGGCATAGCCGAAGACGCTCTGCTCGTCCATCAGCGCGTGGATGGCGTCCGTCAGCTGGATCTCGCCGCCCGTCCCGCGCTGCGTCTGCTCGAGCTTGTCGAAGATCTTGGGGGTGAGCACGTAGCGGCCGATCACGGCGAGGTTGGACGGCGCGGTGCCGGGCGCGGGCTTCTCCACGAGCTGCGTCACCTGGTACGTGCGGTCGCCATCGGAGCCGCCGCCCACCTGCTCGCCGCCGATCACGCCGTAGCGGCTGGTCTCCTCGTCCGAGACCTCCATGACCGCGACCACCGAGCCGTGGTTCTGGTGGTACGCGTGGATCAGCTGGCCGATGCACGGGCGGTCCGCGACGACCACGTCGTCAGGCAGGATCACCGCGAACGGCTCGTGGCCGATGAGGTCCTTCGCCATCAGCACGGCATGCCCGAGGCCCAGCTGCTCCTTCTGGCGGATGTAAGCGACCTGGGCGAGGTCCGTGATGTGTCGGACCTGGCGCAGCTTCTCGATCTCGCCCTTCTCCTCGAGCAGGTGCTCGAGCTCGAAGTTGAGGTCGAAGTGGTCCTCGATCGCCCGCTTCTGGCTGGAGGTGACGATGATCACCTGCTCGATGCCGGCGGCGACCGCTTCCTCGACGGCGTACTGGATCACGGGCTTGTCGACCAGTGGCAGCATCTCTTTGGGCTGCGCCTTGGTCGCCGGCAGGAAGCGGGTTCCCCAGCCGGCCGCGGGAAACACGGCTTTGCGGACGCGCATTCATCCTCCGGGCAATGGTCCGGCCCAGTATACCCGTGACCCCGGGCCGCTCCCCCGCCGACCCCCGAACGGTGCGGTCGCGTCGCCGCTCGTCGCCAGGTCAGCCGGCCCGGGCCACCTCGTCCACGAAGCGGGCCACGACCCGGCTGAAGGTCCGCGGCCGGTCGAGAGGGACCAGGTGCATCGCGCGCCGGACCACCGCGTGGCGACCCGAGCGACAGGCGGACGCGAGGGTGTCGCCGCCCGGACCGAACACGGGGTCCAGCGCCCCGTTCACCACCAGGACCGGGGTCCACAGCCAGGCCGCCCGATCGAGGAACCGGCCTGCGAGGAGCGCCCGCAGCGCTTGCGCGCCGCCGGCGGACCAGAAGCCGCCCTCGACGATGGGCTCCGCCAGGCGGGCCGGGTAGCGGAGGCGGAAGTACCAGCGGTTGACGGCGTCGAGGGCACCGGCGGGCGCGTGCTCCAGGACCCAGGCCAGGATCAGGAACGGCAGCGCGCCCGGCCCCGCCGGCTCTGCGGAGCAGCCCGACAGGACCAGTCCGGCCACGCGCTCGGGGTGCCGGTCAGCGGTGTCGATCGCCACGTACCCGCCCAGCGAGAGGCCCACGACAACCGCGCGCCCGTCGGCGGCCTCTGCCGCGATGGCCGACGCCACGCCGTCGGCGGCCGCATCGCGCGTGAACGGCTGCCCGGCGAGGACGCCGTGACCCGGCAGGTCCACGGCAATGCACCGGTAGCGGGTCGAGAGCAGACGCATCTGCGCGGACCACTGGGAGCGGCTCAGGCGGGTGCCGTGGATGAACACGATGGCTGGCGCGTCGCGGGGTCCGACCGCGGTCCAGGCCGTCCCACCCCCGCCGGCACTCGTCTGTCGCGCCTCGACCGTCTCCAAGCTCAGACCGCCTTGTGTTCGATCGCCCACAGCGCGGCCTGGGTTCGGCTTGCCAGGTCCAGCTTGCCCAGGATGTTCGACACGTGGGTCCGGGCCGTCCGCTCGGTGATGTCGAGCAGGGCGGCGATCTCCTTGTTCGAGTGGCCGCGGGCAACCAGTCGGAGGACCTCGCGCTCGCGCTCTGTGAGCGGCTCGTGCTCGGGGTGCGGGTTGCGCACGCGCCGGGCGAGCAGCCGCGCAACCTGCGGGTCGAGGTGCACCTCGCCGGCCTGCGCGCGTCGGATCGCGATGGCCACGTCGTCGGCTTCGGCGTCCTTGAGCAGGTACCCGGTCGCCCCCGCTTCGAGGGCCGCGGTGACGCGGTCCTCCTCGATGAAGCTGGTGAGCGCCACGATCTCAACGTCGGGGTGGCGCGCCTTGATCTCGCCGATCGCCGCGATCCCGTCCATCACCGGCATCACGATGTCCATGAGCACGACGTCGGGCTGGACCTCGTCGACCAGCGCCACAGCCCGGCGGCCGTCCTCGGCCTCGCCCACGACCTCGATGTCGTCGAGCAGGTCGAAGAAGCCGCGCAGACCGCGCCGGACGACGGTGTGGTCGTCCACGATCAGGACCTTGATGCGGCCGGCCGAGCCCTCGGGCCCCGAGCCCTCGGCCGGGTCGCCGCTCATCGCCGTGTCTCGCTGGTGCTCATCGCCGTCAGGATACGCGCGCCGGGCGGCAGAGACGTGCCGCCGCCCAGCTACCGCGGGTCGGACGCCGCGGGCTTGACCGCGGGGGTCGCCCCGGCAGCTTGATCGGCGCCCGGCTGGCCCGCCGCAGCGCTGGCGACGGCGTCGCGGCGGTGGGCCCGCTCGCGACTCGAGGTGGCCAGGCGGAACGAGGTGAACGGGATCCGAACCTCGCGGAAGACCTCGGTGGAGAACAGGAACCCCGCGAACAGGAGGACGATGCCCACGAGCTTGCCGAGGGCGAGGATCCCCGTGGAGCCGGCGACGCTGAGAGAGTCGGTCACGAGCGGCACGAGGGCGCCGGCGGCGATGAGCAGCGTGGCCGGCACTCGCGAGTGGAGGCGGCCGGCGAGGAATTCGCGCACGGCACCGGGCAGCGATGCGACGAGGTTGACCGTGATCGCCGGCACCGCGATCAGCAAGTTGAACAGGAACTGGTCGCCCGGCTGCGTGGGGTCGAGGGAATACGGCAGGACGCGGCGCTTGGGCATGAACACATAGGCCGAGAAGACCGCGCCGAGCATCAGCGCCCCGCCGCCGGAGATGTTCATCACGGGCGCGATCAGGCGCAGGTACGGCGGCATCGCGTCGCCGACGGGCTGACCCGCGGCATTGAGGAGGTACCCCGGGGCGGGCAGCGCCGGCATCGCCATGGTGATCGCGATCGCCGCCAGGGAGAGCACGACGACAAAGGCGGCCACGAGCCGTGACCAGCGGTCGCTGGCAAAGTACGCCATCGCGAAGACGCCGACGCTCGTCCCGAGGGTGCCCACGGCGTACACGAACGGGAGCGGGCCTGCGCCGGCGTTCTTCGGGCTGATGGCGCTCACCAGGGAGATGAAGCCCGCGAACAGCAGCAGGGCGCCGTAGGCGTAGCCGAAGCGGGTGCGCGCGAGGAGGAACCCGGTCCCCAGGCCGAGCCAGCCAGCGGTGAGCAGGCCCCCGGCGAGGTACCAGGTCCGGTACAGCGGCTCGCTCCAGCCGTTGGCGGCGGCCAACGCCTCGGCGCCTGAGCCCAGCGTGTAGCACAGCGTCCCGACCGCCCAGGCCAACTGGAACCCGTGGCGCCGGTCGCGCCACTGGTCCACCAGGAGGACCGTGAAGACGGCGGCGAGGATCGCCGTCAGGCCCGGGACTGCCACGCTCACCGTTCTGCGCTCCGCTCGTCGTCCATTGGTTCAGCCGGTTCCGCTGGTTCGCCCGGCTGGTCGCTGCCTGGGATCGTGCCGGCACCCCAGCGGGCCGGCCGCGCCGATTCGCCCGCCGCGTGAATTGTGGCCCCATCGCGGGGCGGCCGGGCCGGGCGGCTGCGTAGCGGTTGAGCACTGGTCCCGGTCCCGGCTGGTGGCGTGGCCGCGCCGGGGCGGAGCCGCGACGCGGTGGCGTCCGTCCGGGCCGGCGTCGTCGGGCCGGTGCGCAGCTGCTGCGCGGTGGCGTCAGTCCGGGCGGCGCCCGGCCCCGTGGCTGGCTCAGGCGTGAGTGCCGCGGGCGTCCGGCGACGGGATGCGGCCGACTCCCGGGCGACAACCTCGTGGCCTGCGACGAAGGCGAGCAGCAGCCGATCAAGCAGCCAGGTTGACGCGTCGAACATCTCGCCGATCCGCACAGCGTCCACGCCCCGCCGTCGTGCCACGACGCTGAGCTCTGCGAGGAACGGGCGGCGCGCCGAGATGAACATCGAGACGGCGTCGGCGAGCGGCACGCCGTAGAGGCCAAGACGCTCGCCGATGTGCGCGGCGAGGTCGATCGCCTCGCGCTCGGCGATCGCGCGCGCCTGCCCCGTCTCGTCGAGGTGACGAACGAGTGCGTCCACCAGCTGGCGGCCGAGCTCCCGGAACGAATCGCGGTCCGAAGCGGGCACCCGGGTGCGCGGATCGGGCCCGCTCCCGTGCTGCTCGCTGTACCGACGCCGATAGGCCGCCGAGAGCCGTTCTGCGTTTGAGCCGAGCGATGCGAGCCCATGGTCCGGGCCAGTGCGGCGCGCCGCCATCAGCCGCTCGAGGGCCTTGCGCTCAAATCGGCGGTGGCCGCCGGGTGTGGTGAACGCCGGCACCCGCCCCTCGTCCGCCCAGCGGCGCAGGGTGTCGGGATCCACGCCCAGGAGGCGACTGGCCGCACCGAGGGGGAGCCGCTCGGGCTGGGGGCGCTCTGCGGGCGGCTGCTGATCACTGGCCATGGTCTCTCCCGGTGGGACGCCCGGAACTCCACGCGCAACTGTCTGCAAACCTTGGCAAATCTAGGTGCGCTGGAGGGACATGCGGCCGCGAGTGTAGCACCGGATTCGGAGGGCCCGTGGCCCGGCTGGAGTCCCGTGCAGCGGGCAGCCCGGACGGTCTCAGGCGGGCACGAACTCGTGGTCGTCCCGGTGCACGCCGTCACACAGCCCCAGGGAGGGGGGCTCGGTGGGCAGCATCACCGGACGCATGATCTCGCGCACCGTGCCCCGGCGGCAGATCCGGTACCCGTGCTCAGCCATCCAGCGGTGGACGCACGCAGGATCCGAGTGGAACTGGTGCGGGCCCGGGTTCACGGGCGCCACCTCGGTCCAGCCGGCCGGCACCTCGGGCGCCACGACATCGAGCAGGCTCACCCGCCACGGTGTCCCCGGGATGACCTCTCGGCAGCCGTCGCAGCGGATCGCGATGTTGTCGCTGACGATCGTTCGGATCGTCACGCCCATGATCTCCATCGCCGGGGAGAATACCAGCCCAGGCGCGGGACGGGACGACGTGCGGCGGGTCCGGCCCCTCGACGGGCCCGGCGATGTCGCCCCGGCTGCGCCCGCCGCAATCCCCTCCTCTTCAAGCCTCGCCCTCGCCGCCGCCCCCCCCGGGCAGGCCGCGGCAGGAGGGATCGCGCTGGGCGCCGGGACCAACGTGGCACGTGACGAACGTGGCACGCGTCCGGCTGGTACCCCCAACCGGATTCGAACCGGTGATCTCCGCCTTGAAAGGGCGGCGTCCTAGGCCTCTAGACGATGGGGGCACAGAGCCCCGGAAGGGCCGGCCGAGTGTACCAAACGGCAACCCCTCGGGCCGCTACCCCGCCTTGGTGCCCGTCCAGATGAGGCTCATCACGACGGCCCCGGCCAGCAGGAGCATTGCAGCCGCAGCGATCAGCCCGCCGACCAGCGCGGTGAGCACGGCCATGCCGTCACGGCCCTCCCGTCCGGCGCTGACGACCTTGCCCAGCGAGATGACGGCGACCACGGCCAGCACGATGCCGCACACGGCGAAGCCGGTGGCCATCATCGGGACTTGGTAGGCCTGGTTCGCGTCGCGGACAAAGACCGACCACGCCAGGAAGGAGAGCCCGCCCGCCAGCGCGATGCCGAGCGTGACGCGCAGCGGCGTGATGCGGAGGGGGCCGATGTGCGGGCCGCGAATCGTGGACTGGGCGGCCTCGTTCCTGATTCGCGGTGCGCGCGCCTTCGCGCTCCGGTTGCGGCTCATGGAGGCGAGCGTAGCAGGGGACGGGCGCGGGGGCAGACGCCTCGAGTGCGAGACCCGTTCGCCCTCAGCCCGCAGCCTCAGCGGCTTCGCGTGACCTCCGCCTCGCCGCTGGCCACACCCTCGGGCGCCACGCCGCCGCGCCAGCGGTGGTAGACCGCGACATTCCACGACACGCGAGGGCGCTTCATGGCGGCGCCGACGGTTCGCCCGCGCTCGCCGAACCCCTCCTCAAGGAAGGCCTGCCCGTCCTCGATCGAGGCGAAGGTCCAGAAGCAGTGCACGACGCGGATCTTGAATCCGCCGCCGCGGAGGAAGGGGCCGTCGCGCTGGCTCCACTCGCGATACTGCGGACCCGCCGCGTCGACCAGCGCGGACACCTCGTCCCGCCCGTAGTCGTGGACCACGAGCAGCCGGCCGCCGGGGCGCAGCACGCGGTCCGCCTCGGCCAGATCCGCCTGCCTGACCCCCTCGAAGCCGCGCCACAGCGCAACCACCGCGTCGACGCTCGCGTTCGGCAGCTCCAGGCGCAGGGGATCGCCGACGGTCACGTCATGGGCGCGGAGGCCGGTGGCGATCAGGCCCGCGCGCAGCGAACCGTCCGGCACGTCCAGCAGCGCCACGTCGCGGCCGCCCAGCGGGCCTAGCGCGTCAAGGGCGCGGACGATCTTGCCCTCGGCGTCGGCGGCAGCGCGCAGACGCCTGGCGAGCGGCTCGGAAAGGTCGAACGGAAGGTCAGACACGCCCGTCGAGGATACGCGGAGCGAGATCGGGGTGGCGCGCGGGTCTCGATCCATCAAGGGCCGCGCACCGCGGGACCCTCCTCAGGGGGCGGGCACCAACACGACCCCGGTGCGCGGCGGCACCGCCACGTCCACGCCGCCGTCAGGGAGCACGGCGAGCGACGCCGGCGGCGAGCCGGGCAGTGCGACGGCCCGGAGCGTCAGTCCCGCCGCCTCGGGCACGAGCAAGGGCAGCACGACGGCCTCGTCGCCGGCGTTGACCGCCACGACCGCCAAGTCGCCAGCGGCATCCGCGCGCACATAGCCCACGGCCAGGCCCGCGTCGCCGACGACCCGGAACGACCCGCGCCGCAGGGCTGCCGCATCGCGCCGCATCGCCAGCACCGCCTTCGTCCAGGCGAGCCCATCGACGTCCCAGCGGGCCTCGTCCCACGGGAACGAGCGCCGGCAGTCAGGATCGTGGTCACCCTCCACGCCCACCTCGTCGCCGTAGTAGATGCACGGCGCCCCCGGCAGCGTCGCGAGCAGCAGCGTCGCCAGCCGCCAGGCGCCGGCATCGCGGCCGGCGAGCGTCCGGAAGCGGGGGCTGTCGTGGCTGTCGAGCAGGTTGAGCTGGACGCCGGTCACCGCCGGGTCGTAGAGCGCCATGAGCCGCTCCAGCTCCCAGCCCAGACCCGCACCGTCGCGGACCACGGTGCCCCGCGCGTACTCGCCCTGCCGGCCCACGACCGCTGGATCGAGATGGCCCTGCGCCGCGAACCCCAGGATCGCGAACGCGAGCGGGTAATTCATGACCGCGTCGAACCGGTCGCCGGACAGCCACTCGGCACACTCGTGCCAGATCTCGCCCACGATGTAGGCCTCGGGGTTGACCGCGCGCACACGACGCCGGAACTCCTCCCAGAAACCCTCGGTGTGGATCTCGGTTGGAACGTCGAGCCGCCAGCCGTCAATGCCGAACCGGAGCCAGTGCTCGGCCACGGTCATCAGGTGCTCGCGGACCCGCGGGTTGTCCGTGTTGAGCTTTGGCAGCGCGGGCAGGCCCCACCAGGCGCGGTAGCCGAGACGGCGGAAGGACTCGTCGCCCTTCGCGTCCCACGTGGGCTCGAGCGCCGGATCCACCGGCCACTCGTCGCGGTCCCCGTGCCACGGGTACGGGCGGAACGGGCGCGTGGCGGCGAGCGCCGCCGGGTGGAAGTGGAACCAGTCCACGTACGGCGAGCCGGCGCCGTTCTCCAGCACGTGGTGGAACGGCCAGAATCCCCGCCCCGTGTGGTTGAACACGCCATCGAGCACGACGCGCATCCCGCGGGCGTGGGCCTCGTCGAGCAGCACCCGGAGCGCGTCGTTGCCGCCCAGCAGCGGGTCGACCGCCAGGTAGTCGTACGTGTGGTACCGGTGGTTCGCCGCCGACGCGAAGATGGGCGTCAGGTACAGCGCCGTGACGCCGAGGTCGGCCAGGTACGGCAGGCGATCGGCGATCCCCAGCAGGTCCCCGCCCTTGAACCCGTGCTGCGTCGGCGCGGCGTCCCACGGCTCCAGCGGGCCGGGAGCGGGCACCCGACCGGAGCGCGCGAAGCGGTCGGGGAAGATCTGGTAGAAGACGGCGTCGCGGACCCAGTCGGGCGTGTCGATCGGCATCGCGAGAGTCTACGGTGCGCCCGATAGACTGGCGACGTGCGTGCCGCCGGCCGACTTCGTCCCCTGCTCCTGGGCGCCCTGCTCGCTGCGGGGTGCGGCACGCCGGCCGTCCCGCCCGCGGCCGGCAGTCCTGCGCCCGCCCAGAGCGGGACCCCGGTGCCGTCCCAGAGCGCCGCAGGGGTGCCGTCCCAGAGCGTGACCCCAAGCGGGACCTGCACGCCGGCGACCACCCCCGTCACGGACGACTGGAACAACCGGGTCTGGTACGAGGCCTTCGTCCGCAGCTTCGCCGACGGCAACGGCGACGGCATCGGGGACTTCAAGGGACTGACCGCGAAACTCGACTACCTCAACGACGGCAACCCCGCGACCAGCAGCGACCTGGGCGTGACCGGGATCTGGCTGATGCCGATCTTCGATGCTGCCAGCTACCACGGCTACGACGTCATCGACTATCGCAAGGTCGAGCACGACTACGGCACCTCCGCCGACTTCGCCGCCTTCCTCGCCGCCGCCCACCACCGCGGGATCAAGGTCATCCTCGACCTGACGCTCAACCACACGTCCGACCAGAACCCGTGGTTCACCGCGTCATCGACCGGGACGGGTCCCTACGCCGACTGGTACGTGTGGTCCGCCAACGACCCCCTCTACGCCGGGCCGCAGGGGCAGACGGTGTGGCACCCGCTCGGCGGCCGCTACTACTACGGCGTGTTCGGGGCGTCGATGCCGGACCTCAACCTCCGCAGCCCAGCGGTGACCGCCGAGCTTGACTCCATCGCGAAGTTCTGGCTGGACCTCGGCGTTGACGGGTTCCGGCTCGACGCCGCGCCGTACCTGATCGAGGACGGCCCCAAGCAGTTCAGCACCCCGGAGACGCTCGCCTGGCTGCGCACCTTCCAGGCGGGCGTGAAGGCCGATTTGCCCGGGGCGATGACGATCGGCGAGGTCTGGGCGAGCAGTTCGATCGCGGGCAAGTACGTGCCGGCCTCGGCCGACCTCACGTTCAACTTCGACCTCGCCTCGGCCACGGTCGCCTCGGTCCAGACCGGGCAGCCGAGCACGCTCGCGTCGGCGCTTGGCGAGACCGTCACGGCGTGGCCCGCGAACCAGGAGGGGACCTTCCTCACCAACCACGACCAGGAGCGCGTGATGACCACGCTGGGCGGGCGGACGGACGAGGCGAAGCTGGCGGCGCTGCTGCTCCTCACGGAGCCCGGCGTGCCCTTCGTGTACTACGGCGAGGAGCTGGGCCTGACGGGCTCCAAGCCTGACGAGCAGATCCGGACGCCGATGCCCTGGACCGCCGACCCGAAGCGAGGCGGCTTCACGACCGGCACCCCCTGGGAACCGCTGGCCGACGGAACGGCCACGACGAACGTGGCCACGGAGACCGCGGACCCGTCCAGCCTCCTCAGCACCTACCGCTCGCTGATCCGTCTCCACGACGAGCAGGCCCCCCTCCACGCAGGTTCCACGGTCCCCGTCACAGCCGCGGGCCCCGTGGTCGCGTGGCTCCGGGTCACGGCGCAGGACGCTCAGCTCGTCGTCGCCAACATCTCGAATGCGCCGTCCTCGGACTACACGCTCTCGCTCGACGCCGGGCCGCTCTGCTCCCCGGGCGGGTCGGTCGCGGTCCTGGCCGCCGTCGGCGCAGCCACGACAACCGAGGCGTCGGCGCCCCAGCGCACCGCCACCGGGGGCTTCGCCGGGTATCGCCCGCTGGCCACGCTGCCCGCGCACGCCGGCGTCGTCATCGACCTGGGCCGGCCCTAGCCGGGTCAGCGCGGCACAGCGAGCGGCCCCGCCGACGACGACGGGGCCGCGAGGAGGAGCGCGGGCGGGGCGGGGCGGGCGGTGGTCGCCGAAGCCAGAGGCTTCAGCCCTTGACGCCGCCCACGGTCAGGCCGCTGACGATGTACTTCTGCAGGAACAGGTAGACCACCGAGACCGGCAGCGCGACGAGGATGGAGAACGCCGCGAAGCTGGACCACGGCGTGTTCCCCGCGTACTGCCCAATCATCCCGTTGAGGGCCATGGCGAGGGTGAAGTTCTCGGGATGGGTGAGCCAGCTCCACGAGAAGTAGAACTCGGTCCAGCCGGCAATGAAGCCGAAGAACGCGGTGACCGCGATGACCGGCGTCGCGAGCGGGAGGATGATCTTCACGAAGATCTGCAGCTTGGACGCGCCGTCGACGGTCGCGGCCTCCTCGAGCTCCTTGGGGATGGTGTCGAGGTAGCCCTTCATGTTCCACAGGGCGAATGGGAGCTGGCTGGACGTCACGGCCAGGGCGACACCGAACAGGGAGTTCTTGAGGTTGAAGGTGCCAACCTGGACCTTGATGAGCATGACCGTGAGCGGGGCGAGCGTGGCGATCGCGGGCAGCATCAGGACGGCCAGGATCGCGATCATCAGGAACTCCCGGCCTCGGAACTTCAGCCTGGAGAAGGCGTAGGCGCCGAGGATCCCGATCGTGACGCTGGCAGCCGAGATCATCACCGCGATGAACAGGCTGTTGAGCGCCAGCTGGACAAACGAGACCGGGTTCTGGGTGGGTTTGGCGATGACCTGCTGGAACGCCTCGATCGACGGATGTGCCGGGACGAGGCTCAGGCCCACCGGGCGCGCATTGGTGGGATCGAGCGACATCGACACGATCCACAGGATCGGGAACAGGACCGTTGCCGCGATCGCGAGGCACAGGAGCTGGAGCAGCAGCTGGCGGCGGAACGAGATCCTGGGGCCATGGGCCTTCCGGCGGGCCGCCTTCGACTTGACCTCGAGGGGCAGGACGTTGCTCGTCGTGGCCGTCATCGCGTCCTCCCTGCCGAGTCGAGCAGCTCAATGCTGGCGGAACGGTCAGGCGTCATAGCTGGCCGTCGCCTTTCCCAGCTTGTTCGTCACGAGGGTCAGCGCCAGCAGGATGAAGAACTGGAACACGGCGAACGCCGCGGCGACACCGTAGAGCTGCTGCTCGTTGACGAGCCGATACGCCGTGGTCACCAGGAGCTCCGTCTGGCCGAATGGCCCGCCACCCGACATGAAGTACGAGAGGTAGAACAGGTTGAAGGTGATGACGAAGCCGTAGATCGCGTACGGGAGCATCGCCGGCCGAAGGTGCGGCAGCGTGACCACCCGGAACTGCATCCAGCCGCCCGCGCCGTCCATCTCGGCCGCCTCATAGAGGTCCTTGGGGATGCTCTGGAGGGCGCCCGTGGCAACGACCGAGTTCAGGGGCCAGCCCAGCCAGATGTTGGCCGCCAAGAGCGCGAAGTAGGCGAGCGGCAGGATCAGGGGGCCGGCGGAGAAGATTGGGTTCGGCTGGCTCAGCCAGTCCAGGTTCACCGGCGGCAACTTGAGCAGAACGCCCACCGTGCCGTTGATCAGCTGGTTCACGGCCCCGTACTGGGGGTCGAACATGTTCCGCCAGACCGTCGCCACGATGATCTGGGGGATGACCACCGGGATGATGTAGATGGCCCGGTAGATGCCGCGGAACTTGAGCCCCTGCGCATTGAGCAGGATGGCGATCGCAACGCCCAGGACCACGTGGATGACGACGTTCGTGAACGCCCAGAACAGGTTGAACGTGAGGATCCGGACGAAGTCGAAGTTCGGCAGGACGATGTTGTTGTTCAGGATCCGGATGTAGTTGTCTAGACCCACGTAGGGCGGCGCGGGCGAGGTTGGCCGCAGGTTCGTCAGCCCGTAGCTCGTGAACGACATCCAGAGCTGGAAGACCAGTGGGTAGAACGTGATGACCAGCATCACGAGCAGCGCCGGCGCCAAGAACAGATAGGCGGTCCGCGTAGTTGCGCTCCGCCGCCAGAGCGACCGACCGGACGGCTTGGCCGCCACGCCCACACTCATCGTCCTCGACTCCAAGCTCGCTGCAGCTGGTCAGGGGCTCCGGAGGCGGCGGATGGACGCCGAGGGGCCTCCATCCGCCGCCGCATGCCGGATCGCTCCGGCAACCCTACCTACTTGCCGTTGGCCTTGTCCATGGCTGCGCACGCGGTCGCGACCGCTGCGGTCGGATCGGTGCCCTTCTCGACAACGGCCGCGATGGCGTTGCCGAAGTTGCTCCAGTAGTTGTCGAGCTCCTTGGCGGTCGGCCGGGCGAAGCCGGTTGCGACCTGGTCCGCGAAGCCCTTGGTGATCGGGTCGCTCGGGACGAGCGTCGTGTTGGCCGGGATGTGGCCGGCCTTGTCCATGAACGTCTGCTCCTGGCCGAGCATCGCAAGGGCGAAGTTGACGGCGAGGTCAGCGTTGGGAGAGCTGTCGTTGATGTAGAAGCCGTCGGGCGCGGCCATCGGCTGGAACGCCCCGCCGGGGCCGGTCGGGCCAGGGGCCACGGCCAGCTTGTCGCCGAGGGCCTTCTTGAGGTCGCCGGTCTGCCACGGGCCGTCGATGAAGCCCGCGATCTTGCCGGCGATGAAGTCGTTCTTGGCGTCAGTGTCGTTCTTGTAGAGCACGCCGCCGGCCGCCTTGAAGTCGGTCAGGAACTTGAGCGAGTCGGCGACGCCGGTCGTCGCGGTTGCCGCGCACTTGCCGGTGCTATCGAGGATCGTGCCGCCGAAGGAGCCGTAGAGGCCCCACTGGTAGTACGAGCCGCCGCCGTCCGCACCGTAGACGAGGCCGAGCTTGTTCGTCTTGACAGTCGTCAGCCAGTCAGCGGTGGTCGCGGGCGCGGTGGGGAGCATGTCGGTCCGGTAGAAGAGCGCGACCGCCTTCATGGACTCGGGGATCGCGTACAGCTTGCCGTCGACGGTGTCGGCGGTGATGGCGGTCTGCGAGATGTTGTACGGCGCCGCCATCAGCGTGCTGCTCATGGACGTGAGGTCCTTGAGCAGGCCAGCGCGGGCCTCCTTGGGGAGGCTGTCGTTCGGCGCGATGTAGAGGTCGGGGCCGGCGCCGGACGCGGCGTCAGTCTCGAACTTCGTGAACAGGTTGTTGAACGGGACGTCGAGGACGGTCACCGTCAGGCCCGGGTTCGCCGCCTTGACGGTGGCGACCATCGAGTCGAACGCGTCCTTCTCGGCGGACCCGGAGGCGCCATACGCCTCCCAGACCGTGATCGTGCCGCTGAGCGCGGCCTGCGACGGGGCCGCCGCGCTGGGCGCCTGCGATGCCGCCTGCGAGGGTGCCGTGGACGTTGCGACGCTCGGCGCCACGGACGCCGGGGTCGACGCCGCGGCGGACGGGCTGGGGGTCGCACTGCTGCCGCCGCACGCGGCGGCGACGATCGCGACCGCGCCGACAATCGACGCTAGTCGGTAATGCTGCTTCACCGTTTGATACTCCTCCGAACTACTTGCCTTGACCACGCAATGTGCCGACGCCCTGTCGGCCCGAGCCTGGTCGGGATCCGCTTGATCGGTCGCCGCGACGGCGTCCGACATGCCACGACCTTGGGGTTGCAGCAGCCGGCGGGATGCAACCCGCTCGCCGCCGATCGACGTGTCAGCTTCGGACCCGTTCCACCTCCTGCCGCCTGCGCGGCGCCGGTCCGGTCGAGGCCCGCACGATGAGCCGGGTCTCGAGCCGGAGCTGCTCGGGGTCACGATCCCGTCGTTGGACGACGGACAGAAGCAGGCGCACCGCGCTCTCGCCCTTGCGGCGGATCGGCTGGTGCACCGTGGTGAGGGGCGGGTTGACGTGCTGGCTGACGTCGATGTCGTCGAAGCCGACGACCGAGAGGTCCTCGGGCACGCGCAGCCCGAGCTCGCGCGCCGCGCGCAGCACGCCGATCGCCATGGCGTCAGACATGACCAGGACGCCAGTCGGGCGCTTTCCGTCGGACCATGCCCGGTGCATCGCCACGAGGCCGCCCTCGATGCTCGCTGGCGCGACGACGACCGACGACGGGTCGAGGTCGATCCCCTTCGCTGCCAGGCCCGCCTGATAGCCGCGCAGGCGGCGGCCCATGACGCCGCCGGGTTCCATGTCGAGCGTGGGCGCCGGCGCCTCGACGCCGATGATCAGGATGTCCCGGTGCCCCAGCGCCACGAGGTGTTCGGCCGCCGCCCGGGCGCCGCCCTCGTCGTCGATCTCGATGCCCGGCAGGTCCTGGAGCGCGCTGGAGTCCACCATGACCAGGGGCACGCCGGCGGCCCGGATCTGCTCCACCTCGGGATGGTCCGCGGACAGGCCGACCACCACCACCCCGTCCACCGTGGCGTGGTCCATGGCTCGGGCGAGCGAGCCGTGCAGCGGGCTGATGAAGTGGAGCGCGTACCCCTCCTGCTCCGCCGCCAGGGCGACGCCCTCGCTGAACGCCCCGAAGAACGGGTTGGAGAAGATGACCGACAGGGCCTGCGGCGTGAGCACGCCGATCGTGTGGGTCTGGCGCTGGGTCAGCATTCGCGCGACCGGGTGCGGCCGGTAGCCCAGCGAATCCGCGACATCGCGAATCCGGCTGGCCGTTTCCGGCGCCAGGCGATCGGGGCTGTTGAACGCGAACGACACGGCGGTCTTCGAGACGCCCGCGACACGGGCGACATCGGCGATCTTCGGTCGGCGCGGGGTCCGCTCCTCCACGGTCTCCTCGCTACCAGATCCCAGGGCGGTTTGGCTGCTCCGGGGTGGCTGGTGGCCGTTCCCTGGAGACCCGCGCTGTGGGGCTGGTTTAGCAAACCGGTTTACAAAACCGGTTTAGCAAACCGGTTTAGGCGAGATTAGTAAACGCCGCGGGCGGTGTCAAGCGGGTTGTCCACAGGTCGCGGACCGGTTGCGCGCTCGGCAGACGAAGCCGTCATGCACCGACGCACGCAGGATCCGATCCCCACCTGCCGCCGAGCGTCCGGGGACGCAGCCCGCCGGTGGCCGAGGACTGGCATCATCGCGCCATGCTCCGCGACTTCCTCGCCATGCCGGGCGGCGTCCGGGTCTTCCTCGGCTACGCGTTCCTGATCCTGGCGATCATCGGCGTCTCCCTGCGGGCGGTGATCGACCAGGCGACCAATGCCCCCGTGTCGCTGCTCGGCGTGGTGGTGATGTGCCTGCTGGCGTTCACCATCTTCACCACGACCCTTGTGCTCCAGCGCAAGGAGGCCTCGCTCGCGATGGCCCGCCTGCTGTCGACCCTCACGCTCCCCGCGATCGTCCTGGGGCTGCTGGGCGCCCAGCCGCTGTTCGCGCTGTTCGCGGCCATCCTCGCCACTGCGCTGTTCTGGGGCCTCAGCCGTCCTTCGGCCCGCGACTGGCTGAGCGAGCCCTGATCGCAACCCCTGCACGCCGCCCGCGCTACGCTTCGGGCGACGGCACCGGCCCACGGGCCGGCGCGACCCGGTGGCGCGACCCGTCCCCCGCGCCCCGCACCGCATGGAGCACCAACGCGTGAGCGACCGCAATCGACGGCCCGCACCCGGCCGCCAGCCCGCCGGCCCGAACCGAGGCACGGGGCCCGCCGGTGCATCGGGCAAGACCGCCGCATCGGGCAAGGCCGCTGCATCAGGCAGGGCCGAGGGCGGCACCGGGCCGGCGGCAGGCTCCGCCGGAGCGCCCACCTCGCACGGTGCCTCGGGCGCGACCCGGGCCGGCCGCCGCGAATTCGAGCGCCGTCGCGCGCCGCAGCCGGCCACGCCCACGCTCCTCGACCAGTTCCGCAAGCCGATCCTGGTCTCGTTGGTCGTGTTCGTCGTCGTGGCCGTGGGCATCGTGGTCGCGACGCAGGCGGCGTCGCCTGCGTACGGATGCACCACGATCGACACTGTCCAGTCCCCGGCGCCGGGCGAGTTGGGCCAGGTGCAGCCAGACCAGGGCAACCAGCACGTCCAGACCGGCGACAAGGTGCAGTACGCAACGTGTCCGCCGGCATCGGGCAAGCACATCAACCAGGTCGGCTTCGGCCCGATCCAGCCCAAGGTCTACGGCCCCAACGACCCGGCGATCCCCAACGGCTGGGTCCACAACCTCGAGCACGGCGGGCTGGTCCTGCTCTACTCGTGCGACAAGGGCGCCTGCGACAGCACCTCGCTCGCCGCCCTGCAGACGTTCTACGACCAGTTCCCCAAGAGCCCGGTCTGCGGCCTCCCGCCCGGGTTCGTCAGCCCGGTCATCGCCCACTTCGAGCAGATGCCCACCAAGTACGCGGCCCTCGTCTGGGACCATGCCCTCTACCTCGCGAGTCTGGACACCCAGACCATCGACCAGTTCTTCCTGCGGTACGGCGAGCGCCTGTCCAGCGACGGCAAGCTGATCGCCCCGCCCGAGCCGCAGTGTTCTGCGCCGTCCGCGTCCCCGGCGGCACCGTCATCGCCCGCGCCTAGCGCGTCGGGCGGCTGAGGAGGCGCAATGCGGCTCTACGCGCACGCCGACCGGCTGGGGATGCCGCGGGTCGGCGCCCTGGTCAATGGGGAGCTGATCACCGGCGGTCAGCTCGCCAAGTTCGAGCCCAGCGACACGCCCTGGTCGCAGACGGTGTTCTTCCCGGGCAACCAGGTGATCGTCCCCGGCTGGCGGGAGGCGTTCGAGCGCACCGTGCGGCGCGCCCTGAAGGCCAAGGCGACCCGGCGAAGCCCCAGCGCTCGGCGGCCGCTGCCTGCGGTCTGGCTGCCCGAGAAGATCGTGTGCATCGGGCGCAACTACGCCGACCACGTGCGCGAGGGCGGCCGTGAGATCCCCACCCGCCCCGTGATGTTCGCCAAGTTCGCCAACACGATCATCGCCGACGGCGAATTGATCGTGCAGCCGCCCGGCACCCACGCGCTCGACCTGGAGGTGGAGCTCGGCGTGGTCATCGGCCGGCGTGCGCGGCGCGTGCCGCCTGACGAGGCGATGGGCCACGTGGCCGGGTACGTGGTGGTCAACGACGTCTCCGCCCGCGACTGGCAGGGCAACCCGCAGGCGCTCGCCGAGGGCCAGAAAGGGGACGGCCAGTGGCTGCGCGCCAAGGGCAGCGACACGTTCCTCCCCGTGGGCCCCGTCCTGGTCACGCCGGACGAAGTGGACCCCGCCCAGGGCCTCCGACTGCGCTCGTGGATCATCCGCGACGGCGAGAAGACCCTGATGCAGGACGGCAACACCCGCGACCTGCTCTTCGACGTGCCGACGCTCGTGAGCCTGGTCAGCCAGGAGGTCACGCTCGAGCCCGGCGATCTGTTGATCACCGGCACGCCGGCCGGCGTGGGCGTGTTCCGCGACCCGCCGGTGTTCCTGCGCCCCGGCGACCGCGTGCGCTGCGAGGTCGAGGGCGTCGGCAGCGTCGAGAACCCCATCATCGACTGGTCCGAGGACCCGCGTCACGGGTTCTGAGGCACAAGGCGGGGAGCCGGCCGGCCACCCGCCCCTCGCACCACTGGAGGCGCGCATGCTCGCCCTCGTGAAGACCGCCCCCGGACCCGGGCTCACGCTGACCGAGGTCCCCAGCCCCGTCATCGGGATCAACGACGTCCTGATCCGCGTCCACAAGACCGGCATCTGCGGCACCGACCTCCACATCGAGTCGTGGGATCCGTGGGCGCAGAAGACCATCAAGCCGCCGCTCGTGGCCGGCCACGAGTTCGTCGGCGAGATCGTCGAGGTGGGCTCCAACGTCAACGACTTCGCCCCCGGGGACATCGTGTCGGGCGAGGGGCACGTCACCTGCGGTCGCTGCCGCCACTGCATGGCCGGCCGACGGCACCTCTGCGCCTACACGGTCGGCCTGGGCGTGGGCCGCGACGGGTGCTTCGCCGAGTACGTGGCGCTGCCGATGACCAACATCTGGCACCACTGGCCCGGCGTCGACGAGGACGTGGCCGCGATCTTCGATCCGTTCGGCAACGCCGTGCACACGGCGCTCGCGTTCCCGGTCCTGGGCGAGGACGTGCTGATCACCGGCGCCGGTCCGATCGGGCTGATGGCCACCGCGGTGGTCCGCCATGCGGGCGCCCGCTTCGTCGTGGTGTCGGAGCCGAATCCCGTCCGCCGGGAGCTGGCCATGCGCATGGGCGCGACGATCGCGGTGGACCCCCGCGAGCGCGACCTCGCGGACGTCCAGGCCGAGCTCGGCATGGTGGAGGGCTTCGACGTGGCGCTCGAGATGTCCGGCGCCCCCGCCGCCATCCGCGCCGCGATGGACAACATGGCCCACGGCGGCTCGATCGCCATCCTGGGCATCCCCACCCAGGACATCAGCCTCGACGTGAACGAGATCGTGTTCAAGCTGCTCACGGTCCGGGGCATCTACGGCCGGGAGATGTACGAGACCTGGTACAAGATGACCGTGATGCTCCAGTCGGGCCTGGACATCAAGCCGGCCATCACGCACCGGTTCGGGTTCCGCGACCACGAGGCGGCGTTCGCGACCGCGCGCTCGGGCGATTCGGGCAAGGTCATCCTCGACTGGACGGCGTGAGCCGCAAGGAGGCCACGATGGGCACTGCATCCCGTCCCGACCCGCTCGCCTTCCTGGGCGACGAGCTGGGCGCGCTCCGCGAGCGGCACCTCTACCGGCCGCTGCGGGTGATGAGCTCCGCGCAGGGGCCCATCGTCTCGCTCGACGATCGGCGGGTCATCAGCCTGTCCTCGAACGACTATCTGGGCCTGACCCACCACCCGCGGATGAAGCAGGCGGCGCTGCGGGCGGTGGAGCAGTACGGCGCGGGCTCGGGCGCGGTGCGGACGATCGCGGGCACGATGACCCTCCACGAGGAGCTCGAGGCGGAGCTGGCGCGCTTCAAGCACACCGAGGCCGTGCTGACGTTCCAGAGCGGCTTCACGGCCAACACCGGCGTCATCCCCACGATCACCGGCGAGACCGACCTGATCGTCTCCGACGAGCTCAACCACGCCTCGATCATCGACGGGATGCGCCTCTCCAAGGCGCCGCGAGTGGTCTACAAGCACGCAGACCCGGCATCCCTGCGCGAAGTGCTGGCCGAAGCCGTCTCGAAGGGCCGCGACGGACAGGGCTCGCCGTACCGGCTCATCCTGGTGGCCACCGACGGCGTGTTCTCGATGGACGGCGACATCGCGCCGCTGCCGGCGATCGTGGAGGCGGCGGAAGAGTACGGCGCTGCCGTCTTGGTGGACGACGCGCACGCGTCCGGCGTCCTCGGCAAGGACGGTCGCGGCTCCGTCAGCCACTTCGGGCTGGAGGGCCGCGTGGCCGTGCAGGTGGGAACGCTGAGCAAGGCCGTGGGCGTGCTGGGCGGCTACGTTGCGGGGTCGCAGAACCTGCGCGACATCCTGGTCCAGCGGGCACGGCCGTTCCTCTTCTCCACGAGCCACCCGCCCGCCGTCGCCGCCGCATGCCTCGAGGCGATCCGGATCATGCAGGAGGAGCCGGAGCTCATCGAGCGCCTGTGGGCCAACACCCGGCGCTTCAAGGCGGAGCTCTCACGCCTGGGCTTCGACACGGGCCGCTCTGAGACGCCCATCACGCCGATCATGCTGGGTGACAGCGAGACGACCATCCGGTTCAGCAACCGGCTGTTCGAGGAGGGCGTGTTCGGCACCTCGGTGGTGTTCCCCACCGTGGCCCTGAACCGGGCCCGCATCCGGACGATCGTGACCGCCGCCCACACGGACGAGCTGCTTGACCAGGCGCTGGCCGCGTTCGACCGGGTGGGCCACGAGCTCGGCGTGATCCATGGCTGAGGCGGCCGAGGCAGCCGCAGCGAATCTGTCCGCCGGGCGTGGCGGCGCCATCGACGGGGAGCTCGCCTCCGGTCCGAAAGGGGTGAATTCGCAGCGGTCGCGGCGGGAGGTCGAGCGTGCCATCTACGAGGCCGGCCTCGCGGCGGGGCTGGGCGATTCGGGGAGCCTGCCGCTCGACGCCCACATGCACACCGTGTACTCGCCCGACGCGCGGCCCGACGCGCTGCTGGACGCGTACTGCGCCCTGGCCGTCGAGCGGGGGATCGCCGAGCTGGCCATCACGGACCACGTCGACTTCGACCCCCTCGCCCCGGCCTACGCCTTCTCGTCCTTCGAGGACCGCGAGCGCGACGTCCGCGGGGCCGCAGAGCGATGGGCCGACCACGGGCTGGCCGTGCGGTTCGGCGTGGAGCTGACCTACGAGCGCCGCTACGAGGACGACATCCGCGCCTGGCTGCGGCGCCGCCCGCACGACTTCACGATCGGCAGCGTCCACAGCGCGCCGGGGTCGGCCTACGAGCCGGACAACGTGGCGGCGTTCGTCGCGGGCAAGACCCTCGCGGAGGCCACCGCCCCCTACTTCGACGAGGTCGTGGGCGCTGCACAATCGGGCCTGTTCGATTCGCTGGGCCACATCGACGTGGTGAAGCGCTACCTCGTCCCCCACCTGATGCCCGAGCAGTTCGCCGCCCAGCCTGAGCTGTACGAGCCCGCGCTCGCGGCGCTCGTCGAGTCGGGCACGGCGCTCGAGGTGAACGCGTCCGGGCTCCGGCAGCTGCCGCGCGAGACCTACCCGCCTGCGCCCATCGTCGCGCGCTACCTCGAGCTGGGGGGGCGTGCGGTGACCATTGGCTCCGACACCCACCGTTTGGGGTGGTTCGCCTACGGGTTGGGCGAGGCGTATCGTCTGGCTGCGATCGCTGGAGTGGAGGCGCTCGCGTTCCGGCGTGGTGGCGCCCGCGTCTGGGTGCCGATGCCGCCGGGGCCAACCGAGATGGTGTAGCGATCGTGTTCGTCCGGGGGCCTCGCCGCCTGTGACGCCACGCCGCTCACCGAGGGAGGTGTGCCGGTGATCGGCAGCAGCAACACGCGGCGACTGGCGCTCATGGGAGCGCTCGCCATCATCGTCGCCGCCTGTGGCGGCGGATCGGGCTCTCCGGCGCCCACCGGAGCGACCGGCGCCTCGCAGGCGCCCGCATCGCAGCCGGCAGCCGCTTCGCAAGCGCCAGCGTCCCAGGCCGCGGCGTCGCAGGACAGCGGCGGTACCGGAAACGCCATCTCGGCGCTGTCCGACCTGAGCTCCTACAAGATCAAGCTCGTGCTCGCCTCCAAGGGCACCACGAGCGGCCTCGGCGCCATGGGCGACATCACCATGGAGGGCATGGTCGTCCTCAAGCCCGAGAAGGCGTCGGACATCACGATGATGGGGATGCGCCTGGTGGAGGTCGGAGGCAAGCAGTACGTCGACCTCGGCAGCGGGCTCACCGAGTCCACCGACGGCAGCCAGACCTCGATGGCCGATTCGCTGAGCCCCGCGACGCTCCTCGGCGGGATGGGGTCCTACATCGCGCAGATGAAGTCGGTCGGCGACGAGCAGAAGAACGGGGTCGCCACGACGCACTACCAGGCGGACCAGAACGTCCTTGGCGACGCCGCGTCCTCCCTGGCGATGCTCGGCCTCGCCGACGCCAAGTGGAGCTGGGACGTGTGGCTCGCCAAGGAAGGCGGCTATGCGGTGAGCTACGTGCTGCAGGGCACCGGCACCGACAGCTCGACCTTCTCGATGTCGCTCGACATCTCCGACGTCAACAGCCCCTCCAACGTGGTCAAGGGCCCCTAAGTCGTACGATGCGCCTCCGGTGCGTCGATGCGGCGCACCGGAGGCCTAACACCGGGGACCGCGCATCGTTATGAGCATCGACGACGAGGCGATTGATCGACTCGTGGCAGCGGCCCAGACAGGAGACCCGGAGGCGTTCGGGGGCCTGTTCGACCGCTACTACGTTCCGGTCTACCGGTTTGTCGTCGACGCCGCGCCCAAGCCGGACCACACGCCCAAGGCTGACCCGTCGGCGAACAGCGGCAGTCGAGGCAACGGCACTGACCCCTCCGCAGCGCCATCGGCCTCGCCCTCCGTCCCCTGACCGCGCCCGCGCGAGGCGCGCCCGCAGACGCACCGCCTGACAGGGCGCGTCGCGCCCCCCGGCTCCTGGTTCGCTGCAGGCCCGCCCCGTGCTTCTCCCGCCGCGCTACGATCCGGCGATGATCGAGGTCTCCGGGTGCGCCTGAACGTCTTGGGAGCGGGCCCCGCCTACACCGACCGCCTCGACGCGGCAGGCGCGGCCTACCTCGTGACGCACGAGGGGACGCACGTGCTCCTCGACTTGGGCCAGGGAGCCTTTCCGCGCATCTTCGCGCACGTCCGGCCGACGGCCCTCGACGCCGTCGTGGTCAGCCACCTCCACCCGGACCACTTCATCGACCTGGTGCCACTGCGCCACTACCTGCGGTATGAGTTCGAGCCACCGCGACGGGTGCGCGTCCTTGGGCCGCGCGACCTGAGCGCGCGCCTTGACGCCCTCCACGCGGAGCCCGGCTTCACCGGTGCGGTACTGGACTGTGAGGTTCTGGGGACCGAGCCGCGCCGGATCGGCTCCCTGACGCTCGAGGCACGACGGGTGACGCACACGGGCGAGAGCTACGCGGTGCGCGTGGCTGCGGACGACGGGCGCGCCGTGGTCTACAGCGGCGACTGCGGACGCGCGCTCGACCTGGCGCCGCTCATCCGGCCCGGCGACACGCTGTTGACGGAGGTGGCCTTCGGCCCGGGACCCGTCCCCGCTGGGGTGCTGCACCTCGATGGACCGGCGGTGGGCGACCTCGCAGCCCTCGCGACGCCCGGTCGAGTCCTCCTGACGCACGTGCTCGCTGGCCGCGACCTCGACGCCACACTCGCGTCGATCCGCGCACGCTGGGACGGGCCGGTGGACTTCGTCTGGCCCGGGGCCGAGCTCGAGCTCTAGCGGCCGGGAACCGCCGTCGACCCCAAGCACCCGGACATGCGTCGACCGCCTTAGGGACAGTGATGCTCTCAACGGCGCCGCACCTCAGGCGAGTGTGCGGCGACCAGGCAGATGGTGGCCTGCGCGAACAGCAAGAGCGGCAGGGCCCTGCGCTTTCCGGGTAGCTCGAGCGTCGTCGTCAGGAGCGCTTGCGAGCGGTTGCCGGGGTAGCCAGAACGAGCTGCCCGGGATGCCGGCGACCGCGAGCAGGATCAGTTGCCATCCAGTTTGGTGTCCGGGCCACGCCAAGGAGCTGAAGTGGGGGACATCATCCGGTCGCAGTGCTCGGATGGAACCCCTGATGACGTCGCCCTGATGCGCAGGAACGTGAGAGCCGGGGCCCCGAAGGGCCCCGGCTCTTGTTGTTCGGTGTCGCCCCGCCTTGGAGCGCGGGGGTCTCCCGCTAGCGGCGCGAGCGCTTCCGCGCAGGCGTGGCCAGAAGGACCGCCAGGATCATGAGGGAAACCACCGCGAGGACCAACGGCAGGCCGCTGCCGGTCGTGCCACTGGTTGAGCTCAGGGTGTCGGTGGACGGCGGGGTCACCTGGGGGGTGCCCGTCTCGGCCGCAACCGTACCGCTGGGCGTGGGCGTGGGCGTGGGCGTCGACCTCAGGCAAGGTCGGCGTCGGCGTCGGCGTCACCACGGGAGTCGGCGTCGGCGTCACGATCGGCAGCGTCGGCGTGGGGGTCGGCGTCGGCGTCGGCGTCGGCGTGGGGGTCGGCGTCGGCGTGGGGGTCGGCGTCGGCGTGGGGGTCGGCGTCGGCGTGGGGGTCGGCGTCGGCGTGGGGGTCGGCGTCGGCGTGGGGGTCGGCGTGGGGGTCGGCGTGGGGGTCGGCGTCGGCGTGGGGGTCGGCGTGGGGGTCGGCGTCGGCGTGGGGGTCGGCGTCGGCGTGGGCTGCTGGCAGGCGTCGACGTTCAGGTTGAAGGTCGCGGTCCAGCCGTGTGACCCGGTCGGGTCGTCCCACGCGGTCACGGCCACGACGGCGGAGTGCGCGACGAACGGGTCGAGACTGCCCCACGTCTGCTAAACGACCCAAGGAAGGTGAACGGCGAGCCGGCGACGGGCGTGCCGTCAATCGAAACGGCGACGGTGTTCGTGTGGCCGTTGTCGTGGTTGTAGCTGGTCAGCGCGACGACAAGGCCCTTGTCGCAGTGAGCGAGACCGCCTTGTTGTGCGCGCTGACACGGCGCCAGGGGCTGCGAACAATGCCGTGGCGACCAAGGCCGCGATGGCGAGCCAGCCCAGGCCCCGGATCCTTCATCCTCTGCCTCATCAATCTCTCCCGTCCCTTCTGAGCGGCTCTGGGGAACGCGGTCCTGCTGTGTTGCCCGACGATTGCGGGGTCGACAAGATGATTGCGCGCCGACGCGTGCATCGACGAACGAATAGTCGGTCATGGTCCTGCTCACGTCCAGTACCAATCGACTACGCAGGACCCCTGATATCAGCCCCCAACCGACCTCATGACGCGGTATCTGGTGCACCTTGGCACCGGACAGTCCTAGGGCGAACGGCGTTCGCGTTCCGCACAGCCGGCGCGGAGCCTGAGGTGTTGGCCCGTCGCGGGATCACTGGACGATATTCCTAGATTCCAAGCGTGAGACGGGCTCGGCTGCCATCGGACTCGGGGCGGTGCCGAACCGCAAGGCTCCCGTGCGCGACGAATGGCGCAGGACCTACTGCGGCAGGCGGACGAGGACACCGGCACGTGCGCTGAGCCATCGGACCGTTCGCTGAGACAGGAGGACGGGAGTGCAGCGCCGGTGGCGCTCCCGAGAGGCGACATCACGCGGACGATTTGCCGACTGTCGGCCTTGGCCGTGCCGCCGCGGAGCGGAGAGCCGCTACGATGTCGGCCTGTCCACCGCAGCAGGAGTCCCAGTGTCCAGCGCCTCCGACCCCATCGCCCCCCTTGCCGTCCGCACCGGTGTTCGTGCCGCGATCGAGGGCGCGTGGCGGTCCGCGGTCGAGGCGGGCGCGCTGCCACTCGCGGACGACCAGTCGATCGGACTGGCGGTGGAGGTGGAACGGCCGGCGAACGCGGCCTTCGGCGACTTCGCGTCAAACCTGGCGATGAAGCTCGCTCGCCCGCTGCGGCGGTCCCCGCTCGACATCGCGGAAGCGATCGGCGCGGCGCTGCGGTCGGGCCCCGATGCATCCCTGTTCTCGTCGGTGGACGTGGCCCGCCCCGGGTTCCTGAACCTCCGGGTAGCCGACGCGGCCTATGAGGAGCTGGTGGCGGGCATCCTGGCCGCCCCTGCGGCCTGGGGCCGGATTCCCGCCGTCAACCCACGCAAGGTCAACGTGGAGTTCGTCTCCGCCAACCCGACGGGGCCGCTGACCGTGGGCAATGCCCGCGGCGCGTTCGTGGGCGACCTCCTGTGCCGGGTCCTCGAGGCGGGCGGCCAGCAGGTGACGCGCGAGTACTACTTCAACGATTCGGGCGCCCAGATCAACCACCTCGGTGCCTCGGTCGCCGCGCGCAAGCGTGACCAGCCGGTGCCGGAGGACGGCTACAAGGGCGCGTATGTCGAGCAACTCGCGGCGGCCGTGCCCGACGACGTCTGGACCGCGGCCACCGCCGACGGCGCGCAAGAGGACGCGGTCCTCGGTGCGTGGGCGTCGCAGCGCGTCCGGGGGATGATCGAGGCGTCGCTCACCCGGCTCGGCGTCCACTTCGACGTCTGGAAGAGCGAGGCCTCGCTCCACGAAGAGGGCTGGGTCGAGCGGGCAGTGGCACGGCTGCAGGATGCCGGCGAGGTCTACGAGCAGGACGGCGCGACCTGGTTCCGCTCCACCGCCTATGGCGACGACAAGGACCGTGTGATCTACAGGTCCGACGGCCGGCCCACCTACTTCGCGGCCGACATCGGCTACGTGACCGAGAAGTTCAGCCGGGGCTTCGACCACCTCATCTACATCTGGGGCGTGGACCACCACGGGACGGTTGCGCGGAACAAGAACGCGGCTCAGGCCATGGGGTACGACCCCGACCACTACCAGGTGCTGCTCATCGGCTGGGTGCGGTTCGTCGTCGACGGCGTCGAGGTGTCGATGTCGAAGCGGGCGGGCACCTTCGTCACCCTCGACGACCTGCTCGACGCCGTGGGCACGGACGCCGCGCGCTGGTTCTTCGCCTCCCGCGCGGCCCATGTGGAGATCGATTTCGACATCGAGCTCGCCAAGAAGCAGTCGGCCGAGAACCCGGTCTACTACGTGCAGTACGCCCACGCCCGGATCGCGTCGATCCTGCGCAAGGCGGAGGCGGCGGGGCTGGCGCCCGCTGCGTCGGTCGAGGGGCTCCTCGCTGGCGAGCCTGAATTCGGCGCTGGCGCGCGTCGTGTCGCGACTGCCGGAGGTCGTCGAGGATGCGGTGACGGCCGAGGAGACCCAGGGCATCACGGCCTACGCGACCGAGCTCGCGACGCAGTTCCACGCGTTCTACCGCGACGCACGGGTGGTGGACGAGGCGGAGCCCGAGCGGTCGGCGCGGCGACTCGCCCTCGCGCTGGCGACCAAGACGACGCTGGCGAATGCCCTCGGCCTGCTCGGGATCTCGGCGCCCGAGTCGATGTAGCCCCCGGCCGGGCGCCGGCGCATCCGACCCTAGCCCGCCAGCCCCAGCACGTTCGCGATGGCGCCCAGCGTGGCGTCCGAGTCCGCCGAGATGAGCACGACTCGCCCGGTCGACGGCGTCAGCACCGAGGCGTGCTTGCCCGCCGCGTTGAGCTTCACCACGAGCTTGCCCAGCTCGTCGAGGGCATTCCCGGCGGCCCGTGACGTGTCCCACGTCGTGTCCACGACGGCGCCGGCGGCCCCGCTGGGACCCTCCACGAGTGCGACGCGATCGCCGCCCCAGCCCGCCGCAGGGTCGGTGCCAGCATTGGCGTCGCCGGTCTGCATCAGGATGTTGAGCTCGAGCTCGCCGAGCGTGTCCTCCATCGCCACCGTCCAGCCCGAGCCGAGCCGCTTGGCGAAGTCGGTCGGAAACGCCACGGCGACGGCCGGCTCGCGACTGGCCAGCTTGTCGGCGTGCAGCAGCTGCTCGGTCGTGTCAGGCGGGTTCTTCCAGATCGCGTCCACGCCGGCGTAGCTCGCGCTGGTCTGGTATGCGGCGAGGGCCATGGACAGGCCCGCCGTGTACGGCCAGAGCAGCGTCTGGCGCAGGATCGGCGGCGCGGCGGCGAGCGCGGCCTGCGACGCTGGATCAGTGGCGCTGGCGATCTGGACGAGCTCGGCCGGCGTCAGGTTCTTCTGGGCCCACAGGCTCATCAGGAGCGTGGCATCGCCTTCCACCAGGGCCGTGCGGGCCAGCGTCCGGTCGCTCTGATCCTTCGCGTCGCCGGTGATGGCCTTGAGGTCGAAGGCCTGGTCCTGCAGCGCGTGGTCGTACTCGTGCGCGTACGTGATCTGCTCGGCGGGACCGATCGCGCCCGTGCTCGAGATCACGTACATCTGCTTGCTGGTGGGGTCGTAGAAGCCGACCACCTGGCTGCCCAGCAGGTCGAGGTAGAGCTTCTGGAGCGACGCGCCCGGCTCCAGCAGGCCGAGCTGCTGGTAGAGGCGCTCGGTGGCGGCGACGAGCTCAGGCGGGTTGTCGCGGTTCAGTGACTGGCGCAGGAACGCGCACAGGCCCGCCTGGTCGAGCGTGTTGCGCGGCACCGCCTTGGTGGCCGTCAGGCCGCGAATGGCCTGCACGGACGTCTCGATCTGGGCGAACAGCGCGGCGTTGGGGTCGTCAGGGCCGATGGGCAGGGGCGAGAAGCTGGCGGCCGCGGTCGAGTCGGAGCAGCTGACAGCGCTTGCGGACGATGAGGGTGCGGGGGAGCCCGAGGCGATGGCCCCGGACGGATTGGCCGAGCCCGCGGACGTGGCGCTCGGCGCCGAGCTCCCGGTCGAGGGCGGCGCGGTGGGCGACGGGGTGTTGCCGCAGGCCGCCACGAGGACCAGCAGGACCAGTGCCGGGATTCCGGCCAGTCGGGGGCGTCGATGGGTCATGGCTGGATCATGCCATCCCCGAGTGGCGGCACGATCCCGCGCGAATGTTCCTTTCTTAACCGTTCGCCGACTCGGCCCTGAATTGGGCGCGGCATATGGTTCGTGTCGGAACACCCCCTCAGGTTCCATCCTCCCTCCCTCGGGACCGGAGATGCCAATTGGGCAGGCATCTCCGGTCCTTCCCTTTTCCGGGCGGTCGAGGAGCGCAGGCGCGAAGCCCGGGGTGAGCGACCTGTGCCAGAATCCCCGCATGGAGCTCACCTGGTACGGACGCACCTGCATTCGGCTCAAGGGCCGGGACGCCGTCGTCGTCAACGATCCCTATCCGTCCATCGTCGGCCCGACCGGTCGCGGCATCGTCGGCGACGTCATCACCTACAGCCATGCCGACGACGCGGGCCTGGGCAAGAAGCCGGTCAGGACGTCGCGGGACGGCGGCACCGCCATTCCGACGAGCCTCGAGACCGCCTTCGTGCTCGACGGTCCCGGCGAGTACGAGGTGCACGACGCGCTGATCACCGGCGTCCGCACGTATCGGGACGGTGAGCGGGGCGCCAAGCGCGGCAAGCAGACCGCCTTCGTGACCGAGCTCGACGGGCTGCACACCATCCACCTCGGCGACATCGGACACGAGCTGACGCAGGAGAAGCTCGCCGACATCGGTCCCGTCGACATCGCCTGCGTGCCGGTGGGCGGCGCGCTGTCCGCCACCACGGCCGCGGCGCTCATCGCCCAGCTGGAGCCCAAGATCGTGGTCCCGATGCCCGTGTGCGAGGTCGAGGCGGACTGCGACGAGGCCATGAAGCAGTTCTTCCACGAGATGGGCGGCGCTCAGCCGGCCGTGCAGGCCAAGCTCTCGGTGTCCATGTCCGGGCTCCCGGCCGAGACAACGACCGTCCTCCTGGAGTCGCGCGGGAAGGCCTGACGCCATGACGCCGCTCGGGTGGGGCCTGGTGGCGGTGGCGGCCGTTGCCGCCGCCGTTGACTGGTGGGCTGTCTGGCGACAGACGTCACGGGCACGTGTGGTCGAGCGGGTCGCCAAGCCCGCGACCCTGCTGGCCCTCGTCGCGCTCGCGCTCGTCGTGCCAGCGCGCACACCCGCCGTGCAGCCGTGGCTGGTGGCGGGCCTGGTCCTGGGGCTCATCGGTGACGTGCTGCTGCTGCCGCCGGGCCGCCTCGCCGGGGGGCTCGCGGCATTCCTGCTCGGCCACTTGGCGTACCTGGTCGCCTTCCTCGCGCTTCCGCTCGGCAACTGGGGCGCGGCGGCGGGCTCCGTGGCAGGGTTCGCCGTGATCACCTTCGTCGGCCGCGAGATCGTCCAGGCGGCTCGGCCGTCGGGCCTCCACGTCGCCGTCGGCGTCTACCTCGTCGCGATCTGCGTGATGGCGATGGCCGCGACCGCGACCCTCGCGCCGGCATTGATCGCCGGCGCCTGGCTCTTCGTCGCCTCGGACGCGATGCTGGGCTGGGGCGAGTTCGTGGTGGGAGGGCGGACGGATGGGCGGTCACGGGGCGGGCCGCGTCTCCGGCTCGGCGTCATCGTCACCTACCACCTGGCGCAGGTGCTGCTTGCCGTGGGGCTCATCGCCGCGTGAGCAGAAGGCCCGCTCGTGGCCCTCCTCAGCTGCCTCGGCGGTACACCACGCGTCCCCGCTTCACCACCACGTCGACGAGGTCCGCGCCCACCCAGTAGGGCAGCTGGCCCACGTCGGGCGCACGCCAGATCACGATGTCGGCCAGCTTGCCGAGCTCCAGGGACCCGGCGTCGCCCGCCACGCCGACGGCGAACGCGGCGTTGATCGTGACGGCGGCGAGCGCCTCCGCGGGGGACAGGCCCATCTCCAGGCACGCGATCGTCATCACCAGCGGCAGGTTGGGCGTGGGTGACGTCCCGGGGTTGAAGTCCGTCCCCAGCGCCACGGGAACCCCGGCGTCGATGAACCGGCGGGCGGGCGCGGCCTCGTCGGCCATGAGGAACCAGGTCGTTGCCGGCAGCAGCGTCGCCACGGTGGGGTGGTCGCCGCAGGCGGCCCCGGCCAGCGCGGCCAGCCCCTCGTCGCTCGGGACGTGGAGGTGGTCCGCGGAGAGCGCCCCCAGCTCTGCCGCGAGCTCGGCGCCGCCCGACGGGGCCAGCTCGTCGGCGTGGAGGCGGACCGCCAGGCCGTAGCCGATCGCGGACCGCAGGATCCGCCGGCTCTGGTCGGCGGTGAACACGCCCCGCTCGCAGAACACGTCGCACGAGCGGGCCCGACCCTGGGCGGCGACGCCCGGGAGCTGCTCCTCGATGACGTGCCGCACGTAGGCCTCGGTGCCGTCGGGGCGGGCGCGGTACTCGGGCGGCACGGCGTGGGCGCCGAGGAACGTCGGCACCACGTCGACCGGGCCCTCGCGGCCCAGCCGGTGGGCGATCTCGAGGAGGCGCAGCTCGGTCACCAGGTCGAGGCCGTAGCCGGACTTCGCCTCGACCGTGGTCACACCGTGGCGGAGCATCTCGTCGAGCCAGCGGCGCCCGTGGGCAGCCAGCGTCTCCTCGTCAGCGGCCCGTGTGGCGGCCACCGTGGAGAGGATCCCGCCGCCGGCCTCGAGGATCTCCAGGTAGCTGGCGCCCTGCTGCCGGAGGACAAGCTCGCGCTCGCGGCTGCCCGCGAAGAGCAGGTGGGTGTGCGGGTCCACCAGGCCCGGCGTGACGACGCCGCCGTCCGCATCGATGCGGGCGAAGCGGGCGAGGCTGTAGCCGTTGGTCTCGAGCCCGGCCTCCACGCCGTCGCGCGGCCCGACGCCGACGACGCGGCCCTCCCAGCACGCGATGACCGGCGCGGCAGGCGACCCGGGGCCACCCACGGGCTCCGCGTCCAGCAGCGCGAGGTCGCCCTGGGTGGAGCCGCGCCGAAGGCCGCCTGCCAGGGTGGCGATCTGCGAGGCGCCGTGGATCAGCAGCCCGGGCGCGTCGCTCTGGCTCCGGCCACCCTCGATCAGACGCAGGCTCACGGGCGGCTGCGGGCGTCGGCGAGGCGCAGCTCGAGGGCCATCAGCGGGGAGTAGTCGCGCAGCCGGATGGCGTCGGCGGCGGCCGCGAGGCGGGCCTCGACCGGGGCATCCTCGGCGGCGCCAGCGTGGTCGGCCACGTCGAGCAGGGCGGCGAGCGGCGCGAGGCCGATCAGCTCGGACTCCGCCAGCGCCACGCCGTCCTCTGCGGCCAGCCCCTCGACCGTTTCCCAGGCCCGCCACAGCGGCGTCACGCGGAAGTCAAGCAGGTTCATCGACACCTGGGCGCGAACGGGGTGGCCGCGCTCCGGCTCCTCGACCCGGAAGCCGTTGGCCTGGAGCCGGGGCAGACCGCCGCCCGACTCGCGCACGCGGCGGGCGATCCGCTTGGCCAGCTCCACATCCGCCGACGCGAGGTTGATGTTCCACGCGATGAGGAAGGGGCGGGCGCCCACGGCCATCGCTCCGGCGCGGGGATGGGTCCGGGCCGGGCCGAAGTCCGGCTGGCGCCCGTTCTGGCCGATCTCGACCTTGAGGCCCTCGTACTGGCCGCGCCGGACGTCGGCGAGCTTCACGCGGTCCGCGCGCGTCGCAGCCGCGGCGTACAGGTAGACCGGCAGCTCGTAGCGCGTTGCGATCCGCTGGCCGAAGCCGCGGGCGAGCTCGACGCAGTCGTCGAGCGTGGTGTCGCCCAGCGGCACGAACGGGACGACGTCCACGGCGCCGATCCTCGGGTGCTCGCCCAGCTGCTCGTCCATGTCGATCTCGTCGATCGCGGCGGCAACCAGGCGCTCGAGGCCCGCGGTGACCGCCTCATGCTCGCCGGCGACGGTGAACACGGAGCGGTTGTGGCTCCCGTCCGAGGTTCGATCGAGCAGGAACACGCCCGGCACCGAGGTGAGGGCACCGGCCAGCCGCTCAACCACGTCGAGGCGACGGCCCTCGGAGATGTTGGGGACGCTTTCGACCAGCATGGCGCCGATGCTACAGGTCCGCGTGGGCGGTCGCGGGGCTGGTGCGCAGCAGTTGCCGGCGGGCGTTGCGCCTCAGCCGGGCGTGATCCTCGGCATCGGCCGCGACAGACTGGACTGGGGCGCGGCTGCAGTCCGTCTGGAAGGGCGAATTGGGGCCGAATGGGCAGGGGCCGGACCTTGACGCGGGCGGCTACTGTCGGTGGCACATGCTGCGTCCCTCCCGGCTCGGCTTGCCGGAACCCCGCCCGGCGACTCGCCGGCCCATCGCTCGGGCCCTCGCCGCCCTGCTCGCGCTGGCGATCGCCGGCTGCGCCCAGCAGCCTGCCGCCCCGACGACGGCCACGGCCTCGCCACCGCAGATTGCCGCGATCGACCCCGTGCCCTCACCGTCCGAGCCCCTGGCTGCGAGGCCGACCCCGACGCCGGCGCTGTCACCGGCGGTCTACGCGGCGACTGCGCCATCGCGGGCGCCGACGCCCCGTTCCGTGTCCGCTCCGACGCCCCGTCCCACGCCGGTTCCCACGTCGCAGCCCACGTCGCAGCCCACGTCCCTGCCGACCCCACGCGCCAACGTCCCTGCCGACCCCACGCGCAACGTCCGTGCCCACCCCGCGCCCCACGCTCGTGCCCACCCCGCGCCCCACGCCGGACCCGCGCGCCAGCGTGGTCACCACGCTGAACGTTCCGTTCACGCCCTCCGTGCCCTGCGTGGAGCCGGGCGGAGCGACCTGCCGACTCGCCATGGACATCGTGCGGCCGTCCGGAGGCGGCCCGTGGCCGACGCTCGTGCTGTTCCGCGGCGGCCCGTCGGCCCCGAACGGCAGCGACTACCTGCTTGCCTTCGGCACGTCGCTCGCCCACGCAGGTGCCGTCGTCATGGTGGCCGACTGGCGGCAGGCGACCGCGTACGGGGGAGGCTGGGCGACCTCGTTCCAGGATGCGGCGTGCGCCATCGGCGTTGCCCGGGCGACGACGGCCCGGTACGGCGGCCAGCCCGGCACCGTGACCGCGGTGGGGCACTCGCTCGGGGGCTGGGCAGCGGCGGTGATCGGCCTCACGCCGACCGCGTTCAGGCCCCGGGCGGGCATGTGCGACACGACGACCGGCTCGCTCCGGCCAGACGGCGTCGTCGACATCGACGGTGCGACCGATGAGCCGGTCGACATGGAGGACGGCGTCGCCTACGTCACCGCATTCTTCGGCGGGACGCCCGCGCAGGAGCCTGCCGCCTACGGGGCGGCCGAGGCGCTCCAGATCATCAAGCGCTACCCGGCCGGCGACGACTCGATCCCGTTCCTCCTCGTCCACGGGACGTCCGACACCACCGTCGCGCCGTCGGTGTCGAGCAGCCTCCACACCGCGCTCCAGGCCGCCGGCTACCCGAACCGGCTCCTGTGGGTGAATGGAGGGCACGCGGCCGCCCTGACGAACGGCACCGTCGTCTCTGCGATCACGGCCCTCGCGCGCTGATCCCGGGCGGCGCATCGCCCCGCAGCCAGGCCCGCTGCGTCGGGGCTCGTGGCCGCCCCGAGCTAACGGCGCGGGGATCGAGGGCGGGGTTCGGCGAGGCGATCGGCGGATTCAGTCGCCGAGCATCGGGATGTGGATGCCGCGCTCCCGGGCCACGTCGATCGCGCGCTCGTAGCCTGCATCGACATGGCGGACGACGCCCATGCCCGGGTCCGTCGTCAGCACGCGCTCGAGCTTGCGCGCCGCGAGCTCCGTGCCGTCGGCCACCACCACCATGCCCGCATGCTGGCTGTACCCGATGCCCACGCCGCCGCCATGGTGGATCGACACCCACGTGGCGCCGGCGGCGGTGTTGACGAGCGCATTGAGCAGCGGCCAGTCGGCAACGGCATCCGTGCCGTCGGCCATCGCCTCCGTCTCGCGGTTGGGCGAGGCGACCGAGCCCGCGTCGAGGTGGTCGCGGCCGATCACGATCGGCGCGCTGATCTCGCCGCTGGCCACGAGCCGGTTGAACTCGAGCCCGGCGCGCGCGCGCTCGCCGTAGCCGAGCCAGCAGATGCGCGCCGGCAGACCCTGGAACGGCACCCGCGCCTCGGCCATCTCGATCCACCGCCGGAGGCCGGCGTCATCGGGGAACAGCTCCAGGATCGCGCGGTCGGTGCGCAGGATGTCGGCCGGATCGCCGGACAGCGCGACCCAGCGGAACGGACCGCGTCCCTCGCAGAACTGGGGGCGGATGAAGGCCGGCACGAAGCCCGGGTAGTCGAACGCGTTCTCGACGCCTGCGTCCTTCGCCTGGGCGCGCAGGTTGTTGCCGTAGTCGAAGGCGATCGCGCCCGCGTCCTTGAACGCGAGGATCGCGCGGACGTGGGCTGCCATCGAGGCCCTGGAGCGCGCCTCGTACACGTCGGGCTGCGTCTCGCGCAGGACCGCCGCGTCGGCGAGGCTGATCTCGGCCGGAACGTAGCCTGCCAGCGCGTCGTGCGCGGAGGTCTGGTCGGTGACGACGTCGAAGTGCTCGCCCGCCTTCGCCCAGGCCGGCTCGATCTCGGCGGCGTTGCCCACCAGCGCGATCGAGAGCGCTCGTCCCTCGGCGGCGGCCTCGCGGGCGAGCCGGAGCGCCTCGTCGGGGTTGTCGGTCAGCCGGTCCACGTAGCCGATCTCGTGGCGCCGTGCGGCGCGCCGCTCGTCGACCTCGATCGCGAGGCACACGCCCTCGTTCATCGTCACCGCGAGCGGCTGGGCGCCGCCCATCCCGCCCAGGCCCGCCGTCAGCGTGACGGTCCCGCGAAGCGTCCCGCCGAAGTGGCGCCGCGCGCACTCGGCGAACGTCTCGTACGTGCCCTGGAGGATCCCCTGCGTCCCGATGTAGATCCAGGACCCGGCCGTCATCTGGCCGTACATCATCAGGCCCTTCCGCTCCAGGTCGCGGAAGTGCTCCCAGGTCGCCCACTTGCCGACGAGGTTCGAGTTGGCGATGAGGACCCGCGGCGCCCACTCGTGGGTGCGGAACACGGCCACGGGCTTGCCGCTCTGGACCAGGAGCGTCTCGTCGTCGGCCAGGGCCCGCAGCTCGCGGACGATGGCGTCGAAGGCCTCCCAGCTCCTCGCCGCCCGGCCCGTGCCGCCGTAGACGACCAGGGCGTCGGGGTTCTCGGCCACCTCGGGGTCGAGGTTGTTCATGAGCATCCGCAGGACAGCCTCCTGCTGCCAGCCGCGGGTGGAGAGGGTGGTGCCGCGCGGGGCGCGGACGGGTCGCGGGCCGGACGGGGCGGTGCCGGATGTCTGCGTGCTCATGGCGCCCGAGTCTAGCGCTCCGGTTGGGTCGGGATCGCCCTGCCGGCGCCCTCCCGAGGTCAGCCCCCGATGCCGCCCATGAGCTTGGCGCCGAAGTCCTGCACGCCGGTCGAGAACAGCGAGACGATCACGCCCTGGCTCGCGAGGTACGTGTGGTAGATGCGGAGGCCGCCGCCGCAGGTGGTCACGTAGGTGGTCCGGCCCGCGAGCGTCTCCTCCGCGTGGGCCGCCACGCCGCTCGACTGGGCGCAGGCGCCATCGTCGTAGCTGGCGCGCCAGTCCGCGAACATCTTGTCCGAGTACACGCCGGGCCGCACATGGGCGATCACGCCCGACGCCAGGTCGCCGCCGGACACCGCGATCGCGAACACGGCGCGGTCGATGCTGGCGACGAACGCCTGGTCCTTCACCGCCTCGACGAACGACTCTGGCTCCTGGCTGACCGGAACTCCGCCCACGGACGGGGGAAGGACGGCCAGCAGCGACGGGTCGAGGGTGACGGTGGCGCCGGACGGCATCGCGAGCGTGGGGAAGGGTGTGATCGACCGAAGCGTGGTCGCGGGGGCGCTCGAGACCGGGATCGGCACCGGCACGAGCGAGGCGTCTTGGGCGCCGCAGCCGCCGAGCAGGACCGAAGCCGCCAGCGCGCCCATCGCGACCGCCAGCCCGAGCCTCACGCAAGCTCCCGACGCAGGACCGGGAACCGGTCGTCGGGCGCGGCGACGACGAACCCGAGCCTCGTCCAGAACTCCGGCTGCGCCGCGCTGGTCGCGTTGGGCTTTGCGCCCACCTCCGGATAGGCCTCGACGGCCGAGAACCCGCGCCCCGCCAGATCGTCGCAGACCGCCTCGATCAGCTCTGCGGCGAACCCGCGCTCGCGGGCCGCGGCCGTCGTGGCGATGCACGTGATGACCGCGGGCAGCGGCGAGGCCGGGAGCCTCGGGTACAGGTCGCGCGTCCGCAGCGCCCGCGGGTAGGCGGACAGCGGGCCGAACTGGACGTAGGCCGCGGGCTCGTCGTCGTCGAGCAGCACCTTCGCATAGGAGCCGAAGACGGCGAGTCCGCGGGCGAGGAGCCGCAGCTTGGGCGGCGCGTCGCCGGCGACGGCGGGCGCGGCCTTGGGGGCAGGCGCGAACGGGTTCGCCGCAGGCGCGTCGTCGCCTGTCGCGAAGGGGTTGAACGCGGGCCCCCTCGATGCCGAGGCGAACGGGTTGAACGCGGGCTCGTCGGCATCGCCGAATGGGTTGCGCGGCTTGGGCTTCGCGACGGGCGCTGCCGCGCCGGCGTGCAGCCAGTTCAGGCGGGCCGCCTTCAACCCCCGGTCCGCGTCCTCCCAGTAGTCGCACGACCGGTGGTCGAACCCGGGATCCGCGCATGGCGGCAGGAGCGCGAAGGTCGCGTCGTCGGTCACGTCAACGATGCGGATGGCCATGGCGCGAGTGTAGGACGCGCGGGCGGTCCCGCGGCATGCGCTACGCGACGAGCGCTGCCAGGGCCCCGGAGCGGACAACGCGCAGAGCGGCGGCCATGTCGGGGCCAGGCTCGCGGTCGTCGACCAGTGGCGGCACGACGGCCCGCACCAGCGCGAGCGCCTCGGAGACGCCCGAGCCCGGCTGCGGCGCGTCGGCGCCCAGGGCGACCCGCCGCAGCTCCAGCGCCTGTGCCGCGGCCAGCACCTCGATCGCGAGGATCTGCTCCACGTGGGCGAGGACCGTGCGGGCGTGGCGTGCCGCGCCCGGCGCCCATCGAGACGTGGTCCTCCTGGTTGGCGGACGTGGGGATCGAGTCCACCGATGACGGGTGGGCGAGGACCTTGTTCTCCGACACGAGGGCCGCCGCGGTGTACTGGACGATCATCAGCCCGCTGTTCCGCCCGGGATCCGGCGTGAGGAACGCCGGCAGCCCGCCGTTGAGCCGGGGATCGAGCATCAGCGCCGTCCGCCGCTCGGAGATCGAGCCGAGCTCGGCCAGCGCGAGCTTCGCGAAGTCCAGCGCCAGCGCGATCGGCTCGCCATGGAAGTTGCCGCCGCTGATCACGAGGCCGCCGCCCGTGGCGAGCGCGTCCTCAGGCACCTCGCCGCCGGACGGGAAGACCAGCGGGTTGTCGGTGGCGGAGTTGAGCTCGATGTCGAGCACGCGCCGGAGGTGGTCGAGCGCGTCCCGGACGGCACCGTGCACCTGCGGCACGCAGCGGAGCGAGTACGGGTCCTGGACCTTGTGCGCCGAGCCGTGGTGGGACGACTGGAAGCCCGACCCGCGGAGGAGGTGCCGCACCTCGGCCGCCACGGCGATCTGGCCCGGGTGCGGTCGCGCCAGCTGGTACGGAGCGGCGAACGCCACCTCGGTCCCCAGCATCGCCTCCAGCGTCATCGCCGCCGCCACCGACGCCGTGCGCGTCAGCCGGTCCGCGTCCGCCAGCAGCAGCGCGCCGAGCGACGACATCAGCTGCGTGCCGTTGAGCAGCGCGAGGCCCTCCTTGGGGGCCAGCTCCATCGGCTCGAGGCCCACCTCGCGCAGGGCCACCATCGACGGCATCACGCTGCCGCCCATCTCCACCTCGCCCCGCCCGACGATCGGCAGGGCCAGGTGCGCCAGCGGGGCCAGGTCGCCGGACGCGCCGACGCTCCCCTGCTCGGGCACCACGGGGTGGATCCCGAGCTCGAGGAACCGGCACAGGCGGTCCACCAGTTCCGGCCGCGCGCCCGAGTGCCCCAGCGCCAGCGTGTTCGCGCGCAGCAGGAGCATCGCCCGGACCACCTCGCGCGGGAACGGCCGCCCCACGCCCGCCGCATGCGATGCGATGAGGTTCTCCTGGAGCCGCGCCGTGTCGGCCGGCGGGATGAACGTCGTCGCCAGGTCGCCGAAGCCGGTGGTGACGCCGTACACGACCTCGCCGCGGGCCACCAGCGTGTCGATGACGGCGCGGGCCTCGGCCATGCGGTCGCGCGCGTGGACGTCGAGAGCCACGCTGGCACCGTGGCGCGCGACCGCCTCGACGTCGGTCACGGTGAGGTCGGCGCCGGTCAGGACGACGAGGTCGGCGGCGTGCGCACCGCGGATGGGGTGGAAGTGCGACTCGATCACCCTGCCGAGGATAGTCGGCTATCCTCCCGTCCGTGCCGGACGCCCGCACGCCGGCCTTCCCTCCAGGAGCCACGCCCTCCGTGCTCGCGTTCATCGACACCATCGCCATCCCATTCCTCACGAGCCTGTACGGCGCCGTCGGCTACCTGGGCGTGATGCTGGCGATGGGGATCGAGTCGGCGATGATCCCGCTGCCGTCCGAGCTGATCCTGCCGATGGCGGGCTGGATGGTCTCCGACCCGACGCAGGTCGAGCCGCTGACTCGCGGGCCCTGGGGCTTCTGGATCGTCGTCGTCGTCGCCGTCATCGGCAACACGATCGGCTCGCTCGTCGCCTACGCCATCGGCGCGTGGGGGGGCCGGCCGTTCCTCCAGCGGTATGGGAAGTACCTGCTGATCCGCGAGCACGAGATCGAGATCGCCGACCGCTTCTTCGCCGACCACGGCGCCGCGACTGTCTTCTTCGGCCGCCTGCTGCCGATCGTGCGCACGTTCATCTCGTTCCCGGCGGGCGTCACCCGGATGCCGCTGCCCAAGTTCATCGCCTACTCCACGGCCGGCGCGGTGCCGTGGTCGATCGCGCTCGTGTACGCCGGGACCGTGCTGGGCGGCAACTGGACGGACATCCGCAAGGCCCTCCAGCCCTTCGACCTGCTCATCGCGGTCCTGGTCGTGGCCGGGCTCGCGCTCCTGGTCTGGCTCCGGCTGGGGCGCCCGGGCTGGCCGAAGAAGGACGCGGACGCCGCCGCGGGCTGAACGACCTGCGAGGACCAACCGGGTCCTACCCCCAGGGCAGGTCCTTCGCGCCGCGCAGGTGCGAGGTGTCGTTCGAGACGAGCAGCGTGCCCTCGCGAGGTCCGGCCCCGTCCGCGAAGGCGATCGCGGTCAGGTTGCACTGGCTCTGGATGAACCGCTGGCGGAACCGCCGGAGGTCGATGTCGAGCGCGACGCACAGGAAGACCCGGTTGAGCGTCCCGTGCGCGACGGCCAGGACGCGATGGTCCGTTCCGGACGCGCTCACCGGCCCGCCGGTCGCGGTCGCGGCGCGGAACGACGCCCGGGCCATCCAGCGCCGGTGCTCGTCGAGCAGGTCCTCGAGGAACGAGGTCACCCGCCTGGCGACGTCCTCGCCCGACTCGCCGCCAGGACACCGCAGCGTGTCCGGCCGCTCCACCCATTGGCTGCGGTAGGCGCGGTCGGTCTCGTCGATCTGCGCGTAGGTGCGGCCCTCCCAGGCGCCGTAGTCCATCTCTTTCAGGCGCGGGTCCACCTCGATGGCCACGCGCCCGGCGACGATGTCGGCCGTCTCCCGCGCCCGGAACAGCGAGCTCGTGATCACGCGGTCGAACGTGATGGGGGCCAGGCGGCGCCGGAGTGCGTCGGCCTGGCGTCGGCCGGCCTCGTTGATCGAGATGTCGATCTTCTGGCCGAGGTGCTGCTCGGGGCGGGAGCGGTCGGTCAGGCCATGGCGGGTGAGGACGAGGGTCAGCATCGCGATGAAGTCTAGGGCGAGCGGGGATGCGAGAATGGCGTCGGAGGTTCAGACGACAGCCACGATGACCAGCAGCGACCACGGCGCCCACGCCGCCCCCGACCATGGCCACGACGACCACGGCCACGCGGCCGACACCCTGGGTCCCATCGACTGGAAGATGTGGGGCGCGGGCCTCATCGCCGTCGTCGCCGCGCTCGCGGTGCTGGTGGGTTTCGTGCTCGCCACCGGCTTCGCCTTCAACGCCTGAGCGTCCCAGGCGCATCTGACGACACCCGCCGCCTGCTTCCTGTGAGCAGGTGGTGACCCGGTAAACGATTCGCAACGTTCCGCGGGCGGGCGCGCGCTCGCTGCTAGCGTGCCGGTCCATGACCCATAGCGCCCCCCAACGTCATGCCCGCCCCGCGCGCCGCGCGCAGCGGCGGCTCGGCCCCTGGATCCTCGCCCTGGCTGCGACCGCGGCCGTCCTCGTCGCGGCGGGCTCCAACCTGCTCACGCCGTCGGGAGCCTCACCCTCGGCTGGCCTCATGTCGCCCGCGTCGAGCGGCGGAGCGTCGGACGACCCGGCCGGCGCCGCCGCGGCAGCCGTTGCGGCTGATCCGGCAAGCCCCGGCGCCGGCGCGAGCGCGCCGCCGACAGCGCCCGCCCCGCCCGCCGGACCGTTCCCGTACGGACTGCTCATCGCCGACCGCGGCAATGCCCGGATCATCGCCGTGAACAACGCCGGCCACGTCTTCTGGCAGTTCCCGGTGAAGGGCTCGCTTCCGCCCGGCGTGCACTTCGCGGCTGACGACGCCTTCGTGGCGCCGGACGGCAAGACCATCGTGGCCAACGACGAGTACAACCAGGTCATCTACCGGATCGACATCCGCACCCGGAAGGTGATCTGGAAGTACGGCCACTACGGGGTCGCGAGCGGCGCGATCGGCTACCTTCACAACCCCGACGATGCCTACCCGCTCGCAAACGGCGACATCGTGGTCGCCGACATCGTGAACTGCCGGGTGCTCGAGATCGCGCCCGACAAGCACATCGTCTCGATGCACGGCCACACCGGCGCCTGCACCGACCATGCGCCCTCGACCTATGGCGACCCCAACGGCGACACGCCGCTGCCCGACGGCGGCCTGCTCATCACCGAGATCCACGGCTCGCGCGTGGTGCGCCTCTCGCCCACCGGCCAGGTGCTGTTCGACATCCACGTCCCGGTCGCGTACCCGTCCGACGCACAGCTCGACAGCCACGGCAACGTGATCGTCGTGGACTACAGCAATCCGGGCGCGGTGGTGGCGGTCACGCCCACCGGGAAGCTGCTGTGGCGCTATGCGCCCACTTCTGGGCCAGGGCGCATGGACCACCCGAGCCTCGGCACGCCGCTGCCCAACGGCGACATCGTCATCAACGACGACGCTCGCGACCGGATGATCGTGCTCGACCCGCGAACCATGAAGATCGTCTGGCAGTACGGCCACACCGACGTGTCCGGGACCCGTGCTGGCTACCTCTCCGATCCCGACGGGCACCAGCCGATCCCCGCGAATGCGGTCTTCTGACGAGCTGCGACCGCGCGGGCGCGGCCGCCGGGTTGGCGAGTCGATGAGGGTGGCAGGACGCGAGCGGCTCCGCCGAGGACGGCTGATCAGCGGCGGCCTGGCGCTCTGCCTGGCTGCTGCCATGGCGCTTGCGGCGTGCGGGGATGCCTCGCCGTCTCTGTCCGGCGTGCCCGTGTCGAGCGCTGCAACCACGGAGCCCAACGCCGCGACGTCCTCGAGCGGAGCCGGTTCCGCGGGCGCCGGCGTCGCAGGGACAGCCAGCGCGCCCGCGGGCACGGTGAGCACAAGCGCTGGGGCCACGCCGTCCGCGGGCGCACGGGTGACCGCTGCGCTGCTCGGCATCCACTTGCCGTCGCCGCTCAGCCGAGCCGTCGTCGCGACGAGCGGCAGCGAGGTGCTGGTGCTGGGAGGCGTGACCCCGAGCGGGACCACGTCGGCCATCCTGCGGCTCGACCCGGCAACGGCGTCCGTCGCCCGGATCGGGCGGCTGGCGAGCGCCGTGCACGACGCGTCTGGCGCGCCGCTCGGCAAGGGCTGGCTCGTGGTCGGTGGTGGCAGGACGCTGGCGAGCGCCGTGGTCCAGGACGTGGTCGTGGCCGGGGGGAAGGCCTCCACGTCGGTGGCCGGCGCCCTGCCCGCGGCGCGGGCGGATGGCGCGGCGATCGCCGTGGGCGGCGAGGTGCTCGTCGTGGGCGGCGGGCGCGGCGGCGTGCCAGACCCCACCGTCCTGACGACACGCAACGGCAGCCAGTTCACGGTTCTCGCGCGATTGCCGGTGGCCGTGCGCTACCCGGCGGTGGCCGTCACCGGGAGTCGCGCCTACCTCTTCGGCGGCGCGACGGCGACGGGTGCGCCGTCGAACGCGATCCAGTCCATCGACGCGACGACGGGCAGCGTCCGGGTCGTCGCCCGGCTGCCGTACGCGCTCACGCAGGCGACGGCGTTCATCCTCGGCGGGCGGATCCTGATCGCGGGCGGCATGCGTGGCGGCCGGCCGAGCACCGCGATCCTCTCGTTCGATCCCGCCACGGGCCGGACGGCCGTCGTGGGGCGGCTGCCGGAGGCCGTTGCTGACGCTGGCGCTGCCGTCGTGGGCGACACGGCGTACCTGGTGGGCGGCGAGACGGGCAGCGCGTTCCTCGACTCGGTGATCGCGATCCGCTGAGTCGCGGCGACTGGCAAGGATCAGGCAGCGCTGGTTGCCAGCGGGGGGCGCATCTCGCCGCCGCGCACGATCTCGCGGACCTGCGACGCCAGACGCTCGATGTCGTCGACCATCGACTCGGTGCGGGCGAGCATGTCCTGCGCGGCCGCGTCGTCGCCCATCGACGGGACGTTGATGAACACGTTCGCGGCGGCGGCGCGAGCGGCGGCTACGGCCATCAGCCCGGCCACCTCGAGGTCCGACGACGCGTTCTTGTTGCTGCGGCCGGCCAGCGACTCGGCGACCAGGGCCACCTGGAGGCACGCCTGGACCGTGCGGAACGGCGCCTCGGTGGCGGCGCGGGCCGCCGTCTGGAGGGCCTTCGCGCGGGCGGCCTTCTCGTCCTCGGTGTCGCGCGGCATCTTCAACGCCACGCCGAACCCGGCGAACGCCGCAGCGTCCTCGTCCGCAAGGTCCAGGAGACGGTCGGCGAGCGTCTTGCCGGTCGCCTTCGCGTCCGTCAGGAGGTACTCGTGCTCGGCGAACTTGGGTCGGCCGGCGGAGAGCGAGGCGACCATTGCCACGAGCGCGCCACCGAGGCTGCCCGCGACCGCCGCGGCGGACCCCCCGCCCGGGACGGGCTCCGCGGAGGCAAGGAGCGAGACGAATTGGTCGACCGTCAGGTCGCGGAAGCGCACGTTGGTATCCACCCGGCGATTCTAGGGGCGGGTCAAGCGTTGCGACGAGCCGTTGCGCCCGGAGCGCGAGGAGCGCCACGGTTGCGGACTCGCCGCGCAGAGAGGTGGCCCACGGGGCGAGCGCGGGCAGCGCCCGCCCCGTAGTCGAACGGGGAATCCGCGATGAGGAGTCTCGGCCCCCGTGTCTGGTGGTTGCGCTCAGGCGGCCTGATCGAGCCCGTCCAGCGCCTCGATGGTCCAGCGCCGCGAGCGGTGCGCGAAGGTGAGGCCGAGCCGGAGCGTGGCGGTGTCCACCTCGTAGACCGTGCGCGGCCCGGTGATCGCGGGGTATGCCGCGCGCTCGTCGCGGATCGCCACGAGCCGGGTGATGGGGAGGCGGTCGCCGCCCCAGGTGATCTCGTTGGGCAGGCCATTGAGCCGATTGGTGCGCACCTGGACCGGAACCGGTGCGACGCGAACCATCGCCATGTCGATGTCTCCTTGACGTTCGGCGGGGTCGTCGTCACCCGGGGGCACTTCCGGATGCGAACGGATGTTCGTTCTGCCGAGACACTAGACCGAACAGGTGTTCGATGTCAAGCGTCTGCGTACGGATCCTCGTCGAGGTCTGTGACAGGTTCTGTGTCACGGCCATCGCGGCGTTCTCGGCCTCGCGCAGTGTCGGGGTCCTCGTCGGGCACGTCCACGGGCTTCATCGGGTCCCGCTCGAACGGCGCTGGCAGAGCCGTCCGCACGAGGCGCGCCCGCGTGACCGCTCGATCCCCGTACTTGCCGCGGATCTTGTCGAGGGCCGCCGCCGCGGCCACGCGCCGGGGGTCCTCCTGGGCGTCGAACATCGCGAGCTGCTCCCGGTCGCGGAAGTTCGACGCGGTCACGCCCACCAGCCGGATCTTCTGGCCGTGCAGCTCGCGGCCCAGCAGCGTCATCGCGGCCTCGAAGATCGGCTCCGTCAGGTCCGCCGGCACGTCGAGGCTCGTCTGCCGGGTGATCGTGTGGAAGCTCGAGTCGCGCAGCTTGAGCGTGATCGTGACCGCCCGGATCCCCGACGACCGCAGGCGCCCCGCAACCCCGTCGGCCATGCTCAGCACCGTCCTCTCGAGCACCTCGCGGTCGGCGGTGTCGCGGTCGAAGGTGTGCTCGTGGCCGATCGACTTGGCTGCCTCGCCGCCCGCCACCGGGTCCGCGTCGATCCCGTGCGCCCGCTCCACCAGCGACGCCCCGTGCTTGCCCAGCCGCCGCTCCAGCGCATCCGCGGGCAACGACGCCAAGTCGCCGATGGTCCGGACGCCGTACTCAGCCAGGGCGGCCGCGGTCTTCTCCCCCACGCCCCACAGCCGCGAGATCGGCAGCGGCGCCAGGAACGCGGCCTCCTCGCCCGGGGGCACCACCACCAGCCCGTCGGGCTTGCGCAGGTCCGATGCGACTTTGGCCACCAGCTTCGTCGTCGCCACCCCCACCGAGATGGTCAGTCCTGTCTCGCCGTGGACCGCGTTCTTGATCAGCCAGCCGATCGCCTCCCCGTCGCCGAACAGCGCCCGCGACGCCGTCACGTCCAGGAACGCCTCGTCGATCGAGACGGGCTGCACCATCGGCGTGAACCGCCGGAGGATCGCCATGACCCGGCGGCTCTCGGCCTGGTACTTGCGCCCGTCGACGGGCACGAAGATCCCGTGCGGGCACAGGCGGCCAGCGGTCCGCAGCGGCATCGCCGAATGGACGCCGAACTTGCGCGCCTCGTAGCTGGCCGTGCTGACCACGCCCCGGTCATTGGGGCCCCCGCCGCCGACGATCACGGGCTTGCCCCGCAGCTCGGGCCGGTCGCGCTGCTCCACCGACGCGAAGAAGGCGTCGAGGTCCACGTGCAGGATCGTGCGGCTGCTCACGCACGCGATTCTCGGCTCCTCGGGCGGCGCCTGTCATGCCGCTGGGTGATCGCAGACGCGCAACAGGTGGGGGTCGCTTCCCATACGCTGTGGGCTGACCTTCTGGGGGAGGAACCATGACCGGCTCGAAGCCACCGCGGACAACGCCGCGGACCGTCCCGCGCCCAGAGGCGGTGCCCCGTCCTGCACCAGCCGTGGCGCTCGGGTGCCGCGGGACGGTTCGCCGATACCCCGCTATGGGCGATCGCCGGGCGCGCCGGCCAGATCAGCGCGGTCCGCTGGGCAGTCCGGTCGCCCGAGCTGTCGGGCTTTCTGATCACCTTCGCGGCCGCCGCGGCGGTCTTCCTGCTCAGCGCAAGCCAGCAGCCACAGTCGCTCGACTACTTCAATCGGCTCGCAGACGCGTTCCTCCACGGGAGGATCTGGCTCGACGAGGCGCCGTCCTGGCTCAATGAGCTCATTCCGGTCCCCGGCGCCACCAACGAGTGGTACGTCACCTACCCGCCGATGCCCGCGGTGCTGGCAATGCCGTTTGTCGCCCTGTTCGGGCGCGACTTCCCGGCCCAGGTCTATTCATCGCTCTATGGCGCCCTCGACGCCGCCCTCGCATATTTGATGCTCGGCCGTCTGGGCCTCGGCCTCCGGATCCGCGACCGGTTCGCCCTGACGGCGGTGTTCACCCTCGGCACCGTCTTCTGGTTCGTCGCCATCGGCGGCTCTGCCTGGTATTTCGCCCACGTCGCGGCCGTGCTGTTCATGCTGGCCGCCATCGTCGTCGCGTTACAGGGCCGGGCAGCGTGGCTCGCGGGGATCCTGATCGGCTGCGCGGCACTGGCCCGCCTGCCAGCCGGCCTTGCCGCTCCGTTCGTTCTCGCGGCGGCGATGGGCTTTCCCGGCTCCCTGAAGGGCATCGACTGGGGGCGCGCCGCCCGGGTCACCGCCTCGTTCGGGATCGGGCTCGCGGTCCCCGTGGTGCTCTATGTGGCCTACAACGAGGTGCGCTGGGGGTCGATCACGGACCAGGGGTACGTCCTGATCCCAGGCGTGCTGCAAGATCCCATCTACGCCAAGCACGGCATCTTCTCGATCTGGTACGTCCCGCGAAACCTGTTCGCCATGCTGTTCCGGAGCTGGAACTACGTCGATGACGCGCCATGGCTGCAGCCGTCGTGGTGGGGCCTCGGGCTCTTCCTGACCACGCCGCTCTACCTCTGGCTGGCCAAGGCCCGGTGGCGCTCGCCGATGGTGGTGTGGGCGGCGGTCTCCGCTGTCCTGGTCGCGCTGCCCATCATCACGCACGGCAACGTCGGGATCTCGCAGTTCGGCTACCGGTTCAGCCTTGACTTCCAGGTCCTCCTGTTCGTGGTCCTGGCGACCGCATTCGCAGCGGGGCGCTGGACGTGGCGCTCGAAGCTCGCGGCCGGCCTCTCCATCGGCTTCTGCGGGTACGCGATCTGGGCGATCGGGACTGGCTTCGTCGCCTACTGAGCCCGTGCGCCGGGCTACGCCACGAAGTCCCCAATCACCCACATCCATGTGAGGCGCGCCAAGGATGAGCAGCGAGAGGATCGCCCACGTCCACTCGCGACGACGGCCGTTGACGAGCATGGCGAGCACGATGAATGCCGGGAAGATCGACTCGAGCAGGCGCGTGGTGGATGTGAGGGGCGTCGGCTGGATCCGGATCGCGATGACAGCGACCTGCGGGATCGCAAGCAGCGAGTAGGCCAGCGGCAGCCGCCGCAGACCCACAGGACGAGCCCGATGAAAGCAGCAGCATGACGCAGGTTGAGCGCCTCGAGGGAGTCGTGGCGGTCGCCGATCCACTGCAGCGCCGCCGCGACGGTCTCCCAGGGCCAGTGGAAGTTCAAGCCGCCCCAGACCTGCTGGGTGTCGAACGGCGTGACCCCGGCCATGGCCCAGGTCGCCGCGAGGAACGACAGGAACCCGATCCCGGGCGAGACCACGGCGGCGATCGACCCGATCGACGGGAGCCGCATGCTCGGCGAGGTGCGGCGCTCCACAGGCGGCGACGCGGACAGCCGCGGGTCCCGCGTACGGCCGCGGATGCGGCGCAGCCGGCAGGTCCCGCCAGGCACAGAATGCCTCCCAAGCCAGGGGCAGGACCATGAACACGCCCTGCGTCCGGGTCAGGCCGGCAACCAGTCCGGCCGCGGCCGCAAGCCACCACGACCGGCGCCGGGCGGCATAGAGCATCCACACGGTTGCGGCCAGGAAGGGCGCCTCGGTGAACGGGGCGAACAGGAAGAGCCCGGCCGGGGCGATGGTGATCAGCAAGCTCGTTCGACCCGCCAGCTCCTCGTCCAGTCGCTCTTGATCAGCCGGTACAGGCCGACGATCGCGATCACGTACGCGATGGCCGCGACAACCAGACCGGCGAGCGCGACGTCGCCGTGAAGCGGGATCGAAACGATCCGCATCGCGATCGGCAGCACTGGCCAGAAGCTGGCCGAGCTCTCCCCGGCCTCGTACCCGAACGTGGCGATCTTGGAGTACCAGCACGCATCCCAGCGCTGCCAGACCCCCACCAGCGGGAACTCGGTGGGCGAGTTGGCCAGCGGCGGCACGGTCAGCCAGTGGTCAAGCGCAAGCTCGAAGTGGCAGCTCGTGGGGACCGAGGCGGCGTGGCCAATGACGAACAACGCGAACAGGCCGAGCCCGACGCGCATGACTGTGAACAGCCAGAGGGCCTCGCCAAGGCCGTCCGGCAGTTGCGGCATGCGGGACGAGACGAAGCCCGCAGGCGACACGGGCGATCCGGTGCTCACCCTCGAGAGTCTACCGACTTGCCTGGCGTCGCCACTCGCCCCATGCGCGAAACGAGGGCGCCGGTGGGCAGACAGCCCGCGTCGCACCGAATGTGCCCGAGTGTTCGTCAGGCAGGGTAGTGGCGCGCCGAACGACCAGATGCGCCCCGGCACCACCGTGGCGCCGCCAGCGTTGCGGGACAGCATCCGAGCCGCGCCGGAGAACGCCGAGTCTGGCGGCTACGAGGCTTCCGGTACACAGACGCGACGGGCGGTGCCGGGCCGGAATCGAAACGCCCCGGCGGCGGACCACCGGGGCGCGGCGAGTGGCTGCGTGCGGGCGTATCGCCCGCTGGCCGTCAGCCCTTGGGCTCGACGACGATCGTGACCTCGGGGGTCATGCCGGCGAGCACCTTCACGGCGACCTTGTAGGTGCCCAGCGACTTGATCGGCTGGTCGAGCTCGATCTTGTGCTTGTCCACGACGATGCCGCGGCGACCGAGCGCCTCGGCGATGTCCTGGGTGTTGATGGACCCGTAGAGCTTGCCGCCCTCGCCCACCTTGACGCCCATCGTGAGCGTGGTGGAGCCGATGCGGGTGGCCGCGATCTCGGCCTCCTCGCGCTCGCGCTTCCGCTTGTCCTCACGGCTGGCGATGTCGTGCTGGTACGCGCGGAAGGCGCCGCCGGACGCAGGGACGGCGACCTTCTGCGGGATGAGGAAGTTCTGGGCGTACCCGTCCGCGACCGTCTTCATCTCGCCCGTCTTGCCGAGCTTCGCGACGTCCTTCGTCAGGATCACCTTCACGCGATTGAACCCTCCTTGTTGATCCAGCCCCGGAGCTTGGGCCCGAGCTGGCTGTGGTGCAGTGCATCGCCTGCGAACGCCACGGCGTCGGGCAGGCGGCGAACGATACGCCGGAGCGGAGCCGGCGTGAAGCGGCGGATGCGGCGGACATCCTCCTCGAAGGCCCGGCGGTCAACGCCGAGCGCCTCGAGCTTCTCGTCCAGGACCTCGTCCGGGACGCCGTCGAGGAACAGGTCGATGGCCAGCACGATGACGATCACGTCGTCCAGGCCGCCGATGACGGGCAGGTCGTCCGGCACCAGATCGCGCCCGAGGACGAGGTAGCCGACCGCCGCAGCGAGGGCCGCCTTGCGCGCGAGCGGCGTGCGCTCGTCACGGACGAGGTCCATGAACAGGCGTCCGTACTGGGGCGCGCGGCTGGCGATCGGCAGCAGCGCTGCCCAGCCGAGCAGACGCCGTGCGCCGATGCCCCGATGGTCACCGGAGCCGCGATGGTCACCTGCCCGACTCTGGCGCCGGGTTTCGCGGTCCTCCCGCGATGCTCGAGCCACCCTGTTCCTCACACCAATCCCACGGCGCCGCAGCGCGGGACCGGGGAGTAGGGATGGTAGCACCGCTCCATTCCGTTCCCGCGCGCGGGCGAAGGCGCCCGCGACCACGGGATGGAGAGCGTCGAGCTCGAGGTGCTCGAGCGGGTCGCCGTTGAGCCGGGGACGACGCGGGCAGCCCTGAGCTCCGACCTCGAGACGCTTGCGGCGCTCTGGCGAGAGCGGCTCGCGGGCGGCTGAGCGAGGTCAGCGCGCCGTTGGGCGCCTCGCAGGCGCGCTGATCGCGTCGGCCCCAGGGGCCGGATCGGCGCCGTCTCCGCTCGCAGCTCCCCTCCGCTTCGGCCGGCGTCCTCCCTCAGCTTCGGCCAGCGTCCCCGAATCGCCTCCCGGAGGCGCTTAGGGCTGGTTCGTCGCCCGTCTCACCTCGGGGAGGCGATCTGGCGGGACGGGCCGCGCGCTGCCAGTTGACATCGAACGTACGTTCTGTATAGTGGGCTCACCTCGAAGGAGACGCAACCGGTGACCCGTCACGACGCCGAACGCAAGCGCAAGATCCTGGACGTGATCGCCGCCACGATCCGCGCGCGCGGCTACCCGCCGTCCGTTCGCGAAATCGCGAAGGCCGTCGGCCTCGCCTCCACCTCAGCCGTCCACCACCACCTCCAGATCCTGGAGCGGGACGGCTACTTGGAGCGCGGCGCCGCGCAGTCGCGCGCCATCCGGCTCACGCCCACGGCGGCCCTCACGCTTGGCCTGTCGAGCGAACTCACGCCCCAGTCAATGCCCAGCGAATCGTTCAACCTCGCGGTGATCGGCGAGATCGCCGCAGGCGGGCCGATCGAGGCGTACCAGGACGCGTCGGAGACGCTCGCCGTCCCGGACGTCCTCGCGGCCGGCGGTGACGCCTACGTCCTCCGTGTCCGCGGCGATTCGATGATCGACGCCCACATCGCGGATGGGGACTACGTGGTCATCCGCCCGCAGGAGACGGCGCGGGACGGCGACATCGTTGTCGCCCAGGTCGAGGAGAACGCCGTCACCCTCAAGCGCTTCTTCCGCGAGAAGGACCGCGTGCGCCTGCAGCCTGCCAACCAGAACTACGCGCCACAGTTCTACCCGTCCGTGCGGATCCAGGGGAAGCTGATCGGCGTGATCCGCCGGCTGGACTGACCTACTCAGTCCCGCGTCCAGACCTCCGGGTCATGGGCGAAGTGGACGCGAACCGGATCGAGGGCACGAAGGCGTGCGACAGAATCCGGGTAGCGTGGGTCGCGCGCCCCGGGGGCACCCGAGCCCACCGTGTCTGCGGTGCCCTCCCACTCGCGCCGGGACTGGACGGCCTGGCCCGCGAGAACGATCGTCCCGTCCGGAGTTTCGACGCAGAGCGATTGGTGGCCCTGCGTGTGCCCGGGCGTGGGGATCAGGCGCAGTCCGGGGGCCACCTCCAGCTCGCCGTCGATGAGCTCGTAGCGCAGCCCCGGCACGTCGATCCACTCGGCAATCGTGTACTCGGGCTCGTGGACCATGGCCCACTCCGTCCGCTGGACGAAGATGGGCACGTTCCGCGCCAGGCGTGCGTTCTGCCCCGCGTGGTCGAAGTGCAGGTGGCAGTTGGCGACGCCCGTCACGTCGGCCAGCGCGATGCCGTGTGCGCCGAGGGCTTCCTCGATCAGCACGACGCGGGGCGTGAACATCGCGTCGATCTCCAGGTTGCCGAGATCGGCGCCGTTGTCGAACAGGAAGACGCCATCGCGGTGGATGACCGCGTGCGCGTACGACGGCCACCATTCGCGGCCCAAGGTCACCTGCTCCTCGGGGTCGAGGCGCAGCTCGGACACCAGGAACGGGATCACCCGCACGTCGGCCATGGCGGCATCCTACAAGCAGATCCGCTTGAGGGTCGTCCACAGCGAGTCCACACGATGAGGAACTTCGCGGCTGCCCTCGGGGATAACGCCCTAGGCGCTGGGCCGCCCCGCCCGTGACACTCAAGCTGTCACACCTCCCGCCCAGAATCAGGACCGCATGATCGATCGCCTGCCGCCGCAATCCATCGAGGCTGAGCAGTCCGTGCTCGGCGCCGTCCTGATCGATCGGGACGCCATCATCGAGATCGCGGACTTCCTCAAGCCGGAGGACTTCTACCGGCAGGCCCACGCGCGGGTCTACGCGGCGATGCTGGACCTGTCGGAGCGGCGAGAGCCCATCGACATCGTCACGGTATCGGAGTGGCTGGAGCGCAGCGGCGACCTCGAGTCCATCGGCGGGCGCACCTACCTCGGCACGCTGTCCAACCAGACGCCCACCGCGGTGCACGCGGCCCAGTACGCGCGGATCGTCGAGCGGAAGGCCGTCCTGCGCAACCTCATCGGGGCGGCGGGCAAGATCGCGGGCATCGGCTACGAGGATCCCGCGGAGGTCACCGAGGCCATCGACCGGGCGGAGGCGGAGCTGTTCGCGGTCAGCGAGCGCCGCGTATCGGCCGGCTTCTCCCCCCTGCGGAGCCTTCTCCACGACGCGTACGATCGGCTCGACTACCTCCATGCGCACCGCGGCGAGGTCAGCGGCGTCCGCTCGGGCTTCCAGGACCTGGACCAGCTGACCACCGGCCTCCAGCCGAGCGACCTCGTGATCCTCGCCGCCCGCCCATCGGTCGGCAAGACCAGCTTCGCGCTCAACATCGCGGAGCACGCGGCGGTCCGCGACAAGAAGAGCGTGGGCATCTTCAGCCTCGAGATGAGCAAGGAGCAGCTGGTGCTGCGCCTGCTCTCGTCGGTGTCCACCATCGATTCCCAGCGGCTGCGCACGGGATTCCTCGAGGAGCTGGACTTCGCCCGCATCGCCCCAGCCATGAACGCCCTCTCGGAGGCGCCCATCTACATCGACGACACGCCCAACATCAGCACGATGGAGCTGCGCACCAAGGCCCGCCGCCTCCAGGCCGAAGCCGGGCTCGACCTCGTGATCGTTGACTACCTCCAGCTGATGCAGTCGTCGGTCACCACCAAGGACGCCAACCGCGTGCAGGAGGTCGCCGAGATCAGTCGCGGGCTCAAGGCCCTGGCCCGCGAGCTCAAGGTCCCCGTCCTCGCGCTCAGCCAGCTGTCGCGCCAGCCCGAGATGCGCGAGTCGAAGGAGCCGAGGCTCTCGGACCTGCGCGAGTCGGGCTCCATCGAGCAGGACGCGGACCTCGTGATGTTCCTGTACCGCGAGAAGGACAGGGGGTCGGACGACCAGCAGACCGAGGGCGAGGTCGTCAAGCTCAAGCTCGCCAAGCACCGCAACGGCCCCACCGGCGAGATCGACCTGTGGTTCAAGAAGGCCCAGACGCGTTTCGTCGCCTACGCCGGGGAGCGGTACGAAGCCGTCGGCTGAGATCGTTCGGCCACCAATGCGCCGTTTCGTGGGTGCTTGACAGCGCGCGTATTGTCCGGGCAAACGGGGAGGCCCCAGCCCGCACGCCGTCGCGCCGATCGCACACTGCCCGCGCTCGCCCCGCCGCCGGCCGGGACCGACGGCTGCCCAGGGAGGGAGCGGAGTGTTGCAGGACAGGTCGCTGACGTGTCGGGACTGCCGGGAGACGTTCGTGTTCTCCTCGGGCGAGCAGGCCTTCTTCGCGAGCAAGGGCCTCACCAACGAGCCGCAGCGCTGCCCCGCCTGCCGCGCGGCGGCCAAGCGCGCGAGGGTGGCGGCGCCGGGTGGCGGCCGCGAGTATCACGCCGCGGTCTGCAACGGCTGCGGCGGCCAGGCGATGGTCCCGTTCCTGCCCCGCAACGACCGGCCCGTCTACTGCAGCGCGTGCTTCGACCGGGTCCGCGCCGAGTCCGTCGCCCAGCCCTGACACGTCCGGCACGGAGCGCGCCATCCCCGCGGCGCCTATCCTGACGGCGTCCGATAGGAGGAGCTTCGTGGGCGTCATCATCATCCGCGAGATGGTCGGGACCAGTTCCCGGTCGTGGAGCGACGCGGCGCGCCAGGCCGTTGCCACCGCATCCAAGACCGTGCGGAATATCCGGACGATCGAGGTCGTCAAGTCCACCGCCAGGGTGGAGGACAACGAGATCGTCGAGTACCAGGTAGACCTCAAGATCGGCTTCGAGTACGAGGGCTGACCGCGGGGCATCGCTGCCAGCAGCCGCAGCCCCAGCCGCGCGCCGGAGATGCATCGCCGGCGCCGTCGCAGGTGCATCGCCGGCGCATCCGCAGATAAGGCCCCGTTGAGCGGCGGTCGGCAACATGCCGGCCATGGCCATCACCACCGACGGCTCCACGCGGGGTCGGGGCCGTCGAATCTCCGAGGAACAGGCGTCGGAACCGCAGCGGGTTGACGCCCCGTTGACCGGCTCCGTATCGTCTGCGCCCAACGACGGCACATCGACCGCGCCCAGCCAACCCTGGTCGGCCCCGTCCGCAGCGCTGGGGCACGAGGGCCGTGAGCTGGTCGCCGTGGGGCCGGGCCTGTCGGCCGTCCCGGTCTTGTTCCCCCCGTGCGGGCTTCGCGCGGTGAACCCGCTGCCGGTTCGGGCCGACAAGATCGAGCCTCCGTACGCCCGAGCGGACACGCTGTCGCGGCGTCGGATCAACGCCTGGCTGGACCGAGCGGCTCGCGGGCGCGTGGCCCTCGTCATCGGCGACACCGGGTTCGGCAAGACCACCTTCCTCGGCGACTGGTCGAGCCAGACGCCCCGGAGCACCTCGTGGTACCGGCTCGAGCGCGACGATCGCGACTGGCTGACGCTGATCCGGCACCTCGTGGCCGGCGGCCGGAAGGTCGATCCTGACTTCGCCCCCGACACCTATCGCCTGCTCTGCACGCTCGGTCCCGGCGGGCCCACGCAGGATGAGATCGTCGAAGCCCTCGCGCGCGAGATGGCTGCTTTCGGCGCGACCAGCCCGCACGGCTTCTCACTGATCCTCGACGACTACCACGCCATCGAGGGCAGCGAGGAGACCGAGCCGATCATCGCCGCGCTGCTGGAGTCCACGGGCAGCGGCTTCTCGATGATCCTGGCGGCCCGCTCCGCCCCGCAGCTCCCGGCCGTGCGCCTGCGGGGCCGCAACGCGGTCCAGCGGCTCGACGGCGACCAGCTCCGCTTCGACGTCCTCGAGACGGAGGCGCTGTTCCGCGAGGCGTACGGCTTCCCACTCGACCACGACGTCGCCGTGGACCTGGTGACCCGCACGAAGGGCTGGGCGGCGCTGCTGAGCCTCGTCCGCACCCGCCTCGAGGAGCACCCGGAGCCGGATCCGCGCGCCCTCGTCGCCCAGCTGAGCGCCACCGAGGGCGACCTCTACGACTTCCTTGCCGAGGAGGTTCTCGCCGAGGCCCCAGCGGACCTCGCCGGCTTCGTGGCCCAGGTCTCGATCCTCGACGAGGTGACCATCCCCGCCGCCACGGCTGTGGTCGGTCCACAGGAGGGCGTTGCTGGACTCCTGCGGACCGCCGAGAGCCTCGGGCTGCTGCAGCGGGCACCGGGCACGGACCGCTGGCACTTCGCCCCGCTCGTTCGCGAATTCCTCTACGCGCACCTCGAGCAGACGCGCGGCCGGAGGCGCGTCCGAGAGATGCACGCCGCCGTCGCCGCGTCGTTCAGCGGCGAGGACTGGCGAATCGCGGCACGCCAGTACGTCCTCGCGGGCCAGCCGGACGAGGCGGCCGGCCAGATCGGCCAGGCGATCGATGCAGTCCTGGGGGTCGGCGACTACCGCGCGGCGCTCGACCTGCTGAGCGAGTCGCCCGAGGAGAGCGCCGTGACGGGAATGCTCCGCGCGCGCTACCTCCTGCAGCTCGGTGCCAGCCAGGAGGCACTCGAAGCCGCGGAGGCCGCCGTCCGAGCCGCCGACGAGCGGGAGCCGAAGTACGTCGCGGCCGCCCTGAGAAATGCGGCAACGGTGGCGATCGGCGTCTACAACATGCGCGCGGCGGCCGAATACGGGCGCCGGGCGATCGACACGGCCTCAACGCCATCGGAGCGACGACTCGCCGAATGCCAGCTCGAACTGCTCACGCTCGGCACCGACGGGAACCTCCCGTCCATCGCGCTGAAGCTCGAGCAGCTCCTCGCCACGCACGAGCGCAGCCACCAGAGCCACTACGAGGCGATCAGCGCGATCAACCTGTCGGTGGTCTGCGTCTGGCTCCGGAGGTCCGCCGACGCCCTCCGGCTGTGCTCACGCGCCGAGCACCTCCTGTCAAGCTCGTCCCGAGGCTACGAGCAGGTCACGGTCACGCTCACCCGGGCACGTCTTCGCGCATTCCAAGGCCAGTGGCGTGATGCGGAGCCCCTCGTGAATGCGGCTCTCGCCGTCGAACATCCACAGGGCCGCCTCGAAGCGGTGCTCGACGCTGCCTGGATGGCAGCTTGGTTCGGACCCGCTGGCCAGAGTCGCGAGTACCTTCGTCGGGTGCAGCGTGACCGGCTTCCAGCCGACTGGAGCGAGCATTGGGCCGCCGCGGAGCTCTGGGACACGTCGGACCCGACCCAATTGGCACTCCTGCTCGCCGAGCTCGAAAGTCCGCCCCCTGTTTGCGTCGAAGTCGGTGCGGCCTTCCGATGGCACCTCGCTCGAACTCGTGCTTTTCTGACTCTCAAGGACGGTCCGGCGGCAAGGGCCGCGTTCCTGCAGGTGGAGCGGACGGCCGAAGGCCAGGGATCTCCGATCGAGAGACGGATCGTAGATTTCCAAAGGGCGATCTTTGATGGCCCGTCAGCTGTCGCGGCCGAGGTAGCCGCTTCCCCGCCTGACGACGACCCACTGATCGGGCTCTTCGCGCCCGAGATTGTTGCGATGCTCGGCAGCCTCACGCCCGCAGCACTTCAGGTTGTCGTTAGGGCATCGCGATTGAACCCAGATCGGTGGCGAACCTTCCTGCGCTCGCCGCTGGAGCCGGGCGGCAGCGCCTTGGCCGCGGAGCGAGCTGCCGCCCTCCTCGAGGACATCGGCGACGCCGAAGACGTCGCGCTGCTCCGCGCCTACTCACGCCGCATGAAGAGAAGTCCCGAGAGGTGGGGCGAATCTCTCGCGCGACGCCTGGCACCGCATGTGTGGATCGAGGACCTTGGCTTAGCTCGCATCCATGTCGGCGCGAGTCGGGTGATCGACGGCCGATGCATTCGACGGAAGGCGCTTGCGCTCCTGCTGTACCTGCTCGGACAGCCTGCGGGAGCGGCCACGCCCGACCAGATCATCGAGGCTCTCTGGCCGGAGGTCGATCCGGACGCTGCGCTGAACTCGGTTCACCAGACGATCTACGTCCTCCGCCGCGTCGTGGACCCGGATTACAGAACGGGAAGTTCGCCCGAGTACCTGCACTTCGACTCCGACATGGTCTGGCTGGACCGGGAGCTCGTTGACAGCCGCAGTTGGCGGTGCATGCGGCTGCTGGCTGGCCGAGACTGGAGCGCGGATCAGGTCAACGAGATCGTCGCTAACTACGGAGGCCGTTTCGGAGGCGACTTCGCGTACGACGAGTGGGCAGCCCCATTCCGGGACCGCCTTCACGCGCGGTACCTGAGCGTCATGGAGCAAGCCGTCGCCGGGAAGGATCGGCCATCGCGACGCACGGTGGCGACTCTGGGTGGGGCAGCAGGCGATCCAGGTGGACCCCGAGGCGGACTCGATCGAGGCGCTGGTCATCGGGCTCTATCGGGCTGTCAATGCCACGTCCGCAGCGCGAGAGCAGTACGCCCATTACGCGACGGCGATGCGAGATCAGCTTGGTGTCGATCCGCCGGCCCTGGAGGACATCCTGGCGCCCTCTTAGCGTCCGCGCCCGAGGGCGCGGTGGCAGATAGGTAGGGATCCGTATTGACCGGTGCGGATCAGCACACCTATAGTCCGCCCCGCACTAGTACTTCAGTACTGTGCAGATCAATGAACGCTCGGACGCGCTGATGCCACCACCTGAATTGGGCACTTAGGGTGGAGGCGGAGCGAGTAGTGCAACCGACCGACTTTCGAGTCAGGTCGGTTTTCGTGTCTCTGGGCACATCGGAGGCACGGGAGCCGCGAGGAGGTACGAGCGTGGCACCGTCCAAGTCGGCCAAGGGCTGGTAGGCACAGGCGCGGAGATCGACCAATGAAGGATCGATTTATCCGAGCTCGCGGCCATCCTCAGCGCAGTTGCCACTTTGGCACTCGCAGGGGGCGCTTCACTTCGGGGCTTCTAGTCGACCGCAAGATCCCAGTAATCTAGTGGGTACTTCGGCTCCCGCCAGGGGAGTGGGGGTCAGGAACCAATGGATGGCTGAGGTCGAATGACGCGGAGTCTGAGGCTCTATATCGCAGGGGTCGTGGCACTGAGCGCGAGTTGCGCTGAGTGCCACGACTTTACTGTTCCCGGTAAACAGTCTCCTCGGGACGGGCTTCGAAGCTCTGGGCAGCTCGGCTACGCTGGCCGGTCTCGTCTTCTGGACGCTTCTCTCACTTGCCGCGTCTGCAATGCCTGTACGCATGCCTCGTGGCACGCTAATGGGCGTCTCCATGGCTCCCCTCGTAGCCGCCGCATACCTCGGCGGACCGACGGCGGCGGCATGGGTCTCGTTGATCGGCTCAACCGAGTTGCGCGAGGTTCGCGGGCGGATCCCTTGGTACGGGACGCTTGCGAACCATGCTGGAATCACCTTGCCGGCCGTGGCCGCTGGCCTCGTCATGGAGCTCGCCCGGCCGGGTCCGCTGACCGGTCGCAGACTTCCGGACCTTTGTCGTCGCGATGATCGGCGCGGTGGTCTACTTCAGCCTCAATTACCTAATGGCGGCGGGCGGCGCCGCACTTCGAACCGGCCAGCCGCTGCGCATTGTGCTGCTCGGGGACGCTCGCGGCTCTGCTGCCAGCCTGCTAGGCCTGTCTCCAATGGGTTGGCTGATGGCCCAGATGTACTTGGCCGTGTGGTGGGCCAGCCTGCTGTTTGCGATCCCGCTGTACACGACGCGGCGCTCGTATCAGGACTACACCGAGATCCGCGAGATGTTCACGCAGACCATCACGGCCCTGGCGGGGGCCGTGGACAAGCGGGACCCCTTCACGAGCAAACACTCGTGGAACGTCAAGGCGATCGCGGGGGACATCGGCCGTGTGCTTCGGCTCGGCGAGTCTGATCTCGAGGCCCTCGAGTGGGGCGGCCTGCTGCACGACGTCGGCAAGATCGGCGTGCCCGACGCGGTGCTGCTCAAGCAGGAGCGCCTCGACCAAGGAGGAGCGGACGAGGATGAACTCGCACCCCGTCCTCGGGGCCGAGATCATCGCTCCCGTCACGCGGCTCTCGCGGGAGCTGCCGATCATCCGCAACCACCACGAGTGGTACAACGGCTCCGGCTACCCGGACCGGCTGATCGGCGACGAGATCCCGCTCCTGGCCCGGGTCCTGCACGTGGCGGATGCCTTCGAGGCCATGACCGCTGCCCGGCCGTACCGCATGACACCGCTCACGGCCGAGCAGGCCCTGGGCGAGCTGCGCAAGTTCGCCGGCATCCAGTTCGACCCCCACATCGTGGACGCCTTCGTCAGGACGAAGTGGGCCGCGGGCGTCCCCGATCCCGGGCGGCCCACCCCGCCGCGGCCCATCCCACTCATCGGGCAACACGCGGCCCAGAGGCCGGGGGAGGCCTCGGCCAGCGCGTCGGCAGGCTCGTCCATCGCGCCCACGCCCTGACATCCGGGTGAGCGCGCACCTCCGCCGACGCCCGACAATCGCGGGATGCTGATCGGCGGAATCGCTCTCGGCCTGATCCTCGGCCTGCTGCTGGGCGGGCGGCTCGACCGGCTGGCCGAGACTCGCCTGCGATACCTCGGGTTGCTGATCGTCGCCGTCGTCCTCCGGTTCGGCACGGAGATCCTGCTCGGAGCCGGCGGGTTCCCGCTGGTCGAGGCCCTGCGGCTGCCGCTGTTCGGTGTCGCCTATACGCTGCTTGCCGTCACGCTCTGGCACAACCGCGGCTACCCGGGCCTCGCGCTCGCGTTCATCGGCGTCGGCAGCAACGCGATCGTCATCGTGGCCAACGGCGGGTACATGCCCGTCTGGCAGCCGGCGCTCCAGGCGTCCGGGCTCCCGGCCGACCTCCAATCCTCACTCCACGTCATGCTGTCCTCAGGCGCCGGAGCCGATTTCTACCTCCACCTCGGTCCGCTCGCCGACGTGATCCCGATCCCCATCTGGCCGCTCCAGAACGTGGCCTCGGTGGGCGACGTGTTCCTGTCCGCGGGCCTTGCCTTCTTCCTGTTCGCGACCCTCATGCGGACGCCCGCGGAGATCCAGCAGGCGCTGATCGACGCCAGAATCGCGCGCATCGCCCGGACGCACGTCCCGCGGCCCAACCTGCAGCTCGACGCGAGCGGTTACGCGGTGACCCCCGAGACCGGCCTGTCGTCCGCACTGGCGTCGAGCGTGGCGCTGGAGCGGCCGCAGATGCTCGGCGGCGGCGGTGTGGGCCTGGCGGCGCCGTCGAGCACCGCAATGGCCCCAGAGCTCGCGTGGAAGGACACGGCGCCCGCCATGACCGCGGGCGGGCGGGCACTCCCGCTTCGCCGGCCCCGCCCCGCGTTCCTCGAGCGCGCCCGCGACCACCCGTACGTCCGCCTGGCCCTCAACGGCACCTTCTCGGCGCTCTGGGTGGGCCAGGTCATCAGCCTGTTCGGCGACCGCGTCAACCAGATCGCGCTGAGTGCCTTCGTCTACGAGATCACCAACTCGCCGCTCGCCGTAGCGCTCACGTTCCTGGTCGGCACCATCCCCAACCTACTGTTCTCCCCGCTCGCGGGCACCTTCGTCGACCGCTGGGACCAGAAGCAGGTGCTGGTGGTCTCGGACCTGCTGCGCGCATCGTTCGTGCTGCTGGTGCCGGTGGCCGTGCTGATCAACGTCTGGCTCGCCTATCCGCTCGTGTTCGCGGTGACCACCGTGTCGCTCTTCTTCCGCCCGGCGCGCGCGTCCGTGCTGCCGCGGATCGTGGACGACGAGGACCTCCTGGCCGCCAACTCCGCAATGTGGGTGGGCGAGACGCTCGCTGACATCCCGAGCTACGCGCTGGCCGGCGTGTTCGTGGTGTTCCTGTCGTCGTCACTGCCGCTGGCCTTCTGGTTCGACGCCGTCACCTATCTCGCGTCCGCGGGGCTGATCGCCACCATGATCGTGCCGCCGGTGCTGCATAGGGCGGGGGGCGCCGCCGGGGCCGCGAACGACGACGAGGCCGAGAGCCTGCAGGAGCCTCTCCCGACGCCCGCCTCGGTCCGCGACGACCTGCTCCAGGGCTGGGCGTTCCTTCGCCACGAGACCGTGCTCCTGGCGAACACGCTCCAGGGCACCGTCGGCCAGTTCGCAATCGGCATCCTGACCGTGGCGTCGATCGTGCTCGCCCGAAACATCACCTCGGGCGGTACCGACGCGTACGCAGGCACGTACGCGTTCATGGAGGCGGCGATCGGGCTGGGGAACCTGATCGGCGGGTTCGCGCTGGGGCTCGTCGCGGGCCGGATGCGCAAGGGCCCCATGGTGGCGGCGGCGTACACGGTGTTCGGCGTGCTCCTCGTGCTGGTGGGCTTCGCCAACACCGTGCCCGTGATGCTGGCCCTGCTGTTCGGGGTTGGGGTCTCGAACATGGCGTTCGTGATCCCCAGCCAGACGCTGTTCCAGGAGCGGACGCCGCCGGAGCTCATCGGGCGGGTCGTGAGCTTCAGGTTCGCGCTCGTGTTCGGCGGGATGTCGATCGCGATGGGCCTGGGCGGGCTGCTGATGGGGCCGCTGGGCGCGGGGCCCGTCGTGGCGGCCGGCGGGGTGCTGTCCATCGCGGCAGGCGTGTCCGGGCTGCTCCTGCGGGCGGTCCGCGAGGCCTGACCGGGCCGGCTCTGCGGGCGTGCCTGCGCGGTCCGTCGGGAGGAGCCTCCCACGACCGCACCCGCCTTCGGTACACTGACGGCCGCGCGGGGCGCTTGCGAGACGCCGCCCGCACACAGGAGACAGACCACCCCCATGACCGACCAGGAGCGTGACGCCGCGGCAGCCTCAGGCGCCGAGGGCGCCACTGAGGGCGCGCCCGGCGCCGACGAGCGCGACGAGCTCGAGGACGACGACGAGCTCGAGGACGACGACGAGGAGCAGTTCGACGAGGCCGACGCCGCCGTGCCGGCGGCAATCGCCGCCTCGGCGCCCGCCGTGCCGCGTGGCCGCCGGCTCCGGAGCCAGCCCACGACGGTCGCCGCTGCGACGGTGTCCGAGCGCGCCGTGCGCGTGGACGACCGGTTCTCGAGCTGGTACGTCATCGCGCTCGTGGCGGTGTTCGCGCTGATCCTGGCCAACGCGACCCTGTTCGGGCACGCGGGGTTCGTCACCGGGCTCTTCCCCACCCCGACGCCCGTCGTAACCGCGTCGCCCGTGGCGTCGCCGTCGTCCTCGGCCGCGCCGTCCGCCTCGGAGGCGCCGTCGGCTGGCGCTTCTTCGAGTGCGTCCGCCGGTGCCTCCGCCGGTGCGTCGCCGTCGGCCGCGGCCTCGTCGGCCGCCTCGCCGTCGGCCGCCCCGTCGTCGGCTGCCCCGTCCTCCGCAGCACCGGCGCCGTCCGCCTCCTAGGCGCTCCGTCGGCATCCTGGGCGCATCGCCCTGCGACACATGGCCGGGGAGCGATTCGGCCGGTCAATCCGCGCGGTTATACTCGCCCGGCCATGACCCATGTCTTCATTGCGCCCCACCCGGACGACGTCGCGCTCAGCTGCGGCGGGCTCATCGCGAGCCTGCGCGAGCTGGGCCAGAACGTCACGATCCTCACGCTGTTCTCCGGCACCGGCGGCGCCGAGCGCCTGACGCCGTACCAGCGCGAGGCGCTGGGCTTCGGCAGCAAGACGGTGTGGCCGGTGACCGAGGCGTTCAACCGCGCCCACCTGCAGGCCGACTTCCCCGAGGACGCGTCCGCGGCCCCCTGGGCGGCCACGCAGGAGGGCCTCGACGCCACCCAGGCCGATGCGGACGCCGCGGCCAAGCGCTTCTGGCAGCGGTCCTCGTGGTACCGCCGGGCGAGCATCCACAACCAGGCGCTGGCCGGGCAGCCGCTGGTGGACGACCTGTCCACGCAGGGCGCGGTCTTGACGCAGGAGCGGCTCGACACCGCCGCCGCGGGCGAGACCATGGCCGAGCGGCGCCTCGAGGACGAGCGGTTCGCCGCCTTCGCCGAGGTGTCGACCGTCTTCCTCGACCTGCCCGACGCCGTCTTCCGCGGCTACGAGGGCGACGAGCAGCTCCTGGGCGCGCCGCGCGCCGACGACCCCGCGCCCGTGGACCTGCTGCGCCGCGAGATCGCCCGCCTCGAGCCCCAGCGCGTCTACTTCCCGATGGGCATCGGCGGGCACGTGGACCACCAGCTGGCCCGCAACGCCGGCATCGCCCTGCTCGCGGACCAGCCGTCCTGGACGATGCCGTTCCCCTCCTACGTCGGGGCGCTCGTCTTCTACGAGGACTTCCCGTACGCGCACTGGAGCGACTTCGGCGAGCTCGGCGACCTGCCGGCGGACGCGTTCGCGGGGCTGCCGGCGGGCGTCTCGCTCGCGGGCGAGTTCGCCGACGTGTCCGACATGCTGGAGCGCAAGATCCGGGGCATCGCGCTGTACGAGAGCCAGATGGACCGCCTGTTCGGCGGGGTGCAGCCGATGGCCGAGGCCGCCCGCGCGTACGCGGCGCGCGTGGCCGAGATGGGCTCGGTCCCGGGCGGCGCCGCGGAGCGCTACTGGGTCACGACGCGGGCCTGAACGGCGTGAGCGGGGGCCTCGTGGGAGCGGGCCGGAGGCCCACCCGGGGCCTCGCCGTCGGCCTGGGGCTCCTGGCCGTCGCGGGCATCGCGATCCGCGTCACCGTGTGGCCGCAACCCGGGCTGGCGGGCGACCTCGACCAGTTCGTCCTCTGGGTCCACGGCATTGCGGTGGGCGGCTGGGGCAACGCGTACAACCAGAACCTCTCCTTCCCGGCCGTCATGGCGTGGATCTGGGGCGCGCTTGCGCTGGTGCAACCCGCCTTCGCCAGCGTGGCGGACGCGTCCGACCCGGCCCTCCGGGCGCTCATGAAGCTGCCGGCGAGCCTGGCCGACGTGGGCCTGGCGCTTGGTGTCGCGCTGTGGTTCCGCGGCCGGCCACGGCTGGCGCTGGCGGCGGCCGCTGCCGTCCTGCTGTGGCCGGCGACCTGGTACATCTCCGCATGGTGGGGCCAGTACGAGCCCGTCTACGTGCTCCCCGTCCTGCTGGCGCTGCTCGCGGCCCGGGCGCAACGACCCGACCTGGCGGCCGCGCTGCTCGCGGTTGGGCTCATGACCAAGCCCCAGGCGCTGCCGCTCGCGGTGCCGTTCGCGGCGTGGTTCCTGGCGACGGGCGGCTGGCGCGGCGCGGCGCGGGCGGCCGTGGTCGCAGTGGCGGTGGCGGCGGCGGCCTGGCTGCCGTTCGTGGCCGCGGGCGGCCCGCTGAACTACCTGCGCAACCTGTCCGACTACCAGGACGCCATCTTCTCGGTCCTCTCGCTGCGCGCGTGGAACCCGTGGTGGCTGCTGCAGGAGTTCGGTGCCGGCGGTGGATTCGTGGCGGACCGCACGGCGATCGCCGGGCCGATCACGTTCCGGCTCGTGGGGCTGGCGGCCGCGGGCGTCATGGCGCTCGTGGTGTTCGCGGGCGTGTACCGGCGGCCCTCGACGGAGAACCTCGCGATGGGCCTCGCGGCGATCGCGCTGGGCGCGTTCGTCACGCTCACCACGATGCACGAGCGGTACGCGTACCCGGCGCTGGTCTTCCTGCTGCTTGCCTGGCCCCGGCGCGAGGCCGTGATCGCCTGGGCGGCGTTCGCGGTGGCGTTCGCGCTGGACCTCGTCTACTCGGTGCCGCCGCCGGGTCTCGCGCTGCCGGGGCAGGACGTCGTGAGCATCGCCGGGTCGCTGGTGATCACGGCCGTGGCGGTCGCGGCCCTCCGATGGACGTGGCGCGGCGAGGTCGGGCCGGACATCGAGGCGGCACGAAGCTCGAGACGTGCAACGAAGCCGCGAATAGCCGAGGGCGACAGAGGCGGCTACGGGGGCGCCGAACAGGCGGCATAACACACAGGCGGGACGCCGCTGGCAATTCCGACTCCAGCTCCCAGATGGGTGTCGCGCCTTGACCGGCGAGCCGATGCCGATCGTCTCGACCAGGAGCCGATAGAGGATGGTGGGCACGCATCCGGCGGCCGGTGAGGACGACCGGAGGTCCTGAAGGATCGGTCATCGCCGCCGAACCGCCCCAGCATCGCCATCCGGTACCAGTGCAGGTAGTGGGGCAGCCACTTGCGGAGCTTGAAGTTGCTCTGGCCCTCGGCGCGATCACGCCAGGTGGTCGGCACCTCTGCGACGCGGCGGCCGGCGAGGGTCGCCTTGACCGTCAGCTCGAGCGCGAGCTCGAAGCCAGCCTGCGACTCGATCGGCGTGGCGTCGAGGAACCGGCGCGAGTAGAGCTTGAAGTTGTTGGTGGGGTCGTGGGTGGCCACGCCGCCGAGCCAGTGGAGCGTGAGGCCGGCGGTGCGGCTCATCAGGCGCTTGAGGCGTGGCCCGCCAACCTGCCGGCCGCCGCGCATGTACCGCGACGCCGCCACCACGTCCGCGCCCTCGCGCGCGAGGGCGACCATCCGGTCGACGACCTGCGGTTCGTCGGAGCCGTCGGCCATGGAGATCAGCACGTAGTCGCCCGTGGACGCCGCGATCCCCGCCTTCATCGCGTTGAGCACGCCCCGGCCGAGGTCGTTGCGCAGGCCGCGGATGGCGGGCAGCTCGGCGTGGAGGCGCTCGACCACCGGGACGGTCGGGTCCTCGTCGAAGTCGTAGACGACGAGGATCTCGTGGGGCGTCGACACGCCGGCCGTCAGGGCCCGCAGGACGGGCGCGACCGCTTCGCCCTCCTTGAACACGGGCACGACGATCGAGAGCTCTGGCCCGCCGCCGGTCACAGCCGGCCCGCCTCCTGCTCCACCCGGATCCACGGGATGACCTCGTCGAGCATCGCGGAGAGGGTCGTGGTCGCCTCGAAGCCCAGCACGTCGCGCGCCTTGCGGACGTCGGGGACGCGCAGCTGGACGTCGTGCTCGAAGGGCGGGTCGGTCACGTAGCGGAACGGCGTCTCGGGCCCGTGGACCTTGGACCACACGGCCTGCGCCAGCTCCAGGACCGTCGTCGACACCGCCGTGGACAGGTTGAAGTCGTCGTTGACCGCCTTGTCGGACTCCATCGCCATCCGGATCCCGTGCGCCAGGTCGCCGCCGTAGGTGTAGTGGCGGACCTGCGACCCGTCGCCGAGGATGTGGAGTGGGTCCTGGCCCTTGAGCGCCTTCTGGACCAGGTCGGGCACGACGTGGCTGAGCGCGAGCTTCACGTTGCCGCTCATGACGTCGGTGTCCCGGACCGCCCGCCGCTCCCCGATGCCCACGCAGTTGAACGGGCGCAGGATCGTGTACGGCAGCTGGTACTGCTCCCAGGCGCCGCGGGCGAAGTACTCGGACGCGAGCTTCTGGAACCCGTAGGTGGACACGGGCGGCGGCGAGGTCCGCTCGGCGCCCTCGGGCGTCGGGAACTGCGTCGTGGACTCGAAGACCATGGAGCTCGACAGGACCACGATCCGCTGGAGGCGTCCCGTGCGCCTCGCCTCGATCGCCGCCTCGAAGGTGGCCGCGAGGATCCGCTCGTTCTCGGCCAGCAGGTCGAAGGCGAACTCGTGGAAGTAGCTGATGCCGCCGATCATCGCGGCGGCGGCAACCACCTGGTCGACGTCGGCGGCAAGGTCCGCGAGCAGCCCGCCGTCCTTCGCGTCGCCCTCCACGAAGCGGTACCGGGGATTGCCGTCGTAGCTCTTGGCGACCCGGCCGTACTTGCTGAAGTTGTCGAGGCCCACCACGTCGTGGCCCGCGGCGAGCAGCTCCTCGACCAGGTACCCGCAGATGAACCCGGCGGCGCCGGTGACGAGGACCTTCATCAGAGCCGGATCCCCTCGCCCACGGCGTTCCAGATGTCCACGACCTCGCGCCCGGACAGGTCGAGCGAGCGGTAGGCGCGGTGGGGCGCGCCGATCACGAGGATGTCGCTCTCCGCCAGCACGGACTCCAGCGGAGCCAGCCGCTCGTCCACGACGTACGGGTCGGTGGCGAGCACGGTCGCCCCCGCCCATCCCAGCAGCTTGCGCAGCTTGAAGCTGAGCGAGGCTCGGATGTCGTCCGACTCGGCCTTGAACGCCATCCCGAGGATCCCGACCGTCTTGCCGCGCAACGTCCCGTGGCGCCGCTCGAGCGCTGCGACGATGTACGCGGGCATGCCCTCGTTGATCTGCATCGCCGCCTGCCCCATCGGGAAGTGGTCGGCGGTGAAGGCGGCCAGCTGCATCGTGTCCTTGAACAGGCAGGGCCCGGCGGCGAACCCTGGGCCCGGCAGGTCGGCGGCGCGCGGGTAGTCCTCGCGCACGGCGCGCAGCACGTTGGCGTACTCCACGCCCGCCTGGTCCGCGATCGCGAAGAACTGGTTGGCGATCGCGAACTTCATGTACCGCCAGGCATTGGTGAACAGCTTGGAGAGCTCGGCCTCCTTGGTCGTCGTGCGGATGGTCTGGGCGGTCAGGCGCCGGAACAAGGCCTCCGCGCGGTCGCCAGCCGCCGGGTCGTCGGCGCCGATGACCTGCGGCAGCGACCGGTACTCCTCGAGCGCGTGCCCCTCGGCGATCCGCTCTGGGCAGAAGGCCACGTCAACGGTGCGGCCGCGCGCGGCAAGCTCCTGCGCCACGTACGCGGTGGTGCCGGGGTACACGGTGCTCCGCAGCACGACCAGGGCACCCTCTCGCACGAACGGGGCGATGTTGTCCACAGCGCGCTCGAAGACCCGCGTGGAGGGCCCGAGGAACTCGTCCACGGGCGTGCCGATCACCACGACCACGGTCTCAGCCCGGCCCAGGATGGCGGGGTCCGAGCCGAGCTCCAGGCGCCCAGTCTGGAGGACCTGGCCCAGCAGCTCGTCGGCCCCCGTCTCCAGGAACGGCATGCGGCCGGCGGCGATCGCATCGAGCGTCGGCTGGTGGATGTCGTAGATGCCCACGCGCAGGCCGGTGTCGGCGAAGGCTAGGCTCAGCGGCAGCCCCACATGGCCGCCCCCGCCGAGCACAACGACATCGAGCCCGCCCGATCCCCGATCGTCAGTCACCGCGTCCTCTCCCCGATGCCCAGAGCGTTGCCCCGGGACCAGGCCACTCTACCAACCCGTGATCGCAGCGAACTGCGGGCAGGAAGTACCAGTGGCGTCGGGTCCCGGGTGGACCGGCGGCGGGGGCCGGTGCAGGCGATGGCGGCTCGCCGTCAGCGCAGCGGAGCCCTCACGAGGATCGCCCCGCTGGCATCTCGGTAGATGGTCGTCCAGGCGCCGGCAGGGGCCGGCCAGCTCTCCGGGAGGACGACGGCCTGAACCTGCCAGCGATCGAGGGCGTCCGAGGCAGGCCCACCACCTCCGGTGACCGCGTCGAGGGTCGTCCAGACGGACGCCGGGAACAACTCGAAGCGCGAATTGATGAAGTAGGTCGCGTCCGGGACTGCCCACTCGAACCACGAGCCCCAGGTCTGCGGGACGAAGACGCGGCTGCCGGCGGCGACGTGCTCTCGGAGAGCGGCGGCCAGGCCGGTCGGGGCGTACGAGAGCAGGCCTTCGCGCCCAGCGAGCGGGTCGGGCGGGCGCCACCAGGGCAGGGCGATGAAGACGGCGATCGCGAGAGCAGCCACGACCAGCGCGTTGAGTCGGCGCAGGCCGGAGGGAGCCGGCCGCGCGCTGGCCCCGCCCTCCCCCCGTGCCTCAAGCGCGCCAGCGACCACCAGCACCGCCCCTGCGGGCCACCACGCGACGCCGCGCACCGCCCAGGCGCCGAGCAGCGCCAGGCCCGCGAGCCAGAGCCAGTCGGGCCACGCCAGCCGCGCGCGACCCCGCCACGCGACCACGGCGGCGCCGACGGCCGAGAGGTAGAACAGGGCGCCCGGGACCGAGAGCGGGCTCGTCCGCTGCCACTCCGTTGCACGATCCGTGATCGCGGGGTCGGCCCCGATCGACAGGGCGTAGGCCCAGACGCCCGCACCGAACGGCGTGATGCACGTCGCGACGGTGCCCATGACCAGCACCGTCAGCGAGCGGCCCCATGCCCGACGCGCCACGACATCGTCCAGCCACGCATAGCCGAGGAGCAGCGGCGCCAGGACGAAGCTGCCGTGGAGGTTCGCCCACAGCACGACGAGCAGCGGCGCAGCGAGGAAGAGCCTCGGGTGTCGATCGCGACCGGCGACGAGGGCCAGCAGGCCCGCGAAGACCGGGATGGCGAAGAGCTGCGGCCGAAGCGCGAGCGCGGGCGCCGCGACGAGGAACGCCAGCAGCGCGAGGACCGACGCGGACCGCAGCCCTGCCCCGCGCAGCCGGGCCACCACCACGAGCAGCGCCACGATGACCACGACGAGCGCCGCCCGGAGCACCGCCAGCAGCTCCCAGCCGCCCACGCGGTAGACCGCCGCGAGCAGCACCTGGGCCAGCCACTGCTGGTCCGTCCAGGGCTGTCCCGCCACGGTGAACGTGAACGTGTCGACCCGGGGGATCGCGCCCGTCGCCAGCATCATGTCGCCGGCCCGGACCTGGTACGCCAGGTCCACGGCGGGCATGGGGACCAGCAGCGCCACGAGCGCGGGCAGTACCAGGGCGACCACCAGCCAGAGCCGGGCGAGGCTCAAGCGGGAGTCCCAGTCGAGGTGGGAGCACCGCGTTCGACCGCCCACAGGGGCGGGACTGCCGACAGCACCGCCAGCGAATTGACCCACACCACGGGCATCACGAGCACCACGGCGAACCGGCAGGAGCCAGCGCCGGTTCAGCGCGGAGCCGGCAACGACAAGGACGACTCCGATGGGCAGTCGCACCAAGAGTGGCACCGGCAGGAACCAGCCCAGGGTTGCCGGCGTGGACGAGCTTGCCTGCAGGACGTTTAGCCATGCCCGCCAGGCGGACGGATCGAGCAGGTACGACACGGCCGCAAGGGCGGCGGTCAGGCCCAGAGCCACCGCGAGCGCGCGCCACTCGCGCCGGACGGCGAACCACAGCACGCCCACGCCCGGCGTGACCTTCGTCAGCAGCATCAGCGCCCACGGGGCGGCCGTTCGGAACCCCAGGACGATCGCCGCGGCGTACAACAGGTGGACGTTGCCCGAGATGATCTCGAACGGGATCGGCAGGAACAGCATCGAGGGCAGCGACCAGCGGCCGAGCAGCCACCACAGCGCCGCGAAGTTGAGGCCCGTCCAGATCGTGGCGAAGACGGGCCAGGGCAGCATCGTGACCGGGGTCAGGACCTGTGCAAAGGCGGGCGAATACACGTACGCGCCCATGGCGCCCGCACTCTGCGCATACATCGGCCCGTGCGCGGTGCTCCAGTACGCGTACGCATCCACGCTCTGGTCCCAGGGCTTCACCTGGAGCAGGCGGAGCGCCATGAACGCCGCGGCCAGCGCGACATACCCGTCGCGCGCGAGCCGCGGCAGCAGCGAATTCCCTCCCCGAGTGCGCACGAGGCGATGCTACGTCCCGGGCGGCGGCCCGTTATCGCCCGATGGTCAGGGGTTCGCGACCGTTCAGCCCGCGGCGGCCGAGACTTCGCGAGGCCGCACGGCGCGGGCGCCCTCGTCGTAGAGCGCCTGGACCCCGTTGACCATGATCTGGATGCAGAACCGGTCGTGGACCAGATCGTGGCCCGCCCTGGCCAGCATGTCGGCCAGCTGGTGGTTGGTGAGCAGTCGGGCGATGGCGGCCGCGAGGGCCGGCGGGTCGTGGGGCGGGACGAGGAGCCCGGTGACGCCGTCCTGGACCATCTCGGGGATGCCGCCGACGTTGGAGGCGACGACCGGGCGCGACATCGCCATCGCCTCGAGGATCGTGAGTCCCTGCGCCTCGCGGTAGGACGGCAGCACCGCGACGTCGAGCGCGGCGGTCACCGCGGGGATGTCGTCGCGGCGGCCCGTGAAGATGACGTGGCGCTCGACCCCCAGCTCGCGCGCGATCTGGCGGAGCGCGTCCTGCCGCGACCCCTCGCCCACGATGAGCAGGTACGCGCCGGGGACCTGCTCGAGCACGAGTGGCCAGGCCTCGAGCAGCGTCGGGTGGCCCTTCTCCAGCTCCAGGCGCCCCACCACGCCCACGATGCCCGCGTCCGGCTCCATGCCGTACTCGTCGCGGAGCGTGCAGCACGGCTCCTGGTGGGCGTACCGCTCGAGGTCCACGCCGTTGTAGATCAGCACGCGCTCGGCGCCCCGCCGCCCCTCCTCGACCACCTTGCGGTCGATCGCGTTGGACACCACGATCAGGCGGTCCATCGACGGCGTCAGGCGCCGCAGCTGCTCCTGGTCCTCGGGCGATCGGACGCGCGACGAGTGGACGGTCGAGATGACCCACGGCCGGCGATGGCCCGCGGTGCCCAGGGCGATCGCCGCCTTCGTGCCCACGATCTCCGCCCGGTACATGTGGTTGTGGACGACGTCGGGCCGGGCGTCCGCGAGGTGGGCGGCGAGCGTGGCCGTCGCGATCACGTCGTCGGGCTCGTCGATGACCGTCACCTCGAAACCGTGCTTCTGGAGCTTGCGCACGGCCGACCCGGGCGAGAGCGACACGATCGAGACGTCGTAGAAGCCCTGGTCGAGCCGGTTCACCAGGTTGAACACGTGCTCCTGTGCGCCGCCGTTGGTGCCGGTGGCCATCACCTCCACCACGCGCACCTTGCGCCGGCCCGGGACCGGCAGGTGGACCATCGGGGCGACGCAGGGGTCGCCGGGGAGCGGGGGCGTCATCGATTGGCGGTTCGTCGGACCAGCAGCCGCTGGATCGTCTCGTTGACCGCGCCCCACTCGTACTTGTAGGGCTCGTCGCCGCGCAGGAAGTCGATGCGCCGCGCGCCGAGCTCGAGGGCGCGCCGGACCAGCCGCTCGACCATCACCACGCCCGGCGACAGCTCGCGCGCGTCCGGGTCCACGCCGGCGTTGTAGTACAGGACGGCGTCGTCGGTTTCGAACGACACGCAGGCGGCGATCCGCCGGCCGTCCACGGTGAGGAACGCCAGGCGCAGCGGTCCGTCGGCCCCGAACAGCTCGAACAGGCGGCGGAAGAAGATGCGGCTCTGGGCGCCGCCCTCGGTGTCGGGGAACAGGCCGTCGGCGCCCCAGCGCTTCTGGTGGAGGTCGATGAACGCGGGCAGGTCCGCGAGCGGGTCCGGTGACGGGGTCAGCAGCACCTCGCCGGCGGCCTCGGCGCGGCGCACCTTGCGGCGGATCTCGTGGCGCTCCTTCTTGCCGAGGTTGGCGAGATAGTCGTCGAAGATGGCGCCCTCGGGGAGGGTCGCCACCGGGCAGACCTCCTCGGGCTCCACGTTGAGCGTCCAGCCGCGGGCCAGCTCGAGCCGGCCGAAGGCCTCCTGCAGCGCGTCGAGCGCGGGGTCGCCGGCCCGCAGCCGCCGCAGGTCCACCGCGTCCCACGGCTGCGGGTGCTCGGGGTCGCCGCCGTCGGAGCAGTAGTCGGCGAGCGCAGCGGCGGCCGCGGCCAGGTTCTCGGGCGACGTCAGGATCGTGGCGTAGTCGGCGTGGTAGCTGGCGCCGAAGAAGAGCGCCTTGGTGTCGGCCGGGACCTGGGTGAGCTCCGAGCCGCTCGTGTGGCGCAGCGCGGTGTGGAGCTCCAGGTCGCGCGGCTCCACCTCGTGGCGGTGCATCAGCGGGACGATCGCGACCGGGGCTGCGTCATCCGGCCCGTCGGCCGGGACGAGGACCAGCGTCTCCTCGTGCGCGTTCGCGCCGTACGCGTCCCACCAGGCGCGCTGGAAGGCCCACGACGAGAACGGGGTGGCCCACGGGTTCGCCGCAGCGAGGGCGTCCCAGGCTGCCGGCTCCACCTCGGCGAACGGGCGGCGGATGGGGCGGAGCATCAGGGGCGCGGGACAGGCAGGATCGTCAGTCGCGGCGGAACGGGGCACGTTCGCGAGCATAGCACCGGGTCGCCGGAGGCTCAGGAAGGCGACCGTCGGCCGCCGTTGAGCGGGAATTCAGCCCGGGCATCGGCGCTCATTCCTCAGCTAGTGCAGCAGCGCTCGCAGGCCGCCGAGCGTGAGCATCGGCGCGTGCGGGTTCGTCAGCCGGCGGATCAGGAAGTACTCGGGCAGCGGCCGGTCGTCAGTGATCAGCGGCCCGCTGCCGACGGCCGCCCGCAGCTGGTCGCCTGATGCCCATGTGAGGCCCAGGAGCGTGTCCACCCACGCCTGCTCCGTGCGCTGCTGCGAGTCCGGGGCGTCGTTCACGTCGGCCAGGACGCCGGGCCGGTTGAGCACGGCCGTGATCCCGTCGGCCGTGAGGTCCACCGGGCCGTCCGAGCCGATCATGTAGAACCCGTAGCCGCCCGCGCCGGCGACCACGCGCACGTTCGGGAAGACCGACATGAACGTGCGGACGTGGGCCAGGAACGCGTCGAGCGTCTGCCCGTACGGCACCCACTGGACCATCACGCCCCCCGGGTTGAGGCGCGCCTTCGACGCCTGGTAGAACTCGAGCGAGGAGATCACCGACACGCCCGAGCTCTCGATGGGCGGCGGCGGGTCCACGATGACGAAGTCGTACGTCTGCGACGTCAGCTCAACGTGGTTCCGCCCGTCCGCGATGATCACCTTGCCGTTCGGGTCGGCGAGCACGGCGGCGGCGTCCGGGTAGTACCAGTGGAACATCTCCGGCACCGATGGCACCAGCTCCACGACGTCGGTCTTCACGCCCGCCTGGAGCGACGACCGGAACGCCGTCCCCATGCCGAAGGCGATCGCGAGGCCCCGGGTGGCGTTGGGGCGGAGCATCAGGGGCAGCAGCGGCATGAACTTCGTGTCCACCGTGATGATCGTCATCGACGTGCCGGCGACCCACAGCTGCTTGAACCCGTTTCGCTCGCCCGCCACCACGGAAGCGATCTCGTCCTCGGCCGCCTGGAAGACCTGGCCGTGCTGCTGCTCGATGAGCGTGGTGGTGGGGTTCCGGAACGCGACGCCAGCGACGAGCGCAACCACAACGATGACGGCCACGGCCGCGCCCGCCAGACCGCCGGCCCAGCGGACGGCCACGGCCGCCCGTGAGGAGCGGGCGAGCAGCGCGCCGCCCACGATGGCATTTGTCAAGGCGAGGCCGGCGAGCGTCGCCGGCGACCCGATCAGCGGGATGATGAAGAAGGGGAGGATGAACGTCGCCGCGATCGATCCGGCCGTGTTGACCGCGAGCAGCGACCCGCTCGCGGAGCCCTCGGCACCGGCCTCGTCGCCCAGCAGCGAGGCGGTGGCCGGGAACGTGAGGCCCATCGCGATGGTGGGCGGCAGCACCACAATGGACGCGGCCCAGGCGAAGCTGCGGAGTGACTCGACGAAATTCGACGCAGAGCCGCTGAACTGCTTGACGGGCGACGCGAGCACCGCGGCGCCAACGACGACCAGGATGGCGGTCGCGACCTGGGCCACCCCGATGAGCAGCGGCGCCTGGCTCCGCTTCGGGCGGATGAGGCCGAGGACCACGGCGCCCACGGCGATGCCCACCAGGAACAGCGCCAGGATGATCGTGAACACGTAGGTGGAGCTGCCGGTGCCCGCGCCCAGCATGCGGTTCCAGGTGACCTGGTAGCCGAGCGAGGTCAGCCCGGACACGAACGCGAGCCCGAGGGCGAGGCGCCGGCGGGCGGCCGGCTGCGGCGCGGCAGCCTGGCTGGGACCCTCAGGTTTCGCGTCGGCCTTCGGCGCGTCCTCGCTCCGGCTGCGGCCCCACCGGGCATCGAGCAGCAGCGCGATGATCCCCGCGGTGGCCGAGCACCCAGCTCCCACCAGGAGCGCCCCACTCAGCCCCAGCAGCTCGATGAGCACGAAGCCCGCAAGGACGGTCCCGCCGATCGCGCCGATGGTGTTCGCCGCATACAGCTTCTGGAAGGCACCGGCGAGCCCGCGCGGGCCGTGCGACAGGTACCGGGTCAGCGTCGGCAGCGTCGCGCCCATCAGGAGGGTCGCCGGGGCCAGCGCCAGGATCGAGAACGCGAACCGGACGAGCGCGAGGGCGACCGGGGTCGTGGACAGGGCTTCGTACACGCCCCGGTACCCCTCTCCCACAAGTCGGAACGTGAACGGCGTGACGAGCACCACCGCGACGACCACGAGCTCGAGCGCCCCGTACATGCGCAGGGGCCGCGCGACCCGGTCGGCGAGTCGCCCGCCCACGGCCCCGCCGATCGCCAGGCCGCCGAAGAACCCGGTCAGGATCGTCGCGGTCGCCTGGCTGGTGTTGCCGAAGACGAGCACGAGCTGGCGGGCCCAGACCACCTCGTAGACGAGGCCCGCGGCGCCCGACAGGACGAACAGGAGCAGCAGCGGCCAGATGGGGATGGAGGGCGCAGCAGGGCGCCGGGGGGTGGTGCTCATGGAATTAGAGATGGTAGGCCCAGTAGACGCCCGCTGCGCCCACCAGCACGCCCCAGCCCAGCAGCACCCAGGCCCACCACGGGAAGCCGCCGCGCTTCACCCCGTACAGCGCGACCATCGCCCAGACGAACGGGATCGAGTCGAGGAAGTAGCGGTACCCGTACTGGAGCCAGCCGCCGCCGTAGTAGAGCAGCGTGGGGATCAGCACCAGGACGGCCGTGACCAGCAGGACCCACGTGCGCCGGTCGCGCCACGGGGCCAGGGCCGCGAGCACCAGCGCCGGGCTGGTGAAGAACACCGACATCCCCAGGCCGTCGGGCTTGAACCACGGGAACTCCGCCGTGGGCTTGGGCAGCTTGAGGAACAGGTAGTCGATGTTCATCCCGATGTGGACCGGCGAGAACAGGCCCTGCTGCCGGAGCGCCTCGAGCCAGCCCGGGAGGGTCGCGAGCGCATAGCCGGATTCGGTGACCGAGCCGAAGCGGGCCCAGTTGTACCAGAAGAAGAAGGCGAGGCTGGGGGCGAAGCCCAGGATCAGCAGGCCCCAGTCGCGCCACGGCAGGGCGGCGATGCGCTCGCCCGTGGTCCGCCCGCGGTCGAGCGCGCCCGAGCTGTCCAGCACCCACAGCGCCAGGCCCGGCCCGGCGAACGCGAGCGGCGCCCGGGTGAGGAACCCGAACCCCACCAGCAGCCCCATGAGCAGCGCCCGCTGACGGCCGAACATCTCGGCGAGCAGCAGCAGCACCAGGATCGTCGCGACCAGGTGCCCGGTGTGCCACACGCCCCCGCGGGTGGTGACCCACCAGATCTGCGTGGAGAAGCCCAGCAGGAGGGCCAGGAACAGGCGGCCCATGATCCGCCGGACGCCGACCCGGCCGGCAAGCCAGTAGGCGAGCCCCACCACCGCGGCCGCGAGCGCCGCGTTGATCCCGGTCTCCCAGTGGTCCGCGTTGACCGGCCCGATGATCGCAACGAGCGGCATCAGCACGATCGCCGGGAACGGCGCGAAGGGGATGAAGAGCTCGTTCCCGACGCGGATGACGTCGTTCACGCCCTCGCGGGGGGCGTTGGGCGGCAGGCCCAGCGGCACCCACACGCGCCCGTGGAGGAACGCGTCGGCGAGGTACATGAAGTCGGCACGGCCCGCGGAGAAGCTCTGGTTCGAGAACCAGTAGACGAAGAAGGCCACGACGACCAGGCCGATCCCGACCGCGATCACCTGCGACCTGTTGGGCTCGCTGCGCTGCACCATCACCGTCCGCGTGGGCCGGGCGGCGCCCGGGTCGAACCGCGCAAGGATACCGACCGCTGGGTTCAGGCGGCCCCGGGACACCCGGTTATGGGCCCAGGAGCGCCAGCGGGACGATCGCGATGCCGTCGGGGTCCCGGTAGGCGGTGTCGCCGGTTGAGAGGACGACGCCGTCAGCGAAACGATCGCCAAGCTGGGCCCGAAGCCAGCGCAAGTGTCGCGTGTCGTTGGGCGTGACGACCGCGCTGAGCTTGACCTCCAGAGCGACGACGCGCCGGTCAGAGCCCTCGACGATGAAGTCGACTTCGCGCTCTCCTGCCTTGGTCCGAAAGTGCGAGGTCTGCGCTTCGGCTGCCTGTGCGAAGACGCGAACGGAGAGGCACGCCAGTGACTCGAACAGTCCGCCGAGCAGCGTGCCGGTTCGCGGAATGGCCGGCCCGACCTGGCGCCCGGTCAGGAGCGCCTCTCGACTGACGTTGAGCAGCCGCGCGGCGAGCGCCGGGTCGGCAAGGTGGTGCTTCGCCGGACCGGTGATGCGAGCGGTGGGACCAGACTGCGGGAACCACGCCCTGAGTGGATCGACGACCCAGAGACTCTCAAGTGCGTCGTGATACGGCGCCGTCGTCGTTCGGGCCGGCTTCACGCCCTCGTTGCTCGTGGCGGCGTCGCGGATGGTCTCGTAGGTGGCGGTCGTCGCCGTCGCTGCCGCGTACGCCACCATCCAGCGCCGAAGCGCTGGCGGGTTGCGCACCGTAAAGCCGAGGAGGGGGAACTCCTTCTCCACGATGAGGTCCACGTAGCCGTCGAGCGCCGCCCGCAGGGCCCGGCCCCGGAGGCCCCGCAACCCGGGAAAGCCCGACGAGATGACTTCGTCGACATATCCATCGAGGCCAACGGCAGTCTGCCCATCGATCGTCGGGAGGTTGCCCTCCAACAGGGTCCGCAAACTCACGCTCGGGACCTGAACTCCACGCTCCGCAAGGGTCATGGGGCGCATCCGGACGCTGACGATCCGGGCCGCACCGGTGTGGATCCCGCGGCCCCCTGAGGCCGATCCGGTCAGGATGAACTGCCCGCCCGATGGATCTGCGTCCACGGCCGCGCGCACGATGTCCCAGCTGGGCTCGTAGCGCTGCCATTCGTCAACGAGGATTGGGCGCTCGCCTCGCGTCAGGCGCACAGGATCCGCCCGGATGATCTCAGCCTGACCAGGCTGATCGAGCCGGTAGACGGTCTTCGCCCGAGTCAGCGCGGTCGCGGTCTTGCCGACGCCTTTCGGGCCGAAGATGGCGACCGCCGGCAGATCGGTCAGTTCGTGAAGCTCGGCCTCGACAACGCGTTCGCGGTAGTCCAACTGGCTCCGAGCCTCCTCGTGGGATCCGGCATTCCTTCCTCGGAGGCAGCATACGCTACATGTGGTCGGATTCAAACACTACAGATCGGCGCATGAGAACACTCCTTCTGGGCGGGCACCCCTCGAACGAGTTCTCAGCGTCCCGGGCCCACCGCCACGGCTAGCGGCGCCCGGCGAGGGGCGACCGGCTCTACGCAGATGGCGAGACGATCTCGCCCTGTGCCGGCGTCTTCAGCAGGGCGGGTCCGAGCACGTAATAGCGGCCCCGCCTCTCGCCGGTCGCGCGCAGCCAGCCAGCCTTGACCGCGGCATCCAGATCGCGGGTCGTGTTCTGGGGCGAGCGACCCGTGAGGCGGATGTAGTCCCCGGCTCGGAGATGCCGGTTGACCCACGCGTAGGCGAGCCCTTGCACAAGTATTACCACAGGCGGTAAAACGTCAGGGTATTACCGGCTCACCTACGTGATCAGGCGGCAGGCGCGCGTCCCTCGGCATAACCGACACCCACGACGGCGACCAGCGAGACCCAGAACGCCGCCGGATAGACGAACGGCGGGATGACGCCCACGAAGGCCACGCAGGTCGAGAGCGGGATCAGCACCGCCCAGCGGTGCCCACGGGCGAGCAGCCACGCCGTCGGCACCAGCAGCAGCAGCGCGTAGTGGTCCCACAGGATGGGCGAGAGCAGCTGGCTGGCCACGAGCGCCACGAGGTACGCGGGCACCGCCGGCAGGCGAACCGCCGCGACCACCAGCACGACCAGCGCGGCGGCCATGGACGCCCACTGGAGCACCGACGCCGCATCGCGCGACAGCCCCGCCTGGTACGCCACGGCGCCGACCGTGAAGTTGTGCGGCGTGGTGATGGGGTCGGTGACCCGGCCGATCAGCGTGAGGAAGTCGGTCCAGGCCGAGACGCCGGCGAGCAGCGTGGCCAGAACCGCCAGCACAACCAGCACCATCACCCCGGCGACCACGTCTCGGAACCGCCGGGCGAGGAGCGCCCACACCAGCACGACGCCCGGCTGGATCTTGACCGCGGCCCCCAGGCCGCCGGCCAGCCCAGCAGCGCCAGGCCGTTCGAGCCGGCGCCAGCCGAGCGCGAACAGCAGCAGCAGGAGCGGGCCAACCTGCCCCAGCTTGACCGCGTACAGGACGGGCCACGAGGCCGCCGCGAGGAGCCCCACCAGCCAGCGCAGCCGAGGCGAGACCGGCATCGCCGCGATGCCGCCGACCATCGCCGCAACCAGGATCGCCGTCCATGTCCAGACCGCGACCGTCTCGGGCAGCAGCGCGAACGGCAGCACCAGCGGGATGAACGTGGGCGGGTAGTAGAACAGGCCGAATCCGCCGGCCGCGGTGTACGAGGTGTCGTACGCGGCCTGGCCGGCCAGGACCCGCGACCCGGCCGCCCAGTAGGCGCGGAAGTCGAAGCCGAGCGTGTCCCCAGCGACCGCGAGGGTGGCGCCGAGCAGCAGCACGCCGGCGGCGATCGCGAACAGCGGCAGCAGGCGGGCCAGCGCCTCGACCAGCCGCGCGCCGGGGCGGCCGACGGCGTCAGGCGCGGTGTTCGACGGTGCCGAGCGCGACGCGCCGGACATCACGGTGCACGAGCGGGATGCGGAACAGGTCCCAGGCCACGCGGAGCGCCAGCCGGAGGCCCGGGTGCATGCGCGAGCCGCGGACGTCCGACCACGCGATGGGCACCACGGCGTGCGTGTAGCCGCGCCGCCGGACGAGGAAGACGACCTCGACGTCGAACACGATGCTGGTGATCTTCTGGCGGGCGAACACGTCGCGCGCCACGTCGCGGCGGAACCCCTTGAACCCGCACTGCGTGTCCTGCACCGGCCCGACCACCCAGACCGATGCCAGCAGGTGGAACGCTTTGCCCAGCGCCCGGCGCCAGCCCGGCTGCGAGGCCCGCATGTCCGAGCCGTCGGCCTGGATCCGCGAGCCGTAGGCGGCATCGGCGGTGTCGAGCGCGCAGACCAGCGGGACCAGTTCCTGGGGCGGCGTCGCCATGTCCGCGTCGGCGAACACGACCAGGTCGCCCCCCGCGTGGAGCATGCCCGCCCGGACCGCCGCGCCCTTGCCGCCATGGGGCACGGGCAGCAGCGAGAGGTCGCCGGCCGCGAACTCGGGGCGGGCCCGCACGAGCGCGATCGTCCCGTCGGTGGACCCGTCGTCCACCACCAGCACGTGCACCGCCTGCGGCAGCGCCGCCCGGCCGGGCCCGCGGAGCCAGCGGAACAGCTCGTCCAGGGCAGAGCCGAGCCGCGCCTCCTCGTTGTAGGCGGGCAGCACGATGGTCAGCGACTCGTGGGGCATCGCGCGCAGTCTAGGGGCTTGGGCCCGCATACCGAACGTGTCATGCGGGACGAGTGGGCTATTGCGGGGGCGACTGGTGGCTAGGCGCTGGCCGCACCAGAACTCGTCGTTGTTGCGGTGTCGGAGCTACGTCGTGCGAGCGGCACAACGCCCGCAAGGATGGCCGGGGAAAGCCACCAGAAGACCGGAACCGCGATGACCGCGGCCACCGGAAGCACCCAGCGCCAGCCTCGCAGGGCGCCGACTGCCACCACGAGCGCCGCGACGCCGATCCTCACCCACACCATCGGACCCGAGCCGCTCGCGTTCCCGACGATCATCGGAGACGTACCCCGCCCACAGCCCCGGTGCGACGACGTAGGAGCCGAGCGCTACCGCGGCGGTTGCGCCGAGTGCGATGCCGAGGGCGCGCCATTCGCGTCGGATCACGAACCACGAGAAGGCCCACGCCGCAAGTCGCCTTGCGTCAGGGCGCGAACGACCAGGACCATGGGTGGCGGAAGCCGAGCACGATCGCCGCGGCTAGCAGCAGGTGGACGTTGCCGTGGTACAGGTCAAGGGCGATGGGCGGGAATGCGAGAAGCGCGAGCGTCCATCGCCCTCCAGAGCCAGAGCAGCGTCCCGACGCAGGACGGCAAGCCACATCCAGGCGAACACCCAATGCGGCAGCGCTTGGACAAGAGAGAAGACCATGCCGATCGGCGGCGTGTAGAGGAAGGCCCCGAACGCCCCGTAGGTGCGGATCGGCCGTACAGGTCGTGGAGGTTGACGGAGCAGTACGCCCAGGTGTCGAAGCCGAACGCGGATTCGGCGGCATTGCGGACGACCACATATGGAAGGGCGAAGAGGCCGACGGCCGACAGCCCGAGCATGATCGGCGATGGCCAGCTCCGACCCAGGCCGTCACCCTGAGGCCGCTGGCCCCATAGAGACGCGACATTCGGCTCGCCCTCGCTGCCTGCAGGGCTCCGAACGAGCGGGCCCGGCTCCGAGCCGCGATGGCGTCCTTCACCCCGAACCTCCCCGGGCTTGGCTGGGACGCCGCGGCGCGCATAGCCGTCGCCGCGATCGACGGCCCGGCTGCGGGGCCACGCGGCCACCGCCACGCCCGCGGCCGCCCACGGCACGAGCGCGGCCAGCATGGCGAAGCAGCTGTTGGCCCCCAAGCGCGAGCAGTCGGGTCGCGCGAGGGGCGAAGCCAAGGGCCGGCCGGGCCGCGAGGAGCAGCATCGTGCAGGCGTAGAGGCCGGTGTAGGGCGCGAGCACCAGACCGGCGAGCAGGGCCGCCACGAAGCCGCGCGTCTCGTCCCGGAAGATGGACCACACGGCCGCAGCGGCGACGAGCAGGGCCACCGCCAGCTTCGGCGCGTCCAGGGGCCAGAGCGAGAGGTTGCCGTGGGTGGCCAGCGGGGCGGTGCCGGCGACCGAGTCTCGCCCGAGGCCGAGGAGGATGGAGAGCCACGCCACGTACGCGTCCGGGCTCGCGACAGCCACCGCCACTGCCGTCAGAACGACAGCCGCGAGGATGGCCCCGGCCAGCGCCCTGCGCCGCCACACGAGCATCCAGACCAGCACCAGCGCCAGGATGGGCTTGGGCGCGATCGCCAGCGCGATGCCCAGCGGAATGCCGTTGCGGTAGCGTCATCGCGCCTGGCGACGAGGTAGATCGTCGCGGCGATCGGCAGGGTCACCTGTCCGAGCAGCAGCTCGTGGACGACCGGGGCGAAGCCAAGGACCGCCAGGAGCACGAGCGGCCCGATCGAGCCGCGCCTCGCCCCGCGTCTCGATGACGACGCCCACGAGCAGGATCGCCAACCCGATCGACGACATCACGATCGCGGCGCCGGACGGCGGCAGGAGCGTCAGCGGCCACGCGACCAGGGCCGTGAGCGGCGGGTAGAGCCCTCCGCAGCCCTTCGTGGCGCCGGCCATCGCGCAGTCGCGGTAGAAGCCGGCGTCAGCTCCGGCAGCGAGCGGCGCCAGCAGGACGGCCACCACCACACCCGTGATCGCGTTCATCGCGGCGATCGCGACCAGCGCGGGGCGACCGGCCCAGACCGACCAGCCGCCGGCCCCACGTGTCGTCAGCGCGCCGAGTTCGGCGGTGATGTCGCAGTCCTCCCGTTCCCGCTGGCGCGCCCGAACGGCCGAGAGCACCAAGGCGAGATGATCGCACCGCCGATCAGGGTCGGTCGCCCACCCGGTGGTACCGGTTCACAGCCGCTCGGGGACCGCTAGCATGGCCGTCATGCAGGCATCGACGCCCAACGGGGAGATCCGGCCGGGCTGGCGGGCCAGGCTGGCCGACCATCGCCTCCTCCGGCAGCCGCTCGCCCTCCTGGCCGCGCGCCGCGAGCAGATCCTCTACCTGGTGGTCGGCGGCTGGAACACCGTGTTCGGCTATGGCGTGTGGGCCGTCCTCCAGTTCCTCCTCGGCGAGCGCCTGCATTACCTCGCGATCGTGGTGATCTCGTGGCCCTTCGCCGTCCTGAACGCCTATCTCTGCTACCGCTACCTGGTGTTCCGCAGCCGGGGGCCAATCCTCCGCGAGCTGCCGCGGTTCTCCACCGTCTACGTCGGCGACGCTGCTGGCGACCCTGGTCGTGCTGCCGGTCGCGCTCCACGTCTGCCGTGGAGCATCTACGTCGTGCAGGCGCTGTTCATGGCGATCGTCATCGTCGCGAGCTATCTCGCCCACAAGCACTTCAGCTTCGGCGGCGGGCCGACGCGCAGACCCGTCGTCCCTCTAGGATGGCCGCACCGGTCCGGGCGACCGAAGCCCGACGGTCGAAAGGAGCCGCAGTGCCGCCGCTGACCATCCTGACCCCGTGCTTCAACGAGGAAGAGAACGTCCGCGAGGTCTACCGCAGGTCAAGGCCGCCATGGCCACCATCCGGAAAACGACTACGACCACCTGTTCATCGACAATGCGTTAACGGACCGGACGGTCGATATCCTGCGCGAACTCGCTGCGGAGGACAAGCAGGTCAAGGTCATCGTCAACACGCGCAACTTCGGACACATCCGGTCGCCGTACCACGCGTTCCTGATCGCGTGGCGATGCGGTCATGAGCTGCGTCGCCGACCTCCAGGACCCGCCGGAACTCATCCCGAGTTCGTCTAGAAGTGGAAGAGGGCTACAAGGTCGTCATTGGCGTCAAGGCGGGCACGCGTGACTCCTGGCTGATGGCGCGGTCCGCAAGTTCTACTACTGGCTGGTGTCGACGCTGTCGACGCGACGTCGAACTGGTCCAGAACTTCACCGGCTTCGGTCTCTACGACCGCGAGGTGGTTGAGCTGTTCCGCGGTACCGACGAGCAGTACCCCTACTTGCGGGGCCTGATCTGCGACTTCGGCTTCGAGATGGCCGAGATCGACTACCGCCAACCGCCGCGAGCAGGGCATACCAAGAACAACTTCTTCACGCCTCTACGACATCGCGATGCTGGGGATCACTAGCCACTCCAAGGTTCCCCTGCGGCTGGCCACGATGGCGGCTTCGCGATGTCCATCCTGTGCTCTGTCGTCGCCGTCGTCTACTTCATCCTCAAGCTCCTCTGCTGGGACACCTTCCACCTGGGCCTCGCCCCGCTGGTGATCGGCGTCTTCTTCTTCGGGGCCGTGCAATTGTTCTTCATCGGCATGCTCGGCGAGTACATCGGGGCGATCCACACGCAGGTCCACAGGCGGCCCCTGGTGGTAGAGAAGGAACGAATCAACTTCGGGATTCCAGCCTCCGGGCGGTCGGCATGCTCGCGGATGGTACGAGCGGGCGGGCTGTCCGCGGCTGAAGATCCACAGGCGAACTGACTCCCCGAGCGGGTCCGAGCCGCTGCATCGCGAAGCCTGACTCGCCGGCAGGTCATTGTTGCGCGAGTGGACTGCTCGGCGTGCGAGGCGGACCGCGGCTGGGCGTCGAGCGCGGCTCGCGAGGTCGGTACGGCGTCATCGGCGCACACGGCGCTGCGTCCGCCGGAGTCGGACGCCACGGCGGTGATCGCTGGATCTCGCTCGCCCCCGGTGACGCAGATGCGCTGGAGCACTTCGTGGCACGACGTGAACGGCCCGACGTGGATCCTGCAACGCCGCCGCGGCGGTGGACGTGGACGCGCTGCGAGATCGGATCCAGACCGTGCGCAGAACGCTTGCACGTGCGCGCTCACCGGCAGTCCTCAGCCAGACGGTCACTGCCCGAGCCGCCGGATCGAGGCTCGATCCACGTCTCTCGCTGATTTCGTTTTCGACGGCGAGGTCGTCCAGCCGTACACCGAGGATATTGATCCGCGCCCACTGAACGTCTACGGACGGAGCAAGTGGCGGGGCGAGCAGGGGGTGGGCGCAGTGGCTCCTCAGGCGCTCATCGCACGGACCACCATCTTCGGCTGGAATGCGACGGCGAAGCTGAGCCTGGCCGAGTGGTTCCTCGCACAGTTGGAGTCCGGTCTCGAGGTCACGGGCTTCACTGATGCCTGGTTCAGCCCGATCAACACCGCCCACCTCGTCGAGGAGCTGCTGAACTTGCTCGCCAAGCCGGCCTGGGGAGCACCAGAAGGGTTCTCTGGCGGCGTCCTACACCTTGCCGGCGGCGAGTGCATCACCAAGTACGAGTTCGGTCGACGTCTTGCCGCCGTCTTCGGCCACGATCCCGAGGCGATCAAACCCGGGCGGATGGTGGACCACGCCTTCCCGGCGACACGGTCGACGCGCGCCTGCCTGGACAGCTCGCGAGCGGCTTCGATTCTCGGGCGCGAGGCGCCGTCAGTCGACGTCGGGCGAGCGCGGCTTCACCGAGACCGCGTGGACCGGGCGTTGGGAGTCGCTAAAGCGGATGGGAGGAATTGCATGAGCGGCGCCACGATCCGCATCGGCGACCGACTCGTCGGCCGAAGCCGATCCCGCCTACTTCATCGCGGACATCTCGGCCAACCACGACGGCGACCTGGAGCGCGCGCAGGCGCTGATCCACCTGGCGGCGGAGGCGGGGGCCGATGCCGCGAGTTCCAGAACTCCCGGGCGGCGCACATCGTCAGCGACCTGGCTTCAAGTCGCTGGGCGGACAGCAGTCGCACCAGTCGAACTGGAAGAAGTCGGTGTTCGAGGTCTACCAGGACGCGACGGTCCCGTGGGAATGGACCCCGATCCTGGGCGGAATTGCGACCGGGCGGGGATCCACTACTTCCGACGCCCTACGACCTGCCGGCGGTGGACGTGCTCGTCCCTATGTGCCCGCCTTCAAGATCGGCTCGGGGGACATGACCTGGACGGAGATCCAGCGCGGTCGCACGCAAGGGCAACCGGTGATCCTCGCAACGCGGGGGCCTCGACCATGGACGAGGTGCAGCGGGCCGTGGCACGCGGTCCGCCAATCCGCAGATCGGCCTGATGCAGTGCAACACCAACTACACCGGCAGCCTCGAGAACCTCCGCCACATCCACCTCCGGGTGCTCCAGACCTTCACCCGGGCGTTTCCGGACGTCGTGCTGGGGCTCTCGGACCATACTCCGGGCCATGCGACCGTGCTGGGCGCCGTCGCCCTCGGGGCGCGGCTGGTGAGAAGCATTTCACCGACGACACCGCGCGCACGGGACCCGACCATCCGTTCTCCATGACGCCGGCGACCTGGCGCGAGATGGTGGCGCGGACCCGGGAACTGGAGGCGGCGCTGGGCGGGGCCGCCAAAGAGGTCGCGGCAACGAAAGGGAGACGGTGGTGATCCAGCGGCGCTGTGTTCGGGCGGCGCGTCCGATCCGGGCTGGGGAATTGATCGGGCGCGGAGATGTTATCGGTGCTCCGGCCTTTCACCTGGTGGGGCCATCCAGCCCTACGAGATCGAGAGAGTGGTCTGGCGCCCCGGGCCGCCGACGCTTGATCCTCCTCGCCGAGGGCGAGGAGCTCACCTGGCTCAGCGTGTCTGGGCCCAGCGTGACCCTCGACGCCAGGCGAGGCGTCGCGCCCGTGGGGCCTGAACCTCGGCCTGAACGCGATCCGGGTGCTCTTCGTCTCACGGAACGACGGTATCCACGACCCTCGGGTTCGTCGCGGCCCTCGAGGGCGCCGGGATGATTGTGGGCGGCGTCGCGCTGGAGTCGACATCGCCCAAGCGCGCCAGGGCGTGCTGCTTGAGACTTCCGATCGGCTTCGGCCGGATGTGGTCGTGGCAGGCCCGCTGCTGGACGTGGCCCTCACCGTCGTCCGCGCCGGCCTCAGACCCGTGATCGGCATATCGTTCGCCTTCGACCTGCTCGTCCACGCCCTCGCACCCGGGGGCGCGGCGTCGGCCCGCGAGGCGCTCGCGGTGTGCGCCTCGCTCCTCTGCGATGCGGAGGCTGTCGCTGCGGCAGCCATTGCTTCTGGGACTGCGTGCAGACCGCCATCGTCCGATCCTCCCGCGGGGCGTGGACCCGGACAGCTACCCAGCGACAAACCCTAGGGGACGTCAGCGGGTCCGCAGCCGCCTCGGCTGGTCAGGCGACGAGCGAGTCGCCGTACCGCCACGCGCTCGCACGAGCCGCTGTATCAGATGCCCGTTGTCATCGAGGCGTTCCGGCTGGGTGCCGCCACCGACCCCCGCCTGCGTCTGCTGGTGCTCGGCGATGGCACTGAGCGCGCCAGGCTCGAGGCAGCGGTTTCCGACGCTGCCTCGACCGACCGCGTGCACTCCGTCGTTCGCGTGGACTCCGCTGATCTGCCCGGACTCGGTACGCGGCGGCGGATTGCTATATCAGCGCGTCACCAGTGGACGGCAGTTCGGTCTCCCTACTCGAGGCGATGGCGGCCGGCCTTCCGGTCGTCGTACCCGACGTCGGCGGCAACCCGGAGTGGGTGGCCAACCTCGACGACCGGCTCGGCGGGCGTCTCTAAGGACGATGCGAGCGCGATGGCGGGAGCGATGCTCAAGGCAGTTGCGATCGACGACGTCACCCGCACCGCGATGAAGGGTGCGGCTCGCGACGCCATCGAGGCTCGGGCTGATTGGCGCCGAAATGCGCCTCGCTTCGCAGCGCGCTGTTGCGCGTGTCGCCCTAGGCCGGTCTCCTACCGAGGCCCCGAGCTCCCGCCTTGGTCCCTACTTGGGCTGAGCCATGGCTGCGATCTTGTCTGCACCGCCCCCCCTCGGTCGAGAGCCCACTGGTCATTCGTGTTGCTGTGCTAGGTGAATCCGGTGGGGACGGGCTGGCCGTCGTCAGCCCAAATCCGCCGCGCCTCGCTCACGCCCTCCGGCAGGATGACGTAGAACTCCCCGCGTCCAGGGTGCGCTCGCCCTCGCTCTCGCTGATGAGCACCTCGTGGATCTTCTCGCCCGGACTGCGGCCGACCTCGGCTCGGCATCTCCGGCATGGCGCGCAGGAGGTCGGCCATGCTCATGCTTGGGATCTTCGGGACGAAGGTCTCCCCGCCCTTGGCCTCTGCAACGCCCGAGCACGAGGTCCACGCCCTGGTCCAGCGTGATCCAGAAGCGCGTCATGCTCCGGGTCGGTGACCGGGAGCTCGGGCACCCCTTGCGCACCAGCTCCGCGAACAGGGGGATCACGCTGCCTCGACTGCCGACCACGTTGCCGTAGCGCACGACCGAGAACCGGATGTCGCGGTATCGCACGTACGTGTTGGCTGCGACGAGCAGCTTCTCCATGACGAGCTTCGTGGCGCCGTAGAGGTTGACGCGGGCTCGACGGCCTTGTCGGTCGAGATGGCGACGACTCGCTTGCACGCCTCGCTCGAGTGCCGCTTCGATGATGTTCTGGGCCCCGAGGACATTGGTGCGTACCGCTTCGAACGGGTTGTCCTCCAGTGCGGGCACGTGCTTGAGCGCCGCCGCGTGGACGACGTAGTCCATGCCGTTGAACGCCCGGAGCAGACGCTCCTTGTCGCGGATGTCGCCGAGGAAATAGCGAATCGGGGAACTGTCGGGCTGCCAGTCTGGGCCATCTGGTGCTGCTTGAACTCGTCGCGGCTGAAGACGACGACCTCGCCGACCTCGTGGTGCTCGAGTACGCGACGGACGAAGGCCTGGCCAAAGGAGCCCGTGCCCCCAGTGACGAGGATTCTGGCACCGGTTAGCACGTGGACCTCCGAGTGTGGCCGAATGCGGCGTCTGTCGGGCGCGTCGCGCGCCGCTCACTTCTGCGCCGAGATTACGCATGTTCGCTTCGATCTCCTCCCGGGGGAGGAACGGGTACTGGTCTTGGAGGAGCCCGACCCCATCGTGCCGTCCTCCAGTCGGCGAGACTCACTCGCGGGATGCGTTCCTGTTCGTAGGCTACGTTCACTTCGCAGAGCAGCGGGCCGTCGGCCTGCAAGATCCATCGAGTCCTCGTCCACCGCGGCGTTGTCGTCCGATGCGCGCATAGCCGAGGCCATACGCCTCCGCGAGGTCGCTCGAATGAGGGTTGAACACTGCCGGATTCCCGTCCGACCCACGAGGCGCCCCGCGCAGAAGCCTTCTGCGTTGCCCGGATGGCCTGGTAGCCGCCGTTGTTGAGGACGAAGATGCGGGCGTTCATGTGGTGGCGCCCGATCGTGAGCAGCTCCTGGACGTTGAATTGCATGCTTCCGTCGCCGGTGACGAGGACCACCCGTGCGCCGCGGACGCGCGACGCAAGCGCCGACCAGCGCCGGCAGATCCCAGCCCATGGCGCCGTAGTTGGTGTTGGTATAGACGCGCTGCCCTGGTTGACGGCGAAGGAGTGGAAGACCGAGTGCGCGTCGAGGGAGTTGCCGGTCAGCACCACGTCCTCGCCGAGGCTCCGGAAAGGGCGTGGGCGAGGTAGTAGCTGTTCACATGGTGCCGCGATCGCGCGGTGTAATCGGCCGTCACCAGCGGGTAGCGCAGCTTCCACTCGCGGCATGCTCAAGCATCCAGCGCGCCGAGGCCCGAGCTGTCGTCTGCCGAGCGTGGCCATCGCCGCAAGAAACGGCGCGAGTATCGCAACCGCTACGTCCAGGGAGAGATGCGGGCTTGGTCAATTCGCTCTCGTCGATGTTCACCATGATCTTGGCCGCGTGTGGCGCAAAGCCGCTTCTGTCGAACCCGATCGCCGCGACGGAAATGCCCGGTCCCGACAGCAGAGGAGTAGGTCCGAGTTCTGCACGAGCGAAGTTCGCGCGCCGCTGCCCCGTGGGCCCGAAGCGGCCGAAGTAGAAGGGGTGGTCCTCGCCCAGCACGTCCATGCCCCCGATCGTCGTCGACGACGGGATCCGCAGACGCGCGCACGAAGTCATCGAACTGCGCCTGGCTCCGGCGAGGCGTACGCCTTTTCCGGCGACGATGACGGGCCGACTGCTCCGCCGCAGCGCCTCCAGGACGCGGCGCACTCGATGCGCCGGTCCGGCAGCCGCGGCGGGACCGACGCGCCGGCGCGCTGCCCGGTCCCGGGCCGTCGCGGCGACGAGGTCGCTGGCCTGGATGTCGAGCGGGATGCTCAGCCATGCGGGCCCGGGGCGTCCGGTCGTCGCGGCCTGCCATGGCGCCTCGAGGGCATCGGAGATGCTCGCTGGGTCGTCGACCTCTACCGCGAACTTCGTCACTGGCCGTCGCCATGCGGACGAGTCGACCTCCTGCGGACCGACCTGGCGCCATCGCGAGAAGTCCGACGCAAGGTCCGCCGGACCTGACCCGGAGATACGAGGACAGGCATGGAGTCCATCCACGCCACCAGGCCCGGATAACGCGTTGGTGGCGCCCGGTCCCGCACGTGACCAGACACACGCCCAGGCGTCCCGAGAAGCGTGCATAGGATTCTGCGGCGATTGCGCACGCCTGCTCGTGGTAGTTGCACCAGTAGGTGATGTCCGAGCGCTGCCCAAAGCGTCCGTCAGGTACATGATCCCGCCGCCGCTGACCATGAAGACGTCGGTGACGCCTCGCTCAGCGAGAAACTGGACCATGTACTCGGCGACGTTCATGTCACTCCCTGTTCGGCGCGGCTCACCATGGATGTGCGCTGCCAGGCTACGGCGCGGTCGACAGCGACCCTGAGGGGCACGGACACCGACAGGCCCAGCTCGGTCGTGCGCGCTCGACGTTCGGGAGATAGGCGGACCCTGCCCCAACCCGCCGGCTGTCGCCGAGGATCTTGACGGACACGGATGGACCGGCGGCGCGGCGACCAGCCGAGCTAGGTCAGCGATCGTGACGGCTTCGTCAGAGCCGACGTTGTACGGCCGCCCCGATGCGCCGGCAGACGGCGATCGTCCACAGCCACGCAGGCCATGTCGGCGGCGTAGAGGTAGCTCCGCCGCGGCGAGCCGTCACCGCGAATGACGATCTCGCCGGGGTCAAGCGCGTCGCGGATGAAGTTGCCGACGGCGAACCCGGAGTCGAGCGGGCAGGTAGGGGCCGACGAAGGCGAAACAGCGGGCGATCCGGCTGCCGTCCCCGTCCGTCGCGCGCGATCGCAGGCGAGGAGCTCGGCGACCCGCTTGGCCTCACCGTATGCGCTGCGAGCGCAGGGTCGGGTCGGGCAGCCGTCGTGGTTCTCCTCCTGAGCGGCTCGCCGCCGGCTGGGCGCCCGTACACCGCTCCAGAGCTCACCAGCAGCAGCGACGTCGGCACCGGCGTGGTCGGCGAATGCCAAGACCCGGCGTGTTCCGCCGAACGATGACATCGAGGTAGACCTCGGGATCGGGGTCCGTCAGCTGCGTGTTGGTCTCGGCGGCGAGGTGAAGGACACGGTCGAAATCGGCCGCGGGGAAGCGAACGTGCGGACGTCGCCCTCCAGTAGGTCCAGCCGTGCTGGCGGCCAGATGCGGCGATCGCCGAGCGAATGCTCCTGGATCCCTGTGACAGCACCACGGCTCGAACGCCCAGGCCGAATCGATCATTCGCCGCAAGCAGACTCTCGATCAGCCACCGGCCAACGAAACCTGTGCCGCCGGTGATGAACAGCGCTCGCCGCGCAGGCCCGCCCGAGCGCTCGCCGACGTGCTCGAGACTTCGTCGAGGTCCCGCTCGAGGCGGAGCGACGGCCTTCACTCCCATGCGTCCGTCCTGATGTCGGCCTCGGCCATGCCACCGCTCGCGAGCTGCCCCGTCAGCGCCGCCAGCATCGCCGGCGGGCCGCGAGAGGTAGATGACCGGGTGTCGAGCGTCTCGATCGTCGGCCACGCCGCAGCCACCGAGAGCCGCCCCTCGGTCGCCTCGCACACCAGGTGCACGTCGAGCCCGGCCACCTCGCGCGCCCGCCCGTGCGAAGTCTCCGTAGACGAACAGGTCCGGCGTCCGCGCGCCGTAGAACAGCGCCACGCGGTGCGCGCCGCTCGCCGGCAGCCAGCCGAGGAACGCGGTGAACGCCGTCACGCCGGTGCCGCCCGCGAACAGCACGGCGTCCCGCGACGGGTCCACCGTGAACTCGCCGTACGGCAGCTTGACCCAAACCGTCCGGCCGGGCGCGAGCTCGCGCTCCATCCGTGTGGTGAAGGCGCCCTTGACCGCGTACGTGATGGCCAGCCGGTCGCGCTCGGTGGGCGAGGACTGGCGATGGAGAAGACGCGCGACTCGGGCCAGAAGCCGCCGGGCTCGAACGCGTCGAGCGCGAGGTGGAGGAACTGGCCCGGGCGGAACGCCGGGGCAGGGCTCCCGGGCACGAGCACGACGGTGTACACGTGGTCGCCGTGGTCGACGACCTGCTCGACCTCGCAGGCAAGGCGGCGGACGACGGGCATCGGCGGCTCAGCGCCCGCCGGCCCGCTCGCCGGCCATGAACCGCCCGAACGCGTCCACCATGTAGTCGAGGCGGGCGTCGTCGAGCCCCGGGTAGACGCCCACGAAGAACGTCCGCTCGGTGATCGCGTCGGACACGGCCAGGCTGCCCACCACACGGTGCTCGATGTCGGCGAACGCCGGGTGGCGCAGCAGGTTGCCGCCGAACAGGTTGCGGGTCTCGATGCGTCTGCGCTCGAGGTACGCGGTGAGCTCGTCGCGCGTGAAGCCCGCGTCCTCGCGCACCGTCATCACGAAGCCGAACCACGACGGCTCGGAGTTGGGCGGCGCGGCCGGCAGGACCAGGCGGTCCGCGTAGGGCGCGAGCGCCTCGCGCAGCAGGGCGTGGTTGCGCTTGCGGGCGGCGACGAACCCGTCCAGCTCGCGCCAGCTGGGCGCACGCCGATGGCCGCCTGCATGTCGGTGACCTTGAGGTTGTAGCCGAGGTGGGAGTAGACGTACTTGTGGTCGTAGCCGAACGGCAGCGTCGCCGAACTGCTGGGCGAAGCGCTTGCCGCAGGTGTTGTTCTCGCCGCCGGCGCACTAGCAGTCGCGGCCCCAGTCGCGGATCGAGCGGACGATGCGCGGCCAGCGCGTCGTCGTCGGTCACCACCGCGCCGCCCTCGCCGATGGTGATGTGGTGCGGCGGGTAGAAGCGAGAGGTGGCGACGTGGCCGAAGGTGCCGGTCAGGCGGCCCTGGTACTGGCGAGCCCAGGGCGTCGCAGTTGTCCTCGATCAGCCACAGGCCGTGCGCTCGCGACGAGCTCCATGACGGTGTCGAGGTCGAAGGGTTTGCCGAGCGTGTGGGCGAGCATGACCGCCCGGGTCCGCGGGCCGACGGCCGCCTCGAGCGCGTCGGGGTCCACGTTGTAGTCGTCGAGCCGCACGTCCACGAACACCGGCACGAGGCGGTTCTGGACGATCGGCGCCACGGTGGTCGGGAAGCCGGCGGCCACGGTGATGACCTCGTCGCCGGGCTGGAGGCGCCGGTCGCCGAGGCGTGGCGAGGTGAGCGCGGTGAAGGCGAGCAGGTTGGCCGACGACCCCGAGTTGACGAGGCAGCGCGTTGCCGAGCCCGAGGAACTCGGCGAAGCCCGCCTCGAACGCCTCGGTGAAGCGGCCGGCGGTGAGCCAGAAGTCGAGCGCGGAGTCCACGAGCGCGGCAGCTCCGCGCTCGTCGAAGACGCGGCCGGCGTACCGGACCGGGTCGCGGTCCGGGTCGAAGGGCGGCGGCGCGCGACCGCTCGCGGGGTACCGGCCCACGTGGTCGAGGATCTCGCGCCGGGTGGCCGCGGCGTCGGCTCGGGCGTCGGTCATCCGTCGGTCCCGCCGCGCTGCGGCCCAGGCCAGGCCGGCCGCGCGGGCGTCGCCGACGATAGGCGGCCAGCTGCGCCTCGAGCCCTGGCGCGGGCGGTCGCAGGCGTCCACGTAGAACGTCGAGGTACCAGGCGGCCGTGCGGCGCGACCGCCGTCGCGGCGTCCCAGACCGGCGCCCAGCCGAGCTGCTCGCGGGCCTTGGTGCTGTCGAGGCTCAGGTGGTGCGCCTCGTGCGGCTGGGCGCGGCGTCGGGCGGAGTGCCCAGGAGCCGCTGCCCCACGCGGCGAGGAAGCGCTCGACCACCCAGCGGACCGGCGGTCGCCGCCGTGTCGGCGGGCCCGAAGTTCCAGGCCCCGCGAAGCTGGCGGCCTCGGCGAGCAGCCGCGCCCCGAGGCAGCAGGTAGCCCGACAGCGGCTCGAGCACGTGCTGCCACGGGCGGACGGCGTCGGGGTTGCGCACCACGATCGGCTCGCCGGCGGTCAGCGCGCGGACGCAGTCGGGCACGATGCGGTCCGGCGCCCAGTCGCCGCCGCCGATGACGTTGCCGGCGCGCGGACGCGACGCCATGGCGGCGCCGCCGGCGAAGAAGAGCTCGGCGGTAGGCCGCGACCACCAGTTCGGCGGCAGCCCTTGCTGGCGCTGTACGGGTCGCGGCCGCCCATGGCGTCGGTCTCGCGGTAGGCCGGCCCGTCTCGAGGTTCTCGTAGCACTTGTCGCTGGTGACGATGACCACGACGGCCTCGACGCGGTCGCAGGCCCGCGCCGCCTCGAGGACGTTGACGGTGCCCATCACGTTGGTCTCGAACGTCTCGCGCGGCTGCGCGTACGCCGCGCGCACGAGCGGCTGCGCGGCGAGGTGGAAGACGACCGTCGGGCTGCGCGGCCGCATCACGGCGGCCAGTCGCTCCGGGTCGCGGACGTCGGCCACGACGTGGCGGAGACGCCGCCGAGCCCGAGCGCGTCGAAGAGGCTCGGCGTCGTCGGCGGCGCGAGCGCGTACCCGGTGACCTCGGCGCCGAGCGTCGTGAGCCACTCGGCAAGCCAGGCGCCCTTGAACCGGTGTGGCCGGTGACGAGGACGCGCCGGCCGGCGTAGGCGTCAGCGAACGCCATCGGTTCCCTCCGAGCGTCGCCAGCCACACGGCCCACGGCGCCTGCCCGTTCCCACAGCGCCTCGAGCAGCGGCATGTCGCGCAGCGTGTCCATCGGCTGCCAGAAGCCGTCGTGCTGGTACGCGCGCAGCTCGTCCGTCGCGCGCGAGGCTCTCGAGCGGCTCGCGCTCGAAGGCCGTGTCGTCGCCGGCGATGCGGTCCAGGACCGCCGGCTCGAGACGAAGAAGCCGCCGTTGATCCAGCCGCCGTCGCCCTGCGGCTTCTCGTGGAAGCCGCGGACGGCCGGCCGGACGTCCCCGTCGTCCAGTCAGGCGCCGAAACGGCCGGGCGGCTGCACCGCGGTCACCGTGGCCAGCTTGCCGTGCGCGCGGTGGAAGGCGAGCAGCGCGCCGAGTCGACGTCGGCCACGCCGTCGCCGTAGGTCAGCCATGAACGTCTCGTCGCCGATGTAGTCCGCGCACCCGCTTGATGCGCCCGCCGGTCTGCGTGTCCGCGCCCGTGTCGACCAGCGTCACGCGCCACGGCTCGGCCAGCGTGCTGGTGGACCACCATCGAGTTGTCGCGCATGTCGAACGTCACGTCGGACATGTGGAGGAAGTAGTTGGCGAAGTACTCCTTGATGACGTAGCCCTTGTACCCGAGGCAGACCACGAAGTCGCTGAAGCCGTAGTGGCTGTAGGATCTTCATGATGTGCCACAGGATCGGGCGCTCGCCGATGTTGACCATCGGCTTGGGTCGCGACGCAGTCTCCTCCGAGAGCCGCGTGCCGAGACCGCCCGCCAGGATCACAACCTTCACGTCGCGGCAGCCTCCCCGTTGCTTGCTGGCACCACCCGGCGCCCCAGTGTACGCGCGTCATCGGCCCGAACCGCCCGCCGAGCTCACGGCGTCGGCGGCGCCGGGCACCCGGCTCGGTCGGACCGTACAGGTAGAGCGGCTGGCCGGGACCCACCAAGAGGTACTGCCGGTAGGCGGACGGGTCCTCCCGGACGAGGACGAAGCCGGCCTTGTCGAGCGGGCTGTTCGAGACCACGGCGCAGGGGCGGAACGACGGCCACAGGTCGTCGTACCACGTCAGCCCGTAGTCATGCGCACCTGCTGCCTCCGGGCCGGTCGCGTGCATGCCGACCCACTCGTAGCCGGCGTCAACGGTCTGCGGCGCGTAGCCCAGCGCCACGGCGGCCTCGCCCGCCCGCCAGCGGGCCGCGTCGTAGGCGAACGAATTCGCGGCGATGGCCAGGGCGACCGCGATGAGCCACGCGAGGGCCGCGTTCGAGAATGCTACGCTCCGGCTGGGTCCGGCCGACCTGCCGAGACCGCGCAAGAGCAGGATCGCGGCGGCAGGGACCACGGGGTAGATGTAGCGGTCATACAGGGTGTTCATCGAGCCGAACGCCGCGAGCCCGCCCGCATAGAGCACCAGGAAGATGACGAGCGGGCCCTCGGGGCTTCGGGCGACCCGCACGACCACCGGGCGGCGCCCCGGAGGATCCGACGCCGGTCGCGCGGCGCTGCCCACGGATGGCGAGCGTCGCGGCGAGGATCCCCGCCAGCAGGGCCAGCTGCTGTGCCAGGGCCCAGGCGCGGGCGGGATGACGCGCCTCCCGTGTCCCGCTGAGCACCGCGTCGGGGGCTCCCCCGGCGATCGCAAGGTAGCCCCAGAGGAACGGCCCGTCCGGCACGAGCACCATGATCAGGGCGACGAGGACGATGGCGGCCAGGATGTGGACCGGATCCAGGGATCGGATCCGTCGGCCGACTGCCAGGATGCTCGCCGGCAGCAGGACGGCGGCGAGCGTCAGGAACGCGGGACCGAGATGGAGCGGCAACGAGAGCGTTCCGGCGGACGCCACGCTGCGCCCTGGGACGGCGTCCGCCACGAGGAAGACAACGACCACCCCCACCGCGAAGCACGGCCGAGGCACACGCGAGCAGGCTCCGCTCGTCTGCCCGGTTCCGAACCCAGGCGGCCGCCAGGATGGCGACGGGGCCGCGAGCGCGAACTCCCGGATGCTCACCGCGAGCAGACCCGCCCCGAGGCTCGCGATCAGCGTCGGGCGCGTGCCGTCGCCGTGGATCCACCTGACGCCAAGGAGCAGGCACAGGGTGCCGAGCGCGAAAGCGGGCACATCGGTCGTGAAGGTCGCGGTCTGGCGCGCGAAGCCGGGCACCGCGAGGACCAGCAGCGCCACCAGGCCGCCGAGCCCGCGCCGACGAACCGTCGGGCGAGGAGATAGGTCGACGCAACGCCCAGGAGCCCCATGGCGAGCCCGAAGGCGGTGAACGCCCACGGCAGGCCGCCCGACAACCACAGGAGCGGCTGGACCAGGAGAAGCTGCCCGACGGACGCCGCGGTATGGCCCGGCATGTCGATCGCGCCGGTCGTGTACAGGCTGCTGGCGCCGCGCATGTACACCCAGTCGTCGCCACCGGGGATCCCGATCGCGCCCGCCGCTGCGGCGAGCCACAGCGGGACGCCCACCGCCAGCGCGCCCAGCGCCGCGACGGCGGCGAGGTCGCGGCGCACGACCGTCACCTCGGCGGCGCCGGGCACCCGGCGGCGGTCGAGCCGTACAGGTACAGGGGCTGGCCCGGACCCACCACGAGATACTGCCGGTAGGCGGCGCTGTCGACGCGCACCAGGATGTAGCCGGGCACGGGGCGGCCCGTTCGAGACGAAGGCGCACGGCGGGCTCGTCAGGAACATGTCGTCGTACCAGGCCACGCCGAGCGCGGGCCGCGTGGCATTGACGTGCATACCGGCGTGGAAGCCCACCCAGTCGTATCCGGCGTCGACCGTCGCGGGCGCGTAGCCGAGCGCCACGGCGGCCTCGCCCGCCCGCCAGCGCGCCGCGTCGTAGGCGAACGAGTTGGTCGTGATGAGGATGGCCGATGCGCCGAGCCACGCGAGCGCGGTGAACTGCAGGGGTCGGGTGCCCCGCCGCTCCCTGCCCGCCGTCTCTCGCAGGAGGATGATCGCCGCCGCCGGGATCATCGGGTACAGGTAGCGGTCAAGCGGGTAGGAGCGCATCCACACGATGATCGCCAGTTCGCCCGTGTACCCGACGAGGAAGAGCAGGAGCGGCGCCGACGGCAGCCGGCCAGCCTCGAGAACCCGCGCCCAGACAATCGACAGGGTCCGAGCGCCCGTGAGCCGCCGCTGCGCCCAGCGTGCGGTGAGCGCCGCCATCAGGAGGGCCGCCAGCACCGCGAGCGCGTCGGAGAGCGCCCAGGCCACGGGGCCGATGACCGGCTGGCGCTGGCCGCTCAGCAGGGCGTTGCCGACGAGGCCGTCCGCCATCCAGAACTGGCCGACCAGCGGGCCAACCGTTGGGACCACGAACGCGATCACCACGAGCCCCGATCCGATGATCAGGTGCATCGGGCTCAAGGTGTCGAGGCGTCGGGACACCGCCGGGATCGTCGCCGGCAGCAGGACCGCCGCGAGGGTGGTGAGAGCGGGGCCCATCAGATAGAGGTTGGTGGGTTCCGGTGACGCGATTCCACCGTTGAGCGCCAGGGAATGGACGCTCGCGAGAAGCGCGCCAACGGCAGCCGCGGTCAGGACCGAAATGACGAGCAGGAATCCCCGCTCGCCGGGCCGGCTCCGCACCCAGGAGACGACCAAGATGGCCGTCGGCGCTGCCACCGCGAACTCTCGCACGCTGATCGCCAGCACGCCGATCGCGAGCGAGGCCACGAGTTCCGCTCGACGCCCACGCCGAAGCCATCGGACCCCCAGGAGCAGCGACAGGGTGGTGAGCGCGAACGTGGGCACGTCGGTCATGAAGCCGGCCGACTGCCGGGCGAAACCCGGGAATGCGATCACGAGGACGGCGACCGTCGCGGATGCGGCCCACCCGAGGTACTGCCGCGCGAGGAGGTACGTGGCGACGATACCGATGGCCGCCATCACGAGCCCGAAGGCCGAGTGCGCCCAGCTCGCTCCGCCAGACAGCCAGAGCAGCGGCTGTGCAAGCACGATCTGCCCGATGGCGGATGCCGTGTGCGATGGCATCGTGATCGTGCCGGTCCGGTAGAGGCTGTCGGCGCCCAGCGCGTAGACCCACTCGTCGTTGCTCGGCACGCCGATCGCGCGGGCCGCGATGGCCATGGTCAAGGGCGCCGCCACGCCGAGCAGCAGGAGGGCAAGCAGCACCGCGAGGTCGCGCCGCCCGAGCTGCGCCGTCAGCCTGCGCATGCCCGACCGCGGGAACCGAGGACGCCGGGCGGAGGCGATGAACGCTGCCACGCTGCCACCAAGAGAACCCCCACTCCCACCCACAGCAGTGGGGTGAAGCCGATGGCGAGGTCGGCCACGATGGCGGCGATCGCCACGCGCGCTCGAGACCCCGGCCGCAGCGCCACGAGGCCCATGCCCACCGGGATCAGTGCCACGGGGTAGTGGTACCAGGTCACCGGCAGCACCACGAGCGAGGCGGTGATGGCGATGGCGATGCTGGCGAGCGGGTCGCGGACGCGGGCGGCGGCCAGCGCGGTGACGGCTACCGCCACAAGCGCAACGAGGAGCTGGGCCAGCCGGATCGCCGCGACGTCAAGCGGAATGAGCTGGCCGAGCAGGGACACGGGGCCCACGTTCCTGGGGTCGACGACCGCCGCGCCGGAGCCGGCCTGCAGCACGGCCAGGTAGTCCTGCCACGGCCCAGTCCCGCCGATCGCGAGGCTGGCGACGAGGAGCACGACACCCGTCACCACGGCCGCCACGAGCGACCGCCTCGCGGGCCCCTGCCGATCCACCACCGCGCGGACCAGCAGCCAGACCAGCAGCAACGCCGGGTGGAGCTTCGCCACCGAGATCACCCCGAGGGCGATCCCCCCCGCGACCGCCTGCCCGCTGGTCGGCCTGGGCATGCCAACCGCGAGCACCAGGGCGCCGAGGGCCAGCCCGTACCAGGCGTCGAGGTTGCCGAACAAGACGGCCACGGCGAACGGGAGCAGGAGGGCCGCAACGGCCACGGTCTTCAGTGCGTCGCGCGAGGCCCCCGCCCGTCCTGCAGCCAGTCCGATCCGCCACGCCACGGCGCCTAGCCCCAGCGTTGCGCCGAGGCCCCACAACACCAGCACGGCGCCATCCGGCAGCCAGGCGAGCAGCGTCATTGCCTGGGCCACCGGCGGCGGGTACGAGTAGAAGAGCGACGCGGCGTCGGGCGAGGTCCCGGAGAGCATCGCCGGGTCGTAGGGGCTGTGGCCGGCGGTTACCCGGCGCGCCGCCTCGAGCAGCAGCGCGAGGTCGAAGCCAGCCTTGGGCGGGGACGCCTGCCAGAGCATCCAGCCGATGTAGAGGATCCCGGCCCAGCCGATTGCCCCCACCAGGACCCACGCCGCGAGTCCGTCCGCTGCGCGCCTCACGGGGTGGCTTCCGACAGAGCTGGCCCTTCGCTGTCGCCACGGGCGTGGTCCGCGTCCGCGATCGTCGCCAGGAAGGTCATGAACTGGTAGACGAGCAGCCGCGGGTTCGCGAGCACGGTGAACGCGACCGCGGCCGCCCAGCCGTAGCGAGTCCGGGCGAGGGCGAGGACCACGCACGGCGCCGCTCGCGGCCAGGCCCGCCCACAGCAGGGGCGAGATCGCCCAGGGCGAGATGTTGCGACCTCGCCGACCTGCTTGAAGGAGATCGCGGTCACGTAGTCCAGGCACGCCTGGGGTGCGAGCACGAACTGGATCACGAGCAGGACCACCATCGCGATCACGAATCGGCGCAGGCCGCGCCAGTCGCGCCGGCCCACCCACCACACGGCCATGCGCGCCGGGAACAGCTTGATGTTCGCCGCAAGCGCGACCGACCACGGCGCGCGAACACGAGGAACATCGTGAGGATCGCCTCCGACCTGGCCGATGCCAAGCACCACGCCGATGGGCAGGCGAGCCATGCCGAGCACGAGCAGGTCGTCCGCCTGCGAGACGCCGAGCCGCCGCAACGTCAGCGCGAAGCGCGCCAGCACGACGATCTCCCAGACCGCCGGCGGCGACCGGCCACGGCAGGAGCGCGAGGGGCCGCCACAGGATCGCGAGCAGCGGTGGGTACGGTAGCCCAGCGGTCGTCTCCACGCACTGACCGGGCGGTACAGCGGCAGACCCGCGTTGAGGCGGCCGACCGGCCCAGTAGTACGCCTGACGTCGATTGAGGGGGTCGGTGGTGACGTGCAGGACCATCGTCTCGAGGGCCAGCAGCAGCCCCGACCACCGCCGCGAGCCCAGCACCCAGCCAACGGCACGCCGACCCTGCGGCGACAGCCTGAATGCGAGACCGGCGGCGGGCGGCATGGCCCGCACTCTACGCTGCGGCGCCGAGCCATCGCGGTGGGCGTTTCGTACCCCTTCGGGAGCCCCTCGCCCGATGCTAGGCTGCACCGGCCGTGCGGATCGCTGATCTCGCTCTACCTCCTTGCACTGGCGGTCCGGCTGGTGCTCGTCGGCGGGTTCGCCGATCCTGCGTACCCGGATTCGTTCTACTACGTCGACGTCGCACGCCAGTTGGCCGCGGGCCACGGGTTCAACATCGACGTGCTGTGGATCTTCGCCGAGGTGGGCGGCAAGATCCCGGCCAACCCGGTCCTGCCCATCGCGTCCAACGCCCACTGGATGCCGCTGGCGTCCATCGTCCAGGTCCCGTTCATCTGGCTGCTGGGCCCCACGGCGTTCGCGTCCTCGCTGCCGTTCGCGCTCATCGGCGCCACGGCCGCGCCCCTCGCGTGGGCGATCGGGCGGGACGCGGGCGTGTCGCGCCCGTGGCGATCGGCGCCGGGATCCTGACCGCGCTGCCGGGCCTGTCGCTCGTGTACCTGGCCCAGCCGGACAACTTCTCGCTCTACCAGCCGCTCGTGGCCGGGGCGCTGTGGATGGCGGCGCGCGGGCTCCGCGGCAGCCGCCGCTCGTTCCTGCTCGCGGGCTTCCTCGCGGGCCTCGCCACGCTCTCGCGCAACGACGGCGTGCTGGTGCTGGGCGTGCTGGGGCTGGCGTTCCTGTGGGACCGCTGGCGCGTCGATCCGCTCGAAGGGCGAGCGTCCCGTCCGCATCCCGCTCGCGACGGCCCTCGGCGCGGTCGCGACGTTCGCCGTCTGCGTCGTCCCGTGGTTCGCGCGGCAGCTCGCGGTCTTCGGGTCGCTGTCGCCGTCCACCGCCAGCGGCAAGGTGCTGTTCATCCGGAACATCGGCGAGTGGAACAGCATCACGACCCCCGCGACCCTCGACCACCTGCTGGGCATGGGGCTGGGCCCGCTGCTGCTCACCAGGATCGGCGGGCTCGTGGCCGCGGTGTTCATCTTCAGCGTGCTCGTGGGCGTGCTCGTGCTCATCCCGCCGATGCTGGCCGGCGCCTGGCACCGCCGCCGCGACACCGCCTTCGGGCCGTACTTCGCCTACGGCATTCGCCCTGTTCGCCTTCTCGGCCATCGTGTCGGCCGTCCACGTGCCCGGCGGCACGTTCATCCACTCGGCCGTTGCGCTGGCGCCGCATGGGTACGTGCTCGCGCTGGAGGGCATCGTCGTGGCGGTCGCCTGGATTGCGCGGCGGCGGCCGACACTGGAACGCCGCGCAGGCGAGCCGGATCTTCGTGAGTGCGGCCGTGGGCTTCGGCGTGCTGGCCGCGGTCGCCGGGTCGATCTCGGTCCACGCCACCTGGGCGGAGAAGCGCGACCGCATGCAGGCCGTGGCTTCGGCACTCGACGCCGCGGGGGCGCCGGCCGACGACCGCCTGATGTCGATCGACGCGTCGGGCTACAAGTACTGGACCGGGCACCCGGGCGTCGTGCTGGTCAACGACCCGCTGCCAACGGTCCTCGAGGTGGCGAAGGCCTACAACACCCGCTGGCTCATCCTCGAGCGTGGCGACTCGGTCCCCGCGGCCGCCCAGATCCTGATCGACGGCAACCGACCGGCGTGGGTTGGCCCTCCCATCCTCGCCCGCCCGGACGTCTCGGTCTATCCGCTGTGCACGACTTCCGCGGACACGCGGTGCACGGGCGCCGCTGCGGCCGGGTCGTGAGCGCCGGCCGATGAGCCGGCGCGAGGCGTGGCTCACTGCGCTCGGCATCTTCGCGATCGCCGCCATCGTCCGCGCCGTCGCCGCCGCCGGCACCGTCTTCCCGCGGCCCGAGGACTCCGCGTACTACGTGGGCGTCGCCCGCAACCTGGCGGAGGGACGGGGCCTGGTCTCCGACGCCCTGTGGAGCTACGGGACGCCGCCGCTGGTCTTCCCGCGGCCGGCGTTCGAGGTCTGGCTGCCGCTGCCGTCGCTGCTTGCCGCCGTCCCCACCGCGCTCTTCGGCGGCCCCGCCCCGATCCCGCTGCTCAACGCCCTCCGCTCGGCGCAGCTCGTCACCGTGATCCTGGGCGCGATCCTGGCGGTCCTCGCCTGGCGCCTCGCCGCGGACGTGGCAGAGGAGCGGCACCTGCCGCGGGGACGGGCGCGCGTCCTCGCGATCGGCGCCGGGCTGACCACGGCCGCCTACCTTCCGCTCATCCTGCACAGCGTCGAGCCGGACTCGACGATCCTCTTCGGCGTCCTTGCGCTGGGCGCCTGCCTGATCGGCGCGCGCGTGCTGCGCGACCCGCGAGGCGCGAGGCCCGCGGATCCACGCCTGATCAGCCTGGGCCTGCTTCTGGGGCTCGCGGCGCTGACCCGCAACGAGGCGGCGTGGCTGGCCCTGGCATGGGCGTGGCTCGCCTGGCGGGCGACGGGGGCGACGCGAGCCGAGCGCATGCGGATGGTCGGGGTGGTGGCCGTGGCGGCCCTGGCGGTGTTCGCGCCCTGGGCGTTGCGCGACTGGCAGGCGTTCGGGAGCCCGTTGCCGGGGCAGGCCGCGTCCAATGCGCTCTCGGTCACCGGCTTCGACATCTTCGCCTGGCAGGACCCGCCCACCATCTCGCGCTACCTCGCCGTCGGGCCCGCCGCGCTCGTCGGGATGCGCATCGACGGCATCGTGCACAACCTGGTCTCGGTGCTGCTGCTCCTGGGCGTTCCCGTCTCGGGCATCGGGCTCCTCGCCCTGCCATGGCAGGCGCGCGACCGGGCGCTCCGGCCGCTCGTGCTCTTGGCCGCGGCCACCTTCCTGATCACGAGCCTGCTCTTCCCCGTGGCCACCACGTGGGGGACGTTCCTCCATGCCGCGGCGCCCGTCCACGTGCTGCTGATCATCTCGGCGTTGGCGGCGCTCGACGCGGCGCTGGCGCGGCTGGCGGCGCGGATGGGCTGGGAGCGGCCCGTGGCGTGGCTGGGGGCGCTGCTGGCGGTGGGCTGGTCCGTGCTGTTCTCGGTGGCGCTGCTCCCGGCGCCGGCGCCGACACGGCGAGCACGGCGCAGACGTACCGCGTGCTGGCGCAGCAGCTGGCGGCCGCGGGCGCGCCCCTCGACGGGGCCGCGCCGGTGATCGCCGACTACCCCATCTGGATGGCCGAGGCCGAGCGCGTGCCGTCCCTGGCGCTGCCCAACGAGCCGCCGTCGTCGGTGGCGGACCTCGCGCAGCACTTCGGCGCCCGGCTGCTCGTCCTCGTCAGCCCCGAGCGCGGCGTCTGGCCGTCGGTCCTGCAGACCGGAGATCCGGCCGCCGCCTGCTTCCACGAGATCACGATCCCCACACCCGCCGACGCGAGCGACGCCGCCGCGATCCGCGACGTGCGCGCCTGGCGGATCGCCTGTCCGTAGCACCTTCGCGAATTCCGTCATCTAGTCGAAGCACGACTGCGCTTCGCCGTCCTGGGCTCCGCAAGCGCCGTGAACGCTCACTTGCGTGCTGGGCTGAGCGTGAGCTCCTGGTGAAATGCCCGCCGATAGCACTCCCATGGGCCGATGTGGCCGATCCGTAGTCGTACTTCGACTAGATGCTGGAACGACGGCCGCTCGCCGGGAGAGAGCACCCTGCCGGACCCGCTATTCCCTCCCAGGGATTGGAAACGGCGTGAACCGGTCGGTGTGGACCCTCCGAGGGATGGCGACGACACCAAGGGGTGGCTGGGATGTCGTCGGCGACCCCAGGAGGGACAACATTGACGCGATGACGCGGATTCCCATCCCTGCCAGGGTTTGGCGCAGCGGCGGGCGGCGTGACCGTCATTTCCTGACCGTTTCGGCGCCCATCGTCGCTCGCCGATGCCGCTCGGCCCTCGCCGCGCGACCTCGCCGGTTTACACTCGCGGCAGATGGACGCCCCGCGAAGCGAGCCGGGGGGCTCGCGGTTCGACGAGCTGCACGCGGAAGCGGCTGAGGCGCTTGCCTACGCCGCGAATTCGGTGCGCTCCGTGCGCGACCGCTACCGCGTGCGGTACCTCGAGGAGATTGCCCGCTGGCAGGTCATCTCCGACGACCTCGACCTGTTCGAGGAGGTGCCGGTCAGCGTCGACGGCGCCGGGGCAGACGGCACGGATGCGCTCGCCGCCACGGCGGCCGAAGCCGGCGCCGCGGACCTGCGGCTGCGCTTCACGCGCAGCGAGGCGATCCAGGCACGCGGCGATATGGCGAACCACGAATCCGAGCTCGGCCGCCTGGAGCTGGTCATCCGCAACCTCGAGAGCACGTGGCTGTTCCTCGAGCGCGGCGACGACTCCCTCGTCATGGAGCCCGCGCTGCCCAGCGTGAGCACGGAGCTCCAGATGCGCATCGTGGAGGCGCAGGAGGCCGAGCGCAGCCGGCTCGCCCAGGAAGTCCATGACGGCCCGGCGCAGGCCCTCTCGAACGCGATCTTCCAGGTGGAGTACATCGACCGCATCTTCGAGTCCGAGCCCGCGCTCGCCCGCGTGGAGCTGGGGTTCCTCCGCGGGCTGCTCCGCCGCGAGCTGGGCGACGTCCGGAGCTTCATCGTCCAGCTGCGGCCACCGGTGCTGGTGGAGCTGGGCCTCGACGGCTCCATCCGTGACGCCGTGGAGACGCAGACCGCGCTGTCCGGCAAAGGGATCAACACGGACCTCGCGGCGCCCTCGGACGGCCTGACGGAGGCTGCCCAGACGGTCGCCCTGCGCATTGCACAGGAAGCCTTGCAGAATGTGCGCAAGCACGCGGGTGCCACCAACATCCTGGTGGCGACGCGGCTCGACGGGACAGACTGGGTCCTCGAGGTTCGGGACGACGGCCGCGGGTTCGACACCGGCGCGGTGGCGGCCCGGGGACGGCGCAATTTCGGGCTCCAGTTCATGCGCGAGCGGGCCGAGCTGATCGGCGCGCGGTTCGAAGTTCAATCTCGACCTGAGGCGGGAACGGTCGTGCGGCTGGCGATCCCACTGCCGCGAAAGGAGAACGGATGACGGAGTACACGGGGCCGGAGCGCCGACGACACGCGGAGCGACGGGCCGGGGGCTACGAGCGGGTCAAGATCCTGATCGTGGACGACCACGCCCTGTTCCGCGTTGGCATCCGGCAGATCCTCGAGCGCGAGCCCGACCTCGAGGTGGTCGCCGAGGCGGACGACGGGCGCACTGCGCTCGACGCCGCGTTCGCCACCAACCCGGACGTGATCCTGATGGACCTCTCGCTGCCCGCCCCCGGCGGCATCGAGACCACCCAGCGGGTGAAGCGCGAGCTCCCCGCCGCCGCCATCGTGGTGCTGGCCACGGAGGAGGACGAGGACGCCCTGTTCGAGTCCATCAAGGCGGGCGCCGCGGCGTTCATCCTCAAGGACATCGCCCCCGAAGACCTGGTCATGATCATCCGCCGCGTGGTTGCCGGCGAGTACCTGATCAACGACAAGGTGTTCAGCAAGCCGGCGGTGGCGTCGCGGGTCCTCAAGGAGTTCCGTGAGCTGGCCATCTACGGCCAGGAGGCCGCGCCGATCTTCGCGCCGCTGTCTCCCCGCGAGGTTGAGATCCTGGACAACATCGCCCAGGGCATGACCAACAAGCAGGTCGCCTACGCGCTCTCGATCAGCGAGCAGACGGTCAAGAACCACATGAGCTCGATCCTCCGCAAGCTCTCCGTGAACGACCGGACTCAGGCCGTGGTGTACGCGATGCGCCAGGGCTGGATCCGGATGCCGGAGGACTGAGCGCTGCCCACCCGGGCGGGGCTGCGACCATGACCAGCGACGACGCCACGCGCAGCGGGGCCACGCTTGCCGAGCTCCTTGCGAGCAACATCGAGGCCATCAACAAGGAGTTGGCCGAGATCGAGATGCTCGCCAACCAGGTCAAGAACGAGGCGGGCCGCCACGAGCAGCGCCGCGCCGCCGCGGCGGAGAAGGTCGCGGGCGCCACGGGCAGCCCCGCCTCCAAGGATCTCGTGGCCACGTTCAACCAGCTGATCACGCTCACCAAGCGCGCGGCCCTGATGGAGGCGCAGGCGGAGCTGCTGGAGGCCAAGAGCAAGTCGCTGGCCCGCCAACGAGCGGCCCTGCTCTCGTTCGGCGAGATCGCGATCGGGATGAGCGGGGACGCGACGGCAGCCCTCGATCATGCGGCGGCGCCTGCCGCCGACGTGCCGATGCCGCCCTCGCTGTCGCGGGTGGTCCTCTCCGCCCAGGAGGACCTGCGCCGCGACATCGCCCGCGCGATGCACGACGGGCCGGCTCAGTCGCTGACCAACATCGTCCTGCAGACGCAGATCGTGGAGCGGCTGATGGACCGCGATCCGGCGGAGGCCCGCGGCGAGATTCGCCTCCTCGCCTCGATGGTCCAGAACACCCTGGACACGACCAAGAACTTCATCTTCGACGTGCGCCCGATGGTCCTCGACGACCTGGGACTGGTGCCCACGCTCCGGCGCTCGACGCGCGAGCACGGCCGGCGCGCTCACGTGCGGGTGGAGTTCGAGTCGCACGGGCAGGACCGGCGGCTGTCGATGGAGCTCGAGAGCACCCTGTTCCGGATGCTCGACGAGGTCCTCGCGGCCTACCTGGCGCAAGCGCCCGAGCGGGTGTCGCTCACGCTCGAGTGGGGCGCGACGGACGTCCAGGCCGTGGTGACGGCATCGCGGACCCCGGCCTACCCGGAGGGCGGCGACCTGCCGCCCATGCCCGAGGGCGATGTGCCGGACACGATGCGGCGCATGATCCAGGAGCGCCACGACGCGCACGCGGCGGCGGTTGCCGCCGCCGAGCTCGCCGCCCAGCTGCCACTGCCGGCCGGCGTTCGCCGTGACCTGGCGGAGCGCGCGGCCGCCGCGGGGGCGTCCGTGGAGATCCTCGACGACGGCGAGGTCCGGATCACCGCGCGGCTGGCGGAGGCGGACGGCGCCGGGAATTCGTGAGCGGCCGGCCCTCGCGCGACACTGGCCCCGGGATCCTCGAGACCGGCATCGTGCTGGGCGCGTCGCTGCTGCTCGCCGGGATCATCATCCTGTTCTTCGGCGGCACGCTCGGACAGGTCGTGGGCCTGCTCGTCGACGTGGCGCACGGGGGTCATTGACCCCTCGCAGACCGGCGCGCGAACGCACCAGGTTGCAGACCTCCACGAATTCTGGGCCAACGACACCGCGCGGCAGGACGATTGTCATGTTGCGAAGGGTTGGCGAGCAACTAGGCTGCAACCATTACCGGCCATCTTTCGATGCCGGACATACTGGGGACGCCCATGGCATTCATCCAGGTCTATCTCAGTCCGCTCCTCGACCGCGACGAGGAGGGCCAGGGACTCGCGGAGTACGCCCTGATCCTCGCGCTCATCGCGATCGTCGCCATCGTCGCCCTCATCTTCCTGGGCGGTCAGGTCTCCAAGATCCTCTCGAACGTCGGCAAGTCGATCTAGCGTTCCAACGACCCAAGACCGCCGAAGCCAGTCTCCGGGGCGACCGACGCCACGCCCTAGGACGATGGTCCTGTTGCGCGAGGTTGGCGAGCCACTAGGCTGCAACACAGAACCGGCACCCATCGATGCCGGACATCACGGGGAGCGCGCCCATGGCACTCATCCAGCTCATCAACTCGATCCTCGACCGTGACGAGGAGGGCCAGGGTCTCGCCGAGTACGCGCTGATCCTCGCGCTCATCGCGATCGTCGCCATCGTCGCCCTCATCTTCCTGGGCGGCCAGGTCTCCGGGATCCTCTCGAACGTCGGCAAGTCGATCTAGCCGACTGAACCGAAGCGACGGTCGGGCGCAGTTGCCACCCAAGCCGCCATCAGCAGCGGGACGCGTCGCGGGCGGTGCCCATCTACACCGCAATCCCTAACAAAACTGTTGACACTCCGAACGACACGGCAATACCGTGAGCACCCCGCTTCGGCGGCATCTCTCGAGGAAAGGAGGTGAAAACCAAAATGTCCTTCATTCCCGCACTCATCTCGTTCCTTCATCGTGACGAGGAGGGCCAGGGTCTCGCCGAGTACGCGCTGATCCTCGCGCTCATCGCGATCGTCGCCATCGTCGCCCTCATCTTCCTGGGCGGCCAGGTCTCCGGGATCCTCTCGAACGTCGGCAAGTCGATCTAATCGCCCTGTTGGACCTCGACGACGGCGCCGGTCGCCATCAGGTGATCGGCGCCGTTCCGTTTCGGAGACATGGGCGCAGTCCCGGGGGATGGTTCGGGAGATCGGCGCGGACCGGCGACGGCTCGGCGCTCGGTCATCCGGCACGTGTCGGCGATGCCGCACTGGCAGGCTGTCCCCGGGGCTCGAAGCCCGCATCGGGAGGTGACCTTCGCCGTGATTACGGAACTTGCAGCCCTCGTGGCCGGGAAGCTACCCGCCTGCGATGAGGACGGCCAGGGCCTCGCCGAGTACGCCCTCATCCTCGCCCTGATCGCGATCGTCGCGATCGTCGCCCTCATCTTCCTCGGCGGCCAGATCAGCTCCAAGCTGAGCATCGTCGGCAACGCGCTGTAGCTTCAGCGCCAGCACTTATTCGAACAGCCCGTCGGGGTCGTCCTGGCGGGCTGTTTGCTTGTCTGGGAGAATGCGCTGCACGTCAGCGGCGGCGCTTTGCAGCCGACCTTGCCGCCCGATGCGCATCCACCCAAATCTTCCCAATGGTCCTAGGTAATTTGGTGGATCGCAGGGGCTTGACGCAATGTTAGAGTGGTGCGGCCTGTCACACGGCTCGGGGAGAGAACTTTGAAGCGCAGCAGCAACCGCCTCGTCCTCCTGGTGGGGATCTTCCTCGCCGTGGTGGCGTTCGTCCTCATCGCGATCATGCTCCAGGGCAATGGCCCGGGCGGGAGCAATGGCGCCTCCGCGGCACCGACGACGGCCAAGGTCGTTGTCGCTGCGAAGGACCTCTCGCTCGGCTCCTTGATCACCGCGGATGCGGTCACGACCAAGGATGTCGACGTCGCGACCAAGCCCGCCGACAGCTACTCGGACGTCTCGTTCGTCATCGGGCAGACCGTCCGCCAGCCGCTCAAGAACGGGCAGCTGATCACGAGCGCCATCCTGAATGGCGGCGGCAGTGTCGCCAACATCTCCGTTCCCGCGGGCCTGGTGGGCATCGCGGTCCAGGTTGACCAGATCACCGGCGTCGGGACGCTCATCAAGCCCGGCGACCACGTGGACGTCGTCACCGGGTTCACCGCCATTCCCGAGGTCGTGTACGGGAAGGAAAGCTCCTCCCCGACCCCGCGCAGCGCGACATCCGCCGGACCGTCGGCCTCTGCGGGGGTGGCCCTCAAGAACGTCGACGGCACGATGTACAACCCCAACTCCATCAAGACGATCGTCGAGGGCCTCGTGGTCGTTGGCACGCTCCTCCCGCCAGCCACGCAGGATCCGGCAGCGAGCGGCCAGACGCAGGGCGGCAATACCAGCCTCAACGGGCAGCAGGAGATCGTGATCCTCGGCGCCACCGTGCAGCAGGCTGAGGCCATCCGCTACGCCCAGGTGGACGGCACCATCGCGCTCGTCCTCCGCAGTGCGGCAGACTGCCAGGCCCCGGACGGCACGGCGACCGCGTGCCCGATCATCCCGACGACCGGCATCACCCTGCGCAAGATGATCGACGACTTCGGCGTCCTGCCCCCGCAGGTGGTCGAGGTCCTCGAGCCCACGCCGTACCCGAGCCCGTTGCCGATCCGCCTGTACCCCAGCCCCAGCCCCAGCCCGTCGCCGCTTCCCAGTGGCAGCGCGGCCCCGAGCGCGAGCGCGGGCGCGTAGCGAGCCACCCGGCGCGCGAGCGGCGTTCCGATGGGCCGGTGCGAGCCGGCCCATCTCCATCGGAGAGGCCCGGAGACACCGGGCCAACCAACGAGGACTGACCCCGTCTGATGGCAGACCAGATCCGTGTCCTGATCGTGGACGACATCCCGGAGACGCGAGACCACCTCACGAAGCTGCTCGGCTTCGAGGCGGACATCGACGTCGTGGGTGCCGCCGCGTCCGGGCGCGAAGCCATCCAGCTCGCCATGGCGCTGAACCCCGACGTGGTCCTCATGGACATCAACATGCCGGACATGGACGGAATCGCGGCCACCGAGCACCTCGCCTCTGCGGTGCCCACGGCGTCTGTCGTGATGATGTCCGTGCAGGGCGAGGCGGACTACCTGCGCCGCTCGATGCTGGCCGGGGCGCGCGAGTTCCTGGTCAAGCCGTTCTCGTCGGACGAGCTGACCTCGTCGATCCGCCAGGTCTACACGCGGGAGCGCGAGAAGCAGTCGCGGATCGCGATCCAGCCCGGTGCCCTCAGCGTCCCCGGCAGCACGCCCGTGCGCGCTGCTGGCGACGACCGGGAGAACGCAGAACCCGGCCGCATCGTGGCGGTGTTCGGGCCCAAGGGCGGCGTCGGGCGCACCACGCTGGCGGTCAACCTGGCGGTCGCCGCTGCCACCGAGCTCGGGCAGCGGACCTGCCTCGTCGACGCCTCGTTCCAGTTCGGCGACGTGGGCGTGCTGCTCAACCTGAACCCGAAGAACAAGTCCATCGCGGACCTGATCCCCGAGCTCGAGGCCGGCGAGGTGGACTCCCTCGACACGTTCCTCATCAACCACTCGGCCGGGATCCGGGTGCTGCTCGCCCCGCCCTCGCCCGAGACGGCGGATCTCATCACGCCCACGGCCGTCAAGCGGATGCTGGAGTCGCTGCGCGAGACGCACGACCTGGTCGTGGTGGACTGCATGTCCTCGTTCAACGACACCACCCTCGCCATCCTCGACCTCGCCGACACCGTCCTCACGATGCTGTCGCTCGAGATCACCTCGATCAAGAACATCCGGCTGTTCCTGGAAGTGGCCCAGCAGCTCGGCTACGGCACGGACAAGATTCGCCTTGTCCTCAACCGCGCCGACTCGTCGCTGGGGATCCGGGTGGCCGACGTGGAGCACTCGATCGGCCGGCGAGTGGACCACACCATCGTCTCGGACGGCCGCAGCGTCGTGTACGCCCTCAACCGCGGCGTGCCGTTCTTCCTGTCCAACCGGGAGGCACAGGTCTCCCAGGACGTCCTTCGACTCGCGTCGGCTGTCGTGGGAACCCGCACGGCCGACGCCGGTGATCCGAGCCGGAAAGCCACCCAGAAGAAGTCCCTGTTCGCATGGCGGTGATCCGTCGCACCACGGGGCCGTTCCCGGCCCAAGGGGAGTAGCCAATGTCGCTGCTGAAGCGCATCGAGAGCGCCCGTCCCGGCGCCGCGCCGGAGGGAGGCTCCAGCCTGCCCGTCCCGACGCCGGGCTCCAGTCCCGCGCAGCCTTCCGGCGGCCAGACACCCGGCCGGCTGATGTCGCAGACCCCGGTCCGCGAATCCTTCCGGGACGTCAAGTTCCGGATCCAGACCCGCGTGATCCAGGACCTCGACCCCAAGCTCGACCTGTCCAACCAAGTCGAGGTGCGCCGCCAGATCGAGGAGATCTTCGGCCGGGTCATCGACGAGGAGGGCCTGGCCCTCACTCGCGCCGAGCGCGTCCGCATGCTCGAGCAGATCACGGACGAGATCATCGGCCTCGGCCCGCTCGAGCCGCTGCTCCGCGACGAGAGCATCTCGGAAGTGATGGTCAACGGCCCGCGCCAGGTCTACATCGAGCGCGCCGGCCGTCTCGAGCTCACGAATGTCGTGTTCCAGAACGACGACCACGTGATGCGGATCATCGACCGGATCATCGCCCCCATCGGCCGGCGCGTTGACGAATCGAGCCCGATGGTCGACGCGCGCCTCACTGACGGCTCCCGCGTCAACGCCATCATCCCGCCGCTGTCCCTCGTGGGGCCGGTGATCACGATCCGGAAGTTCTCGGCCACGCCGTTCACGGTGGACGACCTGGTCCGCTTCGGCACCGCCACCCCGGACATGTTCGAGTTCCTCCGCGCCTCGGTTGAGGCCCGGCTGAACGTGTTCGTCTCCGGCGGCACCGGCTCGGGCAAGACGACCACGCTCAACGTGCTCTCCTCGTTCATCCCCAACGACGAGCGGATCGTGACGATCGAGGACGCGGCCGAGCTCCAGCTCCGCCAGGAGCACGTCGTCACCCTCGAGTCGCGGCCGCCCAACATCGAGGGCCGCGGCGCCATCCCCATCCGGGAGCTCGTGCGCAACGCCCTGCGCATGCGGCCCGACCGCATCATCGTTGGCGAGTGCCGTTCCGGCGAGGCGCTGGACATGCTCCAGGCCATGAACACCGGCCACGACGGCTCGATGTCCACCGGCCACGCCAACAGCCCGCGAGACATGCTCTCGCGCCTCGAGACGATGGTCCTCATGGCGGGCGTCGACCTCCCGGTCCGCGCCATCCGTGAGCAGATCGCCTCGGCCGTGGACCTGATCGTCCACCAGGCCCGCCTCAAGGACGGCACGCGCCGCATCACGAACATCACCGAGGTCCAGGGCATGGAAGGTGATGTGATCGTGATGCAGGACGTGTTCGTGTTCGAGCAGACTGGCGTCATCGAGGGCAAGATCCAGGGCCGCCTCAAGCCCACCGGAATCCGGCCCAAGTTCGTCGAGAAGTTCGAGGTCCAGGGCATTCATCTGCCGCCGGGCCTGTTCGGCTTCAGCTACTAGGCGAGCGGGAGGTCGGTCGTGAACAATCCGATGACGCTCGCGATCGCTGGCATCGCGGCCCTCGCGATCTTCATGATCGCGGTTGGCATCTCGATGGCGCGCGCCAGCTCGGACGTCAACGCCCGCCTCGAGCGGTACGCGTCGGCCAAGCCGGACAAGGCGCCCTCGGCGTCCGGCAGCCAGCCGACCCTGGCCGAGACGCTGCAGGCCTCCGCGGCGATGGCACAGCTCAACAAGGTTGTCGAGCAGCGGGACTTCGGCGCGAATCTCGCACGCGAGCTCGCCCGAGCGGACTTGAAGCTCAAGGTCAGCGAGTACCTGCTGATCTGGGCGGGCGTGACAGTCGGCCTGCCGATCTTCATGGCCGTGGCCTCGGTGGGGATGCCGGGGCTCCGGAACCCGCTCGTCCTGCTGGTGGGGCTGTTCATCGGCTTCATGCTGCCGCGCTTCTGGCTCGGCCGGCGCAAGAGCGGCCGCGTCGGCGCGTTCAACAAGCAGCTCCCCGACACGATCACCCTGATCGCCAACGCCCTGCGCGCCGGCTCGTCCTTCCTCCAGGCCATCGAGCTCGTGGTGCGCGAGGCGCGTCCGCCCATCTCCACCGAGTTCGGGCGCGTCATCCGGGAGGTCAACCTCGGCCTCGCGTTCGACGTGGCCCTCGAGAACATGGTCCGCCGCGTCCGCTCCGACGACCTGGAGCTCATGGCCACCGCCATCTCCATCCAGCACACCGTCGGCGGCAACCTCGCCGAGATCCTCGACTCGATCGCGTTCACCATCCGCGAGCGGGTCCGGATCCAGGGCGAGATCCGCACCCTGACCGCCCAGCAGCGGCTGTCAGGCTACGTCGTGGGCTTCCTGCCGATTGGCCTGGCGGGCTTCCTGTTCGTCGCTGCGCCCCAGTTCATGGCGCCGATGTTCGACGACCGGGCGTCATTGGCGGGCCTGCCCGCCGGCGTGGTGATCCTGTTCGTGGGCGGGTTCATGATGTTCCTGGGCTTCATGTTCATCCGCAAGATCGTGGCCATCGAGGTCTAGCGCCATGGAAACCCTAGCCCTCGGTGTCGCCGGCGTTGCGGCGCTCGCAATCATCCTGATCTTCGTGGGGCTGGCGGGCGGGTCCCCGGTGGACCCGGTGCAGGCCCGCCTGACCCAGCTCGGCACGATGCAGGCCAAGAACCTCGAGGAGCTCGAGCTCCAGGCGCCCCTGTTCGAGCGGACGGTTCGCCCGCTGGCGGCCCGCCTCTCTGGCTCCGTGGCCCGGGTCGCGAGCACCTCCTTCACGCAGCAGACCGAGAAGCGCCTCGCCCTCGCCGGCAACCCCGGCGACCTGCGGACCGCCGACTGGCTGGGCATCAAGGCCGTCGGGGCGCTTGTCGGCGCCGGGATCTTCTTCCTGCTGTTCATGGTCGTGGGGGTCCTGGGCCTGCCGGTCGTTCTGCGGCTGGTGATGATCCCGATCGGCCTGATGTTCGGCTACACGATCCCCGAGTTCTGGCTGGGCGGCCGGGTCCGGGCGCGCCAGAAGGCCATCCTGCTCCAGATCCCCGATGCTCTGGACCTGCTCACGATCTCTGTCCGGGCCGGCCTCGGCTTCGATGGCGCGCTGGGCAAGGTTGTCGAGAAGCTCAAGGGGCCGCTGACCGACGAGTTCCGCCGGGCGCTGGCCGAGATCCGCGTGGGCAAGTCGCGCCGGGACGCCCTCCGGGACATCGTCCCGCGAACCGAGGTGCCGCCGCTCTCGAACTTCATCGGTGCGGTCATCCAGGCCGAGCAGCTGGGCGTGTCGATCAGCAAGGTGCTCCAGGTCCAGTCGGAGCAGCTGCGCATCGAGCGCCGGCAGCGCGCCGAGGAGATGGCGGCGAAGGCGCCGATCAAGATGCTGTTCCCGCTGGTGGGGTGCATCTTCCCGTCGCTGTTCATCGTCATCCTTGGCCCGGCCATCATCCTGATCATGATCAACCTCAAGACCTAGGCCGGTCGAGGACGACATGGGAGGGGCTCGGGGGGCCGTGCGCAACCTCGACCGCGACACCGTGCTCGCTGCGCGGCTCGAGACGGCCGGCTCCTTCTGGGGCAAGCTGATGGGGCTGATGGGCCGGCCCGACCTGCCGGACGGCGAGGGCCTGTGGCTGCCGGGCGGCAACGGGATCCACATGATGTTCATGCGCTTCCCGATCGACGCGGTGTTCGTCACCAAGGCCGACGGCGACGGCGTGCGTCGCGTCCGCTCCGTGCACCGCGGCGTGCGGGCGTGGACGGGGCTGATCCCGCTGATCACCGGCGCCCATGGCGTGCTCGAGCTGCCGGTGGGCGTGATCGACGCGAGCGGGACGCAGGTGGGCGACCGCGTGGAGATCCGCGAGCGGGTCTAGGTCGAGACCAGGGGCGCCGCGGACGCCTCCGTCGGCTCAGGTGATCCGGTCGACGCGGATCACCTGCAGGATCCGATCGGCATCGCGGGCGTCGAACTCTCCCTGGCCGGGGATCAGGGCGTTCGCGGCCCCGAGCGCACCGCCGTGCCGCGTCGCCTCAACAGCCGGGTGCCCCGACCACAGGGCCGCGGCGAACCCAGCGAGCAGCGTGTCGCCGCTGCCGACCGGGTACTGGCCGCGCTCGGGCGGGCCCCCGATCCGCCATGCGCTGCCGACCTCATCGACGAGGATCGCGCCTTCGGGACCGCGCGTGATCATGACGAGCCCGGCCGTCTGCCGGCGGATCCGGTGCGCGGCCTCGACGACCCGGGCCTCGTCCACCTCGCCGGGCGGCGTCTGCGGGTCGCCGTGATCCGGTTCCGCAGCGAACGCTGCTGACACTGCCTCGCGGGCGTTGACCTTGACGAGCCACGGCCGCGCCCCGAGGGCCTCGACCAGGGCACGCCGGTCGGCGTCGACAACGGCGCGCCCTCCGGCTTCCGAGGCGATCGCGGCCAGGCGGCGGTACCCGTCCTCGGGCGATCCCGGCGGCAGGCTTCCGGCGAGGGCGACCAGCGCGCCAGAGGGATCCTCGGCGAGCTCCGACCGCAGGGCGTCCTCGAGCGCTCCCCAGCTTGCCGCGTCGACGGTGAGGCCCGGCTCGTAGAACTCGGTGAGCAGCCCACTGGCGCGGTCCAGCACCGACAGGCAGGTCCGCGTCTCGCCGGCAACACGGACGATCCGTGTCTCGATCCCGCGTGCGCGCAGCGCGGCGTCCATCCAGGCGCCGGCATGGCCGCCCAGGACCGCGATCGCACGGACCGGCATGCCGAGACGCGCGGCTGCCCGCGCGACGTTGAGCGCCTTGCCGCCGGGGACGACAGACAGGAGCTCGGGCCGGTGGACCTCGCCGGGCACCAGCCGGTCCACGGCGGCAATCCGGTCGATCGAGGCGTTGGCGGAGATGCAGACGAGGCGGCGTGGCCAGACCGCAGGACCAGGTGCTACCGGGGCTCCGGTGGTCATCCCGGAGCCCCGAGCAGGCCCGCGTCGCGCGCGGCGGCCTCCGCCTCTGCAAGCGTGGGCTGCGCGGTCGTCCCCCCGACGCGACGCGTCGAGAGCGAGCCCGCGGTCACGCCCAGGGCGAGGCACTCCCCGATCGGGCGACCGGCCAGGAACCCGCTGATGAAGCCGGCGTCGAAGGAGTCCCCGGCTCCTGTCGTGTCCACAGCATCGACCAGCAGCGCCGGCACCCGCGCCACCCTGCCGTCGCGCGTCACGGCGAGCGCACCTTCCGTCCCGCACTTGACCGCGACGACGCGAGGGCCGTCGGCAACGAGGGCGCGCGCCGCAGCCTCGACGTCGTCCGTGCCGGCGATCCGCGTGGCCTCTGCGGCATTCGGCAGGAAGACGTCCGTCTCGCGCAGGATCTCCCGGAGCCCGCCGTCCCAGGTCCCGCGCGGGTCCCAGTTGCAGTCCACGGACGTGGTGAGGCCGCTGCGGCGCGCCGCGGCGAACCGAGCCGCGAGTGCAGGCCGGAGGGCGTCGAGCAGGAACAGGCTGCCGACGTGCATGTGGCGCGCCCGCGCGACGAGCGCGTCGGGGATGTCCTCGTCGCGCAGCAGCGGCATCGTCCCCGGCGCTGTGAGGATCGCCCGATCGGCTCCGCTGGTCAGGATGACCGATGCCCCGGTCGGCACGTCCGGGTCCACGCGGCAGCTCTCGACGGCGACACCGCGCGCCCGCATGGCGTCCAGCATGAACCGGCCGAGCGGGTCGTGGCCGACAACGCCGACGAATGCCGTGCGCAGGCCCAGCCGTGCGGCGCCGCAGGCGAAGATCGCCGACGAGCTGCCGATGACGAGATCGATCGAGTCCACCATGAGTTCGACCTGACCGAACGCCGGGCGCGGGTCGGCGGCCCGGACGATCACGTCCGGGTTGATCTCGCCCAGGACCAGCACGTCGATGTCGCGCCGGGTGACGCCTGGGTGGCGCGTGGGGTCCGTCATCCCGCTGAGTATTGCCGGTACCAGCCCTCGCCGGGGCCGGCCACGCCGTCGAGCGGGTTGGGGCGGGCGTGCCACGGGGTCGCGAGCTCGTCCACCAGCCGGACGAGCTTCTCCAGCCGGGATCGGCCCTCGCTGACGAGCCACGCGTCGCGCTCGCGCGGGGCCATCGTGGCGGACGGCGCCCACACCGACCGGCCGACGAGCACGCCCGAGGCGCCGGCACGGCATGCCGCCGCGACCTGACGCTCGAAGGTCGCGTCGTCCACGCCCCCCGAGAGGAGCACCCACGGCACCGCGCAGACCGAGTCGAGCTCCGCGCAGGCCTCGGCCCAGGCAGACGGGTCCGTGACGGTCGCGTCGTACGGAAACTCCGCCTTGAGGATGGCGCCCCCGCTCCTTGTCAGTCGTCGAGCCGTCTCCACGACACAGGCCCGCCGCTGCTCGCCCGCCAGCCGGCCCCCCGTCGCCGGGTCGTAGCCGAGCGGCTCGACGAACAGGGGCAGGTCCTGCCGGGCGCAGCTCGCGGCGATGTCGGCGACCAGCCGCTCCTGTTGGTCGGCATTCGCCGCGGCCGGGTGGTAGTAGACCAACAGCTTCGCGGCCGAGGCGCCCATCCGCTTGGCCTGCTCAACCGACCAGCCCGGAAGGATCCGCGACACCCGCGCCGTCGGCGGTCCGTCGAACCCGGTGGCCTCAAGCGCCACGAGGAGCCCCGCGTTGCCCGGCAATGACCCGTCTGCGATCACCTGTGCCGCGCCGACCTCCGGATCGAGCAGGGTGCCGGTCGCGGACGGCGCCAGCGCGCGGACGACGGCGCGCTTGAATTCGGCCATCTCGTCGTAGGTCGTCGTGTCCGGCGCCTCTGGGTGGAGCTCGCGCCGCAGGTTCTGGCGATGGTCGAGCGCCAGCACCGCGAACGTCCCGCGCGGCGAGGCGCAGGCGTCGAGGCCCCGACGCGTGCCGGACTGGAACACCACGGCATGTACCTCAATTCGATTGGCTCGACGATGCTAGCGCGCGCTCCGCGCCGACACAAGCTGAATGTCGCACACATCACGCAACATGACTTGACAATCTGCGCAGCAGGAGCGCAGGATCCGCGCATGTTGAGCACTGAGAGGCGATCCGAGCTGCTGGCACGTCTCAACGAAGCGGGCCAGGCGAGCGTTGAGATGCTGGCCAAGGACCTCGGCGTGACGCCGTCGACCATCCGCCGGGACCTTGCGCGTCTCTCCGCCGATGGCGTTCTCGTCCGGACGTATGGCGGCGCGGCGGCGGGTGCTCCCGTGCACGCGCACGAGTCGCCCGACCCGCGCCTTCTCGCCAAGCGCGCGATCGCCACGGCCGCCGCCGACCTTGTCGAGGACGGGCAGACAATCGCCATCTCGAGCGGGACCACAGCGCTCGAGTTCGCGCGCCGCCTCGTCGACCGGCACCTCACGGTGATCACCAACGCCCTTGACGTGGTTGGGGTCCTGCTCGACCGGCCGGGGATCGAGCTGGTGGTCCTGGGTGGCGTCGTGCGGCCGGACATGCACTCGACCCTCGGCCACCTCGCCGAGCTGTCGCTCCGCGAGCTGCGCGCAGATGCGCTGTTCATGGGCATCGGGGCGCTGAGCGCCGAGCGTGGGCTCATGAACGACTCGATCCCCGAGATCCTGACCGACCGGGCGCTCCGGCGCGCGGCCCGCACCTGCATCGTCCTCGCCGACAGCTCGAAGCTCGGCGCCGTCGCGCCCGCGTACGTGTTCGGCATCGACGAGGTGGACGTCCTGGTGACCGACGCCGACGCCAATCCCGCGGAGGTCGCCGCCCTCAGGGCGCGAAGCGTCCGCGTCGTCCTCGCATCGTCCCCGGAAAGGAGCACCCAGCCCGCATGATCGAGGGCATCATCCCGGCCGAGATCCTCGCCCTGCCCGCGGCCGTCCGCAGCACGCTCACCGAGAGCCTCGGAAGTGCAGGCGACGCCGCGGAGGCGTTGCGCCGCGGCGGCGTCCGGCGCGTGTACGTGATCGGCAACGGCACCTCGTACCACTCGTCGCTGGCTGCAGCCACGCTGTATCGACGCCACGCGGATGCGGGCGACCCCATCGTCGTGCCGCTGACTGCGGGTGACTTCCGGGCGTACCCGCCCCAGCTCGACTCGGGTGATGCGCTGCTGGGCATTTCGGCCTCCGGCGAGTTCCGCGACGTGGTGGGCGTGGTCGAGGCGCTGCGTGGGCGCGTGCCCACGGTAGGGGTCGTCCACGTCGCCGGGAGCACCCTCGACGGGCTCGCTGATCACGTCGTCCGATCTGCCGGCGGTCCGAGTCACGTGCCGGTGATGACCAAGACGTTCGCAGCCACCCTTGTCGCGACCGAGCTCGTGCTCGCGGAGCTGCTCGGTGGCGATCGGGCGGACCGGATCCGGGGCGCAATCGCGCTGGCAGCGGACCACGCGGCGGCCGCCATCGCATCCGCGGAGCCGCTGGTCACCGCCCTCGCCGAGGAGCTCGCGCAGGCCGAGCACCTGTTCGTCGTGGGCAGCGGTGCCGCCCATCCGGCGGCCTTGGAGGCGGCCCTCAAGCTCAAGGAGATGGCGATCGTCCACGCCGAGGGCACGGAGTCATGGGAGATGGCCTCGGGGGTCGCGACCATCGTCGGCCCGGACTCCGTGGTGATCGCCCTGATGCCGGAAGGGCCCGGACGCGCCGCGACCCTGGATGTCGCGGCCCACGCCGCCGCATGGGGCGCTCGCGTGATCGAGGTTGCCCCCAGACGGGCCATCGAGGGCAGCGTGCTGCTGCCGATCCCCGAGGCCACCGCGGAGGACCACGCGCCGCTGACCACGGTTCCGCCGGTGGCGCTCCTCGCGTTCGCCCTCGCCCGTCGGCGCGGGCAGGACCCCGACCACCCCGGCTGGGTGGAGCGTTACCACAGCCAGGGGCTCAAGCACATCCTGGGCGTCTAGGCGGGCGCGAGGGTCGTCAAGGGAGCGGGCCGTCGGCAGGCCACGCCGATCACACCATGAAGGGAGCGCGATGACTCGCATCGTCCTAGTCGGCGCGGGGAGCGTCGAGTTCACCCGGAACCTGCTCGGGGACTTCCTCGCCTACCCGGAGCTCCGGGACGCCGAGATCGTGCTCCACGACATCGACGCCGACCGGCTGGCCACGGCGGAGCGGATGGCGCGCTGGACCGCCGAGGCGCTGGGGGCCGCCCCGACAATCCGCGGAAGCATCGACCGGCGCGAGGCGCTGACCGGTGCCGACTACGTCGTCAACACCATCCAGGTCGGGGGCGCGCGCGCGACGCAGCTCGACTTCGACGTGCCCGCCCGGTACGGGCTGCGCTACACGATCAACGACACGATCAACGTCGGGGGCGTCCTGCGCGGGCTCCGGACCATCCCGGTGGTGCTGGGCATCGCCGAGGACATGACCGAGGTCTGCCCGTCCGCCCTGTTCCTCAACTACACCAACCCGATGGCGATGCTGGTCCGCGCCGTCGACGAGGCGATCGGGCTGCCCACGGTTGGCCTGTGCCACTCGGTGCACTGGACGATCCACACGCTGGCCGGCTACCTGGGCGTGCCGTTCGAGGAGGTGACCGCCGAGACCGCAGGCGTGAACCACCTCGCGTGGGTCACCCGGCTCGAGCACCGCGGCACCGACCTGTACCCGGCGCTTGGCGCCTTCATCAACGCCGGTCGCGCGCCCGACGACGACCAGGTCCGCGCGGACCTGTTCCGCCGGTTCGGGCTGTACCCCACCGAGTCGTCCGAGCACCACGCCGAGTACAACCCGTGGTTCATCCCCAAGGGCGACCTCGTCGAGCGGCTCCACATCCCGATCGGCGAGTACCTCGACCGGGTGGCGCACAACCTCGATGAGTACGCGGACACGAAGCGCCGCCTGGACGCGGGCGAGCCGTTCGAGATCGAGCGCAGTGGCGAGTACGCGGCAGTCATCGTGCACGCGATGCTCACCGGTGAGCCGGCGCGCATCGTGGCCAACGTCCCCAACGACGGCGGGCGCCTGATCCCCAACCTCGCCGCGGACGCGTGCGTCGAGGTGCCGGCACTGGTCGACGGCCTGGGGGTCCACCCGGTGGCCGTCGCGGCGCTGCCACCCCAGTGCGCGGCGTACACGCGCCCCGCGGTCGACACCCAGGAGCTGACCGTCCGCGCCGCGCTCGACGAGGACCGCGACCTCGTCTACCACGCGGTGCTCACCGACCCGCAGGTCCAGGCCCGGCTCTCGCTCGACGAGGCCTGGCGCATGACCGACGAGCTGATCGCCGCCGAGGCGGAGTGGCTGCCGGCGTGGCTCGGTGGCTCCGCGCCCCACCCGCAGTCCTGAGGAGGATCCCGATGCGCGCCTTCCGAGTTCCCCGCAGCCCGCGGCTCGTCGTCGCGGCCACGGCGGTGATGCTGGTCGCGTCGTGTGGCAGCGCCACGCCGTCTGCGACCGTCACCGCGCCACCGTCCGCCAGCGCGGCGACTGCCGCCGCCTCGACCGTGCCCGCCACGCCGAGCGCATCGACCGCGGCCCCCGCCTCGGCGACGGCCTCCGCGTCGGCTGCCGCGGCCTGCGGGAGCTACGCGGGACCGCCGGTCAAGATCACCTACGCGATGTGGGGCGACACGACCGAGCTCGCCAACCAGCAGAAGATCGTGGACGCCTTCCACGAGCTGAACCCGAACATCACCGTGAAGGTGTCCGTCGCGGACTGGGACTCGTACTGGCCCAAGCTGCAGACCGACCTAGCGGGCGGCAACGCGCCCGACGTGTTCCTGATGGACGGGCCGCTGTACCCCGACTACCAGACCCGGGACCAGCTGCTCGACCTCAATCCGTACATCGCCAAGGACGGGTTCGACACCGGCGGGCTGGTTGACCTGGCCGTCCAGGACTTCACGGCGCCCGACGGGCACCTGTATGGGCTGCCGCGGGACCTGAACACGATCGCCCTCTTCTACAACAAGACGATGTTCGACGCGGCGGGGCTGCCGTACCCGGACGCCACCTGGGACTGGAGCAAGCTGGTCGATGTCGCGACCAAGCTGACGACGACAGCCGGCGGCAAGACCACGCAGTGGGGCTTCTACACCGAGACGTCGGACATGGAGAACTACTGGTCGTCACTCGTGTGGCAGGCCGGCGGCGACATCCTGAGCGCCGACAAGAAGAGCGTGGTCATCGACACCGATCAGGCCGCGGCGGGAATCCAGTTCCTGCAGGACCTCATCTACAAGGACAAGGTCATGGCGCAGCCCGTGGCCGGCGGCACCGGCGACGCCTTCGAGAACGGCCAGGCGGCGATGGAAGCCAACGGCTCGTGGCTCGTGCCGACCCACGAGGCGGCCGGCATCAAGTTCGGCGTCGCCCCGCTGCCGAAGGGCCCGGCCGGCGCCGCGACCTCGGTCAACCCGAGCGGCGTCGTCGCCTACAAGGGGTCGAAGTCGCCCGATGCGGCCTGGGAGTTCATCAAGTGCTACACGGGGCCGAAGCTGCAGGCGATGGTCGCATCGCTCAAGGCGTCGATGCCAGCCAACAAGCAGGTCCTGGCCGACCAGTACGCCACCTCGTTCGACGGCGGCAAGACCTTCGCCGACGCGCTCGCCTACGCCCACCTCAAGCCGTCGTTCAAGGGGTACAACGAGTTCAGCACCGCGCTCCAGGACGAGCTGGACGCCAACGTCTTCAACGACAACCAGCTCACGGCGAAGGCGGCGCTCGACGCCGTCACGCCCAAGCTGCAGCAGCTGCTCGGCCAGTGAGCTGGGCTCCCCTGAACGGCTGCGTGAGGGCGTCAGGGTGACGCCGGCTGCGCGGCCCCTCGAGAGGTCCGGGGCGGTGGGCAAGCCGCCCCGGAGCACCCGGTCGCGCCGTGGACCCCGCGGCCGGGAGACGCGCTGGGTCCTGCTGTTCCTCGCCCCGACGCTGATCGGGCTGGCGGTCCTGTCCGCCGGCCCGATCCTCGCCACCCTGGGGCTCAGCCTCACGAAGTGGGACATGCTCTCCGCGCCCCAGGTCGTGGGCCTCGACAACTACACTCGGCTGCTCGGGGACGATCGGTTCCAGAAGGCCCTGCGCAACACGCTCTTCTACACGCTGGTGTCCGTTCCCGTGGGCCTGGTCTTCGCGCTCGGACTGGCGACGGCGCTCAACCGGCAGTTGCGCGGCATCGCGTGGATCCGCACCGCGTACTTCCTGCCGCTCGTGACGTCCGCGACCGCCATCGCGCTCGTCTGGCTGTGGATCTACAGCCCGGCGGGGCCGCTCAACGACATCCTGCGGGCCGTCGGGATCCCGCCCCAGCGATGGGTGGCCGACCCGACGCTGGCGATGCCGTCGATCATCGCGATGAGCATCTGGCAGGGGCTGCCGGCCAACGTGATCATCTTCCTGGCAGGCCTGCAGGGCATCCCGACCGAGTACTACGACGCCGCCAGCGTGGACGGGGCCGGGCGATGGGCGCGGTTCCGGCGGATCACGCTGCCGCTGCTCACGCCCTCGATCTTCTTCACCGGGATCCTCGCGCTGATCGGCGCATTCCAGGTCTTCGACCAGGTCTACGTGATGGCCAACCCCGGCAAGCCGGGCGACGCGACGATCACCCTCGTCTACTTCATCTACGAGGCCGGCTTCCGCAACTTCAAGATGGGCTACGCCGCGGCTGCGTCCTGGATCATGTTCCTGATCGTCGCGGTCGCCACGATCCTCTACTTCCGAACTCAGAACCGCTGGGTCCACTACCAGTGAGGAGCGTCAGGTGACGGCCGTCAGGACGCGGCGACGAGCCTCGCGCAACGCCCGGTCCAGGCGCGGGCGGGTGCTCGCGGGCACGCTCGGCGCGTACGCAGCGCTGATCGCCGGGGGCGTGGCGATGATGATCCCGTTCCTGTGGATGATCTCGACGTCGCTCAAGACGCGGGCCGAGGTGTTCTCCACCGGGCCGCTGTCGTTCCCGACCGGGCTCCACTGGGACAACTACACCACGATGTGGTTCGCCATGCCCGGCATCACGTTCGGAACGTTCTTCGGCAACTCGATCGTGATCGCCTCGCTGGCGACGCTCGGCCAGCTGGTCACCTGCTCGATGGCCGGGTACGCGTTCGCGGTGTTCGAGTTCCGGGGCAAGCGGGTCCTGTTCGCGATGATCCTGGCGACCTTGATCATCCCGTTCCAGATCGTGCTTGTCCCCAACTTCGTCCTCTACCGGTACCTGCCGTGGCCGCTGAGCGAGAGCGGCAACTGGATTGGCACCAACCTGCCGCTGTGGGTCTGGGCGTTCTTCGGCGGAGCCTTCGGGACGTTCCTGCTTCGCCAGTTCTTCCTCACCATCCCCAACGAGCTGGCCGACGCGGCGCGCGTCGACGGTGCCAACCCGTGGCAGATCTTCCTCAAGGTCTACGTCCCGCTGGCGCGGCCAGCGCTGGCGACCCTGGCGATCTTCCAGTTCATGTGGAGCTGGAACGATCTGCTCGATCCGCTCATCTACCTTCGGGACCTGCCCAGCTACACCACGACCGTCGGGTTGGCGTTCTTCCAGGGCCAGTTCGTGGGCAAGTGGCCGGAGATGATGGCCGGTGCCCTGGTCAGCCTGCTGCCGATGATCATCCTGTTCGTGGTCGCCCAGAAGTACTTCGTGCGGGGCATCACGCTTTCGGGGCTCAAGGGGTAGATGACCGCGACCAACGGGCGGGACGCCGCGGCACCGGACAGCCTCCGCCTCGCCGACTACCGACCCCAGTCGCAGCTCCGTGCTGGGGCCGCCGCACCGCCGGGGCGTCCATCCCACCCTGCGATCGACGCCCACAATCACCTCGGCCCGACGCCGTTCTCGGATGGCTGGGACCGCCGGTCTCCGGCAGAGCTCGCCGCCGCGCTCGACGCCTCGAACATCGAGGCGATCGTCGACCTCGACGGCGGCTGGGGCGATGCGCTGGCCCGCGAGCTGGAGCACTGGGCGCCGCTGGGGGACCGCGTCGCCGTGTTCGCCGGGCTCGACTACGCCATGTGGGCCCAGCGCCCCGACTTCGGCGAGCTGGAGGCGAGGCGGCTGCGGGCTGCCGCGGGCGCGGGGGCTCGCGGACTGAAGGTCTGGAAGCTGCTCGGGCTGCATGCGCGCGACATCGCGGGGCGGCTGGTGCCGGTTGACGACCCGCGGCTCGACCCGCTGTGGGCGACAGCAGGAGCGCTCGGGCTTCCGGTCACCATCCACGTCGCCGATCCGATCGCCTTCTTCGAGCCGCTTGACGCCTCCAATGAGCGCCTCGAGGAGCTCCTCGAGCACCCGGACTGGCACGTCTGGCCGACGCGACCCGCTGGGCGACCTGAGGCGGACGGGTTCCCGCCCTTCGACGAGCTCATCGACGGGCTCGAGGCGGTCGTGGCGCGCCACCCTGAGACGACGTTCATCGGGGCGCATGTCGGGTGCGCGCCGGAGGACCTGGCGCGGGTCGACCGGATGCTGGCGGCATACCGCAACTTGCACGTCGACCTCGCGGCGCGGATCGCTGAGCTGGGGCGGCAGCCGTACTCGGCCCGGGACCTCATCATGCGCTGGCCCGACCGCATCCTGTTCGGGACGGACGCGCCGCCCGAGCACGCCGCATGGGCCGTCTACGCCCGATTCCTCGAGACCCGCGACGAGTGGTTCCCGTACGACCCCGACGGCGGGCCGGGCAGCCAGGGGCGGTGGGCGATCCACGGGCTGGCCCTGCCGGACGAGGTGCTGCGCGCCGTGTACGCAGGCAACGCCCGCCGTGTGATCTTCGATCCTGTCCGGCCGGAGGCAACGGGGGCGTAAGCCAGGCGTGAGTCGGCCCGGCCATCATCGGCACATGCTCGCCTTCGGACGCCGCCCAGTCGCCGCGCTGCTGGACCTTGCTCTCCCACCAGCCTGCGTCGGGTGCGGCACCGAGGGCGAGCCGCTCTGTCGTCGCTGCCGACCGGCACTCGACGTGCGCCTGCTGCTGCCCGCCGGGACGCCCCTCGGCCTGCCCGACGGACCCCCGGAGCCCCTCGTGCGCCTGGAGTGGTGCGCCCCGTTTGCGGGCGTCGTCCGGCATGCCCTGCACGCGCTCAAGTACGCCGGGGAGCGGCGTCTCTCGCAGCCGCTGGGGGAGGCTGTCGCAGCGCGATGGGCGCGCTCCGGTGGGGGCGGCGACCTCCTCGTGCCGGTTCCGGTCCACGCCGGGCGCCGACGCGAGCGCGGCTACGACCAGGCGGAGCTGATCGCCGCGGCAGCCGCCGGGCGCCTGCGGATGCCCATGCTGGCGGCGGTCGAGCGGACCCGCGCCACGACGGCCCAGTACCGGCTCGACCGGCGCCACCGGGCGTCCAACGTCGCCACAGCCTTCGCGGTCCGTGCCCGGGACGCGGGTCGCGTGACCGGGCGCCACGTGGTCCTGGTTGACGACGTGGTGACGACCGGCGCGACGCTCTCGGCGACTGCGAACGCCCTGCTCGCCGCCGGGGCGCTCAGCGTGGCAGCGGTCACGGTGGCCCGCGAGCGCTGACCGGGTGGCTCAGCCGGCCTGGCGAGGGCAGAGACTGGGCTTGGCCCCGGGCGCACGGGGCGGCGAGGGCGCGATCTTGCCCCGGCCCCGCGTGCAGCGATTGGCACGGGGCGGCGAGGGCGCGATCTTGCCCCGGCCCCGCGTGCTACCCCGGCCCCGCGTGCACGGGACGGAGGGCGGTCTACCCAGGCCCGCGTGCACGGGGAGGCCCTGCTGGAGGGCGGAGCGCCGGGCCGGCCGCTGCGTGCCGCAGATCGCTGCCCCGCCGGGCGCGAGGAGGCACGGGCCGGACGTCCCGGCGGGCCGAGCGCCGATAGGGCCGCTGGGTGCACGCCCGGGCGGGGCCGGGCGCACCGCGCGCCGGGCGGGTCCGCTGGTGCACGCGCCGAGCGTGGCCGGCCCCGTCTACCCAGGCCCGCGTGCACGGGGAGGCCCTGCTGGAGGGCGGAGCGCCGGGCCGGCCGCTGCGTGCCGCAGATCGCTGCCCCGCCGGGCGCGAGGAGGCACGGGCCGGACGTCCCGGCGGGCCGAGCGCCGATAGGGCCGCTGGGTGCACGCCCGGGCGGGGCCGGGCGCACACCGCGCGCCGGGCGGGTCCGCTGGTGCACGCGCCGGGCAGGATGCACGCCGAGCCGGACTGCCTAGGCCACTCGGCCGAACCCACCCGTCTGGGGTCCCTGCATGGCGGACCTGCGGCAGGTTCGGTCGATCGGGAGGCGCGACTATACTCGGGTTCCGGACAGCGACCGCGCTCGCGGCCTGTCCGCCCCGCAGCCAGGCGCACTGCTCGCGCCGGGAGGTCAACCGTGAGGACGATCGTCAGGGGCAAGAACCTCGAGGTCCCGGACCGGGTCCGGCAGTACGCGGAGCGCAAGTTCGCACGCCTCGAGCGGCTCCTGGATGACCGCACCGACGCCATCGTGGAGCTCTCCAACGAGGCGCACCGGAGTGCCACGGACGCCCACATCGTGGACGTCCAGCTCGTGATCGACGGGAAGACGCTGCGCAGCACGGCGTCGGGCATCTCATACCAGGCGGCCCTGGACGTGGTGGTCGACAAGGTCGAGCGCCAGGCGATCGACTTCAAGGAGAAACCCCGCGTCCACTCCCGCCCCGTCGAGGAGAAGCAGCTGCTCCGCAAGCTGGCCGACGGCACGTCCGACGGCAAGACCGATCGCAAGATCGTGAAGACCAAGCGGTTCGCGATCGAGCCGATGTTCGAGGAGGACGCCGTCGCCGCGATGGAGGACCTCGGCCACGACTTCTACGTATTCGTGAACGCCGAGAACGAACGACTCGCGGTGCTCTACCGGCGCAAGGACGGCGACTTCGGGCTGATCGAGCCGATGGTCGGCGGCGAGTACACGCCGTCGCGCAGAGGCGCCAAGACTCGCAGCTAGCCGATTGTGTCGTGTGGCCGCTCCGCCCGGGCGCGGCCACACGACCGGTGTCTCCAAGAGACGCCACTTCCGCCGGCTCCAGCCTGCACGCTGCGGACCACGCCGGGTGTTTTTTTTTTTTTTTTTTTTTTTTTTTTTTGCGACGGGCAGCAACCGGGCCCCCTCGGGCCGCACGTGGACCACCCCGAACCGTGTCGCGCGCGGCAGCGGGTGCTGGGCGGCGTCGCCTGGCCGCCCGATGAACTCCGCCCGCGCGAGGCCCGCGAGCTGGAGCGCGGCGTCAGGGTAGACGCCGGACCCCGTCTTCCAGTCGATCAGCCAGACCCTGCCGCCGATCTCGCGCCAGGGCGTCGAGCGGTGCCGCCGTAGCGGTGGCGCAGCGAGCAGACCATCGCCTCGACCTCGAGGAACTGCGGCCGGAACACGTCGAGGAAGTCGCGCCGGAAGGCTGCGAGGTACGGGCGCACGTCCTCCTCCACGGCCCCCGCCTCGCCGCGCGCCAGCGACTCGATGCGGGCGTGGACGCGGGTGCCGAGGTCGGCCGGCGCCGTCGCGACCGTGGTCCGGGATCTTCTTGAGCCAGTCCACCGCCGACTGCTGGCCGCCGCTGTCCACCATCCGCTCGAGGACGTCGAGGTTCCGCACGGCGCACGCTGCCGTCTCGCGCTTCGCCCAGCCCACGAGCGCCGGCTTGTCCTTGACGCCGATGACCGTCGTCACCGACGGCATCAGCGCCCCGCCGTTCCAGCTGTACCGGTGGCGGGCGTCGCGGACGAGGCCGCATTGGGCGAGTTTCTCGCAGCCGGGGAGTCGACGAGTATCGAATCATCGTGTTCTGTCGTGTTGTCCATCATCGACAGAACAGTACTCCGATCGTACGAGACTATCAATACTCGTTGCGTGATGGATCGAGATCAAGCCTAAGAGTCGCGGAGTCGCTCTGCGCGAGTTCCTGGCCGCACGCCTTCCCGTCCCAGGCGCGAAGTCCGTCAGCGGGCTCGCTCGCAAGGCGGGGATCCGGCCAACGACCGTCACGAGCTGGTGGACGAAGGGCTCATGTCCCGGACAACGCGAGTCTGCAGCTCCTCGCCGACGCGCTCGGCGTCGACCTCTCGGACTTGGTCGCCGCTTACGAGGGCTCGAGCGGGCGGACCTGGGTGCTGAACGACCCCGAGCTCGAGGCGCTGATCGACCGGGCCGTGGACAAGGCCGTCCGGCGCATGCTGGCCGAGCGCGCCGGCCCCCAGGAGTAAGACCGGGCCGCCTCGGGCCTGATCGCCGAGGGCTTGTCGATCGCCTACACTGACCTCGGCACCGCCACCGCGGCGCCGCCTATCGAGAGCGCCCGAGAGTCCCGGCTCGACGACGGCGCAGCAACCGGCCGGCACCCCTCAGGGCGGCGCGGTGCTCCTGCCGGGCGCGATAGGAGCCGAGGGATGACCCCCGCCGACGAGCCTGGCCAGCGCCCGGACACCCGCAAGTCCCGCGCCGAGCTGCGCCACTGGTCCACCTACGCCACGGTCGGCGAGTGGTTCGCCGACTACCGCGGCTACGTCCCGGTCCAGGCGGCGGCCGGCTCGACCGGCTGATCCGCATCCACGGGCATGAGCTTCCCCGACGCGTACCGGGCGCTCCTGCGGGCGCGCAAGATCATCCACATCGACCCGGCCGACGACCTCGAGCCGCTGGCGTGGTCCGGCCATTGAGGACCTCGACCGTCGGGATCCAGTGGCGCACCGTCGGGCCCCGCAGCACTGCTCTCCCCGCGCCCCGAGGGGCCGAGACTCCGACGGCCGTCCTTGGCCGCCTCCTCCATCAAGATGGGCCGCCGATCAGCTCGTTCAGTCCGAGGGCGGCGGCTCGCTCGCCTTGCGAAGCAGATCGTCGCCAGCCGAGCGGCGCTCGCGGTCCGACGGTCCGTACGAGCGCGATTGCCGATCCGCCCTGCTGTGTCGTGCCTCGACGACCGCTTCCACGATCTCCTCGGCGTCGGCCTCGCCGATGGGATCCGGTAGGGCAGAGTAGTTGCCGAGCGCCCTAATCACGTCGAGTGCGAGGCGGTCGCGGCCGGCGCGCTTCGCTTGGATCTCGTCGCTAATCGCCTGGACCGCCTCGCCAAACAGCGCGCGCAGCCCGTCCTCACTGCTCTCGTGGACCAGCCTGCGCCGCTGGTGCAGGAGGGCCTGGAAGCCCGGGTGGTAGAGTCGCCAGCGGGTCACCGTCACCCGATGGAGGCCGAGTGACTCGGCCGCCTCGCGGTCGTTCTTGCCGGCGATGAGCAGGTCGACGGCCTCCTCCTGCTTGACCGAGAGGGCGTACCGATCGTCGTTCGAATGTAGCCCGTTGTAGCGGTTCGTAGCCAGTAAGCGCCTTGCTCCTTCTGCTCGCTCGGATCCTGCAGCATGGCCGAGGGGCCACGCTCGAGGCCCAAACCGCAGGATACGAGACCGCGCGTCGCCCGCATAGCCCTTCACTTCGGCCCGACCTTGTGGGCCAACAAGTGCTAGGGAAGCGCCTCTCCTGTCCTGCGGCCCGACGTCCGCCTGCTCGCCACCACCTGCCATCGGCTAGGCCCAGTCGCAGAGGTAGGCGAACGTCGGCCGCCTCCCGGCACGAGAGCGACGGCGGCTAGGCTTGCCGCATGCTCCCGAACGGCCGTCGCATCGGCCTCCACCTCCCGCTCGCGGCGGGTCTGGTCCGTGCAGCCGACCGCGCGGGCGCGATCGGCGCGTCGGCGATCCAGGTCTTCGTGGACAACCCGACCTCCTGGCGCCGCCGTCCGACCCTGCCCGACGAGCTCCCGGCGTTCCGGGATCGGCTGGCCAGCCACGACATCGCCCCGGTGGCGGTCCATGCGCCGTACCTCGTGAACCTCGCCACGCCCGACGACGAGGTGTGGGAGCGGTCCGTCGCGCTGCTGGCAGGCGAGCTGCAGGTCGCCGCGGCGTATGGCGCCGCGTTCGTCAACGTGCACACGGGTTCGCACCACGGCGCGGGGGTGGAGGCGGGCGTCTCGCGGATCGCCGAGGGCCTGACGCGCGCCGTGGATGGCGCGGGCGAGGCGGGCGAGGGCGTGGTGGTCGTGCTCGAGAACGGGCCTGGCGCCGGCTTCGGGCTGGGCCGATCGCCGGGCGAGCTCGGCGCGATCGACCGTGCGGCGGCGGCAGCCGGCATGCCCCGGGACCGCCTCGGCTTCTGCCTCGACACGGCGCACCTCTGGGGCGCGGGCTACGAGGTCGGCACGCGCGAGGGGGTCGACGAGCTGCTCGCGCTGTTCGACGCGCAGGTGGGGCTCGACCGGCTCCGGCTGGTCCACCTCAACGACTCGCGCTCGGCCATGGGCACCGGCTCGGACCGCCACGAGCACCTCGGGGGCGGGCGCATCGGTGTCGACGGGCTCGCGCGCTTCCTGGTCCACCCCGCGCTTCGCGGCGTCGCCTACATCATCGAGGCGCCCGGCATGGAGGAGGGCTGGGACGAGGTCAACCTGGCGAGGGCGCGCGACCTGGCGGAAGGCCGGCCATTGGCGCCGTTGCCCCCATCCGCGTTCCAGACGCGCAGCGCCCGGGGGCGCGCGGCGCCGCCCGAACCCGACGGCATGGTCCCGAGGGCATGATGCCCGACGACGACCTGCTCCCGGGCACGGCGCCGGCGGGCGCGGCCCATCGCGAAGGCGGCCGCCGCGACGACCGCCGCCGCTGGCTGGAGCTGGCCCTCCTGGCCGCCATCCTCGTGCTCGCGGCACTCCTCCGACTCCCCGGCCTCGACCAGCGCGGGCAGTGGGACTCGGACCAGGGCCACGACATGGCGGTGCTCACGGCGCTCCTCCACGGGCAGCTGCCGCTGCTGGGGCCGGTGACCTCCGTCGGGACCTTCCACCATGGGGCGCTCTACTACTACCTGCTCGCGCCTGCGGCGGTCATCTCCGGCGCCGACCCCGTGGCGATCACGGTCGAGATCGCCCTTCTGGGTGTCGCCGCCGTCGCCGGGACGTGGTGGCTGGCACGGCTCGTCGGCGGACCCGTCGCCGCTGCGGTTGCCGCCCTGCTCCTGGCGGTGTCGCCCGCGGGGATCAGCGAGTCCACGTTCATCTGGAACCCCAATCCCATCCCGCTCTTCGCCGCCATCGCGGTGGGGGGCGTCATCCAGGGCCGCCGCACGGGAGCCGTCCGGTGGTGGCTGCTCGCCGCCGTGGGGACGATGGCCACGATGCAGCTGCACTGGCTGGGCGGCGTGCTCGCCGTGCCGGTGGCGGCGATGTGGGCCTGGGAGCTCCGGCGGCGTCGGCGGCTGGCCCTCGGCGCCTCGGCGCACCTGCGGGCCGGCCTCGTCGGCGCGATCGTGCTCGTCGCCGGGTACGTGCCGCTCGCCATCCACGAGCTCACGAGCGACTTCTCCGAGACGCGCGCGCTCCTCGCCTACGTTGGCGGAGGCGGAGGCGGCGCGCAGACCGGCATCCTCGATCGCCTCCTGATGGTGGCGCTGCGGTCGCTCACCTGGCCGGTCGCCGGCCTCGTCACCGACCGGCCAACGGCATCCCTGGCCGCGATGGCCCTCGTGGTGGTGCTGGGCACGGTGGCGCTGCTGCTGCCATGGCGCCGGGGCGAGTCGCGCTCGGGTCAGGAAGATCGTTGGCCGGCGGTCTGGCTCGTGGGGACGCTCGCCTTCTCCGCCGTCGCGCTGGCCATCCTGGCGCCGAGCCTGGCCGTCGTGACGCCGGGGCTCCCGAACGACCACTACCACGCGTTCCTGGACCCCGTGGTGCTCGCGCTGGTCGGGACCGGGGCGGCGCGGCTGGCACAAGGCACCCGTCGCGCTACCGTGGACCGCGCGCCGTCAGGGGCGCGACTGCTCGGGCCGGCGACAGCCGTCGGGCTCACGGCCGTGCTGGGAGCGATCGCGGTCACCTCGTGGCCGCCCGCGGTCTCGCCCGACGGCGGTTGGCGCCTCGCGGACGAGGCGGCAGCCCATGTCGTTGAAGTCGTCGACGCCGGGTGGCCGCCCGGCGAGCCGAGGCTGCTCGTCAGCCTGCCCGTGTTCAAGCCCGACGACGCGATGCGCTTCCCGCTGGCCCGGCACGGTCTGGCCCTGCAGCCGCCCGTCGCCATCCAGCCCGCCGGCGCCAGCCTCCCGGTCGGCGTCGTGGTCACCGTCTGCGACCCCCTGTTCGACGACGCCACGGGCCTGCCCTGCGGCAGCCTGGCCGAGGACCAGTGGCTGTCCGCCGCCTACCCCCCGAGCAGCATGCAGCTCGTCGAGCGCTTCCGCGCCGGCTCGCGCCGCGTCATCTCGATCTACGGGCCCTCGCGCCTGGCCGCGGCCCCCTCGACGGTTGAACGCTGAACGGCCGCGGTCCTCGTGGACCCGCCCCACGGAGCGGCTGAGCCTGCATCCTGCCGCCTTAAATGCGAACGCCGGCCCCTGCAAGACCGGCGTTCGCTGTCCCCGAGACCCGCACGTGCCTGCGCCGGGTCATGCCAAAGGTGTGGTCAGGGTCGACCCGGATTCCGGACCGGGGGGCGGGTCATCGGCCGCGGGGCGCCGTAGCGCGGCGGGGCCGGGCGGACGGCCGTCTGGGCGGCAGCAGCGCTGCTGTACAGCGGCGGGCGAGCGCCGTAGCCGTTGGGTGCCGACAGCGAGCCGCCGGTGGTGCCGAGACCTGATTCGGCAGCAACAGCCGGCGCGTACGCGCGGTTGAACCGGCGCAGTCGGACGGCCAGGTAGTACTCCATGATCTGGCGGACCTGCGGCTCTGAAAGGGCCTCGTCCGCGCGGAGGGCGTACTCGACGCGAGCGGTCGGGTTCTGGGGACCGACCGAGACGACGCCGAGGGCACCCGGCGTGTCCGTGTCATCGCGGATCTCGCGCAGCCCCCGAGCCAACTTGGTCGCCGTGCCCAGCGATGGCATCCGGTCCCCGCGGATGAGCCTCGAGATGGTCGAGTGGTCAACCCCGGACTGCTGGGCGAGCTGGCGCTGCGACATCTTCTTGGCCTTGAGCTGAGCTCGCAGCCATTCGTTGAATGCGCGGCCGTTCTCGGTGGTCATCGCTGCCTTGCTTGGGCTCCCGCGGTTGTTCCGCAGGCTCACAGGAAGTGTCGGCCGGATCGCCGGACCTCCCAATCACCCGTTGGTACTCGCAGGCGGTGACCGTGTGACGCCACCCCGGTGCGGTGGCGGGCGGTCGCGTGGGGTGCGGGGATGACCCGATCGGCAGGGGTCCTAGCCGGGACCCCCGGTGCCCCTAGGCGAGCGCCGGGGCCTCGTCCACAGGCCCCGATCCGGGGGCCAGGCCGGCCCCGCGCCGCTTGCCCGAGATGGCGTACAGGATCCCCCCGAGGACGATGATCGAGAACACGCTGATCACCCGGTCGACGACGACGATCGTGGCCGCCTCGGTCTGCGGCACGTGGTACGCGTAGACCAGCACGGCACTGACGCCCAGTTCCACCGTGCCCAGGCCGGCCGGGCTCAGCGGGACCGCGGTCAGCAGGGAGCCGATCAGGGCCACGAAGAACGCGCCCGACAGCCCCATCTCGACCTGCGAGAAGCCGAGCGCCTGGATCACGAAGTACAGCCGGAAGCCCTCGGTCGCCCAGATGAGCGCCGTGGTGACGAGCAGCGGCGGCAGGTGGCGCACGCCGATCGCCCCGAACACGCCCTCCTCGAAGCGGTCGTACAGCTCCACGAAGCGGTGGGGCACCTTGAGCCGGAGCAGGATGTCCCGGCCGAAGTTGCGGAGCGTCAGGAGCAGCACCACCATCGCCACGACCACGCCGATGCCGAGCGCGACGACGAACTGGATCTGGGGCGGGAAGCCCGTGCGGAAGCTCCAGAACCCGGCGGCGAGCCCGAGCACGGCAATGGCGAAGATGTCCAGCAGGCGCTCGATGAACACGGTGCCCAGCGTCCGCGACAGCGAGGCGCTCGAGGCGTTGAGCTTGAGCAGGTAGGCGCGGTACACGTCGCCCAGCTTGGCCGGGACCAGGCAGTTCACGAGCCACGAGAGGAACAGGATCTCGGTCCCGTCCTTCGTGCTCAGACGGAACCGCGTCGCGGCCAGGATCCGGCCCCAGCGGTAGCCGCGAAGCGGGAAGCCGATGTAGAAGACGACGAACGCGACAAGGAGCAGCAGCTTGTTGGCCTGGCTGACGCCCTGCACCAGCTCGGCGACGTCCACGTTGAACGCCACCCGGAAGACCAGCACCACGAGGACGAGCGGGACCACGATCGACAGGATCGTCTTCGGCTGTCGCAGCCGTCGGCCCAGCGAGACGGTGTCCTCGGGCCGGGCCTCGCCCTGGCGCAGGAGGTCATCGCTGGGATCGGGTCCGGGCTGCGTCACGGGCGGCTCCATCAGGCGTCGCCCGACGGGCCGGCGGACGACCACGGCACGCGCGAGTTGCCCCGCGCGCGGTTGACAAGCTTCGAGATCGGGGTGAGCACCCTCACGATATACGAAGCGCGCCCGGGGACGATCTCCAGGGCCCTGATGGCGGCCAGGAGGCCCGCGGGGGTGGACGGGTCGCCATCGACGATGTTGTAGGCGACGCCCACCTCGACCACGCTGTGCGCGTCCGATGCGGCGAGGCCCGGCAGGCCCAGCTCGCGCGCGAACGCCGCCGCCCGCTCGTTCCCCGAGCCGCCGACGACGCGGGCGTTGTACGCCTCGACCCAGTCCACGAGCCTGCCGATGGCCTCGAGGCGCGGGTCCTTGAGCATCGACCGGCGGTGGCGGTCGAACGGGTGCGGGATGCCGACGAGGCCACCCTGCGCCCGCACGGCCGCGATCGTCTCGGCCGCCGGCCGCCCGGGGGGACCGCCCGCTCGAGGAACAGCGCGATGAGGTCGCCGTCCGCGGTCTTGACCTCCTCGCCCACGATCACGGTCAGCCCGTCGGGCGCCGCGGCGCGCCCCCGGAGCGCCCCGTCGATCCTGTCGTGGTCCGTGATGGCCAGGTGCGTCAGGCCGCGCCGCGCCGCCGCCCGCACGACGCTCTCGGGCGACGCTAGGCAGTCGAAGCTCGCCGACGTGTGGCAGTGGAGGTCGATGAAGGCCCTCACTGGTGGGGGTCCGTCGGTTGGGGGCGGCCGTCCGGCCTCCGGCGATTCCAGTCCTTTGGACTGAGATCGCCTCCGGGCCGCACGTCCGCCCCCTCCTGGGCAGGACGGCCAGCGCTCGACCGTTCATCGGTTCGGGAGGAGGTGAGGGGATCCTGCGAGGCGGCCGCGCCGCCCAATCCACATCACGAGCGAACCTGCGTGCGGGCGTTCGGCGCCCGGGAGAGGTTGGGAAGGAGGTGCGCTCACGGTTGAGCGAGGCGGCGGCCAGCCACTCGGAGGCGGCCTTGGCCCGAAGGGCCGCCAGCCGCCGGAGATGGCCGGGCGACGATGCCGCCCACTAGATCTGGCTGACGAGGGACTTCTTGAAGAAGTCGAAGTGCTCCAGGGCCAGGCCCGTGCCCAGCGCCACGCAGTTCAGCGCGTTCTCCGCGACATGGCAGGGCACGCCGGTCACCTGCGTGAGGAGCTTGTCGACGTTGCGCAGCAGCGACCCGCCGCCGGACATCACCATGCCCTTGTCGATGATGTCGCTCGAGAGCTCGGGCGGCGTCTGCTCGAGCACCTGGCGCACCGCGGCCACGAGCATCTGGAGCGGGATCTCGATCGCCTCCATGACCTCGGACGAGGTGATGGGGATCGTGCGCGGCAGGCCCGCGATCAGGTCGCGGCCGCGGACCTCCATCGTGAGCTCGCGCTCCAGCGGCAGGGCGGTGCCGATCTGGATCTTGACCTCCTCGGCCGTCCGCTCGCCGATCATCAGGTTGTACTTCTTGCGCACGTACGAGGCGATGGACTCGTCGAACTTGTTGCCGCCGACGCGCAGGCTGTTCGACACCACGATCCCGCCCAGCGAGATGACGGCGATCTCGGACGTGCCGCCGCCGATGTCGATGATCATGTTCCCCGACGGGCCGCTGATGGGCACGTTGGCGCCGATCGCGGCGGCCAGTGGCTCCTCGATCAGGTACGCCTCCTTGGCGCCCGCCTTGAGGGCGGCGTCGCGGACCGCGCGCTTCTCGACCGACGTCACCCCGGCGGGGACGCTGATCATCACCTCGACGCTGGAGAACCCGAACCGGCCCTTCCGCGCCTTGCCGATGAAGAAGCGCAGCATCGCCTCGGTGATGACGTAGTCGGCGATGACCCCGTCCTTCATCGGGCGGATCGCCTGGATGTTGCCGGGGGTGCGGCCGATCATCTCGCGGGCTTCCTCGCCCACGGCCACGATGCGGTTGTCCTCGCCGACCGCGACGACGCTGGGCTCCGTGATGACGATGCCCTTGCCCTTGACGTAGACGATGACGTTCGCAGTGCCGAGGTCGATGCCAATCTTCATGACGCGGGGAATGCTACTCCGTGAGGTGGCGCGCCCAGAGGGGGTCGCCGTGATCGTGGGTGGGTGGAGGCTGGCGCAAGGTCAGGCCGGATCGGCCGAACGCGTGATGCGGGCGCCGAGCTGCTGGAACTTGCGGTCGATGTTCTCATACCCGCGCTGCACGTGGTGCGCGCCGTGGATGAGCGAGGTCCCCTCGGCTGCCAGCGCGGCCAGGATCAGCGAGGCGCCGGCGCGCAGGTCGCCGATGGACGCCTCCGCCCCGTGGAGGCGGGCCGGGCCGTGGATGGACGCGTGGTGGGCATCCTTGATGTCCACCGAGGCGCCCAGCTTGCGCAGCTCGCTCAGCCACTCGAGGCGGTCCTCGAAGATCGCCTCGTTGACGTGCGACGTGCCGGTTGCCTGCGAGAGCAGCACGCACAGCGGCGGCTGGATGTCGGTGGCGAGTCCGGGGTACGGGGCGGTCTCGATGTCGACGGCGTGCAGGTCGCCGGGGCGGAGCCCGGTCGCGTCAACCTCGATGGTGCGCTCGGCGCAGGCGACGGGGACGCCCACGCGGCCGAGCACCTCCACCAGCGCGTTGACGTGCTGGCAGGCGGCGTTCTCAAGCGTCAGGTGCCCACCGGTGACGGCCGCCGCGACGAGGAACGTCCCGGTCTCGATGCGGTCGGGCACGACGACGTGGTTGGCGCCGCGGAGGCGCCGCTTGCCGCGCACGGCGATCGTGTCGGGCAGCGTCCGCTCGACGTCGGCGCCCATGCTCACGAGGAACCGGATGAGGTCGTCCACCTCGGGCTCCTGGGCTGCCGGGTAGATGGTGGTGGTCCCCTCGGCCAGGCACGCCGCGAGCATCGCGTTCTCGGTGCCCATCACGGTCACGAACGGGAACGTGACCTCGCCGCCGCGCAGCCGGCCGGGCGCCTCGGCGAAGTAGTAGCCGTTTCGGTAGGCCACCTCGGCGCCCAGCGCCCGCATCGCGTCGACGTGCAGGTTCACCGGCCGCCGGCCGATGCGGTCGCCGCCGGGGTTGCTGATGATCACCCGGCCGAAGCGGCTCAGGATGGGGCCCATGAGGATGAACGAGGCGCGCATCTTGGCAGCGGCCTCGAGCGGCACGAACAGCCAGTCCACGTCCCCGGCGGCGACCTCGTAGACGCCCGGCTCCGGGTGGTCCACCACGACGCCCAGATCGGTCAGGACCTCCGCCATGACGCGGACGTCCTCGATCTCGGGCATGTTCTCGAACCGGCAGCGCTCGCCCGTCAGGACGGCCGCGGCCATCAGCTTGAGGGCGGCGTTCTTCGCCCCGCTGACAGGCACGGTGCCGACGAGCGGACGGCCGCCCTCGATCACGAACGCCTCGGGGGCTGGCTGCTCGGGGTGGTACTCCCAGTGGAACGGCCTCGCGTCAGCCATGCTCAGCCGCGCGAGCGCGGGCCCTCGCGTCGATGGCGCTCGGCGACGCTGATCTCGAGCAGCGCGTGGCGCATGGCGGCGCGGGCCGCGGCGAGGTCCGCCCCCTCGTGGAAGCCGGACTCGAGGGCGCGCTGGGCCTCGCGACGGGCCTCCTGCGCCTTCTCGAGGTCGATCTCCGTGGCGAGGCTGGCGGTCTCCGCCATCACGACGACCTTGTCGGGCCGCACCTGGAGGAATCCGCCCGCGATGGCGAAGCTCTCCTCCTGGCCGCCCTTGCGGATCTTGAGCTCGCCCAGGCCGAGCAGGCTCACGAGCGGGGTGTGATGCGGCAGGATGCCCATCTCGCCGTCGATCCCCGGCACGAGCACCATGTCAACGTCGTCCGAGTACGCCATCCGCTCGGGCGTCACGATCTCAAGGTGGAGAGGCATCAGCTTCGTCCCTCAAACCGCCAGGCCTCTCGCCCGGCTGCCCGGCTCGCTTGGACGTGCCCTTCGGGCCCAAATCGCTCGCCGGTCCGCCGGGCTACGGCCTGGCGGGCCACGTTCCAACCCCTCATCGACCCGAGACCGGCGTCCTGACGACGGCCGCACATCGAGGGCGAGTGGTTGGAGGAGTAGGAGTAGCGCAGCCCCGGCGCAGCCAGCCCGAGGGAGGCCGACCTCAGTCCGCAGACTGGAGTCGGCCGGACGCGGGCTGGCGAGAGCCGGGGCGTCATGGCGTCACTCACCCGGCCAGCTTGGCGGCGTTCTCGCGGACGTCGTCCAGAGTGCCGGCGAGGAAGAAGGACTGCTCCGGGAGGGTGTCGGCCTTGCCCTCGAGGATCTCCTTGAACGAGGCCACGGTGTCGCGGATCGAGACGTACTTGCCCGGCCGCCCGGTGAACACCTCGGCGACGGTGAACGGCTGGCTCATGAACCGCTGGAGGCGGCGGGCGCGGCCGACGAGCGCCTTGTCCTCCTCGGACAGCTCGTCGATGCCCAGGATCGCGATGATGTCCTGGAGGTCGCGGAACCGCTGGAGGACGCGCTTGGTCTCCTGCGCGGTGTCGTAGTGCTCGACGCCCACGATGAGCGGGTCGAGGACCCGCGAGGTCGAGGTCAGGGGGTCGACCGCGGGGTAGATGCCGAGCTCGGCGATCGAGCGCTCGAGGCGGATCGTCGAGTCGAGGTGGGCGAAGGTGGTCGCCGGCGCCGGGTCGGTGTAGTCGTCCGCAGGGACGAAGACCGCCTGGAGCGAGGTGATGGAGCCCTTCTTGGTGGACGTGATCCGCTCCTGGAGGCCGGCCATCTCGGTGGCCAGGTTGGGCTGGTAGCCCACCGCCGACGGCATGCGGCCCAGCAGCGCCGACACCTCGGAGCCCGCCTGGGTGAAGCGGAAGATGTTGTCGATGAACAGGAGGACGTCGCGGCCCTCCTCGTCGCGGAAGTACTCGGCCATCGTCAGGGCGGTCAGGCCAACCCGCTGGCGGGCGCCGGGCGGCTCGTTCATCTGGCCGAACACGAAGGCCGTGCTCTTGATGACGCCCGACTCGGTCATCTCGCCGATCAGGTCGTTGCCCTCGCGGGAGCGCTCGCCCACGCCCGCGAAGACCGACACGCCCGAGTGCTCCTTCGCGACGTTGTTGATGAGCTCCTGGATGATGACGGTCTTGCCGACGCCGGCCCCGCCGAAGATGCCCACCTTGCCGCCCTTGCGGAAGGGGCAGATGAGGTCGATGACCTTGAGGCCGGTCTCGAAGACCTCGATCTCGGTGACCTGGTCCTCGAACGACGGCGGGCGGCGGTGGATCGGCAGCATGCGGCTGGCCGCTACCGGGCCCTTGCCGTCGATCGCGTGGCCCAGGACGTCGAACACGCGGCCGAGCGTGACGTCGCCCACCGGGACCGTGATCGGTGCGCCGGTGTCGGCGACAGCCGTGCCGCGGGCCAGGCCGTCCGTGGTGGTCATCGCCACGGCGCGGACCCAGTTGTTGCCCAGGTGCTGCTGCACCTCGCAGACCAGCGGCTCCTGGCCCTCGCGGATGATCTCGACGGCGTTGAAGATCCCTGGCAGCCCGCCAGCGGGGAACTCGATGTCGACGACCGGACCGGTGATCTGAATGACCCGGCCGGTCGCGGAAGGGGCGGCGGTCGCCATCTTGGGGTATGCCTCCTCGTTCGCGCTGGCCTAGCGGGCCTGGGCCCCGCTTGCGATCTCGACCATCTCGCGAGTGATGTTTGCCTGACGGACCTTGTTGTACGAGAGCGTGAGGTCGTCGATGAGCTCCTCGGCGTTCTCGGTGGCGTTCTTCATGGCGACCATGCGGGACGACTCCTCGCTGGCCTTCGCCTCGAGCACCGCCTGGAACAGGCGGGTGGCGACGTAGCGCGGGAGGAGCGCCCGGAGGAACTCGCCCGGGTTGGGCTCGAACAGGAACTGGTTGCCGGGAATGCCCTGGGTGTCCTCGGACGGGACCACCGGCAGCAGCTGCTCGAGCACGGGCTGCTGCGTGAGCGTGGAGATGAACCGCGAGTAGACGACGTCGACGCGGTCGTAGGCGCCGGCGACGAAGTCGTCGGTGACGAGGCGCGCCAGCGGGAGCGTGTCGGCGAACGTCGGCCGGTCGCCGAAGCCCTCGAAGTGCGCGGCGATCGGCAGGCCAAGCCGGCGCATCGCGTCGCGGCCCTTGCGGCCCACCGTGGCCACCTTGAGCTCGCCCGGGTGGTCTGCGATCTCGCGCGAGGCGAACCGGACCACGTTGGTGTTCAGCGCCCCGGCAAGGCCGCGGTCGCTGGTCATGATCACGATCAGCCGGTTGTGCTCGCGGCCGAGGTCTCGGCTGGCGAGGAGCGGATGGTCCGAGCCCGACAGGACGGCCGCCAGGTCCGCGATCACCTCGTCGAGCTTCTCGCGGTACGGGCGCGCGGCGAGCGTGGACTCCTGGGCCCGGCGCAGCTTCGAGGCCGCGACGAACTGCATCGCCCGGGTGATCTGCTTGATGTTCCTCGCAGACCCGATGCGCCGCCGGATTTCACGCTGACTAGGCATGGGTCAGCCTCAAGCGCCGCCCGGATGCGCCGAGGGCAAGGCGACCCCGAGCACGCGAGCGAGCGCACTCGATCGTGCGTGAGCGAGCGCGCGGAGGGGGCAACGCGGCCATCGGTCATCCCGGCGGTGCGCATCACGCAGGAAGCTCTTGCGGTACTCGTCGATCGCCTCGCCGAGCGCCTTGGAGATCTCGTCGGTGAGCGTCTTGCCCTCGGCGAGGTCCTTGAGGATCTGCGGGCGCTCGGTCTCGAGGAACCGGTACAGGCCGATCTCGAAGTCCTTGACCCGGTTGGTCGGGATGTCGTCCACCTTGCCGGTGGTCGCGGCGACCAGGATCGCCACCTGCTTCTCCACCGGCAGCGGCTGGTACTGCGGCTGCTTGACGATCTCGGACAGCTTCTCGCCGCGGTTCAGCTGATCACGGGTGGCCTTGTCGAGGTCGCCGGCGAACTGCGCGAACGCCGCCAGCGAGCGGTACTGCGCGAGGTCCAGCTTGAGGGGGCCCGCCACCTTCTTCATCGCCTTGGTCTGGGCGTCCGAGCCCACCCGCGAGACGGAGATGCCGATGTTCATGGCGGGCCGCTGGCCGGCGTTGAACAGGTCGGTCTCGAGGAAGATCTGGCCGTCCGTGATCGAGATCACGTTGGTCGGGATGTAGGCCGAGACGTCGTTCGCCTGGGTCTCGATGATCGGCAGCGCCGTGAGCGAGCCGCCGCCGTTCTCGTCGTTCATGCGCGCGGCCCGCTCGAGGAGCCGGCTGTGGAGGTAGAACACGTCGCCGGGGTACGCCTCGCGGCCGGGCGGACGGCGGAGGAGCAGGGACATCTCGCGGTACGCCCAGGCGTGCTTCGAGAGGTCGTCGTAGACGCACAGCGCGTCCTTGACCAGCTTGCCGTTGAGCTGGACGCCGACCTCCATGACCTCCTCGCCCATCGCCACGCCGGCGTACGGGGCGAGGTACTGGAGCGGGGCGGGGTCCTCGGCGCCGGCCACGACCACGATGGTGTGCTCCATCGCGCCGTACTTCTCGAGCGTGGCCACGGTCTGCGCGACGGTGGACAGCTTCTGCCCGATCGCCACGTAGATGCAGACCAGGTCGCCGCCCTTCTGGTTGATGATCGTGTCGATCGCCACGGCGGTCTTGCCGGTCTGACGGTCGCCGATGATCAGCTCGCGCTGGCCGCGGCCGATCGGGATCAGGGCATCGATGGCCTTGATGCCCGTCTGGACCGGGGTGTTGACGCGCTTGCGGCTGATGACGCCGGGGGCGATGCGCTCGACCGGGCGCGTGGACGTGTGGGGGATCTCGCCCTTGCCGTCGATCGGGCGGCCCAGCGGGTCCACGACGCGGCCGAGGAGCCCGGGGCCGACGGGGACCTCGACCACGCGGCCGGTGGTCCGGACGGTGTCGCCCTCCTTGATCGAGATGGCGTCGCCCAGGATGACCGCGCCGACCGTCTCCTCCTCGAGGTTGAGGGCCATGCCCATCACCCCGCCGGGGAACTCGAGCAGCTCGGACGCCAGCGCCGCGTCCAGCCCGTAGATCTGGGCGATGCCGTCGCCGACCTCGACCACGGTCCCGACGCTACGGGTCTCCGTGGCGCCGTCGAAGTTCTGGATCTGGCTCTTGATGATGCTGATGATCTCGTCTGACCGGATGGCCATCGCGTCTCCGTATCGGGCGTTCGCAGGCTCCCTTCGGGCCGGTCTGCACCGGCACCGCGGGCGGGGGCTAGCGGAGGCGACCCCCCGCGTGTAGCTGGTCGCGCAGCCGCTCGAGGCGACCGCGGATCGAGGCGTCGAGCAGCTGGTCTCGGACCTGGACGGTGAGGCCGCCGATGAGGGCGGGGTCCACGCGGGACTCCAGTTCCACCTTCGCGCCGGCCATCGCCTCGACGCGGGCGCGGATCGCGGCGGTCTCGTCGCCGCTGAGCGCCGCGGCCGAGGTGACCGTGGCCATCACGACGCCGCGGTGCTCGTTGAGCAGGCGATGGAACTCCTCGCTCACGCGCGGCAGCGCGGTTGCGCGTCCGCGACTGACGAGGAGGTCCACCAGGCGCAGCGTCCCGGGCTGGACCCGGCCCTCGAGCAGGCGTGCGACAAGCGCCGACCGGTCCGCGAGGGGCACGGCAGGGCTGTCCACGATCCGCTCCACCTCGGCCAGGCCGAGGACGCCGGCGGCGTAGGCGAGGTCCTCGCTCCAGCCGTCGAGGCGGTCGTCGTCGAGGGCCACCTGGAAGGCGGCCTCCGCGTAGCGACGGGCGGCGGCGACGGGCCGGGACATCAGTTCCTCGACCCGCCGGCGGGCTCGGCGAGGAAGTCGGCGACGAGCTTGCGCTGTCGGTCGCCGGTCATGCTGTCGGCCACGACGCGGCTGGCGGCCGCGAGCGCGAGGTCGGTGACCTCGCCCCGGAGCTCCGCGATGGCCTTCTGCTTCTCGGCCTCGATCTCGGCGGCGGCGCGCTCGCGCAGGCGCGCGAGCTCCTCGCGCGTGGCCGCGATGTCCGCCTCGCGAGCATCGGACGAGGCCTTCTGGGCACGGGCGATGATGTCGTTCGCCTCCCGGCGGGCGTCGGTGATGGCGGCCAGCCGCTCCTGCTCGGCGGCATCGCGATCGCGCCGCGCCTGCTCGGCGTCCTTCAGGCCCTCCTCGATCCGCGTGCGGCGGTCCTCGAGGGTCTTGACGAGGCCCCCGAACGCCAGCATGCGGACGATGAGGAAGAAGGCGATGAAGTTGGCGGCGGAGACGATGACCCAGAACAGGTTGATCTGGAAACCCGGCCCGCTCTCGGCAGCGCTCGACGCGGCGGCCTGGCGGGCCGCCTCACCGATCAGCGCGAGCATGTCCATGGGCGTCCTCCCGAACGGTCGTCGGGACTACTTGATGAAGATGGCCAGCAGGCCGACGACGACCGCGAGCACGCCGAGGCCTTCGGCGAACGCCGCGAGGATGATCGCCAGGCCGCGGATCTGGCCGGCGGCGTCGGGGTTGCGCCCGATTGCGCTGGACGACAGGCCGGCGAGGATGCCGATGCCGATGCCGGGGCCGATCACGCCGAGGGCCGCGAGGCCGGCGCCGAGGTGCTCCATGGTTCTGTGATCCTCCGTTGTCCCGGGCTGCGGCCGGGCTTGCTCCCTGGGGTTGGTGGTCGGTTGGCCTAGAGGGCGTCGGCCGGGACGGGCCACGCGGGGACCTGCGCGGCCCCCTTCGCCTCGTGGTGCTCCTCCTCGCCGTGACTCTCGATCGCGGCCAGGGTGAACATCAGCGTCAGTGTCGAGAAGATCAGCGCCTGGACGAGGTTGAGCATCAGTTCCAGGGCGATGAGCGCCATCGGGATGATGGCGACGGTGAGCGCCGTCATGACGCCCAGCGCCACCTCGCCGCCGTAGATGTTGCCGAAGAGTCGCATTGACAGCGTCACGGGCTTGACGAACTCGAGCATGAGCTCGATCAGGCCCACGAACATCGAGATGATGCCGTTGCCGATCCCCTGGCGGAACGAGCCGATGGGGAAGAACTTGCCGAGGTAGCCGCGCACGCCGAGGTGCCGGAAGCCCTGGTACTCGAAGAACCCGAAGGCCACGAGGGCCAGGCCGATGGTGATGTTCACGTCCGAGGTGGGGGCCCGCAAGGCCTCGACCTTGCCGATGGGCGGGATCAGGCCGCTCCAGTTGCTGAACAGGATGTAGAGGAAGAAGCCCGCGAAGATGAGGATGTAGGGCTTCGCCTCCGGGCCGCCGAGCGACATCCCGAAGCCCTCGATCTGCTCCCAGACGTACTCCATGGCGTTCTGGACCTTGCCCGGCATCATCGCCCGGCCGCGGGTCATGAAGAACAGGAGGCCGATCACCAGGATCGAGACGATCCACATCGTGAGGATCGTGGACGTGATGGAGACGTCGAAGACGATCAGGTCGACCGGGGCCGAGGCGGCGTCGCCGGCCGCGCGCCAGAGGACCGCGGGCGCGGGCAGCTCGAGGTTGCCGTTGATGAAGCAGACGGGGAACGCGCACGAGCCGTCGGTCGCCTTCGGGTCGAAGGGCGGCGCCACGATCATCGCGACGACGTCGACGACGATGACGAGCGCGAGCAGCAGCAGGATCTTGGTGCGCGTGCTCATGCCCGGCACCACTCCTTCCGCGCGTTCGTCGTCACGTCTCCTCCAAGCAGTCAGTCGCGCGGGTGGCCGCGCCATCGTGCCTGTTCCGTGGCCGGTCTAGTCGAACCGCTTCAGGAACCGCGAAATCATCCGCCAGATGCCCACGGCCCCCACCCCGGCGCCTCCGAGGAAGCCCACCAGGACGAAGACCGGCAGCGTGCCGAGCTGCTGGTCAAGCCAGTAGCCGCCCGCCACGCCGGCAAGGGTCGTGACCAAGAGGACAACGCCGATCTCGGAGAACAGCGCGAGATAGGCTCCGAGGCCGGTGTTCATGGGCGACCCTTCACCGCGCGGGAGATCATAGCAGAGGCCCTTGGCCCTCCAACACGGCTGGATCGGCCCTGCACACCACGAATTTGCGCCTCGGGTCGGGTGATGCGGCGGAGCGCGGCACCCGTCCCCGCGACCCTAGCGCAGGATCACGATCGCGTCGAAGTCGATCCGGCCGTTGCCGGCCGGCACGACCTTGATGGTGTGGCTCGTCGTCGCACCGAAGGTGAGGCTCCGTGCGAAGATGACCCGCTTGTACTGGGTGGAGGATGCGCCCTGGCCGACCGTCGCCACGAGCTTGCCGTCGACGTAGACCCGCATCGTGCCGCGCCCGGTGCCCGTCGACGACACGATCGCGAAGCCCCGGGCGCCCACCACGGTGTAGCTGGCCGAGGCGGTGGTGCTCGACGCGTAGCGCTCGCTGCCACCGGAGAAGCGTGTGCTCTTCCACACGCCCCAGGTGCCGCCGTACTTCACGCTCCCCGTGGAGCTGTCCTGCACCAGAAGCACGCGCATCGCCGGGGTGGCCGCGGAGGAGCCGGTTCGGCCCGACGTGTCAGTCGTCAGCGCCTTCCATGCGTACGAGTGCCCGAAGACGAGGCCGCGCGATGATGGACGTCGCCGTCCCCGTATACACAGACGGGAAGGTGACCCCACCGTCCGAGGTCTGCCGGAGGGTGTACGGGCTGATCGGCCTGAGCTTCGTGGCCACGACGCCGCACCACGCGACCTTGACCGGAACCGTGCTGCCGAGGATGCCTGTGGTCAAGGCCGCCGTCGGCGCGCTGGTCATCGGCGTCGGGGGCTGGCCGTTCACGCCGGGCTTGTCCACGATGACGGCCACGGGGACCTGAAGGTTGGACACACCGTTGGAGGCGGTGAACTTGAACGAGTCCGTGTCCGTTGAGCAGCCGTACGGCTCGTAGGTGACCGTGTGGCCGTCCGTGGTCACGCGACCGCTGGTCGCCTGTGTCAGGTCGGGCAGGATCGTCAGGGGCTGTCCCCCGCTGCCGATGGCGCCGACGAGCAGCGGGTCCGCGAGCACGTCGATGACGGTCGGGGCGACGGCCGTGACGTGCTGGATCTGCAGCGTGCCGGAGAGGGTCACCGGGAACGACTGGTCCACCATCGGCGCAGCTGCGAAGTAGCCGTCACCGTTCTGCGACGCGCGGATGGTGCAGGTGCCCGCCCCGACGAGCGTCACCGTGGCGCCGTTGCTGCCGCCCGTGGTGCAGACCGAGGTGGTCTGCGAGGCGAAGCTGACGGGGAGGCCGCTGCTCGCGCTCGCGTACGACGCCACGCTGAACGCCGCGTCGCCGAACGACTTGCTGAGCGACGGGAGAACGAACGTGAGCGTCTGGGAGTGCAGGCCAATGCCGAAGGCCACAGCGCCGCTGGAGCCTGCGTTGAGTCGCCGTTGCCCGTAGGACGCCGTCACCGTGTACGAGCCGACGGGTGGCGCGGTGGCGGTGGGGCCGTAGAGGGTGCTGCCGGCGCCCGCATAGGAGAACGTGACGGCTGGCGCGAGCACGTCGCCCGTGCCGCCGACGCCGTAGGCAAAGCCGGCGCAGCGTGCGGCGTCCCGTGAGGGGAAGGTCGTGGCGCTGACCGGAACCGCGGACTGGCCTTGTTGATCGTCAGCCGGTCCGGCGGTGTCGCCGAACGTCAGTCGTTCGCCTCGGCGCCGCTGCAGACGATCGCGTACGGCTCCGCTGACCTCGGTGTGGGCGCCGCTCACGCCGCCACGGGCGAGTGGTCACGACGGCGGCGGTGTCGCACGTGCGTCCAGGACCCGTGGAGGAGGCGAAGGCCGGGTCGGGGTCGCCGAAGTGATCGCCTTGCTGGCCGCGGTACGGTCGCGCGGCGGGGTTGACCGCTGACGACTGAGGCCCGTGACGGCCGATCGCAGGTGAGTCGCCGGCCGGTCGCGTTGATGGTGCACGCAGCCGGCGGGAGGACCATCACCGTGGCGGTCCGGTGGGCTCGGCGGTGAGGGGTCCGCTGCGACCGTGCACACGTTCGTCGTTGCTGGCGAACGTGATCTGGAGCACGAATCCGTCTGGCTCTGATGCCGCCCGGCGCACCGCCATACGTCACGATGACCGACGCGGTCGAACGTGATCGTCTGCCGTCGTCCGGCCAGGGCCGCGAGCGGCAGGAGGGCCGCGATCAGCGCGGCGGTGAGGGCCGCGGTCAGGAGCCGTCGCATGTCTGGTCCCCTAATTGCACGTGATCGAGGTTGCGTCCTTCTTGGTCACGCCACTGCGGGTGACCTTCAACAGGACGTCCCAGGCTGGGGCAGCGAGCCGAAGCACATGGTCGGTGTCCGGCCCGACGAGGTCTGGCCGTTCGCGAGGTCCACGTTGTCGCGCCGGTCACGACAGGCGTGCTGAAGCTGGCACTCGTGGCGGAGAGGCACGCGTCGGCGATCGCGGCCACGACCGGCGTCTGCGTCGGCTGGGGCGTCGGCCTCGGCGTCGGCCTCGGGGTCGGCGTCAGGGCCGGCTGGGGGCGGCGTGGGCCGCGGGAGTCGGCCGGGGCGTCGGGCGCGGCGTGGGCTTGGGCGTCGCCTTTGGGGTCGGGCTGGACGAGGGCGAGGGGCTTGCCGTGGGCGACACGGTGGGCGTGGGCGACGGCGCGGCGGTCGGCGTTGGGGCCGCGGTGGGCGAGGGCGTGTCCGCGACAGTCGGCGTGGGCGTGGGCGAGGGCGAATCGACCGCCGCGAGCTGGGTCGGCTGGGCCGAGCTTGTCGGCCCCGCGAACACCCCGGGCAGCACGGCGATCAGGGCGAGGGCCGCGAGGCAGGCCACCAGGAGGACCGCCGCCGAGTCGCGCCACTGCCGGTAGCGGCTCGTGGTCGGCGGCTCCTTGACCGCGGCGGCGGGTCCGCCCACGCCGGCGGTGACCGGGTCGGTGGCGACCGCCGCCGCGACCGGCACGAGCTCCTCCTCGGCATGGGGCGCCTGCCCTGGCTCGCCCTTCGGCGCGACGGTTGCTGCCTCGGCCCCGGCCGCGGCGATTGAGATCTCAGCTGCCGTCCGCTCGTCGAGCGGGATCAGCTCGGGCCCACCCGCCGAGGGCTCGCGCTGCGCATTCGCGAGGGCCTTCGCGGCGGCATCGGCCGCTGTGGCGAACTGCACGGCGGCCCGGGCCGCGTCGGCCGAGGCGCGCGCCGCGAGGTCGGCGGCCTCCGAGGACGGGCGGTCGACCGCGCCGATGCGCCAGGCGATGTCGTCCTCGGTCAGCTGCGGGGTGGTGGTCTCGCCGGCGCGGCTGGCCCCCTCATCCGCGCGTTGACGAAGCGCCCGGACGAGCAGGATCGCGACGGCGGCCGCCACGACGGCGGCGACCAGGACGGCGATCAGAAGCGGCGGCATGTCCCCTCAGCTTCGCGGGTGGGGCCGACCCGCAGTTCGGATCCTACACCGGCCCCGACCGCCCGAGGCTATTGGTCCTCCTCGGGCCCCTCGTAGCTCTCGGCCTCGAGCGCGTCGCCGGTCTCACCGCGGGTCAGCAGGAAGACGCCAGCGCCGAACAGGACCACGAGCCCCAGGAACGCGTACACCTGCTGGGTGGTCGAGGACACGAGCGACAGCACCGCGAGCACGATGCAGATGGCATAGATGACCAGCACTGTCTGCGCGTGGCTGAGGCCCAGGTCGAGCAGCCGGTGGTGGATGTGGCCCCGATCCGGTGTGAACGGCGAGCGCCCCGTGACCAGCCGCCGGACGATGATCCAGAAGGTGTCGATGATCGGCACCCCGAGGACCAGCAGCGCCAGGGCGACCTTCGAGCCGCCGAGGATCGACAGGATCGCGAGCATGTAGCCCACGAACATCACCCCGGTGGTGCCGATGAAGATCCGGGCGGGGTGGAAGTTCCAGCGCAGGAACCCGAGCAGCGAGCCGGCCAGGACGAAGCAGAGGATGCCCACCATCGGCTGGGCGGTGACCCCGACCGCCGTCGTGAACGAGATGAGCCCGAGGGTCACCGCCGCGATCATCGCGATCCCGGACGACAGGCCGTCGAGCCCGTCGATGAAGTTGATGCTGTTGATCATCCCGAGGATCCAGATGATCGTGAAGCCGATCGCGAACGGCTCGTACAGCTGGATCGGGTCAGGTCCGATCGGGTTGTTCAGCTCGGTGGGCCAGACGCCCGCGATGAGCGGGACGGCCGCGACGCCGAGCTGCGTCAGCAGCTGCCAGCGCGCCCGGAGCTGGAAGGCGTCGTCCAGGAGGCCCAGCAGCATCGCCACCGCGCCGCCCACGAGGATCGCCAGGAACTCGGCCGACTCGAACTGGAGCGGGCGCGGATCCGGCACGAGGTCGAGCCGCTCGTTGAGGACCACCACGATGGCCGCGACCACCAGGAACGCGAGGGCCACGGCCACGCCGCCGCCACGCGGCACCGGCGCGGCGTTGACGCGCCGGTGGTCGGGCTGATCGACCGCGCCGAGCCGTGTCGCGACGCGGACCACGACCGGGGTGGCGAGCAGCGACAGCAGCGCCGCTGCGATGAAGACCACGACGAGGATCGGCAGGTCGGAGCCGAACGTCGCGATGAACTTCATCGGAGTGGTGTCCCTCCCCTTCGATCGGCGGCGGCGACCGGGCCGGGCTCAGGCGCGGTCTTGCGGCAGCCCGGGGACGGGGAAGCTGGCAGTCAGCTCGCGGACCTCGCCGCGGATCCGCTCGGCCACACCCGTGTCGTCGCGGTTGCGGATGGCGTCCACGATCAGCCGGCCGATCCGGCGCATCTCGCCCGGCCCCATCCCGCGCGTCGTCGTCGCCGGCGTCCCGATGCGGATCCCCGACGCGATGTTGGGCGGGTTCTGGTCGAACGGGATGGCGTTCTTGTTCACCGTGATGCCCACGTCGTCGAGGAGCGCCTCGGCCTCCTTGCCCGTGACCCCCAGCGGGGTCACGTCGACGAGCGAGAGGTGGTTGTCCGTGCCGCCGGAGACGAGGCGGGCGCCGGCACCCTTGATCGTCTCCGCCAGCACCCGCGAGTTCTCGATCGTCCTCGCCTGGTCGTCGCGGAAGCCCTGGGTCTGGGCGAGGTGGAGGGCCACCGCCTTGGCGGCGATGACGTGCATCAGCGGGCCGCCCTGGACGCCGGGAAACACGCTCTTGTCGATGGCCGCCGCCAGCGTGCTCTTGCCCAGCGCCGGGAAGTCGGCCCGGTCGATGCCCTCGGGGAGGTCCGCCCGGGCGAACACGAGGCCGCCGCGCGGGCCGCGCAGGGTCTTGTGGGTGGTGGTCGTGACGATGTCCGCGTGGGGGAACGGGCTGGGGTGGAGCCCCGCGGCGACGAGCCCGGCGAAGTGCGCCATGTCCACGAACAGCAGGGCGCCCACGCCGTGGGCGATCGCGGCGAGCCGCTCGAAGTCCCAGACCCGCGGATACGCCGACGCGCCGGCGACCAGCAGCTTGGGCCGGACCTCCTTCGCCTGTGCCTCGATGGCGTCGTAGTCGAGCCGCTCGGTCTCGCGGTTGACGCCGTAGCCGTGGACCTCGAACAGCCTGCCCGAGAAGTTGACCGGGGAGCCGTGGGTGAGGTGGCCGCCGTGGGCCAGGCTGAGGCCGAGGATGCGGTCGCCGGGGCGGATGACCGCGAAGTAGGCCGCCATGTTGGCCTGGGCACCCGAGTGAGGCTGGACGTTGACGTGGTCGGCGCCGGGGAACAGCGCGATGGCGCGGTCGCGGGCGAGATCCTCCACCACGTCAACGTACTCGCAGCCGCCGTAGTAGCGCTTCCCGGGGAGCCCCTCCGCGTACTTGTTGGTGAGCCAGGAGCCCTGCGCCTCCTCGACCGCGGCGTAGACGTAGTTCTCGCTGGCGATCAGCTCGATCTTGTCGGTCTGCCGGCGGCGCTCGCTCTCCATCGCGGACCACAGCTCGGGGTCCACCTGCGAGATTGGCGCCCAGGCGGCGGGCGTGACGGCAGACTCGGGCACGGGGGACCTCCTCGTCAGGGCGCTGGGGGCGGCGCGACGCCGCCCATTGTTCCACGACTCGGGCCTGCGGCGACCGACCATCACGGTTCGCGGGGCTCCCGGGGGGCGATCCGTGGCGGGGCGGGTTCGGCACCCTTGCGATGAGCGGTTGCATGGCGCAGGTCGGCGCACGATCGCTGCTGCAGGCGGCCGGGTGGTGCGTTGCGGGCCCCCTGGGGCGATCCGCGGCGCACGATCGCTGCTGCAGGCGGCCGGGTGGTGCCATGAGCGCACCATAGAGTCGCTGGCTGCAAGACCGGGAGGGGCTGGGGGGGCCGGGGAGGGGCCGGGGCGGCCGGGCGAGGGCCCGGGTCCGAGCGCTGGGCGCGGAACCGCGGGGCCGAGAACCTACTCCTCGGGCTCGAACCCGGTGCCGATGGCGTGCGCGAGGCCGGCCTCGGTCAGGGCGGCGGCGATGCTGGCCGACGGGATGGCGCCCTCGCGCAGGATGGAGGGCCACTCGAGCGTGCAGTCCACCACGGTCGAGCTCGGCCCGCCGCGGACCGGCCCGCCGTCGATGACCAGCGCCAGGGACTCGCCCAGTCGCTCGCGGATCTCGTGGGCGTCGCGCGCGTCGGGCTCGCCCGAGCGGTTGGCGGACGTGGTGGGGAGCGGGCCCAGGACGGCGGCGAGAGCGCGCGGCGTCGCGTGGTCGGGCACGCGAACGCCGATCGTGGGGGCGCCGGCGGCGAGGACGCGCGGCAGGCGGGCGTCGGGCCGCACGGGCAGGACCAGCGTCAGCCCGCCGGGCCAGAACCGCTGCGCCAGGACGGCGGCGGCGGGCGACACCTCGCCCAGCTCGGCGGCCTGGTCGGCGTCGGCGAGGAGCACGGCGACCGCCTTCTCGGGCGGGCGCTGCTTGGCCGCGAACAGCCGCTCGATGGCGTCCGGGAGCGCGAGGTCCGCGGCGATCCCGTAGACCGTGTCGGTGGGCACCGCGACGATGCCGCCGGCGCGCAGGAGCGCGATCGCTTCGACGTGGGCGTCGGGCCCGTCGGGGACGAGGCGGGCCGTCACCGGGCGGTCACCGGTCCGGCGGGCGCGATGGCCGTCAGCTCGGCCCCGGGCGCGCCGGGGAGCGCGAGCCCCCTTGCGCCATCGGCCGCCTCGAGCCCCTCTGCGCGTCGGCGGCCTCGAGCGAGGCGAGCGCGTTGGCCGCCTCGAGCGCGAGCCGCTCCGCATTGCGCGCCGCCTCGGCCGGCGACGCGAGGACCAGCTGCTCGATGAGGAGCGCCGCCCCCTCGTCGGCCACCGGCTGCGCCATGTACCGCGCCGCGCGCCGCACCTCAGCCACCGCCGTCGGCATCGCCGCCCCGTGCCCGGCGTCGCCGATCATCTCGGCGTCGTTGAGCGAGTCGCCGATCGCGAGGACCTGCCCCAGCCCGATCCCCTGCTCGTGCGCGATCCACGCGACCGCACGGCCCTTGGACACGCCCGGCGCCACGAACTCGAGGAACCGCGGGTGCGACACCGTCACGTCCGCGCGCCCGGCGAAGTGCCGCCGCGCCTCGTCCACCAGGGCCATCGGCCGGCCGGCCTCGCCCACCGCGATGACCTTGCTCACGGGGTGGCGGATCGCCGCGCCGAGGTCCGGGACGATGACCGCATCGCTGCCCAGGTAGGCGGAGTAGTCGTCGAACGAGGGGTCCCCGGCCCAGACGACGATCCGCTCGAGGTCGTTCAGGTGGGGGTCGAAGCCGTTGGCGCGGCACCACAGCACGGCCTCGCGGGCGGCGGCCGCGGTCAGCGGCGCGTGGTGGAGCACCCGCCCGACGCGACCGCGCGCCGCGGGCGTCACCGGCGGCGCGCTCTGGAGCGTCTCGCGCCGCCTGGGCATCGAGCGGATCACGGCCCCCTGGTGGCCGACGAGCGGGCTGGTGAGCCCCAGGACGTTCGCGAACACGACGGCCGAGCTTGGCATGCGCCCCGTCGCCAGGGTCACGAGGACGCCCCGCGCCACGGCCCCGGCGATCGCGGCGCGCGTGCGCGCGCCGAGCTGGAGGTCCTCGCCCACGAGCGTGCCGTCGATGTCGAGCGCAACCATGCGCACCGGGAACTCGGGGGCAGAACGGGCGGCCGGGCGATGGTCGGGGATCATGCGGCCGCCCCTCCGGTGGACGTCCCGAGCCGCTCGGCCCCGGTTGGCCCCGCTTCGGCCGGCCTCGCCACGCGCACCAGGCGGGGCAGGCCCGCGAGGTCCGCCTGAACCGTGCAGCGCCAGCCGGGCAGCTGCTCGCCCGCCGCCTCGACGACGCTCGCGCCCTGGTCCGCGCCGATCTCGAGGAGGGCCACGCCGTCGGCGGCCAGCGCATCGGGCAGCCGGTCCAGCAGGCGCCGGACCACGTCCAGCCCGTCGGGGCCGCCGTCGAGCGCCCGCCGCGGCTCGAACGAGAGCTCCCGGGCGAGCCCGTCGATCTGCGCCGTCGCCACGTACGGCAGGTTCGCGCAGACCAGCGCGTACGGCGGGTCCACGACCGGTGGCAGCAGGTCGGCCTCGATGAACACGATGTGGTCCGCGAGCCCGTGCCCAACCGCGTTCTCGCGGGCGAGGTCGAGCGCGAGCGGGGAGGCGTCCGTCGCCACGACCAGCACGTGATCGGCCATCCGCCGGGCGCGCAGCGCGGCGAGCAGCGCCAGGGCGATCGCCCCGGAGCCCGTCCCCACGTCGGCGACGCGAATGGCTGGCGTGCCCGCCGACGGCGCGGAGGACGTCAGGCGCGCCGCGACCTCGGCCAGCGCCGCGTCCACCAGGAGCTCCGTCTCGGGGCGCGGGATGAGCGCCCGCGCGTCGGTGGCCAGGGCGAGGCCGTGGAACTCGCGGAAACCCCGGATGTAAGCGACGGGCTCGCCGGTCTCGCGCCGGGCGATGTCAGCCTCGTACTGCGCCTGCGCGCCGGGGCCCACCGGGGCGTCGGGGTTGGCGATGACGCCCGTGCGGTCCACGTGGAGGACGTTGGCGAGGAGCAGCTCGGCGTCGAGGCGCGGGGAGCCGGCCCCGGAGGCCGTCAGGCGGGCGGTCGCGTCGCGGACGAGCGCCGAGACGGTAGCGGAGTCGGCCATGCCCTACTCGGTCGACTCCGTGAGCGCGTGCAGCCGGTCGGCCTGGTCGGCCATCTGGAGCGCGTCGATCAGCGGGTCGAGCTGGCCCTCCAGCACGGCTGGCACGTTGTGGATGGTGAAGCCGATGCGATGGTCGGTGACCCGGTTGTCGGGGAAGTTGTACGTCCGGATCTTCTCGGACCGCTCGCCGCCCCCGACCATCAGCTTGCGCTCGGCGCTCTGGGACTCGCGCTGCTTGCTCAGCTCAAGGTCGTAGAGGCGCGAGCGGAGGACCGACATCGCCTTCGCCTTGTTCTTGTGCTGGCTCTTCTCGTCCTGGATCTCCACCACGAGGCCCGACGGAAGGTGCGTGATGCGCACCGCGGAGTCAGTGGTGTTGACCGACTGCCCGCCAGGGCCGGAGCTGCGCTTGACCTCGATGCGCAGGTCGCGCTCCTCGTCGATCTCCACCTCGATGGCGTCGACCTCCGGCAGGACGATGACCGTGGCCGTGGAGGTGTGGATGCGCCCGGCCGACTCGGTGCTGGGCACGCGCTGGACGCGGTGCACGCCGCCCTCGAACTTGAGCCGGCTGTACGCGCCGTCGCCCGCGACCTCGAGGATGGCCTCCTTCATGCCGCCGATGCCGGTCTCGTTGAGGCTCATCAGGTCGGTGGCGAACCGGTGCTCCTGCGCGTAGCGCGTGTACATGCGCAGGAGCTCGGCCGCGAACAGCGCGGCCTCCTCGCCGCCGGCGCCCGCCCGGATCTCGACGATGACGTTGCGGTCGTCGTTGGGGTCCCGGGGCAGGAGCGAGACCTTGAGGTCCTCGAGCAGCTGCGTCTCGCGGCCCTCGAGCTCGGCCATCTCCTCGCGCGCGAGCGCGCGCATCTCCTCGTCGGCCTCGTCGTCGCGCATCTGGCGGGCGCCGTCGAGCTGCGCCCGGACCTCGACCAGCTCGCGGTACGCGGCCACGACGGGCTCCAGGCGGGACAGCTCGCGGCCCAGCCTGCGGAGCTGCGACGGGTCAGTCAGGACCTCGGGCGTGCCCAGCTGGCGCGAGACGTCGTCGTACTGGGCGGCGAGGTCGGCGAGCTTGGCGTCGAGGCTGAATTCGGGGGGCATGGGGGTCGTCTCTGGCTGGGCCGGCAGGTCGGGTCGTCGGGCGCGATCAGGCGTCCGGGGGGTCGATCGGGGCCATCGCGATCTCGTCGGCGAGGGTCGTGACCGCCGCCCTGGCCTTCGCCGCCGTCGCGCCGGGCGCGGGCATCGGCTCGCGCGGGAGGTCGAGGCCGCCGGCCGGGACGGGCTCGGCATCGGCGCGCAGCGCCTCCTCCACGGCCACGATCGCCACCTCGATCATCTCGTCGGTGGGCTGCTTGGTGGTGATCATCTGGACCAGGATGCCGGGCCACATGATGACGCGCACGATGGGGTTCGAGCGGTAGCGGGCGCCCAGGCGCAGCAGCTCGTAGCCCACCGACGCGATGACCGGGATCAGCAGGACGCGGCTTGCCACGGTCACCAGGGGCGTCTGCCGGCCCACCAGGGCGAACCCGAAGATGGACAGGATGATCACGACCACAAGGAACTCGGTGCCGCAGCGCGGGTGGGCGGTGGGGTACTTGCGGATCGCGTCGGGCCGGAGCGGGTCGCCGTGCTCGAGCGCGTGGATGGTCATGTGCTCGGCGCCGTGGTACTGGAAGACGCGGCTGATGTCCGGGGTGCGGGCGAGCAGCGCCAGATAGCCGAGGAACAGCAGGACGCGGACCAGCCCCTCGAGGGCGTACTTCGCCAGGTCGCCGTGGCCGTCGCCAATCGTGAAGGTCGCGACAGCGAGGGGGAGCAGGAAGAACAGGCCCACGCCGAGGACGCCGGTGATGAGCAGCATCAGCGCGATGCTCCCCTTCCCCAGCTCGACGCCCTCCTCCTCCGCCTGGAGGCTGGCGGAGCGCATCAGCCAGCGGGTGCCCACGACCAGCGTCTCGTACAGGATCACGAGGCCGCGGACGAACGGCCAGCGGGACACGCGGTTCTTGTGGAAGCCGGCGTCGAGGCGCTCGGCCTCCCACACGATCCGGCCGTCCGGGTGCCGCAGGGCGACGGCGATGGCGTCGCGGCCGCGCATCATCACACCCTCGATGAGCGCTTGGCCGCCGTATGCGTAGCGAGGCATCCGCCAAGTCTACCGGCTGGGTGCCCCGAGCCCCCGGGCGCACGCGCGGCCGGGGGCCCTCCGGCGCGCCCTCCGGGATTCCGCTCCATACTCGGGCCGATGCGACTGGAACTCACCAAGCGGGGCGACTACGCCGTCCGGGCCATGCTCGAGCTGACGCGCGGCGCCGGCAACGGGCTGCTCTCGGCACGCCGGATCTCCGAGGCGATGGGCATCCCCGTGCGATTCCTGCCCCAGGTGCTCGCGGACCTCCAGCATGCGGGCCTGGTCGAGGCCGCCCCGGGGCGGAGCGGCGGCTATCGGCTGGCGAGGGACCCCGCGAGCGTGTCGCTGCTCGAGGTCATCGAGGCGGTGGAGGGCGATTTACGCCGCCAGTCGTGCGTGCTCCGCGGCGGCCCCTGCGGCAAGGACGGCTTCTGCGACGTCCACGGCGTGTTCTTCGCGGGCCAGGAGGCGCTCCTCCGCACGTTCGACGCCGCCACGCTGGCCGAGCTCGCGCAGCGGATGGCCCCGCGCGCCTGATTGCCGCGCCGGCGGCCGCACAGCCGATCGCTCATGCAACCGAGGCTGAGTGGTCGTTCCCGCCTCCGGCCCGGCTCGAGTCGCGTCCGACTCATGTCGGGACCACGGGAGCATGGGCCAGCCCGCCAAACCCGGGTTTGGCGCTTGCTGCCACGCGGAGACATGGGGCTGGTGAGTCTGGCGCGACTCACAGACTGCAGCGGCTCGACGGCGACCGGCGAGCGCCCGGGCGTCAGTGCCGCGACCGCACCCCGAGCGCCGACCAGGCCAGGCCGGCTGACGCAACCACGGCGAGCGCCGCGAGCGCCGCCCCGGCCGCCACCAGCGGCCCGACGCTCAGCGGCCAGCCCACCGAGACCAGCGCCGCCCCGAGGTTGAGCGCGAACAGCCTCGGCCGCGCAGCCCGCCCCAGGATGACCCGCTGCGCCGCGTGCTCGACGGGCCCGCCCGGGCCGATCGACGGCAGCAGGTGGGTCCACGACGCCACCAGGACCTGCGCCACCCAGCCGATCGCCAGGGGTCCCGCCACGAGCTGCGACCGCCATGCGAGGTCGTCCCCGACGAGGCCGAGCGCCCTCGCCAGGACGAGCCCTGACGCCGTGCCCGCGCCGATGGCGAACCAGCCCACGCCGGCGAGGAGGCCGCTGCTGGCAAGCAGGTGCCAGCCTGCGTCGGTTGTCCATCGGCCGCGCGTCGCGCGCACGGCGCGGGCCTCGGCCAGCAGCCCGGCGATGCCGACCAGCGTGAGGGCCGCCCCTCCCCCGGCGATCGCGAAGACGCCTGTCAGATCGCCGATGACCACGAGCGGCGACCCGAGCGCCACGCCCAAGACCGCGACTGCCGCCGACCGGCGCGGCACGATCCGCGTCCCGAGCACGGTGGGCAGGAAGTGGAGCAGCGTGGAGAGGATCACCAGCGACACGAAGCCGATCAGGTTGGTCCAGGCGTGCGCGGCCCTGACCCGGACGAGGTCGAGCAGCACCGGCGCCCAGCCCGCCACGACCAGCGTCCCGAGCGCTGCGCCAACGCCCACGTTCGCCAGGGCGAGGAGGTAGCCGGCCGACACGATCGGCCGACGCGCCATGAGCCCGCCGCGCCCCGACGTGCGCACGCATGCGGCGGTGGCGGCGATGCCGCCCAGGTAGACCACGCCGCCGATCGCCGAGAGCGGCAGGCCGAGGACGAAGCCGGGCGCCAGCCCGTGGGTGACGACCAGCGCCGCGCCGCCGGCGACCATCACAACCGCGGCCGTCCGGAGCCGTGCCGGCGCTGGGCGGCCCGCGGAGAGCGCGGCCACGAAGAACGGCATGACACCCGCGATTGCCGTCGACGCGCCGCCGGCCAGCGCGAGGTGGAGCGGCAGCCACGCCGCGGACGGCAGGCCCTGCGCGCCCGCGGCCACCGCGGCTGCGGCGCCGGCGGCGGCCACGAGGTAGAGGGCGGCGATCACCACTGAGAGCACCGCGATCCGGCGGTCGTCGGCGCGCCGCGGGCCTGGGGTGAACGCGGGTGTTCCGGGACGGGAAGGGCCGGCGGGACCCGAGGGGCCGGCGCTGCCCGGGGGGCCGGAAGGTCCTGACGGCCCGAAGGGGACGGCGGGGAAGGCCGAGCCAGATGGTCCGGACGGTCCCAGGGGTCGGCCCGGTCCCGGTTTGGAACCGTCCAGGCGGCCCCCGTCGATCATGTCGCTTGTCATCTGCTGAACATCTACTAAGTTGGTGATAGTTTATCCCTAGCCGGACGAGCCCAGCCAGACGACGCGGGAAGGCCGGCGACCGGATCCCGGGCAACACGCCGGGCCCTGATGAAGGGAACATGATGAACCGCACGTATCGCCTGCTCGCAACCTTCGCAGCAATCGCGTTCCTGACGGTTGGCTGTTCGTCGGTCTCGGCAGCGCCGCAGTGGAGCTACGGCCCCGTCGCCCCCGCCGCCGTCGCGGCTGCCCCCGCCGCATCGGCCGCCTCGACCGCCGACGCCCCCGCCGCGGTCGCCTCCCCCGCAGCCTCCCCCGCAGCGTCGGCCGATGCCATGGTCATGCCCGGCGCCTCCCCGGCAGCGGCGAGTGACGCGCCGGCCGCTGCGGCTGCCGCCTACACCCTGCGCGACCCGAAGGCGCCGGCCGTGCTGCCCGGCACGGTCCACGACATCGACCTCCCGATCATCGAGAAGGACATGACCGTCGCCACGGGCGTGGTCGTCCACGTCTGGACGTTCGGCGGCGAGGTGCCGGGGCCCGTCATCCGCGTCCACCTCGGCGATACCGTCCGCGTCCACCTGACCAACCAGACGCCGATGTCCCACTCCATCGACTTCCACGCGAGCCAGACGGCGATGGACCACCAGATGGTTGAGATCCCGGCCGGCGGCACGTTCACCTACACGTTCCAGGCCGACTACGCGGGCGTCTGGATGTACCACTGCGGCACGCAGCCGGCGCTGCTCCACATCGCCAACGGCATGTACGGCATGGTCATCGTGGAGCCGAAGGGCGGCCTGCCCAAGGTCGACAACGAGTTCACCTTCATCCAGAGCGAGTGGTACCTGGGCAAGCCGGGGCAGCCGGTCGACTACGCGAAGGCCAACTCGACCGCGCCCGCCCCCGACTACGTCGTCTTCAACGGCATCGCCAACCAGTACAAGGACAACCCCATCCCGATCAAGACCGGCGGCCGCGTCCGGCTCTTCGTCCTCGACGCGGGCCCCAACGAGGACAGCTCGTTCCACGTGGTCGGCACGATCTTCGACACGGTGATCAAGGAGGGCATGGTCCTCGCGAAGGGCAACGCCGACGGCTGGGGCGCCCAGGCGGTGGACCTCTCGCCGGCGCAGGCCGCGATCATCGAGTTCAGCCCGGCTGAGAACGGCATGTACACCTTCGTGACCCACGCCTTCAACTTCGTGACCCACGGGGCGATCGGGGTCTTCGAGGCGAGCGGCGGCAAGTAGGACCAACGAGGGCGCTCCCCTGCTCAGCGCCGGCGGTCACCCGTTCCCGGTGGTCGCCGGCGTCACGTCACGTTCGCGGCGGCCAGCGCCTCGATTTCCTCCGGCGCATAGCCGAGCTCGGCGAGGACCTGTGCCGTGTGCTCGCCGAGCAGCGGCGGCGCGGTCCGGATGGTTGCCGGCGTGGCGGCGAGGCGGAACGGGATCCCGGCCTGCTTGAGCGCGCCGAGCACGGGGTGCTCCACCTCGACGGTCATCCCTCGGGCCTGCGCCTGCGGCTGGGCGAAGGCGGCCACGACGTCGTTGATCGGCCCCGCCGGGATCTCGGCCGCGTCCATCTCGCCCAGCCAGTGCGCGCTGGTGTTCGTCTCGAAGCGCGCCGCGAGGAGCGGCCGGAGCACGGCGCGGTTGACGACGCGGGCGCCGTTCGTGGCGAAACGCGCGTCGCCGACGAGCTCGGGCACGCCCAGGCTGGCGCACAGTCTCGGCCACTGCCGCTCCGACCCCACCGCGATGGCGATCTCGCCGTCCGCGGTCCGGAACGTCTCGTACGGGACGATGTTGGGGTGGGCGTTGCCGAGCCTCGTGGGCGCCCGCCCGCTGACGAACGCGTTCTGCGCCTGGTTGACGAGCACCGCCAGGGTTGACTCCAGCAGCGACACGTCGATCCGCTGGCCGGGAGCCGTCTCGCGCGCACGGCCGAGGAGCCCGGCGAGGATGCTGACCGCGGCGAACAGCCCGGTGACGACGTCGCTGATCGCGACCCCCACCTTCGTCGCGCTGCCGCCCTCGGCGTCGGGGGCGCCCGTGATCGACATCAGGCCCGCCGTCGCCTGGATCACGAAGTCATAGCCCGGCTTCTGCGCGTCCGGGCCGTCCGTGCCGAAGCCGCTGATGGCCAGGTGGACGAGGTCCGGGTTGAGCTCCCGGAGCACCTCATCGCCGAAGCCGAGCCTTGACAGACCGCCGACACGGAAGTTCTCGACGAAGACGTCGCTGGTCCGAAGGAGCCGCGTCAGGACCTCGCGGCCGGCTGGCTGCTTCAGGTCCAGCCGGATCGAGCGCTTGTTGCGGTTGACCGCGAGGTAGTAGGCGGCGGTGCGCGTGCCCGCCTCCTCGCTGCCCACCCACGGTGGTCCCCAGCCCCGCGTCGCGTCGCCCTCGGGGGGCTCGACCTTGATGACCTCCGCGCCGAGGTCCGCGAGGAGCATCGTGCAGTACGGGCCCGCGAGCACCGCCGAGCAGTCCGTGACGCGGATCCCCGCGAGCGGGCCTGGGCGGAGGGCGGCAGATGTTGACGCGTCGGCGGGATCGGCGGGGTCGGCCATGGGCACGATGGTAGCGAGGCGCGCCGCCCCGCAGACCCGTGACCCGCCCGGCACGCCAGCCGCGGGCGCAGGGAACCGGACGCGGCGACTGCGTCTCAGAGCAGAGGACAGCGCACTCGGCCCTCCCCTCGCTGAGCCAAAGGGCACTCGCCCCAGCGCCGTGCCCGGGCGTATCCCAATCGCAACTTGTGGCGGGATGCAGTTGCCGCATCACCGCCGTTGACTGCTGGTCCCGGGATCGCGGCGTTCGACTCGGGGCGGAGGAACCCGATGCAAGGGCTCGACACAGGAAACACCGGCTTCATGCTGCTGTGCACCAGCCTGGTGATGCTCATGACGCCCGGGCTGGCGTTCTTCTACGGCGGCCTGGTGGGCCGGAAGAACGTGCTGGCGATCATGATCCAGAGCTTCGTCTCCATGGGCTGGACGACGGTGATCTGGTTCGCGGTCGGCTACTCGCTCTGCTTCTCGGGCGACGTGGGCGGGATCATCGGCAACCTCGACAAGGCGTTCCTCAACGGCGTCACGCTCACCAGCCCGTCCCCGCTCAACTCCTCGATCCCGGAGCTCGTCTTCTTCGCCTACCAGATGATGTTCGCCATCATCACGCCGGCGCTGATCACGGGCGCGTTCGCCAACCGGGTCACCTTCAAGGCGTACATTGCGTTCCTGACGGCGTGGCTGCTGTTCGTCTACTTCCCGTTCGTGCACATGGTGTGGGGCGGCGGCGTGCTGGCGAAGTGGGGCGTGCTGGACTTCGCGGGCGGCATCGTCGTCCACAACATCGCGGGCCTCGCCGCCCTCGCCTCGGTCCTCTACGTCGGGAAGCGCCACTCGGCGGACAAGGGCCCCCACAGCATCCCGCTCGTTGCCCTGGGCACCGGCCTGCTGTGGTTCGGTTGGTACGGCTTCAACGCGGGCAGCGAATTCAGGGTCGACGCCACGACGGCCGTCGCCTTCGTCAACACCGATGTCGCCGCCTCGTTCGCCGCAGTCGCGTGGCTGGCGGTGGCGTGGATCACCGAGAAGCGGCCGAGCTTCCTGGGCCTGCTCACCGGCGCGGTTGCGGGCCTCGCGACGATCACCCCGGCCGCCGGCTACGTGTCGCCCGCGGCCGCGGCGCTCATCGGCATCATCGCGGGCTTGGTCTGCTATGGCGCCGTGGCGCTCAAGAACCATCTCGGCTGGGACGATGCGCTCGACGTCTGGGGCGTCCACGGCGTGGGTGGCTTCCTCGGCGTGGTGCTGCTTGGCGTGTTCGCAACCACGGCGTTCAACCCCGCCGGCGTCAACGGCCTGCTGGCGGGCGATGCGGGGTTCCTGGGCAAGCAACTGGTGGCGGTCGCGATCTCGTCAGTGTGGGCGTTCGCGTTCACGTTCGGGATGCTGTGGCTGATCAACCGGGTGACGCCGGTCCGGGTGTCCGATGCGGACGAGGCCGACGGCCTGGACTTCGCGCTGCACCACGAGGAGGCGTACGTCGGTCTGGGCTGACGGCCGGCCGTCGGTTCACGGGGCCGCGTCGTCCTCGGACGGCGCCGCGTTCGCCCGCCTTCGTCCCGCGTCGCGCGCCACCTGCGCCCTCGGGCCGAGCTCCCGTGTCGCGCGCCGTGAGCGCTTGCAGCGAGCGGTCCTACCGTGCACGCCCTGCACATTTTGTTCGGCTGCCGCAAGGAGTGTGCGCTGCCGTCGGCCTCACGAGGCTCCGAGCGCACCGATCATGCAGTTGCCGGTCGAGGGGTGCTTGGACGACACCGTAGAACCGCTGGCCACAAGCCCGGGGCGCGGGCGTGGACGGCACCGCGGGACCGCGCGCGGCAGGCCCGGGGGCGCGTCGGACGTCGGACGTCGGAGACGGCGAGAAGCGCACCCGGGGGCGCGCAGAGGCGGAGAAGGCTGAGCTGGACCCGCTCCAGCTTGACGCCTAAGGGAGCGCCTCGAACACCGTGATGTCCACCACCTCGGCGCCAAGCGCCGCGATGAGGTCCCGAGGCGCAAGGTGCACGTTGACGCCCCGCGCGCCACCACCGATCGCAACCCGCTCGAGCTCCGTGATCGACGCGTCCGCGATGACCGGCCATGGCCGCCGCGCGCCGAACGGCGTGATCGCGCCGCGCTCGTATCCGGTTTCCGCCTTCGCCGCGTCGGCATCGGGGAGGCTCAGGCGCTTCGTGCCCAGGTGCTCGCGCAGCTTCGGCCAATCGAATCGACGACCGCCGGGGACGAGCACGAAGAGGTAGTCGTCGGCGCCGCGACGGACGAGGATCGAGCGCAGGAGCGATCCGAGCGGGATCCCCTGGAGCGCTGCGCTCTCCTCGGGGGAGCGGGCGATCTCGGTGCGGACGACGCGGAACGGGACGCCGGCGTCGCGCAGGGCGGCCAGCGCAGGTGTGACGGGGACGGACGGCTCGTCGGGAACGCTCATCGGCGGATCGTAGCGCCGGGCGCTAGGATGCCCTGCATGACCGATCCGACGTCCCCGGCGGGTGCCCGCCGCCTCACGCTCATGACCACCCACGCCCACCCCGACGACGAGACGATCGGCACGGGCGGCACGATGGCGATGGCGGTCCGGGCCGGCCGTCGCGTCGTCCTCGTCACGTGCACGCGCGGCGAGCAGGGCGAGATCGTGGTCCCCGAGATGGACACGCCCGACAACCACCGCCGACTGGGCGAGATCCGGGCCGTCGAGCTCGAGCGGGCGATGGCGGCGCTGGGCGTCACCGAGTGGGACAACCTGGGCTACCGCGACTCGGACATGATGGGCCGCGCCGGCAATCGCGACCCGCGCACCTTCTGGCAGGCCGACGTCGACGAGGCCATCGGCCGGATGACCTGGATGGTTCGTCGCTTCAAGCCCGACGTGATGACCACCTACAACGACTTCGGCGGGTACGGGCACCCCGACCACATCCGCACCCACGTGGTGGCGGTGGGCGCATTCGATCGTGCGGGCGACAAGGCCTGGTACCCGGAGCAGCTGGGGCCCGAGCACGGCGGCACGGGGGCGCCCGAGGCCGAGGGCGGGCTCGCCCCCTGGACGCCCGCCAAGCTGTACGAGCAGGCGATCCCGCGCTCGGTGCGGCTGGCGCTCCAGGCGAAGCTCGAGGAGATCGGCGAGCGGTCGTTCTGGTCGCCGCCCGAGAACGCCACGCCGGAGCAGATGGCCGAGTACGAGGGCTACATGGCCAAGATGCTCGTCCCCGACGAGACGATCACCGCCTGGGTGGACATCAGCGCGGTCATCGACGACCGCTGGAACGCGATGCAGGCCCACGTCACGCAGATCAGCGACCAGAACCCGTTCGTGCGGTTCGGCCGCGACGCGTGGCGCGACTTCTGGTCGAAGGAGGCGTACGTCCGACGCGCGTCGCGCGTCGCGGCGCCGGGGCACGAGACCGACCTGTTCGAGGGCCTCGAGGGCGTCGAGCCGGGACCGTACGGCTGGGGCTGAGGCCAGGTCCCCTCCCCGTCGCAGGAATTGTCACGTAGTCAAAGCTCGACGACTCGTCGTCGCGGATCACGTCCTCGCAGGCAATTCCCCGCCACAGGCCGAATCCATGACTGCCTGACTGCGATCGGAGCCCGAAACGGCGGTTTCGATGCGCATTGGCGCGGCCGGGTGCGCCGAGCAGTCGAGCTTTGACGATGTGGCAAGAAGCGTCGGGAATCTGCTGGGACGCCTACCAGGGCAAGTTCTTCGACGCCTTGAAGATCTGGTTCAGCACCACCTTGCCCGACCCCGCCGGGTCCATGAAGTTGGGCTGCGCCCAGTCGAGCACGAGGTGCGGGTGGAGCCACACCTGCAGGAGCCGCGAGCCCGAGAACGTGAACTCGAGGCTGATCCCCTCCATCGTCGGCTCGGACCAGGTCTGGTCGAAGGTGAAGTTGCCCAGCGCGTACCAGATCGGGTGGCCCTTGTACACCTCCATGGCCTGCGCCCAGTGCGGGTGGTTGCCGATGACCAGGTCCGCGCCCGCGTCGATGGCGTCGTGGGCGAGCGTCTGCTGGGTCTGCGTGGGCCCGGCGGTGTACTCGACGCCCCAGTGCGGCCACACGATCACCACTTGCGCGCCGGCTGCCCGGGCGGCCTTGATGTCGTGCTTGAGCCAGGCGTTCGTCATGCGGGCGGAGCCCGCCTTCGTGGTCGTCGCGTTGTAGACCGGGGCGATGGTGTCGTAGGACAGCAGCGCGATCTTGACGCCCTTGACGGTGACGATCGTCGGCTTGTGCGCCGCCGTCGTGTTCGCGCCCGCGCCGCCGTGGAGCAGCCCGTACTGCGTCAGGTACTGCATCGACTGGAGCACGCCGGCTGAGCCGAAGTCGCCGACGTGGTTGTTGCCCATCGAGACCCAGTCAAACCCGGCGTCGCGGACCCCTGCGAGGTAGGCCGGGTTGCCGGTGAAGACCGTCCCGTGCGGGTGGAAGGTGAAGTTCTTGACGGCCACCTCCTCCATGTTGGCGATGGCGAAGTCGGCTCCCTTGATCAGCGACCGGACGGCGCCTGCATGGCCGGTCCGCTGGGTGTACGGGAGGTCCCAGCCGAACTGCGAGCAGTCCTTGCAGTGGCCCGTGATCGTCACGGTGCCCCCGTCGTACAGGTAGTTGGGGTTGTTGCCGTGGTTCTTGATGGCCAGGGCGGCCCCGCGGTCGAGCCCCAGGTCGCCGGCCGCGTAGAGCGTCCAGGCGCCGGCCGGGTCGTAGGCGACGTTGCCCGACGCCACGGGCAGCTTCGCGTGGAGCGGCCAGGCAGCCAGCGACGCCACCCGCGTCTCGCCGAACAGCGAAGCTGCGCCCCAGGCGAGCGCCCGCACGCTCGGCCCGACCTGGTCGGCGCGGAGGAAGCCCAGCCAGGTCGGGTGCTTGGCGAGGCTCGTCATCGCGGCGTCGGCGGAGGCGACCGTGACGAGGTGGCTGCCGAGCGCGCTCGCGCTGACGCCCAGCGCCGCCATCTCGGCCGTCGCGTCCGCCTTGACGAGCACGAGCGATGCGAAGGGCGAGGCGCCCGACGCCATCCCGCTGACGTCTGCGGCTCTGGTCGCCGTCTTGCCCGTCCGGAACGAGGTGACGGGGACGATGGCGACGTCGGCCATGACCGAGGGCGTCGATGCCGAGGCGCCGGCCGAGGCGCCGCCGGACGCATCGGGCGAGGCCGCGGCGGCGGGCGAAGCGTCCGCCGAGCTGGAGATGAGGCCGGAGGCGGAAGGGTCGCTGGCCGAGCCAGTCGGGGAGGTCGCGGACCCGAGATGTAGCGAGCCCGAGACACCGATCGCCACAAGGACCACGACGACCGCCGCCGCCACGCCCGCCACAAGCTTGCCGCCCGAACCTGTCCGCCGACGGTCGGGCCCCGGGACCCCGAACCCGGCAGGCGACGAGGGGGAGCCGGGCGCTGGCGCCGAGCCGTTGGCCAGGTAGGCCCCGATGCGCGGGTCGGACGTCCGGGGATCGTAGTCGCGGTCTCGCACGCTCATGGCGCCAGCCTACGCTGCGTGGCGAGGGTTGAGCCTGTCGGGATCGCGCACTCCACCCGGGCCGGTGGCGTTGTCGCGGAAAAGCAGCGCCCCGTCCGGGCGGGCGGACGGGGCGCGAGTGGATGCGAGAGATGGCGGACCCGACCGGATTCGAACCGGCGATCTCCAGCGTGACAGGCTGGCATGTTGGGCCGCTACACCACGGGTCCTCGGCCGGTGGCGGATCATATCAGGCGACCCGCCAAGGCCGCCAGCCGCGCGAACCCGCCGCGCGGGCGCATCGGCCGCTCGCCCGGCCACCTCCCGCGGGGCGCGACCGCATCGCCGCCGAGTCCCTCCCCCGCACCGCCCGAGTCGCGTCCGAGTCCCTCCCCCGCATCGCCCGAGTCACCTCCGACTGAATCCGCTGCCCAGTGAGCGTGCCAGGCGAGTCCAGGGTCGGCATTCGTGCACGGCCCGCGCCGGGCAACGCGTCATTCGAGTCTGCGGCGACTCGCCGGTCGGTTGGCGGCTGTTCGCCCCGCGACCCCGGCAGGCGGGCCGCGATATGCTCGGCTGGCCATGCCCAGCACGATCGACCTGCGCTCCGACACCGTCACCCACCCGACGCCCGCGATGCGCCGCGCAATGGCCGAGGCGAAGGTCGGCGACGACGTGTTCAGCGACGACCCGACCGTCAACGCCCTCGAGGCGCGCGCCGCCGAACTGCTGGGCAAGGAGGCCGGACTGTTCGTCGCGAGCGGCACCATGGGCAACCTTGTCTCGCTGATGGCGCACCTGCCGCGCGGCCACGAGGCGATCGCGGGCGCCTCGACGCACACGGTCATGGACGAGGCTGGCGGCCACGCGGTGGTCGTGGGCGCCACGATCCGGCCGATCCCGGAGCGCCTCGACGGCACGCTCGACCCGCAGGCCATCGCCGACGCCTTCCGCGACCCCACCGACCTCCACGAGCCGCTGACCGGTCTGGTCGTCCTCGAGAACACGCACGCGCACACCGGCGGCCGCCCGCTGTCGGTCGAGTACGAGCGCGAGGTGGCGCGGATCGCCCACGACCGAGGCGTCCCGCTCCACCTCGACGGGGCGCGCTTCTGGAACGCCGTCGTCGCGCTGGGCACGACCGCGCCCGAGCTCGCGGCCCCCGCGGACAGCGTCACGTTCTGCCTCTCGAAGGGCCTCGCCGCGCCGATCGGCTCGGTTGTCGTGGGCGACGCGGCGTTTGTCGCCCGCGCGCGGCGCGCCCGCAAGCTGCTCGGCGGCGGCATGCGCCAGGTGGGCGTCCTGGCGGCGGCGGGCCTCCTGGCGCTGAGCGATGGCCCCGACGGCATGATCGCCCGCCTCGCCGAGGACCACGCCACTGCGCGGCGCCTCGCGGACGGCCTCGCGCAACTCGACGGGATTCGTTCGCCAGGCGGCCTCGGACAGGCCGGCGACGGGCCGCTCGACCCGAGCCGGGCCGTGACCAACTTCGTCCTGTTCCGTGCGGACCGAGACCGGGCGGCGTTCCTGGAGGCCCTCGAGGCGCGTGGCGTGCTGATGGTCCCCTACGCCGGCGGGTCGATCCGCGCGGTGACGCACTACGGGGTTGAGGCAGGGGACGTCGATCGGGTGGTCGGCGTCGTCGAGGATGCGCTGCGCGCGACGGCCTGACGACGCGCCAGGGAAGGGATTCCATGACCGAACCGAACCGGGGGCTCATTCTGCCGCGACCGGCGCCCGCGCCCCACGCTGGACCGCTCGACGAGCGCCTCTACGACCTCGCGGAGGCCCGGGCCCGGCGCCTGTTCCACGACAACCCGATCCTCGCGAGCTCCTTCGGCGTCCACGGTGAGGATTCGCGCCTGGGCGACGCGTCCCGAGACGCCATCGAGGGCCAGATCGCCGCCGAGCGGGCGCACCTGGCCGAGGTTGAAACGCTGGACCCCGCCGGCCTCTCGACGGCCGCCCGCTTCGAGCGCGACCTCGAGCTCCACAACGTCCGCCTGGGCCTGTTCGACCTCGACGAGGTGCGCACCTGGGAGCGCCGGCCGACGGGCGCGGGCGACATCGGCGACGCGATCTTCCTGCTGTTCGCCCGGGGCGCGGCCCCGCTCGAGGAGCGGCTGGAGCGGATCGCCGACCGGCTCGAGGCGGTGCCCGCCTACCTCGAGGCGTCGCGGACGCGCGCCGCCGGCACCCCCGTGGCCACGTGGCTCGACACCGACCTGCGCAACGTCGAGGACCTGCCCTACCTGTTCGCCGAGGTCCGAGCCGCGGGGCAGGGCGCCCTCACGGCCGCGGCCGCCACCCGGCTCGAGCGCGCGATCGCCGGTGCCCAATCTGCCCTCGAATCCTGGTCAGGCTGGCTGCGCGACGGGCTCGCCCGCGCTGACGACAACTGGCCGCTGGGCCCGGAGCGCTACAACGAGCTCGTCCGGCTGCGCGCCTTCGGCGACCTCGACGCGGACGCGATCCTCGCGATCGGCGAGGACCAGCTCCGGCGCAACCACGACGGCAGGCGGGCCGCTGCGCTCGAGGTGGACCCCGACGCGGACGAGGCGACGGTCATCGAGCGCCTCAAGACCAACCACCCCGAGACGTTCGAGGGCGCGCTCGAGGGCTACCGCGATGCCATGCGGCGCGCCCGCGCCCACCTCGTCGAGCACGACCTCGTCACGGTCCCCGACGACGAGGTGATCGAGGTCATCCCGACGCCCGAGTACCTGCGCAGCGTCATGCCGTTCGCGGCGTACTTCCAGCCCGCGCGCTTCGACGCCGACCAGCGCGGCCTGTACGTGGTCACCCCGGCGGTGGACAACGACCCCAACGCGATGCGCGAGCACTACTGGGCGTCGATCTCGAACACCAGCGTCCACGAGGCGTACCCCGGCCACCATCTCCAGCTCCACGTGGCGAACCAGCACCCGAGCGTGACGCGGATGCTCACCGACGCGCCCGAGTTCGTCGAGGGCTGGGGGATGTACTCCGAGCAGATGATGCGCGAGGAGGGCTTCGACGCCGGCCCCGAGTTCCGGACCGCGATGTACACCGATGCCATCTGGCGGTCCTGCCGGATCATCCTGGACATCCGGATGCACCGCGGCGAGCTCACCGAGGACGAGGCGACCGACTTCATGATCGAGCACACGGCGTTCGAGACCGCCAACGCCCGCGCCGAGGTCCGCCGCTACACCTACACGCCCGGCTACCAGCTGAGCTACCTGCTGGGCAAGGTGCTGATCCTGGGGCTGCGCGAGGAGGAGCGTCGGCGCCTCGGGCCGGCCTTCTCGCTCAAGGCGTTCCACGACACGCTGCTGCGCAACGGATCGCTGCCCATCAGCTTCCACCGGCGACTGCTCCGCGACGAGCGATAGCCCGTGGAGCTGTACCCGGCGATCGACGTCGTGGGCGGACGGTCGCGCCTGGTGTACTGGCCCGGCGCGTCGGCCGGGATCGGGTCGCCGACGGACCGGCCAGACCGCATCGCCGAGCAGCTCGTGGGGCAGGGCGCCCGGCTGATCCACCTCGTGGACTTCGATGGCGCGCGCCGCGGGCAGCCGGTGAACCTCGACGCCGTGGGCGCGGTGGCCGCGCGGGTGGCCGTCCCGCTCCAGGTCGCAGGCGGCCTCGAGGAGCCCGACCACGTGCGGCTCGCGTTCGCGGCCGGCGCCACGCGCGTCGTGCTGTCCACCGCGATCGTCGAGCGGCCCGAGGCGCTCCTCGGGTGCGTCGAGGTGGCGGGCGACTGGCTGGCCGTGGGGCTCGATCCGCGGCCCGACCGGCTGGCGGCGTTCCCGTGGCGGCGGTCGGTCCCGCCCACGCTGCTGGCGCTGGTCGATGAGCTGGCCGCAGCAGGCGTCCACCGGATCGTCCTCAGCCACGGCGGCTCCGCCCCCGATGCGGGGCTCCTGGCGTCGCTCATCCGCCGCGGCGACCTCGACGTGCTCGTGGCCGGCGGCGCGTCGGACCTGGACGGCATCCGCCGCCTCCGCGATGCCGGGGTGGGCGGGCTGATCCTGGGCGAGCCGCTGCTCACCGGGGCGATCGAGCTGCCGCGCGCCCTCGAGGCGGCGGCCTGACGAGGGTCGGGCGCTCACCGCCTGACGAGGGTCGGGCGCTCACCGCCTGACGGGCGGCCGACGCTCCCGGCCTGACGAGGGGCCGACGCTCCCGGCCTGACGAGCGGGCCGGCGCTCACGGCCCGACGGGCGGCCGGCCTCACGGTCCGACGAGCAGAATCGAGGGTCTACGGGCGCACGATGGGCTGGGTCGCCCGGTCTCGGCTCGACTTGTTGCACCTCGGCTGGGCGCACGCAACACACGAACCCCGGTCCGGTCGGCTCAATGCACGCTGCGACCGTTGAGCCTCGATTCTGCTCATCATCCGCACCGCGGCGGCGCCTGACGATGCCCGGATCCGGGGATCGCGCTAGGATCGGCTCCCACCGCCCGGGCCGACTGCGCGCCCAGCGGGCCGATCCCCAACCACCACTAGGACCGAACGACCTGATGCGCTTCCACCGAACGGCCGCCCTGCTGGCGTGCGCCCTGTTCGTCGCCGCCTGCACCGGCGCCGCCGTGACCCCCAACCCGTCGGCCTATTCGTACGCCAGCTCATCAACCGCCCCCGGCAGCGCCGCGGCTGCCCTGCCCTCGAGCGGCGCTTCGGCCCCCTCCGGCTCGTCGGCGGCATCGGCCGCCGCGCCCGACCTCTCGAGCTGCCCCACCAGCCAGCCCGCGGCCATGTCGGCCTCGGACGCGAAGCTCGTCACCATCAAGACGTCGAAGGGCACCATCGCCATCAAGGTCGAGGGCGCCCTGTCGCCCATCGCCGCCGGCAACTTCGTCGCGCTCGCGCAGTGCGGCTACTACACCGGCGTCGTGTTCCACCGGCTCGTGCCCGGCTTCGTGATCCAGGGCGGCGACGGCACCTTCGGCCGAGAGCCGAACCTGGACATGACGAACATCGGGACGGGCGGCCCGGCCTACACCATCCAGGACGAGCCGGTCACCAGCGCGTACACCCGTGGCACGGTGGCGATGGCCAAGACGCAGGCGCCCAACAGCGCCAACTCGCAGTTCTTCATCGTCCTCGCCGACATCAGCCTGTCGCCCACCTACCAGGTCTTCGGCCACGTCACGGCGGGTATGGACGTGGTGGACGCCATCGCCTCCATGCCCAACTCGGGCGGCGACGCCAACACGGCGGTCAATCCAGTCGCCATGGACTCGGTCACCGTCAGCAACCCCTAGCAAGGGCTTCCGCCAGCAACGCGCCAAAGGAGAACCGCATGACCCGTGCCGTCATCGCCACCGAACTCGGCGACATCGAGGTGGACCTGTTCACCGAGAGCGCCCCGAAGGCGTCCGCGAACTTCGTGAAGCTCGCCAAGGACGGCTTCTTCGACGACGTCATCTTCCACCGCGTCATCCCGGGCTTCATGATCCAGGGCGGCGACGGCCAGTTCGGCAAGAAGTCGTCGCTGGACAAGGGCCGCGTCGGTACCGGCGGACCTGGCTATCGGTTCGAGGACGAGCCCTTCAAGGGCAGCTACGTCCGGGGCACGCTGGCGATGGCGAATGCCGGGCCCAACACCAACGGCTCGCAGTTCTTCATCATGCACGCCGATTACGCGCTGCCGAAGAACTACACGATCTTCGGCCAGGTGACCAAGGGGATCGAGGTGGTGGACCAGATCGCCGGGGCGCCGCGCAGCCCGCGCGACCTGCCCGACAGCCCGGTCGCGATGACCTCGGTGACGATCCAGGACGAGGCCTGATCGCGGCTCGCGCCGCTGGCGATGGGCTCATCACGCTTGGCGACGAGTCCCGGACGGCCCCCGTCGCAACGTTGCAGGTGGGTATCGGTTAAGGCTTTTTTACCGAAGGGAATGGAAAATCCCTTCCCTAATCCAAAGTAGATCGCTAGGATATGGATCGCTGTCAGTCAGCGAGCGCTGCCCCAGCATCGTGATCATGGGTAGGTTGGGTTAGGGTAGTCGGTTAAGCCGACGCGATAGATGATCACGGAGCGTGGCAGAAGGTCCGCCTTGGCGGACACCTTCACCGGGACAGCTACCGGAGCGGCCCTTTCGGGGGCCGCTTCGGGCGTTAAGGGCCCCTCGGCCCCGGCTCCTGGCCCACCAGCGGCACGAACGACACGGCCCCGAGCCGCTCCTGCTCGAATGCCCCGTCCGCCCTCCGCACGATCCGCAGCAGCTCCTGGTGCTCCGGCCCGCCAACGGGGATCACGAGGCGGCCGCCAACGGCGAGCTGCTCCGTGAGCGCGGGCGGGACCTGGCCACCGCCAGCCGACACGAGGATGGCGTCGAACGGGGCCGCAGCCGGCCAGCCGAGGGTCCCATCACCGTTGTGGACGTCGACGTTGTCGAAGCCGAGCGCCGCGAGGCGGTCGCGCGCCTGCTCGGCCAGCTGCCCGTGCCGCTCGACCGCAACCACGTGGCGCGCGATGCGCGAGAGGATCGCCGCGGCGTACCCGGAGCCGGCGCCGACCTCGAGGGCTCGGTCGTGCTCGTGGACGCCGAGCGCCTGGACCATCAGCGCAACGACGAAGGGCTGCGAGATCGTCTGGCCCAGGCCGATGGGGAGGGGCAGGTCCGCATAGGCGGATGCGGCCAGCGAGGGATCGATGAAGGCCTCGCGCGGAATCTGGCCGAACGCCGCCAGGACGCGCTTGTCAGCGATCCCCCGTTCCCGCAGATGCTGCGTGACCATCTGCGCCCGCTCTCGGGAGCGGTCGAGGGGCTTCGGCGGTTCCGACATCGGCCCGCTCAGCGCTCGTCCCCTCCCGGATCAGCCGTGAGGTCCGCCGCACCGGCCTCGTCGGTGGAGCGCCCCACGACGACGCGCGGCTGCGGGCTCCGCTGCGGCCGCGAACCTTCGAGGCTGCGCTCGAGCATCCGCTCCAGGCCGAACGTGATCAGGTCCACCGTGTTCCGCCACCAGTCGTTCGGATCGGTCAGCCAGACCTCAGCCGTGTCCTCCGCGCTTTCGACCAGGTTCGGGAACTCGTCGCGGGGCAGGCTCATCTGGCCGAGCGCGAAGCGTCGGCGCACCAGGTCCATCTGGTGGGCGTCGAGCGGCGGGGCGTCCGAGGGCGTGCCCTGCTGGAGGAGCAGCAGGTAGCCGGCGAGGAGGTTGGAGATCATGCGGATCAGGACGATCGCCTCGCGCCGCGCAAAGCCCGCGCCAAGCAGGATCCCCAGGAGCTGCTCGAGCACCCGCCAGAAGGACGGGGGCCCATCGCCGGTGTAGGCGATGCTGAGGGGCAGGGCAAGCGGACGGGCGTCGAGCTGGTCCTTGTAGTTGTCGATCACCAGGCGCAGCCCCTCGGTCCAGGGCATGTCCGGTCCGACACCGCCAGTGGGATCGATCTCTTCGAGGACGACCTCCGTCATGGCGTTGATGAGGTCCTGCTTGTCGCGCACGTGGCGGTACAGGGCCATCGGCGTGACGCCGAGCTCCTGCGCCAGGCGACGCAGGCTGACCGCCTCGAGACCCTCGGCGGTGCCGATCTCAAGCGCACGAGCCACGACAGCCTGGCGCGTGAGGGCGGGGCGTCCGGCTAACGGCGTGTGCTCGACGGGGTTCTGCTTCATCGCTTGACAAGTATACGGCGCATACCTAGACTGCGGAGCACGTGTACGCCGTATGCGTACGGTGATAACCGATTGGATTGGCCAACTGGGCGCAACCCCTCCGAGCCGGTCCTGCGATCCGTCGTGCACCCGGCGAGAAGGAGAACCCATGACAACCACGCAGATCCCAGGGCCCGCAGTCCATGTGCGGGGCCTGGCAAAGTCGTACAAGGAGCTGCACGTGTTGCGCGGCGTCGACTTCGACGTGGCGCGGGGCAGCATCTTCGCCCTGCTCGGCTCGAACGGGGCGGGCAAGACCACGGTGGTGAAGATCCTGTCCACGCTGCTCAAGGCCGACGCCGGGACCGCCATCGTCAACGGCTTCGATGTCGCCGCGCAGGCGCCGGACGTGCGGGGATCGATCAGTCTCACCGGGCAGTTCGCGGCCGTCGACGAGATCCTCAGCGGGCGGGAGAACCTCGTGCTGATCGCCCGGCTGCGGCACCTCAAGCACCCGGGCAGGATCGCGGATGACATGCTCGAGCGCTTCGGGCTGCGCGACGCAGCCGCGCGAAGGGTGTCGACGTATTCGGGCGGCATGCGTCGCCGACTCGACATCGCGATGAGCCTGATCGGGAATCCGCCGGTCATCTTCCTTGACGAGCCCACGACCGGACTCGACCCCCAGGCGCGAATCGAGGTGTGGCAGACCGTCAAGGAACTCGCGGGCCGCGGCACGACCGTGCTGCTCACGACGCAGCAACTCGAGGAGGCCGAACACCTCGCCGACCAGATCGCGATCCTCCATGACGGTCGGATCATCGTGAACGGCACGCTCGCCGAGCTGAAGCAGCTGCAGCCACTCGCCAAGGTCGAGTACGTCGAGAAGCAGCCGACCCTCGAGGACATCTTCTTCGCCGTCGTCGGCGACCGCGGTCAGGGCCGTGGCGACGCCGCCGACGGCGACAACGCCGAGAGCAGGTAGGGGACGACGATGACCACGCACTTCTTCGGAGACACCGCCGTCCTCACCGGACGGTCGCTGCGCCACATCACGCGCAGCTCGGACACCATCATCACAACCACGATCACGCCGATCGCCATGATGCTGCTGTTCGTCTACGTGCTCGGCGGCGCGATCAAGACGGGCTCGGATTCGTACGTGAGCTACCAGCTGCCCGGAATCCTGCTGGTCACGATCGCGTCGGGCGTCGCCTACACGGCACTCCGGCTCTTCCTGGACATGCAGAGCGGCATGTTCGAGCGATCCCAGTCCATGCCGATCGCACGCTCGTCCATGCTCTGGGCGCACGTGCTGACCTCGCTGGTCGCCAATCTCGTCTCGCTTGGCGTCGTGCTGATCGTTGCCGTCCTCATGGGCTTCCGCTCGCCTGCGGGAGTGGAGGCATGGCTCGCGGTCGCCGGAATCCTGGCCCTGTTCACCCTGGCCTTGACGTGGCTCGCCGTGATCGCCGGCCTCGCTGCAACGTCGGGGGAAGGCGCGGGGGCGTTCGCCTATCCGCTGATCTTCCTGCCGTTCGTCAGCTCGGCATTCGTGCCCACCGACACCATGCCCGGACCGGTCCGCGTCTTCGCCGAGAACCAGCCCGTGACCTCGATCGTCAACGCGATCCGCAGCCTGTTCACAGCGCAGCCGCTCGGCAGCGACATCTGGATCGCCCTCGCGTGGTGCATCGGCATCCTCGTTGTCGCCTATTTCTTCGCCATGCGCACCTACCGGCGCAAGATCTCCTAGCGGCGTTGCGCGGGTGGACGCCACGGATAATGGCATCGAACACGAGGTCCCCGGCGACCAGACGCGATGCGCCCGGCGAGCGGGACGTGCACGGGGTGGAGCGTCGACCTGAACGCCGACGCCCTATCCACGCCCGACCGCCTGAGCGTTGTGGCCGCCCGAGTGGGACCCCGAGCGAAACGGGTGGAGTTTTACGCTCTACCTCAGCGAGCTCCTTCTGGGTCCGGCAAACGACATCGCACCGTCGACTCCTGTCGGGCGCGCCATGAGCCCCCGGTCCGCTCCTCGCGCCAGCGGCTGGTGTGCTGGGTCTCTTCCGCCTCTTCTCGCGGGCCGGTCCGATGGGAAGACGTTGCTCCTCCGCCACGTTCCGGGTCAAGGCAGTTGTGTACGGTCGAGCGGACCCAGGCTGCAGCGGCCAAGACCGATGAGGTCGTCGGGCCAAGAGGAGTTGACCCCGCGGAACCGACCTCATCCCTGAGCGCCCCAGTGGCGGCATCAGGCGCGGCGCGGATCAAGGGCGAGTACTGATCGCGGCAGCGGCGTCCGTGCGGCGGGCGACAGGAAGCCGGTCCGCAGGGTCCGGCTTGAGGCTTCTCGGAGAACTGGTCGGGGCGAGAAGAGACGGGCCGCCAGAACCGACCTTGTTGCCCCGGCAGGGTGGGCGCTGCCCTGCCGGGTGGTCGGGCCTGGGTGAGAGACGGGTACCTGCGCGGGCGCCCTCTCGCCGCGGGCGAACGCAGCGCCAGACGGATGTCCTCGCCGCCTACGCGGGGAGGCTGCGATCGCGGCCGCGACTATGCGACGACGACGACGACGTTCCCCAGCTTCTGGCCGGTCTCGGCGTACCGCGTGCGCCTCGGCCGTCTGCTCGAGCGGGAAGCGCCGGTCGATGACCGGGCGGAGCCGTCCCGCTTCGATCAGGGCTCGCAGGTGGGCCAGGTCCTCGTTCGTCACGCCCGATGCCGCAAACGACACGCGCTTCCTGCTCCCCCTCGACGCCCACCTGGCGCGAACGATCTGCAGGAAGCCCGGATTGGCCATGAGCAGGCATCCGTTCTCGGTCAGCCGCCTCACCATGCGAGCGGACAAGGTGCCGCGGACCACGTCGAAGATGACGTCGTAGGCCTCGGGCCCCTCGGTGAAGTCCTCCTGGGCGTAGTCGATGACGCGATCGGCGCCGATCGTGCGCAGCATCTCCAGCTTCCGCGCACTGTCCACCGCGGTCACGTGCGCCCCGAGGTCCTTGGCGAGTTGGACCGCGAACGTGCCGAAGCTCCCGCCGGCGCCGTTGACCAGGACCCGTTGTCCGCTCCTGACGTTCGCCTTCCGCAGGAACTCCAGGGCCTCGCCTCCCCCGTACGGGACGGCCGCAGCCTCCTCGTAGCCCAGGTTCGCGGGCATCGTCGCGATCGCCCCGGTCTTGGGGTGCTCGCGCAGGCAGATGTACTCCGCATAGGCTCCCAAGCCCGATGCCCGTCGCCGCGAAGACCCGGTCGCCCTTCCGGAGCGACCTGACATCCTTGCCGACCGACTCGACGTCACCGGCGAGCTCCTGCCCGAGCACGGGTTGTCTCGGCCTGCGGATGCCGAACGCCAGCCGGATCGGCACCCAGATCCAGGGGGCGAAGTCGAACCTCCGCAGCTCGCAGTCGGCCGCGCTGACCGTCGTGGCGCGGATTCGGACCAGCACCTCGTCGTCCTTCGGGACGGGCTTCGGCACATCTCTGAGCTGGAGGACATCCGGCGGTCCGTAGTCCGTGCACACGATCGCTCTCATGGTTCTCCGGTTCGTGCGCCCGTATTCATTCTCTATCTCCCTGTTGTGGCGACGTTGACGTCGACGAGCCGCCCACGCCAACGTTCGACTCGACATCTGACACACCTGCTAGGCCGCTCCCGAGCGTCGTCGGGGGGCCAGATTCAACAGGGCTGACCGAGACCAGGGGCATTCCCAGGTCACGCACTCTCTTGAGCAGCCCATGCAACGCAGCCTGGTCCACCACCGGGCCGGTGATGAGCGTGTCGCCGCCGTCGAGCGTGATCGTCAGGCCCTCGAACCAGTCCGCCCATCGAGAGCCGAGCTGGCCCGTAATCCGGATCTGATAGGCCATCGGTTGGCTCGAGTCGGCGTGTGGTTCGAGTTCCTGGAACATCGCTCCGTGCCCGTTGCGGCTGATGCTGACGTCGAGCGCGACGATGTCGTCGGCCACGGCGATCTCCATTGGGATCCGGGCGGACGCGCAGCCGGAATTGTTGGTCACGACGATCTTGCCCGCGTAGGAGTCGCTGCCCATGGCGACGATTGCCCGGTCTCAACGCTGGACGGAATCGGGGACCGGGGCGGCGGCCGAGGGTCGCCGCCCCGGAGCACTACGTGGTGACGGTGGCCTGACCCAGGGCCGCGATGGACGAGAGATCGGTCGGGCCAGGAGACTCCACCCCCAGCACGACCGGGTGGCTGAACCCCTTGGCGAGGAGCCAGATCGGGAGGATCAGCTCGAAGAGGCCGCCAGGGAGCATGGCGAGCATCCCTGTGCCCTGTTGCACGTCGGTCACCCCGAACATGGCCAAGGCGGCTCCCGCGAGCAGCACCGGATAGCCGATGAGCCCAAGGACTGCAAGCGGGCGCGGGACCAGCTTCGATCGATACAGCAGGAAAGCGAAGATGATCCCGGATGCGCCCGTGAAGAGATAGAGCAGCACGAGGGTCACGTCGCGTAGTGCCTGGAGCAGCGAGCCCAGCGATTGCGAAGCGGACGCATCGACCGTGCCGTCGCGCGCTCCGTTGCCGAGCGCGAGCACGATGAGCGGAGCCGCCATGTAGAGGAGCACCACTCCGAGTTCGGCGACTCGCAGGCCGACGTATCCAAGGGCCAGCGGCTCACTGGTGTGTCTCAGGAGCGGAAACATGAGGACTGCGATACCCACGACCGCGAGGCCGTCGACGAATGCGAGGAGCGCGCCGGCGGCCAGCGCGCTCGCGTCGCCGGACGCACCGATCAGGTAGTTCGGGCGGTCCAGAACTCCCTTGATGAGCGTATCGGCCACGCTGAACGAAACGGTGGCAGCCAGGAACAGCAGACCAACGATGGCTGCGGTCCTTCTGGAAGATGTCATGGCTGTTCTCCCCTGGTGTGTTTCGCTCACACCTGGCTCAGGCCGGCCGGTCCTTGGCAGCCCCGGTCGCTGGTCTGCACAGGCAGCGTGTCCCCTCGACGGGATGAGTGTCATACCTCCAAGGAGCGAATTCGGAGGACTATTCGCGGGCGTCCTGGAGGGCGGAGAAGGTCGTACCGGCGGATCGTCAGGCCGGCCGGCTCCCCGGCCGGACGTGTCCGGCTCAGGCGCCTGCGCGGCGACCTGCGGGCAGGAGTCCCAGGGCTCGTCCCTCGGCGACTGCCTGCGTGCGGCTGCTCACGCCGAGCTTGGCGTAGATGTTGCGGGCGTGCGACTTCACCGTGTGCAGGGACAGGTACAGCCTGGCTGCGATCTGCTGGTTGGTCAGCCCTGCGGCTATGAGGTCGAGGACCTCGAGCTCCCGCGTGCTGAGGGGTTCTGCCGGACCGATCCCGGCGGCCGCCGCCCTCGAGGGGGCAGCCGGCTCGAGTCCGGATGCGGCGAACGCCGCCAGCAACTGCCGAACGTACGCCGGATGAACCCCGCGCGACAGCGCCTCGGCGAGCATGCGGGACATCGGCGCCCCTTCGTCGATGAAGAGGCGGATGAAGCCGCCCGGCTCGGCCAGTGCCAGGGCTTCGTCGAGCACCTCCACGGCCTTGGCCCGCTCGCGATGGGCATCGAATGCAACGGCCAGCAAGACCAGGGCCATTAGCTCCTGGTCCGCCCAGGCCCTTTCCGCCATCCGACGGCGATAGGGCTCGAGCACCGCTAGCGCCGCGGTGGGATCTCCCTGGGCGAGGTGGACCCGAGCCCGGCTGAGGGGAAGATCGTGCGCCTGGGCCAGGTGCGCGGCCGCCGCCACGTCGCCCTGCCGAAGGAACGTCAGCACCCGCGCGGCGGCGACATCGGGCACCAGGAGCACGAAGTCATGCTGGCGCGTGGCCTGATCGGCCTCAGCCAGGATGGCGGCCGCGCCGACGTCGTCTCCGCCGGCAAGTGCCAGGCGGGCGAGCAACACCTCACAGGCGACGCGTCGGTCGGTGTCCGCTATCTGTCGTGCCAGCTGGAGACTCTGTTCCCCGTGCCGTCGGGCGGCATCGAGGTCGTTCCACTGATAGTGCACGCGGGCCAGGCCAAGGTGGGCTTCGCAGACGAAGGGAAACGGCAGACCGGCTGCCAGCTCAATGGCGTGCCGATAGGTTTGGACCGCAAGACCGAGCTGGTTGTCTGCTTCCTGGATGAAGCCCAGACCGATCGACCCCAGGATCTCGTAGATCGTGTTCCCCGATGCCGCGCTGATCGTTGTCACTTCCGTCAGGGCTTGCCGCGCCCCGGAGCGATCGCCCAGGAGCACATAGGCGTGGCCCAGATTGAGGGCAGCTGCGGTGCGGAACGGGAGGTTGTCCGGGTCCAGGTATTCCAGGGCAAGGCGCGACTCGGCGATGATCGTCTCGACCTGATCCGGGCTCCACACCAGAAAGGCCCGCACGGAGGCGATCCGTCCTACGAGATCCCGGGTGCGGTCGTCCGTCCTGGCGTCCTGCAGCGCTCGTTCGGCGGCCTGGAGCTTCGGCTCGATACCGGTGTTCTGGCCCGAGCTGAGCAGCGCCTGGGCATAGGCCACCCACAGGGACGGCCTGGCGTCGAGCACGGTCGTCGGGAGCGACCCCAGCCAGCGAAGGATGGGGACCAGTGCGCCCCGGAAGTAGAGCGGCATCCCATGCCCCTCGATCAGCCGTTCCGCCCGCTCGACGTCGCGGCCGGCGGCTGCATGCTCGAAGGCCTCGATCTCGTGGCCGTTGGCCTCGAGCCACTCGCTGGCCCGGAGGTGATCGTCGTCCTCGCCCCCGGACAAGACCGCGCTCTGCTGGCGCCGCTGCCGCAGCAGCTCGGCGAACAGGTGGTGGTAGCGGAACCAGCGCCGCTCGTTGTCCAGGGGGACGACGAACAGGTTCGCCCGGTCCAAGTATTCCAGCGTCTCCTGGCCGGAGGCCGTGGCATCGAGCAGCACAGCATCACAGAGCGGGCCACAGAGCCGACCGAGGTTGGACGTCCGCAGCAGGAAGGCCTGCACAGCTTCGGATTGCCGCTGGAGAACTTCTTCGACCAGGTAGTCGAGCACGAAACGGTTGCTGCCGGCGAACGAGCTGATGAAGCCCGCGGCGTCGCCGCGGCCCTGCAGCGAGATCGCGGCCAGCTGCAGGCCGGCGACCCAGCCCTCGGTCCTGGCGTCGAGCGCGGCGACTTCCTCGGCGGAGAGGTCGAGGCCCATCGCCTGTCCGAGGAACTCGGCGGCCTCGGACGGGGTGAAGCGGAGGTCGGCGGCGCGCAGCTCGGTCAGCTGGGCCCGGGCCCGCAGTCGTGACAGGGGCAGCGCGGGATCCTCGCGGGTGGCGATGACCAGGTGCACCTGGGGCGGCAGGTGCTCGACCAGGAAGGCCAGCGCATCGTCCACCGGCCTGGCGTCGAGGACGTGGTAGTCGTCGAGGACCAGCACGATGTTGCCGGGGATGGCGGCGACGTCATTGAGGAGCGCTGTCAGCGTCGACTCGAGCGGCACTGGCTGCGGCGACCCGAGCAAGGCCAGCACGCCGGCGCCGATCCCGGGCGCAACCGTCTGCAGCGCGGCGATCAGGTAGGACAGGAACCGGCCGGGGTCGCTGTCACCCTCGTCAAGCGACAGCCATGCCACGGGTCGCCCGCAGCCCGCGACCCACTCGCTGACCAGGGCGGTCTTGCCGAAGCCGGCCGGGGCGGAGACCAGGGTCAGCCTGCTGCCGGCGGCCAGGCCGCCGTTCAGGCGCTCCACGAGGCGCGGGCGGGGGACGCTGCGTTGCCGGCGGGGCGGGATGAAGAGCTTGGTGGCGAGGAGCGGCGCGGGCACGGGTCAACTGTAGATCCGGGGCGACCGGGATCAAGCCGCCTGGACGCCCACCTTGCCTCCCCTTCGCGAGGCGCCGGCTGCATACGCTCGCGGGGTTCTACGCTCTACAAGCGTGGTGGCCACCGAATCGGTGCTGGTGACCCGGGCGGACAAGGCCGTAGAACCAGAAGCCGACGCTCTATCCGTGCACGACCGCTATGATCGTGGCTCGCGCGCCTGTAGCTCAGCGGATAGAGCGTCGGCCTCCGGAGCCTGACCGCCTGAGCGCAGTGGCCGCCCGAGTGGGACCCCGAGCGAAACGGGTAGAGTTTTACGCTCTACGAATCCCCGCGCTTCAGGCCACCGAGCCAGGTACTCCACCATACGTGCGCCGCGGCACGACATCAACCGGACCTGTGTACGTGTCGGAGCTGTCCTCGACGTCTGCTTAGGCAGCGCTACGTCCCGGCCTGACCGTCTTCTCGGGCTCGCCGATGCCGCCGACGAGCCCGTGACCGTCCGTGGACAGCCGCTCCACAACCGCGTCGAGAACCTCCGCGAGGAGGCAGATCCTACGCAGTCCGGTCTGAATCGTCCTTCGCAGCGCGCTTGAACAGAGCCGCTTCGTCCTGGTCCTGCTGGGCCGCCGGGCTGCGGGGCTGCGGGGCTGCGGGGCTGCGGGGAGAGTCAGTCCGACCGGCCAAATTCAGTCTCGAGCTTCTCCAGTCGCCGCGCCTCAGTCGCGATGACGCCAATGCAGCCGCAGGATCGCTCGTGGAGCCTGTCGCGGTCGGCGATGCTGATCTGGCCGCGAGAGTATCGAACCAGGCCGGCGTCCTTGAACTGACGCATTGCCACCGAGAGTGCCGGCCGCTGCACGCCGACCATCTGGGCCAGAAACTCCTGGGTGACGGCGAACGGCGCTTCATCGACTCGCTCGTCGACCTGGAGGAGCCAGCGCGCCGCCCGTTGGTCGAGGCGGTGAATCCGATTGCAGAGGATCAATTGGGCCATGGTGACCATGACGACCTGGGCATGACGCTGGAGAAGCCGCACGAGGGTGCCGCCGTTCGCGAGCTCGCGACGCAGTGCGTCCGATCGCATCCGCATGGCACTGAGCGGTACCTGAACGATCGTTCGCATCGGTGACTGGCCGGTACCCAGGAAGACGGCGAGACCGGTCATTCCTTCGCGACCAATCATCGCGGTATCGACGGACTCGCCACCTTCGTCGATGGCGACGACCGAGGCGATCCCGCTGGTCGGGAAGTAGACGAATTCGATTTCCTCATTCGCCCCTTCGAGCTCCGTTGGGCGCGGCAACCGGACACTCTCAAGCGTGGGGGATACCCGTGCGAATTCGGAGTCGGAGAGCGCATTTAGTACGCGATTTGCCCGCGGGTCAATCTGGGCTGCAGGCGCCTTGGAGTTGCCGGGCTTGACGATGTGCCTGCACCTCTTGTATGTCCGAAGGAATACAGACGACACACGGAAGATACTGCAATGCTCAGCCTGCCCGCGCTGCGCGCGCGGTAAGCAAACAACGTGCCGATGATCAGCGTCCAGTGCGATCCGCTCGATGTCATGACATGGCGTCATCCGTCCCTGGGTACGGATGGCCGGGTTCCACTTCACCCAGAACATGGGAGACGCAGGACGTTGGCCGGTACAGGGATGTCCGCTGTCGCACCGAACAGCGACGGTCCGGGAGCGCGGCGTGCCCTCGTCCTCCACGACCAGCCGCTGGTCGTCGACCTCATCGAGCTGACGCTCAACCACGGCGTCTTCCAAGTGCGGGCGGCGCGCGACCTCGCGGAGGCGTCGGTCATCCTCGCCGAGTGGCAGCCTGACCTCGCGGTCGTCGACATGGACCACGATGACAGCACGGCGCTCCTCGGGCGGCTGGGGGCCGACAACCGCCTGACGAAGCGGACGACGCCGAGCCTCGGGCTGACCCGTCGCGGCGACCTCAAGACCAAGCTCCGGGCGTTCGACCTCGGCGTCGACGACATCCTCACCGTGCCGTTCTCGCCGGAGGAGCTGCTCGCGCGGGCCATCGTCATCACGCGGCGGGCCACGGGATCGAGCGTCCCGCTCATCCCCACGATCCGGCTCGGCGAGATGGAGATCGACATCCTGGGCCGCGAGGTCCGGACCGGCACGTCCGTGATCCACATCTCCGGCATCGAGCAGAGCCTCCTCTACCTGCTCGCCAGTCGCGCCGGCCAGGTCGTCACCCGCGACGAGATCCTCGACGTGATCTGGGGCACGGACTTCGTGGCCGAGAGCAACATCGTCGACCGGCACATCCGGAGCCTGCGGATCAAGCTCCAGAACGACTACCGCCGACCGCGGTTCATCGCGACCGTCCCCGGCCGCGGGTACCGGTTCATCCCGACCTTCTCGAACGCGGGCTGGGACGGCGCGCCCGCGTCGCCGGACACCCGGCCGCACTGAGGCTGGGTCGCGAGGCTCCGCGCTGCTGGTCCGCCCCGGAGTGACGCGCCGCGGCGGCGTGTCCGCGCCGTCGCCGCGGCTCCGGGGCCACCTTCGCGCGGGATGACGTCTGGTCATGACCCGTCGGCCCGGCGGGACCACTCTCATCTCGCAGGGCGACTCGTCGCCGCCCCGACGCCGGGAAGAGGTCAGCGCAGATTCCGTGAACGAGCCCTTGGACCAGGACGCGCTCCGGCTCGCCATGGGCGACGCCCGGAAGGCGTCGAGCGCCGACCAGTTGGCGGCCGATGCCGACCAGGCGGCGTCCGACGCCGACCAGGTGTCCTCGGACGCGGACCACACGGCATCGGTTCGAGACCAGACTGGCGCGGACGGCGACCAGCGGGCCTCGGACCTGGACCAGGCGACGGCCGACCGGGACCGCGCGGCCCATTGCGATCGATCCTCCGATGACGAGGCCGCATATGAGCGCGCTCGCAAGGGCCGAGAGGGCGCGTCGGCCGAGCGCCTCGGCAACCGGATCCGCCGCCATGCGACCGCTCGCGACCGGGACGAGGCGGCGACCGACCGCGACCGGATGGCGGAGATCCGCGACGAGGGAGGACGGGGCCGCGACGCGCACGCAGCCGACCTCGGGCTGCCGTCCAGCGAACGCGAGGCCGCGCTGCTCCACGAGCTCGCGGAGCTTCGAGCCCAGGCTGCGGCGGATCGGTCCCGGGCCGCGGGCGACCGGGCCAGGGCTGCCTCCGACCGGGCGCAGCTCGAGGCGGAGCTGCAGGCCGCCCGCGAACGGGTCCGGCTCGAGGCGGAGCGGCTGGCGCCCACCTCGAAGAGCTGACCGGTGCCCACCGGCGCGCGACGGGTCGCCCGGCCATCGCCCACACGCTCGAACGAACATCACGCGCCGTGCGGCGTCGAGACGACAAGGAGGCAACAGGTGGCGAGAGGATTTGAAGCCGTCTCCGAGGTCGCGGTCGACGCCCCGAGGGCCAAGGTCTGGGGCGCGCTGACGGACGCGGCCAAGGTCAAGCAGTACATGCACGGGACCGACCTCACGACGGACTGGAAGGTCGGCAGCCCGATCGCCTGGAAGGGCGAGTGGAAGGGCAAGCCCTACGTGGACAAGGGCACCGTCCTCGAGGTCGAGCCCGGGAAGCTCCTGAGGTACACGCACTGGAGCCCGATGGGCGGCAGTGCGGACGAGCCCGAGAACTACCACACCGTCACGTGTGAGCTGGCGGAGAAGGACGGCAAGACCATCCTGACCCTCACCCAGGACAACAACGCCACCCAGGCAGAGGCGGACAGGATGGCCAAGGACAACTGGGGCCCGATGCTGGAGGGTCTCAGGAAGACGGCCGAGCAGTGACCGCGGCCGCCGTCGCCCGACCGCCACACACGCGGTCGACCTCATACGGCCAGCGGCCGATCGGCGGGCGGCCCGATCTGGCGGAAGCGAAGATCCACCAGTCGCATCCTGAGAAGGGAAGGGACCCAGTGGCGAAGCTCAAGGCGAAGGAGCGTGCCAAGCTTCCGGCCAAGGACTTCGGTCTCCCCGAGAAGGCGCGCTCCGCGGAGGCGAAGAAGGAGTCGGGGAACTACCCGATGCCGGACGAGGGCCACGCGATCAGCGCCAAGCGCCTCTCGCGCATGCAGCGTGAGGAAGGCAACCTCACGAAGGACGAGTTCGATCGCATCAACAGGAGGGCCGACCGTATCTTGAGCGAGAAGCCGGAGGCCTGACCCGGCTCGGGTCGGCTCGTCAAATCGCGCACGCAGGTCGGCCGCGTGGCGTTCGACCGCCAGCACCTCGTCAGGCAGGCGCCTGTTCGTCCGTTTGAGCCGTGCCCTCGGGCTCCGGCAGCCGCGCCGCCAGGATCCACACGAGCTGCGCCGTCGTCTCCGCCCCGACCTTCGACCGGGCGTTCGCCAGGTGGTGCTTAACCGTCGAGTGCGACAGGCCGAGGCGGTGGGCGGCCGCCTTCTCTGACCCGGCAACCAGGACGGCTTCGACCACCCGGACCTCGCGGTCGGTGGCGCGCTCGGCGGGGCGGTCCCTCATGCGAGCCGCCTCGCCGCGGCCACCCACTCCTCGCGGCCCTCGATCGGCATGTCGTAGGTTGAAATCGCGCGCCCAACACCTGTCGGGCGCGCCATGAGCCCCCGGTCCGCTCCTCGCACCCGCGGCTGGTGTGTCGGGTCTCTTCCGCCTCTTCTCGCGGGCCGGTCCGGACGGACGAAGTTGCTCCTCCGCCACGTTCCGGGTCAAGGCAATTGTGTACGGTCGAGCGGACTCAGGATGGAGCGGCCAGGACCGATGAGGTCGTCGGGCCGAGAGGGATAGCCTCGCGACCACCGACCTCGGTGTCGGGGACAATCACCCGACGCCTACGGGTACGGATGGTCAGGCTGGGGCGATCGGGGCCTGCTCCTCGACGACGATCGTGTCGCCGTACCGGCCGGCGAGCTGGGCCCGGATCGCGTCGGTGAGGCCGGTCACCCCGACATGGGCACCTGATTCGTCCTCGGTGCGGGTCGCCGGCCGTCAGGGTTCGGTGGATCCGGGCTAATGGCGCGACCAATGACGTCCTTGTCGACAGGGCCTTGGAGCGCTTCTCGAGCTGCGATGCCGGGTTCGTCAGGCAAAGCCGCCTGGCGACGGCGAGCCTGGCGCCGAAGGTGCTCGATGCAGGTGTTGACGAGGATCCGATCGAACCAGGCGTCGAACCGGGCTCGGTCGCGCAACCGGGGCCAGGCGGACCACGCGGCGAGGAGCGCCTCCTGACAGGCGTCCTCAGCATCAGCGGCGCGGCCGAGGAGGTGCCACGCAAGTCCGTAGGCGCGATCGAGCCGCGGCCCGATGAGGACCGCGAACGCCTCGTCGCGCCCGGGCCACTGGACCGACTCGTCGGTCGCCCTGGTCACTCGCACCTCGACTCTCGGCACCGTGCCAATCACATCATTCCAGACGGTCTGGCACCGCCGTTTGGTCAGCTGGGGACGGGGCCGCACCACCCCGGTCAGCTCACCGATACCGGGGCGGGCCGCGCGAGTTGAACATCACGGCGTGGCCCGCCTCCGTGCTCCGATCCGTCCGGCCATCCTGTACTGGGACATGGACCCGGGCGGGCCCCTCGACACGAGCGCGGCGAACCCGCAAGCCTCCCACATGATCTCGGGCCGTAGGCGGCGGCGCTAGCCTGGAACGCGTCGAGGAGCCGGAACGAACGTGAGTCGGAGGCGCCATCGGCCTCGAGCGGCCGGGTTTTACGCTCTACGAGCGTTGTGGCCAACTGGCCGGGTATGATCTGCCCTGCTGGACCGTCGGTCGACTGGCGACTGAGCCACTCGTTCGGGGTTTTACGCTCTAGCTGAGCACGAAACCGTCCAGATACCGCGCGCCTGTAGCTCAGCGGATAGAGCGTCGGCCTCCGGAGCCGAAGGTCGCAGGTTCGAATCCTGTCGGGCGCGCCATAACAGCCTCTGGCAGCGCGAGCGCCAACCCGTGTCGGTACGCCGCCGGTGTGAGGCGCAGGCCGACGAAGCGTGGCCCCTCGATGACGATCCGCTCGTAGACAGCGTGGATCACGTCGGACTTCTCCTCTACCAGGTCGGTCTTCTGCCAGGTTTCCGCGAGGGCGTCGAGCCACTCCGTCGCGCGGCGGGCCGGCAGGTCCCGGACCGGCTGCGACCCCACGATCTCCAGCTCGCCGCCGAGGAGTGCCATCCGGGCGAGGTACTCGGCGTCGTCGAGGCGCGCTGCCACGATCGCGGGATCGTGGTGATGCGACGAGAGTCAGGGTGTCTTCAGGACCACCGCGTACGGTGGCACCAGTTCGGCTCGCATGACCACCCGCAGTCGACCTGCGTCTCGTAGTGTCGGCGCCGATCGCGCGCATGCCTTGTCAACCCGTCCTCGAAGGTAGCTGGCCAGAGGCGAGCCTTCCTTGGGGCCGATCGCGACTTCGTAGGCGCCGAGGTCCAGCTCTTCGTGCGTCTCCCGCAGCGATCGCAGGACGAGGGCGTAGCGTCCGGACGTTGAGACCCCCTGAGGGATCGGTTCCCACGACCTGCCGTTGCTAGACGCTGCGATGGCCGGCGTCGGGCTGCCATAGAAGTTGCTGGGCGTCCGGACCATCAGGACGGTGACGGGTGAGCCCTGCCCGGCGAACGGCTGCACCTGGGTGATCGGGTGGCACACGCTGCCGCCGTATCCCCAGTACGCGACGCCCACAGAACGCTCCTCGGCGAGCTTGCGTTCAACGATGGTCTCCCAAGGCTCACCCAGATGGACGCCGACCTTCATCACGACGACCCGCACCGGCAACTCCTGCGTGATCTCCAGCGGGGTTCGGACGTAGTGATCCCTGGCCAGCGGCGGCACGAGGACGTGATCGCCGCGGGATCGGGGCTTGTCCGTCGCCGCGATGTCGATATTGTGGGGCTTGCATACCAGCGCCCGCGATTGACGGCATCCCGACCGACGTGGCGCGCGGTACTTCGGGGGAACCTGCTGGTGGACACGAGCGATCTCCTCGCCCTTCAGGTAACGCTCCGCGAGCGGATCGCCAAGCACGAGCGCTCGGGCATCGGCGAGCAGGACACCAAGGCGGCGCTCATCGTCCCGGTGCTTCGGGCGCTGGGTTGGGTGTCGAGGATCTCGAGGACGTCAAGCTCGAGTACCGCCGACGATCGCAAGACAACCCGGTCGACTACGCCCTGTTCCTCCTGCGGGCACCTCGTCTCTTCATCGAGGCGAAGGCGCTCGGGGCGCACCTGGGCGACGGCAAGTGGGCTCTGCAGGTCCTCAACTACGCGACCGCCGCCGGGGTCGAATGGGTGGCCCTGACTGACGGCAACGAATGGCGGATCTACAACAGCCATGCGACCGTTCCCGTCGAGCAGAAGCTGTTCCGGACCGTCCGGATCTCGGAAGCCTCGACGCACGCCGAGGCGACGCTCCAGCTCCTGGCGAAGGGGCAGATGGCGGATCACCTCATCGACGACCTGTGGAAGTCCGACTTCATCGACCGCCAGATCCGGGGTGCGCTTCTGCGGCTCTTCGGGCCGGAACCCGACCCGTCGCTCGTTCGGCTCGTGCGCTCGAAGACATCGGCGCTGACGCCCTTGGAGGTGCGACGGAGCCTCGGCCGACTGAGGACGACCTTCGACTTCCCGGTCGTGGCGGCGCTGGCACCGGCACCCCCGCAGCCCGTACCCCAGACGCCCCAGCCCGTCTCGAAGCCGAAGCCCGACGACACCCTTCCCAAGACGTTCGGCGAGGGCACTCCATGGCGCCACATCACCCTCGCGCAACTCATCGAGGCAGGCGTCGTGAGGGTGCCGCTCGAGGTTGAGCGGCGGTACCGCGGCGTCGTGCTCAAAGCGCGGATCGAGGCCGCCGATCGGATCGCGATCGGCGCCAAGGTCGTCGACTCGCTGTCGTTGGCCGGGGGCATGGCGCGGAGCTCGGTCCCCGGCTCGCCCACCACCCATCAGCCGTATCCGCAAACGAACGGCTGGACGTTCTGGGAGTACCGCCTCGGCGATGGCACCAGCCGCCAACTCGACACCCTTCGACGGGAGCTACACGAGCGGAAGGTCGTCAAGCTTGAGGGACGTTGGACAGGCTAACGCCGTGGCGCACCCTAGCCCGGCACGATGACCACCTCGTGAGCCTCGAGCTCGGCGGCAGCCCGACGTCAGCGAGGAACCTGTGGCCCGAGCCGCACCACGTCACCGTGGGCGGCCGAGACGTCGGCTCCTACGCGAAGGACGGCTTCGAGACGCACCTGAAGTCGCTGGTCTGCGCGGGCACGATGACGCTCGCCCGGGCGCGGTACGAGATCGCTGTCAACTGGGTCGCCTACTGGAAGTCCTGGAAGGGCTACTAGGCCGTAGTAGGGCGGGCGGCCCGGCCCGCCGACCGTGTTTGTCCCGTCTGACCCAGGGTCGGCGACGCCCTCGAGCCGCGATGCCCAAAGGTGCCAGTGCCCAGGGTGCTCCGTCCACGATGACGTCGATCGCCACCGCAAGCCTCGGGCTGCCTCAGGCGGCGCGAGGTCTTGCAGGCGCCTGGGGCCGGCGGGCCCCCGCCGGGGCGTCGCGGGATCGATGCCCGTGAGGCCGCGGGTGCCGACGAGGGACCCCGCCGGACGAGTCGAGGGCCGGGCCTCAGCCGCCCGGCGCCAGCAGCATCGCCGCCAGGCGCGACACGGCCTGGTCCTCCGACGCGCCGGTGGCGGACATCCGCGAGCCGTTCGCGCCGCCGCGCCCGTCGTAGGCGGACGCCCGCCACTCGCCGGCGGCGGCGATGTGCTGGGGCGGCAGGCTGCGCCAGCCGGGGCGCGCGGCCAGGGCGCCGCGCAGGCGGGCGTGGGCGGGGCTGGCGAGCGGAATTCGACGGGTCGGAGGTCGGGCGCTCGGTGTCGGCCATGCGCCGAGCCTCGCGGGTCGGGGAGGGCGCGTCGAGGGCCGGACGTCACCCGCTGCGCCGATCGGCGGGTGGCGCTCATGCGCGACGTTCCCCCGCATGCGTCGGACGCACGACCCAAGTGCCCGCGCCGGCCGCGATCACCGGACGGCACGATCTCGCCATCGTGCGCTGGATCTGAGCGCTCTAGACTGGCCGGGCACGGAGGTCGCGAGCTTCGTCGCGCCACGCGTGGCCAGGCGCAGCGGACGCCGCGGCCGAGCCATCCTCGATGATTGAACCGCTCGACCCTTGCCGGGGGTCATAGGTGTAGAGCCGGTCAGACGACCGGTGCGTCCCAGGTGGCAGCGATGCGACAGCAGCTCGTCGAGCGAGCTAGGCGTGGTGATCGCGACGCTTTTGCGCTGCTCGCAGCGGGAGAGGTCGACCACCTCCACGCGATCGCCCGGCTGGTCCTGCGCGACCCGCATCTCGCCGAGGACGCCGTCCAGGAGGCCCTGGTCCGCTGCTGGCGCCAGCTGCCGAAGCTGCGGGACGTGGAGCGCTTCGACGCCTGGCTGTACCGGATCCTCATGCGGGCGGCCGCCGACGAGTACGGGCGCCGGCGGCGACACGAGGCGACCGTGCAGGCCATCGGCATGGAACCGTCCGTGGCCGACGGCGCAGGCAGCCTCGCCGACCGGGACGAGCTCGAGGCAGGGTTCCGGCGCCTCTCGATCGACCACCGCGCGGTCGTGGTCCTCCACCACTACGTCGGCCTGCCGCTGCCCGAGGTCGCCGCGGCCCTGGGCATCCCGCCGGGCACGGCGAAGTCCCGCTACCACTACGCGATGTTGGCCCTGCGGGCGGCCCTCGAGGCGGACGCGCGGGTCGGTGTTCCAGGGGAGGCACTGGCATGAGCGACCGGCGTGACCTCGACCGGGTCGTGGCCGACTGGCTGCGTGCCGAGGCGCCGACACGGGCGCCGGGCCGGGTGCTGACGGCGGCGCTCGAGCAGGCGGCGGCGACCCGCCAGGAGCGGCCGTGGGTCGGCCTCGGGCTCGAGGCGTGGCGCGGTGCTTCGCCCAGGGTGCGCTGGGCGATCGTCCTGGTGGCGCTCGCGGCGGCGTTGATGACCGCCTTGGCCGGAGTCGGAGCGCTCCGGCGGACGCCTCCGAGGCTGGACCTGGCGCCGCCGGCCGACCTCCAGGCGTTCGTCCTCTCGACCTACGACCGGATGCCGGACCTGCCGCCGATGGCGATCACGACCCTCACCGACGGGGCGGTCAAGGGCCGCATGTACGTCGACCGATCCGGTGCCATCCGCATCGAGCACTACCCGACGCCAGGTTCCTCGGCGCCCGACACGTACGAGATCCGCAGCGGGACGACGATCGTCCAACTGACGGTCGTCGGGTCCAAGAGAGAGTGGACCCGACAGGACGGAGCCATGACCGAGGACCCCCGGGTGTTCCTGCTCGCCGCGATGCTCGGGGGAGCTGGGGCCGGTACGCCAGGCTGCGAGGTGACCCGGAACGACGGGGAGTTCGGCGATGGGACCGCTGGGTCGGGATGGCGGTTCGTCGGCACCGAGTACGTCGCAGGCAGGCCCACCTTCCATGTCACGTGCGGCGGTGGCGACCTCTGGATCGACGTCGAGACGCGGCTGATCCTGCGCAGCGAGGGTTCCGCCGACTTCCGACCCCTGCCAAGGACGACCATCGAGGTGACCGACGTCGAGTTCGGTGACCAGCCCGCGGACCTCTTCACGATCGTGCCGCCGGCGGGCGTGGCGGACGTGTCCAGCGGCGGGTCTCAGTGCCAGGCCAGCCCGGCCGATTGCGCGACCCCGGAGCCGACCCCGCCCCCATTCACGCCGCCGCCGGGAGCCGTCCAAGGGCCGATGCCATCCCTGCCACCGTCGCCCGCCCAGAACGGCTGGATCGCCTACTCGACCGACGGCCAAGCCTCCGGGTTGACCGATATCGCGCCCGGCAGCGACATCTACCTGGTCCGCGAAGGTAGTGTGCCGCGGCTGATCGCCGACCGGGCCGACGGGGGGACGCGGAACGTCTGCCCCGTGTTCTCACCCGACGGAACGAAGCTCGCCTTCGGCGAATTGTCGAACCAGGGGCGGGCCGTCGTCGTGGTCGGACTGGACGCGACCGGCGTCCACGGGACGGAGCGGATCGCCGTTCCGGGCTCCGGGGAGGCCGTGTGCGTTCGGTGGTCGTCGGATGGCACGCGTATCGCCTACCAGGACCGCCATCAGATCGTCGTCCGCGGACTCGATGGATCGACACTCCCGGGCGCGGCCGGTGACCCGAGCGACTCGGACTTCATGCCTGCCTACGACTCGGATCCGCTCCGCTCGCCGTCCGGCGATTGGGCGCGCCTCAGCTCCGCTGCCGGCGGCTGCGAGCTGGTCGTCTTACCGCCGGATGGCAGCCCCGCCCACGTCCTCCCCTTGAGCTATTGCCCGTATGCCTTGGCCGCGTGGTCACCCGACGGCCGGCAGGTCCTCCTGATGGAGAACGTGAGCGGGAACGCCTTCACGATCCACGCGATCGCGGTGGACGGCCCCGCCGACGTCACCGTCGTGTCGGCGGTCGGGACGAATGGCGCCCCGGCATGGCCCGGCCGGGGCGACGTCTCCTGGCAGCCTGTATTCCCGTGACGACGCCGCGAGGCGGCCGCCATCGCGCGCGGGTCGGAGACGGGTGCACGCGCCTTGCTCACGGAGAGCGTCGCGAGAGCGACCAGCAGAAGTGGAGATTTACGATGAAGTCCGGCGCCACGACTCGGAACACTGCCCGCTGGCCAGCGACGATCGGCTTCGCGCTCCTCGTGGCTGCCTGCTCGGGAGGAGGGTCGGCGGTGTCGCCGACCCCGGCCCCGACGGCCGCCCCGCCGTCCGTCTCGACGGGGTCGCCCACGCCCTCGGTCACGCCCGCTCCGACCCTGACGTCGACCTTGACGCCGGCCCCGGCGCCGACGCCGAGCGCGTCGCCCGCACCCGAGCCCCGCAGCGTGGCCCTCGGCGCCGGGGTCCATGCGGCGCAGGTCATGGGGACCGGCAGCTATCCCGGCTACACCGTGGTCGTGCCGTCCGGCTGGTTCGACTACCAGGGAGGGGGGCGCTTCACCGTCAGGTACCCGAATCCGACCAATCAGCCCAGCCCCGTGCTGGGCCTCAGCGTCTGGGACGTGGGACAGGTCTTCCGTGACCCGTGCCACTGGCAGGGCCAGGCGGTCGATCCGGGGCCAGGCGTGGCAGGCCTCGTCGCTGCGCTCGTCGCCCAGCCGACGCGCCACGCAACCACGCCGACCGACGTGACCCTCGCGGGTTACGCCGGCAAGTACCTCGAGTGGTCGGTCCCGGCCGACATCAAGTCGAGCACCTGGACCGAATTCGACGACTGCGATGTCACGAGCGACGGTGACCGCAACTTCGAGAGCTGGCTGGGCAACGGCATGGGCAACCGCTACGAGCAGGTCCCCGGCCAGGTCGACCGACTGTGGATTCTCGACGTGAAGGGCGAGCGACTGGTCGTCGACGCCACCTATTCACCCGACACCACGAGCGCCGACCGGACCGAGCTCGCGAACGTCGTGGCGTCGCTCCGGTTCGTCGCCCCTAGCGGATCGTAATAGGCCCCGTCGAGCAGGCCCTCCTCACGATCAACCCATAATGCAGACAGACGGCCGGGAGCGGATTGGCCGATCGGCTCGCGACCAATGCCCCGCCTTGACAAGCTCCTGTACGCCGTCGATCACGATCGTTGGTGGAGTGTGCTCAGATCCCTCCGGGCGCGCCAGCCGGTCAGTCGCTTCCCATCCGGGAACGGATGAACTCGCCGATCTCGCGGTTGGCCGTTCGCGCCTCAGGGACGTAGGGCGCGAGGGTCTGGAAGACGTGCATCATGCCGGGCCACACGACCGTGTGGACCTCGACCCCGGCGACCGCGGCGCGTTCGCCCAAGCGGACGGCGTCATCGAGGAGCACCTCGTGGTCGCCGGCGTGGATGAGCATCGGCGGGAGGCCGCCGAGGTCGGCGCGGAGGGGCGACAGGTACGGGCTCGTGCGGTCCGCCGCCCCGACGTACTGGGCGATCGTCGGCCCGAGTTCCACGTGCGCGAAGTACGGGTCTTCAGCCTTGTGCGTCGTGTGCGAGGCGCCCGTGAGCGCGAGGTCGGTGATCGGCGAGAGGAGAACCGCCCCCGCCGGGAGCGGCGTCCCGGCGGCGCGGAGCCGCAGCATGAGCGCGAGTGCGAGGTTCCCACCGGCGGAATCGCCGCCGACGACAACGCGCTCCGGGCGGACGCCGCCCTCCAGGAGCCATTCGTACGCAGCCACGCAGTCGTCCAGGGCGGCCGGGTAGGGGTGCTCGGGGGCGAGCCGGTAGTCGAGTGAGAATGCCCGGACGCGTGCCGCGCGCGCCAGGGCGGCCACGAGCGCCCGGTGGGTCTTCGGCGAGCCCATGAACCAGCCGCCGCCGTGGATGTACAGGAGGACCTGGTCCGCTGCGGCCCTCTTCGGGACAAGCCACTCACCTTCGACACCGGCGCCGCGGCGGGGGCCGACGTGGACGCCCGACCACGGCCAGAGCGGTGGTGCGTTCCGCACGATCCGGGCCCGCAGCGTCTCGATGTCGGCACCGTCCTCCCCGAAGAGCCGATGGTGCCGGATGATGCGATGGAAGGCGCGGGCCCGGACGCTTGGCATGCCGCCATCCTGACGCCGACGCGCAATCGACGCCCGCGGGGCGCAACACGGGCCGCGGGCTCCCGCCGGGGCTGGGCGCCGCGATGGCCGCGTTGATCGCGGCCACGGTCTCCTCAGGGTCCTCTACCTCCACGACGCGCTCATCGTGTCGCGGGAGGCAGTGGGTCCGCGGCGCCGAGCTTCCCCCGCACCCAGCCCGCCGCGATGCGGTACGCGCGCTCGCCCTCGCCGAGCTTCTCGAGCGCCGTGACCTTCGCCGGCTCGACGAGGTCGGCCACCAGGCGGTCGGCCCGGGCCGAGACGGCCTCGGCGTCCAGGGGCGCGGGGAGCGGGACGCCGTCGAGCTCGGCCAGCCGGACCGCCATTGCGGCGAGCGCCCGGGTGCCCCGGACCTGCTCCTCCCACGCCGCGAGCGTGTCGGGGAAGACGGCCGGGTGCCCGCCGAGGTAGCGCGCCTCGACCGCCTCGCGCGCCCGATTGGCGGCCTCGAGCTCGTTCGCGCGGGACAGGAGCAGGTCGCGGCACCAGGCGAGGCGCCCGGGGCGGGCCGGCTCCCCGTCCGGTTCCTCCCGGTTGGCGGAGGCCTGCATCGCGAGCTGCCCGGCGAGGACGGCGTCTAGCAAGGCCTGCCGATCCAGCAGCTCGTGGGTCGTGGTGATGATCCGCATGATGAGATCGAACCGGAACACGGTCCCGCCCAGCGCCACGCGGACGGCAGCCCGCGTTGCCTCCGTGCCCCTGCCCTTCGTGGCCGCGGTGGCGCCGGTGACGGCCTCGCGGGCGAGCCGGTTGATCGGTGTGTCGGCGGGGGAGTCGGCCAGCTGCGAGCGCACGTAGCCCTCGAGGTCGCCGTGGGCGTGGGCCTCGTCGAGCCAGCGCAAGACGAGCTCGGTGGGGGTGAGGGCCGCCTCCACCGCGGCCACGCGCCGGGCGATGGTCACGGCACGCCGAGCGGGTCGTCGTCTCCCGCCGTGTCGCGGCGGCCGACGGCGGCCTCGAGCGCGGCAAGGCGCTCCTCGAGCTCGCCCACCTTGAGCAGGCCGGTGGCGGCGGCGGCCGCCGAGATCAGCGTCCGCAGGCGCGCGACCCCGTTCTCGAGCCCGATCCCGTCGGCGATAACAATCTCGAGGATGCGGCGGATCCCGGGCACGGTGTCGAGGCCGAGCAGGTCGTAGGCGACCGCGACCGTGCCCTCCCGGCGCCGGCGGAGGCCGCCCATCCGCCGCGCCTCGGCCGCGTCGGCGGCCCGCTCGGGGTCGTGGCTGAAGCAGTACGGCCGGTCGAGCAGGGGCGCCATGGCGCACGGCTGGCCGTCGGCCCTGGTCGCCTGGCAGCGGCGGCGGATTACCAACGGTTAGCTCTGCTCATCGCGGCCCCCGCCGGGACACCATCTGGCGATAGTGTCGATCCGGCATGCGCCCTACAGACCCCGCCGGGCGGGCGGCATAGGATGCCCCCGGACCGGGCCCCGCATGCAAGTGCCCCGGCGCGCGAGTGCCGTTTGCGTCCCAGGGCCCGGCCCGCTCAGCCATCGACCCGCTCCGCCGCCGCGCCGCTGAACTGCTCCCAGCGCCGCAGCGCCACCTCGACGTACACGCGGGTCGATCTCCATCGCGTAGCAGCGGGTCCCGGTCCGCTCGGCGGCGATGAGCGCGGTCCCCGAGCCGAGGAACGGGTCGTACAGCGCCTCGCCCGGCCGCAGGTGGTTGCGGATCGGCGTCTCGAACAGGACGAGCGGCTTCTGCGCGGGGTGGTCGAACTTCGCCTCGGTCGAGTCCGCCCATGATCATCTTCGGGCTGGGCACCCGCCAGACCGTGCGCCTGGTCCCGCGGGCCCCGGAAGGGCGCCCTGGCGCCCCGCCTGCGGACGACCCAGCAGGGCTCGTGGCCCAGTGGTACCAGGAGCGTCCCGATGGCGAACAGCCCCTTGTCCCAGATCACCTGGGACACGATCTCGAAGCCGATCCGCTCGAGGCCCGCGGCCACCTCGGCGGCGTGGACCCCGGCGTGCCAGACGTAGCCGACGGTCGAGCGAGGGGACGAGCGCGAACGCCCCGGACCAGTCGACCCGGGTGTCGCCCGAGAGCGTGGTGTTGCGGTGGCCCCGGGTTCGCCCGTGGGCGCCGACGGTGCGCCGCCGTGGCGTCGTCGACCTCGTCCCTGGCCATCTGATCGCGCATGTACGGGCGCTCGGCCGGCACCCAGGCCGTTGTACACGCCGTCGCGCCAGGTCGGGTCGAGGCTAGACGCCGTAGGGCGGGTCGGTCGCGAGGAGCGTCGGGGCCGCGCCGTCGAGCAGCCGCGCGACGTCCGCGGGGTTGGTGGCGTCCCCGCACAGCAGGCCGGTGGTCGCCGAGGCGCCACAGGTCGCCGGGCTTCGCGCGGGGCTCCCGACGCGCCTCCTCCAGCGCCGTCTCGAGGTCGAACGCCTCAAGCCGGCTCGCGCCTCTCCCGGGTCTCGAGGCTTCGCAGCAGGTCCCTCACCTCGTCCTCGTCGAAGCCCGACAGCGAGAGGTCGACGTCGGGGCTCGCCTGGAGGTCCGCGAGCAGCCGCGCGAGGAGCTGCTCGTCCCAGGAGCCGCCGATCCTGTTGAGCGCGAGCCCGAGGAGCCGGGCCTGCTCGACCGGGATGTCCAGCCAGGTCACCGGGCACCGTGGCGAGGCCCAGGCGGCGCGCGGCGACGAGGCGCTGGTGGCCGCCGATGACGGTCCGGTCTCGCCGGCGGGCCAGGACCGGCTGGACGAAGCCGAACTGCCGCAGGCTGCGCTCCAGGGCGTCAAGCTCGTCGTCGCCGATCCGCCGTGGGTTGGCGGGATCGGGATGGAGGTCGTCGATCGGGACCTGCTCGACGGCGATCACGGGAGGCACCACACCGCCGATGATGGCCGTCGGGGCCGGACGGGCGCCTCCTCGCCGGACCCGGCGATCCGGTGGCGCCAGCCCGGCGCTGCAACGGCGGTCACGGATATCTCTCGCGGTGCAGGGCACGGGTTGACGGGCGATCGCCCGCTCCCGAGGGGCTACCCCACCCCCCTGCGCGCACGGTCACGCCCGGTCCCGCCGCGCGGAGTTGCAGTGGAGGCACGCCGGGCGCAGGCCGCCGCGAGCGCCGCCGCGACTCAGGGGCACGACGTGGTCCGCGGTGTCCGCCACGCCCGTGCAGCCGGGCAGGCGCAGCGCGCACGGCTGCCCCAACATGGCGGCGCGGACACTGCGGTAGGACGGCTCGCCATAGACGGCGTTCTTGTGGGCCCTGCGCTCTGCCGCGTGTACGCCGCACCGCGAGCCGCGCGACGGGGTGCCGCAGTCGAGGCAGGTCGTGAGCGTCACGTGACCCCCTTCACGGTTCGCACGGAAAGCCCGCTGAGCGGGATCTGGCGCTGGTGACGCTCGAATGCACGCCCGTCGACATCGCGATAAGCGTGATTGGCGAGGGCGGTGTGGTCTATTCGCCTGCGGTGCTACATCCTGGGAGCCACAATCAGCCCCCGCTGACCTGGGGCGCCGGAACCCCGACCGAATCCCGGCGCTTAGGATCCGCCTGAGTGTCCACGCGTGATGGAAGCAAGCGCGACGTGCTCGCGGCAGGAGGACGTCGGTGATGGCAGGCCAGGGCCAGCAGTAGCCGACTTAGAACGAGGGGCGCGCTCAGGCGACCGGGACCCCTTGCGAGCCAGCATCTCCTAAGCCCTGCCTCAACGCGACGAGCGCCTTACGGCCTTGCCCACGCACGGCCGTGCGGATGGACTGCAGGTCCATGCCCGAGAGCAATGCGTGACGGACGTAATCGACGACGCCTCGATGCAAGCCCACGAGGGCGTTGGCCACCACCCAGGACCCGAGGTCGTCAGCTTCTGCGCCGCCCTCAGCCGCGATGACGCCAGCGAGCGCCGAGGCATAGCGGTCGTAGATCAGGCGCTCGCGTGCCTGCAGGCTCGGACTCTGGCTGATCACCCGCGCCACCGATCGCATCGCCGCGGCGTCCTCGGGCGCATCGGATGCCAGGTAGCCCCGCACATCGAACACGAAGTCCGCGAAGGCATCCAGCACCCCGCAGCCCGCCGGCCGATGGCGAACGGCATCGAGCATCTCGGCCTCGAAGTCCTCGAGGGCGTGGAAGACGAGGTCCTCCTTGGCCGGGAAGTAGTTGAAGACCGTCGCCTCGGACACGTCCGCTGCCCGGGCGATCTCCGAGACGGTCACCTGCTCGAATCCGCGTTCGACGATCAGCGACCAGGCGGCGTCGGCGATCTGCTGACGGGTCCGCTGTTTCTTGCGCTCGCGTAAGCCCAGCTCGGGTGCCATGGGCAGATGCTACCACGCAATCATGCGGCTGCACTAAGTCTATTGTTGCCCTAATCTTCTGGTCACTGTAGACTGACGAGCACCGGCCGGAGTCGCGGACTCGGGGCGGTCACTCAAACAGAAGACAGATGGTCGTCCTCCGGCAATCCGGGGGTAAGGAGGTCTCGATGGTGTCGCGCCTTGGCGCTGGATCTGCCGCACGGGAGCATTCGAGCGGCGGTGTCGGCTGGGTCGGCTTGGCCGGAGTCGCTGGCGTCGCGCTCCTCGTGCTGGCCGACGTCGTGGGCAGCCTCCAGCGTCCCGACTACTCGCCCATCAGCCAGACGATCAGCGACCTCGGGGTCGGCAACAACGGCTGGCTCATCGACGCCTCGCTGGTGGTGCTGGGCCTGTGCCTGACAGGCGTCGCGGTCGCCTTCTACCGGACGGTCCGACCGCCGCGGAGCGGCGTCCTTCGGTTCGCTGCCACGCTCCTCCTGGCGTGCGTGGGCGTCGGCTATCTCGTTGCCGGGGTCTTCCCGGAGACCCAGTTGCAGTACCACTACACGGGCGCTGCGCTGGTCTTCCTCGGTTCCCTCCTCGGCTTTCCGACGGCGGGAATCCTCCTGCGACGCGATCCGGAATGGCGCTCGTGGGGCAATCGTTCCTTGCTCGCCAGCCTCGTCTTGGTGGTTCTCGTCGGCGTGATGGGTTACACCTTTGCCTCCTACACCTTCGACGCGGACGGGCTCTATCGCAGCGGCGCGTGGGGCGGGCTGATGGAGCGGATCGTGTTCGGCGTGATCCTGCTGTGGTTCGGCGTCGCGGGATATCTGTCGTGGCACCGTGGCCGCTCCATGCAAGACGTGAAGGGCTGATGGACGTCGAGCCCTGGGTCCATTTCCTGCACGTGGCCGCCGCCTCGGTTTGGGTGGGCGGCGGCATCATCATGGCCGTTGTAGGAGTCCACACCCGCCGCAGCACAGACCCTGCGCGCCTCGCCGACTTTGCCCAGCTGCTCCCTTTCGCGGGTCTGCGCGTCCTCACGGCGCTGCTGCCAGCGCTGCGGCTGCCTGATGCCGCCCCCGCGCAGAGCTCGGCAGCGGCGTCAATGCGGTCGAAGGAGATTGCGGCATGAACGCGCGCGATTCCATGCCTGACCTGGTGGGTGGCGAAGGGACTCCGCCGGAACGAACGAATCCGGGCCTCGCGAATCGCGCCCGGATCATGGCCGTGCTGAACGTGCCGATGCGCGTGCTGCTGAGCATGCCGTTTGGCACGCCGCTCAGTCGCACCTTGATGCTCATCTCATTCCGCGGCCGCCGCACGGGCAAGCAGTACCGCCAGCCGGTCAGCTACGTGCCCTATCAGGGCGATCTCCTGACTCCGGGTGGTGGCCGATGGAAGCTGAACCTGCGCGATGACGAGCCGATCTCGGCCAACGTGAACGGGAAGCGGGTGCTGCTCCGACCCGAGTTCGTGCGGGACATTGACGAGGTCGGCCGGCTCGTCGGCCACATGCTCACGCTCAACCCGCGCGCCGCCGGGTTCATGCCCTTCGTGCAGGATGGTGCGGTTGACCGGGATCGGCTCGAGGCAGCCCTGTCGTACGGCTTCGCCATCGTGCGCTGGCACCGCCTCGAGTGAGGACCGAGATGGAAGCCGATGCCATCCCCTAATGGCCCGGATGGCTGGCGGATCCACCAACGCACTGTCCTTGCCCACCGGCTGCCGCTCGGCGGGCAGCTTGCCGGCCGTTACGACTCTGAAGCGGAGCCATTGATGCTGGCCGCATCCCACCGTCTCAATGAGGTTCCCGAATGAAGCTCGGACTGCACATCCCATCGACAACTTGGCGTGGTGGCCCCCCCGCCCTCCGTGAGAACCTAGTCCGGATCGTCGAGACGGCCGACAGCGTGGGATTCGATGCCATCTGCGTGGTGGACCACGTCTGGCAGAGCCCGCACATGGGCGGTCCCCTCGAAAGTGAGATCGAGGCCTACACCACGCTCGGGTTCATCGCGGCGCATACCGAATTGGTGCGGCTGATGACCCTTGCGACCGCGGCCTCGTACCGGCCACCTGGCCTCCTGGCGAAGATGGTCACGACGCTTGACGTGCTCACCGGTGGGCGGATGCTGCTGGGCATAGGCGCGGGCGACTACCCCGAGGAAGCGGAGGGCCTGGGTCTCGCGTACCCGTCGCTCAGAGAGCGCTTCGAGATCCTGGAGGAGACCGTGAAGGTGTGCCTGCAGATGTGGGAGGGAGAGCACGGCGACGAGCAGCCGTTCACGGGCCAGCATGTTCGACTGACGCGGGCCCTCAACGTGCCACAGAGCCTCAGCCGGCCACACCCTCCGATTCTGATCGCTGGCAGCGGGGAACGCCGAACGCTGCCCCTTGTCGCTCGCTACGCGGATGCGTGCAACCTGCGCCCATCCCCCGAGGTCCCGCGACAGCTCGACCTCCTGCGCCGCCTGTGCGACGAAGCCGGCCGCGACTACGATCGCATTGAGAAGACCGCACCGTTCGCATTCGATGTGGGCGAGGACGGATCTAAGGTCCACGAAGTCATCGGTCAGCTTCGCTGGCTGTCGAGCATGGGCATCGAGACAGTCCTGGGCTGGGTTGTTGGGGTCGACCGGATCACCCCGCTCGAGATCATGGGCCGCGAGGTCATTCCTGCCGTGGCCGAGCTGTAGTCACGATTCGGGGGTGGTGGCGGGCCGGAGCCGCCGCGCGGTGACTTGGTTGAGGGGACGTCTTGCGCGACGTGGTGCCGAGTCGCGAGTCGGATTCGAGGCTCGGTACTACCAGCCAACCCTCGGCTCGTCCTCGGTAGATCAGCTGCTCGGTGCTGAGGCCCGACCTCGCGCGAAGGTCGGCGAGGTGCCGCTTGACGGTGCTCGGACGACAACCGACCTGTCCGGCGGCTTTGGGGACGGATCCGCCAGCCGCCACGTAGGCCGCAAGGGCCTTCATCTGGGCCGGAGTCGCGGTCGACGGGAGCGCGCCGCGCTGGTAACCGTCCCTCATGCCATGAGCCTTGAGACGGCGGCGACCCACTCATCGCGGCCCTCGATGGGCATGTCGTAGGCTGTTAGCGCGGACCCGACACCTGTCGGGCGCGCCAAAGCCCTTCGCGGGCCCCCGCCGATCGTGGACAGTCTCGCGCCGCCGAGATTCTGCAGACTGACGTCTGGCATGCCGGCGGATAGCGGCTCGGTTCCGCTGCAGATGACGGCCTGTCGGTCAGAGGCTCCGTCGCGACGGGCGACCCCTGGACGCGAGCGTGCGGGGCCACGCCGGCCAGACGTCGAGGACCGTGGCGAGCAGCGCCGCGTGGGCCGTCCGGTGGCCCCGGTGGCGCTCCAGCAGTGCTCGCACCGGCACCACCAGGAACGGCAGCACGAGGGCGTCCGCCTCGGCCAGGTCGAGTGCGTGCTCGAGGTCGTCCTCGGCCGCCACGCCCTGCGCGAGGGCGTCGTGCGCGAGCGCGCTGAGCAGCAGTGCGTTGATCACGGACACGTCCCGCACGATCGGCGCTGTGCCCGAGAGCACCGGCTCGAGCTCCTCGTGCGCGGCGCGGACATCGCCCTCGGCGAGACGATGGGCGGCACGCGCGTTCCGCGTCTCAGCGTGGTCGCGCTCCGCGTCTTGGACCGCCCCAAGCACCGCGCGCCAGGAAACCGGCCAAGCCGCACCAGGACCTGCACCTCGACGCCCCGCGCCTGCGTCCCCAGCGGGTCCGGCGAGCGCAGTTAGTGCTGACGGCGCCGCGCGCTGTGGGCGAGCAAGGTCCGGCGGACGCGCGCGCCCTCGAGGCGATCCCGAGCTCGGGAGGGACGTGACGCCGACCACGCTCCACACCGGCGATCGCGTTCTCCGGTGCGCGGCGACGCGAGTCCGCCGTCCGGCGGATCAGGCCGTCAGCCGCCCGTCCGTGAGCTCGGCGCGCAGCCTTGCCTCAACGTCCGCCGGTGTCGCCCCGCCAGTCTGCCGGTCCAGCCCGATCAGCGCCGCGCCGACGACCGGCGGGACCGCCAGCCGCACCAGCCGAGCCAGTGGCGCTACCACCCGCACCCCGGCGTCGATGCGAGCGTAGAACGCGGGATCCTCGGCCCGGAACACGCCGCCGGCGAGGACGACGTCAGGGTCGAGCCGTCCCAGCCGCACGCGCCGGATGGCGGCGGTGGCCCAGGCGACGACCTCGTCGGCCTGCCGATCGACGATCGCGCGCGCCGCGGGGTCGCCCGCCCCGGCGGCGCCGAACACGAGCGGCGCGATCTCGCGATGACGGCTCCACGGGATCCGCTCACGGTGCATCGCGAGCGACAGAGAACCGGGATTGGGCACGCCGAAATGGGCCGGGACGGTCAGCCGCAGCATCGTGTCCGGGCCGCGGCCGTCCCATGCCCTCACGGCGGCAGCCAGACCGGCCTCGCCGATTGCGCCGCCCCCGCCCCAGTCGCCGGACACCTCGCCGAGCGCCATGAAGCGGGCCTCACGCCCCCGCGGCGAGCGCCCGAGGCAGTTCATGCCGCTGCCGCAGATGACGCACACGCCCCACGAGCGGCTGGAGCCGGCGCGCAGACCGGCATCGCAATCGTTCGTCACGACCTGGTCCGGTGCGAGGCCGAGGCCCTGGATGCCGCGCGCGATGAGCCGCACGTCGGGCGGAAAGTCCGCACCGGCCGCGCTGCAGGCGACCAGCTCCGCCACGGGCCGACGATTGGGATCCAGCCCCGCCGACGCGAGCGCCTCCCCGACCAGCCGCCCGAGCCGCTCCGCGGCGGCCGGCGCGCCAACCTGCTGGTGGGACACCGTCGGTCCGCGCCGGGCGGCCATGACTGCCCCGTCCCGGGCGATGATCGCGACATCCGTCTTCGAGTTGCCAACGTCGACCGCGACGACCGCCGCCACGCCGTCGGGTCGCCGCGCCGGCGGCCGGGATCGCGCCGCCGGTGGCCGTTGCCGCTGCACCGCGGCAGGCTCTCGCGCAGCGTCAGCGTCAGCGTCGCGGGACGTTCGCGTCGGGCGGCGCCCCGGGCCAGGCTGTCCGGCAGGGTCAGTCGGCACGGCCAGTGTCCTCGTCGGGTCCCACCGGCTCGAGCAGCCTGACGCGGGTGCCGCTGGGCTCCACGTAGTATCGGGCCCGCTCGGGCGAGACCACCGTGCGGCTGTGCTCGATCGGGATGTCACCCGTTGTGAAGGCGATGCCCTCGAACTGGACCGCCGGCCGACGTGACCGAAGCTGCAGCAGCTCGGCCTCACGAACGCTCGGCACGATCGCGGACAGCATCTCCCGGTAGCGCTCGACCGGGCAGTGATAGTTGTCGCGGAGGAGGTCCCAGAGGGACGTCTCATGGTCGAAGAAATGGTCGAGGAGGCCCGGCACGGCGACCGCCGGGAGGCGAGCCTGCTCCAGCACGAGCGGCTGCCCGTCGGCACCGCGGATCCGTTCGAGGTAGTAGACGGGCGCCCGCGACGGGAGGGCGAGCGCGGCCGAGACTGCCGGCGACGCCTCCTCCAGCCGAGCCGTCACCACCACGGAGTAGGGCTGGTAGCCGAGCGAGCGGATCTCGTCGACGAAGCCTGCCGGGCCCAAGATATTGCGCGGGATCGGTGGCTCCGTGACGAAGGTCCCGCGGCCGCGGGTGCGCTCCAGCCGCCCCTCGCGCGCAAGCTCGTCGAGGGCTCGCCGGATGGTGATCAGGCTGCATCCGAAGCCCGTGGCGAGCTCGCGCTCGGTGGGAATCTGGTCGCCGCGCCCCCACGCACCGTGCGCCAGCTCCTCCTGCAGCTGGAGGTAGACCTGGTGGTAGAGGGGGACAGGACCGCGCTCGAGCGAGTAGCCGGAGAGCCTGTTCACCATGGGTTGAATTGTCTCATCCGGGGGCTTGCCAGCGATTGATCATAATGTTACAAATACCCGGTTCGCTGGTCAAGGTTGCTGGTGGGTAGAGGAGCCGGAGACTTTCCGGGCCCGCTGGCGGACCAGCCCAGGGAGCCCGACCCTCATGGGACTCCGGATCGCGGTCGTTGGTGCGGGGAGCACCTACACGCCAGAGCTCGTCGAGGGCTTCGCCCGTCGGGCGGACCGGCTGCTCGTTGACGAGCTCGTCCTGATGGACCCGGACCTCGAGCGGCTCGCGCCCGTGGCCGGCCTCACCGAGCGCATGCTGGATCGCGCCGACCTGCCCACGCGCCTGACCGTCACGGACAATCGGTCGGCCGCGCTCGACGGGGCCGACTACGTGCTCGTGCAGCTCCGCATCGGCGGCCAGGCCGCTCGCCACATCGACGAGACCCTGCCGCACCGGTTCGGCGTGCTGGGCCAGGAGACGACGGGGCCAGGCGGCTTCGCCAAGGCCCTGCGCACGGTCCCGGTCGTGCTGGAGCTGGCCGAGGAGGCGGCTCGCCGCGCTGCGCCTGGAGCGTGGATCGTGGACTTCACGAATCCGGTCGGCATCGTCACGCAGGCGCTCCTCGATGCCGGCGCGAGGGCGATCGGCCTGTGCAACGTGGCGATCGGCCTGCAGCGCCGGCTGGCATCCCACTTCGACGTGGCGGCGGACCGCGTCGAGCTCGAGCACGTGGGCCTCAACCACCTGACCTGGGAGCGCGCCGTCCGGGTTGACGGGGAGGACCGGCTCCCCGAGCTTCTGGCGCGCGAGGGCGAGTGGCTGGCCGACGAGATGGGCATCCCCGTCGAGCTCATGCGCGAGTTGGGCGCCATCCCGTCCTACTACCTCCGCTACTTCTACCAGCGGGACGAGGTGCTGGCGGCGCAGCTGAAGGGCCGCTCCAGGGCCGAGGAGGTCGCCGACATCGAGCGGGACCTGCTGGAGCTGTACCGGGATCCCGCGCTCGACCACAAGCCCGACCTCCTCGAGCGGCGGGGCGGCGCGTTCTACAGCGAGGCGGCCGCCCAGCTGATCGCATCGCTCCACCTGAGCCAGGGCGATGTCCAAGTGGTGAACGTGCGGAACGACGGCGCGCTGCCCGACCTCCCGGCGTCGGCGGTGGTGGAGATCCCGGCCCGCATCGACGCGGCTGGCGCCACGGCGCTCCCGCTCGCGCCGCTTGCACCCGAGCTGCGCGGCCTGGTCCAGGCCGTGAAGGCCTACGAGGAGCTCGCCGTGAAGGCTGCCGTCAGCGGCAATCGCACGGTCGCCGTGAAGGCGCTCCTCGCCCATCCGCTGGTCGGGCGCTTCGACCTGGCCCGCGACCTTGTCGCGGCCCTGCTCGAGGCCAACCGCGCCTACCTGCCTCGCTTCGGCGGGGCAGCGTGAACTCCCACTTCGGCCACCGCGTCCGCCCCGGCCACGGACGTCACGATGGCCTGATGTCACCTCATTGGGTGGTGGACCGGTGGTGCACGACCCGCCCGCAGAAGAGGAGCTGCTCGACATGAGGCAAGGAGGAAGACTGCTGGCGCTGGGTGTTGCCGCCAGCCTGGCCCTTGGGGCCTGCGGCAGCAGCACGACGTCGGAGAGTCCGTCCGTCGCCGCTGGCACGGCGGCGGCCGCGGGGTCTGCGGCGGTGAGCACGGCGCCCGGCACGGCCAGCGCCGCGGTCGCGTCCCCGGCGCCGGCCGCCGACAAGAAGATGATCGCCAAGCTCGTCATCGACAACGAGTCCGGCGCCGCCTGGAATTGCCAGTTCAACCCCCTCAACACGTCCGACAGCTGGTACACCAACGGCTTCATCTATGAGCCGCTGTACTACGTGAACCCGCTGCAGACCAATGCCGACGGCTCGCCGAAGACCACGCCCTGGCTGGCGACCGACTACTCGTGGAACAGCGACCAGACCCAGGTCACGTTCACGATCCGGCAGGGCGTGCAATGGAGCGACGGCCAGGCCTTCACCGCCGACGACGTCGTCTACACGTTCAACGCCCTGAAGAACGACCCAGGCGGCGACGTCCAGGGCCTGTGGACTGGCGCCAGCGCCAAGCTCACGAGCGTCGCCAAGGACCCGAACGACCCGACGAAGGTCGTGTTCACCTTCGACAAGCCCGCGGGCACGATCTTCTACTTCCTCGCCGTCCAGCAGGTCATCATCCCGCAGCACGTCTTCGGCGCCTCGGGCATTGACCAGACGAAGCTCGAGACCCTGCCGACCACCAACCCGGTGGGCACGGGCGCGCTGACCATGAGCCAGTGCGAAGGCACGAACATCAAGTTCCTGCGCAACAAGACCTACTGGCAGAGCACGCCGGACAACATCGTCCCCAAGGTCGAGGAAGTCGACTACCCGGCGTTCCTGAGCAACGATTCGGCGAACCAGCAGCTCCACGACAGCCAGGCCCAGTGGGGCGGCCAGTTCATCCAGAACATCCAGTCCTACTACCTCGACGTCAGTCCCAACCACCACATCTGGCAGCCGGCCACTGCCAACGTGACGATGTACCTCAACATCGCCAAGGATCCCCTGCTGGCCCAGAAGGCCGTCCGCCAGGCCCTCTCGTTCGCGATCAACCGCAACGACGCCTCGCAGCTCGGCGAGAGTGGCCAGGAGTTGCCGTCGAGCCAGACCGGGATCGTCCTGCCGACCTTCAAGGGCTGGTACGACGCCTCCATCGACACCACGGTGCCCGACGGCGACCCCGGCAAGGCGGCCCAGGTGCTCGAGGCGGCCGGCTTCACCAAGGGCGCCGACGGCATCTACGCTGACGCGAAAGGCGCCAAGCTCTCGTTCGTGCTCAAGAGCGTCCAGGGGTACAGCGACTGGGATGCCGCCATCCAGACGATCGTCGCCTCCGCGAAGAAGGCCGGCATCGAGATCAAGCAGCAGGACGAGGACGGCGGCACGCTGTCGGCCGACCTCGCGGCGGGCAAGTTCCAGCTCGCGTACAACGCCGCGATCGGCGGCCCCACACCGTTCTACGAGCTCCGCAACGACATGGACAGCGGCAGCTTCTCGAACTACGGGAAGTACAAGAATCCCGCCGTGGACACCCTGATCGGCCAGTACCTCATGTCGACCTCGATCAGCGACCAGATGTCGATCGTGAAGCAGATGGCCCAGATCATGAACGACGATGTGCCGGTGATCCCGGTCACGGAAGCCGCAGACTGGTTCCAGTACGACACCACCAACATCGACGGCTGGCCCAACGCGGACAACCCGTACACCCAGCCCGCGCCCTGGAACGTCCCGGACAACATGGTGCTGATCACCAGCATCTGGGGCAAGTGAACGCCATCACCTCGCGGTAGGAGCGGTCAGGAGGAGCTCGGCCCGGCATGCGATTCATCGTCCGCAGGTTGGTCCTGTTCCTCCTGACGCTGTGGGCGGCGCTGACGCTCAACTTCATCATCCCCCGGCTCATGCCGGGGGATGCCGCCCTCGCCATGTGGTCCCACATCCACAACGCCAATCCAGAGCAGCTCAGGGCGCTGGAGGCGATGTTCGGGACCGCGAACCAGAACCCGGTCCTCGCCTACATCCAGTACCTGGGCAACTGCCTGACGCTCAACTTCGGCGTGACGACCGACCAGGTTCCCGTCACGACCAAGATCATGCAGGGGCTGCCCTGGACGCTGGGCCTGGTGGGCGTGTCGACCGTGATCGCCTTCGCCCTGGGCACGATGCTGGGGATGTACGGCGCCTGGCGCCGGGGGAGCTGGTCCGACAACCTGATCTCGCCCCTGCTGTTCATCGTGACCACGTTCCCGGTGTTCTTCCTGGGCCTGGTCATCCTGCTCATCTTCGGCGTCGCGCTCCACTGGTTCCCGCTTGACCACCCCTACTCGGTGCCGCCGACGCTGACGCTCCAGTCCGTGGGGGACATCCTGTACCACGCCGTGCTGCCCGGGTTCACCCTCGTACTGACCGCAGCGGGCGGCTGGATCTACACGATGCGCAACAACATGATCGCCACCCTGTCCGAGGACTACGTTCGGATGGCACGGGCCAAGGGCCTCTCGTCATGGCGGATCATGGTCAACTACTCGGCCCGCAACGCCATCCTGCCCAACCTCACCGGCTTCGCCATGCAGATGGGGTTCATCTTGGGCGGCTCGATCCTCATCGAGTACATCTACTCGTACCAGGGCCTCGGCTACCTGTTCTACCAGGGGACCACGAGCCGCGATCTCCCGCTCCAGCAGGCGCTGTTCCTGCTGTACACGCTGGCGGTGCTGGTCTTCGTGCTCCTCGCGGACCTGGTGACCGCCTGGCTCGACCCGCGCACCCGAGAGGCGTAGGAGGTGGGCGTGGAAATCATCGACACCACGGTCCTTCGGCCGCCGACGTCGAGCTCGCCGACGGACGCGGCCACCCGCGTGTCCAAGGCTGTCCTCCGCAACCGCAAGGCCACGCTCGGGCTGCTGATGTTCTTGTTCCTGCTCTTCGTCTCCGTCTTTCCCGACCTGATCACGAGCAAGCCGTGGAACGAGAGCGTCGTCCCACGCGGCGTGATCTCGCAGTGCCAGCAGGACGCGGTCGCGGCGGGCAGGGTGCCGAGCTGTGCGCAGTTCACGCCGTCCTTGCCGCAGTACCCGCTGGGTACAACCCAGCTGAACTACGACGTCCTCTCGCAGCTGGTCCACGCGACGGGCGTCACCCTGTTCTCGACGCTCCTCATCAGCCTGCTCGTGACCGCCATCTCGGTCGTCATCGGCGTGACGGCGGCCTACGTCGGGGGCGCCGTGGACGGGGTCCTGTCGTTCGTGACCGACGTCTTCCTGGTCATCCCGGCGCTGCCGCTGCTGATCGTCCTCTCGACCTACCTCCAGGGAGGCGGCATCGCCGCGATCGTCCTCGTCATGACCGTCACCAGCTGGGCCTTCGGCGCCCGCCAGCTGCGCGCTCAGGGTCTCTCGATCCGCGCCAAGGAGTTCCTCGAGGCGGCCCGCGTCAGGGGCGAGCGACGCTGGTACGTCATCCTTGTCGAGATCATGCCCAACATGCTCTCGCTCGTCGTGGCGGCCTTCCTGGGGACGTCGGTCTACGTGGTGGCGACGATGGCCGGCCTGCAGTTCCTGGGCTTCGGCAACGTCGGCGACTCGCTCACGTGGGGCACGATGATCTACCAGTCCCAGCAGGCGATGTCCCTCGAGTCGGGCAACATCTGGTGGCTGCTGGCGCCGATCCTCGCGGTGGCCTTCATGGGCACCTCGTTCGCCCTGCTCAACTACGCGTTCGACGAGATCGCGAACCCGGCCCTGCGCAAGACGACACGGAGGCGACGTGGCAGCACCGCTGCTTGAGGTCCGCGGCCTGAGCGTGGACTACGTCACCGAGACGGTCGACGTCCGCGCCGTCGACAAGGTCAACCTCATGCTCGACAGCGGCGAGTTCCTGGCGATCGTCGGCGAGTCCGGCTGCGGCAAGTCCACACTCCTGTTCGCGATCGCACGGCTGCTCTCTCCGCCCGCCGAGATCTCGGAGGGCAGCGTCCTGTTCAAGGGCCGCGACATGGTGCAGCTGCGGGAGGGGCAGCTCCGCCTGCTCCGGTGGCGCGACTACTCGGTGGTCATGCAGAGCGCGATGAACGCGCTCAACCCCACCACCAGCATCGGCGCCCAGCTCCGCGACACGATGCGGGCCCACGGCACCACGTCCGAGGCGGAGATCCGCGACCGCTCGGTCGAGGTGCTGCGCCTGGTGGGCATCGACGAGGTGCACCTCGCCAGCTACCCGCACCAGCTCTCGGGCGGGATGCGGCAGCGCGCGATGATCGCCATGGCCCTGCTGTTCACGCCGGACCTGGTGATCATGGACGAGCCGACCTCGGCCCTCGACGTCGTCGGACAGCGCTCGTTGATGACCCAGATCAAGGAGCTCCAGCAGCGCCTCGGGTTCGCGGTGATCTTCGTCACCCACGACATGTCGCTGGTGAGCCACTACTCGGATCGCCTGGCGGTCATGTACGCGGGCCAGCTCGTCGAAGTGTCCTCGACCGAGTCGCTGTTCGCCAACCCGCTCCATCCGTACAGCAGGGGACTGCTCGACGCCTTCCCGTCGATCCGGGGCCCGCGCCGGGCCCTCACCGGAATCCCGGGCAGCCCGCCGGACCTCGGTCACCCGCCGGCCGGCTGCCGGTTCCAGCCCAGGTGTCCGGTGGCCATGCCGCGCTGCGCGACCGCGTGCCCCGACCTGGGCGAGGCCGGGTCGTCGCTCGTCCGCTGCTTCCTCTATCCAGCCGTGCGGGCGGAGGCCGACTGAGCGATGACCCAGACCGACGCGCTCGAGCCGACTGCCGCGAGCGCCGACGAGCCGGTGCTGCGGACGGTCGAGCTGACCAAGCACTTCCACCTGGGCGGCCTGTTCGCCAAGCAGACGCTGCACGCCGTGGACGGGGCCAACATCACAATCCGCGAGCGCGAGATCGTCGCGCTCGTGGGCGAGAGCGGCAGCGGCAAGAGCACGGTCGCCCGGCTGCTCGCGATGGTCTACCGGCCCACGAGCGGCGAGATCTACTTCCGGGGCCGCAAGGTGCAGGACCTCCGATCGCGCCGCGACCTGCTCTGGTACCGGCGGCAGGTGCCGATGGTGTTCCAGGACCCGTACAGCTCCATCAACCCCGTGTTCCGCGTCCCCCACAGCGTGGTCCGGAACCTCCAGCTGCACCGCCCCGAGCTGAACCGGGCGGCGCGTAACGAGGAGGTGGAGCGGCTGTTCGAGACGGTGGGATTGACCCCGGCCAAGGAGATGCTCGCCAAGTTCCCCTACGAGATGAGCGGCGGGCAGCGCCAGCGCGTCGGCTTCGCGGCGGCCCTGGCCGTCCAGCCGAGGCTGATCCTTGCCGACGAGCCGGTCTCGATGCTCGACGTGTCGATCCGGGCCGGCATCCTCAACCTGATGATGGACCTGCGCGACCGGCTGGGCGTGTCGATGCTCTACATCACCCATGACATCGCCAGCGCCCGCTACGTCGCCGACCGGATCATGGTCATGTACGCCGGCCATGTCGTCGAGACGGGGCCCGCGGAGGCGATCCTGGCGAACCCCCGGCACCCGTACACGCAGCTGCTGCTGGCCGCGGTGCCCGATCCGATGGAGAAGACCGTCTTCACGACGTCGGCGACGATCGGCGAGCCGCCCAAGGTGGTGAACCCCGCGCCGGGCTGCCGATTCCAGGTGGCGCTGCGCGCTCGCGGTCGAGGCGTGCTCGAGCGTGACGCCGAGCCTCCGGCCGATGGCGCCCGGGCGGATGGCGGCCTGCCATGTCGCGACGCCGGACCCGGAAGTCAGCGTGCCTGCGCCGGCAGTGGCGCCCTCGGCGGGGCCCGCGATCACGCCGGCGGCCTGATGGGCGAGCGGCCCGACCCCGGGTTCGACGTGGTCGTCGGCGGCACGTGGTACGTCGACCTCATCTTCACTGGCCTCGCGGAGCCGCCGCGGCTGGGCGCCGAGATCTGGGCGCGCGACTTCGCGATGACCCCGGGCGGCACGTTCAACGTGGTCGCCGCGATGCACCGGCTCGGCCTGCGCGTCGGCTGGTCGACGGTCTTCGGCACCGACCCGTACTCGGCCTTCTTGCTCGCCGAGGCGAAGGCCGAGGGCCTCGACCAAGGGCTGTTCCGCGCGGTGGACCGGCCGCGGCGCCTCGTGACCGCCTCGTTCTCGATGCCCCACGAGCGCGGGTTCGTCTCGTTCAAGGAATGGTCCGACGACTTCGACGATGTCGAGCTGATCCGGCGCCATCCAGCGCGCTGCTACCTCGCCAGCGGCGACTTCCCCCACGCGAATCCCGCCGACGTCCGCCGGGCGCTCGAGCCCCGCCACGCGCTCTATGTGCTCGACCCGCAGTTCACGACGGTGACGCTCGACACGCCCGGGGTCGTCGAGACCCTGGAGCTCGCAGACGTCTTCGTGCCCAACGAATCCGAGGCGCTCCAGCTGACGTGCGCGAGCGATGTCGAGGTCGCGCTCGAGATCCTGGGTCGGCACACGCCGCTCGTCGTCATCAAGCGCGGATCTCGGGGGGCGATCGCGATGCACCACGGCGTCCGTTCCGAATCCGCGGCGCTCGCCTGCGCGGCGATCGACACCACGGGCGCTGGTGACTGCTTCAATGCAGGCTTGATCGCCGGCCTCCTCGCGGGCGACGCACTCGAGGCGTCGCTGCGCCAGGCCAACGCCTGCGCCGGCCTCTCGACGACCGCCCACGGCGTCACCGCCGCCCCCGACCCCGTCCAGGTGCGGCGCCTCCTGGCCGATGCCGATGCGATGCGGCAGCCGCGCGCCGCGGAGGAAGCGTGAGGAGCGTGCCATGAAGCTGGGGTTCGTCGGCGGCGCGGGCGTCCGGATCCCGCTCTTCGTCGAGGCCTGCATCCGCCGGAGTGCGCGGATCGACCTCGACGAGATCTGCCTGATGGACACCGACGAGCGGAAGCTCGCCGTGATCGGCGCGATCTGCCAGCGCATGGTCCGCAACGCCGGCGACCCGTTCAAGGTCACCCTCACGGCCGACCCGACGCGAGCGCTCACGGGAGCGCGCTACGTCGTGACGACGATCCGGGCCGGGTTCGACGAGGGCCGGATCAGCGACGAGCGGATTGCCCTGGCCCACGGCGTGCTGGGCCAGGAGACGACCGGACCGGCAGGCTTCGGGATGGCCCTCCGCAACGTGCCGGCCATTCTCGGCTACGCCAAGCTGCTCAACGCGGTCAGCCCGGGAGCGTGGCTGTTCAACTTCACGAACCCCGCTGGCCTCGTCGTCCAGGCGCTTGCCGATGCCGGGATCGAGCGGGTGGCCGGCATCTGCGACAGCGCGAACACCGTGCACCGCGGGGTGGCGGCGTGGCTCGGCGTCCCGGTCAACGCCCTGCAACCGGAGGTCTTCGGCCTGAACCACCTGTCCTGGACGCGCTCCGTCCGGCAGGACGGGACCGACCGGCTGCCGGGCCTGCTGGCGGACTCGGCGTTCGTCGCGACCACGCACCTGCGCATGTTCGAGCCGGAGCTGCTCGCCCAGATCGGGATGGCTCCCAACGAGTACCTGTACTACTTCTACTACGCCGAGCGTGCGCTCGCCGAGATCCTGGGCGAGGAGCGGACCCGGGGCGAGGAGGTGGCGGCCATCAACCGCTCGATGCTGGCGAGCCTGGCCGCCATCGACGCCGCGACCGACCCGGAGGGCGCGCTGCGCACCTGGCGTCTGGCCATGTCGCGCCGAGAGGCGACGTACATGCACTACGCGTTCCCGGACGCCCCGACGATGGCGGCCGCGGACGACATGCTGGCTGCGCGCGACGCGCCGGCGCCGCCCGAGCACGACGAGGGCTACGCCGGCGTGGCGCTCGACCTGATCGAGGCCATCGGCAGCGGCGTCCCGACCCACACCGCCGTGAACGTGCCCAGCGGCTCGGCGATCGCCGGCATGGCGGCCGACGACGTCGTGGAGGTGAGCTGCGTCGTGGACGGGTCGGGCGTCACGCCGGTCCCGATCGGCGCGATCCCCGAGTCGGAGCTGCTGCTCATGCAGTCGGTCAAGCGGTACGAGCGGCTGACGGGGCAGGCCATCGCCCGGCGATCGCGGAAGCTCGCGACGGCGGCGCTCATGGCGCATCCCCTGGTGCTGTCCTACTCGCGCGCCCGCGCGCTCGTCGACGCGTACCTCGAGGCGAACCGGGCGTTCACGGGCGACTGGGACTAGCCGGCCGGGCCCGCGCGGGCCACCGGTCGCCCTACGCCGTGTCCGTCTGGATCCAGACGGCGCCCGTCAGCTGCAGGCCGCCCGCCCACCGCGCCTGCCGGAGGTCGGGGATGACGGCGTCCTCCTCGGACATGGGGGCGCCCTGCCCGACGCGGACCACCCACCGGACGCCAGCGGCGCGCGCGGCCAGGATGCCCGGCACGGCGTCCTCGAAGACCACGGCCCGCGAGGGGTCGACGCCGAGGAGGCGGATGGCGCGAGCGTAGCCCGCCGGATCCGGCTTGGAGCGGGCGACGTCGTCGGCGGTCACCGCGATCGCAGGCACCGGCAGGCCGGACGCGGCCATGCGTGCGGAGAACAGCGGCCGCGTGCCGGACGTGACGACGGCGCACCGGTCCGCCGGCACCGACGCCAGCAGCACCCGTGCACCGGGCACCGCCCGCACGGACCCTGCGTCGTCGATCTCGATCTGCTCGATCAGCGCAGCCGCGGACGCAACCGCATCGGGCGGCAGCAGCGCCTCGGCGGTTGCGCGGGAGGTTCGGCCGTGGATCTCGGCGGGCATCGCGTCCGCGCTGAGCCCGACCTGCTCCGCCCACCGGCGCCAGCAGCGCTCAACGCTCGCTGCGGAGTCAACGAGCACCCCGTCGCAGTCGAAGACGACAGCGTCGACGGCGAGCGTGATCGGCTTGGAGCGTTGGCCGCGGCCGTCCGGCTGCGGGCTACCCACGCGATCCCGTCGCATCGGACCCCCTTGCCACGGCGACAGCCCTCCCGAGAACGATCCCGCGCGCTGGCACGCGGATCACGGGACGTCGCCCGCGAGGGTAGCGACCAGCGATCCAGCGGGCAGCACAAGCCTCGCGGGAAGCGTGCCGTCCACGGGAGCGCGCGTCCTCACGACGCGGTCTGCGGGAGACTCGCCGCGGCCACTGCCTGACCGTGCCGCTTCGCCCGCTCGGAGACGGCCAGGAACTGGAGCGTGGCCGCCGTCGCCGGGTCCTCGGCCTCGAGCACCTCGCGCGCCCGGCCGACGATGACGTCGCCGCCTGCGCCGGTCATGACGCGCCCGAGCAGGGACAGGTGGCCGAACTCGTAGAAGCGGCGGTACTCGAGCAGCGCGTAGCCGAGGTACGTCCCGATCGTCTCGTAGACCAGCCGCGCCCGCGGATCCTCGCGCGCCATGAGCGCCTGGAGCCGCTCGAGGCGCTCGGGAAGCGTGATGCCGGGCTCCACCTCGATCCCGCTCCGCGAGAGCAGGCGGCCGACGGCCTGCTGCGAGAGGTACTGGACGCCGCAGCCGCGATCGCCGGACCACTCGTCGGTCGGGGCGTCCGGCGCGTAATCGATGGGCGCGAAGGCGAGCTCGTTGAGGCGCGACGTCAGCGCCCCCGCGGGGGTGACGTACCCGGCCGCCTCGCTCGACCCCATCGCGACGCCGAGCAGGCCCCCGACCCCGGCGTGCATCGCCCCGGCGAGCGCCGTGACCTCGCCGTCGTTGACAACCACGAACGGGACGCCCCACCAGGCCGCCCGCAGCTCCTTGAACAGGCCCCGGACGCGCAGGTCGAACTGGTCGCGCGGGACGGAGCGGAAGAGCGATGCGACCCGGACCTCGTTGTCGACGTACACGCCGGCCGCGCTGCCGCCGATCGCGTCCACGCGCGGGAGGTGCGCCGCGGCGCTGCGCAGGGATGCGTCGATCTGGTCCAGGTGCCACTGGGGGTCCGGGCGGCTGACCGGGTCCCACGGCACCTCCTCGCTGAACACCACGTCGCCGTCGACCACGGCCGCGACCTTCCGGTCGCTCGCCCCGAGGTCGAAGCCGATCCGACAGCCGTCGAGGTGCCCGCCGAGCACAGTCGGCCCGTCGGTCGCGGACGGGAAGTCCGCCCGGGGCGCGGCGACGACCTCGAACGGCGCCCGGTAGATGTCGCTGCCCATGAGGCGGGCGTCGAACGTGCCTGTCGGGCTGGCCGTGTAGTGGCGGCCCAGGGCGTCGACGAGGGCGGCCGGCCCGTCGACCCAGACTCGCGTCCCGCCGAACGTCCAGAGCATCGACTTCACGAGCCGCTCGCAGAGCGCCATGCCGGCCCGGGCCCCCGGGTGGCCCTCGTCGAAGACGAGCGCCTCACGCACGAACACGGAGCCGGACGGCTGCTCGACGGCGACCGAGACCCGACGCGAGGCCGCCGAATCGCGCGTGGCGGCCTCGAGAGCCCGCCACGCCAGCCACGCCGGGCGGAACCCGGGGTCGAGCGGCGGCGCAACCGTGGGCCGGCGCAGATACCGGCCGACGCTCGCCGCATCGGTCAAACCGGCGGCCATGTCAGATCACCCTCCAGTCGGCGCCGGCTCGTGCTCCGGGCGCCTCGTTCGTTCCCTCGCGTTACGGGACGCGCTCCAGCCGGCCGCGGTACCGGCCCAGGAGTTCCCGGTTGTGGACCCGGCCGCCGCGTTCGGCGTTGGCCAGCAGCACGGGCGCCGGCACGCCGCGGGCGGCGAGACCGGCGACGGCGCCCACCACGACCTCGTGGAGCAGCGCCTCGGCCACGATGGTCGAGGTCGGCCCGAGCCCGCCCTCGAAGCCGGCGACGTGCAGCGAGGCGTCGGCGCCCCGGCCCCCGTTGTCGAGGACCGCGTCGGCGAGCTCGAACAGGCGGCAGCCGGATGCGTGCAGGGGCGCCGCGGCACGCGACGAGGCGACCGAGGTGACGGCGACGACGGGGAGGCCGTGGGCGCGTGCCCACAGCGCGATCGCCACGGGCGCCGGGGTCACGCCCGAGTGGCTGACGACCACGACGCAGTCGGCCGGGCCGGGCGCGAATCCCGCGACGAGGGTCTCCCCGTAGCCCTCGAGCTGCTCGGCGGCACCCCAGGTGGGGTCGAAGACCACCTGAACGTTCGCGAGGCCCCCGGCACGGCGGTTGAGCTCGAGCGCCGCCAGCTGCGAGTGGCCGCTCCCGAACACGTAGACGATCCCGTCGCCTGCGACGGCGTCCTCGACGACCCGCGCCGCCACGGCCAGCGAGGCGGCGTTGGCGGCCCGGGCGCGCGCCAGCACGACGCCGAGCTCGTCCAGGAACGGGGCCGCCGGGATCGGGGGACCGCCCGCCTCCAAGACGTCCACGGTCAACCGGCCTCGCCGCCCGAGACCCGGAGCAGGCTGGCGGCGGCGCCGTCTCCGATGCCCGCGTCGAACGCGAGCCGCCCCCCAATGACCGTCGCCTCCACGTCCCAGGACTCGTCGAGCAGCACGACGTCGGCCGTCCGCCCGACCTCGATCCGACCGATCGAGCGGTCGAGCCCGAGGGCCCGGGCGGGATTCAGCGTCGCCGTCCGCACGGCGGCTGCGGGCTCGAGCCCGACCCGGTCGACGAGGTTGCGGAGGGCGCGGTTGAGCGGCAGCAGCGAGCCCGACAGCGTGCCGTCGGCAAGGCGGCCCGCGGTCCCGTCCGAGACGTACTCCCGGTTGGCGAGCCGATGCGGGCCAGGCGGCAGGCCGAGGCCGGAGAGGCCGTCGGTGACGAGGAAGACCTCGTCGGGGCCCTTGGCGCGCGCCACCACGCGGAGCATCTCGAACGCCAGGTGGTTGCCGTCGGCGATCACGCCCGCCGGGAGGTGCGTCGCGAGGACCAGGCCGGCGACGCCGGGGTCCCGGTGCCGGAGCGGGCGCATCGCGTTGAACAGGTGGGTCGCCTGGCTCGCGCCGGCCGCGACGGCCGCCTCCGCCTCCGCCCACGTCGCGTCGGTGTGGCCCATCGAGACGCGGACGCCGCGCCCGGCGAGGAACGAGGTCAGCGCCAGGGCCCCCGGCAGCTCGGGGGCGAGCGTCACGTACATGATATCGCCGCTCTCGAGCCACGACCGCGCCTCGGTGATGTCGGGCGCACGCAGGAGCGCGGGATCGTGGGTTCCCGGGTGCCGGGGGCTGATGCACGGCCCCTCGAGGTGGGCCCCGAGCGGGCGCGCCTCACCCGGCCCGGGCCGGCGGCGCAGGTTCGCGAGCGCGGGTCCGTATGCGGCGGGCGCCGAGGTGACGACCGTCGGCACGTAGCCGGTCACGCCGAAGCGGGGCAGGCCGCGCCCGACGACCCCGAGGTCCGCCGCCGGGTCCGCGAAGTCCTGGCCGAACGCGCCATTGAGCTGGATGTCGAGCAGTCCGGGCACGATGCGGGACCCCGCGCTGCCGATGGCCCCGGGCGTCGGTGCGGCCGCGGGGTCGATCGAGGCGATGACCCCGTCCACCACGCGCACGAGGGAGGGCCCGCGGTCGTCGGGCGCGTAGAGTCTGCCGAACAGCTCGATCACAGGGTCAGCGTCACTTTGGACAGGTTGCGCGGCGCCTCGCTGTCGAGGCCGCGTGCGAGCGCGAGGTGGTACGCGAACAGCTGGGCCGGCAGGATCGCGACGAGCGGCGAGAGCCACTCGGGCGCCGCGGGCAGGCGGATCGGGTCGCCGAGGCCGAGCAGCGCCGGGTCGTCGGACGCGACCAGCAGGCGCGCGCCGCGTTCGCGGAGCGTCCCGAGGAGCTCGGCCATGCCGTCGAGGACGGGCCCGCTGGTGACGACGGCGAGGACCGGGAAGCCGGCGCCCACAAGGGTGATGGGCCCGTGCTGGAAGTCGGCGCCCGAGTACGGATCAGCGAGCAGGTGGGCGAGCTCCTTGAGCTTGAGGGCCCACTCGCGGGCGGTGGCGTAATGGAAGCCGCGCGCGAGGACCGCGCATGCGGGCTCGGAAGCCCATTGCTGGGCCAGCGCGATGATCGCCTCCTCCTCGCCGAGCGCCCGCCGGAGCGCCTCGGGGATGGCCAGCAGCTCGGCCGCCGATCCGTCGTCCCCCGACAGGGCTGACGAGAGCATGGCGATGATCGCCAGCTCGGCGAGGTACGTCTTCGTGGCGGCGACCGCGCGTTCGGGCCCCGCCAGCAACTCGATGACGTGGTCGGCCGCGGCGGCGAGCTCGGACTCCGGGTCGTTGGTGATGGCGACCGTGATCGAGCCCTGGCGCCGCGCCTCGTCGAGCACCGCGACGACGTCGGGGGACTTGCCGGACTGGGAGATGCCGATGACCAGGGCGTTGCGCACCCGGGGTGGCGTCCCGTAGACGGAGAAGAGCGACGGCGACGCCGGGGCGACAAGGAGCCCGTTCCGGGCACCCAGGACGTACTGCCCGTACAGCGCCGCGTGGTCCGAGGTGCCGCGCGCCGCGATCACCACCACGTCGACCTCGCGCTCGCGGACGGCGTGCGCCACCGCCTCGACGCGCTCGGCAGCGGAGCCCAGCAGTCGTTCGAGGAGGTCCGGGCTCTCGCCGAGCTCTGATCGCGTGCTCATGTCTCGCCCCCGTCGGCCACGCCGTCGAGCTCGACCGGCAGCGACCCCGCGAACGGGATCCGCCCCACGAGCGCGTCGGCGAGCGCCTCCATCTGGGATGCCTGGATGCCGTAGCTGCAGGCGACCGCCACGTTATCCGGGACGACGGCCACGTCGTAGGGGGTGCGGAGCGCGATCGCGACGGTCGGGCGATCCGGGGCGGCCGTCGCGAGGACCCGGCGGACGAGCGCCGCCTGGCCCGCGAAGCTGACCGCGTCGAACAGGCAGATGATCGCCGCGTCGTGGCGCGCGATCGCCGCCGCGATGGCGCTGGCCTCGGCGGGACTCGGGTCGATCGGCATGACCAGCTCATCCACCCTGACGCCCCGCTCGCGGAGCGCCTGCGGGAGCGCGAGGCGCAGGTACGAGGACGTCTCGGCCGGCGTCAGGTCCACGGGGACCGGCGCGACGAGGGCGACGCGACCCCGGGCGCCGGGCCGGAGCGGCAGGACTCCGCGCGGGTCGCGGACGAGCGTGACTGACGTGCGGGCGATCTCACTCGGCGAGCTCGCGGTGCCCGCCGCACCCGACGGTCTCGATCGGCGGCCGGTCAGCGTCGCCGGCCAGGGCCAGCCGCACGGCGAGGATCCGCGATTCGGCGCGCTCGAGCCGCGAGCGCTCGAGCCTGCCTGAGCCGATGGCCGTGACGAACGCGTCAAAGGCCGCATCCTCAACCGCCTCGCCGTGCGCCATGAGCAGCACGTCCATCCCCGCATCCGCCGCCGCGACGAGAACCTCGCCCAGCCGATCGCCACCGCCCGCGCCGCCCATGTCCATCGCGTCGCTGACCGTGATCCCGGCGAAACCGAGCTCGTCGCGGAGGAGGCCCTCGAGGATCGCGCGAGAGACGGTGGCCGGGACCTGCTCGTCGCCCGTCAGCGCTGGCACGGCGAGGTGGCCGGGCAAGACCGCAGCCGCGCCGGCCGCGATCCCCGCTGCGAACGGGCGCAGCTCGCGGGCGCGCAGGCTGGCCAAGGATGCCCGCACGACGGGCGTCGCGAGGTGCGAGTCGCCGCGCGCCCTGCCGTGACCCGGGAAGTGCTTGAGGACCGCCGCGACGCCCGCCTCCTGAATGCCGCCCACGACCGCGGCTACAAGCCGGCCGCTGAGCTCGGGGTCGGAGCCGAACGGCCGCGTCCCGAGTGGCGTGGCAGAGTCGGCTGAGAGGAGGTCGCACACCGGCGCGAAGACGAGCGTCGCACCCATCGCCGCCGCCTCGACGCCGAGCGCCCGACCGAATCGCGCTGCGAGCTCGGGCGACCGCGTGGCCCCGAGCGCGAGGTTGCCGGGCCAGCCCGTCGCCCCGTCCCCGACCGCCTGGAGTTGGCCGCCCTCCTGGTCGAGCCCGATGAGCAGCGGCGGTGACCCCGCTGTCCGCGCACCCTGCAGCCTTGCGCTCAGCTCCCGGACTTGCGCCGGGGAGCCGACGTTCCGGTGTCGGAACAGGGTGACGCCCGTGGCACGCCCCTCCCGGATCGCCGCCAAGATCCCGGGCGTCGGCTCGGTCCCCTCGAACGTCCGGAGGAAGCGGACCCCGGCCAGGGCGACGGCCCGGTTCGGCGCGGATTCCGCGTGCCTGCTCATCCCTTCACCGCCCCAGTCGTCAGCCCGCCCACCATTCTGTTCTGGACAATGAGGAAGAACACGAGCACGGGCAGCGTGAACAGCGTGGACGCCGCCATGGTCGCCCCCCAGTCCGTCCCGAAGGTCGTCCGGAACGAGACCAGCCACACGGGCAGCGTGTACGTGTCACGCATGAGCGAGTTGGCGTACAGGAACTCGTTCCACGCGGTGATGAAGCAGAACGTCGACGTCGCCACGAGGCCGGGCCACAGCAACGGCAGCGTGACTCGGACGAAGGCGCCGACGCGCGACGCGCCATCGGTCATCGCCGCCTCCTCGAGGTCGACCGGGATCCCCGCAATGAAGCCGCGCAGCGACCAGATCGTGAACGGCAGCGTGAAGATGAAGTAGATGACGATGAGCGACGTCAGGTGGTTGTCGAGCCCGGCGTCGCGCATGACCAGGAAGAACGGGATGAGCAGCGCCTCGAACGGCGCCATCTGGGCGATCGCGACCAGCACCAGGAAGCCGCGGCGGCCGCGAAGGTTCACCCGCGCGATCGTCGCGGCCGCGAGGAACCCGACGACCAGGGCCAGCGCGAGCGTGGCGAAGGTCACGAACAGGCTGTTGCCGAGATACTCGGTGAAGTGGGGCGCGTTGATCGCCCGGGCGAAGTTGTCGAGGGTCGGCACCGGCAGGAACACCGGCACGTACGTCTGGATGTCGTTGCGGTCCTTGAAGGCGCTGATGACCATCCAGTACACGGGGAACGCGAACACGATCGCGGCCAGCAGCCCGATGGCGTTCAGGAGCGAGCGTCGGGCGAGGCGGTTCACGCGTCCTCCTGCGATCGGATCATCGTCCGGACGTAGGGGATGAGGACGATGAGCAGCAGCGCGACCATGATCATGGCCACGGCAGCCCCGATGTCGTAGTGGCTCTGGCTCTTCCCGATGATGTACGAGTAGACCGACAGGGTGACCGTCTGGCCGTCGGGGCCGCCCTGGCGCATCGCGTAGACCTGTGTGTAGACCTTGAAGTCCCAGATGATCGACAGGAAGGTCAGCATCAGGAGGAGCGGCCGCAGCGAGGGCAGCGTCACGTGCCGGAACACCTGCCGCTCGCTCGCGCCGTCGACCCGGGCGGCCTCGGTGAGGTCCCGGCTGATCGACAGCAGGCCGGCATACAGGCTCAAGGCGACGAACGGGACCGCCTGCCAGACGATGAGCATGACGATGATGGCGAAGGTGGAGAGTCCCGTGTCGAACCAGGAGTGGTTCAGCCAGTCGCCGAAGACGCCCAGGCTGCTGATCGCCCAGTTGACCACGCCGAGCTTGCTGTCGAAGAGCCACTGGAAGACGACCACACCGGTGACGACCGGCGTCGCCCAGGCGAGGACCATGGCGGCTGACAGGAGGACGCGAACGACGCGGTTCAGGCGCTCCAGCAGCAGCGCGATCAGCATCCCGATCACGACGGTCAAGCCGACGCACGCGATGGTGAACAGGAAGGTGCGGACGAGGACGGCCCAGAACTCGGGATCGGCGAGGACGCGCGTGTAGTTCGCGAGGCCGACCCAGGTCGTCGTGCCGCTGATCAGCTCTTTGAGGCCCCAGTGCTGAACGCTCGTCTCGACGAGCCGCAGCACGGGGTAGCCCAGCAGGACCAGGAAGGTGATGAGCGTCGGCAGGAGCGCGAGATACGGCAGGGTCCCGACGATCGCCCGACGTCCGCTGAACGGACGAGTGGGAGCGACGGCCGGACCGGGCGCCGTTCGGCGGGCTTCCGCCGTGCGGGTGTCGATCACGTCCGCGCTCCCTCTCGAGTGGTGTGACTGGTGGGTCTGGCTACTGGGCCGCGTTGAGCACGGCGTCGATCTTCTGGTCGGCTTCCTTCGCGGCGTCCGCGACGGTGGCCTGGCCCGTGAGGATCTTGGTCATCATGGCCTTGATCGGGTTGTTCGCCTCGACCCCGGCCCAGCGCGGGTCATTTGGGGTGAAGCCGCTGCCTGCGGCTGCTTCGTTGGCCTGGATCTTGAGGATCGCGTTCCCGGCGGTGTCCGGGATGTTCGCGGCCGCAGCCTTGAGCGACGGGATCCAGCCGTTCGAGATGAGCTGCTGCTGTCCCGCATCGGAGGTCAGCTGCTTGATCCAGTCGATCGCCTGCGCCTGGTTCTTGCTCTTGCTCGCGACGCCGAGAACCGAGCCGCCGAGGAACACCGGGACGGTCTTGCCGTCGGTGGCGCTGGGGATGGCCAGAACGCCCACCTGGTCGGCCGACGTGACGACGCCCTTCGGGTCGACGGCGCTGCCGATCTCCCAGCCGTTGCCGACGAACATGCCGACCTTGCCCTGCGAGAACAGGGTGTACTCGGGCGGGTTCATCTCGTCGTTGTCCTTGGGGCCGGTCGATCCGGCCTTGTAGTAGTCGACGTAGTCCTGGATGCCCTGCATCGACTGCGCCGACTCGAGGTTGGCCGTCCACGTGCCGTCGCTGCCCTGGGTGGCCAGCGAGCCGCCGCGGTCCCAGATGTTCTGGAGGAGCTGGTACCAGTTCTGGCCCGCGACGTAGAAGCCGGAGTAGTCCTTGACGCTCTTGTTCTTGGCCTGGAGCGTCTGGGCGGCGGCGATCAGCTTGTCCTTGCTCGTGATCGTGGTGGGATCGATGCCGGCGGCGGTGAACATGCCCTTGTTGTAGATCAGGACACGGTCACCGGCGTAGAACGGCACGGCGAACAGCTTGTCCTGATAGACGGACGCGCTGTTCAGCGAGTCCACGAAGAGCTGGCCGTCGCCGGTGTTGGCGGTGCCGCCGCCGAGGGCCTGGCGCTGAGCCGTGAGGTCGGCCAGTGCGCCGGCGGCCTCGAAGGTGATTGCCTGCGTATTGCCCATCTCGATGACGTCGGGCGGCGTGTCGCTCGCGAGCGCGGTGGTGAGCTTGTCGACGATGCCGTTCCACTGCTGGACCTGGTAGTTGACCTTCCAGCCGGGGTGCGACATCTGGAAGTCGGTGTCGAGCTGGACGACGGTGTTGTCGTTCAGCGACCCGTTCATCAGCCAGACGGTCAGCGTGCCAGATTGCGGAGCCGCCGAGGCGGCCTGGGCCGACGGGGATACCGACGCGGCCGTCGTGGCAGGCGCGAGGGTCGCGGGCGGGGCCGATGCCGCCGTGGCCGAGGGGGACGGCGACGCGCTTGCGCCGCAGCCCGCGACTGCCGTTGCCGCGATGACGATTCCGATGGCGGCTCGGGTGAATGATGTGCTTCTCACGCCCTGTCTCCTCCTGTGTCCTGACGAAAGCGGACGATCGCTTGAGCGTCCGCGGGAACGTGTCGCCTTCAGCCGGGGCTCCCTCCTGCTGGGGCAGCCAGCTTCCCCGGGCCGGCGGTGGGGGTGATTGGGAGCGCCGCGATGGGCTCCCCGTTGCTCGGGTCGGCGGGTCGCGGCCGCGTCCGTCGGACTGGCCGGAGGCGCAGGCCCAGCTCGCTGGTCATCAGCAGCGCAGAGGCCCCGAGGATGATGATGTCCTCGATCGGCCCGAGCTCGAACGTGGTGTCCTCGGCGAGCGCCGGCAGGCAGCGGCTGACCGCGGCGTCGCGGACGGCCGCGAGCCATGCGTCGCCGAACGCGGCCATCGTCCCCGCGAGGATGATGCGGCGGACGTGGAGGGTGCCGACGAGGCCCGCGAGCGCGATGCCCAGCTGGCGGCCCGCCTCGCTCACGACCGCGACGGCGCGCGCGTCGCCCTGCTCGAACGCCGTGACGGCGCGCTCGAGGGAGACGGCTTCCCCGAACAGCGGCTCGAAGGCGGCGAGGACGGCGCGCGTGCTGGCGACGGTCTCCAGGCAGCCGCGGCGCTCGCAGCGGCACGGATCGCCGTCGGGGTTGACCACGGTGTGGCCGATCTCGCCGGCACCGAAGCCATCGCCCTCGAACAGCGAGCCGTTGAGGACGAGACCCGCGCCGATCCCCTCGCCGACCTTGACGACGACGAGGTTGCGCCCGCGCGTCGCCCCGAACACGTACTCGGCGAGCGCCCCGGCCTGGCTGTCGTTCGCGACCTGGACCGGCATCCCGAAGCGCTCGGCCACGATGCTCGCCAGCGGCAGCTGGCGCCAGTCGCGCATGACCGCGCGGATGACGGTCCCCGATGCCGTGTCCACCAGACCCGGCGCCCCGATCCCGATGCCGAGGACCGGTCCGTGGGCCACCGCCAGGATGCGCTCGATGAGGTCGACGGCGAGCGCGACGGCGCGATCGCCGTCCGCTTCCTCGGAGGGGACATCGAGGCGCTCCAGGATCTCGCCCCGGAGCGTGACCGTCGCGGCGCTGAACACCCGGTCGCCAAGGTCGACGCCGATCAGCATCCGCGCGGTGTCCGGGACCTCCAGCAGGATCGGCGCCTTGCCGCCCGTCGACGGACCGCGCCCGATCTCGCGCGTCAGGCCGCTCGCGATCAGCCCCTCGACGACGTCCGAGACGGTCGTGCGCGTGAGGCCCGTCAGGCGCGCGATCTCGGCCCGGCTGAGCGGCCCGTCGTCGTAGATGGTCGCCAGCACGAGCCGCTCGTTGTGCTCGCGGGTCTCTCGCAGCGTCGCCTTGACAAGAGGTTCCACGTCGGTGCCTTGGTGGACTGCAGTAGGTGCAGGCACTTTGTCCATGTACTGGACAATGTGAGGATAGGACCTTTGTCAAGAGGTTGGCCTAAGTTCGGAGCCGGCCCGGCACGGCCCAATTCGCGCTCGGATCCATCGGTACGATCGACCGATGTGGTCTCTCCTGCTCGGCGGGCTCATCCACGAATACGAACGAGTCGCGGCGTGATCGGATCGGGGTTTCTGACCCCCACGGGGTCACGCCCTTAGGGTGGGCTCGACTGGCCCTCCCGGGACGGGGCGTGCCGCCGGGTCCCGGGAGGCCTACGGCTCCGCCTCGTCACGGGCCCGCGCCCCGGGCGGCTGCGCGCGCCCGCCCGCCGCCTCCGCCGCGTGCTCCGCCATCGACGCGATCTCCTCGGCGCCAGGCCCGGCCTCGCCGGCCGCGCCGGAGGCCGACGCCGCCAGCCGCTCGGCGAGGTCGGCGGCGAGCGTCGCGTCGTGCCAGGCGGCCAGGTGGTCCTCGCGCTCGGGTCGTCCACGGCTCCAATCGAGCGCCGAGCCCGCACGACGCCGGCCCGCCAGGGCGGGCGGGCGTCGTTGCGGCGCGGTGGCAGAGGGCGGGCGGCGGCCTGTCACGATCCCTTGATGCCGCGACGCGCGACGGACTGCCTGTGATCGGGTTGGGCTGGCAGGATCGGCCAATGCTGTGGAGGCGGCGCGCGACGCGCTGGGATGTTCTCGGGCTCCTCGTCGGCATCCTCGCGATCCTGACGGCGGTCTCGCTCGTCCTCGGGGCCGGCACGCCGGGCGGGTAGCCCGCGGCGACGGTGAGGGGGGACCGGCCCCGCTCGGAGCCTGACTGCCCTCAACGCAGCGGCGTCAGCCGCCCAGGCGGGCCAGGGGACCACCCCGACGGGTATTCTCCCTGCCCTCGGCTCCGCGCCGGGTGCTCCGCGGCTCGCCCCGCCGCGACTGCCTGACCGTCAAGCCGTGTGAGCCCGTTCCCGAGCGACGTTCATGGCACTGGTGGCGGTCTCGCGCCTGCGCGGCTTCGCGCCGGGGCACGACGAGGTTGTGAACCCGATCCAAGTACGGGGGTGGCCGTCGAGGCCAGCCGTCCCGGCGCCGGCCATCGCCGCTAGCCCGACGTGACGGTCCGTCATGACTCGGCCCGAGGCTCGATCTACCGTGCGATGGACGTGCCTTACCGGAACGAAGCAGCAGCAGTCCTCTTGATGTGGGATGACATCGAACGAGTGTTGACCTCTGTCCCCCCCGAGTCAGATGAGGCTGTCGAGCTCCTGGACGAGTGGGCGCGCCTGCGGATCGAGTACGACCGCCTATGCGGCCTTGCTCGCGAGCAACACCGACCCTTGCCTGAGCCGTGGCCGGGGCCGTAGCGGCTACCGCGATCCTTCAGCTGACCCTGATCAGCGTCGCCGCCATCCATCCTGGGAGCGCGATCCACGGCGTGGGAACGGCGGGGTCAAATCCGCTAGGACCGCCGACCTCAAAACTGTCGCTGGCCGGCCGTGTCGTAGGGGCCGGCCTACGCGCTTCGCAGGCAGCTGGCCTCCCATTCAGCTGGCCTCCCATTCAGCGGCCCCCTCGATCGGGACCAGCCCCGAGTGGGTACGCGAGGGCGCGACTCCTGTCGGGCGCGCCATGACAACTTCTCCGGCAGCGCCAGGGCCAAGTGACCACCCGGCGAGGAAGGCCAGGAGGAGCTCGACTTCGCTCATCGGGCCATCGAGGACGTGTTGACGGCGCGGACGTACCCTGTGGGGGGAAACCGGGGAGTCGACCTGGATCGGACCAGCGCGCCGTTATGCCCTCAGGGGTCGAGGCGACGGGCCGCGGCTTCTAGTTGGCCGATTGGGCCATGTCCTCGCGTCCGGGCAGGCGCGGCTCTGCAGTGCCAATTCGCTCCCCTGCTCCGCGCCGCATGCTCTGCTCTCTCCGAAGGATGGAGCGCGCACCAGGGGACCGGGGCCGACGGCGGTGCTCGGACGCACCGCTCCAGCCGGCTCTGGTGTGTAACACCCGCGGGTGCGTGGCGTCTTTCTGGCAGCGGGAGGCTCTGACGTGCGGTCCAAACCACGGCCCGCCGGGACCGCGCCGAGCCACTGGCGAGACCGACCCGCGATGGCGTCCCGGGGAGGTCTATATGGGAATCCACAAGGGGTCGTGGCGCACGCGGACCGTCGCTGCCGCATCGGCAGCGCTGCTGCTCGTGCCGTTGGTGGGTGTCTCGCCTACTGCGGCGGCGGCCGGGACGCGGTATCTCACGCAGAGCACGACCCTGCAGGCCGACTACTTCGGCAACATCGTCATCGAGACCGACAACGTGACCCTCGACTGCGCCGGCCACGCCATCCACGGACCCGGCGCCACCGGCATGGTTGCCGGCGTCTTCGTCGACCACGCGAGCGGGGTCACCGTGAAGCGGTGCGTCATCGCGGGCTTCACCGTGGCCGGCTCCGACAATGGCGTCTTCGTGCGCGACTCGAGTGCCGTCACGGTCTCGCGCAACACGGCGACCGGCAATGCCGGCCAGGGCATCGTCCTCCAGCGCAGCGACGGCGGCCTCGTGGAGCGCAACACGGCCACCGGGAACGGCGCGAACGGGATCCACACGACCGACTCCGACGGCGTCACCGTCGCGGGCAACAACGTGAGCGGCAACGCCGAGCACGGCATCCACATCCTCCGGGCGGAGGGCGGCAGGGTCATCGGGAACACGAGCCGATCGAACGCCGGTCTCGGCATCGCGATCACCAGCTCGACCCAGGTGCTGGTCAAGGGGAACACCGCCGTTGGGAGTGCCACCTGGGCGGGAATCGCCCTCGGCATGGGCACGACCGCCTCGACCGTTGTCGACAACACGTCGAGCCGCAACCGTGGTGGCGGCTTCGAAGTCTGGGACTCGAGCGGCAACACGTTCACCGGCAACAGCGCCAACGGGAACACCGTCCACGGGTTCCTGTTGATGCACAGCGACGACAACGTCCTCACGCAGAACACGGCCAACGGCAACGAGGCTGGCTTCTATCTGGTCGGGGCCAACGCGAACGAGCTGACGCGAAACACCGCGAACCGCAACCTCAGCTACGGCTTCGTAGCCGTCGAGGCAGCGAGCAACAACACCTTCAGTGGCAACACCGCTCACCAGAACGCCATCTTCGATGCCCTCGAGGAAGGGTCGGGCACGGGCGATGTCTGGCTCCGGAACAGCTTCGGCACGACATCCGGGATCTGAAGGTCTCGGGTCTGCCGCTCGATCCGCGCTCGGCCGATCTCGACCGGCTGCTGGGTCGGGGTCTCGGCTTCGCTCCTTGGACCGCCGAGGGGTTGACGGCGCGGGCGTACCGGACCCCAGCCAGGACCGCCCGCCACGCCAACCTCGCGCTCGGCGTCGCGGAGGGCGGGACACACGCCGGGCGCCGACCGGTGCGAGAGGAGACGAGCGACGCAGCGCGGCAGGCGTGGCGTAGCGTTGGCCGTCAGCCGCCGGCGCTCACGGAGCCGGCGCGTCCTCGGGAGGGTGGGGCTGTGGATCGACCGAAGGTGGTCAGGAACGGCGAACTCCGCGGCGAGTCGACGCCGACGCCGGGCGTCACGCGCTTCGAGGCGTTCGCGGACGGGCGCGTCTGGGTCGGGCGCGTCGAGAACGCTCCCCACCAGGCCTCGGGCTGGCACGTCCACCCCGGCCACGACACCTACGGGCACGTCACCCGGGGCCGGTTCTTCGTGGAGTCCGGCCCCGGCGGGTCCGATCGGGTGGAGATCGGGCCGGGGGACTTCGTGCTCATCCCGATGGGCGTCGTCCACCGCGAGGGCAACGCCGGCGCGGAACCCAACGATGGTGTCATCGTTCGTGTCGGCGAGGGGCCGATCACCGTCAATCTCGACGGTCCCGAATCCGGCTGACACTCATCTCGGGGCCTCGAAGAGCGCGAGCACGTTCCGGATCCCACGGCTCTTCGAGCCGGCTTGCGCGGTCAGGTCGGCCGGCCCCGGGCAGATGGTCGAGCACCGCGATGAGTCCACCAACCAGGCGAAGACGACCATCGCAGACCAGGGCCCTGGCCCCGGCGCCGGAACGCGGTGAGGCCGCTCGCGCGCGTCCCTCAGCCGGCGAGGTGGCGCCCGAGGAACGCGCTGATCCGGCGGCGGGCGTCCTCCGCCGACGCCTCGTGGTACTCGGCGCCGCCGACGAAGCGCGACATGAAGGCGAAGTACCAGGGGATGCCCTCGTCGCGGTGGTCGTTGATGAAGCCGTGCCCGGCGTCCGGGTACTCCTTCACGTCGTGGTCGATGCCCAGCTGGTCGAGGAGCTGGTTCAGCCGGTCTGTCGCGCCGCGCAGGGAGCGGTCCTTCGCGCCGTAGCTGCCGACGATGGGGCAGGCGCGCGCGAGGACCTCCTCGGCGTGGGCGGGCAGCGTGCCGTAGTTGGCGCTCGCGGCGTCGAAGCCGTGCCCTGGGGCCAGCGCCAGCGCGAACCCGCCGCCCATGCAGAAGCCGATGACGCCGACGCGGCCCGAGCAGGCCGGGTCGGCCAGGAGGTGCGCGCGCGCCGTCTCGACCTGGTCGAAGTAGCGGCCCTTGCCGGCCCGGATGTTGCCGAACACCGTCCACATGCAGCGGACCACGTTGCCCCTGGCGAAGAGGTCCGGCGCGATCGCGAGGAAGCCCTCCGACGCGAGCCAGTCGGCCTGCCGGCGCGTGTCCTTGCTCATCCCCCCGGCGTCGTGGATGACGACGACCCCGGGCCAGGGGCCCGCGCTGGCCGGTCGCGCCACGTACGCGGGCAGCGGTCCGTGCGGACTGGCCATCTCGATGTCGGTCATCAGTCCCCTCCTGGTCGCTCGTCGCGCCAAGGGTAGCCCGGCGCGAGGTGGTCACCTGCGCCGTCCGGCTCGGTGCCAAGAGGGCCACCGTTCCGCGTGGCGGGGGACGTGGTGTGGGCGGCTATTCGGGCCGGGGCGACAGGATGACGACCGCGGTCTCCCGTGAGCGCCGGGCTGCATAGCCGTCGAGGTCCTTGTCAAGGGCGGCCCACCGGGCCCACAGGCGGGGCCGCTCGTGCACGTCCGCTGCACGACCGCGGACGGGGCGCGACCCGCCGGGCAGGTCGACCGTGGCCTCGGGAGCGGCCTGCAGGTTGAGCCACCAGGCGGGCTCAGCGTCGGCCCAGCCGTTCATCGCCATGGTGACAAGGTCAGGGCCGTCCTCCAGGTAGGCGAGGATGGCGATCCGCTCCCGGCCGCTGCGGCGGCCGATGGTCCGCAGGCGCATCATGCCCTGACGGTCCGCCTTGGCGGTCTGGAGGCCGAGCCGGCCGCCGGTGGCCGAGTAGAGGGCACGCTGCGCCACCCAGAACGAGCGGATGAACCAGCGGGGCGGCAGGGGAAGTGACTTCTTCGACGGTGCATTCGACGGTCCTGACATGGCGTGCTCCCGATCGTTGCGAGGGTGACTGTGGCGCCCGGCGAAGGCCGAGGCGGGGAGGCGGCTGGTCATTCGTGCTCGTCCAAGTACCGGAAGGCCTCGTCGAGCGGCACCCGGAGGACGCGCGCGATCTGGAAGGCCACCTCGAGCGAGGGCGAGTACCGGCCCTGCTCGATGGCGATGATCGTCTGGCGGGTCACGCCGACTCGATCGGCCAGCTCAGCCTGGGTCATCTCGCCGTTGGCGAACCGGAGCGATCGGATCGAGTTGGTGACGCGCGTCGGCTTCACCATCCCTGGAACGACCCGCGGTAGGCCGCGATCTTGGTCACGGAGCTGAGGAGGGCTCCCGTGATGCCGCCGACGAAGATGGCGTTGGCGATCCAGAAGTGGTCGGCCCGGGTCATCGCCAGGGCGAGCGCGGCAATCGCACCGGCGATGACCAGCCAGTTGCCGATCCGCTCACCGACGTTGCTGATCTCCCGGTCGCGCTCGTCGTTCTTGTCCGCCTCCTTGGGGTTCGAGGCCGCGGCCACGATGTTGCCGAGGACGTTCGCCACGACGAAGCCGACGATCGCGAGGACCATGGGCTGGGTCCAGGAGACCTCGCCGATGGGCTTGCCCAGCACCTGCGGCACGACCACGGCCAAGTAGACGAGCAGCGTCGGCACCGCAACGACGAGCACGACCCAGTTGCTCTTCTCCAGGAATGACACCTGCGTCTCCAATGTCAATAATCGTTGACATCGGAACTGTAAAGGAGAACAGACATCGTGTCAAGCATCTTTGACATCTTCGTGATGCCAGTGGCGCGACCTCGGGATGATCCTGCCGCTAGAGCTGGATGATCTCGACCGCCCCGTGCGGGTTCGTCAACTCGACGCGCGAGCTCAGGCAGCGGAAATCGACGTCAAGCGCGCACGTCTCCGCTTCCGTGTCCCAGACCATGCGGAGCCGATCGTCCGCTGCGAGGGTGACTTGGAAGGTGCCGTCGAACGCCGGGTGCGAGTTCCGCAGGCGGATCAGTCGCTCGAGGCGCTGCACGACGGGGCGACCGCGGGCGGCACGGATCTCCTCGAGGCTGAAGTCGTGCCGGTTGACGTCGCGGCCGTCGCCGGACCGTGCAGCGCCCGCGATGTCGTTCTCGCCGGCCAGCAGGCCCACGTAGTAGACCTGCGGGATGCCGGGCGCGAACAGCTGGATGGCCCGGGCGGCGATGTACGCGTCGTCGTCGCCGTCGAGCAGCGAGTAGAACGTGCCGCGGATCTGGTGCACGTCGAACCCGTCGGGGTCCTGGTGCTTCGAGGCGAGGACGCGACTGACATTCCCGCCGCGCGCGAGGCAGGTGTCCACGACACGCCGCACGTCGGCCGCGTCGTACAGGCCGTCCAGGTCGGGCTTGACCGGGACGCCGTCGTGGCAGTCGAGCATCGTGAACTGGCGCGCCGGCCGTGCCGCGAGGTACGCCGCGAGCCGTTGCGGGGCGCGCAGGATGACCGCCTCGAGGACGCGGTACGGCAGGATGAAGTCGTAGACCCATGAGCCTCGCCGGATGAGGTCCAGCTGCGTGGCTTGCGGCGCGTGCACCTCAGGGAGCAGGGCCACGTCGTGCTGGTCCGCCAGCTTGTCGAGCCAGGCGAGGATCTCGTCGGTCTCGGGCTGGATGCAGAAGCAGCTCGTCCCGGCCCGCTTCGCCAGATAGCCAACCGCGTCGAGCCGGACGATCCGGACGCCATGCGCGCTGAAGCGCTCGAAGAGCCCCTCGATCACCGACCGGAACTGCGACGAGCGCCAGTCCATGTCGACCTGCTCCGACGGATCCGTCTTGCCGAACGTCGTCCAGACGGGCAGTTGCACGGGGGGCGTCCCGACCGGGTAGACGGACCACGGCCGCGGCCTGCGCAGGAAGATCCGGTCCAGGTCCTCCGGGACGGGCACACCGTCGGGCCAGACCTCGTCGAGGGTGATGAACAGGTCCGCCCACTCGGATTCGCGGCCCCGCGCCAGGAAGTCCGCGAAGTACGGCGAGCGCCTCGAGACGTGGTTGACGATCAGGTCGAGCGCCAAGTCGTGGGACTGGGCAAGCGTCCGGATGTCGTCCCAGGTGCCGAAGCGCGGGTCGATCTCCTCGTAGCTGAGCGGGGCGAAGCCGCGGTCGCCCGACGAGGGGAACGGCGGCAGGATGTGGATGCCGCCCTCGAAGCATCCCGGGAAGTGCTCGTCCAGCACGCCCGCCAGGCGCGTCAGGTCCCCGCCGAGGCTGTCCGGGTACGTGATCAGCTGGACCTTGTTCCGCACCTTCACGACCGCCGCCTCACGCCGTCCGGATGACGTCGAAGTCACGGGTCAGCACGAAGTCCGCCAGGGAGCGGTGGCCCGCGATGATCTTGTGCTCGACCGCGAGCACCCCCTCGATGAACGGATCAGCCGCCTCGCCCCCGCGGTTGCGCTTTCGGCGGTGCTCAAGCGTCTCGAGGCGGTTCCGTGCGATGAAGACCCGGCGATCGACATGCCGGAGCAGGGACACGTAGGTGCCCTCGGCGATGACCACCTTGACGCCCTCGAGCGAGAGCACGTCCATCGACGTCGAGTTCGCGTCGTAGTCGATCACCGGCTTCTCGATCGAGCTCGCACCGGCCAGCGCCGCATCGACATTCGCCTGCAGAAGGTCGAGGCGCACCTCGACGTGCGGGCCGAGCCACTCGGGGTCGGAGCGTCGGCGCGCGTCATTGGATCGCGGGGGCAGCACGAAGTAGTCGTCGAGGCCGAGCACGACGGTCCTGATCCCGAGGCGCAGCAGCTCGTCCGCCAGGGCCACGGACGTCTCGGACTTGCCGGACCCGGATTCCCCGGCGACGGTGATGAGGAACCGGCCGGGCCTGGCGCGGATCTCGTCGACCAGGTCCGCCGCGACCGCCGCCGCCGCGCGCCGGTGGTGGGCCTCGATGGCGAGCACGTCACCCTTCATCGACGGCTTCCAGACTGGGACGCGTCAGCCATCGAGCACCGTCCTCAGGGCCTCGACGAGCAGGCGCGCTCGCGCATCGCCGTACCCGCCCATCTGGTTGGAGACATAGGCGAAACCCGCACCGTAGTCCGCATCGGCGAAGGCGAGCTGGCCGCCGGCCCCGGCGTGGCCAAAGCTGCCCGGGCCCAGGAGCGGCTGCGTCGGTGCCGACGAGAGCTGGAACCCGGTCCCCCAGCGGGCGCCGTCGTCCGGCTGCCCGGTCAGCTGCGGCCCGGCGGACTGGACCCGAAGGCCGTCCGCGATCGAGGTCGCCGTGAGGAGCGCCGCGCCGCCGTCCACGCCCGTCACGCAGGCCGCGTAGAGCTTCGCGAGCGATTCGGCCGAGCTGATCCCTCCGGCGGCGGGGATCTCCGCGGCCTGGATCACCGGGTTGTTGAACGTCACCTGGCCGTTGTCGGTGGGAAAGGCGAAGGCCTTGCCCAGGGACATGGCGCGCACGATGCGGGGATCGTTCGCGAACCTGGCATACCCCTTGGCGAACTCCGAGTCATCGTCTGGGAGCGGCGGCTCCATCCAGGCGACGTGGGCCCGCTCCGTGTCCGGGATCCCGATCCACGTGTTGAGGCTCAGCGGATCGCCAAGCGCCCGAGCGAAGTAGGCGCCCGCGCTGAGCCCGGTGATGCGGCGGATCACCTCGCCCAGCAGCCAGCCAATCGTGGAGGCGTGATAGGCGTGCCCATCCTTGGGCGCATGGTGTGGAGCCTGCGCCTCGATCGCGTGGATGACCGGGTCCCACGCCACCACGTCGTCCAGCGTCAGGTCAGTGTCGAGGTATGCCAGGCCGGCCCGGTGCGCCATCGCGTCCCGGACCGTGATGCGCTCTTTGCCGGCCTGCGCGAACTCGGGCCAGTAGCGCGCGATCGGCGCGTCCAGGTCGAGCTTGCCGTCCTGGACGAGCAGGTACGCGCAGACGGCCATGACGCCCTTGGTGCACGAGAAGATGACCGGCGCGGAGTCGTGCTCGTAGGGTCGGCCGGTCCGGCGGTCCGCGACCCCCGCCCAGAGGTCGACGACCTTGCGCCCGCCGACGTAGGCGGTGCAACCGGCACCGAGGTCCTGGCGGTCGGCGAAGTTGCGGGTGAACTCGTCGGCGACAGCGCTGTAGCCGTCCTCCACCATGCCGTGCACGGCGGGGCCGGACCGTTGGTGCGCACTGGGCACGCAGAGGCTCCTTTCCAGCAACTGCCTGGTCAGCCCTTGAGGGAGCCCTGCAGGAGCGCGGAGATGAACTGCCGCTGGAACAGCAGGAAGACGATCAGGGTGGGTGTGAGGATGAGGAGCGAGCCCGCGCACAGGAGCGGGATGTTGGTCGCGTAGTGGCCCTGGTAGGCGCCGAGGGCACCGGCCATGGTCCTCTGCAGCGGGTCCTCGACAAGGACCAGCGCCAGCAGGAACTGGTTCCAGGTCCAGACGGACAACAGGATCGCCAGCGCCGAGATGGCAGGTCGAGCGAGGGGGAGGTGGATGCGCCAGAACAGGTCGAAGGTGCTCGCGCCGTCAACGCGTGCCGCCTCGGAGAGCTCCACCGGCATGTTGATGAAGTGCGCTCGCATCCAGTACACGGCGAACGGCATGTACAGGCCGATGAGCGGCAGGATGATGGCCCACTTCGTGTTCAGGATCCCCAGGCTGCGGACCAGGTAGTAGAGCGGCGTGATGATCCCCTCGAACGGCAGCGTGAGGCCGAGGAGGAAGAGCAGGAACAGCACCCGACTGCCCGGGATCCGCAGGTGGCCGATCGCGAACCCCGCCATCGTGGAGATGACGACCGCCACCGGGACCACGCCCAGGACGATGACGATGCTCGACCCGAGGAGCGCGGGCATCTGGGCCACGTTGAACGCGTCGACGAAGTTGCCCCACTGCGGATCCGACGGCCACTGGATCCCGAGCGGCGTCGAATCGGACGGCTGCAATGCGGCCGACAACAGGCTGATGAACGGCAGCAGCGTGATGGCGATGAGCACCAGCAGCAGGACCCTGCCGGTGATGACCTCGCGTCGGGCGACGATCATGCGTCATCTCCGCGCGTCAGTCGCTGGATCGGGAGCACGCAGACGAGCACGAGGAGGAACAGGACGACCGCCAGCGCGGATGCCAGGCCGACGGCCCGGCCCGCGAAGGCAAGCTGGTAGATGTCCAGTCCGGGGACCGTCGTGGCCAGGCCGGGACCGCCGCCGGTCGCGATGTAGACGATGTCGAAGCTTGCCAGGGCGGCGATCACGGTGACCGTGATGCACACGCCGATCTCCTGGCGCAGGCTTGGCAGGGTGATCGACCTGAACTCCCGGACGGCTCCGGCCCCGTCGATTCGGGCGGACTCGTAGAGGGCGGCATCGATCTTGCTCATGCCCGTGAGCAGGAGGATGGTGCACAGCCCGATCAGGACCCAGGATCCGATGAGTCCCACGGCGGGCAGGGCGAAGTCGAAGTCGCCGAGCCACGCCCGGGTCACACCGTCGAGCCCGATGGCTGACAGGAGCTGGTTGAGGACGCCCGACGTCGAGAGCACCCACTTCCAGGCGATGCCGGCGGCGACCAGCGGAATGACCTGCGGGAGGAACAGCACGGTTCTGGTGACCGTCCCGAACCGACCCCTCGCCACCCGCTGCATCACCGACGCGACGATGAGCCCCAGCGCAACGGGGATCGCGGAGAAGAAGAAGATGAGCTTGAACGCGTTGAGGATGACCCCGACGAGATCGGGGTCCGTCAGGACCGTGACGTAGTTCTTGAGGCCCACCCACTGCGACGGGCCGATCCCGTCCCAGCGGTACAGCGAGTACTGCACGGTGAGGGCCAGGGGCACCAGCACGAAGACCGCATACGCGACGAGGGCGGGCATGACGAACAGCCAGCCCAGGAGGTGGGAGCGTCGGACCCCGCGCACGCGCGGGGTCCGAAGGCGTGATGCCGCGGTGACGGGATGGCCGACCCGGAGGAGAGACTTATCGTCCATCGCGTCGATCCGCGGCATCGGTCACTGTGCGAGTTCCTTGACGTACTCCGCCTGAACGGCCTTGAGGAGCCCGTCGGGCGTCTCCTTGCCGCCGACCATCTTCTGGAGCTCCGGCGTCCAGCCCTTGGCGAAGATCGTACCGGTCGAGTTCGCGATGAAGTCCATCGCGCCATTGGACTTGGCAACGACCCCGCCCGCGGCCAGGGTGTCGTTGATGATCGAGCCAGCGGCAGCCGGCGGGATCGCCAAGTCTGTCGGACCGCCCGGGTTGGAGCCACCGACGGTGACGTCCACCTGGCGTGCGGTCGGGTTGGTCGCCACCCAGTTGAGGAAGAACGCGGCACAGTCCGCGTTCTTGGCGTTCGCGGCGATGCCGTAAGTGAGCGGTGCGGACATGGCCGCAACCGGACCACCCGCGGTGGCCGACGGGAAGACGAAGAACCCGATGTTGCCCGGAGCGGCCGTGTCATAGGCCGCGTCCTGCCAGTCGCCGTTGAACATGAACACGCCTTCGCCCTTGCCGAACCTGGCGTTGGCGTCGGTGTACTCGGTCGCGTTGGTGTCCTTGTTGAAGTAGCCCGCGGCGATCCACTGCTGCAGATGCTGTGCAGCGGTCAGGTTGGTCGGCGTGTCGATCGTCGCGCCGGGCTTCTGGAAGATCCAGTCGTTGATCGGCTGCGTCGGACCGTAGGCGGCCATGAGCTGCTGAAGCGGGAAGGCAAGCCCGCCGCCGCTGGCGGAGGCATTCCACGCCATGATCGGCTGGAGGTTGGCGGCCTTGGCCTTGGCCAGGAGGGCCTCGAACTCGGCGACCGTCGCCGGCGGCTGCGTCATGCCGATCTGGGCCGCCTCCTTCTTGTTGTAGAAGACGCCCGTGAGGCTGTAGTTGAGTCCTGCCGCATACAGCGAGCCGGACCCGCGAGTCCCGTCCGCGGCAACGCGGTTCTGCGCCAGCTGTGCGGCCGGCCACTTGTCCCAGCCGAACGCCGTCACGTACGGATCGAGGTTCTTGAGCAGGTTGTCCTTGACGAGCGAGACCATCGTCGGGAGCCTGATCAGGTCCGGCGGGTTGTCGCCCGCGAGGAGCCGCGGGGTGGAGGTCATCAGGTTGCTGAACTGATCCTGGCTGATGTTCCAGGTGACGTTCGGGAACTGCTTCGTGAACTCAGCGGACAGCTTGAACGGCAGGTCGAACCCGGTCTCGAAGTATGCGTTGAGCACGACCGGCGCCGTGCCGCAGGTCGGTGCGGCGGCCGCGCTGGCGACCGGAGCTGCACTCTGCGAGGCAGCGGCGGATGCCGTGCCGGTGGACGGTGCGGTCGACGCTGCGGTCGACGGCGCCGCGGTCGGTGACGGGGTCGCCGCCGGGCCCGGCGCCGCGCATCCCGCGACGACCATAGTCGTGAGTCCGAACGCCGCGAGCGCTCGACGGGCGGTCAAGTGGTGCCCGGGGGAACTGTAGGCCATGCGAATCCTCCTCCTGAGAGTTGACGGAGCGGAACCGGGGGGTGTCATTCGTCTACGCACGGCCCTCCTTGGGAGGCGCCGACGTCGCCCGGACGACGAGCTCCGGCGCCAGCACGACGACCTGCGGCTCGGCGGATCGCAGCTTGATCTCGGCGAGCAGCATCTCCGCCCCGATCCGGCCGGACTCGAACAGATGCTGGCGCATGGTGGTGAGGCCGATCGGCTCGGCAACCGAGATGTCGTCGTAGCCGACGACGGTCAGGTCGATGGGCACCTGGAGGCCCATGTCCCTCGCCGCTCCGAGCACGCCGAGGGCCTGCGTGTCACTCGCGGCGAAGATCGCCGTCGGCGCACGCGGGCCGGTCAGCAGCCCGATGGCGAGGTCGCGAGCGGTCCGGGAGCCATAGGCTCCGAGGGCTGCCTGGACCTCGATGCCCACCTCGCGCAGCACGCCGGTGAAGCCCGTGTAGCGGTCGCGGCTCGAGGTGAAGCCGTACGGATTGTCGAACGAGTCGGCGACGTACCCGATGACGCGGTGTCCGAGCGAGTACAGGTACCGCGCCACGATCGCGCCGCCCGCGATGTCGTCCCCGCGCACAACCGGGAGCCCGCCCGTCGCCGACTCGCAGACGTCGATGGCGACGACTGGGACCGGTCCCCCGGCCACGCCCGCCATGTGGCCCGCGGTGGGCGGCAAGGAGACCAGGAGGACGCCGTCCGTTCGGTTGGCGGACGGCAGCGTCCGCAGATATCGCTCGCGGCGCTCCGGAGACTCGACATTGTGGATGACGAGGTCGAACGCCGACTCGCCCAGCACCGCCTCGGCGCCGCGCAGTCGTTCGATCGCCTGCGGCCGAGTGAGGTACGAGGCCACCACGTCGATCGTCCAGGTGCGCCCGAGGCTCAGGCGGCGGGCCGTCGGGCTCGGGGCATACCTCAGCTCGGCGATGGCCCCGAGGACCCGCTGCCGCGTCTGCTCGTCGACGCGCGGGCTGTTGTTCAGGACGCGCGACGTCGTGGTGCGGCTGACACCTGCGCGTGCTGCGACGTCCTTGATCGTTGCCATGCGTGCTCCGAGGAACCGGTACCACCCAACGGCCGGATTGTTGCACCGCGGTAATGACGGGGCGTTCCTACAGTTGTAGAGTCGTGGTCGGGAATCCACACCGGGTGCGACATGCGAACGATCATTCGCCAGAAGCGACGGACCGGTCGAGAGGTGACCGAGTGGCTGACGGTCATCGATGTGTTCGATCAGCTCGTCGCTGACCGGGCGTCGCTCGAGCAGCTCGTGGACGCCGCGGTGACCCTGGTGGGCCGGCGCACGGGCGTCCTCGACGCGCTGAACGGACGGCTGTGCATCGGGTTGCCAGAGCGGCCCGCCGCAACGGTCGAGCCCCCCGGCGAGGACGCGGCCGTGATCACGACGCTGACCTCGACTCGGCTCCGCGGCAGGGAGACGGGCATCATCGCCGTGGGGGACTCGGAGGTGGTCGCCGCCAGCATCGATGATGCCGGCGGGCGCATCGGCGCTTGCTGGGTGGGCCGCGGGCTCCGCGACTGGCGCCCCCTCGACGAGCTCGTCGTGCAACGCCTGTCCTCGGCCGCGGCGATCAACAGCGTCCGCCTCCGGGACGAGCGCGCGACCCGCAGCCGCCTGGACTACGCCGCCCTCGAGCAGCTGCTCTCCACGCCGCTCACCGACGAACTGGCGGCGGAGGCGGTCCGCCGTGCGGGCCTGCGACCCGGTCGGGACCTGATCGCGCTCGCAGCCCGGCCCCAGCCCGGCGGGACGGTCGGGCCCGAGGCGCTGGCGCAGACGCTGTCCCGAAGCCTGGAGCAAGCGGGCCTCAGCTCGCGGTCCACGGTGATCGGCAGGTCGGCTGCCGTGGTGGCTGAGGCCAGCCCGGCCATGGGCGCGATCCTGCTCCAGGCCGCGGCGGACCTGGCACAGCTGGGCGTGAACATCGAGATCGGCGCCGGCACCGCTGGGCCCGCGACCTCCGTCCGTGCTTCATGGCGGGAGGCGGCCCAGGCGCTCCTGCTCCGGCCCGTGATGCTCCCCGCCTCCCCGGTGACGCACTTCGGCGAGCTCGGCGTCCTGCATCTCCTGGCCGAGATCCCGACGGACGATCTGGCGCGCTATCCGGATGTCGTCCTGGTCGCGGGCCTCGAGGCGACGGGTGCGCCCGTCAACGACCTCGACCTGCTGGAGCGCTACCTCGCGACGATGTCCCTGCGGCAGACGGCGCAGCAGGTCCTCCTCCACCACACCACCGTGCAGTACCGGATCAAGCGGATCGAGCAGGCGCTGGGCGTCGATCTCCAGGATCCCGCCGCGCGGCTGCGCACGCAGATCGCGATCCTGCTGTATCGGATCGAGCGCGCCGCGTCGTCGACGGGCGCCTGAGCGGTTGAGCGGAGGGCCCGTGGGCGAGCCGACCGATTCAACGCTCGTCGCGATGCGCGATGGGACGCGACTCCGGACGGAGCTCTACCTCCCGAGTCGGCCCGGACGCGTGCCAGCGGTCCTCGCCCGGACGCCGTACGGGGTGCGGGACAACGCCGTGTGGTTCGGGGGCATCGGCACGTTGTTCGCGGAGAGCGGCATGGCGTTCGTGGCCCAGGACACGCGGGGCCACAACGGCAGCGACGGCGCCGCCGAGCCGTTCGAGGACGAGGCACGTGACGGCTATGACACCTGCGAATGGGTGGTCCGCCAGCCGTGGTCCGACGGGACGATTGCGGTGTTCGGTGAGTCCTATGTCGGGTTCACCGCGATCGCCACCGCCTCCAGCGGCCATCCCGCGATCCGCGCGGCCGCGCTGCGCGCCACCGGCACCGACATCGCCGGCGACTGGCTCCGCCACCAGGGCGTCCTCCGGCTGGAGTTCGTCGCCCGCTGGGCCCTGGCGGCGTGGTCCGGTCCAGACAACATCGCACCGGAGCTGGACTGGTCAATTCGTCCGCTCCGCGCGATGGTGCCCGCCGTCGTGCCGGACCGGGTGCCTCGTGTCCTCGACGCCTGGGCGGGCGGGGCAGGGCCGCAACGGTTCTGGAGCGAGGACGCCGGCTGGCCGTCGCTGATTGACCGGCTGCGCGTGCCGGCGCACTTCACATCCGGCTGGTGGGACCTGTTCCAGCGCGGCGCCTTGCGCGACTGGGCGTGGCACGCCGGTCATGGCCCCCGGGCGAGTCGCCTGGTGGTGGAGGCGACCGACCACGCGGGCCATGACTGGGGCGATGGGCCCACAGCGGATCCGCTGGCCGACTTCGACGTGCTCGCAGCTCGGATGCCGGCGGTCCTGGGGGCCGAGCTGGACTTCCTGCGCCGTCATCTGCTTGGCGCCGAGGCTCGCGCGGCGTCACCTCCGGTCACGTGGATGCTCACGCACGTCGGGCCGCAGACCGCCACCGCCTGGCCGCCGCCCGGTGCGCAGACCCTGGCGCTCTACCTGGTTGATGCCGGACGGGCGCACCAGGGGCCAGAGGGCGGAGCGCTGTCGGCGCGGCCGGACCACATCCCGATGGAGGCCCGCTGGCACCACGACCCGCGGAACCTCGTGCCCAGCCTCGAGGGCGAGGCCGTCGGCGGCTGGTTCAGGCGGCCGGACGAGCGGCTGACGCAGGTTCGCGACGACGTCGTCACCTTCACATCCGATGTGGTTCGTGAACCGCTCGACCTTGCCGGTCCCATCACGGCGTGCCTGGAGGTCCGAACCCCGCGCGTCGGCGGGCACGTGATGGCGAAGCTGTGCGACGTGTACCCCACCGGCGAGGCCCGTCGGATCGCGGACGGCGCCCACCTGCTCGTCGGCGGGGCCGAGGCGCCGGTCTCTGTCGATCTCGGGAGCACCGGCTACCGGCTTCGTGCCGGCCACCGCCTTCGCCTCGAGGTCGCCTCGAGCGCGTTCCCCAGGTATATCTGGCATCCGGGCACGACAACCGACCCGTGGTCGGCGGTCGGCACGCACGTCGTGGAGTCCGGACTGCGCATCGGCGCGACGGGCTCCCGCCTCACGCTGACGGTGCTGCCGAATCCAGCCAGCCCGTGAGGGCGCAGGGCGTCGGCACCATGCGGCCGATGCTTGCCGAAGTCCACTTCGAGCTCACCCGACACGTATGAAGGCGCCCGGCTCGCGGGGGCGGGCTGAGCGCGCTCTGGAGCTGGACCTGCGCGATCGCCTGCCGGTCATGACCCCGGCCGAATTCCTGGGCCCACTTGCCCATGGCGTAGACCTGCGCGCCGTTGAACGCCGACCCGCTGATGCTTCAGGCAGCGGTCAGGCCTGGGCCGTGGGCGCAGGGTCCACAGGGGCGGCCGTGGGAGCACGCGGCGGACCCGGCGTGGGCGGGGCGCCCCCCGCGGGCAGGAGCACGGTCACGCGAGCCCCCGACGGCGCGAGGTTCTCGGCGAACGCCTGGCCTCCGTGCGCCTCCGCGAACGCCCGGACGATCGACAGGCCGAGCCCCGAGTTCCCGCCGGCGCGCGACGGGTCCGCGCGATAGAAGCGGTCGAACACGCGCTCGAGGCTCCCCGGGGGAAAGCCGGGTCCATCGTCGCTCACTCGAAGGGCCACCCACATCCCGGTCATCGTCACCCGGCCGCTGACCGCCCCACTGATCGCGGGGACGACAGCCGACCGCGCCTCCACGAGCACGCGCCCGCCACGCGACAGGTGGCCAAGGGCGTTCGCGACGAGGTTGCCGAGCATGCGCTCGACGGCCGCGCGATCCGCCATCAGCGCGAGGCCGGGGTCGGCGGCCGAGGTCAAGGCGACCCCCGCCGCCTCGGCCTGGGGGCCGAACCGCGCCGCCGCCTCGGCCACCAGCGCGTGCGGTTCGAGCGGCTCGGGGCGGATCCCGATCCGTCCCGCCCGAAGCTCGTCGATCGAGCGCAGATCGTCGACCAGCCGCTCCATGCGCGCGGCCTCCTGGGCGATCGCGTCGCCGGCCCGGGCCACACCGGGCCCTGACGCCGTCCCGTCGCGCAGCGCCTCCGCGAAGCCGCTGACCACGGTGAGCGGGGTCCTCAGGTCGTGGCGCACGCTCGCCAGCAGATCCCGCTCCTCGAGGCGGACGCGCTCGAGCTCCGCCGTCGTCGCGTTGAAGCGGTCCGTCAGCTCCCGCACCTCGCGCGGGCCCTCGGGCGGGACGGGCGCAGGCGAGACCGCGGGCAGGGCGGCCGTCGCGTCAGCGAGGCGGCGCAGCGGCTTCGTGATCGAGCGCGACAGCGCCCACGCGATCGGGATCGCCACGCCGGCGGTGATCAGCAGCACGATCGGCATCACGCGCAGCAGGTCGCGCAGCGCTTCGGCCCCGGACGTATCGGGCAGCGTCAGCAGGATCGCCGCCGGCCCGACGAGGGCGCCCTGTGCCCTGACAAGGGTCACGGAGGCGAGGATCCGGGTGCCGTCCACGGCCGACAACTCGCGATCCTTGGTCTCGCCAGGCGTGAGGCTCGGGTCGATCTCCACCGACGACACGTCGACCGCCGTCGGCGACGGCCGGATGGGCACGACACGGCCGTTGATCAGCTCGTAGACGCCGATCTCGGCGCGCAGGCCCGGTGCCGTGACCGAGAGCTCGTGCTGAAGGTCCGCGACCGCCCCCGCCTGACGGACCCGGGCCGCCACGGGCTGCGCGATGTCGCCCAGCGTCGCGAGCGCCGCCTGGCGGTGCAGGCTGCGGAGGCTCACGAACAGCCCGCCGCCAACCGCGAGCACGGCCACGAGGCCCACGGCGACGAACGCGGCCGCGATTCGCGACGCGACGCGGTCAGGCATTTCGCAATCCGAGCGGGTCAGGCATCGGCCACGAGCCGGTAGCCGACGCCCCGGACCGACTCGATGGTCGGGCCGTCGGCGCCGATCTTCTTGCGCAGCTCGGACACGTGGACGTCCACCGTGCGCGTCTCGCCCGGGAAGTCCGTGCCCCACACACCCTCGAGCAGCGCCTCACGGGTCAGCACGACACCCGGTTCGCGAGCGAGCGCTGCCAGCAGGTCGAACTCCCGCGAACGCAGGTCGAGCGGCCTGCCGCCCAGCGTGGCCTCGCGGCGTCGCGGGTCGAGCCGCAGCGAGCCGGCCTCCACGGGGCGGCCCGCCCGGAGTGCGCCGTCGGAGCGGCGCAGGATCGCCTTGACGCGCGCCACCAGCGAGCGCGGGTTGAACGGCTTGGTCACGTAGTCGTCGGCGCCGAGCTCAAGGCCCACGATGGCATCCACGTCGTCGGCACGCGCGGTCAGCATCAGCACGGGCGTGTCGGCAACCTGTCGGATCGCGCGGCACACCTCGAACCCGTCCATGCCCGGCAGCATCAGGTCCAGGACGACGAGGTCCGGCCGCGCCGTCCGGTGCAGCTCGACCGCGGTCGGGCCGTCGGCGGCGGCGATCGTGGCGAAGCCCGCCCCCTCGAGGTACATGCGGACGAGGTCCACGATGTTGGGGTTGTCGTCCACGACCAGGATGGTCTTCATCGCTCGGGAGTCTACGCGCGGGAGGCCCGCCGGCTCGGCCGGCGGGCGCTCCCGCGAAGGTGCGGCTGTCGGCCGTGCGATGCCGCTACTTGAGCGACTTCACCGCCGCGCGGGCGTCGGCGGCTGCAGCCCTCAGGTCGCCGCGGGCCGTCGTGATCGCTCCGCGGTCGGCGTTGAGCACCGGCGTCGCGGTTCCGGCGTTCCACTGCGACGGCGTCAGCGGCAGCACGAGCGCGGCCTGGCCGTTGACCTGCGCCTGAGCTGCGGAGATGTCCGCCTGCATGGCCGCCAGTCTCGCGGCCGCCGCCGACTCGTTCTTGCCGGCGTTCTCGCCTGCCGTGATGGCCGCCTGGATCTCGCCCGCGGCCGACGTCAGCCGGGTCGAGGCCGCGCCGACGAGGTCGTCGCCCCGCACGAGGTTGACCTGGCGCGCCACGAGGGCGTAGACGCGGTAGTCGGCGAAGATCGAGGTGATGTCGGTCCGGATCGACGCCACCGTTGAATCGGCGTCGATCTTGGTCTTCAGCGTCCCGAGGCCGCTCCTGGAGCCGGTCAGGATGCTGGTGAGCGCCGAGCGGTCCGCCGATGTCAGCGCCGCGGTGTTGTCGACCGTGGTCTGGAGGTTTCCGAGCGTGGTGAGGCGACGGTCGATCTCGCAGTCGCCAACGGCCCGCAGCGTGGACACCGACGGGTTGAGCTTGGCCGCGAGGTGCTGGGCGAGGCACGCGAAGGCGGTGCTCGCCGCTGTGCTCGGCGAGGCCGAGGCCGTCGCCGCCATCACCGGGGCCGCCGCCATGGCCATGACCGTGACGAGTCCAGCCACGCCCACGACGAGCCGCTTCCGGGTGAGGTTTCGCTTGAGGTTCACTTGGCGCTCCCTTCTGAGTCCTGGGCGCTCGCGTCGCTCGAGAGCGCCACATCGATGGCCTGGATGTCCTCCGCCACGACCGTGAGGTCCGGCAGGGCGAGGGTTGGCGTCGGGGCCGGCTGCGACGGAGTGGAAGGCGACGGATGCGTGGCCGATGTCGTGGCTGATGTCGACGGGGCCGGCGGAACCGACGATGCGGCCGATGACGCTGGCGACCATTCGGCCGACGACGCCGGCGAAACCGAGCTTCCTGCAGAGCCGTCCTGCGTCGCCTGCCCCGGCGCCACCGCGGTCCCGGCCTGAGCCCCCGCCCCGCATGCCGCCAGACTGGCGGCAATCGCAACCGCGCTGGCGACTCGTGCCAGGTTCGGGAGGTGATGGCTCATCTGGCTGCTGCCTCGACTCCTTCGCGGTGCCGTTTCTCGGCACCCACCGGCATCCTCGCTGCGTTAGGGGCGCGCAACCACCGTCCCGGCACCGCCATTCGTAAGCGGCGCGTAAGACGACGGGGCGCGCTGATCTCATGCCATGGCCAGGCGCAGGGGGGACGTGTGGCTCGACAGGGGTACTGCCGGCGGCGGGCACGTCAAGGGCGCGGATACGCATCCCAGTTGCTCGTGTGTTGCCTCCAGCGGCCGATTGCCAGGTGAGGGCCGGACAGCTAGACGGGGGACCGCCGCCGGTCGATACCCCGGACGGGGCGGTCCCGGGGTCATCGGACCCGCAAGGCAGCAGCCTGGGCGCTGGCCCGCCGCGGCCGCGCGAGGGATAGGGCGCGTCAGGATGGCTTCGTCGCGCCCGGGTCGGCCGCCTGTTCCGCGATCAGCTCGCGGCGCAGGACCTTGCCCACGAAGGACCGTGGCAGGCTGGCCCGGGTCTCGATCGCAGCGGGCCGCTTGTACGACGCGAGGTTCGCGGCGCAGAACTCCTTGAGCTCGGCCTCCGTGGCGGAGGCGCCGGCCTTGAGGACGACGAAGGCCTTGGGCACCTGGCCCTTCTTGGGGCTCGGGATCCCGATGACGACGGTGTCAGCCACCGCGGGGTGCAGCATCAGCACCTCTTCGACCTCGCGCGGGTAGACGTTGGCGCCCGACACGATGATCAGGTCCTTGATCCGGCCGACGATGGCGAAGTACCCGTCGGCGTCCATGGTCGCGAGGTCGCCGGTGTGGAGCCAGCCCTCGCGCAGGGTCCGCTCGGTCTCGGACGGCCGCTCGTAGTAGCCGGACATCACCTGCGGTCCGCGAACCCAGAGCTCGCCCACGTGACCGGCTTCGCGGACGCGGCTCCCGGTCGCCAGGTCCACCAGGCACGCGTCCGTCCCCGGCAGGGGCAGCCCGATCGTGCCGTGCCGGCCTCCCCCGTGGACCGGGTTGACGTGGGTGACCGGGCCCGCCTCCGTCAGCCCGTACCCCTCGCACAGGCGGCCGCCGGTGAGCGCCTCGAACTGCTCCTGGACGGGCCCCGGCAGCGGCGCGGCGCCGCTGATGCACGCCTCGATCGAGCGCAGGTCGTGGCGGCCGAGGTCGGGTTGCGCAAGCAGGTCGGCGTAGAAGGACGGGATGCCCGGGAAGTAGCGCGGGTGGTACCGGTCGATCGCCTTGAGCGTCATGGCCGGGTCGGGCTTCGGGAGGAGCACCTGCGTCGCGCCGATGACGAGGGCGAAGTTCATTGCGACCGTCAGCCCGTAGATGTGGAAGAACGGCAGTGCGCAGAGCACCGTGCTCGCCTCCCCGTGCTCGCCGGCCATCACGGCCTGGCACTGGACCGCGTTGGCGACGAGGTTCCGGTGGGTCAGCACGGCTTCCTTCGGTAGGCCCGTCGTGCCGCCCGTGCCCTGGAACACGGCCGGGTCGGTCGGGCGGGCTGGCGAGTCCACGCGGGCAACCGGTGCGGACGAGGAAGCCGCGGCGACGAGACGGAACAGGTTCGGCGTCTCGGGCGAGTGCGGCACGGGATGCCAGCGGCCCTCGCGGCGCGCCTTGATCGGATAGAGCCAGCGGATCGGCGCCGGCATCGAGTCCTGGAGGCCGGCAGTGATGACGCCTGACAGGTCCGTGGGGGTCCTGAGCACCTCGCCCAACGCCTTGCGCGCGGCACCCACGCGCGGCGCGAGCACATCCATCACCACCGACAGGCGCGGCCGCGTCTGGCCCAGCAGGCCCTCAAGCTCGCGCTCGACGAGGAGCGGGCTCATCGGGGCGGCGATGCACCCTGCTCGGAGCGTGCCGAGGAAGGCGACCACGAACGCCGGGCAGGTCGGCAGGTGGAGGCTCACGCAGTCGCCCGCGCCGAGCCCGTGGCGCTGGAGGAACGCCGCGAACAGGTCGACCTGCCGGTCGAGCACGGCGTATGAGGTCTCCCGGCCGAAGAAGACGAGTGCCGTGCGGGCCGGGAACTCGGCGGCCGATTGCCGCAGCAGCGCATCGACCGTGATGTCCGGGATCACGGGGTCAGGGGGCACGCCTGGGTCGTAGTGCGAGACCCACAATCGCTCGGGCTCCGCCAGGCGATGACCCTGGCCCCCCGATGCCTCGTTCGCGTTGTGCACCGCGTCCATCTGGCGCCTCCGTGGAGTCTGCCGCTCGGCCCCGACTCCGCCTACACCGGCCTCAACTCCGCCTACACGGGATACCCGCCGGCCAGCAGGACCGCTGCCGCGACGCCGCGGGCCAGCGGGACCCGGTCGATCGGCTCGCTCCGAAGCAGGCGCCGCACGCCTGCCTGCAGGACGCGGGCGTCGTCGCCCGTGGCCACACTGGCCGCCAGCGTGCGCGCGGTGAGCTCGGACGGTCCGATCCGGTCCGCGACGGCGAGCCGGGCGAGATCGAGGTGGACGCTGGCGCGATCCCCGGCCTCGGACACGGCCTGCTCGGCCCGCAGCACGGTCGATTTCGAGCGCCAGGACGGCGATCGAGAGGTCTGCGAGCCCGGCCAGGATCTCCTGCTGCTCCTCGAGCGCGGTTCCGAACCGCTGGACCGCGGCGCCCGCCAGCAGCAGCGTGACCTGGCGGAGTCCGTCCACGAGCCGCGCCTCGGCGCCCAGCGCGCGATCATCCGAGGTCCCCGCCTCGCCGGCCGGACCGCCCAGGAGCGACTCCTGGGCGCGACGCGCAGGGCCGAGCAGGTCGAGACGGCCGGTCATGGCGCGCTTGAGGAGCGTCCCCGGGATGAGCAGCCGGTTGATCTCGTTGGTGCCCTCCCAGATGCGGTTGATGCGGGCGTCGCGATACGCGCGGGCCGCCGGGTAGTCCTCGATGTAGCCGTACCCGCCATGCACCTGGACCAGCTCGTCGACGACGGCGTCGAGCTCCTCCGATGCCAGGATCTTGGCGATCGAGCACTCGACCGCCAGCTCCTCGAGGGCGCCCCTGACCGCATCGGGGCCAGCCGATTCAGCGGCCGCCAGACGGGCGTCGATCAGCCCCGCGATCCGGTAGACGACCGAATCGACGACGTACGTCCGGGCTGCCATCACCGCGAGCTTGTCGCCGATCAGCGGGAAGCCGGCGATCGCCCGCCCGAAGGCCTTGCGCTCGCGCGCATACGCGACGGCCGTCGCGATGGCGGGCTTCATCGCCCCGAGCGCCGCCGCGGCGAGCTTGAAGCGCCCCACGTTGAGCACGTTGAAGGCGACGCGGTGCCCCTTCCCGATCTCGCCAAGCAGGTTCGCGGCCGGGACGCGGGCGCCCTCGAAGGTGAGCGGGCAGGTTGACGTGCCGTGGATGCCGAGCTTGTGCTCCTCGGGGCCGATGGTGAGGCCCGGCGTGTCGCGCTCGACCAGGAAGGCGGTGAACTGCTCGCCGTCGACCTTGGCGTAGACGGTGAACAGGTCGGCGAACCCGGCGTTGGTGATGAACTGCTTGCTGCCGTCGAGGCGCCACGACCCGTCGTCCTCGCGGGTCGCCCGCGTGCGGATCGCCTGCGCGTCCGAGCCGGCGCTCGGCTCCGTCAGCGCGTAGGCGGCGACGGTGGTGCCCGCCGCGAGGCCCGGCAGGTAGCGCCGGCGCTGCTCGTCCGTGCCGAAGAAGACGAGGGGCAGCGTCCCGATGCCGGTGTGGGCGCTGAACGTGACGGCGAACGAGCCTGCGTTCGCCACCGCCTCCGTGACGACCACGCTCGTCGTCGTGTCGAGCCCGACGCCGCCGAAGGCCTCCGGCACGTCGATCCCGACGAACCCGTCGCGGCCGAGGATCGCGAGCAGGTCGCGGTGGGCCCCGTAGTCGCGGGCCTCCACGGCCTCGCGGCGCTGGCCGACCTCTCGCGCCACGAACGCCGTCACGGCCTGGCGGATCGCGGACTGCTCGGACGTCAACCGCTCCGGCGTGGCGAGGTCGCCCACTGCGGCGGGCTCGACCAGGAACGTGCCGCCCGGCCGGCCGGTCGCCTGCCTGGGCGCGTGCGCGATCACGTCCGCGTCACGGGAGTCGACTGCCATCAGCGTGCCTCCTTCGTCGACCCGGTCGCGCCGGGACCCTGCTCGCCAGGGTCGTCGCCGACGCGCACCGGCTGGCGCCCTCCCAGCCATTCGATGACCCCGGCGGCGCCCTGCCCGCCGCCCACGCACATCGTCACGAGGCCATACCTCGCGTCACGGCGGGCGAGCTCCGAGAGCAGCTGGACGGACAGCTTCGCGCCGGTGGCGCCAAGCGGATGGCCCAGCGCGATCGCGCCGCCGTTGGGGTTCGTGCGCTCCTCGTCGAGGCCCAGCTTGCGGACGATCGCGACGACCTGCGCCGCGAACGCCTCGTTGAGCTCGATGACCGACAGGTCGTCGAGCGTGATGCCGGCCTGGGCGAGCGCCTTCGGGATGGCGTCAACCGGGCCGATGCCCATGATCTCCGGGTCCACGCCCACGGTCGCGTAGCTGACGAGTCGCCCGAGCGGCGTCAGGCCGAGCTGGGCCGCCCGCGCCCCACTCATCACGACGAGCGCGGCCGCCCCGTCGCTCGTCTGGGAGCTGTTGCCCGCGGTCACGCTCCCGCCCACGCGGAAGGCCGGCGCGAGGGCGGCCAGGCGCTCGGCGCTCGTGTCCGCCCGGATCCCCTCGTCGGCGTCGAACCGGCGCTCGTCCACCCTGGGACGGCCATCCGCGACCACCGTGCTCCGGGCTTGGACGGGCACGATCTCGTCGCGGAAGCGGCCAGCGGCCTGCGCAGCCGCGGCGCGCCGGTGGCTTCGCAGCGCCCAGGCGTCCTGAACGTCGCGCTCGACGCCGAAGCGCTGGGCCACCTCTTCCGCGGTCAGGCCCATGTTGAGGAAGGCACCCGGCCATTCGCCCGCCAGCCCGGGGTCGGGCTCGAAGTGCCAACCGGTCATGGGCACGAAGCTCATCGACTCCATGCCCGCGGCGATGACGACGTCCGACGTCCCGAAGGCGACCGCCTGCGTCGCCAGCGCGAGCGCCTGGAGTCCCGAGGCGCAGAAGCGGTTGACGGTCATGGCCGAGGTGGTCTGAGGCAGGCCGGCCGCGAGGCCGACGTATCGGGCGACGTTGAGGCCCTGGGCACCCTCCGGCATCGCGCAGCCGAGGACGAGGTCTCCCACTTCGGCCGGGTCGAGCCCGGGGGTGCGCGCCAACGCCTCGCGCACGGCGGCCACGGCAAGGGTCTCCGGGGGCGTCTCGCGGAGCGCGCCCCGCTGGGCCTTGCCGACCGCCGTCCGGGCGGCGCCGACGATGACGGCATCCTGCATGGTCTTCTCGCCTCGCCTAGTTCCGGAGCGGCTTGCCGGTCTTGAGGGTGTGCCGGATGCGCGCGCGCGTCAGCGGCTCGCCGAGCAGGCGGAGGAACGCCTCGCGCTCGAGGTCGAGCAGGTGGCCCGACGCCACGAGGGTCCCCTCGGCGATGTCGCCCCCGCTCATCACGTGCGTGAGCGCCAGCACGATCTTGCGGTCGTGCTCGCTCATCCGTCCGGCCCGCAGCTCGTTGTAGGTCAGGGTCTCCGCCGCGGCGATCCCCCGCCGGCCCACAACCCGGATGGGCGCGTCGGCCGGCGGTCGATAGCCGGTGTCGGCGAGGTTCCTGGCGGTCGCGACGGCGTCGGCCCACTGGCGGTCGGGATCCGCGGTGAGCGAGTCGCAGGGCAGCAGCAGTCCCAGCTCGACGGCCTCCGCGGCCGAGGTCGCGACCCGTGCGAAGGCGATCGTCTGGAGGGCCGCGCTGAAGAACGCGAACGGGTCGGCGTCAACCCCGTTGGGCACCGCCTCCGACGCTCGGCGCGCCATGATGGTGGAGCCGCCGCCCGCCGGGATCAGCCCGACGCCAGTCTCCACGAGGCCGATGTACGTCTCGGTCAAGGCTTGGCGCCGGTCGGCTGCCAGACAGAGCTCGGTGCCGCCGCCGAGGGTGCGCCCGCGCGGCGCCACCACGACGGGGACCGGGGCGAGCCGCATCGCGGTGGTCACGCCCTGGAAGAGGCGGACGGAGCGGTCGAGCTGGTCCCACTCGTCCTCCTCGGCCTCGAGCAGCAGGAGGGCCAGGTTGGCCCCTGCCGAGAAGTCGGCGGCGCGCGTGCCCACGACGAAGCCGTCGTAGCCACGGCTCGCGAGCTCGACGCCACGCCGGAGCAGGTCCAGGGTGTCCAGGCCGATCAGGTTGAGCTTGGCGGAGAGCTCGCAGCCGAGCATGCCGTCGCCCAGATCGACCAGGGCGCCGGAGGAGTTCGAGGGGAGCCCGCCCACTGCCAGACGGCGGGCGTCAAGGTCCAGCGCGCCGGCCTTGGCCGGGTCCGGCCGAAGGTCCAGGGTCTCGAAGTCGAGCGAGGACCCGTCGCGATGGAAGCGCCCTCGCCCCGGGGCGGCCAGGTGGTCAACCAGCTGTGGGACCTCCACCCCGACCGACGGCAGGAGTCCGGCGAGCCGCTCGGGCCCCAGCACGTCCCACTGCTCGAAGGGGCCGAGCTCCCAGCCGAACCCCCAGCGCATGCCGCGGTCGACCGCCTCGGCGTCCGCCGCGACCTCGGGCCCGACGGCCGCGGCGTAGGCGAGCTCCGAGGCGCTCAGGCGCCACAGGAACGCGGCGCCAGCGTCGGACGACGATCGGGCGCCGGCCTCTGCGAGCGCCACCATTCGGCGTCGCAGGTCCGGCTCGGTTCGGGCGACCTCCACCGCCGCCGAGTGGAGGCGACGGCGCGGCCGGTACTCGAGGGTCTCGAAGTCGAGCGCCAGGATCTCGCCACCCTGCTTGCGGAAGAAGCCGGCGCCGGTCTTCTCGCCGAGCCGCCCGTCGGCGATCAGCCGGCGCAGCACGTCGGGAACCGCGAAGGCCGCGGCCTCGGCCTCGTCGTCGAGCGCCTCTCGGCAGTGGTCGGCAACCGCGACGGCGACATCGAGGCCGACCAGGTCCAGGGTCCGGAACGTGGCGCTCTTCGGCCGACCGATCAGCGGGCCGGTCAGCTCGTCAACTTCGTCCGGTCCCAGACCGAGCTCGGCGGCGAGCGAGATCGCGCGCAGCAGCCCATGCACACCCAGCCGATTGGCGATGAAGGCCGGGCGGTCCTTGGCCCGCACCGTCCCCTTGCCGAGGTGGCGGCTCGCGAACTCCTCGACCCATGCGACGCGGCTTGGGTCGGTGTCGGCCGTTGGGATCAGCTCGACGAGGCGGGCGTAGCGCGGCGGGTTGAAGAAGTGCGTCCCGAGGAAGGCCCCCCGGAACCGGGCGCTCCGGCCCTCGGCCAAGACGGCGATGGGGATGCCGGAGGTGTTCGAGCTGATCAGGGGCGTGGCGCACTTCGCATCCAGGCCGGCCAGCGCGGCGTCGATCCGCTCGAAGAGGGCGCGCTTGGGCTCCGGCTGCTCCACGACCGCCTCGAGGATCCAGTCTGCGTCGGCGACGCAGGCTTCGAGGGTGTCGAACCCGCCGGTTGTGATTCGGCCGAGGTCCGACGCGCTGGAGAGCGGCGAGGGCCGCAGCTTCGAGACGCGCTCCAAGCCGGCCGCCGCGGTCCGGGCGTCGAGGTCCAGCAGCCGGACGCGCGAGCCCGCTCCGGCCAGCAGGCAGGCGAGTTGCGCTCCCATCGTCCCGGCCCCGAGGACGATCGCGTTGCTGACTCGCGGGATCATCGGCCTGCCTTTCAGTTCTGCGGGCCCAGGAAGATGTCGGCGAATGACGTGGCGATCTGCTCGACGGTGAGGGGCCCATCCGGTCGGTACCACTGGGTGAACCAGTTGCAGGCCGAGAGGATGGCGATCCCGGTCAGCCGGACGTCCGTCTGGCGGAGCGATCCCTCGTCGAAGGCCGCCTCGAGCGTGTCGCGCCAGCGGCCCTCGTAGGCGTCGCGGCGCTCGATGAGATCGGCGCGCCGATCCGGCGCGAGAGAGCGCAGCTCGATCTGCACGAGGGAGAGCTCGTCGCCGTGGTCAGCGGCGAAGGCGAGATGGCCCGCGATGGCGCCGCGCAGGCGTTCGACGGCCGTGCCCTCGCCGGCGAGGACGGGTTCGACCTGGGCCCGCAGCCGGTCGAGGGCGCCGCTGACGATCCACCAGAGCAGGTCGTCCTTGGACTCGATGTAGTGGTAGAGGCTGCCGCGGTTCATGCCGAGGGCCTCGGCAAGGTCCTGCATGGAGGTCGCGTGGAAGCCGCGCTCGCGAAAGAGCCCCGTTGCCACGCGCAGGAGCTCGGCCTCCCGCGGCCTCGTCACGCCGGGGCCGCTCGCCTCTCGCACCGCCATCGCGGATCTGCGCCTCGCTGCTCACGCGGTCGAATGCCGCAGGTCTCCCAAACGAACGTTTGGTTGAGGGGCGCACTCTAGTCGCGTTTCGCGCGGCGTGCAAGCCCAGCGACGCGGTTCGCCGCTCCAGACCGCCACGTGCCGGCCGCCGCTCGTCTGCCCTGGTCCGGCGGCCGCTCGCCTTGCGGGCGAACCGCGCGCGCCGACGTTCCGCGGGCTCGCCAGGCGAGCAGACCGTACGAAGCGCCGGCCCCGCCGCTCGCCGGGCGGCCCAGGGGGCGGCGGGCGCGGAGATGGTGCCCGCCTGGCGAGCGGGCGTGTGTGGTCCGGAGGTCGTGCGACGACCGGACAAACGTGGGGCTACACCGCGAGGGCCGCCTCGCGATCCTTGGCCCGGAGGTCCCGGTCCATGGTGTGCGCCTCGTCCGTGGCGGCCTCGCTCGACGGCGCATCCGTGAGGTCGGGGAGATCCCCCCGCGGCTCGGCGATCCGGACCCGAAGCGCCTGGTGGACACCAAGGAGGCGGAAGCCCTGCTGATCGCTGCTCGTGAACCGCGCCGCAACGTCCTGCATCGGGACGAGCTCCGGTCGGTCGACCCGGACGGTCTGCCCATCGTGCACGATGCTGGCGCTTCCGCTCGCGAGCACGTTCTGGAGCCAGTTCGTGCGTGGGCCGTACACGAGCGCGATCAGGAATCCGTTGTCCTCGGCCACCACGCCGACCGGCGTCTCGTACGACTGGCCCGAGACCCGGCCCCGATGCCGGATCACGGCTGCGTAGGCACCCGGGGTGCCGGCCGATCGCATCTGCCTCGGGTTGATGACCGCGCGCTGCAGCCGGATGAGGGGCTTCAGCACGAGCGGGGACTTCGTTCGCATCCCCAGCAGGAACGCGAGCGCGATCAGGACGAGTCCGACGACGGGGACGCCCACCAGGATCGCCAGCTGCGCCAACATCGATGCCTCCTCGTGGTTTCGCGGCCTGCTACACTGTAAGCTGACGTTGTAAGCCTAGACCTACACCGTAAGCCTGTCAAATGCCGAGGAACTTATGACCAAGTCTCGGGCGCCGCTCGATCAACCCGCGCGCCGGGAGCCGCTCAGCCGGGACCGGGTCCTGCGCGCCGCCGTGCGGCTGGCGGACGAGGGCGGCCTGGAATCGGTCTCGATGCGCAAGGTGGGCCAGGTCCTCGGGGTCGAGGCGATGTCGCTCTACAAGCACGTGGCCAACAAGGACGACATCCTCGACGGCCTCGCCGACCTCGTCGTGGGCGACTTCGAGGTGCCTGCCGTGGGCATCGAATGGCGCACCGCCATCCGGCGGAGTGCGATCTCAGCCCACGAGGTCCTCCTGCGCCACCCCTGGGCCAGCAGCCTGATCGAGTCGCGCAGCAACGCCGGGCCTGCGAGGCTGCGCTACCTCGATGCCCTCATCGGCGTCCTCTCCGCGGCGGGCTTCCCCCTGCCGCTCGCCGTCCGCGCGATCATGGCGCTGGACAGCCACACCTATGGCTTCGTGCTCCAGGAGCTCGCCTGGCCGTTCGACGCCGAGCACGCTGCGGAGGCGGCGGCAGCCTTCGCGCAAGCGATCCCGGCCGGCGTCTACCCGAATCTCCTGGCGATGGCCGAGATGGCGGCGACGACCCCGAACGGTGCCCCAGTTGACTTCGAGTTCGGGCTGGACCTGATCCTCGATGGCCTCGACCGGCTCCGGGAGACGGCCGGGCGGTGACCTGCGGTCGGGCCGCTGGCCTACGACCCTGACAACACTCGGCGCAGCCCCTCGGAGCGGACCACGATGATGTGCCCGTCGTCGTGCCGGATGTCGCCCACAGCCACGAACGCAGCGAGCGCCCGGTTGACGCTCTCGCGGCTGGAGGCGACGAGGCCGGCGATCGTGCCCTGCGACAGCCGGAACGGGATCCTGACGCCGTCTGCGACGGGCTGTCCGTACTCGTCTGCGAGCTTCAGCAGCTGGTAGGCGACGCGGCCACGCACATCGTGGAAGGCGACCTGCCCGAACAGGTTGGACTGGGACAGCACGAGGATGCTGAGCGACTCGAGCATCCTGCGCAGGGCCGCCGGATGCTCGTCGAGGAACCGCAGCAGCGGCTCGCGCGGGAGGCTGAGCAGCGTCGTCGGGACGACCGCCACGACTGACACGATCCGCGTTGGGTCGGGCGCGAACAGGGCGGGCTGGCCGAAGCTCTCCCCGGCGGCGGCGACCTGCGTCACGACCTCTGCTCCGTCTGGGCTGGCGTGGATGCTGTGGACCAGCCCCGCCAGCACGAACCACAGCTCGTCGGCCGGGTCGCCCTGACGCCAGACGAGACCTCCAGTCGGGCAACGCCGGAGCCGGAAGCTCGGCAGCAGGGGCTCGAGGTCGGCGGCCGTCAGATCCTGGAAGGGATAGGCGCGGAGCAGCGTGGGCACCATGCCCGGGGTCACGTCCACCGCGGGATTGTGCCACCGCCCGGCCGGGGGACAATGGGCGCCAGGTCAGGCTGCCGGCGGCATCGACTCCATCCGCTCGACCAGCACCTGCGCGTCCTCGCCCACCCCGAGCAGGGTTGCGGACGTGCGCTTGCGCAGGAACGGGACACCCATGAAGTGCAGGCCAGGCACAACTGTGCTCGTGCCATCCGCCTGGATGGGGAAGCCCATCTCGTCGAAGGCCTCCGCGAACCTGACCCAACGCCGATAGTCGGGACGGAAGCCGCTTGTTACGACGACCGCTGCCAGCGACCCGAGCTCAATGGAGTCGGGCGGCTCGGCGGCGAACGGCGGGGGCGCCGGGAGCTCGGGCACCGACAGTCCCTGGGCGACGGCACTGGCGCGAATGACCTTGCAGATGTCGTTGTACCGGGCATCCCCGAAGGCGACCAAATCGGCCAAGTCGGTCGCGAACCGCGCACGGCCATCCTCGAACGCGAGGAGGTGCCCGACGAGCACGACGCCCAGTGCCTGGAGCGTCCGGTAGTGGAGGTCATGGCCGCCGTGCCGGCCGCTCGCCTGCGGGTTGGCGCCGAGTCGGGCCATGGGGCTGGGGAGCTCGGCGGCGGACATGTTCATGAACGGCGTGCCGACGAACCAGGCCATCACATCCCGATCGGCCACCCGACGCGGCTGCCAGGGAGCTCGACCGCAGGCGAGGACGACCTCTCGGCCGTCGAGCCGCAGCTCCTCCGCAATCTGGCAGCCCGACTGCCCGCTGCCGACGACGAGAACCCGGCCCGGCGGCAGCGCTGCGGGGTTCGTGTACCCCTCCGAGTCGATGAGGGGGATCCCGGGCGGAAGGCCCCCAATCCCCGCCGGACGATACGGCGTCTGGTAGCCGCCCGTGGCGACGACGACATCGCGCGCGACGATGTCGCCAGCTGAGGTGCGAAGGAGGAAGCCGCCGTCGGGTCCCGCCTCCAGGGAATCCACGGTGATGCCTTCGCGCACGGGCGCCTCGAAGGAGCGCGCATAGCGGGCGAGGTATTCGACGACCTGGTCCCGGGGCATGAAGCCGTCGGGATCCGGGCCGTCGTACGAACGGCCGGCGAGGCGGACCGTCCAGTTGGGCAGCACGAGGCAGAAGCTGTCCCAGCGATCGCGCCAGCTCTGGCCGACGCGTCCGCGCTCGAGGACGACGTGCGGGCGTCCCGCCCGCGATAGCTCATGGCTGACGGACAGCCCGGCTTGCCCGGCCCCCACGATGACGGTGTCGATCATCTCGCCCACGGTGCGCCACCTCGTTCTGCGGCCTCGAAGGTCGGCAGCCTAGGCGAACGCCCGGACACTCGCTATGTCGCACATCACACCCCCACGTGGGTCTGATCGGGCACGCTTCGCGATGAGGCTCGGGGCAACGCCCGAGCGATGGGCGGTGAGGTAGACCGATGACGACGGGGCCGGAACCTGCGGTGCTCGCACCCATTCACGTGTACTTCGACGCGCTCAACGGAAGGGACCTCGACGCAGTCATGGAAGTCTTCACCGCCGACGCCGTCGTCATGCCGAACGAGGCCGCGTCGGCCGTGGGCGCGGAGGCAGTGCGCGCGACGTACGCCAGCCGGTTTGCAGCGTTCGAGTACCGGCGTGAGCTGCACGTCGATGACTCGTTGGTCGACGGCGACCTCGCGACCGTCCGCTGCCACACGACGGGCTCGTTCACGCTCCTGGCCGAGGGCCGCCGGATCGACGGTGTCTCCCGCGAGCTGTTCGTGCTCCAGCGCGAGTCCGGCGCCTGGCGGATCCGGTGCTACATGTTCAACCGCGCGTCGTCCTGATCCGGCACCGGCCCGCGGCGCCCGTTGCGAGCGCGTCACGACAACGCGCCATCCAGGCACGGGAGGCGCGCAAGAAGCCGGCCGCACGGGTGGCGCGGCTGATCCCACGACTCTCGTGGGATCAGCTGTGGCGGACTCGCGACACGGCGTCCGCGGCGTCGCCCAGGACGCCCCGGGCCTTGCCCTGGACTTTCTGGACCTTGCCCTTCGCCTCGAGCTCCCTGTTGCCGGCGACCTTGCCGGCGACCTCCTTGACGCTGCCCTTGGCGGTGCTGACGGCGCCCTTGACGTGCTGGTCGGCCATCAGGCGGCCCTGCTCGCGCCGCGCGGCTGGAGGAGCCGTGCCACGAAGATGACCACGACGGCGCCGAACACGGCGACGAGGAGGCTCGAGACGTTGAAGCCGGTGATGTCGGCGACGCCGAGGACGGTCCCGGCGATGAAGCCGCCGACCACCGCGCCGACGATCCCGAGGACGACCATCATGATGAGGCCCTCGCCTCCGCCCATGATCAGGTTGGCGATGAACCCGGCGATGGCGCCGAGGACGATCCAGGCGACGATACCCATGGCGACGATCCCTTTCGTGTCGCGCGGCCGGCGTTCCGACCGCGCTGCGAGCGGATGGTCACCCGTCCGCAGTGAGTTCCGCGATGCGGTCAGACAGTTGCGAGGGTCGACCGACGGGAGAAGATCCCGATGACCCAGAGCACGATGAGCTCGAGGATCGTCCAGCCGACGAAGGCCACGATGCCGGTCACGTCGAGCGTGGAGCCGGCCGAGTGGAGGGCGTCGGTCCGGAGCATCCCGTCGAACGGCGCCACGAGGACCTGGCTGATGTTCAGGATCGCGGACACGAGGCCGTTGGCCTCCCTCGCGTCGAGCAGGAGCAGGACGACGCGAGCCCCGATGACGATCTGGATGAGCCCGAAGACGAGAACCGCGATGCGGCGGCCCATCTCGGCGCCGCCGGGGCCCGCCGTCGTCACGTGACGGCTGGCGGTGCGCACGGACTCCTGGCCCGTGGGGGTGGATTCCTGGGTGACGACCGTCTGGTCGACCTGATCAATGGCCATGTTGTTCTCCCGTGCCTTGGGCATCCGGGGAAGCGGGGTCTGGCGACTCCGCCGGGCGACACTCCGGCCAATGCTGTCCCCGCAGTAAGCGCCAGGATCAGCGCGGCGTCATGACGACCCGTCATGCGGGGATCCTGCCGGCGAACGGCACCGCCGGCGCGGTCGCGTGCGCCAAGGACGGCAAGGGTGGCCGTGACGCCTACGCGTCGCCCGGCTCTCGGGACGCTTCGTCCGCTTCGAGCATGGCTTCGGCCTGGTCGGCAGCCATCCCGACCGCCTCCGCGAGCTCGACCTCCGGGTGCTCGGCCTGGATCGCGGCCACTGCCTCGTCGAGCTCGATTCCCTCGACCTCGTTCACGGCACGCGCGTCGATCACGTAGCGCACGAGCAGGGTTGCGATGGCGCACAGCGGAATGCTGAAGATGGCCCCCCAGAGGCCCGCGACCTGCGCGCCGAAGAGGAGTGCGACCAGGACGAGGATCGGGTGCAGGCCCACCTCCCGCCGGAGCAGCCGGGGCTGGATCGCGTTCACGAGGACCGTCTGCGAGGCCACGAGGACCACCACCATGAGCAGGGCCGCGTCCGGCCGGAAGGCAACCGCGACGAACACGATCGGGATCAGCGCGAGCGGCGGCCCGAAGAACGGGATGAACATCAGGATCGCCGAGCTCACCGTCAGGAGGAACAGGTAGGGCAGGCCGAACACCAGGCCAAGGACCAGCGTGATCCCCGCCTGCAGCAGGACGAGCACGAGCTGCGCGCGGATGAAGCCCCGGAACGAGCGCCCGACGGTGCGCTGGACGAGCAGCAGGGTGTCGGCGTGCCGATTGGGAACGATCCGGCGGACCGTGCCCGTGATCGACTCCGGGTCCGCGACCGCGTAGACGGAGAGCACGACCACGATGAACAGCGTGCCGAAGAGCGCGAGCACGCTGCCCGCGATCGCCTGGGTCTGGTCGAACAGCCCCTTGAGCACAGCCGGCAGGGTGTGGCGTTGCGCATATTCGACGAGCGCCGCCAGATCCACGACCGAGCTGTTGAGCCCGATGGCGCGCTGGAAGCCCCCGGCAAGGCTCGCGATCGACGCCGTGATCTGGTCGATCCGTCCCGCCAGGTCCGTCGCCTCGCGCACGCCGATCTGGGCGACCGCGATCACGAACAGGGCGATGCCGCAGATCACCGATCCGTACGCCGCGGCGATCGCGAGACCGCGCGGCAGGTGCCACCGGCGCACGAGGCCGTCGACCAGCGGGCCGATCAGGAACGCCAGGAGCCACGCCACGAAGACCGTCAAGAGCAGCGAACTGAAGACGGCGAACACCACCAGGACCCGGTCGAGGACGGCCAGGCCGAAGAAGAGCGTCCCCGACCCCAGGAAGGCGATGCGCAGGGCGTCCCTGTCCCGCGGCTGGCCGGTCGTGGGCGTCATGCGTGGCCCCGCAGTCTGCTTCGGGGATCAGCCGGGTGGGGCGTCACGGCGCACCCGTTCGTCCGCATGTGGTGCCGCGCCGGCCGCGTCAGCGCCGACGGCGTCGCACAGGCCCGCCGGTGAGCCAGTCGAAGGCGGTCCCCACGACCCACGCGAGCAGGCGGAGGAGCCAGTAGACGATCGCCAGCGGCCAGGCCACGATGAACAGGACGATGGTGATCAGGCAGCCGTGGTCGCCACCCTGCTTGACGATGATCACCTGCGGCCGCTCCCTACCCACGGGTCGCCCGCCCGCCCGGAGCGCCGATCCCGAGGCATTGCGCCAGATGCGCCCGCCAGCCCCGCGATCCCGCCGATCCTCGACGTTCCTTCACGTGCGCCCTCCATGCCTCGGCACAATCGGGCCTGGCCCGCCGCGTTGATGTACCACCACCCGCCTCCGCCCGGAGAGATCGCTGTCAGTCAGTGAGTCCTCCCGGAATGTGCCCAAGAATGGGGCACCCGGCCGATGGGGTCATGACGGCGCGTCATGCGGGGCGTGACCTCGTCGCTGGATCAACTTCCGACCCCGGGGGGCGCACCGACGGTGAGCGCCAGGCCGAGCAGGACGACGAGCACGGCGAGCAGCAACCCGATCGCCTCGGCCGACTGTCGGCGGCTGGCGGGCAGGGTCGCGGCTGTCCGCTCCAGGAGAGGCGCGGCGTTGTCGTCCGGTTGGGCGGCGCTGGCCATGGGTCGACTCCGTCCAAGACCGCGGGGGCGGTGACTGCCCGGCGGGCGGTCGGTGGTGGCGGCTCGCCCACGAGTCTCCTGCGCGCCGCGGGCCTGTCATGACGGGACGTCATCCGCCGGGAGGGACGGTCACTCGCGGGGGCCTTGGACCTCCGGCCCGCTGCCGCCCCAGCCGACGTTCGTGAAGGTCGGGATGAACCGGTATCCCTGGCCGGGGACGGTCGCGATGAACCGCGGGTGCCGGTAGTCGTTCTGGAGCTTGATCCGGAGGCTCCGGATGTGCCGGTCGACGATGTTGCTCTCGGCCACGAAGTCGGTGCCCCAGATCGCGTCGAGGATCTCGTCCCGGGTGACCACGCGCCCGGCCCGGCTGGCGAGCAGGTACAACAGACTCTGCTCGATCCCGGAGAGGTGGATCACCGAGGACCCGGCCCGCACCTCGCGCCCGAGGATGTCGATCTCGATCTCGCCCAGGCGGATCGTGGGCACCATCGGCCGGTCCGAGCCCGTGACCCGGCGGGTGATGACGATGGCCCGCGCGAGCAGCTCCTCTGGCGAGAAGGGCACGGTCAGGATGTCGTCCACCCCGAGGTCGAACGCGCGGAGCTTGGTCTTGAGGTCGCCGCGGCGCGTGAGCCCGAGCGCTGGCGTGGCGCGCTGCCGCAGCCGGTTCGATGCGCCGAGGTGGCCGAGCAGCTCGGTGCTGTCATCGTGGTCCATGTCGATGACGGCCAGGTGCGGGTACCAGTCCGAGAGGATCGCGTCGGCTGCGGCGAGGTCCCGCGCGGCCCGGACCACGAACAGGCCGTGATTGAGGGTCAGCTGGATGAGGTCGACCACGAGCTCGCGGTCGTGGAGGACCAACGCCCGCCGCGCCTCGACGTTCGGCTCGGCCATGGGATCAGCGGACACGATGACTCCATGCGCTCAACAGACACGCGGAGTATTCCACGCCTCGGTCCTCGACCGTGAGAGCCGAGCGAAGCGAACGCATCGAGGATGCAGGCGCGCGCCGTCGGACCCGCGGTCTCGGGCTGGCCGGGGCGCGGGCGGTGCGCGGCGGCACGGAGCGACCCGCCGCCCCGGGGTTCGTGTCGACCGCCCGAGGCGGTGGGCTTTCGTCGGGCGGACGGGGGCCGCCGGCGCATCAGTCCGGGAACGCCTCCGGACCGCGCTCGGCGAGGCGGCGCGCGTCCTCGGCCGCCTCCGACGTCTCGAGCCATGTGTACGGGTACGTCGGGTTCTCGAGCTCCGCCGCCTGTCGGGTCAGGAACAGCGGCCGGAAGGTGTCGACCATGACGGCCAGCTCCTCGGTCGCCTCCTTTCCGATCGACGCCTCGACCGTCCCCGGGTGCGGCCCGTGCGGGATCCCCGCGGGATGGAGCGTGAACGACGCGATCCCCACCCCGCGCCGGCTCATGAAGTTGCCGGCCACGTAGTAGATGACCTCGTCGCTGTTGATGTTCGAGTGGTTGTACGGGGCAGGAATGGCCAGCGGGTGGTAGTCGAACTTGCGGGGCACGAACGAGCAGACGACGAAGTTGTGCGCCCCGAATGTTTGGTGGACGGGCGGCGGCTGGTGGACGCGCCCGGTGATGGGCTGGAAGTCCGCGATGTCGAACGCGAACGGCCACAGGTAGCCGTCCCAGCCGACGACATCGAACGGGTGGGACGCGAGGTGGTAGGCCGTGTGTCGGCCTCTGGCGCGCACGATGACCCGGAAGTCTCCCTGCTCGTCGCTGGGCTCGCGGAGCTCTGGCACGCGGATGTCGCGTTGGGAGTACGGCGCGTGCTCGAGCAGCTGGCCGTAGTCGTTGCGGTACCGCTTCGGCGGCTCCAGCTCGGACGGGCACTCGAGGTAGAGCATCCTCTGGGCGACGCCCTCGTCGGGGTCCAGGCGCCACGTGGTCCCGATGGGGAGCACCAGGTAGTCGCCCGGGTGGTAGGTGAGGTCGCCGAAGTTCGTCCGCAGCGTGCCCGTCCCCTCGTGGACGAACACCATCTCGTCGCCCTCGCCGTTGCGGTAGAAGGTGTCGGGCGGCATCGCCCTGGCGGGACGCACCATCCCGATCACCACGTCGGCGTTGTGGAACAGCGGCACGCGCCCGGAGAGCGCGTCGCCCGCCGGCTCGAGACCTGCGGCATCGATCAGCTGGTGGTGGTGCGATCCGTCGTCGGCGGTCTCGATCGTGATCGGCCCGAGCGCCTCGATCCGCGTCACCCGCGTGGGCGGCACGAGGTGGTACAGGAGCGAGCTCCGGCCGGTGAAACCCTCCACGCCGAACAGCTCCTCGGCATACAGGCTGCCGTCGGGCGCGCGATGCTGCGTGTGCCGCGTGGGCGGGATGCTCCCGCGCGAGACGTAGAACATGGGACGAAGGGCCTCCTAGGGTCAGCGATGCAGGCTAGGTCTCCCGGGCCGCACGCGCGACGATCGGCGTCACCAGGCGCCCGAGGCGCTCCACCTCGAGCGTGACCTCGTCACCGGGTTCCAGATATCGGCCCAGCGTCTCGTCGCGGATCTCGAGCAGGCAGCCGCCGCCGACCGTCCCGCTGCCGATGATGTCGCCCGGCCGAAGCCGCACGTCGGACGAGGCGCGGGCGACCATCGCCCCGAAGGCGTGCCGGGCGGACGCGAGCGTGCCCCGCGTCGTCTCCACGACGCGCCCGTCGAACGTGCGGATCGTCGCGGTCATGACGAGGTCAGGCGCCGTCGAGCCCGGCGCGCGGCGGTCGGCGAGCTCGTCTGGCGTCACCAGCCAGGGACCCATCGAGACCGCGAAGTCCTTGCCCTTGGCAGGCCCGAGCCGGACGGTCGTCTCGTCGCGCTGGAGGTCGCGCGCCGACCAGTCGTTGAGGATGAAGTAGCCGCCGATCGCCTCCTCGCCGCGCTCCGGGGCCACGTCGCGGACCGGGGTGTCGACGAGCGCGCCGATCTCGAGCTCGTAGTCGAGCTCCGTCGAGCCCCGCGGCGCCCAGACCGCCTCCCCGGGACCGCGCAGCTCCGACACGTTCGAGAAGTAGAAGATCGGCAGCCGGTACCACGCCTCGGGGATCTCCTGGCCCCGGCGCTGCCACATCGTGCCCACGTGCCGCTCGAACGCGTAGAAGTCGCGGAACGACGGCGGCCGCAGGACCGGAGGCCCGAAGTCCAGGTCGTCGGCGTCGAGGACCGCGTCGTCGTCATCGACTCGCGGGGCGAACGCCTCGACGAGGTCCGCGAGCGCCTCCACCCGGAGCCCGCGGGCGAGGTGGTCGTCGAGCGTGGCGACCGGCTGGCGGTGCAGGGCGCTGTCGTGGGCCAGGCTGGGCTTGGCAGCGACCGCCCGCCGTCGTGCGACCTCCAAGTCGAGCCAGCTGGTTGCGGCGGGGTCGAGCGCGGCGGCGAGGCGCCAGGCGGCGCCGGCGGGCGCGTTCCGCTCGCGGACGTGCGCGAGGCGCATGGAGCCTCCCGGGCTACAGGTTGCCGCGACGGCCCTGCTCGAGCTCGATCGCCTCGAACAGCGCCTTGAAGTTGCCCACCCCGAAACCGCGCGACCCGTGCCGCTCGATGATCTCGAAGAAGAAGGTGGGCCGATCCTGGATGGGCCGCGTGAAGATCTGGAGCAGGAAGCCCTCCTCGTCGCGGTCGGCCTCGATGCCCAGCTCCTCGAGCACCTCGATCGGGACGCCCACGTCGCCCACCCGGTCCGCGAGCGACTCGTAGTAGGCGTGGGGCATGCCCAGGAACTCGACGCCGTTGTCGCGCAGGCGGCTGACGGTGCTCACGATGTCCTCGGTCCGCAGGGCGATGTGCTGGGTGCCGGACGCGTGGTACCAGTCGAGGAACTCCTGGATCTGGCTCTTCTTGCGCCCCGCGGCGGGCTCGTTGATGGGGAACTTGACGCGCCCGCTGCCGTTGGTCATCACCTTCGACATGAGCGCGCTGTACTCGGTGTGGATGACCTTGTCGTCGTAGTGGATGAGCTGCGCGAAGCCGAACACGTCGCGGTAGAAGTCGACATACGTGTCCATCTCGCCCAGCTCGACGTTGCCGACGCAGTGGTCGATCTCGAGCAGGCTGAGCCCGCCGGCCGCGCGCGCAGGCTTCTTGATCCGCCGGTAGCCGGGCGCGAACACGCCGTGGTAGTCGCGGCGGTCAACGAACGAGTGGCGGACCTCGCCGTAGGTGAACACCGAGCTCGTGCGCAGGACGCCGTCCTCGCCGCCGTCGAGCTCGCGCGGGACGACGGCCGAACGCGCGCCCCGGGTGGTCGTCTCGCGCCAGGCGGCCGCGGCATCGGGCACTGCGAACGCGATGTCGTGGACGCCGTCGCCGTGCAGCCGGACGTGCTCCGCGATCTCGCCGTCGGGAGTCAGCGGCGCGGTGACCACGAGGCGGATGTCGTGCTGCTGCAGGACGTAGCTGGCGCGATCGCGGACGCCGGTTTCGAGCCCGGCGAAGGCGACCGGCGTGAAGCCCCACAGGGCGCGGAAGTACGCCGATGCCTGGCGGGCGTTGCCCACCCAGAACTCGATGTGGTCAATGCCGTCGAGCGGCAGGAAGTCCTTGGCCTCGGCGTAGGCGTCGCGGTTGATCCGGGCGCCGGCCTGGTTCGCGGCGGGCGTGCCCGTCTCTCCCGAGATCACGGGATGGTGCGCGGTCTTGGCCATGGGAGGAGCTCCGGTCTGTCGAGCTGCCGGTCGGCGGGACGCGCCTCGCGGGCCGGATTGGTCTTGTCGTGCACTCTGGCGCTCGTGGCGCAGACCGTCAAGCGCAGGGACCGTGACAGGTCCGGGCGACGTACCCGGTTCGATCCTGAGGTGGCAGTCGCGCGGCACGAGAAGACGGGCCCTCGCCTCGCGTGCGCGCCCGGCGGGGCGCCGTTGGCGCGCTGCCACCAAATCGCCGACCGACGGTCCGCTCGGCCCGAGGTCGTTGGCGACGAGCCACCAGTCGCGGACCGTCGGCCGCCTTGGCGCGGGATCGTTGGCGTTGCGCCACCAAGTCGCGCGCTTGCTGGCAAGGCGCCAACGGCGCGGGCTCAATCGCCCGCGATGCGCGTGGATTTGGTGGTCCCGTGCCAACGCGCGCGGGGAGGGACGCCCTTCAGGCGTCAGCGCGCAGGGATCTGGTGGCCTCCCGCCAGTGCGCACCGAGATTTCGCCAGGCGCCGTCGCCGACGCGCCAGCCGCGGCTACCCCGTCGGAACGGCGAGGTTCAGCGAGGCCAGAGCGCGAACGTCGCCGCGCGGCTTCCACGTTGGGGGACGCTCGGGATCGACTTGGAAGTCAGGGAAGAGCTCGGCGAAGCGCTCGATCATGATCGTGAGCTCCAGCCGGGCGAGGTTGGCGCCGAGGCAGAGATGGCGGCCGTGGCCGAACGCGACGTGACGGTTCGGGTGGCGGTCGAGGACGCACTGCTCGGGATGCTCGAAGGCATGCGGGTCGTGGTTCGCCGCGCCGTAGGCGAGGAGGACGACGTCGCCGGCGGGGATCGTCTGGCCGTGCATCTCGATGTCATGCGCCGCATTCCGGCAGAACACCTGCACCGGCGACACGACGCGCAGGAGCTCGTTGACCGCGGCGTGCGCAAGCCCGTGCGGGTCGCCGAACAGCTGCGCGCGCTGCTCCGGATGCTGCGCGAGGTGCAGCAGGCTCATGCCCATCGCGCCCGAGGTCGTCTCGTAGCCCGCAAGCAGCATCAGGATCCCGAACTGGCGCACCTCGTGGTCGGACAGGCGGCGGCCCTCCACTTCCGCCTTCAGCAGATTGCCCAGGAAGTCGTCGCGGGGCTCCCGCCTGCGCTCGGCGATCAGCGCGTCGATGTACGCCTCCGCCTCGCGGACCGCCTCGGCCTGGTTCGCCTTGTCGAGAAGCGCGTTGGAGAACATCCGCTCCACCCAGTCGAACCAGCGCGCCTCGTCCTCCTCGGGCAGGTTCATGAGCCGTGCCAGTGAGCCGAGCGACATCGGGTGCGCGAACTCGGCCACGACGTCGCCGCCGCCCTTGCGCGCGATCGGCTCGAGCAGCCTGGTCGCGAGCGCCTCGAGATCGGGGCGCAGGAGGTCGATCCGCGGCTTCGAGAAGAGGTCGCTCACGAGCGCGCGATAGCGCGTGTGCTCGGGCGGGTCCAGCTCGATGGGGAGCAGCGGGTCCGTCCGCGGCTGCGAGGGCGGGATGAGCGTGGTGCCCGGGACGGCCGAGGTGAACGATTCGTGGTCGAGGGTCGCAGCGACCACGTCGTCGTAGCGCGTGAGGACCCAGAACCCGCCGTACAGGTCCGAGTGGATCAGCGGGTGCTCCTCCCGGAGCGGCCCGAAGACGCTCTCGGGATCCCGGACGAACCACGGGTCGTGGTGGTCGAAGCTCATGGCGTGCTCCGGCGCTCAGAAGAACGTCCGCGCTGGACGCGCGGGGGATGCCTTGACGTTCATCGCACCCACCTCGATGGGTCCCCGCATCGTACTGCCGCGGCGCGAGTCCAGCCCACGGCGGTGCCCCGGATGGACGATCCGTTCAGAGCGGGGGCGCCGTCGCCCGCCCCCGGTCATTCGGGAGGGAGTGTCAGCTCGCCTTGCGCTGCCAGTCGGACTGGCGCCGGCGCGGGATCACGGTGGAGGCGGCGGGCGCCGTCCTCCCGGATGATCGGGCCGCCTGGCCATCCAGCTTGAACCGGGCGACCAGCTCATCGAGCTGGGCGGCCATGTCCGCGAGCGTCGAGGCCGACGCCACGACCTCCTCGGCCTGGGCGCTCATCTCCTCGGTGGCGGCGGACACCTCCTCGGCGGCGGCGCTGTTCTCCTCGGACACCGCGGCGATGGAGCCGATGCTGCGGGTGACCGTGTCCGCGCTTCCGGTCATCGCGCCGGCACCCTGAGCCGTCTGCTGCACCACCCGGGCGATCGCGTCCGTGGCCGCGACGACCTGCCGCGCCACATCGGCGATCTCGTCGAGGACCGCGTACAGGGTCGCCGCGCCCTGGTTTCGCAGCTGCGTGGCCTCCGTGATCTCGGCCGCGTCGGCTGAGCCGCGCCGCCCGATGGCGAGCCCCTGCTCCACCTCGGCCGACCCGGCGCTCATCGCGGCGACCGCGTCGTCCGTGCCGCGCTGGACTTCCTGGATCAGCGACGCGATCTCCTTAGTCGCGCGGCCCGACCGCTCGGCGAGCTTGCGCACCTCGTCGGCGACCACAGCGAAGCCCTTGCCCATCTCGCCCGCCCGCGCCGCCTCGATCGCCGCGTTGAGGGCCAGCAGGTTGGTCTGGGCCGCGATGTCGTCGATCGTCTCCACGATCGCGCCGATCTGCTCGCCCTTGGCGCCCAGCTCGGCCACCTTGACCGCGCTCTCGTCCACCGCGGTCTTGATGCGCGCAAGGCCCTGGGCGTTCTCGCCGATCGCCGCCGTGACGCGCTCCATCGCGGCTGCGGCCCGCTGGTTGATCGGGGCAAGCTCAGCGCGGGCCTTGTCCGAGGCGGACAACGCCTTCTGCATCCGCTCCACGGCGCCCAGGCTCTCCTCGACGGACCGGCTGGCCTCGGAGGCGCCCGTGCCCACAGTCGTGATGATGCCTGTCAGCTCCTGCATCGCGAGGTTCGTGTCCGATGACGCCCGCGCCTGCTCGGCGGTCCCGGCGGCCACCTGGCTGATCGTCTGGGCAACTTGCTGCGTGGCGGCACCGGTTTGCGCGGCAGCCTGGTTGAGCTGCTCGGAGGTGCGGGTGACGGCCTCGGCGGCCGTCTGGACGTCGGTGATCGTGCCGCGCAGGCTGGTGACCATCGTGGACACCGCGACGCCCAGCGCGTCCCGATCCGAGATCGGGACCACCTCGGCCGTGAGGTCATTCGCGGCCACGGACTCGGCGGCGGTCGCGATCCCTCGCAGGTAGGTGACCGTGCGCCGGAAGGTGTCGGCGAGGGCGCCCAGCTCGTCGTTCGAGCGGTAGGTGACGTCGCGGTCGAGCTCGCCGTCGGCGATGCTGGAGGCCACCTCGCCGATCGCCGTGAGGCCGCGGGTGATCCGCCGCGTCGTGATCACGGCGATGCCGATCCCCAGCGCCACGACGAGGGCGCCGCACAGCAGGGTCAGGTTGCGCACCAGATCCGCGGCGCCCTGCCCGTCCGTCGTTGCCTGCGCGATCTCGGCGTCCACCACGTTGATGTAGTCCTGCGCGACATTCAGGGCCTGCACGTAGGGCACAGTCGTGTAGTCGAAGGCGGCCTTGAGGTACTGGCCGCTTCGATCCTCGGCGAAGACCTGCTCATTGCCGAACAGGTAGCTGTCGGCGCCCTGGTACACGGCGTGCGACTCCGCGTCGAGCGTCTTGAGCTGCTCGGCGGTGGGCGGCGTGGTGCCCCAGTAGAAGGCCTTGAACTTCGCGATGGCGTCGCGCTGGGCCTGCGTGTCCGCGAGGTCGAGCGCCTGCTGGACCGTCGTCTGGATCTGCGCCACCTCGTCGTAGTAGGTGGCCAGCAGCGTTGCCGCGTGCGCCTTGTCGCCCGACAGGGCGTTGACGTACCAGGCGCCGTCGTCGTCGGCGCCGCGCACCAGCGTGACGATGTTCGCCGCAGCCTGTCTCGCGGGGTCGAGATGGCCGGTGATCCGCGCCGTGATCGCCGCCTCGTTGGAGCTGGCGACCATGTCCGCGCCGAACGTCAGGACGGCCACGGCGATCACCGCGCCAAAGCCCAGCAGCATGCGGGCCCCGACGGAATTGAGACGGAGGCGAGACATCTGGGTGCTCCCTGTGGCAGTTTCCGATCCCCCCACCCACGGGCGTCCCGATTCCTTGCGGTCAGCGGCAGCCCTCACGCGATCGTCGCGGGCCCCCAACACCGACGCCATCGGGGAACACCCTTGGGTCGTGAGCGCGCGGATACCCGTTCGGGGCCCACGGAGCACCAGCCGCGGGTGCCCGGCTCGGGTCATGGAGAACATCGACGGCGCGGCGTCAGGGCCGGCGAACGGCGTGGGGCAAGCGCGTGACCCGCGAGCCCTCGATGATCACCGGGTCGCCGAGCAGGATCGGATCGAGCTCCATGCGGTCGAAGAAGCGGACGCCTGCGGTCGCGCGCGCCCGACGCCCTCGACGTGCCCCTTGAGGGACGCGTGGTCCGCCGGCTGCCTCGGTCGGCCCGGTCCGGTCCGTCGGCTCAGACGCCGGCGCCGCCCGGTGCTGACCCCCGGCCCAGCCCAACCGGGAGGTCGGGGAACAGGCAGGCCTGGTAGGCGTGGTACACGTCGGGCTTGCCCGACCAGACCGCGGAGGCAGGCATCCCGTCGGGCGTGAGCTCCGAGTGCCACGCGCCAAGTTGGCGGTCGCACCAGGCGCTGTCCACCTCGCCCCACAACCGCGCGGTCGCCGCCTGTGCGAGGGCGTTGCCCGTGCGCCGGGCGAGCGCGTCCGCCGCCAGCGTCGCCTCCGCGGTGACCCAGAACAGCCGCGCCTCCACGACCGGTCGGTTGTCCCAGCCCACGGTGTACGGGCAGCCGACGGACGACGCCTGCGGCCAGCCGAGCCCGTAGCCATTGTCGAACAGCGCGGCGGCGCCCTCGGCAAGCCAGGCGGGAGGCTCGCGGAGCGCCGCCTCGATGGCGAGCAGCAGTCGCGACCACTCGAGCCAGTGGCCGATGGTCAGGCCGTACGGCCGGAAGTGGTCGCCCGGGTTGTCCGCGTTGAACTCCGGGAGGGGCCGCCAGTAACGGTCGAAGTGCTCGACGACACGCCAGCCGGCCTCGCGCGCCGGACCGTTGATCACGCGCTCCGCGATCCCCAGGGCGTCGCGCGCGAGCGACTCGTCGCCGAGCGTCGCCGCCGCGGTGAGCAGCGCCTCCACCGTGTGCATGTTCGCGTTCGCGCCACGGTAGGGCTCCTCGCCCGTCCAGTCGGCGCCCAGGTAGCGCTCACGCACGGTGCCGCGGTCGGGCTCCCAGAACCGGCGCCGCACGACGTCCAACGCGCGGCCCAGAAGGTCGCTCGCCCCGGGAATGTTGGCGGCAGTGGCCGTGGCGCCGGCCAGCACGACGAACGCGTGCCCGTACGCGGCCTTGCTCGCGTCAGCCGGAGCCCCGCCCGGCCAGACCGCCTCGTGCCAGCCGCCGTTGCGGCGGTCCTCGAGGAGCCGCGTCAGCGCGTCGATCCCGTGGGCTGCGAGCGAGCGCGCTCGATCCGAGCCGAAGTGACGAGCCTCGAGCCCGAAGACGTGGGTCATCCGGGCGTTGATCCAGAGGTGCAGGGGCTGTGAGGGGTCGGGTTCGCCGACATCGTCGAGCCAGGCGAACCCGCCCGACGGAACCGCTGACCGCTCTGCGAAGGCGAGGAGCCGCGCCCGCTCCGCCGCGCGCCATGCCGGGCTGCCGGGAGCGGGCGACGTCTTGGCCGACTTCACGTTCATCCCTCCAGAATGGCGCGCTGCAGCGCACCTGCCCATGGTGGCAGGCAGTCGGCCTGCGCGCCCGGCCAAGGAGTGCCGCACGACCCCAGCGCGCCGATGGGCCACCGCCGCACCCGCCCGGCGCGCCCCAATGCGCGGTCGGGCCACCGCCGCACCCGCCCGGCGCACTCGCCGAGCGCGCCCGCTACGCGCGGTCGGGCCGGGCCCCTTCCACCTCGCGGACGCCGCCAGCGACCTCCGTCGATCGGCTCGCGGACGGCTGGGCCGAACCCGCAGCTGCCGGGGCGGGCGACGCCGCCGGGTGCAGGGCTCGACGACCGCCGAACCAGGCGGCGGCAGGCACCGCCCAATACGCCGCCATCGCCTCGAGCTGCTCGGCATAGCTGGAGCGCGCCCGGCTGAACATCGGCCAGGCGTCGTCCGCCGGCACCAGCCGGTAGCCAGCCGCGGCGAGGCGCGCGTGGACGGCGTCAAACGAGGCCCGGTCGACGCCATCGGCGCCCTTCACGCGGAAGCCCAGGTTCGTGATGTCCTCGACCAGGTGAGCGCCCATCTTCTTGGCCAGCTCAGCCTGGCCGCGCGGCACGCCCTCGATCGTGGTGAGCACGAGGCTCGCCGTGTCCAGGACCGTGCCCAGCGCGCTGATCCACGACACGTCGTCGTGGCTGGAGCGGAAGAAGCCCAGCAGCGGGTAGGCGACGTGCGAGTCGAGCACCTCGGCGATCCAGACCTCCCACCTGCCGAAGAAGTCGGGCAGGTGGTCGACGAGGTCGAGGCGGGCGAGCGACTCGAGGAGGACGACGGCCGACGGCGGGGCACCGGCCTTGGCCTGGAGCGTCACGACGGCCACCTCGCGCCGCTGGTACGACCCGAACAGCGAGAACAGGAACGTCACCACGAGCGCCACGGTGCCCAGGCCGGAGAGCGCCGCGGCTGCGACGATGAAGCGGGCGAAGCCGCCGACAGGGACGATGTCGCCGAAGCCCAGGGTCAGCACCGACGTCGCGCCGAAGTAGATGGCGCTGCCGATATCCACCGGCCCGGGCGCGAGCTCGTCGCGGATCCCGTACAGGACCAGCCCGTACCCGACGACGAGGCCAGCGAGCCACGTCACGAGCAGCATGATCGTTGCGGCCGGGGCGAACAGGCCGAGCAGGAGCTCGTGGCGCCCATCGTGGCGCGTGGCCAGTGAACGGACGCCTCGCCACGATCCTCGCACGATGTAGCGCCCCAGCCGGAAGACCCCCGGCGTCGGGCGCGGGACCACGATCGTCTCAAACAGGTCCCACATGACGGCGAGCAGCAGCAGGGCCCCCAGGATGAGGGCGGCAAGCTGGGTCATGCCGGCCCGCGGTGGCCACTGTGCGGCCTGCGGCCGCGCGCGGCGATGTTCGACTGGCAGAGAGGGTGGGCCAGGGCGCCGGCAACGGCGCTAGTGGGGACGCGAATGACGGGTTCCTCGGTGGGATCGCCGCCGCGGGGACGCGGGACGGCGTCGACCCGACCGTACGCCCGCCCGGACGGAGCGTCAATCGCTGCCGGCGACGCCGAGGACGCCGGGTGGACTGCCGACATGCTGATGGGAGGCGAGATCGTCCGCCTCCCATCGTTGGGCCGGGCCGGGTGCTGGCGGGTTGGCGACGAGGCGCGCCGACCGCTACCAGCTGTTGCCGGACTGCGTCAGGTAGAGCCGCGAGTCAGCGAAGATGCCGATCGCGACGGAGCTGCCCGTGTTGTCCACCACCGCGGTGCCCATGCTGTTGTGGTGCCGGACGGCGATCCGCACGTGCGAGAACGTATTGGACACGATCTGGAGCCCTGTGACGCCGGCCCAGACCATCACCCCCTGGTCGCTGTTGCGGATCGTGTTGTGGCTGACGATGACGCGCGCGGCGCTCGGGTCGTGGTAGAGCTGCAGGAGCCCCTGGCACGCGCAGCCGCGACCGTCGAGGAGGCTGTGCGTGATCGGTGATGTTGTTGACCGAGTTGGCCGCGATGTAGACCAGGTGCTGGTTGCCCGCCCAGTTCGACTGGCCGTACAGCCGGACGCCCGTGATCGTGATGTGGTTGGCACTGCCGATGAACCCGAGCAGCGACGAGCCGTTCGCGTCGTTCACGGCGCCGCCGCCGCGGATGGTCAGGCCGCGGATCGTGATCCACGCCGAATTGCCGTCGAAGTAGAGGAAGTCGGCCGGGGCGGAGGTGCCCACGAAGACCGGTGACTCTCCCGGGTAGTTGGAGATCAGGATTCGTCTCGTGGCTGTGCCGGCGAGCGATGTGTAGTTGACGCCGCTGAAGGGGTAGGTGCCGCCGCGGACGTAGAGCGTGTCGCCCGGGTGGAGCTTGCGCAGGGAGGCGTAGATGGTGCGCCAGGGACGCGACCCGGTGCCGGAGTTGCTGTCGCTGCCCGTGGGCGACATGTAGTGGACGGTGCCGACCGCCGCGATCGGGGTCGGCAGGGCGAACGTGAGGACCAGCAGGCCAGCACTCGCGACGAGCGCGAGGACGCGACGCTTGGGCTGGCGGCCCGGGACGTGGAGCGGCGTGATGCGGAATTGAATGACGCAAACCCTCAATGTGGATCCGCGCCCTGTTGACGCGGAGCAACGCCTTGTCGACCCTATGCTCCTTGCGGCGGCGGGTCAATCCGCCAGAAGGTACGCGGCGCGAGTGGGACCGGGTGGGCGTGGGCGCCGCGTCGGCAGCCCGATCCGGCTGGGCCGCCTGTGGCGGGAGGGCGCCGAGACGAATGCGCGCATGCGCGACCTCCTGCGCCGCGCAGGATACCGGTCGGGGGGGCGGGACCGGCCTGCGAGATGCGCACGAAACGGTGCCGCCAATTGCGAATTGCGCGCCGCGGCACCTTTCCGCAACCGCATCGCGCCGGAATCCGCGCGGCTTCGGGTGTACGCTGCGGCGTTCCAAACACGTCGGCCCGCCCATCACCAGCGGGCCCCAGGAGGCACTCAATGCGCTTGACCTCGACCCGTGCGCTGGCTCTGGCCAGCGCCGTCGCCCTGTTCGCCGGGGCGTGCTCCGGCGGCTCTGCCGCGACCTCTGCGCCGGCCAGCGTCGCTGCGTCGCCGAGCGCCGCTGCTACGGCGTCTGCGGCCGCGTCTCCGTCCGCCGCCCCCTCGGCCAGCGCCGCTCCGTCCGCGTCGGCTGCCGCTTCGCCGTCCACCGCTGCCCTCGTCGCCCCGGATCGCATCAAGACGGCCGGCAAGCTGGTCTTCTGCTCGGACATCAGCTACGCCCCGGAGGAGTTCTACGCCGCTGACGGCACCACCGCGCAGGGCTCGGACATCGACATCGCCACCCAGATTGCCAAGTACTGGGGCGTTCAGGTCCAGATCGACAACACCGGCTTCGACTCAATCATCCTCGCGCTCAACGCCAAGAAGTGCGATCTGGTCATCTCCGGCATGAACGACACGGCCGACCGCGAGAAGCAGGTCGACTTCGTTGACTACCTCAAGGTCGGCCAGGGCCTCCTCGTGCCGGCCGGCAACCCCAAGGGCATCCACACGCTCGCGGACCTGTCGGGCAAGGACGTCGCCGTCCAGTTGGGCACGACCAATCTCGACGCCCTCAACGCCGAGAACGTCACGCTCAAGGCGGCGGGCCAGACGCCGATCAACATCCACGGCTACCAGAAGGACACGGACGCGTTCAACCAGCTCGCCCTCCACCGCGTCGACGCCTACTCGACCGACTCGCCGGTTGTCGCCTACTACAACAGCCTGCCGGGCAACGCGGGCAAGTACGAGGTCGGCGGCACGCCGATCAACCCCGCGCCCATCGGGATCGCCATGCGCAAGGACGACACCGGCATGAAGGCCGCCGTCCAGGCCGCGATCGACGCCATGTACGCCGACGGCAGCCTGACCGCGATCATCGCCAAGTGGGGCATGACCAACGCGGTCGTCCTCCTGAAGTAGCCCATTTCGGGGCGGCTGTCACGGAGGCGGCCGCCCCGACTCTCCCTGGAGGCCGGAGAAGCGCCCATGCAGTTCGACCCGACGGAGTTCCTGGACTTCACGTTCACGTGGCGGGGTGTCCTGCTCGGGGCGATCGCCACAACGCTCCTGATCGCGATCATCGCCCAGGTACTTGGCGTGCTGCTCGGCCTCGTCGCCGCGCTCGCCGGGCGTTCGCACAACCTCGTCATCAAGGGCCTCTCCGGGCTGTACGTCTGGGTCTTCCGCGGCACGCCCGTCCTCGTCCAGATCGTGCTGCTGTACTACGGCCTTCCTGCGTTGATCGGCATCGACCCGTTCCCCCAGCGCTACGGCAACCTGCCCGAGCTGATCGGCGGCGCGTTCCTGGCGGCGACGCTGGCCCTGGGTGTCAACGAGGGCGCCTATATGAGCGAGATCATCCGCGCAGGCATCCTGTCGGTCGACGCCGGTCAGGCCGAGGCCGCCAAGAGCCTGGGCATGACACCACGCAAGACGATGTCGCGGATCGTGCTGCCGCAGGCGATGCGGGTGATCATCCCGCCGCTCGGCAACGAGTTCAACAACATGCTCAAGACGACGTCGCTCGCCTCCGTCGTCGGCGTGACTGAGCTCCTGCTCTTGGCTGAGAACCGTTACGGCGGCACCTTCAAGCCGTTCGAGCCGCTGCTCGGCATCTGTGTGTACTACCTCGCGATGACAACGATCTGGGGCCTGATCCAGGGCCGCATCGAGAAGCGGCTCGGCGCCGGCTTGAACCGCAACGAGGCCGACCAGGGGTTCTGGTCGCGGCTCGTCGGCGTGCGCGGCGGCCGCTCATGGCCGATGGGCGGTGCACGGTGACCGGTCACATCCACGGCACGGACGTCAAGGTCTCGCATGACCTCCTCGCTGCCATCGGCGGCGCCCCCACGTCGTCCAACGAGCTGGTCGTGGACGCCCAGCACGTCGACAAGTGGTTCGGCAAGCTCCACGTGCTCCAGGACGTCAGCCTCCAGGTCAAGCGCCAGGAAGTCGTCGTCATCCTGGGGCCGTCGGGCTCGGGCAAGACGACCTTCATCCGCTGCGTCAACCACCTCGAGAAGATCCAGCAGGGCCGGATCGCCGTCAACGGCCACCTCATCGGGTACCGCGAGGTGGACGGGAAGCTCGTCGAGGACAAGGAGGCGAACATCGCCCGCCAGCGCCAGGAGATCGGCATGGTCTTCCAGCGCTTCAACCTGTTCCCGCACAAGACCGCGCTCGAGAACATCATCGAGGCGCCCACCCAGGTCCGCGGCATGCCGCGCGACGAGGCGCTCGAGATGGGGAAGTCGCTCCTCCAGCGGGTGGGCCTAGCCGCGAAGGCCGACGCCTACCCGGCGCAGCTCTCCGGCGGCCAGCAGCAGCGCGTCGCGATCGCCCGGGCCCTGGCGATGAAGCCGGCGCTGATGCTGTTCGACGAGCCCACCTCCGCGCTGGACCCCGAGATGATCGGCGAGGTGCTCGAGGTCATGAAGGAGCTGGCGCGCGAGGGGATGACGATGATCGTGGTGACCCACGAGATGGGCTTCGCGCGCGAGGTGGCGGACCGGGTCGTGATGATGGACGAGGGCCGTGTCGTCGAGGAGGGGACGCCCGACGCCTTCTTCTCGAACCCCACCAACGAGCGCACGAAGTCCTTCCTCGCCAAGATCCTGTGACCGAGCGGATCGTCATCCTGGCGGACGGCCAGCTCACCTTCGGCGATGCCAAGACCGCGTTCGGCGTCATCCGCTACGGCGCCGAGCACGTGGTCGCGCTCATCGACCGCTCGAACGCCGGGCGCACGGTCTCCGAGTGGATCCCGGTGCCGTACGAGGTGCCGATCCTCGCGACGCTTGAGGAGGCGCTCGCGCTCGAGCCGACGGTCCTGCTCATCGGCATCTCGCCGACGGGCGGCGCCCTCCCGACCGCCTGGCACTCGATGCTCATGACGGCGATCCGGGCAGGGCTGTCGATCCGCTCCGGATTGCACGCGTTTCTCGGCGACGACCCTCAGCTGGCTGCCGCCGCGGCCGAGGCGGGCGTCACGATCACCGACTACCGGCGACCGCCGGAGCGCCGCGACTGCGCGGTCGGCCGTGCGCACCTGCCGGGCAAGCGCGTGATCCTGGCTGTCGGCTCCGACTGCGCCGTCGGCAAGATGTCCGTCTCGCTCGAGCTCGTGCGCGCCGCGTGCGAGAGCGGGGACGCGGCTGTCTTCGTCCCGACCGGCCAGACGGGGATGATGATCGCGGGCTGGGGCGTGGCCGTGGATCGACTGATCAGCGACTTCCTCAACGGGACGGTCGAATGGCTCGTTGAGGACGGCGAGGCGCGCGGCGACTGGGTGTTCGTCGAGGGGCAGGGGTCCATCGACCACCCCGCGTACTCCGCGGTCACCGTGGGCCTGATCCACGGCGCGACGCCCCACGCGATGGTGCTCGTGCACAAGCCCGGCCTCGAGGACCACGACTTCACGCACGTCCCAGACCGCGTGTTCCCGCTCGCGCCGCTGCCGCCGCTCATCGATCTCCACGAGCGGCTGGCTGCTGCCGTCGCGCCGTCACGGGTCGTGGCGGTCGCGCTCAACACTTCGCTCATCGCGGACGCGGACGAGGCGCGGCGCGTGATCGCCGCCACCGAGGCAGAGACGGGCCTGCCCTGCGACGACCCGTTCCGCTTCGGTCCAGAGCGGCTCTGGCCGCGGATCCGCGCCGCGGTCGAGGCGCTGCCCTGGGTGCTGCCAGCGAGCTGAGCGGCCGAACGGGCTTCGCCCGCCAGGCGAGCGAACGCGCCGCGGGGGCGTTCCTATGCCTCGCCCAGTGAGCGGGGCCACCGGTGAGGATGCTGGGCGGCTCGCCCTTCGAGCGCGACGACCGGTGCGCCGTTCGGTTTGCTCGCTGGGCGAGCAGGCGCTCCTGGCTCGCTGGGCGTGCAGGCGCTGCGCGACGAGGCCAACGGCGCTCAGTCGGCCGTCTGCACCCCGTACCGGACCAGCACGCCGCCCGTCGTGAGCGTTCGCGACTCGAGGAGGCGCCACGGGCCTGCCGGAACGCCGCGCGCGAAGAGCGGGTGGCCACTGCCGAGCACCACGGGCGCGATTGCGAGCCGGACCTCGTCGAACAGACCGGCCTGGAGCAGCGTCACTGACAAGTCCGCGCTCCCGAAGACGAGGAGGTCACGATCGCCAGCCGCCTTGAGCGCCCGCACCTCCTCGACCACGTTGCCGCCGAGCACGGTCGTTCCCGGCCATGTGTCGGCATTCACGTCGGAGCGCGTCGCGACGAACTTGGCGATGGCGTTCATGCGACTGGCTTCCTGCTCCGCGGCTGTGGGCCAGTACGCGGCCATGCCCTCCCACGTCCGGCGCCCGAAGAGCAGTCCGTCCGCGGCGTCGAGCTGCTCGATCGCGAGCTGCTGCAGCTCCTCGGCGAAGATCGTCCCGTGCCAGTCGAGCGACCACGGCTCGGGGCCCTCGAAGAAGCCGTCGAGGGTGATGAGGTTCCACAGGATGAGGCGGCGCATGGTGGGGTCCTCCGCTCGAAAGGGACGTCAGGCGCGAAGGCACCGATCCTACCCGCTTGCGATTTCCCGGTCGTGCAGGATCCGGGCCGTCTCGCCTGCGAGGTCAGCCAGCCGCTTGATCCCGGCCTCACACGTGGTCGAACTGGGTCCCGGGTCGCAGGCCTCGCAATCCGAGACGTATCGCACGCTGTTGAGAACGAAGGCCGCCGTCGGGTCGAAGTTGCTGGCTGGTCGGAGCCGCCAAATCGCGGCATCCGCATCCGGCGCGCCTCGACTTGCTCCCTCCTTCGCCAATTGTGGCTGGTCTCGTCGTCCAAATCCGCGCATGCGGCGCGGAACTGCCCCGGGTATGGCGCGATTTGGCCGATCTGATCGACAAGGCCCGTCGGATGATCGGCCAGGGGCGCGGGGCCCCGGCACGCAGAGCTCGGTCAGTGAACCCGCTCGGTCATGCCCGCCCAGAACGGCTCGCGCAGCTCGGACTTGAGGATCTTGCCGGTGCCGCCCTTGGGGAGCGACTCGCGGAAGTGGAACTCGCGCGGGACCTTGAAGCGGGCCAGGTTCGCCTTGCAGTGCGTCTTGAGCTCCTTCTCGGTGACCTTGGCACCGGGCTTGAGCACGACCAGGGCAACGGGCGCCTCGCCGAACCGCTCGTCGGGCGCGGCCACCACGGCCACCTCGAGCACGGCGGGGTGCGAGGCGATCGTGTTCTCCACGTCCACCGAGCTGATGTTCTCGCCGCCCCGGATGATCACGTCCTTGCTGCGGTCCTTGATGACCACATAGCCCTGCTCGTCGAGGGTCGCCATGTCGCCGGTGTGCAGCCAGCCGTCGCGGATCGCCAGGGAGGTGGCGTCGGGGTCGCGGTAGTAGCCGATCATCACCGTGTTGCTGCGGACCAGGATCTCGCCGATCTGCTCGCCGTCGGGACGGACGTCGGCTCCCGACGCATCCGCTACGCGCAGGGCCGTGCCGGGGATCGGCCAGCCGGTCATCGCCTGGCGCTCCGCGGCGCGGTCGGCCGGCTCGGCCTCGGTCAGCACGCGACGCTGCTGGGCCAGCGTGACGATCGGCGTCGTCTCCGACAACCCGTACCCCACGATGGCCTGGACGCCGATCTCGTGCTCGAGCGCGCGCACCAGCGCGGGTGACGCGGGCGAGCCGCCGATGATGAGCTGGCGGAGGCTCGAGAGGTCGTGGTTCCGGCGGTCGCTGTGGTGGAGGACGGCGTTGAAGATCGCGGGCACGCCGAGCAGTCGGGTGACCTTGTGGCGCTCGACATGCTGCATCAGCGCGACGGGATCGAACTTGCGGAGCATGACGTGGCGCCCGCCGGTCATCGTCACGAAGTGGGGCACGCCCCAGCCATTGACGTGGAACAGCGGGACCACGTGCAGGACGACGTCGTCCTCGTCGAAACGCAGCGCGATCTCCGCGTTGAGCGCGTGCAGGTACAGGTTGCGCTGGCTGAGCGCTACGCCCTTGGGCAAGCCGGTCGTGCCGCTCGTGTAGAACAGCTCGGCCATGCCGTTCTCGTCGATCTGGGGGTGGCGCGGCTCCGTGGACGAGCCGCCCAGCAGCGCCTCGTACTCGTGGTCCGCCAGGCCGCCACGCTCGCCCTCCATCGCCACGAAGACCGGGCGCGTCGAGAGCTGGGGCAGGATCGCCTCGACCAGGGTCGTGAAGTCGCGGTGGAAGAACACCGCCTTCGACTGCGCGTGGTCGAGGATGTAGGCGATGTCGTGCGGCGTGAGGCGGATGTTGACGGGGTTGAGGACCATCCCGGCCTCGAGCACGCCGTAGTACGCCTCGAGCAACTGGTGGGTGTTGTAGGTGATGAACGAGACGCGGTCGCCGGGCTGGAGGCCGAGGTCGTAGAGCGCGTTCGCAAGGCGGTGCGTCCGCTCGCCGAACAGGCGGTACGTGAAGCTCATGTCGCCGTCCACGACGCCGACCTTCTCGCCGAAGTACGCCGCAGCCCGGTCACGGAAGTCGAGGACCGACAGGGGCACGAACACCAGGATCACCTCGGGCGGCAATGGGAGGGACGCTGTCGGGCCAAGTGTCGCCCTTTCGCGGCTGTCGCTGCACGGCGTCGCGACGTGCGCCATGCTGTGAGGTGCCGGGCGGAACGGCCGCGCGGCGGGGAACCTCCGGGAGACGCTCATGCGACGGACCACGCTCGTGCTCACGCTGACGGCGATGGTGGCCCTGGCCGCCTGCGCCGACAATGCCGCGCCATCGTCGGATGTCTCCTCGACCCTGCCCCCGTCCGCCTCGTCCCAAGCGTCGACGTCCGCCAGCGCATCCGGCGCTCCCGGCTCGGTGTCACCCGCCGCGTCCGCCTCGGCCGTCGCCACGCTGCCGGCAAGCCCAGCGGCCTCGCCAAGCGCCGAAGTCATGCCGACGCCGGTGCCGACCGCGGTGTGCACGTCCGCGATGCTGACCGCCAAGGTCACGCTCTGGGAGGGGGCGATGGGCAGCCAGATCGCCACTGTCAGGCTGACCAACGCGTCGAGCACCACGTGCGACCTGCGCGGGACGCCGGGGCTCCAGTTGGTGGACGCGGGCGGCCACATCCTGATCGACTCGAAGGCGGAGGGCGCGTCGGGACTGCCGCACGTGGCGCCGGGCGACAAGTCCTGGCCGCTGGCCCCCACCGGCTGGGTCACCACCATGGTCCAGGTGTCCAACTACTGCGGCGCGACGACACCGGTGCTGCCCACGACGATCGGGTTCTTCCTGCCGTCGGACGGCGGGCGGCTGGTGGCGGCCGCTGGTCCGGGCGGCAGTGCGCCTCCCTGCTATGGGAGCCGCGGCGATCCAGGCGTGATCGCCATGAACGGCTGGGCCCACTAGGCCCCGGGCCCCGGCAGGTGCACCAGCCGGCCCAGCGAGCGGGTCGGGCTCCGGCCGGGCCGCTCGGTGCCGCACCAGCCGGCCCTGCGAGCGGGTCGGGCTCCGGCCGGGCCGCTCGGTGCCGCAGATCACGCCTCTGCCGGACGCTTGAGGGCACGGGGCGGCCCACCGGGCGGGTGAAGCGCCGATAGAGCCGCACGGTGCACGGGGGTGACGAGGCTGCGGGGGAACGCAGCGCTGCGGCCGGCCGGATCAGCCGGCTGGAACTCGGTAGACCCGCCGGGCGTTCTCGGCGCCCACGAGCCGGGCCACGCGCTCGGCGTCGTCGCGCGACCAGTCGCCCCGCGCCACCCAGTCGCCCAGCACCCGGGACATCGCCCGGTGGAACAGCCACGAGCCCAGCAGGTAGAGCTCGGGGACCAGTCCTGCGTCGGAGCTGTAGAGCACCTTGGTGAACGGCGCGAGCTCGAGCGCCTCGCGGACGATCGTCTCAGTCACGGATACCCAGCGCCCGCTCAGCTCGCGCGCTGGGCCACCGCGTGCGCCGCGATCGGCTCGCCGGCTCCGCGACCCCCGACATGGTCGGCAGGCGCGGGCACCCACGGCACGCCGGCGGGGAACTGCTCGGCGAAGACCTCGACCAGGTCCGGGTCAAACTGCGCACCGGCCATCCGACGCAGCTCCTCAACCGCGGCGGCGTGCGGAATCGCGTCGCGGTAGGGACGCCCCTCGGTCATCGCCTCGTAGGCATCGCAGATTGCGACGATCCGCGCCCCGACCGGGATGTCGACGCCCGCCAGCCCGTGCGGGTACCCGCGCCCGTCGAACCATTCGTGGTGGTGCAGCACGATCGCCGCCGCGTCGCGCAGCGCCCCGGCCTGCTCGAGCACCACGTGCCCGATCTTGGGGTGCTCGGTCATCACCCGCCACTCCGCCGGTGCGAGCCCGCCCTGCTTGGTGAGGATCTCCTCGGGGATCGCCAACTTGCCCAGGTCATGGAGCAGGCTCGCGGTCCGCAGGCGGTCCAGCTCGCCCTGGGGCAGCTCGATCGCGCGGGCCATGGCGAGCGACGCCTCGGCGATCAGGTTGGACGGCCGTCCCGCCCACACGGGCCGTCCCTCGAGGGTCGCGAGGATCGCGTCCTGTGCGGCGCCCATGGCAGCGCGCCCCACGTCGAGGGCGGCTGTCCTGGCCTCGGCGCGGATTGGCGAGCGGCGTACGGTGTCCTCCTCGCCGGTCTCGCGGAAGACGTAGACGTTGTTGCGCCCGAGCGCCTTGGCCGAGTAGAGGGCACCGTCCGCATGCCGGACGAGCGCGTCGATGTGCGGGAGGTGGTCGCCCAGGCTCCCGGCCACCCCGGCCGACAGCGTGACGGCCGCGCTGTCGCCCTCCCGCAGCCGCACCGGTGACCCGGCCACCGCGCGACGGAGCTTCTCGGCCATCGTCGCTGCCGCGTCGGCATCGGTCTCGGGGAGAATCAGCAGGAACTCCTCGCCGCCGAAGCGTCCGACCAGGTCGGTCGAGCGGATGTTGGAGGCGATCCGGCCCGCGACAACCCGGAGCACCGTGTCGCCCGCCTCGTGGCCGTAGGTGTCGTTGAGACGCTTGAAGTGGTCGAGGTCGACCATCACCACGGACAAGGGCCGACGGTAGCGCGCGGACCGGCCCAGCTCCTCCTCGAGGCGGGTCAGGACGGCCTGGCGGTTCGCGATGCCCGTGAGGGGATCAACCGTGGCCAGCCGCCAGGTCGCCTCGACGCCCAGCGCCAGGTGTTCGAACGCACGGCGCAGTCGAGGATCCTCGATGCGTCGCGCATCGGCCGCGACGAGGCGAGTGTCGCTGCCGGCGGTGGTGAGCCGCTCGGCGAGCCCGGCGAGACGGACCTGCTGCCGCCGGACGATCAGTGCGGAGAAGCCCAGGGTCCCGGCCAGGGCTCCAAGAAGCGCCACTACCATGCCTGTGGCGCAGGCGGCGACGAGCGCGTCCATGGCTCTGGACCTCGTTCGGGCGCCCCAAATCTCTCCCCGGGGCACCTTCACTGAAGCCTACGTCACGGCCGTCCGAACACCATGGCGCGATGGTCCTGCGGGCCTCGGGCCGGGCTCGAGCGGTGTCCGCGGACACCGCGGAGCCAGACGAGGGTCATAGCCCATTCGTACTACTGAAACACGCTCCGCCTCGGGGTCTTCCCGGCCCTGGCGTGCTCCGCCTGTCCGACCTTGGGCTCGCCTCCGTCAGGCAGCGTCAGCGGTCACGAGCGCGCGCGCCAGCTCCCGGCCCTCGCCGTCGCTGAGCCGCCACGCTCGCCCAAGAAGCTTGGCCGAACCGGTCGACTCGTCGGCCGGCCCGTCACTGTCATGGCCGTCCGGCATCGGCCAGATGGTGCTGCTCAGCGTGGCGCCGGCGGCGGCAGGCTGGACGTACTCGATCCGGAAGCGGCGCGGGATGGCGCTCGTCAGTCCGCCCGCCGCCCCACCCTGGACGAGCAGCGCCTCCTCGAGGTAGTCCAGATAGGCGGCGTTGTTGACGTGGGCCATGGGGTCGATGTCCTGCGGCCGGACCACGGTGGTCAGCGTCACCAGCCCACCCGGTGGTGGCGGCGGCAGCGTGACGCGGCCGGGCTCGAAGGGATCCGGCGGGACGTCGAACCGGGCGAGGAACTCGGGCGGGAAGCGGCCGGGCATGCCCCGCACCGTGTCGAGGATCACCCAGTCCGTGTGTCCCCAGGCTGCGAGTGTCCCGTCGTCGAGCCGGCCCTCGGTCCGGCGGCGCGCCCACACCCGCCGAAAGCCGATGACCTGGGTCGAGAGCGTGATGGTCTCGCCGAGTGGCAGCGGCGCCAGGATCGCCAGCTCGGCGGCCCGGACCACCCAGGCGAGGTTCCGCTCGGCGTACCAGTCACGCGTGAAGCCCAGGCGCTCCGAGTGGATCCACGCCAGGTCCTGGGCGTACCGCAGGAGCGCCGACGAGCGCACAAGCCCATCGGGGCCGCACTCGTCAAACCGGGCGCGGTACGGCACCGTGATGCCCCGACGCTCGGCGGCAGCCGCATCGGCCGGGAGCGGCCGCATCGCGCTCACGCCGGCTTCCGGCCCGCCAGCCGGTCGAGCCCCTCGAGCGCGATCAGCCGGAGCCCGTCGAGCGCAACCGGCCCGCGCTCGCGGACCAGCCGGACCTCGCACGAGCGTCGGGCGTCGAACACGACCAGGCCGACGAGCAGCTTCTCGCCCTCGTCGGCCGCACCGCGCCGCGCGTCGTCGAGCTGGTGGATGACGTCGCCCTTGATCCCGCGGGCGCCCCACTTGCAGTCCCACGCCTCGGCGGCAGCGTCGCGCTCCACCGTGACGTCGTACGGGTGGATCTCGGCGGGCCGCCCGTCGAACAGGATGCGGCGCTCGCGGTGGACCGGCCCCGTGCGCTGCGCGAGGAGCCGTTCGGTGAGCGCCTCCACGATCGCGCCCCGAAACTGGCTGCGCGCCTGCTCGCCCCGATCGGCCACCTCGAGCGACACGGCGAGGACTGCCTCGGAGCCGTCGCGGACCGGGTCGCCGACCGATGGCGCCGTCGGCCCGAACAGCGTCGGGAACATCGTGCGCCAACGATCAGGATCGGTGGACTCGCCGTTCATCGCCGCTCTGGCCAGCAGCCGCTGCGTGGTGCTGGCGCCAGCGAGCAGATCTGCCGCCCGCTGGACCAGGGGATCCGCCTGGATGTGCGCGTAGACCACCGCGCGCCCGTCCGGCCGCGCCTCCATGAACCGCATCAGGCGGACTCGCCGAGCGCCGCCAGGGCGACCTGCGGCAGCGTGGACATCCAGTCGATGGCACGGTGCGGATCCGAGATGGCCCCGGCCTCGGCGCTGAGCGCATCGAATGCCGCCTCCGCACCGTCCGGAGCCGCCTCGGCGCCACGTGCCTCCGCGACCGCTCGCAGCCGGGCGCCCCACACGGTCTCGAGATCGGCGAGGTACTGGAGCTCGTCGCTCACGGGCTCCGCGGTGGAGGCGAGCACCTCGAACGCGGCGCGGGCACGGGCAACCAGGTCGGCAACGGTCATGGACATGCCGGTGAGCGTACGCCGCGTGGGCGCGACGTGTGGACCGGGAGCCGCGATCGTCGGGGCCAGGGACGCCAGCGGGCGCCTGGGCCAGCTAGTACAGCTCGGTGCTCGCCTCGAGCGAGAACGCGCCGTCCGGCCGCCGCTGCGCGAGGCGCCGCATCGCGTCGCGATTGATGCGCGTCAACTCACGCCGACCGCCGTCGTCCCAGCGCGTGGAGTACGTGTTCACGGCCCGTCGCCGGATCGTCAGCGCCGCCTCCCGCTCGCCGATGCGCTCGAGGCGAAAGACCGTGTCGAGCACGGCGCGATAGAGCTCGGGCATGTCGGCGGTAGGCGTCTGGGGCTCCATGGACCCAAGGGTGCCCCGGATGGCGCCCTCGACCCATAGCCGTGAGGTCCGGGTGACGGTCGCCATCGGTCCGGGGATCGGTGCACGCGGGCACCGCCGGCGACGCCACCGGTCGATCGCTGCGGCGGCCGATCAGCGCTCGCCAGCCGTTCGGGGTGCGATCCCGGGCACCCAGAAGCGCAACTTCCCGCCACGCCGGTCCTCCAGGACCCCGCCGTTCCGCTCGATGACCGTCCGCGATCCCGCGTTGTCGACGTCGCAGGTGACGAGGGCCGGGTCGATGCCGAGCTCCCAGGCGACGACGAGCGCCTGGCGGAGCATCTCGGTCGCGTGGCCGCGCCGCCGCGCCGACGGGCGGACGTCATAGCCGATATGGCCGCCCACCTCGAGCAGCGTCGGCGTCAGACGATGGCGCACGCCGATCCTGCCCAGGAACGCATCGCCCTCGACCCACCACAGCTCCGTGTCAGGGACGAAGCCGGGCGGCCGCGGCGTCTCCTCCCGCCGATTTGCCCGGATTCCCGCGACGAACGCCTCGAATGCCTCGCCGCTGGCCGTCGCGGCAAGGTGGTCTCGGAGGTAGCGGCCGATCACCGAGTTGTCGTCGGCCGATCCGCGGCCCTCCGCGAGGAACTCGTCCATCGCGGCTGCGAACGAGCGCCGAAAGCGGACATCGGGCGAGACGAGCTCGGGCATGCGGCCATCTTCGTGCCGGGCAGCGGCGCTGACAACTGCATCGGTCCACGGCGGGGCGCCACGGCGTCCCACCTCCGGGCGTCAGTCCCCGCGATGCTCCCCGCTGGCGACCCGGAACCCGGGCCCACCCCGCGAGCCGGCTCCCGCCGATGGATGACGCGCTCCACGATCGAGGCGGGCGGCCCTTCGTTCAGGAGGCCCAGCAACGCGTCGAGCACCTCGCTCGGGCCCTCGGCCACCACGCGGACGCTCCCGTCGCGCTCGTTGGCGACGAATCCGTCGAGCCCCAGGGACTCGGCCTCGCGCAGGACGAAGTAACGGAAGCCGACGCCCTGGACGCGCCCGCGGACCGACGCGTCGAGCCGCTCGCGGTCCGCGCCGGTCATCGGTCGCTCCGCCGCTGCACGGGCCCTCGGAGCGGCTCGCGCCGCGTCATGCCGCCATCCGACGCCTTGGCCAGGCAAGCAGCAGCACGTCGAGCAGCAGCTCAGGGGTGACGTTGCCCTTCACAAGCCCGTCCGCCTCCGCGATGCGCGGCAGGAAGGCGGCGGCAGCCCCGGGCTGGAGGTCGCGCGCGGCAGCCTCGAGCTCCTCGAGGAGCGCCGGGTCGCGCACGGTGCGCCGCGCCCCACGCTCCGCGAGCACGAGGTCGCGCGCGACATCGCGCCAGACTTCCAGCAGTTGCACGGTGGAGCGGCGACGATCCTTCGCGGTGACCTTCGCGGGCGAGTCGGCCTCATCGGCCTCTGCGGCTCCAGCCTCGCCGCCGTCCCCCGGGCCATCGGTGCCTTCGGACTTCGCGGCGCCCCGACCCTTCCCGCGCCGACCCGGGCCGTCTGGCTCGAGTGCCGGGACGAGCGCCTGCTCCAGCTGCTGCGCAAGGTCGCCGGCACGCGCCTGGAGCTGCCTCGCGGACGCGAGCCGGGTGGCGGGACCCGCCGTCAACAGGTCCAGCAGCGACCGGGCAAGCTCGCCCCGGATGCTCACCGCATCGGGTGCGACGGCGTAGGCCACGGCGAGCCCCGCGCGCCCGCCGGTGAGCCGGGCCAGGCGCGCCGCGGTGGGCGGGTCGGCCAGGCCGCGCTCCGCGAGCAGGCGCTCCGTGTCGGGGATCGCCACGGTGCCGAGCCGGAGTCGGGCGCACCGCGACTTGATCGTGGGGAGCATCAGCTCCTCGTCATCGGTGCACAGGATGATCGTGGTGCCGGGAGGCGGCTCCTCGAGCAGCTTGAGCAGCGCGTTCTGGGCGACCTCGTTCGCCTGGTGCGCGTCGCGGACGATGACGACGCGCTGGCCAGCCTCCATCGCGAGCAGCACCAGTTCCGCAGCGAGGCCGCGCACCGTGCCGGGCTCCGGGCTGTCGTCCTTGCCCACCTGGATCTGCTGGCCCGCCCCGGTGGGGAGCAGCCAGTGGAGGTCCGGGTGGTTGCCGTGCTCCACCATTCGGCAGGTGCGGCAGGTGCGGCACGGCCGGTCGGCGCCGGTCGCGCCAGAGCACAGCAACCCGGCAGCGAGATCGAGCGCCAGCGACACCTTGCCGACCGACGCGGGACCGCTGATGAGCAGGGCATGCGGCACCGACGAGCCGAGCATGGCGTGGACGGCCGCCACCGCGGCCGGATGGCCGACGGTCAGGAAGCCGTCCACGTCGTGTGTCTCGGGCGCGGGCGCCGGGCTGGCTTGGGGTCAGCCCTCGGCCGGCTCCACCTTCTTGCGCGTCGCCGTGCGGCGCTTCGGCGCCTCCGCGGCGGGCGACGCTTCGGCAGGCGTCGCCGGGGCGGCAGCCGCCTCCACGGGCTTGCGGGTCGTCCGGCGCTTGGGGGCCTCCGCCGCCGCCGACGCTTCGGGGGCCGTGGTCAGGGCCTCGGTCGCCGGGGCGGCCTTGCGGACCGTCCGGCGCTTCGGTGCCTCGGCCTGGGCCTCGGGCGTCTCGGGGGCGGCTGCCGGCGTGGCTGCGACAGGCGCGGGCGCAAGGGCCGATGCCGCCGCTTGCGCAGCGGGCCGACGCGTCGTGCGACGCTTCGGCGCCTCGCTCACGGGAGCGACACCGGCGGTCTCCGGAGCCACGACCGGCGCCTCGGACTCGACAGCCGCGGCGGGCGTCACAGCGGGGGCGGCCCTGCGGGTCGTCCGGCGCTTCGGCGCCTCGGCGGTGCCGGACGCAGCATTGACGGTCTCCGCGGCGGGCGACGTGGACGGCCGGGCCTTGGCCGGCGTGGCCGCCGGGCCCTCCCTCCGCGAGCGCTGCATCTGGGCGAGGAGCATCTGCTCGAGCTCAGGCGGGACCTCACTCCACGGCTCGCCGCCGCCGGAGCGGGGCGCCCGTTCGACCCGGTCAGGCCGATCGCTGCGACCGCCGCCGCGAGACGGCTGCTGCGGCCCTCGACCGACGCCACCGCGAGACGGCTCGGTGAACCGGCCGCCACCGCTCATGCCGCCGCCCGTGCCACCGCTCGAGCCGCTGGGCATGCCGCGGGAACCGCCGTAGCGCTCCCGCTCGATGGCCGCGTTGTAGGCGCTGCGGTTGCCGCCGCGACCACCGCCGCCGCCACGACCGCCACGACCGCCCTGGGCCTGGCCCTGCCCACCCCGCCGGCGCTCTGCCAGCAGGTACTCGGGGATCTCGGGCTCCTCGAGGTCTTCCTCATCCGCGGGGAGCGGTGTCAGGCCGCTCGGCGCAGGTCGTGCCGTGGTGCCCAGCTGGGCGTCCCAGACAGACCCGAACGGCGTTGCGGTCTTGCGAGCCCGCGACGTGGACAGGACGTCCATGTCGTCGAACGGGGTGGGCAGATCGCCCGACGCCGTGCGGCGCGCGGGCCGCTCCTGGCGGGCAGGACGCTCCGTTCGGGCCGGGGGCTCAGTGTCGGCGACCGCCGCGGGAGCCTCGCTCTCCGCACCCTCGGCCGCTTCGGCCTCCTCGTCCTCCTCGCCCGGGACCGCCTCGGCCCCTTCGACGAGCACATCGCCCTCCTGTCGGCCCCGCCCGCGGCCGCGACCGCCACGGCGGCGGCGGCGCCGGCGTCCGGCCTCGCCCTCGCCCTCGCCACCCTCGATGCCGTCAGCGGCACCCGGCTCGGCGCCCGTCGTCTCGTCGAGCTCCTCGGGCTCCTCGCCATCCGCCACAGGCGTCGCGACGGCGGCCGCTCGGGAGAGGCGCTCGCCCGGCAGGGCGATCAACTGGCCGCCGGAAGCGCCGGACGCTCCGTACCCACCGGAGGACGCAGCCGCGACCTCGTCGGAGCGCGGCGCGTCATAGCGCGGCGCGCGAGAGGGGCGACCGCCCCGCGACGACGCCGCGACCTCGTCCCGATCGCGACCCCGTCCGCCGCGACCCCGGCCCCGACCGCGGCCGGTGCCCTCGGTGATCTTGTCCGGGACCTCGGTCATCGAGAGGTCCTCGTCGTCGTCCGCGACGCGGCGGCCCGAACGCGTGGATCCCTTGTCGACCTTGGCGATCTGCGTGATGTCCGTGAACAGGTCCGCGACGTCGATCAGGTCCGAGGAGGTGTTGCCGCGGAATGAGATGACCTCGACCCGAACGCCCATCTCCTGGACGGCACGGATCGCCGAGGCGAAGTCGCCGTCGCCCGACACGACGACCGCGATGTCGAGGTTTCGCGCGGTCTTCATCATGTCGACGACGAGTTCGATGTCGAGGTTGGCCTTGACCTTGCCGTCGCCGTACTTCCGGATGTCCTTGCTCACGACCTTGTACTGGTGCCGGGCGAGGAACTGGTGGAAGTTGCGCTGGTTCTCGTTGTCCGGGTCCAGGCCGGTATAGGCGTACGCGCGGACGAAATCCCGTCCGGCGGTAGCCGCCTTCAGCAGCGTGACGTAGTCGATGTCCACGCCGGCCGCCTTGGCCGCGTAGAAGATGTTCGCCACGTCCACGAAGACGGCGACGTTCTTGCCCAACGTTGACTCCTATGTATGTGCGGCGGGCCCGGCGCCTCCGGGTCGCCTTGGGCGCTAGGGGCGGTGTGCCGGGGCGGCCACCGCGAGCGGCCGCCGGAGCACAGGCCCGGCGACGGCGAACCCGGCCCGCTCGAGGCGGGTGAGGTCCGCGGGATCGGAGGGCTGCGCCATCTCGACCGTCGCGCAACCCTTGTTGCCCGCGGATCGGAGGAGCTCCTCCAGAAGGACGTCCGTCACGCGATCCGCGTCATGACCGGGCCCCACGACCAGGAAGTCGATCGTCCCGACGTACCCGCCGGCGGTGACCGACGGGCGCAGGACGAGCAGGGCCCCGCCGACGAGGACCCGTCGCGACTCCGCGACGAGCAGGCTCGCGTTCGGCAGGTAGACGAGCTGACGGAGCAGATCCGCGGCATCGAGCGTTCCGCTGCCGGCGTCGCGGATCGACGCCCGGCCGATGGCGGCCAGACGGTCGATGTCCGTGATGCGGGCCTGACGGACCAGGTACTCCACGCCGAGCACGTACCTCGTACAGCGAGCAGCCGATGCGCCGGGTTCCCGAGACGATCGTGCGATCGGTCGGGGCGGCCCCGCGCCTGGCCGCCAGTAGGGGCTTTGGGAGGCGAGCGACTCGAGGCTCGAACAGCCATCCCGAAGCAGAATGACGACGGGGGCCGGAAGCGAACGGCGTCCTTGCATCCCCAGCGTCTGCCCCTATCATACGGCATCGCTCCGGGGCACTCGCTCCGGGCGGAAGGGTCCCTCGTCCGTCGAGCCGTCACCCTTGCGCCGGCACCTCCGGCACTCTGGTCGACTCGACCGCTCGACGCCATGGCGGCGCCGGGCACCTCGAGGGGAATTGGAGGAGGTCGGATGAAGTACGCGCGTGTAGGCGCGGCCCTGACGGTTTTTGCCGTCGCGGCCTCGGCGTGTAGTGGCAGCGCAGCGACCGCGTCTCCCGCCGCGAGCGGCGGTGGCGGCGGCGGCGGCGCCACGATCAACGTCAAGGTGGGCATCGAGCTGCCGATGACCGGCGGCGAGGCCCCGAACGGCGTCCCCACGGCGAACGGCGTGGCGCTGGCGCTCTCGCAGATCCAGATCCCGGGCTTCAACATCACGATCAACCAGCAGGACGACGCGGTCAACGGCGTCCACAACGCCGACCAGGGCGCCAAGAACATGACGGCGCTCGCCAACGACGCGTCGGTGCTGTTCGTTGTCGGTCCCTACAACTCGTCCGTCGCACAGGCTGAGATCCCGGTCAGCAACGGCGCCGGCCTGATGCAGTGCTCGCCAGCCAACACCGCCGTCACCCTGACCAAGGGCGACGCGGCTGTTGCGCTGCGCAAGACGAATCCCACCAAGATCGCCTACGTTCGCGTCGCCACCACTGACGACAACCAGGGCGCGGGCACCGCTGACATCGCCTACAACATCGCGAAGGCCAAGACCGCCTACGTGATGGACGACACGCAGACCTACGGCAAGGGCCTCGCTGACGGCTTCGAGGCCGCCTACAAGGTCTTCGGCGGGCAGGAGCTCGCCCGTGACGGCGTGCCGGACAGCACGACCGACTTCACCTCGTACGTGACCAAGGCCAAGGGCCTCAACCCCGGCATCATCATGTACGGCGGCGTGACCACGTCGGGCATCGGCCTCTTCCGCAAGCAGATGGCCCAGGCCGGCATGGCGAGCATCCCGCTCGTCGGCGGTGACGGCATCAGCGACGGCTCGGCCGCCACGGCCAGCTCGTTCCTCAACATCGCAGGCCCGGACGGCGACGCCAACACGTACAGCACGGTTGCCGCCATCCACGACATCCCCAACCCGGCCCAGTTCTCGTCCGACTACAAGGCCAAGTTCACCACCGAGCCCGGCGCCTACAGCGCCCCGGGCTACGCGTGCACGCAGATCTTCCTGCAGGCCCTCAAGGCCGTCAGCCCCGGCGTGACGGATCTGGCCCAGCTCCGCGAGGCGGTCCGCGCCTACGTCGCTGACCCGACCCACACGTTCGACACCGTCCTCGGCAAGGTGGGCTTCGACGCCAACGGCGACACCACCCAGCACACGATCTCGTACTACGCCTTCGACGCCACGTCGAAGGACTGGAAGTTCCTCCAGCAGCGCGACTTCACCGCCAACCCGGTCAAGTAGAGCTGCCAAGATGGATTGGGCCGGGACGCAGCGCGTCCCGGCCCTCTTCCATCCAATGGATCCTCTCCTACGCCCCGTACCGGTGATCCGCCGATGACGACTGCCGTCCAAGGAACACCCGCCCGTCGAGTCGGACTCGACCGGCGGTTCCTACCGCCACTGGTGCTGCTGGTGGCAATCGTCGTGAGCTACCTGCTGATGGTGGCGGGCAGCTGCACCACCATCGGCGTGGGCACCTGCGATCAGTGGGCCCAGGGTCAGGATCAGTTCATCAACGCCCTGACCGTCGGCGGCGTCTACGCCCTGATCGCGCTCGGCTACACGCTGGTCTACGGCATCATCGAGCTCATCAACTTCGCGCACGGCGAAGTCTTCATGTGCGGCTCGTTCGTCGCGTGGTTCACCCTCACGCGCCTGGGCTTCTCGGGCCCAATCGCCGACAACCCGCCGCTTCTCATCGCGGTCGTCGTCATCACCTTCCTGGTCGCGATGCTGGTGATGGGCGTCGTCGGCGTGGTGATCGAGCGCTTCGCCTACCGGCCCCTGCGCAATGCCCCGCGCCTGGCGCCGCTGATCACCGCGATTGGCGTCTCGTTCATCCTCCAGAACCTGGTGTTCGTGACGATCTCGAACTCGATCGTCACGGTGCCGCAGGTGATCCCCAACCCGGTCCTCGACATCGGGCCGCTCCACATCCGCGGGATCAACCTCTTCGTCATCGTCCTGACCGTGGCGCTGATGGCCGCGCTCCACGGGTTCATCACCCGCACGAGCCTCGGCCGGGCGATGCGGTCCACCGCCATCGACCGTGACGCCGCCCAGATCATGGGCGTGAACATCAACTCCACCATCGCCCTGACCTTCTTCCTCGGGTCGGCGCTCGCGGGCGCGGCTGGCGTGGTGCAGGGTTTGTACTTCGGCGTCACGGTGTTCAACATCGGATTCCAGGCCGGCCTCAAGGCGTTCACGGCGGCCGTCCTCGGCGGTATCGGGAACACCACGGGCGCCGCCCTCGGAGGCTTCGTGATCGGCTTCATCGAGGTCCTGTCCTCGGTCTACGGCGTGGGCCGGTGGTCCGAGGCGGCTGTGTTCGGCGCCCTCGTCCTCGTCCTCGTCTTCCGGCCGACGGGCATCCTCGGCCAGCAGCTGGCGGACCGGGCATGAGCGCGGCCGTGAAGCCCGCGAAGGGCAATGGCGCCGGCGGCGCCAAGAACCTCTTCGGCCTGCGGCCCTTCCTGGGCCACCACCAGTCGCTCTCGATCTTGGTGATCGTCTGCCTGATCGCCATCCTGCTGCCGGTGATCTCCACCGTGCCGCCGTTCAGCGGCTTCGGCACCCAGAAGGACTGGGTGGCCGGCTTCGCGCAGGCGGGCGTGTTCGTCCTCCTCGCGCTCGGACTGAACGTCGTCGTCGGCTTCGCCGGCCTTCTCGACCTCGGCTACGCCGCGTTCTTCGCCATCGGCGCCTACACGATGGCGTACGCCGCGTCGGGCTTCACCGGGCTCGACCTCCCGTTCTGGCCGATCCTCCTGGTGGGGGCGATCACGGCCGCCGTGTTCGGCGTCCTGCTCGGCGCGCCGACCCTGCGGCTGCGCGGCGACTACCTCGCCATCGTGACCCTCGGCTTCGGCGAGATCGTGCCGGTCGTATTCCTCAACTCGGACAAGTACACCAACGGCACCAATGGGATCACGGGCATCAGCCAGCCGAGCTTCTACGGCCTGGCCGGCATCAACGGCTTCGGGTTCACCAACCCGTGGCCGTACTACGTGACGATCCTCGCGATCATCATGGTCGTCGTGATGGTGCTGTACCGGCTGCAGGACTCGCGTCTCGGCCGGGCCTGGGTGGCGCTCCGCGAGGACGAGCTCGCCGCCGCCTCGATGGGCATCAACACCGTGACCACCAAGCTGCTCGCGTTCGCGATCGGCGCCTCCACGGCAGGGTTGGCAGGCGTCTTCTATGCCGCGAAACTCGGCTCCGTGACCCCAGACCAGTTCAAGTTCCAGGTGTCGTTCACCGCCCTCGCCATGGTCGTGCTCGGCGGCATGGGGAACATCTGGGGCGTGGCGGCGGGGGCACTCATCATCTACGAACTCCAGAGCCAGGGCCTCAAACAGCTGGACGCGTTCGTCAAGGCGCTCAACCTGCCGGCGCTCGGCCCGATCGACATCAGCCAGATCAACTTCCTCAACTTCCAGTACCTGCTCTACGGCCTCGCACTCGTGCTGATGATGCTGTTGCGACCTGAGGGGTTGTTCCCCAGCCGTCGTCGGCGGCGGGAGCTGCACGAGGAGCCGGCGGTCGACGAGCTCGTCGCTCCCGACCCCACGGGAGAGCGGGAATGACGGAGGCCTCAGGCATGACCGCGGCAGCCGCCACGGCGCAGGGCAGCGCCACGCCACTCCTCCTCGACGCCCGGACGGTCAGCAAGCGCTTCGGCGGCCTCGTTGCCGTGCGCTCGATCGACTTCAACATCCCCCAGGGCTCCATCGTGAGCCTCATCGGGCCCAACGGCGCGGGCAAGACGACGTTCTTCAACGTCATCGCAGGCGTCTACGAGCCGTCCGACGGGGAGATCCGATTCAACGACGAGATCGTCGTGTCGAGACCCCACCGCACGTGGGCGGAGCCGATCTTCTGGTTCGTGATCCCCACGCTCCTGCTCGCGCTCGCCATTGCGGCGCTTACTGCCGGGATCGTGCCGATCGCCGAGATCCTGCTCGTGGCCACGCTGTTCGCGGTCATCCCGGCGCTGCTGGTCGCCCTGACGCCGGCCGCGCTGGTACGTGGCGATGATCGGCCGGGTCGGGATCTTCCGGAGCTCGCGACCCAACGAGATGGTCAAGCTCGGCATTGGCCGGACATTCCAGAACATCCGCCTGTTCGCCAACATGACCGCCCTCGAGAACGTGATGGTGGGCATGCACAGCCGCATGCGCGCCACGCCCGTCGATGCCGCGCTCCGCCTGGGGCGCCACTATCGCGAGGAGGCCGAGGCCGTCGCAGACGGCCGCAAGTGGATGAAGTACGTGGGCATGGCCGGCTTCGAGAACGAGGCCGCCCGAAACCTCCCGTACGGCCATCAGCGTCGCCTCGAGATTGCGCGGGCGCTCGCCAGCCAGCCCAAGCTGCTGCTGCTCGACGAGCCCACGGCCGGCATGAACCCGGTCGAGACGCGCGAGATGACCGAGCTCATCGCCCGCGTCCGCAGGGAGCTGGGCACCACCATCCTGCTGATCGAGCACGACATGAAGGTCGTCATGGGGGTGAGCGACCGCGTCACCGTCCTCGACCACGGCGAGAAGATCGCCGAGGGCAGTCCCGAGGAGGTTCGCGCCAATCCCCGCGTCATTGAGGCCTACCTGGGCCGGGGAGCTGCATCGGCATGACCACGGAGAACGCGCCCGCCCGCGTGCGGCCGTCCGTCGAGGGCCAGCCCATGCTGCGCCTCACGGACATCCACAGCTATTACGGCGCCATCCATGCGCTCCAGGGCATCTCGCTCGAGGTGTTCCCGGGCGAGATCGTCACGCTGCTCGGCGCCAATGGCGCGGGCAAGACGACCACCCTGCGCACGATCCACGGGCTGATCCACCCGAAGAAGGGGAAGATCGAGCTCAGCGGCCGCGACATCACCGACATGCCGGCCCACGACCACGTCCGGGTCGGCATCGGCCAGTCCCCGGAGGGGCGGAGGATCTTCTCGCGGATGACCGTGATGGAGAACCTCCAGATGGGGGGCTACAGCCGCAAGGACAAGTCGGCCCTGAAGGAGGACTACGAGCGGGTCTTCGAGCTGTTCCCGCGCCTGCGCGAGCGGCGCGGCCAGGCCGGCGGCACGCTGTCGGGGGGCGAGCAGCAGATGCTGGCGATGGGCCGCGCGCTCATGACGCGCCCGACGCTGCTGCTGCTCGACGAGCCCTCGATGGGGCTGGCGCCGATCCTGGTCGAGGAGATCTTCTCGATCATGCGGGACATCAACCGCCAGGGCACCACCGTGCTGGTCGTGGAGCAGAACGCGCTGATGGCGCTCGGCGTGGCCGACCGCGGGTACGTGCTCCAGACCGGCTCGATTGTGCGGTCAGGCGACGCGAAGGACCTGCTCGCCGACCCGGAGGTCCAGAAGGCGTACCTCGGCGGCTGACGCCGGACGCGATCAGGGCGAACTGCGAGCGGGGCCTGGCGACGGGCCCCGCTCTTGCGTTCAGGGGGCCTGCCGCCATGGTCGCGCGCGGGTCGCGCTCAGCGGCTGGCCAGCCTGTGCGCGCCGCCTAGCGGTGGTCGGGCGAGAGGAAGACCTCGAAGGCGGCCCGGGCCAGCAAGACGGCGCCCACCACCTCGATCCAGAAGCCGTAAGCGCGCGTCGGCAGCAGGCCCGACGGGTCGGCCAGGGCGCCCGATGTCGGGACCCAGAGCACGACGCCCAGGATCGCCACCACCGCGAGGGCCGCGAACGAGATCCAGTGGTCCAGCGGGGCTGGCCGATCCCCCATCGCGTAGGGGAGTGCCAGCAGCGCCAGCGTGGCGAGGCCCGCGAGGAAGCTTGCGAACCCGGTGCCGTCGAAGGCGGTGTAGATGCGAGACGGGAGCTCGCCCGTCGCGCCGCCCTGCTGGTACCACGGCAGGATGCTGCCGACCGCGAGCAGGACGCCAGCGATGAGCGCAAGCCGACGAGCAGACCCGAGGGAGCGGCGGTACATCAGACGGGGTCGCCGTAGACCTCGGGGCGGAGCACGCCCACGAAGCGCAGATTGCGATACCGCTCGCTGTAGTCGAGGCCGTAGCCCACCACGAACTGGTCCGGGATCTCGAACCCGCGGTAGTCCACGGGGATCTCCACCAGGCGCCGGGCCGGCTTGTCGAGCAGCGTGCAGATCCGAAGGGATGCCGGGTTCTTGCCCTTGAGGTATCGGATCAGGTAGTTGAGCGTCAGCCCGGTGTCGATGATGTCCTCGACCAGCAGGACGTCCTCACCGGCGATGCTCGCCGAGAGGTCCTTGATGATCCGCACGAGGCCCGACGATTCGGTTGCGGTCCCGCCGTAGGAGCTGACCTCCATGAGGTCGATCCGGAGCGGCAGCGAGATCTCGCGCATGAGGTCCGCCATGAACGGCAGCGAGCCCTTGAGGACGGAGACGAGCGTCAGGGGGCGACCCGCGTAGTCCTCGCTGATGCGGCGGCCCAGCTCCGCGGTCTTGGCGGCGATGGCCTCTTCGGTCAGCAGGACCTCGCCGATGTCGGCGATGAGATCGACGGTTCGGCTCATGCGGCGGTCAGCGAGGCCTCCTGGACTGGCGGTCGGCGTAGGGTTGGATCATCGCGCGTCCGAACCGGCGGCGCACGGCCATCGGCCCGTCATGCAGGCAGGGTACCGGCCGAAGGGACGCCGGCGGAGGGGTGAACCGTGACGCCGGTGTCGGGCGCGCGGTCCGAGGCGCCAACGACGGCGGCCCGAGCGGCAGCGCGCCGACGGCGACCACGCCGGCGACCCCTGGGCGTGCGCCCGGCCTCGTCATCGGCTGCGAGCGGCCCGTCCGGATCGAACAGGGCCCCGGCCCCGGCCTGGTCGACGCCGGGTGCCTCGCCATCGGCGTCGGCATCTCGACCGGCCGAGCCGTCGAGATCGGCTTCGATCCGCCTCCGTGCCCGGGCCTCGTCGCCCCGCGCAGCGGCTGCGTGCCGGTCGGCGTCTGGGTCGCGGTCGGCGTGGACGCGCGGCGGCGTGGCCTGGCCAACCGTCCCGGACAGTTCGGCGGCCAGGGCCAGGCGGCCGAACTTGAGCAGCAGCATCCGGAAGTCGCGGGCGTAGAACAGCTTGATCCGGACGTCGGGGTACAACTCGCGCAGCCGGCGCAGCTTGCGGTTCTTCTTGCGCACGAGGCTCTGCTTGAGCGTGGTCAGCTCGAGGTACATCTCCAGGTCCGGCAGGTAGAAGTCGGGTGAGAAGCTCTCGACAACCTCGCCGTCGAGGTTCCAGCCAATCGGGAAGGTGTCCGGCTCGTACCGCCAGCGGACGTCGTAGAAGTCGAGGATCCGGGCGAGCTCCGCCTCGCTCGCATGCGCGAACGCGGGGCGGGGGTCGGGGGTGCCCGACGCGTCTGTCACGCGCCGTCCCCGAGGATCGAGCGCAGGTCACCCGGCCAGCCGTCGAGGAAGTCCCGCATCTCCGCGACGTCCGACGCAGTGAGGGGGGCGGTGCCCGCGAGACGGGCCTCCATGGCCGGGTCGAGCTCCGGGTGGCGCGCCGTGTCGAGGCGCGGATGGGCCGTGTCCGGGACGACCAGGGAGAGCGTGCGGCTGCCGCAGCCGTGGCACCTCAACTCCACGAAGGCGACGTCGCCGCGGTCGGCGAGGACGACGATGCCGTCATCGAGGATGGCCGCTCCGCACGACGCGCAGCCAGCCCCGGCGAGACGATTCCGGAGTCCGCGGTGATCCATCGAGGTCAGTCTACCGAAGCCCGGCGGCTTGGGCGCCGCCGCGAGAGGTATACCCCCATGGGGTATGATCAGACGCATGGGCGAGACCTCGACGACGGCAGGGCACGGCGACAACTTCCGGCACAGCTACAGCAAGGACCGGGGCCAGCTGGTGCGCCGACTGGCCAAGGTGGAGGGCCAGGTGCGCGGCATTGCTCGGATGATCGAGCGCGACGAGTACTGCGTGGACATCCTCCAGCAGACGGCCGCGTTGCGGGCGGCGGTGGACGCCATCTCGATCCTGATCCTCGAGGACCACGTTCAGGGCTGCGTGCGGACTGCCGCGGAGCGAGGCGAGGCCGACAAGTACGTCGACGAGGTGATCGACGTGGTCCGACGCACCCTCGGACGGCCGGTGCGCGGGGGGTCCCGCGGCGCGTCGTAGCGCGTCAGGGTCCGCGCGTCGCCTGCGAGGCGACGGATTCGACCGGCCGGGGTCGGTGGGTCGCCTCCGGGACGACGAATTGGCGCGGATCAGGGTCACCCGGTGCGGAATTGCGTCGGATCGTCGCTTGACAGGCGATGGCTCGACGGCCGTCGCACGGATCCGTCGCCTGGCAGGCGACGCAAGTGCTCGTGCTCGGGCGGCGCGAGGTCGAGTCCTACTCCCCCGCACGCAGAACTCCAACCGCTGGTCGGACCTCGGGTGCTCACTTCGAGATCCTGCGCGGTTTCTTGCGGATGACCGCCGGGGGGAGCGCTAGTTCGGGCACAAGGGGTCGGAGGTGCGCCATCGACGCAGGCGCGCGACACGATGCGCCAAGCGGGTTTCCCCAGATGACCGCCGGGGGGCCGCTATCCAAGACCCTCTTGGACAAGGGCCGTGGTGCGGTCATCTGGGGACGTGATCAGGCGATAGCCAACCCAGATGCTCGTTGGGGGAGCAGGTGGCGGAAACCGGTCGAATACGGACCGCCGGGCGAACATCTGGCGGGAACCGGCGCCGCCCTGGGGCTCGAGGCGCTGGAACAGAGCTCCGAGTTGTCCACGGATTCGCGCGCGCGAGGCGAATCGTGGATAACCTCCCTTGACCCGAGGCCCGCCGCGGCCTAACGTCCGCACTCCGCCACCGGCGCGAGCGCCGCGGGAGGCGTCATCAGCGAGGGGCACCGGGGAGACTCGGGCCAGAACCGACCTGACGGCGCGAGACCGCATGGACGCCCGCCGAGGCGAACGATCGACGCCGGGAGCGGCTCCCGGGCGGGCCTGGCATTCGACCACAGGAGGGTGCCCTGGACCGGCCGAGAGGACCGCTCCCGACGTGCGTTTCCGACCTGCCGATGCTCCCCCGGGCATATGACGACGCCCTCGTGGCGGGCCTGGGTGCGCTGGACGTCACGCTCGACCGGGCGGCGCGCGAGATCGTGGACGGCCATGTCCGCCTGCTGATCGCCTGGAACGCGGCGATCAACCTCACCGCGATCCGCGATCCCGCCGAGATCGCGCGCGCCCACGTGCTCGACAGCCTCGCAGCGGTGCCGCTCCTCCGGGGGCTCGGCGTGCGGCGGCTGCTCGACCTCGGCAGCGGCGGCGGATTCCCGGGCATCCCGCTCGTCGCCGTGCTGGGCACGGAGCGCGCCCTGCTCGTGGACTCGGTGGGCAAGAAGGCACGCTTCCTGGCGACGGTGATCGAGGCCACGGGTCTGGCGCGGACGACCACGGCCGAGCAGGTCCGCGCCGAGGCACTCGCGTTCGACCACCGCGACCGGGAGGCCTGGCCCGTGGTCACCGCCCGTGCCGTCGCCTCGATGGCCGAGCTGGTCGAGGTGGCGCTGCCGCTTGTTGCGCCCGGCGGATACCTCGTCGCGTGGAAGGGCGCCGCCGCCGAGGAGGAACTGGCCGCGGCCGGACCCGCGCTCCGCGCCCTGCGGGCCGGGCCTGTCCGCGTCCTCCGCGCGGGCGTCCCCGGCCTCGACGACCATCGGCTGGTCGTCGTCCCCCGGGGCGGGGCGATCGACGCCCGCTTCCCCCGCGACGCAGCGGAACGTCGCCGCCGCCCTCTCTGAGACCCATCACCCGACCGCCTTTGCCGGGCCCGGTTGGCTGGCACCCTTTGGGCCGGTCGGCTGCGCTACGCTGCCCGGATGCGCGCGCTCGTCCTGTCGGACATCCACGCCAACATCATTGCCCTTGATGCCGTGCTCGCCGCCGCGCCTTCGGTGGACGAGGTGTGGCAGCTGGGCGACGTGGTGGGCTACGGACCGGAGCCGGACGCGGTCGTCGATCGGCTCCGCGAGCTCGGCGTCCTCGGGGTGCGCGGCAACCATGACGCGGCGGCCCTGGGCGGGGGCGAGATCGAGTCGTTCAACGTGGACGCCCGACGGGCGATGGAGTGGACGCGGACCGTCATCGGGAACGAGACCCGGGCCTGGCTCGCGGCCCTGCCCGAGCTCCTGGTCCGCGACGACTGGACGATGGTCCACGGGAGCCCGCGAGACCCCATCTGGGAGTACATCACCTCGACGCCCGTCGCCCGCGCTGCGGTTGCCGACCTCGAGACCCCATTCGGCCTCCACGGCCACACCCACGTGCCGATCGGGTACCTCGAGGAGGACGGCGTCCTGAGCACGATGAGCCCCGGCTCCGGGTCGGTCCTGGAGCTGGGCGGACGCCGGGCGCTGCTCAACCCCGGCAGCGTCGGCCAGCCCCGCGACGGCATCCCGGCATCGTCGTGGATGGTGGTCGACACCGCTGCGGGCACCGCCTCCTGGCACAGGACCGCATACGACATCGCCTCGGTCCAGAGGGTGATGGAGGCCCTGCACCTGCCGGCCCGACTGGTCGAGCGCCTTGCCTACGGGCTCTAGCCGATGACCGGCGGGCGCAAGCCTGGTGACCGGCGAGTTCGGTCCCACCGGAGCGGCTGCTCCTCAGGTGATCGGCCCGTCCATTGCGGGTCATGCAGGGCAGGCGGGAGCCCACAGCGATCAGGGATGTACCGTATCGTCGAAGCGAACGCTGCGACGATTGAACCCATCGCGCCTGCAAGGGCGCCGAATCGCGCCCCGAACTCCGCACGAGGTCGCCCCGAAACCAGCCCATGATCGGTGGCAGACGACCCCTCCAGGGTCGCAAGATCGCGGACAAGCGCGTCCGGGTCGAGCGACCGCACTCGGCCTACTTCCGCTACGCCGGCCCCGGCCAGCTCGTGGCCAAGCCCGCCGCGTCCGCGCCGCGCTCGGGCATCGGGCGGCAGTTCCAACACGCGAAGGCGTGGCTCATCGGCCGGCCCCTCGCGAGCGAGGACGAGATCAGCGAGCGCCTCTCGAAGCGCCTCGCCCTGCCGATCTTCAGCTCGGACGCCATCTCGTCCTCCGCCTACGCCACCGAGGAGATCCTGAGGGTCCTCGCCCTGGCAGGCGCCGGCGCGCTGTTCCTGTCCATCCCGGTCGCGATCGCGATCGCCGTCCTGCTGACCGTCGTGGCGATCTCGTACCGACAGGTCTGCCGGGCCTTCCCCGCAGGCGGCGGTGCCTACGCGGTGGCTCGGCAGGAGCTGCTCCCGATCCTGGGCCTCGTGGCGGCCGGCGCGCTCCTGATCGACTACGTGATGACCGTTGCGGTGTCGACCTCGTCGGCGATGGACCAGCTGATCTCGATCCTGCCGTGGATCGACAACGGCCAGGACCACCGGATCCGCATCGCGATCGCCGTGGTGGTCATCGGCCTGATCACCGTGGCGAACCTGCGCGGTCTGCGCGAGTCGGGGAACATCTTCGCCATCCCGACGTACCTGTTCGTGGGGCTGGCGCTGCTGATCGTCGGCAGTGGCCTCTTCCATGTCCTGACGGGCACCGTGACGGCGTACGCACGGCAACCCGAGGCGATGCCGATAGGAAGCGAGGCCATCGGGATGTTCCTCATCCTGCGGGCCTTCGCCAGCGGGTCGGTGGCGCTCACGGGCGTCGAGGCCATCGCCAACGGCGTGCCCGCGTTCAAGCCCCCGGAGGCGAAGAACGCAGGCAACACGCTGCTCGCGATGGCGGTCCTCCTGGGCGTCATCTTCATCGGCGTCACGATCATTGCCCGCGCATACGACATCGTCCCATCCGCGGACCTCTCCGGCGGCCCGACGGTCATCGCGATGGTCGCCCAGACGGCCTTCGGCTCCGGCAACCCGCTGTACTACCTGTTCCAGGTCGCGACCGCGCTGATCCTGTTCCTGGCCGCCAACACCAGCTTCAACGCGTTCCCGCGCCTGGGCGCGATCCTGGCCGAGGACGGCTACTTCCCGCGGCAGTTCGGCTTCCGCGGCGACCGGCTCGCCTTCAGTTGGGGGATCATCCTCCTGGCGGCGATCGCCGCCGCGCTGTACATCGCATTCGAGGGGAACACCACCAAGCTGATCCCGCTCTACTCGGTTGGCGTGTTCGTCTGCTTCACGCTCAGCCAGACCGGCATGGTCCGGCACTGGATCCGGACCCACGAGAGCGGCTGGTGGTGGCGGATGGGCGTGAACGCGTTCGGGGCGCTGCTCACCCTCGTCGTCCTCGTCATCGTGCTGACCGAGAAGTTCCAGGGCGGCGCCTGGGTGGTCGCGGTCCTGATCCCGACCCTCGTCGCGATGATGCTGTTCATCCAGCGCCAGTACAAGGCGTCGGCGCGACAGCTCGCCATCCATCCCGACTTCGTCCTGAAGCCCGCGATGCGCGACGAGCGCGCCATCGTGCCCGTGCCCGGGCTGACGCGAGCGGTGGTGCGCGCGGTCAACGTCGCGCGCTCCATGGCGGATGACGTCCTGGCGGTCTACATCTCGAGCGACCCCGACGACGCGCGTCGCATGCGAGAGCGCTGGGAGCGGCAGCTGCCCGGCGTCCAGCTGGTCATCGTGGAGTCGCCGTACCGAGCGCTGGCGGGCCCGCTGATGGCCTACCTCGACGTGCTCGAGCTCGCGTGGCCGCCGGACAAGCCCCAGCCGATCACGTTCGTCGTGATCCCCGAGTACGTCGCCCGCCACTGGTGGGAGCGGATCCTCTACAACCAGTCGGCCCGACGCCTGCGGGCCCTCCTCGTGGGCCGGCCGCACACCGTGGTGGTGGACGTCCCGTACCGACGCGACGAGGGCGACCGCTTCCACGGTCTTGATGCCGATCCGCACCACGACGGAACCCCAACCGACACCTGAGCGACGCCGGAGGCCGGTTTGCGCGCTGGGCCCGGTGGTATCGTGACCCGGCGCGGCGGCCGACCGGACGCCACGGGGCGTTCCCGTCGCCGCTGCCGTTCTTGGAGGCGCATCGCCCGTGGCCGACTCGTCGGCACCCCAGTTCCGGCGCGCCGTGGTGGCGCTGTCGGGAGGACGGACCGACCGACCCATCGTGGCCCTCGCTGCCGAAGTCGCCAAGGCAAGCCACGCCGAGTTGGTGGGCGTCCATGTGGTCGAGATCGACTGGACCCTCCCGCTCGACGCCGATGTCGCCGGCCGCTCGGAGGACGCCCAGCGGGTCCTGGACATCGCGGAGACGACGGCCGAGGCTGGCCGCTACCGGCTCGAGACCGTTCTGCTGCAGGCGCGCGATGTCGGGGCAGCGATCGTGGACGAGGCGTCCGAGCGGGGCGCTGACATGATCATCTGCGGCCTGCCCTTCAAGCGCCGCTTCGGCGGCGACTTCGCCATCGGAAGCACCATTCCGTACATCCTGAAGAACGCGCCCTGCGCGGTGTGGATCGTCCGAGAGGCGATGCCCGAGGAGCAAGCATGAAAGCCGTGATCGTCGGCTGCGGGCGCGTGGGCGCCGGGCTCGCCGACGCGCTGGACCGGGCCGGCTGGCAGGTCCTGATCATCGATCGGGCGACCGCCGCCTTCGACCGGCTCCCGTCAACGTTCGGCGGCACCGCCCTCCGGGGCGACGGCACCGACGAGGACACGCTCCGCCGGGCTGGCGCCGAGGGCGCGGACCTGTTCCTCGCGCTCACCGAGGGCGACAACCGCAACATCATGGCCGCCCAGCTGGGCATCGAGGCGTTGGGCGCGATCCGCACGCTGGCCAAGATCAACGACCCCGTGCGCGCCGAGGCGTACGCCCTCCTGGGCATTGCGACCCTGTGCCGGACCAACCTCATGGAGACCGCGGTTCTCGCCTTCCTCGGGCAGGCGTCCGGGGAGCGCCCGGGGATCTTCCTCCCGGCAGCCGCGCACACGCACCCGCTGGGCGCAGGCCCCGCCACCGCGACGGAGGCCTGAGCCATGTTCGTGCTGGTCGTCGGCGGCGGCAAAGTCGGCTACTACCTGGCCAAGGAGCTCATCGACTCAGGGCACGAGTGCGTGCTCATGGAGAAGGATCGCGGGCGCGCGGACACGATCCGCGACGAGATCGGGTCCGTCGTGATCGCACAGGACGGGTGCGAGGGCAAGTACCTCCGCGAGGCAGGCGCCAACCGGGCGGACATCGTGGCGGCAGTCACCGGCGACGACGAGGACAACCTGGTCATCTGCCAGATGGCGAAGCACCACTTCGACGTGCCGCGGACGATTGCCCGGGTCAACAACCCCAAGAATGAGCGGCTGTTCCGCCACCTCGGCGTGGACGAGATCATCAGCCCCACCCGGATGATCCTGGGCTCCATCGAGCAGGACATCCCGGTGCACGAGCTGCTCCATCTCGCGGCACTGGGCGAGGGCGAGCTCGAGATCATCGAGGCGCATCTCCAGCCTGGCTCACCGGCGATCGGGCGCATCGCCGGCGAGCTGCGCGTCCCGTCCGGGTGCTCGCTGTTCGGCGTGATCCGCAACGGGGCGCCGACGCCGCTCCGCTCGGACACGATCCTCGCCGAGGGCGACAAGGTGATCGCCATCGGGCGCCCGGACTGCGAAGTCGAGCTGCGCGAGCAGCTGATCGGGCACGACGAGCTCTAGGCTCCACCGCCAGGCGTTGGCCCGGGACTCGAGCGCAGGTCGGGCTCAGGGCAGGGAGCGAACCCAGACGGCTGCGGTATCGGTGTCGGGATAGCCCACGCGTCCGGCCGCGACAACCGTGCCGTTCGCCGCTGCCAGCCCGTCGACCTGCCCGCCCGAGAACGACGCCTGCCAAGGCTCGGCACTCCAGGTCTCACCGTCCGGGCTCGTCACGACGACGCTCGAGCCCTTGCCGGGGTCCGACCGCCAGCCCGCCGCGATCAGCGTTCCGTTGACGAGCGTGAGCGCCTGGAATCGCACCGGCAGCTGGTAGAAGTGGAACGCCGGCTGGTCGGCGACGGCCTGCCAGTTCGATCCGTCGATCGACGTCCAGGCGGCTGCCCCCGTGTCCGCTGCGTCCACGCCCACGGCGACCAGCCCCGACGCCGTCGCGACGACGGCCCGCATCGCCCCTCCCCCGACCGGGACGGAGGCCCGCCGCCAGCCGGTCGCCGCGGTCCAGCGCCACGCGGCGGCCGGTCCGCGGATCAGGTCGCCGACCGTGCCCACCGCGACCAGCGCACTGCCCGCCACGGCAAGGGACATAACCCGGCCGCCCGCGAAGACGCCGCCATCCGCGTCCAGCGTCCATGCCAGACCGTCCCTCGACCGCCAGACGGCTCCTGCTGCCCGCGCCGCGGCCGGGTCGTCGCGATAGCCCGCCGCGACGAAGCCGCCGTCGAACGGCACGACAGAGGTCATCCCGCCGGCGGCATGGGCAACGGCGAGGCTCGCCTGCGGGGGCGCCTGCCGCCAGCCTGTTCGCAGGTCGCCCGCCCACGCCATGGCCCCGGTCGGGTCGTGGCCGACCAGCGCGATCCGATCACTTGCCTCGGCCGCCCCCACGGCGGCGCTCCCGTCCCCGCCCGTGAAGCTCGGGAGGGGCGTCCAGCTCGCGCCGTCTGCAGACCAGAACGCGATGGCGCTGGCGGGCGGCGTCACGGCACCAACGGCGATGTACCCGCCGCTCACCGCGGCGACGCCGAACAGGTTGTCCTCGGAGAGGTTGTGGCACGGGTCGCAGCGGTAGCCGGGCGGCTGCGAGGCGAAGCCGGTGACCGCGGCGGGCTGGGTGATGGCCGCGTCTCGCCAGGCCGGAGGCGCCGGGGCGTCCGACGAAGCAGGATTGGCCGTTGCCGCGGGCGATGCAGGGGCGGGTGCCGCAGTAACGCCCGTGGACGATGAAGGCGTGGCGCCGCAGCCGACGACGGTGAGCGCTAGGGCGAGGACGAGAGCGGGCGCGGGACGACGAACCACGGATCCCTCCTGTGGCGCGCATGATCCACCAACCCGGGCACGGACGTCGACCCGGGCGCCACCACCGAGCTCACACGAGGAGGATCCCGCTCGCCGCCGGGATGCGGCCGGCTCGGAGGGCGCGGAGGATGGCGCCGCCGTCGAGCGGGAACTGCGATCGGAGAGCCTCGCGGTGCTCGGCGAGGACGTGCCGATTGTGGCTCGTGCGGTTGAGCACCAGGATCACCACGCCGCAGTCGGGGTCGTCGCGGGTCTTGAGTGCCACTCGCCGCGCCACGGCCTGGACGTCGTCGAGACGCGCCTCCGCATCGATCGACGCGGTCGAGCGACCGTCCGTGACCCGCAGGTCCCACGCCCGGAGGTCGCCCGCGATCGGCAGGCCCACCTCGCGGTTCGACCGCAGGGGCACCGCGAGGGTTCGCTGGAGGCGCGCGAGGACCGCGAGCTGCGGCGCGTCGACGACGGGCTCCCCTGTCGGAAAGAGCCGGAATGCCGGCTTGAGCCCGACGGCGCGCGCCGCGCGACAAAGACCCTCGAAGCCTGGCGACCGCACCTCACCACGCTCGAACTGACCGAGGCGTGATGGCGAGATCCCGCCACGACGCGCCGCGGCCGCCAGGCTCAAGCCGGTGGCCCGACGCGCCAGGCGGAGTTCGCGCTCGGCGGCTGCGAGAAGGCGTCGCGCGTCTTCCGCGCCGCTGTCGCCGGGTCGCTGTCGGGTGGTCACGCCGGGATCATCCGACCGAGCCCTTACCGCGCGCTTATCCAGCATCGCCCAGGTCGTCCCGCCCGAATCGAGGTTCAACGGGCGCGTCGCGCGTCGCCTCGCCCCGATCGAGTGGGGTTCGGCGCATCCCGACGGCGCCACAGTGACGGATGGCCCCCTATTCGGGCGGCCCGGCGCGTCGTGCGCCCGTTGCACCTCGATTCGGGTGGCGCGGACGGCCCGGCTGCCCCGCCCGAATCGGGGCCCGACGAGCCCGCGGCAGAACGCCCTGTCCGAATCCGGAGCACTCTGGCGCACCCGGCGGCGCGAACCGTGTCAGTCGACCCCGAGTTCAGGCGGCCCGGCGCGTCGTGCGCCCGGTGCACCCCGATTCGGGTGGCTTGAGTCGACACCGCGTAGATCGTGAGGGCAGTCAGGACCCTGAACCTCCAGATGGCGATAGGCATCCTGCCCGATTCAGGTTACTTATCTTGACAACATGATTGTCATGGTTCTAGCCTGTCCACGACCCGGTACCACGATCCCACCGGGCAAGGAATGCAGGAGGTAGATGCGATGACGCTGACCCGTCGACCGTCGCCCTTCGGCGAGCTGTTGACGCTTCGCCAGGCGATGGATCGCCTGTTTGACGACACGATGTTCAGGCCATTCAATGGTTTCGCAGGCACCGAGTACAGCCGCGTGCCGCTCGACGTCCGCACCACGCCGGACGCGCTGCTCGTTGATGCGTCGCTCCCCGGCGTGAAGCCGGAGGACGTGGACATCACGGTCGAGAACGGCACCCTGACGATCAAGGCCGAGGAGAGCTCGGACCGCTCGAACGACGAGGGCGGCTGGCTCGTGCGCGAGATCACCCGCGGCTCCGTGATGCGGACCGTGACCCTGCCGAGCGGCCTCGAGGCCGACAAGGCCGAGGCAACCTTCGAGCACGGCGTCCTCAAGCTGCGGATCCCCAAGGCGGAGCAGGTGAAGCCCCGGCAGATCCGGATCCAGCCCATGAGCAACGGCGAGGCAACCCAGGTCGAGACCCGAAAGGTCGAGGCCGGCACGACCGTCAACCCCGGTGGCGTCAAGCCGGTCGAGAAGGCCTAGCCGCATGTCCGCCGCGCGCCGGCCCGACCGGGACGCCACCCGCCCCGTCTACGTGATCAGCGTGGCCGCGACGCTCGTCTCGGCGCACCCCAGGACGCTCCGCATCTACGAGGATGAGGGCCTGGTCTGCCCGGCGCGCACCCCTACCAACATCAGGCTCTATTCCGAGGAGGACATCCGCCGGATCCTGTGGATCCGACACCTCACCCGGGACCGCGGGGTGAACCTCGCGGGGGTCCGCACGCTGTTCGAGCTCGAGGAGCGCCTCGGCAAGCGGATCCTGGAAGCGCTGTACGACGAAGGCACCCGCGGCCGCGGGGAGACGCCACCGGAGGCCGGGTCAGCCGGCACCCCCGGCGGGGATCCCTCCCCCGGCCGCTGATCAAGAACCACTCACAAGCACGTCCCATCCGTCGCGCCGGACCACCGGCCCGGCACGCAAAGGAGAACTCATGGCGAAGCAGGCGGTGAGAGTCGAGCAGGAGGCGCGGCCCGAGGGCATGCGCGAGGTCCCGCTCGTCGCACTCAGGGAGACCGTGATCTTCCCGGAGATGATCGTCCCGCTCCAGGTCGGTCGGGAGAAGAGCGTCGCGGCCCTCAACGCAGCGGTCGAGGCCAGCGGGCCCATCGTGCTGGTCACCCAGCGCACCGCTGAGCAGGAAGACATCAGCGACCCGGCGGAGCTTTACGGCGTGGGCACGATCGCCAAGATCGCCCAGGTCGTGCAGCTCCAGGACGGCACCGTCCGGGCGATCGTCCAGGGCCAGAACCGCGTCCGCGTGGTCAGCTTCGCCAAGACGTCGCCGTACCTGTCCGCGGTCATCGAGGACCTGCACGACGCGGTCCCGACCGGCGTGGAGATCCAGGCGCTGATGCGCAGCGTCCAGGCGCAGATCGAGCAGTACGTCGCCAACGGCGCCCCCGTGCCGCCCGAGGCCGGCGTCGCCGCCCGCAACATCACCGAGCCAGGCCTGCTCGCGGACATGGTGGCGTACAGCCCCGAGATGTCCACCGAGCAGCGCCAGGAGCTGCTCGAGACCACCGACGTGGAGCAGCGCCTCAAGCTCGTCTCCGCGTTCCTCGCGCGGCAGACCGAGATCCTCGAGCTCAAGGGGAAGATCCAGAGCGAGGTCAAGTCCGAGATGGACAAGACCCAGCGGGAGTACATCCTTCGCGAGCAGCTCAAGGCGATCCAGCGCGAGCTGGGCGAGGACGACCCGCAGCAGGCCGAGATCAACGAGCTGCGCGAGAAGGTCGAGTCCTCGGGCATGCCCGAGGAGGTCCGCGCCCGGGCGATCAAGGAGATCGACCGGATGAGCCGGATCCCGTCCGCCTCGCCAGAGGTCGGCGTGATCCGCACCTACGTGGACTGGCTGGTGGGGCTGCCGTGGAACGTCACCACGGACGACCGCCTCGACATCAAGGAAGCCGCCCAGATCCTCGACGAGGACCACTACGGCCTCGAGAAGATCAAGGAGCGCATCCTCGAATACCTCGCGGTGCGCAGCCTGGCGGACACCATCCGCAGCCCAATCCTGCTGTTCGTCGGCCCTCCCGGCGTGGGCAAGACGAGCCTGGGCAAGAGCATCGCCCGGGCGATGGGCCGCAAGTTCGTCCGCATGAGCCTGGGCGGCATCCACGACGAGGCGGAGATCCGCGGCCACCGGCGCACCTACATCGGCGCGCTCCCCGGCCGGATCATCCAGAGCATCAAGACCGCCGGCACGAGCAACCCGGTGTTCATGCTCGACGAGGTCGACAAGATCGGCATGGACTTCCGGGGCGACCCCTCGTCCGCGCTGCTCGAGGTGCTCGACCCGGAGCAGAACTTCAGCTTCCAGGACAACTACCTCGAGGTCCCGTTCGACCTCCGCAAGGTGCTGTTCATCGCCACCGCCAACCTGATGGACCCGATCCCGGCCCCTCTGCGCGACCGGATGGAGATGATCCAGCTGCCGGGCTACACCCAGACGGAGAAGGTCGAGATCGCGAAGCGGTTCCTCGTCCCCAAGCAGATGGAGAACCACGGCCTCACCGCGAAGCGCATCGAGATCACGGACGAGGTCCTCACCGAGCTCGTCCAGGGGTACACCCACGAGGCCGGCGTCCGGAGCCTCGAGCGCGAGCTCGCCAACATCATGCGCAAGGTCGCCCGCTCGGTCGCCGAGGGGCGCAAGCGCAAGACGGTCGTGGACGTCAAGAAGCTCGAGGAGTACCTGGGCCCGCCGCGGTTCGAGTACGGTGAGCTCGAGGCCGAGGACCAGATCGGCTCCGCAACCGGGCTCGTCGTGACGGAGGTCGGCGGTGACGTCGTCGCCGTCGAGGTCACCAAGATGGAGGGCAAGGAGGACTTCATCCTCACCGGCCAGCTTGGCGACGTGATGCGCGAGTCTGCCCGGGCCGCCCTGTCCTGGATCCGGTCGCACGCTGACTCGCTGGGCATCCCGCGCGAGACGTTCGAGCGCAACACGCTCCACATCCACGTCCCGGCCGGCGCCACCCCCAAGGACGGCCCGTCGGCGGGCGTCACCCTGGCCACCGCGATGGTGTCGGCGCTGACCGGCATCCCCGTCCGCAAGGACGTCGCGATGACGGGCGAGATCACCCTCCGGGGGCGCGTCCTCCCGATCGGCGGGCTCAAGAGCAAGATCCTCGCCGCGCACCTCTCCGGGGCCGCGATGGTGATCCTGCCCCGCAAGAACGAGAAGGACCTCCGCGACATCCCCGACGAGATCCGCAAGCAGGTCAAGCTGGTCCTCGCCGACACGATGGACCAGGTGCTGGAGGCCGCGCTCCGGCGTCGGCCCCAGCCGCTCCAGCCAATCCCAGCCACCTCGGGCGACGAGTCCGGCGGGCGCGGGTCAAAGGGCACCGCGGTCAGCCGCGTGCGCCGCTCCCCGTTCCCCGGCGATCAGCCCACCGTCGTGGCTGGCGGCGTCACCGGGCCGAGGGACGGGGCGACCCTGTCCGCCGGCCAGGACCGCCGCTAGACAGCCCTCGAAAGGGTCCGGTCCGATGGAGTACCGCGACTACTACCAGATCCTCGGAGTGCCCCGGTCGGCCAGCCAGGCCGACATCAAGAAGGCGTTCCGGAAGCTGGCGCGCGCGCACCACCCGGACCGGAACCCCGGCGACAAGGCGGCGGAACGCAAGTTCAAGGACGCCAACGAGGCCAACGAGGTCCTCTCGGACCCGGAGAAGCGCAAGCAGTACGACGTGCTGGGCGCCAACTGGGACCAGTACCAGCGCGCCGGCGGCGGCCGCTCGGGCACCGACCCCTTCGCGCCCGGCGGCCCCTTCGCCGGCGTCAACTTCGGCGCCGGCCGCGGGCCCAACGTCCGCTACGAGTTCCACTCGACTGGCGACGGAGCGGGCGGGGCGGGCTTCTCGGACTTCTTCCGGATGTTCTTCGGCGGGGCGGAGGCAGGTGCCCAGACCGCCCACAGCGCCAGGACGGGCCGCACGGGCAGCCCGAACAGCAGCACCAGCTTCGAGGACATCCTCGCCGGCATGGGCGGCATCCCGAACAGCACCGGCACCGGAACGGACGCCCAGCATCCGCGGACACAACGTGCGTCGGACGCCGCCCACGCGAAGCCACGGGACGAGATCGAGGCGCCCGCGGAGCTGACCCTCGAGGAGGCCTACCACGGCACGACCCGCCTGCTGGAGGTTGAAGGCAAGCGCTACGAGGTCTCCATCCCGCGCGGCATCGACACCGGCGGTCGGATCCGGCTCGCCGGCAAGGGCCCCCGAGGTCGCGACGTCGTGGTCACGGTCACGGTCCGCCCGCACGACGTCTACACCCGACGCGGTTCCGACCTCGAGCGCGACCTGCCGATCACGCTCCGCGAGGCGCTGCTGGGCGGCGAGGCGGCCGTCACCACCCTCAAGGGCCGAATCCTGCTCACCATCCCCGCGGGCACGCAGTCGGGCAAGACATTCCGGCTGAGCGGCCAGGGGATGCCCAAGCTCAAGGGCGAGGGCGCCGGCGACCTGTACGTCAAGGTGCGGGTTGTGCTGCCCGCTGCGCTCGACGCCGACGCGAAGGCCGCCGCCGCCAGCTTCCTCGACCTCGTCCACCAGCCAGACCCCCGCGCGACGGCCTGACCGAAGCGCCGACGACGTCCCCGAACGAGTACCCGACCGATGCAACTCGACCGCTTCACCGAGAAGGCCCAGGAGGCCATCGTCACCGCCCAGCAGCTCGCTGAGCGGATGCAGAGCCCCGTGCTCGACACGGAGCACCTGCTCGCCGCCCTCGTCGGCCCGGACGACGGCGTGCCGGCCGAGACGCTCCGGCGCCTGGGCGTGGACCTGCCCGCCTTCCGCGACGAGGTTGCGGGTGTGCTGGGCCGGCGCGCCCGGATCCAGGGCGGCAGCCTCGCCCTCGACCCCCGCGCCAAGCGGGTGATCGACCGTGCCACCGAGGAGGCTCGGCGCATGGGCGACGAATACACCTCCACGGAGCACCTGCTGCTGGGCGTGGCCGAGGCGGGCGGCGAGGCGCAGAGCCTCCTCGAGCGGCACGCGGCGGGCCGCGAGGCCATCCTCAACGCCCTCCAGGGCGTCCGCGGCGGGCAGCGCGTGACCAGCCCGACGCCGGAGAGCACCTACCAGGCACTCGAGAAGTACGGCCGGGACCTGACGGCCGAGGCGCGCGCCGGCAAGCTCGACCCGGTCATCGGCCGCGACGAGGAGATCCGCCGCACGATCCAGGTCCTCAGCCGCCGGACGAAGAACAACCCGGTCCTCATCGGCGAGCCCGGCGTCGGCAAGACGGCCATCGTCGAGGGTCTCGCCCAGCGCATCGTCCGCGGCGACGTGCCCGAGGGGCTCAAGGACAAGCGCGTGGTGGCGCTGGACCTCGGGGCGGTGATTGCCGGCGCCAAGTTCCGCGGCGAGTTCGAGGAGCGCCTCAAGGCGGTCCTCAAGGACATCAAGGACTCCGAGGGCGGCATCGTCCTGTTCATCGACGAGCTGCACACCGTGGTGGGCGCGGGCGCCGCCGAGGGCGCGATGGACGCGTCCAACCTGCTCAAGCCCATGCTGGCGCGCGGCGAGCTGCACACCATCGGGGCCACCACGCTCGACGAGTACCGCAAGCACATCGAGAAGGACGCGGCGCTCGAGCGGCGCTTCCAGCCGGTGGTGGTGGACCAGCCCACGGTCGAGGAGACGATCTCGATCCTGCGCGGCCTGCGGGAGCGCTATGAGGTCCACCACGGCGTCCGGATCACGGACTCCGCGCTGGTCGCCGCGGCCACGCTGTCGAACCGATACATCACCGAGCGCTTCCTGCCCGACAAGGCCATCGACCTCGTCGACGAGGCTGCCAGCCGTCTGCGGATGGAGATCGACTCGATGCCGAGCGAGCTCGACGAGCTGGAGCGCCGCCGGATCCAACTCGAGATTGAGCGCGAGGCGCTGCGCAAGGAGACCGACGACGCGTCGCACCAGCGGCTCGAGGCGCTCGAGAAGGAGCTGGCCGACATCGGCGAGCAGTCCGGCGCGATGAAGCAGCGCTGGGAGGCGGAGAAGTCCGCGATCGCAGCGTTGCGCGCCACCAAGTCCGAGATCGAGCAGCTCCAGGTCCGCATCGACCAGGCCGAGCGCGAGACCGACTACGGCCGGGCCGCGGAGCTCAAGTACGGTCGCGCCCGCGAGCTGGCTGACCAGCAGAAGCAGCAGGAGGCCGCGATCGCCGCGCTCCAGGGTCCGGGCGCGCTCCTCAAGGAGGAGGTCACCGCAGACGACATCGCCGGCATCGTGGGCTCCTGGACCGGGATCCCGGTCGCCCGGCTGATGGAGGGCGAGCTGGAGAAGCTGGTCCACATGGAGGAGCGCCTCCACGAGCGCGTCGTGGGCCAGGACGAGGCCATCGAGGCCGTGTCGGACGCAGTGCGCCGAGCGCGCGCCGGCCTCAAGGACCCGCGGCGGCCCATCGGCAGCTTCCTGTTCCTGGGCCCCACGGGCGTCGGCAAGACCGAGCTCGCGCGGGCGCTGGCCCAGTTCCTGTTCGACGACGAGCAGGCGATGGTCCGGCTGGACATGAGCGAGTACATGGAGAAGTTCGCCGTGTCGCGCCTGACCGGGGCGCCTCCGGGCTACGTGGGCTACGAGGAGGGCGGCCAGCTCACCGAGGCCGTCCGTCGACGCCCGTATCAGGTGGTCCTGTTCGACGAGGTGGAGAAGGCGCACCCCGACGTGTTCAACGTGCTGCTCCAGGTGCTCGATGACGGGCGCCTCACCGATGGCCAGGGCAGGACGGTCGACTTCCGGAACACGGTTGTGATCATGACCTCCAACGTCGGCTCGCAGCAGATCGCCGCCTTCAGCGGCCGGACCGACAGCGAGTCCTACGAGGCGATGAAGCGCCAGGTGACCGACCAGCTGCGGGGTGTCTTCCGCCCCGAGTTCCTCAACCGGGTGGACGAGGTGATCGTGTTCCACTCGCTCACCGATGCAGACCTCGCGGCGATCGTGGGTCTGCTGGTGAGCGACCTCGAGCGGCGGATCGCGGCCAACGACCTTGTGCTCCAGCTCACGCCGGCAGCCCTGGCCGTGATCCAGCGCGACGGCCGGGACCCGGCCTACGGCGCGCGGCCGCTCAAGCGGTCGATCCAGCGCCTCGTGGAGAACCCGTTCGCGCGGGCGATGCTCTCCGGCGCGTTCCACCCGGGCGACGTGGTGACCGCCGATGCGGACCCCGTCTCGGGGACCCTCGTCTTCTCGTCGGACAGCGCGTCCGTCGTGGCCGATCCGTCCGAGCGCCGCGACGCCCGGACGCCGGGTGGCGGGCCGGGCACCGAGGTCAGGGAGCCGGCCGGCGCGGGCGTTCGCGCTCCCGCGTTCGACCTGCCGCCGCTGGACGAGGACAAGAAGAAGCCCGACGGCGGGCTGGTCAACTAGTCGCGAGGCGGCGGTCGGCGTGCGGTTCGAGGACGTCGTGGCGCGGCTCGAGCGGCTGCCGGTGGTGCTGCCCGATGGGCCGCCCTCGCTGATGCCGCTCCTCCACGACGCGGGCGGCCCGCGTCCCGTGCCGGGGCCCGACGTGCCCGGGGCCAGCGGTCGGCCGGCAGCCGTCCTGGTGCTGCTCTACCCGGACGGCGCCGACGAGGCGCATCTGGTGGTGACCGAGCGAACCGACCGGGGCGGCCACCACTCGGGCGAGGTGTCGTTCCCGGGCGGTCGCGCCGAGCCCGAGGACGCCGACCTCGAGGCCACGGCCCTCCGCGAGGCCGCCGAGGAGGTGGGTCTCGACCCCGCGGAGTGCGGGCTGCGCATCGTCGGCCGCCTGCCGGCGATGTGGGTCCCGGTGTCGGACTTCATGGTCACGCCGATCGTGGCGGTTGCCGACCGGCGACCGTCCATGCGCCCCCAGCCCACTGAGGTCGCAGCGATCCTTGACCTTCCCGTCTCGTCAATCCTGCCCGCCGCCGACCTGGTCTCACGCGAGCGCGAGATGCGCGGCCGCCGCCTGACCTACGACGCCTACCCCATCGACCACCTGCCGGGCGCCTCGCCGAACCTCGTCATCTGGGGGATGACGGGACGCGTGCTGGGCGGGCTGGGAGCCTGGCTGGCCCGCGAGGACGACACCACGAGCTGACGCTGCGGGCCAAGGTCGGATCGCGAGCGCCGAGCGCCTGGCCGGCAGCGTGGGGGGAGCGGGCTGCGGGGGCCGGGAGCTACGGGTAGCCGTGGCAACCTCAACGACGCTGCTCGCGTGCACCGGGCGGCCCTGCGCGAGGACCGGGCTCCCGGCGAGCCGCTCAGTGCGGCAGATCGCACACCCGCCGTGCGCCGGGTGGCGCGTGGCGGCCCAACGGAAGGACGAAGCGCCGGCAGGGCCGCTGGGTGCGCGGCGCCGGATCGGGTGCCCGTCGCGAGGGCGCGGGCGGGAGCACTCGGAGCGCCGCCGGGCGCGCCCCCGAATCGCCTCCCGGAGGCGCGTATCCAGGTCCGCCGCTCGCGAGGTGGCCGAATCGAGGGGCAATTCGCCCAAAGACGCCTTCGGCGGGGATATGGGGCGATTCGCAACCTAAGCGCCTCGGGGAGGCGATCCGGGGGGGTTGCGCGGGCCAGCGGATGCCGTCGCTAGTCGGGCTCCCCTTCGGTGGCGCCCGCCCCCCGAGCTCGCGGCCGAGGCGCCAGCGAGCCCTCGCCGCGCGTGACTGTCCGCGGATGGGGCGATTCCGCCGGCGGATCGTCGTCCTCGCCGGCGCCAAATGCGAGCAGCTTGGGGTCCTCCGCCAGCTCCACGACGATGGCCCGCATCGGAACGCCGTCCGTCCAGGCGGCGTGGATGACATCCGGGGGCCATACCACGGCCTCGCCAGCGGCAACTCGCGTCCGCTCGTCGCCGACGCCCACCCAGCCGCCGCCCTCGATCACGAGGAACAGCGTGGTGCGCGGGTTCGAGTGCGGGGTGATGCGCGCCTGGCGCCCGAACGCCAGCTCCGCGATGAGGCCGGACGCGCGGGATTCGATGACCTGGCCCTCAATCCCCACGGTGCCGGCCGGGCCGTCTGGGCGGCGGTGCCCAACGCCGAACCTCCGGACCTCGATGCTCACGGGCTGGACGCCACGGCGCTCGACGGACGGCTGAAGGCCTGACCTCCGGCCAACGGCAGCCGGTGCCCAGCGCCGAACCGCCGAACCTCGATGCTCACGGGCAGGGACGCCGGGGCGCTCGTCAGGCGCGCGATCCTACCGGCGGCGGCGCCGGCGGCGCGACGTCTTCGACCGGATCGTCGTCTCGGGGTGCGCGAAGCGCTCGCGGGTGAAGTAGCGCTGCTTGGCCAGCTGGCGCTCGTACGCCGCGAACTCCGGCGGGAACTTGCGGTACCGGATCCACACGGTCAGGGCGAGTCCGGCGACCAGCGTGCCGAGCACGATGACCATGTCGAAGCGGAAGACCCAGTAGACGAGCATCAGCGACGCCGTGATGACCCCCGTCCACATCAGCCACTCGTACATCTGCACGTAGACGGCGTGCCGGTGCAGCTGGCGCGAGCGGATGTTGTACGCCGCGACGGCCGCGATCAGCCAGATCAGCGAGGCGACGGTCAGCGGGCCGTAGAGGTCCGGGACGTTGCGTTGGGTGAACGCCTTGAAGAGGTATTCCCAGGGAAGGAGCTGCACGCGTGACGTCTCCACGTCGGCCGGGCTGACCGGCCAGGTGATGGGCCATCCGAGTATGCCATGGGGCCGAGGTATACTCGACTCTCAGAATTGCGCCAGCCTGAGCGGAACCCGGGCACGTCCGGGCCGGCCGCTCAGTCAGGGCGCGAGAGCCACCCGCCGCAGGAGGAACAGCGCAGGTGCGTGCGCTGCTGTCGGTCGCCAACCGTGACGGGATTTCGGCGTTCGCGCGCGAGCTCGCCAACCTCGGCGCTGAGCTCTACGCCACCGATGGCACCCGTGAGCATCTTGCCGCCGACGGCATCGAGGTGGCCTCGGTCAGCGACCTGACCGCCGTCCCCCCGCTCGTCGGCGGTCAAGTCCGCACGTTCCACCCCGCCATCTACGCCGGGATCCTCGCCCGTCGCGACGTGCCGGAGCAGCTCGAGCAGCTCGCCGAGCACGGCATCGGCCTGATCGACCTCGTCGTCGTCAACGTCAAGCCGTTCGCGCCCGAGGTCGGCAGGCGCCACGTCGGCATCGACGAGGCGATCGAGATGATCGATGTCGGCGGCGCCGCGCTGTTGGCGGCCGCTGCGCGCAATGCCGCGGGCGTGGTCGCGGTTGCGAGCCCCAAGCACTACGAGGCGGTCCTCGAGGAGCTGCGCTCGCTGGGCCAGGTCTCGGCCGACACGCGCTACCGGCTGGCCGCCGACGCCTACAGCGCCGTCGCCGCCTACTACGCCGAGATTGCCGCCTACCTCAACCAGATCTCGAACAACAACTTCCCGGCCCGTCTCGCCCTCGTGCTCGAGAAGGTCGGCGACCTGCGCTATGGCGAGAACCCGCACCAGCGGGCGGCGTTCTACCGCGAGACGACGCACCGGTCCGGCACGCTCGCGGACGCGACCCAGCTCGCCGGCGAGGCGCCCACGTTCAACAACCTGCTGGACCTCGACGCCGCCTACCGGATCGCCCTGGACTACACGGCGCCGACCGTCGTGATCACCAAGCACACGGACCCCGTGGGGCTAGCGTCCGCCTCGGAGCTGGTCGAGGCCTACCGGCGGGCGCTGGACACCGACCCCGTCGCCAGCTTCGGCGGCATCGTCGGGGTCAATCGCGAGCTCGACGGCGCCACGGCCCGCGAGATCGCCGCCAATTCCTTCGAGGCGGTCATCGCACCGGGATACTCGGAGGCGGCGCAGGGAATCCTTGCCGCGCGGCCCGGTCTCGAGCTGCTGTCCGTGCCGGCCTCGCCCACCGACGGCATGCGCGACTACGGCATCGCGAACCTCGACTTCAAGCGCGTCGCAGGCGGCCTGCTCGTCGAAGGCCTCGACCGGCTCGACATCGACCGCGGCCAGCTCCAGGTGGTCACCCGTCGCCACCCGACCCTTGGTGAGCTGACGGACCTGCTCTTCGCGTGGCGGGCCGTCCGCCATGTCCGCTCCAACGCCATCGTCCTGGCGCGGAACGGTGCCACTGTCGGCATCGGCGCTGCGCAGGCCAGCCGCAGCGTCGCCGTGGACATCGCGCTCCGGCGCGCCGGCGACAGGGCGAAGCTTGCGGTCATGGCCTCGGACGCCTACTTCCCGTTCCCCGACGGCATCCAGATCGCGGCCAACGCCGGCGTCACGGCGATCATCCAGCCCGGCGGCTCCATCCGCGACGAGATGGCGATCGAGGTGGCCGACCGCCACCACCTCGCAATGGTCTTCACCGGGCGGCGCCACTTCCGGCACTGACCCCGGCGGCCTCGGAAGGATCCGCTCCGCGACCCACGCCCGACCCCGCGTCAACCCCGAGCCCCCGCCGGCGCAGCCGGCCCAGCGACCGGAGGCCCCGATGGAACAGCTGCTCGCCCTCGAGATGGTCCGCGTGACCGAGGCGGCCGCGATCGCGTCGGCCCGGTTCATGGGTCGCGGCCTGCGCGACGAGGCGGACGCCGCCGCGACCGAGGCAATGCGCCGGGTCATGGACGAGGCGGACATCGCGGGGACCATCGTCATCGGCGAGGGCGAGCGTGACGAGGCCCCAATGCTCTACATCGGCGAGCTGGTGGGTCGGCGGGACCGCTCCGGCGCCGCGGCAGCGGTGGACATCGCGGTGGACCCCCTGGAGGGCACGAACCTCGTGGCCACCGGCCAGGGCGGCGCGCTGACGGTCCTCGCCGCCTCGGAGCGAGGCGGTCTCACCCACGCCCCGGACACGTACCTCGAGAAGCTGGCCGTGGGGCCGATCGCGGCCGGGTGCGTGGACATCACGCGACCGGCGGCCGAGAACTGCCACCGCATCGCCGAGGCCCTCCGCCGCAAGGTCACCGACATCACGGTGATCATCCTGGAGCGGCCGCGCCACGCGGACCTCATCGCCGAGGTGCGATCGACCGGCGCGCGGATCAAGCTCATCACCGACGGCGACGTGTCGGCCGCGATCTCATGTGCGGTCTCGGGCACCGGCGTCCACGCGGTCATGGGGATCGGCGGGGCGCCCGAGGGCGTCATCACCGCCGCCGCGCTGCGCTGCCTGGGCGGCGAGCTGCAGGCGCGGTTCCGCTTCCGAAACGACGAGGAGCGCGAGCGCGCGAAGAAGATGCTGGGCCACGCCGATGAGGACAAGGTCTACCGGACCGAGGACCTCGCGTCCGGCGAGAACCTGGTCTTCGCAGCCACCGGCGTGACCGGCGGCGACCTGCTCGAGCCGGTCCGCTTCTTCGGGGGCGGCGCCCGGACGCACTCGCTGGTGATGGCCTACCAGGCGAAGCAGGTGCGGTTCGTGGACACGGTGCACATGTTCGACCGGGACCGGCCGCCGGCCGTCCGGCTCTAGGCGCGACCGGCGTCCCATGGATCTCGTCAGCAAGCGGGTCCGCTCCGTGATGGCCGGCCTCGAGGCGCGCGACACTGCCGACCGAACCGACGGCACGTCCCGCGAGCTGCGCCTGCGCGCCATCCGACCCGAGGTCGGCCAGATGCTGGTCACGCTCATCGTCGCGATCGGCGCTCGGACGGTCGTCGAGGTCGGGACGAGCAGCGGCTACTCGACGCTGTACCTCGCCGCCGGAGCGCGGCAGACGGGCGGGCGGGTGGTCACCTTCGAAGTGGACCCGGCGAAGGTCGAGCTGGCGAGCGGGTCGTTCGCGGCCGCCGGCGTGGAGGACGTCGTCGAGCTCCGGCATGCCGACGGGGTTGCAGGGCTCGCGTCATTCGCGGGCCGGGCCGACCTGGTCTTCCTCGACGCCGAGAAGGGCGACTACCTTGGTGCGCTGGGCGCGGCGATCGAGGCGCTGCGGCCCGGCGGCCTGCTGGTCGCCGACAACCTGACCTCCCACGAGGCCGACCTCGCCGGCTTCCGCGAGGCTGCCCTCTCCGACCCGCGCCTGGTGGGGCTGGTTGTGCCGATCGGGCGCGGCGAGCTCGTGGCGGCGCGGCTGTGAGCGGGCCGCCCGATGTGCGGCGGATCGTGGCCATGGGCGGTGGCGGCTTCAGCATGAATGAGGGCCTGTCGCCGCTCGACCGGCTCGTCCTGGAGTTGGCGCGGGCCGCAGCCACCCGGCGCGGCGCCGACGACGCCCCTCGCCCGCGGGTCTGCTTCATCGGCACGGCGGGCGGGGATGCCGAGAGCTACACCAACCGGTTCCACGCCGCCTTCGATGACGTGGCCGAGGCCAGCCACCTCACGCTGTTCAATCGCGACGTGCTCGACATCACGGGGTTCCTCGCCGAACAGGACGCTGTCTACGTCGGCGGCGGGAACACCGCAAACATGCTCGCGATCTGGCGGCTCCACGAGGTCGACACAGCGCTCCGCGCCGCTTGGCAGCGCGGGGTCGTGATGGCCGGGATCTCGGCCGGCGCGATCTGCTGGTTCGAGGCCGGGACCACCGATTCGTTCGGGCCGCAGCTGGCCGCCTTCCATGGCGGCCTGGGGTTCCTTCCTGGGAGCCTCAGCCCCCACTTCGACGGCGAGGAGCAGCGCCGCCCGCTCTTCCACCACCTCATCGGCTCTGGCGAGCTGCCCGACGGCCTCGCAGCCGACGACGGCGCGGCGCTGGTCTTCCACGGGACGACCCTGGCCGAGTGCGTGAGCGAGCGCGAGTCGGCCGGGTGCTATCGCGTGACACGCTCGGGCGACGCCGTGATCGAGGAGTGGCTGGCGGTCCGGCGCCTGGCCTGAAGCCGCGTCGCGCCGGGCGCACCGCTCAGCCGCCCGGCCTGAAGCCTCGTCGCGCCGGGCGCACCGCTCAGCCGAGCGGTCGCCAGCCCTCGCCGCTCCACGACGCCACGGGCCGCGCCGCGGCATCGCCCTCCGCTGCGCGCTGGCGGTCGGACGCCGCAACGACGGTCTCCACCCAGCCGGGCGGCACCAGTCGCGGCGCGAGGTCGGCAAGCGGCGCCAGCACGAACAGGCGGTGGCGCGCCTCTGCGTGCGGGACGGTGAGCGGTAGGCCGGCCTTGGCCGGGTTCGAGCTCATGCCCGCCGCGGGCCGCGCGACGGAGATCTCGTGCCGCCCGAACACCAACAGGTCGAGGTCCACCTCGCGCGGCCCCCAGCGCTCGCGCTGCTGGCGCCCGAACGCGCGCTCGATGTCCTTGAGCGCAACCAGCAGCTCCGAGGCCGACACCGCGGGCACGGCGTCGGGTGCCACCACGATGTCCAGCGCCACGACCGCGTTGCGGAACTCCGGCTGGTCGAGCACCCCGACCGGCGCCGTGGCGTACAGGCGGGACACGCCGCGCAGGCGCACTCCCGGCAGGCGGGCAAGCTCATGCACGGCGTCGGCAAGCGTGGCGGCCGCGTCGCCAACATTGGCGCCGATCCCCACATACGCGCGAACACGAGCCACGGTCGCCACCTCCTGTTCGGCAGACATCCGCCCCGCGACGATGGACCTCGACGATACCCCCATCGGGGCGAAGCGCCCCGATGGGGGCTCCCCAGCTAGCATCATCGGCGTGACGAGCCACGAAGCATGACGGGGGTTCCCGGCTACCACGTCGAGCCCCTGCCGGATCCGGAGGGGGTGGGCGAGGACGATGCCCTCGTCGAGGCGCTCCGCGACGAGATCCGCCGCGACGGGCCGATCACCTTCGCCCGGTTCATGGGGCGCGCCCTGTACGAGCCGGGTCACGGCTACTACCGGCGCGAGGAGCCGGGGCCCGGACGAGCTGGCGACTTCATCACCGCCCCCGAGGCCCACCCGATCTTCGGCGCTGCGGTCGGCCGGCTGGTGGCCCAGGCCTGGGAGGCGATCGGGAGGCCGAGCCCGTTCACGGTCACCGAGCCCGGCGCCGGGACGGGCGCGATGGCGGCGGGCCTGCTGGCCGGCCTGCGCGACGATGCCAGCCCGATGCTCGACGCGCTCCGCTACCGCCCGACCGAGGTGGAGCCTGCCCGGCTGGCGACCCTCCGAGCCCGCCTCGCAGCGGACGGCCTCAACCTGCACATCACCGACGACGAGGCCCCGGTCGAGGCCGTCGAAACGGGCGCCGTCATCGCGAACGAAGTCCTCGACGCGCTCCCGGTCCACCGCGTCGTCGGCCGCCCCGGCGGCCTGCGCGAGCTGCTCGTCGGGCTCGACGGAAGCGGGCGCTTCGTGCAGGTCGAAGCCGAGCCCACGACACCGCGTCTCGCCCAGCGACTCGAGGCCGAGGGCGTCGTCCTCGGCGATGGGCAGGTCACCGAGGTCTGCCTCGCCATCGACGCCTGGCTGGCCGGTGCCACGACGCACATCGCGTGCGGCATCGTCGTGCTCATCGACTACGCCGACGAGCCGGCCGCCCTCCACGGCGCCTCCCGCCCCACCGGGACGCTGCGCGCTTTCGCCCGCCATGCGGTCGGCGCCGACCCGTTCCGCCACGTCGGTCGCCAGGACCTCACGGCGACGGTTGACCTCGCGGCGGTCCGCGCGGCGGCGAACCGCGCAGACCTCGTCGCGATCGGCGAGACCACGGCCGGCGAGCTGCTCGCGGCCGCGGGCAACGACCTGCCGGGCCGGTACCTCGGCCGCACGGGCGCGACGCTCCAGGATGCGCTCACGCTCCGCTCCGCCCTCGCGCGGCTCCTCGACCCGCGCGGCATGGGCGGGTTCCGCGTGCTCGTCTTCGGCCGGGGCATGCCGGCGGACACCCGTCTCGACGCCCTGCGCAGGCTCACCCGACAGGGCAGCAACGCACGCTGACGGGGTCAGCCGGCACGGGCCGCCCAGCTGGGCGGCCACCCCGGCCGCTCGCCGGAGCCATCGGACGGCGGCACGACCGCCCGCGCCTGCCGCGCATCTGAAAGGTCTGCTCGGCCCGCCACGAAGGGCTGCAGGTCCTCTCCCGACGGGTCTCCGCTGCTAGAATGACCGCTGTTTGTGGGCGCGCATGCCCACGCGCGCCAAACACCACCGCATCGTGCACGAGGGCCGGGACCCTGTTCCGGGACCGCCCGCGTCCGACCTCGAGGACTTCGTGGACCAGCTCTGGGGCAATCTCTGGTACGTCGGGGGTTTCGCAGTCGCAGGCACGCTGTTCGTCTTCGGGACGATCGGGCTGGCCTGGCTGATCTCCCACCGGACTCGCGGAGACGAGCACAAGGGCTACCCCTACGAGTCGGGCATCGACACCTTCGGTGACAGCCACGCCCGTTTCGGCATCTCGTTCTACATCTACGCGCTGATGTTCGTGGCGTTCGACGTCGAGATCGTGTTCATCTTCCTGTGGGCGCTGATCTTCAGCGCCGCGACGGATCCGCTCGTGCCGTTCGTGAGCATGCTGATCTTCGTGGCGGTGCTGATGCTCGGACTCGCGTACGCCTGGCGCAAGGGAGTGCTCTCGTGGCGATGACCCCCGACGGCCCCGCCGAGACCGCCGCCCCGGCCGCCGAGGACTCCGTTCCCGGCGGCGCGGACGCAGCGCTGGTCACGGCCGCGCCCAGCGACGTGAGCTCGCCGATCATCGTTCCCAACACCCTCTGGACGTCGGGCCGGCCCAACTCCTACGAGAGCACCGCGGCGCCGTTCACGCACCTTCGGCAGCTTGAGCACTCGGACCTGATGCTGTCCGACACGGCGCGCTGGGGCCAGCTCGAGGTCATCCCCACCAAGGCCGACCTAATCATCGACCTCATCCGCATGAACAGCCTCTGGCCGCTGCTCTCGGGCCTGGCCTGCTGCGCCATCGAGATGATGTCCGCGGCGACGTCGAAGAACGACATGGACCGCTGGGGCATGTTCCCGTTCCGAGCCTCGCCCCGCCAGGCGGACGTGCTCATCGTGGCGGGCACGCTGACCACCAAGATGGCCGGGCCGCTCGTCCGGCTGTGGGAGCAGATGCCCGAGCCCAAGTGGTGCGTGGCGATGGGCGACTGCACCTGTTCCGGCGGCCGCTACAAGCGCTCCTACTCCACCATCGAGGGCATCGACCGCGTCATGCCCGTCGACGTCTACGTCCCCGGCTGCCCGCCCCGTCCCGAGGGCCTGATCTACGGGATGATGAAGCTGGGCCAGCTCGTCAAGGAGCGGCGCGGCCATTGGCCCGAGCACCCGATCGGCCCCAACGTGCCGCAGGACGTCTAGCGATGGACCGAACGCTCAAGACCCGCCTGGCGGCGAAGCTCGCGGACCGGCTGACCGGGCCCATCCGCCAGCGCCACGACCAGACCGAGATCCGGATCCGGCCCGCGGACGTGATCGACGTGATGCGCGTCCTCCACGACGACCCGGAGTTCGAGTTCGTCATCCTGGCGGACCTCGCCGGCGTGGACACCGGCGACACGATGCAGGCGGTCTACCACCTGTGGTCGAACAAGACGCCGGACTGGCTGCGCGTCATCGCCGAGGGCCTGCCCCGCGAGGACCCGCGCGTGCCGTCGCTCACCGGCCTGTGGCCGGGCGCCGAGTGGATGGAGCGCGAGGCCTACGACATGCTGGGCATCGTGTTCGAGGGCAACCGCGACCTGCGCCGCATCTACATGCCGCCCGACTACAAGAGCTTCCCCCTGCGCAAAGACTTCTACCTGCCCGACGACTCGGCGCGGGGGCCGGGCGGCGGCGTTCGCCATGTCGAGGAGCCCTACGCGCCCGTCGCGGCAACCGAGCACAGCATCCGCCGGACGGTGAAGGCCTGATGCCCGCTCCCTCGCAGCCCCAGTACCCGCACCCGTCCGCGGACGATCCGCGGATCATGCTCGACGCCCAGATCGGCCAGTACGAGCAGGTCCCGCCCTATCCGCCGCGCACCGAGCGCGAGGCCGAGTTCTACACGCTCGGCGACGGCGAGATGTTCCTCAACATGGGCCCCCAGCACCCGTCCACCCACGGCGTGCTCCGGGTGGTGCTCAAGATCAACGGCGAGAAGGTCGTGGACCTCGACCCGGTGCTGGGCTACCTGCACCGCGGCGTCGAGAAGCTGTGCGAGAACAGCGACTACCACCACATCATCAGCCAGATCGACCCGCTCGAGTACGTCAGCTCCCTGTTCATGGAATGGGCGCCGGTCATGGCGTTCGAGAAGCTGATGGACGTCGAGGTGCCGCGCCGCGCGGAGTACATCCGGGTCCTCACCGGCGAGCTCCTGCGCATCGCGAGCCACGCCCTGTTCCAGGGCTGGATGGCGCTCGACCTCGGCGGCCTCACGCCCATCCTGTACTCGTTCATCGAGCGCGACGAGATCGTCGAGATGCTGGCCGCGGTCACGGGCCAGCGGATGCTGTTCAACTACTTCCGGATCGGCGGGGTGAACGGCGACCTCAACCACGAGTTCATGTCGCGCCTGGGCGACTGGATGAGCCGCGCGGCCGTCCAGCACGAGGCCAACATCGGCCTGCTCAACGAGAACGAGATCTTCGTCCGCCGGATGCGCGACATCGGCCGCGTGGACCGCGACACGGCCCTCCGGATGGGCGTCACCGGCCCCAACATCCGGGCCGCCGGCATCCCGTTCGACGTGCGCCGCGCGCATCCCTACTCGGTCTACCCCGAGCTCGAGTTCAACGTCCCGGTGCGGGGCTCCAACGGCGGGGGCGACTCGCTCGACCGCTACCTGCTCCGCCTCGACGAGGTGCGCGAGAGCATCCGGATCATCGACCAGTGCCTCCACAACATGCCCGACGGCCCCGTCATGGCCCGTCTGCCGCGGCTCATGCGCCCGCGCCCGGGTCGCGCCTGGGCGGCGGTCGAGTCGCCCCGCGGCCTGTTCGGCACCTACGTGATCTCCGACGGCACGGACCAGCCGTTCCGCTTCCGGATCCACGACCCCTCGTTCGTCCACCTCCAGCTCGTCGGCATGCTGATGAAGGACAACCTCATCGCGGACACGATGGCCGTGATGGCGAGCCTCGATCCGGTCATGGGGGGCATCGACAAGTGACCGCGATCAGCCGCTCGCTGGGCAACGTGTCGACGGTCGGCAAGATCGTCATCCCGCTGCTGCTGCTCATCCTGGTGGTGGGGCCGCTGGTGACGGTGTTCCTCGCCACGGTGATCGGGCCGTGGCTGACGGACGTCCTCAACTCGAACCTCGGGATCGTCCGGTTCGTGGTCGCCATCACCGCGATCCTGCTGTTCAGCATCCCGGCCGCGTTCATCATCATCTACATGGAGCTCAAGGTCATCGCCTACATGAACCTTCGTGTGGGCCCCAACCGGGTGCTCCCCGCGGGCGCGGCGCACTCGGTGATCGCCGGGCTCAAGGTGCTCACCAAGGAGGACTTCAGCCCCACCTCGGCCGACAAGACGGTCTTCACGTGGGCGCCGGTCATGGTGTTCGTGACCGCGGTGATGACGTTCATGGTCATCCCGTTCGGGCCGGGCCTGGTGGGTGCGCCCCTCAACATCGGTCTGCTGTACCTGTTCGCGGTGGGCGGCATGAGCGTCGTGGGCCTCCTGCTCGCCGGCTGGTCCTCGTTCAACAAGTACTCGCTGCTGGGCGGCCTCCGCTCCGCGGCGCAGGTGGTGTCCTACGAGATCCCGCTCACGCTGTCGGTGGTGGGCCTGATCCTGCTCGCAGGCACACTGAGCATCGACTCGATCGCCCGCCAGCAGTCCGGCTGGGTGTGGGACTGGTTCGTCTTCCGCCAGCCGCTGGGCGCGCTGATCTTCTTCATCGCCGGGGTCGCCGAGGCCAACCGAACACCCTTCGACCTCACCGAGGCCGACTCGGAGATCGTGGCCGGCTTCGCGACCGAGTACTCGGGGATGCGGTTCGGCTTCCTGTTCTTCGCCGAGTACGTGAACGTGTTCATCATGTCCGCGCTGATCGTCACGATGTTCTTCGGCGCCTGGAACGCGCCTGTGGACATCAACGCGGTGCTCGGGTACTTCCACCTCGCACCGTTCTGGGTCTACCTCCAGCCGGGCGAGCTGGGCCTCGGTCTGCTGCTGGTCGTCGCGGTGGCGCCGCTGCTCGTGACGCTCGCGCTGTCGGCCCCGGTCTACCTGCTCCGCGACAACATGCCGGCCTGGCAGGCCCTGGTCGTCGGCTTCGTCCTGTTCAACCTCCTGGTCATCGGGGCCCTCGGCCTGGTCGCCTACATCGACTGGGACTGGGTGGCCGGGCTCGTCTGGTTCATGCTCAAGGCGTTCACGTTCGTCTTCATCTTCGTCTGGATGCGCGGCACCTTCCCCCGCGTCCGGATCGACCAGCTGATGGGCTTCGCGTGGAAGTGGCTGCTCCCCGCCGCGCTGCTCAACCTGTTCCTCACGGCGTTCGCCATCGTCATCCTCAAGTCGGCGGGGATCCACTGATGACCACCGTGCCCGGCATGGGCCTCGTCCACGGCATGGGGCTGACCCTGCGGCGGTTCTTCGCGCCCAAGGCCACGATCATGTGGCCAGAGCAGAAGGCCGACGTCGCCCCCAAGTTCCGTGGCCGCCTCCAGCTCCTGTACGACGAGTACGGCACGCTCAAGTGCGAGACGTGCTTCCAGTGCGCCCAGGCATGCCCGATCGAGTGCATCGACATGGGCGGGGTGGACACGCGCGGAAGGTTCCACGTCCACTGGGGCCCGCCCGAGACGTATGGCGAGCGGCGCGAGGAGTCCGCGATGCGGCGCGCTGGGCGGCCTGTCGCCGACATGGCGTTCACCCGCTTCAACCCGATGGACGTGACCCCAGTCACCGCCATCGCCGAGGCGCACGACTACGAGCCCAAGGACCTGCTCCCGATGCTCGAGGACATCCAGGCGGCCTACGGCTACCTGCCCGTGGCGGCGCTCAAGCACCTGTCACGCCAGACCGGCGCCTGGTACGCCTTCGTGTACGGAACCGCCAGCTCCTTCAAGCACCTCCGCTTCGAGCCGCCGACGATGGCCGGGGCGGCACCCGCGGGTGAGGGCCTGCGCGCGGCCGAGGCCGGCTACGTCAGCGCCCTCGACGCAGCCCTTGGCGGGAAGGCGACCGCATGACGACGTTCCTCGCCACGCCGCCGGCCTGGCCGTCGGTCCTGCTCGGCCGAACGAAGGCGCTCGCGGCGAACCCCTGGGACCTCGACGCAGCCGTTCGCGCAGGGGCCTTCGAGGGGCTCAAGGCCGCTGTTCGAACCGGCGCCACCGGCACCATCGCCGAAGTCGGCGCGTCAGGGCTGCGCGGCCGGGGCGGCGCGGGCTACCCCACCGCCGACAAGTGGCGCGCCGCCGCCTCGAACCCCGCCGACCAGCGGTACGTCATCGCGAACGGCTACGGGGCGGACCCCGCCACCCAGATCGACTCGGCGCTCCTCGCCGCGGATCCGTGGTCCGTCATCGAGGGCCTCGTGATCGCGGCGTTCGCCGTCGGGGCCACCGAGGCCTACCTCATCGTCCGCGGCGACGACACGGAGCTGGTCAGCCGGCTCGAGGCTGCGGTCGCCGATGCCGAGGAGGCCGGCTTCACCGGTGACGACGTCGCTGGCTCCGGCCACCGCGTCAACGTCATCGTCCGCGGGCTCCAGGGCTCCTACATGCTCGGCGAGGAGACCGTCCTCATCCGCGCGCTCGAGGGCGCGCGCGCGGCGCCCGACCAGCGCCCGCCATACCCCACCGAGCGCGGCCTGTGGGAGCGCCCGACGGTCGTGAACAACGTCGTCACGCTCGCGGCGGTGCCGTGGATCCTCACCAACGGCGCGGCGGCGTTCGCGGCGATCGGGACGCCGGACGCCCCGGGCACCGCGCTCGTGCAGCTCCGCGGGCCGGGCGGCGCGGGCATCGCCGAGGTTCCGATGGGCACCCCGCTCGGCGACATCGTCAACCTCGTCGGCGGCGCGGGCGCGCACACCCTCAAGGCGCTCATCGTCGGCGGCCCCACCGGCGGCTTCCTCCCGGCCACGGCGCTCGACACGCCGTACACGTTCACGGCAATCCGCGACGCCGGCGCCCACATCGGCTCGGGCTCGATCGTGATCGCCGACGACCGCGCCTGCGTCGTGGACCTCGCGCGACTGCTGACGCGGTTCTCCGCAGACCAGGCGTGCGGCAAGTCGATCCCGTGCAGGATCGGCCTGCGGCGCCTGTCCGAGATCGCCGACCGGGCGTCCGCCGGCACGACCCGCGCCGGCGATGCCCAGCTGGCCGACGACCTCGCGCACGACATCGCGGCGAGCGCGCTGTGCGACCACGAGCGCACGGCCACTCTCGCCCTCGCCTCCGTCCTCCGCTCATTCCGCTCCGAGCTCGATGACCACCTCCTCCGCAGCACTTGCCCCGCCGGCGTCTGCACGCCGATCGCGGTGGCCGGCGGTGCGGCGTCCCGGGGAGCCAGCGCATGACCGACCTCGCCATCCGTCCCGCCGACGAGGCGCCGCCCCCGCGGCCCGAGTCCCGACCGGACCTGCCCGCCAAGCTCGACACCGTCACGCCCCGCGACGACTCGCTCGCCGAGCGGCTGATCACCACCCAGTCGCCGCAGCGCCCGCAGAGCACGCCGCGCATCCGCCTCGAGGTGGACGGCCGGCTGATCGAGGGCTTCGAGGGCCAGACGATCCTCGAGGTCTGCCGCGACAACGGGATCGAGATCCCCACGCTGTGCTACGAGCCCAAGCTGCCGGGGTTCGGCGCGTGTCGGATGTGCGTGGTCGAGGTTGAGGGCGAGGCCGTCCCGCCCATCAGCTGCTCGCGCGCGGCCGAGGCGGGCATGAAGGTCCAGACCCAGACTGACGAGCTCCGCCGGCTGCGCCGGACCAACCTCGAGCTGATCTTCTCGGACCACAACGCCTACTGCCTCCCGCCGTGCCAGAACAAGTGCCCGAGCCACATCGACATCCCGGGCTTCCTCAAGGCGAACGCCGAGGCGAACTGGCGCGAGTCGGCGCGGATCTTCAAGCGCACGATCCCGTTCCCCAGCATCCTGGGCCGCGTCTGCCCCGCCCCGTGCGAGGAGCACTGCCGGCGGGACGAGGTGGACGAGGCCATCGCGATCCGCGACAGCCACCGCTATGCCGGTGACCAAGTCCTGCGCGCGCTGCGCGACGACGGCGTCGAGCCGCCGGTCCCGTTCGAGAAGCAGGCCCCGTCCGGGCGGCGCGTCGCCGTCATCGGCTCCGGCCCGGCGGGCATGTCCGCGGCGTACTACCTGCTGCTCGCCGGCCACGACGTGACAATCCTGGAGCGCGACCCGGCGCCCGGCGGCATGCTCCGCTACGGCATCCCGCAGTACCGCCTGCCGAAGGTCGAGGTCCTCGAGGCCGAGTACGAGTCGGTCACGCGGCTCGGCGGCAAGATGGTCTGCAACCAGGAGCTGGGCAAGGACTACAGCCTCGACGACCTCCAGCACCAGGGCTACGACGCGGTCCTGCTCGCGATCGGCTGCTACGACACCAACAAACTGGGGATCCCCGACGAGGACGCCGACGGCGTCATCGACGGCCTCGAGTACCTGCGGACGGCCACGCTGGGCCTGCCATACCCGGGTCACAAGGGGTCACGTGTCGTGGTGGTCGGCGGCGGCTTCACCGCGATGGACTGCTCCCGCACGTCGGTCCGCCAGGGCGCCTCTGAGATCACGCTGGTCTACCGGCGCGACATGAAGGACATGCCCGCCTCCACAGAGGTCCACGAGGCCATCGAGGAGGGCGTGACGGCGATCTTCCAGGCTGGCCCGACGCGCGTCCTCAAGGGCGCCAACGGCAAGGTCGAGGGGATCGAGTTCATCCGCATGAAGCTGGGCGAACCCGACGCCTCCGGCCGACGCCGCCCCGAGCCCGCTCCGGGCACCGAGTTCACCATCCCGTGCGACCGCGTGCTCCTGGCCATCGGCCAGGGCCCGGACCTCAGCTGGTTCGGCGCCGGCAACGACAGGGTCACCTCGACCAAGCAGCGACGCCTCAAGGCCGACGCCGTCACATTCGCCACCGACCGCGCGGGCGTGTTCGCGACCGGCGACGTCCGGACCGGCGCCGCGACCGTCGTGGCCGCGATCGCCGAGGGCCGCCGCGCCTCGTACGCGGTGGACGCCTTCCTCAAGGGGATGGACCTCGGCGCCATCAAGACGCGCCAGCAGCTGGCCGAGCCGCAGCCCGAGTTCCTCTCGATCGTGCCGTTCACGAGCGAGGTCAAGGAGCCGCGCTACCGCCTCAAGGCGCTCGAGGCCGAGGATCGCAACACCAGCTACATCGAGTACGAGATCCCGTACACGCCCGCCGAGGCGGTCGCCGAGTCCACCCGCTGCCTCCAGTGCACCTGCGAGGCGATCGGGTTCTGCGACCTGCGTCGTCTGGGCATCGAGTACGGCACGACGCTCAAGACGCTCGAGAAGGGCTTCCACCAGGGCGCGGGCTACCGGTCGGTGACCGAGAACCGGTTCACCGGCTACAACCACGACTACGTCCGCGACGACAGCCACGCGTTCATCCTCCGGGAGCCATCGCGCTGCATCGACTGCGGCCGGTGCGCCAACGTGTGCGCCGAGGTGGTGGGCGCGGCGTGCTACGACTTCATGCGGACCGGCTTCGACGCCCTGGTCACGACGCCGCTCGACATGAGCCTCAACGACACGCCGTGCGTGTCGTGCGGCCGGTGCGCTGAGACGTGCCCGACCGGCGCGCTCATGCCCAAGCCGCGCGTGCTCCAGAAGTACGAAGTCGACGAGAGCCGCTGCATCCTGTGCGGCATCTGCGTCGACGCCTGCCCCTACGACGCCGTCCGCGACAGCGACCAGTTCGAGCTCAGCCACACGTCCCGCGAGGAGCCGATGATCGACCTCCTCGCGCTGGCCTCGGTCGAGCGCGAGACGGAGATGAGCTACATCCGCCGCGAGCGCGACTGGGCCGAACGGGCCCGTGCCGAGGGCCGTCTCATCGACGACTCCCGGCGCCTGCCCGTGCTGCCCGCCTCAATGACCGGACAGCGCTGAGAGGGACGTGTGACGCTGCCTTCGACGATCCCGTTCCTGGGGTTCGGGTGGAATGACCTGCTGTTCCTGGTGCTCGCCGCGTTCATGGTGATCGGCGGGCTGGCCGTGGTGCTGCAGCGGGACATCATCCGGAGCGGCCTGGCGATGATCTTCTGCTTCGCCGCGCTGGCGGGCCTGTACGTGATCGCCGGCACGCCGGTGGTGGCCGCCGCGCAGGTGCTGGTCTACATCGGCGCCATCAGCGTGCTGGTGCTGTTCGCGATCATGCTGACCCAGACGAAGGCGGCCCCCCGAGCCCTGGTGTTCCAGACGCAGGCCCTGCCGGCGGCGATCGCGGCCGTGATCCTCGCGGTGCTGATCGGCCTCACCGTGGTGTCCACGAACTGGCCGCAGCAGGCGGCGACGACCGCGGTCGCGGCGGCGGACCTGGCAGCCAAGCTGTTCTCCGCCTACACCCTGCCGTTCGAGGTCGTGAGCGTCCTGCTGCTGGCCGCGGTGGTCGGCGGCGTGTTCCTCGCCAAGCGCGAGCGCGGGGAGGCCGACTGATGCTGAGCTTCCTCAACGGCATCTCGCAGAGCCTCGACACCTATCTCGTCCTGTCGGGGATCCTGTTCGCGATCGGCACGTTCGGGTTCCTCGCGCGGCGCAACGCGATCAGCATGCTGATGTCGATCGAGCTGATGGTCAACGCCGTCAACCTCGCGTTCATCGCGTTCGGCGCCTTCAGCCCGAGCCTCGCCGCCGATGCCAGCGTCATCGCGCTGATCGTGATCGCGTCAGCCGCGGCCGAGGCCACGGTGGGCCTCGCGATCGTGATCGCCATCTACCGCAACAAGAAGACGCCGCTCGTCGACGAGTACGACGCGATGCGGCAATAGGGGCGGGCCATGCCGTACGAGACGCTGATCCCGCTCATCCCGCTGCTGCCCATCCTGGGCTTCGCGTTCACGGCGCTGTTCGGGCGGCGTCTCCAGCTCAGGTTCGGGCGCTGGGCCGCCGAGATCGTCCCGGTGGGGCTGGTCATCGCGGTCTGGGTGATCGCGATGATCATCGTGGTGCCCGCGCTCCAGCACATCGACCCCTTCCCCGCGGACAAGGGCCTCGACGTCAAGCTCTGGACGTGGATCCCGGCCGGGAGCCTGCAGGTGGACATGGGCTTCCATGTCGACGCGCTGACGGCCTGCCTCCTCATCGTGGTCACCACGATCGGCATGCTCGTGCACATCTACTCGATCGGGTACATGGCCCACGACAAGGCGACCTGGCGGTTCTTCGCCTACCTCAACCTGTTCATGTTCTCGATGCTCATCCTGGTCCTGGCGAACAACTGGCTGCTGGTGTTCGGCGGGTGGGAGCTAGTGGGCCTGTCGAGCTACTCGCTCATCGGGTTCTGGTACGAGCGCCGCTCTGCAGCGCTCGCCGCGAAGAAGGCGTTCATCGTCAACCGCGTGGGCGACGTGGGGTTCGCGCTCGGGATCATGGCGATCTTCGTCAACACCGGGACGCTGAACATCCAGGAGTCGCTCGCGAAGCTGACCGCCCCGGGAGCCGCGCTGACGATCCCTCTCACGGTCGTCGCGCTGCTCGTGTTCGCCGGCGCGATGGGCAAGAGCGCCCAGTTCCCGCTCCACGTCTGGCTGCCGGACGCGATGGAGGGCCCCACCCCGGTCTCCGCCCTGATCCATGCGGCCACGATGGTGAACGCGGGCGTGTACCTCATCGCCCGTGCGAACCCGCTGTTCTCGGCGTCGACCGAGGCGATGGTGGTGGTCGCCGGCATCGGCATCTTCACCGCCATCCTCGCGGCCTCGATCGCGTTCACCCAGACCGACATCAAGCGCGTGCTCGCGTTCTCGACGCTCTCGCAGCTGGGCTACATGTTCGCCGCCCTGGGCGTTGGCGCCTACACCGCGGCGATCTTCCACCTCATGAGCCACGGCTTCTTCAAGGGCCTGCTGTTCCTGGGATCGGGCTCTGTGATCCACAGCGTGGACGGCGAGCAGGACATGAACCGCATGGGCGGCCTGTGGCGGAGGATCCCCGTCACCCACGCGACGATGCTCGTCGGCACGATCGCCATCGCGGGCATCCCGCCGCTCGCCGGCTTCTTCTCCAAGGACGAGATCCTGGGCGAGGCGTTCAAGAACGGCTTCACCTGGGTGTGGGCGATCGGCGTGATCGTCGCGGTCATGACCGCGTTCTACATGTGGCGCCTGATGGGCAAGACGTTCTACGGCGAGTCGCACGTGGACCCGTCGGTGGCGCCCAAGGTCCACGAGTCCGCCTGGCAGATGACGCTGCCGCTGGTCCTGCTCGCGATCCCCTCGATCGGCCTGGGCATGGTGATCGGCTGGCCGCTCGGCAACGGCCTGCTCGTGGGCTGGCTGAAGCCGGTCTTCGAGGCGTCCGAGCAGACGCTCGCGTTCGTCAAGGCGGAGACATTCTTCGGCCTGCCCGTCGACACGGCGCTGATCGCGATCAGCGTGATCGCGGCGACGGCCGGCCTGCTGACGGGCTGGTTCCTGTTCGCGGTCCCCGGGCGCGGGCGGGTCCGCCAGAAGCAGATCGACGCCATCTCGAACGCCAATGGCGCGACGCGGTTCATCTACCGCGGCTCGCTCAACAAATGGTGGTTCGACGAGCTCAACGACCTGCTGTTCATCCGGATCGGCGGGCGCGTGGCGGCGTTCCTGTGGTGGTTCGACCGGACCATCGTGGACGGGACGGTCAACGGCGTCGGCACGGTCGTCAAGGACGCGGGCACCGGCCTGCGACAGATCCAGACCGGCCGCGTCCAGAACTACGCCCTGGGCATCGCGATCGGCCTGATCGTGATGGCGGGCTCCTTCCTCCTGATCGTGGGGCAGCCTCGATGACCGGCTCCGGCCTCGTGACGCTCGTCACCTTCCTGCCGCTCGTCGGCGCCATCGCGGTCGCGTTCACCAACGGCTCCAGGGCGAACCAGGCGCGGTATGTCGCGCTGGGCTTCGCGCTCGTCGCGTGGGTCGTCTCGCTCGCGATGCTGACCCAGTTCGTGAGCAGCCCCGGCAACACCCAGTTCATCGACCAGGCGCCGTGGATCCCGGCGTTCGGGATCCAGTACAAGGTGGGCGCCGACGGCCTCTCGATGGTGCTCGTGGTGCTGACCACCACGCTCTCGTGGATCAGCATCCTCGCCTCCTTCGCGCCCATCCAGAACCGGGTGAAGGAGTACATGATCTCGTTCCTGGTGCTCGAGGTCGGCATGACCGGCGTGTTCGTGGCCCAGGACCTGTTCCTGTTCTACATCTTCTGGGAAATCGTCCTCGTCCCGATGTACCTGATCATCGGCATCTGGGGCGGCAAGAACCGCATCTACGCCACGATCAAGTTCGTCCTGTACACGCTTGTCGGCTCGCTGCTGATGCTGGTCGCGATCCTGGCCACCGCGTTCCTCTACCAGTCGGGCCACAACGGCTCGTGGGCCAATGCGTTCGACCTCGCGTCCCTCGTCGCGTGGGCGGGCGAGGGGCACTTCAACGGCACGTTCGGGGTCCTCGCCTTCGGCGCGTTCGCGCTGGCGTTCGCGATCAAGGTCCCGATGTTCCCGTTCCACACCTGGCTGCCCGACGCCCACGTCGAGGCGCCCACCGCGGGCTCCGTGATCCTGGCCGGCGTCCTGCTCAAACTGGGCGGCTACGGCTTCATCCGGTTCGCGATCCCGCTGTTCCCCGAGGCCGCCCACACCTGGGCGCCGCTGATCATCGTGCTCAGCCTGATCGGCATCATCTACGGCGCGATCGTCGCCCTGGTCCAGCCGGACCTCAAGAAGCTGGTCGCGTACTCCTCGGTGAGCCACATGGGCTTCGTCACGCTGGGCATCTTCGCGTTCCAGCAGCAGGCGCTGCAGGGCGCGATCCTCCAGATGATCAGCCACGGGCTCATCACGGGCGCGCTGTTCCTGCTCGTGGGCGTGATCTACGAGCGGACCCACGACCGGACCATCGCCAAGATGGGCGGCCTGGGCGCTGCCGTGCCGGTGTACTCGGCTGCGCTCGGGTTCTTCGTCTTCGCCTCGGTGGGCCTGCCCGGCCTGTCCGGGTTCGTGGGCGAGTTCCTGACCCTGCTTGGCACCTTCGCTGCCATCCCCATCGCGGCGGTGGTCGCGACCTTCGTGATGATCCTCGCCGCCGGCTACCTGCTCTGGATGCTCCAGCGGCTGGCGTTCGGCGAGCTGTCCGAGTTCCTCAAGGGCCTCGGCGGCCACCTGACGGACATGAAGCCCATCGAGGCCATGACGCTGGTGCCGCTGGGCGCGCTCGTGGTGGTGTTCGGGCTGTACCCGGGCCTGATCCTCAACGTGATCTCGGGCTCGGTGGAGACGACCATCCGCTACGCGCAGCAGGCCGCGCCCATCGCCCTCGGGCTGTGGCGGTAGGAGGCAATTGGTGAACCTCTCGGTGAGTCCCACCGACGCAGTCGCGATGGCCCCGTTCATCGCCGCGGTCCTCGTGGCCGCCGCGGTGATCCTCGTCGACTTCGTGTGGCCGGGCCGCAAGACCGCCGCGCTCCTGACGACGTTCGTGGGCCTCGCCATCGTGGCCGGGCTGATCGTGCTGGCCGACCAGGGCGCCCGGAACGCGCAGAACGGCGTCACGACGGTCTTCGACGGCTCCTACCGTGTGGACTCGCTGACCACGTTCCTCGACCTGCTGTTCGTCTCGATCGCCGGGCTGACCGCAGCGTTCGCGCCGGACTACCTCGGCGAGCGCCGGCTGCCCGTGGCCGAGTTCAACGCGACCCTGCTGTTCGCGATGACCGGTGCCATGCTGCTCGCGGGCTCCGCCGACCTCATCGTGCTCTTCCTCGGCCTCGAGCTGATGGTGCTCCCGGGCTACCTGCTCGCGGGCTTCCACAAGACCGACGGGTACTCCACCGAGGGCGCGATCAAGTACTTCCTGCTGGGCTCCTTCAGCTCCGCGATCTTCCTGTTCGGCCTCGCGTTCGTGTTCGGCATGACCGGCACCACCCGGATCGACGGCGTCGCGAGCCACCTCACCGCGATCGTCGCCGGGAAGGCGCCGTTCAGCCCGGCGCTCGGGATGGGCCTCGCGTTCCTGACCACGGGCGTCGCGTTCAAGATCGCGGCAGTCCCGTTCCACTACTGGACGCCCGACGCGTACCAGGGCTCTCCGACGCCGGTCACGGGCTACCTCTCGGTGGGCCCCAAGGTCGGCGCGTTCGCCCTGATCATCCGGCTGTTCGCCGGGGCGCTGCTGCCGATGGCGGTGCAGTGGAACATCGTGATCATCGTCCTCGCGGCCACCACGATGACCCTGGGCAACCTCGTGGCGCTGACGCAGGACAACGTCAAGCGGATGCTGGCGTACTCGTCCATCGCGCACACCGGGTACATGCTCGTCGGGTTCGCAGCCTTCGCCGCAGGCCAGGCGCAGGGCCTCGAGGGACTCCTCTACTACGGCGCGGCCTACTCGTTCATGAACCTGGGCGCGTTCGCCGTGATCGCCTCCATCCAGCGCCGCACCGGCATCACGAGCAACCTCTCGACCTTCGCGGGGCTCGTCCGCCGGGAGCCCGCGCTCGCCTGGCTGATGACGCTGTTCCTGCTCTCGCTCACGGGCATCCCGCCGACGGCCGGGTTCTTCGGCAAGTTCTACGTGATCCTCGCAGCGGTCCAGGCCGGGAGCACCAACCCCTGGCTGATGGGCCTGGCCGTGCTGGCGATGCTGAACGCGGCCGCGGCGGCGTTCTACTACCTGCGGGTCGTGGTCTACATGTTCATGCGCGACCCGTCAGAAGAGGTCGCGCCGACCGGCCATGGACGTCTCGTGTGGGCGGGCCTCACGGTCTCCACGGTCATGACGATCACGCTCGGCTTGTTCCCGGGTGTGCTGCTTGGCCTGGTGTCGACGGCCGCCGCCGCCGTTCACGTCAACTAGCCAGTCGCCGCGCGGCCTTCGGATCGGCGCAGACGCGCGCAGCGTTCAGGATCAGCGCGTGACGGCGACGCAGGGCGGGATCGCCGCGACTTCAGGGACGGGGCACTAGTCGCGGCCCACCGAGCCGACGGCGCCGGCTGTCATCCCGCCCCTCGCATCGACCAAGGCGTGGACCGGCAGGGCGAGCACCCTCGACGCCTGACTTGTGGTGGCTGCCGCCTGGGCCGAGGCAGAGCCGGAGCCCGATGGCGACGGCGCGGCGGCGCTCGGGCTGGCCGATGCGGAGGCGGTGCCCGATGGCGACGGGGCGGCGGAGCCCGATGGCGACGGCGCGGCGCTCGGGCCGGCCGACGGTGAGGGGGCGGGTGAGATCGTCGGCAGAGGCGACGGCGTCGCGATGACCAAGGGCGACGGTGTCGGCTGGTCGGGAGCTGGCGGCGGCAGTAGAGCCACGGCCGCGCCGATGATGAGGCCGCCGACGAGGGCGCCCAAGACAAGCCCGGTCCCGATTGCCACCTTGGTGCCCATCTCCACGAGCGTACCAGCACCATCGGGTGGGGGCCGGCCAGCGGGGCTGGCGCTACCATTCGGGCGCCATGCCGAACCCCGCCCGGATCCGACGCCTCGCCGTGGTGCTGGCGGCGCTGGCCATCCTCGTCGGTGCCTGCGCCAGCCCGGCCACGCCGTCGCCCGCGTCCAGCAGTTCGGCGCTCACGCTCCTCGTGACTTCCGCGCCATCGCCCACGGCGTCGGCCCTCCCCAGCGACTCGCCGCTGCCGAGCGACGCGCCGTCGCCCGCCGCCACGCCGTCGCCCGCCGCCACGCCGTCGCTCTCCGGGCACGCCGTCGCCACCCGGGTCGTGATCCTAGATCTGGGGATCGACCTCCGGGTGGTCAAGTCGCCGCCCGAGGGCGTCTACCCGTACTGCAACGTCGCCATGTTCTTGACCTCTTATGGCCAGTCTCCTGCTGGCCAGCCAGGCGAGCCACGGGCAACGTATCTGTTCGCCCACGCTCGGGACGGCATGTTCGGCCCCATCTACGTCCTCACGATTGTGAAGCGCACGCCGAAGAAGTTGGTCGGCATGCTGGTGGACGTGTACACGAGCGATTCGATGGTCCACACCTACAAGATCGTGAAAGTGCTCCCGCACCAATCGACGCTCGGCGCTGCAGCCGCGGTCCGACAGGACCAGCTGTGGCTCCAGACGTCCGAGGGACCCAATCACGACATATCCGAAGACGCAGGTTGTCGCCAACCCGGTCTCGGTGACACCGGCCGACTACGCCGCCTCGCACCCGACGACGCGCGCCGTCCGGTGCGGGTCCTGAGCGCGTGGGCACCGTCGCGGGCTACATCCGGTCTCTCTTCACGCGGCTGATCCCCGCGATCCTGACCGCAGCAGGCGTGGTGATCGTCACCGCGGGCCTGCTCGCGTACGGCGACCCGGCAACGGCCGGCGTGATGACCTCGCCGTCCGACGGGCTGTCCAGTCCCGCACCGTCGGCCTCCCTGGACATCCCGACCGTCGGCCCGAGCGGGCCGCTCGATTCCGGCTCGCCGGCTCCCTCCGCCTCCAGCGGGCCTGTGGTCGCCACGCGCGTCGTCGTGCCCGCGCTCGGGATCGACCTGCCCGTGGTCGCGGGGCCGCCGGGCTACCCGTACTGCGGGGTGGCGATGTACTTCGTCGATCCCAACAGCGAACTCGGACAGCCCGGCTCGGGCAAGCCGACCTACCTGTTCGCCCACGCTCGGCCCGGCATGTTCGGGCCCATCTACAACCTCACCATCGTCCAGAAGACGCCCAACAGGATGGTGGGGATGCTCGTACAGGTCTACACGAGCGACAACAAGCTCTACCAGTACGAGATCACCGCGGTCTACCCGCACCAGCCGAACATGAACCGGGCGTTCGACGGCAAGGAGGAGCTCTGGCTGCAGACCTCCGAGGGTCCGCACGGGACGGTGGGCAAGACGCAGGTCCTCGCGATGCCCATGTCGGTCTGGAGCGTCGATCCGAAGCTTGCCCACCCGGCGGTGCCCCAGCACCTCGTCTGCCCGGACGCCCCCGCCAGCTGAGACACCCGCATTCGCTGCCGCGCCGTTGTGCCCTGGCGCCGCACGGGCCCGCCGGAACAGACCGAGCTCAGATCCAGTTGCGCTTGTGCAGGGCCCAGGCGAGCACAAAGGCGGCGGCGAACACGCTGCCGGTGACCAGCCAGAAGCCGATGGCCTCGTTGCCGGCGAAGGCCGCGCCCGCCTCGCTCATGCCGAAGATGCCGGCGAAGGCGCCAATGCCCGCCAGGATCACGGTGACGCCTGTGAGCCGCTTCATGATGATCGACAGGTTGTTGTTGATGGTGGACAAGTAGACGTCGAGCGTGCCGGCGACGAGGTCGCGGTCGTTGTCCAGCTCGTCGGTCACGCGGATCAGGTGGTCGTAGACATCGCGGAAGTAGATGACGTGATCGGCCGAAACCTGCGGCAGGTCGCGGTTGGTCAGCTGGTTGAAGATCTCGCGGGCAGGTGACGTGGCCCGTCGCAGCCCGATCAACTCACGCTTGAGGCCGAACAGGCGCTCGAGCGTGGCGGGCGTGGCGTTGCGGATGACATCGTCTTGGAGCTCGTCGATCTCGTCCTCGATGGCGTCCATCACCGGGAAGAGCGCGTCGACGAGGCCGTCGGTGATGGCGTAGAGCAGGAAGTCCGGGCCTCGCTTGAGCACGCCGCCCGGGTCGCCGCGCAGCTGGTCGAGCGCGAACGGGTCCCAGCCCTCACCGTGCACGGTCAGCAGCGATCGCTCGCCGAGCACCAGGTCCACCTCGACCGTCGTCACCTCGCGGTCGTAGCGGACCGAGAACATGACGATGTGGATGGTCCCCCTGATCTCCTCGAACTTGGCGCGCTGGTTGCGCTCGGCGATGTCCTCGGCGATGAGCGGGTGCACGTCGAGCAGCGTGGCAATGTCGGCGACATCGGTGCCGTCGGGCGTGGTGACGTCGACCCAGACCGTGGCAGCGGGATCGCGCAGGATGGAGGCGAGGTCGTCAAGGCCAGTCACCGGAACCATGCGCTCGCCACTCCGCGCGACCCCTCGGATCTGGGCGCGGTCCGTCGTCGAGACCGCCGGGTTCACCGCCTCGGTGGCGACAGCGGTGGGCTCGCGTGTGGGCTCGGACGGCATCGGCCTCTCGGTCTACGGGCCCGGGACAGGCGCCCCGGCGCTCGCGAGCATACGCCGGCGTGCTCGCAGCAGGAGCGTCGGCCCGACCGCGAGCGCCGTGACCACGGCTGCCAGGAGGCACACCCCCACCATGATCTGCGCCGCCTCGCGTGCCGCCCAGGATTCCAGCGCCGCGACGACGAGCCCGTCGTGCAGCGGCCGGTCCCGGAGAGACTCGGGGATGAACTGCTTGTACGCGTCGGCAGTGGCGTACACCTGGTCGTACAGCCGGTCGATGGTGGTGGAGCCGTAGGCCGTCAGGATCGCGAGGCCGATGGCCATCCCGGCCATCCGCGCCACCGTGACCACCGATGCGGCGGCGCCGTACGCGGACGCCTCGACAGCCTCGGCCGCGACGGTCGAGCGGGGCGTGACGGTGAGGCCGAAGCCGAAGCCGAACAGGGCGAGGGTCCCGGCCGCGGCGGGGATCGTCGTGTCGGGCGTCCAGCCGGCCATGAGGACCAGGCCGACGACCGACGCGGCCAGCCCGACCAGCGTGACCACGCGCAGCCCGAGCGCGCGCAGGGCCCAGCCGGACACGAGCGCGCCCAGGGCGGTCGCGGCAGCCAGCGAGCCCAGCGCCACGCGCTGCTCGTCGGGGCCGCCGTAGAGCACCCGGTCCACGAACACCGCCGCCCCCACGATCGCTGTCGCAAAGCCGTAGCCGGTCAACAGCGACACCAGCGCGGCCGAGGCGAACTCGGGGCGGCGGAAGAGCCGGGGGTCGAGGAACGGGTCGGCCACCCGCAGACCCAGCACCACCGCGAGCGGGAGCGCCACCAGCGCAGCGACGGCGAGCACGCCGGCCACGAGCGTCGGGTCGAGCCCGCCGCCCCCCGCCGCCCCCTGGCTCCCCAGCAGCGTCAGGGCGCCTAGCGTCCCGACCAGGGCGATGGCGACCAGCGCGCCGCCGGCCAGGTCCACCCGTCCGCGGCGGCGCGGCGTGTCCCACCCCGACGACGCTGCCCACGCGACGACGAGCGCGATGACGCCCACCGGCACGTTGACATAGAAGATCCAGCGCCAGGCGGGAGTGAAGAACGAGTCGATGGCGGAGCCCGCCGGGACGCCGAGCCTGGCCAGCGCCGCATCCGGATGGACGAGGTCGAGGATCGCAGCGCCCAGGAACGGGCCGGCGGCCATGCCCAGGAACGTGAGCGCGCCAACCACGCCCAGCGCGCGCGGCCGCGCGTGCCCCTCGAACAGGTGCGTGGCCGCCGACGTGGCCAGCGGGACCAGCGCCCCGCCGCCGACCGCCTGCACCAGGCGCGCGGCGATCAGCTGCTCGAGGCTCTGCGAGGCCCCCGCCAGCGCGGACCCGACGGTGAACACCGCGATCGCCGCGAGGAACGGCCGGCGATTGCCCCACAGGTCCCCGAGACGCCCCGCCAACGGCATCGCGACGACGTAGACGAGCAGGTAGCCGTTGATGATCCAGGAGGCCTCGCGCAGCCGGGTCCAGCTCGCGACGTCTCCGACGATCGCCGGCAGGGCGACCGCCGTGACCATCAACTCCAGACCCGCGAGGAACACCCCGGCCCCCAGCACGGCCAGGAGAACCGCAGCCTCGCCCGACGAGCGTCGCTCCATGGACCGAGTGTACGGGGGTGGCGCGCCGCGCGGCTCAACGGCGTCGACCGGCGATCCCCTCGCGGGTGCGCACGCCGCATGCCGGCCATCGGATGGCCGATGAGGACGGGCTCGCGACGCCAGCGGCGCCCGGAGCGGGAGGAGGACCGAGAAGAACTGCGCCGTCCGTGCCCGGCGGCGCGCGGCACGACCCTGCGGCGCAGGGGCTGCTCGAAGGGGTTGACAGGGCTGGATGGCCCGCCTAGGATCAACGCCGATTGATATCAACCGTCGTTGATGCGACGGTCAATCGAGCCCACAGGGAGCCAGCAGGCGCGTGTCACCTTCCCCGGCCCGGATCCGAAGCACGATCGCGAGCGTTGTCGAGGTACCCGACGACCTTCGCGAGCTGCGCAAGGTCCACAAGGTGCTCGCGGACGCGAACCGCCTGCGCATTCTTCGGCGACTGGCCGACGGGCCGGCCACCGTGACAGACCTGGTCGACGCCGTCGGCCTGTCGCAACCGCTCGTGTCGTGGCACCTGAGCAAGCTGCGCGAGGTCCACCTCGTCAGCGCTCGCCGCGTGGGCCGCGGGATCATGCACACCATCGAGCTCGAGGCGTTCGAGAGCTTCGCCGTCCGCCAGTCGCGGGCGTTGGGCCTCGACACCGACGTGGCACGACGGAGGCAGGACCCGTGAGCGGAACGTTGATCTCGCCCGAGCTGCGGGCGCGGGTGAAGGGTCTGATGACCCCGATCGCGATCGGCCTGGGCCGGTTGGGCCTGACGCCGAACGCACTCACGGTCATCGGCTTCCTGATCGCCTGCGTTGCCGCGGTCGCCGCAGGTGCCCAGGCCTGGCTGGCAGCCGGGCTCCTCGTGATCTTCGGCGGCGTGTTCGACCTGTTCGACGGCGCGCTCGCGCGTGCGACGAACCGGGTGAGCAAGGCCGGGGCGTTCCTCGACTCCACCTTCGACCGCTGGGGCGAGGGCGTCGTCTACATCGGCATCGTGTGGGGCTCCATGGACATGGGCCTCTTCCGCCCGGTCATCCTGGCCGCCGCGGCGATGCTCTCCTCCTTCATGGTCAGCTACACCCGGGCCCGTGCCGAGAGCCTCGGCTTCGCCCCCGGCAAGGGCATGGCGAACGTGGGCCTCGCCCCGCGCGAGGTCCGCCTCGTCATCCTGACCGCCGGGCTGATCCTCGCCGGCATCCTCCCGGGCATGTCCCAGTCGAGCTGCGACACCTGCGCGGGTTCCGTGCCCTACCCCCTCAACGCGCTCGTCCTCGAGGCGGCCCTCGGCCTGATCGCCGTCCTCGCCACCATCACGACCATCCAGCGCATCGCCGCCACGCTCCGCCAGGCCGCCGCCTCGGAGCACTAGTCGGCGGGCGCGCGCCCAGCCACGCATCCACCCCACGGAGGTCGAAACCAGTGACCCCTAGCGAGAGCACGCCCGAGACGGGGCACAAGATCCGCGTCGCGATCGTCGGTGTCGGCAACTGCGCGAGCAGCCTGGTCCAGGGCCGCTACTACTACGAGAACGCATCGCCCACCGACTTCGTCCCGGGCCTGATGCACGTCAAGCTCGGCGACTACCACATCAGCGACGTCGAGTTCGTGGCCGCGTTCGATGTCGACAAGGAGAAGGTCGGCAAGGACCTCTCCGAGGCGATCTACGCGGGCCAGAACAACACGTACAAGTTCATGGACGTCCCGCACATGGGCGTGACCGTGGACCGCGGCATGACCCACGACGGCCTGGGCAAGTACCTCTCGCAGGTGATCGAGAAGGCGCCCGGCCCCACGGCCGACGTCGTCGGGATCCTCAAGGAGCGCAAGGTCGACCTCGTCGTGTCCTACCTGCCGGTGGGCAGCGAGGAGGCCACGAAGTGGTACGTCGAGCAGGCGCTCCAGGCGGGCGTGGGCTTCATCAACGCCATCCCGGTGTTCATCGGGCGTGAGCCCTACTGGCAGCGGCGCTTCGCGGAGAAGGGCCTGCCGATCATCGGCGACGACATCAAGAGCCAGGTCGGCGCGACGATCAGCCACCGCGTGATGACCCGCCTGTTCATGGACCGGGGCGTCCGGCTGGACCGCACCTACCAGCTGAACTTCGGCGGCAACACGGACTTCATGAACATGCTCGAGCGCGAGCGCCTGGAGTCCAAGAAGATCTCCAAGACCAACGCGGTCACCTCGATGCTCGACTACGACATCGCGCCCGAGAACATCCACGTCGGCCCGTCCGACTACGTCCCGTGGCTCAAGGACCGCAAGTACTGCTACATCGTCATGGAGGGCACGACGTTCGGCGACGTGCCCCTCAAGGCAGAGCTCAAGCTCGAGGTCTGGGACAGCCCCAACTCGGCCGGCGTCATCATCGACGCCATCCGGTGCCTCAAGATTGGTCTCGATCGGGGCCTGAAGGGTACCCTTGTGGCCGCGACGAGCTACTTCATGAAGAGCCCGCCGATCCAGCTCCACGACGACATCGCGCGCGAGCGCGTCGAGGCCTTCATCCGCGGCGACGACAACGAAACACTGGTCGGCACCGAGGAGTCGAAGGAGCACGCCAAGGCGCTGGCGACGAGCAGCAAGACGAAGGCACCCGCCAAGAAGTGACCGAACCCAAGGAACGCAAGCTCGAGGCGCCCCACCGGCGCCTCGAGGCCACCCCTCCGCGCATCGTGGAGAAGGCGGCGGTCATCGGCTACAAGTCGATGGCCGCCGCTTTGGTGCATCTGCCGACCCGGCTGACCGTGCCCGTCATCGGCAGCTTCAACCAGCTCTCGTACCTGTTCTGGCCCAAGAAGCGGCACTTCTCGAACACCAACTTCGGCCACGTGCTGGGGCTCCCGCCCGGGCATCCCCGGGTCCGCCGCATGGCGCTGCGCGCATACCGGGAGTACGCGCGCTACATGGTCGAGATCATGCGCCTGCCCGCACAGCCGGCTGACGAGGTGGCGAAGCTGATCGCGGGCGACGGCGTGGACAGGATCGTCGAGGCGTGGCGCGCCCACGGCAAGGCCATGATCGTGTGCGCCGGGCACGTGGGGAACAACGAGGCGGTCGCGGCTGGCGTAGCGTCGCGCGGCCTTCCCGCCAACGTGGTCGCCGATGATTCTGCGTTCCCCGAGATCTTCGAGATCCTGCGCCAGAACCGCGAGTCGTGGGGCGTGCACGTGGTGCCGTGGCGGAACCTGCGCGAGCTGTTCTCGATCCTGCGGCGCAAGGAGATCCTGGCGCTGCTCGTCGACTGGGGCTACCGGCCCGACGGGATCCCGGTGAAGCTGTTCGGCGCCTGGACGACGCTGCCCGCGGGTCCCGCGGTGCTGGCCGCCAAGACGGGTGCCGCGATCGTGCCCATGGAGGTCCGCCGGATCGCGGATGGGCGCTTCGAGGTGCTCGCGGACGAGACGTTCACCGTGCCCTCGTCGAACCCGGCCGACCTCCAGCGCGCCACGCAGCGGATCGCCGATGCCCTGGAGCGCACGATCGCCGCGGCGCCGGCACAGTGGTACAGCTTCAAGCCCATGTGGCCCGACAGCGATGCCGAGGCTGCCGAGCTTGAGCGGCGTGCCCTCGAGATGCTCGCCGGGCGGCCGGGGACGCCCGGCGGAGGCGCCAGCACCCCTGCAGCGGGTGCGCCGGGCGGCGGGACCGGGTGACGAGCGACGGCAGGTCCGCGGACGCGACATCCACCCCGAGTGGCCGGAGCCTGAAGGGAAGCGCCGTCGTGGCGGGGACGCGGCTGCTCAGCGCCCTGCCCGAGGCGCCCCTCGTCGCAGCCGCCGAGTCGATCGGCGAGCTCTGGTATCACGTGGCACCCGCGAAGGCGGCGCAGGCCCGGGCGAACCTGGGCCGCGTCTGCGAGGGGCTGGACGCCCAGGGCCGCGGGTCCTCGCTGGTCCGGCGCGCCGCCACCGATCCCGACGCGCTCGAGCGGATCGTCCGGCGCGCCTTCCGCCATGCGGCCCGCTACTACCTCGAGATGGCGCGCGTCGGAAGCCGGGACGCCGCCGAGACGCTCGCGCGCATCGACATCGAGACTCCCGGCGAGGTGACCGACGCGCTGCGGTCCGGCAAGCCCGTCATCCTCACCGGGCTCCACTACGGCTCGATCGAGGTCCCGGTCCTCGTGGTGAGCGAGATGGTGGGCCACCGCGTGACCGCGCCGATGGAGATCGTCGGCGACCCGGTGCTCGCGCGGTGGTTCCTCGACTCGCGGAGGCGATCGGGTGTGAACGTCGTGCCGATGAACGAGGCTCGCCTCGCGCTGATGGCAGCGATCAAGCGCGGCGAATCGGTGGGCATGGTGGCGGACCGCGACCTGCTCCACAACGGGATCATGGTGCCGTTCTTCGGGCACCCGGCGCCACTGCCCGCCGGGCCCGCGCTGCTCGCGGTCGAGACGGGGCTGCCCATCTACGCCGGCTCGGCGCGGCGGGCTGCACACCTGCGCTATCGGGGCAAGCTGATCCAGGTCCCCACCGACGCCCAGGGGCGCCTGCGCGAACGCGTCACGACCATCACCACCGAGATGGCCAAGGTGTTCGAGACGCTGCTCGCCGATGGCCCGGAGCAGTGGTTTGGCGCCTTCCACCCCATCTGGCCCGACCTGGCGATCGATGAAGGGGATGGCGCGTGACCGGGGATGCGCTCGAGCGGCTGGGGCGAGCCGACCTCCACGTCCACACCTGGGCCTCCGACGGCACGGCGTCGGTGGTCGAGGTGCTCGAGCACGTCGAGGCCACCGGGTTCCTCGACGTCGTCGCGATCGCCGACCACGAGCGGATCGACGCCGCTCTGGCGGGCCGCGAGATCGCCCGCGATCGGGGGATGCGCGTGGCGGTCGTGGTGGGCGAGGAGATCACCACCCGGGGCGGACATCTGGTGGGCCTCTTCCTCGAGCAGCGCGTACCGCCGTGGAAGAGCCTCCAGTGGTCGATCGAGGCGATCCACGACCAGGGCGGCATCGCGATCCCCGCGCATCCGTTTGTCCCCATCCACATCTGCGCCCAGGGCTGGACGCTCCGGCGGCTCCTCGCGTCGGACAACCCCGCGGTCCGCCCCGACGCCATCGAGACCTTCAACCCGACCGCCCTGGGCAAGTGGGGCCACGGCGCGAGCGTCCGATTCGCGCGAGAGGTCGGCCTGGCCGAGGTTGGCAACAGCGATGCCCACACCATCGCCGCGGTGGCATCGGGATGGTCGACGTTCCCGGGTCGCACTGCTGAAGATGTGCGCGCGGCCATCGCGGCCGGCACGACGCAGGCGCACGGCTCGTTCCACGGGTCAGTCGGCCAGGTGGGCGTCTACGGGCTCCAGCTGCGCAAGTACGCCCGCGACTTCGCTGCCGACACCAACGGCCGGATCCGCCGCAACGGCACGGGTCGCGACCTCGGCTATCCCGGCGGGACCGAGCGCCCGCCTCGATACCGCGAGGGGTAGGCTTCGCCGCGTGAAGATCGGCCTCGTCTCACCGTACGTGTACCCGCTCCCGGGCGGCGTCACGCAGCACGTCCGGTACCTCTACGAGAACCTGCGGCTGCGCGGCCACGACGTCCGGATCATCACGTCCTCGCACGGCCTCCAGCGCTCGTCCGAGGGGGACGTCATCCGCCTGGGCAAGGGCTTCTCGATGCCGGCCAACGGCTCGATGGGGACCATCACGGTGTCGCCGCGGTTCCTCAGCCAGGTGCACGCCGTCCTCGAGCGCGAGCGCTTCGACCTGCTCCACTTCCACGAGCCGTTCGTGCCGTTCCTCTCGCCCGTGGTCCTCAGGCTCTCGAACAGCGTCAACATCGGCACATTCCACGCGTACGGCGGCTGGTCGCCGGCATACGAATTCGGCAGCCGGGTCCTCCGGGGCGACGCGGCGCGGCTGCACGGCCGGATCGCGGTGTCGGCGGCGGCGCGCCACTTCATCGACCGCTACTTCCCGGGCGACTACAAGGTGATCCCCAACGGGGTGGACGCCGACCGCTACGGCCGCGCCGTCCCGGTGGCGCGCTGGAGGGACGGGACGCCCAACATCCTGTTCGTCGGGCGGTTCGAGCCGCGCAAGGGCGTGCTGGACCTGCTCAAGGCATTCCGCCAGATCCGCAAGGACGGCGTGGAGGCGAGGCTGCTGCTCGTGGGGGGCGGGCCGCAGGAGCGCGAGGCGCGACGGTATGTGGCCACGCGACGCCTGAACGGCGTGGAGTTCCTGGGACGCGTCTCCGACGACGAGAAGCTCCAGCTGTTCCGCACGGCGGACGTGTACACGTCACCCGCCACCGGACGCGAGTCGTTCGGGATCGTGCTGCTGGAGGCCATGGCCGCCGGCGCCCCGATCGTCGCCTCGGACATCCACGGCTACAAGGGTGTGGTGCGACGCGGGCGCGAGGCGCTCCTGGTGCCGCCGCACGAGCCCAAGGAGCTCGCCGCCGCCATCGAGCGGCTGCTGGGCGACCGCGAGCTGGCGGCGCAGATGTCGGCCAACGGGCTGATCCGCGCGGAGGAGTTCTCCTGGCCGCGGGTGACCGCCAAGGTCGACGACTACTACGGCTTCGTCATCCGGCGTCTCGCAGCGGCCGGCCAGCTGCCGCCCGGGTTCCACGCCGAGGTGCCGCAGTCGCCGCGAGTCGGGGTTGGCGCGCCAGGCTGAGGCCCGATCCCGCGACCCTATGCCTCGCCCGCCGCCCCCGAGGGCGGACCGCTCGTCGGCGTCTCAGTCCCGGCGCCATCCTCGGCCTCGCGGCCGTGCTCGGCCAGCGCCTGGCGCCACGTCCATGCCGAGTACGCCACCGCGATCGAGGCGAGCACCAGGAACACCACCAGGATGAAGAACCGGATGTCCGAGAAGGAGGTCGCGCCGCTGCGGTCGGCCGTGTTGGACCAGAACTGGAACGGATAGAGGTAGGTCGGCAGCACGCCCTGGTACCAGGGCAGCAGGCTCGACGGCAGCGGCAGCCCCGAGATGTCCGGGTACAGCAGCAGGAAGTTGATCACCACCGCCGCCACGAGGCCGCCCACGAACCGGCGGGCGTCGCGGGCGGTCACGATCTGGGAGGCGATCAGCCCGGTCAGGGCGATCCCCAGGATCGCAATCGGCTCAGGCGACAGGCCGTTGATCGAGAACAGTGCGCCATCGCTCGGCAGCAGCCGCGTCAACAGTGCCAGTGCCACGACCACGATGCCGGTTGCGAGCACGCCCTGCGCGTCGCGCGCCTCGAGCGGCATGCCGTCGGATCGCGGGCGGCTCAGCCTGACGAGCTGCCAGACGAGGACGGCGCCGCCCGCCAGCAGCACGAGCACGAGCGCCCCGACTGTCGGTGTGACGACGAGGTTGCCGGGGTTGCCGTTGCACGCCTGCGACCCCTTGTCGATCAGGTCGACGTTGGCGATGCTGCACAGCGGCAGCCGGAGCAGCCAGAAGATCGCCGGGCCCATGACTCCCACGGCCGCGGCGACCCGCGCCAGGAGCCACGTGCGCCTCGACGCCCCATGCCAGATCTCGGCCACGAAGTAGGCCAGGGCGATGATCAGGAACGGCAGGCTCGTGTAGTAGTGGTACTCGAAGGCCGCCCGATCGATCCGCGCCCACGAGATCCACTGCGCGAGGAAGCCGATCAGGATCAGGGCGAGCGGCAGGCTGCGCCGCTTGAACGCCTGGTAGGTGGCGAACGCCATGGCCGGGATCGACAGCCACCAGATGGCGAGGGTGCCCGCGTCGTAGATGGCGCCGCCGGTGTCGTTGGCGAAGCTGCCCTGGTAGAACCACACGGGCTTGAAGTTGAGCGGCCAGGCCCACCACGGTGAGCTGGCCGGGTGCGGCGTCGAGAGGTCGTTGTGGTACCGGTACATCTCACCGGTGAGGTCCTGGAGCGTCTGCCCGGTATGGCCCGGCGGCCAGCCCTGCGGGAACCCGGGGAACCCGGCCGTGACGATCTGGTGGTTCTCCACGTTGGCCCATGGGATGTACAGGAGCACGTAGACCACGACCGGGACGACCAGCAGGCAGGCCGCCCACCAGAGGGTGGACAGGCCCAGGCCGTCGATGCGCAGCCATCCTTCGGGCGGCGGCTCCGAGGCGCCCCCCGGGCGCTCGGGGTCGGACAGCGCCAGCGGGCCGAAGCCCATCCGGCTGGCGAGGTTGAACGCGACGAACATGGCGCCGCCCAGCACGACCAGCAGGAAGGCCACGGGCAGGGGCGTCAGCTTGAGCGGGCCGAGCGCGATGGAGCTGCCCACCTTGCCCAGCGCGATGGCGGTCAGCGCAAGCAGGATCCCCAGAGCCGCCGGCCCGCCCACCGCGAACCGGATCTCGTCGTCGGACCAGGCGATGGGCCGGTAGACGGTGATCGCGACGGTGGCCAGGGTGAGCACGATCATGATGAGCGGGAAGATCACGTTGCCGATGGACCCGCTGTCGCTTGGCACCTCGAGTGCCATCCAGCCCAGCACCGCGGTCGCCCCCACCATGCCGAGGATCAGCACGATGCGGCCCAGCGCTGACCGGAGCAGGATCAGGATCCCGAGCGCACCGATGGCGTATGCGGCCACCCATTTCGACCCCAGCGCCAGGCCCAGCAGCACCCCGGTCACGGGCATGAGCGCCCAGAACCACTTTCGTGGGCGTGGCTCCACCCAGAGCCAGGCGAACAGCACGTACGCGGCGAGGAGGAAGAAGCCGACGTAGACGTCGTTCATCGCGATCCGGCTCTGGACGAACATCATCCCGTCGAGCAGGACGAACAGCCCCGCCAGGCCGGCCACGAGGCGGCGCTTGAAGAGGATCCTCGTCAGCAGGTAGATCAGCCCCACGCTGAGCGCCCCGAGGATCACGCCGGGCATGCGCCAGGAGAAGTCGTAGTGGCCGATGTCCAGCTGGGACACCTGGCCCGCCGCGGAGAACGCGAGGATCTCGCCCTGGCTGCTCGTCGGGTAGTCCACGTTGTGGTCCATCACCAGGGCAGTGGGGGCGAAGCCGAGCTTGTGGTCGGCGAAGACGGCGTTGCCGTGCGGCTCGATGACGTACACGGTCGACTCGCCGGTCCCGGGCACCTTGCCCAGCACCTCGACCATCTGCGCCGATTCGTCGAACAGCACCCGCGTCACCGGGCCGGGCATCTGCAGCATGTTCTGGTCGGCGCTGAACACCGGGCCCGAGGCCGCGTCCTTGCCCGACGTGAGGATCCAGGCGATCTCCGGCGTGGTCCCGTCCTTGGCCTGGGTGCTGACGTACAGCTGGTTCCCTGAGCTCAGGTCGGTGACGCTCGCAATGCCGAAGGCGGGTCCGGGGAGCAGGACCCGGTCCGAGACCACCGCGTTGTCGGCCAGCATCTCGACACCCTGGGCGTCCGTCACGGCGAGGAGTGGCGCCTGGCCGATTGCGATGCCCGGCAGGTTCTTCGCGTCGATCGCGGTCTTGAGCTTGGCCCGGGTGTCGCTGTCGAGCGTCGCGTCCAGGACGACGCTGGCGACGTTGGTGGTCTCGAGGGCCTTCTGGTAGGCGGCGGCATCGCCGCCGGTGATCCCCGCGAGGGTCTTCGCGGTGGTCGCCGGGTCCTGCACGCTCGCGAGGGTCGCCACCAGCGCATCGCCCTCGCCCATGTCGGTCATGTCGGTCGCGCCGGTGAACTTGGCGGAGCCGATCACGGTCCCGGTGGTTGCGGTGCCGGGGGTCGCGTCCACCATCGCCACCGTCCCGTCGGCGAAACGGGCGGCCAGACGGGCGCCGCTGTCCCAGGCCACGAGCTGGACTGGCCCGGCGGGGAGCGTCCCGAGGTCCGTGACGGCGGACTTCTCGGCGCCCTGCACGCCCGCCCGGACCTGGTCCAGCGAGGTGGCGTCAACCGTCTTGAGCGCGCCCGTCTCGGTGGCCACCGTGACGACGTGGTCGGTGGCGTCGTAGGTCACCGCCGAGGCGCCCGGGATGTCCCAGGTCGCCTCGACCTTTCGGGTCTGGAGGTCGTACGCGATCAGCTGGCTGCCGGTCACCGCCCAGACCCGGTCCCCGTCGCGCGCGTCCGCCGAGGTGGCGTCCTGATAGCGCGGCTCGATCGCCGCGTCCTTGACGCTCACGCCGAGGTCGCTCGACGCCGCGACGTCGTGGCCGGCGAAGACAACGATGCCGCCGGCGATCATGTACTTCGCGAGGTGCGGGTGGGTCCACTCGTAGATGTTGTGCGAGATGCCGTAGCGCCAGTCCTGGAGGAACTCAGTCGCCGTCCGGGCGTGGTACACCTCGTCGAAGTGCATCCGGGCGGGCTCAGCCACGCGGAACATGCGCAGGCACATGGCCGCGAGCACCAGGACGATGACCATCCACAGGTCGAGCCGGTCGAGCCGGCCACCCTTCTCGCCCTTGAGCGTCGCCGAGTGGTCGGGGCGGATGGGCGTCTCGGCCACCTTGGCGCGCAGCCAGCGAAGCGGGCTCATGACAGCGAGTGACGGGCGGTCGAACCAGGCAGGAACGAGCCCGCCGGGGGCGATCTGCGGCAACCCGAGCGCGGAGGCCGACGCCGCGCCGCCCACGGCCTGCTCCAGCCGGAACGGGGCGTTGAATCCGCGCTCCCTGGCGGCGCGCGCCGCAGCGGCCACATCGTCGTCGAGCTCGGCCTCGAGCCTGCGCGCGGCGCGGTCCCGGAGCTGGACGAGCGACCACACGAACACACCCGTGATGGTCAGCGCCACGAGGGTGACGCCCGCGGAGCTGTGGATCGCCGGGCCGATGCCGAGCCAGTCCGCGATCGATGGATTGCAGCTGTCCCCGGGGTGGTCGACACAGCCGGGGTAGATCGTGGTCAGGACCACGTACATGTTGAAGAAGGCCGCGATCGACGCCAGCGCATAGGCGATCCGCCACCGCCACGAGAACGCCAGCAGGATGGCGGCGAGGGCGAACAGCGGGTACAGGTAGCGCTCGTGGACGCGGGTGGGGACGGCGAAGAAGGCCAGGGCCAGCACGCAGGTGCCCACCAGGATCGTCCGGCGGTCCGGCCGGCGCGCGACGAGCAGCGACACGCCCAGGATGACCGCCCCGAGGAGCACGGCGCCCAGGACCACGGCCGGGATCCCGAAGAACGAGGCGTACGGGTCGGTGGCCGGGGCGATGGGCGGCGAGTCGAGGGTCCAGCCGCCGGTGTCGGCCATGCTGCCGTTGCCAGCACCGACCAGCGCCCACAGGTTGTAGGCGTTGAGGGTCAGGTACGGGTAGCCGGCGGCGGTCTTGAACAGCTGCTCGATCAGCCCCGTGAGCGACAGACCGAAGGGCGCCGACAGCGCGATGGCGGTCAGGAAGCCCGCGAGCCCGGTCGTGATGATGCGGATCGGGCCCGTGATCCTCCGCTCGGGCGCGATCCCGGTGGGCTCGGGTGGCTGCTCGTCGCCCCAACCGCCGGCTGGCCGGAGTGCGCGGCGGATGGTCACCGCGGCGACGAGGAACGCGAGGATCCCCAGCTGCGGCTTGATCAAGGCCGCCACCACTGCGAGGATCGCCGAGCGCTCGGTCCGGCCCCGCCAGAGCTCCCGGATCGAGAGCAGCATGAACACGACGCCAAACGAGTCGACCTGGCCCCAGACCACGGAGTCGAACCAGGAGACCGGGTTGAACACCGCGACGGCGGCGGCGATCAGCGCGGAGCGCCGCGAGACGCCCAGCTCCTGGGCCATGTCGTAGACGAGCCAGCCGATCGCGAGGTCGGCGAGGATCGCGGGGATCTTGATGAGGTCGCCGATGCCGCCCAGGAGGTTCCCGACGACGCCCACGAGCCACAGGGCGTACAGGTAGCCCGGCGTGTAGTCGTGGAACCCCGGCCGCGCGTAGAAGCCCCAGAGGCCGTTCGTCGCCAGGTCGCTTGCCCAGCCGCGAAAGCTGGCGAGGTCGTTGGCGAACCCGGAACCAGGCAGGAGATATGCCAAGATCAGCCGGGCGACGAGCCCGATCACAAGGATCGCGGCGATCTCGCGGCCGATGCCTCGTCGGGGGGTATCGTCCGTCGTGCTCCCCCGGCCGGGCACGCCCGAGCCGGAAGCGGTCACGGGACCCTCCTAGCGAGCGTTGAAAGTGGATCGGAGTATAGCCGAGGGCCCCCTGACGGCCCCGCCTGTCAGCGGTTCCCGCGCGCGGCTGATGGCCGCCGGCGTCGGGCTGCTGTTGGCCGCGGCCGCGTTCGCCGTGTACTGGCTGTCCCACCCGGAGCGCTACAACCAGTACGTCCACTTCGTGTGGCAGGCCGACGCCTTCCTGCACGGGCGGGCGTGGTTTCCGTACCCGATCCAGAACGGGGTCAACCAGGTGACCGGCGTCGCCTACCCCGGTGTCCCCGACAACGCCTACTACCAGGACGTCTTCCCGCTCAAGGACGCGTCGGGCCAGGACATCGGGCGCGCGCTCCTCCCGTTCCCGCCGCTGCCGGCCGTGGTGCTGATGCCGTTCGTCGCGCTGTTCGGGCTGTTGACCGACGAGGCGACCATCGCCATCTGGCTGGGCGCGCTGGGCGTCCTGGCGACGTGGTGGATGCTGGGCGGGCTGCAGTTGCGCCTCTCCACGCGGACGGTCGTGACGATCATCTTCGCCACCGGCACGGCCTGGTGGTGGGCCTCGGCCACGGGCACGACGTGGTACCTGGCGCACCTCGTGGCGCTCAGCCTTGCGATGCTCGCCGTGGGCGTGACGCTCCGCCACGACCGGCGCGCCGCCGACGAGACAGTCGCCGAGGAGGACCACCACGTCGCCGACGAGCTCGACGCGCGCGTTCCGGACGATGCCTACCTCCGACGCCTCTGGGCCAGCATCTGGCCGCTGGACCGCTCGCAGATCCTGGCCGGGCTGCTCCTGGGCCTGAGCGCCACCGCCCGGTTGCCGCTGGTCTTCGCAGCGCCCTGGTTCATCTTCGTGGGGGGCGGGGCCACACGGCTGCGGCGGACGGTCTCGACCGGCGTGGGCGCGTTCCTGCCGGTGGCCGCGCTCGTGGGCTTCACCTTTATCGCCACGGGCTCGCCGATCAACCCGGGCTACGAGTACCAGTATCAGCTCGAGGCCAACGGGTACCCGACGCTGGGCTACCACCCCGACTGGTCCATCGAGGACGTCCGCTACATTCCGCAGAACCTGCTGATCATGTTCGGCTCGCTGCCCGCGGTCGCGCCCGACATCAAGCCCGACACCTTGGGCTTCGACGAGCCGGTGTCGCTGTGCGTCCCGCCCACGACGCAGCGCTCGCTGCTCGACCCGGCCTGCCCGCTGGCGATGCCCGTGGACGTCGGCACGAGCATCCTGCTCTCGGCGCCCGGGCTGCTCCTGGCGCTGCTCGCGTTCCGCCGCCCGTTGTCGGCGAGGCTCAAGGTGGGCGCGACGGGTGCCGTGGTGATCATCGGGCTGTTCAATCTCGCCCACTTCAGCCAGGGCTGGGTGCAGTGGGGCTACCGGTTCTCGCTCGACTTCATGCCGTTCCTCCTGCCGCTGGTGGCGCTTGGCGCGGCGCGCGCCGACGGGCGGCCCCGGGTGGCGGCCTACGGGCTGCTGGTCGCCGGCCTGGCCGTCAACCTGTGGGGCGTGGCGTGGGGGCAGACGCTTGGCTGGTAGCGCCGAGGCGGTGACCCCGCCCGACGAGGCAGGCCGGGTCCCGGCTGACCTCGCGCCCCTCGCCGCGGTGCTCGTCGCTCTTGGCGCCCTGGCGGTGTACCGGACGACGCTGCTGCCGGGGCTCGGCTACTGGGACACCGCCGAGGCCCAGACGGTCCTGCCGCTGCTGGGCACGATGCACCCGACCGGCTTCCCCGCGTTCGTCGTCATCGGCTGGCTCTTCTCCATCGTGGCCGCGCCCCTCGGCCAGCCAGCATTCCTGATGAACCTCATGGCGGCCACCTGCGCCGCCGTCGCAGCGGGCGGAACGGTCCTCGTCGCGCGCCGCGTCGAGGTCCCGCTGCCGATCGCGGTCGCGGCCGGCATCGGCTTCGCCCTCACGCCCGTCGTCTGGCACATTTCGAGCGCCGCGGACGCCCACGCGCTGCATATCGCGCTCGTCGTGGCCCTGACGCTCGCGCTCCTGCGCTGGAAGGCGCTCGTTGACGGCCGACGCGACCACCCAGGCGACGCCGGGTATCGACGGCGCGGCGACCGGGCCATCGTGCTCGCCGCCGCGGTCTACGGGGTGGCGGCCGCGAACCATGGCCTGGCGCTCCTCCTCGTGCCGTCGATCGTGCTGTTCGTCGTGGCCGTGGAGCCGGGGGTGCTGTCCCGGCCGAAGCTGATCGTGGCCGCGGTGGGGACCGCGGTGGGCGTGGCGGCGTTGCTGTACCTCGAGCTGCCGATCCGCGCCGGCCTGCTCCGCGCCCCGCTCGTGTACGGCCACCCGGAGACCTGGGGAGGCTTCTGGGAGATCGTCCTCGCCAAGCAGTTCACGGGCGACGTCAACATGCTCTCGGACCTGCCCGGCAAGCTCGGGGCGCTGGTCAGCCTGGCGACGGACCAGTACGGGCCGCTCCTCGTGCTCGTTCCGGTGGGGCTGATCGTGACCGCGATGAAGCAGCCCAAGTACGCGCTGTTCTCGGGCTCGGCCGTGCTCGTCACGGTGGTCTTCGCGGGCTCGTACGAAAATGCCGACATCACCCGCTACTACCTCGGGCCGGCGTTCTTCGTGTGGACGTGGCTGGCGATCCTCCCGGCCGTGGTGGCCCAGGCGATCCTGCACCGCTCCGGCGCACAAGCCGGGCACGCAGACCACGATGACCCCGGCAACCGCGATGACCTCGACGTCGAGCCCACCGTCGCCGTCCCCGGGCGACGCCGGATCGCCGTGTCCCTGGCCGTCGCGCTCGCGTTCGCGGCCGCGCTGCTCGTGCCCACGGGGCTCGGGTTGGGCGCCCGCTGGACGGCCGCCGATCAGTCCGGCGGGTCGGGGGCGGGGGAGTGGCTCGACCAGGCCTTCGACGCCATGAGCGCCAACGCCGTGGTGATCTCGTGGTGGAGCTACTCCACGCCGATGTGGTACGGCCGCGATGTGGAGCACCGGCGGCCGGATCTGCTCATCATCGACGACAGCAATCGCGTCTGGGACCACCTGGGCTCCGTGACCGACCTGATTGACGCCTACCTGGGCTCCCGGCCGGTCTACGTAATCCGAGAGTCAGGTTGGGACATCCAGAATCTCGCGCAGCGATATGCGATCCAGCCCGTCAGTCGCCCCGGTAATCTCTTCCTCGTCACGGGCCGCTTGGGGACCACACCATGATCACCGCTGCCGCACCCGGCGCCGTCCCGGCCCGCGTGCCGCGCCTCTCGTACTTCTTCCCGGCGCACAACGAGGAGGCGAACATCGAGGCCCTCGTCGATGAGGCGCTCGACGCCCTGCCCGAACTGGCCGAGACGTTCGAGATCATCGCGGTGGACGACGGATCGAGGGACCGGACTGGCGAGATCGCCGAGCGGCTGGCGTCGGAGCACCCCGACGTCGTGCGGGCGGTCCACCTGCGGCCGAACCGCGGGTACGGCGGCGCGCTCCGGGCGGGGTTCGAGGCGTCGCGATACGAGCTGCTCGCGTTCACCGACGGCGACCGCCAGTTCCGGGTCGCCGACATCGGACGGCTGACGGCGCGGATGGCCCAGGCGGACAACCCCGACATCGTGGTGGGATACCGGATCAAGCGCGCCGACCCGCTCGTCCGCGTCCTGTACGCCAGGACCTACAAGCTCGCGAATCGAATCTTCTTCGGGCTGCGCGTGACCGACGTCGACTGCGCCTGCAAGCTGTTCCAACGCGCCGCACTCGAGGGCGTGCGCGTCGAGTCGGGCGGCGCCTTCTTCTCGGCCGAGCTGCTCAACCGGATCCGCCGGGCGGGGCGGTCGATCGCCGAGGTGGGCGTGCCGCACTACCCACGCGTGGCGGGGTCGCCCACGGGCGCGAAGCCGTCCGTGATCTGGCGCGCCATGAAGGACTTCTGGCTCCTGCGCCTTCGCCTCTGGGCGAACCGGGACAAGGCGATGCGACGCGGGCGGCCGATCCTGGGCGAGTAGTCCGCGTCGCACCGGCCAGCGCCACCCGTCAACGCCACGGGTTCGGCACCATCCCGGTCAGGCGCCCGGCATCTCCCAGATCGAGACGTGGGCGCCGCTCTCGCTGGTGAACGGGGAGCGGTCCCAACCAGCCCATCGGTCCACCAGCCGCATGCCCGCGAGTCGCGCCATCAGATCGAGCTCCGCAGGCCACGCGTATCGGAAGGGCGGCGATGTCCGCCGGGTGCGCCCGTCCGGCTCGAACGTCGTGTGGTGCGACCACATGCGCTGCGTGGCGACGTCGTACTCGTCGATCCCGACGTGGCGCTCGCTCACGTCGAACAGGACGAAGCGCTCCCCGGGTGGCAGTCGCCGGAGCGCAGGAACGCCGACCTCCACGAGGAACCGGCCGCCGGGCGCGAGGTGGGCGGCGGCGTTGCGGAAGCACTCGACCTGGGCGTCCTGTGTCGTGAGGTTCATCACCGTGTTGAACACGAGGTAGACGAGCCGGAATTTGCCGGCCCCAGGTGCCAGAACGTTGGCCATGTCCCCGAGCACGACGGGCAGCGACGCCTCGTCACCTCCCGGCTTCGCGCGGAGACGAGTGACCATCTGCGGTGAGAACTCGATCCCGCTCACCGGCACGCCGCGTGCGGCCAGCGGCAATGCCACGCGCCCGGTCCCGATCGCGAACTCAAGCGCCGGCCCGCCCACAGCCAGACCCTCGAGCACGTCGAGCATCGGCGCGAGCGCGGCCAGCCCCGAGATCGACGCTGCATCGTCGTCGTACGCGGCCGCGACATCCTCGTCGAACCAGTTCACGTCACCCATGCGCGCACTCTCCATGAGGCCGGCGCGCCTCGGCGTCGCGGCCGGTGCCACGGACGGGCGCGAGCGCCTCCCCGCGAGGCCCGGACCGGAACCCCGTCAGGAGTTGCCCTTGCCGCCCGCGCCGCCGCCCTTGTCCTCGGGGTCCAGCGAGTTGATGAAGTCGCGGAAGATCGCGAGCGATGACGCGTCGACGGCGCCCCCCACGGTCTCTTGGGGCGCCGCCCGCCCCTCCACTTGCGAGGCCGACGCTCGGCCCTCGCCTCGGGACGTCGCCTCGTCGTCGTCCGCCTCGAGGTCGACGAGCTTCGCCGCCGTGTCCAGGACGTCGGGCGCCGCGAAGATCGGCACCTCCAGGCGCACCGCGAGCGCGATGGCGTCCGAAGGGCGGGCGTCCACGTCGTGACGGGCGTCGGCGGTGGCGATCTCCAGCCGGGCGTGGAACGTCTCGTCGGCAAGCGACACGATGACGATCCGCTCGACACGCCCGCCGAGCTCGGTGATCACCGACCCGAGCAGGTCGTGGGTGAGCGGCCGCTCCGGCGTCACCCCCTGGAGCCGCATCGCGATGGCGCTCGCCTCCCACGGCCCGATCCAGATCGGCAGGATCCGGCCGTAGCCGACCTCCTTGAGCAGCAGCACGTGGCGGCCCGTTGACATCTGGACCCGCACGCTCTCGACGATCATCTCGAGCGCGTCGTCGCGGTTCTCGGCCATGGGCCGATTATCCCACCGATCGCCGAAGGCGAAGGGGGAGGGCAAGGACGGCCCCGGTGACGAACCCCGCGATGTGGGCGTAGACCGCGACGCCACCCGTGAGGTCGGTCGAGCCCAGGGCGGCCACGCCATCGATCACCTGCACCAGGAACCAGTAGCCGAGCAGGATGGCCGCCGGGACCGCGATCAACTGGTAGAAGAAGCCAAGGAACACCAGCGACTGGATCCGCGCCCGTGGGTAGAGGACCAGGTAGGCGCCGAGCACCGCCGAGATCGCCCCCGACGCGCCGATCATCGGCAGGTCCGAGGCCGGGTTCTCCAGGGTCTGCCCGACCGCCGCCGCGACACCGCCGACGAGGTAGAGGGCGAGGAACCCGACATGGCCGAAACGGTCCTCCACGCGGCCGCCGAAGATCCACAGGAACAGCATGTTGCCCAGGATGTGGGCCCAGCCGCCGTGGAGGAACATGCTCGTGAACACAGCGAACACGGGCTGGGAGAGCACGTCGCCCGCCTTGACCGCGCCCACCACGTCCCTGGGCACGAGGCCCCAACTCTGGGCGAGGTCCTCCAGGGCGCGATCGCCACTGGCAGTCACCAGCCACAGCTCCCCGGCGAACACAGCGAAGCAGGCTGCAATGAGCGCCAGCGTGACGACGGCCTGGCGACGGCGCGGGTTGGCGTCGCGGAGGGGGATCACGGCCCGGGTCGGGGGATCAGGACGGCTTCGGTGACGGACGCGGCGTCGTGGTCGGCTTCGGCGTCTTGGTGGGCTTCGGCGTCTTGGTGGGCTTCGTGGAGTGCGACGGCGACGGCGAGACCGACGGTGACGGCGACGCGGTGGGCGTCGGCTGCGCTTCGCTCAGGGGTGCCGTGTAGAAGGCGTTCCCCGAGACCCACCACATCGTCGGCGGCACGTCGGGCCCGGGCGCAGGGAGGACGTCGAAACCCTGGAAGTCCGTCCAGTCCACGCCACTCGCCACCGGCACGTACTGCGCCACGTACTTGCCCGCCGTTCTTGGCGAAGGCCACCACCCGGCGGTTCGTGGCGTCCCAGGCGTAGAGGGTGCCCGTGCCCTTGGAGTAGGAGCCGTCGGGCAGGTTGGGCGACACGAGCTGGGTGAAGTTGGAGGTGGGCCGGAGATCGGTGTCGGGCAGGTCCGCGGGCTTCCAGCCACTGGTCGGGATGAGGCGCTCGACCGCCCCGTTCTCGGTGGCGTAGATGTCGCCGTCGATCAGGAGCGAGGTGATCCCGCTCACGTCCCTCGAGGCCGGCAGGCGCGCGACCGGGTCCGTCGTGTAGCCCGAGCCGTCGCTGTTGGGCGCGTACTTCATGATGTTCTGCTGGGACGGCTCCACGATGTACAGGAGGTAGAACGCCTGCGAGAAGTTGGACACGAAGGTGCCGATCACCTTGACGTCCGTGCCCCACGTGGTGGAGCCCGTGATGTTCACCTTGACCAGCGTGCCCTTGCCCGCCGTGCCGATGGGCCGCCAGCGCCAGAGGATGTTCTTCGCGTCCAGGATCAGGATGTCGTGGCTGCCCACGGTGAGGAACTTCGGGTCGCCGAGCTTGCCTGAGGGCGTCGACTGGCCCGTCTTGTAGATGGCCGAGGCCTGCTTCTTCGCAAGGTCGATCCGCCAGACGGTCCCGGTGCCAGTGTCCAGCACGTAGGGGGCTCCGTCGTTGCCGCGGACCACTGTGGTGAGGTGGACCGCGCCCGTGTTGGCGGGGAACGTGAACGAGGGGGCGGACGCGACGTGGACCACGGCGTAGAGGGCGTCGAGGCCGGCGTTGATCTCGGCCCGAAGGGGCGCGGTGAGGTTGGCCGGGTAGCCGCCTTGCTCCGCCTTCGTGAGCTGCTCATTCGCGGTCTGGAGCAGCTGGAGCGCCTGGGTCGGGTCGTTCTTGATGAGGTCCTGGCCGGAGCCATTGAGCTTGTCGAGGGCCTGGGTCGCGGCGTCGAAGGCCTGTTGGGCTGCCGCGGCCGACGGGATCGTCACGCCCGGCTTGGGCTTCGCGTCGCCCAGGAAGTACATCGCGGCGATCAGCACGGCAGCCACGCCGACGATCGCGAGGAAGGCGACGGCCGCCCGCTGCTGGGTCCGGAGCCTCGCGGACGTGGCGCTGACCCGGCGTGACTGCGGCGTGCGCACCGGGAGGACGTCCTGGATCCGCCAGACGAGCTGCTGGAACCGGTTGCCGGCGGCGGTCCGCGCCCTCGCCGCCCCGTCGCCCACGGCTGCCGCGCCCGCGGCCACCGAGTCCGCGATCGGGATCGGCCCCTTGTCCGGCGTCCCGGCCAGCGGCTCGGCCGGGTGGACCGGGACCAGGGTCTTCTGCTTGAACGTCGCGCCCACCTCGGTGGCCTCGAAGGCGATCGCGCCGTCGCTGCCCCTCCCGTCCGAGGCCGCGAACCGCGCATGGACGTGTTCCACGGCCGACTGCGGGTGGAGGGTGACGAGCGCGTCCTTGAGCGTGTCGGTCCCCACACGGGCCATGAGGTTGGCGGAGATGAGGCACAGGGCGTCACCCACCGCGAGCTCGCCGCGCCAGACCTCGGGGACGAGCTCGCTGGCGGGCAGCCCGCGCTCGGCGTTGGGGTCTGGGAGCGTGGACAGGCGCGCCTGGCGGATGAGGTAGGCCTCGGCGGGCCCCACCGTGGCGACGTACATCTCCCGGCCGCGGACCACGGCCACCGCCACGCCGATAGGGCCATTGCCGTCGGTCGAGCTGCCGAGGCCAAGCCGGTCGCGCTGGTGGGTGAGCTTCTTGTTGGCCGATCCCAGGACCTTGACGAGGCACTGGCGGATGCCCGCCGACTCGTCGTAGTAGTACTCGTCGCGGACCGCCTCCGCCACGAGGCGGGTCGCCTCGCGCGCCTTCGCCCCCGGCACACGCGACGTGACCAGCAGGTACAGGTTGCCCTTGGTCCGGGCCACGGACCCGACGGACGGCTCGACCACCACGACGGTGTCCGGCGAATCCGGCAGCCGATCCTGGTCCGTGACGGCGCCGAGCTTCAGCTGGAGACGGACGGCCAAGTGGCGAGCCTCACTGATCGATCACGGTCCACGGTAAGAGCAGCGACGCGCATCGGCGAGGCAGGGTGACGCGGAGGGCTCCCCGAAGCCGCGGAATGGTGCCGGATTATACGCGCAGCGGTCCGGACCCCCGTGCTGCCGACGCCCCGCCGGTGAGGCGCAGGAACCTCGCCGACGTTCCGCCGGGGGCTGTGGCGAAGGCAGCGAGCAGTTCCATGGCCCGCATCCGGAGCTCGGCGGCCACGATCGGCTCGTCCGCCTCGACCACCACCGTGTCGGGCTCGAGGGCCACGAGCCGGCACGCCCCGACAGCCGGCGGGACCCGCTCGGCCACAAGCACGTCCCAGGTTGCGATGGCTCGGGCGAGGCGCAGCTGGTCCTCCAGGCCGAACCGCCGGGCCGTTGCCGGGAGCAAGTCGCCGATGCGGTCCGGGCGCCGACGGCGAGAGAGGGCGTCGCGGTCGTCGCTGCTCATCGGTCGCGCCGCCTCGCTGACCGCGACGACGGCCCCGTCTTCGGGGTCTGCCGGCGCGCCGTCCCGGCTGGCCTCGTCGTCTCGGGACGCCAGATCGTCCACACCCGCGGCCATGCCGTCCCCACGCCGCGGTCCGCCCGCATCCGGCTCATCCCCCGCGCTCCAGCAGCGCCGTCCCGTCAGGGCCCGTCCTGACCGCCCACGCAGTCCCGATGGAGCGCAGCGCGGGATCGATGTCCTCGAGCGTGGTCGTCGTCACGAACGCCTGGGGCAGCGCGGCAATCCGCCGCACCAAGTGCGCCCGCCGATCGGGGTCCAGCTCGCTGAAGACGTCGTCGAGGAGGAGCAGCGGCGGCTGGCCGTCGAGGGCCGTCAGCAGGTCCAGCTCGGCCAGCTTGAGCGCGAGGATTGCCGTGCGCTGCTGCCCCCGCGACGCGAATGATGCGAGCGGGCGGCCGGCCATCTCGAACACGAGGTCGTCGCGGTGCGGCCCGATCAGCGTCGTGCCGTTCCAGACCTCCTTCTCCGCCGTCTCGGCCAAGCGGCGGGAGAGCGCGTCGCGCACGGTCTCACCTGGCTCCTGCGGCGCATTCGTCGCGTAGCTGACCTCCAGGCGACCGGCGGCCGCCTCGTCCGGCGCGATCTCCGCGTGGGCGGCGGCGAGCGGCTCGGCCAGGGCGGCGAGGAGCCGGTGGCGCTCGGCCCGGACGGCCGTTCCCGCCTCGAGCAGCTGCCCGTCCCAGAACCTCAGCTCGGCGCGGGTGGCCTGCTCCTCGCGGATGAGGCGCAGCAGCCCGTTGCGCTGCTGGAGGGCCCGGCCGTACGTCGCCAGGTCGCGCTCGTAGGTCGGCGAGCGCTGGCCAGCCAGGGTGTCGAGGGCCTCTCGTCGGAGCGACGGCGAGCCCGACACCAGCAGCATGTCCTCAGGCGCGAACATGACCGTCCGAAGGGTTCCGGCGAGCGCGGCTGCGCGCCGAGCCACGCCGTTGACACGGATCCGCTTGCGCGCGCCGCCCGATGCCGTCCGCACCAGTGCCACCTCGATGGCGTCGCGCTCCTCAGGCGTCGCGTCCGGGCGACCCACGCGGGCCTCGATGCGTGCCAGCTCCTGGCCCCAGCGGACGAGTTCCCCCTCCGCGCCAGTGCGATGCGAGCGGCCCCAAGCGAGGAGGACGATCGCCTCGAGGAGGCTGGTCTTGCCGGCGGCGTTGGGACCGTGGACCAGCTGCGGCCCGGAGTCGAAGACGGCGTCGAGCGCCGCGTACCCGCGCAGGTCGCGGATCGAGAGGCCGCGCAGGATCGGCGCCGCGAGGGACGCCCGGTCGACGCCCGGGGCCGTGTCCGTCAGGAGGACGTCCGCACGGGCATCACGACGTGGACGTACGCCGCGTCGCCCACAGGCCGGAACACGCCCGGCGACAGGGGCCCGTTGAGCTCGAGGGCGAACCGGTCGGCCGCCACGTTGCTCAGCACGTCATTGAGGTAGCGGGCGTTGAAGGCGATCGTCGTCTGGTCACCCTCGATCACCGCCTCGACGTCGCCGGTGTAGTCGCCCACCTCGGCGGCCGCGGTGACCGTGATGCCGGCGCCCTCGCCGCCCACCTGGAGCTTGACGATGTTCGCGGACGAGCTTGCGATCAGGGCCGCGGGCCGGACGGCGCGGAGCAGCTCCTCGCGGTCGAACTCGGCGCGGCTGGCGTGGGTCGCGGGCAGGACCTGCTGGTAGTTGGGGAACTGGCCGTCGATGAGGCGCGACACGATGTCGATCCCCTCGAGGTGGAACAGGACCTGATTGCGCGCCTGGGCGAGCACCAGCTCGACCGGATCGTCCGTGTCTGTGAGGACGCGCTCGAGCTCGTGCAGCGAGCGGGCGGGGATGACCACCGATACGGCCTCGACCGGGTCGAGGATGTCGATGGTCCGGACGGCGATCCGGTAGTTGTCGGCCGCGGCGAGCGTGAGGCGGTCGCCCTCGAACTTGGCGAGGACGCCGGTGAGAATCGGCCGCGCCTCGTCGCTGGCGGCGGCGAATGTGACCTCGGCCAGCGCCCGGCGCAGGATCTTCTGGCTGATCCGCGTGGTCGGGCGCTCGCCGGCTGTCTGGATCGTCGGGAACTCGTCCGCGTCGATGCCCTTGACGTGGGTGGCGAAGCGGCCGCACCGGATGTGCAGCGTGTCTGTCCCCTGGAGCTCGAGGTCGACCTTCTCGGACGAGGGCAGGGCGCCCACGAGGTCCGTGAGGAGTCGGGCTGGGATGGTGGTCGCGCCCTCGGTGTCGATCCGGCCGGGGATCCAGCACGTGATGCCGATCTCGAGGTTGGTGGCGGTCAGCTTGAGGCCGGCGTCCTCAGTCCGGAGCAGGACGTTGGCGAGCACCGGGAGCGTGCTTCGGCTCGAGACCGCCCGCGACACGACCGAGAGGCCGCGCGCCAGGTTCTCCTGCATCACCGAGAGTTTCACGGGTTGTCTCCGCTTGTTGTCGGGCCGGCGGCTGAGGCGTGGTCTGAGGTGCACCCGGACTCCCGGTGGGCGCAAGGCAGCTCGCCGAGCCGCGTTGATTCTCTGGGTAGAAGTGTGCCCTATCTTCTCATTCCATCATCACCATCATCATGCCGTGGACGGTGGGGATCGCGCCGCACCGGCGTGCGGGAAACGGGTGTTGGCGGCGCCCCCGCCGAAGGTGGACGGTCGGGGAGGACCCGGGGATTGGCGGTGGATGCGAGCGTGGACAGGTGCCCCGTCCCTGCACCCCTCGTCCACGCGGCTCCGCTGGGCGCCTGGTTGTCCCGGTTCGGGTCCCCGGCCCGCGGCCTGCCCGTCCACCGCGCCAGCCGGTTGTCCACTGGTTGTCGACCGACCACGCCCTTGGTGCGCCCGCCCGGGGGCCTCCGCGCCGCTCCGCGCCCGCGGCCCTGGGGCGATTCTGTCACGTAGTCGAAGGACGACGGGGCGTCCCCCTCGGAGGGCTCCTGCGTCCTCCTGCGTCCTCGCCGGACAGCCGCAGGGCCAATTCCGCTGTCAGGCAGTCGTCCTCTGCCTGCGTGACAGGAACTCGGTCGGCAGGCCATGACGAGCAGTCGTCCTTGGCATAGCTGTCAGTTCTCGGGTGCGACGAGGCCGTTCAGTGCCGGGTTCATCGCGCGGCGGGTGCCGCGGAGCGGCACCAGTCACTCGGAGTAGATCAGCTCCCGGACGGCGGCCACCTCGCGGCGCAGCTCGTCGTTGACCTGGATCTCGCGGTTGATCTTGTCGCACGCGTGGAGCACCGTGCTGTGGTCGCGACCGCCCAGTTCCGCGCCGATCCGCAGGAGCGAGACGTCCGTCTCCTCGCGCATCAGGAACATCGCGATCTGGCGGGGCATGACGATGCTCTTCTCGCGCTTCTGGCCGCGCAACACGTCCATGGCCACGCCGTAGTAGTCCGAGACCGCCTTGGCGATCCGCTCGGGCGTGACCTGACGCTTCTTGGGGTTGTACAGCACGTTCGAGAGCACGGCCTGGGCCAGCTCGATCGAGATCGGCATCGCCCCCATCGAGGCGTACGCGACGATGCGGTTGAGGGCGCCCTCGAGCTCGCGCACGTTGGACACCACCTTGCGGGCGACGAACTCGATCACGTCCGACCCGATGGGCGTGCCCTGCTCCTCGGCCTTCGCGCGCAGGATGGCGATGCGGGTCTCGAGGTCCGGCACGGTCAGGTCCGCGATCAGCCCCCACTCGAAGCGGCTGCGGAGCCGCTCCTCGAGCGTGAGGATGGCCTTGGGCGGCCGGTCCGAGGACAGCACGATCTGCTTGCCGTCCTCGTGGATCGCGTTGAACGTGTGGAAGAACTCCTCCTGCGTCCGCTCCTTGTCGGCGATGAACTGGATGTCGTCGATCAGGAGGAGGTCGATCCGGCGGTAGCGGGCCCGGAACTCATCGATCTTGCCCTGCTGGATCGAGGTGATGAACTCGTTGGTGAACTTCTCGCTGGTGGCGTAGACCACGCGCTTGCGCGGGAACTTGGCCGCGACCGCGTTCCCGATCGAGTGCATCAGGTGGGTCTTGCCCAGGCCGACGCCGCCGTACAGGAACAGCGGGTTGTACGCGTGGCCGGGCCGCTCGGCGACCGAGAGGGCCGCGGCGTGCGCGAGGCGGTTGGCCGACCCGACGATGAAGTTGCCGAACGTGTAGCGGGAGTTGAGGTTTGAGGCTCCCGCAGCCGCGCCCTCGGGCGCGCCCACGCGGGTGGGCTCGACGCGGACTGGCTGGGAGGCGATGGAGGCCGCCTGCTCGGCGATGGCCTCGCCCCCAGTGACGACGAAGTCGACCTGCACGCTGTAGCCCACGACCCGGGCCAGCGTCTGCGAGATCAGCGAGCGGTACCGGCCCTCGAGCCAGTCCTTGGCGAACGCATTGGGGACCGCGATCCGGAACCGCTGCTCGTCCACCTCGACGAGCTGGGTGTCGCGGAGCCAAGTCTCGAAGTTCGCAGGCGACAATGACACCTGCAGCTCCCCGAGGGCCGCGCGCCAGACCTGCTTCGCGTCCATCCTGCGATCGTCGTCCCTGTAAGCCGATGCGTCAGTGGGTACCGCCGGATGCGGGGCCCGGGCCTGGAAAGCAGCCGTCGGAGGACCGCGGCGTCCGCGCTCCCAAGTCGCCGATGAGCGTGAGGCCGACCGGCGCGGGACCCTCGCGGACCCCCCGTAGCGGCCTCCCGGCGGCCTGAGGCTGGGGAACAATACACCGCCCCCCGAGGCCCTGCAAGGCGATTCCGATATACTCCCCAGGGGTATCAAGACGACGACGCGCAAGCGGCTGGGGGCCGTTCTGCAGGGCGATCCAAGGCAGACCGGAAGCCAGCCCGCACGTGTTTGACACCCCCTCGCCGTGCGGCCTATCATCCCACCGACGAACACGCGCCGTCGCGCTTTCGGGCGCTCGGCGCGTTTGCGTGCCTCTAGGGGTCGGAGCATCCGGGTCCCAAGGCTGATGGAGAGGATCACGGACAGTCCCGATGGGCAAGCCGACGTTTCAGCCCAAGAAGCGCCATCGCGCAAAGGAGCACGGATTCCGCGCCCGCATGAAGACGGCGGGCGGCCGGCGCGTCCTCGCGCAGCGGCGGGCGAGGGGCCGGAAGCTGCTCTCGGCCTGACCGCCGACGGGCGCAGTCACAACTCGCTGCGGCTCGTCATGCTCTCTCGCCCGGGCGATTTCGCCAGGCTGGCGGAGAGGGGCGTTGCCAAGACGCACCCACTGCTCGTCGGGCGCTTCGTGCGGACGGACCTTGACCAGACCAGGTTCGGATTCGCCACCGGCAAGCGGCTCGGGGGAGCCGTCATCCGGAACCGGGTCCGACGCCGAATCCGAGAGGAGCTCAGGGCGATGGCGCCCTCGTTCCAGCCCGGCTGGGACGTCCTCATCATCGCCAGGCCGGCGCTTGTCCAAGCCGACCAGACCGCGTTGGTCGGGGCGTTGCGGCGGGTCCTCCGTTCGGGAGGCGTGCTCGGAGGTCAGTCTGATTCGTGAGTCGAGCAGGGGTCTGGGTAGGAACGCGGCTCATCCGCCTGTACCGGGTCGTGTTCGCGTGGCTGCCCGCGAGCTGCCGCTTCGAACCCACGTGCTCGCGCTACACCGAACAGGCCATCGTCAAGCACGGGCTGCTGCGAGGCAGCTGGCTGGGCGCCAAGCGCATCGGCCGATGCCATCCCTGGAACCCGGGCGGCTATGACCCGGTCCCCTAACGGATACGAGAACGACCGCGTGACCCGCCTCCAGAACCTCCTCGTCCGGCTGGCGCCTCTGCTTCTGCTCGTCGCGCTCGCCCTGATCGTCGCGGCCTGCGTTCCCTCGGGCAGCGGCGCCGGCGCCTCCGGCTCCGGCGCGGTGGCCTCGCCCATCCACTCCCAGGCGCCCCTCGAGCCGGCTCACGTCACCGCCAACCCGTTCGACCTGTTGGCGACGCTGTTCACGCCGATCTTCCAGCTGCTGTTCATCTCGCTGGTCGTGCTCTACCGGCTGAGCGGCAACATGCTGGTCGCGATCCTGCTGTTGACCGTGCTGCTCAAGGCGGTCACGACCCCTATCACGCGCAAGCAGCTCGTGAGCTCGCGGATGACCCAGCTGCTGCAGCCCGAGGTCAAGGAGATCCAGCGCAAGTACAAGGGCGACCGCGTGAAGCAGCAGGCTGCCGTCCAGGAGTTCTACAAGCAGCGGGGCGTGAACCCGGCGGGCGGCTGCCTGCCGATGCTGGCGACGATGGGCCTCCTGATCCCGATGTACTCGGTGTTCAGCCAGGGCCTGACCAACTACGACATCACGGCGATGCTGAGGGTCGGCCCCATCGACTTCGGCCAGATCCTGGGGATCAGCTGCCCGAGCGCGGCGACCGGACCGGTGTTCAACGCCACGCACGGCTACGTGACGAACCCCTGCCTCAACGCGACCGAGTTCGGCATCAACTGGGGCATCCCCGAGCCGATCACCACGGGCCTGTTCATCGCCGGCTTCGGCCTGAGCATCCTGGCGATCATCTCGTCGCTGGTGCAGCTGCTCTCGTCGCGCCAGATGCTGCCGCCGATCGACCCGCGCACGGCGGACGACGCGCAGGTCAAGACCCAGCGGCAGATGGCCTACTTCCTGCCGTTCATCTCCATCCTGTACGGCGGCGTGGTGCCGGCCGGCTTGATGCTCTACTGGATCGCGAGCTCCGCGATCTCCATCGGGCAGCAGTTCCTGGTGCTCGGCTTCGGCGGGATGTTCCCGCTGTTCGGCTGGACGCCCCGGTTCGCGCAGGACTACCGCCCGCGCTACCACGTGACCCTGCCCGAGCCCACCAAAGGCACGACGACGGGCGCGGCGGAGCGCTCGAAGATCGTTGACCGGGACCTGTCCGCCCGGTCGACCATCCGGCCCAACCCCAACCGCTCCAAGAGCGGGCGACGAGGGAGACGACGCTGACATGAGCGAGTACCAGGAGTTCACCGGCAAGTCGGTCGAGGAGGCCATCAAGGCAGCCTGCGACCAGTTCGGAGTCGGTCTCGGCGACCTCGACTTCGAGATCCTCACGCCCGGCAGCCGCGGCGTGCTGGGCATGGGCGCTGAGCCCGCCCGCATCGTGGCGGCGCCCCGCAGCGCGCTCGGCGGCTCTGCCCCCAAGCGCGAGGCGGCCGAGGCGGCCCCCCTGCCCGCGCCCCGCCCGCGCGAGGACCGGCCCTTCGGGGATCGGGACCGCGACCGGGGCCGCGGCTTCGGCGACCGCGACCGTGGGCCGCGCACCGAGGACCGGGCCCCGCGCACCGAGGACCGCGGGCCGCGCACCGAGGACGGTGGTGACCGCGGGCCGCGCCGCGAGGACCGGCCGTTCGCCGAGCGACCGGCCGCGGGCGGCGATCGGGGTCGGCCCGCCTTCGGCGACCGCGACCGCGGGCCCCGCCGCGACGACCGCGGTCCTGCCCGATCGCAGGATCGGAATCGAGGCCATGACCGGCCGGCCGGCGAGCACGCCCGGGGCGGCTCCGAGCTGTCCGCCGCCGAGGTCGCCGCCGTGACGAGCGCCCGCGGCTCTCTCGCCATGGAGCGGGCCGAGCTCGAGGCCGCCGAGGCGTCGCCCGAGGCGCTCGAGGCGGGCAAGGAGATCCTCGAGACCCTGATGGGCCACCTCGGCTTCCAGGGCGTGTCGGTGGAGATCCGCGAGGGTGAGACCAGTCGGCTCAACGTCGTGGGCGACGGTGGCGACCGCGAGGCCCTCGGATCCCTGATCGGGCGCAAGGGCGAGCGGCTCTCCGCGCTCCAGCACCTGGTCAACCTCATGCTGTCGCGCCGCACGGGGCAGTGGACCCGTGTGCTCGTGGACGTCGAGGACTACCGCGGGCGCCGCGAGCGCCAGCTCGTGGACCTCGCCACCCGGGCCGCCGAGCGGGTGGTCGAGACCGGGAAGATGCTCCAACTCGAGCCGATGCCGGCCCTGGAGCGCCGCTGGATCCACATCGCCCTCCGGGACAACCCCGGGGTGTCGACGCAGTCGATCGGCGAGGAGCCGAACCGTCGGGTCGTCGTCCTGCCGCGCAACCCCTAGCCTCGCTCGAGCGTCCCACGCGGGCCGGGCGAGACGCTCGTCCCATGACAGATTCGCGGGATCGCGCGAAGATGGCTCGGCTACGGGGACACCGCCCGGCTTCGGCGACCCGCGCATGAGCTACCAATGACCGACTTGCCCGACCCCGCGACCGACGAGGCCGCCGCAGCCCCGACGCCAGGAGCCGCTGCCCCGGCGGGCGACGGGAGCATGGCGGCGACCGCCTTGCAGGAACCCGTGGGCGACCCCGAGCTGGCTGCGCTGGTGAGCCCCAAGCGGCCGACGCCCGTTGGCGACCCTGAGCTCGCGGCGCTCGTGGCCGCGCCCCGGCCCGTGCCGGTGGACGGAGCCGGTATCGACGCCGCCACAGCGACCGCCGCCGTTGTGCTCCCGGAGGTGGTCCCCGCTGGCGCACCCGCTCCGGCGGCCGGGCCCGAGCCGACGGCCGTCGCGCAGCCGGCGGCAGTTGCTGCGGAGCCGACGGCCATCGCGCAGCCGGCGGCCGTCGCGCCCGACGTCGACCGCCCTGCCGGGGGGCCCGACCTCGCGGCCGTTCACGGCGCACTCCCTGTCGCGCCGCCCAGCGCCGCCGCGCCGCCGCCGTCATCGCACCGCGGCCGCTCGCTGCTCCTGCGCTTCGCGTTCGCCTTCGTGTTCGGTGTCGCCCTCGTCGGGGCGATCGGCGCCGGCGCGCTCTACGCCTGGGGCCAGCAGTACGACGGCCGCGTCCTCCCCGGCGTGCGCCTCGGCAGCCTCGACCTCTCGGGCCTGACCCGCGACGAGGCGCAGGCGGCCATCGCGAACGCCCTGGGACCCCTGGGCAGCGGGAAGGTTGTGCTGAACGGGCCGAACGGCCAGACCACCCTCTCGTTCGGCGACATCGGCCGGGGGCCCGACATCGCAGGCCTGCTCAACGCCGCGCTCGGCGCCGGTCGCCAGGGCGAGCCGCTGGCGGATCTCATCGGCGGTCCGCAGGCCGCGATCCACGGCATCACGCTCGCGCCGGCCGTGACCTACGACCGCGCCAAGGTCGTCGCCGCGGTGGACGCGCTCGCGGCAGGGATCGACCAGGCCGCGTCCGACGCCTCGATCGCCGCCGGAGCGGGTGGCACGTTCAGCGTCACGGCCGCCAAGGATGGTCGGGCCGTCGACAAGGCGGCGCTGCTCGTGGAACTCGACCGGCGGCTCTCCGCGCTCGACGCCCCAGCGGAGATCACGCTCGACGTACCCGTCGCGACGGTCCAGCCGAAGGTGGCCACCGCCACCGAAGACGCCGCGAAGGCAGCGGCAGATCGGATGGCCGCGGACCTGGTCATCGCCCGCGACCCGGACACCTGGACGATCGGCAGCGCGAGCCTTCAGCCCCTGATCAGCTTCACCGTCGGCCAGGACGGGAGCGTCACCCCGGTGTTCAACGCGAGTGGTCTCGAACCTCTGGTCGCGGGCCTCGCCCAGCAAGTCGACCAGACCGTGCAGGAAGCACAGCTCAAACTAGTGGGCAACAAGGTGGTGGCCAGCGGTCAGAGCCGCGAGGGTCGAACGCTCGACGTGTCCGGCATGACGGCCGCGATCGTCAGCCAGATGGCAGCGCGGCAGGCCGGCACCGCTATCGAGCCGCTGGCCGCGGTGGTCAACGCGGTCCAGCCGAAGCTGTCGACGACCCAGGCCAACGACTTCGCCGCCAGGATGATCCCCATCAGCTCGTACCGCATCTACTACTGGGTCCTCATCAACAACTACTGGGGCGGGAACATCGAGGCTCCGGCAACCAAGATCAACGGCACGGTCGTGCCCGCCGGTGGCACCTTCGACTTCTGGAAGGTCGTCGGTGACCTCCGGAAGATCCCAGGTGTCGGGCCGGGCAACGCGATCGAGGGGGGGAAGATCACCGTCACCGGGGCGTTCGGCGGCGGCATCTGCACGACGTCCACCACCCTGTTCAATGCAGCCCTGATGGCTGGGATGCGTCCGGGCGCCAGGCAGAACCACAACGAGTTCATTGACCGGTACCCCGCGGGTCTGGACGCCACCGTGTGGATCGTGGGCACGGCCAAGCAGACGATGAGCTTCAGCAACGACACCGCCTACCCCATCCTGATCCAGCGGATCATCAGCAACGCCGGCGGCGGCAAGCGATGGCTGACGTTCAGGATCTGGAGCGTGCCGAACGGCCGAACCACCGAGATCACCAACCGGGTCATCCAGCCCACCGCGAAGGCGATTGACACGGTCGTGAATGATCCGACGCATCCCGTGGGGTGGTCGTATCGAGTGAACACCCCGGTGAACGGCTACAAGGTGTGGGTCACCGTGACGATCAAGGACCACGGCACGGTGCACTGGACCAAGCGGTACTACTCGAACTACCCACCGGTCAACGGCGTCCTCCAGGTCGGCACCGGCTAGCCGCCGACGCCAGCACGACTTCGGGCGGCATGCACCTCGGGCTGTTCCTGCGCGGGCTCGCGATCGGGTTCTTCGTTGCGTTCGCGCTCGGCCCCGTGGGCCTGCTGGTGATTCGACGCACGATCGAGCGTGGCTGGGCCCGCGGTCTCGTGTCCGGGCTGGGCGTCGCCACCGCTGACGGGATGTACGCCGCGGTGGCCGCCTTCGGGCTCACGGCACTCACCACCGTGCTCGTGGGCCTCGACCGAGTGCTGGGCATCGCGGGCGGGGCCGTGCTGATCGTGCTGGCGGCGCGAGGGCTCCGCTCCCTGCTGGGGGCCGCGACCGACCAGGGCGCACAGCCGGCTGGCGCGCCGGTGGACCCGCGGACGACCGCCGCGGTGGACCAGCGGGCCGCGGAGGACCCGGGGGCCGCCTCGGGTCTCGCGGGCTGGCTCGGGGCGTGGGCGACGATGGTTGCCCTGACGCTGACGAACCCGGCGACGATCCTCTCGTTCACCGCGCTGTTCGCGAGCATCGGCGCCGGCACAGGCGGACCGACGGGAGCCGCGCTTGTGACGGCGGGTGTGGCGAGCGGATCCGCGGCCTGGTGGCTGCTGCTCACCTCGCTCGTGGCCGGGCTGCGGGCGCGCATGACACCGCCGGTGGTCCGTGGGCTGAACGTCACGGCGTCGCTCGTGATCGGTGCGTTCGGGGTTGGCGCGGTCGCCGCCGGACTGCTCGCGGGAGGGGCGGCATGAGCGCGCCCATCCGCACGAACCGCGGCAGCGGGGACGCAGCTCCTGCCCGCCCAGGATCCGCGCTCCCCGCCCGTCTCCCCGCCGCGGTTGTCTTCGACTGGGACGGGACCATCGTCGATACCCTGCCGCTGATCTACCGGGCGAACGTCACGGTGCTCGGCGAGCTGGGCATCACGATGAGCCGCAGCTGGTTCCGCGAGAGGCACTCGCCGGACTGGCGCCGCGGCTATCGGGAGTTGGGCGTGCCCGAGCACCTGTGGGACCGAACGGCGGCGCGCTGGGCGGAGGAGATGGGGCGCATGCGGCCGAGGGCACTCCCCTGGGCCCGGGGCGCACTGCGCCAACTCCGCCGAAACGGCGTCCGTCTGGGGCTCGTGACGGCGTCCACGCGCGGCGTCGTGGAGCCCAGCCTCAAGCGGCTGAACCTCGCCGGGCTGTTCGAGACCGCGTGGTATGCCGACGACGTCCGCGAGGGCAAGCCCCACCCCGAGGCGTTGCTGCTCGCCCTCCGCGACCTCGGACTGGCCGCCGAGCAGACCGTCTACGTGGGCGACACCACCGTTGACCTGGAGATGGCGCGAGCGGCCGGCGCGCCCTTTGCCGCCGTCGGCACGACCACCCCCGAGAGCGTCTTCCTGGCCGCCGGGGTCGAGCGCGTCTGGACGGGGGTGGGCGCGTGGGCGGACGACCTGCTGACGTCTGCGGCCACCGGCAGAGCGCCGACGCCGGTGTCGACCTCGAGGCGGCGGCAAACCGCGGGGTCGTGACCGCCGGGCCGTCCGGGATGCCCGCTCCAGCACGGCGGACCGGCGTCCTGTGACCGGGACGCAGCTCCTCGCTCATACACGTCGCCCACAGGTCCCACGGATGGCGGCCCGCGATGCCCGGGCACCCCGTCTGTACCTCCCCGCCCGAGGAATAGGAACCCGATCTCATCCCCCCGACAATCGCCCGTGGCGCCGTCCGGGGGCCCGGCGCCAGGCAGCCGCGCGCTCCGCGCGGATCGACGCAGGTGGTGGCGTGGGGACCGTCCACTCAAGAGGCACGGCGCCGCTCGGTCCGGCTCTTGGCGACGTCGTCGGCGCGAGTCTGCCCGGCGCGGTTCGGGTGGCCCCGCGCGGTTTCACGGCGCTCCCGGGGGTCCTCGATGCGGCGAAGGCGTCGCTGCTGGTCGGGGTGGCCATCCTCGTCCTCCGCGTGATCCTTGCCCCGATCCTCGACCCCGCTGCGAATGGCCTCGCTTCGACGCTCTCGCAGACGGCCGCGGCGTCCCTGGCCAGCGCCGCGGTGGTGCTCGGGCTTCGGTCGGCATCGGGGGCCCATCGCCACTACGGACTCCGGGTGCTGGCGGGCCTGCTCACGGTGCTGGCGCTGTCGGTCGCGGAGTCGGTCGAGGACGTGCTCCCCACCAACGAGTGGTTCCTGCTCGGCCTGTTCGCGCTGGCGAGCGTGATGACCGTCTACGAGCTCAGCCCGCTGATCGTCCACAACGTCTCACGGCCGGTCCTGGTCGCGGCCTCGCTGGACATGGTGATCTTCTTTGCGTCTGGTCTTGCGATCATCGGCTCGATCGCGGACTGGCGGGGGATCACCGTCTCCGACGCCACGATCGCCGTCGCGAGCTGCCTGATCGCCATGCTCGCCTGGACGGCCACCTCGTCGACCATCCTCTTCGTTCGGGGGGTGCGCTTCAGCCTCGGCGGGCCGTACGTCATGCTCGGAGGGCTGTCGCTCGTGGCGATCGCCGGGGCGAGCTGGATCGCGAGCACCCACTCCGCCGAGCTTGGCCAGCTCGCCGCCACCGACTTCGTCTTCTCGGTGGGAGCCCTGATGATCGCGCGCGGCTGGCTCACGTGGTCGATCGACGCCCGGGACCGGCCGAGGGCATGGCTCGTGGAACTCGGCCGAGACATGGCCTCCACCACCGCGATCATGATCTCGGTCATCGTGGTGGTGCTCGGCCCGAAGATGGGCGGGAGCCCGTCGCGGATCGCCACCGTGGGCGAGATCGGCCTCTTGATCGGCGTCTTGGCAGCCGGCATCCGGCAGGTCGCCATCAAGGAGTACGAGCGCAGGGCGCGGTTCGCAGAGGCGGCCACCTCGGCACGGCTGGTGACCGAGATCTCGGACCGTGGACGCGTGTCCCGAGCGCTGGAGGGCGTCGAGCCCGGGGACACCGCGCGGGTCACGGCAGAACGCATCTGTCAGCGCCTGCTCGTGCTGCCCCGCGCCGACTTCGTTGTCGTGACCTCGCTCCACGCGATGGGCGGGGGGGTGCCGCTGGCCGCATCGGGGGCGATCGGGTTTGGTCTCGCCGGCGTTCCGCTCGAGGCCGCGCAGGCGCAGCGCCTTGGCGCGCACGCGGCCGAGGGAGCGTGGAGCGAGCCCGCCCGGCTCTGGCTCGAGACCTGGCTCCCCCTCGACGTGCTGCGCGACTCGCCGATGTCCTGGCATGCGCCGCTCGTGTGGGACGACCACCTCGTGGGGATCCTGACCATCGGGTCCCGCGACGATGGCGACGCCGAGGCGCAGCGGCACGAGGCGACCGCCCGCGAGGCAGCCGTTCTCGTGGCCGCGCTCGTCGGTCCTGCGCTCGCCGCGGAGGCGGCCCTTCACCGCCGCCGGGAGCGCGTGGAGCGGGTCATCGCCGAACACCGATTCCACCCCGTCTTCCAGCCCATCGTCGACCTGGCGACCGAGCGGATCGTGGGGTTCGAGGCGCTGACACGGTTCGAGGAGGGTGGCCGCCCGGACGCCTGGTTCAGCGAGGCGTCGGCGGCCGGCCGTGGCGTCGAGCTCGAGGTGGCCACGCTCACGGCGGCCGTGCGCGAGTCGCACGCGCTCCCGATCGAGTGCTACATCTCGCTGAACCTGTCGGCCGAGCTCGCCTCGTCCGTCGAGGTCCTCGGCGGTGTGCTCAACCGAATCCCCCACCAGGTGCTGCTCGAGATCACCGAGCACGTCCAAGTGGAGGACTACGAGCGGATGATGGCGAGCCTCTACGCGCTCGACATCCAGATCCGCCTGGCCGTGGACGACGCTGGCGCCGGGTATTCGGGACTCCAGCACATCCTCGCGATCCGGCCGCACGTCGTGAAGCTCGACGCAGCGCTCGTGCGGTTCGTCGACGTCGACGTGGCGCGCCAGGCCATCGTTGGCGCGATGGTCTCGTTCGCGTCCAGGACCGGTTGCACCATCGTGGCCGAGGGCGTGGAGACCGCCGCGGAGGTCGCGATGCTCCGCTCGCTCGGGGTGCCCCTGGTGCAGGGCTACTTCTACGGCCGCCCGCGCCCCGCCCAGGAGTGGATCGCGGATATGGCCGCCCGGGGGTCGAGCTCGGTCAGCCCTGCCGGCGGCGTGACCGCGGCCACCGGCACCTCCGACGGCGTCGACCCCGCCTACGTCCCACCGGTGGCGCGCCCGGCGGGCATCCAGCCGGCATCCTGCTGAGCTGCGGACGCCCTCGCCCCCTGTCGCGGCGTCTGGCGCCGCCGCCGGTCTATCCCGCGGACCCCTCCGCCAGGACGGCCCTGACCTCGGCGGCGATCTGGATGTCCTCGCGCGACGCGATGACCAGGGCCCGCACCACAGCGCCTGCTGCGCCGACCTCGCGGTCGTGATCGTCGTCCGCGGCATTGCGCGCGGGGTCAATGGCGATCCCGAGGTAGGCCAACCCGTCGGCGGCCATCGCGCGGACAGGCGCCGACCGCTCCCCGACGCCGCCGGTGAACACGATGGCGTCGAGCCCGCCGAGGGACGCGGTCATCGCCGCGATCGAGGCTCGGAGGCGGTGGAGGTAGACCTCGAGCGCCAGGCGCATCCGGGGCTCACCGGACGCCGCGCCGGCCAGCACCTCGCGCATGTCGGCCGTCCCGGCCAATCCCAGGAGCCCCGAGCGGTGCTCCAGCGTCGCCGCAAGCTCGGCGGGCGGCATCCCGACGTGGTCTGCCAGCCACAGGACGAGACCCGGGTCCACCGATCCCGAGCGGGTGGCCATCACGAGGCCCTCGAGCGGTGTGAAGCCCATCGTGGTGTCCACTGACCGCCCACCCCGCACAGCCGCGAGCGACGCGCCCGCGCCGAGGTGGCACGTCACCAGGCGAAGGTCGGCGACGGGGACCCCGAGAACCTCGCCCGCGCGCCGGGTGGCGTAGGCGTGCGAGAGGCCGTGGAACCCGTACCGGCGCAGGTCCCATCGCTGGCGCCAGGGGGCGGGGAGCGCGTAGGTCGAGGCGGCGTCGGGCATGCTGGCGTGGAACGCGGTGTCGAAGCTGGCCACGGCGGGCGTCGAGGGCAGCGCGGACGTCACCGCGTCGAGGGCGGACAGCGCCTTCGGCTGGTGGAGGGGTGCAAGGCTGGTCAGGGCCGCGATCCGCGAGCGGACCCGCTCGTCGAGCCGGACCGGCCCGAGGAAGGCCGTCCCGCCGTGGACGATCCGGTGCCCCACGGCATCGACCCGGCCGAGTCCAGCCACGGCGTCCCCGACGGCCCCCGCATCCTCCTCGCCGCGTGGCGGCGGCAGGTCGGCCGACCCGATGACCGCGTCGGCCCGGTCGAGGACGCGGAGCTTGAGGCTCGACGACCCGGCGTTGACGACCAGGATCCGCTCCGGGTTCACGCCGGGTCGGCCGGCCAGGTCCAGTCGGCCACCTCGGGCGCGTCCTCGCCCTCGAGCCGGGTGTAGGCCCGCGCCTCGAGCCGCTTGTCCTGCATCAGTTGGCGGACGTGGGCGGCCTTCGGCCCGAGGCCCGGCACGCGGTCGATGACGTCGATCACGAGGTGGTACCGGTCGAGGTCGTTGAGCATCACCATGTCGAACGGCGTGGTGGTGGTGCCCTCCTCCTTGTAGCCGCGCACGTGCAGGTTGGCGTGGTTCGTGCGGCGGTACGTCAGGCGGTGGATCAGCCACGGGTAGCCGTGGTAGGCGAAGACGACGGGCTTGGTGGTCGTGAACAGGGCGTCGAACTCCGCGTTGGACAGGCCGTGCGGGTGCTCGCGCTCGTCCTGGAGCCGCATGAGGTCCACCACGTTGATGAAGCGGACCTTCAGGTCGGGCAGGTGGGTCCGGAGCAGGTCAGCAGCGGCCAGAGCCTCGATGGTCGGGACGTCGCCCGCGGAGGCGAGCACCACGTCGGGCTCGCCGCCCTGGTCGTTGCTCGCCCACTCCCAGATCCCGATGCCGCGGGTGCAGTGGAGGATCGCCTGGTCCATCGTCAGCCAGTTCGGGCTCATCTGCTTGCCGGCGACGATGACGTTCACGTAGTTGCGGCTGCGGAGGCAGTGGTCGGCCACCGAGAGCAGGGTGTTCGCGTCGGGCGGCAGGTAGACGCGGATGACGTCGGCCTTCTTGTTGACGACGTGGTCGATGAAGCCCGGGTCCTGGTGCGAGAAGCCGTTGTGGTCCTGACGCCAGACGAGCGAGCTGAGCACGTAGTTGAGCGACGCGACGGGCCGGCGCCAGGGGATGTCGCGGGTCACCTTCAGCCACTTCGCGTGCTGGTTGAACATCGAGTCGATGATGTGGATGAACGCCTCGTAGCAGTTGAACAGGCCGTGGCGTCCGGTGAGCAGGTAGCCCTCCAGCCAGCCCTGGCACTGGTGCTCCGAGAGGACCTCCATGACCCGGCCGTCGGGTGCGAGGTGGTCGTCGGTTGGGAGCGTCTCCGCCATCCATGTCCGGTCCGTGGCGTCGAGCACCGCGCCCAGGCGGTTGGACGCCGTCTCGTCCGGGCCGAACATCCGGAAGTTGTCCATGTTCTGGGCCATGACGTCGCGCATGAACCCGCCCAGGACGCGCGTCGCCTCCGACATGCTGCCACCCGGTCGCGGCACGTCCACGGCGTAGGCGCGGAAGTCGGGCAGGACCAGGTCGCGAAGCAGCTCACCGCCGTTGGCAACGGGGTTGGCGCTCATGCGCCGGTACGACTTGGGGGCCAGCGCTGCGATCTCGGGCCGGAGGCCGCCCGCCTCGTCGAAGAGCTCCTCGGGCCGGTACGAGCGCATCCAGGACTCGAGCATCGCCCGGTGGTCGGCGTTCGTCCGCACTTCGCCGAACGGCACCTGGTGCGATCGCCACGTACCCTCGACGGGCTTGCCGTCGACCTCCTTCGGCCCCGTCCAGCCCTTGGGCGTCCGGAGCACGATCATCGGCCACCGCGGGCGCTCCATGACGCCGTCCTCGCGCGCGGCCTTCTGGATCCGCGTGATCTCGGCCACCACCTCGTCGAGGGTCGCCGCCAGCTGCTGGTGGACCGCCGCGGGGTCGTCGCCCTCCACGAAGTACGGCCGATGGCCGTAGCCCTCCATCAGCGCGGCCAGCTCCTCGCGCGGGATCCGGGCCAGCACCGTGGGATTGGCGATCTTGTAGCCGTTGAGGTGGAGGATCGGCAGCACGGCGCCGTCGCGAGCGGGGTCCAGGAACTTGTTCGAGTGCCAGCTCGTGGCCAGCGGGCCGGTCTCGGCCTCGCCGTCGCCCACCACTGCGCAGACCAGCAGGTCGGGGTTGTCGAACGCCGCGCCGTACGCGTGCGAGAGCGCGTAGCCCAGCTCGCCACCCTCGTGGATCGAGCCCGGGGTCTCGGGCGCCACGTGGCTCGGGATCCCGCCCGGGAACGAGAACTGCCGGAAGAGCTTGCGCAGGCCCTCGGCGTCGCGGGTGATCGAGGGGTAGACCTCGGAGTAGGTCCCCTCGAGGTAGGCATTCGCGACGATGCCGGGGCCGCCGTGCCCGGGGCCGATGACGTAGATCGCGTTGAGGTCCCACGCCCGGATGACCCGGTTCATGTGGACGTAGATCATGTTGAGGCCCGGCGTCGTCCCCCAGTGGCCCAGCAGCCGGGGCTTGACGTGCTCGGGGAGAAGCGGCTCGCGGAGCAGCGGGTTGTCGAGCAGGTAGATCTGGCCCACCGAGAGGTAGTTGGCTGCGCGCCACCAGGCGTCGATCAGCCGGAGCTCATCGCTTGAGAGTGGATTCGCCTGGACGGCGACGGCCATGGCTGGGTCCCTCCGCTGTGCTTCGCGCCTAGCGTACGCGCCGCGTGTTTCCACGGCGATTCCGGCCTGCCGCCCTGCGTTCGGTCCGGCCTGCCGCGGCGTGTCGATCAACCCAGGCGAGCGGCCGATACCACCAGGGACACGCCACACCCCGCGATCCAGCACGCAGGCCGTGCCGCCGCAAACGCCCGTGCCGTCCACGGGTCGCCAACAAGCCGAAGCGCCCTCGCGAGCAACCTGGCGGACGCCTACGCTGCAGTTCCATCGGCTCGGCACGCATGGCCGTCCGGCCGGACTCCGCAGACCACATGGCCGGTCGCGCCCGGGCTGCTTTGCCCGAAAGCACGGGACGCTGGTCTGGGGACTCGCGGGGTCCCAGGTTGGTACCGTCAATCGGTCCGGGCCGTGCAAGCGGCCGGGCTGCGCGTCCCCTCGGCGCACAACAGGATCATCGCCGCCATGTGCGGCCAGCCCGGTAGGTGCCATGCACTGCATCGTCCTCGTCAAGCAGGTTCCGGACGTCAGCAACATCCCCGAAGACGCATGGGACCGTGAGAAGGGCACGCTGCGCCGCGGTCTTCTCGACAGCGTCCTCAACCCGCTCGACCTCCACGCGCTCAGCTTCGCCAAGCGGATCACGGCCGGCGATCCCGATGCCAGGACCATCTATCTCACGATGGGCCCGCCGCAGGCCCGCGACGTGCTGCTCGACTGCATCTCGCGTGCGCCGGGCGAGGCCGTGCTGCTCACCGACCGATCGCTCGGCGGCGCCGACACCGTCTCGACCGCGTACTCGCTGGCCCAGGCGATCCGCCGCATCGAGCGAGACCTCTTCGGCGGCAGCCGCGAGTACGTGATCGTCACGGGCATGCAGTCCGTCGACGGCGACACCGCGCAGGTCCCGCCCCAGCTGGCCGAGGACCTCGGCGTGGACCAGGTGGCCTACGCGCAGGACGTCCACACGGAACCCGTGCTCACGTTCCGCCGCATCGGCGCGGCCGGGACCGAGGATGTCACGCCGCAGCGCTTCCCGGTTGTCGTGACCGTCACCGCCTGCACCGACACGCTGTACGCCGGCTTCCACGCGGCACGCGCTGCACGCAGCGCCACCATCCACACCTGGAGCGCGGCTGATGTCGACGCGAAGCCCGACCGGGTGGGCCTCAAGGGCTCGCGGACCACGGTGTACCGCATCTTCTCCCCATCCGAGGACCGGGCGAAGCAGTGCGAGATGGTGAGCGACGCGACTGACCTCGTGAAGAAGGTGCAGGCGAAGTACCGCCTCGCCGGCGGCGGCCCGGCGGCCCACGAGGAGGGCGCCTATGCGCTCGACGGCCGCGCACCCACGTACCACGGCGAGTTCTGGATCCTCGCCGAGCGCGAGGGCGACGGCATCAAGTCCGTCTCGCTCGAGCTCCTGGGCAAGACGCGGGAGCTGGCGGCGTTCCTGGGCGAGAAAGTGGGCGTGGTCCTGGCCTGCGACATCGCGGGCGACCTGCCGGCCGAGCTGATCGCCCACGGCGCAGACGTCGTCTACGCCATCGAGCACCCGATGCTCGCCACGTTCTCCCCCATCCCGTACAAGAGCGCGATCGCCGCGGTCGTCCGCGACCGCCACCCGCAGGTCATGCTGTTCGGCGCCACGCCGATGGGCCGCGAGCTGGCCCCGCGCGTTGCCTACGCCTGCGACTCCGGGCTCACGGCGGACTGCACCAAGCTCGAGATCGGCGACCACACCAAGGGCGGCAATGCCCTGGTGGGGATCCTCAAGCAGACCCGGCCCGCCCTGGGCGGCAACATCATGGCCACGATCATGACCAAGGACTCGCCCACCCAGATGGCCACCGTTCGCCCGGGCGTGTTCAAGGTCCCGCCGCGCGATGCCGCGCGAACCGGCGAGGTCGTGCGGATCACCCCGGACCTCGCGCCCGACCTGGTCGGCGCGGCGGTGTCGTCGGTCGAATCGTTCGTCTCCAAGGTGAACATCCGCGACGCCAAGATCATCATCTCGGGCGGGCACGGGATCCGAAGCCGGTCCGACTTCGACCGGCTGCTTCAGCCGCTGGCCGACAGTCTGGGCGACATGCTCGGCGATGGCGCCAAGGTGGCGGCCAGTCGCCACGCGGTGGAGGACGGCTACCGGACCCATGACTACCAGGTTGGCCAGACCGGCCAGACGGTGGCCCCCAAGCTCTATGTAGCGATCGGCATCTCCGGCGCGGTGCAGCACGTGTCCGGGATGCAGATGTCGGACACCGTGATCGCCATCAACAAGGATCCGCGGGCGCGGATCTTCAACTATGCGGACTTCGGCATCGTCGGCGATCTCGAGACGGTCGTCCCACAGCTGACTCGCGCGGCGCAGGAGGCCAAGTGATGGACGGCATCGACATCCTGATCGTCGGCGCCGGCCCGGCCGGCCTGGCCGCGGGGATCCGCGCCAAGCAGGTCGCGAAGGACGCTGGCCGCGAGCTCGCGGTGGCGGTCATCGACAAGGCCCCGGCCCCGGGCAACCACGTCCTGTCGGGCGCCGCCTTCGAGCCCGCCGTCCTCGACGACCTGCTCCCCGGCTGGCGCGAGGTCCGCCACTCCTTCACCGACACCATGGTCCCGGTCCAGCGCGAGGACATGATGTTCCTCCGCGCGAAGGGCGCCAACCGGATCCCGCCGCTCGTGATCCCGTCGCGGATGCACCACACCGGCGACGTGATCATCTCCGCCACGCGACTGGCGCAGTTCCTCGCGGAGCAGGCCGCCAAGCTGGGCGTCGAGGTCTACCACGGGTACACCGCCCGCTCCCTGATCGTGGAGGACGGGGTGGTGCGCGGCGTTCGCCTCGCGGAGCTGGGCCTCCGCGCGGACGGCACGCCCAAGGGCAACCACATCCCGGCCGAGGAGGTGCGCGCCCCGATCACGATCCTCGCTGACGGGACGCACGGCGTGCTGGCAGGGCAGTTCGCCGAGCACTTCGGCAGCGGATCCAGCCCGCAGACCCTCTCGCTGGGCATGAAGGCGATCGTCCAGTTCACCGAGCCGAGCCCGTTCGGCAACAACCGCGTGATGCACACGCTGGGCTACCCGATGCCGCCCTCGGTGTTCGGCGGCGGCTTCCTCTACTCGCTCGGCGAGAAGACCGTGGCCGTGGGCCTGATCCTCGGCCTCGACTGGAAGTACGGCGACCTCAACCCGCAGCGCGAGTTCGAGACCTTCCGGGCCCACCCGTACATCAGCCGCCTGCTGGCCGGCGGCGTGACCGTGGCCACAGGGGCGAAGACCATCCCCGAGGGCGGGCTCTCGTCGATCGGTGCGCTCTCGGCGCCCGGCGGCATGGTCGTCGGCGACGGCGCAGGCTTCGTCAACATGGAGAAGATCAAGGGCATCCACTACGCGATCCGGTCGGGCATGTGCGCCGCCGAGACTGCGGTGGGCGCGCTGGGCGAGAACGGCGCCGTGGGCTCGCTCGACGGATATCGCGAGAAGCTCGAGGCGGCCGGGGTGCTCGCGGACATGCGCCACGCCCGCAACTACCGGCAGGTGTTCGCGAAGGGCGGGCTGTTCCTCGGGACGCCGCTGTCGCTCGTGTCTGCCGCGATCCCCAAGCAGCTGGGCCACCACCGCGACGGCGCTGCGACCAAGAAGGGCGCGCGGCTCAACCGTCCGGACCCGGGCCGCATGGACGGCGCCACGTTCGTCGCCCTGACCGGCACGCTCCACCGCGAGGACGAGCCGTCGCACATCGCGATCACGGACCCCGCGCAGTGCGTCTCCTGCGAGGCAGACTACGCGAACGCCTGCACGCACTTCTGCCCGGGCCAGGTGTACCGCTGGGATGGCGACAAGATCGTCCTGTCGCCGTCGAACTGCCTGCACTGCATGACCTGCACGGTCAAGTGCCCAACGCTGAACATCAACTGGGCACCGCCCGAGGGGGGCGAGGGACCGCACTACAAGCAGCTCTGACGCAGCTCTGAGCGAAGCAGGGGCCCGGTCGCCCGGGCCCCCGCCGATTCCCGGCCGCGCTCGGCTCGACCTTCGGGGGCTCCAGAGATCCGCTCGCGCGCGTCTGGCGTAGCCTTCCCATAGTTGGCGGCCGCGTCGGCCGCCGCGACCGAGGTCTCTCCATGCGCACGTCCCGCCTCGTCATCGCCGTCATCGTCGGCCTGCTCGGACTGGTGTGGCTCGGGCAGGGACTGGGCTACATCGGCGGCAGCTTCATGTCCGGGAGCCAGCTCTGGGCGACGATCGGGACGCTCCTGCTCGTGGTCGCCGTGGCGATCGTGGTCCTTGAGGCCCGCCGCGGCCGGGGGCGGGGCACGACCGAGCTAGCCCGGGAGCCAGCCTGCTCGGCGCGCGATATTCAGCGCTTGTTGTGGAACTCCAGCGTCCACCGCCACTCGCTGCCGTCCTCCGCGTTCCACCACGCCCGGAGGATCCCGGCCTCGCCGCCGGCGAGCACCACGATGTCCCCGAGGTCCCAGTCGGTGGGCCAGCGGTCCTCGCGCGTCACCGTGTCGCCGGCGATCGAGAGCAGGGTCATCGGCAGCGGCTGGCCGGACAGTTCGAGCCCCTCGCCCTGCGCAACCACCCGATCCTCGCCATCCCGCACCACCACGCTGAGTCGCGGCGGCGCCGCATGGAGCCACACTGCATCGCGCGGGCCGATCCTGGACCGTGCGACGAGGAGGCCGGTTGCCCCGGCGTCGGGGAACCATGCCTCCCACGTCTGGATCGTGCCCATCGCGCTTCTCCTGCTGGCAGCCGCGAGGATGCTCGCTGGCGTCAGGATGGCAGCCCGCGCGGCTCGCCGCATGCCCGGGCACGCACCACTGCCGGCGGCGGCCTTGCCACGCGTGACCGGTGCGACGTCCGACGCGGGTCTGCAAGGCGGTGGGCCCCCGGAGCCCTGCGCCCAAATCGACTGCTGCGCCGGTCAGCCCGCCGCCAACGCCGTGCCTGACCGCATCGCCGCCTGCCGGGCCACCTCGACGAACGGGCGCAGCCGGGCGGCCAACTCCTCGCGGGTGCGGCGGAAGGCGGCCAGTCGCTCCTCGTCGGAGCCGTCCACCTCGGCGGGGTCATCCAGGCCCCAGTGCATCGCGTTGGAGGCCCAGGACTGCGGCACGGGGCAGCGGTCCCGCGCCCGGTCACAGACGGTGATCACGTAGTCCCAGTGCTCGTCGGCGAACTCCGCGACCGGCTTGCTCCGGGCCCGCGACCAGTCGATCCCCATCTCCGCAAGGACCCGGATCGCGAGCGGGTGGATGCGCCCGACGTCGGTGCCGGCCGAGCGCACGTGGAACCGCGGGCCGCCGAACTCGCGGAGGAGCGCCTCGGCGATCTGGCTGCGGGCGCTGTTGTGCATGCAGATGAACAGCACGCGGATGGGATCGCCCGGCGTGGCGCGGGCAGTCGAGCGGCCGGCGACCGAGATGGCGGTCTCGAGGTCGCGCAGCTCGGCCTCGAGCCGATCGAGGTCGTCGCGCTGTCGCGCGATCGCGGCCCGCTGCTGGGCGAGGAGCGGCGCGAGGCCGGCATCTGCCTCGCCCTGCTCAAGGCACAGGCGGGCGAGCCGGCCCGCCTCGCCGGGATCGAGGCCAAGGCGGCGGAGCGCGACGACGAGGCGGAGGCGCGCGAGGTCAGGCTCGTTGTAGTCGCGGTACCCGTTGTCGCGCCGTGCCGGCGCGGGCAGCACGCCCTGCTGCTCGTACCAGCGGACGGCCGAGGTTGCCACCCCGGCCCGCCTCGCGAGTTCCGCGATCCGCACGCCTACCTCCCGGGCACCAGATCGGCGAGGAGCGCGCTGACTCGGCGCTCCACCTCGTCGCGGATCGGGCGGACCTCCTCAACGGAGCGGCCGGCCGGATCCTCGAGCTCCCAGTCCACGTAGCGCTTGCCGGGGTAGACCGGGCATGCATCGCCGCAGCCCATCGTGACGATCACGTCCGCGGCCCGGACGACCTCGTCGGCCCACGGCTGGGGGAACTCGCGGCTGATGTCGATCCCCTTCTCGGCCATGGCAGCCACGACCGCCTGGTTGAGCGAGGCAGCCGGCTCGGAGCCGCCGGAGAAGACGTCGACGCGGTCGCCGGCGAGCTGGCGCATGAAGCCCGCCGCCATCTGCGAGCGGCCGGCGTTGTGGACGCACAGGAAGAGCACGCTCGGGTTGAGGTCCGACGGCCGTGTGTCGAGGCGGACCAGCGCCCGCAGGCGATCATTCGTGATCCGCTCCGCGATGACCGGGGTCCAGGTGAGGACCTTGGAGTCCTTGAGCAGGTCGAGCGACTCCACGAGGAAGCGCTCGATCGTCTCGACATTCATCCGGCCCTCCCAGCGTCGCTGGAGGACTCGAGCCGACTTTCGCACCTGCTGCTGCATGTCCGGCGACAGGTCCGCGAGCTGTGGCGCTCGGGAGAGGTGCTTGAGGGACGTCAGGTCGATGGTCATCAGCTGGCTCCTGCGCTCGTCCACAACCGCGTGGTGGCGGGACGCTACGGCCTCAAGCCGCTTGAAGGTCAAGGCCTACTGGTAGCCGCGGGCCTCGCGGATCTGGGCCGCGAACTCAGCCGGGAGGTCGGTGGCCTCGATCGCCCGTGCTGCGCGCTCGACGTCGTAGGGCGCCCGGCGGAACTCCACCTCGCCAGTGGCAGTGTCGAGCAGCGCCCAGCAGCCGCGCGGGTCGCCGTCCTTGGGCTTGCCGGCGGAGCCGACGTTGATGAACCGCCAGCCCTCGACGGTCTTGTCGTAGGCCTTGTGGGTGTGGCCGCACAGGATCACGTCGGCGTCCGCCCCGGCGCCGATCCGCGCGAACGTCTCGTCGGGCTTGTCCTCGTAGAGGTATTCGTTGATCTTGCGCGGACTGCCGTGCACCAGGAGGTAGCGCTTGCCGTCGGCCTCGAAGCGGATCTGCGGCTGCAGCGTGCGGAGCCAGGCCTTGTTCGCCTCGGTCACGCGCGCCTTCGTCCACGCGAAGCCGGCATCGCCCTCGCGCTTGTCCCGCTCCTTCACGTAGGCACAGCCGCACTCGTCGCGGTCGAAGCCCGTGCCGTCGTCGTAGTTGCCCATCACGATGGGGAAGCCTTCGGCCTGGAGGCGCTCGAGCACCTCGTTCGGCCACGGCGCGTAGCCGACCAGGTCGCCCAGGGCGTACCGCGCGTCCACGCCGGCAGCGTCGATGTCGCCGAGCACGGCCTCGAGCGCTGGGAGGTTCGCGTGGACGTCGGAGAAGATGGCGATGCGCATGCCCGAAGCCTAAACCCTCAAGCGGCTTGAAGGTCAAGCGTGGGTTCGAGACGCGGTCAGCCCTCGGCGGCGAGGACCCGCAGCTCGCGCGGGTAGTAGCGGCGGCCCAGAGCAAGCGCCACGTTGACCAGCGCGATCATCACCGGCACTTCCACGAGCGGCCCGATGACGGCCGCGAAGGCCGCGCCGCTCGAGATGCCGAAGGTGGCCACCGCCACGGCGATCGCCAGCTCGAAGTTGTTCGACGCCGCGGTGAACGAGAGCGACACCGTCTGCCCGTAGGTCGCCCTCGCCCGGACGCTCATCGCGAAGGTCACGAGGAACATCACGACGAAGTAGATGAGCAGTGGGACGGCGATCCGCACGACGTCGAGCGGCAGGGCGACGATGTTCTCGCCCTTGAGGCTGAACATCACGACGATCGTGAACAGCAGGGCGACCAGCGTGACCGGCGAGATCCGCGGGATGAAGACCGACTCGTACCAGGCCCGCCCACGTCGGGCGACCAGGACGCGCCGCGTCAGGAAGCCTGCAATGAACGGGATGCCCAGGTAGATGAACACGCTCTGCGCGATCTGCGGGATCGTGATCGCGACCACGCTGCCCTGGAGGCCGAACCACGTGGGCAGGACCGTGATGAAGACGTAGGCGAAGACGGAGTAGAAGAGCACCTGGAAGATCGAGTTGAAGGCCACCAGGCCCGCGCAGTACTCGGGGTCGCCGCGGGCAAGGTCGTTCCAGACGATGACCATCGCGATGCAGCGGGCGAGCCCGATGAGGATCAGCCCGGCCATGTACTCGGGGTAGTCGCGCAGGAACAGGACCGCGAGCGCGAACATCAGGAGCGGCCCGATGACCCAGTTCTGGACCAGGCTCAGCGCCAGCACCTTGACGTCCCGGAAGACCCGGCCGATCTCCTCGTAGCGGACCTTGGCCAGCGGCGGATACATCATCAGGATCAGCCCCACCGCGATCGGGATCGACGTCGTGCCGACCGACAGCTTGTCGAGGAACGGCACCACACCCGGCACGAGCCAGCCCAACAGGATGCCGCCGGCCATGGCCGTGAAGATCCACACGGTCAGGTAGCGATCGAGCAGCTTCAGGCGGCGGGGCGGCTTCGTGGCAACGGCAGTGGCGGGCGAGGTCAATATAGTCTCCCCGGATTCAACATATGCCGTGTGGAGCGTACGGAAGGCGGCCATCCGATGCGGGGGCCGTCCGTCGTCTTCGGCTACCCGGCGGTCACCATGCGCGTGGGCCGACCGGACGCCCGGAGCGTAGACCATGAAGCGGCTTGAAGGTCAAGCGCACTCGGCGAGCGGCGACCCTCGTGCTCCGACCACGTCGACCGGTTTATCGACGTGATGGGCTCATTCGAGCGGATCCCCTCCCCTGGCCGAACTGGGTAGCTCGTCGCTCGGTCGCGTCGCTCCGCGGTCGTGCTCTCATTGCGTGCACCCGACGACGAGTCGGGGAATGCGACTGGTGTTTCTCCCGTCGTCTCAGCAGACGCGCGCGACCGTGCCGTGCCTCCCTTGCGAGGCGGGCCTACGATGCGCGCATGAAGCACCGAGGGCCTGCGTACTGGCCGAGCCGGATCATGCTCGCGGTCGGCATCGTCGCCACGGCCGCCATCGCGCTCCTCGCATGGGGCATCGTGAGCGTCAGCGGCGGCTGCTTCGGCTGCGAGTTCTCGGGGGTGCTCGGCGTGCCGTCGTACCTCGTCCAGGCCGGGGCCGCGGTCGGGCTGGCGCTCGTCGGGCTCGCGTGGATGGTCCGCATCTTCCGCGGACCGCGCGACGAGCCGCCCGCGTGGCGCCGCCGCGACCGCTGAACTCGCTCCCTCTGGCGGCACAGCCGCGAGGCCGCGGCCGTTCCGTGGCGGTGGGCTTCGGGATGCGCGGCGCCCGGAGGCTTGTGGAGCAGCCAGCTGAGGCGGCGCCCATGTAACGCGTCTGGTGGGAGCTTCGCCGACGCGTAGGTGCGGCTACCGTGGTGGCGTGACCCCTATCCGTCCGTTGACCCGCCGATGGATCCGCCCGACCCGCCCGCCGCGCGAATCCTCGAACGGGTTGCCCCTTGCGTTCGTCACGGCGGCGGCCTCAACTGAGGCCGCGAAGATTTGGGTGGTGGAGATGGGGGAGAGTCGAACTCCCCGTCCAGAACCCTTCGCCTGGATCCACTACGAGCGTGTCCGATGGTTTTCGTCAACCGGGGAGCGCCCATCGGCAGGCTCCCGTCCGGTCCATTCCCGTGTCCCTAGATCGGGCTTGGCTCCCGGCTACGTGACCTCACCGGGGTTGCACCTCCGCTAAGTGACGCTTCCACGGCCCACGGAGGGGAGACCGCTTCCACGCTCACCTTACGGCCTAGGCCGCGAGGGCGAGAGCAGGCTGCTTGTTGGCAGTTACTTCGTTTGCCGCCTGTTTTACGAGGCCTGACGGCACCTCGGCTCGCGTCTCCAGACAGCCAGGCCCTGTCGAGACCACGCATCCCCACAGGACCGAACCGCCGGTTCGGAAGGACGAATGTACACCCGGACGCCTGAGAAGACGGTGATCACCGCCGGCGAGGCGAAGACGGGCGCGTGGCCTGTTGACAGTCGGTCCTCGCGTGGGCAGGCTCGCAGCATGCCGACACGCCGCGTCTCCTGGCGACGTACGGACGAGGTCCGCACCGACGAGCACTGCACCATCTCCATGCGCGATGCGGGTCTGTCGCTCGTTGGCACGGTGCTCGGGTCGGACGGCGGGCTGCCGATCCGCATCGAGTACCGGGTCTTCGCCGACGGCAACGGCGCCACGACGGCGGTCCACGTCCGCGACCTCCGCGGGTTCATGCAGCGCACGATCTCGTTGGTTCGCAGCGCGAAGGGCGCCTGGACCGTGGACGGGATGGCCCGGCGCGACCTGAAGGGCTGCGTCGATGTCGACCTCGGCTGCAGCCCGTCCACCAACGCATTGCCAATCCGGCGGCTGCGGCTTGGCACCGGCGCCGCCACGACCATCCAGGCCGCGTGGATCCGCTTCCCCGAACTGACGGTCCAGAAGGCCGCGCAGACCTACACCAGGGTGGACGAGTTCACCTACCGGTACGCCAGCGGCACGTTCGAGGGCGAGTTGGTGGTCGACGATGACGGCGTGGTCGCCCACTACCTGCCGTGGGAACGCACGGGCGTGGCCGCGGGTCCGGACGACACGGAGCCCCTGGACGCGCGGTAGGTCAGCGCTGCTGCGCCGACGGGTCCGCGATCCGGCCGAGGAACAGCACGGCGCCGGTGTCGAGGTCGCGGAGCGCGAAGAGGAACGGCCGGTCGATGGTCAGCGTGACCTGGTCTACGGGCATGCCGGAGGCTGCAGCGATTGCGACCACGGTGGCCGCCGCGGCCGTCGTCCCGTTCTCGTCGACGTCGATGTTCGCCTGGTGGATGACCGCGCTGATCGCGAGCGCCTCGTCCGTCGTGATGCCCGAGAAGTCGGCCCTGTCGGTGAAGGCCGTGGGCATCCCCATCGCTGCCAGCGTGTCGCCCAGGCTCAGGCTCGATTCCGCGCTGAAGCGTGGCAGGCCGAGGGTCACGAGCCGCTCTGCCAGCGCCCCGGTGATCGCGTCGAGCTGGGCCGCGTCGAAGGTCGCCTCGAACGCCGTCAGGTCGTCGGGCAGGATCACGTCCATGGCCAGCTGGCCGCCGGCGTACGGCAGCTCGACGGCGCGCCAGCCCGTTCCCGCGGCGTACGGCAGCTTCTCGCCGGTCCGCATCATCGGCACCTGCACGGCTGAGCCATCGAGACGCTGGAACGGTGCGGAGGCCGTCGCCTCGGTCTCGAACTGGTGGAGCCACGGCGCCTTGAGGTAGATCGCGTTCACGAGCGCGAGCCGCGTCTGCCCGTCGATCGTCCCCTTCGCGAGCAGCTCCTTGATGCGCTGTTCGGTCTGGTCGGCGACCCAGGCGTTGATCGCCAAGCGCGCCGCCTCGGACGCCTTCACGTAGTCAACGAGCCGGACGCCGGCGCCGAAGCGGGCCGACAGCGCGTCGAGGTACGCGGGCGCCAGGGTCATGCCACGCTGGACGAACGGTGCATTCACGATCCGGAGCGTGACCTGTTGCGGATCCCGGCCCGGATCGGAGAAGGTCCCCGTCCTGGCGTTGAGCGCCTGGTCGAGCGAGGCGATCCACCCGGCGTGCGCGTCCGAGCCGAGGTCACGCAGGACGGCGTCCATCTCGGTGGCGGTGGTGCCGCGGGCCCCTGCACGGGCCATCGAGAGCGCGACGGCGATCGACGCCGGCGAGATCACGATGTTCCCGTTGCCGCTCCGCGCCATGGCATAGAGCGCGAGGCCGAAGGCGTTCACGGCGCTGCCGGCGCTCTTCGCATCGGCATCCGATGCCGCCAGTCGCGGGACATGGGCCTCGGCGAGGGTGATGCCATCGGTCGTGACGGCGGAGGGCGATGCGCCGCTGCAGCCGATGACGAGGCTCGCGGCGAGGAGGAGGACGGGCAGTCGGCGCATCGGTTGGACCTCGGTGGTGGACGCCGCCACCACGACGGCAGCCGAGGACCGCCGGTTCCCGGCACCCGCCCGGCGAAGCGGGCTCCCCGCTACCATCGCCCGATGCGCCTGATCCCATGGGAAGAAGAACGCCTCCAGCTGTTCGCCGCCGCGGAGCTCGCCCGCCGGCGACGGGCGTCGGGGCTGCAGCTCAACCACCCCGAGGCGGTTGCGCTCATCTGCGATGCGATGCTCGAGGCCGCGCGGGCTGGCCGGACGTATGACGAGGTCGAGGTTGCGGGCCGGACGGCGCTGGAACCCGACGAGGTGCTGCCCGGCGTTCGCGAACTCCTCGACGAGGTCCGCCTGGAGGCGCTGTTCGGCGACGGGAGTCGGGTCATCGCGCTCGTGGACCCGCTCGACCGCGGCCAGCCGCGCGACCCGTTCGGCCCCGGCGCGCTCGTCATCGGCGACCCGGCCGACATCGTGGTCAACGAGGGCCGCGAGGCGATTGAGCTCAGCGTGACCAGCACGTCGCGCCGCCGGATCCGCGTGTCCTCGCACTTCCCGTTCCACCGGCTCAACGAGCGCCTCGTCTTCGACCGCGAGAGGTCGCGCGGCTTCCGGCTCGACATCCCCGCCGGCGCCTACGTGGGCTTCGAGCCCGGCGAGACCAAGACTGTCCGACTGGTTCGGCTGGCCGGACGCCAGGGCGCGATCGCCACGGCCCACGAGGCGAGCCGATGAGCCGCCTCTCAGCCGAGGAGTACCGCACCCGGTACGGCGCCACCACGGGCGACCGCGTCCGCCTCGGCGACACCAACCTGTGGGTTCGCGTCGGGGAGGACCGAACCGCGCGAGGCGACGAACCCGTCTGGGGCTACGCGAAGAACCTGCGGATGCGGATCGCGCAGGACGACGCGGCGGCGGGGCCGTCCGAGCTCGACATCGTCCTCACCGGCGCGCTCGTCATCGACCCGGTCATCGGCGTCGTGAAGGCCGACATCGGCATCAAGGACGGCCGCATCGTCGGCATCGGCCGGGCCGGCAGCCCCGACATCAGCGATGGCATCGACCTCGTCGTCGGGCCGCACACCAAGCCGTACATGGCGTACGGGCTGATCGCCACGCCGGGCGGCGTGGACAGCCACGTCCACACCATCGACCCCGAACTGCTGCCGCCCGCCCTGTCGGCCGGCGTGACCACGCTGATCACCGCCGGGTTCGAGGAGCCCCCCTACGCGATGGAGCGGGTGCTCGCCGGGCTGGAGGGGTGGCCGGTCAACGTCGGGCTCCAGGCGGGCGCGCGGGCGATGGAGGACGGCCACCTCGACGCGATGCTGGCGGCCGGCGCAACCGGCTTCAAGATCCACGAGGACAACGGCGCCTACCCCGACCTGATCGACCACGTGCTGCGCTACGCCGACGAGCGCGACGTCACGGTGAGCCTCCACACCGACGGGCTCCACGAGTCGGCCGAGCTCGAGGACACCGTGGCCGCGATCGCCGGGCGGACCGTCCACGCCTACCACGTCGAGGGGACGGGCGGCGGCCATGTGCCCGACCTGCTGGGGCTCGTTCGCGAGGCGTCGGTCCTGTGCTCGTCAACGACGCCGACGCTCCCATTCGGGGTCCACACGGCCGTCGAGCACCTGCCGATGACCGTGCTCAACCACGGGCTGTCCTGGGCGCTGCCGGACGACGTCGCGCTGGTCCGCGAGCGGGTGCTCGAGGCACGGATGGCCGCCGAGGGCCCGCTCCACGAGCTGGGCGCGATCGGCATCGTCAACTCCGACTCGCAGGGGATGGGCCGCATCGGCGAGTCGTTCCGGCGGACGTTCCAGCTGGCGCACGTGATGAAGGCGTGGCGGCGGAGCGAGGCCGCGGCGGGGATCCCGGGCCTGCCGGAGGATGCGGGCGCCGAAGCTTCCGATCCGGCCGACGACCGCGACGACACGGCCCGCGTGCTGCGCTACCTCGCGAAGGTGACGATCGAGCCGGCGATCACCCACGGCATCTCCGACCATGTCGGCTCGCTCCAGCCGGGGCGCCTGGCGGACATCGTCCTCTGGAAGCCCGGCTTCTTCGGCGTCAAGCCCGAGTGGGTGTTCAAGGCCGGCTTTCCGGCCTGGGGGCCGCTAGGCGAGGGCAACGCCAGCCTGGAGCGCGCCGAGCCCACGCGCTACCGTCGCGACTGGGCAGGCACGCCGCACGCCGCGCCGACTGTCTCGCTCACGTTCGTCTCCGGCGCGGCCGACCGCGCAGCCCTGGCCCGGCGGCTCGCCACGCGCCGGACGCTCGTTCCCGTCCGTGGCGTGCGCGGCTTGACGCGCGCGTCGCTGCACGCGAACCGGGCGACGGCGCCAGTGGAGATCGACGTGCGGACCGGGGCCGTGTCGCTCGGTGGGCGAGTCCTGGCCGTGGCGCCCGTCACCGAGGTCCCGCTGAGCCGCCGGTACCTGCTCCGGTAGGCCGCACGCTCCCGCGGCGGACGTCCCGCCAGCCGCATACTTCGCCCATGGCCGACATCGCCGACGCCTTCCCGGTCCTGGGCCTGCGGATCACCGCGGGCGATCTCGAGTTGCGCGGGATCGACGACGCGACGATTGCCGAGCTGGCCGAGCTGGCCAGCCGCGGCGTGCACCCGCCGGAGCGGATGCCGTTCTCGGTGCCGTGGACCGACACGCCAGCCGACCAGCGTCCCCTCCAGTTCGCGCAGTACCACTGGGGCGTGCGGACCGAGTTCTCGCCGGCGCGCTGGCGGCTCGACCTCGCGGTGCGCTGGCAGGGCGAGCTGGTGGGCGCGCAGGGTTTCGGGACCCGCAACTACCTCGTGACCCGAACCGGCGAGACGGGCTCCTGGCTCGGGCTGGCCCACCAGGGCCGCGGGATCGGGACCCGGATGCGCCAGGCGATGTGCGCGTTCGTATTCGACTGCCTCGAGGCGCAGGAGATCACATCGGGCGCCTTTCTGGACAACCCGGCCTCGCACGCCGTGAGCCGCAAGGTGGGCTATCGCCCGAACGGCACGTGTCGCATGGAGCGGCGGCCGGGCGAGATGGCGGTCCAGCAGAAGTTCATCCTGACGCCGGAAGCGCTTGTCCGCGGGCCGCAGATCGCCGTCGAGGGGCTGCCGGGGGTGCGTCGGCTGATCGGGCTGGAGGCCTGACGGCTCGCTCCTCCCGGGCGCGATCCTGCGACGAGGGTGCAACTGGTCCGGGGCAAACGTGCGCGTCCGCGCTGGGGGTGCCTGCCTATGGTGCGGCTACACGTCGTCGCACCTGGGGCGGCGGCAGAAGTCACGGAGGCTGCCCATGCTCTGGACGCTGATTGTCGTCCTCGTCGTGCTCTGGGCGCTCGGCCTGATCGGTGCGATCGGCGGAGCGTTCATCCACCTGCTGCTCGTCCTCGCCCTGATCGTGCTCGTGGTCCAGCTGCTCTCGGGGCGGCGCGCAGTCTGACGGCTGGGCCGGTCAGTGGTGACAGGACGCGCCGGCCCAGTCTCTTCGTACCAACCGCGTGCGGGTGGGGACCCATGACCCCACGGACGGCGTATGGCTCCCGGTCACGAGCCGCCCGAGAGTGGCGCCGTCCGACCGCAGGGGAGCCCTCAGCTTGGGTCACGGTGCGCTCGCAGCTATCGCTGTGACGGTGTCTGTCGCGACGGGCGGGGCCGTCCTCGGGACGGTGGTGCTCGTGTCGGCCTCCACCTCCGCGGCAGCGGTCGTGGGAACCCCCGCCGCGACCGCGCTCGGCGCATCAGGTCATCGGTCGATCGTCATCTCGAGCGCCTCCCCGGCCGCGGCGGGAGCGCCCGCCATGACAATCCCCTTCCCGGACCCCTCCCCCACGGCAACGCCCCCGAGCCAGCCAGGCGTGTCCGTCGGGGCCCCGAGCGGCGTCTCGGCCGTGGCGGTGGCAGCCTCGACGCCGGGTGCGACCTCGGCCTCGGGCCCACAAGGATACCCCCGGCCCGTCAGCCAAGGCCGAGCCCTTCGACCGCAACGCGGCGTTCGCCGGTTTCGCAGGTCCGTACCGCTTCGTGGCCCACCTGAACGGCCTGCCCGGCATGATGAACCTCGGCGGCGTGGTCCAGGGCGATGTGACGGATCCCTCGCACTTCGTGCTCGACTTTCCCCAGAGCACGTTCATCACGCACTACACCCGGGATGGCTCCACAGCGCGGGCCGTGATCGGCGGCCAGACGGTGGTCGTCCAGCCGGGCGTGGGGACTGCCGGGGCGATCTCCCCCGAGGCCATGCTGCCCGTTGGCCTGTGGGGCCAGGCCATCGCCCTCTGGGAGCGGACCCTCCAGCCTGACTTCACGGCCGGGAGCTACGCTGCAGACAGCGACTTCCTGACCGGCAAGGCGAGGGAGGACGGCCTCCTCGCCTCCAACTGGCAGCTGGCCGCGAGGACCGACGCGGCACGCCGGCTCACGATGCTCGCGTTCTCCGGGAGCAGCTGGGACCACGCGTTCGCGCTCGACCTGGTGATCCTGTACCAGTAGGACGGCTCGGGCGACCTACCAGATGTCGCCGACGGTGAAGCCCTCGGGAAACGGGTCGCTGGGGTCCACGACGTACGAGCTGAGCGCGTAGATCCACCCGGTGCCGGTGATCTCGGGGACCACCGCCGCGTGGTCGCCCACGCGTGCCTCGGCCACCAGGCGCCCGGTGAACACCGTGTCGACGATGCTCTCGTGGCGGAACGCCTCGCCGATCGCCAGCCGACCCTTTGCATGGAGCACCGCCATCTTGGCGCACGTCCCGGTGCCGCACGGAGAGCGGTCGAGGACGCCGGTCCAGGTTGCCGGGTCGTCCCAGTCCAGGGCCCGCGTCGAGACGGTGGTCGCGTTGCGCCACGAGTTCCGCGAGTCGTGGGCGGGACCCGAGATCTGGCCGATCGTGATGCCCGCGAACCCCGGCTCCTCGGGATGGACGACCGGCAGCTGCTCGGCCGCGGCCGCCTTGATCATCTCGGTGACGCGCGTGATGTCGCGGCCCTCGTCGGGCGTGATCCGGAAGCCCAGGGCCTCCGCATCGGCGATGACGTAGAACATGCCGCCGTACGCCACGTCCACGGTCACCGTGCCCAGATGGGGCACCTCGATGACGGCATCGAGGTGCGTTGCGAAGGCGGGCACGTTGCGGAACGTGACGCCGGTGACCTTGCCGCCATCGCAGGCGGCGCGAATGTGGATCAGGCCCGCGGGCGCCTCGAGGTCGAGCTCGGTCACAGGCTCCGTCATCGGCAGCATGCCGGTCTCGAGCAGCGCCGTGGCCACGCAGATCGTGTTGGAGCCCGACATTCCGGGATACTCGACGTGCTCCATGATCACGAAGCCGGCGTCTGCGTCGGCACGGGTCGGCGGGAGGACCACGTTGGCGCACAGCGCCGGGTAGCCGCGCGGCTCTCGGAGCATCAGGCGACGGAGCGCGTCGCCGTGGCGCTCGAGGTGCCGCGCCTTGTCGAGCATCGTCGCGCCCGGGACGTCGAGGACGCCGCCGACGATGACGCGACCGGGCTCGCCCGCGGCGTGGACGTCAACCGCCTGGAGCATCCGTGCGAGGCGCATCCCGGGTCCTCCTCGTCCTGCCCGCTGCCCAGGGCAGCGTTCGGCTGCGAACTCGCTCAGCGCCTCCGGGCGTCGGCGACCTGGCGAGCCATGTCCCGCTTGGCGTCGCGATCCGCGATCTCACGTCGGCGGTCCCACGTCTGCTTCCCCCGGGCGAGGCCGATCCGCATCTTGGCGAGGCCGCGGTCGTTGATGTAGATCTCGAGAGGGACGATCGTGAGGCCCTTGGCCTTGGTCTTGATCAGCAGCTCGTCGATCTCGTCGCGGTGGAGCAGCAGCTTGCGCATCCGCTTGGGCTCGTGGTTGAACCGCAGGTCCGTGGTGCCCCACGGCGCGATGTGGAGCCCGACGATCCACGCCTCGCCCTTCTCGACGCGGGCGTACGCCTCGGCGAGGCTCACGTGGTGCTCGCGGACGCTCTTGATCTCGGTCCCGCGCAGCACGAGGCCCGCCTCGAAGGTCTCCTCGATGGCGTACTCGTGTCGGGCTCTTCGGTTCTGGGCGATGGTCTCGCCCATGGGCGGGGTCCTCCGGGTGCGTGGGGGCCAGTGTCGCACGGCGGGCCGAGGGGCCGAACCGGCGCCGGACGCACGAACGCCGGCCCGTTGCCGGACCGGCGTTCGAATGCTACCGACCACCCGTCGGGATCGTCTCTAGAGGACGGTCTCCGACGAGGTGGTGCAGCAACTACCGCTATCTGTCACTGCACATCACCTCCTTTCGTTCGGATCGACCCTAACCCATCTTGCGGGGATGTGCAAGCGACCCGATTCGGGGCGTTTGGCGGCCGTTCAGCCCCCGACGGACCCCGTTCCTGCGCCAGACGGTCCGCCGGGGCCACCAACCCCGAACCCGAGGGCCGACAGCCCGGCAGCGAGGACGGGGTCGTCGCCCGGCTTCGTCGGCTGCTGGCTCACCACGATGTCGGGCGTGATCCCCACCTTGTGGATCCAGACCTTGTCGGGGGTCAGCCAGCGGGCGATCGTCAGGCGGAAGCCGCCGCTGTCGTTCTCGAGCTGGACCCACTGCTGGACGGTGCCCTTGCCATACGTCTTGGTGCCGACGATCGTGGCGCGGCCCCGGTCGTGGAGGGCTCCGGTCACGATCTCCGACGCCGAGGCGGTCCCCCCATCGACCAGCACGACCAACTTGATCGAGGGGTTCGTCGCCGCACCCCCGGGTTCTGCGTCCACCTCGGTCTGGTTCCCCGACGCGTCCTGCTCGTAGAACACGGGGCCGATTGAGATGAACTGGCTGACGATGTCGCGGGCCGCCGTGACGAAGCCCCCGCCGTTCCCCCGCAGGTCCAGGACCAACGCCTTGCGGCCGGCGGTGACATCGGCGAGGACGGCCTTGGCGAAGTCGATCGACGACTGGTCCGAGAAGCCCGCGAGCTTGATGTAGCCAACCGATCCGCCCGCGAGGGTCTTGGTGGAGACCTCGGGCGTGAGGATGTTCGCCCGCACCATCGCGACACTGAACGCCGGTGCCCCGCCTCGGACGATCCCCAGGCTGAGCGACGTGTCCTTCGGCCCGCGGATCTTCGCGGTGGCCTGGTCGACCGTCATGCCGTCGACCGTGGTCCCGTCGATCGAGACGATGATGTCGCCGGCAAGGAGGCCGGCCTTCTCGGCGGGCGAGCCCGGGATCGTCGATTCCACCGCCAGCCGGCACGTGGCCGACAGCGGCGTGCAGGATGCATTGGCCCCGCTCGCGTCGATGGTGCCGACGGTGGTGCCGATCCCGGAGAACTGCCCGGAGATGCCCGAGAGGGACTGCTTGAACTCGTCGGGCGTGAGGTACTGGCTGAACGGGTCGCCGAGCGCCGCGATCATCCCCTTGATGGCGCCCTGGATCAGCGCCTCGCGGTTCACGGGGCCGCCGGCGTACCGCTGCGTGACGGCCTGGTACGAGTCCCAGAACGGCTGCCAGGCCTGGGCGTCGGTGACCGGCGTGCCGGGCGTCAGCGCGGTCTGGCGGCCGAGCGTCCAGCCGGAGAGGAACAGGGTGCTGCCCGCGAGGATCGCGACAATCGCGACGGCGAGCATGGGGAGGCTGTTGCCGCGCCGAGGACGCTCGGTGTGGGCGGGCGTGCCAGGCGATGGCGTCGGCTCCGGTGTCCCGCCCGGCGCCGTCTCCGCCGTCGAGCCCGCCGCTGTCTCGGTCGGCGACTCCGCTGGGGGAGCCGACGTGGCCCCCGCCCGGGATGGGGACATCGGGTCTGTCGCAGGTGCAGCTGCGGGGAATGCGTCCAGCGCGGAGTCGGCCGCGCGTTCGGCTGGATCGGTCCGGAAGGTCATGGCGGGTCTCGTGCGGCTGTCTCGAAGCGCGGGCAGCCAAGCGTACCGCTAGGGTGGCAACCCGGCGTTGCGTCGATCGTCCTCTCCATGGCCGGTCAGGACGTCGGCGGGTCGCCTATCGGATGAGGTACGTCCGTACGCTCACCCAAGCGCCGAGCACGCCCACGCCGAGACCCGTGCCGAGGACCAGGACGGCGGTGTCGCGCCCAACCGACCCCAGCTCGATCGGCAGCACGTTGAAGAACCCCACGACGGCCTGCGACACGGGGTCCGCCGCCGCCACGAGCAGCCCGAGCGTGATCAGCGCGCCGAACAGGCCCACCAGGGCGCCCTCGAACACGAACGGCCAGCGGATGAACGCGTCCGAGGCGCCGACGAGCCGCATGATCTCGATCTCCTCGGCGCGTGCGACCACGGCCAGTCGAATCGTGTTCACGATGATGAACAGGACGATCATGCCGACCACCGCGAGGATCACCACCCCTCCCGTCCGCACGATCCCAGTGAACGTGAGCACCCGGTCGACGAGCGCCTGGATGTTGATCACCGAGCGGACGATCGGCTCGTCATGGAGCGCCGTGGCGACGGTGTCGAGTTGCGCGGGGTCGCGCAGCTTGACGTTGACGCTCGCGTACAGCGGGTTCGTCCCGAGGGCGCTGGTGAGGTCGGTGCGGCCTTGGGCGGCCAGCTGCGCCCGGAAGTCGGCGAGGGCCTGGTCCCGCGAGATGAACTGCACGGACGCGACCTGCGGCATCGCCTGGACCTTCGCGACCAGCGCGTCGACCTGGTCCTGGGTCGCCGTGTTCTGGACGTAGGCGACCACCTCGACCTTCTGCTCGACGAACGAGAGGCTGGCCAGCAGCACGTTCTGGAGCACGAAGAAGCCCGCGAGGAGCGTGAGCATCAGGACCATCGTGAGCGTGGCGGCGAGGCTCATCAGGGCGTTGCGCCAGAACCCCTGCCAGGCGCGGCGGATCGAGAACAGGACGAACGTGATCATCGTCGTCAGTCCTCGCGGTGGTAGGCCGCGCTGAGCTCGTCGCGGATGATGCGGCCCTCCTCGAGCGCGACCACGCGCTTGCGCAGCGCGGTGACGACCTCGGCCTGGTGGGTGGCCATGAGGATCGTCACGCCCAGCTCGTTGATGCGCAGGAGGAGCTGGATGATCTCCCAGCTGATGACCGGGTCGAGGTTGCCGGTGGGCTCGTCGGCGATGATGATCCGCGGGTCATGGACGAGCGCGCGGGCGATCGCCGTCCGCTGCTGCTCGCCACCCGAGAGCTGGGTGGGGGTCTGCTCCGCCTGGGCCGTCAGGCCGACGAGCGCGAGCACGCGGTCAACGGACGGCTTGATCCGCGAGCGGGGCGTGCCGGTGACCTCGAGGGCGAACGCGACGTTCTCCCACACGGTCTTGCGCGGCAGGAGCTTGAAGTCCTGGAAGACGATGCCGATCTTGCGGCGCACTCTGGGGACGGCACGGCGCCTGAGCTGGGCGAGATCGTCGCCGTCGACCACGACGTGACCCTGGGTCGCCAGCTCGTCGCGGATCAGCAGCCGCATCAGGGTTGACTTGCCGGCGCCCGAGGGCCCGACAAGGAACACGAAGTCGCCCTCGGGCACCACCAGGTCCACATCGCGCAACGCGAGCCGGCCGTTGGGGTAGCGCTTGCTGACGTCATGGAGCACCACCACGTCGCGCGACGGGCGGATGACGCGCGCGCGGCCGGTCAACCGGCTGAACAGGGAGGACGACGCGGTCTCAGGTTGGGTCATTCGTTCGCTCGCGGGCGGTTTGTCGATCTCGGGGCCGCGATCGCGGCCAGTGCTTCGACTCCGTCCGAGGGCACGGTCGAGGGAGCCACGTTGGCCCGAGGCTAGCACCGCACGAGGGATCCTGCCGGTTGGCGCCGCTCCCTCCGCCACCCCCGGACGCCGCGTCGCCGGCGCCGGCTAGACCATCGCGAGGTTGATCGGCAGGTAGCGGGCGAACGGCATCTCGGGCCGGGACCAGCAGACGAGACCCGGGAATCGGTCGAAGTGCAGCCCGGCCTCCAGAAGCGCCCGGATGGCCGGATCTGCTGAGCCCGGGACCCAGACGCCCACCGTGCCGAGGATCGGTGTATGGCGGACCGCGACGCCCAGCAGCGAGGGCAGCAGATCGGCGTCGAGCGCCGCAACCGGCCCGACCCGCCCCGTCGTGGAGCCGTAGGCGTAGCCCAGCACGCGGCCGCCGCGCTCGCGAACGAGGAAGCCGGCCCGGCCGTCGCGCCGGAGGAATTCGTGATCGGCCTGGTGCGTGATCCCGATGACCTCGCGGTCGATGTCGTCAACCACGTCCGCCAGGCGCCGCGGCCCCTCGCGCCCGTTGGCGGCGATCGCATCGAATGGCACGGCCTCAAGCGATGTCGGCAGCCCGGGCATCGCGCTCCAGCGGGTCGGCTCGCCGGCAAGCCGCCAGATGGGGAGGCGCGGCAGCATCCCGCGTCGTGCGTAGAGCCCGTTGGAGATCGGCTGCGCCGTGTCGGTGGCCATGCCCCAGGTGTGGATGCGCCGGTCGAATGCATTGTCCGGCCCGGGCACCCCAGGCCCGCCCGCGGGCGTGTCGCGACCCGCCTGAGCCCGATCGAGGAGCCCGGCCCCGATGCCCCGACCCTGCGCGGCCGGCAGGACGAACAGCATGGCGAGGTACCAGAGACCATCGCGCAGGGTCGCCATCGCGAAGCCCACCAGCCACGGCCCGCTGCCCTCGCCCCCGGACCGGTCGACCTCGGCGACCCAGAATCGGTCCGGGTCCGTGGTCAGGATGTGGGCGAGGTGACGGCGCAGCGGCCCCGTCTCCTCGGGCATCGGCGGCTGGTTGAGCCGGCCCTGGTAGTCGTCAACGGCCGCTCGCCACACGCCCAGGCACGCGGTCATGTCCGCCTCGCGGCCCAGCCGGTAGGTGACGGGACCCAGGGGCGGCACGGCGGGCTTGACTCAGTCCGTCGCGTCGTCGGCGGACGGCGCGCGGCCTGTCGCGAGTCGATCGAGCTCGGCCTGCATGAACGCGTCCAGGTCACCGTCGAGGACCGCGCCCGTGTTCGATGTCTCGTGCCCCGACCGCAGGTCCTTGACCATCTGGTAGGGGTGGAGCACGTAGGAGCGGATCTGGTTGCCCCAGCCCGCCGTCACGTGCTCGCCGCGCAGCTTGCGCAGCTCCTCCTCGCGCTTCTCCACCTCCAGCTCGAGAAGCCGGGACTTGAGGACCCGAATCGCGAGCTCGCGGTTCTGCGTGGCCGACCGCTCGTTCTGGCAGGTCACCACGATCCCGGTGGGGATGTGCGTCAGGCGAATGGCCGACTCGGTCTTCTGGACATGCTGGCCGCCCGCGCCCGACGAGCGGAAGGTGTCGGTGCGGATCTCGTCCCAGTTGAGCTCGATCTCGACGTCCTCGTCGGCCTCGGGCATCACCTCCACGAGGGCGAAGGTCGTCTGCCGGCGGTTCTGCGCGTCGTACGGCGAGATACGGACCAGGCGGTGGACGCCACGCTCCACGCGCATCCAGCCGTAGGCGAACCGGCCCGTGACCTGGATCGTGGCGCTCTTGATCCCCGCCTGCTCGCCCGGCTGCCAGTCGATGACATCGGCCTTGAACCGGTGGCGCTCGCACCAGCGCAGGTACATGCGCTCGAGCATCTCGGCCCAGTCCGTGGCCTCGGTTCCGCCGGCGCCCGCGCTGATGGTCATAACGGCGTTCTTGCTGTCGAAGTCGCCGGAGAAGAGCAGCAGGGTGCGCTCGCGCTCGAACTCCACGCCCAGCGCGTCCGCCTCGCGGGACACCTCGGCCTCGGTGTCCGAATCGGGCGTGTCGGCGAGGAGCCCCGTCAGCTCCTCCAGATCGGCGGCGCGCTTCTCGAGCGAGCGCCAGAGCTCAATCTCGTCGCGGAGGCCCTGGGCCTCGCGAACCACCTTCTGCGCTGCGCGCTGGTCGTCCCAGAACCCCGGCTCGATCGCGCGCGAATCAAGCGCGGCGACGCGCGTCTCCTTGGTGGCGAGGTCAAAGACGCCCCGAGGTCGTCCGGATGCGCTCGGCCAGGTCGCGGATGGACGAAGCGTCCACTACGCGCGCACCTGCAGGTCGGCGAGCAGCACCGGCCGGAGCTCAATCAGCCGAAGGGCTGTCTTGCTCCGGGCGACGACGGGGTTCACACAAGGGCAGTACGAGTTATGAGTACAGACACCGCAGTTGCCGTCGCAGTCCAGGGCGTTGGCGTAGCTGCAGTTCCGGCAGTCCCGTTCGCAAGCGATGAGATCCACGAACTGGGCTTCCTCAGCCTGCTTCACAGTTCCCTCACTCTTGCTCTTCGCGATCGGTCGGGTCTGACGGGCGGGACGTGCGCCGAAGTGGATCTCGGGCAGGGCTTGAACGGCGGCGACGCAGTCCCCGGTGGGGCGAAGAACGTTCTCGCGAGTATAGGAGACGCTCTCACGTATTCCAAGAGGGCGCCGTGATTCCGTCCCGAAATGCCCTCGCTGGTGCGGGAACCGATCGTCAGGGCGCGCTCGGTCCCGACGCCGGGTCGCCTCGATGATGCCGTCGACGCTGGCGGCGCCCGGCGCTGGCCGACGGCTCGGGTCAGATCGCCCCCGTCGCCCTGAGCGCGGCGACAGCCGCAGGTTCGAGTCCGACAATGTCGGCGAGGACACGGTCAGTGTCGGCCCCCGCTCTCGGCGGCGGGGTGCGCAGGGAGGCCGGCGTCATGTCGAGCTTCACTGGGCTGCCGGTGAGGAGGGCCGAGCCGACAGGAGTCCCGTCCATCTCGATGAACATCTCCCGGGCGCGCAGTTGGGGCGAGGCGACCACCTCCGCGATCTCCGCGACGGCGGCACAGGGGATGCCGGCGGCTGCAAGCGCATGCTCGATCTCGAGCCTCGACCGAGGCGCCGTCCAGGACCTCACCTCGCCCTCGAGCGCCTCGACGTTCGCCAGCCGGCAGGCAATGGTGGCGTACCGCGGATCGCCAGCCAGATCATGTCGGCCGATGGCCTCGCAGAACCGCGGAAACAGCGAGTCGGTGCCCGCGTGCAGGTAGACGTGGCCGTCCTTGGCCGGGAACACATTGGCGGGTGCTGAGTAGGGGTCGCGCGAACCCCGCCGCACCGGACGCTCTCCCAGCATGGCAGACGCCATGGGCCGCGTACCGAGGACCGACACGAGAGCGTCGAGCGACGCGACGTCCACGCGCTGCCCGACGCCCAGGGAGGTCCTCGCGATGATGGCGACCAGCGTCCCGATCGCTCCGTACAGGCCCGCGACATGGTCCGCGATATAGGCGCCGGTCACCATCGGCGGCCGGCCATCCTCCCCGGTGAGGCTCATCAGGCCCGAGGCCGCCTGGGCGATCGGGTCGAACAGGGCGCGCCCGGCGAGGGGTCCCGTCTGACCGAATCCGGACAGCGATGTCAGGACGAGTCGAGGGTAGGCCTCGTGGAGGCGTGTCCAGCCGAAGCCCATCGCATCGAGCGTCCCCGGCCGGTAGTTCTCGACGAGGACATCCGCCCAGGCCACCAGACGCTCGAGAATCGGGCCGGCGTCCGGGTGGCGCGTGTCGAGCGTGACCGAGGCCTTGTTGCGGTTGTAGGCAATCGGGTACAGGCTCTCATCGCCGATGAAGGGCCCCTGGGAGCGGGCATCCTCGCCGCCCGGCCGCTCAACCTTGACGACCTCGGCCCCCATGTCGCCGAGGATCTGCGCGCAGATCGGGCCGGCGATGAACCGGCTGAGGTCGAGGACGCGAACACCGTCCAAGGCACCGGTCACAGGATGTCCCCGCCCGAGCAGTCCCACCGCTCCAGGTCAAACAGGATCGTCGGTGTGTCTGCCCGCAGCGCGCGGGTAATGAGGTGGTAGGGGCTCCTGCTTCGGGGCAGCCGGATCTCGGGGCCCATGGCCGCGAGCGACTCGCGCAGCGGGGAGCGCGGCGTGAGGACCACGTGGACCAGGAGGCGCCCGCGGGCCCGCAGGCTCCGCGCAAACGAGCCCACCAGGGCGGCGGGATCGCTCCCGTGCACCGCGAGCAGCGAGACAGCGGGCACGCCCCGGAGCCGCGTTTCGCGGAAGACGATGAGGCCGTCCACAACGCCATCCCGCTCGCGTGTCGCATACGCATACCGCCTGAAGGGGTGGGCCGCGTAGCGGTGCCGCAGCGTCGCGGCGGTCGCGTCGTACCGGATGAACTCGTCGGCCGGCGCACACAACTCGACCGGGTGATCCGGCCACGTCGCACGCACCGTGAGCGGCTCGGGATACCGGCGCCGCACCAGCGGGACTCCGATCGACACCATGGGTCCGAGCACCGCGTACGCGTAGTGCCGGCTAGCCTTCGTGACCGCGAGGCCACCCGCGCTGGAGAAGCCGACGCCCGCGACACACCCGCGAGCGGCGAGGGCTTCGTGGACCGGCGCGGCGACGCGGTCCAAGAGGCCACGGCCCCGGTACTCGGGGTCGACCGCCATGTTGAGCCCCATGCCGGCGGTCAGGGACGTCTCGAACCCGGGCACGCGAAGCTGGAGCAGCCGCGCGTTGTACTGCGCGACCAGGCGATCCCCGTCCCACGCTCCCGCCGTGACGAGATCGAAGCCCTCGGAGAACCAGCGGAGAAGTCCCTCCATCTGCGCCGCCGACCGGCCGAAACAGACGGCCAGCAGGCGCGCCCACTGGGCCACGTCCGCAACAGTCAGTGGTCGCACTTCGATCACGCCGCCGAGTATGCGCGGCGCCTGGTCAGACCGTGCGGGTTGAGGCGCGATCGCCCGTGCATCCGCAGCGCTGTCAGCCTACTGGTTGCCCTGGCCGGTCTCCAGGTCGCCTCCGGTGACGAAGTAGACGCCCAGCGCGCCCAGCTCGTGGAGCGTCGCCTGGAGACGGCTCATCGGCTCGGCCATCGCCGGCGAGAAGGGCGTTGGCGACCCGTAGCCCTCGATGCCCAGGTCGGCGGCCATGCGCAGCACGCGGAGCATATGGGTTGGGTCCGAGACGAACACAGCCGTGTGCAGTCCTCGGCCCTTGAGCAGCACGGCCACGGAGCGCATTGACGTCAGGGTGTTGCGCGCCTGGTCCTCGCCGATGATGTCGTCCGCAGGCACACCGTGATCGATCGCGTACTTTCGCGCGACGGCCGCCTCCGTGGTCGTGTCCCCGGGGATGCGACCCCCCGTCACCACGAACGTGGACGCGATCCCGGCGTGCCACAGCTCCACCGCATGGGCCAGCCGCGCCTCGAACACCGGCGACGGCCGGCCGTCATACTGCGCCGCGCCCAGGACCACGATCGCGTCGGCCGGTCGCTGCTCGTCCTGCTGGCCCTGCTGCCAGATCCGGAACGTCGTGGCCGCGACGCCGAGGAGCGCGATGGCGAGCGCACCGACGCAGAGTCGCACCAGATCAGCCCGACGACTCCGGGTCAGGCTCCGTGACACTTCTTGTACTTCTGCCCCGACCCGCACCAGCAGGGGTCGTTGCGCCCGATGCGGGCGCCCGTCGGGGTGAAGCCCTGGCGTGTCGAGCCGGCGGATGCCGCAGCGTCACCCGGGACCTCGCGCGCCCCTCGCATGGGGTCGGCGGGAAGCCCGCGCATCGGGGCGGTCTGGTTGCCTGCCGGGAAACCCGGGCGGCGGAGCGCTGCTTCCCCGGGTCCGAGCGGCTGGCGGGCGGCGGCCCCAGCGGCCACGCCGGGCCCGGCCGACGACCCATGCGACGCACCCGTCCCGTCCGTTCCGGTCCCGTTCGACCCCCCGACGGCGCCCAGCGAATCGGCCGGGCCGCCCGTCATGGAGCGCCCGCCCGCTGACGAGCGGATGCCCGACAGGTCGATCGGCTGGGGCTCCGGCGCCGGTTCGTGCCGGACGGTGACGCGGAAGATCGTCGTGGCCACCTGGTGGCGGATCAGGCCGCTCAGCTCCTCGTAGAGGCGGTACGCCTCGTGGCGGAACTCGTTGAGCGGATCCTGCTGCGCGTAGCCGCGCAGGCCGATGCCGCGCCGCATGTCGTCGATCTCGGTGAGGTGCTCCACCCACAGGCTGTCGATCGTCCGCAGGAGCACGAACCGCTCGACCTGGCTCCAGATCTCCTCGCCGTGCTCGGCCAAGCGCGACTCGAGCTGGCTCGTGACGAGGTCCCGGACGTGCTCCACGAGCACCTCGCGGCTCGACGCCGCCTCATCGAGTGCGTCTTCGCTCGTCTCGGGACCGTCAAGGCCCATGGCCCGGAGGGCGGCAGACATGCCCTCGAGGTTCCACTCGGTCGGCGAGAGGCTCGACGCGTAGGTGTCGGCCATCGCCTCGATCTCGTTGTCGAGGAACTCCCGCACCGTGTCGGTGAGGTCCTCGTTGCGGAGCACCTTGTCGCGCTCCGCGTAGATCGTCTCACGCTGCTTGTTGATCACGTCGTCGAACTCGACGACGCGCTTGCGGATGTCGAAGTTGAACCCCTCGACGCGGGTCTGCGCGCTCTCGATCGTCTTGGACACGAGGCGCGACTCGATGGGCTGGTCCTCTTCGAGCCCGAGCCGATCCATGAGGCCGGCCACCCGGTCGGAGGCGAACCGCTTCATGAGGTCGTCGTCGAGCGAGAGGTAGAAGCGCGAGGATCCCGGGTCGCCCTGGCGACCGGCGCGTCCGCGGAGCTGGTTGTCGATCCGCCGGCTGTCGTGGCGCTCGGTGCCGATGATGTGGAGGCCGCCAGCCTCGACCACCTTCACGTGGTCGGCCTCGGTCACGGTGCGCGCCTCGGCCAGTGCCGCCTCGAAGGTCTCCTTGTCCACCTCGGCCGGGTTGAGGCCCCTCTTGTGGAGGAGCTCAGACGCGAGGCCCGCCGGGTCGCCGCCGAGCTTGATGTCGGTGCCGCGGCCCGCCATGTTGGTCGCGATCGTGACGGCTCCGGCTCGACCGGCCTGCGCCACGACGCCGGCCTCGCGCTCGTGCTGCTTGGCGTTGAGGACCTCGTGCTTGATGCCCCGCCGCTTCATCAGCGTGCCGAGCACCTCGGACTTCTCCACGGACACCGTGCCGACGAGGACCGGCCGGCCGGCCTTGACCATCTCCTCGATCTCGTCGATCACCGCGTTGAACTTGCCGGTCTCGTTCTTGTAGACGAGATCGGGCAGGTCCTCGCGGATCATCGGGCGGTGGGTGGGGATCGCCGCCACCTCGAGCTCGTAGATCTTGTGGAACTCCTCGGCCTCGGTCATCGCCGTGCCGGTCATGCCGGCGAGCTTGTCGTACATCCGGAAGTAGTTCTGGAAGGTGATCGTGGCGAGCGTCCGGGACTCGCGCTGGACCCGCAGGCCCTCCTTCGCCTCGATGGCCTGGTGGAGGCCCTCGCTCCAGCGACGGCCGGGCATCTTGCGCCCGGTGAACTCGTCGACGATGACGATCTCGCCGTCCTCGACGATGTAGTCGCGGTCACGCTTGTAGAGCGCGTGCGCCTTGAGGGCGGAGTCGAAGTGGCGGGCGAGCCGCGGGTCCGCATCGTAGAGGTTCTCGACGCCGACCAGCTTCTCGATCTTCTCGACGCCCTCCTCGGTGGGGCTGACGGCCTTGTCCTTGAGGTCGACGAAGTAGTCGCCGCCCTCCTCCGCGTCCTCGGGCCGAGGCTGGAGCTTCGGGACGAGCCGGGCGAAGGTGAAGTAGAGGTCAGCCGACTCCTCCGCCTGGCCGCTGATGATCAGCGGCGTCCGCGCCTCGTCGATGAGGATGTTGTCCACCTCGTCGACGATCGCGAAGGCCCGCTCGCGCTGCACCCGCATCTCGAGCGCGTCGACCATGTTGTCGCGCAGGTAGTCGAAGCCGAACTCGTTGTTGGTGCCGTAGGTGATGTCCGCCGCGTACGCCTCGCGGCGCGTCACCGGGCGCAGGTTGATCAGCCGCTCGTCGGTGGTGGGGTAACCGGGCTCGAAGAGGTACGACGTGTCGTGGGTGATGACGCCCACCGACAGGCCGAGGAAGTGGTACGCCGGGCCCATCCACTGGGCGTCGCGCCGCGCCAGGTAGTCGTTGACGGTGACGATGTGCGCACCGCGCCCGGTGAGGCCGTTGAGCACGGCGGCGAGGGTCGGGATGAGGGTCTTGCCCTCGCCCGTCTTCATCTCGGCGATCTTGCTCTGGTGCAGCGCGATGGCGCCCATCAGCTGGACGTCGTACTGGCGCATCCCCAGGGTCCGCTTCATGGCCTCGCGGCCGGCGGCGAAGACGTCGGGGATCACGTCGTCGAGCGCGCTCTGGGTCGCCTTGAGCATGCGCTCGTGGCGCGCCTTGGCGAGATCACGGCGACGCTCGCTGTCGGGGCTCTCCAGCTCTTCGTCAGAGGGCTCCTCCGGCTGGGCGACCTCGACAATCTCGGCGCGAATCGTGTCGATCCGCTCGCGGATCTCGGCGTCGGTCAGGCCCTCGTACTCCGGCTCGAGCTCGTTGGTCTTGTCAACGAGCGGCTGGAGCCGGGCGATCTCGCGGTCATTGGTGTCGAAGAAGCGGGAGAGGAAGCGCATGGCCGAAGGAGTATAGGGTGCCGGCCCGTCTCGCCCGGTGGACCGAGGCTGATCCACGAGATCCCGTGCGCGGCCCGGCCACGGTCGTGTCACCTCCTGGCGGAGCCATGCCGCGAGCCACGCGAAGGCCGCCGACAGCGCGAACGCCCCAATGCGTCTCCCGAAGTTGCCAGCCAGTACAGGGACGACTAGGCACTCCGGCCGAACCCGGCAGTTCGTCGGGTGGCGACTGCATGGCGACGATTCAGGCAGATCTGGCTTCGGGATCGCCTGTCCGGTGCCCTGCGCCGGCTCGCGCAGTCGTGCTTGTAGCAGTCGTGCTTGTACTGGGATGGCCGGAACAGGATCGCGTCAGAGCGGGCGCCTACGCCCCCGCGCCCACCAGGTGCCACACCCCAAGACCGTAGCCCGCCAGGACCACGACGAACGTGATCACGCCAAGCGCCACCCAGAAGGCCGCCGACCGCGCGGCCGACGTGGGGTTCATCTCGGGGTTGCTCAAGTCCGGAAGCTTGCCGCCCTTGAGGGAGGCGCCCCAGCGGGACGACTGCAGGCCCTCACGCCAGGCGGGGTCGTTGCCGGTCCGGACATCGAAACCGCCCTTCCCGTCGGGGCGGTGCAGCTGCAGGCTCATGCGTCTCCGGGTGGGGCCGGCTCAGCCGGCGGAAGCGGGCATCGCCGATGGTACGTCGTCGTCGGCGTCCGGGCCACCCGATCCCGGGTCTCCGCCGTCCTCCCAGAGGAGCATCTCCTGGGTGAACGAGGCCTCCGCGCCGAACAGCGCGCCCACGGATTCGCCGCGGTGGATGCGCTTGATCGCCTCGCCGACGAGCGGGGCGACGGAGAGCACCTTGATCCGCGGGATCCGCTTCTCGGGCGGCAGCGGGATCGTGTCCGTGACCACGACCTCGGCCAGGTTGGACGCCTGGATCCGCTCGATCGCCGGGTCGGACAGCACGCCGTGCGTTGCGCAGGCGTGGATCTCGGTGACGCCCTCGCGCTCCAGGGCGCGCACGATCTCGATGAGCGTGCCGGCGGTGTCGATCTCGTCGTCCACGATGATCGCGCGACGGCCGCGCACCTCGCCGATGACGTTGATCACCTCGGCCCGGTCGAGGTTGCCGTGGCGCCGCTTCTCGACGATGGCGAGGGGCGCGTCGAGCAGCTCGGCGAACTGCCGGGCGCGCTTGGCGAACCCGAGGTCCGTGACCACGACGCAGTCGTTGAGGCGCTTGTCGAGGAAGTAGCGGCTGAGCAGGTGGACTGCCGTGAGCTCGTCGACCGGGATGTTGAAGAACCCCTGGATCTGGCCCTGGTGGAGGTCCATGGTCAGCATCCGGTCGGCGCCGGCCACCGTGATCATGTCCGCGATGAGCCGCGCCGTGATGGGCACTCGCGGCTGGTCCTTCTTGTCGGACCGCCCGTAGGCGTAGTACGGCACGACCGCGGTGATCCTGCCCGCCGACGCGCGCTTGAACGCGTCGATCATGATCAGGAGCTCCATGATCGACTGGTTGACCGGCCGCGATGTCGGCTGGACCAGGAAGACGTCCTTCTCGCGGACGTTGTCGAGGATGCGGACGAAGATGTTCTCGTTCGCGAACGTGAACACCTCGGCCCTGCCCGGACGGCCGCCCACGTACTGGGCGATCTTGCGCGCCAGCTCGGGGTTGGCGTTGCCGTGGTAGATCTCGAACTGGTCGGCGTACAAGGCTGCCTCCCGCTCGCCGAAGGCCGTCACTGGCGCACCTTGGTCCCGTCGTCCGCCGGAGCTCCGCCGTCCGGATGGGGGTCGTCATTGTCCCCCATGGCGCCCCGGTCCGCCAGCCCTGCCCGGAAGGCCGAGATCGCCGCGACCGTGTCGCCCTCGCTGAGCCGCATGACGATCACCCCGCGGGCGGACGGCGAGTACCGGTTGATCGAGTTCGTCTCCGTGCGGATGACCTGACCGCCGGCCGAGATGAGCAGCAGCTCCTCGTCCGCATCGGTGACCTGCTGGACCGCGGCGACGAGGCCGGTCTTGCGACCCTCGAGGGCGATCAGCCGGACGCCCTGCCCGCCGCGGTGCTTGACGCGGAACTCCTTGAGCGCGACCCGCTTGCCGTAGCCCGTCTCGGTGAGGACGAGCAGATCCGCGCCGACCTCGACGACGCTCATCGAGACCACCGCGTCCCCCTGGCGCGCGAGCCGGATGCCGATCACGCCGCCCGCGTCCCGGCCCATCGGCCGGACCTCGTCCTCGTGGAACCGGGCGAGCATGCCCTGCGCGGTGGCGATGATGATGTCGTCCGAGCCCGACGACACCGAGACCCACGAGAGCTCGTCGCCCTCGGCGATCGTGATCGCGCGGATCCCCGTGGAGCGCACGCGCTCGAACTGCTCGAGCGGGGACTTCTTGATGATCCCGCGACGGGTCGCCAGCACCAGGTGGTGGCCAGGGGCGAAATCGGGGAGGCAGATCGTGGCCACCGGGACCTCGCCGGACTCCACCTGGACGCCCGGCAGGTTGATGATGGCCATGCCCTTCGCCTGGCGCGAAGCGTCGGGGATGGCGTGGACCTTGGCGCTGAACACCCGGCCGCGGTTGGTGAAGAACAGCGCCCAGTCATGGGTGTTTGCCGCGAGCAGGTGCTCGACCGCGTCCTCCTCGCGGGTGACGTGGCCGATGATCCCCTTGCCGCCGCGATGCTGGCGCCGGTAGGTCGCGACCGGCTGGCGCTTGATGTAGCCGCGCCGGCTGATCGTGATCACGACGTCCTCGTCGGCGATCAGGTCCTCGTCGGTCATCTCGCGGCTGGAGTCGTCCTGGACACGCGTCCGGCGCTCGCCGGCGTACTTGCGCTTCAGCTCTGCAAGCTCGTCCTTGATGATCGAGAGCACGCGCGCCGGGTTGGCCAGGATGTCCTCGAGCTCGGCGATCAGCTGGATCACCGCGAGGTACTCGTCCTCGATCTTCTGGCGCTCGAGGGCGGCCAGGCGGGCGAGCCGCATGTCGAGGATCGCCTGCGCCTGGAGCTCCGACAGCCCGAAGCGGCTCATCAGGTTGTTGCGCGCGTTCTCGACGTCGGCCGATTCGCGGATCGTGCGGATGACCTCGTCGAGGTTGTCGAGCGCGATCTTGAGGCCCTCGAGGATGTGGGCCCGGGCGCGGGCCTTCTCGAGGTCGTACTCCGTGCGCCGCCGGACGATCTCCCGGCGGTGCTCGACGTAGTGCCCGATGACGCTCTTGAGGGGCAGCGTCTGCGGCTGCCCGTCCACGAGCGCCAGCATGTTGAGGTTGAACGCCTGCTGCATCGCGGTGTGCTTGAACAGGTTGTTCAGCACCTTGTGCGGGTTGGCGTCGCGCTTGATCTCGATGTAGATGCGCATCCCGTCGCGGTCGGACTCGTCGCGCAGGTCGCTGATCCCGTCGAGCTTCTTGTCCTTGACCAGGTCGGCGATCTTCTCGAGCAGCGTCGCCTTGTTCACCTGGTACGGGAGCTCGGACACGATGATCGCGGTGCGGTCGTGGCGCGCTTCCTCGAACGCGACCTGCGCCCGCATCACCACGCGGCCGTGGCCGTGGGCGTACATCTCGCGGATCGCGTCGATCGTCTCGTTCTCGCCGGTCAGCGAGTTGCGGCGGGTCTCGTATCGGAAGATCGAGCCGCCCGTGGGGAAGTCGGGGCCCTTGACGATGTTGCACAGGTCGTCGTTGGTGATCGACGGGTCGCCGATGTAGGCGACTGTGGCGTCGACGATCTCGCCCAGATGGTGCGGCGGGATGTTGGTCGCCATGCCGACCGCGATGCCCGACGACCCGTTGATGAGCAGGTTCGGCAGCTTCGCCGGCAGGACCGACGGCTGCTTCTGCGTGCCGTCGTAGTTGTCCTCGTAGTCGACGGTGTCCTTGTCGATGTCGGCGAGCATCTCGGCGGAGATCGCAGTGAGGCGCGCCTCCGTGTACCGCATGGCTGCGGCCGAGTCGCCGTCGACCGAGCCGAAGTTGCCCTGCCCATCGACGAGCGGGTAGCGCATCGAGAAGTCCTGGGCCAGGCGGACCAGGGCGTCGTACAGCGCCACGTCGCCGTGCGGGTGGTACTTGCCCATCACCTCGCCGACGATCGCCGCGCACTTGCGGTACGAGCTGGTGGCGGACAGCCCCATCTCGCCCATGGTGTACAGGATCCGCCGGTGGACCGGCTTGAGGCCGTCGCGCACGTCCGGCAGCGCCCGCGCGACGATCACGCTCATCGCGTAGTCGAGGTACGAGACGCGCATCTCGTCCTCGATGCGGACGGCTTTGACGTCGCCCAGGTCGTCGGTCACTTGGGAGCTCTCCTCAGGCTGCTAGGCGGTCAGGAACGATCGATGGTGGGGCGCTCGGCGGGCGGGACCTCCACGCCAAGGCCAAGGAAGCTGGCTGCGGCGGCCGCCGCGCGAGACGTCGAGGGGCCGCCGGGGCGCTTGCGGACGCTCGCCAGCCTCGAGCGGAGCTGCTCGACGGTGTCGGCCGGCAGCTTCTCGAACGTGTCGCGGACGACCCAGGCGCGGTGACCGTCGTTGCGCTCGGCGGCCTCGGCCGTCTCGCGTTCGAGGAAGGCGGTCACGGCCGCTCGGTCCACGGAGAGCAGGTTGCGCAATGCCCACGACAGGCTCTTCTGGACGTCGGGCTCGGCGTCGCCAATGAGTTCCCGGACGAGGCCGATCCCGCGGCGGGCGACCTCCGGCGTGCGGCCGGTGGTGCGGTCGACGAAGGGGATCGTTGCGATGGTGCTCCCCACGAGGCGGCGCTCCCAGCGCGACGGCGAGTACACCAGCTGCTCGAGCTCGGCCCAGCGATAGGGCTCCGCGAGAATGCCCCGTCCGACGACGTGGGCCAGATTGTCCACCGTGATCCAGTCAGCGGCGGATCTCGCCTCGCGGCGGACGAGCTGCCAGGCGCGCTCCGGTTCGTGGACGATGGCCCGGTCGAGGAGATCGTTGGCGAGCCAGTGGAGCTCGAGTGGTGTCTGCCGCTGCAGGTGGTCCGCGATGTCGAGCAAGGTCCCCGGGTTGTCGCGGCGGGTGGCCGCTCGAAGGCTCCGCGTCACGGCCGAGAGGAGGGTGGTGCGCACGCCCAGCACCTCGCCGATCGCCGGCGCAACGCGACGCACGCCCTCGAGGCCTTCGACGTCCGCGAGGGCAGGCAGCCCTTCGAGGAGCGTCTGGGCGATGGCGGCCGGGTCCTGCGCCTCCTCGCCGGCTCGTCGGCCAAGGGCCGTTGCCGCGTCGAGATGTGCCGCGACGAACGCCTGGGAGCGCTCGCTGGTGGTGGTACTGCCTGAAGCCACCGGCGTCATTGCTGGTCCACGCCGCCGGGCATAACGATGTCATCCTCTCCGTCGGGCACGAGGACGAAACCGTAGCGAGCCTTGAGTTCGGCCTTCTTGTCGTCGGGCGCCCCGACAAAGGTCGCTGTCGCCCGGGCGAGGATGCTCCCGTCCTCGTCGGTGAGGACGCCCTCCGTCTCGACGATCCTGCGCCGGACGCTGGTGACCCGGCCCTCGCCGTGGATCGGCCGGCCGATCGGCACTGGGCGCTTGAACTCCACGGTGATCCGGGCCGTCACACCCCACAGGTCGTGCTCGACCACAGCCCAGGCCATCACCTCGTCGAGGATCGTCGAGATGACCCCGCCGTGGGCGATGCCCTCCCAGCCCTCGAACTGGTGGTCGAGCGTGGTGTCGACCCAGCAGCGTCCCTCGCCGGCGTGGAGCGCCAGGTGCAGCCCGTGGACGTTGAGCGTCCCGCAGGCGAAGCAGTTGTGCGGCTCGAGCATGACCCGGCGACCCGCGATGCGGACGTCGCCGAAGGTCCCGGTCTCAGATGTCAAGGTTGCGCACCTTGCGAGCTTCGGTCTTGATGAAGTCCTTGCGCGGCTCCACGCGCTCGCCCATGAGCATCGTGAAGATGCTGTCCGCCTCCGAGCCGTCCTCGACCTCAACCTTGAGCAGCGTCCTGGTCTCCGGGTTCATCGTGGTTTCCCAGAGCTGGTCCGCGTTCATCTCGCCGAGGCCCTTGAACCGCTGGACGCTGACGTTCTTGGTCGTGAACTCCTTGAGGAGCCGGTCACGGTCGTGTTCGCTCTGGGCGTACTTGGTGACCTTGCCCGTCGAGAGCCTGTAGAGCGGGGGCTGGGCGATGTAGAGGAAGCCCGAGGCCAAGACCTCGGGCATGTGGCGGTAGAAGAAGGTCAGCAGCAGGGTCCGAATGTGGGCGCCGTCCACGTCTGCGTCGGTCATGATGATGATCCGGTGGTATCGGAGCTTCGCGATGTCGAAGCTGTCACCGATACCGCCACCGAGGGCGATGATCAGCGGCTTCACGTTTTCCGAGCTGAGGATCCTGTCGAGCCGTGCCTTCTCGACGTTGAGCAGCTTGCCTCGCATCGGGAGGATCGCCTGGAAGCGGCGGTCGCGCCCCTGCTTGGCCGACCCGCCTGCAGAGTCGCCCTCGACGATGTAGATCTCGCTCTTGGCCGGGTCCCGCTCCTGGCAGTCGGCAAGCTTCCCGGGCAGGGACATGCCGTCGAGCGCGCCCTTGCGGATGACGAGGTCGCGCGCCTTGCGTGCAGCGTCGCGCGCGCGCGCCGACATCAGGCACTTCTCGATGATCTTCCGGCCGTCGCCCGGGTTCTCCTCGAGGTACTGGCTGATCGCGTCCGCGACCGCGCCCTCTGTCTGGCCCGCCACCTCGGCGTTGCCGAGCTTCGCCTTGGTCTGGCCCTCGAACTGCGGCTCGGTGAGCTTGACGCTGACCACCGCCGTCAGCCCCTCACGAACGTCGTCGCCCGAGAGATTCCCATCCGATTCCTTGAGAACGCCAGCGCGCTTGGCCCAGTCGTTGAGCGAGCGGGTCAGCGCGCGCCGGAAGCCGGTGATGTGCGTGCCGCCATCGACCGTGTTGATGTTGTTGGCGAACGCGAGGACGTTCTCGGTGTACGAGTCGTTGTACTGCAGGGCGACTTCGATGGTCGTCGAGCCGTCCTTGCGCTCGCAGTAGATGGGGCGGCTGTTGATGGTCTCCTTGTTGCGGTTGAGGTGCCGCACGAAGGACACCAGGCCGCCCTCGAAGTAGAACGAGCGCTCACGGTCGTTCCGCTCGTCGCGAAGCGTGATCCAGATCCCCTTGGTCAGGTATGCCGACTCACGGAGGCGCTGGGATACGGTCTCGAACGAGTAGTCGATCGTGTCGAACATCTCGGTGTCGGCCAGGAAGATCGTCGTGGTGCCCCGCCGGTGACCTTGGGGCGCGACCTTCTCGACCTTCGTGATCGGCTTTCCCCGCTGGTACTCCTGCACCCAGATGCCGCCGTCACGCGCCGTCTCCACCCGGAGCCAGGACGAGAGGGCGTTCACCACGGACACGCCGACGCCGTGGAGGCCGCCAGACACCTTGTAGCCACCGCCGCCGAACTTGCCGCCGGCGTGCAGGACGGTGTGGACGACCTCGAGCGCGTCCTTGCCGGTCGAGTGCCGGCCAACGGGGACACCGCGGCCATCATCGACGACCGTGACCTTGCCGTCCGCGTGGAGTGTGACGCTGACCGTCGTGGCGTGGCCGGCCATCGCCTCGTCGATCGAGTTGTCCACGACCTCCCACACGAGGTGGTGCAGGCCACGCACGTCGGTCGATCCGATGTACATGCCGGGGCGCCTTCTGACTGCCTCCAGGCCCTCGAGGACCTGGATGCTCGCCGCACCGTAGTCGGACGCGGGCGCAGCCTTGGCCTTGCGGCCGGCAGTCGGGCGGCCGTTGGGCTCGGTCGCCGCCGGTCGCTCGCCAGTTTCGGTCACGCAGTTCCTCCGATCAGGTGCTCGTAGAGCCGGTTGAGCTCCTCGTCGCTGTAGTACTCGATCACGATCTTGCCGCCCGTCCGCGATCGGCTCAGGCTCACCTTCGTCCCGAGCCGTTCGCGCAGATGGGTCTCCACGCGCTCGAGGTCCGGGTCGAGCCGCGGCGTTGCGGGGGCCGGCGTGGGTTTGGGCTCCCGCAGTCGCCGGACCAGCTCCTCTGTCTGGCGGACCGACAGGCTCTGCCCAACCACCGTCTTGAGCACTTGGGCCTGGCCGTCGGGGGCGAGTCCGGCGAGTGCGCGTCCGTGGCCTTCGGAAAGCTTGCCCTCGACGATCGCGGCCTGGACGTCCGGGTGGAGGTCGAGCAGGCGCAGCGTGTTCGCCACGGTAGCGCGCGCCTTGCCGACGCGGTCGCTGACTTGCTCCTGCGTCAAGCCGAACTCGTCGATCAGCTGACGGTAGGCCAGCGCCTCCTCGATGGGGTCGAGATCGGCGCGCTGCACGTTCTCGACCAGCGCCACCTCCAGCTGGTCGCGATCCGCGAGCTGGCGAACCAACGCGGGGATGCGCTCGAGGCCCGCGAGTCGCGAGGCTCGGACGCGGCGCTCGCCGGCGATGAGCTGGTAGCCGTCAAGCGTCTCGGTCACCAAGATCGGCTGCAGCACTCCGTGCTCGCGGATGCTGGCCGCGAGCTCCTCGAGCCCTGCGTCGTCCATGTGGCGACGCGGCTGGTAGGGGTTGGGCTTGATGCGCGCGAGCTGGAGGTCGAGCACCGCCGATTCCGGAACCGCCCGCTGCGGGATCAGCGACGACAGGCCCCGACCCAAGGCGCCCGCACGCTCGGTTCGGGCATTCATGCGACCGCCCCTGTCGCAAGCCCGTCGGCCGGCTCGCCGGCCTTTGTGTTCCCGCCCACCGGATGGCGATCGCGAAGTTCTCTCGCCAGACTCGCGTAGGCTTCGGCGCCCTTGGAGTCCGGTCGATAGAGAGCGATCGGCAGGCCGTGGCTCGGCGCCTCGGAGAGCCGGACACTGCGAGGCACGACCGTCTCGAAGACCGAACCCCGGAGATGGCGACGGACCTCGTCCGCGACTTCGGTTGAGAGGTTGGTGCGGCTGTCGAACATCGTCAGGACGACGCCGGCGATCGAGAGGTCCGGGTTCAAGTGATCTCGCACGAGGTTGATGGTGGCGATCAACTGGGTCAGTCCTTCCAGGGCGTAGTACTCGCACTGGATCGGCACGAGGACTTTGTCCACCCCGGTGAGCGCGTTGACGGTGAGCAGGCCCAGGGACGGCGGGCAGTCCACGAGCACCCAGTCCCAGGAGTCCGCCTCGTCCTGCAAGGCCCGCGCGAGCCGGCGCTCGCGCCCATCCTGATTGGCCAGCTCGATTTCCAGACCGGCGAGGGCGATCGACGAGGGCACGAGGCGGAGGCCCTCGACCGGCGTCTCAACATGCAACTCGGCGAGGGGGCGCCCGTCGACAAGTGCTTCGTAGATCGATGCCTTGATGGACGAGCGATCGATCCCGAAGCCGCTCGTGGCGTTGCCCTGCGGATCGAGATCGATGACGAGGACACGGTCACCGAGGATTGCCAAGTAGGTCGCGAGGTTCACCACCGTGGTGGTCTTCCCGACGCCGCCCTTCTGATTCGTGCAGGCGATCGTCTGGCCCACGCAACCTCCCGGAACGATCATCGTCAACCTCTGAATTCTAGCATCGGAGCGCCCTCGACCAACTCCCCGGGCCCCCGTACACCCCTGAGGGCCGATGGTCCCAGATAGGACTTAGCGCGGCCTCATCTGTCCCTTGCCGCGTGGTTGTGCGGGATGTTTCACGTGAAACAACGTCCGGTGGCCGCCCTCCAGGACTGCGCGAGAGCATCGCAATGGAGTCGACCAACGCCTGCGGGCTGAAACCTCGGCGGCGCCTCTCGCCGGGGTCGCCAGACGTTTCACGTGAAACAACTGGGGCCGCGTCTTCAACGTTGGGAGTTCTTCACCCGCCGGGAATTGCCCGACAAGATGCCCCGTGGGATACTCGGCCCGAGCTCTACGCTGCCATTCCGTCGTCGCGGTCGCCACTTCTGCGCCCGACCGTCGGCCCGTCAGCCGAGGATCGACGCCACACATGCAACTCACCCTCGCCGCGGCGCTGGCCGTGGTGGCTGCGCTCGTGGAATACACGATCATCCCGTATCTTCAGCTCGGGGACGCCGCCCTCCAGCCCGTCCTCGTGCTCGCTGTCATCTGGACCGTCGTCGGCAGTCTCGAGGCCGGCCTCACCGTGGCATTCGTCGGCGGGCTCGCCCTCGACGTCCTCAGTCAGCGACCTCTCGGCGCCTCGGCGTTCAGTCTGTTGATCGCGATCGGAGTGGCCTCGCTGATCGGATCAGCGCTCCGGAGAGCCCGCATCCTCGCGCCGATCGTCGCCACGGCCGCCGCAAGTCTGGTCTATTCAATGCTGTTGCTCCTCGTCACATCGCTCCTGAACGGCGTCGCGACCGACGGCGCCAGCACGATGGTGGTGCCCTCCGCCGTCTACAGCACGGTCGCGGCGGCCGTCATCGGTCCACTCGTCGTCGCGATGACGATGCGACGGCGTGACCCAGAACGGGCCGACTGGTGAGCGAGCCGTATCTCCTCCCGCATCGAGAGCGCGACCGCCGCCCGATACGGTTCGTTGCGTTCGGCCTCGCGATGATCATGGTGTTCAGCCTCCTGACCGTTCGGCTGGGCTACCTTCAGATCACCAACGGGCGGACCTACGCGACGATGGCGGAAGCCAATCGATCTGCCACCGTCGCGATCCCCTCCTCGCGCGGGCTCATCTACGATCGCAAAGGCCGCCTGCTCGTCGCGAACGTCGCGTCATACGCGGTCAGGATCACGCCGGCGGATCTGCCGTGGGACCAGCGCGACGCGGTCGCCAGCCAACTGGGTGCGCTGCTCAACATGCAGGCGGCCGACATCCTCGCCACCGTCGACAGCGCGACTGGTTCGCAGTTCGACCCTGTCCGCATCAAGCAGGACGTCCCGAAAGTCACCGCAGACGTGATCTCGGAGTCGGCCGCACAGCTGCCAGGCGTGAGCGTGGCCATCGAGACCCGTCGCGAATACACGACCGGGACGCTGATGTCGCACATCCTCGGGTACACGGGTCCCATCGACCCGGCCACCTACGCCCGCCTTCGGGCATCCGGCTACCTGCCGGACGACGCGATCGGCCAGGCCGGCCTGGAGGCAAGCTTCGAGTCGGTGCTGCGCGGGACCTACGGTCAGCAGGTGATCGAGCGTGACGCTACGGGCAAGGACCTCCAGGTCCTCAAGACCACCGACGCCGTCGGGGGGGCGTCGCTCACGCTCACAATCGACTCCACCGTGCAGAAGGAGGCGTTGCGCGCCCTCCAGTGGGGCATGACGGCCGCCCATCTCAAGCGCGGCGTGTTCATCGTGATGAATCCTCAAACCGGCGAGATCCTCGCGATGGTGAGTCTGCCCACCTACGACGACAACCTGTTTGCGAAGGGCATTTCGCAGTCCGACTTCCAGAAGCTGGCGACCGACAAGACGCAACCCCTGATCGACAACGCGGTGCAGTCCCAGTTCGCCCCGGGCTCGACCTTCAAGCTCGTGACCGGTTCGGGCGGCCTTCAGGACAAGAAGCTCACCTCCACGAGCCAAATCAGGACCGCTGCGTACATCACCATCGCCGGGACCAAGTTCTGGGACTGGAACCACCGTGGCTGGGGGTTGTGCAACATCTCCTGCGGCTTCGGCAACTCGTCCGACACGTTCTTCTACCAGGTCGCGACGATGCTCGGCTCGGAGCGGCTCGCGTACTACGCGCACGCCTTCGGCTTCGGCCAGCAGACGGGGATCGACCTGCCCGGCGAGGCGAGCGGCATCATCCCCTCGAACCAGTGGAAGGTCAGCACGTTCGGCCAGCCCATGTTCGCCGGTGAGACGGCGCAGGCTGGGATCGGGCAGGGCTATGTGGCCGTCACCCCGATCCAGCTCATCAATGCCTACACCGCTCTCGCAAATGGCGGGAAGCTCTACCGGCCGCAGATCGTCGAGACGGTGACGGGCCCGGACGGCAACGTGATCCAACCGTTCAAGCCCGACCTCATCCGCAAGGTCCCCGTGTCGGCGGCGAACCTGCGGACCATGCGCATCGCTGCGCGCGAGACGGTCACCCTCCGGCACACGTACAACCTGGTGGACATGCCGATCAAGGTCGCTGGCAAGTCAGGCACGGCTGAGTTCGGCATCAAGGACAAGCTCGGTCGCCTGCCGTACCACTCGTGGTTCGTCGGCTGGGTCAACAAGGACCCGACGTCGGCCGACTTCACGAAGACCGACTCGCAGCTGATGTTCCTGGCGTTCGCGTATTCCGCCAACACCATCGGCAACGCTGCCACCGAGATTGCGAAGGACTTCCTCCAGATCCACTACCACATTCGGCACAACTACCTGATCCCGGCCCTCATGGTGACCGGCAACTTCGCTGGGCAGGGCTGATCGATGCGCGTGATGCGGGCCGAGCCGGGTCGCTTCGCCGACGTCTCCAGCAGGACGGTCGGAGCGGTCTGGCGCGCCTATGACCTGCAACTCACCACCTATGCCGCGCTGCTTGGCGCGGTGGGCCTCGTGATGGCCTATGTCAACACGGTTGAGGCGGGCCAACCCGCGCTCGGCAACGGCACCGTCTTCTCGCGAGCGCTCCTCTGGTCGGGCCTGGCCATCGTGGTGTACCTGGTCGCGACAGCCTTCGACTACCAGTGGCTCAAGACCTTCGCCTGGCCCATCTACGGCGTGAACGTGGGTCTGCTCGTGCTGACCCTGGGCATCGGGGACGGCGTGGGGGGCTCGGCTCGTTGGGTCTCTGTCGGTCCGCTGACATTCCAGTTCTCCGAGCTCGCCAAGATCCTGATGATCGGCGTGTTGGCCGCGTACCTCGGCAACCGCGAGGGAAAGCTCAATTCGCTCGGGTCGATCCTCGGCGCGGTCATCCTCATCGTCCCGCCGTGGATCCTCGTCATGCTCCAGCCGGATCTCGGGACCTCACTCTGCCTGCTGGCGATCCTGGCCGGGATGCTGTTCATGTCCGGTGCGAGTCTCGTCTGGCTGGGCGCCGGCGTGGCAGCCGTCGTGGCGGCGATCCCGGTCATCTGGACGAGAGTGCTGCAGCCGTATCAGCAGCAGCGGATCCTGTCATTCCTCAACCCAGCCGCCGACACGCAGGGCGCGGGCTGGCAGGTGCAGCAGGCGCAGATCGCCGTGGGCGCCGGTGGTCCGCTTGGCGTGGGGCTGACCAACGGGGCTCAGGCCAACGGGCAGCTGCTCGCAGTGCGCGAGAGCGATTTCGTCTTTGCGGTCCTCGCGCAGGAGCTCGGCTTCATTGGCGCCGTGGTGGTGTTCCTGCTGTTCATCGCCCTGCTGTGGCGTGTCCTGGTCGCCGCCTGGCGTTCCAAGGACTCGTTCGGGACGCTGTACGGCGCAGGCGTCGCCTCGATGCTGCTCTTCCAGGTGTTCGTGAACGTGGGGATGGTCGTCGGGATCATGCCCGTCACGGGCATCCCCTTGCCGTTCATCAGCCATGGCGGGGCGTCGCTCGTCAGCATTGCGCTTGGGTTAGGCGTCATCCAGAGCATCAACATCCGCCAACAACGGGCGCAATGGTGAGACCGCGGTCCGCCGCGGATCAGCGCCGGCGGAACGGCCCTCCGCGCCCACGCTCGGCTGCGCCGCGGCTGGACCGCAGGCCCTTGGCCCGCAGGATCTCGTCGATCTCCTGATGGTAGGCTCGACCAATCGGCATCCGATCGAGCCACTCGAGGTACTCGACCTCCATCCGGGCGATCTCGCCCAGCGACCAGCCGGCATATCTCCCGAAGTTCAACACGCTGCCGGACGGGTTGCCAGGGGGCGCCCCGGCGGCGCCTTCGCCATCGGGGCGACTGGTCGCGCCCGAAGAGAACCCGCCGATCGGCACGCGGCCCGTCGTCCAAGCCCTCGGGCCCGGCCCCGCCGCAGGCCCGACGCTCGCGACGTCGACCGGATCGCTCATCGACCCGAATGGCCGGTTGGCCGAGCCTGGTGAGCCCGCCGAGGTGTCAGGCGGCGGAGTGCCGCCAGGCGACGGCGTCGTGACCGGCCCCGTCCCCTCGGGGTTGGCGGGCGCTGCTGGCGCCCGGCGGGCGGTCCTCGCCTGGGCGTCCGCGGCCGCCGCCCATGCCGCGGTCCCGGAGGCGCGCATCAGGGCCCGGTCCACCGCTGCCCGCTTGACGGGGTCTCGCAGCTGCTCCCACGCCTGGTTGATGGCGATCATCTTCTCGTGGGAGTCGGGGTCGGGCGAGACGTCGGGGTGGTACATGCGGGCCAGCCGGCGATAGGCAGCCCCGATGACCTCGGCTTCAGCCTGCGGGTCGACCTGCAGGACCTTGTATGGGTCCGAGACGATCAACTGCACCAACCTCCGCACCGGAGGTCTGCGTCCGCCGTCGCGTGGCGCTTGGCGCTCGCCCGGGAGTTGGTCAGGCGCGCGAAGCCAGGCAATGCGACGGCCGACTCCATCGCAGGCAGACTAGCACGCGTGCAATCACCCCCCGAACCCCCCGAACGAATCGTCGAAACCGGGACCGCCGGCGTTCGCGATGCCGTCCAGCGCTGGCGGCTCGTGATCGCCCGAGAGCCGCGATCGGACAGCCTGGGACAGCGCGAGTTGCTGAGCGCCTGGGACGCCGCGCTGCTCGCGTCCGGCCTTCCGATCGCGGGCCTCGACTCGCCGCGCGCCAAACCGCGCTTCGTCTTGGCCGCGCCGCTGGGCTCCGGGGTCCGAGGAGAGGCCGAACTGGCGGATCTGTGGCTCGTGGAGCGGCTCCCGCGCTGGAGAGTCCGCGAGTCGCTCGCGCAGCACCTGCCCGTCGGCCATGTGCTGGTCGACCTGTACAACGTGTGGCTGGGGGAGCCCCCGCTTCCGGGCCGGGTGGCGGCATCGGTGTACTTGCTGACGATGGCAGCGCAGGCGTCAGCCGACGCCTTGGCCCGCGCGGCGTCGGCCCTGCTCGATGCCGAAACCCTGCCTCGCAATCGGCGCAAGGGCGAGGCGACCGTGACGTACGACCTCCGCCCATTCCTCGCCGCCCTCGAGGTGCGGAGCACCGTGGACGGGCTGGCCATCCGCATGACGCTGCGTCACGACCCCGCCCGGGGGATCGGGCGCCCCGAAGAGGTGCTGGCCGCCCTCGGGGAGGCGCTCGGCGTCGGGTCGCTCGAGGCGACCGGCCTCGTCCGCGAGCAACTCGTCCTGGCCGAGCCACCGCCGCCGGAACCTCTCGTCGTGCGTGGTCCTCGCCGCACGCCGGCGAGCCGTCTGGCCCCGAGCCCACCGTCGAGTCCGCCTCGCGTCGGTTGACGTTGACGCCGCTCGCCTATCCACCCTAAACTCTCCGTTCGCGCCCGCGCAGGTCGTCGGCGCCTTTCCATGTCCACGCTGCGGTCGCCCCGCGGCCGCCACTCGTTCTTCCGAGGACCCATGTACGCAGTCATCGAGACCGGCGGGAAGCAGTACCGCGTCGAGGTCGGCACCCAGCTCGAGGTCGAGCTGCTCGACGTGGAGCCTGGCCAGTCCATCACGCTCGAGCGGGTGCTCCTCGTCGCAGACGGGGCTGACGCAACCGTCGGCACGCCCGTTGTCGAGAACGCAGCCGTCGAGGCCCACGTGGTCGGGCAGGAGCGCGGTGAGAAGGTCATCGCGTTCAAGTACCGCCCCAAGGCGCGCCGCCGCGTCAAGAAAGGCCACCGGCAGGAGCTGACGGTCCTGCGGATCTCCGACATCCGTTTCAACGGCAAGAGCGCGGCCGAGGGCGTGGCGAAGGCCGACTCCGACAAGGCGGCCGCAAGGGCCAAGCTCGAGGAGGCTGCAGCCCGGCAGGCCGCAGAGGATGCCGCGCTCGCCGCGAAGCTGGCCGCCAAGGCCGAGGCCAAGCCGGCCAAGGCCGAGGCCAAGCCGAAGACTCCCAAGAAGCCAGCCACTGCCGACGAGGCCTCCGCCGAGGAGGCGGGCGCCTCAGCCGACGCAGCCGCAGAAGTCCCCGCCGAGGAGACCGCCTCCACTGAGCCGGTCGCCGAGGAGACCACCACCAAGCCGGCGCCCAAGCGCACGCGCACCAAGAAGGACGAGTAGGCAATGGCGCACAAGAAAGCCGGCTCAAGCGTCAAGAACGGCCGCGACAGCGCCGGCCAGCGACTGGGCGTCAAGTCCGGCGACGGCCAGCTGGTCCACTCCGGCTCGATCATCGTCCGCCAGCGCGGGATGACCTTCGTGTCCGGCGAGGGCACCGGTCTCGGCCGCGACTACACGATCTTCGCAACCGTCAACGGCCACGTGAAGTTCGACCACAAGACCCGCGACAAGAAGCGCGTCCGGGTCATCGCCGAAGCGACCGAGACGGTCGCGGCCGAGGCCTAGGCCCGACCACATAGCGGCGTTCACCGGCAGGCAGGACCTGCGCGGACGGCGCCGAAGGAGCACTCGTGAAGCCCAAGACCCACCCGAAGTACTTCCAGGCCACGGTCCACTGCGGCTCGTGCGGGTCGGAGTACACCCTCGGGTCCACCCGCCAGGAGCTGCGCGTCGACGTGTGCAGCAACTGCCACCCGTTCTACACGGGCAAGCAGAACATCATCGACACCGCGGGCCAGGTCGAGCGCTTCCAGCGCCGCCTCGAGCGCCAGGCCCGCGCCTGACGGTCCGCCGGGTCGGCACCCGGCGCACACCACGGTTGACGGCGCCCGCAAGGGCGCCGTTCGTGTTTCCGCGGACGCGATGCGTGGCGCTGCCCGGCCAGGATGGCGGCTGCCCCGGCCGGGAATCGCATCTCGATCGGGTGGCTGTGCAGGCTCGCGGCGGCGCGCTCGGCAATCATGGGCGCCCTCTGAGGGCGTCCTACGGCGCGGCCTCGAGCGGCTCGAGAACGAAGACCGGGATGAGGCGATCCGTCTTCCTCTGGTAGTTCGCGTAGTCCGGCCACGCCGCAACGGCTCGCTTCCACCACACCTCGCGCTCAACGCCGGTCGCTTCGTGCGCCAGGAAGTCGCGCTTGACGGCTCCGTCCTGCAGTTCCACGTGCGGGTGCGTGACCAGGTTGCGGTACCAGACGGGGTTCTCCGCGGCACCGCCCTTGGAGGCGACCACTGCGTACGTGCCCTCGTGCTCGACTCGCATGAGTGGCGTCTTCCGCAGCTTGCCGGTCCGCGCCCCGACCGAGGTCAGGACGATGATCGGCTTGCCCATGAGCGTGTTCGCCTCGGCTCCGCCGGACGCCTCGAAGCGCTCAACCTGATCGCGTGACCGCTGCGACGTGCTGGGTGCGTACTCTCCGCTGAGGGGCATGGGCGCATCTTCGCACGGCCGCGGCTAGAGCTCGCGTTTCCGGAAGGACGCCATCGCTCCCACCGTCATGACACCGACCACGATGACTGACCCGACAATCGCCGTCGCCAGTTTCGCTCCGTCCACGTCGGCTGCCTTGTTCGCCGCGAGCGAGAGCGCCGGCCCAGCGAGGCCCGCGGGCAGCCACTGCGCCACCACCGGGATCGCCGCCGCGAGGCTCAGCACGATCAGCCCGACAAACCCGAGGCCCGCTGCGGCTGTCGTGGAGCCGGTCGCCGCTGACGCCCAGAGGGTGAGCGCGGCCCAGGCGAAGAGCGCCAGCCAGTCGAGCACAGCGAGGGCAAGCCACCCGCCGACCGGCAAGGGCTCGAACAGGATGGCCGTGTAGATCCACGCCACGACGACGGCGAGCGCTGTCGTGATCGCGAGCACCACGCCGATCGCCGCCAGCTTCGCGGCGAGGAATGCCGGGCGGCCCACCGGCTGGGCGAGCACGAGTGCCGCAGTCCCGCGGTCCAGCTCGCCAGACACGGCACCCATGGCCAGGGCGATCGCCGCCAGGGCCCCCAACTGCCCCAGGTTCTTCTGGAGCTGCTCCAAGCCGGCAGCGGCATCCGCGGCCGGCATCGGGATGCCGATGGCCTGGTCTCCCAGCGCAGCCTTGAGGATGTCGGGCAGGAACTTCGCGGTGAGCGGTGAGACCAGCCCGACCAGCACGAACAGCAGCGCGAGCAGCGGCAGACGGCGCGTTCGCCAGGCCTCCCGAAGCTCCTTCGCCATGAGAACCGAGAAGCCACGCATGCCGGTCACGCCGCCGCCTCCGATCCGTTGCCCGTGAGGCGGAGGAAGACGTCCTCCAACGTTGGCCTGGCTCTCGCCACCGACACGACCGCCACCCCTGACGCGCCCACCTCGGGCAGGAGCTGGCGTGAGGCGACGCCGACGTCCGAGACGGCGATGGTCAGCACACCGTGCTCGGCGACCGCGGCCGTGACCCACGCGAGGCCCCGCAGGCGCTCCCCGAGCGCGCGCAGCCCTGCGTCCTCGCCCGGCTCCGCTTCCACGCGCCACACGGGCTGCGCGTAGCGCTCGAGCAGTTCCTCGAGTGAGCCCTCCACGACGAGACGTCCGTGGTCGAGGATCGCCACGCGGTCGCAGATGCGCTCGACGTCGCCGAGGACATGGCTCGAGAACAGGACGGTGGTCTCGCCGCGGAGCGAGGCGATCAGGCCCAGCACGTCACGGCGGCCCTCCGGGTCGAGCGCGCTGACGGGCTCGTCGAGGATGACGATGGGCGGGCGGTGGACGAGCGCGCCCGCGATGCCAAGGCGCTGTCGCATGCCGCCCGAATAGGCGCCGGCGCGACGGTCGGCCGCATCGCGCAGGCCCACGCGCAGGAGCACATCCTCGATCGCGGTCTCCAGCGCGGAGCCCGACATCCCGTGCAGCTGTCCCACGAGCCGCAGCTGCTCGCGGCCGCTCATCCAGCCGTAGGTGCGCGGGTCCTGCTCGAGGTAGCCGAGTCGGCTTCGGACGCCGATCGGGTGGAGCGCGGGGTCGAGCCCAGCAACCGAGGCCCGGCCAGACGTGGGGTGCGTGAGCCCCGCGAGGAGTCGCAAGCAGGTGGTCTTGCCCGCCCCGTTGGGCCCGAGGAGCCCGAACACCGAGCCCGCGGGCACGACGAGGTCCAGCCCGCCAAGCGCGAGGACGCCGCCCGAGTAGCGACGCACGAGCCGCTCGACGACGATCGCAGGCGGTGCATCCGGCAGCGGGGCGGCCTTCGGCATGTCAAGCGCCGCGCGGACCTCGGCCGGCACCTCGGCCCGCGGCGCGGCCACGATCGGCGGGTCGTAGGGGCTCCCCCAGCCGGGCAGCGCGCCGGGCCCCGGCGTGGTGTCGATGGGTCCCTCCTCGCGGCCGATCAGGAAGTACAGGATCGGCCCGAACAGGTTGACGAACACGATGATGACCGCCCAGAGCGCCTTGCTGCCGCCTCGCACTCGCCGCTCCTCCCGGAGCAGGTCGAACGCCGCCAGCAGGATGAGGCCGATCTGGATGATCACGATCGGGATCACCAGCGCGAAGACGACGGGCGAGACCCCGTTGAAAACGTTGAAGTTCACGCGTCACCCCCCAGGGACCGGCGGTTCGGGTCGGACCGCCAGACTAGGAACGAGTACACGGTGGCCAGCACCACCGTGACGATCACGACCGCCAGCAGCACCGTCAAGAGCAACGTGGTGCTGCCCAGGAAGGACGCAAGGAACGTCACCAGCCCGCCGGCCACGAACATGCGCCCCGCCAGTCGGTGCGTTCGGTCCCAGGCGAGATCGCTCGTCAGGGTCCACGGCGTCCTGATGCCGAACAGGAAGTTGCTGCGCACCGTGCCCATCACGTTCCCCAGGACCGCGAACAGGATCCCCACCCCCGCGCCGATCACCAGCGCGACCGGCACCGCGTGCCCTGTCCCGGCCAGCACCAGCACCGCCTGGAGTCCCAGGGACAGCACGACGACGGTGTTGGCGAGCGTGAGATAGGCCGAGCCGGACCGCTCGAGGTTCCGCTTGCGCGGCTCGACCCGAGGGATCACCGCGAACAGGACGACCATCGCGAGCGTGATCGCGGGTGTCAGGAGGAACCCGAGCCAGGCCGGGCCGTATCCGTTGACCTCGCCCGACGCCCCCCAGTGGATGGGCACCTGCGCATCGACGCCCACGACTGCAAGTCCCCAGGCCGCGATGGCGAGCATCAGGACGAGGACGACGGCGGTCAGGCGGTAGAAGCCCCGGAGGTTCACGCGGGCCGCTCCGTGGGGTCCACGCCGAGGGCGTCCATCAGCGCCATGAGCGCCTCCTGCAGCACCGTCTGGTTCAGGCGGTAGGTGATCGAGGACCCTGTGCGATCGGCCTGGACGAGGTTCGCCGAGCGCAGGACCGCGAAGTGGCCGGACATCGTCGGCCACGCTAGGTCGAACTGGGACGCGAGTTCGCCCGCGGTCATCGGCCGCTCCCGGAGGAGGGCGAGGATACGCCGACGGGTGGGGTCGGCGAGGGCACGGTAGACACTGCTCGTGGTCGTCTCCTATTTCGGCAAATGCCGAATTCGGCGATTGACAAAATAGCAGCGTCAAACCCGAATTGTCGAGGGGTGCGCTGGTAGACTCTCCCCACTCCGACGCTCCGTCGCGCCGGGCTCCCGACGACACCGGAGGCGCATCCATGACCGACGACCGCGAGCGCTGGGCCCTGATCCTGGGCGCGTCCTCGGGCATGGGCGAGGCGACCGCGATCGCGCTGGCCACCGCGGGCTACAACATCGCCGGCGTCCACCTCGACTTCCGGGCCGGGATGACCCACGTCGAGGACATCAAGCACGAGATCGTCGCCCTGGGCGTGCAGGCGTTCTACGTGAACATGAACGCCGCCGACGACGAGAAGCGCCACGCCTTCCTGGACGCGCTCAAGGAGCAGTTCGAGCAGTCGCGCGCCGCGGGCCGGGAGCCCTACGTCCGGGTCGTCATGCACTCGCTCGCGTTCGGCAGCCTGGTCCCGTTCCTGACGGAGGACCCCAAGGCGCAGGTCGATCGCAAGAAGATGGAGATGACCCAGGACGTCATGGCGAACAGCCTCGTGTACTGGGTCCAGGACCTGTGGCGCGGGGGCTTCCTCGGCCAGGGTTCGCACGTGTTCGCGATGACGTCCGAGGGCTCCACGCGCGTGGTCCCGAGCTATGGCGTCGTCTCGTCGGCAAAGGCGGCGCTTGAGTCCCACGTGCGGCAGCTGGCCATGGAGCTGGCGCGGCTGGGGAGCGGCGTGACCGTCAACTGCATCCGGGCGGGCGTGACGCGGACCCCGGCGCTGATGAAGATCCCCGAGAAGGACGCGATCATCGCAGCGGCCGAGAAGCGCAATCCCACCGGCCGCATGACGACGCCGCAGGACGTGGGGAACGCGATCGTGGCGCTGTCGGGGCCGGGCACCGGCTTCATCAACGGCGAGGTCATCGGCGTCGACGGCGGCGAGTACATCACGGGCTCGTGAGCGCACAAGTGGCGTCACGGCTCCAGGAGAAGGGGACAGTCCCGTGAGCGGTCGAGTCCTGGTGGTCGGATCGGTCAACGTCGACCTGGTGGTGCAGGCAGAGCGGCTTCCCGCGCCGGGCGAGACGGTGCTCGGCGGCACGTTCAGCCGGTTCCACGGCGGGAAGGGCGGCAACCAGGCCGTCGCGTCGGCGCGTCTCGGTGTGCCGGTCATGCTCGTGGCGGCGCTTGGCGATGACGAGTTCGGCGCCACGGCGCGAGCGGCGCTGGCCCGCGAGGGCATCGGCACGGACGTGCTGATCACGCTCGACCACACGGCCACGGGCGTCGCGCTGATCCTCGTCGACGGCAAGGCGGAGAACATGATCTCCGTGGCCCCGGGCGCAAACGCCGGGCTCACCGCCGTTCATGTCCGCACGGCGCTCGGACGGCTCGCGCCGCACAAGGGCGACGTCGTGCTCGTGACGCATGAGATCCCCACCGAGGCGGCCCGCGAGGCGCTCCGCCTGGGCCGCGCGGGCGGAGCCTGGACGGTGCTCAACCCGGCGCCTGCGGGCGGGCTCGACCGGAGCGTGATCTCGCTCGCGGACGTGCTCACGCCCAACCGCGGCGAGCTGGCTCGCCTGGTGGCGGACGACGCCAAGCGCACGGGGCGGGTGGCCGCGGTCCCCGAGGATCCGGTCCGCGCCGGCAAGCTGCTGCTCGAGGCCATGGGCGACGGGCCGAACGGCATCAGCGCCCTGCTGGTGACCCTGGGCCCGACGGGCGCGGTCCTCGTCCGCCGTGATGCCCCGCCGCTCGAGATCAAGTCGCCCAAGGTGAAGGCCGTGGACGCGACCGGTGCCGGCGACGCGCTCAACGGTGCGCTGGCATCAGCGCTCGCCGTCGGGCTCGACCTGGAGATGGCGTGCAAGCGGGCCGTGGTGGCAGCATCGCTCTCGGTCACGCGCGCAGGAGCCCGTGAGGGCATGCCCGGGGGCGACGAGCTCAACGCCAAGCTGGTGGAGCTTGGGATCGTCCTGCCACCGGCCCCGCCGCAGGAGCCCGATGAGGCTGGCGTGGTGGACACCGCCGAGACGGACGCCGGCCCGGTCTAGGGCCCCGAGAGGGCAGCCCACGGCTCCCTAGCCGACGCGCGCCTCGTCGACCCACGGGCTGCGCACGCGCGCCTCGGGCGTCATGCCGAGTCGTCCGCGCTCGTCGACCCACCATGCGGCCAGGCCGCGCCGACGCGCCTCCTCGCCAATCGACTCCGACCCACCGAGGAACAACGCCTTGCTCCAGACCTCGTTCCAGACGGGGTCGGGCCCCGCGACGGTGACGCTCACGAGGCCGCTCCGGGCGGGCTCGCGTGTCGTCGGGTCGATGAGGTGGTGCACCGGGCGGCCGTCGGGGCCCGTCCAGCTCCGCACGGCGACCGACGACGTGCTCACGCCGCCCGTCCGGAGCGCGCAGACGGCGAGCGGCTCGCCCGGCTGGTCGATCGAGGCAAGGGGGTCCTCGACCCCGATGAGCCAGCCCTCGGGCGGCGCTGTCCCAGCGCACAGGATGTCGCCGCCGGCGTCGAGGAGGAAGCCCGCGTCGTCGGGAAGCGCGGGCGCCGCTGCCGCAACGGCCCATCGGAGCGCCAGGCCTTTCCCGAGACCCCCGCTGTCGACCGGCAGGTCGGGAACGTGGACGAGCGACGCGCGGGGCGTCCCAGTCGGGACGAGGGCGATGGGTTGCGCCAGCACGTCCGACGCCCGCCTGGCCGCGTCGCTGAGCGTCGACGCTCCGTGCTCACCGATCCGCTCCAGCACATCCAGGACAGTGGCGTCGAACCGCCCGTTCGTGAGCCGGGCGGCGCGATGGGCCGTGGCGAGCATCGTTCGCAGTCGCCACGACACGAGCGCCACACGACCGCCGCCGGCGTGCCGGTTGAGCGCGGTCAACTCGGAGTCGTCGCGGAAGCGGGAGAGCGACGCGTCGACCGAGGCGAACTCCGCGACAACGGCGTCCCAGGCGGCCCGCGCCGCTTCCTGTGCGTCGTCGTCCGCCTCGCCCGACGGCGCGCTCACGAAGAGCTTGAGCCGCGACCCCAGCGCCCGCCCAGAGAAGCGCAGGAAATCCCTCGTCGCTTCGGTCAACGGCTCGGCCCCCAGCGGTGGCTCGACTCCGGGTGCGTGCATCAAGGGCTGGGCCAAGGAGAGCGACACCGTCACCGGCGACCCTACGGCTTGCCCGACCCGCTGGTGGTGGTGACGACGACTGAGCCGCCCCCGCCGCCGACCGCGCCGCGGATCGTCACTGAGGGCAGCTTGAAGTTGGCGTTCATCGCAGCGGCCGACCCCTGGATCTTCGCCACGAGCGCACTGAGCTGCTGGAACTGCGCCTGGTACGTCGTCATGTCCATGCTGGCGGAGTTGTAGTCGCTCGCGAGCGCCTGGAGCCGCGCGTCGGCGTCCTTGATGGCAACGTCGATCTGGTCGTTCGCCGCCCTCGCGCTTTCTATGGCGTCGAGCGCGGGCTGGGCACCCGCGACGGCCTGTGACTGCGCGTGCGCCTCGAGCCCTGCCACGGTCGCAAGCGAAACTGCGTACGCCGCGGCCGATACGCCGACGAGCACGCCGGCCCGCGTCGCCGTGGAGAGCAGCGCGTCGCCGCGTGGCTTGGCGTGGCGGGCTGCCGCTGCGATGGCCGCCGGCCGGCTGGATTCCGAGCGCACGCGAGCGATGACCCGGCCGCCCAACGATGCCTCTTGAGGCGGGGCGGGTTGCGAGGCGGCGCCGCGGCCGAGGCTGACCGGCGGCAGGACGCGATCAGTCATCGTGCTCGCCGCTGCCGCCAGCTCCACTGGCACCGGTCGTCGTCACGACATTCCTCACGACCGTGCGCTTCGCCGAGGCGTTGAGCGCGGCCTGCTTGGACGCCGCTGCGTTCAGCTGCGCCAGGCGTGCCTGTGCCGCCTTGAGCTGGCCCTGGATGGTGGCGAGCTTGGCCTGCGCCGCCTTGAGCTGGCCCTGGACCGTGGAGGCCGTGCCGTCCTGGGCGGACATCGCCCCGTTGGCGGCCTGGAGTGCGGATCGGAGGTCTGCCATCTGCAGGGCAACCTGGTCGATCTCGCCGGCGAGGGCCACCGTCCGCTGGTGCTGCGCGTCGAGCGAACTGCCGATGCTGGTGGCCGACGCCGGGTTGGCGTCGAGCGGCGCCGAGTCAGCGCGCCAGTTTGCGGCGTACTCGACGCACATGGCGCCGGCGCCGATGACGCTGGCGGTGGCGCCAACGACAAGCGCTTTGCGGGTCGCCCGGTGCAGAACGGAACCGGTGGTCATCGTGACTCCTCGGAAGCGGTCGCCGGCTCGGGCCGGCGGAGGGGGACGGCGGCAGGGACGGTGGTGGCGGCGGACCGCTGGGCGGCACCGCTCGCGGACCACCACCGATGGGCGATGCCGAGCAGGACGAGGCCGCCGGTGAGCAGGTAGAGCGGCAGGAGTGCCATGGTGTCCGTGCCAGCGAGGATGCCGTGGACCCAGGCCATCAGGAAGACGAGTGCGGTGAGGCGGTGGATCTTGAGCCACCAGCCCGCGGGGAGCAGGCGGGTCCACTTCGCGGTCGCCGCCGTGATGATCATCGCGTAGAGCGCGACGGAGCCGATGGCGACCGGGACCGGCCGGTACTGGGAGAACCCGGGGACGAAGGCGCCGATCCAGTCGACGCCAGCGTACGGGTCGACGGCCAGCAGGACGATGTGGAGCGTGAGGAACGCGCCCATGAACACCGTCAGGAGCTCGTGCCACGGAAAGACCACGCGGTTCGTTCGCGGGTCGCCGGCGTTACGCGGGTGGCTCAGCCAGACGCCGGCCGCCACATCGATCGCGAGCAGCAGGTACGCGGTGATCCCCAGGGCGCGGGCGGCCACCCACGGTCGCACGGAGAGTGTCCGGTCGTCCGTGGCAGGGATGACCTGGTCGGTGATCCCCAAGGCCACGAGCGCGGCCACGGCCCCGACGACGACGAGCGTGGCGATACCGGAGCGCATCAGCAGGCGTCCGCGGGGAGCGGTGCCGAGGGCCGATCAGGACGCGGAGCGGGAAGAAGCATCGATCCTCCGAAGCGTGTGGCAAGGCTCAGAGGCGCCGCATCGCCCGAAGGTTTCAATCGCTGTGCAGCTGATCGTCCTCCGCCATCGGTGGTACCAGCGGCGCGGCGCCCGGTCCTCGAGCGGTCGGCGTCCGCGGGCGACGGCCATCCTCGGGCCGCCCGGCCCCGTCGGGCGGGGCCAAGGTTCCCTTCCCGTTGATGCCCCTTCCCGGCGAGGCTTCGCAGCGCACCCGCGCCACCATCGGCCATCACGCCTTACGCCACACCCCGGAGGCTCCCCTGAGCGGCAACAAGCAACCGACCCGCCCCGCCACCCGCAAGGAGCGTCGCTCTGCGCTACGGCAGGGCCAAGCCGAGACCACCAGCGGCGGACACAGGACGCCGGGCTTCGCGCCCAAGCGCGCCAGCGCGACCCGCATCAACTCCCGGACGATGACGGTGGGCGGCGTCGTTCTCGGGATCCTCGTCGTGGTCATCGTCGCCGTCGTCCAGCTCGGCGGGCATGCCAGCGGGACGCTGACGAACCCGGCCATCGCCTATCCAGCCGCGCTGCTGCACGACAACACGGTGGGCAGCGAAAGCGCACCCGTGACGCTCGACGTGTACGACGACTTCCAGTGCCCCGTCTGCGCCCAGCACTCGCTCAACGTGGAGCCCTCCGTGGTGAGCAAGTACGTGGCGCCGGGCAAGCTGCGGATCGTCCACCACGATCTCGCGCTCCTGGGCGGCAAGCCCACGGACCCCAACAACGAGTCGCGGATCGCGGCCAGCGGTGCGGTCTGCGCCGTGGCGCAGGGCAAGTACTGGGATTACGCCCACTGGGTGTACGACAACCAGACCGTCGAGAACGGCGGGGAGTTCACGCGCGAGCGGCTGACCTCCATCGCAACGGCCGCGGGTCTCGATGCAACGGCGTTCACGGGCTGCCTCGACCAGAGCACCACGACGAGCGAGGTCGACGTGACCACGCAGAACGCGATCACAATGGGCATCTCGAGCACACCGACCTTCTACCTCGATGGCGAGTTCGTCGGCTCCGGCCTCAAGTCGGTGAGCGACTTCACCACGCTCATCGATGCTGCCCTGGCCAAGGCGGCCGCATCACCAGCGTCGCCCGCCGCATCCGGCAGCGCGGTCCCCTGAGCCCCTCGCCCGCACGCGAGCTACCTCGTCGTCGGGTAGCCGGTCAGCTCCACGTAGGCCTGGCCGCCGACACTGCGCCCGTGGACGGTCGCCGTCACCCGCTGGGAGCCCTCCCAGTACACGACACCCGTCGTCGCGCGGGTGTCGAGCTCCTGCTGTGCCACGGACGGGGAGAGCTGTGCGCTGATCCCAGCTGAGGGGATCGCAACCGTCCAGCCCGCGGGGTAGGCGGCTCCCGTTCGAGGTGACGTCCAGTGCGCAGTGACGTCCACCGTGAAATCGCCGCTGCCCAGTCGCCGCGTCGATCCGTCGGGCGCCACCAGCGTCCCGTAGACGAGGGGGTACGACCCGTCGGCAGCGCGGACCATCGAGAGCGTCACGTCCGTGCCATCACCGAGGTTGAGCGCGAACCAGTCCCAGCCTCCCGCGCCGACGGAGATGAAGTCGCCCCACTGGTGGTCGAACCAAGCGGAGCCGGTGACCCGGAACGTCCTTCCGCCAACTGCCAGCGACCCAGACGCGGTCATCGCCGTCCGCGAGTAGTAGTAGGAGCCGCCCGCCGGACCGAAGCTGACGTAGCCGTCGCCGTTGTGGAGGGCTGGCGGCTTGGTGGCGTGGAGCGCAAGGTCGAGGCCGAAGCCGCCCGACGGGTCGCCGAGCGCCTCGGCGGGCAGCGCAACCGCAGCGAGGTGGTCATCCCCCGAGGCGCCGCGCATCGTCCATGGCGCCCGCGCGAAGGTGGACGGGTCCGCCGGGTCGAGGCCGCGGATCGCGAGGTCGAAGCCTGGCTCGCCCGCGGCGGCCACATTCACCTGTGGACCGATCTCCGCGCGCTGGGCATAGTGGAACTGCTGCCCGGTCTCGTCGGTGAGCGCGAGATGCGAGGCCCAGGACACCGGGAAGCCGCCGCGCTCCGCGCGGAAGACCACGAACTCGAAGCCCCAGTGGGCGCCGGTCTCGTCGACGAGGTGCCCGGTGTCGTACCACCACTCGGTCAGGCGGTTGTGCGGGCCGTCGTCGCGGGGGAAGACCACCGGCTGCGGGTCGGCGGGCGGGGCGGGGGTCGGCGGCGCAGCCGTCGAGAGGGGATGCGCGGCCGGTGGGTTGGCGAGCACCGGCCCGCTGCACGCGGCGGCGACGAGCGTGACGGCGAGGAGGAGCGGCATCGCACGTCTCATCGCGTGGTCGCCTCGACATCGGCTTCGGTCGGCGGCAGCACGCCCGCCAGTGCCCGGTCGAGTCGCGCGGGGATCCACCAGTTCCAGCGGCCCAGCAGCCGCATCGTGGCGGGGACCAGCAGCGCGCGGACGATCGTGGCGTCGAGGGCAACGGCGATCGCCACGCCCAGACCGAGCGCCTTGATCAACACGATGTCGGCGAAGGCGAACGAGGCGGCCACCACCACCACGATGAGCGCTGCCGACGAGATGATCCGGCCGCTTCGCTCGAGCCCGCGCGCGACCGCCTCGGTGTTGTCGCCGGTCCGGTCCCAGACCTCCTTCATTCGCGAGAGCAGGAAGACCTCGTAGTCCATCGACAGGCCGAACAGGACGCAGAACAGGATCACCGGCTGCGTGGTCTCGACGAAGCCGAGCGGCTGGAACGCGAGCGGCGCCGACAGATTGCCGTCCTGGAAGATCCACACCAGGGCCCCGAAGCTGGCGACGATCGAGAGCGTGTTCATCACCAGCGCCTTGACCGGCAGGACGAGGGAGCGCAACAGCACGAACAGCACGAGGAATGTGGTCAGGACGATGAACGCGGCCGTCCGCGGGAAGTCGGCCCAGACCCGCGTCACCACGTCCTCGACGTCAGCGGCCCCGCCACCCACAAGGACGGTCATCCCAGCCGGGGGCGCCAGCGCGCCGCCCGGATTCCGGAGGTCGTGGACCAGGGCCCGCCCCTCGGCCGCATTCGGGCCGTAGGGCGTGGTGATCGTGAAGGCGGTCAGGTTGCCCTTGGTGGTCGCGGCGAGGCTGGTGGCCACGTAGCGGTCGGGCGGACCCGCCGGCGCCGCGTACATGAGCTGGTACTGCGCCAGCGTGAGCCGGGGATCCACGTCGACGAGACTCGTCACGCGCAGGATCCGGGGGTCTGCCGCCAGCCGCCGCGAGTACTCGTAGAGCGCCGCGATGTTGGCGGGGGACGTGGCGTCGCCCTGCGTCCGGACCGCCAGCACGATGGGCGCGAACTCGCCCTCGCCGAACGCCTTGGCCAGGACGTCGTACGCCTGCCGCGACGGGACTCCCGCCGGGAGGATGGTCGCGTCCGGGGCGTTGAACCGGACGTGGAGGAAGGGGACGCCGAGCGTCACGAGGATCGCGAGTGTGGGGACGAAGACGCGCACGGGATGGCGCATCACGCGCCGGGCAAGCCTGGCCCACGGGCCGTCCGCCCCGGGCTCAACCTTGACCCGCCGTACTGCGAAGGCGTCGATCCGCGTGCCCACGATGGCGAGGATCGCCGGTAGCAGCGTCAGCGCCGAGGCCGCGGCCAGACCGACGACGATGGCGCCCGCGATCCCCACCGAGCGCAGGATCATGAACTCGAACAAGACCAGACCCAGCAGGCCAAGGAGCACGGTCAGCCCGCTGAAGAAGACGGCCCGACCGGCGGTGGCCACGGTGACGCGCACCGCCTCGGCCACGCGGTCCGGCTGGCCTGCGCGATGGGCGAGCTCCTCCCGGAAGCGGCTCGTCATCAGCAGCGAGTAGTCGACCCCCAGGCCGAGACCCAGCAGCGTGGCGAGATTGAGCACGAAGATGCTCATGGGCGTGATCGAGGCAACGAGGTAGATCCCCGCCAGGGCCACCAGCACGGCCGTCCCGCCGACCGCGAGGGGCACGGCCGCCGCGACCACGCTGCCGAAGACCAGCAGCAGCGCGAGGGCGGCCAGGGGCAGCGAGATGATCTCGCTCCGGCGAAGGTCGGTCTCGGTCACGGTCTGGACGTCACCGTAGAACGCCGGGCCGCCGCCGATCATGACGTTCAGCCCGGCGCACGGGATGGAGCGCGGCCTGGACGCCGGGGATCGCGTCCGGCGAGTCGTCGGGCGACAGGTCGAGGAACACGATGTCGTAGGCCGTGTGGCCGTCCGCGGAGATCTGGCTGGGGGCGATCTCATGCGACAGGACGCGAGTGACGTGGGGCGCCGTGGCGACGTCGCGGGTGGCGGCGTCGACCGCGGTCAGCCACGGCAGGGTGCCGGCCGTCATCGTGTCCGACGTGTAGACGAGCACGAACGCGGACGGCGCGGCGCCGAGCTCCTGTTGGAGGATCTGCTCCGCGCGCGCCGATTCGAGGTTGTCGAGGATGAAGCCGCCGGCTGACAGCGCGCCCGGGGCGCGCGGGGCGAGCGGGATCGCGGCCAGGATCAGCAGCGCCCAGGCGCCGACGATCCACCACCGCCGACGGACGGCGAACCGCCCCAGGCGATCGAAGCTCATCCGGCGCAGGGGATGAACGTGCGTCTCACGGGTAGCAGGTTAGGGTGAATTCGCGGAAGGCGCTTTCCGGGCGGTGCGGGCCGCCCAGGCGCCTCGCGCCGACGCCGCTGGCCGCCCCGGTGCCTCTGGCCGACGCCTCGCGCCGACGCCGCTGGCCGCCCCGGTGCCTCTGGCCGACGCCTCGCGCCGACGCCGCTGGCCGCCCCGGTGCCTCGGGCCGACGCCTCGCGCCGACGCCGCTGGCCGCCCCGGTGCCTCTGGCCGACGCTGCCTCGCCGCCGACGCCGCTGCCGCCGCGCCTCGGCCGACCTGCGCACTCCTGCGCCGCACGCCTCGCGCCACGGCGCGCCCCTGGCCACGGCGCGCCCCTGGCCACCGCGCGCTCCTGGCCACCGCGCGCTCGTGGCCACGGCGCTGCTCCCCCACGCACCGAGCGGTTGTACCAGCGCTCCGTCCGCCGCACGGGCCGCTGCGTGCCGCCGGGCGCACGGCGGGGACGCGATCGGCGGCATGGGGCGGACCGCCCGGCGCCTCGCGCTCCGACAGGGCCGCTCGGTGCACGACGCGCGGCTGGCCGAGGCAAGAGCGCAGCGCCCGGCTGGCCGCGGCAAGGCGCAGGGCCCGGCTGGCCTCGGCAAGGCGCAGCGCGGCCCAGTCAACAGGGTTGCGCGCCACGGTGGAGGCGCCGGCCGGCTCGCGCGTTGCGCCTCACGGCACGGCGGGCGGAGAGCACGGTGTGTGAAGCCCTCGGAGTTGCCTCCGGTGCATGTTCTGTTAGCATCGACCGGCCGCGGTCGCCGCGGCGCACTGTGCCACGTCCCCGCCGAAGGACCACCCGCGTGACGCTTTTCACGATCTGGTTCACGAAGCTCCCCGACTTCCCCGTCATCCTGATCGCCGCGATGATCCTCTCCGGCGGCTTCGTCTTCGTGTTCGCACGGTCAGCGATGGTCGCCGAGGGCGGTCGCCAGGGTTGGGCGCGCCGGATCACGCAGCCCAACGGCAAGCTCGTGTTCGCCGTGCTTGCCGTCGTCTGGGCGCTCGTGTTCGGGATCGGGCTCCAGTTGGTCCCTCACGAGGGCGCGAGCTCGCCGTACGGCGGACTGGGCCTGATCGCGCTGTTCAGCGGCTTCTTCATCATGATGGGCCTCCTCTGGAGCGTCGTCGGCGAGTAGCCGCCTTGCGCCCGACTGGCGGGCCGCCCGAACCGACCCGAGGCCCGGCTCCGGCCGGGCTTCACGATTCCCGGGCTGGTGGCCAGAGCGTTGGCCCGACACAGGCGATGACCCGGCCGGGCGGACCGGCCGGGTCATCAATCGGTGCGTCGGAGGCGGCTACTCGCCGCCGCTGGTCAGGGGAGCGCGGCGAGGATGGCCTGGGTCTGGGCGTCCGTGCCGAGCACGATCATGTAGGTCACGTCGTCCTTCGGGTAGACGACCTCGCTCAAGCCGGCTGCCGCCATGGACCACACGCTCTTCCCGCTGATGGTGGTCTTCGTCATGCCGCTGGTGTCGATGCCGGCATCGGCCATGAACGTGGTCGCCGGCACGCCCTGAAGCTGCAGCGCATAGATCATCGGCTGCCCCGTCGCAGAGGTGGCGATCGCGATCTTCACGTCCGCGACGGACTTGCCGTACTTGGACAGCGTCGGGTCCATCTTGGAGGAGTCGAACGGCAGGCCGGCGCCCGCGATGGACGCGCCGTCAAAGCTGGTCTTGGTGAACGTCACGCCCCCCGCGCTGGCGGGCAGCGTGCCCTCGAGCCCGCTCGCCCCGCCCGGGGTGAGGCTGATGTCGGGCGTCGAGGGCTCCGAGCTTGCGGCGGGCGCCTGCGACGGGGCCTCGCTTGCCGCCGCCTGCGAAGCGGCGGGCGCCTGCGACGGGGCCCCGCTTGCCGCCGCCTGCGAAGCGGGCGCTTGGCTCGCCGTCGGGCTCGACGAAGAGCCGCCGCAACCTGCGACGAGGAGGGCCAGGCCGAGGGCGGCGCCGAGCAGGCGGCGATCGGTCATCATGTCGTGGTTCCTTTCGAGACGCGGGGCGCGTCGCCCAGAACCCCCGCTTGACTGGTTTCGACGACGCCGCGCGATTGTAGGTGTGCCCACGCGTGGCGCGATAGCCCTGATCGGGCAATCTTCGTGGACGTTCGCCGCCGGGCTTGTGTATGATCGCGGTCCATGCAGGCTGCATAGGATTTATGCGGTCGAGGCGGCGGCCCGGGCGGCGGAGGTAGTGGCAGGTGGACACCAAGGTGCAGGGCGGAGACGCCCCCTCGGCGCTCGAGGCGGCGCCGTTCGTGAACCTCCGCGATCCCGCCAAGCGGCTTGGGCCAGACGGCAAGCCGGCGGTCAGCCGACGCGCCCCGCGCTGGGAGGACGTGCCCGACGAGAAGTGGAACGACTGGCGCTGGCAGCTGTCGAACCGCGTCAACGACCTGGCCGATTTCGAGGAGATCCTCGAGCTCACCGATGACGAGCGCGAGGGCCTCTCCGCGCCTGACAAGTTCCGCGTCGACGTCACGCCGTACTTCCTGAGCCTGATCGACCCCGCCGACCCCAACGACCCGATCCGCCGCCAGATCATTCCGCTCGGCCGCGAGCTCACGTCGTTCACCGGGATGATGGAGGACAGCCTGGCCGAGGACCGCCACTCGCCGGTGCCGGGTCTCGTCCACCGCTACCCCGACCGCGTGCTCATGCTGATCACCACGCAGTGCGCGGTGTACTGCCGCTACTGCACGCGGAGCCGGATCGTCGGCGACCCGTCCCAGAACTTCAACCGCAAGGAGCATGAGGCCCAGCTCGACTACATCCGCCGGACGCCGCAGATCCGCGACGTGCTCATCTCCGGCGGCGACGCGCTGACCCTGGCGCCCAAGCTGCTCGAGGGCGCGCTCAAGGCGCTGCGCGAGATCCCCCACGTCGAGGTGGTCCGCATCGGCTCGCGCGTGCCGGTGTTCCTGCCGCAGCGGATCGACGACGAGCTCTGCGAGATGCTCGAGAAGTACCACCCGCTGTGGATGAACATCCACGTCAACCACCCCAACGAGATCACGCCGGAGCTCTCCCGGGCGTGCGACAAGCTCGCAAAGGCGGGCGTGCCGCTGGGCAACCAGTCCGTGCTCCTCGCCGGCGTCAACGACTGCGTCCACACCCAGCGCGAGCTCGTCCATCGGCTCGTCGAGAACCGCGTCCGGCCCTACTACCTCTACCAGTGCGACCTGGTCGAGGGCGCCGGGCACTTCCGGACGCCGATCGGCAAGGGCCTCGAGATCATCGAGGGCCTCCGCGGCCACACGAGCGGGTACGCGGTGCCGCAGTACATCGTGGACGCGCCAGGCGGCGGCGGGAAGATCCCGGTCATGCCCAACTACCTCGTGTCGTACTCGGACCACAAGGTGATCCTGCGCAACTACGAGGGCTACATCACCACGTACGAGGAGCCCACCGAGTACACGCCGCACGACCCGAAGGGCTGCCAGTACTGCCAGCACCCGCGCCCCGAGCCGGGCCAGGAGGGCATCACCGGCTTGCTCGACGGCCACAAGATGTGGATCGAGCCGGCGGGCTTCGAGCAGACCCACGGGCGCGGCAACGTCGAGGCCCACCGCCTGAGCGACCCGTCCAAGTGGGTGCCGTTCGGCGTGGGCGCCATCGAGGGCCAGTCGACGGACAGCGAGCGCAAGCTCCCGGTGCTCGAGGCGGGGGCGCCGCCGACGGAGTAGGCATCGCGCGGGCCTGACAGGTCAGGCGCGGGGCATGCGGCGGGGCGCCAGCCAACCGGGTCCGGGACACGCGTCGACGCGCCGCAGACAAGCTGACGGACTGTCGGGTGGTCGTGCGGTCGCGCCTGGCGCCGGTCCGACGCCAGGACGAGCCGGATCCTCCCCGGGGATGACGCGCCGGGCAGTGCCGCTCGCTACCGTAAGCAGGTGATCGTCGACTGGATCCTCGCGCGCATGGAGCGGGTCAGCCCGCGGGTGCTCGACGTGGGGATCGCCCTCGCCCTGACGGCGATGGGCCTCCTCAGCCTGGTCGTCGAGCCCATCGGCCAGGGCGGCCGCGAGGTCTCGCCGTTCTCGCTGGCGATCCTGAGCCTGATGAACCTGCCGCTCATCGCGCGACGGCGGCATCCGCACGCGGTCCTCTCGCTCATCGGCTGCTCGACCATCGTGTATGCGGCGACCGGACCGTTCTCGCTGTCCGGCATCGGCGTCCTGTACGCGTTCTACTCGATGGCCGTTTACTCAACCCCGAGCGACTCCCAGCACGCACTCGTCTGGACGATGCTGGGCATCACGGTCACCTTCGGGGCCGTGCTGCTCAACCAGCCGCAGCTGACCCTCATCTCCTGGGCGACCCAGTTGCTGACGGCATGGCTCATGTTCGGCGTCGCGTGGCTGCTGGGCGACCTGATGCGGCGGCGGAGCGATGCCCTCGCCGAGCTGAAAGTGCGGGCGGCGGAGCTCGAGGCTGAGCGCGAGGAGAACGAGCGGCTGGCCGTCGAGGGCGAGCGGGCTCGGATCGCGCGCGAGCTGCACGACGTCGTGGCCCACAAGGTGAGCGTGATGGTCGTCCAGGCGGGCGCGACGCGCCGGACGATGGAGGCCGGCACGAACGACGGCGTCCTCGACGCGCCAACGCTCACCGCATCACGTGACGGCCTGGCCGCGATCGAGGCGACGGGCCGCGAGACGCTGGCCGAGATGCGCCGAATGGTGGGCGCACTCCGCCCATCAGGGGAGACCGCCTACGAGCCCACTCCCTCGCTGGCGGCGCTCGACGCGCTGCTGGAGCGCGTCCGCTCAGCGGGGCTGCAGGTGGACATGACCGTCGAGGGTGAGCGGCGACCCCTGCCGCAGGGCGTGGACCTCTCCGCGTACCGGATCGTCCAGGAGGCGCTGACCAACACGCTCCGCCACGCCCACGCGACAACCTCATCGGTCCGCCTCTGCTTCGGGCTCGATTCGCTCGAGGTTGACGTCACCGACAATGGTCGCGGCGCTGCTGCCGCCCTGCTGGAGAGCCCCCACCGCGGGTACGGCCTGGTGGGCATGCGCGAGCGCGTGACGATGATCGGTGGTGAGCTTGTCGTGGGCCCGCGCCCCGGCGGTGGATACGAAGTGCGCGCGACGCTGCCGCTGGGGGTGCCGGCTTGACAGGGGACGCCCTCCCGATGACAACCCCGCCTCCGCCGCGCCGGGACCAGATCCGGCTCGTGGTCGTGGACGACCAGCCGCTGCTGCGGACGGGCTTCCGCATGATCCTGGCCGCCGAGCGCGACATGACGGTCGTGGGCGAGGCGGGCGACGGGGTCGAGGCGGTGCGCGAGGTGGCGCGGCTCCAGCCCGACGTCGTGCTGATGGACATCCGGATGCCGAACATGGACGGTGTCGAGGCGACGCGGCGGATCACGGCTGCGGCCGGCCCGGACGGCCCGCGGGTGCTCATCCTGACCACGTTCAATCTCGACGAGTACGTGCTCAACGCCATCCGCGCCGGTGCGTCCGGCTTCCTGCTCAAGGACGTCCCGCCCGAGGAGCTGGCTGCGGCGATCCGGATCGTGGCGTCCGGTGACGCGCTCCTCGCCCCGTCGGTGACCCGCCGTCTGCTGGACCGGTTCGCGGAGCTTCCGTCGCCCAACGGCGCCCCGGCGCGTCGACCCGCCGGCATGGCCGACCTCACCGAGCGCGAGCTCGAGGTGTTCACGCTGATCGGCCGCGGGCTCTCCAACCAGGAGATCGCCGAGCGGCTGTTCCTGGGCGAGACGACCGTCAAGACGCACGTCTCCCGGGTGTTCGCGAAGCTGGACCTGCGCGACCGCGTGCAGGCGGTGGTGCTTGCCTACGAGGCCGGGATCGTCCGGGCGGGTCATCCCGAGGGCTGACCGCGAATCACCCTGTGGGGTGACGCGGGTCGCGGGCGCTGGCCGCGAACGTTGGGCCACGAGGCCGCCACGACGGCGGCCGCAAGAAGCCCAAGGTGAAGGAACCCCGCCATGCGCCTGCTCCGCAACCTCTCCCGCCGCAAGCTCCGCACGGGGCTCACCGTCGCCGGCATCACCATCGGCATCTGGGCCCTGGTGGTGTTCTCCGCGATGGCCGCCAAGATGGATTCGCTCGTCTCTGGCGGGTCGCGCTATTACGCCGACAAGATCATCGTGACCAGCGGCCAGCTCCAGAGCCAGACCAGCCTGCCGATGCACCTGTCCGACGGGACGACGCTCGCCGGGGTGGACGGCGTCGCGGCCGTGGCCCCCGGCATCGCCGTGCCGCTGGAGACAGGCGTCTCCGGAGTGTCCTTCGGGCCCGGCGCGCAGATCTCCGGCCAGCCCTTCGGCGCCGACGGGGGTCGCGAGTCGTTCACCGTGGCGCTCGCCTCGGGCCGAGACCTGACTGCCGCCGACGAGGGCCATGACGTCGCGGTGATCGGCTCGGACATCGCCAAGCAGCACGACGTCACGACCGGCGGCACGATCTCGCTCCGCGGCCGCCCGTTCGAGGTCGTGGGCGTGCTCCAGCCCACCATGACCATGCCCGACACCACCGTCCAGGTTCCGTTCGCGGCCGCGCAGGCGTTCTTCTACGGGGACCTCCCCAAGATCGTGGCGCAGAGCGTCACGCCGTCAGACCTCGCGGGCCAGTTCGTCGTCTACCCGGCCGCGGGGACGGACATCGAGGGGCTCGCGTCGCGGATCGAGGGGACGCTTCCCGGCGCATCCGCCATGACCGGCAAGGACTTCGACCAGACCATCGCGAGCTCGGTGGGCGTGTTCGACACGATGGTGGTCGGCATCGGGCTGATCAGCCTGATCGTCGGCGGTCTGTCGATCGTGAACACCATGGCGATGTCGGTGGCCGAGCGGACCCGCGAGATCGGGATCCGGCGCGCCATTGGCGCCGGGCGCAGGCGGATCGTCCGCGAGCTCGTGACCGAGGCCGGCCTGATCGGCTTCATCGGCGGGCTGCTGGGCCTGGGGCTCGGTGCGATTGTCGTGACCCTGGCCAATGACGCGGGCCGCTCGTCGGGGACCGTCCTCTTCGAGCTCACCGCCAGCGGCGCGGTCACGGCCGTGGGCTTCGCGGTGGTGCTGGGGATGATCGCGGGCTTCGTGCCAGCGCTCAGCGCCGCGCGGCTCGACCCGGTTGAGGCCCTGCGGTTCGAATGACCACGACGCCCGCCTCCGCTTCGAAATCCATTTCGCCTTCGACCGCTTCAGCTCCCGAGGAGACCTCCGCCATGCCGCTCATCGAAGCCCGCAACCTGCGCAAGACCTACCGCCTGTCCCGAGAGAACACCGTCGAGGCCCTGCGGGGCGTGGACGTCAGCATCGACGAGGGCGAGATGGTGGCGATCATGGGCCCGTCCGGGTCCGGCAAGTCCACCCTCATGCACCTGCTGGGGCTGCTCCACACGCCCGATCCCAACCATGGACCCGCTCCGGAGCTCTGGTTCCGGGGCCGGGAGATGGGCCGGGCGTCGGACGGCGCGCGGACCCGCGCCCGGGCCACCGAGATGGGTTTCGTGTTCCAGTCGTTCAACCTGGTGCCGGTCCTGACCGCGGTCGAGAACGTTGCGCTCGCGGCGGAGTATGCCGGGACGTCGTCCTCGAAGGCGCGGCGCGCGGCCGTCGAGGCGCTGACGCTCGTGGGGCTCGCGAACCGGGCGGGGCACCGGCCGGCCCAGCTGTCCGGCGGCGAGCAGCAGCGCGTGGCGATCGCCCGGGCGCTGGTGAACGCGCCGGCCGTCGTGTTCGCTGATGAGCCGACGGGCAACCTCGACTCCGTGCGCGCCGCCGAGGTGATGGGCCTCCTGCGCGACCTCAACCGGACCCGCGGCCAGACGTTCGTGATCGTCACGCACGACGCGGAGATCGGCGAGGCGTGCGATCGCATCATCCGGGTGCGCGACGGGCTGGTGGTGCCGTCGCGGCGGGCCGAGGCGGAGGCGGTGGCCGCGTAGGGCTCCGTCCTGCGCACCCTCCTCGTTTCTGCCAGATAGTCAAGGCACGACTGGCGTTTCGCCCGCAGGGTCTCGTCGGGGCTCTGCGGGCGCCACATCGTCCGGAATCGCCGTCAGGCAGTCGCCAGACGGCGGTTTCGCCGATTCTGGTGCGATGCCTAGCCGTGCATCGACGATTTGCCGGAATTGGCGAGCGGATGGTGCACAGCGACGACGCTCGTACAATCGCGGCGTGAGCGACGACGATCCGGAGACGCCGAAGCCGAGGCGGAAGCGCAAGACCTCCGTGGCCCAGACCATGGGCGGCGTCATCTTCGGCTTCGAGCAGCAGGTCTGGCGGACGGCGCCTCCGCCGTGGGAGCTGGTCCACCACGCGCGCCCCGACGCGCCCGTCCCGTCACCCGACGGCACGCTGGTGACGATCGAGTTGCCGCCGACGATGGAGGAGTCGGGCACGGAGCCCGAGTCGACCGCCGACGAGGAGCCGACGCGATGAGCACGACGGGTTCGTCGGCCTTCTCGCGTGCGGTGCCGGCTGGCTTCCCGCCGGAGCGACCCACACCGCCGGTCATCGCGGAGCCAGACGACCCGTTCACGGCCCTCCGCGTGGTGGACGCGTTCGCGCGGATGGAGCGCGGGCGACAGGTGGCGGTCGATGCGCTTGTCGCGCACCTCAACGCGACGCACCTCGACTGGCTGTTCAGCCGCGAGGTCGTGGTGTCCGTGCTGGTGGCGCTCCAGGCGAACTGGATGGCGGACTACCGCAACACGTCGGGGATCATGATCGACGACGGGCCGGGCGGCGCGACGGTCCAGCTCGAGAACTCATCGCGCGTGGACCCGTGGCTCGTGCGCCAGGCGCTGCGGGAGGCCGCCGAGTGCCGCGAGGCCCTCGACGAGTTCGCGCGACGTGATCGCCTGGCGACTGGAGGGTAGGGATGGCTCGGCTCAGGCGGATGTGGGGGGCGCGCGTCCGGCTCCTAGCGCTCGCGGGCCTGATGATGGGCACGATCGGGAGCTGCGGGATGCCGAACATCAAGCCGCCGTCGCTCTAGCGCAGGCGAGCCGCCACGGGTGCAACCCAGGGTGGGGTCGCCTTCGGCCCGCCCGTGCACGGCTGAAGCACGAGACCCGGGGTTTTGAGCTCGAGTCCTGAGCGCCGCCACCGGATTCGACACATCTTTGGGTTGGACAGCGGGGGCCCGGACCTCCGGCGCTACAGCAGGCCGCCGTTGAGGAGCCGGCGCTCGGGGTCCACAGGATCGGTCGGCCCTGCGCAGTAGACGTCGCGGTCCTCGATGCGGAAGCCGAGCTCCAGCAGCACGGGTAGCGCGGGGTGCGGACCCGGGATCATCACGCTGAGCGTCGTCCCATGGGCGATCGCCCGGCCGATGGCCGCCAGGACAGGGCCCACCGGTTCCGCGCCCGGTCGCGTCACCAGCCGATCCACCGCCCGCACGGACGGCCCGCTCTGGCGATCGCGGCTGTAGGCGATCGCGACCGGACCCTCGGCGTCGTGGAGGACGAAGGGGTCGACACCGGGCAGCGAGCCCCAGTACGCATGATCGACCGGGCGCGCCGCGCCGGTCCAGGCCAGCTCGAGCCGGGCCAGCTCGGCGGAGGCCGCGGCGATCGCCTCTAGACCGCGCGCCAGCGGTGACTCCCCCGCCAGCCTCGCCGCCTCAGGCGCACCGCGCAGGTACAGCACGACCCAGCGAGCGGCCATGCCCGCCCGCACATACGACGGCAGCGCCCGCGGGTCGTCCGAGGCGAACGTGGTCCGCGGCCACCGATCGCCGAACACCGCGGTCAGCAGCGGGCGGCCCAGTCCCTGGCCCAGGCGGTCCTTCCGGACGAACAGGTCGGCCAGATGCCACGATCGGCCGGCATCGGCCACCGCCGCGAACGCCAGGACTTCGCGCCCCGGCCCCGCGGTGACCATCGCGCGGTGGTGCGTGAGCAGGTGCCGCAGGTACGGACCCATGATGTCCGGCCCGCGCAGCTCGCCGGGCGGATCGTCGTTGCCGTGGGAGGCGAGGATGGCCCGGATCGCGGGAATGTCGTCGGATGTCGCGTCGCGGATCGTCGCGCGCTCGCGCTCGGCGCTCGGGCTCGCGGTTGCGGTCGAGCTCGGGCTCGCGGTCTCGGTCGAACTCGCGCTCGCCGTCGCCGTCGCGCTCGGGCTCGCGGTCGGGCTCGCGCTCGCGGTCGCCGGATCCGGGGGCGTCGCCGTCGCTCATCGCGCCCGGAACCCTCAGCCGATCGTGAACCGCGGTGGCCCGCCCGCTTCCGGCCCAAGCGCACCATCGCGGTCGACCCGCATCGCGAGCGTCTTCGGCCCCCGGCCGTATCTCGCCATGATGTCCACCAGCCGCTCGTGGCCCAGCGCGTGGGCCGTGATCCCGTCGCGCCCCGACATCGTCTCGCCTGCGAGCAGCGCATTCACGATCGCCGCCTCGGTCGCCTCGACCGCCGCCTGGAACAGCGGCGTGATCCCCCGGTCCGCCACCATCTCCACCGGCACGGTGCGGCGCGGGTCTCGCTCGCCGGCCGTCTCCGAGAGCCCGCGGTTGCCCGTGGCGAACGCGAGGATGAGGTCGCCCGAGCCGTGGGATGCGATGCCGCCCATCCGCGCGATGCCCAGGCTCGCGCGCTGCGCCACCCGCTCACACTGGTGCGGGAGCAGCGGGGCGTCGGTCGCGAGGATGACGATGATCGAGCCGCCGCCGGGGCCGCTGCGGGATGATCGCGCGGCGTCCGTGGCCTCGGCCGCCTCAAGCCGCTCCTCTTCCTCCCACGGGCTCGGCACCTCGGACTTCGGGATCTCCTGGCCCACCGGCACCCCGTCGATCCGCAGCAGCTCCCGCCACCCGTAGTTCGCCTGGACGAGCGCCCCCACCACCCAGTTGCCGTCGACGGCAGCCGTTCGGCGCGACGCCGTCCCGATGCCGCCCTTGAAGTCGTGGCAGATCATCCCCGTCCCGCCGCCCACGTTCCCCTCGGGGACGGGACCGCCGCTCGCCGAGGCGATCGCCGCATCGACGTGCGCTTGTTTCACGTGAAACCCGTTGATGTCGTTGAGCGCGCCGTCGTACGTCTCGCCCACGACCGGCAGCGACCAGAAGATCGAGCGCGGGCCATGCGACCGCGCCGCGTGCGCGATGAGCGCGTCGTGGACGACGCCGACGGAGTGCGTGTTCGTGATGCCGACGATGCCGCCGAGGAATCCGGACTCGCGGACCCACTCGAGGCCCGTGAGCTCGCCGTTGCCGTTGAGCCGGTGGCAGCCCGCGAAGAGCGGCTCGGTCCAGACGTCGCCATCGTGCGGGATCACCACCGTGACGCCGGTGCGCACGGGCCCCTGGCCCACGACGAGCGGTCCCTCGCCCGAGATGAGCGTGGTGTGCCCAACGCGGACGCCAGGGACGTCGGTGATCGCGTCGAGCTCGCCTGGCTCCAGCAGGCCGATCCGGATGCCCAGCTCGCGTGCGCGCATCGCTCCTCCGCGTCTCCCGGAGCGCCCCGGCCGAGGGGCCCCTCATCTCCACCCTATCATCGCCGGGTGCCGTCCACGCCCGATGCCCGTCCCGCCCCGCGGCCCCTCGCGACCCGTCGCGAGGCGTCGCTTTCGGCTCGGCCGGTTCGCCTCCAGCGACTCCCCGAGCTCGACGGCGTCGCCGCGATGGACGTGGCCGAAGCCTTCCGCGACCTGCCCGGACTCGCCCTGCTCGAGAGCGCCCGGCCCGGCCGCATGGGGCGCTGGAGCCTGCTGACGGCCGATCCGGTCGCGGTGGTCGAGGCGCTGGCGGACGGTGCCGATCCCTTCCGCGACGCGCGGGCGCTGCTGGCGAGGCTCGCGCCGGGAGACGCTGAAATCGACGAAGACGACGAAGCCGACGCCGACGACGCGGACGGGCCCGAAGGCCACGCGGGGCGATCCTCCCTGCCGCCGTTCATCGGTGGCCTCGTCGGATATCTCGGGTATGACCTCGGGCGGCGGTTCGAGCGCCTGCCCTCGCGTGCCCGAGCGGACCAGCCCCTGCCCGAGCTTCGCCTGGCGCTCCACGACTGGGCGATCGCGTGGGATCAACGGACGGGTCGGGCGTGGCTGGGCGCGCGGGCGCTCGACGGCGACACGCGCGGGCTCGACCGGCGCCTCGCGGACGTTCGAGAGCGGCTCGCGGCGGCTTCGGCTCCGTCGGCATCGTTTGCATCCAACCCCGCTGGCGACGCGCTCGCCCTCGTCTCGGGTACCAGCCACGCCGAATGGGTTGAGCGTGTGGAGGCGATCCGCACCGCCATCGCCGAGGGCGAGATCTACCAGGCGAACCTCACGCGCCGTCTCGAGACCCCGTTTGCCGCCGACCCCTGGCCGCTGTTCCGCCGCCTCCGCACTGGCGACCCCGCCCTGTTCGCGGGCTACCTCGACCTCGGGGCGGACCCGGGCACGCGAGCGCCCCGCGCCCTGCTCTCTGCGTCGCCCGAGCCGTTCCTCTCGGTGGACGCCGAAGGCAACGTCTCGACCGATCCCATCAAGGGCACCCGGGCCCGCGGAAGGACACGCCAGGAGGACCGCGCCCTCGCGCGCGAGCTCCTGGGGAGCGGCAAGGACCAGGCCGAGAACGTGATGATCGTGGACGTGCTGCGCAACGACCTCGGGCGGGTGTGCGTGCCGGGGACCGTTCGCGTGCCCCGCCTGCTCCGCCTCGAGCGCACCGCCGCCGTCCAGCACCTCGTGACCACCGTGACGGGCCGACTGGCGCCCGGCAAGGATGCGTTCGACCTCCTCGCGGCCTCGTTCCCCGGCGGCAGCATCACTGGAGCGCCCAAGATCCGGGCGATGGAGGTCATCGAGCGCCTGGAGCCCGTGCGCCGCGGCCCGTACTGCGGCACGATGCTGTGGCTGGGCGCCGATGGGCGAATGGGATCGTCCATCCTGATCCGCACCTTCGTCGCCGACGGCGCACGCCTGACGCTCCACGTCGGCGGGGGGATCACGTGGCGGAGCGATCCGCAGGAAGAGTGGGACGAGACGGTGGCGAAGGCACGCGGGCCGCTGGCCGCGATCGGCGCCGTGGAGGAGCTTGCGTGACCGGGTCGGGACCGAAGTTCGTGTGGATCGACGGCGAGGTGCTGCCGGCCGGAGCCAGCCACCTGTCGGTGAACGACCGCGGCTTCCAGCTGGGCGACGGCATCTTCGAGACGCTCCGCGCGAAGGGCGGCCGATGCACCGAGCTGCCGGAACACGTGGCGCGGCTGCGGCACTCGGCGGGCGGCCTCGCGATCGAGCTGCCCGATGACGTGGACGTCCGGATCGCCGACGGGATCGCGCGGCTGCTGGCGGCGGAGGGTCTCGATGCGCCGGGTGGCGACGCCTCCGTGAGAATCACCGTCTCGCGGGGTGTCTGGGCCTCGCGCGGCCTGCTTCCGCCGCGCGACGTGCACCTGAGCCCCACCATCGTCATCCAGGCGTGGCCGGTCGACCCGCCGCCCGCCGGACACCTCGAGCGCGGCATCGCGGTGGTGGCGTCGGCCATCCGGCGCGACCCGCAGAACCCCATCGTCACGCTCAAGACCACGTCGCGCGCCGACTACGTGTACGCCCGGCTGGAGGCCCGCCGTTCGGGCGCCGACGATGCGCTGTTCCTCACCAACACCGGCCACCTGTCCGAGGCGACGACCGCCAACGTGTTCCTCGTCCGCACGGCGATCGACGGCGTGCTGGAGCTTGCGACCCCGGCGCTCGACTGCGCGATCCTCCCCGGCACCACGCGCTCGTGGCTGCTGCGCTGGGCGGCGAGCGTGGGCCTGCGGCCGTTCGAGGGCTGGCTGACCCCCGACGAGCTCGCGACGGCCCACGAGGCGTTCATCTCGTCGTCCGTTGCGGGCGTCCTGCCGCTCACCCGGTTCAACGGGCACCCGATCGGGGACGGGCTGCCGGGGCCATGGACTCGCCGCGCGCGGGCCGACCGCGAGGCGGTGTTCGGCGGGGGCTAGGAGCGCTTCGGGGCAGCTGGCTTCGGCGTCGCGTTGGGCGTTGGGGGTGGCTGCTCGGCCGGCCAGATGTCCACGACGAAGCCGGGTTCCAGGAGTCTGGCGAAACGGCCTCGTTCGATCGGCTGCGCCTTCTTGGCAAGGTCAGCCTTCTTCGTCGGCATGTCGTTCCCCCGCCGTTGCGCGTCGAGCGGAGATGATCCGGGCCAGCGTACCGCGCTGGACAACGGCGACCGCTGACCGCGTTCAGGGAAACGGCAGGTGGTCCGCGCGCCAACACCACTCCAATCCGCGTTGACATGTGCCTTAGCTTGGCAGCCATGCGAGGTCGTTGGTCACGAGGTGTCGGACCTGGGTCGCCAGCCCGGTTCCAACGACGAGCGCGTCCGGCGAGCCGAAACGCATCGACGCCGCGGATGTGCGCCGCCTCCTGAGCAACCTCGAGCTCGACGGGCACGAGTTCGAGATGCTCCCGCGAACGCAGGAAGGCGAGCACGGTGTAGTGCGCGCGAGGCGTCGCGCGGAGGGGGCGGATCGAGGATCTCCATGACCGACACCATGGACACGACCGCTGGGTTTCGGCCTGTCGCCACGAACTCGTCTACGCACGTATCGAGCCACTGGGTGCGCGGCCTCGCGAGTCGTCGAGATAAGCCACGAGAACGCTCGTGTCGAGGAGAATCCGATCGCCGGCGGCCATGGCATTGATCAGGAGTCGTGGAGCGACAGTGTCTACTCGCCCCAGCTGTCGTGCTCTTCCTTCAGGAAGGCGAGCACCTCCTCAGTGGTCCCCCACATCCCGGTGAGGCTGCCGGCGAAGCTGCGGGGCATCAGCCGAACATGTGCCACGCCGGGCTCGGCCGGGTCTACCTCGAATGCCAGGACATCGTCAGTGGCAGCGCCCAGCGCCCGCACGATCTGTTCCGGCATCGTGATCTGGTTCTTCGCCCGCAGCCTGGCATCGGCCTCGATCGGCCCTGTGAACATCGTCGTCATCGGCTTCCTCATGGTGCGACGGAGCCTAGTGAGTCCGACGTTCTCCGTCAATTCCTACCGACGACGTCGCGTTCTCACCGTACGCGCAGGAAGCACAGCATGCCGCATGACACTCATCGCAGGCTTACGGGAACGCCGATTTGGAGGATTCGCGCTGCTGCCACGGCTGCCGCGAGACCGAGATTGCCCCGAAATGGCCCAGCGGCGCCCTCGCTGGCACGCTTCCGTGCCAAACGGCGACGCTGTGAGCGCGGTGCTCGCGCCAAGTCGCCACTTCCCGCAGCGGACCGCGCTCAGGGCCGACCGGAATGGCACCGCGGCGTGCCAGGACACGGGTGAGCTACGCCAGCGGATGCTGGTACGCGTAGAAGGCGTCGCCATTCATCGCGCATTGTCCGCAACCCGGGGGCGAATGCTCAGCCGGCTCGCGGTTTCCCTGTGATCACCGGCAGCCGGTACCGGCCCGCGCAGCCCTCGACCAGCTTCGCCAGCCTGGCTCCTCTGGTCTCCGCGCGCTTCGCCGACATCACCCAGTGCGCTGCGCTCCGCCGGTAGCCGGCGGGCTGGGCCTCGAACCATGCCCAGGCGCCGTCGCGCGCTCCGATCGCGGCGACAGCCGCCTCGTCCAGCTCCGGCGCGTTCTCGAACGAGTAGATGGCCGTCCGGTCTTCCCGTCGTTTCGCGAACGCAGCCTCGCCCGGCGGCCGCATCCGGCCCTCTGCCCGCATCGCCTCGACGCGCGCCACGTTCCGAGCGCTCCAGACCGAGCCCGGCCGGCGTGGCGTCACCCGCTGGGCGTGCGCGTCCGGCGGGAGCGGCATCCGCAGGGAGTCGATCCACCCCACGCAGAGCAGCTCGTCCACGAGCTCCGCCCAGCCGAACGGCGGCCTGGCGCCCTTCGAGGCCCTGGGCAGGCCCACCCAGAGTTCCGGCGCCTGCGTCCCCGTTGGCCTCCAGCCAGGCCCGGAGGTCCTCGACGGACCCGAAGAAGTGGACGTCACGCGGTTCCAGGCGAGCCATTTGCGAGAGAGTACGCGAGCGCGAGAGTGACAAGCGAGCTGACACGGAATACGGGATCCTGGCCACATGGCGATGAACCGGGGGGTTGCGGTGCATTCACATCCTGGCCGAGATGACTGACGAGCTCATTCCGGGCCTGCACGAGGAGTTGGTCACTGAGGCCCTCCTTGCGCGCATGGAGCGGGCACGGGCCGAAGGCTGGATCGTCGAGTGGAAGCGCGCCGAGGACGCCGCAGTCGCCTCGATCCTGGCGCGGCACATCCACGACCGGGCCCGCCGGCGGTTCGAGGAAGTGCCGGCCTCCGACGGAGACCGACGGCGAGCCCAAGTCGACCTTGCGAATCGCGTTCTCGAGGTGCTGGCCTCGTATTCTTCGGCGTCCCCGGAGTTGATCGATCCAGCAGCGCCCCTGCTGCTCGAAGTGTCTCGACCTGGGTCGGGGTGGGTCGGCGGTCGGCAGCGCCCCGGAATCCCCCTTCGAGACAGCGCTCTTCTGACCAACTCGCACCGGGACCTTCAGATCGGCGGGCAGGTGGCGCTCGAGATCCAGAGCGCCGACAAGATCGATCTCCTGTGCGCCTTCGTTCGCTTCGCGGGGCTCAGGATGATCCGGCCCGAGCTCCAGGAGTTCCTCCTTCGCGGCGGCCAGATGCGCGTGATCGCGAGCGTCTACACCGGCTCCACCGAGAAGCGCGCTCTGGACGAATTGGTCGGGCTCGGCGCGAGCGTCAAGATCTCGTACGAGACGGCCCAGACTCGGCTGCACGCGAAGGCGTGGCTGTTTGAGCGCGAGTCAGGCTTTCACACCAGCTATGTGGGCTCCTCGAACCTGACGCACTCGGCGCTCCTGGACGGACTCGAATGGAACGTCCGAGCGACAGCCGTCGACAACCCCGCGATCGTGGCTCGGGTTCGGGTCACCTTCGAGCAGTACTGGAACGAACCGGAGTTCCAGGCATACGACCCCCAGATCGACGGGGATCGCCTGCAAGCAGCACTCGAGGCCGAGCGACCCGTCGGCGTCCTCCGCCCCCACGCGATGGACACGGGTACGGCACGTCCCAAGCCATTCCAGGACGAGATGCTGGAAGCCCTCAGCGCTGAACGGCAACGAGGCCACTTCCGAAACCTGGTCGTCGCCCCCACCGGCACCGGCAAGACCTGGGTCTCCGCGTTCGACTACTCCCGGCTTCGGGCGGCCGGGTATGAGCGCCTGCTCTTCGTCGCTCATCGCAACGAGATCTTGGAGCAGAGTCAGGCCGTCTTCCGGCGCGTCCTCGCGGACCAGTGGTTCGGGGAGCGACTCATCGGCGGCGAGCGTCCAACCGGATGGCGGCACGTGTTTGCCTCGATCCAATCCCTCCACCGACGTGTCGAGGAGCTCGATCCGGAGCAGTTCGATGTTGTGATCGTCGACGAGTTTCACCACGCCGAGGCCGAAACTTACGTGAAGCTGCTCGAGCACCTCCGCCCCCGGGTGCTCGTCGGGCTGACCGCTACGCCCGAACGAGCCGACGGGAAGTCCATCTGGCGCTGGTTCGAGGAGCGGACTGCGTCGGAGATGCGGCTCTGGGAGGCGCTGGACCAGGGTCTTCTGTGTCCGTTCCACTACCTCGGGATCGGCGACGGTACCGACCTCCGCGGCGTTCGCTTCGAAGCTGGCCGCTACGTCACCTCCGACCTCGAAGGCATTCTCACGGGCGACCATGTTCGTGCCCGCCGAATACTTGACGGCGTTCGTGAGTGGGTCCTCGACCCCAGTCAGATGCGCGCGCTCGCCTTCTGCGTGACCGTCAACCATGCTCGGTTCATGGCGGCGCAGTTCAACGCAGCCGGCCTGCCTTCGGTGGCCCTCGATGGCGAGAGTGGCAGCGAGCGTCGGCTTGCGGAGATCAGCAGGCTGCAAAGCGGTGAAATCCGGGCGATCTTCACGGTCGACATCTTCAACGAGGGCGTCGACATACCGGAAGTCGACACGCTCCTCCTCCTGCGCCCAACGGAAAGCGCGACGGTCTTCCTCCAGCAGCTCGGTCGCGGCCTGCGATGGTCTGAGGGCAAGAGCGTTCTGACGGTCCTCGACTTCATCGGCCAAGCTAATGCCGAGTACCGGTTCGACATCAAGTACCGCGCACTGGTTGGCGGAACGCGGAAGCAGGTCGAGAAGGCGGTCGAGGACCATTTCCCGCTGATGCCGCCCGGATGCGCCGTCCGGCTCGACGAGATCTCGCAGAAGATCGTGCTCGACAACCTCCGCTTGGCGATCAAGAGCGTCCGTCGCGGCATCGTGGACGACCTTCGCGGGCTGCCTCCCGAGACTCGGTTGCCGGAATTCTTGGCCCAAAGCCGATACGACGTCCGAGACGTGTACTCGAAGCCACCGCAGGGAACGACCTTCACGCAGGCTCGCCGGCAGGTGGGTTACCTCAAGGGCAACGCCCCCACCACGGAATCGACATACGGCAAGATCCTCGGCCGGATGATTCACGTCGACGACGAAGAGCGATATGGGCACTGGCGCGGCTGGCTCACCGGAGACCGTCGTCTGGAGGAAGTCCGCCCCGGCACGCGGCAGGAGCGATTGCTCTGGATGCTGTTCGGCGCCCTTGGGCAGCGGAAACGACCGCTGGCGGAGATCACCGCGGCGCTCGCGGAACTTGCTCAGGCGCCCGCACTGCGTGAGGAGCTCATCGACTTGCTCGATGTCCTTCGTGAACGGGTCAGGCTCGAATCGAAACCACTCGAGCCGCTCGGCATCCTGCCGATCCACAGCCACGCCACCTACGGCCGCTATGAGGTGCTCCCGGCCTTTGGCATCGAACACAACGGCACAATTCGCGAGTCCAGGGAAGGGGTGCTCTGGGTGCCGGACCACCAAGCGGACCTGTTCTTCGTGACGCTCAATAAGGACGACGAGGACTACTCGGCAACAACCCGCTACAAGGACTACCCGATCTCGCCGACCCTCTTCCACTGGGAGTCGCAGTCGCAGACGGCCACCTCCTCCGTGACGGGCCAGCGATACGCGGACCACGTCCAGCGAGGTTCGCGTGTGGTCTTGTTCGTCCGCGAAACGAACGACGATGAACGAGGGGAGAGCAATCCGTTCCTGTGTCTTGGCTTCGCGCGACACGTGAGCCACAAGTCCGATCGCCCGATGCAGATCGTGTGGGAGCTGGAACGGCCCATGCCCGCAGAGATCTACAGCCGGGCGAAGCTCGCTGCGGGCTGACATCGTGACCCTCGGTACACTCGGGGCGTGACCCGAGACGAGCTCATCCTCCGCACGCGCCAGCTCATCGCCGAGGGCGAGCGCCTCGACGCCAGCCCCAGCCTCAACGCGCTCCAGACCTGGCTCCAGCTGTCGGACGACCTGCTCGCCACGGCCTGGGGGATGATGGACCGCTACCACCTCGCGTGGCTGATGGTGGGCAAGCCCAAGGGGATCGTCCGCGGGCGCGAGATGACCGCCGACGAGGCCGCGGCCTACGTGCGCGAGGTGGCGTCGGCGAAGACCGCGGCGCTGCGGATGAGCCTCGACGCGGTGGAGCGCCAGCGGATGCCGTTCCGGGGCGAGAGCGGTGGGATCGGCGCGGGGCAGGGGATGGGGACGGTGCCGAGCTCGAGCGCCGGAGCGCCCGAAGCCGCCGACACCGATGCCGACCGGCCGACGCCGGCGAAGCCGACGCCGGCGAAGCCGCGCCGACGATGCCGAAGCCGAAGCCGACGCACGATCCGCCACCCCTCGGCCCGCGCCCAGCCGGAATCGCCAGATCCCGCTCGACCCCGAGCTCTCCGCCCGCCTCGACGAGGTCCGCCGCGCCGCCGCCGAGCACGCCGCCCACGAGCGGAGCGCCCCGACCACGCCGGCCCAGCGCCGCGCGCCGCGCCCCGATCGGCTCCAGCGCTAGCGGCCGCCGAGATGCCCTGGCCCGACTGGCTGCGCCGGCTCCTGGGCGGGGACCCGTCCAGCACGGTGCTCCCGCCGCGCCACGATCGTCGGGAGGCGGCGCGCGACCGCCACGCCGCCGGCGGTCCAGCCTGGTCCAACGAGGACCGCAACGAGAACCCCGACGGCGCGCGTGAGGTCGAGGACATCGCGCCCGGAACGATCGGAGCAGGCGGCAGGCGACGGATCGGGGGCCGCTGAATCGAGCCGCCCGCGTCAGCTCGGCGAGGGGCTCGCGGCAGGACCCCGCAGGGGCGCGCTCAGCTTCGACCCCACCGCGTGCAGGTAGCACGTGACCTGCCGCTCGCCGTGGGTCCAGGCGTCGGCGTTGGGGAAGAAGTAGCCGACGACGAGGTCCGGCGGCACCGTCGCGTCGGCGCCCAGGTACGCCTGCTGGGCTGAGGCGTCGCAGCTCGCGCCCACCCAGGCGGCGATCGCCGCGTCGCCCGGGTAGCCGGGAAGCGCGAGGGACGCCGCGGCGGCTTCGGACGCCGCTTCCGACGGTCGCTCGGAATCCGCTGGCAACGCCGAAGCCGGATCTGACGCGGACGACGCAGGCCCCGACGCGGACGGCGATCCGGTCACCGCGGGCGAGCCGGTCACCGCGGCGGCAACGAAGACTTCGGCGTCGTGGGGGCCGGTGCAGTCGAGGGTTGCGATGTCGCCCACCTGCGAATTGGTCGGGATGTCGAAGCAGTCGCCCGGTTGCAGGGTGAAGGCCGTCGTGGGCCCGGGCGCCCGGGTGGCGAAGACCGCGACGCCGAGAAGCCCGAGCAGCAGCAGCGGGACGATGACCCAGGCAAGGCGCTGCACGGCGACCTATCGCCCTCGGACGGCGCCGGCCAGCGCGGCGAGGATGATCGACCCGGGCGCCACCCAGCCGAACCGGGCCAGCAGGTACTCCCACGGGAGGAGCACGCCGCCGAGCGCATACGCGCGAAGCGAGTCGGCGAGGAGGCCGAGCACCAGGCCACCGGCGGCGATCGCCCCGGCCGCCACCGCCCGCTTCAGCCCCGCGTTCGGGCCCGCGCCCATGCCCACGCCGCCCGCCAGCGCGAGCCCGGTGAGCCAGCCGCCGGCGAGGCCGATCACGAGCAGCCCCGGGTCGACGTCGAACGTGGTCAGGCCGAAGGTGACGACCGCAGTCCCGATTGCGACCGCCACGGCAGCGACGACCCGCCGGGATCGCGCCGGACCAGGTCCCGAACCCGGCTTCGGCGACCCCGGGCCACCGGCCGCGCGGTATCGCTCACCGGGCGCCCGCTCCAGTCGTCGTACCTCGCCGCCCTGTTCCTGCATGCCTTGAATGGTACGCAGCCCAGCGGTCGGGGCGGTATCCTTCCCGATCGTGAGCCATCCGTCGCTGGGCGAGCCGCCCCGCAGCCTCCAGGCCGGCTACCCGGCCGCCGCCGACCGCCTCCGAGCGCAGCGCCTGTCGCTTGCCGCCCGTGCGCTGGAGATCGCGGTGGACGCGGACCCCTCGATGCGCCGGCGCTACGACGACGCCCGCCTGCGCGCGCTGCTCGCCGACGCCGCGGTGCTCGTCGACCGCCTCGCCCTCTGCGTGGCCGGCGACGACTCGTTCTTCCTGACGCAGTTCGCCGACAACTCGGCCACGGTGTTCCGCCGCCGGAAGGTGGCCGTGATGGACGTGATCCACCTGCTCGAGGGCGTGCGCGATGCGTCGCGCGGCGTCCTGAACGAGGCCGAGATGGCCACTGCGGACCGTTCGGTCGACGCGGCCGTCAAGGTGTACCGCCGGTTCCACGACATCCGCGGCGACGCGCGCGAGTGGAACCCGGTGACCTCGAAGCTCTACAAGGGCATCTAGGAGCTTCTGACGCGATGACGATCAAGTGGGTCAAGGTCGACCCGCTCGTGATGAACGGCGAGCCGTTCTGCTACGGGTCCCGGCTCACCGTGCGCCAGGTGCTCGAGCTTCGTCGGGGTGGCGCCACCGTGACGGACCTGCTCAAGGACTACCCGGAGCTCAGGCTGATGGGCATCGCCCACGCGTACGCCTATGCGGGGTCGAACCGCGAGCGCTACGCCGAGTTCTTCGCTGTCGACGGCTCGCTGGACGGGCCTGGGCTGTCCGCTGCCGAGGCCGATCGGCTGCCGGCGGGCCTCCGCGTCCCGGGGGTCGTGGTCTAGGCGCTCTGCCGCACGACGCCTCGGGTGTCTCGGCTGTCTCGGCGCTCTGCGCCCCCGTCCGCTAGCGCTGCGCCGCGCTGATCCTCGCGTCCTGGCCCGCCGGCGCGAACTCGTGCTCGATCGCGGCCATCGCCTTCCGCAGCCGCCCGCGCGTGTCCTCGGCGATCTCGCGCACAACAGCGTTGTCGATCATGCCGACCATCATGCGCGGGTCCATCATCTCGACCACCACCGCGTCGCCGTCCTCCCGCAGGACCACGTTGCACGGCAGCAGCGCGCCGATCGCCGGCTCGACGTCCAGCATCCGCTGCGACAGGCCGGGGTTGCACGCCCCCAGGATGAGGAACGGCGGCCGGTCCACGTCGAGTTTGGCCTTGAACGTGGCCTGGACGTCGATCTCGGTCAGGACGCCGAAGCCCTCAGCCTTGAGCGCCGCCTCGACCCTCGGGCGCAGCTGCGCGAAGGGGACCGGCGCAAGCCGGGCGAGGAAGGTGAACGACTGGTCCTGCACGAGGCGCTCCTGACTGGTGTCTGCGGGCCGTCATCCTGCCATTAGTTGCGTAGTTGCGCAAATTGCTACTCCGGGACGCGCGCGCGGCCTTCGGACCCGGCGGCGCGGGGCGATGCGTCCCATGCCTGCTGCCGATGACGACGTGAAGAGCAGCAGGCGCGGTGCGCCCCCTGGGGTCTGGATCCAGCGCCGAGCCTCGCGACCCCGCAGCGGATAGGCGCGGTCGAAGACGTGTGCATGCCGGGCCACGCGTCGACGGGTTGCGGCGTCCTCTGGCAGTGCGAGCAGGGCGGCTGTCGAGCGCGCGTCCCAGCCGCACCGCTCGCGGGCGACTCGCGCGCCCAGCCGAACCTTGGTGTCATGCCGACGGAGCGTCTCCTCGACCGAGTTCAGCGAGGTCTTGACCTCGACGACCAGCAGGGTTCTCGTCGGGGCGTGCCATGCGAGGAGATCGATCGAGCCGCGCTCCCCGTAGATCGAGAAGGACACCTCCGTCTGGACCACCCAGCCCGTGGCTGCGAGCATGGTCGCGACGATCCCGACGAGCGTCGCATGCCCTTCGTCGGCGAGCCGGTCGAGGTCCCCACCACGCCACCGGGCGAGCAGCTGAAGCTCGATCTCGAGCCCATGCAGCACATTTCGAATCACGCTCACCTGAAGGTGGTCGAGCTGGCCGTGCTCAATGCGATGAACCGTCGTTGCGCTGACCCCGGCCTCTGGGCGAGGTCGACCTGGCGCCAGCCGAGTCGCATTCGCACAGCCCGCACGCGCGTGCCCAGTCGGAGGTCGTCATCCATGGGGAGATCGTGCGCCGGAAGACTTTCGTGGCGCTCATCTGCCGCTTCCGTCGCTCGTATCTTCTCCCGGAGGCGGTTATCCAACGGGCGCAGCGGCCTCGTGCTCAGTCCCCCTCCGGATGCCGCTCCTATCTCCCCCGGAAGGAGACGCGAGCGCACTTCGTCGGATAGTCGCCCCCCGGAGGAGATAGGAGCGGACCGCCATCTCAAGCGCGCGATGCCGAGACCTGGACGATGGCCATTTCCCAGCACGGTGCTAGGATTTCCGGGCAATGAACGAAATCGAGTCCACCGCCTCCACCGCGCCCGCGTCCACAGCCGCCGATGCGGCCTTCGACGCGCAGCGCCGCGCCACCGAGTACGCGATCCTCGACGCGCTCCGCGCCGTCGTCGACCCTGAAATCGGGATGAACGTGGTGGAGTTGGCCCTGATCAAGCAGATCATCCTCGGGCCCGGGTCCACCGAGATCAAGATGATCCTGACCACGCCATTCTGCCCGTACGCCGGCGCGATGATCCAGCAGGTCAAGGAGCAGGCCGAGAGCGTCGTCGACCACGACGTCCAGGTCACGCTCCTCGCCGAGCGCTGGGACCCCCGCGACGCTGGGCTCATGTGGTGAGCGGCCGCCCACCAGGCGGGGCGAACCCACGACGCCTCGCTCCCAGGGCTCCCGCGACCAGACCACCCCGATGAGCAGCCGCCTCCCGTTCCGCAGCGTCGTCGCCACCGGCCGCGGTGACGACGGCACGACGAGCCTCCTGTTCGACAGTGCGCGCGTGCGGAAGGACGACGTGCGCACCGATGCGTTCGGGACCGTGGACGAGGCGGTGGCAGCGCTCGGGATGGCCCGCGCCGAGCTCGCGAGCAAGGACCAGTACGGCGCCCTGTCGCCCAACTTCGGGGACCTGGCGCAGCTGATCCTCCGCCTCCAGCGCGAGTTGTTCGTCGCCGGCGCGGAGCTCGCCACCGCCCCCGAGTCGCGGGATCGCCAGGTGGACGGCCAGACGCGCGTGTCGAAGGCCATGCTCGAGGGGGTCGAGGCTGTCCTGCGCGAGACCGAGGCCGCGATCGAGCTGCCCCGCGAGTTCATCGTCCCGGGCGAGACGCGCGTCTCCGCCGCCATCGAGCTCGCCCGCACAATCGTCCGCCGCGCGGAGCGCCGAACTGTCACGCTGGCAGACAACGATGCGGCCATTCGCGATGGCCTCGTCCTGCCCTACCTGAACCGCCTCGCGGACCTGCTCTGGATCCTCGCCCGCCTGGCGGAGCAAGCCGAATCACGCAACTCGACGACGGTCCGAACCAGCGGACCGCACCGGACGAGCGCCAAGACGCGGACGAAGCCCGCGTCGACCCCACCCGAAGTGAGCGAGCCATGAACTACCGATCCTTCCCCGGCCAATCCACGTACGGCGTCCGCCCGGCGCCGGCCCTCGTCCAGCAGCTCCTCGTCGGGGCGTTCGGCTGGATGTTCGCGGGCCTGCTGCTGACCGCGGGCGTCTCCTACCTCACCGCCACCAGCACCGCGATCACCCAGGCCGCGGCCACGATCTTCCTGCCCCTGCTGATCGGGCAGTTCATCCTGGTCATGGTGATCAGCGCGGGCATCAACCGCCTGTCGCCGATGGCCAGCCTCGCGCTGTTCTTCGTCTACGCGGCGACGATGGGCCTCACGATCGGCGTCATCGTCCAGCTCTACACCGGGGCCTCGGTCGCGACCGCGTTCCTCTCGAGTTCGGCGATGTTCGGGGCGGCCGCCGTCTACGGTCGCGTCACCAACCGCGACCTCTCGCACATCGGCTCGATCATGATCATGGCGCTGTTCGGGATCATCGTCGCGTCGGTGCTCAACTTCTTCTTCAACTCCAGCGGGCTGAGCTGGATCATCTCGATCGCCGGCGTCGCGATCTTCGCGGTGCTCACCGCGTGGGACGTCCAGCGCATCGTGAACGGCCAGCTGGCGACGCTGGTGAAGTCGGCCGAGCGCGCGACGGTGCTCGCCGCCCTCCACCTGTACCTCGACTTCATCAACCTGTTCCTGTTCATGCTCCGGCTGTTCGGCGAGCGCCGCTGACCTGCTGCGCGGACGGGGCTCGGCACGCGCCGGGCCCCGTTTCGATTCTCAGGCGGGCCCGCTCCCTCGTATCTCCCCCCGAAGGTGCTTATCCGACGCCCTTCGCTCCTGTCTCCTCGGCGTGGAGACAGGAGGGTGCTTTGTCGACGTGCTGAGCGTGGGGACGGCGCCGTCCGTTGGATTACCTCCTCCCAGAGGAGATAGGAAGGCCCGAGGGACCGGGAACCGACGAACCGGACCCGATCGGCCCCAGACCCGAATGGCCTCGAAGCCGGACCCGAGGGGGCCAGGAGCCTGAGCCGCAGCGGCTCGCTACGCCGGCAGCACCACCCGCGGGCCAGGAGCAGCGGCCAGCAGCCGCTCGATCTCGTCGGCGGGCAGCGGTCGCGCGAACCAGTAGCCCTGGCCGCGGTCGCAGTCGAGGCCCTGCAGCTCCATGAGCTGGGTCGGCGTCTCGATCCCCTCGGCCACGACGTCCACGCCGAGGCCGTGCGCGAGCGCCACGACGGTGCGCACGATCGGCATGTCGAGGGGCGTGTCGCCCAGCCCGGAGACGAAGGCGCGGTCCACCTTGATCGTGTCGAGCGGCAGCCGGCGGAGATAGGCGAGCGACGAGTACCCGGTCCCGAAGTCGTCGAGCACCAACCGCACCCCGAGCGCCCGCAGCCCGCGCAGCCGTTCCACGGACGCCTCGCTCTGGTCCATCACCACGCTCTCGGTGATCTCCAGCTCGAGGCATGACGGCTCGATGCGCGTGTGGTCGAGGATCTGCGCCACGATCCCCGCCAGGTTCGCCTGCGCGAACTGGCGCGCCGAGATGTTGACCGACAGTGCCATCGCCCGAGCCGCCGGGAGCCGCTGCTGCCAGTCGCGCAGCTGCTCGCAGGCCGTCTCGAGCACCCAGCGCCCGATGGGCAGGACGAGCCCGGTCTCCTCGGCGAGCGGGATGAACGAGAGCGGCGGCATGAGCCCCCGTGTTGGGTGCTGCCAGCGCAGCAGGGCCTCCACCCCGATCATCTCCCCGCTCGCGAGGTGCACGATGGGCTGGTAGTGCAGCCGCAGTTCGGAGCGGTCGATCGCCCGCCGCAGGTCGTGCTCGAGGGTCGCCCGCTCCACGCTCTGCGCGTGCATCTCGGGGTCGAACCGCACGGTCCACACCGCGGGGTCCGCCTTCGACCGGTGCAGCGCAGCCTCGGCCTCGCGCAGCAGGTCCTTGGGGGAGGACGTCAGCGTCGGGCCGATGGCGAGCCCGAGCGACGCCGTGATGGGGAACTCCTGACCGGCGAGCTCGAACGGGACCGCCAGCGCGCGCTCGATCCGCTCCGCCACGCGTTCCGCCTCGCGCGCGTTGCGCACGGTGCCCAGGAGGACCCCGAACTCGTCGGAGCCCAGCCGCGCCACGGTGTCGGTGGTGCGCGCCGTGCTGACCAGCCGCTGCCCCACGCCAACCAGGAGCTGGTCGCCCGCGTCGTGGCCGAGCGTCTCGTTGACGAGCGTGAAGCGATCGATGTCAATGAGCAGGAGCGCCACCCGCGGGCCCGACGCGCGCGCGCGGCCCGGTTCGGCCGACCGCCCGTCGGGCTGGAGCACCTCCGCGAGGCGGTTGATGAGCAGGGTGCGGTTGGGCAGCCCGGTGAGCGTGTCGTGGAGCGCGGCGTGGGCGCGCCCGCGGACCTCGGTCTGCGCGCGCTCGAACAGGCGGGCGTTGTCGAGCGCCACCGACGCCAGCTGCGCGAACCGCGCGAGCGCTTCGACCTCGCGCTCGGAGAAGGGGCGGCCGGGGTCGCCTGAGCCGAGGCCGATGCACCCGGCCACCTCGCCGCCGCTGGTGAGCGGGACCGCGCACACCGCCCCGTACGGGCCGGCGGGCAGATCGATGGCGCGCTGGGCGTAATCGGCATAGTCCTCGACGACGATGGGCCGCCCGCCGCCGACCACGGACCATCCCAGGCCGGTTCCCCTCGGCAGCCGGTAACCGACGAGCTCCTCGAACACGCCGGTCCCGATGGCCATCACCAGGTCCAGCTCGTCGTCGGGGCCATCCTCAAGGAGGTACAGGAACCCGTTCCGAACGCCGACGAGCGCCGCCGCCCGATCCACGATGTCGTGCAGGAGCTCGGCCGGCGCGAGGTGCTCCATCAGCCGGAGCGTGGTCTGGTCGACCGCCGCGAGAAACGGGTCGCGCGTGGGGTCCAGGCCCCCGGAGCGCGATGTGGCCGGCGGCTTCACGAGGTAGAGCTGGCGGTCTGCGACCGCGACCAGTTCGTCCTTGGTCGCCCCGTCGTAGGGGTGGACGGCGATCCCCAGGCTTGCCGTGACCAGCGGGCCGGCCTCCTCGGTCAGGCAGGCGATGGCCGTCCGGACGCGTTCGGCGATCTCGCGCGCGGCCGTCGTCCCCGCCCTCGGCAGGATGACCGCGAACTCGTCGCCGCCGTAGCGGTACACACGGTCCTCGTCGCGCAGCGTCTCGCGCATCGCGTTCGCGATCCGGGCCAGCAGCGCATCACCGGCGGGGTGGCCGTGCGAGTCGTTGTACGCCTTGAACCGGTCGAGGTCGATCATCAGCAGCGCGAACGGCGCGCCCACCGCGACTGCATTGCCCAGCTCGCGCTGGAAGGCGCCGTGGTTGCGAAGCCCGGTCAGCGCGTCGTGCTCGGCGCGCGTCACCACCTCACCGTGCATCTCGGCATTGCGCAGCGCGATGGAGGCCTGGGCCGCGAAGAGCTGCACGAGCTCGAACTCGTCGCGCGTGAAGTGCGCCTCGACCGCGCCCATGCGCGACAGGTTGAGCGTGCCCGCCACCTCGCCGTCGAGCATCAGCGGACAGACGATCAGCGACTCGGGCTCGTCGGGCGTGCCCGGGATGGTGATGACGCGCGGGTCGAGGTGCGCGTCGTTGGCCAGCACGGCCGTCGCCTCGCGGGTCGCCCAGCCGGTCAGGCCCGAGTCCACCGGGGTCTGGTGCTGCAGGATGAGCTCCGAGAACCGGTCGCGGGCGACGAGCGCACGCCGGGTGTTGGTCGTCCAGTCGATCCGGTAAATGGTGAGCGCGTCGTACGCCACCACCGTCTTGAGCGAATCGGCGATGGTCTCGAGGACGCTGGCCGGGTCGAGCGTCGAGAGGAGCTTCTCGCTGACTTCGAGCAGGCGACGTTGGCTCTCGAGCCGATGCTGCAGCTCCGAGCGCTGGCGGCGCACTTCCCCGAACGCCTCGGCGTTGGCGAGCGCCTGGGCCGCGTAGCCCGCGAAGATCTCGAGCATCCGCTCGTCGTCAACCGTGTACTGGTCGTAGCCCACGGTTGACACGACGATCACGCCCATGACCCGGTCTTCCCAGGACATCGGCACCAGGAGCATCGACTCCGCGCCGCGACTGGCCCCGATCTGCATGGAGCGCGGGTCGTTGACAGCATCGCCGAGGCGGAGGGTCGTGTTGTGGCTCGCGACCCAGCCCGTGAGTGCCGTGCCAACCGGAACCCGGAGCATCTCCGTGGTGGGCCGGCCGATGCCCATGAACTCGCCCTGGAAGGCGATGGGCTCGCAGACGTTGGTCGCGTCATCGACGCGGTAGACGCGGATGGTGTCGTGCCGGATGAGGCGGTCCATCCCGGCCACGATCGCCGCGCCGATCCCCTCCGTGTCCTGGATCCGGTTGAGGCGGGCCGACAGCTCCTGGATGGCCTGCAGCCGAGCGGCACTCGTGCGGACCGAGTTGAACAGCCGCGCGGTGGCGACGACACTGGCCATCTGGCTCGCGAACGAGGCGCACAGGTCGAGCTCGGCCTGCGTCCATGCAAACGGGGCGTGGTGGTACAGGACCAGGACCGCGATGGGCCTGTCGCGGAAGACCAGCGGGACGGTCACGACGGTCCGCAGGCCCATGCGCGCGTAGATCTGCCCGAAGTGGGGCGCGTTCGCGGGATCCTCGAACACCGTGGGGCGGCGCCCGTCAGCTTGCCGGACCGCGGTCATCGATCGGCGCGTCAGCTGCGAGGCTGCGTCGATGAGCTCCCTGCCCAGGCCTGCGTGGGCCGCCAGCTGGAGCGGGTGCTCGCCGTCGCCCAGGAGCCACAGGCCCGCGAGCTCTGCGCCGAACAGCGATTGGGCCCCGGCGAGCACGTCGCGGAGGACAACGTCGAGCTCCAGGTCCGGGCTGATGCCCGCCGCGATGCGCTGGAGGGCGAGGACGCGCGCGTCCCCCGGCGAACCCTGGGGCCCGGCTGGGGCCTTGGGCCGGCGCCTCATCGGCTTCGGCTGGATGGTGTCGTCGAGGGCGAGCGCCATGGATGGGACCCGCGACCCTCATGCGACGCCGGCTGCGGTGGCTGCAGGCCGCAGTGAGGGCGCTGATGTCAACCCTACGCGCCCATCTGTCCGGTCCGCGACGGTACGGAGGTCATTCCCCGGATGGGGCCATGGGCGGCGGCGGATCGTCGCGTTCGGCGCGGCGCAGGTGTCGCGCTCTTGTGGTGCACAACCGCGCGGTGCGGCGCCAGAATGGCGGCAGTCGGCGCCGCCGGGCGTCGGGTCACGCGGAGGCAGGCCCCCATGCGCATCGCGATCCTCGGAGCTGGCAATGTGGGTGGTGGCCTGGGCAGGGCGTTCGCGGCCGTGGGCCATGACGTCGTGTTCGGCGTCCGCGACCCGGAGAGCGTCAAGACCCTCGCAGCGCTCGCGGACATCCCCGACTCGGTGGCCGCTTCCCCGGGTGCGGCCGTGGAGGGCGCCGATGTGGTCGTCTTCGCCGTGCGGCCTGTGGCCATCGGCGCGACCGTGTCGGAACTGCCTCCCCTGGCGGGCCGGGTGGTGATCGATGCGATGAACCGCTTCGACTCGGAGGTCACCGCACGCTCCACCACGCAGGACCTCGCGCAGCTGTTGCCGGGAGCGAAGCTCGTCAAGGCGTTCAACTCGATCGGCTTCGAGAACCTCGGAACGGCCGCCGCACGCTCGATCCGCGCCGCGATGTTCATCGCCGGCGACGACGAGGACGCCAAGCGCACGGCGATGGCCCTTGCCGAGGAGATTGGCTTCCAGCCCGAGGACGCAGGCGGGATGGCGAACACCAAGGTGCTCGAGGAGATGGTCAAGGTCTGGATGGCGCTCGCGCAGAGGCATGGCCGGACGGTCGCGTTCGCGATCTCAGAGGGGTAGGGCCCGAGTTCCGCGGTCCTGACTGAGGTCCACTCTCCGGCCCGCCCCGCCTGGTCGCGGCACCTCGCGCGGCACCTCGCGCGGCACCTCGCGCGGCACCTCGCGCGGCACCTCGCGCGGCGATGCACCGAGCGGCCCTATCAGCGGATGAGGCGCTGGGCGAGCCGGCCCGTGCGCTCGATCGCGGTGCCGCCGTGCGCTGGGTGGCACGGGGCGGCCGGAGCAGCGGGGGCAGCGCGGACAGGGCCGCTGGGTGCACGGACTGCGCCTTGCCAGATGCGGCCAGCTGGGCGCCCCGCTCACATGTCCGCCCACGGTGAAGCCGTCCTCGAGCGTGCGGAGCAGGCTGTAGTGGGTGTATTCGGTGCCAATCGTCGTGCCCGCCCGGACCTGCAGGCCCCGGGCCACGAAGGCCACGTTGCCGCCGTCGCCGAACTTGACCGCGCGGTTGGGGCTGCTCGTCACACCCTCATCGAAGGTGACGACGAGCGTGCCGCCGTGCGCATTGATCGCGACGGGGACCTAACGCTGTCCCCCTGCGGTCGTTAACCCAAGCAGGGCTCGAGCCACACACTGAAGCGCCCGACGGACACCTCCCCGTGTCCGGGCGCCGAGGAGGAACGCTGACATGATGAGACGATCCCTCGCCGCCGCGGCTCTCGGCGTGACCGCCGCGATCGTGCTGGGCGGCGCAGCCATCGCCGCCACGCCCACGGTCAATGGCAGTTTCGAGACCGGCACGTACACCGACAACGGTGCCGGGTTCGAGACGCTGCCGGCCGCTTCAACCGTCTTGACGGGCTGGACCATCGGCGGCAACGGCATCGACTGGATCGGGTCGCTGTGGACGGCGGCCGACGGCACGAAGAGCCTCGACCTGAACGCCACCGCCCCCGGGTCGATCAGCCAGTCGATCACCACCACCGTCGGCTCCACCTACGTCGTGTCGTTCGCCCTCTCCGGCAATCCCCAGGGCGATCTGGGCGCGAAGACGCTCACGGTGAACGCGACGGGCGGGGCCACCAAGACCTACACCTTCGACACGGCCGCTGCCGGGAACAGCGTCACGAACATGAAGTGGGCGCCTCAGTCCTACTCGTTCGTGGCGACGAGCGCGACCACGATGCTCACGTTCACGAGCACGACCGCGGGCGCCTACGGGCCCGCACTCGACAATGTCGCGGTGGCCCTGGCAGCCACGAGGGCGAACATCAGTGCCTGCAAGCACGGTGGCTGGAAGACGTTGACCGACAGCAACGGTCGCCACTTCAAGAACCAGGGTGACTGCGTGAGCTACTTCGCGACCAACGGCAGGAACCTCGCGTCCGGCGCGAAGTAGTCCCACTCGCCACACGCCGAGCCTGGAGCCCCGGAGGGTAACCCTCCGGGGCTTCTTGATTCATGACGCCCCCGGCCCCCGTTGACGACCTCGCGCGAGCGGTTTAGACTCAATCCCGACCCGGATGGTCGGAATTCCACGGCGCGGCGGCCTCCTCGCCGCGGGCGTCCCCCCGTGGAACTCCGACCGTTCGGCGGTCACTCCCGGGCATCGGGCCGCCGAGCGATGGCGCGACCCCCGATGACTGGAACCAACGCCGACGAGCCACCCGAGGACCGACCCCTGACGACCCGACCCAAGCACCACGGCTCCGGCGCCGTCGCCTTCTCGACCAAGGGCGAGTACGGCGTCCGCCTCATGGTGCAGCTCGGCCGCCGCTGGGGAAATGGCCCGGCCAGCCTCGCCGAGATCGCCGCTGACGAGGATCTGCCGCGCGCCTACCTGGAGCAGCTCGTGACGAGCCTCCGCGACGCCGGTCTCGTCACCGCCACCCGGGGCGCGCGCGGCGGCTACCAGCTCACCGCACCGCCGTCCGATATCCGGATGGGCGAGGTGCTCCGCGCGCTCGAGGGGCCCATCGCCCCGATGTTCTGCGCGTCGGACGACCCCAACCACGCCGCCTGTGCCCGAACCTCACGCTGCACCGTGAACCTCCTCTGGCTCAAGGTGCGCGACGCGATCACCGGCACCCTCGACTCCCTCACGTTGGCGGATCTCGTCCCGCTCCGCCACATCGTCCTCGACCCGCGCGAGCCGGCGGCTGCGTCCCCGGCCGGGCTCGCGTAGGTCGAGGACGAGCCAGCCAATTCGAACGCCGCGCCCCCGGCGCACCACGACCACACCAGGAGCAATCGTTTCGTGACCGACGCGACCGACCGCGAACTCGTCATCAGGGACCTCCGGGTCGCCCCGGCAGCCAAGCCCGACCTCGAGATCCTCCAGGGGATCAACCTCACGATCCGCAAGGGCGAGACCCACGCGATCATGGGGCCCAACGGATCCGGCAAGACCACGCTGTCCTACGCGCTGATGGGCCACCCGGCGTACGTGGTCAAGAGCGGCGAGGTCCTCTGGAAGGGCTACAACCTGCTGAGCCTGTCGGCCGACAAGCGCGCCCGGCTGGGCCTGTTCCTGGCGTTCCAGTACCCCACCGCCATCCCCGGCCTGAGCGTCGCGAGCTTCATCCGCTCGGCGCTCAACGCCAAGCTCCAGGGCATCGACAAGAACCCCGACATCGACCCCACCGACGCCATCAAGGGCGGCGTGACGATGCTCGAGTTCCGCAAGCGGATGCGCGCGAAGATGGCGCTCCTCAAGATGGACGACGGCTTCGCGGCCCGCTACGTCAACGAGGGGTTCTCGGGCGGCGAGAAGAAGCGCCTCGAGATGCTCCAGATGGCGATGCTGGAGCCGGAGTTCGCGATCCTCGACGAGACGGACTCGGGGCTCGACATCGACGCCCTCCGCATCGTGGCCGAGGGCGTCAACGCCCAGCTCAACCCGGACATGGGCGTGCTGCTGATCACCCACTACCAGCGCCTGCTCAACTACATCACGCCCGACGTGGTCCACGTGCTGGCCGCCGGCCGCATCGTCACCAGCGGCGGCAAGGACCTGGCCCTCCGCCTCGAGGAAGAGGGCTACGGCCCGATCCTGCGCGAGAACGGGCTCGACATCGCGATGTCCGACACGGACCTGGCCCTCCCGAAGGAGCCGGAGGCCGCCGGCGCGGGCCGGTAGGGGAGCACGATGACCACCGAGACGCGCCCGGCCACCACCCCGCTGGACCCGGCCGCGCTCCGGGCCGACTTCCCGATCCTCGACCAGGACGTGCACGGGCACCGGCTGGTGTACCTCGATTCGGCCGCGACGTCGCAGAAGCCCGCGTCCGTGATCGCGGCGATGGACGACTACTACCGCCACGACAACGCCAACGTCCACCGTGGCATCTACGCCCTCTCCGAGCGCGCCACCGCCGCGTACGAGGGCGCCCGGGTGAAGGTCGCGCGGCTGATCGGCGTGTCCGATGCGCACGAGATCATCTGGACGCGCAACGCCACCGAATCGCTGAACCTCGTCGCGTACTCCTGGGGCCGACGCCACATCGAGCGGGGCGACGTGATCGTGCTCACCGAGATGGAGCACCACGCGAACCTCGTCCCGTGGCAGATCCTGGCCCAGGAGAAGGACGCGGACCTCGAGTTCATCCCGATCACCGACGACGGCCTGCTGCGCCAGGACGTCTACGAGGTGCTGCTGCGCCTCAAGCCCAAGCTCGTGTCGTTCACCCACGTCTCGAACATGCTGGGCACGATCAACCCGGTCGAGGAGATGACCCGCAAGGCCCACGAGGCCGGCGCGCTGGTCGCCATCGACGGGGCGCAGGCCGTGCCGCACATGCCGGTGGACGTCGAGGCGATCGGCTGCGACTTCTACGCGTTCAGCGGGCACAAGGCGATGGCGCCCACGGGATCCGGCGTGCTCTGGGGGCGCCGCGAGCTGCTCGAGGCCATGCCCCCGTTCATGGGCGGCGGCGACATGATCCGCGAGGTCCACCTGCGCCGCTCCGAGTGGAACGACATCCCCTGGAAGTTCGAGGCGGGGACGCCCGACATCTCGGCGGCGATCGGCCTGGGCGAGGCGGCCGACTATCTGCGCGCGCTGGGCATGGACCGCATTCGGGCCCACGAGCTGGAGCTCACGGCGTATGCGCTCGAAGTGCTCCCGCGCGAGGTGCCGGGGATCGAGCTGTACGGGCCCTCCGCGGAGCAGCGCGGCGGTGTGGTCGCGTTCAACCTGCCGGGGATCCACCCGCACGACGTGGCGCAGGTGCTCGACCGGTTCGGCATCGCCATCCGGGCCGGCCACCACTGCACGATGCCCCTCCACGAGCGGCTCGACCTGTCGGCCACGGCGCGGGCGTCGTTCAGCGTGTTCACGACGACCGCTGACATCGACGCGCTCGTCGCCGGGCTGCGCGAGGTCCAGAAGCTGTTCGGCGGCGACTGACGCGCATGGCGGACTGAGCGCCGGGACTGACGCGGCTCCGCGCTCCCAAGGTCTTGCAAATGCTCGCGGAGCGGTCCCTATGCCGCCGGTTTCCCCCAGATGACTGCGAGGCAGCCATGTGCTCCCTCGTCAGCCCGAATCCTGTGCAGATGACCGTGGTGCGGCCCTTGTCCGACCGGATCCAGGATACGGGCCGCACGGAGAACATCTGCTCGAAGTGCCCGCGCGCCTCGTGCGGGGCGCAGGGCTGCGGACCCTCGGACGCTCGCCAGCCACCGCGTAAGGATCGTCCCGGGAGCATTTGCCAGACTCCGCTGGGCCGCGACACCGGGGCGAGCTGCCGAGGTGGTCCCGTCAGCTTGCCTTCGGCCCCGGGCGCGCGACCCCGCGCGAGGCAAGCTGCCCCTCCAGCAGCCCGACGAGCCGCTCGAAGGCGGCGTACTTCTGCGGCGTCCGGCTCCGCTCCCGCTCGCCGATGACGATCGGCGAGCAGCGGTCCCAGGCTTCGAAGATCGACTCGCTCAGCAGCTCGTCGAGCAGCGACAGGCTCGCCACGCGGCGGTGGTGCAGCACGCCCATCGTCTCGTAGAAGGTCGCCACCTGGTCGAACGCCACCCAGTCGTCGACGCCGGCGCCCGCCGCGAACGAGGCGTGGTCCGTGTACGGCCACGTCTGCACCCGCCAGTAGGCCCGCGTCAGCGGCTCCGAGAGCAGGGGCTCGTACAGCCGAAGCACGATCTCCTCGCGGCGCTGGACGTACTGCAGCCGCAGCTGGATGACCGCGATGACGATCCAGCCGAGGAGCGCGAGGCTCCCGAGCGACGACAGGACCGCGACGATGTCCACAGGCGCCAACCTCAGTCTCGGGGCGCGAACGTCAGGGTCGCGGCCCCCACAGTATCGGTCCGCCGGCCTCAGTCGAGCCGGACGCCCTGTCGCGCGAGCTCGGCGCGAACCTTGCCGACGCTGGCCGCCTCCACGCCAGTGTCATCGCGCAACGAGACCGCCGCCGCCACGCCCGCGCCCTGTCCGCTGACGGTGCAGCACATCATCGAGCGCACCGCGGCATGGCTGATCTTGTCGCCGCCGATCGACCGCCCGGCCACCAGCAGGTTCCCCACGCCCTTGGGCACCAGCGATCGGTACGGCACGTGGAAGTAGCGGCCCGTCGTGGGCAGCACCAGCACGCCGTACCCGTCGATGAACTCGGGGAAGATGCCAACGGAGTCCTCGAACCGCGCCTCGCCGCGCACGTCGTCGGCCGTGAGGTTGTAGAGCGCGTCGATCTTGCGCGTGTCGCGCAGTCCCACGGTCATGCCGAAGTTGCGCAGCGTCGCGTCCTCACAGCCGGGCATGAATTCGCGGAGCGCCGCGATCGCGTGCATCGCCTGGCGCCGTCCCTCCATCTCGGCGCGGCAGAGTTCGTCCGCATCCGTCCCGTCAACCTCGCCCATGTGGATCAGGTTGAGGTACGTGAGGTCGCCGCTGTCGTGCACCGAGCCGTATGTCCCGGCCATCGTGATCAGGCCCGGCGGGATGAGCCCCGCCTCGACCGCCTTCTTGAACGGCTTGCGCAGGAACGGCGAGAACATCTCGTCCTCCTTGCCGTCGGTCTCGATGTCCCACTCGAAGTTGCCGGCCCAGTCGCGGTACTTGGGCGGGTCGGCCTTGATCGTGTCGATGAACTTGCGCTTGTTGACGCCGGTCATCGAGAACATGACCGAGGCCGACAGCATCTCCTCGCGCGGCGTCTTGCGGGTCGGCGCGCCGGCTCGGAACGCGACGTCGGCATCGCCTGTCGCATCCACGACGCGTCGGGCGAGGATCGCCTCGCGGCCGGACTTGCTCTCGGTGATCACGCCGCGCAGCACGCCGTCCTCGAGAATGGGCGCCACGAAGGTGCGGTGGAGCATCGGGTGGATCCCGTTCTCCTCGACCAGCTTGTCGGCGACCACCTTGAACCGCTCGGCGTCGAACGCCTGGCTGACCGACTGCAATTCGTCGGTGCTCGCCCCCTCCGCCTTCGCGCGCGCCTCGATCTCGGAGCCGATCCCCACGCTGTCCTGCGTCTGCTCGTGGCGGTACCACGCGAAGCTCTCCACGCCCACCGCGGTGATGTTCCCGCCGAAGCAGCCGAAGCGCTCGAGCAGCGTGGTTCGGGCGCCAGCGCGCGCAGCCCCCAGCGCCGCGCCGAGACCGCCGGGGCCGGAGCCCACCACCAGCACGTCGGTCTCGTGGACGACGTCGATGGTCCGGGCGGGCTCGGTGATCTGGCGGAGGCCGGGGAGGGGCGCGGTCATGGCGAGCGGAACCTCAGCTGGGACGCGAGCGACGAGGGCGGCACGGGGACGAAGCGCGGACGCGGGCGGCGAATGGGAGCGCGCCCAGCCTACTCGGCGACGGCGAACACCGGCGCCGGCACGACGCTCACATCGACGGTCGCGCCTGGGTAGAGCCCGGTGGACTCGGCTGCCGACATCTGCGCGACCACGATGGTGTCGTCGAGCAGGGCGACCTGGGCGCGGCAGAGCGAGCCGAGGAAGCTGACGGCGAGCACTCGCCCGGTGCCCGTGGCGGAGGCGGCGAGGCGCACGTTCTCCGGTCGCACCAGCGCCTGCACCGTCCCGCGATCGGTGGCACCGGGCAGGAGCGGCACCCGGGTGCCGGCCACCTCGACGTCGCCGCCATCGGTCCGCCCCGGGATGCGGTTGGTGAGGCCCACGAACTCGGCGACGAACCTCGTCTGCGGTCGGTCGTACAGCTCGGCCGGGGCCGCGATCTGCTCCAGGCGCCCCTGCGACATGACGCCGACGCGGTCGCCCATCGCCAGCGCCTCCTCCTGGTCGTGGGTCACGAACAGGGTGGTGATGCCGACCATGATCTGGATGCGCCGGATCTCCTCGCGGAGCTGGCGGCGGACCTTCGCGTCGAGCGCGGAGAGCGGCTCGTCGAGCAGCAGCACCGACGGCTCGATGGCGAGCGCCCGCGCGAGCGCGACACGTTGCTGCTGGCCGCCCGACATCTGGTGCGGGTAGCGGCTGGACTGCGCGCCGAGCCCGACGAGCTCGAGGGTCTCCTCGGCCTTCTTGTTGCGCTTGGCGGCGTCCACGCCCCGCAGCCGCAGGCCGTACGCCACGTTGTCGCGGGCGGTCATGTTGGGGAACAGGCTGTACGCCTGGAACACGATCCCCATGTTCCGCTTGTTCGCGGGCACCCGGGTCATGTCCTTGCCGTCCACGAGGATCCTGCCGGCGTCCACCTCATCGAGCCCGCCGAGGGCACGCAGCGCGGTCGTCTTGCCGCAGCCCGACGGCCCGAGCAGGGCGATCAACTCGCCCGGGGCGATGTCGATCGACAGCCCGTTGAGCGCGTGGACCGAGCCGTACCAGCGGTGCATCTCCTCGAACACGACGCCGACGCCGTGGCCGGTCGTGACGGGGTTGGGGCTGGGGCTGGTTGCGGTCATGCGGCGGGCTCCTCGACGGCTCGCTGGGCGCCTTCACCGGCGCCTGGGGCGAAGCGAGAGATGACGAACAGGAGGACGAAGGCGAAGAGCAGCGCCGCGAACGACACGGCGACCGAGACGAACGGGTCGCGCTTGCCCAGCAGGGCGATCACCACCTGCACCGTGTTGAACGAGAGCAGCGACGAGATGGTGTACTCGCCGAGGACGAGCGCGATGGCGAGGACGGCCGCGGAGAGGATGCCGCCGCGGATGTTCGGCACGATGACCTGGAAGATCGTCCGCGGCCACCCGGCGCCCAGGCTCCGCGCAGCGTCCGCGAGCGTGACGGTGTCGATGGACCGCAGGCTCGAGTCGATGGCGCGGTACGAGTAGGGCAGCACCAGGATGATGTCGATGAAGGTGAGCGTCAGCGCAGAGGCGCCGACCCCGCCGAGGTTCTGACCCATCCAGCGGTAGATGGGCGCGATGCCCACGACGATGACGATGGCGGGGATCGCGAGCGGCAGGAGGCACAGGAACTCCACCACTCGGCGCATCCGCGGCACCCGCACGACGATCCAGACCATGGTGGGCACCAGCAGGAGCAGCATCCCAAGCACGGTCAGCGCCGCGATCTCGAGCGAAGTGACGATGCTCGCCATGAGGTCCGGGTTGCTGAAGATCGCGGCGAACGAATCGAGGGTCCGGGCGTACGTCTTGGTCGCCCGGTCGAAGTTGCCGCGCGTCGAGAACTCGAGCATCGCCCCCAGCGGCAGGACGAGCCAGCCCAGCACGAGGGCGAGGACGGCGTATCGAACGACTCTCTGGGAGCGCGACACGCGGCGGCCCCTGCCCGCGCCCTTGGGTCGCTTCACGATCATCGCCCCGCCACCGGGGGCGGCCGCGCCGAGCTGGGTGTTGGTGGAACCGGTCACTTGACCCACCTCGACGCGCGGCGCTGGATATAGGCGTAGACGAGCATCACCAGCGAGACGATCACGATCATCCCGAGGGCCAGCGCCTTGCCCACGTTCTCCTGGCCCAGCACGGTCTCGCTCTGGATCTGGCAGGCGATCTGCTGGGTGATCAGCTGACAGCCCTGGCTGATGAGGGCCGCCGCTGTCGCGTAGGCGGAGAACGCGTTCGTGAACAGCAGCAGGAGCGCGCCGAGGAAGCTCGGGGCGAGGATCGGCCCGCCCACGTGACGCCAGAACGACCAGGCGCTGCCGCCCAGGCTTGCTGAGGCGTCGTACCACTCCTGGCGCAGGCCGTCGAGCGAGGGCAGGAAGACGATCAGCATCAGCGGGATCTGGAAGTAGGTGTAGACGAGCGCAAGGCCAGTCAGCGTGTACAGCCACGACAGGTCGGGCACGACACCCGTGCTGTTCTTGATGAACACGGTGATGAGGCCGCTGTACCCGAAGGTCGCGAGGAACGCGAACGCGAGCATCACGCCGCCGAACTGGGCGAGCACGCCGGACGCGGCGACCACCAGCTGGCGGAGCAGGCCGTTGGGGTTGCCCCGGGCCACGGCCCAGGCGAGCAGGGCCCCGAACACTGCACCGGCGATCGCGGTCAGGACCGCGAGCTGGATCGACTCCACGAAGGAGCTCACGAACACGTCGCTCGTGAACAGCTGCGTGATGTTGTCCAGGGTGACGTTGCCCTTGGCGGTGGTGACGGCTCCGACCGTGACGATGAGCGTCGGGAGGAGCAGGAACAGACCGACGTACAGATGAAAGGGAACGAGGGCGAGGTAGTTCCCCGCCCTCGCCATCCTGCGTGCGCCGGCCCCGCTTGCGGCGGGGCCGGCCACAGGTGACGAGGAGGGCGTGGTGACCGAGCCGGCCATCAGGGCGCCTCCCGTCGTCAGTGCTTGCAGACTACTTGATGGTGATGAACTTCCACTGAGCCGTCAGCAGCGTGGTGGCCGCCTTGACCTGGTCCTGCGTCAGCTGGACCGGCGGGGTCGTCGGCGGGTTGACGGCCGCGAATGCAGCCTGGTCGACGGTGCCCGCTGTCTGCATGGCCGCGAGGCGGACCGGCAGGGCGAAGCCCTTCAGCCACGTGTTCTGGCCGGCGTCGCTGAAGACGTACTCCATCCAGCAGCGCGCTGCGGCCGGGTGGGCGGCGTCCTTGTTGATGGCGGAGTTGTAGTAGGCCGCGACCGGCGCCGCATCAGTCGGGACGACGACCTTCCAGTCGATGCCCTTGGGCTGCAGGACGGCGGTCTGGGCGTTGTTGTTGTACGTCCAGTCGATCACGATCGGGGTCTGGCCCGAGGCGATCGTGGCCGGGTTCGGGTCCACGGGCAGCAGGTTGCCGCTGGTGGCGAGACCCTTGAAGAAGTCGATGCCGGGCTGGATGTTGTCCGCGGAGCCGCCGTTGGCCAGTGCAGCCATGACGACGCCGTTGAAGCCGGCGGACGCCTTGAGCGGGTCGCCGTTCAGGGCAACCTTGCCCTTGTACTTGGGGTCCTTCAGGTCGGACACCTTGGTGATGGTGCCCAGCGAGCTGTCGTAGCCGATGGTCTCGAAGCCGGTGTAGTTGTTGACCCAGAGGCCGGTGGCCTCCTTGTTCGCGTCCGGGATGTCCTTCCACGTCGCCACCTGGTAGGGCGCGTACATGTCGGTGTGGGCGAGGGCGACGCCGGTGCCGAGGTCGAACAGGTCCGGCTGGCGGCCGGTGCCGGCCAGCTGCTGGGCCGTGTTGATCTCGGTCTGGCTGTCGGCGTCGGGCTGATCAGACTGGACCTTGATCCCGTACTTCGCGGTGAAGTCGGTGATCATCTGGCCGTAGTTCGCCCAGTCGGGCGGAGTCGCGATGATGTTGACCGTGCCTTCGGCCTTGCCGGCCGCGCAGACGGCGTCGACACCACCGGCGCCCGCGGACGTGGCGGTCTTCCAGTCAACGGCCGCGGCACTGGCCGGGGCCGACGACTCGGGCGCCATCGACGCCGGGGCAACCGACGCAACCGATGCCGGGGCAACCGATGCCGGGGCTGTCGAGGGGCTCGCGGTGGCGGTGCTGCCACCGCACGCGGCAACGACCACGGTCGCCGCCGCGAGGACGGAGAGCACCCGTGACTTCATCTCCATGCGCTGTATCTCCTCCGGGGGCCTTACGTCGGCCCCGTACGTGTAGCCCCGAGGCACCGAGCGTGTCGGAGACCCGGAAGGCCAAGGCGATGCTCGAGGTGCGTGACTGCGCTCCTCTCGCAGCCTCGCGGGAACGCGAGCGGTTGTTGCCGCGCGTTGACCCAACGATGCGCCTTGGATACTACGGCCCCGCTCCCGGGTCTGCGCAACAGAATTCCGTTAACGGGAGGCAAACAAGAGCCCCGGGCTCCGGCCTTCGACCTCGCCTCGCGCGCCGCTGCGGATCTGCCCGGGACCGCGCGCTGACGACAGAGGCCCCGCCACGCCGATGACGCAAGGCTCGCGGAACCGCCATCCGGGCCCGCGCAAGACCGCTCGCACGCCCTCGGCGTACACTCGGAATCAGCCATGGACGACCTCTACCGCGACTACATCCTCGAGCACTACCGGCGCCCCCACAATTTCGGGGTGCTCGAGACGCCGAGCGCCACCTTCGAGGGCGCGAACCCGCTCTGCGGCGACCGGATCACGATGCAGCTGCAGGTGGAGGACGGCGTGATCACAGGCGTCGGCTTCACGGGCCGCGGCTGCGCGATCAGCCAGGCGTCGGCATCGCTCCTCACGGACGAGATCAAGGGCAAGCCCGTCGCCGAGGTCGCGGATTTCGGCGCGGCGGACCTCCTGGACCTGCTCGGGATCGAGATCAGCCCGGCCCGCCTCAAGTGCGCGATGCTGAGCTTCGAGTCGCTCCAGCATCTGCTCGAGGATGTCGGCGCCAAGCCCGTGGAGCAGGAAGCCGGCTGAACCCGGTCCGCGAGGGAGGCATCGCCCCGTGCCCACCACCCCGCCCGATGCTGACGTGACTCCGCACCCCCGCGAGGTGACGACGGCCGAAGCCGACACCCTCCGGCGAATTGGCACGCTGCTGCTCGACGTGCGCGAGCCGTCGGAGCGCGAGGTGGCGCACATCCCGGGGTCGCTGCACATCCCGCTCGGCCAGCTGCACCAACTGGCGGGGCTCTTCCTGCCGGATCCCTCCCGGGCCATCGTCGCGTACTGCGCCGTGGGCGTGCGCTCGTTGCGGGCGGCCTCCACCCTGGCCAGCATGGGCTATGGCGACGTCGCCTCGATGGCCGGCGGCATCGAGGCCTGGCAGCGCGAGGGGCGCGACACGTCCGGGCCCGACGGGCTGACGGCGGTCCAGCGCCAGCGGTACAGCCGGCACCTCCTGATCCCCGAGGTGGGACCCGCGGGGCAGGCGCGGCTGCTCGCGTCGAAGGTGCTGCTCGTAGGAGCGGGCGGGCTGGGCTCGCCGGCCGCGCTGTACCTCGCCGCGGCGGGTGTGGGCACCCTCGGCATCGTCGACTTCGACGTCGTCGACCTCTCGAACCTCCAGCGCCAGGTGCTGCACACCACCGACCGCGTCGGCCAGCCCAAGGTGGCGTCGGCAGCGCAGACGATCGGCGCGCTCAACCCCGACGTCCGCGTCGTGGCCCACGAGGTGCTGCTAGGCCCGGACAACGTGGCTGAGATCATCGCCGGCTACGACGTGGTCATCGACGGCACCGACAGCTTCGAGACCCGCTACACGCTCAACGACGCCGCGGTGATGGCGGGCACCCCCGTCGTCCACGCGTCGGTGTACCGCTTCGAGGGCCAGCTCTCGGTCTTCTCGCCGGGCGCCGGCCCCTGCTACCGGTGCCTCTACCCCTCGGCGCCACCCCCGGAGCTCGCGCCCAACTGCTCGGCCGTGGGCGTGCTGGGCGTTGTGCCCGGCATCATGGGGCTGCTCCAGGCGAACGAGGCGCTCAAGCTGCTGCTGGGCGTGGGCACGCCGCTCGTGGGTCGGCTGCTGTTGTTCGACGCGCTGGACGGCGAGTTCCGCGAGCTCGAGATCCGACGCGATCCCGCCTGCCCCGCCTGCGGAGGTCTGGCGGACCGCGAACCGCTGGCGGCGACGCCGCTGTTCGGGTCGCGTCCGCAAGCGTGAGCGCCGCATCGGGGACCACCATCCGCCTCTCGCGCGCCATTGCCGAGGGGATCGCCCGGCACGCGCGCGAGGCCCGGCCCAACGAGTCGTGCGGGCTGGTCGTCGGGTCCGGACTCGCGGGGGACGGGGGCGTGGCGCTCCGCTACGTGCGCTGCCGGAATGCGGCCACGTCGCCGTCGCGCTACGTGGTGCACCGCGACGACTTGCTGGCCGTGCTGGCGGAGCTGGACCAATCGGGCGAGGAGCTCTGGGGCGTGGTCCATTCGCATGTGCGCTCGGCGGCCGTGCCGTCAGCGACCGACATCGGCGAGGCGGTCTGGCCGTCGGCGGTGTACCTGCTCGTGTCGCTTGCCAACGAGCGCGGCGGCCAGGAGGAGGCTGCCGAACCCGGGCCTCTAAGCGTCCGCGCCTGGCGGATCGCCGGCGGCGCGGCGAGGGAGCTCACGCTGGACGTCCACGATGACGTCCGCGAGGCCGTCAACGAGACGGTGCGGTGAGCGGCAGGCTCGCGTGGGTCCTGGCCGGGTTCGTCGCGATGATCACGGGGACGCTGGCGGGCTGGAACGCCGGGCTGTTCGAGGCGCTCGCCCGGCCGCCGGCCCTCGTTCGCGCCCTGCTGGTGTCCGTCATGGTGCTCGTCGCCATGCGTCTCCTGGCCGATGCGATCCGGCGCATCGACGCGAGCCGCCACGTGGCGCCCGGCACCGCCGACCCGCGCGACCTCGCGGCGCTGATCCGCGGCGTCCGGCTCGTCTTCCTCGCCGTCGCTGCGGCCTCGGCGGCGGGAGGCTGGCTCCTCGGCAGCGCGCTGCCGATCGTGACCGCGCTCGTGATCGCCGGCGTGGACGTGATCGAGACAGGGTTCCTGCTGATCGTGGTGTCCCTGCGCGGGGAGCGACCGGCCGACTGAGGCCAACCCGACGGGAATCCGGGGCAGGCCGTTCCCCGGCGTCGTCCTCCGCGTTTCGCCCATCCCGGCACGCCCTCGCGTATCTCCTCCCGGAGGAGCCTAACCAATGGGCGGAACCGGCCTCGTGCGTGGCGCGCGGCCCGGGATCGCTCGTGTCTCCCCGGGGAGGAGATGGGAGCGAAGTCGGCCGGACAAGCTCCCCCGGGAGGAGATAGGGGGTGCCGGGCGGAGCACGGGCGGCATGCGGCCTGGCGCGGGAGCCCGTACCGCTGTTGCCGATCGGGCCACCCATTCCGGGTGGTAGTCACAGCTTGCCGGAGGGAGGATGATTGCCCGGACATGTCGGAGCGCTTATTGCCCATGCTCCCGCCGCGTCTTCGCGATGCCCGGGTGCTGCTCGTTGATGACCAGGAGCTGAATCTACGGTTGATCAGCCAGGTCCTCGAGAAGGCCGGGCTGCACGACATCACCACGACGCAGGACCCGTACGCGGTCGCCGCGCTCGTGTCCCTGCACACGCCGGACCTCATCGTCGTGGACCTGCACATGCCGGGCCTCGACGGCTTTGGCGTCATGGAGGCGCTCCGCCCGCAGATCGAGGCGGCCGGCTATCTGCCCATCCTGGTCCTCACCGCGGACGTCACCGAAGAATCACGTCGCAGGGCGCTCGACGCCGGCGCCCGCGACTTCCTGACCAAGCCGATCAACAGCCAGGAGGTCATCCTCCGCACCAAGAACCTGCTCGAGACGCGCCAGCTGTACATCGACCTTGCTGACCGGAACAAGATGCTCGACCACCAGAACGAGACGCTCGAGCAGCGGGTGAGAGAGCGGACCCGCGAGGTGGAGGAGGCGAAGAACGACACCCTGGAGCGCCTCGCCCGCATCGCCGAGTTCCGCGACGACCAGACGGGCCGCCACGTGCTCCGGGTGGGGCGAGTGGCGGCGATCCTCAGCCGGACCATGGGCATGCACGAGGACGACGTGTACACCCTGCGGCTCGCCGCTCCGCTCCACGACCTGGGCAAGATCGGCATCCCCGATGCCATCCTCCTCGCCCCCCGGCGCCTGACGCCCGAGGAGTTCGAGGAGATGAAGGCGCACACCGAGATCGGGTCGCAGATCCTGGCCGGCAGCAGCTCGGACCTGCTCCAGCTCGCGGAGCGCATCGCCAAGACGCACCATGAGCGCTGGGATGGCCGCGGCTACTTCGGGATGGTGGCGACCGACATCCTGGTCCAGTCGCGGATCGTGGCCGTTGCCGACGTGTTCGACGCCCTGACCCACGAGCGGCCGTACAAGTCCGCCTGGCCCGTCGAGCTGGCGGTGGACGAGATCACGAAGAACCGTGGCACCCAGTTCGACCCGTCCGTCGTGGACGCGTTCATCCTCTGCGACGCGAACGAGCTGGTGGACCCGGCCGAGCCCGTGCCATCCGCCGTGGGCGTGGGCGACCGCTCCGGCTTCAAGCGGCCAGGCCGGCTCCCACTCGCCGCCCGCGCGGAGAGTGATCCGATGACGACGGCGGACCAGGCGAAGGACCCGCTGGGAACGCGGATCGCCTGAACCTCAGCCCGAGGCCGTTGGAGCGACGGCGGTCGCGGTCAGCGCAGCGTGGTCGCGGCGATCGAGTCGCGGAACCAGGTCCGGGTCGCCTCCAGCATGCCCTCAAGCCCGGAATCGCCGATGGGCACCCCCAGCGGGTCCTCGCCCCGATCCTCGCGCCGCCGAATGATCTCGTGGAGCTCGCGCGCCCGGCGGTCGAGCGCCGTCGCGCCCACGTTGCCCGAGATCCCCTCGAGCGCGTGGAGAGCGATGCGGAGCCGCAGGACGTCGCCCGTCTCGAGTGCCTCCTCCACCTGCTCGACCCGCTCGGCGGCGTCGGCGAGGAAGAGCCGGACGATGCGGTCGACGAAGCTCGCGTCGCCGAGATCCGACAGCCGGGCGAACACTGCGGGGTCCACGACTGGTTCGGCCGAGTCGGGGGCCCTCCTCGGAGTCGTGGCCTGCGTCGTGACAACGGCCCCGGGCTCGGGGATCGTCCGGGTGCGCGGCGCGACGCCGGCGGGCAGCCAGATGCCGAGGATGCGGGCGAGGTCCTCGAGCCGGACGGGCTTGGCGAGGTGGTCGTCCATGCCTGCCTCGAGCATGCGGGCGCGGTCCTCGGGGAGGACGCTGGCCGTGAGGGCGACGATCGGGATCGGCGTCAGCCCGCCCGCCCTCTCACGACGGCGGATCTCGCGTGCGGTGGCCGGTCCGTCCAGCCCGGGCATCATGCCGTCGAGGAGCACGAGGTCGAACGGATCGGCGGCCAGTCGCTCCAGCGCGACGTAGCCGTCCTCCACCGACTCACAGGTCACCGGGAGCCGGGCGAGGTTGATCTCGGCGATCTTGCGGTTGGTGGCGTTGTCGTCGACGACGAGGATGCGGGGCGCCCCAGTCGTGGTCGGGTGCTCGGCAGGCGCCCCTGCGGTGGGCGCCGGAGACTCGCCGCCCGTCATCGCCGCCGCCTCGGTGCGGCTGAGCCGTGCGTCCGAGATCAGCTCGGCGACGATCTCGCCCAGTTCGACCATCCGGAACGGCTTGCCGAGGTGCTCGTCCATGCCGGCCGCGAGCGCGCGCTCTCGGTCCTCCACCATTGCGTCCGCGGTCAGGGCGAGGATCGGCGTGCGCGGCGCCATCTGGTCGTCCTCGATGCGGCGGATCTCGCGGGCCGCGTCGTAGCCGTCCATCTTGGGCATCCGCACGTCGAGGACCACCGCGTCGTAGCGGCCCGGCGCGAACCGCTCCAGCGCCTGCAGGCCGTCCCACGCGATGTCCACCTCGGCGCCGAATCTGTGGAGCGCCGCCTCGGCGACGCTGCGGTTCATCTGGTGGTCGTCCACGAGCAGGATTCGACGCCCCTCGAGGATTCGCGCCTCGCCGCTGTCGAGGCCGTCAGGCGCGGCGTCCATCGGGGTCTCGCTGGGCGGCGCCAGTCGAACCGTGAAGGTGAATCGGCTCCCCTCGCCCGGCGAGCTGACCACGTTGATCGTGCCGCCCATCAGCTCGATCAATTGGCGGCTGATCGTGAGGCCCAGCCCTGTGCCCCCGAACCGGCGCGTGGTGGACGTCTCCGCCTGGACGAAGGGCTGGAACAGGCGGGACAACTGGTCCGAGGAGATACCGATGCCGGTGTCGACGACCTCGAACTGGACCAGGAACGGGTCGCCCTCCTCCTCTCCGGGGGCGAGCTGCGCCCGGAGCATGACGCTGCCGTGCTGGGTGAACTTGACGGCGTTGCCAAGCAGGTTCATCAGCACCTGGCGGAGGCGGTGGACGTCGCCGCGGACGAAGGTCGGGAGGTTGGGATCCTGGCGGGTGCGCAGCTGGAGGTGTTTCTTGCGGGCAACCGGCCTGACCACCATGGCCGCCGCGTCGATCGCCGCCCGCAGGTCGAAGTCGGCGTCCTCCAGCTCGAGCCGTCCGGCCTCGATCTTGGACAGGTCGAGGATCTGGTCGATGATCTCGAGCAGCGACTCGGCGGACATCTTCACGCCCTCGGCGAGCTCGCGCTGCTCCGGCGTGAGCTCCGTGTCGAGGAGCAGCGCGTTCATGCCCAGCACGCCGTTCATCGGCGTCCGGATCTCGTGGCTCATCGCGGCGAGGAACGCGCTCTTGGCAGCATTCGCGTGCTCGGCGAGCTCTGCCAGCTCCCGCGCCCGGTCGAGCGCCGTTCCGAGGTCGTCCGAGCCCTCGGCGCCGACCAGGCGGTACGTCCACAGGCCACCCGCCGGACGGGCCCCGCCAATGGGGCGGAACTCGCGCTCGAGCACCCGCCCGTCGGTCAGGACCAGGCGCTCGCCGCGGGTCGGGACGCCGTCCGCCAGGACCCGGGCGGTGGATGTCCCGAAACCGTCGGCGTCCGCGAAGCGGCTGTGCAGGAACCCGACCACCTCGGCCGAGGGCGTGCCCACGAACAGCTCAGGCTGCGCGGGCAGGTCGAGCAGCGCCACCAGCGTCGCGTTGACGCGAACGATCCGGCCCGCGGTGTCCTCGAGCAGCACGCCCGCAGCGGCGCCGTCGCAGAGCGCGTCGAGCCGTGCCTGGGTGTCGGCGAGCTCGCGCATGACCGATTCGAGCCGCGCCTCGAGCTCCTGGTTGAGCGTGTAGAGCTGGCGCACCTCGCCGGCGTCGATGGCCTCGGTCTCGGGCGGGCCCGCGTCGGGGTTCTTCATGCGTCGCCCCTCGCCGGCGGCGGCACGGACAGGGGGACCACCACGCGAACCGACCGAGCCCGTCCCCCGCCCACGGCGCACCCCAGCCGCCAGCGACGCGCCCGGCGGGCGGCGACCGGAAGCCCCTGGCTCGGTGCCTGGACAGGGGAGTCGACGTTTCGGAGCATGCTCCTCGACCGGGTGGCCCCGCGGCGGGGACGGCGTGCGCTGATTCTAGGCACGTCCGGGCGCGCGCTGCCGCGGTTGCGGGTGCGATCTTCGGGAGGCGCGGCTCTGTGCCGCCGCGACGGCTTCAAACGGCCGCGCACTCACCAGCTCCTGGTGCGAAGCGCGTCGGGCTTGGATCGGATGACCCTCGTTGGGGGACCTCGGACCCTGTATCGTCCGCAGTGCTGGAGGCGCGCCCCCGCCTCGGCCCTATCACCCGCCACCAGCGCAGGCGCATGTCGGAGTCCGTCCAACCGTCCCAGCCTGAACCAGCCCTCGCCGCGCGCATCCTCGAGGCTGTTCGGGATGCCGTGATCGCTGTGGACGGCGCCGGGGCCATCACGTACTGGAACGCCGGCGCCGAGCGCCTGCTCGACGTTCCCGCGTCCGTCGCGATCGGCATGGCGCTCTTCGACCTCGTGCCCGAGGCAACCCTCAGCGGCCACGAGACGCTGCTCGAGGCGGTGCGTGACGGGGCCATGTGGGAGGGCGATGTCCGGCTCTCGATGCCCGGCCGGGCGCACCAGATCCTCGAAGTGCTCGCGTATCCGGTGGATGGGGCGGCCGAGCGGCCGGGAAGCCTGCTGATCCTCTGGGATGTCACGGCGAACCGGGCAGGGCTGGACGCCTCGCTCCTCCTGGCGACGATCGTGGAGCAGGCCGACGACGCCATCTACGCGGTGAGCCGGGACAGTCGAGTCCTGTCCTGGAACCGGGGTGCGGAGCGCCTGACCGGGTTCACCGCTGAGGAGATGATCGGCGGGCACAGTCCGCTCGTCGTCCCCACCCGGGAGGAGCGCGGCCGCACGCGTCACCGGGTGCTCGGGGGCGAGATCGTGCGCGTGGACGACGCGGCGATGCAGCGCAAGGACGGCACGCTGATCCCGGTGTCGTACATGGCGAGCCCCGTGCCCGGACACGGGGGTGAGGCGCACGCCTTGTCCGTGATCGCCCGGGACGATCGACCGCGCCGCGCCGCCGAGCACGAACTGCGCCTGCGCGAGGTCATCGTCGACGCGATGTCCGACGCGGTGGTCGCGATCGACGCCGACGGCCGGATCGTGCTGTGGGGCGCGGGCGCCGAACGGCTGGTGGGCATCTCTGCCGCAGATGCCGTCGGCAAGGACCTGCGGAGCATGGCCACCTACCAGCTGCAGGGGGCAACCGCCGAGCAGGCGACGGCCATCGTGGCCGCGGGCGGCGTCTTCCGGGGCGACGTCGACATCACGGTCAACAACGGCCGCCACGTCATTGGCGAGGCGACCCTGTCCTCCGTCGTCGATGCGGAGCAGCGGCGCCTGGTGGTGGCCGTGGTCCGCGATGTCACCGCCGAGCGGGCGAGTGCGGAAACGGCGAGCCGACTCGCGGCGATCGTCGAGTCCGCGGACGACATGATCGTGGCCAGCAGCGCCGACGGCGTCCTCACGTCGTGGAACGCCGGGGCGACGCGCCTGCTGGGCTGGGAGTCGGGCGAGATCCTCGGGCGCACCGTTGCGGCCTTCCTCGCACCCGAGTCGGTGGCCGATGTCTGGGCGCTGCGGACTCGGGTCATGGCGGGCGCGACATCGGCGGTCCACGGCGAGCTGACGGCCATCACGAAGTCGGGCGCGCGGATCCCGGTCTGGGGCAGCCTGGCGCCGATCCGTGACGCGGCCGGCGCCCCAGTCGGCATCTCGATGGTGGCCCGCGACTTGCGCCAGCGCAAGAACCTCGAGGAGCAGCTGCGCCAGTCGCACAAGCTGGGGGCGGTCGGACGCCTGGCTGACGGGCTCGCCCACGACTTCAACAACGTGCTCACCGCGGTCACCGGGTACGCGGGGCTCATCGAGGCGGCGGTCGGCCCCAGTGACCCGATCGCCGAGGACGCGCGCCAGATCCTGCGGGCGACGGGCCGGGCGGCGGAGCTCACGCGCTCTCTGCTGGCGTTCTCGCGCGGCAAGCCGCTCGAGCCCCAGGTGGTCTCGCTGGACGCGGTGCTCGAGGACCTCGTGCCGATGCTCCGGCGCCTCCTGCCCGAGCGCGTCGAGCTGCGGACCGATCTTGCGTCGGGAGCCGCCCTTCGGGCGGATCCGGCAGAGCTGGAGCTGATCCTCGTGAACCTCGCGCTCAACGCCTCCGAGGCGATGCCCGACGGTGGCCGCCTGGGCGTGGAGACCGCGCTTGTCGCCCTGGACGAACGGTTCGCCTCGGAGCACCTTGGAGTGGAACCGGGCACGTACGCGCAGTTGGTGGTGAGCGACACGGGCGTGGGCATGACCGACGAGGTCCTCGGCCACATCTTCGAGCCGTTCTTCACCACCAAGGGGGCGGGCACGGGGACGGGAGTGGGCCTGGCGACGGTGCACGCCACGGTCGATCGCGCCGGGGGGACGATCTGGGTGACCTCGGCTCCCGGCGAGGGGGCGTCGTTCCGGATCCTGTTCCCGGCGGTCGCGGCGCCCGTGCCAACGCTCGACGATGCCCCGGCACCGCTGCCGCCCGGCGGCACGGAGCGGATCCTGCTGGTGGAGGACGACGTGCTGGTGCGCGCCCTGGCGACCGCGGTCCTGCGACGGGCCGGCTATGCCCTCACGGTCCTCAGCGACCCGCGCGACGCCGTGGAGCTCGATCCGGCGTCGTTCGACATGCTCGTCACCGACATCGTCATGCCCGGGCTTGGCGGGCCAGCCCTCGTGTCGAAGCTCCGGGACCGCCGGCCCGACCTGCGCGTGGTGTTCATGACTGGCTTCGCCGAGCGTGACGCCGCCGAGCAGGTCGCCCAGCTCACCGTCGAGCCGCTGCTGCTCAAGCCGTTCACGCCGGTCGCCCTGATGACCGCGGTGCGCCAGGCGCTCGATCGCCGGGCGGTGGTGGTGACCTAGCGCCGGCGCCGGCGCCGGCGCCACGCCCGCCGCGCCCGCCGGCGCCACAGCACGGGTCGCGGGCGCCCAACAACGACTCGAAGCAGCGGGCGCGCCGACGCCGCGGCCCCGGCTGCGGTGCCCTACGAGATGGCGCGGACGATCAGCACCGAGGAGCGCGCGTGGAGCAGCACGTTGCGCGCCACGCTGCCGAGGAGCAACCGGGCCAGCCCGGTGTGGCCGCGGGTCCCCATGACGATGGTGTGGATGTTGTGCCCCGCCGCGTACCGGACGATCTCGCCGGCCGGGTCGCCCTCGAGCGCCACCGCCTCCGCGTGGAGGCCCGCGTCGGTGAGGCGGCGCGCCGCCACTCGCACCTCCGAGGCGGATGCGTCGCGTGCCGCGTCCACCGATCGCGTGTACGACTCGAGGACCTGGTCGTACAGGCCGGGCGTGAAGCCCGCGGCGACCGGCACGGCCACCTCGGCGACATTGAGGACGTCGACCTGCGCACCGGCGAACATGGGCCAGGTGCTCAGGAGCGCCTCCGCCCGGCGTGACTGCGCGGAGCCGTCGTCCGCGAAGGCGACGTGGCCGATCTCCGTGCCGCGCGCCACCAGGACTGGGCACGGCGCGTGGTCGACCACCTCGGCTGCGGTGCTGCCGAGGACCATCGTGGAGATGGTCCCGTGGCCGCGGCTCCCGACGACGACAAGGTCGGCGCCCATCCCGCTCGCCTCGTCCACGATCGAGGATGCGGGCCGGCCGCGGACCAGGAACCCGTCCACGGTCAGGCCATCGCGCCGGAGGGCCGTCTCGGCGCGGCCGATCGCCTCGCGCAGATGGCCCGCGTCCTGCTCCTCCTCCGATGCGAGGTTCGTGCCGGCGTCGCCGGCGGCGGCGTACGAGAGCGCGAGGGTATCGGCGAACGGCTGCAGCACCCCCACGACGCGGACGGCGGAATCCGGGGGCAGCGACAGCGTGGCGACGAGCGCCATGGCCCGGTCGCTGCAGACCGAGCCGTCAACCGCGAGCAGGATGCGCATCGAGACCCTCCGATCTGGCTCCATCGTCGCCATGACGGCGCGCGAGAGGATCGGCCGAACGTCCCGAAAGGCGGGCCGCTTGGCGAAGGCCGGGCAGAACTTCCCGATGCAGAGCATCGACGGCGGGCCGCTCTGGCGTGGCCGCGCCCGTGTCCCGCCGCCACGCTACTGGCCGCGCGTCGCCCCGAGCCCGCCCACGCGCTCGACGAGGCGCGCGAGGAAGGTGGTGGCGTCGCCCTCGACCGCCACGTCCGCATTCGGCCGGCGGCCCGTGGTGTGCCGCCAGTCGGCGATCGTCTGGCCGTCGCCGGGCCCGTGGCTGGCGTCCACGTCAACCGATGCGGGCTCCGTCCGCACCAGGGCGGGGTCCAGCGCCGCCGCGACAACGAATGGGTCGTGGACGAATGCGCCGTAGAAGCCGTCGTACCGTGCGTGGAACTCGAAGTAGTACCGCAGGGCGTCACTTGCGAAGGTCGTCAGCGGGCTGTCGCCGCTCCGGGCCGCCAGAGCGTCAAGCTGCGCGGGCAGCAGTCGGGCGCCCTCCGTGACGTCGAGGCCCATGATCATCGCCCGCGGCTGCGTCCCATCCGCGTCCACGGCCCTCTGCCACGCGCCGAGGGCGATGCGCGCCGCCTCCGGATCGCAGTGGATGTTCCACTCGCTCGCGGGCGTCGTGTTGCCCGGCACGCGGAAGGCGCCGGCCATCGCGACCCAGCGGCGCAGCAGGCGCGGGAGGCGGGGCTCGGCGAGCACGGCCACGGCGAGGTTCGTCAGCGGACCGAGGGTGACCAGCGTGAGCTCGCCCGGTCGCCGCCGCGCTGCGTCCACGATGACCTCGGGGCCGAAGCGGGCGGAGCGCGGGAACCCGGGCTCCGGAAGCGTGGCGTAGCCCAGCCCGCGGGGGCCGTGGGTCTCCGGGGTGGTCTCGAGCGGGCGCAGCAGGGGCGATGCGCTTCCTGCCGCCACCTCGACGTCCGCGCGGCCCGCCAGCTCGAGGACCGCTCGTGTGTTCCGCTCCGTGTCGCCGACCGGCGCGTTCCCGTGGAGCGCGGTCACCGCAACGAGTTCCGCCTCGGGGCTCGCGGCGGCGTACAGCAGCGCAAAGGCGTCATCGATGCCCGTGTCGACGTCGAGCAGCAGCGGGACCCGCGGGCCCACGCGAGCGTCGTCGGCTCGGCTCACGACGACACGCGCCCTCAGCGCAGGGTGGCCATGACGGCGCGGTCGGCCAGCCCCAGCGGCAGCGAGCCAGACGACGCCACCGCATCGTGGAAGCCGCGGATCTCCCCAACCGGCACCTCGGCCGGGCTGACGCCTGCGAACCCCCGGGCGGCGAGATAGCGCTCGCGCATGGCGAGGAACTCGAGGCAGCCCGTGAGGTACGAGGACGCCTGCGTGGGCCACGCGCAGTAGCGGCCGACCTCCGCCTTCGCGACCGGCTCGGGGAGGGCGGCCCGGTCGACCATGAAGGAAACTGCTTCGTCATGGCTCATCTCGCCCAGGTGCAGCGAGGTGTCCACCACGATCCGCGCCGCGCGGAACAGCGTGGCATTGAGGTGGTGGAGCACGTGGAGCGGCTGCTCGAAGAAGCCTCGCTCGCGCATGACCCGCTCGGCGTAGAGCGCCCAGCCCTCATTGAAGTACGGCGTGGAGTACACGCGCCGGACCGCCGACGGGTTCCGCTTGCGCATGACCAGGTGCCAGTGGTGCCCCGGGTACGCCTCGTGGACCGAGGTGGTGGGAATGCCGCCATAGGAGTTGTTCGAGAGGCGGGCCTGGACCTCGTCCTCGGAGGCGCCGTCGGGGGCGAACGGGACGAAGAAGTGGCCGCGCTGCCGGTCCGAGAACGCGGGCGGCCCGATGTACGACGCCACGCCGAGCACGGGGCGCTGGAACACGGGCGAGGGGACCACCGCGCAGTCCTCGCCTGCGGGGAGGCTGACCAGGCCGGTCTGGGCCAGGAATCCGCGCGCCTTCGCGGTCCACTCCGTGTAGGCCTCGAGCATTGCGCGCTCGGTGGGCGGGTGGTTCGCGTCGTCCGCACGCAAGACCTCGACGTAGTCCGCGTTGCCGGTGGCGTCGCGCGCGAGCACGGCCATCTCGGCGTCGAGGCGCTCCAGCTCGGCCTGGCCGCGCTCCCGGAGCGAGCGGGCGTCGTATGGGAGGACCTCGCGCTCTCGGAGGACCCGGGTGTAGGCGTCCTCCCCCAGCTGCCAGCTGCCGTGCGCCCGCGGGAGGAGGGCCTCGAGGTGGGCGATGAACCGGTCGAGGTGGGGTGCGGCCCGCTCGCAGGCCACGCGCAGCCGCTCCTGGGCGTCGGGGTCTGAGACATCACGCCAGACGAGGTCGCGGACATACCGGGCGCCGCCCCGCGCCGCGCCCAGCCCCCGCTCCACGATCAGCGGGTGGGCGAGCGACGGGTCGAGGTTGGCGATCCCGGCGTCGACGACGCGCCCGGCCTGCTCGAGGCGGGCGACGGCCGCGTCGACCAGGTCCGCCTCGGGGCGGAGGCCGTGGAGGAACAGCGTGAACAGGCCGGAGGTGATCGGCCCCGAGTAGGTGACCGGATCGCGGCGCCACTGCGCGAACGGGGCGACGATCAGGCGGCCGCGGACCACGGACCGGGCCAGGTCGCGGTCGATCGCCTCGTCCGGCGCGAGGCCGTCCTCGGGGATCGCGTCGAGGCGGGCCAGGAGCGTCGCCGCGGTGGCATCGCGCGCCGCGAAGGCGTCGGCCGAGACGTCGTCGAGCTGTTCGTCGAACTCGGTCTTCCCGACCTGGGAGGCCATCACCGGCGAGGCGGCGAAGTCGGCGGCGAGGAGATCGGAGAGGGCGGCGGAGAGGTCGGCGGAGAGGTCGGACATCAGGTCTCCGGTCGGGTTGTGCGCTCGGGAACAGGGTACGCGAAGCCCGGGGGAGCCCGACCCTCCTCCGGCGGTCGCGAGCGGAACGCGCCTCAGGGCGCCTTGGGCGAGACCATCCGGCAGCGGTCGCGGAGCGGGCAGATGTCGTGGGCGGGGCGCTGCGAGTGGCAGATCTCGCGGCCGTGGTGGATCAGCAGCACGTGGGCGGCGTACATGTGCTCGCCGTCCACGAGCTCAAGGAACAGGTCGTGCGCCTGGTCGGCCGTGGCCTTCTCGGGGATGAGCCCGATTCGCTTGGACACCCGCTCCACATGGCGGTCCACGGCCATCACCGGCGCGCCGAAGCAGAACGCCAGCACGATCGACGCGGTCTTCTTGCCGATGCCGTCGATCGAGGTCAGCCAGTCGCGCGCCTCGAGGACCGGCAGCTCCGCGAGGAACTCCAGGTCGTAGACGCCGCGCTCCTCGCGGATCCTGGCGAGCGTGGCCTGGAGCCGGGGCGCCTTCTGCGGCGCCAGGCCGCCGGGGCGGATGACGTCGATGAGCTCCGGCAGGGGCGCGTTCTCCACCCGGGACCAGTCGGGCGGGGGCGCGGTCGAGAGGCCGTCGCCGCCCCAGCCGATGCCGGGATGGTGTTCCTCGGCCGCGCGCTCGGACGGGTACGCCGCCCGCAGCGCCTCGTACGCCTTCTCGGCGTTCACGTCGGCCGTGTTCTGGGTCAGGATCGTGAGGATCAACTCGCTGACGGGGTCCAGCCGCCGCTCCCAGTGCTGCGGCCCGTACCGCTCCGTGAGCCCGTCGAGCACGAACGGGACCAGCCCCGGGCGATATCGACGCAAGTACGACGCCCACTTCTTGGCCGGGTCGGGCGCGCGTCGCTTCTTCGCTGCGGGCTTCGCCTTCGTGACCGGCTTGGGCTTCTTCGCGTTCGACTTCGGCTGCGCCGCCTTGGACCCAGCCGTCGAACTTGGCGTCGGCTGCACGCTGGTCTTCGGATCGGCTTCGGGCTCGGCGGGGCTCACCAGACAGTCTCCACGTCGTAGCGGGCGAACAGCGGATCGGCCGTGAGGATCGCCAGTTGCTCGAGAATGGCCTGCGCGATCAACAGTCGGTCCCAGGGGTCGGCGTGATGTCGAGGCAGTGCGCCACCGAGCATGGCATGGGCGACCGTGATCGGGAGTTCGTGCGCGCCGAATGCAAGGATCCGCGTCGGCACCCAGACCGACGGCTCGTCAGGCAGTTCCAGGCGTCCGCGCGCGGACTTGATCGCGATTTCGGTGGCAACGACCGAGCTGACGACCAGGTCGCAGTCGGGATCCTCGATCAGCCCTCGTGCTCGGTCCGACAGTCGCGGGCTGTCCGATGCCGCCCATATGAAGGCGTGGGTGTCGAGAAGGAGCCTCACCCTTCTCGCTCGGACGGGTCGATGGGCTCGTCCAGCCATGCCTCTAGTTCGGGGAGCGGATCGTCGAAGTCGTCATGGATGACGATCTTGCCCCGATCCATGCCGATGGGCCGCTTCAGCCGCGTCGCCGGCTCCACGGCCACGAGCATGGCGACGGGCACGCCGGCGCGGGCGATCGTGATCCGCTCTCCTCGCTCCGCGCGCTCGACGAGCCGCGAGAAATGGGTCTTCGCATCATGGATGTTGACGACCGAGTCCGCCATGGGTCGCATGGTGGACTAACTGGTGGACTAAGTCAACCTGAACGCGCCGCGAGGTCAGGCTGCGGCGGCTGAGGCCTCGAGCTCCTCGGCGCGCTCCCGGATGTTGAGCAGCATGCGCCGCATCATCCAGATGTCCCCGAACTCGAGCAGCGCCGAGAAGGCGATTGCCGGCGACCCCCAGCGGTAGCGGGCCCGGACGCGAGTGAGCAGGCGCGTCGACCCGTCAGGCAGCGGCACCAGGCGCCAGACCCAGGTGGTGTCGTCGGGAGTTCCCCAGACCATCGTCCGGGGCCGGTCCAGGGAGAGCACCCGGATGCCCTGGGACCCGTCAGGGCTCATCGGCACGGTGTCGCCGGGCTCCAGCGCCTGGAACTCCGGCACGATGTGCCAGGCGCTCTGCCGGCCAAGGTTGTCGAACAGGTCGTACGAGTACCAGCCCGCGCGGCCCACGCCCACCTGCACGAGCCACGGCCAGATCGACTCCGGCCGCGCGTGGACGGTGACGGCCCGCGTGGCGTTGAACGTCGGCTTGGGAACGAGGTCGTCGCTCGGCCATGCCTCCGCCACCTCGTCAGGCGTCGCGCCCCAGGTCAGCTGCCACGGACGGACCCTGCGGAGGTAGGCGATGGCGAGGCCGACAGAGCCGGCGAGGAGGAGCGAGCGGCGGAGGAGGCCCATGGCCCAAGGGTCGGGCGACCGTGCCGCGCCGGTGAGGGCCGATCGGACCGAGTTGGGCGCGAACCGTCCGGGCGGCTCGGGACCGGTTGCCCGCCGGCGGGCAGGCGGTTAGGCTGGCGGCACTCGCTGGAGAGGAGCGTCCCATGGCCTCTGCCTTCACCGATGGCGGTCTGCGCCGGTTCTACGAGGTCGCCGCGTCGCACGTCGGCGAGGGTCGCATCCCCGGTCTCGTCGCCCTCGTCGCCAGGGCGGACGAGGTTCACGTCCAGGCGTTGGGCGAGCTGACGATCGGCGGCCCCGCCGTCCGCCGCGCCACGCCGTTCCGGATCGCCTCGACCACGAAGCCGATCACCGCGGTCGCGACCCTGGCGCTGGTGCGCGAGGGTCTGATCGACCTCGAGGAGCCGGTCGACCGGCTGCTGCCCGAGCTCGCGGACCGCCGCGTGCTGCGGCGCTCGGACGGCCCGCTCGACGACACCGTGCCGGCGACCCGCCCGATCACGGCCCGCGACCTCCTGACCTTCACCTTCGGCTTCGGGGCGGTGTTCGAGATGTTCAGGAGCCCGACGCCGTGGCCCGTGATGGCGGCGGCCGACGAGCTCCGGCTGTCGACGTTCGGGGCGCCCGACCCCGACACCACGCCGCCCCCGGACGAGTGGATCGCGGCCTTCGGCTCGCTGCCGCTGCTCGCCCAGCCAGGCGAGCGGTGGATGTACAACACCGGGACGCAGGTGCTGGCCGTGCTCGCCGCCCGGGCGGCACACCAGCCGTTCGACGAGGTGCTCCGCACGCGGGTGACCGGTCCGCTGGGCATGACCGACACCGCCTTCTGGACCGCCGACGCGTCGCGCCTGCCCACCGCGTACTTGCCCATGCCGGGGGGCCTCGTCGTCCACGACCCGCCCGACGGCGCCTGGTCGCACCCGCCGAAGTTCCCCGACGGGTCGGCCGGGCTCGTGTCCACCGTCGACGACCTGCTTGCGTTCGCGCGGATGCTGCTCTCGGGCGGTGGCACCGTGCTCAACCCTGAGCTCGTGCGCCAGATGACCAGCGACCAGCTGACCCCCGAGCAGCGCGCCACCGCCGGGCTCCGCCCCGGATCCTTCGACGATCGGTCCTGGGGGTTCGGCCAGGCTGTCTACCCCGACGGCTCGTACGGATGGGACGGCGGGTTCGGGTCGACATGGCGGGTGGATCCGCGGCGGGACCTCGTGACCATCGTGCTGACGCAGCGGATCTGGGAGCCCGGCGGTCCGCCGCCGGTCAACAGGGAGCTGCTCGAGGCTTCGGTCGCGGCGCTCGCGTGATGGCCGAGCGCTAGAAGGCGCGCGCTAGGCGCTCCCCGCAGCCGACCAGGGGCGCTGCGCCGGCGGCGATGGCCTCCGCCAGCGAGAGCGGCGGGTCTGAGGCGCCGACGGCCCGGGCGCCCACCGCAGCCAGCGCATCGACCCCCTCCGGCGTCACGCTGCCGCCAATCGCAATGCACGCGACGCCGGCCGCAAGCGCCCGCCGCGCGACGCCAAGGGCCGTCTTGCCGAACGCGGTCTGGGCGTCGATCCTGCCCTCGCCGGTGAGCACCACGTCGGCCTCGGCCAGCGCCGCGTCGAAACCCGCAGCCTCCATGACGAGCTCGATGCCGGGCCGGAGCTCGAGCGAGCAAAGGCGATCCGCCAGGCACAGGAGGCCGAAGCCGACGCCACCGGCAGCGCCTGCGCCCTGCGTGTCCCGCTCGGACCGGCTCGTCGCGGCCTCCAGGGCATCAGCCCAGTGAGCAAGCCGCTCGTCGAGGCGCGTCACGTCCTCTGGCGAGGCGCCCTTCTGCGGCCCGTAGACCGCCGCCGCGCCATCGGGCCCCAGCAGCGGGTTGGTCACGTCGCACGCCACGCTCAGGTGCAGCTCGGGGAGGCGCGGGTCCAGCCTGGCGAGGTCAACCGTGGCGAGGTCGGCGGAAACCCGCGCGCCCAGCGCCGCCAGCAGCCCCGCACCGCCGTCGGTCGTGGCGCTGCCGCCGATCCCCAGCACCACCCGGCGGATCCCCGCGTCGAGCGCCGCGCGCAGCAAGTCGCCCGTTCCTGCGCTCGTTGCACGCGTCGCGTCGCGCTCGTCGGGCGCCACCCGCGACAGCCCGGACGCGGCGGCCATCTCGACCACGGCCGCGGTCCCGTCGTGGCGAACGAGCCACGGTGCACAGATCGACCTGCCCAGGGGGTCGCGCACCATCGCCTCGCGTCGCTGCCAGCCGCCTGCCGCCTCGATCGCGACCAGCGTCCCCTCGCCGCCGTCGGCCAGTGGGGCCAGCCGGATCTCGTCCTCCGGCCGCGCCCGTCGCCAGCCATCGCCCAGCGCGCGCGCCACCTCGACGCTCGTGAGCGTTCCCTTGTACGAGTCGGGCGCGATCAGGACTCGCATCAAATCTGGCCGCCGATGATCGACGTGCCCGCCGAGTGGTCTCGGCCGCCAACGACCGACGTGTCCCTCGACCCGTCCCGACCGCCGGTTGCTGGACTGGGAGTCCGGCTCCTTGACGCACCACGGTCGCCGGCTGGACTCGTGGTCTGGCTTCGTGCGTGAATCGCCGCGCCTGGGGCCCATTTCGTGCTGTTGGCTGGACCCACAGTCCAGTTCGAGCCGGTATCGGGCGAAAAGCCGGACTCCCAGTCCAGCGGAGTGCGACGACGCGCGGCGCGAGGACGTTCCGGCCCGGGCCCCCGGCTCACTCGGCCGAAGCCTCGCCCGCAGCCTGCCGGCGCCGCTCGAGGTACTCGGGGATGCGGATCATCGGCGGCCGCTCCTGGTCGGCGACCTCCTGGACCTCCAGGGAGAGGCGCCCGTGGCCCGAGCGGGGCAGCTTCATGGTGTGCCCGAGCTCCGCGAACAGCCGCGCGCGCCGCCGCTCCTCGAGCCGCTTCATCACGGCCTGGAGGATCACGAACGACATCTTGGACAGCCCCTCGAGTTCCTGGTTGCGGTGGATCCGCCGCTCGAGGTCCACCTGCCCCAGCCCCTCGATGCCCACCTTCTCGAGCGAGTCGATGAGGTGGCCGATCTCCACCGCGTATCCGGTGAAGAACGGAATCTGCTCGAGCAGTGACCGCCGACCTGCGTACTCGCCGGACAGCGGCTGGATGAACCCGGACAGCTCCGGGAAGAACAGGTTGATCAGCGGACGTGCCACGAGCTCGGTCACCCGGCCCCCGCCGCCCTCCTTGAGCACGCCGCCCTCCACGATGGGGCGCTGGTAGTAGCCCTTCACGTACTGGAGCCGTGACTCGACGAGCAGCGGGCCGAGCGTCCCGTAGACCATCCGGCTGTGCCAGTTGCGGACGTCGGTGTCGGCCCAGACCACGATGTCGCCGCTCGTCTCGTAGAGCGACTTCCAGAGCGCCTCGCCCTTGCCGTGGAAGGAGCCGTAGCGTGAGAGCACGTCCGGGTGCTGGACCACGCGCGCGCCCGCATCGGCGGCGATCTCCCGGGTGGCGTCGGTCGAGGCGGAGTCGATGACCAGCACCTCGTCGAGCAGCGGGACCCGCTCCTGCATGTCGCGGACGGCGCGGGTGACGATGGGCCCGATGGTCTCCGCCTCGTTGAGCGTGGGCAGGACGAGCGAGATCGTGATTCCCTGCTTGGTCTTGAGCTGAACCAGCCGATCGAGGTCGGCGAACTCGGCGTGGTGGAAGTTGGCCTCGGCGAACCAGCGCTCCACCTTGGCAGGCACGGCGCGCGACTCCTCGGCGAGTCGGTCAGCGGCGGCCAGGGTCTCGGCCTTCTGGGCGAGGGCGTCGAAGGTGTGGCGGCCGATCGCCTCGCGGGTCTTCACGACGATGACCGACGGGCGCGCCCGCTGGGCGATCGCCTCGGGCAGGGCGCCGAACAGCGAGGTCCCCGGCTCGCCGGGCGGCGCCGAGGCCCCCATGACCACGAGGTCCGCGTGCTCGGCCTCGCGCAGGATCGAGGTGCGCACGTTGCGCGTCTCGCGGAGGATGGGCTCGACGCGGGCGGTGATGTGCTGGCGCACGAACGCCGCGAGCGCCTTCTCGGCCTGGACGCGGACCGGCTCGGTCACGCCCGCGGGGACGAAGTGGATCACCGCGACCACGGCGTCGTGCTGGTGGGCGAGTGCATCCGCGAAGCGCAGCGCCAGCTCCGCGTGGGGGCCGCCGCGGACCGGGACGAGGATCCGGCGGATCTCGCGCGCACCGCGCTGTTTGACCACCGCGATGTCGCAGGGCGCCTCGCGCACCACCTCGTCGATCGTGGGCGAGATGGTCGGGGCCGGGCTGCCGTCGCGCCCGGGCGCCGACTTGCCGCCCCAGCCGAAGATCAGCAGGTCCGCCTCCTGCTCAGCCGCCGCCTCCACGATCCCCGCCGCGGCGTGTCGCCCGATGCGGACGAGCGGGTGGATCGTCGTCCCTTCGGGCACGTAGTCGAGCACGCGCTGCAGCAGGCGCCGTGCCTGGCGGGCGCGGGTGGCGCCCTCGGACAGCGGCATGCCCTCGGGCACCTCGACGATGCCCAGCGCCGAGAGCTCGCCGGTGCGGGGCTCCAGCAGCGACGCGCCGATCCGGATCAGCTCCTCGGCGGTGAGCGGGTTCGCGACCGGGATCAGGATCCGCGCCGGCAGCGGCTGCCCGCTCACGGAGCGCCGTCCGGGGGCGGCGGCGTCGCGGCCTCAAGCGCGTCCAGCGCCCGCCAGCGCTCCACGAGGTACGGCTTGAGGAGCTCGAACTCGCGCGCCTGGCGCTCGACGCGCTCCTCGGCATCGGCGGTGTCGATGTGGCGGTTCTCGACGACGAACGAGCCCACCCGGCCGAAGTAGATGGGCACCAGGGCCGCCACGAGCTGCGAGAGGTCGAGCTCGGCACGCCGTGTCGCCAGCACCATGTCGTACACCACGCGCGCCCAGAGGTCGTCGGGGAAGTGGAAGCTGGCAAGCGCCTCGGCCATCTCGAGCGTGGACGGGTGCGCCGTCTGCGCTTCGCCCCCGACGCCCAGCTTCCGCGCGGCGGCTTCGGCCAGCGGCCCGGCCTCGGCGGCGAGTTCCAGGACCGTGGCGGCGGTTGCGGGGTCCAGCGCGCGGCGCCAGGTGTCCGCTGCGGTGAGCGAGCCGCCGTGGAACTCCGCGAGAAGGCGGATCGCGTTCACCTCGAGCGGCGGCGGGTCGATGATCCGCTCGAAGCCGTACGCGGGGACGTCGTGGCTGCCCTTCACGTCGAGCCAGGCGTCCGGGTGCGCGGTCGCGAGCCGCAGGATCGTGCCCACGACCTGGCGGAACATGGGGCCCAGGTCCGAGCCCGGGTCCTTCGGGTCGTGCACCTTCGCGCCCAGCCGCGCCTGGCAGACCGCGAAGCCGCCGGTCAGGGCGGTCGTGGTCATCCAGATGTCGATGCCGAACTTGCTGATGTCCGGCGTCCAGTCGTCCTGCGCCAGGTAGTGGCGGACGAGGTCGCCGCTGACGCCGAAGTCGCCGCCGATGGGCTGGCGGATGCGGTGCCCGTACAGAGCGCGGGTCAGCGGGTAGGTGACGGTGTTGGTGATCGTGCCGTCGTACTTGTAGCGGGCGTACAGCGGGGCCACGAAGTCGTAGCCGCCCTTGAGGATGGGCCCGGCGAGGAGCTCGATCCATTCGGGGACGATGCTGCGCAGGTCGCTGTCGACCACGACGAGCGCCTGGACCTCGAGCGCGGCTGCGATCTCGAAGATCGTCCGCAGCGCGGCACCCTTGCCGCCGGTCCCGTCGATCTCGGGATAGGTCAGCGTGACCCGGTCCAGCTTGTTGGTGGGCCGGACGAGCAGGATCGACTCGACGTAGGCCGGCGGCTCGGTCTCGATCACCACGCGCTGGGTGCCGTCCGAGGATCCGGCGTCCGAGTTGACGAGCACAGGCTTGAGGTCCGGGAAGTACTGGACCAGCCCGGCATGCGCCGCGCGGACCACGTAGCCGATGGTCGCGGCGTTCTTGAAGCTCGGGATGCCGACCATGATGTCGGCGCGGCCGAGCCTGGCGATCTCGTCCCGGATGGCGGGCGTCAGCGTCGTCGGGGGCACCGTTTCACCGTACCACCCTGCGAGCAGGATCGGGACAAACGGCCCGTCAGGCGTCCGCCGCATTGCCCGATCGGCGCCGCGAGGCGGGCCCCGTCCCCGCGCTGCGGCAGGTGCCGGCGCCACGAGCGCGCGCCGCGGTCCCGCCGCCGCGCCGGACCCTCCGTCGCGCGCCGGATCCTCCGTTGGCGCACAGCCACCAAATTGCGCAGTCATCGTCCCCAAGGACATCGCCTGTTGGCGGACCGTCACCGTTCGCTTGCGCTCTGTGGCCCACGGCCAACGATCCGCACCGGGCTGCGGGCGGCAGCGCGGTTCTGTGGCCCACGGCCAACGATCCGCACCGGGCCGCCCGGGCGGCACCGCGATTTGGTGGCCCACGGCCAACGGTCGGGACGGGCTGCCGGCGCCTGCCCGCCGCCGCGCGATGGCCCCGGCCCAGCCGCGCGATCGCTGCGCCGTTCCCGCACCACGGCCATCTGCAACAGCGGAGCGGGCAAACGATCGGCGGGACGGACGCACCGTGCGTGACCCGACGCCCCTATGATCGGCCCGAGGAGGGCAGCCCGCCCAAGCCCCGCCGTGCGTACTGAGGGACCACCCAGCCATGACCGCCGCCGCCACAGCGACGACCACCGAGCTGACCGACCTCGAGCGTCGCAACCACCGCAAGGTCGCACGAGGAGGCTGGGCGCTCTACGACCTGGCCGACACGATCTGGTCCTTCGCGATCTTCTCGCGCGCGATCTCCCTGTTCCTCGTGGACCAGCTCGGCGATGGCGCGGGCAACCTGTGGCTCGGCCTGTCGGTGGCGCTGTCGGTGGGCATCAACGCACTCGTCTCGCCATTCCTCGGGGCGGTGTCGGACCGGTACGGGCGCCGCCTGCCGTTCCTGTTCGCGTTCACGGTGGGTGCCGTCGTCCCTTCGATAGCCATCCCGTTCGTGCCCGTGCCGATCGGGATCGGGCTGTTCTGCCTCGCGATGTTCTCGTACCAGTCTTCGCTGATCTACTACGACGCCACGCTGCAGCTGGTCAGCACGCCCGAGAACCGCGGCCGCATCGCGAGCCTCTCCACCGGCGTGGGCTACATGGGCACGGTGCTGATCGCCGCGATCCTGATCGTGACCCACCTGTCGGTCCAGATGACCTTCGTGGTCGCCCCGATCATGTTCTTCGTCCTGTCGCTGCCGACGTTCATCCTGCTCAAGGAGGACCCGAGCCTGCGGCGCAAGGATCCCGACGCGCTCGGCGCTGCCTGGAGCCAGACGTGGCGGACGATCCGCTCGCTCGACAAGTACCCCGGGCTCGGCCGGTTCCTCGCCTCGCGGTTCTTCTACACCGACGCGCTCAACACCAGCATCACGATCATGACCATCTTCTCGGTCAAGGCGGTCGGCTTCACCGAGGACGAGTCCACGTACGTCCTGCTCATCCTGACCCTGTCGGCGATCGTGTCCGCGTTCATCTGGGGCCGCCTGGTGGACCGCTACGGGCCGAAGCGGACGCTCTTCTCAGTCCTGGTGCTGTGGGCCGTGGCGCTCGTCGTCGGGGCGACGCTCATCTCGAAGGGGCCGTTCCTGATCGCGGGACTCGCCATCGGCGCCGGGTTCGCCGGCCTCCACGTGTCGGACCGCGTCCTGATGTACCGCCTGAGCCCCCCGGACCGCCTCGGCGAGTTCTACGGCCTCTACGGCCTGGTCGGCAAGGGCTCGCAGGTGATCGGCAACCTGTTCTGGGGCCTCGTCCTGTTCCTCACCTTCGACACGCTGGGCAAGACCGCGTACCAAGTCGGCATCTTCACGCTCCTGTTCGCGATGCTGATCGGCCTGTTCCTGCTGTGGCCGGTGCCGGAGAAGCGCGAGGGGTAGTCGCCTCGGCGCCGCAGTTCGGGGCGCGCACGCAGCGGGCACACAGCCGCATTCCGCAAACCGCGGCCTGTCTGGGCCAAGCCGGTCGAGGTTCCCTGTGCCGCGGACCGCCTTTCGGTTCGCATTACAGCAACCCGCTGGCCGGGTCGCGCCACACGAACGTGGTGCGTCGGCGCCACACGGCGCAAGCGGCCGAGATTTCACGAGGCGGCGCGTGTGGCGGTCGCCCGGCACCACGGAGGCGAGGGAGCGTGGACACTCCGACGTTCGGCCGCCCGACCTCGTGTGACGCGTGCGTGCAATGTGCGGTGCAAGGTGGGTGGTGTTACCTACGGCCTTGTCCGCGCCCCAAGGGTGGGCGCGTCGTGTGGTCGCCGGGGGATCGCATGCAAACGGAGATTGATAGCGCGACCCATCCGCGGTCGCCGGCTGGAATCCGGCACCTGGGCTCGGAGGATCCGAGCGGCCGGGTAGTCCTTTCGTTCGCGGGACAGCGGGACGAACGGGTGGACGAATGCACGACCTCCGTCCCACACGATGTCCATGGGTCCCAAGGGCCCGGATGCCCATGCACCATGCCTAGGACACGCTGACATGCAGCCACGACTCGCGCTGCTACGCCGCCGCACGGCGCGACCCGCCCGTCGGCGAGGTCGGGGCCAGGCGCTGGTCGAATTCTCCCTGGTGTTCACCATCTTCATCACGATGTTGATGGGCTTCATCGAGTTCGCGTTCATGTTCAACGCGCTGCTCTCGATCGGGCACGCCACCCGGGACGCAGCTCTGATCGCGGCCGAGGCGGGTGACAACACAGGCGCCGACTGCGCCATCCTGGCCCAGGTCGAGAAGGACGTCAGCGCGCCGGCCGACCCGTCGCGGATCACACAGGTGGTGATCTACCGGTCCGACCAGAACGGCGCCGTCATCGGCGGTCAGCAGAACGTGTACCTCCGGACCGGGACCACCACGTGCACGATGTCCGACGGGACCAGCTTGACCGTGCCGTATTCGATCTCCGGGAGCGTCGCGTACCCGGCCGACACCCGCTGCAACGTCCAGGCAGGGTGCCCGGACTCGACGCATCCGCTCGAGACGATCGGCGTCAAGGTCGTCTACCAGCACAGCTGGGTGACCCCCCTCGCGAACCTTGTGGCCCTGGGCGGGACGGGCACGACGTTGACCCAGTCGAATGCGATGCGGATGGAGCCTGTCCTGTGAGCGGCGGCAGATCGAATCCGCGACGCGGGAGGCGGGCGGATCGTGAGGCCGGTCAGAGCCTTGTCGAGTTTGCATTCGTGGTGCCCGTGTTCATGCTCCTGCTCCTTGGGATGCTGGAATTCGGTTTCGCCTTCGAGCACGACCAGACCATCGCGTACGCCACCCGAGAGGGGGCACGCACTGGAGCCTCGCTCGGTGACGGGAGCACCAACTATGTGTGCGGCTCGATGACGGCCCAGGACTTCGACGCCCCGATCATCGCCGCCGTCGAGCGCGTGCTCACCTCGCCAGGGTCGCCGATCGATCTGGCGAGTGTGAGCTCCATCTCTGTGTACAAAGCGATGGCGGACGGGACGCCCACCGCGGGCAAGGTGAACATCTGGACGCCGGCCTCATCGGGCGCGCCCGTCGTCGACGGCAAGGCCCTCGACTTCAAGATGACCCAGACCCAGTGGCAGTGCGCGGTGCGCAACAACGGCGTCAATGCGGACGCCCTCGGCGTATCGATCAGCTACACCTACCAGTTCCGCACCGCCCTCGGCGGGATCCTCAAGTTCATGTTCGGCCAGTCAGGGTCGTCGCTTGCGATCTCGGACAAGACCGTCATGAACCTCAACCCGACCAACTAGCAGGGAATTCGATGCGCACTCTTCCGTCCCTTCCGTCATCTCTGCGGCGGCTCTCGAGTGGAGCCAGGGCCAGCGGGCAGATCGTGGTGATGTTCGCCGGCGCGACTGTGCTGTTCATCCTGCTCTGCGGTGTGGTCGTTGACCTGGCGTACTTCTGGGTGGGTTCACTCCAGGCCCAGCGGGCTGCCGACGCGGCTGCCCTGGCGGGAGCCGTGTACCTCCCGGGCGACACGTCGACCGCATGCTCGACGGCTCGGGCCGCGGCGACGGCAAACGGCTTCACACCAACCGCTCAGACGGGCTGTCTGCCCCCTGCGGGGTCGACGTGCACGATCTCGGGCAAGGTTGGTCTCTGCCCGGTGCAGGATTCCACCGATCCGCGGCAGCTGGACGTGACGCTCAGCACGAGCGTGGGCACGTTCTTCTCGCGCGTGGTGGGGATCAGCTCGTTCCCGGTCACCGTGCACTCGAAGGGCGTCTACGTGCTGCCCGTGCCGATGGGCAGCCCCGACAACTACTACGGCGTCGGGAACTACAGCATCAACGTTACGTCCCCGTCGACTGACCAGACCGGGCTGACTGGCACCTCGGGCCCTGCCACGCCGGCACGAGCTCCGAATGGGCTAGAGTGGTGGACCTTCGGTCTGGACAGCAAGCTTGCCGGCACCGACACCATCACGTCGGTGGACGGCATCCAGGTGGTGCTGCAGAACGTGCAGCTTCGTCCGGCTCGTGCGCCGGCTCGACGATCAGTGTGGCCCTGTCCGCCGACGGCGGCAACACCTGGTCCGCCGCCACGGTGACGTAGTCCGGTGACCACCACCACCACAGAACTTCACCCTCGGCGCGACGAACAGCACCGCCGCCTGGCCGGGCCCGACCTGGAACGCCTCGGCGATCTCGGACGCCAACTTCCGGCTCCGCGTCACGTTCAACAAGGGGTGCTCGCAGAATAATCGAACGCTCAGCGTCGGTTCGGACCACCGTCCAGGCGAACTACACGTACACGCGGACGTCGCCCGGGACCACCTCGATGACCACGACGACGGGGGTGGACGACGGCGCGGGCAGCCCTCCATCCGGCGGTACGTTCCTGACCAGCCGCGGCGCCTGGGGCGCGATCATCACCAAGGGCGGCGACCAGTCCAACGGCGACGCCTACTCCCCGATGACCAGCAGCCTGCACCCACGAACACCTACCACCCCGATGGCTACGACTACGTGGTGAAGCTGCCCGCGGGCGGACAGGTCAAGGTCTTCGATCCGGGGTTCTGCGCGATGGGCAGCAACGGCGCCGGCGGCAACATGGGCACCGGCGACCACTGGATCGGGAGCACCGGCACGCCGGTGTCAGCACCTACTACACCCTCTGGAACACCAACGACAAGCCCGGGCTGCCGCACACTTCCTGGACGCCGGTGTACACCTCGGGGAACCTGTTCCAAGGCGAAACGGGCGTCGACGCCTACAACACGGGGCCGGGAACAGGCGCCACGTCGGGGCCGGACGGCTGCAACTCCAACGGCAACGATTCCTTCCACAACAGCTGGTGGACGATTCCGACGGGATCGCTGGTGGCCGGGACCTACGCCGTCCAAGTCCAGACCACCAACACGGCCGATCCCAGCCAGAACCAGAACACCAACGCCGAGAACATGTTCGCGCTCGAGGCCGTGGGCGGCGCGGACGCGAGCGGCAATGCGCCCCAGATCTACGGCAACGGCAAGATGGTCGTCTACAACAACCTCATGGGCGGCACCCCGCCTCCCGTGCAGAAGTTCTACCTCGCGCAGATCGACCGCGCGACGGGCGCGGGCAAGACCGCGCTCATCGACCTCTGGGACATCGGGGACATCGCGGGGACGGGCACGCTCCGCATCCTGAGCCCCGACGGCGGATCCCAGAACTACGTCAACTTCAAGTACACCACCGATTTCGAGCTGCCACTCTGTCGCTGGCGCCATGTCCTGCTACAGCAGTGGAACTTCCTCGCCCTCGGTGAGCTCCATCGTCACCACGCTCAACGGCTCCCAGGTCACGAACGGCACGTGGATCCACATCAGTGTGCCGCTGCCCAGCACCTACGGTTCGACAGGGCTCTGGTCGCCAAGTGGGACCACGCAGGCTGGCTGGTGGCAGGTCGAGTACACCGTGACGCAGGGCGGCAACGACACCACGACCTGGCAGGTGTCGGTGTCCGGGAACCCGGTCCACCTCCTCGTGCCCTGATCGCGGGTCGACCCGGCCCAGCCGGGCCGTGCTGGTCCTCAGTCGCCGTAGCCCTCGGGGTGCGCCCGCCGCCACGCCCATGCCGACCCGATCATCTCCGGCAGGGTGGACCGCCGCGGCAGTCCAGGCCAGGACCTCCCGGGCGCGCGCGTTCGACGCCACGAGCACGGGCGGGTCGCCGGCCCGGCGCGGGCCGATGGTGTGCGGGATCGGCGCGCCGACGACGGCCTCGGCCTCGCGCAGGACGTCCTTGACGGAGAAGCCGGTCGACGTGCCGAGGTTGGCGATGACGGGCTCCGTGGAGCCCGCCGCCCACGGGACCGGTGCGCGGATCGGTTGGAGTCGGTGGCCACGAGCGCCGCGACATGGGCGTCGGCGAGGTCCGCGACGTGGATGTAGTCGCGAATCGGCGTTCCGTCGGGCGTCGGGTAGTCCGAGCCGAAGAGCGTCAGTGCCGGGCCGCCCTCAGCCGCCAGCAGGACGTTGGGGATCAGGTGCGTCTCGGGGCGGTGCACCTCGCCCAGGCGATCCGTGGCACCGGCCACGTTGAAGTAGCGCAGGATCACGCTCCGCAGCCCGTACGCCACGCCGTACCAGCGCAGCGCCCCCTCGAAGGCCCGTTTCGACTCACCGTAGGGATTGATGGGCCGGAGCGGCGCGTCCTCGGTGACGGGCGTGGCGTCCGGCACGCCGTACACGGCGGCGGACGATGAGAAGACCAGCCGCATGACTCCCGCCGCGCGCGCCGCCTCGAGCAGCGCCACGCCGCCGGCCACGTTCTCCCGGTAGTACTTCGCCGGGTTGACCATGCTCTCGCCCACGAGCGAGCGGGCCGCGCAGTGGAGGATGGCGTCCACGCCCTCGCGCACGAGCAGGTCGCGCGTGGCGGCCTCGTCCGCGTAGGTGCCATTCACCAGCCGTGCGTCCGGATGCACCACCACGGCGTGCCCGGTGGACAAGTCGTCGAGCACCACGACCTGATGGCCGGCCGCGAGCAGTGCGTCAACCGATACGCCGCCCACGTACCCGGCGCCACCGGTGACCAGGACCTTCACGCATCACCCTCCCGGTTCGGCAGGGCCTCGCCCCGCGTTGTCAGCACTTCCTCAAGACGCGCGGCGAGCCGGACTGCTGCGGCGTTCTCCGGATCGATCGCCAGCGCCCGCCACGCGAGCCGCAGCGCCCCTGCGTCGTCCTCGCGCTCCAGCGCCACGCGCGCAAGCCCCACGACCGCGATCGAGTTGCGGGGATCCGCCGCGATCGCCTGGCGGTAGAGGCGCTCCGCCTGGTCCACCAGGCCCGCGGCCAGGGCGCGCTCCGCCTGGAGCAGCACCTCGATCACGGGGCGTCCACGGTGTCGGCGTACATGTCCGCAAGGATGCCCTGTGCGAGCAGCAGGAGCGAACCGCGCTCGTTGAGGCCGGGGTCGGCGATGACCCGATCGAGCAGCTCGGCGATGACGCGGCCCAGGCGCGGGCCGGGCGCGAGGCCCAGTTCGGCCATCAGGTCGTCGCCGTCGATGGCGAGCGCGCTGCGGTCGAGCGGGTGGGCGGCGTGGAGCTCAAGCTCGATCCTCGCCCGATACGCGTTGGTGGCCGGGTCGTCGGGCGGCGCCCCGCTGCCGATGTCGTCGGCGCGCCGGAGCGCGAACAGCGAATCGAGATGTTCCGCGCCGACCCGCTTGATGAACCGGCGGAGCGCGGCGTCGGTGGCGTCCGGGTCGGCGTGGAACATGTGGTGCCGGACGAGGTGGACCACCGTCTCGGCGGGCGTCCGCGGGTAGCGGAGGCGCCGGAGGAGGGCGTCCGCGAGCTCGGCGCCCACCGTCTCGTGGTGCGGGAAGCGGCCGTCGGCGAGCGTGGCTGGCTTGCCGATGTCGTGCACGAGGGCCGCGAGCCGGACGACGGGGCGCTGGGCGGGGGCAGCGTCGACGGTGCGCAGCGTGTGGTCCCAGAGGTCTTCGCCGGGCACCTTGTTCTGCGCGATGCCGCGCTGGGCCGCCAGCTCGGGCGAGAGGACCGCGAGCAGGCCGGTCTGCTGGGCGAGGGCGAGGCCAACCGACGGCTTGGGCGCTGCGAGCAGCTTCTCCAGCTCCGCGCCGATGCGCTCGCCCGAGAGGTGGCGCGCGAGGCTGGCGTTGGCGGTGATCGCCGCGAGCGTGGCGGGCTCGATCTCGAATTCGAGGGCCGCGGCCAGCCGGACGGCGCGGATCATCCGCAGCGCGTCCTCGCGGAAACGGGCGTCGGGGTCGCCCACCGCGCGGAGCGCTCGGCGGGCCAGGTCGTCACGGCCGCCGAAGGGGTCGACGAGGTGGTTCTCGCCCGGCGGCGTTGTCCCGGAGGGCGCGGCCGCATCACCGCTCGGGCCACGCCCCCACGCGATCGCGTTGACGGTGAAGTCGCGGCGCGCCAGGTCGGCCACGACGTCGTCCCCGAACTCGAGGCGGTGCGGCCGGCGGAAGTCCGCGTACTCGTGCTCGAGGCGGAAGGTCGTCACCTCGAACACGTCGTGCTCGCGGCGCACGGCCACGGTCCCGAACTTGTTCTCGTAGACCGAGCCCGGGAACAGCGCGACAAGCCGCTCGGGGCGTGCGTCGGTGGCGAGGTCCCAGTCTGCCGGCTCGCGCCCCAGCAACGCATCGCGCAGCGACCCGCCGACGACGTAGGCCGCGTGACCGGCACCGACGAGCCGGTCGATCAGCGCCGCGACGGCGGGCGGGACGAGGGCCGCGAGATCGGCCGGCTCGGCGAGTCGAACGAGCGAGAGCCCCCCGGGCGCGGCGGGATCCGCCTCGGGCGTCATCGCGGCCCTGCCGCGCCTAGTTCCTGCCGAGGAACAGGTAGGTGCGCCAGGCCTCGTTGCGCGTGTCCTCGAGGTACGGCGAGAACAGCGAGTAGAGGTCGCTCCGCGGCTCGTACGGCTGGCGGAGCAGGCGCAGCCGCGCCTCCTCGGGGGTGTGCCCACCCTTGCGGTGGTTGCACGGCCGACACGCTGCGACGAGGTTCTCCCACGTGTGCTGGCCGCCTCGATGGCGGGGCAGGATGTGGTCGAGCGTCAGGTCGTTGCCCGTCTTGCCGCAGTACTGGCACGTGTTGTGGTCGCGGGCGAAGATCTCGCGCCTGGTCAGCTTCACGCGGGGCCGCGGCCGGCGGATGTGGTGCTGCAGGCGGATCACGCTGGGCGCCCGGTAGACCTCGCGGATCGAGCGGATCTCCTGGTGGTCGTACTCGATGACCTCGGCTTTCGAGCCGAACAGAAGCCGGAACGCCCGCGGGAGGTTGCAGACGTTCAGGGGCTCGTAATTCTGGTTCAAAACGAGTACGACCCCGTCCACGCTGGAACCATAGCAGCGGCGGGCGTTCCGCGTTCCGCTCAGTGTCCCGGGAGACCCTACGGCGTGCAGGCCGAGGTCTTCGTGATTTCCCAGCGGCCACCGTGGCTGTAGGTCGCAGTCACCGTGAACGGGACCGAGCCGGGGCTGTCGGTCTGCGTGAGGTCCACCCGCAGGCCCTCGGCGCGTATGGCGCTCGGCACCGTGAAGGCGATCGCCTGACCGCCGGTGTCCTGGTCGGCGACGGCGAGGTTCGTCGTCACCGGGTCCCAGTACATCGTGGCCTGCGCAGGGCTGGCCACCGTGAGCGTCAGCCGGTCGTCGCGCGAGGCGAAGAGGTCGAGGCCGCGCCATGTCCACACGACGTCGACGCTGGTCTGCGACCACACCGCGTCCGGTCCCGGGCAATCGATGGTCACGTTCAGGTCGAGTGCGTCAGGCCCCGCACCCAGGCTGTCGATGAACGGGACGCCGGCGGGCACGACGGGCGCCAGGTTCGTCAGCTCCACGGCGACCACCAGCACGACCATCACCGCCGATCGCCAGTCGGCCGGCAGCCCCACGCGCAGCGGCGGCCGGTCCACCGCGACCAGCACCCAGATGCCCACCAACGGCTCGAGCGGGATCAAGAACGTGTTTGAGCCGAAGGCGATCAACGCCCGCGCGAGGCCGCCGAGGATCAGGCCCCACGCCAGGACGAGGCTGGGGGTGCCAGCCCACCGCTGCTGCCCGCCGAGCGCTCCGCGCGTCACGAGGAAGGCGGTGCCGACGACGACGAAGGTCGCGACGAGGATCGGTGGTCCGACGCCGGCCGTGGAGCCCATGAGGATCAGTGCGGCGACGACCAGCGCGGCGCCGATCTGGATGGCGGCCCCGAAGGCCCACAGAAGCCGGGCACGCCACGCGAACCGCGGGCCGTATGGCTCGGCTGCCTCCGGCGGCGCAATCGGCGGCCCGGGGCGGCCATCGTCCTCCTCAGGCCAATGCGGTTGAGGCGCGTTCCCCCGGCTCGTCACGGCTACCCCCTCTCCCCGCGACTAGATGCGCGGGGGCGTCATCTCCCGCTCGATGCGCGCGATCTCGACCTCGATCCGGCCCACCTCGGCCGAGGCCTGCTCCCAGTCGTGGCTGCCGGGCTCCGCGGCCATGCGGCGATGGCGCGCCTCGCGGTGCAGCACGAGGAGCTCCTCGCGGGTGGCTGGCAGGGGGGTCGTCGGATGGTTCGTGGCCATGGATCCTCCGCGTCGTTTCCACAAGGGTAGCGCCGCGGACCGTGCGCTCGTTCCTGCCAAATACGCATGGGACGACTGCCGGTCACGGTCCAAGGACGACAATGGGCCCGAATCGGTTGATTCCGGGTCGGATTCGCTGCCACTCAGTCGTCAGCCGCGGGTTCTGACGGTTTCGCCGGTCCGCTTAGTCAAGCTTTGACTAGGTGTCGGAAATGGCGCGCGGCTCGGCGCCAGCGCGCGGTTAGGCATCAGCGCGCGGTTAGGCGTCGGCGGACTCGATCCGCACGGGCATCCCGGGCCGCACGTCGCCGGGGCGCAGGACTCGGGCGTACCAGCGAGTGTCTGCGGGATTGACGTTGGCGCTGATCCGCGCGATCCGCCGCTCGATGAACCAGTGGGCGATCGTCTGGCACGGCGTCGTCGGCTTCGTGAACTCCAGCTCCAGCGCGTCCTCGCCCTCGCCGATGACGAGCCGGTCACCGGGAGCCAGCGCGGCCCAGTCGATCCCCACCAGGGTGAGGTTCTCGCCGTACGCGCCCGGGAACGCCTGGTGGCCATCGGACCGCACTCGCTCGACGGCCTCCTGGGCGTACAGGCAGACCGCCTGCTCCGGTCCGCCGTGGACCGGCTCGGGCTCCGTGTGGCGGTCGTTGTCGAGGCCGAGCCCGCCCACGCGGGCCGAATCGACCGGCGGCTTCGGCACCCCACCGCCGTTGGCATTGACCGAGCCCACGATGCCGACGGCGCCCGCCCCGATGGTTGTCCGCTCGGCCCAGAGGACCTCGGTGTCGTACGGAAGCTCGATCTCGGCCGCGCCGGCCGTCAGCGGGTCGGTCGCCAGCAGCGAGCGCACCTCGTCAAGGACGGCGGCGCGCACGTCGGGCGACGCGGCGGCGACGAAGCTGACCGACGCGGCGCGGTCCAGCACGCCGTCGGGCGTCAAGCGCTGGGCATGGCGGAACGTGAGGGTCTGCCACGGGCCGAACAGCGCGCACCGCCCGAGCGCGTCGCGCCAGGCGCCGTCCCAGACCTGCGGCTCGCCGCCCGAGATCCGCCGGATCGCCTCGCCGAGGCCGTGGACCCAGGCGACCGACTCGTCGCGCATGTTGTACGCGAGGACCAGGCGACCGCCGGGTCGGAGCACACGGTGCATCTCGGAGAGCGCCCGCACGGCATCGAACCAGTGGAACGCCTGGGCGACGACGATCGCGTCCACCGAGGCGTTCGGCAGCCCGATCGCCTCGGCCGTGCCCTCGACCAGTTCCACGCCGGGGACCACGGCGAGGAGCTTCGAGCGCATCGCCTCGACCGGCTCCAGCGCCAGGATCCGCGCCCCGGCCGGTGCCACCAGGCGGGTCAGCTTGCCGGTGCCAGCCCCCAGCTCGAGCAGCGTGCGTCCGGGCGCGAGCGCCAGCGTCTCGACGATGGCCTGCACAGCGTCGGGCGGGTATGTCGGGCGGGCGCGCTCGTACGCGTCGACACCGGCGGTGAACCCCTGGGCAGCAGCGGCGTGGATCGACTCGGTCATGACCGCGACTGTAGCCGGTCTGGAGGGCGAAGCGTCGTTTCGGGGACCGTCAGCTCGCGGACGATCTCCGCGCGCGTCGGGGTCGCGATGCCGTCTTCGAGGCGGCTGCCGACGGCTCCCCGGTCGACGCCCTGCCCGGGAGCGGCGCCGCCGCGGGACCCTCAACGGCATCCACGATCCCCACGACCACCGTTCGCAGCGGCCCGTACGGCGCCCCGACGATCTGCCGCGCGCTGGTGCCCTCGTCGAGGACCAGCACCGTCTCGCCCGCGCCGGCGCCCACCGTGTCCACCGCGATCAGGTAGCCCCCAGCCTCTCGTCCGTCCGGCTCGAGCAGGTCCACCAGGAGCAGCGTCCGCCCCTCGAAGATCGGCGAGGCGATGGTCGAGACGACGGTTCCCACGACCTTGGCGAGCTTCATCGGCCCAACCCCTCGACGGCGTCCACGATCCCGACGATTGCGTGGTCCACCGGCACGAAGCGGTTCGGCATGGCCTCTGCCGCCTCGCGGGCGCCGACGATGTAGACGAGCTGCCCTGGACCGGCCGTCTCGAGCGCGTCCGCGGCGACGATCGGCTGCCCGGTGGGCTCGAGCTTGCGCGTGAGCGGCTGGACGATGAGCAGGCGGACGCCCTCCATGTTGGGCGCCTTGATCGTGGCCACGACGGTCCCGGTCACCCGCGCGAGCTGCATCGCTAGGCCTCCCGCCCGACGCGATCCGCGAACTGCGGCGCCGCCTCGAGCTCCGCGCGCATCCCGGGGTGGAGCTGCGCGATCACGCGCGCCATCGGCGACCGTGCGCCCGGCACCGCCCCCGCCAGCCCGTCATCGATCCGCTCGACGGCGATGCCGACCGCGGCTTCGACATCCGCGACCGTTCCGTCGAACAGCAGGTAGCCCTTGCCGCCCAGGCCGTCGCCGAGGCGCAGCTCGAGCAGCTCGACCGCCGCGCCCTTGACGCCCGCGTCGGCCGCCAGGATCGTGGCCGCGACGGTTGCCGTCTCCACGATGCCCAGCGCCTCGCCAGCGCCGGCCCGTCGCGCCCCGCGCAGCGCCGCCACCACCTGGCTGTGCACGTGGGGCAGGAACACGGAGTCCACGAGGCACGGCTCGCCGACCGCGAGGCCGGCCGCCAGCGCCTCCTCGACGTCCGCGACCTCGCCCGTGACCAGCACGAGGTACTTGCCCGGGTGGATCGTGCCGGCGCGCAGCACCTCCACGGGCGCGCGCTTGACCATCGCGTCGCCCGCCTCGATGCCGACCGCGATCGACGCGAGCTCGACGAGCGCGAGCGCAGGCTGGAACGAGGGCTGGAGCGGATCGGTCATCTCAGACGATCCGCAGCGCGCCGACGACGGTGATCCGCCGCTCACGGGAGAAGGTCCGCGGCCGGGTCATGCCGTCCCCGGAGGGTGACGCGATCGACATCGTCGCGAAGCCCTCGCCGCCCTCGCCGAGGCCGGTGTAGTTGGGCCCGTTGGCCACGAAGATCGAGCAGTTCATCGCCCGCGCCATGCGGGTGATCGTCTCGACGTTCGTGGAGTGGATCGACGCCGTGTGGCGGAAGCCGTGCTCGGAGCGGACTGCGAGGTCGATCGCCGCGCCGACGTCCGGGACCCGGACGAGCGGGAGCACCGGCATCATCTGCTCGGTCCAGACGAGGCTGTGGTCGACGGGGACCTCGGCCACGAGGAGGCGCGGCTCAACCGACGGTCGGACGCCGATCTCGGCCAGGATCCGTGAGGCGTCGCGGCCCACCCACGACGTGTTGATGTGGCCGGGCTTCCCCGGCGCCCCGAGCTCGCTGAAGATCACGCGCTCCAGGCGCCGCAGCTCGTGCTCGGCGAGCACATAGGCGCCGTTGGCGGCCATTGCCCGCACGAGCCGGTCCGCGATCGAGGCGACCGCGATCGCCGTCTTCTCGTCCGTGCACACGACGTTGTTGTCGAACGAGGCGCCCCTGACGATGTCCGCCCCCGCCTTCTCGACGTCAGCGGTCTCGTCGACGACCGCGGGCGGGTTGCCCGGCCCGGCGGTGATCGCCCGCTTGTCGGTCTTCAGAGCCTCGCGGACCACGCCGGGGCCGCCCGTCACCAGCAGGACGCGCACGTCGGGGTGCGTCATGAGCGCTCGGGCACTCTCGATCGTCGGTTCCGCGACCGAGGTGACGTAGTTCGCCGGGCCGCCGGCGCCCACGATCGTGCGGTTGATGAGCCGGACGACCGCGTTCGAGGTCCGCCGCGCGGACGGGTGCGCGTTGAACACGACCGCGTTGCCGGCCGACACGATCGAGATCGTGTTGTTGATGATCGTCGCGGCCGGGTTGGTCACCGGCGTGATCGACCCGACGAGGCCGAACGGCGCCCACTCGGTGATCATCATCCCGTTGGCGCCCGACACCGCGAGCACCTCGAGGTCCTCCGGTCCCGCCGTCTTCCTGGCGACCAGGCGGTTCTTGACCGTCTTGTCGTCCACCCGGCCAAGCCCGGTCTCCTCGACCGCGAGCCGGGCCAACGCCTCCGCCTGCTCGAATGTCGCGCCGCGCACGGCCTCGATCAGAACCTTGCGCCGGTCGGGGTCCAGCCGGTGCTCGCGGAACGCGGTCCGGGCGGCCGCAACCGCCTCGTCGAGCGTTGCGAACACGCCGTCGCCAACCTGCGCCGCTGCCGGTGCGGCCAGCTCCTGCTGCACCGCCATGCGGCGGGCGAGCTGCGGTCCGGGCTCGCCGACCCGACGGCGGACCCGCTCGATGATGTCGGTGACTTCGCGTTCGTCGACCACGTTACTTGTGATAGACCTCCGAGCCGCCGACTTCCCAGGTGTCGACGATGGCCATGATCACCGCGTCGCACGGGCGGTCCCGCGTGACCTCGGTCTGGCGAGCCGAGCTGCCGCTCGCGTAGAGCACGATCTCGCCGACCCCGGCGCCCACCGTGTCCACGCCCACGACGTAGCCGCCCGTGGGCTTGTTGTCGACGCCCAGCTGCTGCACGACGAGCAGCCGCCACCCCTCCATGAGGGGCTCCTTGCGGCTTGCGACGACGGTCCCCGCGATCCGTCCCAGAAGCATGGTTCACTCCCGCCGGCCCGGGAGCGGTCCGCGGCCGGTTACCCGGCCGAGCCGCCCCCGGAGGGGTCCTGCTGGCAGCCTCGGGTCAGCCGCCGAGCTCGGCCTTGGCCTCGTCCGTGCGCCCGAGCGGCAGGACGGTGTCCACATTGGCGTGCGGGCGGGCGATCACGTGCGTGGCCACGACCTCGCCGACCTTCGCGGCGCTTCGCGAGCCGGCCTCGACCGCTGCCTTGACCGCGGCCACGTCGCCGCGCACGACGGCGGTCACGTACCCGCCGCCGGTCTTCTCGTAACCCACGAGTTCCACCTTGGCGGCCTTGACCATCGCGTCAGCCGCCTCGACGACCGCGGCGAACCCGCGGGCCTCGATCATTCCCAGTGCGTCTGCCATCGGACCCTCTCCGTCTGCTGTGTGCTCCGAACGGCCGAGCGGCCGCCGGATGGATCTGCTTGCTGTCGTGTCTGTCGTGTCTAGGCCTTCGCGTCGCGGCCCTCGATCGCCTCGATGGCGGCCACCGCGGCACGCCACGCGACGTCGATGTCGGCCTCCTCGCCGCCCAGGTACACGCGGCCCATCGAGCCGAATGACCGGACCTCGAGGATGTTGATCCTCGCCGCCTTCTCCGCCTCGTTGGCGGCCAGCGGCGCGTAGGCGGCCGGCTCCATCTCGAGGACGTAGAGCGTCTGGCCGCCGATGATCATCTGGCCGTGCCGCGTGCGGTTGATCAGCTGGGCCTGGTGGTCGTCGATGCGCCGGATGATCTGGCTCGAGAGGATCTTCGGCTTGATGCGCGCGGTCTCCTCGACGCCCAGCTCGGCCAGGATCGCGGCGCCCGCGGCCCGAACCTCCGCCTGCGACGGCGAGTGGATCTCGAGCAGGCCGAAGTACCGCTCGATGATCTGCATCCCGGGCTTCACCGACGTGCTCTTGAGCGCGATGTCGGTGAGGCGGTTGATCTCGATGCCCGGGGACACCTCGATGTACAGCGAGGCGTCGCCCGGCAGCGGCAGGAAGCCCTGCGCGACGGTGCCGAGGAACGCGGCGTACTGCGCCTGGAGGCTGTCCAGGAAGCAGTAGGCCCGCAGGTCAATACCGGCCACTGGAACCTCCCTCTCCGGTCACGATCTTGACGCCGGCCGAGGCCCCGATGCGGGTTGCCCCGGCGGCGATCATCTCTTCCACGTCATTCCTGGTCCGGATCCCGCCCGACGCCTTGACGCCCATCTTCGGCCCGACCGCCTCGCGCATCAGCGCGACGTCGAACACGGTGGCGCCGCCGGACGCGTACCCGGTGCTGGTCTTCACGAAGTCCGCCTTGGCCTGCTTGGCGAGCTGGCAGACGATGACCTTCTCGCGGTCGGTCAGCAGGGCGGTCTCGATGATCACCTTGTTGAGGGCGCCGGCCTCGTGGCAGGCGTCGGTGACCCGCGCGATGTCGTCGCGGACGAGGTCGAGCATCCCCGACTTGAGCGCGCCGATGTTGATCACCATGTCGATCTCGCGCGCGCCGGAGCGGACGGCGACCCGGGCCTCGTGGGCCTTGATCTCCGCGGTGGTGGCCCCGAACGGGAAGCCGATGACGCTCGCCACCGGGATGCCGGTGCCCCGCAGGTTGGCGGCGGCACGGGCGACCCACGCCGGGTTGATGCACACCGAGGCGAAGTGGAACTGGGCCGCCTCGGCGCACAGCTTGTCGATGTCGGCCGCGGTTGCGTCCGGCTTGAGCAGCGTGTGGTCGATGTAGCGCGCCAGGTCCGCCGGCACATTGCCGGCGTCGCCCGAGTAGGAGACCCGCGTGGCGCCGCCCGCGACCACCTCGGCGACCTTGGGGGCGCACCGCGCGGCGCAGCCGCCGGAACAGGTGGCGCACTGGCCCGCGGCGAACCCCTCGGTTGCGGTGAGCGAGGCCATCACCTGGCGCGTGATCGCGTCGATGAGCTGGGCGCGGTCGTCGGGCGGGGCGGTCATCGCTTGGGGTCCTCTGCGGAAGGGCAGCGGTATTGCTGCTCAATCTGGGTGATCTTCGCGACGCGCTTGCCGTGGCGCTCCGCGCCCCACGGGGTGGCGAGGAACGTGTCGACGATCTCGAGGGCCAGGCCCTCGCCGATCATCCGCGCGCCGAGGGTCAGCACGTTGGCGTAGTTGTGCTCGCGCGCGTTGCGCGCCATCGAGGTGTCGTGGGCGTTGGCGGCGCGCACGCCGGGGACCTTGTTCGCCGCCATCGCCGAGCCGATGCCCGCGCCGTCGATCACGATCCCCGTCGCGCACGCCCCGGTCGACACGAGGCGGCCGACGACGTGGGCGAAGTCCGGGTAGTCGACGGGCTCGGTGCGCAGCGTCCCGCAGTCCGTGACGCCGAACCCCTTGTCCGTGAGGTGCTTCACGAGCACCGCCTTGAGGGCGACGCCGCCGTGGTCCGCGCCGATCGCGACGGTGTTGGCGGCGCCGGCGGGCGGGGTTGGTCCCTGCGCGGGGGTCGTCGTCGGCGTGCCGGGCATACCGGGCGCCGAAACGGCTGCTGCCGTGCCGCCGGCCTCGACGGCCTCGAGCGCGCGCTCGACCAGCTGGCGGATCACGGCGGGATCGGGGCTGCGCGACTCAGCCATGGGCGAGCACCCACTCGGCGGTCGACTCGTCGCAGGCGATGACGCTCAGCAGGCCCGCCCTGATCGCGGCGAGCGCGATCGGACCGCGCCCCGCGCCTGCGGCGACACCCAGGCGGAATGGCTTGGACGCCAGCTCGGCGAGCGACAGGCCGACGGTCCGGGCGTCGAGCTCTGGCCAGACGACGCACCCGTTCGCGTCGAGGAACCGGCCGATGACGTCCCCGGCTGCGCCCATGCTCCGCAGCTGCGCCTGCTCCGCCTCGTCGACGAAGCCGGACGCGAGGTGCGGACTGTCCGGCGCCGGGATGCCGAGCCCGAAGACCGCAGCGGTCGCCGACCGCGCGAGGTCGATGGTCTCGCGGATCGCGGGGTCCTTCATGAGCGCCTCGCGCAGGTCCGCGCTGCCCACGATCGCGGGTGCCGCGATGCCGTGGAACGAGGCGCCCGACGTGCTCGCGAACCGCTCGAGGATCTCGCCGACCCGGGTGGGCTGGGCCGAACGGGAGGCGGCCCCGTTCAACTGGACGATCTCGGTCGCGGAGGTCCAGCCCTGGGGGAGCCGTCGCGCGACGGCCAGCATCGTGCGGCCCCAGGACACGCCGACGACGCCCGTGGGACACCGCTGCGCGAGCAGGTCCGCCGCCAGCTCCGCAACCGCATCGCGGGCCAGGTCGTCCGCCACCCCGCCGGACGCGGCAGGCACGTCCGCGACCAGGGCTGCCTCGAGCCCGAAGTGCGCCACCAGCCGGTCCTCGAGGTCCACGAGGCGCGCAGCGGGATGAACGACCTCGATCCGAACGATCGACTCCTCCAGCGCGCGCTCCAGCAGTCGGCCAACCGCGAAGCGGCTGAGGCCGAGCTGTTCCCCGATCTGCGCTTGGCTGAGATGCATCCGGTAGTAGAGCTGCGCGATCCGCACCAGCAACCGCACGTCTCCGGGGCTGCCGCGCTTGGCGACCACGCAACCTCCGCTTATGAGTGCACATGTGAGCAGTAACCATACTCATATGTGCGCAGCTAGGTCACGATAGAGACCGAGTCGGGAACTGTCAAGAGGTGGGGTGCGGCTGACCTCCATCGGACCGCAACGCTTCATCCCGGAGCCGGTCCGGCGCGGAATCCGCATCAGGGTCAGCGCGTGGCGGCGTAGACCGAGAACAGGGTCTCGTCGATCAGGGCGGACGGCATCCCCCACGACGCGCTCAGGTACACGACCACGAGATCGTGCTCGGGGTCCACCCAGAGGCGTGTGCCGGACGCGCCGCCGTGGCCGAAGGCCCGCGCCGAGGCGGGGTGACTCTCACCGCGCGTACCCCAGCCCAGGGCGTAGTGCTCGTCCTCGAGCCGGTTGACGGCCCGGCCCAATCCGTGCACCGTGACCTCGCGGGTCGCCAGGTCCACGAAGGCCGGTGACAGGATCCGCGCCCCGTCCAGCGCTCCGCCGCAGAGCATCGCCCGCCCGAAGCGGAGCAGGTCCGCGGCCGTGCTCCACAGGCCGCCGCCGGCGAGCCGGAGCGCCGTGAAGCGGTCGCGCAATGCCGCCGCGACGACCGGTGCTTCCCTCCCCACGAGGTGCGTCCCGCGCCACTCGCCGAGGGAGACGGGCGCCATCCGATCGGCGCGCTCGGGACGCGGGTCGAAGACGGTGTCGACCATGCCCAGGGGGTCGAGGACCAAGTCCCGGAGCAGCTCGGGGAGGAGCTGGCCGGTGGCCCGCTCCATGGCGAGCGCCAGGAGCTCGAACGTGAACGTGGCGTAGCGGAAGACGCTGCCCGGGGCTGCGACCAGGGGCCGCGCGAGCGTCCGCGCAAGCAGCTCCGTGCGGTCGATGCCCTCGCGAACCGGGTTCTCGAGATCCTCGTCCTCCAGGCCTGTGGTGTGGGAGAGCACGTGCCAGGCCGTGATCTGCTCCCGCCCGTCGCCGATCGCCAGTTCCGGGAGCCAGTCGGTGAGGGGCGCCGTCAAGCCGAGTCGACCCTCCTCCACGAGGCGGAGCGCCGCGGTCGCGACAATCGGCTTGGTGATGGACGCCAGGAGGCAGACGGCGTCCATGCCGACGCGGCGCTCGGCGCCCGGGGCGGTCGCCGACTCGAGGCGGATCGTCCCAGCAGCATTGGCGACGCCGAGGATGACGAACGGCAGCGCGCCAGACGCGGTCCGGGAGGCGGCGATGGCGAAGGCCTGGTCGAGGGCGGCTGCGTCGAGGCAGTGGGTGGGCATGGATCGAGAGTAGCGCCGCGGCGTTGCTCCGACATCGGCGAAGTGTCTCGGGCCACCGTCGTCGGATCACCGGCTTCCATACTCCCCGAACGAGCAGCGGGCGAATGGCGCATGTCCCGGCTTGCAACGCTCGGCCGAAAATCGGCTAGCGCTGGCTCGCACGTTCCGGCGGGCCGCCGGGGTCCGGCGGAGTAGGATTCGCGCGTGACCACCGCCACAGCCCTCCGCGTCGCCGCCGCTCCTGAACGCCCGGCCAGCCCGATCGCCGAGGAGATCCGGCTGCGCCTCGCCGACGCCTGGGGCGATATGGGCGCGGCGTGGGGAGTTGCGCCGGCGATCGCCCGCGTCCACGCCTACCTCATGTCCCGTCAGGAGCCGCTCACCGAGCGGGAGGTCCGCGAGGCGCTGGGCCTCTCGCATCGCGCCGCGAGCCTGGCCCTGGCCGAGGCCGAGGCGTGGGGCCTGGTCGAGAAGGTCGCCGAGCCCCGCCGCGTCGGCCGCCGGGGGCCAGCCGGCACCGCATACCAGGCGATCGGCGACCACTGGCGATGGTTCGGCCGGGTCGTCGCAGAGCGCAAGGTTCGCGAGGGCGACCCGATCATCGAGGTCCTCGAGCGCACCCTGGCCGACACGACCGCCGCGCTCGAGCGCGCTCCGGGCGACCCCGACCTCGTGCGCATGCGTGAGTGGCTCGCGACGTTCCTCGTGTTCGTGCGGCTATTCGACCGCGCCGTCGGGCTGGTGTCGCGACTGGAGCCCACCGAGCTCGAGCGCGCGCTGCGCCTGCTGGGCGAGGTCCCCGACGACACGATCCTGCGGCTGATCAAGCTGCTCGGCGGCCTCCCCGACCGGGACGTCCTGGGTCTCGTGGAGGCCCTGTCGCGCCTCTCGCCCACGAGCGCCCGCCGGGCCACCACGCTGATGTCCGGGGTCGTGAGCCGGCTCGTCAAGTAGCGATCGCTGCCGCCGCGAGGCGGAGCGGGTGATCAAGGCGTCCCGAACAGAACGGACGCCGGCACGGCCCCGACACTGTCTGCGGGCAGGAACGTGCTGTTGCCGCTGCTGACCAGCAGCGTGTCACCGGTCGAGGTGAGCGTGTCCGGCAGCCCGAACCCCGGGATCGGGCGGGCGAAGGCCCAGCCCGGATGCCACGCATTGGCCAGGTTGCCGAACGCGCCCGAGGCGTCCGGCACCTGGGCGATCCAGGCCAGTCCGTCGCCGATGATCGAGAGGTAGCCGGCCGGCCCGGTTGCTCCTGCGGACGCCCGGATGACGGACGTGCTGCCGCTGGCAAGGTCCCGGATGTGGACGATCGTCGGGTTCTGGTCGTACGGGGTCCAGGCGAGGCGGGCCTGGCCGGCAGAGCTTCCGTCACCGATGACAGTCTCGGCCACGTGGGACGCGATCGCGGTCGGCACATGTGGGTCCGTCGTGGAGAGGTAGAGGGTCGCGTCGCTGGCAAGGACGCTGGCCGGCCCGGCAGTATCGAGGGCGTTGCGGAAGGCGATCGCCTGCCCGAGCAGACCGATCTGTGCCACGTAGCCGTCGGTGTCGATCTTGCGAACCAGGGCTCCATCCGGAAGGGAACGGACTAGGATCTGGCTCGCTTCCGGCGCGCCCTGGATGGGCCCTCGCGGGATGGCGTAGGCGACGCGGCTCCCCTGAGCGGCCATCTCGGGCGGCAGCGGTCCGGCCCCCTCGCCCTCCACGCTGGTGCGCGAGACCACGCCGGCGTCGAGCCGGGTCGTCGTGCCGTCGAGCGTGGTCAGGTTGAGCGCCCACGACACGGGCTGCCCCATGTGCGGACTGCAGGGCACGCCTGTGCAGTTGATGGCCTTCTCCGTGTACCAGGTCTCGAGCCACGCGATACCCGCGTCGGTGAGGGCGTAGGACGCGATGTCGTGGCCGTTCTTGAGGACAACGAGCGTCTTGCTGTTCTGGGAGTTGGCGAGGTCGATGCTGAGCAGCGTCGGCCAGCTGACGGTGTCGGCTTGCCAACGCACATAGCCGACGTTGTCCCGGACGGCGAAGGTGCCCTGCATGAGCCTGGTCACCTGCGACGGGTCCAGCGTGATCGTCCCCAGGGACGCCGCGGCCGAGGGCTGGGCGGTCGTGGACGAGGACGCCGACGGAGCTGCCGACGGTTCGCTGGATGACGACGCCGTTGCGGCTGGCACCGAGGGGCTGCTGACGATGGCGCTTGGACCGGTTGTCGGCACCACCGACGCTGTCTGCTGCCCGCGCTGGCTGATCCCGCCGAAGACCATGACGATCAGCGCGACCGCGGCCAGGACAGCGGCGGGCACGGCGAACGTCATGATGCGCTGCCGCCAGCCCGTCGAGACATGGTCGCCGGCCAATTCGTCAGGGATCGCCGCCATGCGGGCGCGGAGCCGCATCGGGACAGGCCCGGGCTCGTCCGCCGACAGGGCATCGCGGATGGCCGCAAAGTCGCGCTCCTCGCTCATGATCGGCCTCCCGGCAGGCGCTCGCCCGCCTCGAGCGCGGCGCGGAGATCGCGCAGCGCGTAGTGCAGTCGGGACTTGACGGTTCCCTCGCGGGTCCCCGTCCGCTCGGCGATCTGTGCCGGCGACAGATCCTCGACGTGGCGGAGCACGACGACGATCCGGTGGTCGGCATCGAGACGGGCCAGGGCGCTCCGGAGCGCGTCCCGCTCCACGAACGCGTGATAGGCGTCCGGTGCGACGCGGTCCGGCGGCTCGGCAACCGTGAGCGGCGCGATCCGCCTCCGCCTCAGCCTCGCCCGGCACTCGTTCACGACGATGCGATCGAACCAGGCGTCCGCCTTCGCGTCGTCGCGCAGCTCCGACCAGTGGAGCCACGCCTGGACGCCTGCGTCGTGCACCGCGTCCTCAGCCTCGCCCGCGTCCCGAAGGATGACGCCAGCCAAGCGGTACGCCCGCGCGAGACGCTCCTCGGTGAACCGCGCGAACGCCGCGCGGCGGGCAGCCATCGCGTCGATTTGTCCCGGAGCCCGCTCTGCCATGCGGTCAACCCCCTGAACTCGCTCCCTCTCCATCTTGACCACCAGATGCGCGACTCTGGCGGTCGGTTCAATCGTGCGCGAAACACGCGCACCCGCAACGGGCGCGCGGGCGAATTGCGAGCCCGTGCCATAATCGAGGTCTAACGCCGGACCGAACCGGTTCGAACGGGCGACGACCCCGGGGCCAGTCGGACGGCCGGCGCGCGTCCTTCCGGAGAGCCCAACCCATCATGACCGACACCTCCACCTGGGCCACCAAGAAGGGTCTCGCCCAGATGCTCAAGGGCGGCGTCATCATGGACGTCGTCACAGCCGAGCACGCCCGCATCGCCGAGGACGCCGGCGCCGTCGCCGTCATGGCGCTTGAGCGTGTCCCCTCTGACATCCGCGCCGCCGGCGGCGTCGCGCGCATGTCCGACCCGATCATGATCGAGGGGATCATGAGCGCGGTCTCGATCCCGGTGATGGCCAAGGCGCGCATCGGCCACTTCGTCGAGGCGCAGATCCTCGAGGCGCTCGGCGTCGACTACATCGACGAGTCCGAGGTCCTCACCCCGGCCGACGAGCGCAACCACATCGACAAGCACGCCTTCAAGGTCCCGTTCGTCTGCGGCTGCCGGAACGTCGGCGAGGCGCTGCGCCGGATCGGCGAGGGCGCGGCGATGATCCGGACCAAGGGCGAGGCCGGCACGGGCAACATCGTCGAGGCGGTCCGCCAGCTGCGCGACGTGCTGGCCGAGATCCGCCGACTGCAGGGCATGCGCGAGGACGAGCTGTTCGTCGCGGCCAAGGAGCTGGGCGCCCCCTACGAGCTGGTCAAGCAGGTGGCGGCCGAGGGCAGGCTCCCCGTCGTGAACTTCGTGGCCGGCGGGATCTCGACGCCCGCCGACGCGGCGCTCGTGATGCAGCTGGGCGCCGAGGGCGTGTTCGTGGGCTCGGGGATCTTCAAGAGCGAGGACCCGGCCCGCATGGCGAACGCCATCGTCCAGGCCACCACGCACTTCACTGACGCCAAGATCCTCGCCGAGGTCAGCAAGGGCCTTGGCGCACCGATGCGGGGCATCGCGCTCGAGGCCATCCCGGAGCAGGAGCGCATGGCGGTCCGCGGCTGGTAGGCCGGACGGGTCGGCGGGAGCCGGCGCGATGACGATGCGGATCGGAGTCCTGGCCCTCCAGGGGGCCTTCGCTGAACACGTGGCCACGCTGCGCGCCATTGGCGCGGAGCCGGTGGAGGTGCGCCTGCCGAGCCATCTCGACGACGTGGAGGGGCTCATCATCCCGGGCGGCGAGAGCACGACGATGCGCCGGCTCATCGCCCGGTGGGGGCTGGCCCAGCCGATCCTCGACCTGGCGTCGAGCGGCGCGCCGATCTTCGGCACCTGCGCCGGGATGATCGTGCTCTCGCGCGAGATCGTGGGCGGCGAGGCGCCCGTCCTGCCGCTGCTCGACGTGACCGTGGAGCGCAATGCCTTCGGCCGGCAGCTGGACTCGTTCGAGACCGAGCTCGACGTGCCGCTCTTGGGCGACACGCCCGTCCACGCCGTGTTCATTCGCGCCCCGGTCATCTCGGGCGTGGGACCGGGCGTGGACGTGATGGCCAGCCTGCCCGACGGTCGGATCGTGGCGGTCCGCCAGCGCAACGTCATCGCCACGTCGTTCCACCCCGAGCTTGCCGGGGAGACGCGCTTCCACCGCCTCGTCGTCACGATGGCCTCGGAGCACGCCGACCCGGGCGAGGGCGTGGGGCGGCGCCAGTATCCAACCCGCCGTTCGCAGCATGGACGGTGATCCGATCGTGGCCCGCAGCACCAGCAAGGTTCGGTCGGCGCGCCTGACCGACCTGGCCGCCCTGGGCGAGCTCTCTCGCCGGGCGCAGGGCGAGGCGGAGGCGACGCGCTCGCTCGGGCTGCCCGTGAGCGGCCCGCCGATTGGCGTCTTCAGCCTGTTCCGCCTGCCGCTGGGCGCCTTCCAGCCGCACGACGCGCTGTACGTCTACGAGCGCGACGGCCACATCGCGGGGCTCCTGCGCGTGGAGCGCGATTCGAGCCGCGACGAGTGGACGGTGGTGGAGCTCGACGCGGTCGGCGGCCCCGACGCCGGTGATGTGCGCTTCCGGCTCGTGCAGCACCTGATGCGGGACGGCGCCAAGCGCGGGGCCACGCGCTTCCACGTCGCCTGCGCCGATGCGGACGACAACGTGGAGCTGTTCATGCAGGCGGGCTTCGTGCGCTACGGCGACGAGCGGATCCTGTTCCGCCAGCCGTCCGCCGCGCTGCCGGTCCCGTGGACCGAGGCGGAGGCCCGCGCGGCCCGGATCCGCCCCAGCACGCCGCTCGACGCCGTGGCGCTGTCGCGGCTGTACGCGGCCGTGACGCCCGCGCCGGTCCAGCGCCTCGAGTGCGTTCGGATCGCGGACTTCGAGCGCCAGGGCCGCGACTGGCGGGTCCCGCGCAGCTCGCTCGTTCCGATCCTGCGCTTCGCCGACGTCTACACCTACGTGCTCGAATCGGCGGGCGGCGGGCGCGACGGCACCCAGCTGGACGCCTTCCTCCAGATTGGCGTCGCCAAGGAGGACCAGCCGCACTACCTCAAGCTCATCGCCCGGCCGGAGGCGGACGCGGCGCCGATGGCGCGCTTCGCGCTGGGCGTCATCGCGGAACGGGCCGACAAGGGGACGCTTCGCCGGGAGGGGGTCATCGCACCCGTGCGCACCTACGAATCACCGCTCGATCGGAGACTGGAGGAGGAGGGCTTCGAGGACGTCGCCACTGTCACGCTCCTCATGAAGGAGACCCTAGTCCGTGTCGCTGAGCCGCGCCTCGTGCCGGCCGGCGTCCGGTGACCGCGAAAGCAGGAGGTCCCACCGTGGGAGACCAGGCTCGCCAGCGCGAAGCGACCGACGACCTCGCCGTCCTGCTGGCGGCACTGCCGCCGGAGATCGTGAGCGCCCTCAACGGGCTGCCCGACCGGGAGACCCTGATCGAGGTCGTCCTCGACCTGGGACGGCGGCCGGAGGCGCGCTACCCCGGCTCCGAGGTGACGCTGCTGGAGCGCGAGATCACCGAGGCCGACATCGCCTTCGTCGTCGAGCACATCGGGAGCTTCGGCGACGACAACCGGGCGGGGATCGAGCGGACGCTCCACCGGATCAGCGCCATCCGCAACCGCAACGGGAAGATCGTCGGGCTCACCTGCCGCATCGGCCGGGCCGTCTACGGGACGATCGAGATCATCTCGGACTTCGTTGAGAGCGGGAAGTCGATCCTCATCATGGGCCGCCCGGGCATCGGCAAGACGACCATGCTCCGCGAGGCCGCCAGGGTGCTGGCCGAGGAGCAGCGCAAGCGCGTGGTCGTGGTGGACACGTCGAACGAGATCGCGGGCGACGGCGACATCCCGCACCCGGCGATCGGCAAGGCGCGCCGCATGCAGGTGCGGACGCCATCGCTCCAGCACGAGGTGATGATCGAGGCGGTGGAGAACCACATGCCCGAGGTCATCGTCATCGACGAGATCGGCACCGAGCTCGAGGCGCAGGCCGCCCGGACGATCGCCGAGCGCGGCGTGCAGCTGATCGGCACGGCCCACGGCAACAACCTCGACAACCTCATGCTCAACCCCACCCTGTCGGACCTGATCGGCGGGATCCAGAGCGTGACCCTGGGCGACGAGGAGGCTCGCCGCCGCCGCTCCCAGAAGTCGGTCCTCGAGCGCAAGGCGCCGCCCACGTTCGACGTGATCGTGGAGATCCAGGACCGGGAGCGCGTGCTGGCCCACAGCGACGTCGCCGCGACGGTGGACGCGATGCTGCTCGGCGACCCGGTGGCGCCCGAGCTGCGCTGGCGCGACGAGGAGGGCGTGCACCGATCGCAGTCGCGGCCCAAGCCCACGGCGCGCGACGTCGCATCGGGTGACCGCTTCAGCGGCCTGACCGGGGCGGGCGCCAGCGCCTGGGGGCGCGATCCCGGCTGGCGCGGCGCATCCACCTACCGCACGGGGTTCCCCGGCGGCGAGGAGCGGCTGCCCGCACGCCCCGGGTTCCGGCCCGGGCAGTCAGGCGGCTGGCGCGCCAGCCGCGGCGGTGCTTCCGGCGGCGAGCGCGGATCCGAACGCGGGGCCCGCGGCCCGGAGGGCGACCGACCGGGTCTGACCGTCATGCCCGGGGAGCACTTCGCGGTGCAGCCCGAGGCCGCGTTCGTGGCGGGCGAGATCGCCGATCGCGGGCCTGTCGAGCGCTCCGAGGCCCCGGGCATCGCGCCGGCGCCCGTGGTCGACGTCCGCGCCCGCGACGCCCGCGAGCTCGAGCGCCAGCGTGCGTGGCGGGCCGAGGCGGCGCGCGCCCTCAACGCGCTGCACGAGGACGAGGGCACACGGCCGGTCAACGCCGCGGAGCTCGAGGCCAAGGAGGAGGAGCGGATCGCGCGCATGGTCCCGGGCGAGGTGGGCTGGGACGGCGAGGAGGACGACGACGAGTCGGCGCTCGGCTCGGCCGCGCGGTCCGTCGAGGTGGGCACGCTGCCGACGCTGCGCGTCTTCCCGCACGGGATCAGCCGCCGCCGGCTGGAGCAGGCCATCAAGGACCTCGAGCTGCCCGTCGTCATTGCGCGCGACGCCGAGGAGGCCGACGTGGTGATGACACTCCGCTCGGAGTACCGCCAGAAGCCGGCCGCCGTGCGCGATGCCGAGGACCGGGGCATGCCGATCTACGTCCTCAAGGCCAACACGATCGCGCAGATGCAGGCGAGCCTCACGTCGGTGTTCGCGCTCGAGATCGACCCGCGCGAGGCCGCTCTGCGCGAGACCGAGCAGGCGATCACGCTCGTGATCAAGCAGCAGGAGCCAATCGAGCTGGCGCCCCAGAACGCGTACATCCGTCGGCTCCAGCACCAGATGGCTGAGCGCGCGAACCTGGTCTCGCGCTCGCGCGGCCGAGAGCCGTATCGTCGGGTCCGCCTCTACCCGGACGTGGCGCGGCCCGCCTGGCGCTAGCGCCTCGCCTGCCGCCAGCCCGTCAGGAGGCGCTCATCCCGTACGCGGCGACGAGCTCGCTCAGGCGCTTGTGGCGGTCGGGCTCGGTGATCAGCTCGATGTCGGTGAGGGCGAAGTCGTTGCCCTTGAACAGGAGCGGCTCACCAAGCTCGCGGGCGAGCGCGTAGGCAAAGCAGTCGCCCATGTTGAGTCGCGCCGGGTGTCCGGATCCGCGACCGAACCGCTGGTACGCGTCTCGGGCGATCCGCGCCTGGCTGGCCGTGAAGGCAACGACCTCGATCCTTGACGAGGCGAGGATGGCATCCAATGCGCCAGAGGTGGCCGGGTCCCGGCGGCCGTCGATCACCGCTCCGAGCTCCACGTAGCCGGCCGCCGACAGGCGCCGGGCCGGGGCCTGCGCCATCAGCATCACGTAGGACGCGGCCTCCGGTTCGCGGAGGAGGAGGGCCACCACGATCGAGGTGTCGATGATCACCTCGGGAGCCCCTTCTCGTCGTAGAGCAGCGCGTCCCAGTCCTGAGAGAGATAGTCATGACCCAGTCGATCGCCGAACTCGCCCCAGATCCTGAGCAGCCGCTGAGCCTCCTGTTCGATGGCGGGCTGGCTCTGGCGCACCTCCGCCAGACGCGCCTCGACGGCGTCCGTGACGGCAGCGGTCAGGGACACGTGGAGTTCGCCAGCGAGCTCGCGGACCAGTCGCTCGGTCTCGGCGTTCTTGATATTCAAACCCATGGTTCCAGTCTACCATCGACATGGGAGACATCTACCTTCCGACTCGGGAGCATCACAGGACCATCGGCGTCTAGCATGCGTCCCGGCGCGGCGAAGTCCGGCCTGTATGGCCCTTGGGAGGGAGAGCGGGCTGCCGCACGATCGCCCAGACCAGAATGGGGGCGCGATGGGACATCGGCACAGCGTCGCTCGGACCACGGTCACGCCGTGGGTGATCTGCGTCGCGCTGCTCGTCGGCGGCTGCACGGGGATCGGCGGTCCGCAGCTGGCGACGACGCCAGCCGCGACGGGGAGCCCGGACCTCGCCACGCCCCCCACGACCGGATCGTGGTCTCCACCCGCCACGAGCGGACAAACCTCGGCGCCGAGCGGGAGTGCCGCGCTCGAGGTGACCCCCAGCCCGGCGTCGCAGGCGCCGGCGATCACGGAGGCGCAGGCGATCGCGGCGGTCCAGGCGTTCGCCCCGCGGGTGACCGGCCTCCACGTCACCGAGTCCGACACGGTGCCATCGGGCCGCTCATACCGCGTCCAGTCCGAGGACATCATGGCCGAGGTGGACGAGGCGACGGGCGAGGTGAGGATGTTCCTCGACAATGCCGCGATGCCCACCTCGCGGACGGTCACGATCGCCAAGGACGAGGCGCTGGATGCGGCTGCAGCGTGGCTGGCGGCCCACGGTGTCGCGACGAGCGGCATGACGCCAACTGCCACCCTGCTCGACCACGGCTCGAGCCAGGAGTACGAGGTGGACTACCAGGGCCGCGTCAACGGCGCCCGCATCCCGCACCGCGTGGACGTGTCGATCGACCCGGCGACCGGCGCCGTGTTCGCGTTCGTGCTGTTCACCCGCCCGTTCGTGACGCCGCCTGCGCCGAGGCTGACCGTGGGCGAGGCGGTCGCCGCCGCCCGCGCGGAGGAGGCGGATCCGGGCGCGAACGTGACCGCGACCGACCTCGCGATCGACTTCGACGCCGCCGGCGCACAGGTCCTGGTGTACGAGATCGACCTGACCCGCACCGACGGCTTCTACGCCAAGGTCCAGGTGAACGCGCTGACCGGTTCGGTCACGGTGCTCGGCCGCGGCTGACAAGCCGCAGCAACGCTGAGCCCGGGCGCACGTCTCATCCGCGTATGCTCGCCGCGCCATGACCACCCCCAGGCCCCAGCCGGGCACGCTCGCCGCCCATGCGGATCTGCATGCCACGCCCGCCACAGGCCTCTCCGCCATCGAGGCCAGGCAGCGTCGCGAGGCAGGGCTGGGCAATGTCGCCCTCCCGCCGACGACGCGCACCTACCGCCAGATCCTGCGCGAGAACACGTTCACCTTCGTCAACAACATCCTGTTCCTGCTCGGGATCGCGCTCGTGCTCGTCGGGCGTCCCACGGACGCGGTGGTGTCGCTCGCGGTCATCTCGGTCAACATCGTGGTGGGCATCGTCCAGGAGATCCGCGCGAAGCGGACGCTCGACCGGATCGCGCTGCTGACCCGGCCCACGGCCACGACGATCCGGGACGGCGACACCATCGAGCTGCCGCCCGACGACCTGGTCCTCGGCGACCTCGTGGAGCTGCGGGCGGGCGACCAGGTGGTGCTTGACGGGCGGCTCGCGAGCGGCAGCGTGGGCGTGGACGAGTCCCAGCTCACGGGCGAGAGCGAGGTGGTCGCGAAGCGGGCGGGCGACGAGGTGTTCAGCGGCAGCTTCGCGACCACCGGCACCGCGCGCTACGTCGTCGAGAAGGTGGCGAGCGCGAGCTTCGCGAACCAGATCACCATCGGCGCCCGATCCTTCCGGCGGATCGTCACGCCGCTCCAGGGCGAGGTCAACCTGGTCGTGCGCGTCGTTCTGGGGATCGTGGTGTACCTCGAGATCCTGCTGGCCATCCGCGGCCTGGTCCAGGCGACCCACCCGGGGGAGGTCGTCGCGGACGCGACCCTGCTGGCCGGCCTCGTCCCGAACGGCCTCTTCGTCTCGATCGCGGTGGCGTACGCCCTGGGCGCGATCCGGATCCTCCGATTCGGGGCCCTGGTGCAGCAGGCGAATGCCATCGAGAGCCTCTCGCACGTGGACGTGCTCTGCCTCGACAAGACCGGGACGCTCACGGCGAACCGCCTCCAGGTGGACCGCGTGGTCCCGCTGGGCGACGTCGGCGAGGACGAGGTGATCGACGCGCTGGCGGCGCTGGCGGCATCGGCCACGGCGGGCAACACGACGAGCGACGCGATCGCGGCCCGCTGGCCCGCCACGCCCCGGCCGCTGGCCGGCGAGGTGCCGTTCTCGTCGGCCCGCAAGTGGAGCGCCGTGGCCTTCGCGGACGCGGGCGCAGGCGATGGCCGGCGGGTGGGGATCGTGGCGCTGGGCGCGCCCCAGTTCCTGCGCCGGTACTTGGCCGGCACAGGAGCGGCCGACGGCGAGCCCGAAGGCGCCGTCGACGCCGCGGGTTGGGACGCGGTCCGCGAGGAGCTCTCCACGCTGACCGCTCAGGGCCTGCGCGTGCTGCTGGTCGCGACGCACCCCGACGCATCGGCCCTGCCCCCGGCGGCGGACGACGCGTCGGCCACGCTCCCGGCGGGAATGCGGGCACTCGGGCTGGTGGCTCTCCGTGACGAGCTTCGTGACCAGGCGGCGACGACGCTGGCCTCCTTCCGGGCGAACGACGTCCGGGTCAAGATCATCTCGGGCGACGACCCGGAGACCGTGGTGGCGCTCGCGCGCCAGGCGGGGATCGAGGACGCGACCTTCGTGTCGGGCGCGGACATCGACGCGCTCGACGACGCCCAGCTGGGCGTCCTCGCCGAGGCGACGACCGTGTTCGGCCGGATCACGCCGGCCCAGAAGGAGCGCCTGGTGGACGCGTTCCGCGCCCGCGGCCACTACGTCGCGATGATCGGCGACGGCGTGAACGACGTGCTCTCGCTCAAGAAGGCGAACCTCGCGATCGCGATGGGCAGCGGCACGCAGGCAACCCGAGGCGTGGCCGATCTGGTGCTCATGCAGGACTCGTTCGCAGCTGTCGCCCAGGCGGTGGAGGAGGGCCAGCGGATCCTCAACGGGATGCAGGACATCCTCAAGCTGTTCCTGACCCGCATCGCGACCGTCGGCCTCGTGGTGATCTCGTCGCTGGTGGTGGTCGCGTTCCCGATCGAGCTGCGCAACGCCTCGGCGCTCACCATCTTCACGGTGGGCATCCCGAGCGTGCTGCTCGCGCTCTGGGCGGCGCCGGGCCGTCGCCTCCGCGCCTCGCTGACCCGCACCCTGGCGACATTCGTGGGGCCGGCGGCCATCGTGTCGAGCCTCGCCGGGCTCCTGGTCCTGAACGGCTCGCTCTTCCTCGCTGGCGCCTCGGGCCCCAACGGCGAGGGCTTCGTCGTCGCGCTCGACAACGCGCGGACCGCGCTGACCGCGTTCCTCGTGTTCGCGGGGCTGATCCTGATCCTGTTCGTGGAGCCGCCGACGCCGTGGTTCGCCGTGGCCGAGCCGCTGACCGCAGATCGTCGTCCGGCGATCCTCGCGATCGTCCTGGCGGTCGTCTTCGTGGCGACCATCGTCTCGGGGACCGCGCGCGACTTCTTCTCGTTCGGGCTGCCGACGCCGCGCGACGTGGGCCTCGTGGCCGTGGCGGTCATTGCCTGGACCGTGCTGGTGCGCGAGGCCTGGCGTCGGCAGCTGGTCGAGCGGTTCCTAGGCATCGCTGAGGGCACCGCGCGCGGCGGATGACGCTGCAGGTGGGCGAGGTGGTGATGGACTGCGCCGACCACAACGCGGTCGTGGACTTCTGGCGCGACGCCCTCGGCTACTACAGGCTGGAGGTCAACGAGCAGTACGTTGCGCTGGTGCCGCCGTCAGGCGAGGGCTTTCCACATCACGCTGCTGTTCTACCCGGTAACCGAGGCCAAGCTGCTCAAGAACCGCGTCCACCTCGACTTCTTCACCCCGTCATGGACACGAGGTGGCCCGGCTGGTCGTCCTCGGCGCCAACGTCCTGGCGAGCACGCGATGGGCGATCGGCGCTGGACCGACGTGGCGGACCCGGCTGACAACGCACGCTCAATCTCCGGGGCCCGCAGAGACCGCCCTGAGGCCGCTCGACGGGGCGGCCTGAGGTATGTGGTCCACCGCCTCGACGGGCTTGCTCAGAGTCGGCGCCACCTGGTCGTCAAGCGGGAAGCGCGGGCCCGCGAGCGACTCGACCACGCTGAAGAGCCGGTCGCGCAGGGCGCCGTCGTGGCTCCCCGTCGCCAGGGCGAGGATCGACTGGGCGTCCTCGTTGACGCCGGGCGGGTGCGCCTCGACACTCGTGCGCAGGAGCTTGGGCACCGCGGTGGGCGTGGCGTGCTCGCTGTCGTAGAACAGGCGCTCGTGGAGCTTCTCGCCGGGGCGCAGGCCGGTGATCTGGATCGGCACCGAGCCTGGCGGACGGCCGGACAGCCGGACCAGGTCCTCCGCGAGGTCCATGATCCGGACCGGCTTGCCCATGTCGAGCACGAACAGGTCGCCGGGGCCGCCCACGGCGGCGGCGTCGAGGATCAGCCACGACGCCTCGGCGATGGTCATGAAGAAGCGGGTCATCTCCGGGTGGGTCACGGTCAGCGCCTGCCCGTGCTCCAGCTGGTCCATGAAGATCGGCAGCACGGACCCCGCAGAGCCGAGGACGTTGCCGAAGCGGACCGCGAGGTACCGGTGGCCGGTCTCGGCCGCCGTCGCGGTGACCAGCGCCTCGGCCACGCGCTTGGTGGCGCCCATCACACTCGACGGCTCGACCGCCTTGTCCGTGGACACCAGGACGAAGTGGCGGACGCCGGCGCCACGCGCCGCGTCGAGCATCGCCATCGTTCCGCCGATGTTCACGTGGACCCCCTCGGACGGGTAGTCCTCCATCATCGGAACGTGCTTGTAGGCCGCGGCGTGGAGGATCACGTCCGGCTTGGTGTCTCGGACCAGCTTGGCCATGGCGGCTCGGCTGGCCACGTTGCCCAGGTGGGCGATGACCTCGCCGTGGCCCCGGGCGTGGAAGCCGCGGATCTCCAGCTCGCGCTGGATGGTGTAGAGGGGGCTCTCGGCACGGTCGACGAGGATGATCCTGGCGGGGTTCAGCGAGTAGACCTGGCGGGCCAGCTCGGAGCCGATGGACCCGCCCGCGCCGGTGACCATGACCGTGGCGCCACTGATGAGCGCGGCCACACCCGGGGCGTGCTCATCGGAGACGGGGCGGCTGAGCAGGTCCTCGACCCGCACTCGGCGGAGCCGGTAGGCGTCGATCGAGCCGTCCAGCAGCTCATGGAGCGGCGGCACCGTCCGGACCTCGAGGCGGAGCGCCTCGGCGGCGTCGACGATCTCGCGGACGCGCTCACCCGGGGCGCTGGGCATCGTGATCAGGATCGCCCGCGCACCGGTGCGCTCGACTGCCGCCTTGAGCTGGTCGAGGCCACCGAACACCCGTAGGCCGGCCGTGTTCTGGCCGCGCAACAGGGGGCTGTCGTCCAAGAAGCCCACCGGGCGAACGCCGGCATTCGGCTCCCGCAGCGCGGACCTCGCCATCTGATCGCCGATCCGACCCGCCCCATACAGGAGGGCCGGGGTGACGTGGCCCGCGCCCGTGGCGGTGGCCGGTCGGCTGGGCAGGGTGTCCGACACGATCCGGACGAGGAACCGGCCGCCGCCCTGGAGCGCCAGCGCGAGGAGCAGTTCGATGGCCCAGAAGGACCGCGGGAAGCCGTCGCTGCCGGGCACGTGCAGCGGCAGGAGCAGGCCGTAGAAGACGACCATCGCGAGCAGCGTCGCGGCGAGGCACGCCTGGAACACGCGGACCATGTCCCTGGCGCTGGCGTACCGCCACAGTCGGCGGTACAGCCCGAGCTGCCAGTTGACGAGCGGCCGCGTGGCGAGCGGCAGAAGAATGCCGGGCATCAGGCCAACCAGCAGCTCCACCCCGGGCCGTCCGTCGAACCGAAGGGTGACCGCGGTGTAGATGCCGAAGACGGTGGCCGCGAGGTCGAGCGCCAGCAAATGCCGCGCTCCCATCTCGAAAGCGGCGCGGCGGATGCCCTCACGGGCGATGTACCCGAGTGTCCGGGCAGCGATCATCGGCTTCCGCCCCGTGCGAGGTGGCGGAAAGCGGCGCACTCAATCAGGCGGACGCACGTGGCCACAGGGTTCTGCCTCTTTGGTCCCGAGCTTCTCTCCCCGCTCGGGGAACCGCATGATGCAATGCTTCGCCTTGCTACGCCAGAGCGCGCGACGAGCGAGATGTAGCCAAATTCGCGAATCACGAGTCGAACTGTTGCGTCCGCGCACCAGTGGCCACCCTGGACGCCCATCCGGCGCATCGCCGCACGCCCGTTCCATCCTCGATTCGGCTCGGCGTGTCCGAATTGCGCGACGGGCTGCTCCA